>NZ_JADIKF010000001.1 GCF_016904945.1 Dyella mobilis
CGGTCGGTGGGCAGTTCCAGCAACACCGGCGCATCGGCCAGTTGCTGCCGCCAATACGCGCCGTGCGCCTGCACGCGCTCGCCGGTGAGCCACTGGCGCTGCCAGGCGGCGTAGTCGGGATACTGGATGGTCAGTGGCGCAAGCGGCGTGTCCTGGCCGGCCACGAAGGCGCGATAAAGCGCATTGAGCTCGCCGACGAGCACGCCCAGGGACCAGCCGTCGGAGATGATGTGATGCTGGGTGAGCAAGAAGACGTAGTCGTGCTCGGCCAGGTGAATCAGGCGCGCGCGGATCAGCGGCCCGTGCACCAGATCGAAGGGTGCTTGCGCTGCGTCGGCAGTGAGCTGCGTGAGAAGGGCGTGTGCCTCGGGCACCCCGCGCAGATCGTGCAGGTGCAGCGGCACGCCGGCCTCGGGCGGCAATAACCGAATGGACGGCTCGCCGTGATGGGCGACGAAGACGGTGCGCAAGGCTTCGTGGCGGGCGAACAGCGCATCGAGGCTGCGTTGCCAGGCGGC
>NZ_JADIKF010000011.1 GCF_016904945.1 Dyella mobilis
GGCAGAGTCAATCTAGAAGTGCGTCATCAATTTGATCCGCCAGATCATGACGTCCTAATGCGCGCATGAACATTTCAGCGGGACAGTGGTAGTCCAGGGTGGCGCGAGGACGAAGATTCAACCGACGCGCAATCGCATCCAATTGGCGTTGCGTGTAAATCGAAATATCTTCGCCCTTGGGTAAATACTGACGTAGCAGGCCGTTGGTGTTTTCGCAGATCCCACGCTGCCAAGGGCTATGCGGATCAGCGAAGTAGATCGCCAGGCCGGTTCGACGGGATAGCGTCTTATGCAGGGCCATTTCCTTCCCCTGATCGTAGGTCAGCGTTCGGCGCATCGACGCGGGAAGCGGCGCGAACGCACGGCTAAATCCATCCAGGGCTTCCTGAGCCGAACTGCCGCGCAATTTAACCAGCTTCAAAAACAGGGTCTGACGATCCACCAGAACCCCGACAGGTGCCGTGTTGCGCGTACCTTTGATCAGGTCACCTTCCCAATGCCCAGGCAATAACCGTTCGTTTGCTTCCGGTGGCCGATCGTGGATGCTAGGCAAATCGGGCATCTGACCACGCCGATTGGCGCCCTGGCCACGAGGACGACGCGCGCATTTGTGCTGCCTAAGCAATGCGACCAAGGCTTGCCGCAGCTGCCCGCGCGGTGCGGCATAGATGGCGGTGTAGATCGTCTCGTGGGACACGTGCCAAGCCGGTTGATCAGGGTGCTGACGACGCAGTGTGCGGCTGATCTGTTGCGGGGACCAGCCCTTGGTCAGCAGACCTTGCACGTGCCGCCACAGGCGTGAGGTCGGCAGCAATTTACGTGGGCGGCGCGCTTTGCGGCGTAGTCGAGCAGCGCGTTGCCCAGCTCGCTGAGCATCGTAGGCCAACCGTGGGCGCCCCATGAAGGGCTGCTCCACGGATTCACGATGACCGTTGCGAGCTAGCTCTCGTGAGATGGTGCTGGGTGAACGACCGAGCCATGCGGCCAACTGCCGGGCACTCTCCCCACGTGCTTTGCCCACCATGATCGCGCCGCGCTCTTCGGCACTTAGATGACTGTAATTCCTCGCCATGCAGCACCTCGGTTGGGGGTGTTGCACTTGAGTCTAGAGACCGCC
>NZ_JADIKF010000005.1 GCF_016904945.1 Dyella mobilis
GGGCAAAGCCGCGTAAAATAGTCGGTTTACGCCCACTCAAGTGCCCCAATGGCCCTCACCGCCACCATCCACAAGGCCGAACTGTCGATCAGCGACATGGACCGGCACTACTACGCCACCCACGCATTGACCCTCGCCCGGCATCCGTCGGAAACCGAGGAGCGATTGATGGCGCGCCTGCTCGCGTTCACGCTGTATGCCGACGAACGGCTGGAGTTCGGCAAGGGGCTCAGCGACACCGACGAACCGGCCCTGTGGCGCAAGGCCTATACCGACGAGATCGAGCTGTGGGTCGACGTCGGCCTGCCTGATGAAACACGCTTGCGCAAAGCCTGCAACCAGTCGCGGCACGTCGTGGTGCTGGCCTATGGTGGCCATGCCGTCGACGTCTGGTGGAGCAAGATCGCCAGCACGCTCACCCGCCACGACAACCTCAGCGTGCTCGCCATCGACCACGCCGACATGCAGCAACTGGCTACCCTGTGCGAGCGCAGCATGCGCCTGCAATGCCTGATCCAGGACGGCGAACTGCAGCTCATCGCCGGCGACCTCACGCTGCCGATCCGTCCGGCTATCCGCAAGGGTGAGTACGCTGTCGCTTGAGAAAGTGC
>NZ_JADIKF010000014.1 GCF_016904945.1 Dyella mobilis
ACCCAAGCCGACATCGACCGCATCGTCGCCCACGTGCCCGGCGGCATCGCCAATATCCAGGACATCTACGCGCTCTCGCCATTGCAGGAAGGCATCCTGTTCCACCATCTTCTGGCGACGGATGGCGATCCGTACCTGATGAACGGCCAGATGGCCTTCGCCAACCGAGTCCTGCTCGATCGCTATCTCGCCGCCATTCAAAACGTCGTGGATCGCCACGACATTTTGCGTACGGCTATTGTCTGGGAAGGTTTGTCCACGCCCGCACAAGTGGTCTGGCGCCAGGCACCTTTGCAGGTAACCGAGTTGACCCTGGACGGGCGAGATGCGCCGATCAGCGAGCAACTCGCGCACCGCTTCGATCCTCGCCGTAGCCGCATCGATCTCGCCCAGGCTCCTCTGCTTCGATTCGTGGTGGCCTACGATCGGGACCATGGGCGTTGGCAAATACTGCAACAACTGCATCACCTGATCAGCGACCACTCCACGCTGGAGATGCTGAATGTCGAAGTACAGGCTTTCCTGGCAGGGCGCGGCAATGCCTTGCGCCCACCACAGCCCTTCCGCAATCTGGTTGCTCAGGCGCGTTTAGGCCTGCCCCAGGAAGAGCATGAACATTTCTTCCGCAGCATGCTCGCGGATATCGACGAGCCCACGACACCCTTTGGTTTGAGCGACGTGCATCGCGACGGTAGCCGCGTCGAGCAGGCTCACTGCAGTCTGCCGCAAGCCCTTCATCATCGCCTGCTCACTCAGGCACGTCGCCTTGGCGTCAACTTGGCCAGCTTGTGTCACTTGGCCTGGGGGCAAGTCGTTGCCAGGACCAGCGGACGCGAATCGGTGGTCTTTGGCACCGTGCTGTTCGGCCGTCTGCAAGGTGGCGAAGGAGCCGATCAGGCAATGGGACTGTTTATCAATACTCTGCCGGTGCGGCTCGATCTCGACGACACGGACGTTGAAACCAGCGTGCGCCGTACGCATGGCCTGTTGGCCGAGTTGCTGCGTCACGAGCACGCCTCGCTCGCCCTGGCGCAGAAGTGCAGCGGTGTCGCTGCAGCGGAGCCCTTATTCAGTGCATTGCTCAATTACCGTCACAATGAAGCACCCATCACCCAGCAGGATGCTTCGACCGATGAAGGAATGGAATGGCTTGGCGCTGAAGAACGCACCAACTACCCCTTCACACTGTCCGTCGAGGATTTTGGCGACCGCCTTGGCCTGACTGCCCAGGTTGTGCAGCCCATTTCTCCCCTGCGTGTCTGTCAGTTCATGCATCGTGCGTTGGAACAATTGGTCGATGCGCTGGAACGGGCACCGCGCACTCCCGTGCGACAACTCGATGTGCTTCCCCCCGAAGAACGCATGCTGCTGCAGACGTTGAATCAGACCGACGCACCGTATCCACAGGATCTGTGCGTCCACCACTGCTTCGAGCAACAGGCGGCGCAAACCCCCGATGCCATCGCCATCACCTTCGAAGACCAGTCGCTCACCTACGCCCAGCTCAATGCGCAAGCCAACCAGCTGGCCCACCACCTGATCGCCGAAGGTGTTCGTCCCGGGCAGTATGTGATCACTTTGATGGAACGCAGCAGTGCACTGGTCGTCGCGCAGTTGGCGATACTCAAGGCCGGTGCCATTTATGTTCCACTCGATCCGCAGACCCCCGCATCGCGCATCGGCTGGATCATCGCCGACTGCTGCGCATGCCGCGTGCTGATTGGCCGCCTCGACGACCTTCCCGCCGGACTCGACATACCGGTCACGGCCATCCCCGCTCACCAGGATGACAGCCTCGTCGCCACCAACCCGGACTTGCCGTGCCACGATGAAGCGCTGGCCTATGCGATGTACACCTCCGGGTCCACCGGCCATCCCAAAGGCGTGCTGGTACCTCACCGGGCGATCAAACGCCTGCTCATCAACAATGGCTATGTCGCCTTCGATGCGCAATCCCGGGTTGCCTTCGCATCCAATCCCGCGTTCGATGCAAGCACCATGGAAATGTGGGGACCCTTGCTCCACGGCGGAAGCATCGTCGTAGTCGATCGGGATTCCGCGCTCGAGTCCTCTCGTTTCGCGCAAATTCTCACTCGTCACGCCGTCACGACGCTGTTCCTGACGACGGCGCTGTTCAATCAGCACGTGCGTACCATCGCACCAGCTTTGGCGCGCCTTACCTATCTATTGTGTGGTGGTGAGCGCAATGATCCGGAGTCGTTCTGGACGCTGTTGAAACAGGGAGGTCCGCAACATCTCATCCATTGCTACGGCCCCACCGAGACCACGACCTTTGCGCTGACGTGCCTCATTGACGAAAGGTATCGGGACCATGCCACGCTTCCGATCGGCCGGCCGATTGCCAACACGCGCATCTATCTCCTGGATGCGCATCGCCAACCGGTGCCGCTGGGCGCGGTCGGCGAGCTCTACATCGGCGGCGCCGGCGTCGCTCGCGGGTATCTCAATCGTCCGGAGTTGACGGCCGAGCG
>NZ_JADIKF010000008.1 GCF_016904945.1 Dyella mobilis
GTGGTGAGGTAGGCCACCAGGCGTTGGTCGCCCGGCACGTCTTCGCGCGGAATCACCACCGCTTCACGCACCTGCGGATGCTCGGCCAGACGCGCTTCGATCTCGCCCGGTTCGATGCGGAAGCCGCGAATCTTCACCTGGTGGTCGTTACGGCCCAGGAATTCCAGGTTGCCATCGGGCAGGTATCGCGCCAGATCCCCGGTGCGGTACATCCGTGCATCGGCGTGCGGGCTGAATGGGTCCTCGAGAAAGCGCTCGGCCGTGAGATCCGGACGGTTCAAATAGCCACGCGCGACGCCGGCTCCGCCGATGTACAGCTCGCCGGCAACGCCGCGCGGTACCGGTTGACGATGCGCATCCAGCACGTAAATGCGTGTGTTGGCGATCGGGCGGCCGATCGGGATGGAGCCGGCCGGACCACCGCTAACGTCACACCATGCCGTGGCACACACCGTACATTCTGTGGGGCCATAAGCATTGAAGACTGCAGCACCTGTCTTCTGTGCATGCGTCCATGCGGTATCTGGTGCCTCACCCGCCAGAATAAGCACCTGCAAATCGGCCAACTGCACCGATTCAATGGGTTCGCGCAGCAAGGCAGGAGGCAGCGTGGCGTGCGTAATCGCATGTTCTTTGAGATAGCTCGGCCATGCTGCGGCCTGGCGCTGGGCCTGGTTGGCCAGATGGAGTGAAGCACCCGAGCCGAAAGCCATGACGATTTCAAAGATGCTTGCATCGAAACTGCACGATGCAAACTGCAGAATTCGACTTTGCGCTGAAACCTTGAAAAGCGGAATCTGCGCTTGCATCAAATGAACGAGCTGGCGATGTTCCACCATGCCGCCCTTGGGCATCCCGGTGGAGCCGGAGGTATAGATGACGTAAGCCAGATGCCGGGCACACAGGCCGAGCATTGCTGTGTCGGGATTGCTCGGTGACTGAGTGGACCACGGCAGTTGCGACGCATCCAGATGCAGTGCAGGCACGCAAGCCAGTGCCGTATCGCCCAAGGCTCGGCGTCCCACGGCATCGCTGAGCAATAGTTCAGGCTGCGCATCGT
>NZ_JADIKF010000002.1 GCF_016904945.1 Dyella mobilis
GCGCCGTCGAAGGCCACCGGACCGGCTGCATTGATCGTCAGCGCTTCCTGCGTAGTCGACGTCGCATTGTCGACGGTGCCGTTGAATGTCACCCCGCCCGCGGTGCTGGTCAACGTGGCGCTCGTACCAAGCAGCAAGTGACCGGTATACGTCTGCAAACCACCGCTGCTTTCGTTGCCGTTGAGCGTGATGCTGGTGCCGGTGACGCTCAGCGTGCCGCCTACGCTGCTGGCCGATATCGCCAACGGCGCTGCCGAGTAATCCAGCGTAAGGCTGCCGCTCAAGCTGCTCGGCAGGCTGACGGTTTGCGCGGTGGTGCTGGCGTAGGTATTGGCCAGCGACAAGCTGCCGATCTGCACGCTCGGCCCTTCGATGAAACTCACCGCACCGCTGAACAAATTGTTCGCGTTGCCGAGCAGCACGTCGGCGCCGTTGGCGTTCTGCGTAAAGCTCGCCGCCTGCGTGACGGTCAATCCCGAGCCGCTGCCGCTGGCTTGCGAGATCGCGCCGTTGCCGGTGGCAGTGAGCGTCCCCGTCACCGTGCCTTTGCCCAGATCCAGGGCGCCGCCGCTGCTGACC
>NZ_JADIKF010000004.1 GCF_016904945.1 Dyella mobilis
GTACGCAACACCTGCTGCTCGAACAGCTGATGGATGCACTGATCCTTCGGATACGGTGCGTCCGTCTGGTTCCAGGTGTGCAGCAGCAGCTCGCGTTCCTGCGCGCCGAGCAGATCGATCCGCGACACCGGCACGTGCGCATCGGCCACCATCGCCTGCAACACGCTAAGCAGGTAGCCGCGATAGCGCTCGATGGTTGCCGCGTCGAACAGCGCCGTGGCGTAGAACAGCGCGCCCTCAATGCTTCCCTCGCTCGTCTCGCCCAGCGTCAGGTCCAGGTCGAACTTGACGGTATGGAAGTCCATGGATGCCGGCTCGACGCGCACCCCCGGCAACGCCAGCTCGCCGGTATCGTTGTTCTGCCAGGCAAACATCACCTGGAACAGCGGCGTGTGATCCAGGCAACGCGGCGGCTGGGCGATCTCCACCACCTGCTCGAATGGCAGGTCCTGGTGATCCTGCGCCGACAGCGCCGTTTGCCGCACGCGGGCCAACAGCTCGGCCACGCTCGGTGCCTGCGACAGATCCATGCGCAA
>NZ_JADIKF010000006.1 GCF_016904945.1 Dyella mobilis
GTCGAACGCGGCACCGCCCTGGTGGTCGGGCTGCTGGCCATTCTCAAGGCCGGTGGCGCATATCTGCCGCTCGATCCGGTCTACGCTTCCGAGCGACTCGCACTGATTCTGCGCGATGCGCAACCGCGCTTGCTGCTCTGCGATGCTGCCGGGCGACAGGCCCTGGGCGAGGAAGCCCTTGCGTCGCTGCGCGTCATCGATCTCGATGCACCGCAGTGGTCTGCGCAGCCGCACACCAATCCTGTTCTTCCGGCGTTGGCCTCGCATCATCTGGCCTATGTCATCTACACCTCCGGCTCCACCGGTACGCCCAAGGGCGTCATGGTCGAGCACCGCCACCTCGTGCAGCTCGCGCAAGCGCAGACCTCCCTTTTCGGCGTCTCGGCCAATAGCCGTGTCCTGCAGTTTGCCTCGTGCAGCTTTGATGCAAGCATTTCAGAAATGGCCATGGCATTGAGTGTTGGGGCATCGCTGCACCTGCCCACGCGCGCGCAGCGCCAGGGAACGGCATGGCGCGATTACCTCGACAGCCAGGCCATTACGCATGCCACGCTGCCTCCTGCCTTGCTGCGTGAATCCATCGAGCCGACGCGCATCGCAAGTCTGCAGACGCTCATCCTGGCAGGCGAAGCTCCCGGTACGGCATGGCACCATGCGCTGCAAACCGGCGCTACCGTCTTCAATGCATACGGCCCCACGGAATGCACGGTTTGCGCCTCAGCGTGGTCTTGCCTGGATGACGTTGAAACAGGCCTTATTCCGATCGGACGACCGATGGCCAACACGCGCATCTATCTCCTGGATGCGCATCGTCAACCGGTGCCGCTGGGCGCGGTCGGCGAGCTCTACATCGGCGGCGCCGGCGTCGCTCGCGGGTATCTCAATCGTCCGGAGTTGACGGCCGAGCG
>NZ_JADIKF010000003.1 GCF_016904945.1 Dyella mobilis
GACTGATCTTCGAACACCACGGCCGTTGCATCGGGCGTACGCAACACCTGCTGCTCGAACAGCTGATGGATGCACTGATCCTTCGGATACGGTGCATCCGTCTGGTTCCAGGTGTGCAGCAGCAGCTCGCGCTCCTCGGCAGCGAGCAAATCCACTTGGGCGACCGATGCAAGTGGCTCGGCCACCATCGCCTGCAACATAGCAAGCAGGTACCCGCGATGCCGCTCGATGGTCGCTGCATCGAACAACGCCGTGGCGTAATTCAACACCCCTTCGATCGCGCCGTCTTCGGTTTCACCCAGCGCCAACTCCAAGTCGAATTTCGCAATGTCGGAAATGAGCGACACCGGCTCGACGCGCACCCCCGGCAACGCCAGCTCGCCGGTGTCGTTGTTCTGCCAGGCAAACATCACCTGGAACAACGGCGTGTGATCCAGGCAACGCGGCGGCTGGGCGATCTCCACCACCTGCTCGAACGGCAGATCCTGGTGGTCCTGCGCCGACAGCGCCGTTTGCCGCACGCTGGCCAACAGCTCGGCCACGCTCGGTGCCTGCGACAGATCCATGCGCAACGCCAGCGTGTTCACGAAGAACCCGATCAACGGCTCGATCTCCGCAC
>NZ_JADIKF010000007.1 GCF_016904945.1 Dyella mobilis
GGGCTGCTGGCCATTCTCAAGGCCGGCGGTGCGTATGTGCCGCTCGATCCGGTCTACTCCTCCGACCGTCTGTCTCTGATCCTGCGCGATGCGCAACCCCGCTTGCTGCTCTGCGATGTCGCCGGGCGACAGGCGCTGGGCGAAGAAGCCCTTGCGTCGCTGCGCGTCATCGATCTCGATGCACCGCGGTGGTCTGCGCAGCCGCACACCAATCCTGTTCTTCCGGCGTTGGCCTCGCATCACCTGGCTTACGTCATCTACACCTCCGGCTCCACCGGCACGCCCAAGGGCGTCATGGTGGAGCACCGTCAATTTACCAATCTCATTGACTGGCACGCGCATCGCTTCGGTCTTCGTCCCGGCGACCGCCATACCTTGATGGCAGGCATGGCGTTTGACGCCAGCGCATGGGAGTTGTGGCCTGCCTTGGCGATGGGTGGCATCTTGCTTGTTCCGCCCAGAACCGTTTCAAAGAACCCTCTTGCTACGTTGCAGTGGTGGAAAGAGCAAGCCGTAGATATCAGCTTCCTGATAACGCCGCTTGCTTTACTCGCTGCATCCAAGGACTTGATACCTTCGACGCTTAAACACTTGTTGATAGGCGGTGAAGACCTGCCTCAAGTACCCGTCTTGCCCAGGCACGACATCGTTCTGGTAAACAACTACGGTCCGACCGAGACGACAGTCGTTGCCACGTCGTGCACATTGATCGCCGGCGAAATGCCGACCATTGGGCGCCCGATCGCCAACACGCGCATCTATCTCCTGGATGCGCATCGTCAACCGGTGCCGCTGGGCGCGGTCGGCGAGCTCTACATCGGCGGTGCCGGCGTCGCTCGCGGGTATCTCAATCGTCCGGAGTTGACGGCCGAGCGCTTCCTGCCCGATCCGTTCAGCCCACACCCCGATGCACGCATGTATCGCAGCGGCGATCTGGCCCGCTATCTGCCCGACGGCAACCTCGTGTTCCTGGGACGCAACGATCACCAGGTCAAGATCCGCGGCTT
>NZ_JADIKF010000009.1 GCF_016904945.1 Dyella mobilis
ACACCGGCTCCGCCGATGTACAGCTCGCCGGCAACGCCGCGCGGTACCGGTTGACGATGCGCATCCAGCACGTAGATGCGTGTGTTGGCGATCGGCCGGCCAATCGGGACGACCTTTCCCGCATCTCCTGCAGCAGGATAACGGTAGAACGAGCTCCATACGGTGGCTTCGCTAGGACCGTACTCGTTGTACAGGCATATCCCTTTGGCGGTGAGATATTTGCCAAGTTCTTCGGGGCAAGGCTCGCCACCTGCAATAACGTCGGTCAGTCCCGCCGTCTCACCGTGCGAGCTCTCGCTTTGTTTGGTTGAAAACAGCAGCCGCGCCAACGACGTGGCGCACAGCACCCGCGTGATGTGCGCTTGCTTGACGTAGCGATGAATGTAATGCGGATCTGTGCCGCTGTGCTGCGCAAGAAGATGCAATGCGCCGCCAAACAACAACGTTCCAAATATTGCAGCCAGCGAACTATCGAACGCCATTGACGTCAACGGCAGCAGTGCCGTATCGGCGTCGGTACGGTAGACACCCGAGCGTGCCCAGGTGGATGTCACCAATTGACGATGCTCGACCATCACGCCTTTGGGTGTCCCGGTGGAGCCGGAGGTGTAGATGATGTAAGCCAGGTGTTGCGAATTTAGCTTCAGTGCCCCGGCATCCGGGTTGAACTCAGATCGTTCATGCCATGGGAACTGTTCCGCATCCAGATGCAGTGCAGGCACGCAAGCCAGTGCCGTATCGCCCAAGGCTCGGCGTCCCACCGCATCGCTGAGCAACAATGCGGGCTCGGCATCGCGCAAGATCTGCACGAGACGATCGGAGGAGTACACCGGATCCAGCGGCACATACGCCGCACCCGCCTTCAGGATGGCAAGCATTCCCACCACCATCGCCAGGCTGCGCTCCACGCACAG
>NZ_JADIKF010000019.1 GCF_016904945.1 Dyella mobilis
ACACCGGCTCCGCCGATGTACAGCTCGCCGGCAACGCCGCGCGGTACCGGTTGACGATGCGCATCCAGCACGTAGATGCGTGTGTTGGCGATCGGGCGGCCAATGGGCAAGTTGGTACAGCTGCGATAGGACGCATCGATGGCGCAAGTCAATGCAAAGGTCGTCGTTTCCGTAGGACCATAGCAATGGATGAGATGCTGAGGTCCTCCATGCTCCAGCAACTGCCAGAACGACTCTGGATCGTTGCGCTCGCCGCCGCAAAGAAGATACTTCAAGCGCGCCAAAGCAGGCGCAATCGTGCGTACGTGCTGGTTGAACAGTGCCGTGGTCAAAAATAGGGTCGTAACGGCGTGATGCGTCAAAGCCTGTGCAAAACGGGCAGGATCCAGCGTCGAATCGCGATCGATAATGACGATGGCGCCGCCGTTGAGAAGGGGTCCCCATACTTCCATGGTGCTGGCATCGAACGCCGGATTGGATGCAAAGGCAACCCTGGATTGCGTATCGAACACCACATATCCGTTGTTGATGACCAAGCGTGCAACCCCTCGATGCAGCACGCGCACGCCTTTGGGATGTCCCGTGGAACCGGAGGTGTACATCACATAGGCGACATCCTCGTCGCCACTCGCCAGCACGGGATTGCTTGCGTAGGCGGCGGCATCAATCTCATTGTCGTATACGACAATGACAGGCAGGTCGACAGCAGCGGTCAGCGCACGCATCTCGTCGACCAGCACGTGAGTTGCTCCGCAGTCGGAAGCTATCCAGTTCGCTCGGGAAGCGGGGGCCTGCGTGTCAACGGGCACATAGATGGCGCCAGCCTTGAGTATCGCCAATTGCGCCACGACCAAGGCGTTGCCGCGTTCGATCAACGTCACCACGTGTTGCCCAGGGCGTACTCCCTCGGCAACCAGCTGAAGAGCGAGGTGATTGGCCCGCGCATTCAGTTGCGCATAGCTGATCGATCGATGTTCGAACACCACGGCCGTTGCTTCAGGTGTGCGCAGCGCCTGCTGTTCGAACAGCTCATGGATACACTGGTCCTGAGGATACGCTGCGTCGGTCTGATTCCACTTCGTCAACAGAAGCTGCTTTTCTTCCAGCGGAAGCACATCGAGCTGACGCACCGGCACGTGGGGAGTGTGCTCCAAGGCATCGGCTAATTGCTCCAGTGCGCGTTGCATGAATCGACATACTCGCAACGGCGAGACCGGTTGCACGACTTGGACGGTCAGGCCCAGTCCATCGCCAAGATCCTCTACCGACAAAGTAAGAGGATAGTTGCTGCGTTCCTCACCGCTTAGCCGTTCCGGTCCTTCGACGACAGGAGTGTCCAGCGCAGCAGCCGAGACATGGTGTCGATAATTGAGCAAAGCGCTGAAGGGCGACCCCAACCCGGCAAGTCCGCTGCAACGCTGGGCCAAAGCAAGCGAAGCGTGCTCGTGACGTAACAGCTCCGCCAACCTGTCGTGCGTTTTGCGCGCACTGGTTTCGACATCCGTATCGTCCAGATCGAGCCGTATCGGCAACGTGTTGATAAACAAACCCATCGCCTGATCGGCGCCTTCGCCGCCATGCATGCGTCCGAAAAGAACGGTGCCGAATACAACGGACTCACGCCCGCTCGTTTTCGCAACGACTTGCCCCCAGGCGAGATGGCACAAGCTGGCAAGGTTAACGCCAAGGCGGCGCGCTTGTGCGCGCAATCGCTGATTCAGCGATTTCGGCAGCATCTGATGGGCCTGTCCGACGCGTGCACCATCACGATGTACGTCGACCAGGCCGAAAGGCGTGGTGGGCTCATCGATATCGCCAAGCATGCCGCGGAAGAAATGCTCGTGCTCAGCGGCAGACAGGCCCAGGCGTGCGTGGGCGATCAGGTTGCGAAAGGGTTGCGGTACCGGCAACGCGTGATCTTGCCCCGACAAGAAAGCACGTACTTCGGCATGCAAGATCTCCAGGGTGGAGTGATCGCCTATCAGATGATGTTGAAGTTCCAACAACAGCCAGCGTCCATGCTCCGTATCCTGCGCCACCACGAACTGGAGCAAGGGTGCTCGCGAAAGGTCGAGGCGATGCTGCCTTGGATCGAAGCGGCGAGCCAGCTGCTCCTGGATCGGCCCATCCTGCAGATCGAACTTCAAGGTGGTGACCGGGAGTACCACTTTTCGCAAGACAATCTGTGCGGGTGTCGACAAACCGTCCCAGACAAAGGCCGTGCGCAAAATGTCGTGGCGATCGACAACTCGTTGAATCGCGCCGAGATAGCGATCGATCAAGTCCCTATCAGCGAAAGCCATCTGACTGATCAGAAGATAAGGATCGCCTTCGGTCGCCAGCAGATGATGAAACAGAATGCCTTCCTGCAACGGCGAAAGTGCATAGATATCCTGGATATTGGCGACGCCACCCGGCACCTGCGCAACGACGCGATCGATATCGGCCTGAGTCAGGTCGATCAGCGGAAGCATGTCCGGAGTAATGGCCGTGCTTTGCGAGGTTATGGCATTGGCAGGCACTGCTATCTCGCGATAGCTTCCAAGCGTGGCGGCCAGATCGCGCAGTACAGGGGTACTGAAAAGCGCGCGGATCTCGACGCCCAGCCCTTGTCGGCGCAAGCGGGCCATCAATTGCACGGCCAACAGCGAATGACCGCCAAGCTCGAAGAAATGGTCATTTCGCCCCACACTTTCCACACCGAGCAGCTCTTCCCACAGGGCGGCCAAAGCTCGTTCGGTCTCGCCCTGCGGTGCTTGGTAGGTGCTACGTGCGTATGCATCGCTGTCCGGCGCCGGCAGCGCCTTGCGATCGAGTTTGCCGTTGGGAGTCAACGGCAGGCTTTCCAACGGTACGAAGGCCGCCGGCACCATGTAGTTGGGAAGCTGCGTGCTCAGATGCGCGCGAAGCGTCGAAACGAACTCGTTCTGACCACGTCCACTCTCAGTCATGGTGACATAGGCCACCAGGCGCTTGTCGCCGGGAATGTCTTCGCGAGGAATGACCACGGCTTCACGCACCAGCGGATGTTCTGCCAAGCGGACTTCGATCTCGCCCGGCTCGATGCGGAAGCCTCGGATCTTCACCTGGTGATCATTGCGGCCCAGGAATTCCAGGTTGCCATCAGGTAAATAACGAGCCAGGTCGCCGGAGCGATACATCCGCGCGTCCGCCTGCAGACTGAACGGATCGGGAAGAAAGCGTTCAGCCGTGAGCTCTTGACGATTCAAGTACCCGCGCGCGACACCGGCACCACCGATGTAGATTTCTCCGGCTGCACCAAGCGGCGCCAGCTGGCGATTGGCGTCCAGCAGATAGATGCGCGTATTGGCGATCGGGCGGCCGATCGAACCCCACGGACCTTCAGGACGAATCTTTTGCAGTGTGGCGTTGACCGTCGTTTCCGTTGGCCCGTAGGAATTCATCAGCTCCGGCCGATAGCCTTCCTGGCTACACCAGGCTTTTAATGTTGCCGCGCTGGCTTCTTCTCCGCCAATGACCATTAATCGCAGCGTATTGGGCAGTGCTTTGCGACCTTCGGTATTGACCAACTGACTCCAGAAAGACGTTGGCAGGCTGGTTACCGTTATCTGGTGCAATGCGCAATTGTCGATAAAGTCATCGACCGATGTAAGCCACGCCTGAGTCCTCAGTACGAGAGAGGCGCCAGTCAGCAGTGCGCCAAAAATTTCTTCGATGGATGCGTCAAAAGACACTGATGCAAATTGCAGGATGCGGTCGTGCTTTTCGTAGCCATAGCTGGCTTGCAGGGCCGAAATTTGATGACACACCGCGGCGTGTTCGATCATCACGCCCTTGGGCTTTCCGGTGGAGCCGGAGGTATAGATGACATAGGCCAGATGGCGGGAATGCAACCCGAGCACTGCCGCATCGGGATTGCTCGGTGACTGAGTGGACCACGGCAGTGGTGATGTATCCAGATGCAGTGCAGGCACGCAAGCCAGTGCCGTATCGCCCAAGGCTCGGCGTCCCACGGCATCGCTGAGCAATAGTTCAGGCTGCGCATCGT
>NZ_JADIKF010000010.1 GCF_016904945.1 Dyella mobilis
GAGATCGAGGCACGGCTGGCCGAGCACGACGCGATTCGCGACGCCGTGGTGATCGCTCGCGAAGACGTGCCCGGCGACAAGCGGCTGGTGGCCTACGTCACCACCGAGGGCGAGACCGCCGACCTGGCCGCGGCGCTGCGCGCACATCTGAGTGCTCGCCTGCCCGATTACATGGTGCCCTCGGCCTTTGTGCAGTTGGATGCTTTGCCGCTGACACCCAACGGCAAGCTCGATCGCAAGGCACTCCCTGCACCCGATGGCGAGGCCTATGCGCGACACGCCTATGAAGCACCGCAAGGTGACATTGAACAAACCTTGGCAACCATCTGGGAAGAATTGCTGGGTGTCGCACGCGTCAGTCGTCACGACAATTTCTTCGAGCTCGGCGGCCATTCGCTGTTGGCCGTGCGGCTGATGGCTCGCTTGCGCCGTCAGGGCCTCGGCATCGAGGTCCGTTCGCTGTTCACTTCGCCCATCCTGCGCGACCTGGCCACCACGCTCGGCAGCCACCACGATATCGAGGTACCACCCAATCGCATCACTGCGCACACTACGATCATTGCGCCCGACACGTTGCCGCTGATCGACCTTACCCAAGCCGACATCGACCGCATCGTCGCCCACGTGCCCGGCGGCATCGCCAATATCCAGGACATCTACGCGCTCTCGCCATTGCAGGA
>NZ_JADIKF010000016.1 GCF_016904945.1 Dyella mobilis
TATCGCAGCGGCGATCTGGCCCGCTATCTGCCCGACGGCAACCTCGTGTTCCTGGGACGCAACGATCACCAGGTCAAGATCCGCGGCTTCCGCATTGAGCTGGGCGAGATCGAGGCGCGGCTGGCCGAGCACGAAGCGATTCGCGACGCCGTGGTGATCACTCGCGAAGACGTGCCCGGCGACAAGCGGCTGGTCGCTTACGTCACCACCGATGGGGAGACCTCCGATCTGGCCGCGGCGCTGCGCACACACCTGAGCACACGCCTGCCCGACTACATGGTGCCCTCGGCCTTCGTGCAACTGGATGCCTTGCCGCTCACGCCCAACGGCAAGCTCGATCGCAAGGCTTTGCCGGCACCCGATGGCGAGGCCTATGCGCGACACGCCTATGAAGCACCGCAAGGCGAGATCGAGCAGACCTTGGCCGCCCTCTGGGAAGAGTTGCTCAGTGTCGAACGCGTTGGCCGACACGACAACTTCTTCGAGCTGGGCGGCCACTCGCTATTGGCGGTGCGCCTGCTGAGCCGGTTGCCCGCGGCCCTGGGTGCGAGCCTGCCGTTGGCGCAGTTGTTTGCGCATCCAACGGTGAGCGCGCTGGCCGCAGCGATCGCTGCAACGCGCGATGCAGGCCCCAGCGAGCTACCGGCGATGCAGCCGGTTTCCCGCGAAGGTGCCTTGCCGTTGTCCTTTGCGCAGCAGCGCCTGTGGTTCCTGGCGCAACTGGACGGCGTGAGCGCGACGTACCACATCCCGATGGCACTGCACCTGCACGGCCCGCTGGATGTGTCGGCCTGGCAACGCAGCCTGGATGCGTTGTTTGCCCGCCACGAGGCGCTACGCAGCGTGTTCGTGACCGAACAGGGCGAGCCGCAGGTTCAGGTGCTGGCCGCAGATGGCGGTCTTCCACTATGCGAGCACGACCTTCGCGGGGCGCCCGAGGCACACGCCCTTCTCACGCAGCTCACTGCCGACGAAGCGCAAGCACCCTTCGATCTGGTGCACGGCCCGCTGATCCGCGCGCGCCTGATTCACCTGGCCGAGCACGACTACGTCTTCTTGCTCACCCAGCATCACATCATCTCCGATGGGTGGTCCATCGGGGTACTGGTGCGCGAGTTGAACGCGCTCTACGGTGCGTTCGTG
>NZ_JADIKF010000012.1 GCF_016904945.1 Dyella mobilis
CTGGTTGCCCAGCGCAATGGCGCCGTTGCTCGCCGTGATGCTGCCGCCGCCCGTCGCCGTCAGCGTGGTGCCGGTCGCCTGCGAAATGCCGCCGGCGCCCGCACTCGTCAGCGTCAAAGCGCCGGTGACCGTGCCCGAACCCAGTATCGTCGCGTCGCTGTTGGCCAGGGTGACGGTTCCGCCCGTCAGGCTCACCGGACCTTGCAGTTGGTTGGTGGATTCGCCCAGCGTAATGGCACCGCTGGTGCCTGCATTGAACGTGCTGGCGCCGCTGACATAGAGCAGGCCGCCCTGGGTGATACCCGCAGAAGCGCCCGTGCTGGTGACGGTCAAGCTGCTCAGCGCACCGTTGCCGATGGCGCCGACGGCACCGTCGAAGGCCACCGGACCGGCCGCGTTGATCGTCAGCGCTTCCTGCGTAGTCGACGTCGCATTGTCGACGGTACCGTTGAACGTCACCCCACCCGCGGTGGCGGTCAACACGGTAGCGGCGCCTAGCAACAGATGGCCGTTATACGTCTGCGAACCGCCGGTGCTTTCGTTGCCGTTGAGCGTGATATCGCTCCCCGTCATGCTCAAGTTGCCGCCGACGACGATACTATTGGGCACGGTCAACGCCGATGACCCGTAATTCAAGGTCAAATTGCCCGACACCGCGCCAGGTAGCGTTACCGTACCGCCGGGAGCACTGGTTGCAGCAAGCGACAGGCTACCGATCTCCACGCCTGCAGCGGGAGAAAAAGTCACGCTGCTGTTGAACTGATTGTTCGTATTGCCGAGCAGTACGTCGGCGCCGTTGGCGTTCTGCGTGAAGCTCGCCGCCTGCGTGACGGTCAATCCCGAGCCGTTGCCGCTGGCTTGCGAGATCGCGCCGTTGCCGGTGGCAGTGAGCGTCCCCGTCACCGTGCCTTTGCCCAGATCCAGGGCGCCGCCGCTGCTGACC
>NZ_JADIKF010000022.1 GCF_016904945.1 Dyella mobilis
CGGACTGGGGACATGGGTAACAGGTGTTCGGAGACATGGGTAACACCTAGTCTCACGGGATGTCGACTCTTGGGAGTGCGTCATGCCGTGGAAGGAGAAGACCCTCATGTCCTGTCGCCACGAGTTCGTATTGCTGGCCCGTCAGCCCGGAACGGTGATGCGAGAGCTGTGCCGCCGTTACGCCATCAGCCCCAAGACCGGTTACAAGTGGCTGGAACGTTATGCGAATGAAGGGGAGCTGGGGCTAGCCAATCGGTCGCGTCGGCCGATTCATAGTCCCCAGCGCACCGGGGCGAAGATGGAAGCGCGTGTGCTGGCGTTGCACCGCAAGTATCCGTATTGGGGGCCGCGCAAGCTACGTGCGTTACTGGTCGGTCCAGACGCTCCGCAGCCGAGCACGATCGCGGCGATCCTGCGTCGTCATGGCTGTCGTTTAGCGGGCCCGGCTGTTTCTGCACCGGCCACCCAGCGCTTTGAACAGCCCGCCCCGAATCTGCTGTGGCAGATGGACTTCAAAGGGCACTTCACACTCAGCCCACAGGGTCACTGCCATCCGTTCACCCTGCTGGATGATCACTCTCGTTTCATGTTGCGTCTGCATGCCTGTGCCAACGAGCGCAGCGTGACTGCGCAAATGCAGCTGATTGAGGCTTTTGAGCGCTATGGGTTACCTGATCGCATCACCGCCGATAATGGTCCTGCCTGGGCCGCCACCCGAGGCACCGGCATCACGGCCCTGGAAGCATGGCTCATGCGTCTGGGCGTCACGCTGAGCCACAGCCGCCCGCATCATCCGCAAACCCAGGGCAAACTCGAGCGCCTGCACCGCACGTTGGAACGGGAGGTGGTTCAAGCTCGCCACTACGCCAGCCTGGCTGCCTGCCAGCGCGCCATGGACAGCTGGCGCCATCTCTATAACTGCCGGCGACCACACGAGGCGCTGGGATTGCGTCCCCCTATCTCGCGTTATCGACCCAGTCCGCGCGCTTATCCTGCCCGTCTGTCACCGATCCTCTACGACCAAGGCGTGCACGTGTTGAAGGTTCGGCGCAACGGCCAGATCGTGTATCGCGGCCGCACGATCTTTGTGAGCGAAGGGTTGG
>NZ_JADIKF010000013.1 GCF_016904945.1 Dyella mobilis
CGCTCGGAAGCGTAGACCGGATCGAGCGGCAGATATGCGCCACCGGCCTTGAGAATGGCCAGCAGCCCGACCACCAGGGCGGTGCCGCGTTCGACACAGAGGGCCACGCGATCGTCGGGCCCGATGCCCTGCACCATCAGGTAGTGGGCCAACTGGTTGGCCTGCGCATTGAGCTGGGCGTAGGTAAGCGATTGGTTGTCGAAGACGAGTGCGACGGCATCCGATGTGCGCAGCACCTGCTGTTCGAATAGATGATGGATGCACTGACCCTGCGGATAAGGCGTATCGGTCTGGTTCCAGCTCTGCAGCAGCAACGTGCGTTCGGCATCGTCCAGCAAATCGATGCGCGCGATCGGCTGCGCGGCATCGGCGACTATCGCGCGCAATACCTGCAGAAGATAACCGCGATAACGCTCCACCGTGGCGGCATCGAACAACGCCATGACGTAGTTCAGGCTACCCGCAACGGTTCCTTCGGTGGTTTCGCTCAATACCAATTCCAGATCAAATTTCACCGCATTGAATGTTGTCGGTAAGGGTTCAACTCGAAGATCGGGTAAGGCCAGGGTCCCTTCGTCATGGTTCTGCCAGGCCAACAACACCTGGAACAGCGGCGTGTGATCCAGCCGACGAGGCGGCTGTGCGATCTCGACGACCTGCTCGAAGGGCAGATCCTGA
>NZ_JADIKF010000017.1 GCF_016904945.1 Dyella mobilis
CATCCATCAGCTGTTCGAGCAGCAGGTGTTGCGTACGCCCGATGCAACGGCCGTGGTGTTCGAAGATCAGTCGCTGAGCTATGCGCAATTGAACGTGCAGGCGAACCGATTGGCGCATCACCTGATCGCGCAGGGTATCAAGCCGGACGACCGCATTGCGCTGTGCGTGGAGCGCAGCCTGGCGATGGTGGTGGGGATGCTCGCCATTCTGAAGGCGGGTGCGGCGTATGTGCCGCTGGATCCGGTGTATTCCTCCGATCGTCTCGTGCAGATCTTGCGCGATGCCGAGCCCGCATTGTTGCTCAGCGATGCGGTTGGGCAGCGTGTACTGGATCAGGATAGGCTGGGTTCCCTGCCGGTGTTCAATCTTGAAACACGGCAGGATTGGATCGCTCTATCTAGCGCCAATCCCGATGTGCAGGCGCTTGGATTGAGCTCGGACCATCTGGCCTATCTCATCTACACCTCGGGCTCCACCGGTGTACCCAAGGGCGTGATGGTGAATCATCGCAGTGTCGTCAATCTATGGGCGGCGCTGGATCAGAAAATTTATCGCTTTCATCCGGAAGCCTTGCGCGTCAGCCTCAATGCGTCGTTCGCTTTCGATTCCCTGGTCAAGCAATGGATACAACTATTGTCCGGACGTTGCCTGGTGTTCGTGCCAGAAGCGTCACGTTTCGATGGCAAGGCCATGCAGGCATGCATCGATGCTCAGGCTATCGACGTGCTCGATGCAACGCCATCGCAATTGGCGATGCTGGAAGCGTCGCGAAACGATGGCGATGAAGTCCGGCCGAAGGTGATTCTGGTCGGCGGCGAGGCGATTTCCGCTGCTGCGTGGCGAACGATGGCAAGTGCTCGGCAACGTGCGTACTACAACGTTTATGGTCCGACGGAGTGCACCGTCGATGCGACGATCACGCGTATTGCCGGGCAGACGGTACCGCATATCGGTCGCCCGCTTGCCAATGTGCGCCTGTACTTGCTTGATGGAACCTTGCAACCAGTGCCGCGCGGCGTTGCCGGCGAGCTGTACATCGGCGGAGCCGGTGTCGCGCGTGGCTATTTAAACCGTCCGGATCTCACGGCCGAGCGCTTTCTCGAGGACCCGTACAGCCCGCACCCCGATGCGCGGATGTACCGCACTGGGGATCTGGCGCGATA
>NZ_JADIKF010000015.1 GCF_016904945.1 Dyella mobilis
GGCCAACAGCTCGGCCACGCTCGGTGCCTGCGACAGATCCATGCGCAACGCCAGCGTGTTCACGAAGAACCCGATCAACGGCTCGATCTCCGCACGCCCCCGGTTGGCCGTCGGTGTGCCAATCACCAGATCCTCCTGCCCCGACAGCCGTGACAGCACCGCCGCCCATGCCGCCAACACAGTCATGAACAACGTGCTGCCGTGCTGCTGGCTCAATCGCTTCAGCCCCGCCGTCAGCGCGCTATCCACCCGGATCGGCACCATCGCACCGGCAAACGATTGCTGGGCCGGACGCGGCCGATCCGTCGGCAGCTCCAGCCGCACCGGCGCATCGGTCAGCCTCTGGCGCCAATACGCCGCCTGCGCCTGCAACCGCTCTCCGCTCAGCCACTGCCGTTGCCACGCGGCATAGTCCGGATACTGGATCGTCAACGCCGGCAGCGGATTCCCCTGCCCTTGCACGAATGCACCGTAGAGCGCGTTCAACTCCCGCACCAGCACCCCGATCGACCACCCATCGGAGACGATGTGGTGCTGGGTGAGCAGAAACACGTGCTCCTGCTCGTCCAGCCGGATCAACCGGGCACGGATCAGCGGGCCCTGCGCCAGATCGAACGGCGCATGCATCTCCTCGTGCGT
>NZ_JADIKF010000021.1 GCF_016904945.1 Dyella mobilis
GTCATCGCGATCGGGGCAATCAGCGTCACCGAGATCTTCACGTTGTCGCCCGGCATCACCATTTCAACGCCTTCCGGCAGCTTGATCGCGCCGGTCACGTCGGTGGTGCGGAAGTAGAACTGCGGACGGTAGTTGCTGAAGAACGGGGTGTGACGACCACCTTCTTCCTTCGACAGCACGTAGATCTCGCCTTCGAACTCGGTGTGCGGGGTGATCGAACCCGGCTTGGCCAGCACCTGGCCGCGCTCCACGTCTTCACGCTTCGTGCCGCGCAACAGCAGGCCCACGTTGTCGCCCGCCTGACCCTGATCCAGCAGCTTGCGGAACATTTCAACGCCGGTCACCGTCGTCTTCACCGTCGGCTTCAGGCCCACGATTTCGATTTCGTCACCGACCTTGATGATGCCCGTCTCCACGCGACCGGTCACCACCGTACCGCGGCCGGAGATCGAGAACACGTCTTCCACCGGCATCAGGAATGCCTTGTCCAGCACGCGCACCGGCTCCGGAATGTAGCTGTCCAGCGCGTCCACCAGCTTGATGATCGCCGGCACGCCGATTTCCGACTGGTCGCCTTCCAGCGCCAGCTTGGCCGAACCATGAACGATCGGGGTGTCGTCGCCCGGGAATTCGTACTTGGACAGAAGTTCACGCACTTCCATCTCCACCAGCTCCAGCAGCTCGGCGTCGTCCACCATGTCGGCCTTGTTCAGGAACACGACAATGTACGGCACGCCCACCTGGCGCGACAGCAGGATGTGTTCGCGCGTCTGCGGCATCGGGCCGTCAGCGGCCGAGCACACCAGGATCGCGCCGTCCATCTGCGCCGCACCCGTGATCATGTTCTTCACGTAGTCGGCGTGGCCCGGGCAGTCCACGTGTGCGTAGTGGCGGTTCGGCGATTCGTATTCCACGTGCGCCGTCGAGATCGTGATGCCGCGCGCCTTCTCTTCCGGCGCTGCGTCGATCGCGTCGTACGCCTTGAATTCACCACCAAAACGCTCTGCACCGACCTTCGTCAGCGCCGCCGTCAGCGTCGTCTTGCCGTGATCCACGTGACCAATCGTGCCCACGTTCACGTGCGGCTTGGTGCGTTCGAATTTACCCTTTGCCATG
>NZ_JADIKF010000018.1 GCF_016904945.1 Dyella mobilis
GCGCAATCCCGATCGTCAGGATCTAGCTGCGCACCATCTGGCCTATGTGATCTATACCTCTGGCTCCACCGGTACGCCCAAGGGCGTCATGGTGGAGCACGCCCAGGTGATGCGCCTGTTCTGGGCCACCGAGGCCTGGTTCGGGTTCAACGCGCACGATACGTGGTGCCTGTTCCATTCCTTCGGCTTCGATTTCTCGGTCTGGGAGCTGTGGGGCGCACTGCATTACGGCGGGCGCCTGGTCATCGTGCCGCATCACGTCGCACGCTCGGCGCAGGATTTTTATGCCTTGCTGTGCGCGCAACGCGTGACGGTGCTCAACCAGACGCCCAGCGCGTTCCGCACTCTGATCGATGCGCAGGCGCACGACGCGCCACGCGACGCGTTGCGCTACGTGATCTTCGGCGGCGAGGCGCTGGAACCGTCCGTGCTCAAGGCCTGGTATGCCACGCATTCGGATCAATCGCCGCAGCTCATCAACATGTACGGCATTACCGAGACGACCGTGCACGTCACCTATCGGGTGCTGCGTCAGGCCGATACGGCGGCCGCGGTCAGTCCCATCGGCGAGCGCATCCCGGATTTGCGTCTGTATCTGCTCGATGCGCAGGGACAGCCGGTGCCGCTGGGC
>NZ_JADIKF010000020.1 GCF_016904945.1 Dyella mobilis
TCGTGGCGGGCAAACAACGCATCCAGGCTGCGTTGCCACGCCGGCACATCCAGCGCGCCGTGCAGGTGCAGTGCCATCGGGATGTGGTACGTCGCGCTCACGCCGTCCAGTTGCGCCAGGAACCACAGACGCTGCTGCGCAAAGGACAACGGCAAGGCACCTTCGCGGGAAACCGGCTGCATCGCCGGTAGCTCGCTGGGGCCTGCATTGCGCGTTGCAGCGACCGCTGCGGCCAACGCACTGATCGTCGGATGCGCAAACAACTGCGCCAACGGCAGGCTCGCACCCAGGGCCGCGGGCAACCGGCTCAGCAGGCGCACGGCCAACAGCGAGTGGCCGCCCAGTTCGAAGAAGTTGTCGTGTCGGCCAACGCGTTCGACACTGAGCAACTCTTCCCAGAGTGCCGCCAAGGTCTGCTCGATCTCGCCTTGCGGTGCTTCATAGGTGTGCCGTGCATAGGCCTCGCCATCAGGCGCAGGCAAAGCCTTGCGATCGAGCTTGCCGTTGGGGGTGAGCGGCAAGGCCTCCAGTTGCACGAAGGCCGAGGGCACCATGTAATCGGGCAGGCGTGCGCCCAGATAGGTGCGTAGCGAGGCCGCTAGCGCATCGTCGTGCGCTGAGGTAGTGACGTAAGCGAC
>NZ_JADIKF010000030.1 GCF_016904945.1 Dyella mobilis
GAACTCGTGGCGACAGGACATGAGGGTCTTCTCCTTCCACGGCATGACGCACTCCCAAGAGTCGACATCCCGTGAGACTAGGTGTTACCCATGTCTCCGAACACCTGTTACCCATGTCCCCAGTCCGTACAGAAGCGTAACCCAACAATTTGGGAGTTATGCGAAGAGGTGTTGGGTTACGCTGCGCTAACCCAAGCTACAAAATTACGAAACGGCGACTCAGGCGCGCTTGGCGTAAAGACGCAGCACCAGCTCCGCTTCGTTGCGCGACAGACCGCAGCGTTCCATCAATTGCTCCAGGTCGCCGCCTTCGCGCGCCAGGTGCTGGGCAAGCTCGTAGTTGCTGGACGACGCGTGGTGATGGGTCGTGCGCAGCGACGTCATCTGCACCGCCGGTACTTCGAGCGAACGCTTGACCGGTGCATCCGCCTGCGGGGCGCGTGTCTCCAGCAAGCTCAGGCGATGATCGATCTTGTTCAGCGCGTTGACCATCATCAAGGCCGGCACGCCGCCAGCCTCTGTCTCCTTGCCGGCCAGCGCGCGCTTCAGGCGAAGCCCTTGCTGCCAGAGCAGGACGATCGCAATCGCCTGCAATACCGCCAGCACGATCACTGCAACCTCAAGCCACATCTTTCATTTCCTTGTGCAGTCGGCACAAACGCGCCACGTCGAGCAAGGCGACGAAGCCGCCTTGCCAGCCGATCACCGCCTGCACCGGATCATCCACGCGGCCGGAGCGTGCCGGCGGCGGCTGGATCAATTCAACTTTCGGTTGCAGCAGTTCGCCCACCGCATCCACGCGCAAGCCCACGCGGTGAGCGTCGTGTGCAAACACCACGATGCGCACGGGCGACGCATCGCCGGCGGAAGCCTGCTGGAAACCCATGCGACGGCGACCGTCCATCACCGGCACGATATTGCCGCGCAGATGGCAGATGCCGAGCAGATCGGAGGCCGCACCAGGTACCGGCGTGGGCACGTAGTCGCGGATGACTTCGCTGACCTGGCTGAGCAGCACGGCATAATGCTGGCCATCCAGCTGAAACGACAGCCACGGTTCTTTGGCGATCTTCTCGATGTTCGGCACGGAACTCATGAGCGAGCGTTATCCCTTGCTGTCGGACGTGGCCGGCGGCGCTGCAATAGCCGGCGTGGTGACGATGGTGGCGATCGGCGTGATCACTTGAGGTGCAGGCAGTGCAGCGGACGGTGCCGGCGTGGCCGACGGCTGACTGCTCGCCGCCGGCACCTGCACCACTGGCGGCAGCGCTACGAACTCCGCCGTTTGCGCACTGTTCGCGGGCGGCGACGAGGCAACGGCCTGACCGTTGTCGCTGGAGCCGTCATCGGAATCCGCCGTCTGATTGATGTCGCCGCTGTTGGTGTAGAAGCGCCGTGGCGCAGCCTTGTCGCTCAATACCACCACCAGCACGCGGCGGTTCTTGTTACGGCCATCCACGCTGTCGTTGTCGGCGGCGGGCCGATACTGGCCCCAGCCGACGATGCCGAGGCGTTCCGGTTCCACGCCGTGCTGGGCGAACAGGCGCGCTACGCTGGCGGCACGTGCGGCAGACAGTTCCCAGTTCGACGGATAGACCGCGGTGTCGATCGGCACGTCGTCGGTGTAGCCCTCCACGCGCAAAGGATTGGCGAAGGGCGCCAGGATGTCGCCCAGGCTGGTCAGCACCTGGTTGGCGGTCGGCGACAAGGTGGCTACGCCGCTGGGAAACAGGATGTCGGTGCGAATTTCGATTTCCAGCCAGTTCGGCGTGCGCCGCACCGACACCAGGTTCTTGTCGATCAGCGGCTGCAGCGCGCGTTCCACTTCGTTGCGGATGCGATCGAGATTCTGCTGTTCTTCGCTCTGCTTGGTCTTGTTCTGGTCGGTCGGCGTACCCGGCGTGCTATTGGGTGTGTCGATGTGCTGGGTCAGCCTCGGCAGCAGCATCTGAGCGAGTGGCGAGCGCGGAATCGGGGCCGGCTTGGTGGTCGGCACCGGCGTACTGGACGGGGCGCTCGGCGTTACCGGCTGGATCACCGCACGCGAACCATTGAAGGCCGACGAGATCGCCTGCGCCAGGGCGCGGTACTTGGTGGTGTTGACGCTGGACATCGCGTACAGCACCACGAACAAAGCCAGGAGCAGGGTGAGCAGATCCGCGTACGGGATCACCCAAGCTTCGTGGTTGGCGTGCTCTTCGTGTTTGTGCCGGCGGCGCCTGCTCATATCAGGTAGCCCTGCAGCTTGCTCTCGATCTGGCGCGGGTTGTCGCCTTGCGCGATGGAGATCAGGCCTTCGATCAGGATTTCCCGCACCTGCGTCTGCTTGTTGATCAGCGACTTCAGGCGCGCGCCGATCGGCAGCAGCAGGAGATTGGCCAGGCTGATGCCGTAGATCGTCGCGACGAACGCGGCGGCAATGCCGTGACCCAGCTTGGCCGGATCGGTAAGGTCGCGCATCACCGCCATCAAGCCAAGCACCGCGCCGATGATGCCCATGGTCGGCGAATACACGCCGCCCTGTTCGTACACCTTGGCGGCATGCAGATCAGCCTGTTCGCGCGTCTCCACTTCCAGTTCCAGTACGCTGCGGATCGCTTCGGGCTCGCTGCCATCGACCAGCAGTTGCAGGCCCTTTTTCACCAGCGGATCGTCTTCCGCATCGATGTGCGGCTCCAGGCCAAGCAGGCCCTGACGGCGCGAAATTTCACTCCAGCCGACCACGCGGCTGATCAAGTCGGACGGATGCAGTTCCGGCGGCTTGTAGACCATTTTCAACATGCCTGCCGCGCGCTTGAGCACTTTGCCTTGCGTATGCAACATCAAGGCGGCGATGGTGCCGATGAACACGATCACGAACGCAGCCGGATTCCACAGCGCCGAAACGTCGGTGCCCTTGAGGATCGCGCCGACGATCAGCACCGCGAAGGCGAGAATGGTGCCGGCGATGCTTAAGGGGTCCATTTCGCACCACCTTGCCCGCGGCTCGCACTCCCTTCCGGGGAGACGGTAAATAAAGCAACGCGGCCCGAGTACCGGATCATGCGGACACCTTCAAAGCCGGCAGCAAGCTGCCGCCTTCCTTCGACAATGCCGCCAGGTCCAGCACGAGCGCGAGACGCCCGTCGCCGGTGACCGTGGCGCCGGCCACGCCCGGCACGCCTTCAAACAGCGGGCCCAGCGGCTTGACCATCACGTCTTCGCGGCCGATCACTTCGTCCACCAGACAGCCCAGGTGCACGTGACCGACGTGCAGCACCACCACGTGGCGGCCGTCCGCGGCGTTCACGCCGGCCCAGTCGCCAAGGTTGCCCAGCACCAGTGCGCGGCCGCGATGCGCGGCAACGCGCCGACCGTCCAGCACGTGATCGTGTTGCGGGTTGAGTTCGAACACTTCGCTGACATTGCTCAAGGGCATTGCGAACAGGCGATCGCTCACGCGCACCATCAGCACGCGCAGAATCGCCAAGGTCAGCGGCACGGTGAGTTCCAGCGTGCTGCCGTGACCCAGCCGCGAGTGCACCTGCAAGGTGCCGCCGAGTTCGGCGACGCGGGTTTTCACCACGTCCATGCCGACGCCGCGGCCGGAAATATCGGAGATCTGCGCGGCTGTGCTGAAGCCCGGACGGAAGATCAATTCATAGCATTCGACTTCGGACAGGCGCGCCGCCTGATTGTCGTCGATCACGCCTTTTTCGACCGCCTTGCGGCGCAATACGTCCGGATCCATGCCGCGACCATCGTCGCTCACGGAAATCACGATGCGTTCGCCGCGCTGGCTGGCCGACAACGTCACCTTGCCCTTGGCTTGCTTGCCGGCGCGTTGGCGTCCGGCGGGATCTTCCAGGCCGTGGTCGACGGCGTTGCGCAGCAAATGGATCAGCGGATCGGCCAGGGCTTCGACCAGGCTGCGGTCCAGATCGGTGTCTTCACCTTCGGTAATCAGCTCGATGTCTTTGCCGAGCTGGCGCGCCAAGTCGCGCACGATGCGCGGAAAACGCTGGAACAGGCGACCTACGGGCTGCATGCGCATGCCCAGCACGGCCGTCTGCAGATCGTCGGAAACGCGGTCCAGGTCGCCCGCCATCGCGGTCAGCGATTCGTTCTCGCTGCGCGACGCCAGGCTCAGCAGGCGATTGCGCAGCAGCACCAGTTCGCCGGCGCGGCTGACCAGCGTATCCAGTCGCGCGGTATCCACGCGCACGGTGTTTTCGGCTTGTGCGGGTTTCGCCACGGCAGGCGCACGCGCCGGCGTCGCCGCAGGTGCGGGTACCGGAGCGGGTGCCGGCGAAGCGGCAACCGGTTGGCCGGGTGCGGAACCCTTGCCATGCAGGTTGTCCAGCAAGGCTTCGAATTCGTCGTCGCTGATATCGGTCTTTTCGGCCGCTACGGGCTTGGCCGCACCAGGCGACGAACCCTTGCCGTGCAACGTGTCGAGCAGGTTTTCGAACTCGTCGTCGCTGATTTCCTTGGAGCTGTGCGTCGGCGCACCGGGAGATCCGCCCTGCCCGTACAAGGTATCGAGCAAGGCTTCGAATTCCGCTTCGATCGGATCGGCAGCGCGCGCCGGCTTGGCCGATTCAGCCGCCGCAACCGCTTCCACCGCCGGCTTGAGGCGTTCCAGCAAGGCTTGCGGCGGCGGCGCCATCGGTTCGCCATTGGCCAGCGCTGCCATCATCACATTGAGCAGATCCAGCGCTTCCAGCAACGCATCCATGTGCGCTGCATTGAGTACCAATCGGCCATTGCGTGCGTCGTTGAGCAGCTCTTCGGCGTTGTGGCACAGCTGCACCATCGGCTCGATGCCGAGGAAGCCCGCGCCGCCCTTCACCGTGTGAAAGACGCGGAATACCGCGTTGAGCAGCTCGCGGTCGAGCGGCGAGGCTTCCAGCTCTACCAGCTGTTCGCCCAGCCGCTGCACCAACTCCCCGGCCTCGACCAGGAAATCGTCACGCAGCTCGCTGTCCAGGTTCGCATCCATCAATAAGTGCCTTTCGCCACGCGGTGTTTCTTTGCAGTCGTGCTCGTGCCCACCCTGCCCTCATCCCGGCGAAAGCCGGGACTCGGGGTGTTTCCAGCGTGCAAGGCACTGGATCCCAGTTTTTGCTGGGATGACGGCCAAGCAAGGTGGGGTGGGCGACCGGCCATCCGCATTGTCAGAACCCGAACTCGCTCAACAAGCGATCCACTTCGTCCTGGCTCGACACCTTCGCCACTTCTACCGGCGCTTCGCGTCCGGCGAGCGCGCCGGTGAGGCGTACCAGTTCCAGCAGCGACGATTCGACGCTTTCGATGAAGCCGACCACTTTCTTTACGCGCTGGCCGGCCAGGTCCTGCCAGGACTGCACCAGCACCATGTCGTTGAGGCCTTCGGCACAAGCGTTGGCAAACACCTGTGCCTGGCGCGCCAATACGGCGACCGGATCCGATTCGTTGCCGCCATTACCGAGCACGGTACGCGCGTTGGACGACAGGGCCTCGGCTTCCGGGCGCATGCGGTCGACGAAGTCCAGGCTGCGATGCGCGGCCTGCGAACTCATGTCCAGCACTTCGGCCAGGTAGTTGCGTGCGTCGGTCATGCTTTCGGGCACGCCTTCATTGGCCAGGTCGCCGCCCAGGCGGCATACCGCGCCGTGCAGGTCGCGCGCCAGCACGCCCAGTGCACGGAACAGATGCTGCTCGCGCTGGCGCACCATGACGTCCAAGGCTTGTTCGAACGCGGTACCGTCGGCGCTGTTGAGCAGATCGAGTACTTCGGGGGGCAGGCTCTCGCCCACTACGGCGGTCATGGGTGCGGTCATGCGGATGCTCCACTGGCGGCCAGGCGCTCAAAGATCTTGTCCAGCTTTTCTTTCAGCGTGACCGCCGTGAAGGGCTTGACGATGTATCCGTTCACGCCGGCCTGGGCAGCGGCAATGATTTGTTCGCGGTTGTTTTCGGCGGTGACCATCAGCACCGGCATGCCTTTGAGCTTGGGCTCGGCGCGGATCGCCTGCAGCAGCTCGATGCCGGTCATGTTGGGCATGTTCCAGTCGGTGACGACCATGTCGAAGGGGTTGGTCTTCAACATCGTCATCGCGGCGTTGCCGTCGTCGGCTTCCTGGATCAGCGGATTGCTGAAGCCCAGTTCGACCAACAGGTTGCGGACGATTCGCCGCATGGTGGAGAAGTCGTCTACCACCAGGATTTTCATGTTCTTGTCCAAACGAATTTCTCCAAAACGCAAAAACGATAGGGAGGGGGAGTCAACCTTCGCTAACCGCGCCAATCGCCCATGCGTGCACGCAGTCTTACCAATGCCTGACCGTGGATCTGGCAGACGCGCGATTCGGTCACGCCAAGCACCAGTCCGATTTCCTTCAGGTTCAATTCCTGCTCGTAGTACAGGGACATCACCAATTGTTCGCGCTTGGGCAGGGTGCTTATCGCTTCGGCCAGGGCCTCGCGCAGGCCGTCCTGCTCGATGCTGTCCTGCGGGCCAAGGCTGTCGTTGTCGGCCACGTCCAGCGGACTGCCTTCGCCGCCGTCGCCGTCGTCCGGCGCGGTAAGGCTGAGCAGGCGCGCACTGGTCGCGTCGGCAAGCACCTGGTGGTATTCCTCGGCGCTGATGCCCAGCCGCTTCATCACCTCAGCGCTTTCCGCGTCGGCGCCGGTCTCGTTTTCGATCTGGCGCACCACTTCGGCAACTTCGCGCACCTTGCGGTGCACCGAACGCGGGGTCCAGTCGGTACGGCGCAATTCGTCCAGCATGGCGCCACGTATGCGGATGCCCGCATACGTTTCGAAGCTGGCCGCGCGGTCGGTCGTAAAGTTTCGCGCCGCCTCCAGCAAACCGATCATGCCTGCCTGCACCAAATCTCCTACGTCAACGCTCGGCGGCAACCGCCCCATCAGGTGGTAGGCAATCCGCCGCACCAGCGGCGCATGCTTGCGCACCAATTGATCCGCATCTTCGCGTTGCAGCTGCAGATATTCCGAAGCCACATTCATTTCACCACCCCGCAGCCGGCACGTTCTGGCCGCTGAAAAAGGCAATACGTCCGAGGTCCGGGTACGCGGGTTCACCCCATGTATCGACCGCACCCGCCAATTGCTTGAATCCCACCGCCGCACGGCTGGATGGCCACAGATCGACCACCGCGCCCTGCCGGCGAATGGCCTGACGCAGCCATTCGTCGTGCGGCAACATGCCCATGTAGTCCAGCGCCACGTCGAGGAAGCGTCCACATACCCGGGCCATCTTTTCGTACAGTTTTCTGGCGTCGGCGGCCTGCCGCACCATGTTGGCGACGATGCGGAAGCGACGTACGCCGAAGTCGTGAGCCAGGATCTTGATCAATGCGTAGGCATCGGTCAGCGAAGCCAGCTCGTCGCAGACCACGATCAATACGTCGTCGGCCGCCGCGGCGAACATCGCCACGTTGTCGGCGACGCCGGCGGCCGTATCCACAATCAGGAATTCCGGCGGCTGGATCAGGTCGTCGAAAGCGCGGATCACCGCCGCGTGTTCCCCGTTGCCCATCTTGGCCAGCCGGCGCACGCCCGAACCGCCGGGAATCACCTTCAGCCCATGTGCCGCCGGGATGATCAGATCCTGCAGCGTGCACTGGCCTTCGAGCATGTGGCCAAGATGACGCGTCGGATTGAGGCCCAGCTGCACGTCGATGTTGGCCACGCCCATGTCGGCGTCCAGCAACATCACGTTGCGGCCGGCCATGGCCATGGTCATCGCCAGGTTCACTGCGACGGTGGTCTTGCCCACCCCGCCCTTGCCGCCGGCGACTGCAATCGTGCGCGTGGTGCGGCGGTGCTGCACCATCGGGCGAAGATTGGCCGCCTGATGAAAGATCGGCAGTTCCTCCCGATGCGATGCCTGTGCCGCGGAAAAAAGATTCTGTAAGCCGGCTGCTTGATTCACTTGCAATGCCTCACGTGAGCCTGAGTTCATAGCCCAGCCACCGCCATACCGAAGCGGTCGGCCATATCCATGTCCTCGACCCCGGGGCCAAGGCGTTTTTGCGACTGCGCGGCGCGGCACACCAGCGTGCGCGCGTCGGCTGCGCTGATGTCTTCCGGCACGCGTTGGCCGTCGGTGGTGCAATCGAGCGCCAGGCGATGGCGGATCAGCACCGAAAGCAATCCGCCCAGGCTCGGCGCTTCGTCGAGCTTGGTGGCAATGCATGCGCTGGGCTGTAGCGGCAGATAGGCGCGCACCGATTCATCCAGGGCGGAAGCCTGCGCATTCGCAGCCAGCACCAAGCAGGCGCGCAATTTGTTGCCACCCTGCATGCCGGCATCGCGCAGCACTTCCATCTGCTGTTGCAGGCGCGGGTCGGTGCCGGATACGCCGGCGGTATCGACCAGCACGGTGTGGTGTTCGCGCAGCAGATTCAGCGTCTGCGCAAGACCGGCGGCGTCGTAGGCGGGGTAGACCCGCACGCCGAGCAACCGGCCGTAGTGTTCGAGCTGCGCAGCGGCGCCGATGCGGTAGTGATCGGTGCTGACCAGCGCGACTTTGGCCGGGCCGTGATTCATCACCGCGCACGCAGCGAGCTTGGCGATCGTGGTGGTCTTGCCCACACCGGTCGGTCCGACCAGCGCCGTGACGCCGCTGCTGTCGGCCAGGCGGCGACCGCTGACTTTCAGGCTGCGGCTGAGCAGGCCCAGCGGCAGGTAACGCGCCTGATCGGCATTCAGTTCTTCGGGCAGGCCATCGATCAACTGGCGTGCAACGTCGGTATCGATGCCCAGGCGCGACATGTCGCGCAGCACGCGGGCGCGCATCGGGCTGCGGCGCTCCATGTCGTTCCAGGCCAGGCTGGAAAGCTGCTGCTCGAGCAATTGGCGCAAGCCGCCGAGTTCGGTACGCATGCGTGCGGTTTCCAGCACGCTCTGCTCGACGATCGGCTGCAAGGCGGCGACCTCGCTCGGCGGAACCTGCATCGGCGGCGGAGGCGGTGGGGGCGGCGTGGCAGCACGCACTTCCTTGGCCGGCTCTTTCGCTGCTTGCTTCACGGTTTCCTTCGCGCGTTCCTTGGCCGTTTCCTTCACGGCCTCTTTGGCCGCTTCCTTCACCGGCGGCTTCACCGCTTCAGGTGCCGGAGCATTCTGGCGCACGGCTTCGCGCATCAGCGTTTCGTCGTAATCGACCGCCGCGATGATCTCGATGCCGTCTTCCAGGCGACGCGTGGAAAGGATCACCGCATCGGCACCCTGCTCCGCACGTACGTCGCGCATAGCCTGGCGCATGTCGGGTGCCAGGAACCGTTTGATCTTCATGAGTGCATCTCCGCTTTCGCGCCCCTGCGGCACGCGCGCGATTTGCCGCGGCCGTCGTTCCCGCGCTCGCGGGAACCGATATTGCCGTTGGGAACGGCGCAGAACTCGATGCCGGCTTTCGAGGGAAAGACATCGAAGCAGGCGCTTGCCCGCTTGGATTCGCGCTGCTTCCGTTCGAACGAAGCGAGTGCGGTTTGCAATATCGATGTCGTTGCCTGTCTGCTCATAGTTCGCTCGTTACCGTTTCAACCAATTCCGCTTGCATTGCCCAATCACTGTTCGTATTCGAGGAGGCCCGGGAGGGCTATCGCCCTATCGCCTGCACCAATCGCACGCGACGGTTATCCGGTACTTCGTTGTAAGCCAGCACGTGCAGGTTTTGCGCCACGTGGCGGGTAAAGCGCGCCAGCCACGGACGCAGTTGCGGTTGCACCAACATCACCGCCGGTTCGCCGCTGGCCTCTTGCCGCCGCGCGGCTTCCGCCACGCTCTGCTGCAAGCGGTCCGCAAGCCCCGGCTCGACCGCCGCACCCGCTGCACCACTGCTCGAAAGTGATCCGAGCAAGATCTGTTCCAACTCCGGTGCCAAGGTCAGCACCGGGATCTCGGTGCCCAAACCAGCGATTTCCTGGACGATCTGGCGGCCCAGCGCCACGCGCACGTAGGCAGTGAGGGCGCCGGGATCCTGACTCTGGCCGGCATGCTCCGCCAAAGACTCGACAATGCTGCGCATGTTGCGGATCGGCACCTGCTCGGCGAGCAGGTTTTGCAGCACTTTCACCACCACGCCCAGCGACAGGCGCTTGGGCACCAGGTCTTCCACCAGCTTGGGCGCGCTCTGCGCCAGCCGATCCAGCAACTGCTGAACGTCCTGGTGGCCCAGCAGCTCGTGGGCGTGGTTCTGCAGGATGTGCGACAGATGCGTGGCGATCACCGTGGCCGGATCGACCACCGTGTAGCCCAGCCCTTGCGCGTGATCGCGCTGGCTCGATTCGATCCACACCGCTTCCAGCCCGAATGCCGGATCGCGCGTGGCCACGCCTTGCAGCGTGCCGTGCACGCGGCCGGGATTGATCGCCAGATGGCGCTCGGTAAACACTTCCGCCTCGCCCATGGGCACACCCATCAGCGAGATGCGGTAGGTGTTGGGACCCAGGTCGAGGTTGTCGCGGATGTGTACCGCGGCTACCAGGAAACCCAGTTCCTGCGACAACTTGCGGCGCACCGACTTGATCCGCGCCATCAACTCGCCGCCCTGGTTCTTGTCGACCAGCGGAATCAGGCGATAACCCACTTCCAGCCCGACCGGATCGACACTGGCGACGTCTTCCCAGCCCAGTTCCAGTTTTTCCGCCGAGGCGGGTGCGGGCAGGGCTTCGGCCGACGCAGCGGCCAGGCGCTCCTTGGTTTCCTGCTCGCGGCGGATCATCAGGTAGGCCGCACCGCCGCATACCGCCGCCAGCATCAGGAAGGCGATGTTTGGCATGCCCGGCACCAGGCCCATCACGAACAGCACCACGCCGGCCACCGCCAGCGCACGCGGCTGGGCGAACACCTGCCCCATCACGTGCTTGCCCATGTCCTGCGCCTTGGACACGCGCGTGACGATCACCGCGGTAGCAATCGACAGCATCAACCCCGGCACCTGCGCGACGAGGCCGTCGCCGATGGTCAGCAGCGTGTAGGTACGTGCCGCTTCGGCCGCCGACAGGCCGTGCTGCAACATGCCGACGAAGAAGCCGCCGACGATGTTGATGAACAGAATCAGGATGCCCGCGGTGGCGTCGCCGCGCACGAATTTCGACGCACCGTCCATCGAACCGTAGAAGTCCGCTTCTTCGCGCACTTCCTGGCGGCGCTCGCGCGCCTGTTCCTGCGTCAGCAGGCCGGCGTTGAGATCGGCGTCGATCGCCATCTGTTTGCCGGGCATCGAATCCAGGGTGAAGCGCGCGGTCACTTCCGACACGCGCGTGGCACCCTTGGTAACCACCACGAAGTTGATGATGGTGAGGATGGCGAACACCACTAGGCCCACCGCGAAATTGCCGCCGATGACGAATTCGCCGAAAGCTTCGATCACCTTGCCGGCCGCGCCCGCGCCGTCGTGGCCGTGCAGCAGGATCACCCGGCTGGAGGCGATGTTGAGTGCCAGTCGCAACAGCGTGCCCAGCAGCACCACGGTGGGAAACGCGGCGAATTCCAGCGGCCGCAGCACGTAGACCACCGCCAGCAGAATCACCAGCGACAACGCGATGTTGAAGCTGAAGAGAATGTCCAGCACGAACGGCGGCAACGGCAACATCAGCATCGCCAGCATCGCCAACATCACGATCGGCGCACCGGCTCCGCGCCGGGTGGCTTGCTTGAAGGTATCTAACACGCTTGCTGTGGCCACGAATGAAACCTTGAGGGGAATCGGGGTCGGCGGCGAGGGCATGCAAGCCCTCGCCAAGGTGTCGGATTTCGCACGCGCCAAACCCGCTCCACCCCTACCAAGCACTTTGCGTGCCGGAATCGCGACAGGTGCCGGATACTCGACGAATTGAGCCTTTTTTCGACGGCGAGGCCGTCAATCAGGGCTGGCGGTAGCGGCCCTGCAACTCCGGGTCGACATCCGGCTTGGGTACCGTTGGCGCAGGACCGCCATTTTTGACGGCCTGTTTCAATTGATAGACGTACGCAAGAATTTGCGCGACCGCCACGTACAGCGCCGCCGGAATTTCGTGGCCGAGCTCGGTGGTGGCGTAAAGCGCACGCGCCAGCGGCGGCGCCTCCACCAGCGGAATGCGATGCGCGTCGGCAACCAGGCGGATCTGCTGCGCCATGACGTCGACGCCCTTGGCCACCACGCGCGGGGCGCGCATGCGGGCATCGTCGTAACGCAAGGCCACGGCGAAGTGGGTCGGGTTGACCACCACCACGTCGGCCTTGGGCACTTCCTGGATCATGCGCCGACGCGCCATCTGGTGCTGCATCTGGCGAATGCGGCCTTTCAGCTGCGGATTGCCTTCGGTGTCTTTGTGCTCGTCCTTCACTTCCTGCTTGGACATGCGGTGCTTGCGCTCGAAATCGAAGCGTTGCCAGGCCGCGTCAATGCCGCCGATCACACCAAGCACCACGGCGAAGATCAGGCCGGCGTGCGCCACCAGCGTCAGCGCTTCGCCCACACCCGCGCCGATCGCTCCGTTGCCGGTCGCCATCACCGCGGCCTCGTCGTGGCGCAACAACAGCACCAGCGCACAGCCGATAAACAGCACCTTGAGCAACGACTTGCCCAGCTCGATCAAGCCGTTCAAGGCAAACAGCCGGCCGAGGCCGGCGATCGGGTCGAGGCGCTCGAACTTGGGTATCAGCGCTTCCGAGCTGAAATTGAGCCCGCCGATCAACACCGACGAGCCCACCGCGGCCAGCAGCGTCGCGCCGAATATCGGCATCAGCAACGAAAGCATTTCGCCGGCGACCAGGTGGAACACGCGCCCCATCAAGTGATCGCTGAACAAGGCCTCGCGCGAATAACCCAGACCGAGGCCGTAAATGCGGCGCACGTGTGCATACATGTCGGCACCGCCGGACAGCAGCATGCTGATGCCGGCGAGCACGACCATGGCGCCGGACAAGTCACGCGATCGGGGAACCTCGCCTTTCTCGCGGGCTTCCTGCAGGCGTTTTTCCGACGCTCGTTCGGTGCGGTCTTCGTTTTCGGTATCGGCCATGGCTGATCAAAGCCCCGCCAAATGCTGCATCAGGGTCCAGGCCACCGATTGCAGCGAGCCGTAAGCGCTGGCCAGTCCGCGCATGGCCAGCCACAGCGCGATAAAGCCCATGCAGATGCTGATGGGGAAACCCACCGCGAACAGATTCATCGACGGCGACGCGCGGCTGGTGGCGGCGAAGCCGATATTCACCAGCAACAGTGCCGTCATCGCCGGCAAGGCCACGCGCAGCGCACCGGAAAACAGATCGCCGCCGGCCATCACCACCGCCCACAGCGACCTTTCATCCAGGCCCATGGCATTCGGCGGCAGGCTGCGGAAACTGTCGGCGAGCAGGGAGATAACCTGCAAATGGCCATCCATCGCCAGAAACAGCAAGCTGACCATCACCAGGTAAAATTGGCCGAGCACCGGCGAAGAGGTGTTGTTGGTCGGGCTGACCATTTCGGCGAAACCCAGGCCCATGCTTTGCCCGATCAGTGCGCCGCCATACGAAACGGCCTGGAAAACCAACTGCAGGACAAAGCCGATGCTGCCGCCGATCAGCACTTGCGTGACCATGGTGGCCACGCCGATGCCGCTGAAAAGATCGAGCTGGGTCGGCGCCAGCGGCGCCAACACCAAGGTCAGCACCACGATCACCGCCACGCGTATGCGTGCAGGCATGACCGTCGCATTGAAGATCGGCGCGATCATGCAAAAGCCGCCGACGCGCCCCAGTGCCCAGAGCAAGCCGGACAACCAGGTGATCAACGTCGACATCTCGATGGTCATTTCACCGCACCGGGCAAGCCGACGATGATGTCGTGCGTAAATTGCACCAGTGTGTGCAACATCCACGGACCCAGCACCAGACCCACCGCGGCCATGGCCAGCAGCTTGGGAATGAAGCTCAGCGTCATCTCGTGAATCTGCGTGGCAGCCTGGATGATGCCCACCAGCAAGCCCACCAGCAAAGCCGTGAGCAACAGCGGCGCGGCGACCAGCATGGCCACGTACAAGGCGTGCTGGCCGAAGTTGATAACCCATTCCGGCGTCACGTGTAGAAACTCCCCGCCAGCGTGCCGATCAGCAACGACCAGCCGTCCACCATGACGAACAACATGATCTTGAATGGCAGCGAGATGATCGACGGCGACACCATCGCCATGCCCATCGACATCAGCACGCTCGCCACCACCACGTCGATCACCAGGAACGGAATGAACAGCAGGAAGCCCATCTGGAACGCGGTTTTCAGCTCGCTGGTGACGAACGCCGGCATGGCTACGCGGAACGGCACGTCATCCTTGCTGGCGTAGGGTTGTTCCTTGGCCAGATGCGTGAACAGCTGCAAATCCGAATCGCGCGTCTGGTCCAGCATGAAATGCTTGAACGGCGCAGCGGCGGCGGGCAGCGCCTGTTCCGCGCTGATCTGATGATCCATGTACGGCTTGACGCCGTCCTGGTAGGCCTTGTTGATAACCGGCGACATCACGAACATGGTGAGAAACAGCGCCAACCCCAGCAGTACCTGGTTGGGCGGCGTGGACTGCGTCGCCAGCGCTTGGCGCAGAAAGCTCAGCACGATAATGATGCGCGTAAACGACGTCATCATCAGCAGCACTGCCGGCAACATGGTGAGCACGGTCATCAGTGCTACCACTTGCAGCGACAGGCTCCAGTTCTGGCCCGCACCCGCGTTCTGCACAGTCAGCACGGGAATGCCGGCCGATGAGCTGATGGGTGCGATGGGAGCGATCGGTGCTACCGTGGGGGAAGCGGTGCTGGTCGTCGTGGTGGTTGCGGCCTGCACTCCCAAGGACACCAGCGAAAGCAGCAATAACGCAACAAACCGGTAAAACCACTTCTTCATGACTTGCGCCCCAGGCGGCTCAACAACTCCGCGAAAGGCGGTACGGCGGCGGGCGCCTGTACTTCCTCGACCGGAACATTACCTTCATAAACGTGCAGGGCGCGTACTCCGCCTGCACCGACACCGACCAGCAAACGCTTGCCATCCGCCTCGATCAGCAGCACGCGCTCGCGCGCACTGATCGACATGCTTTCCACGCAGCGCAAGCGGCGGCCACCAATGAACTGGCGAGCCTGCAGGCGCCGGGTCAACCAGCCGGCGGCGAAAATCAACGCCACGATCGCACCCAGGCTGAGCACTACCCGGATCAGTTCGCCGGTCACGTTGACATCGGGCACGCTCGCCGCAGGCGCGCGCGCCAGGATTGCTGCAACGACACTCATCTCAGTTTCCGCACCCGTTCGGCCGGGCTGATCACGTCGGTGAGACGGATACCGAACTTTTCGTTGATGACCACCACTTCACCGTGCGCAACCAGCGTACCGTTGACGAACACGTCCAGCGGTTCGCCGGCGGCGCGGTCCAGTTCCACCACCGAGCCCTGGTTGAGCTGCAGCAGGTTGCGGATGCTGATGCGGGTGCGGCCGACTTCCATGGCAAGGGTCACCGGCACGTCGAGAATCATGTCCAGGCTGACGTCGGCGCCTTCGCTCGCACCATCGTTCAAGGTGTCGAACTCCATGCGGCTCTCGCCGTTTTTCGATGCGCCGTTGCCGGATGTGAGGGGATTCGTGTTCTGGCTCATAGCACTTTTTCTTGGGCGAATTCGAGGGAGGGAAGCGGCGGACGGCGACCGGCAGCGGCTTTGTAGCGCACCGCGTAACGGCCGTTGGCCTGGCCGTAATGGCCGCGGAATACCGGTACGTCTTCGGCAAACACGGTGGTGATGTCGGGCAGATTGACCGGAATCACGTCACCGACGCGCAGACCGATGAATTCGCCGATGTTGATCTGCGTTTCCAGCAACAGCGAGCTGAGTTCGACCTCGGCATCCAGCACCTCGTCGTGCAGGCAATGGATCCAGCGTTCGTCGCGCTCGCCCATGCGATCGCTCTGCACGCCGGCATCGAGCACGGTACGGATCGGCTCGACCATCGAGTAAGGCAAGGTCAGGTGGATTTCGCCGCCACCGCCGTCGAGTTCGACGTGGAAGCGCGATACCACCACTGTTTCGGTCGGGCTGACGATGTTGGCGAACTGCGGATTGATTTCCGAATTGAGAAATTCGAATTGCACCTGCATGGCCGGCGCCCAGGCTTCGCTCATCGCGCCAAAAACCTCGGCCAGAAGAATCTGGATCACGCGGTTTTCGGTGGGCGTGAAATCGCGACCTTCGATGCGCGCGTGGTAGCGCCCGTCGCCGCCGAAGAAGTTGTCGATCACCGTGAACACCAGTCGCGGCTCCATCACTGCGAGCGCGGTGCCGCGCAGCGGCTTCACCTTGATCAGGTTGAGGTTGCTGGGCACGGCCAGCCCGTGCACGTATTCGCTGAACTTCACCATTTTCACGCCGAGCACCGACACTTCGCAGGTTTTGCGCAGCACGCCGAACATGGCGGTGCGGAAGAAGCGTGCAAAGCGGTCGTTGATCATTTCCAGTGTGGGCAGGCGACCGCGCACGATGCGGTCCTGCTGGGTGAAATCGAAATCGAGCACCGTGCCGGGCGGCGGCGGCTGATCGCTTTCGGTTTCGATCTTGCCGTCGTCCACGCCATTGAGCAGCGCGTCGATTTCTTCCTGGGAAAGCAGGTCGCTCATCGCAAGCCTCTGTTATTGCATCACGAAGCTGGTGAAATACAGGGCATCGACATCCGACTTGCCGGTCTTGTCGGCCACGATCTTGCGCACAGCATCCAGCGCCTGCGCCTGCAACTTCTGCTTGCCCGCGGTATCGCTCAAGCCCGCATAGGTCTGGCTGGAAAACAGCATGACCAGCGCATTGCGAATCACCGGATCACTGTCTTTCATCGCCTGCACGGCATTGGGATCGTGCGTCATCACGGTGACGCCCACCTGCAGGTAGCGCGTGGAGTCCTGGTCCTGGAAATTGACCACGAAGGCAGGGTCCAGCGGCAGGTAAATTTCCGGCGTTTTCGGCGCAGTCTGTGCCGCCGCAGCGGCGCCGCCGGCCTTGGCCGTGCGCGACTGCATGAACAGGTAGCCGCCGCCACCCAGCAACAGCAACACAACGACACCCACTATCAACATCATGCGGCTGCCGCCTTTCTTGGCGACGGCGGGTACTGCTTCCTGATCACTTTCGGCGCTTGCCATGAACGACCTCAACTCCCGTAAATGTGAATGCCGGCTCACACCGAGCCGGCCTGGTCTACGGGAGTTTTAGCAAGCGGCGTGCCATCGCCGGGAACCGCGCCATGGCGCGATCCGGCGTCAATCCGGTGCTGAGAATGGCGTTTTATTGACGCGCGACGGGATGCGGGCGCGCAGATGGTGTAGCGATTCCGTCAGGACCGCTCCGATCAGTAACCGGCGTCCTTTTGATGTCTTACAGCCAGAATGGCTGCGATGTCGCCGTCCAACCGGTAAAGCACCACATAGCCGCTGTCGCCAAAGTCTACGGGCCATTCGCGATACGGGTGCTCCATATCGTCGACAGGGCGGCCGATCTGAGGCTGACGCGCCAGGATCTTTACGGTTGCGCGAATGGCTTGCACCGCGCGCCGCGCAGCATGGCCATCTTTGACCGCGAGAAAACGATAGAGACGCTGCACATCAGCCAGGGCGCTGGGAGTCCATATCACTCGTGGCACTCAGGCAGCTCCGCATCCTTTCCTGCTTCCAACTGCGCCAACCACGCGTCGGCTTCTTCCAGAGTCAAGTGCCTGCCATTGGCCTTATAGCTTTCCCAGGCACGAACGGCTTCCTGCTTGAAGCTCTCGCGTGCTTCTTCGCGAACGACGTACTCTTTGATCGCTTCGCACATGATCCAATGTGCCGATCGATGACGCAGATCGGCCAGATGCTGGATCCGCCCTTTGAGCTCTTCATCGATTTTCAGTGATGTCGCCACGACGCGGCCTCGTATCAAAAGGTAATACCTAGTGATACATGGTATACCGCGCCGCCAGTCAGCTCAAATTAGGCAGCCAATCAAAGAGTTACCGATCAGGCAAACGCATCAACCAGGCCGATGGCCACGCGCTTCAGCGTCTCGGCGGTCGAGCTGCCGGTCGCCTGATCGCTGTCGGCTGTCGTTTGCGCACCGGACTGCTGTTGTTGCTGTTGGGAGTTTGCGAACTGCTGTTGCGATGCATGTTGTCCGACGCTGGTATGGCCGAGCGACAACCCTTGCGCGCCGAGCATCTGATGAAGCTGGTCCAGCCCCTGCTGCACGGCGGTAGCCGCCGCCACGTGCTGCGTCATGAACGCCACGTCCACGCGGCCGTGTTCCACGCTGACTTTCACGTCGAGCGGGCCGAGATTTTCCGGATTCAGGCGGATTTGCGCCTGCTTGATGTCCTGGCCGCTGAGCCAGGTGACTTGCTGGCCCAGTTCCTTGGCGAAGCCTGAAGCACCGACCGGCGTATTCACCGACAAAGTGTGCTCGCCCAAAGGCGTTGCCGTGGGCTGTGCGGTGACGGCGCTTGCACCCAACGCGCTGTTCAATGAACTCAAGTCGGGCGTACTGCTCGATGTGCTGCTCGTGGTCGGCAACGCGCCGGCGACAGTGGATGCTGCGTGATCGATCGCCGACAACACGCCGGCAAACGTCTGGCTGCCGTCGCTCGCGCCTTGCGTCGACGAAGCATTGTCGCCGCCTGCTGCATTGACGGCGCCGGGATCGGTGCCGTCGGCATCGTCCCCGTCATCGCCAAGGGATGATTTCTGCATGCCGGCGGCGAGACCCGCACCGGGCGCCTGCAACGCCGCCACGCCGCTGCCTGCGGCCGTACCGTTATCGCTGGCTTTGCCCGTTGTCGCGGCGGGCGGCAACAGCGGCGGCACCACGCCTGCAGCTTGTTGCGGATTGCCCTGGTTATCGGCGGCTGGCTTGGCGCCGGCCGTCTTGGCGTTCGCCGCGGCGTGTCCGTGGCTGTCGCCGGTGGCCTGGTCGATCAGGCTCAACACGGTTTTGGCCAGGGAGCCGATGCTGGTCGGAATGCTGAGGGTGAGTCCGCTGCTGCCGTCGTCCGCAGCACCGGTTTGTGCGTTGCCCGCATCCGATGCATCCGCGCCGGAGGTTGCCTGCGTACCGGCCTGCGCGTTGGCCTGGCCGGCAGTCTGTTGCTGAGCCTGCTGATCGCCCTGATCGTGCTTGGACGACGACGCCTCATCGGAAGAAGAAGACTGTTGCCGCTGCACGTGTTGCAGATGCGCATTGAATGCCGACTGGCCACTCTGGCTGTTGCGCGCAGGCGCCGGCGACGGGCTCGCGGCCACGGCCGGACTGGTCACGGGAACGGCGGGTAATGGGGTGGCGCTCATGCCTCGGCACTCGTACAAACGGAAATCACGGAAATGGCAGCAAGAACCACGCCAGAGCGGTTTGCACGCATCATGGCGTACTTGCCCGACGGTTGCGGTACTGCATGCGTTCGTCCACCTCGGCCTGCTCCAGCCGCTGCTCGCGCTGCTGCTCTTGCTGGCGGAAGCGCTCCACCACGCCATCCAGCGCGTTTTCGCGAGCGTGCGCCTGCAACCAGCGCTGGCGCGCGCTTTCGAGCTGGCGCTGCAATCGGTCGACCAGGTGGCCTTGCTGGATGATCGCCTGATCGATGCGGTCGACGAATTGTTGACGGTTGATCAAGGCGCTTACCGTCAGGCCGCCGTCGCTCAACGTGTAATCACTGCGATAGCGCTTGAGCTCGTCCAGCTGCTGCTCGGCATGCGCGAGTTTTTGCTGATGCTCGGCCAAGCGCTGCAGCGCCTCTTTTTCGCGGCGCTGGGCTTGTTCTACGGCGGGTTGCAGTCGATCCGAACGCGATGGCATCAGCTAATCTCCGCGACCAGGGTGCCCAGGACTTCCTGCGCGGTGCGCAGTTCCATGGGCTCGTCGACTTCCTGTTGCAGGAATCGCACCAAGCGCGGCCATGCGGCGATCGCCTGGTCGACTTGTTGATCCGAACCTTTTTGGTAGGCGCCGACGGCGATCAGGTCCTTGCGCTGGCTGTAGGCCGAATACACCTGGCGGAAACGCTGCGCCGCGCGCATCTGATCCTTGCTGACCACCGCCGGCATCACGCGGCTGATCGAGGCTTCGATATCGATGGCGGGATAGTGACCGGCTTCGGCCAGGTCGCGCGACAACACGATGTGGCCGTCCAGAATGGCGCGTGCCGCGTCGGCGATCGGATCGTGGCGATGATCGTCGCCTTCGGTAAGCACGGTATAGAAAGCGGTAATCGAGCCACGGCCTTCCGCATCGTTGCCCGCGCGCTCGACCAGGGCCGGCAGCATGGCAAACACCGACGGCGGATAGCCCTTGGTCGCCGGCGGTTCGCCGATGGCCAAGGCAATTTCACGCTGCGCCTGGGCATAGCGTGTCAACGAATCCATCAGCAGCAACACGCGCTGGCCGCGATCGCGAAACCATTCGGCAATGGCGGTGGCGTACTGCGCGCCGCGCAGACGCTTGAGCGGCGGCGCATCGGCCGGCGCGGCCACGATCACGGCGCGCTCGCGCCCCTCGTGGCCCAGCGTCTGTTCGACAAATTCCTTCACTTCGCGACCGCGCTCGCCGATCAGTCCGACCACGACCACGTCAGCGTCGGTGTAGCGCGTCATCATGCCCAGCAAGGTGGATTTGCCCACGCCGGAGCCGGCAAACAGGCCGATACGCTGGCCGCGCCCCACCGTCAGCAATGAATTGATTGCACGCACGCCGGTATCCAGCGGCGTATCGATCGGCTTGCGCGCCATCGGATTGATCGGCTCGCGCTTGAGCACCGCATGATGATCGGCGCCCAATGGGCCCTCGCCGTCGAGCGGCGCGCCATCGGCGCCGACCACGCGCCCCAGCAAGGCTTCGCCCACCGGCAGGCCGCCGGCATGCGAACAAGGCCGTACGCGTGCATTGGGCAGCACACCGTGCATTTCGGTGACCGGCATCAGCAGCAGGCGCTCGTCGGCAAAGCCGACCACTTCGGTATCCAGTTCGGTGCCGTCGGCGGCATCGACCAGGCAGCGCGAACCCAGCGGCGCTTCGCAGCCTTCCGCTTCCAGGGTAAGCCCCACCACGCGGCGCAGGCGACCTTCCACCGTCAACAATTGGGCAGCGTGCACGCGCTGTGCGCGGCGCGCCAGTTGCTGCCGCCAGCGCTGTTGCCGCGCTATCGTGGCGGCTGAAGGATTCACGCCGACACCTCGGCTTCACCGTCGTCGACATCGTCGCCGAGCACCGCATCGACCACCGCGGCAAGACGCGTGGAAACGCGCGCATCCAACCGCGAACGCTCGCTTTCCAGCACGCAATCGCCGCGATTGAGCGCCGGATTGGCGCCGAAACGCCAATGCGGTTCGGTAGCGCCCAGTTCGCGCAGCAGATCCAGGTCGCTCGGGTTTACCCACACACGCAATTCGCGCGTGGCCGATGGCAAGGCTGCCGCCGCTTCGCGCACGGCGCGCTCGATCAGCGACGGATCCAGTTGCAGCTCGCGCCCCACGACGCGCCGCGCGATAACGGTGGCGAGCAAGGCAAGCTCGCGTTCGGTCTCGTCATCGAACTGAGTGAGCGGACGCGCGGCGGCGGTGTATACGGCATCGAGACGCGCGAGACGTTCGTCAAGCTCTTTCTTCGCCGCGGCGCGACCTTCGGCCAGGCCTGCGGCATAACCTTCTTCGCGCGCCTGGCGCTCGATCTCCTCCAGCTCGTACACCGTGGGGCCTGGAGGCGCGGCGGGTTCCGGTTCGGATTCGGCAGTTGGCGCAGCGCCGACCACCGGCGGTTCCCAGCGGTCGAAGATGTCGATGCTTTCGCGAGAGAGGATGCCGGGCATCAGTGTGCCTCGCGTTGCAGTTCCCTCTCCTGCGTGCAGGGAAGGACTGGAGAGAACGTGGATTTACCGCGTGATGGCAAGACCACCATCACACAAACTCGTCGCCGCTGGCGGTCAGGCTGATCTGTCCGTCATCGGCCAGCTTGCGCGCAATGCCCAGCACTTCTTTCTGTGCGGCATCCACTTCGCTGAGCTTGACCGGGCCCTTCACTTCCAAGTCGTCGCGCAGCATGTCGGCGGCGCGCTTGGACATGTTGGCGAAAATCTTTTCGCGCACGGCCGGCTCGGACCCCTTCAACGCCACGATCAGGCGCGCCGACGGCACTTCGCGCAGCAGGGTCTGCATGCTGCGATCGTCCAGGTCGGCCAGGTCTTCGAACACGAACATCAGGTCTTCGATCTTGCCGCTGAGGGTGGCGTCCTGGCTGCGGATCGCCGTCATCAATTCGGTTTCGCGCGAGGTTTCCATCGCGTTGAGAATGTCCGCGGCCGCCTTCAGGCCGCCCACGCTTGCCGACTTGAGCTTGGACGACGTGCCGGAGAATTGCCGCTCCATGATTTCGTCCAGTTCGTTGAGCGCCTGCGGTTGCACGCCGTCGAGATTGGCGATGCGCATGACCGCGTCGCTGCGCGTGCGCGCCGGCAGGTAGCCGATCACTTCGGCAGCCTGGTCCGGCTCCAGGTGCGCCAGCACCAGCGCGATGATCTGCGGATGTTCCATGCCGATCATTTCGGCGATGGCACGGCTTTCCATCCACTTCAGCGATTCCAGGCCCTTGGTGGAGCGGCCGAGCAGAATGCGGTCAATCAGGCTGCCGGCCTTGGTTTCGCCCAGCGCGTTGACCAGCATCTTGCGGATGTAATCCTCGGTACCCACGCCCAGCGCCGTCTGGCGGCCGATGTCGTCGTTGAGACGGTTGAGCACGGACTCGACCTGGTCGCGCGAAACATTGCTCAGCGTTGCCATGGCGGTGCCGACGGCTTGCACGTCGCGCGCACTGAGATGCTTGAGCACCTCGGCCGCGTCCTGCTCGCCCAGCGTCAACAGCAGAATGGCTGCGCGCTGCGGCCCGCTGAGTATGGTGTTGCCGTGCTCAGCCGCCATCGTCGCCTACCCAATTCATCACGACCTGCGCTACCTGCTTCGGATTTTCCTGCACCAGCTTGCGCGCAAGGCCGATCTTCTGTTCGTACGCCATGCTCTGGATCTGCGGTGAGGAGATGCGCACCTGGTCTTCGCGCTCGTCGCGAACGTCGTCGTTGATGCGCACCGAAACCGTGGGAATCGGGCCGGCCAATGCAGGCATCGGCTCCGCTCCGCGCAGCAGGCCCTTCAGCATGGGCTTGAGCAAGCCGAAAGCGATCAGTACGGCGATCAAAATGCCCGCGCCTTGCTTGATCAGATCGAGCATGCCGGGACGCTGCCAGAACGGCTGGGCCAACGGCGCATCGTCAACGGGCTGATCCGAGAACGCCTGGTTGATCACGCTGACGCTGTCGCCGCGCTGCGAGCTGAAGCCCACGGCGTTCTTGGTGAGATCGGTGAGGTGCTGCAGTTCCTGCGCGGACAGCGGCACGCTCTTGCCCTTGCCGTCTGGCGCCTGCTTGTTGTCCACCACGACGGCCACGGTCAGGCGCACGAGGCGTCCTGCAGGATCGCTGACGTGGCTGATGGTGCGGCCCAGCTCATAGTTGCGCGTGGAGCTGGACGAGCTGTCGGTGGGCGTGGAAGAAGTCTTGGCGGCGGCCGTCGCGGCGGCATTGGCAGCGGGCGGCGTACCGGCATTGGGCTTGGCCGCGGTCGGCTGCGCCACAGTGTTCGGCGGCTGGTTGCTGAGTGCGCCCGCCACACCGCCTGCGCCGCCATCGGCCTTTTGCTCGCTGCTGGTCTGCTCGCTGCGCAAGGCAGGATTGGCGCCGTCGTAGCTTTCGCTGGCTTTTTCGGTCTGGCTGAAATCCAGATCCACATCGACCTGCGCTCGCACGCGCCCCTGCCCCACCAGCGGCGTAAGCAAGTCTTCGATGCGCTGCGCGTAACCGTTTTCCATGCGCGTGGTAAGCCGCATGTGCTCATCGCCTACTGCGCTGGGGCTGTCGGGATCGGAAACGGTGAGCAAGGCACCTTGCTGATCGACCACCGACACCTGCGAAGGGTCCAGGTCCGGCACGCTGGACGAAACCAGGTGCACGATCGCGGCCACCTGGCTGCTGTCGAGCTGGCGGCCCGGATAAAGCGTCAACAAAACCGATGCGCTGGCCGGATGATTGTCGCGAATGAAAGCCGACGGCTTGGGCAAGGCCAGGTGCACGCGCGCGGCGCGCACGAACTGCAAGCCGGCGATGGTATTGCCCAGATCGGTTTCCAGCCGTTCCTGATAGTGCGCGTTTTCGGCCATGTCGCTCATGCCGAACGGCGAATCGTTCTGCGGCGCAGTGCCGCCGGCCGTGCTGCCCTGTGGCAGACCCTGGCTGGCCAGGCGCAAGCGCGTATCGGCCAATACGTCGGCGGGCACGGAAATCGAAGCGCCGTCCGGTCCCAGGCGATAAGGCGTGCCGCTGGTCTGCAAGGCCTGTGTCACGGCGGCGGCGTCTTTCGGATCGAGCCCCGCATACAGCAGCGCGAAATTGGGGCCGCGCGACCACAATACGATGGCGACACCCAGCGCCACGGCCGCCGCTACACCCACCAGCAACATCAGCAGGCGCGTCGTCGGATTGCGCAGCAGACTCTTGAGCGAGTCCATGCGCGCCGTCTCGTTCGTGGTGGTGACAGTGTTTTCGGCCATGAGGCGAGAAACGAATCCGTGGGTGGTGGAACGATGGTCTTTGGCGCGTCATCCCGGCGCATGCCGGCATGACGCTGGGGATTTAGACCGGCATATTCATGATGGTGGTGTACGCATCGGTAAGCTTGTTGCGCACTTCGACCAGGCCGCGAAACGCCAGGTCCGCCTTCTGTCCTGCAATCGACGTCTTGACGATGTCGGCGCCGGGATCGCCGCGCTCGAAAGCGCTGATCTGCGATTGCGCTTCGTTCTGCTGCGCAACGACCGAGCCGAGGGATTGCTTGAACACCGTGCCGAAATCCACTGCCGGTGTTGCACCCGTTGCCGCAGGCAACGCCTTGGCAGGCAGCACACCGGAAGCTTGCGCACCAAGTGCGCGCATCTGCGAAAGCACACTGTTGACGTCAATCTGGCTCATGTCGGTTTTCCAACGCTTGATCGGTTATGTGGTGCTTCAAGCAACTGCCGTGCCACTCTGCGGAGACGCATCGTTAGCGCGGGCGCAGGCTTGCAAACCGTACTTGCGCAGTTTTTCGACCAGCGTGGTGCGCTGCATGTGCAGCAGCTTCGCTGCGTGCGCCACCACGCCGTCGGTGATGTCGAGCGCCTGGCGGATCAGGCCCACTTCGATGTCGGCCAGGTGATCTTTCAGATCGACGCCGCCTTCGGGCAGCAGCACTTCGGTGTCCATCAGGCCACGGCCCTGGGCGGACGCGGGCTTGTTCTGGCCGTCGAGCATGGCGCGCAGGATGCTGCCGCCTTCGTCGATCGGCTGCACGCCGCGATATTTTTCCGGCAGGTCGTTGGCACGCACTTCGCCGTTCGGATAAAGAATGGCGAGGCGCTCGACCAGGTTGGAAAGTTCGCGCACGTTGCCCGGCCAGGTGTGCTGGCGCATGGCCTGCAGGGCACTCGTGCTGAAGCGCACGATATTGAGGCCGCGGCGCTGCAGGCGCTGGTTGAATTCGGAGATCAGCTCCGGCATGTCGTCCAGGTGCTCGCGCAAGGAAGGCATTTCCAGCGGGAACACGCTGAGGCGGTAATAGAGGTCTTCGCGGAAGCGGCCTTCGGCGGTCGCCGACTCCAGATTGCGGTGAGTGGCGGCAATGATGCGCACGTCGCAGCGCTGCGTGCGGTTGCTGCCGACGCGCTCATACATGCGCTCCTGCAGCACACGCAGCAACTTCACCTGCATCGGCAGGCTCATGTCGCCGATTTCGTCGAGGAACAGCGTACCGCCCTCGGCCATTTCAAAACGTCCCTTGCGGGTGCTGATGGCGCCGGTGAACGCGCCCTTCTCGTGGCCGAACAATTCGCTTTCCAGCAGCTCGGCCGGGATCGCGCCGCAGTTGATGGCCACGAACGGCTTGTCGCGGCGCGGCGAGCAGTCGTGGATGGCGCGCGCCACCATTTCCTTGCCGGTACCCGATTCGCCCAGCACCAGCACGCTGGAATCGAACGGCGACACCTGGCGGATCAGCGCATTGACGCGGCCCATGGCGGTGGAGCCGCCGACCAGCTTCAGCGGCGCGGCGGAAGGCGCCACGCGCGGCGTCGGCGCACGGCGCACGGCTTCGGCCAGGCGCTCGTAGCGCAGCGGAAAGTCGAGCACTTCAATCTGTGCCGCATAGGTGGACCCACCGCGCGTCAGGCGCTGCAGTTGCGGCGAATCGGCGCCGACCAGCACCAGCACCTGGTCCGCCGGCATGTCGAGCGAGGCCAGCGCCTGCTCGCACGCTTCGTCGTCTTCGATGCCGCCAACGTAAACCGCACGCCAATCGTGCGTAATCGAATCGGCCGGCACGGAAGCATCCCATCGCTGGGGGACGTATCCCATGAATTGCATGGCCGACGTCACGATGTCGGCGCGGGTACCGTTGGATTCGATGATGAGTACGTTGCTGTTTGGCATGTGCACGGGTCCGGCTGCGTTACTACGACTGCTGACGAACAACGGCGATTCCCATCCAAAGTCGCGTTGTCCCCTGTGTGTCAGGTATCCGTCGTGACACGTGTGCCAATGCAGCAAGAAGAGCGCCAAAGAGTTGGTGCTCCGTCACGTCACCCCGTCTGTTTCGTGACGCGCTTCGCGCTCCATACCTCGATGAATTCACAGATCGTTGACTGGCGGACACCCCATTTATCAATGATTTAGGTCGATTAGATCGACTGGCGCTCGCCTGAATTCAGGCGTCAACGTCTTCACGTGCATACGTATGCAAGCCGAAAAATCGTCGCCCCGGATATGCCATCGCGTGATGACAATCACATTCCGCGCTTGCTGTCCGACACATTTTCTATAGCGGCCGTCATGCGCGCTTCTGCCACTTTTCGGCGGTGGTGACAAAAAACGAAACGTTCCAACCCATCCTCGACCAATTCGCTCAATTCACAAAAGTAAACGAAAGCGTGCAAGTCGCCAGATGGACGTCCGCGTTTTGCCGGAAGCTCCAACGCCAGCGCGCGGCAAGTGTCGAAATGAAGGCGCACCAGCAAGGAGTCGCCGGGCGGAAGCAGGTTTTCCGGCACGCTTACGCCGACGGCGTTGAAACGCACCACGTGGCGGGCCGGAAGCAGGGAAACGGGCATCAACAGGCGATCGACGATATCCAGCAGGACATTGATCTTGCTGTCCATGCGCTGCAATTCCAGCATGATCGGATCGTCGACTTCGCTGCCGTTCTCCTGGCGCCGTTCGTCGAGTGAAGCCAGTGTGCGCAACACGTGAAGACTGCGTTCATTGCAGTGCGCCACCGCGTCGAGCGTGGCTTCGAAGGGCTCGATCGCTACGTGCAGCGCCCCTTCGTAGGCCATTCGCTCGGAAAACTGCTGCCATTTTTCGTCAGTCTGCATCGCCGACTCCTCGCGCCGCACGTGACCGCTCAATCGCGGTTCGTGGCCATTATGAGGCCCTCTCCCGTTGGCAGAAGGAGCCGCTTGGGGGAGTTTTTCAAATCGTGATACCCGACGTCTCAACGCAGCGAGGCGGAAGATATATAAGTAGCGAGCGCGCGATGGTTGTACTGGTGCTGATCCAGTTCCTGCTTCACCGCCGCACGCGCGGCCTCGGCGTGCGCCATCAAGGTCTGATTGTGGTTTTGCAGCGCAGTGATCGCGTCGCGGTCCGCCGGGGTCGCCGCAACCGGCTTCCAGGTTTGCAACAAGCGATGGCGCTCGGCGTCGAGCTGGCTTACGCGGTCCCAGTTGCCGACATTGGCCGCATCGAGCATTTCCTGGGTCACCCGCAGGGCCTGCTGCACGTTGGGATGCGCGCCCTTTTTCAAGGTGCCACCGCCTGGACCTTGGCTTGCGCCTGTCCGGCCAGGAATTCTCCGCGGATCGCATGCCAGGCATCGCGGATCGGTGCGATCAGGCGCTCGCATTCGTCCAGCGCACGCAGATCGTCTTTGACCTGGGCATGCAGCAGGCGACGGGTAATGTAGTCGTAGAGGCTGTCCAGCCGGCCGGTCAGCGTCGGCTCGACGCTGTGGTCCAGGCTTTGGCGCAACTCGCCCAGAATGCCGATCGCCTTGGAAAAGGCCTGCCCTTTGGCGGGAATGTCCTTGTGCAGGATGTGCCCGCGGGCCTGGCTGATCCGGTCGACCAGGCCATCCAGAAGCATGGCGATCAGCTGATGGCGATCGGCCCCTTCGATGCTGCCCTGTGCCTTGGTCTGGCGGTACAGCGCACTCGGATTTCGCATCGATGCGTAGCTCATGGCGCTCTCTTCATCAATTGATTAGCTGCTGCTGCTTTGTTTGCCAAGCGCGGTGAGGTAAGAGCTGGTGTTGTTCAGTGAACTCATCAGCGTACCGAGATTGGTGTACTGCTTGACCAGCTGCTGTTGATAGACGGCCATGCGCGCATTGAGCGCGGTCTGCTGGGTCTGCTGGTTGCTGACATCCGAATTGAGATCGTTGATCTTGGTTTGCAGGATGCCGGTGCTGCTGTTGTAGTTGGTCACCAGGCTGCTGAGCTGGGTGGCAATGCCCTTGGTGCTGGAAAACAGATTCTGTACGGCCGACGGATTGCTGCTGAGCGCCGTGGATAGCGTATTGCTGTTGAGCGTCAGGCTGCCATCGGTATTGCGCGTGATGCCCAGGCTCGCCAACGTGCCGATGCTGTTGCCCGACACCGTACTGCTCATGGCTTGCGAAATCTGGCTCTGGATGGCCGCCAGGGTAGGATCGCCCAGCAGAATACCGGCCTGCTGCGTGGTGGAGTTATAGCTGGTGAGCTGGCTTACGGCAGAGTTATAGGCGTTATAGGCGGTGACGAAATCGTTGACCGCCGTGGTGATGGGGGTGGTGCTTTGCGCCACGGTCAGGGTGGAGCTGCCGGTCGCGGTCAGGTTCATCGTCACGCCGGTCAGGGCGCCGCTGACACTGTTGGTGGCGCTGGTCACGGCAATGCCGTCGACGGTCAGCTTGGCGTCGTTCGCCTCGCTGCTGCCGGGCGTGTTGAGCGCAGTCGCCAGCGAACTCAGGCCGCTGCTGCTGCCGCTGCCCGCGGTGATGGTGAAACCGTTGGCGACGCCGGTCTTGCTGGATGTCAGCACCAGCTGGTCGCCGCTCACGCCCGACACCACCGTGGCCGTGACACCCGGATTGTTGGTGGCATTGTTGATATTGGTGGCAATGCTCTGCAGCGTATCGGTGGACGACACCGAGATATTCATGCTGTTGCTGCCGACCCCGATGGTCAGCGAACCGGCGCCGATCGCGGTACTACTGCTATAGGCGCTACTGGTGCGAGTCTGGGCCGTGGCCAGCTGGCTCACGCTGATGCTGTAGGTGCCCGGCGAGGCATCCGGCAGCGTGGTCGCCGTGCCGATGCTGGTGGAGCCGCTGCTGGAAAAGGTGGCGTTGTAAGTCTGGTAGGTGGAGCTGGAGGTCAGTTCCGACAGCGCCGACTGCAAGCCGCTGAGCTCCGTGCTCAGGCCGGTGAGCGCGGCGATCTGATTGTTGTCGGAGTTGGTCTGATTGGTGATCTGCGCTTGCGGGCCGGCTTCGGCCGCATTCACCATCGCGCTGATGATCGAGTTGACATCGAGGCCGGAGCCCAGGCCCAGCGAGCTAAGCAGCCCCGTACCGGAGATGTTCGCCGCACCCGCACCGCTGGTACCGCTGGAGCTGGTGCTGCCGGTGGCGGCAGAACTGGTGATGGCGCTCGACAGCGCACTAGAGGTGCTTCCAACGCTTGAAATGCTGCTCATGTCAGGCCTCGCAAAGTCGCTTTTCGGATCGCGGTGTTCGATCGTCGATCCGCCAAGCCGCTGGCAAAACCCACACCCTTGGTGAAAGCTTTACCTGCCGCTCGAGTAAGTTTTCTGGCGGCCAACGCGGCCGCCAGATCCCTTAAAGCAAGATCCCGGCCATGGCGATCTCCGCCATGGCCGGTCGTACCTGTTACTGCAACAGCTTGAGGATGTTCTGCGGTTCGGAGTTGGCGGTTGCCAGCACCGAGATACCCGCCTGCTGCAACACCTGAGACTGGCTCAACTTGGCCGTTTCCGCGGCAAAGTCGGTGTCCTGGATCGAGCTTTGCGAGGACGTCAGGTTGGTCTGCTGTGCACTCAACGTGGAGATCGCGGACTGGAAGCGGTTCTGCACGGCACCCAGCGTGCTGGAGAACGTGCTGACCGAAGCCAGGGCCGCATCGACGCGCGAGATCAGCTGGTTGGCATCATCCACCGTCAAAACGTCGCCGCCGTTGAGCGAACCCGAAGCCTGGATCACGTTGCCGGCCGTGTAGGCCGAACCGGTGGCTGCCAAGCCGCTGGCCGCGCTGCCCACGCCGCTGGCGCCGAAAGCAATGGCACCGGAGGTCAGGTTGGCGAAGCCGCCGGAGGCTGCAGAAGCGGCCGAAGCACCGGTCACTGCCGAGCCGTTTACCGCCAGCTCACCGGTCGAGTAGATGTTGATACCGCCGCTGGCGTTCACAGCCGCGCTGACGCCATCGATGCCCGCCGCGTTGATCGCGTCGGCCACGTCCTGCGCACTGCTGGCGGTGACGCTGCCAGAGAAGGTGAACGAGGTGCCGTCTGCACCGGTGATCGACAGACCGCTCAGGCTCATGGAAGCACCGGAAGCGCCCGAAGCATTCAGGAACGCGCCACTGATGTCGCCGGTGGACACTTCCGAAACCTGGCCCATCTGGCTGGAGGTGACACCCTGGCCCAGCTGCACGTTGATCGCCTGGCCAACGTTGGCGCCGATCTGGAACGACAAGCTGCTGGTCGAACCATTCAGCACGTTGGTGCCGTTGAACGTGGTCTGGTTGGCGATACGGGTGATTTCCGACAGGTACTGCTGCACGGAGGTGTTGATCGCCGAGCGGTCGGAAGCCTGGTACGTACCGTTGGCCGCCTGCACGGCCAGATCGCGGATCGACTGCAGGTTGGAGGTGATCTGGCTCAGGCCCGAACCCGCCGTCTGCGCCAGGTTGATGGCGTCGCTGGCGTTCTGGCTGGCCTGGCTCAGGCCACCGATCTGGGTCTGGAAGCGCTGCGAAATGGCATAGCCGGCAGCATTGTCAGCGGCGCTGTTGATCTTCAGACCCGAGGACAGGTCTTCGGTCGCGGTGCTCAGCGAGCTGGACGAAGCCGTCAGGTTGTTCTGAGCCTGCAGCGAGGAAATGTTGGTGTTTAGAACGAGTGACATGGAAGTCTCCTGGAACCGGTAAGTTTGTACTCATGCCGGCGGGGTCCAGTGACTGCTGTGCCGTCCGCCTCAGGAACTTTTTCGGCGTCCGGAGGGAATACTTAAGCGCTCCGATGCAAAAAAATTTCAGTGGCGGCAAAGAGATGCGCGATAAAAATGTGATGGAGTGTGCCTAAAGGTTTGGCCGGAGCTGTCGACGGCAGGCCTTCGGGAGCGAGTGGATAGAAGTAAGGAGTGAGAAAAGGCCGCAGCAACCCGCATCCCGGCGTTTCTCTCGCTCCTCTCCACTTGCTCTTCGCCCATTGGCACCAAGCTTGCTCCTTACCTCGCATATCCGGCGCGGAAGCCCGGAAGCGTCGGATTTCTGACGCTTCGGCCCGTGTCACACAGATAGATAAGGTGAGGAAGGCAAATGCGTTGTGTGCTTGCGATCTGCGCGATCTTCAAGGACGAGGCGGCGTACCTGCGCGAATGGGTCGATTTCCATCAAATGATGGGTGTGGAGCGTTTCTACCTCTACAACAACAACAGCTCCGACCGTTATCTCGATGCCCTGCAAGCGCACGTGGAATCGGGATCCGTGGTACTGCACGAATGGCCGCAGAAACACAGCCAGAAGCAGGCCTACGAGCACTGCCTGAAAAATCACGGCCACGAAACCGACTGGCTCGCCTTTATCGACGTCGACGAGTTCCTGTTCTCGCCCAAGGCGCAATTGTTGCCGGACGTACTGGCCGGCTATGCCGACCATCCCGGCGTGGGCGTCAACTGGGTGATGTTCGGCTCCGCCGGGCACGAGCAAAAACCCAAGGGCGGCGTGCTGGAAAACTTCCTGCGCCGCGGACAGCTGGAAAGCGGCCTGCCCTACCCTCACCTGCGCCTGCCCGACGGCAGCTACCGTTCGGAAAACTCGCACATCAAGAGCATCGTGCAACCATCCAAGATGGTCGGCTGCACCAATCCGCACTTCATGCACTATGCCAACGACGCGCGTGCCGTCGACGAGAACGGACAGCCCATCGAGGGCCCGTTCACCGCCAAGGTGTCGGTGGAGCATCTGCGCATCAATCACTATTGGAGCAAGTCGGAAGAGGAATGCCGCTACAAATTCGCCAAAGGCCTGGCCGACGGCGAAGGCGAGCGCGACTGGAACGAATTCCTCTCGCACGACAAAATTCTCAATGAAGTGCACGACGACACCGTGCTGCGCGTGGTTGCGCAACTGGGCGTGCTGCCGCTGCGTTGGCCGCTGGAAACCTTCGTGCGCAACGACGAAGGCGTGCTGCATTCGCCGCTGCGCAATCGCCCGGCGCACAAGGCGATCCACGACACGGCCACCCGTCTGTTCGACCTGATGCACCAGGCCGGCGACACCAGCCTTTATTCGGCGGAGTTGGCCAAGGAAATCCACAGCCGCACCAGCGCCCTGCACCTGTCGCCGCGGCGCGCCAACGTGCTGCAGGCCTTCGACGGCATCGCGCCGGGCAGCCGCGTGCTGGAAATCGGTTGCGGCGGCGGCGTGCTTGCGCAGGCATGGATCGAGCGTGGTTGCCAGGTCGATGCCATCGAGTTCGCGCCGCACTGGGCACGCGTGGCCGCTGCACGCCTGCGCGAGCAAGCGAATGCCCGCGTGTTCCAGGCCAGCTTGCGCGAGCTGGAATTGCGTCCCGAATACGACGTGGTGGTCCTCAACGGCTACAACGAATACGCCGAAGCCTGGCCGCGCGGCGAAGCGTTGCGCGAAGCGATCGCCAGCGCCGCCGGTGCCCTGAAACCGGACGGCGTGCTGCTGCTCTCCAGCGGCAATCGCCTGGCTACACCCGAGGACCGCTCGCTGCCCACGCGCAGCGAGCTCGAAGCCGCGTTGCGCGCGGCCGGCCTGCTCGACATCGATGCACGGCTTGCCTTTCCGGATGCGCAGCTTCCCGAAGTATTGATCGCCGACCAGGCGCTTGCCACCGGCTTGCGCGTGGACGAACTGGTTTCGCGCCGTGCGCTGTTGCGCCACGGCGACGAGGAAGCCGTGCATTGGTCTCAACAGCGCGATGCCGGCACGCTGCAACATTACGCACCCGGTGCGTGGCTGGTGGCGCGCCGCCCGGGCGTTGCCGTACCGCTGCGCGCGAACGTGCTGGCGCAAAGCTTTGCCGACAATCGCATTCCCGCGCTCAACACAGTGACCGATTATCTGCGCGAGGCCGACGCCGTGCAGGTGGCGCCCCGCCACCTGCTGGGAGAGCAGTATTGGAGCACCGCCGGCTTCGAGCAGGTGTTGGCTCCATACCCGTACACCGCCGAGCGCTGCTTGCTGGTGGAAATCCGCAAAGCCATTCGCGCGCAACGCAGCGACCGCCTGATCGCCCTGCTGCGCCAATGGGGCGCGCTGCTCTACGCACAGGCCGACGACGAGGACAAGATTCCCGCCGAATGGCTCGATGCCCTGCCCGCCAACATCGCCATCGATGCCGACGGCGGCATGGCTTTCCGCGGCGGCGAGTGGCGCGCGCGCCAGCCGATCGAAAAACAGATTCCCGTGTACGTCGGCCTGTGGCAGATCGCCTACGAAAGCGGCTTGGAAACGCTGCTGGGCATCAGCTCGCCGATCGAGCGCGTCACCTGGCTTTGCAAGCGCTTGCTGATCGATGCTTCCGCCGAATGGATCGGGCACGGTCGCAATATCAACGAATCCTTCGCCCGCGAAATCCACGAGGGCGATTGCTGGAACCGCACCGATCGCCACCTGAAAGTGCTGCCGGATTGGCTGATTCCGCCTCCGCCTTCCAATCTCTACAAGCACTGGCAGGCCCAGCAGACGCTGAGCGACGTAGCCATTGCCAGCGCCCTTCGCCACATCGAGCAACTCGGTGCGCCGCCGCGCATCCAGGTGTTGCTGATCGACACGGAAAACAACGAGACGGCCGTAGCCGCCACCCAGGCCAGCCTGGACGCGCAGCACTATCCGCATCATCAGCTCACCGTCCTTTCCGGCGACGACGCACTGATGTCGCGACTGAACCAGGCCGTCGCTGCAAGCGATGCCGACTGGATCCAGCTGGCCTACGCCGGCGACGTGCTCAACCCCGCCGCCTCGTTGCTGCTTGCCGAGCGCGCCGCCTCGCAGAGGTACCTGCACGCGATTTATTTCGACGAAGACACGCACGGCAACGGCGCGTTCGAGAACCCGATCTTCAAGCCCGACTTCAACCTCGACATGCTGCGCAGCTATCCCTACGCGGGCCGCGCCCTCGCTTTCAAACGCGAGCGTTGCCTGACGCTGGGCGGCTTCAACGAGCAGTACGGCGACATGGCCGGCCACGACCTGCTGTTCCGCCTGCTCGAAGCCGACGGCCTGCACACCATCGGCCACGTAGGCGAGATGATGTATCACGCCGCGCTGCCCTATACGCATTGGCTGGCTTCCGATTCGGTGAAAGCGCACAGCGCGACGATCGTCTCCGACCATCTCCGGCGCATCGGCGTTGCGCACACGCTGGAACCCGGCACGCTGCCCGGCTTCAACCGCGTGGTGTACCAGCACGCGCGGCAGCCGCTGGTGTCGATCATCGTGCCGACCAAAGACCAGTTGCCGATGCTCAACGGCCTGATCGACAGCCTGCTGTCCAAGACCACCTACACCAACTATGAGCTGCTGATCGTCGATAACAACACCGAAGAGGCGGCAGCCTGTGCCTACCTCGACGGCATCGAACGCCTCAACAGCGCGCAGATCCGCGTGCTGCGTTATCCGCATCCGTTCAACTACTCGGCGATCAACAACTTCGCCGCGGCGCAGGCGCGCGGCGAATACCTGATCCTGCTCAACAACGACACCGCGGTGCTGCACGGCGAATGGATCGAAGCGCTGCTCAACCACGCACAGCGCCCGGAAGTGGGCATTGTCGGCGCCAAGCTGCATTACCCGGACGGGCGCATCCAGCACGGCGGTGTGGTGCTGGGTTTGCGCGGCCCCGCCGATCATCCGTTTATCGGCCAGCCGATGGAGTCGGACGGCTACATGCACCGTCTGCGCGTGGACCAGAATTACACGGCCGTCACCGCCGCCTGCCTGATGATCCGCTCGTCGGTGTATCGGGAAGTGGGCGGCCTCGACGAGCAGGATTTCAAGGTCTCCTACAACGACGTCGACTTGTGCCTGAAGGTGAACCAGGCCGGCTACCTCACGGTGTGGACGCCCTACGCGCGCCTCATGCACGTGGGCAGCGTCAGCCAGACCAAGGTCGACACGACCGCGCAGGAAGCCAAGCAGAAACGCTTCCAGGGCGAACAAGGCGCGATGTACCGCAAGTGGCTGCGCCTGCTCGCGCGCGACCCGGCCTACAGCGTCAACCTCAGCATCGACGGCGCCGGCTTTGAACTGGATGCGCACCGCGGCAAGGGCTGGCAGCCGTTCACCCAGCCGTTGCTGCCGCGCATGTTCTGCGTGGCCGCCGATCAGCACGGCTGCGGCCACTACCGCATCATGCAGCCGTTCTCGGGCATGCAGCGCCACGGCATTGCCGAAGGCATGATTGCCGGCATCCATCTTTCGCCGGTGGCGATGGAACGGTTCCAGCCTACCTCGCTGGTGATGCAACGCCAGATCACCGACCAGCAAATCAAGCTGCTGGAAAGCTATCGCGACTACTCGCGCGCCTTCAAGGTGTTCGAGCTGGACGACCTGATCCACCAGATTCCGATCAAGAGCCACTTCCACGGCCTGATGCCCAAGGACGTGATCAAATCGCTGCGGCGCTCGCTATCCACGGTCGACCGCTTCGTGGTCTCCACCGACGCCCTGGCCGAACAGTTCAAGGGCTTCCACTCCGACATCCGCGTGGTGCACAACCGTTTGCCGACCGACTGGTGGAGCGACCTGCCAGCCAGCCAGCGCCGTGCCGGACGCAAGCCTCGCGTAGGTTGGGGCGGCGGGTCCAGCCATCGCGGCGACCTGGAGTTGATCGCCGATGTCGTGCGCGACCTCGCCGACGAAGTGGAATGGGTGTTCTTCGGCATGTGCCCGGACAAATTGCGTCCCTACATCCACGAATTCCACAACGGTGTGCCGATCGAGGAATACCCGCGCAAGCTGGCTTCGCTGAATCTCGACCTCGCCCTGGCCCCGCTGGAAGAAAACGCCTTCAACGAATGCAAGAGCAACCTGCGCCTGCTGGAATACGGCGCCTGCGGCTTTCCGGTGATCTGCACCGATATCGTCAGCTACCAGAACGGCCTGCCGGTGACCCGCGTCAAGAACCGCTACAAGGAGTGGGTCGCGGCGATCCGCATGCACCTGGACGACCTGGACGCCTCCGCGCTAGCCGGCGACGCGCTCAAGGACGCCGTGTGCAAGGACTGGATGCTCAGCGAGGACAAATTGCTGGATTGGCGCAACGCGTGGCTGCCGAATTGACGGTTTGAACGATACAAATGCGATGTGGCCGCCGCTGGCGCATTGCGTCAACAAAACGTGAAGACGAGCCGGTGCTATAGGCCCGCTGAACATTCTCGCTTTCGTGCGCGGTGTTGTGCTTCTGCGCACATTTCCCCTGTTACATTGCCGTTTCCGGTAGACGACTACCAATTACCAGGGGAAACCCCATGCGCACGAAAACACGTTTTATCCGCAGAGCTGCACTGACTGGCCTGTTTGCACTTTGTGCAAGCTCGATGGCGTCTGCCCAGACTGCCACGCCCTCCAACGGGCTGGGCCAGGCTTGGCCGAATGCCGCCGACGTCAGCGCCAGCCCGAACTGGCACGTCTATGTGTTCGTCATGAACGGTGTGAAATACGTGCAGGTCAACGATCTGAACGGCACCGTGCATGCCGCCGTGGCAGTGGTCAACAACGCGACCGCCGTGCTTCCGATGGGTGTTGATTCGCAGAACGTGACGACTGCACCGACGGCCGCAACGAACTCCAGCACTCAGACGGTCTACAGCGACGCCACCACCACGGTCACCGCAACTCCCAAGAGCGACGGGACCATGATGTTCAGCGCGATGTCCTGCCCGGCGGGCTGCACGGGTGGCGGTTAAACCCAGAGATAAGAACTACTTGACCCAGAGGCGCAGAGGAGCGGAAGTAGTTGCCGACATCTGCGCCTCTTGCGGCACATCGTGCAGCATAGCCGTCAGTCTCAACTTGTCCCTCGGCGTACGCATGTGAAGGACACCGTCAAAAATACTTACGTGGTCGCGCAATTCCGGTAGTTCCAGCGTACTCGCACCGAGCTTTGCGGCAAGCCGCTGCCGCTCTTCGGAATAGAACACGGCGTTGGCAACCCCCGTGTCCTCGAGCACGCCCTCGACGCGAAGCACCACCCACCGCCTGCCATGGGTTTCGCCGCCGCGCAGCACCAGCCGAACGCGGTTGCAAGCCAAGCGCGACGTGGCATACACGATGGCTTCGCATATCACCCGATAAGTCGCAGTGAGTACCGAAGGCGCCATGCGCGTAAAGCCCCGCCCGGTAATTTCACAACGATAAGCAATACCGGCTTCATCAAGAGCGCGCGCCACGGTCTCATTGAGGGCTGCGGGCAAGCCACGGTCACGCCAAGCGACCGGATGCATGCTTTCGGCCAGCCGATAGACCTGGGTCTGGGTTGCAACAGCCTGCTTGTAGAAGGCGTGGCTTTCGATGTTCGGCACGATGCGGCGCATCTGCTCGAGCAGACGGCTATTGTTCACGTGCAACGTGCCGGCCAGGTACTCCAGCGCCTGAGACGTCTTGCGCATGCGCAACTCACCGGCTTGCATCGTCTGCCGCGCAAGGCGCTGCACATTCATTGCGCTGAGCCGTTCCTTCTGCTCCTGAATCAACTGGGCACTGATGCGTGCACCCAGTGCAAACAGGCTGGTAGCGCAAATCGCCAAGCAAACCTGCGTGACGTAGGTTACCGAGTCAAAATCGCCGAGTATCGAGATCGACAAGGAGAAGACCGTTATCGCGAGCGTCGAGCTCACCGCCGCTGCGCGCCAGCCGTGCTTGAGTGTCAGCCAGGCCATCGGAAGGAACATGGCAACGGAAGCCACTTCCTTCACCTGTTGATCCTTGCCCACTGCCCCCAGCCACGAAAGGATCACTACGGCAGGAACCAGCAGGGCAATCGTATCGAGAAACAGTTTGCTCGCCAGGATTCTCCGTCCCTGTTCGCGCAGTTGACCTGGGCGATAGTCGAGTTTGGCCATCACTGCCCAGGGCACTACGGACAAGATCGCCAGATACGGCCCGAGAAAGAAGCCAATGGCGGCCACCGCGATGGGGAGAGACGGACGCACGGCATCCGGCAGCAATGGGTAAGCGGCGGTGCTGTAGATCATCCCGGCAGCCGAACTCAGCAAGATGCAGATGATCAGCGCCTTGATGTCCACCACGTGCTTGGCGGGGAAAGGCGGCATCTTGGTCCGGCACCACCAAACAACAGGCATGGTCGGCAAGATGGGAGGAATGGCACGGACAAGTACCCAGGCCAGACCCAACGTATCGAGACAGGTATAGACCTCATAGCCATTTGAAACTGCTTCGCCGATCAGCAACGCAGTCCAGTAGCGATAGGGAAATAGCAACAGGCACGCAAAACGCAAGCCTGCATGGATGGGCCAGTGAGACGTCGAAATTGGGCTGGTGGCGAGATAAAGCAGCGCATAACCGACCGCAACGCCGATTTGCGCCAGCCACTCGTTTCTCTGGAATACCTTGCCCATGCTCCGCGCCCCTTGTAGAACTGCTTTTTTTGAACCCGCTGAGTGGCCGTCTGTGTGCTTCTAAATTCAATGGATTATGGAACAATTCAAGGCGTGAAATCGGCGTGAGTCGCACATTTTGCATGTTACAGGGATCCGTTCCTTTGTTTGTTTGATATCAATCAGTTAGCAAAATCTTCGATGCATTGCTGCGACGCCACGGGGCCCCAGGCAGGACCACGGTGCACCGACAGGGCAAACTGCGACAATATGTCGCAATCAGGTGAATTTCAGCAGCACCACGCCCGAGGTGATCAGCAGCAGGCCCAGCCAGCCTGACGGGCGCAACCGCTCGCCAAAAAGCGTGATGCCGAGAATGGCCGTGGCGATCAGTCCCACGCCGCCCCACACGCCGTAGGCCACCGAAAGCTGGATGCCCTCGATCGCATAGCTCAGCGCGGTAAACGCCGCCAGGGCGCACAGGATCGCCGCTGCTGCGGGCAACTTGCGCCGAAAGCCTTCGGAGAACTTCATCAGCACGTTGGCGGCAATTTCCAGCGCGATGGCCACCGCCAGGTAAAGGGCGTGGATGGGAGCGAAATCAGGCAGCACGATCGTGCCCCTCCGCGGGTTGGCCCGGTTGTTCCTCGGTGCCGCGTTCCAGCAGCACGATGCCGGCGATGATCACGCCGATCGCGACCATCTTGACGATGCCCAGCGATTCGCCGAACAGCCACGCGCTGCACGCGGTGATCAACACCAGGCCCAGGCTTTCCCATGCACCGTACGCCACCGCCAGGGGAATGCGCGCCACTGCCAGGGCCAGCGTGGTGTAGGAAACCACCAGCATCGCGTACATCACGCCCAATCCCAGCAGGTGGGCATCGTGGCTGCTGCCGTATTTCATGGCGAGCGTGCCGATCACCTCGGTGAGGATGGCGCAGCCCATGAATAGCCAATGGCGCACGTGAGGACTCCTTTTCGCCGCGGCGAACCCCATGGCGATCATGGCGATTCGCAATCACTGAAATACATTTTCCCCAGTGTTGCACGATGCCGCGCGGACATAGCCTACGCCAGCACCACCCGTGCTCACAGGAATCCCCTCCCCATGTATCGCATTGCACATTTCCTCGTAGTGGGTGCCTTGGCGCTCACCTTTGCTGCGCCCGTCGCGCACGCCGACTCCGCCGCCACCATGCCTTCGGCCCAGGTGCCTACGTGGCTCGCCGGCACCTGGACGCTGGTTAGTTGCGACAACGTATATCCCGACGGCCACCGGGTCGAACTGTACGGACACAATCCGCAAGGTCTGTGGATGATCGATGCCCAAGGGCATTACATGATGCACATCGCGCGCATGCAGCGCATGCCGTTCGCATCCGGAGACAAATCCAAGGGCACGGCCGAGGAATACCGTGCCGCCTCGCTGGACAGCAATTCGCATTTCGGCAGCGTCAGCGTCCAGGGCGACCAGATGACCACGCACATCGTGCAGGCCTCCTTCCCCAACTGGAACGGCCGTGGCGGCAGCGAGCACTACACCCGCAACGGCAACCAGCTCACCTACATCGTGGCCAAACCCAGCAGCGGCGCGGCGGAAGGCGCACACGGCGAAGTCACCTGGCAGAAACTGGACTGAGTCACGATAGTTGACTCAGTCAACTACATGGGCGTACCTTCCGTCTCTCGATCGGGAGGTACCCCATGGCTGCTACAGACGCCCTTGCCGAACAAACGGAAGCCATCCGCAGCTTCAATCGGTTCTATACCCGCCAGATCGGCGTGCTGGACGAAGGCCTGCTCGCCAGCCCCTATACCCTCACCCAGGCGCGCGTGCTGTTTGAGCTGGGTACCCGCAAATCCGCCACCGCCGCGGAAATCGGCGAAGTGCTCGGCCTGGATGCCGGTTACCTCAGCCGTATCGTGCAGCACTTCATCGCGCAGACATTGATCGCACGGGCACCCTCCAGCCAGGACGGACGGCAATGGGTGCTGTCGCTGACACCGGCAGGACGCAAGGCATTTCGTTCGCTGGATCGCGCATCGCATGAGCTCACTGCGTCCAATCTGTCGCGGCTCTCCGCCGCACGCCGCGAGCGCTTGCTTGCTTCGATGAAAGACGTGCAACAGTTGCTGTCGTCTGCCGAACACACCCCGCAGGTCGTCATCCGCACGCACCGGGTGGGCGACATTGGCTGGGCGATCGAACGCCACGGCCGCCTCTACGCCGACGAATTCGGCTTGAACGAAGAATTCGAGGCGCTGGTTGCCACGCTCTTCGCGCAATTTGCCACCCGCCACGATCCGGCCAGAGAACGCTGCTGGATTGCCGAAGCGGATGGCGAACGCGTCGGCTGCGTTTTCGTGGTGCGCCATGCCGAAAACCCCGATACAGCCCAACTGCGCTGCCTGCTGGTCGATCCGAAGGGACGCGGCCTCGGCGTCGGCAAGCGGCTGGTGGACGAATGCATCGCTTTTGCCAAAAGCGCCGGTTACGCGAAGATGATGCTGTGGACCAACGACGTGCTCGTCTCGGCGCGGCGCATTTACCAGGCGGCGGGCTTTTCGCTGGCCTCGCAAGAGCGGCACCACAGTTTTGGCCACGACATGGTTGGCCAGGTGTGGACACTTACCTTCTGAGGCACGGCTTGCTTTCCGGACTGGCCGAATCCGGGGTTATTTTTCAAAAAAACTGGCCAACCCCCGTAAAAAGCCGTCTATTTGGCACGCCTCGTGTATGGATATACCTGCAGCCAGCCGTTCGGCCGTGCAAATCAGGGGACCCGCCATGGGCAACAGAGCATCGACGCATGCCTGCCTTCGCCAGGATTTCAAAGGGCATGAGATAGCGAACAAATACGGCGAAATTCCGATCCGCATCTTTCGGCTGATCTATGGACCCGGCTTCGCGCCCGCATTCTGCTCATCGCATGGGCTGCGACATACGCTGGCGATCCTGGATCGCCCTTCGCTCGACAAATTGCTGGCGGACGACAAAGGCGGACTGCTGGAAGGCAAGATTTCCGCAGCGCTGGCGCAGTAATCCCAAGCCGGGGCGCAGTTGGGAAACGGGAGAAAGGCCGGTGCGTTGCGACCCAGCCCTTCTCCCCTGAGGCTCAACCCAGTCTGAAAAACTTGCCCGGCACGCCCTGGAAACCGACCGCATTGGCCACGTGCAGGCCCTTTTCATAGGAAAAGCTTTTGTCGGTAGTGGGCTGGAAGAACTCGATGAAATCGAGGCTGCGCTTGCTGAGCACGAATCCGCCGATCAACGGATGGTTCATCGCATACATCACCGGGGTCAGCGCCATCATCGCGCTGGCTGGCACGCCGATCAGATGTTCTTCCAGATCGCCGCTCTGCTGGCTGTGCTGCGGATAGAACCACAGCGGCGTGCTCACGAACAAAAAGGCATTCGGGCCCATGCTGGTCAACAGCGTACGCAGCAACCATCTTGCGGTATCGGCCGTCAGATGCTCGATGACGTCGAGCAGGCAGATGATGTCGTACTGGGCAAAGCGATCCGACGGCACCGCCTGCGCCAGGCCGTGCCACACGTTGCGATAGATTTTCCGCTCGAACAACGCCGGATGGTTGCAACTGCCTTCGAAACCGTCGACACCGTCCACCGACCAGTGTGCGGTCTGCGGATTGGCCTTGATCACCTCGCCAAGATTTCCCTTGCCGAACCCAATATCCAGCACCTGCACCTTGGCGGCGTTGTCCTGCAGGATGTGAAAGATCAGCTCTTTGGGCGAAGCCGATTCGCCCGCCGGCATCAGCGTGGAATTGACGATGGGGTCGATGACCTCATAATCCTTGACGATTTGTCGCAACATGGCTTTGCTCTAGAAATAGTGTGCGCAGGCATCAGCCCTGCAGATAATTGAACAGGCTCGTACCCTGCACCTTCGCAAACACCTGCTGCGACGCCTGCAAGGCGGTCGATTGCAGCGACAGATTGCTGATCGCCGTCGCCATGTCCACGTTTTGCACGTCCGACAGAGCGCTTTGATAGGTGAGGCCGAGATCGGAGTAATCGGTTTGTTGCTGCTGCAAGGTATCCATGCGGCTGCCCACGGCAACCTGCGTGGTGGATACGCTGCTCATCGCCTGGTTCAGCGATTCGAGCTGGCGGTTGAGCGTATTGCTCAACTGCGCCGAACTGCCACCGTTTTGCAGCGCATTGATCATGTTGTTGAGCGTGGTGAACACGTCCTGCGTGTTCGCCGCCGAATCCGATTGCACATTGACGGTATCGCCCGCCGCCGGCGTGCCGCTCATGGTGATGGACATGCCGTCGAAACTGATGCTGCCGCCATCGGTGTAGGTACCGGTGATCGGATTGCCGCTGCTGTCGGTAACCGGGTTGCCTGCCGCATCTGTCACCGCATAGGTGCCATTGGCACCGAAGGTGATGGTGTCGTTGATCGGACCGGACGCCGTCGCAGACTGGAAAGCGCTGGTGCTGGCCACGCTGTTCGCGCCAACGACCAGGGTACCGGTATTGGCGCTGCCCGCGCTGGAAACGAACGAACCGTTGCCGGCCGCCAGGTTCATGAACAACGAGGAGCCGGGATCGCCATTGGCAACCTGCAGGCCCGAGCCGACCGCCGCGTACGACGTCTCATCGTTGCCGGCATAGGTCACCGCACCGGAACTGCTGTTCATCACGAACGGCGAGGTGGTGTTGCTGGTGCCTGCAAACAATGCCTGTCCGTTGGCGTCGCTGGTATTGGCCAACTGCACCAGCTGATCGCGGTACTGCGAAAGCTGGGTCGCCATGTTGCTGAGGTCGGTGGGAGACATCGCGCTGTTCATCGCGCTGAGCGCGACGTCGTTCACGCTGTTCAGCAGATTGCTGACCGAACTGAGCGTACTGGTCTCCGTCGACAGCCGCGTGTTGGCGCTGTTGATGTTGGTGGTGTACTGGGTGTTTTCGGCCAGGATGTGGTTCAGGCCGACGATCTGCGCGGCGCCGACCGGATTGTCGGAAGCCACGTTGATCGCGTTGCCCGTACTGACCTCGTTCTGCGTCTGCGACAGCTCGGCCTGCTGGTTGAGCATGGTGCTGAGCGACTGCTGATACATCCAGCTCGTAGAGATGCGCATCATGATTAGCCGTCCTGTATCGCGGTGATCAGACTGGAGAACAACTGCTGCGCGGTCGAGATCACCTGCGCCGAGGCTTGGTAGGCCTGCTGGTACTGCACCAGGTTGGCGGCTTCCTGGTTGAGGTTCACGCCGGCCAGACTTTGCTGGTTGCTCGCCGCCTGGTTGTACAGATTGGTTTGCGTGGTCAGATCGGAACTGGCCGAGCTGCCCGCATCGCCGATCTGCGTGGTGAGGTTGGAGTAGCTGGTCACCACCGAAGTCTTGCCGCCATCCAGCACACCGGTATCGGAAAGCGACGCCAGCGCCAGCGCGTTGGCATTGCCGTTGAGGCCGCTGGTGTTGGCTGCGACGGTGAAACTGTCGCCGCTCGCCGGCGTGCCGGTAAGGCTCATGCTCCAGCCATCGGCGGTAATCGGTTGACCGGCGGTATAGGTACCGTTGGTGGTGTTGCCGGCACCGTCGGTGATCGTATACGTGCCGCCTGCGCCGAATTTGATGGTGGCGCCGGAAAGCAGGTTGGCATTGGCGGAATTGGTGACGCTCACCGTGCCTGCCACGCCGGTACCCGTATTGCTGGTGGCGGCGGTCGCGGCCAGCGCAGACGTCGCGGCGATGCCGCTGGGGCTGGTCATGCTGACGGCGAGCGACGTTGCCGCGTTGCGCGTGGGTTCGATCTCGTAGCTGTCGCCCTTCTGTGCCGTGCCAGAGACGTTGAGCGTGAGTCCATCGGCGGACAGGCTGCCATTGGCATTCGCGGTCAGTGCCACGCTTTGTCCGCTGGTGGTGTTCAGGCTCCAGCCGTTGGTGCCGGTGCCCGCACCGGTGTAAGTGAGAACGTAATCGGAGCTGGTCAGTTGCGATACGTCGCTGATCGATGCACTGACGGTGGCGCCGTCGGTGGAATTCTTGCTGGAGGGCAACACCGCCGGCGAGCCGACGCTGAATATCGCCTGGCCTTGCTGGCCGTTGAGATCCAAACCCTGCGCCTGCTGTCCGTTGACACTGGACGCCAGGGCGATCGCCGACTCGCCCAGCGCATTCTGCGCGGGCTCGAGCACGGTATTGCGATAGCTGATCAGCGCACCCAGGGTGCCGCCGCTCATCTGCGAGGTGACGTCGTTGCCGGAGCTGTCGAATACGTCGGTGCTGCCCGGGTCGTATTGATTGGCACCCGAGGAGAGCGCGTACGACTGCGCGCCGCTGACCAGGGTTCCACCTGCCGAGGTGTACACGCTGATCGAGCCGTCGCTGTTGGTCGCCGCGGAGATTCCGGTAAGCCCGGCAAGCTGCTGCACGAGACTGTCGCGCTGGTCCAGCAGGCTGTTCGGCGCGCCGCTGGTGCCGGTCTGCGCGGCGATCTGGCCGTTCAGCGAGGCAATCTGCGTCGCGATATTGTTGATGCTGGTAACGGTGTTGCCGATCTGCTGATTGACCTGCGTCGACTGCTGACTGAACTGCTGGCCCAGCGTGTTGTATACGCTGGCCAATGACGACGCGCTGCCCAGGGCCGCCTGCCGCACCGACGAGGAACTGGGCGAATTGGCGACGTTGCTGAAGCTGCCGTAGAAGTTGTCCAGCGCCGTCTGCAGATTGCCGCTGTTGCTCAGCAAGCCATTGAGCGTGCTGGTAAGGGTGTTGGTGGTGGTGGCGCTCTGCAGGCTGCTGTTGCTGCTCCACAAGGCGCTGGTCAGGTACTGGCTATAGGCGCGCTGCACGGACACCACGTCCACACCGCTGCCGATGGTGTACATGCCGTTGCTCTGCGTGACGCTTTCCACCTGCTGCACGCTTTCCTCGCTGTAGCCGCTGGTGCTGGCGTTAGCGATGTTGTTGCTGACCGTGCTCAGCGCGACCTGGGCGGCGTTCAACCCGGAAATGCCGATATTGAGCATGCTGGAAGACATGAAGCGTTCCTTGGTGGCTGATCTTGGTGCGAGCGATCCTCATAGGTCACGCTCAGGGTGTCGGCAGAGAGACGGATTTCTTGAGCGCGTCCAGCGCCTGGCGCATCATCGGGCTGTTGGCGATGGCCGCGACTTTGCTGGCGTAGGAGGGGTCGGTGGCGTAGCCGCCCTCGATCAGCGCCTTGGCGTAACCCAGCACGTCGTCGCCCCGGCCGCGCGCCTGCGCGTAACGCGGGTTGTTGTTGATCAGGTCGGCGTAGTCGGCCAACGATTGCGCCGTGGATGCATACGAACGGAACTGCGCCTGCTTGCGCACCGCAATGCCGCCTTCGTATTCCACCGTCGGCACGTTCACGCGGGCGCCATCCCAACTGCTGCCGGCCTTGATGCCGAACAGGTTGAAACTGCTGCTGCCATCGGAATGCGCGGGCATGTGTTTGCCCCACTGCGTTTCCAGCGCGGCCTGCGCCAGCACGGCGCGTACCGACAGACCCAGCTGCTTGGCGACGATGCTGGCCTGCGGCGCGAGTTCGCGCACGAAGGCCTCGGCGTCGGCGGGCATCCACGCGGTGGCTTTTTGCGCGGTGGACCGTGCCGAATCGCCCAGGTCGTAGAGGCGCTGCTTCCAGTTGTCGAGCTGGCCGGTGGCCGACGGATCGACCATACCGGCCTTGTGATCCGCACCTTGCGCGCTGCTGTGCCCGCCGAGCTGCTTGACCAGCATGTCGGCGATACCCAGGCCCCTGCCGTGCTGGGAAAGATTGAGCGAAAGCTGCTGGTCGTACATATCCTGCCATTGATCGCCGGCCTGGCTTTCGAACAGCGGATCACCGAAGTTCGCTTCGCGCATCGACTTCAGCAGCATCTGGGTAAACATGGCTTCGAACTGCTTGGCCACCACCGGCAGCGTCGAGTTCTGGTCGGTCTCCGCCTGATGACGCAAGGCACTGAACCCGGACAAGTCTGTCCAGGTGCTCAGGCTTTGCGCAGCGGCGTTGCCGATATCGGCCATCAGATGACTACCAGGTCCGCGTGCAAGGCGCCGGCTTGCTTCAGCGCTTCGAGAATCGAAATCAGATCCGTCGGCGTGGCGCCAACCTGATTCACCGCGCGCACGATCGAATCCAGGCTCACGCCCGGGCCGAACTTAAACAAGTGACCGCCGTCCTGGTTGACCGACACCTGGCTGTTGGGCACGACGGTGGTCTGGCCATTGCTGAATGGCGCCGGCTGGCTGACTTGCGGTTGTTCGCTGATGGTCACCTGGATGGAACCGTGTGCCACGGCGGCTGCGCTCACGCGCACATCGGAACCGATCACCACCGTGCCGGTACGCGAATTGACGATCACGCGTGCCGGTGCATCGCCGGGACTTACGTCCATCGATTCGATCGCACCCAGCCACGCCACTTTCTCGCCCGGATCCACCGGACCGCGCACCGACACCGAACCGCCGTCGAGCGCACGTGCCGTGCCGGCACCGTAGAGATGGTTGATCGCTTCGACGATGCGATTGGCGGTGACGTAATCGGCGGTGTTCAAGTCCAACACCAGGTCGCCACCGTGGGAAAACGAATTGGGCACCGTGCGTTCCACCGACGCACCGTTGGGAATGCGGCCGCTGGCGGAAATGTTGATCTGCACGCTGGAGCCGCTACGGCCGGACGCGCTGACGCCGCCGACCACTACGCTGCCTTGCGCCACGGCATACACGTTGCCGTCCGCACCGCGCAGGGGCGACATCAGCAGCTCGCCGCCGCGAATGCTCTTGGCGTTGCCGATTGAAGCCACGGTCACGTCGATGGTCTGGCCCGGCTTGGCAAACGGCGGCAGTTCAGCCGTGATGGTCACCGCGGCCACGTCTTTCAGCTGCGGCTGGATGCCGGTGCTGGGAATGGACACGCCGAACTGCTTCAGCATGTTTTCCAGGCTTTGCGTGGTGAACGGTGCCTGTGTGGTCTGGTCGCCGGTGCCATCGAGACCGACCACCAGGCCGTAGCCCACCAGTTGGTTGCTGCGCACGCCGGCGACCTGCACCAGGTCGCGGATTTTATCGGCGTGCGCCGCCGGCATGAAAGCGCATAGCGCAACCAGCATCGCAACAATTCCTGCAACCTTTGCCCCCTCTCCCCTCCGGGGAGAGGGCTGGGGTGAGGGGCCGGTCTTGCGACCATGCTCACTTTTTTTGCGATGAAAGATCTGCATGCTTTTGTACTCGAAAAATGGAGTGCTTCGCGAGATTGGCCCCTCACCCCAACCCTCTCCCCAGAGGGGAGGGGGAGAAGGGAGAATCAGAACGGCATCCACTTGGAATTGAAGAATTTCGCCAGCCAGCCCTGCGTATTGGCCTGGTCGATGGTGCCGCGGCCGGTGTAGGTGATGCGCGCATCGGCCACGCGAGTGGAGTCGACGGAGTTGTCCTGCGCGATGTCTTCAGGACGAATGATGCCGGAGAGGCGAATCAATTCCTGGCCCTGATTGATGGTCAGCCACTTTTCGCCGCGCACCATCAGGTTGCCGTTGGACAGGCGCCGCGACACGGTAACGGTGAATTCGCCGGTCAGCTGGTTGCTCTGCGTGCTGCTGCCCGCGCCATCGAAGCTGTTGGCGGAATTGAGTGCGGAATTCGCTGCCGCACCACCGCCCACGCTCAGCGAATGGCCGAGGATTTCCGGCGCACCGACATTGACCTTGTCGGTCTTGCTGGTGGTGGTCTCGGATTTCTTGCTGGCCTGCATCGCCTCGACCAGATTGATGGTGAGAATGTCGCCAATGCGATGTGCGCGCGGATCGTTGAACAACTCCATGTTCTGCATGTCGTGGTAGATCGAACCGTCGGCGGGCGCCGGTTCCTGCTGCGTCACCGGTGCGGTGGCGGCCCACTCGGCGTCTTCCTGTTTCTGCCGCTGCTGAATGCCCGCACAGCCGGCAAGCATGGCGATAACCAGTGCCGCAACGACGAGACGCACGTGCATGGATGGATGAGACATAGGAGTACTACTCAGGTTTTATTGATGACGAACTGCAGCATGTCGTCGACGGCGCTGATCGACTTGGAGTTCATCTCGTAGGTACGTTGGGCCTGGATCATGTTGACCATCTCCGCCACCACGTTGGTGTTGGACGATTCCAGCGAGCCTTGCGCGAGCGTGCCCATGCCGTTGATGCCGGGCTGCCCGGTCTCGGCCGTGCCGCTGGATTCGGTTTCCAGATACAGGTTCTGCCCCATGGCCTCCAGGCCCGCGGGGTTGACGAAATTGGCCAGCTGGATCACGCCCAGCTGGGTGGCCTTGGTGGAACCGTTGCTGGTCGCGCTGACCGTGCCGTCGGTGCCGATGGTGATGCTGTTGACGTTGTTTGGCAGCGTGATCGACGGCACCAGCGGATAACCGTCGGCGGTGACCAGCTGGCCGGTGGAATCCTGGTGCAGCGAACCGTCGCGCGTGTACGCCACGGTGCCGTCCGGCAGGCTGACCTGGATGAAGCCGTTGCCCTGGATCGCCACGTCCAGCGGATTGCCGGTCTGCGTGACCGCACCCTGGGTGAACAGCTTTTCGCTGCCAACCACTTTCACGCCGGTACCCAGCAACAGGCCCGAGGGTGCCTGGGTCTGCTGCGTGGTCTGGCTGCCTGGCTGGCCTTCGTTTTGATACATCAGATCCTGGAACGATGCGCGCGAAGCCTTGAAGCCGGTGGTGCTGGCGTTCGCAAGGTTGTTGGAGATGACGTCCATCTCCGTCTGCTGCGCATCCAATCCGGTTTTGGCAATCCAAAGTGAGGAAAACATCGCTTAACTCCGTTCGTAGGCTGCGTCAGCTGTTCTGCAGCAGTTTGGTGCTGTCGTCCGCGTCGTCTTCGGAAGTCTTGATCGAGCGCACCTGCATTTCGTATTGGCGCGACAGCGAGATCATCTTCACCAGCTCAGAGGAGGCATTGACGTTGCTGGCTTCGAGCGCGCCGGGCGTTACTGTGACGGTCGGATCCGCGTCAGCGGTGCTGCCGTCGTTCATGTGCATCAGGCCATCCGAACCCTCGGTCATCTGGGTGGGATCGGGATTGACCAATTTGAGCTGGCCCACCGCCGCAATGGTGTCGGGCCCCTGCCCCATCGGCACGGTGGAAATGGTGCCGTCCTTGCCGACCGAGATCGATGCGCTTTGCGGAATGCTGATCGGACCCGCGGCGCCCATGACGGGATTGCCGCGGCTGTCGGTGAGATTGCCTTGCGAATCCATTTGCAGGTTGCCGGCGCGCGTATAAGCCTCGCTGCCGTCCGGTGCCTGCACCGCAATCCAGCCCGGACCGTTCACGGCTACGTCGAGCGAACGGCCGGTTTGCTGGATGGTGCCCTGCGTATCGTCCTGCCCTTCGCCCTGCGCCACCGCGTTGATGCGCGTATTGGCGCCCGGGCCGAGCACCGGCACGCTCTGAAACGCGCTGAGCTCGGACTTGAAGCCGACCGTGGAAGCGTTGGCCAGGTTGTGGCTGACCGCTTCCTGCGCACGCATCGTCTGCGTGGCGCCGGTCATTGCGATGTAGACGGAACGATCCATGGGTCAGGGCCTTAGGGTGTCGTTTAACCGCGGTCGACAGCCTGGAACAGCGCCTGATCCAGCGAGCTGACCGTGCCGAGCATCTGTGAGTTGGCCTGGTAGTTCTGCTGCGCCTGGATCATGTCGACCAGCTGCGCCGTGGTGTCGGAGGTGTTGGAGGTTTCCAGCTGGCCCTGTTCGATGTCGCCGAACTGACCCGTGCTGGCCGTACCCATCACGGCCGTACCCGAAGCCTGCGTGCCCACCCAGTTGTTGTTGCCCACCTGCTGCAAACCCTGCAGGTTGGAGAAGTTGGCCACGGCAATCTGGCCGAGCTGGGTGGTCTGGTTGTTGGAATAGATCGCGGTGACGATGCCGTCGGTGCCGATTTCCACGTTCTCCAGCGTGCCGGCTTCGTAGCCGTTCTGGTTGATCGTGCCCGGCGCGTAGGCGGTACCGAACTGCGTGGTGTTGGACATATTCACCGTCAGCGGACTGGACAGCGTGGCGCCGTTGGAAAGCGCCGTCGGCGTGAAGCTCAGATTGCCGTTGGCCGGGCTGGTCAAGGCGCCTGCACTGTTGAAGGTCAGCGCCTGCGTGCCCGCGCTCTGTCCATCGATGTACAGATTCGCGTTCCAGGTGTTGTTGCCGGTCTTGACGTAGTAGATCGATGCCGAATGCGCGCCGCCCTGCGAGTCGTAGATGGTCAGGGTAGAAGCGTTGTTGTAGCTGTTCGGATCGGTCGGGCTGAACGTCGCGTCGGTGGGAAGGGCGGCCGAGGCCGGCAGGTTGGAGCTGGCCGTGATGGTGCTGGTCGGCGTCGCCGCACTCTGCGCGGTGTTCAACTGCAGGTTGGTGAGCGTGCTGGTGTTGAAACCGCCGGCGGCATTGGGCGGATACACCTGCAGGTTCGCGCCGGAGGACGTCACCACGTTGCCGTTGGCATCCTGGTGGAAGGCGCCGTCGCGGGTGTACTGATTGCCGCTGCCGTTATTCACCACAAAGAAACCGTTGCCACTCATCGCCATGTCCAGGCTGCCGTTGGTGGTTTCCAGGTCGCCTTGTCCGAACTGCTGCGCCACGCCGGTGAGTTCCGCGCCGCTGCCCACAGCCACCGAGCTCAGGTTGAGACCGGTCACCGCGTAGACTTCGGAGAACTGCGCGGTGGAGCCTTTGAAGCCCACCGTGCCCGCGTTGGCGATGTTGTTGGAAATGACGTTGAGATCCGCCTGAGCCGCGTTGATGCCGCTGAGTGCCTGATTGAGAGCCATGCTGTATTCCTCTGGAGTTGATGACGGCGGGCGATGCGCGCCGACCTCAGTTGATCTGTGCGACCTGGCTCAGCGGCACGCCGCCGACACCCGCCACTTGCACGTAAGTACCGGTGCTGCTGCCGCCGTAACCGACGCCGGTCACCGAACCGGCGGCGTACGTGGTCAACGACGCGCTGCTGCCACCGCTGTTGGCCGAAATGCTGTAGGTGCCGTTGGCCACCGTGTTGCCATTGCTGTCCTGGCCGTTCCAGCTGAACTGCGAAAGGCCGACCTGCTGATTGCCCAGGTCATAGCTGTTGACGGTGTTGCCGTTGCTGTCCTTGATGGTGACCACCACGTCGCCGGGGGTGGTGACATTCACCGCACCGCTGGCAGTACTGCCGCTGTATTCGAGCGTGGTGGACGGCACCAGCACCTGCTTGCCGACCAGGTTCGCGGCGCCGAGCACCTGCGAGGTCTGCATGCCGCTGCTGACGTTGCTGCTCAAGGTCTGCAGATTGGTGTCGATATCCTGAGTCGAGGACAACGTTGCAAACTGCGCCAGTTCGGCGGCCATCTGCGAATTGTCCATCGGCTGCGTGGGATCCTGGTTTTGCAACTGCGTGGTGAGCAATTGCAGAAAGTCCGACTGCGACATGATCGAGCCGCTGGGCGTGCTCGTGACGGTGCTGCCGGTCAGGCTGAGGCCCGATGTGGAAAGACTGGAAGTGGCGCTGCCTATGGCGGACATGCAATGGCTCCGGATCAGTTGCCTAGATCAATGGTCTTGATCATCAACTGCTTGGTGGTGTTCATGACTTCGACGTTGTTCTGATACGAACGCGATGCAGAGATCATGTTCACCAGTTCATCGATGGGATTGACGTTGGTGCCGTACACGTAACCGTTGGCGTCGGCCATCGGGTTGCCCGGCTCGTAATGCGATTCGACCGGCTGCTGGCTTTCGGAAACGCCAAGCGTGCGCACGCCGTTGTTGACCTGGCTTTCCTGCGAAGCGAACGGACCGTCGCTTTCCTGCGTCGGCGCAAACAGCAGCTCTTTCGCCTTGTAGGCACTGTCGGGGCTGCTGCTGACACTGTCGGCATTGGCAAGGTTGCTGGCCACGGTGTTGAGCCGCAGCGATTCGGCAGCCATGCCGGAACCGGCGGTATCGAATATCTTCATCAGCGACATCAGCTTTGTCCTCCACCGTTGATGGCCAGGCGCAGCGTCTGGATCGCGCTATTGATGAAGCTCAGGCTGGCCTGGTAATGCACCATGTTGCTGGCATAGGCCGACTGCTCCACCTGCGAATCGACGGTATTGCCGTCCATGCTCGGCTGCAGCGGCACGCGGTATTTCAAGGCGTCGGCCGATTGCGTCGTGGTGTTGATCTGGCCCTGCGTGGGCGTATTCAACTCGAGGTTCGAGGACGACGAATCGCCGCTGGCCTGTTGCAGGACCTGGCGGAAGTCGACATCGCGCGCCTGGTAATTGGGCGTATCGGCGTTGGCGAGGTTGGAGGCAATCACTTCGGAACGGCGCTGCCAGACCTCCAGGGCCTGGCTGCTCAAACCGAACACGTTGTCGAGGGTATTGCTACTCATGACGGATTCCCCGCAGCACTGACTGCTTGCGTAGGGTCACGAGCAAGTTGTATGCCACGCGTCAGAAACCGCGTGGAGCCGCCCTTTTCGCCCTCGCGGGCGTTTTCGCCGCCTGCGCGGCGACGTTATACCGGCGCGGAAGGACGGATTTCCGACATCGGCGTGACGCGGGCGGCGCCGTCAATTTGTTGACGTGCGCCGTGCTTTCAACTCCCTATTCCTTTGGGGAGAGGGAGTCAGTCATTGCGCCAACATCATTTCTATTACCGTCTTGGCCAGCAAATCCGGCTGGAATTTCGCGATGAAGCGATCCGCGCCCACGTCGCGCACCAGTGTTTCGTTGAATACGCCGCTCAGCGAGCTGTGCAGCACTACCTTCAAAGAACGCAGCGTGGGTGTGTCGCGGATGGCGCGCGTCAGGGCGTAGCCGTCCAGGCGCGGCATTTCAATGTCGGAGAGCACCACGGTGATTCTTTCGTCTTCGCCGTCGGCCATACGCTTGAGCAGTTCCAGGGCCTCCTGGCCGTCCTGGGCCACCACGCATTCGATATCCATCTGCTTGAGCAACTGGATGATGCGCAGGCGCGCCACGGTGGAATCGTCCACGACCATGATCCTGCGCGGCGAAAGATCGTGCAGATCCGCCTGCTGCTGGATGCGCGGCGACACGTCGGCCGCGGTGCCTTCGATGGTGGCCAGCACGTGCTCCACGTCGACCACGGCCATCAACTGACCCTCGATGCGCGTGACCGCGTTGACCCGGCCGCCGAACCCCAGCGTGGGCGACGGCGCCTCGAGCGATTCGCCCGTGCAATGCACGATGCGCTGGAAATCCGCCACCAGGAAGCCCTGCACCGAACGGCTGAATTCGGTCACCACCAGATGCGCCGAATGGTCGTTTTCCAGCGGCGGATAGCCCAGCGCGGCCGCCAGGTCGATCACCGGGATGGTTTTGCCGCGGTAGTCGAAGCTGCCGGCAAGCAGCGGATGCATGCCCGGCAGCTTTTCCAGCGCCGGCTTGCGCAGCACTTCGCGCACCTTGAATACGTTGATGCCGAACAACTGCGCCTGGCCCAACCGGAACAGCAGCATGGCCACGCGGTTGTGGCCGGCCAGCCGGGTGTGACTCTCCACGCTGTCCAGCAGTGCCGCGCCGCCCATGGGAATTCCTGTATTGCTTTGGTCTCGCCGGGTTATCGGCTCGCCCGCGTGGGACTTTAGGAAATAGCAGGACGCAAAAGGCATGGCACACCACTTGCTTCCTCAACTTCCAACGTTTCCCGCCGATGTCAGGGAACCCACGTATGGAATTGCTTTGTCTATGAGCCTGATTCGCAGCCAACACCTGGCCGCCTTGACGCAAGCCGCCCTCGCCGGAAACGACGCGGAGCTGACGCGGCTGAGCCGCAAATACCCCGTGGCGGCAGGCATTCTTGGGCCGTTGTTCGCACGCCTGGCGCCGCGCGCGCCGGCGGCAGTGGCCTTGCAGTCGCTGGAGCAGCAAAGCCTGGTGCTGACCCATGCCCAGGTGCTGCATCGCGACCTGACCGGGCTTGAGCAGTCGATCGGCGAAAGCCGCGACGGCGTCGGCCAGTTGACGGAGCACGGCGCCGGGATGTCGACGATCCTGCAACAGGCGCAGGGCGGTATCGACCAGGCCTCCAGCACCGGCACGCAAAGCACCGCCAGCGTGGCCGAGCTGAACGGCCAGCTGCGCCTGCTGCGCAGCGCGCTGTCGGCGATGAACCAGAATCAAAGCCTGCTGACCGAACAGGTCGCGCAGATCCGCGCGCTGACCACCACCGTGCAGGACATTGCCCACCAGACCAACCTGGTAGCGCTGAATGCCGCGATCGAAGCGGCACGCGCGGGTGACGCCGGCCGCGGCTTTGCCGTGGTGGCCGACGAAGTGAAGCAACTGGCGGAAAAAACCACCCAGGCCACGGCAGAAATCGAAACCGTGACCAGCTCGATCGGCGAGTTCTCGTTGCAGATGAACGGCAACGTGCAGCTCGGCCTGCAACGGCTGGAGCGCGCGCAGAGCGGCGTGGGCGAAACCGAACGCTCGCTGCAGCAAGGCAGCGAAGTATTGCAAGGCGCCAGCGACCGCCTGCGGGCGTTGCGCGAAACCCAGGATGCCGCGCAAGTGCGTGCCACCAGCATGAAAGCCACGCTGGGCGCCTTGCAGCGCCGCGCCCACGAAGCACGCCGCCACGGCGAGGCGCTCAACCGCGCTGCCGCGCTGGCGCATCGCCTGTGCCTGGGCTGGCTGGAAAGCGAGAGCGGCAACGACATCGCCAGCCTCAGCCTGACCGTGCGCGAATCGGTGGTCGGCCTGCGCCAGAGCATCGATCTGGCCTTGCAGGAACCCACCTCGCTGGATCGCCGCTGGTTCGATACCGACGTCTTGCAGCGCAGCCTGGACCGCCTCACCGCGCGCCGCAGCCAGCATCCGTCGAGCGAATCGTTGCGCGAATCCGCCGCCCGCCTGCAGGAACACGGCAATGCCTTCCTCGAACTGCTGATCAACGGCCAGTTCGACCAGGCCGCGCAGATGTCCGGCAAGCTGGACAGCGAACGCGAAACCATCAACAACCAGCTGGCGAGCATGCTCGCCGACAGTTATTCATGACATTGCGCAGAGCCCGCTTCCACGCCTCAAACATCCATCCCCCTGTACGCAGGGGAATGAGCATGCTGTTTGCAGCTGTCGGTGTGCTCGCCTTGTCCAACGCCGCCATGGCCGATACCACCGCCGACCAGTTGCGCAGCGCCGCCGAGCAGGCCGTGCGCACGCAATACAGCATCGCCGGCAGCCGCGTGGTGATCACTCCGACCATGCTCAATCCGCGATTGCGCCTGGCCGCTTGCCCGGGCACGTTGCAGACGCACCTGCCCAACCGGCAAGGCACGCCTTCGCGCGTCGCCGTCGCGGTCAGTTGCAGCAGCGGCCCGCACTGGACCATCCAGGTGCCGGTGCAGATGCAGGTCTTCCGGCAGGTGCTGGTGACCAGCCGGCCGATGGCGCGCGGCGACATCGCCGGCCCGGCCGACGTGCATACCGAAGAACGCGACATCGCCCGCCTGGGCTACGGCTACATAGAAAGCCTGGACCAGCTCACCGGCCACTCGCTGTCCCGGCCGCTGATGGCCGGCGCCGTGCTGGAACCGGGCGACCTGAACGGGCGCGAGGTGGTGAAGGCCGGGGAGGAAGTGTCCCTGGTGGCCGACCTGGGCGGCATCGAGGTACGCACCTCGGCCGTTGCCCTGGACGGCGGCGATACCGGCTCCCATCTGCGCGTGCGCAATGGGGAATCGGGACGGATCATCGACGGCATCGTGACCGGCGCCGGCCAGGTAGAGGCACTGCCTTGATACCCGGCAAACCAGAGATACTTATTGTGATCGGCAGCACTAAAGTTTCCCCGGGGGACGCCGATACCTCTCACAGGGCTCATCGAACAAGAGAATCCCAAGGGCTATGAACACGACCATTTCGTCAAACGGACTGCCGCAGCTCCCGCTTGCGACCAACAGTTCCGAAAACAGCGCCAGCCAGGCATCGACGGGCACGTCGGCCAGCAGCACGGCCGCGCCGCAGGCGAACGACAGCGTGAAGCTGACCGATTCGGCCCGCGCCCTGCACCAGGCCAGCAGCGCCGACAGTCCGGTAGACACCGCCAAGGTGGAGCAGATCAAGAAGGCATTGGCCGCCGGTACCTACCAGGTGGACCCCAACGCCATCGCCAATCGCCTCACCTCCATGGAAAGCCAATTCAGCGGCAAGAAGTAATGCCATGAGTCCGAATCTGCAGGCCGAACTGGGTGCCGCGCTGCGCACCGTCCTGGACGAAATGAGCGCGACCACCGCGCAATTGATCACCGTCCTGGACGAAGAACGCGATGCGCTTGCCGGCGCCGACGCCAAAGCGCTCAACCGCGCGGGCGAGGCCAAGCAGATGCTGATGCGCCGGCTCGAACAGCTCGACGTGGAGCGCCTGCACCTGTGCAGCACCTCCGCCGAAGCGGCGAGCCAGGCCGAGCCGAGCTGGCGCGAATTGCTGAAATCGCTGGCCACCTGCCGCGACAAGAACCTGCGCAACGGCACGCTCGTCGGCCAGCGCCTGACCCAAGTGCGTCGTGCCCTCTCCGTGCTCACCGGCACGGATGCGCAAACCGGAACCTACAGCCAAAGCGGTGCCTTTCAGGGAACACACCGTTCGGTCCCCCTAGCCCAAGCCTGATGATGTCATCCCCTCGTGCGTTGGGCACGATGCCCGCCTCACGGTAGTCGCTTCACCCACGCCCGGTATCGATATCATGACGACGAGTACAGTTTCCGCTCCCGCCCCGGTAACGCACGAAGTACCCAATTCTCTCAGTGACATGCTGCTGCCGGTTGTGCGCAGCCCGATGCTGGATCGCGAAGAAGAACTGTTTGCCTACGAACTGGTGTTCTACCGCCAGGGCGCAGGCACCGATGCCGACACCACCCTGCAAGGCGGCGTGCTTTCCGGCATTACCGATGGCGCCATCACCCGCCTGGTGCGCGGCAACCGCGCTTTCATGCGCATGCCGCGCTCGCTGCTGCTGGAACAGACGGACGTGCTTGCGCACACGCCGCGCCTGGGCGTGATCATCGATCCGTTCCAGGTGCGCGACACCGCGCTGCTGCAGCGGCTGCAACAACTGGTGCTGCGCAATTGCCCGCTGATGCTGGATCTTGGCGGCCTCGACCCCAGCGCCAGCCAGCCCCACGGCGCACTGGAACCGTTGCTGCGCCTGGTGCGCCACGTGCGCCTGGATGCCAAAGCGCTCGATGCCGAAATACTGGCCGCGCGCTGCAAGCAGTTGTTTGATCGCGGCCTGAGCGTGATCGCCGGCAACGTCGACGACCACGAGACTTACGCACGCTGCAAAGACCTGCCATTCCAGGCCATCCAGGGCCGCTACCTGCTGGTGCCGCAACAGATTGAAGTACCGGTGCTTACGCCCAGTCGCCTGAGTCTGCTGCGCCTGATGAGCGCATTGCAGGAGGGCAACGCCGGGCCGGTGGAACTGGGCGAGATCATCCGCGACGATGCCGTGCTCAGCTACAAGCTGCTCGGCTGCGTGAACTCCGCTTATTTCGCCCTGCCGCGCCAGCTGAAATCGATCCAGCAGGCGGCGATCTTCTTCGGTATGGCGCGCATGCGCAACTGGATCAACACCATGGCTCTGAGCAGCATGGACGACCGTCCGCCGGAGCTGCTGCGCACCGCGCTGATCCGCGCGCACATGTGCGAGAAACTCGCACACGGCATGCCGACCGAACAACAGGACATGGCCTTCATGGCCGGCCTGCTGTCCTTGCTCGACACGCTGCTGTGCGCACCGATGGAATTCGTGCTCAGCCATCTGCCGCTGGCGCCGGACATCCGCGACGCACTGGTGGAAGACCGCGGCCCGTTCGCACCGCTGCTCGGCCAGATCTACGCGTGGGAAGCGGGCAACCTGCACTCCGCGCAGATGCAGCCGCAGAACATCCGCAAGATGGCCGGCGCGTATTACGCCGCTACCCAGTGGGCCGACCAGGTGTATTCGTTCGCGGAGCAGCGGCCGCACTGAGCGGCCACCCCTCGCACAGAGGCAACCCGCGATGGGTAGGTTGGGTTAGGAAGCGTAACCCAACAAATTCCGGGACATGCACGCCGTTTGTCGGCGCGCTCGTAAAAGCGTTGGGTTACCCCCGGATCAAGTCCGGGGTAACCCAACCTGCATCCGGCATCGGGCTTTCAGTGCCATTGCGACGGCGTCTGCAATCGATGCCCGTCGCAGTTCAACGCCGTCACGACCTCATCCACGCGCAGGCCGAAATCCTCCAATAGCTGCCCGAGGTTGGAACGCCGAACCTCCAGCAACACGTCTTCCTCTTCCTCGGTCGACGCATAAATCACTTTCGCCATCAGAAATAACTGATCGCGCAACTGCTCCAGCTTCCGATACTGCTCTTCGTGCAAGACATATCCGCGCAGCGTCATGGCCGCAGGCTTGAACGCTTTCATACCTTCACTCCACACCGTTAGACACGCCGCGCATTGCGCGCGGCGTGAGGGATAACAGAGAAAAATCTGCAAGCCGTGTAAGCGTATGCCTACGCTTAGTCGGCCGATATCCGCTAAGACCCGGCTTCGTGCGTGATGCGCGAACGTGAAGTGAGCGAAAGCTGGCACAGCGGGGGCACGCATGCGTGCGGGTGCCGTATGATCCGGGGACCCATGATCAACTCCTTGCTTAAGTTGGTTGTGGTAGCGAGCCGTGTGGGGCCTTAACCCATGCGGCTCGCGCTCTTTCACTTCATACGCCGGGTGTGTGAAACCCCTCGCTGCGAGAGCACACCCGGCTTATCTAGAATGCTACGCAGGCCGTTGGCTGTATGTCGGCGCATACGCCTGACAGTGGAAGGAAAAGTCCTGCGTAGAGTGCGGCACAAAAAAACCGCGCGGTTATGCAACCGCGCGGCAAAGCCCTCGAAGAGGGAACGTCAATCGATCAGGCGTGGACGGCGGTGTCCACGTGCAGCTGTTGCAGCAAGGTATTCACCGAGCCATGCACATCGGCTACTGCGCCTTCCGAAGCCGGAGCGTGTGCAGCTTGCGGCGCGGTGTGGATATCCGCGGTGTCGTGTGCCGCAGCGCCGAGCAGATCGGCACCGTGATCGGCGAGCAGATCGTTCACGCTCAATGCGCTGGCGCTTTGCGACGCCTCCACCTTCACCACGAACGGCTGGCCTGGCGGTGCGGTCCCGATGCTCGCGGACAAACTGTGTTCGCCGGCCGCCAGATGCGTCTCATACGTCCACACGCCGCTCGGGCCGGACTGCACGGTGTCGACGGGCTTGCCGTTGTCGTAGACCGTTACCAGCATGTTCGGATGCGTCGTGCCGGTGATCACCAGCGCAGTGTCGTGCACCGTACCGCCGTTGCCGACCGGATCGCCGAGCTGGCCGTCGTCCGATTTCTCGGTGACGAAGTAGATATCCACCGGACCGTAGCCCTGGCCGTCGCCGGGCGGCGTGACCGGATCGACGGGATCCACTGGCTGTACGGGATCGACCGGCTGCACAGGATCAACCGGCGCAGCGCCCGTCACATTCACCACGAATGGATCGCTCTGCGCTCCGCCATCCACGGACACCGTGAGCTGGTGCTCGCCCGCGCTCAGTTCCGGCAGCGTCGACTCCCAGTGACCAAAGCTCACATCCACCTTGGCCAACCATTGGCCATTGTCGTAGATGTCCACCGAATGCGCGCCATCGGCAGAGCCATACAGACGCAGCGTGGCATCCGGAGTGCTGTCGCCCTGATTGAGCGTGTGGAAGGCATCCACGTCCCACACGGTATCGATGCTTGCGGTGGCCCCTTCCACGTTCACCACGAACGCATCGCCGGCTTCGCCGCCAGCCGGCACCACGGTGAACTTGTGCTCACCCGCCGCCAGTGCCGGCGTTGCCAACTGCCACTGGCCCCAGCTCACATCTGCGCGGCCGACCCATTGACCGTTGTCGTACACGTCCACCGATTTGGCGTCGCCGTGCACCGAGCCATACAGGGTCAACGTGCTGTCGAAAGTGGAGTCGCCCTGACCTAGATAGCGGAACCCTGCATCATCATAAATATTGTTGATGATGCCCGTGGCGGCCTCCACATTCACCACGAACGCAGCACTGGCCTCTCCACCCACCGGCGCGACAGTGAACTGATGTTCGCCGGCCGAAAGGTCCGAAACGTGGAGATTCCATGCACCACCAACCACTGGTGCCGTACCCAGCGACTTGCCGTTGTCGAAGATTTCCACCAGGTAAACGCCGCCCTGCGCCTTGCCCGCGAAATCCAATGCGGTGCTGACCGTGGCGTCTCCGCTGTCGATGCCGTGGTACGCCAAGGCCTCAAAGGCACTGACCTGGTCAAAGCTCGCGCCGCCGGGTGCGGGCTGCACCGGTTCGACGGGAACAACCGGACCAGCACCTTCCACATTCACTACATACGGCTGTTGCCCGCTAAGGTCGACTTCGGACGCGTTGCCATAGGCGAGCCGGTGCTCACCGGTGACGAGTTGCGCTTCCAGGCTCCATTGGCCGAGCTCGTTGGCAATCGCCGTACCGATAGCGTACGGAGCGCCTTCGTGGAAGTCATAGATCGTAATGAGCTTGCCCGGTTCTGCAGTACCGCTGATGACTTGCGTGGTCTCGCCATCGATCGTCTTCTCGGTGACCGACTCAATCTGAGTGGCAACCGGATCATTAGCCAATGACGGTTCGCCCGGCTGCACGAGATCGTCGGCGTGTACCGGCGCAACCGGCGCGTTGGCTTCCACGTTGACCACGAACGGGCCTTCGTTCACGAGTTCAATGAGACCGTAGTTGCCAAAAGCCAGCTTGTGTTCGCCCGAACCAAGCTGCGCTTCAAGACTCCAGCTGCCGAATGCGTCGGCGGTCACGATGCCGACCTTCTGCGGAACGCCCTGATAGATGTCGAAAATAGTGATGGAGCTGTTCGCCTGGGTGATGCCGCTGATGAGCACTGCGGCGTCGTGCACGCTTGCCCCGCTTTGATCGATCGGGCTGCCATACTCGCCGTCAGCCGCCTTTTCGCTGATCGACAGGATCTGGGTGGTGCCCTCAGCGGCCGGCGTACCCGGATCGATGGGGAATGCCGGGTCGATCGGCAAAATCCGTGTGCCCTGTACACTATCGGTAGTGGTCATTTGCAAACTCCATGTTGATGATTGGATTCATTCGATCCATGCGCAAGCACACGCTGCCGCACCGATCCACATTGCTTTCGGCGCAAAACATGGTGCTGTTACGCGGCAACATTGTCTTTATGAGAATTTCGAAAAAGTTCGCAAATAAGCGCCATGCTCTGGCACCACACCGTCAAGCACGTGCGGTTCAGACGACTTCGTGGGAGTGAATCGAAAGTCGCAAGCTCATCGACGCGATGAAATTTCGCTATCGCAATGCGTACGCAGGCATTGCATTGAAAACCGGCGAAGCGAAGTGGCTTCAGTCGCCGTGAAATCGAGTCTAAATATTGTCCGCACGGCTCATGAAAGGGCCTCGGAAGAAAATGGCGCGAGCCTCAGCGTCGAGCAATACGTGGACAGCGCCCCGGCGCCACTGTCGAATAAGCGGCAGTTACTCAAGATCGAACCGTGCCGGCTTGCCCGGCACTATCGCGGCGTGCTGTGCGGCTCACGTTTCGATGCCATCGCTCAGCCGGCGTAGCCTTCGTTCTGCCGAAATACCCGCCGCAACTCCTGTTGCGCGCGATCAACCAACACATCCGGCAACCGGTCGGCACGCTGTGGCGCCGGTGGCGTGCCACGGTCAATCACGTGGTTTTCCGCGAGCATCTGAATCATCGCCAGGTGATCGGCGGCTAACAAAGCATTGCCCAGTTCTGTCACCGGCAATTTGGAGCGAGCTTCCAGTCGTTCACGCAAGGCCTCGATCACATTGGGCGGCAACTCCCAATGGCGTGCCGCGCGCAATGACAAGTGATTGGCCATGCTCAAGTAGTGCATGAGGAAGGTTCGACTGAATACGCCGAGTGTCGGCGGCGCTTCCTGGTCGAGCACGCGTACCATCGCGCCTACGCCGGCATTGCAGACGACACCGGCGAGATAGGCTTCGAACGGATCGCCATGTCCCTTCGCGAGGTACATGCTGGCGTGTGCGCAGCGTTCGGCGTGATCCCACAGGCGCTGACCGGCGGCGTGGCCGAGCATGCCGGCGCTGGCCTGCAAGATCGGCTTCATCACGTGGTGGGTCACCATCTGGCGCAGCCCATCCTGGCCGAGCAGCACCACGGCGTGTTGCAGGCTGCTGATGGGTTTGGCAGTGCGGTAATGCGCACTTTGCGTCACCCGCATCACCTCGCCCACCAGTACCGGGTCGCGGCCGATCAGCTTGGCGATCTTGGTGCCATCGGCGCTATCGCTCTTGAGCATGCGCAGGAGTTGCGGCAGCACTTCGGGGAGGCGCGGCAGGCTGGTAATGTCGAAACGGTCGCCACCGCACAGCTCATCCAGCCGCTTGAGCATCACCTGCTCGGGCGGGCGCAACTCGACGACTTCGGAGCCGGGCATGCCCAGCACCAGGCGATAGAACCAGTCCTGGACATCGGCACTGCTGAGCGCCTTGACCGCTTCCGCGGGCGGGGCTTCTTCGGGCCACGGCAATACCACGCTGAAGCGAGGCCGCTCCGGCGGCGCCTCGCGCGCAAACAGTCGTTTCCAGAATTGGCCCATACCCCGCCTGCGCAGATGCCACGGAAAATTCCGCTTTACGGGATATATATCGACCGAAACCGGCGCAGCTTGATGCACGCGCAGGAAGGCTCGTATTTTCTTGCCCCGGGGAGATCGTGCCTACGCGGCCATTGATGCCGGCTTTTCTGGATTCGGCACGAGCAAGAACGGCCGCCCCGAAGGGCGGCCGCCTCGCATTCAAAGCAGATATCGACGTTCGCCCGGCCGTTATTTGCGCGGCGCGACAATCGCTCCGATCAGGTCCTTGCCATCGGCACGCACCAGATGCGGATAACGCAGGCCGCCGTGGTAATCCACCTTCACGGTGCTGTACAGGTCCACGTTCTTCACCAGCAGCTCGATCGGCGCTTGCGAGCTCTTCGCGGCGACGATCGCATCTTTCAACGCATCGGTGGAGAAATCACGGCCGTTGACGGCCACGATGGTCAGGCCCGGGACCAGGCCGGCCTGGAAAGCGGGGCCATTCCATTGCACGTCGACGATGCGACCGCTCTGGTTAACCATGACGCCCATCGAATAAGCGAAGTTGGCGCCGTGGCGGATGCCTTCCCAGGCTTTTGCCTCGGCGTTGGGCTTGTCGTCGAATACCAGCTTCCAGCCGCCGCGCTCGATGCCGTGCTCGGGAAGTTCGTTACCGGTGTAATCGAGGCGGTCGCGCAGGAATTTCGCCCAGTCGAACGGCTGCACTTGATTGAGGGTGTTTACCACGTCATCGAAGGTGTAGGTCTTGGTGACGTAGCTGCCGTTATCCATGCCGTAGAAGGCGTGCGCGAAGTCGTCCAGCGAATGCTTGCCGCCGCTGAGTTCGCGGATCTTGGTATCCACGTCCAGCCACAGCAACTGGCCCTCCGGATAGAAATCGGTATCGCGGATCCAGTTGATCCAGCTTTCCGAGCCGTAGTACGTGAGCGGCGCGGCATCGGCGGTGTCTTGCAGCGAACGCCAGGCGCGGCCGGTGCGGTAAGTCATTTCGGCGGCGATATTGGCCATCGAATCGCGATACTGATCCGGCGTCCACAGGCCCGCGCGAGCGGTCAGCACGCCGCACCAGTAATCGGTGAGGCCTTCGTAGACCCATAGCAGGTCGTCTTGCATGGGTACGTTGAAGTTGGGCGTCCACAGATCTGCCGGGCGGCGGAATTTGCCGTTCCACGAATGCACGAACTCGTGCGGCATCAGGCTCGCGGTCACCAGATGCATGTCGTCGTCGGTAAAGAAATTGGCTGGCAGTCGGTCGTCGCTGGACTGGTGATGCTCCAGGCCGAAGTGGCCGGTGTGGTCGGACAGGGTCAACAGGAAGTCGTAGTGATCGTAATGATGCGCACCGAACAGCAGATTGGTCTGCTTGACCACGTTGCGCTGTTGCTCGAGCTGCTTGTCGGTGAGCTTGACGTCCTTGGCGCCATCGCCCACCACGTTCAAATGCACCGGTACTTTTTCGCCGGGCGCCAGGTCGACGCGATTGAAATTCGCGCCGGCGATCAGCGGCGAATCGACGAAATTGTTGAAGCTGACGGGCTTGAAGCGAATGGTGTTGCCGGATTGGTTGTCCACTTCCATCGCACTGCCGAATTTCCAGCCCTGTGGCAAGACCACGGTGGGCTGGATCTGGATCTGGCGCGTGTAATAGCCAGCCGGATAGAAGGCCAGCTGGTTGAATTCCACGTCGACCAGGTCCGGTGTTGCCGATGCGCTGGCGCCGAAGTTGCTGCCTTCGCCATCGCCCGGCGACAGGAACTGGAATTCCAGGTCGAGCTGGCTGGCGCCCTGCGGCACGTCCAGGTGGATCGCAAACATGTCGTGCAAATCGCGTCGCCACGACAACTGTTTGCCGTTGGCGCGAATAATCAGGCCCGAGACGTTTTGCACCGGGCCGGATGGCGCGTGCTCGCCGGGAATCCACTTGGGATAGAACAGCGTCACCGCGCCCGGCTTGACCGGAATGGTTTCGTGCGAGCGGAAGATGCGCTTGCCCGCATCGGTAAGATCCACGTTGAGCGTGAGCATCCCTGCATAAGGTTGATCGACAGGCGCCGGCGCGTCGGCGGTTTCGGTCTGTGCGGCCACCGTGGCCGACAGGGAACAGGCTGCAAAAACGGCGGCAGCGATCAAGCTAAAACGCAGGGAATGGGACTTCACGGACAACTCCAGACGGGTGCTGCCTTCAAGATTTCCCCCACGAAGGCAACAGGGTGGCAACGACCGTCCACTCGAGGACGGCCGTTGCATGTTAGAGCGAAGGCCCTGCCTTCCCACCCCTGCCAGAGGTCATATCGACGCGCATCAAAAAACGCAGGCAAGATCGGATGCTCGCGCTCATCGAGAGCGCCTCTCTCTTGCCCTAGGGCCTGTTAGCACTATTTTCGTAGCCCGCGCCGGGAGCTGTTTGCGCGCCAGCCAAGGAAGAGTGAGGGAGTGTACGTCCGTACACGACCGAGCGATGACACTGGATGGCGGGCAAACAGACCCGGCCCGAAGGGTTGCCGTTGAGTGGCCGCCATGCGGCAGCGCGCGGCACCGGCTTGGCAGCCAGCCAAGTCAGTGCCACGCACTACCACCTGACGGCCACTCAACGACAACGCGGGCTACGAAAATAGTGCTAACAGGCCCTAGCAGGGGAGAAAAACTACGCGCCTACTGCTGCTCACGCTCCAGCTTGCTGTGCCGCATGCCGTAACCGAAGTAAACCAGGCAGCCCAGCGCCATCCAGATGATGAAGCGCTCGAAGGTGATCCAGGGCAGTCCGCCAATGAGGTGCCAACCACCTTCATCCGACAGCGGTACGCCGAAAATCAGCAGCAGCGAGAACAGCACGCCCAGCGGCGCGACAACCGCCAGTGCCGGTGCGCGGAAGCTGCGTTCGACGTGCGGCTTGCGCACGCGCAAGACCAGCACCGCGGTGCAGATGATGATGAAAGCACTGAGCGTACCGATGTTGACCAGCTCCGCCACTTCGCCGATCGGCAACAGGCCCGCCACGATGGCAGTGAATACGCCAAGGATCACCGTGGGTCGCGCCGGCGTGCCGAAACGCGGATGGATGTGCGCGAACCAGGCCGGCAGCAAACCATCGCGCGCCAGCGCAAACCAGATGCGCGCCGCGCCAAGCATGAAAGCGAACAACACGCTGGTCACGCCGATCACGGCCGCCGCGGCAATGGCGATGCTCAGCCACTTCAGCCCGATCGAGGCAAACGCATCGGAGACCGACGCATCGCCGCCCAGATGGCTGTAATGCGTGATGCCGGTAAGCACCAGCGACACTGCGATGTACAACACCATCGCCACCGCCAGCGATAGCAACACCGCACGCGGAAGATCGCGCTGCGGATGCTTGGCTTCTTCCGCTGCGGTGGTGAGCGTGTCGTAGCCGAACACCGCAAAGAACACTACGCTGGCACCGGTCAGCACGCCGGCCCAGCCGAAATGCGCCACACCTTGCGCATCGACCACGCGCGGCGGAATAAACGGCGTCCAGTTGGCCGTGTGCACGTAAAAAGCGCCGACGCCGACCACCAGCAGCACGCCGATCACCTTGATCGTCACCACCAGCGTGTTGAAGCGCGCACCCCATTCGGTGCGAATGGTGAGCAGCGCCGCCACCAGCAACGAGACGGCCGCTGCAATCACGTTGAAGCGATGGCCGTCGCTGGGCCCGGCAATGGCCTGCGCGCCATGCACGCCGAAGATCTGCTGCAGGTAATACTCCATGGTTTGCGCGCTCATGCTTTGCTGCGCCCATTCCGGCAGGTGGACCCCTGCCGAACTCAGCAGCACCTGCACATAACCCGACCAGCCGATCGCTACCACCGCCACTACCAGCGCGTACTCCAGCAGCAGATCCCAGCCGATAATCCAGGCCACGAATTCGCCCAGCACCGCGTAGCCGTAGGTATAGGCACTGCCGGTCACCGGAATCAGGCCCGCGAATTCCGCGTAGCACAGTGCGGCACACGCGCTGCCGAAACCGGCAATGAGAAAGCTCAGCGCCACCGCCGGCCCGGCGTTCATGGCCGCCTGCTGGCCGGCCAGCACGAAAATGCCCACGCCGATGATGCCGCCAATGCCAATGGCGGTCAGCTGCCACAAGCCGAGCACACGCCGGAAGTCGCCGCGCCGGCCCGCTTCCGATTGCAATTGCTCGACGGATTTGTGGCGCAGCATCCTGCTCAGAAAACTCATCGGCGTCTCTCCGCGAATACAAAGCGCGGATGATAGCGAAAGCGCGGCAACCGCACGGCCCGGCCGGCGACTTTCGTTACCGTTCTCCATGTTGCATCGCAACTACGGCGCCGGCCTGGGATGAACATACCGGCGCGTATTCCGAGACTTTTCTCAATTGCGGTGTTACGCGTCGTGGCGACGCTCGTAGCCGGACAGACAGGCAACAAACGCGGCGCTGAGCCCGAACACCAGCACCATGCCCCAGGTAAGGCCCGAATCCCCGTGAGCCACACCGAACCAGCACCCACTCAACCAGACCCCGACGGCGGTGCCTGCAGTGCGCAAAAGCTCAAGCCAGATGCCGATGCGGCGCCCTTCCAGCAATAATCCGATCGTCCAAAGGCCGGCCACCAGATAGGCCGCGTAGGCGGCCGCCGGTGCCAGCTCCAGCTTCGGGGCCGCATCGAGGAAATGCGTGCCCATCAACAGCAGAAGGCCAAACGCGGCAAGGCAATAGGATTTCAGCGGCAGGGACAGCGGCGGGTTGTAGCGCGCGTGGGCGATATCGAACTCCCCTTTGGGGAAGCGTCTTGCCACATCCTCGGGACGCCAGCCCGGCGGCTTGAACCACACGCGCAGCTTGTCGAGCCAGCGGCCTGCATGCCAGCTGTCTTTGAGCATCGCCCCATACACTTCGGCATTCGCCCACAACGGGTTCCAGCTTTGCAGCGGCGCGCGCGTGCCGTAGATCGGCGGGTCGCCGTCGTTTTCTTCGACGAAGGTGCCGAACAGACGATCCCACAGGATCAGGATGCCGCCGTAATTGCGATCGAGGTAACGATCGTTCACCGCATGATGCGCACGATGATTGGAGGGCGAGCAGAACACGCGATCGAACCAGCCCAGGCGATCGATGACTTCCGTGTGTACCCAGAACTGGTAAAGCAGGTCGATCAGCGCAATCACCGCAAACACTTCGGCGGGATAGCCCAGCAACGCCATCGGCAAATAGAACAGCCAGCCAAGCAGAAAGCCGCTGCCCGTTTGGCGCAATGCGGTGGTGAGGTTGTAGCTCTCGCTCTGGTGGTGCACCACGTGCGCGGCCCACAACACATTCACTTCGTGACCGAAGCGGTGCAGCCAGTAATACAACAGGTCGTACAACAGCAAACCGCTGATCCACACCCATGGGCTGCGAGCGGGTAGCGTCCAGATCGCCAGGTGCTCAGCACACCACGCATAGATGCCGATGGCGAACAGCTTGGTGAACACGCCGACGATCTGCGAGATCATCCCCAGGCCGAGGCTGTTGATCGCGTCGTTGCTGTAATAGATCTCGCGGCCACGCCATTTGGCGACCAGCAACTCGATGCCGATCAACACGAAGAAGCCCGGGATGGCCCAGGCCATGATGCGTTCCGGAGTTATCACGTCCACCCTGCCTGCCGTTGCAACGCGCGCCCTCAGGCCGCGCGGCCAGTATAGCCAAGCGAAACCTGGCCACCAGGAGGCGTCGACGTTTCAAACGTCAGCGGCGCGGCCCCGAAACCGGAGCCGCGCCTGCGCGTTCATGGCTCTGCGCGACCGGCGGCGGCGATCAGCGAAACGCGACCGATTGCATACAGCGGCCCCTCGACCGGAGCGGTGTAGATCAGGCACAACGTGTGTTCGCCCTGTTGCGGCGGCAGTTTTGCATCGAGCGAGAAACGCCTTGCACTGGCGGCAGGGTCCGGCAACGGCATGCTGGCCAGCACCGGGCCGTCACAACGATCGCCGTGCACCACCAGCTCGCCGTGAGGTGTTGCACGCGGGCGCGATATGACCGATTTGGCGTCGTGCGCCAAGGCGTAGTTGTTCTCCAGCCGAACCGCATCGACGTGGATGGCCGTTACGCCATCCAAAGGCGCGGACGGGAATTGCTGGCAGGCATTGAACAGATTGATCGCGTAGACCGGCGCCATGCTGGTGGCATCCGGCATGGGTTGCACGCGCAGGCGCGAATCGCTGCCGGGACAATTGGGAAGGTCCACGCCTTCGCGACTGAGCAGACTTGCCCGATCCAGCACGCGTGTACGGGCCGTCGCCAGCAGGCTGCCGTCCTGCGCATACGTAGCCGCCTTGACCGTCACCGGCAGCTTTGCGGTGAAGGGGGCGGTGTACAGAAGCGAGTGCGGGCCGGGAGCGCTGCCGTCCAGCGTGTAGCGGATGGCGCCATAGCCGGCCTGGTTCGACAAGGTAACCTGCGCCTGGCCGCTTTTCAGGGCAGCCTGGTCATCAAGATGGATTTGCGCCTCGAAGGCCGTATCGGCGTAGGCGATCTTCTGGTCCCGATAGCGCTGCAGCTGCGCCGGCATGCGCGACAGGAAACCTTTCCAATCGAGTGCCGCAGCCGGAGACCACACCACTTCACTCAGTGCATCGACACGCGGGAAGGCGGCGTGTTCGACGTGCTGCATGGTCGGCAGGTGCTCCGTCCACACATTGGCCTGGGCACCGAGCACGTGCGCAGCCTGTGCGGCGCTCAATACCGAAGGAATGGGCTGGAAGGCGTAGACGCTCGCCAGGTCACGCACTGGAATGCGGCCTGCCGATTCGTCGGCAAGATCGCTCTGCACATCGTCCAGATAAAGATCCGGCGCCGGCGACATCACCACATCGTGACCGAGCTCGGCGGCCTTGATCGCGCCTTGCGTGCCGCGCCACGACATGACGGTGGCATCCGCCGGCACGCCGCCATCGAGGATTTCGTCCCAGCCGATCAGGCGGCGGCCGTGCGCGGAGAGATAGCTGCCGATACGACCGATAAACCAACCCTGCAAGGCGTCTTCATCCTTCAGATGCAACGCGCGGATTTTGGCTTGAATCGCGGACGATGCCTGCCACTGGTCCTTGATCGCCTCGTCGCCGCCGACGTGGATGTAGTGCGACGGGAACAAGGCCATGACCTCGTCCAGCACGTTGTCGATGAACTGGAATGTCTGGTCGTCGACGTTATAGAGGTAGGGATTGACGCCCCAGTCCACCGACACCGCCGGACGTTTGCCGGTTACGCCGATCTGCGGATAAGACGCGACGGCCGCCTGCGCGTGGCCCGGCATGTCGATTTCGGGGACGATGGTGATGTGTCGCGCAGCCGCGTAGGCCACCACGTCGCGGATCTGGTCCTGGGTGTAATAGCCGCCGTAGCGTTGCGGCTCGCCGTTCTTCCCGGCATCGGGCGGCGTGCGCCACGCACCGATGCGCGTGAGTTCGGGATAGCGCTTGATCTCGATGCGCCAGCCCTGGTCATCCGTGAGGTGCCAGTGCAACACATTGAGTTTGTGCTGCGCCATCTGGTCGATCAGCGTTTTCACATCCGCCACGCTCTGGAAATGCCGCGCGGAATCCAGCATCAGGCCGCGCCAGGCAAACCGAGGCCAATCGGCGACGTGCAACGCGGGCACCTGCACCGCCCCGTGCTGCGCATCCGGCGTCAGCAACTGCCAAAGCGTGACGACGCCGTAGAAGAGCCCGTCGTCATCCCGTGCATCGACGCGGATACCGCGGGAAGTGACATCCAGTGCATATCCCTGCGCCTGCGTCACCGAAGCTTGAGGATTATGCGAGAGAACGATGGCGCCATCCGCCGGTGCGCCCTCCACAATCTGCAGGTGCAAGCCGCGGGTCTGCGCAAGCAGGGCGACCAGATATTGCGCCGACCGGCGCGCCGCGGTGTCGTTCGCGGCGACGACGATGCGTGTACCGTCATCGACCTTGAAGGTGCCATCGGTCAGCTTGAGCTGCGCCGGCATCGGTATGAGTGACACCGGCGATGCCTGGGCGGCACCGCATAGAAGCAGGCAAAGAAGGAAGCTTGCGAATTTCATTCGTACATTCCGTAGTCGGTTTGCTCAATCGTGCGGAAGGCTGACTACGTACAGATACCACGCATCGTGGGGCAGCCATTGTTCGGTCCAGCGCCAGTCATCGTCGCGTCCCGTCTGAGCGTAGCCCAGATCGAAAGCGATGCCATCCTCGTCATCCAGACCTGCGGTAATGCCGTTGATGATGGCACCGGGTGCGCTGGTGTACTCGTAGGAGCGGAAAAACATGTATTGCGCATTGCGCTGGCCGCTGCCCATCAACATGCTGGTGTCGTAGGGATTGCGCCCCAGTATCCAGTGCAGCTGATCCCAGGCGTAGTTTTCCAGCTCGGCGTGAAAAGCCGGATCGTCCGCGAACAGCGGCGCCGCCATGCGCGCGGCGGCCGCCAAGGAAGCCAGTCGTGCGTTCTCCCCCTGCCACCACGGCGCCGCCTCGGTGTCATGCGGGAAGAAGAACGCCGTGCGCACCGTGCCGTTCCCCATGCGCACCAGCTCGCGCGCATACCCGAAGGGATTGTTGACTTCATCCGTCACGCGCAGCTCAAAGGCCAATGACCGGCGCACAGCGTCTCGCACCGCCTTTTGCTGATCGGGCGATGCGATACCGGCGTATTCCAGCAAGGCCACCACCGGCAAGCCGGCATCGGTGGGGTGGAAGAAAGGACGCGTGCCGGCATCGGCGCGCCAATAGTCCTGCTCGCCATAGTGAGTGGTGAGGCGAGCCATCAGACTCTCCGCCCGATGCCGGGCCGCTTGGCGCCAGGCCTCGTCGTGAGTGGCGCGATACAGCTCCGTGGCGGCGAGCAAGGCGCAGTAATCATCGACGATGTTTTCCACGTGGTCGTTGATGAGCTCCCTGTTGTGCGCATCCAGGAAGCGGTAGGCATCTTCCGCCGTTTGCAAATATTGCTTGCTGCTGAAATCCCCGTGAGCGTTCATGGTGCTGGCCAATGCCAGCGCTGCGATGGCCACGCCACCGCCAGCACGAAAGCTCGCTTCATAACCGTGCGGGCCGTGCGTGGGTGTTATCTGCTCGGTCGTATCGTTGGCGTTGCGCTTGATCTGCGTGCGCCAGTTGGGATCGCCGATGCGCCGGTCCTGCGGCAATTTGCCGGGACCGGGTGCGTCGATCGATTGATAGAAGGAACCGTCCGGGCGTTTGTCGCGCACCAAGAAATCCGCGCCGAACAAGCCTTCGTCCAGCAGACGGCGCAAGTATTGGCTGAAGTCTGGATCGTGGCGCGCATCCAATTGCTGGTAGCTGCGCAGGAGGCTCCAGACCACCAGCGGCACCTGTTGCGTATTGAAATAGGAAGTGAGGTTCTGATGCGACAGATGGATGCCATAGTCGCCCGTGGCGTCATACCAGCCGCCGTGAATGTCGAGCGCGCCAGGCTTGCCATAAGGGTTCGGCAGATGGCGGTCTGCATCGTCCATCAAGCCGCTGGCACGCTGACCTTTGAAGTAGTAGACGACATTGGAGAAGGTATTGCGCTCCAGTACATCGCCCTGCACCAGGAACTCGTCGGAGCGGATGCATGCATCGCCTTGCTTCAACGCAACGACATAGCGGCCCGGTGTTTTCAACGAGGAAAAATCAGCACGCCAATAATGTTGGCCACCCCACTTCGCTACCGACCCGGTGTCCTGCAAGTGACCGGAAAGCACCGGTTTATCGGTGTTCGTGTCGATGACCTGAAAATCGCCGAGAGACTGACCGGCGTCGGCCGCCACGAGCGCCTGCTTGGTCGCCTGCAGGTCATAACCGACCTGATCGACCAACACCTTGGGAACCGCCGCCTGCGCTTGCAGCGCCCACATTCCAAGGCCCAAGGCGACACCGCGCAGCAACGTCTTCATGTACGACCTCCACTCAAGGCGATATCGGGGCATCGTCCGGAGACGCTCCGCACATCCGTTTCACTACCATCCACCCACACCTCCCCTTCCTTCTCGGCAAAAAACGGACCTGGCAAGATTGCCAGGTCCTTTGTGGGGAAAGGGAGCGCTTTCGGCTGTGCATCAGAACTTGAAATGCGCCTCAAGCATGTATTCGCGGCCGCTGACGTATTCGTTCAGCAACTGTGTGTTGGTCGGACCGATGTATTGCTTGTAGACCGAATTGAGCATATTGAGCAGGTTGAGGGTCAGGCCGAAGTTCTTGGTGATCTGGTAACCGGCTGATCCGTCGAGCTCGCGATACATGCTCGTGTAAGCCGGTGCAGCGCCTGCTACGTAACCGCCGGCCAGGTACTTGCTCCGGTAGTTGTACGAAATACTGGCGCTGTACGGCCCTTTTTCGAAATACGGAGCAAACGTATAGGAGTTCTTGGAGTTGTACGGCAACCAATTGCCACCCTGAATCTCGTGAGCCGTACGCGAATCGGAGTACGTATAGTTGGCGCGAATGCCGAATCCGCTGTCTCCAAAAGCCTGCTGGTAACTGATCGCCGCACCTTTGACTTTCGCCCGGCCGCCATTGATGGGCGAAGACACCTGATATTGGCAATCGCCGCTGGGAGTGCACAGGCCGGCATTGATCAGCATCTGGCCGATGGTGCCCGTGCCGATCGACGACCACGAGCTGTTTTGCTGATTCTGCAACGTGGCCACGTTCACCACGTAGTTGAGTACATTCTTGTAGAAGCCCGAGAACGCAACCACGGACTCGCTGTTGAAGTAATACTCGGCGGAAAAGTCCACATTCACCGAACGATAGGGCTTGAGATTCGGATTGCCTTCGGTCGCCGTGAGCGGAACGGTGGTGTCGTTGGATTCGAAGAACGGCGCCAACTCGTTGTACGGCGCATAAGCCAAGGTCTCCGACGCTGCACCGCGAAGAATCACGTCGGGCGCGACGTTCCAAGCGATGTTGAAGGCAGGCAACCAGTTGTTGCTGGTGTGGATGGTGCCTACGTAACCGTATCCGGCCGGAAAAACGCAGCCATAGGTACTGGTCGGGCAGATGCCTGCCGGAACGTCGTAGCCGTAGGAGTCGAGCTTGGTATGCACGTAGCGCACGCCAAGATTTCCGTGGACATCGTCCGTACCGAAATTGGCCTGAAAGTAGGCCGCACTGTTTTGCTGCTGGACGTTGAACGTATTGCCGTACGTTTCGTACGGATTGTTGGCGATGAGCGGGTTGTCGGGATTCAACACCGCACTGAATACGCAGTCGTAACCGCAGGTCTGGACATGCTGTATGGTGCTACCGCCCAGCCCGATGCTCTTGGCACCTTTGAGATTGCTCAGGCCGCCGAAGCCCACGTCATCCAGCGTTTGCTCGCCGAGGCCGGAATAGTCGACCAGGCTCTGGCTCTCCCAGTGGGAGGCGTAGCGCACGCCGACCAGGAGTTCGTTGACGAAGCCGTCGAGATCCTTGCTGAAATCCAGCTGACCGTACGAGTCTTTGGTCTTGTAGGGCTTGTAGCCGATGCTGCCACCACCACCTTCGGTATCGGCCCAGTAGGCGGGGTTGTTGGCGGTCGCCGGATCGGTGAAATTGAATCCTTTCTGCGTATTCCAGTTGAATCCGCCGCCGTAGAAAAATTCTTCGAAGGCTTGCGAGATCGTATTGCTCGATGTGCTCACGCCAACCTGGCCGCCCAGGCGCCAACCATCCCCATAGAAGGTTCCGCGCCAGTCGATGCCCTTGGTGCGAATCAGCGAACCGCGCGCGTCGTTGTCTTCAAATACCTGCGCCGCGGAAGCGTTGCTGCCGCACGTAAAACTTTGATAGCACGGGGTACCGGCCACGGTGCCGGAATTGATGATGCCGGCCGAGTTGGCCGGGCCAAGCGACGTGATCGGACTGGTCGAGGTAATCGGATACAGCGACGTATTGATGTTGTTCAAACTGTCCGTCATGTACATCAGGCTGAGCGTAGAGTCGAAGTGCTCGTTCGGTTTGTACTGAAGATTGACCAGAACGCTGTTGCGCTTCTCCGTTTGCTGGAAATAGGCGGAATTGAGTTCGCTCGGAAACTGGTCGGTCGGCTTGATCGCTCCACTCGCCACCTCGGCGGCCACGGCTGGGTTGCTTCCCATCACCTGGCTCACGGGGGTGTAGCCGAAAATCTCCTGGCCTTGGCGCGAGGTGATCTCTTCATAATGCTGCGCCGATACGTCGACACCGAAGGTCTTGTCCGCGTTGTGCCAACTGTAGAAGACCGAACCGTTCGGCCGGTGGTTCTGCGTCATGTCGTTGTAGTTGACGCCGAACGATCCGCTGACCGTGTTGGACGCAATATCCAGCGGTTGCACGGTGTGCATGAATACCGTGCCGCCCAGACTGCCTTCGGGCAGGCGGGCCTCCGGGCTTTTGAAAATTTCCAGCCTGCCGAGAATTTCCGGAGGCAGCAGCGAGTAATTGAAGCCTCGGTTCGGGCTGTCGCCATACAGCCACATCGCCTGCGCCACCGGATGACCGTCCAGGAAGGCCAGGTTGAGGCTTGGGTCGATGCCATCGATGCTCACGCGCTGGGTAGCGCCGAACAAATGATCCAGTGTCACGCCAGGCACCTGTGCCAATGCTTCGGCGACATTAGTGGCGGGAAACTTGCCAATGTCTTCCGCGGTGATTGCATCGACGATGGCATCGGCATTGCGCTTGGTGTCCATCGATGCCTGCAAGCTGGCGCGGATGCCAACGACCGTTACCGTGGCCAGCTTTTTGGCATTGGCCTTTTCGGCCTGCTGTTCCGTGGACTGACCCGAAGGATTGTTGCTGGGGGTAGTTTGTGCCGCGTCCTGTGCGTGCAGCGCACCGGACAGACACAGGCCGACGAAGATGCTCGCGGCGAGCAGGCTCTTTTGGTGTGACATGGCTTCCTCCGCTTAGAGTCGTTGCACAGCTACGGAAATGCTTGCGACATGCCCGTGCTGCGGGGCTATGGGCTTGCGCCCAGGTGGGGTTGAATACCTCGCTTTCGGTTACGCGTACTCGACACGCCCGCCACGGAGCATGCCGATTGACTCGTTACGGGCAGCGCCCCCTGCCCAAAGCCCGGTGCACGTATGCGTGCACGACACCTTGCCGATGCCTCACCAACAAAAAGAGCGATGCCGGCCAAGCCGACATCGCCCCTGTTTACATCACGAACCTTGTCTTCTCATGCCCTTCACTCCAGGCAGACCCCGGGAAAAAACGGACCTGGCAATCATCGCCAGGTCCTTGGCGGGGAAGTAAGTTAGAACTTGAAGTTCACGTTGAAGTAGTACTGGCGGCCGTTCACGTAGAACGCTTCCGGCACCTTGCCGAAGTTGAGTCCGGCCAGGCGGCCGTCGTCGTAGTAGCGCAGCTTCGGATTGTTGAGGTTCATCGCGTCGAACGAGAAGCTCACGTGATCGTTGAGCTTGTAGCCGGCCGACAGCGACAAGTAACCCGCACCCGCCTGGAAATAGGGCTCCAGCGGAATATTGCCGGTGCTGATCACTTCCATGCCGTCATAGAACGACGAACGGTAGGTGTAGCTGATACGCGCATTCCAGTTGGTGTCTTCATAGTAGGCAGACAGATTGACGGTGTTCTTGGAATTGCCGATCAGCGGACGGGTGCCTGCCGCCACGTTGTTGGCGACCGAACCGTCGGGGTTGTAAAGCAAGGTGCCGCCCGACTCGTGACCGTCGCTGTAGGTGTAGTTGGTATCCACACCGAAGTTGTCGCCGATCGGCTGGACGTAGGTCAGCTCCACACCCTTCACGTTGCCATCGACATTGACCGGCACGCTGACCAGATAGTCGCTGAAGTAGATATTGTGGTTCGGGTTGGCGGTCGGGTTGTTGGTCAGATAGTTGTTGACGTAGGTACGGGTGACGCCGCCGTAGTCGTAGTAGTTCTTCAGATCCATGTTGAATACGCTGGCCGACAACAGGCCGCGTGCCGAGAAATACCATTCCAGGGACGCGTCGAAGTTGGTGGAGATCAGCGGCTTCAAATACGGGTTGCTGCCGGTGCCGCCGCCGATGCCGTCCTGCGTATGCGGATCGTTGAGCGTTACCGGTCCGGCCAACTGGCTGTAGTCCTGCCGGCTCAACGTTTGCGACGCGGCGAAGCGGGCCAACAGGCTGCCGTCCTCGTTGAGGTTGAACTTCAGATTGAAGCTCGGCAGGAACTTGTTGTAGCTGTGGCGGTAGAAGTTCCAGTAGTACGGCTGCCCGACCACGGCGGTACCTGGCAGGAACAACGTACCCGGTTCCGGATAGTAGGAGGACTCGATCGGCGAAGCACTGGTGTAGCCAATGTCTTCGCTGGTGCCGGACCAGCGTACGCCTGCGTTGCCGCTCCAACGATCCGTTGAGAAGTTCGCCTGGAAATAGACGGCCTTATCCCACTCATTCACCCTGTAGAACTGCGTGGGATCGACACGGCTAGTGATCGCGCCCGGCGCATTGGAGGACGGCCGACTGGCATACAAGCTGTCCAGGTAGGCGAGTTGCCCCGGCGTCCACGTCCAGATGTTGGACGGCATGCCGCCGACGCCAAGATCACTGGCAAAGCTGCCCGGGTAGCTGCCGCCGGCCGGCATCAGATAGACCGCCGGGTTGTACGCCGAGGTGGCTCCAGGCGGGCAGTAGTACGGCGAATCGCCCCAGGAAAGCGCCTGGCCGTTGCTGCAGCCTGGTCCCTGACCGATGGCAGTAAGGCTTTCGCGTGTGTGATGCGCGTAGCGCACGCCGAATTCAAACGAAGACAAGGCTCCCGCATCGTCGAAATCGAATTCGCCGTCGGCCTTGAGCCAGTTTTCCTTGTCGATGACGTGAATGTCCTGCTCGCCGAAGATCCAGCTGAAAGTATTGCCGGGATTGTTGGCGCTATTGGTTCCACCCAGCGACCAATCGGCCGGCGAACCCGTGCCATTCTGCGAATAGCCGGCCGCCTGACCGCTACCGGTATTCAACTCCATCACATCCTGTTCGGGCGTATTGCCGGTGCCCTTGGTGGTGCCACCTTCGAACTTGAAGCTCAGATCCTGGGTGACCTTCCAATCCGCATCGAGCGTCACGTACCAGCTGGAAGCGGACTCGCCCGGACGCGAGATCTGGTCGTAAACGCCGGGCGTCACGCCTGCCACGCCGGGATAGCCCGCGCTGGTGAGCACGTTGTTCGAAACCGTGTAGTTGCTCAGCGCAGTAGCCGTCGGCAGGTGGCTGAAGTTGTACAACATGTAGTTGTAGTTGACGTCCGTGGCATCCATCTTGGAATAGAAGCCATTGAGGTCGAGCGTCAGGTTGTCGAGTGGCTTCCATTCCACGTCGAGCACGCCGCCCTTGCGCTTGCGCGTCTGTTGGAACAGCGCCGCACCCGGCAGGTTGGGATAATACTTTCCAGCCAGGTTCGGATACGCCGTGGCCAGCGCCGAGGTAGCGGGAATGTACGAGTAGCCAAGCATTTCCTGGCCATCGCGCTGCAGGCTGCGTTCTTCGTAGAAGCCCTGGATCATGGCGCCAAACGTGTTGTCGCTGTTTTTCCAGTTGAACAACCCGTTGAACTGCGGCTTGGTTTGGCCAGGCAGGTCGGAATACACGCCGCCGACGGACGCTTCGCCATAGATCGGCTTGTCGAATTCAAGCGGCTTGCGCGTGATGATGTCGACGGTACCGGCGGCACCGCCCTCCAGCAGCTTCGCCTCGGAGCTCTTGTACACCTGTACTTCGCTTACCACTTCGGATGGCAGCAAGCTGTAGCTGACGCTGCGCCCACTGTTGTCGTTGAGCACGAACCAGTCGCCGGAGCTGACGGGGTGACCATTGACGGAGGTCAGGGTCAACGACGGCGAGGTGCCGCGCAAGCTGACGCGATCGGCTTCGTCGAAGCCGCCTTCGGAACCGGCGGCGTCGCTGATGTTCACGCCAGGCAGGCGTTCCAGCGTGTCGGCCACGTTCTTGGCCGGCAGCTTGCCGATGTCCTGGGCAGTAACGACTTCGACGTGAGCGTCGGCGGTCTTCTTCAGATCCAGCGACATGGCTTCCGAGTTGCGGATGCCGGTCACCGTAATGGTGTTCAGCTCCTTGGCTTTGGTCGAATCGGGCTTCTGCTGCTGGCCGGTCTGGCTGGTCTGGCTGTTGGTGCTCGTCTGGCCGTTGTCTTGCGCGTATGCGGCGCCGGACAAGCACAGACCCGCGATGATGCTCGCGGCAAGCATGGTCTTGCGATGTGACATGGCTTCCTCCCCTCAGAGGCATTTTTTTCAGCAACGGAAAATGTTCGCGGCATGCCCGTGCTGTGTGACGATGGGCTTGCGCCCGGTTAGCTTCCAAAAAACCACGTTCTTTACGTTGTTGCTCGGCGCACTCGTCAATGAGCGTGCTTACCATCCAAATACAGGCCGGCTGCACCAATCACCCCGAGCTGGCCGTGCTCCATCAGTCGCACTGGTACCTGTTGCAGATAAGGACGCATCACGCCCTTGTTGAAAAAGCGCTCGGCAAACGTGCTCGACAGCAGCAGTTCGCGGATCTGCGGCAAGATGCCGCCGGCGAGATAGACGCCGCCGCGCGCGCCGTACAGCAGCACGAGGTCGCCGACGAAGCTGCCCAGCAATCCGCAGAACACGTTCAACGCTTCCACCGCGGCCGCATCGGAGCGATCCATGGCGCTGCGCGTGACATCCGAGGGCATCTGCAAGGCTGGCGTGACGCCGCGCAACGTGCAGATGGCGCCGTAGAGATTGATCAGGCCCGGGCCGGAAAGCGCGTGTTCGAACGAGACGTGCGCGCGATCGCGCGCCAACAGCCGCAGAATCTCGATTTCCAGTTCGTTGCCCGGTGCCAGAGCGACTTGTCCAGCCTCGGTCGCCAGCACGCTGGCGTGAGGCTTGCCGGGGAACAGCACCGCCGAACCCAGACCGGTGCCAGGCCCCATCACCAGCACCGGCCCTTCCATTTGCGGCGCACTGGTTTCGATGACGGGCGCTGCGTCGTCGCCGGTCATGAACTGGGTGGCGTAGGCCACGGCTTCAAAATCGTTGATCACCGCCAGGCTGGCAATGCCAAGCGATTCGCGGATTTCGCGGATCGACACCGGCCACGGCAGGTTGTCGTTGACGATGGCATCGCCCAGCACATAGCCCGCGCTGGCGACGGCACAACGATCCACGTGCGCGCTGGCGCTGAGTTGCGAAACGAAGTCTTTCAGCACCGCGGTAAGGCTGGGCCATTCGGCGCAGGCATAGCGGCGGTATTCGAGCACCGTCACCGGACGGTGGCCGTCCGGACGGGGGCTAATCAGGCCGATGCGCGCATGGGTGCCACCGACATCGGCGGCCAAAAAGGCCCGTTCCAGTGACGGCACCGTTTGCGCATTGCCACGTACGACAGCCTGAGCCACGCCCCCTCCCTCACATTTTTGCCGTGCTTACCTACGAAGCTCGTAGTACCCGTCCCAGGCACGGCGTTGTTGGCGGAGTCTGGTCAGGAATGACAACGCTGTCAACAGGTCGTAAAGAATGTCTTGGACTTAGCGTTGCGGCGCTGCGAAATAAGCGCAGGTGCCATCACGATGAAATTTACTTAAATATATGAATTTAAATAAATTAATAGAACGGCAGACAGGTCAAAAGACCTACAAAACGGAGTGTTGCAACGCACCACGTCGAGACCCGGGTCCACCCCGATGACGCACGTTGTCGGAGTCCATTCTTCACCGTCGATTGACAACGTTGTGCCTTGAGGACAATAAAGGCCGGTACGGTGAGGTCAAACGCCATCGCCGGCATCGGGTCTTTCACGGGGAGTGTTCATGTCGTCCACCACGTTAACCGCCGACGCGTCACGCACGTCGACATTGCTGCCGATGGTCATCATCGGCGTGCTGTTCTTCGTCATGGGTTTTTTTACCTGGCTTAACGGGCCGCTGATTTCGTTCGTGAAGGTGGCCTTTACGCTCGACGACATCAACGCTTTCCTGGTGCCTTTTGCGTTCTACGTGTCGTATTTCGTGCTCGCCCTGCCTGCGGGCGCAGTACTCAAGCGCACCGGCATGAAAAAGGGCATGGTGCTGGGCCTTTTCATCATGGCGATCGGTGCGGTGCTGTTCGGCGAGTTCGCGCGCATCCGCATTTATCCAGGCGCATTGACCGGCCTGTTCGTGATCGGCGCCGGCCTGTCCTTGCTGCAGACGGCGGCCAACCCGTACATCAGCATTCTCGGGCCGATCGAAAGCGCTGCATGGCGCATCGCGCTGATGGGCATCTGCAACAAAGTGGCCGGTTTCGTGGCCCCGCTGGCATTCGGCGCATTGGTGATGAAGGGGATCGACACCTTTCTCGGCAAAGTGACGGCGATGCCCATGGGTCCCGAGCGCGACGCCATGCTCACTGATTTCGCTGCGCACGTGTTCTGGCCTTATGTGATCCTGGCCGGCTTGCTGATGCTGATTGCGGTGTGGATCCTGCTGTCCTCGCTACCGGAAATCAAACCTTCCGGTGCAAACAGCGAAAACTCGATCGGCCACGCCAAAGGCGGCATTTTCAGCTTCCCGCACCTGTGGCTGGGCGTGCTGTGCCTGTTCCTGTATGTCGGCGTGGAGGTGATGGCCGGCGATGCCATCAACACCTATGGCCAGGGCTTCGGCCTGCCGTTGCAAGTGACCTCGCATTTCACCGCGTTCACCATGGCCGCCATGCTGGTGGGGTACCTGGTCGGTCTGGCGGTGATTCCGCGCTTCATTTCGCAGCAAAGCTACCTGGCCGTTTCGGCGGTAATGGGCGTGCTGTTCGCCATCGGCGCCTATGTGACCCACGGCTACACGTCGGTGGCGTTTGTGGCCGCTCTTGGCTTTGCCAACGCAATGATGTGGCCGGCGATCTTCCCGCTGGCAATCAAAGGGCTGGGCAGTCATACCGAGCTCGGCTCGGCACTGCTGATCATGGGTATCGTGGGCGGCGCACTGTTGCCGCAGGCCTTTGTGCACCTGAAGCAATACATCGATTTCCAGCTCGCGTTCGTGATTGTCATAGTGCCGTGCTATCTCTACATCCTGTATTACGGCGTACGCGGCCACAACGTGGGCACTCACGCAGGCTGAGGCATAATCGACGATGTCAGGGCCTGTTTATAACCACCGCACAGTCTCCGTCGTGCCTGCACGGTTGTCGGGCAGCAAGGCGGGATACGGTGGCACGGGGCTCCCGGACGGGGGCCGCGTGCCGGTCGTAAACAGGCTCTCAAACGCCGGCAATCCCGCGGCTTTTACTCGACCCGTTGACGGGGCACGGCGCATCTCTAAGATGCCTACCCCATACCCGGGAGGATCCCTCGTTGCACAGTCCCACTATCAAGGATGTCGCCAAACACGCTGGCGTGTCGCTGAAGACCGTTTCGCGCGTGATCAACCACGAAGCGGCTGTGCGCTCGGAAACCCGCGAAAAGGTGGAACGGGCGATCGAGCAACTCGGCTACCGCCCGGATCCGTCGGCCCGCAGCTTGCGCAGCAGTACGCACGCGTATGCCATCGGCCTGGTCTACGACAACCCGAACGCGCACTACGTGATCGACATGCAGAACGGGGTGCTGTCGGCATGCCGCGAGCGGGGTTTCGGGTTGCAGATATATCCCTGCGACTCGACCGCGCCGGGTTTGGCCGAAGAACTGGTTTCGCTGGTGCAGCGCGCGCGTCTGGCCGGATTGATCCTGGCGCCGCCGATGTCCGAGCAATCGGCCCTGCTGGCGAAGCTCAGAGCGCACGAGGTGGACTTTGTGCGCATCATCGCTTCGCGCGAAGATCCCAAGGACGGCATGCCCTGCGTGTACGTGGACGACCACGACGCGGCCTATGCGATCACCGAGCATTTGATCCAGCTCGGCCACACGCGCATCGGCTTTTTGTGGGGCGAACCGCATCACCGCTCCAGCCCGGAACGCTATCAGGGCTATGCGGACGCGCTGAAGGATTACGGCATCGCGATCAACCGCAAGCTGATCCTGCCGGGCCGCTATGCGTTCGACGACGGTTTCCGCGGTGCACGCAAATTGCTGGCTCTGAAGGAACCGCCCACTGCCATCTTCGGCTGCAACGACGAAATCGCGGCCGGTGTGCTGGCCGCGGCGCGTTCGGCCGGACTGGATGTGCCATGGGATCTGTCCATCGCAGGCTTCGAGGACAGCCCGTTTTCCAAGCAGGCCTGGCCCGCACTCACCACGGCGCGGCAATCGACCAGCGAGATCGGACGGCATGCCGCCCTGCGTCTGATGAGCGGCCTGCAGCACCAGGACGGCGAACCGGCCAACGAGGGCTTCATGCCCGAACTGGTGGTTCGCGGCTCCACGGCGCCTCCGCGGCAAACCTGATTTCTTCGCGGGACCCGCTCGGTCCCGCGATCGCCCTCTCCCTTCCCTATCCCACGCGGCCGCCTGCTGCTGTGCGCATCGAAGCATGCGCGCAAGGCGTAGCGCTGCCCGCGACTTTTGCTCTGGAGCTCTCATGAAATCCGCTCGCGATACCCTGATGTACAACGAGGCGCAGGAAAGCGCCGCCACGGTCGAACGACAACTGACACAGAATGCCGGGCTGCTGAAAGCGCTCGGCGAACGCCTGCGCACACAGCCGCCGCGCTTCATCGTCACCTGCGCCCGCGGCAGCTCCGATCACGCGGCGGCGTATGCGAAATACGTATTCGAAACCCGCCTCGGCTTGGTCACCGCATCAGCATCGCCCTCGATCTCCTCCATCTACGATGCCGACCTGAAACTCGACGGCGCACTGTTCCTGGCCATCTCCCAGTCGGGCAAAAGCCCGGACCTGCTGCGCAGCGCGCAAGCCGCCAAGGAAGCAGGTGCCTACGTGGTGGCCATGGTCAACGTGGAAGACTCGCCGCTGGCCGGACTGGCCGACACCGTGATTCCGCTGCGCGCCGGCCCCGAACACAGCGTGGCGGCCACCAAGAGCTATCTCGCCACACTGGCGGCGGTATTGCAGCTGACCGCGTACTGGAGCGATGACCAGAAACTGCACGATGCCATCGCGCGCCTGCCGCAGGATCTGCGCCATGGCTGGGAAGGCAACTGGAGTCCGCTGGAAAACGGCCTGGTCGACGTGCACAACCTTTACGTCGTCGGCCGCGGCTATGGTTTTGGCGCGGCACTGGAAGCCGCGCTGAAATTGAAGGAGACCTGCGGCCTGCATGCCGAGGCATTCAGCGCGGCGGAAGTGAAGCACGGCCCGATGGCCCTGGTCGGCGCCGGTTTCCCGGTGCTGTTCCTGGCCCAGGACGACGGCACGCTGGAAAACACCCTCGCCGTCGCCGCCGAGTTCCGCTCGCGCGGCGCGCGCGTGTGGGTGGCCGCACCCGGTGCCGAAGGCGCCGACGCGCTGCCGCTGCCGACCGGCATCGAACCCATCGTCACGCCGCTGCTCGCCGTGCAGAGTTTCTATCGCGCCGCCAGCGCGCTGTCGCTCGCACGCGGTTACGATCCCGACGTACCGCCGCATTTGCGCAAGGTCACGGAGACGGTGTAATGCCAGTCAATCCTTTGCTTGCCCTGGTCAACGGCCGCGTCGTCGACGATCACCTTCCGCGCGAGGGCCTCGCCGTGCTGGTGCGCGGCAAACGCATCGTCGCCCTCGTTGCGGACAACGATCCGCGCCTGGCCGACGCGCAACGCCACGACCTGCAAGGTCGCCTGCTGCTGCCGGGCTTTATCGACGTGCAGGTCAACGGCGGCGGCGGCCTGCTGTTCAACGATGCACCCACTGTTGAAACCTTGCGCGGCATCGCCCAGGCGCACCGCAAATTCGGCACCACCGGCATGCTGCCGACGCTGATTACCGACACGGCCGAAAAAATGCGCGAGGCGCTCGACGCGGTGGACGACGCGATCGAGCAGCGCATTCCCGGCATTCTCGGCATTCACGTGGAAGGCCCGTTTCTCGCGAACGCACGCAAGGGCATCCACAATGCCGACCTATTCCGCTATCCGGACGAGAGCGACATCGAGGCGCTTACCGCACCGCATCGCGGCGCCGTGATGCTGACGCTGGCACCCGACCAGGTGTCGCCGATCACCATCGCACGGCTGAGCGAAGCGGGTGTCATCGTGGTCGCGGGCCACACCGCGGCCGACTACGCCACCACGCGCGCCGCACTCGATGCCGGCGTGCGCGGTTTCACGCATCTGTACAACGCCATGACGCCGCTCAGCAGCCGCGATCCGGGTGTGGTGGGTGCCGCGCTCGACGATCCGCACAGCTGGTGCGGCCTGATCGTGGACGGCCACCACGTGCACCCAGCCGCCTTGCGCGTGGCGATTGCCGCAAAAACACGCGGCAAGTGCGTGCTGGTGACCGATGCGATGCCGCCGGTCGGCAGCGACAATCCCACTTACACGCTCAACGGCCAGACCATCGTGATGCGCGACGGCATCTGCCAGAGCGAAGCGGGCGTACTGGCGGGTTCCGGCCTGGACATGGCCGGTGCCGTCCGCAACGCGGTGCAGATGCTGGGCCTGCCGCTGGCCGAGGCCTCGCGGATGGCAAGCAGCTATCCGGCGGCGTGGATCGGCCTGGATCGCACGCACGGCCGCATTGCGGCGGGGTATCGCGCGGACTTCGCGGTGATGGACGATACGCTTACCGTGCGCGAAACCTGGGTGGACGGGATCGCGTATGCGGTGAATTGATCGCTCTGCATGCCCCCCTGCGCGACAGGGGCGGGTATCGCGGAATTTAAAGTTGGCGCAACACGATCTGCTTGAGCTTTTCGGCCAGCTCCGGCGTCAGCGCAGCCAGCACACCGCGCTTTTCGTCGGGAATGTGCGCGGCAGGATCTTCATCCCCGAACAGGTAGTAATCCAGGAGCGACCGCCAGGCGTTTTTCTCCGCCGGTGAAAGCGAACGCACGCTGAGCAATCCGTGCATGAGGAAACCCATCGCCGAACGCGTGGCAGGCACGCCGTCCATCACCGGTTTCCACCAATAGTTCACCAGTGCGTTCAGCCGTTCGAGCGAGGCAACGTGGTGCCACCACAGCGGAGGGATGTAGATCGCGTCGCCGGGCTCCAGCACCCCGTCGTACGCTGCGGCCAGCGCATCCTTCAACCTTGGAAACCGCGGGTCTTCAGGCCGGTCCAGTCGCGCCATGCTGATGGCCGAACCTGTCGGCGCAAAATCCAGCGGACCAACGTACAGATTGCGCACCTGCTCCGGTGCGAACAACGTGAATTTACGCCGTCCGCATACGACGCAGGCGATGTTGTAGTACTCGTCGAAGTGGGCTGGCGTCACTACCTTGTTGCCGATCCACATGCGCGGCTCTATCTGAGCACCCATGAACGGCAGGCGATGTTCTGCGGAAAAGCCAGGCGCGCACGTACTTATCGCGGCGCTTTGAATGGCCAGCCCTTCTGCGCTGTGCTCACGACTGTACTGCGCCAGGCGCTGCAAGCCTTGCGTGATCGGTACCCGATGGTGGCGATAATTGAATCCGCTCAGGTCGGCGTTGTAGCCGACTACTCCATCTTCGCTCGGCGGCATGACCAGCGTATCCACCGGCGTGCCGTTATCCAGTTCGCCAAGCCGGCGCGCGAAAGCGGCATCCGATTGGCGTGCCAACACCACCAGCGGCCAATCCCGCGCCAGTCCGCGGATCACCAACGGGCGATCGCGGCCGGCAAAGTCGTCGATCGTTATCGACGAAAGAGAACCCTGGAATTCCTCGATGGGCGTCGGCATGCGTGTCCGGAAGGAAAACGTGTGCGCTCATCATAGCGCCGCGGCAGGCCGGCGTTTGCTCGCGCCGGCGGCCATCTGCCTGTCTATTGGTAAACGTGCAGCCGGTTGAAGATCCAGCCGTAATACGACTTCACCAGGTTCTTGTCCGCACAGTCGGCGTACAGGCCGTTGCAGCGTTCGCGCAACGAGGTGAGGGCGGAGAAGTAAGGGTCCATCGGCAAGCCCGCCGCTTTCAGGACCATGCCGGGCAAATGCGCGATATCCAGCATCGGATACGTCGGCAGCGCCGGGCCGGGCACGTTGCTCTTGATCATGTAATAGGTGAGGTAGTCCTGGTACGGCACCAGCGCTGACGGCAACGTGCGCGGCAAGGTGCGCATCAGGTCGTCGAACGACGGCTGGTGATCGCCGAAGTGCACCAGCACCGTCGGCTGCGCGCGGTCGAGGAAATCGTGTTCGAGCCCCTTCATCGCCACGTCCGAATCGTGCAGGCGCTGCAGGTAGGTATCGAAATTCAGCGCTGTCGCCGGCGGCAACCCTTGCAGCAGGTTCTGGAACGGCTTGGGCAGCGTCGACATCGGATCGTTGTGCGGCCCGTGCTGGTTGATCGTCAGCACCATGATGAAGACCGGTTGGCCCGGCTTTTTCAGCTTGTCGTAGACCTGCTTGGCGGCGGCAAACATCTGCGCATCGGTTTCATCCCAGTCGTCCAGGCCGAGTTCGCCCGCGCCGTAGAAGTGATCGACACCGTAGGCCTTGTAGGCATCGCGGCCGTTGAGAAATTCGCCGTGGGTGGGATAGATCGCCACCGTGAGATAGCCCAGCCTGCGCAACTGCTGCGGCAGCGAGTCGCGCAAGTGCGGCGCCAACACGTACGGCGCATACATGCCGCCGGGGCCGAAAATGTCCTGCGGCATGCCACTGAGCGCGGCGAATTCGCTAACCCAGGTGCCGCCGCCGAACGTATGCACGCGCATGACACCCGTGCCGCGCGTGCGTGCATCGGGCTTGAACATCGCCAGGTCGCATGCCGGCACGGTGCAATGGGTGTACGGCGCGGGATCGAAGGTGCTTTCTTCCAGCACCTGCACGATATCCGGGTATTGGCTGGCATCCACCGTGCCCGGAACACCGGTAGCCGTCGCCTGCCAGTCGCGCTCGGCAGCAGCGTCATCCGAAGCCGCCGGCACGTGCACGCTGGAGTCGCGCAGATTGACGAAGAAATTGGTCAGGTCCGCATCGTCGGACATTTTTTCCCAGGTGCCGCGCGCATGCACCGGCGCAAACGGACCGGAAGGCAGCAGGCACACCCAGAACGCCAGCGCACAAGCGGCGACGCCGCCGATGCGCAGCAGGCTTCTGGGCAAGGCGCGCAAGCCGGCAAACAAGGGGCGGCCGCCCGTCCACGCCAACCACAGCACGATAGGCACCGCGATTAAGACGCAAATCCCCACGCTATAGATATTGGGATAGCGGCGCAGCGTTTCGAACAGGCTAGAGCGTACGTAATAAACGAAATCGGCCGGCATCAGCGGCGATTCCAGATACTCTTCTTTCAACACGGTGATCGCGCGCAACAGCAGGAACAGGCCTCCGCTGAAAACCAGGGCAAATGCCATGCGCGCAAAGGCAAACAGCGACACGCCAAGCACGCACAGCATCAAGGCGGAGACGAAGTCGCGCTGCTCCTGCAGCGGCTCCTGCCAAGCGGTAAACCAGATGCAGATGGCGAAGAAAGCGACGGCGCAAATCGTCGTCGCGCGGCTTCGCGTCGTGCGAAACGAGCTCAATGTCACGTGGAATCCCCCTGGTGCGGCGCCGCCTCGTGGGGTGGCGCATCGTTCTGTGGCTGTCAAAATGGCGTCATTTTAAAGCCTTTTTGTCGTCAAATTGGCCCATGCCAGAGGCGGATTGTCACCCATATCTGCTAGGTTCATGGTCTGCAAGCCTGTCGCCGGAATCCCCATGCTCCTTCGTTCTGCCCGCTTTCCCGCCCTTGCCCTTGCCATGGCGCTCGCCGGGTGCGCCAGCCAGCCGCGCCCGGCCGCACAGGCCAAGCCGCTTCCCGACGGGCTGCGGGCCGACGTCGCGGTGCTGGAAACCACCGACCTGCACTCCAATATCCTCAGCTACGACTACTACAAGCAGAAAGTGGACCCCACGCTCGGGTTCGAGCGCACTGTCACGCTGATACGCAAGGCGCGCAGCCAGTTCACCAACAGCTTCCTGTTCGATGCCGGCGACACCATCCAGGGCAGCGTGCTGGCCGACTACCAGGCCCAGGTGCAAAAAATCGACTGCGGGCAGGAACTTGCGATCTACCGCAGCATGGACGCCATCGGCTATGACGGCGGCACCATCGGCAACCACGAGTTCAACTACGGCCTGCCCTATCTCTCGCAGGTCACCGGCACGCCGATGAACGTGGACGGCGCCGGCCAGCACCCTTGCGCTGGCCCGCACTACCCGCTGGTGCTGGCCAACGTGAACAGCGCGCGCGACGGCAAGCCGATTTTCAAGCCGTGGACGATGATCGAACGCAAGGTCGCCGCCTACACGCCTGACGGCAGCCAGCTGAGCGTTCCCTTGAAGATCGCCATCATCGGCTTCACCCCGCCGCCGATCATGCAATGGGACAAGCAGAACCTGGAAGGCAAGGTCACCGTGACCGGCGTGGTCGAGGCAGCCCGGAAATACCTGCCGGAAATCCAGGCGCAGCACCCGGACCTGGTCATCGCGATCCTGCACGGCGGCATGAATGACGCGCCGTATACCCCCGACATGGAAAACGGCGGCTGGTACCTGGCCGGCGTGCCGGGCATCGATGTGCTGCTGATGGGGCACGAACACACCGACTTCCCCGGCCCGCGTTTCGCGCACCTGCAGGACGTGGACGACCAGCACGGTTTCGTGCGCGGCGTACCGGCGGTGATGGGCGGCTTCTTCGGCAAGGACCTGGGCGTCATCCGCCTGGCCCTGGTGCGCCAGCAGAATCATTGGACGATCGACAAAGGGAAGACGTTCAGCCAGGTGTGGCCGATTTGTCCGCCGGTGATCAAAGACGGCAAGCCCTCGGTGTCCGCGTCGAACTGTGTGCAGGCCGATCCGCAGATCAAGCTGGTGGTGGGCAAGTTGCAACAGTCCGCGATCGATTACGTCAACACGCCGATCGGACAGAGCACGCTGCGCATGAGCAGCTATTTTGCCGACGAGGGCGACATGAGCGCGCTCGCCCCCGTGAACGCAGCGCAGATCGATTACGTACGGCAGGAACTGCCTTCGGCTCATCCGGAACTGGCCAAGACACCGGTACTGGGCTCGGCCGCCGCGTTCCGCACCGGTTTTGGCGGCCCGGACGACTACACCGACGTGCAGCCTGGCCCGCTTACGTTGCGCAGCGCAGCGGATCTGTATTTCTATCCGAACACGCTGACGGCGGTAAAAATCGACGGCAGCGGCTTGAAAGCATGGCTTGAACAATCCGCGCGGCGCTTCAATCAAATCGATCCGCACGCGACCGGCGAGCAACAGCTCATCAATGAGAAATACGTCGGCTACAACTTCGACCAGATCCAGGGCGGCATCGCCTATACGATCGACGTCTCCAAGCCGGCAGGCCAGCGCATCGAGAAGCTCACTTACCGCGGCAAGCGCGTGATCCCCGGGGAAACCTTCGTGGTCGTCACCAACAACTATCGGGCCAGCGGCGGCGGGCATTTCCCCGGGCTCGACGGCAACAACGTGGTACTTGCCGCACCGGATGGCACGCGTGAAATCCTGGCGCATTGGCTGCAGCAGCATCCCTCGCTTTCCAGCCAGGACCTGCCGGCAACGTCCTGGCATTTCGCGCGCTTGAAAACGCGCGGCCCCGTGGTGTTCACCTCCGCCAGCGACAAGCAGGCGGTGGCCGAAACCGACGGGCTGCACAACGTCAAGCAGATACGGGACGACGGCGACGGTACCGCGGTGTATTCGATCGATCTGTCGCACTGAGGCCGCGAGTACCCCGCCTGCTGCCGCTGGCTGGACCGGTCGGCAGCAAGCAGGGGGTCGGGTTAGGATGCCAGCCGTTACTGGCCAGATCGCGGCATCGGCATGCACAAGACCCTTCCCCTGGCGCCACCCTCGCCGTGGCTGACCCTCTTGATCGGCTGGGGTCCCTGCGTATTCGCGAATTTGATCGGCGTACTTACCGTCCTCCATCAACCGCCGCGCGAATCGCTGTTCCACGTTTTTGTACTGCTGTTTTATACGCTGGCCGCATTGCCGATCACTTTTCTATTGCGCCGGCTGTGGCGCCGGCAAACGCCGTGGCGCAAAAGTGCTGTCGTGCTGTTGATCGCCACGTTTGCCCTGGCTTTTTTTGCAACCACCCTGGGATATCGCTTTGCCTTGTACACGGGCGAAGTCAAAGGCAGCTTCCAGTGGAGCAATGTACTGCTCGGCATGCAGTCGTTCTGGTTTTTGCTGATGGGCTATTGCGCCACGTACCTGGGCATGGGTTATTACCTGGCCAACCAGGAAGAGCATCGCCGCGCGCTGTCTGCCACGGCACTGGCCAAGGATGCGGAGCTGAAAGCGCTGCGCTATCAACTGCATCCGCACTTTCTGTTCAATACGCTCAACGCGATTTCCACCCTGGTGGTGGAGGAACGCACACAGGATGCCACCCGCATGATCGCCCGGCTTGGGGACTTCCTGCGCGCCACGCTGGATAGCGGCCATGCCCACGAAGTGGCGCTGGCGGATGAGCTTGCACTGACCGAGCATTACCTGGACATCGAAAAGGCACGCCTGGGCGAGCGGCTGGCCATCGCCGTCCACGTCGGGCCCGATACCCTGCATGCCGCCGTACCGTACCTGTTGTTGCAGCCGCTGGTGGAGAACGCGATCCGCCATGGCATTGCGCCGCGCCGGGAAGGTGGCCGCCTGGACATTGAAGCCGCGCTGGAAGCCGGACGGCTGCATCTTCGCTTGCGCAATGACGGTGTCGCCGGAAAGCCTGTCCGCACGCTGGACGATACCGCCGGCCCCTCATCGATCGGCCTGCGCAATGTACGCGAGCGCCTGCGCCATCTTTACGAAGGCGATCATCGCTTTGTGCTTGATGTCGGCGACGACGGGCGTTGCGAGGTGCTCATCGACCTGCCGTATCGGCACGCTGCGGATGTATCGCACGAAGCGGCCCAGGCAGCATGAGCATGCGCGTACTGGTCGTCGATGACGAGCCGCTGGCGCGCCGAGGTATCACTTCGCGACTGACACGCCATGCCGATGTCGAACTGGTCGGCGAAGCGGCGGATGGCGAAACGGCGCTGGCCGCGATCGTCACCCACGCGCCCGACCTGGTTTTCATGGACGTGCAGATGCCCGGCATGAGCGGGCTGGAGACCTTGCGCTCACTGGCGCCGTCCGAACGGCCGATGACGGTATTTCTTACCGCTTACGATCGATTTGCGCTGCATGCTTTCGAAGTGCACGCACTGGATTACCTGCTCAAGCCGATCGACGACGATCGCTTTGCCGAAGCCCTGGACCGCGCCCGCGATGCGCTCGTTTCCCGTCGTGCCATGGCACAGCAGCCTCGGCTGCAGGCATTGCTGGCCGGCGAACCGGACGCACCAAAATACGCCCAGCGCTTTACCGTTCGCGTTGGTCATCGCGTGGCCGTCGTTGCCGCCGGCGAGATCGACTGGATCGAAGCCATGGGCGATTACGCCGGATTGCACGTACGAGGCAAGGCACATCTGCTACGCGAACCGCTGCACAAGCTGGCCCTGCGGCTGGACCCGACCCAGTTCGTGCGCATTCATCGTTCGACCATCGTGCGCGTGGACCGGATCGCAGAAATGCAGACGCTTTCCAACCGCGACTGCCTGCTCAGGCTGCGCGACGGCACGCCCCTGCGCGCCAGCCGCACCTACGGCGAAGCCTTGCGCACCACGCTGGCAGGGCAACCACTTTCTGCCAGTGCCGGCTGAGGCCGAAACGGTTCGTCGCAAGCATCCACCGTTTCGGCGCATTTCCGGGCCGGCCGTCTTTCCCGACTTTTATAGTCGCCACAGCGAGCCTGCCCATGCGGGGCCTGGCGATGTTCAACTCGGGAGAATGCTTCATGAAGCACGTGTTGCTTGCAGTCGGCCTGGCGTTTGCCGGTTCCGCCCACGCCGCGGCGGCGCCGAATGCCGATATTGAAAAGGCCACGCAACAGATCCAGCAAGTGGTCCACGATTTTCAGGCGGGAATCATCAAAAAGGACCGCGCGTTGCTCGCCAGCCTGTTTTATCCGGGCTCCAACTCCTGGTTCAGCGTGGCGACGGCGCCGGCGTATCGAGCCATGCAGCAGAAATTTCCCGGCACCACACGCGTACACGGAGGAAGCTACGAGGACTTCATCGGATTTGTCACCGGCAATCCCGATCCACAGGAAGAAAAATTTTCCAATGTAATGATCCACACCGACGGCAATATCGCTGCGGTGTATTTCGATTTCGTCTATCTCGACAAGGGAAAGCTCAACAACCAGGGCAGCGAGACCTGGCAACTGTTGAACACGCCCGACGGCTGGAAAATCAATTCGATCATCTACACGATGGACCCGGGTGTTTCCAAAAAGGATTGAAAAGTGAAGCCTCCTGGCCACTGCATCATTCGATGGACTGGATGGAGCCTGATCGCACTGATCGCCGTTTGCAGCGCGGGAGCCTGCTGGAATGCGTGGACCGTGCATCGTCTTCGCGAAGCGAATCCAGCACCCGGCCGGCTCTATACGGTGAATGGCCGTACGATGCACTTGTTCTGCACCGGCGAAGGATCGCCGACCGTGTTGCTCGAATCGGGATTCGGAGACGATTTCACAGCCTGGGCTAAAGTGCAGCCGGTGCTGTCCAAAATCACTCGAACCTGCTCCTATGATCGGGCGGGTTTCGGCTGGAGTGAAAGCCAGCCCGGTGTCGCCGATGCCGAACACGTGGCCGATACCCTGCACACCTTGCTCGACCAGGCCGGCATCACGGAGCCGGTAGTCTTGATGGGCCACTCGCTTGGCGGCGTGTATATCCGCGATTACGCCATGCATTTTCCCCACGATGTTGCCGGCATGGTGCTGGTGGATGCCACGACACCCATGCCGCCTTCCATGCCCGCTTCCCTGGCAGCGCTGGACAAGCATGGCGCGGCGGAGTTTCTGTTCCTCAGAGCGCTGATCGATCTGGGGATAGCGCGCGCCACCGGCCAATGCGATGCGATACCGCCTGGCTTCGATGCGTACGCGGGGTGGATCAGGGCCAACACCTGCGTTCCAAACCAGATGTCTGCCTATCGGCAAGCCTACGACGCTGTGCCGGCTTCGCTCGCCGAAGTCGCCCGCTCCGGTCGGATAGGCGATTTTCCTATCCTGATTTTTTCGCAGGATCCCGAGCAGACCGTACCCGCCATGCTTGCTCAGCAGGTGTCTCCGGCAGACTGGCAAACCGGCATGCGCCTGCACGACGACGGCCAGGAAGCGCTGAAAAAACTTTCGCCGTACAGCCGACGCATCATTGCCAAAGGCAGCAGTCACTACATTCAGTACGACAGGCCGGACTTGCTTGATCGCGAAGTGACCGCGTTCATCCAACACATCCGGCGCGGTGAAGCACTTCCGGATAACGGCATCACATCAATTGAGTGACTGACGCCGTTGCGGAAAACCTGCAGATTTCACGCGAACCGCACGGTGTTATTCAGCCTTCCACTTTCGTCGCCTGGCAAATGCGATAGTTTCATTAGGCAACTGTTGACAGCCGCTGCAGTGCACAACTAATGTCGGAACCATGTCGCCCGCATTCGCGCCAGCACGCATCGATTTCACCCCGGTCAGCACCGGGCGTGACGGCGTTTCGGCGGCAACGATCATCGCCACGATTATTACCACCACTACCGGTACCGGTACGACCGGTCACGGGGTGGTGTCAGTGCGCGAGTAGAGACTCAAACGCAACGGCCCCGCCCTCGAAGAGGCGGGCCGGCATCCCCGAACCGCCAGCGAGCAGGGGCCTCAACCGGAGGCCATCATGGATAGCTGTGCATCACTCATCGCCGAACACCCGCATCGCCTACCCCCTTTGCCAGCGGTCCACTCGCGGCAGCGAACGCTGGCGGTCGGCCTGATCGGCCCTGGGCGAGTGGGCAGCGTGCTGCTGGCCCAGCTGCGCGCCGCGCAGGAACGTCTCGCGCGCGAGTCAGGCCTGCATTTGAAGCTCTGCGGCGTGGCAGCCAGCCGCCGCATGTGGCTCGATTGCGATGATCCCGAGCTCAACGCCCAGCACGACGCACAGACCTGGCGCCCCGCCGATCTTGACCAGTTCGCCGCCCACGTACGCGGCAACGATCTGCGCCACGCCATGCTGATCGACTGCAGCGCCAACGATGCAGTGGCTTCGCAATACCCCTATTGGCTTGCCTCCGGCCTGCACGTGGTCACACCGAACAAGCTTGCCAGCAGCGGGCCGCTTTCGCGCTGGCAAGCCATCCGTGCGGCCAGCCAGCATGGCGGGCGGTTTCGTTACGAAGCCACTGTGTGCGCCGGGTTGCCGGTGGTGCAGACCCTGCGCGATCTGCTCGATACCGGCGATCAGCTACTGTCGGTGGAAGGCATGTTTTCCGGCACGCTGGCCTGGCTTTGCTGCCACTACGACGGTACGCGCCCGTTCTCCGCACTCGTGCGCGAAGCGCACGCACTGGGTTATACGGAACCGGACCCGCGCGACGATCTTTCCGGTATCGATGTCGCGCGCAAGCTGGTGATCCTCGCGCGCGAAGCCGGCTGGCCGCTGTCCCTGCACGACGTGGCGGTGGAAAGCCTGGTGCCGGCGGAACTGGCGGAGCTGCCACTGGATGAGTTCATGGAACGCCTGGAAGAACTCGATGCCCCCATGGCCAAACGTCTCGCCACTGCGCACGCCGATGCCGGTGTGCTGCGCCACGTTGCCAGCCTCGATCGCGACGGCCGTGCCCAGGTGAAGCTGCAGGCCTTGCCTTCGCCGCATCCGTTCGCACATACGCGGCTTACGGATAACATCGTGCAATTCCGCACTCAGCGATACTGCGATAATCCGTTGCTGGTGCAAGGCCCCGGCGCCGGCCCCGAAGTGACTGCCGCCGGCGTGTTTGCCGATTTGTTGCGCATCGCCGAATCGCTGGAGGTGCGCGCGTGAATACTCCTTTTGCCATGAAGCCGCCGATGCCCGCGCAACGCTTGCAATCCGCCACCGCCGCCGCCTATGCCAGCGTGGGCAACGTGGGCGTGGGCTTCGACATCCTCGGCCACTGCATCGCCGGTGCCTCGGATCGCGTCGAGGTTCGTCGCATCGATGCGCCGACCGTGCGCATCGCCGGCATCGATGGTTGCGTCGACGTACTGCCCACCGAGGCATCGCAGAACACTGCCGGCATGGCGCTGCTCGCCTTGCGCAAGGCACTCGGCCTGCAGCATGGGTTCGAGATATTCCTACACAAAGGCATCTCACTGGGTTCGGGCATGGGTGGCTCGGCCGCGTCGTGCGTGGCGGCTCTGGTTGCCGCCAATGCCTTGCTGGAGAGGCCGCTGTCGCGCGAATCGCTGTACGGTTTTGCGATGGAAGGCGAAGCCGTAGCCAGCGGCGGACGCCACGGCGACAACGTCGGGCCGATGCTCGTGGGCGGCCTGGTGCTGGCCACGCGCGACCGGCTGGTAAAAGTACCGGTGCCGGCAAGCTGGCATTGCGCTCTGGTGCATCCGCATGCCGTGCTGGAAACCCGCAAGGCACGTGCAGCGCTCGCGGGCGATTATGCGTTGAGCGAATTCGTGGCGCAGTCGGCCAATCTTTCGCTGGTGCTCGCCGGCTGCTGGCGCGGCGAAGCCGAACTGGTTCGCGAAGGCCTGAAAGACGTGCTGGTGGAGCCGCGCCGCGCGCCGCTGGTGCCGAACTTCGCGCGCGTCAAACAAGCCGCACTGGATCATCACGCCATGGGCGCCAGCATTTCCGGTGGCGGCCCGAGCGTCTTTGCATGGTTCGAACATCGTGCCGAGGCCCAAGCCGCCGCCGATGCGATGTGCAGCGCATTCGCCGAAGCAGGCCTGGACAGCGATCGCTTCGTGGCACCCGTGGATGGGCCGGCAGCGTCCCTTCTTACCGCCGCCGAAGGTGAGCAGGCATGAGTCAGGCTTTGCGATATTTGAGTACGCGCGGCATCAGCCCCGCAGCTACGCTCAGCGAAGCGATTGCCGCAGGGCTCGCACCGGATGGCGGACTGTACATACCGGAGCAACTACCCCAAATCGATCCGCGCGATTTCGCCGCCGCAGGCACACTGGCCGACACGGCGGCGACCTTGCTGGCACCTTTTTTCGCTGGCGATGCGCTTGCCGACGAGCTACCGGCGATATGCGCCGAGGCACTGACGTTCCCGACGCCGCTGCGCAGCTTGCCACACCATCCCAAGACGGCGTTGCTGGAACTGTTCCACGGCCCGACTGCGGCCTTCAAGGATGTCGGTGCACGCTTCCTCGCGGCCTGCCTGCGCCGCCTGCGCGGTGACAGCTCGTCGCGTCTCACCATCCTGGTCGCCACCTCCGGCGACACGGGTGCCGCGGTAGGTGCTGCGTTTCATCGACAGCCGGGCATCGAGGTGGTGATCCTGTATCCCGACGGTCGGGTTTCGCCGCGGCAGGCGCACCAGTTGGGCTGCTTCGGCGACAACGTACAGGCACTGCGCGTGCAAGGCCGCTTCGACGATTGCCAACGCATGGTGAAGGCCGCCTTGAGCGATGCCGCGTTGCAGGCACGCTCGCCGCTCTCTTCGGCCAACAGCATCAGCCTCGGGCGCCTGCTTCCGCAAATGAGCTACTACGCGCACGCGGCGCTGGTCGGATGGCGCGAACACGGCGAGGCGCTGAACCTGGTCATTCCCACCGGCAACCTGGGCAATGCGCTGGCTGCGGTGTGGACGCGCCAAATGGGCTTGCCGATCGCTCGCATCCGGCTGGCGTGCAATGCCAACGCCACCCTGCCCGACTTTTTTGCCGGCGACGACTACGCTCCGCGGCAAGCCGTGGCGACGTTGGCCAATGCCATGGATGTCGGCGCACCCAGCAACTTCGAACGCTTGCTCTGGACCTTTCCGCAAGCGAACGAGCTGCGCAGCCAATTGCATGCGCAAAGCGTGGACGATCGAACGATCTGCGACGTGGTTGCCAAGCATGCGCACGAACACGATGAGGTGTTCTGCCCGCACACCGCGACCGCCATGCGCGTATTGGACGAATTGCGCGAGGCGGGCGACGACGCAGCGTGGGCCGTCGTTGCAACGGCGCACCCCGCGAAGTTCGAAACGGTGGTGGAGCCGCTGGTCGGCAAGTCGATCGACGTGCCCGGCGCGCTGGCCGCGATGCTGGACAGACCTGCATCGGCCGAACCGTTGGCGGCAGACGATGGCGCTCTGCGCCAATGGCTGCTGCTACGTGCCGATGAAAATAGCGCGGCGACCGTGCCGTAAAAATCCCGGGCAGATGGCCCGGGATTTTCACAGACCCGATATCAGCCAAGCATTTCCAGAATCTGGCTGGTGGAACGCACGAAGCCCAGGCGCGGAAAAATATTATCGATGGCGAAGGCATGGTGTTCGGCGCTGGTGCTGCTGGTGGCGTCTTCGGCGAACACCAGGCCGAAGCCCAGCTCCCACGCGTTGCGCGCCGTCGATTCCACGCCGATGTTGGTAGCAATGCCGCCAAGCACGATGTGCTCGATGCCGCGGCGGCGCAATTGCAATTCCAGCTCGGTACCGTAGAACGCGCCCCACTGGCGCTTGACGATGCGGATATCGCTGTCGATCACGCCCAGCTCAGGGGGGAATTCCCACCAGTTGGCCGGTCGCTCCACGGCCGGCATCGGACGATCCACCCGCTGATGCGGCGCATCGCCACCGTCGGCCGACCAGCCCACGCGCACCAATACGACCGGCGCCTTCAGCTCGTGGAATCGCCTGACCAGGGCCGCCGCCTTGTCCAGCACCTCGGCCGGGCCGTGCGGACCGCCCGCAAACGGTAGGATACCCTTCTGCAGGTCGATCAGAACCAGCGCCGTACGGCGCGGATCGAGTGTTTCCATGGGAATCTCCGGATTAGATAAGTGAGGCTATCCTCACTTAGGAGTTTATGAGGATGCCCTCACAAAAATCAAGCGAAGCCCGCCGTGTTCCGCAGCGCCAGCGCGGCCGCGAGCGTGTCGCCTCCCTGCTGGAGGCGGCTTCCGCGTGCTTCGTCGAAAAGGGATTCGAAGCGACCACCATGACCGAGGTGGCGGCACGAGCCGGGGCTTCGATCGGTTCGCTGTATCAGTTCTTCCCGACCAAGGAAGTGCTGGCGCAAGCCTTGATCGAGCAATACGTGGAAGCGGTGTACGCCGAACTGCGAAAGCTTGCCGAACAGTCCGTGCCATGGAGCACGGAGCAATTGGCGGAACGGCTGTGCGGCTTCCTGGTGGCGTTTCGCAAACGCCAGCCGGCATTTGTGGCGCTGGAATCGGCGTCGATCCCGGCCGTAGACAGCATGGCTATCCGCCGAAGGGTGCGCTCCGAACTGCAGGCATTGCTGGCGCGCCGTGCGCCACATCGTTCAGAGGATGAGATGCATGCCGCAGCGGTCGTCGTCCAGCAGATGATGAAAGCGGCCATTGCGATCCACGCCGAACCGGGCATGCCGGGACGTCAGGCGGCGCTGATCCAATTGCAACACGCCATGCAGTTGTACCTGCATGGCGTGTTCGGCGAGTGAGAAGCGATCAACCGCCCTTGGCGGGATAGGTCTGGAAACCGCCGCCCTGTTGCGCAGGCGGTTGCGCATTCTGCATCGGCTGCTGCGAATTGCCCTGGATCGGCGGCGGCGCGGACGGCCCGACTGCGTGGCTGCCGCAGTAATAGGCTTCCCAGGGCTGTTTGCCATCCACCGGATCGGCCAGCGGCTTGATGGTATCGGCATGCAGGTCGACCGCGCTGTTGCGGGCTTGCACCTGCAGTTCGTCGCGCACCTTGATGTCGTTGCGATCGAAAGGACCGACGTGATCCTGCACGCCGACCGTAATCTTGCCCATGTCACGGCAACCGGACACATCTCCCGTCCATACCGTGCGTACGCTGTTGGATCCCGGATCAGGATTGATGCCCCAGGTACAACCGCCGAGCAGCACGAGCGGTGCGAGCAACAGCAGGGTCTTGCGCATGAGTAACTCCATTTGAGCGGGGAATGCGAAGCATATTGCGTTCGCACTTCATCCTAGCGCGTCGCTGCCATCTGTCGCCGAACGCCGGCTTAGCGCGCGCTCGCCCCTTTGTCCGTCCGGACACTGTCCGGTATCGGGCCCGGCTGTCCGCGGACAATCTTTGCACAGCCTGCGCAATAAAAATAAATCAATAATATTCAATGCTTTATACAGAAACATAACGCTGGCACAGGGATTGCACTGAACAGAGCGAGAACTCTTACTGACCCATTCGGAGCACGGAAATGAAATTCACCGAAACGACGTTTGAAGCCCTGGTCCTGCGCGGCCTGTTCGCTGCCTGCCTGCTGGTGAGCGGCATGATTCTGACCGCCATGGTGACCACCAAGCCGGCACCGGTGCAATTGGCATCGGGCGGCCCGGTCAAGACCCTGCTCGCCGCGGCACCGTCGACCTGCGCATTGCCCGATATCGGCAGCGTCGTGTGCTTCCACGCGGAAAGTTGATGCCACCCGATCCACGATCGACGGAGGATACGAACGTGATGACATTCGAAACCATGATGCTGCGGAGCCTGTTTGGAGCATGCGTGCTGGTCTGCGGACTGCTGCTGGCAGCCATCATCAGCGCCAGGCCAGTACCGGCGCATTGGGCCGGCGACGGTGTGGTCAACGCAGCGGCGATCGCGGCAGCCGTGCCCGCCACCCGCGACCGCTCGGCAGCCTGAACACGAGACGTGAACGGTCTCGCCATCCGATAATGGCGGCATGCTGCACATCATTCTGTTCCGCCCCGAAATCCCGCCCAATACCGGCAACGTGATCCGCCTGTGCGCCAACACCGGCGCCGGCCTGCACCTGATCCGTCCACTGGGTTTCGAACTCGACGACACGCGCCTGAAGCGCGCCGGCCTGGATTATCACGAATACGCCCGCGTCGTCGTGCACGACGATCTCGACGCCTGCCTGGCGGCGTTGAATCATCCCCGCGTGTTCGCCTTTTCGACCCGCGGGCGCACCATGCACGTCGATGCGCAATTTGCCGATGGCGATGCCCTGCTGTTCGGCTGCGAAACGGCCGGCTTGCCCGAAGCGGTGCTGTCCGCCGTGCCGCCGGAGCGTCGCTTGCGGCTGCCCATGTGCCCGGACAGCCGCAGCCTGAATCTTTCCAACAGCGTAGCCGTGGCGCTGTATGAGGCCTGGCGGCAGCTGGGCTTTTTCGGCGCGGCAGGGTTCTGACCCCGATCCTCACCCGCAGGCAGCTACAATTGAAAAATGACTGCTGCCTCTTCCCCGAACCTGCTTCCACCGCCGCTGCGCAAACTTGCCGGCCGGGCACTGGAAACAGCGCTGAATCACGCGCTTTCGCTCGATCCGGAAAGCCAGGCCAAACTCGCCGCGCTCGAGGGCCGCAGCGTGCAGTTGCATTTGCGCGGCGTCGAACTGGCCATGGCGGTCACGGTTGAGCGGGAGCAGCTGAAAGTCGGGCCGGCTCCCGAATCGAGCGATCTGCGCGTCGCCGCCACGCCTGGCAGCCTGCTGTCGATGCTGCTTCGCCGCCGCGGCGAAGACATGCCGCCGGGCAAGGTGGAGATCGCCGGCGACGCGGAACTGGCGCGACGACTGGAAAAGCTCGCCAGCGGCTTCGCACCGGATTTCGAAGAGGCATTCGCCCGCACTTTCGGCGACGTGCTCGGCGTGCCTTTGGCCAAAGCCGTGCGCAACGGATTGGCCCACGCGCGCGAAAGCGCATCTCACCTGAGCCAGGACGGCGCAGCCTGGTTGCGCGATGAGGCGCGAGTGGCGCTGGCTCCCGGCGAAGTGGAAGGTTTCCTCGATGAGGTCGATGCGCTGCGCGAGCGCGCCGAGCGCCTGGAAGCACGCCTCGCACGCCTGGAGCGCCAGCGGAGATCGAACCCATGACGCCGCTGGGAGCGGTGCCGGGACTGCTGCGTGTCGCCGTGGTGCTGTTGCGCTACCGGCTGGACGAACTGGTCGACGCCACGCATCTGTTTCGCCCACTGAAACTGATACGCCCCCTGCTGGGACGGCCAGCGGTTGACGTGCGCCCGCTTTCCCGCGGCGCCCGCCTCCGTCTCGCCTTGAACGAACTGGGACCGATCTTCGTCAAGGCCGGCCAGGTGCTTTCCACCCGGCGCGACCTGGTCCCCGGCGATATCGCCGACGAACTGGCGCTGCTGCAAGACCAGGTACCGCCGTTCCCCGGCGACGAGGCGCAGGCTATCGTGCAGCGCGAACTCAAGCTGCCGATCGACCAGCTGTATGCGAGTTTCGACGCCGTTCCGCTGGCTTCCGCATCGATTGCGCAGGTACACGCCGCCAGGCTTTACGACGGTCGTTCGGTGGTGGTGAAGGTGTTGCGTCCGCGCATCGACGAACGCATTGCCCGCGACATCAAACTGATTCGCTCGCTGGGCGAGCTGGCCGAACGCTGGCATCCCAACGCCGACAAGATCCGGCCGCTGGACGTGGTGAGCGAAGTCGAGAAGATGCTGGAGCACGAACTGGATCTGCAGCGCGAAGGCGCGAACGCCAGCCTGCTGCGCCGCAATTTCGCCAGCGGCGTCGACCTGTACGTGCCGGAAGTGCATTGGGAATTGACCAGCGCACGCGTGCTGACCCTGGAGCGAGTGTCGGGCGTGAGCTGCGACGACGTCGCCGCCATCGACGCGGCGGGCATCGACCGCAAGCAACTGGCCGCCAAAGGCGTGCGACTGTTTTACGAGCAGGTTTTCCGCGACAACTTTTTCCACGCCGACGCGCATCCGGGCAATATCTGGGTCGATCCCACGCGCGTGGAAGAACCGCGTTTCATCGCGCTGGATTTCGGCATCATGGGTTCGCTGCCGGAAGCGGACCAATACTGGCTGGCGCAGAATTTCATCGCCTTGTTCGAACGCGACTACGCGCGCATCGCCAAGCTCCACATCGATGCAGGATGGATGCCTGCCAGCATCCGGCTGGATGAACTGGAAGCCGCCGTGCGCACCGTGTGCGAACCCTACTTCACGCGTCCGCTGTCGCAGATTTCGCTGGCCGAATTGGTGGTGAAATTGTTCCAGACGGCGCGACGCTTCGAACTGACCCTGCAGCCGCAATTGATCCTGTTGCAAAAGACGCTGCTCAACATCGAAGGCGTGGGCCGTATGCTCGACCCGGACATCGACATCTGGGCGGTGGCCCATCCGGTGCTCAAGCGCATTCTGCGCGAGCGTTACAGCCCGATGCGCACGCTGAAGGAAATCCGCAAGCGCATCCCCGAATGGTTCCACAACGCGCCGCAGTTGCCTGAACTGGTGCGCGATGCCATGCGCCAGATCGCGGTGGGCGAGCAGCGCATGCTCACCGATTTCGAAACGCTCAGTCACCAGCGCCATCTGGTGCGACACCTGATGCGGATGATCGCCTGCGGGTTGTTCGGCGGCACCTTGATCATCAGCGCAACCGTAATGTGGACGTTCGGATCGCAGCACCAGCTCTGGCTGCCGCTGTGTATCGGTGCAGGCGGCCTGCTGTCGTTTGTCTACGGCTGGATGCGGCGCTGACTTTGACTCGCTCCGCAGGCGCAAACATCTTTTCGGCAAACCATGCTTGAGATCCTCTATCAAGACGACGCCCTGATTGCGGTCAACAAACCCGCAGGACTCGCCGTGCACCGCTCGAAAATGGTGGGCAATGCCGATGAATTCCTGATCGACTTGCTGCGCGAGCAGGTAGGCGGCACGGTCTATCTGGCGCACCGCCTCGATCGCGCGACCAGCGGTGTGCTGCTGATTGCCCGCTCCAGCGAAGTCGCCGCGGCACTCGGCGAGCAATTCATGGGTCGCGACGTGCACAAGCAATATCTGACCGTGGTACGCGGCTGGCCGGAACCCGCCGAAGGCGTGGTCGACTACCCGCTGCCCGGCTCACGCGATACCGGCCCGCGCCGTGACGCACGCACCGCTTACCGGCAACTGGCCACGGTGGAAGTGCCCATCGCCCTTGGCCGCTATCCGCAACAGCGCTATGCCTTGCTGCTGGCAGAACCGGAGACGGGACGCTTTCGGCAGATTCGCAAGCATCTGGCTCACATCCATCATCCGGTGATCGGCGATTGCCAGCATGGGCGTAGCGATCACAACCGTCTGTACAAGCAATATTTCAGCTGCCACCGCATGCTGTTGCATGCCTGGCGGCTGAGCCTGCGCCACCCGGTGGATGGCAGGCCCATGCAGCTTCAAGCGCCATTGGACCAGGCCTACTGCAAAATACTCGAGCGGTTTGCCTGGCAGCTGCCTTCGGAAACGCCGATAAGCAGTTAGACTGCTCGCCATGCTACCCGTGAGCCGATCCATCGTCCTGCCGGAATCCGAGCTGGTCGTACGCTTTCTGCGTGCCGACGGCCCGGGAGGCCAGCACGTAAACCGCACCGAAAGCGCAGTCGAACTGCGCTTCGACGTGCTGCAATCGCCTTCGCTGCCCGACGATGTTCGCGCCCGCTTGCTGGCTCGCCGCGATCGGCGCCTTACCGACGAAGGCGTGCTGGTGATCCAGGCCCGCCGCTTCCGCGACCAGGGCCGCAACCGCGAAGATGCCCGCGAACGACTGGTGGAGATTCTGCGCGGCGCGCTCGTCGCTCCCAAGAAGCGCGTAGCCACCAAGCCCACGCGGGCTTCTCAGCAGCGTCGCCTGGAAGGAAAGCAGCAGCGCGGCAAGCTCAAGCAGAACCGATCTCGATCCTGGAGCCACGAGTGAGTTCGCCCATCCTGCCGCCGGTACCGGCGCAAGCTCCGCGAATCAACAGTCGTTTCTGGCCCTGGCTGATGCGCAGCATGCTGCGGCTATCGGGCTGGCGCTTGCTCGGGCAACTGCCGGATCTGCCCAAGCTGATCATCATCGGCGCCCCGCATTCGTCCTATTGGGACGGCGTGTGGGGCTTGATGATGAAGATCGGCCTGGGCGCCAACATCAACGTGATGATCAAGCGCGAGGTGCTGGACGGCCCGCTGGGTATCATTCTGCGCCCGGTCGGCATGATTCCGATCAACCGCAGCGCCGCGTTGAACGTGGTGGGCCAGATGGTGAAGCGCTTCGCCGAATACGAACGCATGTGGCTGGGCATCACCCCGGAAGGCACGCGCAAGCACGTCAAGCATTGGAAGTCGGGTTTCCTGCGCATCGCGCGCGAAGCGAACGTGCCGATCCAGACGGTCTTTATCGATTATCCCAGCAAGACGTTCACGCTCGGACCGCTGGTGCATGCCAGCGACGATCCGGATGCGGACATGGCCACGATACGTGCGATGTTCCGGCCCTATCGCGGCAAGCATCGCAACACTGAATAACCGCGGAGAGTTCATGGATTCGCTTGGCATCCAGCACTACGAAGCGTTCCTGCTCGCGAGCCTTGCGCTCAACCTCACGCCCGGCCTGGATACGTTCTACATCCTCACGCGCAGCGGCCGCGAAGGACACGGCGTGGGCTTGGCGGCGGCGCTCGGCATCAATGCCGGTTGCATCGTGCACACGTTGGCAGCGGTGCTTGGCATTTCCGCAATCCTGATGACCTCGGCATTCGCCTTCAGCATGCTGAAGTATCTGGGAGCTGCGTATCTGGTGTGGATCGGCTTGCGCATGCTGCTGTCGCGCTCCACCACGCGTCAGCCCACCGAAACGCGCGGACGCGGCTTGAGCGCGGCGTTCCGGCAAGGCATGTTGACCAACGTGCTCAATCCCAAGGTTGCGTTGTTCTTCCTGGCGTTCCTGCCGCAATTCGTATCCATGCACGCCATGCACCCGCAACTGGGACTGATGTTGCTGGGCCTGAGCTTCATCGGCACGGGACTGACGTGGTCGACGGTGCTGGCATTGATGGGTGGCCGCATTCATCGGCTGCTCACGGCCAAGCCGCACGTGGGACAGTGGATGGATCGCCTGTGTGGCAGCGTGCTGGTGGCGTTCGGCGTGAAGCTGGCACTTCAGCAGCGTAGCTAACGCTCCGAGTGGCCGGATTCATCGTAATCGCGATGAGTCAGCAGACCTGGGCGGATCAGATCGATAAACGCCCGGGCTTCCGCAGTAAGGAACTTGCCCTTGCGCATCACCACGCCGTAGCTGCGCTGCGGAAAGTATTGCCGCATGTTGCGCACCGCCAGGCGGTTGCGATCCGCGTCGGTAATGCAGATGCCGGTGACGATGGAAATACCCAAGCCCATCGCGACGTATTCCTTGATCACCTCCCAGCCGCCAACCTCGATCGCCACCTGGTAAGGCACCTGCCGTTGCTGGAACACCAGGTCCACCAGTCGATAGGTGGACAGGCGCTGCGGCGGGAGGATCAGGCCGTACGGCGAAAGGTCTTCCAGTGCGATGGCATCCTTGCCCGCCAGCGGATGATTGGGCGGCATGATCAGCATCGGGTCGTAGTGATAGACCGGTGCCCAGGCGATGTCGTTGGGTACGTCGAGCATGGAGCCCACGGCAAAATCCGCTTCATCAGCGCGCAGCAACGCCATGCCGTCCTTGCCGGTGACGTTGGCCAATTGCAGTTGCACGGCGGGAAAGCGTTCGCGGTATTGCCGCACCAGTTCCGGCAGCAGGTACTGGATGGTTGAGCTGCCTGCCGCCACGGTCAGGCGGCCAGACTGCAGACCTTTGATCTTGCTGTGAAAATCCCGATCCAGATGCTCCCATCCTTCGACCAGGGGGCGCGCCAGCTCGTACAGGGCCTCGCCGGCATCGGTGAGGTTGATGCGGCGGCGGCTGCGCTGCAGCAGTTCCACCCCAAGCTCTCGCTCCAGCGCCTGTAGCTGCAGGCTGATCGATGGCTGCGACAGGTAGAGCGATTCGGCGGCTCGGCTGAGCGTACCCAGCTTCACCGTCGCCACGAAGGCGCGCATCTGCTTCAGGCGATTGCCCTTGTAGTAATAGCGGCCCGGGTCGCTGGACGCCGGAACGTCCTTTCCGGGCCGGCGCTTGGCCTTGGCTGGCAGCTTTTTTGTCACGTTTGCCTTCCGGACAGCTTCTTTCATGACAGATTCTTCAATACCTTAGCGTATGTATTGATAAATACAATATCAATAATTGAAACATTTGTTTTGTCAAAATGGTGTGCGCTGACTAGCTTGTCCCCGAACCCCTGGCGGAGAAGCTCATGGCAGTACCCAGCGAAAAGTTCGTCGTCCAGCCTGCCCGCGTCCACGCGGACATTGCCGGCTACGAAGACATCCTCACCCCGGATGCCCTGGCCTTCCTGGCCCGGCTGCATCGTTTTGCCGAGCCGCTGCGCCAGCAACTGCTGCAGGCCCGGCGGCAGCGCCAGGCCCGCTACGACGCCGGCGCACTGCCGGACTTCCGGCCGGACACCAAGGCGATCCGCGATTCGGATTGGACAGTCGCGCCCATCCCCGCCGCCTTGCAGGACCGCCGCGTGGAAATCACCGGACCGGTCGAGCGCAAGATGATCATCAACGCGCTCAATTCCGGCGCGAAGGTGTTCATGGCCGATTTCGAGGACTCCTCCGCCCCCAGCTTCGCCAATCAGCTGGATGGCCAGGTCAATCTGCGAGACGCGGTCAACGGAACCCTGCAATTCCGCTCACCCGAGGGCAAGGAATATCGCGTCGGCGCCAATCCGGCGGTGCTGATGGTGCGCCCGCGCGGCTGGCATCTGCCGGAGCGGCACGTAACGGTCGATGGCCAGACCATGGCTGGCGCGCTGGTGGATTTTGGCCTGTACGCCTTCCACAACGCGCACGTTTTGCATGCCCGCGATCTCGGACCGTATTTCTATCTGCCCAAGCTCGAGGCGATGGAAGAGGCTGCCCTGTGGGACGAAGTCATGGCGCTGGCCGAGGACGACCTCGAGCTGCCGGCCGGCAGCATGAAGGCCACCGTGCTGATCGAGACCCTGCCAGCGGCGTTCCAGATGCACGAGATCCTGCATGCGCTGCGCGGCCGCGTGGCTGGACTGAACTGCGGACGCTGGGATTACATTTTTTCCTACCTGAAAACCATGCGCGGCCATCGCGACCGTTTGCTGCCCGAGCGCAGCCAGGTGGTGATGACGGTGCCTTTTCTCAAAGCCTATTCGGAGCTGCTGATCCAGACCTGCCATCGCCGTGGCGCTTTTGCGATGGGCGGCATGGCGGCGCAGATTCCGATCAAGGGCGACGACGACGCCAACGACAAGGCCATGGCCAAGGTTCGCGCCGACAAACTGCGCGAAGTGCAGGCCGGCCACGACGGCACCTGGGTCGCGCATCCGGCACTGGTGCCCGTGGCCATGGATATTTTCGATCGTCATCTGAGTACGCCGAACCAGTTGCAGGTGAAGCGCGAAGACGTCACGGCAGACCGCAACGCCCTGATCGCCCCCTGCGGCGGCACCATCAGCCGCACCGGCTTCGACAACAACGTGGAAGTGGCCTTGCGCTACACCGCGGCATGGCTCGAAGGGATGGGCTGCGTGCCGATCCACAACCTGATGGAAGACGCAGCGACAGCCGAAATCGCCCGCGCGCAATTGTGGCAATGGCTGCATCACGGCAGCCTGGAATTTCCCGACCACGCACCGATCGATTTTGCGTTGTTCGATCACGCACTCGCCTCGCACGCGCATCGCCTCAGCGAAAGCACGTTGCCGGGCGCAAGCCGCGCCAAGGATGCCGCGCACCTGCTCGCCACGCTGACCCATGCCGACCAGCTCGGCGATTTCCTCACCCTGCCCGCCTACGAGCAACTTGCCTGACTGCGCGCCATCACGGCATTCACCGGAGTACCCGAGATGAAAAACAACTTGCCCACCGCCGAACAGATCGCCCTGGACTGGAAGAACAATCCCCGCTGGGCCGGTATCCAGCGCAACTATGGCGCCGAAGATGTAGTGCGCCTGCGCGGCACGGTGACGGTGGAACACTCGCTCGCGCGCCGCGGCGCCGAGCGGCTGTGGAAATCGCTGCACAAGGAAGACTTCGTCAACGCATTGGGCGCACTGACCGGCAACCAGGCCATGCAACAGGTGAAAGCCGGCCTGCAGGCGATCTACCTCAGCGGCTGGCAGGTCGCCGCGGATGCGAACGTGGCGGGTGAAATGTACCCGGACCAATCCCTGTACCCGGCCAATTCAGTGCCCTTGGTGGTCAAGCGCATCAACAACTCGCTGCTGCGCGCCGATCAGCTGCACCACGCCGAAGGCAAGGACGAGATCGACTGGATGGCACCGATCGTGGCCGATGCCGAAGCCGGCTTCGGCGGCGTGCTCAATGCTTTCGAATTGATGAAAGCGATGATCGAAGCCGGTGCTGCCGGCGTGCATTTCGAAGATCAATTGGCCTCGGTGAAGAAATGCGGCCACATGGGCGGCAAGGTGTTGGTGCCGACACGCGAAGCCGTAGACAAGCTCAATGCCGCGCGCCTGGCTGCCGACGTACTCGGCGTGCCAACTTTGCTGGTTGCACGCACCGATGCTGACGCCGCCGACCTGCTCACTTCCGACATCGACGATAACGACAAGCCGTTCACCACGGGCGAGCGCACCCTGGAAGGCTTCTTCCGCGTTCGTGCCGGGCTGGAACAGGCGATCAGCCGAGGTCTGGCTTATGCGCCTTACGCCGACCTGGTTTGGTGCGAAACCAGCAAGCCGAACCTGGAAGAAGCACGCCAGTTTGCCGAGGCGATCCACGCCAGGTTCCCCGGCAAACTCCTGGCCTACAACTGCTCGCCCAGCTTCAACTGGAAGAAGAATCTCGACGACGCCACGATCGCGAAGTTCCAGAAGGAGCTGGGCGCCATGGGTTACAAATTCCAATTCATAACGCTGGCAGGATTCCACAGCCTCAACTACGGCATGTTCGACCTTGCGCACGGCTACGCACGCCGACAGATGAGCGCCTTCGTGGAATTGCAGGAGAAGGAATTCGCCGCCGCCGACCGCGGCTTCACCGCGGTGAAGCATCAGCGCGAAGTGGGTACCGGCTATTTCGACGCCGTGACGCAGACCATCCAGCAAGGCAAGTCTTCAACCACCGCCCTGAAGGGCTCCACCGAAGAAGCGCAATTCCATCGGGCATCTGCAGCCTGATGATCACTCGTCCTCCCCCGCCGCACGGGGGAGGACATCGATCAGGCGGAAGCTTCCGGCGGCACCAATGCAATCACTGTCCAGCCGGGACGCGGCTCGAGCTCGCGCCGTTCCGCCGCAACGCGCAATACGCCTTTTTCATCGATACCGAACATCAGGATCGACGTCGAACCGTATTGCTCGATGAAGTGCGGCCAATCGAAGGTAGCGGTAAGCCCGGTGGATTTGATTCGCCAGCCGCGTATCAGCCATTCGGCAAAACGCGCGTGGGTCATGCCCTCTTCGAACAAAGCCGGTACCAGCAGGCGATCGTTGAGTGCGTTGCGGTGATTGGTTTCCTGAGGCGCAAGGTTGCGCAACCGATACACCTTCTCGCGCCCGAACTCCTGTTGATAGTGCAGGCATGCAAGCGAATTGCGTTCCCGATGCGTGGACAAGCCCAGCATCTGGCCGATACCGGCAAGCACCAGATGGCGGTCGGCATGCGCGGAGGCCGGGTTCCCGTAGAACGTACTCAAGCCTTCCATGCGTGCGCGGCGAATGCCATCCCAATCGTCGTCGGCCAGCAAGATGTGAAAACCCGCTTCGCTTAGCGCCTTTCCAATGGCACGGGCCACGGCATCGGATCCAAAGATCAGCACGCCACGCGGATCGGGCTCGGCCACCTTCAGCCAGCGCGCCAGCGGTCGCGCCGTGGCGCTTTGCAAAACCACTGTGCCGATGATGAGGATGAAGACCAGCGGCACCAGCACCTCGCTGCCGGCAACACCCAGGTGCGACAAGCGCAACGCGAACAGCGCCGATACCGAAGCCGCCACGATGCCGCGCGGCGCCACCCACGAAATCAACGCGCGATCGCGCCACCCCATGCCGCTACCGATGCTGGAAACGAGGACGGTAATCGGCCGCACTACGAATTGCGCGACGAGAAAAATCGCGATGCCCGCCCACAGCGTGCCGGGCGGCAACGGCCAGCTCAATCGCGCCGCCAGCAAAATGAAAAGCATCGACACCAGGAGCACGGTGAGGTGCTCCTTGAAATCCAGAATGTCGTCGACGTGCACGTCGCGCAAGTTGCCCAGGGCAATGCCCATGATCGTGACGGTCAACAGACCGGAGTCGTGGGCAATCGTGTTGGACAGCGTGAACGACAACAGCACAATGGCCAGCGTGCCGTAGTTCTGCAGGTATTCGGGGATGAACTGCCTTCGCAACAGAAAAGCCAGGGCAAGCGCGGCAACACCGCCGCAAATGACACCGCCCAGCACCGTACCCAGGAAGACGCCGACGGCATGACCCTGGTGACGGGACACGATGGCTTCGTAGATCAACACCGCAAACAGTGCCCCGAGCGGATCGATCACGATGCCTTCCCAGCGCAAGGTATTGGCAATCCGCGCGTTCGGCCGCAACGTACGCAGCATCGGCATGATCACCGTCGGACCTGTGACACAGGTCAGCGCGCCGAACAGCAGCGAAAGATCCCAGCCCAGGCCTGCCAGGTAGTGCGCAGCCGCCGCGAGCAGGAGCAGCGCCACCACGGCTCCATAGCTGACCAGGCCGCGCACTACGTGCCCGATGCCGGACAACTCGCTGAAGCGCAGTGTGAGGCTCCCCTCGAACAGGATCAGTGCGACGGACAGCGAGACGACGGGAAACAGCAGCGGACCGAGCAGCTTGTCCGGATCGAGCACGTGCCCTATCGGGCCCAGCACGATACCTGCCAGCAACAAGAACAGGATGGCCGGCAATTTGACCCGCCAGGCGAGCCATTGCGCAAAGAATCCGATGGCCAGCATCCCCGTCAGCATCAAGCCGATTTCGATCGTCACGTGCGCCCCCTTTGCGGCACGTCCGGGCTGCCGTGTTGCAACATAAACATAGCGGGGAATCCGGGTCTAGTCTGACAACAACGATAGGCGCCGGTATTGCAATGCCTCGGCCAGATGCTGGCGATCCAGCGCCGCGGCGCCATTGTCGAGATCGGCAATGGTGCGTGCCACGCGCAAGGTCCGGTGGTAAGCGCGTGCCGATAACCCCAATCGTTCGAGCGCTGCATCGAACCAGCGGCGCTCGGCCGGACCCAAGGCACAGTCGCGCTCCAGTTCGCGCGTGCTGATCTCTGCATTGGGACGGCCGGCGCGCGCGAGCGCGTGTTGGCGCGAGCGCATGACGCGTTTGCGCATCGTTGCCGAATCTTCGGCCTGCAAGGTGCGCGGCGCACCCAGCTCGGCCAATGGCACGCCCAGCACTTCCACGCACAGGTCGATGCGGTCCAGCAGTGGGCCCGAAATGCGCGAGCGGTAGCGTTGAACCTGGTCCGGCGTACAGCGGCAGCGTTGACGCGCATCGCCTGCATAACCGCAGGGGCACGGATTCATCGCGGCCACGAGCTGGAACTGGGCGGGAAAGCTCAACTGACGGGCCGCACGCGAGATCAGGATCTGGCCCGACTCCATGGGCTCGCGCAGCACTTCCAAGACGTGGCGACTGAACTCGGGAAGCTCGTCCAGGAACAGTACGCCGTTGTGCGCCAGCGAGATCTCGCCAGGTCGCGGTTGCGAACCGCCGCCTACGAGGGCGACGGCGGAGGCGGTATGGTGAGGTGCACGGAAGGGGCGCCGGCGCCAGTGGGCGGGGTCCACCGGATGCCCGGCGACCGACAGGATGGCGCAGGTTTCCAGCGCCTCAGATTCGCTCAACGGCGGCAGGATGCCGGGCAGGCGTTCCGCCAGCATGGTCTTGCCGGTGCCGGGCGGGCCCATCAGCAACAGGTGATGTCCGCCGACTGCAGCTATTTCCAGTGCGCGGCGGGCCTGCAATTGGCCGCGCACGTCGATCATGTCCGGACCGGGCTCGTCGGCCTGCAGGGTCAGTGATGCGGTAGGCGGGGGCAGCTCCTGGACGCCCCGCAGCCACCCGCAAACGTCGGTGAGGCTGTCGGCGACCCGTACGTCGACCTCGGGAATCAGGGCCGCTTCGTCGGCATTGGCCCGCGGCACCACCACCCGGCGACCACGCGCCCTGGCGCGAAGCAAGGCCGGCAACACGCCGGAAACCGGGCGCAACTGGCCGGAGAGCGCCAATTCCCCCAGAAATTCGCAATCATCGAGTTTTTCGCGCGGCACCTGATGGCCCGCCGCCAGAATGCCCAGCGCAATGGCCAGGTCGAAACGGCCACCGTCCTTGGGCAGCTCGGCCGGCGCGAGATTCACCGTCACCTTGCGGTTGGGGTATTCAAATGCGGCACTCTGGATGGCCACGCGGACCCGATCCCGCGCTTCGCGGACCGCCGCCTCGGGCAGGCCAACGATGTGGGTGCTGGGCAGACCACCGGAAAGATGCACCTCCACCATCACTTGTGGTGCGGCAACGCCCTCCTGGGCACGGCTTAGCGTGACGGCCAGGCTCATCGAATACCGTGAAGATGCAGGTCAGCGGAGTCGCTGATTGAACGGTCCATCGCGCGACTCCACGACAATCGAAGCGGAAAAACGGCCGCCCCCGACTCCTTGGGGTGATGGTGACGAATCGGGGGCGGCTACCGGAACTGGCTATGCCCGTTGAGGGGGCACGCCGGCTTCCAGCTCCGCCACGCGCTTCTCGAGTTCCTCGACCCTGGCGCGGGTACGCGCCAATACCTGGGTCTGAACATCGAATTCCTCTCGGGTAACTAGTTCGAGATGGCGCAATCCCTGCGCCAAGATATCGCGAAAATTGGCACGCATATCCTTATGCGCGTCTGCCAGCCCTGGCGGAACCAACGAAACAAGTCGATGGACAATTTGATCGATATCCTGCCTGCCCGTCATGGTAGGCACCTCGAACCCGTCGAATGAAAGTCTAAAGAGAATCGCAAAAGGTCCACCATCGGCCGGCTCCATCAAAAGATGTAGGCATTTTCCTACAAGGCGGGCTTGCGTGCTTTCCATCACACTGCGTGTATGCTCTGCACCGCGTAACCAGGCCCATGGGGGCCTGCCGAGGAAATTCCATGAAATTGGTTGTGGCTGTCATCAAACCCTTCAAGCTGGACGATGTCCGCGAAGCCTTGGCCGAAGTCGGCGTCCAGGGGATCACCGTGACTGAAGTGAAGGGCTTCGGTCGCCAGAAAGGCCATACCGAGCTTTATCGGGGCGCGGAATACGTGGTGGATTTCCTGCCCAAGATCAAGCTGGAAGTGGCCGTGCCCGACGACCAGCTCGACCGGGTGGTGGAAGCCATTACCCAGTCGGCGCGCACCGGCAAGATCGGCGACGGCAAGATCTTTGTCAGCAGCCTCGAGCAGGTGATCCGCATCCGCACCGGCGAACTGGATCACGACGCCCTGTAAGCTCAACCAGCCGCCCGCCCCCGCAAAATGCGCTGATGGTGAATCAGCAGGCCCGCGTAATAGCAGATGTAATACCCGACAAACAGGCCGAACATGGCCAATGTCAGCGGGCTCTGCCCCATGTCGGGGCCGTGGATCGGCGGTGTGCCGCCGGTCGGATCCTGCATCTGGGGTGACAGCATGGCGAAGCGCCACAGCAACCTCACCAGCAGCAATGCCGTGACGAATGTCCCCACGTAGGGATTGGGGACGTAGCAATCGCCCTTGACCGGGTCGACCTGGAACCGACTGAGCCGCAAGCCAAGCAGGCCCAGGGCAACGCCCGCCAGCACGCCGCTGGCCAGGCCGCCCAACAGATGCGCGTCGCGCATGGCAAACGAGGCGGAAAGACAGCCCAGCACGGCAAAGACGAAAATGCGGAAAGTCATCTGGTTGCGCCGGATCGGCTGCAGGCCGAACTGGCGACGCACTCGCCGCCAGACGAGAAGCGCCACCACCGGAATCAAGATCAGCGGCATCGTGGAATGAGGTGTCATCACGCAACCCTGCGCCAGGAGGATGCCGCCAGCTTAGCAATCGCCCCGGAGACAGACGACTGACGTCTGTCATCCCTTTTTTGGGACTACTTGGCCTTGCCCTGGTTGGCCACGGCAGCCATTTTCGCGGCGATCGCGTCGGCGTCGCCCAGGTAGTAGTGACGCAGCGGCTTGAGCTCGTCGTCGAATTCGTAGACCAGCGGCACGCCGTTGGGGATGTTCAATTCGACGATGGCATCATCGGAAATGCCGTCGAGGTATTTCACCAGCGCGCGGATGGAATTGCCGTGCGCCACCAACAGCACGCGCTGGCCGCCGCTGATCGCGGGGGCGAGCACCTCGTTCCAGTAGGGCATTACCCGGGCCACGGTGTCCTTGAGGCACTCGGTGTCGGGAATCAGCTTGGGGTCCAGGGTGGTGTAGCGCGGATCGCGCAGCGACGGGTTGGCGGCACGGTCCAGGGCCGGCGGCGGAATATCGTAGCTGCGGCGCCAGACCTTGACCTGGTCCTCGCCGTACTTCGCCGCGGTTTCGGCTTTGTTGAGCCCGGTAAGCGCGCCGTAGTGGCGCTCGTTGAGGCGCCAGTCGGTCATCACCGGGATCCACATCTGGTCCATCGCGTCCTGCACGTGCCACAAGGTGCGCACGGCACGCTTGAGTACGGACGTATGCGCCACGTCGAAGTGATAGCCGGCCTGGACCAGCAGCTCGCCGGCCTCCCTGGCCTCGGCCGCGCCTTGTTCGGTGATATCGACATCCGCCCAGCCGCTGAAGCGGTTTTCGAGGTTCCACTGAGACTGGCCGTGACGGATCAATACGAGCTTGTGCATGAGGTCGGTTCGATAAAGTGCGGGGCAAGCGGCCATGGTGAAGCCCCCTCCCACCTCCGTCAATTCCCGCCCCTGTCGGAAGTCACGCTAAACCCGCCGGTCCGTCGAAGCATCCTATGTAGGTCACGCCACTCAGGAGTTTTCTCATGCGTCTGCTTATCTTGGCTTTTGCCCTGCTTCCCCTCGCCGCCATGGCCCAGGACATCGACAAGACCAACGGGGCCGCCGAAGTCGGGCCCGGCCAGCACGCGGGCAACGTGCACAGCGTGAATGGCTCGGTGCGCATCGAAGACGGCGCCGTGGTGCAGTCCGCCGGTACCGTCAACGGCTCGGTGGAGCTGGGCGCCAACGCACAGGCCACCACGCTGCAGACGGTCAACGGCCGTCTCGAACTGGGCCAGGCCAGTCGCGTCAGCGGCGATATCGAAACCACCAACGGCGGCATTTCGCTGGCATCTCGCGCCGATGTCGCAGGCAGCGCGAGGACGACCAACGGGTCAATCCGACTCGACCAGGCGCACGTCGGCCGAGGCATCGAAACCACCAGCGGCGACATCGTCGTGGGCGAAGGCTCGCGCGTGGACGGCGGCATCCTGATCAACGAAGTGCATGGATGGAATTCGTCCAATCGCGAACCGCACGTCGTGATCGGCCCGCACGCCATCGTCAACGGCACGCTGGAGTTTCGTCGCCCGGTGCGGCTGGACGTCAGCGACAGCGCGCAGATCGGTCCGGTGAAAGGCGCGACCGCCAACACCTTTCATGGCTCGTCGCCTTCCGAGTGACAGCTGCCACGTAGCCCGGCCTTACACCCAATCGCGCGGCTTGAGGTATTCCGCCAGCCGCGCCTCGGGCGAACCCTCGTCCGGACTGTAGGCGTATTCGAAACGCACGCGCGGCGGCAGGCTCATCAGGATCGATTCGGTACGCCCGCCCGATTGCAGGCCAAATAGCGTGCCGCGGTCGTAGACCAGGTTGAATTCCACGTAGCGCCCGCGTCGATACAACTGGAATTCGCGTTCACGCTCGCCGTAAGGCACGTCCTTGCGGCGAGCGACTATCGGCAGATAGCCATCCAGAAATCCCTGCCCTACCGCTTGCGTAAACGCGAAGCAACGTTCGAAACCGCCTTCATTGAGGTCGTCGTAGAACAGGCCGCCTACGCCGCGCGTCTCGCCGCGATGCTTGAGATAGAAATATTCGTCGCACCATTGCTTGTAGCGCGCGTAGACATCGTCGCCATACGGCGCACACGTGTCGCGCGCCACACGATGCCAATGTCGCACATCGTCATCGAAGGGATAGAACGGCGTAAGGTCGAAACCGCCCCCGAACCACCACACCGGCTCCACCCCCGGCTTGCTGGCCTCGAAGTAGCGAACGTTGGCATGCGTCGTGGGAACGTAGGGGTTGCGCGGATGCAGCACCAGCGACACGCCGGTTGCCACGAAACTTCCGCCGGCCAATTCGGGCCGATGCGCGGTGGCGCTGGGCGGCAGCTTGTCGCCGTGCACCAGCGAGAAATTCACGCCGCCTTGCTCGAACACGGCACCATCGCGCAAGACACGCGTGCGGCCCCCGCCGCCCGCCGGACGCGTCCAGGCATCCTCCTGGAAACGGGCCTCGCCATCGACCTTCTCGACAGCGTCGCAGATCCTGTCCTGCAAGGTTCTCAGAAAGCCTTCGGCGCGTTCGACTTGCTCGCTGCTCATCATTCCTGTCCATCGGTACTGACGGTCAAGCTTAGCAAGGCCGTGTCCACCGAGAGAGGCGCCTGGGCGCTACGAGAAGGGTGAACGGCAGCCTCCAAGCCGTCCGAACGATATCTAGGCAATCTTCAGGCCCGTCGCTAGGCTCATGACATGCGCATTACATCCATGCCACTAGCGGTTACGGCATACACCGCCACTTCCGCACTGGGCCTGGGCCTGGATGCCCATCTCCAGGCGCTGCAGCAGCAGCGCAGCGGGTTGCGCCCGAACGACTTCGGCCCGGCGTCGCTGGCCTGTTGGATCGGCCGCGTGACAGCCGTGGAATCGACCTCGCTGCCGGCCTCCCACGCGCAATGGGATTGCCGCAACAACCGCCTGGCCTGGCTCGGCCTCAATCAGGACAGCTTCGTGGCGCGCGTCCACTCGGCCATACATCGCCACGGCACAAGCCGCATCGCCGTGCTGCTCGGCACTTCCACGGCCAGCATCGGCGCCACCGAAGAGGGTTATCGTCGGCTCGAAGACGACTGCCGCCTTCCGGCCGACCTGTACCGCCCGGCCATCCACAACCCGCACTCTCTCTCCGCGTTCGTGGCTTCCGTACTGGATATCCACGGCCCGTGCCAGACCATCTCCACGGCGTGTTCGTCCAGCGCCAAGGTGTTTGCTTGCGCCGAACGCCTCATTCGACTCGGCGTCGTCGACGCGGCGGTGGTGGGCGGCGTCGATTCGTTGTGCGACAGCGTCTTGTACGGTTTCAATGCGCTGGAGCTGGTGTCGCCCGAACCTTGCCGGCCGTTCGATGCAGCACGCCGCGGCATCTCGATCGGCGAAGCCGCCGGCTTCGCCTTGCTCGAACGTGCTGACGCGCTACCCGAAGCCACTCAACAGCTGCTCGGCTACGGCGAATCCAGCGACGCCCACCACATGTCCACTCCCGATCCCAATGGGGCCGGTGCAGAGCTGGCCCTGCGCGACGTATTCGAACGCGCGGGCATCGCGCCGGCGCAGGTGGACTACATCAACCTGCATGGCACCGCGAGCCAGAAAAACGACGCGATGGAAGCCGCCCTGGTCGCGCGCCTGTTTCCCAGCAGCACGCGCGTCAGCTCGACCAAGGGTTTGACCGGTCACACGCTAGGCGCTGCCGGCGTGATCGAGGCGGCCATCGCCTTGCTCGCCCTGCGCGAAGGATTCGTGCCCGGCAATGCAGGCACCCGGTCGCCGGACCCGGCGTGCACGCCTCATTTCGCCTGGCGCAACGAAGCACGCCCGATACGCATCGCGCTAAGCCATTCATTCGGCTTTGGCGGCAGCAATGCCTGCCTGGCTTTTGCGGACACCCGTCGATGAGCGAGCTGCGCGTTCAAGTGGAAGGCATCGGCGCGTGGACTCCGCATGCGACAGGGTGGGATGCCTTCAAGCGCGTGTTTGCCGGCGATCCGCCGAGCGAATTGCCGGCTCGCCCGGCCGCAACGGCACTATCGCCCAATGAGCGTCGCCGTGCGCCTGAAAGCGTGCTCGTTGCCATCGAAGTCGCGGCGCAAGCCATCGCTGCAAGCCAGCGCGCTGGCGGCGACCTGGCTTGCGTGTTCGCATCGGCCTATGGCGACCAGGCCACCACGGACTATATGTGCCGCATACTGGCGCGTGCGCCCGCAGAACTTTCCCCCACGCGCTTCCACAACTCCGTACACAACGCCGCCGCCGGCTACTGGACGATTGCCACCGAATGCCGCGCGCCTTCAACGGCAATGTGCGCGGGACTGGCCACCTTCGGTGCCAGCCTGCTGGAAGCAGCCACTCAAGTGTGCGCGGACCATCGCGCCGTGCTGCTCGTATGCAGCGACACCGTTGGCGTCGGTCCGCTTGGGGAGCTCATCGGATGCCATCTCGCCTTCGGCTGTGCCATGGTGTTGGCACCGTGCACGGACCAAGGCGCGCTCTCGCTACGCCTTACCACGGTTGCGCAAGCACCGAGACACTCGCTGCTTGCGCCCACTTGCATGAAATGGATGTCCGAAAACCCCTCCGCCGCCAGCTTGCCACTGCTTGCCACCTTGGCGCACGGCGGAGGCGACTGCGTGTTGGCGGCTTCCGACCAGTTGGGGCTGCTCGTGCAGACGGAGGTGACTGCGTGAACGACAATCTACGCTGGTGCGTGCTCATCCCGTGCTTGAACGAAGAGAAGGCGATCAGCCAGGTCGTAAAATCGGCACTGCGATTAAGCGTGCCGATCATCGTCATCGACGACGGCTCCGACGACCGCACGCCCGACATCGTCGGCGCCATGCCGGCCACCCTGTTGCGTCACGAGCGGCGCCAAGGCAAGGGCGAAGCCTTGCGCACGGGCTTTCGCGAAGCCTTGCGCCTGGGCTTTGATGCGGTGGTGACCATGGATGGCGACGGCCAGCATCTTGCCGAAGACATCCCGCGCCTGGTCGATGTGGGCAAACGCTTTCCGGATCACATCGTCATCGGCGCGCGGCTGCTGCATCGCGAGCAGCAACCCAAGGGGCGACGCCGCGCCAACGCTTTCGCCGACTGGGGCATTTCATGGGCCTGCGCACAACCCGTGGCGGATACGCAAAGCGGGCAGCGTTGGTATCCGCGCAGCGCATTGGACCTGGTCGAACTGGATGCCGAGAACTTCGTGTTCGAAGCGGCCGTACTGATTGCCGCCTCGCGCGAAAAAGGCCTGGGTATCGTTTCCGTGCCTATCGCTTCGCGTTATGAGGGGTCGTTCCGGTTGAGCCATTTCAGCCCGGTGCGCGACGTCGTGCGGATTGCCGCCTACACCCTCGGCCGGCTGATTCATTACGGCAACATCCGCGCGAGCTACAACCGTTCGCGCGCCCAGCCGCTGGTGATTGACGACAGCTACTCTCAACGCACGGTCTAAGCGTCTTTCTACGCGTCGGTGTACATCACTGCCGTGCGGCCGGAAGCCAACGGCTGGCCATTCTGCAAAACGCTGAATGTGTATTGAGCGCCACGTTCGTCGGCGAACAGGCATTCGGCATGGACGTCCAGCCGTCCTCGCGAAAGCTCCACGTATTCCACCGCCAGATGAACGTCGCGCAGGCTGACGAGCCGACCAGGCCGCATCCTGGCTTCATCGCGACTCGCCGCCAGCAGCGCCGCGTGAACCGCCGATGCCTGCGCGCCGTATTCCGCCAGATGCACGGCATGCAGACCCGCAGCGTAGCGCAGCGGATGGTCGTGCAAGCCGTGCCTTTGGGCGATGGCGTGCACGGTGCGGTCGTTCCAATCCAGCACGTGATCGAGCAGACACATGGCGCCCGCATGCGGAACCAGTTCGGACCAATGAGGCCGCGCAGGCGTACTCACCCTTCAGCCACCGTGTCGGCGGCGGCCAGCGCGATGGCCGGCGATTCTTCCTGCTGCCAGAAGTCGTAGAAATTGAACCAGTTGTAGGGATACAGGCGTGCGTAATGTTCCAACCGTTGCGCATAGCGATGAAGCACACCGTCGAGTGCCTGTTGACGCGACTCGCGCGGAATCTCCACGCGTTCGGCGAACAGCTCGAAGTTGAGGGTGTAGCGACATCCGCCGCGGTACATGCCAAAACACAACACCACCGGAACCTGCAGCGAATTGGCGAGCAGCCAGGGGCCGATCGGAAACGGTGCCGGTTTCCCCAGGAAATCGGTCTTGCGCAACGCTTCGCCGGCGCGGCCGCGATCGGCCAGCAAGGCCACCATGCCTCCGGTACGACAGGTTTCCGCCGCGGCAAGCGTCACGGCCGCGCCACCGCCCGATACGTTGATCACTGCCTTGCCCACTTCAGGAGCAAGCGCCTCCAACAGTTCGGTGATGACTGGCGTCTTGTGCTTGTCCAACAGTACGCGCAGCGGTACTTCCGGACAGCGGGCACCCAGGGCGCGCAACACTTCGAAGCTTCCCTGATGCGAACCGACAAGCAACACGCCCCGGCCTTGCGACAGGCAGAGTTCGAGCTGCTCCAGACCATTCACTTCGATCTCGAATTCCCGCTCGCCGCGAGCCAACAGGTAAATGCGATCGGCCATGGTCACCGCGAAGCAGTGCAGGTGCTTGAGCACCTGCCAGGTGGAGGCACGGCGTCCAAACAGGCGCGTCAGGTACTGGCGGGATGCTCGACGCTCTGCCCCGCGCCGCAGGAAGTAGTACAAGGTGACCGGATAGAGACAACACAGCATGAAGCCGCGACCACAGCGCAAAGCCACGCGGAACAGCAGGCCCAATGAAGCCCGGCTGCCGCCCTCGCGTTGTTCCTGCCAGTGCGCGCTCATGCCGCTCCCTCCACGATGCCACGCGCGAGCAGTTGGCTCTCGCGCAGGATTTCGAAACGGATGCGTCCACTCTTTTCCACCAGCTCAAGCTCCGCCACCTCGCCGGGAAGCAACGGAGCCATGAACTTGGTTTCCACGATCCTGGCCAGCCGCTGGCCGCGCCACGTACGCAGCGCCGTGGCCACGTGTTCAAGCAGCAGCACGCCGGGCACCAATGGCTGCCCCGGAAAGTGACCGGGCAGGCAGGGATGCTCCGGAGGAATGCAGAGCTCCGTTCGATAACGGTGTCCGCTCTGGCTGGACTGGTCCACGTGGAAATACCGGTGAGGAATGCTATTGCGATGATGCTGACCCGACCTGTCAGGCGCCTTAACGCAAAATCAGACGGTTCGTTCCCGTTCCACGTGTTCGCTGAGCGCATGCAAGCTGCTGAAAATGCGCTGGTTGTCCGGATGATCCGAACGCAACTGCATGCCATAGCGCTTGGACACGGCCAGCGCAATTTCCAGCGCATCGATCGAATCCAGTCCCAGGTCACCGCCGAACAGGGGCGCCTGCGGATCGATCTGTGCGGGATCGACCGTCTCCAGATTGAGTGCGTCCACGATCAGGATGGCCAGTTCGTGTTCGGCGGCGGTCTGCGTGGGCATGCGTGTTTCGGTGCTCCGGCTTGCGAGGCCAGCCCCGAGGCTGGAACGGCCGGCCAGTGTAACATAGGGGCCTTGTCGTCCCCGGTTGCAAGCATGGCTCAGGCAAGCGAACACCTGCAGGTCCAGCCCGGCCTGCTCCGCGCTCCGCGCGTCACCTACCGCATGGCGGCCCCACAGACGGTCTTGGCCGAGCCCGGTACGTTGGCAGCTTTCGGCTTCGGCGCCGGCGCTTCCGACAGCGACGATCCGCGCTGGCTGCGCGTGGCGCTGGAGTGCTTCGATGCTCCGGCGCCCGTGGAGCTGTGGCAGGTCGACGCCGAGGTCAGCCGGGGATGCGAAGGCGCCGTGCGCTGGTCGGCCGGCGGTGGCTGGCTGTTCGCTGCCGTCGAGCTGGACGAAGCCGATTTCGGCGGCATAGAAGGCGCATCCCGCCAGGCCTATACGGAGCTGCGCCGGTTTGTGGGCGCACGCGACGAAAGCTGCGTGCTGCGCATCTGGAACTACATCGCCGACATCAACCATGGCCAGGACGATGCAGAACGCTACAAGCAATTCTGCAATGGCCGCGCCGCCGGACTGGGCGACTTTTTCGCCCACGGCTTTCCTGCCGCTACGGCGATCGGACATCACGACCGCCGCCGCGTACTGCAGATCTACCTGCTGGCCAGCATCGACACGGGGCACGCCGTGGAAAATCCGCGCCAGGTCAGCGCATGGCACTATCCGCGCCAATACGGCCGTACCTCACCCGGATTCGCCCGCGCGATGCTGATGCCTGCGCGCGATGCACTGGCCATTTCCGGCACCGCAGCGGTGGTGGGTTACGCTTCGGCGCACGAAGGCGATCTCGACGCGCAGCTCAACGAGACCTTGACCAATCTCGAAGCCTTGCTGGCCACGGCAGACATGCCGGCCGGCTTCGATACGCTTTCTCCGCTCAAGACCTACGTGCGCCATCCGGTAGACGCGCCGCGAGTGCGTGACATCCTGCACCAGCGCCTGCCAGGCGTGCCGGTGCTGCTGTTGCATGGCGACGTTTGCCGCCGCGAGCTGCTAGTGGAGATCGACGGCTGGCGCTACGCCTGAGTCCGTCGACACGCAGCTGCGACGGCGTGCAGTTGCCGATCGAGCAAATCCACACAAGCCGATACGGCGAGATGAGCGGTATCGATGACGGTGCGCTCGCCTTCCCACGCTTCGTAATGTCGATCCAGCACGTCCTGCCACGTCGGCAACACGCAGCCGGCGATATCCGCGACCCGCGACTCGATGCGTCGCCGGTGTTCCTGGCGATCGGAGCAAACCACTTCCACTTCAACGACGGGAACGCCGGCGCGCGCGGCCGTCGCACGCCACGCTTCGCGCGTGACGGCAAGCGGATTCACCGAATCGGCAATGACGATGCGACCCAGGCGCAGATTGTCTTCGGCCAACGCATAAGCGACGGCGTACCCTTTGGCACCAACGCTTTCGCCGGTCATTCCGGTGCGCAACAGCGCTTGTTCGATGCTGTCGATGCGAAGATGCAGCGCGCCGAACCTGCATGCCGCGTCGCGTGCCACGCAGGTTTTGCCCGTGCCGGGCAAACCCGCCAAAGCGATCAGCATTCCGGACGACGGCGTCACGGCAGCTATTTCGGTTGTTTCACCGGACGTTGCCAACCTTGAAGGGTAGTCTGTCGCGCCCGCGCGACCGTCAGCTCATTGGCCGGTGCATCTTTGGTGATCACCGAACCCGCACCAATGGTCGCACCGGCACCGACGGTGACCGGCGCGACCAGTGCGGAATTGGAACCGATGAAGGCGTTGTCTTCGATGGTGGTGACGAATTTGTTCACGCCATCGTAGTTGCAGGTAATGGTGCCGGCGCCGACGTTGACGCCACGGCCAATCACCGTGTCACCCAGATAGGTAAGGTGATTGGCCTTGCTGCCTTCGCCGATCACGGTTTTCTTGGTTTCCACGAAGTTGCCCACGTGCACCCCGGTTGCCAGTTCCGTGCCCGGACGCAAGCGCGCAAACGGTCCGATGGTGCACGGACCGTGCGTCACGACACCTTCCAGGTCGCAATGCGCATGCACGACCGTGCCGGCGGCCAATTGCACGTCTTTCAACCGTGTATAGGGTCCGACGCGAACGTCTTCGCCCAGTTGTACGTCACCTTCGAGAATGACGTCGATATCGATCTCCACGTCACGCGCCGCGACGATGTTGCCGCGTACGTCAACGCGCCGCGGATCGGCCAGCCTCACGCCGTCGAGCGCCAGCGCCTGGACGGCGCGCTGGCGATGCGCGTCCTCCAGCTCCGTGAGCTGCCAGGGGGTATTGGCTCCGGCGGCTTCCACCGGGTCCTCGCATTCGACACTTTGCGCGGCGCGACCTTCAGCTGCCGCCAGCTTGAAAATATCGGTGAGGTAATACTCGCCCTGCGCATTGTTGCGATCCAGTCCTGCGATCCAGCCCTTGAGCGCGCCGGCGTCGCCGGCCAGGATGCCGGTATTGATCAGATTGATGGCGCGTTGCGTGTCATCGGCATCTTTTTCCTCGATCACTGCGCGCACGTGGCCGTTGCCATCGCGCAGCACGCGGCCATAACCCTGCGGATTGGCCAGCCGCGTCGCCAGCATGGCCAGACTGCCCTCGATCTCCACCAGGCGTTGCAGGGTATCGGCGCGCGTCAGCGGCACATCGCCGTAGAGCACGAGCACTTTTGCCTCATCGGGCACGTTTTGCAGCGCCTGATTCACGGCATGGCCGGTGCCAAGCTGTTCGGTCTGCAACGCCCACTGCAAATCCGACTGGCCATCGAACGCTGCCAACACCTGGTCGCCGTTAAAGCCGTAAACGACGTGGATGGCTTGCGGCTGCAACGCGCGCGCCGTCGCCAGTACGTGAGCCAGCAAGGGACGTCCGGCCAGCGGCATCAGCACCTTGGCCTTTTTCGAGTTCATGCGCTTGCCCTCGCCTGCGGCGAGAACGATGACGTGCAAGGGTTGCTGGCTCATGGGCGCTCACATCCGCTCGAAAGGGGGCAAGGATACCGGTTTCCTCTCGACCGCCAGCGGAACGGCGAGATCACGTTGCCGGCGCGTCGCCGATCCTCGTGCTGGGCCGGCCATCGTGACATTCGAAATGGAATACGTAAGTCTGGCTGAAGGGCTGTGCTTCGCCGGCCAGGTGCTTGGTTCCGTCCGCGCCCTTGACCCATTGGTCGATTTCAAGCGGCTGGAATTGCCACTGCCGGGCCGCAGCCTTGACGGCGTCGATGTAGCGCTGCCGATGCTCGCCGGCTTGCGCTTCGCCATCGACGCGAACCTCGCTGATTCGCCCGGTCTTGTCGACGATCAACAACGCCTGGATGTCGATCGGCGCCGGACACGTCGGGAGCTCCGCGGCCGGGTATACCGGGGCGATGCGCTTGAGCGGAAACGAGCCGGAAGCGAGTTGCTCGTGGCTGACCTTATAGTGCTCCGTGCCGGCCGGATCGGCTTGGTGCCACGATGCATTGCCTTCCGCCGGGGTGCCCGCGCCCGGAGCGGACGTCGAGGTCGTAGCGCAACCAGCGAGTAGCAGGCACATCCCCGCCAGGTATCCAAATCCCTTTGCCATCCCCTGCCCCTCCGCCGTGGATGACAGGATGGTGCCGCAAATGAAAACGCCGGCACAAGGCCGGCGCTTTCGGACCGCAGCGAGATCGCCTCAGTGCTTGAGGTTCTTGCGCAAACGCTCCAGCGCCTGCAGCTGAGCCAGGGCCTGGGTCAGCTTGGCCTGGGCTTCAGCCACCTCGACCGCGTCGGTGCGGTTGGCCAGGGCGTCTTCAGCCTCTTTCTTGGCACGCTGCGCGGCAGCTTCGTCCAGGTCGGCAGCGCGCGCGGCCGTGTCGGCCAGCACGGTGACCACCTGCGGCTGCACCTCCAGGATGCCGCCGGAAACGTAGAACTGTTGGCGCTCGCCACCTTCCAGCACCACATCGATGTGGCCCGGCTTCAAGCGGGTGATCAACGGCGCGTGGCGGGGCGTGATGCCCAGTTCGCCGAGCTCGCCGGTAGCGACCACCATCACCGCTTCACCGTGAAAGATCTCGGCTTCGGCACTGACGATGTCGCAACGAATGGTGCTCATAGGATTTCTCGCTTCGCTCGAAGGGAATCGGAAGCTGGGAATCGCGGCAACGTGCCAGGTCGATTCCCGGGTCCCGATTGACGATTCCCGACTCTGTTATCAGGCCGCCTTCTTGGCGCTCATTTCCTCAGCCTTCTTGATGGCTTCGTCGATGGTGCCGACCATGTAGAACGCCTGTTCCGGCACGTGGTCCACGTCGCCGTCGACGATCATCTTGAAGCCGCGGATGGTTTCCTTCAGCGACACGTACTTGCCCGGTGCACCGGTGAACACTTCGGCCACGTGGAACGGCTGCGAGAAGAAGCGCTCGCACTTACGCGCGCGGTACACCACCTGCTTGTCTTCTTCGGACAGTTCGTCCATGCCGAGAATCGCGATGATGTCCTTCAGTTCCTTGTAGCGCTGCAGCATGCCCTGCACGCGACGGGCCACGTCGTAGTGCTCCTGGCCGACGACCTGCGGATCGAGCTGGCGGCTGGTGGAGTCCAGCGGATCCACGGCCGGGTAGATGCCCAGCGAGGCGATCTGGCGGCTCAAGGTTACGGTGGAGTCCAAGTGCGCGAAGGTGGTGGCCGGCGACGGGTCGGTCAGGTCGTCCGCGGGCACGTACACGGCCTGGATCGAGGTGATCGAACCGGTCTTGGTCGAGGTGATGCGTTCCTGCAGCACGCCCATTTCTTCGGCGAGGGTCGGCTGGTAACCCACGGCGGACGGCATACGGCCGAGCAGCGCGGACACTTCGGTACCGGCCAGCGTGTAACGGTAGATGTTGTCGACGAAGAACAGCACGTCACGACCCTTGCCGTGTTCGTCCTTTTCGTCGCGGAAGTATTCGGCCATGGTCAGGCCAGTCAGCGCCACGCGCAGACGGTTGCCCGGCGGCTCGTTCATCTGGCCGTACACCATCGCCACTTTCGATTCCGGCAGGTTGTCCAGCTTCACGACGCCGGCGTCCTGCATTTCATGATAGAAATCGTTGCCTTCGCGGGTACGCTCGCCCACGCCAGCGAACACCGACAGACCCGAGTGCTGGGTCGCGATGTTGTTGATGAGTTCCAGCATGTTCACCGTCTTGCCCACGCCGGCGCCGCCGAACAGGCCGACCTTGCCGCCCTTGGCGAACGGGCACACCAGGTCAATCACCTTGATGCCGGTTTCCAGCAGCTCGTTGGCCAGCGCCTGTTCGTCATAAGCCGGGGCTTCGCGATGGATGACCCAATGGTCCTTCGCTTCGATCGGACCGACTTCGTCGATCGGGTTGCCGAGCACGTCCATGATGCGGCCCAGGGTGGCTTTGCCGACCGGCACCTTGATGCCTTCGCCGGTGTTGCGCGCAACGAGGCCGCGCTTCAGGCCGTCGGTGGAACCGAGGGCGATCGTACGCACGATGCCGTCGCCGAGTACCTGCTGGACTTCCAGCGTGATCTCGGTGCCGTCGATCTTCAGCGCGTCATACACCTGCGGCACCTGATCGCGTGCAAACTCGACGTCGATAACCGCGCCGATGATCTGTACAACTTTGCCCTGACTCATGGATGTGCTCCGGATGGATCTTTAAGTGTCTGTCTAGGCGCCGCTTCGCGTCGCCATGGTTAATTCGAGTTGCAACTGCGGTTACACCGCAGCCGCACCTCCTACGATTTCGGAAATTTCCTGGGTAATCGCCGCCTGACGCGCCTTGTTGTAGCTCAGGGTCAGCTCGCCGATCACCTTGGTCGCGTTGTCCGACGCAGACTTCATCGCCACCATGCGCGCGGCATGTTCGCTGGCGAGATTTTCCAGCACGGCCTGGTACACCACCGACTCGATGTAACGGCCGAGCACGTGCTCGAGCACCGTGGCGGCATCGGGTTCGTAGATGTAGTCCCAGTCGTGCGACTGCTCCAGTGCCACGCCCTTCACCTGCTGCGCTTCGAGCTCCGCTGCCACGGCGGGCAGCGGCAGCAGCGCATCGACGGACGGCTTCTGCGTCATCGTGTTGACGAAGTCGTTGTAGGCCAGGAACACGCGATCCAGCTTGCCTTCCGCAAACGCGTCCAGCACCACCTTGATCACGCCCACGAGCTGCTCGATCTTCGGACGCTCACCCAGGTGAGTCACGCTGCCGACGAGGTTCACGCCCTTCAGGCGACGGAAGAACTGCACGGCCTTCTGGCCGATCGCCACCACGTCGACCTGCACACCCTTGTCCTGATACTCGCGGATCGCGGGCAGCAGGCGGCGGAACAGATTGGAGTTGAGACCGCCGCAAAGGCCGCGATCGGTGGTGACCACCACGAAACCCACGCGCGCGACGTCCTTGCGCTCGACCAGGAACGGATGATTGAACTCGGTGCTGGCCTGGGCGACGTGCGCGATCACCTTGCGCATGGAGCGCGCATAGGGACGCGATGCCTTCATCAGATCCTGCGCTTTGCGGATCTTGGAGGCCGAGACCATTTCGAGCGCGCGCGTCACCTTGCGCATGTTCTGCGTGCTCTTGATCTTGGTTTTAATTTCGCGTCCGCTTGCCACGTTTGCCTCAACCTGTTGGGTCTATGCCGATCCGGTCCGTCGGCCGGAATGCGCTGCGGTCATTCTCCTGGAATGACCGCGCATCCTCGTTTCTTACCAGCTGCCCGTCTTCTTGAACTCGTCGAGACCCGACTTGAAGACGCCTTCGATTTCGTTGTTCCAGTCACCGGTGGCGACGATCTTTTTCATCAGGTCGCCGTGGTTCTGGTGGAAGAAGTCGTGCATGCCCTTCTCGAACGGCAGCACCTTGTTCACCGGCAGATCGTCCAGGTAGCCCTTTTCAGCGGCATACACGGACAGTGCCAGCTCGGCGATGGAGAGCGGGGCGTACTGCTTCTGCTTCATCAGCTCGGTCACGCGCTGACCACGGTCCAGCTGGGCACGGGTGGCCGGGTCCAGGTCCGACGCGAACTGCGCGAACGCAGCCAGCTCGCGGTACTGGGCCAGCGCCAGCTTCACGCCGCCGGACAGCTTCTTCACGATCTTGGTCTGGGCCGAACCGCCCACGCGCGACACCGAGATACCGGCGTTCACGGCCGGACGGATGCCGGCGTTGAACAGGTCGGTTTCCAGGAAGATCTGGCCGTCGGTGATCGAGATCACGTTGGTCGGCACGAACGCGGACACGTCGCCGGCCTGCGTTTCGATGATCGGCAGCGCGGTCAGCGAACCGGTCTTGCCCTTCACTTCGCCGTTGGTGAACTTCTCGACGTACTCTTCGGACACGCGGGCGGCGCGCTCGAGCAGGCGCGAGTGCAAATAGAACACGTCACCCGGATACGCTTCGCGGCCCGGCGGGCGCTTTAGCAGCAGCGAGATCTGGCGGTAGGCCACGGCCTGCTTGGACAGGTCGTCATAGATGATCAGCGCGTCTTCGCCGCGGTCGCGGAAGTATTCGCCCATGGCGCAACCGGAATACGGCGCGATGTACTGCAGCGCGGCCGATTCGGAAGCCGAAGCCACCACCACGATGGTGTTGGCCAGCGCGCCGTTCTCTTCCAGCTTGCGCACCACGTTGGCAATCGACGAGCGCTTCTGGCCGATGGCAACGTAGATGCACTTAATGCCGGAATCTTTGTTGTTGATGATGGCGTCGACGGCCAGCGCGGTCTTGCCGGTCTGGCGGTCGCCAATGATCAGCTCGCGCTGGCCGCGGCCGATCGGAATCATCGAGTCGACCGACTTGTAGCCGGTCTGCACCGGCTGGTCGACCGACTTACGCCACACCACGCCCGGCGCAACCTTTTCAATCGGCGAGCTGAGCTTGGCGCTGATCGGGCCTTTGCCGTCGATGGGGTTGCCCAGCGAATCGACTACGCGGCCGAGCAGTTCCGGGCCGACCGGCACTTCAAGGATGCGGCCGGTGGTCTTGGCAACGTCGCCTTCGCGCAGATGCTGGTATTCGCCCAGCACCACGGCGCCGACCGAGTCGCGCTCGAGGTTCAGTGCCAGCGCAAAGGCGTTGCCCGGCAGTTCGATCATTTCGCCCTGCATCACGTCGGCCAGGCCGTGGATGCGCACGATACCGTCGGACACGCTGATGATCGTGCCCTCGTTACGGGCTTCCGCGCCAAGCTTGAACTGCTCGATGCGGTTCTTGATCAGTTCGCTGATCTCGGACGGGTTCAGGGTGGTGCTGGACATGGTCGTTATCCTTGGGTTTGCGCCGTGCTGACGGCACCCGGTGATTTTTGAAATCTGTTTATTGCGTAAGTGCCGTAGCCAGGCGCTGCAGGCGACCGCGGGCGGAGCCGTCGATCACTTCGCTGCCGGCATCGATCACCACGCCGCCGAGCAGCGACGGATCGACCTGCGTCTGCAGTTCGATCTCGCGCTTGAAGCGGCGCTTGAGCGAGGCCTTCAACTGCTCAGTCTGAGCAGCATCCAGAGCCATGGCGCTGGTGACCTTCACCAACAGCTGCGACTCGGCTTCGCGCTTGTAGGTTTCGAACAGCGCGCCGACTTCCGGCAGCAGCGCCATGCGGCGCTTGTCCGCAAGCTGTGCCAGGAAGCTGCCGAACGCACTGCTCGCCTGCGTGCCTTCCGGCAAGTGCAGGGCAACCAGTTGATCGGGTTTGACGCGCGGGTCGCTAGTGAGTGCGGCGACGCGCGGGTCCTTCGCCACTTCCGCGGCGAAAGCCAGCGCCTGCGACCAGGCGCCGAGGGCACCTTCCGCCTGCGCCAGCTCGAAAGCGGCGCGGGCGTAGGGACGGGCTAGCGTGATTGCCTGGGCTGCCATCGATCAGATCTCGGTGGCGAGCTGGTCGAGCAGCGCCTTGTGCGCCGACGGATCGATCTCGCGCTGCACGATCTTCGATGCGCCCTGCACGGCGAGAGCACCTACGCGCTCGCGCAACTCTTCGCGGGCACGCTGCGCCATCGAGGCGATATCGTCCTGCGCAGCCGCCTTGAGGCGGTTGATCTCGGACACCGCATCCGCCCGGGCCTTGTCCAGAATCTGGTTGGCCTGCTGCTGGGCACGGTCGATGATTTCGGCCGCCTGCTGGCGGGCCTGCTTGATCTCGGCCGCCACTTTGTTGTCGGCGCTCTTCAGCTCGGCGTGTGCACGCTCGGCAGCATTGAGCCCGTCAGCGATTTTCAGCTGGCGCTCTTCAATGGCCTTGGTGATGTGCGGCCAAATGAAGTGGACGCAGAACCAGATCAGGAAGGCGAATGCGATCATTTCGCCGACCAAGGTCGCGTTGATATCCAACATCTCTGCGTTACCTGTACGTATAGATTGCTACGAGGATGCGATCGCGCTTGCGCGACCGCATCCGGGAGTAAAGCACCCGCACGGCTAATTAGCCGTGGATGACGCCGAGCAGCGGGTTCGCGAAGGCGAAGAACATCGCCAGCGCCACGCCGATCAGGAACGCCGCGTCGATCAGGCCGGCCAGCAGGAACATGCGGCCCTGCAGCAGCGGAACCAGCTCAGGCTGACGGGCAGCGGCTTCGAGGAACTTCGAACCCATGATGCCGATGCCGATGCAGGCGCCGAGCGCACCGAAACCGATGATCAGGCCGAGCGCGATGGCAGTAAAGCCCTGGACTTGGGCAAGGTGAGCAACTAGTTCCACGGTGTTCTCCTCAAGAAAAGAAAAGCAGTTTGTTCGTACAAAAGTGAAGGTATCAGTGGTGATCGTGAGCCATCGAGATGTACACGATGGTGAGCACCATGAAGATGAAGGCCTGGATCGAGATGATCAGAATGTGGAAGATGCCCCACACCGCATAACCGATCACGCCCATGCCATAAAGTATCCAGCTGCCGGCGCTGAACAGGCCCGCGATGAGCATGAACACCAGCTCGCCCGCATACATGTTGCCGAACAGTCGCATCGACAGGCTCACCGGCTTGGCCACCAGCTCGACGATGTTCAGCACGAAATTGGGGAGCCACAGCGCCGGGTGGGCGCCGAACGGCGCCGTGAAGAGCTCGTGGGTAAAGCCGCCGAAGCCCTTGGCCTTGAAGCTGTAGAAAATCACCAGCAACAGCACAGTGATCGACATCGCAAAGGTGAGGTTGAGATCGGCCGTAGGCACGGCGCGGAAGTGGCCGATGCCGAACTGGTGGGTGATCCACGGCATCAGGTCGACCGGCAGCAGGTCCATGGCGTTCATCAGAAACACCCAGACGAACACCGTCAGCGCCAAGGGCCCCAGGAAGCTGCGATCACCATGGAAGACGTCCTTGACCTGGCCGTCCACGAATTCGAGCACGATTTCGACAAAGGCCTGGCCTTTGCTGGGGACGCCGGACGTGGCCTTGCGGGCCTTGGTCCAGAACCACAGGCAGAACAAGACACCCAGCACGAGGGATACGGTCAGCGAGTCGACGTGCACCGACCAGAAGTTGCCTTCGCTGACCTGCACCGGCTTAAGGTGGTGCAAGTGGTGCGTGATGTATTCGGTAAGACTGCCCTGTGGCTCGCTTGCCATCTTTTAACCCTTGAATCTGAACGCCAGCAGATTAACCGCGTAAGCCACCACCAGCCCCGTGATGGCAGCTAGCGGCGGCAATTTGTATTGAAACATGATCGCGATCATCCCCCCGATGATCACCATCCATTTCAGGATCATGCCCGTCAGGAAGTGGCCCAAGGCAATGCCGGCACCACTCACCCGACCGAAAACCCGCGCCGACAGCAGCGCGGTACCCAGCGCCACAACCGTCGCCCCCGCTCCCGCCGCTATCGCCTCGCGAAGTCCGGACGACACCGCAAAAACGAGGCCCACACACAGCGCCGCGAATAGCTGCCAGAGCAGTAATCGCAGTGCTAGACGTCGGCCGGAAGCAAGACTGTTGAGCACGTGAGGTTCCCGCGGTTCTTCGCACCAGGCATGAAACACGCCACGGGTCACGATCCAATCCTGAAAAGTATATCAGCGTGACTTTTGGCCCAGCAAGCCGAGAACGCTGCGACATGCCACCACGTGGGCGGCATTCGGACAAGAAAAAGGCCGGACGAGGGAGTCCGGCCTAAGGGCATATCGCAAGGGGAGTCGCGATACGCGGGAAGACGATTACTTGCTGGCGCCGGCAGCGGCCTTCTTGATCGCGGCAACCGGGGCGGCCACGGCTTCGTTGGCAGCCTTCTGCTGTTCCTGCAAAAGCGCATTGAGGGATTCGGCGGTCTTCTGGGCCACGGCAACCACGTCCTTGGTCACGGCGACGGCGCTTTCGGCCTGCTCACGGCTCAGGCTGGTGCCCTTTTCCCACAAGCCACGGAGGGCTTCGAGGTCGCGCACTTCAGCCGCCTGGGCGATGAAGTCGGCAGTGACCTGAGCCTGCTTTTCCAGGGCGGCCAGCTGCAACTCGGCAACCTGCTCCAGACCCTTGATGGTCATGGCGTGCGCCTTGAAAGCGTTATCGGTCAGCTGCTTGGCGTAAGCGAAGATCTGGGTGTTCAGTTGCTGAGTCATGGCTTTGTCCCTCAACGGGAGTGGGAGAGTGGAACAAAGCCTAGCAGCGAATATTGTGCAGCGCAATATCTTTTTTGTTAAAAAAGCGATATGTCACAAAATATTCAACAAACACAACCAGTTGATGACAAATCGATTAATTTTGCGACGCGTCAAAAACTGTCTCGGGTACATGCGGCGCCCGAGGTGCAGGTCTCGTGCACGACCACTTTGTCCAGCCCGGGCAGGGCCGGTTCCAGATGGCGCCAGATCCAGCGCGCGAGCATTTCGCTGGTCGGGTTCTCCAGCCCTTCGATGTCGTTGAGGTAGTGATGATCCAACTGCTCGTAGAGCGGCGCGAAGGCCGTTTTGACGTCGGCAAAATCCATCACCCAACCCAGCTTGGGATCGGGCTCGCCGCTTACGTGGATTTCGATGCGGAAGGAGTGGCCGTGCAGGCGCGCGCACTTGTGCCCGGCCGGCACGTTGGGCAGCCGATGCGCAGCCTCGATCTGGAAAACTTTGAAGATATGCATGACGCCATTCTACCGCTGCGGCTCGTGGCGCCGCAGCGGTGATCGAGCTGCGAGGAATTACCGGCTGCCGGACTTCGGTGCGTTCACACCTGATCTCCGCCATCGAGTGCGATCGATCGCCAGTGATGATCGGGATCGAGCAGCCGCGCCTGCGTATCGGGCCCTTCGGAGCCTGCCGCATAGAAATCCGGCGCACCTTTTTGCCACGCATTCAATACCGGCGTGAGTACCTTCCACGCCCACTCCACTTCGTCGAAGCGCAGGAAGTGCGAGCGGTCGCCACCCAGCGCATCCATCAGCAATTGTTCGTACGCGGAAAACTCCCGATCGTCGGGCGTGGCATACAGTGCGCTCAAGGTGGCCGGACGCCCCGCGAGCTTGCCACCCGGCTGCTTGGCCGTTACCAACAGATCCATGCGCTCGACCGGACGAATGCGGAAGATCATCCAGTTGTTGCCGGCATCCACCGCATGCGGGATCGGCCCAGGCACTTCGCGGAACTGCACCGCAATTTCGGAATAATTGCTGGCCAGGCGCTTGCCGCTGCGCAGGTAGAACGGCACGCCATGCCAGCGCCAGTTGTCCACCTCCAACCGCAATGCCGCGAAGGTTTCCGTATCGGAACCGCGCTTGATGCCCGGCTCTGCGCGATAGCCAGCCAGCTTCTTGCGCCCCAGTTTGCCGGCACGGTATTGCCCGCGCACGGCATGCTTGTTCACTGAGCCGGCAGTGATCGGAATGACCGAACGCAGCACCTCCACTTTGTGATCGCGCAGCACCTCGGCATCCCAGCTCGAGGGCGGCTCCATCGCCGCGAGGCTGAACAACTGCATCAAGTGATTCTGCAGCATGTCGCGCAAGGCACCGGCCTTGTCGTAGTACGCCGCACGCTGCTCCACGCCAAGCGTCTCCGCGTACGTGATCTGCACTTGTGCGATGTGCTGCGCATTCCAGATCGGCTCGAGGAAACGGTTGGCGAAGCGAAACACCATCAGGTTCTGGGTGGTTTCCTTGCCCAGGAAATGATCGATGCGCAGGATCTGCTCTTCATCCCAGTGGTCGTGCATCCGCGCACGCAGCTCCTGGGCGGAAGCCAGATCGGTACCGAACGGCTTCTCCACCACTAGGCGCCGCCAGCCGCCACGCGGGTTCTTCGAAAACCCCGCCTCGCCCAGCGCGGTTGCCGCAACGCCGAACAACGGCGGCGGCAATGCCAGATAGAAAAGCGTGGAAGGGGCGAGCTTGTCCTTCAGCGCCGCGAGCTGATCTGCTTGCAGTTCACCACCCACGTAATCGAGCTGGCGGCGAAAACGGTTCCAGTCCGCCGTCTTGAAGTCCGGCGCGAACGCTTGCAGTGCCTCGTGAATGTGCTTTTCGAAATGCTGTCGGCTCCACGCTTCCTTGGCGTAACCGATGATGCGCAGGTCCGATGTCAGACCCAGCGTATGCAGGCGATACAGCGCCGGCATCAGCAGGCGCTGGGTCAAGTCACCGCTAGCCCCCAGAATGACGAGCGTGGTAGCAGTCATGCCTCATTCCTTGTTGCCGGTTTTTTCGTTGTGCCCGCCAAAGGCGTGGCGCATGGCGGACATCACCTGGTTGGCGTAAAGCTCATTGCCTTGCGAGGTGAAGCGGCCAAACAGAGCCGCCGCAAGCACGGGTACCGGCACGCCTTCGTCGATGGCTGCCTGCGCCGTCCAGCGGCCTTCGCCGGAATCGGAAACGCGACCGTTGTACGCCTTCAAGGATGGATCGCGCCCCAACTCGGCCGCAGTAAGGTCGAGCAGCCACGAACCGATCACGCTGCCGCGTCGCCACAGTTCAGCCACTTCGCCAAGCGGGAAGTCGTATTGATAACGCTCCGGATTCTCCAGCGGCGAGGTTTCTGCATCGGCCGTGCGCTTCTGCTTTCCTGCGTTGGCATGCTTGAGCACGTTGAAGCCTTCGGCATACGCCGCCATCAGGCCGTACTCGATGCCGTTGTGGACCATTTTCACGAAATGGCCGGCACCATTCGGGCCGCAGTACAGATAACCCTTTTCCGCCGATGACGGCTCGCCCGTGCGTCCCTCGCTGCGTGGCGCGGCGTCGACACCGGGAGCCAGTGCTGCGAAAGCCGGCTCCAATCGTTGATAGGCTTTTTCCGGGCCGCCGATCATCTGGCAATAGCCGCGCTCGCGGCCCCACACGCCTCCGCTGACGCCCACATCCACATACATCAGTTGATGCTTGCCCAGCGCCTCGGCGCGACGCAGGTCTTCCACGTAATGCGAGTTGCCGCCATCGATGACCGTATCACCCGGCGACAGCAGCGGCACCACCTGGTCGAGTACGGCATCCACCACCGCGGTGGGCAGCATCAGCCACACGGCGCGTGGCGCCTGCAGCTTTTCGGCCAGATCCTGGATCGATTCGGCGGCAGTCGCACCGTAACTGGCAGCTTCCTTGCGTGCATCGAGGTTGGTATCGAAAACCACGCAATCGATGCCGGCCTGCTGCATGCGGCGAACCATGTTCAACCCCATGCGGCCCAGGCCGACAAAGCCCAGCTGCAGCGATGCTTTCCCTGACGTTTCTGCGCTCATGCTTCGTTCTCCCACAAACGGAATCCGCCGACGAAGGCGTTGTGATTGTCGCCACGGCGTGCGCCTTCGGGCAATTCGGTCAACTCGCGCACGTTGCCGCCGCCGAGCACGACGTAATCGGGCTCAAGCGCCGCTCGCAGTTGTTCGACTACATCAAACACGTGCGCGTGCCATTTCTTCTTGCCCAGCTTCTTCAGGCCGCGCGCGCCAACGTAGTCTTCGAAGGTACCTTTCTTGTACGGAAGATGCGCCAGCTCCATCGGCTCGATCAGGCCGTCAACGATGAACGCCGTGCCAAGCCCGGTGCCCAGGCCGAGAAACAGCATGCGGCCGCCTTCATAACTGCCTAGCGCCTGCATGGCCGCATCGTTGATGATCTTGACCGGACAGCCGAACGCCTTGGCAAAATCGAAGCCTACCCATCCCTTGCCGAGGTTGTACGGATCGCGTGCGATGCGCTCGTGCAGCAGCGGACCGGGATAGCCGATGCTCACCGCATCGTATTTCCACGCGCGGATGGCCGGACGCAGTTGCTTGATCATGAGTTCCGGCGTCAACGTGCGGCCGGACTTAATCGCCACTTCGCGCGGATTGCCGCTGAGCATCGCCTTGACGTGGCTGCCGCCGATATCGATGGCCAGCACACGATGGGCCGCATTGGCGGTCGCCGATGCACGCTCTTCGGTGCTGGTCTTGCGGCGAGCCTTGCGATACCAGGCGATCGTCGCATTGGTGGCGCTGTCGTGGTTGAGCGGCTTGCGCGGAGACTCGATTTCGTCGACGACACGCAAGGCCAGCTGCTTGCCCAGCTCCACGCCCCATTGATCGAAGGGATTGATGTTCCAGATCGTCGCCTGGGTGAACACGCTGTGCTCATACAGGGCGATCAGGCTGCCGAGCGCGGCGGGGGTCAGGCGGTCGGCCAACAGCAAGCTCGATGGACGATTGCCTTCGAACACGCGATGCGGGGCGAGCTCGTCGTTGACGCCTTCGGCCTTCACCTGTTGCAGGGTCTTGCCGAAGGCCAAGGCCTCGGCCTGCGCGATCACGTTGGCGATCAGCAGGTCGTGATGGCGGCCCGAGGGATTGAGCGATTGCGCAAAACCGAGGAAGTCGCACGGGATCAGGCGCGTGCCCTGATGGATGAGCTGATAGAACGAATGCTGCCCGTTGGTGCCCGGCTCGCCCCAGTAGATGGGACCGGTGGGATAATCGACCGGCGCGCCGTCCACGGTGACGTGCTTGCCGTTCGACTCCATCGTGAGCTGTTGCAGGTAGGCCGGAAAACGCTTCAGGTATTGCTCGTACGGCAGCACTGCCACGGTTTCGGCGTTGAAGAAATCCGTGTACCACACGCCCAGCAGGCCCATGATCACCGGCAGGTTGCGTTCCAGCGGCGCGGTGCGGAAATGCTCGTCCATCGCGTGAAAACCCGCGAGCATCTCGTGAAAGGCATCCGGACTCAGGGCTATCATGGTGGACAGGCCGATCGCCGAGTCCATCGAATAGCGGCCGCCCACCCAATCCCAGAACCCGTACATCTGCTGGGTGGAGATGCCGAACTCCTCCACCGCTTTCTCATTGGTCGACAGCGCGACAAAGTGCTTGGCCACCGCCGCCTTGTCGCCGCCCGTCGCCGCCAGCAACCAATCGCGCGCACTGTGGGCGTTGGTCATGGTCTCTAGCGTGGTGAAGGTTTTGGACGCGACGATGAACAGCGTTTCTTCCGGACGCAGGTCGCGCACCGCTTCGGCGAAATCGGTGTAGTCGACGTTGGAGACGAAACGCATCTGCAGCTTGCGGTCGCTGTAGTGGCGCAAAGCTTCGTAGGCCATCACCGGACCAAGGTCGGATCCGCCGATGCCGATGTTCACGATGTTGCGGATCGGCCGGCCGTTGAACCCCAGCCAACGTCCTTCGCGAACGGCATCGGCGAACTCGGCCATGCGCTTGAGCACCGTACGCACTTCCGGTACGACATTGACACCGTCGACCTTGATCACCTTGCGCGCCGGCGCCCGCAGCGCGATGTGCAAGGCGGCGCGCTGTTCGGTGGTATTCACCTTCTCGCCGGCGAACATGGCATCGCGACGAGCCTCCAGCCCGCATTCGCGCGCCAGGGCAAACAGATGCTGCAAGGTCCGGTCGTCGATGCGGTGGCGCGAGTAATCGAACTTCCACCCCGCCGCGTCCGCACGGTAACGATCCGCACGCTTTGGATCTGCCGCGAACAGATCGCGCAGATGCTGCCGAGCTATTTCAGGTTGGTATTGTTCCAGCGCGCGCCACGACTTTTTCTCGCGCAGCGCGCTCATGCCGTGGCCCCCATGCGCTCGCTGAGGGTGTCGAGCAGTTCGCGCCAGGATTTGACGAAGGCATCGGCACCTTCCTGCTGCAGCGTCTTGGCCAGCGGCTCCACCTGGATGCCTGCCGCCTCGAAGCGAGCCAGCGTGCTGGCGATGGCCGGATCGTCCAGCTTCATCAGATGCTCGGCTTTGCCATGGTCGGCGAAGGCCAGCAGCGTCTTTTCCGGCATCGTGTTGACGGTGAGCGGCGCGACCAGGTTTTCGATGTACAGCACGTCGCTGGCCTTGGGATCCTTGGTGCCGGTGCTGGCCCACAGCAGGCGCTGCACGCGGGCGCCGGCGTTCTGCAAGCGCTGCAGGCGTGGCGAATCGAGCAGTTGCCGATACTTGGCGTAGATCTGCCCGCAGACTGCGAAACCGAGCTTGTTGTGCAGATCCTCCGGCACTTTGTCCGCCACCTTCACGTCCCAGCGGCTGATGAACACGGAAGCGACCGACGCCACGTCCAGGTCCAGCCCCGCCGCGTGACGACGCTCCAGGCCGCGCAACCAGGCTTCGGCTGCAGCCTGGTACTGCTCTGGCGAGAACAACAGGGTGACGTTGATCGGCACGCCGCGGAAGATCAATTCTTCGATGGCGCCGATGCCGGCCGGGGTGCCTGGTACCTTGATGAAAAGGTTGTGCACGGCGGCCTGTTTGTGCAGCGCCACGGCCTGCTCGACGGTGCGCTCGGTGTCATCGGCCAGCAGCGGCGAGACTTCCAGCGAAACCCAGCCGTCCACGCCGTGCGTGTGCTGGTAGACCGGCTCGAAGATGGACGCGGCCCGGCGCAGGTCGTCGATGGCCAGACCGAAGAACACCGTCTCCGGCTCCACCTGCCCCGCCGCGCGAATCGAGGCGTCGTAATCCTTACCCGACTTGATCGCCTGGGCAAAGATGGTGGGGTTGGAGGTCAGGCCGGTCACGCTCTTTTGCTCGCGGTAGCTGAGCAAGGTGCCGTCTCCCAGCATGCTTCGCGTGATGTTATCCAGCCAGAGGCTCTGGCCGAGTCCATTGAGCGTGCGGGTCGGGTGTTCCATTGCATTACTCCTATGTGAAATGAGGCAAGGCGCTCGAGCGGACCTGATGTCCGGCGCGATCGCTCGCGGCAACGTCAAAAACCTGGCCGGTGCGCGGGCATCCACGAAGGGGATTGGTGCTCGCGACCATGCCGATACTCGGTGGATTGCAGCGCATTCGCCCGGTCTTTCGGCGTAGCGCACGAACCCACGTTGAGGCCGACCAGCATAGTCCTTTTGGCGCACAGTGCCATATGAGAAGTGATCAGGTATGCCACGCCGGGGATCGTTGGCCCGGCGCTACGATGGCGACATCCGATGACCAAGCGATGTCATTCGCTAAGGCAGCTCCTGCCAGCGATAGTATTTCTTGTGGGCCATGCTCAGCATGTCGAGATCCTCCTCGGTGTCGCCGTAGGCATAGACCGTGGAAAAGTCTTGAAGCGTGCAGGTTTCGCGCACGCGTCGCGACTTCTCCGCACCCACGCATTGCGGCCCGTGATAGCGCCCGGTGAGGTGACTATCAACTACTTCGAGGCGCGAGCAGATCAAATCAAGCCCGTGGGTGCGGCACCAGTATTCGAGATAGATATCCAGGGCGCCGGATACGACCACTACCTTGTCGCCACGCTCCCGATGCCACCGGATGCGTTCCAGGGCGATCGGCCGCAGCACCGTGGACAGCACTTCATCGGAAAAGCGCCTGCCCATCTCTCTTACGTGTTCGGCTCTCGCACCGCGCAGGCCGAAACTCACCACGCTCGAGCGGATGGCGTTGCCCGACACCAGCCCCAGCTTGTAACCCACCACCATCGGTGCAAACAGCGGCGTACCCAGTATCCGCCTGCGACGGGGAACCGCAAAACGGATGAAGTCCGCAAACATTGCCTTGTGCGTAATCGTGCCGTCGAAGTCAAACAATGCCAGATTCATGCAGCAACGAACTCTCTTTAACTTGACCAGAGTGAGGCATGCATCCCGGGCACGACGAAAAAAAGACGGAACTCCCGCCGATAGCCCATGGTCAACGCTCAAGCGCCCAAAACGGGATGCATGCAAAGGGGAGTTTATGAAAGCAGGTGTGCTCAAAGCGTTTGTCATGATCGCGTTAACAACCGGTTGCGCCCAGGCTGCAGAGGTCGCCAACAACCCGTCTGCCGAAAGCAGCGATGACGCAGCGCTTCATCAGCTGTGGGACAGCTATCAACAAGCGATTGCAAGGAAAGATGCCAAGGCGCTGCTTGGCCTGTATGTCAACGGCGATGCCCCTGTCGTCGGCGGATTCGCCCCTCGCTCCTATGCCGTCGTCACTGCCGCCAACAAGCAGCCGGTACCGCGCACGCTGTCGATAACCGCGAAGGAAGACGTCGTGGGCGAGGTCAAGCTGCCGCCGGATCGCACGGAAAATCTCGCCGTTCATTCCGACGGGGAGGTGGGTTCCGTTTCCTTCGATTATTTCGCCAAGATCGGGCACGGCCGCATCATCTGGTCCGTCGTTCGAACTAACGACGGCTGGAAAATTGCGTCGGCGCTCTACTCGATAAATCTTCCGGCGGCGGACAAGAAGAGCACGTAGACACCATGGCTCATTGCCGCCGGGACGATGGCGTCGGGCGGCATTGACCCGGAACCGGCTTCGCGTCATGGCGACCAAGGGAGGGCGCACATTGCATCGGCGGCCGCCTGCGTGCACGCATTTCACGCCGACAAGCATGGCCGCTTCGCGCGCAAGCGCGCGCCGACATCCTCGCTGCCGCGGGCGCGGACCTGGCGAGGCGGAAACGGGAAATGGCGTTATGGGTGCACCGGAATACATGGCATATATATCTGATAAATATCAAATAAATTTGCCACATCAAACGCACTTACCGTCAAAGTTACCGTCATGAAGTCTCGGCTAGCCGCCGTTTAGCTAACGTTTAGAAAAGTGGCGTACTAGTTGCTATGGGCGTCGCCTAGCCTTTCGCCCGGGACCGATGGCGGGTCCTTAGAGTGATGCAGGTCCAGCAGTACCAGCTGGACGAGCCAATTTAGCTGAAGCGCCCGTCCAGGGATCGCTTCGATGGATGGCGCCTGGCATAAGCTGGCTGGCCTGCAGGCTTATCACGAGGTGCCCCATCAATGACCGAAGAAGAGATGCTCGAAGTCCTCAAACACAACGAGGCCATATGCTCGGCCATGGTGGGAGCCATGAAGGCGCTCGAGTATGGGGTTCGGACTTTGATCGCCGTGCACCCGGACCCTCAGCTCTTCAACCATACCTGGCAGGACATCATTTCCGACATCCCCGACAAACACATCGACACGACGGCGCCCAATCTGGAGATGTTCAATGCCAGCATGAGCGCAATGCTTGGGATTTTGACTCAGCAGATCGAGAGGGCGGCTCATTCCTGAAAGGCAGTAAGCTAAATCGTTTCACCTTCGCCTAATCGTTAAATGTCTGCTATGGGTCGAAAGCAGATATAAATTCGATGCGCGCATAGGCGCACTTGGCATCGTTTTTGGAGCGGCGAAAGAAGCCTCAGTTGAGCCGCCAATAAGTTCCCAATCCATTGAAGCAAAATCCATTCACACGCGATTTCAGCGTCACAGAAGCCCTTTCAAAGAAGAATCAAGCATATAATCGCGCCGTACCGCCCCTGACAACTGGCTATCCATAGCCGGGGGAGGTTTTTATGGGATTTGCAGCACTCGCCTACGGCGCCTTCGTTTATCTCTTCTTTTTAGCTACTTTTCTATACACGATCGCTTTTGTCGAGCGTATTCCCGGGATCAAGACTATTGATGGCGGTCCGAATGGTTCCGTTTGGACGGCTGTTGTGGTTGATCTCTTGCTGCTGGGCATCTTCGCGATACAGCACAGCGTTATGGCTCGCCGCGGATTCAAACAATGGTGGACACGCTATATCCCGTTATCAATCGAGCGCTCGACCTACGTTCTCTTTGCGAGCCTCGCGATTGCGCTTCTCCTGTGGCAATGGCGTCCACTGACCGGTGTTGTTTGGGATGTAAGAGATTCCGCAGCGGGAGCGATACTGATCGCCTTCTCGGCGATAGGTTGGATCGTCCTTCTCATATCAACGTGCCTGATTAACCACTTTGAACTGTTCGGGTTGCAACAAGTGTTTCATCGTTGGCGAGAAAGCAGCGCTGCGAAGCCGACATTCAAAACGCCCGCTTTCTATAAATATGTCCGCCACCCTATCTATTTGGGATTTATCTTGGCTTTCTGGTCGACGCCTTACATGACTCATGGGCATCTGCTTTTCGCGGCAGCGGCCACCGGGTACATCTTCGTTGGCATCTTCTTCGAAGAGCGAGATCTGATCACGCTGTTTGGCGAGAAGTATCGAAACTATCGGCAACGCGTGCCAATGATTATTCCGCTCCTTCCGAAGCATGTGAAACAACCACCAGCATCAGCGCCCCGATCGCAGTCGTAGCATGCTTCTGGTGTGGAAATATCCGCTCGGGGTCGGGAGCGGACCTTCTCGATAACACTTACCTCGAAGGAAACGATTTCACTAAGCGCTGAAGATCAGCCATCGTCGCAAATCCGTCGCGCGGCCTGCCGGCCAAATAGTCGTCATACGCCGCTTGAGCCAAACTCACGCATTTCGCTAATTTCGCACCATCCCGTCCTCGGGGAATGTATAAATCAATACCGATCCTCAGCCCCTGGAACGCAAGATCAAGAGACCATTGATCCTCCGACTGAACACCTTCCCGCAATGGATATAGGTCCGGTGAGCACAACTTCACGAAGCCGACATAGTCTTTGAAACTGTGAAGGTCTGTGAACGGAAAAGGCGCCATGCTGTTTCCCTTTCTAAATTTTGCTAGTGTCCGCTATGGGTCGGAAGCGGACCTCACAGTTCCCTGGGAAAGAGTTGCTCTCTTGCTGCCCGCCACTCCTCCCAGCACTGCTCAGCAACGATATCGGGATATCCGCGTTCTTGCTCGGTCTTCAAGGCCACGCTGAACGGCATTGTGATACATGCAGCGTTGTCCCTGATGGCAAGGACCTGGGCTTCCGTAAGGGGCTGCCCAAGCGTGCTTTCTGCCCGGTATAGCAGGGTAACCAGCGGTGGGATGAAAACCAGACACACCCGATCGTCCTTATCGTTGCTCACGTTCTTCTCCCTAAATGCATTGAATCGTGACGTCTGCTTTGAGTCGGAAGCGGACCTTAAAGATTATCCGTCGGACGGTCACCGATCCGCTGAACCGCCTTTTCAATGAGACGTGCGCCCTGCGTCAACATCTTCGGCAAAGTCGCCAAGTCTTGCGGAGAGGCAGGCCCGAGGTGCCTGTCCTCATCCCAGACGTCTCCCCCAACAATTCGTCTGGACAGCGAACTTTCGCCAGGCAGTAGGGCTTGGTGTCCCACTACTGGCCACGCACCGGTCGCTATAGAGCTATCACCTGTGTAGTAGAGGTCCATCGGCCCTTCTATCAGAGGAATGTCTGGCGAGTTCGGCATTGCGAATGTCCGTCGGAACAACCCGATGAGGATGACTTCCGAGAAATACTCAGAGCAGAACAACACCTTCGCCACACCGAAGCGATCGTCAGACGGAATCGCGATCAAGTCCCCCACTTGCGGCTTCATCCTGTTCACCTTTTCCGCTCTTTCGTTCTCGCGTAACGTCCGCTCTGGGTCGGAAGCGGACCTAACCAGCTTGGTAGCACTGACGCCCGATAGCAACGCCTTGCCCGGTCATGGCGGGACAGGTGCGAAGGATGGGTCGCACGCCCCCGCAAGACGGACGGCCCAAGCATGG
>NZ_JADIKF010000029.1 GCF_016904945.1 Dyella mobilis
CGTGCACGTCACCTATCGGGTGCTGCGTCAGGCCGATACGGCGGCCGCGGTCAGTCCCATCGGCGAGCGCATCCCGGATTTGCGTCTGTATCTGCTCGATGCGCAGGGACAGCCGGTGCCGCTGGGCGCGGTGGGCGAGTTGTATGTGGGTGGCGCCGGCGTGGCGCGCGGCTATTTGAATCGTCCGGAGTTGACCGCCGAGCGCTTCCTGCCCGATCCGTTCAGTCCACACCCCGATGCACGCATGTATCGCAGCGGCGATCTGGCCCGCTATCTGCCCGACGGCAATCTCGTGTTCCTGGGACGCAACGATCACCAGGTCAAGATCCGCGGCTTCCGCATCGAGCTGGGCGAGATCGAGGCACGGCTGGCCGAGCACGACGCGATTCGCGACGCCGTCGTGCTGGCACGCGAAGACGTGCCCGGCGACAAGCGGCTGGTGGCCTATGTCACCACCGAGGGCGAGAACTCCGATCTGGCCGCGGCATTGCGCGCGCATCTGAGTGCACGCCTGCCCGATTACATGGTGCCCTCCGCCTTCGTGCAACTGGAGGCCCTGCCGCTGACGCCTAACGGCAAGCTCGATCGCAAGGCTTTGCCGGCACCCGATGGCGAGGCCTATGCACGGCACGTCTATGAAGCACCGCAGGGTGATATCGAGCGGATACTGGCCACGCTGTGGGAGGAGTTGCTCGGCATCGCGCGCGTGAGCCGTCGCGACAACTTCTTCGAGCTCGGCGGGCACTCGCTGCTGGCCGTGCAATTGCTCCATCGCACCACGGAATTGGGTTTGAGCATTACGCTCAACGAATTGTTTGAAAGCCCGGTACTCCACGAGCTTGCTGCCCGGTTCACCAACCCGACCGAATGCCTGGACTGGAATCGAGCCGTGCCGATCCGCAAGAGCGGCACGCAAGCCCCTATCTTCTTTTTGCCAACGGGGACGGGGGATCGTTCCTATATTTTCTCGCTCGCCAACGATATCCACCGAGACCATCCCATTTATTCGCTGCCATGGCCATCCGCACGGGAGGAACAACCACCCTCGCTCGAGGCCATGACACCTCGGCTGGTTTCCATGATGCAAGCCGTACAGCCAAGCGGGCCCTATCGGTTGGCCGGCTATTCCGCCGGAGGCCTGTTGGCGTACGCCGTCGCGCATCACCTGTCCAGCATCGATGAATCCGTATCGTTCATTGGCTTGATAGACACTCAATTGCTGAGTGACCGAGAGCCCAAGTCCGCAAAGGAAATCATCGTTGACATTGCCAGTGTATTGGGTGGCGAAAAGCAAAACTCGCAGATAGACCTGCAACAAATGGCCGAGGAGATGACGCTCGAGGATCTGATCACGGAGGCCACGTTGCTCAAGAGGTTGCCCGCCTATCACGACGTGCACGGCTGGAAGCAGGTCTGCCATTTCATGCAGATCGCCTACTCCTACCGGGCACCGAGCTCAGATTTGATGACCCACCTGTTCTGCGCCCAGGAGATTCCGCCCGCATTGAAGGAAGAACTTGTCCGCGACGGCAAGCTCAGTCACTTGGACGACGAATCGATCCACGCCAATACGGAGAACCTCAAGTTCCTCATAGGCCCTTGGCACGAAGCACTGCCACCGTCTTCCATGCCCATCATCCCGGTCCCCGGAAACCACATAACCATGATGTCGGAACCGGATAATCGAAAGGTCTTGGGCGACGCCATGTCCAACGCACTGCAAAGTATCGCCTGATTTTCACGCCTACCCGGCTCGACGCCCGATCATCCAGGGCGCCGAGCCGGGCCGTTATCGGTCAGGACTGGCGCACCCACTTGCTTTGGCGTGCGGCTTTGTACTCGCGCCGACGTGCGCGCCACGCCGCCCAACGCTCGCTGAGGCAGGAGAAGATCACATACAGTGCCGGCGTGCTGAGCAACGTCAGGCTCTGCGAAATCAACAAGCCGCCGATCAGCGCGATACCCAACGGCCGACGCAGATCGGAACCTTCGCCAAGACCCACCGCAATCGGCACGGCCGCAAGGATCGCCACCATCGTCGTCATCATGATGGGACGAAAGCGCACCAGACTCGCTTCGCGCGCAGCCTCCAGCGGCGTCTTGCCGTGCTCGCGCTGCGCGACCAGCGCGAAGTCGATCATCATGATCGCGTTTTTCTTCACGATGCCGATCAAGAGCACCAAGGCAATCTGTGCAATCACCGACAAATCGGTATTGGTAAACCACAACGCCAGCAATGCACCCACGCCTGCCGCAGGCAGCGTCGAGAGAATGGTCACGGGGTGAATCAGGCTTTCGTAAAGGATGCCAAGCACGATGTACACCACCACGATCGCACCGAATACCAGTAGCAGCATGCCGGTTTGCGACTGTTGGAAACGGCGGAAATCGCCGCCTACGTCGAGCTTGATGTCGCCCGGCATGCGCATGTTGCTGGCAGTTGCCTGCACCACCTGCAACGCCTCACCCATGCTGATGCCGGGCGCCAGGTTGAAGCTCAGATCCATGGTGGTGTACTGGTTCATGTGCGTCACCTGGGTCGGCGCAACGCCCGGTACCTGATGTGCGAACGCCGACAGACGTATCATCTTGCCGCTGGTGGACGGCACCAGCACGTCGTCGATCGACCTTGGCGTAGCCGTCTGGTCCGGCAATGCGTTCACCACCACTTTGTATTGATTGAGGTCGGAATAGATCGTGCTGACCTGACGCTGGCCGAACGAGTCGTAGATGGCCGAATCGATCGTGCCGATGCTCACGCCAAGCTGGGCCGCCCGGTCGCGATCGATCACGATATTCTGCTGCAGGCCGGCGCTGTCCAGGTCGCTGCCGACGTCGCGCAGCTTGGGATTCTTGCGCAGTTGGTCGACCAGCTTGGGCAGCCATTCCTGCAATTCGGTGGAGTCGTTGCCCATCAGCGATATCTGGTACTGCGCACCTTGATTGGTACCGCCGCCACCGAAACTGGGCAGATCCTGGATGGCACGCAGGCGCACGTTGAGATCCGGATATCGCGCGGCCTTGGCGCTGAGTCGCGCCAGTGCAACGAAGGTATCGTCCTTGCGTCCTTCTTCGCGCGTCTTGAGCTGGATGTCGAAGGTACCCGCCGCGCCCTGGCGCGTGCTGCCCAGCCGCGAACCCACCACTGCGACATCGTGATCGTGCAGCAGCATGTCGATCAGCCGCTGTTGCCGGTTGGCCGAATCCTGGAACGACACAGTGGCACTGGCCGTGGCGCGACCACGGATCAGACCGGTGTCCTGCACCGGGAACAGGCTGGTCTTGATCTGGCCCGACAGCACGATCATCACGGTAAGGCCGATCAGCATCAGCGGCGTGAGCGACATCAGCAGGGCGTGGCGCAGCGAGAAATCCAACGCGGTGCGGTAGGCGTTGAGCATGCCTTCGTGAAAACGGTCCAGCGCGCGCCCGAGCCTGGAGGTGGCTTCGGGCTCGCTGTGGCCGTCGAGGAAATGCCCGCACAGCGAGGAGGTGAGCGTCAGCGACACCAGCGCGGAGATCACGATCGCCGCCACCAGGGTCAAGGTGAATTCCTTGAAGAACATGCCGGTGATGCCGCTCATGAACAGCAGCGGGATGAACACCGCGACCAGCGAGGCCGTGATCGAAATGATGGTGAAGCCGATCTCGCGCGCACCGGCCAGCGCCGCCTCCATGCGCGTCATGCCCTGGTCGATGTGACGGATGATGTTTTCGATCACCACGATCGCGTCGTCCACCACGAAGCCGATCGCAATGACCAGCGCCAGCAGCGTGAGGTTGTTGAGCGTGAACCCGCACGCATACATGACCACTGCCGCACCGGCCAGCGACAGCGGCACGGCCACGGCGGCGATCAAGGTCGGTGCCAGCCGGCGCAGGAACAGCGCCATCACCAGGATGACCATGGCCAGGCTGATCAGCAGCGTGGCTTGCACCTCGTGCAACGAGGCGCGAATGACCGGCGTGTCGTCGAAATAAGGCGTGAGATGCGTGCCCGGTTGCAGATAGCTGCGCAGCAGCGGCACCTCCGACTTCACGCGGTCGACGGTGCCGATGATGTTGGCGTTCGACTGCTTGTACACATACATCAGGATCGCCGGTTTGCCTTGAAACCAGGCTGCCTGATAAGCGTCCTGCTGGCCGTCGTAGACGTTGGCGATGTCTTTCAGGCGCACCGGCACGCCTTTGCCGTTGGTGGCAATCACCAGGCCGGCGAAGTCGGCGGCCGTGTGCAGCGCATCGTTGGCCTGCACGGCCATGGTGGTCTTGCCGTCGGTCAGGAAACCTTGCGGTTCGAACACATTGGCCGCGGTCAGTGCGTTGCGCAACTGATCGGGGGAAATGCCCATGGCGTTCAGGGCACGCAGGTTCACGTCCACGCGCACGGCCGGAGTGGCTGCGCCGGTAATGTCCACTTCCGACACCCCATCGAGCTGGCGCAGCCGTTGCGCCAGCAGCGAGTCGGCCACGTCATAGAGGTCTCGCGCCGACTGCGTATCGGAGGTCAGCGCGAAGGCGATGACCGGGTCGTCGTTGGGGTTGGCTTTCTCGTAGCTCGGCGGACTGTTCAGTCCCGGCGGCAAGTCCGGCTGCGCGGCATTGATGGCCGCCTGCACGTCGCGAGCCGCGTCATCGATGTTGCGGCCAGCGTCGAACATCAAAAAAATCTGCGTACTGCCCAGCGAACTGGAGGAACGCATGGTGTCGATGCCGGGCACCTGGCCCAGGTGGCGCTCCAAGGGCGCGGCCACGGTGGCCGCCATGTTGTCGGCACTGGCGCCGGCCTGGCTGGCACTGACGAAAATCACCGGAAACTGCATGTCCGGCAGGGCTGAAACGCCCAGCAGGGAATAGCAGATCACACCGATGACGAAGACCCCCATCGCCAGCAGGGAAGTGCCGATCGGGCGACGGATGAAGGGACCGGAAATATTCATGGAGCGAGAAGTGAGTGAAGAGGAGCGAGAAACGAGAAGAGAACGCCAGATTTAACGCGCGGGACATAGTTTGCGTGCACCTGGGCGCAGCGTGAAACCATTACAAATGAAACAATACGCTGCAAGACCTGCTCTTCCCTCACTTCTGGTTCCTCTCCACCTACTCTTTGGAACTCTTTTGTCAGGTTGCACCACGCTGCGCGTGGCGCAACGCGCGCCGCTCCCGGCGCTCGCGCAGCCAGTCGGAGAAGCGCTCCATGTACAGGTAGATCACCGGCGTGGTGTACAGCGTCACCAGTTGCGAAAGCAGCAGGCCGCCGACGATCGACACGCCCAGCGGACGCCGCAGCTCCGCGCCGATGCCGGTGCCCAGCGCCAGCGGCAGGGCACCGAGCATGGCCGCGGCGGTGGTCATCATGATCGGGCGGAAACGCAGCAGGCAGGCGCGATGGATCGCCTCGCGCGGCTTCATGCCGGTGCGCTGCGCCTCGATCGCGAAGTCGATCATCATGATCGCGTTCTTCTTCACGATGCCGATCAGCAGCACGATGCCCACGATGCCGTCCACCGACAGGCTCATGTTGCACAGGATCAGCGCCAGCAGCGCACCCACGCCGGCCGGGGGCAAGGTGGAGATGATGGTGATCGGGTGGATGTAGCTTTCATACAGCACGCCCAGCACGATGTAGATCACGATGATCGAGGCGAGCAACAGCAAGGCTTCATTGCTCAGCGAGGAGGAGAACTCCGCCGCCTTGCCGATGAACTGGCCGCGCACCTGCGGCGGCAGGTTGAGCTTCTTTTCCACCTCGTGGATCGCGTCCACCGCCTGCGACAGCGAATAGCCCGGCGCCAGGTTGAACGAAATGGTGATGGCGGGAAGCTGCTGCTGATGGCTGATCACCAGCGGCGCGGTGGTCACCTGCGCATTGACCAGCGAGGCCAGCGGGATGGTGCCGCCGGAGCCGAGGATGATGCCGGTGTTGGCGACGCCGATGCCGGTGGTGGTGGAGGAGTTGCTCGATGTCGCCTGGCCGAAGGTGGTGGCATTGCTGCCGGTCAATGCGCCGCTGCCGTTGCTCTTCACGGTCAGCTGGTTGAGCAGGGCCGTGCTGGTACGGAATTGCGGCTCCACCTCCAGCACCACGCGGTACTGGTTGAGCTGGGTGAAGATGGTGGATATCTGGCGCTGGCCGAACGAGTCGTACAAGGTGTCGTCGATGGTCTGCACCGGCACGCCCAAGGTGCTGGCCTTGTCGCGGTCGATGTCCAGCTTCAGCGCGGTGCCCTGGTCGGCCAGGTTGTTGTCCACGTCGGCCAGCTCCGGCCGCTCGCGCAAGGCCTGGGTCATCTGCTCGGCGTACTGGGACAACTCATCGGATTTCACGTCGGACATCGAGTATTGGTACTCGGTTGCCGCGACACGGGTATCCAGCGTCACGTCCTGCACCGGCTTCAGATACAGCGCCACACCCGGAATGTTTGCTGCGTCTTTCTGCAGGCTGGCCACTACGTCATCCAGGCCGGCGCGCTTGCTGCGGTCCTTCAGCACAATGCTGAGCTGGCCCTGGTTGAGCGTGGGGTTGATCGAGCCGGCGCCGATGAAGGCGGCCACACCGGCTACGTTGGGGTTTTTCTGCAACGCATCGGCCACCGCCTTGGTGCGCTGCTCCATCTGCGGGAAGGCGACGTTCTGGTCGGCCTGCACCACGCCGGTGATCATGCCGGTGTCCTGCTCGGGCAGCAGGCCCTTGGGAATGACGATGTAGAGGAAGAAGGTCACGACGATGGTGGCGAATGCCACCAGGATCATCAGGCGCTGATGATCGAGCACCCAATCCAGCGAACGTTCGTACACACCCACCGTACGCGACCATACCGTGACCTTGCCGGCCGCAAGATGGCGCTCGTGCGCATCCTCGGCTTCGGGCAAGGCATCGGGCTTCAGCAAGTAGGCGCACATCATCGGCGTCAGCGTCAGCGACACCAACATCGAGATCACCACCGCGGTGGCCAGCACCCAGGCAAACTCGTGGAACAGGCGCCCGGTTACGCCCGGCATCAACAGCAGCGGCAGGAACACCGCGATCAGCGACACGGTCAGCGACAACACGGTGAAGCCGATTTCCTTCGCGCCGATCTCCGCCGCCTCAGGGCCGCTCTTGCCTTGTTCGATGTAGCGCACGATGTTTTCGATCATCACGATCGCATCGTCCACCACGAAGCCGGTGGCCACCGTCAGCGCCATCAGCGAAAGATTGTCCAGCGACATGTTGGCAAACGACATCACGCCGAAGGTGCCAAGCAGCGACAACGGCACCGCGACCGACGGAATGATCGTCGCCCACAGGCGGCGCAGGAACACGAAGATCACCGCCACCACCAGTGCGATAGTGAGCAGCAGGGTGAACTGCACGTCTTCCACCGAGGCGCGGATGGTGATGGTGCGATCGGCGAAGATGCCCAGGTGCACGTCGGCCGGCAATACGCTGCGCAACTGCGGCAGGATGTCCCGGATCTGCTTCACCGTCTGCACGATGTTCGCGCCCGGCTGGCGGCGAATATCCAATAGCACCGCCGATTTGCCGTTGGCCCAGGCGGCGAGCTGGTCGTTCTCGACGCCATCCACCACCTTGGCCACGTCGGAGAGGCGCACCGGCGCATTGGTGGTGGTGCTATAGGAAATGATGGTGTTCTTGTATTCCTCCGCCGTGACGAGCTGGTCGTTGGTGGAGATCGTGTACGACTGCGTGGCGCCGTTGAGCGTGCCCTTGGGTGCGTTGACGTTGGCCTGGGTCAGCGCATTGCGCACGTCCTCCATGGTCAGGCCCAGGTTGGCCAGCGCCGCCGGGTTGACCTGGATGCGTACGGCAGGACGCACGTTGCCGGCGATCGACACCAGGCCCACGCCCTGCACCTGCGAAAGCTTCTGCGCGAGGATCGAGTCGGCCAGATCGTTCACGTAGCGCAGCTGGCGACTGTCCGAAGTGAGCATCAGCGTCATGATCGGCGCGTCGGCCGGATTCACGCGGTTGTACACCGGCGGATACGGCAGCGTGGTCGGCAGTGTGCCGCGCGCCTGGTTGATGGCGGCCTGCACATCCTGCGCTGCGATGTCGATGTCGCGGTCCATGTTGAACTGCAACACGATGGTCGACAGGCCCGCGGACGAATCGGACGTCATCATGTCCAGGCCGGAAATCTGGCCCAGGTTGCGTTCCAGCGGCGTGGTGACCAGCGAAGCCATGGTCGCCGCGCTGGCGCCCGGATACTGCGTGGTGACCACCAGGCTGGGCGCTTCAATCTCGGGCAGCGCCGACACCGGCAGTTCGCGATAACCGAGTACGCCCAACAGCATCACCGCCACCATCAGCAATGCGGTGGCGATGGGCCGGCGGATAAAGAGTGAGGAAAATCCCATGAGCGCGAAGCCGTCCGTTAGTGGAGCCTAGTCGAGCCCCTCTCCCACCGGGAGAAGGTTTGGGTGAGAGTGCGATCGAAGCGCGATGAGCCCGTCGGCACTCGCGTGAAACGCTTCGCACGAACCCTCGTCATTGCCCCCTCTCCCGACGAGAGAAGGGGCATGCAATCCATGGCGCGATCAGCCGCCACCGCGGCGACCGCCACCCTGCTTCTTCAGTTTCGCTTTTTCTGCATCCGAGAGCGTCGGCGGGGGCGGCACTTCGCCAGGCTTCAGTGCCTTCACCTTGCTGCCCGGCTTCAGGCGGAACTGGCCTTCGGTGACCACCTGGTCGCCATCGGCCAAACCCTTGCTGACCATCACGTGGCTGTCGCCCACTTCACCGGCCACCGTGACCGGCTGCATCGCCACCGTCTGGTCCGGCTGCAGCTTGTAGACAAAGTCGCCGTCCGGGCCGCGCTGTACGGCCTGCGCCGGTATCACCAGGCCACCGTCCACCGTCCTCACGCGCAGTTGCACGTTGACGAACTGTCCCTGCCACAGGCGCTTGTCGGGGTTGGTGAACTCCGCACGCAGCTTGAAGGTGCCGGTGGCCGTGTCGATCTGGTTGTCGACCACTTGCAGGTAGCCGGTGGTATCCAGCGGGTGCGCATCGGCGCGATCGAGCGCCATCACTTCCAGCTTGTTCGCACCGTTCTGGAACGCATCGCGCACCGCTTCCAGATTCTGCTCGGGCAGGCTGAAGATCACGTAGATCGGCTGGATCTGCGTCAGCGTGACGATCGAGGTGGTGGTGGTGACCACGTTGCCCGGATCCACGTTGCGGATGCCGGCCACGCCGTCGATCGGCGAGATGATCTTGGTGAAATCGAGCTGCACCTTGGCCGAGCGCGCGGCGGCTTCGTCGGCAATCACCGTGGCTTTCAGCTGCGCCACGTTGTTGCGATAGGTATCCATGTTCAGCGCAGCCACGTAGCCTTTCGCCACCAGATCCTGATTGCGGTTCAGCGTGCTGATGGCGGTATCGAGCGAAGCCTGGTCCTGCTTCTGCTTGGCCACGGCCTGGTCGTAAGAGGCCTGATAGGTGCGCGGGTCGATCTGGGCGATCACGTCGCCTTTCTTCACCGCCTGGCCTTCCTTGAAGTTGATGGTCCACAACTGGCCACCGATCTGCGGATTGATGGTGACGTTGTTCAGCGCCGTCACCGTACCCAACGCCGTCAGATAGACCGGCACATTCTGCTTGACGGTGGGTTCCACCGTGACCGGCACGGGGGTGTTGTCGTCCTTCCCATCCTGGCCGGGCGCGGATCCTTGCTGGCCGGATTGCTGCCCGGAGCGATGATGGCCGCCAGCCGATGCTTCAGGTTTGTGCAGAAGGCGAAAAGCTACCCCGCCCACGATCAGCACGGCGATCACGATCAACGCGATCTTCCAAAAACGCGACATGTGAAACTCCTGGAATAAACGGGGGGCCACCCGACCCCGCCGGCGCAAACGATGCACTTGCCCTACGTCGTTCTGACAAGTTCTTGCCGTACAAGCATAGGGTGTGCTCAACGACATTGGACAATGCCGGTTGACACAGGTGCCTCATGACCGATGGCAGGGTCCAATCTGATCAAGCGTAACAGCCTTAAGTGACGAGTCGCCTGCATCGGCACGTGAAGGCCATCGACCCGCGCATGCTGCCCCAGCCCCCTGCGCATCTCCACCCGGCAAGGTCTGAAACTTGGCACGGGCTTCGTCTATACTCCGAAACCGTTGTCCGCGGGGGCTCAATGGACCGCGGCGCATGGCCGCCAGGGGTGGCGGCAAGGCACGTCACGGGGGACGTGACGGCTTTCCAGATTAATCATTTGATGACTGGAGTATTGCGTGAGCGGTTCCATGAGCAAGTCCGATCGGAGTTTTCTGCATCAGTTCTCGTTGCTTATCGCCGGATTGGGGGTACTGACCCTGGTCCTGATCTTCACGGCCTGGACCATCTACGAGCACGAGCCGAAGGAAACCGATCCGAACGCTGCGCAACAGCTCTCCGCCAGCCTGGCGCCAAACGGCGCCGTTTATGCGGGCAACACCGGCCGTGCAGCCATGGAAGCGGCCCAGCAGGCCGCGGCCAAAGCGGCTGCCGCACAAGTCGCCTTTGGCGGCTCCACCGACGGCAAGACCATCTTCGACGGCGTCTGCACCAGTTGCCACACGGCAGGTGTGCTGGGCGCGCCCAAAGTGGGCAACAAGACGGCATGGGCGCCACGCATCGCCGAGGGCATCGACACGCTGGTCCAGCATGCGATCAACGGCTATCACGGCCCCGACGGCAACACGATGCCGCCCAAGGGCAACTACCCGAGCTTGAACGATGCCCAGGTGAAGGCCGCGGTGACCTGGATGGTCGATCAGGCCAAGTAACTTCCGTTTGAGCACTACGCGCCGCCTTCGGGCGGCGTTTTGCGCCAGTCCAGCCTGCGGCAAATCCGCGCAGTGCGGCGGCCGGTTATCATGGCCTCCATGACACCCGCTCCCGCCCCTTCTGCACCCCATGCATTCCCGGACCGCCTGACGGAGTTCTTCCTGCAAGGCCCGGCCGGTCCGCTCGAAGCCATCAGCGATGTCGCCGAGCGTCCCGGCGCACGCCGCGGCACGGCGGTGATCTGCCATCCCAACACCAAGGATGGCGGCACCATGCACAACAAAGTGGTGACCATGCTCGATCGCAGCCTGCGCGAATCGGGCCTGGACACGCTGCGCTTCAACTTCCGCAGCGGCGGCGCCTCGGTTGGCGAATACGACAACGGCATCGGCGAAAGCGAGGATCTTGCCGCAGCCATTGCCTGGGTGCGCAAAGTGCGCCCAGACGACGTTCTCTGGCTGGCCGGATTTTCCTTCGGCAGCTACGTCACGCTGCGCAACGCGGTGCGTTTCGAGGCGAAAGCATTGATCAGCATCGCGCCGCCGGTCGGCCGCTGGTCGCACGAAACCCTCGCGTTGCCCACCTGCCCCTGGCTGGTGGTCATGGGGGAGGAAGACGAAATCGTGGAGCCGCAATCCGTGTTCGACTGGATCGACAGTCTCGAGCAACCTCCCGAGCTGGTTCGCATGCCGGAAACCGGACATTTCTTCCATCGGCGGCTGATGGATCTGCGCGGCGCGGTGAAGCATTGGGCGCTGGATTACCTGCCGCCCGAACGCGATTAAAGCAAGAACAGGAGTGAGTGGAGAGGAGCGAGAGAAAGTCCAAAGCTTGCTCGCCGCACCCTGCTCCAACATCCCCGCCTTTCTCTCACTTCTCGCCCCTCTTCACTCACTTCTCGCTCTTCTCGTATGACCAACATCTCCCCCAGCACCCGTTACCAGGAAGGTGTCGCCGCGCATCGTTGGAGCTCAGACCCGGCACAGCTCTCCGTGCTGCCTGAATTCGATCGCATGCAAGCGGCCCTTTGCGCCGGCAGCACCGAAAGTGCCAACGGTTTGTTTGGACGGCTGAAATCGCTGCTCGGCACGGAAGAACGCCAAGCCGTTCCCGGCCTTTACCTGTGGGGCAGCGTCGGCCGCGGCAAGACCTTCCTGATGGATCTGTTCGCCGCCAGCCTGCCGCACGGCGTGGCGCTGCGCCGGCATTTCCATCGCTTCATGGGCGAAGTGCACGACAGCCTGCGCGAACTGGGCGAACGGCAGAATCCGTTGGTCGAAGTGGCTGCCGGCATTGCCGCACGCTGCCGGGTGCTGTGCCTGGACGAGTTTCTGGTGAGCGACATCGGCGATGCGATGATCCTGGCCAATCTGTTCGAAGCCTTGTTTGCGCGCGGCGTCACCCTGGTGACCACCTCGAACACCGCACCGGCCAATCTCTACAAGGACGGCCTGCAACGCGCGCGCTTTCTGCCTGCGATCGCTTCGATCCAAGCGCATTGCCACGTCGTGGAGATGATCTCCGCGCACGATTGGCGCCTGCGCGCACTGACGCACGCGCCGGTGTACCACGTGCCGCCAGGCGCGGAAGCCGAGCGCGAACTGGCGCGCATCTTCGCCAGCCAGGCACAGGGCGAGATCGTCGAAGGCGGCGAGCTGATCATCAACGACCGGCCGATTCCGGTACGCAAGCGTGCCGACAATATCCTGTGGTTCGACTTTGCCGCCTTGTGCGACGGCCCGCGCGCCGTCGCCGACTACATCGCGCTGGCGAAGGCGGGTCCGGCGATCATCATTTCCAACGTGCCGCAGTTCACCATCTACAGCGAGGATCCGGCCAAGCGCTTCATCCAGCTGGTCGACGAGTTTTACGACCGCCACGTGAAACTGATCCTCTCCGCCGCCGCGCCGATCACCGACCTCTACGACGGCCAGCGTGCACGCGCCGAATTCGGTCGCACCGAATCGCGCCTGATCGAAATGCAGAGCGAGGAATACCTGGCCCTGCCGCATCGCGCCGATTGAATGGCACCTTTCGCCTTCGCCGGCGTCAACTGTTAACGTGTCCACCTTCGTCGCGACCCGGGAACCGACATGCTCACCGTCCTAGCCTTCGCCCTGCTGGCCGGCGCGCCGCCGGCCGGTGCCGATACCTTTCTCGCACGCGTGCAGCGCGCCAAGCTGATGGAAGGGAGCAGCACCGGGCCCGGCTACCAGAAGCAGTTCTGGGACAAGACCAAGGAACCGATGACCTACGCCTTGCACGGGTGCATCGCCAGCAATGCACCCGCGGACAAATCGCCGTTCACCCTGGTCGCCGACATTTCGCCCGACGGGCATCCGCTCAACGTGGAAGTGCGCGCGCCCACGCCGGTTGCACGCTGCCTGGCCGGCGAGTTCTCGCTGTGGACCTTCCCGGCACCGCCGAAGATCCCCGACTCGACCAACTACCCCATTGAGATTGACGTCAGCATGTAGGCCCCGCGACGTGACGGCCACCGCAGCACATCGCTCGCGACGCGACAACTTCAAGGCGATCTTCCGCGTCGTCAGCGGCAACTTTCTGGAAATGTACGACTTCATGGTCTACGGCTATTACGCCCCGGCCATTGCGAGAGCGTACTTTCCCAGCCACAGCGCGTACGCATCGCTGCTGCTGACCTTGCTGGCCTTCGCCGCGGGGTTCCTGATGCGTCCGGTCGGCGCGATCGTGCTTGGCGCCTATATCGATCATCACGGACGTCGCCGCGGATTGATACTTACCCTGGGCCTGATGGCCATCGGCACCTTGCTGGTCGCAGTCGTGCCCGATTACGCAACGATCGGCGTACTGGCCCCGCTTTTGGTGCTTGCAGGACGCTTGCTGCAAGGCTTCTCTGCCGGCGTGGAACTCGGCGGCGTATCGGTCTACCTGTCAGAAATCGCCACGCCCGGCCATCGCGGATTTTATTGCTCGTGGCAATCGGCCAGCCAGCAGGTGGCCGTCGTATTCGCCGCGCTGCTCGGCTTGCTGTTGCAACATTGGTTGCCACCGGATGCCGTGTCGGCCTGGGGCTGGCGCATACCGTTCCTGATCGGCTGCCTGATCGTGCCGTTCCTGTTCCTGATCCGGCGCTCGCTGGAGGAAACCGAGGCGTTTCTTGCGCACCGCCGTCCGGACATCGGCGAGATTTATCGCTCGATGCTCGTCAACGGCCGCATCGTGCTGGTCGGCGTCGCGCTGGTACTGATGACGACGGTGTCGTTCTATCTCATCACCGCCTACACGCCGACCTTCGGCGTGGCCGTGCTGAAGCTGTCGCAGTTCGACGTGTTCGTGGTGACGCTGTGCGTGGGCGCGTCGAACTTTATCTGGCTGCCGTTGATGGGCGCGCTATCCGATCGCATCGGCCGCCGCCCGTTGCTGCTCGCGTGCACCGCGCTCGCCCTGCTCACCGCCTACCCGGTGCTGCACTGGCTGGTCGCCGCGCCGGATTTCGGCAAGCTGCTGAGCGTGGAGCTGTGGCTGTCTTTCATCTACGCCAGCTACAACGGTGCGCTGGTCGTCACCTTGACCGAGATCATGCCGGCAGACGTGCGCACCACCGGTTTCTCGCTGGCCTACAGCCTCGCCACGACGGTTGGCGGTTCCAGCCTGGCGATATCGCAATGGCTGATCCACGTTACCGGCAACAAAGCCGCGCCGGGCTTGTGGCTGTCGTTTGCCGCACTGTGCGGCCTGACGGCCGCGCTGATTGCATTTCGGGACCCGCGCAGCCGGCTGCAGCACCTTTCGTAGGTTCAATGCGCTTGCGGCTTGCCGATTTTCAGCAACACGACACCCAATGACGGCACCTCGAACACGTGTTGTTGGTCGATCCTTCCCAGATCCCGGTGTTGCCACACATCGTGCGCCTGCACTGAACCGGTCAATCCCAGCGCCTTGAAGTCCAGCGTAGCGTTCAAGGAATGATTGAGCGTGTTGACCAAGGCCACCGCCAGCGTGCCATCGGCCAACGGACGCGCCCACAACTGGATCGGGCCTTCCTGCATCACGCGGTTGCCCGGCGCGCCGCGGGGATCCTGGTCGATCGCCAGCACTTCTTTGTCGGTAAGCACGTCGCGCGTGTCGGCGCTCATCGCGGACAGATCGTTGCCGGCGATCAGCGGCGCGGCGAGCATGGCCCACAAGGTCAAATGCGTGCGTTGGGTTTCCGGTTCGTCCAGGCCCTTGTTGCCGATTTCCAGCATATCCGCGTCGTTCCAATGACCCGGCCCGGCGTAACGCTGCAAGCCCAGTTGCGCATTGGCGTTGAACATCATGCTTTCGTAATTGGCGCGGATGTCGTCGGTGGTGCGCCACAGATTGCCGCCCACTTCCGCACCCCATTCCCACACGCGGCCCCAGCCGTAGTTGCACAACGCGTACACGATGGGGCGACCGGTGGCATCCAGTTGCTGGCGCATCAGGCGGTAGGCTGCCTTCATCATCGCGGTCTGCTCGGCTTCGGTCTTGCCATCCAGATGCCGGCGGAAGCTGCACAAGTCGTACTTCAAGTAGTCCACGCCCCAGCTGGCGAACAGGCGCGCGTCCTGGGCCTCGTGGCCGAGACTGCCGGTATAGCCGCCGCAGGTCTTTTCGCCGGGCGAGGAATAGATGCCGAACTTCAAGCCCTTGCCGTGCACATAGTCGGCCAGCGACTTCATGTCGGGAAATTTCGTGTTCGAATGCAGCTCGCCTTGCGCATCGCGCTGGCCTTGCCAACCGTCGTCGATGATCACGTAGCGGTAGCCGGCGGCGGCCATGCCGGAGGAGACGAGTTCGTCGGCGGCGTGGCGGATATCCGCATCGGTCACATCCGCCCCGAAGTGGTTCCAGCTGTTCCAGCCCATCGGCGGCGTCGGCGCCAGTGCTGCGTGATCGGCCGGCCCGGCGGCGAACGCCGGCCACGCCAGCAAGCTCAAGACCAGGCCCAGCCACCCCATGACCCGAACGCGCTGCATCATCGTCGTCCCCTCAGGCAGGTAATGTCCGATGATACGACCTGATGCATGCCAAGGACAGCCGTGCGATAGGCTAATGCCGGTCCCCTGCCTGCTGGAGCCAGTCATGCGCGCACCCACCGGTTCGGTCGTCGGGCTCTGCTCCGCCTCCGCCACGATGTCGGCCATGGGCATGGCTTTCCTCGGCTACTGGGGCATCCACGAACCGACGCCCTGGAAAGCCGGGGATGTGCTGGTGGTGTGCCTGGCCTTCCTCAGTTTCGTCGCCCTGGGCTCCACCATCTGGCTGATTACCACGCCGGTACCGGACGAGGGCAGCGAGCGGATCGTGCCGGCCCGGCGGGCCTTTGCCGTGGGGATGGTCCTGATGTGGCTGGCGATCGTGATTGCGGTGGTTCCGTAACTGCGCCGATACCCAAAAATCACGAAATTCCTGCAAGCCGCACCCCACCTGGGTTCCTGGCGCTTATCCACTGGCTTATCCACAAATTATTGGGTTGACCGATCCCTCCCACCCCGATATGTTGTGCCTCGTCGGTCGCCTCGCTCGGACCAATTCGAGCAGAGGCTAGAGGGAATCCGGTGTGAATCCGGAGCTGCCCCGCAGCGGTAAGCGGAAACGAAAGCCCATCGTGCACTGGTCCAGGGGGTCCGGGAAGCAGGGCGAGTAGGCGGGTCGCAAGGCCCAGGTCCGCGAGTCCGAAGACCTGCCGACACGGCATGACCGGAGCGTGATGCCGAAAGTGACGATCTCCGCGGGGAGACGTCGCATGACGCGGATGTCCGTAACCGTGTCGTGCGACCGACCGCGGCCACCGCCACATCAGCCCTGCGCGCGGGAGCAGGCGGTTGAAATCTGGAGCCTGTCCTGATTCACCGGACCCGAGAAGTCCGGCCATGGCAGGTTCCGCAGCCCGGAGCGCTCGACATGCAACCTATCGATACCGAATCGCGCGAGCGCACCGACGCCCGCGCGGAATCGTCCGTCTTTACCGCCGACGCCGAATCGTCGGCCACTGCCAACCACGTAACGATGTCCGCTACCGCTGAAACTCCTTTTGCCCTGACTCCGCCCCACAACCCCGGCCAGATGCGCGTCACCAAGCGCAACGGCGGCCAGGAAGTCGTCGACGTCAACAAGATCGTGCGCGCCGTGACGCGCAGCGCCGAAGGCCTGCACGCGGTCGATCCGCTGCGCGTGGCACTGAAGACCATCGGCGGCCTATACGACGGCGCCACCACGCAGGAGCTGGATCAACTCTCGATCCGCACCTCCGCCGCGCTGACCGCCGAAGAGCCCGAATACGGCCAGCTCGCCGCACGCCTGCTCGGCGCCTTCGTCGACAAGGAAGTGAGCGGACAGGAAATCCAGAGCTTCTCGCAATCCATCGCACGCGGCGCGGAGCTTGGCATCGCCAATGCCCGCCTGCGCGATTTCGTCGCCACCAACTCGCGCAAGCTCAACGATGCGATCGACGTGCACGCCACGCGCCGCTTCGAATACTTCGGCCTGCGCACGGTGTACGACCGTTATCTGTTGCGCCATCCGCAACTGCGCAAGGTGATCGAGACGCCGCAGTACTTCTTCATGCGCATCGCCTGCGCGCTCGGCGGCAACGAGATCGCCGAGACGCTGGAGCTGTATCGCCTGCTGTCGTCGCTGGAATACATCGCCAGCTCGCCGACCCTGTTTAACGCCGGCACCGCACACGAACAGCTCAGCTCCTGCTTCCTGCTCGACTCGCCGACCGATTCGCTGGAATCGATCTACGAGAAATACGGCGACGTCGCCAAGCTCAGCAAGTTCGCCGGCGGCATCGGCCTGGCCTACTCGCGCGTGCGTTCGCGCGGCTCGCTGATCAAGGGCACCAACGGCCATTCCAACGGCCTGGTGCCGTGGCTGAAGACGCTGGACGCCTCGGTCGCCGCCGTAAACCAGGGCGGCAAGCGCAAGGGCGCGGCCTGCGTATACCTGGAGCCGTGGCACGCGGATATCGAGGAATTCCTCGAGCTGCGCGACAACACCGGCGACGAAGCGCGCCGCACGCACAATCTCAACCTGGCCAACTGGATTCCCGACGAATTCATGCGCCGCGTGGAGCACGACGGCAACTGGTCGCTGTTCGATCCCAAAATCGTGCCGCACTTCGTCGACAGCTGGGGCGAGGAATTCGAGCGCGCCTACCACAAGGCCGAGGCGGAAGGCCTTGCCGTGAAGACGGTGAAGGCGCGCGAGCTGTATGCACGCATGCTGCGCACGCTGGCGCAGACCGGCAACGGCTGGATGACCTTCAAGGATCGCAGCAACGCCACCAGCAACCAGACCGCCAAGGCCGAGAACGTCATCCATCTCTCGAACCTGTGCACCGAGATCCTGGAAGTGACCAACGCCGGCGAAACGGCGGTGTGCAACCTCGGCTCGATCAACCTCTCCCGCCACGTCGTCGACGGCGCGTTCGATTTCGCCAAGCTCGCCAACACGGTGCGCACGGCGGTGCGCCAGCTCGATCGCGTGATCGATCTCAACTTCTACCCGATCGACACCGCCGCCACCGCCAATCGCAAGTGGCGTCCGGTCGGCCTGGGCGTGATGGGCATGCAGGATGTGTTCTTCAAGCTGCGCCTGCCCTTCGATTCGGCCGAAGCACTTGAGCTGTCCACGCGCATCGCCGAAGAGATCTACTTCAACGCGCTGTCGCAATCCAATGCGCTGGCCGAACAGCACGGCGCACACCCCGGTTTCGACGAAAGCCGCGCGGCCAACGGGGAACTGCAGTTCGACTACTGGCCGAACGCCAAGACCCACGACAGCGCACGCTGGGATGCCCTGCGCGAAGCGGTCAAGACCAAGGGCCTGCGCAACTCGCTGCTGATCGCCATCGCGCCGACCGCCACCATCGCCTCGATCGCCGGCTGCTACGAGTGCATCGAGCCGCAGGTCAGCAACCTGTTCAAGCGCGAAACCTTGTCGGGCGACTTCCTGGTAGTGAACCGCTATCTGGTGGAAGAGCTGAAGACGCTCGGCCTTTGGACCCCGGAAATCCGCGACGCGATCAAGCTGGCGGAAGGGTCGATCCAGGGCATCAGCGCCATTCCGGAACGCCTGCGCACGATCTACCGCACGGTGTGGGAACTGCCGCAGAAAGCATTGATCGATCTGGCTGCCGCGCGCGGTGCGTACATCGACCAGAGCCAGTCGCTGAACCTGTTTATGGAGAATCCGAACATCGGTCAGCTCAGCTCCATGTATATGTATGCGTGGAAGTCCGGCGTGAAGACGACGTACTACCTGCGCTCGCGTCCGGCGACGAAGATTGCCAAGACGACGGTAACGGCGGCTGCGGTGGCAGCACCTGCGCCGGATGCGCAGGAAGCGGCGACTGCAGCGGTGTTCTGCTCGCTGGAGAATCCGGAGTATTGCGAGGCATGTCAGTAGTCGTCACTTTCCAACTCTCATCCCAGCGAAAACTGGGATGAAGGAAGGAAACGGCTCATCCGCAGATTTCCTGATAAAGATCGCGCCAGTAAGGATTGGTTCGTTCGACAAGTTCCAATTTCCATACGCGCAACCATTTCTTGATCGCTTTTTCTCGACGAATCGCGGATTCCATGGATTCGTGCAGTTCGTACCAAACCAGCTTGTGGACCTGATACTGATGGCTGAAGCCCTCCACAACGTCATTGCGATGCTGCCAGACGCGCGCCGGCAGGTTGGAGGTGACGCCTACATACAAGGTACCGTTGCGGTCGCTGGCAAGGACATAGACGCAAGGCTGGCGCTCATGCATACAACGGACTTCAGTTTTGCAACGCCCGAGCTTGCCACCATCAACAACTCAATACGACCGTCATTCCCGCGAAAGCGGGAATCCAGCGCCTTTCCCTGACACGCTTCGGGGAAGTGACGGAAGACACTGGATTCCCGCTTTCGCGGGAATGACGAGCAACAAGGCAATGCGCCGATCCCAAACGGCGCGGCAACGCACGAGGAACCGCCATGTCCAACCATATTCTCGACCCCGGCTTCGAACTCACCCTGCGCCCCATGCGCTACCCCGAGTTCTACGAGATGTATCGCAACGCGATCAAGAACACCTGGACGGTCGAGGAAGTCGACTTCTCGCTTGACGTCACCGACCTGAAGTCGAAGATGACCGATGCGGACCGTCACCTGATCCATCGCCTGGTAGCGTTCTTCGCCACCGGCGACACCATCGTGGCGAACAACCTGGTGCTGAACCTGTACCAGCACATCAACGCGCCCGAGGCACGTATGTATTTGTCGCGCCAGTTGTACGAGGAATCGCTGCACGTGCAGTTCTACCTCACCCTGCTGGACACCTATATTCCTGATCCGAGCGAGCGCAACAAAGCGTTTGCGGCGATCGAGAATATTCCGTCGATCCAGCAGAAGGGCGCGTTCTGCTTCAAGTGGATCGACTCCATTCAGAACCTGCAGCGGCTGGAGACGCGCGAACAGCGCCGCCAGTTCCTGCTCAACCTGATCTGCTTCGCCGCCTGCATCGAAGGCCTGTTCTTCTTCGCAGCGTTTGCCTACGTGTACTTCCTGCGTTCGCGCGGCCTGCTGCACGGCCTGGCTTCGGGCACCAACTGGGTGTTCCGCGACGAATCGGGCCACATGGCGTTTGCCTTCGACGTGGTGCGCACCGTGCGCACGCAGGAGCCCGACCTGTTCGACGATGAAATGCGCACGCAGGTCGAAGCCATGCTGGAGGAAGCCATCGCCTGCGAAACGCAGTTCGCCGAGGACGTGCTTTCCGGTGGCGTGGCCGGACTGTCGGTGAAGGACATGCGCCAGTACCTCGAATACTGCGCGGACCAGCGCCTGACCCAGCTCGACATGCCCAAGAAGTACGGCGCAAAGAATCCGTTCGACTTCATGGACCTGCAGGACGTGCAGGAAGTCACCAACTTCTTCGAGCGCCGCGTCTCGGCCTACCAGGTGGGCGTGGAAGGTGAAGTGGCTTTCGACATGACGTTCTGAAGAAGCCCGCGCAGATGGAATCGCCGCAGATCGTTCTTACCGATAAACCGGAACCCGGCGAACTGGCGGCGGTGCGCCGCGGGCTCGATGCGTTCAACCTCGCGGCCAGCGGCATCGACGATCAGCGTGCGCTGGCCTTGCTGGTCAAGGATCCGCACACGGGTGAAGTGACGGGCGGCCTGTATGGCCGCACCTCGCGTGGCGTGCTGTTCATCGACGTGTTCTTCCTGCCCGAATCGATGCGCGGCACCGGACTGGGCAGCAAGTTGTTGCAGATGGCGGAGGAAGAAGGCCTGCGCCGCGGCTGCCCGATCGGCCTGCTGCATACCAACAGTTTCCAGGCCCCCGGGTTCTATGCGAAACACGGTTGGCGCGAGTACGGCAATTTTCCCAGCGATCCGCCCGGTACCAGCCGAATTTTCTTCACCAAGGATCTCGCCGCTCAAGGAGTGTCTTGAACGTGAGCACACCGCACATCATCGTCACGGATGCACCGGAGGCCGCCGACCTGGCGCTGATCTCCGACGGGCTGGATCAATTCAATGTCGACGTAAGCGGCATCAAGGATCGGCGTCCGCTTGCCGTGCTGATCAAAGATCCCGAAACGCGCGAGACGATCGGCGGCGTCACCGGGCGCACGTCGATGGGCCTGCTGTTTCTGGATGTGTTCTTCGTGCCCGAGGCGCTGCGCGGTGCGGGCATCGGCAGCCAGGTGTTGCAGATGGCGGAGGCGGAAGGGCGGCGTCGCGGCTGCCGCACCGCGGTGCTCTACACCATCAGCTTCCAGGCACCGGAGTTCTATCGGAAGCACGGTTGGCGCGAATTCGGCGCGATCCCCTGCGACCCGCCGGGCACCAGTCGCGTGTTCTTCACCAAGGAACTGATTCCGGCGGCTTGAGGCCGCCGCTGCGACAACCCGCTCTCAACCGGAACAGCAACCGCGCCCCTGCAACTGCACCGGCGGACACGGCACGCTGCCGTAGGAGCAGAACACGCAGCAGTCGCCCGGCTTGGGTTTCAGCAAAGCGCCGCATGCGCTGCAGTCGTGGAAAAACAGACAGGCATCCGTCGGCATAATCGCCGTTTCCTGATGGCCGCACGCCGGACAGGTCAGCGTGGATTCCAGCACCGGCATTTTTGCGTGATCGCTCGCCATGATGTTGATGGCCTCCCCAATCATTGCGTAAACAGCAACGCCCGAGTATCTCGGGCGCTGCTGCTGTTTCTTGTGACGACGAAGCTCAGGTCCAGCTGTTGTCGTCGTCCATGCCGCCACTGTCGAAGTTGCTGTCATCGAAATCGTTGGAGGAGAAATCCTGACCACCGCCATTCGACAGGCCGCCGTTCGACAGATTGCCGTCGTCGAAGAAGTTGTTTTCGGTGACGTTCTCGATCACCTCCGGCTGGCCGCCGCCGAAGAAGCCGCCACCGCCGTGATGGCCGCCCAGCAGATCCTCGATGCCGTTGAACAGGAACATGCCGCCGGCGACGCCGGCTGCCGTGGTGGCCGCGCTGGCAAGGAAACTGGGCGCCGCGCCCTGCGAAGCCGCCGGTGCACCGCCGAACAGCCGCTCGCGCCAGCTCGGCGCCGCGGCAGGCTGTTGCGGCGGCATCGGCGGATAAGGCTGCTGCGGAGCGCCCCACGCCGGTTGCTGGCCGCCGAGGAAGCTGCCGCCGCCCTGTTGCTGGCCAGCCAATTGGGCCTGCAATTGCTGGATCTGCGCCTTGGCCGAATCCAGCGCGTGCTGCTGCAGCAGACTGCGCTGCACCAGCAGGTAGAGCGCATCGGGCTGGCTGGCCAGGCGCTGGTGGATCAGCGCATCGGCCTGGGCATCCTTGGCCACGCCGCTCACGGCGGCCAGACGTTGAAGAAAATCATCGAGAACGAGTTGTTCCTGGGGAGTCATGGGGTCTCCATTGCGCTTGTCATACGGGTGCCGGCGCGAGGCAGGCTGTGCTGAGAAATATGCACGAGATGTGTGACCTCAAGAGGCACGCCGCGTGCGATCGTCGGCGCCATGCTGCTGAAATTCAGTTCAGCCGGCCCGGCCCAAACGGCCTATTGACTACAGCTGTAGTCAGGGGGTACGGTGACTACACTTGTAGTCACGCGATCGACTCTCATGTCCAAACCAAGCATCGGGGATCAGGAGCTGGCGCTCCTGCATTATGTGGCCGAACACGAAAGCGCCTCGGTGGGCGAAGTCGCCGCCGGCTTCGGCGAACCGCGCGGACTCGCCCGCTCGACCGTGCTCACCATGATGGAACGCCTGCGCACCAAGGCGTATTTGAAGCGCCGCCACGTCCAGGGCGTATACCGCTACGTCACCGTCGCCGGACCGGGCGAGGTGATGACCAACGCGGTGGGCCAGTTTGTCGAGAAGACCCTGTCCGGCTCGCTGTCGCCCTTCGTGGCATGGATGTCCGAACGCGCCGAAGTGAGCGATAGCGAATTGGCCGAGCTGGAAGCCCTGGTGGTGCAACTGCAGTCGCGACGCAAGGAATCCTGACGTGAACACACTGCCCGATGTCATCGATACGCTGTTCCAGCGCCTGGTTTGGACCACGATCCAGGCCACGATTCTGATCGGCGCCTTGTGGCTGCTCGAACGTCACCTGCGCCGGATGCCGCCCGCTGTTCGCTGCATGCTGTGGTGGCTCGTCGCCGCGCAGTTGCTGCTGGGCATGACCGTCAGCACGCCGGTGCAATTGCGCTGGCTGCCGGCACCCACGCCGGCACCGACCGCCATGGTGCACGTGGATGTCGCCGATTCCACCATGGGCACCGTCTCCACACATCCAACGCGGACCGCCGTTTCGCAAGAGGCATCATCGCTGGCGCTGCCTACGCACGCCCCCTGGTCATGGCCTCGGGTGGTTGTCTCGCTATGGCTGTTGGGCGTGCTCTTGCAGTCGCTGTTTGCCGTGCGGCAATGGCGCGAGAGCCGCTTGCTGATCCGCGATTCGCAACCGCTACGCGATACGTCGCTGCAAGGCCTGTGTGCCGAGCAGGCCGATCACCTGGGCTTGCGCCACATCCCGCACTTGCGCACCTGCGAGAGCATTGCCTCTCCGCAGGTGACCGGATTGTGGCGTCCGCTGGTGCTGCTACCCAGCGGGCACAAACTGTCCACCGAAGAATTGTCGATGGCACTGGCCCACGAACTGGCCCATTTGCGTCGCGGCGACCTGTGGCTGGGCTGGATACCGGCGATCGCGGAGCGCCTGTTCTTCTTCCATCCGCTGGTGCGTTGGGCAATGCGCGAATACGCCGTGTACCGCGAAGCCGCCTGCGATGCGAAAGTGCTGGAGCAGGAACGTACCGCGCCGCAAAGCTACGGCCATCTGCTGCTGCGCCTGGGCGTGGCCCACCCGGTGCATACGGGATTGGCCGGTGCATCATCTACCTTCGAGAGTCTGAAACGGCGCCTGTTGTTGCTGCAGCTGAGCGCAGGCGACGCCTCGCCGCGCGCGGCAGGCTGGGTGCTGGTCGCGGTTATCGCGCTGATCGGCGTTCTTCCCTATCGCGTGACGGCGGCCAATGCGGCGCCGACGTCATCCCAGGACAGCCTGGCCGTACCACCTGCGCCTCCCGCCGCACCCGCCGCACCGGTCGCCGAACTCTCCGTGCCGCCCGCACCGGCAACACCACCCGCGCCACCCGCACCGCCGGTGGCACCCGCCAAACCCTTGCTGAGCTTTGTGAGCAACATCGATATCGACACGCAACCTCGTGCCAACCGCGGCTTTGCGCTGATCGACGGCAACACCATCATCGTTCGCGGCAGCAATGAAGACGAAAGCGATGCCGAGCGCCTCCGCAAGAACGGCGCGCCGGTGATGTGGTTCCGTCGCGATGGCAAGGCCTATGTCGTACGCGATGCCGGCTTGATCGAACAGGCGCGGCAAGCCTATGCCCCCGTCAGCCAGATGGCGCAGGAGCAGGGCAAATTTGCCGGCAAGCAGGGCGCACTGGCCGGACAACAAAGCGGACTGGCAGCCCGGCAGAGTGCATTGGCCGGACGCGAAGCCGAACTGGCGAGCCGGCGTGCCGCGATCGAATCGCAGCAAGCGAGTTTGCGCGCGGACTCGGGCTCGGCATCCGATGCGGCGCAAGCGGCACTGATGAAAGGTCAACTCGCGGGCATGGACAAGGAAGCGGCGGAGATGAGCCGCGAAAACGAAACGCTCAACCGTTCCATGGCGGACCTGGACAAGCGTGCCGCTGAGCTGTCTCAACGGGGCTCCGAGATGTCCCGGCAACAGCAAGCCGCCACGCGACGCGCCGAGCAGCAACTGGACCAGGTCTTGAACGAAGCCTTGGCCAAAGGCCTGGCCATTCCCGTCAATCGTTGATCGTGCAGATCGGAGCGCCGGCAACGCTCCGATCCGCAACCTGATTCACCCCGTCCTCCTCGCAAACGCCTGCTCCGGCAGGCGGCGGGAGCTCTTGCATCCATTTTCCGCCTACAGGGAGTCGCGCACGTGCCTGGCTACTACTTCTTGCTCGCGATCCTCAGCCTCAAGCGCAACAAGGTCATTACGGCGTTGATGATCGTGGCGATCGGCCTGGGCATCGGCGCCAGCATGACCATGATGACCGTGCTTCACGTCATGTCGGACGATCCGTTGCCCGGCCGCAGTGCGCAATTATTCGTGCCGGTGATCGACCCCAAGCCGGTGCACGAAGACAAACCCGCCCGCGCCGCGGCAGACGACGACCTGACCTGGCCGGATGCCGCTTATCTGCTGCATGCTGCGCGCGCCGACAAGCAAGCCGCGATGGCGGCGGGCATCCTGCCGATCCAGCCGCAACAAGCCACGGCGCACCCGTTCTTCGAAAGCGGCCGCTATGTCACTGCGGATTTCTTTTCGATGTTCGGCACGCCATTTGCTGCCGGCCGCGGATGGACGCAACAGGAAGACCAGGATCATGCGCGCGTCGTCGTGCTCAATGCCGCGCTCAACCGGAAGCTGTTCGGCGCCGCATCCGGCGTCGGCCAGGTGATCCGGTTGAAAAACACCGACTTCCGCGTGGTTGGCGTATTGGATAACTGGCAGCCCCAGCCTGTCTTCTACGCGCAGATCGACGAACACGCCTTCGGTGAGGACGACCAGTTCTTTCTGCCGCTGCAAACGGCGCTGGAGCTGAAGCTGGAGTTCGCCGGTCGCATGATGTGCTGGGGCAGCGGCGGCGATTCGCGCAGCAGCGACCATTGCAGCTGGCTGCAATTCTGGGTGCAGCTGAGCACGCCGGCAAAAGCGAGCGCGTATCGCGACTTTCTGTCCGGCTACGTGCAAGATCAGCGCGCTCGCGGCCGCTTTCCGCGACACGTCGAGCCGCACCTGTACAACCTGATGGATTGGCTGGCATTCCAGCACCTGATTCCCGACGACCTCCAGGTGCAGTTGTGGCTTGCTTTCGGCTTCCTCGGCGTGTGCATGCTCAACATCGTCGGCTTGCTGCTGGCGAAATTCCTGCGGCGCAGCGGCGAACTCGGCGTACGCCGGGCGCTTGGCGCGAGGCGGCGCGATCTGTTCCTGCAATTGGGCATCGAATCGTCGGTGATCGGCGTCGCCGGGGGCCTGCTGGGATTGGCGCTGGCCGAACTGGGCCTGTGGAGCGTGCGCCAGCAACCGGACGGCTATGCGCATCTCGCGCGCATGGATCTGGCCATGCTGGCCGGAACTTTTGTACTGGCCATCGCGGCCAGCGTGATCGCGGGACTGCTGCCGGCATGGCGCGCGTGCAACGTCGCCCCTGCCCTTCAACTGAAAACTCAGTGAGGCCACCATGTTTCGCTCACCCATCATTGCCAGCCTCACCCGCCACAAACTCACCACCTTGCTGCTGGTGCTGCAGGTCAGTCTTACCTGCGCCATCGTCTGCAACGTCGCCTTCATGATTGCCCATCGCGCCGCGCAGTTGCACACCGCCAGCGGCGTGGCCGAAGACGAACTGGTGATGATCGACAGCACCGACCTGGACCAGGATGCGCAACCGCTGGCCAGGCACGATGCGGACCTGGCGGCTTTACGCACGATTCCAGGCGTGCGTTCGGCGGCCGCGGTGGATGCGCTGCCCTACAATCACAACGATTGGGGCAACGGCATCGGCATTGCCAAGGATGCTCCCGCACGCGCCGTCGCCACCGCGTTCAACGGCACGCCGGGCGAACTTGCCACGCTCGGCCTGCACCTGGTCGCCGGCCGCGATTTCCATGCCGACGAATACGTTCCGATGGACAGCGCACACGATTGGTCCGGCATCGACCACGTGCCGGCCGCAATCGTCACCCGCTCCTTGGCCGACCTGCTTTTTCCCGGCCAGGATCCGCTCGGCAAATCGATCTATCCCGGCGACAATGCTGCACGCATCGTCGGCGTGGTCGATCATCTTGCCAGGCCGTACCTGCACGAAGATGCCAGCAACGAGTACGCCACCTTGCTGCCGATGTTGCCCGACAGCAATACCGTCACCTATGTCATGCGCACCGCAGCTTCCGACCGCAGCGACGTGCTCAAGCGCGCTGCCGATGTACTGAACCGGTTGCACGGCAACCGCATCCTGCGACACGCGCGCACGTTCGCCGAACTGCGGTCCAGCTATTTCGAGCACAGCCGCACCATGATCGGCCTCTTGCTGGCCGCTGCACTCGGACTGCTCGCCGTGACCGCCATCGGCATCGCCGGACTCGTCAACTTCTGGGTGCAACAGCGCCGGCGCTCGATCGGCATCCGCCGCGCAGTGGGCGCTACCCGCGGCGACATCCTGCGTTATTTTCTCGGCGAAAACCTGTTGATTGTCGGCTGCGGCGTCGCCGTGGGTTCGTTGCTGACCTATGCACTCAATGCCTTGTTGATGGTGCACGACGAGCAGGCGCGGCTTCCGCCGATCTACCTGATGATCGGCGCCGCCGCGTTGTGCATGCTCGGCCAACTGGCCGTACTCGGCCCGGCGGTGCGTGCGGCAGCCGTGCCGCCGGTGACGGCGACGCGCTCCGGCTGACGCCTCAGCGACCCTGGCCGAGTTCGCGCAGCGCCGACATCACCTGGGCATCTGCTTGCGCGGGTGTCCAGGCGGCAATCTGGGCCAGAGAGTAAGTGCGGCGCAAGTGACGGATCACCTGCAGGCCCAGCCAGTAGCCGCTGCGATTGGGCAAGTCTTGCTGATAAGGGACCGCGGCTGCGTTGAACCACTTGCTGAAAGCGTCGGGATGCTTGGTATCGATGGCCTTGAACCGTGCATCGGCAAGAAACCGCTGCGCAATCTCTCCCAGCCGGCTGGCCGGAATGTCGCCCAGATCGGCTTGCAGCAGCAGTTCGCCATCCCCATGCGCAGGCGACAACTCGCCGCTCACGTACGTTGCCAGCCCCTCTTCGAACAACGGCACCGTCAGTGCAACGCCGGGCATCACGCCGTCGTTGCGAAAGCCGGCGTGTTGCGCGTGATAAAGATGAAAAAGCTCGTGCGGAACCACGATGTCCAGATCGGCCTTTTCCAGCAGCAGCGAATCCACCGCAAAAACCAGTACCGGCCTGCCATCGGCAAGCACGCCGCTTTTGGCATCGAAGTTCGGCGCCAGCAGCTCGTACACCGGCGGGTGCGTACCGGCATCAGGAAACAGACGGCAAAAACGCGGAACCTGTCGGGCGAGCGTGTCGCGCAATGCCGCATCTTCGCTGCGAATGGACGGCGCCAGCGCCGGATAGTCGGCAAAGCGCGCACGCAGGTAACGCTGCTTGCGCGCCTCCCAGTCGGGATGCCGCCGCGTTTCCCACGCGACGGAGGCATACAGGTCGCGACGCGGGGCTTCCACGTAGCGATCCCAGGCATCGAGTTGCTGCGCAAAGGATTGCCCCTGCGCAGCAGACCAGAACAGCGTAAACGAATCGGCGATCGTGGGCGCCTTATCGGCGGCACCCGCAGGCACCGCCATGGCGAGCAGCAGGCCCGTCAACGCTGCTCGCCATCGGCGCACGTTTAGCGCCAGGGCCAGGGCTTGAGTGCGTAATCCTTCGGCGGCGTATCGCCGGCAAGGTTGCGCACGAAGTAATCCCAGCGGCGGCGCGTCACGTACGGCGAGTCGTCGGCATAGCCGTGATGCTCGTTGGGCAGCAACAGCATGTCGAAGTCCTTGTTCGCCTTGATCAGGGCATCGACCACCAGCAGCGTGCTATAGGGCGGTACGTTGTCGTCGATCGAACCGTGCACCAGCATCAGCTTGCCCTTGAGATTCTTGGCAATGAGCTGGTTCGCCTGGTTGTCGTAATTGTTGCCGACCAGCAGGCCCTGGTATTTCTCGCCCCAGTCGTCCTCGTATTCGCGGTTGTCGTGATTGCCGCTTTCGGCCCAGCCGACCTTGAAGAAGTCCGGATAGCGGAACATGGCATCGGCCGTGGTGTTGCCGCCGCCCGAATGCCCCCAGACGCCGACGCGATCCAGGTCGATCCACGGATAGCGCTGGCCGAGTTGCTTGATGGCCGTCACCTGGTCCGGCAGCGTGTTGTCGCCCATGTTGCCGTACCACGTATCGTGGAACGCCTTGGAGCGCCACGGCGTGCCCATGCCGTTGAGCGCCACCACCACGAAACCGAGTTCGGCCAGGGACTGGTTGTCGTAGTGCGAAGGCCGGAAGGCGAAGCTGTCGACCGAACCGGTTTGCGGACCCGGATACACGTAGTCGACGATCGGATATTTCTTCTGCGGATCGAAATGTGTCGGCTTGAACATCAGGCCGTACAGATCGGTCTTGCCGTCGCGTGCCTTCACCGTGAACTGTTCCGGCGGCTGCCAGCCCGTCGCCAGCAGGCGCGTGATGTCGGCCTTGGCCACAGTGCTGACGACACGGCCGTCATTCGCATCGCGTAACACGGCAACCGGCGGCGTGCTGGTGGTCGAGTAGCTGTCGACGAAGTATTTGCCGTCGTCGGACATGCTGATCAGGTGGTCGGCCGGTTCCGGCGTCAGCAGCACTGGCTGCCCGCCATCCAGGCTCACCTTCCAGAATTGCTGGTAGTACGGATTGACGCCGGACGCGCGTCCCACGGCGCGGAACCACACGGTGCGCGTGGCGGGGTCGATCTTCACGATCTCGGTGACATTGCCGTCGCCGGTGGTGATGGCGTGCTTGAGCTGTCCGTTGTCGAGGTCGTAGAGATACAGATTGCCCCAGTTGCTGCGCTCGCTGTACCAGACCGCTTCCTTGCTGCCCGGCAGGTAACGCCAGTTGACCGAGCCATTACCGCTCTCGAAATAAGTGGGCGCATCTTCGTGGAAGACGGTGCGCACCGCGCCGGTATTCGCGTCGGCGATGCGGAAGGTTTCGTGCTTGTGATCGCGCGAGGTGGACACGAAGGCGAGCGTCTTGCTGTCCGGCGCCCACTTCACGTCATCCCAGCCGCCGTTGTCGCCGCAGCTGACGTCGTCGCACAAGGTGGAGCGATGCTGATCGGGCGGGGTTTTCAGGCGCACTATCCTGCGGGTCGGCACGTCGATCACCACGCGTTCGATCATGGTGACGTGCTGGTCGCCCGGCAGCGGATATTTCCACGCCTGCAATTCGGGGTGGCCCACCTTGGTGGTGACCAGGTACATGTCGCCGTCCTGGCGCTGGTCCTGCTGGAAGGTGGCGATGCGCTTGGAATCGGGCGACCATTCCAGGATGGCGTTGTCGGTGTGCTTCCAGCCGGCGTTGTCGGTGGCGTAACCGAAATTCTCCACGCCGTCGGTGGTGAGCTGGGTTTCCTTGCCGGTGGCCACGTCGCGCACCCACAGGTTCCAGTGACGGATGAAGGCTTCCTGCTTGCGGTCGGGCGACAGCACGCCCGGCTCTTTGCCGCTCTTCACCGCCGCGCATTCGCCGGCCGTCTTCAGATCGCACAAATACGATTTTTGTCCCACTTCGATCTGATCGCGTCCATCGGACATTACGCGGTAATCGGTGACGCGCAATTTGTTCGCATCGATCGACTTTGCACCGGCCTTGGTCAACGCCGCGGCGAGCTTGGCCTGGTCGAACAACGGCGTGGTGCCGCCCTTGGCGGCGTCCCCCTGCAGATAGTGGTCGCCGCTGGCGTCGTGATCGACGTACCAGAAATGCGTGCCGTCCAGCCAATGCACCGTAGACACCGCGTGGTCCACCAGCGGCATGGTGTTGTACGCCATGTAGCGCTCAGCCTGCGCGTAATCCTGCGCGGTCAGGGCACGGCCATCGGCCATCGCGCTGCCAGGGCTGGCGGCCATCGCCAGCAGTCCACCTACCACCGCGCCATAAAGGCGCGACATGCCGATTGTCGAACGCATGCTTGCTCCCGAATCTGTACTTGCCGATAAAACCGGATCGCTATTGTCGCGACCGTCCCCCAACCTTTGATCGTAACCCCGGCGGAGACCGGCCACCCCTGCCAAAGGTACTCAAGAATGCGCCCGTACGCATGCGGTCCGTGGCGCTAAATTCGTTGCCGTCTTATTGTTGTGCACCCTCCCCGCCCCACCCGGATCACCATGAGTACCGCATTGCCCGAAGCCCGCCTGCTGGAAATGGTCTTCCCCGACCACACCAACCACCTGGGCACCCTGTTCGGCGGACAGGCGCTGGCCTGGATGGACAAAGCCGCCTTCATCGTCGCTTCGCGCCACGCACGCCGCACGGTGGTCACCGCCCGCTCGGAGGAAGTGAACTTCCGCGTCCCCGTGGGCAAAGGGCAACTGGTGGAACTGGTGGCGCGCATCGTCGGCACCGGCCACAGCTCGATGAAGGTGGAAGTGGAGATGACCGCGGAAGACCCGCTCACCGGTGACCGCCGCGTCTGCACCACCGGCCGCTTCGTGATGATCGCGCTGGATTCGAACGGTTCTCCCACCCCGGTTGCCGCGCTGCCAGCGGCTTGAGGTCGATCATGTCCCGTCCCGTCACCATCATCGGCAGTTATATCTCGCCTTACGTTCGCAAAGTCCTGGTGTGCCTGGAGCTGAAACGACTGGACTACGTGATCGATCCCATTCCGCCGTTCGTCGGCAATGACCAATTCAGCCGCCTGAGCCCCTTGCGCCGCGTTCCGGTGCTGATCGACGGCGACCTGGTGCTCAACGATTCTTCGGTGATCTGCCAGTACCTGGAAGACAAGTACCCGACGCCTTCCCTGTACCCCGCCGACATCGTCTGCCGCGCCAAGGCGCGCTGGCTGGAGGAATACGCCGATACCCGACTGGCCGACGTGCTGGTGTGGCGGCTTTTCTATCAGCTGGCGATACGCCGCTACCTGTTCGGCGAAGCCACCGACGAAGGCATCGTGCAACGGGCACGCGAAGTGGAGATACCGTCGGCACTGGATTATCTGGAAACGCAGTTGCCTTCCGACGGATTCATCTTCGGCGAACTGTCGATCGCCGACATCAGCATCGCCTGCTATTTCCGCACGGCGGCGTTCGTGCGCTACACCGTGGACGCACAGAAGTGGCCGCGCGTTGCAGCCTTTGTGGAACGCCTGCAAGGCTTGCCGGCATTTCAGAAACTGGCACGGTTCGAAGATTGCCTGCTGCGCATTCCGCATACGCAGCAGCGTGACGTATTGGCTGCCGCCGGCGCACCGCTGACGCGCGAGACGATGGGGACGGAACTGGCGAGGCACGGGGTTGCGCGAGGTTGATGCTCATCGCCACCGCTGACCCGGCCTGAGACCCTGTGCCGCGTTGTCAGAGCTGCTTGCTTATCAGCGCCACCATCCAATCCACGAACACTCTCAGCCGCGCCGGCATCTGCCGGTGCGACGGATACAGCACCGTCACCGGCAGCGACGGCGGCGGTGTCGCCGGCAAAATCTCCCTCAGCGTTCCATTGGCCATGGCATCGGCCACGCGATAGACCGGAAACTGCGCCAATCCCAGCCCCGCTTCGCACGAGGCCAGATAAGCCTCCACACCACTCACCGTGACGTGTCCCGGCATGGCGATCTCGCGCCGCTTGCGCCCCACCATGAATTCCAGCGGTTCGCTGCGATGGGTAGTGGGCGAAGCCCAGTTCACCGCGTAGTGGCCGTTCTGCAGTTCCGCCAAGGTTTGCGGCATGCCTTGCTTGCGCACGTAGCCCGCACTGGCCACGGTCATTTGCTGCAGCGTGCCGACTCTTCTGCCCACCAGGTTCGAGTCGGGCAATTTGCCCACGCGCAATACGCAATCCACGCCCTCACGCAGCAGATCGACGAAACGGTCGCCGGTGCCGATATCCAGTTCCAGCGCGGGGTAGCGTGCAAAGAATGCCGGCAATGCGGGAATCAGCCACTGCCGCGCCACGTGCGCCGGCACGTCGATGCGCAGCCGCCCGCGCGGCTGCACGGCGGCTTCGCGAAAATCCGCTTCGACCGCGTCCATTTCCGCCAGCAGGCGCACGCAATGGCTGTAGTACGCCTCGCCATCGCGGGTGGTGCGCACGCGGCGGGTGGTTCGCTGCAGCAGTTGCGCACCGAGCCGCGATTCCAACCGCTTGATGGTGTGGGTGACGGTGGCGCGCGGCAGGTTCAGATCGTCGGCCGCGGCCGTGAAGCTGCCCAGTTCGGCGATCCGGGTGAACAGGCGCATGGCATCGAGGCGGTCCATGGATTGTTTATCCAAATGGAATAGTGATACCAATTATTGAGTATTTATCTAAGTCGCGCAGCAGCCGAAGATGCGCCATCCTCCACCCCGGCAAGAGATCTCCTCATGCAGACACGCACACTCGGCAAGAATGGTCCCGTCGTTTCCGCCCTCGGCCTCGGCTGCATGGGCATGAGCGAGTTCTACGGCTCGCGCGACGATGCCGAATCCATCGCCACCATCCATCACGCGCTCGACCGTGGCCTCAACCTGCTCGATACCGCCGACGTCTACGGCCCCTTCATCAACGAGGAGCTGGTAGGCAAGGCGCTCAAGGGGCGCCGCGACCAGGTTTTCCTGTCCACCAAGTTCGGCATCGTGCGCGACCCCAGCGACCCGGCCAGCCGCGGCATCAGCGGCCGTCCGGAATACGTGCGCGCCAGCTGCGACGGCAGCCTGAAGCGGCTGGGCGTGGATCACATCGACCTTTATTACCAGCATCGGGTGGACCCGAATGTGCCGATCGAGGAAACGGTGGGCGCGATGGCCGAGCTGGTTGCTGCCGGCAAGGTGCGTTACCTGGGCCTTTCCGAAGCTTCCGCACCGAGCATCGAGCGCGCCAGCAAGGTGCATCGGATCACCGCCCTGCAGAGCGAGCTGTCGCTGTGGACACGCGATCCGCAAGAGAACGGCACGCTCGCCCTGTGCCGCCAGCTCGGCATCGCACTGGTGGCTTATTCGCCGCTGGGCCGCGGCTTCCTCACCGGCGCCATCACCCGTCCGGAAGACTTTGACCAGGACGACTACCGCCGCACCAGCCCGCGTTTCGTCGGCGAGAACTTCGCCCGCAATCTGCAATTGGTGAAGCAGGTGGAGACGATGGCCCAGGAGAAGGGCTGCACGCCGGCGCAACTGGCCCTGGCCTGGGTGCTGGCGCAGGGCACGGATATCGTGCCGATCCCCGGCACCAAGCGCCGTTCGCGCCTGGACGAAAACCTCGGTGCGCTGGACGTCGAGCTGAGCCAGGACGACCTGGCTGCGATCGAACGCATCTTTCCGCTGGAAGCGGTGGCCGGAGAGCGCTATACCGCGATGGGCATGTCGCACGTCAACAAGTAATCGGGGCTGCGCCGGATCAAACGGGGTTCATCGGATCGAAAGCGCCAAGGAAGGCGCTTCCCCATTAAAATAGACCGATGACTTCCCCCGAACACTCCCCGCTCGGCAAGCACACCGTCTACGCCGATCGCTACGATCCGACCCTGCTGTTCCCGATTCCGCGCCAGGGCAAGCGCGACGAGATCGGCGTGCAGGAACCGCTGCCTTTTCGCGGCGTGGACATCTGGAACGCCTACGAGCTGTCCTGGCTGGACATGCGCGGCAAGCCGGTGGCTGCCGTGGCGGAATTCCACGTACCGGCCCACTCGCCGAACATCATCGAGTCGAAGTCGTTCAAGCTTTATCTCAACGGCTTCGCGCAGGAACCCTTGGCCAGTGCCGCGGCATTGAGTGCATTGCTGCAACAGGATCTGTCCCGCGCCGCCGGCGCGCCGGTGCTGGTGCACATCCGCGAACCGCGGGCAGCCATGCATGCCTTCGCCGACCTGGAAGGCGAGCTGATCGATGCCCTGCCGATTGCCATCGACGACTACGGCCCGCCCAAGGCCGATTACCTGCGCGCCGACACGGCCGGCAACGTAGTGGAGGAAACCCTGGTTTCCGACCTGTTGCGCTCCAACTGCCCGGTCACCGGGCAGCCGGACTGGGGCAGCGTGCAGATCCGTTACCGTGGCGCACCCATCGATCGCGAGGGATTGCTGCGCTATCTGGTCTCGTTCCGCACGCACAACGAATTCCACGAGCAATGCGTCGAGCGCATCTTCGTGGACGTGATGAAACACTGTGCGCCGGAACGGCTGAGCGTCTACGCACGCTACACGCGCCGCGGCGGGCTGGACATCAATCCCTTCCGCAGCACCGATGCACAGTCGCCGGACAATATCCGCGGCGCGCGGCAGTGAAGCGGCGCATCGCCTAAAAACCTGCACCACGTCACATCTCTTCGCTTTCCGCACCGGCCGGCCGACGCCTCGCCTTTGCCGGGCGGTCGGTTACACTCTGCCGCCCTGGTCATCGGCACTTCAGATCGGTGGCGCTAGCCTTGCCCACTGGTCCGAATCCGTCGGCCTCCGGTTCTCCTGCTCCCTATTTTTCGGAATTCCGCACATGAAACTCTCCGCACGTTCCGCCGCCCTGTACAGCGTCACGTTTGCCGGCCTGCTGGCGCTCAGCGCCTGCGGCAAGAACGAGCAACAGGCTGCGAACCAGCCCGCTTCGCCGAGCACGGCAGCCGCTCCGACCGCCGCCAGCACCGCAGCCAAGCCGGCCCCGGCCAGCACCGCAGCGCCGGCACCCGCGCCGACGAGCACCGCCGCGGCTCCGGCACATGCAAGCACCACGGCCGCCGCGCCTGCCGCTGCCGCACCGGCTGCCGACAATGGCTTCCAGGTCAGCGGCATCACGCTGGGCGACGCGGTCAATCCCGACCACAAGGTGCGCAAGGAAATCACCAGCTTCTCGCCCAGCCAGAAGACCATCTACGTGAGCGTGGACACCACTGGCACGACCGCCGGCGCCACCCTCAGCGCCAAGTGGAGCTACCTCGAAGGCAACGGCCAGTTGGTCACCAGCACCAGCCAGTCGATCACCGCCGACGGCCCGGCCACCACCACCTTCCGCGTGCAGAACCCGAACCTGTGGCCGGAAGGCAAGTACAAGGTGGACATCTCGCTCGACGGCAAGGAAGTGCAGAGCAAGTCCTTCGAGGTCAAGAAGGGCTGAGCCTCGCCAACCTGATGTATTGCGGGGCGCCCCGTGGGGCGCCCCTTTTGCTGTGTAGAAAGTCTGCCGATGCACGTCGCGTACAGGGCATCTGCGCCGGAGCAATCCGGCGCAAGTTATTGCCTGACATGCTTGATGTGGCAACATCTTAAGGCGACGCTTATCACGTATCACCGTCGTCATGATGTCTGGAAGGCCCACAGGGTGTGTCGCGCGGCGCAGGGAAGGCCGTCGCCTTTTCAAGCCGCGCGGCACACCCTGTGGGCCTTCCAGACATCACCCCATCACCTAAAATCAGCAGTTGGGCCAGTCCTGTCTGTCCGCAGGCCGCAGGGCCGTCGTCTCGACAGACAGCCAGTCTGCCTTCGCCGACGGCCCTGCGGCCTGCGAACAGACAGGACTGGTGACGACGGCGATACGTGATAAGTGTCGCCTTAATGCTGGGGAATCGAGAGAGTCGTAGCGTGGAGCAACAAGGCGGGGCCGAAGTCCTTAGCCAGGAAGATGCCCTGAACCGGCAGGGCCCGGTGTGGCTGCGCCGATTCGGCGGACCGACCCTGTCGGTGCTGATGCTGTGCCTGGCCCTGTGGGCGCTGTACCGGTTGGCCGGCGAGGTGAGCTATCACCAGGTCGGCGAATACATGCATCGCCTGCGTCGTGGCCGTATCGGGCAGGCCATCGTGTTGACCGCGCTCGGCTATGCGGTGATGCCGCTCTACGATCTGTTCGCACTCGACTCGATCGGCCGCAAGCTGCCGCGGCCGCGCGTGGCGCTGATTTCCTTCATCAGCTACGCCTTCAGCAATACGTTGGGCATGGCCATGCTGGTGTCCGGCTCGATCCGCTACCGCTTCTATATCCAGGCCGGCCTGTCGACGATGGAAGTAGCCAAGGTCGTGCTGTTCTGCACGATCAGTTTCTGGCTCGGCCTGCTTGCCATCACCGGCACGACCCTGCTGCTGGTGCCGCTGCCGCATACCTTGCCGCTGGCTTCGGCGCGCGTGCTGCTGGGCGCGTTGCTGTGCGCTATCCCTGCGCTGTGGCTGCTCGGCGGCGCTTTGTGGAGGCGGCCGATCCGCGTGTGGCGCTGGGCGCTGCGCTTGCCGCCGATTGAAGTGGGGCTGCGCCAAATCTTCGTCGGCGCGCTGGATTGGGGCCTGGCCGCCGCCGTGCTTTACGCACTGATGCCCGATGCGATGGTGCTGCATTTCGGCTCGTTCCTGGCGATCTTCGCGCTGGCGCAAATCGCCGGTCTGATCAGCCACGTGCCGGGCGGATTGGGCGTGTTCGAAGCGGTGATGCTGGCGGGCTTCGGCGCCACCGGCAATCACACGCTGTCGGCACCGATCCTCGGCGCGCTGGCCGCGTATCGCGGCGTGTATTACCTGTTGCCTTTGTGCGCGGCGACCGTGGCGGTGGTGATTCGCGAAGCGCGCGGATTGCGCCGGGCGGCGCTGCTCTCGCCGTGGTTCAACGGCATCCTGCCACCGTTCTTCGCCGGACTCACCCTGGTATCGGGCGCGGTGCTGCTGTTCTCCGGCGCCACGGCGGTGTTGCCCGGACGCCTGGAACTGCTCAGCGACCTGTTGCCGCTGCCGGTGCTGGAGGTGTCGCATTTCCTCAGCAGCGTGATCGGCATGTCGCTGCTGATTCTCGCCCGCGGCCTGCAGCGCAGGCTCGATGCCGCGTACTGGCTCACCTTGGTGTTGCTGGTTGCCGGCGCCGTGGCACAGTTGCTCAAGGGCATCGACTATGAAGAAGCCCTGTTGCTGATCTTGCTGGCCGTCGCACTGGCGCCGGCGCATCGGCTGTTCTATCGGCGTGCCTCGCTGTTCGAAGTCACGTTCTCGTTCGGCTGGCTGCTGGCTTGCGCCACGGTGCTGGGCTGCACGGTGTGGCTGGTGTTTTTCAGCTACCAGCACGTGGAGTACAGCAGCGACCTGTGGTGGCAGTTCAGTTTCTATCGCGGTAACGCGCCGCGCGCGCTGCGTGCACTGGTCGGCGCCACCGGCGTGGCGCTGCTGTTTGCGCTCATCACGCTGATCCGCTCGGCGCGCTCGCGCCCCACCTTGCCGGACGAAGCCGAGCTGACGCGCGCGTTGCCGTTGATCAAGCATTACCACTCCGCCCAGGCCCATCTGGCTCTGATGGGCGACAAAAGCCTGCTGTTCGACCAGGAAGGCAAAGCCTTCATCATGTACGGCATCGAGGGCCGCAGCTGGGTGGCGATGGGCGATCCGGTGGGTCACGACGATCGCGCACGGCAGGAACTGGTGTGGACCTTTCGCGAACGCTGCGAACGCGGCGGCGGCTGGCCAGTGTTCTATCAGGTGGCTCCGGCCGACCTGGATCTCTATCTGGAAGTGGGCATGAGCCTGCTGAAGATCGGCGAGGAAGCGCGCGTAAAACTGGACCAGTTCAATCTGGACGGCAAATCGAAGAAGACCTTGCGCGGCACCGTCAACAAGCTGAGCCGCGAAGGCCTGCGCCTGGAAATCGTGCCGACTGCCGATGTCCCCGCGCTGCTGCCGCAGCTCAAGACGGTCTCCGACGCGTGGCTGCGCGACAAGCGCGTGCGCGAAAAGGGCTTTTCGCTGGGTGCCTTCGACGAGCGCTACCTGTCGCGCACGCCGATGGCGGTGGTGTGGCAAAACGACAAGCCGATCGCCTTCGCCAACATGTTCCTGTGCGAAAGCATGGAAGAAGCCTCGGTGGACCTGATGCGGCAATTGCCGGACGGTCCTGCCGGACTGATGGATTACCTGTTCGTGGAACTGATGGTGTGGGCCAAGGCCCAAGGCTATCGCTGGTTCAATCTCGGCATGGCGCCGCTGTCGGGGCTGCAGAGCCGGCGCCAGGCGCCGCTGTGGAATCGTTTCGGCGCGCTGGTCTTCGGCCGCGGCGAACGCTTCTATAATTTCCAGGGCCTGCACCGCTATAAAGACAAGTTCGATCCCGAGTGGGAGCCGCGTTACGTGGCGGTACCCGGCGGCATCGCCCTGCCCATGGTGCTCACCAATGTCGCCAGCCTGATTTCGGGCGGCCTTACCGGAGTTGTGCGCCGATGAAATTTCGCGTCACCGCGATCGTGATCGTCCTGGCGATCATTGCCGCCCTCGTCATCTGGAAGCCCTTTCCCCACCCCAGCCTCGATCAGGCCACGGTCAAGCTGATGCCCGAGGTGGCGGCGCCCGCCGGTCACGACGACGTTCTTGCCGTGTTCTATTCGGGCGACGGCGGCTGGCGCGACCTCGACAAGGAAATGGGCAAGCGGCTGGTCGCGCGCGGCGTGCCGGTGCTCGGGGTGAGCTGCCTGGATTACTACTGGCGCAACCGCTCGCCGGAGCAGTCCGCGCAAGAACTCGACGCCCTGATCACCCAATACACCACGCAATGGCACAAGCAGAAAGTGTGGCTGATCGGCTTTTCGTTCGGTGCCGACGTGCTGCCCACCATCGTCGACAAGCTGAGCCCTGCCAATCGCGCACGCATCGTGCAGATGGTGCTGCTCTCGCCCAGCCAGGACGTGAATTTCGAGGTCGAGCTGGAAGGCTACATCACGGCGCGCGAGAACTGGCTCAAGACGCACATCAAGCAAGTCATGCAGTGGATCAATCCGGTGCCGCACTACCCTGCGCTGCCGCCGATCGTCGCGCTCGACAATAAGCCGCCGCTGATCTGCTACTACGGCAAGGAAGACGGCGACGACACCGTTTGCGACGATCCCAAGCTGCCGAAGTGGGTAAAGGTCTACGAAATGCCGGGCGACCATCACTTCAATTACGACTACGACGGCCTCGCCACGCGCATGATCGGCGACCTTCCCTCCGAAGGCGCGCCGAGCGCGGCACAAAATCCCGCGACGACGCATTAATCGTGCCCTGCACGCATCCATAATAAAAATCACGTGCTGAAATCGTCGCGAGCCGCCGAAACGCGGCTCGCGACGCATGCGCGCGATTCAGCGAGATCAACGCACGCGACCTCTCTACACGTCGCAGGCACGCAGGATTTACGCTTCAAGTGATGGAATTGGAAATTGCGCTACACGCATTTCGTGCAAGCGCATTCCTTCAAGCTGAAGAGGTGACGTCATGAATCAAGACACGATCAGGAGCCAGTGGAAAGAGCTCGCCCCGAACATCAAGCAGCACTGGGGAAAACTCACCGAAGCCGACCTGCAGGCCAAAGAGGGCAGCATGGAATACCTCACCAACAGGGTCGAGAAGGTTTATGGCATCAGCCACTCCGAAGCTGAAAAACAGGTTCGCGAGTTCGAGAACAAATTGAGCAAGGGTACCCAGCATTGATGATTTGAAAGCGACCCCGTGCCGGCCATCGTCGCCGAGCAGCCACGTATCGCGGCTGGCGCGGGGTTTCGCGCTCATTGCAGGGGATCTCGCAATATCAATGTGTAGACGCCGACTTTCCCCTGTCGCACGACGCTGATCGGCAGATGCGTGCCGTCCGGCTGCTGCATGACGCGTTGAATGTCGTCCAGCCCCATCTGCGCAACGGGCACGCCGTCGAGGGCAACTACGCGGTCGCCGACGCGCAATCCGACCTGATGGCCGGGCGATCCAGGTGCGATCGTCGCCACCGCCAAGGCATCGTGCTCCGTGCGATCCAAGCCGACACCTGTACGGCTGTGCGGCGACTCTTGCGCAAAATGCTGCCCTTGCTGCAAATAAAGCTGGCGATGCTCGTAGTCGAGCGTCACGATGAAGCGCGACAGGATGCCGTGGCCGATATTGCCGGCCAGCAACGTAGAAGCGAAGCCGCCCTTGGCCGGAGCGGTGAACGCGGTGAGCGGACGAACGACGGTGAAGGGACCGATCGACAGGCTATCGACGTGAGCTGCGGTCAGGCTGATCTTGCCGCCCGCACCACGGGCCTGGCTGGCCATGGTGTTGCCGCTCGGCTTGATGCCGTGTGCTTTGGCGAAGGGCTCGAACACGGTGAGTTCGCTGGCGTCGCCGGTATCCAGGTTGAAGGTGCCGGGCGCTCCGTTCACGCGAGCAACCAGCTGCGGGGTTCTGTCGTCGAACACGATCGGCACTGCGCTTGCACTAGTCACGCCACGGAATGCAGACACCGGCGTTAGCGTCAGCAGGTTGCGGTCGTAATCGATGCGCGTGGCGAATCGGCGCAGCAACTCATACCCGATGATGCCTGCGATGGGCTCGCGCGCACCGCGATCGGTGAGCAGGCGAGGCAGGTCGACGATCAGAAATTGCTGGTCTTGCATGACCACGTCCCCAACGCGGTAGCTTTTCACCCGCGCCGTTTGCATTGACTGCGTATCCGCACCCACGCCCCCGATGGCCTGATGGCCGGCACCCGCCAGACCCAACCGGTGTGCTGCTTCCGGGGTTAGCAGATTCAGGCCGCCGGTATCCAGGATGAAGGGCAGCGGTTTCCCGCCGTTGATGGATATCTGCACCAGGATCAGCCCGGCATAAGAGGTAAACGGTACGGTGGCGGAAGATGCGCCGCCTTCGATGTGTGCATCGTGCACGTGCGACGACGGTATCGCGAAGTGCGCATCGTCCGCCGTCGCGTGCAGGGAGACGTGTTGCAGGCGCATGCTCGTGTCGTACTGCGCATCGCCATTGCCTTGACGCTGGGTGTAGGCGATGAGCACACCATCGACGGGCTGATAGTCGGAATACCAGGTGATCTGCTTGCCGCCATCGTCGGTATCTTCGACGACTCGTTCAAGCAAGTGGCTGCGCGCATCGATCCAGGCGTCGAACGCCATGCCGCCCTTGGGAATGACCTGCACGACATCGTAGATGCCACCCGCTTCCTTTTGTTGGCCGACGTAACGCATCTGCGCCGGATCGGTCGACGCAGGCTGGAACCAGCCGTTGCGTGCGAGGTATGCATCGGTGGCCGACTCGTGATTCGCCTGGACGGACTGGCGCAGCGATACCATGGATTTTTCGTCCATGAACCAGGCGTTGGCGCCGTCATATCCCTGTGCATTCGGCACCTCGCCCAACGAGCAATACGAAGCGTTCCGTCCGCTGTGCAGATCCTGGTACTGCGTGCAGGTTCCGGTTTGCCCGCCCTGCTCAATGGCGAAGCGCTGCTCCAGTTCGCCGGCACCGTCCCAGCGAACGCCGCCCGAAGCGGCCTTCATCGCCGCAAAAAGCGACTGCGGCGTCGGTGCCGCGGTTTCGGCATGAGCACGCATCGGTACAACGCCGACCAGCGCCAGGGCCAGACCCAGGCAGGAAACCTTGCAAATCATGAGCACCTCGGACATCGTGGCGAGCATCCCACTTTAGGAGAAAAGTTTATTGTTTAACAATAAACTTTGTCTACTTTACGATGAATAATGTCTGTGCTAGGGTGAGCCGCAAAGCGCGCTGGCTGCGCTACGCGGTGCTTGCCACCATGTCGTTTGTCGTGCTCGCCAACGCCTTGCTGGCCTGGCGCGGCTTGACCCACCATCCCGATACCTTGAGCGCCGTGCAGTTGGACGCCACCGCCCAGTTGGGCAGCCATCCGCGGCTGGCGCTGATCGATACCGCGCTGCTTTCGCTGATCTATCTGTACGGACTGTATCGATTGGTGCGGCTGATGCACCTGTTCGAACGCGGCGAGTTTTTCAGCGCGACGGCCACCGGCCATTTGCGCGCGTTCGCGTTTACGCTGCTGCTTGGCACCGTCGCCGGCTGTTTGCTGCCACCCATCGAACTGGCCGTTTCACGCTGGATGGGTCTGAATCATCTCGCCTCGGTGTCGATCAGCATGGACGGATCGGATATCTGGATGATCCTGATCAGCACCTTGTTCTTCGTGATCGCCTGGATCATGGCCGAAGCCAGGCAACTGGCCGAAGACAATCAGCTCATCGTCTGACCGCCATGCCGATCATCGTGAACCTGGACATCATGCTCGCGCGCCGCAAAGTCAAATCGCGCGAACTCGCCGCCCACGTCGGCATCACCGAACAGAACTTGTCCCTGCTGAAATCCGGCAAGGTGCGCGGCATCCGCTTCGGCACGCTGGAGCGCATCTGCGCTTATCTCGAATGCCAGCCCGGCGATTTGTTGGAATTCCAGCCCGGCCCATCCAGCGACGAAGACGATGCGGACATCTGATTTGCACGCCGGCGCAACGCTCGGTGCGCCTGCCGTTCACGTGGCTTAACCGCTCGGTGTCGCTGGAACACATTGTTTACACCTCGCCTGTTCGAATCGATGGCGCCAGATGCTCGACATCCGGCATCTTCATCGAATCACTGAGGTGAACGTCATGAATCACGACACGATCAGCGGTCAATGGAAGCAACTCAGCGGTCAGATCAAGAAGCAATGGGGAAAATTGACCGATGACGACCTGAAGGTCGTCCAAGGCAATGCGCTAATGCTGGCCGGCCGATTGCAGGAACGCTACGGCCTGGCGCGCGACGAGGCAGAGCGGCAAGTGAGCGATTTCCAGCGGGAAATGAGCATGAGCCGGCACAAAGGCAAACCGCTCAAGCATTGACGAACCGTTACGCGCGTCTCCACTGCACAGGAAATCATCATGCTTTATTGGGCTGCCGTATTCTTTGTCATCGCCATCATCGCCGCCATCCTCGGCTTCGGCGGCATCGCCGCCAGCGCGGCGGGCATCGCCAAGATCCTGTTCATCGTCTTTATCGTGCTGTTCGTTCTTTCGCTGATTTTCGGCGGCATTCGACGCGGACCGCGTCCCTGATCGAACCGCGCACGGGAGAGCCGCAGCGATCGCCTGCGGCTCATTTGCTCCGAACACTCGCAAACACCGCCACCCGGTCGGTACGTAGATCGTCCGCCGATATCAACCATGGCTCGCGCGCGATCACCGACGTAACCGGGCCCAGCGTGCACAGGCGAATGGATCGCTTCGCCGCCTCCTGCGCCAAGCGGTCCAATGCCTCGCGCAGGGTATCTCCGGTGAACGGCGTATAGAGATAGAACACCGTGCCTTCGGAAAAGTCGCCGGCGCACACGTTCTGCTGGAGGAAGCTCGCGTTGGAAAGTTGCAGTGCCTGCGCGCATCGTTGCGCGCAGGCGACGTACACCGGCTCCACCTCGATGCCCACGCAACGCGCCCGGCTGCAAATGGCGGCAAGCAAGGGAACGTGGCCGAGTCCCGAGCCGAGATCCACCAGCACGTCGTTCTCATTCAGCGACAGGCGCTCGATCGCATCGACGATGTGGCGCGCCGGTGTCGGCTGGTAAAACACCATGTCCGGCGCCAACGCGGCGATGCTGCCGGTAGGTGCTTCGAATGGCAAGACGCCGCTCAGCAAGACATCCAGCGCGTCGTAACCTTCGCCACGCGGCAGCCCGTCCGCGGCGCAGGCGCGCATCCATTTCAATAGGCTCGCGTTTTCCCCTCGCCGGATCTCGCTTTGGATGTCCCGATAAATCGCCTGGTTGATCGCTTCCAGCTCATCGATAACGGCCGTGGCGCGCCGCCGGAGATCCTCGCCGACATTGGTGGCGTCGAACAGCTCGTCTTCCAGGCTATCGAGCATCTCGACGCGCTGGCGCAATTGGTCCGGCTCGCGCAGGGAGCGCTGGTCTTCGCAAGTAGCGAGCAGATTTTGCAGGGCGTGCGTCATCGATTTGAGCTTTCTTCATCGGCCCCACAAAGTACACTCGCACGGACTCGCGATACACCGTCTTTCGAGGAGACCCATGAACCATCCAGTCACGATCAGGGAAATTGCCGGCGAGGATTTCGCCGCGTGGAAGCCGCTGTGGGACGGTTATAACGCGTTCTACGGAAGAAAGGACCGGACAGCGCTGCCGGACGCCATCACCAAGATGACCTGGTCGCGATTCTTCGATGCCTATGAGCCGGTACGTGCGCTGGTCGCCGAGAGCGACGGCAAGTTGCTGGGGCTTGCGCACTATCTCCTTCACCGCAGCACGATCCAGATCGAGCCGGTCTGCTACCTGCAAGACTTGTTCACCACCGAAGCCGCCCGCGGCAAAGGCGTGGGGCGCGCCCTGATCGAAGCGGTGTACCGGCGCGCCACGGAATCCGGTTGCCCTCGCGTTTACTGGCACACCCACGAAACCAATGCGACGGCCATGGCGCTCTACGACAAACTCGCGGACAAATCGGGGTTCGTGGTGTATCGCAAAGCGTTGTAGCGCAGTACTCGGTCAGCCCGCAGCGCCACGCCGCAACCATTCGCCCAGCTGCGCCAGCACCTGGTGGCGGCCGGTCTCCGCCTCGTTGAACAGCTCGTGGAACAGCGTATCGAAGAAGCGGCTGGTCAATTGCTTCGTGGCCCATGCGCCGTCGGCGAAGGCGCGGCTGCCGGAAGGGTCGACCAGCCGGTCGCTGCCTGCCACCAGCAACAGCGTCGGTACCGTCAGCCGCCAGGCGTCGGCAATGCTCGATGCGCCCCCGCGAAACAGAAAGTCCGCCATGCGCGGGGTGATCGCACCGCTGCAAAGCGGATCATTGCGATAGTCCTCCACGACCTTGGCGTCGTGCGAAAGTCCATCCGGCGACAAACCGGTGCGCAAGGGCAGGTTCGGCAATACGCGCGCCAGCACTGCCGCCAGGCGCTGCAGCCACGGCGCTTCGAAGGTGCGCAGCGCGGGCGACGAAAGAATCAGCGCGGGTGGAAGAATGCGGCCGTCCAGAACGGTCCGCAGCGCCACCAACCCACCCATGCTGTGCCCCAGAAGCAGAGGCAGCTTGCCAAAGCTCGAAGCGTAATCCTGGTAGACAAAGGCCAGGTCCCGCAGCAGGTCGTCCCCGTGCCGCAGCGCCGCACGCTGGCCGGGCGAGTGCCCGTGGCCGCGCTGGTCATAGCTGCGCACCGCGTAGCCTCGCGCCAGAAACCAGTGCGCAAGCTGCTCATAGCGCCCGCTGTGCTCGCCCAGTCCGTGCACGATCAGCACTGCGTCGTGCGCCGATGCGTTCGGCCAGCCGCGCAGATACAAAGACCGCCCGTCCGGCATGGTCAACCAAGCCGTCGTTGCCTGCCCGCCGGCATGCCCGCCGCCAGCCGTTGAGCGCGCTTGCTCCCGTCGTTCCATAAAGCACCCTGCCCCTGATCCGCCTACATTATCTTCGGGACGCGACCGCTTGGAAGCTGCCGGCGGTCATGCGCCGCCAATCGGCGACCTGCATCACGAAGCTGCGGCCGATACGGATCGGCTTTCGCCACGTTCGCTTTCTTGCAGATGCGGCACGCGTGCTGCGACCACATTCAACGCAACGATCCGGCACGCGCTTCATTAAATATTAATTTGCGCAGCCGGTTTTCAGCACTCGCCCGCGAAGCCGTGCAAGCCGTTGAATAACTTGACGGCATTGGACGTCGCAAACGCGAAGCAATAGTTGCCTAGACACGCAATGCTACGGTTGTGCAACAAACCGTGAAGGTCAATTTCACGCTTCAAAGACATGCCCCCGACGGAGGGCGTTCACAATAAACGCCGCGTTAAATCGCAACCCACAACTCACAAATTGGGGCGGGGAAACAAATACGGCGTTGCATTAATCACGTTCGAAAACTTCACCCACACGGGACGTGCGGAGGGATGTGCTGGACCTTGGCGGTTCTTGCCAAATTAGTGGTGTTTAAAAAAAGCCGCATCGGCTGCATGAAGCTTGCGGCGTTGATCTTTCCCCCGGATAGACGCCGATATCTCATAAAGAGGAGACACCTCATGAAACACAGGAGTTTGTACTTTCTAATTGCTCTTGCCTTGGGCGGCGCGGGTGTCGTGCATGCGCAAGACAATACGTCGGCACCCCCGGCTCCCCCGGCTCCCGCCGACAGCTCGAGCAGCGATATCACCAATACCTCCTTCGACGACCGGTGGTACATCGGCCCCACGGTGGGCTACTACCACAACGATTCCAAGCGGCTCACCAACAAGAACCAGATCTACTACGGCCTGGTATTCGGCAAGTTCATCTCGCCGAACGTGTCGATCGACATCTTCGCGGATCGCACGCGCCGCAGCTTCCGCGGCTATGTCGATCAGGGCGGCCGCTGGTCCAGCAACAACCTGGGCGTCGACGCGCGCTACTACTTCCTCGACTGGAACGACTGGCGCCCGTACCTGGTCGGCGGCATCATGGCCAGCCAGCACGTCAATTCGTTCAACCGCAAGATCGATCCGGCGGCCGAAGGCGGCGTCGGCATCGCCAAGACGATCACGCAGAACGTCGACCTGCGCGGCGAAGTGAAATACCGCTACGACTGGGACGACAAGACCTTCCCGCAACGCAACGGCTATGGCGATGCGATGGTCGACTTCATGGTGCTGTTCCGCCTGGGTCCGCCTCCGGCTCCGGCAGCTCCGCCGCCGCCACCACCGCCGCCGCAACCTGACTGCTCCAAGCAGTTCCGCAACGGCGTGAACCTGTGCGACAACAAGTGCCCGGATCTGCCGGAAGGCACGATCGTGGGTCCGGATGGCTGCCCGCAGAAGGTGGTGATCGACCTGAAGGGCGTGAACTTCAAGTTCGACCGCCCGAAGAAGGGCGAGCACAACATCGAACCGACCCTGGCCGTGCCGGCGTCCGATTCGATGGGCATCCTGGATCAGGCGGTGGATACGCTCAAGCGCTATCCGCAGGTGAAGGTCACGGTGGCCGGCTACACCGACAGCGTCGGTACGGCCAAATACAACCAGGGCCTGTCGGAGCGTCGTGCGCAGATCGTGTACGACTACCTGACTTCGCACGGCATCGACCCGAGCCGCTTGGAAGGTCCGATCGGTCACGGCGAAGACGACCCGATCGACACCAACAAGACCTCGGCCGGCCGCGCCCGCAACCGTCGCACCGAACTGCAAGTACAGCAGTAGCCGCACTGCGTGGCACAACGAAAAAGCCCGGCTTCGGCCGGGCTTTTTTTGCTTGCGCAGCTCAATTGCCGTGCCGTGTGCGCCGACCCAGCCTACGAATCTGCGGAATGGACGACACGTTGCAACTTCATTGCATTTCCTGCGAATCGCTTCCGTCGGACCATTTGCTCACGTGTATCATCAACACGTTCACCGGTTCGGGCTTGCCGTTGAACTGGGGATTCAACATCACCGGCGATCCCGATTGGTCAGCACCCCAATCGACATTGACGGCCGTATAGAACATCAGGTGCGACATCCAGTGGCCGGCCTGGTCATCGAGAAAGCCCTGCTTGGACATCATGTAAGACATCGCTCCCGGTTCCAGCGGCGGAAACTGCTTGCTGGCGATGGCCGCCTCGATGTCCTTTTTTATCTGCTCCCTGGTTTGCCCATGCAGCACCAGCTCCGTTCTCTTGTAGGTCATGGGCAGGATCGACTTGGCCGCCTGCGGATTGAAACAGATCGGCCCGCGCAGTTTCGGATCCCAGAACAGCGTTCCGTCGAAGGGCGACATCCACGACCGCTCCACCGCGCAGACAAATCCGTTCTGGCCTTTTACCGCCGTGACATAACCCGTGCGCTCGAGCACCAGCACGGTGGCGTGGTCGGAAATCGCGGCCGGCGCGGCGCTTTTCGCCAAGGCGATTTCGGCTGCGCGGTCCGTCATCAGGTATTGGGAAAGCGGTGCCATTTGCGGATAGCTGGGTGTCGCCGGCCGTGCCGGGGCGGCGGCACCAACCAGCAGCAAGGTGAATGCGCACGACGAGGCCGACCGGCTGAAACGACGAGATGGCTTCTTCATCACTTGGCTCCCTGGTCCCGTTTTTAGGTGAGTGCTGGTGCGCGCCTACCCCCTCGGGCCGGATGGTGCACCCGGTCCCTCGACGCGCCCTACCTGCAGGCGACGAACGATAAACGGGCAAATCGACATCAGGCCTAGGCCCGCCCTGCCCGGTGCTAAAGTTCGCCTTCCCCCGCATGCGAGCAAGCTCATGGCGACTCCCGCGCACTATCCGATCGGCACCCCCGGCCGCCCCTGGGGCGATGCCGAAAAAGCAGCCTGGCTGGAGCAGCAGACCCGCCAGCGCAGCTACGAAAAGGATGTGCTGAGCGTGATCGACACCCTGCGCTCGCGCTTTGACGTGGATCAATACGGCCGCCTGGACTATGCGCCCGATACCTACCCGCTGTTTGCGATCAAGAACCGCCACTGGCGGGACGATCTACCCTGGGTGCTGGTGACCGGCGGCGTGCACGGGTATGAGACCAGCGGCGTGCACGGCGCCCTGCAGTTTGTCGACGAGGATGCGGAAGCCTATGCCGGCCGGATCAACCTGCTGGTCGTGCCCTGCGTCAGCCCCTGGGCCTACGAACGAATCCATCGCTGGAACGCGCTCGCCATCGATCCGAACCGCTCCTTCCGCGAAAACAGCCCCGCGCCCGAAGCGGCTGCGCTCATGAATCTGGTGGCGCCGCTGCGCGACCGCGTGCTGGTGCACATCGACCTGCACGAAACCACCGATACCGACGAAACCGAGTTTCGGCCGGCACTGGCCGCCCGCGACGGCGTGGACCATGCACCGGGCGAAATCCCCGACGGCTTCTATCTGGTGGACGACAGCGAGCATCCGCAGCCGGCGTTCCAGCAGGCGGTGATTGCCGAAGTGGAAAAGGTCACGCACATCGCGCCGGCCGACGACAAGGGCGAAATCATCGGCTCGCCAGTCGTCGCCCGCGGTGTGATCAACTATCCGCTCAGGGAACTGGGCCTGTGCGCAGGCATCACCCAGGCACGCTACAAGACCACCACCGAGGTCTATCCCGACAGCCCGCGCGCAACGCCGGACCAGTGCAACGACGCCCAGGCGGCGGCGGTGCGGGCGGCGATCGAATTCGCGCTGCGATAAACCACGTCGGCGGCCGCGCCCGATCTAACCCTTTTGGACGTCCATTCGGGTACCGTGATCGGCACCGTGCCAAACCGCCGCCGCGCACGGCATCATCGTCAGGCCCAACGGACAGGACCGAGTGAAGTGACCGTGACTGCCACCGCCCCCATGCCGCGCCAGGTCACGCGGCCATCGCAACGCCCATGCTGACCGCCATCGTGCTTGCGGCGTTGCTGCTCGGCGGCAGCCCTGCCTCCGCCGGCAGCGTGGCGACACCGGCACCGGCGGCGCTTCCCGCGCCCACCCCGCAATTTCGCCGTTTCGGCACGGCGGACGGGCTGCCCGATCCGACCATCAGCGCACTGGTGCAGGACCACGAAGGCTATGTGTGGGTGGCCAGCGGCTCCACCCTTACACGCTACGACGGGATGGAGTTCAAGACCGTCGGCAACGCCTATTCCGCCCCCACCGACCGGGTGCGTGCCCTGCTGGTGGATACGCAAGGACGCCTGTGGGCCGGCGGCGAAGACGGACTGGCACGCTACGACGCCGCGAATAACGGCTTCGTGCACTGGCATCACGACGACAAATCGCCGGACAGCCTGGGCGACGATCACGTGGAAGCATTGGCCCAGGATCGCGATGGCAGCCTGTGGGTGGCCTTCTTCGACCACGGCCTGGACCACGTGCTGGACGGCAAGCATTTCGTGCACCTGCGCCACGATCCGGCCAACCCCGGCAGCCTGGCCAGCGACAAAGTGCACGCCTTGCTGGCCGAACCGGATGGCCGCCTGTGGATCGCCACCGCAGCCGGGGTGGACCTGCGCGAGCGCGACGGCCAACTGCGCCACGTCCCGTTCGAAACCGAAGACGGCAAATCCGTGAACCCGCTGGAGGTATTCAGCCTCGTCCGCGACGGCGACAGCCTGCTGGTCGGCGGTGTGCGCGGCCTGTTCCGCCTGGGTCGCGACGGTGTCGCCCGCCGCATTCCCTTGGGTATGTCGCCGGGACCGGTCATGTCCATCGCTCTGGACGATACCGGACGCGTTTGGCTCGGCACCCCCAACGGTCTGGTGCTGCGTGATCGCGACGGACGCGTCTACCGCTTTGCCAGCGCCCCGCTGCTGCCTCACGCGCTACCCGGCGAAGTGGTGCTGCGCATGGTGCGCGATCGCGAAGGCGGATTGTGGCTGGGCACCGACAACGGCCTGGCGTATCTGTCGCCCGACTGGAACGACTTCACCCGCAGCAGCCATCGTCCGGACGATCCGTCCAGCCTCAGCCCCGGCGCCTTTTTCGCGGTAACCGCCGCACCGGACGGCAAACTCTGGGTGGGCGGCCAGGAAGACGGCCTGATCGACGAACTGGATCCCGCGACGCAAACCGTCACTCCCGCCGTCATCCGCCTGCCCGGTACGCACCACGAAATCTACGGCATGGCGATGGACGCGCGCGGACGCTTGTGGATCGATCTGGCCGAAGGCAGTTACCGCTACGACCAAGGCAAGCTCGAACCCATCACCGTGCCGGCCGGCACGTACAACGTGGAGTTCGACGAGAACGGCACGGCGTACATGGAGCTGATTTCCAGCGGCGTATGCGCCGTGCCCGCCGACAGCACGCAATGCACCTTGCTGCCCTTCGCCAACGCGCAGCTGGCCGACGCTTCCATCAACGACATGCGCTGGCACGACCATGCCTTGTGGCTGGGCACCGACCAGGGCATGGCGCGCTGGGCGCCGGGACAACCGATACGCCTAGTGCCCGGGGTGGAACCGCACTTCGTGCGCGCGATCGATTTTCGCGGCGACGACCTGTGGGTGGCCGAAGCCGACAGCTTGTCCGTGTACCGCTGGCAGAACGATCACGCGACGCGCGTGGCGCACTATCAACTGACCGATCCGCGCACGATCAATAGCGTGATGAGCCTGCGCGTGGATGGCGCGGGTCGCGCGTGGCTGTTCACCCGCAACGGCTTGTGGCTTTACGACCCGGCCAACGGCAGCGTGCGCGGCTTCGGCCTGGAAAACGGTTTGGTGGACACCTACTTCGGCAGCAACGCCATCGCACGTTTGCCGAACGGCTGGCTTTTCGCGCCCTCCAAGAACGGCATCGTCGGCTTTAGGCCGGAGGCCATCCAATCGCACCAGCGCCGACCGGAAGTGCTGCTGAGTGCCTTGAGCGTGCGCAACGACCGCGGCGTGCACGAACTGTCGCCTGCCGACGATCGCGTGGCACTGGCCTGGAACGACCGCGACCTCACCATCGTCGCGCGCGCCTTGTCCTTCATGGCGCCGGAGCAAAACATCTATCGTTTCCGCCTGGACGGCCTCGATAGCGGCTGGGTCGACAGCGGCCATCGCGGCGATCGCACGTTCACGCAATTGCCCGGCGGCGATTTCACTTTGCACGTGCAAGCCGCCGGTCCAGACGGTGTATGGGGCGATCTGGCCAGGCCGTTGCACGTCCACGTGGATTACCCGCCATGGCTACGCTGGTGGGCCTGGCTTGCCTATGCGCTATTGCTGACCGCGTTGTTCGTCGCGCTGCTGCACGCCATGCGCCGACGTCAGCTGCAACGTCATCGACTGGAACTGATCACCCAGGAACACCACCTGGCCAGCGCCGCCAGCCAGGCCAAGACCGAGTTTCTCGCCCAGCTCGGCCACGAGATCCGCACACCGATGACCGGCGTGCTGGGCATGGCCGAACTGCTGCTCAGCCGTCCGCTCGGCGACACCGAGCGACGCTACACGCAGGCCATTCGCAATTCCGGCGAAGTGCTGCTCACCCTGGTGAACGACGCACTCGACCTGGCCCGCATCGAAGCCGGTCGCCTGCAACTGGCGCCCACTCCGTTCGATCCGCGCGCATTGGTACAGGACGTCGGCGAATTGCAGCGCGCCAAGGCCGTGGCCAAAAAACTCGCGTTGCGCGTGGACATTGCCGACAGCGTGCCGGCGCAAGTGCTTGGCGATGCCGTGCGCGTCCGGCAGATCCTGCTCAATCTCAGCGGCAACGCGGTGAAGTTCACCGAACACGGCGAAGTGTGGCTGGCGCTGGCCGGCACCGACGGCGAACTGCGCTTTACCGTCAGCGATACCGGCCCGGGCATTGCGCCGGATGACCAGGCCAAACTGTTCCAACGCTATCAGCAACTGGACAGCCCGCAACGCGGTTCGGGCAGCGGCCTGGGCCTGGCCATCTGCCGCGAACTGGCGACCTTGATGGGAGGCTCCATCACACTCGAATCGACACCCGGCGCAGGCAGCACCTTCCACGTCGTGCTGCCGTTGCATGCCGTCACGGCAGCTGTCGAACCACCGCCGACCGCCGCCAGCGAGCAAGGCCCGCGCTGGCACCTGTTGCTGCTGGAAGACGACCCCACGGTAGCCGCAGTCATCGCCGGCTTGCTGGAAGTGCAAGGACACACCGTCGAGCACGTACCCAACGCACTGCGCGCGCTGGAATCGCTGGACCGCTCAAACTTCGATGCCGCGCTGGTCGATCTTGACCTGCCCGGCCTGGACGGCCTGCAATGGGCCAGGCTGGTGCGTTTGCGCGAAGGCAATGAAACATTGCCGCTGATAGCGATTACCGCACGCGCCGGCAGCGACGAAGAAACCCGCGCCCGCGCTGCCGGTATGGATGGCTTTCTGCGCAAACCGTTGCACGGTCGGCAACTGGCCGAGGCGTTGGCGGCGGTGTTGGTGCGCAAACCCATGACGATGGCGTGAGTCGCGCGGCGCGCTTCAAAAACGGCTTCCTCCACGAAAAGGGAAAGGGAACAGGAAATGACTGGAACGATCGGCACACCGACTCTGCTTTTTCTTGCGATCGCATTGACTGGATGCGCAACGGCACCGACACCCATGGACCCCATGGCTCACAAGGTCAACGCACTGGTTGACGAAACGACTCACGCAAAAACGGAGGCAAACGCCTTTGTTGCGCTGGAATCGCTGGGGCCTGACGCGGCTCCCTATTTGATTGGCCATCTTGGCGACGAACGGCCACTACCCATCGCGGAGATGGCATTGGCCAATCACGCCCAAGACTTGTTCGAAGGCTTGCGGCACTACGGGCCAAAGGTCGTGCACGACGCGCTGTCCGCACTGCTGAATCAGATCACTGGGGTAAGTTTCGAGTTTGTCTACAACGGCGCAACGGAGGCGCAGCGCAAAGACGACCGCAACCAATGGGTCGACTGGTGCAGCAAAAGGTATCCCGAAAAGATCGCCACGTGCCGGAATGATCGACGCTAGTTGACCGGCTTCGGTTGGTTCGCGCCCGCATCCAAAATGGAGCAACCCGAAGACATCGGATATTAGCGCCCCTGGCATTGCCTCAATTCATCAATGAATTTGCAGTCCGACACGGGCTTAGGCAGGTTTTCACAGGTGCTTAGCTGCAAGTCTCCGGCATCTTTCTCGATTTCCGGATACCGGACACTTTGGTCCACGTGCCGAAGGCTTAAACGAGCATCAACTCGTAATCATTTTCCGCTGCAATTTTTATGACCTCGAGCAGCCCGTCGATGTCTTGAAGTTTTTCGTCATACTTCAATTGCTGATCTTCATCTGCCGACGTGGATGAAAGCTTTTCTAGTCGCTCTTCATAATGTTTCAAGGCTTCCCACAAGATGTGGTACTCACTGGCAATGAGACGTATGCCATTAGCCGACATTTGCCAACTCCTAATGTGTCGCGTCACTGAGCATTGGACAGATGTGGCGGCCGCTCTTCGCCGCCCCTGGCACCTCACCACGAGCAACCATCTGAGCGGGAATCGATCGTGCGCCGCCAACTTTCCAAGCTGTCCATCTTGCACCGCTCCACGAGACACCACAAACCTTTGTTTCTTCTAACTTAAATTTGCCGTCGAGAGCATTTATTCCGCGCTGCAACTTGCCGGAAACGATCTCCTGGTTACACTCGACGGATCACAGGTGTCCTGTCGCCCCTTCAAGGTGTGCAGGGTGAAACGGGAAGTCGGTACGGGTGTCATCACCTCATGCCGACGCTGCCCCCGCAACGGTAGGCGAGAAAACCCGGCATGAAACCACTGCGCATGGCGCGGGAAGGTGCCGGGGTGAAGCGAAGGCTTCGCTCGTGAGCCCGGAGACCGGCCTGTGTCGACGCGTGGAGCGTCGTTCCCGAGTGTTGCGGAGGGCAACCAGGCGAGCTGATTCAGGATCTGGCTGCCTGCCGTCTTGCGTCTCCTTGTCTGTGCTCCGTACCACCCATCTCGCGGGTGAGCGATACGGAGACAACACAAATGAATAAGCTGAGCAACATCGCGACCGACGTCGCGACAGTCAAACTGCTGATCGACGGCGCTTTCGTCGAGTCCAAGACCAGCCAATGGCACGATGTCGTCAATCCGGCTACGCAAGCGGTACTTGCGCGCGTTCCCTTCGCGACGAAGGACGAAGTCGATGCGGCGGTATCCGCCGCCAAACACGCCTTCAAGAGTTGGCGCAAGACACCGATCGGTACGCGCGCACGCATCTTCCTGAAGTACCAACAGTTGATTCGCGAAAATCTGGGCGAGCTGGCCGCGTTGCTCACCGCGGAGCAAGGCAAGACCCTGCCCGACGCGGAAGGCGACGTATTCCGCGGGTTGGAAGTGGTCGAACACGCCGCCGCCATCGGCAACTTGCAACTGGGTGAACTCGGCAACAACGTGGCCACCGGCGTGGATACGTACACGTTGCTGCAGCCGCTTGGTGTTTGCGCAGGCATTACGCCTTTCAATTTCCCGGCGATGATTCCGCTGTGGATGTTCCCAATGGCGATCGCCACCGGCAACACTTTCGTGCTCAAGCCTTCGGAACAGGACCCGATGGTCACCATGCGCCTGGTGGAACTCGCACTGGAAGCAGGCATTCCCAAGGGTGTGCTCAATGTGGTGCACGGTGGCGAAGAGGTGGTCAACGCCATCTGCGATCACGCCGATATCAAAGCGGTGTCTTTCGTGGGCTCCACCCGCGTTGGCACGCACGTATATCACCGCGCATCGCAATCCTGCAAACGCGTGCAGTGCATGATGGGCGCGAAGAACCACGTCGTCGTGCTGCCGGATGCCAATAAGGAACAGACGCTCAACGCACTGGCAGGCGCCGCGTTCGGCGCCGCCGGCCAACGCTGCATGGCCGCTTCGACCGCGGTACTGGTGGGCGAAGCGCAGTCGTGGATACCGGAGCTGGTCGCCAAGGCGCGTACGCTCAAGATCAACGCAGGCAAGGAGCCGGGCACCGATGTTGGCCCGTTGATTTCCTGTGCAGCGCGCGAACGCGTTGAACAATTGATCGAAACCGGCGTTGCGCAAGGCGCAAAGCTGGAACTGGACGGCCGCGCACCAAACGTGCCGGGTTATGAAAAAGGCAACTTCGTCGGCCCGACGATCTTCTCGAACGTCAAGCCAGGCATGTGCATCTATGATGAGGAAATCTTCGGCCCGGTATTGGTGATCCTCTCCGCCCATTCGTTGGATGAGGCGATCGAGCTGATCAACGCCAACCCGAACGGCAACGGCACTGCCATCTTCACGCAGAGCGGCGCGGCAGCGCGGCGCTTCCAGGAAGATATCGACGTGGGGCAGGTCGGTATCAACGTGCCGATTCCCGTGCCGGTACCGCTGTTTTCATTTACAGGCTCGCGCGCGTCCAAGCTTGGCGACCTGGGCCCTTATGGCAAGCAGGTCATCAGCTTCTATACGCAAACCAAGACGGTGACCCAACGCTGGTTTGACGACCAGACTCTGCACGTGGGCGTCAACACCACGATTCACCTGAAGTGACGGGGCACCGCCATGGATACCAAAACCATGCCGGTGGCCCCTCCGGATCTGACGGACGAACAGCAAGCGTTCCGTGAAGCGGCGCGCGACTTCGCCCAGGCGGAGCTCGCGCCATTCGCCGCGCAGTGGGATGCGCAAAGCGAATTTCCGCGCGAAGCCATTCGCAAGGCCGGCGAATTGGGCTTCTGCGGCCTCTATACCGATGAACAGGCTGGCGGTTCCGGCCTGACCCGGCTCGATGCGGCAATCGTGTTAGAAGAACTCGCTGTCGTGGACCCTTCCACCGCGGCCTTCATCAGCATCCACAACATGGCGACGTGGATGCTGACCAGCTTCGCCACGACGGCGGTGCGCGACGCCTGGGGGCCGGCGCTTGCCAGCGCCACGCGCCTTGCGTCCTATTGCCTGACCGAGCCGGGCGCCGGGTCCGATGCGGCGTCCTTGCGTACTCGCGCCGAAAAGGACGGCGACGAATACGTGCTGTATGGAAGCAAGGCCTTTATTTCCGGCGCGGGCGCCACCGACGTGCTGGTGGTGATGGCACGCACCGGCGAGGAAGGCGCGCGCGGCATTTCGGCCTTTGCCGTGCCCGCCCATTCACAGGGCATCGGCTACGGGCGCAACGAAGAGAAAATGGGTTGGCACAGTCAACCCACGCGTGGCGTCACGTTTGACGGCGTGCGTATTCCGGCGCATCACCGGCTAGGTAGCGAGGGCGATGGCTTCAAGATCGCCATGAAGGGCCTGGACGGCGGCCGGTTAAATATCGCGGCGTGTTCGCTAGGTGCCGCGCAGGGAGCACTGGATGCAGCGCGCCGCTACATGGGCGAACGGCGGCAGTTCGGCAAAAAGCTGGCCGATTTCCAGGCGCTGCAGTTCAAGCTCGCCGACATGGCGACTGAACTGGTCGCCGCACGGCAGATGGTGCACACCGCCGCACGCAAGCTCGATGCCGGCAGCCACGATGCCACCATCTGGTGCGCCATGGCCAAGCGTTTTGCCACCGATGCCGGCTTTGCGATCTGCAACGACGCGCTGCAGATCCACGGCGGGTACGGCTATATCCGCGAGTACCCGATCGAACGCCTGCTGCGCGATTGCCGCGTCCACCAGATTCTGGAAGGCACCAACGAGATCATGCGCGTGATCGTCGCGCGCCACCTTCTCAACACCGAAGAGGAATTACGATGAGCCACGCGGGCAAGCACTACACCGGACTGCAACTGGCGATCGACGGCCACGTAGCGATCGTCACCCTAACCCATCCGCCCGCCCATACCTGGACACGCGAGAGCCTTTCGGCCCTGCGCGACCTGGTGCGCGATCTGGAAGCGGACCGTGCCATCTATGCTCTGGTAATCACCGGCGACGGCGAGAAATTTTTCTCCGCGGGCGCGGATCTCAAGCAGTTCGCCGACGGCGACAAGGCGCTTGCCCGCGAAGCAGCACGACGCTTCGGCGAAGCGTTCGAAACGCTGTCGTCGTTTCGTGGCGTCAGTATCGCGGCCATCAACGGCTATGCAATGGGCGGCGGTTTGGAATGCGCCCTGGCCTGCGATCTGCGCATTGCCGAAGACCACGCGCAAATGGCATTGCCGGAAGCCACCGTGGGCTTGCTGCCCTGCGCCGGTGGCACGCAGAACCTCGCGCGACTGGTTGGCGAAGGCTGGGCCAAGCGCATGATCCTGCTCGGCGAGCGCATAGACGCCGCCACCGCACAGCGCATTGGCCTGGTAGAAGAAGTCGTTCCCAAAGGCGAAGGCAGGGCCAAGGCGCTCGCCTGGGCACACCAGGCCGGCAAGCAGAGCCCGGTCAGCCTTGCAGCGTGCAAAAAGCTGGTGCAAGCGACGCGGTCGCAAACGCTTGCGACCGCACTGGTGCAGGAGCGTGAAGCCTTCGTCGATCTGTTCGACACCGCCGATCAACGCGAAGGTGTCAACGCTTTCCTCGAAAAGCGCACGCCGCAGTGGAAGAACGCATGAACACCGCCAGCGCATCATCGCAAGACGAAGCACCGGTTCTTTTTGAAGAGCGCGTCACTGCCAACGGCAAGCGCATCGGCATCGCCACGCTTCATGCACCCAAGACGCTCAATGGCCTGTCACTGGACATGGCTCGGCTGCTGGATGGACGGCTGCATGCCTGGGCAAAGGATGACGGCATCGCACTCGTCGTGTTGCAAGGCGCAGGCGAGAAAGCCTTCTGTGCCGGCGGCGACTTGCACGGCCTGCATCGCTCGATGACCGAGTATCGAGCCGCGGGCCATCGCGATATCCGCGACAATGCCTACGCCAGCAACTTCTTCGCCGTGGAATATCGGCTCGATTACCGCATTCACACCTATCCCAAGCCACTTCTGTGCTGGGGACACGGCATCGTAATGGGCGGAGGCATCGGATTGATGTCTGGTGCCAGCCACCGGGTGGTGACCGAGCGCTCCAAGTTGGCGTTCCCGGAAATCACCGTTGGCCTTTATCCCGATGTGGGAGGCACGTGGCTTTTACATCGCGTGCCGGCGCGGGGTGGCCTGTTCCTCGCGTTGACGGGCGCTCCCCTCAATGCTGGCGACGCCATCTATGCCGGCATGGCCGACGTGTGCATCGAAGATCAGCGGCGCCAGCAGGTTTTCGATGCACTGACACGCGCAAATTGGAAGGGCACAACGTCCGACAATGCCAACGTGCTTACCTCACTGTTGCAAGAGCATGCATCACAGCCAGCTCCCGGTCCCTTGCAAAAGCACCAGGCGTTGATCGAACAGATCTGCGCGCACGAAGCGCTCGAAGTCATTGCAGGGGCGATCCGCGCCACCAGCGTCGATGATCCATGGGTAAGCGCTGCACGCGAGACGTTTGCTACCGGCGCGCCGAGTTCGGCGCGCATCGCCTTCGAGTTGCAGCGCCGCGCGCCCGAACTGTCTTTGGCAGACGTGTTCCGGCTGGAATACATCGTTTCGCTGCACTGTGCTGCGCGTGGCGATTTCGCCGAAGGTATCCGAGCATTGCTCATCGACAAAGACCGGCAACCGCATTGGCAACCCAAAACGCTGGCCGAGGCAACCTCTGCCTGGTCTGAGACGTTCTTTCAGGCGCCGTGGCACGAAGGCGATCACCCCTTGGCCAATCTCGGCGCAAGACACGAGGCAACTAACGCATGAGTCGCATTGCATTTATCGGACTTGGCCACATGGGCGGACCGATGGCCACCAACCTGCTGAAGGCCGGCCATCAGCTGCGTGTATTTGATCTGGTTGCGGCATCGGTTGAGCAGGCCGCGGCACGAGGCGCGGTCGCCGCCGTCAACGCCATCGATGCAGTGGCAGGCGCGGAGATCGTTATCTCCATGCTGCCGGCCAGCCGGCACGTCGAAGGTTTGTATCTCGGCAACGACGGCCTGCTTTCACACATTCCGGCTGGCGTACTGGTGATCGATTGCAGCACCATCGCGCCGGCATCGGCGCAGAAAGTCGCCAAGGCCGCTACTGAGCGTGGACTGGCGATGCTCGATGCGCCGGTATCGGGCGGCACCGCTGGCGCAGCGGCTGGCACGCTGACTTTTATCGTTGGCGGCCAGGCGGAAACGCTGGAACGCGCCAGGCCGGTTTTCTCGGCGATGGGCAAGAACATCTTTCACGTCGGCGACAGCGGCGCCGGACAGGTAGCCAAGCTGTGCAACAACATGGCGCTGGGCGTGATCATGGCGGTAACCGGTGAAGCGCTGGCGCTCGGCGCGGCGCATGGCCTGGATGCAAAAGTGTTGTCGCAGATGATGGCAGTGAGCACCGGCCGCAGCTGGGCTACCGAAGTCTGCAACCCCTGGCCCGGCGTGCTCGACAACGCACCGGCATCGCGTGGCTATTCCGGCGGCTTCGGCAACGACCTGATGCTCAAGGATCTTGGGCTTGCCGCCGAAGCGGCGGTGAGCGTGGGCGCATCCGTGCCGCTGGGCGAGCTCGCGCGCAATCTATATGCACTGAACAGCAAGGCCGGCCGCGGCGGGCTCGACTTTTCCAGTGTCGTGAAACTGCTGGCGCCCGATTCGTGAGCAGTTCTGTGCGGGAAAAACTCACGCTTCCAGGTGGCGCGCAAAAGCTGCTTCTGCACTCCTGCTGCGCGCCATGCTCCGGCGAGCTGATGGAAGCGTTCGTGGAATCGGGCATCGACTACGCCATCTTCTTCTACAACCCGAACATCCACCCATTGAAAGAGTATCTGCTGCGCAAGGATGAAAACATCCGCTTCGCCGAGAAGCACGGCGTGCCCTTCATCGATGCCGACTACGACACCGACAACTGGTTCGCCCGAGCCAAAGGCATGGAAAACGAACCCGAGCGCGGCATCCGCTGCACCGCGTGCTTCGACATGCGCTTCGAGCGCACGGCCCTGTATGCGCACGAACACGGCTTTCCCATCATCACCAGCTCATTGGGCATTTCGCGTTGGAAAGACGTGGCGCAGATCAACGATTGCGGCCATCGCGCCGCCACACCCTACGACGGCCTGGTGTACTGGGATTACAACTGGCGCAAAGGCGGCGGCAGCCAGCGCATGATCGAGATCAGCAAGCGCGAACGCTTCTACCAGCAGGAATATTGCGGCTGCGTGTATTCATTGCGCGATTCCAATCGCCATCGACGCGACCAAGGGCGCGAGCGGATCAGACTCGGCGTGAAATTTTATGGTGACGATGATCAATGCATGCGCGAACCGGCCGATAAACCGCCGCACATCGAGACATGCTCATGAGCAAGGCCTTGTATCTCGTCGAGGTGATTGCTCGGGAAATCAATGAAAATGTCAGAGATGCCGGTTCATCCGTGCCCACGGATTATCCGGCCAGCGATTTGGCGCGCCAGCACTCGGGAAAATTTACCGAAGCGGTCAGAGCCAGTAATCGACGCGAGGCCACCATACTCGTCAAGCGAAAGTACCCCGGCTATCTCGTATCCGGCAACGTGATGAAAGCGCTGTAGTTAGCGCAAGTCTTCCATGGACATTGCCCCGGATGGACAAGCGACGCGGGGCCGCGCAGCAGCCTGAAACCCATCAAAAATTGGCGCGCCCGGAGGGATTCGAACCCCCGACCAATGGCTTCGGAAGCCACTACTCTATCCGGCTGAGCTACGGGCGCGTAGAGATGCGCGCTGGCATGGGGCATCCGGAGGATGCGGCCAGCGGCGGAGGGCAAGTATAGCGGAGTTGGGGAGGCGCGCCCATGGATGTTGGGGTCTCATGGAAAACGCGCCTCCCCGCCTTCCCTCCCCGCCCCTGTTCGGGAAGGGAGGAGAAGCCTTAGCGAGCCTTGATCAACTGGCTAAGCGTATCAGGCTTGCTGGTGTCGCGCTCGAGGTGCGGATACTTCAGGCCACCGTGGTAGTCGATGCGAATAGTCTTGTACTCGTCGAAGTTCTTCACCAGCAGCTCGATCGGCTGGCTGCTGTCCTTGGCCGAAGCGGTGACGGCATCCTTGACCGCATCGGGGTCGTAGCTCTTGCCGTTGACTGCCACGATGCTCATGCCGGGCGAAAGGCCTGCGTTGAAGGCAGGGCCGTCCCACAGCACGTCGTTGATCGAGCCGTCCTTGCCGATCGACACGCCCAGCGAGTAGGTCAGGTCGGCGGTGTGGCGGAAGGCTTCGATCGCCTTGATCGCATCGGACGGCTTGTCGTTGTAGACCAGCTTCCAGCCGTGCGCTTCCAGGCCGCCGATCAGGCCGCCGTGGCCGTCCAGGCGCGCGCGCAGGTAGCTGGCCCAATCGAAGGGCGCGATGCCGTTGAGCGTCTTGACCACGTCTTCGAAGGTGTAGGTATCCACGTCCCACGCACCGGGATTCACGCCGAAGAAGGCCTTGCCGAAATCGTCGATGGTCTTCTTGTTGCCGGTGAGGTCACGCAGCTTGCCGTCCACGTCCAGCCAGATCATTTCGCCGGCGGAGTAGTAATCCTCGCTACCCTGGTAATTGCGATACGGCAACGGGCGGCGCAGTGCGATGGTCGGGTCGTTGGTGGTGTCCTGCACGTTGCGCCAGGTCGCCAGGCCCGGGCGGCCCTTGTCGTACACGGAAGCAACGGCGGCGATCATTTCCTTGTACTGGTCGCTGCTCCACAAACCGGAACGCGCGGCAATCACCTGCCCCCAGAACTGGGTCTGGCCTTCGTACACCCACAAGAGCGAATCGCCCATGGTCACGTTGAAGTTCGGCGTGGCCAAGTCGGCGCCGCGGCGGTACTTGCCGTCCCACGAATGGTTGAATTCGTGCGTGAGCAGGTCGCGCATCACCCAGCTCTTGTTCCATTCGGTGAAGTAGCCGGTGGGTGTGCCGTCTTCGCTGGAACGGTGATGCTCCAGACCGTTGCCGCTCATCTTGTCGCTGAGCGAGAACAGGAAGTCGTAGTGGTTGTAGTGGTGCGCGCCGTACAGTTTGTACATCTGCTGCACGATGTTCTGGTGGATCTTCAGTTGCTCCGGCGTGATCTCCAGGTACTTCGGATCATCGGCGACGATGTCCGCATGCACCGGCGTGCTGGCGCCCGGATCCAGATCGATGCGCTTGAAGTATTTGCCGGCGTAGATCGGCGAGTCCACCAGGTCGTCGTAGTTGATCGACTTGAAGTGCGTGGTCTGGCCGTCCTGCGACGCCACTTCCAGCGCCGACCCGAACTGCCAGCCGGCCGGCAGCTTCACGCTGGGGTCGGTCTGAATCTGGCGCGCGTAATAGCCGGCCGGATAGACCGACACGGTGTTCCACTGCAGATTGAGCATTTCCGGCGTCATCACCACGCGGCCCTGGCGGGTGTCCTGCGGCGACAGATACTGGAACTCCACCTCGACCGCGCTCGCACCCTGCGGCACGTTCACGTGGAAGGCGTAGACGTTGTATTCGTCGCGCGTCCACGGCAGCACCTGGCCATTGGCTTTCACCACCAGGCCGGCGAATTTGTCGATCGGGCCGGTGGGCGAATGATTGCCGGGAATCCACTGCGGGTAGAGCAAGGTCAGCGGGCCTGCAGCAGCCGGTATCACTTCGTGCACGCGGAACACGCGATGGGCGATGTCGGTGGCATCGACGTCGATCTTCAGCGTCCCTGCGCTGTAGGGCACGTTCTGCGGAGCAGGTACGTCGTCAGCCTGGACGGCGAAAGCGGTGCATCCCAGCGCGGAGGCGAGGATGGCGGCGGCAAGCGGGTGATATTTCAAAGCGGAGTCTCCTGGTGCGACAAGCGGCCGCTGTCACAAACGTGAACGCGGCATAAGCACCCGATGCTATCCATCTCCCGGCGCGAGCCTCCCCTGCCAGAGGTCACAGACTTCGTGATCCAAAGCCGCGACTTGAGTCTTTGCATCCAGCCCCCACTTAGACGCGTTCCCGCTTTTCGTAACAAATCGAGATGTTGCCTGCGAGGCTTAAAGCTGAACAGGAGCTCCCACGCAGAAGTTTGCGGAAAGAAAGGGTTAAGGCAGAATGTTACAATGTCGTTACATCGCGTAACCCCGCGCGATCCGCACGGTGCCTTCCCCAGCCCGTGTCGGCCAATAAGAAAGAAATGGAGTCTTCCATGAATAAGCTCGCCCTCTCGGCCGCTGTGGCCGCCCTTGCCCTGTCCCCCGTGCTGAGCCAAGCCGCTCATGCCGATGACGCCAACACCCCCACCTATGGCGCCAACGTCAACCCGAACTGGCAGGACAACTTCTTCGTCGCCGGCAACCTCGGCAAGACCGATGCCCGCAACGACGACCTGACCCACAAGAACAGCGTGTTCCAGAACGTTCGCTTCGGCTGGCGCTGGAACGGCATCATCGGTCCGGAAATCGGTTACGTGTACCTGGGCCGCCCCAAGGCTGACAACGGCATCGCCTCGACGTCCGTGAAGCCGCGCGCCGCCACCGTCGGCGTGAACGGCAAGTACAACGTCTACGAAAACTGGTTCGTCACCGCCCACGCCGGCTACATGCGCTCGCAGACCAAGTTCGACTGGGTGTCGGGCCCGAACAGCGCCAACTACAAGACCTGGAACAACGGCCTGTACGCCGGTCTCGGCGTCGGCTACGACATCACCAAGGACTTCAGCCTGGCGCTGAACTACGACAACTACCGCCTGCAGGCCGGCAACGGCACCAGCCTCCAGAACATCGGCGTCTCGCACGGCCGCATGAACATCGCGGCGTACTCCGCCTCGGTGGAATACCGCTTCTGATAAGCAGGTCCCATGCTGCCCCGCTTCGGCACGGCAGCTGCAACACCCGATCCCCCGAGGCAACTCGGGGGATTTTTTTGCTTCCAGGACAGCCTGCAGGAGGCGACATGCCTCCCCGCCAAGGCCGTCAGAGAGCCCTAAAGTTCCCTATCCGCAGGCCGATACACCTCTCAAGCCGCTTTGCGTGGCAACCCCGGCCTAAGGACCAGATCAATGAAATCTCTCATCGCCGCGACCCTGTTGTTGGTCGCCCCCATTGCCGCCCATGCTGCTTGCGCAGCAACGGATTTCACCATCCAGGACGTGAAGGTCAGCGCCATTGGCAGCGGTATCGCCACGCGCCTGAGCGTGAAGGGCAAGCTGATCAACAACTGCACTTCCGCCGCGGCCGCCCAGGTGCGCCTCGACGCGAAGGACGGTTCGGGCAACGTGCTTTCCTCCAAGGAAGGCTGGCCGGCCGGCACCACCAACATCAGCCCCGGCCAGTCGGTCGATTTCGACCTGGGCCGCCTGCTGCACTATCAAGCCGACATGCAGAGCTACTCGCTCAGCGTGGTCGACGTGCGGGCCTGGTAAACCCGTAGTTCCAAACCGTGCGTGTGTGAACCTGCCGACGGCACTCCCCTGCCGTCGGCTTTTTTATGTGCGAGATTGGTTCGTTCTTACGCCCGTATCGGCATCAGCCGATATGCATACCAAGCGAGCACGTGTGATGAGTGCCTTCGACTTCACAACGAGGCGCGGCATCCGCAACTTTGCCGGCGCCCGGCGTAGGTTGGGTTAGCGCAGTGTGCGGACTGGGGACATGGGTAACAGGTGTTCGGAGACATGGGTAACACCTAGTCTCACGGGATGTCGACTCTTGGGAGTGCGTCATGCCGTGGAAGGAGAAGACCCTCATGTCCTGTCGCCACGA
>NZ_JADIKF010000027.1 GCF_016904945.1 Dyella mobilis
CGGGCACTCTCCCCACGTGCTTTGCCCACCATGATCGCGCCGCGCTCTTCGGCACTTAGATGACTGTAATTCCTCGCCATGCAGCACCTCGGTTGGGGGTGTTGCACTTGAGTCTAGAGACCGCCAACCAAAGAGAAGGGCACCCCCAGGGCGCGCTCGCCGGGCATCCATGCCCGGCAAGTGCGTGAAGGGTCGAAGGGGCTTTTCGACAGGGCATCCTGCCCTGACGAAAAGGCATGGACATCCGTGCCCATGCCCCCTGGCGGGGCCTGATCCTTCGCCCCTTCACCGCGCCCAAGGGGGCCCACAAAAGCTAAGCGCGCATCCATGCGCGCACTCGGTGCCGGCGCGTTGCGCCGGTAGAGCGCAGAGCGAGTGGTCGCAAACGTGGAAGTTGCAGCACTAGGTGCGAATGCGTACCAAGTGAGCAGGTTGGGTGACGACAAGCGAGGGCCGCTAGCGCTACTGCACCTTCACACTCTGCGCAGCTTCCATGAACTGCCTCGGCGTGCAGTTGTACTCGCGGCGGAATACCGCATACATGTATTGCAGCGAGGTAAAGCCGCTGCGCACGGCGACATCCGCCAATGGCATGGACGGATCAGCGAGCATGTTGCGAGCCATTTCCAGCTTGTGCTCGAGAATGGTCTGGTGCACCGATTTTTTCAGCTCGCGCTTGAAGTGTTCTTCCAGCAGCGTGCGCGAGATGCCGACGTAGTCGGCCACTTGTTCGGTCTTGATGCCCAGGCAGGCGTACTGGCGGATGTAGTGGCGCGCACGCATCACGTGCGGGCTCTTCAACGGTTGGTGCAGGCTGGTGGCTTGCACGTTGATGCCAACCGGAGGCACCAGGATGCGGGTGGTGGAGCAGTCGCCGCCGTGCAGCATCTGGTGCAGCACTTGCGCGGCCATGCGGCCCATTTCCTCGGCGCCCTGGATCACCGAGGTGAGCGGGATGCGGCTGAGCAACTGGGCGATCGGATCGTTGTCGATGCCGACGATGGCGATCTGTTCGGGGATCGGCACGTCCGCCACGATGCATGCCTGCAACAGCTGGCGGGCGCGGGCGTCGGTGACGGCGATGATGCCGATCGGCTTGGGCAGCGAGCGTACCCATTCGGCCATTTCTTCCTGCGAGCGGCCCCAGCCGCCGGCGCTGGTGGAGGAGCCGCGATAGACGATCCCTTCCAATCCGTCTGCATCGATCATGCGCTTGAAGGCCATTTCGCGTTCGCAGGCCCAGCGGTTGCCGGGCGCGGGAGGCAGGCCGTAGAAAGCGAAGCGTTGCAAGCCTTGTTCGATCAGGTGGTCGTAGGCGAGCCGCACCAGTTTCTGGTTGTCGGTGCCGACATACGGCGTGTTGTGCGGATATTGCGAATCGTCGGCATAGGAGCCGCCGACGGCGACCACGGGAATGGGCATGGCGGCCAGCGCTTCGGCCACCACGGGGTCGTCGAAGTCCGCGATGATGCCGTCGCCGCGCCAATGGTGGATGCCCACCGTGCGGCTGCGGAAATCCTCTTCCATGAAGAGGTCCCACTCGACCCGGGTGGAAGTGAGGTATTGCCCGATCCCCGAGATGACCTGCCGGTCGTAGACCTTGTTGGCGTTGAACAGCAATGCAATGCGATGAGGCGACATGTCGTAACCAGCCAGAAGAACCAGGCGGCGCTAGCCGTGCACCGGACGCTAACAGCTCAGTTGCCCTGGTACATGACGCATCGCGACAAAGAAAAATCTGGCACGGCTGGCGGATTTCGCAATTGCGGGCGGTAGTGGGCGGTTGCAGCATCCGAAACTCCACAGGAGCCCCGCATGAGCTATTTCGAGTCCATTTCCCCCATCCGTCCGGCGGGAGCCGACAACCCGAGCGCACTGGCTTTCCATCACTACGATCCCGCGCGCCTGGTGCTGGGCAAGCGCATGGACGAGCATCTGCGCCTGGCCGTCTGCTATTGGCACAGTTTCGTGTGGCCCGGCATCGACATGTTCGGCAGCGGCACGTTTCATCGCCCCTGGCAGGGCGCCGGCGAACCGATGGCGCTGGCGCGCCAGAAAGCGGATGCCGCGTTCGATTTTTTCCAGCGCCTGGGGGCGCCGTTCTACACCTTCCACGACACCGACGTGGCGCCGGAAGGCGACAGCCTTGCCGACTACGTGCGCAATCTCGCGGCGATGGTCGACGTGCTGGAGGCCAAGCAGGCCGAGACCGGCATGAAGCTGCTGTGGGGTACGGCAAATCTGTTCAGCCACCCGCGCTATGCGGCGGGTGCGGCCAGCAATCCGCAGCCGGAGGTGTTTGCCTGCGCCGCCACCCAGGTGTTTCACGCCATGAACGCTACCCAGCGCCTGGGTGGTGCCAATTACGTGTTGTGGGGCGGGCGCGAAGGGTATGACACGCTGCTCAATACCGATCTGCGCCGCGAGCGCGCGCAGTTGGGCCGCTTTTTCCAGATGGTGGTGGAACACAAGCACCGCATCGGCTTCAAGGGCACGATTCTGATCGAGCCCAAGCCGCAGGAGCCGACCAAGCATCAATACGACTACGACACCGCCACGGTCTACGGCTTCCTCAAGGAGTTCGGCCTGGAACAGGAAGTTCGCGTCAACCTGGAAGCCAACCACGCGACGCTGGCCGGGCATTCCTTCCATCACGAAGTGGCGACGGCCATTTCGCTCGGCGTGTTCGGCAGCATCGACGCCAATCGCGGCGATGCGCAGAACGGCTGGGATACCGATCAATTCCCCAACAGCGTGGAAGAACTCACGCTGGTGATGTACGAGATTCTTCGCCACGGCGGATTCACCACCGGCGGTTTCAACTTCGATACCAAGGTGCGCCGCCAGAGCAGCGACCCTGCCGATCTGTTCCACGGCCACATCGGCGCGATCGATGCGCTGGCCCTGGCGCTGGAGCGTGCGGCCGCGATGATCGAGCAGGATCTGCTGGCCGCGTTCAAGGCAGGGCGCTATGCCGGTTGGGAAGCACCTTTGGGCAAGCAGATACTGGACGGCGGTTTCACTTTGCAAGCGCTGGCCGATGAAGCCGTTCACCGCGATTTGCGTCCAGCGCACGTATCCGGCCAGCAGGAGTATCTGGAAAACCTCGTCAACCGCTACATCTACCGCTGAGCGCGCGCGTGTTCCTCGGTATTGATCTGGGCACCTCCGCCGTCAAGGCGGTGCTGCTCGACGGCGCGGGCGAGGTGCGTGCCCAGGCTGCGCATCCGTTGCCCATCTCCCATCCTCAACCGCGCTGGTCGGAGCAACAGCCGCAGGACTGGTGGTTGGCCGCACAATCGGCGATCGAACAACTGCTCGCCGCCATCGACAAGCAAGGCATTTCGCCGCGCCGGATCGCCGGCATCGGCTTGAGCGGGCAGATGCACGGTGCCGTCGTGCTGGACCGGGACGACCGCGTATTGCGCCCCGCGATCCTGTGGAACGATGGACGCAGCGATGCGCAATGCCGCCAGATGGAAGACTGGCCGGATTTCCGGGCGATCACCGGCAATCTGGCCATGCCCGGATTTACCGCGGCCAAGCTGCTGTGGTTGCGCGAGCACGAACCGGCCACCTTCGAACGCATTGCCAAGGTGTTGTTGCCCAAGGATTACCTGCGCCTGCGCCTGACCGGCGAATACGCCACCGATGCATCCGATGCCGCCGGCACCTTGTGGTTGAACGTGGCGCAGCGCAGCTGGAGCCGGCGCATGCTCGATGCCACCGGACTGTCGCACGACCACGTGCCTCCGGTGCTCGAAGGCAACGCGATTACCGGGTATCTCAATGCGGCATTGGCCGATCGCTGGGGCATGCAGCGCGTTCCGGTTGCCGCCGGCGGTGGCGACAACGCAGCGGGTGCGGTGGGCGCAGGTATCGTCCGGCACGGCCACGCGATGCTGTCGCTGGGAACCTCGGGCGTGTACTTCGCGGTATCCGATGGCTATCTCGCCCGGCCCGAGCAGGCCGTGCACAGTTTCTGCCATGCCTTGCCCGACACCTGGCATCTGATGTCGGTGATGCTCAATGCCGCCAGTTGCCTGGATTTCACCGCCAGGCTGGGCGGCTATCCGGATGTGGCGCAACTGCTGACGGATGCCGAACAGGCAGGGCAGCCCCGCGAAGGGCCGATGTTTCTGCCCTATTTGAGCGGCGAGCGCACGCCGCACAATGATGTGCACGCGTGCGGCGCTTTCACCGGATTGCGCGTGGACAGCGCGCGAAGTGACCTGGCCAATGCGACCCTGGAGGGTGTTGGCCTGGGCTTGCTGGATGGTATCGAGGCCGTGGATGCGGCGGGCTTGCGGGCCGATGACATCACCGTGATCGGCGGCGGCTCGCGCAGCGCCTATTGGACGCAGATGCTGGCCGATATCATCGGTCGCCCATTGACCCTGCGTGCAGGCGGCGAAGTAGGGGCCGCATTGGGTGCCGCACGACTGGCGCAGCTGGCGGTTGAACCCGGTGCAAGCCTCGACGAGGTATGCCGCATGCCCGAAACAGTGGCGGTGCGCGAGCCGGACGCCGCGCGTCACGCGTATTTTCGAGAGCGTCGCCAGCCGCGCTTTCGCTCGCTATATCGCCAACTCGCAGCGGTATACCGGGCGGAAGAGGGCGGGGCATGATGCGCATCAAAGCGTTTCTTCCCCGATGCCTGCTAATGCTTGCCGGGCTACTTTTTACCTTTGCGGCACACGCCAGCAAAGATCATCCCGTCATCGGCTTCTCCATCGACGATCTGCGTCTGGAGCGTTGGGCGCACGATCGCGACTATTTCGTCGCCGCCGCCACCCGGCTCGGTGCAACGGTCTACGTGCAATCGGCCGATGCCAGCGAAGAGCGCCAGGTGGCGCAATTGGAAAACCTGATTGCGCGCCAGGTCGACGTGCTGGTGATCGTGCCGTTCAATTCCAAGGTGCTCAGCAACGTGGTGGCCGAGGCGCGGCGCAATGGCATCAGGGTGGTTTCCTATGACCGCCTCATTCTCAATGCCGACGTCGACGCCTACATCACCTTCGACAACGAAAGGGTGGGCGAACTGCAGGCACAGGGCGTGCTGAATCTCGCACCGAAGGGCAATTACTTTTTGCTGGGTGGCTCGCCCACCGACAACAATGCCAAGATCATCCGCCAAGGCCAGATGAAAATTCTGCAGTCGGCGATCGACAGCGGCGCGATAAAGATCGTGGGGCAGCAGTGGACGCCGGACTGGGATGCGTCCAAAGCCTTGCGCATTATCGAAGATGCGTTGACGGCCAACGCCAACCACATCCAGGGCATCGTCGCGTCCAATGACGGCACCGCCGGCGGCGCCATCCAGGCGCTGGCGGCGCAGAAGCTGGCGGGGAAGGTGCCGGTATCGGGACAGGATGCGGATCTTGCCGCCGTGCGCCGCGTGATCGACGGCACGCAGGCGATGACCGTGTACAAGCCGATCAAGCAGATTGCCACGCGGGCGGCCGAGCTTTCCGTGCAACTGGTGCGCGGAGAGACGCCGCACTACGACACCGCGCTGAACAATGGCAGCAAGAGCGTGGACACCATCCTGTTGACCCCGATTCTGCTGACCCGCCAGAACGTGGATACGGTGATCGAGGACGGCTTCTATACCCATGCCCAAATCTACGGTCATTAGGGGCGCACCACGTGAGCGATTACCTGTTCGAAATGCGCGGGATCAAGAAGTCGTTCAACGGAGTGCCGGCCCTGAGCGGTATCGATTTGCGCGTTCGCCCGGGCGAATGCCTGGGCTTGTGCGGTGAAAACGGTGCCGGCAAGTCCACGCTGATGAAAGTGCTGTCGGGCGTTTATCCGCACGGCAGCTGGGAGGGCGACATTCTTTGGCAAGGCCGCCCGCTGCAGGCGCGTTCGGTGCGCGATAGCGAGCATGCCGGGATTGTGATCATTCACCAGGAACTGATGCTCGTGCCGGGTTTGTCGGTGCTCGAGAATCTGTTTCTCGGCAACGAATTGACCCGCCCGGGCGGACGCATGGATTACGAAGCCATGCAGGTGCGCGCCAAGGCCTTGCTGCAGGAACTGCAACTGGAGGATGTGGACGTATCGCTGCCGTTGATGCATTTCGGAGGCGGACATCAGCAGTTGTTCGAAATCGCCAAGGCCTTGGCCAAGCACGCCCGACTGCTGATCTTCGACGAGCCGACTTCTTCGTTGACCGCAAAAGAGACCGATGTCTTGCTGGGCATCATCGAACGACTGAAACGGCGTGGCATCGCCTGCATCTATATCTCGCACAAGCTGGACGAAGTGGCGCGCGTGTGCGACACCGTCAGCGTGATTCGCGATGGCAGGCACGTAGCGACGCATGCTGCGCACGAACTCGACGAGAACCGGATCATCGCCCTGATGGTCGGGCGCGAGATCGAGACGCTTTATCCCCGGGTGCCGCACGATATCGGCGATGTGCTGTTGCGCGCCGAGCACGTCGTTTGCCACGACGTGGCCGATCCTGCGCGCAAGCGCGTCGACGACGTTTCCTTCTCGTTGCGGCAGGGCGAAATCCTCGGCATAGCGGGCCTGGTCGGGGCGGGTCGCACCGAACTGGTCAGCGCGATCTTCGGCGCATATCCCGGGCACAGCGAAGCCCAGTTGTGGCTGGAGGGCGAACCGTTGCGGATCCGCTCGCCGCAGGATGCCATTCGAGCCGGGTTGGGCCTGGTGCCGGAGGATCGCAAGCGGCACGGCATCGTGCCGCTGATGGGCGTCGATCAGAACATCACGCTGGCGACCTTGCGCCACTACGCGCGGGCAGGGCGCGTCGACCGCGAGCACGAGGAGCGCGAAGCCGAGAACCAGATCGGCAGGATGCGCGTCAAAACGGCGAATGCCGCGCTGCCGATCGCCCTGCTTTCCGGCGGCAATCAGCAAAAGGCCTTGTTTGCGCGGATGCTGCTGACCAGGCCGAAGATCCTGATCCTCGACGAACCCACTCGCGGCGTAGACGTCGGCGCCAAGGCGGATATCTATCGCCTGATCTTCGAGCTGGCCGCCGAAGGCGTGTCGATCATCCTGGTTTCTTCGGAGCTGCCGGAAATACTGGGCGTAAGCGACCGCGTGCTGGTGATGAGCGAAGGACGCCTCACCGGCAACTTCGTCAATGCGGGGCTCACCCAGGAACAGATCATGGCTGCGGCGATCGGTTCGGCTTCGACCGCCGGGCCGGCAAACGTGCCTGGGCGCCAGGTCCACGAAGGCGAGCAACCGTTGGTTTTTTAGGCAGGACCGGTCTTCCACCCTGACGCTCTTTCCGTACCGGAAGGAGACTTTCGAGAGAGCCATCGCCCACCATGCACGCCCAAGACTTCCGCCGCCTGTTCGTCCGCTACAAAATCCTCGCGTTGCTGCTGGCTTTGGCTGCCATCTGGATCTTTTTTCACGTCGCCACCGGCGGCGCTTTCATCAGCGCCCGCAATCTTTCCAATCTGCTGCGCCAGACCTCGATCACCGGCATGCTCGCCTGCGGCATGGTGTTCGTGATCATCGCCGGCGAAATTGATTTGTCGGTGGGCTCCCTGCTGGGATTGCTGGGTGGCGTGGTGGCGGTGCTTACGGTCAACCTGCAGTGGTCGTCCTGGAGCGCCGTGCTGCTGGTGTTGCTGCTGGGCTTGGCAGCGGGGTTGTTCAACGGATTCATCGTCACGCGGCTGCGGGTGCCTTCGTTCATCGTCGGCCTTGGCGGCATGCTTGCGTTCCGCGGCGTTTTGCAGGGCATTACGCACGGTGCAACCATCGCGCCGGTACCGGCCGACCTGGTGTATCTGGCCGAAGGCTATCTGCCGCCGTGGCCATCGTCGCTGCTGGCAACGGGTGCGTTTGCGGTGTTGGTCGCGCTCACGCTGCTACGGCGTCGCCGCCGAAAGGCGCAGTCGATCCCGCAGGCTGCGGCATGGCTGGACGTGCTGAAACTGGCCGTGGCCGGCGCAGTGCTGGCGATTTTCACCAGCATGCTCAACCGCTATAGCGGCATACCGTTGCCGGTACTGTTGCTGCTCGCGCTGCTGGTGATCTTCAGCTACGTGGCGAGCCAGACGGTGCTGGGCCGGCACATCTACGCCGTGGGCGGCAACGTCGAGGCGAGCCGGCTGTCCGGCATCCGCGTGTCGGGCGTAAAGATGGTGGTGTTCGGCCTGATGGGACTGATGTGCGCCTTCGCCGGCATCATCAATACCGCCCGTCTTGCAGCGGGTTCGCCTTCGGCGGGAACCAATGGCGAACTGGATGCGATCGCGGCCTGTTTTATCGGCGGTACTTCCATGCGCGGCGGCGCCGGCACGGTACATGGGGCGTTGATAGGCGCGTTGGTGATGGCCAGCCTGGATAACGGCATGTCGATGATGGATGTCGACAATTACTGGCAGCTCATCGTGAAGGGCGCGATCCTGGTGATTGCCGTATGGGTCGATGTGCTGTCCGGCGCCAAGCGCGATTGACGCGCGGCGCGACGGCTGGAACGGGGTGCAAAAAAACGCGCCGGGAATGTAGGCGGTACATTCCCGGCGCTGCCAGTCCAAACGACGGTTATAAACGGGAGTAAAAAAACCGTCGTGCGAACTACGAAAAGGTCAATCGATCAAAGGTCGTCGGAAATCACGTCTGGCCAGGTAAGCCCTTGGAGAGGGTGGGGTGTTGCCGGGTTGCTGGTGCGTATTTACTACCGCGCATCAAACGCGGGTCAGGGATGAAAAAGTTTCAGGTCGATGGCATTGGCCATGGCCTGGTAGCCGGCACTGTTGGGATGCAGGTGGTCGCCGCTGTCGTAGGCGGCGAGCATGCGCTCCGGGTGCGCCGGATCGCGAACCGCCGCCTCGAAATCCACCACGCCGTCAAACGCACCCGACGTGCGGATCCAGGTATTCACCGCTTCGCGTTCCTGCTCGCCCACGACACTGTGGTAAGGCCATCCGGCGCCCCCGAACGGCGTAAGGGTGGCGCCGTAGATCTTCACGCCCTTGGTGTGAGCACGGGCAATCAAGGTTTTCATGCCGTCGATGATCTGCTGCGCGCTGACTTTGTCTTTGGCGGCGATGGCGTAGCCCGATCCGCCGATGTCGTTGATGCCCTCCAGCAGCACGACCCAGTGCACGCCGGGCTTGTCCAGCGCGTCGCGGTCGAATCGCGCCAGTGCGCTGGGGCCGAAGTTGTCCTGCAGGATGCGGTTGCCGCCGATGCCGGAGTTGGCCACGCCGATCGTTGCCAATGACTTGTCTACTTGCAGGCGTGCGGCAAGATAGTCCGGCCAGCGCTGGTTCGCGCCCGGGGTGGAGCCGACGCCATCGGTGATGGAATCGCCGAACGCGACGACGGTCTGCCGGGCGACGGGGCCGCTCACCGCGATATCGGTGATGAGGAACCGGTTGCCGCTGGTTTCGTCGGCGGGGAAGTGCACGGTTGATGTCGCATCGCCGCTTTCGTTGACGAAGGCGGTGGCCAAGCCTGCGTTGTGAATGGTCGATGGGCCGTCCACGCTGCCGGGCGGCACGTAAATGCTTACGGCCAGTTCCTGCAGTGCACCCACGTTCATGGCAACCGGATCGCTCCACACGCTCTGGCCCTTGGGGATCGTCACCCCGGATTTGCCTTCGAAGCGCAGCGCGTGATCGGTGCCAGGCACGATATCGGCGCCCGTTGCGTGCGATGCCAGGTGCACGTTGCCGACGGTAAGCGGGCCGCTGCCGAACAGGTTGGACAGCCGGATGCGAACCTGGGTACCGGCGACGCTGGTTCGCACGATCTGCCGCACGGTCTGTGCTTTGAGCAGCGCACCTGCGGAATCCGGGGCGCAGGCCCAGGTATCGACCCAGGCGGTGCGATCGGCGCCGATCGCCACAGTCGTGGCGACGAGGCCGCAGAGAGATACGGCGATGGCCCGTTTCAATATCCAATGCTGCACGAGGCGATTTCCCGGATGAGGGCGAAGCGACGGCGCATATAAGTAGCAGAAGGCGATTTAACTTAATGACGGCCGGGCTTTATAAAATTCACCACCCCGACCCATGACGAATGGGCCATCTCGGGTGGCGGCTCGCCATGCTGGTCTACAATCGAACGACTACGGCCAGGCCGGATCGGATCGAGGAAGCGAGTCATGAAAAACGAATATCGCGCAGGGCTGATGGTGGGAGCGATGACGGCCGCACTGACCTTCGCCACCTCGGCGTTCGCCGCGCTTGCGCCGGGCGCCCAGGCACCGGATTTCACCGCGCAGGCGAGCCTGGCCGGCAAGGGCTTTACCTTTTCCCTGAAGCAGGCTCTGCAGAAGGGGCCGGTGGTGGTCTATTTCTATCCCTCGGCCTATACCGGCGGCTGCGATATCGAGGCGCACACCTTCGCGACCCAAAAGGCCAGCTTCGACGCGGCCGGTGCAACCATCATCGGCGTCTCCGAAGACAGCCTGCAGCGCCTCAATACTTTTTCTGCCGACCCCAACTACTGCGCGGGCAAGTTCCCGGTGGCCTCCGATGCCAACGGGGCGATCGCCACCTCCTACCAGCTCAAGACCGAGGCGGCCCAGGCAGGCGCGAAGGACGTGCGAGGTGTCGAGATCGGCCATGGCTTCATCGAGCGCACGACCTTCGTGATCGGCAGCGACGGCAAGATCGTGGCCACGCTCTCCTCGGAGGCCGACCATCTCCATCCCGCCGACCACGTAAAGAAGTCGCTTCAGATCGTGCAAGAGATCAAGGCGGGCAAGGCGCCGTAAGGCTTGCAAGAGCTGAAAGCTTTCGGTCCGAAAGGATCGAAAGCTTTTGAAGCTTTAAGTCCACGTTTCAATCGCTGTGGCAACGCCTCGGCGCGTTTGCGAGCGTGCGGCCGATCACTCTTTTCAATCGGCAGGCAAGCATTGCTTTTTCAGTGCGCAATAATCGGTCGACAAGGCAGCTGAGTGTTTTTTAGGCAAAACCGACAGGCCCATTATTCAAGTGGCTGATTTGTAAGTTCATTGCTAATACGTTTCGGCAAGCGGTTTAATTCACGCAAATTTCACGCCGCAAAACACCCGTTGCCAGCCGATTCGATTAAGCATAAATTTATGCTGGTAACAGGGAGTGTCCTCACGAGTCGGAACGGATGACTTTGCGGCGTTTGCGCTGCCAGATCAGCTCGCTACGCAGACCCGCGAGGGGGAGCTACCAAAGCTTAAGTCGTTCACGGTTGCAGCATTTGCTCCGTCGGGTGACGCACGCCTGTCATTTGGCTGTCAATCGCCGGACCCGGCGAGTGGGTTCGAATGTTGCAGTTCTACTGTGGGTTGATCCTTTTCCAAGGAGACGTCGTATGGCAAAGCAAAGCAGTCAGAAGTTCATAGCGCGAAATCGCGCGCCTCGTGTACAGATCGAATACGACGTCGAGGTGTATGGCGCACAAAAGAAGGTGCAGGTTCCCTTCGTGATGGGCGTGATGTCCGATCTTTCCGGCGCCAACAACGCCGACCTGCCGCCGGTGGAAGAGCGCAAGGCGCTGGAGATCGATGTGGATAACTTCGACAGCCGCATGCAGGCCATGAAGCCGCGTGCCAGCTTCACGGTACCCAACACCCTGACCGGCGAAGGAAGCCTGAGCGTCGACATCACCTTCGAAAGCATGGACGACTTCTCCCCGGCGGCGGTGGCCCGCAAGGTCGGTGCGGTGGCCAAGCTGCTCGAGGCACGCACCCAGCTCGCCAATCTCGGCACCTATCTGGACGGCAAGGCCGGCGCGGAAAAGCTGATCGCCCAGGCGATCAACGACCCGGCGCTGCTGCAATCGCTGGCTTCGGCGCCCAAGCCGGGCGACGCGAAGGACGGGGAGTAAGCAATCATGGCAACTGAAAAACTGGCCGAACAGGGCGGCGCCGCGCAAACCATCGAAGCCGGCGACTTTGCGTCCCTGCTGAGCAAGGAATTCAAGCCCAAGAGCGAGCGCGCCAAGGAAGAGGTCGAGTCCGCCGTCCGCACGCTCGCCGAGCAGGTTCTGAACAAGTCGGAGATCGTTTCCGACGACGTCACCCAGACCATCAACGCCTACGTGGCCGAGCTGGATCGCAAGATCACCGAACAGCTCAACCTCATCATGCACCACGAGAATTTCCAGAAGCTGGAAAGCGCGTGGCGCGGCCTGCATTTCCTGGTCAACAACACCGAAACGGACCAGTTGCTGAAGATCCGCGTGATGAACATCTCCAAGAAGGAGCTGGGCAAGACGCTCAAGCGCTACAAGGGCACCGCCTGGGATCAGAGCCCGATCTTCAAGAAGGTCTACGAAGAGGAATACGGCCAGCTGGGTGGCGAACCCTATGGCTGCCTGGTCGGCGACTACTACTTCGACCACAGCGCGCCGGACGTGGAAATGCTGGCCGGCATCGCCCAGGTCGCCGCCGCGGCGCATGCGCCGTTCATCAGCGCCGCCAACTCCAGCCTGATGGGCATGGACAACTGGAACGAACTGGCCAATCCGCGCGACCTCGCCAAGATTTTCTCCACGCCGGACTACGCTGCATGGCGTTCGCTGCGTGAATCGGAAGACGCCAAGTACATCGGCCTGGCCATGCCGCGCACGCTGTCGCGCATGCCCTATGGCGCGAAGACCAACCCGGTGGAAGAGTTCGATTTCGAAGAAGATACCGCCGGCGCCGATTCGTCCAAGTACACCTGGCAGAACGCCGCCTACGCGATGGCGGTGAACATCAACCGTTCGTTCAAGGAATACGGCTGGTGCTCGCGCATCCGCGGTATCGAATCCGGCGGTGCGGTGGAAGGCCTGCCGGTGCATACCTTCCCGACCGACGACGGCGGCGTGGACATGAAGTGTCCCACCGAAATTGCCATCACCGACCGCCGTTCGGCCGAGCTGGACAAGATGGGCCTGATGCCGCTGGTGCACCGGAAGAATTCCGACATGGCGGCCTTCATCAGTGCCCAGTCGCTGGCCAAGCCGGAGGAATACGACAATCCCGACGCCACCGCCAATGCGGCGCTGGCGGCCCGCCTCCCGTACATGTTCGCTTGCTGCCGTTTCGCGCACTATCTGAAGTGCATCGTGCGCGACAAGATCGGCTCGTTCAGCAGCAGGGAGAGCGTACAGAATTGGCTGACCAACTGGATCAGCCAGTATATCGACGGCGATCCGCTCAATTCGAGCGAGGAGACCAAGGCGCGCAAGCCGCTTTCTGCCGCGGAAGTCGTGGTGGAAGAAGTGGAAGGCGCACCGGGGTACTACACCTCCAAGTTCTACCTCAAGCCGCATTACCAGCTTGAGGGTCTGACCGTATCGCTGCGTCTAGTTTCGCGTCTGCCGTCGGCGGCGAAAGCCTGAATCATCAGGAAGTGTGTTGCAAAGGGAACCGCCAGGTTCGGCGGTAGCCATCATCAATCAGGTAACCGAGGAGAGGTTTCATGGCATTCGATATGCACATCAAGTTTGGCTCTGGCAAGGTCAAGATCGAGGGCGCATCCAACCACAAGAAGCACAAGGGCGAAGTGCCGATCCTTGCGTGGTCGTGGGGCACCAGCAACACCGGCGATCTGCATGCCGGCGCCGGTTCCGCCAGCGGCGGCAAGGCTCACGTGCAGGACATTTCGATCACCAAGTATGTGGACGGCTGCTCCAACGCCCTGCTGCAGGCTTGCTGCACCGGCGCACGCATCGACCAGGCTTGGCTGTACGTCACCAACGCCACCGGCGAGCAGAGCGACTTCCTCACCATTGAGCTGAGCGAAGGCATTCTGATCACCTCGACCTCCACCGGCGGCAGCGGCGGCGAAGATCGCCTCACCGAAAACATCACGCTGCACTTCGGTAAGTTCAAGTACTCCTTCCAGCCGCAGGACGACAAGGGCGGCAAGCAGGGCGGTACGAAGGACTTCACCTTCGATATCCAGCAGGTCGCCAGCGCCTAAACCTGATTGGGCTCTTGCACTAGCTGAAAGTGGTATCAGCCCGGAATCTCGGCGCGTCTGCGCCGAGATTCCTGTCGCCTTACGAAAATGCTGGGCATGGACATGACTCCGGAAAACATGCTGAAAGAAGGTCGATTGGATGAGGCCTTGCAAGGGTTGACGGCGAAAGTCCGTGGCAATCCGGCGGACGCCAAGGCGCGGGTGTTTCTGTTTCAGCTGCTGTCGGTGCTGGGCCAATGGGAGCGCGCGCAAACGCAGTTGAAAGTGAGCGGCGAACTCGACGTCGGCAATACGCTGATGGTGGGCGCGTATAGCCGTGCATTGCAGGGCGAACTGGAACGCGCGGCCGTGGTGAAAGGCGAACGATCGCCGATGGTGATCGGCGAACCTGCGCAATGGCTGGCCTTGCTGCTGCAATCGCTGAAGTTGATGGGCGAGGGGCGTCACAAGGAGGCGTTGCCGCTGCGCGAGCAGGCCTTCGAAGAGGCCGACGCGATAAGCGGAACCATCGATGGCCAGCGCTTCGAGTGGCTTGCCGATGCCGATCCGCGGTTCGGTCCCTGCCTGGAAGTCATCGTCAACGGCGGTTATTCCTGGGTGCCGTTCTCGCGCATCAAGGAACTGAAATTCGATGCGCCGGCCGACCTGCGCGACAAGGTCTGGGCGCCGGTGCAGATTACCTGGAGCAACGGCGGCGAAGCGATCGGTTTCGTGCCGTGCCGTTACCCCGACTCCGAACGCGCGCAGGACAGCGATCTGGTGCTGGCCCGCAAGACCGACTGGGTCGAGATAGACGGCGATTGCTACGTAGGTTCCGGCCAGCGCATGCTGGCGACGGATGCCGGCGAATACCCTCTGCTGGACGTCCGCAACATTTCATTCGATCACTGAGCGTATGGCCGAGCTCACCACCCAGGAACGCCTGCAACCGTCGTTGCTGGATCGTTTGGCCGATGACGAACCCGCCAAGCACGAGGAGAGCCGCGAGAAACGCGTGATCTCCGCTGCGCGGCTGCGCGACTGCGTGACGCGGGATATTTCCTGGCTGCTCAATTGCGTGAACCTGGGGATCGAGGAGCAGTTGGCCGATTATCCGGACGTTGCCCGTTCGGTGCTCAATTTCGGCATTCCCGATCTCACCGGCACGGCCCTGGCCGGTGTCGATGCCCACGTATTGCAGCGACAGATCAGAGAGGCCTTGCTGGCGTTCGAGCCGCGGCTTACGCCCAGTACGTTGCGCGTCACCGTGCAGACCGATGCCAAGCGCATGGACCGTCAATCGCTCATCTTCAACATCGAATCGGAGATGTGGGCCCAGCCGATTCCGCTGAATCTCTACCTGAAGACGGAAGTGGACCTGGAAACCGGCAAATTCAACGTTTCGGAGAGCTTCGGCTAAGCATCATGGATCCGCGATTGCTGCGTTACTACAACCGCGAGCTGCAACACGTGCGGGAAATGGGCGCGGAGTTCGCGCGCGAGTACCCCAAGATCGCCGGGCGCCTGGGCATGGAGGGCTTCGAGTGCGCCGATCCCTACGTGGAGCGCCTGCTGGAAGGGTTTGCTTTCATGGCGGCGCGCATCCAGTTGAAGCTCGATGCGCAGTACCCGGTGTTCACCCAGCACCTGCTGGAGATGATCTACCCGCATTACCTGTCGCCGGTGCCGTCGATGGCGGTGGTGCAGTTGCTCCCCGATCCCAAGGAAAGTGCATTGGCCACCGGTTATACGGTGGCGCGCAATACGGCGCTGCGCAGTCTCATTTCGAACGACGACCGCACAGCTTGCGAATATCGCACGGCACACGACGTCACCCTGTGGCCGGTGGAGCTGACCGAGGCCAAATATTTTGAAACGCCTGCGGCCATTGCCGCCGCCGGCGTGCCGATTCCCGCCGGCAAAACGGTGCGCGCCGGCCTGCGCCTGAAATTCAGCATCATCGCCGGTGCACAAGCCAATATGCTGGCCATGGACGACCTGCCGGTATTCATCGCCGGCGCCGACGAACTGCCCAAGCGCTTGTACGAGCAGTTGCTGGGCAATGCGCAAGGCTACGTGGTGCGCATCGCCGGTCCCAATGGCCAACTGGTCGAGCATTTTCCGGCCGAGGCGATCCTCGACAAGGGCTTTGCCGACGAAGAGGCGCTGCTGCCTTACAGTGATCGATCCTTCAGCGGCTATCGGCTGCTGCAGGAGTATTTCGCCTGCCCGGAGCGCTTCCTGTTCGCGGTATTCACCGGATTGAAATCGGTGCTTTCGCGCTCGCAGGCCACGGAATTCGACCTCACCGTATTCTTCGATCGCAGCGTCGGCCGCCTGCACAATGCCGTCGACGCGAGCAATTTCAGGTTGTTCTGCACGCCGGCGATCAATCTGTTTCCGCGCCGCGCCGACCGCATCCACCTGCAGCAGGGCAGGACCGAATACCACGTGGTGCCCGACCGCACCCGACCGATGGATTTCGAAGTGCACAGTCTCAGCCAGGTCGAAGGATTCGGCGACCGGCAGGAGCCCGAGCAGCGCTTCCAGCCGTTCTACGGCTGCGACGAACGGGTCTGGCACAACGGCACGGCGGCGTTCTATAGCCTGCGGCGCGAACCGCGCATGCTGTCCGCCCGGCAGAAGTTGCAAGGCGCACGATCGAGCTACGTCGGCAGCGAAATGTTCATTTCGCTGGTGGATGCCAACGATGCTCCTTATTCCACGCGCCTGCGGCAGATCGGCATGATGCTGATGTGCACCAACCGCGATCTTCCCCTGCAGATGCCGGTAGGCAAGTCGCGCACCGATTTCACGCTGGAAACCGGGGCGCCGGTGGCGTCCATCCGTTGCGTGGCGGGCCCGACCAAGCCGCGTGCGCCGACCGCACACGGCGAAACCGCCTGGCGCCTGCTGAGCCACCTGCAACTCAATTACGTGTCATTGCTGGGCGACAGCGGCGAAGAAGGTGCCGCGGCGCTGCGCGAGATGCTTACGCTTTACTGCGATGAATTCGATGCCAGCGCTCGGCGCCAGATCGAAGGCGTGAAAGCGGTCAGTTCCAAATCGGTGGTGCGGCGCATTCCGGTGCCGGGGCCGATCGCATTCGGGCGCGGCCTGGAAATCACCCTGACCTGCGATGACGGTGCTTTTGAAGGTACGGGGGCCTTCCTGCTTGGTTCGGTGATGAAGCATTTCTTCGCGCGCTACGTATCGGTGAACTCGTTTACCGAAACCGTGCTGCGCACCCTGGAACGCAACGAGGTGGCTCGATGGCCGGCCCGACTCGGCAAACGCCAGATCCTGTAGCGCTGGAGAACGCGCTGCGCGACCGGCCCGAGAACTTCGAGTTCTTCGAGGCGTTGCGCTGGCTGGAATGCGCGTATCCGGACCGCCCGCGACTGGGCCGCTCCGCCAAGCCGGCAGAAGATGCCGTGCGCTTGTGCCAGACGCCTTCGCTGGCATTCGCGCCGCGCATGGTGGAGCGTTTCGAACGACAGCCCGCAGGCCGGCCGCCGCACATGCACGGCCTGTTCTTCGGTTTGTTCGGACCCAACGCGGCGATGCCGCTGCATTTGACCGAGTACGTGCTCGACCGCAAGCACAACGCACGCGACAACACCTTCATCGCGTTCGCGGACATTTTTCACCATCGCATGCTGAGCCTGTTTTACCGGGTCTGGGCAGACGCGCAGCCCACGGTGCAGCTCGATCGCCCGGCCGAGGACCGGTTTGGCCTTTACATGGGTGCGTTGGTGGGGTTGTCGACACCCAACCTGCAAGCACGCGATGCTTTGCCGGATCAATACAAACACTTTTTTGCGGGGCGCCTGTTGGCTCAGGCGCGCAATGCCGAAGGCCTCAAGCATCTGCTGGAACACTTCTTCGACATTCCGGTAAAAATTCTGGAATTCGTCACCGAATGGATGCGCCTGCCGGATTCGGCGCACTGCCGGCTGGGCCATTCGCGCGAAGTGGCTGGGTTGGGCATGACGGCCGTGCTCGGCGAATACGTGTGGGGCGCGCAGCAGCGCTTCCGCTTGCGGCTGGGACCGCTTACGCGTGCGCAGTTCAACAACTTCCTGCCGGGCGGATCGGCATTGAAGCAATTGGTGGCCGCAGTAAAAACGTACGTGGGCGAGGAAAAGGCCTGGGACGTGCAGCTCGTGCTCAAGCGCGAGGAAGTGCCTGGTACGCGCATGGGGCAGGGTGGCCGCATGGGTTTGACGACCTGGATGGGCGCTCCCCGGCGCGAGGATGATTGCGACGACGTGGTGTTGCGGCCGGTGGGATAGGCGTGCAGTTGGGGAGGTAGCGCGTCGGATTGGTGTAGCAGGCAAGGACGGAGGAAGCCGTGATCAGCATCTTTACGCTGTCGGCAGCGATATCTGCGGTTGAAGAAAAGATCCATGGTCTAAGGGAACAGATCGCGGTTGCGGATGATCCGGATCTTTCCCTGCTCGAGGAAGAGTTGCTTTGCTTTTCGAAAGCCAGGATGGAGCTGAAGGAGCTGTACGTGAAAGAGCAAAGAGGGACCAGCAATTTTCCGACTTATGACGAGCTTATCCGGATGACGCCAGCGTCCTGACCGTCGTGAGCGTTAACTGAACCTTTCACTCTCTCCCGAACCAGACGGAGAGACGAATCAACCCAAGGATCGTTGTCATGGCAGAGATCAGTCGCGGCGCCCTGTTCGGCAAACTCAACAAACTTACCTATCGCGGCATCGAGAGCGCCACGGTGTTCTGCAAGCTGCGTGGCAATCCCTATGTGGAGCTGGTGCACTGGATCCATCAGATCCTGCAGTTGCAGGATTCGGACCTGCATCGCATCGTCAAGCAGTTCAATATCAATCCGTCCAACCTTGCCGGCGACATCACCGATGCGCTGGACCGGTTGCCACGCGGCTCCAGCACTATTTCCGACCTGTCCGGCGACGTGGAGGAAGCGGTCGAGCGCGCCTGGGTCTTTGCGACCCTGATGTTCGGCGAAGCGCAAGTGCGCAGCGGCTACCTGATTTTCGGCGCGCTGCGCACGCGCCATCTGCGCAATGCCTTGCTCAACATCTCCAAGGAATTCGAGAAAATCAAAGTGGAAACCCTGGCGGAAAAATTTGCCGAGGTGGTAAGCGGCTCGCCCGAAGACGGGCAGAGCGCCAGCGACGGTTTTCGCATGGGCGGCGCTGCGCCGGGTGAGGCCAGCGGCGCCATTCCGCCGGCCCAGATGGGCAAACAGGAGGCACTGCGGCAGTTCACCGTCGACCTCACCGAACAGGCGCGCAGCGGCAAGATCGATCCGATCGTGGGGCGCGACGAAGAAATTCGCCAGGTGGTCGACATTCTCATGCGCCGCCGCCAGAACAACCCGATGCTGGTCGGCGAGGCCGGTGTCGGCAAGACCGCCGTGGTGGAAGGTTTCGCCTTGCGCATTGCCGCCGGCGACGTGCCACCGCAGTTGAAAGATGTGGAGCTGCGCACGCTCGACGTGGGCCTGTTGCAGGCCGGCGCCAGCATGAAAGGCGAGTTCGAGAACCGCCTGCGCCAGGTGATCGAAGAAGTGCAGTCTTCGCCCAAGCCGATCATCCTGTTCATCGACGAAGCGCACACCCTGGTCGGCGCCGGCGGTGCGGCGGGTACCGGCGATGCCGCCAACCTGCTCAAGCCCGCGTTGGCGCGTGGCAACCTGCGCACGGTGGGCGCCACCACCTGGGCCGAGTACAAAAAGCACATCGAGAAGGATCCGGCGCTGACCCGCCGTTTCCAGACCGTGCAGGTGGACGAGCCCAGCGAAGAGAAGGGCATCCTGATGATGCGCGGCGTGGCCAGCGTGATGGAGAAGCACCACCGCGTACAGATTCTGGACGAGGCGCTGGAAGCCGCAGTGAGGCTGTCGCATCGCTACATTCCCGCGCGCCAGCTGCCGGATAAATCGGTCAGCTTGCTCGATACGGCTTGCGCGCGCGTCGCCATCAGCCAGCATGCCGTGCCGCCGGAAGTGGACGACACGCGCAAGCGCATCCAGGCGCTGGAAACGGAGCTTGCGATCATCGCCCGCGAGAAGGTTATCGGCGTGAATGTGAGCGAGCGCGAAGCCAGTGCCACGCAAAAGCTGGCCGAACAGCAAATCCGGCTGGAAAAGCTCGAGGCCAACTGGCAGGCGGAAAAGGTCCTGGTCGAAAAGATCCTCACCATCCGCGGCAAGCTGCGCGGCGATCTTTCGCCGGTGGAGGGTACCGGCAGCAAGCTGGAGCAGGCGGCGGCTGCGGAAGCCAAGGCGGTCGAAGCGCCGGCCGAACTCAGCGATGCCGAGCGCACGAGCCTGTTGGAAGAGTTGCATGGCCTGCAGGCGCAACTGGCCGAGCTGCAAGGCGAGCATCCGCTGATTCTCCCCTCGGTGGATTACACCGCGGTGGGCTCGGTCGTCGCCGACTGGACCGGCATCCCCGTTGGCCGCATGGTCAAGAGCGAGCTGGAAACGGTGATGAATCTGGCCAAGATCATGAACCAGCGCGTGATCGGCCAGGATCACGCCATGGAAATGATCGCCAAGCGCATCCAGACCTCGCGCGCCGGTCTGGACAATCCCAACAAGCCGATCGGCGTATTCATGCTGGCCGGCACCTCCGGCGTCGGCAAGACCGAAACCGCGCTGGCTCTGGCCGAAGCGCTGTACGGCGGCGAGCAGAATCTCATAACCATCAACATGAGCGAGTTCCAGGAAGCGCATACGGTTTCCACGCTCAAAGGCGCACCTCCCGGTTACGTCGGCTATGGCGAGGGCGGCGTGCTGACCGAGGCCGTTCGCCGCAAACCCTATAGCGTGGTGCTGCTGGACGAAGTGGAGAAAGCGCATCCGGACGTGCACGAAATCTTCTTCCAGGTGTTCGACAAGGGCATGATGGAAGACGGCGAAGGTCGTCAGATCGATTTCAAGAACACGCTGATTCTGCTCACCACCAATGCCGGCACCGAGCTGATCGCCAGCATGTGCAAGGATCCGGAGTTGATGCCCGATCCGGACGGCATGTCCAAGGCATTGCGCGAACCGCTGCTGAAAATCTTCCCGCCTGCGCTGCTCGGCCGCCTGGTGACGATTCCGTATTACCCGCTCAGCGAAATCATGCTGGGCGAGATCGTCAAGCTGCAGCTGGGCCGCATCAAGAAGCGCATCGAGGCGCGCTACAAGATTCCGTTCGAGTTCAACGACGACGTAGTGAAGCTCGTAGTGAGCCGTTGCACGGAAAGCGAATCGGGCGGCCGCATGATCGACGCGATTCTCACCAATACCATGCTGCCGGACGTCAGCCGCGAGTTCCTCTTGCGCATGATCGATGGCAAGGCGGTGGGAGGCGTGAACGTCGGAGTGAACGGACAGGATTTCGATTACGGCTTTGCATGACGAGATGGAGGAACGGGACGGCCTGATTCTTCCAGAGTGCTGATCGTGAGCAAGGGCGGACCGAATCAATCCGCCCTTGCCGGAAGGCGAGGAATGAAAATCGAACTGGACGATGCCTTGATGCAGAAGGTCGGCGTGGACGGGAAGGAGGCGTTGGAGCTCCTGGCGATCGCGCTATACAAGTACAAGGGCATTCACGGTTCGTTGGCCGGAAAGTTGATCGGGAAGAGCGAGTTCGAGTTTCACCAGTTGCTGTCCCGGGCAGGAGAAACGGTCAATTACGGCGTCGACGATCTCGTGGATGACATGCGCAATCACGATCTATAGGGAGTGTCGTCATGGGCCGGAATGTGGCTGGTCAGGTGGCGGCGAACGTTTCCGGAAGCTGGGCAACGGCGCGCATTCGGAGCGGCGGAGGTCGGCAATGAATGTGCGTGGCGTGTCCTGGGCCATGGGGCTGCTGTGGTTGCCGTTGGTGGCACAGGCTTGCGATCTTGCTCCGGTGGTCATTGCAGCTGGTACGGCGAAGGTTGGCGACGTCGTCGTGAATTTTGGCGAGGCGGATGACTCCGTTCACCCCAGCGCCTGGCAAGGGCCGTTGCGTATAAGCAAAAGCGGGGCTCCGGCTTGCTCGGTCGATAGCGAGGTATCGATCGCCGAACAGCCGGTGATGTATGGGAACGGGGTTTTGTACGTCTCGACTTATTCGGGCAGCGACGATCGTGTTTACGCACTCGATACGCAAACGTGCGGAATTCTCTGGCGAAGCAACGGCTTTTCCGCAAAGCCTGTTTTCAAGAGGGACAGGCTGGTCATGGATGGAAAAGTAATGCTCATCGATCCGGCTTGCCGGCCATTGGATTCCCATCACGAGTGATGCGCCATCGCATCAGGGCGGAACGCTAGAACGCGCCGAAGGAGAATTTTATGCCTAAGAAGCTTCATGATTTCTGGACGACGGATGTGCCTGCGCTCGGCGAGGGCAAGAATGTGGCCGGCTTCATTCTCGGCAACAAGTTCAAATACGTCGTGTCGGAAAACGTTGCCCTGCCGGCGGCGGTCAATGCATTGCAGTTGTGCAACAAGAGGGGGCGTGTCTACACCAACTCGGCGGACGCCCTGAAATGGTTGAAGCATTACCCGGCCTTGAACATCAAATCGTCCGCCAACCTGGTGGCCGACAACGGCGACGGTGCCAAAAGCATTACGCCTGAACGCGTCGCCGTGCTGACGTGGCCCAAGCAGATTGAATCTTTGGGATTTACCGGGCCGCTGGCGGGGGGCGGGCTGTACGCCGCCGCTTCGAGCGTGATGGCCCAGGGGAAGGCTTACGCGCCGGCATCAGGCAAGGATAAGGCGCTGGTCAGTGCTTTGCGCTATTACATGCTTGCAGCGTATTCGCTGGTGGACATAAGCGCCGAAGAATCCTTCGCGGGACTGAAGAATTACGTTGGCGCGCTGCTGGTGAGCGATGCCGGCGAGATACTGAGTGCCGGCATCAACACCGGTGCCTTCCGGCATGCCGAGGTAAGCATGCTGCTGTCCTACTTCCGCAAGAATCCCGGCGTTACCAAGATTCCCGAGCGGAGCATCATTTTCAGTACGTTGACGCCCTGCAGGGGATGCACCGGATATCTGGAATTGAGCAAGTCCGCCAGCAGCGTCATCTACTTCGGGCAGATGGACACCGGAAAGGACGGCAAGGTGGGGGCAAAGATTTCCAAGCAGCTGAGCGACCAGACCAAGGCGCCGCAGGGAGTGGAAAAGGAAAAGTTCTCGATCAAGCTGGAAGACGAGGTCGGGGCGGTCGTAACACTCGCCACCTGCAGCAAGATCAACAAGACGCAGATCGACACCGGCCTGTCCAATTGCATGGGCGAAGGATCCATCGCTACCCAGATCGGTCATTCCGCGGATGCGAAGAAGGTGCTGCGGTCGGCAAGCGAAGCACTCATACACAAAGTGCTCAAGGATCGCCCTGCCGATGCGGAGCAGGACGTGAAGCACCAAGTATTGCAGTACGTGTGTTCGTGGCTGGGGACGGTCAAGCTGGGCGCATGAGGTCGGGGTGCAGTCGAGAGTGATCCGGTCATGGGTGTCCGTAACGTGGTGTTGATGGTGTACAGCGTGCTCTTTGTGTCGGTGCCGCCCGCATGGGTATCGACCGCGGCCAGGGCGGCTGATCCCCCGCCGAGGGATGCTGCCCGATCAACCGCAAACTCATCGCAGGAAGCCGTTTTGGCGAACCAGGATATGCCCAGCCCAAGCCGTCCATCTCCCCCCGTGGTGGAGCCGGTCGTCTATAAAGGTGTCCGCTATGAGCAGGATCTGCAAAGCTACCGGCACGGCGGGACCCAGCCGGGAGGATATTTGGCCGCGGTAGACGTAAAATCCAACGAGCGGCTGTGGATGCTGAAAGTCTATGAGGTACCCGGCCAGGATGCCGCCGGGGTCAGTACGCCGGGGCGCTATTTTCGAAGCATGCGGTTGCTGCAGGATCGCGGGGAAATCGAGATCGAGAACGAGGTTGGCGGCAAGTACGTCGTCGATCTGAGCAAACGGACTTCCACCTGGATATCGGGGCCCGATTCGGGGCACGGATGACTGGGGGACAGAGGTAACGGTACCGGGCTGCGCGCTACCCGCCGGCCAAATGGACGAGGACTGGATCATGCCACCTGCTGCACGCCTTACCGATATGCACACTTGCCCCATGACCACCGGGCCGGTGCCCCACGTTGGCGGTCCCATTGCGGGGCCCGGCGCGCCGACCGTCCTGATCGGCGGTCTGCCTGCCGCCTGCGTGGGCGACATTGCGGTTTGTGTCGGTCCGCCGGATGCGATTGCGATGGGCTCGCCGAAGGTTTTGGTGGGAGGGCGCCCCGTGGCGCGGCTGGGCGACAGCACAGCGCACGGCGGAGTGATCGTATTGGGCTGCTTTACGGTGTTGATCAGCTGAGCGGCAATCGTCTGCAGCAGCGCATCGTGCGGGTCACGACAGTGACACTTGAAGGGTTTACACCTTAATGCCGGGATTGGTTGCAGGTGAGGCTAAAGCGCCTCGTCATTACGAAGGAACGCATTATGGGATCTGCAAGGCGCGCTGAAGCGCGACGTGGAACGGGGTTCGGGGGAGGGGTCTTGAGTTTCAGCAAATCGAATCTTCGCAGGCGGCAGCAGGCGCGGCGGACCACTTTGGTGGGTGCGCTGGGATTGCTGGTGTTTTTGTTGTCGGGATTATCAGAGGGATGTGCAATGAGTGCGTTTGATCGTTTGGTGCTGTTTTCCGAAGTTCACGGCACGGTGCTGAAAGAAGGCAAGCCCGTGGAGGGCGCCCGGCTCACCCAGACTGTGGTTTGGTCGGACAACAAGAACGAGATTCCGGCGCAGCATGCCGTAACCGATGGGCAGGGAAGCTTTTCGTTTCCGACCATCGAGCACAAGCCCGGCATCCTTCGCATGGTTCCGCACCAGCCGGTGATACTCGAGAAAATCATGATCGACTATCAAGGCGTCGAATACACGGCGTGGCGCCATACCAAAGACACCTACGACGCCAATTCCGAGATGAACGGAAAGCCCATCAACCTGGTCTGCGAGCTCACTCGCGAGCCGGATTTCGAGGGCACGCACTACGGCATTTGCAAAGCCATCTGACAAACGCTTCGCTCGTTTCTTAAAAGGAGATAGGAACAATGGCTAGGGAACTTTCACCGGCCCAGGTGGGCGAGGTCGCCGAGAGCGTCTATGCGCTGCGCTTGTCGCGGGACGTGATCGACGTGGCCAACTCGGCCCCCGGAACACGCGAAATCTTCGACTTGCTCCGCAGCAGCTGCCTTACCGGCGTGACGGGACTGGGTGGCCCGATCCAGCAGACCACGGGTTTTGGCTACGTGGCGTGGGGAAAGGGCGGGCGCCAGGGCGAGTGCCTGATTGCGGTGCGCGGTACGTTCAAGACCAGTGCCTACGACTGGCTCACTAACATACGCATGGGCGGTGTGATCGGGCCCAGCGGATTTCTCGTCCACGCCGGTTTCTGGCGCGGCGCGCAATCGGTATTGCCGCAGATCAACGACAAACTGCGTGGCCGCAATCCTTCCACCTTGCACGTGGTCGGCCACAGTCTCGGCGGCGCGATGGCCACGTTGATCGCCGACAGCCTCAGCAGCATGGGTTGTCCCGTGCGACTGTATACGTTCGGCGCACCCAAATGCGGCCTGGAAGACCACGCGCAATACCTCACCTCGCGTTTGGGTGCGGACAACATCTATCGCGTCTATCACGATACCGACCCGGTACCGATGGTGCCGGTTTTCCCTTATTGCCACGTGCCGCTCGACAGCAACGCGTTCCGGCTCAAGGGCCCGGGAACCCGGATCAATGTTGGCGCCCACCTGATGCCGGAATATCGCAACTCGGTAGGCGACACGGCCTGGTCTGCATTGCCGGTGATTTTGCCCAAGCACAGCAGTTTCGAACAAGCCAGTGATTGGCTGGCGCAGGCGGCGAAGGATAGCGGCCCCTTCATCATGCTGTCGGCCACTGCGCTGCGTCTGATTCTTTCCGCGCTGGACTGGATTCTCAAGCAGGTAGGCAAGACTGCTGCCCTGGCACTCTACGTAGGGTCGACGCTGCTCGATGGCCTGGCCCGCTTGCTCTACAGCGGCGTGCTGCAATCCATTCAAATGGCGGAGACGATCCGCAACATGCTGAACGCGGCATTGCGCTTCATGGGGCGTACGGCCATCGCCACCGGCAACATGACGGTAAGCTTTATCGAATACGTGCTGGGCCTGCTGTTTCGCTTCGTTGCAGCGATAGCACGTCGTGCCGTGGACATGCTCGATTGAGACGGTCGTGAACGGTTCGGCGAACGCCCGCTCGCGGATACCTGAATGCGCAAAGGGTTAGACGCGTTTGCGGCGGGCGTTGGGAACCGGCGCGGGCGATGGGCGTGGCTCGCGCCTGTCGCCCTGGGTTTGCTCGTGTATGTGCCTACCGGATATGCCAAGGGTGTGTTCGATCGTCTGGTGCTGCTTTCCGGAATCCACGGCACGGTACTGACCGATAGCGTGTATGTGCTGCGTGACGACACGGATGGAAACATGGGCTTTTAGGGCTCTTCAGCCCTTCAATTTCAGAGGCAGGCAAGTCAAATCGATGAGTGCTAAGGCGTGAACAAAGTACGGTCTCGTAGATCCACCCGCCAGCCGGCCGGTGGGGCGGATTATCGCGTCACGCTTAAAAAGGCCATGCAGTCGCACCAGGCCGGCGACCTGGACGCGGCGGAGCGGATGTATCGCGAGGTGCTCGAGCTGCGCGCAGCGCAGCCCGATGCACTGCATTACCTGGGGGTGCTCTGCCATCAGCGCGGGCGCAGCGACGAAGGCGTCAACCTGATCGGTACCGCCTTGCGCATCACGCCCAAGCACCCGGATGCGCACAACAATCTCGGCAATATCCACAAGGAGTGCGGGCGCCTTGCCGATGCCGAGGCCTGTTATCGGCGTGCGCTGGCCCATGGGCCGCAGCACTACAACGCCTTGAACAACCTGGCCGTGGTGCTGGAAGCGCAGGACCGCCTGGAGGAGGCATTCGAGGCTTACGGCAAGCTGGTGCAGCAAGCGCCGAAGTTTGCGCATGGCCATTACCTGATGGGCATGTTTCTTCGCTCCAACGCGCAGTGCATCGAGCACGTGGAGCAGTCGGTGGAGTGCTTCCGCACGGCCTACGAGCTCGATCCGCGCAACGTGCGTGCACTGGAGTCGCTGGGCGTTTCGCTCTACGCCTTGCACCGGCGCGAAGAGGCGGCGCAGGTATATCGCGACTGGCTTGCGCGCGACCCGAACGATCCGATTCCCAGGCACATGCTGGCCGCTTGCGGCGGCGCTGAAGCGCCGCCCCGCGCCAACGACGATTATGTCCGCAACGTCTTCGATTCCTTTGCCGAAAGCTTCGACGAGCAGTTGCTGAAGAACCTGAACTACCGGGCCCCGGAAGTGCTGGCCAAGGCCCTGGCCGGCGTATTGCCGCCTCCGGCCGGCGACCTGGATATCGTGGACGCCGGTTGCGGCACCGGTTTGTGCGGCTCCTGGCTGCGCCCCTATGCGCGGCGCCTGACCGGCGTGGATCTTTCCGGCGGCATGATTGAAAAGGCGCAGCAACGCGGTTCCTACGACGATCTGCAGGAGGCCGAGCTGACCGCTTTCCTGCAGTCCCATCCGCAAGGCTGCGACGTGGTGATGTCGGCCGATACCCTGATCTACTTCGGGGCCTTGGAGGAAGTGCTGGCCGCGGCGCATCAGGCCCTGCGTCCCGGCGGCTGGCTGGCTTTTTCGCTGGAGCTAGCCGAAGGCGAGGACGAACGCGTGGACCTTACCCCCAGCGGCCGTTACCAGCACACGCGCAGCTACGTGGAACGGGTGATGCGGGCGTCGGGTTTTGCCCAGGCGCGCATCGACTCGGAGGTGCTGCGAAAGGAAGGAGGGCAGCCGGTCGTCGGTTGGGTGGTGTTGGCCCAGTGCGGGCATCCTTCCGGGACGTGAAGGGTGTTTTGCCTTGCTCGCCGGCAGCGGGCAGGGAGCTCGGGGCGCCGCAACACTTTGCGACCATCGAGGGGGTGTCCACTGTCGATGGCAAGGCCGGCGGACTCCTTTCAGATGGGGAGGCAAGCCAGCCGCCAGTAACAAAGCCGAAAGAAAGCGGACGGCAGGGCGGTTCGGGAGGTCCGTATGGGACCTTGTGAGCGTTTCGATGAAAGAACTGCTGGATTCAATCCTGTCCGTAGGCGAAACTTTACGCCGGAGCCACGGGGGTTCTAGGGATCGACGAAGAAGCCCCCGCTTCATCACCGCAGTCCGGTGTATGGGGCCGTTCGGTTATGTGCACATCATGGAAACGCATAGGGTCGAAAAGGCCCCGAGGAGATTCGCATAATGGCTGCCCAGATAACCATTTCTTCCGCCAATGTTCCGGATCTGCTGTTTCGCAGCATGACCGCCGACGAACACCTGGGGCGCCTGTTTTCGTTTCAGGTCCAGTTTGAAAGCGAAAACCCGAATATCGACCTGAGCGGCCTGCTTGGGTCGCCGATGACCGTGCAGATCGCCACCGAAGACGGCTTCCTGCGCTATTTCAACGGTATGGTTTGCGAGGCGCAGCAGGTCGGCGTGGAAACGGTCGACAATCTGGTCTACGCCCAGTATTCCGTGCGGCTGGTACCCAAGCCGTGGTTGCTGGGGCAGAGGGTGGATTGCCGCATCTATACCGATATGACCGTGCCGGACATCGTCAAGTCGGTGCTCAGCGATGCCGGCTACAGCGACGTGAAGTTGAGCCTCACCGGCAACTATGCCACGCGTGAATATTGTGTGCAGTACCGCGAGGACTGCCTCAATTTCATCAGCCGCCTGCTGGAGCAGGAGGGCATCTATTACTTCTTCACCCACGATGCCGACTCGCACACCATGGTGCTGGCCGATGGGGTAAGCGCCCATGCGGTAAACGGCGAGTTTGCGCGGGTTCCGTATCTGAACAGCAAGGACAGCGTCCTGCGCCGCGAGGCCACCGTTACCAATTGGTGGTCGTCGCGCGGGATGGACGCGGCCAAATATCAGCTCACCGACTTCGACCCGATGGCGCCGAAGACCTCGCTGCTCGCTACCGGCACCAATGACGGCCATGGCACGGCAGGCTCGACCAACGGCCTGGTGGCGTTCGACTTTCCGGGCGCACACAGCGTGGCCGACGTGGGCCAGCATTACGCGCAGGTGCGTGCCGAGGCCTTTACCGTCGCGCGTTCACACTACACTGGCAGTACCGAGGCTGCCGGCGTCGAAATCGGCGCGCTGTTCACGCTGAGTGACTACCCGCGCGCGGAGCTCAACCGCGAATACCTGATCGTCAGCACCGCCATTCACCTGGTGGGCGGCGGTAATGCGTCGGGTAGCGGCGGCGACGAGCCGTCGTTCCATTGCAATTTCGACGTCATCGAAAGCAGCCAGACCTACCGCACCCTGCCCACCGCGGTAAAGCCCACCGTGGTGGCTTTGCAGACCGCCATCGTCTGCGGCAGCGATACCGACGAGGACATCGCCGTCGACAAATACGGCCGCGTGCAGGTGACCTTTCACTGGAACAAACCCGACAAGCCCAACGCCAAGAGCTCCTGCCCGGTGCGCGTGGCAACCCCGTGGGCCGGCAAGAACTGGGGCGCGGTGAGCATTCCGCGCGTGGGCCAGGAAGTGGTGGTCAGCTTCCTGGAGGGCGATCCGGATCGCCCTCTGATCATCGGCAGCGTCTACAACGGCGACAACCCGGTGCCGTACACGCTGCCGGACAACAAGACCCAGAGCGGCATCAAGAGCCGCAGCCTGCTGGGCGGCACTTCCGATTTCAACGAGCTGCGTTTCGAAGACAAGAAGGGCAGCGAAGACTTCTTCATGCATGCGCAGAAAGACATGCACGAGGAAGTGGAGAACGATCACGTCGTCACCATCGACCACGACGAGACGCTCACCATCAAGAACGATCGCAACCACACGATCAATAACAACGACACCAACAATGTCGGCAAGAATTTCAAGCTGGTTGCCGGCACGCAGATCGAACTCATCACCGGCTCCTCGAGTATAGTTCTCAAGAGCACGGGCGAGATCCAGATCAGCGGCGTCAGCATCACCATCACCGGCAGTTCGTCGGTATCGGTGGAAGGCCAGGTGCAGGTCGGCATCAAGGCCGGCGCCACCATGGACATCGGCGCCGGCGCAAGCATGAAGGTTCATTCCGACGCCATGCTCGACGTGGAAGGCAGTGCAATGACCACCGTGAAAGGTGCCATGGTCACCGCCAGCGGCGATGCCATGACACAGGTATCGGGCGGGATTATCATGATCGGCTGATAGCCGGGCCATGGAAGATAACGAGGATCGGGCAAGGGGACCCAGTATGTCGGTCGTTACGCAGGCTTCGATGCAAATGGGTTTGTCCTCGCCGGCCAATGCCAGGCTGCGCGCGGACATGACGCCGCAAATCGCCGTCCAGACGCTGCTCGATGCCGGCGATACGCAGGACGCGCTGAAACTTCTGGCGCGCTTGTTGCCCAAGCGCTACGCCGTGGCGTGGTTGCTGCAATGCGCGCGCGACCAGCCGCTGGGCCTGGAAGACAAGGCCGGCGCATCGCTCGCCGAAAAATGGGTGCGCGAGCCCAACGAAGACAATCGCCGCGCCGCGTTCGAGTTCGCCAACGCCGGCGGCTATCGGTCGCTCGGCTCGTGGCTGGCGGCTGCGGCCGGCTGGTCCGGCGGCAGCCTCGCGCCCGCCTCGCAGGAAAAAGCAGTACCGCCGCCGGAACACCTCACTGCACGTGCCACTGTCGCGGCCATCAACTTGATGGCGGCCTTGGTCAGCGAGCAATTCGAGGTGCGCCGCCAAGGCTTTGTCGAGCGCGCGATGAGCCTGCTCAATGCCAGCACCGGTGCTGGCCAGCCGCATTGAGCAGGAGAACCAGGTGCCCGCGCCACAGACATTGACGCTCGTCGTGCAAGGCCCGCAAGCGGCGCAGTTCGGCAGCCGCAGCCAGCGGACCTTTCGCGGCAAGGACGGCAGCATCGGGCGTTCGGACGACTGTGACTGGGTGCTGAGCGCCTCCGGTGTGTCGCGCGTGCATGCGATGGTGCGCTACCTCAACGGCATCTATTTCATCGAGGACCGCAGCACCAACGGCATGCTGCTCAACGGATCACCGTTGCCCAAGGGCGATCCGGCATCCTTGAAGCACGGCGATCGCCTGCAGATCGATACCTTCGAAGTGGCCGTGCACATCGAGCAGGACAGCGAAACCATCGTGCAGCCGAGTGCGTCGATTCCGCCGGCGCCGGCACCCGCGTATGCGCCGGCCCCGGTTGCGCCGGCGTCTTCGTCGTTCGGCACCGATCCGCTGGATTTCGATTTCCTCAACCCGCTGCCCGCTTCGTCGCCATCGCGCGCGGCACCGATCGATAGCCTCATTCCCGGCGGCAGCGGCGGCCATGGCGCGCCGGCAGGCGGCGCGGATCTGGATCCGCTGAGCTTTCTCGACGCGCCGTTCGGCGCGCCGGAACCGGCGCCCGCACCCGCGCCGAGCTGGAATCACAGCGCGAGCGTCAGCGACCACTTTCGCCCGCCCACGACCGACGTGCAGCGCAAGGCGAATGTATTGCCGGAGAACTGGGATCTGACCATGGGCGATTTTTCGCCCGCGCCGTCGGCACCCCAGCCGGAACCGGCGCCCGCACCGGCACCCGTGGCGGCGGTTCCGGCGCCAGCTCCCGCACCAGCCCCAGCCCCGATCCCGGCTCCCGCAGTGGTTGCGCCGGCATCCGTGCCTGCTCCGGCAGGCGCGATATCGGCAGACATGGAGCCGATTTTCCGCATCGTGGTCGAAGGCGTGATGGACGTGCTGCGTGCGCGCGCGGAAATCAAGAACACCTTCCGGTTGCCGGTGACGATCATCCAGCGCTCGGAAAACAATCCGCTGAAATTCGCGCTGGGCACGGACGAGGCGATGCAGAAAATCCTCGGTCCGGCCAATCCCGGATTCCTTTCCGGCAGCGCCGCGTTCCAGGATGCCTTCGACGACATCCGCTGCCACCAGATGGCCATGCTCGCCGGTGTGCGCGCGGGCTTCGAAGCGCTGCTGACGCATTTCAACCCCGATCGCTACGAGCAGGACGGCAGCGGCAGCAAGCTCGCCGCGTTCGGCGGCAAGGGGCGCTATTGGGACAAGTACCGGGAAAACTTCGAAGGGTTGATGAAGAACCCCGACGATTGTTTCCGTCGCCTGTTCGGCGACGAGTTCGCACGTGCCTACGAAGAACAACTGGCGCGGTTGAAATCCACCCGCCGCAAAGAACACCGCTAAGGACAGCTGGACAGACGGACGCGATACATGACGCAAAACAACAAAGTGGTGTGGAGCGAGGGGCTGTTCTTGAGGCCCCAACATTTGCAGCAGCAGGAACGCTACCTGGAGCGCTTCGTGGAGCTTCGCTCCGGCGGACTGCGCCCGTATGCGTGGGGCTTTTACGAGCTGGAACTGGAAGCGGATTTGCTGGCGATCGGCAAAATCGGCATCAAGCGTGCACGGGGCGTGTTCCCCGACGGCACGCCGTTCTCGATGCCCAACGACGATCCCTTGCCGCCGGCGCTGGAAGTGGGGCCGAACTGGCGCGACGAAACCGTCTATCTGACCTTGCCGCTGCGTTCTCCCACCCAGCCGGACAGCGGACGCCCTGAAGCGCCGCCGGAAAAACTGTTCCGTTACCGCGCGCGCGAAGCTGAAGTGCGCGACGCGTCCGGCAGCGTGGACGGGCTGACCGTGCTGGAAGTCGGCGGCATGAGCAGCCGCCTGCTGCCGCAGTCGCAGCCGATGGAAGGGCTGTGCCAGATTCCGTTGGCGCGCATCGTCGAATGCCGCGCCGACCGCCGCGTGGTGCTGGACGACGCCTTCATGCCCACCGGTATGAGCTGCCAGGCCGTGCCGCGGCTGGTTACCTTTCTTACCGAATTGCTCGGCCTGCTGCACCAGCGCGGTGAGGCGCTGGCCAGCCGCGTTGCCGTGACTGATCGCGGCGGCGCGGCGGAAATCGCCGATTTCCTGTTGCTGCAGGTGGTCAACCGCTATCAGCCGTTGATCGCGCACCTGTCCGCAGCACCCGTCGCGCACCCGGAAGATATTTATCGCGTGGCCGTGTCGATGGCCGGCGAGCTGGCCACCTTTACCGCACCAGGCAAGCGGGCCCAGGCATTCCCGCCGTACCGGCACGAATTCATGCGCGAAAGTTTCGAGCCGGTGATCGTGGCGCTGCGCAACAGCCTGAGCGCGGTGATGGAACAGACCGCCGTGCCGATTCCGCTGCAGCAGCGCAAGTTCGGCGTGTGGGTGGCGGTGGTGCCGGATCTGACCTTGCTCGATACCGCGGCTTTCGTGCTGTCGGCCAAGGCGGATATGAAATCCGAAGACCTGCGTCGCCAGCTGCCTGCGCAGTCGAAGATCGGTCCGGTGGAAAAGATCCGCGACCTGGTGAATCTGCAATTGCCGGGTATCGCCGTGGCGCCGATGCCGGTGGCACCGCGACAGATTCCCTACAACGCCGGTTATCTCTACTTCGAGTTCGACCGCAATTCCACCATGTGGCGGATGCTGAAGACATCCGGCGGTATCGCTTTCCACTTCGGCGAAGAATTCGGCGGTCTTGATTTGCAACTCTGGGCGATCAGAGGCGGAACATGAGCCAAGGCAACGGCCCCAACGACGATATGCGCGACGCCACCATCGTGCGGCCGCACGGTGCGGCACCTGCGCCGTCCCCTGCCTACGCACCGGCGCCAGCGCCGGCAGCGGGTGCGCCGGCACAGCTCAACGAGTTCCTGGACAGCGGCAGCAATCCGCTGCTGCAGGCAGCCAGCCCGTTGCTGCTGCTTGCCGTACAGGTGCGCCACAGCGCCGCGCCCACCGACGCCAATCATCTGCGCGAGCAGGTCGTGGCGCAGATGCGCCGCTTCGAAAGCCTGGCCCAGGCGGCCAACGTGCCTTCGCAGACGATCCTCGCAGCGCGTTACGTGCTGTGCACGATGCTGGACGAGGCCGTGCTCAATTCGCCCTGGGGCGAACACAGCGGCTGGGCGCAGAAAACCCTGCTGGTGACCTTCCACAGCGAGTCCTACGGCGGCGCGAAGTTCTTCCAGATATTGGAACGCCTGTGTTCGGATTTCTCCAAGCACATCGATCTGATCGAGCTGATGTACATCTGCTTGGCGCTGGGTTTCGCCGGGCGTTATCACATCGAAGCCGGCGGCCGCGCCAAGCTGGCCGACATCCAGCAGGATCTTTACCAGCGCATCCAGGCGCAGCGCGCCCGGCCGGCCGACGAATTGGCGCCGCACTGGCGCGGCATCGACGATCGCCGCAATCCGCTGATCCGCTATGTGCCGCTGTGGGTGGTCGCTGCGTTTGCCGCGGTGATACTGCTGGGTGCGTTCGTCTTCTTCTACTCCCGGCTCAACGATCTTTCCTCGCCGATCAGCGGGCAGCTTGCGCGCGTAGGCCTGGAAAACGGCGTGCCGCCGGACACCGCGCGCCAGCCGCATCCAGCGCGCAAGAGCCTCAAGCAATTGCTGTCGCCCGAGGAACAGGCCGGTTTGCTCAGCGTGGATGAGCAAGCCAATGGCCAGGCGCAGGTGCGTCTGTCGGCCACCGGCATGTTCCCCTCCGGCGGCGTCGACGTAGGCGCCGATCAGATTCCGCTGCTGCACAAGATCACCGCTGCGCTGAACCAGGTGCAGGGCAGGGTGATCGTAGTGGGCCACACCGACGACCAGCCGATCCGCTCGCTGAAGTACAAGGACAACTTCGAGCTGTCTGCGGCGCGCGCCAAATCGGTCGCGGCCATTCTCAGCCAAGGTCTGGACAACGCCGCGCGTATCGAATCCAGCGGGGCAGGTTCGTCCCAGCCGATCGCCTTGCCGCCCGATCTTCCGGCCAACCGCACGCGTAACCGGCGCGTGGAAATCATGTTCATTCCGGAGGATTGAACCTCGTGAAGAAGCTGCTGACGTTGTTCAAATCCGGTTGGTTCATTGCGCTGATCGGCGTGGTGTTGCTGGCGGTACTGATCTGGATGGGCGGTCCGTATCTGGGGATCGGCGATTCGCAACCGCTGGCAAGTGCCGTCGCGCGCCTGGTGGCGATCGTGGTGATTCTCGCCGTGTGGGCGATCTGGTTGCAGGTGCTGCAACTGCGCGCGCGCAGCAAGGCGCGACAGATGTCCGGCGACATGGTTTCGCAGGATGCCAAGCCTCAAGGGGGCGATGGCGACGAGCGCAGCACCGCCGAGCGCACGCAACTGCAAGGGCGCTTTCAGGAAGCGGTCGATACGCTGCGCAAGAATCCGCGCGGCGGCAGCAACCTGTATACCTTGCCGTGGTATGTGGTGATCGGTCCGCCGGGGTCCGGCAAGAGCACGCTGCTGCAGAACTCGGGTTTGAATTTCCCCTTGTCCGAGCGCTTCGGCAAACAGGCGCTGCGCGGCGTGGGTGGCACCCGCAATTGCGATTGGTGGTTCACCGATGAAGCGGTGTTTCTCGATACCGCCGGCCGCTACACCATGCAGGACTCGGACCAGGCCACGGATGCTTCGGCCTGGAGCGAATTCCTCAAGCTGCTGCGCAAGTACCGCAAGCGCCGGCCGGTCAATGGCGTGCTGATTGCGATGAGCATGTCCGACCTGCTCACGCTGGACCAGAACGGCATGCAGGAGCACGTGCAGTCGATCCGTCGACGACTGGATGAACTGGCGACGCAACTGCGCATCGGCGTGCCGGTGTACCTGGTGCTGACCAAGTGCGACCTGATCGCCGGATTCACCGAATTTTTCGACGACCTCAACCCCGAACTGCGCAGCCAGGTATGGGGCGTGTCGTTCCCGGTCGAGCAGACCATGAACGGCGGTGCCGCCAAGCAATTTGCCGGCGAGTTCGATCTGCTGCTGAATCGTTTGCAGACGCGCATTCTCAGCCGACTGCATGCGGAGCGCGATCTCAACCGCCGCGCCGCGATCCTGTCGTTCCCGCGCCAGCTCGGCGCGATGCGCGAAACCCTGCGCCAGTTCGTCGAAGGCGTATTTACCGGCTATGCCTACGGTACGCCGCCGCTGTTGCGCGGCGTGTACCTTACGTCGGGTACGCAGGAAGGCACGCCGATCGACCGCATGATGACGGCCGTGGCGCGCACGTTCGGGCTCGATGCCGCGCAGGTGCACGCGCCGGGTGCGCAGCAGCGCACCTTCTTCGTCGAGCGCCTGCTCAAGGACGTGCTGTTCCGCGAGTCCGGTTTCGCTGGCACCAACCCGGCGCTGGAGCGGCAGAAGATCTTGCTGCAGGCCGCCTCGTATCTGGGCGTGCTGGTCGTGACCGTGCTGCTGCTGGCCGGGTTGATCGACAGCTACGGACGCAACAGCACTTACCTGGGACAGGTCGAGGATGCGCTGAAAAACTATCCGGCCACCAGCGATCTTTCCGGCGCGGATACGCAGAAGGAATATTTTGCGCGGGTGCTGGCCCGCCTGGAAGGTCTTTCCTCGGTGCAGGACGCTGCGCAGCAATACAAGGACCACGTGCCCTTGACCATGCGCCTTGGGCTGTACCAGGGCAATGCGGTCGGCGGCGAAGTGCACGATGCCTACGTGCGCGAGCTCAACGGTTTGCTGCTGCCGGGCGTGGCGTCGCAGTTCCGTACCGGCCTTACCGCCAGCAGCGGCGATCCGCAGGCGCTTTACTATTATCTGAAGGGCTATCTGATGCTGGGTGAGCCCGAGCACCAGAACGCGGACGAACTGGTGGCGCTCACCGATATCGAATGGCGCAAGGTCTTCCCGGGCGATCCGGTGCTGCAAAAAGCCTTGTCCAAGCACTTCAATGCATTGGTTTCCCAGCCTGGACAATTGCGCCCGCTGACCCTGGACGACGCGCTGGTGGAGCAGGCGCGCAGCACACTGCGCACCGCCGACCTTTCCACCTTGATCTACGGCAGCCTCAAGCTCAGTGCGGACAGTTCCGGACAGCCGCCGTTGCAGCTGGACAAGGAACTGGGCCTGTTGGGCAACGTGTTCCAGCGACGCAGCGGCGCATCCCTGGCGGAACCCATACCCGCGCTCTATACGCAGCCGATGTTCGCGCAAGAGGTCAACAAAGGTATCGAGCAGGCGGTCAAGCAGTTCACCAAGGACGACTGGGTATTCGGTGCCGGCAAGATCGATGCGATCCGCCAGGCCAGGCTGGCCCAGCAGGTGCTCGCGCTTTACCAGGACGACTACATCAAGACCTGGGACAACCTGTTGGGCGATCTGCAACTGCAACCCATCGGCAACATCCAGGACGCCAGCGCCATTGCCGGAAAACTCTCCGGACTCAGTTCGCCGTTGAAATCGCTGCTGATGCTGGTGCGCGACAACACGCACGACCTGCTGCGCGAGCCGCCGCCGAGCGACGCCGACAAGGCGGAAGGCGCGCTGAAGAAGGTGGCCGAAAGAAAGGCTACGCAGAGTGCGCTGATGCGTGCCCTGGCCGACAGCGGCGTCGGCACCGGCGAGGCCGAGGCCACTGCGGCCAAGCCCGGCGATGCGATTAGCGCGCACTTCGATACGCTCAACAAGCTGACCGACGGCGCACCGGGCAACACGCCGATCGATCACACGCTGAGCGTGCTCGACCAGCTCAGTAAAACGTTGCTGACCATGACCGACTTCAGCAACGCTGCCGGCCAACCCAACCCGCAATTGTTGATGGCCCAGCAGGAGGCCGCGCAGCTTCCGCCGCCGGTATCGGGCTGGGTCGCCGCGCTGACCGGCAAGAGCCAGGCACTGGTCGCCACCGGTACCACCGGTGCGCTGGGCGATGCGTTCCAGCAAGGCGTGGGCAAGGATTGCGCCAGCTTTACCGCTGGGCGATATCCGTTCTCGCCGAACAGCGCCACGGATATTCCGTTGCAAAATTTCGGCGAGCTGTTCGGCTACGGCGGTCGTTTCGACAGCTTCTACAAGCAGACGCTCGACAAGCTGGTCGACGCCAGCGGCGGCACCTGGAAATGGAAGACCGGCCCCGGTGCGGTAAGCGGTTCGCCGGGCATGTTGGCGCAAATGCAGCTGGCAGACAGCATCAAGCAGATGTATTTCCGCAACAACGGCAACGTGCCCGAGGTCGACTTCACCCTGGTGGCGCCGTCGCTGGATCCGGGCATCGGCAAGTTTGCGATGACCGTGGACGGGCAGAAGTTCGAATACCAGCCCGGCGGCACCAGCAGCATGGGCATGAAGTGGCCCGGCCCGCAGCCGGGGCACGTCACGATCTCCGCCTGGGATACCTCTGGCAATCTGCTCAGCACCTTCGATTACCAGGGCGACTGGGCGTTCTTCCATGCCTTGCAGGCCGCCAACCTGCAAAAGCAGTCGGACCTGCGCTATGTCGCCAATTTCAATTTCGGCGGACACGTGGCCAAGCTCACCATCCAGGCGGACAACCTGAAGAACCCGTTCCTCAATACCACCGTGCAACGTTTCAGGTGCGGAGGCTAAGCGGGGATGAATCCGACAGGGGCGGGGTTTTTTGGGAAGCTTCCGGGTGTGGGCGATTTCGTCCAGCGCCGCTTGCCGGCGCAGTTCGTCGACGTCTGGGACAAGCATTTCGAGCACGCGGTCAGCGACAGCCGCAACGCGCTGGGCGATACGTGGCAGCACGCTTATCGCAGCAGCCCGCCTTGGCGATTCCTGTTGTCTGCGCAGGTGTGCGGTGCTTCCGCCTGGGTAGGGGTGATGGGAGCGGGCGGCGATCGTGTCGGGCGCTGTTTTCCGATGGTGATCGCGGCGCCGCTGGATGATTTTTCCTCCGCTGCCCAAGTATTGCGGCATGGCGATGCATGGTATGCGGCGATCGAACGCGTTCACGTGGCGGCACAGGCCAACGCATCCATCGGCGTCGATGCCTTTGATGCGGAACTGCTCGCCCTGGCAGATATGCCGCTGGTCGAATCCGGGACAGCTGCGCCGCACGGACTGGAACACGTTGCCTGGCAAAACGCGCAGCAATGGCGCCTGCCGTTGCCGGACCGCCGCGCCGATGGCGATTTCCTCGCCGACCTGTGGGAGCGCGTTGCCGAAAGCGGCAGCGGCTGGTGCCTGTGGTGGACCCGCGGTGGCGGCCACGTACCGCCCAGCGTGCTGGTGACGCGGGGCTTGCCGCAGCCGTCCACTTATGCGGGTTTTCTCGACGCGGGGCATGCCGACGAAGGCTGGCAATCGCTGGGTGTGTTCCAGCCGCCGGCGCATCACCATTCGCATCCGCAGCAGGCAGCCAACGTGTCGGTCACGGCACCGGTCGTTGCATCCGCGCGGCAATTGCTGCCGGACGACTTGAGCGAGCTGTTCGCCGATCTCGTGCCGCAGGTATCCATGTCGGTTGCTGGCAGCAGCACGCAGGAGGAAAGCCCGCGCGCAGACAGCGCCGGCGCCACCACGGCCTACCGCAGCGATATCGCCCTGGCGCTGGTTGCCGCCGACGAAGGCGGCCACGACCCGCGCCGACAGGCTGCGGCTGCGGCCAGCCAGGTGGCGAACGAGCTGAGCGCGGGCGATCTGGCCAACGATTTGCAGCCGCTGCGGCAACGGTTGCTGGCGCTGCATCCGCAGTTGCGCGAGCGCAGCGAAGACCTGATCAACCCCATTCCGGAAGACGGTTCGGTGATCGCCGTACACCTCAGTCGGCGCTGGGCCAACCTGTTGCGCATCGGTACGGCGGCGGCCTGGCATTGGCGCAACGGAGCGCTGCAATCGCTGTTTTCCACGGCAACGGCATCCGGCGAAGAGAACGCGCTGGGCGGCGATTTCGACGATCTGCTGTTTACCCGCGCGGCGCCGGTGGCTTCCGGCCTGGGCGGCCCGGCCGAACCGTTGTGCGACGAAGTGGTGTGCGCGGTGGAGGAGGGCGACCGCCTGTTGCTGGTGGTTACGCAGAACCTCGTGCAACTTTCGCCCGATATCTACGCACGTGCGCTGGCCATGCCGTCCTGCGACGAAGCGCGTGCGCGCGTCGCGGCTGCGGCGGGCTTGGGGGCCGAGCCGGCAAGCTGGCCGTTGACCGTGATCGAGGTGACGTCGTGACGCTGCATTACTCGTCCGTGGGGCACACCGATACCGGCAAGGTCCGCGGGCACAACGAGGACGCGATCCTGGTGCGCGAGGATGTCGGCCTGTGGGTGGTGGCCGATGGCCTGGGTGGGCATTCGGCCGGCGACTACGCCAGCAGCTTGATCGTAGAGCGCCTGGGCGGCCTGCCGCGCAACGGCAGCGTGTTCGACTTCGTGGAATCGATCGAAGACGCGCTGGTGCAGGTGAACGCCGACCTGCGCAACGCCGCCCGGGAACGCAACGTCGACGTCATCGGCTCGACCGTGGTGGTGCTGGTGCACGACAAGGAGTTCATGCTTTGCGGCTGGGTGGGCGACAGCCGCGGCTATTGCTTCGAAGAGGGACGCCTGCGGCAGATCACGCGCGACCACGTGCACGGCCACAAGAACGACGACACGCGGCTGGGGCAATCGCCGCCCGCCGGTTCCGGCGTGCTGACCCGCGCCATCGGTGCCGAAGAGACGCTGTTCGTCGATTGGGTGGTGGCCGGCAATCGTCCCGGCATGGCGTTCCTGCTGTGCACCGACGGCATCAACAAAGAACTGTCCGACGCCGAGTTGGACGAAGAGTACCGCACGCATTCCGATCCGCAGATTCTGTTGGCCCGATTGTTCGAGCTGTCGCTCGGTCGCAGCGCGCGCGACAACATTTCCGCCGTGATCGTGCGGCTGCAGGATTGAACCTTTACCGCACGCCATGACCTCCCTGACCGAACTGATCGAAGATTTTCACGCGCGCCGCCGCAAGCTGCCGGAACTGTTCCAGGCGCTGACCGACCGCGGCCCGCAGCCGGACGAGGTGTTCCGCGCCGACGTCGCGCAGATCGAGCGTGCCCAGGGCGAAGGAGTGCTGACTCCGGAAATCGCGCGTGCACTGATCGCCAAGATGAGCGCCGTGCAGCACGTGGCGGGCACCGGGTCGGACGATGCGACCGTAGTGAAGCCGACCTCGGCCCCCGCCAGCGATGCCTCCCGGGAGGCGGAAGTCACCCAGGTCAAACCGCGAACCGCACCGGCGTCTTCGGATGCCGAGGCCACCGTGGTCAAACCCGCCTCGACACCGTCGCAAACCACTACCGGACACACCGCGCAGACGACCGGCGGCGCCACCGGCAGCTCCATCAGCAGCAGCTCCAGCGAAAGCTGGCAGCGCGTGGCGCAGGCCGAGGGCGGCGAATACGCAACCGTGGGCATGTTGTTGAAAGGGCGTTTCCTGCTCGAGCGCGAAATCGGCCGCGGCGGCATGGGCGTGGTGTTCCTTGCCCGCGACGAGCGCAAGGTCGAGGCACGCGACCGCGATCCGTATGTCGCGGTGAAAGTGCTGAATGACGAATTCCGCCGCCATCCCGATTCGCTGATTGCGCTGCAGCGCGAAGCACGTCGTTCGCAGTTGCTGGCGCACGACAACATCGTGCGCGTGTTCGACTTCGACAAGGACGGCACCATCGTTTTCATGACGATGGAATATGTCGACGGCCAGGACCTCAAGGCCTTGATCCGCGAGCGTGCGTTCAACGGCATGTCGCTGCCCGAAGCGCGGCCGCTGATCGAAGGCATGTCCTGGGCGCTCAAGCGCGCGCACGGTGCCGGCGTGGTCCACTCGGACTTCAAGCCCGGCAACGTGATGGTCACGCGCGAGGGCATACCCAAGGTCTTCGACTTCGGTATCGCACGCGCAGGCAAGCATGCCGGCGACGTCGCCGGCGAGCAGACCTTGTTCGATGCCGGCACCCTGGGCGCGTTGACGCCGGCCTACGCCAGCCTGGAAATGATCCAGGGCAAGGAACCGACCCCCAGCGACGACATCTATGCGCTGGGCTGCGTGTCGTTCGAACTGCTTACCGGCAAGCATCCGTTCGACAAGGTGAGCGCGGAAGTCGCCTTGCGCGAAGGCCTGCGCCCGCCGCCGGTGCCCGGCCTGACCAAGCGCCAATACAAGACGCTGTGCGACGCGGTGGCTTTCCACGGCGGACAGCGCCTGAAGACGGTGGCCGAATTCATCGAGGGCATGCGCGAGATCAGCCTGCGCGAACGCATCGGACCGCAGCTCGCCTACGGTGGCGGTGCGCTGGTGCTGCTGATCGGTGCCGGCTGGGGCATCACCCATTACCTGCACAACCGCAACGTGGCGCACCTGATCGAGCGCTTCGGGCCCAATGCGCCCGATCGTTACGGCAACGAAGACCAGGCGGCACAGGCCCTCAATAGCTTGAGCGACGACGAGCGCAAGAGCATCGTGCTCGATCAGGGCGACGTGATTCAAAGCTACCTGATGAATCGCATCAACAATTACTGGGATCCGGCGCAAAACCGCTACGACTACGCCGGCACCCAGCACGTGTTCCAGTTGCGCGACCAGCTGAAGCTATATTCGCCCCAGCTGGATGCCAAGCGCAGCGCCATCGAGCAGCAGAAAAACGATCTGTTGAACACGCTCGATACGCAATTGACGCAACGCATCGATGCCGGCGCCATTTTCGAAAGCCAGCCGAACAACGCCGTGCAGACCCTGGCGCAGATCCGGGCGATCGACCCGCATAGCGCATTGCTGCAAAACGCCGAGCTGGAATTGAAGTACGACATCGCCATCGGCCAGGCATTGAGCGCCGACCACGTCGACGAAGCCAAGGCAGACCTGGCATTGGCCACGCGGCTGTTCCCCGATTCGGCGCGCTTGAAGCAACGTGAGGCGCAGCTCGCCGGCATGGGCGCGGTGGCAGTGACGCCCTCGGCGGCAACGGCACAGAGCCTGCCGCAGGCCCGCAAGGCGCTGGCGGCCCTGATTGCCCAACCGGCGATGACCCCGGAATGGCAGCAATCCGTCGCCACTGCGATGAGTGCGCTGCGCGGCGACAACGCCCCCGATACGCGCAAGCTGGTCGACAGCCTGGCCAGCACTATCGCCACCCAGGCCAGTACGCAGACCGATCCGCTGCAACTGCAGCAGGCCAGCAACCTGGTCAACCTCGGCTTGCAATACGCGCCGCAGTCCGCGCCGTTGCGGGCGCAACGCAGCCGCCTGGATACCTTGCTACAACAACAGCAGGCGCAGCTCAACCAGGAAAGCGTTGCCGCCGAAGTGACGTCGCGCATCGAGTCGGTCAAGCGCGCCGCGGCGGCCAACGACATCGGCAAGGCGGAAGAATCGCTGGCGCGCATCCGCAGCCTGCAGCCGGATAACGCTTTCCTTACCCAGGATGGTCCGCAGCTGCTCGCCGCCGCGTATATCGGCCAGGCCGATGCATCGGCTCAGCACAGCCGCTACCAGGCCGCCGCCGATCTGTTGGGCCGTGGCATGAAGACGCTGGGCGCCCGACCCGACTTGCGCAACGCCAAGGCCCGTTACGACCTGGTCGTCGCGGTCATGGCGGCACGCGGCAAGTCGGTGACCAGCTCCGACCTGGACCGCATGAAGAAACAGCTGGCCGATGCGCGTAAGGCCGATTCGGACGGATTGAAGCAGTTGGAATCGGACATGAAGCAGCGCGGCCAGCTGGAAGGCAGCCTGGCGGATCTGCTCAACGGCATGAAGCCGGCCGAATCCACCGCACCGGCTTCGCTGCCGGCGACGCCGACGCAACCGGTTGCCGGCACCACGCCGGTTCCCGGGACGCCGGCTGGGAAGCCGTCGCCCAATGGCAAAACTGCCGCCAATACCGCAGCGCCTGCCGCCGGCAATGTGGCCACTCCGGTTGCCGGTGCACCCAGCGCGGACCCCTGCAACCGTCCTGAGCTGATCGGCAAGGGCAGGGTCTGTTTCGACACCCTGGGCCAGCGCCACGGCCCTTCGTTGGTGGTGGTGCCAGGCGTGTCCGGAGGCAAGCCGTACGCGTTGTCGCGCGCGGAGATCACGGTCGCCGAATTCAATCGTTTTTGCAGTGCCACGGGGCAGTGTTCGGCGCAGTCGAGCAGCGACCCGGATGCCGGCAGCCTGCCCATCAGCAACATCAGCCTGGCCCAGGCCAAGGCGTATACGGCGTGGCTCAGTTCCGCCAGTGGCGGCTATGTTTATCGCCTGCCGACCGATGCGGAGTGGATGCACGCAGCCAAGGGCGGCGGTAGCTGGTCGCAGGCCTCGGACAGCAATTGCATTCCGCCGACGGCCGGCAGCGGCGATGACAGTGGCGCCGCCCCGATTTCGGCGCGCGGCCGCGAAACCAATCCGTGGGGCTTGGTGAATGTGACAGGTAATGTGTGGGAATGGGTCACCAGCGGTGGCGGTGTGATGGTGCGCGGCGGCAGCTATAACAGCTACTGGTCCGATTGCACCGTGGACACGCATCGGGAAGACACGGGTGCACCACAGAAAGATGTAGGGTTCCGCGTGCTGAGGGAGCTCAAATGACCGAACGGGAGCGTCACGTCAATCAAAGCCTGCGCGCACTGGACGAAGCGCACCGGCTTGGCCGGATCACCCGGGAGGAATACCGGTCGCGCCGTCGGCACCTTTTGGGCACGATGAGCGAAAGCCACGCGGTGACGGCGCGCAATGCGATCGTGCGCCCCGTGACTCGCCAGCATAGTGTCCAGCCGGACACGCAAGGCGATGTGCTGCCCGGACTGTTTCCGCCTCGGCATACCACCCGCAAGCTGGTGGTGGCCTTGGTCGCGGTGGTGTTGCTATGTGCCTTGCTGGTGTACGGCTGGCTTCGTATGTGACGGATGCGTGAAGCAAAAAAGATGCCTTCGGGTCAACCGGCTGCATGATCTTGCCGCTTGGAACCTAGTACGAATTCGAGGCATCATAAGCAGTCTGGCACCGTGGCACGGCAGGGGGCTGCAAGGGAATGGCGACACCGTCGCCCTTGCGCGCGTACTTCGCCAGGTAAGGGGTCCGAGTAAGCACATTTGATTGAAAGGGAGCGCAGGGCGCGCTCCCTCACCCAGAGTCACCACCGCGTTTCGATTCAGAGGGAAAGTATCGTGCGGATTGCATGCATGGCAGCAGCATTGTCGTTGGCGTTGGGTAGCAGCGCGATTTGGGCGCAGGGCACGACGTCTACACCGGCGCAGAACATCCTGGTCAGCGGTGTACCGGCATCATCGCCGGATATTCAGAAAATCATCGATGGGGAATATCAAAAGGCAGCAGTCGGCGCAGGCGCCGGCGGTGTGGGTGCGCTCGATCACGCGCACCTGCAAAAGCTGGCCGAGCGCATTACGGCTGCGCTGAAGAAAGCCGGCTATCCCCAGGCGCACGCCTATCTGGCGGACCAGTTCGCCACTTACAGTTTCGGGCCCGGCGCCAAGGGCGCAACGGCCAATGCGGAAGCTGCGGCCAGCGTTACGCCGCCGCCGACCGCCGCACAGGGCGGCGCCCTGGCGTCGGCTCCCAGCGAGGCCGGTGTGGTGCCTCCGGTCGCAGAACGCGAAAGCGGCAGCGCCGCAACCCAGCAGATTGCCGTACGCGGTTTCCGCGTCAACGGCGTGGGCGATCACCCCGATGCGGGCATTACCTTCGACAGCATCCAGGGCATGGCCAACGCCCAATACCGCAAGCTCGGCGGCAGCGCCAGCCAGCCGGCGATGCTGACCTTCGCGCAGATGCAGGAAGTCGCTGACAAGATCACCGACCGGTACCGCAAGGCCGGTTTCATCGTGGCCGACGCGTTCCTGCCGGCGCAGACCATCGGCAACGACCAGATGGTGCAGATCCAGATTCTGGAAGGCCGCGTGGGACGGGTCATCGTCAAGGGCAACAAGCGCTATTACGCCGGTGTCATCGCGGCGCCGGCGCAACAGCTCAAGGGCGAACCGCTGCAGAAGAGCTCGGTCGATTCCGCCCTGCTGTACGTGCGCGATCTCCCGGGCGTAACGGTGGCTTCCACCTTCCAGCCCGGCCAGCAGACCGGCGACACCGATCTGATCATGGTGGCGCACGAGGCACGCAATCCGTTCACCTTCACCACCGGTGCGGACAACTACGGCACCTCGCTTACCGGCCGTTATCGCGCCAACGCAGGCGTCACCTGGAACAGCCCGCTGGGCATCGGCGACAGCCTTGCCGCGAACGTGGAATACGCGCTCGACCCGAACCAGAACGCCTACGGTTCGTTGAATTACACCGCGCCGCTGGTGGTCGTCCCGGGCGTGGATTTTGCCGGCGGCGTCACGCGCAGCCAGCTGCAGATCAACTCCGGCAATTTTGCGGCGCTGAAGGTGCGCGGCCCGACCACCACCTGGTTTGCCGGCAGCGACTGGAAATTCATCAACACCGACGACCTGAAGATGCAGACCTCGCTGCACGTGATGCGCGAGCAGTCGATCCTCAGCACGCCGGGCATGGAGCTGTCGAGCGAAAAGTTCAACGTGCTCGAACTCGCCTATGCGATGAACCAGACTGATCGCCGTTTCCACGGCGTGAACCTGTTGCAGGTGACGGTGCGCAAGTCGCTCGACGACCAGTCGCATGAACCGGACCTGGTCGCCCCCGATCACGCCCACGATTTCACCGTGGCGAAGGTGTCGTACACGCGCCTGCAGTTCCTCACCGACGCGCAGCGCCTGTACTTCAAGTTCAACGGACAGTGGACCCCGGACGCGCTGGTGCCGATGGAGCAGTTCACCATCGGCGGCCCGGACAGCGTGCGCGCCTATCCGATTGCCGACGGCTTGACGGATCGCGGTTACTACACGTCGCTGGAATACCACGTCGACGCCCCCGGCTTCGGCAACGTCGCCTCGCCGTTCTACGGCCGTCCGTGGCGTGAATTGCTGGAACTGGAAACCTTCCTCGATTACGCACGCGGCTTCGCCGCCGGTGCAGACCTGCGCAGCAGCACGCCTCCGCTGAACTTCAGCGGTTTCGGCGCCGGTTTCATCTTCCGCCTGCCGCAGTTCCATCATCTCGAATTCCATCTGGACGGCTCGGTGCCCATCGGTAGTCAGCAGGCATCGGATCGTCACGGATATCACGTATATGGACGTATGGGCTTGACCTTTTAATGGAGACGGTCATGAACACGAGCAACGGCAAGCAGCACATTTCCCGTCACCCCAATGGATTGCAGGTATTTCGGCGCAAGCTGCTGCCGGCCAGCATGATGTCGCTGCTGGGCCTATTCGCCTACGGCAACGATGCCTGGGCAGGCGGCCACGTATCGGTCAACACCACGCCGACCGGCGGATCGATCGTCGGCGGCAACGGTACGATCCTGCAGAACGGCGCCCTCACCACGATCCAGCAGAATTCGCAGCTGCTGTCGATCAATTGGCAAAGCTTCAACGTGGGCGCGAACGCCTCGGTGCTGTTCAAGCAGCCTTCGTTCACTTCCGTTGCGCTCAACCGCATTCTCGACCAGAACGCCAGCCAGATTTTCGGCCACATCAATTCCAACGGCCAGGTGTTCCTTATCAACACCCACGGCATCATTTTCGGCCGCACGTCGCAGCTGAATGTGGGCGGCCTGATGGCCAGCACGCTCGACCTCACGCCCACCGACTTCCTCTCCAATCATTTCAACCTGGATGCGCACGGCGGCAGCGCCGGCATCGTCAACCACGGCACGATCGATGCGGCCAGCGGTTCGGTCAGCCTGGTCGGCGGACAGGTGGTCAATGACGGCCTGATCATCGCCAATTACGGCCACATCAACCTCGACGGTGCCGACCGCGCCGTGCTCGATTTCGACGGCGACGGCCTGATCGACATCCAGATCACCGGTGCGCTGCAGAAGCGCCTCAACGCCGACGAAGCCGCGGTCACCAACAAGGGCAAGCTGCAGGCGGATGGCGGCACCGTAGTGCTGCAGGCTTCCGCGGCGAAGGACCTGTTCACCAACCTGGTGAACAACACCGGCGTCGTCAGCGCCGGCGGCATCAGTACCCATGGCGGCAAGGTGCAGTTGATCGCCAGCGGTGGCAACGCCGTAACCAGCGGCACCATCGACGTTTCCGGTGCGCAGGGCGGTAGCGTGCAGGTGCTGTCGGATCAGAATGTTTCCGTGACCGGCAATATCAATGCGTCAGGTACGAATGGCGGCGGCAGCATCCGCGTCGGCGGCGGTTTCCACGGCGGAGAAGGGCTGACCACGGCCAATACCGCGTATGTCGGCCCATCGGCCACGCTCAATGCCGATGCCACCCAAACGGGCAACGGCGGCTCCGTCGTGGTCTGGGGCAACCAGGGCAACGATTTCGAAGGCAGCATCACGGCGCGCGGTGGCGCGCTGGGTGGGAATGGCGGGCAGGTCGAAACCTCGGCGCACAACGGATTGAATGCGGACGGTGACGTGAATGCCTCTGCAGCCCACGGCACGACCGGTTCGTGGTTGCTCGATCCTTACAATGTAACGATCGGAGGCAGCAACTCCGGATATAGCACGATCAACGGTTCGGGCACGGTCGAGTACAGCGCGAACGCCAATTCCTCGAACATCAAGGCCAGCACAATTGGCGCTGCCCTGAATAACGGTACCGATGTATTTGTCTACACCAACAATGCGGGCGGTTCGCAGAACGGCGACATCACCGTCAGCAGGGGGATCACTGCCAACGGGCAGGGTTCGCTTTACCTGCAGGCGTCCGGCAGCATCTTCGTCAATAACAATATTTCCGGAGATAATTTCGGCGACGCGCTGAATGTTTATCTGTGGGCCAATTATTCCGGTACTGGCGGTGCAACCGCTTATTCCAGGGGGACTTGCGCATCCAGCACCGGTTGCGTCGTGCAGATAGGGAATGGCGCCGGCATCACGACCAACGGCGGCAACCTCGATATCGAGACGAACGGTGGGGTGTCTCTCGCTGCGGGCTCCGGTGGCGGTTCCTCCATTTCGACAGGTGGAGGTAACGTCACCATTGGAACCAGCAGCAACCCGGTTAACTCGCTCTCGGTGACTGGCGGTTCCTCCATTGCCACTTTTGGCGGCAACATCGACGTAGAGACCGGCGGTCAGGCTTCCGTCGACTCGACGTCTTACATCGACACCACCAACACGGTTGGAGCACTCGGCAACCTCGCCATCAATGCCGGCGCCGGCATCAATGCGGCAGGCGCGCTGACTATTTCCGGAACCACGACACTCAACGGCGGCGCCGGTGCTATTTCCGCATATGACAGCGGCAACGGAAACAACAACCTCGTAGGGACGGTTTCCATTACCAACGAGGGCAATAACGCCGTTATCGTGAGCAACGACAGCGGCGTGCTCAACCTGGGCAAAGTGTCCGTAGGAACGAGCACGCTATCGCTCTCCGGTGTAGGCATTGCCCAGAGCAGCGGAACCACGATTAGTCAGGCATCGGGTACAAATCCCGTCACCAGCGAGGCGGTCACGCTAATCGGCGGTTCGGCGGCCATCACGTTGAACAATGCCAATGATTTTGTCGGAGGCATAACCGCCAGCAACAGCGGTGCTTCCAATGGCATTACGCTGAACAACGGCAGTAACGCAATGACGTTGGCCGGTGTCACGGCGGGCGGCGGCCTGCTTGCCACCAGCACCGGTGGCATCGACCTCGCCGGAACCATCACCACCGGTACCGGGCAAAATTACCAGGGCGCGGTGACGCTGACGGCAGACAGCTCGCTGGCGAGCAACACCGGCGGGGCCATTGTCTTTAATTCAACGGTGGACGGTGCGCAGAACCTTTCCATTACCAACGGCGGCACGACCACCTTCAATGGCACCGTCGGCAGCACTGTCGCATTGCAATCCTTGAACGTGCTGGGCGGCGGCAAGACCGTCCTGGACGCCAATGTCACCACGGCGGGCACTCAGAGTTACGGCACTTTGGCGCTTGGCAACAGTGTCATCCTTGCCAGCACGTCGGCAGGGGTGACATTCAACGGCACCGTCGACAATGCGACGTCGACTACGCAGGAAGCGCTGACGATCAATGCAGCCGGTCCGGTGGCCTTCGACGGCGCCGTCGGCGCCATCGGCAACGGTGCGCTGAGCA
>NZ_JADIKF010000028.1 GCF_016904945.1 Dyella mobilis
TTAGACCAAGGATAATAAACAGACAGCCGCTAATGCGATGAAACATGTCGTTGACTCCTTAGCTCGATCGCCAAAGTCACTTACTGCCATCTCATTTTTCTATGTCTGCTTTGGGTCGAAAGCGGACCTCACGTATGCGTGTTAACTCGAAGTCGCAGACTGAATCAAAAGAGCGAAGCCTTGGAATGCCGCTGCGATCGCCGCACTACCAGCGGCGCGCTTGTTCCACTTTGATTGCAGCTTCATCATGCCAACCAAGGAAACTTTCATGTCAATCAACATGTCAGGACTTCCCCTTTCAACATGCCCTGGCGGGGGCTCGTCGGTAGCGGAGAGATACCACCAATAAGCAGCGAGAAATGCAAAAATTACGCTAATGATGTTGCAAGCCAGTTCGACAAATTTCCACATTAAGGCAGCTTCCTGTTAGACCAAAATCGTGGGGTTATGGCGCAGCAAAAAATAATTGACGCCTGCATTGGGTCGGACGAGGGTACCTCGTAGCCTTAGCGCAAAGCCTGCGCAACCTCGGTGAGCCAACTGCGGTACAAGCCTGGAGACCCCGGCCAGTAGTAGCATCCAATCTCGCTAATTTTGGCTTCCAGCATGGCGTCGTCAGGGTATTGATGAATCATCTGAATGATCTCTTCAGCAACACGACCAGTCTCTGACTCGGCGGCCTCGGCGCGATAACGCGCTACAACCGCCCGCCAAGTGGAGTCGTCATCAGGCCAATCTTGATGAAAATAGCCACTGAGGAATTGATCTAGCAGCCCCATTTGCCCCCCTTCAATGCGCCAAGTGTGTCCGCCTAGGGTCGGGAGCGGACCTTTCCAAAATATAGCCATAAGCGACCCATGGCATCCATGGTCAGCACCAGCGGGGGTGTTCAGTGGTCACCGGCTTGGGTGTTCAGTCAGACCGGAATCCGCACTACGGCACGGCAACCACCATCAATCTAAAGAGTGGGAGTTCGGGTGTGAAGATCGTAGATGTTGGAATCAACCGCCCCCCCTCCATGGCACCGCAAGCACGACGCGGGTCGATCCGTAGCCATACACGCCGCCCGAGACATTATTTGGTGGCACCGAGACGATCACTTACATTGCAGCCCAAACGGGGGACGTCGGCACTGCCACGGTCACGGAAGGCAATGTGGGGGTGCCGACGGTGGGCAAACTGTCGGCAATGACCCGGTGCGACACCGCCACCGTAATCCACAACTAACGCCCTGAATGGGGAGCGCGAGGCTTTCTTTTTGCCGCAGGCTTTGAAGGCTCAGCCTCGATCGAAACAAGTCGTTTTTCCAATTCCGCGACAAACCCAAGAAAATCCGCCCCGATTTGCTGGCAAAGATCGCGGAGCTCCAGCACGTCGATACGCCGAACCCCGCGTTCGATATCGCTGACGGATGCTTGGCCGCGCCCAAGCCGATCGGACAACACGTCCTGGGTGACGCCCCGAGCGACCCGGGTCTCCCGAATGAATTCAAGCAACACCTTGTACTCGGGACGATGGATCGACTTGGGCATTGGCCGCTACCAGAGGGTGGCGGTCAAGCAAGTTATATTGGAAGATACGATATCGGAAAATCCGATATCGGATGTTACGATATGGCCCCGCGCCCGTCCTGGACGTCGTGTTCGACGGCCGTCAATGCGCAGGAGGTTACTTACATACACACAGGGGGATCTATGGCAAAGCTTGCTTGGCGCCTTTTTACGAGCGGCATTTTGGCTTTCATATGCAGCGGGGCTCACAGCGCACCGAGGCAGCTGATGCTCTTCGGCGCGCCGCTAAAGGGAGCCAGCCGCCCTCAACTCCGAGAAGTGTTCAGAGCACACGGCCTCGCGCCAATACGGGAAGACGATCAATATTGGTATGACGAATACAACCCGACCTCAGTGCTAGAGGGCGCCAGTAGTTTGGCCGTTGGCTATGTGGCTGCGACACATAAATTCGCCGTCGCCGAATACAAATTTTCCGGCACGATGGATACGCAATTGGTCGCTCGGGTTATCAATTTGATCGAATCCAAATATGGCGCGCCATCTTCACGATCGGGAAATATCAATTTAGGCGATGTTTTAGCGACCTGGAATTTCCCCAACGGCATGAAGATTACCGTTTCGCGTGACTGGCCCGATACGACGACCTTTCTCGATTACGTGGACGTGACGGCCAATACGGCGATGCAAGCTGAAATTGATGCCGAAAAGCAACGCCAAGCCAAGGAAAAGGCAAGCAGCGAAAGCTCCGCCTTTTAATTGAAGTAACTGCATTTCATGATAGATGAGCGCATGTCCTTTCAACTGACTATCGACGAAGAAGTATTTATCCCGATCCCTCTCGATGACCTGACGCTTGAAGCTTGGCAGCTTCAATACGACAGAGCCGCCGAGCAAGGAACGGTCGCCGGTTTCTACAAGCGGCTGAGTACGTGCTTCGCGACGACGCTTTGCGAATGCCTTGATGCGGACCTTAAGCCTCCGACAGATGCTCAATTGAAGTACGCAACGGCCATTGCCCGCGACTTAAACCTCCCTCTTCCCCCCGAGGCATTACGCTTTCGTGGAGCAATGACTGACTTCCTTGGCCGCTTTGCAGAAATGCACAAAACGCAGCGTCGGACGCGGCCACAAAAAGGGGGCGGATCTACGATCACGCATGACTGATCAACTGGCGTGAGTGTTCAAACAATGCCAAGTGACAAAAAGCAGCGTACGGTAACGTCGGAACAACTAAGGAAGCGGCTAGAGGCAGCTCGAATGGCGCCGCATGGACCCCAGGGCATCGTGGCCCAAGATGAGGTTTTTAAGGCCATCCTCGACGCAACGGTCTATGCCCTCGCCCCCGTCGAGTCACACCCTTCGGGCCGCCTCCGGTTTATTCAACTGGTACGGCCTGATACAGGTCAAACCGTCCTCCCATTTTTTAGCGACCTTACCCAGGCGGAGCAGGCATCGAACAATCGGATCGCGATCATGGCGATGGCAGGACGCCGACTATTTGAAATAACGCGCGGAGCGACACTCATGCTCAATCCTAATACCGACGCTGTGGCGCTGTATCCGCCAGAAGTCGCGGCCCTTTTGGGAGGAAATGCCATTGGGTATTTTACCAAGGAGACCATCTTGGAAAATGCTCTCGCTTACGCGAGGCCTCCCTCCGTATCGACGGATGACCTTGATGTGGCGTTACGTAGATTGTTTGAGTCCGAGCCCACTGTTAGAACGGCCTATTTGGCCGAAGTGCATCGAGTGGGTGACTGTGAAGAAGTATTTCTACTTTTAACTATTGTGGCGGCACGCTCTCATCACGAGCGTATTCATCACATCGTCGCTCTTGCGTTAACGACAGAACCACCGGATTTGCTGTTGCCTTTGAGCATCACCTTTGCCGCCTCTTATGAACAACTCCCGGCGATCTGCCACGATGGAATTCAGATTTATGGCAAATAGCGCCTTTTACCTCCACGGCGGAATTGTCAGATCACGCCAATGACGTGCGGCTCGACATCTACCGAACCATTCACACTTGGCAACGGCGATCCGTATTGAACACTGAAATATCGTCCGTCAATGGTGATTTCCCAACAGCTTCACGCCCAAAACGAAAATGACATGACCTTACCAGATGAAAGAACAAGGGCACTTCTCCACGCGGGAAGCTTTTTGATTGAGATTGCTCGAAACGGTGACTTGCCCATTGCCATTAGAAGAAGGGCTATAGGTATTGCGCGACACTTTCCAACTCTCGAAGATGTTTCACTCATGGCCATGATCCGCCATCCTTCCGGGCTGGGCATGGGGTTGACTCCACCCCGCGAAGCAGGCTGGGAAAACAATTGTCCGTCAGGGCCACTGCTTCATTCAACACGGCTCGAATGGCCAGAAGAAAGTGAAAGCGTCACTGGTGGTGCCCTGTAATCTAAGCTGCGGATTGCCCCCAGTAGGCGCGGGTGAAATTGACAATCGATGTCACCGTACCCTCGGACCTCCCATCGAATCGCCAGTCTTTGGCCAATCCCTCTCAATCACCAGCCTTACATCGCGCAATCACGTTGACGCAGCATGCATCCCGACCAAATCGGAGATTCCCACGCTCACGGCAGTCGGATTCCTAACTGCCAACCTTCACCAACTTGATGATTCGAACGCCTTTCGGAGCAATGCGAAACTGACTCACTGACCATTCCGAGAAGACAGGCTGAGTGCCTCGACAGTATTGTGCATAGCTATAGACTATTGAATTGGCTCGATGATCTTCAATTTCAATTTGCTCAAAATGGCGTTGGATGACACATGAATTTCGTGCAATGAGTTTAAGACGCGTTTGTGCTCCTCATGCCAGAAGATGAATGATTGCTTAGACGCATCTGCCTGGTTGATGTAATCAAAGCGACTTACCAGATTGCGCGCGACGATTGATAGGCTCACGAAATCGCTTTGAATTTCTGCGAGACGAGCCAATTCCAGGGGATGGGTTCTGAAAAACACGAACCAATCCTGACCGATGGAACGGCGAACTAACGGGTACGTCATCTTCTCAATAATTTCCCGATCCTGATTCGAAAGGCCCGGTTTTTTATATTTCTCTGCGACCTCCTCATTTTTATTAATCGCATTCGTTAATTTGGCTGGAAATTTCAAATATTCCACACGCGCCCAGAATGACCGAATTTCGGCGTCCACAACCTTTTTTGCAGCCTCTCTGAGCTCCAACTCCCCCGCCACGAGAGTCCACGCCGCAGTTGCCGCTGCACCAAAGGCTGCCGACAAGACCAGGAAGCCCCCAATAGCCGGACCGATATCCTTCAACGAGATGTATAAATATTGATGTGGAGTGCAAGATTTTTGAAAGCAGGTGTCCGGCAGATGCCTCAGAACATGAGTGCCCCACTCCAAAGCAGATCCCGCAGTCAGCACCACGACAACCGACCAGAAAATCCAAAACCAAACCCAAAATTTTGCAAAACCCCTCGGCCGCTTCATGCTCCCTCCGGATGTAGCACTCGACATTCGCACGCGTGCAGCCGATCTTCGGATTCAGGTAATCGAGCTGATGTTGCCCCTCGTGCCCCACTGCTTCTGCACCGAATGCCTTGGTGAGGTTCGTGGAACTCATCCAGTTCCTGATTGAAGAACCGAATCTGGTTGTTTCTAATTTGCATCCTGGCCATTGGTGCTCTCTTATTGCTTGCTCGGCTCCAGGCGATCGAAGGCATGTTCGATCCCCCTATCATCTACCCCCAGCTCCGTCCATTTCGTGTGGCTCAGCATGAGCCAGTCGAATTCTTCTTTTTATTCCGCCCCTGCAAGGGATCGAACAGTCCCATACGAGCATTTCCCTTATGCAGCTAGTCGGTGTTCATAATAGGGGTGCCGTTTGTCATCGAAAATCGCATGCAAGGCAGCGATGTTCTTTGGATCCGGATTGAGCCAAGCGTCGATGTGTTCAGGCTTGATGTTGATGATGGTGCGGTCGTGCCCGGTTTCCGCCACCTCCGGTTCCGGCTCGTCGGTGATCGCGGCGAAAGACAACAGATCAGGTTCTTCGCCTTTGGGATCCGTCCAGTTCGACCACAAGCAAGCAATGAACATCGGCTCGCCTGTGCGCGGTTTGAACTGCACCACTTGGTTCTTCCCACCTGGGCCCTCCACGTTCTCGTAAAACGTGGTGCAGACCATCAGCCCATGGGTGTGCCCAAACTGGCCCTTCCAAAAGCCTTCCAAGTTGTCGCGCCTGGCGTTGTACGTGCCCGGAAACTTCGTGTCATACCAGGCCGGTTTTCCCGCCGGTCGGCATCCATATCGCATCGGGAGAAGTATGCGCTGGCCTTGCTCGCTCACCATCACAGGCGCATACCATCCAGGGAAGATGCGACTGTCGCGCGGTTTCAATTCCGTGCGGCGCAAATCATCCAGGTTGAGCTTAGCCTTCTCGATCTTGTTCGTGGCGATGCGCACACTCTCCTGCGCCGCCTTTGTCTCTTTGACTTGAAGCTTGCGCTCGGCCTCGTTCAACCGAGTTTTCTGGCTGAACAGTTCCTGCTCGAACCGCCGCGCCTCTTCCACATTGTGGGCGTCAATCAGTTCTTTGATGCGCTGTTCTTCTGGGCTGCGTGGATGGGCGAATGCCGCTTCCAACGCTTTGGGTATATACCACTTCCCCTCTTTGTCCTTCCGGCCGAACAGGTGGACGAAATCCCGAATACTGAGAACCGATCCGAACTCACGTTCAAATCTCCGGTAGTCCGCCCACACCTCAGCCGAATAGCACACAAGCGATTCCCCTTACGAACAGAACTCGCGAACGATGGCCGCGGCCGGACTGCCGGCAGGCGCCACGATCGTTTGTGTGGAGTCATCCGGCGTAAGGGCCAGACCACCAGGTTTGTCTTTGAAGTAAGTGCGATGGTCGAGTGTGAGCCGGGCACTCCCGCACTCCACTGACACATGCTCAGCCAAGGCTTTATACGTTTCACCCGTGAGGCTGCGCTCTCGTGGTGAAGCGAAAAGCCAAATGGTGCTGCCGGCATGCTCCGCATGTTTGTTTCGCCAATACTCGTTGACGTAGACCTTCCACTCGGATGTGCCACGACCACCGGAGGCGATGACGCGCCACTCGGCAGGGACGAAAGTGAAGAGCACGGTGCAACCGACGGACGGGACGGTGGTGTATTCGATGCTGCCGTCCGGGCGGACGCAATGGTAGACAACACCCTTGGCCGCCGTAGGCGGGTTGGTCGTTTGCGCGACCGCCAGGCACGGCGCCAAAAGCGCCACGGCAATCGCCCACGCGGATAAGTGTCTGATATCCATGTCACCCCCTTCCCCCGTTCCCGGAAATTTTATCGCACCTGCCGGCCCGGCCATAGCAGCCCCGGGCTCTCTCTCAGCGATTGAGACGAATCCAGCAGTAGACTGAGCCCCCAGCAGCCGGGTGTCGCCCATGTCCGCTTCTCTCCACCCGCTTCCTCCCCGGCCCGCCATGGCTCTCGATCCCCGTCCATTCCGCCCCCAGGCCCGCGCTCGGGTCCGGAAGATGGCATCGACGGTCCAGGCCGGCTTCCCATCCCCGGCCGATGACTACCTGGAATCCGTCCTCGATCTCAATCGGCACCTCATCATCCAGGGCCATGAGGATTCGACCTTTATCCTCCGGGTGGCTGGCCACAGCATGGTCACCGCCGGGATCCACGATGGGGATGAAGTGGTCGTGGACCGGGCGCTCGCACCCAAAGACGGATCGGTGGTCGTCGCGGTGGTGAACGGCGAGCTGACGATCAAATATCTGCGGTTCCGGGAAGGCAAGCCGGTTCTGGTCGCCGGCAACCCCCATTACGCTGACCGCGCGTTTGCCGAAGGCGAAGAGTTGACGATTTGGGGCGTCGTCACCCGCGTCCTGCACAAAGTTTGAAATGTCCCGTCGTTTCGTCCTTGTGGATGTCAACAATTTTTACGTGTCGTGCGAGCGTGTCTTTCAACCACGCCTCGAAAGCGTGCCCGTGCTCGTGCTCAGCAATTGCGATGGCTGTGTGATCGCCCGCTCGGCCGAAGTCAAAGCCATGGGCATCGAGATGGGTACACCCTGGTTTCAATTGACGGATCAAGCGCGCAAGCAAGGCATCACCGCGTTGTCGAGCAACTACACGCTCTACGGGGACATGTCCGCGCGCACAATGCGGACGATTGGCCGCTGGGTGCCCCAAGATGACCAGGAAGTCTATTCGATTGATGAAACCTTCCTCGACTTCACGCGGCAACCACGTGTGGATATGACGACGGTCGGGCAAGCGATCCGCACGACGGTGAAGCAACACGTGGGTCTCCCCGTGTGCGTAGGCGGCGGTGCCTCGAAGACTCTTGCGAAGCTCGCCAACCGCCTAGCAAAAAAGCAGCCTCGGTGGGGAGGGGTGTGCGACCTGACCGTCCTGCCTGATGTCGAACTCGAAGGCTTGATGGGCGGCGTGAATGTCACGGATGTGTGGGGCGTGGGGCGGCGCCTGGGCGCACGCTTGAACGCCGAAGGCATCCACACCGCCCTGCATTTGCGCAAAACCGATCCGCGCCGCATTCGGGAACGGTATGGCGTCGTGTTGGAACGCACCGTGCGCGAACTGCGCGGTTTGCCGTGCCTCGATTTGGAAGACATCCCACCCAAGCAACAGATCGTGGCGTCTCGCATGTTCGGGGCGCCTATCTATGACGTCGACGAACTCGTGGAGACGATCCAGGAATACATGGCCCGCGCCGTGCGCAAGCTGCGGCATCAAAACGGCGTGGCCGGGGTGGTGGGCGTGTGGCTGCACACGAATCCGCATCGCCAGCAGGATGCGCAACATCATCCCAGCGCATCTCTGCCCATTCCGATCCCAACCGATGATGTGGGCACACTCACCCGCGCGGCCGTCGCCGTCATGCGGGCGCTTCATCGGCCTGGGTTCCGCTATACGAAATCAGGCGTGATGCTCATGGACTTGCGCGCCAAGGAACACGCGCAAGGCGATCTGTTCGCCGCGGAGCTGATCCAACCGCGCGATGCGTTACTAGACACCCTGGATCGCATCAACGGCAAATGGGGCCGGGGCACCGTGGGCTTGGGTTCGGCGGGCCTACAACGTCCGCGCACCTGGGCGATGAAGCGGGATCAGTTGACGCCCGCTTACACCACGCGCTGGAATGAATTGGCGATCGTGCACGCTTAGGGTGCCGCTGGGCCGGCAGGCGATCAGGGGAACGAGACATGGCAGCAAACGACGATAGGTCACCGCCCAGGCCGAAGTGGAGCGAATGGGGCCGGATCGAAGATTGGGTGCTGATCTTCTTCCTCATTGTCATCGGATGCCCCGGAGACCCTCAAATCTAACGAAATCTAGTGCGATCTAAGGAGAATCGCCTAAATTGGGTTAGATTTCCTTGGATAACCGTCGTCACATCTCCCCGCCGTCGGGCAATGTCTATTCGTAGTCATTATCGCGGCGGCCAACTACCACATATTGATCAGAAGCCACGGCCGTTTGGCGGCCTTCTTGTATCTCGCCCCATGCATACGGACACTGCGTATGAACATAGATGACTATGAGAGGCAGTACTTTCCGGTTTACGAGGCGTTCGCCGCCACGGTTCAGTTCATCCTTAAGGTTGCCCTAGCTGCTGACCCCCAACTTCCCCAGCCGCAGTCCCTCCAATCGCGCGCAAAATCCGTCGAGAGCTTACGCAAGCGACTTAACGATGAAGGGAAGCTGGACTCACAGACACTTGAGCAGGATCGGCGTGATCTAGCCGGCGCCAGGATCATTTTCTACACCAATAATGATGTCGAGCGATTTCTTGCCTCGGCGCTGATACGCGACAATTTCGAGATAGAGGAAGACTCGCCCAAGGTTCATCACCCCACACCCGAGAATGACGGTGTGCGCTACCGCGGCATTCACTACACGATTCGGTTGCGTGATGACCGCATCCAGTTACCTGAGTATGCCCGCTTTGCGGGCCTGCGCTGCGAGATCCAGATACAGACCATTCTCAATCACGCTTGGTCCGAAACCTCACACGACATTATTTATAAAAATCGTTTGGGTGATGGCTTCGGCAAAAAGGCCATCGAGGGCATCACGCGGCGGTTCGAGCGGATCATGGATAAATACCTGATTCCGGCGGGTTACGAGATCCAAAAGGCGCAGCAAGACTACGAAAGAGTGCTCCGTGGCAAACAGTTGTTCGATAGCGATCTCATCACGTTGCTTCAGAACGCAAAAAACAACAATGAGCGTTACGACATCCTCTCTGGACTAAAGGATTATGCAATCCCTCATTACGATGATCTTCCGGCAGCATATGCGAGCTTGAAAGGACCACTTTTGGATGCTGTTCGGGCAGCTCGTGCTGATGAAGTCGTACCCATTGAAACCACCTTTGGAGCCATGAGAGGGATGCGCGCCGAAGATGTCACCAAGCTCGTAATCGACATTATCAGCGTCTTGCGCTATCAGGACGCCGTAGGCACGCTGACCCTCCTCTTCGAGATGTACACGAGCGAGCCGAGTGGGCGCATTAAAGAAGAAATAGTCAGCATTGCTAGACATCTTGGTGAGTACAACATCAACGTCTACAACCAAGTCGGCCCCAGCTTGCAATTGGCTCTGATTAATCACATTGATGCCATGGCCCCTGCCGAAATTGATCGCGCCGGACCGGTAGCTCTGGCCATCTGGTCAGAAGCCCTTAAGCCGGAAATTACGAGCCAGACATGGAAAGCTGACTCCATGATTCTTCGTTCTGGCACCGTGCCCGCATCAGACCAGCTTGGAGACGTGCGAACAAAGGCCATTCATGCGCTATTTGCGGCTTTCGACAGGTCAACCGACGACGATCAAAGACGGCTGGTTCTGTCGGCACTAGAAGAAGCAACGCGTGCGCACGGTGCCGCGGAGCGGAGCGATGCGCTCTTGACCACCTCGCTTCAAGACACGACCCGTATTGTTGAGTTCTTAACCAAGCGCGCCACAGGAATGAGTTATGAGTTGCGTCAGCACCTGGAGCAAGCTCGCGTCCGTGACTACCACTGGGCAAAACACCTAAGTGAAGAAGGATCCCATACACAACGCAAGCTTGCGGAAGAGCTAGCCACGGCGATTTTAAAATTCCGCGACTGCATCAATGGCGACGAGCGATTTGTCCGATACAAAGTGCTTGTCGGGTTTGAGTCGGTCTATCCAGTGCAATGGGATGATCCAAACTTTGGCTTCAACAAGTCTGAGGAATTTCGCAAGACCGAGTGCAGTCGCTATCTGGATGAGATTAACGATGAAACCGAGGAAGAGTGGTTCGCACTGATCACGCGCTGCGCAGAGACAAAATCCAACGACATGGCTACATTTCCTACTTTTATAGATTTTCTTGTTCAATTGGCTCAGCGCAAGCCTGACGTCGTGCAGAGATTTTTGATCAAGGCAGGCCGAGACCTTCGTGGATTCCTGACCGCATTTCTCAACGGGCTGTTTGCCAGTAGTCGGCAGGACATCTACGAGAAAACATTAGCCGCGGAATTGGATTCTGGAGATAACTTGCCTGCTGTGGCGCGCCATCTCCGATATGGCAACACTCATAACCCCAGCGCCGCACGATCGCTCCTAGACCGGGCCATAGCTATTCAAGATTCGTGGTCGGTTATGGAATGCTTGCTTCTCGCCATGCAGCATTGGAGCACGGATAGGGTGACCGCGCCAGACGTATATGTACGGGATGCTTTGAGTTATCTAACCGAACGGAAGGACGCCAGATGGGTATATCAGGCTTGGTTCTCTGCCAGTCGCGAATCATCGTTTTACGACGCGGTCTCCTCAGATATCGCCACCCAGATGCTTGAGAACATGGCGCACCTGCCAAAAATCAACCACCATATTGAGCAAATATTGACTCAACTGGCGAAACACCACCTCGAAGCGGTCTGGGATTACTTTGGCGAGCGTCTCCAGCACCAAGATGGTGATGGCGACGATGCCAAGAGTTTTGAGGCTGTGCCGTTCCAGTTATTCGGTTTGGAGAAGGCACTCGCCAAAGACCCCGCGCTTTCGTTGGCTAAAGGGTTGGCATGGTTCCAGCGCGATGCAAGATTATTCGAGTTTCGCGGCGGCCGACTGCTGAGCGCAGCCTTCCCGCGTGATGCCGACGACTTTTTTGTGGCCTTAGCTAATCTGGTCAAGGCCGGCGGTGAGGTGGAGGCTAAATTCGCTCTGGCCATTCTTCGAAATTATCGCGGCGAGGCTTTTACCCACAATGTTTTAAAAGAGATTGTTTCGCTGTTTCCAAAGAACAGGGCTCTGCATAGTGCAGTACGAACCTGCATCGAAAGCTATGGCATAGCTCATGGTGAGCATGGCGTGGCAGATGCTTGGAGGGTTAGACGGGATTTGCTTGATGATTGGCTGAAGGATTCACGCCAAGCAGTGGTTGCGTTCGCCGAGCGAGAAATCGCCAATCTCACCCGCATGATCGCTGACGAAGAACGTCGAGCAGAGTCTGATAAACGGCTGCGAGACATGAAATATGATGATCAGCCGGATGATGGCAGTGACGATGATAACAATTAGTGTTGGATATCATCCCCAAATCCCGGATGCTGTCAGAGATAGATTGGATCAGATGGTGGCCGCCATGCAGACATCGCAGTCCAAAGCGGCATGTGAGTGGCTCTTTCGAGCCGCCCCCGAAGATTTGGGCGCGGCCGCAATGCGTGGCGCCAAAAGGAAAAAGCGTTGAGTAGAAGCGCTGACCCGGCCCGGGTCACTTCGCCAGCGACTTGGATGACATAGAGAGCAAGGAGCAGAAACGCAGACCCAAGTCCGGCGACCAACACAGAATCCACGCGATCGCGCGGAGTCAGTATCCTGCTGAGGGCGCGACAGTCTTGGCGTACTTCGGACGTGAGAGAGAACCCCAGCGGAGGCTCCCAAGAATCCGCCCGATAAGTTGATGGAGGCTAGCTGTGGTCATTTTTTTCGTGGATTGCGATTTGATAAACTGACGACTTGAGCACCCGTCGTGAGCTTTAGCAATCGAGCGTTTTCAGCTTGCAGTTCCCCGACCTTATCATTCAGTCTTTTAATCTCGCCGTCGCGGGCAGGCATTTCCACTTGGTACATCGCTTGGAATTGAGCAGCTATCCGGCGAAATTCGTCCTTTGCCACATCTGCTCGCTTAGTGACGGTACTCTGAACTGTCGCAGCACCCTCAACTTTCTCTAATTTCCGCAGCCAGTCCAAGACCATTGGTCGTGTCGTATCACGGTGCGACTTCCCCATCATGGTAATGGGATGAACGTCTGCTCGTCGGCAGACTTCTGCCATGGTTAAGCGCCCCCGGTTTTGCGGGTAGATCCCTTCGTTCCCTTTAATCTCATTTTGAATCACACCCATTGCGCGCTTTATCGCTTCAACGACTCGTTGAGTGCGCTCATGCGCGATATGGGTAAGGTGATGCACTTTTGATCCACTCATGGAAGTAACACAACATTTGATAGGTGCTTTGTAATGAGAGGATTGTTGAGGTGATGATCTCGAAAGTGCTGATCGACCTCGCGCCACTGGCGAAGAAGTCCGGTTATTTGCCCAGCGAACTGCGCAATTAGCATCACCTCGCCGTTTTCTGCGGAACATTTCAATTGTTCGACCATGTAATCCACCGTCTCAATTGCCTCCCTGACCGCTGAGGCAACGGTCCCGTTCACTTGCTCATAGTCAGGAAACAACAGCTGGTTGTGGCACTCCGGAGTACAATAATGCGGATTGGCTTCCCCGCTCGCTGCATTGCAAAGACCGCCGGTCCTGAAGCCCGTGCAGACCTTGCCCGGACCGATAATTGCCCATCCACTACCTCCCTCCGTAATCGACTCTACAAACTCTCGAAGATTCTGTGGCTCTAGTGCATTGCGCCCGAGCAATTGGGCGTACTGCTCGACTCTTTCACGCAAAACTGGCGCGGCCTTACCCTGCAATTGGTCCCGCTTATCGATGGCCTCAAGACCCTTGAGTATGATCAGTTCGCGTGTAACTTCCTCGATTTCCGACAACATTCCGGGATCAGAAAGGATGTACCGCATTACAGTCATCTGCTCGTCCCGATGACCGAGAATATCCATGAGAATTTTTGGTGCGTGGACCAACGCGAGCGCAACGATACGTACCAGTGTTTTGCGAAATCGGTGCATATGGACATTTGTGTTCTCCATAAGCGGTTCGATCCCGAACGCCGCGTTAAACGCTACGAGCCCAGTGCCCAAATCATTCAATCTCTCTCCCGCACCGGTCGAAGACTTTAGTCCTATTTTTACCCAAAGGGCGTCATTCTCGACCCCATGAGCCCGTTTAACCAGCTTAGCGAGCCGAACTTGTTGCTGAAGCGTCTGGACAACAACGTCGGGCAACGGCGCTTCAGCATCTCGACCGCTAACGCCGTCAAGTTTCCATGTGACAAATCTCCCAGTCGGCGTTTCGGAGTCTTGCCGTTTCAGGCAATCCTCCTTCATCTCAAGAATTTCGCCGTGACGCCCGGCGAGCGACAGAGCAACCAGCCATAGGTGGGACGTCTGCAGTAAGTTGATTAAGTTCCATGTGTCAGAGTAGGACCTTGGCGGCCAAGGTACATTGCCGGCATTGCGACCAGATGCAGACAGGGTGATCGCCATCGGTAGCGTGTTTAATTCAGAATTATCCGGTGCTCGCCATTCCCAATTCTTTATAACGTCATCCCGAGATGCTTTATTCACGGCGCGTATGGAAGACTTCGACAGCGGTTTTCCTTCAGCTGTTGTTAGGCGAATTGGGATTGATACAGCCCGCTCCATGGCTCCGATCACGTTCGGGCCGACCGCTTGCATCATTGAGATTGCCCGCCACCCTGCCGCTGCCGTATATGGATCGGGAAATGGTTGCCATTGCTTACCTTCATTCTTAGGGGTTGCGTGCTCGGGCTCGCCGGTCCTGTCGCGGCGTGGCTGATGGCCTTTTCTCATCGCTGCGTTCGGCCCATCAGGCAATGCTCCCATTCCGCGAAAATACGCAACGACATTTAGACGTGTAATTGCGGCCTTCCCTCCAAATATGCGGGCATTAGTTGGATCGACGCGCGCCCAGAGACTTTCTTCGCTTGAGTCGGCCAATCCCCGTAACACGCGTCCGATTGTGCCAACGAGTGACCTTATGGAACTTGGCTTCGAAACCAATCCAAACGGACCCGGCCACAAGCGCAGTGCCAATGTCAATCGAAGCAATTCCCTCCACATTCGTTGAGCGAATGGGCTATCTGGATCTTCATTGTCCGGCAGAACAAGTTCCAGGCGATATGATCGCCGGCCCAAAGTTTGCCATTTTCCCCGACCCCATTCTTTGGGGTATTCCCAATGGCCCCAAGTGTTTCCCATCAACAGCTGAGCTTGAATTTGGAGAAGCTGTTCATCGCTTGCATGGCAAAGCTTTTGCGGTGTCAGCCCGATCAAAGATAGGACATCCATCCGATTCTTCTCGATCTCCGCAATAACCGTACTTGAAAGTGACGTAATGGGCATTAGTGTTGGCCTGCAATGCGCAATGGTCGATGGGTCCCGTCTCGGAGGCGATCAAGCCAATGTTTGAGTTCCTTTTCGACTTCCTTTTCTGGCCACTGCTTCAAAGTTCTGCGAAGTTCTTCCAAATCACTTTCATCAGTTGAAACCGAAAACCTCACCATACCTGTTTGCTCCTCTTGCCATTCCAGCTCTGCGGCACGGCGCGCGATCCAGGGCAAGCTTTCATTGAATACCTTCGCTAGCGGACAACGCGACGCAACGCACCGATGCCCCTGAATGCAACGCACTTTTCCATTTCGTGGGTTAGCTGGATCAATGTTGCGCGGCGGGTTGAAATGATCTTCGCAAACACTGCCATCGTAGGTTCGCTGACTTCGATACCAATTTAGACGTGATTTATCACCGTCGGATACATCAATGCCCTCGACCTTGGCACGGGTTAATGCTGCGTCCCAAGTCCGAGTTACGACTATCTGTTCAAACACGTCGTCCATCACCGATTTCACGGCTGCGTGCGACTCTTGACGCGCTGCCTGCGTATCCAAATACCCACGCGTGGTGGACATTTGCTTGTGATCCAGAAATAGCATCGTGACCCAAACTGAATACCGTGAATTCCGATAGACCCAAGCTGCAGCAATATCGCGAAAGTCGCCTATGGTCGTATCCCTCACTTGTAGCTTTGAGCGAGGCCACTGATTGTGCCGCGCAATAGCTAGTTTGAGATGATCATTCGCTACTTTGACTTGTGTCGGGTCAACCGTGAACAGCAGCAGGTTCACTCGAGAGCTCACACCGAGCCACGGACTCCTTAAAGCAATGTCGGGAGTCGGATGAGCATGTCGATTTCGTTCCAACCAGGCTCGTATGGGTGCTGAGCGCGCGATGATGGCTTTGACGATGCCGAAAACACTAGTCGAATCTGCCGTCCGAGATACGGTGTACTGAAACGCACCTTCTGAGCGCCCTTTTGGAGCGAATACCCACGTTGCTTGGTCGTCGTATTGGCTAAACCAGTTGCCAATATTCAATGAAAATAGCGTCGATGGATTCCACCCGCTTCGGCCCAAGCAAAGCAGTGAACAGAGCATTAGGTCGTCCGTCCAGGGATACAAGCCCAAAGACAAGTCGGTGAACGAAATGAGGCTGCCTAGTTTCGCTCCCGCCGGAAGCTTGGCGTCATTCGAATAGTGCGGCCACCAAAGTGGCAGCTTTGAATGTACAGGCAATCCAAGAACTTCTCGAAGAGCTGCCGGTGATGGCAATGGGTTACCAGTGTGTTCTATCAGAGCACGATAAGTTGTATGAGCATCGGCCTCCGTCAGCTCCAGGTCATTTAGAGACTTAACGCCATCGCGGTTAGCGATATCTAGAAGATTTCGCCCGGTAGCGGCTAACTTATCTGCGCGCCTCCATCTTGCAAATATTGTGACGACCTCTGAACGAAGATAGCGGATCAGAGACAGGCCTTCTTCCTGTCTCGGCACGTCCTTTTGAAGACGCCGTGGACTCGGCAGCGCTTGTACGTGAATCTCAGGGAGGTCGTTTGCGAGGATGGCATCGAGAATCACCGTCCGTATCATCTGCAATTGAGTGTGACGCAAGGTCGGCCACCACCCTTCAGGCGCAGGCTTCGCCATCAATTCTAGGTGCGTACCTGTCAGATGATACAAACGCTCAACTTCTTGAACGTCAACACCTTCACGTTCAAGAAGTCGTTCGTAGCCGTCCAAAAATCGAAACAGCCCCCTCAATTGATCCAAGACCGTTTTAAAACTGGTTGCATTTAGCTTGCTGTATTTCGAGCGAATCACAGGTAAAAGATCTTCGATCAAACCCGGACGACCCCGAAATCCGCCGATCCAATTGTATGCACCCTGACCAACCTTTTTGTCAGGGGCTCCCTCTGCAAATTCAGAGAGGTTGTGGATGACGCTTGGATAATCAGGATTTGAACATGGAAACTTCCAGCGTGATTCAAGATGTATGGGCTTCATTGGTCATTCCATGAATCGGAATCAATGAGCTCATTCCAATCTAGTGCTGGATGCCCAATCGCATCAATAAGACGGTGATGTGCGCACTTTAGATAGCGCATCGTCGTGTTTTCACTTACATGTCCCATAAGAGGGCTGAGGATCAGCCTAACTTGTCCCGCCAGAAGGCCGTGGAGCCAACCAATACTGGTAGTACTAGGATCGTGATGACCGTGATGCCTCATTAGAAGGCGCGTTTGTTCACAGATCTTTTCGACTGCAAAAAAGTGCCGGCCGTCGTGAGGATTCCAACCGGTTGGACAGTGGCGCGCTTTTGTCCAAGCTTTGTAAAGCATCGCATTGCTAACTGGCTGTCCTTTACTCTCGCCTAGCCAGAACCGACCGTCGCTGCGATCTTTTGACCGGTCGCCTCGCGTAAAGCGACGAAGTATCGTGGGACGGATCAACTGCTTGTAGTGCCACATTCGATCCGCAAGGTCGATCGGCACTTCAATCGTCCGCGAGCGTGTACTGATAGATGATGCCGGCTCGACCTTGCCACCTTTAACTCCATATCGGAGGGTAACTGGCACGCAACCGCGCTTCAGCCAGCGCGGATTCCAGCGCTCACTGCCCTCGTAGGACTTATCGGGAAAACATGCCAAACGCAACTGATTTGCTTCGGATAGACGGGCGCCCGTTCGGACAATGAATTCGAAGAGAAGTGCCTTTACAGGCGCTCGACTACGAACGCTATTAGTCCACCTTCCCACTTCCTGGTCCGTAGGCAACGATGGTAGAGGGTCGCCAATGACTTGCATCTTTCCGTGTCGCTGAAAGACAACCTTACCTCTATTGCTATGGGAATGGTTTCCGCTCGATGCGCGTACTCTCACCCTTCGGCGCGGCACCTTAAATGGTCCGCGATAACCCCGCTCGGCAGCCCACCGAAGAAAGGCTGTTGCTTCATCGAGGTAAACGTTAACTGTGGCTGGCTGGAGTGTATTGCCCGATGCAGAGCATGTTCCCTTCAAAAGCCCTGGCTGATACTCACCGAGAAGATGCTCGGCATATGTCATGAGTCGCCAGTCATTTGATGGAACCTGCCGGCAATACCGCAGAAAAGCGCACAGCCTGTCTGCAATACCCTGCCGCGACTTAAGCGTTGGAATCGGTGGATAGTCCTCTTCGCCGGGCGCCCATTCCCCACAACTCCTCTCGACCATGTAGGTATTTGCTTCCAGCGGATAACTTCCGTCCTCAGAAATTAGGATCGGAATGTATTGGAGCTTGGGAACGTTTTTGTCGCTGAAAAAGCGATCCGGCGGCATAACCCATCGCATAGTAGTTACTCAGCATCGGCCTAACTCATAACTAACCGTACAACGGCACAGGTGCAGACCACAATGCTTATTTAGTCACTTCCGGCCTCGTAATGTCACATAGTGAAATCCAACGGTTGTACTAGACTGGTTGTAGCCGCGCTCGCGAAGGCGGCGTCGATGCAGTGGCACGGGAACAATTATCGGCGGCAACGCAATGGGCGATGGTTCGCGTTTCCACACGCTGGCCAAGCTTCGGCCCGCGGCAAGATCGCGGCCGAATTTGAAACGGGTTTCCAGGCGATCCAGCGGCCACGTGTAGCGAAACGGCGCCCACGCGGCATCCCACGGCGGCGGTTTGCGCTGGCAACGCCCGCACTGCTGTGCGGGTATCGGCAGCGGCAATGCGCAGTGCGCGCAGCACGAAATATTTCTTGGCAGTTCCGCGATGCAATCGGGACACAGGTCAACGCCCGCAGCACCGCGGTCCCCGCATAGCAGGCAGCGCCACGGCAGCAACCATTGCTGCAAGGCCGATGACCATCGAACCAACGCATCCATGCGCGAATGAAGAACGGGCTTAGAAGAGCGGACTTAGTTGTTCGCCTTGAACATCGCCGCGTCGATGATCGACCAGAGATGGATGATCCAACCCATCCAGAAGATCCACAGAATGCCGGCCAGCACGAACATCACCACCGCCTTCAGCAGGCGCCCCTGTACCAGCTGGCCCAAGCCGGGGATAAACAGACTGCACACGGCCGCAATGACGTTGCCCGCACTGCCCTGACCTGCTGCACTCATGAATCGACTCCTTCGATAGTGGGACGGGTGATGGTAATGGTTTCCAGGGACCGGGATGCCGTCAACCATGCGCCGCCGGATAGAGTTGACACTGTTTGGGACGGCTCCCAAACTTGCGCTCCACACCGCCACGGAGCCCTTCCCCATGCCCGCAGCCGCTCTGCGCCACGACTGGACCCGCGACCAGATCGCCGCCCTGTTTGCCCTGCCATTCAATGAGTTGCTGCATCGCGCGCATGCCGTGCATCGGGAAAACCACGACCCCAACGCGGTCCAGGTCTCCACCCTGCTTTCGATCAAGACCGGCGGTTGCCCGGAAGATTGCGGCTATTGCCCGCAGGCCGCGCGCTACCACACCGGCGTGAAGGCCGAGAAATTGATGTCGGTGGATGCCGTGGTCGCCCGCGCCCAGGCCGCCAAAGACGCTGGCGCCAGCCGTTTCTGCATGGGCGCTGCCTGGCGCAGCCCGAAAGACCGCGACGTGGCCCAGGTGGCCGAAATCGTTTCCGCGGTGAAGGCACTGGGCCTGGAAACCTGCGCCACCCTGGGCATGCTCAACGGCGAGCAGGCACAGACGCTGAAGCAGGCGGGCCTGGACTACTACAACCACAACATCGACACCGCACCGGAGTTCTACGGCGAAGTCATCCACACCCGCCAATACCAGGATCGCCTGGATACGCTGGAACAGGTACGCCAGGCCGGCCTGAAAACCTGCTGCGGCGGCATCGTCGGCATGGGCGAAACGCGCGACCAGCGCGCAGGCCTGCTGCAGACGCTGGCCAACCTGCCGGAACATCCGCAATCGGTGCCGATCAACCAATTGGTGCAGGTGGAAGGCACGCCGCTGCACGGTACCGCGGCGCTCGATCCGTTCGAATTCGTGCGCACGATTGCCGTGGCGCGCATCTTGATGCCGGCCTCCATGGTGCGCCTGTCGGCCGGACGTCAGCAGATGGACGATGCCGTGCAGGCGCTGTGCTTCTTCGCCGGCGCCAATTCGATTTTCTACGGCGAGAAACTGCTGACCACCGGCAATCCCGACGTGGAGCATGATCGCGCCCTGTTCCGCCGGCTGGATCTGCACGCACTGGAAATTACCGAAGAGGCCGACACCGTGCACGCCGACATCCTGGAAGCACAGGCGGAAGGCAGTTGCGGTCAAGGCTGCGGCTGCAGTGCCGCGGCCTGACCTGCTCGAGCGATTGGCCGTCCAGACGGCCGAGCGTGCGCAGGCGCAATTGCAACGGCGCCTGCGCACGATTAGCGAAACCCAGGGCCCTTACGTGCAGAGCGGCGGGCGCCGCCTGCTCGCTTTCTGCAACAACGATTATCTCGGCCTGGCGCGCGACCCGCGCCTGGTTGCCGCCCTGAAAAAAGCTGCCGACGAAAGCGGCGTAGGCAGCGGTTCGGCGCACCTCATCTGTGGGCACCACCGCGAGCACGCCGCACTGGAAGAAGCCCTGGCCGAATGGACCGGGCGCGAACGGGCACTGTTGTTTTCCACCGGCTACATGGCCAACCTGGGCACGATCCAGGCGCTGCTCCAGCGCGGCGACCTGTGTGTGCAGGACAAGCTCAACCATGCCTGCCTGCTCGACGGCGCGCAGCTTGCCGGTGCGACGCTGAAGCGTTATCCCCACGCCGATGTCGAAGCCGTCGCGCGCCAGCTGTGCAGCGAAGGCGATCGCTGCGCCCTGCTCGCCACCGACGGCGTTTTCAGCATGGACGGCGACATCGCACCGCTACGCGAACTCGCGGCACTCTGCTCGAGCGAAGGCGCCAGCCTGATGGTGGACGATGCGCACGGCCTGGGCGTGCTCGGCGACGACGGTGCTGGCAGCGTGACAGCCGCCGGCTTGAATCAGCAGGAAGTACCGATCCTGATGGCAACCTTGGGCAAGGCGCTTGGCTGCAGCGGGGCATTCGTGGCTGGTTCCTCCGCGCTGATCGACGGACTGACCCAATTCGCACGCACTTATATCTACACCACGGCCATGCCGCCGGCGCTGGCCTCGGCCGCCCGTTGCGCGGTCACCCTGGCTCGCGGCGAAACCTGGCGCAAGGAAAAGCTGCAAGCATTGATACGGCACTTCCGCCGCGGCGCCGAGCAGCTCGGCCTGCCCCTGATGCCCTCGCAGACGGCTATCCAGCCGCTGATGCTCGGCGATGCCCGGCGCGCCATGGAAGCCGCCCAGCACCTGGAGGCGCAAGGCTTGCTGGCCGTGGCCATCCGTCCACCCACCGTGCCCCAGGGTCAGGCGCGCCTGCGCATCACCCTTTCGGCGGCCCACGAAGAAACCCACATCGACCAGTTGCTGCTGGCGCTGCAATCCCTGCGGCTGGCGGACGCGCCGGTATAATCGGCGCTCAAGACCTGCTCCCGCCTATGTCGATTCTCAATATTTCCGCCTACCGCTTCGTCAGCCTGGACGACTTGCCCACGCTGCGCGAGCGCATGCTCGAGCAATGCCACGCGCTGGCCTTGAAAGGCACCATTTTGCTGGCGCCCGAGGGCATCAACCTGTTTCTGGCGGCACCGCGCGAAGCGATCGAAGCTTTCCTGACGTGGCTGCATCAAGACCCGCGCTTCGCCGGTATGCAGGCCAAGGAATCGCTTTCCGACGACATTCCGTTCAAGCGCATGCGCGTGAGGCTGAAGAAAGAGATCATCACCTTGCGGCATCCCACCATTCGCCCCGAAGGCGGGCGGGCGCCCGCGGTCGCTGCCGCCACGCTCAAGCGCTGGCTGGACCAGGGCCGCGACGATGCAGGGCGGGAAGTCGTATTGCTCGACACGCGCAACGCTTACGAAACCGATGCCGGCATGTTTCCGCAAGCTGTGGACTACCGCATCGACAGCTTCACACAGTTGCCCAACGCATTGGCCGCGGATCAAGCGCGTTATACCGGCAAGACCATCGTGTCGTACTGCACCGGCGGTATCCGCTGCGAAAAAGCGGCGTTGTACATGCAGGATGTCGGCATGGAAAACGTCTATCAGTTGGAAGGCGGCATTCTGAAATACTTCGAAGAAGTCGGCGGCACGCACTGGCAGGGCGATTGCTTCGTTTTCGATGAGCGCGGCGCCGTGGATCCGTCCTTGAGTCCCGCTCCGCTCAAGCCGCTTTCCTCTGCGGAAGACGCAGGCGACGGAGCACCGCACACGTGAGCCTGCACATCGAGGTACACGGCAGCGGCCCGCTACCGCTGGTGATGATCCACGGCTGGGCCATGCACGGCGGGATCTTCGCACCGCTGGTCGACGTGCTGCGCGAACACTGCACGATGTACCTGGTCGACCTGCCCGGGCACGGTTTTTCGCGCGGTTGCTCGCTGCCGCTGGAACCGCGCGCCTGCGCGCGCGCCATTGCCGAAGCTACGCCGCCCGCGACGTGGCTGGGCTGGTCGCTGGGCGGCCTCGTCGCACTGCGCGGCGCGTGGGATCTGCCTGAGCAAGTGCGCGGCCTGGCCATGCTCTGCGCAACACCTCGATTCGTTTCCGCCGAAGACTGGCCGTACGGGCGAGACGCGTCGCTGGTGCAGCAACTGGCTACCGACCTGGAAACCGATTACCACGCCACCATCGAGCGCTTTCTCGCACTCGAAGTGATGGGAAGTCCGGATCCGCGCGCCGACATGCGCAGGCTGCGCTCGGAAGTGTTTTCGCGTGGCGAACCGGATCTGCGCGTGCTGCAGGAAGGCATCCGCGTGCTCGACCAGACCGATTTGCGCGATGCCCTGCCCCAGCTGAAGCCGCACGCGAGCTGGTGGAGCGCCGGACGCCTGGATCGCCTGGTGCACCCGGATGCCATGCAGGCATCTGCCGCCGTGTGCGACGGCGAGTTTCACGTGGTGGCGCATGCCGGACATGCACCATTCCTCAGTCATCCCGAAGCGGTAGCACGAACCTTGCTGCCGTGGCTTGAGACGCTTCAATGAGTGATTTCCAGGTCGACACCCCGCGCGTACGCGCGAACTTCAGCCACGCCGCCGCAAGCTACGAGCAGCACGACGCGTTGCAGCGCGAGGTGCAGCAGTTGCTGCTGGAACGCCTCGATTTCTATCTGCAACAGCCTGATCGCGTGATCGACGTCGGCGCCGGCACTGGCCGCGGCAGTGCGCTGCTGAAAAAGCGCTACGCCAAGGCACAGGTCATCGCCATCGATGCCGCGCTGCCGATGCTGCGCACGGCCAAGTCGCACGCGAGCTGGATCAAGCCTTTCCTGCGCGTTTGCGGCGACGCCACCGCGTTGCCGCTGCCCGACCACAGCGTCGACGTACTGCATTCGAACCTTTGCTTTCAGTGGATCGACGACCTGCCAGCGCTGTTCGGCGAATGCGTGCGCGTGCTCAAGCCCGGCGGCATGCTGCTGTTTTCAACCTTCGGCCCGGACACCCTGCGCGAACTGCGCGCGGCCTGGGCCTCGGTGGACCAGCATTCGCACGTCAGCCGCTTTCTGGACATGCACGACGTCGGCGATGCGATGATCTCCGCCGGCCTGCGCGATCCCGTGCTGGACGTGGATCGCTACACGCTCACCTACAGCGAACCGCAGGCATTGCTGCGCGAACTCAAAGGCCTTGGCGCCACCCATGCGGATCGCGGCCGCGAGCGAGGGCTGACCGGCAAGCGTCATTTCCAGAGCATGCTGAAAGCCTACGAGGCGATGCGCACGAACGGGCGCATTCCCGCGACCTGGGAAGTGGTGACCGCGCACGCGTGGGGTCCACCGCCGGGCCAATCGCGCCGCGCCAAAGACGGCGGCGAAATCGCCAGCTTTTCGATCGACAGCTTGCGCGGGTCGCGGCGGCGCTGAGGCGCTCAGGGCTTTGAAGCGGGTGCAGTGCTCGCAGCAGCAGGCGTGGCGCCACCTTGCGCCGGAGGAGCAGTCTTGCCCGGCTTCGGCTTGGGCAGATACGTCGCACTCACGTTGCCGTCGCCCGTGAAGTACGTGGTGTTGGTGTTATAGGTCAGCTTGTCCGCACGGGCATCGCCGGTGTCCTGCTCGGTGACGACACCATGGGGCGTCAACACGGCAATGCCGTTGATGTTGTCGTAATCGAGCGTGGGTGCTTCGCCGGTCATCAGCTTGTCGTTGTCGTCGAGCTGCTGGATGTGCGCGGGATTGCCTGTCACCACGATGCGGCTGATCTGGCTATCGGCATCGAGATAAAGGTGCGCGATGTCGCCGGTCGCCTTCATGGTGCCCTGCGTGACCACCACGTGGCCGGTCAACGTGGTAACGGTGTTGGGCGCATTGAAGCCGCTGACCGAGTCCTGGGTGGTGTTCATCGGCTGGTTGCGGTCGCCGGTCTTGGCGTGCGCGCAGGGCAGGAAGCCGATCATCACGAGCGCGGCACAGGAACGCACCACGAGGCCGCCGAAGCGAGCGCCAGAGTCACGGAACGGCTTCATGCAACCTGTCTCCAAGAGCGGATGATTCGGCCCATTCTAGGGCCAGTTTGCGGCAAAGCGAGAGGCTCAGTGCAGGGCCGCGCAAGGTTTGTGACGGAAGCACTCCACCAGGTGGTCGTTGACCATGCCGGTGGCCTGCATGAAGGCGTAGCAGATGGTGGTGCCGACGAAGCGGAAGCCGCGCTTTTTCAGGTCCTTGCTCATCCGGTCCGAGAGGGGGGTGCTGGCGGGCACTTCACCCTTGCTGCGCCACTTATTGTGGATCGGCTTGCCCTCGACGAACGACCAGAAGTAGGCATCGAGGCTGCCGAACTCGTGGATGACGGCCAGCGCGGCCTTGGCGTTGTCTCGCGCCGCGGTGATCTTCAGACGATTGCGGATCAGGCCGGGATCGAGCAGCAGCTTTTCCAGGTCCTTGTCCTTCATCGCCGCCACGCGGGCGATGTCGAAATGGTGGAAGGCCTGCCGGTAGTTCTCGCGCTTGTGCAGCACCGTGCGCCACGACAAGCCGGCCTGCGCGCCTTCCAGGCACAGGAACTCGAACAGCGCGCGGTCATCGTGCAGCGGCGAACCCCATTCGGTGTCGTGATAGGCCTGCATCAGCTCGCCGTCGGCGGCCCAATGACAGCGGATACGCGTTGCCAAGACTGCTCTCCTTTATTCACCCGGCTTGCGGGTCACCAGGGCAGATCGTCGATGTCCACGTTGCCGCCGGTCAATACCAGCCCGACGCGACGGCCTGCGAATTGTTCGCGCCGCTTGAGCACGGCGGCAAACACGGTGGCGCTCGATACTTCCACTACCAGCTTGAGCGATTGCCACAACAAGCGCATCGCCTGGATGGATTCCTGGTCGGTGACGGTGATCACCTCCACGCGGTGCTCGCGCATCGCCTGGAAATTCGGCGCACCGATAAGAGTGCGCAGGCCGTCGCAGACCGTGTCCGGCGTGAAGGCTTCGACGCGCGCACCGCTGGCAAGGGATCGCGCGGTATCGTCGGCGCCGGCAGGCTCCGCTCCGTACATGGCTATGGACGGATTCACGCCATGGGCGGTGATCGAACATCCCGAGGAAAGACCGCCACCGCCGACCGGCGTGATGATCGCGTCCAGCCCTTCGCATTGCTGCAACAGCTCAAGCACCACAGTGCCCTGTCCCGCCATCACGCGCGCATCGGCATAGGGGTGAACGAGGTTGGCGCCGGTTGCCTGCTGCACCTCGGCCGCCTTGGCCTCGCGGGCCGCGGTGGTGGCGATGCAGCGATGCAAAATCGCACCGGCCCGTTCGATCGCTTCCAGCTTCGCCCGCACCGCGCCGTCAGGCACGATGACGTGCGCGGCGATGCCTCGCGTGGCCGCCGCCATGGCCAGCGCATTGCCGTGATTGCCGGACGAATGGGTCACCACGCCTCGCGCGGCCTCTTCATCCGACAGGGACCACACGGCATTGCAGGCGCCACGAAACTTGAAAGCGCCACCGCGTTGCAGGTTCTCGCATTTGAAGTGCAGCTGTGCGCCAACCATGGCGTCCAGCGCCGCGTTGCGCATGACGGGCGTTACGATTGCATGCGGCGCGATGCGTGCAGCGGCATCGCGGATCTGATCGAGACTCGGCAAAGGCGTGCTCATGGCAGCTCGATCTCCACGCCGCAGAGGAACTGTCTTTGCGCGCCCGGCTCCAGGCGAATCGCGTCGGCGCAGTCGGCGCGATTGAACGCATTGGACATGCTTTCCATCGGCTCCAACGCCACCGAGCGCCGTACGTCGCGCGTTACCGTGTCAGCCGTAAACACCAGCATGACGCCGTGTTCCTGCCAGACATTGAGCGCAAGACCGCTTGTTGGATTGCGCAGGTGCGTACGGATGCGTCCATCCGCATCCGCTACCAGGCCCGCGTAGGCGATATCGATGTGGGTGCTGCCGATGGGTTTTGCGTGACGAAAATCCAGCGTACTCGACGCTTCATCCAGCGCTTGATAGGCCTGCTCGCCCGGCAAGGGAATATTGCCCGGCGTCATGCGCACCACGTGCGTGGCCGGAACCTGCAACTCCCACGCATCCACCAGGCTGTCATCCACACGGAAGTACGGGTGCCAGCCAAAGAAGCACGGTGCCGCGACGTCGCCGACGTTGTGCATGCTCACGCGCAAGCTGAGACCCTTGGCATCGAGGGTGTAGGTGACGGCCAGATCGACGGCGTAGGGATATCCGGGATAGGCGCCCGGCCGCAGCACGTCGGTGACGAAGGTGATCTCCGCGGCATCCCCGGTTACGCGCCGGGTCGACACGTCGAAGTCCACGCCGCGCACAAAACCGTGCCGGCTGGCGCGCTGGTCCGCCGGCACGCCCGGCTGAAGATCCTGTTCGCGACCATCGAAGGTATAACGGGCATCGTCGATACGATTGGCGAAGGGCAGCATGATCGCCGAGCGCGAGCTTGGCCGGCTATCCAGCTCGGCCGCACCCCGATAGCCGTCCAGCAGCGACTGCACAGTGCCGTTCACCAGCTGCTCCAGCGCGATGACCGTGGCCCCGCGCCGGGCAATGTGCATGCTGCGCCCGCGCGCGGCGTCACGCAGCACAATCACCTCGTGCGAGCCCAACTGCTGCTTCTCGATGCTAAAAGCGGTCACGTGGTTGTCCTGGGGGGAAAGACCCGCATGTTAGCCTGATACGTCCCAGCCATTGCCGTCCCACTCATGACTCTTGCCAACGAAACAACCGCCGATCCCATCCGCCTGAGCGACTACCGCAAGCCAGCCTGGACAGTGGCCACGGTGGAACTGGACGTGGACCTTGGCATTGATGCCTCCGAGATCGCCGCGCGCCTCACGCTGCACCGGGATCCGGCCCAGGCATCGCCGTTGCGCCTGAATGGCGAAGGCTTGGAATTGCTGTCCATTTCGGTCGATGGCCAGCCGCTTGCCCCCGCGGACTATCGTTACGACGGCAGCACGCTGGAGATCGGCGCCGCGCGCGACGGCAGCGTGCTGGAAACGCGCGTGCGAGTCCGTCCCGCGGCCAATACCGCGCTGGAGGGTTTGTACCTGTCGGGGCCGCGCGAAACCGGATTCCTGTTGACTCAGTGCGAAGCCGAGGGGTTTCGGCACATCACCTTCTTCCCCGACCGCCCGGACGTGCTCGCCCGCTTCACCGTCACCTTGAAAGCCGACCGCGAGCGCTTTCCGGTGTTGCTGGCCGGAGGCAACCCTGCCGGCGCCGGCGAACTGCCCGACGGGCGCCACTGGGCGCGCTTCGTGGACCCTCACCCCAAACCCAGCTACCTGTTCGCCCTGGTCGCCGGCCGGCTGGAGAATATCGAGCGCGACTATGTAACGGGCGACGGGCGCAAGCTCAAGCTGGTGATCTGGTCGGAAGCCAACGTCATCGACCGCTGCCATTACGCGCTCGACGCACTCGAACGCTCGATGCGCTGGGATGAGCGCACCTACGGGCGCCATTACGATCTCGATGTTTTCCACGTCGTTGCCACCCACGACTTCAACATGGGCGCGATGGAGAACAAGGGGCTCAACATCTTCAACGCCAAATATCTGCTGGCCGATCCGGACAGCAGCACGGACGACGAATATCGCGCAGTGGAAGCCGTGGTGGCGCACGAATATTTCCACAACTGGACCGGCAACCGCGTGACCTGTCGCGACTGGTTCCAGTTGTCGCTCAAGGAAGGGCTGACGGTTTTTCGCGAACAGCAGTTTTCCGCCGAAATGAATTCACCCTCGCTCAAGCGCATCGAAGATGTTTCCTTGCTGCGCCGCGCGCAATTTCCGGAAGACGCAGGCCCGTTGGCGCATCCCGTGCGTCCGCAGGAATATCGCGAGATCAATAATTTCTACACGGCCACCGTCTACGAAAAGGGCTCCGAACTGGTGCGCATGCTCGCGGGCCGGCTGGGCACGAGCGGTTTCCGCCGCGGCATGGATCTGTACTTCGAACGCCACGACGGGCAGGCCGCGACGATCGAAGATTTCCTGTCCGCCCTGGGCGATGCGAACGATATCGATCTGACGACTTATCTTGCGTGGTACGCGCAATCGGGCACGCCGCGACTGCATGCCAAAGGTTTGTACGACGCACACAAGCGCGAATACACGCTCACACTGTCGCAGCAGACCCACGCCACGGCAGGACAACCGCACAAGCAGCCGCTGCCGATCCCGGTGAAGCTGTCGCTGTTCGGCTACGACGGCAAAGCGCTGCCGCTGCATCTGGACGGTCACGCTGCTGAGACGGAAAAAGTCGTGGTCGTCGACCAAGCCACGCAATCATTTGTGTTCCGCAACGTTGCTTCGGCGCCGGTGCCTTCGCTGCTACGCGGCTTCTCCGCACCGGTGGTGCTGGAATGCGATTACACCCCGGCCGAACTGGCCTTGCTGGTGACGCACGACATCGACGGATTCAATCGCTGGGAAGCGGGCCAGCAGTTGGCAACACTGGCTTTTGAGAATTTGCGCAGCACCGGCGACACGGCTGCATGCAGCGCATGGTGCGAAGCTCTGTCCGCGCTGTTTCACAACCCCGCGATCGACGATGCCCTGCTGGCCGATCTGATGACGCCGCCGGGTGAAATCGAATTTGCCGATCGCCAGAGCGAAGTGGATCCGGCCAAGATCCACGCACAACGGCAAGCACTGCAACATCGCCTGGCGCAACACCTCGGCGCAACCGCGCTGCTCGACCGCTACCAGGCACTGGCCGCTCACACCAGCCAGGCCTTGGATGCCGACAGCCAGGCGCGGCGGCGACTGAAGCGCCGGGTGTTGGAATTACTCGCGCTACTGGACGCGGATCAGGCCCACGCGCTGGCCGCTCATCAGTATCAAAACGCACCCGGCATGACCGATCGCCTTGCGGCGCTGGGCGTGCTGGTCCGCGATCGTGCTCCGCAGGCCGCCGCCGCGCTTGCCGATTTCCGCCAGCGCTACGCGGACAATCCGCTGGCCTTGGACAAGTGGTTCAGCGTGCAGGCGCAGATTCCGGGCGAACCGGCGCTGGCCACGGTCATGGCGCTGGAGAACGATGCGTCGTTCACCTTGAAGAATCCGAATCGCGCGCGTGCACTGCTCGGCGCGTTCGCCAGCACCAATCCCAGTGGTTTTCATCGGGTCGATGGGCAGGGCTACCGGCTGCTGGCCGAACGGCTGGCACAACTGGATGCGCTCAATCCGCAAATCGCCGCGCGCCTGGCCACGGCATTCAATGGATGGCAGCGCCTGGAGCCCATCCGTCGCGAGGCGGCACGTGCGGCGCTGAAAGAACTGGCTCAGCGCGAAGGGCTGTCACCCAATCTCAGCGAGATTGTCGCCAACGTGTTGCAACGCTGATCCCTATCACGCAAACGGCGGCCTCGTTGGAGGTCGCCGTTTGCGGGGCGGCAAGCGATGGGTCTGGTTCAAGCGGGAAGATGGTCCAGCTCGCTCAACAGATGACTCATGCGCGACTCCAGTCGCGGACGCAGATGTTGCTGCTGCGTAGCGTCGCGCTCAACCAGATGATCCATCGCCATTTCCAGGCGACCGATCTCAATCATCAGGTCATGCCGCAAGTACACCGGTGCGAATTCGTTACAGTTATCCATGACACGTCCCCGTCTTTGGCTTGCATCGGAATGCAGCAATAGGCGTGCCATCCTGTGATGTGTATCACACAATGTTTTCGCGCTAAATCACACTGTGACGCAGTACGTCAGCAGCTGCCGTTAACCGGCATAATTTTGCGTTTCAGTCACCCAATGTTCACGCGTACGGGGTGATGATCGCTCTCACGCAACGGGGGAGCGGCAAGGCCGCGCTGCCTACAGAATCTTAAGTTTCTGGCGCCCGGCAATACGGTCATCCTGGATTCCCCCTGTTCCTGAGACCGCCGGGCGCCAGATCTCTCTTGAATAAGATCGAGATCGCAGAAAAAACGACGGCGCCCCAAGGGGCGCCGTCTTGCTTCCTATCCCGGTACGCGAATGGACCCCTGTCGTCCTATCTCAGCGCGCGTGTCGCGCGGCATCTGCCCGTGAAAGTGCGAGTGAGAGGAAGCAGAAAACATGCCAGCTTTGTGTGAGGGATGCCCTACACCGCGGCTGGCGGTACTATAAGCCTTTGTCTATTCCGCATTTTTGGGTCGCCCCGATGCTTCACCCCAGCTCCTACGATGTGATCGTGATTGGTGGCGGCCATGCCGGCACCGAGGCCGCCCTGGCTGCGGCACGGTGCGGCGCGCGTACGCTGCTGCTAAGCCACAACATCGAAACGATCGGCCAGATGAGTTGCAACCCGGCCATAGGCGGTATCGGCAAAGGGCACCTGGTGAAGGAAATCGACGCCTTGGGTGGCGCAATGGCACAGGCTGCCGATCGCGCGGGCATCCAGTGGCGCACCCTGAATGCCTCCAAGGGCCCGGCGGTGCGCGCTACGCGCTGCCAGGCCGATCGCGCGTTGTACAAGGCTGCCATCCGACGGATCGTCGAAACCCAGCCCAATCTGGACCTGTTCCAGCAGGCCGTGGACGACCTGCTGATCGAAGACGGCCGCGTCACCGGGGTGGTGACGCAAATGGGCCTTTCCTTCCGCGCCAGGTCCATTGTGCTCACAGCGGGCACCTTCCTGGCGGGCAAGATCCACATCGGCCCGGCCCAATACGCCGGTGGCCGTGCCGGAGACCCGCCTGCCACGACCCTGGCCCAGCGCCTGCGCGAGCTGCCGGTGGCCGCCGACCGCCTGAAGACCGGCACCCCGCCGCGTATCGACCTGCGCAGCATCGACTTCGCCGGCCTGGATGAGCAACCGGGAGACAATCCCGCTCCGGTGTTCTCCTATCTCGGCTCGCGCGCCGAGCACCCGCGCCAGATCAGCTGCTGGATCACCCACACCAGCGAACGCACGCACGCGATCATTCGCGGCGCGCTGGACCGCTCCCCGCTCTATACCGGCCAGATCGAAGGAACCGGCCCGCGCTACTGCCCCTCGATCGAGGACAAAGTGGTGCGCTTCGCGGAAAAGGCGTCGCACCAGATATTCATCGAGCCGGAAGGGCTGGACAGCTTCGAGATCTATCCCAACGGCATCTCCACCTCCCTGCCCTTCGACGTGCAGCTGGACCTGGTGCACTCGATCAAGGGCTTCGAGAAGGCGCACATCACCCGCCCCGGCTACGCCATCGAATACGACTATTTCGACCCACGCGGTCTGCATCCGTGGCTGGAGACCAAGACCATTCCAGGTCTGTACTTTGCGGGCCAGATCAACGGCACGACCGGCTACGAAGAAGCCGCGGCGCAGGGCCTGATCGCCGGCCTCAATGCGGCACTGGCGGTACAGGGCAAAGCGCCGTGGTATCCGCGCCGCGATGAAGCCTATGTCGGCGTGCTGATCGACGACCTCACCAGCAACGGCACCATCGAGCCCTATCGCATGTTCACCTCGCGCGCCGAATATCGGCTGCACTTGCGCGAAGACAACGCCGATCTGCGCCTGACCGAAACCGGCCATCGCCTGGGCGTCGTTTCGCAACAGCGCTTCGACGCGCTGCGCACCAAGCGCGAGGCGGTCGAACGCGAGATACAGCGGCTGGGCACGTTGTGGGCGGCGCCGAACAATGCACTCGGCGCGGCGATCGAACGCCAGCTCGGCATCGCGGTAAGCCGTGAAACCAGCGCACTGGACCTGCTGCGCCGCCCCGAGCTGGATTACGCCAAGCTGACCACGGTGACCGAACTCGGCCCGTCGGTGGAAAGCGAAGACATTGCCGCCCAGGTTGAGGTGCAAACCAAATATGCCGGTTATCTGGAGCGCCAGCGCGATGAAATCGAGCGCCAGCGACGCCACGAAAGCACGGCGATTCCCGCCAGCTTCGATTACGACAAAGTACGCGGCTTGTCCGCCGAGGTACTCCTGAAGCTCAAGCGCAGCCTGCCGGCAACCATCGGCCAGGCAGCGCGCATCAGCGGCGTGACACCCGCGGCAATTTCCTTGTTGCTCGTGCACCTGAAGCGGCGCAACGCAGCGTGAGCGCCATCGGCCGCGCTTGCGTGGCATCATGCGCTCCTGCTTAGCGAGGAGCACGCAATGGAAGTCTGGATCGGTCGTCAGGGCGAACGCCACGGCCCCTATCAGGAAGAACAGATCAGGGAATGGCTGCGCAGCGGCCAGCTCAGCCGCGACGATCTGGGCTGGTACGACGGCCTGGCCGACTGGCAGCCGCTATCGGTGCTCTATCCGGACGAGTTCGCCAAACCTGCGTCGCCCTACGCGCCTCCTGAGCTGCCGCCACAGGTTTCCGCACCGTCCACGATGGTGAGCTACGCGGGCTTCTGGAAACGGGTGATCGCCTACCTGATCGATTGCCTGGTGCTTTATTTCCCGTTCTCGCTGCTTGAAATTCCCTTCGGCACCCGCGCCGCCGAAGACGCGCTGAGCGAGAAATTCAAAACCCTTTCGACATTCCACGAAATGATGATCGAGTACCGCCATTTCTACGTGGAACAGTGGCCCTACACCCTTACTACGCTGGTGCTCGGCTGGCTGTACTTTGCGGCGTGCGAAAGCTCTTCCTGGCAAGCCACGCTGGGCAAGCTGGCGGTCCGCATTCGCGTCACCGATCTGCACGGCTCGCGCATCAGTTTCGGACGCGCACTCGGACGCTACGGCGCCAAGCTGATCAGCGCCTTTCTCTTTTGCTTCGGCTTTCTGATGGTGGCTTTCACCCGGCGCAAGCAGGGTCTGCACGATTTCATGGCCGATACGCTGGTGGTCAACGGCCGCGCCAGCGAAGCTGCGCCTCGTACGAGCACATCGGCGTCTCACGACAAGACCTCCTTTGACGCATGAGCGATTCCACCTGAATCGACGGTGCCGGCATCTGCCCGGCGCCGTCTTTTTTATCGCGCAAGCCATCTTGTTATCATCATCAGCTTCTTCACCGCATGTCGGCGCCCGCGCCGGCGCAAGGAAATAGTGCTTCACCATGCTCAGCATTGAACAACGCATTGCCCAGGACATTGCCGCAAAACCGGAACAGGTCACCGCTGCGGTGGATTTGCTCGATGGCGGCGCCACCGTGCCCTTCATTGCCCGCTACCGCAAGGAAGCCACCGGCGGACTGGACGATACGCAGTTGCGCCTGCTCGAAGAACGCCTGCGCTATTTGCGCGAACTGGAAGAACGCCGCGATGCGATCCTCGCCAGCGTCACCGAGCAAGGCAAGCTTACCGATGCACTGAAGAACGACATCCTCGGCGCCGACACCAAGGCGCGCCTGGAAGATCTTTATCTCCCCTACAAGCCCAAGCGGCGCACCAAGGCACAGATCGCGCGCGAAGCCGGCCTGGAGCCGCTGGCGCTGAGCCTGCGCAGCGATCCGACGCAAACGCCGGAAACCTTGGCGGAGACGTTCGTCGATGCGGAAAAAGGCATCGCCGACACGCGTGCAGCATTGGATGGCGCCCGTGCGATCCTGATGGAAAGCATCGCCGAAGATGCGCAACTGGTCGGCGAACTGCGCGACTGGTTGTGGGACAAAGGACAGATCCGCGCCAAGGTGGTCGAAGGCAAGGAGCACGAAGGCGCGAAATTCCGCGACTACTTCGACCACGTGGAAGCGATCGGCAAGATTCCCTCGCATCGCCTGCTGGCCCTGATGCGCGCGCGCAACGAAGGCGTGATCGAGCTTGAACTGGCCCCCGCAGCCGAGGCCGAACAGGGCCACGCCGAAGGCGAAGGCCGCGTGGCCGCACACGCCGGCATCCTCGATCGCGGCCGCGCGGCGGATGCCTGGCTGCGCGAAACAGTGCGCCTGACCTGGCGCGTGAAGTTGCATCTGCATCTCACCCTGGATCTGTTCGGGCGCGTGCGCGAAGGCGCGGAAGACGAAGCCATCCGCGTGTTCGGCGACAACCTCAAGGACCTGATGCTGGCCGCACCGGCCGGTGCAAAGACGGTGATGGGCCTGGACCCGGGTATCCGCACCGGCGTGAAGGTCGCCGTGGTGGATGCCACCGGCAAGCTGCTGGCAACCGACACCATTTATCCGCACGAGCCGCGCAATCAATGGGACCAGTCGCTCGCGCGCCTCGCCGTGTTGAGCAAGCAGCATGGCGTGAACCTGATCGCCATCGGCAACGGCACCGCCTCGCGCGAAACCGACAAGCTCGCCGGCGAGATGATCAAGAAGCACGCCGACCTGAAGCTGTCCAAGATCGTGGTGAGCGAAGCCGGCGCATCGGTGTATTCGGCATCCGAAACCGCTGCCAAGGAATTCCCCGATGTGGATGTCAGCCTGCGCGGCGCGGTGTCCATCGCGCGCCGCCTGCAAGATCCGCTGGCGGAACTGGTAAAGATCGAGCCCAAGGCGATCGGCGTGGGCCAATATCAGCACGACGTCAACCAGGTGAAGCTGGCGCGCGCGCTGGATGCAAAGGTCGAAGACTGCGTGAATGCGGTCGGCGTCGACGTGAACACCGCTTCGGCCGCCTTGCTTTCGCGCGTGGCGGGGCTTACGCCCAGCGTGGCCGAAAATGTGGTGAAACATCGCGATGCGAACGGCCCGTTCCCCAATCGCAAGGCGCTGCTGAAAGTGCCTCGCCTGGGTGACAAGGCGTTCGAGCAATGCGCCGGCTTTTTGCGCATTTCCAGCGGCGACAATCCGCTGGATGCCAGTTCGGTGCATCCGGAAGCTTATCCGGTGGTCGAACGCATCATTGCGCAATGCGGGCGCGAAGTGAAAAGCATCATCGGCGACGCCGGCTTTTTGCGCGGCCTGAAGGCCGAGCAATACACCGATGAGCGATTCGGCGTACCTACCGTGCGCGACATCCTCAAGGAACTGGAAAAGCCCGGCCGCGATCCTCGTCCCGAGTTCGTCGCACCAAGCTTTGCCGAGGGCGTGGAGGACGTGAAAGACCTCAAGCCGGGCATGATTCTGGAAGGCCGCGTCACCAACGTGGCAGCCTTCGGCGCCTTCGTCGACATCGGCGTGCACCAGGACGGTCTGGTGCACGTGTCGGCGCTCTCGCACACCTTCGTGAAAGATCCTCGCGACGCGGTCAAGGCCGGCGACATCGTCAAGGTGAAGGTGATGGAGGTGGACATTCCTCGCCAGCGTATCGGCCTGTCCATGCGTCTGGATGACGAGCCGGGCCAGGCTCGCGGAGGAAAGCCCGGCGGCAACGATGCCCGCCCCGGTTCGCGCGATGGACGCGGATCGCGCGCCGGTTCGCCTGCGTCACCCAAGCCTGCACCGGCGCCCGCCAACAGTGCTTTTGCTGACGCGCTATCTCGAGCCCTGAAGCGCTAAGCCTCGAATCAACCGCGCAAGCGCTTGATTTATCATGTAAATCATAAAAGAGCGGCAGATCTGGCGCCGCTCTCGGGCGGCCATGGGCTGCCATTTGCTTGCAGCGCAGCATGCGCGGACGTATGGCATGCATTAACGTAACTGAACTATAACAAACGCAGGAGCACTACCCCATGCTGTACCCGCGCAAGATAGTAGGCGCCGTGGCGCTAGCCCTTGGCCTCGTAAGTGCCGCCCATGCCACCGGCAACCCGAAGTCCACGTTCGATGGCGTGATCACCTTTGGCGACAGCTTGAGCGACGCCGGTAATATTTCGTTGTCGACCGATCCCAGCATCCAGCCGCCGCTGGAATTCACCACCAATCCGGGCGCGGTGGCCGTGCAAAACGTCGCCAAAGGGCTCGGTTTTTCGTTGAGCGCCTCGTTGGCTGGCGGCTCCGATTACGCATGGGGCGGCGCGGGTGTGCTGAATAACGACCCAGGCACGCCAGCGGCATTGCCCACCATCACCGATCAGGTCACCGGTTATCTCGCAGCGGGACACGTCGATCCGCATGCGCTGTACACGATGTGGGGTGGTGCGAACGATATCTTCTATGCGGCCACCGCCGCGGGAGCTGCGGCAGTAGTGCCTCAGCTCGTGCAGCAGACGATTCAGGGTGAAGTCGCACAGGCCATCGCCAACAACATCATCCCGAACAACCCGACGGCGATTGCCGCCTTTACGGCGCAGATCACGCCGGCCGTGACGCAACAGGTCGAGGCCGCCGTGGCAGCGCAAGCTGGCGTGGCCAGCCTGGAAACCCAGACCCAGGCGGCCGCCAGTATCGCCGCCGCCGCCCAGCAGGAAGTAAAGCTGATTGGCGCGCTGCAGGGTGCCGGTGCCAGGAACATCCTGGTCTTCAACTTGCCCAATATCGGCATCACCCCAGACGCCACCGAGCAGGGTGCTGCGGCAGCATCCGCCTTGACCACGCTCGGCCTGATCTACAACGGCCAGCTCAACGCCGGCCTGGGCAAGCTTGGCGTCGGCATCATCCCGGTGAACACGTTCGCGCTGCTGAACCAGGTTGTCGCCAATCCGGGGCGCTACGGATTCACCAACGTGACCGTTCCTGCGTGCGGCGTAGGCTCCAGTTCGGTGCAGTGCGGCCCACAGGGTTCCGGTCTGCCGTACACCTATGCACCGGGCACGAACAATACTTATCTGTTCGCCGACGGCGTGCATCCGACCACCGCAGCGGATGTGATGTTGGGCCAGGTGGTGTTGTCCGAGCTGGCCGCCCCGCAGCAGATTTCCTTGCTGCAGGAAGCACCGCTCACCGCCATCACCACGCAGACATCGGTCGCCCGCACCCAGATGATGAGCGACAGCTTCGGCTCCCCGACGCGCGCCTTCGCCAGCATCAACTACGCGAACCAGGAGTTCGACCAGAAAGCCGGCGCACCGAAAACCACCAGCAATAACGTGGACCTGACTGTCGGCGTCGACGTACACGCCAGCGACTACATTTCGGCGGGCGCGTCCCTGGGTATCGGCGAGCACTATGCCGACGTCAGCGGCGGCGGCGGTTACGACCTGCAAGCGCTCACCGGCCTGGGTTACCTCACCTGGCACGATGCGGGCGCCTACGCCGGCATCTACACCGATTTCGGCCAGGCCAGCTATACGAACGTCAATCGCGTCTTCATGGTCGGCGCCGCTCGTACCAACGAAGCCGGCAAGACCGACGGCTCCTACTACGGCATGGGCCTGCATGGCGGCTACTGGTTCGACGTGGGCAGCCTCAAGACCGGTCCGTTCGCCAACTTCGAGTACCAGAGCGTTCGCATCGACGGTTACAGCGAAAGCGGCAACGATGCCACGGCCATGTGGTTCGGCCGCCAGGAACGCAACGCACTCGTCAGCACGCTCGGCTGGCAGCTGCAGGGGCACTGGCAGTACGACAGCATGGATCTTGCGCCGTATGTCCAACTGGGCTGGAACCACGACAGCCGTGCCAGCACGGACATGGTCACGGCCGGCCTCAACAGCATGAACGGCAGCTTCCAAATGGCAGGCTTTACGCCTGACAAGAACTGGGGTTCGGCCAATCTCGGCCTGATGGCGCAGTTCACCCAGAATGTGTCGGGCTGGGTTGCCTATAACGGCCACATCGGCGACAAGAGCCAGCACTACAACGGCGTCAATCTGGGACTGAAGTTCGGTTTCTAAGCCGGCATCGCAGGTATGAAAAAAGCCGTCCGCTATGCGGACGGCTTTTTTTGACTCCACATCTTGCTACGGAGACCTTATTTGCCCTTGCCGTTGGTAGCGAGATTGAGGATCTCCTTCGACTGCTGCTGCAGGCTTGCAGCGTCGCTGTCGCTCAGCGTATCGGTATTGCCGCCAGCCTCGTGGGTCTTCAGCACCAGCGAGCCATCATCGCCCCAACCGGCCGTATCCGTAGACGTGGCCTTGGCGCCCTGATTGGCTTTCTTCTGCTGCTGGACCACCCAGGGCTTGCCGTCTTTGTAGGCGTAATCGGTGCTGGTGAAACCCTTGTCGCCGTAATCGACCAGCTCACGGATGAACTTCACTTCGGTGCCGTCACGGAACACCTGCCAGGCACGCGAGGCGTTCGGCTCGAGCTTGGTGCCGGAGGTGCGCTTCATCCCGCCAATCTGCTTCTGCAGGCCCTGGAAAGCTGCCAGCATCTTTTCGCCTGGAGTCTGTTCGGGCGCCAGTTCGATGGTGACGTTGGCGACCGGATTGCCCTTGGTCAGCACGGGCGCCTGGATCGGCATGCTGTAATGGCGCTCGCCATCGGTCAACTCAACCTGCACGATATAAAGATCGTTCGGCGCGACGTTGGCCGGGCTGAAGTCCAGTTCGAACTTCAAGGGGAACGTGGTGGCCGGAGCGATTGTCTTGGTCGCCAGCGGCGCGGAGCCCTGCGCAGTGACGTCGACCAGATTGATCACCAGCTTATCCTGATTGGACGGCGTGATGCCGCCACGAAGGGTAATGGTGCCGGTAACGGTATTGGCGGCTGCAGCCGGTGTGGCGGCACTCTGGTCTTCCGTGCCAGCCGACGACGGCGACGACGAATTGGAAGAACTATTGCAGCCGGCCAGTGCAACCGCTGCCACTGTCATCAGCGACCAAACAACGCTGCGCATGGGATTGAAACCTCAGGTGTGGATCGAAATCGGACGAAATGTTTGCCAATTCACGCGGAGCAAACATTCGCGGGGGAGCCTCAGAGAATAGCCCAATCCCAGCCTGTGGAAAAGTCAACTCGAGCGGCCAACCATTCGCATGCGTATGTAATTATTGAGGTTAGTTACCGACCCGCCTGGTTCCTGGGTGATGCAGCGACGGGGCACTCCCTGACATGACGTCAGAAATGCCCTTCGAACCTCATCAGCAACACCTCCTTGAGCACCCCCTCCGTTTAAAAGACCCTATATTCCGCGCGCTGGCACCTGGAATGGCACGGTTGGCGCGATCCGGCAGCCAGCCTTGCCGATAACTCGCGTAAAGAATCGCCCGGTCCTCCGCAGTTTCTTGCCCCAGCCACCCCCTGACGTGTCAACCCAACCAAACCTGACGCGTTTATGCGGTCGAGAGCAGGTTGTGGCGCCGCTTTTCGTAATAAATTGCGAATTAGTTCAGATAATCGCTCAAACAACTTCGCTCTAACACTAGCTACACAGGTACGTGCAAGGCACACCAGTAAGAATCTGCCGGCAGGCGCCCTCTGTTTACTGTGGAAATTTGCGATGAATCTGCCACTCAATACCCGTCTCGAATCCGCCTCGACGTTTGCCGATCGCATCAAGGTGCTGATCCAGCGCGTTGGCAGTGTCACGGAAATCGCACGTATGTGCGGGTTTTCCGAAGGCGTCGTAAGAAGCTGGCGCGACGGCAACACCGATCCGTCCCGGGCGCGCTGCGTAACGCTGGCGCGTACCTTGGGCATTTCCCTGGTCTGGCTGGTCGCCGGCGAAGGCGCCATGCAGATGGATCCGGCAGCCCTGATGTCCGACGACAGCATCAGCACCGAAACCGTGGCTCCGCAACGCCCCCGCGCCAAGCTGCGACTGACCGCTGATGCCCTGGATAACAGCCTGGGCATGGATGCGCAGCGACTCAACACGGCGCTGCACATCCTGCAGTCCGAGCTGGATCTGGCCAGCAGCAGCCTCACGCTGGCCGAGAATTCGGACATGTTGGCCGAGCTTTACGACATCCTCGGCCCGGGCGGCAACGACGTCGATGCTTCGGCCATGGTTGCGTTCAATCACCGGCTTGCCGAACGCCTCAAGAGCAATCGGGCTGCCGCGCAAGCAACGGCCTGAGCCGCGCCCCAGGCGCGCTTCGAAAAACGGCGGCTCCGGTCGCCGTTTTTTTAAGCCTGAAAAGCCTGGCGCTCAAGGACGACCGTCATCGCCAGGCCCCGCTGTCGGCCCCATCAGCGCAAACCCGCCCTGCGCATTGCACAGAGAGGGTCTTGCTCGGTGCGATTACAGGCGCGCGATATCGGCAATGGCCGTGAACTGCGCTTTCAGGCGCCCCAGCAACGCGAGCCGATTGGCGCGCACGGCGGGGTTTTCGGCATTCACCAGCACGTTGTCGAAGAACGCATCGACCGGCGTCTGCAATTGAGCAAGACGCGTCAGTACCGCCGCATAGTCGCGACGCTGCAGTGCGCCCACGTTGTCCGCCTGCGCCGCTTCCAGCGCCTGCGCGAGGGCACGCTCTGCATCGGCTTCAAAGTGTGCCGGATCGACGTGACCGCCGATGCTCTGCATGCCGTGCTCTTCCTGCTGCTTGCGCAGGATATTGGCTACGCGCTTGTTGGCGCCGGCCAGGCTTGCCGCCTCGGGGCGCCGGCCGAATTCGAGCACGGCGCGCAAGCGATGATCGAAATCGACCAGGCTGATCGGCGCTACGGCCAACACGGCTTCGAATTGCTCCGTGGTGAAACCGCGCTCGGCGTAATAGCCGCGCAGGCGATCCAGCATGAAGTCATTGAGTTCCGACACCAATGCGGCGCGGCGCTCGCCCGCGTCGAACGCAGGTGCCTTGCCGTCTTTGCCGGGCTTGATGCCGGCGGCCAGGGCCGCCTCGGGCAATAGCTCCAGTGCTTCGGCAAACAGTGCCTTGTGATCCAGATCCAGCCCGCCCTCGATCAGGGTTCGCGCCAGACCCAGGGCCGCACGACGCAGCGCAAAGGGGTCCTTGTTGCCACTGGGCTTCAGGCCGACGGCAAAAATGCCGGCGAGCGTATCGACACGTTCGGCAACGGCGAGCACTTGCCCCACTTTGCCGGCCGCAATGGTGTCGCCGGCAAAGCGTGGCTGGTAAACACTGTCGAGCGCATCGGCCACTTCGGCCGGCTCGTTGTCGTGCCGGGCGTAGTAGCGCCCCATCACACCCTGCAATTCCGGAAACTCGCCCACCATGCGGGTAAGCAGATCGCACTTGGCCAGGCTTGCGGCGCGCGTGGCCTGACCGGCATCGACGTCCACGCGATTGGCAGTGATGCGCGCCAGTTCCGCGACGCGAACGCTCTTGTCCCACAGGCTGCCAAGCGCCTGCTGATAGGTGACGTTCTTGAGCGCCTCCTGATAACCGGCGAGCGGCGTTTTCAGGTCTTCATCCCAGAAGAATTTCGCGTCGGCGAAGCGCGGGCGAATCACGCGCTCATAGCCTTTGCGGATCTCGCCGGGCTGCTTGCTTTCGATATTGGCAATGCCGATGAAGTGTTCGGTCAAGGCACCTTGCGCATCGAACACGGGCACAAATTTCTGGTTGGCCTCCATCGTGGTCACCAGGGCTTCCGGCGGCACGCCCAGAAACTCCCGATCGAAGGTACAGGCGATGGCGACCGGCCACTCGGTAAGGTTCGCGATTTCATCCAGCAGCGCATCGTCCAGGCGCGGCGTACCGCCAGTCTGCTTGGCCGCGCGCGCCACTTCGTCACGGATGCGTTGGCGACGCTCTGCCGGATCGGCCAACACCTTGGCCATACGCATGGCATCGGGCCAGCTGTCGGCATCGGCCACGTGCACCGGTTGCGGATGCATGAAGCGATGGCCGCGCGATTGACGGCCGCTTCGCAGGCCAAGCACGTTGCCGTCCACGATGTCCGAACCGTGCAGGATCACCAGCCAATGTACGGGGCGCACGAAGCTGTAATCGTGATCGGCCCAGCGCATCGGCTTGGGAATGGGCAGCCCCTTGAGGGCTTCGTCGACGATCTCCGGCAACAGCGCCGCCACGGCCTGGCCGGGCTTCACCGCACGGAAGACAAACCAAGCGCCTTTGTCGGTTTCCAGCTTTTCCAATTGCTCGACGCCGACGCCGCAGGATTGCGCAAACCCCAGCAAGGCCTTGCCGGGGTTGCCATCGGCATCCATCGCGGCATTCACGGCGGGGCCGCGACGCTCCAGCGATTGCTCCGGCTGCGCCGTCGCCACCTGCGGGATGTGGACGGCCAAACGCCGCGGTGTGACGTACAGCTTGGCCTGTTCCAGCGATGCTGCGATACCGCGCTTGCTCAACCCTTCGCAGATGCCTCGCTGGAACGATGCGCCGAGTTCGTCGAGCGCCTTCGGCGGCAGCTCTTCGGTGCCCAGTTCGATCAGCAGTGACTTGGCGGCGCTCATGCGGCCTGCTCCTTTTTCTGATGCTTGAGGCCGGGGAAGCCGAGTTTTTCACGCTGCGCCACGTAGGTCTCCGCCACGCTGCGGGAGAGTGCGCGCACGCGCAGGATGTACCGCTGGCGTTCGGTCACGCTGATCGCGCGCCGGGCGTCCAGCAGGTTGAAGGTGTGGCTGGCCTTCATCACCTGCTCGTAAGCCGGGAGCGGCAATCCCGCCGCAATCAGCTTGTTGGCTTCGCCTTCGCAGACGTCGAACCAGCGCAGCAGCTCGGCGACATTGGCGTATTCGAAGTTGTAGGTGCTCTGTTCCACTTCGTTCTGGTGGAACACGTCGCCGTAGGTCACCACGCCATGGGGAGCGTGGGTCCAGACAATGTCGTAAATCGAATCGACATTCTGCAAGTACATCACCAGTCGCTCGAGGCCGTAGGTGATCTCACCCGTCACCGGGCGACACTCCAGGCCGCCGGCCTGCTGGAAGTAGGTGAACTGGGTGACTTCCATGCCGTTGAGCCAGACCTCCCAGCCCAACCCCCAGGCGCCGAGGGTTGGCGACTCCCAGTTATCTTCGACGAAGCGCAGATCGTGTATCTGCGGATCGATGCCCAGTTCCTTCAACGAGCCGATGTACAGCTCCAGGATGTTGTCCGGATTGGGTTTCAGCACCACCTGATATTGGTAGTAATGCTGCAGGCGGTTGGGATTTTCGCCATACCGGCCATCGGTGGGCCGGCGGCAGGGCTGCACATAGGCCGCCGCCCAAGGCTCCGGACCCAGCGCACGCAGGAACGTGGCGGGGTGGAAAGTACCTGCGCCCACCTCGGTATCGAGCGACTGAAGCAGCACGCAGCCCTGCTTCGCCCAATAGCGGTTGAGGGTCTGGATCACATCCTGGAAGGTAGGTGCGGACATTGCTTTCCTAACCTAAGTGTAAAGCGCGCTAGTATAGCCGCAGCGCATCATTTCGCTGTTTTTTACCTGCAATCGAAGCCCATTCGGGGGGCCAGGCAGATGGCTGCTACTCAACAAATCGCCTCCATGCTCGGCCGCCGCGGCCGTCTGGCTCTGGATGACGTGCTAGCCGCCCTGGTGGTCGATGGCTATGTAGCGGCCGAGGACGCCAAGCAGTTGCGCCTGGGCCACCATGCAGGACGCAGTGCGATCGAGCTCAACCCGCTGGTGGTGATCGCCAACGCCAAACTCACCAATCAGCGCGATCCCGGGCGGCCGCTCAGCCTGGAAGGGCTGACCGAATGGCTGGCAGGCCAGGCAGGGCTGCCATACCTGAAAATCGATCCGATGAAGATCAACGTGGCGGCCGTCACGCAGGTGGTCAGCCATGCCTATGCACAACGCCATCGCATCCTGCCGGTGGCGGCAAGCACCGGCGAGGTAACGTTCGCATCGGCTGAACCCTTCGATCATGCATGGGCCAAGGATCTGTCCCAGATGCTGCGGCGCGATGTGCATCGCGTGGTTTCCAGCCCGATCGACATCAATCGATACCTGCAGGAGTTCTACGGCGTCCAGCGCTCGATCCAGTTGGCGAAAGATGCCAAGAACCAGATGGGCGGCTACGAATCCGGGGCACTGCTCAATTTCGAACAATTGCTGGAACTGGGCAAGGCCGGCGAGGTGGGCGCCGATGACCGGCACGTCGTGCACATCGTCGATTGGCTGCTGCAGTATGCCTTTGAGCAGCGCGCGTCGGATATCCACCTGGAACCGCGCCGCGAAGCCGGTTTGATGCGCTTTCGCATCGACGGCGTGATGCACAAGGTCTTCGAACTGCCGCCGCCGGTGATGACGGCGGTCACCTCTCGCATCAAGATTCTTTCGCGCATGGACGTGGCCGAAAAACGCCGCCCGCAGGATGGCCGCATCAAGACGCGCGCCACCTCCGGTCGCGAAGTCGAATTGCGTATTTCCAGCATGCCTACCGCTTTCGGCGAGAAGGTGGTCATGCGTATTTTCGACCCGGACATCGTCGCCAAGGATTTTTCCCAGCTGGGCTTTTCGTCGTCCGAAGATGCCTTGTGGCGCAGCATGGTGGAGCGTCCGCATGGCATCGTGCTGGTCACCGGCCCCACCGGCTCGGGCAAGACCACCACGCTGTACTCCACGCTGAAACACCTGGCCACGCCGGAGATCAACGTGTGCACGGTGGAAGATCCCATCGAAATGGTGTCGCCGGAATTCAACCAGATGCAGGTGCAACCGGCGATCGACCTGGATTTCGCCACCGGCGTACGAACGCTGATGCGCCAGGACCCGGACATCATCATGGTCGGCGAAATCCGTGATCTGGAAACCGCCCAGATGGCCGTGCAAGCATCGCTGACCGGGCACTTGGTGCTGTCGACGCTGCACACCAACGACGCACCCAGTGCCGTGACGCGCCTCCTCGATCTGGGCGTACCGCACTACCTGATTCAATCGACCGTTACGGGGATCGTCGCGCAACGCCTCGTACGCACCTTGTGCCCTCACTGCAAAGCTCAGACGCAGCAGGACCCGCACGAATGGACCGTGCTGACCCACGGCTGGTCGATGCCGGTTCCCGAGCAGGTATTCAAGCCAGTGGGCTGTCTGGAGTGCCGCAACACTGGCTTCCTCGGGCGCACCGGCATCTACGAAATGATGCCGCTGACGCCACGGTTGCGCGGGATCATCAGCGCACAGTTGGATCTGATCCGGTTCGGTCAGGCTGCGTTGACCGAAGGTATGCGTCCATTACGCATCTCGGCAGCGGAGCAGGTCCAGCGCGGGCTTACGACGGTGCAGGAAGTGCTGACGGTATTGCCTCCGCTCGAGCACGCTGAAGATTCCTCCCCCGAATGACGAGTTCGCTCTCTGTGTACGCCGCTCCATGAAACCAGTTCTGATCATCCGTACCGGCCAAGCGCCCGACAATATCCGTGCCCGCCACGGCGACTTTCCGCACTGGTTTCGACTGGCGGCGCAACTTGAGCCGCAGCAAATGCAGGTGGTCCACGTAGCGGCTGGCGAGGCATTGCCGCCGGTGAAGGACGTGGCTGGCGCGCTGATTACCGGTTCGGCAGCGATGGTGACCGATCGCGCGCCCTGGAGCGAAGACACGGCAGGATGGATCCGCAACGCGATGGACGTCGACCTGCCCTTGCTGGGCGTTTGCTACGGACACCAACTGATGTCGCACGCGCTGGGTGGGCGCGTCGACTACTTGCTGGGCGGCCGCGAAATCGGCACGTTGCCGATCGACCTGCTGCCAGGCGCCGAGCAAGATCCATTGACCGCGAACGTCACCACCGGATTCCGCGCACACACCACGCACGAGCAGAGCGTGATGGAAGTTCCGAAGGGCACGACGGTGCTGGCCCGATCGGAGCGCGACCCGCATCACCTATTGCGCTACGGCCGCAATGCCGTGAGCACGCAGTTCCATCCGGAATTCAATGCCGACGTGATGCGCGCATACATTCAACGCAAGCATCACGACATGCGCAAAGAAGGCTTTGATCCTTGTCGCGTATACCAACAGGTCGCTGCGACCCCGATTGCGCGCCGACTGCTGAAGATGTTTTCGAGGCACCACGGCCTGCACGGCGGGGCACGTTGAACGAGCGTTAGCGACCGCGCGGCGGCATCGGGAATGGCGTGACTTTCTGACCGTCCGCCGCATCGCGGATCGCCAGCGCACCCTTGCGCTCCACTTCTTCGATGCGCACGACAGCCTGCATGGGCAGGTGCAAGACGCGGGTATCTTTGAACTCTTCGCGAAGACGCTCTTCAGTGGGATCGACCACGAGTCCGTCTCCGGCAGGCTCGAACACCAGTTCGCCGACCTCGGTAAACCCCCACAATCCGCTGGAAGCGACGTGCTGCGCATAAAGCTCGTAGCACTTGCCCAGGTGAAGAAAGGTCACTTTGTAGAGTTTCTTGTTGCGCATGAGCGTATTTTACCGCCGCATGCGGCGCATGATGGCGCCCCGGGAAGTAAGCGCAAATATCGCCCCAAACAGGAACCCGGCGACGTGAGTCCACCAGGCGTAGCCGCCGTAGCTAGGACCTACGTAACTGAAAAGCAATTGCAGCAGGGCCCAGATGCCGATCAGCAAAAACGCCGGCACACGCACGAATTCCAGATAGAAACCCAGCGGCAATACCAAGCCCAGGCGCGCGCGCGGAAACAGCGATACATACGATCCCAACACGGCCGAAACCGCACCGCTGCAACCGATGATGGGCCTCACCACGCCGGCCAGTGAAATGGCGCCGGCAAGATTGGCGACCACTCCGCCCAGCAAAAAAAGCACTAGAAAGCGGACGGAACCCAGTGCGCGCTCAGCCGGGATGCCAAAAATCATCAAGAAGAGAAGATTGCTCAGCAGATGCAGCCACGCCACGTGGATAAACAGCGCGGTGACCAGGCGCAATAGCGCCGGATCGCGCAACTGCTGCCAAAGCGGCCGATGCGCATCAAAGATATTGGCCGGAACCGTGCCCCATTCCAGCAAAAAGGTAATGCGGCGCGGTGGCGGCATCAGAGCCAACGCCACAAACGTCACGACGCAGATGAAAACCAACAACATGGCCGCCCAATGCACACGCGGCCTGCGTCGGGTTTCGACATTGACGAACACAGCGCTCCTCCTTGGCAACCGCGTCAGACGGGCTGATCAGACGAACATGATAGGCGATCGTCTATGTTGGTTCTGGCTTTTCGTCGATATTTTCGTCGATGCGCGTGCCAAGCAGCACGGGCCGCAAAGCAAAACGCCTTCCCGGTTGGGAAGGCGTTTTTAGGATAAAGCCCCTGGCGGTGACCTGTTGCGGGGTGCGCCGAGGCGCACGAGCCGCAACAAGCCCAAGCATAAGCACAAAGAAAAAACCCTCACCAAACGGTGAGGGTTTTTAGGATAAAGCCCCTGGCGGTGACCTGTTGCGGGTGCGCCCAGGCGCACGAGCCGCAACAAGCCCAAGCACAAAGAAAAAACCCTCACCAGGCGGTGAGGGTTTTTAGGATGAAGCCCCTGGCGGTGACCTGTTGCGGGTGCGCCCAGGCGCACGAGCCGCAACAAGCCCAAGCACAAAGAAAAAACCCTCACCAGACGGTGAGGGTTTTTAGGATGAAGCCCCTGGCGGTGACCTACT
>NZ_JADIKF010000025.1 GCF_016904945.1 Dyella mobilis
AGCTCGCCACTACGCCAGCCTGGCTGCCTGCCAGCGCGCCATGGACAGCTGGCGCCATCTCTATAACTGCCGGCGACCACACGAGGCGCTGGGATTGCGTCCCCCTATCTCGCGTTATCGACCCAGTTCGCGCGCTTATCCTGCCCGTCTGTCACCGATCCTCTACGACCAAGGCGTGCACGTGTTGAAGGTTCGGCGCAACGGCCAGATCGTGTATCGCGGCCGCACGATCTTTGTGAGCGAAGGGTTGGCGGGGCTGCCGGTGGCGATCAGGCCATCGCCTACCGATGGCCTGATGGATGTGCTGTTCATGCATCGCACCGTTCAACACATCGACTTGCGTTTACTGCGCTAAACTCGCCTTTACATGTGTTACCCATGTCTCCGAACAGGCGTTACCCATGTCCCCAGTCCGTACACTTCGCTAACCCAACCTACTCAAGTACGTCAGGGCTTGCGCGAGGCCTCGTAAATGCTTGCCAGCACGGCCGCGGCTGCGGCATACAAGATCGGCGGCACCTGCGCGTTCATTCGCAACGATACCAGCAGCGCGGCGATCTGTGCGTCGTGATGCAGCGGCAGGCCCAGGGCGTGTGCATGCTTGAACAAATTCTCCACCTCCGCGGCGTGCAATACCGATGGCGTCGATGCACCATCGGCGCCGCCGGGCAGGCGTAGCACCACCTTGCGTTGCGGCGTGGGCAACAGCGGCGTACTCATACGGTGGCCTTCAAGAAGACGGCGCTGACGCTGGTGCCGGTATGCGGCAGGCCCAGCTGGCAACTCAGCTGGTCGAGAAACAATCCGGTGGCTTCGACGCGTGCGCGCAGATCGTCGAACTGGTCTTCCATGCGGTCGACCGTTTCGCGACGCTGCGCCCACAGGCGCACGGAAAGCCGCAGTCCGCGCAGATGCAATTCGCCAACCAGCGGACCCAGCGATGGCAGGTCCAGCGAGAAGCCCATCGTCCAGCCTTGTTCCGCTTCCTGCTCCTGCTTGAGCATCAACTGCAGCACGTCGGCGCCTTCGGTGTCCTGTACCGGAATCTCGACGATCCAGTGACCTGGTGTGGCCTGCAACTGCGCTACTTCCAGGCGGGCCAACGCGGCCTGCACGTCGGTATACAGGCGCGGCAGGAAATCGGTGGCCTCGTTGGTGGTGGCCAGTTCGAACGGCAACGGCAGGCGCCCTTGCGGCACCACGCCGCGATAGAGCAGCGGCGGATCCACCTCGACGTTGCTGCTTTCGCCGGTCAGCGGCTGGTCTTTCAGAATCGCCACGAGTCGCAGCAGCGCGCCTTTCACGTCATCGTGCGCGGTGGTCGCGTCGTTGGCCGCTGCTTGCGCCAGCTGCGCCTCCAGAAATACGCCGCTGCGATTGACCGCCTGGCGCAGACCCTCGCCGGTGGAAAGCTCGGCCGGCGTACTCATGCTGTGTTCGAGCAAGGCGAGCGCCGAGCGCAGGTACGGCGGCAATTGCTTGGCCATCGCCCACTGCGACAGAGCATCTACCGTGGCCAGCAGCGGCGCATAGCCGTTTTGCTGCGGCAGGCGTTCGCGCAGCGCCTGGTTGAGGGTGCTGTCGAGCGGGGAGTCGGTACCGAGGATTTCCAGCTGCGGCTGCGCGCCCAGGCTGAGCACGCGGACCTGGAATTGCGGAGGCAGCTTGGTGCCGGGCGCTTCGGCCTCGACGGTGAGTGCGCCGATCTGCAGCACCATCAAGCCTTGTTCGTTGATGCCAAGGGGGCGCGCGGACAACACGCTGCCGATGCGCCAGCCTTCAGAGCTGGCGCCGGCGGCGGCACCGATCCAGGTCAGTGCGGCAACGCTGGTTGGCTGAATGATCACGCTCGGCTCCTCGGCCAGCGACGTGCTGTCGTCGCACGTTTTCGCGAACCTTATGGATTATCGACTGCCCGGGGGGAAACTTTAGGGCTTTTTTCGCCGGGGGTTCTCGTTGACGGATACGGCCGGGGTCACCCCTGTTTCGTGACGCAACCGTCAAGAAACCCTCTAAAGCTGCCCCTCGCCCGGCCGATAAAACCAACAACAGGTATCCGTGGAGGGCCGTGTCATGGGCAGCAAAAGCAAAGGCGGAGCAAGCAAGGGCGAGGTCCGGGTCGGCATGCCGGCGGATTTCCGCATCGCCGAGGTGACCGATGTACATCGGCAACTGGGCGAGGCGCTTGATGCGTCGCAGATCCTGCTCGACGGCGGTGCGGTGGATCGCATCGACACCGCGGCCCTGCAAATGCTGGTGGTTTTCCAGCGCGAAGCCCAGAAGCGCGGCAACACCGTGAACTGGGCCGGCGCCAGCGCGCCGCTGCACGACGCCGCCAGCCAATTGGGTCTGGCACAGATATTGGCACTGCCGGCGAAGCAGCCGGCCTGAACTTGAGGTGTGAAGATGGCAAAGATTCTTGCAGTGGACGATTCGGCTTCGATGCGCGGCATGGTGGCGTTCACGCTGCGCAGCGCCGGTTATGAAGTGGCCGAGGCGGAAAATGGCCAGCTCGCGCTGGATACGGCTTCTTCCTCGCGCTTCGACCTGGTGCTGGCCGACGTGAACATGCCGGTGATGGACGGTATCAGCATGGTGCGCGAACTGCGCACGCGCGCCGAATACAAAGGCGTGCCGATTTTGATGCTGACCACCGAGTCCAACACGGACAAAAAGATGGAAGGCAAGGCGGCGGGCGCGACGGGCTGGCTGGTCAAGCCGTTCGATCCTGAGCAGTTGCTGGCTACGGTCAAGCGCGTTCTGGGTTGAGCTCCAGATTAGTTCCCTCTCCCCTCCGGGAGAGGGGCAAAGCAACATCGAGTCCATTTCGGAATTTCGTTTATGAGCAGCGTCAACATCGCCCAATTCCACAAAGTCTTTTTCGAGGAAAGCCTGGAAGGGCTGGATGCGATGGAGTCGGCGTTGCTGGCGCTCGATGAAGGCGGCGATGCCGAGCTGGTGCACAGCATTTTCCGCGCGGCGCATTCGATCAAGGGCGGTTCGGCCACGTTCGGTTTCCCGGACATGGCCGCGCTGACGCACGAGGCCGAGTCGCTGCTCGACCAGGTGCGCGACGGTCGCCGCGCGATCGACAAGGGCATCATCGAATTGATGTTGCGCACGGTCGATTGCCTGCGCGGCATGTTCGATCGCGCGCAAGGCGGGCAGCCGCTGGCCAATGCCGACAGCGATGGCCTGAAGCTGGAATTGGCCGCGGCCGCCGGCAATGCCATACCTGCGGCGGCGGCCAAGGCTGCCGCCAAGCCGGCCGCATCCGGCGGCTGGAGCATCGAGTTCCGTCCCCACGCCGGCATGCTGGCCGGCGGCAACGACCCGTTGCGTCTATTGCGTGAACTGGCTGCGCTCGGGCAGTTGGTCGTCGAGGCACGGTTGGATCGCGTGCCCACGCTGGACGCGCTCGACCCTACCGAATGCCACCTCGCCTGGCACCTCGAGCTGACCGGTGCGGTCACGCGCGAGGCCATCGCGGCGGTATTCGAGTGGGTCGAGGACGAGTGCGATCTGAGCATCGAGCCCATCGTTGCCGCCGCGCCACCGCCTGCACCGGCCGTCGAGGCTGTCGCCGCGCCGGCCGGTGCAGGTGCGGCTGCGGGAACTCCGCGTGCTGCGGCCGCCAGCAGCAACGACGCCGGTTCGGTGCGCGTGGGTATCGACAAGATCGACGGCCTGATCGACCTGGTCGGCGAACTGGTGATTACCCAGGCGATGCTCGACCAGTTCCGCGAGGATTTCGATCCCTCGCGGCTGGCGATGCTGCAACAAGGCCTCGCGCAGTTAGCCCGTCACACGCGTTCCTTGCAGGAAAGCGTGATGGGCATACGCATGCTGCCGATCGGCTCGGTGTTCAACCGTTTCCCGCGCCTGGTGCGCGATCTCAGCCAGAAGCTCGGCAAGCAGGTGAAGCTGGACCTGGTTGGCGAGCACACCGAACTGGACAAGACGGTGCTGGAGAAGATCGGTGATCCCCTGGTGCACTTGGTGCGCAACGCGATCGACCACGGCCTGGAGACACCGGACAAGCGCCGTGCCGCCGGCAAGGGCGACGTCGGCACGCTGCGGCTGGAAGCATTCCATCGCGGCGGGTCCATCGTGGTGGAGATCGTTGACGACGGTGCCGGCCTGAATCGCGACGCGATCATCAACAAGGCGCTGCAAAAAGGCCTGATCAAGAGCGGCGAAGGGATCAGCGACGAAGAAGTCGGCGAGCTGATTTTCCAGCCGGGTTTCTCCACTGCCGCGGTGACCACCGATCTTTCCGGCCGCGGCGTGGGTATGGACGTGGTTCGCCGCAACGTGTCGGACCTGGGCGGCACCGTATCGATCAAGAGTCGCCCCGGCAACGGCACCACGTTCACCATTACGCTGCCGTTGACGCTGGCGATCATCGACGGGCTGCGCTCGGCGGTGGGCGATGAGTGCTACATCGTGCCGCTGGTATCGATCGTGGAATCGGTGCAACTGCCGCCCGATGCGGTGCGCAGCGTAACGGGCGGCGGAGAGCTGTTCCGCTTCCGCGGCGAGTACCTGCCGATCGTGCGGTTGCACCAGCAATTCGGCTGCGCCAATGCGCGGCAGAAAATCGAAGACGGCCTGGTGATCGTGGTCGAGTCGGATGGCAGCCAGGTTGGCCTGTTCGTCGACGAACTGATCGGCCAGCAGCAGGCGGTGGTGAAATCGCTGGAAGCCAATTACCGGCGCGTCGAGGGTATTTCCGGCGCGACCATCCTGGCGGATGGTTCGGTGGCGCTGATCATCGACGTGGCCGGCCTGATTCGCCTGCAGTCGCGCCGCAAAGCGGCATAAAGGCGCGCGCCGGGAGGGCGCGGCCGGATTCAAAGGTCCAGGATGCGCCGGACGTTTCGGCGCGCGGGCGCTTGCGTCTCGAGTTTTCCCTCTCTTCGAAGGTCGTTGTGATGATGTCCCCGTTGAAATTGCTAGAACGCTTGAGTCTGAATGCCCGCGTGTGGCTAGTGATCGCCATCGTGGTGGTCGGCCTGATCGCGCTTACCGTGATGTCCGCGATCGACAGCCGCAGTTTGCAGATGCAGGCACGTGAGCGCGCGCTGGGCGACGAAGTGGCCACGGCGACATCCTTGCTGCAGAGCTATCACGATCGCGCCGCCGCGGGCGAATTCAGCGAGGCCGATGCGCGCCGCCGTGCGTTGGCCGCCTTGTCGGCGTTGCGCTGGAATCAGGGCACGGGCTACGTCTACGCCTTCGATTCGAACCTGGTCATGCGCCTGCATCCGATCATGCCCAAGCGCGTGGGCAGCAGTATCCGCGACGAAGCCGATACCACCGGCAAGCACATGTACCGCGACATGCTGGCGGCCGATCAGCGCGATGGCCACGGACTCACCCAATACTGGTGGCCGATGCCGGGCAGCAAGGGCGACAAGCTCAAGATGACCTATACGGCGTTCTATGCGCCGTGGGATCTGCACGTGGCCGCGGGCGCCTATTTTGTGGATATCGATGCGCAGTTCCGCCAGATGCTGATCGGCAGCCTGCTGCGTGCGGCGCTGGTGGGCCTGTTGGTGATTCTGGTGGTGTGGGAATCCATGCGCAGCATCCGCCAGAGCATCGGCGGCGAGCCGCGGCTTGCCGCGCGCGTGGCGGCCAATATCGCCGACGGCGACCTGACCGGCGATGCGCTCGATGCCACGCCCGGCAGCCTGTTGCACGCGCTGGGCCGCATGCGCGGCAAGCTCACCGATATCGTGGGCGAAGTGCAGCAGGGCGCGCAGGCGGTGACATCTGCCGCGCAACAGATTGCGCACGGCAACGACGACCTGAGCTTCCGCACCCAGGAGCAGGCTTCCAGCCTCGAAGAAACCGCCGCCTCGATGGAGGAGATGACCTCCACCGTCAAGCAGAGCGCGGACAACGCCGGACACGCCAGCCAGCTGGCGATAGCGATGCGCGGCCAGGCCGAGCACGGCGGCGTGGTGGCGCAGCAGGCCAGCGTGGCGATGGATGCGATCCGCCAGGCCAGCGGGCAGATTGCCGAGATTGTCGGCGTGATCGACGACATCGCCTTCCAGACCAATTTGCTGGCACTCAATGCGGCGGTCGAGGCCGCGCATGCCGGCGAGCACGGCCACGGTTTCGCGGTGGTGGCCACCGAAGTGCGCAACCTGGCGCAACGCAGCGCGCGTGCCGCCAAGGAAATCAAAACCCTGATCGGCGACAGTGCCGACAAGGTGCAGGCCGGTTCGGCGCTGGTGGAGGAATCGGGCCAGGCGCTGAGCGGGATCATCGGCAGCGTGAAAAAGGTCGCCGACATCGTCAACGAGATCGCCGCCGCCAGCCAGGAGCAATCCACCGGCATCGAGCAGGTCAATCGCGCGGTGACGCAAATGGACGAGGTCACCCAACAGAACGCTGCGCTGGTGGAAGAGGCGGCTGCTGCGGCGAGAGCCATGCAGGAACAGGCCGACCGGTTGCAGGGGCAAATGGCATATTTCCGGGTGAGTAGCGTGGCGCCGGTGGTGCGGTTGGCCTCCAAGGTGGCGCCGGGTCGCAAGCAGAGAGTGACCGCTGGCGCCCTGGCCATGGCCGAGTCCTGACGCACCGCTTTGCCCCTCCCCGCGAAAGACGACGGGGGTGAGGGGCACCTCGCGCAACGCTTGCCGATCCCCGTTTGTAAAAGAAAAAACCTTGCGAATGCGGAGGTTGGGCAAGCCGTGTCCCCTCACCCCAGCCCCCCACGGAAGGGAGAGCGCGCGCGTTTCGCAAGGATTGGGGTGAAGAAAACGTGCAGCCGGCCGCTCAAGTTTTGCTCAAAACCGCCGATCCATCTTTACGAACGGGAACCCCACGTGGGGCTCCATCGACGAGGCGAAATCATGTCTGACCAGGCCCGGGGCGAAGTGCTCCAGTCGCAGTACCTCACCGTCAACCTCGCGCACGAGGAATACGGCATCGACATCCTGTCCGTGCGCGAAATCCGCGGTTGGACTCCCGTTACGCGCATTCCGCAATCGCCGCACTACGTGCTTGGCGTGTTGAACCTGCGCGGCGCCATCGTGCCGGTGATCGATCTGCGCTTGCGCTTCGGCCTGGCTCGCGAGGAATACGGCGCGACCACCGTCACCGTGATCATCACCGTAGGCGGCCGCCAGTTCGGCGTGGTGGTGGATGCGGTATCGGATGTGATCGACGTTGCCAGCAATGCGCTGCGCCCGGTGCCCGACATGGGCACGACTGTCGATACCGAATATTTGAAAGGACTGACCTCGATCGGCGACCGCATGGTGCTGCTGCTCGACGCAGACAAACTGCTGCAACCGCAGGACGCCCAGATGCTGGAAGCCGCCTTGAACGCGGCTGACGATGTGAAAGCCGTGGCATGAAGGAAAAAGACAACATGAAACTGCGTTTCCCTAAACTGAAATTGACCTCGCTCACCATCCGCGCACGGTTGATCCTGCTGGTCGGCCTGCTCGGTGTGATGCTGCTTGCCGGCGCTGCGCTGGGCCTGTATTCGATGTCCCAGCAGAACGCCGGCACGCAGCGCATCTACGAAACGGAACTGGTGCCTTCCGGGTACCTGGATATCGTTCGCGCCGATTCGCTGAAATCCTTCCTGACGCTCAACGAAGCGGCGGCACTGGCCGGCAAGGCCGACCAGGTAAAGCAGAAGCTGGCCGAGTTCGATCGCTACCAGAAGGAAATGGACGACTACAAGGCGCGCTTCGCCGCGTTGCCGATGAGCCCGGCCGTAGCTGCCGCCAACAAGGATTGGCACTCCACCGACAAGGATTACGAGCAGGCCAAGCAAGACGTGCTCGACGCGATCAAGCAGGGCGACACCGGCGCTCCCGATACGGTGGAAATGGAGCTGCGCCCGCTGCTGATGCAGCGCCAGGACTCGCTGAAGAAACTGGTGGAAGTCAAGCGCGACGAGGCTGGCCAGATCTTCCAGGAGCAGATCAAGAGCTATGAGAAGGTGCGCATGATCACCATCATCGCCCTGCTTGCCGGCCTGCTGTTCGCACTGCTGCGCTCGACCCTGCTGATCCGTTCCATCTCCCACGCCCTGGCTTATGCGATGCGCGTGGCCAACGAGATTGCCGGCGGCAAGCTGGGCCATCAGGTGGAAGTGAAGGGCAATGATGAGTTGTCGCAGTTGCTCACGGCGCTGCGCACGATGGATCAGCGCCTGGTGGAGATCGTCTCCGAAGTGCGCCAGGGCTCCGATGCGGTGAGCACGGCTGCGCAGCAGATTGCACGTGGCAACGACGACCTGAGCCAGCGTACGCAGGAGCAGGCCTCCAGCCTGGAAGAAACCGCCTCGTCGATGGAAGAAATGACCTCGACGGTGAAGCAGAACGCCGAGAATGCCAGCCACGCCAACCAGCTTGCCCGCGGCGCCCGCGAACAGGCCGAGCGCGGTGGCGAAGTGGCAGGGCAAGCGGTTACCGCCATGCGCGAAATCAACAGCTCCAGCCGCAAGATTTCCGACATCGTCAGCCTGATCGACGAGATCGCCTTCCAGACCAACCTGCTGGCACTCAACGCCGCGGTGGAAGCGGCTCGTGCGGGCGAACAGGGTCGCGGCTTCGCCGTGGTCGCCACCGAAGTGCGCAACCTCGCGCAGCGCAGTGCGGGTGCGGCGAAGGAAATCAAGCTGCTGATCAACGACAGCGCCGAGAAGGTACGTACCGGTTCGGAGCTGGTGGACCAGTCCGGCAAGGCGCTGGCCGAGATCGTCGACAGCGTGAAAAAGGTGACGGACATCGTGGCCGAGATCGCCGCAGCCAGCCAGGAACAATCGGCAGGCATCGACCAGGTCAACAACGCCGTGTCGCAGATGGACGAAATGACCCAGCAGAACGCCGCGCTGGTGGAAGAAGCCTCCGCCGCCGCCCGCGCCATGCACGAACAGGCCGGCGAGCTGCAGCGCCAGGTGAACTTCTTCCGCTTCGGCGACGAGGCGGCGGCAGCGGTGTCGAGCAAGCCGAAGGCAGCGGAAATCGTGGCTGAAACCGAAGCCGTGTTCGCCGCGGTACGCCAGTCCGCACCGATGCCCGCTCCGGCCCGTCGCGCCGTGCCGGAGACGGCCGACAGCGGTGCCTGGAAGGAATTCTGAGTCGTGACGCGTCTCTCCGCCCGTACGGCGGAGAGACGCGAGCAGTCGATTCAGGCTGCAGAAGCGGGGGGCTTCTGCATACCCGGCGAGTTCCGTTTTGTAGCGGTAGGGATGCCAAGTACGCCAGGTGTGTTCGAGACACGTGGCGTTTTCAAGTCCCACAAAAACTCTAAGAGGTAGATGTCGTGAATCTAGGAAGCAGGGCAATCAGGCAGGGGGCTGACTGATGACGACAGCAACGTTGGCCGAATCCCACTCCATCGCGTCGAGCCTGGGATCGTTGGCACTTGGCGACAATGAATTCGAGTTTCTGCGCGACTTCGTCTACCAGTATTGCGGCATCGTGCTGGGCGAACAGAAGCGGCAGCTGGTACAGGGGCGCCTGTTGCGCCGCCTGCGTGCACTGGGACTGAAAGACTTCGCCGGCTACTGCGAAATTCTGCGCAGGGACCCGCAAGGCGAGCTGGGCGAACTGGCCAGTGTCATCAGCACCAATGTCACCTCGTTCTTCCGCGAAATGCACCACTACGACCTGCTGGTCGACGAGTTGCTGCCGCGCTGGCTGGAACAGAAAAAGAAGGATGGCGGCCGCCTGCGCATCTGGTCGGCCGGCTGCTCCACCGGTGAAGAGCCGTACGCCTTGGCGATGGTGCTGGCCGAAGCGCTGGAACGTACCGGCAGCAAAGTCGACGCACGCATCCTGGCCACGGATCTGTCGCCGCAGGCGCTGGAGCAGGCGCGCGCCGCCACTTATGCGCTGGAGCGCATGGGCGGCATCAGCGAAGCGCGGCGCCAGCGTTGGTTCCTGCGCGGCGAAGGCGCCTACGAAGGCTATGCCCAGGTGCATCCGCGCCTGCGCGAGCTGGTGACCATCCAGCCGTTGAACCTGCTGCACGATTGGCCGATGCGCGGTCCGTTCGATGCGATTTTCTGCCGCAACGTGGTGATCTATTTCGACAAGCCGACCAAGCAGCGGCTGTTCGATCGCTATGCCGGCTTGCTGGAGCAGGGCGGTTATCTGTTCCTGGGGCATTCCGAATCGATGTACGGCTTGAGCGATTCGTTCGATCTGGTTGGCCGTACTGTCTACAGGAAGCGTGCGTGATGACTGTACGTCTGCCCGGCGTTGCCGTTGCGCCCGATAAAGCGGTCCCCGTTCTGCCCGGTTTCGAGCACATGCGCCGATTCTGGGATCCCAGCCATGCCTGCATGACGGTCAAAGTGCTGCCTGGCGAGTATTACGTCAGCGGCCAGGAAGAAATGGTTTCCACCGTGCTCGGCTCCTGCGTATCGGCGTGCATTCGCGACACCGAGCGGCGCATCGGCGGCATGAACCACTTCATGCTGCCCGAGCCGATGGGCGGCGAGCGTAACGACTGGTCCTCGGCGGTAGGCCGCGCGGCGCGCTATGGCAGCGACGCGATGGAGCAGCTGATCAACGCCATCCTCAAGGCGGGCGGTCGCCGCGAGGCGCTGACCGTGAAGATCTTTGGCGGCGGCCGCGTGCTGACCCAGATGACCGACGTAGGCAAGCGCAACATCGCTTTCGTGAAGCGTTATCTGGAGATGGAAGGCCTGCCGCTGGCGGCTGAGGACGTCGGCGACATCTATCCGCGCCAGCTGCAGTTTTTCCCGGCTAGCGGGCGGGTGCGCGTGCGCCAGCTGCGCAGCCAGCGCGACGCCGAGCTGGCGGCCAACGAACAGCGTTACCTCAAGCGTTTGGCAAATGATCCGATAAAGGGAGAGGTGGAGCTTTTCTGAGCTCCATCGCCTTTCCCTCCCCGCAGGGCAAGGCGCAAGGCACAACGAAGTATTAAGTGAGAAGGCGGCAATGGAAAAAGTTCGCGTCCTGGTAGTCGATGATTCCGCCCTGGTGCGGAAGCTGATGTCGGCGATGCTCGATTCCGACCCGGGCATCGAAGTCGTCGGCGTGGCCGCGGATCCGTTGATCGCGCGCGACAAAATCAAGCAACTCAATCCCGACGTGCTCACGCTCGACGTGGAAATGCCGCGCATGGACGGCCTGACCTTCCTCGAGAACCTGATGCGCCTACGGCCGATGCCGGTGGTGATGGTCTCTTCGCTGACCGAGCGTGGTGCCGAGGTGACGCTGCGTGCGCTGGAAATCGGCGCGGTGGATTTCTTCACCAAGCCGTCCAGCGATCTGGCCAACTGTTTTGCGGAAAGTGCGCAGGAAATCTGCGCGAAGGTGAAAGCGGCCGCCATGACGCGTCCGCGCGCCTACACCACCGTGCAGAAGCTGGACGTGCCACCGCGCCATTCCGCCGATGCCGTGCTGCCGCGCTCGCAGTCGCCCGGTACGCGCGGCAGCCAGCGCATCATTGCGGTGGGCGCCTCCACGGGCGGCACCGAAGCGATCCGCGTGCTTCTCGAAGCGATGCCGCCGGATGCGCCGCCGATCGTGATCACCCAACACATTCCAGCCGCCTTCAGCGGACCGTTTGCCACGCGCATGAACAATTGCTCGGCCATGCGCGTTTGCGAAGCGCGCGACGGCCAGCCGATCCAGCCCGGCCACGTCTACATTGCCCCAGGCGGCGAACACTTGCTGGTGATGTGGGACGGTGCCAAGCACGTTTGCCGCCTGCACGACGGCCCGCAGGTCAATCGCCACAAGCCGAGCGTGGATGTGTTGTTCCGCTCCACCGCCGCCAGTGTCGGCGCCGCGGCCATCGGCGTGTTGTTGACCGGCATGGGCGACGACGGTGCGCGCGGCCTGCTGGAAATGCGTGAAAACGGCGCGCCTACCGTGGTGCAGGACGAGGCCAGTTCGGTGGTGTGGGGCATGCCCGGCGCCGCGTGGAAACTCGGCGCCGCCGACGAGAAATTGCCGCTGGAACTGATTGCCGAACGCCTGCTGGTGCTGGCGCAACAACCCATTGTCAGTGCACGACGCGCTGCTTCCTGACGTATCGGAACTCCTCATGTCCGTAAATATTCCCAATATCGCTGCCCGGCCGCTTGCGGCCCCACGCCCTCTCCTTGGCATCGGCGCCAGTGCCGTTGCGCTGGTGTTGTGCCTGGCCTGGAATCCGGCGTGGATGGCGCCTGTGCTGATCATCCTGCTGTGCGCCACCTGGATCTTCGAATGCCGCCGTCTGGGCACGCCGACGATCGTGGTGGAGACCGCCGCGCCGGAAGCCGACAACGCACCGGTGCGCGAAGCGCTGGAAGACATCCGCGGCGCCCTGGTCGACGAACTCGGCCACGCCTCGCGCGAATTGCATCAGGCGCTGGATCTGCTGCGCGACGCCGTTTCCGAACTGGGCGGCGGCTTCGACGGCCTGTCGCAGAAGACCGGCCAGCAGCAGTCCCTGCTCAACCAGATCATCGGTGGCCAGGGCGGCGTATCGGTGCAGGATTTCGCCGCGCGCACCAGCGATCTGCTCGATCATTTCGTTGGCCTGATCGTGCAGCTTTCGCGCGAAAGCCTGCGCATCGTCTATCGCATCGACGGCATGTCCAAAGAAATGGATGCGGTGTTCGCGCTGCTGAAAAACGTCAACACCATTGCCGAAGAAACTAATCTGCTGGCGCTCAATGCAGCGATCGAAGCGGCGCGTGCGGGCGAAGCCGGTCGCGGGTTCGCCGTGGTGGCCGGAGAAATCCGCAACCTGGCCAGCCATTCCAATCAGTTCAACGAACAGATCGGCAGCCACGTCGAGCGCGCGCGCGTCGCCATGGAGCAGGTGCGCGGGCTGGTCGGCGACATGGCCGCACAGGATCTGAACGTGGCCTTGTCGGCCAAGGGCGGCATCGACGCCATGCTGGCGCACGTCACCGAAAGCGATGCGCGCACCAGCGCGGCGGCCGACCGCGTGGTCGAGATCAATCGCGGCCTGGGCAACGACGTGTCCACCACCATCCGCTCGCTGCAGTTCGAAGACATTCTCAGCCAGCTGCTTAATCAGACGCGCAGTCGTCTGGTGGATTTGCAGGGCGTGGCGGCCGAAACCACGCGCGACATCGAAACCCTGGCTTGCGAGCCGGTCGATGCGCAGGTGCTGCGCCAGCACTCCGAGCGGGTGCGCGAGCGCCTGGCACTGCAGCGTGAAAAAGCACGCATCCGTTCGCGCGGCCCAGCGCTGCAGAACAGCATGGATGCCGGCGAAATCGAATTGTTCTAAGAGGGTGACTGCGATGAGTCTCAACGTTCAACACGATGTCGAGCAGGATTGCGTCACCCTGCAGTTCGATAACCATTTCGATTTCAGCGTACATCGCCAGTTCCACGATGCCTGCCTGGGCGAGCGCAAGCCTTCCCGCAGCTACGTGATCGATCTGGGCGAAGTGGAAAGCATGGACAGCTCCGCGCTGGGCATGCTGTTGCTGCTGCGCGAGCACGCGGGCGGCGACCGTGCCGAAATCAGTATCGTCAACGCCAATAATGCTTTGCGTGGAACGCTGCGCGTGGCGGGCTTCGATAAGCTGTTTACGCTGCACTGATCCGTAAGTTGGGTTACCCCTGGGATCAAGTCGGGGATAACCCAACCTGAGACACGCGACCCATGCCCTGCGTGGTGGCGATGCAGTAAAGTCGCCGCTCCCTCCTGCGTGATGGATCATGACGTGAGCCGACGAAACGCTGTTATTGCCGTTGCTGGTGCGATTTTGGGATGGAGTGTCACATACCCAGCTATGGCAGCGCCGCTGTCGAGATTATCGCCAACCCAATGCTTGGAACCCACCAAGGCGGGTTATGCCGGCTCGCTCGATGAGAACTGGAAGGCCTACGCACCCTACGTGCGGGCCTGTCCACTGGCCGGGCCAGGCACGGTGCCGGCCAAAGTGTGGTTGCTGACGATCTTTGCACAGCGCTATCAGGGCGATCATTCCGCCAAGGACACCTGGCCGGACTTTCCGCATCCGATGCTGATCGCCGCTGACGGTCATTGTCTGGCACGTCTGCCGGAGCTGTTCCCGTTCGATCCGCCTCGCACCCTGGACCTGCAATTTGGCGACGTGACGGATGGCGTGCCGCAGGTGATACGTGTGCACGTCAGCAACCCCGCCGTCGGCGGAGATTACGATTTGCCAGCATTACGCTGGAATGCGGCGACTCACGCATACGTCGCGCAGAACGACACGGATATCTACAAGAAGGCCGATTTGTCCTGCAAACGCTGAGTCTGCGGTAGGTTGGGTTAGCGTAGCGTAACCCAACGTGCTACCCACGATTGTTGGGTTAGCTGCGCTAACCCAACCTACATCTGGCTAAGGAAGGCCGATGCGCTATCGACGATCCAACACATCAGGCGCGACATACTTCTTTACGGTAAACCTTGCAGATCGCACAAACTCCCTGCTGACGTACCGAATTGGAGCTTTGCGCGAAGCGGTGCGCACCGTAAAACACCATCATCCATTCCACATCATTGCCTGGGTGGTTCTACCCGAACACTTGCATGCCGTGTGGACCATGCCCGATCACGACTCGGACTACTCGACCCGCTGGCGGCTCATCAAGCGGCATTTCTCAACGTCGATCGAACACGTGGAGACCACGACCCCGTCAAGGCGGCGCAAAAACGAACGATGCATCTGGCAACGCCGATTCTGGGAGCATCAGATTCGTGACGAGAAAGACCTGCAAAATCACGTCGACTACGTGCACATCAACCCGGTAAAGCATGGCTACTGCCGGCTCGCGAGCGAGTGGCCGTACTCATCCATCCACAGAGCCATACGGCAAGGCATTGTCACCCCGGATTGGGCAAGCGAGCCGGACCTCGTTACTCCCTCGGGAGAGTCGCGCCCTCAGCCTCGTAGGTTGGGTTAGCGCAGCGTAACCCAGCGATGATGTTGGGGATGTTGGGTTACGCTGCTGTACGGAGTGGGGACATGGGTAACGCCTGTTCGGAGACATGGGTAACACATGTAAAGGCGAGTTTAGCGCGGTAAACGCAAGTCGATGTGTTGAACGGTGCGATGCATGAACAGCACATCCATCAG
>NZ_JADIKF010000024.1 GCF_016904945.1 Dyella mobilis
GTAGCGCCTCGTGGCGGGCAAACAACGCATCCAGGCTGCGTTGCCAGGCCGGCACATCCAGCGCGCCGTGCAGGTGCAGTGCCATCGGAATGTGGTACGTCGCACTTACGCCGTCCAGTTGGGCCAGAAGCCACAAGCGCCGTTGAGCAAAAGACAGCGGCAGGTGACCTTCGCGAGATACGATGGGTATGGATGAATCCCTCTTCTGCTTCCTCTGCAATCTGCGCTCTTTGGCTAGCGCAATGAGGTTCTCAACCTGCGATTTATCCAGGCCTTCAAGGGTAAAGTCAGAGGAAGTCATGATTCGTATCGCCCAATCAGTTTTTTGTGTCCATCAGCTCTTGAAGTTCATCGGCCTCGAACTCTTGAGAGATGGATGCAAGCAAAACCTGCTCCGCAAATGCAGACAGTTTGCTGTTGCCAAATAAAGTTGAAAGGTTCACCGTTATGTCGAACGCGTTTTCAACGTAATTGAGAAGACGCATGGCCAAAATCGAATGGCCACCCGATTCGAAAAAGTCGTCGTGCCGTCCGATTCGATCGACTCCAAGCAGCTCTTCCCAGATCGCAGCAAGCTCTTCCTCGACCTCCCCCTGGGGCGGCTCGTAGGCATGCAGCGCGTAGGCCTCGTGATCCGGCGCCGGAAATGCCCCGCGATCAAGCTTGCCGTTGGGCGTGAGCGGCAGCGTTGCCAGCGCCACAAACGCCGATGGCTGCATGTAGTCAGGAAGACGCGAACTCAAATACGCCCGCAACGAAGCGATCAATTTGCTCGCCTCGCTCCCAGCATCGTTCACCGTGACATAGGCCACCAGCCGCTTGTCGCCCGGCACGTCTTCGCGCGCCAGTACGACCGCTTCGCGCACCTGCGGATGCTCGGCCAGACGCGCTTCGATCTCGCCCAGTTCGATGCGGAAGCCGCGGATCTTCACCTGGTGGTCGTTACGGCCCAGGAATTCCAGGTTGCCATCGGGCAGGTATCGCGCCAGATCCCCGGTGCGGTACATCCGCGCATCGGCGTGCGGACTGTACGGGTCGTCGAGAAAGCGCTCGGCGGTGAGATCCGGACGGTTCAAATAACCGCGGGCGACACCTGCGCCCCCGATATAGAGCTCGCCGACGACACCCAATGGCACGGGCTGGCCATGAGCGTCCAGCAAATAGATCCGCGTGTTGGCAATGGGCCGCCCAATGCTTTCAGTGACGGGGCCGCCTCTTCGCATGCATGACCAGGTCGAATACGTGGTTGTTTCAGATGGTCCGTACAGATTGCAAATCTGCATAACCGATGTATTCGCGAAGATTTTTTCGGCCAACGCCGTCTTGAGCGGTTCGCCGGCCAAGTTGATCGTTCGCACGGCGGGCGGCACCGCTTCCACGTCAAGCAGAGCACCGATGGCGGAAGGTACCGTATTAATGAGGGAAACCTCGAGCGGTTTTTGCATCAGGGCCAATGCATTGTCGGCGAGGAAAATCGTGCCGCCCCAAGCAAGTGGGGCAAAGCATTCGTAAACGGACAGATCAAAGTTGATCGAGGTCGAAAAAAGCGTCTGCGCAAACTGCTTTGGCGCGAAAGCATCGCCGCTCCAATGCAGGAAATTGACTGCCTGGGCGTGCTCGATCATGACCCCCTTGGGCACGCCGGTAGAACCGGAGGTGTAGATGATGTAGGCCAGATGGCCGGCCTTTAGCCCAAGCGCCTCAGCATCCGGATCGACATCAGGCCGAGTCATCCACTCTGGCTGCCCGGCATCGGGATCGAACACCAGCAGAGATGCCAATGCTTCCTCGCCCAGCGCCTGGCGCCCGCGCGCATCGCCGAGCAGCAGGCGTGGCTGCGCATCGCGCAAGATCGAAGCAAGACGTTCGGATGGATAGGCCGGATCGAGCGGCACATAAGCTGCGCCTGCCTTGAGAACGGCAAGCAATCCCGCCACCATGGGGATACGTCGTTCCACACAGATCGCAATGCGATCATCCGGCTGAGTGCCTAGCGCAATCAGATGATGTGCAAGACGGTTCGCCTGCGCGTTGAGTTGCGCGTAAGTGAGCGAGCGATCCCCACATACGATGGCAACAGCCTCCGGGGTACTTTGCACCTGCCGCTCGAACAACTGATGCATGCAGCGGTCTTGCGGATAGGTAGCATCGGTTCGGTTCCAGGTCGTCAGCAACGAGCTGCGCTCTTCCGGCGGCAGTACGTCGAGTTGCCGTACCGGCGTGTGCGGCGCACTTTCCAACGCGTCGACGAGCTGCTCCAAGGCGCGGTGCACGAATCGGCATACGCGCGCAGCAGATACAGGCTGCACAATCTGTGCAATCAGGCCGAGGGCGTCACCGGAATCCTCCACGATTAACGTGAAGGGGTAGTTGGTGCGCTCCTCGAAACTGAGGCGCTCGATACCCTGACCTTGCCAGGACGTCTGTGCTGAAGGGGGAAGGCTGTTGTGGACATAGTTGAGCAAGGCACTGAATAGCGGCGCTGCCGCGGCAACACCGCTGCAGCGCTGCGCCAGCGCGAGCGACGCATGCTCGTGCCGCAGCAGTTCCGCCAGCCTGGCGTGCGTCGCGCGTACGCTGGCCACGACATCCGTGCCGTCCAGATCGAGCCGAAGCGGCAACGTATTGATGAACAGGCCCATGGCCTGATCCGCACCTTCGCCGCCGTGCATGCGCCCAAACAGCACGGTACCGAACACGACGGACTCCCGCCCGCTGGTCTTCGCCACGACCTGTCCCCAGGCCAGGTGACACAGGCTCGCCAGATTCACGCCCAACCGGCGTGCTTGCGTGCGCAATCGTCGATTCAGCGCTTCGGGCAGCTCGTAATGAGCTTCTTCGACACGGCTGCCATCGCGGCGCACTTCGCTTAAGCCGAAAGGCGTGGTGGGCTCGTCGATATCGGCAAGCATCCCGCGGAAGAAATGCACGTGCTCTGCCTGAGGCAAGCTGGAGCGTGCCTGGGCGATCAAATTGCGGAATGGCTGCGCCACGGGCAACGCATCGCCGCGTCCTGCGAGGAAGGCTTGGACTTCGGCAAGCAGGAATTCGGAGGTGGAATGGTCGCCAATCAAGTGATGCTGCAACTCCAGCAGCAACCAGCGCTCGTTCTCGGCGTCACGTGCCACGACGAGCTGCAACAGGGGTGCACGCGTGAGATCGATGCGATGCCGTCGAGGATCAAAACGACGAGCCAATTGCTCGTGGATGGGGCCGTCCTGCGGATCCAGCTCCACCGTGGTGACTGGGATCGTAGCTTGCTTCAGAACCACTTGTGCCGGCCTGGACAAGCCCTCCCAAACAATGCCCGTGCGCAGAATGTCGTGGCGATCGACGACGCGCTGAACCGCGGCGAGATAGCGGTCAAGCAAGGCACGATCGGCGAAGGCCATTTGACTGACCAACAGGTAAGGGTCGCCCTCGGTCGCCAGCACGTGATGAAACAGGATTCCTTCCTGCAAAGGCGACAGTGCGTAAACGTCTTGGATATTGGCGATGCCGCCCGGTACCCGAGCAACGATGCGATCAATATCGCCCTGGTTCAGTTCGATCAGCGGCAGCAAGTCCGGTGTGATGACCGTGCATTGAGGATCGATGCGATTGGCCGGCACGACTACCTCGCGATAGCTGCCCAGGGTGGCAGCCAGATCGCACAGAACCGGCATTGCGAAAAGCGCGCGAACCTCGGTACCCAGACCAAGGCGACGCAGTTGCGCCATGAGTTGTACTGCCAGCAGCGATTGCCCGCCAAGCTCGAAGAAATTGTCGTGCCGACCCACGCGGTCAATGCCGAGCAACTCCTCCCACAACCCTGCAAGCGTCTGTTCGATCTCACCCTGCGGTGGCTCATATGCGCGCAGCGCATAGGCGTCGCCACCTGGCGCCGGCAACGCCTTGCGATCAAGCTTTCCATTGGGCGTGAGTGGCAGGCTGGCCAACTGCACAAAAGCCGAGGGCACCATGTAATCGGGCAGGCGCGCACTCAGGTGAGCACGTAGCAAAGCCGCCAGCTCATCGGCAGGCGCCACGGTGGTGAGGTAGGCAACTAGCCGTTTATCACCGGGCACGTCTTCGCGAGCGATCACCACCGCCTCGCGGATGGATTCGTGCTCAGTCAGCCGGGCCTCGATTTCACCCAGCTCAATGCGGAAGCCGCGGATCTTGACCTGATGATCGTTGCGCCCGAGGAATTCCAGCCCCCCATCTGGCAGATAACGAGCCAGATCGCCGGTGCGATACATACGAGCACCGGAGCTGGCACTGAATGGATCGATGAGGAAGCGCTCTGCAGTGAGCTCCGGACGGTTCAGATACCCGCGCGCCACACCAGCCCCACCCACATAAAGCTCGCCGATTACACCTCGCGGCACCGGTTGCCCATAAGCGTCTAGCAGGTAAATGCGCAGGTCCGGAATGCGTCGACCAATCGGACTACCGGAGACCGTCACGTCTGCAGCGCGCAACGCTCGATAGGTTACGTGTACGGTGGTTTCAGTAATGCCATACATGTTGATCAGTTGCGGCGACTGATCGGACCGATTCGCATACCAATCCCTGAGAATCGAAGGCTCCAGTGCCTCGCCACCGAAAATCACATAGCGAAGACTATCCGCTCGTGCGCCGCGCGCTTGTACGTCGACGAATGCCCTGAACGCACTGGGCGTCTGATTGAGAACCGTGACGCCTTGCTCGCAAACCATGCCGTGGAATTCGTGCACGTTGCGAGCGACGTCGTGCGGCACGATGACCAGGCGACCGCCGCGATGCAACGCACCCCACAGCTCCCACACAGAGAAGTCGAAGGCGAACGAATGAAACAAGCACCACACATCGTGCTCGCTAAAACCGAACCAATGGTCCGTAGCGGCAAACAGGCGCACCACCTGAGCATGCTCCACCATAACGCCCTTGGGGGTTCCGGTGGAGCCGGAGGTATAAATGATGTACGCCAGATGACGTGAAGTAAGCGCAAGCGCCTTCGTATCAGGATCGACGTCGGGCCAGGTGGCCCACTGGGGCTGCTCCGCATCGATGTGAACTACGTGCAGGTTCGCGAGCGCGTCATCACCTAGGGCAGCGCACCCGGGCGCATCGCATAGCAACAGCGCTGGCTTGGCGTCACCCAGAATCAGCGAGAGGCGATCGGAAGAATAGATCGGATCGAGCGGGACATACGCCGCGCCAGACTTGAGGATGGCAAGCAACCCCACCACCAATTCGATACTGCGCTCCATGCAAATCGCAATGCGATCATCCGGCCGAACGCCCCGAGCAATCAGATAGTGCGCCAGGCGATTGGCTTGCACATTCAATTGCGCATAACTGAGCGACTGATCTCCGAACACCACGGCGATCGCATCGGGAACTCGCAACACCTGCTGCTCGAAAAGCTCGTGAATGCAAGGTTCCTGCCGAAGCGGCATCTCGGTCTGATTGTAGGCTTGCAGCAGTAAGTCGCGCTCGTCCTCAGCAAGCATATCTACGCGCCAAACCAGCACATTGGGATCGGCGACCATCGCGTGAAGCATGGTCAGCAGATACCCGAGATATCGCCCGATCGTCTCTACGTCGAACTGCGCGTCGGCATAGCGCAATGTCCCAACGATGCGGCCATCTTCCGTTTCACCAAGGCTCAGCTCCAGATCGACGTCGAGGTCATCCAACGACGTTGTCGCCAAATCGACACCACCCTCCAATGACTCGATCGTCCGCTCCTGATTGCCCTGCCAGTGGCACGCCACCCTGAACGACGATGATCGTTCAAGCTTCGGCGGTGACACAGTTTGCATCGCGTATTCAGCAGATGACTCTCGCTCAGGCTTTGAGACCAGTTTGAACTGGTGCAACTGCTCGAACAGATCGGCAATTGAAACCTCAGCGGAAACATCCCATTGCAAGGTCGCAGCATCGCCTGAGAATCCGGCAGCCAACTCGTCCTGATTCGATAAGCGCGCCAGCGTTGAAGTCCAACCGACAATGATTGCCGCGAACACGTACGTTCCGTGCTGCGCACTCAGGCAACTGAGTTTGCGTGCGAGCTCCTTGTTGATGTGTACGGGCAAGGCCGCGCGGACCGAAGCGCATTTCTCGTGCAGCGGCTTGCGAGACTGAAACGCCAGACTGCCCTTGCCCGACGTGATGCACGTATGCGATGGCAGCGCCATGGGTGCTCCTGAAGTAGGCTGAAATGTATCGAGGATGTCGTCAAAAGAGGGACTCCCGTAGGCAGGCCTCAGATGTGGCACGAGAATGCAAGCAATACGTCACCGCGCAGCGGCACACGTTGAATGCTCGCAACGTCGGAGAGATGACATTCGGAATGCGACGCGTGGTCGAGTGCGGGCTCGTTGAGATGGTGTACGGACTGATCACGCACAGCCATAACCGTATATCGTGAAACTTGTCACGCTTCCCCCTTACCGGGCGGCTTTCGCCATCGGCCCGTTTACGACCTAACGAATTTCGTATCGATAGATGGCTGACCCGCGTATCGGGATTCAGCTGCGCAAAGAGACGCCCCTCCCCAGGAGCAATGGCCCTTGCGCACGAGATGGCGCGTAGAAATTCGCGCAGCATCCCGCTGAGAAAATCACCTATGCGTCCTACGAGCTTTGCATGGCATCCTTATCCCTCAGGCGATATTTATATAATTTGCGCAATGGAGTTGGGCTGTCAATAGTGCAATCAAATCGGCAAAAAACGCAAAATAATTCGATGTGCACGTGACGAATTGACGCGCCACGCGCACATTAGTTGCAAAATCGATTGATTCACCACGCTTTCGAAAGCAGGCGCCTTTCGCATGGCACACCGCCAATGAAATGAAAGCCCGTGGCAATAATCGAAAGCCCGGTCACGCGATTGCCGCGCATAACGCCATCGGTGAAAGATCGGACGCACACAAAACACCGGCTTTTCCCAACGACCTGATCCAACGCGGCGTCCAGCATTGCAAGATCAATACCTTTCGCCACGCCGGAAGTCATTCGAAGTGGTGAACGTATGCTCTATCGCCAATCTGAATTTTCCCGCGTGCGTCGTGAGAAGAGCACAACGGTAGGCTTGGCGTACCTCTTGCCGCATTCCGCCAGCCTACCGCTTTTCGGTCCATTACCCGGGCTGAGAATTAATGAGTCAGCCTTGCTTGTGAAAAACCAGATGCCCATTTTCTGCACCTACCGCAATCGTGTCGCCCGATGCGAAACGTCCTTCCAGAATTTCCCTGGCCAATGGGTTTTCCAACTGCTGTTGAATCGCGCGCTTGAGCGGACGTGCGCCATACACAGGATCGAAGCCGACATTACCAAGCAGATCCAACGCCTTGTCATCGATCTCCAGCTTGAGCTGTCGTTCGGCTAGACGTTTTTCCAGATAAATGAGCTGGATCAGGGCAATCTTGCGGATCTGCTTCTTCTCCAGCGGACGGAACACCACCAGCTCATCGAGCCGGTTGATGAATTCCGGACGGAAGTGCGCCTGCACCACACCCAGCACCGAAGCCTTCATCTGCAGGTAATCCGCTTCGGAATCGCCGGCCTGTTCCTGGATCAGCTGCGAACCGAGATTGGAGGTCATCACGATGACGGTGTTGCGAAAATCCACTGTGCGCCCTTGTCCGTCCGTGAGGCGGCCGTCGTCCAGCACCTGCAGCAGGATGTTGAACACGTCCGGATGCGCCTTCTCCACTTCGTCCAGCAGGATTACGCTATAGGGACGACGACGCACCGCTTCGGTGAGATAGCCGCCTTCCTCGTAACCGACATAACCGGGCGGCGCGCCGATCAAGCGGCTCACGGAATGCTTTTCCATGAATTCGCTCATGTCGATGCGCACCATCGCATCCTGCGTGTCGAACAGGAACTCGGCCAGCGCCTTGCATAGTTCGGTCTTGCCCACGCCGGTCGGGCCTAGGAACAGGAACGAACCGTAGGGCCGATCGGGATCGGACAACCCCGCACGCGCACGGCGGATCGCATCGGACACGGCACGCACCGCTTCGTCCTGGCCGACCACGCGCTTGTGCAACGCTTCTTCCATGTGCAACAACTTCTCGCGCTCGCCTTCCAGCATCTTGCTGACCGGAATGCCGGTCCAGCGCGATACCACTTCGGCGATCTCCTCCTCGGTGACGCGATCCTGCACCAGCTTGAAATCCTGTTGCTCAGCAGCCTGCGCAGCGGCAAGCTGCTTTTCCAATTCCGGCAGTTTGCCATACTGGATTTCGCTCATCTTGGCGTAATCCTGGCGGCGTTGCGCGGATTCCAGCTCCTGCCGCGCCTGCTCGATCTGCTCCTTGATCTTGGTCGCGCCTTGCAGGGCGGCCTTTTCGGATTTCCAGATTTCGTTGAGGTCGGAAAATTCGCGTTCCAGCTTGCCGATGTCGGCATCCAGGTCGGCCAGGCGCTTTTTGGAAGCGTCGTCGGTTTCCTTTTTGAGCATTTCGCGCTGGATCTTCAACTGGATCAGGCGGCGTTCCAGGCGGTCGAGCTCTTCGGGCTTGGAATCGATTTCCATGCGAATGCGCGAAGCGGCCTCATCCATCAGGTCGATGGCCTTGTCCGGCAACTGGCGGTCGGGAATGTAGCGGTTGGACAGCGTCGCGGCGGCAACGAGCGCGGGATCGGTGATTTCCACGCCGTGATGCACGGCATAGCGCTCTTTCAGGCCGCGCAGGATGGCGATGGTGTCTTCCACGCTCGGCTCGCCCACGAACACCTTCTGGAAGCGGCGTTCCAGCGCGGCATCTTTTTCGATGTATTTGCGGTATTCGTCCAGTGTGGTCGCGCCGATGCAATGCAATTCGCCGCGCGCCAACGCAGGCTTGAGCATGTTGCCCGCATCCATCGCGCCGTCGGCCTTGCCAGCGCCGACCATGGTGTGCAGCTCGTCGATGAACAGGATGATCTGGCCTTCGTTCTTGGCCAAATCATTGAGCACCGCTTTCAGGCGTTCTTCGAATTCGCCGCGGAATCTCGCGCCGGCGATCAGCGCGCCCATGTCCAGCGCCAACACGCGGCGGTCACGCAGGCCTTCGGGCACTTCGCCTTTCACGATGCGCTGGGCGAGGCCTTCGACAATCGCGGTCTTGCCCACGCCAGGCTCGCCGATCAGCACCGGATTGTTCTTGGTGCGCCGCTGCAGCACCTGGATCGTGCGGCGAATTTCTTCGTCGCGGCCGATCACCGGGTCCAGCTTGCCGCTCTCGGCACGCGCGGTGAGATCGACGCAATATTTCTCCAGCGCCTGGCGCTGTTCTTCCGCGTTTTCGCTCTGCACTTTCTCGCCGCCGCGCAGTTTTTCGATGGCAGCCTCGAGGTTGGGCTTGGTGGCACCGGTCGCCTTCAGGGCCGCGCCGAGTTCGCCCTTGTCTTCCAGCGCCGCCAGCACGAACAGTTCGCTGGCAATGAACTGGTCGCCACGCTGCTGCGCGAGTTTGTCGGTCAGGTTAAGCAGCCGGGTCAGATCGTTGCCGGCGTGGATATTGCCTTCCTGTCCGCTGACCCTGGGCAGTCGATCGAGCCATTCGCCAAGACGCTGTCGCAATGCCGGTACGTTGACGTGGGCCTGAGTCAGCAGCGGCGCGGTGGAGCCGCCCTGTTGATCGAGCAACGCCACCATGACGTGTGCCGGTTCGAGCATGTTGTTGTCGCGTCCCACCGCCAATGACTGCGCATCGGCCAATGCCTGCTGGAAACGCGAGGTGAGTTTGTCCATTCGCATCTGAGGTATCCCCAAGGTGTTTGGCGGACACGCCGCCACTGCACGCAGAGATGCGGACAGCGCGGGGCGATTCAAGCACGCTCAAGCATCGCACCCGGCGCTCGCTTCAGCCAGCGGAAAGCCGGGGATTGGGAGAAGCGTTTTGCGCACCCAGGCCCTGATACAAGCTCATTGCTACATCGACGGTTCAACCGGCAGAACACGAGTCTTGCCTCGGTCCACAGGTTCCCCGTTCTCTGCGTTAATCCGTCCAGATCAGGCTGGCGAAGCGGCCGCTGCGCGCGCCTTCGCGCCGGTAGGAATAGAAGCGTGCATCGGCGTGGGTATCGAAGCCGCCACCGTGGATGCTGGTTACACCCGCAGCCCGCAGGCGTTGCCGCGCCAAGCTGGCCAGATCGCACAACCAATGCCCCGGGCGCGTGGCTTCAAACGCTTCGGCAGCCGCCGCATCATGGACAACGAAGGCTTTGCGCACTTCTTCGCCTACTTCATACGAAGGGCCGCCGATGCACGGTCCAAGCCAGGCCATCAGGCTGGCCGGCGGCCGCTGCATCTGCTCCACCGTATCTTCCAGCACCCCGGCGGCCAGCCCTCGCCATCCCGCATGCGCCGCACCGATCGTGCTGCCGTCCTGGCTGCAGAACAGAACCGGCAAGCAATCGGCGGTGAGGATGACGAGCACCGTTCCAGGCAGGTGCGATACCGCGGCATCCGCCTCCGGTTCCTCAGGGCTGGGCAAAGGGCCGAGGTCCGCCACGGCCGTGCCGTGGACCTGGCGCAACCAGCGCGGCTCGGCGGGCAGACCCAGCGACTGGCGCAAAGCGCTTCGATTGCTGTGCACGGTCCGCACATCTTCGCCGCTGCGCGATCCGAGATTGAAACGCTCGAACGGGGGCTGCGACACACCCGGGCCGTCACGCGTGGTAACCGCCGCGTGTACGCGCCCTGGCGCGGGCCAGTCGGGGAAAATCCAGGCGTCGTTCATCGACTGCACTTCAATAGGTATCCGGACCGTTGGCAGCCAGGTCGTCGCGCAAAGTGGCTACCAGCGACTCCACATCCTCCGGCCGTTTCGCTTCGAAGGCCAAGGTCTCGCCGGTCGCCGGGTGCTCGAAGGACAAGCGCTCGGCGTGCAGCGCCTGGCGACGGAAGCCGCGCAGGCCGGCAACCAGTTCCGGCGTCGCGCGCCTGGGCAATTTCAACCCGCCGCCATAAAGCGGATCGCCGACCAGCGGATGGCCGATGTGCGCCAGATGCACGCGGATCTGATGGGTACGCCCGGTTTCAAGGTTGCACTGGATCAGGGTGTGTGCGCGGAAGCGTTCGCGCAGGCGATAGTGGGTGACGGCGTGCTTGCCATCCTCTTCATCGCGCACGGCCTGGCGCAGCCGATCGCCGATGTGGCGGCCGATCGGCGCATCCACCGTGCCGCCGGCGATCAGGGTACCGAGCACCACGGCTTCGTACTGCCGCTCTACTTCGTGCTCGGACAGCATCTCCACCAGCGCCGTATGGGTGGGCAGGGTCTTGGCGACCACCATCAGGCCGGAGGTGTCCTTGTCCAGCCGGTGCACGATGCCGCCGCGCGGCAATTCGGCCAGCTTCGGATCGTGGAACAGCAAGGCGTTCAAGACCGTACCGGCCGGGTTGCCGGCACCCGGGTGGACCACCAGGCCGGCCGGCTTGTTCAGCACCAGCAGGTGTTCGTCCTCGTGGACGATGTCCAGGGCAATATCTTCGGGGGCACTGGTGACCTCGGCCTCCAGCTCTGCCTCCAGGCGCACCTGCTCGCCGCCACGCAACAAGTACCTGGGCGCCGCCACGGCGCCATTCAGAGTGATCGCGCCGGCCTTCACCCAGGCGGTGAGGCGGGAACGGGAATACTCCGGGAACATCTCGGCCAGGGCCTGGTCGAATCTCCGACCTGCGGCCGCCAGGGGGACGACTGCCTCGTGACGAACAATGGTCACTTGCGATCCCCCGGCTGGGAGCCGGTTTCGGCTATGATCCCTTTTCGCTCAAACATCTGAACCTCTTACTCATGCGCGTAACCAAGCTGCCGGTCGCTCCGACATCTGCCCTTAAAGTATTGATGGTGCTCGTTCTGGCCTTCACGATGAGCGCCTGCTCGTGGTTCGGGCACAGGGGCGATCCGCTCGATACCTTGCCACTGCCGCTGCTTTACGCCAGGGCTCACAACGATCTGGTCCATTCCGATTACTCGGCGGCCGAGAAAGCTTACCAGCGCTTGATCGCCCGTTTCCCGTCCGGCCCATTCAACGAGCAGTCCCAACTGGAACTGGCTTACGCCCAGTACAAGAACAACAAGCCGGATGACGCCTATTCCACCGTCAACCGCTTCATCAAGGCCAATCCGCTCAATCCACACGTGGATTATGCCTATTACCTGCGCGGCCTGATCAACTTCGACCGTACGACCGGCGTATTCGACCGCGCTTTCGGCGGCAGCGAGATGAATGCGCAGTCGCGCCGCGACCAGGGCTACAACCTGAAGGCCTTCGACGATTTCTCCGAGCTCAGCCGCCGGTTCCCGGATAGCGCCTATGCCGCGGATGCCCGCCAGCGCATGATCTACCTGCGCAACGTGCTGGCCCAGTTCGAAATCAACGTGGCCAAGTTCTACCTGCGCAACAAGGCCTATATCGCCTCGGCCGATCGCGCGCAGTACGTGATCGAGCATTACCAGGAATCGCCGCAGGCGGGCGACGCGCTGGCGATCATGTGCCGCAGCTACCTCGCACTCAACCAGAAGCAGCAGGCCGACCAGGTACGCCAGGTACTGGCGCAGAACTACCCGGATCACCCCTACCTGAAAGATCCGAAGTGGCCGCATTCGCCGTCGATCATTCGCAAGATGATTCCGTTCTCGGGTCATTACTGAGCGAGCGGAATTCGCTATCAAAAAAGCCGGCACCCTCGAGGCCGCCGGCTTTTTTTGTGGGCTGAGGCAGGCTGGGTTACGTCCGGTGTACGGACTGGGGACATGGGTAACGCCTGTTCGGAGACATGGGTAACACATGTAAAGGCGAGTTTAGCGCGGTAAACGCAAGTCGATGTGTTGAACGGTGCGATGCATGAACAGCACATCCATCAGGCCATCGGCAGGCGATGGCCTGATGGCCACCGGCAGCCCCACCAACCCTTCGCTCACAAAGATCGTGCGGCCGCGATACACGATCTGGCCGTTGCGCCGAACCTTCAACACGTGCACGCCTTGGTCGTAGAGGATCGGTGACAGACGGGCAG
>NZ_JADIKF010000026.1 GCF_016904945.1 Dyella mobilis
GCGGTTGCGCATCGCGCAGAATCAGTGCGAGTCGCTCGGAAGCGTAGACCGGATCGAGCGGCAGATATGCGCCACCGGCCTTGAGAATGGCCAGCAGCCCGACCACCAGGGCGGTGCCGCGTTCGACGCAGAGGGCGACCCGATCGTCGGGCCCGATGCCCTGTGCGATCAGGTGATGAGCCAGCTGATTGGCCTGCGCATTGAGCTGGGCGTAGGTAAGCGATTGGTTGTCGAAGACGAGTGCGACGGCATCCGGTGTGCGCAGCACCTGCTGTTCGAATAGATGATGGATGCACTGACCCTGCGGATAAGGCGCATCGGTCTGGTTCCAGGTGGTCAGCAGCAGAGTGCGTTCTTCGGGCGTCAGCACGTCAAGTTGTCGTACCGGCGTGCGCGGAGCGCGTTCCAGTGCATCGGCCAATTGCTCCAGGGCACGGTGCATGAGCTGGCAGGTATGCGCGGGCGAAATGGGGTGCGCTACCTGAGCGGTCAAGGCCAGAGCGTCCCCAAAATCCTCAACCGACAGTCCGAAGGGATAGTTGGTGCGCTCCTCGGCAGAAAGCCATTCGATACCCTTGCCGACCTCGGTGTCGTGTAATGCCGAAATGGCGGCGTTGTGGCGGTAGTTGAGCAATGCGCTAAACAGCGGTGCCGAAGCCGGTACCCCACTGCAGCGTTGCGCCAGTGCAAGCGATGCATGCTCGTGGCGCAGCAGCTCGGCCAGTCGCGCATAGGTTTGCCTTACGCTCGTTTCGACGTCCGTGTCGTCGAGATCGAGCCGCAATGGCAGAGTGTTGATGAACAGCCCCATCGCCTGGTCGGCCCCTTCGCCACCATGCATGCGTCCGAACAGCACCGTGCCAAACACCACCGATTCGCGCCCGCTGGTCTTGGCAACGACTTGTCCCCAGGCCAGGTGACACAAACTGGCCAGATTGACGCCCAGGCGACGTGCCTGGATTTGCAGGCGTTTGTGAAGGTCTTGCGGCAACGTGTGGCGAGTTTGCTGGACGCGGCTGCCGTCACGATGCACGTCACCCAGGCCGAAGGGTGTCGTGGGTTCGTCGATATCCGCAAGCATGGAGGTAAAGAAACGCTCGTGCTCGTTTTGCGACAGGCCTAGCCGTACCTGGGCAATCAGGTTGCGGAAGGGTTGTGGCGGACGCAATGCATCGCCGTTTCCTGCCATGAAAGCTTGCACTTCGGTATGTAGTATCTCCAAGGTGGAATGGTCGCCGATCAGATGATGCAGTTGTTGCAGCAATAGCCAGCGGCCATGATCCGGGTCAGGTGCCACGACGAAGCGCAGCAGAGGCGCTCGGGTAAGATCGATGCGGTTCCGGCGCGGGTCGAAGCGGTGCGAAAGTTGCTCGCTGATCGGCCCGTCTGCTGCATCCAGGCTGATTTCCGTAATGGCCAGTGCTACCTGTCGGCATACCACCTGAGCCGGCCTCGACAACTGCTCCCAGACGAATGCAGTGCGCAGGATATCGTGGCGATTCGCGACCTGCTGGGTGGCGGCAAGATAGCGATCGAGCAGGGCGCGGTTGGCGAAAGTCATCTGGCCGACAAATAGATACGGATCGCCATCCGTCGCCAGAAGATGGTGGAACAGAATGCCTTCCTGCAATGGCGAGAGCGCGTAGATGTCCTGGATATTGGCGATGCCGCCGGGCACGTGGGCGACGATGCGGTCGATGTCGGCTTGGGTAAGGTCAATCAGCGGCAACGTGTCGGGCGCAATGGTCGTGTCACGTTCGGTGATGCGATTGGCCGGTACGTCGATATCTTGGTGACTGCCGAGGGCGGCGGCCAGCTCGTGCAGGACGGGAGACGAGAACAGCGAGCGAATCTCGATGCCCAAGCCCTGACGGTGCAAGCGTGCCATCAGTTGCACGGCCAACAGCGAATGGCCGCCGAGCTCGAAGAAATTATCGTGGCGGCTTACTCGTTCGACACCAAGCAGCTCTTCCCAGATCGCTGCCAACGTTTGCTCGACGTCACCGAGCGGCGGCTCATAGGTGCGACGTGCGTAGGCCTCGCTGCTCGGTGCTGGCAGCGCCTTGCGATCGAGCTTGCCATTGGGCGTCAACGGCAGTGCGTCCAACTGCACGAAAGCCGAAGGCACCATGTAATCGGGCAGGCGCGTGTCCAGATGGGCGCGCAGCGCGGCTGCGATTTCACCCGTGGTATCGGCCATGGTGGTGACGTAGGCCACCAGGCGCTTGTCGCCGGGTGCGTCTTCGCGTGCGATCACCGTCGCCTCGCGGACCGCCTCGTGCTCGACCAGTCGTGCCTCGATCTCGCCCAGCTCGATGCGGAAGCCGCGGATCTTGACCTGGTGGTCGTTGCGGCCGAGAAACTCGAGATTGCCGTCAGGCAGGTAGCGCGCCAGATCGCCGGTGCGGTACATGCGCATATCCGGATGTGCACCGAACGGATCGGGCAGGAAGCGTTCGGCCGTAAGCTCCGGACGATTCAAATAGCCGCGAGCGACGCCGGCGCCGCCGATGTGGATCTCTCCCGCGACACCCAGTGGGACGGGGTGGCCATGCTGGTCCAGCAAGTAAATGCGCGTATTGGCAATCGGACGTCCGATAGGAACGCTCTTGCCAGCCACGCCCTCACGAGGATAGCGATAGAGCGAGGCCCACACCGTAGCTTCCGTGGGGCCATATTCGTTATACAGGCATAGTCCCTTGGCCACGAGGGATCTGGCTAGATCGTCGGGGCAGGGCTCTCCAGCGACGATGACATCGGCCAAGCTTTCCAGTTCATCACCGAGTCCGTCGCCCTCCTTGGAGGCGAACAGCAGGCGTGCCAAGGAAGGGACGCACAATAGCCGAGTGATGTGCGCGCGCTTCAAGTAGCGAAGGATGGCCAGCGGATCCGAAGCGGCATGCTGGTCGAGCAAATGCAGTGCGCCGCCGAATAGCAGCGTTCCAAATATACCTGCGTTCGAGCTATCAAACGCGATGGATGAAAGAAGTAGATAGTTGGTATCGGTATCGATGCGGTATGTATCCGATCGAGCCAGAGTGGACGCGACCAGGTGGCGGTGCTCAACCATGACTCCTTTGGGAATTCCCGTGGAGCCGGAGGTATAGATGACATACGCGAGGTGGTGCGAAGCCAGTCCAAGCAAAGGTATTTCAGGATTGGTTTCGCCTCGTGTCCGCCACGGCAGTTCCGGCCCATCAATCGCCAACTCTGCGGCGAATGCAAGCGCTTCGTTGCCTAATGCACGACGCCCGCTTGCATCGTGGAGCAACAGCGCGGGCTGTACATCGTGCAGGATTTGCGCAAGGCGATCCGAAGGGTAGGCCGGGTCCAGAGGCACATAGGCGCCGCCAGCCTTGAGGATGGCGAACAATCCCACCATCATGGCAAAGCCGCGTTCCACGCAAAGGGCGATGCGATCGTCCGGACGGATGCCCCGATCTATCAGGTAATGAGCCAGCTGGTTGGCTCGTGCATTGAGTTGGGCGTAAGTGATCGACTGGTCTTCGAAGACCAGGGCGATGGCATCGGGGGTTTGTGCTACCTGTCGTTCGAATAGATGATGGATGCAGTGATCCTGCGGATAAGGCGCATCGGTCTGGTTCCAGGTGGTCAGCAGCAGCGTGCGTTCCTCGTGAGGAAGCACGTCTAGCTGCCACACGGGCGTGCGAGGGGCATGCTCTAGCGCGTCGACCAGCTGCAGCAGCGCGCGTTGCATGAACTGACACACGCGCGTGGGAGAAACCGGCTGAAGAGCCTGCGCCGTCAAGCCCAGGGCATCGCCGAAATCATCGATCGACAAGCTCAACGGATAGTTGGTGCGCTCTTCGTACGCCAGCCACTCGATTCCGCGCACAACCGAAGCCTCCGGCGTGGCGACCGATACGCCGTTGTGCCGGTAATTGAGCAGGGCGCTGAACAACGGTGCCGGGGCGGCGATACCACTGCATTTTTGCGCCAAGGCGAGCGAGGCATGTTCGTGGCGCAATAACTCAGCCAATCGGCTGTAAGCACGTCTCACGCTCGTTTCGACATCGGTGCCGTCGAAATCGATACGCAACGGCAAGGTGTTGATGAACGGTCCCATGGTCTGATCGGCCGCATCGCCACCCTGCATGCGGCCGAACAACACCGTACCGAACACCGCCGATGCGCGTCCGCTGGTTTTGGCGACCACCAGCCCCCATGCCAGGTGGCACAGGCTGGCGAGGTTGACACCCAGTCGGCGTGCCTGAGCACGCAGGCGCTGATGAAGATCCTCCGGCAGCATGCTGCGCGCTTCGCCGATGCCGCTGCCGTCCAGATGCACGTCGCTCAAGCCAAACGGCGTAACGGGCTCGTCAATATCGGCCAGCATGGCGCGGAAGAAGCGCTCGCGCTCCTCCGGTGCAACAGCCAGACGGGCTTGGGCGACCAGGTTGCGAAACGGCTGGGGGCTGCCCAACGTGTGCGCCAACCCGGCAAGTATCGCCCGGATCTCCTGATCGAACATCTTCAATGACGTGATGTCGTCAATGAGGTGATGTTGCAGTTGCAACAGCAACCAACGGTCTTGTTCCGGATCACGTGCCACGACGAAGCGCAGCAGCGGCGCCTGGGTGAGATCGATGCGATGGTGACGCGGATCGAACTGGCGCGAGAGCTGGTCAGTGATCGGCCCATTCGCCGTATCAAGGCAGATTTCCGTAATGTGCAGTGATGCTTTGCGCAGGACCACCTGTGCGGGTTTGGAGGAGCCTTCCCAGATGAAGGCGGTGCGCAGGATGTCGTGACGGTCGACGACCTGCTGGGTGGCGGCAAGGTAGCGATCGAGCAGGGCGCGGTCGTGGAAGGCGATCTGGATCACTTGCAGATAGGGGTCGCCGTCGGTCGCCATCAAATGATGAAACAGAATGCCTTCCTGCAATGGCGAGAGGGCGTAGATGTCCTGAATATTGGCGATGCCGCCGGGCACGTGGGCGACGATGCGATCAATGTCGGCCTGAGTGAGGTCGATCAGCGGCAACGTGTCGGGCGTAATGCTCGTGGTGTGCTCGGTGATGCGATTGGGCGGTACCTCGATATCGCGGTGGCTACCGAGCGTGGCGGCCAGATCGCACAGGATGGGCGAGGCGAACAGCGATCGGATCTCGATGCCAAGGCCCTGACGGCGCAAACGTGCCATCAGTTGCATGGCCAACAGCGAGTGCCCGCCGAGCTCGAAGAAGTTGTCGCGACGGCTCACGCGCGCGATGCCGAGCAACTCCTCCCACAGCGTGGCCAATATCCGCTCGATATCACCCTGCGGTGCTTCATAGGCGTGTCGCGCATACGCCTCGCCATCAGGCGCAGGCAAGGCCTTGCGATCAAGTTTGCCGTTGAGCGTGAGCGGCAAGGCCTCCAGTTGCACGAAGGCGGAGGGCACCATGTAATCGGGCAGGCGTGCGCCCAGATAGGTGCGTAGCGAGGCCGCTAGCGCATCGTCGTGCGCTGAGGTAGTGACGTAAGCGACCAGCCGCTTGTCACCGGGCACGTCTTCGCGAGCGATCACCACCGCGTCGCGAATCGCGTCGTGCTCGGCCAGCCGTGCCTCGATCTCGCCCAGCTCGATGCGGAAGCCGCGGATCTTGACCTGGTGATCATTGCGTCCGAGAAACTCGATATTGCCGTCGGGCAGATAACGGGCCAGATCGCCGCTGCGGTACATGCGCGCATCGGGATGCGGGTTGAACGGATCGGACAGGAAGCGCTCGGCCGTCAACTCCGGACGATTCAAATAGCCGCGAGCGACGCCGGCACCGCCGATGTAGAGCTCGCCGATGGCGCCCAGCGGCACCGGCTGGCGATGCGCATCCAAGAGATAAATGCGCGTATTGGCAATCGGGCGGCCGATCGGAACGAGTGTTGCATCGAAGTCAGGTGGACAGGTCCACGCGGTGACGTCAATGGCGGCTTCGGTCGGCCCGTAGAGGTTGTGCAGGCTCGTGTGGGGAAGCGTTTGCCGATATTTGCGAATGCTCGACGCAGATAGGGCCTCGCCGCTGCAGATGATCCGTTGCAATGAGGTGCAATCGGCTACTCCGTCGGCATCCAGGAAGATGCTCAGCATCGATGGGACAAAATGGATCGTGGTGACTCGATGGCGAGTGATCACCTCGACTAAATAGTTTGCATCCTTGTGTGCTTCAGGCATGGCAATGACCAGTTTGGCGCCATTGAGCAGTGGCCAGAAGAATTCCCATACCGACACGTCGAAACTGAAAGGCGTCTTCTGCAAGACGACATCATCGGCACGAAGGCCATATGCCTCCTGCATCCAGTTCAATCGATTGACGAGTGCCCGATGCTCGTTTTGTGCTCCCTTGGGCGTGCCGGTAGAACCGGATGTGTAGATGACGTAGGCCAGGTGGCGTGAGGTGAGCGAAGTTACTTTCGGATTGCCAGGGTTGGCATTTGCCCAACGGAACGCATCCCCGACCAGGTCGATCGCGCCTTGGGGCATGGCACTCTTCAGTGCCGCGGATCCCGCCGAGTCGGTCAACAGCAGTGCCGGTGCCGCATCGGCAAGGAGCTGGGCAAGGCGATCCGAAGGGTGGGCCGGATCCAGGGGCACATAGGCGCCGCCCGCCTTGAGGACGGCGAACAACCCCACCACCATGGCAAGGCTGCGTTCTACGCAAAGCGCGATGCGGTCGTCCGGGCAGATGCCCCGATCTATCAGGTAATGGGCCAACTGGTTGGCTCGTGCATTGAGCTGGGCGTAGGTGAGCGATTGGTCTTCGAAGACCAGGGCGACGGCATCGGGAGTTTGCGCCGCCTGCCGTTCAAAAAGATGGTGGATGCACTGATCCTGCGGATAAGGCGCATCGGTCTGGTTCCAGGTCCGCAGCAATAGCGTGCGCTCTTCAGCAGGAAGCACGTCGAGCTGCCACGCGGGCGTGCGTGGGGCATGCTCCAGCGCATCGACCAACTGCAGCAGCGCGCGTTGCATGAACTGACACACGCGCGTGGGAGAAGCCGGTTGCAGGGCCTGTGCCGTCAAGCCCAGGGCGTCGCCGAAATCATCGACCGAAAGGGTCAGTGGATAGTTGGTACGTTCTTCGTACGCGATCCATTCGACGCCATCCAGCGCCGAGGTTTCTCGTGAGGCAGGCGTGCTGTTGTGCCGATAATTGAGTAGTGCACTGAACAGTGGAGCGGAAGCGGTAACGCCGCTGCATTTTTGTGCCAGGGCGAGTGAGGCATGCTCGTGACGCAGCAGTTCTGCCAATCGGCTATAGGCATGTCGCACGCTCGTTTCGACATCGGTGTGATCGAAATCGAGACGCAACGGTAAGGTGTTGATGAACGGTCCCATGGTCTGATCGGCGGCGTCGCCGCCATGCATGCGGCCGAACAGCACGGTACCGAACACAGCCGATTCGCGTCCGCTGGTTTTGGCAACGACCAGGCCCCACGCAAGATGGCACAGGCTGGCGAGGTTGACACCCAGTCGGCGTGCCTGAGTGCGCAGGCGCTGATGAAGATCCTCCGGCAGCATGCTGCGCGCTTCGCCGATGCCGCTGCCGTCCAGATGTACGTCGCTCAAACCAAACGGCGTAACGGGCTCGTCAATATCGGCCAGCATGGTGCGGAAGAAGCGTTCGCGCTCCTCCGGTGCGACAGCCAGACGAGTTTGGGCGATCAAGTTACGAAACGGTTGTGGCACGTCCAGTGTGTGCGGCGGCCCGGCGAGCAACGCGCGTGTCTCCTGGTCGAGCATCTTCAACGACGTGATGTCGTCAATCAGATGGTGTTGCAGCTGCAATAGCAGCCAGCGATCCTGGTGCGGGTCGTGGGCTACGACGAAGCGCAGCAGCGGCGCCTGGGTGAGATCGATGCGATAGTGGCGTGGATCAAACTGGCGCGACAGCTGCTTACTGATCGATCCGTCTTCGGCATCGAGGCTCAGTGTAGTCACCTGCAATGAGGCTTGGCGAAGTACCACTTGAGCGGGTCTGGATAGCTGTTCCCAGATAAACGCCGTGCGCAGGATGTCGTGACGGTCGACGACCTGCTGGGTGGCGGCGAGATAGCGATCGAGCAAAGTGCGATCGTTAAAAGCGACCTGGCGAACTTGTAGATAGGGGTCGCCGTCGGTCGCCATTAGATGATGAAACAGAATGCCTTCCTGCAATGGCGAGAGGGCGTAGATGTCCTGGATATTGGCGATGCCGCCGGGCACGTGGGCGACGATGCGATCAATGTCGGCCTGAGTGAGGTCGATCAGCGGCAACGTATCGGGCGTAATGATCGTGGTGTGCGCAGTGATGCGATTGGGTGGTACCTCGATATCGTGGTGGCTACCGAGCGTGGCGGCTAGGTCGCACAGGATGGGCGAGGTGAACAGCGAACGGATTTCGATGCCCAGGCCCTGACGGCGCAAGCGCGCCATCAGTTGCATGGCCAACAGCGAATGGCCGCCGAGCTCGAAGAAGTTGTCGCGACGGCTCACGCGCGCGATGCCGAGCAACTCCTCCCACAGCGTGGCCAATATCCGCTCGATATCACCCTGCGGTGCTTCATAGGCGTGCCGTGCATAGGCCTCGCCATCGGGTGCCGGCAAAGCCTTGCGATCGAGCTTGCCGTTAGGCGTCAGCGGCAGGGCCTCCAGTTGCACGAAGGCGGAGGGCACCATGTAATCGGGCAGGCGTGCACTCAGATGCGCGCGCAGCGCCGCGGCCAGGTCGGAGTTCTCGCCCTCGGTGGTGACATAGGCCACCAGCCGCTTGTCGCCGGGCACGTCTTCGCGAGCGATCACCACCGCGTCGCGAATCGCGTCGTACTCGGCCAGCCGCGCCTCGATCTCGCCCAGCTCGATGCGGAAGCCGCGGATCTTCACCTGGTGGTCGTTACGGCCCAGGAACACGAGGTTGCCGTCGGGCAAATAGCGGGCCAGATCGCCGCTGCGATACATGCGTGCATCGGGATGCGGGCTGAACGGATCGGGCAGGAAGCGCTCGGCCGTCAACTCCGGACGATTCAAATAGCCGCGCGCCACGCCGGCGCCACCCACATACAACTCACCCACCGTGCCCAGCGGCACCGGCTGTCCCTGCGCATCGAGCAGATACAGACGCAAATCCGGGATGCGCTCGCCGATGGGACTGACCGCGGCCGCCGTATCGGCCTGACGCAGCACCCGATAGGTGACGTGCACG
>NZ_JADIKF010000023.1 GCF_016904945.1 Dyella mobilis
CTCGCGCCACCCTGGACTACCACTGTCCCGCTGAAATGTTCATGCGCGCATTAGGACGTCATGATCTGGCGGATCAAATTGATGACGCACTTCTAGATTGACTCTGCCGTTACTTTCTCTTGGGCACGCAAGAGAAAGTGACTCGGTCCTTCAGGACCGAAAGCTCTTCGCTCCTCAAGCTTTAGACCTGATCATCAAAAAGCGCAGCGCCAAAAACGTTGGGTTACGCTGCGCTAACCCAACCTACCACCACGCGGCAAATCCCCCTGCAACACCACCGTAAGAAATCCACCACACCGCATTCCTTTTTTTCAAACACCCCACCGAAACCCCGACCCAATGGGTAATCATTGCCCGCTACCGCCCACATCACCGCATGGGCGCGCAACGAGGGGCAAGACGTGGCAGACAACACCAGGCTGACCGCCATCAAGACGAAACTCCGCCGCCTGCCTGCACGCCTGGTCGGTGCCATTGCGTTGAGCCTTTCAGCCGGAACCGTATTGGCAACCCCGCTGGCCGTGCTGAACCACAACGGCAGCTATGTCGTCGTCGAAAGCTACGCCCCCAACATCGTCCGCGTCACCATCAGCGACCAGTCCGCGCAGGCACAAGCCGCTCCCGGCTATGGCTTTGTCGGCCATCCCGACGAAACCGGCTGGACCCACCAGGCCGATGCTCATGGCGACCGCTTCGTGTCCAAAGCGCTCACGCTGGAAGTCGTCCAGCCCAAACAAGGGCCCATGGAAACCATGGCGCGCTACTTCGCGCCTACCCTGCCGCCGGTTGCCTTGAAGATCAGCAAGCCCGACGGCGAAGTGATGCTCGACATGACCGGCTGGGAGATGTCGCCCCACGTGGTGAATGGCGAACACACCTATCGCGTGGGCGCCAGTTTCGTCGCGCCGTCGGACGAGCACTACTACGGCCTGGGCCAGAACCAGGAAGGCATCCTCGACTTCCGCGGCCGCACCATCGACTGCAAGCACAACTACGATGCGCCAGCGGGCGAAACCGTCTGCGTGCCGTTCCTGGTGACCAACAAAGGCTATGGCATTTTGTGGGACAACCCCTCGGACACCAGCATTTCCGCGGCGGTGAGCGGGCGCACGCTGTGGCAATCCAACGTCGGCGAACGCGTGTCGTTCTTCGTCATCACCGGCAACACCACCGACGAACTCTATGCCGGCTACCGCAAGCTCACCGGCGTCACGCCGCTGCCGCCGAAGGCAGCGTTCGGCTTTATCCAGAGCAAGGCACGCTACGAAAGCCAGCAGCAGATCCTCGACGTTGCAGCGGGTTACCGCAAGCGTGGCTATCCGCTGGACATCATCGTGCTGGACTGGTTCTACTGGACCAAGATGGGGCAGCTGGACATCAACCCGGTCGATTTTCCCGATCCGGCAGCGATGAACAAAACCCTGCATGACGAAGGTATCCAGACCCTCATCAGCGTGTGGCCGCGCTTCGAACGCACCTCGCGCTATTTTTCTTTCCTGGCCAGCCGCGGCTGGCTGTTGAAAGACGCCAAGGGCCAGCCGGTGGATGGCCTGCCGTTCCGCAACGATCGCGCCGGTGCGCTGATCGACAGCACCAACCCGCAGGCGCGCGAGTGGTTCTGGGATCACATCCGCGACAATATCGCGTCCAAAGGCTTCGATTATTTCTGGCTCGACGAAACCGAACCGGACCTGGTGCCGGACGGCTTTTTCTTCAGCATCGGCTCGGGCGACCGCTATCACAACGTATTTCCGCTGTTGCACGTGGAGGCCGTCGCCGACGGTTCGCGCCGCGACCGGCCCAACAAGCGCAACTTCATTCTGGCGCGCGCCGCTTATATCGGTGCGCAACGCAACGGCGCGCTGTTCTGGTCGTCCGATATCCAGCCATCGTGGGAGGCGCTGAAACGCCAGGTGCCCACCGGCCTGGATTTCACCGCGTCGGGCCTGGCCTATTGGGGCAACGACATCGGCGGTTGGCAGCCGCTGCCGCCGACCCACGTGCCCGAGCACAAACCCTTGCTCGATCCATCGGACGCCCGCGCGGTCGTCGGCGGTTACGACGATTACCCGGAACTGTTCGCGCGCTGGTTCCAATACGGCACCTTCACACCGACGCTGCGTGTGCACGGCATGCGCAAGGCCGTGGAGGTGTGGGCTTACGGCAAGGGCGCCGAGCAGGTCGTAGTGAAATACCTGCGTCTGCGCTACAGCCTGATTCCTTATATCTACTCGCTGGGCAAACACACCTACGACAGCGGCGCACCGTTCATGCGTGCGCTGTTCATGGATTTCCCGAACGATGCCAACGTAGCCAATATCGGCGACGAATATATGTTCGGCCCGGCGTTCCTGGTCGCGCCGGTTACCGAGCAGGGCGTGCAACATCGCAAGGTCTACCTGCCGGCGGGAGCGGACTGGTACAACTACTGGACCAATCAGAAATTCTCCGGCGGACAGACCATCGACGTGGCCGCACCGATCGACACCATCCCGCTGTTCGTGCGCGCCGGTTCGATCATCCCGATGGGCGAGCAGATTCCCAGCACCGCCACACCGCAAAAACTGGCTTCGATTCGCGTGTATCCCGGCAAAGACGCCGATTTCACGCTCTACGACGACGATGGCGTCAGCTATGCCTATGAACACGGTGCGGGCAAGAGCGTGGCGTTGCATTGGGATGACAAGCAACAGAAGCTCACCGCCAGCGGCGGCATGGATGTCGGCAAATGGGTGCAAGTGATGGGGCGGTAGCTGCCGCCAGGCGGATCAGGCAAACTTCGCGGAGCATTGGACAAGAGCATCGGCTTGAATCAACGGCGCAAGGCATCAAGTTTTGATGCTTCGCCCATATGCCAGACCGCAGGTCCCCTCATGCACATCCAGCTCAAGAACCGCCGCGCCATCGTCACCGGCTCCACCGCCGGCATCGGTCTGGCCATCGCCACCGGCCTAGCCGGCACCGGCGCACACGTTGTCGTCACCGGTCGTTCCCAGGCTCGCGTCGATGAAGCACTCGCCGCCATTGCCCGCCAGGTACCCGGTGCCAGCCTCAGCGGGGTGGCCGGCGACCTGGGCAGCAAGGCGGGTGCCGATCACTTGATCGAGCAGGTGCCGGACGCCGACATCCTGATCAACAACCTCGGCATCTTCGAGCCGAAACCGTTTTTCGATATTCCCGACGAAGACTGGCAGCGCTTCTTCGACATCAACGTGATGAGCGGCGTGCGCCTGTCGCGCCACTATGCGCAAGGCATGGCCAAACGCGGCTGGGGACGTATCCAGTTCATTTCCAGCGAATCGGGCGTGCAGATTCCCGCCGAAATGGTCCAGTACGGCATGACCAAGACGGCGCAGCTCGCCGTTTCCCGCGGCCTGGCCGAAACACTGGCCGGCACCGGCGTCACGGTCAATTGCGTGCTGCCCGGCCCGACGCGTTCGGAAGGCGTGGGCGATTTCTTCGGCAAGATCGCCGCCGAACAGGGCGTGTCGCAGGAAACGGTAGAGCGCGACTTTATCGCCACGCATCGCCCTTCTTCCCTCATCAAGCGCCTCGCCACCGTCGAAGAAGTGGCCAACCTCAGCGTTTATCTCGCTTCGGAACAGGCGTCGGCAACCACGGGAGCGGCCGTGCGCGTGGATGGCGGCGTAGTGCGCTCGATCGTCTGAAAAGAACGCAGGGCTGGAAACAATCCATCAATGCTGTGCACCGTGCTGGCGAAGAATCGCCAGCACCGCCTCGATCGTTTTTGGATCGCGCGGCACGCCGTGATGATCGGCATTGACGATCAAGGTAGAAGCCGAGCCCGGCAAGGTGGCACTGCTCAAAGGTACCCAGCCGTCGCTGGGCGGATGGGTGCCCGGCACGACGCCGGCAATGGAGTCGTAGCGAATGCCGGCGGCAGGCATGAGCGTGTCGCCCACCACCATCGCCGGCTCGCCGGGCACCAGGCTGGTCACGCTGCTCAAGTGGTCGATACGGAAGCTGCCCGACACATAGCTGGCCTGCAGCGATCCCGGGTTTTCTGCAACCAGACGTTCGAGGCCCGGCATTTCCGGAATGTGCCGCAAGGCCAGATCCTGCACCAGCCTTCCCAGCCAATCGCCGGCTACCGGGCTGCCGCGCTGCGGCGCCGCCATGAAGATGATTTCATCGACTCCCGGATAAGGCTGGAATTGAAAAATGTCGTGAAGCAACGACAGTTCCGCCGCGTCGCCGCGCAGGCTTCCGAAGGGCACGGTAAATACCGAACTCCACAAAGCCGGCGTGCTTTGCGCACACAACAGCCGCGCGATCACTCCGCCCATGCTGTGCCCGATGAGCACCACGCCTTGCCGCGCCGGCGCGCTCCCGCCGGGGTCCAGCACTTTCCACGCCGCATCGAGATAGCCCTGCACGCGATGGCGTTCGATCAATACCGGCGCATTCGACTGATACACCACGTGCCAGACCTGATAACGGCGGCGCAAGGCGGCATCGCCCATGATCGCGTTGGTGAGCGGCCCCCAGATGATCGGGCTGCTGCCAAGCCCGTGAATCATGATCACCGGCGTTTTTTTCGGATCGTAATCATCCAGCAGAAACAGCCCGGCTCGTTCGCCTATGGCCTGTCCGCCGATCAAGCCCCACCATCCCAGGCGGCGCAGCTTGCTGCGTTCCAGCAGATATTCGTAGGGCGCGGAAAAACCCGCCGCCAGCGGATAATCCACGCCGCCCATGATGTGGTCGGGCTGAGTGTCAGGACTTTGCACCACCAGCACCGGAGACTCCGCTCCGGCCGTCATGCCAGGTGCATCTTCCAGCCATACCGTCGCCGGCCGAAAAATCCCTTCGGGTGGATACAGCGCGCATATCGGGCGGTTCGTGCAAGGCGGTGCCGCGGCCACCACGGGAACACCAAAACCCGGTTGCCGATGACGCACGCCGCCGAGTCCCTCCACGGACAGCTGGTCAGCCAATTCAAGATGCACCTGCTTGTCTAGGCTGTCGGGCATGCCGCGAAATTGAACCTGCACCCAACGCTCGCCAAGCAACACCCGGCCCGGGTGGACGTTCAAGCTCGTATCGCGCGTGATTCTCGCGAGATAGGCACGACTGCAGGAAGTGGCCAGCGCTGCGGCGGACCTTTCTTCCGCATCGTTTTCGCTGGCCATCGCATCGTGCGCAAACACCGCGCACTGCAACCATGCATTGCCGCGCCTGGTGTCATCGGGCTCGTGCGGCGCCCTGGCCTGCCATTCGCGCGCACGCTCCAGCGCATCGGTGGCAGACAAGCCCGAATAGTTGCCGGGATGCGCGCTGGCAGGCACGAGCGATGCACAACCGTGCAACGAAAACATCGCGGCAACGACCAGTACGGCCGGCAGCAGGTGATTGCGGTGTGCATGACAAGACACGCGGATGGATCTCCTGCGCCAGCGCTCGCGACCCTTCTTCACTCCGCCCATGATGTCATCTTTCGGATACCTCGGCGACGCTTCACGCCGGCGCAAAACGTACCGGCGTCGATTGTCTCACTCCTGCGTTTGTGCCAATGTCGAGCGCGATTTCGCCGCCACAGGATGTCAGCACCGTGATAGACGCCGCACAACCTGTGGATCAAGGCATGCTGGCGCGTCCGCGCACCGGCATGCCGCTGCTGATGGCCGTTACCGTCGGCGTCGGCATCGGCGCAGGTATCGGCGGTACCTGCCTGGGCCTGCTGCTGCATTTCATTCAGCACTGGGCCTATGGCTACAGCATCCACAAGCTGCTCAGCGCACAAAGCTTCCTGCAAGGCGTCACTGCTTCAACTCCGGAAAGGCGCGTACTCGCATTGCTGGTTTGCGGCTGCGTGGCCGGCATTGGGTGGTGGGCACTGCAGCGCTTTGCGCGCCCCTTGATCAGCGTAAACGATGCGCTGAAATCGGACGACCCGCGCACCCCGGTACTGTCGACGGTGGTCAACGCCACCTTGCAGATCGTCACCGTCGCGCTGGGCTCGCCGCTCGGCCGTGAAGGCGCTCCGCGGGAAGTCGGCGCGAGTTTCGCCGGCTGGCTTTCGCACCGCATCGGATTGACGCCGCAGGAAAGCCGCGTGATGGTCGCATGCGGCGCCGGCGCCGGCTTGGCGGCGGTGTACAACGTCCCCTTGAGCGGCACGCTGTTCACGCTTGAAGTGCTGCTTGGCACCTTCGCCACCGCCGCCGCGATTCCCGCCCTGCTCACTGCGGTGATCGCCTCGACCGTCGCATGGATCGGCCTGGGCAACGATGCGCAATACAGCGTGCCGGTGTTCGAACTGAGCGATTCCCTGATGGCCTGGTCGATGCTCATCGGCCCGCTGTTCGGTTTCGCCGCCTACGGCTTCTCACGTCTGGAACGCGCCGCACGCAGCCAGGTCCCGCGCGACTGGCGCCTGCTGCCAAGTTGCCTGCTGGCATTCCTGCTGATCGGCCTGGCGGCCATCTTCTACCCGCAGTTGCTGGGCAACGGCAAAGGACCTATCCAGCTCGGCTTCAACGACGGCGTAAGCGTGCAACTGGCCGCCACCCTGCTGGTGCTGAAAGTGTTGGCCATCCTCGCCTGCCTGCGCGCAGGTGCCGGCGGCGGCCTGCTGACCCCCGGCATGTCGATCGGCGCCATGCTGGCGATCGTGACAGGGAGCTTGTGGAACCACGCCTTTCCTGCGGTTCCGCTAAGCGCCTATGCCATCGTCGGCGCAGCGGCATTTCTCGCCGCTTCGATGCGCATGCCGATCACCGCCATCGTGCTCGCGGTGGAGCTGACCCGCGTGGATCACGATTATCTGTTTCCGGTGGTGTTTGCGGTGGCGGGATCGAGTGCGGCGTTGCGTATCTGCATAAGGCGATACGACAAGGTGCACGTACCGTCGGCGGTGTTGCACAAGGAATGATGCGGTTACCGCACGCTGCGCGAGCGTTGCTATCTCATGCCCCCCAATCTCGCGACTACACGCTCTACCGGCGCGACGCGCCGGCACCGAGTGCGCGCACGGATGCGCGCCGCTCTTACCGGGGCCCCTTGGGCGCGGTGAAGGGTCGAAGGATCAGGCCCCACCAGGGGGCATGGACACGGATGTCCATGCCTTTTCGTCAGGGCAGGACGCCCTGTCGAAAAGCCCCTTCGGCCCTTCACGCACTTGCCGGGCACGGATGCCCGGCAAGCGCGCCCTGGGGGTGCCCTTCTCTTTGGTTGGCAGAGTCAATCTAGAAGTGCGTCATCAATTTGATCCGCCAGATCATGACGTCCTAATGCGCGCATGAACATTTCAGCGGGACAGTGGTAGTCCAGGGTGGCGCGAGGACGAAGATTCAACCGACG
>NZ_JADIKF010000040.1:0-1278942 GCF_016904945.1 Dyella mobilis
CGTCGGTTGAATCTTCGTCCTCGCGCCACCCTGGACTACCACTGTCCCGCTGAAATGTTCATGCGCGCATTAGGACGTCATGATCTGGCGGATCAAATTGATGACGCACTTCTAGATTGACTCTGCCGTTACTTTCTCTTGGGCACCCAAGAGAAAGTGACCCGGTCCTTCAGGACCGAAAGCTTTTCGCTTTTGCGTGCCAAAAATCATCCGTAACGCATAACGCCAAAAAGCTTCAGGACTACGCCGCACCAACCACCCTACAAACCAGCCTCGCATCAAGCTTGCGACAACCGTTGACCCAGCAGTCGACCAATACGACTCAGCAACACTTTCCCGTTGGCCGGCTTGAGCAGCGTATCGTTGAATTCCAGTTTTACGGAACTCTGCGGACGCTGCGGCGGAAGCGACGAATAAAGCAGCACCGGCAAATGCGGATGGTCGCGCCGCACTCTCTGCAACAGCGCCCAGCCATCCATGCCCGGCATCACCTGATCCGTGACGATCAAGCTCACCGCGCGTTGCTGCAACGAGGCAAGGGCCTGTTCGCCATTGGCGGCGGGAACGCTTTCGAAACCGAAACCGTCCAGCAGGTCGCAAAGCATCTCCCTGCTTTGCTGCTGATCGTCGACGACCAGGATCACCTGCCCGGCGCCGCTGAATTCACTCGCATCGTCGTCGCCTTCGAGCAAGTCCGGCTCCAGTTCGCTCTCTTCCGCTACCGGCACGTCCAGCACAAAGCCGAACCGGCTGCCGCCGCTCGGGCCAGCCTCGATATTCAGGCGGCTGTTCATGCGTTCCAGCACCTGCGTGACGATGCTCAGGCCCAGGCCATAGCCGCTGAAGGATGTGGCATTGCTGCCGCGGGCAAACGGCAGCGACAGGTGCTCGCGATCGGACGGCTCGATGCCGATCCCGCTGTCTTCGACCACGAAATGAAGCCGTACGCGCCGCTCCTGCACGGACGCAGCGTTCACCGTGAACAGGATGTACCCATCGCTGGTGAACTTGGCGGCATTGCCGATCAAGTTCATCAATACCTGGCGCAAGCGCCGGAAATCCAGCTTTACCACCGCCGGAAGGCTTCCGGCGTACTGATATTCAAAGCGATTGCCGCGATGCTCGGCCAGCAACCCGGCCTGTTCGACCAGGCCATGCAGAAAGGCATGCAGGTAGCCGGGCGACTCGACCAGTTCCAGGTCGGCGAGTTCGTCGCGGGAGAATTCCAGCAACTCGTCGATCAGATCCAACTGCTGCCGCACGCTGCTTTCGATCAGTCCCGGATAGTCGCGTTGAACACTTCCCCCGCGCCATTGCCGCACGCAATCGATGATGCCGGCAAGCGGCGAGCGCAGGTCGTGGCTGATGCGTGCCAGCAGCATGCTGCGTGCACGCATGGCGTTCTGCAGCTGTCCGGTGCGCACCGCCACAGCCTGCTCCAGTTGCTCGGCATGTTTCACCAGCACCCGCACGCGCCAGCGCCAGGCCAGCACGATCACAGCCAGCAGCAATGAAGCCGCCGCTACGCCAGCAAGACCGCTGCGCCACCAAGGCGGGTTCAGCGTGAAGGCCAGACTGATCGGAGACGACACGCTGCGTTGGTTTTCGTCGACGGTTTCCAGCTCGAAACGGTAGTCTCCGGGAGGCAGCGCGGCGTAGCGCAACTCGCGCGCGGACGATTCCACCCAGTCGCTGTCGATGCTCGACAGACGATAACGGAAGCGCACCGGACTGCCCGAGCTGTTGCCGAGCACGGCGAAGCGAAGCACCAGCGCCCCGGCCGCTTCGAAATCCGCCTGCCCGCCCTGTCGACCGAGTTCACGTCCGCCATATTGGGCCGACACCAGTCGGGGATGAATCTGCCGTGGCGCAAGCAGCTCATCCGGTTTGAGCAGATGGGTCAGTCCGATCGGCGAGCCTATCCACACCGATCCGTCATCGTCTGCATAGAAGGCGCCGTGATTGGTTTCGTCCCAGAGCAGGCCGTCGCGCGTGTCCAGGCGCGTCCAGCGCTCTCCGTCCAGCACGTCCACGCCGCTGTTGCCGCCCATCCACAGGCGTCCGCGATGATCGGTACGCAAAAAGTACACGCGGGAATCGGCTATCAGCGAATCGGCCACGGGCGCCACGCTCAAGCTGTCCGCATCGCCGACCTTGCTCACCAGCAGGCCCGGCTGCAGCGTACCCAGCCACAAGCGGCCATCGGGAGTGACTTGCACGCTCTCGTATCCGCTCGGGCTTTCCTGCGGCAGCACGTGCACCCTGCTCCACTGCCCGGCGGCATAACGGAACAATCCCGAACTGCATGCCGCCCAGAGGCGGCCGTCGCCGTCTTCTGCCAGGTCCGAGCACATTGAGGTGGGAATCAGTCCCGGCGCCGCACGCTCCATCCCTCCGCTTTGCGGATCGACGCCATACAGGCCTCCCAGCGTGTATGCCCAGAATCGCCCATGGCTATCCTGGAAAGCGCCGCGAACCAGGAACGGCAGCGTGACCACCAAGCGGGTATCGCCCCGTGCGGGGTCGTAACGCAGCACGCGTCCGTCGAACAGGAAGTACCACACCGAGCCGTCTGCCGCAGCCAGCACCGTGCGTGCCTGCTGTGGCGGCGGCACCTTCAGCGGCCACGGTTTGGCGCGATCCTGGGACGGTTCGATCACGCTTCCGCCCCAGTCGTCGGCAACCCATACCGCGCCGGAGCGCGCGCGCGTGATCGACCAGATCAAGGTGCCGCTCAAGCCCTGCGCTGCGGTCCAGTTCTCCACGGCGTCGCGGCTGCTCCAATGCAGCAGGCCCCGGCCATAGGTGCCGATCCAGATGGTGTCGTCCTGATCCACGATCAAAGACGACACGCCCACCTTGGGCAAGCCGTCGTCGGTGCCGTACAGCTCCCAGCGCTGGCCATTCCAGCGCGCCAGGCCGAACAGGCTGCGGGTCAGCACGCGGCCTTCGCGATCCTGCACGATGTCGATGCTCGACGCGGCCACGTCGGCGCTGTTGCCGGGCATGTCGCGCGCAACGAATGCATCGCTGCCATTGGGCAATACGAGCACGCCATGCATGCCGCGCACCCACAGGCTGCCATCGCTGGCGCCGAGGAATCCTACCCACTTGTCGGCCGGGACATTCGCGCTCGGGCCATAGCGGCGCAGTTGTTCGTTGCGCAAGCTGCACAGCTCGGTGCCGCAGCCGAACCAGGTCGTTCCGCGGCGATGAAATACCCCGTTGACCTTGCTAAGTTCGGGGATATCGCGCAATTGCTGGTCGCTGAAAGGCGAACGGATCTGCCAATGCCCCTGGGCATCCGTGCTCAGCAAAAACAGATGATTGCCGCTCACCAGCCAGGTACTACCGTCATCGTCGATCGCCAGCGTCTGCCCGCGATCGGTCACCAGCGGCTTGCCATTGGGGCGGACCCAGCCGAAATGCCCGTTCTCGCGCAATTGCAGGCCGGCGCGCGAACCCACCCACAAACGCCCTTTGGCATCCTCGGCGAAGCTGATGACTTCGGAAACCTGGAACCCCTCGTCCGCGCCGATCTGATCGAAGGCCATGCCATCGAATCGATACAGGCCCTTTTCGGTACCGACCCACACAAACCCTTCACGATCCTGATAGAGACGAACGACCGAAAGACTGGTCAGCCCGCTAGCCTGGTCATAGCTCGTAAGCGGAAGCTGGGCGGCAAAGGCCGCGGACGGCAGCAGGCACAGCAGGCCCAGCCATGCCGCGCACGCGATGTGCCGCCAGCGCCCATGGCGCTGACCGGCAGTCGCGGCTATCGAAGTCACCCAATTGGTAAACATTCGTCCCCATCCATAGCGAAAATCATCTAAAACCCCCTATGCGCACGGATGACGCACCCTTCAACGTGGACCGCAGGTTCACGAATCTACTGTCACGCCGAACCTTGCGCGCACAGGCTCGCATCATAAATCCGCCACGCCCGCTTGTGATCTTTCTTGGTGTGTCGCAGCGGATCCTTGCAATGCCAGGGTGTCTCGTGATGTCTTCCCCTCCGGCAAGGTGGCTTTCAAAAAACACCTGCGCGCCAAAGTGAAGTAAGTTTCCCGATGCTCAGCATCCTCCATCCCAAGTTCCGGACCATGTCCACCACATTCATCCGCACCTGTTGCTTCGTCCTCGCGCTGGCCGGCTCGTTGCCCGCAGCATCCGCATTGGCCTCCAATCCCGCACCCATCGCAAACGTCGCGAGCGGGCGGTTATCGGGCATCTATGACGCCAGCATCGACTTGAACGAATTCAAAGGCATCCCGTATGCCGCGCCGCCGATCGGACCCCTGCGCTGGAAACCGCCGCAACCCGCGGCCGCGTGGCCCGGCGTGCGCCAAGCCGATCATTTCGGCCCGCGTTGCATGCAGCGCGCGATGTACAGCGACATGGTGTTTCGCTCCGACGGCGTAAGCGAAGACTGTCTGTATCTCAACGTGTGGGCGCCTGCGCACAGTGCGAGCGCAAAGCTGCCAGTGCTGGTGTATTTCTATGGCGGCGGGTTCACTGCAGGCGATGGTTCCGAACTGCGTTATGACGGCGCGAGCCTGGCCCAGCGCGGCATCGTCACGGTTACCGTCAATTATCGGCTGGACGTATTCGGTTTCCTCGCCTTGCCGGCGCTGGCCGCCGAGTCGCCCGAGCATGCTACCGGCAACTACGGCTTGCTCGACCAGAACGCAGCCCTGCGCTGGGTTCGACGCAATATCGCCGCTTTTGGCGGCGACCCTGGCAAGGTGACCATTGGCGGCGAGTCGGCCGGCTCCATGTCGGTGTCGGCGCAGATGGCCTCGCCGCTGTCCAAGGGACTGATGCAGCAAGCGATCGGCGAAAGCGGTGCGGTTCTGGGCAATCTCAAGCCAAGACCCTTGGCGCAGGCGGAGCGCGAAGGCAAGAACTTCGAACGCCTCGTCGGCGCACGCTCGCTGGAACAACTGCGCGCAACCAGCGCCGAAAGCCTGCTCAAGGTCGCCGGCAAAAAAAATGTGCCGGAGTTCATGCCGACCATCGACGGCTACTTTCTACCTCGCTCGCCCGAAGCCATTTTTCAGTCCGGCGACCAGGCGCACATTCCGCTGCTGGTCGGCTCGAACTCGCAGGAAGGCTATTACAAGAGCCTGCTGAACGACCGCGCGCCGACGCTTGCAAACTATCGCGCCGCCATGAAAAAGAAATGGGGTCGGCACGCTGCCGAGGCGCTGCAGCTCTACCCCGCCACCACCCAGGCCGACGTCGAAACTTCTGCCACCGCCTATGCCGGCGACGAGTTCATTGCGATGTCGACCTGGCGCTGGATGCAGGCGCAGCGCCAGACTGGAAACGCGCCGGTGTATTACTACTACTTCAACCAGCCGCGCCCGGCCAGACGCGACGGCAGCGCGGGGCCCGATCCCGGCGCGGTGCACAGCGGCGAGATCGAATACGCGCTCGGCAACTTGCCCGGCAATGCCGTTTTTGCGTGGACGGCTACCGATCGCCGCGTGTCGGATATCATGGAAGGCTACTGGGCAAATTTCATCAAGACTGGCGACCCCAACGGCGCCGGCCTGCCGAACTGGCCCGCTGCCACGAGCGATAACGGCGGCCTGATGCGCCAGGTCATCGGCGCCGATACGCACGCGACCGTCGACAAGAACGCAACGCGTTACGAATTTCTCCAACGCATCCAGCCTGACGCACATCTCTGATGCAAGCCTGGCCGCATGCGGTGATGCTCATTGCCACCAAGCTCCAAGAGGTACCTCGTGACCACATCCCCAGATACATCCGCCACGTCGCGCAAAAGCGTGCTGTTGATCGGCGCATCGCGCGGTCTCGGCCATGCCATGGCCGAAGAATTCCTGAAGCGGGACTGGACCGTAACCGGAACCGTTCGAGGCCCGGCGACCCCGCTGCACGAGCTGTCGCAGCGTTATCCGCAACGCGTCGAGATCGAACATCTCGATATCACGCAGCAGGACCAGATCGCCGCGCTTCGCTCCCGCCTCGCCCACAGGGTATTCGACGTACTGTTCGTCAATGCCGGCATCACCAACAATCCCAGTGAAACGGTCGGCGAGGTGTCGACGGAAGAATTCACCCGCGTCATGGTGACCAACGCGCTGAGCCCGCTGCGGGTGGTGGAAGCGCTGCACCCGCTGGTCGCCGACGACGGCATCATCGGGGTGATGTCCTCCGGCCAAGGCAGCGTCACCAACAACACCATGGGCATGCGAGAGGTGTACCGCGGCAGCAAGGCCGCCCTCAACACCTTCATGCGCAGCTTCGCGGCACGCCACCAGGCAAGCCGGCGCGCCATGGCGCTGATGGCGCCGGGCTGGGTCCGCACCGAGATGGGCGGGTCGGACGCCCCGCTGACCATCGAGGACAGCATTCCCAACCTGGTCGGCACACTCCTTGGCACGCAGGGCAAGCCCGGCCTGCAGTATCTCGACTATCTGGGGCGAACGGTTCCCTGGTAGAGCGCCCCGTCCGACGAAAAGCGAACTCACTGTTTCGCCAGGAAGCCGATTCAGCCCGCCTCACCCTGGATATCATGGCAACCGCCCCCACCTGTTGGCGGGTTGCCGGGCCTTACGCGCCCATGAAGAGAAGCCGATCATGACCGCCTCATGCGCACAAGTCGTTCCGCTCAAGGATGTGCCATCCGTGCGCACCGCTGCGCAGTTGCCGATCCATCTGGCCGACGGCCGCGAAGCCGCCAGCACCATTTACAGTTTCCATGGCCTCTCCGACGGCAAGGAACACGTGGCGCTGCGCTTCGGAAACGCCGATGCCGAGGCGCCGCTGGTCAGGCTCCACTCCGAATGCATGAGCGGCGACGTATTCGGCTCCGCCCGTTGCGACTGTGGCCCGCAACTGCAGGAATCGCTGCGCCGCCTGCACGAAGAAGGCGGCTACCTCCTCTATATGCGGCAGGAAGGCCGCGGCATAGGCCTGTACGGCAAGCTGGACGCCTATCGCCTGCAGGAACAAGGCCACGATACGTTCGAGGCCAATCGCGCACTCGGCCACGGCGATGACGAACGCGATTACACGGCTGCCGCCGACATGCTCAAGGCACTCGGCATTACGCGCATCACCCTGGTCACCAACAACCCGGAGAAGCGCCGGCAATTGCAGGCCCTGGGCATCGAGGTGGCCGCAGTCCAGCCCACCGGGCTGTTTTCCGGAAAACACAACCTGCGTTATCTGCAAGCCAAGGTGCGCCACACCCATCACACGCTTGCATTGCCCGAGACCGGCGCCGAAGCGTAACAAGGCATTCCGGGGACACGTGCCAAACCGGCACGCGTCCTCAGATCGCGTCGCTGGATAGCACGCTCTTTACGCCACGCGCACCCGCCGCGCCTTTGACGAAGCGCATGCGCAGCCAGCGATTCAAGGGATCTCCGCAGAATCGCGCCGCCAGCCAGGCCAATGCAGCCGACAAGACGAAAAACGCCGCAAGTATCGGCAGTTTGTGTTCCACCGTCATGTCCGCGCGCGGAATCCAGTCATACACAATGCCCAACACCACGATGTGGAACAGGTACAGCTCGTAGCTGTGCGCCCCGAGCCAGGTGAGCGGCCCTGCCGCCCGACGGAACAACCCGCCCGCCGACAGACCGGAAACGGCGACGAGAAAGGCTGCCGCAGCGATACCCATGAAGGTGCCGCCGAGCGCCTCGTTGCCACTGATGCCGCGCATATAGACCCAGCCCATCGCCACACAGGCCAGCACGGCGACGAGGTTTCCCGGAGCCTTGGCCAGTTTCAGCCGGCTTGCCACGATGGCCGCCACACAGCCGTAGGTGAGCATGTCCACGCATGCCAGATTGCCGTAGAGATAGAACAGCTCGTCGTCGCGGTGGATCTGGCGGTAAATCGGCGCAACCACCATCCCCAGGCAGGCCAGCACCACCAGTTGCCAGCGGCGGCGCGCAACCAACAGCAACAAGGGATACAACAGATAGAACACCTCTTCCACTGACAGCGACCAGTAGATGTTCATGGCGTAGTTGAAGTAGCCGACGCTCTCCATGAGGATGTTGTGCCAGAACGTCAACACGGAAAGATCGGCGATGACGAAGAAGCCGTTGCCCAGGCTTACGTGGTGCTTCGCGTTGGCGAAATTGGACAACCCCGCCAATCCCAATGCGGTGATGATCGCCAACGCGATCACCACCAGCGGATACAGCCGGAAAAAGCGCAGCTTGTAGAAATGCATCGCATCGATGCCAGCCAGCGTCTGGTAGCGCACCAGAATATTGGAGGTGATCAGAAAGCCGGAGATGACGAAGAAAATGTCGACGCCGTAGTTTCCGTTGTAAAACAGCGCGTGCAGCGTCGAAACGGGAATCCATTCCTGCAACGGGCTGGATACCAGCCGGTACGCCAGGTTGTAGTGCAGCAGCATCACCAGCAGGATCGACATTCCGCGCAGCGCGTCGATGTAGAGATTGCGGCTATCGCGCCGGATCCCCGAAACAGCGGCTTGATTCATCGAGTGTCAGTCCCTTGCCAGGCGCTCATGCCAGCCCATAGGCTGACATCCATCAGGTTCGCGTGGCAACCACCGGCGGCACCGCCGCGGCGCGCAGCGCCGGTGCAAGCACGGCAAGCTGCCCCAGCAGCCACAGCGCCACCACGCCCACCGGCAGGTAGTACACGGGCAGGCGCGGCAATTCGTAAGACTGCATCAGCCAGAGATTCAATCCATAGGCGAGCACCATGCCCACCGCCACGCCCATGCTGACGATCAGGAAGTTCTCGGTCTGGAAGTAATGCAAGATGTCGCGCCGCGTTGCACCCAGGGCGCGACGCACGCCGATCTGCCTGCGCCGTTGCGCCACCCAGAAGCTGGCCAGTCCCACGATGCCCAGCGCAGTCACCAGCAACAGCGCGCCGATCACGCCGACCAGAATGCCGGTCATGGCCACATCCTGCTCGGAATAGGATTTGCGCAGATCGCCGACCGACCGGCTCTGCTCGCGATCGAGCACGGCTTCGGGGGCCGCTTTCACCGCCGCGTCGCGCGCATCGCGCAACACCCGTTGCAATTGATCGGGCTGGGCGCGAACCAGGTAGTTGCCTGACAGCCCCTTGCCCGGCACTGCGGGAACGAATACCGACCAGCCGCGCGTGCTCGGACCGCCTTCGCCGCCGTTGGGCCGCACCAGATGCTGCAGCACGCCGGCCACACGATAGTGGAATTTATCCACCCAGAATTCGTGACCCATCGGGTCTTCGCCTGGCCACAGATGCTCGGCCAATTCGGCAGTCACCCAGACCGATGCATTGGCCGGAGCGAAACCGTCCAGGGCCTGATAGTCGCCCGCCGCAGGCACGGAACCCTTCAGCAGCGTCAATCCCAATGCCTTGAAGCTGCCTGGTCCGCCGAGGTAAAAATCGACGACGCCGCCTTCTTTGTGGCCTTCCGGATCCAATGTAATGCCGACCGTGCCGGCATGCTCGCCAAACGGCACCTGGTTGATCACGCTGACCGATTGCACGCCGGGGACCTGGCCGATCGCCGACAGCAGACGGGCATTGAGATCGACTTCATTGCAGTCGTTGCTGCAATCGACCTGGATCTGGCCCAGCGAGGCTTCGTCCACCCCGCTGAGGATGTGGATCTGATCGAGCCGGGTGACGATCAGGAAGCAGGCGTTGCACAACACCGCGCAGGCCAGCGCGATCTCCATGGCAATCAGCATCGTGGCCAGACGATGGCGGCGAAGGGCGGCAAGTATCGGCGCAATCTGCATCGCAGACATCCTCAGGTGGTTTTCAGTTGCAGCGCCGGCGTTACGCGGCTGGCACGGAAGGCCGGCAGAATGCCCGCGCAAAGCGTGGCTGCCATGGACAACGCCAGGGTCGCCAGGAACATCGCCAGATCCAGGTGCACCAGGTCCGCATAGGCTGTCGGTTGTCGCCGCACGATCCACAAGCCCAGCAACGTGAGCAGCCAGCCGCCGAAGCCACCCAGCAAACCGACCACCGACGATTCCACCAGACATTGTGCGAACACCGCCGCACGTGAGGCCCCCAGCGCGCGTCGAACGCCTATTTCAGGACCGCGCTGCAGGAACTTCGCCAACAACAAGCCCACCGTATTGAACAGGCAGATGATCAGGAAGGCGAGCGCCAGCCACGTTTCCAGGCGCACGTCGCCCGGCACTACGTGGTTGAAATCCAGCCATTGCATCAGGTTCATCATGCGCGTGTCGTCGGCACGGCCGATCCGTCCGAGCGCTTTCTGCTGGGCGGCATAATCGGCCACGAAACGCCGGTAGGCCGTAACCTTGGACGCATCGCCCAGTTGCACCCACAACCTCACCCACACGCAAGGCGAGGTCTGCTCGTTGCTTTTCCCGTCGTAAAGACGATAGCAGGTGAAAATATCGAAGTGATTGCGATTGATGTCCTGCCCGGTAGAAAACGGAACCATCACGTCCTGCGGCTTGCTGTAGAAATCCCCCGTATCGCCGTCCGCAAAACGGCCGCCGCCCACGTCATAGAAAAGCGGCGACGGACGCCACGGCTTGAGTACGCCGATGATACGCACGTCGTTGTCGTGCAGGCGGATCGTGCGACCGACGCTGTTGGCGCCCGCAAACAGCTTGTTATTCAGATCGTCGGAGATGACCGCCACCCTTGCCCGCGACGCGTCCTCCGCATCGCCCCAGGGCTGGCCGTATTGGAACGGCACGTTGAACATCGAAAAGAAGTCCGCCGTTGTCGTCAGCATGGACAGCTTCAGCGCCGGAACGTCGGTATGCGGGGCCACCAGGTGGACATCGCCTGCGGCAACCAGCGCTTGCCGATCCGCGCGATGGGCCGACCAGAGGTCCATCGCGGAACGGTAATCGAGCAAATCGTAAGGACCGTGGCTGGTAACGTCGGGATTCGCATCCACCTGCGGATAGAAGATTTGCGCGCTGCGTCCCGGAAGCGGATCGCCGGAGAGAATGCGCATCACCGTAAGCGTCGTCATGCTGGCGCCGATGCCCACGGCAATGGCCAATATCATCAGCGCGGTGAGCACCCTGTTGCGTCGCAGGCTCTGAAACGCCAGTTGCACGTAATAACCGAACATCCCCACTCCTTCTATCCCGCAGGCGGCTCGCGTTGGGTGCGGCGCTTCCGGTAACGGACAACGCCAGCCCCACAGCCGACTCGCAGCAAATCACGTGCCAGCCCGGACAGAAGGATAAAATCTCTTGCGCGTCAGCGCCATGCGCAGGAACGGCGACCGCATCGCAGTGTCCGCGGACACTGCGATGGACAGGCGGACACCGGCGTCTTGAAGAACCCCTCAGCGATTGGGGCACGCCATGCCGGTAAGCACCTTGCGGGCGCCGCCATACGATTCGCGGCCATGCGTGAACAGCATGTTGTCGAGCAGCAGCAGATCGTTGCGCTGCCAGGGAAACACCAACCTGGTGCTCCGGTAAATGTCGCGAATGGCCTGCAGCGCCTCCGGCTCGATCGGCGAACCGTCACCGTAATAAGCGTTGCGCGGCAGGTTTTCCTCCCCAAACAGTTCGATCATGGTCGCGGCCACCTCCGGATCGAGATTGGAGACGTGGAACAGATGCGCCTGATTGAACCACAGCGTTTCGCCGGTCACCGGATGCAGCGCCGTGGCCGGATTGACCTGGCGTGTACGCAGGCCATCGTCGTCCAACCACTCCCACTCCAGTTCGTTGTCTCGACAATAGGTCTCCACTTCGCCGCGGTCGTCGGTCTGGAACACCTCGCTCCAGGGCAGATCCAGCTGCGAATAGTTGCGTACGTACATCACGCCCTTTCGCTCGAACTTTTCGCGGATCGCCGCAGGAATCGCCCGATACACCGCACGACTGTTGCCTATCGGCGTTTCCCCGCCCCGCTCGGCCGGCTGCACGCAGAGAAAGCCGATGCGCAGCGGCCAACTTCGCGCGTAGGCATTTTCGTTGTGCTGCGGAATCACTTCGCCAGCCGGATATTCCGTCGCGGTATAGACGCGGCCCTGCACTTCCGTGCGTGGTGTGGAGCGGTATACGTACTCGATCAGCTCGCCGCCAAACAAAGCCGACAATACCTGGCCGAAGCCGGCACCATCGGGCAAATCCAGACCGCGCAGCAGCACCGCGCCGCGCTCTTGGAGAATGGCCTGGATGGCACCATGGTGATGCCGCGCCCAGTCAGCCGCACCCAACCCTTCCGCATCGACTTCGAGCAGCAGCGGCATGCCGCCGATCAATTGAAGACTGCGCGCAGACAGCGAAAAGCGTTCCGCGATGGCTTCGCTCATGATGATCCCCTCGTAACGCAGATAGTGACCGGATTCAGGCGTAGCGCCGCTCGCCGCGAGCATTTGCCAGGCGCGACTGCAGCGTGTCGTTGACAAACCGCATCACGTCCTGACGATGGCTGTGGATGAAAAAATGATCGCCGTCGTAAGCCTCGCTATCGAGCTTGCCGTCGATCAACTCCGACCATGCAGACAGGTCGCCTTCCGCATAGGCATCGTCTTGCAGGCCATACAGCACGCTGGCGTCGGTGCGCAGTCGCGTATTTTTCCAGGCGTAAGTATAGGTCTCGCTCAAGGCAAAATCGGCGCGCAGAATAGGCAGAAAGATGCGCATCAATTCCGGGTCTTCGATGAACTCGCGCGGCGTGCCGCCCATCTCGGCCACCTTCCCCAGGAACGCATCGTCAGGCAATGGATGCAAGGCTTCGCGCCGACGCGGCCGATGCACCGGCGACTTGCCGGACAGAAAATGATGCACCGGGCCGGGATAGCCCGCACGCTGCAGAGTCTGCGCCAACTCGAAACTCAACAGGCCGCCGTTGCTGTGCCCGAAGAACGCATAAGGCTTGCCCAGCCAGGGCACGATGTTCGGCAACAGCGCCGACACCATGGAGACGCAGCTGGAAATCAACGGCTCGCCGAAACGATGCCCCCGGCCGGGATATTGCAGCGCCACCACTTCGATGTCGCGCGACAGCGCCGCCGGCCACTCGTGGAACACGCTGGCGCTGCCGCCCGCATAAGGAAAACAGAAGAGCCTCAACCGCGCCGACGGCGAAGGAGACCACACCTGGAACCACGGATTCTTATAGGCACTCATCGGGCACCGACCTCATGATCAGGAAACCGCTTGCACGCTGCGTATCGTGCGGCTCATCAGCATCGACAGCAGCGCAAGACTCGAAAGCAACCCGCCGCCGATCACGAACAGCTGCGGCATGGAGATGTAATGCGTAAGCACGCCGGTCAACAACGCCGAAAGCGGCGACACGCCGGTCATGATCAGCGTAAGAATGCTCACGATGCGGCCAAGCATCTGCTTCGGAATGCGGTTCTGGATCCAGGTGTAAAGACTCACCTGCACGAAGCCCATGCCCATGCCGAGGGTCAGCATCAGCGCCACGCTCACCGCAAGCAGGTGATTCACGCCCATGCCGAACATCGCCAGGCCGGCAATCAGGTCGATCATGCATACCGCGATGCCGAGCGGAATCGCCTTCAGCAAGCGCAGACCGGAGAGCGCTACGCCGGCCAACTGACCGAAGCCGTTCACTGAAATCAGTACGCCGAACACCGCGCTGCCCATTCCCAATTGTTGCTGCACGAGAATGGGAAGGCCCACCTGCACCGGACCGCTGGCAATCAGCGCCGCCATCGCCCAGTAGCAAGTCAAGGTTCGCAACGTGCGATCGCTGCACAACCACTTGATGCCGTCGAAGACCGAGGTAAGCAGGCGCACCTCCGTACCAGGCTCCGATGCAGTGTGTGCCGGCACGCGCGGAACGGTGACCGCCGCAATCAAGAAGCAGACGCCATCGACCAGGAATGCAACACCCAGACCTTTTTGCGTGGCGCTCAACAAGCCCGCGAGAATCGGCCCAATCAGGATCGACCCCTGGCTCGCTGCCATCATCATTGAATTGGCCGCTTGCAGCTGGGCAGGCTCGACCAGTCGCGGCAGCATCGACATACGCGCAGGAATGGTGAACGAACCCACCACGCCCATCACCGCAGCGAACACATACATCCAGTGCACGGTCATCGCATGGGCCAGCACCAAAGTGCCGAATACGCTGAGCACGATCGCGCCGATCAACGATGAAGCCATCAATGCCGCGCGCGGCGAATAGCGATCCACCAGCACACCCGCCACCAGCAACAACGCCACGCGGGGAAAACCGACGCACGCCATCACCGTGCCGAGCACCATGCTGTCGTGCGTGAGATGCAGCACCAGCCAGGGGATCGCGATCATCGTGAACTGGTCGCCCAACAGCGTCGCTGAAGACCCTGCAAGCAGCCGCATGAACCCAGAGTGGCGCAAGATATTTTCGCTCTTCATGCCCTGCACGAATCCTTCTCGTAAGAACTAAAGCTTGTATTGCGATCACATATCAACGCATGCGAAACGCGAAAATTTCGTCGAGACACAGCATGCACGATGCACGTGACAGCCGCGCACGCGATCAAAGCGCAATCAATCCATACGCACGAGAATTCTCGAGTTGCCAACTCGCTCACGTGCAATCGCGTGCAATGACGATGCATTCGATGCACTTCGTGCGGATCAAGACACAAGGAATTCACATTCGATTCGTATGCTTCGGTTCGCAAATTGCGGGCGTCCACGTGCACTGCACTTTCGTGACGCAATAAAACGAAAAGCTTTCCATCTTTGCAGTTTCTTTAATTCGCGACATTTGTTTTTCAAAACTATCTGGTGTGGCAATTCAAAACGGCAGTGATCTTTGCAGTGATGTTTTACGTAGCAAGCCCAGGCGCTCCCCGGCGCGCCTGCACCTGACGAGCGTCACTTTGCCGCAGTCGCCCACGTGCCGACTGCGGCGCCAGCGTGTGTGTGTTCAAGCTAAAGCGATCGAATTGGCAACATCGACTCAGGCGGATTGATGACCATGCAGAACACCTTCGTCACCATCAAGGGCACCGACGTAACGAGCGCATCGTTCGTCCCCATAGGGCTCGGCTAGCGCCGGCAGCCGGCCTACAAACCGAAGCGATCGCTCCGGCGCCGTCTCGCGGCACCGGCCAGGGTTCTTGTTGCTCTCACCTACCGGGTCATCCCTATGGACACCACCAGCAAGCGTCTGCACGCACTAACTGCGCCGCAATTGGAAATGTGGTTTGCGCAACAACTCGAACCCGTCAATCCGCTGTACGACAGCCGCGGTTATATCGATATTCCGGATGCGCTGGACGCCCCATGCTTCGAACGGGCGCTGCAATTATTTACGGCGGAAACGGAGGCACTGCGCCTACGATTCGTCGATACCCCTGATGGTCCGCGCCAGTATCTGGCCGAACCGGCGCCGTTTTCGCTCGACGTCGTCGATATGTCGCAAGAGGAAAACCCATTTGCCGCCGCGCAGGCTGCGATGGCCGATGAAGGCTGCCGCGTCTACGACCTGCTTGGCGAGCGCCTGTTCCACTACGCGCTGTTCAAGCTCGGCCCGCAACGTTTCCTCTGGTACAAGCGCTACCACCACATCGTCATGGACGGCGCCAGCATTCCGTTCGCCACGCGCCGCGTCGCCGCGATCTATACGGCCTTGAAGCGCAGCCAGGCGGTTCCGCCGGCGCCGACTGCCTCGATCAGCACCTTGCTCGAAAGCGACTTGACGTACCGGGCATCCGCCCGTTACGAAAGCGATCGGAACTATTGGCGCGAATACACGCAGCGCCTCGGCGATGCAGAGGGCGTCAGCGGACGCGCGCCAAGCTTCAGCAGTGCATACCGGCGCGACACCATTGCATTCCCCACCGCATTGGCAGAACAGCTGATTGCATCGGAAAAGGTGGCCGGCAAGTGGCCACCGCTGCTGACGGCGATGGTCGCAGCATACCTGTTTCGTGTCAGCGATGGCCGCGTCGGCACCTTCGATTTCCCCGTGGCCGCACGTAGCAAAGAAACTCGCGACATTCCCGCCATGCTCGCCAACGTGCTGCCGCTGGGCCTCGGCGTGACGCCCGAAGACAACTGTGCCGAGCTCGCCCGCCGCACCGGCAGCGAAATCCTGCGCCACCTCAAGCATCAGCATTTTCGCGGCAAGGATATCCAGCAGCTGCGCGGATCGGCGGCCGCGCATACCTTCGGGCCACGCATCAATATCGTGGGTTTCGAAGACGATTGCGAGTTCGACGGCGCTCCGGCCACCTCTCATTCGCTGAACAACGGCCTGGTACACGACCTGGCGATCACCTTGCAAGGACGCATCGGCGCCCCCGGTTGCGAACTGCACGTGGATGCCAACTGCCAACTGTACGATGAAGCGGACGCCGCCCAGCACGCACGACGCCTGTTGCACTTTATCGAACAGGCCGCTGCCGATCCGACCCGCCCCATCGGCGACATCGACCTGCTCGACACGACGGAACGCCAGCGACTGCTGCACGGCTGGAACGACACCGCGCACACGGTGCCATCAGCCACCGTGCCCGCCCTGTTCGAACAACAAGTCGCACGCACGCCCGACGCCATCGCCGCCACCTTCGAACACGCATCGCTCAGCTACGCCGAACTCAACACTCGCGCCAACCGCCTCGCCCATGCCCTGATCGCCGACGGCGCCGGCCCCGAATGCCTCGTCGCCATCGCCCTGCCCCGTTCGCTGGACTTGGTCGTCGCCCTGCTGGCTGTGTTGAAAGTCGGTGCCGCCTATTTGCCGCTCGATAGCGATTACCCGGCCGAACGCCTCGCCTTCATGCTCGCCGATGCACAGCCGCGACGCGTGATTTCACGCAGCGATATCGACCTTCCCACCAGCGACGTGCCGTGCTGGCACCTGGACGACACCGCCGTGCGCGTGATGCTGGCGGCGGCCGCAGACACCAACCCGGCGCCGGCACTCGCACCGTTGCATCCGGCTTATGTGATCTATACCTCCGGCTCCACCGGTACGCCCAAGGGGGCGCCCAATACCCACGCCGGCCTGGTCAACCGCCTGGCCTGGATGCAGCACGCCTACGGCCTTCAAACCGACGACGTAGTGGTGCAGAAGACACCCTTCAGCTTCGACGTCTCGGTATGGGAGTTCTTCTGGCCGCTGCTGCACGGTGCGCGGCTGGTCCTGGCGCAGCCGGGCGGGCATCGCAACCCGGCCTATCTGGCCGAGCTGATCCAAGCACAAGGCGTCACCACCCTGCACTTCGTGCCCTCGATGCTGGAAGCGTTCCTGGATGATCCGGCCAGCGCACGCTGCACCAGCATCCGCCGCATCGTGTGCAGCGGCGAGGCGCTGTCCGGCGCCTTGCGCGAACGCGTGCGCACGACACTGGATCGTCCGCTGCACAATCTCTACGGTCCCACCGAAGCGGCCATCGACGTCACCGCCTGGACCTGCCGCGACGAAACCGCCGGCAGTGCCGTGCCGATCGGCGCACCGATCTGGAACACCCAGACCTATGTACTGGATGCGCGCTTGCAACCGGTGCCGGCGGGCGTGCCGGGCGAGCTGTATCTGGCCGGTACCGGCCTGGCGCGCGGTTATCTGCGTCGCCCGGGCTTGAGTGCGGAGCGCTTTATCGCCAACCCGTTCGCACAGGGCGCGCGGATGTATCGCACCGGCGACCTGGCGCGCTGGCGCAGCGACGGACAGCTGGACTACCTGGGCCGCACCGACCATCAGGTGAAGCTGCGCGGCCTGCGCATCGAACTGGGCGAGATCGAAGCAGCGCTGGCGCAGTTGGGGCATACGCCCAACGTGGTGGTGGCGCGCACCGATCGCGACGGTGCCATGCAGTTGGTGGCCTATGTGGTCGCATCGCAACTGGACAGCGCAACGCTACGCACGCAACTGGCGCAACGCCTGCCCGACTACATGATTCCCGCCGCCTTCGTGGCGCTGGATGCCCTGCCGCTGAACGCCAACGGCAAGCTCGACCGCAAGGCGCTGCCGGCGCCGTCGTTCCAGCCGGTGACGCAGCGGGCACCACGCACGCCGGAAGAATCGGTATTGGCCCAACTGTTTGCCGAGGTGCTTGGCCTGGAGCGTGTGGGCATCGACGACAACTTCTTCGAGCTCGGCGGGCATTCGCTGCTGGCATTGCGCCTGATTTCGCAAATTCGCTCGCGCTTGCACGCGGACGTCTCGATTCGCGACATCTTCGAAGCGCGCACCATCGCAGCGCTGGCACCAAGACTGCGCAAGGCACAGGCGACGCGCCCGGCCTTGCAGGCAGCACGGCCGCGGCCGGCGCAGCTGCCACTGTCCTATGCGCAGCGCAGCCTGTGGTTCATGCATCAGTTCGAGGGCCCCAGCGCCACCTACAACATTCCGCTCGCCACGCAATTGCAGGGCCCATTGCAGGTTTCCGCGCTGCAAGCGGCGCTGAGGGACGTGCTCCAGCGGCACGAAAGCCTGCGCACCGTTATCCCCGCTGGCGATACGCCCTGCCAGCAGGTGCTGGACCAGGCCGTACTGGAACTTGCCGTGGTCGAGGTGCAGCCGTCGCAGCTGCCGTTTGCATTGAACACGGCAGTGATGCACGCCTTCGATCTCAGCCGCGAACTGCCGTTGCGCGCCACGCTGTTCCGTGTCAATGAAGAACAGCACGTCCTGCTGCTGCTTCTGCATCACATTGCCGGCGACGGTTCCTCGCTGATCCCGTTGGCCGACGACCTGGCCCATGCCTACACCGCACGCATGGCGAGCGAGGAGCCCACCTGGGCACCGCTGCCGCTGCAATACGCCGACTACACCTTGTGGCAACGCGAGCTGCTGGGCCAGGCCGCCGATCCCGCCAGCCTGCATGCGCGCGAGCTTGGCTATTGGCGACAGGCGCTGGCCGACCTGCCCGATCAGCTGAGCCTTCCGCACGACCGTCCACGCCCCGCTGCCATGACTTATCGCGGGCAGCATCTGTTGCTGGATATCGATGCCGAGCTGCACGGTCGACTGCTTGCACTGGCACAGCAACACGATTGCACGCTGTTCATGCTGCTGCATGCTGCACTGGCAGCCCTACTCACGCGGCTTGGCGCGGGCACCGACATTCCCATCGGCAGCTCGGTCGCCGGGCGTAGCGAACCGTCGCTGGACCGGCTGGTCGGCTTTTTCCTCAATACCCTGGTATTGCGTACCGATACTTCGGGCGACCCGGGCTTCGACGAACTGCTCGCGCGCGTGCGCCACACCGATCTGGCTGCTTACGAGCATCAGGATCTGCCCTTCGAGCAACTGGTGGAGGCGCTGCGTCCCGACCGCTCGCTGTCGCATCATCCGCTCTACCAGGTGATGCTGGTGTTGCAGAAAGCCGCGGGCAAATCGCTGCGCCTGCCAGGTTTGCGCTGCAGCGAGCAACTGTTCGACATGCCAACCGCCAAGTTCGACCTCAGTGTGGAGCTGGCCGAGCACGAGGATGAAAACGGACGCCCCTGCGGTCTGCGCGGCTTCGTGGAATACGCCACCGACCTGTTCGACGAAAACACCGTGCAAGCCTTGGCGCAACGCTTCCAACGCGTGCTGCACGCGGTGACGGAGAATGCATGCCAGCCGATCAGCCGCCTGCCGTTGCTCGATGAAGCTGAGCGCCGCCAGTTGCTGCACGATTGGAACGACACCGCGCACCCGGTGCAGCAAGCGACTCTTCCTGCGCTGTTCGAGGCGCAGGTGGCACATACTCCTGGCGCTGTTGCCGCGCGCGACGAATCTGCCGAGCTGGACTTCAGCCAGCTCAATGAACGCGCCAACCGGCTGGCCCACTGGCTGATCGAGGCCGGCGCCGGCCCCGAAACAGCAGTGGCTGTCGCCCTGCCGCCGTCTCTCGATCTGCTCGTCGCCCTGCTCGCCGTACTCAAGGCCGGCGCGGCCTATCTGCCGCTGGACGTCAGCTATCCGCCGGAGCGTCTGGCGTTGATGCTCGACGACGCCAAGCCGGTGTGCGTCATCACACGCACCGCACACACCACCGCATTGCCGACACAAACGCCGACGTGTCTGCTCGACCAAGCCGACACCCTGCAACAACTGGCGCAGCAACGCCACGACAATCCCACCGATCACGACCGCTCACGCCCCTTGCACCTGTTGCATCCGGCCTATGTGATCTACACCTCCGGTTCCACCGGCAAGCCCAAGGGCGTGCTGGTGGCGCATCGTTCGCTCGCACATTACTTCGCGTGGTGCCAGCACGAATATTTCCGCGTCAACGGCAACGGTTCCGCCACCACTCTATCGACCAGCTTCGACGGCAGCGTAACGACCCTGTTCGGCCCCTTGCTGGCGGGACAACCGCTGCATCTGCTCAATGTCGGCAACGACTTTGGCGCCTTGCTCGACACGGCGCCGCCTGGCGGCTACGAGCTGCTGAAGCTCACGCCGGCACACTTGAAACTGCTCAACGCCAGTCTCGATGCAAGGCAGGCTCCCGCCGAAACGCTGTTGCTGGGCGGCGAAGCCTTGCTGCCCGCCGACCTCGCATTCTGGCAAAGCAGGCACCCGCAGGTGCGCCTGATCAACGAATACGGCCCCACCGAAGCCACCGTGGGCTGCTGCACGCACGAGGTTGCCGAGGACGTGCGCGGCACGGCCAGCATCTCCATTGGCCGGCCGATCTGGAACACGCAGCTCTACGTGCTGGACGACCGCCTGCAACCGCAACCGGTCGGTGTCGCCGGAGAGCTGTATATCGCGGGCGACGGACTGGCGCGCGGCTACCTGCACCGCCCGGGGCTCAGCGCCGAGCGCTTCGTGGCGCATCCTTTTGCGCAGGGCGAACGCATGTATCGCACCGGCGACCTGGCGCGCTGGCGGGCCGATGGACGACTGGACTATCTCGGTCGCGTCGACACCCAGGTCAAGATCCGCGGCTACCGTATCGAGCTCGGCGAAATCGAAGCGGCGCTGACCCAGTTGGGCTTCCCGGGCAACGCCGTGATCGTGCGCGAAGATCGTGCCGGACAAAAACAATTGGTGGCCTATGTGGCCGGCGAAGCCGTCGATATCGCCGCTTTGCGCACGCAATTGGCCGAACGCCTGCCCGACTACATGCTGCCGAGCGCCTTCGTCCAGCTGAATGCGCTGCCGCTCACCGGCAACGGCAAGGTCGACCGCAAGGCGCTGCCAGCACCGGACTTCAACGCCGGCACCACGCGCGCGCCGCGCACCAAACAGGAGCGCATCCTGTGCGAGCTGTTCGCCGAGGTGCTAAGCCTCGAGGAAGTGGGCATCGATGCCAGCTTCTTCGAACTGGGTGGCGACAGCATCAGCGCCATCCGTCTGGTCAGCCGCGCACGCAAGCGCGGCCTGCTGATCGCGCCGCGCGACGTATTCAAGCATCCGCAGATCGAAGCACTGGCCGCACACACCGACGCCCCGGCCGAGGCGCCTGCGGCGAAGAGCGACGACGCCATCGGCGAGCTGCCGCTGCTGCCGATCATGCGCGCCTTTGTCGAACACGGAGGCCCGCTTGCACGTTTGCATCAATCGCAGCAGCTCGCAGCCCCGGCAGGCATGACGCAGCAAAATATGGGCGCTGCGCTGCAAGCGCTGCTCGACCGCCACGACGCCTTGCGCCTGCGGTTGATCGAACGGGACGGCCATTCGCTGGCCGTGATCGCGCCCAGCGGAACCGTCGTCGCCAAGGATTGTCTCGCCCGCATCGATCTGCTCGACGCCAGCGACGTTGAGCGCAGGCATCGCCTGAACCTGGCTGTTGCCGATGCCGTGACCCGGCTGGACCCGCACAACGGCATCCTGCTGCAGGCGGTGTGGGGCGACTGCGGCGCGCACCAGGCCGGTTGCCTGGTGCTGATCGCGCATCACCTTGCCGTGGACGGCGTGTCCTGGCGCATCCTGCTGCCCGATCTGCAGGCAGCCTGGCATGCCATCGCGCAGCAGCAGGCGCCTGCACTCGATCCTCCCGGCACGTCATTGCGCCGCTGGGCCCAACTGTTGCAGCAGGAAGCGAATGCGCCGCGGCGGCAACAGGAGTTGCCGCGGTGGCAAGCCATCGCCGCCGCGCCCGATCCGCAACTCGGTATGCGCGCACTCGATCCCAAGCGGGACACCGTACACACGCTTCGCCGGTTGCGCTTGCAATGGCCGGCCGATCTCACTGCGCAGTTGCTCGGCAACGTACCCACCGCTTTCCATGCCACCATCAACGACGTCCTGCTGACCGCATTCGCATTGGCGCTGGCAAAGTGGCGTAGCGAGCGCACGACCGAGACGAGCCTGGCGGTGCGCTTCGAACTGGAAGGCCACGGCCGCGAGGATGTGTTCGACGGCATCGATCTTTCGCGCACGGTCGGCTGGTTTACCAGCCTGTATCCGGTTGCGCTGGACCCAGGCAGCATCGACCTTGACCAGGCCTTGCAGGGCGGCAGCGATCTGGGGCGCGCGCTCAAGCGCATCAAGGAACAGTTGCATGCCATTGCGGACCATGGCCTGGGCTATGGCCTGCTGCGCCATTTGAATGAAAACGGACGTGCCGCGCTGAGCGCACTGCCGCCGGCGCAAGTCGCCTTCAACTATCTTGGCCGCTTCACCTTGGACGGCGACAACGGCTTGCAGGAACTGGGTGGCGGCGACGACCCCCGGCGCGCGCTTTCCCACGCCATCACGCTGGATGCCGCCGTGCTCGATCGCGACGGCGGCCCGGAACTTGCCGCCGAATGGAGTTATGCCGGCGAGTTGTTCAACGCCGTGGACATCGAGGCACTCGGCCGCCAATGGTTTGCCGCATTGCACGCGATGCTGTTGCACGTAGAGCAGCCGGATGCCGGCGGCCTCACGCCGAGCGACCTGCCGCTGGTGACACTGGACCAGGCCGCCATCGAGCAACTGGAGCGCACTCATCCCTTGGCCGACATATTGCCACTGTCGCCCTTGCAAGAAGGATTGCTGTTCCACGCGCTCTACGATCACGACGCCGCAGACGCCTATCTCACCCAGATGGTGTTCGCACTGGAAGGCCCGTGGCAGCCGGACGCCCTGCAACGGGCAGCGCACGCTTTGCTTGCGCGTCATCCGCAGCTTTGTGCCGCGTTCGTGCAACAGGCAGATGGGCAACCGACGCTGCAACTGATTCCACGCGACGTGCCGAATGCCTGGCAATTCATCGATCTGGCCGACCTGCCCAGGCACGATCGCGAAGAAGCCCTGCAGCGCCGCGTGCAGGAAGACCGGCAACGCCGCTTCGATCCAGCCCGCTTGTCGCTGCGCTTCACCTTGATCCGCTTGTCGCCACAGGATTACCGGCTGCTGTTCACCCACCATCACGTACTGCTCGATGGCTGGTCGATGCCGATTCTGTTGCCGGAATTGTTCGCCATCTACCACGCCGGCAACGACCGGGCACTGCCTTACGTACGTCCCTACCGCGATTACCTTGACTGGCTCGCCGACCAGGATCGCGAGGCGATGCGCGAGCTGTGGCGACAATCGCTGGAGGGCGTGGACCAGCCATGCCTGCTAGCCGCGCAACACACTGCGCCAGGCGTACCGCAACTTCATCAGCACGTTTTTTCGACCGACCTTACCCAGGCCCTGGATGCGCAGGCGCGCCGCCACGGCTTTACCGTCAACACCTTGCTGCAGGCGGCATGGGCGCTACTGCTCAACCAGGCCACCGGCCGCGACGACACCTGCTTCGGTATTACCGTTTCGGGCCGACCGCCGGAACTGGCCGGCGTCGAGCGCATGGTCGGCCTGTTCATCAATACCGTGCCATTGCGCTTGCGCATCGATCCGCGCCAATCCCTGCGCGAACTGCTGGCCGAGCTGCAGGATGCGCAAGCGACGCTGATCCGTGCCCAGCATCTTGGCCTCAGCGAGATCTTGCAGCTCAGCGGTCAGCGCGAACTGTTCGATACCCTGCTGGTGTTCGAGAACTACCCCTTCGACCCCGCCGACCGGCGCGTATTGGACGAGCAGGCCGGTTTGCGCGTGGCGATGGCCGACCATCACGGCGGCGACGTTTCGCACTATCCGCTGAGCCTGGTTTTCGTTCCCGGCGAACGGCTGCAGTTGCGCATCGGCTATCAGCCCGACGCGTTCGCGACTGCGCAGATCCAGGCCTTGGCCGAACGCTACGGGCGCATTCTCGAAGCGCTGTCGGTAGACCTGTCCAAGCCGGTCGCGCAACTGGATCTGCTCAGCCGCAGCGAGCACGAGCAATGGCGCGCCTGGAACGCCACCGCGCACGCAATCAGCGATGCCACGCTTTCCGCGTTGATCGAGCAGCAGGCGGCACGCACGCCCGATGCCGTTGCGGCGGCATTCGAAGACGTCACGCTGAGCTATGCCGAACTCAACCGGCGCGCCAACCGCCTGGCGCATTTGCTGATGGCCGATGGCGCCGGCCCGGAAAGCATCGTCGGCATTGCCCTGCCGCGCTCGCTGGACCTGATCGTCGCCCTGCTGGCCGTGCTCAAGAGCGGTGCAGCCTACCTGCCGCTGGATACCGATTATCCGCCCGAGCGTCTTGCCTTCATGCTCGAGGATGCGCGTCCCGCCACCGTGCTTACGCGCAGCGACGTACAAGCGGCGCTGCCCTCCGATGCGGCACTGCTGCATCTGGACGATGCCCGCACGCAGGCGCGGCTCGACGCCAGCCGCGATCACAATCCGAGCGATGCCGAGCGGACGCGCCCGCTGCACGCCCTGCATCCCGCCTATGTGATCTACACCTCCGGTTCCACCGGCAGGCCCAAGGGTGTGCCCAATACGCACCAGGGCATCGTCAATCGCCTGCAGTGGATGCAGCATGCCTACGGCTTGCAGGCCGACGACGCCGTGCTGCAGAAGACGCCGTCCAGCTTCGACGTATCGGTGTGGGAATTCTTCTGGCCGCTGCTGCAAGGCGCGCGCCTGGTGCTGGCACGGCCCGAAGGCCATCGCGATCCGGCCTATCTGGCAGCGCTGATCCAACGGCAGAACATCACCACCGCGCACTTCGTGCCGTCGATGCTGGAAGCTTTCCTGCACGACCCGGCCAGTGCGCAATGCACCAGCCTGCGCCGCATTCTGTGCAGCGGCGAAGCCCTGCCGGGCGTGCTGCGCGAGCGCGTACGCGATGTGCTCGACCGTCCCTTGCACAATCTCTACGGCCCCACCGAGGCAGCGGTAGACGTCACCGCCTGGGCCTGCCGCGATGACGAACGGGGCGCAAGCGTGCCGATCGGCGCACCGATCTGGAACATCCGCACTTACGTGCTCGACGCGGCATTGCGTCCATTGCCGCCCGGCGCTACCGGCGAGCTGTATTTGGCCGGGATCGGCCTGGCGCGTGGCTATCTGCATCGCCCGGGCCTAAGCGCTGAGCGCTTCGTGGCCAATCCATTCGATGCCGGCCAGCGCATGTACCGCACCGGCGATCTGGCGCGATGGCGCAGCGACGGCCAGTTGGAATACCAGGGCCGTATCGACCACCAGGTAAAACTGCGCGGCCTGCGCATCGAGCTGGGCGAGATCGAAGCGGCGCTGGCGCGACTCGGTCATGCACAGAATGTGGTGATTGCGCGCAACGACCCGCGCGGGGAGATGCAACTGGTGGCCTACGTGGTCGCCGAACAGCTGGATGCCGACACCCTGCGCAGCTCGCTGGCCGCCCACCTGCCCGACTACATGCTGCCCGCCGCTTTCGTAGCCATGGCCGCATTGCCGCTCAGCCTCAACGGCAAGCTTGATCGCAAGGCCCTGCCCGCCCCGGATTTCGCAGCGCAGTCCACGCGCGAACCGCGCAATGCGCAGGAAGCGCTGCTGTGCAAGTTGTTCGCCGACGTGCTCGGCCTGCCGCGGGTCGGCATCGACGACGACTTCTTTGCCTGCGGCGGCCATTCCCTGCTGGCCGTGCGCCTCGCCGGACGCATCCGTGTGCAGCTCGGCGTCGAGCTGCCATTGCGCACCCTGTTCGAAACGCGCAGCGTGGCGCATTTGGCGCCGCGACTTGGCAGCGCAGCGGCCACGCGTCCAGCCTTGCAGAAAATGCCGCGGCCGGAAGCGCTGCCGCTCTCCTTCGCCCAGCATCGCTTGTTGTTCCTGCAACAGCTGGAGGGTCCCAACGCCACCTACAACATTCCGGTCGCGGCACACCTACACGGCAAGCTCGACCGTGAGGCGCTCCACGCCGCCCTGCATGACGTCGTAGTGCGTCACGAAAGCCTGCGTACTGTCTTCTCGTCTCCTGCGCAGCCGGTACAACACGTACTGGCTGCGGAAGATTCAGCCGTCACGCTGGTCCATCACGACGTAACGCCGGCCACCTTGGATGCAGCTTTGCATCGGGCAGCCCAACATCCGTTCGACCTGACCCGAGAACTGCCGCTGCGCGCCACTACGTTCCGGCTCGGTGGCGACGAACACGTCCTGCTGTTGCTGCTGCATCACGTCGCCGCCGACGGCGCCTCGCTGGCACCGTTGCTGCACGATCTGTCACGTGCGTATGCCGCGCGTTGCGACGGCCGCGCACCAAGCTGGCCGGATGCACCGCTGCAATACGTCGACTACACACTGTGGCAACGCCAATTGCTGGGTGACGAAACCGACCCGCACAGCCTCGCCGCCGCCCAGATCGCCTATTGGAAGCAGCGACTGGACGGTGCGCCGGAACAAATGGCGCTACCGAGTGATCGCCCGCGCCCCGCCGTCGCCAGCCATTGCGGCGACAGCATCGCACTGCACATACCGGCCGCCTTGCATCGGCGCTTGCTGGAACTGGCCAACACGAGGCAAGCCACGCTTCACGCCGTGCTGCATGCAGCCTTGGCCGCCTTGCTCAACCGCCTGGGCGCCGGCGACGACATCGTGCTGGGTACGCCGGTGGCCGGTCGCAGCGACCAGGCGCTCGACGGCATGGTCGGCCTGTTCCTCAACACCCTGGTGCTGCGTACTGACCTGTCCGGTCGACCCAGTTTCAACCAAATGCTGGCACGTGTGCAGGAGAACAACCTGCAGGCGTATGCACAGCAGGACCTGCCGTTCGAGCAACTGGTGGAAGCGATCAACCCCGCCCGGTCGCTGGCGCACCACCCGCTGTTCCAGGTGCTGTTCGCATTGCACAACACCGACACGCCGCAGTTGCACCTGCACGGCATGGAAGCCGGCGAACATCGCCTGGACCTGTCCATCGCGAAGTTCGACCTCAACCTCGATTTCGTGGAGCGCCGCGGTGCAGACGGCAGCGCCGCCGGCATCGACGGCAACGTCGGCTACGCCACCGATCTGTTCGATCGCACCACGGTGGAAGCATTGGCTGCGCGAATGCTGCGCCTGCTCGAAGCCGTGGCTGCCGATCCGGAACAGCCGTTGGCACACATCGACGTGCTCACCACGGCCGAGCGCGAACAGCTGTTGCACGCCTGCAACGATACCGCCTATCCGCTGTCCGGGCTCACCCTTCCGCAACGCTTCGAGGAACAGACGGCGGCCTATCCCGACGAGCCGGCCTTGCTGTTCGAACAGCAGCATCTCACTTACGCGCAATTGAACGAACGCGCCAATCGCTTTGCGCACGTGTTGATCACAGCCGGCATCGGCACCGAAGACATCGTCGCCATCGCCCTGCCCCGTTCGTCGGAACTGCTGGTGGCGCTGCTTGGCGTGATGAAGGCCGGCGCTGCCTACTTGCCGCTGGATCCGGACTATCCGCCGCAGCGCCTGCACTACATGCTGGAAGACGCTCGCCCGGCCGCGCTGATAGCCACCACCGCGCAAGCCGCCTTGCTGGAACAAGGGTCGTCGTCGGCCATCCAGCGTCGTTTCGTGATTGACACCCCGACGTGGCAGGAGGCCATCGCCGCCGCTGCCGCGCACGACCCGCGCGACGACGAGCGCCGCCAACCGCTGCACCCGCAGCATCCCGCGTACGTGATCTACACCTCCGGCTCCACCGGCCGACCCAAAGGTGTGATGGTCGAACACCGCGCGCTGGACAACTTCCTGCAAGCAATGGTGCGCACGCCCGGACTTGCTGCGGGCGAACGCGTGCTGGCCCTGACCCCGATCTCGTTCGATATCGCCGGCCTGGAGCTGTACCTGCCGTTGATACGCGGCGCCTGCGTGCAAATGCTGCCGCGCGATGTCTCCATCGACGCCGATCGCCTGCGCGCCTGTATCGAACAAACGGCGCCGGACGTGATCCAGGCCACACCCGCCACCTGGCAGATGCTGCGCGCATGCGGCTGGAACCCGACGCCCTCGCTACGTTTGCTGTGCGGCGGCGAAGCGCTGCCCGCCGACCTGGCCGCCTATCTCTGCAACCGCGGCGCGCAGTTGTGGAACGTATATGGACCCACCGAAACCACGGTGTGGTCGCTGATCTCGCGCATCGAGCCGTCGATGCCGGTCACTATCGGCACCCCGCTGGACAATACCCGCACCTACCTGCTCGACCGTGGCTTGCAACCGGTACCCGTCGGCGTTCCCGGAGAGCTTTACCTTGCCGGCGAGGGTCTGGCCCGCGGTTATCTGCACCGCGCCGCGCTCAGCGCCGAGCGCTTCGTGGCCAATCCGTTCGAATGCGCTGCGCGCATGTATCGCACCGGCGATCTTGCACGTCGACGCGCCGACGGCCAGCTGCACTACCTCGGGCGTGTCGACAACCAGGTGAAGCTGCGCGGCTTCCGCATCGAACTCGGCGAAATCGAAACCGCGCTCGCCGCCTTGGGCCATCCGCGCAATGCCGTGCTGGTACGCGAGGACCGTGCCGGCCAGCCGCAACTGGTCGCCTACCTGACTGGCGAAGCCATCGACGTTGCCGCGTTGCGCATGCAACTCGCCCAGCGCCTGCCCGACTACATGTTGCCGGCAGCCTTCGTATCGCTGGCTGCACTCCCGCTGACGCCCAACGGCAAGCTGGACCGCAAAGCGCTGCCCGCGCCGGAACTGGCCGAACGTGTCACGCGCGAACCACGCAACGCGCAGGAAGCCGTGCTGTGTGCGCTATTCGCCGACGTGCTGGGCCTGCCGCAGGTCGGCACCGACGACAGCTTCTTCGAACTGGGCGGCCATTCGCTACTGGCGACCCGTCTGGTCAGCCGCATCCGCGCACGGCTGAGCGTAGAGGTGGCCATCCGCACACTGTTCGAGGCACCTACCGTGGCGCAACTGTCGCCGCGTCTTGCGCGCAATGCGTTGCGCCCCGCTTTGCGCCGGCGCGAGCGCCCCGCGTCGTTGCCGCTGTCGCATGCACAACGGCGGTTGTGGTTTATCCAGCAATTCGAGGGACGCAGCGCCACCTACAACATTCCGATGCCGCTGCGCCTGTCCGGGACGCTGGACGCGCAGAGCCTCGAGCAGGCGCTGCGCGACGTGATCGGCCGGCACGAAAGTCTGCGCACTGTGTTCGCTGCGGTGGACGGCGTCCCCGAGCAACGGATTCTCGACATGCACGCGGTAGATCTCTCGCTCGCCGCCGAACCGGTCGACGCCGACGCCTTGGCGGACGTGCTGGCTGAAGCAGCCGGCCACGGCTTCGACCTGGCACGGGAGACGCCACTGCGTGCACGCCTGTTCCGGCTCAACGAGCAGGAACACGTACTGATGCTGGTGTTGCACCACATCGCCGGCGATGGCGGCTCGTTCGCGCCGATGGCGCGCGACGTGGCACGAGCCTACGGCGCACGGCTCGCCGGCCAGGCTCCCGAGTGGCCATCCCTTCCGGTTCAATATGCCGACTACACGTTGTGGCAACACGAACTGCTGGGCCGCGAGGACGATCCGCAGAGTCTGCTCAGCACGCAGTTCAACTACTGGAAGCAGGCGCTGCGCGATCTGCCAGAATGCATCGCCCTGCCGACCGATCGCCCGCGTCCGGCAGTGTCCACCCATCGCGGCAAACAGGTGGCATTGCAGCTCGATGCGGACTTGCATGGACGCCTGCTGCGCCTGGCGAAGCAGCAGCAAGGCACCCTGTTCATGCTGCTGCACGCCGGCCTCGCCGCCTTGCTCACCCGTCTTGGCGCGGGCCACGACATCGCCATCGGCGGCGCCATAGCCGGCCGTACCGACCAGGCACTGGACGAACTGATCGGCTTCTTCGTCAACACCCTGGTGCTGCGCACCGACACCGCCGGCAATCCGCGCTTCTCGCAGTTGCTGCAGCAGGTGCGCGAAACCGCATTAGCCGCCTACGCGCATCAGGACGCGCCGTTCGAACGGCTGGTGGAACTGCTCAATCCGGCACGCTCCACCTCGCACCATCCGCTGTTCCAGGTCGGCATCGTGCTGCAGAACGCCGCGCAGGCAAAACTGGAACTACCGGGCCTGCAGTTGTCGGTGGAGCCGGCGGATTTCCTTACCGCCAAGCTGGATCTCTTGTTCAATATTGTCGAGGCAACCGACGACGATGGCACGCCGCAGGGCTTGAAGGGCTTCGTCGAATACGCGACCGATCTGTTCGATGCCGAGACGGTGGAAACCCTGCTGCGCCGCTGGATCGCCCTACTCGACGCGGTGACCGTCGCACCGGACACGCGCATCGGCGATATCGACCTGCTCGACACCCACGAACACCGCCAGCTGCTGGTGTGGAGCGTCAGCGCACGCGACGTCGCCGAAGCCACCCTGCCCGTGTTGTTCGAACGGCAAGTCGCCGCCACCCCGGATGCCACGGCCGCCGCGTGCGGCGATGAAACATTGAGCTATGCCCAGCTCAATGCGCGTGCCAACCGGCTGGCGCGTGCACTGATCGCACGCGGCATCGGCCCGGAAGACCGCATTGCGCTGGCGGTGCCGCGTTCGCTGGCCATGCCGGTCGCGATGCTCGGCATTCTCAAAGCCGGCGCGGCCTATGTACCGCTGGACCCGGCCTACCCAGCCGAACGACTGGCCTACATGCTCAACGATGCATGCCCGGCACTGCTGCTCACCGACGTCGATACGCTGGCGCAACTGCCGGTGCAGGACATTCCGACGCTGTTGCTGGACGCCGCGGACAGCGTGCAATGGCTGGCGGCGCAAGCCCCCGCCGATCTGCAGCAGTCGGAACGCCGCCGGCCACTGCGTACGGGGCATGCCGCCTATGTGATCTATACCTCCGGTTCCACCGGACGCCCCAAGGGCGTGATGGTCACGCATGCCGGCGTTGCCAGCCTCGCCAGTGGCCAGATCGAACGCTTCGGCGTGCAGCCGCATAGCCGCGTGCTGCAATTTGCCTCGTTGAGCTTCGATGCTGCGTTCTCCGAATGCTGCATGGCATTGCTTTCCGGCGCCGCGCTGGTGATGGCGCCGAAGGAAGCACTGATGCCGGGCGATGCCTTGATCGAACTGGCCGCGAAGCAGCGCATCACCCACGTTACCTTGCCGCCTTCCGCGCTGAGCGTGATGGCACCCGAAGCCCTGCCCGGCATCACTCACCTGGTGATCGCCGGCGAAGCGTGCGCGCCGCATCTGGTGGATGCGTGGTCGCGCGGACGCTGCCTGATCAACGCCTACGGTCCCACCGAAACCACCGTGTGCGCTTCGATGAGCGAAGCGTTGGAAGGCGAACAGGTGGCACCGATCGGCCGGCCGATCCACAACGCGCGCCTGTATGTGCTCGACGAACAGCTGCAGCCGGTCCCCGCCGGCGTGCCGGGCGAGTTGTACATTGCCGGCACCGGCCTGGCGCGTGGCTACGTGGGACGTGCGGCACTTACTGCCGAACGCTTCGTCGCCAATCCATTCCAGCCCGGCACGCGCATGTATCGCTCGGGCGACCTGGCGCGCTGGCGCAACGATGGGCAGCTCGACTACCTGGGCCGCGTCGATACCCAGCTGAAGATCCGCGGCTTCCGCATCGAACCCGGCGAAATCGAGGCTGCGCTGCAACGGCATCCGGCCGTGGCGCAGGCTGCCGTGATTGCTCGCGAGGATGTACCCGGGCACAAGCAACTGGTCGGCTACGTGGTACTGGATCGCGACGCCAGCAAGGCTCGCGACACCTCGCAGGAGCAGCGCCAGGTCGGCGAATGGCAGACCATTTACGAGAAGCTGCATGGCGAGGACCAGGAACAGCAAGCCGGCCAAGACACCGGCTTCGGCGACGACTTCGGTGGCTGGAACAGCAGCTACGACGGCCAGCCTCTGCCGTTGGCCGACATGCAGGCGTGGCGCGCGGCGGCGGTGGAGCGCATTCTCGCGCTCAAGCCGCGCACCGTACTGGAAATCGGCGTCGGCAGCGGCCTGATCCTGGCCAAGGTGGCGCCGCATTGCGACAGTTACTGGGGTACGGACTTGTCCCGCTCCACCATCGAACTGTTGCGCGGCCGCTTGCGCACGCAGCCGGAAATCGCTGCACGCGTGCGTCTCAACGCACAGCCGGCCCACGTCATGGACGGCCTGCCTGCCGGTCACTTCGATGCGATCGTGCTCAACTCGGTGCTGCAATATTTCCCCAGCGCCGACTACCTCACGGACGTGTTGCGCCAGGCCTTTACGCTGCTGGCGCCGGGCGGTGCGATCTTCCTGGGCGACGTGCGCAACCTGCACCTGCATCGCTGCTTCGCCAGCACGGTACAGATCCAGCAGGCAGATGCCGACGCAGACGCGGCAAGCGTGCGGCGCCGAATCGAACAGACCTTGCTGGCTGAAAAAGAACTGCTGCTCGCTCCCGAATACTTCGCGCAACTGCCGCAGCAGGTGGACGGCCTTGCGGCCGTGGACATCCAGACCAAGCGTGCGCGCTACAGCAATGAGTTGAGCCGGCACCGCTACGACGTGGTATTGCACAAGGCGCCGCGACAGGTGGAATCACTGGCGCGGCTGCCCCAGCTGGCCGTGGGCAGCGACGTCGTCACGCTGAGGGACTTGCAGCGCCACCTGCAACAACAGCCGGCGCGCTTGCGCCTTACCGGCCTCGGCAATAGTTGGCTCGCCCCCGAACTGGCCGCCATGCAAGCCTTGCACGCCGGCGGCGATGCAACGGCGTGGCAGGCGCGCCTGCACGAAGAAGCGCACGTCGAAATCGACAGTGAAGCCGTGCGCACGCTGGGCGAGGCGCTGGGCTACCGGGTAGCCGTCACCTGGTCCAGCCAGGGCGACGGCCTGCTGGACGCCTTGTTGGTGAAAGATGCAGACGCGTCGGCCGTATTCACCGACATCTACCTGCCGTGCACGGAGGCACGCGCTGCGCACCGGCACGCCAACGACCCCTCCAGCTTCGAGCGCTTCGGCGACGTGCGGCGCTTTATCGCCAGCCAGTTGCCCGAGCACCTGCTGCCGACCCTGGTGCTGCTGCCGGTATTGCCGCTCACCCCGAACGGCAAGCTCAATCGCAAGGCCCTTCCCGCGCCGGAATTCACGCCAAGTGCGCAACGCGCGCCGCGCAATGCGCAGGAACAGGTGCTGGCACAGCTTTACGCCGAAGTGCTCGGCTTGCCGCGCGTCGGCGTGCAGGACAGCTTCTTCGACCTGGGCGGCGACAGCATCATCTCGATCCAGCTGGTCAGCCGCGCACGCAAGGCGGGCCTGCTGATCACGCCGCGCGACGTCTTCCAGCACCAGAGCGTTGCCGCGCTGGCGCAGATCGCACGTCCACTCGAAAACGATGGCACGCCCACCGTGGAAAACGTGGCGCACGGCGAGGTTTTGCCGACGCCGATCATTCACTGGCTGCTGGATCGCTCGCAGCCGTTCGAGCGCTTCTGCCAATCGGTGCTGTTGCAGGTTCCGGCCGAACTGGGCGAAGACGCTCTGGCCGCTTCACTGCAGGCTTTGCTCGATCACCACGATGCCTTGCGCATGCAGCTCTCGCGCGAATCGTCGTCCTGGCATCTGCACATCCCCCTGCCCGGCAGCGTCGACGCGCGAAGCCTGCTTCAACGCGTCGATATCTCTTCGCTCGATCCGACGGCACTGCAGAGTTGCCTCAGCGAGCAGGCGCAAGCCGCCGAATGCCGGCTTGCACCCATGGAAGGCAGGCTGTTGCAAGCGGTGTGGTTCGATGCCGGAAATGCATCCGGCCGCCTGCTGCTGGTCATTCACCACCTGGCCGTGGACGGCGTGTCCTGGCGCATCCTGCTGCCCGCGCTGCAACAGGCGTGGCAGGCATTGCGCGCCGGCAAAACGGTGCAACTGGATGAGCCTGGCCACTCGTTCCGCTACTGGGCCGCACATCTGGCGCAGAGCGCAGCCTCGCGCCAGGCGGAGTTGCCGCTGTGGCAGGATGTGCTGTCCGTGCCCGATCCGCTGCTTTCCACGCGCGCCTTCGATCCGCAGCGCGACAACGGCCACACCGTGCAGCGACTCAGCGTCACGCTTCCTGCCGAACTGACCCGACCGCTGCTCACCGAAGCACCTGCGCGTTTCCACGGCCAGGTCAACGACATCCTGCTCAGCGCTTTCGCGCTCGCGGTGGCCGACTGGCGCCGCCGCCATACCGGCGCCGACACGCCGGATGTCTTGCTCGACCTGGAAGGCCACGGCCGCGAGACCGACGGCACCGGCATCGACCTTTCGCGTACCGTCGGCTGGTTTACCAGCCTGTTCCCGCTGCGCCTGAATCTGGACGGCGTGGATCTGCACGATGCCTTGCAGGGCGGCGCTGCGATGGGGCGTGCGATCAAGCGCGCAAAAGAACAACTGCGCGCGCTGCCCGATCACGGCCTCGGTTACGGCGTGCTGCGATACCTGGATGCACAGGCCGGTGCTTCGCTGGCGGCATTCGGCGAACGTCAGCTGGCTTTCAACTACCTGGGCCGCGTACCCGCTGCGCAGGCACAGGATTGGGGCGTGGCGACCGAGCAGACCGGCGTGCACGGCGACCCCGCCATGCCGCCCGCGCATGCGATCGAACTGAATGCGTTGACCCGCGAACACGCCGACGGCGCGGAATTCGTCGCCACCTGGTCGTGGGCCGGCGCGCTTTTCTCCGCCGCGCAGATGGAAGACCTCGCCCAGACTTACACGCGCGCGTTACGAGCCGTGGTGACCCACGTGCAGCAGCCGCAGAGCGGCGGACTCACCCCCTCGGACGTGCCGCTGGTCGCGCTCGACCAGGCACGCATCGAAGCCTTGGAGGCGCGTTATCCGTTGCGCGACATCCTGCCCTTGTCGCCGCTGCAAAAAGGCCTGTTGTTCCACGCGCTGTACGACCCCCAGGGCCCGGACGCCTACGCGGTGCAGGTCCGCTTCGATCTCGAAGGCCCGCTCGACCCCGATGCTTTGCAACAGGCGGCGCATGCATTGCTGCAACGGCATCCGCAACTCGGTGCAGCGTTTGTGCATCCGCGCGATAGCGAACCGGTGCAATTGCTGCCGCGCGAAGTGCCGCTGGATTGGCGCTGGCACGACCTGCGTGCGTGGCCTTTATCGGAACGCGCGGCACGCGCCGAAAGCATCGAGTTGGACGATCGGCAAGCGCGCTTCGATCTTTCGCAGCCGCCGCTACTGCGCTTCACCCTGCTGCGACTGGCCGACGAGCGGCACCAGCTACTGCTGACCAACCACCACATCCTGCTCGACGGCTGGTCGCTGCCAGTGCTGACGCAGGAACTGTTCCAATTGTACAGCAGCGTGCGCGGCAAGCCGCAACGCCTGGCGCACGCCACGCCTTACCGCGACTATCTGGGCTGGCTGGCACGCCGCGACAGCGACGCAGCACGCAATGCCTGGAGCGAGGCCTTGCACGGCCTGGAGCAAGCCACCCTGCTGGCGCCGGCGCAACGCGACACTCACGCCGCACAACACAACCACGCCTGGCTGCTGCCGGAACCGCTCACCCGCAAGCTCGCCCAACAAGCGCGCAGCCTCGGCCTTACGCTCAACAGCGTGTTGCAAAGTGCATGGGGCCTGATGCTGGGTCACTTGTGCGGACGCGACGACGTGGTGTTTGGCGGCACCGTGTCCGGCCGCCCGCCGGAACTGCCCGACGTCGGCAGAATGGTGGGCCTGTTCATCAACACCTTGCCGATCCGCCTGCACTGGAAGGCATCGCAGACCCTGGCCGAGGTGTTGCTTGCCGCGCAGGCGCGACAGGCCAGCCTGCTAGAACACCAGCACCTGGACCTGGCCGAAATCCAGCAACTGGCCGACCTCGGTCCGCTGTTCGACAGCCTCTACGTCTTCGAGAACTACCCGATCGACAGCCACGCGCTGGAAAACGCCCTGGGCGAACTGCGCGTGGCCGGCTTCCACAGCCACGACGCCACGCACTATCCGCTGAGCCTGCTGGTCAATCCGGGCACGCAGTTGTCATTGCGGTTGAACTACGACGCACGACGCTTCGACGAAGCCGCAATTGCGCGCGTTGCCGAACGCCTGAGCCTGCTGCTGGAGACGATCGCCATCGATCCGCAGCGGCACGTGGGCCGGATCGACCTGCTCGATCCCAGCGAACGGCATGAACTGCTCGTGGCGCGCAATGCCAGCGCACGCGAACTGCCGTTCGCGCTGCAACCGGACCAGTTCGCGCAGCAGGCCGCTGCCACGCCGGATGCCGATGCGGTGATCGACGCGCAGGCCACGCTCAGTTATGCCGAGCTCAACTGCAGCGCCAACCGCCTCGCACACCTGCTGATGGCGCGCGGCATCGGGCCGGAGCGGCGTGTCGCGCTGGCGCTGCCGCGTTCGGCCGAACGCGTGGTCGCGCTACTGGCAATCCTCAAGAGCGGTGCCGCGTACCTGCCGCTGGACCCGGATTATCCGCGCGAGCGCCTGGCCTACATGCTCGACGACGCACAACCGGACCTGCTGATCAGCGACAGCGCCACCGCGGAGCACGTACCCGGCAGCACGCCTTCGCTGTGGTTGGACGACACTGACCTGATCGCGCAGCTGTGGCACTCGCCCACCCACGATCCACGTGATGACGAACGCGTGCGACCGTTGCGCCCCGAACATCCTGCCTATGTGATCTACACCTCCGGTTCGACCGGCCGGCCGAAAGGCGTGGTGGTATGCCATGCCGGCATCCCCAGTCTGGCGCATGCGCAAGCGGAGCGTTTCGGCATCGACGGACACAGCCGCGTGCTGCAACTGGCTTCGCTCAGCTTCGATGCGGCCAGCATGGAAATGCTGATGGCCTTTGCCGGCGGTGCCGCACTGGTGACACCGCCGCCGGGCATCCTGCTCGGCCAGGAACTGGCCGAGACCATCGAACGCTATGGGGTCACCCATGCCCTGATACCACCCAGCGCATTGGCCAGCGTCGATCCTGCCCAGGTGCACAGCCTGCACACCCTGATCGTGGGCGGCGAAGCCTGTCCCGCGCATTTGGTGCAAAGCTGGTCGACCGATACGCGTCGCGTGATCAATGCCTACGGGCCTACCGAAAGCACCATCTGCGCCGCGATGAGCGGCGCCTTGCACGGTCACGTCACGCCGCCGCTCGGACGGCCAGTGTGGAACACCCGTCTCTATGTGCTGGACGCAGCGCTGCAACCGGTTCCGGAAGGTTGCATCGGCGAGCTGTATATCGCCGGAGCAGGCCTGGCGCGCGGTTATCTCGGCCGCGCGCCACTCACTGCCGAGCGCTTCCTCGCCAACCCGTTCGAAGCCGGCCAGCGCATGTACCGCTCCGGCGATCTTGCGCGCTGGCGCGCCGACGGACAGCTCGATTACTGCGGCCGCGCCGACAGCCAGGTGAAGCTGCGCGGTTTCCGCATCGAGCTGGGCGAAATCGAAGCGGCACTGGCGCAACTGGGCTTTGCCGGCAATGCAGTGATCGTGCGCGAAGACCAGCCCGGACAACCGCAGCTGACCGCCTACCTGGTAACCGACGCGCTCGACGCCGACCACCTGCGCGAGCAACTGGGCAAGCAGTTGCCGGAACACCTGGTACCGTCGGCGTTCGTCGCACTCGACCAGTTGCCATTGACCCCCAACGGCAAGCTCGATCACCGCGCGCTGCCCGCGCCGCACTTCACGTCGACCAGCACGCGCGCACCGCGCACGTTGCGCGAGCAACAGCTTTGCGCCTTGTTCGCCGAAGTATTGGGCGTGGCGCAGGTCGGCATCGACGACAACTTCTTCGCGCTGGGCGGCCACTCCCTGCTGGCAACGCGGCTGATCAGTTATCTGCGCGACCGCCTGCGGGTGGAGGTGGGCATTCGCACCCTGTTCGAAGCGCCCACAGTGGAAGCACTGGCGCGCGCACTGCCGCAAACGCACGACACGCGGCTGCCCTTGCAGGCGATGCCGCGTCCCGCGCAATTACCCTTGTCGTTTGCGCAGCGCCGGTTGTGGTTCCTGCACCAGCTCGAAGGTCCGAGCGCAACCTACAACATTCCGCTCGCCATGCGGCTGGAAGGTCCGGTGAATGTCGCTGCCCTGCAAGCGGCGCTGGACGACCTGATCGCCCGCCACGAAAGCCTGCGCACGCTGTTCCCGCGCAACGACGTGCCGCAGCAGTACGTGCTGGCACAGGCCGCCCTGGTATTGGAACACCGCGATGTCGAAGAAAACGGTCTCGCCGCGGCACTGGCCGATGCCTCGGCTTACGCCTTCGATCTGAGCCGCGAAATTCCGCTGCGCGCACGCCTGCTGCGGCTGGCACCGCAACGCCACGTACTCGTTCTGCTGCTGCATCACATCGCGGGCGACGGTGCTTCGATGGCACCGATGGCGCGCGACGTCATCCAGGCCTATGTGGCGCACAGTGGCGGGCACGCACCGGCATTCGCACCGCTACCGGTGCAATACGCCGACTACACACTGTGGCAACGTGCCCTGCTCGGCGACGAAACCGATCCTCACAGCGTGCTCGCGCATCAGCTCGCGTATTGGCGCAACGCCCTGGCCGATCTGCCCGAGCAGATCGCCCTGCCCACCGACCGCGCACGCCCCGGCGTGCAGAGCTATCGCGGCCACAAGCTGGATTTCGAGCTCGACGCTGTCCTGCATCGCCGCCTGCTGGCGGTGACGCAGGAACACGGCGTCACGCTGTTCATGGTGCTGCAGGCGGCGCTCGCAGCGTTGCTATCGCGCCTGGGCGGCGGCACCGACATTCCGATCGGCAGCCCGATCGCCGGCCGCACCGATGCCGCACTGGAAAACCTGGTGGGACTGTTCCTCAACACCCTGGTGCTGCGTACCGACACCTCCGGCAACCCCAGCTTTTCCACCTTGCTGGCACGCGTGCGCGATACCGACCTGGCGGCGTATGAGCATCAGGATCTGCCGTTCGAACAATTGGTGGACGTGCTCAATCCGGTGCGCTCGCTGGCGCATCAGCCGCTGTTCCAGGTGACCCTGACCTTGCAGAACACCGCGCACGCCCTGCTCGACGTGCCAGGCATGCAATGCAGTCTGCAGCCGCTGGACTGGGCCATGGCCAAGTTCGACCTGAGCCTGGAAATGAGCGAAACGCAAGCCGGCGACGGCTCGCCCGCCGGCCTGCGCGCGCACCTGGTCTACGCCACGGACCTGTTCGACGAAGGCAGTGTGCGCGTACTGATTCGCCGTTACGTGCAAATGTTGCAGGCGATCGCCACCGATAGCGCTCAAAGCATCGGCCAGGTGGATCTGCTCGATGCGAACGAACGCACCCGCCTTCTGCTCGACTGGAACGATACGGCTTGCGAGCGCGCACCGACCACGTTGCCTGCCGCATTTGCCGTACAGGCGGCACGCACGCCTGACGCCGTTGCCGCCGTGGCAGGACGGCAGTCCCTGCGCTACCGCGAGCTGGATGCACGCGCCAACCAGCTCGCTCACCGCCTGCGGCAATACGGCGTCGGCCCGGATACGCTGGTCGGCCTGTGCGTGGAACGCTCGCTGGATTCGCTGATCGCCACGCTGGGCATTCTCAAGGCAGGTGCCGCCTATCTGCCGCTCGATCCGCAGTACCCGGCCGAACGCCTCGCGCACGTACTGGAAGAAAGCGCAGCACCGGTGCTGATTGCGCACGGCACGCTGCGCGCGCGCTTACCGGTGTTCGACGGTCACGTGCTGTGGCTGGACGAGGAAGCCGATGCCATCGCCGCGCAACCGGCATCGCCGCCCGCGTTGAACGTGCAGCCCGACCACCTCGCCTATGTGATGTATACCTCCGGTTCCACCGGCGTGCCCAAGGGCATTGCGGTCACTCATCGCAACGTGGTCGAACTGGCATTGGACCGCCGCTGGCAGGACGACTGCCAGCAACGCGTGCTGCTGCACTCGCCGCAAGCCTTCGACGCCTCCACCTATGAAATCTGGGCGCCGCTGCTGAGTGGCCGGCAAATCGTGGTTGCGCCGCCGGGCAAGACCGATATCCACGTATTGCGCCAGGCAATGCTGGAGCATCGCGTCACCAGCCTGTGGCTGACCGCGGGGCTGTTCCACCTGATGGTGGACGAATGCAGCGATGCATTCGCCCACGTGCAGCAGGTGCTGGCCGGCGGCGACGTGCTGTCGCCCGCGCACATCCGGCGTCTGCTCGCACAGCATCCGCATCTGCGCGTGGTGAACGGTTACGGCCCGACCGAAACCACCACCTTTGCCACCAACCACGTACTGCGCGCACCCTTCGCCGAAGATGCCGGCGTACCGATCGGCAGGCCGCTGGACAACACCCGGCTCTATGTCCTCGATCAGGCCTTGCAACCGGTGCCGGCCGGCGTGGCGGGCGAGCTGTACATCGCAGGCAGCGGCCTGGCGCGCGGCTATCTGCGGCGCGCGGCGCTCAGTGCGGAACGCTTCGTAGCCGATCCCTTCGGTCCGCCCGGCAGCCGCATGTATCGCACCAGCGACGTGGCGCGCTGGCGTAACGACGGCGTGCTGGTATTCGAAGGCCGCAGCGATCACCAGGTAAAGATCCGTGGCTTCCGCATCGAACTGGGCGACATCGAAACCGCCCTGCGCAAGCAGGCCGGTGTGATCCAGGCTGCGGTGGTCGCACGCCAGGATCAGCCGGGCCACAAGCAGTTGGTGGCCTATCTGGTCGCAGCGCCCGGGCACGCCATCGATCCGGACGCCTTGCGCACCGCCCTGGCTGCGAGCCTGCCGGACTACATGGTGCCGGCGGCGATCGTCACGCTGGACCAGTTGCCGCTGACCGCCAATGGCAAGCTCGATCGCAAGGCCCTGCCCACACCCACGTTCGCCTCGACCAGCACGCGCTTGCCGCAAGGCGAACTGGAAACGCTGCTGTGCGGATTGTTTGCCGAGGTACTCGGTCTGCCTCAGGTCGGCGTCGACGACAACTTCTTCAACCTCGGCGGCGACAGTATTGGTGCGATCCAACTGGTCAGCCGCGCACGCAAGGCCGGCCTGCAGCTGAGCGTGGGCGACGTGTTCCAGCACCAGACCGTGCATCGGCTGGCCACAGTGGCCAAACCGCTCGCCGATGCGGCGGCAACGCCCCAACACGCAGCCAGCGGCAGCTTGCCTGCTACGCCGATCATGCATTGGCTGTTCGACCAGCAAGGACCGCTCGATGCGTTCCACCAGTCGATGCCGCTGGCCATACCGCCCATGCCGCGTGCGGATCTGGTGCAGGCGGTGCAAGCCCTGCTCGACCATCACGATGCCTTACGCATGCGGGTGACCGGTGCGCGGCAATGCCTGATCGAGGAGGCTGGCAACGTGTCCGCGGATACGCTGGTGCACAGCGTGTCTCTGCGCGGCTTGAGCGACGAGGCTCGCCAGGCTTGCATGCGCGAACAGGCGGTCACCGCACGCAACCGCCTGAGCCTGGCCGACGGAAGACTGCTGCAGGTGATCAGCTTCGATGACGATGCGCAGTCCCTGCTGCTGGTGATGATCCATCACCTGGTGGTGGACGGCGTCTCGTGGCGCATCCTGCTGCCGGACCTGCAAGCGGCCTGCCAGGCTGTTGCAGCCGGCCGCCCCGTGGTGCTCGAACCGGTCCCCACCTCGTTCCGGCACTGGGCAATGCAATTGCCTGAAGCCGCCGCGCGCCGCCACGACGAGCTGCCCTTGTGGCAGGCGATGTTCGACGGCGACGATCCACGACTGGGCCAGCGCGCGCTGGATCCTGCGTGCGACACCTTCGCCAGCTTGCGCAGCCTGTCCCTGCGCCTGGATGCACAGACCACGCACTGCCTGCTTACCCTGGCACCGCAGCGCATCGGCGGACAGATCAACGACGTGCTGCTGGCCGCCTTCGCGCTGGCCGTGATCGATTGGCGTCACCGACAGGGCCTTGGCCACGCTGAATGCGTGCGCTTCGACCTGGAAGGCCATGGCCGCGAAGCCATCGTTTCCGGCACCGACCTCTCGCGCACGGTCGGCTGGTTCACCAGCCTGTTCCCGTTGCAACTGGATGTGTCGCAACTGGATCCTGCCGCCGCCATGCACGACGACGAGGTAATGGAGCGCGTGCTCAAGCAGGTCAAGGAACAACTGCGCCAGTTGCCGGATCGCGGCATCGGCTATGGCTTGCTGCGCTATCTCGACCCGCTTGGCCGCGCCGCACTCGCCGCACAGCCGGCGCGCCAGATCGGCTTCAACTACCTCGGCCGCTTCGCCACCGCGGGAGACGGCGAAGGCAACGGCTTCGGCGGCGGCGGCGACGACATGCAGGCCCTGCCGCACGTGCTGGAGCTGAGCGCCCTGGTCGAAGACGGCACCGATGGTCCGCAACTGTGCGCGAACTGGATGTGGGCCGACGCCGTCCTGGAAGAAACCGCCATACACACCCTGGCCGAAACCTGGTTCGCCGTGCTGCGTCGCGTAGCCGCCTATGCCATCGCCGCCGACGGCGTGGCCCTGACGCCCTCGGACGTGCCGATGGTTTCGCTGGATCAAAACGATATCGAATTCCTGGAGTCGCTTTATGCAGAACCAGAAAATTGAAGACATCCTGCCGCTGTCCCCGTTGCAGCAGGGCTTTCTGTTCCATGCGCTGTATGACGCGGACGTGCAGGACAGCTACGTGGTGCAAATGGCCTTCGAGCTGGACGGCCCGCTCGATCCTGCGGCCTTGCGCATCGCCACCGATGCCCTGCTGCAACGGCATGCCAACTTGCGCGCGGCCTTCGTCTACGAAAAGGTGAAGGAACCGGTACAACTGGTGCTGCGCACGGTGGAACTGCCGTGGCGCGAGCTGGATATCTCCGCGCTGCCGGAAAGCGAACGCGAGGCCGCCTATCAGCAACTGCTGCACGAAGACCAGCAGCAGCGCTTCGACGTAAGCCGCGCACCGCTGCTGCGTTTCGTACTGGTGCGGCTGGGCGAACGCCATCATCGATTGATCTTCACCCATCACCACATCCTGCTGGACGGCTGGTCCATCCCGATCCTGCTGAACGAACTGTTCGCGCTATACCGAAGCCACGGCAACCAGGATGCGCTGCCGCGCGTAGCCGCCTACAAGGATTACCTCGGCTGGCTCAATGCGCGCGACAAGCAGGCGGCGCAGAACGCGTGGAAAACGCTGCTGGCGGATATCGACGAACCGACCCGGCTGGCACCTCGCAGCGGCGGCACCAGCACACCGGCGGTCTACCGTCACGTGCTGGCGGAAGCGCTGAGCGAACGCCTGACCCGCCAGGCACGCGATGCCGGTGTCACCATCAACACTATTTTCCAGGCGGCATGGGCGATCCTGCTGGGGCGTCACGCGCGTCGCGACGACGTAGTGTTCGGCACCACCGTCTCCGGCCGCCCGGCCGACCTGCCCGGCGTGGAAAACATGCTGGGCCTGCTGATCAACACGCTGCCGGTGCGCGTCTCCCTGCGCCAGGGCGATTCGCTGCGCGAACTGCTGCAACAATTGCGCACGCAACAATCGGCCACGCTCGATTACCAATACCTGGGCCTGGCCGACATCCATCGCCTGGCCGGCGTGGGCGAATTGTTCGACACGCGCGTCACGTTCGAGAATTTCCCGATCGACCCGGCCGATGCGCATGCCGCCTATGCCGACGGCGAGGAACTGCGCAGCCGCATGCACAGCCACTGCGGCGGCGATGTGTCGCATTACCCGCTCAGCCTGGTGATTGCCCCGGGACAGCGCTTTACGGTGAGCTTCAGCCACCGGCCCGATATCTTCGCCGAGCCGGAGGTAAAGCGCATTGCCGCGCGCTACGAGCGCATCCTGCAGGCATTTGCCGACAACCTGGAGCAAACCGCCGGCAGCATCGACCTGCTCGGCGACGATGAGCGCGAACAGGTGCTGCGCACGTGGAATGCCACCACACAGCCGCTGGCCGACACCACGCTGGTCAGCCTGTTCGAAGCGGTGGCCAGCGAACACGCCGATGGCATCGCGCTGATCTGCGAAGACCAATCGCTGAGCTATGGCGAATTGAATGCACGCGCGAACCGGCTGGCGCGACACCTGATCGCACTTGGCGCGGGACCCGAACGGCGGATAGCCGTCGCCTTGCCGCGCTCGCTGGACCTGTTCGTGGCCTTGCTGGCCGTACTCAAATCCGGCGCCGCGTACTTGCCGCTGGATCCGGCCTATCCGCCTGAGCGGCTGGCCTTGATGATCGAAGACGCCGCACCGTTGTGCGCACTGACACATCGCAGCGTGAGCGAGGTCCTTCCTGCCGACCTGCCGCTTTGCTGCCTGGATGAACCCGGCGTGCAACGGTCGCTGGCCGCGCTGGCCGCGGCCAATCCGGTCGACACCGAACGCCACGCGGCGCTGCAGCCGCAACATCCGGCCTACGTGATCTACACCTCCGGCTCCACCGGCCGCCCGAAGGGCGTGATGGTGCCGCACCATGCGCTGGCCAACTATCTGCGCTGGGACCGCCAGGCCTATTACGCACACCTGAGCGGCGGCTCGGCGACAGTGTTTTCGATCAGCTTCGACGCCGGTGTCACCACCGTATTCGGCGCGTTGTTGTCTGGCCAGCCGCTGACCGTGCTTCCGACCGGCGAAGAAGTCGATCGCCTGGGCCGCGGCGCGCCCAATGATGCACCGTACAGCCTGCTCAAGCTCACCCCTTCGCATTTGAAACTGCTCAATCAGCAACTGGCCGACAGCGCCGCCGAAAGTCCCACGCAATGCCTGATGACTGGCGGCGAGCCGATGGTGCCGGCCGATGTCGCATTTTGGCAGCAGCATTATCCGCGCGTGCGCTTGATCAATCATTTCGGTCCCACCGAGACCACGGTAGGCTGCGCGACGTTCGAGATCCAAGGCGACGTAAGCGATTGGCCGTCCATTCCGATCGGCGCACCGATCTGGAACACCCAGCTTTACGTGCTGGACGATGCGCTGCGTCCGCTGCCGCCGGGCGTGCCGGGCGAGCTGTATATCGCCGGCGAAGGTCTGGCACGCGGATATCTGGCGCGCCCGGCGCTGACCGCCGAACGCTTTGTCGCCAATCCGTTCACGCTGGGCCGGCGCATGTATCGCACCGGCGACCTGGTGCGCTGGCGCAGCGACGGCAAGCTCGACTATTTGGGTCGCATCGACCACCAGGTAAAGATCCGCGGCTTCCGTATCGAGCTCGGCGAGATCGAAGCGGCGCTGATACAGCTTGGCGTGGCGCACAACGCCGTGATCGCGCGCGAAGACCGCGTCGGCCAAAAACAGCTGGTGGCCTACGTGGTCGGCACTGGGCTGGATACCCACGCACTGCGCGCACAATTGGCCGACGTACTGCCCGAACACGCCGTGCCCGCAGCCATCGTTCCGCTGGAGGCACTGCCGCTCACACCGAACGGCAAACTGGATCGCAAGGCACTGCCGGCGCCGGACTTCGCCGCCGCGCACGACAGCCGCGCACCGCGCAACCCGCGCGAGGCCTGGCTGTGCCAGCTTTACGCGCAGGTGCTCGGCGTGGAGCACGTCGGCATCGACGACAGCTTCTTCGCACTGGGCGGCGATTCGCTGCTTGCCGTGCGCCTGATCGGACAGATCCGCTCGAAGCTGAAAATGGAACTGCCGATTCGCCTGCTGTTCGAAGCGCCCACCGTGGCCGAACTGGCACCGCAGCTCGATCCGGATTACGCACGCCGCCCGCGCCTGAAAAAGCAGCGCCGCCCGGAGCCGCTGCCGCTCTCTTCCGCCCAGCGCCGCCTGTGGTTTTTGCACCAGTTGGAAGGCGCCAACGCGCACTACAACATTCCGCTCACCCTGCGCCTGGAAGGCGATCTGGACGTGGAAGCCTTGCGCGCTGCCCTGGCAGACCTGTTCAAGCGTCACGAAAGCCTGCGCACCCTGTTCCCCGAAGGCGATACGCCCTGCCAGCACATCGTGAGCAGCGCGCACCCGGAATTGCCGTGCATTGCGATCGACGAAGCCGAGCTGGAAACGCGGCTGAACGCCGCCATCGCGCACCGCTTCGAGCTGGCCAGCGAATGGCCGCTGCGCGCCACGCTGTTCCGGCTTGCGCAAGACCGGCACGTCCTGCTGGTGCTCTTGCACCACATCGCCGGCGACGGCGCTTCGCTCGCGCCACTGGCGCGCGACCTGTCGCAAGCCTATGCGGCGCGGCGCGAAGGCCGTGCACCGCGCTGGAAAAACCTGCCGGTGCAATATGCCGATTACGCACTGTGGCAACGCCAGTTGCTCGGCGACGAACACGACCCGCAAAGCCTGGCGGTACGCCAGCTCGATTATTGGCGCGGACAGCTTGCAGACCTTCCGGAACAGTTGCCCCTGTCTGCCGACCGCCCGCGCCCGCCGGTGGCCAGTTATCGCGGACGGCACCTGGATATCGAGATCGATGCCGCGCTTCACCGCCAGTTGCTCGCGCTGTGCAAACAGTACGACGTGACTTTGTTCATGCTGATGCACGCGGCATTGGCTGCACTGCTTACCCGGCTGGGTGCAGGCACCGATATCGCCATCGGCAGCCCGATCGCCGGCCGTATCGATGCTTCGCTGGAAGACCTGGTGGGGTTCTTCGTCAACACCCTGGTGTTGCGCGCGGATACCTCGGGCAATCCGCGCTTCAGCGACTTGCTGGCACAGGTGCGGCGCACCGACCTGGCCGCCTATGAGCACCAGGACCTGCCGTTCGAGCAATTGGTGGACGCGCTCAATCCGGTGCGCTCGATGGCTCACCATCCCTTGTTCCAGGTGATGCTGGTGCTGAAGAACACCAGCCGCGCCGAGGTTGAACTCCCGGGATTGCGCTGCGTGAAGCAAGGCTTCGAAATGCCGGTGGCGAAGTTCGACCTGTGCCTGGACGTGGGCGAGCGGCACGATGCCGCCGGCGCGCCGGCCGGCCTGCTCGGCCACCTGGAATACGCCACGGACCTGTTCGACGAAGCCACTGCACGCGGCATCGCAGAGCGCTTCAAGCGCATGCTCGCGGCCATCGCCGAAGATCCCGCGCAAGCGATCGGCCAGGTGGATCTGCTCGACGAAGCCGAACGCAGACACCTGCTGCATACCTGGCAGCCTGCGACTGACGACGTTGCGGCGGATACCCTGCACGGCTGGTTCGAGCGCCAAGCCGCCTTGTGTCCGGAAGCCATCGCCGGGAGCTGCGAGGGTCAACAGCTCAGCTACGCCGAACTCAATGCAAGCGCCAATCGCCTGGCGCACGAACTGATCGAACGCGGCGTACAGGCCGAGCAGCGCGTAGCCATCGCCTTGCCGCGCTCGCTTGATCTGGTCGTGGCCGTGCTGGCCGTGCTCAAGGCCGGTGCTGCGTATCTGCCGCTGGATCCGGACTATCCCGCCGACCGTCTCGCCTACATGCTGGAGGATGCGCAGCCGGTGCAACTGATCGCCCACTCCACCCTGGCGCTGCCGCCCTCGCGCGTACCCAGGCTGGCGCTGGACATGCAGGACGTGTCGGCACGCGAGGCCAGCAACCCGCCGCCGCGCGCGAGGCCGGAGCACAACGCCTATGTGATCTACACCTCCGGCTCCACCGGCAAGCCCAAGGGCGTGCTCATTTCGCACCAGAACGTAGTGAGCCTGTTCGGCAGTTGCGAGCGCGACTTCGGTTTCGGTGCGCACGATACCTGGACGCTGTTCCACTCCTACGCCTTCGACTTCTCGGTATGGGAAATCTGGGGCGCGCTGCTCTATGGCGGCCGCCTGGTGGTCGTGCCGCACGTGGTATCGCGCTCGTCCAGCGATTTCCTTGCCCTGCTCGCCGAACAACGGGTGACAGTGCTGAACCAGACCCCGTCGGCGTTCTACCAGCTGATCCAGGCCGATGCCGAACAACCGGATCTCGGCGACCGACTGGATTTGCGCTACGTGATCTTCGGCGGCGAAGCGCTGGACCTGCGCCGCCTGCAGGATTGGTATGCGCGCCACGACGACACCGCGCCGCGCCTCATCAACATGTACGGCATCACCGAAACCACCGTGCATGCCAGCTACATGCCGCTGGATCGCAGCATGGCCGAACGCGCCGAAGGTAGCCTGATCGGCCGCGCCACGCCGGACCTGAAACTCTATGTGCTCGACACTGCCCTGCAACCGACGCCGCCAGGCGTGGCAGGCGAATTGTATGTGTCGGGTGCCGGGCTGGCGCGCGGCTATCTGCATCGCGCCGGCCTGTCGGCCACGCGCTTCGTCGCCAATCCGTTCGAAGCGGGCACGCGCATGTACCGCTCCGGCGACCTGGCGCGCTGGCGTGCGGATGGCGTGCTGGATTTCCTCGGCCGTGCCGACGAGCAGGTAAAGATCCGCGGCTTCCGCATCGAGCTGGGCGAGATCGAAGCAGCGCTCGCGGCCTTGCCTGAAATCGCCGAGGCGCGCGTGATCGTGCGCGAGGATCGCCCCGGGCACAAACAACTAGTGGCTTACGCGGTTGCCGCCGATGCTGCGCTGTTGGATACCGACGCACTGCGCCTGCCATTGGCCGAACGCCTGCCCGACTACATGCTGCCGGCCGCGATCGTACCGGTCGACGCGATTCCGTTGACGGTCAACGGCAAGCTCGATCGGCGCGCCCTGCCGGTGCCGGAGTTCGCCTCGACCAGCACGCGTACGCCACGCACCGATATCGAACGCAGTCTTTGCGAGGCCTTTGCCTACGTGCTGGGTCTCGCCAACATTGGCATCGACGACAGCTTCTTCTCGCTGGGCGGCGACAGCATCAGCTCCATCCAGCTGGTTTCGCGCGTGCGCAAGCAAGGGCTGGCGATATCTGCACGGCAAGTGTTCCAGCAGCAGACCGTCGCCGGATTGGCCGGCGTCGCCGTGCCGCTGGAGACAGATACGGGCGCCTCGATCACCAGTCCGACCGGCAGTTTCCCCGCCACGCCGATCATGCATTGGCTGCTGGAGCAGCCTGGCACGCACGAGCGCAATCACCAGGCGCTGCTGCTGCAGGTATCGTCGCTGCAAGAACAGCCGCTGCTGAAGGCATTGCAGGCCCTGATCGATCGCCACGATACGTTGCGCATGCGCCTTTCCGGTGCGCGCGAACTGCACATCGGCGATGCAGGCAGTATCCAGGCGGCAGACCTGCTGCAACGCGTACCCTTGAAGGGCTTGCCGCAACTGCGGCGCGTCTCGCGCATGCGCGAGCACACCCGCGCCGCGCGCGACCGGCTCGACCCAGCGAACGGACGCGTGCTGGACGTGGTCTGGTTCGACGGTGGCGACAAGTCGCGCCTGTTGCTGATGATTCACCACCTGGCGGTGGACGGCGTCTCCTGGCGCATCCTGCTGCCCGATCTGCAGGCGGCATATCAGGCGGCACTGGGCGGCATCGAGATCTCGCTCGATCCGGTTGCCACGTCGTTCCGCCACTGGGCCTTGCACTTGCCGCAAGCCGGCGCGCAACGCCGCCACGAACTGTCGCTGTGGCGCGCCATGCATGCCGGCGACGATGCGCTGCTCGGCACTCGCGCACTGGATCCGGCGCGCGACACCGTCGCCACGCGCTGCAGCCTGGGCTTGCGGCTCGACCCGCAAGTGACGCAATGCCTGCTGACCCGCGTGCCCGAACGCATCGGCGGACGCATCAACGACGTACTGCTTACGGCATTCGCACTGGCGGTGATCGACTGGCGCGTGCGACGCGGACTGGGCAGCAGCGAACGCGTACGTTTCGACCTGGAAGGCCACGGCCGCGAAGCGATCGTGGACGGTGCCGACCTGTCGCGCACCGTGGGTTGGTTTACCAGCCTGTTCCCGGTGCAACTCGACTTGAGCACGTGCGGCGCGCAATCGCCGGAAGCGGCGCTGAAGCGCGTCAAGGAACAACTGCGCAGCCTGCCCGACCAGGGCGTCGGCTACGGACTGTTGCGCTATCTGGATCAAGAAGGCAGAGAAGAGCTGGCCGACCAATCGGTGCCGCAACTGGCGTTCAACTACCTTGGCCGCTTCGGCGCCACCGGCGGCGGCGACTGGAGCATCGCAAGCGAAGCAAGCGTCACAGCCGTAGGCGACCATCCGACCAAGCCGCTGTTGCACACGGTGGAACTGACCGCGATCACCGAAGACGGCGCGTACGGTCCCGAGCTGTGCGCGACCTGGAACTGGGCCGGCGAAATAGTGGATGAGGACGCCGTACGCGAACTGGCCGAAGACTGGTTCCGGCATTTGCGCGCGATCGCGGCACACGTTGCCGATACGCGCGGCAAGCTGCTTACGCCATCCGACCTGCCGCTGGTAACACTGGACCAGGCGCAGATCGAAGCGATCGAAGCGAAGCTGCCGCCGTTGCAGGACATCCTGCCGCTGTCGCCGCTGCAGCAAGGCTTTCTGTTCCATGCACTGTATGACCGCCAGGCGCGCGACAGCTACGTGCAACAACTGGTGTTCACCTTCGACGGCCCGCTGGATTCCTTGGCACTGCGGCACGCCGTGGAAGCCTTGCTGCAACGTCATGCAAACCTGCGTGCAGGGTTTATCCACGAAGGTGTTCCGCAACCCGTGCAAGCCATTGCGCTCGCGGTGGACACACCGTGGCGCGAGTTGACCCTGGATGCCGAAGGCCTGGCTCGCTTCCTGCAGGAAGACCAGCAACTGCGCTTCGAACCCAGCCGCGCACCGCTGCTGCGCTTTGCATTGGTGCACGAAAGCGCCACGCACCATCACCTGGTATTTACCCATCACCACATCCTGCTCGACGGCTGGTCGATGCCGATCGTGTTGCAGGAACTGTTCGAGCTGTACCGTCAGGGTGGCGATGCGAGCAGCCTGCCGCGCGTGACGCCCTATCGCGATTTCCTGCATTGGCTGGCGGCACGCGACAAGACCGCCGCCCGTGCGGCCTGGCGTGCCGCACTGGAGGATCTGGACGAACCGACGCGCGTCGCGAACGTTCCAGCCGTCGCCGCCACGCCGCTCACCTCGGTCACCTGGCTGCCTGCCGACTTGAGCGCCGAACTGCAGCAGCAGGCACGGCAGTTCGGCGTTACGCTCAATACCCTCGTACAGGCTGCATGGGCGGTACTGCTCGGCCGCCTTACCGGGCGCGACGATGTGGTATTCGGCATCACCCTGTCTGATCGTCCCGCAGAACTGGCCGGCAGCGAACAGATGGTCGGCCTGTTCATCAACACCCTGCCGCTGCGCCTTCGCCTGCAAGCGAACGAAACCTTGCGCGAGCTGCTGCTGCGCCTGCAACGGCAACAGGCCGAGCTGCTGGAACATGCCGGCCTCAGCCTGGGCGAAATCCAGCAACTGGCCGGTCACGGCGAACTGTTCGACACCGTGATGGTCTTCGAAAACTACCCGGTGGATGCGGCGGCGGTACAGGCGCAGGGCGAGGCCTTGCGCATAGGTTTCCACAGCCACCACGGCGGCGACAGCACGCACTATCCGCTGGGCCTGCTGGTGGCGCCGGGCGAGCGCATCAAACTCGGTTTCAGCTACCGCCCCGACGTCTACGGCGACGCTGACATTCAGGATCTCGCCCAAAGCTATACGCGTATTCTCACCGCGCTCGCACGGCAGCCGCAGCAAAAACTGGGCCGGCTCGACCTGCTCGACACTGCCGCACGCAAGCAATTGCTCGAGACGTGGAACGCCACGTCCATGCCCGTTCCCGATGTCACGCTTACTCAGTGGTTGGAAGAGCGCATCGCCCGGCACGGCGAAACCAGCGCCGTGATCTGCGGCGAAGAAAGCCTCGGCTATGCCGCATTGAACGAACGCGCCAATCGCCTGGCCCACGTATTGATCGCACGCGGCGTAGGCCCGGAAGACATCGTGGCGGTGGCGCTGCCGCGCTCGCTGGAATGTGTAATTGCACTACTGGCGGTACTGAAGGCCGGCGCCGCCTATCTGCCTTTGGAGGTCAACCATCCGCGCGCACGCCTGCGCGAGATGCTGGCCGATGCGCAGCCGCGCGCGTTGCTCGCCAATGCTGCGCTGGCCGACGAACTCGGCGGCGATCGCATCGTGCTCGCGCTCGACACCCCCTCGGTGCAGACTGCCCTGGTATTGGCGGCCACGCACGATCCACGCGACGAGGAGCGCTGCCGACCGCTGCACACTGCACATCCGGCATACGTGATCTACACCTCCGGCTCCACCGGCAAGCCCAAGGGCGTGGCCGTGGCGCATCGGCAGATCGTGCATTCGAATCTCGCGCGCGAGACGCATTACCCGCACGTCGCCAGCATGCTGCTGTTGCCGTCGCTGGCTTTCGATGCCTCGCTCGGCGCCATCCTGCACACGTTGGCCACCGGCGCCACCCTGGTGCTGCCCGAGCCCGGCCTGGAACACGAGCCGCGCGCACTGGCGGCGCTGGTCGAACGGCACCGCATACAGGCATGGCTGAGCGCCCCGGCGCTCTATCGCAGCACGCTCGAAACAGATGGCGCGCAACTGCATTCCTTGCAGCGCGTGGTGCTGGGCGGCGAACCGATTCCTGCGGGCCTGCTGGAACGCCACCTGGCCGAAGGTCTCGCCGACGCTGCCGTGTACAACGAATACGGCCCGACCGAGGCTACCGTGTGGTCCACCGTGGCGCAGGTGACACATGCAGACGATAGCGGCCACGTCATCGGCCGCCCCATCCCCAACACCTGCGTGTATGTACTCGATGGCGCGTTGCAGCCGGTGGCGGTCGGCGTCGCCGGCGAGCTGTACCTTTCGGGCGAAGGGTTGGCGCGCGGATATCTGCAACGCGCAGCGCTTACCGCAGAGCGCTTCGTCGCCCATCCGTTCGAAGCGGGCGCGCGCATGTATCGCACCGGCGACCGCGTGCGCTACCGCACCGACGGTCAACTGGAATACCTGGGCCGTGCCGACGGCCAGGTAAAGATACGCGGCCACCGCATCGAGCCGGGCGAAATCGAAGCGCAACTGGCCACGCACGTCGCGGTGCGCGAAGCGGCGGTACTGGTGCGCGAAGACCTCCCGGGCCAGAAGCGCCTGGTGGCCTATGTGGCAGCAACCGAGATGACGGCCGGACTCATCGCGGATCTGCGCGACCACCTGGCACGCAACCTGCCCGACTACATGGTGCCAGCCGCGTTCGTTGTGCTCGACGCGCTTCCGCGCGGACTCAACGGCAAGCTCGATCGCAAGGCGCTGCCGGTGCCAAACGAAGATGCCTATGCACGCGAACACTATGCAGCGCCGCAAGGCGAGACCGAAACGATGCTGGCCGAAGCGTGGCAGGCATTGCTGGGCGTGGAACGGGTCAGCCGCCACGACAATTTCTTTGCGCTCGGCGGCCATTCGCTGCTGGCCGTGCAATTAATGGAACGCCTGCGCCGCCAAGGAGTGCAAGTGGAAGTGCGCGCCTTGTTCGCCGCCCCCACCCTGGCCGAGCTGGCGGTGGCGCTGGGCGGCCACCGCGAGGTGGCGGTGCCGGCCAATCCGATCAGGGCGCAAACGCGGCACATCACGCCGGCGATGCTGCCGCTGATCGATCTGCAACAGCACGAGATCGACCGGCTGCTGGCGCAAGTACCAGGCGGCATCGCCAACATCCAGGACATCTATGCCTTGTCGCCGTTGCAGGACGGCATCCTGTTCCATCACCGGCTGAGCAGCGAGGGCGACACCTATCTATCGATGTCGCAGCTCGCCTTTACCGACCGTGCGCTGTTGGGCCGCTATCTCGATGCGATCCAGCAGGTGGTGGATCGCCACGACATTCTGCGCACGGGTTTCGTATGGGAAGGCCTGAGCACCCCGGCCCAGGTGGTGCTGCGCCGGGCGACCCTGAAGATCATCGAAGTCGACGTGGCAAGCGGCACGGCCAGCGCCTACCTCAGCGAACGCTTCGATCCGCGCACCTATCGCATCGACCTATCCCAGGCACCCTTGCTGCAATTCGCCATTGCACGTGAGCCGGACGGCCGCTGCGTGTTGCTGACGATGATGCATCATCTGCTCGGCGATCATTCCACCGTGGAAGCGATCAGCGCCGAGGTGCAGGCCATCGTCGAAGGCCGCGCCGGCGAACTGGCCGCGCCGCAACCGTTCCGCAACCTGGTGGCGCAGGCGCGCCTGGGTATGAGCCAGGAGGAGCACACCCGCTTCTTCCGCGACATGCTGGGCGACATCGACGCCTCGACCACGCCATTCGGCCTGACCGACGTGCATCGCGACGGCAGCGGCATGGACGAACTCCGTCGCGACTTGCCGCAGGCACTGAATGACCGCTTGCGCACTTGCGCACGGCAATTGGGCGTGAGCCTGGCCAGCCTGTGCCACGTTGCCTGGGCGCGCGTGGTGGCTGCCGCCAGCGTACGCGAGCAGGTCGTGTTCGGCACCGTGTTGTTCGGCCGTATGCACGCCGGCGAAGGCGCCGACCGCGCCATGGGCGTGTTCATCAATACGCTGCCGCTGCGACTGGACGTAGACCACACGCCGGTGGAGCAGAGCGTGCGCGCGGCACATGCGCGCCTGGCCGAGCTCCTGCGCCACGAACATGCGTCGCTGGCCCTGGCCCAGCGTTGCAGCGGCGTCGCCGCACCGGCACCGCTGTTCAGCGCCCTGCTCAACTATCGCCACAATCGTGCACACGTGCGCACCGATGAGCCGTCCGAAGCCTCTTCCGACGGCATCGAGCGCATCAGTGGCGTGGACCGCAGCAATTACCCCTTTGCGCTCTCGGTGGAGGATTACGGCGACGCATTGGGATTGAGCGTGCAAGTGCAGCAGCCGGTCAGCGCGCAGCGCGTATTCGACCAGGTGCGGCACGTACTGGAGCAGTTGGCCGATGCGCTGGAAAACACGCCGCAACAACCGCTGCGCACGTTGCGCATACTGCCTGCTGAAGAAGAACGCCGCGTACTGCACGATTGGAATGCCACTGCGCACGAACTTCCGCGCGCCACCTTGCCCGATCTCTTCGAACGACGCGTGGCGGATGCACCCGATGCCATGGCGGTGGCCTTTGCCGATCGCCGGCTCAGCTATCGCGAGCTGGATCGGCGGGCCAATCAGTTGGCGCATCACCTGCAAACACTCGGCGTGGGACCGGACGTGCTGGTCGGCCTGTGCGTAGCACGCTCGCCCGAACTGGTCGTGGGCCTGCTCGGCATCATGAAGGCCGGCGCGGCTTACCTGCCGCTGGACCCGGCGCATCCGGCCGAACGCCTGGCGCACATCCTCAACGAAAGCATGGCGCCGGTGCTGCTGACCCAGTCCAGCCTGCTCGAACAATTGCCCTCGCATTGGGGCAGTCTGGTGTTGCTGGACGACGATGCCGCGCTGATCGACACGTATCCGGACGACGCGCCACCGCGCACGCTGCAGCCGGAAAACCTTGCCTATGTGATGTACACCTCCGGCTCCACCGGTATGCCCAAGGGCGTGGCGGTAACGCATGCAGGCGTGCCGAACCTGCTCGCCAGCCAGACCCGCCAGTTCGCACTGACCCCGCAGGCGCGCGTGTTGCAGTTCGCCTCGGCGAGTTTCGATGCGGCGTTCTGGGAGGTATGCATGTCGCTGCTGGCCGGTGCGCAACTGGTGCTGGCGCCGGCCGATCAATTGCTGCCCGGCGAAGGCTTGAGCGAACTGATTGCCGCGCATGGGATCACCCACGCCACGCTGCCGCCGGCGGCACTGGCGGTACTGCCCGAAGACGCGCTGCCAGCGGGCATGCATCTGGTGGTGGCGGGTGAAGCGTGCTCGCCGACGCTGGTGGAACGCTGGTCCTCGCGACTGCGCATGTTCAACGCCTATGGCCCCACCGAAACCACGGTGTGCGCCACCATCAGCGAAGCGCTGCAAGGTGCACAGACGCCGCCGATCGGCGGCCCGATTCTCAACACTCAGGTCTACGTGCTGGATGCGCAGTTGCAGCCGACACCGGTCGGCGTGCCCGGCGAACTGTATCTCGCAGGCTTGGGCCTGGCGCGCGGCTACCTGCAACGTGCCGGGCTCAGCGCCGAGCGTTTCGTGGCCAATCCGTTCGGTACGCCCGGCAGCCGCATTTATCGCAGCGGCGACCTGGCCTGCTGGCGTGCCGATGGCCAGCTCGACTTCGTCGGCCGCGCGGACAGCCAGGTCAAGTTGCGCGGTTTCCGTATCGAGCTGGGCGAAATCGATGCCGCGCTGACGCGCCTGCCGGCCGTCGCCCAGGCCGCCGTGATCGTGCGCGAAGACCAACCCGGCCACGTGCAACTGGTGGCTTACGTGGTGACCGCCGAACCTCACGCCTTCGACGCGGCGGCATTGCGCCAGGCGCTGGCCGGCCAGTTGCCCGAATACATGCTGCCCGCCGCGTACGTGCCGCTCGATGCGCTGCCGTTGACCACCAACGGCAAGCTGGACCGCAAGGCGCTGCCCGCGCCGGAATTCGGCAGCACGCAGGCACGCGCGCCGCGCGACGCCCGCGAAGAGATCCTGTGCGAACTGTTCGCCGAAGTGCTTGGCGTGGAACGCGTAGGCATCGACGACAGCTTCTTCGAACTGGGCGGGCATTCATTGTTGGCCACGCAGTTGGTCAGCCGCATCCGCGCACGCATGCAGCGGGACGTGCCGATTCGCGCCTTGTTCGACAATCCGACCGTCGCGGCGTTGGCGCAACAGTTGCCGGTAACCGCCAGTGCACGACCGCCGCTGCTGGCAGCGGAACGGCCGGAACGGTTGCCGCTGTCGTTCGCGCAACGGCGGTTGTGGTTCCTGCACCAGTTCGAAGGCCCCAATGCGGTCTACAACATTCCCATGGCGCTGCACCTGGAAGGTGCACTGAATGCTGCCGCACTGCAGGCCGCTCTGAACGACGTGGTGGAGCGTCACGAAAGCCTGCGCACGATCTTCCCGGTTTCGGATGCGCCGTATCAGCAGGTGCTGCCGCAGATACGCCTTGCGTGCGAACCGCAAGACGTCAGCAAGGCCGCGCTGCCTGGCCTGCTGGTCGAAGCCCTGGCAAAGCCGTTCGATCTGGCCTGCGAAACGCCGCTTCGTGCGCAACTGTTCCGCCTTGGCGGCCAGGAACACGTGCTGACCCTGGTGCTGGACCACATCGCCGGCGATGGCGCTTCGTTGGCGCCATTGGCTCGCGATCTGGCGCAAGCCTATGCCGCACGCCTGCACGGCCATGCGCCGGCATGGGCGCCGCTGATCGTGCAATACGCGGATTACACCTTGTGGCAGCAGCACCTGCTCGGCGAGGAATCCGATCCGGATAGCGTGATTTCGCAGCAGCTTCGCTACTGGCGCGACACGCTGGCGAACCTGCCCGAACAGCTCGATCTTCCTGCGGATCGCCCGCGCTCGGCCACGCCGACTTATCGCGGCCGCAACCTGAAGTTCGAACTGGATGCGGAGCGGCATCGCCGCCTGCTGGCGCTGGCAACCGAACACGACGTCACTTTGTTCATGCTGTTGCAGGCGGCATTGGCCGGCCTGCTCAGCCGGCACGGCGCAGGCACCGACATTCCGATCGGCAGCCTGATCGCCGGCCGTACCGATGCGGCACTGGACAACCTGATCGGTTTCTTCCTCAACACACTGGTGTTGCGCACCGACGTATCCGGCAACCCGCGCTTCACCGATCTGTTGGCTCGCGTGCGCCGCACCGATCTGGCCGCCTACGAGCACCAGGATTTGCCATTCGAACAGTTGGTGGACGTGCTCAATCCGCCGCGCTCGCCGTCGCGCCATCCCTTGTTCCAGGTGATGCTGCTGATGCAGAACAACGCCGCCGCGTCGCTGGAAATTCCCGGTATCCGGTGCAGCATGCAGCCGTTCGAACTGGATATGGCCAAGTTCGACCTCAGCCTCAACGTGGGCGAACGTTACGGGGCCGATGGCGGTGCAGCCGGCATGCAGTTGGATTTGATGTATGCGATCGATTTGTTCGATCACGCGACTGCGCAGCAACTTGGTCAGCGCCTGGTTCGCTTGCTGGCAGCGGTAGCTGACGATCCGTCAACGCGTATCGAGGCCATCGACCTGCTCGACACGACGGAACGCCAGCAACTGCTGCACGACTGGAACGACACCGCGCACACGGTGTCGTCGGCCACCGTGCCCGCCCTGTTCGAACAACAAGTCGCACGCACGCCCGACGCCATCGCCGCCACCTTCGAACACGCATCGCTCAGCTACGCCGAACTCAACACTCGCGCCAACCGCCTCGCCCATGCCCTGATCGCCGACGGCGCCGGCCCCGAATGCCTCGTCGCCATCGCCCTGCCCCGTTCGCTGGACTTGGTCGTCGCCCTGCTGGCTGTGTTGAAAGTCGGTGCCGCCTATTTGCCGCTCGATAGCGATTACCCGGCCGAACGCCTCGCCTTCATGCTCGCCGATGCACAGCCGCGACGCGTGATTTCACGCAGCGATATCGACCTTCCCACCAGCGACGTGCCGTGCTGGCACCTGGACGACACCGCCGTGCGCGTGATGCTGGCGGCGGCCGCAGACACCAACCCGGCGCCGGCACTCGCACCGTTGCATCCGGCTTATGTGATCTATACCTCCGGCTCCACCGGTACGCCCAAGGGGGCGCCCAATACCCACGCCGGCCTGGTCAACCGCCTGGCCTGGATGCAGCACGCCTACGGCCTTCAAACCGACGACGTAGTGGTGCAGAAGACACCCTTCAGCTTCGACGTCTCGGTATGGGAGTTCTTCTGGCCGCTGCTGCACGGTGCGCGGCTGGTCCTGGCGCAGCCGGGCGGGCATCGCAACCCGGCCTATCTGGCCGAGCTGATCCAAGCACAAGGCGTCACCACCCTGCACTTCGTGCCCTCGATGCTGGAAGCGTTCCTGGATGATCCGGCCAGCGCACGCTGCACCAGCATCCGCCGCATCGTGTGCAGCGGCGAGGCGCTGTCCGGCGCCTTGCGCGAACGCGTGCGCACGACACTGGATCGTCCGCTGCACAATCTCTACGGTCCCACCGAAGCGGCCATCGACGTCACCGCCTGGACCTGCCGCGACGAAACCGCCGGCAGTGCCGTGCCGATCGGCGCACCGATCTGGAACACCCAGACCTATGTACTGGATGCGCGCTTGCAACCGGTGCCGGCGGGCGTGCCGGGCGAGCTGTATCTGGCCGGTACCGGCCTGGCGCGCGGTTATCTGCGTCGCCCGGGCTTGAGTGCGGAGCGCTTTATCGCCAACCCGTTCGCGCAGGGCGAACGGATGTATCGCACCGGCGACCTGGCGCGCTGGCGCAGCGACGGACAGCTGGACTACCTGGGCCGCACCGATCATCAGGTGAAGCTGCGCGGCCTGCGCATCGAACTGGGCGAGATCGAAGCAGCGCTGGCGCAGTTGGGGCATACGCCCAACGTGGTGGTGGCGCGCGCCGATCGCGACGGTGCCATGCAGTTGGTGGCCTATGTGGTCGCACCGCAACTGGACAGCGCAACGTTACGCACGCAACTGGCGCAACGCCTGCCCGACTACATGATTCCCGCCGCCTTCGTGGCGCTGGATGCCTTGCCGCTGAATGCCAACGGCAAGCTCGACCGCAAGGCACTGCCGGCGCCGTCGTTCCAGCCGATGACGCAGCGGGCGCCACGCACGCCGGAAGAATCGGTATTGGCGCAGCTGTTTGCCGAGGTGCTCGGTTTGGAGCGCGTGGGCATCGACGACAACTTCTTCGAGCTCGGCGGGCATTCCTTGTTGGCGATCAAGCTGGCCGGGCGCATCCGCCAGACCATGCACAACGACATGCCGATCCACGCTTTGTTCGAAACACCGAACGTGGCTGCCCTGGCGGCACGCTTCAGTGATCCGCAACAACGCCCGTCCTTGCTGCCCTTGCGCAGCGGCGGCGACCAGCCACCGTTGTTCTGCGTACCGCCGGGCGGCAACCTTGCATGGACGTATGCGGGCCTGGTCAGCCACATCGACGCCGACTGCCCGGTCTACGGCCTACATGCCTCCGATCTGCAGGACGGCGAAGGCGAATCGCCCTCGCTCGACGCAGTGATCGAACGGCACGTGGCCGACATGCGCAAGATCCAGCCGCAGGGGCCATATCGGCTGATGGGCTGGTCGCTGGGCGGATTGATGGCTCACGCCATCGCCACGCGCCTGCAAGCCGAAGGCGAAGAAGTCAGCCTGCTGGCGATGATCGATGCCTATCCGCGCGACGCGCACTTCACTGCCGCGCCGATGAAGGCAAGCGAACAGGCCGAGCTGCAGCAACTGGGACACTCGCTGTTCCAGGAAATACTCGGCAGCTTCGGCGTGGACGATGCTGCCGATCTGCCGCAGGGCGACGATCCCTTCGACGTATTGGAAGCACTGCACGCGGGTGGAAGGCTTTCCGGCACCGACCGCCAGACGATCGCACGCATGTTGCGCGCCTTCGGCCGCGGCGAAGCATTGGCACGTGCCTTCCGGCCAGACACATTCCGTGGCGACGTGCTGTTCTTCCGCGCCACCGAGGTGATCGAGGCCATGCACACGCCGCCGGTCGACACCTGGTCCGCCCACGTGACGGGCACGTTGCACGTTCACGATATCACCACGACCCACTTCAATATGCTCAACCAGCAATACCGTGCGTCCATCGGTTGCGTGTTGAGCGAGAACCTGAATTCCAACGCGAGCCTGGAGACGACGTGAACGCGCCCGACCTGAAAGACCCCGTGTTTCTTGCCAGCGATACCAAGCTCGAACCGCTGGTGTTCGGCTGGTATGCCTGGAGCCACCTGGTATCGCCGATGCAGCAGGCGCTCAATCTCGCCTACCGGCAGCTGCCGATGCTGCGCTCGTTCATTGCCAATCCCGGCGTGCACGAAGCCGCTTCGAAAAACCCCAAGATGCTGGGCGGCTCGTTCCTCGAATTGAAACAGAGCGACGTAGGCGGCGTACGCAGCCTGTTGCAGGACACGCTGCAACGCGGCGCCGGCCTGCTTGGTTTTGCCGACGACCTGATCAAGCTGGATCGCCAGTTGCAGAAGAGCGAAACCGGCTTCAGCCTGGATCATCTCTACGCCAAGCTGCCGGAATCGCTGGCCGGCTACGTGGAAGCCACGTACGACCCCAACAATCACGTATCGCTGCGCCTGCTGGAAGAACTCGCCTGCGACGACGCATTTTTCCAGGTGCCGCCGCAGGAGCTGGCTTTCAGCAAAGGCGCCGACACCGCGCGCAACTTCTTTTTGAACACGCCGCGCCTGCCTAGCGCCGAACGCATGATCCTGCCTTCGCCGTTCGGCGACGAGCGCTTCGACCTGATCTCGGCCAGCCGCATCCGGCCGGTGAGTTTTCAAGGCGTGGCCGATGCATTCGGCATTCGCGACGACGCAGCCAGGGCGCGCCTGCGCAGTTATTTCAGCGACGGGCCCACACCGCGCAACACCCCGGATTACGACGGCGACGGTGTGCGCGTGCGCTATTTCGGCCACGCCTGCGTACTGGTGCAGAGTTCCGAAGTGAGCGTGCTGGTCGATCCCTTCCTGACCTGGGACCACGACGATGCCGAAGGCCGCTTGACCTTCCACGACCTGCCCGATCACATCGACTATGTCTTCTTCACCCACAATCACCAGGACCACTTCAGCATCGAGGTGCTGCTGCAACTGCGCAATCGCGTAGGCGCGTTCCTGATTCCACGCAACAACGTCACCAGCGTGGTCGACCCGTCGATGAAGCTGGTGCTGCGCCAGCTTGGCCATCGCAACGTAACGGTGATGGATCCGATGGACCGCATCGAATTGCCCGACGGCTGGATCGTCAGCCTGCCGTTCTATGGCGAGCATGCCGATCTCAACATCACCAGCAAGCACGGCCTGTGCATCGAACTGAAAGGCCGCCGGCTGATGTTCCTGGCCGACTCCGATGGCAAGGATCGCATGCTCTATCGACGCCTGGCGCAGCGGCTTGGCAAGATCGATCACCTGTTCGTCGGTATGGAATGCGACGGCGCGCCGCTGACCTGGCTGTACAGCCCTTACCTGACCAACCCGGTCAATCGCAAGGACGACGATTCGCGCCGCCTGTCCGGCTCGGACAGCGAGCGCGCGTGGTCGATCGTCGAAGAATTCGGTTGTCGCCAGGTCTACGTCTACGCGATGGGCCAGGAACCGTGGATGCGCTTCGTCACCGGACTGGAATACACGCCCGAGAGCAAGCAGATCGTCGAATCCAACAAATTGCTGGAACGCTGCCGCAGTGCCGGCCTTGACGCCGAGCGGCTGCATGGATGCCGAACCATCACCCTGTAACTCCCCAATCTCTTCCTGACAAACTAGCTGGAGCATTACCATGAGCAATCCCTTCGAAGACGCCAACGGCAGCTTCCTGGTGCTGGTGAACCACGAAAACCAGCACTCCCTGTGGCCTGAATTCGCCGAAGTGCCGGCCGGCTGGAAAGCCGTGCACGGACCCTCACCGCGACAGGAAGCGCTGGATTACGTCGAACAAAACTGGACCGACATGCGTCCGGCCAGTCTGGCCGCGCTGGACGCCTGAGCCACCACCGGCATCGTGTCCTGCCGGATCGCACCGGCAGGACACCGCGTCACCCAGGCAACCGGATATGCTGCACCGAATGCTTATCCGCGAGGCACGCCGTGATCGAGCCGCCATCTACCCAATCACTGCCCGCCCTGCGCGATGCGCTAGGGCTGCCCACGTGCGTCGCGCTGTTCGAAACGGACATCGATCCGCACGGCGATCCCGTCAACACGTGGCCGCAGCTTCCGGCAACACTGACCAACGCCAGCAAGAAGCGCCGCCGCGAATTTCTGGCGGGACGCCATTGCGCCGCGCAAGCGCTGCGCCAGGCCGGCTGCCAGACGCCGGGCTTGCTCGATATCGGTGCGGACCGGCTACCTTGCTGGCCCGACGGCTGGCTGGGCTGCATCAGTCACACCGCGCACGTGGCCGTAGCTGTCGCCGCCGCAAGCCCGCCGTGCGTGGCGCTGGGTGTCGACGCGGAAAAATGGATGGACAGGCGGGTGGCTAATGACGTGCAACAGCAGATCGTCACGCCGGACGAGCTGGCACTGCTGCAGGACCGCCCTTTGCAACACGCAATGACTTTGCTTTTTTCCGCCAAGGAAACGCTGTACAAGGCGCTGTATCCGCTGACCCGGCACTTTCGCGACTTCAGTGCCGCGCGCGTAACCGCAGCACGTGCCGATCGACTGGAACTTACGCTGAGCGAAGCTTGGGGCGAGGACTGGCCGCGCGGCACGGTGTTAGACGTGCGCTATGTCGAGCGGCCCGATGGCGTGTTCACCGCGCTGTGGCTGCCTGCGTGTTGATGCATCTACACCGAACGCGTCGCCTCCACCGGCGGCACGCGAGATGCCTTCAGCGCAGGCGCCAGCGTGGCACCCTGCCCCAGCAGCAGCAAGGCGGCCGCGCTCAACAATAGATAGACGAACGACAGCGGCGGCATCGCGAATCGAAGCACCAGCCACTCGCTGAGACTGATCGCCAGCACGGTGCCGATCACTACGCCACCGAGGCTGATCATGAAATTCTCGGTGAGAAAGTACGCAAGGATGTCGTTGCGCGTAGCCCCCAGCGCACGCCGCACGCCAATCTGCTTGCGTCGCTGGCCCACCCAGAAACTGGTAAGGCCGACGATGCCTGCGCCGGTGACGATCAACAGTATCAGGCAGATCGCACCCAGCAAGATCGCCATGCCGCGGTCGGTTTTGTAGGCCTGTTCGCGTACGACGTCGAAGGTGCGGATACCTTTCACGGGCGGAAACACCCGCATGCGGTCGAGCTTCAGCAAGGCTGCCGGCGCCGCCTTGGCCACTTCGGCAAGCTGACCCGGCTTGCTGCGGATCAGATAGCTGCCATCGCTGTCCGCCATTTGCGCGGGCAGCAATACCGTGCGGTCGAGAAAGCTGAGTGTGTGCCACGTACCCTGCAACTGGTCGACGATGCCGATGATGGTGCTCGGCGAAGGATGGTCGTTGCCAATGTAGATCGGCCGGCCCAGTGCCGAGCCATCCGGATACGCCACGTCCGCAAGCGCCTTGGTGACGATCACCTCGGGCAGCGACGTATTTGCCGTAGGATCGAGCGCATGCACTTCATCCGCGCGGAAATTGCGGCCGGCGATCAGCCGCACGCCCATAGTGGCGAGTGCGTGGTCGTCAACGAAGTATTCCGTGGCCAGCGTGATTCGCGGCTTCGCCAGCGGGTCCAGGCGTATGCCTTCCGACTCTCCGCCCCCTCCCAGGGGAAACGCCTCGCTCTGCGTCGCATCCACCACGCCGGGCAGTTGTCGCAATGCCAGCAGGTCCGCTTTGGCCAGCGATGGAATGGCCGCCGTATCGACACCTGCCCAGTGATTTTGAATGGTCAGCAGATTGCTTTCCACCATGCCGGTTGGGCGCGACATGCTCGCTAGCCGCTGCTGGATGATGAACAGCGCGTTGCAGACGATCGCCAGCGTCAACGCGATCTGCAGCACGATCAGGATGGTGCCGGCCTTGTGGCGCTTGAGCGCCGCGAGAATGGGCTTGATCTGTAGCACGTTCATCGCCTCAGCTGGATTTCAGTTGCCATGACGGCTGCACTCGCGCTGCACGCCAGGCGGGATAAAACGCCGCCAATACCGTAGCGAACACCGCGACACCCAAGGTCAGGCCCGCCAGCGACAGATCCAGCGTGGCCAGCCGGGCGATGGAAGGATCGAACACCAGGCCGATACCCAGTACCCCGGCGCCTGTCATCAACACGCCCAGTACGCCGCCCGACAAACCTATCGCGCCAGCCTCAACCAGAAACTGTGCATAGATGGACCGACGCGATGCACCCAGCGCGCGACGAACGCCGATCTCCGGCGCACGCCGCATGAACTTGGCCAGCAGCAGGCCCACCGTATTGACCAGGCAGATGACGAAGAAGCCGAGCGAAATGAGCAGCGAAATCTTCGATTCCGGCGGCACCACCTGCTCATAATCGAGCCACTGCGTCACGTTGCGCAGGCGGATATTCGGCGCCCATTTGAAGCGCCCTGCCCGCTGTTGCTCGGCGGCATAGCCTTGCAGATAGTTGCGATATGCCGTCACGCTGGACCGGTCAGGCAACTCGACCCAATAGTTGATCCACGTGCATTCGGAGTGCAGCCACGCGTCCCAGCCCGCATCCGCGGTGACATTGCACAAATCGACGCCGGCGGCGGGAATCTTAAGGTCGATCGCGTGCGTAAAGGGAATGAACAACTGGGTCGCATCGGTGAAACCCTTGGTGCTGTGCACGTCGTAAAACACAGGTTGCGGGTTCCAATCGTTCATCACACCGACGATGCGGTAGCTGTGACCGTCCAGCACGATGTTGCGTCCAACGCTGTTCGCGCCGTGGAACAGTTCATCGTTCAGTTGGCGCCCGATCACCGCCACGGCGGCGCGCGACTGGTCTTCCGCAGCCGACCAGCCGCTGCCGTAAAGAAACGGGATATCGAACATGGCGAACGTGTCGGCGTACCCGGCATAGCTGGGCACCTGGAACGGCAGCTGCGCCGCATCGGCAGGCATGATCGATACGCCGATCGAATACAGGGCGGTCTGCCTCTGCGCGCGATGCGCCTGCATCAGCGCCATCGTGTCGATGTAGCTCATCAGATCCGACGGCTCGCCATCGTTCTCGGCGGTAAATGGCGGCCCCGCATTGTCGATCTGCGGCGCAAAAAGCTGCGACGACTTCTGCGGAATCGGGTTGTTCGACGTCGCACGAAGCACCGCATACGCCGTCATCGATGCCGCCACGCCAAAGCCGATCGCCACCACCATCAGCAATGTAAGCAACGGGTTGCGTCGCAGGCTGCGCAAACCCAGTCGCAGGTAATAGGCGAACATTCCTTGCATCCCCTTCAGTCGTCAAAGCCGGCCATGGCGAGGCCACCGGGAGCATCGATGCAATCGACGTGCCATCTCCGAGGATTCTTTTGACGATTGAAATTCAATCGCTTACTGGCGGCAAGCATGACGAGGCGGCTGTCCGCGGACAGTGTCATCGGACAGCCGGACGATCTACCGGACGACAACGCGCATCACCCGACGCCTCCGGTCTGGTTAAATCCGGGCCGTGCGATCATCGTTAGGAGGACCAAGCCATGCCCACATCCGTACTGCCCTTCCTGATGTTTCAGGGTCAGGGCTCCGACGCGCTGGACTTTTACCTCTTCGTCTTCCCCCACTCGAAAATCGAACACATCGAGCGCTATCAAGCCGGCGACAGCGGCGCGGAAGGCTCGATCAAGCTGGCCCGCTTCACCCTCGGCGAGCAATCGGTACTGTGCACCGACAGTCCGATCAAGCATGCCTTCTCTTTCACGCCATCGTTTTCATTTTTCGTCGAATGCGCATCGCAGGATGAAGTCCGCAGGCTCGGCAGCCTTCTCAAGGAAGGCGGCGCCGAGTTGATGCCCGTCGACCATTACGGCTTCAGCACGCTGTTTACGTGGGTGAGCGATCGCTTTGGCGTGTCGTGGCAGTTGAACTGCGCCTGAGAACCCGGAAATCAGCGTTCCGCGTTTCCCTTGCGGCATGCCACATAAAACTCGCCGGCCTGCTGGATGAACTTCTTTTTTGCAGCATTCCAGATCCATGACGGCGGACAGTAAGGCGGCCGCACGGCGGTGTCCTGGGTCGGATCATCCACTCGCAAGGCTATGCGATGCGGGAAATCGTCGCGCCAGTCGGAGACATACACTGCCGTCGTCGCGGGCGGATCTTCAGGAAAAGCCACCGGCAAGGTGCCTAGCAGAGCGCCGTTGGCTCCCATGATGGCGGGCATCGGAATCGGATCGATCTGTTCCAGCGTATCGTGCGGATCCATCGGCTTGCCGTGCAGGAACGTGGCGGAATTCGCTTCGTCGGCCCGATCGACATCCAGCGCGAGCAGGAACAACGGCACGTCGCCTTTGGGTGATCGCACCGGATAAAGGCACATAAAAGGCCGATACTGGGGCCAGTCGGATCCGACAATCTTTGCAGCGGCGTCCACGAGCCGATCGGGCACCTTGCCACAGGCCTTGGGATCGACAGATACCTGTTCGCTGCCTCTTGCGCTCGTTGCGGCCATCGCCAGAAAGAGAACCAATGCCAGGCTTGCGTCGAGTTTCATTGCGGCGTCCAGAAGGTGACGCGCTTCCAATCTCTGTCGGCCCATGCATCGCGCACAGTTTTCATATCGTCGCTGATTGCGCCGGGCCACGCTATCAGTGAGGTCGACATGGCCATGGGAAAGGAGCCGAACTGATGCATCACCTTCCCTTTCACGACGAAGCCGCCCGCCGGCTTCTTGCCAGGCAATACCACGATATTGGGTTTGCCACCTGCGGTGGCGGCTGAAGCGGGATCCGGCACGGCTGCGTCCTTGGCGAATGGCCGCGGGCAGAAAAAGCATGCCCTCTGCGTCGATTTTCTGCGAATTCCTTTTGCCATCGTATTTCAGGGATGCGACGGATGGCAATCGGATACGCAGCCCCCGTAGCGCATGCCGGTGTATCCAATGGGCCCCATCCACATCCGGTCATCCATAAAAACCGGTTTCATTGACCCCTGTCATTTCGCAAGCCCTGGCCGATGCGCCAGCGGTCAATGGCCGCAGCGGCTATACGCGAGACAAAGTCGAATGCTTAGATGCCGGCAACACCCTGCCTGGCACGCCACCATGCGCTACCTGTCCCTGTTGCTGCTCGGCCCCTGGCTGATCGTCCTGGCCTGGGCATACTGGGCCTGGTCGAGGCATTCGCATCCGCAGCGATCGCACCGCGTCTACGACGTGGTCGTCGTTGCCTTGGCCCTGGCGGCCGCCGCCGGTTTTGCCTTGATGGCCTATGACGACGTGGCTCTTCAGAGTGTCGGCGACTTCGGCCGCAAGAGTGGCGGTATCTGGAAGCAGGTGATGCCTGCGCTTTGGGGTTATGGCGCTTTTGCAGCGGTATTGCTGCTCGCCACGCTCGCGCGCCGCACGTGGCGGCGGCGCAAATAAAAACGCTTCCCCACCAGCGTGGGGAAGCGCCTTTCAAACGCAACTTACTTGGTACCTACCAGGGCCGAGATAAAGGCCGGCCCCACCGGGCTGCCCCAACCCGTCACCAGGTCGTAGCCGGCCACGGCGTTGAAGCCGCCGTTGCTGCCGCTGGTGATGTCGTGGAAATAGCTGTGGTAGTTCGAGCCCGTGCCGAAGTTGTACAGCGCGGTGTTGAGGAAGCCGATATTGCCCTTGCCATCGGCCGCCGCCTGCTGGTTGGCAAGTGCGATCACACCTGCCAGGCGCGGTGCGGCATAGCTGGTGCCACCCACGCCGGTTTCAAGCTGGCCGTTGCTATAGGTCGGATTGTCGAAGTTGCCTTCGAGTGCGATATCCGGATCGTTGCGATACTGCGTCGATCCGCCGTTGCTGCTGTTGATCACGCCGGCCAGCTGCTGATAGCTGGGAATGGCGTAACCGGCCGACGACAGAAAACCGCCGCTGCTGTCGGACCAGGCGGTTTCCGATACCCACGAGCCGCCGGGGCCGCTGGTGGTGAGATCGGTGGCGCCCACGTCGGTGATATACGGATCCAGCGAGGGCGCAGCCCAGTTGCTGGTGGTGTAGGAGCCCGCATCGCCGCTGGCGTTGACGAAAGTCTGGCCTTGCGCCTGGAATTCCTTGTAGATGGAATCGTCGCTGCTGCCGAAATCGCCGCCGCCCCACGAGCTGGTAATCACCGAGGCTTTATTATCGCTGGCCATCTGGTTGAGGATGTCGCCGGCGCTGGTGCCTTCATAGAACAGAATCTGCGTGAGGCCCGGTGCCATGCCGGCAAGATTGGCGATATCCAGAATTTGCTCGCCGTCGCTGCACGACGAACTGGCGCCGGTGCTCGGGTTGGTGCAGGCGCCGCTGTAGCCATTCACCAGCACGTTGTTGACCGGCACGCCGGGATCGGTGGCGCCGGTAGCGGTGTAATAGCCGCTCAGGTCGGACGTTTGATAACCGTCATACGAGAAGATAGCTGCGGTCACGCCGGTACCGTCGAGCGAACCCGAGCCGTAATACGCCGCGCGAATGTCGCTGGGCAGGAAGTTGCCGCTGGGGCCGGAGCCGCCGGAAGCGCGGGCAACCATGCCTTGTTGCGAAGCCGGGCGATGGCGCATGTGATTGAACGGACGCACGTAGTTGTCCAGTCCGTTGATGTGCAGCAATTGCACGCCGAGATCCAGCGTAGGTTCGCGGTCCGGCGCGAAGAATTTACGGTTTTCCGTGGGGTGCTGATATTGACGCATGGTGACGTGCAAGGCGCGATTGATGTCGTTCACGCTGCCCTGCACGTCCACGATGTGGCGATTGGCCGTGGTCGCGGTAATTTTCAGGTTATTGGCCTTGGCCCACACCACCACTTTCTGGTAGTCGGCCTGGCTTGGCTCGAAACGGGCGGTGAATTCCTTCGAGCTGAGGTAATGGTGATAGAGCGGGCTGCTCGGATCGTACAACTGGCCGATCAGGCCATCGAGTTCGGTTTCGTTGCGCAGCGGCAGCACCAGACCAAGCTTGAGTTGCCGGGTGGCATCAAGCGTCTGCGTGCTGACCGCCTGGCCATAGCGCACGGCAGTCGGCACGTGGTCCTGCGTCAACAAAGAAAAAGCGCCGTGCGTGGCGCTTGCATAACTCCCCTGGGCTCCCAGGCTCAAGGCGCCGGCAATGACCAGCGCAGGCAAAGCGCGCCTGAGACGCGAAAGCTTGCTCACTGAAGACATCTTGGAAACAGAAGACGACAAATGCATGTTCCAATCTCCCTAAATACTTCGATCAAAAAGTTGGGCACGAGAACGTGTTGCATGCCACGCCATTCCGGAAACGATGAATGGGTTCCGTGCCATGAGGTTGAGCCCCCCTGTAGCCCGTTTCCGGCTCCCACTCCTGCGCGGCCCGGAACTTATACAGAGGGCACCTGTGAAAGTTTGATGAGGCAAAACAGCTGAATTTGCGATACTTTCAGCACGCTGACGCGCCACGTCGCAACGTAAGCAAGGCGCAAGAAAAGGCGCGAAATTACACACTCGTTTCACGCCTCGGGTACTAAATCATCACGCACGTGTACAGTTGATGTTCGATCCACGCCGGCTACAACCATCATCAAGACGGTGCCTAGATCCATGTCACAGAATGCAACGCCAAGCGCTAACCAAGCACCCGACAAGCGCGATATCGAAGCCCTGGTCGGCCTCATTCACGAAAAGCGCCACGCCGAGGCCGAAAGCCTTGCGCGCAAGTTGACCGAGGAATGCCCTTCCAGCGGACTGGCGTGGCAGGCGCTGGGAGCATCGCTCAAATCGCAGCAGCGACATGCGGAAGCCATCGACGCCCAACGCCATGCCGTCGCGCTTTCGCCATGGGATGCATTGGGCCACTACGCATTGGGCGAAAGCCTGATGGCGGTCCAGCAGCCGGCCATGGCAGCGGAGAGCTATCACTGCGCGCGCACCATCAAACCCGACTTCGTCGATGCGCACTTCAAGCTCGGCAACGCACTGGCCATGCAGCAACGCCTGGGCGAAGCGATCGATGCCTATCTGCGCGTAGTGGAAATCGCGCCGCAATTCGCCGAAGCACACGCCAATCTCGGCTTCACCTTGATGACCGCGGAGCGTTATCCCGAAGCGGAAACGCATCTGCGGCAGGCTTTGGTAAAACACCCGACCAGCATGCCGCTGCACAACGCGCTGGGCGTGGTGCTGTATGGCCAGAAGCAACTGACCGAAGCAGCGGACCACTTCCGCGAGGTAGTCAGGCTGGCACCCAACGAAGCGGAAGGTCATGCCAACCTCGGCAACGCGCTACGCGAGCTCGGCGCGCACGATGAAGCCGAAGTGCAATATCGCCGCGCCATCGCACTCAATGAACGCTTCGCCAGGGCGCACTTCGACCTGGCCAGTCTGCATTACCTGCAGGAGCGCTACGCCGATGCCGAACGAGGCTACCGCCGCGCGCTGGAACTGAAGCCCGACTACGTGGAGGCGTGCAACAACCTGGGAAGAAGCATCCGCCGCCAGGGCCGCCTGGATGAAGCGCGCGAATGCTTCGAAAAGGCGGCGTCCATCGATCCGGAAACGGTGGAAACGTATTACAACCTGGCGTCGCTGCGCACTTTCAGCGCACCCGACCCGGAGCCGGCACAATTGGAAAAGCTTGTCTTCAAGCTGCCGTTCTTGCCTGAGAACTCACGCATCCGTTATTGGTTCGCCATGGGCAAGATGCGCACCGACCTGGGTCGCTACGACGACGCCTTCAACGCGTATGCCGAAGGCAACCGTCTGAAGCACTCCCAGCTCGGGCCCGATGAGGCGAGCAGAATCGCGCTCATTGAAAACATCCGCTCGACCTTCAACCAGCATTACTTCGACAGCCGGCCGGCACCGCGGGGCAATGGCAGGTCGCCGATCTTCATCGTCGGCATGCCGCGCTCGGGCACCTCTTTGATTGAACAGATTCTTTCCAGCCATCCCGACATCCACGGAGCCGGCGAACTGACCGAACTGGAAGACATCGTGTTCGCGCTCGCCAAGGATGCCGGCAGGCCGGTAGAAACCTACCCCGAAATCGCTGCACGCCTGTCGGCCGAGGAGTTGCTGCGGCTCGGCAACGCGTATATCGATCGCGTGTGGACACAGGCTCCCGAAGCCGCGCGCATCACCGACAAGATGATGTCCAATTTTGCCCACGTCGGGATGATCCGCCAGATGTTTCCCAACGCGAAGATCATCCACGCGATGCGCGATCCGATGGACTCGTGCTTTTCCTGCTACGCCACGCTGTTCGCCAAGAACAATCTCGACTTCAGCTACGACCTCGGCAGCCTCGGGCGCTATTACGTACGCTACATCCAGCTGATGGCACACTGGCAACAGGTACTGCCGCCGGGCTCGATACTCGAGCTGCGCTATGAAGACGTGGTTGCCGATACCGAGGGCCAAGCACGCCGGCTGCTCGATTATCTGGAACTGACGTGGGACCCACGCTGCCTGAGCTTCCACGAGAACCGGCGCATCGTAAAGACGGCAAGCGCGGCGCAAGTCCGGCGCCCCATCTACAAATCGTCCGTGGCGCGCTGGAAGCATTTTGAATCGCACCTGGCGCCGCTGCTGGATATCGTGAAGAACTATCGATAGTTCCGGGTTTTGCTGATATCCGGGTGCATGACTCCAGAGTAAAAGCCTGACCCCACCCCAACCCTCCCCTGCGCACAGGGGAGGGAGCAAATCATCTTATCTCCAGTGTGCGCGGATTGCCTCTAAAGCTGCCGAATCTTGATATTCCTGAACCTGATGCGGATCGGCAGCTCGCCCTTGTTCTCGGTGCCCTGCAGCGAAATGTGGCCGCGCTTGAACGTGCCGAAATCGGGCCACTGGGCGAACTTGGTGCGGGCGACGAGCTTTCGCCAATCGTCATTCCAGAAATAGGTGTCGATCACCTTGTAGCCGTTCTGGAAAAACTGAATGTGACCGTGATCGGCGACGATCTCGAACCGGTTCCAGTTGCCGGCTTCGTGCACGCGCTCGACATCGGAAGACATCAGGTCGAACAGATCGCCGGAACGTTCGTACAGCACCTGGCTGTCCGGCTTGGTACAGACCAGGTCGGCGATCTGCATTTCCGGACCGGTTTCATAGGTTTGCGAGTATTTGGGCGATTCGTGCACGTAGAACATGACCCCGCTATCGGCGCAAGGCGTCATTTTCCATTCCAGCTTCAGGTCGAAATTCTCGTACTCCGCGTTGGTGACGAGATCGGCAAAATCCTTTTCGTTGCCGGTGCGCGAGCGCTCGAGCACGATCGCACCGTCATCGACCTTCCAGTCCCTGCCCGGCGCATTCTGCAGATACGAGTGCCAGCCGTCGAGATTTCTGCCATTGAACAGAAGCTGCCAGCCCTGGCTCTTTTCCTGGGGGCTGAGGGTATTGGCTTCTTGCGCAAGCGCCGCGGACGCAATGAGAGTGCTTACGAGAAACGCACACGACACGATCACCGTTTTGAACATGAGAATGCTCTTGGTCGGATTCACTCAATCGGATATTGGCCCAGGCCTTCGTTGCAGCATCAGGCCGCCGCCGGCTTGCCGCGCTTGGGCGTGCGCTTGCCGGCCGAGGGTGCCGGCACGGTGGCGATGGCAATCTGCGCGGCTTCTTCGAACGAATTGGCCACGCGGTCGACACAGGCGCCGACCGTGATCTGTCGCGGCGCTTCCAGCAAATCCGGCAACAACACGGCAACGATGCATACTCCCTGGATGCGGTGACGCAGCTCCTTCGCCATGGCGTTGATCTGCGCTTCTTCTTCGGCCGGCGCGCCACTGACGATGCAGATCATCGACACCGCATCGGGCGTCGCCTCCGGGTGTTCTTCCGATTCAAAGGCCTTGATGTCGTCCAGCGTAAAGTGGCGCGCATCGACATTCAGGTCGCGCAATACGCGCACCAGTATCTCGGTCACGAAGTCGTCGTCCTGCGGGCCGGCCTCCACGCACAGCGCGATCGATTTCGGCGCCACCGCCAGGGGACCCTGCCAGCGCCCGCTTACGTTCTCGCGCCGCTCGCGCAGGCTGAGCGCCAGACTGCCGTCGCTGCGGATCGAGGCATTTCGCCGCCAGCTGAAGCGCAGGTGCGGTTCGCCCGCCAGCGTCTCGATCACTCGCACGATCGACCGCCTGGCCTTGAGCCGCTGCTCGGGCCCAATGGCACCTTGCGCCAGATCGATGTGCGCCAGTTGCAGTGCCGGCAGCAGCACCACGTCGCAATATTTGGCAAAAGACTTGCGCTTGAGAAAATCGCGCGCCGCGGTGATCACTTCCTGCGAATCGCCCGAGAGCATGCGCTGATAGAACCGTTCCGGCAGGCTCAAGGCGGGCCGGTCGCCCAGCAATATCTCCAGCAGCGACAGCGCCTTGACGTGCCTTCCCGCCACCACCAGGCAAAGCGTGAGCGGCGTCGAAAGGATCAGTCCCGCGGCGCCCCACAACCAGCTCCAGAAGATGGCGGCCACCACCACGGCAAGCGGCGACAAGCCGGTGGTGTGCCCGTAAAGGTGCGGTTCGACCATCTGGCTGACCACCACTTCCACCACCGCAAAAAGACTCAGCGTAAGCAACAGCATCGACCAGCCCGGATCCACCGCCGCGGCCAACAATCCGGCAAGGATGGCCGCCAGCCACACGCCGACGTATGGCACGAAGCGCAACACCGCCGTGCACGCTCCCCACAGCAGCGCATTCGGCAGCCCGATCACCATCAGGCCGAGCCAGATCAGCACGCCGACGCCGAAGTTCACCGAGAATTGCGACACAAAGAAACGCGACAGGCGCTCGCCCGCATCGTTGATGGCGGCCGTGGTGGCGCGCAGGTCTTTGCCACCGATCAGGCGGATGAAACGGTCGCGCAGCGATTCGTATTCCAGCAAGACGAAAATCAGCACCACCAGCACGATGCCGCCGGTTTCCAGCGGCATCCAGATCGAAGACAGCACCTTGCTCACCGCCTTCAAGGAATTGGCCGTGCCAGCCGCAGCTACCGGCGCAGCATTGGTGGACACCGCCATCACACCCTGCACGCCAGGCGATCCGCCGCTTTCGTCATCCAGGCCGATCACCCTGCCCGCCTCGCCGGACACTGCTTCCATCCGCCCCAGGGTGGCGTCGTGCATCACCTGCAATTTGGCGTGGATGGTCGCTTCGTATTGCGGCAGGCTTCGCGCCAAGTGCACCACCTGGGAACCGATGATGGCGATCAACCCGCCCAGCAGAAAAGCCAGCATCAGCACCGCAATCAACACGGACAAGGCATGGCCCAAACCGATCCGCCGCAGTATGCGCACGGCCGGTGCCATCAACAGGCCGAGGATCAGCGCGAGCGTGACCGGAACCAGCACGTCCTTGCCAAAATACAGCAGGGCCAGAATCGTGGCCGTGGCAATGATGGTCACCGCGCGCTGGTTCATGACCACCATCGGCGGCGGCGCTGATTCGTCTGGCATGATGCATCCCGATCGGTGACAGCTGCGGCGCTCAAATGCGCCGCGCTTGCTAACTTACGCTTTCCCGCGCACGAATGACATGCTTTCCGGCGCGAAATAACACGAACGAGCCGCAGCTTTCGCTTGACAAGCCAGCCTCCGGCCGGCACTTTGCCCGCTCACCCGGGGCGCCTCGACGAGAGGCTGAGAGGCCGTCGGCCAACCCGTCGAACCTGATCCAGTTCATGCTGGCGTAGGGATGGTGCGGATGTCCGCCGTTGCGTTCGCCACGCCGCCCCGAGCCCGCCAGTGAGCAGTAAAACCAAGGCGAGTGTGCTTCATGGCTACCGATACCGTTTCATCTGCTTCCGCCGCGTGCGGCGACCTGCTCACCGACGTGCGCCACGCCTCGCCGCTGGTCCAATGCATCACCAATTTCGTGGCGATGAACTACGCCGCCAACGTACTGCTTGCCGCGGGCGCGTCGCCGGCCATGGTGCACGCGCCGGAAGAAGCTGGCGAATTCGCACGGCTCGCCGGTGCGGTCACGATCAATATCGGCACGCCTTCCTCCGAATGGCTCGAGGGCATGCTTGCCGCCGCCAAGGCTGCCACGGATGCGGGCCGACCCTGGATCCTCGATCCCGTTGCCCATTTCGCCACCGCCTATCGACGCAAGGCGATTAAGGAACTGCTTGCGCTCCACCCTGCGGTGATCCGCGGCAACGCCTCGGAAATCATGGCGCTTGCCGGTCAGGTCAGCGCCGGCCGCGGCGTGGATGCCGGTGACAGCGTCGAACAGGCACAGGCTGCCGCCACGTCCCTGGCGCGCAGTTCGCACGCGGTGGTCGCCGTTACCGGCGCGGTGGATTTCGTGACCGACGGCAGCCATGCCGTGCACATCCGTGGCGGCTCGACGTGGATGCCGCAGGTAACGGCGATGGGTTGCGCGCTCACCGGACTGATCGGCGCCTTTGCCGCCGTCCATCCGCAGGACAGCTTCCTCGCTACGATCAGTGCCCTCGCCTGCTTCAGCGTGGCGGGCGAGCATGCCGAAGCACAGTCCTCTGGCCCAGGTTCTTTCGCCTACCGCTTCATCGATGCCCTTGCCGCGCTCGATGCACAAACTCTTCGAGCACAAGCGCGCATAGTCATCGCATGAAATCGTTTGATCTTTCGCTCTATCTGGTACTCGACCCCGATCTGTGCACGCAGCACTCGATGATCGAAACGGCGCGCGAAGCCGTTGCGGGCGGCGCGACCATGGTGCAGTTGCGGCACAAACATGCTTCCACCAGGGAACGCATCGCGCTGGGTGTGGCCTTGATGGAAGCCTTGCGCGGTACCGGCGCCACCGTCGTGATGAACGATGATGTCGCCGCCGCCATCGAAGCGGGAGTCGATGCCCTGCACATCGGACAGGGCGACACCTCGCCGGCTCTGGCGCGTGCACGCATCGGGCCGGACGTGATCCTCGGCCTGTCGATCAATACCGAGGGTGCCGCACATCTGGTGGACCCAGCCATCGTCGACTACATCGGCATAGGGCCGGTATTTGCCACACCAACCAAACCCGACCACGAAAAACCGCTCGGCTTCGCCGGACTGAGCCAGATCGTCGCCGCCAGCCCGGTACCCACCGTGGCGATCGGCGGCTTGAAAAAGGAACACGTACGCCGCGCATTTTCCGCCGGTGCCGACGGCGTCGCGGTGGTGTCGGCCATTTGCGGCACAGCGGACCCGCGACAGGCCGCTCGAGAGCTGCGCGAGCAAATGCGCAAGCCCTGATCCGACTGCAAAGAAATATTCTCGACCCGGTAAAAATCAAAAACCCCGCGCTTGGCGGGGTTTTGCACAACCTCTTCCCGTGGAGGCTATGCAGGCAACGCTTCGGCCACGTGCAGGCGGTCGTGATAGGTGGCTTCGGTTTCCTGATACATCCCCGACCAAGGGTTCAGCACATATCCTTCGCGCGGATCAGGCGATGTGCGGCGCACATCCCCACCAAGTTGATCCAACGGCGAATCGAGGTTCATGGCATTCATGGGCGCTCCTGGTTCTTCGTCGTGAGGATTGAGCCTATCGGGCGGCGTGTTCGTAGACGGTTAAGCGGAAGGGCGACAGGCGCCAACGCGAAATTCATGAAGCATGAAGTCAACGCGCGCTTGGATCATCACGCCATCGCGACGTGGCTGAATGTCATTTCTTTGAAATGTAAGCGCTATCGGCCACGTACCAGCGCCAGGGATAATCCGCCGCCTTGCTGAGACCGATGCGCGTGGTCTGCACCGGATGATCGGGCGGCGGCATGCCATCGTCGAGCAAGGCATAAGCCTCTCCGTTCACCAGATCGACACCGTCCTGCTGCTTGGCAATGCCCATCGCCTGCGCGAGGCGTGCGGGTCCGTTGCACAGTTGCCGATCGGTCTTCGCCCGCGGGCGGGCGGCATGCATCAGCTCGACCCCGGCGACCGGTTGCAGGGCACGGATCAACACGGCAAACCCTTCGCGTGTCTCGCCGCATACCACGTTGGCGCACCAATGCATGCCGTAGGTGAAATAAACGTACAGATGCCCCGGCGGCCCGAACATCGCGGCATTGCGCAGGGTCTTGCCTCGATAGGAGTGCGCGGCGGGGTCGTCCGCACCGTGATACGCCTCCACCTCCACGATGCGGCCGGCGCGGCCGTCGTGACACCAGAGCAGCTTGTTCAGCAGCTCCGGCGCAAGCACCAGCGGATCGCGCCGGTAGAACGTGAGCGATAACCGGCGAATACCTTTTGCAGACGCTTTCATCGGCCACTCACGCGTCGCCGCGCTCCGCATCGGCGCGCGCAAGCGTGCGGTATGCCCTGGGCGTCATGCCAACCGTGGCCTTGAACTGCCGCGCGAAGGCGCTCTGGTCCACGAAGCCGCATGCCATGCCGATCGATGCCACGCTGTCGTCCGTGTGCAGCAGACGCATCGCCGCTTCGATGCGAAGCTTGGTCAACACCTGTTGCGGCGTGAGCTGGAACACGCGGCGAAAGTGCCGCTCCAACTGGGCAATGGAAAGCTGTGCCAATTCGGCCAGGGCCTGCACGCGGACGCCTTCGGCATAGTTTTCGTGCATATAGGCGAACACGCGCTTGAGCCGGTCGTAGGTAGGGTGTTTTCCGTCCGGCAGGCCAAGGTCGCGCGAAATCCCGATCACTCCGAGAATCCGTCCGCGCGACCGCAACGGGCGCTTGCAGGTCAGGCACCAGCCGGGGGCGCGGTTGGCGAATATGTGCACCTCCAACTGGTTTTCGATGATCTCGCCGGCAAGCACGCGCTTGTCCTGCGCCGCATAGGAGCCGCCCATGGTGCCGGGGAACAATTCGGTAACGTCCTTGCCGATAACGTCGCTGCGCTGCTTCAAGCCAAGCCGGCGAACCAAGGTGAGATTGGCATGCGTGTAACGCCCCGCCGCATCCTTTACGAAGAACACGACGTCAGGCAGAACGTCGAACAAAGGTTCCATTTCATCGGCGGAAATCTTCATGGCAATGGCGTTCACCCGTGGTTGCTCGTGCAGCAGTAGCCGGAGCGGCGTATGCGATTTCTAGCGCAACTTAAGGGCTATTTCATTCCAAAGCGCAAGTGCTGGCCGTCAAAGCCGCATGAGCCTGGAATTTTTTTGTGCCGAATTCCGCATACAGGCTCGACAAGCCTTTCTAGACGCCGGGACGTGCCTGGCCGACCATGCTCGCATGCATACCATCGACTTCGTTGACTCGCATACCGGCGGCGAACCCACCCGGGTGGTCCTCAGCGGCTTTCCCGACCTGGGCACCGGCACCCTGGCCGAGCGGCGCCGGCTTTTTCACGACCGCTACGACCGCTGGCGCCAGGCGATCGCCTGCGAGCCGCGCGGCTCGGACACGATGGTCGGCGCCCTGCTGGTGCCGCCCCGCGATCCGCAGGCCTGCGCCGGAGTCATCTACTTCAACAACGCCAACTATCTGAGCATGTGCGGCCACGGCACGATCGGCGTGATCCGCACCCTGCACTACCTCGGCCGCATCGCGCCGGGCCGGCATCGACTCGAGACGCCCGTGGGCACCGTCGGCATCGAGCTCCATCCGGATGGCCGCGTGGCGGTCGACAACGTGGAGAGCTATCGCTACCGCAAAGACGTGCGGCTGGACGTACCCGGCTACGGCAGCGTGGTAGGCGACGTCGCCTGGGGTGGCAACTGGTTCTTCATCAGCAACGACAGCCCGTTGCCGCTGACCCTGGCCAACCAGCGCGCCTTGACCGCTTACACCGAAGCCATCCGCATTGCACTGGAAGCGGCGCACGTACGTGGCGCCGACGGCGCGGAAATCGACCACGTGGAACTCAACGCCGCATCGACGCAAGCCGACGCCGATGCGCGCAACTTCGTGCTGTGCCCGGGGCTGGCCTACGACCGCTCGCCCTGCGGCACCGGCACCAGCGCGAAGCTCGCCTGCCTTGCCGCGGACGGCAAACTTGCGCCTGGCCAGGTATGGCGCCAGGCAGGCATCCTGGACAGCGTGTTCGAGGCCAGCTACACGCCTGGCGAGCGAGGCATCCTGCCGCGCATCACGGGCAGTGCGCACATCACCGCGCAAGGCCGCCTGCTGATCGACGACGAAAACGATCCGCTGGCCTGGGGCATCGGCGCGGCATGAAGTTCGCGGCATGAAGTCGTACGACCTCATCATTGTCGGCGCCGGCATCATCGGCACGGCGTGTGCAGATGTCGCCAGCGCGGCTGGCCTGAAGCTCGCCATCGTCGAACCGCAAGCCATCGGCGGCGGCGCCACTGCGGCAGCGATGGGGCACCTGGTGGCGATGGACGACGACCCGGCCGAGCTCGCGCTGTCGCACTACTCGCTGCAGCTGTGGGAAGCATTCACCGATGTCGCGCAGATCGAATACAGCCGGTGCGGCACCTTGTGGGTAGCGAGCAACGAGAACGAACTGGCAAGCATTCCGGCCAAACTGGCGCGCCTCGCGGCCGTGGGTGTGCATGCGGAACTGATCGAACGCCAACGCCTGTACCAATTGGAACCCGCACTCGCTCCCGGCCTCGCCGGCGGCATGCGCGTGCTGCGCGAGGCGGTGGTCTACCCGCCCGGCGCGGCGCGCCACCTCCTGGATCGCGCGCTGGCGCGAGGAGCAACGTTGTATCCCCGCCAGGCAACGGCCTTGACGCGCAACGGCGTGGAACTGGACGACCGCAGCATGCTCAGCGGCCCGGTATTGGTCGCCACCGGCGCCGCGCTGCCGCGCCTGCTGCCACAACTGCCGATGCGGCAGCGCAAGGGACATCTGGTAATCACCGACCGCCACCCGGGCATCGTGCATCATCAATTGCTTGAACTGGGTTATGCCGACAGCGCGCACGGCGACGCCGACAGCAGCGTCGCCTTCAATGTGCAGCCGCGGCCGACCGGACAGATTCTGATCGGCTCGTCGCGCGAATACGGCAGCGACGATAGCGCCGTGTCGATGCCGATGGTGCAGCGGATGCTGGAACGTTGCTTCCACTATCTTCCCGGCCTGCGCGACCTCCAGGCACTGCGCATCTGGACCGGCTTCCGCCCGGTCAGCGCAGACGGCAGGCCTTATCTCGGGCGAGTGCCCGGCGCGCAGAACGTGTGGGTGGCGGCCGGGCATGAAGGCTTGGGCATTACTACCTCGCTGGGCAGCGCGCGCCTGGTCATCGACCAACTGCTGAGCCAATCCACCGCGATCGATGCCAGTCCTTACGATCCGGCGAGGATCGCCGCGTGAAAACCGCAGGCATCCGCATCCAGGTCGACGGTCGATCGGTCGAAGTGCCGGCGGGCATCAGCGTGGCAGCCGCCATGGCGCAACTGGGCCTGCCCTTCCGTCGCTCGGTAGGCGGACAACGGCGCGCACCGGTTTGCGGCATGGGCGCGTGTTTCGAATGCCGCGTGCAAATCGACGGCATCGCGCAGCGGCGTGGCTGCATGACGACGGTGCGCGAAGGCATGCAGGTGTGCACCGATGACTGAGCGCTACGATGTCGCCATCGTCGGCGCCGGTCCCGGCGGACTGGCCGCCGCACGCGCAGCGGCCAGCCAGGGCGCACGCGTCGCCTTGATCGATGCACAAGCCCATGCCGGCGGACAGGTGTGGCGCAAGGATATCGAGCACGGCTGGCCGCGCCGTGCTCAAGCGTGCATACCGCGCATCGTCGAGCACCCGCGCATTCATTGGCTGGCGCAGACCCAGGTGGTCCACGCCGATGCAGGCGCCTTGCTGCTGGAGAACGAAACGCAGGCCTGGCGGGTGGCCTACGACACATTGATCCTGGCCAATGGCGCACGCGAATTGTTGCTGCCATTCCCGGGTTGGACGCTGCCTGGTGTTACCGGTGCCGGCGGATTGCAGGCACTGGCCAAGCAGGGCTGGCCGCTGCACGGGCGGCGCGCGGTGATCGCCGGCAGCGGTCCGTTGTTGCTTGCCGCTGCGGTCACGGCAAAGCGGCACGGCGCACAGGTGTTAGGCATCTACGAACAGGCCGACGCAGCCAGCGTGCATCGTTTTGCGCGCGGCCTGTGGCGCTGGCCAGGCAAAGCCTTGCAGGCGGTGTCGTTGCGCGGACAACTTGCCGGCATTCCCTATCACTGCGGCAGTGTCGTGCGTGAAGCGCTGGGTACCGATACGCTGCAAGCCATCGAGGTGGAAACCCCGCGCGGCAGCGAGCCGTTGTCGTGCGACCTGCTGGCGATCGGCTTCGGCCTGGTACCCAATATCGAACTGGCGCAAATGCTGGGCTGTCGCTTGAACGAAGCCGGCGTGCACGGACGCGTCGAAGTCGACACCATGCAACGCAGCAGTGTCCCGGGGGTGTATGCCGTGGGAGAACTTTGCGGCATCGGCGGCCGCGACAGCGCCTGGATCGAAGGCCTCATCGCTGGCCATGCTGCAGTCGGTGCAAAAGTCCAGGCGCGCTGGCTGCGCCGGCAGCGCCACGCGCGCGAATTCGCCGAAAGTCTGCAGCACCATTTCAAACTCTCGACGCGAGTTCGTGCAATGGCCCGGCCCGACACCCTGGTCTGCCGCTGCGAGGATGTGCCTCTGCAAGCGCTACGCGGCCATGCCGATGCACGCAGCGCCAAACTCGCCACGCGCTGCGGCATGGGCGCCTGCCAAGGGCGCATCTGCGGCAGCGCCTTGGCCGAGCTCGGCATCTTTCCTCGCGGCGGATCACGCCCGCCCCTTTTTCCCGTGCGGCTATCCACGCTCGGCGACCCGATTTCCAACCCTCACCAAGGATCCTGCTCATGAGTCACGCAACGATGTGGCACGGCGTGCTGCCAGCCATCACCACTCCATTCACCGCCGATGGCAAGGTCGATCACGCGTTTCTGGCCAAGCACTCCGTGCAGCTCATCGATGCCGGTTGCAAAGGCATCGTGCCGCTGGGTTCGCTGGGCGAGGCCGCCACGCTGTCGTTCGAGGAGAAGCTGGAGATTCTCCGTACCCTGGTGAAAGCCCTGGCGGGCCGCGCGCCGGTCATTCCCGGTATTGCCGCCTTGTCCACCGATGAAGCCGTGCGCCTGGCCAAGGAAGCCCAAGCGATCGGATGCGGCGGCCTGATGGTATTGCCGCCTTATGTGTATTCCACCGACTGGCGCGAAATGGGCGCGCACGTGCGCGCGGTGATGAGCGCGACGAATCTTCCGTGCATGCTGTACAACAATCCGGTCGCCTACAAGACCGATTTCAGCCCAGCGCAAATCGCCGAGCTGGCCGGCGAATTCTCCAACCTGCAAGCGGTAAAGGAATCTTCCGGCGACGTGCGCCGCTTTGCCGGCATCCGCGCCCTGCTGGGAGATCGCCTGCAATTGCTGGTCGGCATGGACGATGCGATCGTCGAAGGCGTCGCCATGGGAGCCGTGGGCTGGATCGCGGGGCTGGTCAATGCCTATCCCGAGGAGTCGGTGAGGCTGTTCGAACTGGCGCGCGACGGCGGCCCCAAGGCAGCACAATCGCTGTATGCGTGGTTCCTGCCGTTGCTGCGCCTGGACACCGTGCCCACCTTCGTGCAGCTGATCAAACTGGTGCAGGAAAAGACCGGCATGGGCAGCGAACGCGTACGCGCACCGCGGTTGCCGGTGGCTGGCACGGAACGCGAGCATGCATTGAAGGTGATTGATACGGCGATGGCGAACCGGCCTGCGGTTTGATACACGCATTTGTCCCTATGCTTGCGTGCAAGAGCCTGACCCCGCCCCATCCCTCCCCTACTTCGCAGGGGAGGGAGCACTTTGTCGCAACATTGAGATCGATACTCGAGCACTACAGCGAGGCAACAACCCATGAGCACGTTTGAACCCGTTTTGATCGCAGGCAACTGGCGCGCTCCGCTCGATCCTCAAGGCAGCTTTCGTGCGGACGACCCCGCGCGCGCCGAAACCATCGGACCGGCCTTTCCCATCAGCGGCCAGGCCGATATCGAAGCTGCATTGTGCGCGGCCGTCGCAGCGGCCGATGCGCTGAGTTCGGCATCGCCCGAGCGCATTGCCGATTTTCTGGAGCGCTACGCTGACGCCATCGAAGCCGATGCGGACCAGTTGGTGGCGCTTGCGCATGCCGAAACCGCCCTGCCCGCCGAACCGCGCTTGCGCTCGGTGGAACTGCCGCGCACCAGCAACCAGTTGCGGTTGGCCGCCAAGGCCGTGTGCGACAACGCCTGGACCGATCCGGTGATTGATACGCGCCTTGGACTGCGCGCGCATCGCGCGCCGCTGAACAAGCCAGTGCTGGTGTTTGGCCCCAATAACTTTCCGTTCGCCTTCAACGCCATCGCCGGCAGCGATTTTGCATCGGCAATCGCGGCACGCAATCCGGTTCTCGCCAAGGCCCATTCATCGCATCCGGCCACCAGTCAACGACTGGCGCAACGCGCGCACGAAGCATTGCTGGCCGCAGGACTTCCTGCGGCCAGCGTACAAATGTTGTATCACTTCGACAACGCACTTGGGTTGCACTTGGCCGGCGACACCCGCCTGGGCGCCATCGGTTTTACCGGCAGCCGCACCGGCGGGCTTGCATTGAAAGCCGCCGCGGACAAAGCAGGCGTACCGATGTATGCGGAGCTTTCCAGCGTCAATCCCGTGTTCCTGCTGCCAGGTGCACTGGCTGAACGCGGTGACGCGCTGGCGCAGGAGTTCTTTACCTCCTGCACGATGGGCAGCGGCCAGTTCTGCACCAACCCAGGCATCGTGATTGTTCCCAGGGGAAGGCACGGCGACGCGTTTGTCGCTGCCTCGACGAAGCTGTTCGCCGAAACCTCCTCAAAGGTGCTGTTCTCGCACGGCGTGCAACAAAATCTGGCACGTGCACTGGAGGGCTTGTTGCTGGCCGGTGCCGAATTGCTGGTCGGCGGTAGCGGCGATGGCTTCCGCTTCGACGCCACGTTGCTCAGTGTGGAAGGCAAGACGTTCCTATCCCATGCGCAGGCCTTGCAAGCCGAAGCGTTTGGTCCGCTGAGCCTGATCATCCGCGTCGAAGACGTAACAGAGATGGCAGCTATCGCTGCAGCGTTCGAGGGCAACCTTACCGGCACCATCTATCGTGCCGACAACGGCAGCGATGACGATGGCTGGCATGCCGTGGCAGCGCCGTTGCGCGCGCGCGTCGGTCGCTTGATTGCCAACAAAATGCCTACCGGCGTTGCGGTCAGCCCCGCCATGAATCATGGCGGTCCCTATCCCAGCACCGGGCATCCTGGCTTCACCGCCGTGGGCATGCCTGCCGCCATCCATCGCTTCACCGCCCTGCATTGCTACGACGGCGTGGCCGATGCCTTGCTGCCTCCAGAATTGCGCAATCACAATCCGCAGCGGCTGCAACGCCTGATCGATGGGCGCTGGAGCGAGGCGGATATCCAGGCATAGCTCCGCCTACACGTTCATCACAGGGGTATTCGATGAAAGCCAATCCGTGGATTTGCCGCCTTGGCCTGTTCTGCCTGCTCGGTTACGGCCCGGCCGTGGCATGGCCGGCGGATGCGCCGGCACCATCGCTGGCATCCGCCAACAGCCGCGCGCTCAGCCAGTTATTGGACGAGCAGTGGCAATACCAGCTCAAGGACACACCGGAACTGGCCACCACCATCGGCGATGATCGCTACAACGATCGCTGGACCGATTTTTCATTGGCGCACGTCGCCGTCGAACGCGCGGCGACGGAAAATTTTCTGAAACGATTTCAGGCGCTCGACCTCGCCGGCTTGAGCGAACAGGAGCTACTCAGCCAGAAAATGATGGTGCGCCAGCTGCAGGACAATCTCGAAGCTATTCGCCTGAAAAACTATGAGATGCCGCTGGACCAGATCGAAGGTCAGCAACTGCAGTTTCCCGAATTCGTCTCCTCCATTCCGTTCAATACCACCAAGGATTACGAGGATTACCTTCAACGCTTGCTGGCGATCCCCAAGGAACTGGACGACATCACGGCTGCGTCGCGGCAGGGACTGAAGGATGGCTTGATCCAACCTCGCTACCTGCTGGAGAAAGTGGCCGTACAATGCGGGCAGATTGCCGCACCTGCCGGTGAAGCCAACGCCTTCGGCCAGCCGGTGATGCATTTCCCCGCTGGCGTGCCCGTCGCCGACCAGCAACGCCTGCGCAAGGCCATTCTGGCCGCCGTGGACGAAAAGGTGCGGCCAGCCTATCGCCGGCTCGCCGAGTTCGTGGCCAAAGACTACGCACCGCACGGCCGCAGCCAGGAAGGCCTCTGGGCGCTGCCCGATGGCGACGAGCGTTACCGCTTTGCAATCCATCAACAGACCACCACCGATCTCAGCCCGGCACAGATCCATCAGATTGGCTTGAATGAAGTCGCCCGCATCGAAGGCGAGATGCTGAAGATTGCGCATGAGCTCGGTTACGCAGATCTCGCCAGCTTGCGCGCAGCGGTAGCGAAGAACCCCAAGCTCTATGCCACCTCGCGTGAGCAGATCGTGGACCAATACCGGGCCTATATCGCCGGCATGCAACCGCAATTGCCCAAACTGTTCGGCCATTTGCCGCACACCGCGCTCGAAGTGCGCCCGGTGGAGCCGTTCCGCGAAAAAGACGCCGCCGGCGCGGAATACCATCAGGGCACGCCTGACGGCTCGCGCCCGGGCATCGTCTTCGTCAACACCAGCGACTATGCACAGCGCACGCTGTACGCCATTGAAGACACGGCTTATCACGAAGGTGTGCCGGGCCATCATTTGCAAATCTCCATTGCCCAGACGCTGCCACTGCCGCCGTTCCGGCAGCAGGCTGCGTACAACGCTTTCGTGGAGGGCTGGGCGCTGTATGCCGAGCAGTTGGCCAAGGAAATCGGGTTCTACAAAGACCCATATAACGACTACGGCCATCTGGACGAGGAACTGCTCCGAGCCGATCGCCTCGTATTGGACACCGGCGTGCACTATCTGCACTGGAATCGCCAGCAGATGATCGATTTCTTCCACGCACATCCGGCCGACGACGAACCGGACATGCAGGCAGAGACCGACCGCTACATCGCCTGGCCGGCGCAGGCGCTGGGCTACAAGCTAGGCGAACTCAAATTCCTGCAGTTGCGCGCCCGCGCAAAAAAGGAACTGGGTGCGAAGTTCGATATCCGTGCTTTCCACGATGAAATGCTTTCCGGCGGCGCGATGCCGCTGGACATGCTCGACGCACGCACCAACGCGTGGATTGCCGCGTCGATAGCGGCAAAACATTGATACGCTCGGCCCATTCCCTGCTCCGCAAGGAATGGGCAACGCTTTCATTGCCCGGGAGCAAAGCATGGGAATGATCCAGGAGATGACCCGCCGCAAATCCGTCGCGGCCATGCAGCGAGAAGCGGAAGCGCCCAGCGGCCTGCAGCGCGTGCTAGGCCTGTGGCAGCTCACGGCCATCGGCCTTGGCGGCATCATCGGCGTGGGCATCTTCGTGCTTACCGGCACGGTCGCCGCCACGCAGGCGGGCCCCGCGGTGGTGCTGTCGTTCCTGCTGGCCGGCATCGCAAGCGCGGCGGCGGCACTGTGTTATGCGGAATTCTCCGGCCTCATTCCCGTCTCGGGCAGCGCCTATACCTACGGTTATGCGGTGCTTGGCGAATTCGCCGGCTGGATCATCGGTTGGGACTTGTTGCTGGAATACGCCTTGATCGCCGCCGTGGTCGCAGTAGGCTGGTCCGGCTATGTGCAAGCCTTGCTCAACGCGGCGGGCCTGCCGCTGCCGGTCTGGGCGCAAGGCGCCTACGGCAGCGCGCCCGGCTACGTGATCAATTTGCCTGCAGTGATCGTTTCCGTGGGTATCACCGGATTGTTGGCGATGCGCATGCAATGGGGCGCGCGTTTCAACACGTTGATCGTGTCAATCAAGATCGCCGCCGCGGCCTTGATCGTCGTCGCCGGCGTGGCTTACGTAAAACCGGAACGCTGGCATCCCTTCATGCCCTTCGGCATGCATGGCGTGGTGACGGGCGCTGCCGTGGTGTTCTTTGCGGTGTTCGGCTACGACATGCTGACCACCGCGGCGGAAGAATCCAAAAACCCGCAGCGCGATCTGCCGCGCGCCGTGCTGTTGTCGCTGGGTATCGCGATGGCGCTGTATTTCGCCATCTGCATGGTGCTGACCGGCATGGTTCCCTACGCCACACTGGACAATCCTGCGCCGGTCGCCGGCGCGTTTGTCGCCATCGGCCTGCCGCGGATCATGGTGATCATTTCGTTGGCGTCGATCTGCGGCATCACCAGCGTGATCTTCGCCAACCTGCTGGCCGGTGCCCGCATCTGGTTTGCGTTGTCACGCGACGGCCTGCTGCCCGGCTGGTTTGCCAAGGTGCATCCGCGCTGGCATACGCCATACCGCACCACGTTCCTGCTGGGTACTGTCACGGCGATCGCCGCGGGTATTTTTCCGCTCGAGGAGTTGGCCAAGCTGGTCAATATCGGCGTGCTGTCCGCCTTTATCGTGATCTGCACCGCCGTGGCGGTGTTGCGTTGGCGCCAGCCGGACCTGCCGCGCCCGTTCCGCACGCCGCTGGTGCCCTGGGTGCCGCTGATCGGCGTGGGTTTTTCCTGTTGGCTGATCTGGGGCTTGCCCACTATTACCTATTGGCGTTTCGTCTTGTGGCTATTGTTGGGATTGCTGGTGTATTTCGGCTATGGCAGGCGCCACAGCCATCTGAACGCTTCGGCGCTCGCCAGTGATTGTGCTCGAATCCGCACCGATGACGCGTGATTTCGCCAAGACGATGTCAACTGCCTATCCCACCATCACGACAAGGCCCGTGTACGCCGCCACCCTCGCCGCCCGCATAGACGGCATTACCCCTTCGTACACGGGCCGTCATCTTCTATCCAATAAAGCGCTCGCCGCCTTCGCCTCCTCTCCCCTCCGGGGAGAGGATTGAGGTGAGGGGTCACGCTCGTGAAAAGCAGCATCGAAGCTAGCCCTGTCTCCGCTCTCCTCCAAGGAGAGAATTGAGCCAAGGCGCCACTCGTGATGAGCAACATTAAAGCGCCAGCTCCGAATGCAACACCGCGCAAGACCCGCCCCTCACCCCGGCCCTCTCCCCAAAGGGGAGAGGGAGAAAAGCCTGCCAACCTTCTGCACTTTTGAGCGTGCATAGCGCGTTCGTTTTTGCAGCACGCACGGCGCGAACCGCCAAGCGCAAAAACAATTGTGCGGAATTTGACATCGACAACGTCTTTATTGCTCAAGACGAAACGATGCGAGATTGCGCATGCTTCATTCTGCTGCGCTCTTTTGCCGGATAGGCGAAGGACCTTCGACGTGGGACTGGGAATCCTGCGGATCGCGTCCACGAATCCGGGCCAGACGCAGCCGTTGGGGCACATCAAACAAAAGCGGTAGATGAAACGCGGGCCCATGGCCGATACGCGGCAGGGTGGCTTGCATCCAAAAAAATCAAAAGGGGAGAAACATGGTTCAAGATCCGTGTAAGGCCACCGCGCGCGCAAATTTCGTCAAACGCGAATCCAATGCCGGGCAGCGATTGGCATTGCGCCACGCCATCGGCTCGGGGCTGAAGCTTGGCGTGCTCGCCACGGCCATCGCGTACGGCTGTCACGCACAGGCGCAATCCATTACCGGCGGACTGCATGGCCAGGTACCCGCCACGGCCGGCGTAAGTGTGCAGGTCACGCGCGCCGACATCGGTTTCGCCAAGGCTGTGCCCGTCAAGGACGGACGCTACAGCCTCGACTACCTCAATCCCGGGCTTTATCAGGTAAACATTGCGCAGAATGGAACGACGCTTGGCCAATACACCGTACAGGTGGTGGCCAACACCTCGGTCAACGTACCGACACCGCAGGCCACCTCCAACGCGTCTGCCAAGACCTTGGCCACGGTGACGGTGGATTCGCACTATCTCGATACGGTGACCAACCCGATCGACGTCAGCACGCCTGAACTTTCCACCGTCTACAGCGCCGAGTTGCTGCACGACCTTCCCGTCAATCAGACCAATATCGACGCTGTCGCCCTGCTCAACTCCAATGTGCGCAGCGCCGGCGGCTATCCGCAGGTGGCCGGCAACAGTCCGTCCGAGAATCGCTACTACTACAACGAATTCGATACCACCTACGACGTAACCGGACTGGGCAAGACCGGCTTCCCGCAGGAAGCCGTACAAAGCACCCAGTTCATTCCCGGCAGCGGCAATCTGTCGTGGACCAGCACCACCGGCGGCGTCACCTCGGCCACTTTGCGCCAAGGCACCAATACGTTCCACTTCGGCTACGACGTCTACTATTACCCAGGCACGTCCACCTTGCTCAACGCACGCGCCGTGGACACCTACAACAGCCAGGGCAATTACGAGCTCTTCGAGCACGCCAACAGCACCGGCGCCTATACCCAGCAATACGCCTGGCTGTCGGGTCCCATCGTGAAGGACAAATTGTTCTTCTACCTGTTGCTTGGCGACCAGCCGCCGTACAGCTACAAGCAATACTCCCCAGGCAACTCCGATGTGACGCGCACCTCTGCGCGCGGCAAGGACGCGCTGGTCAATATCACCTGGGATATCACCAAGAATCAGTCGTTGAACGTGGCCGGCTACAAGAACTGGAACACCAGCTCCACCTATACCTACAACATGACCAATCCGTACGAGCCTTCGACGGCGTCGAGCCAAGGCGCCTGGAACGGCTATTCCGGCCCGTACAAGATGTTGATCGGCAACTACCACTGGCAGATCACCGACGACCTGAGCATGCGCGCGATGGCCGGCGACATGCGCCAGGATGCGTATTACGTAGATGCGAAAAGCGGCGATCCATTCGTGGAAAACTGCAGCGCCACCACATATATCTGCTCCATGCTCTATGGCGGCGTCAACGATTACTACGCACCCACTGATACCACCTACCAAAAGCAAGGCATCAAGCTCGAGTTCAACTGGAACCTCGGCGATCACCAGTTGACCTTCGGCGGCGAGAAATACGAAAACAGCTATCACTACGAGCCCATGACCAATCCGAACGGCAACTGGGTGTACGAATACGGTGCCCAGGACCAGGAGATGGGCAACGGCTCGCCGGTGCCGGCCAACGGCCAATACGTGATAAGCGGCGACTTCTCGGCGGGCGGAAATTTCCGCACCTTCCAGAAGGGCTATTACTTGTTCGACACCTGGCAGGCGTTGCCGCACCTGGTGATCCAGGCCGGCGCACGCCTGGACCAGATGCGCAACGATGCAAGCACAGGCGCTTCCTTCCTGCAATTGAATACGTTGTCGCCGCGACTGGGAGCAGCCTGGGACGTGCACGGCGACAGTACGATGAAGATCGGGGCCAATCTCGGCAACTACACTTTGCCGATGCCTTCGTTTCTCGCCTACAAAGTGGCTACTTCGGTGGTCAACACGGCAACGTACTACAGCTACACCGGCATGAACCCCACCACCTCCGTGCCCACCGGTTTGCAGCAAGTGGGTCCGGTCGAAGTGGTCACCGATGGCGCTATGCCCAACCCGGTGAGCCTGGCCAGCCGCAATCTCAAGAACACCCATCAATACGAGCTGCAGCTTTACCTGCAGCAGCAGCTCACCTCGAGCTGGTCGTTGCTGGCGCAGACGGACGTGCACGAACTCAAGGACATCGTGGAGCAAACGGACGACCAGAGCGGCACGATCACCGACTACGTACGCACGCACGGCTATCCGAACTACCCCGGCTTGCTGGCCGGACGCATCCAGTTCAACCCTGGGCGCTCGATCGTGTTGGAAGACAACCTGTTGGGCAACGGCACGATGGAAGACATCACCATTCCCAATTCCTATCTCAACATGCCACCGCCGAAGCGGCGCTATTACGACTTTACGTTCTCGCTGCAGCATTCGCGCACGCAGGACGAACCGTACGTGATTACCGTCAACTACACCTGGACACACCTGTACGGCAACGTCGACGGCTACACCAACCTGACCGAAGCGGGCGGTGCATATGGCGGCAACGTCTCCGGCTCGGTATGGCCCGGTTATTCAGGTGTATGGGGATTACAGCCTTTCACGGCCGGCTTTACCGGCCCGCTCACCGGCGACATCCGCAATGCGCTGAAAGTCAGCGGCGTGTATTACTGGAACAACGGATTGCGCCTCGGCTCGGTTTTCAACGCGCATACCGGTGAGCCTTTCAGCTGCGTCGGCACCGTGCCCGACCCGAACAATCTGGTGACGCTGTCGTGGGGCGCGTGGAGCCATTATTGCAGCGGCAAGCTGGTGCCGGAGGGAAGCACCTGGCGGGCGCCATTCTTCTGGCAGCTGGATCTGGACCTTGGCTACGACCTGAATCTGCACGGACACAAGCTGAGTTTCGATCTCAACGTCAGCAACGTGACCAATCGCCAGAGCGTAACCAGCCGCGTCATGCAAACGGATACCGGCGTATTCAGCCAGGCCACCAACCTGCCTGTGCCCAATCCTTACTACTATGCCATCAACAGTCTGCAGTTGCCGCGTTCGACCACGGTGAGCGTGCGCTACTCGTTCTAAACAGCCGGACCGCTTTCGGCCCTTCGGGGCCGAAAGCGATGCTGGTTCAGTGAGAAAGCGTCAGATCCGCTTCCAAAGGCGTGTTGTTGGATGCATCCCCGACATACACCTTGAATTGGCCCGGATCGACCCTCCAGTTCTTCGACTGCACGTCGTAATAAGCGAAAGACCGGCGATCCAGATGCAAGACCAGATGCTGCGTCTGGCCCGGCTGCAGGCGCACTTTGCGGAAGGCCTTGAGCTCGCGTTCGGGACGCGCCACTTTCGCGGAAGGATCGCCGACATACACCTGCGCCACCTCGGCGCCTTCACGCTTGCCGGTATTGACGACATCGAACGACACCTCGGCTTCATCGCCAGGCAGCGCTTTCACCGCAACGTGAGCGAACCGGAACCCGGTATATGAGAGCCCATAGCCGAACGCGAACAAGGGCTGCGGCTTGTCGGGGTGGCTGGTGTACCAGCGATAGCCGAGGAATACGCCTTCGCCGTAGGTGACGCTCGGGTGCGTGCCGGCCGGATGCGGCGCAGCGTCGTACCAGTCGTGCGTGGGGTTGTCCGTCGGTTCGCGCTCGAAGCTGATCGGCAGCTTGCCTTCCGGCGAGCGCTTGCCGAACAGCACCTCGGCAATCGCCAGGCCGCCCTCCTGCCCCGGATACCAGTTTTGCAACAGCGCCGGCACCTTATCCAGCCAGCGCTGGGTGGCGTAGGCACCGCCGGAAGTTACGGTCACCACCGTCTTGGGATTGGCCGCCGCGACCGCATCGATCAGCGCTTCCTGGCCCCACGGCAACACGAAGGTGCGATCGTAGGCTTCGCTTTCGGAGCTGGGATCGAAACCCACCGCCACGACGGCGGCATCGGCCATGGCGGCCATCTTCCTGGCGTCGGGTGCAATCAGGTCGTCGACGGCGATCACCCCCAGCCCCATGCGGCTGTAATCGACATCGGGCTTGTAATCGAGGCGGATACTCACCGGCTGGTTGGCATGCAACGACAAGGTGGCGTATAGCGGCGCCTGGCCTTCGCGATGCGGTTGCGCAATGACCGGCTTGCCATCGACGTAGAGCGTGTAGGTATCCTCGCTGGCCGCGGCGGTCAGGAACAGATACTGACCATCGTGAGTAGGCACGAAGCTGCCGCTCCAGCGAATGCTTTGCCGATGCACGGCAGGCGTGGTCCAGAGCTCCGGCTTCCATTGATCCACCTGGGGATCGACCGTACTGGTCGCCGGCTTGCCGTTGAAATCGTCGTTGGCAAATGTCTCCTTCAGCAATCCCGCCTGCCCGCTCGGTCCGCGGAACGCGGTCTGCTTGAAGACTTCCATCGCTGTGGGCAAACCGCGGCTGTATAGCACGCGCACTTGCTCGCCTGCCACGTGTGTGATGCCGGACAACAGGCTGTGCGACTGAAAGGTATCCACGTGCGAACTGCCGCCCGCACTGGTGATGGCCGGTTCGGCATTCGGCCCGATCACGGCGATCGTCTTCAGCTGCGAGGCATCCAGCGGCAACAGCTGATGCTCGTTCTTCAGCAGCACCAGGCCTTCCAGTGCGCCTTGCAGCGCAACCCGATCGTTTTGCAGGCTGAACCTGGGGATCGACAGGTCTTTCTGCGGGCGATCCAGGAAACCGAAGCGCACGGCTGTGCGCAGGATGCGCCGCACCTTGTCGTCGAGCGTGGCCTGCGACAGCGTACCGTCGTGCAGGGCCGACAACAGGCGTTGCGGCGCAAACGCGTCGGCGGCCGGCATCTCCAGATCCAGCCCGGCGTCGAAAGCTTTTTTCCAATCGTGCCCGGGGCCGGACGTGGCGCCCCAGTCGGACATGAAGATGCCCTGGAAGCCCCAATCCTTTTGCAGGATATCCAGGCCCAGTTCCTGGTTTTCGGCCGGATAGTCACCATTGACCAGGTTGTAGCTGCTCATCACGGCGCCGACGTGGGCCTGCTTGACCGCCATTTCGAACGCGGGCAAATAGATTTCGCGCAGGGTCCGCTCATCGATGTGCGTATCCAGATGGCGCCGGTCGTATTCGGAGTTGTTTGCGGCGAAATGCTTGACCGTGGCAACCACGCCCTGGCTTTGTACGCCATCGATGAAGCCGACGGCGATATTGCCCGCCAGCCACGGATCCTCGCCGTAATATTCCACGTTGCGGCCGTTCTGCGGTGCCCGATAGATGTTCACGCCGGGACCGAGCAGAAAGTTGATGCCGCGCGCGCGCGCATCGCGCCCCATCGCTTCGCCGACTTTTTCGGCCAACGCCGGATCCCACGAGGCCGCCAGGCCGATACCGGCGGCGTAAGCGGTCGAGGGGCCCGCGCCGCGCACGCCATAGGGACCGTCGGACATGGTCAGTGCAGGCAGGCCGATCTGCGGCTCGGCGTGGGTGGAAAAATTGTCGACGCCGCCAAGCAGTTCGATCTTCTGCGCCAAGGTGAGGCGCGCAAGCAGACTGTCCACGCGCTGCTCGATCGCCGCGCTGTCCGGCGCAGGCACGGTATCGGCACGGGCCGCGCCACTCACGGCGAATGCCAGGCACAGCGGAAGCATCAAATGTTTCAACGGGCGATATTGCATCCTCGATCCTCTGCTCGTACTCAAAACAACTGCCATCTGGCGAAACGCTTCAATAGGTCGCCAGCTTGACGTGCAACACCTGCGGGCGATCGCTGAAATTCACGCCGTAGTCGGTCTGGTCGCCGTTCCACCTGCGCAGGAAATGCCATTGACCCTGGCTGTCGTAGGTACCCTCTTCCACGCGCTCCATCATGAAGTGCCGGTGTTCGCCGCCTTTGCCCGGCGCAAATTCGACCCGCGCGAAATAGCCGGTAACCAGGTACTCGTCCTTGCCCAATTGGGCGATCAGCACACCGCCTTTGGGCGGCGTGTTGCCCGGCGGCGGCGTACCGCTGCCGAATTGCGGCAATCCGTAGGAAACCGTCGCCTGCCACGCACCGAGATCGAGCGTCTGCCGATGCACGTGGTCCGGCTCCGAAGCGCCCCACACTTTGCCGGCATAGCTGAGGTCGGCAATCAAACCGCCCAACGGTTGCAGCAGGCGATAGTTCATTGCGAACGGCTCCAGCGCATCTGCATCCACCTTGCAGGCGCCAAGCGGCCAATTGTTGTCGCCGGTGTAGTCGATGCCGAATGGCATGAAGCCTATCGCCTGCCGGCCAAGGGCAGCGAAGATATAGCGCGCATAGGGTTGGCCGTTGCCGGTCTCCGCGACCATCAACGGGTTGTCCGACTTCGAGTAGCGGTCGAGCACGGCGGTGTAGTACGCATCGTCGGAGTGATAGATATCCGGCGCCAGCAGATCCAGCGCAGGTGCCGCTGCTTTCCAGATGAACATCACGTTGTCGCTGGGACCGCCGCTGGGATAGCTGCCGGCAGGGCCGGGATGCAGCGGATCGCGCAAGGCGGAGTTGACATACATGGGCACGGGATAAACCGCCTTGCCTGCGGCTGCCACCTGTCCGATGAAGTGGGCGATCGACCAGGCTTCGAAGTATTCGGCCGCGTCGTTGCCGAATACCTGGCTCCAGCTGCCGCCTTGCTTGCCCGACGCCTGCAGCAAGACAGCCGGCACCTGTGCGGCGAATTGCGCGTTCGCCGCCGACGAATAATCGCGATCGGTGCCGTAGCTGCCCGACTCGTTTTCCACCTGCACCAGGATGGTGGTGTGCCGTGCACCGTCGACCTGGCGCAAATGGGTCATGAACTGCACGAAGGCCGTTCGATCGGCATCGAGCGTGGCCCCGGCGAGCGGCGAGAGCGAATCCAGCAGCTTGCCGTCGCGCGTCTGCACGCGTGGGAAACGCCGATTGTCCAGCTTCACCCACGAGGGCGCATAGCTCGGCCCGGTGTTCTTCCAGGTGCCGAACCACAGCAACACCAGATGCACGCGGTGCTGGCGTGCCTGCGCAAGCAGGGTGTCGAGAAAGCTGAAATCGAACTGCCCTTCGGTCGGCTCGATCTGCTCCCACGCGATCGGCACAGCCACCGTGTTGGCCTGGATTTTTTCGATGGCCGGCCAGACCTGGTCGAGCATCGCCGGCCAATTGCTGGAATTGTTGACTTGCGCGCCCAGCAACAGGAACGGCTTGCCGTCGACCAGCAGTTCGTGGCGACCTTGCTCGCTCACGATGCGCGGTATGCCACCGCCTGCATCCATGGCGGATGCGGATGCGATGGCCAGGCTTGCCAACAACGCCACCACGCGACTGCGCAGGGCCGGTTGCGATGAACGTTTTTTCATGGATGCTCGGGTCCCAGGCTATCGCCATACACGATGCCGCGTCCGCTGCTGGCGAAATACACGCGCCCGAAAATCCGCGGGTCGCCGGTGACTAAACGGATCTTGCCGTAGCGGTGGGCATCGTCATCGATGCGCAGCCATTGCGCGCCGCCATCCGTCGACCGATAAAGCGCCTGCAAACCATTGCGCACCCCGGCGGCGAACAGCGTGAGCGTTTGCTTGCCCGGCGCCGCTCGGCCAAAGCCGAAAGAGCTGACCTCGGATAATCCGCCCGCGCGTGCACGTAGGCTGCCATCGTCGCCGATCCGCATCAGCCCAAGGTCGTGGCTGGCGACATACAACGTGCCGGCCGAATCGGGTGCTGCCTGTACTTCGGAAATGGCGCGCGGCGCCGACGTACCGGTCAGCACACCTCCGATGACGTGGAAGTGCGCGCCGCCATCGTGGCTGGCAAATACCCTTCCCGTACCGGCGACATAGGCATAGAAGCGTTGCGGATCGCGCCGGTCACTCAGCACGCGCGCACCGGCCGGCAGCCCTTCGCTCGCACGCCAGTGCTTGCCGAAATCCCGCGTGAGATAAGCCGTTTGTGCGTCCGCTGCAAACCACAACACGGTCTTGCCATCGGCGGCGATGGCGATGCTGCCGGCGCCCTGCCCTTGGGACGGCTCGCTGGCGAACGCCTGCCAGTGGTTGCCGCCATCTTCGGAATATGCCGCCCGGATCGCCGAACCAAACGGATAACGCAGATATCCGCTGCGCACGATCAGCTCAGGCTTCAGTCCGGCATTGTCGATACTTTCGGAATTGGCATAGCGCGGCGGCGCCGAGAATTGCAGGGGCGCGACGCTCAGGTCATCGTGGCGATAGCCGTCCAGGTCGCCTAGCGCACTCAACAGATGCGCGCCCTGCGCCGGACTGACCAGGCCCAGCGCAACGGTTTCCTCCAGGCCGGCATCCTGGAACTGCCAATGCACCTGGCCGCCACGGTCGGCCTGGCGCATGTCGGTAGACATCCACACGCCATAGCCGGTAACAAACCACGCGCGATCCGGGTCGTGCGGATCGATGGCGATCGAAGCGATCCAGTGCGGCGTATGTTCCCGCGTCCAGTGCGCTTCGCTGAAATCGAATTGCGAGCGGGCAAAAATCTCCTGCCAATGCGCACCGCCGTCAATGCTGCGAAAAAGCTCGTCCTTGGGTGTGTAGTGCGCAAAGGTCGACGCCATCACCACCTTGGGATTTTCAGGGTCGACCGCCACCGTGCCCCAGCCATAGCCACTGGGCTGGCCAGCCAAGTGCGGCAACGGCGTGACATCGGTCCAGCGCCCTTCGACCGACTGGTATTTCCACACCGCGCCGTCATGCATGCTGTCAGGCCCCGGCTCGTCGCCGTAGCTCAAGTAATACGTGCCATCGCCGGCGCGCACCAGGTGATTGGGACGCAAGCCGAGCGGCTGTCCCGGCACGGCGCTCCAGCTATGACCGCCGTCGGTGGAACGAAACAGGCTGGTGTTGCGCGTGGAAACACCCGCATAAAGCGTCTGCGATGCCTTGCCTGGCGCACCGCTGGACGGATCGAACACCACGAACACGATGCCGATCGCCTGACGCCGCCAATGATTCTCCGCCGTCGCCGACAGTGACGTGGCTACCGCTGGGAAACTCGCCACGCGCGCCCAGTGCGCGCCGGCATCGTCACTGCGCCACAAGCCCGCGTCGCGCGAGCCGAGAAACAGGATGCGTCCATCGTTGGGATCGACCGCAAGGCGCTCGCCGTTGCCCCGCCCCAGTTCGTTGCCACCCAGTTTGAATGGCAGGTCGGTGCGCTGGAAATGCGCGCCGCGATCATTCGAGCGCAGCACCGCGGCATTACCGGCCTGAGCCGTGGTGTAGGTGCCGGCGGCGAGATAAACCTTGCCAGGATCGGCAGGGTCGATAGCAAGACTGTCGATGCCGAACAGATTGTCGTCTGCAGCGCCGAGCCAGTCGGTCAATGGCGTCCAGCGACCGCTGGCCTGATCCCAGCGGTACGCACCGCCGACGTCGGTGCGCGCATACAGCAAGCCCTGCGCCGTGGGCTGATACACCAGACCGCTGACGAAGCCACCGCCGCCGATGCGTACGTTGGTGAAACGATAGGGAATGGAAGCGGGTTCTGCAGCGTGCACATTGGCGAACAAGAGCCAAGTGCACGCGACCGTGCAAATGTGCCTGAGCATGAGTAGGGGTTTTGTTTTCGTGCGCAGCGAGAGGAGCGAAACCGGAAACTGCCGCAAGATTGGCCCCTCACCCCAGCCCTCTCCCCGCAGGGGAGAGGGCGCAACGAGCCGCCGCATCAGAAATTGGCCCGCAGCACCAGCTCGTAGCGGCGGTCGGTGACGAACCAGCCGCGCGGGTACAAGTTGTAGTCGACGACGCCATTGCCGTAGCTGGTCGGTCCCATCAAGGTCTTCACTGTTGCGTTGGTGAGGTTGTTCATGGTCAGGCCGACCTGGATGTTCGCGTTGACCTTGTAGAACACCGACGCATCGAGCTGGCCGTAGTTGTCCGACCACATCGGCAAATGCGTGTTGGCATCGCTGGTACTGAGCAGGTAGCGCGAACGCCAGCTGTAGGCCAGGCGCGCCTGCCAGTTGCCGTACTGATACATGCCGGCAAGGTTGAAGCTGTGCGGCGACAAGCCGACCATCGGCAGCGGAAAGCCGGTAACCACCGCGCCGCTGTACGGGTTGGTCGCCGTATTCACGCCGCCCTGGCTGTGCACATAGGTGTAGTTGGCCTGCACGCCAAAGCCTTTCATCCAGCCCGGCAGGAAATCGAAGAACTGGTTGTAACCGAACTCCGCGCCGCGAACCATGCCGGTGCCGATGTTGTACGGACGGGTCACCGACCACTGCTGGTTGTTGTACACCTCGGTCTCGGTTTCTTCGGCGATGTAGTTGCCGATGTCCTTGAAGAAAGCCGTGGTGTACAGCAGGCCGGTCGGCGAGAAATACCACTCCAGCGCGGTGTCGTACTGCTTGGCGATCATCGGCTTCAGGTCGGGATTGCCGGCCGTGCCCGTCCATTGCGTGATGGCGGTCTTGTCGGGATTGAGCGTGGCACCCAACAGCAGGAACGGCTGCATCTGGCTGAAATCCGGGCGCGTCATGGCCTTGGAAGCGGCCAGTCGCCACTGCAGGTCGTCGGTCAGCTTGAAGCGCAAATTGAAGCTCGGCAGCGCATTCTGATAACTGCCGCGGCCGTCCACCGGAAAATATTGGCCGTTGTACATGGCCATGACCGCGGGAGGAAGGTCGTTGCCGGCCAGCGTCGGGTATTGGCCTTGTCCAGCGGCATTTTCGCTGGTGCGCACCAGGCGCACGCCGATGTTGCCGTCGACCGGAATGCCCAGCGCATCGTCATTGCCGAAGTACAGGATGCCGTATGCGGCCTTGGTCTTCTCGCCCTGATTGTTGAGATCGGCCGGCGTGATCTGCACCGGCTTCCAACCGCCGGACGCCTCGATGGTCTTCAGGATCGAATAGGCCTGCGAATAGTTGGTAGCCAGCGTGCCGTTGGGGAAGTACAGCGACGGCACATTGACCTGCCCGCGGAAGAAGTTCGCGAACGAGTACAGCGACGAGTAATTGGGCAGGCTGCTGTTGAGCGTAGCAAGGCCGCTTGGCGTATCGATCGTCGCCCACGGTTGGGTGATCGCGCCCCAGTTGTACGGGCTGCTTACGTTGTCTTCATCGCGATCGGTGGCGCGAATGCCGAATTTCACGTATTGCAGCCACTTGCTGTCTTCGAAATCGTATTCGAGGTCGAGGCGTGCAGCGCGCTCCATGCCACGCTCGTCCTCGACGTGGTCCATCGCGGCGGACCAGAAATAATTGGCGGGATTGTTGACGTAGCCCGCCGGGCTGACCGTGACGCTGGGCATGCCGTGGCTGCCGTTGGTGCTGAGGAACACGCCCGGCAGGTATGTCTCGCTGAAAATGGTGAAATCGGTTTCGTTGCTGTTGGATTTCACCAACTGCAAATCGCCGCTCAAAATCACGTGATCGTTGACGTTGTACTTGAAGCCGTTCGACCAGTCGGTGGTGGTGGTGGTCTGCACCTGATAGCGGGTATCGCCGTTGAAACCCACGCCATTCTGACTGCCCGGGTAATTGCCGCGCCAGGTATCGGAGTTCAGCCAGCCGCTCTGAAAAATACCCTGGCCGTTGTAGTTGAAGTCGGTGCCGCTCGCCGGCGTGATGTCGAAATTGCTGTCGGCAAAGATGGCACCGTGCTCGAGCCAGCTCATGCGATAGGACGAGCGTATGAACTGGGAATACAGTTCCAGGTTATCGGTCGGTCGCCATTGGAACGCACCGGCGATGCCCATGCGCCGGCGCTGGAAATCCAGCGTGCGCCAGTCTGCACCGCCGGGTACGTACACCTGCTTGAAATTGGTGCCCGCAAGCGCCGCCGCATCGGTACGCCGGGTGAACGGTTCGAGCTGGATACCGTCAGTCTGGCTGGCCAGTTCCGAGTAGGACACATCGAGCAAGGCACCGAATTCGCCGAGGCTCTCGCTCTTCCAGCGATTGCTGTAGAGGAAGGATGCCGACGGCTTGCTCTTCTTGGAGATGTCGCCCTCATTGACGCCGGTGGAGAAGCCGATCTGCTGCCCCGGCGCATCAAACGGCATGCGCGTGCGCAGGTTCACCGTGCCGCCAATGCCGCCCTCGATGATGTCTGCCGAGGGGTTTTTGTACACGTCGACACCGGACATCAATTCAGCCGGGATGTCTTCGAAGCTCAAGCCGCGGCCGCTATTGGCGGAAAACGTATCGCGCCCGTTCAACTGGCTCGCCACCTGGGTCAGGCCGCGGATCATCACACCGCTGCCCTCGCCCGCGGGATGGTCGGCATCGGAGGGGGAGACGAAGCGGTCGATGGTGACGCCGCTGATTCGTTGCAGCGTTTCGGTGACGCTGCGGTCGGGCAAGGCATTGATGTCCACCGCGGTGATCGAATCGACGATCTGGGTGGCGTTCTCCTTCAGCGCCTGCGCCGACTCCAGGCTGGCGCGAATGCCGGTCACGGTGACCTGGGCGAGGTTCTTCGCGTTCTTCTTGTCGGCGGCGCCGTCGGCGGCTTTCTTGATCGCGTTTGCCGAAGCGTTTGTCGAAGCGGCGGTCGTACCGTTGCCCGCTGGCGTCGTGCCGGCATCCTGGGCATGGCCCCGCACGGGCGCGTACATCAATGCCAACCCTATCGCGATGGCAGCCGCCAGTCTGGCGCTGGAAACCATTGTTGGCGATGACGCACACGTATCGCCATGCAGACCCAAGGCATGCACTTTTCCACTCATGACCGACGTTCTCCCCGCAGTTCACTGTGCCGGCAGGCCTGGGGCCTGCCAGTTGTTGTTGTCATTTCGGGCCACTGGCCCGGCAGATGCATCGAGCGGCGTTCCCCTTACAACGTCTTGCTCGCCGGCCTTGCGATGCTTGGCAGTGATGATGCTGGGACTTGGCTAATCATCATACAATTACGAAATTGATGGTGCCGGGTAATGTTTCTTCATTTGCGGTTGCCACAATGAATCGATTTAAATTCACGCTCCTGCGCGGCGGCGAATGACCCGGAAAGCCGCCAATAACGCTGAAAACCGGGCAAAACGACGTCTCCCGCCGACCGGCCAGGCGCCGCTCCCACCTGCACAGAACTTACCATCCCCGGCAGGCATTGCCCCCGGCGGCCCTGCCCGCCCCGCATAAAACATAAAAGCCGAGGGATTGCCCCTCGGCTTCCGTGATACGAACCATCAATTGGCGAAACGAGCCGTCAGTTCGATTCGGTGAATTGAATCGAAGGTGTGGTGCCGCTCGCCGTGGTGCAGCTGCCGAGATTCAAGTTGTTGGTCTCGCCGGTGGTACCGGCGTCCTTGGCGCAGGTCGGAGCGGTCTTGGAGCCGTCGCTTACCGCCACCTTCACACCTACCGACGAACCGCTGTTGAAATCCGCTTCCGATCCGCCCGCGTTACCCACGACGTTGAATTCCGACTCGTTCCACACGCCGGCCAGGTCTGTCACGCTGTCCTTGCCGCTGGAGCTATAAGCCTCGGTACCGTCGGTGAAAATCACGGTGTCTTTGCCGCCCGATACCACCGAGCCCGACAGCTTCAGGCTGGCCAGCTTGGTGATCGGCACATCGGGAGCCGTGGTCGCGGCGCTGTTGCGATAGCAATCGCCCTGGCCATCGCTACCCCACCCGCTCGGGCAACTGCTGCCGCCGTAATTGATCAGCCAATACTGCATGAACACCGCGGCCTCGCCCTGCACGCTGTAGTCCGGCGAGTAAATGAACTGCTGCCAGATCACGCAACCCGAATGGCCTTTGCAGGCTGCGGTGCTCGAATCCGCGTTCGAGTTGATCTGCAGGGTGTATTCGTTCGGCCCGAGAATACCGCCGCCGCCAAAGGCGGCCACACCCACGCCCTTTTCGGAAGTCACGCCCTTTACCGACGGGAAGGTGCCGACGGTCTGGCTGATGTGCCCCGCCGCCTTCAAGGCGTAGTCGGCGCCATTGCCGGTGGTCTGTGCCGCACCGAACGCGGCCCTTCTCAACACGGGATGTTCGCGCGGAGTCACTACGTTGCAACCCACCTGGCGCCAGACGATGCTGGGATAGGTGGCATGAAAGCAGCCTTCGGCCGGCGTGGCGATGGCCGCCACGTCTTCGCGCCAGGCCTCGCGTGCCACGGATTCGATCGGCCCTACGGCTTCGTCGCCGGATTGTGCATAGGCACTGGCATCTTGCGCGGCGACCAAGGCCGGCATGCAGGCAGCGCCGACGAGACCGGCCAGGAGCGCGAACTTCAATTTCTGTTGCATTGGCATTTCTCCCCATCAGATGAACGGCTAGAGGTGTGGGTGCCCGCTCCGTGGACGTGCGTACTCCGGATCGTTTCGTTCGCACGTGGCATCGCCATTGGATGCGGTGCGGTTGCCTCTGCTCCACGGTCCCTGCAAAACAGAGAGCCCGATCGCGCCTTCTCCCTGAAGGCGCCGCCAAGGCTGCCTGGTATCGTCCATCCCCTCATGGCCGATACACGCCTCGGTTACTGATATAACGACGGGCCGCCATGCCGATTCCCTACCCTCGTTGCGCGCGAAAGCGCTACGGTGGATCCAAGTGCCGGGTGCCATCGCGCCTGCACATTTTCTTCATCGCCACGCAGGAGCCATACCCTTGAAATGCCGGGAAAGCGGAATGCCCGAAGAGGCGCTATGGGCCACCTTCTTCGACCCGGAAGATGCCCTGGACCGGCTATGGCCGGCTCCCCTTGGCGACGCGGTTGAACTGGGTTGCGGCTTCGGCACCTTCACCCTGGCGGCCGCCCGGCGCAGCGACGGCATCATTACTGCGCTCGATATCGATGCGGAGATGGTCGCAGCAGTGCGATTGAAGGCGCAGGCGCAGGCGCTATCCCGCATCCGCGCCTTGGAACACGACTTCATCGCCGGCGATCTCGCGGTGGCGCCCGGCAGCCAGACGCACGTGATGATCTACAACCTGCTGCACCTGGAAGAACCGGTGCCTCTGCTGCGCAAAGCGTACGCCGCGCTCGAAACCGGCGGCACGCTATCGGTGATGCATTGGCGTTCCGATGTGCCGACGCCGCGCGGTCCGCCACTGGCCATTCGCCCTGCTCCGCAGGCTTGCGCAGCGTGGCTGACGGAAGCAGGATTCTCACGCATCGAGCACGTCGACCTTGGCAGCGGCTGCCCATACCACTACGGATTGACGGCCTGGCGATAAGGCCTGCAACCGGGTTGCACAGTCGCGTAGTTCAGCCGTATTTGCGCCCACGTGTAATGAGAAGCCATCTCAATCATCGGCTGTCATCACGAGGACGAGCTCAACGCCATCACTCTTTTTTGACAATCCTTGCCACGCTTTAAAGAAATAGTTTCACGCCGCCCGAAATTACCTGCATCGACATAAGACATTGCGCCCGCGATATGCGATAACTTCCCCGCCGGGAAGTCAGGCGCCGAGGAGGGGCCCCTCCTCACCATGGATGACCGATGCCCGACCGAGCCGCCGCCAAGGCGGCTCGTTTTATTTTCAGCCGCGGAAATTCCGCGGGCACGGTGCAGCAGCGGGCATTACTCCTGATCGCTGGCCAGCGTCACCCGCAACCGGGCGATATCCGCATACACCGTATCCAGCTCGCGGCGTAGCGCCTGGTTCGCATCCATCAGCTGCTGAATCTGTTCGCACTGCGCCACGACGGCGCGCAGCACATCCGCACTGACCATCACGTTGCGCTTGCGATATGCGCGCATGCGTTCCGCCGCGCTTTTGGCCCTGCCCGTGGGCGGCCTGCCGCGCCGCGGCTTGAAGGGAAAAGACATGGCAATGGTGCCGGGATCGCGTGGGTCGACCATGGGTTTCCTCCTGAGTTCTTAGAGCATTTTATCGTAACGTTACTAAAATTGAAAGCATATTGATCAACTCAGGATCGGTCAAAAACGACATTTCGGCGTGCGCACAACCAAGGAGCGCGACGCCACGCAGGCACCGTCACTCACCCATCACCGTTTCGTATTTAGGCTTCGCGCGCCGCACCAACCCACGCGCGGCGCATGGATCGACACGAATCCGTCACACATCCAACGAGGAGTGATGCGCATGCGTCAGCCAATGTCTCGCCGCGACTTTCTGGGGCACACCATCAAGGCAGCCGGTGCGGCCGCCCTCGTCGGCCTGCCGACCAGCGCTCGCCCGTTCCCTTCCCGCGCAGCAAAAAACGCCGTATCCGGCACGGCGTGGATGCAGAACAACATCGCGCAACTCGGTTCGCGCACGCTCCGCGAGCTGTGCATGCCCGGCACGCACGACGCCGGCATGAGTGCGCTCAACTCGGGCACGGCATTCGCCTACACCTGCAACACCGTGACCCAGACCAACGGGATACTGGGCCAGTTGCAGAACGGCTCGCGCTACTTCGATATCCGCCCGGTCATCAGCGGCGGCCAATACGTCACAGGCCACTACTCGGAAATCAGCCAGCTGAATTCCTGGCAAGGCGGCAACGGCCAGTCGATCGCGTCGATCATCGACGACGTCAACACATTTACAGCCAGCAATGACGAGCTGGTGATCCTGTACCTGTCGCACGACCTGGATACGGACCTGGGAAACAGTTCCTACGCCGCCCTCACGCAGGCACAGTGGGACAGCCTGCTGCAAATGTTGCAGCAGGGTCTCGACAACCTGTACACGGACGCCCCGATCGGTGCCGACCTGACGACGCTGACGTTGGGCACCTTCATCGGCAACGATTCGCCCGCCGTAATCGTGGTGGTCGACCCGTCTGCCAGCGGCATCAGCCTGGGCAGTTTTGCCGGCGAGGGGTTCTATCTACCCGCCAATTTCCCGGTCTACAACCAGTATTCCGACACCAACGACCTCAGCAGCATGGTCAGCGACCAACTGGCCAAAATGGCTGCGCAACGCCCGAATCCGCAGGCTTCCTATTTCCTTCTGTCGTGGACGCTCACGCAGAGCAGCGACGAAGCGGTGTTCTGCGACGCGGGCCTGGCCGACGGCATCCTTACTCTTGCCAACCAAGCCAACGCCCAGTTGTCGTCGCAGTTGCTTCCGGCATGCAGTGCGCAGACCTTTCCGAACATCGTCTATATCGACAATCTCACTTCGAGCGTGGGTGTCGTTTCGCTGGCGATGCAGATCAACGGATTGTCTTGAAGAACAAATTTCCTCGCGTTCTTCTCGCAAGCGCTCAAGCGACGAAAGGAAAGACCAAGAGCCTCTTTGTTTCGATGCAATAGCCGGCTCAACACAGTCACCTTGCCCCTACCGTCACCCACCTACCGACAAGAATGTATGCCGTTGATGACGGCAATACCGAGCCACTTGCGATAATCAATACTCAAGCAAGAAATGGAACTTGGCCCTACTTCATCAAACGCGCGCAGCGCCAGATCATACCTATCCCATAGAAAACTTCCCGAGTAGGCTGGCCCGTCCGTCGTGATCATCAATTTGCCCGTATTTCTATTGTGCGGCGCCCAAACGCTGACCTTGGCCACGCTCAACTGCATCGATCCGCCATCCGCCCCAAAAACGCTTGCGGGAATGGCAGCGATGATCGCGCCAGGCAGACCGCACGCTGCGCACCACACACAAACGACGGCAACTGTCACAACAACGGCCGACGCGCCCTTCAAGTTCGGAAATAATTCGCCCTGATACGCGCGACGCCATCCATTGCTGCCGTTTGGGCGCGTTCTGGACGCCACGATCAGTGTGCAAATGAACCAGAAGAGCGCCAGCCCCACCCGCCATGGAACGAGCTGGGATGATCGAACGACCACCGGCAAAAAATAGAGCGAGTACATCCAGAGCAACACGCACACTATGAAGGCCAGCATCAAGATCGGGCCGTCGAGATAGCCCTTATATGTTTGCCAATGCGTCTGGGACTCCGCCCGGCTTTTCTCGGCGAAGTAGCTCTTCAGATCCTCGTTTCCGTCCATCGCGCGCCCCTATCGTGCGAATAGATTCCCGGCCCGATTCTGGCAAATTGCACCCGCTGGTGCCAACCGGAAGCCAAACTGCGATCATGAGCTATCGCCGCCTGAAGGAACCCATCTCCATGCCCACCTACCTTCCCGGCCTACTGGGCATGACCGCCGGCTCGCCGCAGGTGCGGGAGGCCATTGACCGGCTTGAACTTCACGATATCGAAGAGGACCCACCGTCCAGGCGCTACATAGGATCGAAAAAAACGGGAATAGATCTTCTTGTCGAGTGGGAACGTGTGATTGCCGTGCAGATTTTTGTAAAAGCCGTGCAAGGCTTTTCGGCATTTCCATTCGAGATCCCCTACGGCCTTCACGCGAACGTGAAGCAGGATGAACTGCATCGACTGCTTGGCAACCCTGCTGCTTCCGACAAATTTGACAGTCGATACGAAGACATCGAAGCCGGCCTGAAGCTGATCATCAACTTTAACGAGCTGTCTGAAATCACTTATCTCAATATTGCGCTAAAGGCCATTCCTGCAAGTGGATGAGGCGGTGTCATGCGATGACCATTGCATGACCTTGCACGACAAGCACGGATTAAAGGACTTTGGACCCTGGTCAACACACACTTTTAGGCGTCTGATGGCGGATGCGCCTCATCCAAGCGGCTCGATAAAAAGCAATCCAGTTCGGATACGTATCCTGCAATCTCCTCAGCACTGGCTCTCTGATTCCGGAATAACGCCGCTAACCTGTCCACCGCTGGAAATGCCAACTCTTTGGCAAAGCCAATGGCCTGTTCGGCCTCTGCAACACCGCCTCCATACTCCCAAACGTGGAGGCAAAGCACGTGCATGAGAGCGTGAAAGATGCTCGTTCCGTGAATTTCGACGTCCCCGGGAAGCTCACGATAGAAGCTGATAAACACGGGCGGATCGGCTGCGATATCGACCCCGTAGATGGCTCCGGAGTGTTCCCACGTGGGCAATACCACCCTCGGATGCAGCTCTTCCCATTGCCCAGGATTGAGCGGATATCCGCGGACATAGAATGAGGTCGGCTGGTTGAAGAGATAGCGCAGCGCTTCCGGGGCGTCCAGTAATTTGACGAAACGCAGGGAGCGACTACTCAGGTGTAGTCGCTCCAACGCCAGTCCTCGGTTCGCGTCAGCCACGTGCATAACGTCATCTTCAAATTAATGGTCGACATACCCGGCATCTTCTCCGGTGCGCAGGCGCGCTGAGCATCATGTCGGAAATCCAGTCCCGAAGTTCGCCGGCCGATCTGGGAATAGATTGCTCGCGGTACTCCATCGCCGGGGACCCTGACGTGGATGACATTGACAATGACGGAGCGACGCCGTGCGGTTACTCAGAAAGCGGGAGCATCAGAGGTGATGCTCGCCAGCGTGATGCTTCCAGCCGTAAAGCATTATTCCGAAACCATTGAGTGTCGACACGTCTTCCCCCTGAAGATTGTCTTCCAATTTACTGGGTGAGCCCAATGCGGCATCCAGTTGAATCAGACAATGACCGTTGTGGGCTGTAATCTGATTCCAGGCCGCTCGAGTTCACCCTGAGACGTCAGGCCACCATATCCACAAATACGCCACGCAAGCCGGTAAGCCCGCTTTCGCTGACGTTGCGCGCCAGTGTGGTGAGGAAAGATTGAAAGCTTGGCGTCGTATTGCTTGAAGATTCCCGATCCGCGCCGGACGACGCCCCCAGCGACGACCAGACGCCTTGCAGCGCGCCGGTCAGGTTGCTGCTCGCCCCGGTGGCCGATGGCAGGTTGATCGAGCCGTTGCTCAATGCTTGCGCGAGTGCGGACGACGTTGCCGCCACACTTCGGTACTGCTGAATTTGCGGTGTCGTCGTTTGCTGCTGCAACGACGATTTGGCCGGCATGCCGCTCGCGCCAGCCTGGGTGGACGCGCTGGTTGCAGGTGCCAGTCCAAGCTGGCTCAACGCGGCCGCAATGGCGGAGGCGAAGGGCTCAGTACCGGGGGACGAAGCATCCGTCGAAACCGCCGGTGGCGGCGGAGGAGCCTGATGTGGCCGCTTTCTGCCATGGACGACGACGGGACCGCCCAAAGGCAGTAATGGCGTACTGCTGATGCTTTGCATGCTCACGACAGCCGGCCCCCGGGTCTGGCGGGAGGGTCGCGCGTGACGCCCCCTGGCCCCAGTGCCGGAGTATATCCCGTCCTTCCGATAGCTGCGGGGCCGGGGCCTGCCGTCTCATCCGGATCGCGTAGCCGTCACCGGCGGCACCGCGGCGGCGCGCAACGCGGGACCGAGCACGGCCAGCTGGCCGATGATCCACAGCGCCAGCGATCCGGCCGGCAAGTAAACGACCGGCAGCCTTGGCAGCTCGTAATGCGTCATCAGCAGCAGGTTGATCCCATAGGCCAGGGCCATGCCGAGTACGATGCCAATGGTGGCGAGCAGGAAGTTCTCGGTGTGGAAGTAGCGCAGGATATCGCGTCGGGTGGCACCCAACGCGCGGCGGACACCGATGCTGCGGTTCCGCTGCGCCACCCAGAAGCTCGCCAGGCCGACGATGCCCAGCGCGGTAACGGTCAGCAACATCACGATCACGCCAAACAGGATGCCAGCCATCGCGCGGTCGTTGCTGAAGTATTTCTCGCGTACGTCGTCGTAGGTGCGTTGCTGGGTCACCACCCGCCTTGGATCGGCCTTCTTCAGCGCAGCCACGGCGGCCTTGAGCACGGCCTGGCGATCCTGCGGGCGGGTGCGGATGATGTAACTCTGATTCTTGTCCGTGCCCATGAAGATCGGCAGGATGAACGAGTCATGCGCGGTGGCATCGTCGTAGGGGTTCGCACGCGCCAGGTCGGCGAGCACGCCGACCACCCGCACGCCCAGCTGATCGGTGAGGTAAATCGTCTTACCCAGCGGATTCTGTCCCGGCCACAAGTGCTCGGCCAGCGCCTGCGTGATCACGATGACGGCGGGCAGCCCCTTCGAGGAACCGGCAGCCAGCGCATGGATCACCACGTCCGCATTCACGAACTCGTCCGGCGCCAGATCGCGCCCCGCGACCAGCCGCACGCCCATGGTCTGCGGCAGGTTTTCGCCGAAGTAACTGGCGGCGTGCAGCGTGGGTTCGCGCTGGGCCGGATCCAGCTTGAGGCTGGAGTCCGACGAGACACCGCCCATCGGCAGTTGGTTGGTCAAGGCCACGGCCTGCACGCCTGGTACCTGCCGCAACACGGCCAGGTCTTCCCTCGCCCGCGCATAGATGTCGGGTGTGGGCGCGATCGCGGCCAGTTGAATCTGCAGCAGTGCATGCTCGTCGATGCCGCTGGTCATTTGTACGTGCTGCAAACGATGGCTGATCATGAACACCGCATTGCACACGATCGCGCAGGTCAACGCGATCTCCAGGATCAACAAGCAAGCAGTGATCTTGTGCCGCAGCAGCGCGGAAAGTATCGGTCGCAATTCCATGATGCCCTCAATGGCTTTTCAGGTGCAGCGCGGGTGCCACCTGGCAGGCTCGCCAGGCGGGCAGCAGGCCGGCCAGCAGGCTCGCGCCCAATGCCAGCAGGAACGTGATCAAAAGCATTTCGAAATCGAGGTGTGCCATCGAGGCATAGTCGGAGGGACGGTGCCGCACCACCCACAAGCCGATCAGCGCCAGCAGCAAGCCGCCTGCTCCGCCTGCCACGCCGACCACGCCGGACTCGATCAGCAGTTGCGCAAACAGCGCGCGCCTCGCTGCGCCCAGCGCGCGACGCACGCTGAGTTCGGCAGCGCGACGCAGGAATTTCGCCAGCATCAAACCTACGGTATTGACGAGACACACCAACAGGAAACCGAAAGCCAGCCCGGCCTGCAGACGCACGTCATCGGGCACCACCTGCTGGTACGCCAGCCACTGCATCAGGCTGCGCAGGCGCACGTTCGGTGTCTTGATGAAACGGCCCAGGACTTTTTGCTGTTCCGAGTAGTGGATCAAGAAATTCCGGTAATCGGCGGCCTTGGCCGGTGTATCCAGTTGTACCCAGAGCTGCATCCACACACAGGTCGGCGAGGGATAGATCCGGCCTACGCCGCCGGTGCCGTTACCCCAGCAATCGACGCTGCCGTTGTGATCCAGGTGAATGTCCAGCGCGGTTTGCAGGGGCAGGAACACTTGCTCCGCATAGCCGTAGGTGCCCGTATTGAGATCATAGAAATGCGGACTTGGCGCCCAATCGCCGACCACGCCCACGATACGAAACAGGTTGTCTGCGATGCGCAGCGTGCGCCCTACACTGTTGGCATCGCCGAACAGTCGCTGGTTCAGCGTGCTGCTGATGACTACGTCCCGCGTTTTCGCCTCGTCATCGGCCGCAGCCCAACCGTGGCCGTAACGAAAAGGCGCGCCGAACATCGCGAAGAAATCCGCCGTGGTGTAACGCGCCTCCACGTAAAACGGATCTACCGTCGCGGCATCCGATTGGACCGGCACCACGCCGCCGGTCATCAGCGCCTGCCGGTCCGCCCGCTTCGCCTTCAGCAGGTTGAAACCGTCGATAACGGTGAGCTCGTCAGGCGGCTCCTTGCCCGGCACCATGCCGCTGTCGTCGCGCGGATCGATCTGCGGGTGGTACAGCGTGTCGCTGCGCCCAGGCAGTGGATCGCCGGAGAGCAAGTGCAATACCGTAAGCGTGGTGATCGACGCGCCGATGCCCAATGCGATGGACAGCACCATCAACGCGGTGAGCGCCTTGCTGCGCTTCAGGCTGCGCAGAGCCAGATCGAGGTAGTAGCCGAACATGGGTTCCCGCTCCCGAGGCCAGAATCGACAGCTTGATCCCTTGGCACTCGGCCGACAGCCGATTTGGGGCAGCCGGAGACGCTGGCGTGGCGAGACGGGCGTTATCGCCCTATGCGCGCGAACAGCGCTTCGCTATAGCGTCGGCTAAGCCGCAAAACGCGGCCGTTGTGCAGATGGAGTTCGTAGTCGCCCTTGAACAGCGGAGTGAGCGATCCGATGTAAGCAAGGTTTACCGCCGCCGATCGGTGTATCCGGATGAAGCGCTGCTCGCCCAATTGGGAAAGAAGATCCTGCAACGTCCTGCGCATGAGGTAAGAGCGCCCCGCCGTATGCACGTGGACGTAATTGTCGTCGGCTTCGAGCCATTCGACCGATCCCGTGTCGATGAGCTGCAGCCGCTCGCGGTCCGGCACCAGCAGGCGTTCGCAGCCCGGCGCCCCTGCCCGCCCGATCGCTACGGCAGCAGCGCCGGTGTCGTGCGCACGTACCCTGTCCCGCACACGCTGCATGGTGCGTGCGAAGCGATCCCGGTCATAAGGCTTGAGCAGGTAGTCGGCCGCATTGAGGTCGAAGGCCTTCACGGCATGCTCGTCGTACGCGGTGACGAAGACGACCAGCGGTGCGGTCGATGGCTCCAACTGTGCGGCCACCTGCAGGCCGGACAACGTCGGCATCTGGACATCCAGAAAAGCCACGTCCGGCTTGAGCTGCTCGATGCACTGCGCTGCGGACAAACCGTCTTCGACCGCACCCACCACGGCCACGTCCGCCTGCTCCGCCAGCCAGCATGCGAGCTTCTCGCGTGCCGGCGCTTCGTCGTCGGCGATCACCACGCGAATCACGGCATCGCCTCCGTCATCGGGATCAGGACGCGCGCGGCAACACCGTCGCCCTCATTGCGAACCTGCAACGATGCGGCCTGGCCATAGATGATGTTCAGGCGTTCCCGGCAGTTGCGGAATCCCACGCCATCACGATGGTCCGGGACCAGTGTGGACCCGGAGTTGCTCACGACGATTTCGAGCAAGCCATTTTCGTCACGTGCACTGATGTGGATGCGTACGTGCGCGACGGTGTTTTCGACGCCATGCTTGAACACGTTTTCAAGCAGGGGCTGCAACAACAGGGTCGGAACGGGGGTGCCGAGCGGCGCCTGGTGGGTCTGCCAGGTCAGCGCAACGCGATCGCGGAATCGCGCGCGCATGATGTCCGCGTAGAGCTCCAGGGTGCGAAGTTCTTCGGCAAGCGGCGTCATCTCATTCTCGGTCGAGCGCAGACTGATGCGCAGGAGATCACCGAGCGCGGCCACCAGACGATCGGCCCGTTCCACATCCGTATGCATCAGGGCGGAGACAGTGTTGAGCGCATTGAACAGAAAATGCGGGCGCAGTTGCCCCTGAAGTTGCGCAAGCTGCGCCTCGGCCAGCGCCTTCTGGGTTTTCAACAGGCGTTGTCGCTGGAGCTGCCACTGCCCGAAGGAATCGATGCCGAACAGTATGCCGAGCCACAGGCTTGCAAAAAGCAGCAACCGGACGCTTTCGTAGACGAAGACGAAGTGCCAGCTCGGGTGCTCGTAGGTGAGACCCGCGGCGGCGTAGATGCCGAAACGTATCGCGTAAACCGCCGCAATAAAGGTGACGTCCACCAGCGGCAACCAGCGCACGTAGCAAGCGAACCAGACGAGGGGTTTGTCCAAATACCGTGCATAGCATCCACGAACGCGCAGAGCCAGCAGCATCCAGGCTGTTCCAACGAGCAGGGAACTGCCTTCCCACAAGACCGGCTCCCACCAGCGGGTGAGCGGATTGCGCAGTGCGTCCTCCACGGCAATGCTGATCATGAGCAACCAGAATGCCGCCCACAATGTGGCGAATGCTTTCGGTGGAAACGGCGCGTGTTCGCCGTGGACGGCCGCCGAAGGTGGGAAGGATCGCGGGTTCATGGCGATCGAGTGTAGCGGCAGCCGTGGCAACGGGACGGGGCCATGGGGCGAGCGGGACTTTGGCGGGGCGAAGCGGACAAAGGAGCAAAGCGCGTTAGCCCTCCCCGGCGTGCGGGGAGGGCTAACGCCGATTTCGCAGCATGGCCGTTATTGCACCAGAACTTCGTCGGCGAACAACCAGATGTTCTTGGCGCCACCGGGAAACGGCGCAGGCAAGTTCGACGGCCGCTGCGCTTCGATGCGGATACAGCGAGCCGTAATGGGCTTGTCCGATTTGAATTCGATGGTTTGAATGCGCGACGGCGAGGTTACGTCCACCTCTGGGGTCACGCCATACACTTTCGTCCAATGCACGCCGTCCAGCGATGTCGAGAACGTCATCTGCTGGGGAAAGACGATTCTTGATTGCGGTGCCGACAGGAAATTCATTTTGATGGTGTGAAAGCTGGTGTCCTGTTGCAGGTCGATGATGGCGTCCACGTCGTTGTCGTTCCAGCCTACCCAGCGGCCGTCGTGGAAGTCGCTGCTGCCGAGCACGCCGTCGACCAGCGAGCTGGCGGGTGCATAGTCGCTGGATGCATCTTGCGACAATTGGATCGGGTGCCCCATCGCCTCGCTGTTCACCAGCATGAAGCTGGTGGCGTTGTCATAGCGCAGGCCGTGGCGGAACGGGATCACCTTGAGCGTGCCGGGCTGCTTGATGTCCACGGCATCGCCGAACGAGGGCGACTGCGCCGACGGCTCCGAGCCGTCGGTGGTGTAGTGATTCTGCACGTCGTCGAAGCCGCGCTTGGCTTGCAGCTGCCAGCCGTCGTGCTGCGCGTTGACGGCGATCGTGTATTGCACCACCGGGCGGTCTTCCGCGCCGTAGGCCACCTGCTGTTCGTCCAGCCACGGATATTGCGCCTGCAGGCGGTGCTCGAACGAGGCGTAGGCGGCATCGTCGCGGTCCTGGTCGCTCCAGAGTCGCTCGGCGAAGGCGAGCATGCGCGGATAGATCTTCGACTCCGCGTTATAAGGATTGGCCCGCTCGCTCCACAGCGGCGCTTCGGCCCCAAGGATCTGCGCGCGATGCTCGGCGAAGACGGGATCGTTGCCGGCACCGGCAAAATCGGTCTGGTAGATACTCTTGACGGTCAGGCGCTCGGAAGGCGAATCCAGGTAAAACGGCCCGGCCACGATGATGCGGTTGCCATTGGCCAGGGCTTTGCGTGCTTCGTCGTCGCCGCGCCAGATTTCGATGATGGCGTTCTTGTCGGCGCCGCCTTCGAGAATTTCATCCCAGCCGACCAGGGTCTTGCCCTTGCTGGCGAGATAAGCCTGGATCTTCTTGATGAAGTAGCTCTGCAGCCCTTCTTCGTCTTTCAGGCCCTGCTGATGCATCAGCGCCTGGCAGGTGTCGCAATCTTTCCAGCGATCCTTGGGCGTTTCATCGCCGCCAATGTGGATATACGGCGACGGGAAGACGGTCATCACCTCATCCAGGACGTGCTCGAGGAAGGTGAAGGTCTCGGGCTTGCCGACACAGTCGATATCCTTGAACACACCCCAGGTAGTCGCGACGTGGACCGGTTCCTTGGTGCAGGACAGTTCCGGATACGAGGCCAGCGCGGCCACGCTGTGACCCGGCATCTCGATCTCCGGAATGACCGTGATGTTGCGCTTGCGCGCGTATTCCACGACGTCGCGCGCCTGGGCCTGGGTGTAGAAACCTCCGTAGCGGCTGCCATCCGCCTCGGTGCGCCATCCGCCGACACTGGTGAGCTTGGGATAGCGCTTGATCTGCAGGCGCCAGCCTTGGTCCTCCGTAAGGTGCCAATGGAAAACGTTGATCTTGTAGTAGCTCAACAAGTCGATCTGTTTCTTGATGAACGAAACCGGATAGAAGTGCCGGCCCACGTCGAGCATGAAGCCGCGATAGGCAAAAGCCGGTGCGTCGTCGATCTGCACAACAGGTATCAGCGCAGGCGAGCCGTGCTGCAGCGGCAGCAGCTGGCGCAGCGTCTGTACACCCCAGAACAGGCCCTTGTCGGTGGAAGCCTGGATGATCACGCCACGCGTCGTGACGGACAGGCGATAGGCTTCTTCGCCCTTGACCGAAGGATCGATCGCCAGCTCGATGCCGTGCGCATGCGGGCCAGTGGCAAGGTGAATGCCGGTCTGCTCAAGCACTGCATCGCGAAGAAAGGAGGAGATTTCGCGCGCGCGCGAGTCGTTCGGCGCGTCAATGCCGGTATTGGCATCCAGCGAGTAGCTGCCCTCACCGGCCTGAAGATGCTGCGGCTCCGGAATGATGGTGATCTCGGCGATGGCGCAGGTACTGGCCAACAGGACCGACGCGGCAAAACACCAGGTCGCAAGGGATTTCAGCATGGGACAGACTCCATCTGCAAAAACGTAACGCGGAAAACGAGCGAGCCCGGTTTTGGCCGGGCTCGCTTTGCTGCTTGGGTTAGTCGATCTTGTAATCCAGGTTCAGGAATACCTCACGACCAGTATAGTCGGCACCTTGCTGGGTCGGGATGAACTCGAAGCCACCTGCGTAGTTCGTGATCGTACCGACCTTGTTGAAGATGTTGGAGATATTCAGGCCCAGCTTCACCTTGTCATTGAAGGTGTAGTTGATGCCCGTGCTGAAGATCACCCAGTTCGGCACATTGCCCTTGTAGATCACGCAATCGGGATCGCCGATGCCCGGCTGGATGCCGTTCGCCAACACTTCGCAACCACCGTAGTTGGCCGCACGCATACCGCCGGTACGCTCGCCATGCAGCGTCACGTCCCACTGGTTGTAATGCCAGGTGACGTTGGCCACGGTCTTGGTTGCCGGGTAGTTGTAGCGCGTATTGAGCAGCGGATCCGAATTGTCCGTACGATTCTTGAACGACAGATTGTTGGTGTAATTCAAGCTGAAGTTGAAGTTGCCCCAGTTGTCCGTGGGAAGCTTGTATTGCAACGAACTGTCGATGCCGCTTACGTACTCTTCGGCGATGTTGATCGGGCCGGTATGGACGCTGATGATGTCGCCGTTCGCATCGCGAACTACGTTATTGATCGCTTCCTGGCAATACTGCGAACCCAGCGGATGTGCGATATACGGCGCACCGCTCACCTGCAAGCCGGTCAGGCAGCCTGCTTCGTCGGTCAGCGCCTGGCCCAGGCCGATCCACTGCACGGCATTGTTGACGCCCATGTGCCAATAGTCGGTCGAGAAGGACAGCCCCTGTACGCCCGGGATATCCCACACGAAACCGTAGGTCCAGGAATGGCCCGTTTCAGGCAGCAAGTTGTAGCTGCCTCCCTGGTACTGCGAGAAGTACGTCGAGTGCTGGTACTGCGCACAAGTGCGGTCGCCGACCTTGATGCACTCCAGCGGATCGGCGTAATCGCCGTTGGTGGTGGTCGAGTCCTGCAGGTAGATCGCCTGCATGTCCGGTGCATGGAAGTTGGTGCCGTACGAGCCGCGGACCAGCAGACCGTCGAGCGGACGCCACTCAATGCCGGTGCCCCAGGTCTTGGCGATATCGGCGCTGCTGTGGTCGTCGTATTTGTCGATGCGCCCGGAGATGGTCCAGGTCAGCGAATCGGCCAGCGGCACACGGAATTCGGTTGCCGTGGAGAAGCGCGTACGCGTACCGCCGCCAGTGAAGCTGTTGTAGAACGGATCGGCGAAGGTATTGGTGAACCCACGCGGGTCGGGGGCCAGCGAGTAGCCCTCGTGGTTCGCTTCGAAGACCCACGATGCACCCACCGCACCGGCCCAGGTGTTGAACAGGCTGGCGTTGGTCAGGTTCAAGGTTGCCTGGTTCATCCAGCTGACGGCGCTGTTTTCGCCACCCGCAGCGAAGCTCGCGTATTGCGACGGGGTGATCGGGTTCCAGAAACGTTGATTGTTGACCGCGTAGACCGGATAGCTGCTTCCGCCAATGGTGGTCGTGCCCAACTGCGGGCCGAAGAAGAAGTTGGACATGGCCATCAAGTTAAGGGCCGTATAGTCCTCGTGCACGATGTACTTGCTGGAACCCAGGTTGAAATCCCAGTCCCAGTTGTCGAACACGGTGCCCTTCAAGCCGGCATGGATGTCCCAGTTGGTTTCGTAGTCATGGGTATTACCCATGCTGCCCATTTCCTGCTGGGTGATCTGGCGACCGTAATTGCTGATGATCTGACCGGAGGTCTGATCGTAGAAATTGTTCGGCACGCCCGCGATCGACGGACCGAAGAACGGCAGCTGCGTATTGGTGGTACCCGTATCGGTGTACAGGCCGACGGAGCCGTAAGCCTGCACAGCATCGTTGAAGTCGTACTCGCCGGATACGAAGAAGTTGTCGGCGCGGTAGCCAGGTGACAGCACCCAGTCCTGGTACACGGCGTTTTCCTGGCAGTACGAACCCCAGTTGGTGACACCCGGCAGCACCTGGTTGCCGCTGGTATTGACCGAGCGATAGTTGTTCTGGCTGAAGTTGTTGCCGAATTTGCCGCAAGACCCTGCCGGCGGGCTGACGAAGTTCGAGCCGCTGGGGTTGACCTGACCGACCGTCGGACCGTTCATGAAAATACCCTGGGCACGCGGATAGCCGAACATGCGATCGATGGGGTTATAGGCACCCCAGCCGGCATCGGCATCAGCATCGGTATAGCTGCGGTCGCTGCCCCACAACGGTGAGCGATTGGTGTGCTCGTAGGTGTACATCAGGTGCCACTTGTCGCCCGAACGGCCACCCTTGTAGAGGAAGTCGCCATAGCGGCGGCCACCGCGGGTTGCGCCGCCGGCGGTTACACTGATCTCGTCGCCGACATAGTTCTTCTTGAGGATCACGTTGATCACGCCGGCCACGGCATCCGAACCGTAGATCGAGGATGCGCCCGAACCCAGCACTTCAACGTGGTCGACCATGCCAACCGGAATGTTGTTGTAGTTCTGGAAGGACGTCGTGCCGCCGTTGCCTGGCATCGGGTAGTCGGTCACGCGGTGACCGTCGACCAGCAGCAGGGTGTGATCGGGACCGAGGTTGCGCAGGTTCACGACGCGCGCATTGACGGCGCTATTGCCCCAGGTGGAGATGCGGTTCTGGAAGTCCGGCGCGGACATTTCCGGCATCGAATTGAGGAATTCCCACAGCGTGGTGAAACCCTGTGCCTTGATCTGCGCGCCGGTGACGATTTCGACCGGTGCCGGACCTTCGATGGTGGAACGCGGAATACGCGAACCGGTAACGACGATCTTTTGCAGGGTCTGCGCGTTCTGCGCAGCCGGAGCTTGCTGATTGGCCGCAGCTGCGCCCTGCGGAGCGGTCTGCTGGCCGTTTGAAGACGTGGTGGACGTCTGCGCAAAAGCACAAGGCGCAAACAGCGCAAGAGCCAGCGAACTGGCCAGTACGCCACGGCGAACTTGGATGGTTTTCATGTTTCTCCCCTCCCGGTGAAAGTCGGTGTAGTTGTCGTGCCCGACCCCCTATTAAGTCGGAACGACGTTTTTTTGGCTTGCCTGTTTCCGATTCGCTGGATGTCACGAACCGGTGTTTTTGCTTTTCTAGACCGGCAACGATTTATGGTTTAGGCGAACTGCCCTCCTCTGTCGTTTTCGTCGGACCCTGTGTCATGGCGATGCGATAGGCATACACGTGCACGCCTGCAGGCTGCGCAGGCAAAGTGAGATGCAGGCCATCAGGTCCCTGCTTGAACGCAACGGCCTTGCCGCTTGCCAGCTGCGTTACGGCAGTCACCTTCGTGGACGGTTCGATCGAATGGATCAGCGCGTGCCCGGACGCGGGCCACGCCATTTCGATCGCGTAAAGCTGACCGTCCTTGGTGGTGAAACGAAAATCTTCCGGGGTGTAAGGCTTGGTCTTGGTGTCCTGCATGGTGCCGGCGGCGACCTGGGTGGGACCTTCGCCGAAACGGTGCCACGGACGCGTGCCGTAGATAGCCTCGCCGTTGGCGTGCATCCACTGCCCGATAGCCTTGAGGATGCTTTGCGCCTGGTCGGGAATGGTGCCATCGGCCTTGGGGCCGATGTTGAGCAGCAGGTTGCCGTTCTTGCTCACTACGTCGGCAAGCAGTTGCACGATTTCATCCGGCGACTTGTAGGTGTCGCCTTCGGCATAACCCCACGAGTCGGGGCTGATCGAGGTTTCGGTCTGCCAGGGCTGCGTGCGGATATCGGCAGCCTGGCCGCGCTCGATATTCATGGTGCCGGTGCCGGGTCGCATGTCGTTCAACTTGTAGTTGAGCACCACGCCCTGCCCGCGCGGCGCGGCCTGGTTGTAGTAGAACGCGGCAAAATCGGCCAAGGCCTGGCGGAAGCGCGGCTGCCCTACCCACCAGTCGAAATACATCAGGTCGGGGTGGTAGTCGTCGACGATTTCGGAGGAACGCGCGAGCCAGTCGTTGAGATAGGCATCGGAGACGAAGGTCCAATCTACTTCCTGGCCGTCTTCGCCCTTGGCAGAGATCGACGGATGCGCCGGCCCATAGAAGGCGGCATAACGCGGATCGTTGACGTCGGAATTGAAAGTGCGGCCGTATTCGTAGAACCAGTCGTGCTCGGCGCGATGCGAAGACAGGCCGAGCTTCATGCCTTGCGCACGAATCGCCTTGGCCAGCTCGCCGATCACGTCGCGATGCGGCCCCATCTTCACCGCCGTCCAGTCCGACAGCTTCGAGTCGTACATGGCAAAGCCGTCGTGATGCTCGGCCACTGGCACCACATAACGTGCGCCCGCTTCACGGAACAACGCCGCCCACGCATTCGGATCGAAGTGCTCGGCCTTGAACAGCGGGATCAGGTCTTTGTATCCGACCTGCGGCATCGGGCCGTACGTGGCGATCTGATGCTGGTAGTAATTGGCGTATTGCCCGGTGCGCTCATACGCGTGGCGCGGATACCATTCGCCCTTGTAGGCGGCGACGGAATACACGCCCCAATGAATGAAGATGCCGAACTTGGCATCCCGGTACCACTCCGGCGTGGTGTAGCCGGTAAGACTTTGCCAATCCGGCTGGAACGGGCCGTGCCAGGCGGTTTTCTCGGTCTGCGCCAGAATCGCCTTGCGCGCCGCGTCATAGGGTTTGTTGGCAGCCACCCATTGCTGTTCGATGGTGCCGGGGTCGGGAGGGGTGACGCTGTGCGTGGTGTCGGCCGCAACGGCGCACGCGCCGTGCAGCGCGATCATCGTCACGATCCAAACACCGGTATGCCGTAGCGTGGAGGCCAGTGTCGCCATCGTTACGGTTGCACGCGCGAAGGTGGGCGATCCATCAGCCAGCTCGCCGCGCCGATGACGGCCAGTTGGGCGTGATCGACCACGTAGACGGGAACGGTCTGCTGGAACGGGCGCACCACGCCCTTGTCGAGGAAGCGCTCGATAAAACGGCTGCGCGCCATGAAATCAGTGATGCGCGAAAGGAAGCCGCCGGCGAGATAGACGCCGCCGGTGGCGCCGTACAGCATCGCCAGGTCGCCGGTGTAGGAGCCCAGCCAGCCGCAGAACAGTTGCAGGGTTTCCAGCGCTTGCGCATTCGTGCCTGCACACGCGGCGGCGGTGATCGCGGCCGGGTCCTGCAACTCGGGCGAGACCTTTTCCAACCGGCAGACCGCCTGATACAGCCGCAACAAGCCGGGACCCGACAGGATGTAGTCATAAGGAACGTGCGTGTCGGCAGGCGCCAATTCGCCCAGCACTTGCTGCTCGCGCCCAACCCTCGCGGCCAACTGGATGTGCCCCGCTTCGGTGGCGAGTACCTTGGGCTGCGCATCCGGCAGTCGCACGGCAACGCCAAGCCCGGTACCGGGACCGACGATGACGACAGGTCCGCGTGATGCCGCAGGTTCTTTGCCGGCGGTACCGTGCGAAGCAGGACGATGCAGCAGATGCACGTTGTCCGCATCGAGATAGGCAGTGCCGTAGGCCAGCGCCTCGAAATCATTCAGCACTTCGACGTCGTCCAGCCCGGCCGAGTGCTTCAGGTCGGCCGGCACCACCGGCCACAGCAAATTGTTGTTGACCACCCGGCCTTCGAGCAGGAAGCCGGCGCAGGCCAAGGCCAGCCGGCGCGGCCTTACGGCGAAGCTGTCGCAGAACGCGCGGAGGATCGCGTCCAGGCCGGCGTATTCCGCGCACTTATATACGCGGTACGCCAGCACGGTGGGAATGTTCTGGCCAGCCCGGAAGGCGACCAATCCGATGCGCGCATGCGTGCCGCCAACATCGGCGGCAAGAAACGTGCTCTGCTCCGCGGAAAGCGTGCTCACTGCTCCGGACGGCATGGCATCTTCCTGCAACGGGTGGGCGTGTGGCGTATCCGGCGACTCGCCGGTACTTTCCGCAGCCCCGTAAATTTGGAATTCGGCTTTCATAGGCAACACGCAAGCGCGATCAGTGACGTCGTTACACCGCCAGCCAACTGGATCGAGCCCTGCATCTCCCCTCCGGTGGTTGCGACCATTGCGCCAGATCGTTGGTGGAAATGGCGCCGCATTTCACATGCGAACTTCAAATTTATATTTACGCGTAAAAGCTTATAGGCCGAATTTAGATCGAGGCAAGTCGCACCGCAACAGATTTTTTGCATTTGCCGCCAGGTCACGACGGGCCTCCGTAAGTGGTTGTTTTATGGGCCTGCCTGAAACCACCTGCCGAGGCGGTAGTTCAGTTTGCAAAGAAGGCTCGGCGCGTCCGGCCGCCAACGCGTGGGCCGAAGCTGATTTCGCTGTCCGTGTTTTGGAAAGACAGCACTACTCAAGCCAGCCACCCAGGACGCTTGAAACGAACCGGTCACCATGACTGTCATCGCGAAGAATCCGTGGATGGCCATGAGCGTAATCATGGTCAGCGCGGCAATGCCTGATGGCCCGTGACGGTGAAGTCCGCGTTGACGCCGACGCCGTATCCGGGCTGGCCACCACCGACAAACAGACGGTAATGTCCCGCCTCGACGGCTCGCTGCCCTTGCGCATCCACACTGCTGAGCAAGCGCGGCGACAGCTCGAAGCGGACGCGCCTGCTTTCGCCCGCAGCCAGGTGCACGCGTTGAAAACCCACCAATGCGTGACACGGGGCAAGCGGCTGACCGGGTGCATCGAGATAGACCTGCACCACCTCATCGCCGTCGCGCTTGCCGTCGTTGCGAACGGTCGCGCTGATTTGCAGCGGGTCGCCCGCTTTGATCTGGGTAGACGACAAGGCTGGATCGGCATAAGCGAAGTGGGTGTAGCTCATGCCGTAGCCGAAGGCATACAGCGGCGTTCCGGCAAAGTAGCGGTAGGTGCGACCTTGCATCGCGTAGCTGACGAACGGCGGCAGGTCCCGCACGGAATGATAAAAGGTGACCGGCAGGCGGCCACCTGGATCGTCGTCGCCGGCCAGCACGCGCGCGATGGCTTCGCCGCCGGACTGCCCCGGATACCACGCGGCGAGAATCGCATCGGCGTGATCGTGCGCCCAGTTCAGCGCCACCGCACTGCCGGACATCAACACCACGATCAGCGGCTTGCCGCCGCCGGCCAGATGTTCGAGCAGCGCCTGCTGCGTCGACGGCAGGCCGATATCGGTGCGATCGCCGCCGTTGAAGCCGGGCACCTCCACCTTCAGCTCTTCGCCTTCGACATCAGGCGACAAACCGACAAAAGCGACGATCGCATCGGCCTGCTTCGCCGCGGCATCGGCGGCCGCCCATTGCGCCTGAGACGGCGCCAGCCATTGCAAGCGTATGCCCTGGTCCTGCCCGCTGTGCACGAGCTCCAGCCGGATGGCACGTGGATGCGTATCGGCAAAATGTAGGGATGCCTGCAGATGCGTGTCGTCGCCGCTATCGTCGATCACCTTGCGGCCGTCGACATACAAGCGAACCGGATCATGGCCGGCGCAATCGAAACAGCGATCCACGTGTATGGCGAGGGTGTAATCACCCGGCCCGGGCGGCACCAGTTGTCCGGTCCACCGCACGGCGTACTTGTTGGCGGTCAGACCATGGATGGGCGGTACGCTATCCCAGTCGAAATCGATGACGCGATCGGTGCGGGTGGCGGCCGGAGATCCGTTGAAGTCGGTGCGATCGAAGTATTCGCCACGCAAACCGGCTAGCGATGAAGCATCGTTGCGCAAGGCCGTTTCCGGAATCGGCACCGGTACGCCCTGCGCAATCGGTGCACCTTGCGCATAACTGATGTACTGCGCACCGAAACGTTCGCGCAGGCCCTGCAAGGGAGTGATGGGCGCACTGGCGGTGCCGTGATAATTGGCTTCCAGCGTTTCCACCGTGTCGGCATTCGGGCCAATCACCGCCAGCCGCATGCCTTTGTGCAGAGGCAACACGTCGTGGTCGTTCTTCAACAGCACCATCGATTCGATGGCTGCCTGCAAGGCGAGTTGCTGGTGCGCCGGGCTGTCTACCTGATCCATGCCGATGCGCGCGTAAGCGTCCGTTGCACCGCCCCATTCGCCCAGCCGATAGCGTGCCGCGAACAAGCGCGTCAACGAGGTATCGAGTACCGGCTCGTCAACATAGCCCTTGTGCACGGCATCGATCAGATCGGCATAGGCCGTGCCGCAATCGAGGTCCGTGCCGGCGCGGACGGCCGCCGCGGACGATTGGGCGTTGTCCGACTTGAAATAGTGAAACCGGGTCATGTCGTCGATCGCATCGCAATCGGAAACGACATAGCCCTGAAAGCCCCAATCGTGCCGCAGCAGCGTGGTCAGCAACGCGTCATCCGCACACACCGGCGTGCCGTGCAGCGCGTTGTAGGCACACATGACGGAGCCCGCCTTTCCTTCGGTGATGGCGGCGCGGAAGGCCGGCAGATAGGTGGCCTCCAGGTCGTGCGGAGAAACATCCACGTCAAAACCGTGGCGACCGGGTTCCGGGCCGCTGTGCACCACGAAATGCTTGGGCGTGGCTATCGCGCGCGGATGCGCCGGATCGTCGCCCTGAATGCCCTGGATAAAACCTACGGCCAGCCGCCCGGTGAGATACGGATCCTCTCCGTAGGTTTCCTGCCCGCGCCCCCAGCGAGGGTCACGGAAGATGTTGATGTTCGGCGACCAGATGCTCAGCCCCGCGTAACGTGGGTGATCCTTGCCGGCGCCGATCGCATTGAACTTCGCACGCGCCTCGGTCGACACCGCAGTACCAACCTGCTGCAACAGCGCGGTATCCCAGCTTGCGGCAAGGCCGATCGCCTGCGGAAACACCGTGGCGTAGCCGTTGCGCGCTATGCCATGCAGGCCTTCGCTCCACCAGTCATACGCGGCGATACCGAGCCGTGGATCGGCAGGTGCGCCGCTCTGGAGCTGCGCCACCTTTTCGGTAAGGCTCATCTTTGCCACCAGGGCGGCGGACTGTGCCTGGCCATCCGGCTCGGCGGCCAGGGTGCGGGCCGAGCCGGCCATCGCAAACGCAATAGCCGCGAGCAAGACGCCAGGGTTCGAGCACGAGCGAAACAGCTTCATCAGGTCCGATCGCTTCTTTTGACAATAGGTTCAGCGTTGCACGATGGGCAACTCGTCCCACACCTTGGGATCTTCCGCACCAAGCACCCAGGAACAGAAGCCCTCCAGATCGTATTGTTTCACCAGTGCATAGCGGTCGCGAAAGCTGTGCGCGTCGGGCATGAACACCCATTCGCGCATGTCGTCGCGATAGAAGTAATACCAGGATTCGTGCTCCACCGAATCCCATTGCACGGTGGCCTGCTGTTGCTGCGCCAGTGGTATCGACTCGTCCGCGTCGATGTAGTCGGCCTTGATATTGGAAGCTTCGGTGCCGTCATCGCGCACCGGATCGCCGGTGTACCAGTGATAGCCGTACAAGGCGATGCCCAGCGACAGCTTCTCCTTGGGCACCAGGGTCAGCGCGTATTTCAGTTGCGAAAGCATCCACGGCAAACCGTCGACCGGGCCCGGCGTGGTCCAGCGGGTGTGCTGGTCGTAGGTCATCAGGCAGATCAGGTCGGCGTATTTGCCCAGCGCGGCAAGGTCGTACACGCCGCGCCAGTATTGCCACATCCATTTGGAGAAACGCCCTTCCCCGGCGTGGCCCGGCGCGTTCGGGACCACGGCGATCGATAGCTTCAGGCCATGCTTGTGCAAGGCTTCGGCCGTCTGCTTGACCAGCAACGTATAAGCGTCGCGATCCGTCCAGGAGATGCTTTCGAAATCGAACTGGAAGCCCGCGTAGCGGTACTCCGACGCCTGCTGCAACATCGACGCGATCATCTGCTGCTTGGCGGTCTCGTCATGCAGCAACTGGTGAAACCCATTGCGGCCGGCGGACATGGAAATGATCGGCTCCACCGGCAGACCGTGTTGCCTGGCGATATTCAACACGTAGAGATTGGGCGCACCGTTGACCAGTCCCTGGTTGTCCACGCCATACCAGGTAGGTACCAGCAAGCCGATTTTGTCGACGTGGGTCTCGAACGACTGGACCGACTTCTGCGACCCCATCAAATAGAACAGCGCATCGGGCTGCTTGGCCAGCACGCTGCTGCATGCAAACAAGGCCGCGATCAGGCAAACAAATCGTTTCATGACAATCTCATCAGGGTGCAGATGGGGACAATTCGATGCGATAGACGTAGGCATAGTCGCCTACCGGTTGCGCCGGCAACGAAAGATGCAAACCGTCGGCCTGTTGCTGCCAGTTGATGCGTTGACCGTTGGCGAGCAGGCTTACCGCACGTACGTGATCGCCGGGCTTGATCGAATGGATGATGGCCTTGCCGTCAGCAGGCCAGCCAAGCTCGATGGCGTACAGCACGCCATCCTTGGTGGTGAAGCGAAAATCTTGCGCCGTATAGGGCTTGGTTTTGGTGTCCTGGAACGTTCCGCCCACGACTTCGGTGGGGCCTTCGCCATAAACGCGCCAAGGCCGGGTCGAATAGATCGCATCGCCGTTGGCCTTCAACCACCCGCCCATGGCCAGCAATATCTGCTGCGCCGGTTCGGGAATGGTGCCATCGGCACGCGGGCCGACATTGAGCATCAGGTTGCCGTTTTTGCTGACCACGTCCACCAGCAGGTGGATGAGTTCCTTCGGTGTCTTGTAGGTGTCGTGCTCGACATAACCCCACGAGGCGTTGCTGATCGAGGTGTCGGTCTGCCAATGCGTGGGATGAATGCCGGTGAGCTGACCGCGTTCGACATCCAGTGTGCCGGCGCCCTCGTCGAAGTCGCCGATCTTGTAGTTGACCACCACGCCGCCGCGGCTGGCGCCCTCGTTGTAGTAGTAGGCCAGCATCTTGGGCAGGGTTGTGCGGAAAGCGGGATGACCAATCCACCAGTCGAAGTAAATCAGGTCGGGATGATAGTCATCGATCAATTCGGCCGTGCGCGCCAGCCAATCGTCCAGCCAGGCCTGGGAAACATAGGTCCAGTCGTTGTAGAGATCCTGGTCGTCCTTGGCCAGATGCGCTTCGGCCGGACCGTAAAGACTGGCATAGCGGGGATCGTTGACGTCGGAATCGAACTTCCGCCCACCGTCGAAGAACCAGTCGTGCTCGGCACGGTGCGAGGACACGCCAAAATGCATGCCCTGCGCGCGGATCGCCTTGGACAGCTCGCCGATCACGTCACGATGCGGCCCCATTTTCACGGCCGTCCATTCCGACAACTTGGAGTCGTACATGGCGAAGCCGTCGTGATGCTCGGCCACCGGTACCACGTAGCGCGCGCCAGCCTGGCGGAACAGCTTGGCCCAGGCTTGGGGATCGAAGTGCTCGGCCTTGAACAGCGGAATGAAATCCTTGTAGCCGAACTTCGACTGCGGCCCGTAAGTCGCCACGTGGTGTTTGAATTCCGGCGTGCCCTGCTGATACATCAGGCGCGAGTACCACTCGCTGCCGAAGGCCGGCACCGAATACACGCCCCAATGAATGAAGATGCCGAACTTGGCGTCGTCGTACCACGCCGGCGAACGGTATTGCTGCAATGACACCCAGTCGGGGCGGAACGGCCCCTGGTCCATGCCCGTCGCTACGCGGGCCAGGATCGCCTTGCGCTCCGGTTCGAATTTCGCCGTCGCCTTTTGCCACGCCAGGTCGGCCTGTTCCGGCGACAGCGTGGTGGCGGTCGGTGCCGTCGGCGGCACCGCACCCGCTACGGCAAACAGGGTGCCGACCGTCCAAAGACCGACCGCAATGAAAGCTCGCTTCATGCCTGGTTTCCCTTTTGGGCAACCGCGAGCGGCTGCCTTGAAAAGACCGGTCGCGACCGTCCTGGGGAGGTCTTACGGCCGCGACCGGTGCGAAAAAACGGGTACTGCTCGTCGCGCCAGCGCCTCGTGCGCGCCAAGACAGCGACTTCTCGACCATTTCTCCCAAAAACCGCATGGCCTCCCCGCTCCCTTGAGCGAACAGCGCCCCACGCGGGCATATGTTCATTAGCGAAACATGAATTTATATATGTTTTAGATCGCGCTAATTCGAAATGCAACCCCTTTTTTTCATTCCTGGCACCCAGACACCAAAACACCTGTAAATTTGTAGTTCATATATACACGGATCAGGGAATGCGCGATCATGCTCTGGAGCCATGGCGCCGGCGCTATCCGCCCCGCCGAAAGAAGAAAACCATTACGGGGACGCATGACTTCCGCGACCAGCCAACCGGGATCGAAGCCAGTGGATTCCAAGCAGCCTCACCCTTGGCTGCGCTCGCGGTTGGCTTTTGGCGGCGCGCCGATCGGCAATCTGTATGAATCGGTGGACGAAGACACCGTCGCGCTCGCGCTCTCGTGCGCGTGGCAACGCGGCATCCGCCACTTCGATACCGCGCCCTATTACGGCTACGGCCTCAGCGAAAGCCGACTCGGCGCCACCCTCAGCGAACTGCCACGCGACAGCTACAGCCTCTCGACCAAAGTGGGCCGGCTGATCGAGACGGATGCGCAGCAAACCCGGCATGCCGACGGCTTTATCGTCGACGGCCATCGCGCCCGCTTCGATTACAGTCGCGACGGTGTTCTGCGCTCGGTCGAAGCGAGCCTGCGGCGCCTGCGTACCGACTACGTGGATGTCTTGCTGTTGCACGACATCGGTGCGCTGACGCATGGTGCCCGCCACGCCGAGGCGTTGAAACAGGCCCTGGACGAAGCCCTGCCGGCGATGGAGGCATTGCGCTCGCAAGGCGTGTGCCGCGCCATCGGGCTCGGGGTCAACGAGGAGGCCGTCTGTCTCGACGTGATGCCGAAGTTTTCGCTCGACGCAATCATGCTGGCGGGACGCTACACGCTGTTCGAGCAGCAACACAGCACGTCGGTGATGGCGCAGGCGCAGTTGCGCAACGTCGCCATTCTCGCCGCCGGCCCCTACAACTCCGGCCTGCTTGGCGCCAAGGAAGGGCCGGGACGTTTCTATAATTACGCACCCGCCGACGATGCCGTATTGCAACGCGCGCAGCGCTTTTATGACGCGCTGGCGCGGACGCATACCGATGTCGGCGCGGCGGCACTGCAATTTCCGCTGGCGCATCCTGCGGTGGCGAGCGTGGTCTGCGGCTTGCGCTCCGTCGCCGAAGTGGAAGCGGCCAGCGAGCGCATGCAAGCAAAGATTCCCGCCGGCGCCTGGCGCCATTTGCGCGAGGCCGGACTGCTGCAAGAAGGCACTCCCACGCCATGATCATCATCGACGCGCACCAGCACTATTGGCAGCCGGCGCGCGGCGATTACGGCTGGCTCGCGCAAGCGCCCGAATCCCTGCGCCGTGCGTTCCTGCCAACGGATCTCGGCGCAGAACGGAAAGCAGCCGGCGTCGATTTCAGCGTATTGGTGCAAGCGGCCCCCAGCGAAGCCGAAACGCACTATCTGTTCGAATTGGCGCGGCAGGATGACACCGCCGTGGGCGTGGTCGGCTGGGTGGATATGGAGGCCGATGACGTCGGCCAGCGCATCGATGCCCTGATTCGCGACGGTGGCGGCTTGCTGCGCGGCCTGCGCCCCATGGTGCAGGACCTTGCCGATCCCGACTGGCTATCCCGCACGTCGCTCGATCGCGCTTTCGATCACATCCAGGATCGTGGACTGAGCTTCGACGCACTCGTCGGCATGGCGCATCGGTCGGCGCTCGAACGCCGTTTGCAGCGGCACCCGCATTTGCGCGTGGTCCTCGATCACGCCGGCAAGCCGGCCATCGCGAGCAAGGGTTTCGCCCCATGGGCGGCGTGGATCGACGAGCTGTCGCAACACCCCGTCTTGCATTGCAAGTTGTCCGGCCTGCTGACCTTGCTCGAGCGACCGCTGGACGAAAACGCCATCGAACCCTATGTCGCGCACCTTTTCGCACGCTTCGGCGCCGAACGCCTGATGTGGGGTAGCGACTGGCCGGTGCTTACCACCCACGCCAGCTTCGCCCAATGGCTGGCGCTGGCACTGAAGCTTACCGATCGCTACGCGCCCGGATCGCGAGCGCAGGTCTTTGCCGGCAATGCCGCGCGTTTTTACGCGCTGAGCATCGACGGCACCAGGGCCGCGCCTACACAGGCAGCGTGACGTGAACGACCTTGCCCATCTTTTCAGATCGCTTACCGAGGAGTAACCCATGAGCGAACGCCTATCCGGCAAAAAGGCCTTGATCACCGCGGCGGGCGCCGGCATCGGCCGCGCCACCGCCCTCGCCTTCGCCCATGCAGGCGCGCAGGTGCTGGCTACGGATATCGACGAAGGCGCGCTGGCCAGCCTTGCTGCCGAACACAGCGCGATCGCCACGCAACGGCTGGATGTCACGCGCGCCGACGAGACCGCGGCGCTGGTGAAAGCGGCCGGACCGTTCGACGTGCTGTTCAACTGCGCCGGCTACGTGCATGCAGGCACCATCCTGGACACCGATGATGCCAGCTGGCAGCGCTCGTTCTCGATCAACGTCGATGGCATGTTCCATCTTTGCAAGGCCGTGCTGCCGGGCATGCTCGAGCGCGGCAAGGGCAGCATCATCAACATGTCCTCGGTGGCATCGAGCATCAAGGGCGTGCCGAACCGTTTCGCCTATAGCGTGACCAAGGCAGCGGTGATCGGCCTGACCCGTTCGATCGCCGCCGACTACGTCGCGCGCGGCGTGCGCTGCAATGCCATCTGCCCCGGCACGGTGAAAACGCCTTCGCTGGGCGAACGCGTGCGCGCACTGGGCGGCGACGAAACCGCCCACTGGCAGAGCTTCATTGCGCGTCAGCCGATGGGCCGGCTGGGCGAGCCCGCAGAGATCGCCGCCTTGGCGTTGTATCTCGCCTCCGACGAATCCGCCTTTACCACCGGCACCACCCACGTTGTGGATGGCGGCTGGTCCAACTGAATGATGAGCAGGAGCAAGCAAGCATGAAACTGGTCCGTTACGGCACCGCGGGCAAGGAAAAGCCCGGCATGATCGACCGAGCAGGCGTACTTCGCGATCTTTCTTCCGTCGTTGCCGACATCGACTCGCAAACGCTGGTCAGCGAAGCATTGGCCAAGCTTGCCAAGATCGATCCGCGCCAGTTGCCGCAGGTCGACGGTCACCCTCGCTACGGCACGCCCGTAGCACGCGTAGGCAAGATGATCTGCGTCGGCATGAACTATGCCGAACATGCCGCCGAAACCAATGCGCCGGTACCGCAGATGCCGGTGCTTTTCATGAAGGCCACCAGCGCCATCATGGGGCCGAACGACGACGTGGTCATTCCACAAGGTTCCACCAAGACCGACTGGGAAGTGGAACTCGGCGTGGTGATCGGCGACACGGCGCGCAGCGTCAGCGTGGAAGATGCTCTTTCGCACGTCGCCGGTTATCTGGTGGTGAACGATCTTTCCGAGCGCGATTTCCAGTTCGAGCACGGCGGGCAATGGGTGAAAGGCAAGAGCTGCGACACCTTCGGGCCGCTTGGCCCGTGGCTGGTCACGCGCGACGAAGTGCCTGACCCGCAAAACCTCGGACTGTGGCTGGAAGTGAACGGCCATCGCTACCAGAACGGCCACACGCGCACGATGATTTTCGGCGTGGCCCAGTTGGTCAGCCACATCAGTCGCTACATGACCCTGCAACCCGGCGATGTGATCAGCACCGGTACGCCGGCCGGTGTCGGCCTGGGCCAAAAGCCGCCGATTTACCTGCGCGCCGGCGACGTGATCGAACTGGGTATCGAAGGACTCGGGCAACAACGGCAGACAGTGCATGCGCATCCCGCCGATGGGAACGCCGCATGAGCAAGATCGCGGCACTGGACACTTACGATGTCCGCTTTCCGACTTCGCGCCAGTTGGACGGCTCCGATGCCATGAATCCCGACCCGGACTATTCGGCCGCCTATGTCGTGATGCGCACCGACCAGCCGGGCTTGGCCGGTTACGGCCTGGCCTTCACCATCGGTCGCGGCAACGACGTACAGAAAGCCGCCATCGATACCTTGAACGACCACGTGGCGGGCCTGGACCTGGATGAAGTCATCGACGACCTCGGCGGTTTCGCCAAGCGGTTGGTCGGCGATTCGCAACTGCGCTGGCTGGGCCCTGAAAAGGGCGTGATGCACATGGCGATCGGCGCCGTGATCAACGCCGCATGGGATCTTGCCGCGCGTGTCGCCGGCAAGCCGCTGTGGCGCTTCATCGCCGACATGTCGCCGGAGCAACTGGTCGCCACCATCGACTTCCGTTACCTCACCGACGCACTGACGCCCGACGAAGCGCTCACCATGCTGCACACCGCCGCCCCCACCAAGCTGCGGCGCACCTCGCAACTGCTGGCCGAGGGATACCCCGCCTACACCACCTCGCCCGGTTGGCTCGGCTACAGCGACGAAAAGATGCAGCGCCTTGCCCGCGAAGCGGTCGCCGAAGGCTTTCGCACCATCAAGCTCAAGGTCGGCATGAACGTGGAGGATGACGTGCGCCGCTGCCGGCTCGCGCGTGCAGCGGTCGGCCCGAGCGTGGCCATCGCCGTCGACGCCAACCAGCGCTGGGACGTGCCCGATGCTATCCGCTGGCTGCGTCACCTGAAGGATTTCCAGCTTGCCTGGGTCGAAGAGCCGACCAGCCCCGACGACATTCTCGGCCATGCCGCAATTCGCCGCGCCGTGGCGCCGGTGCCGATTTCGACTGGCGAACACACGCACAACCGCGTCATGTTCAAACAGCTGTTCCAGGCCGGCGCGGTCGATCTGGTGCAGATCGACGCGGCCCGTGTTGGCGGCGTGAACGAAAACCTGGCCATCCTGCTGCTGGCGGCCAAATACGGCGTGCGCGTTTTCCCGCATGCCGGCGGCGTAGGCCTGTGCGAGCTCGTGCAACACCTGGCGATGGCCGATTTCGTCGCGATCAGCGGCAAGAAGGATGATCGCGCGATCGAATTCGTCGACCACCTGCACGAGCATTTCACCGACCCGGTGGTCATTTCCGGCGGCACCTACGTGGCTCCCAGCGCCCCCGGGTTTTCCGCCCAGATGCACCAGGACAGCGTGGAGCGTTATCGTTACCCCGATGGCCCGGTGTGGCGCGAACCGGCCGATACGGCGAAGGCCTGATGACGACTCCCATCACCAACGTTGCCGACCTGCGCAACCTGGCCAAGCGCCGGGTGCCGCGTGCGTTCTTCGAATACGCCGATCGCGGCTCGTACGACGAGTCCACCCTGCGCGCCAACCGCACGGCGTTCGAACGCATCGCCTTGCGGCAGCGGGTGATGTGCAACGTCGACAATCGTTCGCTGGCCAGCAGCATCGTGGGGCAGCCGGTGTCGATGCCGATGGCGATCGCCCCAACCGGCCTTACCGGCATGCAGCGCGGCGGCGGCGAAATCCTCGGCGCACGCGCGGCGGCCAAGGCAGGCATTCCGTTCTGCCTGAGCACCATGTCGATCTGCTCGATCGAGCAAGTGCGCGCGGCGGTGGAAACGCCGTTCTGGTTTCAGGTCTATGTGATGCGCGACCGCGGCTTTACCCGTGAGTTGATCCAGCGCGCAAAAGACGCCCAATGCAGCGCCTTGATGCTGACCGCCGACCTCACCGTGCAAGGCCAGCGCCATCGCGAAATCAAGAACGGCTTGTCGGTACCGCCGCGCCTCACCTTGCGCAACCTGCTGGACATTGCCAGCAAGCCGCGCTGGGCGTGGGGCATGCTGCAGGCACCAAGCCGCTCGTTCGGCAACCTGCAGGGACGCATTGCCAACACCGACAGCCTGACCACGTTGGCGCAGTGGATCGCCAACCAGTTCGATCCCACCCTGGAATGGAAAGACCTGGAATGGATCCGCGAACTGTGGCCCGGCAAGCTGATCATCAAAGGCATTCTCGACCCGCGCGACGCGCGCATCGCCGCCGACCTGGGCGTGGATGCGATCGTGGTATCCAATCACGGCGGCCGCCAGCTTGATGGCGCACCCGCCACCATCGAGGTGCTGCCATCGATCGTGCAGGCGGTGGGAGACCGGTTGGAGGTGTTGTTCGACGGCGGCATCCTCAGCGGCCAGGATCTGCTCAAGGCGCTGGCGAGCGGCGCCCGCGCAGGCCTGATCGGCAAGGCCTTTCTGTATGGCCTGGGCGCCCTTGGCGAGGAAGGTGTGACGCGCACGATCGAATTGATCCGTCGGGAGTTGAGCGTGAGCATGGCGCTGACTGGGCAGACGGATGTGCGCCATTTGTCGACGGACGTGATCTGGCACAAGCCGCACGATGGCGCGCTGAGCATCATCAGCACGCAGTTTGATGGGGTGCCTTGTCGGCGGTGATTTGCGTAGCGCAACTCAACTGTTTTGGTTTTGTGCCTGGGTGTTGGATTTATATCTCTCAAAGCTTGAGAGCCTAAAGGCAAAGAGCTTTCGGCCCTTTCGGCCCGAGTTACTTCTCTTTGGTTACTTTCTCTTGGGCACGCAAGAGAAAGTGACTCGGTCCTTTCAGGACCGAAAGCTCTTCGCTCTTGAGCTCTTAAAACTGAAGACAAAACCATCAACGCGAAGAACCAAACCCGCCTGGTTGCGCCGCGCCAACCCAAGCCCCACTACGCTACTGCTCCGCCAGCGAAAAAATGCGTCTCATGGGCACCCACTTCTGCCCAACCTCCGCCCACGGCAACCGTTGCTGATAACGATCCATCAACGCCTCCCACTCCCGCGTCCTCGCACTTTCCACATCTTCGCGCGACGCATCGTGCCCTTCCGCCATCTGCACCACCATCACCAGGCGGTTGCCCGTGCGGAAAATCTCCATCTCCTCGACACCCGAGGCGCGAATGGAGGCGATGATTTCAGGCCACACCTGCCCCGGCTGATGCCAGCTTTCGTATTCGGCCATTGCGGCAGCATCGTCGCGCAGGTCCAGCGCGTAATAGTGGCGAGACATCAGCGGCCGCGCCGCCACGCGAACAGCAGGATGATGACGAAGCAGCAAGCCGGCACGCTCATCGCCGTGGCCATGGTCGAATGATCCGACACCGCCCCCATCAGGGCGGTCAGCACCGCGCCGCCGATGATGGTCATCACCAGCAGGGCCGAGCCGAGCTTGCGTTCGTCGTCGTTGCGGCCTTCGACACCCAGCGCAAAGACCGTCGGATACATCACCGACATGAAAAAGCTGGATGCCACCAGGGCATAAGCGCCATGGTTTCCAGGATGAAACACGGCAAATAGCGTCAGCACGATATTGACCGCCGCAAACGTCAACAGCAAACGCACCGGTGCGACGTATTTCATCAACGCGGCACCGGCGAAACGCCCGACCATGAAGCACACCAGTCCGGCCGTGAGGAAATTGGCGGCGTCACGAGCGGTGGTGCCCGGCATGGTCGCCTGCACGTAGCGGATGGTGTAGCTCCATACGCCCACCTGCGCGCCTACGTAGAAAAACTGGGCAAACAAAGCGCCGACAAAACGGCGGTCGCGCAGCAATCGTCGCAACACGCCGGCTTCGGTCGCGGTGCCGGCGTGCCTTGCTCCGGCGACGGCAGGGAAACGCGTGAGCAGGATCAGCAGCGCCCATGCGAGCACCACCAGGCCGATGACCAGGTAAGGCCATTGGACCGCGTGCGTTTCGCTCTCGAAAAACGCCGTGCGCTGCATCGCACTCATGGCGGCGATCTGTGCGGAGCTGCGCTCCACGCCGGTAAAGATGAAATGCTGGCCGATCAAAATGCCGGCAATCGAACCCAGCGGATTGAATGCCTGCGCCAGGTTCAGCCGGCGCGTTGCCGTCTCTCTAGGCCCCAGCAAGGTCACGAAGGGATTGGCGGAGGTTTCCAGGAAAGCGAGGCCGCTGGCGATCACGAACAGGGCAACCAGGAACAGGTCGTACGCAGCCAGTGATGCGGCCGGCCAGAACAACAAGGCCCCCGCGCCGTAGAGCGCGAGGCCGAGCACCACCGCGCTCTTGTAGCCGAAGCGGCGCATGAACATGCCGGCGGGCATGGCGACCAGGAAATAACCCAGATAAAACGCACTTTGCACCAGGCCCGCGCCGAAGTCGCTTAGCACGAAGGCTTTTTTGAACTGTGCGATCAACACGTCGTTGAGGTTGTTGGCACCGCCCCAGAGGAAAAACAGGCTGACGATCAGCACCAGCGGCAACCACGGGGTGCGTCGCTCAGCCACGGTGGCGTCCTGGGCGTACGTGGCAGGCTCTTCAGTTACGGATTGCACATTCACCCTCTTTCCCCGATGTCGACCGGCGCGGATACGGGCGTGACGGCGTCGCCCAATTGTGCAAATATGAAACCGTTATTCATGGATACTACAAGTTGCGCCGCAACATAATCGCTGCCTGCCGGGACGCAAGGCCTCTATGCGTGCCGCTACGGTGAGTATCAGCTCATGAAGGGGAACCGCACACCATGCCCACTGCCACGCCCAAATACCGCGCTCCCGCCCTGGACAAAGGCCTGGACATTCTCGAATTGCTGGCCGGCGCCAAGCGGCCGCTGAGCATTGCCGAAATTTCCGAAGGTGTCGGGCGCTCGCGCGGCGAAATCTTCCGCATGTTGCAGGTGCTGGAGGAGCGCGACTACATCGCGCGCGGTGAAGGCGATACCGGCTATTCCGTGACACCGCGACTGTTTCGGCTGGGCATGGAACAACCTCCCGTCAAAGGCATGATCGAAGCGGCCATGCCGATCATGCATCGGCTGGCCGACACCAGCGGCCAGGCCTGCCATCTGGTGGTGCCTTCGGGCGAACAGATCGTGGTGGTGGCGCGCGTGGACCCTCCGGGGGAAGTCGCGCTGGTGGTGCGCCTGGGCCATCGCCGGCCGATGTCGCAGTCGACTTCCGGGCACGTGTTGCTGGCGTTTCAGGATGACCAGGTACGCGAACGCTGGCTGGATCTGATCGCCCGCTACGAGCCTGCGCTGGATCGAAAGGCGCTCACCCAGTTGCTGACGCAATTGCGCGAGCGCGGTTATTCGAGCGAACCCAGCCACGTCGTGGATGCGGTTACCGATCTCTCCGCACCGGTTCTGCAGCACGGCATTGCCGTCTGCGCCTTGACCATTCCGTATATCGAGCAACAGACCGCTACGCAAACCATGGACGACGTCACTGCCGCCCTGCTCCAGGCTACGACGGAGATTTCCGACGCATTGCAGTTCGGCGCGGCCGCTCGCGTACCCTGATTTTTTTATCGGACGCGCTGCGTCCGTCCATCACCGCCAGGCTTTTCACGTGTCCTTTTCCCTACGCGCTCTATGTACCGCCACCCTGCTCGCCACACTGACCAGCGGCGCCGCCCTGGCACAGAATTTCGTGGACGTGAAGCCTTCGCCGCAGCAAGTGCACTGGCAGGATCTGGAATTCGGCGTGATCGTGCACTTCGGCACCAACACCTTCCTCGATCGCGAATGGGGTGACGGCACGGCCGATCCCAAGGTGTTCGATCCCGACCACGTCGATCCGGATCAATGGGCGCGTGCCGCCAAATCCGCCGGTGCGAAATACCTGGTGCTGGTTGCCAAGCATCACGACGGTTTCGCATTGTGGCCGACCGGGCAAACGGATTATTCGGTGAAACAAAGCCCGTGGATGGGCGGCAAAGGCGACCTGGTGCGAATGACCGAAGAAGCCACCCGCAAGGAAGGCATGGGGTTCGGCATCTATCTGTCGCCGTGGGATCGCCACGAACCACGCTACAAAGATCCCGCTGCGTACGACAAATACTATCTGGCGGAAATGGACGAACTCGTCCAGGGCTACGGACCGCTGGTGGAATGGTGGCTCGATGGCGCCGGCAGTGCCGGACACGTCTACGATTTCAAGAAATACGTGGAAGAACTGCGCACCTATCAATCCAATACGATGGTCTTCGCCGATGTCGGCCTGTTCGATTACGGCGACATCCGCTGGGTGGGCGAGGAAGACGGGCACATCCGCGGCGAAAACTGGAACGTGATCGATCGCCACGGCCAGTTGCGCTGGCGCCCGGTGGAAGTCGATACGCCGCTACACAAACTGCAATGGTTCTGGCATCCCAATAGCGACCAGAGCTTGAAGAGCGTCGACGAGCTGGTCGATATCTGGGAAAACAGCGTGGGCCGCGGCGGCCAGTTGATGCTTGGCATTGCACCGAATCGCCATGGCCTGCTGCCCGATGCCGACGTGGCTCGCCTGAAAGCGTTCGGTGAAGCATTGCAGGCACGCTACGGCGTCGACAAAGACCTGGCCCGCAAGCACGTCAACACCCAGGATGCCAACACCAATGCCGCGCTCGACGGCGATCGCGATACCTTCTGGTCGGCTCCGGACGGCTCGCACCACGCGACGCTCGAGGTGGATTTCAACGCACCGGTCACCATCGATCACGCGCTCAGCATGGAATGGCTCAACGAAGGCCAGTGCGTGCAGAAATACGCCATCGAGGCGTGGACGCACGGCGCCTGGACGCCGGTGGCCTCCGCCGAAGCGATCGGCCACCTGAAAATCGATCGCTTTGCCCCGGTCGCCACCGACAAGGTGCGCCTCGACATTCTTTCCAGCACCTGCCCGGCACGCATTCGCGAGTTTCAGCTGTTCCAGGTCGGCGGGAAGTCCTGACCGCCGGCCCTTCGGCGCTCGCTGGCCGGGAAACCGGTCGCGAAGCCCGGTGAGACCGGAGTCCTTCCGCATGTTCTTGCGTCTCAGTGCCCGCCCGCATTGAGGATACTTTGTGAAAAACCGCCAGCCTTCACCCCCGAAGCAAGCACCCAGGTCACAATAAGACGACGCTGCCGCCACGGATGCAGGCAGCCCGCTTGGCCTTTCCCTAGAATGCGGACAAACAATCCGTACTGCCGGCAAGGGTGAAACGGAGCTCAGGGGGCGTGGCGACTTCGCATGGTCAACATTTGGTTGAGCTGCGCGTTTGCCGCAGGGGGATGACTTTTGTCATGGCGGAATGCACGTGTACACAGCACCAGTTTCTGCGGTCAGGGTGGTGGAAACACCACGAGCTGACGATTCGTCCGTCGCCGGGCAATCACTTGCTCCACCGGTTCTTTCCATCGTCATCTGTACGCTGGACGAGCATGAAGCCATCCGTGGCGTATTGAGCGAGCTCGGCGAACATCTGCAAGGCATTTCCCACGAAATCATCGTGGTGGACGATTCTGCCGACGAAAGGACCGGCGATGCCGTCAACGCCTATGCACTGGGCGACCCATGCATCCGCCTGTTGCGCCGATACAACGCCAGCGGCTTGTCTTCGGCCGCCATCGCCGGCTGGGATGTCGCCCGCGGATCCATCCTTGCCATCATGGATGGCGACGGCCAGCACGATCCTTCGCTGATGAAAGCGCTGTTGCAGCAGTTGACCGGATCGGATGCCGACGTCGCGGTCGCCAGTCGCTACCTGGACGATTCGCGCTCAGGGCTCGGCGGCATGCGCCATCGACTGAGCCGCGCCGGCACCTGGCTCACTGACGCCACCCTGGGCGTGCCCATGGCCGATCCCTTGAGTGGTTGCTTCGCCATGACGCGCGAGTGGTATGCGCAGGTGCGCGGCGGATTGTCCGGACTCGGCTTCAAGATCCTCATCGACGTGATCGCCTCCGGCCATCGGCGTCCCAAGACCGCACAAATTCCCACCTTGCTGCGCGCACGCGCGGGCGGAGCCTCCAAACTGGATACGCGGGTCGTGGTCGACTTGATCACCCTGTTGATCGAAAAGCGCACACGCGGCCGCGTCACCGCCAAGGCGATGATGCACGGCATCTCCGTATTTACCGCGCTCGCGGCGCAATGCCTGTCGCTGGGCTTGCTTTTGAAATTTTCCGTGCCGTCGTGGATGGCGGTGTTGCTGGCGGTAGGCCTGGGTCTCGCCACGCGTTGGTGGATCGGCTACCTGATGACTTCGCGGTCGCAGAGACCGCGCACCGCCGGTGCATTCGTGCGGCGATGGCTCGCGTTTTTCGCACATCGCTGGAGCGACGTGCCGCTGAACGCGGGAACGGCGATTATCCTTTGCGCCTGGCATTGTCCATGGCTACTCGCCGCCGTGGCTGGAATGCTATTGTCCGAGATTCGTTACTCGGTGACAGGCAAGGCAGGAGCTCGCGCGTGAATGTATCCCTCCGGGCTCCGGCCCGCTGGCAGGCTTGGGTATTTGGGCTGATTGCGCTGATTACCTGCGGTGCCGCCTTCGTCGGACTGTCGGCCAATGGCCTGTGGATCGATGAACTGTTTACGGTATATGTGATTCACCACAACGGTGGTCTTGCCGAGGTATTTCGTCGCGCACTGACCGACACCCATCCGCCTCTTTATTATTTCTTCCTGTACGGATGGACGCGGCTGACCGGCCTGTCGGATTTTGCGCTGCATCTTCCCAGCGCCGTGTTCGCCGTGCTCGCCGTCGTGGTTTTCGCGACAGGAACGCGGCGCGTGCTCAGCCCCACCGCAATAGCGTTTGCCTGCGCCACCGGTGCCCTGTCCACGTTCTGGTTCAATCAATCGCAAAACGCGCGCAGCTATTCCCTGTGCATGCTGCTTGCCGCAGGCATGCTGTCGCTGGCCATTGCCTTGCGCAGACGTTTGCGCACGCAAGCGGATTTCCCCACTGGACACTGGCTGGCGCTTAGTGTCGTCGGGCTGATCGCCAGCCTTACCCACGCATACCTGTTGCTCGGGCTGGGCATGGTGCTGCTGTTCCTGCTGCTGGGCGCACCGTCCTGGCGCATGCGCATCGCATTGATCGCAACAGGCCTGGTGGTGCTCGCGTTCAACGTCGCGTACTACAAGATGATGCTGCATTCGTCCCAGCAGGATCTGCAGAACCTGTGGTTCACCAACAGTGTGCATTTCTTCCGGCTGGAAACCAGTCACGCGATCGGCGACCTCATCCATGGCCGGATCCAGACCGTCCTCAGCCTGATACTTCTTTTCGGCATCCAACGCAGGCTGGCCGGCGAGCGCTTCTTTGTTTTCGATGAAAACGATACGCGCTGGACAACCCAGCTCGCAGCTTTCGTGCTGGCTGGCGTCATTCTTTGCGGCATTGGCGTGTCGATCGTGGTGGCGCCGTCGTTCTCCGACCGCAACCTGCTCACCTGCGCGCCGTTCGCCTGGTTCCTGATGGGCCGCCTCTACGATGCGGCCGGGCCGCGCGGCGATACGCGCATCAGTGTCGTGCTGGCCCTTGCCGTGATGCTGGTGGTCGGCTCCTACCTCCGGCTGCTGCCTGGACGCCATTTGCAGCACCTCGAAACCTGGCGCCCCTCGGCCCACTATGTGGAGCGCCTGCCTGGATGCGGCAACGTCGAGTTGCCGGTGGTGCTGCCCTATCGCTTCGGCCATGCCGACAACCACTTCCGCACCCTCGCCGAGCGCGATTTCTTCGGTTACTACTTGCCGGCGGATGCCCAGACGAAGGCCTATCTGCCGGCTGAGCTGGCAGGCCGCAAGCCCGTCGACGGATTGCCGCAGTTGCTGGCCGCGCGCGCCGAGCATGCCGAAACCGGCAGCGGTTGCACCCTGCTGACGTGGGGCGTGCACGACCTGGACGAATCGGCCGCACTGAAAATCGCCCTGGATCTGGCCCGCCAGCCCGGCGTTGCGCCGCGCCGCGTGCTGATGCAGGAGTTCAACGCCGATCACCCGTACCACGCAAAATGGGATCCGGGCGCGGACGGCTATGTCTACCTTGCGATACCACGCGCTTCCGGCACGTCACAGGTCGAACCGCCCCCGTCTCCCGCCGTGCAACTGCCGCAGGAAGACGCAGCCACCGTGGGCGACCGCGTCGTGGTGGACTACCTGAGCAGCTACACCGGCACCAGCGGTCCGCCTTACCAGGTGGACCTCTACTCGATTCAGCGCTGGAGCCCTGGCAAGCCGCCCAGGGAGGATTTCCTGGCCGTGCACCGCCTGACCTGCAATCCGCCGACCTCCAAGACCAACTGGGGGGTATGGCCCAATCCGGCATCGCCCGGCTGTACCGAACGCCCATTGCCCACCTCCGCAGGCGACATCGACGGTCAGCTATGATGCGGTGACTTCCAGGCCCACGTCGGGTAGCCCGGGCGTATGAAGAAAACCAAGCGCGGCGGCGGACTGAACATCGGATCGGCGCTGGCGGCGCTGGCGGCCAAGGAAGGTCACGCGCTGGTGCAAGCCCTCGGTATGCACCAGGGCCATCATGGCGGTATCCACGAAACCCGCCGGGCATCCCGCCGCCTGCGCAGCCTGCTTGCCTTCGTTGCCTCTGCACGGGGGCAGCGCGAGGCTGAAGCACTCGACCGGTCGCTCAAAAAACTGACTCGGAGTTTTTCGACATTGCGCGATGCCCACGTGGCGGTACGCACCGCGCGAGTGCTCGCTGGCAGTGATGGAACGGGCCTTACGCCCGCCCTGCTGGAATTGCTCGAGCAACGCTGCGCAAACCTGCTGGATGCCGCACTGGAGCAAGATCCCGGATGGCAACGCCGTAGCGACAAAGCCCAACACATCGTTTCGACGATCAATTCGCTGGACTGGCAGGCAATCAGCCTGGCAAGCGCCAAGCAAAGCTTGAGGCACAACATCGCACGCATGAAGAAGGCCCGTCGCGCCGCGCAGGAACTGCGCACCGATGACGCCTTTCACCGTTTGCGACGGCGCGGTCGCGAAGTTCGCTATCAACTCGAATTCCTGCGCAAGGCGCGGCACGCCGCCGGCTTAAAAAAAAGCTATGCACGGCATTACGCCAAGCGCATCAAGCGGCTTGGGCTGAGTATCGACCGCCTGGGCTGGCGCCAGGATTTTCAGGTGTTCCGGCAAGCGTTGGATCAATTGCCGGCGCACGCCGACGTGCAGACCCTGCGCGAGGCGCTAGCGAAAAAAGCGGTTCCTTCGTCGAGGCAACCGCCCCTCGGAGCCGGCGACGATTCACGCGAAGCGACGCCCTCATCCATGCATTGACGCGCTACGCGCTCAATGACACACGAGCACGGGCACGTCGCAGCAGCTCAGCACCCGGTTCGTTTCGCTGCCCAGGAACATCCGGTCGAGCGTGGCGTAACCATGCGTGCTCATGACGATCAGATCGCAATGCTGCTGCTTGGCAGCGCCAATGATGGCCACGTACGGACGCCGGTCAAACGCGTAGCCGGCATCCGCCTCCACTCCGGCTGTGCTGGCCATGGCCCGGATGTCGTCCAGGTGCGCCTGAGCCCGGGCAATGGCCTTGTTCGTGTAGGAGTCTTCCATATGCCGGATCACGTCGGCGAAATAGGCGACCGCGGCGAGCGGGGTCAGCACGTGAAACGCGTAAATGCGCGCCTCCATCTTCCGTGCCAGCGCGATACCGATTTCCGCTGCATGCAAGGCATAGTCGGAACCGTCGGTGGGTATCAGTATGTGCGAGAACATGATGCCTCCAGAGGTCCGCAAACCCATTCGAACGCACCGCACTCACTCAGTCACAGGTCCGTGGCGGGCGCGAAAACCTGAGTTCGCGCTGCCGGATCTGCTGCAATTTTACACCCGAGGCAGGTCGAACCGCAGGTACCGCGTGCCGGAGCGGTGTGTCCTGAGGGGGCGGCTTTGGCAGGGTCCGTCCAAACCTTGTCCAACCGCGATTCCGGCACCACATAGCACGATGTCTCCGGCCGTTCCGCAGGTAGTCGGGCGGGGCATGCCTTGCATTTCAACGCCGCCGAGCGGAGCCGCGCCGCCGGCAGGCAAACCCGTCGGCAAGAGGTGAATCGTGGTGCTTGACCAAGCGACTACTCCAGATGCGAACAGTGAAACACTGCAGGATTTCATAAATCGCCATCGCCGCCTGTTCGTGCTGACCGGAGCCGGTTGCAGCACCGACTCGGGCATCCCCGATTACCGCGATACCGACGGTAGCTGGAAACGCGCACAGCCGGTGACCTACCAAGCCTTCATGGGCGAAGAACACATCCGCAAGCGCTACTGGGCGCGCAGCCTGGTGGGTTGGCGCCGCTTTGGCCTTGCACAACCCAACGATACCCACCATGCCCTGGCACAACTGGAGCGGCACGGCAGGATGCAGTTGTTGCTCACCCAGAACGTGGACGGCCTGCATCAGCGCGCCGGCAGCCAGCAGGTGGTGGACATGCACGGCCGCCTGGATACCGTGCGCTGCATGGGCTGCGAGCGGCGCTCGCCGCGCCAGGCATTGCAGGAGGAACTGTTGCGGCTCAATCCTGCATGGGGTCGGCTTGATGCCGCCGATGCTCCGGACGGCGATGCCGATCTGGAAGGCCACGATTTTGCAACATTTGCCGTTCCGCCCTGCCCGCATTGCGGGGGCTTGCTGAAGCCCGACGTGGTGTTCTTCGGCGAAAACGTGCCGCGCGAACGGGTAGCCCATGCCATGCACGCACTGGAAGCGGCCGATGCCATGCTGGTGGTGGGATCGTCGCTGATGGTGTTTTCGGGCTATCGCTTCGCGCATGCGGCGGCGAAGGCCGGCAAACCGATCGCCGCGGTCAACCTGGGGCGCACACGCGCCGATCCGCTGCTGAGCTTGAAGATTGAGCAACCCTGCGCGCAGGCGCTGGCGTTCCTGCGCGGCACCTCAGCGACGGGCGCGGAAGAACTCGCGCAGTAGCACCGACGATTCCTCCGCCAGCAAACCGCCCTGCACCTGGATGCGATGGTTGTGCTTGTCGGAAATCAACGTATCGAACACGCTGCCGGCGGCACCGGTCTTCGGATCGGTAGTGCCGTAGACGACACGCCCGATGCGTGCATGCACCAACGCCATGGCGCACATCGCGCAAGGCTCCAGCGCCACGTACAGCGTCGCGCCGACGATGCGATAGTTGGCCAGCTTTTCCCCCGCCGCACGCAGCGCCATGATTTCGGCATGCGCCGTGGGATCGTGCAAGGTGATGTTGCGGTTCCAGCCCAGGCCGACGATCTGGTCGTCCTGCACCAGTACCGCGCCCACCGGCACTTCGTTTTCCGCATCGCGGGCATGCGCAGCCAATTGCAGGGCCCGTCGCATGTACGCCTCGTCTTCGGCACTGAATACAGGCAAGGTTGTGGTGCTGTTCGGATCGTCAGCCATGTCGGCGGTCTGGGTGGCTCTGCCTGAAAGTCGGCGGCATGAAGAAAGATGCGAAAAACGCGGCGGGCTCGAATACCTTCTGCTCGCCGCCGCCTTTGCATCATGATAACAGGCTGAATTCTAGCCTATTATCAGCCGGCGAATGCCCCGGCGTGGGCCTGAGGAAGCATTTGCTATGCGAGTCCGGCAATGACCGCCCGTATCGTCAAGAACAGCCCTGCACAGATCATCGCGGCGCCGATGACGCGCGCCATCCGATCACCACCCGATGCGAGACGCTCCAACGTGATGGCAGCCGTCACCACCGCCATCGCGCGTAGATCCATGACTCCGGAGATCAGCAGTACGGCGGTCAATCCAGCGCAGCAATGCACACAATGAATGCCGAGGCTCATGCCGTATCGCCACGCCGTGCCGACACGTGCCGGAAGACGGCGGCAGCACGCCGACCCGGCGCGGCAGCACGCAAGGTGCCGCGCCTTCCAAAGTGTGAATTGCAGGCCGCCGCCGACCAGCATCGCCATCCCCGTCGCCGCCGGAGTCAGGCGAGCCAGCGCAGGATGCTGCATCTCCAGGGCCATCAGCACAGCACCGATCGGGAAAATCGCCGCACCCAGCAACGCCCACACCAGGAAATATCCTGCACCGGCGATCACACTCAAGTACGTGGCCGTTGTCGCGAGGGAACCGGCCACAGCGGCGCGATAGCGCCACAGCATCGGCACCAGTGATGGCAGCATCATCGCTATCATCATGGCGGTCCACATACCGACGAAAGACGCCGTGGCGGCGAACCAGGTTTCTCCCGGCAGGCGCATCCACGTCATCGACATGCTCCAGCCGCCGGGCATCGGCATCTCGTCCATCGACGACATGGGTGCGCCCCAAACGATCGTCATCGCTGCGCTGGAAACAAAGAGCAACGCAAAGACGGCAAAGAAGGCCTGGCTGGAAACACGTTGGGATAGCCGTGACATGGCGCGCTCCAGGTGGTTCAAGGTTTGTCGTATCGATCGTGATGCCGCCACCAGACACCGGTTTCGTTGCGTCCCTTCGGCGCGCGGTCCAGCCATTGGTAGGAACCCCACAGCACGTCGAGACCACGGGAAAACGTGGAATACGTGTGATAGATGACGCCGTCTTCGAGCACGAAAGCACTCATGCCTGGGCGGTCGCGATGATAGGTCGGCTGATCGACGCCGCTCATCGCCGCCATCTGCGCACCCGGACCTTCTTCGCGCGCTCCCTCGACGCAACACGATGCACGTGCAGGCTCGCGCCGATAGTTGTATTCGACGCTGCCGCCGTGCGCCTGCTCATCGGTAAACCACACACCGAAATCACTGTTGAAATCGCTGGCGGACGACGAAGCCCAGGGAAAACTCCAGCCCATGCGCTTCTCGTACGCTTGCAGCGTCGGCAGTGGTGCTCGCGAAACGGCCCACAGCATGACGTCGTGATGGGGCAGATGCGCGGCGAACCCGTTGAAGCCGTCGGCAATCATGGAACAGGAGGCGCAACCCGCCTCGTAGTCAGGCCCGTACATGAAGTGATACACGAGCAGCTGCGAACGGCCTTGAAAAAGATCGGCCAGCCCGACACGACCGTGCTCGGTATCGAAAGCGTAGGCCTTTTCCACCCGTACCCACGGCAGCGCTTGCCGTTGCCGGGCCAGCGCATCGCTCTGGCGAGTCAGCGCTTTTTCCGCCTGGAGCAGTTCGATTCTCGCGGCCAGCCAGTCTTCGCGTGTTCCGGTGCTATGCGTAGTCATTGCCTTTTCTCCCATGGGTGCGACGTTCGGCTCGCCCCGTTTCGACAGTTAGTGGGTGGTGCTGGGTTAGATTAGGTACCGGGCACGCAACGGTGGGAGTGACAAATGTGGCGGGATTCCGATGGATTCGTTGATCACGGCCGCGGCACGCTCGCTCGCCGCGGGTGACCCGCTCGGCGCGCTGAAGCGGGTGGCGTTGCGCGACGACGCCCCTGCCCTTGCGCTGCGCGGCATTGCCATGGCCCAGCTTGGCGACCTGGTGCGCGCCCGCACCTTGCTGCGCAGCGCCGCGCGCGCATTTGGCGCAAAGGAATCGCTTGCTCGGGCGCGCTGCGTGGTGGCCGAGGCGGAGGTGGCACTCGTTTCGCGCGACCTTGGCTGGTCCGCGAAATCGCTCGATGCGGCGCGAACCACGCTGGAACAACACGGTGACCGGGTCAACGCCGCACATGCGCGTTACCTCGAAGCGCGGCGCCTGCTTTTGATCGGCCATCTGGATGAGGCCGAAATGACGCTGAGCGAACTGAACCCTGCCGCCCAGCCTCCCGCCTTGCAGGCTTCCCACGAACTGGTGCTGGCCGGCATCGCGATGCGCCGCCTGCGAATAAAGACCGCGCGCGCCGCATTGGAACGCGCCACCAAGGCCGCCCTGGCCGCGCGCATTCCCGCACTCGCCGCAGAAGTCGAAAGCGCCACACAGGTGCTGTTGGCGCCAGCTGCAAGACTGCTCGATCGCGGACAACGGCGCGAGGTATCGCTGGAGGACGTCGAAGCTTTGCAGGCGTCGGGAAAACTGATCGTCGATGCCTGCCGCTATCTCGTGCGCGACGCGCAAAACACCGCGGAGCTCGTCACCCGCCCAGTATTGTTTGCACTGGTGCGTGCGTTAGGCGAAGCATGGCCCGCCGATGTACCCAGAGACGAACTGATCACCCGCGCATTCGGCACGACGTTTATCGACGAATCGCATCGCGCCCGCTTGCGCGTGGAGATCGGCAGGCTGCGCCGCATACTGCACTCGTTGGCCGATATCGTAGCGACCAAGCGAGGGTTTACCCTGGCGCCTCACTGCGCACGCGAAGTAGTGGTGCTGACACGGCCGATGGAAGACCAGCACGCCGGCGTGCTCGCCTTTCTTGCCGACGGCGAAGCATGGGCGAGCTCTGCGCTGGCATTGGCACTCGGCACCAGCCAGCGCAGCGTGCAGCGCGCACTCGATGCCTTGGCCGAAGCAGGCAAAGTGCAGTCGTTTGGCCACGGCAGATCGCGCCGCTGGATGACGCCGCCCGTACCGGGATTCGCGACGACCTTGTTACTCCCTGCACCACTGCCGGATGACTAAGATGACCGCGTCCCCCCATACCAGGGTATCCACGTGAAACACTCAACCGCTGAAATCCTGCGGGAATACGGCCCATTTCCCGGCGTCGACAAAATCGGCGGCGTCAGCTTCGACGGCGAACGCGTCTGGTTTGCCGCAGGCGAAACACTGCAAGCCTTCGATCCCGCCAATGGAAGCAGCGTGCGCTCGATCCAGGTGCCCGCGCACGCGGGAACGGCTTTTGACGGTAAGCATCTGTACCAGCTCGCCGACGAGCAGATCCGCAAAATCGACCCGAACACCGGCCAGGTGCTGGCCACCATTCCGGCACCCGCGGGCGGCGGCTCCGGCATGGCCTGGGCGGAAGGCTCGCTATGGGTGGGCCAGTACCGCAACCGCAAGATCCATCAGGTCGACCCGGACACCGGCGCCATCCTGCGCACCATCGAATCAAACCGCTTCGTCACCGGCGTCACCTGGGTGGAAGGCGAGCTGTGGCACGCCACCTGGGAGGACGAGCAAAGCGAGATCAGGCGCATCGATCCGCACAACGGCGAGGTGCTGGAGCGCCTGGAGATGCCCACTGGCACGTTTGTGTCGGGGCTGGAATCCGATGGCGGAGAGCGATTCTTTTGCGGAGGCGGTGGCAGCGGCAAGGTGCGGGTAGTACGGCGGCCTCCTCGTACTTCATGAACCCGCCGCCTCAAGCGCACCGGCGGCCTGCGCTAGGCCGCCAAGAATAGTTTCGGCGACAACCTGAGAGAAATTCTGCGGCAGATCAGCATGAACCTCGGCGATGACTGCCGGCGTGCGCGCCAGAATCTCTTCGATGATCGGCTCAGCGGTTGGTGCGTAGCCGACCTGCTGCGCCGTGCTGTTGAAATGCCGGCGCTGAATGCGCTGCATGGCGTAGTGCCTGTTCTTGCCTAGCAAGGCCATCGCCAGTTTAATGTCGTGGGACGACCACTGCCGCGGCCCGTTACCCAACACGGGGTAGGCCGACATCACGTCATACAAGCGGGTTAACTGGAAACGACCGCGCGGCAGCAACTGGATACTGAAGTTCTTGGCATGTCCGTCTGGTGCACGCAGGAGCCAGAACAAAACCTGTGCGGCCATCAACGTCTTCATATCCGCCTCGGCGTTGACCGAGTGCCGTAGCGTAGCGAACAGGGCCTTGAGCCCCGGTCCACCTTCGTTCTCATATTTGCGCAGCGGCGAGCAAGCTTCTACCTGGCAGAAATCCTCCTGTGGCAGTCGCATGATCCATTGTCCATTGGGTGCGACACGCCGGTCGAAGCGCTCAACAACCAGCACCCGCTGCTTGCCGAAGCTTTCGATACTGGCATCGGCAACGCCAAACCCGTAGGCCTTCAACAGCCGCAGACACAGCCATTCGTTATCAACCGAGGTGGTGAAATCTGCCTGCCGTCCACCCACCAAACCGAGAGGAAGCTTGAAGATGTGACTGGTGGGCGTCGCCCCATGAGGCACGCACCATTTTCCCTCCCAACGCAGGAAAGCGGTTTTTTCCTGGGCACCCGCTAGCGAAATACGAAAATCAGCGTACGGATCCCCGTTAGGTGCGAAGGCACGCGGCGATGTGGCTTCAATCAGATGCCGTTCGATGCCCTCCTCGGATAGGACCGTTCCTTCGATACGGTCGAACCCTTCCGGCGCCTCGTCCTCATCCAATATCTGCACCGCACCCACGCAATCGCGACCGATGGCCTTGAGGAGATCGAAAGGATCAGTCGAACCCGTCTTGAAGCGCTCAGCCGCACGCCTGCGAATCGCTTCGCTGTCAGGCAGGAGATTGTCGAAATAGTTGGCGACCTTCTCACCCTTCAAAGGCAGGTTCTGCAGGTTGAAAGGCAGTGACAGAGAAAGGGGGCGGCCGACGTCGGCGCTCACCCAGTCCGCGTCGTAGTGCAAAGCCATCTCCCCGCGCGCGGGTATAGTCCATCGACCCACGCGTATACCGTTGGTCCAGATGGAAAGACTGCGGCTATGCGATTTGCGGCCCACGTCACCAGTCCGTTTGCACGCTGGACGAATGGTTGCCGGAGCGCGGACCGATAGCGAGTTCCAAGCCGAGCGCGGAGCACCAGGCCAACAGTTGCTCCACACTCAACTCGTGCGCATTCATTTCCAAATGTGACACCCGCGACTGGCTCAAGCCAATGCGGCCCGCCAAGGCCGCCTGAGTAAGCCCCTGAGCCTTGCGGGCGGCCTGCAGCATCAATGCAAGTTGCGGTGCGGTGACCAGGACCTGGGATGGCAAGGCCATATCAAAATACCTGAAATCCGAATAAACGAATAATATTCGAATACAAGATATACGTCAAATATTCGAATTTCAGATATTTAGCAAACCCGAGGAGCGGCTCGATGAAAGGCGAGCGTAAACCGGTAGTTTTTGACAGCTGGCGTTGGCCCTGGATGACCCTATTTCACTCCCACTCGATCGTCGCCGGCGGCTTGCCACTTATGTCATAAACGACACGAGAAACACCGCGCAACTCATTGATAACTCTATTTGAAACTCTGCCTAGGAAATCATACGGCAAGTGCGCCCAATGGGCAGTCATGAAATCGATGGTCTCGACCGCACGCAGCGCAATCACCCATTCGTAGGCGCGCGCGTCGCCCACCACGCCCACCGATTTCACCGGCAGGAACACCGCAAAGGCCTGGCTGACGGAATCGTAGAGATCGGCCTTGCGCAGCTCTTCGATGAAGATCGCATCGGCGCGGGCCAGGAGTTCGGCGTATTCGCGCTTCACTTCGCCCAGGATGCGCACACCCAGGCCGGGACCCGGGAACGGGTGGCGGTAGACCATCTCGCGCGGCAGGCCGAGTTCCACACCGATGCGGCGCACTTCGTCCTTGAACAGTTCGCGCAGGGGTTCGACCAGCTTGAGCTTCATGTGCTCCGGCAGGCCGCCGACGTTGTGGTGGCTCTTGATGACGTGCGCCTTGCCGGTCTTGCTGCCGGCCGACTCGATCACGTCAGGATAGATGGTGCCCTGGGCCAGCCACTTCACCTGGCCGTGGCCGGCTGCGGTGACCTTGGTGGATTCTTCGTCGAAGATCTCCACGAACAGGCGGCCGATGATCTTGCGCTTGGCCTCCGGATCGGCCACGCCTTCCAGCGCCTTGAAGTAGCGCTCGGCGGCGTTGACGCGAATCACCTTCACGCCCATGTGCTCGGCCATGGTGGCCATCACCTGGTCGCCTTCCTGCCAGCGCAGCAGGCCGGTGTCGACGAACACGCAGGTGAGCTGGTCGCCGATCGCACGGTGCAGCAGCGCGGCGACGACAGAGGAATCCACGCCACCGGAAAGACCAAGCAGCACGTGATCCTGGCCGACCTGCTCGCGCACGCGGGCGATCTGGTCGTCGATGATGTGCGCGGCGGTCCACAGCGTCTGGCAGCCGCAGATATCCGCCACGAAACGCTTGAGCAAGGCATTGCCCTGCTTGGTATGCGTTACTTCCGGATGGAACTGTACGCCGTACCAGCGCTTGGCCTCGTTGGACATGGCCGCCACCGGAATACGGTCGGTGACGCCGGTAACGGTGAAGCCCGGCGGCGCCTTGGCGACGTGATCGCCATGGCTCATCCACACGTCCAGCGAGTGGCTGGCATCGTGATCGCTAAGGCCGGCGAACAAGGCATCCGAGGTAATGATTTGGACGCGCGCATGCCCGAACTCGCGTGCATCGGCCGCTTCGGTGGCGCCGCCCAGTTGCGCGGCCAGCGTCTGCATGCCGTAGCAGATGCCCAGAATCGGCAAACCCGAATCGAATACTTCCTGCGGCGCCTTCGGCGCACCGTGCAACGTGGTCGACTCCGGGCCGCCCGACAGGATGATGCCCTTGGCGCCGAATGCGGCGATCTCGGCCGGGTTGTGGTCCCAGGCCCAGATTTCGCAGTAGACGCCGATCTCGCGAATGCGCCGCGCGATCAGCTGCGTGTACTGCGCGCCGAAGTCGAGGATGAGAATCTTGTCGCTATGGATGTTGGTGGTCATAGAGCCGGGAATCGGGAATGGGAAGTCGGGAATCGGAAAAGCAAAAGCTCTGATCTTTTCAGGTCTGGAAACGAAACCGGGAATCGTTATTGACGATTCCCGATTCGCTATGCTCCATTCCCGGCCCTTCAGGAATTCAGCCGATAATTCGGCGCTTCCTTGGTGATCTGGATATCGTGCGGATGCGCTTCGGTCACACCGGCCGAGGTCACCTTGACGAACTGCGCCTTGTTGCGCACGTCTTCAATGGTGGCCGCACCGAGGTAACCCATCGAGGCGCGCAGGCCGCCGATCAGCTGGTGAATGATGTTGCGCAGCGGACCGCGGTACGGCACGCGACCTTCGATGCCTTCGGGCACCAGCTTGTCGGCGTCGGCTTCGTCCTGGAAGTAGCGATCCTTGGAACCCAAGGCCATCGCACCCAGCGAGCCCATGCCGCGGTAGCTCTTGTAGGAGCGTCCCTGGAACAGCTCCACCTCACCTGGGGATTCTTCAGTGCCGGCAAACATGGAACCGAGCATCACGGTGGATGCGCCGGCAGCCAATGCCTTGGGGATATCGCCCGAATAACGGATGCCACCGTCGGCGATCAGCGGGATCTCGTCCTTCAGCGCCGTTGCCACCATGTCGATCGCCGTGATCTGCGGTACGCCTACGCCTGCCACCACGCGCGTGGTGCAGATCGAACCGGGGCCTACGCCAACCTTTACCGCGTCCACGCCGGCGTGAAGCAATGCACGCGCGGCTTCGCCGGTAACGATGTTGCCGGCGATCACCTGCACTTGCGGGTAGTGCTTCTTCACCCATGCGGCGCGCTCGATCACACCTTGCGAATGGCCGTGCGCCGTATCGACCACGATCACGTCCACGCCGGCAGCGACCAGCGCTTCCACGCGTTGCTCGGTGTCGCCGCCCACGCCGACTGCCGCACCAACCACCAGGCGCTCGTGTGCGTCCTTGGCGGCGTTAGGATTGTCGCGAGCTTTCTGGATGTCCTTCACGGTGATCAGGCCGCGCAACTGAAACGCGTCGTTCACCACCAGCACTTTTTCGATGCGGTTCTTGTGCAGCAGCTGCAGCACGTCGTCCTGGCTGGCGCCTTCGCGCACGGTGACCAGCTTGTCCTGGCGCGTCATGATGTTGCGCACCGGATCATCGTGCTTGCGCTCGAAGCGCAGATCGCGGCTGGTGACGATGCCGACCAGTTGCTCGCCTTCCACCACCGGCACGCCGGAGATGTTGTGCGCGCGGGTGAGCTTGAGCACGTCGCGGATCGAAGTGTGCGGACCGACCGTGATCGGGCTGCGAATGACGCCGGCTTCGAACTTCTTCACCAGGCGCACTTCGGCAGCCTGCTGCTCGGCGCTCATGTTCTTGTGGATGATGCCGATGCCGCCGTTCTGCGCCATGGTGATGGCAAGCCGGGCTTCGGTAACGGTGTCCATGGCGGCGGACACGATGGGGATATTCAGCCGGAGATTCCGCGTGAGTCGCGTGGAAGTGTCCACGTCGCGCGGGAGAACCTGGGAGTGGGCCGGGACGAGGTAGACATCGTCGTAGGTGAGGGCCTCGGCGAGGATACGCATGCGAAAAGTCTCGCTCCAAAGAGGAGATTATACGCGGGAGTGGGTTCCGATGCGAATTTGCTTTTCGCGTTCACCTCCTCTCCCCTCTGGGGAGAGGATTGAGGTGAGGGGTCGGGGCTTGCGCAAACGTTCATCGAAGTTCGCTTTGAACTGACTCCATCGCAAGCGTGTCCCATCACCCTGCCCTCTCCCCGGAGGGGAGAGGAAAAAACTCAAGCCTTGCGCGCCTCAGCGGCTTCCAGCGTATTTTCCATCAGGGTGGCCACGGTCATCGGGCCGACACCGCCGGGAACCGGCGTGATCCAGCTTGCACGCTGCGAGGCCACTTCGAAGTCGACATCGCCGACCAGCCGCCCGTCATCGAGACGGTTGATGCCAACATCCACCACCACCGCACCGGGCTTGATCCATTCACCCTTCACCAGGCCCGGCTTGCCGACGGCAACCACCAGAATGTCGGCCTGGCGCACGAAGTGCTCCAGATCGCGCGTGAAACGATGGCAACACGTGGTGGTGCAACCGGCAATCAGCAGTTCCAGGGCCAGCGGACGCCCCACGTGATTGGAGACGCCGACCACCACCGCGTGCTGGCCGCGTACGGGACGATCGGTGTGGCCCAGCAGGGTCATCACACCTTTGGGGGTGCACGGCCGCAGGCCAAAGCGGCGCAGCGCCAGGCGGCCGACATTGACGGCCTGGAAACCGTCCACGTCCTTGCCCGGATCGATGCGATCGACCAGCGCATCCTCGTTGATGTGTTCGGGCAATGGCGACTGCACCAGAATGCCGTGCACCGCCGGGTCGGCGTTGAGCCGGTCGATCAGCGCAAACAGTTCTTCCTGGGTGGTGCTGGATGGCAGGTCATAGTCGAAGGACCGAAACCCTACCTGGTGGCAGGCCTTGCGCTTGTTGCGCACATAGACCGAAGAGGCGGCATCGTCCCCTACCAGCACCACGGCCAGGCCGGGCTCGACCCTGCCCTGTGCCTTGCGTTCGCTCACGCGTTTGCCGATGCGCTCCAGCAATTCCTGGGCGATGCGTTTACCGTCGAGGATACGTGCGCTCATGGTGTTTTCCTGTCCCGCCAAACGCGACATTATCCCGACTCCAACCTGAGCACACAAACCTTGCCGCCCATGCCGCTTACCCACCGTTCCGAGTCGAAGCATCTAGATGCCCCGCCTTTATCCTTGCGCCCATGGCATGACGATGACGTGCCGGCCCTGCACGAAGCGGTGCGGGAATCACTGGACAGCCTGGGACGCTGGCTGTCTTGGTGTACGGCCGGCTACGATCTGGACGCCGCACGCGCGCGCGTCACCCATTGTGTACAGAGCTGGGAAACGGGTGAGCGCTATGCGTTCGCCGTCTTCGACGCGCGCCATCGACTGGTCGGCGGCGTGGGGCTCAACCAGATCGACGAGCGCGATCTGCGCGCCAACCTGGGGTATTGGATACGCAGCTCCGCCACCGGCAACGGCTACGCGGCGCGAGCCGGTCGCGCGGCCGCGGCATTCGGCTTCGAAACACTGGCTTTGCGCCGCATTGAAATCGTCGCCGCGGTCAACAACCTCGCCAGCCAGCGCTGCGCCGAGCTGATCGGCGCCAGGCGCGAAGGTATTGCCCGCCAGCGCATATGCACGCAGGGGCTGTCGCACGACGCCGTCATCTATGGATTGATTCCCAGCGATCTCGCCGGCTAGCCGGCGGCTGCGCACCACTGTGCGATGTCTTCGTAGCCGCTGAAGGTTGCCTGCGGCCCGCAGCCGGGACATGCCGGATCGCGCGGCAGCCGCGTCTGGCGAAAGTGCATGCCCAGCGCATCGAAGGACAGCAGTCGGCCGATCAACGGCTCGCCAATGCCCAGTATCAACTTCAAGGCTTCGGTGGCCTGCAAGAGACCCACCATGCCCGGCAAGACACCCAGCACGCCGGCCTCGCTGCAATTGGGCGCATCGGCGGCATCGGGCGGCTCGGGAAACAGGCAGCGGTAACACGGCGAATCGGCACGCCGGGGATCGAACACGCTGACCTGCCCGGTAAAACGTTCCACCGCGCCGTAGACCATCGGCACATTCAAGCGGCGGGTTGCGGCAGCGAGCAGATAACGCGCAGGGAAATTGTCGGCGCCGTCGATCACCAGGTCGTGTCCGCTCAACAGACTTTCGACGTTGTCGGCGCGCAAACGCTCTTGGCGCAACTCTATGCGGATGCGCGGATTGAGTGCCGCCAGCGTGATGCGTGCCGATTCGGTCTTGGGCATGCCCACACGCGCATCGGCGTGAATCACTTGGCGATGCAGGTTCGAGCGCTCGACGCGATCGTCGTCGATCAACGTAAGCTGCCCCACTCCCGCCGCCGCCAGATAAAGCGCTGCCGGCGCACCCAGGCCGCCAGCGCCGAGCAACGCCACCTTGGCCTGGCCGAGCTTGAGCTGGCCGGCCTCGCCCACCTGCGGCAGGCGCAACTGTCGTGCGTAGCGTTCGGCGGCATCGGCATCGAGACTGCTGCCCGCACTCACTGGCAGGCCTTCGGTCTTCCATCGCTCGAAGCCGCCGGCAACGGAAGCGACGTTGCGATAGCCCATGCGCTGCAGAGCCTCGGCGGCCAGCAACGAGCGGCGGCCGCTGGCGCACACGGCAAGGATCGCGCGCTCGCGATCGGGCTCATTGTCTTCGATGCGCAATTCAAGAAATCCGCGCGACAAACCCAAAGCGCCGGCCGGCGAACCGGCGGCACGCTCGCTGTCTTCGCGCACGTCAATCAGCAGGGCACCCTGGGCCTGCCGGGTGAACGCTTCGGCAGGTGAAATTTCCGGCACGCGCCGACGCAGGTCGGCCAGCCAGGAATCGCGATCGAGGGGGCTGTTCATGCAACGTAGTGTAGCTCGCCGCAGCTGGCGTCAAGCCAGCTTGCATCAACGAGCCGTGGTCACTTGCGGCGCTTCATCTCGCGGATCATGCGTTGGCGCTTGCGCTGTTGCGCTTCGGTCAACACGTTCTTCTTGCCGGCGTAGGGGTTTTCGCCATCACGGAAATCGATGCGGATCGGCGTGCCTTCCAGCTTGTAGCGCTGGCGGAAAAAGTTTTCCAGGTAGCGCCGATAGGCCGGGGCAATGTGCTTGGTGCGGCTGCCGTGGATCACGATGGTAGGCGGATTGCTGCCCCCCGGATGCGCGAAGCGCAGCTTGGGCGCATGACCGCGCACCAGCGGCGGCTGGTAGCCCTCATAGGCACGCTCGAGCGTACGTGTGAGATCCGAGGAGCCCAGTTCGCGAGTAGCCGCGGTGTGTGCGCGCACGATGGCACGCATCAGCTCGCGCAGGCCCGAACCATGCAAGGCGGAAATGAACACCTGCTTGGCCCAGTCCACGAACACCAGGCGGCGTTCCAGCGCACGCTGGCATTGCTCGCGCTGGTACGTATCCATGCCATCCCACTTGTTGATGGCGATCACCAGCGCCCTGCCCTCGTCCAACACGTGACCGATGAGCGTGAGATCCTGGTCGGACAGGTTTTCGCGTGCGTCGATCATCACCACCACGACCTGCGCGGCGGCCATCGACTGCAGCGTCTTGATGACGCTGAATTTCTCGACGGCTTCTTCCACGCGCGCCTTGCGCCGCACGCCTGCCGTATCGATCAATGTATAGCGCTTGCCGTCGCGCTCCAGCGGAACGCGGATCGGATCGCGCGTGGTGCCGGCGACATCGGAAACGATCAGCCGATCCTCGCCAAGCAGGCGGTTGATCAGGGTCGATTTGCCGGCGTTGGGGCGACCGACGATGGCGACGCGGATACCTTGGTCGCCCTCGGGGCCCAGCTCTTCGTGCGCATCTTCAGGCAGCAGCGGCAGGACGGCGGCAATCAGCTCTTCCGTACCGCGATTGTGGGCGGCGGAAAGCGGCAGGGTGCGGCTGATGCCGAAGACGGTGAATTCGGCCAGAGCGTCCTGCAGATCCAGGCCATCGGTCTTGTTGACCGCGACGATGATCGGCTTGCCGCTGCGTCGCAGCTCGTCGAGGATGCTGCGATCCTGCGGCAGCAGGCCGTCGCGCGCATCGACCACGAACACCAGCACCTGCGCCTCGTCGATGGCGAGACGCACCTGCTGGGCGGTCAGCGCATCCAGCCCTTCGTCGACACCTGACAAGCCGCCGGTATCGACCACCACGAAGGGGCGTTCGCCGGTACGGCAAACGCCATAGTGACGGTCGCGAGTGACGCCTGGCATGTCGGCTACCAGAGCGTCACGGCTACGCGTCATTGCATTGAAAAGGGTCGATTTACCGACGTTGGGACGACCGACCAGGGCGATGACGGGCAGCACGAAGCATGATTCCAGAGTTACTTGGCGCCGAGGCGATAAGCAGCGAGGTGACCCTGCACGTCTTCGACGTACACCAGGTCGCCCGCCACCACCGGTTGCGCGCGGATGGCCTTCTTGGACAGGCGTTCGCGCGCAGCCAACGCACCGTCACCGGTCTGCAGCCAATGCACGTAGCCTTCGATATCGCCGACCACCACGTAATCGCCCTGCACGGCCGGAGCCGTGACCCAGCGATACTTGAGGTTGGCGTTCTTCCAGCCGTCGGCGCCGCTGCTCTTGTCGAACGCCCAGACTTGCGAGTCGGTGTCCGCGCCGAACAGGTTGTTGCCGCTGGCGGCCAAGGATGTATAGGTGGAGAACGGACGCGCCCACAGCGGGCGACCGCTGGGACCATCAATGGCGCTGAGATTGCCGTGATAGGCAGCGGCATACAGGGTGCTGCCGTCGAGCAGAACGGCGCCATCGGCGTCATTCATGCGTTCGATGTCGGTGCGGCCTTCGCCGGTAGCGAGCTTCTGTTCCCACAGCTTTTCGCCATTATCCAGTCGCAGCGCAACCAATTTGCCGTCGTCGCTACCGAAGAACACCACACCGTTGGCCACCAGCAGCGGACCGTTTCCGCGCAAGCTGAGCAGCGGCACGTTGCCCTGGTCGTTCACCCAGCGACGCTCACCGGTGTTGCTGTCCAGACCGTACACGCGGTCATCCTGCGTGCGCACGACGGTCAGGTCGCCGGCGACGACCGGAGAATCGATGACTTCTGCCGGCAAAGTGCTGACCCAGCGCTGGCTGCCGTCTTTCACGTTCAGGCCGTAGACGTGGCCGTCCAGGGTACCGATGACCAGCAGGTCGCCCGAAACCGCCGGGCCGCCGGAATAGAAAGCGTCCTTGCGGTCCTTGTCGCCCCAGCCGAACCAGCCGTGGGTACGCGACTTGTTCACCCAGATGGACTTGCCGGTTGCCGCATCGTAGGCGCCGACCACACCGTCGGTGCTGGCGGCGTAGACGACGTTGCCGACCACGGTCGGCTCCATGCGCACGCCGCTGACGCCGGCGCCGTGACCGACGCGGGTGTTCCACACGCGCGTCACCTGCACCGTGGGCTTGAAGTTCTTATCCAGCGGGGTGGGCGGCTGGATGTTTTCTTTCTTGAAGGAATGACAGCCCGCCAGGGCCACCAGCGAAGCGGTCAATACGATCAGCCCAAAACGTTTCATGCACCCTGCTTCCCGGCCGTGGCCAGATCGTCGATTTTCAATTGCACTTCATTGCCCTGCTGCGCATTCGGGCCCATGGCCTTCACGGCGGCCTGATAGGCCTTGAGGGCATCGTCGCGCCGTCCAAGCTTGACCAGCGCATCGCCGCGTAGTTCCTGGCTCACGACGGCGTAGCTGTCGGCCGGCATGCGATCCAAGGCACTCAGCGTGGCCTGGGCATCGCCCTTGGCCAATTGCACGTGCGCCATACGCAGATCCACCAGCGCTTTCAACTCCGGGCTGGTCGCGTGCTGTTCTGCCCACGACAGCGAGTCCAGCGCCTTGTCGTATTGCTTGGCTTCGGTCTGACGGCGGGCGCGATCGCTGACGGCAAACATGGCATACGGCGTGTCGGCGTAATCGTTCATCAACTGCTGGATCAGCACGTCACTGGCATTGGCGTTGCCGGTGTCGATCACTGTTTGCAATTGCTGGTAAAGGCCCGAAGCGGCCAATTGATGTTCCGTGCGGTGACCGCGCCATTTCTGGTACCCGAAAATGGCGATCAGTCCGATAACCACGCCTACGACGATCGACAGGCCGTTCTCTCGCAGCCATTTTTGTACGCGTTCGCTCTGTTCGTGGTCGTCGTATGCATCAAATGCCATGCAGTCACCGTGTCGCTAGAGACGCCATCAGGCGCCAGAAAGGGTGTTCTTGGAGCCGCCGCGTTCCGGCGGCAGACGGCATTGCCCGCCCATCGGGCGGACAATGCGCAAGCATAACCGATCGAGGATGATCGATGGGGCTAACGCCCCGCCTCTTCAGGCTCCCGCGGGGGCAGCCTTGCCATCCTGAATGTCGACGCGGAAGTGCGCCACGTTGGCGCGGCGGTAAGGATCCAGCGTCACCGGCTGGCCATCCAGGCTGACCTGTGCCCCGGTGGCGTTGCCAATGCGCACTTCCAGCGGCTGGTCGCTGTGATAGGTCTTGGCGGTGCCCGCGGGCAGCAGGCCGTATTCGAGCCGCGAACCATCTTTGCCAACCACTTCGACCCAACTGCTGTTGGGCAGATCGAGCGTAAGGCTGTGGCTGCCGCTTCCCACCGTGGCAGGCTGGGCCGCATTGCCGGTTGCCGGTGCAATGCTGGTATCGCTATCCAGATTCGGCACCGGCACCATCGACGCCAGCAACGGCTGCTCGGCGGTGCGTAGCGCCGACGAAGCAGAAGCGGGAGCTGGCGAAGTCGCCTGAGCCAACGCGCTGGCCGGCAATTTCGCCGCCACGCTACCCGATGACGCCGGTTGCGGCGGCGCATCTTGCTGGGCAACCGGAGCCGCATCGAGCGGCGCCAGATGGCTCATGTCGTGCGAGAGCGTTCCACGCATGCCGAGCCAAACGATCGGCACGGCAATGACCAGGGTCAACACCACATACGTAGCGGCAGTGGCGTAGCGATCCAGCAGGTAGCGCGAATGCGAGATGCCGCCGGTTGCCACCAGAGGCGGCTGGCTTGGCCTCAGGCGGGCAACGGCCGCTTCGGCTTCGGCGTCGTCGATCTCCAGATAGCTCGCGTACTTGCGGATGTAGCCACCGATATAAACCTGGTAGTCGATACCATCGAACTCGTTGTTCTCGAGCTGACGTAGCACGCGCACCGGCAGACGCAGGGCGTGGCCGCAAGTCTCCAGGTCCAGGCCACGCGCTTCGCGCACGGCACGCAGGCGCGAACCAAAACCAGGAGCTTCGTTGAAGCGGAATTCGGCAGCGTTCTGATCCATGTTCGCTGCGGTCGCGGCGGGGACATCGGAGGCTTGCTGCTCCTGTCCGGCCGGATTGGACTGCTCGGAAATCATGGGCGTGCGGTTTGATTGAGGGCCTGCGCCTGTTCCGAATCCGGGAACTGGCTGAGTAGCCGTTTACTGTAATTTTGGGCCGCTTCCGTATTGCCCAGGCGAGTTTCTATGTCGTAGCCAAGCTTCAGCGAATCGGCGCTGGTCTGCCCCTGCATGTCGAAACGCTGCAGGAACGCACTGGCGTCGAGATAACGCTGTTCGAGGTAGAGCAGATTGGTCAGCTGCAGCAACGCCGATGCATTGCTCGGGTTGCGGTGCACCGCCTCGCGCAGACTGGCTTCGGCAGCCACGCGATCGTTGAGCTTCAGTTGGCAGATACCCTGATTGGTAAGCGCCACGTCCGGCGTCTGGTAGAACGGGTCGGCCAGTGCCTTGGTGAAGTACGTCAGCGACTCCTGCACCTTGCCCGCGCGACACAGGAATTGGCCAAGATTGTTGTTGGTGTCGCCCTTTTTCGGCTGCAATTCGACCGCCCGGCGGTAATGCATTTCCGCGTTGGGCAGGTCGTTGATGCGCTCGTAGATGTACGCCATCACGGTCTGCGCGGGGACATAGGTCGGATCGTCCTTGACAGCGATCTTCACCTTGTCCAGCGCTCCGCCGAGATTGCCGATATCGATGTAATGCTGCGCAAGGCGCGTATGCACGTCGGCCGCATTCTGTGCTTTCTCCGCCTTGGTTTCAGGCGGCAGCCCGGGGTCCCTCGGCGGCGGCGGGATGTTCGCGCCACGGTGACATCCGGCCAAAACGAGCGTCAGGCAGAATCCGGCCAAGACACGATCACGCCGCATGAGCTGCATCCTCAGCCAGTCGTTTCTGGAATTCGGCCTGACGGCGCGTGCGATCGAGCACCTGCCCCTTCAATTGACCGCAGGCGGCATCGATATCGTCACCGCGGGTGCGGCGCAACATGGTCAGGATGTTCGCGTTGAGCAATTGCGTCTGGAAAGCGCGGATCACGTCCGCTTCCGAGCGCTCGAAGCGCGTGCCCGGGAACGGATTGAACGGAATCAGATTGACCTTGCAGGTCGGCAGGCGGCGCATGAACTTGATCAACTGGCGCGCGTGCTCGGGCTGGTCGTTCACGCCCTTCATCAGCGTGTATTCGAAGGTAATGGACGTGCGCGGCTTGCGCGCGATCCAGCGCTGGCAGGCAGCGGTGAGCTCGGCGAGCGGATAACGCTTGTTGAGCGGCACCAGTTCGGTGCGAAGCTCATCGTTCGCAGCGTGCAGCGACACGGCCAGCGACACGTCGATGGATTCGGAGAGCTTGTCGATCATCGGCACCAGGCCGGCCGTCGACAGGGTCACGCGCTTGGAAGCCAGGCCGAAGCCGAGATCGTCGCGCATCAGGCTCATGGCCTTTACGACGTTGTCGAAGTTCAGCAGCGGCTCGCCCATGCCCATCATCACCACGTTGGTGATGCGGCGGTTCTGGTGCGTGACGTTGCCGAGGTATTTGGCGGCGACCCACATCTGGCCGATGATTTCCGACGTGGCCAGATTGCGGTTGAAGCCCTGGGTGGCGGTGGAACAGAACTGGCAGTTCAAACCGCAACCCACCTGCGAGGACACGCACAACGTGCCGCGTGTGGGCTCGGGGATATACACCGCTTCGACGGCGTTGCCGCCGTCCATGCCGAGCAGCCACTTGTGCGTGCCGTCGGCGGCGCCCTTGTCGAACATCGTCTTGGGCGGGCCGATGTAGCACGCGGCTTCGAGCTTGGCGCGCAGCGCCTTGCCCACGTCGGTCATGTTTTCGAAGTTGTCTTCCAGGTGGTGGTAGATCCACTTCATCACCTGCTCGGCGCGATACGGCTTCTCGCCGAGCTGCGCGAAGAAGTCGCGCAGCCCTTGGCGATCGAAGTCGAGCAGATTGACTTTTTCCACCTGATTCACGGCGTCACATCTCAGCGCGGGAAGACTTCGGTTGCAGCGAAGAAATAAGCGATTTCCACGGCGGCCGTTTCGGCGGCATCCGAACCGTGCACGGCATTCGCATCGATCGAGTCGGCGAAGTCGGCGCGGATGGTGCCCGGAGCGGCATCCTTCGGATTGGTGGCGCCCATCAGTTCGCGATTCTTCAGAATGGCGTTCTCGCCCTGCAGCGCCTGGATCATGACCGGACCGGAAATCATGAATTCAACCAGCGCATTGAAGAACGGACGCTCGCGGTGCACTGCGTAAAAACCTTCCGCTTCTTTGCGCGACAGATGCTTCATCTTTGCGGCAACGACTTTCAACCCGGCCTTTTCGAAGCGGGCGTAGATTTCACCGACGACGTTCTTGGCGACGGCATCGGGCTTGATGATGGAAAGGGTGCGCTCCAGCGCCATACGGTCTGCTCCGGGTATGCGGATTATTTTTGGTGGGCGGCCCGACTATTCAGCCAGGTGAATTTAGAACTAAATGCGTCGCGAAATGCGGATTTAGCGCACGAAAGTTTGACAGATTCTAGCCCATAAGCAACCCCACCAATGGCTTGGCAGCGCGGCCCGGACAGGTCCGACAGGCCCACACCCCCGATAAACAAAACGATCGTTTGACTGGTCCCGAGCCTCCCGCGTATGCTCAAACGATCGTTTGATTCGATCGGATGGGCGCTACCCGTGAACAGCTCCGCTTCCACCAAGGAACGCATCCTTACCGCCGCCGAGGCGCTGTTCGCCCAGCGCGGCTTCGAAGCCGCCTCGCTGCGCCAGCTGACCGCCGCGGCCGGCGTGAACCTGGCTGCGGTCAATTACCACTTCGGCTCCAAGGACAACCTGGTCGAGGAGGTCTTCAAGCGCCGCCTGGACCAGCTCAACAACCGGCGCCTGGCCGCTCTGAAGCAGGTGACCGCACAATCCGAGACCACCCTCGAAGACGTGCTGGGCGCGTTTATCCGCCCTGCCCTGGATCTTTCCCACGACGGCGGCGGCGGCCTGTTCATGCGCGTGCTGGCGCGCGCCTTTGCTGAACACGACGACAGCCTGCGCAAGTTCTTGTCCGACAACTATGGCCACGTCATGCGCCAGTTCACCACTGAATTCGCCAAACTGCTGCCCGGACTCAGTAAAGAAGAGCTTTACTGGCGGATCGACCTAGTCACCGGCGCGCTGACCCACGCCATGTCGGGCTTCGGCATCATCCAGCGCAAAAGCGACGTGAGCGAAACCACCCACCGCGAACAGACCGCCGAGCACCTGATCCGCTTCGCAGCGGCCGGCCTGCGCGCTCCCTGACCCCCAGATTCCTGTCACCGGCCGGCCACGGTCGTCCCGCAACCTGTTTTCCCTACCTGTTTCGTTCGTACTCGGAGAAGCCAATGACCGCTCCATCTTCATCCCCGTCAGCGCTACGCATCCGCAAGGCCGCGGTGCTCGGTGCCGGCGTCATGGGCGCGCAGATCGCCGCGCACCTGACCAACGCCAACGTCGAGACCGTGCTGTTCGACCTGCCCGCGAAGGACGGCCCCAAGAGCGGCATCGCCCTGAAGGCGATCGAGAACCTGAAGAAGCTCTCCCCGGCCCCGCTGGCCGACAGCACCCGCGCGGCCGCCATCATCCCGGCCAACTACGAGGACGACCTGGAGCACCTGAAGGACGTCGATCTGGTGATCGAAGCGATCGCCGAACGGATGGACTGGAAGCTGGATCTCTACAAGAAGATCGCTCCCTACGTCTCCAAGACCGCCGTGCTGGCCAGCAACACCTCGGGCCTGTCGATCAATGGCCTGGCCGAAGCCCTGCCGGAAGAAATGCGCCATCGCTTCACCGGCGTGCATTTCTTCAATCCGCCTCGTTACATGCACCTGGTCGAGCTGATCCCGACCCGGCTCACCAATAAAGATGTGCTGGCGGGCCTGGAAGCCTTCCTCACCACCACCGTCGGCAAGGGCGTGGTCTACGCCAAGGACACCCCGAACTTCATCGGCAACCGTATCGGCGTGTTCTCGATGCTGGCCACCATGCATCACACCGAGCAGTTCAAGCTCGGCTTCGACGTGGTGGATGCGCTGACCGGCCCGGCCGTGGGCCGTCCGAAGAGCGCCACCTACCGTACCGCCGACGTGGTCGGCCTGGACACCATGGCGCACGTGATCAAGACCATGGCCGACACCCTGGCCGATGATCCGTGGCACGCATACTTCAAAGCTCCGGTCTGGTTGAGCGGCCTGATCGAACAGGGCGCGCTGGGCCAGAAGACCGGCGCCGGCTTCTATCGCAAGGCGGGCAAGGACATCGTCGTGCTCGACGTCGCCAAGCGCGACTACCGCGCGTCCGAGCAGAAGGCTTCGGATGAAGTGGCTGCGATCCTCGCCATCAAGGATCCCGCCGAGAAGTTCGGCAAGCTGCGCGCTTCCAGCGATCCGCAGGCACAGTTCCTGTGGGCGACCTTCCGCGACCTGTTTCACTACACCGCCTATCACCTGGCCGACATTGCCGACACCGCGCGCGATGTCGACTTCGCCATTCGCTGGGGCTACGGCTGGAAGCTCGGCCCGTTCGAAACCTGGCAGGCTGCCGGCTGGCAGCAGGTAGCCGGCTGGATCGCCGAAGACATCGCCGCCGGCAAGGCCATGAGCAAGGCGCCGCTGCCGGCATGGGTCACCGATGGCCGCGCTGGCGTGCACGGCAAGGAAGGTTCCTGGTCCGCCGCGTCCAGCAGCTATAAGCCGCGCTCGCAGCATCCGGTCTACCAGCGCCAGCTGTTCCCCGATCCGATCCTCGGCGAGAAGTTCGACCAGGGCAGCACGGTGTGGGAGAACGACGGCGTGCGCCTATGGACGCTGGGCGACGACGGCGTCGGCATCATCTCGTTCAAGACCAAGATGAATACGGTCAACGACCAGGTGCTCGACGGTATCCAGCACGCCATCGGCATCGCCGAAGAAAAGCTCAAGGCTGTGGTGATCTGGCAGAACAGCGAACCCTTCTCTGCCGGCGCGGACCTGAAGGGCGCACTGGGCTTGCTGCAGGCCGGCAAGATCAAGGACTTCGAAGCCATGGTCGCCAACTTCCAGCGCACCAGCATGTGCATCAAGCACTCGCTGGTACCGGTGGTGTCGGCGGTGCGCGGTCTTGCACTGGGTGGCGGCTGCGAATTCCAGATGCATTCGGCTCGCACGGTTGCGGCGCTGGAAAGCTACATCGGCCTGGTCGAAGCGGGCGTGGGCCTACTGCCGGCCGGTGGCGGCCTGCATGAACTGGCCGTGCGCGCTGCGCAGGCCAACCCGGCCGATCCGTTCGAATCACTGAAGAAGGTGTTCGAAACGGTCGCCATGGCCAAGGTTTCCGCCAGCGCACTGGAAGCCAAGCAGCTCGGCTTGCTGCGCGATAGCGACATCGTGGTGTTCAACGCCTACGAACTGCTCTATGTGGCCAAGAAGGTTTCGCTCTCGCTGGCCGAGAGCGGTTACCGCCCGCCGCTGTACAACCGCAACGTTCCGGTGGCCGGCGATGTCGGCACCGCCACGTTCAAGGCATCGCTCGCCAACTTGCAGGCCGGTTATTTCGCTTCCGAACACGACGTCGCGATCGCCACCCGCATCGCCGACACCCTGTGCGGCGGCGCGATCGAGCGCGGTTCGCTGGTGGATGAGGAATGGCTGCTGGAACTGGAGCGCAAGCATTTCGTCGAGCTGGCGCAGACCGAAAAGACCCAGGCGCGCATCGCTCACACGATGACCACCGGCAAACCCTTGAGGAACTAAACGCTCGTCGCCCCGGCGAAGGCCGGGGTCCAGCGACTTTCGCACGCACCACAAAGACACTGGTTCCCGGCCTTCGCCGGGACGACGAACAAACCAAACGGCGTCGCTGCACTCTGCGCGACGCCACGGAGCCAAGACCATGACCAAGCAAGTGCAAGACGCCTACATCGTCGCCGCCACCCGCACCCCGGTAGGCAAAGCGCCGCGCGGCGTATTCCGCAACACCCGTCCCGACGACATGCTCGCCCACGTCATCCGCGCCGTGATGGCGCAGGCGCCGGGCATCGATCCGCATCGCATCGGCGACGTGATCATCGGTTGCGCCATGCCGGAAGCCGAGCAAGGCATGAACGTGGCGCGCATCGGCCTGCTGCTGGCCGGCCTGCCCGACACCGTGCCCGGCGTCACCGTCAACCGCTTCTGCTCGTCCGGCCTGCAGGCCGTGGCGATGGCGGCCGACCGCATCCGTCTGGGCGAAGCCGACCTGATGCTGGCCGGCGGTACCGAGAGCATGAGCATGGTGCCGATGATGGGCCACAAGGTGGCGATGAATCCGGCCATCTTCGACAACGAGCACATCGGCATCGCCTACGGCATGGGCATCACCGCCGAGAACGTGGCCAAGCAGTGGAAGGTGTCGCGCGACGCGCAGGACGCCTTTGCCGCGCAAAGCCACGAACGCGCGCTGGCCGCAATCAAGGCCGGCGAGTTCAAGGACGAAATCACCCCGTTCCAGCTCGACGATCACTATCCCGACCTGGCTACCCGCGGCATCAAGGCCGACAGCCGCGTGATCGACACCGACGAAGGCCCGCGCGCCGGCAGCACGCCGGATGTCCTGGGCAAGCTCAAGACGGTGTTCCGCAACGGCCAGTTCGGCGGCACCGTTACCGCCGGCAACTCCTCACAGACCTCCGACGGCGCCGGCGCTGTGCTGCTGGCCAGCGAGCAGGCGATCAAGGATTACAACCTTACCCCGCTGGCCCGCTTCGTCGGTTACTCGGTGGCCGGCGTGCGTCCGGACATCATGGGCATCGGTCCCAAGGAAGCGATTCCGAAGGTGCTCAGGCAGACCGGCATCACCCAGGACCAGCTCGACTGGATCGAACTCAACGAGGCCTTTGCCGCGCAGGCACTGGCCGTGATGGGCGACCTCAAGCTGGATCCGACCAAGGTCAATCCGCTGGGTGGCGCCATTGCTCTCGGGCATCCGCTGGGCGCCACTGGTGCGGTTCGCGTCGCCACCTTGCTGCACGGCCTGCGCCGCCGCAAACAGAAGTACGGCATGGTAACGATGTGCATCGGTACCGGCATGGGCGCTGCAGGGATTTTCGAAGCAGTCTGATCTGCGCATTCTGATGCGTAACGAAAAACGGCGCCTGCTTCCAGGCGCCGTTTGTTTTCCTGCATTACCAGCTTCGTCCATCCGTAACCCGGAAAGGCGTGTCGCCGTACGCCGGCCAACCATGCCAGCTGCTTTGCTTGCTCCCCCCCGCCTCGACGACGAATAGCACGGCGCCGGCTTCCAACGTCGAGGTTTGCTCGCTAACAACCAACCCACCGCGAGAAGTTCGCGCGAAATCGCGCACGATTTTATTGGTGCTTCGCCCGGGAAGATCGCCGGCATCGTTGTACTTGGCCACCATGCGTGCGACGCCCTGGACACACTGGAATTGCGCCCCCCAGGGCATCACGAAACGATCGACGTGATCCTGGTAATAGATGGCGACATCCACGCCCTGGCCGCCTTTGGGAACGTTCAATTCAACGTATTGAATGCCCTTTGAGCCGGAATCGGGCATCGGGTGCTTTGCCCAGCGGGCCAACGTGGGACCAAGCTGCTCGGCCCACAGGATGACGGGCTCGCGCGCTTCGGGTGGCTTGATCGCATCAACTCCGGCATTGCTATATCTGCCCGTCAGCTCAGAACAATCGGAGGTCGGGCGCAGGCTTCCCCAGTCATTGGGATAAGGGGTTATGGCCTTGGTAAAGATGAGGCATGAAGACAGCGAAACCGCGAGGGATATGCCAAGCAAGAAGCGGAGGGGCACTCTGAAACGTGCGATGTGCCCAACGACCCGACGTGAAGTCATTTATCCACCCATGGAAACCGGATTCCCTGAAGTCGACGATTATCGCAAGACGGCCGCTTTTAGCTATCCCGCACGCCTCCCGTTCCGGGCCAGATGAATCAATGTCGACAAACGTGCCGACCTGCTCTTGTAACAACTTTCTAACAGGCGAATAATAGAGATGTTGCGGCGCACAACCCCAGTGTGCCGCCGTTTCGAGCGTTCTCGTTGATCCTCGCGTCAGCCTGACGCAGGCGAGCTGCGCTCGTCCAGGAAATCCGCGTGTCCGTGCCGATCGAGGAAAAGGTTGACGCTCCGGTGGCATCCCAACCGGCGTATCCCGATTACCGCGTCATTTCCCTGATCGTCGGCTGCGCCATCTTCCTCGAGCAAATGGACGGTACGGTACTGGCAACCGCCCTGCCGACCATGGCGCACGATTTCGGTGTTACCGCGCCGGCCATGAGCGTGGCGGTAACCAGTTACCTGCTGGCGCTGGCCATTCTGATTCCGGTGAGCGGCACGATTTCAGACCGCTTTGGCACCAAGCGCGTGTTCAACAGTTCGATGGTGGTGTTCATCATCGGCTCGATCCTGTGCTCGCTCACCCACAGCCTGCCGGCCATGGTGGCTGCACGCCTGCTGCAAGGTACCGGCGGCGCGATGATGGCGCCGGTGGGGCGGCTGATCATCCTGCGCACGGTGGAACGCCGCCACCTGGTGTCTTCCATGATGTGGACGCTGATCCCGGCGGTGCTGGGCACCATGGCCGGGCCGCCGCTTGGCGGCTTCATCGTGCAATACCTCGACTGGCGCTGGATTTTCTACATCAACCTGCCGATCGGCGTACTCGGCTTCTGGCTGGTGCGGCGATACGTTCCCGTCGTGCACAGCACCGGCAAGCCTGCGCCGTTCGATTGGCTGGGTTTTTCCCTGTGCAGTATCGGGCTGGGATGCCTGCTGTTCGGGTTGGAGAGCTTTGGCGAAAACACCGATCTGCGCAACGCGTTCATGCTCGTGGCGATCGGCGCGGCGGCGTGCGTGGCCTATGTCAGGCATGCGAAGCGACGCGCTCACCCGGCGGTGGACTTGACCCTGTTGCGGATCGATTCGTTTCGGTTGTCAGTCATCTCCGGTTCGCTGATGCGCATCACCCAGGGCGCCCAGCCATTCCTGCTGCCGCTGTTGCTGCAAATCGGCCTGGGTTTCTCTGCCCTGCACAGCGGCCAGCTCATCCTGGCGATCTCGCTGGGGGCATTGCTAGCGCGTGCCATCACCACCCGCCTGTTGCGCTGGATCGGCTTTCGCCGTGCGATGGTCTACAACGGCGTACTGGCCAGCCTCAGCTATGCGGTTTGCGCTTTTTTCCAGGCCGACTGGCCGTTCTGGCTGATGTTCGGGCTGCTGATGATTTGCGGCGTCGTCATGTCGATCCAGTTCACCGCATACAACACCATTGCCTACGAAGCCGTGCCGACCGATCGCATGAGCGCGGCCAACAGCTTCTATTCCACCTTGCAGCAATTGATGCTGTCGATCGGTGTGTGTTGCGGCGCATTGATCCTAAAAATCGCCATGGCCACCAGCCACAACAGCGAGCCCAGTCGCATCAATTTTTCGGTGGCCTTTCTGGTTGTCACCGCCATTTCGCTCAGCTCCACGCGCTGGCACCGGTCCTTTGCGCCCGATGCCGGACACGAGTTGAGCGGACATCGGCACCGCGCAGGCGATCACTAAAAGCGCGGCAGCCTGAGGAGTAAGGCCAGGGACACACTGTTTCCCTGGCGAGAGTTCTGCATCGCCGCGCGCAGGCTTATCTTGTACGGCATCCGAACTGTCCATCAGGTGCTCTCATGATCGAACGACGCTCTTTCGACAGCCTTGGCGGCGCCGACCACGGTTGGCTCAAGGCCAAGCATCATTTTTCCTTTTCCAGTTATCACGACGGCCTGCGCATGGGCTGGGGTGCGCTGCGTGTGTGGAATGACGACAGCATCGCCTCGAACACCGGCTTTCCGCCGCATCCGCATGCGGACATGGAAATCATCACCTATGTACGCGAAGGCGCCATCACGCATCGCGACAGCCTGGGCAATGAAGGCCGTACCGAGGCGGGAGACGTACAGGTGATGAGCGCCGGCAGCGGCATCACGCACAGCGAGTACAACCTCGAATCGGACACTACCCGCATCTTCCAGATATGGATCATTCCGGACGAGCGCGGCCAGGCTCCGTCGTGGGGTGCCAAACCCTTTCCCACGGGAGAACGTTCCGGACGCTTCGTACCGCTGGCCAGCGGATTCAAGGAAGACGCCGACGCCCTGCCCTTGCGCACCAACGCGCGCGTGCTCGGCGCCACACTCAAGGCCGGCGAAACCGCCACGTATGCCTTGGGCAAGCGTCGCTATGCGTATCTGGTGCCGGCCAAGGGCTCGGTGGAGCTCAACGGCTTGAAGATCAACGAGCGCGACGGTGCCGCCATACTCGACGAGCCGGTGCTGGAAGTGAAAGCACTGGAAGACGTCGAACTGGTGCTGGTCGATACGGCACCCTGACAGCCCCTTGTACTCGGTGCGTGCGCACCCATAGTCAGGCGATCCGCCGCGTGCCCTGGAACGGCACGCGGCTTGCGAGGGACTGAAGACTATGACATCCATGCAAGCGATCGAAATCAGCCACTTCGGCGGACCCGAAGTATTGCGGCTGGTGCAACGGCCGGTACCGCAGCCCGGCCCAGGCGAAGTGCTCATCAAGGTTGCCGCTTCAGGCATCAACCGCCCGGACGTATTTCAACGCGCCGGCCATTACGCGCCGCCTCCCGGAGCATCCGACCTGCCCGGCCTGGAAGTCGCGGGCGAGCTGATCGACGGCGATTTCAGCAGCGGCAATCCGTTTGGCCTCAAGCGCGGCGACGCGGTATGCGCGTTGCTGGCCGGCGGCGGCTACGCCGAGTACGCCGTGGTGCCGCTGGGCCAATGCCTGCCCGTGCCACAAGGGTTGAGCGTGCTTGAAGCGGCTTCGCTGCCGGAAAACTACTTTACGGTGTGGAGCAACGTGTTCGACCGCGGCGGCCTGGGGCGAAGCGAAGACGGTTCGCCCGAGAGCCTGCTGGTGCAGGGCGGCTCCAGTGGCATCGGCGTTACGGCCATCCAATTGGCACGTGCTCTGGGGCATCCGGTATTCGCCACCGCCGGCAGCGATGAAAAATGCCGCGCATGTGAAACGCTCGGCGCACGCGCCATCAACTATCGCACCGAAGACTTTGTCGAGCGCATCAAGAACTGGACCGACGGCCGCGGCGTAGACGTGATCCTGGACATGGTGGCTGGCGACTACATCGGACGCGAGCTGGAATCGCTCGCCGAAGATGGACGCCTTGTCATCATCGCAACGCTCGGCGGCGCGAACGCCTCCTTTGATGCCGCCAAACTGATGCATCGCCGCCAGACTGTCACCGGCTCCACGTTGCGCAAGCGTTCCACAGCCTTCAAGGCAGCCATCGCCAACGAGCTTTACGAACGCGTCTGGCCGCTATTTGCCGAGCGCAAACTTCGGCCGGTCATCCACGAAGTTTTCCCTGCCGCCGACGCCGCTGCCGCCCACGCATTGATGGAAAGCAGTACACACATCGGGAAAATCATGCTGCGATGGTAGATCGCCGACCATCGCGGCATGTCGCCGATGGTCGAACCGGCCAATGCCTCGTCGGTGCTGCACGGGCTGCGCGAATAGCACAGGAAGGCCCTAGGAACCGCTCTTCTTTTTAGGGCCTTTGGCACGCTCCACTGCGTACTTGGCTGCCGATTCCGCAACGGCGCGCGCCGAGGGATAAGTCGAGCCCTCACAAGAACGCAACCAGCCTTCCGCCGTGCGCTTTTGCTGTTGCGGCGACTGGAACATGAAGTCATTGAGCTGATCCATGAAGACGTCGCGCTGTGTTTTGCTAAGCGTGCTGTACCCGAGCAGCACGGTAGAGACGGCGGTGTCTTGCGGCTCGTCCATAAATCCCTTGTGTACGTAAAACGCCAATTGGAGATAGGCCCCGACTGAACAAAGGCTATCTACATACAGAACGATCCGCTATAGGACGTTGCCTATCGAATCCTAAGTTTAGGCGTACATTACGTAGGGTTTTTCACACAGACTCATCGTCGCACTGCAGATTTTTCTGTGATGTCTGAGATGCCTGCACCAAGCCGTTGGCTTGGGCATATTTGAAAATGTCCGCGTCGTGTTGAAGCCCGAGCTTCTTCATGGCAGCCATTTTCTGCGCGCTGATTGTCTTGCTGCTGCGCCCTGCCCGCACACCGATTTCCGATACGGTAAGCCCTTCGGCATACAGGCGAAGCACCTCGGTCTCTCGCTTGCTCAGCCGCTTGGTCTTGTCGTCAGCGTCGTGTATGGCGGGTGCCTGTTCCAGCAATTGCTGGATCTTCGGCGAAAGATAACGATGGCTCAGATGCGCCATGCGAATAGCGGATTCAACGTGTTCGAGATCGTCCGATTTGCTGACAACCCCCATCGCTCCTACATCCAGGATGCCTTGCATGACCCCGTGATTTTCTATACTGGTAAGCACGATCAGGCGGATGCTGGGAAAACGCCGCTTCATGAAACGCAGCAACGTAAGACCGTCGCCATAGCGGCCGCCAGGCATTGAGAAGTCGGTCACCACCACGTCGCAACTGAACTTGCCGAGCAGCTCGACCAATTCAGAGGAATGGGTAGCCTGCCCCACCAAGGTGATTCCGCTCGCGCTGGACAACAGATGCTCCATCCCCGCAAGCAGCGTCGGATGATCATCAGCTATGGCAACCTTGATGGTCAAAATAGGCTCCTTGCGCCCGTTATCCACTAGTACGTAGCTTAAGCTAGCACAGCCGGAGATGCCCAAGCTGACGGGTTGTATTACGATAAAACAGCAACACAGAGCCTTTCTTCCGTCGATTCAGCGAACAGGTATAACCGGGATGGATAACCGTATTCGCATCGTGCTCGCCGACGACCATCCGGTCATCCGCCTGGGCATCGAAGCCACGCTGGACGACATTCCCTCCGTTCGCCTAATCGGCTCGGCCGTCGACTCGACCCAATTGGTCTCCCTGCTCGATGCCCACCCCTGCGACGTGCTGGTTACCGACTATGCCATGCCGGGCGGCCGCTACGGCGACGGGCTGGAACTGGTGAGCTACCTGCGCGACCGCTACCCGGAACTGCAGATCATCATCATCACCAGCATGGACAAGACCGTGCTGATCCGAAGCCTGCTGGCTTGCGGCGTAGACGCCATTCTCAGCAAGGCCGACGACATGGTGCATTTGCGCAGCGCCGTGCAAGCGGTGCACAGCAAGCGAAAATACTTTTCGCCGCGCATCACGCAGCTGATGAAATCGGCACCCTTCACCAACTCCTCACGCCTCTCGCCCAGGGAGCTGGAAGTCATCAAGCTTTACGTGGGCGGCACGAGCATCAACGGGATTGCCGAAAGACTCCAACGCAGCAAGCAGACCATCAGCACGCAAAAAGTCAGTGCCATGCGCAAACTCGGCATCGACAACGATGCCGACCTGTTCAAGTACGCAACCGAATTGGGATTGGCGCAACAGGCCTGATAGCGGCCCGCACCACTTCATCAGGCCTGCGAAAACGGAAAGGCCAGCACGTCTCCAATCCGATCCGTGCTTGCCAGGCACATCAGCAACCGCTCGACGCCCATCGCCACGCCGGCGCAATCGGGCATCCTGCCGAGCACGGCCAGCAACTGCTCATCAATGGGCATTTCGCGCAGCTTGCGTTCGCGTCGCCGCACGTTGTCGCGTTCGAAACGGATGCGTTGCTCGACGGGGTCGTTGAGCTCGTGGTACCCGTTGGCCAGTTCGTAGGGGCCAAGGTACAGCTCGAACCGTTCGGCCAGCGGCGGGTCGCCGGGCCGGATGCGTGCAAGCGCCGACTGGGTGGCCGGGTAGTCGTGGATCACCGTGATTCGGTCGCGCGGAAAGTTCGGCTGCAACTGGTGAGTCATGAGCAGGTCGAGCCAGTCGTCGCGGGTAAGCCCTTCCGGATCGATGTGATACCGCGCCAACGGCGCGCGCAATTCGTCGATGGGCGCATGCAAGGGATCCAGGCCCAACTCATCGATGTACAGCTGGCGATAGCCTTCGATCAGTACCTCGGCGCGGCGCTCCTTCATGGCCAGCGCGCATTCCACCAGGGTGATGGTTTCTTCCATCAGCTGGCGATGCGTCCAGCCGACGCGATACCACTCCAGCATGGTGAATTCGGGATTGTGCCGCTCGCCGGCTTCGCCATTGCGAAACACGCGGCCCAATTCATAGCAATCGCCCACCCCATCAGCGAGCAGGCGCTTGAGCGGATGCTCCGGCGAGGTGCGCAACCAGCGTTCGCGCGCACCCGCATCGACGTGACCGCTGAACGGCGCGCTGAAACTCTCGATGTTCGGGTCGGTGTTGCCGGCCGCCGACAGGATCGGCGTCTCCACTTCCAGTACGCCGCGTTCGGCGAAAAAAGCCCGGATCATGGCGTAGAGCTGGGCGCGCCCCTGCAGGCGCTGGCGGAACGGGGTAACGTTGTTGACGGTCATGACGAATCAGGTTCCGTGCTGCTTGAACAGTGCGAGCAAACGCGCTTCGTCCCACACTTCGACACCCAGTTCCTGAGCTTTGTCGAGCTTGGAGCCGGCCGCTTCGCCAGCTACCACGAAACTGGTTTTCTTGGACACGCTGCCGGCGACTTTCGCGCCCAGCGCTTCCAGTTTTTCCTTCGCTTCATCGCGCCCTAAGTTGGAAAGCGTACCGGTGAGCACCGCCGTCTGGCCGGCCAGCGGCAAAGCCTCGCCACTGCCCTCGCGCGGCGCGGCGGCAAGCAGGCTGAGCATGGCAGCTTCCGCTTCCTCGAGGCTCGCGCGCTTACCGTCATCGGCCAGGAATTCGTCCAGGCTGGCCGCGGCATTCTGCGGCAAGCCAGCGGTGATCCAGTGTGCGCTACCGCCGGCCCGCAGTTTGCCCAGCGTCGAAAAATGCGTGGCAAGCAACTCCGCATTGCGCCGGCCGATGCCGTTGATGCCGGCGTCTTCCAGCAACGTGGCAAAGCTCAGCTTTTGATGCAGGCGGGGTGACGGATCGCTCTCGTCGCCAAGCACGATGCCCGCGGCCAGCAAAGCGTCGACGACGGCGCGATTGCCCTCCTGCCGGAAAAACGCCGCAATGGAGCCGGCCACTTCGCCGCCGATATCCGGCAATTCGCGCAGAATCGGTGCCGGCACGCTGCGCACCCACGACAGGCGTCCCAACCAGCCGGCCAAAGTCTTGGCCGTGCTCTCGCCGATGTGCACGATGCCCAGTGCGTAGAGAAAACGCGGCAACGTGGTTTTCTTGCTGGCCTCGATCGCCTCGACCAGGTTATCCGCCCACTTGGTGGCGATCTTCCCGGCCTTGACGGTTTCCGGCACGGTGCCGTCGCGCTCGTCGGCGCGGCGTTTCATTTCCAGGAAATGCTCGAGGGTGAGCGCGTACAGATCCGCCGGCGTGTGCACGTAGCCGAAATCCACCAGCGCCTCGACGAAACGCTCGCCGAGGCCCTCGATGTCCATCGCACGACGCGAGGCGAAATGAATCAGTGCTTCCTTGCGTTGCGCGGCGCAGATCAATCCGCCCGAACAACGCCATGCCGCCTCGCCTTCCTCGCGCACCAATGCCGAACCGCACACCGGGCAATGCGAGGGCATGGTCCACGGGTGGGTCTTGGCCGGGCGATGTTCCAGGATCACGCGCACCACTTCGGGAATCACGTCGCCCGCACGACGCACGATGACGGTATCGCCCACGCGCACGTCAAGGCGCGCCACCTGGTCGGCGTTGTGCAAGGTGGCGTTGGTGACGGTGACACCCGCCACCTGCACCGGCGTAAGGCGCGCGACCGGCGTGGCCGCGCCGGTGCGGCCGATCTGGATCTCGATCGCGTCGACGGTCGTGCTTTGTTCCTGCGCGGGAAACTTGTGCGCAATGGCCCAGCGCGGTGCACGCGACACGAACCCCATTTCGCGCTGGCCGGCGTAATCGTCCAACTTGTAGACCACACCGTCGATGTCGTACGGCAGACTGTCGCGCTTGGCGCCGATCCGCTTGTAGTAGGCGATCAGGCCTTCGAAGCCCTTGGCGCTGCCCGCTTCAGGAGAAACCGGAAAACCCCAGTCGCGCAGCTTCTGCAACGTCTTGGAGTGCGTATCGGGAAGTTCGCCCCCCTCGACCACGCCTACGGCATACGCGTAGAAGCTGAGCTTGCGCTTGGCCGTGATGGCCGGATCGAGCTGGCGCAGCGAACCGGCCGCACCATTGCGCGGATTGGCCAGCGGCTTTTCGCCGTGCTCGCGCGCGTAGGCATTGAACGCTTCGAAATCCTTGCGCAGCATGATCACTTCGCCGCGCACTTCCAGCACGCGCGGCCAACCCTCGCCGCGCAAGCGCAGGGGGATCGCCCGCACGGTGCGCAAATTGGCGGTGACATCCTCGCCGGTTTCGCCGTCGCCGCGTGTCGCGCCCTGCACGAACAGGCCGTTTTCATAGCGAAGGCTGATGGCCAGGCCGTCGAGCTTGGGCTCCACCGAAAACTCCGGTTGGCTGCGCCCCAGCGTCTGTTCGATGCGCCGTTCGAATTCGGCCACCTCGCGGTAGCGCTCGCGATCGTCGTTGCCTTCCTGTTCGAAAGCATTGCTCAACGACAGCATCGGCAAGGCATGCCGGACCTCCGCAAACCCGCCCATCGCCCTGGCGCCGACACGGCGGGTCGGCGAATCGGGCGTGGCCAGCTGCGGGTGTTGCGTTTCCAGCGCTTCGAGCTCGCGCATCAGTGCGTCGTACTCGGCGTCCGGGATTTCCGGGTCATCCAGCACGTGGTAGCGATAATTGGCGTGCTCGATCCGCTTGCGCAGGTCGTCTGCGTGCTGAGCCGGCTGGAAGGTGGCTGACGATTTGCTCATGCGGGAAGTGTAACGATTCGACCGTGACGGATGAGGGGCCGGATGGCATGGAAACCACCCCGGGCCAACGGGTCCATCCCCACCGGCCGATGAAATCTGGCTAACTCCGGCACAACGTTCTCCGAGCAGGTAACTGTCACAGCAGGTATCATAGCGTCCATGTCTTCCTCCCCTCCCGTATCCACCGCCACCGCCGACGCGGCGGCCGCGGGTATCGGGCTTTCCTCGCGCGAACGCTACCGTGGCCTGACCTGGCTGGTTTCCGCGGCTTTCTTCATGCAGGCGCTGGATTCGACCATCGTCAACACAGCCGTGCCCGCCATCGCCCATGCGCTAGGCGAAACGCCGCTGGACATGCGCAGCGCGCTCACCAGTTATGTGCTGACCCTGGCGATCCTGATCCCGGCCAGCCCCTGGTTGTGCGACCGCTACGGCACGCGCCGGGTGTTCGGCGCGGCCATCAGTGTGTTTGCCATCGGATCCCTGCTCTGCGGTATCTCCCAGACGTTGCCCGAACTGGTGCTTGCACGCGTGCTGCAAGGCTGCGGCGGCGCGGCGTTGATGCCGGTGGGGCGCTACGTGCTGGTACGCAGCATCGACAAGCGCGAGTTCGTGCAAGTAATGAGCACGGTGGCCACCTTCGGCCTGCTCGGTTCGGTGCTGGGGCCGCTGCTGGGCGGCGCGCTGGTGGAATACACCAACTGGCGCCTGATCTTCCTGCTCAACGTGCCGGTGGGCATCGTGGGGCTTTGGCTCAATCAGCGCGAAATGCCCGAGTACCGGCTGGACAAGGCCAATCGGTTCGACCTGCTGGGCTTTCTGCTGTTTGCCGCCGCCTCGGCCCTGCTGCTGGCGGCATCGGAATTCGCCGCCGACCCGACCATTCGCTGGATGTGGATGGGTTCGCTGGTGGTGTTGGCGATCCTGTTCGGTGCCGCCTACGTGCGGCACAGCCGGCGCACCGCTCACCCGGTTGCCGATCTGGGCCTGCTGCGCATACGCAGCGTGTGGGTGGCGCTATCGGGCAACCTGCTTACCCGCCTGGGCGTCAGCGGCATGTTCCTGCTGATCGTGCTGTTCCTGCAGGTGGGCTGCGGCTGGTCGCCGTTGATGGCCGGCCTGATGATGGTGCCGCAGGCATTGGGTTCGATCAGCGCGAAATGGCTGGTGAACCGCATGCTGATCCGCCTGGGCTATCGCCGCCTGTTGTTCGGCAATACCTTGTTAGTCGCACTGTTGCTGGCTTCGTTCGCTTTGCTCGGCCCGCACACGCCGATGGGGTTGATCGCCCTGCTGGTGTATGTGTACGGCGGTTTCATGGGCATGCAGTACACGGTGATGAATACGCTGATCTACACCGACCTGGACGTAACGCATGCCTCGATGGCGTCGTCGATGGCGTCCACCACCCAATATCTGTCGATGAGCTTCGGCATCGCTCTCGCCACGATCCTGATGCAGACGCTGTTGCACGGCCAGGGTGCCGGTGCCTATGTCGTTGCATTCCGCTGGACGGTGGTCATCCTGGCCGTCATCACGGCGGTGGCCAGCCGCGTCTTTGCGCGGTTGGATAAAAACGTTCCTGTATAGGCCCTAGGGCAAGTTCAAGTGCCATATCCGCCACGACCGGGTAGCATGGCCCGAATGCTCATGATCGATGGACTCCGACCATGCACCATGCCAATGAAATCCTGTTCTCGCTGTTCATCGTCTTCGTGGCAGCGCAGATCGGCGCGGAAATCGCCCAGCGGCTGAAGCTGCCCGGCGTGGTCGGCGAAATCGCCGCCGGTTGCGTGATCGGCCCCTCCCTGCTCGGCTGGATTACTCCGGATCAGGTCGCCGTCGGCACACCGCTGGATGTGCTCTCGGAAATCGGCGTGGTGTTGCTGCTGTTCTCCGTGGGCCTGGAAACACGACTGGAAGACCTGAAGAAAGTGGGCAAGGCCGCGTTCCTGGTCGGCGTGCTCGGCGTGCTGCTGCCGTTCGCGATGGGCGGCGTGTGGGCGCATGGCAGTGGCTACGACTGGGGCAAATCGTTGTTCGTCGCCGCCGCGTTCGTGGCCACTTCCGCCGGCATTACCGCGCGCGTGCTGCAGGAACTGGGCGTGCTGCAGCGGGTGGAAAGCAAGGTGATCCTCGGTGCGGCGGTGATTGATGACATTCTCGCCATGCTGCTGCTCGGCGTAGTGGTGTCGCTGCAGGGCGGCGAAGGGTTCGATCTCACCCATCTGGTCATGGTGCTGGCCGGCGCGATCGGTTTTATCGCGGTGATCGGCTGGGGCGGTACGCGCGTCATGCGCTGGAACTCCACCTGGCTGGACAAGCCTCGCAACGCATATTCGCCGCTATTGATCGTGCTGGCGCTGTGCCTGGGGCTGGCCTACGTGTCCACGCTGTTCGGCCTGGCCGCGATCATCGGCGCGTTCCTGGCCGGCATGATCGCCTCCGAAACCCGCCAGCAACATACGCTCGAACAACAGATCCAACCCTTGCTGGCCCTGTTGACGCCGTTCTTCTTCGTGCTGACCGGCAGCAAGATCAACCTGCATCAACTCGCCAGCGCAGACGCGCTCATCGCCTTGTCGGTGGTGACGCTGATCGCCATCGTCTCCAAGCTGCTCGGCGGCTTTCTCGGCGCGCTATCGCTGGGCCGCAAGGGTGCGGCCATCGTGGGCTTCGGCATGGTGCCGCGCGGGGAAGTGGGTGTGGTGATCGCCAGCCTCGGGCTCGCGGCCGGCGTTTTCAGCGACCAGATGTACGCGATCATCGTGGCGATGTCGTTGCTCACTGCCATGGTCACCCCGCCCATTCTCGCGTGGCTGCTGCGCAGCACGGTGAACGAGACCGCAGATCAACCGCGCGACGCCTGATACGCCGCCAGCGCAGCCTGCCGCGATAGGCCAAGATCGATCATCGGGGCGGGATAGCCGGTCTGTTGCAGCAAGCCGCGGTCTTTCCACGGCTCATGCAGCGTGCTCTCCGGCGCATCGCGCAACTCCGGTAGCCAGCGACGCAGATAAACACCCTTCGGATCGAATTTCTGCGCCTGCGACACCGGATTGAACACGCGGAAATACGGCGCGGCATCGACACCGCAACCGGCCACCCATTGCCAGCCCATCGTATTGTTGGCCAGGTCGGCATCCACCAGCGTGTCCCAGAACCAGCGCGCGCCATGCAGCCAATGCTGGCGCAGGTTCTTGGTGAGGAAACTGGCCACCACCATGCGCACCCGGTTGTGCATCCAACCCGTATGCCACAGCTCGCGCATGCCCGCGTCCACCAGCGGAATGCCGGTGCGGCCCCGTTGCCAGCGGCGCAGTGCTTCGGGATCTTCTGCCGCCCAGGCAAAACCGTTGAAGCGCGGATTGAAATGCTCGTTCGTCACCTGCGGAAAGTGATAAAGCCAATGCTGCGCAAATTCGCGCCAACCCAGCTCGCGCAAGTAAGGCTCGATATCCACCGATCTGTCGGCACGGCGCTGGCGCAACATCGTCAACAAGCCGTGATGAATCTGCTTGGGCGTGATTTCGCCAAAATGCAGGTGCGCGGACAAGCGTGACGTACCGTGGCGTGCCGGCACATCGCGTGCAGTGGCGTAGTCGCCGATGGCGTCATCGGCGAACAATTCCAGCGCGTCGCGGGCGCCCTGCTCACCCGGGGTCCAGTGTTCGCGCATGCCACCGTCCCACGGAATCGACGGGAGCAAATCCAGCGCGCCCAGAGACTCGCCACCGTCAAGGACCATGGCAGGCGGGCGCGCGGGAGCAGGCAAAGGCTCGCTCGCATCGATCAAGGTGCGCAACTTGCGCCAGTACGGCGTAAAGACGCGATACGGCTGCCCTTCCAGAGTCGTCAGCTGCCACGGCTCCTGCCACGAGGCGCCGCTGAAGCTGCGCACGGCGATGCCGTGCTCGCGCAAAGCCGCCTTGATCTGCGTATCGCGAGCGATCGACGCCGGTTCGTACGAGCGATTCCAGTAGACGGTATCCGCCCCCGTGCGCGCCGCCACCTCCAGCAACGTCGACAGGCTGGCGCCACGCCGCAGGTGCAGCGCGCCGCCACGATGGCGCAAGTCGGTATCCAGGGCCTGCAAGCTGTGATGCAGCCACCAGCGGCTGGCCGCTCCCGGCTGCCAGCTGCCCTCTTCCTGCGGAGCGTGGATATAAAGCGGCACGACCCCGGCGTGATCGGCGCACGCCTGGTACAGCGCCGCGTTATCGGCAATTCGAAGATCCCGGCGAAACCAGACGATGGCGGTGCTCATGCCGACAGTGTGCCGGCATGCGCGCCCCAAGCAAAGTAGGTCAGCCCGACACGTTTCGCCGCGAGCGCATCAGCGTCGCGTACAGCACCGGCATCACCAGCAGCACCAGCGGCACCTGCACCAGCATGCCGGCGATAATCGCCACGGCCAGCGGCTGCTGCATCTGCGAGCCGGTACCCAGCGCAAGCGCCAACGGCGACAAAGTGAGAATGGCGGCCAGCGTCGACATCAGAATCGGGCGCGTGCGGTATTGCGCAGCTGCCAACAGCGCCTCGTGCAGCGGCAGCCGGCCGCTTGTTTCTTCCAGTTCCGAGAAGTAGAAAATGGCCACTTCGGTGACGATGCCGACGATCATGGTCATGCCCATCATCGCCGAGATATTCAACTCGATGCCGGTAAGCCACAAGCCGACGAACACCGCGCCGATCGCCAGCAGCGGCATGGCCAGGATCGCCAACGCCACTCGGAAGCTCTCGTAAAGAAACAGCAGCAGCGCGAACACCAGCGCGATCGCCGCCACCAGCACCACGGTCAGGCCGCGGAAGGCTTCCTGTTGCTGCTGATACAAACCGCCCAGTTCGTAATACATGCCCTTGGGCAGCAAGCCCGGGGTGGCCAGCATCGTCTTCACGTCGCCGATCGTGGCGCCCATGCTGCGCCCGGCGATGCGTCCGGTCACCGCCACCATGCGCTTGAGGTTATTACGCGTGATCTCAGGCTGACCTTGTACCACCTGCAAGTTCGCCACCTGCGAAAGAGGCAGCAAATGTCCGTCGGCAGCGCGGATCGGCAGCGCCGCCACTTGCTCCAGATGCCGATACGACGACGCAGGCAGGCGCACCCGCACGCCGACGACCTTGCCTTCCGCGGGCAGTTGCGCGGCGACGGTACCGTCGATCGCCGCCGTGACCTGATCGGTGATGCCCTGCGGGTCCAATCCCTGCAGGGCAGCCTTGGCCGGATCCACGGTCATGGTCAACGCATCGCCGGCAGGATTAATACCGTTCAGCACGCCGTTGACGCCTTTGATCTTGCCCAAGGCATCGGCCACCTTTTGCGCGGTGGCATTCAGCACGTCGGCATCGTCGCTGTAGAGCTGGATCTCGATCGGTTCCGGTACCGCTACCAGGTCGCCGATCATGTCTTCCATCAACTGCGAGACATCCACATCCAGTCCAGGCACCTTGGTTTGCGCCTCTTTGCGAATGTCGTTCATCACCTCTTCGGTGGAAGGCCGCGAACCGCTTTTCAAGCGCACGAAAATATCGCCGGTGTTCGCTTCAGTGAGGCCATCGCCCAACTGCAGGCCGGTGCGACGCGAATACGTATCCACATAGGGATTGGCGCGGATGATGGCTTCGATCTGGTTGAGCAGCCGCCCGGTTTCCTCCAGCGACGTGCCCGGTTTGGAAACATAGTCGAAGGTAAAGCCGCCCTCGTCCATCGCCGGCATGAACCCGGTGCCGACACGGCCGTAGGCCAGCGCACCCAACGCAAGCAACGGCACCACCAGCACGAGGATCCACACCGGCCGCTTCAACCAACGCTGCAATACGCGCTGGTAGCCGCTCATCGCGCGTTGCGAAAAGCGGCTGGTGGCGTGTTCGACCAGGTGACGCTGATCGAGCAGGCGCTCCGACAGCAACGGCACCACGATCCAGGTCAGCAGATAGGAAATGACCAGTGCGCTGGCCATGGTCAAGGACAAGGCTTTGAAGAATGCGCCCGTGACACCGGTGAGAAACGCCAGCGGCAGGAAGATCACCACGGTCGCCGCACTGGAGCCGGTCAACGGCCGGGTGAATTCCCGCGCGGCATGGGCAATGCGCACGTCGACTTCGCCGGCCACGCCGCGCAGGCGGCGCATGATGTGCTCCAGCATCACGATCACGTCGTCGATGATCAGCCCCACCGCAGCCGCCATGCCGCCCAGCGTCATCATGTTGAAGCTCATGCCCAATACGCGCAGCAACAACACGGTGATGGTCAGCACCGCCGGCACCACCAGCATCGCCACCAGGATCACCCGCGTATTGCGCAGGAACACGAACAACACCAGGCCGGCAAGCACGATACCGACCAGGATCGCGTCGCGCACGCTGCCGGCTGCACCGGAAACCAGTTGCGTCTGGTCGTACCAGTTGGCGAGCTTCACACCCTGCGGCATCTGCGGTGCGTAGTCGTGCAGGCGCTGCTTGACGTCGCGGGCGATCTGCACGCTGTTGCCGTCCGGCTGCTGGAATATCTGCACCAGCACCGCATCCTGACCGTCTGCCGTCACGCGTATCCATTGCGGTACGTGGCTCAACGTTACGTCGGCGATATCGCCCAGGCGCACCACACCGCGACTGTCCGCGCGCACCACGACATCGCGCAGCGCCGCTACGGTGCCGGGCTGGTTGTCGGCCAGCAGCAGGTAAAGCTTGTAGTGATCGGACACGTGGCCCATCGCCTGGATGGTCGCTGCGTGGCTGACCGCGGTCGCTACGTCGGTGAGGCTCAGGTCTTGCGCACGCAGGCGGTTCGGGTCGACATCCGCGTGGAATTCGGCAATTTCGCCGCCCTGCACGCCGACGTGGGCCACGCCGGGGATACTGCTGAGCAAGGGACGCAGCTGATATTGGGCGAGGTCGTACAGCGCGCTCGGCGACAACGTATGCGAGCGCAGGCTGTAGGCCAGCATCGGGAACGTGGTTGGGTCCATGCGCCGGCTGCTGAGCTGCGTGCCGGCCGGCAATTCCGGCAATACCTGGCTCGCAGCCGCGTTGACGTCCCCCAGCGCGCGGCTCATGTCCGTGCCCCAGTCGAACGTCACCTCGATGTCGGCACTGCCGCGGCTGGTGGTCGAACGCACGTCGCGCACGCCAGGAACGCGGCGCAATGCATCTTCGATCGGCGTGGTGACTTCGATCGCCATCTGGTCGGCCGGCCGGTCGCCCGCATCCAGGGCAAGCTGCACGCGTGGAAACGCCACGTTGGGAAACAAAGCCACCGGCATGAACACGGCACTGGCGATACCGCCCAACGCCAACATCAACACCAGGAACAGCAGCGAGCGCCGATGGCGCTGCATCCACGTGGCGATGCTCACTTGCCAGCCTCCTGCTGCTCGCGCACCGCATCGCCATCGTTCAATTCATAGCTGCCCAGCACGATGACGCGCGTCTTGGCGTCCAGCGCCCCCTGCACGCCGACCGTATCCCCCTCGGGATGCTTCAGGCTTACATCGATGCGCTTGGCGTGATCGCGATCGACGGCAAAAACATAGTCGCCCCTGTCGTCGTGCAGTACCGCCGCGCGCGGCAACGCCCACGCGGTATAGCTGGCGGTATCGATGCTGGCCTGCACTGCCGACCCGGCAACCAGCGACGCGCCGGCTTCGGGCGGCAGGCTCACCTGCAACGGCAGCAGATGAGTCTGCGCATCGACGGCCTGCCCGACCATTTCAACGCGGCCGCTGAAGGTTTCGCCGCGGCCGTACACGCCTTGCACTTGCGCCGCCATGCCGGACTTCAGGCCCGCGCCGTCCTGCGGCTGCACGCCCAGCCGTGCAACCAAACCGTGCGCGGGGGTGAAGGTCAGCAACGAGGCATCGGCCTGGAACCGGTCGCCGAGATTGACATTCAAGCTGGTCACCACGCCGTCAGCCGGCGCACCGATGATCTCCTCGGCCTCGCCGCCACCCAGCGCGCGGGCCGCGTCGACGCCCGCTTGCGCATCGTCCAGAGCTTTGTGCGCGGCGGCCAGCTGCGATTGCGTGGCCAGGTGCTGCGCCGCCATTTGTTCGGTGCGCTTAAGTTCGCCGCTTGCCAGCGACAGCGCGCTTTGCGCCTGCCGATAGGCATTGCGTGTGGCCGGATCCGGCGCAATGCGCAACAAGGTCTGCCCACGCTTGATCTGCTGTCCCGCAGTAACCTCGGCGCCGATCACCTGGCCGCCATGCCCAAGGCTGATCACGCTCGCGCGATGCGGATCCCCCACCGCCGTGCCCCACGCCTGGATGGTGTCGTGGAAAGTCTGGCTTGCCGGCAGCGCCGTGGTCACCAGCACCTGGCCGCTGACATCCGCATCGTCATCATCGGCGGCGCCGCCACCGCCGCCACCGCTGCAACCGGCCAGCAAGGCAAGCAGCGCCACCAGCGTGGCGCGAGTCAGCAAAAATCGATTCATGGGGTGGTTGCCGCTAAAGAAGACGGTTGAAGATCGGTATCGCCCAGCAAGGTTTCCAGCGCGATCGCCTGTTGCGATTGCTGGTCGCGCGCCGCGATGAAATCCACGTCCGCGCCAAGCGCGTTGGCACGGATGGAGAGATAGGTCGGCCAATCGAGCAGCCCCTTCTGCCACGCGGCTTGCGCCGCTACGCGAGCCTGGTCGAGCCTGGCTGCGTGTGCTTGCAGCTGATCGCGCTGCCGGGCAAGCGTGTCCAGGTCGGCGGTGATTTGTGCGATATCGCTGCGCGTGGTGAGCAGGCGATTTTCATAATCGTCCTTGAGTTGCTGGCGCGTAGCCTTTTCGATGGCGATGTTGCCGCGATTGCGGTCGAACAGGGGCAACGTGAAGCCGATGGTGAAACCGTTGGTCACTTCGTTGGTGGTATCGCGCTGCCTGTCCACACCGAAGTTGAGCGCCGGGAACTGCGCACGAATGGCGCCGCGTAACGTGGCTTCCTGCGCTTGGTAGCCCGCTTGCAGGGCAAGCAGATCCGGACGCCGCCGCGGCAGGCTCGCCAGCGCCGCCTGCACTTGCTGCGGGGTCGGGTTTGCCCGGAAGGATTCGCCGATCAGGTCCAACGGCGCATCGGGCGCGAGCCCCAGCAGCAGGCGCAGGTCGTGCTCGGATTGATGCAACTGGATGGTGTTGTCGGAGACACGCTTGCTGGCATCCGCGTAGGCGTTCAAGCCGGCACTGGCGGCGTCGTAGGTGAGGTTGCCCGCTTGCAACGCTTTGCGAACGCGATCGTCCACCGGCGCCAGCGCCGCCTGCTCCGCCGCCAACTGCTTTTGCTGGGCCCGCAGCGATATCACCTGATTGAACAGCAGGCGCGCCTGCGCAATCGTCTGCCACTCTGCCCAAAGCAGATCGAGATTCACCTGTTGCGCCTGACTCTTGGCCGCGGCCACGCGGGTGGAACGAGTCAGCAGACTGGTGATGTCCTCGCTGATGCCATAGCTGTACGCACTGGTGGCGCCCACTTGCTTGTGCGCCAGAAAATCCTGGCTGATGGCGATTTGCGGATCGGGCAACAGGCCCGCTGCAAAGGATTGCGCGCGGGCAATGCCCAACTGATCGCGCATGACCTTCAGGTCCGGATTGTTCGCAACGGCGAGGATGGCCACATCCGTGGAATCCATGCCCTGCGCCGGATCGAAATGATGCGTGCGCAGCGCCGGCAACGGCATGTCGGCCGTACTCGCCGACAGATGCACCACATCGGCAGCGCCCTGCCCCTGGCCCAAAGGCTGCGGCGAATAGGTCGCACACCCGGCGAGCAGCATCAGCCCAACCAGCGTGCCGGCACGCCATCCGTGCATCGGCAACATCGTTTTGTCACGTAATGAAAACTTTAGCGACCGCACCCGCAAGCCTCTGATCCATACCGATGACGATGCAAGGCTAACGGTTCTGGCTTAGCGCTTACTTTGCTCGGCAACGCGCGGCCCGAAAGGCTCAATCCATGCATGAAACGACCCGCCCCACAGAACAGACCGGCGAAACACCGCCCTCGCACCTGGCCGCCGGAAGCGCATCGCCGGCTGCGGGAAAAGGCTGGTATCGGAGGTCGGCTCGGCGCATCATCCATTCGAAAATGCAATAGCTATATATATCAGCCATTTTAAATTTACATGACAAAACTCATGAAAGCGCTGGATCTGGATGCCGTAAAAGCCTTCGTCTTCGTCGCCGACCTGCAGAGCTTCACCCGTGCCGCCGAGGTGCTGGACAGCACCCAATCCGCGATCAGCCTCAAGCTGCGGCGCCTGGAAGAACAGCTTGGCCGTCGCCTGCTGGAGCGCACCCCGCGGCAAGTGCGCCTGTCGGCCGAAGGCGCCGTATTCCTCGAATCCGCGCGTTCGCTGGTGGGCGCCCACGAGCGGGCGGTGTCTTCTTTCGAGGTGGAACGGCGCCGCATGACCATCGGCATCAGCCAATTGATCGTCGGCAGCGAATTGCCCGCCCTGCTCCGCCGCATCAACGAGCACGATCCCAGCCTGCTGATCGAAATGCGCGTGGCCGGTTCGGGGGAGATCATGCAAGCGTATGAAGAAGGCACTTTGGATGCCGCCCTGGTCGTGCAACCGCCGGGCCGCCGCCATCAAGGCGAAACGATTTTCACGGAAAGCTTTGCGTGGATCGCGGTGGCGAACTGGCAGCAGCGTCCCGGGCTTCCCCTGCCCCTGGCTACTCAGGGCGCCTCGTGCAGCATCCGTGCGGCAGCCGTGCGAGCGCTGGACGAAGTCGGCCTGAGCTGGGCCGAGGTGTTTATCGGCAAGGGCGCGGCGGTGGTCGGCGCTGCCGCCGCGGCCGGGCTCGCGATCGCCGTGCTGGCCAGGCGCACCGCGCCAAGCGGCACGATCGACGTGGGGGAACTGCTATCACTTCCCGCACTGCCCAGGCAGGAAGTGGTGCTCTATACCGCACTGAACGACCGCCGTTCGCGCGATGCGATACGCACGCTGACCACGGCGTTCAAAAGCCTTTCCGCTGCGTAATGCAAAGGGAATGAAATTTTCGAGGAGATGTGACATGCGTTTGAACACGGCCGCGTTGATGGCGTTCTTGCTGATCGGTACCGGCGCAATGCCGCGCACCGGCCATGCGCTCCCTACCGTCTTGCAGGACGGCAGCAGCATCACCAACGCCATTCCCATCCGGGCACCGAACGAACAGACCGGCGTCAAGGCCGAATACCACTGGATCGCCGAGCACTTTCCCGGCTACAAGCGAGGTGGGCAGGCGCTCTTGAACCAGAACGGGCGCGTCTACGACTCCATCGAAATCATCACCGCCAGCGGCGAGCGCAGGAAGGTGTTTTTCGACATCACCGACTTCTTCGGAAAGATGTAACGTCCGCTCGCTGGCCACTGGAACGCAGCGCGAGAACCCGCACGTGATTGCTACGCACCTTTCGCAGGAGCAAGACCATGTCCGACAACTGGCTCCAGTACATTCCCGGCGACCCGACCTTCCAGCCTTCGCACGAACAGGCTGAAAAAGCGCGAAGCCTGTTGGCTTCCTATGTTCCCGATGCCGATGAAGTATCGGTCGCGTTTACCGAAACCATCGAGTTCTTCGACCCCGGCGCCAACTGGTCGGGGGTGACGTGTCCCGCCTGCGGCGCGGACGCCGAACCGTGGTGGCTGGAAGCCATGGACGCCGCCTCGCACGAAGGTTTCAGCAATCTCTTCGTCACGGCACAGTGCTGCGGCAAGCGCGTGTCGTTGAACGAGCTGCACTACAACTGGCCTTGTGCTTTCGGCCGCTTCGCGCTGCAAGCCATGAATCCGAACGTGCGGGAGCTCACGCCCGCGCAAGAATCCGCGCTTGCCGAAACGGTTGGTCACGGGTTGCGCAAGGTCTGGATGCACTTGTAGGCACCTACTCGACTCCGCTTCGATTTTGACGAAACGTTCACATCGCCAGCGCAAACATCGATCCGGACGTTGGCTTGCCAACAGGGGAAACACACCCGTTCTCGGTACGACGAATGCATCAGCACGAAACGGGCGGCAAGTCATCCAACCTCAAACCATACCAGCGCAGTGCCAAGCGCACTGGGACGTTTTTTTGCGCAAGCAAGAAGCGTGATGACCGCATGTCATCGAAGCAAACTGGAGGATATTTCTCATGAATAATGAAGAAATCGAGATCGTACGCCCCTTTGCACGCCTGATGGCCACTGAAGTTTCGCAAGACGAAGTGGATTTGATGGCCAAGAAGGGAACGTTCGTTTCCGTGCGATCCGGCCCCGCTTTCAACGATTGGCCGGACGCCTGATCTCCGGTCGACCCGGTTATCTCGAACTGCACCGCAGTTCCGTGTACCCAAACCGCCACGGCACTCCGTGGCGGTTTCACACCACCACGATAGGCACGCCGTGAGCGCTCCCGTTCTCCTTCTCTCCCTGGATTACGATCCACACGCTTCCGCCATGGCCTGGGCATTGCGCCAAAACGGCGTACCTTATCGCCTCAACCCTTCGCTACGAGTCGATGCGACGACGCGCGTATCCATCCGCGTCGATGGCGACAAGGATGGCATGTCGATCGACGATTTCGACACCGGGCACGTGCGTTCGGTCTGGCACCGCCGCCCCCGCCTGCCCGAAGCCGGCCGTTGCCTGGAGGCGGACCGCAGCTTTATCGAAGGCCAGTGGAAGTATTTTCAGAAAAATGTCTTCGATGCGGCGGACGGCCTGTTCGGCACCTTGTGGGTCAACCGCCCCCATGCTGCCGACCACGCCGAAAACAAGCTTATCCAGTTGCAAGCCGCGCGTGCCGCGGGCCTGCTCATTCCCGACACGGTCATCGGCAACCATGCACCCGACGTGGCACAACTGATCAACCGCTGGGGCCGCATCGTCTTCAAGACCTTCTATCCGCAGGCCTGGGAAGACGAGCGCAAAGGCAGCACCTATCAAATGAGCGTGGTCATGCTGGATGCCTCCAGCGAGTTGCCCGAACGCGCCGTGGCGATAAGCCCAGGCATCTACCAGCAATACATCGACAAGTCCTATGACGTGCGCGTCACCGTGGTGGGGCACGAGCTGTTTGCCATCAAGATGAGCAAATCGTCGGGCAGTGCCTATTTCGATTGGCGCCCGCATTCCCACGACGACGACGCCAGGATCGAAAAATTCGAGGTCAGCGCCACACTGGAGTCAAAGTTGCGCGAGGTCATGAGCCGGCTTGGCATCGTCTTCGGCTGCATAGACCTGGTTGTCGATCGCAACGACGATATTTATTTCCTGGAGGTCAACCAGGCCGGCCAGTTTCTGTTCGTGGAAGAACTGATGCCGGATATGCCGATTTTGCGTGCCATGACCGCCATGCTCAGCAGCGGCAGCACGGATTACAGCTACGGCGACAGCGTCGACGTGCGACTGGAGCAGTATCTTGCAACGGACGAATTCCGTGAAATCGCAAGCAAGCCCGGCCAGGTGCCACAACAGGTTGCAAAAGAAGCTCCTTGATCGTTCTCTGCCTGACTGGCGAACCCTTCGAGGGCAGGATGCGGCTCCGCCGCTGAACGTTTGAATCCGTGAAAAATCCGGTGGCGGTTCAGACCAGCATCGCAGCCAGGGTGGACACGCAGATCGCGACACAGGCGGCAAAGAAACTGTTGAGCATCAGCGTTTCGAATTTCATGGCGACTCTCCTTTCGATGATGGTTCGAGGCTGTTGCCTCTGTTGGAATAGTGGTTTCTAAAAACCACTCGATCGTTGGATGCAGCTTTGCGGCGAAGCGTTTAAACCGGGGCGACGATTTCAGCCCAGCATCGCGACCAGGGTCGACACGCAGATCGCAACGCAAGCGGCAAAGAAGCTGTTGAGCATCAGCGTTTCGAATTTCATGGCGGTTCTCCGTTCGATGGTTGAGTGAGGCTTTCGAGATAGGTATTGCAAAGCCGATGCCAACGCGCAAAACCACTCAAAAACCGCATAACTGAGCCATTTTCAGAAGATGAACGGATAAGCCGAGATTGTCCGCGGACAGCTGTCCGCGTTGTCCGGACAGCACACGGACAACACAACCTCGCCCGAAAATTTCCATCACGGCGCCCGGCTCCGCACCGGAACGACAGGCAATGTAGGCGGCGGGATTCAATCGGATCGCCAGCCACTGCCTGGCGCGAACAAGGGGAAGCATCGTGAAATCATGGATCGTGGCCTTGAGCCTGCTAGGCCTGTGCGGCAGCACCTATGCAGCGACAACGACCTGGCAACCTGGCGCCGGACACGTGCAAATACCGTTGTGGCCGGGAACGCCGCCTGATGCCCAGGCCCTGCCAGGCCCGGAATATGTGGAGACAGACCCCAAGGCCTTGATCGCCGGCAAAACCATGCTTGCCATTCGCAACGTGTCGCAACCGACAATGACGATCTACACCCCCAAGGGCGACAACACTGGAGCCGCCGTGGTGGTGTTTCCGGGCGGCGGTTTCGAAATACTGGCCATGGATCTGGAAGGCAGCGAGGTCTGCGACTGGTTGACGTCCAAAGGCATCACCTGCGTCCTGCTGAAATATCGCGTGCCGGGTACGCCCTACGATTGGCGATGCAACTGCCGCGACCACGATTACGCCGTGCCCGTACCCGCGTTGGAAGATGCCCAACGAGCCCTGGGCCTGGTGCGACAGCACGCTGCGGCATGGCACGTCGATCCGCACGAGGTTGGCGTGCTCGGCTTTTCAGCGGGCGGGTATCTGGTGGCCGAGGTAAGCACCCATTTCACGCATCGCTGGTACAAGCCGATCGATGCCGCCGACCGGGAAAGCAGCCGTCCGGATTTTGCCATTGCCGTTTATCCCGGACATCTGGCCACCGATGACGACAAATTGAACCCCAACGTTCCGGTTTCCCGCGATACGCCGCCCACCTTTCTGGTGCAAGCCGAAGACGACAACGAGGATGGCGTCAACCAGTCGCTGGTTTACTACGCTGCACTGAAGAAGGCCGGCGTACCTGCCGAGATGCATCTCTACGCACACGGTGGACATGCTTTCGGCCTGCGTCCCACCTCGCTTCCCATTACCCATTGGCCGCAACTGGTCGATACGTGGCTGCAAACCATCGGCGTGATGAAACAGTGAAAGCCTGGCCCTTGACCGGAGAACCCGGTCAAGGGCCAAACACCGATTCAGTTCGACTCGGTGAACTGGATGGAGGGCGTCGATCCGCCCGATGCCGAACAGGATCCGAGATTCAAGTTGTTGGTCTCGCCGGTGGTGCCGTCATTCGAAGCGCAGGTGGGCGCATCGCTCGAGCCGTCGCTCAATGAAACGTTGACCGTGACCGATGATCCGGCGTTGAAATCCGCCTCCGATCCGCCGCCGTCGCCAATGATGTTGAACTCCGAAGCCTGCCAGGCCGTCGCCAGGTCGACCACGCTGTCGTCGCCGCTGGTGCTATAGGCTTCGGTACCGTCGGCAAAGGTCAGCGTGTCGCTGCCACCCGCTACGGCGGTGCCGGTCAGCGTCATGTTCGCAAGATCGCTGATGTCGTCATCCGGCACCGTAACCGCCGCGCTGTTCATGTAACAGGACCCTTGGTAAGACATCCAGCCGCCACTGGGACAGGTATCCCCGTAGTTGATCAGCCAATACTGCATGAAGGCCTCGCCCTCGCCCGAGGCATACACGAACTGCTCCCAAGCCTGGCAACCCGACACGCCGTTGCAGGCGTCCGTGCTCATGAAGTTCGAATTGAGCTGCAGCGAATAATCGTCGCTCTCGCCGTCATCGCTTTCGCTGGTGACGCCCGACACGCTGGGAAAGCTTCCCACTGTCTGCGAGATCACCCCGGAGGAAGCGACTGCCGCGTAATCGTCGCCATTGCCGACTGTCTGCGCTTCGGGCTTGTGCCTTGGCAAATAAAGGCGATTCGGCGCTTTCACGCAATCGACCTTGGACCAGACGGTGCTGGGATAACTCGCGTGATAGCAGCCGTTTGCCGGTGCAGACGTATGCTGCATGGTGTGGCGCCAGGCGGCATGGAACTGGGCCTCCAGGTCCGGTGCCGACGAAGCGGCAAAAGCAGATGGCATCGCAACGGCACCCGCAAACACTGATACAACTGCCAGATACACGGCACAACGTACGTGACCATTTTTCATCTGAAACTCCCCATCAGGTTGAGAGATATCACTCGCTTCCAAACTCCGCGCCACGCGCACGGAGCCTCCCCCGGCCGGGGAGATTAGGGACGAAAACGGTGAATTCACCGTCAAAAAAGGCGCAATCGGAATCGTGAAAAAAGCCTCACATTTAGCGGGCTTTAACCACTGTCTACGCGATCTCAAGCGCGCGCGAAGATGGAGTGCAGGCACGGCTCGTTGCGGTGAGGCGGGCAGGAAAAATGCAAGTTATCGGCAAGCCACGTTTCACGTAAGTGAGCCGCCGTTCACGACGCCACTGCGTTTTGGCAACGACAGAAACGGAACGACTTCCTCATCAGTGGCATTGGCTACCGCCTGCCACACGTGCAGTCCGCCGCCTGCTTGTCGCCCGTGAAAGCCCTGCGTCATACTCACCCCGTTCGTTGCGACCGCCCATTCGATGTCAACGAAATGGCCGCTCCGGCCGGTGCGAATAGCCTTCGAACATTCCACTCCGAAGTGAGCCAAGGGGAAAACCATGTCCGCGATCGCGACGTCGACAGGCAAGTCTCATCTGAAACTCGCATTGCTGCTCGGCGTCTTTGCAATCATCGCCACCCTGGCCCTGGAGCCCTATCTGGATGCGACGGAGCCGGCCACCATGGCCAAAGTGCATGTGCCCTTCTGGATCGTGGCCATCTTGCAAGGCGGCATTCCCAGTTTTCTGTTGGGATGGCTGGGATTGATCCTTGGATCGAAAAACGGATTGGATGCGCCCTGGTTGCGCGCCCTCGTCTATCGTCACCATCAAGCGCCCGCTCTGCGCGCGCATTGGCTGGTGGCCGTGATCGCCGGACTGCTATCGGGCGTGGTGGTGGCAGCCTTGGCTGCTGCAACGCCCGGCTTCGCATCGCCGGCTGCAAACATTTCCCCCATCGGCCAGGCCTGGCGCGGCGCATTGGCTTCGCTGTATGGCGGAACGGCCGAGGAAATATTGCTGCGGTTGTTCGTGGTAAGTCTGCTCGTGTGGCTGCTCTCACTGTTCAACAAACGGCAGGCACTGAGCTGGATGTTTGTATTGGCGATCGTACTGGCCGCTGTGCTGTTTGGCATCGGACATTTGCCTACCGCTTTCGCCATGGGCATGGCACACACACCTGTATTGATCGGCAGGATCATCTTGCTCAACGCCCTGGTCGGTTTGGTAACCGGCACGCTGTTCTGGAAGTATGGGCTGGAGCACGCGATGCTGGCCCACTTCTGCGCGGACCTGATGTTGCACGTCGCAACGCCGCTCATCGTGCACGGATAAACCGGCCAAGGTTTACACGCAACGCCTTCCTGCCTGGAAGCACCATCGCAGTCGCCTACGAAGTCGCCCTCGCTCCCGTAAAGAGCGGGATGGCGAACGCTGCCCAGACCCACAAAATCCACTATTGACAGTGGCTGTCTCGGGCGACTAGCCTCTCGGCTCGCTAGTTTCGTTTTGTTTCTTTTACTTTCAAAAAGAGAACATATTCACACTTTCTCTTTCTGATATCCGGACAACGTTGTCAGTTATTTTTCGCTTTCTTTCACGAAGGGAGGGAGGTAGCTATGGCATTTCACCCCGGCTCAACACGTCCAGGGCATGTAGCAAGGGTCCGCACGGGTCTGCTCTTACTGGCCTTTTTAGTCTTCTGTTTTCCCACGTCCCGCGTGTTTGCGGAAACGTGGTGCAACACGTCCCCTGCTTATCAAACGACCAACTGCGCCATCGGCGGCATCGTGAGCGAAAGCTGGGCTTTCCAAAACGCCCCCGCTTCGGGGCTTACATCCATCACCTTTCCGTTTACGGTCTTCAGCATACCCAGCGCAAGCGGATATTTCTTTGCGCAGCAATTTTCCTTTGTCGACACCAACAATGAGTCGGGGCAAGGTGCCTACATAGGCATGCAGCCGGCGGGCAATGGTCAAAACAACGCGCACTTCAGCTTTTTCGGAACCGGGTCCAGCGCAGTCAACAGTAAAAACTGCACGACCGGCGCCGATTCCGGCAGTGGCACGACGTGCCAGGTGGTGGTGCCTTTCGTTACCGGGCATCAATACAACCTCACCGTTTATCGCGACAAGCACAATCCCGACGTGTGGCACGGCGAAATCGTCGACTACACCGCCTGCCAGGTCGCTGGCAGCCTCAACGATTCGCGCGCTTCCTCGGTATGCACGCCGACCGAAATCGGCGCGTGGGACATTGGCTACGAAACGGCCTTGAGCAGCAGCCAGGGTGGCTTCGTCGAATACTTCCCGTCGGAAGTCGCGCAGGGATGCAGCGGCCTTCCCTATGCCGACGTCGAGTTCATGACGCCCACTACCCCGTCGGGACTCGACTCAACGGTGAACAACGAGTATTCCTATGGCGGTTGCAACAACCAGGTGAATTACTCGGGTTCGCAAAGCACCCACAATTTGTGGGTGCGTGCGGAAACGGGCTGGTAACGGGCAATCGTTGATCGATGCAACGCGCTTGAAAACAAACTATCGCCCCGGCCAAAAAGCCGGGGCGATTTTTTTCACTTGGCCGCAGCGGTCGTGCGATGCGCATCCAGCCACGGCGTCAGCGACACATACCAGATATTGTCGGCACCGTTATCCCAACTTTCCATATCCGCCAAATGCGCTTTGGCCTGTTGCGGCGTAAGCGGATAGGTCACCTGCTCGGTGCGATCGCTGGTGTAGTAGAGGGTGTGACCATCCGGCCCGATGTGCGCACCCCACTGGCTCCACTTGCCGGGCTTGCCGTTGATGGCTTCGCCAAGGTCGATGGGTTTGCTCCATTGGTCGCCGTTGCGGAACGAGATATAAAAATCGCCCATGTCGCTGTCTTTGGCATCGGCGAGGTTGAACACCATGAACGACTGATCCGCCGCGATCGCCGGATCGTGCGTGCTGTCGGACGGATCGCCCACTGCAACGAGCTGCTGCGGCTGGTAAGCGCCATGGCTCCAGGTCGAGCTGTAGATGTGGAAGACCCCGCCCGCGTCCGGGTGAATGAAATACAGACTGCCGTCAGCGGCCACACTGGGGGCATACGTGCGATCGCTGGCATTGACCGCGTCCGGCAGATGCACCGGCTCGCCCCAACCCTTGCCCTTGCGGTCCACGCGCCAGAGGTTGCCGCCGCGCGCCGGATAGAGCTTGCCTTTGATGGTCGCGCCCAACGCCTGATCCCCCGGCTTCAATGGCCGGTTGGAGACGTACACCAGGTAAGAACCGTCGGGGGAAATGGTCGGATCGTGATCCATCCACCGGCCCGAGAAAGGTGCAATCTCAGGTTTGGACCACGTGCCGTTTGCGCGATGCGACACCAGAATCATGGTGCCAACGTCGAAAAACACCGTATTGCCGTCGGGCGTAAAGGCCGGACAAGCCTCTCCTGCCGGGCCTGACACCGTGCCCGGCGCGAACACCTGCGGCAGATTGGCCGCATCGGCGGCAAACGAACAACTCGTAGCGGCGCACAGGCCGGCCAGTAGCGCTGACAAAATCGGTCTGCGAAGCATTTCGATCCCCTGCGGTGGTTGGGCGCAGCCTGTATAGCCAGGGGAACGGGGTTATTACATGTCCTTAAAGTCATTCGTCGGGGCAAATGGGGGAAAGCACCCCAGCGGAACCTCAGGGGTCCGAGGAGTCCGCCGATGCATCCGCCGATGCATCCTGGTATTCGGCGACGACCTCATCAAGCGAGGGATTTCCCTTGGCCCGTCCATGGATAAAGACGATCGGCAATGCCCCTTCCATGACGGAAGGGATTCTTTGTGCAACGGCCATATCGATGTGCGCAGGGTTAAAGCGCACCTCGTGCGTACGGGAAACCGGAATGCCGCGGTCCCGCAGCGCCTCGGCAAGATGATCGGCACGCTGCGCATCGGCGTGCGGGCAATTCTCCGCGGCAACGACCATGACCCGGGAGGTGTCGAAGCCGATCACTTCGGGCAGTTGCACAAAGCCGTGTTCGTCCGCGGCACTGCCGTCATCGACATTGCCGACAGACGTTACGCTATTGGGATGATCGGCGTATTTGTAGTGATACACGCCGCCAGCAATGCATAGCAGCAACAGCAACCAGGCCGCCCTCACCGGAACGCCCTCCGGTCCGCGATGCTCATCTGATCGAATGGCAAAGTCACCATTTCCCCCCGGAAATCTTCTGGCCGCACGGATTTGCACCGTCTCGCCGCGTTGCTTTCACCCTCTTGCAGGTGACCCGAAACACCCAGGCACCTGCAAGAACTACAACGGCATTAGAAATCGCCCCCTCGACAAGCGCAAGCCCGCGGGGCGACACGGCAGCGTGGCCGACCAACCTGCCTAAGCAGCATTCGCGGCATGCCGCCCGATCACCGCGAGGAACGCCGTACTCACGACGCAGCGGCCTGCCGGGCGTCGGCACCGGCATGAGCCTCCGGCCGCAACTGGGCGGGGTCGTAGTAGAACCGTTCGTGCAGGATCTTGTCGTCGACCCATTCCTGCACCGCGACCTCGTCCAGCGTCAGGTGGGCGGCAGCGCTGGAGAACTCGAAGCGCCAATTGATGATGACGTTGTCGCCGTCGACCATCACCTGCATCGCACGGCCGCTGACGCTGGCGAAGGTGTCCAGCACCCGCCGCTCGTTTTCGATCAGCGCATCGAGGCCGATACGCGACGTCTGCCGGTTCTCCCACACGACGGCGGCAGGGTGGTAGAAGCGCTGCAACGCTTCGACAAATTCGCCGCTTTCCACCAATGAAACGAAACTGCTCACAACGCTAAGCTCGGGCATGGTTGCTCCAGGGAGTTGGCATGTCTGGGGCACGAAGCTCGCCAACGCGATGCCGCGCTGCATGGGTCCGTGCATGGGATCGGCGGGGGAAGCCGACCGGATCAGCCTAGATCGGCCACCTAGCCTGGTCACTTGGCCGAAGCGACAGATCGACGGGCAATCTCGCCGAACGCTTGCCATCGCCTTGTGCAATCTCGCCAACCTCATTGCCTGCATCGCCAAGACCTTCCACGCAATCATCCCTTCGGTGCGTGCATAACCTTGAATCATCGTGGTTTCTTTACCCTTCTCGATGGGCCGCCAGACAACCGCACGCAAGCGGGAGTGCTTGACACCCATGGCGAAATCGCCACGCTTAAGCCCCGGAATCGATCGAAAGGAGCAGTCGTGCGGATCGCCATTCTTGCCTACGACGGATGCATGGGCGCCGAGGTCCTCGGGCTGTCGGACGTGCTGCTGGTGGCCAATCGCATCAGCCTGCTGCGTTCACCGGATGCACCGGCGCCGTTCTCCATATCGATCATCGGCACAAAGGCCGGCCAGGTTCGTCTTGCCGGCGGCGCGCAGCTGTCCGTGCTCGCCCCGATGCCGTTCGATTTGCTGGTGGTGCCAGCGTTCGACTTCGACAACATCGAGGGAATCACCACCGCACTGGCTGGCCTGGACGAAGAAAAAGCCTTTATCCGGCGCGCGGTGGAGCAACGCAAGATCGCCTCCATTTGCGGTGGCAGTCTGTTGCTGGCTGACGCAGGCATCCTGGACGGACGGCAAGCCACCACTGCCTGGGCGCTCGCCGGAGAGATGGCGCGGCGCTATCCCAACGTGGAGGTGATACCCGATGCCGTGCTGGTTCGCGCCGGCGAGATCATTACCTCCGGTGCGTTCACCGCCTATGGCGATCTCGCGCTGCAGCTGATCCGCGACAGCGTCGGCAGCAGCCTTGCGCGCGCGGTGGGCCGCTTCAGCCTGATCGATCACAGCCCGCGCAGCCAGGCCACCTATCTCGATCATCGCCTCAGCCACAAGCGACGCGAATCGCTGGAGCGCGCGATAAGCACGTGGTTCGAAAAGCGCCTTGCCGATCGTTACCGGCTGGATACGCTTGCCGATGCCTTCAACCTTTCCAGCCGCACGCTGCTGCGCAAATTCCGCGCGGAAACGGGACGTTCGCCGCTGGAGCTTTTGCACGATCTTCGCGTCGAGCGCGCCAAGCTGCTGCTGGAAACGACCACGCTCAGCGTTGCGCAAGTCGCCGCTGAAGTGGGTTATCTGGACGTGGCGACATTCTCGCGGTTGTTTGCCCGCCGCACGCGCTTGACGCCGGCGACGTTCCGCAAGCGCTTTCACGTCGCCGACGTCACGGTGTTCTGACACATCGCGCAGCCATGGCGAACTCGCCTATCAATCTGGCCGGCCAGCCCGCTTACCGCGCCAGAAGCGACTGCTAACTTCGATCTCGTTGATCGTGCATGGATGCCCATCGCCGGGCGCCATGCTGCGAGCTCCCCTGCCCTCATCAACGAGAAGCACCCACCTCATGACATCGCACCCGCCACAACCCGCGCCCGCGTGGATCGCACCGAGCCGGCGCCTGTTACGCGCAGGCATGCGCATCCTTGGCGCGCTCAATCCAACCTACGCGGCAAACCTCATGAACCGCTTGTGGTTCTCCGCGCCCAGAACAAAACCCCGCGCCGCGGACCAGGCCGTGCTCGATGGCGGCGAGCGTTTGCATTTCAACGTGCATGGACGAAAGGTGGTGGCGTGGGCCTGGGGTAACGATGGCCCCACCGTGATTCTCCTGCACGGCTGGGGCGGACACGCGGGCCAGATGCAGGCGTTTGTCGCGCCATTGCTCGACGCGGGCTTTCGCGTCATTGCCTTCGACGCGCCAGCCCATGGCGCTTCCGCCGCAAGCCGGCTCGGCAAACGGCGCGTCACCTTCTTCGAGTTTGCCGACGCGCTGCAAATCGTGGTGTCAGGCGAATCTTCCGTGGCGGGCATCATTGCCCACTCGGGGGGATGCACGGCGCTGGCATTGGCCATGCGTGCGGGATGGACGCCGCCGGCCAATATCGTATTCGTCGCGCCCTTCGTCCATCCCGCGGCATCCATCGAGGGCTTCGCGCAAGCCATTGGCGCCAATAAAAGAGTCGTTGCCGAATTCAGCAAAGGCGTCGAGCGCTGGCTTGGGCACCCCTGGTCCTACCTGGATATCACCACACTGGAACCTGCGCACAAGCAACAGCGGTTGCTGGTTATCCACGACGTGGAAGACAAGGAGGTTCCGCTTGCGCACGCACGCACCTTGACCGCGTCCTGGCCAGCCGCACAACTGATGGTGACGCGAGGACTGGGGCACCGGCGCGTATTGCGCGACTCGGCCGTCGTACAGGAAGTATTGCGCTTTTTCGCGGACGGTCCGCTGACCGTATTCGCCGCAACGCCGGAATATCTTCCGCGCGATTCGCGCTCCGGGCTCGATCAAGCCTATGAGGCGTTCGTCTCTCATGGCTTTGCCGTAAGTGCAAGGCGATAGATGAAACGTACAAATTGCAGGCTATATAAATAGAACTGGACAGCGCATCGCAGGAAGATCCTGGAAATCCGGATTGCAGCATGGAAGTACCCGTGCTCCACCGACGGCTTTCCTATTTCGCCTGGCACGCAGGGCGATCAACCTGGTCGCATGTAATCGATCATTGACACAAAGTATCCGCTCGATTACAGTCCCGTCGGGGGAAAGGCCAAGGATTGCTCCCTCGATGTGCGCAGAGTCCAAGCGACGTGTATCAGGTAATCACCTCCAGTCAGTTTGACGAATGGCTGACATCGCTGGACAAGCACGCTCGCGGTCGAATCATTGCGCGGCTGGATAAGGCAGAGCGAGGGTTACTTGGAGACACGAAGCCTGTCGGCAACGGTATTTCGGAGATGAGGGAACATTTTGGCCCCGGCTACCGTCTTTACTACAAGATCCACGGCAAGATCATTTTAGTAGTGCTTGCAGGCGGTGATAAATCCACGCAACCGAAGGACATTGCCCAGGCTGTAAAGATCGCCAAGGAATACCGCAAGTAAGTACGTGACAGGGTAAGTGCGGCCCGGCCCGCCCTGCCCGCTGCACGGGAAAATAATGCAACTGATAACCAGTGTTCGTGCACGTGTCCGACCGAAGGGTTTAGACAGATGGCAACCAAATTCACAAAATTCGACTCGACCCGATATCTGGACAACGAAGAGACCATTGCGACTTATTTGGAAGCCATCCTTGAAGAAAAAGATGCCGGCCTTTTGGCCGAAGCCCTCGGCAAGATTGCAAAGGCCCGTGGCATGAGTGAAATTGCCCAATCAAGCGGCATGACCCGCGAAGCCCTGTACAAAGCACTTCGAGTAGACGCACAACCGCGCTTTGAAACCATCTCGCAGGTTCTCAATGCAATCGGATTGAGACTGACGATAGAGCCCTTGAAGAAAAAGACCCGCGCTCCGGCTGCAAGCAAGTCGGGCAAAGCCAAATCGACGAGAGCATCGCTACACACTTCGAAATAATACCTTTTTGACGTTCTCCATCTCCAATATCGGTGAACGTCCACGAGTGAAGGCACACCTACCAGCACTCGTACTCGGGGCCCAAATCAACCTAGGCCACATCCACGCGACTTCGGGCTATAGACCGCAACTGCTTTCCAATCCTCTGCGGGAAGCTTCAAGAGAAAAAAACAGCCCGCGCAATCACTTTGGCCGGCGGCGCTGGTGGAACAGGGTTTTTCCATCTTGAAGAAGCCGTTCGGCAATCAGGCCGGCATTTGCAGTCGCCGGGCAACACGCCAACGGCCTGGTGCATCGGAAGGTCATAACCCTGGAATCAAGCCACCGCATAGGCGGCTCGATTCTAGTTTTGAAGCGCTTGTCATGCCAACCTGCGTCAATGCCCATTTGGTGCGAGACACGCCTCCACCGCTTCACCGACCGCCACCGCAAAGCGGGCAAAGCATTGCGACAGAGCAATAGACGATAGCTGCAAGGCTTCGTCTTCAGCGCAGCAATGACGCTCGGTGAGATGGGCGAGCATATCCAGTTGGTCGCGAAGTTCACCCAGCTTTTGGTGTGCCGACTCGGGCAGCTGGTAATACGTCTCGCCGGCGCGCGGCAAGGTGGGGTTGGCTTTTCCTGCCATGGCTTTAGTTCCTTTTCGTACGGATTAATGCCCGCACGCTCGCACCAGGTGCGGCACACCACCTCCAGGGGTGTGCCGCGGTAACGATCATGCGGACCCTGGCGCGTTACCCGTGCGCATCACGCCGAAGCATGAGTGCACATTCGTCGAGGAAGTGAATGGCCACCAGCAAGCTGCCGTAAACCATCGAAGGCAACGGCCACAAGCGAGGGGGCGTATCACGGCCACTTTCCAACACTTCACGAAAGGCATCGCTGTCAGCGAGTAGGCACGTGATGACGTGCTTGACGTCCTCGATGCCCGCCAGCGCGGAGTGCAGTTCCAGTAGCGCGTCCTCGTTCATGTCCACGCCATCCGGCGGAGCGCCGGGAAGATGGGTGAACAGGTGGTCGGGGAGACCCGACAGGCGCGAGAGTGACGTATGATCTGGCACAGCCATATCAACTAATACTCCTAGTTGGTTGGTTAGCGGTTCGTGGGAGTTCCAGCTCTCACGTTCCGCGCTCTACACAGCATTGCTGCCATGGCCATCGATGTCGCCGCAGAAGCCAGCATCGATGGCAAGCCCAAAATAACGAGATGCGAAACGCGCGTATGTAGGCGCTCGCCGCTTCGTGACTGCACGAATCATTAAGGCGTTTCATTCATAGGAATGGTCCGTACCAGGGCGCGTAACGGTGATTGACCGTTCAAAGCAACCCGGCTTTGCTGCGCACCGAATGCACGACAGTGACGCCGCTTGAAAGAGTCGACCTGGCCAGCCGAGCTGTAGCACACTGCGTGCGCCGAAACCCAAGCGAGATTCCCATGGATCGCCTCGACGCCATGAAGGTATTTGTTACTGCCCTCGACGAAGGCAGCCTCGCCGGCGCGAGCCGCAAAACCGGGCGTTCGGCCGCGGCGGTCAGCCGCGCCATCGCCTTTCTGGAAGCTCACGTGGGCGTGCCGCTGCTCCACCGGACCACGCGCTCGATCCGGCTCAGCGAGGCCGGCGAACGCTACGCCGCCGCTTGCCGCAAGTTGCTGGCAGACCTGGACGAAGCAGATCGCCATGCAGCCGGGGAACGCTCCGTGCCACGTGGCGTGCTGACCATCACCGCGACGGTTTTCGCCGGAGTGGAACTGCTGCGCCCGATCGTGGATGCCTTCATGGACGAACACCCGACGGTCAGCGTGCGCATGTACCTGCTGGAGCGCCCGGTGAATCTGATCGATGAAGGCATGGACCTGGCCTTGCGCATCAGCCACCTGGCCGATTCGAGCCTGGTGGCGCACCGCATTGGCGAGGTACGCAGGGTCATCGTTGCATCGCCTCGCTATCTGGCTACGCATCCGCGTATTGCCGAGCCCGCCGACCTGGCCAAGCACCCGATTATCGCCATGCAACACTCGGGTATGGATTCCTGGAGTTTTCCGCCGCCGGAAGGATCCGTGGTGCCGCGCTCGGTTTCCTTCACGCCGCGCCTGGTGGTGAACAACGTGCGCGCCGCCATCGCATCGGCCGTGGAAGGGCACGGCGTTACCCGCCTTCTTTCCTATCACGTCGCCCCGGAAATCAAGCAAGACAAGCTGCGCATCGTGCTTGCCAATGCCGAACCGCCGCCCTTCCCGGTGCATCTGGTTTCGCCGCAAGGGCGATTGTCGGTGCCTAAAGTGCGCGCTTTCGTGGACTTCGCACTGCCGCGCCTGCGCAAGCAATTTGCGGCCCTGACCAGAGATGCGGAAACCCAGCCAAGCGCACCGATTCTTCCGCGACGCGGAAGAGTGACTGCCGGATAGCAGGGATTCGCTAATCCGGCTCGTGCTCCTAGATTGAAGGCGTCGGCAACAACGTGCCGATCAACATCCCCCTTCCCTCTACTGGAGCCATCCATCATGAACACTCAACGCAAAGTCGCCCTCATCACCGGTGCATCGCAGGGTATCGGCGCCGGCCTGGTCAAGGCGTTTCGCGATCGCGACTATCGCGTCGTGGCCAATTCGCGTTCGATCAAGCCGTCCAGCGATCCGGACGTCATCGCCATACCCGGCGACATTGCCGACCGCGCAGTGGCCGAGCGCATCGTGCAGGAAGCCCTGTCGCGCTTTGGTCGCATCGACACGCTGGTGAATAACGCGGGCATCTTCGTGGCCAAGCCGTTCACGGCGTACACGGCAGAGGATTACGCCAACATTCTTGCCGTCAACCTCACCGGCTTTTTCCACGTGACGCAGCTCGCCACGGCCGCCATGGAGAAGCAAAGCAGCGGTCACATCGTGACGATCACCACCACGCTTGCCGAGTACGCCGTCGAGGGCGTGCCGTCCGTACTGGCCTCGTTGACCAAGGGCGGCCTCAACGCGGCCACCAAGTCGCTGGCGATCGAATATGCCAAGCGCGGCATCCGCGTCAACGCCGTGGCGCCCGGCACGATCAAGACCCCGATGCACGCACCGGAAACGCATCGCGCGCTCGCTTCGCTGCAACCGGTGGGCCGCATGGGCGAGATCGGCGATGTCGCCGAAGCGGTGCTTTACCTCGAATCCGCCGGCTTCGTTACGGGCGAAATTCTGCACGTGGATGGCGGCCAGAGCGCCGGCCACTGATCGCAGTATTCAACCCACGCACACACGCGCAGGAGACACGTTATGCCCATCGTCCGCATCACCATTACCCGCGAGGGTAGCGGCCCAGGCCGCAACGCCCCCACCGCCGAAGAAAAGGCGGCATTGATCAAGGGAACCAGCCAGTTGTTGCTCGATGTCTTGCACAAGCCGCTGGATTCGACCTTCGTCGTGATCGAGGAAGTCGAGCTGGACAGTTTCGGATGGGGCGGTTTGCCGGTACCCGAGCGGCGAAAGCAGCAGGCAACGCACAGGTAAAGCAACACCCAGTGAGTGCGGGTTCACTTACTTTGAAAAAAGTGAACCCGCCCGCTCTTGCCTAAATGTTACGGAAGCCAAAGGGGAAGTGTCGCGGTGCCCACGCGAACTCCTTGTTGTCTGCCCAGGGCCACGTACCGTCCCATGCCGTAGTCGAGCACTTGATAGTCCGTCGTTGTGGGCAGTTCTTGGAAATTAAAATACGTCGAATCCAACATCTCCACCCTGTTCGCCACCGCGTCATAGCGTCCGATCTGAACCTCGGGCTCGTCAAAATCGCTTGGGTGTGACATCCCATCCGTCAGCATGACCAGCGCGCCGTCACGTACTGACACGGAATCCGCTGAAATATCCATGCCACACGACGTAATCAGTTGCAGGTCAAGCTCACTGGCATTGGGGCCAAGCACCCTTCTCAGCGTATTCATGGCGTTTTTCAGCACTTGTTTGCTGTGATCCAGGCAGACCTCAAGCCCAACGCTCATGCCATCCCAAAAGATCAGATTGTCAAGACGCTGATCGGGATTGAGAGCAAAGCTGTAAACCGTGGTTGGATCCCGGTTGGCATGAAAGCTACGGTGTGGCCCATCGATGTCGGAGATGTAGTGCTTCTCCATGAGGATGTATGGAACGCTGCTGTCCATGCTGCTGCGCTGGCCGCGCAGCATGATGGCAGTGTTAAGAAGATTCATTTGCGGTCTTGATGAATCCGCAAGCACGGAACAGATCGTTCCGGCAACGATGATCCAATCCTTGAACAGTGACGAACCCTGGATAGCTCCATAAAGCGCTTCGGCAAGCTCGTACCGGGACTCTTCAGGATAGGAACCAAAACTCGTGCTCGACATGAACTTTCCGGCAAGCGCCTCGTGGTCCGACGCTCTGCGAAAATAAAATTCGGGCGCCATGAAAACCTTCAATGTATCGGAATCATTCATACCCCCCGTACCACTAAAGGTCTCGGCAGTCCAAAACAACACGTTCAAGAAGCGCTGGGCCCGCGCTTGAAGGTCCTTGTCATCGAGCGAAATCCTCGGAACGCCGGCGCGGGCCGTCACGCTGGTGGTGGGTGTCGGCAGAAAGGTAGGCACCACGTAGCTCAGCGGAAGCATCGAGGTATAACGGGGCTTATCGAGAAAGTATTCAGACTCGCGCATGGTTATGGTCATGGTCGTTTGCACTCCGTCAGATGGTGGATGGAAGCGGATTCCATCAAGGTGGCTTGGGCAGCGGCGAAACCTGCCTTCAGCCTGCGGCGACTTGCTTGATCAGCCAGTAAATCTCTTTGACTGTTTGCAGGGCGATGGTCTGGTCCTCCGCTCTCACGTTCGCCAGCGGCAAGCCCTGCGGTACGGAGACGCCCGGAACGACGACGATGGGGACACCGTTCGTGTCGGTGGAAAGCGGCTTGGGCTCGGGCACGCCCGCAAACGCGGCGCGTATAGCCACGACCACAAAACCCAAAGCAACCAGAGCCAAGACCGCCACCACCAGCACGATCAGCCGGATGGGCGGAAGGGGAATTTTGTTGATCAGATCGGCGATGAAACAGATCGCGATCAGGCAATCGAGGTTCAGCGGGCAATTCAGCGTTCGGGTCAACTCGTCCTGCACCAGCAAGCCAGGTTGTTGCAGGAAAACCACGGAGTAGTGCGTTCCCTTTACCACGACAGGAGCTTCGACGCGGCGCTTGCTCAACGTGTTATCGGTGGCCTTGTAGTCAATCCGGCTCACTCCGGGGCCCAGCGCGACCGGCGTCGAAAGCGTCAGCCATTCGATAGTCCGCAATGGCACGCTCACATCCTTGCTGTCGGCCATGACCACAAAAAAATCGCCCTCTGCCGACGGCGCGCGATCCGGCCATGGCAACTGCTCATAGGCATTGGTAAATGCCACCACCACGAGTTGTTCCGGCAGCGGCCGCGGGGGTAAGGGCTTGGCTGCCACGGCACTACTCCACCGTACGCACGAGTGCCGTGGTGGCTTCGTACATCGCCAAGCCTTCAACGATCGCGGCAGCGCTCAACGCCAACGATCCGAATATGAGCGGCGTGGCCTCGTTGCCAAGAATCTGCATCATGAAGGTGTAGCCGGCCTCAGCGCTGGGGATCGCCACCGCGTTCAAAGCCGCCGCAGCCGCCTGAGGTATCTCGACAATGCTTCCGGTCGCGGCCACGTTTCAGTCCTCCGGCAGTTTGGAAGCCACGGGAAGTTTTGGAATGTTGTAAAGATCGCGAATGCGGTCGAGCACGCTGTTGTTTTCTTCCGTGATGATCCTCATTTGCTCGTCGGCATCGCCTTCGACGCCGAGCATCGCAATATTCGTGGCAACCGTCGTCATCGAGACGGCGATGCTCTGCACGATCGCGTTCCATTCCGCAAGTGATGGCTTCTCGTTCACGCTTCACCCCTCTCATCTACCTTCTGATAGGCCCTCCTGTATTGATCGCACGCGACGAAGGTATTGGGACCGAAAATCACGTCGTCGCGGTCGCTTATCGAATTCACCAGCACCACCTCGGGATCCCCTTCGTCGTCCTTTCTCACGACGCAATAGATCTCCGTGCGCGAAATCAGGGAGACGGAGTAGTTGTTCACATAGTTGTTGCACGCCTTGAACGTGTCGGGACCGAAAACCTGGTCGGCGCTTTCTTTGGCTGATTGCGCGGGCAATACCGAGACAATATTGCCGATGCCCGTTTTAACGACGCAAAATTTGTCCTCCTGCAAACTGGAGGCGAACCCCGACTTCAGTTGCTGATTAATCTGTTCGATGATCAAACTGTTGAAGTCATCCACGTCAAACTCCTGCGTCCGTATCGAAACTTACGAAGACGAGAAGGCCGCTATCGCCGCCTTCAGGTCGGCCAACTCCTGCGCGATGCTGTTTGACGTCAACACCGTCACATCGGACCGCGCAGTCTTGGGGCCCGTCGCTTGGACGGCCGTCACGGCCTTGGCCAAGATCATCTGGTTAAGGCGGTTCAAAGCGTCCTGGTTGCTTACCTGTGACTTCCCCGCCACGTTGGTACTACTCACCTGGTTGCTGTAAGCGAGGTCGCTGAGCATGGCCGGCTGTTCGCACACCGGCGTCCATGCCAGCTGAAACGCCGGTGGTTTGGGTGGCACCGGCGGCGCACTGCCGCCGGAATCAAACTCGATGATTTCGATGGTTTCCATATTCCCCGCCTTTGGAATGGAAGGGATGGCGTCCAGTCCATCCCTTCCTCAACGTTGCACGTCGATTACCTGGTTTCCCGCACCCGAATCCGAATACCCACATTCGGATCAGACCTGACTTCTACTTGCTCCCTGGTAAATCCCCCAGGGATCACAAATTCAAAGTCTTCGCGCCTAGTCGGAACAATGACCAGCCTGCCTTGGCCATCGAGGCTCAGCGTAAAGGGACCCACCTTCAGGACCCCACCCGAAGCGTTCGATGGATCGAACGCCTGCACCGCGGACTTCAGGTCAGCGATGGTCTGAGCCAGCTCGTTATTGGTGAGCACATCCACCGCAGAACGGCTGGCCAACGGACCGAGATTGCTGATCGTGTTGGTCGCATTCGCCACAAGCGACAGACCCATTTCGTTGCCGGCTTGCTGGTTTGCCACGGCGTTCTGCTGGCCGAGGTTGTTGCTGGCTACCGCGTTGTTGTAGGCCAGGTTGGACAGCAAGGCGGGTTGTTCCGAAATCGCCTTGAGGTTACCCGTGGCCACCGCGGTGACTACCTGTTCGTCAAGCATGCTATGCCCTCCGTTTTGACGGCCCTGCTAGCGCCATTACTTCTTGAACGCCTGCAGCGTGGCCTTCAGGTCGGCAATGGTCTGCGCAAGTTCGTTATTGGTGAGGATGTCCACCGCCGAGCGGGCTTCCAACGGCCCCAGGTTGCTGATGGTGTTGGAGGCCTTGGCGACAATGGACAAGCCGAGCTCGTTCATCGCCTGCTGGTTGGCCACCGCGTTCTGCTGCGACAGATTGGTGCTGGCTACCGTGTTGGAATAAGCCAGGTTGGACAGCATGGCCGGTTGCTCGGAAATGGCCTTGAGGTTGCCGATGGCAACGGCGCTTACGACTTCTTCGGGAAGAGCAGCCATAGTGATTCTCCTTACGCGGATGTTGGTTGATTGAGGTGGCCTCGCTGGTGAAAAGAAGGCCGAGTTTATCCACCGCTCTCGCTGCCGCTGAGAGCGAATGAATTCGCTTGAATGACGATCGATCTACGGCCGTCGATCAGGGCGGTTGTTGAGACGATCCGTCATCGCCCTTTTTATCGATGATGCGCCCCATTTCCTCGATGATCTTTTCGATGTCTTTTTCCATCTTTTCGATGCTCGACTGATTCTTGCATCCGGCGCTTTCGATCATGGCCACACACTTGGCGGCCGCTGCCATTTGAACCTGATTCATCGCCTGCTGCTGACTGATGCTGATCTGCTGCTGCATGTTCTGGTTGAAAATCTGCTGGGCGAGCGCGAGGTTCGCCAGGATCGCGGGCTGCTCGCCGATCGATTTGGCGTTGGCTATGGCGATCGACTGGACAATGTCTTCAGGAAGTTGTGCGGGCATGTGTGCACCTCGATGAATGAGCTGGCGTCACGGCATTCCGCGCCAACCTCGATGGCTCATCTTAGGTTCCGGTGGGGTACGGACAAGTATCGTTACGGTATCTGTTCGGCGTTGTTACCGTAACAACGCGTGATTGAAATACGCCGGTAGCGAGCCTCGCCGCATCGTTCCCGACTTGTCCCGAAAGCCTTCCCTGCATCGCCGAATCCCGGTTTTTTGGCTACTTGCGAGCCATTGGTTCGTCTGGCGCGAACGAGACGAATCGCGCACAAGTGCCCGCACGACGGGCCGCGCGAGGCCTGTCTGCAACCTGGTTCTACACACTTTGCAGTCAATGGCTCACCCAAGATTGCGGCGGTATTCAGTACAGGGCCAGGGGGGCTTTGTGGATATGGAAACAGGGGGAACGCAAGATATCGCCGAAGACGAGATCAGGGCCACGTGTGAATCCATCCTCGCAAGCGAAGCTTTTAACAGGGCCCATCGCATGCGGCGCTTGCTCCGTTTTTTGACGGACCAGGCCATGTCGGGAGGGCGAGGCAGCGTCAGCGAATACACGATAGGTATCGAAGTATTCGACAGAAAGCCCGAAGACCTGATTTCCGAAGATCCTGCGATAAGGGTTCAGGTGGGCCGGCTTCGTCACAGGCTTGCTTCGTATTACGTGCAGCACACCGAAGAGGGCGGCGTGGAAATCACCATTCCCAATGGTCGGTACATGCCGACCTTTCGTCGCATCGTTTCGCAGGAACGACACGTCGAGCAAAACGGAAACCTGCTGGTGCAGCCGATCAAGTGCCTCGTCGACCGCTCGGAAGGCCAGACATTTGCCAACGGGCTTTACGAGGAATTGCTCAACCAGCTGTTTTCTGCGTTCGGCAACGTCTTCATGCGGGCGGAGCCTCTCGTCGCGGCAAACCCGAGAGCCTCGCCCCGCAAGTTGATCGAAGGAAGCCTGAGAGTCGACGGCGAGCGCATTCGGACGTCCATGCGCATGGTGGATTATTCGTTGAACCGGATAACCTGGGCGCGCCATTTCGACCGTTCATTGCAATTCGGCATAAGGGATCAGGAAGAGCTGGCGGCATCGATCTGCTACGCCTTGCGCGAGGTGGTCGATGACACGTGCTCGATTTGAAGTACGGCGCCGATGCAAATCAGGCTGCTGGCTGCTCGGTGACGTCTACGAGGCCGGCCGTTACGTAACCATCCATTGCAAGTATTCAAACGGAAAAGTGTAGCGATCTGCAGAACGGCAACGCAGCCAGCTTCCCTCCCCGACTCGGATGGAAGCCTGGCTGCGCCTCTCGAACAGCCAACACCTGCGCTTACGACGAAGCCAAAGCAGGTGCGCGGACACGCCCCAGCCAGGCCAACGCCAACCCCGCCGCGGCCAACACTCCGCCCGCCATGGGCACCGCTGCGTAGCCAAGGCCAAGGCTGATGACGCTACCGCCGAGCGCGGCGCCTAGGGCATTGCCGAGGTTGAACGCACCCACATTGATGGACGATGCGAGCCCCGGTGCATCCGCGGCAGCCGCCATCACCCGCATTTGCAGCGGCGGCACTACGGCGAAAGTGGCCGCACCCCAGAGCAGCAAACCGATCGCTGCCGTCACGTGCGTGGTGAGGGCAAGCGGCAATACCACCATGATGATCGCGAGTGCGGCGAGCAGCACTTTGGTTGCACCATCCAGGGACCAATCCGCCAAGCGCCCGCCAAGCCCGTTGCCAAGGGTAAAGCCGATGCCGATCAATGCCAGCGACATGGCGACGAAGGTACCCGATGCACCGGTCACGTTGGCCAGCACCGGCGCGACATACGTATAAAGCGTAAACATGGCACCCGCGCCGAGCACGGTCGTACCCATGGCGATCAGCACCGACGGATGCATGATGGCCTTCAACTCCTTGCGCACGTCCGGCACGGTGCCGCGCTCGCACGCCGGCAACGCCGATCGAAGCGCAACGATGGCGATAATCCCCAATCCGGCGGTGCCGGCAAACGCCAGGCGCCATCCCAATTGCTGACCGATCCAGGTGGCCACCGGCACGCCGCCGATATTGGCGATGGTCAAGCCCATGAACATGGCCGCCACCGCACTGGCCTGCTTCTCCTTGGGTACCAGACTCGCCGCGACCACCGAACCGATGCCGAAGAATGCCCCGTGATTGAGACTGGTGACGAGCCGGGACAAAAGCAGCATGCCGTAGTTCGGCGCGATGGAGGAAAGCAGGTTGCCCACGGTGAAGATCGCCATCAGCGACGCCAGCGCCGTGCGCTTGTGGTAGCGGCTGAGCAGCAACGTCATCACCGGAGCACCCAGCATGACCCCCACCGCATAGGCGGTGATCAACATGCCCGCCGTGGGGATGCCGACCCCGACGCCCTTGGCGATAACTGGCAACAGCCCCATGGGCGTGAATTCGGTAGTACCGATACAAAAGGCACCGATGGCGAGTGCCAACAATGCTGCCCTGGATTTCATTGCAGGCACTCCTCTCATAGCCGTTGGAGCGCAGTTTGGCGGCTTTGGCTTTGCCGATTAAGCCGTCCATGGGCCAAATACCTTTGATTTTTTGTCAAATATGGAAGCTGCGTCGGATACCCGCCGGTTTGCTAGGGCCTGTTAGCACTATTTTCGTAGCCCGCGTTGTCGTTGAGTGGCCGTCAGGTGGTAGTGCGCGGCACTGACTTGGCTGGCTGCCAAGCTGGTGCCGCATGGCGGCCACTCAACGGCAACCCTTCGGGCCGGGTCTCGAAAATAGTGCTAACAGGCCCTAGACTTCCCGTTGCCGCACGTATCGGGGGAGGCACGTGCATGCCAGGCTTTTGGCGCTCTTACTCGCAACGTCGACGACCCCAGGCTTGCTCCGTTTGGGGTCGGCCGGCACGTACCCGACCAATGATCCAGTTCTCTTTTGACGCAAAGGAACGACCATGAGCGTAACGAGCGATTTTTCGGGTTCTCCGCAAACCTGGATCATGACGCACCGGTTCGTCACCCCCACCGCCAGCTATATCGGCGCGGCCGGCGCGTTGGCGACGGGCAATGGCAGTTTCCGCTTCGAAGACGCTGGCGCGGGCGGCGGTGGCAATCTGTTGAAACCGGCGGGATGGAAAGACCTGCTGGATTACTTCAACGCCTTCTACCTTGGCGCCACGCCCAACCAGAACAACAACATCGCGCTGTCGAACCAGAATTCGCTGTTCCTCACCGCCGACTTGTCCGGCTGCCAATTCCTGGCCTACGGCCCGGATCGCAACAACCTCACGGTGGAACACAACAACTTCTTCGCGGGCGGCAATGCAGCCTACGTGGCGCGTTACAACCTGATCCAAGGCGCCGGCCACGCCGTGTTTATCGCGCTTCGCCCGTCCGCCATCGCCACCCAGCAGGCGGATGAGTATTACATCATCGAAGGCGCCAACATCATTGGTGTAAAGAAAGCAGACGGCTGGCACTTTTATGCGAGAACCCGCACCGACCGAGCGTTTGGCCCGACGCGGGAGCTGTAAATCGGGGAAACGCAGAAACGGCGATCGGTTCACTCTCCGTGCCCGGAAAGTGGACCGCCAGCACCATCCAGTGCCGCCTACTTCGCAAGCTTCCCATACAACGCGGGATTGGCCTTCTCCAGCACGCCATAGGGGATAACCGCCCAATCCGTGTCGCTTTGGCACCCTTCCTGCGCGTGATTGAAGCTTGGGTACAACTCCAACCCGTCGTCGGTCAACCAATAGGTGACGAGGTTCCACACCTGGGGATCGGAGTAATCGCAGGCATCCTCATCCGTCGGCTTGCTCATTTCCTTGGGATGCCACTGAGTCAGCAGATGCACGACCGTCGGCGCAAATACCTTGTCCTGGTAATCCATATCCGCATCGGAGTCTTTCTTTGGCTTCGCGCCCTTGCCGAGCCACCACAGATCGTTGAGCGACAGCTCCTGGCCGGTCCGGGTATCAAAGGTGATGCCGTAGACGCCCGCATTGGGGTGCGCAGCCCCCTCGCAAGACCACGACGCGGAGATCATCGCGCTCAAAAACTGGCTATCGACGCGTTCCAGCGTGACCTCGCTGGGAGTCTGCCCCATTCCGGCGCAGCCCAGTGAAGCCAAGGCGTTATTAAACTGCTCAGCTTCCAGTTGGGTATTGATCGCCGTCATGGCTGCCTGGGGCCAGCCGGCCACCAGGCGGAACAGGCGTTCTCCCGAGCGCGGTTCCAGATACCACTGGATGGTGTAGCCGCCATCGAAAGTTTCTTTTTTCTGCGGGGCCAGCTGCAGGCCGGCAAGCCGCAAGCGGTTGTAATCGCCGCCCGCCAGCAGCTTTCCAGCATCATCCGCCTCCAGCTTCAAATCCGGGCGCGGCTCAGGCACGGAACCGGACGGCACCAGCTCCAGCACAACCGGCAATGTCTTGCCCTTGGCGCTGGTGTAAGTGCCCGTCAGGTGAGTGCCGTCCCGATGCAGCTGCATCTGGTTGGCGGTGCGGTCGCCGTCGTCATCCAGCCCTTCGAAAAGCTGATAATCGTGGCCTTTTACGGAACCGCGCAAAACGATGTCGCGCTTGTACTTCTCGTAAAAGTAGTTGCCCCAACTCGCTTCGGCGTACAGGCTCATCACCACCGCTGCCTGGCCGATGGTGCCCTTGAAAACATCCGGTTTCGCGTCGTCGTCGGCAAAGGCCAGGCTCTGCGCAAAGAGACACAGCGCGAGCAGCATGCCGATGACTGTCCATTTCAAGCGCATGGTTATTCCCCTGATCCGCTGATCATCGCAAATACCGTATTGGGCGTGAGCGCTGGTCAATTATCCGTCGTATCTTCGAGCTTGATCTGGTCGCCGATCGCTCGGTTGATGCCCAGGCTGTCGCGTTGCTTATCGCTCATGCGCTTGCCCGAAGTATCCAGAATGCTGTCCCAGTTGCCTGATTCGTCGTCTGCATTGCACTGGGGACGCTCCGGACTAGGGGTGCAGGTATACGCCAGGAAAATATAGTGCTTCCCGCTGGCCGTTTTCAGGCAGGTCCAGCCCAGTATGACGCTGTCCAACGCAGTTCCCTGCGGATAATAGGCCAGGTGCAACGGCTTGCTTTCCAGCGCGAGCGAAACCGGGGTTGGATGAGCGGCGCTTTTCAGGGTGATGCTTTGCGCGGTCCAAGCCACGCTGGTCACATCGGGCGGCAGCGCGTAATCGGTTTTGATGCTCAGCTGCGCATCCCCGCAGCTGAGGCTTTTCTCGACGTGATGAATGGCGAGCGGCGGCGGCGGCGGATCGGCCAGCGCGATGCCCATGGCCAGCGCGCAAAATCCCGCCGTCAACGTGGTATGCAGTTTTCGCATGATCTTTCCCTTCACGAGCCGTCTGTATTTCTGCGACGCCCGGCAGGCGTCGCCGTTTCATCTGTTTCGATTACTTCTTTGCGCATTCCGTGACGTAGCGGTCGAACCGTGCCTTGGCGTCGACGGCGCTGATGTGGGATTGCGAGGCTCCCGGCAACGAGGACCATTGGCCTTTCAGCTTTTTATAGGCTTCATCGAGATTTCCAGCTTCGACATCGTCCAGGGCACCCTCGCTGGCGATGATCCATACCGCCAATTTGTCCTGCTGCGCGGGAGTGAAGTCGGAGACGACGCCTCGCTTCTTCGCTCCACTCCAGGTCCCGTACGTTATCTGGTAGGCACCTGCCGGGGTATGCGGGTTCTTCTTTTTTATGTCGCTCTTGTCATAAACCCGGATATTGGGGTGCTCTTTGGTATCGGTGAAACGGCCGCCTCCGTATACGACGTAATATACGCCGTCGTCTTCCCTGCGATGTTCGCAATAGCGTATCAATCTCAAAAACGCTTTGACGTTGGTGTTATCAAGATCACTCTGCGAAATGGTGACGGTCACATCTACACTCCTGTGTTGAATTGATTTTCACGACCGCCATCTGGCAGCCATGCCGAATTCCCGTTTATCCGTTGAAGTTGTCGCGGTCTGTGCCGCTCTCGTCTCTACCGCCGTGGGTAGGCAACGCCCAATGAGCACGCGCAGGCCGCAGCTTCCGATTCTGCCTTTGCAGCCGGATGGCTCCCGGCGTGGGTTTCCCGGCACGCTGGTGCCAGCAAGAGAAGATGGCGCCTGGGTCGATATCGCGATGAAGGGATGGCCGCCTTGCCGACCGGCTGCGGCGCAATGCGCAAGGCTTCGCGCCACTGCGCTTGACGAATCCCGCCAAAGCCCCCCTGCTCCTGTCATGCATGCTGCTTGCCGCTCCTTGAAAAGCCGTCTCTAGCCCCGTTCGCCGCCTTCCCTGTTCCCTGCAGCCTGGCGACCAGCCTCGTGCAGGCGTGGGTCGTCAGGGCACATTGTAGCGTGAGACATGCCCCGCTCCGCCAGCGGGAAGGCGCGCAAAAAAAAGCCAGCCGCATCGGTTCGCCTTTCCTTACAATCCGGCACCGCGTCCGAATCCGGACGTCCGTGGTTTGTCCGCGGACGGCAACCAGGATCAACCCACAGCGGCAAACCTTTGAATTGAACGGATTCCACCGCGACTCTACGCTTGGCACGTGAGTTGCTAAATCCTGTTCAACGCCCTGTCGCTGTGCGAACAGGGTTATCCGGATCTACCTGCCACCAACGATCGCCTGCGCAGCATGGTCTCGGCGGATGGCTTGCTTACCACCAGGAGAGTTTCCTTGATCAAGTTTCGCGTACCTGTTCTTTGCCTGTTTGCGCTGATGACAGGGGGGACCTCCCTTGCCGCGGTGTCTGCCACCGCACCTGCCGGCGCGTCCAGCACGGCCGCATCAGCGCAAAGCAAAACGCCCATGATGTCGCGCGACGACGTCACGCGCATACTGGACAGCAATCGCAAGATCGTTTCGCCCCAGGGTATCGACGAGAAAATCAAGGTGCGTATCGGGGGCATCGATCAGTGGCTGTCGATCCGCGGCAAGGATCGCCGCAATCCCATCCTGCTGTTCCTGCATGGCGGTCCGGCTTCGCCGGCGATGCCCGAAGCGTATACGTTCCAGACCCCGTGGGAGGACTACTTCACCGTCGTGCAATGGGACCAGCGCGGCGCCGGCAAAACCTATCGGGCCAATACCGAAGAGGCGATGGCGCCGGGCATGAGCATCGACGGCATGACCAACGACGCAGCCGAAGTGGTGCAGTACCTCCGCCAGCGTTATGGCAAGAGCAAGATTTTCCTGCTTGGCCATTCCTGGGGCACGGTCTTGGGCGTGACGCTGGCACAACGGCATCCTGACTGGTTTTACGCCTATATCTCGGTCGGTCAGGTCGTGAACGGCCGACACAACGAAGAGGCGGGCTATGCCTTCGCCCTGCAACACGCCAAGGCGGAAGGCAACGCCGAGGCCGTGCGCGAACTGGAATCGATTGCCCCCTACCCCGGCAACAGCATTGGCCTGAAGGCGATCGGTATACGCAGCAAGTGGGAGATGTATTACGGTGCCCTCGCCTACGGTCGCCACGACTACAAGTTCGAAGACGATGCTGAAGAGCTGTCGCCCGACTACAGCGAAGAAGACCTCGACGCCATCGGCAAAGGCGCGGTGTTTTCATTCAAGTACCTTGCCAAGCCGCTATTGGCCGTCGATTTCGACAACGTGACGCACTTCGGCTGCCCGGTCATCGTGTTCGTGGGCCAACATGACTACACCACGTCGTACGAGCTGACCGAGCAGTGGTTCGCGAAGATCCAGGCTCCCTCCAAACACCTGGTGGTATTTGCCGATTCGGCGCACATGATCATGCAGGACCAGCCGGGCCGGTTCCTCGTGCATCTGGTGACCGATGCGCTGCCGCTGGCACAGAAAGCCGGCGACGCGGCGCCGGCGGAAGTTGCGCGCGATCAATAAAGATGGGAATGGGCGCGAGGAATGGCGGCAACCGCCATTCCTCGCAGCAAGGCAGCGAATAGTTGTAAGCCACTTGCAAGGGTTTGCAGAAAACCCCGTGCAATAATCCTTCCGCCACAAGAAAGCAGTAACGTGCAACCCAGAGAAACCAAACCTGCTTGAGCATTAAACCGAAGGAGAGGTTTGTGAAAGACAGAAAGGACGTCTTCCTTGTTCTAGTCTCGTTGGCTTGCGTTTTCTCCGCAGGCTTCGCATTGGCCGATACCGTGGACGGCCGTGTTGCAAGCTATTCGAAGGTGACTCAACTGCTGCCCGGCTCGCCAGCCTATGGCACGTGGTCCCATTGGATCGTCGAGGCGTTGAATAACGGCCCCATCGGGGTCGACTATACGAATGGTGTCGCCGTCCACAGGCATTTCGACAGTTCCGCGGTGGGACTCGTCACCGTCGAAACCAGGTTCGGGGAAACGGTCGACTCAGCAAAAGGGACGCCCGCTGCCGGCGGACATGGCGCGCGATTCCATCCATCCGCTCCGCTTCCCGCAACGGGAAAACCGGGCCAAACCGTCACCATTACCGATGTGACGCACCGATTCCACGTGTCCTGGACGTTTACGTGGAGAACCATTGGCGGCGGCGATGGCGGCTGGGAGCAAACGGCAGGCTCTTTCCGCGATTGTGGCGCTGACGCCGATAAGCAGGCGAGCGTCACCTGCGCGCCGCTGTAGTTCACCCGAAGCAAAAGAAACCGCAGACCGCCAACTTGCAGCATTCTGCCGTTGGCGCTGCCGCAGACCTGCCCCCCGCGCTGAACTCAGCTCAATTCGCCACGATGCGCTCAAGTGCGACGATAGCCTCGGCCACGCCATTTTCCATCTGCATGGTTTCGCCCAATACGTGAGCGCGCTGCCGCACTTCAGGCTTTGCCGCAAAATCGAGCGCCCTGCCAAATGCGTCGGCGTTTGGCTTTCGCCCATCCACGGCGGCCGGCGCAACGCCTGCCAGGCGCAATCGCTCGGCCCAAAAGAATTGATCGCCAGCGAACGGCGTGACGATGGCAGGCACCCCCGCTCGCGCGGCGGAATGCGTAGTGCCGGAGCCGCCATGATGAATAACCGCGGCGGTGCGCGGAAACAGCCAGTCGTGCGGCGTGTCGCCAATAGCGAAGAAGTGGCCCGGGAGAGCTTGCGGATCGATACCGCTCCAGCCGGCATGAAAAAGCACGCGCCGACCGTTCGTCGCCGCAGCCAGCGCATCCAGCAGACGCGCGTTATCGAAACCGGTCATGCTGCCGAAGCCGATGTAGATCGGCGCTTCCCCTTGCGCGAGGAAGTTCGCCAATGCGGCCGGCGGTTCCCAGCTGTGGCTTGGCGTTTGCCATTGTCCACACAGATGCGCATTCGCCGGCCAATCGGCGATGGCGGGCAAAAGCTGGGGCGAAATCCCATACACCATGGGCTGCTCCGTCCACACGGCCTTGCGTGGCGGCAGCTTGAATGTCGCGCGCGCTGCATTGGTCTTGTCACGGAAAGCCTTCCAGAGCATCGCGTTCACGAAGCGCTGGCTGGAGCGATTGAGCACGCGAGGCACCCATTGCGGCGGCAGGAACGGTGATGGAAACGCAGCCGTCGGCGTGATGGGAATCATCCCCGAGCCGATGCCCGTGATGCCCAGATACTCGGCGGCGGAAAACCCCACGAACGCGGCCAATCCCGCCACCAGGATCGCATCGCAGCCTTCGCCTGCCTCAATGATGGTGCGCAGCCAGGAGTCGGCATTCCCGTTGGCGATCTTCGCCAATGCGCGTGCGGTGTCGTTGAAGCCCCCGCCCTTGGCCACCACGCCGGCAATGGCGCGATCCGGATGGAGCGTGCCGCGAATATCCCCCGCCAAAGCCGTCGTCGGCACGCCAAGCGCGTTGGCGCTGCCTAGCGTGGCCGCATCGGCGAGCAGTCGCGCCTCATGTCCGGCGTCCATCAAACCGCGGCATAGCGCGGCAAACGGGCGCGCGTCACCTTCAGTGCCATACGTAGCTACGAGGAACTTCATGGGCGCTTCTTTGTGGTGGGGATCGTGGCCGGATTTTCTCCAGCAAGGCATTTTCCGATCGTTTGCGCCGCTTTGCCACAAACCAGTAGCACTGTTGCTTCGACTCGCCCGCGAGTAGCGACGTGAACGCCCACCTTCGTGCCGGCAGTTACTCCGACCTGAGCAAAGTGGGGCCGGATTAATCCCGCCCCGCTTTTTCCGCTGAACCGACGCTACGATCGCAAGGGTTTCAACGCCGCGCAAATATACTGAAATACATCCAGGTCGATATCCAGGCGCTTGGCCAACGTGGGAGCTTCTTTTTCCAATGCCTCGTTCAAGGCGCCCTTCATGGCCTGGCTCGCCGCTGCATCCTCTGCAGGCGTGATGCCGCGTACGACGTCAAGCCAGCGATGCGCGAGCGCTTGCACATCCGCCTCCCTGGGATCTCTTTTCTCCTTTAGTGCCTTGGCGAAGGCCGGAATCATCGGGCGCCACGCTTCTTTCATTTCCTTGATTCGTTCGGGGCCGATTTCCTGGCGGCGCTTGCGCAGGAAAGCTTGCTGTTCGTCGGTAAAATACTGTTCCATCATGATGGATGCCTCGATGCTGGATAGAAGTGTTTCCGCGTCGATCATGCCTCCACGCTCTGCCGTGTTCGCCACGGCTTCGATACGTTCAAGCAATTTGCTCTGGCGCATGATCACCTCCCGCAATCGGACGATCTGCTGCCGCAATACCGCATCCAGGCTCGGCGCAGCGTCGGCCAGGCATTGACGGATTTCCGCAAGGGAAAATCCCAGCGCCTTCAGCGCGAGAACGTGCTGCAAGCGCCGCAGCTCGGCCGCCTCATACAACCGATAGCCCTTTTCGCTGCGCCGCGCCGGCAATAACAGACCCTCCGCCTCATAGTGGTGAAGCGTGCGCACGGTTATGCCGGTTCGGCGGGCGACTTGAGTGACGGTATACGACTTCATATTCAGTCCGATAACGGGTGCGCGCAGGTTCCTGCCTGACGCGGCGTCAGGGTCAAGCACTTTCTTTGCTGGCCTGGTTCAAGCGCGGGATTCGTACGTCAGCGGAGCCTGCCCTGCCTTGATGCACGTACACAGGGATGGCGATGGACAACGAGCAATCCGCAGTATTCCCTGATACGTGGACGGGCACTCCGCCGACTGGCCCGCGCTAGATCGGCAACCGATGATAACCCTCTCATCAACTATCAGGGTTTTGGTTTACACAGTGGCCGAACGGAAAATCAGCCTCTCTCACGTCGCCTTTTATCGAAGCTGGCTCAATGGCTTATCGTTGCGCGACGCCGCCGACCTGTACTTGGAGACCGGGGATGACCTGCGTCTGGCAGCCGGCACCATGACGTGGATACAGGATACGTTTCGCCGCGCCGCGTTGCGCCACGGCCGATACGGCGACGCTCGATTGATCAGAATCCGACTGAGCGATCATCGCACCTCGCAATCGTTTCCTGCCGACGTGCCGACGCTGGATGAATTCCGCGCCCGGGCAGACCCCGACAATTTCTACAGCGACGACGAACTGCTGACTCGATACCGTGCGGCCTATCCCTCGGCGTTCGATGCCCGAACCCGTCGACAGGCAGCGCTGATAGCACGTCAGGCCGCCACCTTGGCGTGGCTGGAGGAACTGCTGGTCACCGAACCTGCGCCGACCGATACGCTAGACGAATGGCTCGACGCAAACCTGATCTCACGCTTGCTCAAGGGCGGCGTGACGACAGCAGGCGAGCTGGTGGCGCGCATGGCCGATCGAGGCTATTACTGGTGGGGCGCCATACCGGGATTGGGGCGGAGCAAGGGAGCTCGTCTCGTTCACTGGGTGCAGATGTTTCCAAACAGCTTGGGCGCGCTGCCGGCGTCTGTACTGTCCCCGCCACGGAGCCTGCCAGCCCGGATCCGGTCGGTGCCCGCGCAGCATGAAGCGAACGAGGCGGTGATCGTGCCACTGGGGGCGGTTCGCGAGCCCGTGTGCCCGAGAGCGTACGACGCAACGCCGTCCCCCATCGATGTAAACGATGATCGCGCAGCGATCAACGCATGGCTTGATGCGCGGGCCGGGGGCGCGACGACTCGCCGCGCGTACCGTAAGGAAGCCGAGCGCCTGTTGATGTTCGGCCTGAACGAGCGAAAGAAGCGACTCGACCAGCTTACGGTTGAGGATTGCACCGCATATCGCGACTTTTTGTTGGGCTTGGGCCGCACGCCCGTGCAGGACTGGCCGTTCCGCGTCGCGCAGGCGGAATGGTGCTCGCCACGCCACATTCCGCGCCACGCAGTGGCGTGGCGACCGTTTGAGGGAGCGCTCTCGGCCCGCTCGGTGCTGTATGCATTGAGTGTCGTTCGCAGCCTGTTTAGCTGGTTGGCGGCTGTTGCTTATGTTGCACGAGATCCATGGCCGGCCGTTGCCACACCAAGCACGCTGCCGGTCTCCGCATCCGATGTCGAGTTGGCCCGAAAGCTGACATCGGCCGCATGGACCCATCTGCAGGAAGCAGTGGCAGCCATGCCCTCACCATCGCGCGAACGTGCCGATGCACTCCTGTGGCTGGTGGTGGTGATCGGATTGCGGCGAACTGAGCTGGCCCATGCGACTACCGACAAGCTCTACACCCAACCGCAACAGGGAGGCGGCATGCGCTGGGTACTGGCGGTACCAGGCAAGGGACGCAAATATCGCCCCGTGCCGTTGCCCACGCCAGTGATGGACCGCCTCATTGCCTGGTGGCGAGTGCGAGGCGCAGCAAAGACCGACTCGAAAACCATGCGGGTAGGCAAACCCTTGGTGGGCCGCCTTGACGGACGAAAATCGAGTCCGTCGGGTGTGGCGCAACTGGTCAAGACATTGTTTGCCCGTGGACTGGTGGCATGCCGCGCAGCGGATGACTGGGAGGCCGCCGGCGTGCTGGCGAAAGCGAGCACCTACTGGTTGCGACATACCACCGGCGAAACGCTGGCCGAAGCGGGCATGCTGCCTGCGCAAATCCAGCGGCAGCTCAGGCGTGCCGGCCAGGCCTTCGCGCCAAAGCATGCACCGGGTCAGCAGGAAGGGATGAATAAGGGCATTGCGCAAGCACTTGAAGATCAAACCGAATCGGATTCACCTCTCGAGTAGCAAGTTGAACCTGCGCCAGCTCCGTTTTCCAACCTATTTACGCGAAACCGCCGCGGATAACCGCGGCGGCTTAGTTATCCGGAACTGCCATGGCAGTTCCAGATAAGTAAATCCACTTACGATCAGGGCGTATCCGGCCAATCGTTGATAGCGTGGCCAGAGCGCATGGAGTTGAACGTTCCCTTCTTGGTCATCAGGTCCATCTCGTCCTTCGAGACTTCGTTGGCCATCATGCGTGCAAAGGGACGTACGATCTCAATATCTTCATTATTCATGAGAAATATCCTCCAGTTTGCTTTGATGACAAGCGGCCATCACGCTTCTTGCTTGCGCAAAAAACGTTCCGGTGCAAAGAGCACCGTGCTGGCACGACCGAGGGGTAACACCTTGCTGCCCGTTCCACGTTAGTGCATCAGCCCTATGGAGAACGAGTGCCTTCCCTGTCTGCAAGCGGATGCCTGGGATACTTGCGCCGGCTATGTGAAGGCTTTGTCAAAACCGGAAACAAAGCCTCGTTTTCCCTGTCCCGCATCCCTCCCTGTCGCCGAACACCTGGCCAAGCCCCTCGAGGAACGCACTTTTTCACAAGCACAAAATGAAGTAGCGTGACGCCTTCGTTTTAGTGGGATCGGTTTGGCGCAACAACGGACCGCGCCGATGCCAGCGTGCACGTGAAGTGCCGTTTCCAAGGAGGAGAAACGTGGCGTTTAATCTGGGAAGGAACCCCTCTGGCCCGTCCGGTCCGAACGTATTGGACTTGAGGATGCGAGCCAAGCAGACCGCAAAGAGACTTGCCGCTCGTGGAGCCGGCAATGAAGTCGTTGCCAAAGAGAACACGCTTGAGCCGCTCTATGAGAATGGCTTCACGGCGACGGCGACCACGAAACAATTAATGGTCGATACCGAAAGAACGGCTCGTCAAAAACTGAAACGAGATGAGGTTCGCCCTCTCCACTCGGCAAGTAAACCTGGCGCCGTGCCTACCCCTTTTTGAACTTCAAGTTCTTTTAAGGCGTCAGGCTGGTGCGCCTTATCATCAGCCACATTACATGGAGTACGTCATGCATAAAGCAACCCTGGCACTTGCCGTAGCATTCCTCTCTGTCTCCGCCATGGCATTCAGCCAGTCCACCGACAAGCCCGCAACCCGCGCAACGACCGATCAATTGGCTTGCGGTGGCCCGATGTGCTGCGATACCGATCCTCGTTGCTGGGATTCCCCAGGCGCTTGCCGGTGCGTGGAAGTGAAAATCGACGCAGACAAGTCGTCTTTCATGACGGCCGCCGTGATCAAGAAGAACAACGAAGCCCTGCAAAGCTGACGGCTGCATTGTTGACCCAGGGAGGGATCTTCGGATCCCTTCTTGCAAAAGTTCGATCAAGGCAACACGGAGGAAAGCGGACCCAGGCTCACTTCCTGGGCAGAGAAAGTGGACCTGGAACCGTTTTTTTCTGAACCGTTTTTATCGGCCACGCAACGAAAAAGCGGATCAGGATGAGCAATACCGCGTTTCCAGCAAAGGGCAAGCCGCCCCACAATAACGGTTCGCTGACGCCGGCGGAAACGGGCTACCGCGCTAAATGGAGCGTGTCGAAAAAAGCAGAGATTTATATAGTGTGCGGATACAGCCGCACCAACAAGACCATCACCGCGCATGCGCCCGGTGCATCCCTTTGCAAGGGAACGCAATCGCCACCTGCCACGTTTTGCAACTAGAGCGCGATACTCGCCTCAGCACCCCGCTGAACCCTCGCACCTGTTGGCCCGAGGGCACCGCATACTCCCTCAAGCAGCACCGAGCGCCGCTGACTCAGCCCCATTTCTTCTTGGCGCTATTGAGCAGCTCACACACCTCTTCGGCCGGACGACTGAAGTTGTTGGGCAATGCCCCTTGCATGCCCGTCATGGCTTGCGCCACCTGGCGCCCGGCGCGGAGCTTGTTATAGGAGTCCGAAAATTCTATGGCGATCATTTTCGTTCGCGAATACCCGGTTCGGACGTAGTCCACGTAGAAGCCGTTTACTTCGCTCCAGGCAAGTTTCATGGGCTTGAACGGACCCTTCATCTGAATGCCTTGCCGATCGATTCTTAGCTCGCCCGCTCCGGGTGTGAGCATGTAGATCGAAACCGGAATGCCCAGTCCGAAGAACAGGATGCACACCCATCCAATCAACGCGTTTTCGCCGGTCCTGACGCTGAAAATGCCGCACGCCACGAAGGCCAGTGCGCCGAGCAGCAACAGCACCGCTTTCTTTTTGCTCGTAGCTAAAACAATGATTTCGTCATCCATGCGTATTCCCCCTGGAATGGGGTCGCGCAACAGGCCCGCCCCCCTGCTTACTTTATTTTAAAAAAGCTTGGTGAATCCAAAACTCACCGAGTTATCGTGCAGTCGGCTGCCGAACAACCCCTGGTAATCCGCATACAGGCTCCAGGAAGCGCCAGCTTCCGCCGTGATGCGTGGGTCGCACCTATGCCCCCTGCCTGCCCGGCGGCCACCGGCTAGGATACGTACGTTGGGCCATCCCAACCGTCGAGGTATTTTGGCAAATCATCCAAGACATCAACGACACGCTGTCTATAGAACAAGTGCATCGTCGGGCTCAAGCTCGGCTCGAGCGCCCCATCCGTAGCACGGGCGAGCAAAACATTCGGAACCACACGCATGCCGAGCCGATTGGTGCCGAACACAACTTCGCCGCAAACGTCGCAGAACGTTTTCGTCAGTTGTTTTTCTGGATGTTTGAATGTCTGCCCCAAACCATCGCTAATACGTACCGCATCAGACTCCCACGCCGTTGCAGAAAAGATGTGCGTCCCGTAAAAACTCCTGCACGACGAACAATGGCAGTTAGCACGCGCGACTGGACTACCGTGCAGGTCCAGGGAAGTCTTCCCACATAGGCACATAGCACGAAGTGACATCGTTATCTCGGTAGCGGAATATCGGGTACGCATTGTACTGTGCTGCCGGCGTGCAATCGTCACGCTTTAATTCGCCAAGTGCTTTTGTTACCGCGTGTAATCGTTAATGCGCCGACATCGGTAGCTGATTGAAGCCACCACTGCCAAGCCCTGCGATACGCGCAAGCGGGCCGTGCCGCGCGCAGACAGCTCTCCGAAGTGGCAGCGATATGCGTAAACCGCCGCGATTTTGATCCCCATTTCATTTATCCTCGTGCTCAGGCGCTATTCCAACCAAGGCTAGCCTGCGCTCAATGGACAACTGGCCACGCAACATCAAGGAGGATGCCATGCCGTATTTTGCGGATGTGAAAAGGACGGTATCGTCGTTGTCGACCAGCGGAAAGGAAGGCGCCCAGCCCCAGACTACCCGCCTCAGCCTCGCACGATTTTTTAATCGGCCACGCAACGAAAAAGTGGACCAGGGCGAGCCATACCATGTCGTCCAATAAACGGTTTGCTGCGCTTCTGATCCTGGGTTTGTCCGGCGCATCGTGCGCCGCTTCGCCGCATCGCTTCGAATGCCCTGCTGTACTGACTGACGGCAAAACCACGCACGCATTTGCCCAGATCGAGCTATTTGACAAGCCCCCGCAAAATAACGGTTCGCTGATGCCGGCCGAAACGGACTACGGCGTCAAATGGAGCGTCTCGGAAAACGCAGACATCTATATGGTGTGTGGATACAGCGGCACGGACAAGACCATCACCGTGCATGCGCCTGGCGTATCCCTTTGCAAGGGAACGCAATCGCCACTCGCCGCATTTTGCGACTAGAGTCAACCCTCGCTTCGGCTCGCCGCTGAAGCTCTGGCGCCGTTCCATTGCCCCCCCGTGCGGGGACTGCCCTGGTTTTCAAGCATCCGTAAAATAAGGCCCCTCCACCCCAGGCCGCTTAACAAATTGGCCTGCCTTGGTGGTCCAATCGGCATGGCTCGTGCCTGCGACCCGTGAATAGAGAGTAGAGTGGGCCCTCTCTCCTATCCTGTTGGCCATCAAATGAGCGACACCACCAAACCCCTGACGGCTGCCGCCATTCACTCTATTTACTCGGGGGGAAAAGTCTCGCTGAGCTCGGCGGAGCCCCAAGCGTTCGGCAAAATAAGCCGTTTCGCACGCGAATCCTCCCATTCCGGGCAGGCCCCTCAGGACCCGAAGGTCGCCAACAAGCCCCCTAAACGCGGCTGGTGATGCCCCGGGCTTGATGCCCCGAAAGCCGGATACCCCCAATAATCTCGGCATTTGGCCGCGATGATCGCCCCCGGCTACTCGCGATTTGCCATTTGGGTCGATGACGTATATCGTGCGCGAGCTGAGTTTCAAGGGCCATCGCGATTTGTCGCCCGATGCTGTAGGTCCTAGTTGCACTACACCGTTGCACCCGCTTTCTCCTTGCGACCAGCCTAATCCGCCGTTGAGCGGCTTCACTCGTAACAAGGAAAAGATCATGCCCCAGCAAGAAACCGGCACTGTAAAGTGGTTCAACGACGCCAAGGGTTTCGGCTTTATCAGCCGTGACCAGGGTGGCGAAGACCTGTTTGTGCATTTCCGTGAGATCCAGTCCCAGGGCTTCAAGAGCCTGGCCGAGGGTCAGAAGGTCTCCTTCAACGTCACCCAGGGCCAGAAGGGCCTGCAGGCGTCGCAAGTTCAGGTGATCTGAAGCGGCTCACCCGCTTCAACGACAAGGAGCCCGGCATAAAGCCGGGCTTCTTGCATATTGGGCCAGCGTATTTTGCGAGGGGGCAGCGTGAGATGGCCCGGGTGGCTCTTGCCACCTGCCCTACCGCTGCTTGCTTCGCTCGATGGTTACCGCAAAGCCGTCGAGCAGTGTCGTCAACCCGAATTCAAAGAAATCGTCGAGTCGCAGGTCGTAACCATCGCCAAAGCTCGTGATCAACGCGGTGAAAGTCGGGTACGCCCCGGAAGCCATCAAGCGAGAGAGCGGCACAGACTGCGTCTCCATCCATGCTTCCTCAGACAAGCCGGTTGTGGCCTCTGCATGGGCTTCCCGCTCTATGTGGATAGCCACCCCGTGTACGTAGCTGTAAAGCAGCACGTGCAAATGTAGACTGATTGCCTGCGTCAGGCCGCACCGGTCAAGCGCAGCCAACACGGCCTCAGCATGCGCCATGAGATTGGGCAAGAGGAGCGGCCGCGTAAGCGAGTTGATGTGCGTCAGCCACGGATGCTTCCGATAAAGGGTCCATAGCGTGCGCGCTTCGGCATCAATTTGCGTTCGCCAATCTCCGTCGGATTTTTGGGACGGCGGCAACTCGCCGTACGCGGCATCCGCCATCATCAGCACCAAAGATTCCTTACTCTTGACGAACCGGTAAGTCGACATGGTGGCGACGCCCAGGCGCGCGGCTACGCTGCGCATTGAGAGAGCAGCCAGGCCCTCTTTGTCGGCGATCTCAATCGCGGCCCCGACGATTTTGCGTTGCGACAGATGTTGCTGAGAAGCGGGAGCTTCATGCACTTGCCGGCGTGACGGCGGCTTGGCAATAACGGCCACGGTCGTGGCACTGCGCGCCCGCGCCTCAATCAGGCCCTCATGTCGAAGTACCGCCAGGGCTTTGGTTGCCGTGGCCAAGGCGACCTTCCATTGCCGAGCCAACTGTCGCGTGGAAGGCAACCGGTCACCTCCGCGTAGATCGCCACCCACGATCTGTCTCCTAAGCGCCGCGGCGATCTTCAAGTAAGGCGATTCAGTCACGCTGTTTCTCTCGCATCTGTTCTAGTACAGATTGGCTGTACCAACGGATTTGCCTTAGCCCATTAGATAGATTGTGCGAGCATGGCCGTCTGCTCATGCTTTGTGTACATCGTACATGGATAAAGACTAGAGCATGAAGGTACTTATTTCCGGAGCCGGTGTTGCCGGGCCTGCGTTGGCTTTCTGGCTTAACCACGCGGGGTTTCAGGTCACCCTGGTTGAGCAAGCCGACCACCTCCGGTCAGGAGGCCAGGCCGTGGACATCCGTGGCGCCGCCCTAGAGGTGGTGGAACGCATGGGTATTGGTGCAAAGGTTGCGCAAGCGCGCACCCGAATGAAGGGCATGACGGTCTTTGATGGCAATGGCACGGAGATTCATCGCTCAACCAGCATGGTGTTGACGAGCGGACGGCTGGATAGCGGCGATATCGAACTGCTGCGTGAAGACCTCGCTCGGATTCTCTACGAGCACACGCGCGATAAGGTGGAATACGTTTTTGCCGATAAGATCCGTGCGATCGACGAGCAGCCAGATGGCATGCACGTGCGTTTCGAGCGCTCTGCCCCGCGTGTGTTCGATCTGATCATTGGTGCTGACGGCTTGCACTCGAACGTCCGCTCGCTCGCGTTCGGCCCGGAAGAACCGTATCTGACGTCACTGAAAATGCAGATTGCCATCTTCAGCACTGACAATTTTCTCGGCCTGGACAACTGGCAGATATGGTTGCGCGATAGTCAGGCGGGATATGGGGTTTATCCCGTGCGAAATAATCGGGAACTGCGAGTGACCTTGGGCTTTGGTGAGGGGGATATAGAGCAAGGCCCTCTTGATATTTCGTCGCAAAAGCGACGCGTAGCAGCCCGACTGTCCCATCTCGGCGGTGAGACACCAAGGCTTCTAGAAGCCATGTGGCACGCGGACGACTTCTATACCGAAGTGGCAGCCCAGATACAGATGCCTCATTGGACGAAAGGGCGAATAGCGTTGGTAGGCGATGCCGCCTATTGTGCATCACCTCTATCTGGGCAAGGAACGAGTTTGGCTCTGGTCGGGGCCTTTGTCCTGGCCAACGAACTTGCCAAGCAGCCAATGAATTACCGCGAAGCCTTCGCCCGATATGAGGAGCGGATGCGTCCTTTCGTCAAGCAAAATCAGGCACTAGCGACTGAAAAACCAGGCGAGCCTGCATCGGCAGCGTCCATTGACGCAGCGAAGAGCGCCATAGAACTCCCGGCAGTGTTTCCCTGAGTAGCCGTTCGCACCAAACGCCTTTATCCATACTATTGTGGATAAATCAATGGGCCAGGGAATCAGGTATCCTGATTGGACATTCGCGCCGTCAAAACTCGGGAAAATCAAGGTACTAATCGTGCCCGCTCTCAATCGCCCCCCCATAAGTAACAAGGCCCTCCGACACAGGGGCTGCGTTGCAATTTGGCAGTAACATCGCGCGCAGGACCGAAGTCCAAAAAAGGGGCGGGTATGTATCTAACCTTTGCGCTTGTGGCCGCAGGGCTTGCATTCGCGCTCTATCCAAGCGGCGCAATGAACGCGCCGCTTTCACAGCTCACCTGGATCAAGATTTGCCTTTTAGTCTTCTCCGGCTTGCTTTGGCTTGCTGCGTTCAAGAGCTTGCTTCGGTCATTCAAGAAAGACCGCTTATGGCCATGGCGGTGGGAAAGCTGGCGCGACCCGGCAACGTTTCTGATCCGATATACCTTGGCGGCCTTTACTATGTTTGCCGCTAACTATGTCGGCGACAACCTGCATCTAACCGGATGGCTACTGTGGTCGGTGCAAGGCCTCGGAATGTTTTGCGCCCTGTGGGTTGTGACTAGAGATGAATTACGAATCAAGTCGCCCGAAGAGAAGGCACGAGCGCGAGCTGCGGCAAGACAGCAGCCCAACAATATGGATTAGGAAACAAAAAGGGCCCAGGTTCACTTCCTCAGCGAAGAAAGTGAACCTGAGCCCGTTTCCGTTTGGAACAGGAAACTACCTTAGAGCGCCTTACACCACGATGAGTGTTCGGTCTCTGCCAACTTAAAGATTCGTTGGGTTACTCCAACCCTTCCTACTACTTGCCCATCTTGGCTGACTTCGTCGACGACCAGGCCGCACTGCTGAATGCCGTCACGAGTGACTACGTTTGCGATATAACGGCGGCCGCTACTTGGCGTGAATGTAGCCATCCCCGTGCATAGGTGATTGACGATGTTCGACCCCGAGAGTTGAGCTCCAGTGCCTACGCTGATGGAAATCGTGACCGGTTCGCCGCCCTTTACGTTGATCCATTTCGGTGCACCCGCGATGCCACCATAAACCCACTTTCGACCCGAACACGTTTCAGAATGGTCGTATATCTGCCCAACACTCGAATAGCTGGAACTGTTTGATAAAAAAACGGCGGCGGTATCACTACCTTCGGGCAGCGATTGATAAACAGGCGGAAGGCACGACGACAACAGAAGGCAGGAAGCAACGATTCCGACCACGTTTACTAACTTCATGTCATAGCTCCAAAGGTCGAGAAGGCATGGACGATTTCTTATCTCAATCAACGATCTGGATCTTTGATGCCTACCATTCCGGTATACGGATTCAAAACGAGGCCAGGTTGAGCTACCCCCGATTTCTCGGCCTTGAAAAGTGCTCCGACATGTTTTGCGTTTTCGCTGCAGGAAGAGCGCTTTAACCACTTTTCAACTCCAATGATGACCAAAGGAGCTTCGGCAGCCAGACTCTTATATACCTTCATTGCCCTCCCCCTTCAGTCTGGAAGGGGCGCGACGGTAAAGAACGTGTCGCTGCCAAAATAGAGCAGTGCGTTTAGTGACGAATGCAAATAGCATTACACCAACCCCGATGACCATCATCGTTGAGCCGCCACTAGGATCTGTGGCATCGGGCCAAACCATTTTGTAGGCACCAAACGCTAAGAAAAAAGCCGCCATCGCCAAAAGAAGCCACGTACGAAGGCGGATGTACTTCGCACGCCTCTCTATCTTCGATTCGCGCACTTCCTCTTCGCGCTTCATCTCTTCAACCACGACAGCCTTGAACGGAGCGAGATCAGGTATTCCTCGACTTGCAAGGATTTGCATCAGAATGACCTTAGCCTCGGGCATCAGCTCCGTGGTGAGAGCAATTTCGACGAGCTCATCGTTACTCATTCGCTCGTATCTGTCGCGAAACGTTTCCATCTGATTGCAACTCCTCAGATCGGTGACCGACATCTCGGGGTATGACACATCATCCAGGTTGCCGAGCGCTCGCCGGCCCCATGAATCAATGCTTGGCGGCGGCCTTGTTGATTTCGTCAAGGTGAGCCTGATTCTCGCTCATGGTCGGGAGTCCCATTCCCTGTCGCTCAGCATCAGAAATCACGCTTGCATCTGCCTGATACATCTCATATTTGCCCGTGGCTTGGTCTTTAATGAACTGTGTTCCGTACCATTGCGGGCGATTTCGCTTTAGCATGATTCGGTCCCAAGCGTCCGCCTCCAACTGTTTAGCTTGTTGATTCTTATCATCCATGTTCACAGCAGTGACAGCGAACGCATAAGCCTGCTCAATATCCTTTAGATCTTCGCCATGCTGAAAAATGATGGATGCATTGAAATAGTCTCGTGCCGTCCGAATGCCACCATCAGCAAGGATTTTCTCAACCTCTCGTTTGCGTTCGGCGTCTTTCCCGGCAACAACGTCCCAATTGATTTTTCCGGTCCCCGGCATTCGGTCAGCCTGGTCTTGTTGCTCAAGTTTTGCCAATGCCTGATTGTCTGCGGTCGTTGCGAAGATAGATTGCGACCATAGAGCGAGAAAAATGATTAAAGAGAAGATTGAGATTTTGAAACTCGTCGAACTGATCATTAAGATAATTCCCTTTCGAAGCTCGTTCGCTTCCATTTGTACATCTCTCCGTTGATGTCGGCTTCGGGTCGGAAGCAGACATCCGCCACTTCAGCTAAATTGCGTTGGAGACAGCCACTTTGACGATATGTCAGGTGGGCATGGTACGTGCCAACGTTATGAACGACACAAAAAGCCCCAAGCTAATCGGAAGCAATGCGCGAATCCAATACGCGTATACAACGGCCATAGGCGTGGTCAGTTCGTGTATACGCTTGCTATAGGCGGTTCTTATAAGCGCCATAGAAACATTGGGATCACCAATCCGAGGCATCCCATCATATAGAAAGCTTATGGGACCTCTCTTTTGTATCCAGCCGGGCTTCTCTGCAGTCACTATGTTGTAAAACTTCCAAACTGAATACATATAGGCGCCGACAACTGGAAATAGCAGAATTATTAAGAGTGCCATCGTGGTCTGAATCATTACTCCCCCATTCTTGATTCACCTATGTCCATTCCAGGTTGCGGAAGCGGACGTTCGTAAGTTAGTCAGGTGTCCGCCGGCTCATCCCAATACAATTCGATCCTGTCTTCTTCGATGATTAGTCTGCCTGTGACATCGACGACCTCCTCAGCGTTGATGACCGGCCGAGGAAATTCCTTCTTCTCCGCCTGAGAAATCTCACGCCAGTCACGCTTAGCGATTGCGATCGCCTTCTCAAGCGCTTCGTAGGGGCTTTTCGCTACGACGAAACCGCTCAGATCAAATCCTAGGACACTTTCGCCATGGACGAATCCGTCTCCACGACCTAAAACCTGCCAAGTTTTCATCAAGCACGTGTCCCTTCGATCATTAAACAGCAATGTCTGGTCTGGCTCGGAGGCGGGCGCCCCGCTATAGGCCAATCACCTGCCCATAGAGGTCGAGGTGTACCCAAATGTTTCCCTTCTGGTAGCTATCCTTGGCGCCAGAGCCGCCCGAGGCTGGATAAGGGACGGGGAAATAACACTCGGCCTCCGAGAGCTCCCCAATGCGTTTAACTAACTGCTCGTAGCGAGCGACACCAAAGAAGTCGTTCAGCACACCTTCGTTCTTTAGGAAGTCGTCCTTGAATGCCTGCACCGAATCTAGCTTGAGCTCAATGAATTCAGGTCGCTCAGTGGCGATCACAGCCAAATTTGACTGCGCTTCGCTGCAGACAAATAGGTGGCCAAAGGCAGAGTGACCAAAGATCAGAGGGTATTTGGGCACCCTTTTGGCCCACCGAGGCGCTTTATGGTCAAAGCGAACCGGCTCAAATAACTCAAACATGCAATCCCCTGGCAATCCGCCCATATCCCCGGAACAGATTACGTCAAATCTATCGAAAGATCCGCTATGGGTCGGGAGCAGACCTTAAGGTCCTTGTTAATCGGCCCGACGAACTAGGACCAGTTCTTCGTTGTCTTCTGGGTAGTGCACAAGCCCGCCGAAATCCGTATCGATCATTGCGCCGGTGCCTAGGTATTCCCAATCCTCGCCACCTGGCAAATAGCTTTTGTCATCGATGGCCGCGATCACTACTCCATGATACCGACCATCAATCTCGACTACGTCTCCCGCGAGAACCCGCTGACCATCTGCGTACTTCACTGTCGACCTCCGTGCGACCCTTCGGCAATGCGACGATGTCCGCCACGGGTCGAAAGCGGCCCCACTCAATAAGGGGCCGAAACAATTTTCGCCGAAATCGCAGAATTGGGGTTGGATTCCTTTAAAAGGAATCCGCCCCTTTTGTTAGAACCTCGTAAATCATGTTTCTTGCGGTAATGGGCCGTGCTAGATTAATCGTTGCACGACAATACCCGTGCACCGGATAGCATCCCCGTCCAGGGATTGGCGCTTTGCAGCGATCCTGGAGGGCTTATGCAGCACGTGCAGAATGCTTCTCACGCAGCGCCGGTCAACGATTCCACGGCAGTGCCCGAACTCACGCCTGACCGGCTTCTTCAGCTTGGCATGGGTTTCTGGGCTTCCAGGACCATGCTTTCCGCCGTTGATCTTGGTGTGTTTACCCATCTGGTGGGCGGCGGCACCGCGAAGCAACTCGAGGCGACCATCGGTTTGCATTCGAGATCGTCACGCGATTTTTTAGACGCTCTGGTTGCCCTGGGAGCCATTGAACGTGATGGCGAAACGTATCGAAACGCACCAGATGCCGATCTTTTTCTCGACAAGGCGAAACCAAGCTACGTCGGCGGTCTGCTGGAAATGGTGAGTGCGCGTCTCTATGCCAAGTGGGGCTCACTGACCGAAGCGCTTCGCACCGGCGAGCCGATGAATGAGGCAAAGCACGAAGGATCTCCCTTTGATGAGCTTTATCGCGACGAAGCATCGTTGCGCAGTTTTCTTCAGGCGATGACGGGCGTCAGCCTAGGGGCAGCGAAGGCTATCGCGGAAAAATTCCCGTGGAAGGACTACCGCACGTTCATCGATATCGGTGCAGCTCAAGGCGCCTGTCCGGTGCAGATTGCACTTGCTCACCCGCACTTGAGCGGCGGTGGCTTCGACCTGCCCGTGGTCGCGCCCGTCTTTGAAGACTACGTGGCATCGCATGGGCTTCAGGATAGGCTGCGTTTCTATCCGGGCGACTTCTTCAAAGACCCATGCCCAACGGCGGATGTGCTGATCATGGGGCACATCCTTCATGACTGGGATCTCGAACAAAAGAAAGCGCTACTGGCGAAGTGTCACGATGCCCTTCCGCCCGGCGGGTCCCTGATCGTCTACGACGCGATCATCGACGATGATCGCAAGAAAAACGCCTTTGGCCTTTTGATGAGCCTGAATATGCTCATCGAAACACCCGGTGGCTTCGACTATACCGGCGCCGATTGTTGCCAATGGATGAAGAACGCCGGTTTTCGCGACATGCGCGTCGAACCGCTGCTTGGTCCGGATTCCATGGTGATTGGCGTCAAGTAAAGTGCAGCCGCTTTTGGCTGCCTGGCCGTTCGTTCAAGCGTGGAGAGCGAGATAACTGGCAACACCCGCAGTCGTGCATGTTTCGCATGACTGTTATCTACGTTGTCGTTGCCGTCTCCCTAGGGGTGGTCATGAGGCACTGGCGGCCAATCGCTGTAGCCGTACATGGACACCTCAAAAGCGGGGCCAGATTCATTTCCTGAGTGGAGAACGTGAACCCATCCAATCTGACCCCTTTTTGCTAGTGCTCTTAGGTCTTCGAAACGCGATCGAGCAAATCCGAAAAGCTAAGTTCACCAGAGATCAGATTCTTCTCTAAAGCATCTACTTCCGACAAGGTTAAAAGCCCATCTACGGACAAAACGCAATGGATGCTCAACCGCGAAAAAAGCTTGTTTATCTCACCAATAATATGGTCTCTAAACATCACCTTTGCTCTCTCCTCCCTTAGACGGCGGTAGACGTCAAAGAACTCGGTCGAATTGTCCATAGACCAATCTCTATAGTTCCATCCCCACTGATACGTCACGATAGACTTAAAAATGCTAATCATCCGATTGTACTTTCGGTGATCAAATCTTGCTTCGATTAGACCAGACTGCATATCTTTCTGGAAAAAAGCAGGACCGAAACCATCAAAACGTTCAAGTCTTTTAAGCGTTCTTAGATAACTCCTACGCCCCCCTAGGCAGCGCGGAATGTCCACATTCCACAAGGACGAGCCAACTGCCCGCCGAAACCTTGGACCACCCCAGAGTGCGCGATCCTTACGAGGAACAAATTGAACGGCCAACCCAAAAATCCTGACCATACGCCGGGAAGTGACGCTATGAAGAAACACGCTTCCATCTTCGCATGGCAAAATTTCAAACAGCGCCCTACCCTCCCATGCGATGCGTTTCGCGAGGTCATTAATGGCTCTGCAAACAGTATCCGCGTCCAATCCATAAGTGTGTTCGGACATTCCTTGAAGTATATGAATAGCCCGAGCGCGCTCAGCTTCTGAACCCTCAAATTTAACAGTCCGATTCTTTGATCCTTTGTGAAAGCCATAGGGCATCAAATCCACGATATCTTCCGTGAACATATGGACATTCAGTGTTGGCCCTGTGTACTTCGCTTGATCGCTGCGAAAAAACCGAACAAACGCCGGTTTTCTCGTTAGCTCAGATTGACGATTCACCTTCACCCACCTCATTGCTACTTTCGCTGGACACATCCGACAACAAATCTTCTCGTTTGCTACGAATGTCTAAGGCATCGGCCCCTTTTAGGCCTTTGAGGTAGCAAGCAACAAAAATATCTACTCCGTCGTAGCGCGCCATCGTCGCATCAGCGGCGATAACCCGAACTAGCGCACTCGGATGTTTAATGTGCTTACTATCTCTTCGGCCCCAAGGATGGCTACGCGCACCATCGTCCGGGAAGCGAAGATCAAGATTCTGATCAACCAATCTTCTCCAAGTAGTCCGCAATATATCTCTAGGAAGCCTACCCAAACCCGATTCCGAGACGCCAACTAGCGCGCACAACCATCCAACACGAGACTCATCGCTACTTTCCACCTTCAAGTAGTCATCCCATGTCGTTCTCACCACTGCCCATAGCTTATCGTCATCATGCAGTTGAGAATGCAAGAGTGCGTAGCCACTGATGTCCATTAAGTCAAAAAGTGCAGAAGCCGCAATCTTGATCTGCTGCACAAAACGCTTCCCTTGGCCGTTAGCCGGCCTTAACTTATCGAATCGCAATAGGCATCCATAAAAATAATTACGAAATAGACGACTAAAAAGCGGTGAATTCGAGCTAATCAATGCTCGCAAAGATGCCTCTCCCGTCATCAGAAGAAATTGTCCACAATAGTCAGGGAGGCTTTCGGGCCTTTCTTCAAATGCAAGGTCGCATATTTGCTTCGCCATAAGTTCAATAGTGGCATTCTTGGCAGACACAAGGCGAGCGTTCACCTCATTGATATCAAATTCTGGCCAAGGTAACCCCGTAAGCTTACGTTCGCGAATAACCTCATTCCAAGCATTAGTCCAAACCAGACTTTGGCGCTCCACCTTATTCCAATATTCCCATTGACGACTACTAAAAGCAGCGGCCAACCAACGAGACTGATCATTGTTTAGCTTGGAAATAAGACGACTATAAAGATCTCCGGCTTGATCGACTAATACTGCAACACTTTTTACAAACGCTTCTGACTCGGGCCTCATAACCAAATCAGCCTGATACCAAATCGGCGTCACGACTTCACCTTCTATGGCATCCTCAAAAGCGAGCCTTGGTGCAAGCCACTCCAATTGTTCTACTGAATACGCAGCAAAGCCTTGCCTATACAAGGAAGCCGCACTATACCAGTCAATCTCCCCCAACCTATCAACAATATCTCTGCGACTAAGCGCCTGTATGCGCTGACGAACCTCCAATGCAAAAGATATCGGTAGCGCCGCAATAGAATCAGAGACAGCTAACTTTAATCGAGTTTGCTGCGAGTCAAGGCCACTAGCTGGGGCCGCCACTAAGGCATCGACCATCAGTTCGGCGACGCTCCTAATTCTTTCAAATCCAACTTCGATGCAGCCTGCTCGAACTAAAATCTTTGCGTAAAACTGTACGTGCTCGATAACCGAAATAACGTTCGCCCATCTACCAGCAGCCGCATTAGCCTTCAGACATTCATCAATAATTTTATGAAGCCTATCATCCAACCATTGCCTATCACCCTTCGAATCGGGACTTATAGTGGTCCCCGTTTCAATAGCGATTGATAAATGGTGATCCCCTGTTCGATACCAATCCTGATGTATGTATACCTGTTCAAACCATTTACTATCCGTAGGAATCTTGCGTTTCTCTAAGCAATAGAATACAGCGAACTTGGTAGTATCTTTAATCAGATCTACCATCGGCGCACCATTCAGGTGAGCCTCCTTTGCCGTCATATCAACCAGCGTTTCCAAAGTTTCCAATGTTCTACTTGCTTGCTTATAAGCGTGGTACTGAAATGATGGGTCCTGCCATCTATAGCCATCAGCAACTACCAAGCGCAATGCATCTCGAAGTTCCTCAAATATGTGAGAGGAGAGCTTCGTAGGATCAAATAAATTAAATACCCGCTGACCGAGTCGAACGAAAGCAAAAACGCCGAATCCAGCCGAAATTGCCACGACTAAGATTGCGGTGTGATTAACCCTTAACCCCGAAAGCCTCAAAGCAATCAGCAGTAGGCATAGAACTGTAAGAAACGATAGTAAGCGAATGTATAGATTTCCATACCGTTCTTGTGCCAAAAGATTTCGTAAATCATTAGGAACATGTGCATAGATGGCACCGCCAACAGACGCTATGGCTGCGTAGTACAGACCGATGAATACGCCACCAATGCTGCCAATAGCGGCAAGGAACGTAACGTAATCAGAACTGGAAGGCATTACCAAGCCAAGGGATTTGATTGACTCTAGATTTTTCAGGTAATGACTTACGTACGGATCTACTGCCGTTATCACAACACTGGCGATTAGCGCCATCAGGAACGCCCCCTTTGCTACCGACAATAGAGCCGATAGAGACCGAGAGTCACTTACCCCACTTTTAAAGCCTTTAACAAAACGATAGTTTTTGGTTCTCAACCAAAACCGAAAGTTTTCGACAACTTTCCTGCATGACCAGTAAAAGCGAAATTGAGCCACTTGGAGGAAAAAGACTGGTTTCATTCGTATGCTCTAACTTCTGGTTTGACTTTGTCTTTGCTGCGCCGACTAACCATTGCGCTATGACTAAGACCATTTCATACAAGTCGATAGTTACTTTTTCACAATCGAGTTCCACCATCCGAAATGCGCGCCTACGACGGAAACTATGGCGTATACAGACCGTAGAGCGATTGGGATTGACAGCTTAAACATGGGTGACTTCATTTCTTCGGCCTCATGAAATCCAAGGATGACATTGCGGCCGAAGGGGTCAGAGCACTTTTCTGTACGAGACTGCAACTTGATCATGCACGCATCTGCAGAATCAAACCCTTCAAATAACAGCAACCCGCGTGACCTAACGCGGATCAAATTTTCGTAGAGCTGGGGTCAGATTCCTTTAAAAGGAATCTGACCCCTTTTTTGGACCCCTTTTTTGTTGCAAGGCTTCCCCTAGGAGCGCCCCTATCCACCGAGTACCGATGCCGCAGTTTGTCAGCTCCATTATCCTAAGACCCTAGGAGCTCCCTAGGTATGGTCCAGGGTAATTTTTCCATGGCCCACACCAAGAGCCAGATAATTGAAGGCCAGCGCCTTGAACCGAGCCACACCTTCCTCGATGCCGATCTTGGGACCGTCGTCCATAGGGAACCAGATACCCGTTTCACCATGCTTAGCCTGAGAACGCACAGACCCATCCGGGTAGATATCCACCTCCAGCTCGACACCGAGGACCGTGACGATCCATTTGTCCCGTTTGACGTCGTAGTAGTGAATGGTCCCAGCTTGGGTGAAGCCGTTGTAAGACCAGACGTAGATGAGTTCGCCTTGGTGTCCGACCTGAGCCTTGAGCATTGAACAACCCCCTGTGATGAGCCATCGATGGTAGGGCCGTGGGGAGAGTGTGGAAAAACGGGGCCGGGTTCACTTCCTGAAGAGATAAAATGAACCTGACCCCGTTTTCAATTAACTACCTAGGCCCTTCGCGCACCTACGATATCCCCGATGCTCCGAACAAACGATTGAGTGTCGAGAAAGTAATTTGGGTAAGCTTTTCGTAGTCCCTTCACAGAACCACCTGTAATCAAAACTGGGTCCAGTTTTTCACCATTTCGAACCCGATCTTCCACGGCCGCGAAAAACGGGGTCAGGTTCACTTCCTGAGCAGAGAAAGCAAACCTGCTCCCGTTTTCGACTCACAAAGCAATTCCAATTGGCGGCGCAGTGACAGGCACCTGCAAGACCATGCCAGCATCCACATCACTAAGCGATGGCATGCGAGTCTTTTCAAGCACCATTTCAACGTCCACCGCAATGGCGGCAGCTCGGGTCACGGTATCGTGGTCCTCATGATTACCAGAAACTTCAGCACGAAGTTGGTTTAGTAATCGAGCCTGTAGCTCTGTAATGACTTGCACAAAGCCTGCCGTTTCATATTGCTCCATATAGCCCTTCAGATCAGGGAACATTTCCCCAACTGTCTGAATAACTTTTTCAACAGACACCAGCTCATTTTCAGAACAACCAGTCTTCAGCACTATCCAGCGAGTAACTCCATGCATCGTTATTACTCGTATTGCCTCGAAACACTTCCATGCATCGGACGAAATGTAAGGTTGTGCAGACGACGCATTATGGCGATTAAGTTCCGTCGTATCATAATCAAACACTTCAAAAACTCGCCTGAACTGTGCGCTTCGCTCCGCTTCTCGCGCGGCCTCATCAAATTTGAGGCGCCATACAAACGCACAAACGGCTCCAGCCTCGCGCAATACACGAGCGGCATCCCACACGTTATCTACAGCTAAAAGCTTCTTCTCATACAAGCACGCACTCCGATGCGACCTTGCAGCGAGCGACGCTTCGCGCACCGCAGCAGTGCTTGCAGAAAGGTCGGCCTGGGTCGCCTTCAGTTCATCCTCAGCTTTTCGGAGATCACTATTGAGCTGTGCCAATTTCACATCATATTCTGCCTTGATGGAAGTCGTCAGCCTTTCACCTATCCATTTTCGGCACAGCCAAACCAATATTCCAATCAAGAAAATCGCCGTCGCTGCCGAGCCAAGGATATTTGACAACCAACTGACCATACGTATCCCCTATGTTTTCGAACACGCGACAAGAAGCTTACATGGCCTCGAAACAGATAAAGGCTCAAAGCATTTCCCTGAACAAGTAGAATTGGGGTCGGATTCCTTTAAAAGGAATCCGACCCCTTTTTTACGTGTGGTGAGCCTAACCTTTTCGCAATCGGAACAGCGATATATCAGGCGTTCAGCGCGTAAGGAAGGGCAACAAGTGCGAACGCGTCCCTCTGCATGTACATGCGGAACACTTGCACGTCGGGTAGTCCACGAGCTTTTCGCGCAATCAGCAATTCACGAATCAGACCTAACGTCTTCGCTTCAACTTTGCACCCCAAATAAATCGACAACACGCGCGCACTGTCCAGTTCCACATGTGTGCGCGCCGCATCCGGTTTAACGACACGCCATTCCAGCTCATACCCCCAGCATCTGGCTTTGTACATTACACTGCGAAACACTTGACGATCCGAATGCTCCGCGTTGAGCAACATCGCGGGAAAATCTTTCCCGTAGACCACGGGAAAGAGCTTCATTGCTTGCCCTGCATCCCGGTTGAATGCTTGGTACTCAACTGCAACGCCTCTGTGACTCGTCCCGTAGTGCGACCACATCAACATATCGCTAGGTGTTTCGGAAAAGCACGAAAGACCAAGCCTATCCAGCGTGCCATTGAGTATTTCATTCAGTCGAGGCCAGTCCTGCGGTGCGGCCAGAAAGTTATCCGCGAACTGGTCGGCTTGATGCTCAGGTATACCAAGTCGAAACCCTGCGCCACGGATAAACCTGCGCACTTCCTCGTCTCCAGGCTGCAGCCATTCTAGACGGGAGTCAAAGGGGTCGTTGAATTGCGTGCGGCTACAGAGATATAACCGTGAGTTAACTAATGCGTCCTCCAGCTTGGCTCGCGTAGCATCCGTATCTGGAGCTATGTACCTGTAGAGATGGCGTGGAAAGTGGTCTCCGCCACCAAATTGCTTACGCTGCTCGATCGTTTGCCTAAGCCAATCACGATCCTCTAGATCAAGCATCAAAGCATCAGCAATTGCCATGGTGTCCCCCTTTTATTCTTGCAGGATCTGGAAATAACTGGTCGAAATAACGGGTCGGAACACTTTTCTATACGATGCCATGCCCCGGTCATATACGCATCTTCGAAATTGAGCCCTTCAAATAACAGCAATCCGCTTGACCTAACGCAGGTCGAGTTTTAGTTTGATCTAGTCGCTGCCAAATCAGCGACCGGGTGTGACAACCCGAAGCTACGGCGCAAAAGCGCCCACCGGCGCTTTTTCTATGCGCAAACACGCTCCCGAGCTTATGGCGGGCGTGTCGGGCAGGCTTTTGCCTGGCCGGTAACGTAGCTCCGGTTTGTCACCCCGGCACGTCCGCCGCCCGCGCTTCTGCGAGCGGCGGCTTTCCGCATCGCAAGGAGCGAATGATGAAACGACGCGCACCCGGAGCCTGGATCAGCCTCAATACCAGTTATTACGCCGCACCCGTTTGCCAGCCGATGAGCCTGCTGGATGACGCGGATCTGCTGCTTGGCAGCGCGCGCGGTATCGCGCAAAGCCTCTCCGAATTGCTATCGCAGGATGGAGAAAGTCACCCGGTCGGCTTGGCCGATGCGTTGTGGGGTGTGGCGTTGTTGGTCGAGATGGGGCAAAGCAGCGCGCAGGAGGCGAATCGGCGGATTCAGAAGCTGCGGCGGAGTCTTCGGGTTGTTGAGAAGGAGAAGGATGTTGAGGCGTAGGGGGATGGTTGTCCTCTTGGTGGCAGAGGAGCTGCATCAGCTCTAACGCCGCGCGTTGCCGCAGCAAAGTCGCTGGACCCCAGCTTTCGCTGGGGTGACGGGTACGGGGGGCGGTAAAGGGGCGGCGAGATGGTGTTGAGGGGTGGTTGCTTTGGTTTTTTCTTGCATAAAAAAACCCGCCTGATGGCGGGTTTCTTTTTTGCTGCGGGATTCCTTTGGTGGGAATCCTGAAGCTGTTGTTGGTGCCCAAGGGGGGACTCGAACCCCCACGACTTGCGTCGCTACCACCTCAAGGTAGTGCGTCTACCAATTCCGCCACCTGGGCAGGTGTCTTGCTTTTAGTGCTTGCTGGATGCCGCTGCCGGAGCCGTGGCTGCCGGTACTTCACCCTGTTTTGCTGCCGGAGCCGGCTGGGCTGCTGGCACGTCGCCGTTGCCTGCGGCCGGAGCGGTGGGCGCCGGGGTTGCTGCTTGCGGCTGGGCCGGAGCAGCGGGCTGCGCATTCTGCGCTGCGGCGGGCTTGTTGCCAAGACTTGCCATGACGCCCAGATCGTTGTTGGCCTGCTGGGCGCGGATGGTACCGCCGTTCATCTTCAAATACATGCCCATGCCGATGCTGAGCGCAAAGAACAGCGCGGCAAGCACGGCGGTGGAGCGCGAAAGGAAGTTGGCGGAGCCACGTGCGCCGAACACCGTGGCGGAGGCGCCGGCACCAAAGCCGGAACCTGCATCGGCGCCTGCGCCGCGCTGCATGAGGATCAGCACGATCATCGCGGCAGCGATCAGAATGTAGAACACGCTGAAGATGACGAACATGGTGTCTCGCGTAGGGTCTGGTGTCGCTCAGTGGGCGGCGTGGCAGATGGCGATGAAGTCGGCAGCGATCAATGCCGCGCCTCCGATCAGGCCCCCATCCACGTCCGGCTGCGCAAAAAGCTCTGCAGCATTGGCCGCTTTGACGCTGCCGCCGTAAAGCAGCCGAGTCAGACGGGCAATCATAGCATCCCCCTGGGCGAGTTGGCTACGGATGAATGCATGCACGTCCTGTGCCTGCTGCGGGGTGGCGGTGTGGCCGGTGCCGATGGCCCAGACCGGTTCGTAGGCCACCACGGCGGTGTCGAAGCTGGCTATGCCGTTCAGCGCGATCACGGCCTGCAGCTGGGCGGCGATCACGGCCTCGGTTTCGCCGGCTTCGCGCTGGGCCAGGGTCTCGCCCACGCACAGGATGGGGGTGAGGCCGGCCGCGCGGGCGGCGGCGAACTTGCGCGCCACCTGTTCGTTGCTTTCGCGGTGGTACTGGCGGCGCTCGGAGTGACCCACCAGGGTCCATTGGGCGCCGACATCGGCCACCATGGCGGCGGCCACTTCGCCGGTGTAGGCACCCTGCCCTTCGTGCTCGCTCACATCCTGGGCACCGAAGGCCAGGCCGGAGCCGGCGTGCGCCGCAGCGAGGGTGGCCAGGTAGGGAAACGGCGGGCAGACCAGTACATCCACATCGGCCGGCTTGGCTTGCACGATGTCGTGCACCAGGGCTTCGGCCATCGAGCGGCTGCCGTGCATTTTCCAGTTACCGGCGACGAGTTTCTTGCGCATGAGTGCGTCCGCTGCAAAACGAAAGCTGGCAAGCTTAACCAGCGTGCGCAGCGGACAGCAATGCGCGTTGCCGCATTTATTCATTTCACTCGATCTAAGGAAACCGCCGCATGACTCAAGCACGTCCGCTCAGCCTGATCACGGGGGCTTCTGCCGGTATCGGCGAGGCATTCGCGCGAGCGCTAGCGGCACGCGGCCACGATGTGGTGTTGACGGCGCGGCGTACCGATCGCCTGGAAACCCTGGCAGCACAGTTGCAGAGTGCGCACGGCATCAACGCCAGCGTGATCACCAACGACCTGGCCGAACCGCACGCAGTGGAACAGCTTTGCCAGACGCTGAGCGAACGCGGTTTGCAGGTGGATTGGCTGATCAACAATGCCGGCTATGGCGTGCCGGGGCGTTTCGATCAGGTGGACTGGCCGGTGCATGCCGACTTTATCCGCGTGCTGATGACCGCGCCGACCGAACTGGCCTGGCGTTTGATCCGCGGCATGCGCGAACGCCGTTACGGGCGAATCATCAACGTGGCTTCATTGGCCGGACACGTGCCGGGTACGGCGGGACATACGCTGTATGCGGCCAGCAAGGCGTACATGATCAAGTTTTCGCAATCGCTGGCGTTGGAAGGCAGCGCCGTGGGCGTGCATGCGTGTGCGTTGTGCCCGGGCTTTACCAAGTCGGAGTTTCACGATGTCACCGGCACGCGCTCGATGATGAACAAGCTGCCGGATTTCATGTGGCAAACGGCGGAACAGGTGGTGCAGGAAGGCATCGATGCAGTGGAACGCGGCGATGCGGTTTACGTCACCGGGCGTTTCAATCGCACGGTGAAGAGCTTGTTCAAGTTGATGCCGGACAGGATGGCGATGAAGGTTTCGGCGAAGCAGTCCAAGCGCTATCGGGCGCAGGAGTCGTCGAAATAATTCCCTTGCCCCACCCTCCCCCGCTCACAGGGGAGGGAGATAAGTGGGTTCGGTTCGCAAAGAATCGGCCAGCCGTCGCTCAGGGCAGCATCGGCCCTTTCGGGTGAGGATGATTCTTTTCCTTCACCTCGTTGAGCAATTCCAACACATGGGCGCGGCGCTCCTGGCGTTTGCGATCCTGCTCGGCCAATAGTTGCTGACGACGGGTGATGTGCTCAGGGTGCTGCGTGCCGGTTGCCGGATGCATGAAGCGGACGAAATATTCCGACCAGGTGCTGAGGCGCCAGGGCGAATGAGTATGGGGTGTGCCTTGGTTGTTCATGAAAGGCCTCGACCACGTGGCAGGGTTGGGTGGGCACGCTTTTGCCGGGTGGACATTCAATGTGCGCTTTGAGTTGTTAGCCGGCCGTAACGAAAGCGCAGGTGGTGTGGTTAACGATTTTGGCTCGTTGAAGGTGAGTTTGTGGCAAGTCTTTGAAGTTGCACTCCGAGTGCCCCCTCACCCCAACCCCTCTCCCCAAAGGGGAGAGGGGCTTGATCGGAATCACTGCGTGCTTGGCACCAAGACAGATGGCAAGTGGCTTTCCGGGTGCATGCGCAGCAACTGGTAGGCAACGCCGCCCAGGCCGGGCATCAGGCCGGGCACGAAAACGCCGCTGGTCATGCCGCAGTAGGGGCCGTGTTGTTCCAGGCTGCTGAACAGGTACGCCTGCATGCCGTCGCGCGTCATGCCCTGCGGTGCAACGCCGGCTGCGATCGCCTGACCCAGCAATTCCCAGGCACCCAGGTCGCCGTGGCACAGGCAGTGATTCCAGCCCAGGCCGTGGTTGGCGGTGGAATGCGCGGCGCGTTGCAGCAAGGTGCGGGTGCGCGGGTGTTGCATGCCGGGATCGAGGTCGAGATGCGCCAGGCCGATGCCGACGGAACCGTGGCACCACACGGATGAGGTTTTGGGGCCGCCGAGATCGCGCAGGTCGGTCCAGCCCTGCTCGTCTTCATCGAAGGTGGCGTCTTCGAAACAAAACGCTGCCTGCGCCATCTGTTCGAAGCGCTGCTCTCCGGTGGCGCGCGCCAGTTTGCTCAGCGCCCAGCCGATGCCGGTTACGCCATGCGAAAAACCGCCCAGTCCGGTGGGTGCCCGCTCCGTGTGTACCCACCAGACGCGGTCGCCTTCACGGTGAGCCACGTCGCATAGCTGGTGCCCGAGTTGCGCGGCAATATCGAGGTAATGCGATTCGCCGCTTTGCCTGGCCAACAGCAGCAAGGCGGGAATGGCGCCCGCTTTGCCGGTCAGCATTTCGTGCATGTCGTCGGCCGCGGCAGCATCCAGGATGCCGTCTGCCATGGCCTTGGCGCGCGGCAGTTCGTCACCGCGGTGACCATCCCATTGCGCAAGCATCAGCAGGGTCCAGATTTGCCCACCCAGCCCGATGTAGGCACCCGGCGCCGGCGGCCGGACTTTGATGTCACCGTGCACCATGCTGGCCAGGCGAGTTTCGGCCAGCCACAAGGTGTGTTGGATGTCGCGCGAAAGCACTTCGATGCCCGCCACGGGATCGGCACGGCCCGCGTGCATTTCGCGCACGTAGGCGGCGGCCAGCAAGGCGACGCCGGAAAGGCCGCCGTACAGATCCGCCGCCAACGGTTGCACCGACCAGCCGGTGACATCCAGCACCGGTGCCACCCAGGCCACACTGCCGTCTTCCCCGCGAATGGCGTTGCTCACCAGTTCTTGCACGATGTGCGCAGCGTGTTTGCGGCGACGTGCATCCAGGTCGCCATGTTGAATGGCGGATGGCTTCAGCGTGGTGCCCAGCGAGGTCCAGCCATCGTTGAGGTAGGCGCTGACCATGGTGGCGCGGATCACGTTGCGCTCGAACGCAAAGTCGGAAGCGCGCCAGTTTCGTAATGCAGCGTGTGCCAGATGTCCGGGCGGCAGCCAGCGAACTCCGCGTGAGCCGTGCAATTGGCCGTCGTGCACCAGGGTGCTGAAAAACGGAATGTCGCCGACCAGCAGATCTTCGAGCTCGCTTTCGATCACCGCGGGATCGCCCGGCGCGAGCACGATGTTGGTGGCCATCTTGGCCATCAGGTCGCGTGCGCGTTGCTTGGCTTGCGCTTCGTTGTGCAGCGATACGGGGTGCCACAGCATGCGGCCGAGTTCGGCATAGGCTTCGGTTGGCCGCACTACCACGCGAACGCGGCAATCGTCGAAGCCGCGCAGAAGATGCTGCAGTTCGCCGGCTTCGTCGAGCCGGCGCAAGGTGTCGGTGAGCCGCTCGAAACCCTCCAGTGCTTTGGGCCAGTAGGTGGCGAGTGCAGGCTCGGGGCTCGGATGGTTCTTCGCGATCGGTACGGGAAACAGCGCGGAGCCAAGGCAAGCTTCATCCGTACCAGCGTTGAGAATGACCGGTTGCGACATCATCGGCTGCTCGCCCGGCAACAGGCCGACACCGGAATAATCGATGCCGCGCCAACCCAGCGCCTGTGCGCGTCCCGGCAGCAGGCCGATGTGCAGCACGGTGCCGTTGATCAGTTCACTGGCCTTGTCCAAGGCCTGGCCGAAACCGGAAGGCGGCATCGGCGGCCTGGGCGTGAACAGTGTTTCGCAATCCACCACGACCGGCGTGCCGCGATGCGCGATCAGGTTTTCCGCATGCAGGTCGCTGGCGCCGAGAAGATGCATGATCGCCAGCAAGTAGCCGATACCGGTGTAGAAGCTGCTGAGTTCTTCGTCGCCGTTGGCATATTCGTGCTCGACGAAGGCCGACCAGCCGTAATCGCCGCGATCGATCACGCGCGGCACGTGGATGCTCAGCGGGCTGCCGTGCGCCTGGGCCAGGCCTGCGATGAAGTTCTGCAATGCCACGTCCACCGCCACGGAGCGCGGCTTGTAGACCAACCGGCCGCCGCTACAACGCAACAAGGCCACGGTGAGGCCGCCGCGATGACTGTCGCCGGCGCCGAAACTCAGCTCCTGCAATTCGCCGACGGGCATGCCGCACAGCGATGAAAGGCTGGCGCGATCGCTTGCCCAGCGCTTGGCGAAAAGATGCGAGGCGGTGCAACGATGCTCGATCAGACTTTCCACTCGCTGCATCAGCGAGGGATAGTGCTCGGTCAGCTCGTGCCAGAACTCGCGTTGCGAGGAGGCCTCGATAAAATCGTTCCACCGCTCTGCCCCATCCGCGCCTTCCAGGCGCTCCTCGACGCGCGCTGCATTCAATTCGAGTAGCAGCAGGCGAGTCAGCTTGGCGTGCAGCGCTTTGCTCAGCGAGTCCCGGGTTTGCCCCAGGATCACCTCGCGCTCGCCGGACGAAAGCTCGGGAATGAGGATGAGCTGGGTTGCCAGCCTGCCCAATGACGGCGCAAACAGGCAACCCAGTGAAGCGATGAAATTCTCAGCGATGGCGAATGACGCCACGTTCGCTCAGCAGCACTCGGCGTGAGACGAACCGCTGCAAATCGTACCGCAACGGCCAGAACAAACCGCGTAGGCGGTTACGATGTTGGTGCTGGAAACGATGTCCGACTCGGCAAACCTGCCGCTGACGAAGAGCGGGCCGGCCGGGCTGGTGGCATCGGCACTGTTGCGCCAGCTCTTGATCTGATCTTGGGAAGCACTAAGCATGACTTTCTCCTTGCCTTATTCAAAAGGTTGAAAGATAGGAACGTCACTCGAAATTGCCCCACACACAAAACGTCTTCATTGCGAAGACGCCGCAATCTTGTAGTGCAAGAAAATACCGCCAGTCAATTTATTTTTGCGATTTCACGCGACGTACACTTGGTGCAGTGCGATGCAATTTTCCAGTACGCGAGAAATGCGATGCGAAACGCTTGCGATGTTCTCGTGATTCACGCATCCGTCACGAGAGCTCATGCTAGGCAAAGATATCTCTCGTAGGCTGGGTTAGCGCAGCGTAACCCAGCAATTTCGCATGTCTGCCAAAAGGCAGTTGGGTTACCCCCCGATCAAGTCCGGGGCAACCCAACCTACACACTGGCCATGTCTACATCAATCCCAAACGCCCTGCTGATGCTGACTCGCATCCGGCGTCTGCACGCGCACCAATCCATAGTAAGGACCCCACTCTCCGCTGTTGTAGTAAACCTGCGTATCGTCGGACAGCGACCAGTACGCACTCACCGCGGTAAAAGTGTTGGGAAGCACGTTCGACAGCATCGGTCCGTCTTTGGGCTTGCCGAATTGCGCTTTCAAATAGTGCATATCGTCGCCGCCGCCCGCCGTGCCGTGCGTCTTGGCCGACACGCTCACCACCACGCCGTTCTTCAACCCCACGACGACATCGCTGCCGCTCATGTACATGGGCCGGTCTTCCACCGGAACGTTGACGATCATCTGCCCGTCTTTAGGCAAGGTGTCCGACGGGGTGACACCGGCAGGCCATTTGTAGCACTGCTCGTGGTCGTCGGAGAGATAGTCGTCCTGGCGCTTGAGGCACTCGGTGGTCTGCAAGGGCTGGTGCAAGGTGATGCCGAATACGGTGATGGCATCGCTGGCCCATCCCGTGGCGCTCCAGCCAAGCATCAGGGTGATGGCGATCGAGCTGAAGGTGTGACGACGCATGGTACGACTCCGGGCATCCTGGCCTGCGCACTTTAGCGAGTAGGCTCGTGCGCAGGCAGGGCCGAAAGTACTCCCTCGTTTCAGTGCGTCGCAACGGTCTGGGTTTGCGTGGCGTGGATCACGGCGTCGATCAGGGCAAGATCGTCATCCATGCCGAATGCCGGCGGCCGCGAATAACCGAAGCGCACGATCACCAGATGCTGCGAGGGAATGATGTAAATGCGCTGGCCCAGAAAACCGCTGGCGTAGAAGCCATCCTTGGGAAAGCCGTGCGCCACCCTGTAGGCCGCGGCGCGGCTGGGTCCGTCGTTGGTCCAGAAACCGGCACCGTAGGGCGTACCCAACGTGGAGCGTTTTGACCAGGCCACCCAGCCTTCCGGCAGTATGCGCTGGCCGTTGGGCGCTACGCCGTCGTGGAGATAAAGCTGACCGAAGCGTGCATAGGTGCGTGCCGGGGCGTAGACATACGATGAGCCGAAAAAGCTGCCACTGCCGTCGAACTCCATCGTCAGGTTGCTCAGGCCTGCTGGTATCAGCAGTTCGCGTTCGGCGAAGCTGCGCATGCCTGCCGCGCCGCCGCCGACTGTGTGGCCAAGCAGTCGATCCAGGATCAGCGTATTGCCCGAGGTGTAATCCCACTCGGTGCCGATCGGCCGACGCAGCGGATGTTGGGCAGCGAACGCGGCCATATCGTCAAAGAGATACTCCATGTGACCGACCGGGCTGAAGCCGTTGGCTTCTTCTTCGACATCCAATCCGCTGCGCATGCGCAACAGGTCTTCGATGGTGATGGAGGCACGTGGATCGCCTGGGCTACGCCACTCCGGCGCATTCACCGGTTGATCCACGCGCAGGCGGCCTTGCCGTACCAGCACACCCAGCAATGCATTGGTGAACGACTTGGCGGCGGAATAGCTCAGCAAGGGCGTATTTACGTCAAAACCCGGTGCATAACGCTCGGCGATAACGTGGTCGTCTTTCACGATCACCACGGCTTTTACGTCCTTGATTTTTTCGCCGGGGTGCTCGTCGAAGACCCGGTCCAGTGCGGCGTTGATCGCAGAATTGCTGCTCGTCACCGGGTCTGCGGGAGCAAAGCCATCGTCGGTGACGGTTGCCGGCAGCAGTGTGCGCGGTACCGGTGCGGGCGGCGTATCGGCAAAGACGAGGCGGCAGCCGTAGCCGGGCGTAAATTCGGCCGTGGCGTGGAACAGACCGAGAAAGGTAGTATCCACCCGCCGATTTTTACGATCGACGCGGTAGCTCAGGTGGCGCCCCAACGGTTCGCCGATGATCGGCTGCACCAGTTCCTTCAAGGTGGCTTGCGGATCGAGGCCGGCAATGAAAACCGCGGAACACAGGTTGTGCGCGGCCATGCCGGCGCCGACGCTTGCCGCCTGGTCCGGCCGGTAGACCGCGGCAAATCCCGCGGCGGTTGCCAGCAACAATAAGCCCGTTCCGATGGCGATGCGCTTTATCACGTTCTTGCCTCTTGTCGATGGATGTCGACGGTGAGGATGCGCCTGGCTTGGGAATGGCTGAGGGTTGGCTGGGACGAAGGCCGGTGCGGGCGGGACGAAGGCCGGCGCCCATGAGCAACCCGAGCCGCCCTGCCCCCTCTCCCCGGAGAGGAGAGGGAACGTGTCGCTTTACAACTTCAGCGACATTCCCGGGGGCAGGTTTTCCAGGTAACGGCGCGTCCAGGTCACCCGCGCACCATCATCGAGCAACAACCGGTATTCGCCATCCGGCCACGGCTGCACTTCCTGGATGGCATCCAGGCGCACCAGCGTAGAGCGGTTGATACGTGCGAAGCGCAATGGGTTCAAGCGCGACAGCATGTTTTCCAGCGTGCCGCGCAGGCGGTGGCAGCTGCCTTCCGCATACACATCCAGATAATTGCGGCTCGATTCGATGCGGCTGATGCGCTCCACGCGGATCAGCCGCGCGCCCTCGCCTGCCTGTGCCAGGACGTGTTCCAGGTAGTGCGCCGGCGCGGGCAAGGTTTCGAGCAAGGCATCCAGGCGCCGGCCGGTATCGTTCCTGGGCATCAGCCGTTCGCGCAGACGCTGCATGAGCTTGTCGAAGCGCGTGGGGCTGACCGGCTTCAGCAGATAGTCGAAAGCATGTACTTCGAAGGCTTGCAGGGCCTTGTCGTCGCGTGCAGTAACGAAAACGATTTCGGCCGGCAACGGTTCGCCCAGTGCCCGCAGAACGGCGAAACCGTCCATATCGGGCATGTTGATATCCAGCAGCACCACGTCGGGTTGCTCGCGCACGATCAGCGTAAGAGCCTCGCTTCCGTTGGCGGCCAGGCCGGCCACCTGCACGTCTTCGTAGGCAGCCAGGTAGCGCCGCAGTTTGTCTCGCGCAGGCGCTTCGTCATCGACGATCAGCACGCGCAAGCTCATGCCGGCTGCTCCCCGGGCAGCGGCAACCACACGCGAACGGTAGCGCCCTGCCCTTCGCGGCGTTCCAGTTGCACGCCCGCAGCATCGCCATACAAGTGCTGCAAGCGCGCCTCGACATTGCCCAGGCCGATTCCGTGGCCGCTATGAGTGTTCTCGCCGACGGCCGCGCCGTCGTTGCGAATACGGATTTCCAACTGCGCGGCAATTCGCGCGGCCTGGATATCGATGTGCCGAGTCGCTCCGCCGCCGTGTTCGATGGCATTCTCGACCAGCGGCTGCAGCACCAGGAACGGCACGCGATAACCATCCAGTGCGGGATCCGCCTCGATGTCGACCACCAGTTGCTCGCCGAAGCGGGCGCGCTGGATATCCAGGTAAAGCGCCAGCAAGCGCCATTCTTCTCCGAGCGGATGTTCCTGCTTTTTGGCGTTGAGCGTCGCGCGCAGCAAGTCGCCGATGCGTGCCAGCATTTCGTCCGCCACGCGCGGCTGGTCGTACATGATGGACGAAACGGCGTTGAGCGTGTTGAACAGGAAGTGCGGATTCAATTGCAGGCGCAAGGCATCCAACCGAGCCTCCGACAAAGCCGATTCCAACTGTACTGCCCGCAACTCGCGCTGCTGCGCCTCGCGGTAACGATCGAGCAACCACAGGACGGCCGCTACCAGCAGGTAGTAGAACACGTCGCTGGGAAACTCCATCAGGTAGCGCCACGAGGTAACGCCATAGCGGTAGGTACCCAAGCCGCCGAGCGCGAACAACACCACCCGCGAACCCCACATCAGGCTGGTATGCAGCACGGAAAGCACGATCAGCACGGGTACGTGGCAACTCAGGCGCAGCCACAACGGTTGTACATTGCGGATCTTTCGCAGCGCCAGGATCAGCACCGGCATCATCAGGCCGAAGCTGAGGCTGCCGGTCATCTCTTCGATCAGGTTGACGGCAAACAGTGCCGGTGCGCCGGCCGACACGTTGTTGAGATAGCGATGCAAGGCATTGAGCAGGCCGATCAGCACCAGCACGCCGAGCCATAGCATCAGCCACGCGCTCTTGCGCTGCATGAAGGCCGGCTTGTCCAGCTCTAAGCTAAGCAAGGGCTCACCCCTAAGCGCTCGTATGCGATGGCGCGAGTCTATCGTGTCGCGACCCGTCACATCACGGCTTTGAGTAAAGCCCGCCCGTCATCGATGCGCTTACTTGCCCGCGCCGACGTAATCGACACGCCAGATCGAATTGGAGCCGTCGTCGGTCACCAGCAAGGAGCCGTCCGGCGCAGCGACGACGCTTACCGGCCGGCCCCACACGCGCCCATCGGGCAACACGAAGCCGGTGAGGAAATCCTGGTATTCGCCACTGGCCTTGGTGGTGTGATGGCGCGGAATGCGAATCACCTCGTAGCCCACGCGCGTGGAACGGTTCCACGAACCGTGCTCGGCGGCGAACAGGTCGCCCTTGTACTCGGTGGGAAAGCGATCGGCTTCGTAGAAGGTGATCTGCAAGGATGCATTGTGCGGTTGCAGGATCACATCCGGCGTGATCACTTTGTCCTTCAGCTCGGGATGCTTGCCCTCGTGACGTGGATCCTGGTGCGATCCCATGTACCACCACGGCCACCCATAGAAACCGCCTTCGCGCACGGAGGTGATGTAGTCGGGCACGAGGTTGTCGCCCAGCCCGTCGCGTTCGTTCACCGTGGTCCACAACTGCCCGTTGGCGGGATCGACGGCGATGCCGGACGGATTGCGGATGCCCCAGGCGTAGATGCGCTGGTGCGAGCCGTCGGGATCGAAAGCCAGGATATCGGCGCGGTCCTTCTCGGCCGGATGCGTATCCGGATCGTTGATGTTGGAACCGGAACCCACCGCCACGTACATGGTGCGGTTATCCAGCGAAAAGGCCACGTCGCGCGTCCAATGCCCATCGCCATGCGGCAAGTCGACCACGTGTTCGGCTTTGCCTCGCGCTTGCAGATCGCCATTGCGATAAGGAAAACGCACGACGGCATTGGTGTCGCCCACATAGATCCACTGCGGGTTCGGCCCCAGCGGATAAAAAGCGATGCCGTAGGGGCGATCGAGGCCGGTGGCAAACACCTGGGTTTCGCGCGGCTTGCCGTCTGCGGTCATGCCGCGAAAAATGCGGATCTGCCCCTTACCGCTTTCGGCCAGAAAAATATCGCCGTTGGGCGCCACGCGAATCACGCGTGGCGTTCCCAGCCCTTGTGCGTACAGGTTTACCTTGAAGCCGGCAGGCGCAACCGGCATGACGCCTTCCGGGCGCGGCGCCATGGTGGGGCCATTGCCGGCGGATGAAGTGGCATACGGCGGCGGCAAATCGCTCAGCGTGATCTTGCGTACCTTGCCTGGCACTTCGTAGCGAAAATCGGTAAACGGCGGCCGCGGTGGCGGCGTGTCGATGGTGGATGGCGTGGAAGCGGATTCGGCCACGTTGGCGGGCTTGGCGGTCGGCAAACTCTTCACATAACTCACGATCTGCCAGCGCTGTTGCGCAGGCAAGCTCGACCATGCCGGCATGCCGTTATCCACCGAGCCGTGCGTGATGAACCAAAACAGCGCACCTTCGCTCGCCTGCTGCGTGGCGCCCTGAGCGAGCGCGGGAATGTTGCCGGCACCTTGCCCGCTCGCGCCATGGCAACTGGCGCAATGCGCCGCATACAACGTGCCGCCGGCTTCGATCGCGGCGGGCTGGCCATGATAGGGATTGGCGGTTGACGATGCGGATGCCGGCGCATCGTGAAACGTCGTAGCGCCCCAGCCGGAACTTGCCGCGCTTGCGAGGAGCGCACCGATGAGCACCCGATACGGCCACCGCATGGAACCCGAACCTGTCAAAGCCTGCATAGCCATGGGCGTTCCTTGATCGACAAAGGTGAAAGACAGCGATGATGCCTTCCCTGCGTCATCCAGAAACGAACCGCACCCTACTTCGACGCACCTGCGCGCAGCGTGAAAGCTGATCGCCGGATTGTCAGGCTGAAACTACGACGGCGCGATGCCCGATACTGCAGGAATCTTGCCCGATTGCCCGCTGGCCAACCGCGCCCGGCAAGTCAACGCGGCGACTCAACACTGCCATAGCATCTTGGCCGATGTCTCGCAGCCGCCGCACTGAAACAGATAAGCGCATCCGCCTCCGCCGAAATTCATGGCGCTTCGCGCTTCGGGGCCTTCTTCGAGCTGGGCGACAAAAGCCATGCGTTCGCCGCACGTATTGCAGGAAGGTGTTTCGTCGCCCTGAATCCACGACGGTTCGCCGCCAAGCTGCCCGAGCACGTCGCGCGCGGCCTTGCCGGCCTGGCTGGCCCACTGCTGTCGCGCCTGATCGTAGTTGCCCGCTTCCACCCTCACCACGCTCGCGCCGTGGCGAATGGGCCGTGTCGTTTCGCCGACCGGCGGTGCCTGCACCAGTTGTGGTGATTCCGTTGCCACCACCATCACGGCATTGCCGCCGCCGTCGGCATCCCAGTCGTCGCACAAGCCGGGGCGGTTCTGGCATTCGAACAGCAACAGCAACCGGTCGCCCAGCGCTTCACCACTGCGAAGCTGCCCGAGAAACTGCATGTGGCCGTGACAGGTCTTGCAGATTGGCCAATGCAGGCCACCCTCGCCTGCGCTCGGCAGGCCGCCGAATGCAGTCTGGCTGGTGGCATCGGCGCTTGCGTTCGAATCGTTGACGAGCAGCTGGATCACGATAATCCCCCGGTCAAAGATGCCACCTCAGGTGGCTGGCGTTTCGAGACGGTGTTCCGTAGGTTGGGGCGTGATCGTCATCACTTTGAGGCGTTCGGAACCTTCAAAACGGTGCCACATTCCCTGGGGTACCACGATGAGTTCATCCGCGGCGAGAAAGTGGCGCTCTTCCCTCGCGTCTCTCCACAGAATGACGGTGGTTGTGCCTTCCAGCACCATCACCACTTCGTCGCCGTTCGGATGGCGCTCCCATTCGCTGGAACCGGAGTAGTAGCTCACGTACACCGCGCCGTCGCGGTACGGCGCGACTTCGGCAAAGGCTTCGCTGGGCATGTCGCCGAATGCCATTTCCGGCGTGCGGTCGGGCAAGTGCTGCACGGTCGACAACACGTGGGTAAGCGACTTCTTCATGAGCGCACGCGATCCTGCAAGTAGTTTCGATCGCTCGGAACATAACCGCGCCGGCGCCGTTTATGCAGTGCCGAATGGCATCCTCGCATCCATCGTTCGGCGCAGCGCCTGGACGCTGCGCCGATTGCTCATCGGCTCTTGGAGGCTTTGCCTTTCTTCGGCTTGGCCGCCGGCTTGGCTGCCTTCTTTGCCGGCGCCCGCTTGCGCGGGGAGAGCCTGGGCGGCCGATCCTTGCTCGTAGCGGCCTTCAGGCGCTTTTCGAATTGCTCGGCAAACTCGACGAAGCCGGTGTCGTACACGGCGCAGAATTCACGAATCTGCAACAAATCGATGCCGCGACGACCGACTTCCACCGCCGACACATAGGTCTGACCTCGACCGAGTGCCTCCGCAGCTTCCGACTGCGTCAGATCACGCTTACGACGTAGATCGAACAGCAAAGCGACCAGTTCGCGATGCTCTGGCGAATGAATGCCCTTGCGCTTCATAACGTCCCTCGTTAGGTGGGCGACGACGTTATTATCCGGATAATGTTTACGCGAAAGTCAGGTTTATACCCATATTACAACTTCGCAAAATCACTAAACTTAGGCTGTGGCAGTGCTGCGGGGCGAATCGCTCGGCAAGTATCGCCTTCGCGCCGGTGAGCGCATCCCTTGTTCAAGGAGCCAAAGTCATGGCAGACAATGCCCCCACTTCACGTAGTCCTTCCCTGATCGCCGCGATCACGCTCAGTCCGGAGGGCTATCGCATTCTGTGCAATCTGCGCGACGAACTGCGTCTGCTCGCCAGTATTGCCGAGCGCCAGGCCAACCGGGAACGCCAGGTGCTGGTATGTCGCAACACGATGGCGCACTGCTTCGAGCACCTCGCCCAACGCGTGGACGAGGTGGTGGATCTATGCGGCAAAAACCTGGTCTTCTGATCTTTCCCCGGCCATCACTGCGGCGCCAGATCGACGGACTGCACCTTTACCGGCAGCGGCGTGCCCTGCTCGAACGGCGCAGGCGGCGTCAGTTCCAATGGCATGGCGTGAGGATGCGCAGCCGGGTCGCGCTGCACGGTGATCGTTGCACTGGCTTCCTGCGGCTTGCCCGTGGCGGCAACGGCAAGTTTCAGGCGATGGTGCTGTCCATCCACCCATACATCGACCTCGGCGCTGCTGGCTGCGGGCAAGTAGTGAAGCGTAAGCGTGTAGCTGCGGGCGGGCGCATCCAACTGCCAGCTCAATTTGTACAGCGTGTCGGGAGCTTCGTATCCTTCGCCGTTGTAGTTGAGATAGTGCTCGGCCTGCGTTGGCAGCAGATGGAAGCGGCCATTGGAAGCCGCCGCGATGGTGGGCGGGAGTACGTGCAGCGGCCCTTCCAGCGGCAGCACGACCACCGGCATGAAGCTGTCGACGTCGGTACCACCGGCGTCCTTCATCGGCCATCCGGCCAGTTGGTCGAGCGAAATGATCAGGTCGTCGCCATCTCGCTGGACGGCGACGGTGCTCTGCGGCGATCCCAACCGATAGGCGCGGCCCAGGGCGGTATCGCCCAAACCGTGCAGGTGAAGCCGATGATCCGGCGGCAGCTTGTCTACAAACAGATAGATCGCATGCTGACCTACCGTCGCATAGCCAAAGTCCAGCGCGGCGAAGGGTTGCTTGCGTGTGCCGTAGATGGCCCCGCCATTGCGTTTCAGCCAGGCGCCGATGCCGCGCAATACCTGCGCTTCGTAAGGCACCACCGAACCGTCGCCCTCCGGCCCGATATTGAGGATGTAGTTGCCGCCGCCACTCACCACGCGCACCAGCCGCGCAATGTTCTCGCGGATCTTGCCGGGCAGATCCGTGCGCTGCTGCCAGGAGCGATAGCCCCAGGTCTCGGGAAACATCGATGCCGGCGTCTGCCAGGGCAGCTCGATCGCTACCGAAGGCTCGGCGTTGTCGCCCATCACGGCGAAATCGCCGTAGTAGTTCCAGACGCGGCCGGAGATCATGGTTTGCGGTTGCAACGCATGCACGGTTTGCGCGAAGTGCGCGCTTTGCGCCGGCGTGGGCTTGCCCATGTCGAACCAGATTTCGGAAATGGGGCCGTAGTGGCCCATCAGTTCTTTCAGCTGGGCGACGTTGAACGCCTCCTGGCCGGCGGTGATGGGATTGCTGTTGCTTTCGATGTAGGTGTTGCCGCCGGGATGATGCCAGTCGATGGTGGAGTAATAGACGCCGAACTTCAGTCCACCGCGTGCACAGGCCTCCGCCAATTGCTTGACGATGTCCTTGTGGTAAGGCGTGTCGTCCACCACGTTGTAAGGCGTCTGCGCCGTCTGGAACAGATTGAAGCCGTCGTGGTGCTTGGCGGTGATCACGATGAATTTCATGCCCGCCGCTTTCGCCAGCGCCACGATCGCGTCGGCGTCGAAGTGCACGGGGTCGAAGCGCGCGGCCAATGCCTCATAGTCCTTGGGCGGTATGGGCGCATTGGCGAGTATTTGCTCGCTGTAGCCGTTATCCACGCGCTTCCCGTTCCAGGTGCCGCCGGCCAGGGAATACAGGCCGAAGTGGATGAACATGCCGAACTTGCGGTCCTGCCAGGCCTTGATGGTCTGTGCGCTCGGCCCCGGGCCAGACGGAAGCTGCGGCTGGTCGAGCGGGCGCTGCGCCGGGGCCGTCGTATCTGTTGCCGCAGCCAGCGGACTCAGTCCGCACCAGGCCATGCCGGCCAGCAACCAGAACCCTGCCCGCTTCCCCTTCACACCTTTCCCCATGCGCTGCGCACCTTTCGATGATGGAACGCCCGAATGTACACGCTCGGCTTATTTACCGGGGCAGCGGTCGCCTTTTCGGACTTTTCTGATATCGCCAGGGCCCTCGCCTGCCGACACTGCCCATTATTCTTCGCCGGAATGGAATTCCGCGTTGACTGCACGGGGGTACTCCGATGTGGCAGACAACTCATCTCTTTAGCGGACATGGCGCCTTTCATCTCGTTCCCGTGTTGCGCGCCATGCACTGGCCGGCCATGCATGCGCTGCTGACGCGACTATTCAGCCGTGCGGCGATGGAAACCCTGCTGCTCGCCTCAGCCACCCTGCTGTTCGTGCTGGCGTGCCTGGGTTTCATCCTGGTAACCGTGTCGTATGCACATTGATATTCCCGGCGGCGTGCTGGAAAAGTGGCAGAACATCGTCGACACCATGGCGAAGATCATCGCCGTGCCGGCGGGCCTGATCATGCGCATCGTGGATGACGACATCCAGGTTCTCGTTTCCAGCCAGACCGAAGGCAATCCCTATCACCCCGGCGATCGCGAAAAGCTGCCCGGCTCAGGCCTGTATTGCGAAACCGTGATCCGCAAAAATACCCAACTGCTGGTGCCCGATGCACGGCAGGACGAGCACTGGCGGAACAACCCGGACATCAGGCTCAACATGGTGTCCTATCTGGGCTTTCCGATCCGCTGGCCGGACCAGACGCCGTTCGGCACGATCTGCGTGCTGGACAACAAGAAAAACGCCTATAGCCAACTGCACGAGCACCTGCTGACGCAGTTTCGCGACGTGATCGAGCAGTACCTGCAGCTGATCCACGTCAACGTGCAATTGAGTGTCGCCAAGGCGGAAATGGAAGTGCTGAACGGGCAGCTCAAAGTGTTGGCGTCCACCGACAGCCTGACGGGCGTGCTCAACCGCCGCCGTTTCGACGAAGTGTTCGAGCAGGAGTGGCGGCGCGCGGCGCGTGCACACACGCCATTGAGCCTGCTGCTGGTCGACGTTGACCATTTCAAGCATCTGAATGACGACTTTGGTCACCTGCGCGGCGACGACGCGTTGAAAATGGTGGCATTGGCACTGCGAACCATGGCCGCCAGGGCCGGTGACGTGGTGGCGCGCTACGGCGGCGAGGAATTTGCCGTGCTACTTCCACGCACCTCGCCCGACAAGGCGCAACTACTGGCCGAAACGATCCGGCGTGGGATCGAGCGAACCGTGCTGTTCAAGGCCGAAAACGACAACATCACCGGCACGGTCTGTATCGGTGTGGCCGGCCAGATCCCCGCCGAGGGCGACGATCCGTTGCAGATGATGCAGGCGGCAGACATGGCCCTCTACCGGGCCAAGCTCCGCGGACGCAACCGGGTGGAAGCCTGAATCTGCTGGACTGTTGAATCTCAGGACCAGAGAGATGCCGTGCCAGGGGAGTTTCTGACCTTGCGCGCCTCCAGCCGGTGGTCGCCGACCGTCGCGCTCAATATCACGCAGGTCATGCCCGCCAGCATCAGCGCCAGCCCGGTCGGCATTTGAGAAACCGCCAACGCAGCCTTGGCGGCGCCGTACCAGGAATGCGGATTGTGCAAGGACGAACACAAACCGGGGCAGAAGCCGTGCATCCAATACATCACGGTGGGCTGGGCAGTCCAGTAACCGTCGTGCAGCCACTTCAGTCCCTGGAAACCCAGCGAGAGCACCGCCGCCATGTTCAGCGTCACGGCCACCAGCCACAGGCAGAGCGCTACGGCGCCCCTGGAGATTTGGTCGAATCGAGCGAAGGTCACGGGGTTATCCAAGGCTGAGGACTACTGTTCAATGGCATGCATATCCTGTGCCTATGACGCTAGAGCCAGTACCTGGCTCTAGCGATCGTCGCAGCGCCTGATCGCTTCGTCGCGCGCCTTGTCATATTCCGATTGCGTCATGGCGCCGGTGTTGAGCGCGGACTGCAGGTCCATGAGCTGCTTTCCGCAGGTGTCGTTGTTCTGCGCAATCGCCCTTGAGCCGCCGCAGGCCGCCAGGGATGTCACCAAGACAATTGCCGTCGTTGCCAGCCATAACCTGGTCATGTCGTGACTCCGTTAGCCAGTGAAGTGAGAACGCAGCGCCGATGGCACCGCGCACATTACGACCTCAATGGTAGAAAGCCGCAGCCAATCGACGCTGACTGACGCGGCCGATTCACACTGCCGCGACACGTTGCGATACAGAAAACGTACAGCGCGGCTTCACGCACATGACGAGGAAGCATCGTGCAACGCCCTAAAGTTTTGGCCGCAATCGGCCGATAAGCTCTGCAAAGAGCCGGGCGTGAGGGGAACGCCACGGCTCCGATTCGGCGGCGAACGACCGCCACACACCGTGCTGGCGGGAGGGGCTGGCATTCATGCGACCGATCCAATCGGGCGAAGTGCAAATCGGGCAGCCAGTGCCCTACGACATCTATGACGAACGCGGCAAGCTGCTGCTTCGTGCGGGCCAGATTTTGGTCAGCGCCAGCTCGGTGGAGCGCCTGGTGCGCGTGGCGTATTTCGACGATGGCACCTACGCAGCCGTTCGCGCGAACGTTCTCGATGACAGCGAGTCGGGGAACCGGCCGCTGGGCCTGATCCTTTCCGCGCGATACCGGCTCCACGCCCTGTTGACCGGCAGCAAGATTGCAGGCTTTCCCGAGGAAATAAAACGCGTCGCGGAACTGCTTCACCGTGCCTGCCGGGTCAACGCCGATTTGTCGCTGGCCTCCATCGTGATGCAGCACGATGGTTCTTACGCCATTCGCCACATGATCAACGCCGCCATCGCCTGCGAACTGGTGGGCGACGCATTGGGGCTTTCGCTGGTAGAGCGGATACCTATCGTGGCGGCCGCACTGACCATGAATATCGGCATGCTCGAGCTGCAAGAGGAACTGCTGACCGTAGACGGCCCCTTGAGCGACGTGCAGCACGGCGGTGTGCGGCAACACTGCCAGCGAAGCGTGGAACTGCTGCAGGAACGCGGCGTAGCCGATGCGCTTTGGCTGCAAGCCGTGCTGGATCATCACGAGCGCTCCGATGGCAGCGGCTATCCGGGCGGCAAGCCGGGCGAAACGATCGAACTGCCTGCGCGCCTGCTTGCCGCTGCCGACGTGTACTGCGCGCGCGTCACCGGCCGCGGCTACCGCCCGGCGCTGCAAGCCAATATCGCCTTGCGCTGGCTTTATTTGAACGAAGGCGCTCGGTTGGACGGCAATGTCGCCGCGAGTTTCATCAAGACCCTGGGTATTTATCCACCTGGCACCGGTGTCCGCCTGCGCAATGGCAGTGTCGCCGTCGTCACTCATCGCGGCCGCGGCGGCCTCACGCCGCAGGTTTCTTCCATCACCACCCACGACGGCCTGCGCATCGGCACGCCGATCCGTCGCCGCAACGACGTGGGCGCGCACGCAATCAGCGAAGTGGTCGACCTGGACGCGCTGGACCTGAGCGTAAGCATGGAAGCGCTGTGGGGAGCCGATGCGACGACCTGATTCCCTCAAGTAACCCGGCGCGCTGCCGATAAGCTCCATGGCAGCCCCGTACGCCGCCACCCCTTTCGACCTGTCCATGGGGGGACAAAACCATGACTCAATCAGTCGTTGAAGAACTGATGCTGCACAACCAGGCCTGCTCGCAATGCCGGGTAGGCGAACCTTGCCTGGTCGCCGAGCACATCCAGGACAGTTGGCCCCGACGCGTCGCCTCCGAAGCGGCGGCGAGCTTGTTGGAAATCACCACGTCTCCGGACGAACATCACGCAGAAGCGGCTTGAAGCCGCGCATACGGTCGCGTGGGCAGCGTCACCCAGGGTGACGCCCCGCGCCCCTAACCGTAGGCCATCACCTTGTTGCGCCCGCGTGCTTTTGCTTCCAGCAGCGCCTTGTCCGCCAGGGCGAGCAACGCCTTGGCGTTCTCGGTCGGGGTCTGCGACGAACAGGCCACGCCTATGCTTATCGTGACGCTCAAAAATCCTTGCGCGCTGTCCACCCGCAAGCCTTCCACACCGCCACGCAACGACTCGGCGGCGGCCATCGCGTCGCCATGGCTGGTTCCCGGCAACAACACGGCAAACTCTTCGCCGCCGTAGCGGGCAAGCACGCCGCCTTGATGCGCATGCAGCCACTCGGACAGGTTGCCCGCCACAAGGCGCAAGCTGTGATCGCCCATGGCGTGACCGTAGTCGTCGTTGAAACGCTTGAAGTAATCGATGTCGATCATCAGGATCGAGAGGCTGCTCGCCCCGCTGCTTGCCGCCGCCCACAAATTCGCCAGTTGCCGATCGAAGCCGCGCCGGTTGGCCACCCCGGTAAGCGGGTCGGTAACGACCAGATCCTCCAGTTCGTCGCGCAAACCCAACAGCTTCCGCTCGGCCGCCATCTGCTGGCTTTGCGTGATCACGTTGCGGATGCCGTAGCCGACAATGGCCACCGCCACACCCAGGGCCGCCAAGGCCGGACGCGTCGTCCACAGGCTGATGCTGAGCGCGGTAAGCCCCAGCCCCAGGAAAAACGGACTGATGCTTTCAGCCAGATCAACCATTCGAGGACGCGGCTGATAGCGCCTTATCCAGGACGACGGCGGCCGCAAGCACAGCACACCAAGCAGCAGCGGCGCGATCAACACCAGCAGTTCCAGATAAAGCGTCTGCGAATGCAGTATCAGGCGATTGCGTATCGCCGCGACCAGGGTGCTGGTTGCGCAATAGAACGCCACGGCGAAATAGAAATGCTTTAGCTCGACGTCTCCAGCCCCGGCCAGGCGCGTGAATGCGCACAGCGTGAGGAACAGACTCAGCACGTCCATGGTCACGATCATGTAGTGAACGTTCTGGAGGTTGTCGGTGCCGCTTGCCGACACCCAGGAGAAAATCCGCACGAAGAACAGCCAGGCCATGACCATTGCCATCAGCGCATCAATGGCACCGGTCAAGGTCAGCGTGCGCTCGCGGAAGGTCATAGTGATGGCAAGGATCATGGCGATCCCATACAGCGCATAACAGAACATCGGTGCGCCGGGGGCCGGATTGTTCTGTCCGACGCCCATCAGCAACAGCAGGTAAATATTATTGGCGACGTTGACGAAGGCCATGGCGGCGACCACCAGCCACCAGCGAAGTGCCGTCGGCGCGGGAGTGCGCCGCGCCCGCCACACCAGCGCGGCGATACCCAGCCATTCCACCAGGTCGATAACCGCGCAACTCCACGGCAGATAAGCCTGTGTGTCGTGCGCGACCACAAAAAGATGCGCCACGACCAGCAGGCCGCAGAGCAGGTAAAAACGGTGCATCAGGCGTAGATCGGTATAAGACGCGGTTTCCACCTGTCCCCCCCTTCTCGTTTGCCCCGTTTTAGGCGGCGGTCCGTCGCCACGCAGCTATCCTACGCCAAAGCCCCTGGGCCGAAGAAAGCCCCTTGGACACGCCCAAGGCGCGCCGGGCCAAGACCGACACAGCTCCTTGCGATAGGGGAAAAACGGCCGGCAGCCGCTATTGGGGCTTTGATGCCCAGCCCAGCCCCAGGCTCTTTTGCAGCGATACGAAGTCTTTCAGCAGATCCGCCCTGCCCTGCACCAGGTTCTGCTGCGCACTGAATTGCACGCGCTGCGTATCGAGCAAGTCGATCATCGAGGAAGCACCGGCCGCATAGCGCTGATGCATCAGGTCTGCCGAGCGATCAGCCGAGGCCTGGATCTGTTGCAGACGTGCCACGCTGTCGCGTTGATGGCCATAGCGCGATAACGCGTCATTGGCGTCCTGCAAGGCGGCGAGCACGGTTTGCGTATAGCGTGCGACAGCCTCGTCGCGACCCGCCCGCGCCTGGCGAATGGCGCCACGCGTGCGCCCGAAATCCAGCACGTCCCATTGCAGATAAGGCACGCCGAGCCAGGTCATGGCGCTCTTGTCGAGCAGATGCCCCGGATGGGCGGCATTGGAGCCGATAAACCCGAGCATGGTCACCTTCGGAAACAGGTCTGCTTCGTGCTGGCCGATCTGCGCGTTGCTGGCGGCCAGCCGGCGCTCGGCCGCGCGTATATCCGGGCGCTGTTGCAACAAGGCTGCAGGGTCGGCAACCGCCACGGATGCCGGCAGGCCGGGTAGCGGCGCGGGTGCGGACAGTTGCTGATCAAGCGAGCCAGGTGCTTCGCCGGTCAGCACGGCAAGCTGGTCAAGCGACTCGGTAACCTGCTCGTCGAGCGGAATCAAAGTAGCCCGGGTATTTTCCACCTGGGTGGTTTGCCGCTCGACATCCGAATCCGTCACCACGCCACGCTCGCGTTGCTGGCGGATCAGGTCGAGCGTTTTCTGTTCGAGTTCGGCCGAATGGTTCGCCAACAGCAACCGCTGTTGCTGGCTGCGCAGATCGATATAAGCCTGGGCCACTTCGGCCGCCAGCGACACCTGGGTATCGGCCAGATCCGCGTCGACCGCTTCGGCTTGCGCCGAAGCCGCTTCGACCGCACGCCGTGTGCCGCCGAACAGGTCGACTTCCCAGGAAGCATCGAAGCCCGCGCTGTACAGCTGCAGTGGGCCACGGCCCTTCGATGTGCCGGAAGCCGAAGTATTCGAACCGGAGGACGATTGCAGACCCGACAAGTCCGGCTCGCGCATGCGTATCGCTGCCGCATCGGCGGAGGCGGTCGGCATTTCCGCGGCGCGCTGCTGTTGCAGCTGCGCGCGCGATTCGCGCAGGCGTGCCTGCGCAGCCGCCAGATCCGGGTTGTGCGCGAAAGCCGCTTCGATCAAGGCATTCAGCTGTGGATCGTTCAGTGACTCCCACCAGCGACTGGGCGCTGGTGCGGAGGTAACGCCGCTGCCCGGCGCACGAACGAAGGATGGCGCCTGCGTTGCAGCCTTCGCCACCGATGGCGCGCCGCGATAGTCGGGACCGACCGTGCAACCGGGCAACGCCACGACGGCAGCCAGCACGGCAACCCAAGGGGCGCGCAAATGACGCAAACGGCGTAATGACGTAACGAGCATGCTCAATGGCCTCCGCCGGCCGGCGCGTGATATCGCGGTGTCTTCAACAACAAGGCCAGTGGCACGCAGCACAACAAGGCGATGCCCAGCAGGTAAAAGACTTCCGAATAGGTGATCACCATGGCCTGCTGCTGGATCTGCGCGGCAAGCTGGCCAAGTGCGCGCATCTTCGAATACGCCGCATCGCCGGTACGCGCGAACCAGCCGGCCGCATTGGCCGCGATGCGCTCCTGACCCAGCACGGAGTTGGCGGTGAGCGATTCGCGGATGGTCGCGACGTGGAACGTATTGCGGCGATCGATGACAGTGCCGATGATTGCCAGCCCGATCGAACCGCCCAGATTGCGCGCCATATTGTAGATGCCGGCGGCATCGCCGGATTCCTCGCGCGATACCGCCGCCATCGACGCCTGGTTCAGCGGCATCATCGCCAGCATCTGTCCGGCGCCACGCACCAGCTGAGACCAGAAGAAATCGCTGCCCACGCTCTGCGCGGTCAGGTGAATATCCAGCATGCAGCTGCCGAAAAAGCACAACAGGCCGCTGATCACCATGATGCGGAAATCCATCTTGCCCAGCATGCGCGGCAGGATCGGCATCATCAGGAAAGCGGGCACGCCCGACACCAGCATCACCCAGCCGGACTGCTCTGCGTTGTAGCCGGCGATCAGTCCCAGGAACTGCGGAATGAGATAGATCACGCCGTACAGCGCCGCACCGACCACCAGCACGATGAAGATCACGCTGGCGTAGCGCGGATTGCTGAGCAGACTCAACCGCATCACCGGCCGCTTGGCGGTGAACTGCGAAATGGCGATCAACACCATGCCGATCAGCGAGAGCACGCTGAGCCAGACGATCATGTCCGACTCGAACCAGCGCTCGCGTTGCCCTTCCTCCAGCACCACCGTCAACGAACTCAGCCCCATGGCAAGGCCGACGATGCCCAGCCAGTCGGCTTGTCGCAACGCTTCCAGGTGCAAGGACGCCGATGGCAGGCCGGCGAGCAACAGCGTAATCAGGCCGATGCACACCGGCAGATTGATGAAGAAGCACCAGCTCCAGCTGATGTTTTCCGTCAGCCAGCCGCCCAGCACCGGACCGAGCAGCGGCCCGAGCAACACGATCAGGCCGAACGCCGTCATGCCGATCGGCAGCTGCGACATCGGCAGGCGCGTGCGAATGATGGTCTGCGCGGTGGGAATCATCGCGCCGCCGGTAAGCCCCTGGCCGATGCGGCCGATGATCATGGCGATCAGCGTGTGCGACAGGCCGCACATCATCGAGAACAGGATGAACAGCACCGCACAGCCGAGCAGAAAATTGCGCAGACCGAATACGCGCGTCAGCCACGCGGCCAGCGGGATGATCACGATCTCCGACATCAGGTAGCCGGTGGAGATCCAGGTGCCCTCGGTGCCGGTGGCGCCGATTTCACCCTGGATCTGCGGCAGGGCCGAGTTGGTGATCGAGATATCCAGCGTCGCCATCAAGGCGCCAAGCGAGCCGGCGGCGACGGCGATCCAGTCCGCAACGCTGGCGCGCTCCGGATGCGCCGACGTGGCAGGCGTCTCAGCCATGATTGCCGCTCGTCGAGGCAGGTTGCACGCGCGTATCCACGTCCACGGTCACCGACAACCCGGGCACGAGCCGCTTGCGCGTCTGTTCGTCCGCGTCGACGCGGATGCGCACCGGCACGCGCTGCACGATCTTGGTGAAGTTGCCGGTGGCGTTTTCCGGCGGCAGCAAGGCGAATTCCGAGCCGGTGCCCGGCGCGAAGCTGTCCACCACGCCGTGCAGTTCCGTGTCGCCCAGCGCGTCCACGCGCAAGCTTGCCGGCTGGCCCGCACGCATGCGGCCAATCTGCGTTTCCTTGAAATTGGCGGTGAGGTAGATGCTTTGCACCGGCACCACGGTCATCAGGCGCGTACCGGGCTGGGCATACTGCCCCACGCGCACCGTGCGATCGCCCACGCGGCCAGCCATGGAGCTGCGGATCAGCGTGTCCTGCAGATCGAGCTGCGCCTGCTTGGCGGATGCCGTGGCGGCTTCCAATTGAGCGCGCGCCTGGGCGATCTGTGCATTGAGATCGGCGATCTTCGCCTGCGCCTGGTCGAGCGCCGCATGGTCCGCGGTCACGCTGGCCTCGGCCTGGTCGCGATTGCTCAGCAGCACAGACATCTGGTCGCCGCTTTCCGCGCCGGTGGTGGCCAGCGGCGCGTAGCGGCGTACTTCGTCCTCGGCATGCCTGGCGGCGACCTGCGCCACCTGCAACTGTGCCTTGGCCTGTTCGATCGCGGCGTGCTGCTGCTGGATGCCGGCCTGGGCGCGCTGGATGTCGGCGTTGCGCGCATCGACAGTCGCAGCGGCCTGATCCAGCGATGCCTGGTACTGGCGGCCATCGAGTCGTACCAACGGGTCGCCAGCCTTCACCGCGGCGTTGTCGCCGACATAGACATCGGTGACGTAGCCGCTGACCTTGGGCGCCACCGTGACACTGTCGGCCTGCAGGTAGGCGTCGTCGGTGCTCTGGATGAAGCGACCCACTACCCACCAGTAGGCCAGCGCAATCACCCCGACCACGGCAAGCGCGATGCCCACGGGCAGCAGAAAGCGCGGCGCCTTGCGCCGGCCGTTATTGGCCCCATCGCCCGAAACGGTTGCGCTGGTCGCAGACATGCAGTCACCCCAAAATTATTCCAGGTGGAATATTTATTCCGATTGGAATAATTTTGTCAAATGTTATCGTGGCGTCGTAACCGCGGAGAACCCGGCATGACCGAACCCAAGCGCCCCCGCCATTCGCCAGACGGCGGCTATGCCCGCGGCGACGAAACGCGCCAGCGCATCATCGACGCTGCCCTGCAGCTCTTCGGCGAGCGCGGCTACGCCGGCGCCTCCACGCGCGACATCGCCACCGCAGCGGGCGTGAACGCCCCGGCGCTGCAGTATTACTTCGACAACAAGGAAGGCCTTTACAAGGCCTGTGCCGAATACCTCACCGACGACCTGGTCGCCCGCTACGCCCCGACGATGCGACTGGCCAGCGATGCGCAGAAAAACGGCAACATCGATGAGGTGATCGAGGCCTATCTCGCCATGCAGGCATTAACCCTGGATACCGTGCTGACGCCTTCGCATGCATCCAAAGGGCGTCTGGTCGCACGGGAGCTCGCCGGCGAGGGTCCCGACGTGGCATCCAAGATGCTGCAACGGCGAATGAAGCAACCCGTCAACAAACTGCTGCTGTCGATGCTCGGGCGCATCATGGATACGCAACCCAGCGACACCATCACCCGCATCCGGCTGCTTGCCCTCAAGGGCCAGGTGCTGGCGTTTTACTATCCGCCCGGCGCCTGCCTCGAACTGCTTGGATGGAAAGAAATCGACGCGGCCAAAAGCGCGCTGATCAAGAGTGCCCTGCTGGAGCAGACGCGCACCTTGCTGGAAAGCTGGAGAGCTCCCGCATCCACGCGCAAATCCGCGTAAAAAAAGCCGCCCGATGGCGGCTTGTCGAATGGCCGTAGAGCCCGCGGGCTCTACGGCACCCCGTTTCAATGCAGCCGATCAGCGTGCCTGCAAGGCGCTGCTGGTGGCGGCATCCAACTGGCCCGTTACCGGCAGACCATTGGCCTTCTGGAACGTGCTGATGGCGCGGGACGTACCCGGGCCAGGCATGCCATCGACCTTGCTGGTGTACAGACCGAGCTGGGCGAGCTTGCGCTGCGCATCGGAGAGCGAGAAGTTGGCTGGCGCTGCATTGGCACTGTTGGCGCCATCCACCGCCAGCGCACCACCCGCACCCAGACCGCCGGCAACGCGCTGCGGCGCGTACTGGCGCACGGACTTGACCATCTGGTTGTAGGAATCCAGGAAGGCCGCCGCAATCACTTTGCCCTCGGGTGTCTGGCTGTAGGCACCGAGGCTCGCGCCGCCGGAGCCGAAATGATCGAACAGACCGCTGACGCCGAAATCGATGTTCTTGGCACTGCCCTGCGCAGCAGCCACCTGCACGCCCGAACGCGTGTCGGTCAGCATCATGGTGGTGGACGCTTCGCTGCTCTTCATCGATCCGGCGATGGCGCCGATAATCGCACCATATCCGCCACCCACACCCGCCAGCGCGGCGCCACCGCCGCCGGTGTTCTGCGAGAACTGGATCGACGGCGTGACGACATAGTCAGCCGCCACCATCTGGCCCTTGCCCATGCTGCTGGTCGAGCGCAGCTCGCCGGAAGCGGCGAGGCCGCGCTCGCCCATCATCGAATTCATGGCCTGGCCGCGGTCGACCACCACGAAGCAGTTGCTCTGCTGGATCATCAAGCGCAAGAGCGGCACGGTGGACGGCAGGTGATACTGGCCGGTCAACACGGCGTACCAGGGATCGTTGGTGTTTTCTTCCACGGCCAACGTACCCAGCGGGTGATCGCAATGCTCCAGCGTGCTGGCCGCACCGGTGCTGGTGGCGCCACCGGCGGAACCGCCGACCGGATTCTTGCCGCCGCCGACCTGCATGTCGGCGCAACCGGTGAGCAACAGCGCGGTACTCACGCCAAGTGCCAGCAAGCAGGACTTCATTTGATTGATTCGCATAACAACTCCATTGTTTTCTGCAATAACGGATTGGGCTGGGAAAATTTCCCGCGCGTGGCACGTTTATTTCAGGCGCACTTCACCGTCCAGCCTTCCGGAAGCCGGACAAAAGGAAAACGGGCAACAGTTTTACGGCGTCCCTTTTTGTAAAAAGAACGGGTCGTCACGTGAACCGCATGAGGGTGCAAAAGCGCGCACAACGACGTAACGCGTCGAACTGACTCGCTGTGAATGGCTTTTGCTTACGTGCACCCTCGATCGGGTGTAGACGTCACCTGTCCCTGGTTGGCTTGGTATCTGTTCCCTGAATGAATTCCCCTGCGGGAAGGCTAACCCAGCCTTGATCCAATGTTCAAGTGGCCATTCAATGCGGCGAATCCGCGTAGCCAATCGCCTTTTTAAAAATACGCGAATGAGTTTCGAATGGCCCAGTTCCACTATCGCAAAAAAGGCGAAAGACACGGTACCGGCGTTTGCATCTGCGCATTGAAGAGAGTTCCCAGACTGCAACATCTGCGTCGCACCCTAGCTACGTGATGATGTTTCGTCATGACCATCGTTGTCATCGTCATACGTGACTTGCCGCGCTTGATCGGGCTTGCTTCACGGGTTAAACAGATTAAACACCTGCACGTCGACGGAGATAACGATGGACAAACGGTTGCTGCCCTGCATGCTGGCATTGGCGGTATTGAGCTGCGCCGCCGATCTACGGGCAGAAACCGACGCGGTGCCGTTGCGATGGAATGCCGAACGCTTCGGCAATCATCGCTATACGGTGCAAGTGGACAAACCTGCCGACGCCGTGCGCGTCATCCTGCCCTGGCGGCGGCGCGATGCGCATCCCGATCAGGTTGCGACGATCGTGGTAGATCCCGACGGGCAAGTCGTTCGCAACGTGGCTCGCATGCACGTGGACGCCTCATCGGGAGAACTGGCATTCGAAGCACGAAAAGCCGGCGTGTATGCGATCTACTACCAGCCTTACATCACCACCGGCCACCCCAATTACCCGACGGTAACCTACCGCGCGCCCACCCATGACGCCGACCCGAAATGGCTGCAATCCAGCGGCGCGTCGGATCCATCTCGTGAAGCAAAGCTGCCGATGGCAAACGTGCTCGGCTACCAGGCGGTGGACGATTTCGACGCCTATACCGACATGGAGCGCATCGCCACACCCAATGAGCAACAGGCCTTGCTTGCCGCCAATGCTTCCGCGCCTTGGCTGTTGTTTCCGGAGACACGCGAGCATCCGATCCGCATGTTCGATCAGATTCCCGAGCGCTGGGCACAACGCGGTGCCGGTGGCAGCCTGACCGACGACGCCTTGCGCGGCGAGTATCTGAGTTTCCAGGTCGGCGCCTGGGCGGTTCGCGCAGCGATTCACGACGTGCACGTGACATTCGGCGATCTGCGCGGCCCGGATGGCGCCAGCATCCCTTCATCGGCCATGACCTGCTTCAATCTCGGCGGCATCGATTACGCGGGAAAGCCTTTCGATACTCGCCTCGATATTGCGCAGGGACGCGTGCAACCGCTGTGGATGGGCGTAGCTATTCCCGACAACGCGAAAGCCGGCGTCTATCGCGGCACCGTGACGCTTCAGGCCGATGGCGTACCCGCACAACAGATACCGCTGACCATTACGGTCGATGCAAAGGAAGCGGTCGCACACGGCGACGATGATCCGTTCAAGCTAACCCGCCTGCGCTGGCTCAATTCCACGCTGGCGCAGAACAACGACCTGGTGAAACCGTTTACCGCGGTCACCGTGCACGGGCCACAACTTGGCATCCTCGGGCGCGATATCCAACTCGCGCCAAGCGGCCTGCCCGCACAGATCGACAGCCGCTTCGACGAACGCATGACGGGCTTTGCCAATACGCCCATGCCCTTGCTTGCCGGCCCGATCCAATTGCTGGTGCAGGATGCCCAAGGCACGCATGCACTGACGGCGCAAACGACGCCGGAAGTAAAGATCGATGGACCGGCCAAAGTGCACTGGCAGGTCGACGGCAAGGCCGGCCCCCTGCAAGGCAACGTGCAGGCGAGCCTGGAAGCAGACGGCACGCTGATCTATTCCATTGCGCTGACCGCCGCCAAGGCGATATCGCTGGATGACATTCGCCTGGCAATTCCTCTAAGCAATCACGTGGCGCAATACGAGCTTGGCCTTGGCCGCACGGGCGATCATGCGCCTGCCGATTTCAGCTGGAAATGGAACGTGCAGAACAACCAGGATGGCGCCTGGATCGGCGCGGTCAACGGCGGACTGGAATTCCATTTGCGCGACGAGCACTACCGCCGCCCGTTGAACACCAACTTCTATCACGACCAGCCTTTGATCATGCCCAGTTCGTGGGACAACGGCGGCCATGGTGGCGTGACGATGAAACGCGTCGATACGCAATACCGCATCGACGCATTCAGCGGCCCGCGCAACCTGGCGGCGGGACAGACGCTGCATTACGACATCGTCATGCGCGTCACGCCGTTCAAGACCATCCATCCGGCCGAGCATTTCGCCGAACGCTATTACCACGCCTACGCCGACCTGGACCAGATCAAGGCGCAAGGCGCCAATGTGGTGAACATCCATCACGCCACGCCGATCAATCCGTGGATCAATTACCCCTTCCTCGAACCGGAAAAAATGCGTGCGTATATCGATGCTGCGCATCAGCGCGGCATGGAAGTAAAAATCTACGACACGATCCGCGAACTGTCCGACCGCGCACCGGAATTGCCGATGCTGGAAAGCCTGGGGCACGAAGTCATCAGCGCCGGATCGGGCGGCGGCTTTTCCTGGTTGCAAGAACACCTGGACGGCGACTACATCGCCGCGTGGCACGTGCCGGAAAACCGCGATGCGGCGGTGATCGACGCCGGCCAAAGCCGCTGGCACAACTATTACATCGAAGGGCTGGACTGGCTGGCGCGCAACATCGGCATCGACGGCCTTTATCTCGATGACGTGGCCTATGACCGCGTCACCATGAAGCGTGTGCGCAAGGTGCTGCAGGCGCGCCGGCCGCATCCGCTGATCGACCTGCACTCGGCCAGCCAGTTCGACGCGCGCGATGGCTATATCAACAGCGCCTTGCTGTACATGGAACTGTTCCCGTATATCGATCGCCTGTGGTTCGGCGAGGAATTCGATTACCAGCACACCTCGCCTGCCTACTGGCTCACCGAGATATCCGGCATTCCGTATGGCCTGATGGGCGAGATGCTGCAAGGTGGCGGCAACCCGTGGCGCGGCATGGTGTTCGGCATGACCAACCGTTTGCCGTGGACAGGTGGCGATCCGCGCGAGTTGTGGAAGCAATGGGATGCCTTCGGCATCGAGCAGGCCGACATGATCGGCTGGTGGGTACACGATGCGCCGGTAAAGACCGGCCGCGACGACGTGCTTGCCACCAGCTACGTGCGCAAAGGCAAGACGATGATCGCGCTGGCGTCGTGGGCACCCGGCAAAACCACGGTGACGTTGCAGGTGGACTGGAAAGCGCTTGGCCTCAAGTCAGGCCAGGCAACGTTGGTCGCACCGGCCATCGCGGGCTTCCAGCCGGCGGCCACGTTCAAACCGGGTGACGCCATTCCAGTGGAACCGGGCAAGGGCTGGCTGCTGGTGCTGCAGTGAGCCGTTTGGGCGATTCTGAAGGAATCGCCCAAACATCAAGAGACATCCTTGTCATCCACGACTATCCCTCAATCACCACGCATCCATGCGTACGAGCTGCGCGGCGCTGCATTGTCTAAGACGCTTGGCAAAGACCAGCCCCTACGATGACGCCACGCACTTGCAGAAAATCAGCGTCTGTGGGCCTGACAAAAACTCATCGAACCACGCGAAAATCCATTCAAACACCTAGATCCAAGGCCAGGAATTGCGTACCCGGAAGCGGGTTGTATACGTAGGCATCCACCGGCTTGAATCCGAGCGAGGCATAGAGCTTCTGCGCCGTGGCCATCGACGCCAGGGTGTCGAGGCAGATGCGCGAATAACCCGCCGCCGTCGCTTCTTCGCACAGATGCTGCACCAGCCGTCGACCTAATGATTCACCGCGCGCCTGGGGCCGCACATAGAGGCGCTTCATCTCGCAAACACGGTCGTCGATGCCGCGCATGGCAATGCAACCCACGGCTACCTCGCCATGCCACGCGAGCAGCAGGCGCCCGCGCGGAGCGGCATATTTTCCGGGCAAGCCAGCCACTTCGTCGTCGAAACCCTGAAACGCCAGGTCAACACCGAGGCCCTCTGCGTACTCGCTGAAAAGCGTGCGTACTTCGTCTGCATCCCGCGGAAATTCCGCGAGACGGATGTCTGCTGTAGTCATGAGAATCCATGCGGTCAATGGGGAAACCGTCGATCCAAGACTTTCTACCACGCCACGTGGACGCTCATCCCCTGCCAGACGGCACCGTCAACTTAACAGTCTAACTTGCAAGATAAACTTCCAATATGTAGGATGCGCGGCATGACCAAATCCTCCGCCCAGCTGGAAGCCGCCGTCACCGACCTCACCGCTGCCGTCGGCCAGCTCTTGCGCAGGGTGCGCTCCAAGGCCGACCCCAGCGAGCTCAACCTGTCCCAGCTCAGCGTGCTGTCCCGGCTCGATCTGGAAGGCGCCATGACCACCGCGGATCTGGCTCGCGCCGAATCCATGAAGCCGCAGTCGATGGGTACGGTGCTCGCCGGCCTGGAACAGGAAGGCCTGGTGCATCGCCAACCGCATCCCACCGACGGGCGCCAGATTCTGTTTGCGTTGACCAGCGCGGGTACCGAAGTAAGACGAAAGCGCGGCATCGCCAAGCGCGAATGGCTGCTGTCCGCCATGGCGACGTTGGAGCCGGCGGAACTGCAAACCGTCATGGCGGCCATTCCTTTGATCAAGCGCCTGAGCGAGTCGTGATCTCTCGTCTCGCCCATCCGCAGTGCTCCATCGAAGAGGAACAACGACCATGATCGACTGGCTTCACGACCTAGCCTATTTCTTCGGCGGCGCGTTTCTCGCCAATGCCGTGCCTCACGTCGTCAGCGGCATGATGGGGCGCGCCTTCCAGACACCGTTTGCGCATCCGCCCGGCGAAGGCTTGTCCTCTTCGACGGTAAACGTGTGCTGGGGCTTCGCCAATTTGCTCGCGGCGTATCTGCTGATCGTGCACGTCGGGCAATTCGATGGGCATGCTGCCGAACCGGTGACGGCGCTCGGCCTGGGCGCATTCCTGCTCAGCCTGCTGACTGCCAAGCGCTTTGGCCGCTTTCATGGCGGCAATCTCTCGTCATGAGTTCTGAAGCGGACGAACTTCATCCGTCGATCTGGAAGATCACTTCCGTCGCGATCCTGGGTTCGTTTCTGGCGCAGCTCGATGCGACCATCGCCAACGTTTCGCTTTCCAGCCTGGCAACCGAGTTGCACACCGGGCTGTCGACCATCCAATGGGTCACCAGCGGCTATCTGCTGGCATTGACGCTGGCGTTGCCGCTGAGCGGCTGGCTGGTGGATCGCATGGGCGCCAAGGCGGTGTATCTGTGGTGCTTCGTGACGTTTACGCTTTCTTCGGCCCTGTGCGGCCTGGCCTGGTCGGCACCGTCCCTGATCGCGTTTCGCGTTCTGCAAGGCATCAGCGGCGGACTGCTGGCGCCGATGGCGCAGATGACCATGGCACGCGCTGCCGGCAAACACATGGCTCGCGTCGTGGGCTACGCCGCGGTACCGGTGTTGCTGGCACCCATTCTCGGCCCGGTGGTTGCCGGCCTGATTCTGCAATACGCATCGTGGCGTTGGCTGTTCCTGGTGAATGTTCCATTCGGGGTGCTCGGGCTGGTTCTCGCCATGGCTTTTTTACCCGACGATCGCCAGGAGATCCGTCCGCGCCAATTGGACTGGCAAGGGCTGGCATTGTTGTCACCCGGCCTGGCCATTCTGTTGTATGGATCCGATCGCCTGAGCGAGGCTCCCGGACAAGCAGCGCTGCTGATCTCTTTCGCACTGCTCGCAACCTTTCTGTGGAAGGCCCGTCGCAAGGGCGAGCGCGCCTTGATCGATCTACGACTGTTCCAGGGCAAGGTCTTCTCCGCGGCGGCCATCACCCAGTTCCTGTCCAATGGCGCCCTCTTCGCCGGGCAGATGCTGATACCGATCTACCTGATCCGCGACTGCGGCCACAGCCCTGCCGAAATGGGCTGGCTGCTGGCGCCGATGGGGCTGGGGATGCTGTGCACCTATCCATCGATGGGAGCACTGACCAAGCATTGGGGCATTCGCAACGTCTCCGCCGGCGGCGCGCTGCTTGCATTGCTCGGCACCCTGCCCCTTCTTTACATGGCCGATCACGCGCTGAGCATCGCGATGCTTACCGTGGCGCTGTTCATTCGCGGTGCGGGACAAAGCGCCGTCGGTATTCCATCCATGTCCGCCGCCTACGCATCGGTCGAACGACAAGCGTTGCCCATGGCCACCACGTCGCTCAATATCGTGCAGCGCCTGGGCGGCCCGATGTTCACCACGCTCTGTGCGAGCTTTCTTGGCTGGCAGTTGGCCACGCGGCAACCCCATCCAGGTTCGGCAACGCCGTACGCCCTGGCTTTTCTTTTGCTCTGCGTCTTGCACGGCGCCACTGCCGTGATGGCCTGGCGGCTTCCCCGTTCCATGGCAGAGGTGCTGGCGCGGCGCCCCGCGGACACAGGTGCAAATGCTCGGTAAAAAAACCGCAGTGCGGTCCCTGGTAACCTAATCGCATCTCTGCCGCGGACACGATCGCCATGCCGTATGAGCAACCCACCGTTCAATCGGCCGTGGTGATTGCCATGCATCTGGTCGACATCGCCGACGCCATCGACCTGGCCAACGTCGAAACGCTCTGGGCCGAACAGAGTCGCCCCGCCAGCGTGCGCAGCAAGCTCAGCAGCACGCCGCCGAAAGCCGTTGCCTTCGGCGTGCCGCCGGTACGCTTGACGCTCGACGACCTGGACCTCCCGCTGATGGGGCAAACTTATCGCGCCAGCGTCGCGGTTCGCCTGTACGACTTCGGGGCGGCGGCCTTTGCGGTACAGGTGCCGGTGACGTCGTGCCGCTGGGAGTCTTACGCGCAGTTGGCAAACGCGGTGGATGCCGCGTTGGGTCCGGGTGCGGACAGTCCGGTGTGGAACCAGTTGCTGGAGCACGTACGCAGCGTGCTGATGCCGGCCCTGACCCGCCCCAGTCCGGCCTCGCTGCACGAAGACTATCTGCTGGGCATCGTGCGCGCCTTCGACGAATCCATCCCCGCCGCCACCATGCACGAGCGGATTGACCTGATTCCCCTGCTTTCCGGCGAGCAACGCCCGCTATCGGAGCAATCGCGCAGAGACATCTTGCAGCAGCGCTTTTCCTACTATGCGGACGATCTGGTCGTACTGACCTGGGACCGCGCCTTCATCTACGAGCCGCGCGGCGACTCGGATGTCGCAGACATCCTGGAAGTCGCCAACGCCCAGTTGCTGGAAATGCGCTACTACGATGAACTGCTCGACGCCGAACTGCCGCGCATGTACGACATGGTGGAAGCGGCCCACCACGCCGGCAATCCGCTGGCGGCACGCCATTTCGCCGACCTTGCCCGCAAGCTGTACACCCTGGTGGCGGAAGTGACTGAAATCACCGAAAAGGTGGACAACGCCCTGCAGGTTACCGAAGACGTGTACCTCGCCCGCGTCTACGCCTCGGCCCTGGACCTGTTTCGCGTCCGTCACGTCAGCGACGCGGTGGATCGCAAGCTGTCGATCATTCGCGATACGTACGCCGCGCTTTACGAGGAGGCTTCCGGCAAGCGCGGGGAATTGCTGGAGGTGGCGATTATCGCCCTTATCGTGGTCGAAATCGTCATTGCAGCATTCAGGCTCTGACGGCAGGATATGCCGGATGGCATTCGATCAGGCAGCGCTGTCGCAAACACACCGGGGAATTCATGCGGCCATTCATTGGCATCACCATCGCGCTTCTGCTGGCCGTCCTTGCAGAAAGCGCTTTCGCACTGCCGCGCCAGTCTTTCACCGTGCGGACACACGATGCCAACGTCACCGTCGATTGCTTTGCGCCATGCGCGGACACGACACATCCGGCGGTACTCATCCTGAGCGGCAGCAAAGGATTTGGCGCACCCGCTTACGACGAAATCGGAAAGACGTTTCGCCATGCCGGCCTGAATGCCTATCTCGTGCACTTTCTTACGCAAACCGACCTGAGCGCCATCGACAGCGCGGGCAGTTCCGCTGCACGCGAGAAATACTACGCGAGCCGCCAGACGCAATGGATCGCGGACGTCAAAAGCGTGCTTGCTTACTTCAACAACCGCCCGGGTGCGCCGGGCAAGGCCGGCATGCTCGGCATATCGCTGGGTGCGGAAATCGCTTTGGCGACGTCAGCCAATGACGCGGATATCGGCGCACTGGTCATTGTCGACGGCAATTTCCCGGACGGTTATTCGCAACCGGTGCACTCGCTGCCACCCTTGCTCTTGATCTGGGGTGGTGCCGACCGGACCTTTCCGCTTCCCGTGGGGCTGGGTCTGCAAAAACTGGCGCGACAGCTAGGCCAGGACCCGGATCTCGAAATCTACAAAGGCGGCGCGCACGCCTTTTTCCTGAAGCCGATGCCGCAGGCACGCGCCGCCCATTGGAGCACCGCCAACTTCCTGGTCTCGCAGTTATCTGCAAGCGGCAAGCCGTAAACAACGGCGTCAGTGAGATACCCGCGTGGCGCAACGCGCTATTCGACGGAGAACAGCGGCTCGTCCTTCTGGCTCGGCTTGCCGACCCGCTCCTTCAGCGCCGCACACGCGTCGGACGCGCGGAACTGCTGCATGGTGACTGCTTTCAGCCCGCCGCTCGCACCATCCGTTCGGCCGCTGATCAGCAATGCTGTCATGGCCTGAAGAATCGGCAAGCTCGGCACCATTTCTTCAACGAACAAGAACTGGCCAGCCTGGTTCACTTCCAGGAAGTGGTAGTGGCCGTCGCGATCGACAGCCAGATCGATGCAACCGAACACCAGGCCAAGCTCCTGCATCAGTGCACGCAACTTGGATTCGACGGCCGCGGGCAAGGCAATGGCTTCTGCTTGCATGTCGACCTGATCGGTGTGGATCCGCCAATCGACGTAACCGCCGGCTGCACGCTTGCGCAGGCTCATGGCGGACAGGTGCTCGCCCACGACGGTGACACGCACGTCGAAAGCCTTCTCAATATAACGCTGATAGATGCCGGGGCAGACAGCGATGGAATCGGCCGGAAGCTCGCTGTGCTGATCGAGCAAAGCCACGCCCACCGAGTGCTGCTCGCCGCTCTCACGATCCATCCATTGATGCATCATGAAGCTCTTGAAAATGATCCGCCCCCACTTCTTCCGCAATGCATCGACCTGCTCGGCATCGGTGGTCACCACGGTATCGGGAAAAGAAATACCCAGGCGCCGGCACGCACTCAACTGCACCAGCTTGTATTCCGCACGAATGGATTCGGGCAGGCGATTGACCCACAAAGCGTCGCCGTACGCTCCGGCAAGACTGAAGACGTTGCGTTGAAACAATTTCCATTCCAGGCGTGCGAAGGCTTCATCGGCCTCCGCGCACGTGGGGTCCGGCTCTTGGATACGCCGATTCCACACGGCGCTTACGCCTTCGGATCCGATCATGGAATCCGACAGATGCTCGCTCTCGCCATCCAGGTGGAACGCATAGTGCACGCCCGGCTTAGCCAGCAACGATGGTGTCAGCACCGGCGCAACGCCTTGTTGTTGCAACGCCCAAGCGACGGCGCATGCGTGAGGGTCGGTATCTGGTGCGAGGATCAGCACACTTTGCTGCATGGAAAACTCCATCCGTAAATAAAACACGCCCCGCATGAGCGGGGCGCGTCTTTCAACCGATCAACCCATCAAAGCGAGTTCAGGCTCCGGGCGCACGGTGTATACGGTGAGAAACAGACCCTTTTCGTTCTGTTCCTCGACGGCCTGTGTTACGTCCATGGCGGTGACGCGTGCAAAGGCGCGTACGGTCGTCGGTGTCACGTTGGATTGCGAAGGCATGGTTGAGAGACTCCTTGGTCATCAAACGGAAAGCCTCCCACGTGAGACGACCGGGAGGCTCGACGAGTCTACGTCCACTTGAAAAGCCAATCCAATGTCTCGACTGCGGCAAATTGTCGATGCGTTTGCAGTTGGGACGTGAGCTCCTTCATCACCAAAGTGAAACCCACGTGAAGCATCGACGAATCATTAAAGTCGAATAGCTTCTATGCCCGGTCGCGAATTTTTTCGCGTCGCTGCATCAGCATTATCGCGTGCAACATGAGGAACAACGGCACGAAGAAAACCGGTATCAACAGCAAGGGCAGCGACGCCATGGGTGCCGTGCTGATCTCTCCCGGCGCGCCCGTGGCTAGCGTGGCAAGCAAGGTTCCCAAGCTGATTGCCACGATGAGATCGATGATGCCGAGCACGTTCCACCGTGCAAATGCAGCGCTGGTGGCAAAGTCTGGCTGGCGCAAGAGAGCAGCCAATATCCATGGCGCGCTGATACCGATGGCCATGTCGCCCGAACCGGCCGGCAGCGCGAACGCTGCCGGCAGCACGTTGTGCGCATACAGGAAGAGAAAACCCAACCCACCCCACCGCCAAGCCTGCATCGCCACGACGAAGCGCGGGTCCAGCGCGATGACAAACCGGCGCAACGCTGGCGAAAACTTCAGCCAGGCGAAGAAAGACAGCAACGGTATGGCTATGCCAAGGCCGATGGCGATAGGTGGTTCGCCTTGATGCCCGATAAAGATGCCGCCGACGCCCAATATCACGACGAGCAGGAACCACGTGGCCAGCACGAGGTAAACACCCAGACGCACACTGCCCGATGTCGAAGACGACGAACCCGCCGAGCGGGGAATGACTGTTGCTGCCATGACAACCTCCAGTCACTTGCATTTTGCAAGTCTAGAGGAAACGTAGCACCATGACTTGCACTTCGCAAGTGACAATCCACTTGAGGCCAGAGACCCCCCACGTGACCACCGACAGACCCTTCATGCGCTCCCCTTGCGCCGTCGCCAGTTCGCTCGACATCGTGGGCGACAAATGGTCGCTGCTCGTCGTGCGCGACTTGCTGCACGGCAAGCACACCTATGGCGAGCTTGCGGATTCGCCGGAACGCATTCCCACCAACATCCTCGCCGATCGCCTCAAACGCCTGGAAAGTGCCGGCATCATTACCAGCACCCCCTATCAACAGCACCCGGTGCGATACGCGTACTCGCTCACCCCTAAAGGCAACGACCTCGGCGAGGTATTGCTGGCATTCGTGCATTGGGGCAAGCGGCACATTCCGGGAACGGTAGTGCTCAAGCAGACGCCTGATACAGGCAAGAGCGCGGCATCGGCGAAGACTTCGCAGCGCCCAAAGGGAGCCAAGACCGGAAGAGCGCGCACAAAAAAAGCGCCGTGAGGCGCTTTTTTCGAGTTTCGCAATGGAGGCCGAGGTCGGAATCGAACCGGCGCACACGGCTTTGCAGGGCGCTGATAAATATGTTTTTCAAAGACTTACAGAGACACCCCCCCCCATCCGTCGCCTTAAGACTTCCCAAAAAAGAGCTATCTCAGGACTGGTTGAAGTGCAGCCGAGGCAAAATGCTGAGTGTTGCCTTCAAAGCGCTCGGCCAACAGCAGCAACGCCCTCTGCCCAGGCCCGTCGGTGTTCTTAGGAACGCCCGCTGTGTGCATCTTCGCCGCAGAGGAAGGCGCGACGGACTCAGCGGGAAACGCAATGGAAGAAGCCGACAGAGTCCGGTTTGGCGATCTGGTGGCGTGGATATCTCATGCCACTTTGCGCCGTGGCCTGCGGAAGTGTTACTCGTATCTGTCGCGACACGTTATCAGCGATGGATTAATTGATGGGCGACCCCGACTCCACCGACTCCACCCTCGATTTCGCTCCGCCGCCCCGATTCCGCCATTTTGTTTCTTTGAAATCAGTTGCGGTCTCTCATTACGAAATTAGCAAGTCTTGCACTTCGCTTTCTCTCCCTAAGGTAAGCTGACAACCAAATCAAAAATACCCAATAGATCATAATCTCAGCAATGACCACAAACCACGCAAAGAAAGGCATAAAGATTTGGCATTTAATCATCCACGTCACCTGCGGAGTTGTCGACACCAGAAGCTTGCCATTTAAAAAAGTCGGAAATCCAATTAGCCCAAGGTCCCCGCAAAACCAAAGAATCACAAAACACACAAATATGACAGCACGACCCAAACTCGGCATTGCAGCCAGATGTCTTCTAAGCCTCACGCGCGTAGCTATTTTTACATTTGTCGAAAATGGACAATAGAGAACAATCATAACCAACGCATAAAAAATCGAGACCATCCACTGAATTGTCATTACATAACTACAATGATCCGCGTTCGTGGCAATTGAAGAAACTGCCTCAATAACCGGAAGATGACTTTCACCAAAGCTTATTATCCAGCGCTCAAGCGGAGGATTAGCAACATGAACAAAAATAAAACTCGTTACGTAGCTAAAAAAAAGTCCAGCCACTAAGAGCACGCGAAGCGGATTAAGCGAAAGCCGACCTTGCAGCGCCAACCGTCTACTGGCACCTCGATTTATTAAAAGCACGCAGCCCCCTTTTTTTTACGGAGCTTGAAAGCCGTCAATATTACCAAGGATTAACAATTTGTATATTTCCATGATTTGGAGCTGGCGAAGGCGGGGTAAGGAAATTGTTGCATTAAAACTGCGCTGCATTCCCGCCATAGAAGCTGCACGTAGCAACGCCTACGGCGACACCTGCAGGCATCGTAATCTCATCGGCAAGACCAAAGCCAAACACCGCACCAAGCTCACCCCCACTTTCAGCACACGCTATCCCGGAAAGCCCAGAGACCACGTGCACAAAAGCACCTTGGTAATTGCCACTTTCATAGTCAGAAGCTACCTCTGCTGTCGTCCTTGGGAACGTGTTGCGCACCGAGGTACCGCGAGATGTTCTCACGCAGCGATCTCTGCAGCTCGCGCTTCTCGTTGAAGTCGTCCGACACCGCATCACGGTCAAGCAGCGTTTCAACACGCCTAACGTATTCGTCGCCCTCCACCCGATCGCCGAAGGTCAGATAAATGGGCTTTGGAATGAGCCGGCGCGCTTAATGGTGTAATGCCGGGCATCCACACGCCTGCGCTTTGTCGTCGCGCTTAAACTCATGGAAGCGAATTTCCCGCGCGCTTACGTGAGCTTGCCACCCAAACTTAGGTGGCAAATCGATTCTTTCAAGCACTTAGCGCAGAGTTTCGGGAAAAGAAAAAGCGCCCAATGGGCGCCAAGTCTTTGTTCGCAATGGAGGCCGAGGTCGGAATCGAACCGGCGTACACGGCTTTGCAGGCCGCTGCATGACCACTCTGCCACCCGGCCATTGCTGGAATGCTCGATCTTAGCGGATCGAGACTTCCTTAAAAAAACAAAACCTCGGCTCACCGAGGTTTTGCGTGAATCTGGAGCGGGAAACGAGACTCGAACTCGCGACCCCGACCTTGGCAAGGTCGTGCTCTACCAACTGAGCTATTCCCGCATCGGAGCGTGCAACTATAGCAGAACCTGTACCAATGTGAATAGGTTGCCCTGCTTTTTTCCAGTGATTCAAGCAACTTGCCACACGTGCTTGAAGTACCCATACAACAAGGCCCCGGGCATTGGCCTGGGGCCTCGTCTGAAAACTGGAGCGGGAAACGAGACTCGAACTCGCGACCCCGACCTTGGCAAGGTCGTGCTCTACCAACTGAGCTATTCCCGCATCGGAGCCGCGCATTTTAGCGGCTGAAACGAAACCGTCAAGCGTTTCTGTCTTGATCGGATCTCAGCGGCGAGGTATCGCCATGCAGGGCCGGCCACGCCGCACGCAGATAGTGCAGGCCCGACCAGATGGTCAGCACCCCGGCGATCACCAGCAGCCCCTCGCCGATGTGGTACAGGCGCAGGGCTTCGGCGTCCTTTTCATGCTGCAGGATGAGCACGATCAGGGCCACCATCTGCATGGCCGTTTTCAGTTTGCCCAGAAACGCCACCCGCACAGTGGCACGCATGCCGATCTCGGCCATCCACTCGCGCAGGGCCGAGATGCTGATCTCCCGCCCAACGATGATGGCCGACGTAATGGCCATGACCACGCCGGGCCAGCCGCCACGGTGGGTTTCGACCAGCATGAACAGCGTCACCGCGACCATCAGCTTGTCGGCTACCGGGTCGAGGAACGCACCGAACTGGGAGGTGAGGTTCAGCCGGCGGGCCAGGTAGCCGTCCAGCCAGTCAGTAACGCCGGCCAGCGCAAAAACGATGGCGGCGGTGATGTTGTGCCCCCTGAACGGCAGATAGAACGCCATCACCATGACCGGCAGCAGCGCTACGCGGAACAGCGTTAGCCAGGTCGGCAAGTTGATGCGCATGGGGCCTTTCCGTTTTTTGTCAGTGTCGCACGTTAGGAGCGGAATGCAGCGGGAAAACTTGTCGCAAGAGTGCCCGCTCTCCGCACAAGGAGGAGTTTGAGCCGTCAGGCGTGAAGTGCGTCATAGATGCGTTCGGCCAGGCCGCGATCAATCCCTTTCACCTGCATCAACTCTTCGACCCCCGCGGCCTCTACGCCAGCCAGGCCGCCGAACGCCTTGAGCAGGGCCGTGCGGCGGCGGGCGCCCACGCCTTGCACATCTTCCAGCACGCTGCGCTCCCGGGCCTTTTCGCGCCGCTTGCGATGCCCGCTGATGGCAAAGCGATGCGATTCGTCGCGTACCGCGGCCACCAGGTGCAGGGCCGGGGAACTGGGGCCGGGATGAATCTCCCGGTTCGACCCGGCCAGGATCAGCGTCTCCTCGCCGGCGCGCCTGCCCGGCCCCTTGGCCACGCCCACCACCTCGATGCCGGCAACACCCAGCTCGCGCAGGACATCCAGCGCCTGCGCCACCTGGGCGCTGCCGCCGTCGATCAGCAGCACGTCCGGCCGGACGCCCTCGCCTTCGGCCACTTTGCGGAAGCGTCGGGTAAGCGCCTGATGCATGGCGGCGTAATCGTCGCCGGGCGTGATGCCGGCGATGTTGAAACGGCGGTAGTGCGATTTCTCGGGCCCTTCCGGGCCGAACACCACGCAGGAGGCGACGGTGGCCTCGCCCCGCGTGTGGCTGATGTCGAAACATTCGATGCGGCGCGGCGGCTCGTCCAAACCCAGCAAGTTCTGCAGGTCTTCGAAGCGCGTACCCAGCGTCTGCCGGCTGGCAATGCGCGAGGTGAGCGAAGCTTGCGCGTTGCGCTCGGCCATTTGCAGGAACTGCGCGCGATCGCCGCGCACGCGCGACTTGAGTTCCACTGCGTGACCGCATTGCTGAGCCAGCACCTCGCCGAGCAACTGCTCGTCGGCGATGGTTTCGCCCAGGATGATTTCACGCGGCACCGGGCGGTCCAGATAATACTGCGCGACGAACTGCGCCAGCACGTCGGCCGGTTCGGCGTCCAGCGGCAGGCGCGGATAGAAATCGCGCGTACCCAGGCTGATGCCGTTGCGGAAGAACAGCACGCTGACACAGGCGATGCCCGATTCGATGCGGCAGGCGATCACGTCCATGTCGGCCGTGGCGCCCTGCACGTGGTTCTGTGCGTGCAGTTTGCGCAATGCCGCCACCTGGTCGCGCAATGCGGCGGCGCGTTCGAAATTCAGCGCGGCACTGGCCTGCTCCATCGAACCGACCAGCTCATCGATCACCGCACTGCTGCGCCCGTCCAGGAACATCTCCACGTGACGCACGTCGCTGCGGTAGTCCTCGGTGCTGATCAAGCCCACGCAGGGGCCGGTGCAGCGGCCGATCTGGTATTGCAGGCAGGGCCGCGAGCGATTGCGAAAGTAGCTGTCTTCGCACTGGCGTACCTTGAACAGCTTCTGCATCAGGTTGAGGCTTTCGCGTACCGCAAAGGCGCTGGGGAACGGGCCAAAGTACCGCCCCGCCTGGTTGCGCGCACCGCGATGGAAGGCCAGCCGCGGATAATCTTCGCCGCCCGACAAATAGATATACGGATAGCTTTTGTCGTCGCGCAACAGAATGTTGTAGCGCGGCTTGAGCGCCTTGATCAGCTGCGATTCCAGCAGCAACGCTTCCGCCTCGGTGCGGGTGACGGTGATTTCGGCGCGCACGATCTGCGCCACCATCGCGGCGATGCGTGGCTCCATGCGCGGCTTCAAAAAGTAGCTGCCGACGCGTTTCTTGAGGTTGCTGGCCTTGCCTACGTAAAGCAGTTCGCCGTCTTCGTTGAAGTAACGGTAGACGCCGGGCGACGTGGTAAGCGTGCTGACAAAGGCCTTGCCGTCGAAGGCCTGGGAGGATGCGGGCTGCATGCGAACGATTTTAGCCGGTTGGCGCGACGTCCGCGCCTGCTTTATCCGCCGTCGCGCAGCCGCCCGATCAAGCCGCGTACACCCTGCTCGGCAAGCACGATGGATTGCACGAAACCGGTGAGTTCCCCGAAGTAGGGATCGGGAAATTCGTGGGGCGGCGCCATCCTGGCCCATTCCAGGAACAGGCAGGTGCGCCTGGCCACTTCTTCCCCGACCATGCGGCGCATTTCCCGCATGTTGTCGCTGTCCATGGCGAGCAGCAGATCGTAGCGCTCGAAATCCTCCAGGCTCAGCTGGCGCGCACGATGCGGACCCAGGTCGTAGCCCGCTCCGGCCGCCGCGGCGCGCATGCGCGGATCGGCCTGCTCGCCCGCGTGCCAGCCGCCGGTGCCACAGGATGCCACTTTGATTTTCAGGCCCGCTTCGGCAAGGCGCTTGCGCGCCACCGACTCCACCAAAGGCGAACGGCAAATATTGCCCAGGCACACGAAAAGGATGGTCTGCACGCTCACGATTGCTTGCTCAGCCACGCTTCGGCGCGCTGCAGATCGGCTTCGGTATCGATTCCCGGCGGAAAGGGTTCGGGAGTAAGGTGCACGGCGATCGGATAACCGTGCTCGAGCACACGCAGTTGCTCGAGGGATTCGGCCTGCTCCAGCGGCGTGCGCGCCAGACCGGTGTATTGCTGCAGGAAACCTGCGCGATACGCATAGATGCCGATGTGCCGAAGAAACGGCAGGTCTTGCGGCAGCGTCTCGCGGGGTGCCGCAAAGGCATCGCGTGCCCAGGGCAGCGGTGCACGACTGAAATAAAGGGCACGTCCCTGAGCGGTGCGTACCAGCTTCACCACATTGGGATCGAACAGCTCGTGCGCGTCGCTGATCGGTGTGGCCAGGGTTGCCATCGGCGCATCGTCCTGCGCCAGGGCCTTGGCCACTTCACAGATGCCGGCAGCCGGCGCAAAAGGCTCGTCGCCCTGGAGATTTACCACAATGGCATCCGCCGGCCAGCGGTAATGCGCGGCGCATTCCGCCAGGCGATCGCTGCCGGAAGCGTGATCGGCGCGAGTCAGGCATACATCCACGCCTTGTCCTGCCAGCGCGTCGACGATGCGTTGATCGTCCGTAGCCACGACTACCTGCGATGCGCCGGCAAGCAAAGCCCTTTGAGCGACGCGAACGACCATCGGCACACCGGCAATGCTGCGCAATGGTTTGCCCGGTAAACGAGTCGAGCCATAACGGGCTGGAATGGCAACGATAAACTCAGGTACAGCAGACGACATGCGGCGCTCGCTATCAGCCCCCTCATCCCATCTGCAAAAAGGGGGCTTGGGGCGTGGGGTTCCTTGAACAGCGATATTGACGGCTTGGGCGGGACTTCGCCACTGCGCCGACATCAGCCCCGCAAGCTCGCCTTCAGCTCAGCGCAAACCCGCAGCCGTTCGCAAGCTTCACGAAACCCGGAAACGAGGTGGCCACGTTTGCGCAGTCGCCAATGGTCACTGCACCGGTCGCCACCAGCCCTGCCACCGCAAAACTCATGGCGATGCGATGGTCGCCATGGCTGTGCACCGTACCGGACCCGATCGCGCCGCCATCGATGATCGCGCCGTCCGGGGTTTCTTCGATGCGTATCCCCAGGGCGCGCATGCCGGCAGCCATGGTGGCGATCCGGTCCGACTCCTTCACCCGCAGCTCGGCGGCACCACGCACCACGGTGCGCCCTTGCGCGGACGCCGCGGCAATGAACAAGACCGGGAATTCGTCGATCATGTCGGGCACCAGTGCCTCGGGCAGCTCGATGCCATGCAAGGGGGCGTGGTGAACCACCAGGTCGCCGATCGATTCGCCGCCGCTTTCGCCCTGGTTCTCGATGCGGATGTCGGCGCCCATCAGGCGCAAGGCTTCCAGCAGGCCGGTACGGCGCGGGTTCAAGCCTACGGCAGGTAAGCGCAACGACGAACCCGGCACGATGCTGGCCGCAACCAGGAAGAACGCCGCCGAGGAAAAATCGGCCGGCACGACCACATCCGTGGCGCGCAGGCGATGACCGCCTTCGAGCCTGGCATGGCCGGGCGAAAATTCGATCGGCCAGCCAAAGGCCGCGAGCATGCGCTCGGTGTAGTCGCGCGTGGGATGAGGTTCTATGACTTCCGTGCTGCCCTGGGCATACAACCCGGCCAGCAACAGCGCGGATTTCACCTGCGCGCTGGCCACCGGCAACTCGTAGCGAATGCCTTGCAGCGGACGACCGCCGCGCACGTGCAGTGGCGGCAGGCCATCCTGGCTGTCGATCTGCGCGCCCATGCGGGCAAGCGGATCGGTGACGCGGCGCATCGGGCGCTTGGACAACGATTCGTCACCGACGAGGACGCTGTCGAAAGACTGCCCGGCCAGCAGACCGGCGAGCAGGCGCATGCCGGTACCGGCATTACCGCAATCGAGCGGTTTGTGCGATCCGCGCAGGCCATGCAAGCCGACGCCCCGAACGATACGTTCGCCGTCCGACGGCGCCTCGATCGAAACGCCCAACTGCGCGAGCACAGCTGCCGTGGCGCGGGTGTCCTCGCCTTCGAGAAAGCCGCGGATGTGCGAAGTGCCTTCGGCGATGGCCGACAGCATCATCGAGCGATGGGATACCGACTTGTCGCCGGGAACCACGACATCCCCATGCAAACAAGCACCATGCACGGCATCCACGGGGCGACTGACCCAATCCAGGTGACGTGTGCCGCTCATGGCAGGGCCACCGGGTAGGAGCCGAGCACGCGTACCTGGGTCGCTACCGGCCCCATGTCTTTCAAAGCCGATTGCAGCGGCGCATCGTCGATGTGGCCGGACACGTCGATAAAAAAGGCGTATTGCCATTTGCCGGTGTGCGCCGGACGCGACTCGATGCGATTCATGCTTACGCCATGCTTGGCGAACGGGCTCAATACGTCGTAGAGCGCGCCGGGTTTGTCGTTGACAGTAATCAGCAGCGAGGTGCGGTCGTTGCCGGAAGCCGGAAACAGCGAGCGGCCGATCACCAGGAAGCGCGTCGTGTTGTCCGCGCGGTCTTCAATGGCATTGGCCACGGTCTTGAGGCCATAGATCTTGCCGGCAGTCTCGCCGGCGATCGCGGCTGAATCGTCCGCGTGGCGCGCAAGGCGCGCGCCTTCGGCGTTGCTGGTCACGGCGATGCATTCGGCATCCGGCAGGTTCACGCGCAACCAGGTTTTGCATTGCTGCAGCGATTGCGCATGGCCGTAGACGCGCTTGATGTCTTCCAGCGAGTCCCTCTGCGAAAGCAGGCATTGGTGCACGCGAAGCTCCACTTCGCCGCAAACGCGTGCCTCGGAGGTAAGGAACATGTCCAGGGTGATCTGGATCATGCCCTGTCCGGAATTTTCCACCGGCACGATGCCGAAGTCCGCGTGGCCGGCGACTACCTCCTGAAACACTTCCTCGATGCTGCCCAACGGCAAGCCGTAGGCAGCGTGGCCGAAGTGTTTGCGCACAGCCTGTTCGCTGAAGGTACCCTCTGGCCCGAGGTAACCGACCTTGAGGGGGTCTTCCTGGGCAAGGCAGGACGACATGATCTCGCGGAACAGCCGGACCATTTCCCCATCGGACAGCGGACCGTGATTGCGGTCGACCACCATGCGCAGCACGTGCGCTTCGCGCTCGGGACGGTAATAGTCAATCGCCGACAACCCCTCACCTTTTACACGCGCCACTTCGCGGGCCCAGTTGGCGCGTTCGGAGATCAGTTCCTGGATCTGCCGGTCGATGCTGTCGATGCGATCGCGCACCTCGGCCAGCGATGACTTGGGATCGTTCATGCGTTGGATGTCCAAGCGTAAAGATGTCTGAATGGAAAGCCCATAGTGCCTGAAACCGCGGGGAATGTCCGTATTGCCTTCGCGGCCGTCAACCGTGCCGGTTGGTGAAGTCGTGCATGAAAGCGACCAGTGCCTGTACGGCCTCCAGCGGCACGGCGTTGTAGAGCGAAGCACGCATGCCGCCCAGCGCCTTGTGGCCTTTCAGCGCCAGCAAGCCGGCCGCTTCGGACTCCTTGAGAAAGGCTGCATCGAGTGCGCTGTCGTGCAGGGTGAAAGGCACATTCATGCGCGAGCGGACGGACGGGTCGATGGGGTTGCGATAGAAACCGCCCGAACCGTCGATGGTCGAGTACAACAGCGCCGCCTTCTGCCGGTTGAGCGCATCCATCGCCGCCAGTCCGCCCTGCTCTTTCAGCCACTGGAACGTCAGCCCGGCCAGATACCAGCCCCAGGTGTTGGGGGTGTTGAGCATGGAGTCGTTGGCGGCGTGTTCGGCGTAGCGAAAAATGCGCGCCATCGGGCGCACCGCTCGTTGCAGCAAATCGCGGCGCACGATGATCAGCACCAGGCCGGACGGGCCGATGTTTTTCTGCGCACCGGCGTAGATCAGGCCGAAACGGCTGACGTCGATCGGGCCGGAGAGGATGTCAGAAGACATGTCGGCCACCAGCGGTACGTCGCCGACATCAGGGATGTCCTGGAACTCGACGCCGTGGATCGTTTCATTGGTGGCCAGGTGCACGTAGGCGGCAGCGGGGTCGAGTTTCCAGGTGTCGCGCGCAGGCATGCGCAGGTAGTTCTCGGTTTTGCTACTCGCCGCCACGTTCACCCGTACATAAGGTGCACCCTCGCTGGCGGCCTTCTCGCTCCAGTGCCCGGTGACGATGTAGTCGGCACTGTCACCCTCGCCCGCCAGGTTCATGGGGATCTGGGCGAAGTGCTGGGTGGCGCCACCTTGCTCGAACAGCACGGCGCAATCGGCGGGAATGCCCATCAGCTCGCGCAGGTCTGCTTCGACCTGCGCGGCCATGGCAATGAAGCGCTTGCCGCGATGGGATTGCTCCATCACCGAGGCACCGCTCCCCTCCCAATCCAGCAGTTCGCGCTGTGCGCGCTCAAGTACCGGCAATGGCAGGGCCGCCGGCCCCGCACTGAAGTTCCAAACCCTGCTCACGCGCTGTGATTCCCGTGCTGGATGATCGATGCATTATGCCGCGCCGCAGCAACACATCGTCAACGGGAAACGAGCCAACGCCCCGAACTGGTCAGAAACGCATCAGCAACATCAAGGCGATGCCCAGAGCCAGTACCGCAGCCGTGGCAATCAGCCACCAGACTTCGCCGCGCGGGCCGGCTGAATCTTCGGGCAGGGGTTCGGCCGGCGGCTCGGGGAGCACGATTTCCGGCTCGGGTTCCAGGCCCGGGGCATCGATCAGAAAACGATGCATGCCGATGCCGACCTGATCCCCCGGCAACAATTCCGCCCGTTGGACCACGTTTCCGTTGATGCGTACCGGGTAACGCGATTCCGGAGCCTGGCTGGTCTCCATGCGCAGTTGCCCGTCCCGCCAGAAAATTTCCAGGCTTGCCGATTCCCCCTGCGGAAGATCCAGCAAAACCCTGCCCTGCGGCCCCAATTCCAGACGGTCTGCCAGCGGCAGCACCTGCCCGGAAAGCGGCCCGGCGATGGCACGCAAGGCGACGGTGCAGCGCTCGGGTCCCGGAACATCCGGCGACGGCCTGCCACCAGGGGTTTCGTCTGTGCAGAGCAGCATGCGGCAATCGCCCACGCTCAAGGTGTCGCCGGGACGCAGGATGGCCCGCTCGCGCACGGGACGTGCATTCACATAGACGCGGGTGACCTCGGGCAACACTTCCAGTACCCAACCCCGGCGATCGAGATTGATGGACAGATGGTGCGGCGCAGCCTGGCTCGCTGCCAGGACGAGATCGTTGCCGGGATCGCTGCCGATGCGCAGCAGTGCCTGGTTCCACTGGAAACCGGTGCGGTTGGAATGAGGGAACTCAATGCGCATGAAGTGACCGACTGCGTGACGGCGCGACTCTATCAGATGCGTAGGAACTATCGGCAAAGATTACGCATTATCATGCGCGGTTCGCTTTCAGAGTTTCGTCATGGCCAGCATCGAAATCCGCCGCCCCCACCGTCTTTCCCAATCCGAGGCCCACGCGGTCATCGACAAGGTTGCCGCGCGCATGCGCGAGAAATTCGAGGTGAAAACGCAGTGGCAGAACGATGCCCTGGCTTTCGAGCGCCCCGGTATCAGCGGCAGAATCACCATCGGCAGCGATGAAATCTACGTGAGCGCACAGCTCGGCATGCTTTTTTCCCCGCTCAAGAACATGATCGAGCAGGAAATCCGCCGGAAGCTGGATGAGCACTTCGCTTAACGCTTCTTTGACCGGGGCGCGATTCGTGGCATAATCGAGGGCTTACGCGGCCATGGTGGCCTGCGCGAACTCCGGAACGCATGGCCAAAGACGACGTCATTGAAATGGAAGGCACGGTGGTGGAAACCCTGCCTAACACCATGTTTCGTGTGCAGCTGGAAAACGGCCACATAGTCATCGCCCACATTTCAGGCCGCATGCGCAAGCATTACATCCGCATCCTGACCGGCGACAAGGTCAAGGTGGAAATGACCCCCTACGACCTGACCAAGGGCCGTATTACCTACCGCATGAAGTGACCCCGCGGGTCGGGCGCGCCGCGCCGATCCAAAAAAAAGCCGCGCAATGCGCGGCTTTTTCGTTCCCGGGCGTCACGGCCTCATTACGAGACCGTTGCCGGCACCGGCTCGGCGGCCTCGGTATCCACCCGCAGCTCGCCTTCGCGAACGCTCAGAATCACCTTGCCACCGTCCGCCAACTTGCCGAACAGCAGCTCGTCGGCCAGCACGCGCTTCACCTTCTCCTGGATCACCCGGGCCATCGGTCGGGCACCCATCTGCGGGTCGAAGCCATGCTCGGCCAGCCAGCGGCGGGCGTCGGCGTCGACATCCAGGCTGACGTGCTTCTCGCCAAGTTGCGATTCCAGCTCGATCAGGAACTTGTCGACCACACGCAGAATGTGCTCGAAGTCCAGCGCGTTGAACTGGATGATCGCATCCAGGCGGTTGCGGAACTCCGGCGTAAAGCTGCGGCGGATCACTTCCATCGCGTCCATCGAATGGTTCTGCTTGACGAAGCCGATGCCACGGCGCGAAGCCTGCTGGGCACCAGCGTTGGTGGTCATCACCACGATGACGTTCTTGAAGTTGGCTTCGCGGCCGTTGGTATCGGTAAGCACGCCGCGGTCCATCACCTGCAGCAGGATGTTGAACACATCCGGATGCGCCTTCTCGATTTCGTCCAGCAGCAGCACCGCGTGCGGATGCTTGGTGACCGCCTCGGTGAGCAAGCCGCCCTGGTCGAAGCCGACATAGCCCGGAGGTGCACCGACCAGGCGCGAGACGGAGTGCGCTTCCATGTATTCGGACATGTCGAAGCGGATCATCTCGATGCCCAGTTGCATCGCCAGCTGTTTGGTGACCTCGGTCTTGCCCACGCCGGTAGGACCGGCGAGCAGGAAGCAGCCGATGGGCTTGGACGGATCGGCCAGGCCGGAACGCGCCATCTTGATCGATGCGGCCAGCGCCTCGATCGCCGGATCCTGACCGAACACCACCATCTTGAGGTTGCGTTCCAGATTCTTTAGTACATCGCGATCCGAGGCCGAAACCTGCTTGGCCGGGATGCGCGCCATCTTGGCGACGATATACTCCACTTCCGGCACGTCCACCTTGCCGGTGCGTTGGTCGACCGGCAACAGGCGCTGACGGGCACCGGCCTCGTCGATCACGTCGATGGCCTTGTCGGGCAGCAAGCGATCGGGGATGTGCTTCACGGACAGGTCCACGGCGGCCTTCAGCGCTTCCACCGTATAGGTGACGCTGTGGTGCTCCTCGAAGCGCGACTTCAGACCCTTGAGGATCTCGAAACTGTCGGCCACGGTGGGCTCGACCACGTCGATCTTCTGGAAGCGGCGGGCCAGCGCGCGATCTTTTTCGAAGATGCCGCGGAATTCCTGGAAGGTGGTGGAACCGATGCAGCGCAGCTCGCCCGACGCCAGCATCGGCTTGATCAGGTTGCTGGCGTCCATGGTGCCGCCGGATGCCGAACCCGCACCAATGATGGTGTGGATCTCGTCAATGAAGAGAATGGCGCCCGGCTGCTTCTTGAGCTGGGCGATCACCGCCTTCAGGCGCTTCTCGAAGTCGCCGCGATACTTGGTACCGGCCACCAGTGCGCCCAGATCCAGCGCCCAGATGGTGGCGCTTTCCAGCACCTCGGGCACTTCGCCGTCGACGATGCGCTTGGCCAGACCTTCGGCCAGCGCGGTCTTGCCCACGCCGGCTTCGCCGACATAGAGCGGGTTGTTCTTGCGGCGGCGGCACAGCACCTGGATGGTGCGCTCGATTTCGTCCTGGCGGCCGATCAGCGGATCGATCTTGCCCTCCAGCGCCAACTCGTTGAGGTTGGAGGCGTATTCGCTGAGCGGATTGCCCTTGCCATCGCCGCCTTCCTCGGGATCCCGATCGACGCCGGGCATGCCCGAAGACGGCTCGTCGCCGATCTTGGCGATGCCGTGCGAGATGTAATTGACTACGTCCAGACGAGTGATTTCCTGCTGGTGCAGGAAATACACCGCGTGCGAATCCTTCTCGCCGAAGATGGCCACCAGCACGTTGGCACCGGTTACTTCCTTCCGGCCGGAAGATTGCACGTGGTAGACCGCGCGCTGCAGCACGCGCTGGAATCCCAGCGTGGGCTGAGTATCACGCTCGTCGCCGTGCGGCAGTACCGGCACGGTCTCGGCGATGATCTTTTCCAGCTCGTGGGTGAGTCGCGGAAGATCCGCGCCGCAGGCTCGCAGGGCTCCCAGCGCCGACTGGTTCTCAGTGAGGGCGAGCAACAGGTGCTCGACCGTCATGAACTCATGGCGTTGTTCGCGGGCCTGCTTGTAGCACTGGCCGATGGTGACTTCGAGATCCTTGCTGAACATCCGGACCTTCTCCGCTGCGATGATGGGGCGGCTCTACCGCGTTGGATGCAAGATGGGGGCCAAAAACGCCTGATCAATATCTCTGCATAACGGCTGTCACGCTGAAATGTTGAACGGACTTCAAACCTTTTCCATCGTGCATAACAGAGGATGCTGGTTGGCACGTGAATACTCGTTCACCTGAGTGACCTTGGTTTCGGCCACTTCGCGGGTAAACACCCCGCACACGCCCTTACCGCGGGTGTGTACGTGCAACATGATCTGTACGGCTTTTTCCTGATCCATCCCAAAAAAACTGCGCAATACCTCGACTACGAAGTCCATCGGCGTGAAATCGTCGTTCAGCAGCAGCACCTGAAACAGCGGGGGGCGCGCCACTTCAGGCTTGGATACTTCAACGGCGAGACCGTGTCCACCGTTGTGTTGTTCGTGTTCGGGTTCGTTCGCCATGCTTTTAGAATGTGGGTTTGTTCAAGTCCAGTATACGCCCGGACGAATCACGCATCCGGGCGGGAGTGCTTGAGGTAATGGCACAATAACGCCATTTCCAGTGCCCTCCCCGGTCCTTTTTGATCCTCCCATGACAGCCACCGACAACTCCCGTGACAACAAAGACGTGTGGCGACCCCACGTCACCGTCGCCTGTGTGGTGGCCGACGGCGACCGCTACCTGATGGTCGAGGAGGAGGTCGGCGGCCGCATCGCCTATAACCAGCCCGCTGGGCATCTGGACGACTTCGAGAGCCTGCAAGAAGCCGCGGTGCGTGAAACCCAGGAGGAGACGGGCTGGCGGGTGGCGCTTACTCACCTGATTGGCGTGCACCAGTGGCGCAGCCACGAGCACGGCGACGTGGTGGTGCGTTTCAGCTTTGCCGCCAAGCCCTTGAGCCACGATCCTCAGCAACTGCTTGATACCGGCGTGCGCCGGGCGCTGTGGCTGAAGCGCAGCGAAATCGAGGATCTCGGCGATCGCCTGCGCAGCCCCATGGTCTTGATGAGCATCGATGCCTGGCTCGCCGGCCAGCGCCTGCCGCTGTCGATCGTCTCCGACCTCATGCCGGGCGGTGGCCACCCATGAAGGTGATGCTGGGCATCTCCGGCGGCGTCGATTCGTCGGTCGCCGCCCTGCTGCTGCAACAAGCGGGGCATGACGTCGAAGGCCTGTTCATGCAGAACTGGGAGGAAGACGACCGCAGCGGTCCCTGCACCGCCGACGCGGACCGCAAGGACGCCGTGGCGGTCTGCGGCAGGCTGGGCATCCCCTTCCACGCCCGCAATTTCGCCGCCGAATACTGGGATGGGGTGTTCGAGCATTTCCTGGCCGAATACCGGGCCGGCCGCACGCCCAACCCGGACGTGCTGTGCAACCGCGAGATCAAGTTCAAGACCTTCCTGGAGGAGGCCCAGGCCCTGGGCGCGGAAAAGATCGCCACCGGGCACTATGCGCGGGTCGACGAGCTGGAGGGCCGCTATCGCCTGCTGCGGGCCGTCGACACCGGCAAAGACCAGACTTACTTCCTGCATGCGCTGGGGCAGCGGCAGCTGTCGGCCACCTTGTTTCCGGTCGGCGAGATCGAAAAATCGCTGGTGCGCGAGATGGCGCGCGAAGCCGCCCTGCCCACGCACGCCAAAAAGGATTCCACCGGCATCTGCTTCATCGGCGAGCGCGATTTTCGTCAGTTTCTGACGCAATACATCCCTGCCCGCCCCGGCGAGATGCGCAGCCCGGACGGCCGCCGCATCGGCGAACACCAGGGCGTGATGTATTACACCCTGGGGCAGCGCAACGGGCTGGGTATCGGCGGGCGCCAGGGCGCTGGCGGCGATCCCTGGTACGTGGTCGGCAAGGACGTCTCGTCCAATGTGCTGTTCGTCGCCCAAGGCGGCGAGAACGAATGGCTCTACTCAAACCGGTTGGTTGCCGAATCCCCCACCTGGGTTGCCGGCGCCGCACCTTCGGAGGTGTTCCGGTGCACGACCAAGACGCGTTATCGCCAGCATGACCAGGAATGCGTGGTCTCCCTTTGTGGCGATAGCGTCGAGGTGCGCTTCGACGAACCGCAACGCGCCGTCACGCCTGGCCAGTCGGTGGTGTTCTATGCCGGCGAGGAATGCCTGGGCGGTGCGGTCATTTCTGCCACGGATGCCGCCTTTGGCGGCCTGAAAGAAGCAACAACGAAGAGAGTAACGCAGCGTGTTTGAAGCTTTTGCCATCAACGAAGAACGCGTCCTGGCCCTGGCCGGCCTGTTTCAGGCGTCCTCCCTGGCTCATCAATTGGCGAACGAAGGCCGTTGCGACGACCTGGCGCTGGATGCCAGCCTCGCCAGCGTATTTCGCATCGACGCACCGTCGGTCATCGGCGTGTATGGCAACGTTTCCGGCTTGCGCGTAGGCCTGCGGGCGTTGATCGGGCAACTGGACGAAAGCAGCCGGGACATCGCGATCACGCGCATGGTGGTTACGGTGATGCGCCTTGAGCGCGCCCTTGCCCACCGCCAGGATCTGCTCGACCAGTTGCAGCAGGGCATCGTGTCAGCCAAGCGGCAAGTCGAGCATTTCGGCCTGGGCTCGCCGCAGGTTTTCAGCCGGCTGGCCGAACTCTACGCAGGCACGCTTTCCACCTTGCGCCCCCGCGTGATGGTCACCGGCAACCCCCAGTGGCTGCAGCAACCGGTGCTGGTGGAGCGTGTGCGCGCCAGTCTATTGGCCGCCGTGCGCTCGGCCGTACTGTGGCGACAGATCGGCGGCAGGCAGTGGCAACTGCTGTTTCATCGCCGCCAGTGCAGCATGCTGGCGAGAGGCCTTTTGACGGGCACCACGCTGGACAATCGCTGAAAAGCGGGAACGGGGAAGCGCGTCGTAGTCATCCCTCTCGTCAAGCTTTTCCTTTGCGCTCATTCCAGAGCGAAAAAATCAATCTTGCGCTACCTGCACGTTCCCCGCTCTCAATCAATGCAGTTTCAGCAACGGCCGCGTGTTCTTGGCAATGAAGCCGCCGACCATCAGGCGCGTGGTTCGCCAGTGACCGTATAGCGCCGACTGGTGCATGCGATACAACGACGCGTAGAAGAAATGGGCCACCCAGCCTTCAATCACCCGGTTGCCCAACAGGTTGCCGAACGTGTTGTAGGAGGCCAGCGAAACCAGCGAGCCGTGATCGTGATACTGGAACGGCCGCAGGGGTTTGCCTTCCAAACGCGATGCTACATTTTGTGCAAGCAGTTCCGCTTGTTGATGAGCCGCCTGCGCACGCGGAGGCACATTGCCTGTTGCATCGCCGCCTAGCGGACACGAAGCGCAGTCGCCGAAGGCAAAAATGTCGTCGTCGCGAGTGGTCTGCAAGGTCGGCCGCACGAGCAACTGATCAAGGTGATTGCTCTCCAGCCCGTCCAGCTCGCGCAAGAACCCCGGGGCACGGATGCCGGCTGCCCACACCATCATTTCCGCATCGATCTTGTTGCCTTGTGCGTCAAAAAGGCCGTCGGCTTCGGCGCGCTTCACCGGCGTTCCGGTCAGCACGCGAATGCCTAGCTTGTTGCGCAATTCTTTTTCCACCGAGGCGCCGATCTGCTCCGGCAACGCCGGCAACAGGCGCGGCCCCGCCTCTATCAAGGTGATGTCGAGATCCTCTGCGCCTTGCTGATGGTTGTATTGCGCCAGCTTGCGCTGCGCATCGCACAGCTCCGCACTGAGTTCCACGCCCGTGGCACCACCACCGATGACCGCCACGCGCAATCGATGCGAACGCCCTTCGGTCACCGCAGCCAGGCGGCGTTCCAGCATTTCACGGCGCAAGCGTTCGGCGTCGTGGCGGGAATCGAGAAAGATGCAGTGCTCGCGCACGCCCGGCGTGCCGAAATCGTTGCAGACGGAGCCGACTGCCAGTACCAAGGTGTCGTAGCGCACTTCGGTCGGCGGCACCTCGCCGGGCGCATACATACCCTTCCATCCGGCCAGTTGGATGACGTGGCGACGCCGGTCCAGGCCGGTCATTCGCCCGTAGATGAAATCAAAGTGATTCCACTTGGCCTGAGCGAGATAGCTCAGCTCGTCATTGGCCGCGTCCAGAGAACCCGCCGCCACTTCATGCAGCAAAGGCTTCCAGATGTGGGTGAGGTTGGCATCGACCAGGGTGATCCTGGCGCGCCCGCTACGTCCAAGCGTTTTGCCCAGCCTGGTCGCCAGTTCGAGGCCGCCTGCGCCGCCTCCGACGATAACAACGCGATGCATCGGGGATTTCTTCCTTGGGGAACAAAGAATGAGTGCTCCGCTTCGGACGACCGATGGAGGGACAACCCGGCGAGCCCGCAACGCTCACACTCAGCTTGTTGCAATGCAATACGCCATGATACGAAATGCCGCGCGGCTCAGTCACCTTCGATCACTTTCAGCCCTGGCCGCTGACGCGCCAGCTTGCGCAGCAAATCGGCAAATGCCTGCAGATCGGCATGCCACGGCGAGGCTTCGCGCCAATACAACGCAATGTCCCGTCCTGGCACCTGCGGTCCCTTGATCTTGGCCAGGACGATGTCCGGCATGGAAGCCAGGCGATCGTGCGCAAGCGCCGGCACCAGCGCATATCCACCGCGCAAGGTGACCAGGGCGGCGAGACTTTCCAGGCTGACGTCCTGCACATAGCCTTTGCCGTCCGCGTGGCTTTCAGCCATCTGGATGGCCTCGTCCGCCAGCAATTGATCCAGCGCAACGGTGCGCTTGCCGGCCAAGGCGTGGTCGGCGCGCATCAGCACTTCCCACGGCTCGAAGAACAACTGTTGCATCGTGATGCCGCTGATCGGCGCCGCCGGCGGTGCCAGCACCGCGTCCAGCTCGCCCTCGTGCAAACGCCGCAACAGGCCGCGCGGCTTGCCTTCGGACAGGCTGAGGCGGGCCTGCGGGAAGTGCTGCGGGAAGGGAGCAATCAGGTGCGGCAGGAGATAAGGCCCGAGGGTCGCCAGCACGCCCAGGCGCAGCTCGCCGCCGAAAGCGGTTTCGCCGGCACGCGCCGTCTGCTGCAAATGCTCGGCCGCCAGCAGCACGGCATCGATCTGCTCCAGCAAACGCTGCCCACCAGCTGTCGGCACTACGCGCCGGCCGCCCCGCTCGAATAACGGCGCGCCCAACGCCTGCTCCACTTTCTGCACCTGATGCGACAGACCGGACGGACTGATGTGCATCGCGCGCGCGGCGCTGTTGAAACTGCCATGGCGATGCACCGCCTGCACCAGGATCAGGTCGCGCAGGGAAACTACCGATAAGTGGGTGGAGATCATCCGTGCGCCTGCGGTTTGCTTTTGCAAAGCATAAACGACGAAGCCCGGCGCAGGGCCGGGCTTCGGGTGTTGCTTATCTGATGACTCAGGCCTCGACGGTATCCGCAACCTGCTTGAAGTCCTGGATCTTGTCGAAATTCATGTAGCGGTAGATCTTGTCGCCATTGGCGTTGATCACGCCGATGTCGGCCATGTACTCCTGCTTGGTCGGGATGCGGCCCAGACGCGAGCAAATCGCCGCCAGTTCGGCCGAACCCAGGTACACGTTGGAGTTCTTGCCCAGGCGGTTGGGGAAGTTGCGGGTGGAGGTGGAGAACACCGTCGCACCTTCGCGCACCTGCGCCTGGTTGCCCATGCACAGCGAGCAACCCGGCATTTCCATGCGCGCGCCAGCGGTACCGAGCACGCCGTAGTGGCCTTCCTCGGTGAGCTGCTGCTGGTCCATCTTGGTCGGCGGGGCCACCCACAGGCGGGTCGGGATATCGCGCTTGCCTTCCAGCAGCTTCGAGGCGGCACGGAAGTGACCGATGTTGGTCATGCACGAACCGATGAACACTTCATCGATGGTCGCACCGGCCACGTCGGACAAGGTCTTCACGTCGTCCGGATCGTTCGGGCAGGCGACGATCGGCTCGTGCACGTCGGCCAGGTCGATCTCGATCACCGCGGCGTATTCGGCGTCGGCATCGCGCTCCAGCAACTGCGGATTGGCCAGCCATGCTTCCATCGCCTTGATGCGGCGGTGCAGGCTGCGGGCGTCCTGGTAGCCCTGGGCGATCATGTACTTCAGCAGCGTGATGTTGCTGTTGAGGTACTCGATGATCGGCTCCTTGTTGAGGTGCACGGTGCAGCCCGCGGCCGAACGCTCGGCGGATGCGTCGGACAGCTCGAACGCCTGCTCCACCTTCAGCTCCGGAAGACCTTCGATTTCCAGGATGCGGCCGGAGAAGATGTTCTTCTTGCCCTGCTTGGCAACGGTCATCAGACCCTGCTTGATGGCGTAGAGCGGAATCGCATTGACCAGGTCACGCAGGGTGACACCCGGCTGCAACTGACCCTTGAAGCGGACCAGCACCGACTCGGGCATGTCCAGCGGCATCACGCCGGTGGCCGCCGCGAACGCGACCAGGCCGGAACCGGCCGGGAACGAAATGCCGATCGGGAAACGCGTATGGCTGTCGCCGCCGGTGCCGACGGTGTCGGGCAGCAGCATGCGGTTGAGCCACGAGTGGATCACGCCGTCGCCCGGACGCAGGCTGATGCCGCCGCGGTTGGAGATGAAGGCGGGCAGTTCGTGATGGGTCTTCACGTCCACCGGCTTCGGGTAGGCGGCGGTGTGGCAGAACGACTGCATGACCAGGTCGGCCGAGAAGCCCAGGCAGGCCAGGTCCTTCAGCTCATCGCGGGTCATCGGACCGGTGGTGTCCTGCGAGCCCACCGAGGTCATCTTCGGTTCGCAGTAGGTACCCGGGCGCACGCCCTGGCCTTCCGGCAGGCCGCAAGCGCGGCCGACCATCTTTTGCGCCAGCGTGTAGCCCTTGCCACTGTCGGCCGGGCTCTGCGGCAAGCGGAACAGGGTGGACGGCGGCAGGCCCAGCGCTTCGCGCGCCTTGGCGGTGAGGCCGCGGCCGATGATCAGCGGAATGCGGCCACCGGCGCGCACTTCGTCGAACAGCACCTCGGACTTCACCTGGAACTCGGCGATCACCTGGCCGTTCTTCAGCGCCTTGCCTTCATAGGGACGCAGCTCGACCACATCGCCCATCTCCATCTGCGAGACGTCGAGCTCGATCGGCAGCGCACCGGCATCTTCCATGGTGTTGTAGAAGATCGGGGCGATCTTGCTGCCCAGGCACACACCGCCGAAGCGCTTGTTCGGGATGAAGGGGATATCTTCGCCGGTCCACCACAGCACCGAGTTGGTGGCGGACTTGCGGCTGGAACCGGTACCGACCACGTCGCCGACGTAGGCCACCAAGTGGCCCTTCTGCTTGAGATCCTGGATCAGCTGGATCGGGCCGCGCTTGCCGTCTTCTTCCGGCTGGAACGGTGCGCCTTCGCGCTTGTTCTTCAGCATGGCCAGGCCGTGCAGCGGAATGTCCGGACGGGTGGTCGCATCGGGCGCCGGCGACAGGTCGTCGGTATTGGTTTCGCCCGGCACCTTGAACACGGTAATGGTCATGCTCTGCGGCACTTCCGGATGGCTGGTGAACCATTCGGCATCGGCCCAGCTCTGCAGCACCGCCTTGGCGTGCGCATTGCCCTTGTCGGCCTTTTCCTTCACGTCGTGGAAGGAGTCGAACATCAGCAGCGTTTTCTTCAATGCATCGGCAGCGATGCCGCCGACCTGCGCATCGTCGAGCAGTTCGATCAGCGGGTGGATGTTGTAGCCGCCCAGCATGGTGCCGAGCAGTTCGGTCGCCTTCTCGCGGGTGATCCGTGCGCACTTCTCGGTACCAAACGCTACGGCGGCCAGGTAGGAAGCCTTGACCTTGGCGGCATCGTCCACGCCGGCCGGCACGCGGTTGGTGATCAGGTCGACCAGGAACGCTTCTTCGCCAGCGGGCGGGTTCTTCAGCAGTTCGACCAGGTCGGCGGTCTGCTGGGCGGTCAGCGGCAGCGGGGGGATACCCAGCGCGGCGCGCTCGGCGGCATGTTGGCGATAGGCGTTGAGCATGTGATCTCGTCCTGTGGCTGGTGGTTTGCTCCCCTGCTGGCAGAGGAGGCCGGGAGAAGGGCCAGACACGACCCCATCCCTGCCCTCCCCTCAAGCGAGGGAAGGAGCCATAGCGCAGTTTGCGGGGGGCAAATCGCGATAAAGCGGTTCTGTCAGCCGCCTATTTTGCCAGCCAGCCCATGAGCCCAGCAACGACAAGGTGTTTCCGGCTGCGTTCGAAATCTTGCAATGTGGACGTAGCCAAATGACTCCAAAGTGGCTTGCACGCTCTTCGTTTTGTCCCAAACTTTGCGGCATCCCCGAACGTGGAAGGTGTTTTTTGCAATTCCCCTAACGTTTGCTGCACTAGCATCACCCTGTTACGCCCCGTGCGTCCGCCAGATTTCACGCTACAGGAGTTATCCCCATGCTGGACTCATTCGCCACCCGCGACACCCTCAACGTCAACGGCAGCTCCTACCAGATCGCCAGCCTGACCAAGCTGGGCCAGCACTTCGACATCAAGCGGTTGCCCTACTCGATGAAGATCCTGCTGGAGAACTTGTTGCGCCACGAGGACGGCGTGAACGTCACCAAGAAGGAAATCGAGGCGGTCGCCAACTGGAACGCCAAGGCCGAGCCGGATACCGAAATTTCTTTCATGCCCGCCCGCGTGGTGCTGCAGGATTTCACCGGCGTGCCCTGCGTGGTGGACCTGGCCGCGATGCGCGACGCCGTGGTGAAGCTGGGTGGCGATGCCAAGCAGATCAATCCGTTGGCGCCGGCCGAACTGGTGATCGATCACTCGGTGCAGGTGGATGTCTACGGCTCCGAGTCGGCGCTGGAAAAGAATGTCGAGATCGAATTCCATCGCAACCAGGAACGCTACTCGTTCCTGCGCTGGGGCCAGAAAGCCTTCAACAACTTCAAGGTGGTACCGCCACGCACCGGCATCGTGCATCAGGTCAATCTGGAGCATCTGGCGCGCGTAGTGTTTGCTGGCGAGAAAGACGGCCAGAAATGGCTGTATCCGGATACCGTGTTCGGCACCGACTCGCATACCACCATGATCAACGGTATCGGTGTGCTGGGCTGGGGCGTGGGCGGTATCGAGGCCGAAGCGGCGATGCTGGGTCAACCCTCTTCGATGCTGATTCCGCAGGTGGTCGGCTTCAAACTCACCGGCAAGCTGGCGGAAGGCGTTACCGCTACCGACCTGGTGCTGACCGTGACGCAGATGCTGCGCAAGCTCGGCGTGGTCGGCAAGTTCGTGGAGTTCTTTGGCGATGGCCTGAAGCATCTGCCACTGGCCGACCGTGCCACCATCGGCAACATGGCACCGGAATACGGTGCGACCTGCGGCATCTTCCCGGTCGACCAGGAAGCGCTCAACTATCTGCATTTGTCCGGCCGCAGCGATGAGCAGATCAAGCTGGTCGAAGCGTATGCCAAGGCCCAGGGCCTGTGGCACGACGAACACACGCCGCACGCCGAATTCAGCACCACGCTCGAACTCGACCTGGCCGACGTGAAGCCGTCCATGGCTGGCCCCAAGCGCCCACAGGACCGCGTGTTGCTGGGCGATGTGAAAAAGAGCTTCGAGGACAGCCTCAGCGCGCTCACCGCCAGCCGCAACGGCGCCGAGGCACGCTTTGCCAACGAAGGCGGCGGCACCTCGGTGGGGCACGATGCCAGCACACTGGCCAAGGGCCAGCGCGTATCCATGAACGGGCAGGAATTTCACGTCGATGATGGCGCGGTGGTGATCGCGGCGATCACCTCGTGCACCAACACGTCGAATCCTGCGGTCATGCTTGGCGCCGGACTGTTGGCGAAGAAAGCCGCGGCCAAAGGCCTGAAGGCCAAGCCGTGGGTGAAGACCTCGATCGGCCCTGGCTCACTGGTCGTCACCGACTACTTGAAGAAAACCGGCCTGCTGGAAGAACTGGAGAAGGTCGGCTTCTATATCGTGGGTTATGGCTGCACCACGTGTATCGGAAACTCAGGTCCCTTGCCGCAGGAAATCAGCAAGGCCATTGGCGAAGGCGATCTGGCGGTGGCGTCCGTGCTTTCCGGCAACCGCAACTTCGAAGGCCGAGTGCATCCGGAAGTGAAGATGAACTATCTCGCTTCGCCGCCGCTGGTCGTGGCTTATGCGTTGGCCGGTACGCTGGATACCGATCTCACCAATGATCCGCTCGGCGAAGGCAGCGATGGCAAACCGGTGTACCTGAAAGACATCTGGCCGAGCAACAAGGAAATCTCGGATGTGATTGCCGGCGCGATCAATCCGCAGATGTTCGAGAAGAGCTACGCCGATGTGTTCAAGGGCGACAGTCGCTGGAATCACATCGCTTCGCCCGATGGCTCGGTCTACAAGTGGGACGATTCCACCTACATCAAGAATCCGCCCTACTTCGAAGGCATGACCATGGAGACAGGCAAGATCGAAGATATCCATGGCGCACGCGTGTTGGGCCTGTTTGGCGATTCGATCACCACCGACCACATCTCGCCGGCAGGCTCTATCAAGAAGGACAGCCCTGCTGGCCGCTTCCTGATCTCCAAGGGTGTGGAGCCGAAGGACTTCAACTCCTACGGTTCGCGCCGTGGCAATGATGACGTCATGGTGCGCGGCACCTTCGCCAACATCCGCATCAAGAACCTGATGCTGGATGGCGTGGAAGGCGGCTATACGATGTACGTGCCGGGCGGCGAACAGATGGCCATCTACGATGCCGCCATGAAGTACAAAGCCGACAACACGCCGTTGATCGTCATTGCCGGCAAGGAATACGGCACCGGTTCGTCACGCGACTGGGCCGCCAAGGGCACCTTGCTGCTGGGCGTGAAAGCGGTGATCGCTGAGAGCTTCGAGCGCATCCATCGCTCCAACCTGGTGGGCATGGGCGTGCTGCCGCTGCAGTTCAAGGATGGTGAGAACGCCAAGTCGCTGGGCTTGACCGGTAAGGAGACCTTCGAGATCACCGGCCTGAAGGATGGCGAATCGAAGGAAGCCACCGTGGTCGCCAAGGGCGATGGCGGCGAGAAGAAGTTCACGGTGAAGGTGCTGCTGCTTACACCGAAGGAACGCGAGTTCTTCCGCCATGGCGGCATCCTGCAGTACGTATTGCGCCAGCTCGCCAGCAAGAAGGTTGCCTGACCCCACATCGCCCCTCTCCCTTATGGAGAGAGGGGCGTTGGATCAAAGCTGTTGCGTCCAGGTCGCTTCGTAGCATCGCCAATCGCGGCCTTCCCTGCGCCAGGCCGTCTCCACCTTGAAAACGCCCAACTGCGACGGAAACAGCTTGCCGCCGCTGGTCAGCGTGAGGGTGAAATCGGCCACGTAGCGCTCGCCACGCGGCTCGACATCCACCGGGCCGAGCACCGCGTGCAGGGTCTCTCCGCGGAACTTGGCCATTCGCAACAGGTTGCCGATGTCCTGCCGGCTCATGGCGTTGCCATTGCCGTCGAAATCATCCGTAAGCTGGCCAAGCAAGGCCGACGCATCCAACTGCTCGGTCGCCTGGGAGGCGGCATCGATACCTTGTCGAATCAAAACATCGTCCGGCTTGCGGTGACACCCGGCCAGCGCAAACGCCAGCATAATCACCAGGCCGCCGAATCGGTACACGCGTTTCATCACCCACCTGCCAGGCCACGAAAATAGTGCGAACAGGCCGTAGAACCATCGCTGCGACGCCGCTTGCCGCTATACGCGGGCGTATGCTCCAATGCCTCGCCCGCATGATGCACGATGCCAGTCGTCGCCACCATGGGCACGTCACTAATGGAGGTTGGGATCGAACATGAGCAAAGAGCGTCCTTGGCTGGATCACTACCCCGCTGGCGTGCCAGCCGAGATCGATCTCGATCAATACGCGTCGGTGACCGCGGTGATCGAAGAAGCATTCGAGCGCTTCAGCCAGCGCCCTGCCTTCCATAGTTTCGGCAAGCAACTTTCCTATGGCGAAGCGGACAAGCTGAGCCGCCAGTTTGCCGGCTACCTCACCGGCGAGCTTAAACTGGTCAAGGGCGATCGCATCGCGATCATGATGCCCAACTGCCTGCAGTACCCGGTGGCCCTGTTCGGCGCGCTGCGTGCCGGCCTGACGGTGGTGAACACCAATCCGATGTACACCGCGCGCGAGCTCAAGCATCAGCTCGAGGATTCCGGCGCCAAGGCCATCCTGGTGCTCGACAACTTCGCCGCGACCTTGCAGCAGATAGTCGCCGAAACCGAAGTGAAGCACATCATCACAACGGGCATCGGCGACCTGCTTGGCGCCAAGGGTGCGGTGATGAACCTGGTGGTGAAACACGTCAAGAAGATGGTGCCGCCGTTCAATCTGCCGCAGGCGGTGCGCTTCAACGAAGCGTTGTCGCGCGGCGCACATCATCCGCTGACGCAGCCGAACATCGGTCACGACGATATCGCGTTCCTGCAATACACCGGCGGCACGACCGGCGTGGCCAAGGGCGCCATGCTTACGCACGGCAACATGATCGCGAACATGTTGCAGGCCGGTTCGTGGATCGGCGCCAACCTGAAGGAAGGCCAGGAAGTGGTGATCACGGCATTGCCGCTGTATCACATCTTTTCGCTGACGGCGAACGGACTGGTGTTCATGCGCCTCGGCGGCCTGAGCTGGCTGATTACCAATCCGCGCGACATGCCCGCGTTCGTTAAAGAGCTGCGCAAGTCGGGTTTCACTGCGCTGACCGGCGTCAATACGCTGTTCAACGGCTTGCTCAATACGCCGGGTTTCAGCGAGCTCGATTTCTCCAAGCTGCGTCTCAGCCTGGGCGGCGGCATGGCCGTGCAGCGTGCCGTGGCCGAACGCTGGAAGAAAGTCACCGGCTGCACGCTGGCAGAAGCCTACGGCTTGACCGAAGCATCACCGGCCGTATGCATCAATCCGCTGGACCTGAAGGATTACAACGGGTCGATCGGTCTGCCGATCCCCTCCACCGACATTGAGATATGGTCCGAAGACAACCAGGCATTGCCGCAGGGCGAAGTCGGCGAGTTGATGGTGCACGGCCCGCAGGTGATGAAAGGCTACTGGCAGCGCCAGGACGAGACATCCAAGGTGCTCACGCCGGACGGCTGGCTGCATACGGGCGATATCGCCAAGATCGACGAAAACGGCTACGTCTACATCGTCGATCGCAAGAAAGACATGATTCTGGTCTCCGGCTTCAACGTGTATCCGAATGAAATCGAGGATATCGTGATGAAGCACCCGGGCGTCGCCGAAGTCGCCGCCATCGGCATTTCCGATGAACATTCCGGCGAGGCTGTAAAGCTGTTCGTGGTGCGCAAGGATCCGAACCTGACGGTGGAGCAGCTCAAGGAGTTCTGCCGCGAAAACCTTACCGGCTACAAACGGCCGAGGGTGATCGAATTCCGGGACGCCTTGCCCAAGAGCAACGTGGGAAAAATCCTGCGCCGCGAATTGCGCGACGAGAAGAAAGCCGCCGCAGCCGGCTAACTGTCGAGAATCGGGAGTCGAGCATCGGGAAGGGTGAACAGCGAGGCGCGAAGCGCTTCAACTATTCCCGATTCTCCATTCCCCATTTCCGCTTATTCGTCGTGCCACATCTCCAGGATATCGGCATAGCCGCCTAGCAGATTCCAAAGCGGCACCTGCTTGTCCTCGGGAATGCGGGTATAGGCGAAACCGATGTGTCGCTCCGACACACGCGCCACTTTCGCCTCAAGGTGAATGTGCAGGTCGCTGCCGAAAATCATATCCAGCACCCAGCTCTCGCCGGCCTTCCCGCCCCATTCGCGCGGCCGGCGCAGCAGCACGCCCGTGGCCGAAATATCGATCAGGTCGGTCGGGTGCGACTCGTCGCCATGGCTCATCAATACCGTGGTCTTGATGCGCATGCGCGCCGGGCGCAGATGCTCTTTGTCGGAACCATCCATGGCATCGTTACCCATTGTCATGCCCTTCGTCTCCCGCACAGCCTTCTCGCCACAGGCCCAGATCCCACTGCCGGCAACAAAGCCTGTGCCTTCGGCACATCCCTCGTGCCCGTCAGCATCGACCCGCCGGCGGCCGACGTCCCCGGATAACTCCATATGATGAAGCAAGCCACGTGCCACTGCTACAGCTACGTTGCAGGCAGCTACGCGGCATATTTCAGGCAAACCCGAGGCTGGCCGATAGGACGTAATGGGTCACATGCTGCCGCAGCCCGCGCAGCGCCGGCGTCAAAGGGTTTCACCTGCCCTTACGGAAGCTGAAGGGCTTACTGGACATGCCGCCATCCTGCCGTTAATCTGTAACCCGCGTGTGGAGCCATGCAAGGACGGCCGCCGGGAGCCCCGGCTGGAATGGCCTCCACCCGATGTACTCAGCCGACCTTACGAATCGCGGGCGACGCCAGCGGCGTCACGCACGGATCCTGCCTGATCGTTTTCTGCCTGAATTGTTTTCAGAGACCGCGACCTGGCATCCAGCGACCGCCCACCTGATCGAACCGCACCGAGTGGCTTCATCAGGATGTTTAATTTGCGGGAAACCGCACGCTCCGGCTGGGCATCGTGCAAAGTGATTGGCTTTATCAGGGTGCCTGTGCGACCGAGGCATACCAGGGCATGAACCCTTCTTCGATCAAGCATCGAAAAGTCGTGGATCGGAGCGGGTTTTGATCGTCAACAGAACGAATTGCCAGCCCTGCCGGGCGGCCCAATGACATGCATTAATGAGCACTGAGCCAACCGAGCCTCAGCCTGTACAAGCAACGCAAGACGCGTTTGCCGGGGTACCGCAGCAGCAGGAAATGCCGCTAGCCGTGGTGCGCGGAGAACCGATCCTGCAGATGCCGCAAGACCTGTACATTCCCCCGGATGCGCTGGAAGTCATCCTGGAAGCATTCGAGGGACCGCTGGATCTTCTGCTTTACCTGATTCGTCGACAGAATCTCGACATTCTCGATATCCCCATTGCCGAAATCACCCGGCAATACATGGAATATATCGACATGATGCGCGACGTAATGCGCCTGGAGCTGGCCGCCGAATACCTGCTGATGGCCGCGATCCTGGCTGAAATCAAATCGCGGCTGCTGTTGCCCAGGCCACCCATGGAAGAAGGCCTCGAGGAAGATCCGCGCGCCGAACTGGTGCGCCGCCTGCAAGAGTATGAACGCTTCAAGAAGGCCGCGGAGGACATCGATACCCTGCCCCGCCTGGAGCGCGATACGGTAGTGGTGCAGGCCGACGCCGGCGAGCGCAACGTGGTGAAGCTGCCGCCGCCGCTGGATTTGAAGGAAATGCTGCTGGCCCTCAAGGACGTGCTGCACCGGGCCGAACTGTTTGGGCATCACGCCATCAAGCGCGAGGCGCTAAGTGTGCGCCAGCGCATGGGCGAATTGCTCAGCCGCCTCGACGACGATCAGTTTCATCGTTTTGAGAGCCTGTTCGACGTCACCGAAGGGCGACTGGGCGTGGTGGTCACCTTCCTGGCCATGCTGGAGCTGGCCAAGGAGTTTCTGGTCAACATCGTGCAGGAAGAACCATTGGCGCCGATTTACGTGAAGGCCAATGCCGGCTCAGCCAGGGAAGAAGCGGAAATCGTCGCCGGCGATGACGCCTTCGAAGAACAAAACGCCGCGTCCGGCACCGAGTAAAGCTGGAACAGGGGCGCACAACCGTCATGGACACCCGATCCTAAGACCATGCAGATCGAGCAACTGAAAGCGATTATCGAAGCCGCGCTGCTTGCCGCCAGCCAACCGCTGACGGTGATGCAACTGGACGAGCTTTTCATCGAGGAAGACGAAGTCGATCGTGCGCAAATCGCCGTAGCGCTGGAGCTGCTGGCCGCCGACAGCCAGGGGCGCGGCGTGGAGCTGAAAGAAGTGGGCTCCGGTTTCCGCTACCAGGTTCGGCAAGACGTACACCCCTGGGTGTCGCGCATGTGGTCGGAGAAACCCAGCCGCTATTCGCGTGCCCTGCTCGAAACGCTGGCCTTGATCGCTTACCGCCAGCCGATCACTCGTCCGGAAATCGAACAGATTCGCGGTGTGGTGGTCTCGTCCAACATCGTCAAGACGCTGGAAGAGCGCGAGTGGGTCCGCGTCGTGGGTCATCGCGACGTGCCCGGCAAGCCGGCGCTCTATGGCACCACGCGCATTTTCCTCGACTACTTCAACCTGAAGTCGCTGGACGAATTGCCGCCGCTCTCCGAAATCCGGGACATGGAAGACCCGCAGCTTCGCCTGGATAACGAACCGTTTCCGCCGCGCGTCATCAAGGATCTGCCGATCGATCCGGATGCCGAGGACGCCGAAAGCGAAGCCGCCAACGAGGAACGCGAAGAGCACTCCGAAGAAGTGCAGACGCAGGAAGAACAAACCGAAGAAAAGCAGGCCGGGGAAGTTCACGCCCACGAGGAACGTGGCACTGCCGCGCCGGTCGACGAAGAACGGGCCGGCGAAACACCGACCGAAGAAACAAACGAACATCCGGAACCGCAGCAACACGCGGACCACCACCAAACCGAACACGACGCACCCGTTACCGCAACGGACGCCGTTACCGAATCCCCTTCCACTGCCGACGAGGCAGCGGACCACGCGGAAGCCGATGAAGGTTCCGCCGAGCAAGACACCGAGGAGTACCGCGCATGAATGCGCCGCAAAAATCCGTATTGAGCCTCAAGCGCGCAACGCCGCCTGAAAACGCCCCCCAGATTGAAGAACGCCTGCACAAAGTGCTCGCCAACGCCGGCCTCGGCTCGCGACGCATGCTGGAACAGCGTATCCAGGCGGGTGAAGTCGAAGTCAACGGCAGTGCCGCCAACATTGGTGCCAGCGTTCGCGCGGGCGACCGCGTAACGCTGGACAGCAAGCAGTTCGTAGTCGCCACCGACAACCGCGACGATGCCGAAGTGCTGGTGTACCACAAGCCCGAAGGCGTGGTGACCACCCGCGAAGACCCCGAAGGCCGCCCCACCGTGTTCGAACAGTTGCCGCGACTCAAAGGCGCGCGCTGGGTTGCCGTGGGTCGCCTGGATATCAACACCACCGGCCTGCTGCTGCTGACCACCGACGGTGAACTGGCCAACGCGCTGATGCATCCGCGCAGCGGGCTGGAGCGCGAATACCTGTGCCGCGTGCACGGCGAAGTGCCCGACGAAATCATCGAAAAGCTGAAAGCCGGCGTGGAGCTGGAAGACGGCCCGGCACGCTTCGACGAAATTGCCATCATCAGCCGCGGCGGCAGCCACAGCTGGTTCCGCGTGGTGATCCGCGAAGGCCGCAACCGCGAAGTCCGCCGACTGTGGGATTCGCAGGGCTTCCTGGTCAGCCGCCTCAAGCGCATCCGTTACGGCAACATCGAACTGCCGCGCATGCTGCGCCGTGGCGATTGCGAAGCGCTCAACGAAGAATTGGTCAAGGAGTTGCGCAAGGTCGCCGGTCTGGGCGCCCCGCAGCCGGTGCTCACGCTCAGCCCGGTCCTGCACCAGCGCCGCGCCCAGCGCAACGTGGTCGAATATCGCCCCGAACGCGGCGCCGGCGCAGCCTGGAGCGGCGGCTATCACGATGAAGCCCGCGAATTGCGCGCCTTTGATCGTATCCGCGAAGAACCCGTGCGCGGCAAGCAGCAGCGCCGTCGCCCGGCCGGCGATGTGAATGGCAATGTCGCCAGGCCCGAGCGCCCCGCCAACCCCCGCGGCAAGAAAAAGCGCGGCATCGGTCCGGGGCAGGAGTTGCCGCCGGCACGCACCTGGTTTGCCGGCGAAACCCGCGAGGGCGGTCGCGGTGGACGCGCGGGCGGTGGCGGACGCAGCGCTGGCGGTACTGGTGCCAGTGGTGGCGCAAGCGCCTATGGCAATCGCCGTGGCGGCACCGGCAACGCGAGCCCTTACGGCAATGCCAATGCAGGCGGCAATGCCAATCGCGGCAATCGCAGCGGCGGCGGCGGACGTCCCGGCCAGGGTGGTCGCCCGCAAGGCGCAGGTGGCCGCCCGCAAGGACGCGGCAATCGTCCGCAAGGTGGCGGTGGTCGTCCCCAAGGTGGCGGCAACCGCGGCGGCGGCAATCGCTGATCGTTCACGCTAACCGTGATTCGCATCTACCACAATCAGCGCTGCTCGAAATCGCGCAGCGCACTGGCCTTGCTGGAACAACACGGCAAGCCTTTCGAGGTCATCAACTACCTCGAGACGCCACCCAGCGCGGCCGAGCTGCGGACGTTGCTGACCCAACTGGGCATCACCGCCCGTCAGCTGCTGCGGAGCAGCGAAGATGCCTACGCGACATTGCACCTGGACGATGCCTCGCTCGACGACGATGCATTGATCGACGCCATGACGAAATACCCCAAGCTGATCGAACGCCCGATCGTGGTCGCCAATGGCAAAGCGGTGATTGGTCGCCCGCCCGAAGTCGTGCTGGATATTTTGTAGACCAGCGTAACCCGACGTTTTCATGCGATGTCTGCCGGGTTACGCCGGATCAAGTCCGGAGTGACCCGGCCTAGACACCGAGATCTATTTCAGCGAGCGGCAGCAGGCGGGAATCTTCCAGCGCCGCGGCCCGGTGCCCTGCCCCAGCCAGAAACGCCTCGTGCGAAGCGAACGCCAGAAAAGACTCGGTGCTGCGCTGCCGTACCAGCATGGCCATATCCCATCGCTCACCCGGCGGCCCGATGAGAAATGCATCAGCGGCGCCCAGAAACAGCAGTTCGCCACCGGATTCTCGCAAGTGAGGCAGGCTATGTTCGATGTAGCGGAAATAAGCCGCCGCACCTGTAATGGGAGTCTCCGGGGCCAGTTCGGGGGCATGCGAATAATCCGCCGTTCGACGGAAGCGAAGCAGGTTGAGCATGACGATCGAACCCTGCATGTCGCGCTGGACAAAAGCTCGTCCCGCCTCCTGCGTTACTTCGAGGTAGTGCTTGTCGGAATTCGCGCTCACGGTTGAACCTCATGCCTGCCTTCACCGTAAGCAAGCCACGTAGCGTGCACCCGCACATCGGCCGGCCACGCCGCCATACATTCGTCGAACTTCGCCTCTTCGTTCGCGAACAAGGCCCGACTTGCTTCTTCGAACCCGGGTAGATCGCCAGCCATCGCTGACATGAAGTGATAAGCGCGTTCCTGTGCCGCGCGTGATTGATCGCGCTCGCCGTATTTACGCCGTCCCTCTTCCACCAGTTTGCGCAGGGCCACGGAGGGACCACCGGGCTGCAACGCCAACCATTCCCAGTGCCTGGGCAGCAACGTTACTTCGCGAGCGACCACCCCAAGCTTTGGGCGCCCCCGGCCGCGCGGCGCATCGGCGATGGATGGCGAGCGGCCTTCACTCCCCGCCGGCTCGGCAGGGTAACGGGCAAAGATGTCCTCATCCGTACCGCGCGTGTCGATATCGATCGAACGGCCCGTGCTGTCATCGAAGATCAGAATCGGCTCGGCTCTATCGCGCTCAGCCGCCAGCTTGACCGCCAGCGCCACGACGTGCAGCGGCCCAGAGGCGAGGCGCCAGTGGCCCTGGAACCCGGTATAGGAACGAGGCGGGGTTGAATCAGTCATTCGTGGACTCCTGTCTTGGTCCACGAATAATACCCGGGTAAAAAAAAATCCGTCAATATTATCCGGGTAAATTTAGATCCGGACCCATACCCAAGAAAAAGGCCGCCTCGAAGGGCGGCCTTTCATTGACGGCTTGAGGCGGGATCAGATTCGGCTTTGGGTCGCCGGATCGCCGACCTTCGCCCCCGCATCACCGCGCGGCGGCGGCGGCGGTACCGACGACGAGCCCGAAGACGAAGTCTTGGACCAGTCCGCGGGAGGTCCCGGAACGCGACCGGCCATGATGTCGTCGATCTGGCGAGCATCGATGGTTTCGTACTGCAGCAAGGCATCGGCCATGACGTGCAGCTTGTCGATGTTGTCGGTCAGGATCTGCGTGGTACGGGCATAAGCGCGGTCGAGGATGTCGCGTACGACTTCGTCGATCTTGCGCGCCGTCTCGTTGGAGACGTTCTTGTGTTGCGTGACCGAGCGGCCCAGGAACACTTCATCCTCTTCCTCGCCATAGGTCACCGGACCCAGGGCATCGGAAAGGCCCCACTTCGTGGCCATGTTGCGCGCCATCTTGGTCGCGCGCTCGATGTCGTTGGAGGCACCAGTGGTGACCTTGTCCGTACCGAAGATCAATTCTTCGGCCACGCGCCCGCCGTAAAGCGAGCAGAGCTGCGATTCGATCGCCACCTTGTTCATGCTGTACTTATCGCCTTCCGGCAAGTACATGGTGACACCCAACGCGCGGCCGCGCGGGATGATGGTGACCTTGTAGACCGGGTCGTGCTCGGGTACTACGCGACCGACGATGGCGTGGCCGGCTTCGTGATAGGCGGTGAGCTTTTTCTCGTCTTCGCTCATGGCCATCGAGCGACGCTCGGTACCCATCAGGATCTTGTCGCGCGCCTTGTCCATGTGGTTCATGCGCACTTCGCGCGCATTCTCACGTGCCGCGAACAGCGCAGCCTCGTTCACCAGGTTGGCCAGATCCGCACCGGAGAAGCCAGGCGTACCGCGCGCAATGACCATCGCGTCCACGTCGCTCGCCGTGGGTACCTTACGCAGATGCACCTTGAGGATCTGCTCACGCCCCTTCACGTCCGGCAAGCCCACCACCACCTGGCGATCGAAGCGGCCCGGGCGCAGCAGCGCCGGGTCGAGCACGTCGGGACGGTTGGTCGCAGCGATGACAATGATGCCTTCGGTGCCTTCGAAACCGTCCATTTCGACCAGCAGCTGATTGAGCGTCTGTTCGCGCTCGTCGTGGCCGCCGCCAAGGCCTGCGCCACGATGGCGACCCACCGCATCGATTTCGTCGATGAAGATGATGCACGGCGCGTGTTTCTTGGCCTGGTCGAACATGTCGCGGACGCGCGAGGCACCGACGCCGACGAACATTTCAACGAAATCGGAACCGGAGATCGAGAAGAACGGCACCTTCGCCTCGCCGGCAATCGCCTTGGCGAGCAGCGTTTTACCCGTACCGGGCGGGCCGACCATCAGCACGCCGCGCGGGATCTTGCCGCCCAGGCGCTGGAACTTGCCCGGGTCGCGCAGGAACTCGACCAGTTCGCCGACTTCTTCCTTGGCTTCGTCGCAACCGGCGACGTCGCTGAAATTCACCTTGACCTGGTCTTCGCCCTGCAGCTTGGCACGCGAACGGCCGAAGCTCATGGCACCGCGCCCACCGCCGCCTTGCTGCATCTGGCGCATGAACCAGATGAACACGCCGACGATCAGGATCACCGGCAGCCAGTTGATGAGCAGGCCGATCAGTGAGAAGCCGGTGCCGGAATCCTGCGAAACGGTGACGTTCTTGTCCTGCATCTGCTTGACCACCGAGTTGGTGGAGAAGCCGAGTACGGGAGCGACCGTGCGGTAGTTGCTGCCATCCTTCAGCTTGCCGCTGATCGTGGCGGGATTTTCGGCGCTGATCGTCGCGGTAGCGACATTGCCGCTATCCACGCTCTGCACGAAGCTGCTGTAAGGCAGATCCGATGAGGCGCCCCCGTGCGGGTTGAAGCTCTGGAATACGGTGATCAATACCACCGCAATCACCAGCCAGAGCAACAGGGTTTTCCATGTCTCGTTCATGCGCGGTTCTCGCCAGTTTGCCGACCAGCCGGTTTGAACCCGGTAGCCAGCGCATACACCTCACGCGAACGCGCGCGGGAGGCCTTAGGTTTACGCATACTTACGCGCGAAAACTCCGCGCGCAAGCTGCGCAAGTAATCATCGAAGCCCGTTCCCTGGAACAACTTGATTAGAAACGCTCCGCCCGGTTTGAGCCAGTGTCGCGAGAAATCAAGCGCCAGTTCGGCCAGATCCATCGCCCGGATCTGATCGGCCAGTGCCACACCACTCATATTGGGGGCCATGTCCGACAGCACAAGATCGAGCTTCTGGCCCTCAAGGCGCGACTCCAGCTCACGCAGGACGCTTTCTTCACGAAAATCGCCCTGCAGAAAATCCACCCCGGCGATACCCTGCATAGGCAGGATATCCAGCGCCACCACAGTACCACTGTCGCCCAGGCGCTGCCGGACCAACTGCGACCAACCGCCGGGAGCTGCCCCTAGATCGACCACGCGCATGCCGGGCTTTAGCAGGTGATCCCGCTCGATCAGCTCTTCCAGCTTGAACACGGCACGGGAGCGCAGACCTTCGGCCTGGGCTTTTTTCACATAAACGTCGTCGAAATGCTCCCGCAGCCAGCGGGAACTGCTCTTGCTGCGAGGCATGGTATGTAAGGCCGGGAACAGAGGCGTCCATGATACCCTTTAAGGTCATCCCGTCGCGAATACGAAACTGAACACATGGCCCTCTCCCCTTCCCAACGGCGCTATCTGCGCAGTCTTGCCCACGATCTCCACCCGGTGATTCTGCTGGGCGCCAAAGGCGCCACCGAAGCGGTGGTGAAGGAGTTGGACCTGGCGCTGTCGCATCACGAGCTGGTCAAGGTGAAACTGTCCGGCGGAGACAAGGAAGAGCGCGAAGCGCAGATCGACACCCTGATCCAGGGCACCGGCGCGGAGAACGTGCAGCAGATCGGTCACATCGTGGTGCTGTTCCGGCGCAACGAAGACGATCCCCGCCTGGCCCTTCCTCGCTGAGTATCGACCATGGACTTGTCGCTGGAACGCCCGGGCGATTTCCTGTTTGTGCGCCGGGTCGCCAACAACGCCATTACTGTCGTCGACCGTGAGATCACCGCGAGCTTTCTGCTGGCGCCGGAACGCGCCGTGGAGCACTGGCCGGTCACGAGCGCGGCCGCCCTGGATGAAAGCCAGGTCGACAGCATCCTGGCACTGAAACCCGAATTGGTATTGCTTGGGACCGGTACGCGCCAGCAATTCCCGCCGGCGGCCTTCCTGGCCGGGTTCCTGCGCCGCGGCATCGGGGTCGAAGTGATGGACAACGCCGCTGCGGCGCGCACTTACGACCTATTGGCAAGCGAAGGGCGACGCGTGGTGGCCGCATTCATTCTGCCGGCGTAAGCAATCGGGAGAGTTGCAATTCCCGACTTACGATTTCCGGCCTGTCACCGCGACGGCAGGTAATCGAGCGGATCGACCGGACTGCCGTCCTTGCGGATCTGGAACTGCAGCTCATCGCGCGTGCTTCCGCTCGATCCCATCTCGGCGATCTGCTGTCCGGCCTTCACTTGCTGGCCTTCGGTGACCAGACGCTTGCGATTGTGGCCATAGGCGGAAAGCAGGCTGTCGTTGTGCTTGATGATGACCAGCTCGCCATAACCCACCAGGCCGTTGCCGCTGTACACCACCACGCCATCAGCCGCGGCCACGACCGGGTCGCCTGCCTTGCCGGCGATATCGATCCCCGGTATGGCGGCACTTGCCTGGAAGCGTCCCACTACTGAACCGACCGCCGGCCAGCGCCACTTCACGCCTCCGGCAGTGCGCGTGCCGCCACTGGCGGCCACCACGGGAGCGGCCGCTGGCGGCATCACGGGTGGCGGATTATTAGCGGGGACCGCAGGCGTGGGAACCCCCGCAACCGGTACCACCGTCGTTGTCGCAGGCGGCTGGGCTGGCGGCGGCGCACTACCGGTTGCCGGTTTCGGCAAAGTCTGGAACACGGGAGCCGATGCCGAAGTCGGCGGCGCCTTGGCAACGACAACCGGCGCCGATGCATGGACCGGAGATGACGCGCCATGCCCTGGCAACTTCAGCACCTGTCCTGGCCAGATCGTGTAGGGCGCGGCGATACCGTTCAACTGGGCGAGTGCGCGAAAATCGGTGCCATTGCGAAAAGCGATGGAGTAGAGCGTGTCGCCCTTGGTAACCGTATAGGTTCCCGCCGCGTTAGCGGCTTGCGCCGGTCGCACAACCGTTTGCCCGCCCGCAGGCGGTTGAACCACGACCGTGCTGGTGCAGCCGGCCATGAGCATCGCAATTGAGGTGTAGGCAGACCATCGCATCAATCCATTCATGCGCGTGAGCATAGCGGGGCCGCACGAGGTTTTCATACGACCCCGCCCAAAAAGATTGCCCACGGTTAATGCTTGAGGATCCACCACCCCGCCAGTGCAGCCAGCACCGCCAGGGCAGCCCATCCGATCCACTCGATGTGCTTGTGCAGGATCCGCTCGGCGCGCTCGCCGAACAGGCGGATCAGCAAGGCCAGCAGCCACACGCGCTTGCCGCGTCCGAGCAGCACGCAGACCAGGAACGGAATCACCGGCACACCGACGATGCCGGCCGCCCAGGTGACGAACTTCATCGGTACGACCGGCTGCAGCGCCGCCAGCATCAGCACCAGCATCAGCTCCAGCCAATGCTGATGCATCTGCGTGCGCAGGTTCTCCACACCCTTTTGAATCGGGTCGAAGAGATGCAGCGATTGCAGCATGGGCGTCAGTGCATGAAAGGCCCAATGGCCCAGCGCATAACCCACCAACGATCCAAGCAGGGAAAACAGCAGGCTGATGTTGGCGTAAAAAAACGCCCGGTGCCGCTTGCCGAGCATCATCGGCGCCAGCATCACTTCCGGCATGATTGGAAAGATGAAGGCTTCGACGAAGCTCAAGCCGCACAGGTAATAGATCGCCTTGCGATCGCGCGCCCACACCAGAACGCGCGCATAGAGTGCTCCAAACAGGCGCATCAGCCGATGCCGCCCAACAAAGGCACGAAACTCACGGCCGCCAGTTCTTCTTGCACGAAATCTCCCTTGCCGTCGCCGCGCATGCGGATCAGTGTCTGGCTGCTGGGGGAGCCGACCGGCGCAACCAGCACACCGTCCGGACTCAATTGATCCAGCACCTGCGTGGGAATCGCATCGCCTGCAGCGGTGAGGATGATCGCGTCGAACGGTGCTTCGGCGGCCCAGCCAAGCTTGCCATCGTCGTGGCGCGAGCGGATGTTCTCGATACCCAACTGACGGAAGCGCCGACGCGCTTGCCGAAGCAGTTCTTCGATGCGTTCCACCGTATAAACCTGCGGCACCAGGCTGGCCAGCACGACGGCCTGGTAACCGGAACCGGTACCGATTTCCAGCACCTTTTGCGGACGGCCCGACTTGCTGTCGAAAGGTTCGAGCAGCGCCTCGGTCATGCGTGCCACCACCCACGGCTGCGAAATGGTTTGCCCGTGGCCGATCGGCAACGCGGTATTTTCGTAGGCGCGTGAGTGCAGCGCCTGGTCGATGAAATGGTGGCGCGGCAAATTGCGCATCACGTCGATCACGCGCTGGTCGCGAATCCCGTCTTCCTTGAGTTTGGCGACCAGTCGGTCGCGCGCGCGCTGCGAGGTCATGCCCTCGCCCTTCAATGCAGATGGCGGCAATGGATGCACGTTCACCTCACGCTGCCTTGCCATCGGGTTTGCCGAGCATTCCGTCGCGCAACGCATGCACCCAACTGCTCACCTTTTCCAATGCCTGGAAACGGGTGAGATCGACGTGAATGGGCGTGACGGAAATAAAACCGCGCTGTACCGCGTGAAAATCCGTGCCGGGACCGGCGTCGTCGACGTCGCCGGCAGGGCCGATCCACCAGATCGTCTTGCCACGCGGATCGGTCTGCTTGATGCATGGGGCGGAACGATGCCGTTTGCCCAGCCGGGTCACTTCAAAACCTTGAATCTGGTCCCAGGGCAGATCCGGCACGTTGACGTTGAGAATGGTGTCGGCCGGCAGCGGATCGACCAGCAAGCGCTCCATCAACAGCAGCACGGCCTTGGCCGCCGAATCGTAATGCTCGCCCTTGTGATCCTTGCTGACCAGCGAGACCGCAATCGCCGGCAGGCCCAGAAACCGGCCCTCCATCGCCGCGGAGACGGTGCCGGAATAAATGACGTCGTCACCCAGATTCGCGGAGTTGTTGATGCCGGAAACCACGATATCCGGCTCCTCGTCCAGCATGCCGGCCAAGGCCAGATGCACGCAATCGGTCGGCGTACCGGCAACGCGGTAGTAGCCGTTTTCCATGCGCAGCGCGCGAATCGGCGCGTCGAGGGTGAGTGAATTGCTCGCACCGGAGCGATCCCGGTCCGGGGCCACCACCGTTACCTCACCGACTGCACCCAGGCGGTCGGCAAGCACGCGGATGCCCGGGGCGTCCACGCCATCGTCATTAGAAACCAGAACTCGCATCATGATCCGTTCAAAGCCGATTGCCAGCGCGCGCAGCTTCTGCTGGCTACGTACGCTCCCTAGATCCATGGAGTCTAACCGAGCGGACCGCGGGTTTCACCGCCGTTTCCGCATCCGCACCACAGACCGGCAAATACTCACCTCGAGCACCTGCCATTCGCTAGGATTGACGCATGAAGCGCCGCGTTCCCACCACCGTCAACGAAGAGGACAGTCGCCTGTTCCGCGATGCGATCGGCGAAGTGAAAGAATTCGCTCCCGTCGCACCGCCCCCTGCGATACCCAAGCCGGAGCCGCATCCCTACATGCTCGAAGCAGACGAGGCGGCCGTGCCCGGAGAACTGCTCGACACCGCATTTGACCCAGGCTTGATGGAAATCGGCGAGGAACTGAGCTACCTGCGCGACGGTTATCCGCCCAAACTGCTGCGCCAGCTCAAGCGCGGCCAATACAGCGTGCAGGACGATATCGACCTCCACCACATGAATGCGGCCGCGGCGCAGGCCACCATCTCGGCCTTCCTGGCGGAAGCGGCGGAGCGCGGCCTGCATTGCGTGCGGATCGTGCATGGCAAAGGACTGCGGTCCAAATCCGCCGGCCCCGTATTGAAGGTACTGACCGACCGCCTGCTGCGCCGTCGCGACGACGTGATTGCCTTTGCCTCGGCAAGGCCCATGCAAGGGGGCACCGGCGCCGTGGTCGTGTTGCTGAAAAACTAGGCGATCAATTCACGCGCAACGACCGTGGCGTAGGCACCGGCAGGCAGCTCGAAACCAAGCTCCAGCGATTCATCGTCCATCCATCGCCAGCGCAAATCCCTCGGCAGCAAGCGCAGCGGGCGACGCTCCTGTTCCATGCGCGCAGCCGCCACGCCTTCCGCGAGATCCAGAAAACCAGCAGCCGTGTCGCGTTCCAATGTACCTGCGACAGCAGTCGTCGGCGGCTCGCCCTGCCCCCACAGTGGCCCGGAGGGATGAATATCCCCCTGCGCCAGTCGTGCAGCAAGTGTATCGTCGAAGGGCTCGGGTCCAAACCAGGAACGCGACCCGGCAAGCGACCAGATTTCCCCTTCCAGTGGATTGTCCCAGGTGCCGCCGTCGACACGGGCAGCGAGCACGCTGTTGAAAATGTGGGAACGTGCAGCGGAAAGCAGCATGGAGCGCTTTTCGCGATCCACCCGCCGCCCGGCGAACATGGCGCGCGCCTGTGCCACATTGCCGCCTTCGCGGCCGAAACGCTGTTCGCCGAAATAGTTCGGTACGCCGCGCTTGGCAATCGCCTGCAATATTTCCTCGGCGCGAGCACGATCGCCGCGCACCTCACGCAATACCAGAATGAAGCGGTTGCCGCGCAACGCTCCGCGCTTGAGCTTGCGCTTGTGTCGCGTGCTTGCCAGGACCTTCACCTCGTCGTGCGGGAAAGCCGTCCAGTCCGGATCGGGCTTGCCCGCCAATTGCACGGTAAAGGCCTGGCGCGTTACCGCATGGCGATCTTTCAACCCGGCATAACCGACATTGACAGGCGACACGTCCGCGAAGCGCGCCAATTCCCGTGCAACCCAGTCCGTATTCGCACCGCGCTTTTCCACCCAAAGCAAGGCGTGCTCGCCTTCGCCGTCGGCGTCGTAACCGAGGATTTCGTCAACGCGAAAATCCTCGGGCGTACGCCGCATTTCAGCCGTCAGCGGCGGCGTGCCGTAAGCTCTGGGCAATTCGAGTTCGGTCGTGGACATTAAATGGAACACCTCAAAAGACGCAGGCACGCCAAGCGGCATGGCCACTCGTTGGCACCCAGGCCACCGCGGCAAATCCAGCCGGCAGGCTAATTGCCGCTGGTACCCGAAGCCGCCGGATCCGGCGCACTGGCGCCCGATTTCGGCACGACTTGATAAAACGTTTCGCCCGGCTTGATGAGACCCAATTCGGCGCGCGCGCGTGCCTCCACGGCCTGTTCGCCGTGCTTGAGATCGCTGACATCCGCGGCAAGTGCCTGGTTGCGCAGAGTGAGCTTGGCGTTCTCATCCTGCTGCTTTTTCACCTGCGTGCGCAGGCTGGTCACCTCGGACATGCCGCCATGGCTGGACCACAGCTTGAGCTGTAGCCCAATCAGCGCGAGCAGCAGGATCAAGGCGACCCAACGCAACATGGATAAAAATAACCTCGCGTCAGCCCGGCAACTTGCTCAGGTTCGGAAAGGCATTGCGGCCAGCGTAACGAGCGGCGGCACCGAGTTGTTCTTCGATGCGCAGCAACTGGTTGTACTTGGCCACGCGATCGGTACGGGACAGCGAGCCGGTCTTGATCTGGGTCGCAGTGGTGGCCACGGCAATGTCGGAAATGGTGGTGTCTTCGGTTTCGCCGGAGCGATGCGAGACGATCGCCGCATACTTGGCGGCATCGGCCATGGCGATGGCTTCCAGCGTTTCGGACAAGGTGCCGATCTGGTTGACCTTGATCAGGATCGCGTTGGCGATCTTCTTGTCGATACCTTCGCGGAAGATCGCCGGATTGGTGACGAACAGATCGTCGCCTACCAACTGCACCTTGTCCCCGATCTTGTCGGTAAGCAGCTTCCAACCGTCCCAATCGCCTTCGGCCATGCCGTCTTCGATAGTGACGATCGGATACTGCTGCGCCCAGCTGGCCAGCAGGTCGACGAACTGCGCCGACGTATAGACCTTGCCCTCGCCCTCCAGATCGTACTTGCCGTCCTTGAAGAATTCGGAGCTGGCCACGTCAAGACCCAGCAAAATATCGCTGCCGATCTTGTAGCCGCTCTTGTTCACCGCTTCGAGAATGGTGTCCAGCGCTTCGATGTTGGAGCGCAGGTCGGGAGCAAAACCGCCCTCGTCGCCCACGGCGGTATTGAGGCCCTTGCCCTTCAACACGCTCTTCAGCGCGTGGAATATCTCGGTACCCGCACGCAGTGCTTCGGCAAAACTCGGCAGGCCGACCGGAAGCACCATGAATTCCTGCACGTCGACGTTGTTGTCGGCGTGGGCGCCACCGTTGATGATGTTCATCATCGGCAGCGGCAACGCACCCGGCTTACCGTCGGAAAGGTATTTCCACAACGGCTCGCGGCGCGAAGCGGCCACCGCATGCGCTGCGGCCATCGAAACGCCCAGCAGCGCGTTGGCACCGAGGCGACCCTTGTTCGGCGTGCCATCGAGCTGGATCAGCTTGCCGTCGAGGCCTTTCTGGTCGGCCGCGTCGAAACCTTTCAGAGCACCGAAGATTTCGTCGTTGACGTTGGCCACAGCCTTTTTGACACCCTTGCCCAGGTAACGCGACTTGTCGCCGTCGCGCAGCTCAACCGCTTCGCGAGTGCCCGTCGACGCGCCGCTGGGCACCGCTGCGCGGCCGAACGCGCCGTCCGCCAGCGTGACTTCCGCTTCGAGCGTGGGATTGCCGCGGGAGTCGAGAATTTCACGGGCATGGATGCGGGTGATTTGGGTGCTCATGGCGTATCCGGTTCAGAAGGTGAAAAAAGAGACACGCCGCGCGACAGGCGCGCAGCGCGATTAAACGGTCTGTTCCAGGAAACCGTGCCGCTTGGTCACGGCATCCAGTTCCAGCAACGTGTGCAACAAGGCTTCCATCTTGCCAAGCGGCCAGGCATTGGGTCCATCGCTGAGCGCCTTGCAAGGATCCGGATGCGTCTCGGCAAACAGGCCGGCGATGCCCACGGCGACCGCCGCGCGCGCCAATACCGGCACGAACTCGCGCTGCCCGCCCGAACTGGTGCCCTGCCCGCCCGGCAGCTGCACCGAATGGGTGGCATCGAACACCACCGGGCAGCCCGTGTCGCGCATTGCGCTCAGCGAGCGCATGTCCGACACGAGATTGTTGTAGCCGAAGCTGGCGCCGCGTTCGCACACCAGGATGTCGTCGTTGCCGACCTCCTTGGCCTTGGCCACCACGTTCTTCATGTCCCAGGGGGCGAGGAACTGGCCTTTCTTGATGTTCACCGGCTTGCCGGCGCGGGCGACGTTCTGGATGAAATCGGTCTGGCGGCAAAGAAATGCCGGCGTCTGCAGCACGTCGACCACGGCGGCCACTTCGTTCATCGGCGTGTATTCGTGCACGTCGGTGAGTACGGGCACGCCGAGCTGGCGCTTCACCTCACCGAGTATGCGCAACCCCTCCTCCATGCCAGGGCCGCGAAAGCTGCCGCTGGAAGAACGGTTGGCCTTGTCGAAGCTTGATTTGAAGATAAAGGGAATACCGAGCTTGCCGGTGATTTCCTTCAGCGTGCCCGCCGTATCGATCTGCAGTTGCTCCGACTCCACCACGCAGGGGCCGGCGATCAGGAACAGCGGCTTGTCCAGGCCGACCTCGAAACCGCACAACTTCATGCTGCGGACTCCTGTGCCAGCTTCTGGCCGTCGCGCACCGCCTTGTATTCCCGTGCGGCGCGCACGAAGCCGATGAACAGCGGATGGCCGTCGCGTGGCGTGGAGGTGAATTCCGGATGTGCCTGGCAACCGAGGAACCACGGGTGCTTCTGCAAGGGCAGCTCGACGATTTCCACCAGCAGATCGTCCATCGACTTGCCGGAGATCACCATGCCCAGGTCCTCGAAGGACTGCCGGTAACGATTGTTGAATTCGTAGCGATGGCGATGGCGCTCGCGCACCACGTCCTGGCCGTACAGCTGGCGTGCCAGCGTACCGGCCTTCAGGCGGCATTCCTGCGCGCCCAGACGCATGGTGCCGCCCAGGTCGGAGCGCTCGTTGCGCGTTTCGACCTCACCCGTAGCGGTGGTCCATTCGGTGATCAGCCCGATGACCGGATTGGGCGTATGACGATCGTTCTCGCTGGAATCGGCGTCGCCCAGGCCGGCCACGTTGCGGGCGAAATCCACCACCGCCGCATGCATGCCGTAGCAGATGCCGAAATACGGTACGCCGTGCTCCCGCGCATGTTTGGCGGCGAGGATCTTGCCCTCGAAACCGCGCTTGCCGAAGCCGCCGGGCACCAGGATCGCGTCGACACCGCCCAGCACGTTGGCGGCACCGTCCGCCTCGATCTGCTCGGAATCGATCCACTTCAGGTTCACCCGCGCCTGTTGCTTGATGCCACCGTGGCGCAAGGCCTCGCCCAACGACTTGTAGGCATCCTTGTGTTCGACGTATTTACCGACGATGGCGACGGTGACTTCATCCTTCGGATGCTCCACTGCCTCGACCGTGCGCTGCCAGCCCGAAAGGTCGGCCGGCTTGGCGTCCAGGCCGAGCTTCTTGACGACGATGTCGTCCAGTCCCTGCTGGTGCAGCCACAACGGCTGCTTGTAGATGATGTCCACGTCGGCCGCGCTGATCACTGCCTGTTCCGGGACGTTGGTGAACAAAGCGATCTTGCGGCGCTCGCCGTCGGGCAGCGGCTGTTCGCAGCGGCACAGCAGGATATCCGGCTGGATACCGATGGAGCGCAGCTCCTTCACCGAATGCTGGGTCGGCTTGGTTTTGATCTCGCCGGCCGCCTTGATATAGGGCACCAGGGTGAGATGCATGAACAGGCACTTCTCCGGGCCGTGCTCGATGCGCAACTGGCGGATCGCCTCAAGGAACGGCAGGGATTCGATATCGCCCACCGTGCCGCCGATCTCGACCAGGGCCACGTCGAAGCCGCGGGTGGCCTCGTGGATGCAGTGCTTGATCTCGTCGGTGATGTGCGGGATGACCTGAACGGTGGCGCCCAGGTAGTCGCCCCGGCGCTCCTTGCGGATCACCGATTCATAGATCTTGCCGGTGGTAATGGAATTCTTGCCGGTCAGACGGGTGTGGACGAAACGCTCGTAATGGCCGAGGTCCAGGTCGGTCTCAGCGCCGTCGTCGGTCACATAGACCTCGCCGTGCTGGAAGGGACTCATGGTGCCCGGATCCACATTGATGTACGGATCGAGCTTCATCATGGTGACCGAGAGGCCGCGCGCCTCGAGGATGGACGCGAGCGAAGCCGCCGCGATGCCCTTGCCAAGTGAGGACACCACACCGCCAGTGACGAAAATCAGGGGGGTCATGGAAAGCAGCCGTGCTGGAAATCGGCATTTTAGCGGCAGATCGCTCCAGCCGCGAGGTATTCCATGAACAATGTCGAAAATTATTTCATCAGCGCCGTCGTAGAGGCCGCCCTGCCCCTGGCCGCCCGGCGGGGTCGTCCGGTCAAGTCCCTGAGCCAAAGCCCCCAGGGCGCCGCAGGCATCTCAAAAAAAACGCCGCCCCGGTGAGGGGCGGCGTCTCGGAGGGCTTCTCAACCGATGCTGCCGGAAGACATCTGCATGGACGAGGGGATCATGTACGCGTTCATGTTGTGCATCACCCAGAGCGAACCGACCACCACAATGGCGATGATCAGCAAGGTGAACACACCGATGGAAAGATTGTCGCGCTGTCCCGGCGCTGCACTCATGTGCAGGAAGAACACCAGTTGCACCAGCAGCTGAGCAACGCAAAACACCACGATGCCCGGCATGACCAGATGCTGGGGCACCGCCCCGCTCATCACGCAACCGAACGACAGGACCGTGAGAATCAGCGACAGCACGAAGCCGATGACATAGGTCTTCAGGCTGCCATGGGCGCCATGCGCGTGGGCATCAGAGTGACCGTGTTGACTGGCCATGGTTAGAGCACTCCCAACAGATACACGAAACTAAACACGCAAATCCACACCAGGTCCAGGAAGTGCCAGAAGAGGCTCAGGCACGACAGGCGGCGCTGCACCACGTCATTGAGTCCGAACTTGCCCACCATGTGCATCATTGCCACCAGCCAGATCAGGCCGCTGGTCACGTGCAGGCCGTGCGTGCCAACCAGGGTGAAGTAAGCCGAAAGGAAGGCGCTGTGGCTGGGGCCCGCGTTCTCGACCGTGATCAGGTGATGGAATTCGTAGACTTCCATGCCCACGAAGCCGGCACCGAACAGGAACGTGACGAACAACCAGGCGATCACCTTGCCGCGACTGCCGGCACGCACGTTGAGCATGGCCAGGCCGAAGGTGAAGCTGCTGATCAACAGCAACATGGTTTCGCCGAACACGTATTTCAGGTCGAACAATTCCTTGCCCGACGGGCCACCTGCCGTGGCATGCGACAACGCCGCGAAGGTGGCGAACAGGCCCGAGAAAATCAGGCAGTCGCTCATCAGATAGATCCAGAACCCCAGCAGGGTCTTGGAGCCGTCGTCGTGATGCTCGTGCCCATGGGCGTCGCCGTGCGCGACGCCGTGGTTAGCGGTAATAGAGGTACTCATGGATTAAGCCACCTTCTGGCCGGCCGATGCCGGATCCACGTTTTCGATCAGCTTGTGCAGCGGCACCAGGCGTGCGCGCTCGATCTTTTCGACTTCGGCACCCGGCACGTAGTAATCCACGTCCGTGTTGTAGGCGCGGGCGACGAACGTGCCGACCATGCCCACCAGGCCGACGATCGCAAGCCACCAGATGTGCCAGATCAGCGCAAAGCCCATCACCGTGCCGAACGCCGCCATGATCAAGCCGGCGCCGGTGTTGCGCGGCATGTGGATGTCGGCGTAGTGCTGGTGCTGCTTGTAGGCGCGCTTGTGTTCCTTGTCGGCCCAGAACTGATCCAGCTCTTCCACTTCCGGCAACACGGCAAAGTTGTAGAACGGAGCCGGCGAACTGGTGGCCCATTCCAGCGTACGGCCACCCCACGGGTCGCCGGTCAGATCGCGGTTGGCAGCGCGGTTGCGAATGCTCACGGCGAACTGCAGCAGCATGAAACCGATGCCCAGCGCGATGATGCCCGCGCCAACGGCCGCCACGATCAGGTAAGGCTGCCAGGCCGGATTCGCATAGTGGTTCATGCGGCGGGTCATGCCCATCAGGCCAAGCACGTACAGCGGCATGAAGGCCATGTAGAAACCGACCACCCAGCACCAGAACGAAGCCTTGCCCCAACGCTCTTCCAACTTGAAGCCGAAAGCCTTCGGCCACCAGTAGTTGATCGCAGCAAACAGGCCGAACAGCACGCCGCCGATGATCACGTTGTGGAAGTGCGCGATCAGGAACAGGCTGTTGTGCAGCACGAAGTCCGCACCCGGCACCGCCATCAGCACGCCGGTCATGCCACCGATGGTGAAGGTGACCATGAACGCCACCGTCCACATCATCGGCAAGGTGAAGCGGATGCGGCCGCGGTACATGGTGAACAGCCAGTTGAACAGCTTCACGCCGGTCGGGATCGAGATGATCATCGTCGTGATGCCGAAGAAGGCATTCACGTCGGCGCCCGAGCCCATGGTGAAGAAGTGATGCAGCCACACGATGAACGACAGCACGCCGATACCGGCCGTGGCGTACACCATCGACTTGTAGCCGAACAGCGGCTTGCCGGAGAACGTAGCGACCACTTCCGAGAACACGCCAAAGCACGGCAGGATCAGGATGTACACCTCGGGGTGGCCCCAGATCCAGATCAGGTTGACGTACAGCATGGCGTTGCCGCCAAGCTCATTGGTGAAGAAGTGCATATCCAGGTAGCGGTCGGCCGCCAGCAGCGCCAGCGCCACCGTTAGCACCGGGAAGGCCGCCACGATCAGGATGTTGGTGACCAGCGCCGTCCAGGTGAACACCGGCATCTGCATCAGCTTCATGCCCGGCGTGCGCATCTTCAAAATGGTGACGACGAAGTTGATACCGCTCAGCGTCGTTCCCAGGCCCGATAGCTGCAAGGCCCATATGTAGTAATCCACACCTACCGATGGACTGAACTTCAGCTCCGACAGCGGCGGATAGGCCAGCCAGCCGGTGGCGGCGAAGTCGCCGATGAACATCGACAGCATCACCAGCACCACGCCCGAAGCGGTGAGCCAGAAGCTGAGCGAGTTCAGGAACGGATACGCCACGTCGCGCGCGCCAATCTGCAGCGGCACGACCAGGTTCATCAGGCCCACCACGAACGGCATGGCCACGAAGAAGATCATGATCACGCCGTGGGCGCTGAAGATCTGGTCATAGTGGTGCGGCGGCAGGAAGCCGGCCGCATCGTTGGCGGCCATCGCCTGCTGCGCGCGCATCATGATGGCGTCGGCAAAGCCGCGCAGCAGCATGACCGTCGCCAGGATGCCGTACATGATGCCGATGCGCTTGTGGTCCACCGTGGTGAACCATTCACTCCACAGGTAGCCCCACTTGCGCGTGAAAGTCAGCCAGCCAAGCAGCGCCGCGCCGAGAAGGGCTACGACCAGGCCGGTACCCATGATGATCGGCTGATCGAAAGGGATAGCCGATAGAGAAAGTTTTCCGAACATGGCCTACTCCGCAGCCTTGGCGTGATCGTTGTGCGAGGGGATGGCGTTGGCTTGCGCAGGCTCGGAGCCGATCTTGTCCATCTTCATGTCGCCCATGTACTGGGCGATGATGCTGTCGAACAGGCCAGGCTTGACGTTGGCGTAATACGTCACCGGAACCTTTTCGCTGGGCTGTGCCAATGCGTGGTAGGACTGATCGTCGAGGTTGAGCTGGCTGGCCTTGGCCTTATTGATCCAATCCTGGAAGCCCTGCTGAGACGTCGCAATCGCCGTGAAATGCATGTCGGAGAAGCCCGCGCCACTGTAATTGCTGGACAGCCCCGCATAACTGCCAGGCTCGTTCGCAATCAGGTGCAGCTTCGTCTCCATGCCGGCCATGGCGTAGATCTGACTGCCGAGCTGCGGGATGAAGAAGGCATTCATCACCGAATCGGACGTGATCTGGAAATTCACCGGAACGTTGGCCGGAAACGCCAGTTCATTGACGCTGGCCACGCCGTAGTCCGGATAAATGAAAACCCATTTCCAATCCGTTGCCACGACCTGCACCGTGATCGGCTTGGCTTGCGCCTGCAGCGGCTTGTACGGATCGAGGTCGTGCGTGGTGCGCCAGGTGATCGTCGCGAGAATCGCGATGATGATGCACGGAATGGTCCACACCACCGCCTCGATGGCGGTCGAATGCGACCACTTCGGGGCGTAGGTCGCCTTGGTGTTGGAGGCGCGGTAGCGCCAGGCGAAAAACAGGGTCATGAAAATGACGGGGACCACGACCAGCAGCATCAAGCCCGTGGCAATCAGGATCAGAGACTTCTCCTGCATGCCTACGTCACCTTTCGGGGACAGGACTTCCAAGTTGCAACCGCCGAGAAATACGGTCATGCCTACACATGCCCAGCGCAAGGCCGAGACGAGGGAACGCTTGTTCACGAACGACTCTTAAAATGAGGAAGACGAATTGGGATTTGTCGTGGGGACGACTTCACAAGGATATCGCGCCGCAGCAAGTCGTGACTAGCCCGAGACAGAATGCCGCGGCTGTCGCGGCCGCGTAATACCTCGCGTCCGATGTCAACCATCGCCTGCGAAGGCGAACCAGAAAGCGAGCAAAACCACTGCAACCCCTGGATTTTTTGACGCACATACGCTAGGCGCAACTGCTAACATGCGGCAATGACCACGCCCATCCCCGCCCGCATTGCCGCCCTGCGCGAATCCATGGCTCGCCACGGTGTCGCCGCCTGCCTCGTTCCTACTGCAGATCCGCATTTGTCCGAATACCTGCCCGCGCACTGGCAGGCTCGCGAGTGGCTGTCCGGCTTCAACGGTTCGGCCGGCACGTTGCTGGTAACGGCCACCGATGCCGGCGTATGGACTGACTCGCGCTATTTCGCACAGGCCGAACAACAATTGGCCGGCAGCGGCATCGCCTTGATGAAACAAAAGGTTTCGCATGCGCCGGAGCACCTCAACTGGTTGCAGCAACACCTGCACCACGGTGATGTGGTAGCCGTGGCTGGCGACAGCGTCTCGCTCGCTATGCAGCGTCAGATCGAACGCCTGCTTGGCGGCGCCGGCATCACGCTGCGCGTGGACCAGGATCTTCCCGCGACGATCTGGCCCGAGCGCCCCACCTTGCCGAAGGCACCGGTCACCGAACACGCCTTGAGCTATGCTGGTGCGTCGCGCGAAGAGAAGTTCAACAAGCTTCGCCATGCGCTGCGCAAACAGCACGCCACCCACCACCTGATCTCCAGCCTGGACGATATCGCCTGGCTGACCAACCTTCGCGGCAGCGACGTGGAGTGCAATCCGGTATTTCTTGCACACCTGCTGGTCGAAACGGCCGGCGCCGCGACACTGCTCGTCGATCGCGGCAAGCTCAACGACAACCTGGTGGCCGCCCTGGCTGGCGACCGCATCCGCATTGCCGATTACGCCACGCTCGGCGATGCCCTGGGCGAACTCGGCCGCGATGATGCGCTGCTGTTTGATCCGGGCCGGGTGGTCAGCGCAGTCCTGCAATCGGTGAAGCCGGAGGTGAAGCGCATCGAAGGCGCCAATCCCTCGACCGCCTTCAAGGCAATCAAGAGCAAGACCGAGCTCACGCACATCCGCGAGGTGATGCGTCGCGACGGTGCCGCCTTGGTGCGCGCCTTCCGCCGACTGGAGGAACGGCTTGCAGCAGGCATGACGCAGACCGAGCTGGATGTCGATACGTTGCTACGCGAAGAGCGCTCTGCCCAGCCCGATTTCATCGGCGAGAGCTTTTCCACCATCGCCGGCTACATGGAGAACGGCGCCCTGCCGCACTATCGCGCCACGCCCGAAGCGCACAACACCTTGCAACGCCACGGCCTGCTGCTGATCGACTCGGGCGGCCAATACCTTGGCGGCACCACCGACATCACCCGCGTACTGGCATTGGGACCGACCACGTCCGAACAACGGCGCGACGCCACACTGGTCATGAAGGGCATGATCGCCCTGTCGCGCGCGCGCTTCCCCAAGGGCGCGAGCGGCCCGCAGCTCGATGCGTTGGCCCGCGCGCCCTTATGGGCGGCCGGCATGGACTACGGGCACGGCACCGGGCACGGCGTGGGTTATTTCCTCAATGTGCACGAAGGCCCGCAGGGCATCCGACCGCCTATTGCCGGCGGCGCCCTGGTGCCACTGGAGCCCGGCATGATCAGCTCGATCGAACCGGGCCTATACAAGCCTGCCCGCCACGGCATCCGCCACGAAAATCTCGCCGTGGTGGTCGAGGCCGACCAGACCGAGTTTGGCGAGTTCTACGCTTTCGAAACCCTCACCCTGTGCCCGTTCGACCGCCGGGCGCTGGAACCGGGCCTGCTCAACCCCGATGAACGCGCCTGGCTGGACGATTACCATGCCTCCGTGCGCGCGGCGCTTTCGCCGCTGCTGGAGGACGCAGACCTGGCATGGCTGGAAAAACACTGCGCGCCGCTTTGAACGCATCGCCCCGGAAAGACGGCCGGGGCGAGCAGCCAGGCCGACTCGGCTCACCAGTTGCGCCGCCGAAAGTATCAACGCATCTTGACCTTCCAGGTCCAGCCGACCATTCTCCCGCGCCAGCCTATATGACTTTTCCAGCATGAGCAGTCGCTACAACGCCGCCGACATCGAAGTCCTCTCCGGCCTTGACCCGGTCAAGCGCCGTCCCGGCATGTACACCGACACCACGCGCCCGAACCATCTGGCGCAAGAGGTCATCGACAACTCGGTGGACGAAGCCCTGGCCGGCCACGCCAAGTCGATCGAGGTGATCGTTCACACCGACGGCTCGGTGGAAGTCTCCGACGACGGTCGCGGCATGCCGGTGGACATTCACCCGGACGAAGGCATCCCGGGTGTCGAGCTGATCCTGACCCGCCTGCATGCCGGCGGCAAATTCTCCGGCAAGAATTACAACTTCTCCGGCGGCCTGCACGGCGTGGGCGTGTCGGTGGTGAATGCGCTGTCGAGCAAGGTGGAGGTCACCATCCGCCGCGACGGCAACGAATACCGCATGGTTTTCGCCGACGGCGACCGCATCAGTCCGCTGGAAACCATCGGCACGGTGCCGAAGAAGAAAACCGGCACCACCGTGCGCTTCTGGGCTGATCCGAAATACTTCGATACGCCGAAAATCTCGCTCTCCAAGCTCAAGCACCTGTTGCGCGCCAAGGCCGTGCTTTGCGCCGGTCTCAACGTCAAGCTCACCGACGAGGCGACCGGTGAAGTCAGCGAGTGGTATTTCGAAGATGGGCTGCGCGATTATCTGCGCGGCGAACTCGACGGTGCCGAATGCCTGCCTGCCGACCTGTTCGTGCACCACGTCGCGCGCGACACGGAAGGCCTCGATGTCGCCCTCACCTGGCTGCCGGAAGGCGAGCTGGTGCAGGAAAGCTACGTCAACCTCATTCCCACCGTGCAGGGCGGTACGCACGTCAACGGCCTGCGCACCGGCCTCACCAATGCGGTGCGAGAGTTCTGCGACATCCGCAACCTGCTGCCGCGCGGCGTGAAACTGGCGCCGGAAGACGTGTGGGAACGCCTCGCTTTCGTGCTTTCAGCCAAGCTGCAAGACCCGCAGTTTGCCGGACAGACCAAAGAACGCTTGTCCTCGCGCAACGCCGCCGCCCTGGTGGAAGGCGTGGTGCACGATGCCTTCAGCTTGTGGTTGAACCAGCACGTGGATCTGGGCGAGCGCATCGCGCAATTGGCGATCGAGCGCGCCAGCGCGCGCCTGAAAGCCGCCAAGCAGGTCGTGCGCAAGAAGATCACCCAAGGCCCCGCCCTGCCCGGCAAGCTCGCCGACTGCACGGCTACCGACCTTACCCGCACCGAGCTGTTCCTGGTGGAGGGCGATTCGGCCGGCGGCAGCGCCAAGCAGGCGCGCGACAAGGAATTCCAGGCCATCCTGCCGTTGCGCGGCAAGATCCTGAACACCTGGGAAGTGGAATCCACTTCGGTGCTCGCATCGGAAGAAGTACACAATCTCGCCGTAGCGATCGGCTGCGATCCGGGCAAAGACGACTTGACCGGCCTGCGCTACGGCAAGGTCGTGATCCTGGCCGACGCCGATTCCGACGGCCTGCACATCGCCACTTTGCTTAGTGCGCTCTTCCTGCGCCACTTCCCTGCACTGGTGCGCGAAGGCCACATTTTCGTGGCAATGCCGCCGCTGTTCCGCGTCGACGTGGGCAAACAGGTGTTCTATTGCCTGGATGAAAACGAAAAGGCCGCCATGCTTCAACGCATTGAGCGTGAAAAGATCAAGGGCCAGGTCACCGTCACGCGCTTCAAGGGCCTGGGCGAAATGAACCCCTCCCAGTTGCGCGAATCCACCATTTATCCGGATACGCGCCGACTGGTGCAGCTGACGGTGGAAGACAGCGAAGGCACCGCCAAGCTGATGGACATGCTCCTGGCCAAGAAGCGCTCCAGCGACCGAAAGAGCTGGCTGGAAGAAAAAGGCGACCTCGCCACACTGGAAGTCTGACAGCCTTTGCCTTCAATGAAGACAAAAGCTGAGCCGCACCACTGACATACCATCCATGCACGCGCCGCCTCCGGGAGGCGCGTTTTCACATCCATGGATGGTATGGCTCGGCATGAAGAAACGCTCGCAGCCACTGCTCGCGCTGTCGATCATCGCGTGACGCCGCAACTTCCAATCGATCAACGGACTCGATGCCCAATAGGTCTACAACGCGACGCGCAACGTTGAAATTGCTTTGCGGCTGCTGATGCAACGCGCGGTCGCCCAAGGGCAACCACTGCCGGCATCCAATGCCATCGTCGCGCAAGATCAAAGTTTGAGTTTCGACCGATTGTTCGGTGTCATCACCGACGCCTCATAGGCGCCCCGCGCTTTCATTGACGTGCCGCCGGCGCTATCGTGGATGGCACCTCCTGCTTGCCGGACCCGCCACATGTCCCTGCTGCCGCCGTTCGACCTCAAGCGCTGGATTGAAGAACACCGGCACCTGCTCAAGCCGCCGGTCGGCAACAAGTGCATCGTCGACGGCGACTTCATCATCATGATCGTAGGCGGGCCCAATGCGCGCACCGACTATCATCACGACGAAGGTCCGGAATTTTTTTACCAGATCGAAGGCGAGATGGTGCTGAAAGTGCAGGACGATGGCGTCGCCAAGGACATCCCGATCCGCGCCGGCGAAATCTTCTACCTGCCGCCGCGCGTTCCGCACTCCCCGCAACGCATGCCCAACTCCGTCGGCATGGTTATCGAGCGCCGCCGCCTTCCTGACGAAAAGGATGGCCTGCTGTGGTTTTGCGAACAATGCAACCAGAAGCTTTACGAAGAATATTTCACCCTGCAAAGCATCGAAACGGACTTCCCCCCGGTTTTCGACCGCTTCTATGCCTCACGTGACAAGCGAACTTGCAGCGCTTGCGGCCACCTCAATCCTGCACCGGCGCGCTACGGTTAGCCGCGCGCCAACCATTTGCGCGCCATGCGGCGCAGCGATTCATCCGCTCCATCGTCGCCAGCAATGCTCCGGATCGACACCCACGCCAACTCCAGCGACTCTTCGCTGATGACGAAGGCATCGCCCTTGCCCGCCCGCACGACGTAACGCACATCGTAATGCCAATGCCCCGGCTCTCTCTTACGCTCCGGAATCCAGTGTCTGTCCACGTCGAAAATATCGGACTCAACCACCAGGCCGGCGAGGCCGGATTCTTCGCCCGCCTCGCGCAGCGCAACGGCCGCCAGGTCGCTATCGCCGTCCGCGTGCCCGCCCAATTGCAGCCAGCGGTTCAACTTGCGGTGATGGGTAAGCAGAACCCGTTCGCCATCGGCATCGACCAGCCAGGCGGATCCGGTGAAATGGCCGTCCTTCTGCTCGCGCTCAAAAGGACGCTCCGCCTCGCACAAAAAAGCGAGGCAGGCGACGACGTGGGGATCAGAACCACAACGGTCGGCGTAACGATGCAGCGAGTCGTGCAACTTCACAAAAGAACTCCTGGATACCTGCTTGAGCATCAGAAAAGCCGCGGGAAAGACGGCGGAAAAATTGAACAAATCTTTTAGATCACTGAAAACAAACCATCGCGAATGGACTAAGCCACAGTTTTAAGATTTATACGATAGATCGCATCCCAGGCGGTGATTAGTTTGAGTCGTGCGTGTCGGCTCTCCCTGATCGAGTCGACACCTTTTCCCTCGACTCGATTAAGGCGCGCTCCCATGACACGCTCTAACCGCAAATTCAGCGCACTGGCCTTGCTGCTGGCTCCCGCACTATGGTGCAGCCAGGCGATGGCGACCGATTCCACGGCCAATTTTACCGGACCACTGCTTACACCCAACCCCATGACCGTACCCCAGGGCACGCTCGTCGTGGAACCTTATTTGATGTACTACAAGAGCGATTCCGCCTACGACAGCCAGGGGAACGAGCAGACCTCCCAACCAGGCGTGCGCCAATGGCAAACACTGGTGCCGATGTTCTACGGCGTCACTGACCGCTTTCAGGTGCAGGCCACGTTCGGTGCGGCGCATGCGATGTCGGGCGGCGCCAGCACCGACGGCTGGGGCGTTACCGACACCACCCTCGGCGCTCAATATCTGCTGCTGTCGCCCGGTGCGGATCGCAAGGGCCCGGCAGTTTCGCTGAACTATTCGCACCGATTTCCGACCGGCACCTACGATCGCCTCAACGAGACCCCGCTCAATGCCATCGGCAGCGGTGCGAATGTCGACAAGTTCTCGCTGATGGCGCAGCAATACGTCTGGCTGCCGAACGGTCGCCCGTTGCGTTTCCGCGCGGTCGCCTCCTACAGCCTTCCGCCGGGCCGTGTCGACGTGAAGGGGGCCAGCGCCTATGGCACGCCGCAGGATTTCCGCGGCAATGTTCGACTGGGCAACGCGTTCGGCATCTCCACGTCCGTCGAATACAGCATCAACCCGCAATGGGTGCTTGCGATGGATCTGGCCTACGATCGCACTGGCGCTTCCCAACTCAAGGGGGTGCGGGAAAGCGGTGATGCGCCCGCCGCATTCGAAAAGCGCAGTCCGTCGCGCAACGTCTACAGCCTTGCACCTGCAGTCGAATACAACTTCAACGATCGCTTCGGCCTGATTGGCGGCGTGCAATTCAGTTTTGCCGGACGCAACAACGATGCTTTCGTGACGCCGATGGCCGCATTCAACATGGTGTTCTAAGCAAGCCGCCGGGGAAAAAGCCGGCTCCTGCAAGTGCCATCCGACTTCGTAAAAAGATGACTCCAAGACCCAAGACGGCCGGATCTTTCCTAGATCCGGCCGTTTGCCCGCAATGCAGCTTGTCCCCTCGCCCGCCGCTAGGCTATGGTTGGCTGATGCGTTAGCTCGTCGCGTCCACTTTGTCGCAACCTCGATGAGCGAAACGTCAGTTCTCACGGGGAGCACTCAATGCTATTCAAGCGCGTCAAGCCACTCGACCAGATTCTGGCCACAGCCGAAAAAAAGGCACTCACCCGACAGCTCGGCGCGTTCCAGCTCACCATGTTGGGTATCGGCGCCATCATCGGCACCGGCATTTTCGTACTCACCGCTGAAGCGGGACAGAAAGCCGGCCCAGGCATGATGATTTCCTTCGTCATCGCGGCCATCGTCTGCGCGCTGGCCGCGCTGGCCTACGCCGAGCTTGCGGCCATGGTTCCCGTAGCCGGCTCGGCATACACCTATACGTACGGTGTTCTCGGCGAGGGCATGGCCTGGGTGGTCGGTTGGGCGCTGGTATTGGAATACACGATTGCGGCCAGCACGGTTTGCGTGGGCTGGTCCGGCTATGTCAACGGCCTGCTTGCGCACGCTGGATACGGCCTGCCTGATTTTCTTCGCACTGGCCCGATGGACGGAGGCACCTTCAACCTCCTGGCCTTTCTGATCGGCATGGCCGTCACCTTCCTGTTGGTGATAGGCACCTCGAAATCAGCCAAGGTGAATACCGTACTGGTGATCATCAAAGTGCTCGCGTTGACGGCCTTTATTTTCGTGGCGTTCCCAGCCGTCAAGGATCCGAACTTCAAACCGTTCATGCCAACCGGATGGGGCAGCCCCATGGGAGGCATCGGCGTGCTTGGCGCCGCAGCATCCATATTCTTCGCTTACGTTGGTTTCGACGCGATATCCACCGCCGCCGAAGAGACCAAGAATCCCAATCGCAACATCCCGATCGGCTTGATCGCCTCTCTCGGCGTGTGCACCATCTACTACCTGCTGGTCAGCTACAGCGCCATCGGCTCGATCGGCAGCCAGCCCATGCTCGGCCCCAACGGCGTCGCGCTGCAACCCGGCACGCCGGAAATGGCCGCCGCATGCAAAGCATCCGAAGCACTCGTATGCAGCCGGGAAGCTTTGGCGCACGTACTGCGCGTACTCAACCACAACGAGCTGGGCAATCTGATCGGACTTGCTGCCGGTATCGCACTGCCTTCAGTCATTCTGACCATGACGTACGGTCAGACGCGCATCTTCTTCACCATGGCGCGCGATGGCCTGCTGCCCAGCGGATTGTCAAAAATCCATCCGCGCTTCCATACACCGCACGTGATTACGCTGATCACCGGTGTTTTCGTTTCCATTTTCGGCGCGCTGTATCCGGTGGGCCAGTTGGCCGACATCACGAACTCCGGCACCCTGTTCGCCTTCATGATGGTGGCCGTCGGCGTGATGGTGCTGCGCGTGACGCAACCGGACCGCAAGCGTCCGTTCCGCACGCCAGCCGTGTGGATCGTGTGCCCGCTGGCCGTACTGGGCTGCCTGCTGCTGTTCATCAATCTGCCGCCCGTGACGCTGAAAGTATTCTTCGGCTGGGGCGTCGTCGGCCTGGTCGTCTACTACCTATACGGTCACCGCAAGAGCCACCTGGCCAACGGCACCGAACCCGCCTGAGGTTGCGCGCCGCGCTGAACGAGTGAATCCTGTCCGGCACGGTGCCCACACCGTGCCGGCTTTATTTCAGGGAAACCTATGCTGAAGCAGTTATTCGCGGTCAAAACCGATTTTTCCGATAACGAAGACGGCGCACACGGCCCCAGTCTGCGGCGCACGCTTGGACCGTGGGGGATTACCGCGCTAGGCATCGGCGCGGTGATCGGCACGGGTATCTTCGTCGTCACGGGCCAGGCCGCCGCGGACCACGCCGGGCCCGCGGTATTGATCTCCTTCATTCTTGCGGCTATCTGCAGTGGCTTTACCGCGCTGTGCTACTCGGAATTCGCCACGCTGATTCCGATTTCCGGCAGCTCCTACTCTTACGCCTATGCAACGCTGGGTGAGTTGGTGGCCTGGTTCATCGGCTGGAACATGGTGCTGGAATACGGTATCTCCGCCTCTGCCGTGGCTGCCAGTTGGACCGGCTACTTCACCAGCCTGCTCGACCACGTGGGCATTCACCTGCCTGTCACCCTGACCGACGCCCCCTTTGCGTATACCAATGGCGCACTGGTCGCGACAGGACACCTGATCAACCTGCCCGCCGTCGCCATCGTGCTCGCGCTTACCTGGCTCTGCTATGTCGGCATCCGCGAATCAGCTGGCATCAACCTCATGATGGTGGCGCTGAAGGTCGGTCTGATCATAATTGTCGTCGTCGCCGGCTATCGCTATATCGATCCGGCCAACTGGCACCCGTTCATCCCTGCCGCACAGGGCAATCACAAATACGGCTGGGACGGCATCATGCGCGGTGCCGCCATGGTGTTTTTCGCCTACATAGGTTTTGAGGCCACTTCCACGGCTGCGCAGGAATGTAAAAACCCGCAGCGCGATCTTCCATTTGGCACCCTGGTGTCCCTGGTGATCTGCACGGTGCTCTATTTGGCCATGGCTGCCGTGCTGACCGGCCTGATCTCATACACACAGCTGGGCACTGACGAACCAGTGGTGACCGCCATCAAGGCGCATCCGGAGCTGGGTTGGCTGCGCCTGATCGTGGAGGTCGGCGCGCTGATCGGACTGTCTTCGGTGATCCTGGTGATGATCATCGCGCAGCCGCGCATCTTCATGATCATGTCTCGCGACGGCCTGTTGCCAAAGGTGTTCAACCGCATCCACCCCAAGCACCGCACCCCGCATCTGAACACCATCATCACCGGTGTCGGCATCGCGATACTCGCCGCGATCTTTCCGCTCGATTTGCTGGCCAACCTCACCTCCATGGGCACGCTGATCGCTTTCGTCGCCGTCTGCGCCGGCGTGCTGATCCTGCGTTACACCTCGCCGGAGCTGCCGCGCACCTTCCGCGTGCCGTGGGCGCCGGTGATCTGCACCTGCGGCGTACTGAGCTGCCTCGCCCTGCTATCCACCATGGACTGGTTCAACTGGGCCCTGATGGGGGCCTGGACCCTGATCGGCTTTGCGATTTATTTCACCTATGGAGTTCGGCATAGTCACCTGCGTCTTGCCAATCGCTCCGCAAAGCCATGATCTTCAGCGATCTCCGTCAAAAATCCGACAACGGCATCGAACAGTCAAAATCTTGCCGTAAACGGACTTTTAATGTTTCGAACGTAGCACATTGAGATTTCGCTTTAACTTATTGATTTTTATATAGATAAAATTTCACTCTCAGAAATTTCCCGTCGCGGTTCGCCCCACTTCGAACAACCGGAGTATTATCCATGGCCCGTGGGTTGATCACTTGGCAGTGGGCCCCGGATCGCGACCCGGCGCGTCAGGCGAGTCAGCTCCTCAGCCTGACGCGTCCGGGTAGCACTTTTCAGCAATACCCCTTCGTTTTCATCAAACGCCTGCAGATGCAGGCGTTTTTTTTGAACGCCGCACAGCAAAAGGCCGGCGCAAGGCCGGCCTCCGCAAAACGCGATACGGCGTGTCAAGCTTTCTTCGGCGTGTGCGAAATGCACCAGCCCTTCGAACTCACCGCTTTGCCTGGGAACAGTTGGCATGGGCCGAAACCCGTCGCGCCGCCGGAATAGAATTGGCAGTTGGAACACGCATCGCCGGCCTTGTGCTTGGGATCTTTGGTGGTCGATGCATCTTCGACGTAACCCAGCGCCTTGGCCGTGGGGTCGGCATCTGACAAATGCGGCAGATCGTCCGCACGCGCGACGCGCGGCAAGCCGCCAATCACCACCGCTGCGGCAGCGGTACCGGCCGCAAGTTTCAGAAAGCGACGGCGTGACTCGATATCTTCATGCCCAGACATAACCATCCTCATCGCGGGTGTCCGCCGCCGAATGCGACGAATTCCCCCGCATCCTACTCCGGCGGGACGGTCTCGGTCCTTTTCGCGAATTACTCGCATTTAACCGCATGCTATAGTTTCACATCGTTTGGACGTCCATTTACCATGAGCCAACAATTGCCCGCCAACATTCCCGCCGCCCTGTTCAACGAGCGTGCGGATGCCATTGCCGATGCAGCGCGCGAACTCGCGCAGCATGGCTGGACACCTGCCACCAGCAGCAATTTCTCCATGCGGGTGGATGCCGATCACGCGGCCATCACCATTTCCGGTCGCGACAAAGGCAAGCTCGGACGCGCCGACATCATGCTGGTGGACATGCAAGGCAAGGCCGTCGGCACGGCGTCGCGTCCCAGCGCCGAAACTGAACTGCACACCCAGGTTTATCGACGTTGGCCGGACGTGAACGCGGTGTTGCATACGCATTCACGGACGCAAAGCGTTGCTTCGCGCCTGTTTGCCAAAGACGGCGTCATCAAGCTCGAAGGCTGGGAACTGCAGAAGGCGATTCGCGGCCACACCACGCACGAAGACGTGCTCGACCTTCCGGTCTTCCCCAATACCCAGCACATGCCCGAACTGGTCGCCCAGGTCGATGCCTGGATCGATGGCGGCAAGCCGCTCCACGCCTACTTGATCAACGGCCACGGCATCTATACGTGGGGACGAGACATGGCCGAGGCGCGACGCCATCTGGAAGCGCTGGAATTCCTGCTCGCTTGCGAGCTTGACCTACGGAGACTGACCTCGTGAGCCGCCTGCGCATCTTCAACGCGGAACAACCGCAGACCCCGCCCTCGATTCACCAGGAGCATGCGGACATCGCGCGCGAACTGGCCAAGGTGGGCGTGCGATTCGAACAATGGGAAGCCAACCAGCCGTTGGCGCCCGGCGCCAGCCAGGAAGAGGTCATCGCCGCCTACCGCAGCGATATCGACCGCCTGATGCGCGAAGAAGGCTACCAGGCCGTCGACGTGATCAGCCTCAAGCCCGATCACCCCGATCGCGCCGCCCTGCGCCAGAAATTCCTCAGCGAACACACGCACAGCGAAGACGAAGTGCGCTTCTTCGTGGCCGGTGCGGGCCAGTTCACCCTGCACATCGGGGATGCGGTCTACGACGTGCTGTGCGAACAGGGCGACCTGATCGGCGTGCCCGACGGCACCCGCCACTGGTTCGACATGAGCGAGGCGCCCTACTTCGTTGCCATCCGCCTGTTCACCAACAAGGATGGATGGGTTGCCAACTTCACCGGCTCCGACATCGCCCAGCACTTCCCCCGCATGCAGCCCCTGGCCTTCACCGCCGCCTGATTGTCCCTCCCTGCTCCGCTCCGTCGACCACACCGGTGCGGAGCTTTTCACACATTTCAACGACTTGGGCGCTTGCGTGCGCCCGGGGTCAGGTTAAGCTTGGGAGCCCGATCTCCCCAGCACTCACATGACATCCATCCGCGCCATCGTCACCGATATCGAAGGGACCACCAGTTCGATCAGCTTCGTCAAGGACGTGCTGTTCCCCTATGCGCGCAAGCGCATGCCGGCCTACGTCGAGACTCACGCCGATCGTCCCGAGGTGCAGCACTGGCTGCATGAGGCCGCGAAAGAAGCGGGACTGATCGAAGCCAGCCGCCAGGAAGTGATCGAACTGCTCCTGCGCTGGATCGATGAGGACCGCAAATCCACGGCGCTGAAGGCCTTGCAGGGCATGATCTGGAAGGACGGCTACGAGGAGGGCGAATACCGCGCCCACGTATACCCGGAAGTCGCTGCACGCCTGCACAGCTGGCGCGGCGAGGGACTGCACTTGTACGTGTATTCCTCCGGGTCGGTACCCGCGCAAAAGCTTTTTTTCCGCTACAGCGAATCGGGCGACCTCACCCCGCTGTTTGCCGGCTATTTCGACACCGAGACAGGCCCCAAGCGCGAGACGGAGTCTTATCGCCTCATTGCCGAAGCCATCGGCGAACGCCCCGAGCACATCCTGTTCCTTTCCGATATCGCGGAAGAACTGGACGCCGCCAGCGCCGCGGGCTTCAAAACCGCCTGGTTGCTACGCCCGCCGCTTGACCTGCCGGCGCACCCCAAGCACCCGGCCCACGCCAGCTTCGACACTATCCAGCCCTGAGCCCAGCACGCATGCGCACCGTACTGACTGCCCTGCTCGCTTTCGCCGCCGGCGTGTTGCTCATGCTGCTGCTGGTCCGACACCCACGCCCGTCTGAACCCCAGCAAGCTCCCCCGAGCGTGGCATCCAGCAGCACATCCGCCCCGGCCAGCGCGAGCAGCAGCGACGGCGACGACGGCGACGATGGCGACAGCTGGCCCAACCAGGCCCCGTCGCCCGAGCAAGTCATCTACGCCCAGCCGGGAATGGTGCGCCAGGCCATTGCCCATCTGACGCCCCGCGAAGCCGGCAAGACCAATCTGTATCTGGTCACGTTTGCCGGCGATGGCGGCGAGGATGTGTTCCGCAACGAGGCCGAATACGCTGCGCAACTGTTCACCAAGCGGTTCGGACCGACGGCACACGCCGTGGTGCTGGAAAACAATCCCAGCACGCTGCAATCGCATCCGTTGGCCAACTGGAGCAACCTGGAGGACACCCTCGGCCAGTTGTCCGGCGTGATGAAGCCCGATGAGGACATCCTGGTACTTTACGTCACCTCGCACGGCGACGAAGACCACAACCTGCTGGTCGATATGGACCCTCTGCCGCTGGATCAGATCGGCGCATCCGATCTGGCCGGCATCCTGAAGAAGCGACCGTTCAAGTGGAAAGTGGTGGTGGTGAACGCGTGCTACTCCGGCGGATTCGTGCCGGACGTGAAAGGTCCCGGCACGCTGGTGCTGACCGCCGCGCGAGCCGATCGCAGCTCCTTCGGCTGCGGCAGCGACTCCGACATCACGTATTTCGGCAAAGCTTGGCTGGTTGATGCACTGAACAAGACCGACAACTTCGTCGATGCGTTCAAGCTCGCCAAGGACGACATTGCCGGCTGGGAAAACGACCAGAAGTTGACGCCTTCCGAACCGCAGATCGATATCGGCGAAGGCATTGCGCAGCAACTGGCAAGCTGGCGCAAGGAAGTGAAACCCGGTCCGGCCGTGCCGTTCACGCCTCCGCCGCCTTCCACCAACAGCGCGCCGGCCAGCTCACAATAAACGCGGGCTGGATCAGCCGTGCCGTTCGACCAACACACGCGCGACATCGGCAAGCCCGTAACCGCGCGCGCGCAGCAACACGGTCAGGTGAAAAATCAGGTCGGCGGCTTCACCGAGCAATTCCTCGTCACCCTGCGCCACGGCGGCGAGCGCCGTTTCGACGCCCTCCTCTCCTACCTTCTGCGCAATACGGCGCGTGCCGCCCTGGAACAGGCGTGTCGTATAACTCCCTTCGGGCAGCAACGCCTTGCGCTGCTCCACCAGCGCATCCAGCTCGGCCAGAAAGCCTAGCGGCGGCCGTACGTCGTCGCCAAAACAACTGCTGGTTCCCAGGTGGCAGGTCGGCCCCTGCGGGTTGGCCAGTATCAATACCGTATCCGAGTCGCAGTCCGCCCGGATCGATTTCACGTCCAGCACGTGGCCGGAGCTCTCGCCCTTCATCCACAAGCGCTGTTTGCTGCGGCTGTAGAACGTTACCTTGCCGATCGCTTCCGTTTGCGCCAGCGCCTCGGCATTGACGTAGCCGAGCATCAATACTTCGCCGGTCAGCCAGTGCTGCACGATTGCCGGCAGCAATCCACCGGACTTGCTCCAATCGAGTCGGCTGAGGTCGGTTCGGCTTGCCGTTGTATTTGCGTCAGTCACGGTTGTCACTCTCTTGCAGGCGAACCACCACGCCCTGCCGCTGCAGGTAACGTTTGAGCTCCGGCACCGCGATGGCACCACTGTGGAAAACGCTGGCTGCCAATGCACCATCCACCCGCGCACAGGTGAAAGCGTCGAGAAAATGCTCCATCGAACCGGCACCGCCCGAAGCAATCAAGGGAACAGTACATACCTTGCGCGCCTCGCCCAACTGCACCAGATCATAACCCTTGCGCACACCGTCACTGTCCATGCAATTGAGCACGATCTCACCGGCTCCGCGCCGCTGCGCCTCGACCATCCAATCGATCGTGCGGCGCGCCAGCGATCGCGTTTTGGAGGGGTCTCCGGTGTATTGGCGGACACGCCATTCGCCGTCGGCATCGCGCATCGAATCGATCCCCACGACCACGCACTGCACCCCGAATGCCGCAGCCAGCTCGTCGATCAGTTCCGGCCGCTCCAGCGCCGGCGAGTTCACCGAAATCTTGTCGGCGCCGGCATGCAGCACCTGCCGCGCCTCCTCGACCGAACGGATGCCGCCCGCCACGCAAAATGGAATATCGATGACCCTTGCTACGCGCTCTACCCACGTCCGGTCCACACTGCGCCCCTCGGGGCTGGCGGTGATGTCGTAGAACACCAGCTCGTCGGCCCCCTCATCGCGATAGCGCAAGGCCAGGTCGACGATCTCGCCCATCACGACGTGATCGCGAAAACGCACGCCTTTGACGACTTTGCCCTCGCGCACGTCCAGGCAGGGAATGATGCGGCGGCTCAACATGCCAGCGCCCCTTCAAGGGTAAAGCGGCCTTCGAGCAGGGCCCGGCCGAGAATCACGCCACGGGCACCCGCAGCACCGGCGGCACGAATGTCTTCAAGCGAACGCACTCCGCCCGACGCCTGCACCGCAAGCTGCGGCACGGTCTGCGCCAGATGCCGGTATAAGTCGAGGTTGAACCCCGCCAGCATGCCGTCGCGTTCGATATCGGTACACAAAAGATGGCGCGCACCGCGCTGGGCGTACCAGGGCGCAAGCTCGTCCAGCGTACGCGCCTCTTCTTCGATCCAGCCGGCGCTGGGCAAGGTCCAGCGCCCGTCGCGCAGGCGCGTATCGAGCGCAATCGTGAAGCGCTCGGCGCCATGAACCTTCAACCATCCTGCCACTTGTTCCGGTGCTCGGATCGCCACACTGCCCACCACCACGCGCACCACACCCACGTCGAACAGGCGCTGCACATCGTCTTCGGAACGCACGCCGCCGCCCGCCTGCACCTGCATGCCGGCCCTGGCCAATGCTTCGATAACGCCCAGGTTGGCCAGGTCGCCTGCCCTCGCACCGTCCAGATCCACCACGTGGAGCCAGCGTGCACCGGCACCGGCGTAGCGCGCAGCCAATTCGCGCGGATCGCTGGCGTAGCGGGTTTCCTGCGCGTAGTCACCCTGCTTCAGGCGCACCACCTGGCCGCCGCGCAGATCGATCGCCGGGATGATTTCTATCGTCATAGCTCGAGAAAATTCTTCAATAGCTTGGCCCCGACACTCGCCGAGCGCTCGGGGTGAAATTGCATGCCGTGAAAATTGTCCTTGGCGATGACGGCCGAAAAGCCGTCGCCGTAATCGCTGCTGGCCAGGGTGTAAGCACCAAGCGGCACAGCGTAGCTATGCACGAAATAGGCCCAATCGCCTTCCTGCAAACCTTTCAGCAAAGAGTGCTCCACCACGGGCGTCAAACGGTTCCAACCCATGTGCGGCACGCAGCGATCGGGGGCTTCCTCAAAACGGCGAACCTGCGCCGGAACCACGCCAAGGCACGCCGTGTCTCCTTCGGAGGAGTGCTCGCAAAGCAACTGCATGCCCAGGCATACGCCGAGTACCGGTTGCGTCAAGGAACGGATCACCTCGACCAGGCCCAACTCGCGCAGCCGCGCCATGCCCGGCGCGGCTGCGCCGACGCCGGGCAGGATCACCTTGTCGGCCTGACGAATTTGCGCAGCATCCGCGGTCAGCGCGGCATCCACACCCAAGCGCTGCAAGGCATAGCGCACAGAGCCGATATTGGTGCCACCGGCATCGACCAGCACCACGCTCATTACAAGGCTCCCTTCGTGCTCGGCAACTCATCGCCTTCGCGACGGATGGCCTGGCGCAATACGCGCGCCGTCACCTTGAAGCAGGCTTCCACCTCGTGATGGGCATTCTCGCCTTTGACAGCCAGGTGAAGGTTCGCGCCCAGGGTGTCGCACAGCGAGTGGAAGAAATGCGGCACCAGCTCGGTAGGCACGTCGCCTACGCGCTCGCGCGGGAAGTGTCCTTCAAAGACGAAGTAAGGGCGTCCGGACAAATCCAGTGCCGCGCTGGCCTGTGCCTCGTCCATCGGCAAGGTGAAACCGTAGCGAGCGATGCCGCGCTTGTCGCCCATGGCCTGACGCAAAGCCTGACCCAGCGCGAGAGCGCAATCCTCGATGGTGTGATGCTCGTCCACCTTGGTGTCGCCGTGACATTCCAGTTGCAGGGAAAAGCCGCCGTGCTTGCCGATCTGTTCCAGCATGTGGTCGAAAAAACCCAACCCGGTATGCACGACCGGCTCGGCTGCACGGTCCAGATCCACGCGAACCTTGATCCGGGTTTCCTTGGTGTTGCGCACCACTTCGGCAATACGCGGACGATCCAACAACTGATGAGCGATCTCATCCCAGCCGATACCCTGCGCTCCGACACGAAAGCCGCGCACGCCAATATTGGCGGCAAATTGCAGATCGGTCTCGCGATCGCCCACCATGGCCGAGGCGGCACGACTCCAACCGTCGTCAGCGAGATATTGGCGCATCATGCCAACACCCGGCTTGCGCGTGTCCAATCCGTCCTGCGGGAAACTGCGGTCGATCAGCACCTCGCGAAAACGAATGCCCTGCGAAGCGAAAATGCGCAATAGCAAATCGTGCGGACCATCGAAATGCTCCTGCGGGAAACGCTCCGAACCCAGGCCATCCTGGTTGGTGACCATCACCAGCTCGTAACCGGCTCCGACGATGCGCAGCAAGGCGGCGATCACGCCCGGAAGCAGGTCGAGCTTTTCATAGCTGTCGATCTGCTCGTCGGCCGGCTCGTGAATCAGGCAACCATCGCGATCGACAAAGAGAATCTTGCGGCTCATGGGTAAGGTTCCTTATGCCGATCCATCGGCAAGATCCCGGCCATCCATGGCCGGACTTTTCAAATTATGCCGATCCATCGGCAACACCCCGGCCATCCACGGCCGGACTTTTCAAAACGGACAGGACGCGGGCATTCTCGGCAGGCGTGCCAAGCGTTATCCGCAGCGCGTCGTGCAAGTTGGGATAGCGACGAATGTCGCGCACCACGATGCCCGCCTGCTGCAATTGCCGGTAAACCGATGCAGCATCGTCAAAACGCACGGCAAGGAAATTGGCAGCCGAAGGCAGCACCTCGCGCACACCGGGAACCTGCGCCAAGGCTTTGCTCATCAGCAGGCGCTGCGCGCGCACGATGCCGATCTTCTCGTTGGCCGACGCCTGCCCCGTCGGGGATAGTTCGACCAATGCTGCTGCCACGCAGGGCAAAGGCAGCGGATAAGGCGGCATGATGCGGCGAATGAGCTCAATCACTTCAGCATTGGCGAGCAGGCTACCGATGCGCGCACCGGCCAGTGCCCAGGCCTTGGACAGCGTGCGCAATACCGCAAGGTGTTCGTAACGGTCGATCAAATCGACCACGCTGCGCTGATCGGAAAACTCCACATAGGCCTCATCCACCACCAACAAGGCCCTGCCAGCCAGAGCCTGCGCGACACGCTCGATCTCGGCGCGCGGAATCGAGCGGCCGCTGGGATTATTGGGCGTGCACAGGAACACCAGCTTGACGGCCGGCGTTACCGCTGCCAGCAAGGCATCCACATCCAGGCTGAAATCCTCGGCCAGTGGCACCTCGATCACGGCCGCATTCTGTATGCGTGCGCACACCGAGTACATGCCGAACGTCGGCGGCTGAATCACGATGGCGTCTTCACCCGCCCGGCAGAACGCACGTATCAGCAGATCGATCATCTCGTCGCTGCCGCGGCCCACACACAACTGGTTGCGCCTTACGCCATACAGTGCAGCCAGGGTCTGCAACAAGGCCTCCGGCTGTGGGTCCGGGTAACGGTTGCAACCAAGTCCCTCGTCGCCATTCGGTGCCCACGGCGACTCGTTGGCATTGAGCATGATCTGGCCACCGCCGGCTTCGGTTCGAGCGGACGAATACGGCTGCATGCTGCGGATTTCCGGCCGGGCGAGATCGAGCACGCTCACGTCCGATCCTCCAGCGCTGCCAGGCGCAATGTTACCGCCCGCCGGTGCGCTTCAAGCTGCTCGGCGGCCGCCAGGGTAGCCGTACATGGCCCGATCGCACGCAAGCCCGCAGGGCTGAGTTCCTGCACCGTGATCTGTTTCTGATAGCTGGCCACCGATACTCCGCTGTAGCTGCGCGCATAACCGTAGGTCGGCAGTACGTGATTGCTGCCGCTGCAATAGTCCCCGACGGATTCGGGGGTCCAGGCGCCGACGAACACCGACCCCGCACTTTCGACGCCGTCGAGCAGATCGCGCGCGGCATCCACCTGCAGGATGAGATGCTCCGGCGCGTAGCGATTGCTGACTTCGACGGCCTGCGGCAACGAGTCGACTTCGATCAGCCGGCTCTGTGCCAGTGCCTGTTCTGCAATCGCGCCACGCGGCAACTCCGCACATTGCCGATCGACTTCGGCAGCAACTTTATCCAGCAACGCAGGCGATGGGCTGACCAGGATCACCTGTGAATCCGGCCCATGCTCGGCCTGCGACAGCAGATCGGCGGCGACGAAGGCGGCATTGGCTTGCGCATCGGCAATCACCAGCACCTCGGACGGGCCGGCCGGCATGTCGATGGCAGCACCGCCGGGATCGGCCGATACCTGCAGCTTTGCTTCGGTCACCCACGCGTTGCCCGGGCCGAACAGTTTGTCGCAGCGGGGCACGCTCCCGGTGCCATAGGCCATCGCGGCAATCGCCTGCGCGCCGCCCAGCTTGAACACGCGATGCACACCCACCACCCGCGCGGCAAACAGCACGGCTTCGTCGCAGGTGCCGTCGGCACGCGCGGGCGAGCACAGCACCACTTCACGACAGCCGGCGATGTGCGCCGGCACACCAAGCATCAAAGCCGTGGACGGCAACGGAGCGCTGCCGGCAGGTACGTAGAGTCCTACGCGCTGAATGGGCCGCAGCATGCGCTCAACGCGCACGCCTTCAGCCGTGTCCACGCCAACCGGCTGCGGCGCGGCGGCGCGGTGAAAAACCTCGATACGTGCGGCCGCTTCGCGGATGGCGGCCTTGAGCTCCGGCATGAGCCTGGCCTCGGCCTCGGCAAACTCTGCCTCGTCGACTTCAATGACTTGCAGGGTGCAGCGGTCGTAACGCGCGGACAATTCGCGCAATGCCGCATCGCCCTTGCTGCGCACCTGGGCAATGATTCGCTCGACACCTGCGCGCAACTCCTGTGCACGCGCCTGTGCAGGCCGTGCGAGCGCGGCATCGCGTTCGGTTTCACCAAGCGTGTTCCAATCGATTCGCTTCATTCCAGGCCACTCTTTACGCAAGCATTTTTTCGACCGGCAAGACGAACATTTCGCGCGCGCCGGCCTTCTTGATTTCTTCCAATTGACGCCAGCTCACTTCGCCCGCGCACAACGCCTGCAGCATCAGCTGATCGGGCTGCCCGGCGACCGGTAACAAGGTCGGTTGCGGACCGCCGGGCAACAAGCGGGTGACGGCGTCCAAAGAGGTGCGCGAGGTTTGCAGCAACAGCAGGCGCGATTCGCGCACCTGGATCACGCCGTCCAGGCGCTTGAGCAGCAGTTCGATCATGTCGCCGCGCTCATCGGTGGGCAGTGTGTCGGGACCGGCCAGCACCGCCTCGCTTTGCAGCAACACGTCGGTCTCGCGCAACTGGTTGGCCACCAACGTGCCGCCGCTCTGCACCAGGTCGCAGATGGCATCGGCCGTCCCCAGCTTGGGCGCGATTTCGACCGAGCCGGCCAAGGTCACCACGGCCGCATCCACCTCGTTGCGCCGCAGCCATTGACCAAGCAGCCCGGGATACGAAGTGGCGATACGCAAGCCGTCGAGATCCTTCGGCACGGTGTAATCCACGTCTTGCGGCACGGCAATCGACAGGCGGCATCGGCCGAACCCCAACGGACGCCATTCGGTGAGCGCAGCAGCGGCATCGCCGGCAACGCCTTTGAATTCGTCCAACACGTTGCGGCCGACGATGCCCAGATCGCACACGCCTTGCGCGATCAGCCCGGGGATGTCGTCGTCGCGGACCAGCAGCAAGTCCACCGGCTCGCCTTCGCCGAAACAGAACAGCTTGTCGCGGCTCTGGCGGAAAGTGAGGCCGCAGCGCTTGAGCACATCCAGCGCCGGCTCGGTCAGCCGTCCGGACTTCTGCATGGCGATACGCAGGCGATCGCGAGGTTTCATGCCTTGGTCCTTTTTGCAGCGGCGCGGTTGCGCGATGCGCGGGCAGCAGCCGCCAGATAGCCGCCATTGCCTTGATTCAGATAACGGGCGACGCGGCCGATGGTGGTGATGCTTACCGCAGTGCGCTCGTGGATCTCGCGGTAAGACACCCCTTCCAGCAGGTAGGGCACCACGCGCCAGCGATCCACCAGCACCTCCAACTCGGCCGGCGTGCACAGGTCGTTGAGAAAGGCGTCCATTTCCTCGGCGTTCTTCAGCGAGAGCAGCGCACGGCACAGGCTGGCCTTGGCGGACTCGTCGGGCATCTCTGGATCGATCGATCGGCGCTTCATAATGTACTAATGCGTTAATACAATGGATCGGATCATACGCGACGCTGACGCCCACGGCAAGCCCGTCCGCGCCCGTACAATGTCGATTTCACCGCCCAAGGAATCCGGCGCCCCATGAACTGCTCACCGCTCGTCCGCCAGCTTTGCCACCTGATGACGATCGCCGTAATTGCTTTTATCGGCGTCTGCACCGCCGCGCAGTTCTGGCGCAACGACTTGAACTGGATGGCGATTCCTTTGAGCACCTACCTGTTCGGCCCGGGCGGCGCCTACGTGCGCGGGGTCTATTACCTGATGGCTGCCGCCCTGTTCGGCTTTGCCTGGGCAAGTTTCGCCGCCACCGCCCCCACGCAAAGAACGGTACTGGGCTCGGCGCTATTCGCGGCCGCCGGTACGGCCCTGCCGGTGGTGGCGCTGACCGAGCTGTTCCACGGCACACGGTACGAAGAACTGGCTCGCATGACGCACAAAATCTGCGCCCCGGCCACGTTCCTGTGGCTGAGTTTCGGCATGCTGCTGCTGTGCGACCGCTGGCGGCGCGATGCTCGCCTGAAACATGGCAACCAGCCCGGCCTGCTGCTGGCCTGGGTGGCTACCTTGGTCTTGTGGTTTCAGGTGCTCGTGAAGGGATTGCCGAACGGCCTGATGGAAAAACTGGCGATCGTGCTGATTCTGCTGTGGCTGGGCTGGGCCGCGCGCCATCTCCGCGTGGCCGGCCGCCGCATTCCATAGGACGGATTGCCCCGGACTCGATCCGGGGCAACCTCGCGCGTCATCCGGCAAATGCGCGCTTTTGCACCAGCTCGCACATGGTGTGCACTTCGCCGTCCATCGCACGGTCGCGATGCATGAAGCCGATTTTCTCGCGCAGCGCCGCATGCGCCTTGCGCACGGCCTCGCCCGCGTGGAAATCGCCCACCCCGGCCAACGCCGCGGTGAGCTGCTTCACCTCTTCCACGAACTGGGCGTAATGCGGACTGTCTTCGCGCGGCGCATTGGCCACCTTGGAAGCGAGCGCCTGCCAGTTGCCGCGCGCAGCCAGGCGACGGGCGGCATTGAGCATTTCCTGGCGATAATCCAGGGCCTGCGCAGCGGTGTACAACTCCAGCGCCAGCACGTGGCTGAGATCCTCGACCATCTCCAGCACGTGGCGCGCCTCGTTGGCGCCCATCGAGACGTGATCTTCCGCATTCGCACTGGTCGGCACGGAATACACGCTGGCCGGATGCGCGCGAGTAGCCAGGTCATTGACCAGCGCTGCTGCGGTGTACTGCACGATCATGAAGCCGGAATCGGTACCGTCTTCGTTGCCCGTCAGAAACGCCGGCAGGCCATCGTTGGTGGCCGGATCGACCAGCTTGTTGAGACGACGCTCGGAAATCGAAGCCAGCACCGGAATGGCCGCCTTCACATAGCTCATGGCCAGCGCCAGCGGCATGCCGTGGAAGTGGCCGGCGGAAATCACCTGCTCCTCGATGTGCTCAGCCTCGGCGTTATCGGGGAAGATCAGCGGATTGTCGGTGACGGCATTCAGCTCGACGTCGATCACGCGGCAAGCCTGCGCCCACGCATCGCGTACTGCGCCATGCACCTGCGGCATGCAGCGCAGGCAATAGGCGTCCTGCGGCTGATGCTTCTTGCCGCCCTTGAACGGCAGGAAGCGGTTGTAGAACGCCTCGCGCCCGTGGCGCTGGTTGGCGGGCACCCAGTCCCAGCTGATATCGAAACTCAGCGCCTGGTCTTCCGGCGTGCTCCACGCCTCGGCGCTCCACTGCTTGAAGCGCGGCACCAGGTGATAGGGAATATCGACCAGCGTGGAGCTGCTCAACAGCTCGCGCACGTGACCGGCTACCTGCACCTGCCCGGGATGCGGACGCAGCGCGTGCACTTCCGGACGCAGCGCGCCGCTACGGCCGGCGAACGCATCCAGGGTCATCGAGGCAGCCAGGTCGGCCGTGTCGAGCAGGTATCCCAGCGTATCGAGCGCCAGCACTGCCGTGGCCAGCATCTGCGCCGTGCCGTTGTTGAGCGCCAGGCCCTCCTTGAAGGAAAGCCGGATCGGCTGCAGGCCGGCGCGCTTCAGCGCTTCGGCGCCAGGCAGGCGCTCGCCCTGGTAGAACGCTTCGCCGCCGCCAAGCAGCACGATGGCCAGGTGCGACAACGGCGCGAGGTCGCCACTGGCGCCCACCGAACCCTTCTCCGGCACCACCGGAATCACGTCGTTATTGAGCAGCGCCGTCAGCGCTTCCAGGGTGGCGATGCGAATGCCCGAATGGCCGCGCATGAGCGTATTGATGCGGATCACCAACATCGCGCGCACCACTTCCGCGGAGAACGGCTTGCCTACGCACACCGCGTGGGTGGTGATCAGGTTGTGCTGCAGCTCTTCCAGCAGCGTGCCTTCCGGCTTGTGCGGATTGCCGCCCGGCAGTTCGTCACGCAAGCGGTAGGCGCCGAGCAATTTGTCCGCGTTGCTGCCGAAGCCGGTGGTGACGCCGTAGGTCGGCTCGCCGCAGCTTACCTTGTCGGCCAGAAAATCCGCCGCGCGCTGCACGCGCTTGAGCTGCTCGGGATCGAGGCGAACACCGTAACCCTGGCGTGCCACCGCAACGAGTTGTTGACGGCTGAGGCTGTTGCCATCCAGCAGAATCGAATTGGCAGTCATGCGTACTCCGTGCCCTTGAGGGCATTCTGGTTGCTAATCACGTTGCCGGTGGGGACGGCGACGCGTGCCACGAAAACCGGTGACGCAGTCGCTCCGGCGCACGCCGGAGCCCGTTGTCGATGCGTTGCATCCCTGCTCTCACCCGCCAAACAGGCGGATGAGGTTATTCGAAATCCTGAATGCCGTGCATGGCGCTCAGGTGCTGATTTCAGCCTGCGCCAGTTCGACGCGAAGCGTTTTGATCAACTCGCTACGCGACACTTCAAACTGATCCTCGCGGCGCAGATCCTTCACCGTCACCACGCCCTTGGCGAGCTCGTCTTCGCCCAGCACGATCACGAAGCGAATGCCGGCGCGATCGGCGTACTTGAACTGCTTGCCCAGCTTGCCGCCGTCCAGCACCACCTCGGTAGCGATACCCGCTGCGCGCAGCTCGCCGGCCAGGGCCAGGTAGGCAGGCAGTTGCGCCGCGTCCATCTGGGTGATCAGCACATCGACGGTGCTGCGTGCCGTGCCGACCAGCCCAGCATCGCGCAGCTGCCAGTAGAGGCGGGTAAGACCGATGGAGATACCTACGCCCGGCAGATGCGACTTGGTGTATTGGCCGGCCAGGTTCTCGTAACGGCCGCCGGAGCAGATCGAGCCGATCTGCGGATGGTCGTTCAGCGTGGTCTCGTAGACGGTGCCGGTGTAGTAATCCAGGCCGCGGGCGATCGACAGGTTCAGCACGTAATGGCTTTCCGGCACGCCATAGGCATGGATCAGGCCAAGCACCTCTTTCAGTTCCACCCGACCCTGCTCCATCGACTCCGGGCCAGGGCCCAGCGCATCGAGCTTGTCGTAGGCATCCTGCAAGGAGGTGGAGCGCACCTGCACGACGTCGAGCACCTTCTGTGCGGCCTCTTTCGTCATGCCGATGGCGTCGCCGGTCAGCGTTTCGCGCACGTAATCGGCACCGCGCTTGTCCAGCTTGTCCACCTCACGCAGCACCAGGGTCTGCAACTCCGGGTCGGTCACGCCCAGGCTCTCGAAATAGCCGCGCATCAACTTGCGGTTATTCAGCTGGATGGTGAATGCGCCGATGTTCAGCTCGCGGAACACGCTGTAGATCACCGCTGGCAGCTCGGCGTCGTAGCGGATGGACAGATTGTCCTTGCCGATCACGTCGATGTCGCACTGGTAGAACTCGCGAAAACGGCCGCGCTGGGCGCGCTCGCCGCGATACACGCGCTGCATCTGGTAGCGGCGGAAGGGAAAGCTGAGGTCGTGCTCGTGCTCGGCCACGTAGCGGGCCAGCGGCACGGTGAGATCGAAGCGCAAGGCCAGCTCGGGCTTCTCGCCCTGCTCCAGCGCGCCGGTCGACTGCACGAAATACACCTGGCGCTCCGTCTCGCCACCGGTCTTGGTCAGCAGCACGTCCGAATATTCCATCACCGGCGTCTCCACCGGCAGGAAACCGAAGCGCTCGTAATTGCGACGGATCACGTCGAGCATGCGCTGGAAAGCGATCTGATCGAGCGGCAGCAGCTCGAGCACGCCGGGCATGGTGCGGGCCTGGGTAAGCGCCATGGAATCCTCTTGAGCGAATGGAAAAAAGCCGTGTCTCGGCAGCCGCATAGCGTAACAGATGGGCCGGTGCGGCCCGCCGGGCCGGCAGGTACGATTTCCCACCAAATCCGGCGAGCGAACCTGTTGCCAAGCCCATCAAGCCCCGTTAAGATACGCGGCTCCCACGGGGTGTAGCTCAGCCTGGTAGAGCGCTACGTTCGGGACGTAGAAGTCGCATGTTCGAATCATGTCTCCCCGACCAAACTCAAAGAGTTACGAAACAGGCCTGCCGTCAAAAGCGGGCCTTTTTCGTAACGGAGTGGCCTAGATTTGGCCTACAGATTTTTCCGCATTTCTCCACATCACTGCGGATGGTCTGCGTGTGCGGCCTGAAGTTGGCCTGCTCGCGCCTGGCCATGCGGGGGCGTGGGGGCGAAGCCCCCTCGGATACGCCCTTTTGCTGTCGGTGACGCCGCGCGCCTCGTCGGCATCCAACCGGCGATCACGGGCCTTGCTGGGCAGTGGTAACCGGATCGCGGCCACCGGATTCTCCGGCAACGCGATCAGGAGATCCTTCCGTGCCCACGTGATGACACCGCCCAGCGTCTGCAGCTCGCGGCGTACCGTGGCGGCCGCACCGCTCGCAGGCGTTCGTCGCGCCAGGCCGTCAACGTCTCCGGCGTCAGTGCGGCGAAGCGCAGATGGCCGAAGTCTTCATGCAAGCGGGCAAGGTGGTTGTGCAGCACCTCGGCCGATTTCAAGGTGCTGGCCTTCTCCCGTTCGTACCGTTCGAGCAAATTCCGGAACAGCAGCTTTTCGGCTGTGCGACAGTCGCGCTGCTGGCGGCGGTGAACGTCCCGTCCCTTGCTTGCCCCCCAGGCTTCAGCCTCGGCTTTGGTGCGGAAGGTCTTGGACGTCCTCATCCACTTCGCTCCATATCTGGAAGTAGGCATGCACCGTGCGCCATTTCAGGAAGTCGCTGGGCGTCGCCCGCCACTGGCAGGGCGACGCATGTCCGTCGGCCCGCAAGTGTCGGGCCCTTGCCATTCGCGGCGTGATGGAAGCGACGGACTACTGGCCTGATGCCTGGCTTTCGCGCGAGCCGGCCAGGGCGCGGAAGTCTCGGGGTGGCATGTCATACGCGCGGCGGAACGCATGATTGAAGTCTACCGCGCTCCTGAACCCGAGCCCGTAGGCGATCTCCACGACCGGTGCCTGCGGGAATCGGATGAGTTCGTGCGCGGCCTCGCGCAGCCTGCGGTTTCGGATATAGGTGACCAGGCCGCCCTCATGCTCGAACATGCGGTACAACGTGGCGCGAGACAGTCGCGACGCGCCGATGATGTTTTCCATCGACAGCTCCGGCTCGTGCAGGTGTTGCTCCACATACCGTCGTACGCTGCCGAACACCGTCGCGCGAACTGCGGCGCGCGCGTTGCCACTCAGGCCGCACTGTCTGGCGAAGGCCCCGACGATCAGATGCCCGCACGCGGCCATCGCGCCGCGGGCTTCAGCCCCGCTCATCGTGCCGATGCTGCCGGCAAGCGCCTCCAGTTCGCCGAGAAACATGCACGCCAGGGGCGATCCGTAGTCGATCACGCGGCCATGCAACGATTCCGCATCCGGCAGCACCGATTCCACCACGGCGCGCGGCAGGAACAAGGCCATGACCTGGCTCCTGCACTCCCGCTCCATGCGCATCGGCTGGTTCATGTCCAGAACCAGGATGCCCGGCCGGGATTGCCGCGCCTTGCGCCGCGGATACAGGCCCGTCGCGGTTTCGATGCCCCCCTCCACCAGCACGTGGAAAACATAATCGCGCATGCTGTCCGTTGAAATGCGCGCCACCGTGCGGGCCTGCGTGATCGGGTCGGTGCAGGCGTGGAGAAATGTCATGCCATCGATCCGGTAACGGTCGAGCGTGGCGCGAAACCCATCGGCCACCTGCGCGTGCGAAACCGCGATGTCGAGATAGGAGGAGGTCCGATCGCGCCACGCCACCAGTTGCTGCGTTCGTGCGATGTCGCATGTGCCGAAATGGTGGTGGATCGGCCCGGAAGCGTTTGCCTCTACTTCGACATGGCTTGTATTGCTACTGGTCATCCCGGGCTCCCTCCGCTCGCGCCCATGCTACAGGACGTGCGCCCGCTTTTATCCCCTCTTGTCGCCGCCTGTCGTAACCACCTCTCGCGCTGGCCCCAGGCTTGCTGGCGGATCGAGCTAGCGCCAGACCCGGCGTGCCGGCTAGCTACCGCCTGCCGTCTTGCCCACGAAAAACCTCGTCCCCCATATCGTCATTCCCGCGAAGGCGCACTGCTGTCCGGAATAAATTCAGCCGAGGAAGAGAGAAGCGTTGCAGCCAACGGTTGGGGGGCTACACCCCCGAAGCACGTCGACGCAGACGCGGCGAGCGACGAAGATCCGCCTGCACTGGCGAACCGTGGCGGCCAGGGCTGTTCGTATGAACCCGTTCGGCGTGAAGCTGAGCGAACCACTGACCACGGGATTTATTCCGGACAGCAGCGCGCCTTCGCGGGAATGACGATCAAATTGCTGTTATTCGAGATTCCCTCCCTTCTCAAGTGAGACGGTCGATCAAGTCTCCTGTGCTTTCACGCGCAAAATTCTCCGCTAACCAACCCGGTAATCCGAGCCTCCCCACGAAGAGCTTGGGCCGGGGATGTCTGCGTTGCACCACAGGGGAATCGCGTGAATCACATCTACAGGTTGGTCTGGAGCCAGCTTCGTCGCACTTGGCTGGTCGTGTCCGAACTCGCCCGCGGTCGCGGCAAGGCAGGGCGTACATTGACCCCGCGCCGCGCGTGTTCGGCTTGGTGGGCCGCACTACCCCTGAGCCTCCCCATGCTGGCCCTCGCTGCCGCACCGGCCGGCATCACGGCGATCGATACCGCCCGTCCGACTGCGGCGATCGTCGCCGCGGGCCCTGCGCTCGCGCCAACGGTCATCGCGTCGGTAGCTTCTTCAGCCCATCCCACCGAAGGCCAGGTCACCGCTGGTAGCGGAAGTATCGACTACGGCGATCACCTCACCACCATCCAACAGCACAGCCAGAACCTGTCGCTAAACTGGTTGAGCTTCAACATCGGCGCGCAGGATACGGTCAATTTCGTACAGCCCAACGCGCAGGCGATCGCCGTCAACCGCATCGCCGACCCCAACGGCAGCGTGATCCTCGGCCACCTGAACGCGAACGGCCAGGTGTTCCTGATCAATCCCAACGGCGTGCTGTTTGGACAAGGCGCGCAGGTCAACGTAGGCGGGCTGGTCGCCAGCACGCTCGACGTCAGCGACGACGAGCTGGGTCGCGGCACGCTGCATTTTGCCGGCGCGAGCGGCGGCAGCGTGACCAATCGAGCCACAATCACCGCCGCGCCCGGCGGCTACGTGGCCTTGCTCGGCCACGCCGTGTCCAATCAGGGGGCGATCCACGTGCCCGCCGGCAGCGTGGCGCTGGCCGGCGGCAGCGCGGTCACCTTGAGTTTCGACGGCAACCATCTGCTCGACATGCAGATCGACGCCAGCACCATGAACGCGCTGGCCGAGAACAAGCAGCTGATCGTCGCCGATGGCGGCCAGGTGCTGATGAGCGCCGGCGCGAAGGATTCCCTGCTGGCCAGCGTGGTCAACAACACCGGCACAATCCAGGCGCAGACGGTCGAAAACCGTGCAGGAAAAATCGTGCTGCTCGGTGGCATGGAAGCGGGCACCACGCAGACGGCCGGCACGCTGGATGCCAGCGCGCCGAACGGCGGAGATGGCGGCTTCATCGAAACCTCGGCGGCCCACGTGCATGTAGCCGACGACGCAAAGATCTCCACCCTGTCCGCCTCGGGAAACAGCGGCACCTGGTTGATCGATCCGCACGATTTCACCATCGCCGTCAGCGGTGGCGACATGAGCGGCAACACACTGTCCAGCCAACTGCTCGGCGGCAATATCACTATCCTGTCCAGCAAAGGCGCCAACGCCAGCGGCAGCGGCGACATCATCATCAACGATGCAGTGGCCTGGAGCGCCAACACGCTCACGCTCACCGCCGCGCACGATGTCGATATCAACGCCGTGATGACGGCCGCCGGCAGCGCCGGCCTCGCGCTGAACCCGAGCACCGCCAACGGCGGCGATGCGGCGATAGGCGGCGGCACCGTCAAGGTCAACATGGTCGATGCCATGCCGGGCCAGGGTGGCCGGGTGGATTTCACCGGCAGCAGCAATACACTGCAAATCAATGGCCAGCCGTACACCATCATCACTACGCTGGGTGCCCCCGGCAGCACGACCGGAACGGACCTGCAAGGCATCAACGGCGCCCTCAACTGCGCTTGCTATTTCGCGCTGGGCGCCAATATCGACGCCAGCGCCACGGCCAATTGGGGGAACTCCGCCTTCGGCTCCCAAATCGGCTCCGGCTTCGTGCCGATCGGTCACCAGTTCAACCCTACCGATTTTAATATGTTCGCCGGTACCTTCGACGGCCTCGGCCACACCATCAGTGGCCTCACCATCAACCTGCCCGGCTCCGACAATGTTGGCCTGTTCGGTTACACCAGCACCACGGCTACGATTCGTAACGTCGGCCTGGTCGGCATATCGATCGAGGGCGAAAGCGACGTCGGCGGCCTGGTCGGGTACAACTACGGCACGATCAGTCAGGCCTACGCCATCGGTGCGATCAACGGCAACGGCGTCGGTGCCAACGCCGGCGGCCTGGTCGGATTCAACGACAGCGCCCGGATCAGCCAAGCCTATGCCAGCGGTGCGGTCAGCGGCCCGGGCACTGTCGGTGGCCTGATCGGGTACAACAACCGCGGCTCGATCAATCAAGCCTATGCGACCGCTACGGTCAGCAGCAGCGGCGGTGATGTCGGCGGTCTGATCGGGATCAACGACGGCGGCCCGATCAGCCAAGCCTATGCGACCGGTACGGTCAGCGGAAGCCAGGACGTCGGCGGCCTGCTCGGATACAACATTGCAGCCCCGATCAGCCAAGCCTATGCCACCGGTGCGGTCAGCGGCACCGGCAGCGGCAGTTTCGTCGGAGGTCTGGTCGGAGACAACGGCGGCACGACCGACCAAGCCTATGCCACTGGTGCGGTCAGCGGCAGCGGCAATTTCGTCGGAGGACTCGATGGGGCCAATTCTGCTGGCGCGATCACCAATAGCTACTGGGACACGGAAACCACCGGTCAGTCCACCAGCGGCAACGACGGCATCGGTGGCGGCACGGGGCTGACTACCAAGGCACTGATCGCAGCGCTGCCTGGAGGTTTCACGGCCGCCAGCTGGGGCAACGTAAGCAACCAGACCACGCCATATCTGCTGGGCATGTCCGGCAATCAGGTATTCAACACCAATGACCTGCCCATAGGCGCCGTGACGCGCACCAACCAGCCCAACCTTTACACCGTCATCCTGGATGTGAACCAGTTGCAAGCCGTGAGCACCGGCCTCACCGGTCGTTATGTGCTTGGCAACGACATTGACGCCAGCGCCACGCTCGGATGGGAGGGCGTGGAGTTTGACGCCAACGGCAAGCCCCACTTCGACAACGGCTTCACGCCGATTGGCGGCCCAGGCGCACCGTTCACCGGCGTCTTTGATGGCCTTGGCCACACCATCGACAACCTGACTATCAATCGACCACTCACCAATTATGTCGGTCTGTTCGGCATCACCGGCAACGGCAGCACGATCCGCAACCTCGGTCTGCTCGGCGGATCGATTACGGGCCAGAATTACGTCGGCGGCCTGGTCGGCTACAACAACGGCACGATCAGTCGGGCTTATGTCACCAGTTCGGTCAGCGGCGGAGGCTATGTCGGCGGTCTGGTCGGAGACAACGGCGGCACGATCACGAACACCTATGCCACAGGGGAGGTCGACAGTAGCGGCGCCAACGACGTCTATTATGGCGGCTTGGCTGGCTACAACGACGCGGGAGGCACGATCACAAACGCCTATGCCACCGGAGCGGTATACGGCAGCGAGTATGTCGGTGGCCTGGCCGGAGACAACCTTGGGGCGATCACAAACGCCTATGCCACCGGAGCGGTAAACGGCAGCATCTACGTCGGCGGCTTGGTTGGCTACCTCGACGCGGGCGGCACGATCGCAAACACCTATGCCACCGGGGCGGTCAGCGGCGGCGGCAGCTATTTCGGTGGATTGGTCGGGGTCGGGGCCGGCAACACCATCATCGACAGTTACTGGGACACACAAACCACAGGCCAATCCACCAGCGCCGGTGGCACCGGCCTGACCACCGCGCAGATGATGGACCCTGCCAGTTTTGCGGCCTGGGGCATGGATATCAGTGCAATCGGCGGCAGCTCCGCGACCTGGCGTATCTACGCGGGTGACACCGCGCCGTTGTTGCGTACCTTCATGGTAGGCCTGACGGTCACCGCCATGAATCTCGGCACGATCTACAACGGCACCGCCTTTGCTGGCAGCAGCAACTTGATCTTCGGCACGCTGACGCCGGGCTACTGGCTGCCGTCGAACAACGTGGATACGAGCCTGATTCTGGGCGACGCCAACGCCAGTACCAGCACCCCGGCGACCAACGCCGGCAGCTACGCGCTGGCTGCCAACCTGTATTCCCGCCAGATGGGTTACGACATCGAGTTCACGCCGGGCACGCTGATCATCGCCCCAGCCCTCCTGACCTATCAGGCCACATCGGCCAGCAGCACCTACGGCAGCACGCCGAGTGGATTGACCGGCACCGTGACGGGCTTCGTCAACGGCCAGACCCTGGCCAACGCCACGACCGGCACGGCCAGTTTCACCACCGGCGCCACAGCCAACAGCAACGTCGGCAACTACGCCATCGATGGCAGCGGCTTGACCGCGAACGACGGCAACTACACGTTCACGCAAGCGGCAGGCAACGCCACCGCACTGACGGTGAGCCCAGCCACGCTGACCTATCAGGCAACATCGGCCAGCAGCACCTACGGCAGCACGCCGAGTGGATTGACTGGCACCGTGACGGGCTTCGTCAACGGCCAGACCCTGGCCAACGCCACGACCGGCACGGCCAGTTTCACCACCGGCGCCACGGCCACCAGCAACGTCGGCAACTACGCCATCGACGGCAACGGCTTGACCGCGAACGACGGCAACTACACGTTCACGCAAGCGGCAGGCAACGCCACCGCACTGACGGTGAGCCCGGCCACGCTGACCTATCAGGCAACATCGGCCAGCAGCACCTACGGCAGCACGCCGAGTGGATTGACCGGCACCGTGACGGGCTTCGTCAACGGCCAGACCCTGGCCAACGCCACGACTGGCACGGCCAGTTTCACCACCGGCGCCACAGCCACCAGCAACGTCGGCAACTACGCCATCGACGGCAACGGCTTGACCGCGAACGACGGCAACTACACGTTCACGCAAGCGGCAGGCAACGCCACCGCACTGACGGTGAGCCCGGCCACGCTGACAATCACAGCCAACAACGACAGCAAGACTTACGACGGCCTCGCTTACGCGGGCGGCCACGGCGTCACCTATAGCGGCTTCGTCAACGGCGAGACCTCTTCGGTACTCGGCGGCACGCTCGGCTATACCGGCGACTCGCAGGGAGCGATCAACGCGGGCGGCTACACGATCACTCCTGACGGACTCACCGCCGGCAACTACGCCATCACCTACAAGAACGGCAACCTCACGGTGGATCAGGCCACGCTGGAAATCAGCAGCAGCAACGTCAGTAAAACCTACGATGGCGGCCTGAGCGCGATCGGCACAGCGGTAGTGAGCGGCGGCACGCTGTTCGGCAGCGACACCCTCAGCGGCGGCAATTTCGCCTTCACCGACAAGAACGTCGGCACTGGCAAGCACGTAACCGTCAACGGCGTCACCGTGAGCGATGGCAACGGCGGCCGCAACTATGCCGTCACCTACGTCGACAACACCAGCAGCACCATCACCGCGCGTAGCATCACCGTCGATGCCACCGGCACCAACCGCGTCTACGACGGCACCACCGCCGATGCGGTGAAACTGGCCAGCACCGGCATCCTTGCCGGTGACACGGTGATCTTCAGCGGCACCGGCGCCTTCGCCGACAAGAATGTCGGCACCGGCAAGGCGGTCAGCGTCAGCGGCATCGCCGCCAGCGGTGCCGATGCAGGCAACTACAGCTTCAACACCACGGCGAACACGACGGCCGACATCAGCCCGCTCAGCATCACCGTCGATGCCACTGGCACCAACCGCGTCTACGACGGCACCACCGTCGACGCGGTGAATCTGGCTAGCAGCGGCATCCTGACCGGCGACACTGTAGCCTTCCGCGGCACCGGCGCCTTCGCCGACAAGAATGTCGGCACTAGCAAGGCGGTCAGCGTCAGCGGCATCACCGCCACGGGTATCGACGCCGGCAACTACAGCTTCAACACCAGCGCGACCACGACCGCCGACATCACCCCCGCGACATTGACATACCGTGCGGATACCGCCCATTTCAAGATCGGACAGATGCCGGGCGATTTGAGCGGCGTCGTGACCGGGCTGGTCGGTGGCGATACGTTGGACGCGGCCACCGACGGCACACTGGCATGGCAGACGCCGGCCACCGCGACCAGCCCGGCCGGAGCGTATGCCATCGACGGCAGCGGCTTGTCGGCGCACAACTACGTGTTCGTGCAGGCATCGAGCAACGCCACCGCGCTGCAAGTGATCGACGGCAGTGCGCCACGCCTTGTCGTCAGCACCGTCGCAGGGCTGCAGCAATCGGACGACAGCGGCAAGCCCCGTGCGCCGTATGCCCCGGATGTGCACATCGTCAACGGCGGGGTGCGCCTGCCGTGAACCACGTGAGCCACACGCCGCACAACCCGTTCAAGGATCGCCGCATGCCGTCATCGCTCCGCCTCGCCCCGCTCGCGCTGGCGCTGTTCGCCCTGCCACTGACCACGCCGGCGCAGACGATCCCCAACAGCGGCGAGATCCTGCAGCAGGTACCGGCGAAACCGACGGAGAAACCCCCTGTCGAACCCGGCCTGACGATCGAATCGCCGACCACCGCCGCCACGAACGACGCCACGGCGTTCGCAGTGACGCGGTTGCAGTTGGAAGGCAATACCGCTTTCGACAGCGCCACCCTGCATGCGCTGGTCGCCGACGGCGAAGGCAAGACACAGACCCTGACCCAGCTCAACGCACTGGCCCAACGCATCACCGACTACTACCACGCCCACGGCTACCCGCTGGCCCGCGCGATCGTGCCAGCGCAGACCTTGAGCGACGGTACCGTGCGCCTGCAGATCGTCGAGGCGCGCTACGACCAGATCACACTGGACAACCGCAGCCACATCGGCGACGGCCTGCTGCGCGCCACGCTGGCGCCGCTACGCTCCGGCGCGCCGGTCACCCAGGCCACGCTCGACAACAGCCTGCTGCTGCTCGGCGATCTGCCCGGAGTGAATCCCCACGCCACCCTGCGCCCGGGCACACAGGCCGGCACCTCGACCCTCGACGTGCACGCCGACGCCGAACCCACCCTGCAAGGCCAACTGGTCGCCGACACCGCAGGCAGCCGCTATACCGGCCGCCTGCGCGTGGGAGCCTATCTCGACATCAACAATCCGATGCACCACGGCGACCAGCTCAGCCTGGATACGCTCACCTCCGGCGATGGCATGCGCTACGGCCGACTGGGCTATCAATTCACCTTGAACGGTCACGGCACCCTCCTCGGCGCGGCGTATTCGATGCTGGCCTATGCGCTGGGCGGCCCGCTCGATGCACTGGACGCGCACGGCACCGCGCGAGTTTCCAGCCTGTGGCTGGCGCAACCGCTGGCGCGCACGCGCAACAGCCGTCTGGACGTCCGTCTGCAATTCGATCGCAAACAGCTTAGCGACCGCATCGACACCACCGCCCTGCGCAACGATCGTCACAGCAACGACTGGACCGCCAGCCTCGTCGGCCAGCACGGCGACGACTGGGCCGGTGGCGGCCTGACCAGCGCCAGCCTCAGCGTCGGCCACGGCCGGCTCGGCTTCGACGACGCTGCGGCAGCGGCCGCCGACGCTGCCACCGCACGCACGCAAGGTAGCTACACCCATTGGAACGCCAGTCTCGCCCGCCTGCAAAACCTCAGCGTCGCCACCCGCCTCTACGTCAGCTTCGGCGGCCAGCACAGCAACCGCAACCTCGACTCCTCCGAACAATTTTTGCTGGGCGGACCGAACAGCGTGCGCGGCTACGACGTCTCCAGCATCGCCGGCGCCAGCGGCTGGCTCGGCACGATCGAACTGCGCCACGACCTCGACTGGAACTGTGCCGACCACTGCGAAGGAAGCCTTTTTGTCGACCATGGCAGCCTGAGCGTTAATGCCTCCCCGTGGACCACCAGCCGCAATCAATTCGACCTCGATAGCGCCGGCATCGGCTTCAGCTGGGTCGGCACCCGCCATTGGCAGGCGCAGGTGCAACTGGCCACGCCGGTGGGTGCCACACCCGCATTGCTCGGCAAGCGCAGCTCCGCGCGGGCATGGTTACACGTAGTCAGGGCTTTTTGAGCATTGCGAAACTTCATTTGGCACTAGGGATGCTCTGATTTATTGATTTCGAAATAGCCATCCAGACGTCCGCGAGAAAGCGCTGAACTTACCACGAAAACAAGGGCGACCTTGAAGGTGGGTCGCCGCCACCGCCGTGTCGATGCACCCCGAATCACCTCGATTTTCTGCCTCACAGGCGCACCCGCCTGTCGAGGCCAGCAACGTTCGTCGTGCCATCCACAGATTCGATAGCGCGAACAGCGTCAGTATCTTGGCTTTGTTCTTGAGCAGCCCCTTGAAGCGCACTTTCCGGTAGCCGAACTGCCGCTTCACCACGCGGAACGGATGCTCCACCTTGGAACGTACGGCGGCTTTCACGTGTTCAGTGTGCTTGACCGCGCCTGGCCATGCGGGGGCGTGGGGGCGAAGCCCCTGCGGATACGCCCTTTTGCTGTCGGTGACGCCGCACGCCTCACCCAGCCCGCTCCCGCGGGCTGCGCTGGACACTCCCAGCGACTCACCTCACTCCTCCCCGCCAAACCCGCTTTTGGCTTCACTAGCGGCCCCAAAAGCGCCTCGCGCAACCAAGCCTGTAGGGGTGTAGTACCCACGTGGCCGCACACCACGTAGCGCGGCATTGACCGGGCTTTGGGGATTATGGGTGATGGTTAGTAATGGTGGTTCTATGCGGTGACACCCGTAACAGGGGGCTCCTGTCACAGGTGTCAGGGGCTCCCCTGCCAGATTGCCCCCTGTCAATTTGACGGGGCTATCGATAAGCCCAAGGTATACAGGTTGCTGGACGTAGAAGTCGCAGGTTCAAATCCTGTCTCCCCGACCAATGCTTTGTGAAAAAGCCAGCCTTGCGCCGGCCTTTTTGTTGGCCGGCAGTCGCTGAACGCCGAAATCGAACGGCGCGAAGCCAGCTCAGCTGCCGCTCGGGCCGGCCGCATACTTGCTAATGATCGGTCGCCAGAACGCACCGACCTTGGGATCGTAAAAGCGGTGGCAGGCGAAGGGCAGTTGGCCGCAATTGAGTTTTATGGCCGCCTCGGGCTTGCGGTCGACGCAAAAATCCACCGCCTCAACGTATCCGGGAATGCTCACGTGGGTCAGCGTGGGTGCGACCAATGAAAAATACAGGTCTTCGATATACAGATTCTGCGGATGCCAGCGGGCAAGTTCCGGCGACGCGCCGTCCAACTTCTCCTTGCGGCAACGCACGGCGCGCAGCATCGTTTCGGTTTTGCGCAAGGAAAAGCCGCCGTTGCCCACTTTGAAATAGTGTTCAGTATTCTTTTTGCGCTTCTTGAACGCGTTGTTGATACGCAGGAACAGACGATTCAAAAAGGTCTGCCTGGATGCCATCCACGGCGCACCGATATAGTCGTAACCCTTCCCACACCAGTCATCGAGCTTGTCTTCGAAAACGAAAACATCCATCTGGCAGATCAGGATGTATGCGTAATTCTGGAAGGCCTGATAAAAAACCTCCGACAACATCAACTGGTTGTAGCCGGAAAGTCCTTTGAAAAAATCGGGATGGAAACGCCGCACGGCATAGTCGACTGACTCGAAAAGAGGCAGCAGCGGGCCAAGATCCAGGCCTTCGGGACATGCAATGGCAAAAGGATGGTTCGCCAGCACCTGCAGCGAGCGCTTCAGCGATAACAGTTCATTGTCGTTGAGGTCGGTCTTGTAGACGGGAACGACAACCACCGCATTCTTCATATCGTAACCTTCGGGCTCACCGGAAAACGCGAGGCGTTCATCCCTCAGCGCGTGGCCGCATCGTACAGGGTCTTCGCAGGGCATACACGCCGGCATCGGTCTTGAAGCAGCCTCCTATTGCAAAAAAGCCATGCAACCCGTCACGAGCAACACCGCGGCCAGCGCGACCGCAGTATCAATTTGCGAATCACGCCCCCTTCCCGTGCGATTCGAACGCCTGGAAACCACGTCACGCCGGCTCGGCAAGCGGGTTTAGGGATCGGCCGGCCAAAAGCTCAAGATGCCAGGATCTGCTCGTCTCCCTTCTTTGCCCCCGGGCACGCGCCATCAATCCCGGCCGCCAATGCCCAGGCTGCCCAGGGACCTGCATCCGTGACTATTTCAACGAGGTGACGGGCGTGAGCGAAATCACAAGCTGCACAATGAACTGTCCATTCGCGATCCATGCGTGCCGATTTTCACCGGGCTTTCATCTGCCGCATCGTTGGATTGACGAGATGGCGATGACTGCCTGTGCTCGACCCAGGGCGCGGCAGCACACCCAGGAAGCAAAACGGACGACCCAAGGGAATAACGCGTCATGCCACTACACCTCTATCACTACACGACCAAAGAGAGCTACGAAAAGATCATTCAGTCCATGATGCTCATTCCTTCGACACAAGAAGGAAAAGAGCACACTCATTTTGGAAAGGGCATTTACTTTGGCTCGCTGGATCCTTTTTTCGACGCCCAATATCTAGGCCTCGAAGAATTGGGCGGCAACTTGTTCACTCAGGTCTCAAAGGGCAATTTCGAAAAATTCTTCTATTTCGTCGAGGTGCGCTTCCCCGACGATTTCGACCCCATGCCGCAATCCGTTCTCGTCAAAGACGACAAGAAAGCCGGCTTTACGTATGAAAACCAATTCCTTTATTTACTGAAGACCGAAAAGCCCTTGATCCTGGCGAAAGAAAATCCCGCACACGGGCAAGCCCTGCTTTTTGATCATGGCATCACTTACTGGGGCCAGCTTCGCGCATTGCGCATGACAGACAAGGACATTCGCAACGAGCCGCCCGCCTGGCAAAGAAAGCCCAGGCAATAAAGAAAACCCATCACAGGGAAGGAACTCGGATACCGGTTCAGCCGTCGATGGCGAAAGGCCATCGACGACTCTAAATGCACGTACTGAGCTTGCGCACACCTTCGCGGAGCTCGTGCACATTCGCCCCGGAATACCCAAGGATGAGGCCGCTTCTCCCAGGCGACTCAACATAGCACTGGGACAGCGGCCTGGCTGAAATACCCTGCTCTTTTGCCTTGATCGACACCGCCACATCATCTGCGCCCGCTGGGAGCAAGGCCGCCAATTGCATGCCCGCCTGGGTGCCGATCACGTCGAGCCGGTCGCCCACGTATTGGTCGATGGCCTGCAGCAAAGCCGACCGCCGCTCCAGGTACAGCGCGCGCATGCGGCGTATGTGCCTGGCGAAATGTCCTTGGCGGATGAAGTCGGTGAGCGCCACCTGATAAAGCGTGGAAGAAAACGTATCGAGGGCATCCCGAACCGTGGCGAAGGCGGCAACGAGATCCCTGGGCACCACCACGTAACCCACTCGCAAAGCCGGAAACATCACCTTGCTGAAGGTGCCGACATAAACCACCCGATCGTCGGCATCCATGCCTTGCAGAGATGCAAGCGGACGGCCGCCGAAACGGAACTCGCTGTCGTAGTCGTCTTCGATGATCCAGGCGCCGCTGTGCGAAGCCCAGTTGAGCAGTTGCATGCGTCGCGCGGCGCTCATGGTGACGCCAAGCGGAAATTGATGCGAAGGGGAAATATAGGCAGCCTGTGCGTTGCGGCAAAGACGAATCCCCTCCTCCACGATCAGGCCGTCTTCATCGACCGGCACCGGAACGATCTCCGCACCCATCGTTCGCAGCGCCTGGCGAGCTCCAGGGTACCCAGGGTCTTCGATCCACACCCGATCGTTTGCATCCAGCAGAGCATGCGCGCAAATCTGCAGGCCTTGCTGGGAGCCGGTCGTGATGAGTATCTGCGAGGCATCGCAGCGCACGCTGCGCACCGTGCCGAGGTATTCCGCAATGGCCTCGCGCAGAGGCAGATATCCCATGGAACCGCTGTACACCAGGTGTTCGATCGGCGGTTTGCGTACGTGGTGCTGGATGAGCTTGGACCAGACCGTCATCGGAAAGTGATCGATGGCCGGCAGCCCGACCCGGAATGCCCCGTGGTTATTTGCCCAGGTCTGTACGAGGCCGCGCATGCCGGCGACGCGCCGGGCGATTTTTCTTGGTGCGGATGGCGTGACCTCGACTGGCGGCTGGCGCTCCGCGGCACCGGCCGTTTTGGTAGCCTGGCCGGGTATCGAACGCGCCACGCAGGTCCCGGCTCCGACGAAGGTCTCCAGATACCCCTCTGCATACAGTTGCTCATAAGCGCTGAGCACCGGCACGCGCGAAATCTTCAGCTCCTTGGCGAGACTGCGCGTGGAGGGCACCCGCTGCCCGGGGCGCAGGCGGCCGTCAACGATGGCCCGCCGGAACCATTCGGACAATTGGTCGTACATCGGCGTGCTGCCAGCAGCATCGAGCACGACCGGCGGAAGGAAACCAGCAGAGATCCGTTTCACGTGGCAACTCCAAAGTGGTCATGCCCAATCATACCGAAGTGGCTATTTTCGCCAACCACTGACCGGCCTAACTTTTATCGCAGGCGGCGCCCTGGCCGCTTTCAGGAGGTTCTGCGATGACGAGCTTTCGCAAGGTTCTTTTGTGCGCGGCATTGGCGATGGCAGGAACGACCTGCGTCAGCCTCCCCACCGACGCCCAGACTGGCAATAAGCCCGCCGCTCCCAGCTATCGCGACGGCTCGCACGATTTCGATTTCCACGTCGGCACCTGGCGCACGCACATCAAGACACTCCAGCATCCGCTCTCCGGCTCCCACGACTGGACCGAACTCGATGGCACGGTAACGGTGCGCAAGATCATGGATGGCAAGGCGGAACTGGAAGAAATCGACGCCAGTGGCCCCAGTGGGCATTTGCAGGGGTTGACGCTGTTTCTGTACAACCCGCAATCGCACCAATGGAGCCAGACCTTTGCCAGTACAAGCGATGGCACGCTGGAAACGCCGGCGATCGGCGAGTTCAAGGACGGACGTGGCGAGCTGATCGACCAGGAACCCTTTAACGGCCGCACGATCCTGGTCCGCAACGCATGGTCGGACATCAAACCCGACTCGCAACGCTTCGAGATAGCGTATTCGGATGACCACGGCAAAACCTGGGAACCGAACTTCGTCGCCAACCTGACGCGTATCTCGCGATGAATGCGAGGCGGCGCGCTGGTATCGCAAGTCTGCTGAGTCTGCATGGCTGCCTCGTGTGGTCATTCCCCGCTTTCGCGCAGACAGCGCCAGCGACGCCGCCCGCTTCGGTCACCGAGGAATCGATGAGCGATGCGTGGTGGACGGGGCCGATGCTGGCCAATTCAGCCGAAACCCTGCCGCCGGGACACTTTTTGTTCGAGCCCTATCTCTACGATGTGCGCAGCCCGAATACCGACAGCTTCGGCTCGCGCACCTACATCCTTTATGGCCTGGCCAACCGGCTCTCGGTCGGGCTGATTCCCGTCTTCGGCTACAACCGCCTCGGCAACGGACCGAGCAGTTCCAGCGTCGGTGTTGGCGACATCACCTTGCAAGCGCAATACCGGCTGACGGAATTCCAGCCGGGCAAGTGGATCCCCACGACAGCCATTCAACTGCAGGAAACCCTGCCCACCGGCAAGTACGATCAACTGGGCGATCGCCCTGCCGACGGCCTGGGCAGCGGCACCTACACCACCACGTTGGCGATCAACTCACAAATGTATTTCTGGCTGCCGAATGGCCGCATTTTGCGCATGCGCTTCGATGTATCGGAGGCGTTTTCCAATCACGCACGCGTTCAAGGCGTGAGCGTGTACGGTACCGGCCAGAACTTCCAGGGCAATGTCAAACCCGGCAACGCGTCGTTCGCCGATTTGTCATTCGAATACAGCCTTACCGAACGATGGGTGCTGGCGCTCGACGCTACCTACAGCCACGATGCCAACACGCTCACGGCGGGCGAACAACTGGTTGATCCGGCCGGCGCCATTCCCTACCCACAAAATATGCGGCTGAATTCCGGCTCCAGCTCGGCCTTTGGATTGGCGCCGGCAGTCGAATACAACTGGTCGTCGGCGATCGGCGTGCTGCTCGGCACGCGTGTCACGTTCGGCGGTCACCATTCGGTCGATACGGTGACGCCAGCCGTGGCAGTCAACTACGTCTATTGACCAAAAATCTTTGATCCCGGCTGAACTCGCGCAGCGCAAGATGGTCGATTTTCAGCGTTGGCAGCACTCCTTTGTTCACCAGGAAGGCCTCCGACACTCACGCGCCCGATACGCCCGGAACGCCAATCTGCATTGCCACGGTTAAGGAGGTCCCCGATGAAGCTCCACGGTCTGTTTGCTGCCACTTTTGCGCTGGTCGTCCTGGCCGGCGTGCCCGCCAACGCCGTACCGGCACTCCCTTCCTATACCGCGCTTGCCGTGGCCGATCCGAATCGGCCTGCCGATCAACGGGCACAGGATGCTGAGCGCAAACCAGTCGAAGTCTTGAATTTCACCGGCATCACGCGCGGCTGGAAGGTGGTCGACCTGATGCCGGGAGCGGGCTATTACACGCGCCTGTTCAGCAAGGTGGTGGGCACCAACGGTGCCGTATATGCCGTGCAGCCGATCGAGATGGACAAGGCCGCGCCGAAGAATCTGCCCAAACTGCGCAGCTTTGCGGGCACCTCGATCTATCCCAACGTGACGGTCACGGTGCCGCCGATTGCGCAACTGAATCTGCCCAAGGGCGTGGATATGGTCTGGACCTCGCAGAATTACCACGATCTGCACGATCCGTTCATGGGCTCGCCGGATATGGCACGTATTAACAAGGCGATCTACGACGCATTGAAACCGGGCGGCGTTTATATCGTGCTTGATCACGCCGCTGCGGCTGGAACGGGTACGTCCAAGACCGACAGCCTGCATCGCATCGATCCGGCCGCCGTGAAGGCGGAAGTCACTGCAGCCGGCTTCGAATTCGTGGGCGAAAGCGACGTGTTGAGCAATCCCGCGGACGACCACACCAAGGCGATCTTCGACCCGTCGATCAAAGGCCACACGGACAAGTTCATCTACAAGTTCCGCAAGCCGCTGTGAACCCGGCTGCCGCCAAGGCTATCAAAGCGCGGCGGCCAGCGCGGTGAGCCGGTCCAGTTCTTCTTCGTCAAAACCTGCTTCCAGTCGCGCGGGACGATTGAACGGCCCGCGCAGATTGCGCCCCATGTAATCGCGCAACAAGTCGAGAAAGGTCTCGCGCGGATCGAGGCGATCGCGTTCGCAGCACCAGCGGAACCAGCGCGTGCCGGCTGCGACGTGCGCGACTTCCTCGCGCAGGATCACGTGCAATATCTCAACGGTCCGCTCATCGCCGACGGCACGCAGGCGTTCAATCATGCCGGGAGTGACATCGAGCCCGCGCGCCTCCAGCACGCGCGGTACGAGTGCCATGCGCGCGGTATCGTGATGGGCGGTCTTCTCGGCCATTTCCCACAGTCCGTTGTGCGCGTCGAAATCGCCGTAGGCGTGGCCGAGTTCGGCCAGCCGGTCGGATAGCAAGGCGAAGTGACGGGCTTCGTCGTTGGCGCAACTGGCCCAGTCGCGGTAGTAGTCGGCGGGCATGCCGCGGAAACGGTAGACCGCGTCCCACGCCAAGTTGATGGCGTTGAATTCGATGTGCGCTACCGCGTGCACCAGTGCAGCGCGGCCTTCGGGCGTGCCGAGACCGCGGTGTGGAACCTGGCGTTGCGGAACGAGTTGCGGACGTTCTGGGCGGCCGGGAGCGCCGATCGTTTCGGATGCTGGTGAGCCGGGATCGGGATGCAGCTCGCCTGCTTGCAGCAGCGCCCAGGTGGCATGCGTCAGGCGCAGTTTTTCGGCGGGATCGCAGGCGTCCAGGCAGCGTTTGGCGGCGGTGTGGAGGTCGGTCATGGAAGTTATCGCGAGAGCGGCCCCGCACCCTGCCCTCTCCCCGAAGGGAGAGGGGAAAAGCGAAGATCAAGCGCTGCGGCGTGCAGCCTTGGCATCATCCGAGCGCAGCATCTCGATCTGCTGCAGATAATGCTGATCCAGGCCGGTCACGTATTCGCCGCTGAAGCACGACGTATCGAAATGCTTCAGGTTTTCATTGCCATCCTGCACGGCCCAGACCAGATCGTGCAGATCCTGGTAGATCAGCCAGTCGGCGCCCAGCATCTTCTCCACTTCACCGACGGTGTGGCCGGCGGCCACCAGTTCGGAAGCTGCCGGCATGTCGATGCCGTAGACATTGGGATAGCGCACCGGCGGCGCGGCCGAAGCGAAAAACACGTTTCTGGCACCGGCATCGCGCGCCATCTGGATGATCTGGCGCGAAGTGGTGCCACGCACGATGGAATCGTCCACCAGCAGCACGTTCTTCTTGCGGAATTCCAGCTCCACCGGATTGAGCTTGCGGCGCACCGACTTCACGCGTTCGCCCTGCCCCGGCATGATGAAGGTGCGGCCGATGTAGCGATTTTTAACGAAGCCTTCGCGGAACGGCACACCCAGCGCCTCGGCTAGCGCGCTGGCTGCGGTGCGCGCAGTATCGGGAATCGGGATGACAGCCTCGATGCCATGGTCCGGGCGTTCGCGCAGAATTTTTTCGGCCAGCTTCTGGCCCATGCGCAAACGCGCCTTGTACACCGACACATTCTCGATCATCGAATCGGGACGGGCCAGGTATACGTATTCGAAGATACACGGTGCGTGCACGGCAGCGTCGGCACACATGCGGGTATGCAACTGCCCGTCGTCGGTGATGAACACCGCTTCGCCCGGCGCCACGTCGCGCAGGCGCTTGAAGCCGAGGATATCCAGTGCCACCGATTCGGAAGTGACGGCGTATTCGCGGCCTTCCGGCGTGATGCGCTCGCCCAGGACCAGCGGGCGAATGCCGTTGGGATCGCGGAATGCCAGCAAACCGTAACCCAGCAGCAAGGCCAGGCAGGCGTAGCCGCCGCGCGCACGCGCGTGCACGCCGGCAACCGCCTTGAAGATGTGATCCGGCGTCAGCGCCATGCGGTCCTGGATCTGCAGTTCGTGCGCAAGCACGTTGAGCAGCACTTCGGAATCCGAATCGGTGTTGATGTGCCGGCGATCGTCCTCGAACATCTCGCGGCGCAAGGTTTCGGTGTTCACCAGGTTGCCGTTGTGCGCGAAGGCAATGCCGTACGGCGAATTCACATAGAACGGCTGCGATTCGGAAGACCCTTCCGAACCGGCGGTGGGATAACGGCAATGGCCGATGCCGATGCGGCCGCGCAGGCGACTCATCGAGGCCTGGTTGAACACGTCGCGCACCAGGCCGTTGTCCTTGTGCAGCCGCAGCCGCGCGCCATCCACGGTGGCAATGCCCGCTGCATCCTGCCCGCGATGCTGCAAGACGGTCAGTCCGTCATAAAGCGCCGATGCCACCTCAGTGGTGCCGACAATACCGATGATTCCGCACATGGTGTTGCTACCCGTTACTGTTAATGCCTTGCGCCGGCCGCGCTCGAAGCTGCAGCCGGAGAATTCGATTCGTGGGGCGGCAATCCGGCCGGCAGCACGTTTTGCAGATTTTGCAGATGCTCCGGGAGATTGCCTGGCCGCAGGTGCTCACGCACATTGGGCGGCATCTCCTGCTCGAGCCAGGCGGCCATGCCCTGGAACTGCGGCAGCAAACTCGATTGTTGCCACATCGGCTCACGCGCGAATGACGTGAGGTTCACCAGAAAAACCACCAGCGTCACCAGCAATACACCGCGCGCAAAACCGAAAATCATACCGAGCAGGCGATCCGTGCCGCCCAGGCCGGTACCATCCACCAACTGATGCAGAACAAACCGCAGCAGTGCGCCGACAATCAGTACGGCGATGAAACAGATGCCGTAGCCGATCAGCAGCCGCAGTATCGGATTTTCGACGCTCCGGTCGAAATGGGCCGACACCATCGGACCATACCGCCATGCCACCCAGAACGCCGCCACCCAGGTGACCAGCGCCAGTACCTCGGATATGAGGCCGCGCCACAGTCCCACAAGGACCGAAAGCCCCAGTATCGCGATGATGATCAGGTCGACCGCGTTCATCCCCTGGGGCTCGTCCGGCAGCTCAGTTGGCGCTGACGACGTTGCCGTCGAGCCCAAGCTTGGTCTTGATCTGGTCGCGCAGGCTCACCGCATCGCTGCGCTGCGTTTGCGGGCCCGCACGCACGCGCCAGAGTTTTTTGCCGCCGGCGTTGACCGAATCTACGAAACCGTCAAACCCGCTGGCGCGCAACTTGTCCCGCAGCGCCACCGCGTCAGCCTGACTGCCCATGGCGGCAACCTGCACCGCCCAGCCGCCGGCCCGCGCCGGACTGCCAGCCGCAGGCGCAGGCACGTCGCCCTGGGGCGTGGTGGCGCCGCTTTCCAGCCGGGCCGGCACGCCGGGCACCGTCTGCACGATCTTCAGGCGTGCGGCTTCCGCCGCGGCACGGGTCTCGAACGGGCCCGCGCTGACCAGGGTCAGGCTTTTGCCGGCACGCTGGATCGACTCGCTGCGAACCGGATAACCCAGGCTGCGCACCCGCTGTGAGAGGCGATTGGCGCCATCCGGCGCGTAGGCGCTGAGGTTGATACTGTAGATGCCGCGCGCGGCCGTGGCCGGCGGCAGCGCCGGTGCCGGAGTGGTCGGCGGCGGCGCAATGACAGGACGGCTGGCCGCGGCGACCGCTTTCGGAGGCGTGGCGGGAATGACAGGCTGCGGCGCTGGCGCCGGGATCAGCGGGGCGGTCGAGGCCGGCGCAGGCTGGCTGGCTGTATTTACCGCGGACATGCCGCTGGCAGTGGGGGCTGCCGTGGTCGCGGGTGCGACCGTGCTGCCTGCCGCGGCGGGTTGGCCGGTGAGGCTGACGGTCTTGGTCTGCAGATCGCGGTCGGGAGCGGCAGGAATGGCCAGGCTGACCGATTGATCCGTAGCGGCGCTGGTCGACGGCGGCTTGCTGGAGAACATCATCGGCACGAACAGTATGGCCAGAGCAACGAGGACGGCAGCTCCCAACAGACGGGTATTCAAGATGGACTCCAGACAACCAGCTTGTGCGTGACGGCGGCGATTATACCTGTCCCGGTCGCCCTACATGACGGAAATAGGCCAGAAGTTCAGCCAGCCGATTCCTCAAGCACGGCCGCCGCGACGAAAAAAGATCCGAATGCCAGGATGCGGTCGCCATGCCTGGCACTGGCACGTGCGGCGGCAAGTGCGTGCTGTACGTTGGGATGCGTATCGCAGGCGGCCCGCGGCAACACCTGGTGCAGCACGCCCGCCAGCACCGAAGCGGGCAATCCGCGCGGCGTGTCCTGTTCCAGGCTGGCCAGGTGCCAATGTGCGATGCGTGTCCCCAACGCCGTCATCACCCCCCCGACATCCTTGTCGGAAAGTGCGCCGTACACGGCATGCACCCGCCGGCCAGGCTGAGCATCCAGCCACTCGGCCAAGGCCCGTGCCGCCTGCGGGTTGTGACCCACATCGACGATCAAGGCCGGATCGCCGCCCAGGAACTGCAAGCGTGCCGGCGCACGAGGCAGGTGCATGCCGGCTGCCGCGACGCGCTCAAGCTCGGTCGGGTCGAGCAGATCAAGCGCATGCAGCGCGGCGATGGCCGCCGACGCATTCGCGTATTGCACCGGTGCGGCAAGCTCGGGATCGGGGAGGTTCAATGCCGTGCCGTCGCGATGCTGCCATCGCCAGCCTGGCGAGGTGCGTTCGACGTGAAAATCCAGCCCCGCCTGTTCCACCGCAGCCCCGTGCGAAGACAGCGCTTGCAGCAAGCCAGCTGGCGGAAGCAGCTCGCCGACGATAGCCGGCCGGCCGCGGCGGGCGATGCCCGCCTTCTCCCGCCCAATGCTGTCGCGATCCGGCCCGAGCCACTCCACGTGGTCGAGATCCACCGTGGTCACAATCACCGCCTCGGCGTCGATCAGGTTGACCGCATCCAGGCGCCCGCCAAGCCCTACTTCCAGCACGGCGACATCGAGATCCGCACGCGCAAACAGATCGAACGCGGCGAGCGTGCCGAATTCGAAATAGGTCAAGGGGATCTCGCCACGAGCGAATTCGATGCGCTCGAAGCTTTCGATCAGTTCCGCATCGTCGGCGTCGACGCCGCCGATGCGGATGCGTTCGTTGTAGCGGATGAGGTGCGGCGAGGTATAGCAACCCACCTTCTGCCCCGCCGCCGTCAACATCGCCTCCAGGAAGGCGACCGTGGAGCCTTTGCCATTGGTGCCGCCCACCGTGATGACGTGGCGGGCGATCCTGGGGGCATTCATGCTTTCCCATACGGCGTGTACCCGTTCCAAGCCCAGGTCGACACCTAGCGCGTGGACGCGCTGCTGGTAATCCAACCATTCGGCAAGGGTGCTTGGTTTCACGCGAGACTCCCGATTCAGGCCCGCGCACCATACGGGCATCAAGCCCGTCGCACAATCCTTTGGAAATGCCGTCTTCTTTAGAAATGCATCCCCGAGGCGTGCACGGCCCAATACATGGCGAACAAGGTCCAGAAAATGCGCTTCAGCGCCTTGCCGGCCAGGAAAGCGATCAGCACGCCAGCCAACAGCGGCAGGTATTTTTCGAACGTGCTGCGAGTGTCGTTTACGGCGTTCATGGCTTTGTCCTCCCGCACCCTTGGTGGTGCGGGAGAAATCATCGTCCGATAGCCTCCGGGGCGGCAGGCGCAGGCGTCATCCTTCGCATCTGACAAGCGTCACTTATCCAGCAAAGGCTTCAGCAGATCCAGCGGCAGCGGGAACACGATGGTGCTGGATTGCCCGCTGCTGGACATGCTGGCCAGGGTTTGCAGGTACCTCAGCTGCAGAGCCTGCGGCTGCTGGGCAAGCATGCCGGCGGCATCGCGCAGCTTTTCCGCGGCTTGCAGTTCGCCTTCGGCGTGAATCACCTTTGCCCGGCGTTCGCGTTCAGCCTCGGCCTGGCGGGCGATGGCGCGCACCATGGTGTCGTTGAGATCGACATCCTTGATCTCGACGTTGGTGACCTTGATGCCCCAGGGGTCGGTGGCCTCGTCCAGAATCTGTTGCAGGCTGTGATTGATCGAGTCGCGCTGGGACAGGATCTCATCCAGCTCGTGCTGGCCGAGCACCGAGCGCAGGCGAGTCTGCGAGAGCTGGCTGGTGGCCTGGAAAAAGTCGGACACCTGCAGCACCGACTTGTCCGGCTCCACCACCCGGAAATACACCACTGCATTGACGCGCACCGATACGTTGTCGCGCGAAATCACATCCTGCGGCGGCACATCCATGACCGTCACGCGCAGGTCCACCCGCGTCATCCGCTGCACCATGGGCACCAGCACCACCAGGCCCGGCCCCTTGGTGCCGGTATACCGCCCCAGCGTGAGCACGACGCCGCGTTGATATTCAGGCAATACCTTGATCGACGAAAAAAGCAGCGCAATCACGATCAATACGACGACGCCAGCAAAGCCCATCATGAGGATTCTCCTTGGCCCATACGCATTGCCGCCACCTGCAACAGCAAACCGTGGCGACTGACGACGCGTACCGGAGCGCCGGCGGGAAGCGCCGCCTCGCATTGCACGCGCCAGCGTTCGCCACCGAAGCGCGCCCAGCCCTGCCCGCCAGCCGCTATGGCATCGAGCAGTTCGCCCGTACTTTGCAGCATCTGCTCATTGCCGTTGAAAGCGCGTGCACGGCGCGCGCGCATGACCAGGCGCAACAACAACCCGAGTATCACTACGGCACAACAGGCGATACCGGCAATCACGCCAAGATTCACCGTATAGCCGGGTACGTCGGTGCGGAACAGCATGATCGAACCGAGCACGAAGGCAATCACGCCACCGATGCCCAACACACCCGCCGTAGGCATGAAAGCTTCCGCCATGAGCAGCGCGACGCCCAGCGCCATCAGGATCAGGCCGGCATAACTCACCGGCAGCAATTGCAGTGCGTACAGGCCGATCAACAGACAGATTCCGCCGGTAACGCCGGGAAAGAAGCTGCCGGGATGAAACGCCTCGATGATCAAGCCATAGACACCCGCCAGCAGCAAGACGTATGCAATGGTCGGATTGGTAATGACGCCCAGGAAGCGCGCACGCCAATTGGGCGGATAATCGCGGATCGGCAAATCGCGCACGGCCAGTGTTACCGTCGCATCGTTTACTCGCACGACGCGTCCATCGGCTTGCGCCAGCAAGGCTTGCGGATCGGCAGCAACGAAGTCGATCACGTGCTGGGCCGCCGCTTCGCTGGCGGTCAGCGTGGCGGCGCCGCGCACGGATTCCTCCGCCCATGCCGCGTTGCGCCCATGCATCTGCGCCAGCGAACGGATGGTCGCGATCGCATCGTTGAGCACCTTGTTGGCTTCCGCATCGCCGGCCGGCACAACACTTGGCGCAGGCCTGTTCGTCGAACCCGAAGCAGGCGCGGCATGGCCAAGCGGTGACGGCATGGGCGTACCGCCACCCAAATCCACCGGCGTTGCAGCGCCCAGGTGGGTGGCCGGCGCCATCGCAGCCAACGGGCAGGCATACAAAATGTAGGTACCCGCAGAGGCGGCCCGCGCGCCAGCCGGCGCAACATAGCCGAGTACCGGTACCTTGGCGGCCAGAATGGCCGCCACGATGCCGCGCATGGATTCGATCAAGCCGCCCGGCGTGTCGAGCTGAAGCACGATCGCCTTCGCCCCGTCGTCGCTTGCCCGGCGGATGGCACCCTGCACATATTCCGCCGCAGCCGGACCGATCGGCCCGTTCAATTCGATGCGCGCAACGAACGGCGCGCTGGAAACGACGGGCGCTTCGACCGTGGGCGACACCCACGCCAATGTCATTACCGCAAGCGCGGCAACGCTCCAGACGATCCATCCTCGCCGTGACATGACACAGGCCTCCCGGCCGACATCATCACCAGACAGCTGCCTCGCGCGGCGGCCGTGAAACGGATATTACGCCCAAGCATCGCGGCCCGCGCCTGCTTAGCCGGCCACGCGCTCACCTTTACGCAAGCGCAACGCATTGCTAACGACCGATACCGATGACAGGCTCATCGCCAGTGCGGCAATCATCGGCGACAACGTCATGCCGAACAACGGATACAGCGCACCTGCCGCCACAGGCACGCCCAGCGCGTTGTAGGCGAATGCAAAGAACAGGTTCTGCCGAATATTGTGCACCGTCGCCTGCGACAAGCTGCGCGCGTGCAAGATGCCGCTCAGCCGCCCCTTCACCAGCGTCAGCTGCGCGCTTTCCATGGCGATATCCGTACCGTGCCCCATGGCGATGCCGATATCGGCAGCAGCCAACGCTGGCGCATCGTTGATGCCATCGCCAGCCATGGCTACGCGCAACCCTTGCTTGCGCAAGGATGCGATGACCTCTGCCTTCGCCGTGGGTGACGCGTCGGCGTGCACCTCGTCGATATCCAGGGCGCGCGCCACGCTTTGTGCCGTGATGGCATTGTCGCCGGTGAGCATCACGATGCGCATGCCTGCGGCCTTGAGCCCGGCGATGGCCTTGGGCGTATCCGGCTTGATCCTGTCGCTCACGGCAAACAGCGCAGCCAGCTTGTCGTCGACGGCAAGCGCCATGACGGTCGCGCCATCGCTGCGCAGGGTATCGGCCTTGGCCTGGGTCGCCTGATCCCATTCGATGTCGAGTTCTTGCATCAGGCGCGCATTGCCGAAAGCCACGTGCTGCTGGCCCACGCGTCCACTCACGCCACCGCCGGCAAGCACGCGGAAATCGGCAGCATCGACGATTTCTAATTGCTCGTCCTTGGCAGCATGCAAAATCGCCTTCGCCAGCGGATGCTCGCTCGACCGCTCAAGACTTGCAGCCAATGCCAGCAATTCGCTGCGGCTGTGTCCACCCAGCGGGACGATCGCTGCCAGCGACGGTTTGCCCTCCGTCAAGGTGCCGGTCTTGTCCAGCACCAGCGTATCGACCTCGCGCATCGCCTCGATCGCTGCCGCATCCTTGAACAGCAGGCCTTGCTGCGCACCGCGGCCGCTGGCCACCATGATCGAAATCGGCGTCGCCAGCCCCAGTGCACAGGGGCACGCAATGATGAGCACCGAGACGGCGGCGATCAGCGCATGCGCGAACCGCGGCTCCGGCCCAAGCCAAGCCCAGGCCGCAAAAGCCAATGCGGCCACGACCATCACGCCGGGCACAAACCAGGCAGCGACCTGGTCGGCTACACGTTGCAGCGGCGCCTTGCTGCGCTGTGCCTGCGCCACCTGCGCCACGATCTGCGCAAGCATGGTCGACGCACCGGTTTTTTCCACGCGCATGGTCAAGGCACCGTCGCGATTGAGCGTGCCGCCCGTCAGCGCATCGCCGCTTTCCTTTTCCACCGGCATAGGCTCGCCGGTCAGCATCGATTCGTCCACCTGGCTGTTGCCGCTCAACACGACACCGTCCACGGGCACCTTTTCACCGGGACGGATGCGCAGCACGTCGCCGACGTGCACGTCATCTACCGGCACGTCGCGCTCTGCATCGCCCGATATGCGGCGCGCCGTTTTCGGTGCCAGGCCCAGCAATGCCTGCAGAGCCGCACCAGTGCGCCTGCGTGCACGCCATTCGAGAAAATCGCCCAGTGTCACCAGGGTGACGATCACGGCGGCGGATTCGAAATACACCGCCACCTGCCCGTGCCCGTCGCGAAATGCGGATGGAAACAGCGCCGGCAGCAGGAACGCCAGCGTGCTGTAGAGCCAGGCTACGCCGGTGCCGACCGCAATCAACGTGTACATGTTCGGTTGCCACGGCCGCAACGAACGCCAGCCGCGCGCAAAGGAAGGAGCGCCGCCCCACAGCACCACGATGCTGGCGAGCACCGCTTCGATCCACCCGACAGCAGCCGTCCACGCCATTGGCCAGCGCATACCCGCGTGGGGCAGCATCGCGAGCACGAACACGGGCAGGGTCAATCCCGCCAGCGACCACAGGCGACGCTGCATGGCGCGCAATTCCACACTGTCGTCCACATCCAGGCTCGGCATCATCGGCTCGAGCGCCATGCCGCATTTGGGGCAATCGCCCGGCCCCTCCTGCTGGATTTCCGGGTGCATCGGACAGGTGTACGTGGCGCCGGGCACTGCCGGCGCCGGCATCCGACGCTCCTGCAAATACATCGCAGGATGCGCCACGAATTTTTGCTTGCAGCTTGCCGCGCAGAAGTAATGGACGTGCCCTTCGCGTTCGACGTGGTACGGCGTGGCGGCCGGGTCGACCGTCATGCCGCATACGGGATCTTTGGCAACCGTCGCGGAGTCCGCGCCATGCACGTGCGCGGCAAGCGGCATCCGATGCAGACCAGGCCCCGCCGTAACGTTCGGCGGTGACACGTAGCGCCCCGGCTCGGCATCGAACTTGGCTTTGCAGCCGGCGCAGCAGAAATAGAACGTACGTCCTTGGTAATCGCTGCGATGCCTGGCTTGGGCTTTATCAACCTGCATGCCGCAAATCGGATCGCGCGCCTCGCCATTCATCGCCTGGCAGCAACTGCTCATGCCTGCGGCTCCTCATCGGCGAGTGCACGCAAAATCGGGCATTGCTCCGGATCGCCGTGCCCCGGACAGGCTTCGATCAATTGTTCCAGGCCGTGGCGGATGCGGTTCAATTCGGCGATGCGCGCCTCGATGCTGGCCAGGCGCTGTTGCGCACGTTGCTTCACGCCGTTGACGCCACTGTGGCGATCCGCCGACAAGGCCAGCAGATCCCGGATTTCTTCCAGCGTGAAACCGAGCTCTTTGGCACGCCGAATGAAACGCAACTGGCTGATGGCCGATTCGTCGTAGCTGCGGTAGCCCGAAGCACGCCGCAGCGGCGCGGGCAACAAGCCCTCGCGCTCGTAATAGCGGATGGTGTCGATGGGAACGCCGGCGCGCTTGGCGACAGTGCCGATGGTCAGGGAGGGGGCTTGGGTGGTCATGCGTAAAGTCTAGAGCCTTGATTAAGGTCCAGAGTCAAGCACTCGTGCAGCCCCTAGGCAATGTCAGCATCGCCCTACAAAATTTACTTATTTTTCTATGACAAACATGACGTTATAGGAAATTCCTGCCATAAACTGCGGCCGTTACGCGCGTAACACTGCGCACTACCCGCCGGGACCACCATGAGCCACGTTTTCCATCGCCTTCCCAAACAAACCTTGCCGGTTGCCGTCTCCGGCGACGGAATCGAGCTGATCGACGCTGCCGGCAAGCGTTATATCGATGCCTGCGGGGGTGCGGCCGTATCCTGCCTGGGCCACGGCCACCCGCGCGTAGTCGCCGCACTTACCCGGCAGGCGCAACAACTTGCCTATGCGCACACTTCGTTCTTCACCACGCAAGTGGCCGAGGAATTGGCCGATTGGCTGAGCGCGCGTGCACCGCAGGGCCTGGACCACGTGTATTTCGTATCCGGGGGATCGGAGGCCGTCGAAGCGGCGCTGAAGCTCGCTCGCCAGTATTTTGTCGAACGCGGCGAAACCTCGCGCAGGCACATCATCGCGCGTCGCCAGAGCTATCACGGCAATACGCTGGGCGCGCTCGCCATCGGCGGCAATGCGTGGCGCCGGGAGCCGTTTCTGCCGCTGCTCATCGAAGCCCATCACGTCAGCCCCTGTTATGCCTATCGCGAACAGCGTGCCGACGAAACCGAAGAAGCGTTCGCGCAACGCCTTGCCGACGAACTGGAGCAGAAAATCCTGCAACTGGGGCCGGAAACGGTTGCAGCCTTCGTGGCCGAAACGGTGGTCGGCGCGACGGCGGGGGCCGTGCCGCCGGTGCGCGAATACTTCAAGAAAATCCGTGCGGTTTGCGACCGATACGGCGTGCTGCTGATTCTCGACGAGGTGATGTCGGGCATGGGTCGCACCGGTTATCTTTTCGCGTGCACCGAGGACGGCATCGCGCCCGACCTTCTCACCATCGCCAAGGGTCTCGGTGGCGGTTATCAGCCGATCGGCGCCACCTTGGTCAACGATCGCATTTATCGCACCATCGTCGACGGCTCGGGCTTCTTCCAGCATGGACACACCTACATCGGTCATGCCACGGCCTGTGCCGCTGCCTTGGAAGTGCAGCACGTCATCGAAGAAGACCGCCTGCTGGACAACGTTCGCGCGCGCGGCGAGCAGTTGCGCACGCTTTTGCGCGAGCGCCATGCATCGCACCCGCACGTCGGCGACATCCGCGGGCGCGGCCTGTTCATCGGCGTCGAACTGGTGGCCGACCGCGAAACCAAACAGGCGTTCGAGCCCGGGCTCAAATTGCACGCACGCATCAAGCGCGAAGCGATGGCGCATGGCCTGATGGTCTATCCGATGGGCGGTACGATCGACGGCGTGCACGGCGATCACGTATTGCTTGCCCCGCCCTTCATCTGCAGCGAAAGCGACATCGAAAGAATCGTCGAGCGATTCGACCGTGCACTGGCCGGAGCCCTGTCATCCATCGACACCGTTGGGAGCGCGCGATGATGCAGCCGTCCCGCCTGCCCGCCTTCGACCCGAACCAGGCCTCGCCGGAACAGCGCGCGGTGCTCGACGAAATCCTCAGCGGACCGCGCGGAAACTTGAACGGCCCGTTCCTGGGCTGGATCCATCATCCGGAACTCGCCCAGCATGCGCAACGGCTCGGGGCCGTCTGTCGTTATCGCACCGGATTGCCGCTGCGCCTGTCGGAGCTGGCCATTCTCGTCACCGCGGCGCGCTGGCGTTCGCAGGCCGAGTGGTACATCCACCACCCCATCGCCCTGGAAGCCGGCTTGCCGGCCGAGACCGCCGAATCGATCCGCACCGGCCGGGTACCCGTGTTCGAACAGGACGACGACGCGCTGGTTCATGCCTTTGCTAGCGAACTCTACGACCAGCGGCGGGTGTCGGATGCCACCTACGGAAAAGCCGTTGAGCGATTCGGCCTGGCGGCCACGGTCGGCCTGACCGGCCTGCTCGGCTATTACGCCATGGTGGCCATGACACTCAACGTGTTTGGCATGCGCGGCGACGGGCAAACGGCCCTGCCGTTCGAGGAATGAAGAAATTTCGCCATGCTTCCCGGCAAGGGAACTCCCTTCTATAGCAGATAAGTCCGCCCTGTGAATTTCGGCCGTTCATTTTCCAGCCAGCTATTATGTCGCCATCCCAGTAATCTTTCGCGACCAATCAGGGTGGACCCAAGGCAGTGCAGACCGAAAAGAACGAGCAACACACACGAGCATCCCTGCCGTTAGCCCCCTCCCTGGACCCCACCCTCGCCGCCGCGCACATGCCGCGGCAGTTCCGGCCCCTCGACGGCCGGGTGCTGTGGATCAGTTTCGTCGCCATGCTGTTGGGCGCGGTGGTGGCGGTGGTCGCCAAAGTCCTGACCGCGCTGATCGGCCTGATCACCAACCTGTCGTTCCACGGCCGCTGGAGCTATGACTTCAGCAGCCCGGCCGGCAATCACCTCGGTGCCTGGGTCATCGTGGTGCCGGCCATCGGCGGCTTGATCGTCGGCGTCATGGCCCGCTGGGGTTCCCGCGCCATCCGCGGACACGGCATTCCCGAAGCCATGGAACAGGTGCTGCTCAACGAGAGCCGCATTCCGCCGCGCATCACCTGGCTGAAGCCGGTTTCCTCGGCCATTGCCATCGGTACCGGCGGCCCGTTCGGCGCAGAAGGTCCGATCATCGCCACCGGCGGTGCGCTGGGCTCGCTGATCGCCCAGCTCATGCACGTCACCGCCGACGAGCGTAAAACGCTGCTAGCCGCGGGCGCCGCGGCCGGCATGGCGGCGGTGTTCTCCGCACCGATCTCCGCCGTCTTGCTGGCGATCGAATTGCTGTTGTTCGAACGCCGTGCACGCTCGCTGATCCCGGTCGCGCTGGGCGCCACCGTCGGCACCGGCTTTCGCTATTTGCTGGAAGGCAACCAGCCGATGTTCCCCATGCCGGACATCGCCACCCCGAGCCTGATCGCCCTGGTTGCCTACATCGTGATGGGTTTGATCGTCGGCGTGGTCAGCGTCGGCATCACCAAAATCACCTATGCCATCGAAGACGCCTTCGAGAAGCTCCCCATCCACTGGATGTGGTGGCCTGCAATCGGCGGCATCGTGGTGGGTATCGTCGGCTATTTCATGCCGCTTACGCTCGGCGTGGGCTACACCAATATCGCTGCCGTGCTGGCCGGAAAAATCGGTCTGGCCGCCATGCTTTCGCTGTGCCTGCTGAAGCTGCTGTCGTGGTCGGTGGCACTGGGCAGCGGTACATCCGGCGGCACCCTGGCGCCGCTGTTCACCATCGGCGGTGCGCTTGGCGGGGTGATCGGGCTCTTCCTGGCCAGCGCCGCGCCCTGGCTGCAGGTTGATCCGCGCATGGCGGCGCTGGTGTGCATGGCGGCGATCTTTGCCGGCGCTTCGCGTGCCTTCCTCACCTCGGTGGTGTTCGCGTTCGAGACCACGCAGCAACCGCACGGCCTGCTGCCGTTGCTGGGCGCTTGCGCAGCCGCTTACCTGATTTCCGGCCTGATGATGCGCAACACGATCATGACCGAGAAGATCGTGCGCCGTGGTGTACGCGTTCCTTCCGATTACGCTGCCGATTATCTGGATCAGATCTTCGTGCGCGACGCCTGCAGCCGCGCCCTCGTCAGCCTGCGCGGCGACCAGACCATCACGGAAACCCGCGCCTGGCTCGGCACCGATTGCACCGCGACCAAGCACCAGGGCTTTCCCGTGCTCGACAGCCACGGGCAACTGCTGGGCGTGGTGACGCGCCGCCAGCTCTATGACAACTCGCTGGCCGGCACCGCCCTGGTGAAGTCGCTGGTGACGCGGCCGCCCCTGGTGGTGCGCGAAGACCACACGCTGCGCGAAGCCGCCGATCACATGGTGGAGTCGGAAGTCGGCCGCCTGATCGTGGTCAGCGGCGATGCATCGCAGCGCATGGTCGGCATTATCACGCGCGGAGATCTGCTGGCAGCCCATGCCCGAAGGCTGAAAGAAGCACGCGAAGCGTCCAGGCATCTGGGCAAGAAAGCGATGGCTTCCTGATCGGTTAAATGGCGTTGCAAGGTTTGTGGCGGTCGGCCCGCCGGCGCGAGAGCGGTTTGCTCTCGCGTTTTTGTTAGCCGGCAGATGCCGTTTGCTTCATCGCGGCGATGCTTGACCACCAAGCAAGTTCAGGCCCTCGAGCCCTGAAGCAAAACGCCACACATTCAGGCCAACGCATCGTCCGCAGCGACAAATCCCCCCGTCTGCCGCTGCCACAGCCGCGCGTAAAGCCCACCGCGTGCGATCAACTCCGCATGCGTTCCGGTCTCCACCACCTGCCCCTTGTCCATCACTACCAGGCGATCCATCCGGGCAATCGTGGATAGACGGTGGGCGATCGCAATCACCGTTTTCCCCTCCATCAGCAGCTCCAGGCTTTCCTGGATCGCCGCTTCCACTTCCGAATCCAGCGCCGACGTCGCTTCGTCGAGCACCAGGATCGGCGCATCTTTCAACAGTACGCGTGCAATGGCCACGCGCTGGCGCTGGCCGCCCGACAATTTCACGCCGCGTTCGCCGACGTGCGCGTCCAGGCCACGGCGTCCTTCGCCATCCACCAGATTGGGAATGAACTCGTCGGCGCGCGCCTTGCGCATCGCTTCCAGCAACTGCGCTTCGTTCGCCTCGGGCCGGCCGTAAAGCAGGTTGTCGCGCACCGAACGGTGCAGCAACGAAGTGTCCTGGGTTACCACGCCGATCTGCGAACGCAGGCTTTCCTGGGTGACCTGCGCAATATCCATCCGATCGATGCGGATGTGGCCGCCCTCCAGGTCGTACAAGCGCAACAACACGTTCACCAGGGTGGATTTGCCGGCACCGGAAGGACCGACCAGGCCGATCTTTTCCCCGGGCCGCACGTGCAGGTTCAAGCCGGCAATCACGCCACCCTGCTTGCCGTAATGGAAATGGATATCTTCGAAATGCACTTCGCCGGTCACCACCGCCAGCGGCAAGGCGCCTTCACGGTCTTGTACCGTCCTGGGTTGGGAAATGGTGGTGATGCCGTCCTGCACGGTGCCCACGTTTTCGAAGATGCCGTTGACCACCCACATGATCCAGCCGGACATGTTGTTGATGCGAATCACCAGGCCGGTGCACAGCGCAATGGCGCCGACCGTCACCCTGCCTTCGCTCCACAGCCACACGGCCAATGCCGACGTGCCCACGATCAGGAAACCATTGAGCGTGGTGATGGTGGTATCCATGCCGGTGGTCAGGCGGGTCATGCTGCGCAGCTTGGCGGTCTGCTCCTCCATCGCTTCGGCCACGTACGCCTCTTCGCGCTGGGTGTGCGCGAACAGCTTGAGTGTCAGCACGTTGCTGTAGCCGTCCACGATGCGCCCCATCAACTTGGAGCGCGCTTCGGAAGCCAGCCAGGAACGTTGGCGCGTACGCGGGATGAAGAAATACAAGGTGCCCACATAGGCAAACAGCCATACCACCAGGGGAGCTGCCAGCCAGAGGTCGGCCTGCGCAAACATCACGATGGCGCTGCCGGTGTAGATCGCCACGTACCAGATCGCATCAACGATCTGCACCGCCGACTCGCGCAACGACGCGCCCGTCTGCATGATGCGGTTGGCAATGCGCCCGGCATAGTCGTTCTGGAAAAAACCCAGGCTCTGCCGGATCACGTAGCGATGGTTTTGCCAGCGAATCCGATTGGTCAGGTTGGGCACCACCGCCTGATTCACCAGCAGATCGTGTATGCCGATGAACAGCGGCCGCAACACCAGCGCCACAAACCCCATCCACAACAATTCTCGGCCGTGGATTTGGAAAAAGGCCTTGCCGGGTTCGCCCTTGGCCATGTCCACGATGCGGCCGATGAAGCCGAACAGCGACACCTCCACCAGCGCCACGCCGAAGCCCACCACGATCGCAGTGGCGAAAACCGGCCAGACCTGGCGCAAGTAGAACACGTAGAACCGGCCCACGGATGAGGGCGGCATGCTGTCGACCGGCTCCTTGAAGGCGTCGATCAGCGATTCGAACCAGCGGAATATCATGGCGTCCTGCCCGCCTGCGGGCCATCGGGGATGGGGTCGAGCCGGGCCACTATACAAGTTTCGCTGAGACCGACAATTCTTCGCGGCCCTTTCGTATGCACGGGTTGGCTGAACGCCGACTCCCCTTCAAAGGCCAATAAAGGCCCTGGTCATTGACCATCCGGTGCGCCATTCGGATCATTCGCGCCATGCGAACCTTTCCTAGACCGTTTCTTGCCCTTTCGCTCACGCTGACCCTGCTCGGCCTTGGCGTATTGCCCGCACGTGCGCAAAGCCCCTCATCAAGCACGGCGACACCGGCCAGCGCAAGTTCCACGCAAGACCCGGCCCAGGCCCTGGTTGCGCTCAGCAAACAGCTCGACAGCATCAAGACCACGTTGAACACCAAGGCCAGCGACGGCACCCCGCTCAATGACCTTCGCACCCAGGCCGGCACGCTGCAGCAGCAGGCAAGCCAATGGGTGGAAACCCTGACGCCACAATTGGACAGCGTGCAATCGCGCCTGACCGTGCTGGGACCGCCGCCAACCGCCGGCGCCCCGCCGGAAACCGCCGCGGTAAGCCAGCAGCGCCGCCAACTCACGCGCGACCAGGGCAAGCTGGACGGCGAGATCAAGCAGGCGCAGTTGCTCAACCAGGATGCGGCCAAACTCACTACGGAAATCGCCGAGACACGCAGCGAGCAGTTCCAGATGCAGTTGGCCACGCGCACGGCCTCACCGCTCAGCATCAAATTCTGGTCGGACCTTGCGCACGCTTTTCCCGATGACAGTACGCGCCTGAAGCGCATCCGGGGATTGCTGGCCGACGGCTTTGCCGATGCGTGGCAAGCGGAAAACCGCATGCCGTTCGTCCTGTGCATGCTTGGTGCGGCGCTGCTGATCGTGCCCGGACGCAAACTGATTGAACGCCTGATATTTGCCCTGGTACTGCGCTACATGCCTGAAGGGCACTTCCGCCGTAGTGCACTGGCGGTGATGTTCACCCTTTCGGTGACGCTGTCCATCGGCGTGGCCGTGTGGCTGATCTATCAAGGGCTCAACTGGAACGGCACGCTGGACGAAGATATCGATGCGCTGATGCTGGCCCTCATCCGCGCAGCATTCTTCGCCGCCTTCGTCGCCGGATTGGGCCGCGCACTGATCTCGTTCCATCATCCATCGTGGCGCCTGCCCAACCTGATGGATGCCACCGCCAAGGTGCTCCGCTGGTTTCCGTGGCTGCTCGGCGGCGCCTTCCTGTTGCTCATCACGCTCGAGCATCTGAACGCCATCGCCGGCAGCAGCCTGCCCGCCGCCGTGTGCACGCGCGCCGCGCTGGCGCTGCTCATCAGCGGCCTGATCGGCGCTGCGCTGCTGCGGGTCAAGCGCATCAAGCGCAGTCAGGATCACGAACACCGGCAGACAAAACACGCGTTGTGGGTGGGTGCCCTGGCCGGCCTCGCCACGGCAGGAGTGATCGTGGCCTGGATCGCGGTATTCGCCGGCTACGTTGCGTTCGCCTTCTTCATTTCGTGGCAGATGCTTTGGATCGGCATGATCGTGACCTCGCTGTACATGCTCACGCATCTGCAGCACGACCTGTTCGAGACCTTGCTCAGCCCCAAGGGGCGCAGCGGACAGCGGCTGCAAACGGCCTTCAATATTTCGCCCGGCACGCTGGAGCAATCCTCGACCGTTCTTTCAGCCGTATGCCGGGTACTGCTGTTGCTGGTGGCAGTCGGCACCCTGCTGATGCCGTTCGGCGGCGGCCCGAACGATCTGTTCTCGCACATCGGCAACGTATTCGTCGGGCTGAAGGTAGGCGAACTGACCATCAAGCCGGGCGCCATCTTCAATGCGCTGCTGGTGTTCATCGCCGGCTTGCTGGTGGTGCGCGTCATCAAGCGCTGGCTGTCCGAAGAGCTGCTGCCCAAGACCAAGTTCGACGTCGGCATGCAGATGTCGATCGTCACCCTGCTCAATTACGTCGCGGTGGTGATCGTTTTTGCACTGGCGCTGAAAACCGCCGACGTCAGCCTGCAAAGCCTGACCTGGATTGCCAGTGCCTTGTCGGTGGGCATCGGCTTCGGCTTGCAGGCGATCGTATCGAATTTCATTTCCGGCCTGATCCTGCTGGCCGAGCAGCCGGTGAAAGTCGGCGACTGGGTCAGCATGTCCGGCGTGGAAGGCGACGTGAAACGCATCAACGTGCGCGCCACCGAGATCCAGCTGTGGGACCGTTCCACCATGATCGTGCCGAACTCGCAGTTCATCACGCAGAACCTGCGCAACGTCACTCACGGCAACGCTCTGGGCCGAGTCAAAGTCAGCCTGCCGATGCCGCTGGGCACCGACGCCGCCAAGATGCGCGAGATCATGCTGGGGGCCCTCAACGACAACGAGTCCACGCTCGAAACGCCAGCCCCCTACGTAAGACTGGACGACGTCACTGGCAGCGCCATGACGTTTTCCGGCGTCGCCTACGTGCGCAGCCCGCGCGATGCGTCGGCGGTAAAAAGCGATCTGCTGTTCGATCTGCTGGCGCGGCTGGAAAAAGCGCAGCTGCCGCTGTCCACGCCGCAGAGCATGATCGTGCGCAACCTCGGCCCGCTGGGCGAAGACAGCCCGGCCGCTCCCGGCTGATCGCCATGGGCCTGCTGCGCATCGTCCCTGCCCCGCCACTGGCTTCCGCGATCGAGGCCATCTGGGACTGGGACATGCCGGCGGGGGAATTTCGCTACGAGCGCATCCTGCCCGATCCCTGCACCGGCCTGGTCATCAATCTGCTGGAAGACGAAACCCGGGTTTACCGGGACGACCAAACGCGCCAATGCACGCGCTCTTCCGGCAGCGTGATCGGCGGCCCCTATCGGCAAAGCTGGATCATCGATACCGCCGAGCAGGTGCGCGTGATGGGTGTGAATTTCCGGCCAGGCGGCGCGCATGCGCTTCTGCGCCTGAATGCTTGCGAGTTCGCCTTGCGCGATATCGATCTGGAAGATCTGTTCGGCGCCGGTGCGCGCCTGTTGCGTCAACGCCTGCTGGAAACATCCGCGCCAGCGCATCGGCTGGCGCTGTTGGAACAATGGTTGCGACGGCTGACCAATGAGCCGACGTGGGATCCCGCCATCATGCACGCGATCGGCGTACTGGCTCGCGCTCCGGACGTACCTTCGATCGGAAAGCTGCAACGCGAAAGCGGCTATTCGGCGCATCGTTTTGCCTTGCTGTTTCGCAGTCACGTCGGCATGACGGCCAAGCAATACGCCAGGCTGATGCGCTTCCGGGGCATCGTCGACGCAGCCTATCCGATGCAGCGACTGGATTGGGCCGCGCTTGCGGTCGAGGGCGGCTATTGCGACCAGGCGCACCTCAGCCACGAATTCCGCCGCTTCGCCGGCATCACGCCTTCCGAATTCGCCGCCCAGCGCGGCCCATACCTCAATCACTTGCCGCTCTGAGACCGATACGCGCCCCGGCTCAAGAAAATCTACAAGACTGGCGCCGCAGGCGGCCTTAGGCTGTTCCCACCAGCCACGGAGATGCCCTTTCATGACCACACACGTACGCGGCAGCACCATCATCCCCTGCATGCGCTACCGCAACGCTCATGCAGCCATCGATTGGCTGTGCAAAGCGTTCGGCTTTGAAAAGCACGCGGTCTACGAAGACGACCAGGGCCGCGTGGTGCACGCCCAGCTGACGCTTGGCGCGGGCATGGTGATGCTCAGCGACGCAAGTCCCGATGGCTTCGGCCAGTATTTGGCACAGCCGGATGAAGTTCAGGGGCGCGAGACCCAGTGCGCCGCCGTTACCGTCGCCGATTGCAGGGCGCACTATGAGCGCGCCAAGGCGGCTGGCGCCGTCATCTTCGACGAATACGCGGAGAAGGAGTACGGCGGCGCAGGCTACGGTTGCCGCGACCCGGAGGGCCACCTGTGGTGGTTCGGCAGCTACGATCCCTGGCAGGTGCCTTGAATAAAAAAACGGGCCGGCATGGGCCGGCCCGTTGTCGGAATCTACCTATTTGAAACGGGGTATTACGAACACTTCTCACCCTTGGCGGCGTGGTAGCCGGCTGCTTGCGCATCGGCCGTGCTCATGTACTTGCCCTGCTTGGTGGTGCCATACCACTTGCTGCCCTGGCAGTGATAAGCCTTGGTCTTGGACGAGGTATTGACCCACACCTGACCCGGGCCACCGCCGGCTGCCGGGGTAGCGGCAGGAGCGGACTTGCTCATGGAAGTGGACTTGCTGGCAGCTGCCGGAGCGGCTGCCGCAGGCGCGGCGGCGGCGGCCGAACTGCTGGCTGCGCTGCTGCCCGAGCTGGAGGAACCGCTCGTCGCCGACTTGTTGATGCCCTTGTGACCGTGGCACGCACCCTTGGTGGTGGTGACCGTCTGCGTCGTACCGTCCTTGCAGGTTACCGTCATGCTACTGCTACCGGCAGCCGGCGCGGCGGACTGCGCATACACGCCAGGGGCAGCCATGAACGCGGCCGCCAATACTGCGATCAACCCAAATGATTTCATCGTGATTCCCTCCAGCTTGAGTGCCCCGATACAGGAAGCTCGCCGTCCTTGATGAACGGGGTTCCCGCTGTGCCGCCGCCACCTGGGACGGCACTCCCAAACGCCTGTCACCTACAGCGTCTGCGGCGGTAACTATGCCTGAAAAACCATCATGCCGACACGCTGGTAAGGAAAATCCCTACAGGATTTTGAGGACTAGTTCAGGCTTGGCTTCAACTTGGAGTCCGGACGGGCCACCGCGTACATGGCCCAGCTGATGTCCTTGAGCAACCCGTGGCGGTCATCACCCTCTTTATACAAATCGAAGTGGGTGCGCCCGGGAATAAAACGGAATTCGGAGTGCGCCTTCAACTCGTCCAGCACGGCTTGCAGCCGATGGGCCGCACCGTCCAGGTAAAAGGTGTCGGCCGTGCCGACAAACAGATGGATCTTGCCGTCCAGATCAGGCTTCAATGCCGGCCAGTTGTTTTGCAGGCGGTAGGCGATGTCGTAGTGATCGCGCCAATAGGCGACCACCGTGGGATCGACTTCGCCCGTATCGCGATTGAACATCGGTTCGGGCCGCCCATCCTTGCCACGCGGCGAGAACACCCATTCGAACGAAGCCATCTGACCGCCGTACGGCCCGAGCACGCGCTCCATTTTCGCAAACTGCTCGAAGGTGCCGAGAACCTTGCCGTGATCGCGTACCAGCGGCCACGGCGTACCGTCCGGCTTGTGGTACACGTTCGCATGCGGTGCGTAGAGATCGGGCCCGGTGAAGTCGTGGAAATCGCTTGGATCGGGCGATGTCGACCACGTGCCGCCGAAAATCTTCGGATATCTCGTCTGCAGCCAAAGAGTGGCCCAGCCACCCGACGAATGGCCATTGAGGAAGCGTCCCTTCGCATCGCCATCCATCTTGTAATGCGATTCCAGATAAGGGATGAGCTCGGTCGTCAGCGCCTGGCCCCAGGGCCCGTTGTTGACCGAATCGGCGAACTCGTGCGTCCCGGTGGCGCTGGATTCGTCGAGGAACACCCAGATCATCGGCGGCATCTTTCCGCTTGCCATGCCCGCTTCGACATAAGCCATGACACCAGCGAATCGATCGTTATTGCCGCCGAAACCATGTGTGTAATACACGGTCGGATAACGCTGGCTGGAAGCGGCGTCATAACCGGGCGGCAACAGCACGCGGCCCAGCAGATGAATGGGGCGCCCCCAGAAAGCCGTCAACGACGGACTGACGAAATCGACCAACTGCGAATGCGCACGTGCCTCGACCGTCGCTTTGCGCAAGGCCTCCGGCGCGGAATCGGGCATGCTCCACGGATCTTCGCTGGGCGCGGTCTTGTCCAGCGTCAGGGTGGGAATATCGGCGGTCGGCAGATGGACGGTTGCCACCCCGCTCTCGATGTCGCCACCCGCACGGCCCAGGTAGTTGTAGTCGTGATGCACGTCCAGCACTGCCTGCACGACGTAGTCACCGGAGGGCAACTTCGACCAGGCATCGGGGAACGCCACGCGATCGGCATCGATATCGATGGTTTGCCCCGGCACCAGGCGATCGATGTCTTCCGCGGCGATGGCCGTCTGCGACGCGTGGAACGGATTGGCATCGACCTCGCTGACGGTGCCATCTTTTGAATCGGCCTTGGCGGTCGCCGCATCCTTGGCAAACAGCAGCAGCCGGCCCGATACCGGCTGCGTTTCATCGGCGCCAAGCCGCACGTGGAAGAAACGGTGGGTGGGGACGCTCTGCACGTCCTGCCGGGCCCAGGCACCAATGCCTGCCAGCACACCGGCTGCGAGCAGTGCGGTCAATACAAACGGGCGATGACGCATGAGTGTCCCCTTACTGTTGGCTACGTGCACCGAATCTCACATCGAACGCGAATCAGTCAGTCTTGGCTTGGGCATCTTTCAACGGCACCAGCCGCAGATCCTGGAAATCGAAACTGAAATCGGTCAAAGGTGAAATCGGCTGCATGCGCACCTCGCGCACGTGTCCGTCCACGTCGAGCGCAAAGTTGACGAAGGCATCGGCGTTCAACGCGCGGTCGTCCCAGCGCACGATGAATGTATCGTGCTGCCAAGGTTCCATCGTGCCGACGAGCTGCCTGGTCTTGCTGAAGCGCAGACGCAGCTTGCCGCCCTCGTCGTTGATGACGATGTCGCCGTACCACGGATCGCGATACGTGCCGGCGTATCCCGCCAGCGGCAGCGAGGGCTTGCTGTTCGCATTGCGTGCCGCTTCGTGCTTCTTCCAACTGTCGTCGGCATCAGCGTGCGCGTGTTGCACCGCCTTGTCGAAAACCGCCGCCCAATCGGTCTCGTTGCCGGCATTGAGATACGCATCCAGCACGCGATAGGTGACGGCATTGAAAGCGGCGCCGGACTCCTGGTTGGTCAACACCACCACGCCGAGCTTCTGCCCAGGCACCAAGGTCAGCCGCGAAACCATGCCCGGCCAGCCACCGGTATGCCAGACCAGTTTCTGTCCGTGGTAATCGCTGAGGAACCAGCCTTCGCCGTAGCCGGAAAAATTCGGCATCAGCGGCTGCAACTCGGGGATCGGCGGTTTGTTCACCGGGATCGGCGTCAGCATCGTCCACATCTGGTTCTGGCTGTCCTGCGAGAACAACCGTAGCGGCTTGCCGTCCTCGCTCTTGCCCGGCAGCTCGCCGCCGGCCAGTTGTACATTCATCCACTTCGCCAGGTCGTCCACGCTGGCGTAAATGCCGCCGGCGCCCGGGTCGTTGAGCCAGGCCATCGGAGGAACCGGCTTGAGATCCTTGAAGTTGTACAAGGCGTGGCCCATCGCCACATCCATGCCGGGCTTGAGGTAAGTCATGTCGACCAGCGACTCGTCCATGCCGACCGGTTTGAAGATGTGCTGGCGCAAATAGTCGGCGTAAGACTGGCCGGAGACCTTCTCGATGATCAGCGTCGCCACCGCGAACAAAATGTTGTCGTAGGCATAGTGACTGCGGAAACCGTTGGCCAGCGGTACCTTGCTCAAGCGCTCGACCACTTCCTTGGTGGTGTAGCTGGACGGCGGCCAATACAGCAGGTCACCCGCGCCCAGGCTGAGCCCGCTGCGATGCGCAAGCAAATCGCGCACGCGCATTTCGTGCGTTACATAGGGATCGGACATCTGGAACCACGGCAGGTAGTCGGTCACCCGCCCGTTCATGTCCAGCTTGCCCTGTTCGGCCAGCATCTGCAGAGCCGCCGCGGTGAACGCCTTGGTATTGGAGGCGATGGCGAACAAAGTGTGCGCATCCACCTTGTCGGGCTTGCCGGTTTCGCGCAGGCCATAACCCTGCTCGAACACCACCTTGCCGTCCTTTACGATCGCCACGGCGATGCCCGGCACGTTGAAGGTCTTGCGCACGCCGTCCACGTAAGTACCGAAATTCTGCAGCATCGGAGGCAGATCGGCTTGCGTCGAGGTGACGGCCGCCCCTTCCGGGGTAGCCGGCATGGACCAGGCCGGCATGGCCGACGCAAAGACCAGCAGTGCGCTGCACGTGGCCAGGCGCAAGGGCGAGTAAGAAAGTGGCATGTCGGTTCCGGTTGGGCAAAACGGCAGTCTAGCTTGCTCGTGACTTTCGACCACCTATCCGAAGTCATACACGTCTTCCGCCGCAACGCAGCACGAAAGACGTTGGCTGCAGTTGCACGTTTCGCTGATCGCCCGAGGTGTTCGGATATCAATTCGAGGGACGGAAGGCACTACACTGCGACCGATCGCAAGCACGGAGTCCGCGATGTCGTTATCACGTTTCATTCCCTTGGCCTTGCTGGTGGCGGTCATCGGCACCCTCGTTTACTGGAATCATCACCCGGTACAACCGCCGGGGATGATCTCCCATGGCAATGTTTCGCTGGCCGCCCCGAACTGTCCGGCTGCCAATACGAACCTGCCTTCATTCATGCCACCCGAAGCGTGCACGACGCTGGGCCTCATCCTGCACAACGGACCGTTCCCCTACAGTCAGGACGGCGTCGTGTTCGGCAACTACGAAGGCCTGCTGCCGCAAGAGCCGCGCGGCTACTATCACGAGTACACCGTCGAAACACCCGATGCCCGCACGCGCGGTACGCGACGCATCATTACCGGCGGCACGCCGCCCACGGTGTTCTATTACACCGGCGATCACTACCGCAGCTTCCAGCCGTTCCAGGTCCAGGTATACCAATGAACGAGGAAGGTGCGCTCGATCTGACACAGGCAGGCGACGGCGGCGTTTATTTCGTGGACGCGGCCGACTTCCCGGCGCTTACCGATGCCGCCGAGGAAGGCCGGCTCTATGTGTGCCGGGCAGACCTGGCCGGCTGCCGCGACAAAAGCGAGCTGCTGCGCCGCCTGGCCATCGCCCTCAAGTTGCCGGCCGGATTCGGCCAGAATTGGGATGCGCTGGTGGACAGTTTGCGCGACCTGGGCTGGCTGCACGGCATCGGCCACGCCTTGCTGCTCGATCATGCCAACGACCTGCGCGAAGCCGCCGCCAAGGACTTCGATACCTTGCTGGGCATCCTGCACGAATCGGCCCATTTCGCCATCGGCCAGAACCGCCCCTTCTTCGCGTTTCTCAGTCTGCCCGAACATCCCATCGCTTTCCCATCACCATCACAGCACTGATATGGAACACATCGATTTCGAACTGGACGGCGATTACGTCGAACTCAATCAACTGTTGAAACTGGTCGGGCTGTGCGACAGCGGCGGCCAGGGAAAACTGATCGTCGCCAGCGGTGCGGTCTACGTGGATGGGCAGCAGGAGTTGCGCAAGACGTGCAAGATCCACGCTGGACAGACCGTGCAGGTCGACGAGGTGGAGATCCGGGTCGTGAGCGAAAGTTGACGCGGTGCGGGACCAGCCGTAGGTAACCGCATCCTCGAGAACAGCGAATACGAAAGCATCAGCCATCCACGGAGCTCCCCATGAAAGCGCCCCGCCTGATTTCCGTATTCGCTTTCGCCAGTCTGGCCGCCTGTACCGCCACGGCGGGTAACGCCAACCTTCCCGAGCCGAGCGTCGATTCCCCCAAAACCTCCGAGCACGGCACCGAGACCGCCGTCTTGGCCGGCGGCTGCTTCTGGGGCATGCAATCGGTGTTCGAGCACGTACGCGGGGTTCGCCGTGTCTGGGCCGGCTACAGTGGCGGCGATGCCAATACGGCGCACTACGACGACGTCAGCGAAGGTGATACCGGTCACGCCGAGTCGGTGAAGATTCAATTCGATCCGGCCGTGATCAGTTACGGCGAACTGCTGAAAGTGTATTTTGCGGTCGCGCACGACCCCACCCAGCTCAACCGGCAGGGCCCGGATGCAGGCACCCAATACCGTTCCGAAATTTTTTATGCCACGCCGGACCAGCAGAAGATCGCGCAGGCGTATATCGCACAACTGAGCGCCGCCAAAGTGTTCGATTCGAACATCGTGACGCTCGTGCAACCGCTCAAGGCGTTCTATCCCGCCGAGTCCTACCACCAGGACTATGCGCTCCATCATCCGGATGACGCGTATATCGTGATCAACGATGCGCCGAAAGTGGCTCATTTGAAGCAGCTTTACCCCGGCCTTTACCAGCCCGAGCAGCAGGTGGTGGAGATCAAGCTCTAACCCCGCGACGGGTGCATGAGCGTCTTGATCGCGTCGAGCACCGTCTGCGTATCGTCGGCCCACTGTTGGACGATCTCGTCCAACAGGTCGAGCGCGACCTGCTGATCGGAGGCGACGTCCTCTTCGCGCCAGCGTTGCAATTGTTCCCGGCACATTGCGACGTTCAAGGCAGTGTCCTGATAAACGAGCTGCATGCGGGCCAATTCAAAACGGTCGACGGCATCCGGCTGGGCGATGGCCAGGCGCATGTTCCCGGCCTGCTCCGCCGCAGTCTTGGCGGCCCGGCCTACTGCAAAACGGAATGCCGGCAACAGGCTGATCGGGCGCCAGCGTTGTTCGGGGTTGGTCATACGCTCTGACACGCCCTTCGATTCCATCAACGTCCGCCATGCCGGATTCGCCCTAGCCGCAAGCCTGCGCCGGTTGTCGCCAACGGTCCATCGGCATGCGGTTGACAGTTGCCCAGATATTATTGAGAATAATTCTCATTAATATCTATCGCCACGTGGACTGGAGCATTGCCTCGCGCGGTGCGTTGGCGGATGACGAATGGGAATACAGGCAACGTGGCGATCTTCTGCGCATTCTTGCTGGGCTTTCTGGGCGCAGTGCTGATTTACCTCGCTTCCGGACATCAACGGTTGCTGGCCAAACCGTTGACCAAAGGCTCGGGTACGGCAGGATGGGTGGCCATCTGCGCGAGCACCTCGCTTTGGTGGCAGGCCTCCGGGTCCGCCGCCGGCCTGGCCGGTTCCATGACCACGCTGATGCTCGCGTGGGTGACCCTGCCCTATCTGGCTTGGTGGCGTGGCAGGCAACCTGTTTCCAAGCGGATCGCACGGCCATGATCGGTCGCTGCCTGGCTGGCGTCCTGCTCGGGCTTCCGCTTTCTGCGGTGACGCTGCGCTTGCTGCTGCTCGCCTTGCCGGGCAACGGTGCCGACTGGCTGATCCCCGCATTGATCCTGTTTTTCCCGCTGTGGATGTCGCTGATGATCGGCGCCTTCGCCTTTCGCAGCGCCATGCGCGTGTGGCTTACGTTCGGCGGCGCCAACGCAGCAGGCTTCGCGGCGCTGTGGTTGGCTGGGCACGCGGTCTAAGGAAGACACATGATGAAAACCGCCACCCTGCGCACGTTCCAGACGGTACATACCTGGACCGGATTGCTCGCCGGCTTTGCGCTGTTCGTGGCGTTCTATGCCGGCGCGCTGACCGTCTTCCACGACGCCATCGCCGCTTGGCAAAATCCGCCGTGGCGCAGCGCGCCAGATGCGAAGGTTCCCGTCAATGCGTTGCTCGAACGGCTGATCGCAACACATCCGCAAGCCAGGGAAGACTTCGGCATCGTGCTTCCCACCGATGCCTCGCATGCTGCCTATGCTTATTGGCAGGACGATCGCGGGGCGCGCTTCGCAACGTTCAGCGGAATGGACGCGCCTGGCAACGAAGCCCGTCGCGGCGATCTGGCCGACTTCGTTTATGCCTTGCACGATTCGCTGGGCATTCCTGTGGTCGGCCTTTATCTGATGGGCATGGTGAGCGTGCTGTACGGACTGGCGCTCATTTCGGGATTGCTGATCCACCTGCCCCATCTCGCGAGCGATCTGTTCGCAATGCGTGCAGGCCACAATCTGAAACGCCTGTGGCAAGACGCACACAACGCCATCGGCGTGATCAGCCTGCCATTCCACGCGATTTTTGCGGTAACCGGCTCCATCCTGTGCCTGTTTACGCTGATGCTTGCCGCGCTCGATACCATTGCATTCGACGGCAAGCTCAATGGTTCTTTCGTGCAAGCGGTGGCCACGGCGCCCGAGCTGGCCCCCAGCAAGATCGCCGCCACGATGCTGCCTCCGGACGACCTGATCGCCCGCGCCAAACAGGCTGCACTGGCAGGTGGCGTAAGCAGTTTCGAACCCGATTATCTGCACTTCGTGCACTATGGCGAGCGCAATGCGGTGGCTGAAGTACGCGGCCTTTCGCAGCACACCTTGGGCACCTATGGCACCGTGGCCCTTTCGGCTGCGGACGGCAAAGTGCTGGCAACTCACGTTGGCAGCCTGCACGACATCAACGGTATCACCTATTCGGCGATCTACGGCCTGCATTTCGGCACGTTCGGTGGAAGCCTGGTGCGCTGGCTGTATTTTGCACTCGGCCTGGCCGGCGCCTTCCTTTTCTATTCCGGCAATTTGCTGTGGATCGAATCGCGGCGTAAACGCCGGCACCTGGATCAGCCAAGACGCACGCGCTTCATGGCGCGTGCGACGATCGGCGTCTGCATGGGAACCTGCCTGGGCATTTCCGGCGCATTCGCCGCCACGCTGGCGGCTTCGCATCTCGGCTTCGATGCTGCAATACCTCAACGCATCGCGTGCTATGGATTGTTTTTCATCGCATGCGCGCATGCATGCGTGCGCCCTGTCGCCCGCGCGGCCATGGAATTGCTTGCAACCATCAGCGGGCTGACGATCGCGGTTGCCTGTGCCGACCTTGCAGCGAATGCTTCTGCACTGATCCACACCCGCCTCCCCCAAAGCATGGCGGTGCTCGGTGTCGATCTGACCGGCCTGGTTCTTGGGCTGGTCTTTGCCGCGTTGACGCGCGCCGTCGCCCGACGCGCACGCGATGGCGATCCGCGCAGCGTGTGGGCGCTTTCCGCGACACCGTAACTCGCGTTTTTCATTTCTCATCGGCAAGCCGTCGCCAGCCGGACAATCACCTCAAGGAGCTCCACGTGTCCGTGGCCTATCGCCGTTGCGCGTCTTCCATTTCAATGCCTCGCCGCCTTGCGGCACTCGTTCTGTATGCCTTGGCCACCGGGACGGCACACGCGGACGATAGCGATCCGCAGCAGGCCAAGGTACTCGAGCAGGTGAGCGTGACAGCCTCGCAGCCGCTGGATATCTATCGCGTCAGCGAGGCCGATACGGGTGCGCTAGGAACGCGCAGCGTGCTGGACACGCCTTTCAGCATCGACGCGGTAACCTCGGATCTGATCCAGAACCGACAAGCGATCGACATCAACGAAGCCTTTGCCACGGATGCCGGCGTTACGCCGCTGGCAAGCGGCTATGCGGGCGAATCTTCCGGTTTTGCCGTGCGCGGGCTCCCCGTTGATTTGCTCAACGGTTACAAGATGGATGGCTTGTCGATACCGAACTGGGGCAGCGACTTGCCGCTGGAACCTTTCAGCCAGGTCGAATTGTTGAAAGGACCCGGTGGCTTCATGTATGGATTCGGGCAACCTGGCGGCATTCTCAACTTCGTTTCCAAGCAGCCCACACCCAAGCCTTATGCAAGCTTCACGCTGGGCTATCTCTCCGACGGCGTATTGCGGGAAGCGGCGGACTTCGGCGGAACGCTTGGCGGCCAGGGCGGTTGGGGATATCGCATCAATCTGGTGCACGAAGATGGCGACACCTTTGTGCACGGCGGACACATACGCCGCAATGCAGCCTCGTTGGCGCTGACCAAGGACATCGCGCCGAACCTGCACTGGCATTTCAATAGCATCTATCAGGATCGCGATGTGCAGGGCGCCTATTACGGCATCATCCTGGGCCAGGATTTCGGCTTTCCTGTCGCCGAACCGGTACGCGTGCCAGCGCCGCTTCCAGGCGATCAACGGGTCAGCCAGCCCTATACCGGGTACCAGACCACCTACCGCGTCGCCAACACCGGCGTGAAGTGGGATATCTCGTCCGACTGGAGCTTCCGACTCGATTACAGCTACGCCAGGCAAACCCGCGAAAATCGCGACAGCGCGCTGATCATCACCGACAACCAGGGCAGCTACACCGATCTCAACTACCTGGGCTACTCGCGCTACAACTATCAACAGTGGCAGGGCACGTTCACCGGCACGGTCGCGACCGGTTCGATCCGGCACGATCTGGTATTCGGTGCTTCGTGGCAGGCACTGGACGAACACTACCCGCAATATTTCAATTCCGATGCAGGGCAACAGATACTGGGCTACGGCAATATCTTCGCCCCTTCGCTGTTTGCCAATCCCGGCACACCGATCAGCCGTGCGACATATCTGGCCGAAACCACTTCTCAACGCGCGCTGTTCGCCAGCGATACGGTGATTTTTTCTCCGCAGTGGTCCGCTCTGCTCGGCCTGCGCTCCATGCAGTACATCGATACCGCCTATTCGGCCAGCAGCGCCCAACCCACGGCACGCTACGAGAAAAACCCCATCACACCCACCGCAGCCGTGATGTACAAGCCGATTGCCCCCGTCACCCTGTACGCCAGCTACGTGCAGTCGCTCGAACAAGCCGCCAGCGCGCCGGAAACGGCGGCCAATGCCTATCAGACCTTTTCTCCCACCACGAGCAAGCAATTCGAATTGGGTGCCAAAACGAATTTCGATACGTGGAGCGCGAATCTTGCACTGTTCCGGGTTCAACGCGGCCTGCAGTATCTCAATAGCGACAACGTCTACGTACAGAATGGCCAGACGCGCTACCAAGGTCTCGATTTTTCTACGCAAGCCAGCCTGGGCGGAAATTGGACGCTGATGGGCGGGGTCATGTACCTGGACGCCACCAACGTCCAGGCCGCTCCCGACGTAAATGGCAAGCGCGCCTACGGCGCACCGCGACTGCAGGGCAACGTGTATGTGGAATACCGCGTGCCGCAGGTGCCAGGACTGTTCCTCACGGCAGGCGGCCGCTACGTAGGCAAGGAAGCCATTGAAGCCGACAACAGCAATTTCATCGGTGGTTACCGCAGCTTCAATCTTGGGGCACGCTATACCACGGCCTACGCCGGCCACCCCGTCACCTATCGACTGGGCATCGACAACCTCACCAACGAAAAATACTGGCTGACCAGTTTCGGCTTCATCCTCAACCAAGGCACGCCCCGCACCGTCAGGGCAAGCGTTACGTTTACCCTGTAAAACGCCAACGGCAGCAACGCCGGTACGGCCGTCGGGGGAAGCCATGGCGCTGATCCACGAGCTGGGCTGCGACCTGCGCGCAGCCGGTTCTAAGGAAGCGATAAGTAAGTCGGGGCAAGCTTGGTCTACCTCATAGAACGAGCTTGCCCCATGCATCGCCCCTTGTTCGTCGCTCTGCTTGCTTCATTGACGGCCATGGCCGCTACATCGTCCATGGCCGCCGATGCCCCCGTACCCGCCGGTTTGAAGGTCATCCATCAGCTGCACCTGGGTGGCCCCGGCGGTTGGGACTACCTCAGTTTCGACGCCCAGCGCCGGCATCTTTTTGTCAGCCGCGGCGATCGCGTGCTGGCGGTCGACGTGGATGCCGATAAGCAGGTAGGCACCATTCCCGGCACCAGCGGCGTGCATGGCATCGCCATTGCACAGGATCTGCACCGTGGCTTCACCAGCAACGGCAAGGCCAATAGCGTCACGGTGTTCGACCTGGACACCCTCAAGACCGTGGCGACGATCGCCGGAACGGGCCAGAAACCCGATGCCATCGTGTACGACCCGGCATCGCATCACGTCTTTACCCTCAACGGCAAAAGCGGCACCGCAAGCGTGATCGATCCGGCCAAGAATGCGGTGATCGGGACCATTGCCCTGCCCGGCAAGCCGGAATTCGCCGTGGCCGACGGCAGCGGCCACCTTTACGTCAACATCGAAGACAAATCCGAGTTGACCCAGATCGATAGCCGCACCAACAAAGTGCTCAACACCTGGTCGCTGGCACCTTGCGAATCGCCGAGCGGCCTCGCCATGGATGTCGTGCACAAGCGCCTGTTCTCGGTGTGCGACAACCGCACGATGACGGTGCTCGATGCGGTTGACGGTCACCGCGTGGCAACGGTTGCCATCGGCGATGGCCCGGATGCCGTGACCTTCGATCCGGCGCAAGGCATGGTCTATAGCTCCAACGGCGAAAGCGGCACGCTGACCGTCGTCCATCAGGACGATCCCGACCATTACAGCGTGGTCGCCACCGTGCCGACCCAGGTCAGCGCGCGCACGCATGCGCTGGACCCGCAGAAGCACCTCATCTATCTGTCGGCAGCGCAGCCGGGCAGCGGCAAGGATGCACGCGGGCACCAAAAGCTGGTACCGGACAGCTTCGCCATTCTCACCGTCGGCAAGCCCTGAGTTCGGGACGTGCGGCGGATGGCGTTGCTCGCCATCCGCTCTCGTTCACACCGTTCCTTGCGACACCGCAGGCGCTTCAGCCGTTCCTGACAAGGGAATCACCACGCGCACGCGCAAGCCGCGCCCCGATGGCGCATCCAGCAATTCGATGCGTGCGCCATGCAGTTGCGCTGCACGTTGCACGATGGACAAACCCAGGCCATAGCCGTCGCCGCTGCTGCTCGCTTCGCGATGAAAGCGAGCAAAAACACTGGCGCGACGCTCAGCCGGAATGCCCGGACCATTATCGGTCACGTCGATGACCGCATTGTCGCCGTAACGCTCCAGCGACAATTGCACCTGGCCGCGGGCCGGCACGTGATGCATCGCGTTTTCGATCAGGTTGCGCAGCAAGGCGGCGAGTGCCGCTTCATAGCCTTGCAGCTTCAGCACGCCGTCGTGTTCGAGAAACGCGAAATCCACGCCGCTTTCACCCAGCAGCGGCGCCAGCTCGTCGATCACGTTCATGGCGATCTCGATGAGATCCACTTCGCCGCGCTGGCCCGACGCTGCACCCGCCTCCAACCGCGCCAGGGCCAATAACTGTTCGATGCGGCGCGCCAGCCGCGCCAACCCTTGCTGTGCGCTGGACAACGCAGACCGCGTGCCGGCCGGCAACTCGCCGGAAGTGGCGGTATCCAGGTGGATCATGGTCGATGCCAGCGGAGTGCGCAGTTCGTGCGCCACGTCGGCGCTGAAGCGCCGTTCACGCTCGAGTGCGTCTTCCAGGCGCTCCAATTGCGAGTTCAAGGCATCTACGACTGGCAGCAGTTCCAGCGGTGCGTGTTCCAGCTGTATCGGCTGGCGGCTGCCCGGCGCGCGTGATGCCAATGCCTGGGTCAACCGTTGCAGCGGACGCAACCCGCGCCCTACCGCCCACCCGACCAACAAGGCGAGCAACGGCAAACCGATCAACTGCGTAAGCCCGAGGTCCACGGACAATGCATGCGTGATGTCGCGGCGGCTGTCATCGCGTTCGCCCATGCGGATGACGACACCGTGGGCATCATCGACCAGGGTGAAGACGCGCCAGCCGTAGCCTTCGAAAAAATAATTCTCGAAGCCGGAAATCAGCGTGTGCGGCAGCGGCAATTGAGCGAAATTCGCCGTGGTCAGATGCATCTGGCCACGCATGTCGATCACCTGATAACCCACTTCCGCCTCATACGTGCGGGTATGCAACAACTGCTCTTCCGCGGCGCGGCCGATGATCGGCACGATCAATGGCCCTTGCCCCGGTTTGTGCAGCGCGTCCACGTCGCCGTTCTGGATCAGCACGTCCAGTGTGCGCGCGGACTGGGCAAGACGGCCGTCCAGCAGTTCGCGAGTTTCCTTCAGGGTGCTTCGATAGCTGTACAAGCCCAGCGGCAACAGCACCGCAACCAGCACCGCAATGATCATCCAGCGCAGGCGGCCGCGCAGGCTCAGCGGACTCACGTCGGGTCCCTGGGGATCATGTAGCCCACGCCGCGGATGGTGCGGATGGCGTCGAAGCTGAGCTTGCGGCGCAAGGCGTGGATCTGCACTTCCAGCGCACTGCTGCCGACCGAGTTGTCCAGGCCATACAACGAATTTTCCAGATGCTCGCGGCGCACGATCCGGCCTGCACGTTCCATCAGGATGCGCAGCAACGAAAATTCGCGGCGGGTCAGTTCCACCCGCTTGCCACGGTATTCCGCTTCGGAAGTGCCGATGTCCAGGCTGATCACCCCGACGTCGATGCGGTTGGCGGCGAGTCCTTGCGCGCGCCGCGTCAGCGAGCGGATGCGTGCGCCGAGTTCATCGACGTGAAACGGCTTTACCAGGTAGTCGTCGGCCCCCGCATCCAGTCCGCGTACGCGCGCTTCCAACGCATCGCGCGCGGTCATCACGATCACTGGGGTATTGACGTGGGCGCGGCGCGCCTCGGCCAGCACTTCCAGGCCGTCCTTGCCAGGCAGCCCCAGATCCAGCAGCACCAGATCCGCGGTCTGGTCGCGCAAGGCGAGCAAGGCTTCGCGCCCGTCGCGCAGCCAGGTCACCGCGTAGGAAAGCTGCTCCAGCGCATGCTTGATGGCCGTTCCCAGTTGCAGGTCGTCTTCGACCAGGATGATGTGCATGACTCGAATTACCTTCGCCCGGCGAGGTTGGAACCTGGCGCCCCAACGGATCATTGTGCAGAGATTAGCTTAGGGGGGTCTTACGGAGGCACCGTTCGCAGCCATACGCGCGCTCTTTTAGACTGGGCTATCGGCTCCGGCCACTCTTTGCGAGACCCCTCATGAAAGCGCTTCAGTTCAGCCGCCACGGCGATCCCGACGTATTGGAATACCTCGACGTAGCCACGCCCGAGATCGGCGAAGGCATGGCGTTGGTGAGAATCCACGCCGCATCGATCAACCCCAGCGACGTGAAGAACGTGGCCGGCCATTTCTCGCACACGACGCTGCCACGCATACCCGGACGGGATTTCAGCGGTGTGGTGGAACGCGGGCCGGCTGCCTGGCTGGGGGCGGAGGTATGGGGCACCGGCGGCGACATCGGCTTCACGCTCGACGGCACGCACGCGCAATACATCCGAGTGCCGGTTGCCGCGCTGGTGCACAAACCCGCGTCACTGACGCATGAGCAGGCGTCTGCGGTCGGCGTGAATTTCGCGGTGGCCTGGCTGGGCGCGATCACTTACGCGCAGCTGCGTCAAGGCGAAACCATCGCGGTCATCGGTGCCGGGGGTGGCGTCGGCGGCGCAGTCACCCAGATCGCCCGATCGCTGGGTTGCCGCATCATTGCCGTCGACCGGTCTCCACTGGACTCCGACTCGCCTGCCGGCAAGCGCATCGATGACTACGTGCCTTTCGATGAGAACAGCGTCGCGGGCGTACGTGGCGTGGAAGGCCTTGCCCAGGGCGTGGACGTGGTTTACGACTGCGTCGGCGGCGTCGCTTTCGACACCGCATTGGGGCTGGTGAAAAGACGCGGCCGCGTGGTGGAGATCAGCGCCACCGGCCGTCGCCGCGTGGAGTTCGATCTGATCGATTTCTACCACAACGAAACCCAGTTACTGGGGGCGGACAGCGCCAAGCTGGGGGTTGTCCAGTCCGCGCCATTGATGCTGGCCATCGCCGAAGGCTTCGACCACGGCAAGCTCGAGCCGCCGGTCATCGCCCACCGCTACGCGCTTGCGCAGGGCCGGGAGGCTTATGCTGCCGTTGCCCGCGGAACGCGCGGCAGGGTTGTCGTCATACCTTGACGGCTAGCCTTCGCTGAGGGCCTTGGGCTTGCGCCCCCGGCGCGGCTTGGCTTCCGTCTGCGCGATCAGGCTCTGCAGGTAGGCGATCCCCTCTTCTTCCGGAAAGAAGGCAACCACGTCCGCCACGGTCAGATTGTGACGCTGGCGGAGCGCCAGGAACTCTTCCTTGGCCCGCTCCATGGCAGACAAGGCGGCCTCTTTCTTGGACGGCTTCTTCTCCGTCCGCTGTTCGATCTGTTTGTCGAGGGCCGAGAGTTCTTCCTGGAACCGGCGGAATGCGTCTTTAGGGAGGGTCATGGCGACTGGGGGCATTGCGGGAACGACGATTATCTCACGTGAAGCAAGGGCTTAGCTCTCGCCGCCCGCTACCGGGCCGTGGCCGCCATCGGGCTTCACCTTTTGCGCCGCGACGGCGCGTATGATCAAGTGCCTCCGGGAGCCTCGGCCGTTTGGCGATCTGCCGCGCCAAATCCGCTTCCGCCCGGATGGCACAGTCTAAGCTTTACTGACGCTACCTGTACGTCTTTTGCCGGATGTCATACCGCTCATGGACGGCTGAAGTGCGGCCATCTCGGACCGGGAGCTGCGGCGATGGTGAAGTCAATCCTAGATAGCAAATGGTTGCGGCCACTGGCGGTGTTTGTCCTGTACACCGCAGCGTACGAACTGCTTCGACCTTATTCGAACGGCATCTGGTCGCTGACCTGCGGGCTGCGATTGAGCTGCCTGTTGCTGCTGCCGTACCGCTATTGGCCGGTGCTGGTCGGCGCGGAAATCATGCCGCTGATCGATGGCAACTATCCGTATCGGAATTCGTTTGGTCCAACCTGGACCCTGCTCAATTCCATCCCCTCCATTCTTTACGTCATGCCGGTGGTCTGGTGGTGTCGGGAAAGGCTTTCGCTCGTTCCCAGCAAGCGCCGGGTCAACGTCAATATCTTGCTGCTGTGCGCGGCGCTTGCATCCGCGGTCTGGGCCCTCACCACCTTCGCCGTGATGGCCACCAACGCCGCTGCCGCGCTGCCTTCTGCGCAGATCGGCGGACTGGAAATCGTGCAGATATTTCTTGGACGCTACGCCGGCATCCTGACCATCCTGCCGCTGGCGTTGACTATCAAGCTGCAAAGGCCGATGCCGCTATCTGCGCATTTGGCGCAATGGGCCAGGAGCAGGCTGACGCTGGAATTAGTGGTGCTACTGCTCCCTGCGCTTGCCGTGCTCGCCTGGCTCAATCACCGCGCATCGCCCGATGCGCAGCAGGTCATCCGCATGGCCACGTTCCTGCCTGCGGCGTGGCTCACCATGAAGCACGGCTGGCGTGCGGCGGCCTTTGGCATAGCTGCTGCGATGGTCTGCAACTTCCTCAGCCTGGAGTCTCATCCCGGCGCCCTTGACGTGGCCGGGGCGCAGGCCTTCATCGCATTTTCTTCCACTTGCCTGTTCGTGCTGGGAGCGCACATCTCCACCCAGAACGCCGTCGAAGAACAAGAACGTCTGGATGCCAAGGCAGCCATGAAGCTTGCGCAGCAGGGTTTGTATCTTTGTGAAATGCGCATGCGCCAAACGGCTCAGTCGCTGGAGCATTTGAGCGGCACGATGCAGTTGACGCAAACCCGGCTGTTGAACCGCTTCAAGCACATTCTTCCATTGGCCGAGGGCCAGAGCTATTACCGGCAGACGGCGACGACCCAGCACCAGATGTACCGGCTGGCGGAATCCATGCACCCCACCGCATGGCGCGAGCGCGGCCTGCCTGCCGCCCTGCGCGAAACGATCGCGCGACCGCTGGATGAAGCCGGCATAGTCTATCGATTCGCCCTGAAAGGCCGCGGTCTGAGCCAGCTGTCGCCAGGCGTCCACGCGACCATTTATCGGTTGGCCTGCGAAGCGGTGGTGTACGCGAGCGAGCAGCGGCATTGGTCCAGCATTACCGCCACGCTGCGCGGCGGCTTCGCGGGCAATCAACGCTGGGCCGTGCTGCGCATCGAGGGTATCGCCGAAGGCGACGTTGCCGAAGAACTCCCAATCCCCAAACACGAGAATGTTTCCTTGGCCGCCAAGCTGGGAACGACCGGGCTGGGCATTGCCGCCATGCGCGATCTCGCCCGCCTTTATGACGGCGAGCTTCACGTCAAGCGATCCGCGGATGCGCTGCAGATCACCGCATTGATCCACAACTCGACCCGTGAAGTGCGGGAGTCGCAAAACGCTTCCCCCGCACTGGAGCTCTATCTAAGCTGAGCAACGCCTCCGATCAACGGCCGTTCTTTGAAATGACCTGACCCGTGCAATCAAAATTGGTGCAGGGACTATTGCTGTTGGTGACAACCTGACCCGTGCAGTCAAAATTGGTGCAGGGACTGTCGCTGTTGGTGACAACCTGACCCGTACAATCAAAATTGGTGCAGGGACTATCGCTGTTGGTGACAACCTGACCCGTGCAATCGAAGTTCGTGCACGGACTCGTTTCAGCCACCTGCAAATTCAGCGAGCCGTCGCTGGCGGGCGATGCAACAATTTGCGTGGCACCATCGTCATAAACGGTCTGTGCACTCGCGGCCTTTGGGCTTGCGGACGAAGACGTCGTGACGTGCCCGGCATCGATGCCCACGGGCAATACCAACACCACGTGATTGGCGACGGCCACGGCTCCACGTACCGTTCCATTCAAATCGTTGACCTGCACGTAACGAATGCCATCGCGAACGAACACGTAGACGTGATAGTGCGGGCTCGCGCTGACATCTTGTGCATTCGGCCAGGCTTGTCCCAAACCCGTCGAAGGCGGCTGGCTCGCCGAGGCGGATACGGCCAAAAGGCCGGCAACGAATGCGGCGACGATCGCTTTGCGCGAAACCATTTCATTTGATTTGCGGAACATAAAACCCCCTCTTTGCTGGGTTGCGGCACCAAGTGCCGCCCGGAATGTAGCATCGAGGAATGTGTCGATAATGCATAAGCATTCGCACTTGCAAAATCCCGATTGAAGGCCTTTCTGAAGAAAATCAGGCCTCCTTCGCAAGCCAATCAGGCCTTGCGCGGCGGCGATTTATCGAAAAATCGTGCACTGGATTCATGCACCTGGGTAAACGCATTCGATGGTTTGCGATATTCGCTGGTCAGCGCTGGCGTTTTCGAATCGCGCCTAAATCGCACCGTTGATTTAAGACATTATCGAAATGCCGGATGCGAAAATATTTACCGACAAAACTAAATGTCGCGTTCATTAAATGAGACCACGTTCATTGCAATCACCCGGCAAATCTTTATAACCTACACATCCAAGCACACCGATATCAGGATTCTTCATGCCGATCGATCTAAAATCCCTTTCTCCCAAAGAACTCAAGTCGCTCATCGCGAACGCCGAATCGCAGATGCAGGAAGCGAGGGCCGGTCAGGTCCAGGAAGTCAGGAAGAAGATCGACGCGCTGCTCAGCAATGCCGGGCTTACCCTTGCCGATGTGTATCCGGTCCGCGGCAGCAAAACCGGCAAGCGCGGTACCGTTGCTCCCAAATACCGTAATCCGGAAGACCCCAGCCAAACGTGGACGGGCCGTGGCAAGCGCCCGCTGTGGTTTGCCGCAGCCATCAAGAAGCGCGGTGTCACCGCTGAAAGCCTGCTGATCGAAGGCGCCGAAAAGGCGAAGGCAGCGCCGGCGAGGAAGTCCGCCAAGAAGGCCACGCGCAAGCGGGTCAAGCGCCGCTGAAAGCGGTACACCCGCAATAACGAGAAAGCCCCGCAGAGTCATCTTGCGGGGCTTTTTTTACGGTGATATCGCAGATTCCTGCCGTGCCTCAGCGATGAGCAGCATCGTGCCCAACGCGCCCGGTTCCTCGAACGGCTCCGATGAAGTCGCGCACTTTCGCCGGATCCTTGATCCCTGGCGCAGACTCGATGCCACTGGATACGTCCACCGCCCAGGGGCGCGCCCGCTGGATCGCCGCAGCGACATTCGCCGGTGTCAGCCCGCCCGCAAGAATCAGCGGCTGGTGTGAATCCTTCGGCATGAGCGACCAATCGAAGGTCTTGCCGCTGCCTCCGGCTTCGCCCAGGCCGTGACCGTCGAGCAACAGGCCTGTCGCATGCGGATGGTCGCGCAGCTGGTATAGCGCCGACGCACCCTCCCCCATCGCAATCGCCTTCAGATAAGGATGGCCGAATTGCGCGCACCATTCGTCGCTTTCCTGGCCATGGAATTGCAGCAGCGAAGGCCGGACGATATCGATGACTTCCTGCACGAATCCCGCGTCATCATCCATGCACAGCGCCACTGTCGCGACGAACGGCGGCATCGCCTCGACGATTTCTCGCGCACGCCGCAGCGATACCTGCCGCTTACTGCGTGCGGTCATGACGACACCGATGGCATCCGCCCCCAGTTCAGCCGCATACGAAGCGTCCTCGACGCGGGTCATGCCACAACATTTGATACGAGTCATTCGCTCACCTCGGCGGGTAAATCCCAACGCCGTTCATAACGCGGACCGATAAAGGTCAGCCCCGAAGCCGCTGCCGTAGGCCCCGCCACTTCGCGGTTTCGCCCATCCAGCAAGGCCTTTATCCACTCGACCGACTGCTCGCCGCGCCCGACTGGCAGCAGGGAGCCGACAATATTGCGCACCATGTGATGCAGAAATGCGTTGGCTTCAATCTCCACGATGACGTGGGCATCCTCGCGCCACACTCGCAAGGCTTTCACTTCGCGCCGCGCGTGCGCCGCCTGGCAGGATATGGCGCGGAAAGCGCTGAAGTCGTGCTCGCCGATCAATGCCTGCGCCGCCGCGTGCATGCGTTCTGCGTCCAGCGCATGGCGCTCCCACGTTACGTAGCGCGCATCCAGTGCCGGCCGGATGCCGCGGTTGAGAATGGTGTAGCGGTAACGGCGGCTGCGCGCAGAAAAACGGGCGTGAAAATCCTCCTGCACCGTTTGCGCCCAGAGTACCGCGACGCTGGTCGGGAGGTTCGAGCTGGCTCCCAGTACCCAGCCACGCATGTCGCGCTGTACCTCGGTGTCGAAATGCACGACCTGGCAGCGACCATGCACGCCAGCGTCCGTACGGCCGGCACAGGTTATTTCAACCGGTTGGGCCGCAACGAAGGACAACGCGCGCTCAACGCTGCCCTGCACAGTGGAGCCGTGACTCAACCGTTGCCAGCCGAGAAAGTCCGTGCCGTCGTATTCGATGCCTAGGGCTATGCGCATGATGATCTGGAGAACTGCGAGGCGAACAAGGGTAGCAGGTAGTGCCGTTTGCTCCTGGGCTACAAAAAAAATCGGGCCGGCATGGCCGGCCCGATCGGTGTTTCGTGCAAGCGAATGCCGATCAGCGAATCTTGGCCATCAGCGTTTGCGCCACATCTTTCTGCATCTGGCTGCCTTCGTGCAGCACTTCTTCCAACATGGCGCGGGCACCGTCCGGATCGCCCATGTCGAGGTAGGCGCGGGCCAGGTCCAGCTTGGTGTCGATCGGGTCGTCGTGCAGCTCGCCGAAATCTTCCTCGTGCCCGGCGGCGTGCGATGCGGCGTGCTCGTCCTGGTGGGCAGCCTCTTCCGGTTCGTCGAACTTCCACGTCGACAGCGGCTCCTGCTCCGGGGTCACGGCTGCCGAAGCCTGGCTGGTCGCGGCAGCGGCCGGCTCGGCGTGATGAGGGGTCAGATCGAAGTCGAAATGGTACTCGCTGACCTTCGATGGCAGCGGCGGCGGTGCCTGCTTGATGACGGTGGCGTCGGCATCGGCGGCAGGCTTGTCGTTGCCATAGCTGTCGAGATCGAAGTGATGCAGCGGCGATTGCTCGTCATGGGTCGACGGCGGAATGTCCGCGTGTGCGAACAACGGATGGCCGGGAGCGAGATCCTCGCCCATGTGCACCACGTCCTGCCATTCCGCCTGGGTGGCATCAGTGACGTGGGCGTGCATCGCCTCGGCCGCCGCCTCGAAATGCTCTACGTCGCGGCGGCTGTAATACAGGCTGACCAGTTCCAGGTGCAGCTCAATGTCATCCGGATGTTCGGCGAGCTGGTCGAGCAATTCGTCCTGGTCGGGATCGGAATGCGGCGCCCCCAAGCCCAGGTCGTCCGCTTCGGCCGTACCGAAGCGATCGGCCAGCGACCCCTTGTTGGCGACCGGTTCGGATTTCTTTGTCTTGGCCGGCTTGCCGCCCTTGCCGCGGCGAGCAAGCAGGGCAATCAAGGCGAGAACGACGACACCACCGCCCAGGGCCATCGCCCAGGTCTGGGTGTACCACGGCTCCTCAGCAGCGGCAGCGGCGTGCTTCACCGGCGGATGCACGACCGGCTTGGGCTTGGCGGGTGCATTCAGCGGTGTGGTGACGGCTGCGGTATGCGGTGCGCTGGCAGCAGTGGCGGGTGCGGCCGTGCTGGCCGATTTTGCCGCCGCGACCGGCGCAGCGGATTCGGCCGGGTGAGTGGATGCCGCGACTGCCGGCGCCGGTGTCGGCTTGGCCGGGGCAACCGCCGCGGGAGCAGGGGCCGGCGCAGGAACGGCGGCAACCGGAGCAGGCGGCGTTGCAGCACCCTTGCGTGCCGCGGCGAGCTGCTTTTGCAGATCGGCGATCTCGTTGTCCTTCAGGGACAACAGCCGCTGGTTCTTGCCGTTGATGTCTTCGAGGTCTTTCAGGCGGGACTTCAGGTCGTTGCTCTGCTGCTGCAGCGAACTGAGCGTTTCCTGGCTGCGCTGCAATTCCTGGCGAATGGCTGCGTTGCCTTTGCCGTTACCGCCGCCGGCAGACTGGCCCTCGCCCGCGGCCGGAACCAGGGAGAGCTTGTCGCCGTTGCTGGTCTGGGTCGGTGCAACCGAGGCATTGGAGCGCGTGCCGCCGGTTTGCACCGCTACCGGCGCACTGACCGCGCCATTGCGCCAATCGCTGTTCTGCTGGCGCACTGCGGCCAGGGCCGCCGCAACAGCCGTGGTCAAGGCGTCATCGCGCGACGGTACCCGCAGCACCGCGCCGGCCTTCAAGGCATTGATGTTGTCGCGGTAGAACGCATCGGGGTTGGCCGCCTTCAACGCCAGCATCATCTGGTTGACGTCGACGCCGCCGGGGGCCGTCTCTGCCGCAACGTGCGAAAGCGTGGTGCCCTTCTCGACCGGGCCAAACTCGCCCTTCTTCACTTCGGCAGCGTGATGGTGAACCGATGCCGCCGCGGAGGTTTGCTGCTGGCGCGCTGCCGGGGTGGTGCCGGCCGAGGAGGCACTGCTGGCCGCCGCACGGCGGGTCGGCGCGCTGCTGGTCGCGTTCTGGCCGCGACCCGGCGGGTCGAGCAGGATGGCGAACTCGCGCACCGTGCTGCCGGTGCCGCTGGTGACTTCCACCAGCAGGTCGAGATAGGGATCGTCGACCGGGCTGCTGCTGGTCACGCGGATGACCTTGTGCCCGCCCTCGTCCGCCACGCTGAACTGCAGCGGGATGGTGGGGCGCTCGCCGCCGATCTTGGCGAAAGCATCGCTCGACGCCAGTTGGGCGCGCAGGGTTTGCAACTCGTCGGAGGATGCCTGGGTAACTGGAATGTCTACGAGTAACGGCTGTCCCAGCGCCGATTTCACGTGCGCTTGACCCAGTTCCACGGCGGCTGCCTGAGTACTGCCCAGCGCAAGCGCCATCAGTATCGACAGCTTCAACGAACGATTCATCGCGTGCTCCCCCGAGACAACTCGGACGCTTTTAGTCAAAAATCACCGCAGCTTGCGGTGACTTCCTCTTAGAAGGCGTCACTTTAGTTAGATAAACGTCAATCAACAATACCAGAATTGTCCGGAACCCCTCACACCGGGGCCCGATTTTGCCTGACGTGACGGCCGTCAATGCCTGGCAGGAGGCTTGGCCGCCTCCTGGGCTGCCTTGAGCTGCTGGCGTAGCTCGGCAATGGTACGGTCCTGCTGTTGCAAGCGCTCGGCGGCCTCGTGGCTGGCCACTTCCTGCTGCCCGACATCCTTCTGCAAATGGTCGACTTCGGTCTGGTGCTGGGCAATGCGCTGGTTGGCGCGGGCAACCGCCTGGACATTGGCCGAGGGCGGCGGATCGGCCCAGGCACCGGCCGCTGCCAACAGGCACACGGCGAAAACCAGCACACTGCGTTGCATTACAGGTAATCCTCGATCAGCAGCTCGGCGATCTGCACGGCATTGAGTGCCGCGCCCTTGCGAATGTTGTCGGCCACGATCCACAGATCCAGGCCGCGCTCATGCGAAATGTCCTCGCGGATGCGCCCCACGAACACCGGGTCCTGCCCCGCCGCATCGCCTACCGGCGTGGGGTAGCCGCCAGGCTTGCGCTCGTCCTGCACGACCACGCCCTCGGCGTTTTCCAGCAGCTCGCGCGCCTGCTCGGCGGTGATCTTGTCGCGGGTTTCCACGTGCACGGCTTCGGCGTGGCCATAGAACACCGGCACGCGCACCGCCGTGGGGTTCACCTGGATCGATTCGTCCTCCAGGATCTTGCGCGTCTCCCACACCATTTTCATTTCTTCCTTGGTGTAGCCGTTGGCCTGGAATTCGTCGATGTGCGGGATCACGTTGAAGGCGATCTGCTTGGGAAACTTGCCCGTTTCCACATCCTGGAAATTGAGCAGCGCGGCGGTCTGTTTGCCCAGTTCCTCCATGCCCGAACGGCCGGCGCCGGACACCGACTGGTACGTGGCGACGTTGATGCGCTCGATGCCCACCGCGCGATGGATCGGCGCCAGCGCCACCAGCATCTGCATGGTGGAGCAATTGGGATTGGCGATGATGCCGCGCTGGGTATATTGCGCGATCGCATGCGGATTCACTTCGCTCACCACCAGCGGAATGTCGTCCTGGTAGCGGAATTCGGAGGTGTTGTCGATGACCACCGCACCGGCTGCGGCGGCGCGCGGCGCATGCACGCGGCTCACCGAGCCGCCTGCCGAAAAGAAGGCAATGTCCACGCCGCTGAAGTCGTAGTCGGCCAGGTTGCGCACGGTGACCTGTTTGCCGGCGAATTCCACTTTGCCGCCCGCGGAGCGTTCGCTGGCCAGGGGCACCAGTTCGCTGATCGGGAATTCGCGCTGCGCCAGGATGCTCAGCAGCGTCTCGCCCACGGCGCCGGTCGCGCCCACCATCGCTACCTTGTAACTACTCTTCTTGCTCATCTTCAGGTCACTTGATTCAAGGGATTGGGAAAGTCGCCGCAACAGCACCAGATCCCCGTCCGGGGAATCTAGCCTGCACGGCATGCGAACGACATGGCGCGGCCTCGTCAACGTGAGGGACATCACGTTTCATCGACATGCCCGCCCCCGCGCCTCGGGGTTGAGCCACGAAGGCGGATGGCCTGCCTGAGGGCCGAACCCCAGCGCTGCCAGCAGATTATCGGCGGCCAACTGGGCCATGGCCCGGCGCGTATCGGCGCTGGCGCTGGCGATGTGCGGGCTGAGCACGGCGTTGTCGAGTTCGCGCAGGGCCGGGTTGACGGCAGGCTCGCCCTCGAACACATCCAGGCCAGCGGCGGCCAGGCGGCCGTCGCGCAGGGCAACGGCCAGCGCCGCGTCGTCGACGATGCCGCCGCGCGCGATATTCACCAGCACCGCCGTGCGTTTCATCATGTCCAGTTCCGCAGCGCCGATCGCGTGGTGGCTTTGCGCGCCATACGGCAGCACCAGCACCAGGTGATCGGCTTGTTGCAACAGCGCAGTTTTATCCACCCAGGTTGCCCGGCAGTCGCGCTCGACCGCTTCGGGAAGACGCGAGCGGTTGTGATAGATCACTCGCATGTCGAAGCCGCTCGCACGGCGCGCCACGGCCTGCCCGATGCGCCCCATGCCGAGTATGCCCAGCGTCTTGCCGTGCACGTCCACGCCCAGCCAGTCGTCGAAGCGCATGCCGCCGCGCCAGCGTCCGGCCCGCAACCATCGCTCGGCGCTGCTGACGCGGCGCGCAGCCGCCAACAGCAAAGCCCATGCATAGTCCGCCGTCGTCTGGGTCAGTACATCAGGCGTATTGGTCGCAATGATTCCCGCGGCGGTCAGGGCCGCAAGATCGAGATTGTTGTAGCCGACGCCCAGATTGGCGACCGCGCGCAAGCGATGGTGGCCGGCAATGGCCGCCGCATCGATGCGATCGCTCAAGCCGACGATCGCACCGTCGACGTCGGCAAGCTTGGCATGCAGTTGCTCCGGCGTGCGCTTGCTCTCCTTGGTTTCCACGCACAAGTCGACGTGCTGCGCCAAGGTGGCCAGCACCTCGGGAAACAGCGGGCGCGAAACCCAGACACGTTGTTGCTTGCTCATCGAAAACACCGTGGAAGAACTGTCCCTCCCTGCCTACCGGGAAGGGATTCAACCCATTCAGGCGATTCGGGGCTTCATCTCGCCCACGTCGCCACACTGCGCGCGATGGCGCAAGGCATGGTCCATCAGCACCAGGGCCATCATTGCCTCGGCGATGGGCGTGGCGCGGATGCCGACACAAGGATCGTGGCGCCCCTTGGTCACCACCTCCACCGGCTCGCCGGCCAGGTTCACGCTATGGCCGGGAATGAGGATGCTGGAAGTCGGCTTGAGGGCGATCGAGGCACGCACCGCCTGCCCCGTGCTGATGCCCCCCAGGATGCCACCGGCATGATTGGACGTAAAGCCGTCCATATGCATCTCATCGCGATGCTGGCTGCCGCGCTGGGCGACTGCGTCGAAGCCGTCGCCGATCTCCACGCCCTTGACTGCGTTGATCGACATCAATGCAGCGGCCAGGTCGCCGTCGAGCTTGCCGTAGATCGGCTCGCCCCAGCCCGGCGGCACGCCTTCTGCCTCGACGTTCACCCGCGCACCGACCGAATCGCCGGACTTGCGCAGCGCATCCACGTATTTCTCCAGCTCCGGCACCTGTGCCTCGCAGGGCCAGAAAAACGGGTTCTGCTCGACCGCGTTCCAGTCAAAACCTTGCGGCGCGACCTCGCCAAGCTGGGCCAGATAGCCTCGCACCTGCACGCCATGGCGTTCGACCAGCCATTTCTTGGCTATGACCGCAGCCGCAACGCGCATGGTGGTTTCTCGCGCCGACGAGCGGCCGCCGCCACGCGGATCGCGAATACCGTATTTCTGCCAGTAGGTGTAATCGGCATGGCCGGGACGGAAGGTGTCGGCAATGTCGCCGTAATCCTTGCTGCGCTGGTCCGTATTGCGGATCAGCAGCGCTATCGGCGTGCCCGTGGTTTGGCCCTGGTAAACGCCGGAAAGAATTTCCACCTCGTCGGCCTCGCGCCGTTGCGAGGTATGCCGGCTGCGGCCGGTGGCCCGGCGCTCCAGGTCGTTACGAAATGCCTCGGTGTCGATCGACATGCCTGGCGGGCAGCCATCGATGACACACCCGATGGCCGGGCCATGGCTCTCGCCGAACGTGGTCACAGTGAAAAGCTTGCCGGTGGAATTGCTGGACACGGGAAAAACCAGTAGCAAAGGGAGGGGACCAGGCGCCTGGCCCGCATCGCTAGAGGTGCGAACCGCCGGCCGGTCCCGCATCTTGCCACGGCTGGACGGTCAATGCCCGGCTACCGCGCTTTTCGCCGGCCATTCGCGATCCAGCAGCGCAAAGATCACGTCGTCGGCCCACTCACCGTGCCATTTCAGGCTTTCCCTAAAATGCGCTTCCTGACGCATGCCCAGCGAACGCAGCAACGCCGCGCTGGCCAGGTTGCGCGGGTCGATCGATGCGTGCACGCGATGGGCTTTCAAGCTGCCGAAGAGAAAATCGAGCAAGGCTCCTGCCGCTTCGCGCGCATAGCCCTTGCCCTGGCAAGCCGGCGCAATGCTGATGCCGAACTCGTAGGAGCCATCCTGTTCCGTGGGTAGATGCAGGCCAAGGTCGCCGATCAGTACATCCTCGCCGGTGCGACGTATCGCCAACTGCAGCCAGCCATCGGGCTGGTCCAGCGACAGATTCTGCTGCCTGCGGATAAAGGCCAGCGCTTCGTCCGGCGAGGCCGGGCACCAGCCTTGATAGCGCGCCACGGATGGATCGGAGCGATAGCGAAAAAGCGCATCCGCATCGCTGTCGCGCAAAATATCCAGGCGCAATCGCCCCGTGGTCAATTCCACCAGCCTCTCCTCGTGATGGGCACGCATCCGCCTTTTGGCGAATCTACGGCCAGACTCAGCGACGGGCCACCGCTGCCGCGCGAATTGCCGCCGCATGCTCGACCAGCTCGCGCCGCTCCAGCGCGAACACCCCCATCGGGCCGACCTTGAACTCGATCCACACGAAGGGCACTTCCGGCAGCAGAGCGTTGAGCGCGTGCTCGCTCTCGCCCACCTCGACGATCAGCAATCCCTCTTCGGTCAGGTGATCGGCGGCTTCGTCGAGCATGCGCAGGCAGATATCCAGCCCGTCTTCGCCGGAGGTCAGGCCCAGTTTCGGCTCGTGGCTGTATTCGCCGGGCAATGCGGCGTATTCGTCTTCGGTGACATAGGGCGGATTGGAAACGATCAGATCGTATTTGCGCCCCTGCAGGCCGCCGAACAGATCCGAGCGGACCACGTCCACGCGATCGCCGACGTGCTGGAAAGCCACGTTTTCGCGCGCCAGCGACAAGGCATCGTCGCTGATGTCGACAATGTCGACCTGCCAGTGCGGGTTGTATTCGGCCATGGCGATGCCGATGCACCCCGACCCGGTACACAGGTCCAGCGCGCGCTCCACGTGCCGGCCATCCAGCCAGGGCGTGAAGCCCGACTCGATCAGCTCGGCAATCGGCGAGCGCGGCACCAGCGCGCGGCGGTCGCTCTTGAACTTCAGGCCGGCAAACCAGGTTTCGCCTACCAGGTAGGCCACCGGCAGGCGCTCGTTGATGCGTCGCTCGATCAGATTGAGCACGCGCACCCGCTCTTCGGCCGTCAGCTTGCCGGCACCGTAGGCCGGCGGGATGTCAGGCGGCAGGTGCAGGCTGGCCAGCACCAGGTGCGTGGCTTCATCGATCGGGTTGTCGTGGCTGTGGCCGAAGGTCAGCCCCGCAGCGGAAAAACGGCTGGCGCCATAGCGGATAAAGTCGATGATCGAGGCGAGTTCGGCAGTCACGTAGGCACGGTCCGGCTTGGGGATTGTGAAGTATAGCGACTGCTCATCGTTGGCCCCATGCCGATTCATACCGTCGACTCACGCAGCCTCTCCGCCGTTCGGCCCGTAATACATCACCCAGGCGCTGAAATCCCGGCTGAAATCCTCGAAATGGTGGGGTGTGCCGGCCGGCACGAACAGCAACTCGCCGGGGCCGAACGCCCGTCGCACGTCGCCGCACACGAAATAGCCCCTGCCGGCGATCACCACGCACAATTCGTCGCGCCGATGGGGCGTCTGGGTATCGATGCCGCAGGGCTGGAAAATTTCTACTTCCAGCGAGCCGTGGCGGAACATGCCAGCCGATGTTTTCCTGGCCTGGTCGAGCGCTGCCAGGGCGCTGCCTGGCGTCATTCGTTCTTGCATGCGGCCTCCCCGGAAACGAAACCAGCCCCCTGTCTGAGATTCGCTTCCTTTTCCTTATACTTGGTGGATGACTTTCAAGGTATTCCTTCAATACATCCTTCCCCATCGCGCCCTGTCGCGCGTGGTGTACTGGGCTACGCGCTGGACCTTCGTGCCCTGGAAGAACTTTCTCATCGGCCAGATCGTACGCCGTTACCAGGTCGCCATGACCGAAGCGGCGCAGCCCGATCCGTTCGCCTACCCTCACTTCAATGCGTTCTTCACGCGCAAACTTCGCCCCGATGCCCGCCGCGCCGACCCGGCGCCCGACACCCTGATCTCGCCTGCCGACGGACGCATCAGCCAGGCTGGCCCCATCGTCGACGGACGCATTTTCCAGGCCAAAGGCCAGGACTACACGGCGGCCGAACTCCTTGGCGACGAAGCCGCCGCAGCCCCCTACCGCCGCGGGCGCTTCGTCACCATCTACCTCTCGCCGCGCGACTACCACCGAGTCCACGTGCCGATGCGCGGCGAGCTGAAGGAGACCGTGCATATACCGGGCCGGATCTTCAGCGTCGCGCCGTTTGCGGTGGAAGCGATCCCGCGCCTGTTTGCGCGCAACGAACGGCTGGTCTGTCATTTCGAAGGCGAGCACGGTCCATTCGCGGTCGTCATGGTGGGTGCCATCCTGGTGTCCTCGGTGGCTACCGTGTGGGACGGGCTGGTGATACCTCCGTATGCGTCCTCGATTCGCCGCAAATCGTTTGCAGGGCAGAACATTTCGCTCGAACGCTTCAGCGAGATGGCGCGCTTCAACATGGGCTCCACGGTGATCGTGCTGTTGCCCGAAGGTGTCGCCGAACTCGACGCCCTGGTGCCGCAGCAACCCATCAAGGTCGGCGAGCGATTAGGTGAACTGCGTCACACTTAGCGCGTCACCAAGGCGTTTTCGCCTGGCCTGACATGCAAGATTTTGACGTTCGTCGTCATTTTGTGACGTTTTCGGCGCATCCCTACGTTCAGCGTCGCTATGCTCCGCGCCTAATCCGCGCGCTTGTGCGGCACTGTCTGACGAGGGGTCTCATGCAGATTGTCACCCGCCTGATCGCGATGACTCGCGCCCGCAAGCTGCAGCGCCAGTTCCAGCTCATCGAACGCAGCATCGTCGCCCTGCCCGTGCGCACGCGCTCCCGGCTGGCCATCATGACCTTGCGGGAAGTCGGCCAGGCCTCCAAGTGCGAATTCCCCCACCTCTACGGCACCGCGCCGGAACAGCGCTACATGCCGTGGGGCCAGGGTACCGAGATCGGCTTCAGCCGCGCCCAGTCGGACAACGCGGAGGTTGCCTTGCGCGGCATCGCGCTGTGGTTGGCCGTGGCTTACCACGAAACCAAGGAATCGCCGTACACCAGCCTGCAGCCCCAGCATCGCCAGTTGTTGCGCGTGCTGCGCGAACTGCGCGACGCCGGAGCCGAACGGGACGCGATGGCCCAGTGGATGCGCTCAGGGGCCGCGGCGTAAAGAAACCTAGGTCAGCGGCAACTTGGCAGTTTCAACACCTGCCCGGCCTTGACGTGATTGAACTTGAGATTGTTCATGCGGGCCACCGCCCCCTCGCTGGAGCAGTTGCTGTGCTTGCGCAAAATGCTGGCAAGCGTGTCTCCCTTGCGCACCGTGTAATGCACCACCGGATCGGCTGAAGCCGGCGGCGGATCCGGGAACACCGGCACCACGGCGTTGTGCAGGTCTGCCGCGAGAATCGGCCACGGGCCGTTGACGCAGCGCACGGCATACGCCTGCTCCAGTTGCTTGGGCACCTGCAGCACCGCTCCTGCCGGCTGTTCCTGTTGCGGATCCAGCCGCGGATTGAGGTTGCGCAACGTCCGGAACCAACCGTCCGGCATATCGTTGGCCGAACCCAGGCAGACCGTGAGTTCGGAAATCGAAGTGGCACGCTTCAGCGTAACGCTGCCGGATTGGCCATCCACGCGGGGGAAGCGCAGGTTGTAGCTATCCGGGTGCAGGAACAGCCAAGCCGCCGCCAGCACGGCGGGAACGTAGTCGCGCGTCTCCTGCGATACCTGTCCGTAAATGCGCGGGTCGTAGAAGCTCACCGACGTGTCCTCGCCCACCAGGCGCTTCATGCGTCCTTCGCCACCGTTGTAGGCGGCCAGGGTCAATTCGAGATTGTCGTTGAAAACCTTCAGCTGCTCGTCCATGTACTCGGCGTTGGCACGCGCCGACTCGGCCGGATCGAAACGCGTGTCGAAACCGTCCTGATCGCCCAGGCCAAAACGCAGCCCGGTGGCGTACATGAATTGCAGCGGCCCCGCCGCCCCCGAGCGCGATACTGCATGCACCTTGCCGCCCGATTCCTTGGCCATGATGCCGAACAGCAACGCCTCCGGCAGCCCCTGCTGCTGATATTGCGGCCACATTTCCTGGCGCAGGTATTGGTAATTGACGTAGGCATCCATCAGGTTGCCGCGCCATTGGGTAAGCCACATTTCCAGCGCTGCCTTCACCGGCCCGTTCATGGCAATCAGCTCGGAAAGCGCGTGGCCGCGCAGCAAGGTGACGCTGCGCTGGGCCTGCGGCAGGTTTTCGGCTCCCGCTTGGCCGGCAACCGGTGCGGCACCGACATCCTCGCCTTCGCCCTCGTTCGGCGTTTCGTCGCCGATAAAGCTGCCGTCCTTCAGGCGCAGCAGATGGTCGAACACGGAGAAGAAGCGCTGCGGATCGCAGCCGGGCGTAGTGCCGCAATGCGCCGAGGCATCCTTGAGCTGATCGAGCGCCGTATCCAGGGTTTTCTGCGCGGCCTGCGCATTGCCGGCACGCGTCTGCTGCAGCGCGGTTTCATAGCCCTGGCTGGCCTGGTCCAGTTGCGCGTAAAGCGCGTTGACGGAAGCCGACGGCGGCTTGGCTACCTTGCCAGATGCTGCACACCCAATCAGTTGCGTCACCCCCGCGGCCAAAAAAACCAGACGAAGGGAACGGGCAACGGAGTGGTTCGGCATGTCGGCGATACACCTGCAATGAAGGCGCAACCATAGCGGGCCGGACAAACGCAAACAACTTCTTTCCACCCCGCTACAATGCCTGGCCGCTGGCGGCCCTGCACGTGGCCCCGGCAAACTTCACCCCTATTCCCATCGTCGGTAATCGTCTTACTGCCATGACCCGTTGGCGCCCGCCTGCCCCACGCTCCACCGCCATCATCACGCGCGAAGGCTTCGAAAAGCTCAAGAGCGAGCTGGACCATCTCTGGCACGTGCTTCGTCCCGAGGTGGTCAAGGCGCTTGCCGCCGCGGCGGCCGAAGGCGACCGCTCGGAAAACGCGGAATACACCTATCGCAAGAAGCAGTTGGGCGAAATCGACCGCCGGGTGCGTTACCTGAGCAAGCGCATCCCTTCGCTGAAAGTGGCCGAAGGCGCGCCAACGGATCGCGAAACGGTTTTCTTCGGCGCCACCATCGAACTGGAAAACGTCGACAGCGGCGACAGCCTGCGCTACCGGATCGTCGGCCCGGACGAAACCGACGCCAAGCTCGGCTGGATCAGCGTCGATTCGCCACTGGCCCGCGCGGTAATGAAAAAGAAGCTCGACGACGAGTTCGAAGCCGAACTGCCTGGCGGGCGAACGCGCTTTGCCGTCGTCGGGGTGGAATACCCTGGCTGAGCCAGCCTACCCCACGCACGTCAACCAAGCCGGTTTCGATACGTTCAAGCAAACTGTCTCGAAACTGACACGTTGACCACCCCGCGCGGGGAAAGCTGCCCAGGAAATGACAAGCCACACCCAACGCCCCAGAGCCCTGCTCATTCTGGGCATGCATCGCAGTGGAACCTCCGCCGTCACCCGCGCCATCAACCTGCTTGGCGCACACATCGGCAAAAACATTCTGCTGCCCGGCCAGGGCAACTCCGAGGGCTTCTGGGAACACTTCGATGCCCTGGAGGCGAACCACCATCTGCTGGACGCTCTTGGACGAACCTGGTTCGACGTACGACGGCTACCGCCGGATTGGCTGATGCAAGCGCCGGGGCGGGACATGCTGGCGTGCATCCAGGCCGTCATCCAGAAGGAATTCGCGCCGCATCGCCTGGTCGCTTTAAAAGATCCGCGCCTGTGCCTCACCGCCCCGGCCTGGGTGGAGGCCTTCCAGTCGGCCGGCTATGCCGTGCAATGCCTGCTCGTCATACGCGACCCCAGGGAAGTGGCCGATTCGCTGCACACACGCGAAAAATGGCCGCGCGACTCGGTTTTCCTGCTGTGGTCCCACTACGTTACCGAAGCCCTACTGGAAACGCGCGGCTGCGTCCGCGCACTGATTACCTACGATCAGTTGCTTGCCGATTGGCGCAGCACGCTGCATGGCGTATCCGAAGCGCTTTCGCTGCACTGGCCCCGAAGTGAAGAAACAGCAGCGACCGACATCGATGCCTTCCTGCATACGAAACATCGTCACCACGTCGCCACGCCCCTTTCCGGCACCGAACCATCATTCGACGGCATGCCCTCGCTGACGGCAGAGCTTTATGCAAACTGCCTGGCCGTGGCCCATGGACGCAGCGACTGGACGGCCTTGGAACATTCGGCGTTGACCATGCGCGATATCTCGGATTTGTATGCGCCGCACCTCGACCATCTGCTGACCAGGCACCAGGTCGCGGAAAGTGCGCTTACGGCAAAGCTGCAAGCCTACGAGAACATCTTGAAGAACCTCGTCTCGCACGTGCCACCAAAATCGTGAGCCCTCACGGCATCCGCAACGGCTCCGGATAACACCTGCCTTCGCGCAAAGGCTGGTAGCAGGCAGCACTCAGGTGAAAGGCTTCGCCAGCACTTTCTGCGTGCCAGCCGGAAATACCAGACAATGGCAAGGGGCGTAGCTCCTGCGGATCGCGCAGCAAATGCCCTGCTGCAATCTCATCGGCGCAACGCCGCACGGCATCCTCGATCCCCGCTTCGCCGCCCGCCAAAACCACCAGCGCCTTGCCGACCAGCAACTTGCCCGGCGTCAGCGCATGCTCCAGCAGGGCATGCCCGAACACCGCCAGAGCGATCGAGCCGTCTAGCCATTTGCCGCGTTGACGCCAGAACAATTCGTACCATTGATGCGCATCCCACAACGCCAGTAATTCTGGATCGCGCAACACTACGATCAAGCCGGCCTCATCGAAATGCGTCTGCGCGCATTGCGGACGCGAACGCTCGCGCGAACCCAAACGCGCAACGTCCGCCGCCTGCTGTCGATTAAGCGCACGCTTCAAGGCGGGATAGCGCAACCAGATCATCGCGTTGAACAAGTCGTGCCAATTTTGTTCGCGCGTGGCAATCAGGCCACGGCCTGCGATGCGTTCTTCGTAATGCAGGCCATCGTCGAGCAGCTCGCGCGTCTGGGCCACGAAGCGCTCACCGGCATCGTGCGGCCAACGCGCATTGAGCGCTTCAATCGAAGGCCAATCCGAAGCGTGCAGCCAATCGCCAAAGGCATGCCAGTCGCGCAGAGGCTCCAGCGCAAAGACTGCCGGATCGACCACCTCTCGCGCTGGCGCAACGTAGCGCACGGCTGGTGCGCAATCAGTTGACCAGGCTGGCGTGCAGGTCGTGCTCGTCGGCCGACTCGACCACCACGTCCACGAACTGGCCCGCCTTCAATGCCTGGCCGTTGGCGATGTGCACGACACCGTCGATTTCCGGTGCGTCGGCAGCCGAGCGCGCCACGGCGCCATCCGCTCCGGCATGATCGACCAGCACCTTAATCGTGCGGCCGATCTTGCGCTGCAGCTTGGCTGCGGAAATCTCCGCCTGCACCGCCATGAACTGCTCCAGGCGGTCTTCCTTCAATTCTTCGGAAACCGGATTAGGGAGTTCGTTCGCCTTGGCGCCGTCCACCGGCGAATAGGTGAAAGCGCCCACGCGATCCAATTCCGCCTCGCGCAGGAAGTCGAGCAGCTCCTCGAATTCCGCATCGGTTTCGCCCGGAAAGCCGACGATGAAGGTGCTGCGCAGCGTGAGATCCGGCACCAGCTTGCGCCAGTTCTGGATGCGCTCGAGCGTCTTGTCGATATTGCCCGGACGCTTCATCAATTTGAGGATGCGCGGACTGGCGTGCTGGAACGGAATATCGAGATACGGAAGGATCTTGCCTTCCGCCATCAGCGGCATGATCTCGTCGACGTGCGGATACGGGTACACATAATGCAGCCGGGTCCAGGCGCCAAGCTCGGAAAGACCTTCGCAAAGCTCGGTCATGCGCGTGCGATAAGCCTTTTCCCGCCACGTACGCTCGGCATATTTCACGTCCACACCGTAGGCACTGGTGTCCTGCGAGATCACCAACAGCTCCTTCACGCCGCCTTTCACCAGCTTTTCGGCTTCGACCAGCACCTCGTCCACCGGACGCGAGACCAGGTCGCCGCGCATCGAAGGAATGATGCAGAAGCTGCAGCGATGATTGCAACCTTCGGAAATCTTCAGATAGGCATAGTGCTTGGGCGTGAGCTTCACACCCGTATCCGGAATGATGTCCAGCAGCGGATTGCGCTTGGGCGGCAGAGCGGAATGCACGGCGTTCATCACGCTGGCGTAATCCTGCGGACCGGTGATGGCCAGCACGTCCGGATACGACTCGCGGATCAGCTCCGAGCGCTTGCCCAGACAACCGGTGACGATCACCTTGCCGTTCTCGTGCAGCGCCTCGCCGATCGCATCGAGCGATTCCTGCACGGCTGCGTCGATGAAGCCGCAGGTGTTCACCACCACCGCATCGGCCGCGCCGTAGCTGGGCACGATTTCGTATCCCTCGACCTTCAACTGGGTAAGGATGCGCTCGGAATCGACCAGCGCCTTGGGGCAGCCGAGTGAAACGAAACCGATTTTCTGGGTGGCCTTGGACATGACCTGGGGACCATAAAAGGTTGACAAACCACAAATTATAGCTGGAATCCCAAGACTGCGCTCGAACTGCCCAGAGTCTTCGATTGCGGGACCTAATGCCCCTTCTCACTCCTCTGCGCGACGATAACCGGCGCCCGGTCAAATAAGCCCATCCGGAATCTTTCCACTCTTCGTTTTTTAACTCACTCCGGCCACTTGATCGGCGGCTTCCTGGGGATTTTTTGGCCGACAATGCGTATTGAGGCAACCGGCGGAGTAACTATCAGGGGAATTGTGTAATAAAGATAAACCTGTTCATTCCAGTCGTTGACGAAAACCTCCGCACGCTGGATTCCCTTGTGCAACGTACCCGCTGGCTGCAAACCTAACGCCGTTAAATCTTTCTCAGCCTGTTTTACAGAAAGTGTGGAGCTGCACGAAAGGTCGACCACCGAAATGGAACCCGGTTGCCATTGCATGGCCCGCCAAGTGGAAAAGATCTCGTCAGGCGGGAGATTGTCTTCATACCTCTCTACCTTAAGAGAAAGATGGCTCGAGAAAGTGCCATCTACCGATGGATTTACCAGTTGCTGGTAAATGCCAACGGTGTCAGTCGGGCTCACTTTGGCCACGTGCTGCATCTTTATACCCGCCACTTGCTCCATGTCTTCGATGCTTATATAGCTGTTATTTTTTGCCATCAAAGGAAGCAGCCTCTTCCACATGGTAGTAAGGCAGTCTTGAGACGTCAGAATTTCAGCCTGCACTAATTCTTGAGCGCTGCTGATTGGCCTGGATGTATCGTTTGCACACGATGCAATCATGAGAGATGCCACTAAAAATGCTGCCTCCAACTTTCTCATATGCTCCCCCAGGCGCATGACCATACAAAAACGATTGTGTACACATTGGATTAAAAGCGGCACCAGGACTTGAGGCAAATCACTTGTACCCCGGAGCGCCCGGTATATATCAAGTACCTCGGGGGCACCCGGGACAGCGCCAATCTACCTAGCGCTCCGAATGCAGCCGCGGCGCACCTATTTTGAACCAGGCCTTGGCAATTTTTCCCTCCGAAACTTCATAGACCGCCAGCACCTCGACCTCCCCTGGCCCCTCGGCAAATGTGCGCGTTACCCGTTCGTGGTCCACGACGAGATTGCCGACCACACTGCGGTGAAGCAATTCCCCGCGCAGATTGGATTCCTGGAATCGTGCAAGATGCCGCTCGCGAATCTGTGCCGTTCCATGGGCCAGCAGTTGCGAGGGGAACGCATAGTATGGGCAATCCTCGGCCCACCATTGCATGAAAGCATCGATATCGCGCGCGTTATAGGCTTCGAGCTGTTGCTGCACGGGAAATTCGATCGGGCGCGAAACGGGTGTATCGTGATCCATCTCGTCAACTACCTCCGAGGGCAAGCAAGGGAAAGATTTACGCCGAGCGAAACCACCGGGCGGATTCATCTTCGTGATCTGGTGCGTGCAACGCAAACTCTCTCCACGCGCGGCATCATCGCTTCCCCTTGATCAAAATCGCGATATGGGCAATCACATCAACATCCCCACCAGCGGCACCCAGTGCATCGGTGCCTACATGGCCGAAGCCGTGGGCAAACCCAAAGGCGGCATCGTGGTGATCCAGGAAATTTTCGGAGTCAACGCGCACGTTCGCAGCGTAGCCGATCGGTTTGCCGCCGCCGGCTACACCACTGTCGCACCGGCCTTTTTCGACCACCTGGAAACCGGCGTCGAGCTCGATTACACCGACGCCGGCATGCAGCGCGGACGGCAACTGGTCGGGGAATTGGGACTTGAGCGCGCCGTGGAAGACGTGGCCAGCGCCGCTGAGTCAATTGCTTCCGCAGGCAAGATCGGCACAGTGGGCTATTGCTGGGGCGGCACGGTGGCCCTGCTCTCGGCGCTCCGGCTAGGGTTGCCTTCGGTAAGCTATTACGGTGCGCGCAACGTGCCATTCCTGGAAGAAAAACCCAAAGCTCCGGTAATTTTCCATTTCGGCGAGGAAGATGCCTCCATTCCGCCGGAAGCCGTTGCCAGGCATCGCGAGCGGCTCCCGCAAATGGACGTCCATACGTACGCCGGCGCCGGACACGCCTTCAATCGGGACATCGACCCCAACCATTACCACGAAGCCAGTGCGCACCTTGCCTGGCGACGTACGCTGGCATTCTTCGACACGTATCTGGCCCGCCCGTGAGAGCTATCGACTTCACCCTCGACCCGCGTCTCGAAGCGGACACGCAGCACGTCACCTCACTGCCGCTGTGCGAAGTGCTGCTGATGAACGACGCCAGGTATGCGTGGTTGATTCTCGTGCCGCGCCGTATCGGCCTGGTGGAAATACTGGACCTGCCCATGGCAGCACAGCAGACCTTGTGGCAGGAAATCAACATTGCCGCCTCGGCGCTGCGCCAAGTGGCTTCCTGCGACAAGCTCAACATCGGCGCGCTGGGGAATATCGTGCGGCAATTGCACGTGCACGTGATCGCGCGCAAAGAGGGCGATGCCGCGTGGCCCGGCCCCGTGTGGGGGCACGGGCGTGCAGAGCCTTACACGCAGGCCGAACTGCAGTCGCTGGTAGCGCTACTGCAGCACCAACTGGCTGCACACGCGGCCTGAAGGCAAAAAAACGCCCGCATGGTGCGGGCGTTTGATACGTGACGCGAAATCCGGATCAGTGCCCGGACTGCGATTGGTCGCCGCCAGCGGCACCATAAGGCGTGCCGGCAGCATCCTTATTGGTGTCGCTGCTGGTGCCGGTGGCAGGTGCGTGATAGTCCTCCAGCGCACGTGCCTTGGTCTCCACCGGATTGATGCGCGCCAGCTTGCCGCCATCGTCATAGTAGGCAACGAAGCCGTAATCGAGCTGCAGACGCGCCATGTACTGCAAATGCTGCTTGCGGATCTTGGAATCGTCGCTGGGTACCAGCAGCACGGTCTTGGGCAGACGGCCGGTGTCTTTCAGATAGGCGAAGTGGCTGCCGGCATCGAGCGCGGAGAGCACGGCACCGTCGATCAGGAACTGACCGCTCTTGTATGCCTTGATCGTCATGTCGAACTGGCTTTGCGTCTGTGCGGTCGGGACGCTGTCCTTGCTCGCGCCACGATGGCAACCGCCAAGCACCAGCAGGCTGCCGATCAAAAGCACGGCGGCGCCGCGGCTCGGCAACGTGGAAAAACGGATCATGCGGATCTCCTGCGAATAGTCTCGGTGAGGCGAGCGAAGTGTACCGCCGCGCCGGAAAGGTGGATGAGGTGGCTGAACCCTGCGTTCAGGTCCGCGGCAAGGTCACGCCCTGCTGGCCCTGGTACTTGCCGCCGCGATCCCGGTAGCTGGTTTCGCACTCCTCGTCGGACTCGAAAAACAGCATCTGGGCCACGCCTTCGTTGGCATAGATCTTGGCGGGCAGCGGGGTGGTGTTGGAGAACTCCAGCGTCACGTGGCCTTCCCACTCCGGTTCCAGCGGCGTCACGTTGACGATGATGCCGCAGCGCGCATAGGTGCTCTTGCCCAGGCACACCGTCAGCACCTGGCGCGGAATGCGGAAATATTCCACCGTGCGGGCCAGCGCAAAGGAATTGGGCGGAATGATGCAGACGTCCGCCTGCACGTCCACGAAACTGGTCGGGTCGAAAGCTTTGGGATCGACAATGGTGGAATTGATATTGGTGAAGATCTTGAACTCGCGCGCGCAGCGTACGTCGTAGCCGTAACTGGATGTGCCGTAGGACACCAGCTTGTTGCCGTCGCGCAGCTTCACCTGGCCGGGCTCGTACGGCTCGATCATGCCTTGCTGCTCCACCATGCGGCGGATCCACTTGTCGGATTTGATGCTCACGCGGACTCCGGTGATTCGGGGTGTGCGCCAGGTTCCCCCGGGCGCAAAGGATTAAAAATACATGGTCTGGCAGCCCCTGTGCCAGTCGGCTAGGCGCCGTCCAGGTTCGCGCTGAGACAGGCAAGCACCGTGCGCAGTTCCAGACACCGCTGCGGATCCGCAAGGACCTGCGCCGGGGTGCAGCCGGCGCCCGGCAAGGCCACCCCCAGCGGCTCTGGCGCCAGCAGCCGTGCGGACATGGTGCGCAGGACCTCGCACAGCGCATCTTGCGCATGGTGCGAGCCGCGCGCGGAGGCGTTGAGCAACAGCACCGGCTTGCCTGGAAATTCCAGGCTGCCGACCAGCCAGTCGAGCAGGTTCTTGAACGCCCCGGGCACACCGTGCGCGTATTCCGGGCAGGCGATCAACAACGCGTCGCTGCATCCGACCACATTGCGCAACTGCTGTACGGGAACGGGCAGTTCGCCGCCCTCCGCGTCGGGATTGAACAGCGGCAACGCGGCAAGCCCTTCATAAAGCCTGAGCGACAGCGTTGCCGGCGAGAGTTCCTTCGCCGCCAGCAACGCGGCGGTATTGGAGGAAACCTGGCGCAGACTCCCACTCAGGCACAGTACCTGCCGCACGCGGCTCACGTGGCCGGGGTGCCCTGCACCACGATCTTGCCCAGCCCCAGCGACTTGTTGCGCGATTGGCGCGAAAGCCGGCCGGCCGTGTTGCGGGCGATCTCTCGGTAACGTGCCGCGAGATCGGAATCCGGCATGGCGGCTACCGTCGGCGTGCCGCCATCGGCCTGCTCGCGAATGCGGATGTCCAGCGGCAGCGAACCCAGATGAGGCACGTGGTATTGCTCGGCCATGCGCTCGCCGCCGCCCGCACCGAAGATGTGTTCTTCGTGCCCGCAGTTCGTGCACACGTGAGTGGCCATGTTTTCCACGATGCCCAGCACCGGCACATCCACCTTCTCGAACATCTTTAGCGCCTTGCGCGCGTCGAGCAGCGCGATGTCCTGCGGCGTGGTAACGATCACCGCACCCGCCACCGGCACCTTCTGCGACAGCGTGAGCTGGATGTCGCCGGTACCCGGCGGCAGGTCGACGATCAAATAATCGAGCATGTCCCAGCGGGTATCGCCGAGCAGTTGCATCATGGCCTGGGTGACCATCGGGCCGCGCCAGATCATCGGCGTTTCCTCATCCACCAGAAAACCGATCGACATCGCCTGCAAGCCGTGCGCACTCATCGGCGTGATGCTTTTGCCGTCGGGCGACTCGGGCCGCCCTTGAATGCCCAGCATGCGCGGCTGGCTGGGGCCATAGATATCGGCATCCAGAATGCCGACCTTGGCGCCTTCCGCAGCCAGCGCCAGGGCCAGATTGGCGGACACCGTCGACTTGCCCACCCCGCCCTTGCCCGACGCCACGGCGATGATGTTTTTTACGTTGCCCAGGGGCGCCAGGGTGCCCTGCACTTTGTGTGCGTGAATGCGGCTGCCGATGGACACGGCCGCCGCGTCGATCGTCGGGTCGGCTTCCAGCGCCTGCTTTGCCTGCGCCGCCAGAGCTTCTGCCGCTCCGGCTGCCGGGTAGCCAAGCTGGATATCCACCGAAACCCTGGCGCCATCCACGCCCACCGCGCGAATGGCGTCGGCCAGCGGGCCGCCGGTGTGGCTATCGATGAGGTCGCCGAGAATCCGGCGTACCAGAGCTTCATTCGCCTGCGTCATGGAAGAAAGGCTTGGCTGGGGAGGTCGTCAATTATGCCAGTACCCGCGCGTATGCCGATGCGCCTGGGCCTCGCGTTCGGCGCAAATGTGAACGACACGACTTTGCGCATTGCAGCTTGACCCCGCCCTGGGCGGCTGGGCAGGCTCTCCATACGCCAACGTAGGGAGTGCTTCACGATGAAATACCTGTCGAAACCGGGTCTGCCTCATTTCGCCCTGGCAGCGTGCCTGCTGCTGAGCTCGGCAATCGCCTGGGCCGCGGCCAACGATACGCCGGTGGGTACCTGGCAGCAGGTCGACGACAAGACCGGCAAGGTGAAATCGATCATCCAGATCACCGACAACGGCGGCGAGCTGCAAGGCAAAGTGCAACAGGTTCTGATTTCCGACGACGGCCCGCATCCGGTCTGCAAGAAATGCGATGGCGACAAGAAAGACCAGCCCATCGAAGGCATGACCATCATGTGGGGCGTACGCGCCGATGGCGACACCTGGGACGGCGGCAAGATCCTCGACCCGCAAAGCGGCACCGTCTACAAGGTGAAACTGAGCATGGCCGATGGCGGACAGAAACTGGACGTGCACGGCTACGTGGGATTCGCGCTGCTCGGCCGTAGTCAAATCTGGATCCGCCAGCAGTAAGCTTCTGCAACGATATCGATATCGTTGCCATCGATCGTCGATGCAATCAGCCGCGTTGCAATCGATAACATTGCGACATCCGTGATGCACATGACACGCAGCCACACATCACGGATGTCTGCGCGACGTCTTCACCAATCCGTGCATTTCACGCAGCACTCACGCACGCGTCGCACTTCTCGCAACGCGTGCCATCGCATTTCGCACGTGCGGGCCTGCACTGTCATCTAATCGTCGTGCCCCAGCAATCAGCACGCTGCATCTTTCCGCCCTTTCACAACCAACCTGGGGCGGAGGGAGTATGCGTATGCGCACTAAGCGTGAATCGATGCTGTTGGGAACACTGGCGGCCGCGTGTCTTGGCGGCTTGCTTGCGTCAACGGCATTTGCTGCCGACAGCGGCAATCTGCTGATGGATGGCAATGGCGAATCGGGCACTTGCACCGCCGACTGGTCGGCGGTCAACACCGTGCCGGGCTGGACGGTGACCCAAGGCAGCCCGTCGATCGTCTGCTACAGCATCGCAAGTTTCAACAAACCGGCCGGCGGCTCCGGCGGCAATGCATTCATCGCCGACGGTCCTTACGGCGATTCGGCGTTGCGCCAGAATGTGGATGTCTCGAGCGCGGCCACGGCCATCGATGGCGGCCACGTCACTTATGACCTGTCGGGCTGGCTTGGCGGTTACACCGTCTACAACGGCCAGGCCGTGGTCACGGCCACCTTCCTGGATGCAAACGGCCATCCGCTCGGTACCTCGGCGCAGCTGGCCGGCGTCAACGCCTCGGCGCGCAGCGACGAGAGCGGCTTCGTCGCAAAAACGGCCACCGGCAACGTACCCGCCGGCACGCGCTCGATTTCGGTGCTGCTGCAATTTACCGATACCAGCGCGTCCTACAACATCGGTTATGCCGACAACCTCTCGCTGACGCTATCCACCCCGGTCACTGCGCCTACTTTGCAGGCGCCCGCTTCCAGCGTGCCGGCCTTCGACCACGTCTTCGTGGTGATGATGGAAAACACCGACTACAGCCAGGTGATCGGCGATACCACCGATGCGCCGTTCATCAACAGCCTCGCCAACCAGGGTGTGCTGCTGGACAACTACAGCGGTGTTTATCACCCCAGCGACGAAAACTACCTGGCGATCGCCGGCGGCAATACCTTCGTGCAGGGCGCGGTCTATTACCCGAACATCCACGTCACCGCGCAGAACATCGGCGATGAACTGGAAGCCGCAGGAAAAACCTGGAAAGCCTACGAGCAAGGCATGGGCACACCCTGCAACACCAGCAACAACAACGACAGCTACTACGAGCCGGACGACGCGCCCTTCATCAACTTCACCGATATCGCCTCCAACCCCACGCGCTGCGCGGCGCACCTGTTCGACACCACGCAGTTGACCACCGATCTGCAATCGGCCGCGACCACGCCCAACTTCGCCTGGATAGCTGCGGACGACTACTACGACGGCGAATCCTCCGGCGACGGTTCGTCCACCAGCCTGCAAGTGCAGAACGGCTGGCTGCAGCAAACCCTGCAGCCGATCATGAATTCGCCGGCGTGGACGGAGCAGAAATCGCTGATCGTGCTGACCTGGGACGAATCGGCGTCGGAAACCGGCAACCATCTCGCCACCATCCTGATCGGCTCTCCGGGAACGGTGCAGTCGGGCACTGTCAGTAACGTGAGCTACAACCACTACAGCACCGGCCGCACCGTCGAAAATGCGCTGGGTCTCGCTCCGCTTACGCAGAACGATCAATACGCGCAACCGATCAATGATGCCTTCATCGCCGGCACGGCGACCAGCACACCCGTGCTGACCAGCAGCATGCCCAGCGTGAGCCAGGGCACCTATGTGCATTTCGACTACGCCACGCCGGCCAGCCAGCTCAATGCCACCAACTGGATCGGCATCTACGCGGCAGGCAGCAGCCCGGGCAACGGTTCGTCGGCCACCTGGCAGGCGACACCGAACGGCAGCGGCACGGTGACCTTCGACACCTCCAGCCTCGCCCCTGGCACTTATAGCGTCTGGTACTGCTATGACAACGGCTACACCGAGCTGGCCGGACCGGTGACGCTCACCATCACCAGCCCATAAGAGGCAAGCGACGTACCGTCAGCGACGGCACGTCAACACACTGACAAAAGTGCGCTTCGACTCCACGGATGGAGTCGTCGTGCCGCCGATCATCAACCCGGCACAGCGTCCGCACGATGCACCAGCACGCCATGCACGGAGAACGCCGCGCGCGTGGCGCGGTCGGCCGAATGCTCGACCACCAGGTGTTGAACGCGTGCGAGCTCAGCCACCTGGTAGGTGGCCACGGCACCCAGTTTGTCATCGGTAGCCACGACCACGGTTTCGTCGCTGGCTTCGATCATGGCGCGCTTGAACAGCGATTCTTCGCTGTCGAAACCCCACAAGCCACGTGCGGCATCGATGGCGCAGGCACCGGGAAAACACAGATCCGCGCGCAGCCTTCGTACCTGCTCCACCGCTTGCGTACCCACGGCGCCGCCGATCGAAGCGCTGATGCGGCCGCCGATCAGCAGCACCTCGAACCCCTCGCGATCCAACAGCAATTGCGCAATGTGCGGAGCATTGGTGATGACGCTGAGCCCGCTGCCCGCCGGCAATGCCGCAGCGATGGCGGCGTTGGTGGTGCCCGCATCGATCAACAGCGTTTGCCCCGGTTTCACCAGGCCAACGGCCTGGCGTGCAAGCGCCTGCTTGCGCAGAGGATGCTCGGTGCGCCGCTGCTTGAGTGGCGTCAGCGTCACCGCAGGCAGCAGCGCACCGCCGTATACGCGTTTGCACAGGCCGCGTGCTGCCAGTTCACGCAGGTCGCGCCGGATCGAGTCCTCCGATACTTCGAACACCTCGGCAAGCTCGACTGCCACGACGCGCCCTTCGCTGCGCAACCGTGCAAGGATCCGCTGCTGCCGCTCTTCCGGCAGTACGTTGCGATCGTCGGCGGGAGGGGCTGACTTAACCATCGTTCGCCACCTGCGCGTGACGTTCCAGCAAGCCGAGTTCCACCAAATGACGGCGCAAGCCTGGCGGGTCGCGAAACCACCAGCCGCGCATGCCCAATGCTTCGGCGGTTGCCACGTTGCGAGCGGAGTCATCGATGTAGAGCGCCGACGCCGGCTCGACCGCGTAGCGCTCCAGCAAGCGTCGATAGATCCGCGGATCGGGTTTCACCAACTGCTCCTCGCCCGACACCACGATGCCTTCGAACCATTGCAGAAACGGGTAAAGCCGTCGTGCGATCGGAAAGGTCTCGTGCGACCAGTTGGTAAGCGCCAGCAGGCGCACTCCACGCGCCTTCAGCTCCGCCAGCAGCGTCACGCTGCCTTCGATCGGGCCAAGCAGCGTTTCCTGCCAGCGCAGGTGATACGCATCAATCCAGTCGGCGTGCTCGGGGAATTGCGCGCGCAGCAATGCCGTGGCTTCGGCCCATGGACGCCCCGCATCCTGACGTTCGTTCCATTCGCTGCTGCACACTTCGCGCAGGAACCATTCCATCTGTGCTTCATCGTCGATCAGCCGGCGATACAGATGCCGCGGATCCCAGCCGATCAGCACGTTCCCGAGATCGAAAATGACCGTATCAACACCCGTCATCGCACCACCCTCGCCGACAAACCTACCAGCACCAGCAATCCTGCCACCGCGACGAAAGCCGCGGGCAGGCTGCTGGCGCGCGCCACGAAACCGATCAAGGCCGGACCGCTCAGCAGACCCACGTAGCCCAGCGTGGTGGCGGTAGCGATGGCCACCGCTGGCGGCGTGCCGGCGAGGCGTCCGGCGGCGCTGAACATCACCGGCACAATATTGGAGGCGCCAAGCCCGATCAGCACGAAACCCGACAACGCCGCCAAGGTCAGCGGTATGCACGCCAGCAGCAGAAAACCCGCCACCGCAAGCCCCGCCCCCACGCGCACCGCCCATGCAGGGCCACGACGCGCAATCAGGCGATCGCCGGAAAACCGCCCCATCGCCATCGCCACCGAAAAGCAGGCATAACCCACGCCGGCCGACGCCGGTGCCATGCCGCGTATGTCGCGCAGGAACACTGCACTCCAATCCAGCATCGATCCTTCGGCGAGAAAACTCGCAAAACACATCAGGCCCAGCAACCACGCGCGTGCGTGCGGCATGCTGAGCCGGCTTTTCTCCGGGGCGGTATCGGCGTCGACCGGGAATGCCTCGCCACGCAACCCGTTACGCAGGCACAGCACGATCGACGCGAGGGTGACGGCAATCGCGATGGCGGCACCGGTCAGGCCCAGGCCCAGCGCCAGCAAGGCACTCAGCACAACCGCTCCCGACAAGCCGCCCACGCTGAAAAGACCGTGGAACCCGGACATCAGCCGATCGTTGCTTCGGTGCTCCACTTCGACGGCGTAGGCATTCATGGCCACGTCCACGGCGCCCAGCATCACTCCGAAATAAAACAGTGTCGCCATCAGCATCGTGATGTCGGACACCTGCGCAAGCGCCGGCAATGCCAGGCACATCGACAAGCCGGCGGCCACGATCACCGTGCGGCTGCCGAACCGGTGGGTCAGCCAGCCCACAAAAGGCATCGACAGCATGGAGCCGCCGCCGAATGCCAGCAGCGCCGTACCCAACTGCCCATCGTCCAACTGCAGACGAGCCTTGACGTACGGCACCATCGGCGCCCACGCCGACATGGACATGCCTGAAACCAGAAAGATCAGCCGCGTCGACCAGCGCGCAGCGGAGAGCGAAGCGATGCTCCCGCCGACAGCCGCGGATTCGTAAGTCGTTTTCACGTGTCGCCTGCCTTGCATACAACACGAATAAATATACATAAACGTGCACAAACGTGCAAATCGGCATCCGCCCGGCCGTGCAGTCCTTCGCCAAGCACAGCCGACGCCGCGTGCCATAATGCACGGCCCACCTGGAGCATCCGCGATCCATGAGCCGACGCCTACTCGTCACCCATGCCCTGCCCTATGCCAACGGCCCGCTGCACCTGGGCCACATGCTGGGCTATATCCAGACCGATATCTGGGTTCGTGCGCAGCGGATGATGGGCAGCGAAGTGCATTTCGTCGCCGCGGATGACGCACACGGCACGCCGATCATGCTGGCCGCCGAAAAAGCCGGCCTGTCGCCGGAGGCCTTTATCAAGGGCATCCGTGCCGGCCACGAAGCCGACTTTGCCGACTTCCACTTCAGCTACGACAACTACCACACCACGCACTCGGACGAGAACCGCGAGCTGGCGTCGCTGATCTATGCGCGCCTGCGCGACAACGGCTATATCGCCAAGCGCGACATCCAGCAGCTGTTCGATCCGGACAAGCAGATGTTCCTGCCGGATCGCTACATCAAGGGCACCTGCCCGAAGTGCGGCACCCCCGATCAATATGGCGACAACTGCGAAAACTGCGGCGCCACTTACGCTCCTACCGACCTGATCAACCCGTATTCGGTGGTATCGGGAGCTACCCCGGTGCTGCGCGATTCGGAACATTACTTCTTCGAACTGAGCAAGTTCGAATCGCTACTGCGCGACTGGTTCGGCGGCAAGCTGACCAAGGGTGCGCCGGTCGCCAACCCGGGCGTGGTGGCGAAATTGAAGGAGTGGCTGGACGGCGGCCTGAAGGATTGGGACATCTCCCGCGACGCGCCCTACTTCGGCTTTCCCATTCCCGACGCCCCAGGCAAGTTCTTCTATGTGTGGCTGGATGCGCCGGTGGGTTATCTGGCGAGCTTCCTCAACCTGTGCAACAAGACCGGGCTGAAGTTCGATGCCTTCCTGTCGGCGGACAGCGAAGCCGAAATGCATCACTTCATCGGCAAAGACATCATCAATTTCCACGGCCTGTTCTGGCCCGCCATGCTGCACGGTGCGCAAATGCGCACACCGACCGCACTGCACGTCAACGGCTATCTCACCGTGAACGGCGCGAAGATGTCCAAGTCGCGCGGCACCTTCATCCAGGCCCGCACCTACCTGGACGCCGGACTGCATCCGGAATTCCTGCGCTACTACTTCGCCACCATGCTGAGCGACACGCCGGTGGACGTGGACCTGGACCTGAAAGCCTTCGAAGAGCGCGTCAACTCGCACCTGGTCGGCAAGTGGGTAAACATTGCCAGCCGCACCGCGGGCTTCGTGCACAAGTTTTTCGACGGCCGCCTGGCCGCGCAGTTCTCGGCAGAGCAGAACGAACTGTGGCGCGTGCTGATCTCGCATTACGAAGGCGTGCCGGCGCTGTATGAAAGCGGTGAGTTCGCCGAGGCCATGCGCCGTTTCGTGCTGATCGCCGACCTGGTCAACGGCCACATCGCCACAAAGGCGCCGTGGTTGATGGCAAAGAACGAAAGCCAGCGCGAGGAACTGCACCAGGTGTGCTCGTTCTCGCTGGCGGCCTTCCGCCTGCTCGGCGGCCTGCTCAAGCCGGTGCTGCCGGCGACGGTGGAAGCAGCCGAGCAATTCCTGGCTGCTCCCATCGCCGACTTCGATGCCGCCACGGCAACGCTGCACAACCACAGTATCCAGGCATTCGAACCGTTGCTTTCGCGCATCGATCCCAAGCGCATCGAAGCGATGGTCGAAGCCTCGAAGGAATCGCTGGGCGCCGCGCCAGAAGCTGAAACCAATACCAAGAAACCTGCCAAGAAAGACAGCAAGCCCATGACCGAAAACACTGCCGCCACCGCCACGCAAGATGCCGCCGTCATCGGTATCGACGATTTCGCCAAGCTCGACCTGCGCGTGGGCAAAGTGCTCGCCTGCGAGTTCATCGACGGCTCGGACAAGCTGCTGCGTTTCGAACTGGACGCCGGCCCGCTGGGCAAGCGCCAGATCTTCTCCGGCATTCGCGCCGCCTACGGCGAACCGGAAAAGCTGATCGGCCGCAACGTGGTGTTCATCGCCAACCTGGCTCCGCGCAAGATGCGCTTCGGCCTGTCCGAAGGCATGATTCTTTCGGCCGGCGACGGCGGCAGCGACCTGTTCCTGCTCGACGCCGACCAGGGAGCGAAGCCGGGCGCCACCGTACGTTGATGTATTTACTCCCTCTCCCCTCGGGGGAGAGGGTTGGGGTGAGGGGCCAACCTCGCGAAAGATTTAAAGACTGCGATCGAATGCCTCAGGTGACCGTGGAGATCACTGCCAGAACACCCCCTCACCCCAGCCCTCTCCCCCGAGGGGAGAGGGAGCAGGTGCGGCTGTGACCACTTCGCTCACTGACCGCATTGACGCATTGCTTCCGCAAACGCAGTGCGAGCAATGCGGCTACCACGGCTGCCGCCCCTACGCGGAAGCCGTCGCCAACGGCGAAGCCCAGATCAACCAATGCCCTCCGGGCGGCAGCGAAGGCATTGCCAAACTCGCCGCCCTGCTCGGCCGCGCACCGCTGCCATTGAACCCGGACAACGGCGTCGAAAAGCCGCGCACGCTCGCTCGCATCGTCGAAGCCGATTGCATCGGCTGCACCAAATGCATCCAGGTCTGCCCGGTCGATGCGATCGTCGGCGCCAACAAACTGATGCATACCGTGATCGCCGACGACTGCACCGGTTGCGAGCGCTGCGTGCCGGCCTGTCCAGTCGACTGCATCGTGCTCGAACCCATGTCGCCGGCACAGGCCGACGATCCGGCGCACGTGGACGCCGCACGCCAGCACTTCGTGCGTCGCGAAGCACGCTTGGCCGCCCAGCAAACCCAGCGCGAAGCCGAACTGGCGACACGCAAAGCACAGGTGCACGCGCAAGGCTCCAGCCAAAGCGTGCTCGATGCACTGGCACGCGCACGCGCCAAAAAACAGGAACCCAAAGCGTGAAGAAAGCGGACGTCGTCGACCTGTTCACCCGCCTGCGCGAGCTCAATCCGCACCCCACCACCGAATTGGCCTACACCACGCCCTTCGAATTGCTGGTGGCCGTGGTGCTTTCCGCCCAGGCCACCGACGTCGGCGTCAACAAGGCCACCCGCAAGCTCTACCCCGTTGCCAATACGGCGCAGGCGATCCTCGACCTGGGCGAAGAAAAGCTCAAGCGCTACATCAGCACGATCGGCCTGTTCAATGCCAAGGCCAAGAACGTCATGGCGCTGTGCCGCATCCTGGTCGATCAATACGACGGCAACGTGCCGGACACCCGCGAAGCATTGGAAGCCCTGCCGGGTGTCGGCCGCAAGACCGCCAACGTGGTGCTCAACACCGCCTTCGGCCATCCGACGATTGCCGTGGACACGCACATCTTTCGCGTTGCAAACCGCACCGGGCTGGCGCCGGGCAAGGATGTGCGCGCGGTCGAGGACAAACTGGAAAAGGTCATCCCGGCGGAATTCAAGCAGGACGCGCATCATTGGCTGATCCTGCACGGCCGCTATGTATGCAAGGCGCGCAAGCCCGATTGCCCGCAATGCGTGATCAGGGATCTGTGCCGATATAAAGACAAGACGCCGGAAAAATAACCCGTCGCGACGCGAAGGAGTCGGCGACTTCTATTTTTTCATCCCATAAAAAAACGCCGCCCCGGCCTGCTCCGGGACGGCGAAATGAGACAGCGCGACAGCTCGCTAGGCTGCCTTGCGCACACCCTCAACGCGCCGGTGCAGCGCGTGCCAATCCACCACCAGCTCGCAGCCGCGTACCGGCGCATTGCGCCCCCAGTCGGTCAGCAATTCCAGGCATGCTTGATCGACGTGACGAAGGCGATCCACTTCGAGCAATACCCGCGTATTGGGCGGCACGCGTTCCAGCGTTCGTGCCAATGCAGGCACCTTTAGGAAGGTGGCGGAACCGTCGAGTTGCAGCAACTGAGTGCCCGACTCATGGTGCGCGTCCAGGCCCACTTTCAGCCGCGACGATTGAATCGCCAGCCGCAACAGCGACAGAGCAAAACCGATCAGCACGCCGGCCAGCAAATCCGTCGCCACGATGGCCAGTGTCGTGGCCACATAGATCAGCGCGGTGCCGCGGCCATAGACGGCCAGGCTTTTTATCTGCTTGAGGTTCACCATCTTGATGCCGGTATAGACCAGGATGCCGGCGAGGCACGCCACCGGCGTCATGCGCATCAGCCACGGCAACAGCGTCGCAAACACGAGGATCCAGCCGCCGTGCAGGATGGTTGCCACGCGCGTCGCGGATCCTGCCTGCACATTCGCCGCGCTGCGCACGATCACGCCGGTCATCGGCAAAGCACCCAGTACGCCGCAGATCAGGTTGCCCACGCCTTGCGCTGCCAGTTCACGATCGTAGCGAGTGCGCACGCCGCTGTGCATACGATCGACGGCTGCCGCCGACAGCAACGTTTCCGCACTCGCGATCAAGGCAAAGGTGAAGGCAGCCACCAACGTGTACGGCTGCAGCAAGCCGCCCAGGCTATCGAACGCCGGCAACGTTACGGTCGCCCAAAGATTCGATGGCACCTCCACCTTGTTCACGCTCGTGCCCAGCCATTGCACCGCTGCCGTGACCGCGACCACGGCAAGCAAGGCACCGGGCACGAAGCGCAACGATGCCGGGCGCAACTTTTCCCAGGCGAGCATGATCGCGATGGTACTGACGCCCACCAGCAAAGCCGCCAGATTCCCGCCTCCGCCGCTGATTGCGTCATGCAACGCGGCCGGCAGCGCGGCAAAATTTTCCAGTCCGCGCGCCTTGGGGACGGCATCGATCAATACGTGCAATTGGGATGCAACGATCAGGATGCCGATACCCGACAGCATGCCGGCCACCACGGCCGGCGAAATCATGCGGAACCACACGCCGAGCCGGCTCAGGCCGGCAACGACCTGGATCAGTCCGGCGAGCGCCACCACCGGCCCTAGCGCGGCCACACCGTGCTCGCGCACCAGCTCGAATACCAACACGGCCAGGCCCGCGGCAGGCCCGCTGACCTGCAAGGGCGATCCGCAGATCGCCCCCACCACGATGCCGCCGACGATGCCGGTGATCAGGCCGGCTGCCGGCGGCATCCCCGACGCGATCGCGATGCCCATGCACAAGGGCAACGCCACCAGGAACACCACGATCGAACCGAGCAAGTCACGGCCGAACAGGCCTTGCGAAAAATATCCTCGTATCACGATGCACTCCTCATGCAGCCGAAGCCACGGCCGTGGCAAAGCGCACGTGCGGGGTAGCTTCGGGCAATTCATCGTTGCCCGGCTCGATCAGCACGAAGCAACCTCGTTGCGCATCAAATGCCTGCAGTTCCGCATGGGCGATGTCGTACACCCAGCCATGAATGCTCAGGCTGCCGCTGGCAAGGGCCGCGGCGACCGCCGGCAGGGTGCGCAGATGTTCAAGCTGGCCCACGACGTTCTCGCGGGTGAGACACGCCACGCATTCCTCATCCGACAAGCCGACGCTGTTCTGCTCCACGACGTAGCGTGCTACGTCGGCATGCTTCAACCATGCCGCGACCGACGGCATGCTCTGCACCAGCTCCGGCTTGCGCAACGCCTTCATCGCGCCGCAATCGGAGTGGCCGCAGATCACGATGTGCTCCACCTTCAGCACCCTTACTGCGTATTCGATGGCCGCTACCACGCCGCTTACGTGCTGGGCATAAGGCGGCACGATGTTGCCAATATTGCGGTAGACGAACAATTCGCCCGGCTGAGTGGTGAACATCAGTTCGGGCATCACGCGCGAATCGGCGCAGGTGATGAACATGATGCTGGGACTCTGGCCGGACGCCAGCTTCTGGAACACGTCGCGCTGATGCGGAAAGACCTGTTCACGAAAATGTTCGAAACCACGAATCAGACGTTTCATGGAAAACCTCACGATGCAAGATGTCGCGGCGGTTCGGGCCGCCGTTCAAATTAGGAATGCGATGCCGCAAGCGCGTGCATGCCGACGTGCGCCGGGCGTGCGCAATACGCTTGTCGTTTGAATCGAAAGACGGGCGGCTGGCAGGCCGCCGAGCGCATCAGGCGATGCGCGGAGGACGCAACAAGGCTGCGGCTGGCGCTGGGCGCGGCGAAGCGCTCACGCCTCGTGGAGCACGCGAAGGGAGATAGTCCAGATGGACGTGCGCAGCCGAAAGCAAGGCCATTTCTTCGTCGGCATCGTCGTCGACGAGCGCAACGCCATGGCTGGCCGGAACTTCAACGGAAACAGGTTGCCAGCCGCTATGCGCGGAAGCACTGCCGGCATCTAGCGTCACCGATAACTCGATGCCCTGCGCGGGTGCATTCGCTCGCGCCTGCACCCCGGTGATACAGCCACTCGCCAGCCACAGCGCGACGAACGCGCACAGCATAGTGAAGACGGAACGAGAGCGGCTGCGCAAAAACATGCGGGTAAAGCTATCGGAATTGCGTGCTGCGCCGCAAGTCGAAACTGCACGAATGACGATCGCAATGCTGATCATCCATTCACATTGCCGCCCACATTTCGGGGAAATGCAAAAAGCAAACGGCGGGCATAGGCCCGCCGTTTTTCCATCCCTAGGTCGAACTCCCTTCTGATAACCAGTCCAGCTCTTTGCTTCCAGCCGATTAGAACGGGTAGTAGCGCAAGCTGGTGAAGAACATGTTGTCCGAAGCGCTCGGTGCATTGCCCTTGCTGTCGACAAACAGCTGGCGCGAAGCATGCGAGAACTGTGTACCGAACTGCACCTTGCCGAACTTGCCCTGGTAGAACTTCCACCAGAAGCCGATCGTCTGCTCGGAAACCTGACGGGTCTGACCCGTGCAATCGGAAGCCGAACCGTAGACCAGGCAGTCGCTGTTGTTGTAGCCGAGCAGCGGCGAACCGTAGCCGAACGCCTTGCCGTTCGCGCCGTTGGTTACGTAGCTGTCCTGCTGCTCGCGGCCGCCAGCGGCGTACACGTCGAGGGCGTCGGTGGCATGCCAGGTCAACGTGGCCAGCGCCATGTTTTCCTTCAGCGGATGCGGGCCGCCGTTCGGGTTGTACGTAATGTCGTTCAAGCCAGCCGTGCCGTAACGGCCAATGCCCTTGCCGGCCATGCCCGAAACCTGCAGATCCAGCACCTTCGGAACCAGCGGCAACAGCATGCCGATACCAAAGCCGCCGCCGTGCGCGGTCGCGTTGCTGGTCGCGCCGGGGCCGCCATTGGCGGTGGTCGGCGTGACGCGGGTGGTGAATTCACGCGAGATGCCGAACAGTTCGTAGTGACCCCAACCCGGATCGGCCGCGAACTTCACGAGCACGTCCGGAACGCTGTTGAGGGACACCGAGTTGAGCGAGTCATACAGGCTGCCGGCACCGATCGTCGCGGTCGTCGCCGAGTAGCCCTTGGTGCCCGGACCCGCCACGGCGCCAACGCCGGCGGTCTGCGGATTTTCCACCGAGATACCCAACCACCACATCTTGTCCCAGTCCTTCACGAGGCGCAGCTGGGTCTGGCGAGCCCAGGTGAAGCCCACGGCGTACTGAGCGTCGATGGTGGGAGGCAGCACTTCCTTGCCCGGGGTGATACCGACGCTGTCCAGCGTCAGCAGCGACCAGGCCTGGCCGGCCAATGCGTGCAGGCCCAGGTCGTTCCAATCGATCGACGTCCACAACTGGCGGACGCGCATGTTGAACGAGTTGCTCTCGTTCATGTTGGCAGTCTGGGCGCCACCGAGGAAGTCAGTCTCGTAGTAGCCGGTGACGTGCGTGGAGTCGTTGATGTCGCCTTCCGCCTTGATGGTCAGGCGGCTCTGGCGAGCGCTGTACAGGAACTGGTCGTTCTTGGCGTTGGTCACCGGGTAGCTGGTGGTGGCGCCGCTGGTGGTGTTGATCGGCGCGCTGCTGGTGCCGCCCTGGAACGGAATGGCCGTGAACTTGGTGGCCACGTCATCGCCCGTGTCGCGCGAACGGTACGCCGATTCAGCCGCGAGGAAGCCGCCGAAGGTCCACTTCACGCCGCCGGAGCCGCCCAAGGTGTCGCCAAGCTTGGTCGAAGCCTGCTGCTGAGCCTGCACCACTTGAGCCTGCGTAGCCTGAACCTGCGCCTGCGTGGTCTGCACGGCCTGGGCCGTCTGAGCCTGTGCCTGCGTCTGTGCGGCCGACTGCGACTCCAGATCCGAAACCTTCTGCTCCAGTGCTGCGATCTCGGCCTTCATCTGCGCCAGTTCAGCGGCGCTGACGGTGACTTTCTTGGAGGTAGCCTGAGCAGACACAGCGGTAACGCTGGTCAAGCCCAAACCGGCAGCAATGGCCACCGTGAGCATCTTGGAACGCATGTAATGTCTCCGCTTTATTGATGAATCCACCGGTCCTCGAGATTTCCCCTGGAGGGCCGACGGGATGCGCGCATCATCGGGCGGGAGCTTTACCGTTAGATGGATGTTATGTGACAGAACGACGACAAGACACGTGGGTCGTCATCAACGGGGAACGGGGAACGGGGAACGGGGAACGGGGAACGGGGAACGGGGAACGGGGAACGGGGAACGGGGAACAGGGAAGAGCATCCCACCTGCACACCCGTCATCCAGCTTTTTTCAACACACGTTCCCCGCGAAGCGAAACGCCTCAGCCCCCAACAACCTAAACGTTCCCCGTTCCCTGTTCCCCGTTCCCCGCTCTATGTATGCTTCCCCGATGGAGCAACTCAACAACAGTCTCGCGGCCCGAATGGCCGAACGTTTCCGCGGCTTCCTGCCTGTCATCGTGGACGTGGAAACCGGTGGCTTCGACTCCGAGCGCGATGCGCTGCTGGAAATCGCCGCAGTCGCCGTCGGCATGGATCAGGAAGGGAATCTCTACCCCCACCCTGCCGTGTCCACCCACGTGGAACCCTTCGAAGGCGCCAACATCGATCCGCGGGCGCTGGAAATCACCGGCATCGATCCAGGCAATCCACTGCGTGGCGCACTGGACGAACGCTCTGCGCTTGACCACATCTTTCAGGCCGTGCGCGTGGCCGTAAAACAGAACGACTGCCAGCGCGCGGTCCTCGTCGGCCACAATGCCGCTTTCGATCTGGGCTTTCTCAACGCCGCGGTGCGCCGCGTTGCCCACAAGCGCAATCCCTTTCATCCGTTCAGTTGCTTCGACACCGCCACGCTGAGCGGACTGGCCTACGGGCAGACCGTGCTGAGCAAGGCGGTGCTGGCTGCCGGTTTCACCTTCGATTCGCGCGAAGCCCATTCGGCGGTCTACGACGCGGAGCGTACTGCCCTGCTTTTCTGCCGTATCGTCAATCGTTTACGGACGCTGGAAGTGCTGGAACTGGAGCGCGTGGGCGCGATGCTGCCGCCCTGACGGCCTCAAGAATTTGCGACTGTCATCAAACCGCAACATTCATCTCATCTCATTGCAACACGCAGCCTCTGCAATAGCGGCAATCAAGACGTTCACTTGCCGCTAACCCTCCCAAAGGAGCCTCTGTGTTGACCTCATTCAAACTTCCGTCCCGCCTCGGCACGCTCGCCTTCGCGATCGCTGCGTCGATGTTCGGTATGACGGCCCAGGCCACCGACATCACCGGTGCCGGCTCCAGCTTCGTGTATCCGGTCATCTCCAAGTGGTCGGCGGCCTATGCCGAGAAGACCGGCAACCACATCAACTACCAGTCGATCGGTTCGGGCGGCGGCATTGCGCAGATCAAGGCCGGCACCGTCGATTTCGGTGCGTCCGACATGCCGCTGAAGGCTGAAGACCTCGCCAAGTTCGGCCTCGGCCAGTTCCCGGACGTGATCGGCGGCATCGTGCCGGCCTTCAACATCGCCGGCGTCGCCCCGGGCGCGCTGGTGCTGGACGGTTCGACCCTGGCCGACATCTATCTGGGCAAGATCACCACCTGGAACGACCCGGCCATCGTCAAGCTCAACCCGAGCGTGCACCTGCCGAGCTCGCGCATCACCGTGGTGCATCGTTCGGATGGTTCGGGCACCAGCTTCAACTTCACCGACTATCTGTCCAAGATCAGCCCCGAATGGAAGAGCAAGGTCGGTGAAGGCACCGCCGTGCAGTGGCCGGCCGGTATCGGCGGCAAGGGCAACGAAGGCGTCTCGGCCTATATCCACCAGATCCCGAACTCGATCGGCTACGTGGAATACGCCTACGCCGTGACCAACAAGCTCGGCTACGCGAAGATGAAGAACGCGGCCGGCAACGTCGTGGAGCCCACCACCGCCACCTTCCAGGCCGCAGCCGATACGGCTGACTGGAAGAGCGCGAAGGACTTCAACGTGCTGATGACCAATGCCCCGGGCGCCCAGGCATGGCCGATCACCGCCACCTCGTGGGTGATCATGTACAAGACGCCGAAGAACGCCGCCAACACCAAGGTCGCCTTCGACTTCTTCAAGTACGCCTACGGCAGCGGCCAGGATGCCGCACGCACGCTCAACTATGTGCCGCTCCCCGCTTCGCTGGTGCAGCAGATCGAGCAGTACTGGTCCAGCGAATACAAGATGTAAGCTGCGCTCTGTTGCGAAACAGTCCGTAGCATTAGACCCTGCGACGCGCGCAACGATCCGTTGCGCGCGTCGTCATGATTGATGAAACCACCCGCGGAAACGCCCTCAGCATGCAAGCGACAAGCGCCGAACCGCTCGCCCGTGATACCGAACACCGTTCGCGCGCCGATGCCCGACACGATTTCATCTTCCGCATCCTGTTGCGCACCTGCGCACTGCTGGTGCTGGCGGCGTTGCTCGGTGCCGCACTCTCCACCTTGTGGGGCGGTCGCGACGTGCTGTTCAAGGACGGCTTCAAATTCCTGTTCAGCGCCGACTGGAACCCGGTCGAAGACCAATATGGTGCGCTGGCGCCGATCGCCGGCACGCTGGTAACTTCGCTGATCGCCTTGGTGCTGGCCGTTCCGGTCAGTTTCGGCGTCGCGCTTTTTCTCACCGAGATCGCACCCAACTGGATGCGCGGTCCGGTCGCCACGGCCATTGAACTGCTGGCCGGCATTCCTTCGATCATCTACGGCATGTGGGGCCTGTTCGTGTTCGTCCCGTTCATGGCCGGCATCGAACCGTGGCTCAACGACACGCTGGGCAACATCCCGGTCATCGGCGCCCTGTTCCACGGACCTCCGCTTGGCCTTGGCCTGCTGACGGCGGGCATCGTGCTGGCGGTGATGATCCTGCCGTTCATCTCCTCGGTGATGCGCGAAGTGTTCCAGACGGTTCCGGCGCGCCTCAAGGAATCCTCCTACGCACTCGGTTCCACCACCTGGGAAGTGGTGTGGGACATCGTGCTGCCGTATACCCGCTCGGCGGTGATCGGCGGCATTTTCCTGGGGCTGGGCCGCGCGCTCGGCGAAACCATGGCGGTGACCTTCGTGCTGGGCAACTCCTACAACATCACCTCGTCGCTGCTGATGCCGGGCACGTCGATCTCCTCCAGCATCGCCAACGAATTCAACGAAGCGGTCGGGTTGCATCGCTCCGCCTTGATCGCACTCGGCTTCCTGCTGTTCGTGGTCACCTTCATCGTGCTGCTGATCGCACGCCTGATGCTGCGCCAGCTGGCACGCAAGGAGGGCCGCTGATGTCCGCCGTCTACGCCCGCCGCCGCATCACCAACATCGTTGCGCTGGTGCTGAGTGGCTGCGCCACCCTGCTCGGCCTGATCTTTCTGGTGTGGATCCTGTGGATCACTCTTGAGAACGGCATCTCCGCGATCACCCCGACGCTGTTCACCAAGATCACCGCCTATGCCGACCAGGGCGGCCTGTCCAACGCCATTGTCGGCAGCCTGATCATGGACCTGATGGCGCTGATGATCTGCGCGCCGATCGGCGTGCTGGCCGGCACGTACCTGGCCGAATACGCCAGCTCCACGCGCCTGGGCGCATCGATCCGCTTCCTCAACGACATTCTGCTGTCGGCGCCGTCGATCGTGCTCGGCCTGTTCGTGTACGTGATCGTCGTGCTGCCCATGTCCAACCTCACCAACGGCGCCATTTCGTTCTCCGGCTTCGCCGGCAGCGTGGCACTGGCGCTGATCGGCCTGCCGGTGATCGTGCGCACCACCGACGAAATGCTGCAACTGGTGCCGGGTACGTTGCGCGAAGCAGCCCTTTCGCTGGGCATTCCGCAGTGGAAGCTCACCATGCAGGTGCTGATGCGCGCGGCCTTCTCCGGCATTCTCACCGGCGTGCTGCTGGCGCTGGCACGCCTGGCCGGCGAAACCGCGCCGCTGCTTTTCACGGCTTTCGGCAACAACTTCATGACCGCGCATCCCCTGGACAAAATGGCCAGCATGCCGGTGACGATCTATCAGTACACCAACGATCCGAATCCGGCGCTGCATGCGATCGCCTGGGCCGGCGCGCTGTTGATCACCCTGTTCGTGCTGGCACTGAGCCTGCTGACCCGCATCATGTTTTCGCGCAAAAAGGTGAGTTATGAATGACCTCGCCGCCGCTGCCGCGGCCCCGCTGACCGGCGCCGCAACGCCAGCCAAGATCAAGGTGCGCGACGTGCACTTTTACTATCATGGCTACCATGCGCTGAAAGGCATCAACATGGATATCCCGGAGAAGCAGGTCACTGCGATCATCGGGCCGTCCGGCTGCGGCAAGTCCACCTTGCTGCGCATCTTCAACCGCATCTATGCGATCTATCCCAAGCTCGAAGCCAAGGGTTCGATCGAGCTCGACGGCGAGAATATCCTCGACCCGAGCTATTCCATGAACCGCCTGCGCACCAAGGTCGGCATGGTGTTCCAGAAGCCGGTGCCGTTCCCGATGACCATCTTCGAAAATGTGGCCTACGGCATCCGCCACCACGAGAGGCTGTCGCGCGCCGACATGGAGATCCGCGTCGAGCAGGCGCTGCGCAGCGCAGCGCTGTGGGATGAGGTGAAAGACAAGCTCAAGCAGAGCGCGCTGGGCCTGTCCGGCGGCCAGCAGCAACGCCTGTGCATCGCACGCGGCATCGCGCTGCGTCCGGAAGTGCTGCTGCTGGACGAACCCACCTCCGCGCTCGATCCGATCGCCACCGGCCGCATCGAGCAGTTGGTGGAAGAGCTCAAGCACGAGTACACCATCGTAATCGTCACCCACAATATGCAGCAGGCGGCGCGCTGTTCCGATCGCACCGCCTTCATGTACCTGGGCGAGCTGATCGAGTTCGACAACACCGAAAAAATCTTCACCAAGCCCGGCAAGAAGCAGACCGAAGACTACATCACCGGCAGATTTGGCTAACGGCGCAAAGCGCCCTCCCCCATCAACCACAACGAGGCACCACCCATGAGCGGCAGCAGCAAGGAACACATCATCAAGAGCTACGACGACGAGCTGATTCGCCTCACCGGCGAGCTGGTTCGCATGGGCGAGCTGGCGGTGAGCCAGCTGGAAGCCGCCATCGACGTGGTCGACCGTCGCGATGAACGCGCTGCCCAGCACGTGGTGCTCAACGACGAAGCGATCGACCAGCTCGAACAGGAAATCAGCCACGACGTGGTGCGTCTGCTGGCACTGCGCGCGCCGATCGCCGGCGACCTGCGCAACGTCTTCGCCGCCCTGCGCATTGCCGCGGACATCGAGCGCATCGGCGACTACGCCGCCAACGTCGCCAAGCGCTCCATCCCACTGTCCATGGCTGCACCGCTTACCCCGACCGGCGGCCTGGCACACCTGGCCGAGCTGGCTGCCGAGGAAGTACGCGAAGTACTGCGCGCCTACCGCGACCGCGACGCCGAACTCGCCTACAAGGTGTGGCAGGACGACGTGCAGCTGGACGAAGCCTATACCGGCTACTTCCGCCAACTGCTTACCTACATGATGGAAGACCCGCGCGTGATCACGCCGTGCACGCATCTGCTGTTCATGGCCAAGAACATCGAGCGCATCGGCGACCACGCCACCAACATCGCCGAGAACGTGTGGTTCCAGGTGAAGGGTGAGCCGCTCAACGCACAACGCGACAAGCGCGACCTTACCTCCAGCCCGGAACCGGTGAAGCTGGGCAACCGGGACGAATGATCGCCTCCGCGCGTTCTTTCGAAAACTGATACCGCCGTTGATTCTTCCAGGCCCGGGCGATTCGTCCGGGCCTTTTCGTTGCGGGGCACGTCGCGTACTGTTCCCCCTTCCCGCCCATCTCGCCAGATGCATACGAGGCGGGCGCCGCGAACAGGAATCCGTACATTGAATACCCGTCCATCCGTGGAGCACCGCACCCAAGACCGCCGCATTACTTGGCCTGGGGCGCTGTACGCCTTGATCGCATTGTCGGGTTGCGTGTTCGCCTTCATCGGCCTCTCCAATAACAGCTTCTGGGCCGACGAGCTGTTCACCTTGCAGTTGATCGACCATCACGACGGTCTTGCCGGCGTGTTCCGGCGCATGCTGTCGGACGTGCACCCGCCGCTGTATGACTTCCTGCTCTACGGATGGGTCCAGTTGGCCGGCACCGGCGAAGTCGCCGTGCGACTCCCCAGCGCCTTGCTGGCCGTTGCCGCCATCGGTCTGTTTGTCGCTTGCACGCGCCGCCGGCTGACACCTGCCGCCATCGCGTTTGCCTGCGCCGCGGCAACCACTTCGATGTACTGGTTCGTGCAGGCCCAGAATGCCCGCGACTATGCGCTCTGCGAAGTGCTATCCGTCGCTCTGCTTGCCACGGCCATCGGCCTGCGGCGTCGCTCGCGCAGCAGCGCCGGTTTTCCCTGGGGGTATTGGGCGGGATTGACCCTGCTTGGCGTGGCCGGCAGCCAGACGCATGCCTACATGCTGCTGACCGTTGGCATGCTGCTGTTTTACCTGATCCTCACCGCGCGCAGCTGGCCGCTGCGCATCGCCCTGATCGGATCGGGCCTGCTGATACTCGGCTTGTATGTGGGCCTCCTGTGGCCGATGGCGCATGCCGGCTACAGCCACGATTTTTCCGGCTCGTGGTTCAACAACAAACCGAAGTTCTTTCTCTCGCAACTGCATCGCACGCTGTTCAACCTGATCAACCGGCAATGCGCAATCGTGATCGCGGCGATGTTGCTGGGGCTTTGGCTGCACCATTCGCGGCGTACCCAGGTGCCCGTCGAACGAACGGATGATTCCATTCGTTGGATCACGGGCTTGAGTTGGTTCGTGCTGCTGGGCGTAATCGTCGGCGGCATTGCCGTATCCGTACTCGTCACCCCTTCGTTTTCCTACCGCAACGTGCTGGTCTGCGCGCCGTTTGGCTGGTTCCTGATTGGGCGCGCCTACGACGTGGCCGGGCCGCGCACCGAAACGCGGCTCGGCCAATGGCTGGCTCTCGCCGCGATCGTGCTGGTGGGCTCGCAGCTCTTCGTGCTGATCCGCGGACGCCTGCTGCCGACCAACGAGCCCTGGCGCGCATCGGCTGCCTACGTACGCGGCCTTTCTTCATGCAGCCAGGCGACGCTGCCGGTAGTCGCCTCGCCCGAAGACTATGGCGGCACGCTGTTGCCGGTTGTGCGTGAGACGCTCCAGCGGAATTACTACGGCTACTACCTGCCGAACACATATCGTCTGCACGCGTATGCACCGGACGAACTGTTGCAGCAGTTCGCCCAGACGCTACGGGATGGCCAAACCAGCGCAACCGCCTGCCCGCTGGTTGCGTGGGCGTTGCACGGTATCGACGACGAAGACCGCGCACTGCAATTCGCCGAGCAGTTGGCGAGCACACCAGGGCTGCCAAGCCGCCGTATCGCCGTGCAGGAATTCGTCGCTTATGAACTGCACCTGCTCAGCTGGAAACCCCAGCCCAGCGCTTTCGTCTTCATGCAAGTTTCCGGGGAGAAGTGGGCTGCACCGGCAACGCTTGCCGACGGAATGGAAATCGACAAAACCCATTCCATCGGCGACCTGCTGCTGGTGACCGACGTAACACCGGCCACCGACGCAACGATGCACAGCTACACCATCCAGCGCTGGCACGACGGCAAGATGGCCGGCCAGACCACCGTCACGCGCCAGCCGTCAGCTTCAAGCCGATGATGCCCGCCAGGATCAAGCCCACGCACAGCAATCGCATGGGCGTGGCCGGATCATTGAACAAGGCCATGCCCAGTACCACTGCACCGACGGCGCCGATGCCGGTCCACACCGCGTAGGCCGTACCGATCGGCAACTGCCTGGCCGCCAACGCCAGCAAAGTGATGCTGACCGCCATCGCCGCCAACGTGGCTACGCTCGGCCACAAACGGGAAAAGCCTTCGCTGTATTTCAGGCCGATGGCCCAGCCGATTTCGAAAACGCCGGCAAATACCAGATAGATCCACGCCATGGGACAACTCCTTGCATCGATGTGCAGGGTCGTCCCCGCGAGGGATTGAGGCATGCAGGGTCGTCCCTGCTGCCATGGCAATCACCGAGCGTACACGCGCGGAGCAAAAGCCATCTGCTCCGAGATGGGGTTCCGCGGCGAGTGAACCAAACAACGCGTTTAGGCGGGGTTATGGTGCGGCACGCCCTTCGCGACGCAGACGCATGCCGCGCCCGATACCGTAAACGCCGATCAGCAACCACGCCAGTTGCATGAAGAACGCCGCAGCATTGAAGGCACCGAACAGCAGCGACAGCATCACGCCGATCGCGCCGAATACGTTCATCAACTGAAAAACGAGCCCGTTGCCGTGCAGCTTGTGTGCCTGCAACAGCAGGAAGGCCAGCAGTACCAGTACCACGCCGATATAACCGGCCCAGTCATGCCAATAGAAAGTCATCGCGCACTCCTTTGACGCAAGGCTTCGAACAGAACGATGCCGGTAGCCACCGATACGTTCAAGCTTTCCATCGTGCCCGGCATGGGAATTTTTGCCACGAAGTCGCACGTTTCGCGAGTCAGCCGGCGAATGCCCTCGCCTTCGCTGCCCAATACCAGCGCCACCGGACCTTTCAGGTCGATGTCGTAGAGCGATTGCTCGGTATCGCCGGCCAGACCAGTGATCCATACACCGGCATCCTTGAGCGCACGCAAGGCGCGCGCAAGATTGGTCGCGGCCACCAGCGGCACGCGATCGGCACCGCCGGCCGACGCGCGGCGCACGACCGGGGTCAAACCCACGGCACGGTCCTTGGGCACGATCACCGCGGTCACGTTGGCCGCCGCGGCGCTGCGCAAACAGGCGCCGAGGTTGTGCGGATCGGTGACGCCATCGAGCACCAGCACCAGCGCATCATTGCCGGCTTTTTCCAACAGCTCCGGCAGATCGTTTTCACCGGCCAGCGGCGGCGCCTGATACAGGGCGACGATGCCTTGATGGCGTGCCTCGCCCGCCAGCTTCTCCAGCTGTTCGCGCGGTCGGTGATGCACCGGAATTTTCAGCGACTTGGCGCGCTCGGCCAATTCGTGCACGCGCGGATTGCGCTGGCCGTTTTCCACCAGCACCTCGCGCACGCGCTCAGCATCATTGCTCAGTGCACCTTCGACCGGGTTGATCCCGACAATCCAACTCTCGCTCATCGTTTACCTTTCGATTTCGGTGCGCGGCCCTTAGGCGCGCCTTTCTTGGCCTTGCCACCGGCATTGCCGGCCGCTTGCGTGCTCTTGCGCTTGCCGACGGCAGCGCCTTTCGCGGATGTCTTGCGGGATGGCGCCGCATCGCCATGCTTGGCTCCGCGATCGCGCCCCGGTACCGGCGGCAGCGACGGCAATGGACGCTGGCCGGGCGGCAGCGAGTAACGTTCGCCGGAGGCACCGTAGTCGTAGCGCTTGGCCGTCGGCGCAGCTTCCGATGCGCTTTTCTTGCCGGGCGGCACCAGGCGGAAGTCGATCTTGCGGTCTTCCAGGCTGGCGCGCAGCACCTGCACGCGCACGTGATCGCCCAAACGGAACTGCAAACCGGTGCGCTCGCCTTTCAACAGATGGCGCACCGGATCGAAATGGTAGTAGTCGTTGGACAACTGGCTGATGTGCACGAGGCCGGAAACCTTCGACTCGTCCAGCTCGACAAACAAGCCGAAGGACGTCACTCCTGTCACCGTACCGTCGAACTCCTCGCCGACGTGCTTGGCCATCCACGCACAGCGGAAGCGCTCGTCGACGTCGCGCTCGGCCTCTTCGGCGCGGCGCTCGCGTTGCGAGCAATGCACGGCCATCGCTGCCATGGCAACGTCGGTATAGGTGTAAGCGGATGGCTTGCCGCCCGCCAGTGCGTAACGAATCGCCCGGTGCACCAGCAGATCGGGATAGCGGCGGATCGGCGAAGTGAAGTGCGCATACGCACTCAGCGCCAAACCGAAGTGGCCGCGATTGTCGGGCTGGTAAGCCGCCATGCTTTGCGCGCGCAACAGCACCGACTGGATCAGCGCGCGTTCCGGGCGATCCTGCACCATGCGCAACACGTCGGCAAAGTCGCCGGGAGTGACGTCTTCCAGCGGCGGCATGCGCAATTTGAATTCGCGCAGGAACTGCTGCAGATCTTCATATTTCTCGGCCGGCGGAGGCTCGTGCGCACGATAGAGCGCCGGAATCTTGCGCTTTTCCAGGAACAGCGCCGCCTGTACGTTGGCGGCGATCATGCATTCCTCGATCAGTTTGTGCGCATCGTTGCGCTCGGTCGCACCGACCGTCTGCACCTCGCCGGTCTGGTCGAGGCGAAATTTCACTTCCGGCGTTTCAAAATCGATGGCGCCCCGGCGGTGGCGTTGCTCGGCCATCGCCTTGTACAGGGCATGCAGGTTTTCCAACTGCGGCAAGACATCGGCCACTTCGTGACGGGCGTCGGCATCGTTCAACCCGATGGCCTGCCACACCTTGTCGTAAGTCAGGCGCGCATGCGAGCGCATGACGGCTTCATAGAACTTCGACTTCACCACCTCGCCATCGGCGCCGACCTGCATGTCGCAGACCATGCAAAGGCGTTCCACCTTCGGGTTGAGCGAGCAGATGCCGTTAGACAGGGTCTCCGGCAGCATCGGCACGACGAAGCCTGGGAAATACGTGGAGGTGCTGCGCTCGTAGGCTTCCTTGTCCAGCCCCGTGCCCACGCGCACGTAATGCGACACGTCGGCAATCGCCACCACCAGCCGCCAGCCGCCGCCGCGCCTGGGTTCGGCGTAGACGGCATCGTCGAAGTCGCGCGCATCGGCGCCGTCGATGGTGACCAGCGGCAGCTTGCGCAGGTCGGTGCGGCCTTCGCGCTCGGCGGCGGTCACTTCCGGTTCGATCTGCGCCGCTTCGCGCAACACTTCTTGCGGCCATTCGTGCGGCAGGTCGTGGCTGGCGATCGCCATCTCTACCAGCAGGGACGGCTGCAGTCGCTCGCCCAGCACCGCGCGGATCGCGCCGAGCGGACCGCGGTGCGCCGTGGGCGGGTCGGTGATCTCCACCACCACGATCTGGCCGGAGCGGGCGCCTTGTTCCTTGCCCGGCGGAATCATCACGTCCTGGTGCAAGCGGCGGTCGTCCGGTACCACCACGGTGACGCCGTTGTCGATTACCACGCGTCCCACCAGGCGCGGCGACCGGCGTTGCAGCACCTCGACGATCGCCCCCTGCCGGCGTCCGCGGCGATCCACACCCACCACGCTGGCCAGCACGCGATCGCCATGCATCACGCTGCGCATCTGATACGGCGACAGGTAAAGGTCTTCGCCACCTTCGTCCGGCCGCAGGAAGCCGTAGCCTTCCGCGTTGGCCAGCACCACACCGGGAATCAAGTCCAGCTTGCGCGCCGGCGCGTAGCCGCCGCGGCGACCGAGCAGCAGTTGCCCATCGCGCACCATGGCGTTGAGACGCTTGGACAACGCGGTGATGCTGTATTCGTCGTAGAGCTCCAGCGCTTCGGCGACGCGCGCCTCGGTGAGCAGCTCGCCGCGTTCTTCCAGCAAGGCGAGGATCGCCTCGCGGCTGGGGATCGGCCGCTCGTAGCGCTCGGCCTCCCGTTTGGCAAAGGGATCCTGCCGCTGGGGCACCGCGGACGCTTCGGCGGCTGCCGCGCGGCTTCGGCGCGGGGTTTTCGGCTCAGCCGTACGCGCCTTGGTGGTCTTGGCCGTCTTGCGCGGCGCCTTATCCTTACCTGGACTGTGTTTTTTGGTCATGCGCTAAGTATCGCCTCGATGCACCATCAGATGAACGGTTTGGACGCACGCCCATCTCAAATCGCACCCTCGTCATGCGAACTGCGAAGAAATAGTTGACAACCCCTCTGACTATGCCTACTCTACGCGGCTCGCACAGACCGAAAGTCGAAGCGACACCTGCCCAGGTGGCGGAATTGGTAGACGCACTAGTTTCAGGTACTAGCGGGTAAAACCGTGGAGGTTCGAGTCCTCTTCTGGGCACCACTTAAAAGCCGCGCGATGCGGCTTTTTTGTTGTCTTGCGAAACCCGGCGAAAGCCGGGTTTGTCGTTTGGGGCGACCCTGCCTCAGGCACCGTGCAACGCAATCGATTGCAGGAACGCCGAGATGCCGGTGAGCATGATTTGCACGCCGACGCACAACAACAGCAACGCCGATACGCGCATGGCCACCTTGGTGCCCTCCGGGCCCAGATAGCGCGCCAGCAGCGTGGCCCGGCTGTAGATTTGCCAGATGACGCCAGCCACCAGCGCAGCCACTGACAACGAAATGGCCGCTGTAACGAGGTAATCGCTCCACGCACTTGGCCGGTTGGCATGCAGTGCGATGGCCGCCGCGATCGTTCCGGGCCCCACGGTCAGCGGCACGGCGAACGGAAAGAAGGCGCTCGCCATGAGGCTGCGCAGGTCGCCGCCCGGCGGCGGCGTCTCGCTGGCCGGTACATCCGGCTGGTTCAACATGTGCCAACCCGCCACGGCTACCGCGAAGCCGCCGCCGATGCGCAGCGCCTCCATCGAGATACCGAAGAAATTGAGTACCGGCGCGCCGGCGAAAAAGATCACGATCAAGGCAAAGAAAATATTCGTCGCGACTTTTTTCGCCAGCTGCGCACGCTCCGCGTTGGTCAGCGATTGCGTGCGCTCCAGAAAAACGAAGGCCATGCCGATCGGATTGATGATGCTGATCAGGCCGGTAAAACCGAACAGGATGTCGGTAATCAGGTGGTCGAACGCCATCGGAATCGATGCTCCATCATCGATGAGTTGCAAACAGGAATGAAAAACCGGCCGAAATGGCCGGTCGTTCATCGAAACATGGACGAGGTGAGGCATCCACGCCGGCGGAAATTGTCTTTCAATTTTTCTGCGCGGTGAATCGGCGTCGTCCGATTCTTTGCATGCTCAAAGCATCTTCAGCAAAGAGCGGCGGCCGGCGAACTCAGAGCTCGCGCAGAATGCGGAAGCCCACGCGCCCGCTGCGAACGCTCGCATCCGCACCTTGCCGATACGCGGAATTGGCCTGCTCCGGCGAGCTGCCCCACGAACCGCCGCGCACCACGCGCACCGAACATCCCGGGTTCACCCAGGCGCTGCCGTCCACCGGTGCGCGGATGTAATTGTCGTGCCAGCAGTCGGTCATCCACTCGGAGACGTTGCCGTCCATGTCGAACAAGCCGAAGGCGTTGGGCGAGAAACTCATCACCGGCGCCGGGCCCCAATAGCCATCGCCATAGCCGTGGAACGAGTGGCTCCAGCGTCGCCCGCTGGGCGAGCGATCCAGCGAACCGGTGAGGTTTTCCACCTTGGTGGCCGGCGCGCCTTTGCCCCACCAGTAGCGCGTGGTGCTGCCGGCGCGCAACGCGTACTCGAATTCCGACTCGCTGGGCAGCCGATACTTCTTGCCGGTGCGCTGGCTGAGCCACTGCACGTAGGCATTGGCGTCGTTCCAGGAAATATTCACCACCGGCAGATTGTTCGCGGCGGCGTGGCCGGCGTAATCGTCTTCCCAGGTGGCGCTGGAATCGTCGCGCATCACGCCCGTGCGTTCGTCATAGACGCTCGCGCCGCCTCCGGTCACCGAATCGGGCTTGTAGCCGCTCGCCCGCACAAACTCGCGGAACTGACCAACGGTGATGTCCGTTTGCGACAGCGCAAAGCCCTTGTCGATGGTGACCTGATGCTGCGGCGTCTGCGCATCGGTACGCCCTTCTTCTCCATCCGGCGCACCCATCATGAAGTTGCCGGTGGGCACCACCAGCATGGTGGGCGATTGCCCGGTCATGTCCACGAAGCGATCGGTGAACACCTGCCCGGGCTTGTAGTTGGCGTATAGCCGCGCATTGGTGAGCTGCTCCTCGAAAGCCTCGATGCCGGCCAACGTGGGACTGATCGACTGCGCCTGCCCCGCCAATTGCTTGGCCAGCGCAATATTGCCCGCATCCAGTGCGGAACGCGCCTGCGCCAGCACGCCGGTTGCGCGTTGCTGGCGGATGTTGTCGACCTGACCGCGCACATCCTGCAATTGCGGAGAGCTGGGCTGGATCGATTGCGCTTCGTCGATGGCGGCTTCCGCGCCGGAAAAATCGTTTTGCGCCACCGCGGCCAACGCGCGATCGAGCACCACGCGTTGCACCTGCAGAATGCCTTGCGCAGCAACGGCGTTTTCCGGATCGAGCTTCTGCACCTGGCGATAGAGATCCAGCGCATCGTCCCCGCTGGGCTTGTCGCCATGCCCTTGTTGCAGCAGATCGGCCGCCTGAGCCAGCATCGGGCGCACCGTGATCAGCGTCTTCATGCTGGCTTCGAGCGGCGCCACGTCGCTGGCCGTGTTCGGCAGGGCCTTGAGGTTATCCAGCAAGGTACCGGCCGCTTCGGAGTCGCCGATGGCGATGTCCTGGGTGATCTCGGCAATCAAGTGGGTGCGCACCTGGTCCAGGCCCTGCACGGCGGCGCGACTGTCCGGCTTGAGCTTGATCGCCTGCTGATACAGAGCGGCCGCACTGTTCTTGTCGCCAGCCACCTGCCCCGCCAGGAAGGCCTTGCCGGCCCGCTCGATCAGCGCGCGCACCTCCGGCGGATCGGCCGTCAGCTGCTCGGGCAAGGGAATGTGGGCGCGATTGAGGCGCGAGGCGATAACGGCGGTCGGCGCCAAGGTCAGCGGCGGACCGGCATTGAGCTCCTCCTGCGCCGTAGGCGGCACGCTGCTCGCCCGAGCCGGGGTGGCGTGCGTCAGGCCGCCGGTGACGGGCGAAGGCGGATTGGCCACTTCCTCCGGGCTGACGTGGAAGATTTCCGGAAAAAAGTGATAAGTGAGGCCAAAAGCCAGCACGAGCACGCCAAGCGCCCCACCAAATGCGCGTTGGCGTTGTACGGTTTCCTTGCTCGGCATGTTGGGCGTTCCGTGGCTGGCCTGCTATGGTTCGCCGCTTACCATATGGCACCAATGATGATGGGGCAATCGCCGATCGCCTGTCCTGTCGGTTCAAGGAACACGCATGCCCCTGCCCGTAACGCCTCCCCACGCCGATTGGATCACCCAGCGCAGCGGACTCGAACAATGGCTGGCGGGGCTTTCGTCCAGCGCCACGCTCGCACTCGATACCGAGTTCATGCGCCGCAATACCTTCTATCCCCAGTTGGCTTTGCTTCAGCTGGGCGCCGACGAGCGCTATGCGCTGGTCGACCCGCTGGCCTTCGACATCGCCGACGCCTTGCGACCGCTTGAAAGAGCACAGGTGACCACCCTGATGCACAGCGCCAGCGAAGACCTGGAAACGCTGGCGCCCTGGCTGCCGCAAGGCCCCGGCGTGCTGTTCGATACACAGATTGCCGCCGCCTTCGCCGGCATGGGCCTGGGCATCAGCTACCGCGCACTCGTCGCCGAACTGGCCGGCGCGGAACTCGACAAAGGCGAAACCCGCTCGGACTGGATGCAGCGCCCGCTCACCCCTTCGCAAAGCGCCTACGCCACCCTCGACGTGGTCTATCTGCACACCATCCACCAGCAACTCGCCGAGCGCCTGGCGCAACGCGACCGCACCTCGTGGCACGCCGAAGACTGCGAACGCCAGAAGCGCAAAAGCTGCCAACGCTCCGGCGACACGCAACCGCAACTGGCCCTGCGCGGCGCGGCCGAATGGCCGCACCAACAGCAGGCACTGCTGCGCCGCATTCTGTTGTGGCGCGACCACACTGCGCGCCAGCTCGACCGCCCCCGCCCCTGGCTGGCCGAAGACGCACTGAGCTTGAGCCTGGCCCAACAACCGCCCGCGCGCCTGGACGAGCTGGAAAAACGCAGCAGCGGCCAACGCGCATTGCGCTCCCAGCAACGCGCCGAGCTGTTCGAACTGCTCGCCATGCCCATCAGCGACGAGGAAATGGCCGCCACCCGCGCCATCCCCGGCTTTCCACAGGGCAAGGCCAAGCAAGCCTTGAGCGCCATGAAAGAAACCGTCGACACCCTGGCCGCCGAACTGGACCTGCCCCCCGGCCTGCTCTGCTCGCGCAAGGTGCTGGAGGAATACGTGGTTACCGCCGAATGGCCCGAGGCCCTCGAAGGCTGGCGCCGCGGCGTGCTCCACGAACGGCTGAGCAGCCAGCTGCCCGACGCCTGACCCACAGGGCTTGGCTCGGTCCTGGTCCGCTGCTAACATTTGCGGCTCGTGTGGGGCGGTAGCTCAGCTGGGAGAGCGCTGCGTTCGCAATGCAGAGGTCGGGAGTTCGATCCTCCTCCGCTCCACCAAGAACAGGTCGTAAGCCTCTGGCTTTCGGCCTTTTTTCTTGCCTGTTTTTCTTATAATCCGTGGGCTACGCACGGGGTGTTTTGGGGTCACTTGGGGGCGTTTTGTGGTGCATAGCACCCCAACGATACCCCGCGATCATCACACGCATTTCGGCGCGCTCCCGCGTCGGCCATTCTGCTGCAATGACAGCAACCATCAACGCCACGGTCGCCGCAATCATTGCCCGCGTTCAATCGGTTGACCCGTCGCTCACGCCGGACACGCCCGTCGGGTGATTTGCATGGCTGGTTGCGCTGAAATCCAGTCCGCGCGCGCTTACTGCTGGCATCACCCACCAGTAAGTCACCCGCACCGGTGCCGTCCCAGCGTAATCCGCCCACTGGGACGCTCTGCTCGCCAGGCACAGTTCCCGTCACTGGCACCGACACCTGTTTTGTATGATCTTGGCCGTGCGACCGTATTGCGCGGCCTTAGGGGGGATCGATGCGTAGTGCAAAGCTTGGACTGCTGCTTGGCCTCGTGGGGATCGTGCTCATCGGTCGAGGCATCATCGGGATCATCAACAAAAACATCTCTGATGTGGGCCGCTTCGGGCCACAGAAAAATTACGAGGGCGCCGACGCTGTGTGGCAAGGTGTGCTCAATGTCATCGGTGGGTTAGCGCTCTTCATTTACAGTCTGGTGATCCACTGGTTTTGAAAGCGCCTTGCGCGGTTCAAGCCGCGCCGCGTCCTGGTCTCTTCTTCCTCCACTAACAAAGCCACGGCGGTCCACGTGGCTCGCCCGCAAAAGGGAGGATGTCGCATGTTCGGCCCCTCCCGCGGGCACAACTGTTGGATCGTTACTGAACTCCGTTGCTTCAACGCATCGAGATTCGACATAACAGGCACCGTGATTCTCGGAACCCTGCATATTCAGAACGACCCAGCACCGCGCGTTGCCGCATCGCTAACGCAAGCTGGCGCGGATTTAGCCCACGGCTGCGGATGAATGGGGCTCCTGGATCACGGCTTTAGATCCGCCGCACTGATCCGCACCGTCTCGCCATACTGCTCGCAGAGTGCCTCCTGGTCTTTCACCCACTGGCGAGTCACCAAGTAAGTGCTGCCGTGTATGTCGGCTTCGGTGGGCACCACGTCGGTCTTCAGATGCAGGATGGAGATGGATTGAATCAGCGCCTCGCGATTGCCGCCCCAGTCGATGATCTCCTGCCCATCGGGCCAGATGATCGTGGCGATCGCGCCGGTCTCGTCCTTGCTGCCGAACAGGCAGAACCGCGTGGCATGACGGTCATGCCGGCTGCGCAGATATTCCACCAGTCGCGATCGGTATTGGTCGTAGTGCGAGTTGCTCGACAATCTGAAATAGGTTGTCCCTGACTGCGCAAAAGAACCCGCCGGCATGAGCAGGGCGAACGTGGCAGATACGGCTAGCCGCTTGATCATGCGGTTCCTCCTGAACGCGAAATTCCCTGTGAAGGCCAGGCCGGCACGGAAGCGGTTAAAGCCCTTTCAACCGCCTCCGCGCCGTTTTCCTGCGACTAGTTCGTTTGTACCCCTGCCCCGATGTTCTTTTCGAGAAAGGCCTGCACGTGGTTGTACATGTCAACGACGTTCTCTTCCTTGTAGAAGCCGTGTCCCTCGTTGGGTTTGGTCAGCCATTCGTACGGCTTGTGCGCTGCCTCCAACGCAGCGCGCATCGCCTTGGCTTGTGCAAAGGGAGCGCGTTCGTCCGCCTCACCGTGAATCAATAGCACCGGCACGTCGATCTTGTCGGCAAGCTTGTCGGGCGAATTGGCTGCCAGTTCGGCCGGATCCTTGCCGATGGCCTGCTCCAGGTAGTTTTTCCCGAACTTCGTGTCCTTGATGTCGCCCTTGTCGTACATCATGGCCAGATCGTAGATACCGGCTTCGCCGATCGCACACTTGAACAAGCCAGGTGCACGGATCACCGTCATCATCGCCGAATAGCCGCCGAAGCTGCCGCCAAAAACGCACACGCGCTTGGCATCGGCATAGTGTTGCGCTTCGGCCCACTTCACGCCGTCGATCAGATCCTGCTGAATGCGCGTGCCCCACTTGCCATACCCGTCGCCTTCAAAACCAGGTCCGCGACCACTTGATCCGCGGTAGTTGATCTGTAGTACCAGATAGCCGCGGCTGGCCAGGAACTGCGAATCGGTATCGAAAAACCAGTTGTCGTCGACGTCGATCGGACCGCCGTGCGGCAGCAGCACCATGGGCAGGTTGTTCATGCTGGCACCCTTGGGTACCGTAAGAATCGCTTCCAGCTGCGTGCCATCGCTGGCGGTAAAGCGCATGGGGATACGCGAACCCATTTTGTCGGGATCGATGCTGTCGCTCTCGGAGAACAGCTTCCCTATGTGTTTTGCCTTCATGTCGAACAAGTAATACGTGCCAGGATCGCGGTCACTGCTGACCTTGAAAATCAGCATACTTCCGTCTTCGCTGAAACTGGAGAAATCGACGAACTGGTTCGGAAACTTGCTGCTCAGCCCTTTGTAAATCTGCGCTAGCGGCTGGTCGCCGTTGATGATGATCGGCGTTGGGATACCCGTCACCGGTGCCGCGGCGACAGGTACGTCTTGCGGCGTCCACTGGATGTGGCCGATGTTGCCGAAGTCGTCTTTGGCCAACTGCTGCGATTGAGTGCCGTCTGCATTTGTTTGCACCAGCGAGAGTGGGCCGCTCTTCAGGCTGATCTCCGCATACAGATGCTGCTTGTCCTGCGAGAAGGCCACGGGCTCGAAGCGTTCGCCTTGAGCGTCGTTGGTCAGTTGCGACCACAAGCCGCGCTGCATGCGATAGACGACGTAGTTATTGGATATGTCCACGCCTTGCGCATAGCGCACATTGCCGTCCGAGTCGACGGTAAAGTCCATGCTTCCTGCGTTGATCTGACCGATCATGTGACGCACGCCGGTATCGGCATCCACGTCGTACAGCCACGTATTTTTTTCGTCGTTCCACATGTATGTCTGCATGTAGAAGTGACCGTTGGCCTTGGAGGGCAAGCCGGCGATGGTGGCATAGCCTTCGTCGGAGGGTCGCACCGTACCGCCGCGCCCGCCCGCGCCGAAATCGCGGTCGAACATGGCCAGGATCCGCTTGCCATTCACGTCGGTGGAGATGATTTCGCCCAGCCGTTCCGGGCGATCGAGCGAGCCGAAGAAATTAGCCAATTCGACTATCAGGCGCTGCGATCCCGTCCATTGGATATCGTACGGAAGCTGGTGCCAAGGCAATCGCAGGTAACTTTTCGGATGGGTCATGTCGTCGAGCGCGTAGACCAACACGGCATGGTCTTCGCCCATCGCGGCAGCTACCGCCAGATACTTCCCGTCGGGCGAGATCCTGGGCATCGAATAACCGCCTCCATGCGCGAAAGCCTCTACCGGCACTCGGTCGCCGGCTGTGGCGACGACAGGCAACAGCAAACACAGCGCGGCCGCCAAGGCGCGCGCGTATCCCTTCATCATATTTTCCTTCCCCTGTTTGCACATCCAGTGTCAGCGGTGCGACCCGATTGTTCCCCATGGCCACCCGCGTCGAGCCAGTATAGCCAAGCTCGAAGCACCCTCACCAGGGTGCCTTGGAAGTGCCAGGGGCGCGCCGATCAAACGGAGCGCGTCGCCTCCACCGGCGGCACGCGCGAAGCGCGCAAGGCTGACGCAAGCGTTGCCGCCTGGCCGAGCAGCAGCACTGCCGCGCCGGCCGATACGAAATGGAGTGGCAGCCGGCTCATTTCATAGGGCAATACCGGCCACCAGCTCCTGCCTGGCGCCAACAGGGCGCAGAACATCAGTCTGCGCCTCAGTGCTTGGGCACCAGCTCGCTCATCACCTTGCCCGAAGCATCGAGCAGTTGAATCGAAGGTGTGCCGTCCGGGGCAACCATCATCTGAATGCGCGGATGACCCTGTGCGTCGCTGAGGGCCAACGCGACACTGTTGTCGTCGTTGCGGCTCAGCCTCATACGCGTGGTCGCCCTGCCGTGCTCATCGAGAAAGGCCTTCAGTTTGGCTTGCTGCTGATCTTTCGGAAGATTCTTGGCACTTTCCATCAGCTGTATTTCGTCGAGTAGCGAGTAATCCGGATAGTCATTGAATCGTATCGACGTTTCGCGCTGGGCGCCGTTTTGCTCGGCATCCATCGCCAAGGCTTGATCCTGCTCGTAGGCATCGAAGGAAAGATGACCGTACGAGCGCTTGCTGCCGTCTTTGCTCTTTTCGCCGCCGAACATCAATCCGCCGTTTTCGGTGCCTTCGTCGTTGTAGAAGAGCATGCCCGCCGCCTTGCGGTTGGGGTGTGGGTATTCCTTGCCCTTGATGAGGATGCCGGGCTCCTCGGCCGCGTTGGAAATCACCAGCCGAAGCGTGCCGTCGGGTTCGCGCAGGTTGATGCGCTGCACATCCAATTGATCCAGCTTCATCGAACGCGGAGAGGCCACGAAACCGCTCAGCACCGTTACGGCAAATACGGCAGTCAACACACCGGCATAGATCATCAAAAAGCGCTGGCCCACGGGCTTCATCGGCGTTCCTTTTTCGACTAAGTGGATGGATTGAACTTCTTCGAATCGAACCTGGTCTTTTGGGCGAGCAGCGAACGTCCGGATAGAAGCCACAGGCGATCGTGACTGATATCTCGAACCGTCAAGCCTGCACGTTGAAGTACCTCCGCGTAGCGTTCCCCGTGCCGCAGGTCGAAAACCGCGATTCGCCCGCCAGGCTTCAGCACCCGCACCAGCTCGCATAGTGCCTGATCTCGCAGCGCCTGCGAGGAAATATTGTGGATCACTGTCATCGAAACGACCACATCGAATGAAGCATCGGGAAACGGCAGCCGGGTGATGTCGCCCGTTTTCACGTCAACCCGGTCCGCCACGCCCGCGGCGGCGGCGTTGGCGAGTGTCGCGGCGGGCGTGTTATTCGACAAATCCTTCGTCGTCCAGACATCGACGCCGACCGCCTGCCCCGTGGTCAGCTTTTTTGCGCAGGCGATCAGCGCCAATCCGTTGCCGCACCCGGCGTCCAGCACGCGCTCGTGCCCCGCTAGCGCCATTGCCGAGACCAGGCGATCGCGCACCCGCATTTTGCCCACCAGGCTCGACCACAGCATGACCCCGGCCAGATAGAACAGGAGCGTGGCTAGGAGTGCAGCACCGGCGCACAACCAGACGGAAACAGCAGTTGGCCCCAGCCACAGCAGGCCTGCCGCTGCGGCCGAGGCGAAAAGCACGCCAAGGATGATGTTTGCGCGAAAAACGCCGGGAGCATCGATGCCGTAGTGGATACGAGGCTCCACGTTCGCCGTTGATGCCATTGGTTGCCCACCGCTTGAGTTGTGCATCCGGATAAAATACGAGCCAAAGCTCGCCTTTCCTACTCGCATTTCCAGATCGCAAAGACCGCAGGCAATGCCCAACTAAGGTGAAGACCGCATACGAACGCCAGCACCGTCGTTGTGGCGACAGCTCGCATTTTGATCAAGGTAAGCGCCGGACGCGCCGGCCGACCGCAATTTCACGAGACCTTCACCCTTCACTACGTTACACAGCCACCCGGGGTGATACACACTGAAGGGAGGAATCCATGAAACTCGTTTCAACATCATCGATGGCTGTCGCTCTGTTTGGCGCCGGGGCGCTGCTCGTCTCAAGCGCTTCCTGCGCCGCCATGCCGACCTGCCCGCAGCTCTGTCCCACCTGGAATCAAGAGTGCACTCAACTGCATGAAGCAGCATCGTGCAACCTGTATAATAACCTTTGCACGCATTGCATCGGCGATAGCATCGGCAGCCGCACGCCGCCGATGAAACACGACGTAAAAATCAATATCGCCTGGGTAAATCCACACCAGGCCGCTCTCGCCGTGTAATTTTTCGCTAATAAAAAAGCCCTGCGCGCTGCGCAGGGCTTTTCACGCCGTTGAGAAACGCCAGAACCACGTAGCAACCACCGATCACATCCATCCATGGATTGAAGCAGCTCGCCGAAATGCTTTCACGACAACTTCACTCATTCTTCACTAAAAAACGCCAGTGGTAATAGACCACGAGTGAGGGGATTTTTTCATGAAGATCTTTTCCACGGCCACCTTGGCCGCGTTGCTTCTTGGTGCCAGTGCCATCATGCAGTCGGCACCCGCCAGCGCAGAAATTGATGGTTGCAATCAGCTTCGCATAGAGTGCGACCAAGGCAATCAAGAAGCTTGCCATCTCGTTGAGATAGGCTGCCAGGGGAAAGCCCCGCAAGGAACCGTGCTTGGTGGCGCGTCCTCGATGAAGAGCAATCACAAGGTGGATGCCTCCTCTTCGAATTCGAAGCAGAACGCTTCATCTCCCAAGTAAAGTTGGCGAAACGAACTTGATGGCAAGAAGCCCCGGCCTATGGCACGGGGCTTTTTGTTTGCCGGGATACAGCACTCGCTGCAACCCGCCTGAATTTTTTGCTTCTAGCAGACTGCTGAGAAACGCCACAGCTCCTGAGCTCATTCGTTCCCCCTTGGACAGCGCAAACAAGGGCCTACTCTTTAAGCGAACTTACCAATACTTCGCCTTCCGCGGTCAAGCACAAAATTCCCGGCTTATATACGGTAATCAGATCGCGAGCCATTAGCGAAAGCATCGCGGCGTTTACCTGGTCACGCGCATCTGCAGGCCAGTCAGCCCTGATTTGCTCAGTGGGTAAAGTAGGGGCTCCCTGACCTGCGGAACAGGCAGCTTTAAATGTTCGAAGAATTTTGAACTCGTTTTCTGATAAGGAGGGCATCGCGATGGAACCACTCATTGGCCCGAGAATGTTCTCATGAGCATTCTCAGCGGCTAGTGAAGGCCAGCCCTGATGACGTCTGCTTCGAATCGAAAGAAGACCTTAAATTTGGCTATTCCATCGCCTATCGGAGCCGCCCAGAGGCAATCAAGTCGGCCAAGGGGCCTGGCAACTCGATGCAGTCTGGGACTTCAGGTGCGGCGCGGCTTTCCACCAAGGCCGTTTCCATTGGGATGACACCAGCCCATACAGGTATGTGCGCTTCATCAGCATCCGAAGGGTCGCCCGTTCGGCTCTTGACCGAAGCCTCTTCTATGTTCATCCAGAGGACCGACGTTGCCTTCAGTTCCTTTTCCTGCACTGGGCGCAGCGAATCCCAACGTTCCGGGAATAGGTTATCCATGAAGTCCCGGAGGGCATGCTCCTTTTCTTGCAGACCTTCCACGATGTGGGCCACACCAAACATCATGGCGGAGCGATAGTTCACGGTGTGGTTGAACGCCGACCTCGCCAGCACGTAACCGTCCACCAGACTGCAGGTGACGCAGATTCGCGCGCCCTCTACCTGTCTCAGAAAGCGGCTGCCGATCGAGCCATGCCAATAAAGACGATTGCCCATGCGCCAGTGGATCGTTGGGGTAACGAACGGTTGTCTGTCAATGACGTACCCAACGTGGCAGAAGGGGCTGGCGTCCACGACTGAATAGACATCAGAGTGTAGGTAACTGCCGCGATGCGGTTCCCGACGAATGCGGTTTCGATCGGTCTTGGAGAAAACAAGCTCTTCGTCGGCAGACGATTCGGTAGTCATCAATGAAATCCCTGAATGTCGGTGGCAATGGTGTATTCAAGTAACGGGTCCGTTCGTACTCGGAATCAATACTCCACACTATTCCGACCATTCAGCCTTTCGCTGACCTTCCATGACGTCATTTCGTAACCAGAAGCAAGGTCGATGGCCTGTAAAAGGGCGGGTAATTAGCTGTGCTCAATTAGCTCCCCCCTTTTACTGTGTCCCCTGTCGAACCAAAGTAGACCTTGATTGCGTGACGCTGCCAGATCACTTATCGGATCGCGTTCAAGCATCCGTTCACCGATCCAATCGCCCCCTTGCCTTCTTGGCATCGTTGCTCGACGGACTGATGAAAATGGCGCTGGCGATTACGTGAAAAAGGTGATCGGCCCGCGGCGTGAATGCGGATTGGTCGGCGAGCCAACCGAGCGCCGACATCAGAGCGAACAGGTCATCTCCATTCACATCGGCGCGTGCCGTACCTTCGGCCTGAGCGCGCAGCAGCAGTCGCGCGCCCACTGTGTGCACCGCTGCGCATGAAGTGTAAAGCGCGGAGTCCGGATCCGCGTGAGCGCTCGCGATCAAGTCGACCACGCCGCGATAGCTTTGGACGAATGTCACCCCTTCGCGGAACCAGGACACGAGCGCTTCGTCGGGTGACTTCGACGTTTCGAGTTCGTCCGCCTTCTGCGTCAGTGCGTCGAGATTCGAACACATCAACGCTTCGAACAACGCTTCTCGCGTCGGGAAATGACGAAGCAACGTGGCCAAGCCGACGTCGGCCCGGCGCGCGATATCTCGCATGGACGCATCGACGCCGTCCTCGGTGACGACGTCGCGCGCGACGGCAAGCAGGTGGTCGTAATTTTTTTTGGCGTCGGCTCGCATGGGCTGTCTTGACAAATGGATCACTGATCCATATATTTGGATCAGTGATCCGGATGCTTGAGTAAGGATCTGGATCGGTGATCCACAAGATACAGCGCCCTTGTATCGATAGGAACAGAGACGCTGTCCGACGCGATGAAGGTGAAAAGTCATGGGAAAGCTTGAAGGTAAGGTTGCAGTCATTACGGGCGGATCGAGCGGTATGGCGCTAGCCAGCGCCAAACGGTTTGTGGAAGAAGGCGCCTACGTTTTCATAACGGGCCGCAGGCAGAACGCGCTCGATGAGGCGGTCAAGCTCATCGGCCGCAACGTGACCGGCGTGCGCGGCGACTCCGCCAACCTCGACGACCTCGACCGCCTGTTCGATACGGTCAAGCGTGAAAAGGGCAAGATCGATGTCCTGTTCGCAAGCGCCGGCACGGGCACGTCCGTCCCACTGGGAGAGATCACCGAGCAGCACTTCGATGCGACCTTCGGCCTGAATACGCGTGGCACGCTGTTTACGGTTCAGAAGGCGTTGCCGCTGTTCAACGATGGCGGATCGATCTTTATGACCGGGTCGGTTGCTTCGGTGAAAGGTTTTCCCGGCTACGGCGTATATGCGGCGAGCAAGGCGGCGTTGCGCTCTTTCGCACGTACTTGGCTCAACGAACTGAAGGGCAGGAATATCCGTGTGAATGTGCTTAGCCCGGGGCCGATCGCCACACCGATGCAGGACCAGGTTCTGGATGAAGCGGCGAAGCGGATGTTCGAATCCCTCATCCCGCGAGGAAAGATGGGGCGCCCTGAGGAAATTGCGACGGCTGCGGTGTTTCTCGCGTCAGACGATTCGAGCTTCGTGAATGGCGTGGAGCTGTCTGTCGACGGCGGCTTCTCGGCCATCTGAAAATCGCACCTAAAAGGTGTGGTGCCTGGCGCTCCGGGAAGACGCTCGTCACGCCTGGATTATTCGGGGCAGCCAACCTCAACACGAATGGGAATACCAAAGTGAATTACGCAATCGTAGGTTTCGGCGCGATCGGCCAAGCGCTAGCGCGCATGTTTGCCCGCAAGGATATCGAAGTGGCTGTAGCAAGCAGGCATCCGCCTGAAGCGCTCGCGCCACAGGCAAACGCGATCGGTCCAACGATCGTTCCCAAGACCTTGAAGGACGCGCTCGAGGCCGACATCGTTCTACTGGCTGTCCCGTACGAACAACACCAAGAGGTTGCGAAGGCGCGAGCAAGCTGGAAGGGCAAGATCGTGATCGACGTGACGAACACTCTCGAAGACCTGGGCGGCCTCCCCTCCTCTTCGGTAGTAGCCCAAGCCCTGCCCGGTGCTCAACTGGTCAAGGCGTTTAACCACCTGCCAGCCCGCGTCCTCGCGGAAGACCCGGCCATCAACGGCGGACGACGCGTTGTATTTCTGTCGAGCGATGATGAAAGCGCGACTACGAGGATCGCCGCCCTGGTCGAGCAGCTCGGCTATGCGTCGGTGAATCTCGGCAAGATCGCGGAAGGCGGTCTGCTCGTGCAGGGACGAAACGGGATCTGGGCGCCCCTGATCTTCCAGGATCTGTTCAAGAAAGAGCAGTGACCTATGTACAGCGATAGCCGTACTTCTGTTGCAGCAATGTCCCGTTTGTGCGGCGGATTCAGCCGGTCGTCTATACATAGCCTACGACCAGATCTCCCGGGCCCCGCCATCGGATGTCGTGCGCTCGCCCCGTGACCAGGGCGTAGCCGCAGCAGCTCGCCAGAGCTGCGAACTATCCGGCGCTAAGAAGCTGAGCAGCGTTTGCACCAAGCGCAGCCAGATTGGCCCGGCCCCACTGGTCTTGAGTGAGTTCCATCTATTGGCCTCACACCAGAGTTAAACCGAGCCACAAAGTGGCGCCGGCTTGAACGAATAGTTAGGCGGGTGCAAGCGATGGCGTATTACGGTGGACCCATTGTTCGGTATCAGGCCTCAGGGCGGTGAAGCGCACAGAGCTTATTTCCATCGGGATCTCGGACATATGCGAGGTACAGAGTACCCATAGCGGTTTCGCGAAGGCCCGGAGGGTTCTCAATCGATTTTCCGCCATGTACCACAGCGACATCGTGGAACTGGTGTACACGCTCAGGAGAGTCACAGTTAAAGCCGATGGTGCCCCCGTTCGCAAAACTTGCACATTCGCCGTTGATCGGCTCGCCCACGACGAAAGTCCCTCCATTGAATCGGTAAAAAAGTCGAGCATGGCCAGTCTTCGCATTATTCCGTATGGGCTCTCCGACACCTAGTGTGCCAAGGACTGCGTCATAGAACTTCTTTGAGCGCTCTATGTCACTCGTCCCGACCATCACGTGGCTAAACATTCGTTGTCTCCAGAAAGTGTCTTGCTGGATTGCGCAGAAGTAACATTTGTGCCGCCTGACCCCTGAATATGCGGACTCCGGCATCCGGTCATACGCGTTGCGACGCGCTGCATGGACCGCAACGCGATCCCCATAATTTCGCAACAGCTCCACCCAGCGGGACTCCCCTTTGAGTGTTTGCATAGGGTCGAAAGCAGACCTCGCGATTCCCCAGCTCTTCCATCCAATCCTGTTCCCTAATACACATCATGAACGAACGAGGCACCGAGTGAGGCAATACGACTCAGCATGCTTGGCGCCAAGTCGAGCGCATAATTACGGTTGCTTGATGTACTCACCCATATGCGTACATTGCCACCTCTGCTGAGCTCAATGAGAAAGTCTTGATGTGGCTCCAAGAAGGTAAGCAGCTCGTCCAATGCATCCTCAACCAGTGTGTCGGTGGAGTCGCGCCAACCATAGGAAAACGGATTAGCCGACCAATAGCCGGTTACACGGGTGCCTGCGAGCAGGGTGCCCTTAGGGGTTTTGCGTGGTTCACCCGCCCGCCATGCATGTTGGGGCTCCATACCCAGTGTGCGAGCAACCACGCTCGGGTCGAGCTCAGGATGCGAAATACGTAGATCGACAATGTGCGAGTAAAGCTGCATTTGCATCCTCACTATCATTCGCGCTTCGTTTGCGACCCTTAAGCGGGAGGCGTGCCTTTCCCCGACTCATCCTTGACGAAGTACAAAGCGCCGTACTTAAACCATTTAATGGTGACCGGGACATCTGCATGGCCAGTCATAGCGGAGTCGCTGCCGCCTGGCGAAACGACTGGAGCCACTACGGGCTTTGAGGCGACGTATTCAGGGCTAACGACCACAACAAGATCAGCGCCCACGTTTTTACCCTGTGTTATCGCACCGCTTTCGCTCTGCTGGCTTGGCGCGGTAAAGGCGGAATAACCAATCGGGGCATAACCCTTGGCCTCATACATCGAAAGAGTTTCCGGCGTATAGGTTCTAATGTGATCCACGAGTGGCGTGCCCGGACTAGGGCCAATCGTCGTAGCTTCGACAGGAGCGGGGTGAGCCCCGGGGAGCGGATGGTAGAACTGTTGGTATCCACTGGCACATCCGCTGAGCACTAAAACCACACACAAGGCTGCACGCTTCATAAGTCCATTTTCCTTTAGCGTTTGGGTTAGGGATAGATTTTCAATGGGGACTAGCAGTGCTTCCAGTTCAGAGTTGAATCGTTTATTGCAGAGGTTTTCGGTATAACGGCGCTAACTATGCGCTCGGCCACTTCGGTTGCGCAATAGAGACGCCATCCGCTGTGGGTTGCTACCTCAGCCGGTCAACGCAACACATTGCTGAAATCGCCCGCCTTCGGCAAGCTGTCAGGCAGGTGTCCCCGGATCTCGCCTGGTGAGAAACATCCCATGATGCAGCCTAAGTATGGGTCTCGGCCGTCTTCGGTGATTGCCCAGTGCCAATCAACGACTCCGGTATTCGTTGGAAAATTCAATGCAATGCCGTTCTCAAAGAAAAGGGTTATGGAAGCATCTTCCGCCACTTTTACATCTGAGACTATTGCGCCGACGCACGCAGCCAAGAGCGCACACTGGCCAACTAATTGGGGATCGAACGTTCTTACAGCCTGGGCGTAAGACCTAACGAAGGGACTGCTGACGAGTTCCGCGTCACCGCTCTGCACTTCCTGGGCTGAGAGCTCAAAACCGTCGAAGTTCAATCCAAAGCTGGTCGCAACACAGAAACCAATGTAGTACTTACCGAGAAGGCATGCCCGGAGTTGTTCGATAATGGAATAAGGCAAGTTGGGCACGTAATAATTCCTTTCGGTTGAAGTCGCAGTCGAAAGCGGACGCTACCAACATGATCAACTAGTCGACGACAAACAACTTGGCACCAATCTTCGTATACGAGCGATGCGGCTCCGCGCCATCACTGACCTGATAACTCATGCCAGGTCTCAACGTGAACGTGCGACCATCTTCGAGATCTGTGTGAAGCTCCCCTTCTACGCACAGCAGGATGTGTCCTTTGGTGCACCAGTGATCTGCAAGATAGCCAGGCGTGTATTCGATCATCCGCACCCTCATGCCACCGAATTGTCGGGTGCGCCAATAGGCGAAGCCCGATTCACCCTTGTGTTGGATCGCGTCCACGGACGACCAGTCGGTTGTTCCAAACGGGATACCTGAGATTTCCAAAGGAGTCGCCCTTTCTGAGCTGACGAGGTCGGAGGCCCGATGATGCCATGTCCGTCATGGATCGAAAGCATAACTAGCACCTGAAAGCCGAAGGCCCACGAACACTACGCTACGTTCTTTGCTGCAACAATGTTCTTGACGGCAATCAAAAAGACAACGACTCCCCATACGCCAATGACAACCTCGGTCGTGTATAGAGCTGCGCTGAAGACTGCCAGATCGATATTGCTGAGCGGCTTGGCCACTTGTGCCACGCGAAAAAAAGCTGTCACTTCCCAAGCGGACGAGGTCAACGCTTGGCTTAAGCGGCAGCGAAGCCGTCTGCCTTGAACGAATAGCTAGCGAGCACCGAACCGCTCCGTGGGCGCCTCGCGGCCAAAGTGATGGAGAAGAAGATAATTGTCCCAGCCACGAGAGCCTGTGCAAGTGATGATGGAAGCGCGTTGCAAACCATGGAGAACTACCACCTCGCGAATGGCAGGCCACAGAACTTGAGGGTTTGGGGTCGCGAAGGTGACGTTTACATATGGACCATCATCGTCGCCTCGATTGACCTCGACGCCTAGAACAGAGCCTTCCGGCACATCAGGAGCCTGAAGAGCGTCGATTGCTGACTCGCTGAACGCGCCGAGCAGGCCCGGCTGAACTTGGATAGTGAGATAGTGCATCAGTGCTCCCTAACTACTGAATATACGGACTTCAACATCCGGTTATACACGTTGCGACACGCTGCATGGACCTCAACGCAATCCCCATGATTTCGCAACAGCTCCACCCAGCTGGACTCCCTTTTGAGTGTCTGCTTAGGGTGGCGGGCGCGGCCGTCAGGGCAAGGCGGATCGGAGAAGCCCGCAATACGTAGAATCAGCTTCCAATTGATGCATGCTCAAGAACTGATTGCCTTGAGGATCAAATGCCAAACCACCAAAGTTCGTTACCAACACCTTTGCGGTTTCAAAGACGGCTATACACTCATCAGCGCTATCGCCATATACAAAGTGATAGACGACCACTCCACGAAGCTTACGTGCGGCAACTTGGGGATAGTCCTTGGCGACATTCGAATAGGGTTCGCGATAAAACTCAAATCCCGTTTTTCGGCCGGACAGCTTTAGCGGCAAGAAGCCGGAATCCCGGTTCAAGTCAACTTGTGCCGCAAACTCGACGGGCACGTGGCTATCCCTCAAAGATTTCTGCCACGTTTCAAGATTGGGAGCTCGCTGCAGCGCGAGAATTACAAAGATATCGATTGACACTTATAACCCCTAGTTCCCAGGTATCCGTCTGGCCTCATTATGTCCGCTGTGGGTCGGAAGGGGATGCCACACAAACGGAATCATGCTAACCACTTTTCAGTATCACGACTCCTTGCTAGTGACAAAGCTTCGAACTCGTCTCGGCAGTCGAGCTTCTGAACACCAACATCAGCAAGCGCCTCATTTATGGCATCGACTGAAGCTAATGCGGCTCATTGCACACCTTCCCTGAAAACGGCAGCAGCTTGCGTGCCCTCACCCCCAAAGAATTCTGCCTCAATGTACGCCAAGGCCCCTCCTGAGCTTAGCTCCGCACAAAAAGCAATCAATTCAACAGGGAAAATGCCGTCGCCATCCGTAAGAGGACAAAACGGAATCTTGAATTCCTCCCTTACCTTGATCGTTAGTGGGACTAGCACATAGCCCTGAGCCAACTCGACGGTAGTCAGTGGCAATCGCGGGGCACCGAGCACATCTTTGTGTCCGATCACCGCCTGAATCGTATACGCCAATTCAACTCCCTTTTTTTGTCTACTTTAGCTCTGTCCGCTTCGGAGTCGGAAGCGGAGCTTATCAGACGCCATCAATTGGCTGCCGCTGGCGACGCGTTGAGCGGTTTAAGTAATACCCAGTAGCCTTTCAAGTTCGGCGGCGAGTTTATTGAACTCACTCCCCCATCCATGCTCGATCGAGATCTCTTGAAGATTGGCCGTTGGCGCGAGTAACAACCTAACCTGATTTAGTGATAGGTCGACCAGGAGCACATCGATGTCATGAAGCGCCATGGTGCGATTCCCGTAGAGGACACCATCGCCCGCAGTTCAATCAGGATGTGCCGGACAGTTGCGTCGACATCCATACCAACTCCCCTAAGATCAAAACAATTTGGAATATCCAGCTTGTTCCTAAGCGACCGCTATAGGTCGACAACGGGCCTATTGTAGACAGCATGTAAGGATGCTCTAGGTCTTTGCGTGCGAATGACCATCAATCGCCCACTTGGGCAAACCGCAATGCACACATTTCTCCGCGCTTCGGTTGATGGCGAGGAAGCTGGGCTTGAAGAACGGCTTATTGCATCGCGGACACCTAAATGACGAGACGACGCCGCTCAAAACGACCCACGCACCAAACCAAGACGGAACAAAGTAGTTGTCAACTTTCCCGAACGAAGGAAACGAAAGCAGAAATGCGACAGGAATACCTGCGATGAAAATTGCCCACGAAGCATACGTCCAGTTCCGCAACCACTGCCATCTCTCTGCGTATATCATTCCCCCTGCCTCACGTGCGCTATCACCCAGAGCCTATTCTTATGTCCGTCTCGGGTCAAAATTCGAACTGTCCCTCGCTAAGAAGCCGAAGAGCATTTGCGCCGGGCGCAGCCAGAGGGGTCTGGTCCCACTGGTCTTCAGGAAGTTCCATCTATTGGCCTTACGCTTGAATTAAGTCGGTCCGCGAAGATGCACACCTGCGCAGGGCCTACGGCGTTGACGCTGCGCAGGTAATCCAGCAGCGGACCTTTGTATTGCGCAAAACCAGGATCACTGGCCAGCTTGAACGTGGCCGGGTCCTGCTCCTGGCCTGTCGCCATCGTCGGCAACAGGCCAGCACAGGCCACTCATAGGAACGAGCAGAGCGTTCGCATGGTCGTGACTCCGCACAGGTAGCAGGCGCCAGTTTGCATCATCCGGCTTGTTCCGCCTTTTCCTTGCGCCAAACCTTCTCCCGCAATCTGGACAAGCGCCGATTGGCCTCCTGCGCACTGCTCTGCCCCATCTCGATCAATGTCGCTATGCCGAACATGGCGTTAGCCAGATCGACCTGGTTGAGGTCTTCCACCTGGGGAAGCACGTCGCTCAACACTCTGGCCATGCCTTGGGCGCCGTCCAGCAACAGGGTGGCGTCATCCAACAGCTTTAGAGGATCGCAGACCGGGGGAAGGTAGTAGCTGGCGTTGAGGGTGATCCAGGCTCCGGGGGCTTTCGCGTTCATCGTTCGCTCCTTGCGATACGGGAAAGCGCCACCCGCACGAGCGCGGGTGGCGGACGTGCCGAGGTCAGAAACCGGTCCTCTAAGAACCCGGCCAGGCCAAAGCCTGCCCGGCACGCCCGCCATAGGTAAGCGGGGGTGTTAGCGCAAAGAAAACGCGCCTGACGGCGCGCGCGCCTTAGAGGTGACGGGTTCTGACACCCGGTCGCTGAATTGGCAGCGACCCGTTCAAGCTAAAGCGGCGTCAGCCCATCGTCAAGCCGAGTTCGCCTATCACCACGTGCATCGCTGAACTTTCGCCGGCAACAGGCATCAGACATCAACCAAACACGTCAGATGGATCTCACAGGGGAACTCATGCGCACAGCACGTCGCGTTAAACGCTTTGCTGCGTTTTGCTTATCGGCCTTCACCAGCCTCGGCGCATCCGCCCAGTCGTCCCCACCCTCGCCCAGCTCCGCCGTCACCCTGGCGCCAGTGGCCGTTTCCGGATCGCTGCCCGGCCCCGCACTGTGGAAGATCAGCAAGGGCAACCACGTGATGTGGGTGCTCGGCCTTACCTCGCCACTGCCCAGTCACGCGCAATGGGAGTCGTCGAAGATTGAGCAACTGATTGCTTCCTCGCAGGAGGTGCTGAAGCCGCCGGGCATGGAAATCGGTGCCAACCTCGGTTTTTGGGGACAGCTTGCGCTGATGCCCTCCATGATCGGGTTGAAGAAGCTTCCCGACGGACAAACCTTGAAGCAAGTGCTGCCGCCCGATCTCTACAAGCGCTGGCTCGTGCAACAAAACAAATACCTGCCACACAGTTGGGGAGTCGATCGGCTCCGCCCGACGTTCGCAGGAGAAAAACTGTACGCCGCAGCGCTCAGTCAATCGGGGCTGACGGACAACAGCGGCGTGGTGAATGCTGTCTACTCGGCCGCCAACCATGACAAGGTGACCCTCACCACCACCGCCTACACCCTGGTGCTCGACGACCCGCGCGGTGCGGCGAAGCAGTTCAAGCAAACCACGATGAATGACCAGCAATGCCTCAGCGCCATACTCGACACCATCGACCAGAATTTTGCGCAAACCACCGAGCGGGCCAACGCCTGGGCCACCGGCGACTTGCAAACCTTGGGCAAGATTCTCTCGACCAAGCAGCAAGATGAATGCCTGACCGCCATCAGCAGCACCGGATTTGCCAAGTCGATAGGCATGACCGACCTGCCCAGCCGCGTCGAACAGGCCTGGGTCAAGGCCGCCAGGGCGGCCCTGGACAAGGACACGCAGTCGGTTGCCCTGCTGCCTATGCGTCACCTGCTGGTGGATGACGGCTACCTGAAAACGCTGGAGAAAGACGGCTATACCGTGCAGTCGCCGGTACCCGCCGGCGAGTGAATGCGACGTTGCGCGAAGCCGGCGATACCAGGCCGGCTCCGAGCGTCGCCTATAATGGTGACTCGCGTTTCCGACGACAGCCGGGGGAGCAGCCATGCCGTTCAAAGTAGGCGACCACGTCAGCTGGAATTCCGAGGCCGGCCAAGTCAGCGGGCACATCGTGCGCGTGCATACCCGCGACGTCGATTACAAAGGCTATACGCATCACGCCAGCGAGGACGATCCGCAATACGAGATCCAGAGCGACAAGACCGATCACGTCGCCATGCACAAGGGCCGTGCATTGAAAAAGCTCCCGCATTGACGAGCACGCCGTGAAAAGCGCTCCTTTCTATACGATCGGCCATTCCACGCACCCGATCCCCGAATTCGTCAGCATGTTGCAGGATGGAAACGTCACCCTGGTGATCGACGTTCGAAGAGTGCCGCGGTCGCGCACCAATCCGCAGTACAACGAAGATACGCTGCCGGCGTCACTGGCACCCTATGGCATCGGTTATCGGCGCATTGCAACCCTCGGCGGACTGCGCAGCAAAAATCGCACCGTGGCGCGCGATGTAAATGCATTCTGGGAAAACGAAAGCTTCCACAATTACGCCGACTATGCGATGGACGAAACATTCCACGCAGGGCTGGCCCAACTACTGGAACTGGGCCACGACCAGCGCTGCGCCATTATGTGTGCCGAAGCCGTCTGGTGGCGCTGCCACCGGCGCATCATCGCCGATTACCTGATGGCCGCCAGCGAGGAAGTCATCCATTTGATGCGGCCGGGGCACGTCGAACCCGCACGTATGACCTCCGCAGCCATACCGGCTGGCCCCGGGGTGCTGGCCTACCCCGCCACGGAACCGAACACCCCGGCATAACCGCATCGCTCGCTGTGCACCAGGCCGACCAGGCATCGATAACCATAAAACGCGCCAATACATTCGCCGCGTAAAAAAAGCACATAACGAAATGCCAGGGTAATGGGGCATCCATCATTGGCAGTAGATCGATCCAATAAACCGCATTTTCACAGGCCTGTCACGCACTACTGTGGCCTCCTGAATAACGCTCTTTCCTGGTCGAAAACCGCCTGCCTGGCGCCACCTCGAAATGGGATGGGCGCCGGCCACCTGACACCATCATCCACACTGAGGGGAAGATTTATGCAGAAATTAACTCGCGCCGCACTCGCCACCCTGCTAGCCATGGGCGTATCGGGTTTTGCCATGGCCGCCACCCCATCATCTACGGGGTTAGGACAGGCTTGGCCGAATGCGACCGATGTGAGCGCAAGCCCGAATTGGCACGTTTATGTGTTTGTGTTGAATGGAGTGAAATACGTGCAGGTCAATGACCTCAACGGCAATGTGCTGGGCGCCATTGGAGCCGTCGGCGGCCAGTTCATTACGCTTCCGATCGGTCGATTCTCGCAGTATGTGTCGACGCCGCAACTGGCGGCAACTGCGCATTCAAATGGCCACCCCGTCGCCGCAACCACTACCATTTACAAAGATAATTCGATCTTGATCACCGCCACGCCACAGAGCGACGGCACGACAACATTTTCCGCCATAAACAGCCAAGAAACGTGCGACGACCCAACCGAGTGCGATCACGTCGCTAACACGCCTTAAATTGCCAGCGGTCACCCATACCAGCGACCAACTCTCCCGGCGGCGTCACTCACCGCCGGATTCTCGCGGATCGAGCATATAAACACCCATGACTCGCGCTGATGAAAAAGCGCGATTCTTGACATAACCCTCGAAAACAGCGGCACGATCTTGAATCACTTGAAGACTAAAACCACTACTAGCTCTAATCAAATTTGAAAGCATTTCGTCCCACAAAATAAATTTAGAACCGGCGACATCCACGAAAAAATAGACACTAACGAAGACGCCACGGCGCGAACCACGCTCCAAGCCTCGAATCCGGATTCGAACGGCGCTAATGTCTTTCTTCGAACAGCCATGGGTAACAGCTTCCCAGATAACTCGATAAATCGTCATCCGAAGCGCATTGGAAAGCTCGCTCACCGGCCCCTGAAGCTCGCATTCGTATTTCACCCCTCCTTCGCCAAGCGTCCTCGCCAAGGTACCCTCACGTAGCGCGTTGGGCAGCCCCCTTTCTCGCAAAGCGAGAGGATACAAACCGTCTGCCAGCCTGAATAGCTGATCCTGGGCAAAGGAAATTTGGCGCTGATAACCTCGCTCATCGACAGCTGGCTGTAGAAGACGAAGACGCCCCATCATCAATGAAAACCCGGCTTGAACCGCTTCGCGGACTTGTTCCAATGCCTGCGACGTCATGCGTAATTGCATCTCGCCAACATAGACATTGCGCTGCGCGAGTGCGAGCGCCATCTGAAAATCCGTCCGCTCTTTGCTGGCACTGCGATCCAATGCCGCGATGCGCCCGCCCATCAACAACATGGTGGATATCGCAAAAGCAACGATGGCTTCTGCACGGAAGGTATCGTAATCGTGATGCACGGGCGTAAGCATCATCACGACGCAGCTCGCCAAGGCACCGCCCACGGCGGCACCTTGCCAACCATGGCGCAATGCGAGCCACAACACTGGCAAAAACATGGCTATTTGTATTATTTGGCGCACCTGAGTTTCAGGTGATGCGATTGTCGCAACCCAAAACATGAACACCAGCAACGGAACAACCATGCACGTGCTTTCAAACAGAAGGCGACTTCCGGCAACCCTGCTACACAGCTGGCGCCAGCTCATTCCTTCCATCATTTGATGGACAGATAAAGCAAGCGGTGTGACGGTCAAAATCCCCAAATAGCTGCCAAGCGTGTACTCCGTAGCCAACGTGGGGTAATCAACGACGAATCCTGCAGGAAGACGCATGATCGAAAGAAGACCCATGCTACGCAACATCAGCACGAAGGACACAATTAGTGCGCAGCTAAGCAACCTTCCAGCATGGACCGTCTGCCGCTCGACGGGGCTCCACTTCTCTTTAGCCCAATATACGAACGGAATGACATAAACAATGGGGGGCGGCGCCACGCATAGGCTCCACATCACCCCCCACTTGCTGGCGCAATCAACTGCCAGATAGACGTAGTAGAAACTTTCGCCCAACACGAGCGCCGGCCAATAGCGATAAGGGCACAACAAGAGAGCAGCGAGGCGAAGTCCAGCCAGGATTTCCCACTCTCTAACGGAAAGCTCTCGAAAGACAAACGACAAGAGCCCGTATGCCATGAAGATGGCAATGTCCCGCGCCCACGGGCGCGCCCAAAGATCCTTCACCATCGATCACCCCGTGTATTTTTTTGACCGGCGGTCTGACATCTGTTTATGCGCACGTGTGGCCGTCCAAACGGCTTGATGATTCGTTTCACGGCGTGAAACCACAGTGAAACACGCAGCCATCACAAAGCGTTGATTCATCGCTGCGAAAAAAACGTGTTCGCCGCAACTGGCGGCCTGCGAACGGCATCACGCGAAGACCTCGCCGTCCTCACGGGTTCTTCTCGAACACGGCATCTCGACATGGATGGTCCAATCTGGGGCAATCCCCGAGCGACGCGGGACAAAGCCTTGATAACCCTGATTAAGGCTAAAATCGCCGAAGCCCTTTGCCGCGCCGCCAACCGATCCAGCCCAAGACCCTTGACCGAATGAAGCCAGCGAACCGCCCGACCGGACCCCGCGCCCGATGAACCTCGCCAGGCGCCGCCAACCGTGAGTGCCTCCGCGCGCACGGCACAGGACAACCCCATCGAATCCGGCCTGATGGTGATCCACGGCAATCGCCAGGAGGATCTGCGCGATCTGCTGGTGGCCTGGTTGCAGCGCGCGCCGCTGCAACCGCTGGAAAACGAAGTGATGCTGGTGCAGAGCAACGGCATCGCGCAGTGGCTGAAGCTGGCGCTGGCCCGGCCGTTGGACGCGGGCGGCCTCGGCATCAGCGCGGCGGTGGACATGCAATTGCCGGGCAGGTTCCTGTGGCAGGCCTACCGCGCGGCGCTGGGCGCGGCGGCGGTGCCGGCCACCTCGCCGTTCGACAAGAGCCGGCTGGTGTGGCGCCTGCTGCGCCTGTTGCCGCAGCACCTGGGGGATGCGGCCTTTGCGCCCCTGCGCAGCCTGCTCGGCAACGTCCAGGATTGGCAGCGCCTGCACCAGCTCGCCGCGCAAGTGGCCGATCTGTTCGATCAATACCAGGTGTTCCGCGCCGACTGGCTGGAAGACTGGGAACACCGCAACGACGTGCTGCGCGATAACCGCCAGCACGCGATCGAACTGCCCGCTGCGCAGCGCTGGCAGCCCAAACTCTGGCGGCTGCTGCTGGACGACGTTCCCGCCGAACAGCGGCACAGCCACCGCGCCACCGTGCACCGCCGTTTCATGCAGCAAATGCAGGCGGGCGATATCCCTCCCGGAGAGCTGCCGCGGCGCATCGTGGTGTTCGGCATCACGTCGCTACCGCAACAGGTACTGGAAGCACTGACCGCGCTTTCGCGCCATTGCCAGGTACTGCTGCTGGTCACCAACCCGTGCCGGCATTACTGGGCCGACATCATCGAGGATCGCGAACTGCTGCTGGCTGCACAGCGCCGTCACGTCGGCAAGCCGGGACTGCCTCCGGAACCGCGCTACGAAGATCTACACCTGCACGCCAATCCCCTGCTGGCCGCCTGGGGCAAGCAAGGACGGGATTTCATCCGCCAGCTCGATGCTTTCGACCAGCCGGAGCGCTACCGCGACCGCTTCGCCGAGATCAAGCGCAGCATCGACGTGTTTCAGGACGTGGGCCGCGATTCCCTGCTGCACCAGGTGCAACAAGCCGTGCTCGACCTGGAACCGGTGCCCGCCGATGCCGCCAGGCGCAAGCCGTTGCCGGCCGAACGCCAATCGCTGCAATTCCACGTGGCGCACAGCCCGCAGCGCGAGGTGGAGATTCTGCACGACCGGCTGCTTGATCTGTTCGAACGCGCCGCCCGCGATGGAGATCCCCTGGCACCGCGCGACGTGATGGTGATGGTGCCGGACATCCGCACCTACGCCCCGCACATCCAGGCCGTATTTGGACGCATCGCAGCGGACGATCCGCGCCACCTGCCCTACAGCATCGCCGATCAGCCCGGCCGCGGCGCCTCGCCATTACTGGTGGCGCTGGAGTCGCTGCTGTCGCTTGCCGAGTCGCGCTTCACTGCCAGCAACGTACTCGACCTGCTCGACGTGCCCGCGCTGCGCCGGCGCTTCCGCATCGGCGACGACGACCTGCCAACCCTGCGCCGCTGGATCACCGAATCGGGCATCCGCTGGGGCCTTGACGGACGGCAGAAGCAAACCCTGGGCTTGCCGGCCGACGAACAGAACAGCTGGCGCTTCGGCCTGCGCCGCATGCTGCTCGGTTATGCGAGCGGCGACGGTGCGGCGCTGGACGACATCGCGCCGTATGCGGAAATCGGCGGACTCGACGCCGCCCTGCTGGGCCCGCTGAACCAGTTGCTGGATACCTTGGAACATTACTGGCGACTGCTCGCCACTACGGCCACGCCGGCGCAATGGAGCGAGCGCCTGCGTCGCTTGCTGCACGATTGCTTCGATGCGCGCGGCGACGAAGCCGACACCCTGCGCATCGACAGACTGATCGAAGCCCTGGACGGTTGGCTGGACGCGTGCAACGAAGCCGGCTTCCAACAGGCCATTCCGATCGCCATCGTCGCGGAGGACTGGTTGCAGGCCATCGATCAGAAACACCTGTCGCAGCGCTTCATGGGCGGCGCGGTGAACTTCGGCACCTTGCTGCCGATGCGCGCCATTCCGTTTCGGGTGGTGTGCCTGCTGGGCATGAACGATGGCGATTATCCGCGGCGCATTTCCCCGCCCGATTTCGACCTGATGGCCGGCGTGCGCCAGCATCGCCCAGGCGATCGGTCGCGGCGCGAAGACGATCGCTACATGTTTCTGGAAGCGCTGCTCTCCGCGCGCGATGTGCTGCACGTAAGCTGGGTTGGTCACAGTGCGCGCGACAACAGCGAACTGCCGCCGTCGGTGCTGGTGGCCCAGTTGCGCGACTGCCTGGCCGCCGGCTGGCGCCTGCCCGATGACCACGCCGACGATGACCCGGCGCGCAAACGCCTGCTGGCCGCGCTGATCACCACGCATCCGCTGCAAGCCTTCAGCCCGCGCTATTTCAGCGACGATGCATCCTCGCCGCTGTTCACCTATGCCGCCGAATGGGCGCATGCCCATCGCCGCACAGCCGCCGTGGAGGCTGCTCCGCTGAATGCCTGGCAGGCAGCACCGGTGCTGGACATCGCCGTCTTGCAGCGCTTTCTTGCCCGGCCCGCGGCTAGCTTTTATGCCGAACGCCTGAAAGTTCGCTTCGGTGAAACCGACACCGGCCCCGAAGACGACGAGCCTTTTGCGCTGGACCGGCTGGAAAGCCACGCCGCGACGGATGCGTTGCTGCAAACCACGCTGGCCGACGAAAGCCACGACGCGTTTGCGCAGGCCGCACTGCATCTGCGCCAATGCGGCGTGCTGCCATCCGGCGGGTTCGGCGCGCTGATCATGGATGACATCGGCGACGACGTGCGACGCATCCTCAAGCGCTGGCACGCCGCGGTGGCGCATTGGTACACACCGTGGGATGCGTTGGAACTCGGCTACGACGCCGCCCTCGCCGAAGGCAGGCATATCCAGATACAAGGCTGGCTCGACGACCTGCGCGCTGGCGACGACGGTAAACCGGTACGCCTGCTGCCGATGACGGGCTCCATGCTGCAAGACGGCGCCATCCGCTTCGACCGGATGCTGCATGCCTGGGTCCTGCAGCTTCTTGCCAACGCCAACGGCGTGGATGTCTCCACACACGTGTTTGCCGCGGATGCCTCGATCTTGCTCAAAGCCCGCCCCATCGACGAAGCAAGCGCCCATCTGGATCAACTGCTGCGCGGCTGGTACGAAGGCATGCATGCTCCCGCGGCAATCGGCCGCCGCACGGCTTATGCCTGGCTGCTTGCCGAGCACAGCGAGAAAAAGAACCCGTACGACGCCGCGCAGGCGCGCTATGAAGGCAGCGCCTACAACGACTCGCGCGGCGAAGTGGACTACGAGCCTTGCCTGGCCCGCAGCTGGCCGAATTTCGCGGCGCTGTACGCAGACGGTTTCGAACACTGGCTGGCGCTCTATCGCCCGTTGCTCGATGCAGCCACCGTGGAGCGCGCATCGTGAACGGCATGGCACCACTGGCCCCGTTGCAACTGCCGCTGCACGGCATCCAGCTGATCGAAGCCAGTGCCGGTACGGGCAAGACCTGGACGCTTGCCGCCCTCTATCTGCGCCTGGTGCTTGGGCACGGCGGACAAGCGCCGCGATTGCCGGCGCAGATCCTGGTGGTGACCTTTACGCGCGCCGCCACGGCCGAATTGCGCGAACGCATCCGCGAGCGCCTGGCCTCGGCCGCCGCCGCGTTCCGCGGGCAGCAGCAGGCCGATGATTTTCTGCGGCAGTTGATCGATGCCTATCCCGATGCCCATGCGCGAGCCGCCGCAGCGCGCCAGCTCGAACTGGCGGCGCAATGGATGGACGAAGCAGCTGTCTACACCATTCACGGCTGGTGCCAGCGCATGCTGGCGCAACACGCGTTCGAGGGCGGCGAGTCGGTCGAGGAAGTCGCCGACGAAAACGCGCGGCTGGCCGAAGCCGTACGCGACTACTGGCGCCGCTTCTATGCCGTGCTGGATCAGGCCGACGCCGCCTGCATCGCCCGGCAATGGAGCGAACCACCCGCACTTCAACGCGCCATCAAGCCGCTGCTTCGCCTGCCTGCCCAGCATCTGCGCATCGACGGCCAACCCTTGCCGGCCGTCGACGACCTGGTACATGCACTGCATCGACACGAAGCACCGCGAAGGCAAGCCGAGCACGCAGCGCGCGAAGCCTGGTCGGCGGATGCCGATGCGATCGAACAGATGCTGCGCGAAGCGGTGTTGAGCAAAACGCTCAAGAACAACATCTTCCGGCTGGAAACTGTGGAGCGCGAGAGCGTGGCGTTGCGCGCGTGGCTGGATGGCGCGCAAGCCGACAAGAAATTGCTGGAGCGCTACACGCAAAGCAAGCTGAACAGTGCCACCAGCAAGAACGGCACGCCACCGGCGCACGCGGCCTTCGCCGCAGTCGAAAAGCTGGTCGACATTCTCGATGCGGAAGCGCCGGTCGCCGCGCTGCTGCTGGCGCATGCCCTGCCCTGGATCCACGTGCGCATCGATCAGATTCGCGAACGGCAGGCCACACCCGGCTTCGACGACATGCTGCGCCAACTCGATGCTGCCCTGAGCGGCCCTGGCGGCGCCTTGCTGGCCGATACCCTGGCCACCCAATATCCGTTGGCGCTGATCGACGAATTCCAGGATACCGATCCGTTGCAATGGCGTATTTTCCAGCGCATCTATGCGGAGCGTGCGGATACGGCGCTGTTGTTGATCGGCGATCCCAAGCAGGCCATCTACGCCTTCCGCGGCGCCGATATCCACACCTACCTGGCCGCACGCGGGGAAGCGCAATCGCCGACCTGGACACTGACCACCAATTTCCGCTCCACCTCCACCCTGGTCAACGCAGTCAATCGCATCTACCAGCATGCGGAAAGCCAGCCCTGGGGCGCATTCGCCTTCGGCCACGGCGAACGCGGCCTGCCCTTCATACCCGTGCGCAGCAGTGGAGGAAAGCGCAGCCTGCTGCATGACGGGCAGCCCGTGCCATCGATCCAGTTGCAGGTATTGGCCGGCGGCGAGGTCATGGCCGGCGGCACCTACATCGAAACGGCCGCGGCGCATGCCGCCGCACGCATCGTCGACCTGCTCGATGCCGCCCAGGCGGGGCAATGCGCTTTTTTCGAAGATGGCAACGAACACCAGGCAACGGCATTGCGTCCGCGCGACATCGCCGTGCTGGTTCGCAGCGGCAGCGAGGCATCTGCGATGCGCGCGGCGCTGCGACAGCGGAACGTGGCCAGCGTGTATCTCTCCGAACGCGATTCGGTGTATGCCTCGCTGGAAGCGGCCGATGTCTTGCTTTGGCTCCAGGCATGCGCCGAGCCTTCGTCCGACCGAGCCATGCGCACGGCGCTCGCCAGCGTGAGCATGGATCGCAACCTCGGCGAGCTCGACCGGCTCAATCACGATGAAGCGTATTGGGAAGCCTGCGGCGAATGCTTCCGCCAGTTGCAGGCCACCTGGCAAAGACACGGCGTGCTCGCCACCCTGCACAATCTACTGCACGCCTTCGACCTGCCCGCCCGCCTGCTGGCCAAGCCGAACGGCGAACGCGCGCTCACTAACCTGCAACACCTGGCGGAGCTGCTGCAACACGCGGCCACCCGGCTGGACGGCGAACACGCATTGATCCGCTACCTCGCCGTGCAGATTGCACGTGCCGGCGAGCGCGATACGGAAACTACCGAAGACCAGATCGTGCGGCTGGAAAGCGAAGCCGACCTGGTGAAGATCATCACCATCCACAAGTCCAAGGGCCTGCAATATCCGGTGGTGATGTTGCCGTTCGTATGCCGATTCCAGGATTCGCCCAGAAACAGCCCGCAACCGTGGCACGACGACCAGGGCCAGGCCTGGATCGACCTGCAACCGGGCGACGACGCCCTGGCTCGCATCGAGCGAGAACGTTTGCAAGAAGACCTGCGCCTGCTCTATGTCGCATTGACCCGCGCCGAGCACGCCTGCTGGCTTGGCGTGGCCTGCACCGTCGATGGCCGCAGCAAAGCGTCCACGTTGTCGCGCTCTGCATTCGGCTATGTGCTGGCGGGCGGCGAGGCGATTGAGCCGTCGAGCTTGCTTGCGCGGCTGCACGCCCTCCGCGGCGAGGAAGACGGCATCCACATCCACGTCGCCACCGAGCCTGCCGGCATCCATCGCTACCATCCGCAGGAGCGCGCACCGATGCAACGCGCTGCGCGCAGCTATCAGCAACCGCAGCCGGAACCCTGGTGGATCGCCAGCTACAGCTCGCTCACACATGGTGCCGGCGAGACCTTGCGCCCGTCGGCGCCAGAGACCGCCACCCAGGACGTGCTGACCGAAACGGCGCGCGAAGCAGTGGAATGGACGGCCATCGAGCAGGACACGGGTATCCACGCCTTCCCGCGCGGTGCCGAGCCGGGCACCTTCCTACATGACTTGCTGGAATGGACCGCCGAGGTCGGCTTCTCGACGGCTGTCGACGATCTTCCCCTGCTGGGCCAAGAGGTGACTCGCCGCTGCCAGCGCCGCGGATGGAGTACGTGGAGCGAACCGTTGGCTCAGTGGCTGCCTACGCTGCTGAGCACGCCGCTGCCCCTGCCCGATGGCGGCACCTTGGCACTGGCCGATATCGACAACCGGTGGCGCTATCAGGCCGAACTGGAGTTCTGGTTCGAGGCCAACCACGTCGACACGCATCGTCTCGATCAACTGGTCAGCCAACACACGCTGCAGGGCGCCCCGCGTCCCGCGCTGCCGCATGGCCGCATCAACGGCATGCTGAAAGGTTTTATCGATCTGATCGTCGAGCAGGATGGCCGCTATTACGTGATCGACTACAAATCCAACTGGCTGGGCGAGACGACGGCCGCCTATACGCCGGCAGCGATGCGCGAGGCTACGTTGCACGCCCGCTACGATTTGCAGTATGCCATCTACACGCTCGCCCTGCACCGCCAGCTTCGCGCGCGCCTGCCCGGCTACGACTATGAGCGCCACATTGGCGGTGCGATCTATCTTTACCTGCGCGGCGTGGATCCATCCGGCCACGGCGTGCACGTGGAGCGCTTGCCGTTTGCCTTGATCGACGCGATGGACCGCCTGTTTGCACGAGGAGCGCGCAACGATGTCGCTTGAGGCTACGCTTGCCCTGCTTGACGATGGCGTCGAGCAACATCGGTTGCGTCCGCTGGATGCCGCGTTCGCACGCTTCCTTGCCGAGCGCGATGCGCAGGTCGAGCCGCGCTTGCTGGTGATGGCGGCACTGGCCAGCCGATTGCTGGGCGACGGCCATCCCTGCCTGGATCTGCAAGCGCTCGACGTGCTCGGGGCCGAATACGATTGGCCAACGGCATGGATCGAACTGGCGAGAGGTACGCCAACGCCATCGCCGTTGCTGGCAGGACCCGACGGACTGCCCGCGCCTGCACCACTGGTGCTGGATCGACACCGCCTGTATCTGCGCCGCTACTGGCGCTACGAGTGCAACGTGGCGCGGGGCATTCTCACGCGCTTGCACACTGATGAAACGCCGGTCGAAGGTTTGCGCGGCGAACTGCAGCGCCTGTTTGCGGCGACACCGGACGATGCCGTGGACTGGCCGCGCGTCGCCTGCGCGCTGGCCGCGCGCGGTGCGTTCAGTGTCATCACCGGCGGCCCGGGCACCGGCAAGACCACCACCGTAGTCCGCCTGCTCGGCCTGCTGCAAACACTGCATCTGCGCGAGCAATCCAAGCCCTTGCGCATCCGTTTAGCTGCCCCCACCGGCAAGGCGGCCGCGCGGCTCAACACGTCCATCGCGCGGCAGATTGCGCAATTGGATGTCGACGAATCCGTGCGCGCCGCCATTCCGATGGAAGTGGAAACGCTGCATCGACTGCTCGGCGCCCGTCCCGACAGTCGCCACTACGCGTACAACCAGCGACACCCGCTGCACCTGGATGTACTGGTGGTCGATGAAGCCTCGATGATCGACCTTGAAATGATGGCCGCCGTATTGGATGCACTGCCGCCGCGAGCACGCCTGATTCTGCTCGGCGACAAGGACCAGCTGTCATCGGTGGAAGCCGGCGCGGTACTCGGCGATCTCGGCCGCCGTGCGGAGCAAGCCCACTACGGCGCATCGACCGCCGCCTGGCTACGCGACACCAGCGGCGATGATGTCAGCGCTTTTGTGCGCGACGATGCCACGCCCCTGGACCAGCACGTAGCCATGCTTCGCGACAGTCACCGCTTCGACGCGGCCAGCGGTATCGGCCGGCTCGCCGCTGCGGTAAACGCAGGCGACGCACGTGGCGTGCACGCCCTGCTCGCGTCTCGCTCTACCGATATTGCATGGCTGCCTGACGGCGCTGCCGATACGCCGCTTGCCGTCATCGCCACAGAGGGCGATGCCGATCGCTTCGCTTCGGCACCGTCCGGCGATGCGCCGCGCGGATTTCGCTTCTATCTCGATCGCCTGCAACAGCTACGCCCCTTGGCGCAGGCCGACCACGCGATTTACCAGCACTGGGCACATCAGGTGCTCGACGCCTTCAATCACTTCCAGTTGCTTTGCGCCGTGCGCCAAGGGCCGGCCGGCACGGAGCAGCTGAATCGGGAGATCGCCGCCAAGCTGTACGCATCCGGCCTGATCGAAACCGACCGCGGCTGGTACGAAGGCCGGCCGGTGATGATGACGCACAACGATTACAGCCTTGGCCTGATGAACGGCGACGTGGGCATCACGCTGCGCATGCCAGCGACCGACGGCACGCTTCGCCTTTATGCGGCTTTCCCATTGACCCGCGGCGCATCGTCCAGGGCGGATGAAGCGAGCGAAGACGTCGTGCGCTGCGTGCTTCCATCGCGGCTCGGCGAGGTGGAAACCGTCTATGCGATGACGGTACACAAGTCGCAGGGCTCGGAATTCGAACACACCGCCCTGGTATTGCCCGAAGAAGCCTCGCCCATCCTTACCCGCGAGCTGCTTTATACCGGCATCACCCGTGCCCGCCGCTGGCTGAGCCTGATCGGCACGCCGGCGAGTCTCGAGCAGGCGCTCGCGCAACGCACCCGGCGTTATTCGGGCCTGGCGGAACGGCTGGACCTGCCCCCTTGAACACGCCGCTTCACCAGCAAAAGCCGTCTGCGTTGGCCTGTGCGTCGTTGCGCGCGGGGAACTTGCGCCCCCGGCTGTCGATGGAAAGACTTCCGCAGGCATCGCCGGCCTGGGCGCGGACCGGCGTGGCCAAGACCACAAAGGTTTGCGCCGAATCGGCTTCGACCGACAGGCTCACTTGGTAGTAGCCATTGGGCGACATCGCGATATCGTCGAAGCCGAACTTGCCAAGATCCGCCGTGTAGCGATTGTAAGTGGCATACCAGCGTTCTTCGTCGTTGGCGATGCCTAGCAAGACCTGATGCGCATCCGAACGATGCGAGCGAAGCGCGTAACGCGTATAGGCGGCCGTAGCGAGCGCCGCGAGTATGGCGAAGATGCCCGTTACGATGATCAGCTCCAGCAAAGTAAAACCCCGTGCGCGATGCATCGCTGCCTCCTTTCAGTCATCGGGTGTCAAAAGGGTCCAGGATCGACGACGCCAGATGGGGCTGTCGAACGACAAAGGCACGGGCAGTTTGTTGCGACCGCCCTGCAAGCTGATACCCGGGAGAATGAGCTTGCCGCCACCGATTGCCGTAGCCACCGGCAAGGAACCGCTGCTGCGCGGTTTGTCGGTCAGGCCGCCCACATACGATCCGCCTTGAAACGACACGGCGTTGCCGGCGCCACCCGTGGCTGCATCGACAGCCATCACGGCGCTTTGCGGCCCGGCATGCGCGGGACCATCCGGAATGAGGGTGGTGACCAGTACCGAGCCGGTATTGAACAACGCCGTGGGGGTGATGACGACACGCTCGCCGGGAACCACGTTCAAATCGACGTACCAGCCATCGTCCTTGGCGGACAAGGGGACGGAACTGAGATTGCGCAATGTTGCACCGTCGACGACGGTCTGGCTCAAGGCCTGGGCCCGCAGATTGGTGCGTGTTGCCGTGAGCGGACGGCCGCGGCCGTCAAGCCGGTCGCGTATGCCGTATAACGATTGCACGGGGATGTCCGCACTGCGATCGCCGGCACCGAGATACTTGCCGGTGCCGAACACCACCATGAAACGGCCGGTGGCAGGACCGGGGAACAAGCGTGGCGAGGTAGTGATCGGCTGGTCGCCCTGCACCGCAGGACGGAATGCCAGCGTCACCGTCCAATCCGACGCACGCGGCGAAGACAGGTCGAAGCGCCAAAGATTGCCGGCGAGGTCGCCGGCGAAGGCGATATCGTCGATCTGATCGTCGTCATAGTCGCCTAGCACCGGTGTAGCGAGACCATAGCCCGATACGCCCGGTATCGAGGTCGGTGTCTTCAATTCGCGGATCACTTCGCCAGTCTGTGCATCCAGCACGAACAACGCGGCGTAATCGGCGGGTGCGTCCTCGGCGGCGGATTCACAACGCGCGGGCCGATCGGACTTGCTGCAATCCGGAAAGTAACCGCCCGGAACCAGCACTGCCCATTGGCCGCTGGCGAGCCTGGCGACGGCCGGCTGACCATAGGTGTAGCCGAGATCGGCAGGTCGATATGCGTCGCCTGCCATGGATAACCCCGGCGCAGCATCGGCATCGAACTCCCACAACACGGTACGGGAAGGGAAAACACTGCTTCCCAGGGAGGCGCGCGCGACATCCAGCGCATACACGCCTCGCCCTCCCAAGCCCAGCCCTCCGGTCAGCAAGGTGTGCCACTCGTGCCGTCCTCGCTCGCCAAAGAACACATCGCGAGTAGCAGGCGTGGCATCGACCGTGGGCTGGAATTGGAAATGCAGTGCCTGGGTAAGGTTGCCGAGATTGGCATAAGCCGCTCGCGGCAGATAAGCCCAGCGCTCTTTGCCTGCGTCGCTAGGCAGCTTGCATGGAATGCGCTCGCAATCGGGTTGCGGAGATAGAAAAGCGTGCAGCATGCCGTCATTGGCCGCGATATAGAGCGTGGGCGTGCGATCGGCCTGATCGGCGACGAACGTTGCGTACGTCTGCGCACCGGCTTCCATCTCGGGCGCGCGCACGGATTTGTCGTGAATGCGGGTCGGCCAGTGGTCGCGATACCGGCCGGCGGGATAGCCGACATAAACCGCTTGCGCGTGGATGATGGCGCCGAGCAGGCTGCTGCGCGGACGCAAGGTGCCATCCTGTTCTTTGCCGCGCACGCCGCGCAGGTAATCCACGCGTGCCGCCAAGGTGTCTCGCAGTGCGTCTTCCGGTGCAGGCGTCATCAGGCCTTGCACTTCCGCTTCGTCAAAAGCCGCAGCCGGTTCGAATGCCATGCCGGCAATGCCGTTGGCGGTCATCCCGGCGGTAAGCAGGGTGCGGCGGTCGGGTGGCGTGACGGATGCGTTCGTGAGCAACACACCCGCGTCCCATACCACGCTGGCCGGCGCACCATCGTCATCCACCGTGGCAGCCCGCAATACGCCGGACCAATCCATCGGGTTGTAGCCGCCTTGGAACGCAAGCAATCCCGCTCCGGTCACACTGCCGTTCAGGCCCAGCACCGCAAGCGATGGAGCGGCTTGCGTGTTATCCAGGGGTAATGGGCTCAATTCCACGGTGTTGGCCGGCGGATTTTCCGCGGCCTGCAACGAGGACGTGCTCAACGCGCACAGGCACGCGCCAATCATCCATGCACTTATTTGCCTACGCGTATGCATGCTGTGCCGCTCACCGTCCGGAAGGCGCATCGAAGGTGCTCTGCACCACGCTCACCACGTTCGGATTGCCGCCTGCACCGCGTGCGGTAATGCGATAAATGTGCAGATCGAGCTCATCCGCATCGCCATTGTTGGGGCCGGTGTTACCCGATTCGTGCAAGCCGCCCGTTCCCGGCGGCCGCTCGCGGCCAAGATCCTCGATGAGATAAACCGGATCGTACGCAAGCACCGAGGTAGGCTGGCCCAAGTCACGCGTATAACCACGACGCTGCGGACCGCTGTAGCGCTTGCCGATGCCCGTTACCCAGCCCGTTGCGGTGCGGAAGATACGCACTTTGCCGCCTGCTGCATAAGGCCTGCTTTGCGGGCGGTAGACGATACAGCCGTCGTCGCTCGAAATATTCCCCTCCTGGCAATGCAACCCCGCACCGGCTGCCTTGAGCCATATCTGGTACTCCGCGCCGCGCAAGGCGGTTTCGGCACTCATCCTGGCCTGCTGCGCATTGCGCAAGCTTCCCGCCATGCGTTGCTGCAACAGCGAACGCTGTGCCGCACCGACGGCCAGGAACGTGATGAGCAAAAGAAAGATCAGCGCTACCAGCAACGCAAAACCGCGCTGCGGGCGTGAACGAAGACGCGTTGAAAGAAGTAGGTAATGGTTTGACACATCAGCATCCTTGCGACAGAAATCCGGCTAGGGGTTGAAGTTGCGCAATGCCGCTACGGCGGTAAATTCACGCCGCAACATCGGCAGGGGAAAACCTTGCTGCACGGGCGTCACCTTGCGTCCTTCGGCCGTGGGAGGCGCCGGCTCGAACAAACCGTCCGTCGCGTAGGGATAAGTCAGTTCATCCTCGGTGAGGGTGTACAAGGGCTGCTGGCCGTCCATCAACAGATCGATTTCGATCAGGCTGACCGCGCGCCACAGGCAACCCCGATCGTCGCTGCCGCGAATGGACAAGAGTGGTGCGGGACAATCGGCACGCGTGCTGTTGTCCACCTGCTCGGCGCTGTAGTAACGCACGCTGCCGTCCGCCTTCTGCACGCCGTATTTGAAATCGAGCCGCTCGACGCCGCGTACGATTTCCTCGGCGGAGCCGTCACGGTCACCGGTCGTCGAGCCGCCATTGATGCGACGAACCAGCGCACCGGTCGTATGCCCACTGTCATCGTCGCTATCCACCACTTTCAGGTAATAGGTGACGGTGCGCCAGTCGCGGCTCAGGTCGAACAGCGCAGGCGCAAGAGCACTTCGAAAAGCGCCGGGCTGCGCGAAGTTGTTTCCGGATGAAACGAGCCGGCTGGTGCCCTGCCCCGACACGGCAAATATCTGCGCACTGGAGCAATCGGACAGCATCGCCAGTGGATGGCCGCCAGGAAAGGTCTTGGTATTGCTCTTTTCGGTCGCGGCGCCGAGATCGATGGACAACGCGCCATCGGCTCCAACAGCGATACCGTCGCCATCAGGGGCGAACATCCACGCCGCGGAGGTATCCAGATAGCGCACGGTGAGCACCGATGCACCGATCACGCGGGCATCCTTGGCAGTACCCATCGCCGGAATGCCGATGCCTTTGGCGTTTCGCTTGTTGCTGGGATCGACCGGCTTGCAATCGCTCGGCGAGCAATCGTAGCCGCGCATGGCAAAAAACGACGGCAGGGAATACGGCTCCGCCGGCGCCGGAGGATAAGGATCACCCCATGGCGTGGTCAGGTCATTCAATGCGGCGATCAGCGCACCCGGATCGCTGGCATACACCGTCGGCGCACGCAGCTCATCCAGATAAGGCCCCGCTGCCGTGGCGTGCGCATTGCCACCCGTGCCTGCGCAGTAGTTCATTCCGGTCATGATCAGATCGTTGCGGATCTGGGTGACGGCGAAACGTCCTTCTTCCTGCAATCGCTCCAGCTGAATCCGCACCTGGTTGCCGCGGGAAGAGGAAACAAACGCCGCCATCACGCCCGCACTCACCAGCAGACCCAAGACCATGGCGATCATCAACTCGACCAGCGACACGCCGCGCTGAGCCCGCAGGCAACCGCTCATGGCTGAAACTCCCAGGCAAACGTCTGCTGCGCACCGGCCTGTTCATCGGAAGCCGTTGCCGTGCTGCCTCGCTCGCTCCAGCTCACCTCCATTTTGCAATCGCCGCCATAGGGAGGCCGTAACGCCACCTGGCCCGATGTCGGCACATAGGCAAGGCCGGCGTGGCTGCACGCGATGCTTGCGTGCACGGGCGGCGGCAGGAAGGTCACCAATTGGCTGCTCCAGAGCCCACGGTCGTGCCTGGCCAGCTGCGCGGGCGTGCATCCGGCAGCGCAGTCCTGCCTGGATGCGTCGGGATAACTGCCGTCGTAACTCCCCTGCCACACCCCCATGAGATTGGCCTGCATGCGCTCCGCCATATTCTGCGCGAGGAAGACCACCTGGGTGCGCACATAGGCCGCATGACTGGAGCGCGCAGCCAGCACCAGCAAGCTCGACGCCCCCGCGATGCCGACGCTGAAAATCAGCACCGCCACCAGCACTTCGATCAAGGTGACGCCCCGTTGTAACGGCAAATGCGGCATGTCCAACTGTCCCGATAATCCTGGCGAACAATGTCGCCCAGGGAAACTCGGCACGTCAGTCGGCCACTGTCTCGCCAGCGAGTACGGGGCCGGACGGCCGCCCCGCCCGGATGTTCCGGCCGGCCATCAGCGCATTCCGACACTCCGGTCCCGACCGAGCCACACGGCTTGCGGTCGGGGGGCCGGCTCCGTACACTAAGCGGCTCAGCCGGAATAGCTCAGTTGGTAGAGCGGCGCATTCGTAATGCGTAGGTCGTAGGTTCGATTCCTATTTCCGGCACCAAACTAAAAAGCCAAGGTCTTGACAGACCTTGGCTTTTTTTCGTTTTGCGTTTGAAGTACCCGCATATCTAGCCACAGCAATTCGCGCAGACGAGAACTTCGGCGAAGAGCGAGCGATATGTCCACTCTGTCGCGCTCGGAACTTCTACTACTGGGGTCCCGGCTTTAACTATCCGAAAGGTTTGCACCGGCATCTGCACGGCAGCCATGGAAGCACATCATGCTCTGTAGCTAGGGCTGCGTACGAGATCGCGCTCGGTAGAGAGGCCGACCCAGAGAACCGGGCGGTTAGTCCCTCAACGTCGCTCAACAAATTTGACTGGCTTGGACAGTGACTTCGGCACGAGCCGTGCGTGTTTGTTCAACGACGCTCCACATCTGAGACACAAAGAGATTGTGCCGCGCAGGCTTACCGCACTGAATGGCGAATCGACGGCATTTAGCTTAATTGGCTCGGATGCCTATTCCGCAATGGATTTAGCCTTTCCGATCACTTTCCCTCCGAAATTTACGTTCCGATTGCTGTCCAGTTCAAAAGTAATTTCCTGGCTGCACTCCTCTTGTTCATCCCGAACCGTAAAAGTGACACGTGAGCTCTTGTCTGCCGCCTTATAGTCAATATGTGGCCTCATGCTCTTTTTCACCCATATGATGCCGCCAATAGATTGGGCACCTATGTCACCAGAATTACCCAACACTATGCCAAGTGAGGCCCACTCCCCTCTTGTGGGGTAACTTTCCTCATCGAATGGCCAAAAAACAACGCCGCCGTTTGCATTCGAACTGGAGATCGGATCCGCGAGCCATCCTAAGTAATTAAGCGGCAATGTCGTAATTGGCTCGAACTTAACCAGATCCGAGCATTGACTCTTTTCAGCGGCATGAACACGTGGAGCTGAGACCCCCAGCAGAATAAGAAATAGAAAACTCCACGCTTTAATGGCGGCTCTCATGATCTTCTCGCCCTTTGCCAATGTTCATGACTTAAATGAGACTTTGATTGACCTTGGTTCAATTTTGGCCACCCTCGCAGACGCCGGATCGCAATAACCACCTGACAGTGGCGCATTCACTGAGCAGTACGATCTGAATCCCATAGCGTTCCTCGTGGGGAGTTGAAGAAATGCCGCGGGCATCCTCTCAGCCAAACGCCAACCTTCCAGAGCGCAGGACAAGTACACCCGGATGGCAATCAAGCATTCAGGCAGCGCTAGCCATTGGCAAGCAATGATCTCCCAAACCGTTTTTCATTCATCAGGGGATCTTTGTGCGGAAACTATTTTGCATGGCCGTGCTGGCCGCTCTGCCGTTGACGGCGGTCGTGGCCCAGGATCAACCGCCCCAGCACCGGGAGGACGGTCAACGGCAGCAGGCGCCAGCGCCCGGCCAGGCACCCGGCCACTGGCAGCCCGGTCGCCCCGCGTACACCCCTGGTCAATACGGCCACGTGCCGATGCCGGCTGCACCTTATCCGCGTGGTCCCGTGGGTCCAGGCGCTTATGGCCATGGCCCCATGGGCCCGGGCCCGTATCGCGGTCCCGGAAATTTCCACCATTTCGCAGGCCGCGACTTCGCACACTTCTCGGCCGAAGATCAGGTCGCGTGGCGCGGCGGCGGCTGGCGCCACGAGTTTCACGACGGACGCATGGGCTGGTGGTGGTTTGCGGGCGGTGCCTGGTATTTCTATGACCAACCGGTCTATCCCTACCCCGCTTATGTGTCCGAGGTGGTGTATGCGGAACCCGTCGAAGACGATCAGGGCGAAGAGGTAGAACCCTCCGTTGCGCCTGCCCCGCCGCCTCCGCCGACCGGTAACGTCTATTACTACTGCCCCGGCGTCGGCTATTACCCGCAGGTGTCTACCTGCTCGGTCCCATTCCAAACCGTTACGAACTGACCGCGTTGGCACTTAACCGACGATCCGCATCACGGGTCGATGGGCCGGCTGCGCGACCAGGGTAAGCCCACATTGGTGCTGGTCCGGTTACATTCTATTAACAAACCGTACGGTATAGTTATTCCATGTCGTGAGACACCCGTCCCACCGCTTACCTAGGCCTCCCCTCCCGGCTAAGCAATGTACAGATGGACGACCCCGAAGCCCGCGAGCTCCCCTCGCGGGCTTTTTATTGGCATCGGCTGGAAAAGAAACGTCAACCGAACCCTTGGTGAGGCATGATTCTTTGCTCCCACCGTCAACCCAAGCCCATGCCCACCGAAAAGCGCATCCTGTTCGTCTGCGTCGAAAACGCCAACCGCAGTCAAATGGCTGAGGCCTTTGCGCACCTGTACGGCGGCGATGCGGTCGAAGCGCTCAGTGCAGGCTCGCGTCCTTCCGGTGTCATCAACCCCAGGGCGGTGCAATTCATGCAGGAACTGGGTTACGACCTGACCACGCACGCGTCCAAATCCCTGGATGAGGTTACCGGCGAATTCGATGCCGTGGTGACCATGGGCTGCGGCGACAGCTGTCCGTGGGTGCCAGCCCGCCTTCGGCTGGATTGGGCGCTGCAAGATCCTAAGCACCTCGACGATGACGGCTACCGGGCGGTGCGGGATGACATTGCCGCGCGGGTCAAATCACTGTTGGCTGAATTGGCGGTTTGACTGCCCCGCCCCGGATTGCACGCACGTGATACGTTGGCGCTTTAGGAATTTTCCTAATCTCAGTTCGATCCGTTGTTGATAGCGTGCACCACGTCTTTATCAAACCACCACCGGAGGTCGTCATGGGAATTCTGGATACATTGGGCGAAGTTGCAGGCGCCGTGGCTGCTGTCGAAGGAGCCAAGAAGCTCGATCCAAACGCTGGCCTGCTCACTGAAGCCGCCGCTGCCGTCGCCGGCTTCGAAGGCGCGGGCGCACTCGAATCGATGGCCGCAAAGAAGAAGGCCCAGAGTGAAGGCGAAGCGGAGTCGAACGACGCCGAAGCGCAGAGCGACGATTCGCAGTCCTGATCCATCGAGTTATCGAAAGCATCCAGGGCCGGCTCCGCAAAGAGCCGGCCCTGCTTTTTTTGCGCCGATCGAAACCTCAGCCGGCCCGCACGATGCACTGCAAGCTCGATCCATCCTTGCAGCGAAACGGGACTCGCGCCGTCGCCTAAGGCACCGTGAAGGCGCTGTCCGGTAGCGCGGCATAGTCGATCGCCACCGTCTCCATGTTGTACGCACGCTCGCTGGTGTCTTTCGCCTTTATGGCAAGCAACACACCGGTCTCCTGATCGATCCACAGCACGCCGCTATCGGTGCCGTCGGGACCCGCCCTGCCCGCGTGGTCGTAGCGCCAACCGGTGGCGCGGCGTCCGGCGATCAAGCGGTCGTCTACCTGCAAACAGGAAAGGCCCAATTCCGAGCAGGGTTTGTCGGTATCCAGCCGCGTCACCGAGGCGATTGGCAGGTGCTTCACCGGCAGAGGCCGCGTGCTTCCCGATGGCAACAGCCAGGTGCGGTTACCCACGCGGAACACACTGCCGCGCTGTTGCGGGCCACCGTCGTAGTCGATGCGCGCGTTCGAACCTTTCAATCGAATCGTTTCAGCCATGACGCCGGCAGCCGTGGCATCGCTGCCGTGCGCCTGGATACCCGCGCCGGACAGGATCGCTTTTAAAGTCACATCCGGCACCGGCGAGTCCGCGGCCAGGGTCGCCCACGGCCAAGCCATCACAATCATCCAAAGCCAGGCGCAGCGCTTCAGCTTGACCATCTCAGCCACCCGGCAACTGGCTGGGATCGCGAATAGGCGTCTGCATGCGCACGATCGCCTGCGAAGCCAGACTCAGACTGTAGACCGTATGGCCTTCGGCGGCCGAACGCACCACGTCGAAGGTGCCGATCATGCGGTCGATCACCGGTACGATCAGCGGATATTTATAGGTGACGGCGATTTTCAGGATATTGGCATCCTGCACTGTCATGCCACTGTTGGCGCCTACCTTGCTGCCGCGAAAAGGCAGGCTGTCGTTGGGAATGGCCGACACCCCGTCGTACTGGGTTTCCTTCCAGTCGCGGAAGGCGACCTGGGTCGGGCTGACGATAGTGATCGTCGCCGCGTTGCCGGTGCATACGTCGGCCTTTGCCGTGTAAAAGGACGTAAGCACTGCGCTGCCCGAAGCCTGATGCGTGTAGAGCGGCGTCAGCCCTCCCGCCAAACCATCGCACATCGCACTGATCTGCGCGAAATTCGTGGCACCTTTGCGTGCGGCTTGCAGTGCGGCGTAATCCAGTACCGTCTTGGCGCGATACAGCAGAATGGCCTGGAACAGGCCCAGCAACAGCGGCCCCAGCACGACGATGCACACTACGAATTCGATCAGGCTCTGCCCGCGCATCAGGCGCCCGCTGGCGATCGGCGCGAACTCGGAGCGTCTCATGGCGTGGCACCCGCCTGCTGCGGCGCCGGCGGTGTCGATACAACCGATGCAATGGGTACCCGCGCCGAGGAAGCGGCAGGTGCCGGTGCGTCGATGTGCGAGGTGGCCGACGTCGGGTTCGTCAAGGTGGCAATGCCATAGGCAAAATGCGCGCTTCGCTGCGCAAGCGGATCGCGGTTTTGCTGCGACGCTTGCGCAAATGCTGCCTGTGCCAGGCGAAGACGCACGATGCCAAGGTTGTACAAGGCTTCGGTATAGCCGGGCTTGAGTGCAATGGCTTGCTGGTAGGACACGATGGCGGCGTCCGGCTGCATCAGCTTGAACTGCACGTTGCCCAGGCGAAACCAGTAGGAAGCCTCCTTCGGCATCGCCTTGGTGAGTGCCTGGTAGCGTTGCAACGCCAGCGGCATGTCGCCGTGCGCATAGGCATCATCGGCGTCGTGTTGCGTGGCGACGATGGACTCCACCTGCTTGGGCACGGACGTAGCGCAACCGACCAACAACGTGGCCAGCAGCATCGCGGCAAGGACACGAGTAGAAATCATCACATCGACCTCCAGAGGAGACGGTCGCCCCGCCGCAGGCGAAGAATCTCGATGCCGCCGGCAAAAAGTTCCAAAGTCTGCCGCGCGCCGCGGCAAGCGCTGGTGCGCGTTGGCAACATGTTTTCGCGGGTCGTCAGCACGCCGCCCTCCGCATCGAGGTACACCACGTCGATCGGATAGTGCATGCCGAAGGTATGGACCGAGCCGCAAGGCTTGAGCAGCAGGCCCTCGCCCGCATCCGGCGCCAAGGGCGTGCGGCCAAGCAGGCCGCGCAAGCGCGACAGCGCGGTGTCGGCAAGCCAGGTGCGTGCCACCAGGCAGACATCGTCGCGATAGAGAGCGCCGAGTCGCATCAGAAGATGCCCTCCTGGCGCATGCGCAGATAGATGAAATAACCCAGCGCCAGGAAGATCAGCGGAAAGAAAAACAGCACCAGCGGCAGCATCATTTTCACCGGTGCTTCCAACGCCAGCTTTTCCGCGCGCAAAAAGCGTTCCTCGCGCCGCTGCGAAGCCTGCGCACGGAGCGTGGAGCCAAGGCTCGCACCCACGCGATCAGCCTGGATCAAGGTACCGGTGAAACCGGATATCTGCGACATGTCCATGCGATCGGCCATGCGGCGCAGCGCCTCGGCGCGCGGCAGGCCGGAACGGATGTCGCGCAGCAGCCGGGTAAATTCCTGCGCCATCGGACCAGGCGGCCCCTTCTGCGTCGCTTGCTCGATACCCCCGGTGATATTGAGGCCGGCTTCCACCGCCATGGTGATGAAGTCCAGGTAGACCGGCAGATCCCTGATCACCTGGCGCCGGCGCTTGTTGCGCCGTTCGGTCAACCACAGCAGCGGAAACCACCAGCCCAGCACCGCACCGAAACCAACTGCCAGCAGGTATGGTGGAAGACCTTGCACATCCAGCAGCTTCACCAGCGCCAACAGGAATAGCGCCACCAGCGCCATGCTCGTTACCCGCAGGCCGTAGAACTGTTCTGGGCTGAGCACGAAGTCCTGCCCTGCAGCCTGCAATTGCTTATAGGTAACTTCCAGCCTGTGCGGCGGCAGGCGCGGTGCGATGACAAACGTGGCCAGGTTCACCAGCGGCCACAGCAGGCGTAGCCCGAAAGACAACGGATCCTGGAAGTTGCGATCCGCCTGCGGCACCTCGCGCATCAATCCGTAGATCGACCAGAAGCCGAGCCCGATGCAGCCCGCCACGGTCACTGCAATGAGGATGGCCAGCGCGATCATATGTCGATACTCGTGATCTTGCGGCACATGCGGTAGCCGAGATATTCCATCACCGCTGCCACGGCAACCACGCCCCAGCCCAGCGGTGTGTGATACATCGCGCCCATCGTCTCCGGATAGGCAAAGCTGAGAAAGGCGATGATGCCGACCGGCATCATCGCCATCACGATGCCTTGCAGGCGCCCTTGCGCGGTGAGCGATTTCACCTTGCCTTCCATGATCAGGCGCCGCCGCAGCGTCTCCGACAGCAACGCCAGGCTTTCCGCGAGATTGCCACCCACCTCGCGCGAAATGCTCACCGCAGAGACGAACAGCGTGATGTCCTGCACCGGCACGCGGTCGTTGAAATGCACCAGCGCCTCTTCCAGCTTCACGCCCATGCGCTGCTCGCGAAGCACCAAGGCGAATTCCTGCGAAAGCGGGGGTTCCACGTCGCGCGTGAGGCTCTCCAGTGCTGGCGTAAAACCGAGGCCGGCGCGCATGCCTCCGGCCACCATCAGCAAGCCGTCGGGAAGCTGTTGCTGGATCTTGTCGATGCGACGCTGCCTCATCCATTGGTAAATCTTTTTGGGCAGCAGCCAGATCATCGCCAAGGCAAAGCCGGCCAGCAACGGGTTGCGCGTTACCAGCCACAGCAATACCGGCACCAGCACCAGCGCGACGACGTTGATGCGAAACAGATGCCCCGTATCCATGAACATGAACATATCGGCGAGATTGAATCGTGCCTGCTCGGTGAAGGCATCCTGATAGCGCCCCCAGAACACCAGCGAACTTTGCACCAGCACGTAGCTGATGCACGCCACGGCCAGGAAGGTCACGACGCCCAGGCCGAACAACGCGCTATTCATGCCCCTTGCCTCCCGCCGGCTTGAAGATCGACAGGTCCACCGGCACGCCGCGATCAGCAAGTTCTTCATAGAACTCCGGCACCGCGCCGGTTGCGCTGAATTCGCCGCGCACTCGGCCGCCAGGTCCACCCTGGTCGCGTGCCCGGAACGAGAACAGCTCCTGGGTCTGGATCGTGCCGCTTTCGATGCCGGTGATTTCCCAGATGTGCGTGACCTTGCGCGAGCCGCAAGGGAAGCGTCGCTGATGGATGATCAGGTCGACTGCCGAGGCGATCTGCTCGCGCACCACGACCATCGGCAAGTCCATGTTGGACATCAGCACCATGACCTCCAGGCGCGACAGCGCATCGCGCGGAGAATTTGCGTGCGCGGTGGTGAGCGAGCCTTCGTGACCGGTATTCATGGCCTGCAGCATGTCCAGTGCCTCGCCGCCGCGGCATTCGCCGACCACGATGCGGTCCGGCCGCATGCGCAAAGCGTTACGGACCAGATCGCGGATCGTGATGATGCCCTTGCCCTCGAGGTTCGCCGGGCGCGCCTCGAGCGACACCAGGTTGGGCTGGCTGAGCTTGAGCTCCGCGGCGTCCTCGATAGTGACGATGCGCTCTTCGTCGGGAATGAAGTTCGACAGAATATTGAGCAGCGTGGTCTTGCCCGATCCGGTGCCGCCAGTCACCACGATGTTCTTGCGCTCGCGCACTGCCATCTGTACGAATTCGAGCATCGGCTCATCGATCGAACCGAACTTGAGCAGATCCTCCCCCATCAGCTTGCGCTTGCTGAACTTGCGAATGCTGATGCTGGGTCCGCGCAAGGCGATCGGCGGAATCACGGCATTGACACGCGAACCGTCGGCCAGGCGTGCGTCCACCATCGGCGAACTTTCGTCGATGCGGCGCCCCAGCGGCGCCACGATGCGCTCGATCGCCGCCAGCACCGCCTTGTCGCCGGTGAAAATGATCGAGGACTTCTCGATGCGGCCGGCGCGCTCGATAAAAATTTCGTCCGAACGGTTGACCATGATCTCCGTCACCGACTCGTCCGCGATCAAGTCCTCCAGCGGCCCCAGGCCGATCGCTTCGTCCAGCACCTCCTTGGCCAGGCGGGTGCGGTCGATGCTGGCCGGCAGCTCCGCGTCGAACTCGCGCCCGATGATTTCTTCGATCAGTGCCGCGGTCTTTTCGCGCAAGTCATCATCGGTCATGCCGCGCACGTCGACCCGCCGCAGGTCCATCTGCTTGACCAGCGAAAGGTGCGCCTTGGTGCGCCATTCGAGCATCTCCGGATTCGGCGTACCGATTTGGGCAGGGATCTCCGGCTCGCGCGCCGCAGCTACCGGCATCGGCGGCGGCGAAGGACTGGATGCCGGCGGGGCGTCCGCGAGGTGAGACGACGCATTGGCGGCTTCCCGCGGCACCTTGAGCGGCGCCGTCTCGGCCTTGTCCACCAGCACGCGCAGGCGATAGGCGCCGATCGTTACGATATCGTCGCGCAACAGCGGCCCGTGCACGTCCTGGATGCGCTCGCCGTTGACCGCCACCGGCGCACGCCCTCCCAGCACTTCAATGAACACGGCGCCCTGGCGCAGGCGCAACGCCGCGTGTTCGCGCGCGATGTTCCAGCCTTGCAGGATCACCAGGTTGTCGTCGCCGCGCCCGATGACGCACACGTCGTGCAGGCAGCGCACTTGGCGCTTGTCGCGATTGGGGGTTTCGATCAGCACTTCAAACATGACTGGCCTCAATCAACGATGTCGCTGCCGATGGTTTTGCGGAAATCGTCTCGAAGCCGGTCGCTGTGCTCGATTTCCTTCTTGTTCTCTGGTGAGTTGGCATCCACTACCACCGGGGTCACGAACACCACCAGCTCGGTGCGCTTGGCCTGGAAATTACGCGAACGGAACAGCGGTCCGAGTATCGGCAGGTCGCCCAGTCCCGGGAACTTGTCGAAGTTCTTCGCTCCCTGTGCGTCGACCAGGCCTGAAATGACAATGGTCTGGCCTTCGTGCACGTTCACTTGCGTGTCGGTGCGGCGGGTGACGAAGCCCGGGTAGCCTTGCACTGTTACGGTGGGATCGATGCGGCTGATTTCAGTGGAAAGATCGGTCGATATCTCGCCGTCGCTATTAACCACCGGTGCGATGTGCAGCTTGATGCCGTAGTCCTTGTAGTCAACCTGCACCTGCCCCAGCACGCCGCTGCTGATCGGAATAGGCACCTGTCCGCCGACCAGGAAATCCGCCGTGCCGCCGCTGCGCGCCGAAAGCTGCGGGGAAGCCAGCTCCCACGCCTTGCCATCCTGCTCGAGCAGATTGATCTGCGAGCCGATCGAGGTGGCAATGCCGAAATACGAGGCGGTTCCCGGTACTCTCACCGGCAGGCTGGCCGCGGCTCCCGTGCCATCGACGCCGTTGAAACCGCTCGACATCACCCGGTAATAGGGATTGGTCACCCAGTCGTGCACCAAACCGCCGCTGGGTCCGGCGATGACACTGTCCCATTGAATGCCGATCTGGTTGAGCGCCGTCTTGTCGAATTCCATGATGCGCACTTTCATCTCCACCATGGGCTGCATATTGACCGCGTTCGCGCTGGTGAAATCGAGCACCTGCGGATAGAGCTTGCGAATCGCGGCAACGTGCGCGACATCGGTGGGCGAAAGATTATTGCCGCTCAGCACCACGCTGCCGCCCACCGCATTCACGGAGATCGGGCTGCCGGATCCAAGCAGCTGGCGCACCAGATCCGCCACCTGGTCGGTATTGCCTACGACGATGTGCACCGCCACGCTGCGCTGCGTGCCATCGGCCATCCACAACTGCAGCGAGGTATCGCCCTCTTTCGTGGCGATCAGCACCATCTGGCGGTCGCCCAGCACCTTCACGGTCATCAGCTTGCCGTCGCCGACTGCCACCCGCGTGAGCGAGCCCGGTGCGTTTTGCACCAGTGCCTGCCCGGCATACATGGTGATCTGGTCGGGAATGACCACGGCTTCCGCCCGGGCGATCGGCACGAAGCGAGCGAAAATCAACAGCGACACCGTCAACAGCGCGATGAAGCCCCGGGCGTAACCTTTGTCCTTTGCACGAATGTCCATGGACTACACATTTCCAATAATGAATTGAATGCCGCTGCCGCTCTTGACGCGGCGACCGAGACGCAAGAGATCCTGCTTGCTGAGCAGGTTCAGATCGAACGGACGATTGCTGCCGGGGGGACGAAGCAGTACCCGCAGCTCACCCACTTTCATGGCCATACCGATGCGCTGCGCATCCTGCGGGGCGACTTCCAGGGTGATGTTGGAATAGGTCGAATCGCCCTGCTTGTCATCGTTCGCCTGCACGCCCTTGGCACGCTTGCCGGTGGCCAGCACCAGCACGTTGCCGAGCAGCGAACGGATATCCGAGGACTGGTCCTGCGTGGTCAACAAAAGCAGGTCGATGTGGTCGCCCGGGACGATCAGGCCGGACACCGAGTTGGTGTCGTCGACCTGGATCGAATACGCCACGTCCTTGGGATCGATGATGTTGGAGAAGTGGTCCGTCACCAGCTCGACCGCACTCCCCGGAATGGGCGTGCCGTGCGTCAACGGCGCTCCCAGCGTTTGCCCCAGATAAGCTTCGTAGTTGTCGGGCGTCAGCGCGTCGGCCGGCACGAAATCCGCCGGCACGTCGCGCGAAGCGATTTCCGCCTTGGTCAGGGTTGCGCCCTTGGGCAAGTCCTTGACCGGCACGACGACCGTACGCATTTCCTGCGGCGGCGGCGTATTCGCCTGTGTGCGTGCAGCCACTTCGCTGTTGATGTAGTGCACCGCCATCAAGCTGGCGCCGATACCCAGCACGGCTGCGATGCCGAGAAAGATGAGATTTCGATTGATCCTTGCCATGCGTTCCTTTCCTTCCCCTCAACTCATATCCACGAAGCCGAAATGGCATACACGAAAGCCGAGTAGGCCTGACGGAGATTGGTCATCAATTGCTGGATGCCGCCCGGCCCGACCGCCATCAGCACCAACACTACGAACAGCGCCACGAGCACGTACTCGACCAACGCACTGCCGCGCTGCCGCGTGCGCATGAGCTGCCGCGAGTGCTTCGTCATGGCGTCACCCCGTTCGGATCCTGCACGTTGATGACGACCTGCGAGTGATCGTCGCGGTCCTGCACCACCACCACGGTCAGCTTGCCGCTGCCGCGCTCGTAGCTGAGCACGCAGCTGGTGGCGGCGCAGCGGCTGCCGTCGGCAGGCTTCCAGCCATCTGCGAGCAGATGCTCGCGGAAGTATTCCGCGTTCTGGCCGGCCGACAGGCCGTTGTCCATCGCGATGGTACGCGCCGGAACCGGATCGTCAGGGTAAGCGATGTCGTTGAAGACCTTGGTGCCTTCCGGCCGCGCAAAGCCCTTGCCCGGTTCCGGATGCCTGGGTGCGGTAGCCAGATCGATCACGCCAATCTGGCCTTTACTGCCTTCGCCAGCATCGGCTACTTCAACGGTGGTGAAGTAGTCGCCTTCGCGATGCGCAATGATTTGCTTGCCGCCCATCTCGTTCACCACCACCTTGCCGCCCCAGACTTTGCGATAAAACGCCAGGATGTCGGCACTATGCTCGTGTGAATCAAACACGCTGGCATGCATGTCCATGCCGTTGTAGACGATGCGCTTGGCCACCGGCGATATCTGTGTTTCCACCGGCACCGGTGTCTCGGGCCAGTCCGTTGCCAATGCGGCAAACGGTATCGCCCAGATCAGCGCAGCCACGACGAAGCTGGCAGGCTTACGGAACATTTTTGTACGGCACCAGCTTGTCGGTGGGCACCACGTCGGGCGCGGTGCGCCCCATTTCGAACTGGCTGGCGGGCGTGGTCAGTCCCATCAGCTGATTGAGCATGGGAACGTGCTCCAGAATGTTCACCGCGCCATTGACGATGCCCGTGAAACGCCCTAACCAGGTCGACGGCACCAATGGCGCCACTGTGCTGCGAACGCTGCGCAGCGTATTGGTCGAGTTGCCGTCCAGCGTTTCGCCACCGCCACCGGCATCCCAACTATCGGCCAACAGCACGGTCTTGGAAGAAAAGGCGAAGCGTTCCGTAGCGGTCGTGCCTAGAAAGGACACCGGATTGCCCGCGCTATCGAGAATCTGCTGCGCGTTGGCGGTTACTTGCGCCGTGACCAGTCCTTGCTTGTTGGGAGGAAGGCTGTTGCTCAACCCGAAAGTCTTGACCACGTTGCCAATCGCGCTCACTGCCTTGTCGACCAGGCTGGGCGAGGATGTCTGCGAATATCCGCTCAAGCTAAGGTCGTTGGTTTGCAGCAATGTCTTGCCGGAAAACGTGGTCAACATGGGATCGACGTACTGCGTCGGCACCGTGGCGCTGCTTTTTATCGCTTGCTGCGCCTGGGCGAACTGGTGTTCGCGCAGGCGATCCTGCTCGGTACTGGTATTGGGCAAACTTTGATTGAGCAAGGCCGGGTCCACCGTGGCTGCCCACGCCGCCTCGCGCGCGGCGGACTGCGTGGTCTGCTGGATGTGGATGTATTGCCCCACCAAGGTGATGCCGACCGCCAGCGGCGCCAACACCAGCATCGCCACGATGATTTCCACCAGGCTCTGCCCGCGCTGCAGCGCGGGGCGCGTCGTGTTCCGATGTCTCTGCCAGCTTGGCATGATGCCTCCCTCCCTCGCAGTGCCGTGGCGCGACGCTGAGACCGAACCATCACAGGTCGTTATCCGAACCTGCGATCGCGTTGGCGTCATGGCCGATGCCACCGATTCGGACCGTTCAACCGTTGATCAAGTGTGTGCAGACAAAGGTGCCGGACAGCGTCGCCGTCTGCTGATTCATCACATCCAGGTTGGGTATTTGCAGGCCGCTGATCGTGAGCACCCAGGCGTCGCCCTTCTTCGCCACGCTGACGGCACCCTTCTGCCCCGTCACCATGAACGCCGTCTGGTCGGTGACGTGTTGGTGATCGACGGCAAAATGCACGATCGCACCCGGATCAACCATGGCGACATCGATAAACGCCCCCGGCGTCTTGATCTCGGGATGAAACTTGTCCTGATGCGGCGCCACGAACGTGACCAGATGCTGATGACCGTCGAACGCGCAATCGGCCGACTGGAACGTGGCGCTGCCCGAAACGGCGCCCTGGTATTTGAGCGTGCCCGACGGCCCTTTGCCTGCATCACCCTGGCTGTCGGGCGACTTGGCCGAGCAACTCGTTCCTGCCAGCAACAGAGCGCCAAGGCTGAGTGCGGCAGAAAAATTGCGGAATACGGTGTGCACGTGTTTCGTCATTGCGGTCGTCATCTTTTTGGGTTGGTACGAGGAAGATTTGAATATCGCGAAGTTCATGGCACGCATGGCGCAGCGGCGCCGTTGCTTACGGCCACCTCTTGCCGAGTCGTGCAAGGCGTGTCGATCAGGCGCGCCTGCCAGTACGGGCTGAACAGGCTGCCCGTTTCGCGCCCTGGATCGGTCAACCGCGGAAACAGGCTGCGCGGGCGGCTGAAATAAGTTTGCGCGGATGCCAATGCCGTCATGCCGTTGGCCACGCTCGTATCGGTCACCTGGAAATCGGGTGGGCCGCCGATACCCTTCACATTGCTGCTCGTCTGCACGGTATTCATGACTTGAGCGACCAGCACACTAAAAACGGGGCCGACGTCCACCGCACTCACACCGTCAGCTGATGCGCTCTTGCCGTTGTCATACGGCACGGTCGCCTTGTTCGCCACGATGTCGTTGTAGTCGGGAAGACCGACCGTCGCACCAGGCTGCTCCAGCTCAGGCGTAATCCACGGTGTGCCGTCTTCGGCGGGTTGTGAAAGCGCCATGCCGCTGGCCGCACCGTTGTTGAGCGCGTTGCTGTAAGCCGCATAGGGTTGCTTTTGGGCGTACTGCGGATCGTTGCCTTGGTACGGCCCGTTCCAACCAGGGTCCTGGCGTGCCAGCGCGGCGAAAGAAGTGCTTACCGTGTCCACCGCGGCCGCACCGCCCCAGGCAATCGGCGTATCGAAGTGTTTCAAATGCGGCGGAAAACCTTCCATGCCGCAGGGGACGACGGGACACGTGAATTCGATATCAAGCGTGTCCAGGCCCACCCAACTGTGATAGTTGGCCAGGTCGGTGCCGCCGTATTTCTTGATCCATCCAAACAGGAAGGAGCCGTCTCGCTGGCGCGAGAACGGATCTCGCGCTTCCATCACCACGTTTTTCAGGCGCTCGGCACCCGCGCTGCCCGAACTCGCATTGGGGATCGTGTATCGAGTCACATAGGCATTCGCGGCCAAGGTGTTCTGCGCGAGGATGCCAATCCCCATCGCCGGGATGGAGGCCTGCGGATCATTGAGCGTCACGACATTGCGCGCGACATTTGCCGCGTCGGCGGCACCGCCATCGGCCACGACCAGCGAGACTTTCGAATAGACTCCGTTGAGATCCGCCACCGCGGCAGAAGCAACATTAAACAGTTGCTGCTCGACGTTGCGGCCTGCTTCGAGATCGCTCTTGGCTTCTTCCAATGCCTCCGTAGCGGCCGCGATCGCCTCGCCGACGCCCGCCCACGAAGTGACCAGGGCGATGACACCCAAGGCGTCGGCCAGGTGATCGGTGGCACTGATCGCGAAGTTCGTCCACGAATACCAGCTCACCATTTGCGCCATCGCCACTTCGTTGGCAACGGAAGCACGATTCATATAGGCAATCAGATTCAGCGCACGCGCCTCCTGCACGGCCGCGCTATAGGCCGCGGCATCGGCGGTGTTGACCAATTGCACTTTCTTGGTAACCACCTGGCCGGTATCGAACAGCACCACCAGCCCAAGGCACAGCACCAGCAAGGACACCACGACCAGAATCAACGCCTGTCCCGCGACTTTTCCGCGAAAAAAAGCCCGCCCGTGCACCGATGCGCAGGCGCCTTTACTTACCGCAGCTGCCCCCACCGCACATTGCTGTGCGTGTCGATTCCATCCTTTCATGGCACACATCCCTAACGTACCCACTCGCCGAATTTCGGCATCAACAGGCAAAGCGATCGGAATGTGCGGCACCTGCAAGGTACCGCACACTTGCAAACACCTCAGGGATTGGGCGATTTAGCCGCCCGTGCCGCTTACTTGGTTATCGTAGGAATTCAAGGTCTTGTCGTGCTGACCCTGCGTCGAAGCCTTACCCGCTGCGGACTTCGCGTTATTGATGTCAGGCGTTGCGTCGGTACCCGACAACTCATGCGCCATACCGCCCACTTGTGCGCGCACCGTGTGTCCAAAATAGGTAACGGCAGCAATGGCGGCAATGGCAATCAGGGCGGTGATAATGATGTATTCCGTCATGCCCTGGCCCCGCTGACGGATACGAAACGACTGCTTATTAAGCACACGAAGGTGATTCATCAGATTTCCCCTAACGCTCGTAAAATTGCTCGTCCATGACGAGACAAGTCAGGTTGATGAAACACGTGCCCCCTGAATCAGCCTAAATATAGGCTACACACGCACTACACTGGCTTCGCGAAACATGCTGTCGCTACACCAGCGGGGAGGAAAATATCAGGCAAGTACGATCAAGTTGTTAAATATTGCGACCCATTCGTAGAAAAGTATGATCACTGCTGTCAAGTTCACTAATGATTCAATGTTGTGAAAACACGCACTCGTTTTCACAAAGCTGAAAGCGATCATTGCATGTGCAACGAAAAAAACACCGCGATCCGCCATAGAGGCGATCAACGCAGCTCATGCAAGCATTACGCAAGCATGCAAACGTGAAGGACATCGCCATCGGCCACATCGGAGCTTGAACTGACCGCCGCAATTTGGATAACGTCGCGTGCCTCACCCATCGAAGGATCGACCGTGCAACGACGCCTGCTCACGCTTCTTTGCTTCACCATCGCAGCCTTCAGCTCGCTTGCCGCAGCCGCAGACACGCCACAACGCGATTTGGCCGGATCGCACGACAATCCGATCGTTTCGCGCTTCGCCGGCTCCGTCATCATCGGCTACAAAGCTATCGACTTCGATTCGCTCACGCTGCCCTTGGGGCCCTTCAACAACGGCGCCTACGGCAAGACCGATTCCGTGCAAGGCCAGATAACACGCATTGCCTACGTTGCACCAGCCGGTAAATCCGTCCACGAGATAGCCACCAATTTCGAGCAGGCACTGGAGCACTCCGGCTTTCAGAAGCGTTTCGCGTGCGAGGGTTCGTCAGCCAATCCCGGATGCGGCGATGCCTCCTCGATGTCGCAATCGCTGCTATCGGAAGCACTGATCCACAGCCTGAGCCCGAACACGCAAGACGAGAACACCATGGTGGACACGCTGTGGTCCAACGGCGGTTCGGTCTTCGTGGAGTCCGCGCGACTGGATCGCGCAGGCGGACCGGTCGACGTCGCACTGTTCATCAGCGGCAATGAAGGCAAGCCGGCAGGTATCTATCTGCAGGTATGCCAGAGCAAGGCCATGTCTGCCGGCGAAGTGACCGTCGATGCCAAGGCCATGGCGCAAGGATTGGCCCAGCAAGGGCACATCGCGCTCTATGGCATCCACTTTGACACCGATAGTGCCGTGCTCAGCGCCGATTCCAAATCCACGCTGCAACAAATGGCTGCATTGATGAAAGCGCAACCGGCGCTCAAGGTGTACATCGTCGGGCATACCGACAACACCGGCGCACTGGAACACAACCTCGCGCTTTCCGCCCAGCGCGCGGAATCGGTGGTCAAGGCTTTGCAGGGACTTGGGGTGACACCGACCCGCATGGCTGCCAAGGGCCTGGCTTCTTTCGCGCCGGTGGCAAGCAATGCCACGGACGACGGCAAGGCGAAGAACCGCAGGGTCGAGTTGGTCGAGCAATGATCACGGGCTGCAGGCCCGCTGCAAATGCCTGTCGTTTTCTCACCTGGGGCACCGTCTAAGGCTGCCCCAAGGGCAGCTGCGTTTTAGGAATCCTCTGATACGGACGGCGAATACGCGCTTTCAAACTATCGCCACTGACGGTACCGGGCCACCGCAGCAGGCATGGTTGCGATGGCAAGTCGGCCGACGGTTTCCGCACGCAGCGTGGCCTGCGGAGTTTAGCTTGGCGGTTATCCCGTTCCCTCTTCCCCTGGGCCGGGGGCGGCCGCCGGCCTTTTCCATTGAAGTGTGGGGTATGCCAGGCAGGGCTTGCGGCTTGCAACCTGCCTGGCTTTTTTTTGCAGTGCGTTCCGATTCCGAAAATTCCGTTTCCCAAATTCTTTCAGGAGTAAGGTGCATGGCAACTCACGACATTCTTGCGTGGCTGATCATCGGCGCCGTTGCGGGCTGGCTGGCCGGCAAACTGGTCAAAGGCGGCGGCTTCGGGCTGCTGGTGGATATTCTGGTAGGTATCGTGGGCGCGTTCGTGGGCGGATGGCTTTCCGGCCTGCTCGGCATCAGCCTGGGCGGCGGATGGATCGCATCGATCATTACCGCGACGGTGGGTGCGGTCATCCTGTTGTTTGTCATCCGGCTGGTCAAGCGCGCCTGAATCCTGCGCATGCCACATCGGCATGCAGACACAAAAAAACCTCCCGCAACAACGCGGGAGGTTTCATAGCTACGTAGCAGCAATCGCCGCGATCAATGCTTCTGGCGATAGATCGCGCGGCTGTTGTGGTTCTCCGACTTGTTGAGGTTGTGCTTTTCCTGCTTGGTCAGATGGCCGTCGTGCTTGGCCTCATCCACGCTTTCGCGGCGAGCGATGTTCGCATCGTGCGTTTCATCGCGATTGGCCTGGGCTTGCGACATGGTGCCGTTCTTCAGGCCGTTGTTGATGCGATCCTGCTGGTTTTCCAGGCGATTGTTCACTTCGTTGACGCGCGGATGGCCGGCAACATCGGTCTGCGCCATCACCGGACTGGCTGCCATCGCTGCACCGATGACCAGGCCCAGAAGAGTGAGTTTCGACTTTGCATTCATGGCAAATTCCTTGGTGTCTGTTAGCGGACGTTACTGATTGGAATCTGCCGCCTCGCCGTTGCTGGAGATAGCGGCATGCACGTGTCGGGTGGGGTCATCTGCTCTTGGGTATTGCCCTGCCGATGGTGTCTCCTCCAGCATCCTGCATCCATCGCGTGCCCCTCACCTCGCACAATGGCAGAGAACGAGCGGCCATGGCCTGCGTTGACAAGTACCCAAAGGGAACCCGTAACGGTTCAGCTTTCGCATAACTTCGTGCAGCCGGCCCCCGAGCGAGCAGACATATCTTTCATTCGGCTGACGTTTTTGGTGCTCCGCACGACTCAGGAAATGGATGCTTCGCAACTACTGAGCGAAAAAAATTTCGCTGTGCGGAGAAAACGTCGACCCTGTTCCGCCTGATTTTTTGCGGTGCTGCGGTCCGGCTCGCCAGAGCAGCGACGGTGATGCGCGAAATCAATGTCGCGTTTCCACGATGTGCGTCAGCCGCTGCTCGACGAGTGCAGGATTTGATGGGCGACGCGGCCCCTAAACGACGGAAAAGCATTACGCCCATCTCACGTCGGAAGGTGCAGGCGGAGCTTTGAACGCGCTCAAAAAGCTACTGTGACCAAGTGCGCCCGAAATGTGGCGAAACATACCCATTGAACGTGGGAGCGCCGGACGTAAGTCATTGATAAATGGTGCCCCCGATACGATTCGAACGTACGACCTTCCCCTTAGGAGGGGGACGCTCTATCCAACTGAGCTACGGGGGCTCAAGGCAACTCTACACAAGCTCTACATATTTTGGCTGCCTGGGCCGGGCAAGTATAGCCGCTCGGGGCCAGCGGAGCGCCCGTTCCATCATGCCACCTCCTCGGCTTCCTTCTTCGCCAGCTCGTGCTGATAGAAGGCATCGATCGGGTCATCCAGGATGGCGTACAGGGGCGCCAAGTCGTGCGGATCGGGATTCAGCCATACGTCCACATTCTCCGGCCGGATGGCGATCACGCACCTGTCGTGGCCGGCATCCTGGACCTCGGCCGGCGGCTCGCGCGTGATGATGGCGAACGAGTAGAACCCGGCACCCTCCTCGTCGTGCTCGGGCTCAACGTACCGCCACAGGCACGCGAGGAGCATGTCTTGCCGCGGCTCCGGCTCAAAACGGATCTCGACGCTGATGTCGCGCTCGCCGGGCGCCAGCTCGCGATGTTGAAGCCGATGGAGGCTGACGCTCTCGTAGAACCGGCTCGCGACGACGATGCCATGGTTCCAGCCGAACAGCTTTTTCCAGACGGTCGAGAGCTTGTCCTGGCGCGCGTTGTAGGTGCCTGGCTTTAGCGCCTCATCCTTGGCGGTCCACCCCGGCAGCCGGCAGCGGTAGCGCATGCGCCGGATGAGGCGCTCGCCGGTCTTGTGGTCGCGCACCAGCACGGGGCAATAGGAGCCTGGCCAGATGCGCCCGAGGCCCTCTGCATTGGCCGTAGCCCCGAGCTGGTCGAGCTTTGCCTGGGCCGCTTCGATCTTGTTGCCGGCTACGCGCCGGTCGTTCTCTGCTTTCTTGGTGGGTTTGGGGCTGGCCAGAACGGCATCAGCCTTGAGCTTGCGCTCGGTCTGCTCGGCAATCTCTGTTTCGAGCGCCAGCGCTGCCGACCGGTTGGCGTCGATCGCGATGGCATTGATCTCAGCCTCGCCGGCATCTCGCGGGTTGGCGAATGCATCACGCATCGCCTTGGGCACCTTGCGCACCCAGTCGCCGCTTTTCCTCCGCTGCCAAAACATCTTCACGAAGGCACGCAGGTCGAGCGCACCGCCCAACCGCTCATACTTTCGGAAGTCGGCGAAAATCTGCGCCGAGTAACACATGGCCGCGCTCCGGGGAACGAGGCGACCATGATGCCATGGCCGCTCCTACGGAGTGAGACGTCGCCGGCCTAGACTGAGCTGATGAATCTTGGCTTTTCCTACGAGCGCCGCCAATGGCTCGATGACGCGCTCTACTTCCGCATCAACTATGCCGCCCAGCCCTTCTGCCGGGTCCGCGACACCGGGCACGAGTGGGAGATCCTGTTCGCGCCAGGGAAAGGCCCGAAGGACTCGGGCCCTTATTATGCCGCCAGCTTTGCGCAGGCGAAGCGCTGGATCAGCGGATATGCGAAACATCACGAGGCCGCGCTCAAAGGCCAGCGGATGAAGATCGGCTTCAGCGCGCCGGCACCGGATGAGCCGTGGCCATGGCCGACATGATCGGCCGATGGATCAGCCGGACGTCTGCGGGAAATAGGTGAACGTGGTGTTGCTGATGACCGATCCCGCGCTGTTCATGAATTCCACGTTGACGCTGTAGTTCGCGCTGGCAGGCGACGATACCGCGGCCGAGAGATGGACGTAGGAGTCCAGAGTGGTAGAGGTCAGCGTCGTGGTGGAGGACATGGGATTGGTCACCGATCCCGCAGTCGACCCTGACACATAGGTATAGGTCACCTTGACGCTAGTAGCTCCACTCGGCACGCTGCCCGACGTATCCGAAGTCGATCCGACTACCGCCCACGTTGAGCTATTGACGTTGAAGTTGATGATCGAGGTGGAGAAACCACCCGCGACGGAATTCGTACCTAGGAATGTCTGGCCGCTGATCGGGAGCGATCCAGACGGGAGCGCGAAGAGTGAGCCGATATCGACCCCTGACTTGCTTTTGAGGCCCGTGGTAATGCCGCTGTTGCCACTGGCATAGAGACTACCCAGGTCAACACCTGAAGACTCATGCGCCAGATCAGTCACAATACCGGCGTTGCCCGACTGAAAGATCGCATCGGGATCGCGCCCATCGATAAATAGATATCCGGAGGCCATCAGTGCACCTCCAATACGTCGAGGCGGGCGCCCTGTGCGAGCACCAGGTCGTGCAGCTCGGTGATCGCGTTGGCGAGATATGCCTCACCGCCGTTGTAGTCCAACGTCTTGAAGCGCTCGTAGCCGTTCATCGGCTCCGGGCTTTCGCTCACCAGATGCGGCAATCCCAGCTGCACGGCGTCGGCGATGAATCCGGCCTGCAGAGCGCCTTTCTGGTCGCGACGGCGGTAGCGCATTCCCACCAGATATGTGCGCACGATCGCCAGCGCGTTATCGATCTTCTCGCGGTCGTATTTCACGCGACCATCCGAACCAGGCTGGATGACGCCCGAAGCGTTGAAGTTGCCAGTGGGGCCGACCACCGCCTGTCCTGTCGAGCTGCCAGCTCCCTGCGGCCGCAGGTAGACACCGCCAGTCGTGCCAGTGGCGGCCAGGATCACATTGACGCCGCTCGCTACGAAGCTCGATGAAGAGGTGACCGTCCCAGGTGAAGTGAAATCTCCCGAGCTGTCGATGACGCATTGACCGGAAGTCGAACCGACGCCGTTCGGCCGGAAATACATAGCGCCGCCACTGCCGCTAGTACCGCAAACATAGTTAGACGTGGATGCAACGAAGTTCAACCCGGTGAGGTTACCCGGCGTAGCCAGATCGCCTAATGAGTCGATGAGAATCTGCCCGGTAGAGCTGCCAGGACCATTTGGTCGTAGCAGGATCTCACTGCCAGAGCCGGCCGTAGGACCCAAGACCAAAGCGGTCGCCGTGCAGGTAACCGTCTGCGCGGCTTGGATGTTACCGCCGGACGTGATGCTGCCGCCCGTGCTGATACTACCGTTGAGCGAAAGGTCACCCGAGCCGTCAAGTGTGCCCACGATGGTCGAACCACCTACGAGCTGCAACGACCCACCGTTAAAGTTGAGAGTAGGTGCGGCGTTGAAGGCGCCCCCTACAAGCGCCGAATAGTTACCGATGGCGATGCACGCCGAGCCATTCAGACGCGCGATGATGTAGGTGCCACCACCCGTCCCTGAAGCACTTCCATTCGAGGTGACGGTCGTCGCTGCAGTGCCATTACCCACAGTTGCTGAGCCCGTCACGCCCAACGTGCCAGCGATCGTCTCGTTCCCTGAATTCGTCACGCCGGTGACGGTGATTGAACCGAGACCCAATGCGCCGGAGCTGAAAACGAGACCGTCAGCAAGCGTGATCGCAGTCGGCACGGCCGAACCGCTGGTCGGATTGCCGAGTAAAGTGTCCGCATTGATGGCGCCGAAGGTCGTCGTGATCGAGACGTTCGACGAACCATCAAAGTTCACAGCGCCAGACACGGCGCCGGTCAGCGCGATATTGCGCGCAGTGGCGAGCTTATTGGCGGCTACCGCCGTCCCATTGATCGGCAGCAATCCAGCTAGCGCCGTCGATAGTCCGGTCACCTGCGAAATCGGAATAACCACGGTATCGGCAATGGCCAGAATGGCCGCCTCGAAGTTCGTCTCCAGCGTCGAGATGGTGCCGTTGTCGATCGCGGGCTGGCCTGAGTTGTCGCAGATGAACTGCGCGATCATGGCCGAGATGATCGAGGCCTGACGCAACGTCTTGTTCGTGGCCTGCGAAGAGGCAACGCCACTCACGAAGCCGCCCGCCAGGGTTGACGACGATGCATAGGCGGACTGCGTCAGGACGTTCGCGCTGGACGATCCCGCGAAGACCAGGAAGTCATTTTCGAGTGCCATTGTTGCTCCGGATTCGAACTGTTCTGCGGCGCGCGGTTACGAGCCGAAGGAATATGTGATGGCTACGCCGGTTGGCTTGAGCGGTATGTATCCGCCGGTGAGGAGTGCCTGGAACAGCGCCGAAGGCTGTGGCCCGAGAACGTGCAGCGTGAACGTGAGGTTGCTGTTGTCCGTGATCTTCACGTACGTGCCTGACGTGCCGAAGATGGCGTTGTAGAGCGGCACCACCGAGCCGAGCGTCCCGTCCCAGTTATTCGCGCCGATCTTCGCCTGAATCACCTGCAGATAGGTGCCATCGTCCAGCACCGTCACGCCCGTGGATGGATCACTTGGCCCCATCCAGACACCCTGGTCCCAGCCAACGCCCGTCTCGTCCCAGGAAAAATAGACGTTGTCGATCGGGACGTTCACATTGCGGCTGATACCAACCCAGGCCCCGACAGCATCCAGCTGCGGGCCTACTGCGTTGTCCAGGTCGAACGCCTCGGGCATCGCGTTGAGGAAATTCTGCTGATCGACGACCGCGCCACACACCGCGGCCACCATAGCCATGAAGTTCGGCTTATCAGCATGCTGCGACGTGATTAGGCCGGTATAGGCAGTTGCATCACCCATGTCAGCTGACCGTGAGCGTTACGGCAGAAGGCGTACACGTGGCCGCATCGTTGAATGCGATCGGCACGTCAGGCGCGCCGGCGCCGCTGGGCCCGGACAGGGTCAGGCTGATGATGCGGAAGGTGTTGGCGTTCGCCACGCTCTTCGCTGCGGCCACAGCACCGTCCCACTCAACCGAGGCGCTCTCGCCGCCGCCCAGGGCCGTCTGGTTCACATAGGCGGATACGGCGTTCTGGATATTCTGGCCAACCGTGGAGCTGTAGCCTGTCAGCGCTTTTAGCGAGATCGCGCACGTGATCGCGACATCGGTGGCGAAGAAGAAGTTAATGGTCTTCTGGTTGCCATAGACGTCAGTGATGGTCTCGCTGGTCGTGCCATACGTCGGCATGCCCGGATAGCCCTTGGCTGCGATGGCGGTCGCGATGGCGACCGGGTCGCCGCCCTGCACCACGATCGATGTGTTGTAGGCCGGTATCCCATAGGAGTTCGTCGACCCCGTGTCGTTCTCGTAGGGCTGGTAGCGAATGACACCATCAATGGCGGCCACCGCACCAACGATGCCGTCCAGCACCGACAGGGAGGGGTTTGAGGTCGAGATCGACTGCCGATAGCGCAGCTCCGCATCGTCCTCCACCGGCGTGCCAGGCGTCGCATCGGACGTATTTGAGACCGTCTGCCAGCCCAGAGTCGGCGTTGCGATGCCGTTGATCGTGCCGGCCGGCGCGAGTATGGCGCCCAACACTTCGCAAGTCGCCGTGACCGTGACCGTGCCCGCCGACGGAATCGTCACGGATGCCGGCAGATCCCACCGATTGCCGTTCACATCCGTCGCCACGCCATTCGTGATGACCGTGTTGGCCACACCGACACATGCAACGGGCGCCGTGGAATAGGTCGCCGACTCGCGCTGAAGACCGTTGATCTTCACGTTGCTCGATAGCGCTGCACCGGCGGCCGTGTTCGGACTAAACGAGGTGTAGATCGACAGAGCGATCGCATTCACATCGCTGAAGGCCTGGGCGAGTGCGCCGAGAAACTGGCCGTCCTGCGAATCAGGGCCGAGGTATACGTCCGATCCATAGATGCCCTGATAGATCGATTGCAGATACTCCAGGATGTCGGAATACGCAGGCGCCGTGATGCCATTCGCATCGATGGTCGGAGCAACCGTGGTGATAGTCATGGCGTGATGGTTACGTCCGTGGGCCCATAGATGGTGTCGATGGTCGCCGTGACCGTCAGCGCGCGCGTCTGATCGCTCAGGGTGCTGCTATACGAGTCCAGCGTCTGCACGCCCTGAGTCGTCAGGATCGCGTTCTTCAGGATCAGGTCGTAGGCGTTGGCCGCGTACTTGCCGAGGATGTTCTGGCGCCACGGCACGCCGGAGGACGTATCCAGAAACCATTCGCTCTGAAAGAGCTTCAGACCAGTTTCCACGGCTTGCGCCACTGCGGCCGGCACGTTTGTGTAGAAATCGTCCTGGCCATGTCCGAACGTGTAGTCACCGTTCGCATCGAGCTTTCGATAGCGCATGAGAGCTCCAAAAGAAAAGCCCCGCGAGTGCGGGGCTCTTGTTCATTTCCGAGCGCCTTACTTTTTTGGAGGCGCGTTCGCTGTAGCGGACTGAATGGCATTGATGCACAGTCCATCGTAAAAGTTGCCTGAGCACGCATCAGTTATACCGGGCATAGCCGTTATTTTTACTGCCATGCCATGCATTTTTCCGAGAGGGCTATTTGGCACACCTTTGCCGGCCATGATCGACGTAATCAATTCGCGCTCGACTTCCTGAGCATCACGACAATTCTCGCCCCATGGGAACCCATCGATCTCTTTACCCGTTACTTCACAAGCGATATTCACTGGAGTACCAGAAGAAGCGTTCGCCAAGAACGTTGCGTCTTCCTTCTTAAAAATCCCGACGAAGGTCTGGAACTGAACTCGATACGTGTCACCAAGCCAATTATCCGAAGTGATAAAAATCGCGTGTATAAACGCAATCTTTCCTTTGAATTCCTGGTCGGCACCAATCGGCTGACGAACGTATTTCTGTGCAATGTCGGTCGCCATCTGGTACGGGACGACCGCCTTCTGCCATGGATCGGAAAAGTATGACTTCCCTCCCATCACATAGGTGTCTAAATCCTGGTAGAGCAGAGCTGCTGTTACGTTGTCAGTAACGCTTTGCGAAGCAAATGCATTGCCTGCGAATAAAGCAAAAAAAAGTGCAATGATTGCCAGTCGAATACTGCGCATTTAACCCTCCGGTGGTCCCGTCACGCTGGACCCGGACTGTACACCCGTATGCTTGTGGTTCGTAAGGCTAATCGAACCGGCAAGCACATCCCCTCCGCTTGAAGAGATGGTCTCGGCTGCCGTAATGGTCTGATCAACGGTCAAGGCGCCATTGATGAGATGCAGGGTGGGCGCCGTGATCGTCATGCCACCGGGAGCCACAACGTTCACAATCTGGCCCGTAGGGTCCAGTTCTATATAGGTTTCCTTGTTCGCACTGCGCAGCTGTACGGTCGACGTACTCACATTGCTCAGCTTATTCGCCTGGCTCATAGGGCCAATTCGGCAAACCGCATCAGCAATATGATGCATTCGTGGATCATTGGTCGGCTGGATGCCGCCCGATGCCTTCCAGGCTCCCATCGCGCGGCACGAGAAGGCAATCCAGCATTCGTCGCCTGGCGCCACAGGAAACGTCAGCCGGGAGCCTCCACCGCCTGGAAACTCCACCGGCACGCCCTCGAGCACCGGATAATTGCTCTGCGACGTCGAACCGTCAGGATTCTCGCCTTGACCCTGAATGCCTATTTGCACAGTTGCCGTGACCGAGGCGGGATCAAAGCTCACGATATAGCCGGGGATACCTGTCCACGCATTGGCAAGCAACCCGTTGATCGCGAGCCGAAACACTTCCTCCAGGTCATCGTATCGCTGACGATCATCCATTGTCGGGCACCTGTACATTAGCCCTGCTGGTCAGCGGAGCTGTTCCATCGACCGCAGTGCACAGATTGGTCGTGTACCAAGTGTTTCCGCGATTGTCGCCGGTGTGAATGCACTGACAAACCTTATAGGCGCCCGCTCCCGCAAGCGTAGGAACAGATTCTGGCTGCTGATATTTCTGTGTGAGCATCAACTGCGTCACTTGAGCATTGCCGAGATTTATTTGTCCGCCCGCCCTAACAAGCGGATTCAATAAGCATTTGATGATGATTCCGTCGATGGTCTGCTCGGGAATTCCAATTAGACCGGAGTCAGGAGTTACCAGGGGTACTGTGCCCGGGTATACGCTTTGGAGAGGCAAGAAGTTGAGCTGATTGTTTTCGATGCTCCATCGACAACCTTGCGCATCGGCTAGGTTACGAAGCTGATCGCGCGTCATGCCATAGCATGTGAGAGCATCGACAGACGGATTTTGCGTAAAAGGTGGTTTGTATCCCTGAGTGATGCCGTATTGCGCCAGGTCTTGGAGCAGGCGCTTATACACATCGTCTGGAAGGTATCCCTTTTGAAGCGTCCAGTTGCTCCTTGCCCAGTTGAACGCCTTATCGCCATCCTGGGCCTGTATGTTGACGAAGCTTTCGATAGCACTCTCTCGGCCAGAACGGCACATGGTGATATCACCAGAGAAGATCAGCGCCATATTTCCTTGATAGCCGGCACTGATCTGCAGCTTCGTAAACTCTTGGGAAAAGATCGATTTTGCTGTATCGCTGGAAAGGTTGTAGATGGTGATGCTCGCCGTCTTCAACGTCTGCACATCGGCATTTTTGACCTCGAAGCGCACATGCAGCTGCGAGAAGTCATAGGCCTCATTTTCGTTGCCGATTACCACGCTCAACGCGCGAAGATATTGCTGCGTCATGGCGTCACCACATAAAGGTGCGAGGACGTGCCGAGGTTCTCGTACGTCGGCAGGTCATCGGGATTGACGTCTGATTGCACCCACAGTTCAAAGCCGAATTCCAGGTAACCGTATTGCTCCAGGAGATCGGCACCGGTGACCAATGGAAGCCCGCTGACGATGGGATTCGCGGATGCATCAGCGATATCGAGGAACCAAAGGCCGGCGGCATTGCGCCATTGAAGGGTGAGCGTATAGACGACGTTGAGGATCGTCGTCTGAAAGGTTGTGGATACGCCGGCGAGCGGGATCTCAAAGCCGTTCATTGGACGCCAGCGCCATAAGAGGTGATCGTAGAGAGGACGCTCGTCGGCACTGGGTTCGGCTGCACCGTGCCACCGTTCGTAACCGGTGCGGTCTGCGCTGGATTGGCCTGGTTAGCCGCCTGCAGGGTTGTCGCCTGCAAGCTGACGATGATGATCTGCTTAAACGTGATCGTTACGGAGAGCGCATTCTCGGTCTTCATATCCGTCAACTGCTCAATCGTCTTGATGAGCACGTTGTCGTAGGAGAGCTTTCCAGTCTGAAGCGTGAAGGGCTGGCGAGATGCCTGGAGCGCGAGCAGCTGGTTGTAAATGTCGACCGGATCGCTCGAAACGATGCCGCCAGTAGTGAGATTGAAGATCGACCCGCTATTGCTCCACCCATACCGCGCCGTGACGATCGACGGCCGCTTGAACGCGTGGTCGGTGATATCGGCGCCCTGCTCGATCGGATGGTCCGTGATCTCCAGCTCGTCGACGACGCGCTCCTCCACCGTGCATTGCGGAATGATGGTGCCGATGCTTCGGCTGGTGCGTAGCAGGACATCCTCGAGGCTGCCGGCCAGGACAATGCCTAATGCGGATAGGCCGCTCATGTTGCCGTCGCGAACTGGAAGTTACGGGCCAACCGCTGATTGACGGTGTTTTGCTCGCTGGCCACCGCGCGTGCGGTCTCCTGCGGCTTATCCGTTCCGCTCACCGTGATGTAGGTCTTCTGCTCCAGGCTGACGCCAGCGATCGAGGGGGCAGCTGATGCCTGATTCCCGGCGGCATGGTCGATCATCTCAGAGCTGTAGGGGTTGTACCCATCCTCGTGCTGGATGATCCCGCGCATCAGCGAGGCCATTACCTGGGGATCATTGAGATTCAACTGCGCGTCCGGGCTGACACCCATCTGCTTCGCGACATCCGCGATATAGGCGCCCGTATCGTTTTCCGACTTCGGCGCATAGGTGCTGAGGATGTCGCGCAGGGTCTGCAAATGGCGGTAGCCGGCCGCCGCGGACTGCCCGTTGAAGTAGAGGCCGAGCTGATGGCTCAGGGCCTGCAACCCCTGCTCCGGTGTCGCATAGTTGCCGAAGCTGCCACCAGGGCCGGTGCGGAGATTTCCCGGGTTGTTGTCACGGACACCGAGCGGCGCTTGATCGGTTGCGCCCGACGATTGGTCTGACGGGCGGCCGGCGGCCGGCGGCGCCTGGTCAGGCGTGCCGTGGTCATAGGGCTGCCCGGTCAGCTGCCGCCAAAGCTGGCCCAAGGCGTCCGCAGCATTCGACCTGTCCGTCGCCTCCTGGTCGGTGTCGACGCCAGCCTGGACTTCACTGCCGAAATTCTTGACGCGATCGACGATGCCCGTCTGCGCATAGAGTTGCGCAATGGAATCCCTGGGGCCTTTCGTCTTATTGAGCACCCAGCCTTTCGCTTGATCGAACGCGTTGGTGATGCCAGCCCGGATGCCTTGCGACTTCTCCATCACCCACTGAAATGCCTTGCTGCCCTCAACGGCATGGATGATCTTCATGATCCATTCGTAGGCGTCCTTGATCGCGGCCGTGAGGTCGTGCCAGCCGCCCACCATGTGCGGCCATGCTGCTTTCCCGATGGCGACGAGGTTGTTCAACCCGTCGCCAATCAGATCAATGCCAGCCTTGGCCAGGTCGATTTCAGGCTTCCATTTGCCCCAGTCGATCAGGCTCTTGCCGCCTTCCTTCCAGACGCGATAGTCGTCCCAGAGCAGGCCGATGGCCGCCGCCAGTGCGCCGATCCACACGACCGGGCCTCCGGCGATCACCGCCGCGCCGGCCACGATGGCAGCCGCCCATTTCCCGAAGGACTCGATGTTGCTCTGCGTCGTGCTATCCAGCGAATTCCACCGGTATTCGAGCTCGTCGAAGACGCCGATCAGGTGCGTGCCGATCACGGTGCCGAGAACATCGGCGTTCGCGCGAAGATCCCGCATGCGCAGCATGAACTGATGCGACTGCTCCGCAGCCTTCTTCGTATCCAGGCCATACCGGGCGAGGATCTGCTTGTACCTGTCCTCGAAGCCGTCCATGCCATTCATCAAGGCGAGCATGGTCTTGTAATCAATGCCAAGGACTTCAGATCGTCGATAGGCCTGCGCTGGTCCAAGCTTGCGGAATAGCCCCCCCAGATCGTTCATGATCTGAGTCGTGTCGCGCAACTGTCCATTTACATCGCGTGTCTGAATTCCCCAGCTTCGAACCAAATTTTCGCCATTTGGATTTATGGCCAGGAATTTCGCAAAGTTCTCCAATGAACCCTGCGCGGCATCCGCCGAGCTTCCCATCTGATCTGCCGCAAAGCCGAGCGCCTTGATGTTCTCGGCGGCCGCCTTCGTGCGCTGGCTGGCGAAGTACAGCCCGTCGAGCTGTTCGGCCATTTTGGCGACGGCGGCGCCCAGCGCAACGGCGGTGGCACCCGCCGCGAGGCCAAGCTCCATGACCGTCTTCGTCGCGGTCTTGATGCCATCGGTGAAGCGCTTCTCGCCGGACGCATCGACCTTGTAGCCAAGGCTGACCAAGAATTCGCGAATAACGTCAGACATGCTCAAATCCCGATATCATTAAGTCTTGGTCAAGGAGCCTTCGATGAAAGAGCTTGGCATCGAATTTCTAGTTGAATGCTTTGACTTTGATGAATCATCTGGTGCTCTTCGATGGAAATACCGTCCCCGCCATCACTTCAAAAATGACCGTGGGCATCGTTGTTTCAATACGAAATTCGCTGGTAGGCTTACCGGCTCATTACGTCCAGATGGCTATCTGGACGTATTCGTATCTGGGAAGCCTTTTCTTGCTCATCGCATAGCTTTCGCTATGACGAATGGCTACTGGCCTAAGACCATCGACCATGCAAATGGCATCAAACCCGATAATCGACCCACCAATCTTCGGGCATGCTCCATGGTCGATAACATGGCAAACCAAGGCGCCAGACGACACCTAAAAGGCGCTTATTGGCATGTGCGCACAGGCAAATGGCAATCATCTATCTGCCGAAACTACAAGCAGATTTTCCTCGGCTTCTTTGATACAGAGGAAGCTGCACATCAAGCCTATTGCGATGCCGCGAAAAAGCTTGCGGGCGAATTCAGCAAGATCGCCTAGGCCTTCTGAAGGTTCCTCGCGATCTCGCGGTTTTCATCGATGACGTCGAGCGCGTCATTCATCAGTGCCACGTCGGCCAGGTCGAGTGTTCCGTCGACCAAGCTTTCGAACTTGCACATCCCCTTGACGACCGGCCGCAGGAGCCAGTCTTCACCATCGGGGAGAGACGACCAGGCTATGCCGTCGCTTTCGGACTCAATCCGTCGAGCCCGAGATTTCCGCCGAAAAAACTGGCGAGATTCTCCTGGATGACATGGCGAGCGATCTGCAACATTGCTCCCATGTCGATATCGTCGAACTGCATGCGATGGGCCCGGTCGTTGTAAACGGGCGCCCAAGTGTTCCCGTCCTGCTGCCGCTTGACGACCGACATGCAGGTATCGAGCACGTAGTCGCATTGCTCGTCCGACATGGCCGCGACTGCTTCCATGATCGCCGGGAACATCTCGTTCTCCGGCCGACCCTGGATGCCTGAAAGGATCGGCCCCAGGCGGCGCGCCAGGTGGAACTGGCGCTTCGCATCGAGCGCCGACGAGATGTAATTGTTGCCGTTGACGGAGAAATCCATATCAGTACGTACCCAAGATGGAGTCGATGGCAATCGCGTCGAACGTCCACTCGTTCAACGCACCTTCCTCGGCATAGACGATGGTCGGCTTCTTCTTGAAGGCGACGCCGCGGCAACCGTTGTTTTCGCCGATCACCGGGTTGTTGATCTCGATGATGTTCTGGCCCCATACCGCCGAGCCGGTCTTCTGGAGGTTGTACATCGCCATGAGCTGGGCGTTGACCGGCGACGTCTTGAGCAGACGCACCGTGATCGTGCCGGAGTTGTCAGCATGCAGGCTGTGCATGCCAGCGCCGTCGGAGGCGATGGTCATGGTGTTCTTGTCACCGGTGGGCTCGATGGTGATTCCCTCTTTCGCCACCGCGGCGCCGGAGCCGATATTGAACGAACCGCCCGGGCCGGAGATCGTGGCCTGCGTGTCCAGGAAGCTGTAAGTCGACATGGTCAGCGGCCTCGATTAATTGTTGACGTTGATGACGACGTCGACCGAATGGACGGCGCCGGCCAGCTTGAATGCGGCCTGGATGGTGGGCGCCTGGCGCGCCGATCGGGCGGCCTGGCTCTGGCTGGCGACGGGCTGGGCATAGATGTAATAGCCCTTCGACAACGTCTGCCCGGTCTGCAATGCGCCGATGGGCGGCCCGTTCCAAACCCCGGGCGCTCCAAGGCCATTTTCAATCGCCTGCTCAAACACACCGGTGAGCGCCGTGCAGAGATCATTGATGCCCGCATCGGTTTGCGGAATCTTCGGCATCGTCTGCAACCTGGCCAACACCGCGGCCTGGCAGGCGTTCTGCAGCCAGTCCGTGCCCTGGAGGGTGTCGAAGAACGTGCCATCACACATCACGCCCTGCTGCAGCATGGCCTGCGAGTTCGTGTAGTTCGCGTACACGTTGCAGTTCTTGCCATTCAGCGCGGCGGCCTGAGATTCGGTCAGGTTCTCAGCGGTGACGCCGTTCTCCTGCTTGAACTTCATGGTGATGGTGGTGTTGCTGCCTTCGAAGTCGACCGTCGCGGCAATGCCGAAGAAGGCAGCGATCGCATGAGGCGTGCTCGAGGAATATTGCAGGCAGCTGCGCTGGAACTTGCCGGCCGAGAGCAAATAGGCAATGTCGGTCGTGCTCGATGCGTTCAGCGAGTTCGGATCGCTGGTCGTGGCCAGATGAATGCGCGCCGGCGATTCGGCCAGGATGAAGCCCGCAATCCCGGTAATGTCACTCGTCTGCAGAGAGGATACGGGCGCCATTTCCACCGCGTACCAGAGACCGCTCGCCGCCGCGCAGGCCTCAACACCGGCCAGCGGGGTTTCTACGGCATTGCCCGGCGCCGAGTAGCCGCCCTGGGTCGACTCCAGGTTCATCAGCGCGCCGATGTCCGTGCCAGACCCGGGCGCGGTGGCAAAGGCGACGCTCGATGTCGTGCCAGTCGTTGCGCTGGTGACATAGAACTGCCCAGAGTTGGCATTCCACGTCACGGTAGCCGCCCCGGAGAATCCAGCGGTAACCAGCGCCGCAACGGCGTTGAGGTTCGCAGCGCCCGACAGATTGATCGCCGTGATGGTGTGCGACGTCCCGTCGACAATGATGTCCATGTCGCCGGAGGAGACGGCTGTGAAATTCGAGAGCGCCTGCTGGGCCGTACTCAACACGCCGCCCACCAGTCGGCCGGATGTCGCCGCCTGCGCGAAGACGCCGATGTAGAGCTGCGACGGCTGCGGCGTCTGGCCGAAGAATTTGGTCGCGGCCAGCGCTTCCGGCGCGCTCCCGCCGAAGTCATTGGTCACGCCGGTGAGCGTGGAATACGAGCGGATGCGCTCGGTCGTGTCGATCACGCCAGGCGTCGAGCCAATGATGAGCAGCGAGCCGAAGTTGCGCAGGGCCGCTACCAGGGGATTCAGGACGACATTGACGTTGACGATGTCGTTGACGGAAAGCTGCGACATGGAGGTGACTCCTTGGTGATTAGACAGCCGACTCGATATCCAGCGGACCTGGCGAGACGATGTTGAGGATCGGGTACGTGTAGATGGACTGGCGGCGGAAGACGATGGTCAGATCCCATCGGCGTATCCATTGCTGATTCACGAGCTCCGGCACCTGGACGAAGCGCTTCGCCTCCTGGAGGTTGAGCCCCGCGGCGACCAGCGTGTCGCGGTTCTGCGCCACGTAGAGCCCGCTGCGCAGCTGCTTGGCATTGGCCATGGCATCCGGCCCATAGAAGCTCGCCACAACCTCTATCGATTCGTGGTCGCTCTGCGTGCTGCTGCCATCGCCAGTGCCGTCGTGCACTTCGGCCGGATAGTCGTCTGGGTCGAACTTGGTGACGCCAATAGCGCACCAGTCCGTGGCCGGATCTGGCTGTTTCGGCACCACTGGCTGCCAGCGCGGGCGCACCATGGTGCCGGGCAACCCGGTGACACCGACGACGAGCTGCTGAAACAGCGCATCGAGCGCGGCATCGACCGATGGCGCAGGACTCGCTGCCGGCGGGATGAATCCGCCGGTCGATGAATCGTTCGCCATGGCTCAGCTTCCCTGCAGCGAGACCGGCTCGCAGCGCGCGCACGTGAAGCCGGCGCCATAGGTGGAATAGTTGTTCACGTCCGTGACGGTGAACTGTCGCCCGTTCCATTGGACGATGTCGGCATCCTGGCCAGCCGCGCCGGCCGACAGCGCGAACTGGCTGTGCACGTAGATCGTTCCGGTCACATGGCTACCCTGAGCCAAACGCGTCAGCACGTCGCCGCGATCCGATGTGACCACGCCAAAGAAAGGCGTACTGGTCTGCGTATTCGTCGCGATGCCGCCCTCGCTCACGGTCTGCGCGTTGCGGAGGCAGACGAGCGTGCGATCAACGAACTCGCGCGACAGCAGCACGCGGGAGACATTCAGTGAGGGCATCGTCAGGTCTTCTTCGGTCGGATGACGTGCGTGATCGAATTGCGATAGCGCGCCGTATCGAGCAGCGGCGTTTCACCGGTGCGCCCCCGGCGCTCACGTGCGGCGAGCGTGGAGGCTTTCAGCGGTGGCGGGATGATGCTGGTGATCTTGGCCTTGACGGCCATCTCGCCGATGAGCCCAGCCGCATCCAACGCGGCCATTACGCCAGCCTTATTCTCATCGCATGCGGCCCGGGCACCCTTCTTGAGCTGCTCGCCGATCTGCTTCTCGGCACCCTCGACCCCGGGAACGAGATGCGGGCGTGGCGGGATGTTGGCCGCCGGTGCGCCGTTCTCCTGGATGTAGCCGATCTCCGCATTCGTAATCGGAGCGCCATCTGAGCGAGCGTCATTGCTCAGCGGGACGCCAACCATGACGTCCTGCTTCACGAGCTGATGGATAGACCGAAGCGCCGCGGACACTTTGTCCTTGGTGACCTTGACGCCCATGTCAGCACATCGCGAGCTGGATACCGCCGGCGCCAATCATGCGCGACAACTGCAAGAACTGGATGCCGTAGCGAGTCAGGCTCATGTAACCCGCGTCGGCGAGCTGTGCGGCCGCGGTGTCGAACGAGACGGAGACCTTGTCCACGCTCTTCGCAGACGTCGGACCGGTCATCTCGCCCGGGGTATTGCCGAGCGCGCTGTCCTCGGCCGCCTGCGCGGCCAGGACGAGGTTATGCGCAACGTAGAGCTCGATGCCGTAATTGAGCATCGAGCCCCAGCGTTGGGCATTGAGCAGCTGTGTGGCGATGCCGATCTGGAACGCGATGACAGTCGTCGGGTACATCGTCGAGTTTGCGAACTCGGGGAAGTCCGTGACGAACTGGGTCGGATCCATGGCTTAGGCAGCGCCCTTGCCCGATGCCGCGGCTTTCACTGCGGCGGGGAGATCGCCGCAATGCGCCTTGGTGTACCAGTGATTGGCGACATCTTCGTCGACGTCCTGGACACCGGGCACGAACTGGAGCTTCTTCAGCTCTCCGTTCTGCACGATGGTCAGCGTGAAGGCCTTGACGATGTTGACGGTGACGGTCTTGTTGGCCATGTCACACCCCGTCCGCATACGCGCCGGTTTCGGGATAGACCCATTCCACCGCGCCCAGGCGGCCGAAATAGGTCGTCAACTGCAGGATGCCGCGGTACTCGAGCGGCGTGCGCTGCAGCGGAACCAGCGGGAAACGCACGAGACGCTTCTGCTTGGTATACGCGACCATGCGAGTCTTGCCGCTCGCGCCGGCGGTGGTCAGCCACTTACAGGGGTACACGTTCAGCGGCTTACCGTTGTTGGCGTTGCTGATGCAGTTCGCCTTGAGGTATTCCAGCGCGCTGATGTTACCGGCGCTGCTCACGATGGTCTGCACGAGCGTCGAGAACGCCTGCGGCGGCAGCAGCAGCTCGCTCGGGGTGTACGCGTAACCGGAGTTCGTCCATGCGGTCTCCAGCACAGCATTCACGTCCGCGAGCATCTGCGCGGGAGTGGTCGTGCCATTGGACCAGTTTCCGTTCACGGCATTGGACGTCGCCACATTGGCGTTATTGACCAGGCCGGTCACGCCGAGGCCCGTATCGCCGATGTATATCTGCTCGTCCGTGTCCATGTTCCATTTCAGCTGCAGGCCTTCGAACTTCTGCTGGTCGACCGGCCGGCCGAGGCGCTGCGCGCTCAGCAGTTCGGGGATCGTCCAGCCCAGTTCCATGCCCCACAGGTTCAGCGGGTGCGGCGTCTTGCCGATATCCAGCGCCAGGCCCTGGATGGCAGTAGCGTCCTTACCGATCCAGGACTTGCCATTCGGCGATGCACCGCCAGCTGCAGCGAACGTGGAGTTCGTATAGGACGATACTTCGTCGGCGATCGATACGTCTTCGCGCAGATCGATGTCACGACCCCAGGTGACCGATGCCAGCGGCATGTGCAGTTCCTGATCGAGACGTTCCAGCTCGCCCACCAGGAAGACACCGGCGCTATCGATGGTGGCCGCGTCGAAGGTCATCAGACCGTTGTCACGGGTGTATGCGCTCCGGATGGAGCGCGGGAGGATCAATTTGCTCATTGTCGACATCTCCGAATCGCGCCCACAAAAAAACCGCCTTTCGGCGGCTTCATGCGTGGCTGCTTTGTGGGTGGGATCAGATGTTGTAGCCGATTTCGACGTTGCCGCTGGCATCGCCTGCGTTCATGAACGTCGCGTTGATTTCGATGGTGTCGCCGGCGACCGCGGCCGCTTCGATGTCACCGATGAAGGTCGGAGACGACGGGCTGGCGATGCGACTGTAAACCTGGCCATCGAGTGCCGGCGTGCCGGCCACGTTCAGCACGGTCATGTAACCGCGACGCAGGATGTTGCAAGGTCCGCTGGTGGGCGGCACGGCGGTGCCGAGCGGATCGGACGCATTGGCGCCAGTCGTCGGGTAAGGACGCACCAGGAAGCCATACACGACCGATGCCGGGTCATTGGCAGCCAGCGGTACGAACTGCCCGCTCACGATCTTGCCGGGCAGGCCGTAAGCCGGGAACGGGTTGGACGGGTTGAAGAAGCCGGTCTCCGTGGTCGACATGGAGGGACGGCTCACATCGCCAGGAATGCCGGACGGCATGCGGTACAGAATTGCGTTGCTCATGGGTCGTCATTCCTCAGTGTTTGTAGAACTCGCGGTTGGCTCTGTTGATGTCGGCAATCGAAACCGTCTTGCCGGCATCCCGTGTCGGGGCAATCTGGCGATGGCCGCCGTCGTTGTTGCGCACGCGCATGGCAGCTGCGGTGCCATGGAAGGCGGCGTTCACCAGCGCGTAGGGCAGCTTCTGGAAGTTGGCCTTCTGGCCGCCCAGGAGCGGATCGATGATGGCGCGGCCGGCATCGGTGGCGTAGGCCTTGGCCAATGCGCGGCGCTGGCACTGGCACAGCGTGGCGGCGCGCTGCGCATCCGTGGTCTTGGCGTCGAAGGTCGGGATCTTGAAGCCAGGTGCGATGATCTCGGCCAGCTGCGGAATCTTCTTCGCCGAGTCACCGGTGTAGAGCTTCACGCCAGCCGTATCGAGCTTTTCGGTCTTCTCGGCCGTCAAGACGATATCGTTGGTCGGCTCGCCGTCCATGTCGTCATCGTCATCCTCGTCATCGTCCTCGGATTCCATCTTGTCGAGGCGTTCGTCGATGGCTTTCAGGCGGTCGAGCACCTGGCTGAGCGCATCCGTGGTCTTCTTGTCCTTCTCCTCGCGCTCGCGCTTTTCCTTATCCTCTTCGGACTCCTCTTCCTCGTCCTTGACCTCCGAGGCGAGCTTTTCGAGTTCGGCCGCGTCATTGGCCTTGAAGGCGGCCATGAAGCGATCTTTCCAGGTCTTCTTTTTCAGGCTTGGCATGATTTCGTCTCCGATTGCGCACCGCGGGCCACAGCGGCCACGCTCGACGAGCGCTACGTGGTTTCCAACGATGTTGTGCTGTACCGCGCGCCCCGGTTGTTGCTGTTCGTAATCGGCCTCATAGCCGTTGCTGACTTCCTCGATGCCATCGGTTTGGATGGCCTTGATGGCCGTCTTGTCCTTGATCAGGAGGTCAGCAAGCATCACGTCGTCGTTGACGCCATCGCCCCGGCGGACGTTGAGCATCGTGCCGATCTCGTGCTGCTTGACGTTTTCCGGCGTGACGAATTCATCGGGGTGACCGAGCGTCACTGACTTGCCTTCGAAGCTGGCAATCGTCTCAGGGCGAAACAGATCGTCCGGGCCACGCGTTACGCGAATGATCCCGTCCTGGTCACCCTTGACCATTTCACCCTGGTCGTCAGCAATCTCGCCCTCGCCATAGAGCATTTCGCCCGTGCGCGCGACCGGCACATCGAGGCAGAGCAGATAGCCCTCCGGCGTCAGCGAGCGCTTCGGACCAAGCTTCGACACGGTGTAATACCGGGACTGGCCAGTGCTGTCGTAATCACTGGTCTGGCGCGCATTCTTTTCCGCAATGGCCTTGGCCTGGTCCGGCTTGTGGCCGGCTTCGATCAGCTCCTTGATGTTGGCCTCAATGACCTCTTTGGAGCTGCCGCGTTTCAATGGCATGTCGTTACTCCGGCAATACCGGTTCGGGATAGCACCGGCAGTTGTAAATCTGCCCGGCATGCGTGGTCGTTCCATCGGAAAGTGTCGGCGGGGAATCCCACCGCACGAACTTCCCATTCATCTGCTTATGGCTGTGGCGCACGTCGCTGTCACCAGCAATGCGCCAGATGTAACCCTCGCTGCCGATGTGCTGCGCACGTGCCTGCGTCAGCACGGATGCGGCACGGGCCGTCTCGGTGCGCGCGATCAGGTTGGCGCGACTGACCGAGACCTCACCCGATCGCTTGATCTCCGCGACGATCTCACTGCCGCGCGAACTGTTCTCCAGACCGGCTAGCGTCAGCTCATGCACGCGCTTGGCGGCATCGAGCGGGATGGACTTGATCAGCGTGACCTGCTCGGCCAGGAGTGCCTTCATGGCCTCACCGGTTGGCGCTGTCCATATTTCATGCCGCAGTGCCTCGGAGATGTCGGCCGATGCCTGCAACCACGCCTTGCGGTCGCGTGCTTCGACCTCGGCAACCATCGCCGATGCCGTCCGCAGTGCCCATCCGTCGAGCGCCTGCGAATACTTCTCCAACATGTCGGTGATCGGAGCCACCGATGCCGGGTCACCCGCTGGGAACGCACCAATCAGTCGCCCAACTTCCTGCGCAAGCTTACGCAGCGAGCGGCTGTAGTTTTGCTCCGCCTTGCGACTGTTCGCCGGGTTGGCGCTGTTCTTGGCCTTCCGGTCCAGCGTTGGCTGCTGCCGGATCGACCTGAGTGATTTTAGGCGGCGCATTCTCCGCGTCCTTGATCAGATCGTCGGTGACATTGCTGAACAGCCCCGTCACCTCGCTGGACTGCTTCAATTCCTTCAAGGCCGTGGCCTGGTCGATCAGACCGGCGTCATAGGCATCGAGCACGGCCGCGGTCGTCTTCTGCCCGATGTCGGCCTTCTCGCTGTCGTTCATCTTCTGCAGGCTGTTGAAGACGAAGCTCCAGCCCTCCGGCATCGGTTTGCCGAGCACCGACCGCGCCATGACCTCAATCAGAAGCGTGAGGCCGCGACGCATCCTGCGTTCCTGCTTGGCGTTGATGCCCTCGTGATACTGCTTCATCTGGCCGTCGCCGTCGGAGTTCAGACCTCCCGGGGACTGGCCAAACAGGCGCGTCAGCGGCGTTTCGGCGGCACCAGAGAGCTGCTCACCGATCTGCAGCAGTACATCGCGTAGACCGGAGAACGCGTACTGATGCGTGTTAAACGTGTCCTTCGAGTCCATGAGGGTGATCCCCTCATTCGACTGGAAGCGGCGGATCATCTCGATCTGCTTGATCAGACCCTCGAGCGCCGGGCCACCCATCGCAATGATGTCGCGCAGGTTCTCGACGCCATACGTGCGCAGGTGCGCTTTGTAGACCAGCTGCGCGGTGCCCTGGGTCGTCGAGTCGAACGCGACCAGGCGGTCGAACAGGCGCTCGATGACTGACTGACCCCACAGGTTCTCGGCGATGCGCTGCCAGTACGGCAACGTCACACCATCCATGCGCAGCACCCGTGAGTAGTGGATGCGCTGCCGCTTCAGTGCCATCGAATCGGCGACGACATCATAGAACTTCGGCATGCCCATGTCGGGGCCAAAGTCGCTCACCAGGTCGTTCAGCGTTGGCTGCACCAGCCAGCGATCGAGGATCAGCAGACCCTTGAACTGCCCCTCACCGATGGAATCGATGTTCAGTGGCGTGTTCATCTGCTGGCCATCGATCAGCATGACCGCCAGGGAGCCGCCATACAGGCGCGCCCATTTGCCGTTGTCGGACAGGCCGTCCCAAATGCCGAGCGAGGCGAACGACTGGTCGAGCTTCTTTCCATCCTCCGGCGATAGGTCGGAATTGATGGTGATGCCAGCCCGGGTCATGTCCTCGGCGATGCAATCCACGACCGCGCCGACAATCCAGCTCGAGCGATACATCGCCTCCATCTGCACGCGGTTGCGCGAGATAAAGTCGAACGTGTACGTCGACGCGGCGCTCTGGTTGTTCGTGCCGATGCCGACCCGTGCTTCGAAGTTCGCGAAGCTGTCGAGGGTGGGCGTCATCCAGCGCTTGCCGCTATCACGGGTGACCGCGTGCGATGGCTGCGGCGCTGCCTGCTTTTGCCGGTTGCGTTTGCTCATCGCGCGAGTTTCGCCCATACGCCGAGACCACCGCGGCGCTGGATATAGCCATCAAGACCATATCGCACTGCGTCAATCCCATGATTGAATTTGTCGACGATGATCGGCAGGACATCACCGGTCTTTTTGTCGACCTTGTAGGAGTACAGCCTGAATTCCTTGGCGATGTTCCCGCAGCGCTCGTGCACGACAATGCGCTTGAAGGCTTTCATGTGCGCGATGCCATCCTCGACCGAACCCTGCCACTTTTCAGCGGCATCGATCTGGAAGCCCTGCCGGCGCATATAGCTGATGGTCTCGGGTCGCGCGCAATCAGCCTTGATTGGCCAGTTACGCGCGCCAGGAATGCTGTCGAACAACTCGGGTGTCTCGTCAATCTCCACGCCATGCCCGAAGGCCTCGTGACTGATGTAGAGGCACTCATCAATGATCCAGAAGCGGATCAGCGCAGTCGGGTCATTCGCAAAGCCCCAGTCGGCGCCAAAGAATATGCGTGTCTTCTCGGGCGGCTCGCCGAATGCCTCGACCGATACGCGGTTGCGGAAGATGACCGCCTCCGAGATGGTCTGATATCCACCCTCCCAGACGTGGTCATAGCCATCTGGATCGCGACCCAGGTCGACCAATCGCTCCTGCTCGAGCTCATCGGGGAACCATGGGTTATCGGCCCAATTCGCCTCAACCACGATTGCGCCCGGCACGCGCTTGTCGCCGCGTAGCAGGGTGTCAACCGGATCTGTCTCGCTATCCGGGTTCCACGTGAACCAAAGCTCCGACCCTGGTTTGCGAATCGTTGGGCGCAGTAGCCGCAAACTCAGCTGCGACAGCGACTGCGCCTCCTCACACCAGGCGATGTCGTAGCCCTCCAGCGACTTGATCGACTCCGCCGTATGGCTCTGCATGCCCTGGAAGATGATCAGGCCACCATCGGGGCCACGGATCTCTGTATCGAGGACATCGAAATATCCGCCCACGCCGAGCTGCTCGATCTTGTCCTCAATGAGCCGCTTGACGGACTGCTTGAGTGATACCTGGACTTCGCGGATACAGACTGCGCGTGTCGTCTGCATCATGCAGTGCTCGACAAGCATCTCGGCGAAGAAGTGCGACTTACCAGAGCCGCGCCCACCATGCGCCCCCTTGTAACGGGATGGCTCAAGAAGTGGGGCGAATACCCTTGGCGTTTCGATTTGCAGGATCGACGATGACACGCTTGATCCCTTTGATGCCGAGTTCGCCACCGACCTTCAGGGACTGGATCGCCTTGCCATAGCCGCGATCGAGCAGCTTCTCGGAAGCAGCGACTCGAGCTGCAGCAGGCTGGGCCTTGTCATTCATGATCTCGCGCAGGGTATTGATGGCCTCGTCGCCATAGTCCTGCGCAAGCTTCCGGATGTCCTGGGTCGCCTTGTTGGGCGTGCCACTTGAGCGGCCACCTGTCTTCTTTCCCTTGGCCATCTACTTTCATCTACTTTAGATCAGGCCTGATACGAAACGGGCGCCGGATCCGCTGCGTTGGGCTGTTCAGTGGTGTCCGCTGCCTTGTCTTCAACCGGCTCGGGCGGCAACTCACGCTCAAACAGATCGAATGAGGCGCCGACGATGATCGGCTGGTACATGTTGCCGACCAAGCGCTTGACCAGTGCGAGCTCATCGACCGACAGATCCTGTACGCCACCAGCCGAGAGGCGTTCGGCCAGCTTGTAGCGCTTGAACTTCTCCTCCGCCTGGAGATTCGGTTCGTTGTCAGGCATGACCAGCAGAGCATTGACCGAAACGCCGCCCAGAGTGAGGACAGCCTTGTTCTCTTCGATCGGCTTGCCGGCGAAGGTGAGGGGTGCGTTGAAATCGCGCTTCATAGGGATCTCGTGAGGGTTAGCCTTTGAACCGGCGCCATTCAAGCCAGCCGATCAAGGCGAAGGTAGGAATCACCACCAGCGCCCAGGCTCCTGCGTAGAGGAAGCTGAGCGCGGTGTACATGGGTCATGCTGGCAGGGCTTGAATCACCCGGCCGATGCTGTGATCGGTGACGTTGTCGAACGGTGCCGAAGCGTGGCCGATCTGTGTAAGCTCGCCCGGCCGCGTCAGCAGCGGCGGCACCTGGGTGACGATGTCGTTGCCGTTACGCGTGGCAAAGACCGGCACGTTCTTGGCTTTCAGTAGTGCGGCCATGACGCCATCAGCGCACAGGCGAGGCGCTTCGAACGCATAGACCGGCACGATGACATCCCGCAGCGCCCACTCTGCGCAGCAGATGAGCGTCAGCGCACCGCCGAGACTGTGGCCGGCCGTGGCCTTCGGTGGAGCCAGCGCGAGGCACTGGTCGCGGATGGCCAGCCATGCGGTGTAGAACCCCGCGTGCAGTTTGCCCAGGCCTGGCACATCGATCAGGTCGATATCGAAGTCGTGCAGCCAGGAGTCAACATCATCGGAGCCGCGGAACACATGCACGCCATCGTACACGTGCATTCGTGAGGCGCTGTCAGGCCAGCCAACCGTCGGAGCGTCCTGGTAGGAACGCTGCGCCAGAATGGCGTAGTCGCGCGGGGTCATTTCAGCGATCGGTCGTTGCGACTTGCGGATACAACAAGCTGCTCAAATTCGCATCGAGCTGGTTATATCGACGAGCCAGGTGAATCGCGGCCTGCGTATCCGTTGAGGCATCGATCTGCTTTGTCAGAGCGATCTCGGTCGCACGAATACTTGCGACCGATTGAAGGCTCGCCTGGGGCGCTCCAGCACTCGTCGATGACGCAGCGGGAGCGGCCTGAGCGGCCTGAGCGGCCTTCGCGGCCTGAATCTGGGCTTCGACCACACCCACCAATCCGACCGCGCCTTGAGCCAAAACGAGACCGTTCTGAATCGCAAGCTGCTGCGCGGGCGGCAACGGCAACTCCGCCACGATTGCAGCCGATGCGGCCAAAATTTGCGGAACCAAAGTCTGGAGCTGCGTGCTGGTAACGGTGGCGCCAGCCGCGCAAAGAGGCGCGGCTAGTTTCTTCGCCGCAGCTAGGTCATTGGTCGCTTTGACGCCGAGTGCATGCGTCTGCGGAACAGCGGTGAGCGTTGCATTGAACGCGTCGAGCGAGGCATTCACCGTGCCGAGGTTCGAACAGAACCCTGCAGTCATTTGCGCGATCGATTGAGTCGGCTTGATTCCACAGCCCGGGACAAGCGTGATCACCGCGGCGATCAGCGCCACGAGCATGACTTTGAATTTCATGGGATTACCCTTGCTGAGACGGAGGGACGGTCGGCGGCTTGGTATCGGCCGGCCGCTGACCGGTGAGCAGATAGCGAACCTGCGTGTCGCTGAGCAGCCAGAGCACGACGCCGGCGGTGGCCGAGACGATGCCAACTGCCTGCGCGATGTGCGCCTGATATTTGGCGGCCACGAACTGCCCACCGAGGACCATGGCGTAGCCGTAGACCGACGATTTCTCATTGAGCTTGCGCGCGATGCGCTGGACCAGATCCAGGGTGGCCGGGCTGATCTTCATGATTCCTTCCCGATAGGCTCGAGGTGATAGGTGTCTTTCACCTCGGTTATGCCGGTATCGCTGAAATGGGGGTCATGGACCAGCGCTCCGTTCGAATAGATCACGGCGTGCAATACGCCACGGACAGAATGGCCAATCGCAATGTAGAACTCCGGAAGCTTGTCGAGCTGATGGCCATCAAGCCATACGCGTTCGTAGCCCAAAACCTGCAGCCATTCGTCGAGACGATGACCCCAATCATTTCGACCAAACATCTGATCGAATGGAGGCACCATCCAAAGTGGCAAATCGAGCAGAGATGCATAGCATGCCGCCAAACAATTGCCATTCCCGATTCCATCTGGCGACCAGAGGCGATCCTGTTTGACGGGCTTCACGGTTGCATCCCCAGGTCGCTGATCTTCTGCAAGCGCGCATTGCACTGGCGGATCGTTGTGCCGCGCGCGTTATAGGCTTCGACCACGTCATCGATGAGATTGGATTTGCGCTCCGGCACATCGAATGGCGCGGTCAGCTCGGGCGGCACTGGCACGTAGATGGCTTGCGTCTCGACCTGCGTCTGGGGGAGCGAGACCTTCACCTGATGCGAGACGCAGCCGGCGAGCGCGAGCGTCGCGGCGGCGGCCAGGATTTTCACTGCCTCAGCCCTTTGACCTGCTCAAGCGCGGCGATGCGGCGCTCATGATCGGCGAGCTGGACGTCATGCTTGTCGACTTCACGGCTGACTGCCGGCAGCGCATCCGAGAGCGGCTTGAGCGACTGCTGCATGTCGTCGAACTTGGTCTGCATCTGTGCCTGGGCGATGTTCTGCGCATTGCTGGCATCGCGGAGCTGGTTGATGGATATCCCCACCCAGCCCATCACTGCCAGGATCAGCCAGAGAACGATCGTGCTGGCGATCTCGCTGGCGCTTTTGTGCTTCGGAACCGGTGGCAAGGTCGTCACGCGGCGCTCCCATCATCAGCCGAAAGAAACAACGCACGCTCGGCCGCCCGGCGCCGGACAAGGCCGGGATCGACGACGCCCTGGACCAGGTTCCACCTCGCGAACTCGCCGCTCGCGCCCTGGTAGTCGCCCATATTGAGCTTTTCCATGAGCGTCGAGCCGGAGATGCGGCCGATGCCTTCGTTGAACGTGATGCTGGTCAGGGCATCGAACTGGCCCTGCGTCAGCGGCACCTTGACGTAACTGGCGATCTGGATGGCGACGTTCTGGCTATCGGACTGCAGGAAGGCATCTGCCTGGGCCTGGGTGATGACCAGACCCGGGTAGACCCCGAAGGTGTGGCCATAGCCGATTGTCCACTTACCGCCCTGATCCTGGTAGGCGCGAAGTTCGCAGCCCTCGAATTCCTGGATCAGCCCGATGCATTTCGAACTGGGTTGCATGGGTGGCTCCGGGCAATAAAAAGCCCCGCGGGGAGGCGGGGCTGAAGGGGGAGTCTGTGACGGTAGGAATTTGCACGCAAAAGTGCGGCTCTCGCAAGGCCGCACTATGCGACCGCCTTTTTCATCTGCCTCTCGGCCTCGATCATGGCGTCTACGCACCGGTCCATCGTCCACTCAAAGACCTTCTGCCAGCTCCGGCGATAGACCGATTCATTGACCTTCAGGAGCGCGGCCCGGGTGCGGTTGCTGATGGACTGGCGCCCTGTCCCCTCGCAGACCTCGCAGTCCCTGATGACCGCGCCGACGCGGACAGTCTTGCGGCCGGCGCACGCCGCACACTGGCTCGGAGCCCGGATCTCAGCCAGCACGATCAGGCGTAGGCGCTCGTAACCCTCCGAATGCGTGCCGAGTTCGGCGCTGTCGACCCAATGCGGCCAGCGGGCGGCATGGGCATCGGCATACATCCGCTGGGCCCTGCGCAAGGATTCGCCGCCCGTATGGGAGGCAACGGCCAGCATGGCGTCGAGCATGCCCTGCTCACCCTTCCACCACTCGGCCCGCTGCTCGGATTCGAGTAGATCCTGAATCTGCTTGATCGAGACCGTCATGCTGTCGGGCCACCACATCAGGCAAAGCAGCTCGCGGCCCAGACGGTTCTCGACCATTCCCAGGGCCGCAGCAATGTCCTGGGGCGATAGCTCCGGCACGCCGCCGCTACCGATAGTAAGCTGGGACATCTTTGGGCCAAGGCGTGCCATTGTTTTTCCTACATGCATGGTTTGATCCCCCGGAGCGATAACAACAACTTTCGAATTTCTGGATCGTCACCCCAGCGCATATCGCGGTCGCGGAAGACGAGCTTGGTCGGATGCGCAAAGCCTATGGGAAGCTTTGAGGCAGCGCGTTCGGTTGGGGTCAGTACATCAGCGCTATGGCAAGCGCAGTCAGGGCGCGGAGCTTTATTGGCGCGGATCATCGAGCACCTTCGGAGGCAGTTGAGGTGCCCCTGATTCGACTGTCACGACCAATTCCCGTCTTGCCCTTTTGAACGCCCGCTTCGGGCTCGACAAAGTCGTAACAGCTGTGCATCGCCTCCGGGTGCCAATACCCATGCCGCGCGTCGTGCATGCAGCGCCCCATGCCTGCCTGGGGGTTGATGGGGCCTGGCTGGAAGTGGCGGCAGCGGGCGCAGGCGATCATGCAACTTCCCGCGCCTCCTCTATCTCTATCCGCACCGCATACGCGCCACGCTTGTACTTCTCCTGGCCATAGCACCAGGTCAGTCCGCAATGGTTGTCGGGCAGCTGGAACGCATCCGCCACGCCGTCACGGATCGCTTTGAGCGCGCCCAGGAGATTGTCATCGTCAAGCGTGCCGGGGGACAGCCGTGTCAGGGTGATGACTGCGGGGAATGGCAGCGGGCGCTTACTTTTGACGACGAGGCCGACCTGCTGGCGCTGCAGCTTCACCTTCGCGGCACGAGCCGCCCAGTGCAGACGGTCATTGAGGCCAGCGCCAGTCCGGATCGGAAGCTCAAGCGTGATGACGCGCGCGATGTGGGCAGGGATCATGGCAAATCCTTCCACGGCGTTTCTTTGCCAGTTCTCTGATAGATATCTCTTCTCTTCAGAAACGCCAATTGCCGGCATTTTTCGCAGCGATCATCTGCATTGGTGGGATTGCGGATTGCCTTTGCGGTGCGCAGTGTGTAGATGCCACACACGCATCGGACAACCCATCGCTTAGGCGTGAAAGATAGTCCAATAACGGTTAAACGGCCAAACTTCACTCCAACAAGATTTCGGTCCTTGAATGGAATGTACTGACGCACCTCGATAGGATTTTCCTGATCGGCTGCTTGAATATTTTTCGCCGTGTCCCAGTGCACACCGTGCTTGATAACGCGCGCGGCAACGCGATTCACCGGTATGCGATGAGAGTCGAGGATATCTTTGCTCATACTCCATCCTCCTGCGCGCTTAAAGGATGACATTCATCGCCTGTCGCCTCTCCCTCTACCTGTTCAGCTTCCGGCTCGTTCTCCCTAAGGATGTCGCGCATCTTCTGCAACTCAGCCTCGGCGGTTTCTGCACTGGCAGGCTTGCGCTGTTCCGGCTTCGGCGCCTCAAGCTCTCCCTCAATCGGATAGGGCAGCGTGCCGCCCTTCATCGCATACTCGACAGCTAAGCCGTAGGCCTCGCGGAGCATGCGCTCTGCCTTTTTGGATTCCGCCCGGGCGAAGAGGTAGCCATCGACGTAGCTCCAAACCTGGCGCAGGAACGGAGAGCGTGCACCTTTGTTCGTGCGCAGCTCGTACTCGACTGCGGCGAACTCAGGAATGCCGAGGCAGAGCTTGCGAAAGCGCGGCGAGCTGGGTGGAAAGTCACTGCCGAGGTTATGGGTGGCATGCAGCCCGGTGGCGAGCTGCTTCGGCGTCAGGGAGGCAAGTGCCGCACCCCAGGTATCGGCAGCATGTCCCGCTGGGTCTGCGCCGTACTGGCTCACCCAGGCGTGCCCGAACATATCCGCCATGCGCTGCCAGAACTGGTCAAGGATCGACTGCGGTAAACGTGCCTTCGATGATGCTTCCGGCACCGTGCTCTCGTGCTTGCCGGTCTGCAATGGCTTGCTGGACGCGCTCGCTCGCGCTTGGCTTATGGCCATTTGAGCGGCCTGACTGATGGGCTGCATGGGTGGCTCCGTTCGTGGCGTTTCCGCGCTCGGTGACGAGCTGTGCGGCGAGTGCCTTGAGGTCGCGAAGTCCCCGCATCACGGAGGCTTCGAGGATTTCGTTTGGGTCGTGGCCTTGGGCGATCAGGGTTGCGAGGTGCATGCGCGCCGTGGTGACGCGACTGATCGAGAGCTTCCCGTCTGAGGCGAGCTGGTCGACGAATAACTTCCACCGCTGCGGGTCGACGCCTTCGGGCGCGCCCATCTCACTCTCGCTCTTAGCTTCTATGGCGTGTGGTGTATGGAGAGCTTCACCAGACTGGGTTGGCCGCTGGGCACCCCGCTGGGTTTCTCCAGAAGAACCCGTTGGGTTACCTGACGGGTTACCCGCTGGGTTTGGTTTGCGACCGCCCTTCGATCCGTTTTCCTGCGCGATCTTGATGCGCTTTTGCGCCTTCGCGATTTCTTCATCAACACGGTTTTTATGGCGCAACCCATCATCGCTTATAGGAAAAAAGCGCTCGGCGACCTTCTTCACAGCGGCCTTGTCAGCGGCCGATACGGCAGAGCACATGACATACAACTCGTTGAGATCGGCGGGGAGCGCGGTCTCTTCGGAGTAGTAGGCAATGAGCAGGCGAAGATAGGCGCCATGATCGATGAGCGTCAGGCGCGTTGTATCGCGCAGATAGTCGCCCGGATAGAACTCGAAATAGTTCACAAACCCTCCGGGAGGCGGAGGGTTGATGGAGTGCGGGAGCCATGATTTGTGTTCATGGCTTCCCAATATATGCATAACAGTCTCAGGGGCTGAACATTTCTCAAAAATATTTTTTGCGGATGACTCTGGCGGGGATTCATGCAGCGACCGCCTGCTGGTTAGCGATCAGTCCCCGGGCTTGCATGTATGCGCCAATGAACGCTGCCGCAGCTTGCGGGACGATGGCATTGCCGTAGGCGCGCAGACGTCCCACGCGGGCGGGTATCCCATGAGCCAGCGGGAATGTGCCGGGTTCAACTGGCCGCCACTTTCCATCTGTGCAGAACAGCCAGTCAGCATCTGCCCAGAAGCCGTTAAGCGGATTGGCCCAACCATGCGCGCCATCCCCTGATTCGATGGGCGCGGCTTTGTCTTGTCGCCCTGATCGTACTGATAGTCCCCGCGCAGACTGTCGATCGAGATAGGTGTTTGCCAGCCCGCGAACGTCGCCACGTGAGGAAGCGCCACCGCTACCTTTCGGCCATCCGGCATGCGCCCCGTTGCGCTCATCCCCTCGCACGATTGCGAGCCCTTCGAATTGCCGACAGTCGGCGTCGGCCACCCAGTAATTTCGATCCCGGATGTGCGGCGCACCGATGCCCGAAGACGGGAACGGGACACACCCAAAGGCGTAGCCCATGCCTTCCATGTCAGCGTGTACAAGGTCGATCCAAGGTGCTGCGTCCTTGCTTGCAACCTGCTCTCCAAAGATGACTGGAGGGTCACACTGCGCGATGAGGTGCTGCCAGGCCGGCCATAGATGCCGCCCGTCTGCAAACCCAGCTCCCTTACCTGCCGCGCTGAAAGGCTGGCAAGGGCAGCTGCCAGTCCACACGCGTCGACCACGCGGCCATCCTGCAATTTCCAATGCAAATGCCCAACCACCAAGGCCGGCAAAGAAGTGGCACTGTGTATATCCCTTGAGGTCATTGGGAACGACGTCCTCGATGCTTCGTGTGTCGACATCGCCGCGCGGTATCAGGTCGGCGTCCATGAGGTTGCGCAGCCATTGCGCGCAATAAGCGTCTATCTCGTTGTAGTAGACGGGAGCCTTCACGCCACCAACCTCTGCGCCTCAACTGGCCAAAGGGTCTGCATCTGACTTCCCAGCACCCTGCACTGCCGGATGGCCCCAAAGACGACCTTTGCGCTCAAGCGCATGTCACCGGTGCGCCGGTCGATCTGCACGTGCGTGAGGCCGGTGAGTTCGGCCAACTCCCCTGCTGTGCGGCCTGGGTACGCGTAGATCGCGGCGACGATGCGCTCGAGCTGGGTCTGACGCACCCCACTGGTAGTGACGCGTTCCGCGGCGATATGCGAGCTGACTGGATCGGTGGCGCGCGCGGCTGGCGTCTCGATTCGGCGTACCGGTGTCGCGCTGCCAAAGTGGAAGGCTTCCTGGTTCATCAATGCGCCCTTACCAGTTTGTAAAGCTGCCCACCGTTCGCTCGCAGGAACGCCCTCGCCTCTTTGCGACTGTGGAACGACGACCACTTGCGCGGCCCGTAATGCACAGTCCAGCAAAACACAGCTCCCTCAGCAGGTTTCATGGTCAAACCTCTCGAGTTCTTGAACGATGGATTCCCAGAGCGCGCGCTCGACGATGTCGAAGCCTGGATTGGCTTCTTCCTGTAGCGCGCAGGAGGAATAGATGCGGGTCACTCGGCGATCTCGAAGGGATCGGAATGACGATCAACGGCATTCCCGAAACCCTTGGCTTTGCGCACCTTGGCCGAATCGATCCATTCCGGATGAACCGCCGGCATCAGGCGATACTGCACGCCACTGGGCGATTCGGCATGCATGCGCCGCGCTACGACAACATGAATGGATTGACGCTCACCATCTTGAGTGGTGACTTCCGCCCCGACGGGAAGATTGGCGCTCATGGCACCAAGCTCTCCTGCATCTGTGGTTCAGCCGAGAGCACCGGGACACCCTCGAAGCGAACATCGGCCAATGTGAACTTGTTGTCCGATTGATTGGTGACTGCGGCATTGATGTCCTGATAGTCCACTTTGCTAAGACGAACGCAATCGGGCTCTCGGTTCGCCAGGCGCATATAGGCGCGCATGTCCTTCCATTTCTGGAGTACGCCGAGATGCTTCTTCGTCAGCCGGTATTCGCTGAGGTTGCGGCTTTGAATGACCGGGGGGGGCAATTTCTTGGCTCTAGCGTTCATGTGACATTCCCATGCAGGGCATCAGTGAGAACACGCACTTTCACGCGCTCCGCTTCAAGCGCCTCATTTGCAAAACGCAATGCGCGCTCGGTTTCGGTTTCGCGTTTACGGAGACTGGCGGGGTCATAGCCGCGGGACTGCGCGAGCCAGATCAGGGGCGCCTCGTTACCGCAGAGGTCCATAAGCGCCAATAGCTTGTCGACCGGGAAATGGGCTTCGCCGCGGTGGATCCGGGTCCAATGGCTCGCATCAATCCCTAGGGCGCCATAGACCTGCTTGTCGCCCTCAAAACCGCCCAGGGAGATGCATAATTTGATGGCCGCGAGGAAGGTCGGCTGGGCGATGACGAGTGTTGGATCCAGGGCCTGGGACGTGCGCACCAGCTTGAGCGGAATTTGCCCTGCGTCCATCGCATGCAAAACATTGGACTTCATTGGACGGTCCTCCTTGATTGAAAATTTTTTCCATGGCTACGACACGAGATGGCGGACTCCTCCCGGTGATAGGCTCGCCGTGCGGGCAACGAACCCACCACCAGGAGGGAATCCATGGACCATGCAGAACGGGATATGCACTTCTTTGCGCTGCTTGCGCAGGTGCAGGTGATCGATGCGACAGTCGCCGCACTCATAGATGCGCACCCGGAGCCCGATGTTTTGCGGGAACGTATGCGGTCAATGTATGCAATCGTGATGTCGGAGCTTTCGGTGGGACTGATTGCTCAAGGGGCGTCCGCCCAATACCTGAGTGCCCTGCAAGAGCACATGGACAAGTTTCTAACCCTGCAAGACGAATAAAGCTGAGGATCACCTCGGCCTCGCGCTGGGCGATGCGTTTGGCAGTCTGGTTGCGCGCGGCGGACATATCAGGCGCCCCTCTCGATTTCGGTCGGGGCTTGAAGATTGGCGAATCCCTCCTTGCGGTAAGCTGGCAGTGCGACCTGATCAGCTACCAACAAGGGGGATTCATGAAATTCGAGCAGCAGCTCTGTATGGCTATTTTTATGGCCATCGTGTCCGGTTTGGTCGTCTTGGCATTCGGCCAGCCGGACATTTACGGCGTCATATTTTTGCCGATGTTCTACGCCGTTCTTGGCGCTGGCATTCTCTTGACGGTCTATGAGTTCGCATATGCACAAGGAGCCGTTGCGCAATGGAATCGTGAGGAACTCATCGCCACCAACCCCATACCGAACTGGTTCAAGTTGCTGGGCGTCCTTCTTCTGTTGGTTATCTGGCTTGGCTGGGTAATGTCCCTGGTAGTAACGCGCGAACGAGTTAGCCATCCAAACGCCAGTGCCGCAACTCACAGCCCAGCTGCCCATCAGAGCGGCGGAAGCCAGGATAAATGACCGATGGCTAGTCATTTAGGCCGCCTCCTGCCCCGGCGAGCCGTGATCGCGCGGACCGAATATTTGTGGCTTAAGTTCGTAGCGGAGCTTCAGCTCGTGCACTTCCGGTATTGGTTCTTCGCCCGGCCACATGGTTACGGCGGTTCGCGAAATTCCCAAGGCGTCTGCCAGTGCTTGCTGGGAGCCATAGGCCGCAACTGCTTCATGCTTATATATGCTCATGGGCAGGCATTGTCAGGATGCTGACTAATATTGTCAAGACCCTGACAGTGATGCCATGTCAAGCTTCTGACATGGATAGAGACGAACTGGCACGGCTAGCAAAGGCAGCGCGCCTTCAGGCCGGATTTGAAACTGAGAGCCTGGCATCTCAGGCAATTGGGTGCTCGCGCACCCTTGTTATTGGCTGGGAGAATGGGTCAGGCACTATCAAAGGCAGCAAATATCAGCTTGCAGCGGCAATGGCTTATCAAGTCAAGCTAGCGTGGCTAACTGATGGTTTGGGAGAGAGCGGCTTTCCTGTACAAGGAGACCCTTCAGACCCTCTCGTGTCCTATCAATTTCTACCTGAGCAGAGTGACTTCCAAGGGGTGCGCGATTCTGACGAAACGGCCAGGTCGAAGGCTACACTCTGGAACGTTTTTGGTAAGTCATCATATGAGACTCATCCTGGATATGTTCGCTTCGCCCAGTTGGAAGGGTTTGCCGGACTTGGCAGGGGGGATTACGTGGGCGATTTTCCAGAAATCGTTGAATTCGTAGAGGTAACCAGGGAGTGGGCTCAGGACAGCCTGCGGGGAATACCGCTTGAGTCGATCAGAGTTATCACTGGACGCGGTGATAGCATGCGCGGGCAGTACAACAATGGAGATTTGATTTTCATCGATTCACGCATCAAGCAATTTGATGATGATTCCGCCTATTGCTATCGATGGAATGGCAGAGTGCAAATTAAGCGGCTGCAATTAATCGGAAATGGAAAAGTTCGCATCTTAAGCGAAAATCCAAAATACCCTCCAATCGATGTGGATTTGAGGGAAATTGAAATAGGTGGCCGCGCCGTAGCCGTATGGACATTGCGCGAATTCTAATTCGCGTTAGCTTGACTCAGCTCTGATTTTGAGCTTTTCAAGAGCCCGTCCGAGCCTCACATAATCTTCCTTCGACCACCGAATGGAATCGTGCCCAGTTGGCGCGAAAAATTGGCGTTCATTCAATTGAGGGGCTGGGTTAGATCGCACTTCTGCTGTTTTCTTGAATGGCAGGATGCTACATATTTTTCTATCCATAATTCGCCCTTTTTAATTGGTATCCAGCACTTGCTGCAAGCCTAAAGGATTCCGGCTTGGCTGCGCTCTGCGGGCGCACTAATGCTGAATGAATAGTAAACGCAAGTCAGCTTTCTGACACATTCGGCTGTCAGTATATTGACAATATTGGTCAGCATCCTGACAATCTCCCACATCGCCTTCACCGAAGGCCTGGGAGACCAGCATGTCCCGCCTCGACTACCTCCAGCACCAGAGCGCCACGCTGCACGTCGACGCCCTGCTCATCCGCGTCCGCACGAATCCGGCCTACCTGCCCGAGCGCCTTCCGCCGCGCAAGCTCTCGACCCCTTTCGCAACCGTGCTGCTGGTGATCGCCGTCCTGGCCATCAGCGCCTTCGCCACCCGCGCCTAACCCTTCCTCAGCCCATCCGGGAGACGTCTTCATGTCCGCACAGCTCGCATCTGCTCCGGTTTCTCGCTTCACCAAGCAGCACCCTGCCACGCATACCAGCGTGATCGACGCCGCGGCAGGTCTCGAATGGGCCGTCAACGTGCCGAGCCTGCAGGGCAAGTTCATGACGTACGAGGAAGCCAAGAAGGCCATAGCCGAGCTGGATCACGGTGGCCGCAAGGACTGGCGCCTGCCGACACCACACGAACTGTTCTCCCTGGTCGGCTACACGCATGGCAACAAGGTGTACGACGCCGACGCCTTCCCCGACATGCGTACCGATGACTGGTACTGGACGGATCAGGTGAATCCGGCCGCTACGTCCTGCGTCTTCGCCGTGACCTTCGGCAGCGGCGCCGTCTTCTACCTCAATCGCCACCTCAAGGCTTTCTGCCGGCCGGTGGCGTCCGTGCCCGCCCGTCAGTGATTGATTTTTGAACTCTGGAGAGCGTCATGCAAAGCGTGAGCAAGGTTCATCCGATCATGTCTACTGCGCTCGCTGGCGTAGCGCCGCCGCAGGATGCGGCCGTGTCGCGCATTCGCCAGCTCGAAGCGCAGTTGCTCGACCTGGAGCGGCGCCTTTCCTTCCAGAAGGAGGCGACTGCACAGCTCGCCGCTCAGCTCGAGGAGCTTTGCCCGCACAGCACCACAGCAGAGATGCCGGATGGCTCCGAAGTGCCGGCGCCAGCCGAGGTCGTTCGCAGTGCCTTGGTGTGGTTGCGCGAGAAGCATGACCTGGAGTTCTACGACCGCATCGACGAACAGACGCTACTCCATTTCGAGGTCGAGAAGGCTGAGCTGCGTATCGCGGCCAGGGAAGGTGCGCTGTGAGCCGCCTATTCCGCTGCAAGCTCCAGCGCGCCGATGGTATGCGCATCGACTACATCGGCCCCTTCGGTCAGTGGTCTCCGGAATGGCACATCGTCATGCGATACGTGCCGATCCGCCGGAGGGCTGCGTGATGTGCCTCGCCGCTATATCCGACTACGACCTTGAGACCCAGCGCCAAATGTGCGCACTCGAAGCCATGCTGGCGGATCGCCGCCGCAAAGAACTCGCTATCGATGAAGGCATCCGTGCGCGAGCCAACCGTTTTATGCCAACCGCTTCGGTGGAAGCGTCCCCCTGCGTGGAAGCCGGGGCGGTTGGCGCCTATCAGGAGAAGGCGGCATGACCATCGAACTCCTCGCGGAAATAACCGGACGCGACAAGCAATGGAGTGAATTGGCCGCGCCCGTATTCCCTGACGAAACGCAGATGCGCATGCGTGCGCAATCGATCCTCTCTGGCGGGGAGATTGGTCAGTGTCCTCCGCTCACTCTCGACCAGGCGCGCGATGTGATCGCTTGGTATCAGCCCCTAAGCCACTAATCCAGGAATAAGCCATGACCTTCATCAAGCACAAGCTCGGCGCGGATCTGCAACCGGTCGAGACCGGCCACGTCATCGTGCACAACGAAACGCTCGGCCTGTACGAGTCCGTCAATGCACCCGGCTTCGATCAGCGCATGAACGATGCGGACACCGACGCCGCAGTCGCTAAGCTCAACGCGGACAGCTATCTCGGCATTACCACCTGGCGCAGGCCGGAGCCGTGGGAATCGCTGACGCAGGTCAAGTACGTCGATGAAGACGTGATGGCGGATCGCGATTTCTACCCCGATATGCAGGGCGCCTATTACTGGACAGGCCAGACGGTGCCTTGGAGTACGTCCTTCGTCTTCGCCGTGTACTTCGACGGCGGCAGCGTCTACGACCTCACTCGCTACTACAGGGCTTTCTGCCGGCCGGTGGCGTCCGTGCCCGCCCGTCAGTGATTGAACTTTGATCATCCCTTCCAACACCGCGCCGGCCGGATAGCCGGCAGAGGATTCCCATGATCGTGTTCGAGAACCCTGGCGAGATCGACATCCGCTCGATTTCCACCTTTGGGGTCAGCGTTAAGGAAAGCGACAACCCGATCGGCTTCTTCGGCACGGGCCTGAAATATGCCATTGCCGTGCTTCTGCGAACCGGCCACGGCATCACCATCCATTCCGGCGCGACCGTCGTCGAGTTCAGCAAGCGCGCCGAAGTCGTCCGTGGCCAGGAATTCGACTTCGTGATGATGTCCCTCAACGGCGCCGAGCCGTTTCCGATGGGCTTCACGACGGAACTTGGCAAGACCTGGGAACTGTGGATGGCTTATCGCGAGATCGCCTGCAACTGCAAAGATGAGGCAGGAAGCGCCTCGCGCACGAACGACGATTTTTCCCCTATTGCGGGTATCACGCGGGTGTTTGTCACTGGCGACGCGTTCGCGGATGTGCACTCGAACCGTCGAGATTACCTGCTCGAGGACGAGTCTGATTTCGTACTACCAGGCCTCGAGGTGCGCAGGCGACCGTCAACCGCGTTCTTTTATCGCGGGGTTCGAGTGATGAATCTGCAGCGCCCGTCGCTCTATACCTTCAACCAGACGGCGACGCTCGAACTGACCGAAGACCGCACGGTAAAAAATTCTTGGAGCGTGCAGCATCGGATCGCCAATGCCCTGCTCGAATGCGAAAACGAGCCGTTTCTCTATTCGATCCTTACTGCACCATCCGACTCCTTTGAGGGGCATATCGATTTCGACTGGGGCGGCATAACGCCAGGCTCTGCGTTCATGAAGGTAATGCGCGAATGCGTTGCTGACCGCGTCACGAAGCTCAACGTTTCTGCCCTCAAGAAGTTCAATGAGCATTGCAAGGACCTTATTCAGCCGCGCGAAATCGAGTTGACACGGGTCCAGCAGATGACCATGGAGAAGGCACTCGACTTCTGCGGTCGCATCGGCTTCCAAATCCGAGACGCCTATCCCATCAGGGTTGTCGAAAGTCTCGGCGAAGGTTGCCTCGGTTTGGCGAAGGATCAGACGATTTACATCGCCGAACGCGTCTTCCATCTCGGCGGTACGAAGCAGCTCGCATCCACCCTGATCGAGGAATACCTCCATCTGCGTCAGGGCTGGCACGACCTCACGCGCGAGTTGCAGAGCTTCCTTTTTGACAAGGTCGTAAGTCTTGGCGAAGAGCTGACCGGTCAACCCCTTTAGTCAACACCGTGCGCGCCGGCTGCGCGCAGAGGATTCGATATGAGCGGACAGCTCGCACAAATGAAGCAACAAGCGGTAGCCGTATACGGTGAGCAAAGCCTCACAGCAGCAGACATCCGCGCCCAAGTGAATCTGATTCAGGACGTGATGCGCTCCGTCATGATTGATGGCACTCATTACGGCAAGATACCTGGCACGCAATCGCAGAGCCTCTATAAGGCGGGCGCCGAGAAGTTAATGGCCGTTTTCCGTCTCGGCTCGGATGTGGATGTCGAAGACCTCGGCGAATCCGGCGAGATCCACTATCGGGTCAAGTACAAAATCTTGTCGCCGGACGGGCGCCTGCTTGGCGTCGGTGTCGGCGAATGCTCCTCACAGGAAGAGAAGTACGCATGGCGCAGGCCTGTGTGTAAGGAGGAGTTCGACGACATCCCGGAGAACATGCGCCGCGTCAAATATAAGCAGTGGCAGGGCAAGACTGAGAAGCAACAGCAGGTCCGCACGAATCCCAACGACGTGCGCAACACCATCCTCAAAATGGCGAAGAAACGCGCCATGGTCGACGCGGTACTGACCGTGACGGCTGCGTCCGATATCTTCACCCAGGACATCGAAGACCTGCCCGAGGAGCTACGCGAACAGGTAGCCGAGGATGCACGCGCCCGCGCACGGCCGGGAGCACAAGCGGTCAAGCGCACGGTTCCGGAAGATTCGCCCGAACGGCAAGCGCTCATCGCTGACCTGTATGCCGTGGCAGACAATGGAACAGAGGATCTGCGTAAGACCTGGGAGGCGCTCAGCAAGGATCAGCGCGCCCTGGTGGCTGATCAGCTAGACACACTCAAGGATCGCGCCACTGCTGCTGACGCGGTTTCGCAGGAGGCTGAGTAATGGAACAGAACACTCAGGAATGGCGAGACGCTCGCGCTGGCAAGATCACCGCCAGCCGCATGTGCGATGTGATGGCGTTTACTGCCGGCGATGGCGTCTATAAGAGTGGCCCGCGCAAGGGACAACAGAAAGAAGCCAGGAGCCTCAAGGCGCGCACTGATTATATTGGAGACATCGTCGCAGAGATCCTGACCGGCGAGCCGCGCGAGCAGATCAGGGCAAAGACTCTGGATTGGGGTCATGATGTGGAAGCGGCCGCGCGCGCAGCCTATGAGGCTGAGACCGGCATCATCGTCGTCTGCACTGGTTTCGTCACGCATCCGATAATTCCCTACGTGGGTTGCTCACCGGATGGCCTCATTGCTGACTGCGGACAGACGCAGATCAAGTGCCCGCAGAATCCCGCAAATCACATCGAAACGCTGCGCAACGGCATGCCGGAAGAACATATCCCGCAGGTCCAGGGCGAGCTTTATGTGACAGGCCGCGACTGGTCCGATTTTGTTAGCTATGACCCGCGCATGCCGGAGCATTTGCGGTTGTATCACCAGCGAATTGATCGCGATGAGGAATATATCGCGAAGCTTGCCGATGCCTGCAACTCGCTATGGGTAGAGGTAATGGAGGCTTTGAAGTTCCTGAATGAGCGTGCGGCATGACCTCGACATATGTTCTCCGCAAGAAGCATCCGGGTCGCGACAACGTCAAATCGAATTTGCATGCTTTCGTTGACCGTCTTCCCGACACCAAATCATGGAAGGTCGAAATCAAGGAAGCACGCCCTGAGCGATCACTAGACCAGAACGCCGCCATGTATGGCGTTGCCTACGACGTGATTATGGCGGCAACCGGCCTACAAGGCGACGCAGAGAAAAAGCAACTTCATCGCGACTTCTGCGGCGAGTTCTTTGGGTGGGTAGACGCAGGCTTAAGTCGGCGTCGCCCACGACGTACCACGACGACGAACGAGTGTGGCGAGCGCGATGTTATCGACACCGTAACCATGTCGCAGTTCTACGACTTCATCCAGCGCAAAGCAGCCGAATTTGGCATTGATGTGCCGGACCCCGATCCATTTTGGCGAGAACGAGCGAAGGCGGCCTGACAAGCAAGCCGCTTGCGATGAGCCCCTTCTCATGGCTTGAGGTTAGGAAATCTCAATCGCAGGCGGCTTCCTTGTTCGACCACCACCCAGGAGCAACACACCGATGAATGCCCAGGTACGCAATTCCTCCCCGCTCATCCACATTGAGCATTTGACGCTTCAGCTGCCGCCGAGCATCCACGGCGATGCGGTCGCTTTTCCGGTCGATCGTGCAGCAGCCGTCAAAGAAGCTCAGCGTTACACGAAGATCGGAGATGACCTGATTCACCTGCCGGACGATGCCACGGGTCACAAGGCCGTCCTCGATAGCAAGTTCGGCATCTACCGTGCGGTAGGTGTTTGGCCGGATGCGATCAATGCAGCTGCCACCGAGGAGCGCATTGCAGAGCTGAATGCCTCTGGCTATCTCGGCCTCACAACCTGGCGCCAGCCGACCTTGGAAGAAGAGTTCGGCATCGCTGACCACACGAAGTGGAATCCAGCTTGCGACAAGGCTTTCTTCCCGGATGTGCAGCCGACCTACTATCGCACCAGCACGCCCGATCCTGAGCCTGATTCGTCCTACGTCTTCGCCGTGCTCTTCTACCGCGGCGGCGTCGGCGGCCTCGCTCGCGGCAACCTGGCTTTCTGCCGGCCGGTGGCGTCCGTGCCCGCCCGTCAGTGATTGATTATTGAATATCGAGAGGTAGCCGTGTCCACAGTCCCGCCCATCCTTCGCCACGCGGAAGCTCTGATGCTCGACATTGAGAAATCCGTGTTGCAGTTCCCGAAGCGCCATCAGCACGTTTCGGGACAGCAGTTGCGCCAGCAGATATTCAAGGTGGTGCAGCTGGCGAGCCGGGCGTGGTGCAAGCCTGCCGAGCGCCTCACGCTCGTGGAGGCTCTGGACGAAGCCATCATCGATTTCAGGATTACGTTTCAGCTCGCCAAGCGTCTCCAGGCCTTTGCAAGCTTTGGCCAGTTCGAAGACCTTGCCCGCAAGCTCGCTGAGCTTGGCCGAGAGGTCGGCGGCTGGAAGCGTCAGCTACACCCCAAAGGCCAGAATGCGGTTTCGCGAGCAAAGCCGCAGCGCGCCTCGACACTGAGTACCCCGTCCGCCTCGACGTGTGAGGTCATTCCATGACGACGCCACGCTACCAAGATGGATGCGCGGCCGGATCGCAAGTGATGGGGGCAACGTCCTACGTCTTCGCCGTGAACTTCAACAACGGCAACGTCAACAACCTCAATCGCAACAACAAGGCTTTCTGCCGGCCGGTGGCGTCCGTGCCCGCCCGTGAGTGTCAGGGTGTAACGTTCCGAGAACTGTATACGGCGATGCGTAATGCTCGCCGTCATAAGCAGCCTAGCGAGAACATGCTGGAGTTCTTGGCTGACTGGACCGGCGGTCTGTTCGATCTACAGCGCGCCCTCACTGCTGGCGCTTGGGTGCCCTCTCCGGCTACCTGCTTCATCGCCCAGCGACCGAAGGCGCGCCAGATCCACGCGCCGGCCTTCTCGGATCGGGTCGTGCACCACTGGCTTGTGCCGCAGCTAGAAGCGATCTATGAGCCGAAATTCATCCATGACAGCTACGCCAGCCGCCGCGGGAAAGGAACCCACAAAGCGGTCGCACGCCTGCGCCAGTTCGTTCGCCAGGTGGCCAGCGGCCAGGGCGGCGGCTGGTATCTTCAGCTCGATATCGCCAACTTCTTCAACAGCATCGATCGACGCGTGTTGTGGCAGCTGCTGAAACCCCAGCTTGAGCGCGGCGAAGTTCGACCGGAAGCCCTGCGAGCCACCCATGCGCTACTCCGGCATTCGATCCAGCAGCAGGGTGTCGTCTATCGATCAACTGAGGCCGAGCGGGAGCGCGTTCCGGCGCACAAGCGGCTGGAGAATGCGGCTACAGGATGTGGCTTACCGATTGGCAACCTGTCTAGCCAGTTCTTCGCGAACGTCTATCTGAACGAGCTGGATCAGTTCGCAAAGCATGTACTCAAGGCCAAGCGCTACCTGCGCTATGTCGATGACTTTGTGCTGGTCCATCATGACCGCGCGGTGCTGGAAAATTGGCAGGCTCGCATCGAGGCATTCCTCGCCGACCGGCTCAATCTCAAGCTCAAGGCTGACATCCGTCTGCGCCCGCTGAGCAGCGGCATCGACTTTCTGGGCTATGTCGTCTACCCCACACATACCCGCGTGCGTCGCCGCGTCCTGAAGCATGTCCGTGAGGCGCTGCAGGCGTGGCGCTCGGCTCACGTGCAGGCAGGAATGGCGCAGGCAACGCCTGCCGATTACCGGAAATTGTCCTCAGTCTGGGGCAGCTACCAGGGCCACATGCAGCACGCCGATAGCCATCGGCTTCAGCAGCGCATCCTCACCCGGCACCGGTGGCTCAACAGTCTTGTCTCCACCAAGCGGGCCTTCAGCCATGAGCTTGAAGGGCGCCGCATCACCATCAAGGTCGCGATATGAAAGAGTTCCGGCGCAAGTGCCCGAATCCTGCCACGCGCTTCTCGTGGAGCCGCGTGATGGGCGACAGCGGCGGCGTTACCTACCGGCTATTTCGGCGCGACCACAAGGGCGCGCTGCACTTGGCGATTTGGCGCTTCAAGCCGGATGACTCTCGCGACGCGATGATGCGGAAGCTCTGCGAAATGCGGCATGAACTTCTGGAGCGTGTGGACAAGATCGAATTGCATTTATTGGGAGTTGCGTCATGAGATTAGCCATGGATCAGTTAAACGATCGCGACCAAGACGCCGGCCAGGGCAACAGCGACACCAGCCCATGCCGCAAAAAGCATTCGCTTCCCAAGTCGATCATTCGAATCAGCCAAGTTCTGTTGTACACCGATCTGCTCGGCTACGAGCTTGGCGTCAATCCATATTTTGAGGCGCTCCCGCACGCGATCATTAGTGGCAAATGGAAGCGCATTTGGATTGTCCATCTGCAAGTACACATCGGACAGAAGCTTCGCGGATGGATCTCGCTTATCGAGAAAATTTTTCATCGTTGGCCCAATAAGGCCAGCGTCAACATTTTTAAGATGGCTGTGCATGTCTTGCCAAAAGAGCGATGCATCAGAAGGACTATTGGAATCGGCCATGCGTGAACTCCCCATCCTGTTCTCTGCCCCTATGGTGATGGCGATCCTGGAAGGCCGCAAGACGCAGACGCGGAGCATATTGGTGGTCAAATTTAAGCGAGTCGAGGTTTAGCGATGGGCGCTGCTGAGAAGATCGATATCTCCGGAAAGGACTGGCTGACAGAGCCGGAAGCCGCCTATTACTGCGGCGTCAGCCTGCGCAAATTCCAGACCGATTACCTGGCGCTTGGCGTACGACCTCGCCGCTTCATGGGCAAGAAGCTGTATTCCAAGAGCGAACTGTTTGAACTCATCGAGAAATCACAGCAATGGCAAAGCCAACCATCGAATGGCGCGGACACGTCGCCTATCTCTCATGGTCCGAAAGCGGCAAGCGCTGGCGGCGTTCTGCCGGGAAGATTTCAAGCGGTGCCGCTGAGAAAATTCGTTCCGCGAAAGAAGCGGAACTCGAGCACGGAGTAAGGATTCTGCCGCGCCTACCAACGGTGCGCGCATATTTGGAAACCTATTTTGATTGGTACGACGCCGAGCACCCCACAACGGGCGGCAAGCTGAGATCCGAATGCAAGCGGTTTATTGATCGGTTCGGCCATCGCCATATCGACAAGGTGAAGCCCAAGGAGGTCGAGGACTGGAAGACGGAACGCTTGTCGGATGATGAGGCAGCCCCGGAGACGGTTGGCAAGGAAATACGCAGACTGAAAACCGCGTTCAAGCGCGGCATTGAATTGGAGGTGCTGGATTTCAACCCTGTGGCGAAAGTCAAAGCGCCGCGTGGCGTGCGCGATGTCGCCGTGGAGTTTTACTCCGTTGAGGACTTGACTGCCTTGTATGAAGCCAATCCAGCACGGGCGGCAATATGGCGGTTCATGGCGAACACTGGGATACGTCGCGGGGAGTTTGCCAAGGCATGCAAGGCGGACGTGGCTGAATACGGTAAAGAGAAGCGGATTCGGATCGAATCGCTGAGCCCCAGGATACGAACTAAGTCAGGCAAGCGCCGGGAGGTTCCGTTGAACGCGAGCGCGTTGTCAGCCCTGGCCGAGCTGCCGAACAAGTTCGTGAAATGCCATGCCGACACCCTGTCGGACTGGTTCACAGAGGACGCCGAAGCGGCCAAGATCGGCGGGACGCTGCACCGCCTTCGCCACACATTCTGCGCTCACCTGGCGATGGCCGGGGTGCCGTTGCGACGCATCCAGAAATTCGCCGGCCACGCCGACTACAAGACGACTGAAATGTATGCCCACCTCTGCCCAACGGGCGGCATGAGCGAGGTCCAGAAGATCAATCTGTAGAGGTCTACATACTCTACACAACACCCGCGTTTTGGTTCGTTTTTCTGCTCACCATAGAGGCGTATGGTGATTTCAAATCAATAACTTATAAAGTTGACGTACCCTTAGGAGGGGGACGCTCTATCCAACTGAGCTACGGGGGCTCGGCTTGCAGTGCCTGACCGGGCGGGATTTTGGCATGGATCTGGGGCCAGCGCGATCCGGCGAAATCCGACCGGAGGCGCGCCCCTGATAGAATAGGCGTTTCCCCATTCAAGGCGCCGTCCGGCGCCAGGCTCAGGAGTACGCATGTCGCACGAAATCCTCAAGGCGCTCGGCTTGACCGGCGAGCAGTCGGGTACGTATCTCGGCCAGGGCGAGTGGTCCAAGACCACCAACGCCGGCACGTTGCAGCCGCTGAATCCTGCGACGGGCGAAGTGATCGGTACGGTGCATGCCTCCAGCGCCGCCGATTACGACATCATCGTCAAGCGTGCCCAGGAAGCCTTCAAGGTATGGCGTACCACCCCGGCACCGCAACGCGGCGAAGCCGTGCGCCTGTGCGGTGAGGCCCTGCGCAAGCACAAGGATGCGCTGGGTTCGCTGGTCGCTTTGGAAATGGGCAAGATCAAGCCCGAAGGCGATGGTGAAGTGCAGGAGATGATCGACATCGCCGATTTCGCCGTGGGTCAGAGCCGCATGCTCTACGGCTACACCATGCATTCGGAGCGCCCGGGCCATCGCATGTATGAGCAGTACCAGCCGCTGGGCCTGGTCGGCATCATCAGCGCGTTCAACTTCCCGGTTGCAGTGTGGGCGTGGAACGCCATGTTGGCCGCGATCTGCGGCGACATCTGCATCTGGAAGCCGTCCCCGAAGACCCCGCTGTCGGCCATCGCCACCATGAAGGTCTGCAACGACGCGCTGAAGGCCGGCGGCTTCCCGGACCTGTTCTTCCTGTTCAACGACGCCGGCACCGAGCTGTCGCAGGCTTTCGTGGACGATCACCGCATTCCGCTGATCAGCTTCACCGGCTCCACCAAGATCGGTCGCCAGGTGGGCGAGCGCGTTGCCAAGCGCATGGCCCGTTCGCTGCTGGAACTGGGCGGCAACAACGCCATCATCGTGGACGAAAGCGCCGACCTCAAGCTGGCCATTCCGGCCATCGTGTTCGGTGCCGTCGGCACCGCCGGTCAGCGCTGCACCACCACGCGCCGCCTGTTCGTGCACGAGTCGATCATCGGTGACGTCACCGACAAGCTGATCGCCGCCTACAAGCAGGTGGAAGGCAAGATCGGCGATCCCACGCTCGCAACCACCCTGATGGGTCCGCTCAACAGCCAGGACGCAGTGAAGGCTTACCTCGCCGCGGTCGAAAAGGCCAAGGCCAGCGGCGGCACGGTGCGCACCGGCGGTGCGGCGCTAACGGACCGCAAGGGCAACTTCGTGCTGCCGACCATCGTTACCGGCCTGAAGAACAGCGACGAGGTGGTGCAGACGGAAACTTTCGCACCGATTCTCTACGTGATGCCGTTCAAGACGCTGGACGAAGCGATCGATCTGCAGAACGCCGTACCGCAGGGCCTGTCCTCGTCAATCTTCACGCAGAACCTGAAGGCGGCCGAGCAGTACCTGTCGGCGGCCGGTTCGGATTGCGGCATCGCCAACGTCAACATCGGTACGTCCGGCGCCGAAATCGGTGGCGCCTTCGGTGGCGAGAAGGAAACCGGCGGCGGCCGCGAATCCGGTTCGGATGCGTGGAAGGTCTACATGCGCCGCCAGACCAATACCATCAACTACTCCAATTCGTTGCCGCTGGCGCAGGGCATCAAGTTCGATCTGTAAGTTGAGCTTTGCCTCCTCTCCCCATGCTTGATCAAAGCTGGGGAAGAGGACCGAGGTGAGGGGCCTTCTCGCGATAAGCATCCTCGTCGCAAGATTGGCCCCTCGCCCTACCCTCTCCCCGGAGGTGAGAGGGAACCACCGCTCCGAAGGACAGTGGCATGACATCGCTTTCGACCTCTCCCCCTTTTGATTTCCATGGCTACCGTGTCGTTGTCGCCGGCGGCAGCAAAGGCATCGGCCGCAGTATGGCGCTGGCGTTTGCCGCCGCGGGTGCGGCGGTATCGATCTGCGCACGCGGACAAGCTGCGCTTGATGAAACCGCGGCGGCCATCGCGCAATGCGGCGTCACGGTGCACCGGCAATCCTGCGACCTGGGGGATGCGGCCGCCATCGATGCGTATATCGCACGTGCAGCGCAGTCGCTGGGCGGCATCGACGTGCTGATCAACAACGCCAGCGGCTACGGCTTCGACGACACCGAAGAAGGTTGGGCCGCCGGTTTCAATATCGACCTGATGGCAGCCGTGCGTGCGTCGCGCGCGGCGTTGCCTCATCTGCAGCGTTCGCCGCAGGCAAGCATCCTGCATACCAGCTCGATCGCCGCTTTCCATCCAAGCGTGCGCAGTGCGCCCTATGCAGCGGTGAAAGCGGCGTTGAACCAGTACACCACGTCGCAAGCCATGGACCTTGCCCGCGATCGCATCCGCGTCAATGCGATCGCGCCCGGCTTGATCGAATTCCCGGACGGTTTGTGGGATCGGCGCAAGCACGAAACACCCGAGCTGTACCGGCAGACTTTGACCAAGATTCCGTTTGGCCGCTTCGGCACGCCGGAAGAAATTGCCCACGCCGCCCTGTTTCTGGCATCGCCCTGGGCCAGTTGGATAACCGGGCAGACGCTATGTGTCGACGGCGGCCAGCTCCTTTCAGGATAAATGCCCATGACCGATCTCCAATCCACCGAACGCTTCAGCAATCGCGTTGCCGATTACGTGCGCTATCGCCCCACCTATCCCACCGCTCTGCTGCGCTGGCTGCACGACACCCAAGGCGTCACGCCGGACTGGCGCGTGGCGGACATCGGCGCCGGCACCGGCATTTCCAGCAAGATGTTTCTGGATGGCGGCCACGCCGTCACCGCCGTGGAACCCAATGCCGCGATGCGCGAAGCGTCGGTGAGCTGGCTCGGCAGCGATCCACGCTTTCGGGCCGTGGACGGTCGCGCCGACGCGACCACGCTGGAAAACGACAGCACCGACCTGATCTCGGTCGCGCAGGCGTTCCACTGGTTCGATCCCGTCGCTACACGGCGCGAATTTCAGCGCATTCTGCGCAAGGACGGGCTGGCCGCCATCTACTGGAACTCGCGCCGGCTTACCGGCACGCCGTTCCTGGAGGGCTATGAGGCGCTGCTGCAAACCTACGGTACCGACTACACCAGCGTGGCCGAGCGCTATGCGGACGAGCCGCGCATGCGCGAGTGGTTCGGCGCCGGCTGGCGCACCACGGCACAATTCGACCACTGCCAATTGCTGGACTTCGACGCGTTGCGTGGCAGGCTGATGTCTTCTTCGTATGCACCAAAAGAGGGCCATCCCAACCACGCGCCCATGATCGAAGCGCTGCGCAAATTGTTCGATGCCTGCCAGGCGGACGGCAAGGTAAGCTTCGACTACGACACCCGCGTTTATCTCGGCGAGGTTGCTTGAAACATGTATGACTGGATTCGCCCGCTGCTGTTCAAGCTGGACGCAGAAACCGCGCATGGCCTGACGCTCTATGGGCTGGACGTGGCCCATCGCAGCAACTTCGCGCACCTCGTGGCCGCGCCGCCGCCGGATCACCCCACCGAAGCCTTCGGCCTGCATTTTCCCAATCCGGTCGGGTTGGCCGCGGGCCTGGATAAGAATGCCGAGCATCTCGATGCGCTGGGCGCGCTGGGTTTCGGGTTCATCGAAGTAGGTACGGTGACGCCGCGCCCGCAGATCGGCAACGACCGCCCACGCCTGTTCCGCCTGCCGCAGCACCAGGCCATCATCAACCGCATGGGTTTCAACAACGCCGGCGTGGATGCACTGGTGCGCAACGTGCAGAGTGCCAGCTATCGCGGCGTACTCGGCATCAACATCGGCAAGAACAAAGACACGCCCAACGAGAAGGCGGTGGACGATTACCTGTTCTGCCTGGAGCGCGTATACGAGCATGCCAGCTACATCACCGTCAATATTTCTTCGCCCAACACCAAGGGTCTGCGCGATCTGCAGGAAGAAGCCACGCTGCGCCGTTTCATCGAAACCTTGCGCGAAGCGCAGGAGCGGCTCGGTTCGCAGCACGGCGCACGCAAACCGATGCTGCTGAAGATCGCGCCGGATCTCAACGAAGCCGAGCTGGACAGCATCGCCGACGTGCTGCTGGCCACGCAGATCGACGGCGTCATCTGCACCAACACCACGATTGATCACTCTTCCGTTGCCGACGATCCGCTCGGCAACGAAACCGGCGGACTGTCCGGCAAGCCGCTACTCGCACATTCGACCGAAGTGGTGCGCGGCATGCGCCGACGCCTTGGCGACCGCATCGGCATCGTCGGCGTGGGCGGCATCGTCGAAGGACACCACGCCGTGGAAAAAATCGAAGCCGGCGCCGTATTGACCCAGATCTACTCGGGCCTGATCTATCGCGGACCGGCCCTGATTGCCGAATGCGTCAACGAAATTCGCCGCCGGGAAACCACGTGATGGCCGTTGAACGCGTCGACATGGGCGGCTACACCCTGATCGAAAACGCACCGCTGGCGGCGCGTAACACCTTGCGCGTGGCGGCCCGCGCCAAGCTGCTGGCGGAAGTGCGCGATGCGAGCAAGCTGCCGGAACTGCTGGACTTCCCTGCCCTGCGCAGCGGCCGCCTGCTGGTGCTGGGCGAAGGCAGCAACATTCTCCTGACCGGCGATGTCGACGGCACCGTGCTGGCGATGGAAACGCGCGGCGTGCACGTGGAGCAGGACGGCGATGTGGCACGTATTGCCGTGGCCGCCGGCGAACGCTGGGACGACTTCGTGCGCTGGACGTTGGGGCAGGGTTTCGCCGGCCTGGAAAACCTGATCCTGATTCCCGGCACGGTCGGCGCCGCGCCGATCCAGAACATCGGCGCCTACGGCACGGAAGTGGCCGAATTCATCGAGAGCGTGGAAGCCTGGGACCGCGTCGAGCGACGCGTGGTGACCCTGGACCGCACCGCCTGCGCCTTCGCCTACCGCGATTCCCTGTTCAAGCACGAACCCGATCGGTTCATCGTCACCGCAGTGCGATTTGCCCTGCCCCGTCAGCATGCTCTGCGGCTGGACTACGCCGGCATTCGCGAACAGCTGTCGCGTATGGGCGTGGACAAGCCGGCACCGTTCCACGTCGCCGAAGCCGTGGTGCATCTGCGTACGCGCAAGTTGCCCGACCCCGCCGTCATCGGCAACGCCGGCAGCTTCTTCAAGAACCCGATCGTCGATGCTGCGCAAGGCGAAGCGCTCAAGCGCGAGCACGCCGAACTGGTGGCATGGCCGGGCAGCGATGCACGCTGGAAACTCTCCGCCGCATGGCTGATCGAAGCGGCCGGCTTCAAAGGCATGCGCGAAGGCGATGCGGGCATTTCCAACCGCCATGCCCTGGTGTTGGTCAATCACGGCAAGGCCACCGGACAGGAACTGTGGGCGTTCGCGCAGCACGTCATCGAAGGCGTGCAGGCACGTTTCGGGGTACGGTTGGAACCGGAACCCATGGTGGTCGGGGCACACTGACAGACCTGTCGGCACGAAGCGAATTCCAGCTTCGCCCCGCGCCGTCACCTTTACGGAAATCAAAGCAAGGCTTTGCCAAGATGCAAGCCTTGCCTTGGTCACGGAAGGGACGGCGTCATGAGCATCCGCAACGTTGCCGATGTACTGGTTGAAACCCTGGCCCAGGCCGGCGTGAAACGCATCCACGGCCTGGTCGGCGACAGCCTCAACGGCATCACCGAATCGCTGCGCCAGCGCAAAAGCATCCAATGGATCCACTACCGGCACGAAGAAGCCGCTGCCTTTGCGGCGGGTGCCGAGGCGCAACTTACCGGCGAGCTGGCCGTCTGTGCCGGCTCGTGCGGACCGGGCAATCTGCACCTGATCAACGGCCTGTATGACGCACAGCGTTCGCGCACTCCGGTGTTGGCGATCGCGGCGCACATTCCGTCGGTGGAAATCGGCAGCGGCTATTTTCAGGAAACCCATCCGCAGAACCTGTTTCGCGAATGCAGCCACTATTGCGAACTGGTGAGCAGCGCCTCGCAGATTCATCGCGCGGTGGAGATCGCCATTCGTACGGCGGTCGGTCAGCGCGGCGTTTCCGTGCTGGTGATTCCCGGCGACGTCGCACTTTCCGAAGCCAGCGGTCCAGTCGCCACCGCGGCCAGCCTGCTGCCGGTGGCACCGGTGGTCACACCTTCCGATTCGCAGTTGGATCAGCTCGCCGCCCTGCTCGGCAGCGGCCGCAAGGTGACCCTGTTCTGCGGACGCGGTTGCGCAGGTGCGCACGACGAGGTGATCAAGCTCGCCGAAACCTTGAAAGCACCCGTGGTGCATGCACTGGGCGGCAAGGAACACGTCGAATGGGACAACCCGTACGACGTGGGCATGACCGGCCTGATCGGCTTCAGCTCCGGCTACGAAGCCATGATGAACTGCGACACCCTGCTCCTGCTCGGCACCGACTTTCCCTATCGGCAGTTTTTCCCCGACGAGGCGAAAATCTGCCAGATCGATTTGCGTGCGGAAAACCTCGGGCGCCGTTGCCGTCTGGATCTCGGCCTGGTCGGCGACGTGCGCGCCACCGTTGCCGCCCTGCTGCCGCGGTTGAAGGCTGCGGGCGACGACACGCATCTGAAGAACAGCCTCGCCCATTACAAAAAAGCTCGCGAAGGCCTCAACGATCTCGCCGTCGGCAAAGCCGGCAGCAAGCCGATCCATCCGCAGTTCGTGGCCAAAGTGGTCAGCGACATCGCCAGCGAAGATGCCGTCTTCACCTGCGACGTCGGCACACCCACGATCTGGGCGGCGCGCTATCTGCACGTCAACGGCAAGCGCCGCCTGCTGGGCTCCTTCGTGCACGGTTCGATGGCCAATGCCATGCCGCAGGCCATCGGCGCGCAAACCGCCTATCCGGCAAGGCAGGTGGTGAGCCTGTCCGGCGATGGGGGCTTTGCCATGTTGATGGGCGACCTGCTCACCCTGGTGCAACATCAGTTACCCGTAAAGATCGTCGTATTCAACAACGGCACGCTGGGTTTCGTGGAGCTGGAAATGAAGGCCGCGGGTTTCCTGCCAACCGGCGTGTCGCTGGACAATCCCGACTTCTCGGCCGTGGCGCGTGCAGCCGGCATCTACGGCGTACGCGTGGAAGATCCGGGCGACCTGGAAAAGGCGTTGCGCGAAGCCTTCGCCCACGACGGCCCCGCCCTGGTGGACGTGGTGACCAACCGGCAGGAATTGTCGATGCCGCCCAAGATCCAGCTCGAACAGATGAAGGGCTTCAGCCTGTGGGCACTGCGCACCGTGATGAACGGACGCGGCGACGAGCTGATCGAGCTGGCGCGCAGCAATCTGCGGCGCTAAGCCTTTCCGCGCACGCCCAGGCGCCGCAATATCTTCTCCAGCACTTCCACGCTGGTCTTGATGCGCAGCCCATACGTGATGCCGAAATACGCAACGCCGTAAGTAGCGAGCACAAATAGCGCCGTGACGATGGGGCCGTGCAACGGAAGGCCATACTCCACCGCGCACGCTGCCAGCGCGGACAGAGACGCCGATGCCCAAAGCTTCGCCATCATCGCCATCGGTACGCCGGTGGCACCGATGCGCTTGTTCAAGGTTCGCCGCAGCAGATGAAATTCGATCCAGCCTGCCACACCCGCCGATGCGGTCAATCCCACCGCCCCCCACTGCAGGGGAATGCCGAATACGCCCGGCAGCAACAAGGCACTGGCCAGCCCGAGCGCGGCGGTAAACGCCAGCCGCACGATCGCAAAACGCAGCGGCGTGCGCGTATCGCGCATGGCGTAATACGTCGACGAGTAAAGACGACCGAAGGTCGTTGCCAGCAAGCCCACACCGGAGCCGGCCAGGATCGCCCACACGTAGTGCGAATCCTTCGCCGTAAACGCACCGGACTGATACAGCGCCGCCACCACCACGTTTCCCAGCGCGAAAAACGCCATTGCCGAAGGCACGATGAAAAAAGCGATGCGCTCCAGCCCGTTGTTCAAACGCTGCGACAACTTGGCAGACACCTCGCCATCCATTTCATCGCCGGCCATGCGCGACAAGGTCGGCAGCTCCGAAGCGGAAATCGCCATGCCGAACAGGCTGACCGGCAAGAGATTGATCGACGATGCCGTCGTCATGCCAGCGATTGCGCCGCTGCCCAGCAACGTGGAAATGGCCTGGTCGACGAACGCGCTGATCTGCACCACGCCGCGACCAACCGCCACGCCCAGGAAACTGCCTCCGACCTGCCGTACGTGCACGTTGCGCAGATCCATGCGCAAACGCATGCCCGGCACCAGCTTCAACACCGGCCCCAACTGCACCAGGAACTGCAACAGGCACCCCAGCACGGTGCCCCACGCCAGATACACGATCAGCCGATCGGCCTGCAGGTGGCGGAAAAACAGCATGGTCAGAATCATCGACAGATTCCAGACCACCGGTGCCGCGTAGGAAAGAAAGAACTTGTGATGGCTGTTGAGGATGCCCAGGCACCACGCCGACCACACCAGGATCCCGGTACCGGGAAACAGAATCCGTACGATGAGAATAGTCAGCTCGCGCTTTTCGCCGACGTAGCCCGGGGCGATCAGCCACAACAAGGACGGCGTGGCCCACACACCCAAGGCCACGATGACCGCGATGATCAAGGCCAGGGCCGCGGCAATCGCACCGGCAAGACGGTCAGCTTCTTCCTGCTTGTGCTGCGCCAGCAGGCGCGCATAGACCGGAATGAAGGAGGCCGAAAGCACGCCTTCCCCGAACAGGTTTTGCAGGAAGTTGGGCACGCGCAGCGCGGCACTGAAAATATCCGCCGCGTCGGAAAGACCGAAATAGTGCGAAAACACCCGCTGCCGCACCAGGCCGAACAGGCGGCTGCAAAGAATGCCCGCCCCCACCAACAAGGCGTGTCCGCGGCCTGCCTCTTTCGTCATACCCACCTGCTGCCGGATAAAGCGGCAAGGGTAGCATTTTGCCCTCGCATTGCCCCCTCTCCCCGTTGGGGAGAGGGGAAAACGAGGATCAGCGGCGTGCCTTGGAAAGCAGCCGCAGCAATTCCATGTACAGCCACACCAGCGTCACCATCAAGGCGAACGCCCCGTACCATTCCATGTACTTCGGGGCGCCCTGCTGGGCGGCCCGGTCGATCATGTCGAAGTCCAGTACCAGGTTCAGTGCCGCCAGACCGACCACCAGCAGGCTGAAGCCGATGCCGATCGCGCCAGTCTCGTGGATAAAGGGAAGCTGGATGGACGTAAAGGCACGCAAACCGATATCCACCAGATACAACAGCGCAATGCCGCCGGTCGCGGCGACCACACCCATGCGGAATTTGTCGGTCACCTGGATCCAACCGGAACGGTAAGCCACCAGCATCACCGCCAATACGCCGACAGTCAGCATCACTGCCTGCATCACGATGCCCGGAAAGCGCAAATTCATCATGGCAGAGATGCCACCGAGCGCAAAGCCTTCGGCAATGGCGTAGAGGGGCGCGGTAATACCCGCCCAGCGTCGCGCAAAGGTGGTCACCAGCGCCAACACGAAACCAGCCACCAGGCCACCCCACATAAAGGGACTGACCGCTGCCAGGGCAACACTCACGTCACCGCCTGCAGCCACGTCGGCAAAACGCTGCCACGTCCAGCCGCCGGTGATCACCGCCAGCACCAGCAGCAACGCGGTGCGCGTGATGGTGCCGTTCAAGGTCATGCGCTCGCCCGTGACGGGCAGCCCCTGAAACGCCTTTTCGCGCAATACCGGATTTCCTGAAGGCATGAATGCTCCTTTATAGCTGTGTATTCAAACGAACCAAGGTGGGTGATGCTATCCGATGTGCCGATAGCCTGGCGTTAATGCGGGGGCATCTGCTCATCGACCACGATGTAATGGCGCTCGCCACGCTGCGGGTCGAAATAGACCGCCGTCAGCTGCCCGCTGCCGGGGTCGATGAAACGCTCACCGGTATCTTTCCAGCTTGGGTCCGGTCCGGTACGCATCAGCGGCTTGTAGCGCCAGCGCTCGATCGCCAGCCCGACCACCAGCAGCAACCCGCCAACCAGCAACTGCGGCAGCAGCACCACGAACAGGCCGGTCAGCAAGGCGATGCCCGCGCCAAGCAGCAACACACCGCCCAATACATACAAGAACATCGGCAGCACGGCGATGCGGCTCAGGTCGGCGGGTCCAGCACGACGGCGGTGCCATAAGCGACGATTTCGCTCATGGTCTGGCCGATTTCGGCGGAGTCGAAACGCATCATCAAGACGGCATTGGCACCCATCGCCTTGGCGTTGGACACCAGCCGGTCCAACGCATGGCGGCGTGCTTCCTCCAACATCTGCGTGTATTCGTGGATTTCGCCGCCAACCAGCGAACGAAGGCCGGCCATCACGTTGCCGCCGATACCGCGGCTGCGCACCACCACGCCAAATACCTGCCCCTTGACCTGGACCACCTGATGGCCCGGCACGTTTTCGGTCGTCACTACCAACATGGTTCGACTCCTCCTCGTGGGATCTCACGACATGCCGGCAAGATACCCCTGCCCAGGGTTTCTCGATAGTGGCCCCGCACGAGCTTCCGGCACGTAGGCGGTTGCCGGGCACTATGGCACCATCGAACGGTCTACCGTTGTCCACGCAAGGAATGAAACATGATGTCCAAACCCTTCAAGACATTGGCATGGAGCGTGATGCTGGGCCTCGGCCTCGCCGCCGCCGGACTGCCGGCCCGCGCCGATGCGCCCGTCTCCTCGCAAGCCGTTGCCAATGACGGCAAGGTTTTGCACGCCACCCTGGACAACGGCCTGCGCGTGGTGATCGTGCGCGAAACGCTCTCGCCGATGGTCACCACCCAGATCACCTATCTGGCCGGCGGCTACCACACGCCGCAAGGCCTTCCAGGTACCGCGCACGCGCTCGAACACATGATGTTCCGCGACAGCCAGGGCATGACCGGCGCGCAGCTCAATGAGATGACGGGCAAGATGGGCGCGGACAACAACGCGTTCACCACCAACGACGCCACCCAGTATTATTTCGTGGCGCCGTCGAACTACCTGGACATCCTGCTGCACATCGAATCCTCGCGCATGGAAGGCGCATTGCTCACGCAGAAAGACTGGGACCGCGAGCGCGGCGCGATCGAGCAGGAAGTCTCGCGCGACATCTCCGATCCGGGTTACCTCGCCTTCCAGAAAGCCGAGCGCATCCTGTACGCAGGTACCGGCTACGAAGAAGATCCGCTCGGCACACGCCCGTCCTTCGACAAGACCACGGCCAAGGACCTGCAAAGTTTCTATGACGCCTGGTATGCGCCAAACAATGCGCTGCTGGTGATCGTCGGTGACGTGGACCCGCAAAGCACGCTGGCCAAAGTGCAGACACTGTTCGGCAAGATTCCGCAGCGCAAGTTGTCCGAGCCCGCCAAGCTCGCATTGCAGCCGGTGAAATCGGAAACGATCAGCGCCACCACGCCGCAAGGCACCGGCTCAGTGCAGTTCCTCTACCGCATGCCCGGCATGAAGGACAAGGACAACGCCGCCGCGCAGGTTCTACTGGATGTGCTCAACAACGCGCGCAGTTCGCTCAGTGCGCTGGCCGTGCAGGGCAAGGTGCTGAGCGCCGATGCGCAATTGCAGCCATTCAGCAACGGCGGCATCGGCGCGATCGAAGTCGGCTTTCCCAAAGGCGGCGATGCGAAACAGGCGAAAGCCGATCTGGAAGGCGTGATCGCCGATCTGTTGAAGAACGGTGTGCCGGCGGATCTGGTCGAAGCCTCCAAGCGCGCCGAGATCGCACAAGCCGAATTCAACAAGAACAGTGCCGTGACACTGGCCAGCGCCTGGTCGCAGGCGATCGCGTGGATGGGCCTGCAATCGCCCGAAGAGGCCGAACAGCAGATCCGCAACGTCACCGTGGACGACGTCAACCGCATCGCGCGCGAATACCTGAAGCCGGACCAGCGCGTCACCGTGGTGCTCACCTCCGACAACAACGGCCAGCGTCCGCCGGACAGTGCCGGCTTCGGCGGCTCAGAAAACTTCGCAGGCAACGACAAGCTCGATGCGCCGCTGCCGGAATGGGCATCCGAAAAACTGAGCAAGCTGGAAATGCCGCGCTGGACCCTGGCTCCCGTGGAAATGAAACTGGACAACGGCATCCACCTGATCGTGCAGCCGGAAAGCATCAGTAAGACGGTGACGGTACTGGGGCACATCGACAACAACCCCAAATTGCACGAGCCCGCCGGGCAGGAAGGCGCTGCACGCTTGTTGTCCACCCTGTTCGATTACGGCTCCACCACACTGGATCGCGATGCTTTCCACAAGGCATTGGATGACATCTCCGCGTCGGAAAACGGCGGCACCGATTTCGGCGTGGCCGCCCTGAGCGATCATTTCGACAGCGCCATGCAACTGCTGGCCGACAACGAATTGCATCCGGCCCTTCCGCAGCAGGGTTTTGCCGTGCAACAGGAGACCCTCGCACGCACCCTGGCCGGCGAAATGCAGTCTCCGCAATACAAGATGATGAAGGGCCTGATGGAAGGCATGTTGCCCAAGGGCGATCCCGATCTGCGCCGTGCCACGCCCGAGACGGTCAACAAGCTGAGCCTGCAGAACCTCAAGGATTACTACGCCAAGACCTATCGTCCCGACCTCACCACCATCGTGGTGGTGGGCGATGTGACGCCCGAGCAGGCCAAAGCCACAGTGGAACGCTACTTCGGCTCGTGGAAAGCCTCGGGACCGAAACCGGATGTGATTTCCAAGCCGGTACCGGTGAACCCGCCCGGCTACGCCGTCATCGACAACCCGTACGCCTCGCAAGACCAGGTGCTGATGGGACAGATGCTCGAGCTCAACATGCACAATCCGGATCGCTACGCCCTGCAGCTCGGCAATGACGTACTCGGCGGCAACGGTTTCGCTTCACGCCTGATGGCCGATATCCGCGTCAAGCACGGCTACGCCTACGGCGCAGGCTCGGGCATGCGTTTCGACCGGTCGCGCTCGATGTTCTTCGTGCAATACGGCAGCGACCCGGACAAGGTCGCACCGGTCGACGGCCTGGTGCGCCAGAACCTGCTGGACATGCAAACCACGCCGATCAAGGACGATGAACTGACCAACGCCCGCCAGTACGAAATCCGCTCCATTCCGGTAAGCGTCGCCAGCGTCAACAGCATCGGGCGTTCGTTGCTGAGCTGGGCCTGGCACGGCGAACCACTGAACCAGCCGATGGTCGCCGCCAAATACTTCATGGAACTCACGCCAGAACAGGTGCAGGCCGCCTTCAAGAAATATCTCAAGCCGCAAAACCTGACCCAGGTGGTGCAAGGCCCCACGCCTGCGAAACACTAAGCTTCCCGCCTTCATGAAAAAGCAAACGGCCCGCCTCAAGCGGGCCGTTGTGCATTGCCACCCCGAAGCCCGACCGTATCTCTTTTGAGATACAATGACGCCTCGCGTTCAAGGAGACGTCGCCGTGCCCTCTCATACCTCGATGTTGCACGTCCGCATCGACGACGATCTAAAAAGTGCCGCAGCGGAAAAGCTCGCTCGTTTGGGCCTGACCATCTCCGATGCCGTGCGCATTCTGCTCACCCGTGTAGCCCACGAAGGCGCCCTGCCCCCAGGGTTCACGGCCGATCCGGCCGCTTACGATGCCTGGTTTCGTGAAAAGGTGCGCGAAGCGCTCGCCGATCCTGGCCCTACCCACTCTCAGCAGCGCGTCATGGATGACACTCAAGCGCTTATCGACAGGAAGCGTCGTGCTCGCCGTTGAATGGAAGGAATCAGCTCGCGCCGACCTGCTGGCGATCGTCGATTACATTTCCGATGACAATCCTGACGCGGCCCAACGTCTGAAGGACGACATCGAAGCAAAAACATCAGAACTCCCTCTGCATCCGGATAACTATCGTCACAGCCGCGTAGCCGGCACCCGGGAAATGGTGGTGCATCCCAACTACATCGTGGTGTATGCCGTGGACGCACGCGCCATATCCATCTTGCGCGTGCTGCATGCTGCGCAGATGTGGACCGCTTGAGCGAGGACGAGACCGCTTGCCTACGCCTTCATGCCTTGGCCAAAGCGCGCCTGGGCTTTTCCAGATCCGGCAAAAACAACGCCAGCGCACCGATCAGCGGCAGATAAGCGCACAACTGATACACGTAGTCGATGCCGCGTACATCCGCCACCTGCCCCAGCACGGCGGCACCGATGCCGCCCATGCCGAACGCAAGGCCGAAAAACAGGCCCGACACCATGCCCACCCGGCCGGGAATCAGTTCCTGCGCATAGACCAGGATGGCCGAGAAAGCCGAGGACAGAATCAGACCGATCACCACCGTCAGCACGCCAGTCCAGAACAGGTTGGCGTGCGGCAGCGCCAGCGTGAAGGGCGCCACGCCCAGGATCGATACCCAGATCACCCACTTGCGCCCGATGCGATCGCCCACCGGACCGCCGATCAACGAACCGGCTGCCACCGCGAACAGAAACACGAACAGATGCACCTGCGCGTTCTGCACAGAAACGCCGAACGTGTGCATCAAGTAGAACGTGAAATAGCTGCTGATGCTGGCCAGATAAAAATATTTGGAGAAGATCAGCAAGCCCAGGATGGACAGGCACATCACCACCTTGCCGCGGCTCAATGCTTCGCCGGCGACGTGCCGCACCGCCTTGTTGCGTGCAACGTGATGCAAGCGGTACCAGCGGCCCACCTGCAGCAACACCACCATGGCCAACAATGCCGCCAGCGAGAACCAGGCCACGCTGCCACGGCCGTGCGGCACGATGATCCACGCCGCCAGCAAGGGACCCAGCGAAGAACCGGTGTTGCCCCCGACCTGGAACAGGGACTGCGCCAACCCGTGCTGCCCGCCCGAGGCCAGGCGGGCCACGCGCGAAGATTCCGGATGGAATACCGAAGAACCGGTACCAACCAATGCCGCAGCCAGCAGCAGCAGTGGGAAATTCGGCGCTACGGCGAGCAACAGCAAACCGCTCAGGGTGAAGCCCATGCCCACCGGCAAGGAGTACGGCATCGGCTTGCGGTCAGTGAACATGCCGACCATCGGCTGCAGCAGCGAAGCGGTGATCTGGTAAGTCAGCGTGATCAGGCCGACCTGGCCGAAACTGAGATGGAAGCCGCTCTTGAGGATCGGGTAGATCGCCACGATCAGCGACTGGATCATGTCGTTGAGCAGGTGCGAGAAGCTGATCGCCCCCAGGATGGTGAAATCCGTACGCCCGGTCGCGTGGGCCGGCGCTTCCGACGGCAGTGAAACCGTTTCGGCTGAGTTCTGCATAGATGCTCGAAGGTTGGGGATAGGGCGAGATTGCCTCGCCATGGTTGTCACCTTAAAGTAGGCCTCGTCGGCCTGCATGCACTATCGGGTCAACTTCTGTAGAAATCGGGCCAAACGCGAGGCCATGTACCGATGCGTAACACCCGAATCTTTGGCTACGAGGACACGCCGCGCGACGTGCTTGCCTCGGGCAACGACTACGCTTCCGGCACGATTCTGCCGCGCCACGTGCACAAGCGCGGGCAATGCCTGTACGCCATCACCGGCGTACTGACTGTCACCACCACAGAAGGCACCTGGGTGGTGCCCAGCCGGCGCGCACTGTGGATTCCGCCGGGGGTGGAGCACGCCGTGCACATGGGTGGCCCCACCAGCACGCGCAGCGCCTATCTGCAGCCCGCCGTGGCCGGCAATGCAGGCCTGCCGGAGCATTGCTCGGTGATCAGCGTATCGCCCTTGCTCCATGCCCTGCTTTCCGAGGCCGTGGACCTGCCTACCGAATACGAGCTGGGCGGCCGCCACGATCGCCTGATGTGTCTGCTGGTGGACGAAATCGCCCGCATGCCCACCCTGCCCCTGAGCACCCCGCTGCCGCAGGAACCGCGCCTGGCCAGGCTGTGCCGCGCGCTGATCCAGTCGCCATCGCTGGAAATCGACATCGACACCATGGCGCACAAGGCCGACATGAGTCGCCGCAGCTTCACCCGGCTGTTTCGCGAACAGACCGGCATGAGCTTCAGCAGTTGGCGCCAACAAGCCTGCCTGCTGGCGGCGGTGGCACGGTTGGGCCGCGGCCAGTCGGTAACCCAGGTGGCGATCGAACTGGGTTACAGCAGTACCAGCGCATTCACCGCTGCATTTCGGCGTACGCTGGGTGCCGCGCCCAGTCATTACCTGCTGCCACGGGACGCCTCGTGAAGAGGCGTGACAACCGCTTGATGTCACATTCGCGTCAACGCCATGCGGCAGCATGTCAGCATCGCGACGCCGCCGCAGGGGTGCGGTATCGCCTTCCACCGCCGGTTACCGGATGATGTCTCGATGAGCAAACGCAACGATCAGGACGCCATGTCCGCTGCCAGCGCCACCGCGCCGGAAGTCGCCCCCGCACCGGCCGTCGATTTCAATGACAAGGCCTATTACCTCCATCGCGAACTGTCGCAACTGCAGTTCAACAACCGTGTACTGGAGCAGGCGCTGGACGAACGCACGCCGCTGCTGGAGCGGCTGAAGTTCCTGTTGATCTTTTCCAGCAACATGGACGAATTCTTCGAGATACGCGTGGCCGGCCTGAAGGGGCAGCTGGCCTACGGACACGAGATCGTCGGCCCGGACGGCATGACGCCCAAGCAGGCGCTGGCGGAAATCAGCGACATCGCGCACCGGCAGATCGCGCGGCAGTACGCCATTCTCAACGAGCGGCTGCTGCCCGAACTGGATCAGCACGGCATCCGCATCGTGCGGCGCGAAAGCTGGTCGAGCGTGCAGAAACGCTGGGTGCAGCGCTACTTCCGCCAGGAAGTGGCGCCGATGATGACGCCGATCGGACTGGACCCCACCCACCCGTTTCCGCTGCTGGTGAACAAGAGCCTCAATTTCATCGTGGAGCTGGAAGGCGTCGATGCCTTCGGGCGCGACTCCGGCCTGGCGATCCTGCCGGCGCCACGCGTCCTGCCGCGCATCATCCGCCTGCCGCCCGAAGCCTGCGATGGCGGCGAAAACTACGTGCTGCTGTCTTCGATCATCCATGCCCATGCCGAAGAACTGTTCCCCGGCATGGAAGTGCGCGGCTGCTATCAGTTCCGCCTGACCCGCAACGCCGACCTCACCATCGATCCGGAAGAAATGGACGATCTGGCGCGTGCGTTGCGCGGCGAACTGTCCTCGCGCCGCTTCGGCGACGCGGTGCGGCTGGAAGTAGCCGACAACTGTCCCAAGCCGCTTACCGACTACCTGCTCAAGCAATTTGGCCTCACCGAGGCGGAGCTGTACGAGGTGAACGGCCCGGTCAATCTCACCCGCCTGTTCGGTATCGTCAGCCGCAGCGAAAACCCGCAGTTGCAATATCCCCCCTTCGTACCGGCGATCCCCAAGGCCCTGAAGAAAGCGGAGGATCTGTTCCAGGTCATCGGCAAGCAAGATGTGTTGCTGATGCACCCGTATGAATCCTTCGCCCCGGTGGTCGACCTGGTGCGCCAGGCCGCGAAAGATCCGGCCGTGCTGACCATCGAGCAGACGCTGTACCGCACCGGCGCCAACTCCGAAATCGTCGATGCACTGGTGGAAGCGGCACGCGCAGGCAAGGAAGTGATCGCGGTGGTCGAATTGCGCGCGCGTTTCGACGAAGAATCCAATCTCGGCCTGGCCACGCGCCTGCAACAGGCCGGCGCCGTCGTTATCTACGGCGTGGTCGACGTAAAGACCCACGCCAAGCTGATGCTGATCCAGCGCCGCGAAGGCGAGAAACTGGCGCGTTACGCGCACTTGGGCACGGGCAACTACCACAGCGGCAACGCGCGCCTGTACACCGACTACAGCCTGCTTACTTCCGATCCGGCGTTGTGCGAAGACGTACACAAGCTTTTCAGCCAGCTCACCGGCATGGGCAAGCTGCTCAAGATGAAGAAGCTGCTGCATGCGCCGTTTACGTTGAAGAAATCGCTGCTGGAAATGATCGCCCGCGAGCAGGCACACGCCGAAGCCGGCAAGCCTGCGCACGTGATCATCAAGGTGAATGCGCTGACCGACGCGAAAATGATTCGTGCGCTATATAAAGCCAGCAATGCCGGCGTGAAGATCGACCTGCTGGTGCGCGGCACGTGCTGCCTGCGGCCATGCATTCCCGGCGTATCGCAGAACATCAGCGTGCGCTCCATCGTCGGCCGCTTCCTGGAGCACAGCCGGGTCTACTGGTTCGCCAATGACGGCGACGAACGCATGTACCTGGCCAGTGCCGACTTCATGGAGCGCAATCTCGACCGCCGCGTCGAAACGGCCTTCCCGATCGAAGACCGCAAGCTGCGCCAACGCATTCGCAAGGAACTGGATATCTACCTGGCCGACAACACCACCGCCTGGCAATTGCAGGCCGATGGCCAGTACACGCGACTGCAACCGCTGGACGGACAACACCCTCACGACGTGCAGCAACAATTGCTCGAGAAATATTGCGGCGTCGGTGGCCTGGTAGTGCGTTGATTCAACGCTTTCGCCCTCATCGCCAAGCGGCGAGGGCGCGACAAGCTGGAAAATCAGGCACCAACGAACTTGCGCACCCAGGCAACGTAGCGGTCGACAAACCCCTGCAGGAATTTCTGCGTGCCCTCGACGCTGACGTGGCCATCGGCATCGATCAACCCTTCGGTGAACTTAACGTACACCTCCGGTTGCGCGAGCAGCAAAACGTCCAGGTAAGCCAGCACGTTGCGCAAGTGTTGCTGCGCCAGGGCCGTGCCGGTAGCGCCAATCGACGTGCCGATCATCGCGCCCGGCTTGCCGGCAAACGCGTTGGTGCCGTAAGGACGCGACGCGACGTCGATGGCGTTCTTCAGCACGCCGGGAATCGAGCGGTTGTATTCGGGTGTCACAAACAGCAATGCATCGGCCGCCTTGATCTGGTGCTTTATCCCCTGGCACATCGACGGATAGTCGTGATCGAAATCCTGGTCGTAGAGCGGCAAGTCGCCGATCGATATGTGCTCGAACGAAAAATCGGCCGGGGCCAACCGCTCCACGGCCCGCGCCAACCTGCGATTGATCGAGTCCTTGCGCAGACTGCCGACCAATACCGCGACCTTGATGGCTGCCATGGCTCCTCCTTCCCGGGTGATAAACCTGACCTAGCCTGTCACACCCGGTCGCAGCTTGGCAAAACGACGTCCGCTGCTCGTGCAATTTCCCGTAAAAAATCCTACCCCGGGTGCTGGCACGTACCCTGCATATTCTTGGGCTGAATTCGTCGCCGAACGTTCCATCTCGCCACGAGTAAGTCCACCATGGCGATGTTGTCGGCGATTATGAACCGGCGACCGCAACGACTGTGCGACGACCGGGTCCAGGCCAACGCCAGCCAGCACGGGTGCGGGGCCACTTCAGGATAAGGAGCTGGGGTGACTGGGGACGTATTGCGAAAAGGCTGGCGCGCACGCAGGTGGCTGATCGCCGCCCTGCCGCTGATGTGGCTTTTGTGGTTCTCCTTGCTGCACGCCGGCACGGCGGCCCCCTTGCGCGGTGCCTGGCGCGAAGCGGCACGAGGCGATACGCCTGCGCAGATCCTCAACGCTTTCGGGCATGGCGCGCTGAAGGCTTTCAACCCTTCGATGCTGCAGTGGTTCCCGCGCGACGAACTGGGTGCTTGGGTGGTGCTGCAGCCTGGCCCGCCCAGCGCCGACGAAGAACGCGTATTGTCGATCTACCCGGCCCCGATGGGAGAGGTCACGCTGTTCGAAGGCAAAAGCCCGCCACGCACCCTCGCCCTGGACGACTTCACCGCACCCTTGCATGGACACGGTCGGCTGGCATTCCGCTTGAGTGTGGATCGAGAGCAGACCGCACCCATTCTGCTCAAGTTCGAGCCCAGCAGCACGGTCAGCGCACCGGAACGCTTCGAACTGCAGAGCATGGACGACTATTTGCAGCAAGACGCCAGCTGGCTGAGCTTCGCCGCAGCGTGTTTCGCCGTGATGGTGGCCATGGCGCTGATGGCCTCATGCTTCGCCGTCATGCTGCGCGACGTGACATTCGCCTGGTACACCGGCTACATGCTTTGCTATGTCCTGGTGCAAAGCATCCAGACGGGATTCTTGTTTCATCCGCTGGGGGCGAGCTGGCTGGCCGGATCGGAACTGCTGGTGGGAGCCTCGGCAACGGCGTTGTCGGTATCGTTTGCCGCACTGTTTGCCAGCCGGTTCTGCGATCTATCGCGCTACACGCCCTTCTTGCGCATCCCGGTGATTGCGCTCGGCGTGGCCATGCCGCTGATCGTGGTGCTGCGCTGCAGCCAAATTCCTGCACTGATGGACATGGCCAAGGTACTGGTCAATCCCGTGCTGATACTCGGCGCCGTACTGCTGCTCTGCACGGCATTGATGGCGGCGTTTCGCGGATCGCGCCCGGCCTGGTTTTTTCTGCTCGGCTGGACCCCGCTACTGATATTGACCGCCATGACCAGCGCACAGGTAACCGGGGCCTTGCCCAAACTGGACTGGCTCAACGACGCCAGTATCGCCATGGGCGCCTTCGAAGCCGTCGTGCTCTCGCTCGGTTTGGCCGATCGCGCATTGACGATGCGCCGCGATCGCGACAGCGTTCGCGTGCTGGCCGATCGCGATCCGCTCACCAACCTGCTCAACCGCCGCGCTTGGACCGAGGCAGCCAATCGCATGCTGGCCGACGCCATTGAGGAAGGCCAGCCGATCGCTTTGCTGTTCATGGACATGGATCATTTCAAGGCGCTCAACGACCATCAGGGTCATGCGGCGGGCGATCGGGCGCTGGTCTCGGTAGCCGACATCCTGAGCAGCGAATTGCGCCCCTCCGACTTGCTGGGCCGCTACGGCGGCGAGGAGTTCGTCGCCATGCTGCATGGCGTCCACCAGGAACAAGCCATGCAGGTCGCCACGCGCCTGTGTCGGCGCGTGCATCGACTGGACATTGCCGTGGATCAACGGGAGTTGCTGCTCAGCGTAAGCATCGGCCTGGCGATGCGCAGTCTGGGTGATACGCTGGAAACGCTGGTCGAGCGCGCTGACCAGGCGATGTATTACGTAAAGCTCAACGGGCGCAATCACGCGCATACCTTCGAGCGGCGGGCGGAAATGAGCGGCTCACATCACAAGCCGCATTCCGCGCACGAGCAAAGCCGGTGAGTTGGGCTACTCCGGGCTTGATCCGGAAGTAACCCAACCGACTCGTTCAGGCGGCTCTTCAGCCGGCCAGCTTCTTCGCCGCAGCAACGACATCTGCATCGCCCGGCAATACCAGGAATGCAGCACCGGCAAGCGGGGTGTAGGTGTCGGCACCTACCACGCGTTCGAGCGGGGTACTGCCGAAACCTCCCTCCACGATAGCGGTGATGACGCCCTCGCCCACGCCGGCGCTCTTGCGGCCTTCGTCCAGCACGATGATGCGCTTGGCGTTCTTCGCCTGTTCGGCAATGAACGCATCGTTGAGCGGAGCCAGCCAGCGCAGGTCCACCACGCGCACCTTCCAGCCGAGTTCTTTCTCGATCGTCCTGGCCGCGCGCAACGCCATCGGCACGCCGTTGCCGAACGTGAACACCACCAGGTCGTTCGCATCCGCGCCGTAGACACGCCCTTCGCCCAGCGGCATGGCTTCGCCTGGCGCCGGATAGGCGAACTGCCACTGGCCATCGCCCGCTTCGTAGAGATCCTTGGCCATGTAAAGCGCGATCGGTTCCAGATACGCGCAGACGCGTCCGTCGACCTTGGCCAGCGCCAGCATCGTGCGCAGCATGGTGGCCGCATCGTCGCCGCGGCTGGGGCAGCCCACGACCAATCCCGGAATATCGCGCAACGCCGCGATCGAGTTGTCGTTGTGGAAATGGCCGCCGAAACCGCGCTGGTAACCCAGCGACGCCACGCGCATCACCATCGGGTTGCGGTACTGGTTGTTGGAGAAGAACTGCAGCGAAGCCGCTTCGCCGCGAATCTGGTCGCACGCGTTGTGGAAGTACGCCAGATACTGGATTTCCGGCAATGGCAGCATGCCCACGTTGGCGTAGCCCTGAGCCAGACCGAGAATCACGGTTTCATCCAGCAGCGTGTTGAACACGCGGCTGCCCTTGAAGGCTTTGTGCAGGCCCTTGGTGACGGTGTACACGCCGCCCTTCTGCGCGACATCCTCGCCGAACAACAGCGTTTCGGGATACTTCGCCATCACGTCGTGCAGCGCCTGGTTGATCTGGATCGCCAGGTGGCGCGGCGGCTGCTTTTCCGGCAGCTTTTCTTCATTGCCGAATACGGCAACGCGCTTGTCGTTGTAGTCGGCGCGCTCGGCTTCGGCCTTGACCTTGTCCGGCGTGTAAGGCGCCAGCGGGGCCATCACTTCATCGAGACGTTCCAGGCGAGGACGGCGATCGGCGTCTTCGGCGGCCGCAAAGCAGCGCTTGCGGGTGGTCTCGTTGAGCGCCAGCAACTCGTCCTTGCTGTACAGGCCCGATGCCAATGCAATGGCAGCGGAACGCAACAGCGGATCGGAGGCTTCCACGCCAACCAGTTCCTCGATGCTGCGCCACTCGATTTCAAAATCGGTGCCGGCGTGACCCATGATGCGGGTGGTCTTCAGATGCAGGAAGGTCGGGCGGCGCGTGTTGCGGCAGTGATCCACCGCGCGCTGCACCTGCGCATAGCCTTCGGCCAGATCCAGGCCGTCGGCAAAGAAGTAATCCAGGTCCGGGCGATGCTGGAAGTTGTTCGCCACCCAGCCACCCGGCGTCTTCACCGAGATACCGATGCCGTTGTCTTCGCACACGAACAGCACCGGTGCCGGCAGCTTCTGGTAAGCCGTCCACGCCGCCGCGTTGAAAGCAGTCTGCGCGGTGGCGTGGTTGCTGGAGGCATCGCCAAAAGAACAGATGGCGATGGAGTCTTCCGGAATCGGCAACTGATGGCCGATACGGCGAGCTTGTTCAATCGCCACCGCCGTGCCGAGCGCTTTGGGCAGGTGCGAAGCGATGGTGGAAGTCTGCGGCAACACCCAGAGCGGCTTGCTGCCCCACACTTTGTGGCGGCCGCCGGAGGCGGGATCTTCCTTGCTCGCCGCGAACGACAGCGCCGAATCCATCACCGGGTCCATGCCCGGCAGCTTGCGGAAGCGCTCGGCCATGAAGCCGCCGGAGCGGTAATGCAGGAAAGCCGGATCAGTGTGGCGGGTCAGGCGCGCCACCATGGCGTTGCCTTCGTGGCCGGAACTGCCGATCGTGTAGAAGACTTTGTTCTGCACGCGCAGCACACGAGCCATCAGGTCCAGATGCCGCGAAATGAGTTGCGATTCCAGCAGTTCCCTGAAGCCCTGCGCATCGAGCGCACTACCGGGAAGAATGGGATCGTGCTCGCGCGGCCGGGTGTGCACCTGGCCCTGCCAGTTCTGCACGAACTCGGTGAAGTTCTGATCGACGATCTCGGCGCGGTTGAAACCTTTGTGGCGGGCGGCGATGGGCGTGGCGGACATGATGGCGAAGCTCTCGTTCAAAGACGTGCCGACGAACGGCGCGGAATGGGAAATTATCGATGTACGGACCTGATTGCCGCCAGTACGGGGCATGCAGGCCTTTTCACAATGCGCGCAACGCGGCGGCGCGCTGCAGGTCCTTGGGCCGGCCAAAGCTCTCCAGTACGCGGATCTGCTCGACTCGGGTGGGAATGGGCACGGTAACGCCGGCGCAGGTGACCTGCACGACCTCGTTCACCTGCATCTGCTGCCAGCCGCGTATGCCCTGGTACTCCAGGCCTCCCATGACCTCGACCGGCATACCCGGAAAACGGAAACGCGCAAAACGCGAACGGAAACGATCGCCGGCTGCCGGGGTGTAGCGCAGGTCGCGCTGCTCCTGCCACGCCTCGATCAGGCGATCGGCGTCTTCCACGCTGGTCAACAGATCAAGGTCGGCTACCTCGACCTTTGCGCCCGCCAGCGCCGCAGCGGCACTGCCGATGACCACCCAGTTGTCGCAGCAATATCGATGCAGCGCGGGTACTGCGGCCGCTATGGCGTCCCGCAAGGCTTGACGGGAATGGCTCACTGACGTCGCCGCCATTGCTCGCGCGTCTGTCCCCAGATTTCGACCTCGACATCCTGGTACGGCGGCGGCAGCTTGGACATGCCGCGCGAACGAGAACCCAGCCGTTTGGCCAGCGCTTGCGAGGCGCCATTGTCGACGTTGATGGAGTGGATCACTTCGCTCCAGCCCAGGTGCTCGAACGCCCAGTCGATCGCGGCGACGGTGCCTTCATACGCGTAGCCCTTGCCCCAGGCCGCACGCGTCAATCCCCAGCCCACTTCGGTGCCGGGCCAGCCTTCGGGATGCCATGGACCAAGCCGGCCAATCCACTGCCCGCTGGCTTTCTCGATCACCGAGAACATGGAAAAACCCTGGATCATCCAGGCGCCCGCCAGCGAAAGGAAACCGCGCCAGGCGACCGGCCGCAATTGCGGACCGCCGATGAATTGCGAGGCTTCCCGATCGGCCATGTTGGCGGCGTAGGCGTCGAAATCGGCAGCTATCGGCGGACGCAGGATCAGGCGATCGGTTTCGAGGCGGATCTCTGTCAAAGGTGTCGACCTCCCGGCGTGGCGCTCAGCGCCCTGGCGCGGTCAGATGAAATCGATCAGTACAGGGCATGCTGCTGCCGAAAAGCCCCTTCTTGGCGCAGCGGCTCTCCAGCGTGGCGGCAATGCGTTCGGCCACGTCATCCGGCGACATCAGGCGGAGGGTGGTGTACTTGGCATACGGAACGACTGGCTCGTACAGCAAGTTGCCCAAGTCGAAATCCCCCAGATGCGCGCGCTTGCCATCCGCATTGACCGGGCTGAACAACGAAATGACCAGGTTGGCGCGCGCGTTTTCACCGAAATACGTGCCGTCGTACTGCAATACGTAACGCTTGGCATTTTCCGGCGCCTTGAAAGCTTTCTGCTCGAAGGCCTGGAACGCGGCGATGTAGGGATCGCGCTTGAGCGGCTGGGTGTCGAATTCTTGCAACACCGCATCCACGTGGTGCGCCAGTAAATGCTGAAGCATGGCCTGGGGCAGATTCCTGCAGAAGACGTAAGTCGGCATCTGCTTCATCTTGTCAGGATCGAGGGCAAAACCCAGCAGCGGCCGATTGAGCAGCCCGGGAATCTCCTGCGAGCATGGCCCAAGATCGAAGTTTGCCAGCACCATCACCGGGTCGATGCGGGTTGCCGGGTCGATCAGCGTACTGTCGGACGCCCAACCCACCCGCACCATTCCCATCAGGGCCATGGCAAGCAGCCATGGCCTCATCCACGTATGCACGCGCATCCAGCTGGTCCCCTGTCTTCCGTGACTTAGAACGCGTTGATGCCGGTCAGCTCGCGGCCTACTACCAGCTGATGCACCGTCTCGGTGCCTTCATACGTGATGACCGATTCCAGGTTCAGCGCGTGGCGGATCGCCGAGTGCTCGACCGTGATGCCGGCGCCGCCAAGGATGTCGCGGCATTCGCGCGCGATGTCGATAGCCATACGACAATTGTTCCACTTGGCCAGCGAAACCTGGGTCGGCTCCATCTTGCCGGCATCCTTCAGGCGGCCAAGCTGCAGCGACAGCAGCTGTGCCATGGTGATGCGGCGAGCCATGTCGGCCATCTTCAGCTGGATCGCCTGGTTGGACGCCAGCGGGCGACCGAACAGGATGCGTTCCTGGGTGTAGTCGAGCACTTCCTTCAGGCAAGCCTGGGCGGCGCCGATCGGGCCCCAGGTAATGCCGTAGCGGGCCTGGGTGAGGCAGCCGAGCGGACCCTTGAGGCCTTTCACGTTCGGCAGACGGTTGGCTTCCGGCACGCGCACGTTGTCGAAGAACAGCGCGGAGGTCACCGACGCGCGCAGGCTCATCTTCTTGTGCACTTCCTGCGCGGCGAAGCCCTTGGTGTCGGTGGGCACGATAAAGCCCTGGATACCGTCGTCGGTCTGCGCCCAGACAATCGCGATCTGCGCGATGTTGCCGTTGGTGATCCACATCTTGGCGCCGTTGATGACCCAGTCGCCGCCGTCTTTCTTGGCGTTGGTCTTCATGTTGGCCGGATCGGAGCCGCCGTGCGGCTCGGTCAGGCCGAAGCAGCCGATCACCTCGCCTGCCGCCATTTTCGGCAGGTAATGCATCTTCTGTTCTTCATTGCCGTAGGCGTAGATCGGGTACATGCACAGCGAGCTCTGCACCGAGGCGAAGCTGCGCAAGCCCGAATCGCCGCGCTCCAGTTCCTGGCAGATCAGGCCGTAGCTGACGCCGTTCATGCCGGCGCAACCGTACTTTTCGGGAATGGTGGCACCCAGCAGGCCGAGGCTGGCGATTTCCGGGATCAATTCCTTGGGAAAGCGGCCCTGGTCGAAGCAATCGCTGATGATCGGCAGCACTCTTTCATCGACGAAACGGCCCACGGTGTCCTGCACCATGCGTTCTTCGTCGGTGAGCAGGGAACGTACGTCATACAGGTCGAGCGGGTTCAAGCGGGCTGCCATAAAAGTTCCGGAAGCGATCGGGGAGCCCAGCATTGTAGCCGGGGCCCGTCATTCCGGTCATGCCGGGCTGCAGCAGCCGTCAGCCTGGCGCCAGCCAGCGCCCTGCCCAGGAGCCTCCGCCGGCCAAGGGCTGCTCAGGCCTTGTCCTGCAGGATCAGCGAGGCGCCCTTTTCGGCCACCATCATCGTGGCGGCATTGATGTTCCCCGAGGTGATATTGGGGAATACCGAGGCGTCGACGACGCGCAATCCGCGCAGGCCGTGCACCTTCAAATGCTTGTCCACCACCGATTTGGCCGGGTCACTGCCCATCGCGGCCGAGCCGCACAGGTGATAGATGGAGCCGCAGTTCTGGCGGAAGTAGTCGAGCATGGCCTCATCGTCTCGCACGGAAAGCCCTGGCAGGGTCTCCGCCACCGTCACCGCACGTAGCGCCTCGGTATTCATGATGCGCCGGATCAGACGGCTGCCCTGGATCGCCTCGACGATATCCTTGCTGGTGCTCAGATAGTTCGGATCGATGACCGGCGCGTCCTCGGCCCGGGCCGATGCGATGCGCACGCTGCCGCGACTGGTCGGGCGGCACGGATTGAAGCAGAGCAGAAAGCCCGGATAGGGCTCCGGCCGGATGGTGGCCTTGCTGCTCTTGGGAATCTGATAGGAGAGCGGGTTGAAGTAAAGCTGCAGATTGGGGTGCTTCTGGGCTTCGTCACCGCGAAAGAAGCCACCGGATTGGTTGACACTCATCGCCAGCGGGCCGCTGCGGCCGAGAAAATACTGCAAGCCGACTTTGGTCTGCCCGAACCACGAACGCAGCTCGTCGTTGAGCGTGGGCACGTTGGCCTCGTAGTAGTAGCTCACGCACAGGTGGTCCTGCAAATGCTCGCCTACCGCCGGCAGGTGGTGCTGCGTCTGAATGCCATGCTGGTCCAGCAATGCTTTATTGCCAACGCCCGACAGCTGCAGGATCTGCGGCGTGCCCACGGCACCGGCGGCAAGAATTACTTCGTGGTTGACGTGGAAATCCCGCGACTCGGCGCCCTGCTTCACGCGCACACCCACTGCGCGCCCGTCGTCGTTGAATAACACGCGTTCCACCAGCGCATTCGTTTCCACCCGCACATTGCTACGCTTCATGGCGGGATGCAGGCAGGCAACACTGCTGGAACAACGTTCACCACGGCGCGTATTCAGGTCGTAAATGCCGGAACCTTCGAACTGCGCACCGTTGAAGTCCGGGCTGCGTGGATAACCCAGCTCATCGCAGCCCGCAAGAAACGAATCGCAGATGGGATGCGTCTTGCCGCGCATGGTGCTGATGTGGATCGGCCCATGGCCGCCGTGATATTCGCTGTCGCCTTCCGGATGCGTTTCCAGTTGACGAAAGTATGGCAGCACGTCGCGCCATCCCCAGCCGTCGTTGCCGTCAGCCGCCCAATCGTCGAAATCGTGAGCTTGGCCGCGCACGTAGATCATGGCATTGATCGAACCCGAGCCGCCCAGCACCTTGCCGCGCGGCGCGTAGAGCTTGCGACCGTCCAACTGCGGCTGCGGCTCGGAGTAATACATGTAGTTGTACTGCGGGTTGTAGTACAGCTTCACGAAGCCGCCGGGCATTTTGATCCACGGCGAGTTGTCCTGGCCGCCGGCCTCCAGCACCAGCACCGAATACCGACGCGACTCGCTCAAGCGATCGGCCAGGATGCAGCCGGCGGAGCCGGCACCAACGATGATGTAGTCGTATGTCATGGATAAGAGGCCGGTTTAAGTGAAATGGCGACTCAACCTCGCGCGGGCGAGTGGTCTTTGACGTCGGCGGGGTTTGGCGCCATCTGCAAATGCAGGCGCTCGCCGACATACGGCGCGTGCTCGCGCACCACATCCAGATTCAGTTCGACACCCAGCCCGGGTTCGCGGGACGGAATGATGTATCCGTCCTCCCATTGCAGCGGCTTCTTCAGCACTTCGGCATGGAAACCATCCCAGGTGCCGATGCTTTCCTGGATCAGGAAGTTCGGCGTGCAGGCTGCCAACTGAAAACTGGCCGCTGCGCCGACCGGGCCGTTGTAAAGGTGCGGCGCGATCTGTGCGTAATACGCCTCGGCCATGCTGGCGATCTTCTTGGCCTCCAGCAGGCCGCCGCAGCGCCCGACATTCATCTGCAGAATCGATGCGCCGCCGGCTTGCAGCAGCTTGAAAAATTCATACTTGGTGGTGAGCCGTTCACCGGCCGCAATCGGAATCGAAGTCTTGGCCGCTACTTGCGCCATGGCATCTTCCTGTCCCGGCGGGACGGGTTCTTCAAACCACAGCGGGTCGTATTTCTCCAGTCGCCTGGCCAGACGGATCGCAGATGAAGGCACCATCTGGCCGTGCGTGCCGAACAGCAGGTCGCAGCGGTTGCCTACCGCCTCGCGGATCTTGCGGCAGAAGGTTTCGCAGCGTTCCAACACTTCCAGCGAAACCTGGTGGCCGGAGTAAGCGGTATACGGACCGGCCGGATCGAACTTTACGGCGGTAAAGCCCTGCTCCATCGCATGCACCGCACACTCGGCGGCAAGATCCGGGTCGCCATAGTCGTATTCGCCCTTGCTGTTGATCGGGTACAAATACGTGTAGGAGCGCAGGCGTTCGTGCACCTTGCCGCCCAGCAATTCGTAAACCGGCTTGTTGGCAGCCTTGCCGATGATGTCCCAGCAAGCCATCTCCAGACCGCTGACGACGCCCATCATGGTGAGATCGGGACGTTGGGTGAACCCGCTGGAATAGCACTGGCGGAAGAAGCGTTCGACGTGATGCGGATCGTGATCGAGCAGATAGCGCTCGAATACATCCTCGATAATCGGCACCATCGCCTTGGGGTGAAAAGTCGCCGCATAGATCTCGCCGGCGCCCTCGATGCCCGTATCGGTTTTCAGCGTGACGAACAACCAGTACATGCCACCAATGTGCGGTGGCGGTACCGCGACGACGTGAGTTTGCAGGGAAATGATTTTCACGCGCGGATCCTTTTAGCGATGCGTTTCTTCAAGGCGAGTGCAGCCACTACGCCCAGTGATCCCATCACCAGGACATAAGTGAAATAAATCTGGTAGCCCAACATGCCGGGGACGGCCTGGGTGATCCAACCGTTGATCAGCGGCAGCAGCACGTCGGGTGAATAACCGACGACTGAAATGATGCCGATGGCCAGGCCGGTGATGCGCTCCGGAATCGGGCATTGATCAAGCACGGCCCAGTACAAGCCGCGGATCGCGTAGGTCATCAAGCCGATGAATACCACCAGCACGATCACCAGCGGCACGATGCGCAACATCGGCAACGTGATCAAGCCGAGCATGCCTACGCCCGCCAGGACCAGCGCCCAGGTAAGCACGCGCAGATTGGAGAAGCGATCGCCAAGCCAGCCGCCACCGATGCCGCCGATCGGCCGCATCCACAATTTGATGGTGGTGATGACGCCGGCCATGGTCGCGGTGAGACCAAGATTGCCCTGCTCCAGGTAGGCGGAAAAACTGTAAGTGGCCCAGAAGAAGTGATACCCGCAGAACACGATGGCGGTGATCAGCCACAACTCCGGAAGGCTCGCGAGTTGCTTCAGGTCCCGCAGCAGATTGCCCTTGGATGCCGTTTTTTCTTCAACCTTCTCCGCGTCCGCCTGTCGCGGATCGCGCAGCAGACCCAGCACGACACCGAGTGCCAGGCAGGTGTAGGCGTACAGATGGATCACCTGCTGGAAGCCTTCGCCCAAGGTTTGCCCGCGGTCCTGGGTGAGGTGGGCGAAAAGGCTGATGGCCACCGTAGCCAGCAGCGCCTCGATCAAGCCGCGACCGCCGTCGAGCACGCCGAAGAAACGCCCTTGCTCTTTCTTGCTGGCCAGAAGCTTCACGCGCTTGAGCAGCGCCGCCCAAAAGGTAAGGCCGGTGGTGACGCCGAAGCCGCAGAAGATCAGCAGCAGATGGTGGAAGCTCGGCAACGTGGCGTACCACATCGCCAGCAGACCCGTTCCGAGCAGCGAAATGCTGATCAGGATGCGCGGCGCCATGCGATCGGCCAGCCAGCCGCTTGGCAGGTAGCTGATCATGAAGGCCGCGCCCAGGATCGAATAGAGATACCCGAGCTGTTCGTTGTTGATCGCCAATGCCTCGATCATGCTGGTCTGATAGACCTGCCGCAGATAAAGGACGGGATAAATGGCGCCGGCGGCAATCACCAGCAGCAGCAATTGCCCGTAGCGATAGAGATTGCTCCCCAGCCCGGACTGCGCAGTCTTTGCAATGGCTTGTGCCTTGGTGTTCACGCGCTCAGTACCTCATGACCACGAGGCGCGTCTGGGTGAACTCCAGCATGCCGTGCTTGCCGTCGTCGCCGCCCAGGCCGGAGCGTTTCCATCCGGCGTGAAAGCCCTGATAAGGGTCCGCCGGCGTGCGGTTCACGTAGAGCTCGCCCGCTTCGATGCGATTGGCGACCTTTAGCGCCGAGCGATATCGCTCGGTATAAAGCACCGACGACAACCCGAATTGATGGTCGTTGGCCATCGCCACGGCCTGATCCAGCGTGTCGTATCGAAGTATCGGCAGTACCGGACCGAAGGTTTCCTCCTGCACGATTTCCATGTCCTGCTTGCAATGGCTGAGCAGCGTGGCGGGGTAGAAGAAACCAGGGCCTTCAGGCATCACGCCACCTGCCTCGAGCACGGCACCTGCCGCGATCGCACGTTGCACCTTGGCGTGGATCTCCTGGCGCGCGCGGTCGGTAACCAGCGGCCCCATGCGACCGGGATCCTTGGCACGGTCGCCGATGCGCACGGCCTTGAACTTTTCGCGCAGCAAAGCCAGGAAGCGATCGTGCACGCTGGCCTGTACGTAGACGCGTTCGATCGCCGTGCACAATTGACCGCAATGGGTGGTCTTGGATGCAACGATCGCCGCGGCAGCCTGCTCCAGGTCTGCATCCGGCTCGATGATCGCCGGCGTTTTCCCGCCTAGTTCCAAGGAAGGTTTGGCGATATTTTCCTTGCAGTATTCCAGCACCATGCGGCCGACGCCCACACTGCCGGTGAGCGTGATCATGCCGATGCCCGGTTGTGTGCAAAGCTGAGCGGCCTGTGCATGTTGCATGGCCAGGATATTCACCACGCCAGCGGGAATCCCCGCCTGCTCCACCGCACGCGCAATTTCCAAGGCGCTTAGCGGGGTGTTGTTGCTGGGGCGAACGACCACGGTATTGCCGGCAATCAGCGCCGGCGCGATCTTCCGCATCAACGTGTAGACGGGAAAATTGTAGGGAATGAGACAAGCGACCACGCCAATTGGCTCGCGCTGCAGCAGGATCGTTTCGTCCTGGCTGTCGCTGGGAATGACTTCGCCTTCGATGCGGCGAGCCCATTCGGCGTGGTAACGGGTGATTTCGGCCGCATAAATCGCTTCGTTGCTGGCGTCCACCAGGCTCTTGCCCGATTCGTCGGCCAAGGCGCCCCCGATGCTCGCAGCGTTGTCCACCAGCGCATCGGCCAGCTTGCGCATGTATTGAGCACGCTCGGCGGAAGGAAGCCGCGCCCATTCGCGCTGGGCTCGCGAGGCCACGGCCACCGCAGCCATCACTTGTGCGGGGCTTGCCGCGTCGACCTCCCCGATGCGTTCTCCCGTTGCCGGGTTGTACACGGCGATGGACGGCTCGCCGCCCGTGTCGACGAAAAAGCCGTCGATGAAGTTCCGCTCGTTGCGCATGAGTGTTCTCGCTCGCTGTGACCTGAGGTTCGGGTCAGCCCGACTTGGACTTAAATGTGCGCGAGAAGCAGCCTCGGCACCCCAATTCTCAAAAGAGATTGAGCGACGGCGGAGCCGGCTCACAAACGATTAATTCGCTGGGGAATCATTCAAAAAAGGAATGATGCGTTTCGCCATCGCGAGCAACACTCCAGCGTTGCCCCGGCCGCGCCGGCTCGCGCAAATGCGTCATGCTGCGGTCGCACGCAGCCACTTCCTGCAGCAACCAAACCCTGAATTTTTCCGCGGCCGGACTCAGCATCTGCTCGGGACGAGTCACGAACCAATACGACTGATGGCCTTCCACCTGCACGTCAAGCCATTGCACCAGACGGCCGTCCGACAGTTCCTGCGCCACCACGTGGCGGTCGACAATGGCGACTCCCAATCCCGCTGTGGCGGCGCGTATGGCCATGTCCAGCAAGTCGAACTCATAGCCGCCGCGCAGATCGATGCCGCTGATGCCGGATGCATCCAGCCAGTGCTGCCACGTCATGTAGCGCTTGTTCTGCCGGGACAGCACGTGCAGCAACGTCAGGTGGGAAAGATCAAGCTGGTCGTGTGCCCTCCCCTTCAGAAGCGAGGGTGCGCACACGGCAATGTGCTGCTCGTGCAGCAACAGCGAACTCTCGAGATTGTCCCATTCACCATTACCGAAACGAATGGCGCAATCGAGCTGACCCGACTCGACCAGCGTATCCTGCAGGGCGCTGGTAACGGTTATCTCGAGCTCGGGATGACGCTCACGCAAGCTGCCCAGCCGTGGCACCAACCATCGCATGGCGAAAGTCGGGGGTGCGTTGACGCGCAGGCGATTCAGGTGCTGCTTCTGCTGAATGGCACGAACGGTCAGCTCGATACCGTCAAACGATTGCTGCAGTGCCTTGAGCAGCAAGCGGCCCGCAGGGGTCAGGTGAAGGTGGTGGTGATGTCGCTCAAGCAGCGTCTCGCCCAATTGATCTTCGAGCTGGCGCACCTGCCGGCTGACGGCGCTTTGCGTGACGCTGAGCACCTCGGCGGCACGCGTGAAATTGCCGAAGCTGGCCGCCACCTCGAACACCTTGAGCGCGTTGAGCATGGGCATCTTGCGTTTCATGCGCGCCTTCCCTGGCTTCACGCCCAACTAAAAGTAATAGCCAATGTTGGTGTAGAACTGGCCTTTCCAGCCATTGATGCCCCCCGCTGCCGCGCTTTGTGCGTAGCTGCTACCGCCCAGGTAGGGGTCGTTTCGCCCATTCAACCATTCGACGGCAATCCACACTTTTTTCAAAGTAAAGGAAGTGCCAAGAATGAAGCGCTGCGAATTGCGGAAATCGTTGCGGGATTTTTCGTAGAGGCTGTAGTTGGCATAAAGCTTCATGCCGCTTATCCAGCCTCCGGCATAAGCGCCCGGCAACGAGTAGCTGAGATCGCCGGTATAGAAGTTGCCGCTGCTGGCGACGTTGAAGCTGCCGTCGTACCCGCCGAAGCTGACCGTGCCGTTGTCGCCGGGATTCCTCGGCGACATCTGCTGGCGCGCATACTGCAACTGAACGCCCCAGGGCCCCTGGTTCGCGGCGTAATGCACGGCAAAGGCGTTGCGCCGCCCGTAACGATGGGTATCGCGGTTGTAAAGGCTGGAACTCATGACCGACACACCGGCCTCGCCTTTCAAGTGGCCGATGTCCACCTTGCGGGCAGCCCGGGCGATAGCCAGGCCGCGCTCGTCATTGCGGCTGCCTCCGGCGACACCGGGGTCGGCTGGCGTCACCACGATCGAGTAGGTTGAACCGTTGCTCGTGCCTGCGCCCGGCCAGGCCGCGCGCACGTAATAGCCGAACTGGAAATTCCAGTCGTCCACGCTCTGGATGTACTTTGCCCCCAGTTGCCACACGTCTTCCAAGCCGATCACATTGCCCAGGGTTTCGTAGAAGGTGCTGCTGTAATAGGGCTGCAGACCGAACGGAACCTGGTTCAGGCCGAGCTGCAATTGTTTCCGGCTGTCGAATTTGTAGCCGATCCAGGCGTACTCGGCGAATGAAATGTCGCCGAAACGGCGCACGTATTGATAGGGGTATGACTTGCCATAAAAGCGGTAGCGTGCAGCGCCGATCCAGCTGTCCGAGTCGTATTTTGCACTGAACATGACGGTATCCAGGCCAATCTCGTGCACGCCGCGGCCAGGATCGTTATCAAGGCGAACGCGCAAGGCGCCGCCCAGATCGAGATTGTCGGTTACCTTGACCGCCAGCGCATCAGCGCTGAAGCCGATCAGGACCGGAGAAAGCAGACCGGCGGCAAGCGCCGGCAATCGTCGATGGGCCACGGTAGTTGCATCCCTTAGCTTGGCCATGGTCGAGGCAAGGCGATGGAAGCCGGCTGGGTACTGAACCGGCGTAAGCCAGGGCTTACCGCGGCCAGGAAGCCGATGCCTGCCCGGATCGGCCATCCATACGCCCCGCCGGAAAAAGGCGGAGCCTTATGGTGTGGATGTCGGCAACGGCTCGGCTATGGGACTACGCGCAAAAGCATCCGACAGTCATCGTTTTTGACTCAAAGACCCGGCAAAATGGAGAGATTCCTATAAGGGCTGCGCGCCCCCTTCCCCATCTTCACGGACGTCACATGATCAAAGGCGTGCTCCTCGGTTTCGCTGCGTTCGCGGCCTACGCAATCAGCGATGCCTTCGTCAAATCGCTGCACGGTTCGATCCCGCCGTATGAATCGGTGTTCTTTGGTGCCGTGTTCGGCCTGGCGGCACTGCCTTTCATCATCGGCAAAGGGGACCGCTGGCGCGACGTCGTGGTGGCGCGCCGGCCGTCGCTGTGGTGGGTGCGCGCCGCTGCCGGCGCCGGCGGCAATATTGCGTCGGTCATCGCATTTACCCTGCTGCCGATGGCCGAAGTGTTCACGATGATCTTTCTGATGCCGATCTTCGTCACGGTGTTGTCCGTGCTGTTTTTGAAAGAGCACGTCGGCTGGCGTCGCTGGACCGCGGTGTTTGTCGGATTTGCCGGTGTGCTGGTGGTGCTGCGTCCCGGCTTCCGCGCGCTGGGAGCCGGCGATATCGCCGGCATCGTGTGCGGCTTGTTCGCGGCGTGCTCGGTGGTGGCGTTGCGTGTAGCCGGACCGCACGAAAAACGCGTCTGCCTCTACGGCGCCGGCGTGATGGGGCCGATGATCGCCGGCGGCCTGTTGATGATTCCGCACTTTGCGTGGCCCGACTGGCACCAATGGATGTTGCTGGCCGGCTACGGCTTGCTGGCGGCACTGGCCGGCGTATTGCTGATGTATGCCACGCTGATCGCACACGCCAACCGGGTGGCTCCCACGCAATACAGCCAGATGCTTTGGGCCATCGGATTCGGTTACTGGTTGTTCGGCGACAAACTCGACGGGCCGATGCTGATCGGCATCACCATGATTCTCGGTGCCGGCCTGTTCACGCTGGTGCGCGAGGAAAAGGTCACCGGCTGGTGGAAGCGCACCAAGGTGGTCCCCGATGTGACAGGCCGTTGACCGCAAAAGGGGGCGCCACAACGCTCTCCCATTTGCAATAGGCCTATTCGCAGTGCAGCCACGTGCCAAAAGTCATCACAATGGAGCGTGGCTCGCTAGATAAAACCAGCCTGAATGCACTGATTCGCTCAAATGCATGATGGCGGCAAAATAGCCGCCTATGTGTCAACCAGCTGAACAATGGACCGTTAAGAGGGCATTGACCGTCGTGCTGACGGCCCGCCCGCTGCCCCCTACAGCCTCGTTTAGACAACTGAAAGCGCTCTTGTAGACTCAGGAGTGATTATCTGGAGATGGTTATGAGTGTCTACCCCCCGCGCGCCGCCGGACACTTTCGCAAGAAACGCGGCCCGCTGGTCGCTGTGGTGGTTATCGTAGCGATCGTGCTTCTCGTGCTGTTTCATCTCATCTTCGGCGCCAAGCCGGCCCGCACCGGCAACCCCGCACAAGTCGTGAGCGCAGCCAAGGCGACGCTGGGCGATATGCCCGTGGTGCTCAATGAATTGGGCACCGTTACGCCGGTGGCCACGGTCACCGTGCTGCCGCAACTGAGCGGCTACCTGACCGAGGTGGGCTACAAGGAAGGCCAGGACGTGACAAAAGGCCAGTTTCTGGCCCAGATCGATCCGCGCCAGTACGAGATCGACAAGCAGCAAGCCCAGGCGCAATTGGCCAAGGATCAAGCCAGCCTCGACCAGGCTCGCACCGACCTCGCCCGCTATGAACAACTGCACCAACAGAAATCGATCGCCGAGCAGACTTACGCGGACCAGAAATTCACCGTGGCGCAAGACGAGGCCGCGGTGAAAGCCGATCAGGCATCCATTGCGCAATACGAACTGGATCTTGCCTATTGCCACATCACCGCACCTGTCGATGGCCGCGTCGGCCTGCGACTGGTTGATCCGGGCAACTATGTCACCGCGTCCAGCTCGCCGGGGATCGTGGTGATCACCACTATGAAGCCCACCACGGTGCAATTCACCGTGCCGCAAAATTCGCTCGGCCAGGTACTGCAGCGCTTCAACTCCGGCGCAAAACTGCCGGTCGACGTCTACAACAGCGACAACACCAAGCAGCTCGCCTCCGGCACGCTGTATGCCATCAGCAACCAGATGGAAACCAGTACCGGCACGGTCACCTTGCGTGCCACTTTCCCCAACGACGACGAGTCGCTGTATCCCAACGAATTCGTCAACACGCAACTGCTGGTCGACACCCTGAAGCAGGCGGTGCTGGTGCCTACGCCCGCCGTGCAGAGCGGCGCGCCCGGCGATTATGTCTATCTGGTCAATGCCGACGATACCGTCTCGGTTCACAAGGTGACGCCGGGCCCGAGCGACGGCAAAAACACGGTCATCCTCTCCGGTCTTTCCGCCGGACAGACGGTGGTGACCGACGGCATGGATCGCCTCAACGACGGCGCCAAGATCAAGATCGCCAAGGCGAAGCCGCAAGGCAGCGACGAAGCGCCGGCTTCCGCTGCATCGTCGGCGCAAGCCCCCCATCACGGCGGCAAGCGGAATCACGGCTCCGATTCCGCCGCTTCCAACTCGTAATCGGCGGGCAGCGATCCGATGAACATATCCCGCCTGTTCGTGCTCAGGCCGGTGGCAACGTCATTGCTGATGATTGCCCTGGTGCTGGTAGGCCTGGTCGCGATGCGCTTCCTGCCGGTGTCGTCGCTGCCGGATGTGGACTATCCGACGATCCAGGTACAAACCTTCTATCCCGGTGCCAGCCCGAGCGTGATGGCCACCACGGTCACCGCACCGCTGGAAGTGCAACTGGGTGAAATTCCCGGCCTGCAGCAGATGACCTCAAGCAGCTCCGCGGGCGCGTCGGTCATCACGCTGCAGTTCAATCTCGCGCTCAACCTGGACGTTGCCGAGCAGAACGTCCAGGAGGCCATCAACGCGGCCAACAGCCTGCTGCCCAGCGGCCTGCCCGCGCCGCCCACCTACGCCAAGGTCAATCCGGCGGACCAGCCGATTCTCACTTTGGCGGTGACTTCCAAATCGATGTCGCTGCCGCAGTTGCAGGACGTGGCCAACAACCGCCTGGGTACCAAGATTTCGGAAGTGCAAGGCGTGGGCTTGGTTACACCGGCTGGCGGCAATGTACCGGCGGTGCGCGTCGAAGCGGACCCGCAGAAGCTGGCTTCCTACGGGCTCAATATCGACGACCTGCGTTCCCTGCTCGCCAACGTCAACGTGAGCCAGCCCAAAGGCAATTTCGACGGCCCCAAGCTGGATTACACGATCAACGGCAACGATCAGATCCAGGACCCCAAGGATTACCTGAACACGGTGGTGTCCTACCAGAACGGGGCGCCGGTGTTCCTCAAGGATGTCGCTCGCGTCACCCAGGCCGCCCAGGATACCGAGCAAGGGGCCTGGTACAACGGAACACCGGCCATCGTACTCAACGTGCAGCGCCAACCGGGCGCCAACGTGATCGCGACAGTCGATCAGATCAAGAAAGAACTGCCGCAACTCGAATCCACGCTGCCGGCGGGCATGCAGGTACAGATCGTTTCGGACAGCACCGGCGTCATCCGTTCTTCGGTGGCCGACGCGGCATTCGAGCTGGTGCTTGCCGTGATGCTGGTGGTGCTGGTGATTTTCGTGTTCCTGCGCAACTTGCCGGCGACCATCATCCCCAGCATTTCGGTGCCGGTGTCGCTGATCGCCACGCTGGCGATGATGTATGAGCTGAACTACTCGATCGATAACCTTTCGCTGATGGCGCTGATCATCGCCACCGGTTTCGTGGTCGACGACTCGATCGTGATGATCGAAAACATCGTGCGCTATCTGGAGGAAGGCGAAACGCCTTTGAATGCCGCGTTGATCGGCGCAGGCCAGATCGGCTTCACCATTCTGTCGCTGACCGTGTCGCTGATCGCGGTACTGATCCCGCTGCTGTTCATGGGCGGCGTCATCGGGCGATTGTTCAGCGAATTCGCGGTGACGCTGGCCGTCACCATCGTGATTTCCGGCATCGTTTCGCTGACCCTAGTGCCAATGATGTGCGCACGCATTCTGCGCGCCGAATCCCAGCGCCACCCCAGCCGCTTCGAACACATCAGCGAAAACCTGTTCAACAAAACCCTGGCAGCGTACGAACGCGGACTGCGCTTCGTGATGAGTCACCAGACCGCCACGCTCGTCATCTTCGTGGTGACGCTGGCCATCACGGGCATCTTGTACGTGATCATTCCCAAGGGCTTGTTTCCGGTCCAGGACGTGGGCGTGATCCAGGGCATCAGCATCGCCGACAACTCGGTGTCCTACGACACCATGGTCGATCGCCAGGCCGCCCTGGCCCAGGCGATCCTGAAAGACGCGGACGTGGTCAACCTGACCTCTTACGTAGGTATCGACGGCACCAATACCACGCTCAACAACGGCCGATTCCTGATCAACCTCAAGCCGCGCGACGACCGCTCGGAAACCGCGGCGGAAATCGCCCGCCGCATCCAGACCGAGGTGGCGGACGTTCCGGGTATCAAGCTGTACTTGCAACCCGAGCAGGATCTGACCCTGGACACCACCGTCTCGCCGAACCAGTACCAGTTCGTGCTGCGCGGCCCGAGCCAGGACGAATTCCAGAAATACGTGCCGGCACTGATCGATCGCATGAAGCAGATCAAGTCGATCACCGATGTCACCAGCGATCTGAACAACGACGGCTTGAGCGTCAACGTCGAGGTGAACCGCCAGTTGGCCGCGCGCTTCGGCATCACGGCGGCCACCATCGACAATGCGCTGTACGACGCGCTGGGCCAGCGCATCGTGTCGACCATCTTCGATCAATCCAGCCAGTACCGCGTGATCCTGGTGGCCAAGCCGGAGAAGTTGCCGACGCTGCAATCGCTGGGCGAGTTGTACCTGCCAAGCCAGACCGGCAGCAGCGGCCAGGTGCCGCTCAAGGCCATCGCCAAGATCGAGGTGACCAAGTCACCGCTGGTGATCAGCCATCTGGCCCAGTTCCCCTCGGTCACCATCTCCTTCAACCTCGCCAAGGATGCATCGCTGAGCAAGGCGGTGGAGGAGATCAACCAGGCGGAGACCGCGGTCAAGCTGCCGTCCTCGATCAACTCCTCGTTCCAGGGTGCGGCGCAGGCATTTCAGGATTCGCTTTCCAGCGAGGTCTATCTGCTGATTGCCGCACTGGTGGCGGTGTATATCGTGCTCGGCGTGCTGTACGAGAGCTTCATCCACCCGGTAACCATTCTCTCCACCCTGCCTTCGGCAGGCATCGGCGCGCTGCTTGCGCTGATGGTTGCGGGGGCAGACCTGGACGTGATCGGCATCATCGGCATTGTGTTGCTGATCGGCATCGTGAAGAAGAACGCGATCATGATCGTGGACTTCGCGCTGGAAGCCGAACGCGAACACGGCAAGCCGCCCGCCGAGGCGATCTTCGAAGCCTCGCTGCTGCGCTTCCGCCCGATCTTGATGACCACCCTTGCCGCCATGCTCGGCGCGCTGCCGATGTTGCTGGGTACCGGAACGGGCTCGGAACTGCGCCGCCCGCTGGGTCTTGCGATCATCGGTGGCCTGGCACTGAGCCAGTTGCTGACCTTGTTCACCACACCGGTGATCTACCTGTTCTTCGACCGGCTTGCGCAACGCTTCCAGCGCAAGCCTTCGCTGGAAGCGGAGGATGGTGCGGCATGAAGATTCGCGGTGAACTCACGTGAACATCTCCGCGCTCTTCATCAGGCGGCCGGTGGCGACCACCTTGCTAGCGATCGCCATCCTGCTCTCCGGCGCGCTGGCGTATTTCCGCCTGCCGGTGGCGCCTCTGCCGAACGTCACCTATCCGGTGGTCGTGGTACAGGCCAGCATGGCCGGCGCCAGCCCGTCGATCATGGCCTCCACCGTTGCCGAGCCGCTGGAAAAGCGCCTCGGCACGATTGCCGACGTCACCGAACTCACCTCCACCAGCGACGTCGGCTCTGCGCGGATCGTGGTGCAGTTCGGTTTGAACCGCGATATCAATGGTGCGGCCCGCGATGTGCAAGCCGCCATCCAGGCCGCACGCGCGGACCTGCCAAGCACGCTGCGCAATAACCCGACCTATCGCGAGTACAACCCGGCCGATTCGCCGATCATGGTGCTGGCGCTGACCTCCAAAACACTGACTCGCGCACAGCTTTACGACTCGGCCGATTCGGTGATCCAGCAACAGCTGTCGCAAGTGGATGGCGTGGGCCAGATCACGCTGGGCGGCAGCGCCCTGCCCTCTGTGCGCGTTGAATTGCAGCCCGATCAGCTCAACAGCTACGGCATCGGTCTGGAGGACGTGCGCGCAGCCATCAGTTCGGCCAACGCCAACAGCGCCAAAGGTCACATCGACCAGAATGGCGTGCGCTACGAAGTGACTTCCAACGACCAGATCAACAAAGCCGCGCCCTACCGTGATCTAGTGGTCTCGTACCGCAAAGGTTCGCCGGTCCTGTTGCGCGACGTGGCCGATGTCGAAGACTCGGCGGAGAATCTCCGCAACCTGGGCCTGTATAACGGCCAGCCCGCGGTGCTGGTGATCGTCTTCCCGCTGCCTGGCGGCAATATCGTCAAAACCGTGGGCGAGATACGCAAAGTGCTGCCTGCGATCGAGGCTACGCTGCCGCGCAACGTACACATCGGCGTTGCCATCGACCGCTCGCAATCGGTGAATGCCGCGGTGGGCGACACCGAACGCACGCTGTTCATGGCCGTGTTGCTGGTGATCGGCGTGGTGTTCGTGTTTCTGCAATCGCCGCGGGCGATCCTGATTCCAGCGGTAGCGCTACCGTTGTCCATCATCGGAACCTTCGGTCCGATGTACCTGATGGGCTACAGCCTGGACAACCTGTCCCTGATGGCATTGACCATCGGCACCGGCTTCGTGGTCGACGACGCAGTGGTGGTACTGGAAAACATCGTGCGCCACGTCGAAGCAGGCATGGATGTGCGCGAAGCGGCCCTGAAAGGCAGCGGCGAAGTCTGCTTCACCGTGATCTCGATGAGCCTGTCGTTGATCGCGGTATTTCTGCCGATCCTGCTGATGCCCGGCATCATCGGCCTGCTGTTCCACGAATTCGCCGTCACCTTGTCGACCGCCATCCTGCTGTCGATGGTGATCTCGCTGACGGTAACGCCGGCCATGGCCGCCTATGTGTTGAAGCCCGGCGCCGCCATGCATTCCAAGGCACGCTGGGCGCTGTGGTACGAACGGCAGTTCGACCGCTTCAAGGATGCCTATTCGCGCTCGTTGACCAAGGTACTCGACAATGCCTTGATGGTCGGCCTGATGCTGATCGGCCTGATCGTATTGAACGTGTTCCTGATCAAGCTGGTGCCCTCGACATTCTTTCCCGAGCAGGACAACGGCATCCTGATGGGGCAGATCATCGCCGACCAGAGCATCTCCTTCCAGGCGATGGAAAAGAAGCTGGCGCAATTGCAGTCCATCGTGCAGAAGGATCCTGCCGTGGCATCCGTGGCCGGCTTCACCGGCGGCCGCGCGCTGAACACCGCCAACGTCTACGTCGAACTCAAGCCGCTGGCCGAACGCAAACTGTCCGCCGCGCAGGTGGTGGACCGGTTGCGACCCAAGCTCAACGCCGTCTCCGGCGCCAAACTGTTCATGCAAGCGGCGCAGGACCTGCACATCGGCGGACGCTCTTCAGCGGCGGAATATCAGTACACGCTGACCAGCGACGATCCCGATGCGCTATTCACGTGGGTGCCCAAACTGGTGGCTGCGCTCGGCAAATCGCGTGGCCAGCTGCAAGACGTGAACTCGGACCTGCAGCAGAACGGCCTGCAGACCTACGTCAACTTCGACCGCGCCACCATGGCCCGCTACGGTTTTGCACCGAACCAGATGGATGCCGTGCTGTATGACGCCTTCGGCCAGCGCACGGTTTCCACCGTCTATAACCAGCTCAACCAGTATTACGTGGTGATGGAGGTTGCGCCGCAATACTGGCAGTACCCGCAGATGCTGGATCGCATGTTCTTCAGCGCCGCCGCCGGCAACCCCTCCGGTACGCAGCAAACGCAGATGCCGGGAAGCACGGTTTCGGGTGTGCAGGGCTTCGCGGCTGTGAGCGCCAGCAAGAGTGCAGCGTCCACCAACTCGCTCAATTCGAACGCGCAGGCCAACCAGCTCACCAACGCCATTTCCAACTCCAAGGGCGGTGCATCGAGCGGCAGCGCCGACAGTACCGCGCAGGAAACCATGGTGCCGTTCACCGCCATGGCCAGCTACACCAACAATCACACGGCCACCGAAGTCAGCCACCAGGGCGGCCTGGTTGCCGCGACGATCTCGTTCAACCTGCCGCCCGGCGGATCGCTGAGCAATGCGTTGGCAGCGATCAACCAGACCATGCAGGAATTGGGCATGCCCGCTTCCATCCACGGCGCCACGGCAGGCGCGGCACAGGTCTATTCGCAATCGATGTCGACCATGCCGCTGCTGGTTCTGGCGGCATTGGGTGCGGTGTATATCGTGCTCGGCGTGCTGTACGAGAACACGGTGCATCCGATCACCATTCTGTCCACCCTGCCCTCCGCCGGCATCGGCGCGACGCTGGCGCTGCTGATTTTCGGCACGCCGTTCTCGGTGATCGCGATGATCGGCATCATTCTGCTGATCGGTATCGTGAAGAAGAACGCGATCATGATGATCGACGTCGCCATTCACTTGCAGCGCGACGAAGGCTACGAGGCGACCAGGGCCATTCACGATGCGGCCGTGGTCCGCCTGCGGCCGATCATGATGACCACCGCGGCTGCCGTGCTCGGTGCCGTGCCGCTGGCGATCGGCATCGGCCAGGGCGCGTCGCTGCGCCAACCGCTCGGCATCACGGTGATGGGCGGCTTAATTCTCAGCCAGGTATTTACGCTGTACACGACACCGGTGATCTACCTATTCCTGGATCGCTTGCGCGCGCGACTCGCCAAGTGGGCCGCCACCTTGCCGTGGAACAGATCGGACGCGAGCGCATGACGATGAAGACTCACCACACAGCTCTGGCCGCCTCGCTGGCGATGTTGCTCAGCGGGTGCATGGTAGGCCCTGACTACCATCGCCCCCAGGTGCCGGTTCCCGCTCAATACAAAGAACTGCCGGGCTGGTCGCAGGCCGCACCGGCGGCCGAAGCGCCCAAAGGCGACTGGTGGACCGGATTCAATGATCCGCTGCTCAACCAACTCGAGCCGCAGGTATCGGTCTCCAACCAGACGGTGCGCCAGGCTTACGCCAACTACCAGCAGGCCCTGGCCGAGGTAAAAGTCGCGCGCGCCTCCTTGTTCCCGACCATCGGCCTGGAAGGCTCCGGCAGCAAGCAGCGCTCCGCGCACAGCAGCACCAGCCTGAATGCCAATCTCAGCCCCATCAGCACCTCCGGCTCGGTGGAAGGCAATATCAGCTGGGCTCCCGACCTGTGGGGCAAGGTTCGCCGCACGATCGAGGAAAACAAGGCCACCGCTCAGGCCAGCGAGGCGACGCTTGCCAACGCCACGCTTTCCGAACAGGTCGCACTGGCCACTGCCGTGATCGAGTTGCGCATCACGGATGCCAATACCGATCTGCTGCAGAAAACCGTCGATGCCTATACCGAATCGTTGCGTGTCGTGGAAAACCAGGGCACGGCGGGCACGGCTGCACCCTCCGATGTCATTGCCGCACGCACGCAACTGGAAAACGCCAAGGCCAGCCTGATAGCGCTCGGCATCGCGCGCGCCAACTACGCGCATGCCATTGCGGTGCTGGTCGGAAAGAACCCGGAAGAGCTCGATATTCCAACCGGCACGACACTCCCCACGCTACCTGACATACCGGTCGGTGTGCCCTCCACGCTGCTGCAGCGCCGTCCAGACATTGCCGTCGCGGAACGCCAGATGGCCGCGCAGAATGCCGCGGTGGGCGTAGCCGTAGCCGCGTACTACCCGAGCGTCTCCTTGTCGGCAGCAGACGGCTTCTCGCAATCGCCGCTGGCCGGTCTGCTGCACCTGGCCAACCACATCTGGTCGTTGGGGGCGAATGTGGATGAAACCGTGTTCGACTTCGGCGCGCGCCACGGCGAAGTCGCTGCGGCCAAGGCCGCTTATGAAGGCTCGGTTGCGAACTATCGCGGCACGGTGCTGACCGCCTTCCAGAATGTCGAGGACGATCTCTCCGGCTTGCGCATTCTGGCCCAGCAAGCCGAAGTGGTGGACGATGCTGCCAAGAACGCCACGGAGGGTGCACGGATCGCGCTGAACGAATATCAAGCCGGCACCGTCGACTACACCACCGTAGCCACTGCCCAGGCCACTCAATTGAGTACGGCGCAAAGCGCGCTGAGCGTCAAACAGCAACGCCTGGTCGATACGGTGTCGCTGATCGGCGATATCGGCGGCGGCTGGTCGGCCGGCCAGCTCAGCGACTCCAAATCATCCGGTAGCGCACGTTGATGTCCAGTATGTCGACAGAGCGGCTCGAACTATCCACCATTGTCGCAGGACTTTGGCGCATCGCGGACTGGCACCTTGATGTCGCCGCGCGCGTCCGCTGGATCGAGCAGGCACTGGAGCTTGGCATCACCTCGTTCGACCATGCCGATATTTACGGCGATTACCGTGCCGAAGCGTTGTTTGGCGAGGCGCTCAAAGCGATGCCTGCGCTGCGCCAACGCATGCAATTGATCACCAAATGCGGTATTCGGCTGCGCTCCGGGCAACGGCCGTATCGGGTGAACTACTACGACACCGGCGCGCAGTACATTCGAACGCAGGTAGAACAATCCTTGCGCAACCTGCATACCGAGCAGTTGGATCTGGTACTGATCCACCGCCCGGATTATTTGATGGATGCAGCGAATTTGGCGGACACCTTTGCCGCGCTCACCCGCGAAGGCAAGGTGGCGCATTGGGGTGTCTCCAACCACAGCTGCAGTCAGCTTGCCTTGTTGAACCAGCACTATCCCCTGCAAACCAATCAAGTGGAATTGTCGCCGCTGCAAACCCATGCGCTGGACGACGGCACGCTGGATCAGGCACAACAGCTCGGCCTGCGCCCGATGATATGGTCGCCGCTAGCTGGCGGCCGTCTATTTACCGGCGAAGATGTATCGGCTCAACGCGTACGAGCCGAAATGTCTGCCATCGCTGCGCGCTACGGCATCAGCGTCACCACACTCGCTTTCGCGTGGATATTGCGCCATCCGTCACGCCCGTGCCCGATTACCGGCACCGGTCGCGTCGAGGGCCTGCGCGATGCGGTCGCTGCGTTGAACGTCCGCCTCGATGCGGAAGACTGGTATGCCATCTGGACCGCCTGCAAGGGCCATTCGGTGCCCTGACTTCACCGGCAACAGCCGTCGCAAAACGACTGGATTACGCTGCGCCAACCCAACCAACGGCTCTGCGGCTCATTGCACGATCAGGGATTGCTCACGCCGTGCGGTACGTGACCGGTCGCTACGTGCTTGCGTGCCGATTCGACGTTAGCCGGCGAGTCATCGAAGAAGATGTCGGCGCCGAAAGCGTCGAGGAACGGTCCCTTGTCGCGCCCACCGAGGAACAAGGCCTCGTCGATGCGCACGCCCCAGCGGCGCAGGGTGAGAATGACGCGCTTGTGCGCGGGGGCGGAACGAGCCGTCACCAGAGCAGTGCGAATGGGCGAATTCTCTGCAGGGAAAGCCGCCTGCAAGCGATGCACCGCAGTGAGAAAGCCGCGGAACGGACCCACTGACAGCGGCTCGTCGGCCAGCTCGGTTTCGCTGCGATGGAAGGCCTCAAGGCCTTCTTCCCGCGACACACGCTCGCCTTCGTCGCCGAAAATCACCGCGTCGCCATCGAACGCAATGCGCAATTGCTCGCTGGCCCTGGGCGGCGCCACGGAGGGCAGAATGGTGGCGGCGGCCACGCCCGCCTTCAATGCCCTGCCAACGTCTTCGGCGTTGGCAGAAAGAAACAGATCCGCCTTGAACGGCGCTATGTAATCCGATGTCGGGGCACCGCTGGTAAAGGCCGCCCGGCTGATTTCCAGGCCGTAATGTTGGATGGCATTGAATATGCGCAAGCCGGTGTCGCCGGAATTGCGCGACAACAGGATGACTTCGACCGGAGGCAAGTCGCCCGCCAGCTTGTTCAGGCCGAGCAGTTTCTGCACCAGCGGAAACGCTACGCCAGGCTGCAGGATCTCGTTCTCGTGCTCGATCTGGAAAGCGCGGTAGGCATCGAGCCCTTGCCGCTCGAACAGGGTGTGGCTGTCGCCCAGATCGAACAAGGCGCGCGACGAAATCGCGACAACCAGCTTGTTGTCGGTCGCCGAGCGAGCATCGTGGACAGAAGAAGTAGAACGGGTCATGGTCGAAAAGAGTTCAATCGGCGGCAAATTGCTCATCCAGAATACGCTGTTCCAGATTGTGCTCCGGATCGAACAGCAAGCGCACGCCGCGTTCCTGCGATTGGCGGATGTCCACGGTACGAACGTTGCGCACTTCCAGGAAATCGGCGGTGGCGCTGATCGGGCGCTTCCCCGAATCCAGCACGCGCAGGCTCACCTGGGTGCGATGCGGAAGGATGGCGCCGCGCCAACGGCGCGGGCGGAACGGACTGATCGGGGTCAGCGCCAGCACGTTGGCATCGAGTGGAAGAATGGGGCCGTGCGCCGACAGGTTATAGGCCGTGGAGCCGGCCGGCGTGGAAACCAGGATGCCGTCGCAGACCAGGGTGGCCAGCTTCACGTCATCGTTGAGCCTTACCTCCAGGTGCGCGGCCTGGTTGGTTTGACGCAACAACGACACTTCGTTGAAGGCAAGCGCCGTGCGGGTCTGCCCATCGCTGTCAGTGGCGACCATTTCCAACGGAAACAATTCGGCGGTGTGCGCGCGCGCGATGCGCTCGGGCAGCTCTTCGAGCTTGTACTTGTTCATGAGAAAGCCGACCCGGCCCAGCTTCATGCCGTAGACCGGTACGGCAATGGCGCGATGCGCGTGCAAGGTGCGCAACATGAAGCCGTCGCCGCCCAGGGCAACGATCACCTCCGCCTCGACAGCGGGCACGTCGCCGTAACGATCCACGAGTTTGCGGCGAGCTTGCTGGGCCACGTTGGTTTCGCTGGCGACAAACGCGAGGCGCATAAGATCCGTCTTCGATGAGGGTCGTGTTCTGGAGCTTACGATACGACGAAGGGCAAGGCCATGACGGCCTTGCCCTTCTGCACACTACCCTGACGCTGATGCGTGCTGTCAGCCTACCGGCACCTGCGCCAACTGCGCCAGACGACGTACCGCCACCGATGCGATCGGATAATCCGCGTTCTGGGTGAGGATTTCCGCCAGCATGCTGCGCGTGTACTTCAGCGTGGGATCGTCGCGATCCAGCCATGCCTGCACCGGCGAGACGTCCTTCGAGCCGCCATTCAGCGCCAACACCTGCGTAGCCAGGGCGCGGTGCTGATGGTTGAGCTCATCCAGCAGCGAACCGCGTGCTTGCGCATGCCAATGACCATCCACCGGCAGGGCTTCGATCTGGCCGCGCAGCCATTCCAGATCCAGGCTCTGGCCCAGTTCGTAGAACACGTTGGCGACCTTGGCGATGGGCTGGCCGCTCTGCTGGGCCACTTCCACCATGTCGAGCATGGCGCGCAGTTCCGGCAGCTTGGCCAGGCGCAGAGCCAGTTCGGTCGGCAGGCCAAGGCCTTCCCACTTTTCCTGGCTGGTGGCGAAGTCTGCTTTGCCAGCCGGCGTCAGCGCATCCGTAACCGTGGCGCTGAGTTCGGCCACGGCAGCCTGGTAGCGCTCCACGTTGGCGGCGATTTCCAGCGTGCCGCCCGGACGGCTCAGCAACCAGCGCGTGATGTGGCGCAGCAGCGACCATATCTGCAGGATCGCATCGACCTGCGTGCTCTCGGCCACCTTGCTGTCCTGCGCCTCGATTTGCGCCCACAGGTCGCGCGCGCCGAGAATTTCGCGCGCAGCGGTATAAGCCTTGGCGATCGCCGCTGGGCCCTGCCCGGTATCTTCCTGCATGCGCATCATGAAGGTGGCGCCCATGCGGTTGATGGTGGAGTTGGTCACCGCGGTGGCAATGATTTCGCGCTTCAGGCGATGACGCTGCATGTGCTCGGCGTATTTGTCGTGCAGCGGTGCCGGGAAATAGCGCACCAGTTCCTTGGACAGGTACGGATCTTCCGGCACGTCCGACTCCAGCAATTGCTGGAACAGGCGGATCTTGTCGTAAGAAAGCAGCACCGACAGTTCCGGACGGGTCATGCCTTGGCTACGCGTCTTGCGCTCGGTCAGCTCGGCTTCGCTCGGCAGGTTTTCCACCTGGCGATCGAGCAGGCCTTCGCCCTCCAGCGTACGAATGAAGTGCGCCATCGAACCCAGGCGCTTGGCCGACTGGTGTTCCATCAAGGTGATGGCCTGGTTCTGGCGGTAGTTGTCCCACAGCACCAGTTCGCCTACTTCGTCAGTCATCGAGGCGAGCTGCTTGTTGCGGCCGTCGACGGTGATCTCGTTACGCTGCACGGCGTCGTCGAGCAGGATCTTGATGTTCACCTCGTGATCGGAGGTGTCCACGCCAGCGGAGTTGTCGATGAAGTCGGTGTTCAGCAGCACGCCGTGCTGCGCGGCCTCGATACGGCCCTTCTGGGTGAAGCCCAGGTTGCCGCCCTCGCCGACCACCTTGCAACGCAGTTCCGCACCGTTGAGGCGCAGGCCGTTGTTGGCGCGGTCGCCCACGTCCGCATGCGTCTCGCTGGTCGCTTTCACATACGTACCGATACCGCCGTTCCACAGCAGATCGACCGGCGCCTTGAGAATGGCATTGAGCAGATCGTTCGGCGACAGGTGCTGCACATCGGCCTTCAGGCTCAGCGCCGCACGCACTTCCGGCGAAATCGGAATCGACTTCACGCTGCGCGGCCACACGCCGCCACCGGCAGAAATCAGCGACTTGTCATAATCCTCCCAGCTTGAACGCGGCAGCTTGAACATACGTTCGCGCTCAGCGAAGGACTTCGCCGTATCCGGATTGGGATCGAGGAACACGTGGCGATGGTCGAACGCCGCCAGCAGGCGGATGTGCTTCGACAACAGCATGCCGTTGCCGAACACGTCGCCGGACATGTCGCCGATACCGACGCAGGTGAAATCTTCGCTCTGCGAGTCGCGGCCCAGCGCACGGAAGTGGCGCTTCACCGACTCCCACGCACCCTTGGCAGTGATGCCCATGCCTTTGTGGTCGTAACCGTTCGAACCACCGGAGGCGAAGGCGTCGCCCAGCCAGAAGCCGTGCTCGATCGAGATCGCATTGGCGATGTCGGAGAACGTGGCCGTGCCCTTGTCGGCGGCCACCACCAGGTACGGATCGTCCTGGTCGTGACGCACCACGTCGTGCGGCGGCACGACCTTGCCTTCCACCAGGTTGTCGGTGATGTCCAGCAGGCCGTTGATGAACAGGCGATAGCAGGCGATACCTTCGGCCAGCTGCGCATCGCGGTCGCCGCCGACCGGCGGATGCTTGACGAAGAAACCGCCCTTCGAGCCGACCGGCACAATCACGGTGTTCTTCACCATCTGCGCCTTCACCAGGCCCAGCACTTCGGTACGGAAGTCTTCGCGGCGATCCGACCAGCGCAGGCCACCGCGAGCCACCGGCCCGAAGCGCAGATGGATGCCTTCCACGCGCGGCGAGTACACGAAGATTTCGCGATACGGCACCGGCTTGGGTGCGTCCGGCACCTGCTTGGAGTCGAACTTGAAGCTGATGTAGTGACGATGCGCGCCATCCCACTTCTGGTAGAAGCTGGTGCGCAGGGTGGCGCGGATGGTGTTCATGAAGCTCAGCAGGATGCGCTCGTCATCCAGGCTGGCCACATCGTCGAGCAGCGCCTTCAGCGCTTCCCACAGCACGTGCACTTGCTGTTCGCGCGGCTGCGCCAGCACATTGACCATGCCGTCGATCAGCTCAGGCTTGGCTTTCTGCGTTTCGGCCGGGATCAGCGCATGCATTTCGCGGCGCAAATCGGCCTGGGCCTTTTCCAGCTCGGCGGCGCCGAGCTGCTCGCGATGCGGGTCGAACTTGGCGTTGAACAGCTCGATCAACACGCCGGCGATGGCCGGATAACGGTTGAGCGTCTCTTCCATGTAGCTCTGCGAGAAGGCAATGCCCACCTGCTGCAGATACTTGCAATAGCCGCGCAGCACGGCGACCTGGCGCCAATCGGCCTGCGCCGACAACACCAGGTTGTTGAAGCCGTCGCTTTCGGCCTGGCCACGCCACAACGCTTCGAAGCTGCGCTCGAAACGCTCGCGCAGGTGCGCCAGTTCGAATGCCAGCGGCGCCTTCGGTTTCAGCTCGAAGTCGTGAATGGTGAGCGTGCGGCCTTCGCTTTCCAGCGTGTAGACGTGTTCGGCGAGCATGCGCACGCCCATGTTTTCCAGCATGGGCAATGCATCGGAGAGCGAAATCGGCGCGCCAACGTGGATCACCTTGAAACGCAGGCTCTGATCGCGCGGATCTTCGTAAAGATTGAGATGAATCGAATCGTCGCTCTTGAGCCCGGCCAGCGCGGCAATGTCGTGCGCGGCCACTTCAGGAGAGACGTCTTCGATATAGCCGGCCGGCAGGATCTTGCCGAAGCGATTGAGCAGGGCCACGCCCTGCGCAGCGCCAGCGTGTGCAATCAGGCTGTCGCGCAGACTGTCCTGCCAGTTGCGCACGATGTGCGACAGGCGGGTTTCCAGGTTCTGCACGTCGTAGGCTGGCTGGTCGCCGGGATGCGGACGCACGGTGACGTGCAGGCGCGCCAACGCCGACTCGCCCATCAGCACGTTGGAATCCACGCTTTCGCCGTGGAAGACTTCGCGCAACATCGCCTCGATGCGCTCGCGCACCGTGGTGCTGAAGCGATCGCGCGGCACATACACCAGGCAGGTGAAGAAACGGCCATAGCGGTCGCGGCGCACGAACAGGCGGGCGCTGGCGCGCTGCTGCAACTCGAGAATGCCGGTCGCCGTGGTGAACAGCTCGTCTTCGCCGGACTGGAACAACTCGTCCTGCGGCAAGGTTTCCAGAATGTGACGGAGCGACTTGCCCGAGTAGGAATCGCGCTTGAGACCGGAGCGCGCCAACACGGCCTCCACACGCTGGCGCACCATGGGCACGTCCTGCGGACGGGTCATATAGGCGTTGGACGTGAACAACCCGAGGAAGCGCTGCTCCGACACCGGCTTGCCGTTGGCGTCGAACTTCAACACGCCCACGTAATCCATGTTGCCGGCGCGATGCACGTGCGAGCGTGCATTGGTCTTGGTCAGGATGATGGCGTCGTAAGAACCCGACTGCGGCAAATCGTGCGCCGCCAGGCTGCGCAGCGAGCGCGGCGCCACGGAGCGCTCGCGACCGTGCAGGATGCCAAGTCCCGATCCTTCGACCGGGCTGAGCACTTCGTCGCCGCCCGCCTGGGTGACTTCGTATTCGCGGTAGCCGAGGAAGGTGAAGTTGTCGTCGGCCAGCCAGCGCAGAAATTCGCTGGCTTCGTTGATCGAGGCAGCATCCAGCGGCAGCTTGCGGTTGGGCAGGTCGGTGGCGATGGCCAGCGCCTTGTCGCGCATGCCGGCCCAGTCGCGCACGGAGGCGCGCACATCTTCCAGCGCAGCCTCTACCTGGCCTTTCAGCTGCGCCTGGGCTGCATCGCCGTCGACGCGGTCCAGCTCGAAATGCATGACCGACTCAGGGGTGCCTTGCTCGTCGCCGAGGCGCTGAAGCTGGCCATTCGCATCGCGGGTCGCTTTTACCACCGGGTGGATCACGGCCTGGATCGGCGAATGTGCCGTCAACACCATGCTGACCGTATCGACCAGGAACGGCATGTCGTCGGTAACGATCTCGACGGCGCTGCGTGCTGCATGGCCGGCGTCGGCGATGCGCACCACGGCGCGCCCAGTCGGACGCTGCTGCATGAAGTCGAGCAGACCTGCCATCACCGAGGCCCATTCGGCAGGCGTGTGCAGGTCGATATCGGAACTGGCAATGCGCGAGAAAAAGGCGCTGATAAAAAATTGCGCCTCATCAAGGCGCTTGGTCGGAAAACCGGATTTCTTCAACTCTTCGAGCACGACAGACGCGAGGGGGATGTCGTTGGCCGCACGGATCGCATTCATGGCTTCTACTTAAGAAGTGGAGACGGGTAAGACTGAAAAGGGACGGGAATGGAGCAGAAAGCCTTAAAAGCATACGCTTCGCGCTGCATTGAATCCATCGGCAGCGCAACAACGCGCGCCCTCGCAAACGCGTGGATCAGCGCGCAGTCACGTAATGCGGTCTTTGTTCGGTCATCAACCCATTGCGAAGCTGCAAGGTGTATAAAACCTGTCTGCCCGGCACTTTTTTCGCGGCTGCCTTGCCTTGGACAAATAACAAGCGGTTTGTCAGGGATGATCTCAAGAGCGCCCCTGCCGTCAGTCATGATCGCCCGGGGCTGGATTCGCACCGCGAATAAATTGTAAACTGATCGGTATAGTCTTGCTGACGCCCCTTCCTCGGGACGAATGACACAGGACAAAAGCGGCCCTCATCCGATAGATAAACGTAAGATTTTCCGGCAAGTCTGATCGGCCATTCGATCGGCCGCCGCCACCCCCTACCCCCGATTACGCTAGTCATGGAGTTCTCATGAAGTCGACGCCAATGCGCACACCGGTGCTGTGCCTGAGCCTGCTGGCGCTTGCCGCCTGCGGCAAGGAGCAAGGGCCGCCCAAGATGCCACCGCCGACCGTAGGCGTGGTGGAAGCCCAACCGCAGAATGTACCGCTCAGCAAAGACCTGGTCGGCCGCCTATCCGCCTTCCGCAGCGCCGACGTGCGCGCCCGCGTGTCGGGCCTGCTGCTCAAGCGCGTGTATACCGAAGGTACGGACGTCAAGCAGGGCCAGTTGATGTTCCAGATCGACCCGGCCACCTACAAGGCCGCGCTGACCGCCGCCGAGGCTGCGCTGGCATCCGCCCAGGCCACCTATACCAACGCTCACGTCGTGGCCAACCGCGACCGCCAGCTGGTGCCCAAGGGCTATATCTCGCAAGCCCAGCTGGATACCGACGAAGCCACCGAGCGCTCCTCGCAGGCTGCCGTGAAGCAGGCGCAGGCGAACGTGCAGACGGCCCAGGTCAATCTCAGCTACACCAACATCACCTCGCCCATTGCCGGCCGCGCCGGCGAACAGCAGGTGACCGAAGGCGCCATCGTGGGCAACGGCACCTCCGATGCCGGTTCCGGCTCGACCCTGCTGACCACGGTCGACCAGGTCGATCCGATGTACGTGAACTTCACGCTCAGCGCCGCCGACCTGGATACCCTGCAGCATGCCCAGCACGCCGGCAGCGTGTCGCTGGCGGACCAGAGCAACACCACCGTGCAGCTCACCCTGCCCAGCGGCAGCAAGTACGACGCGCTCGGCACGCTGGATTACTCCTCGGTAATCGTCAACCCGACCACCGGCGCCATCAACATGCGCGCGCAGGTCCCCAACCCCGACAAGCGCCTGCTGCCGGGCATGTACGTGACCCTCACGGCCAACATGGGCGAACTCAACAAGGTGTTTCTGATTCCGCAGGCGGGCATCCAGCGCGATCCCGCCGGCGCCTATGCGCTGGTGGTGGGCAAGGACGGCAACGTGGCCCAGAAGCGCGTGATGGCCGACAACATGCGCGGCAACGATTGGGTGGTCACCAGCGGCCTCGATGCCGGCGATCAGGTGATCGTGTCGGGCGTCCAGACCGTCAAACCCGGCGCGCCCGCCAAAGCCCAGCCATGGACGCCTGACCAGGCGGCCACCGGCACGGCCCCCGCCGCTGCTGGCCATCAGTAAGGAGAACACTGATGCCGAGTTTCTTTATCGACCGCCCCATCTTCGCGTGGGTGGTCGCCATTCTCATCACCCTGGTCGGCACCATCTCGGTGCTGAACATGGGTGTGGAGTCCTACCCCAACATCGCGCCTCCGCAGGTCACGGTGACGGCCACCTTCCCCGGTGCCAGCGCCCAGACCATGGAAGACACCGTCACCAAGGTGATCGAGCAGCAGCTCACCGGCGTGGACAACCTGCTTTATTTCAGTTCGGCCTCGAACTCCAACGGTACGTCCACGATCACCCTGAGCTTCGCTACCGGTACCGATCCGGACATCGCCCAGGTACAGGTGCAAAACAAGGTATCGCTGGCACAGCCGCAGTTGCCGGCAGCGGTGACGCAGCAGGGCGTGGTGGTGGCCAAGGCCAACCCGGACTTCCTGATGTTCGTGGGCCTGATCTCCAACAATCCGGAAATCGACGGTAATCGCCTGAACGACATCGTCGGCACGCAGGTGATCGATCAGGTTGGCCGCATTCCTGGCATTGGCAGCACCTTCCAGGTCGGTTCCGAATACGCCATGCGCGTGTGGCTGAACCCGGACAAGATGCAGGGCTACGGACTTTCCGCCACCCAGGTGGAAAGCGCGATCTCCGCCCAGAACGTGCAGTTCGCCGCCGGTTCGCTGGGTGCCGATCCCGCCGTCAACGGGCAGAGCTTCACCGCCACCGTGTCGGCCGAGGGCCTGTTCTCAACGCCCGAGGAGTTCGGCAACATCATCCTGCGCGCCAATGCCGACGGCACCGTCGTGCGCATGAAAGACATCGCGCGCATCGAGTTCGGCCCGCAGACCTACGGTTTCACCTCCACCTGGAGCGGCAAGCCGGTCGGCGGCTTCGGCGTGCAGTTGCTGCCGGGCGCCAACGCGCTCAACGTGGCCGAAGCCGTGCGCGCCAAGATGGACGAGCTGTCCAAGGACTTCCCACAGGGAGTCACCTGGTTCGCGCCGTACGACAGCACGCCGTTCGTGCAGGTGTCGATCAAGGAAGTGCTGCACACGCTGGTCGAGGCGATCATCCTCGTGTTCTTCGTGATGCTGATCTTCCTGCAGAACTTCCGCGCCACCATCATCCCGACGATGGTGATTCCGGTGGCCCTGCTCGGCACCTTCATCGGCCTGTCGCCGATGGGCTTCACCATCAACCAGCTCACCTTGTTCGGCATGGTGCTGGCCATCGGTATCGTGGTGGACGACGCGATCGTGGTGATCGAGAACGTCGAGCGCATCATGTCCGAGGAGAACCTCCCGCCGAAGGAGGCCACGCGCAAGGCGATGAGCCAGATCACTGGCGCCGTGGTGGCGATCACCGTGGTGCTGGCGGCAGTGTTCGTGCCTTCCGCGCTGCAGCCAGGCGCCACCGGCGTGATCTACAAGCAGTTCGCGCTGACCATTGCCGTATCGATGGGCTTCTCGGCGTTCCTCGCGCTGTCGTTCACGCCGGCCTTGTGCGCCACCATCCTCAAGCCCACGCACGAGCAAAAGAAGAATTTCATCTACAACTGGTTCAACAAGGCCTTCGACCGCATCACGCACACCTACCACGGCCACATCGGCAGTGCGGTGCGTCACGCTCCGCGGTGGATGATCGTGTTCGTCCTGATCACCATGCTGGCCGGCTTCCTCTACACCAAGCTGCCCACCGGCTTCGTGCCGAACGAGGACCAGGGCTTTGCGCTGGCCATCGTCAGCCTGCCGCCGGGCGCCACGGTGGAGCGCTCGGAACACGTGATGAAGGAGATCAACGACAAGCTGGACAACAGCCCGTTGAAAGGCACCTACGTAGGCATGTACCAGATCAGCGGCTTCAGCTTCGTGGGCCGCAGCGAAAACGCCGGCATGGTGTTCATCAAGCTCAAGGATTGGGATCAGCGCTCGATCACCGCGGACGACTTCATCCGCACGGCCAACGGTGTCCTGCACGGCATCCGCGACGCGCAGATCTTCGTGGTGAACCTGCCGACCATCCGCGGCCTGAGCCAGTTCGGCGGCCTGGACATGTACCTGCAGGCCCGCAACGGCCAGTCGCGGGCCGAATTGGGGCAAGCCATGGGCATGCTGCTGGGCAAGGCCGCACAAAGCCCCACGCTGTTTGGCACCCGTCCCAACATCCTGCCGGATGCACCGCAGTACAACCTCAAGGTTGATCGCATCCAGGCCTCGACCCTGGGCATGTCGGTAAGCGACGTCTACAGCGCCATCCAGCTGATGCTGGCACCGGTGTACATCAACAACTTCATCTACGAAGACCGCGTGAAGCGCGTGATGGTGCAAGCAGACGCCCCATACCGCATGGATACGGGCTCGCTGAGCCACGTTTATTCGCCCAGTTCGCTTGCCACCACCTCGACGACATCCTCGAGCACCCCTGCCTCGGTCAATGGCCCCTACAGCATGATTCCGCTGTCCAGTGTGGTGCACACCAGCTGGAGCATGGCCGCGCCTTCGCTGACGCGCTACAACGGCTACCCGGCCATCGAAATCGTCGGCGATGCCAACAAGGGCTATTCCACCGGCCAGGCGATGGGGACGCTGCAGAACATCGTCGACAACGAGCTTCCCAAGGGCTTCGGCGCAGATTGGACCGGCCAGTCGTACCAGGAAATGCTGGCCGGCAACTCGGCCACACTCTTGATGATTCTGTCGATCGTGATCGTGTTCCTGTGCTTGTCGGCGCTGTATGAAAGCTGGTCGATTCCGGTCGCCGTGTTGCTGGTAGTACCGCTTGGCGTATTGGGCATGACCGTGCTGATGATGTTGCGCGGCTTCCCGAACGACATGTACTTCAAGATCGGCATGGTGACGGTGATCGGCCTGGCCGCGAAAAACGCCATCCTGATCGTGGAATTCGCGGTCGAGCAGCAAGCCGAGGGCAAGACGCTATTCGAAGCGGTACTCACCGCTGCCCGCCAGCGACTGCGCCCGATCCTGATGACCTCGCTGGCCTTCATCCTCGGCGTGCTGCCGCTGGTGATGTCCACCGGCGCAGGCGCCAACTCCCGCCACGAAATCGGTACGGCGGTGATCGGCGGCATGCTGTTCGCCACCATCCTGGGCCTGCTGCTCATTCCGGTGTTCTACGTGAGCGTACGGCGCATGCTGGGCGACAAGCTGGACGAAGAGACGCACAAGCTGGCACGTCACGATCACTGACGAACGGCTTTGCCGCAAACAAAAAAGCCCCGGCGATCCGCCGGGGCTTTTTTTATCTCCCTGCCGCACAACGGCGGGTTTCGCGACTCATTCGCGAAACCCGCTCTGGGCGATCAGCGCAAGCCGGTTTCAGCACGCGCAATGACCATGCGCTGGATTTCACTGGTGCCTTCGTAGATCTCGGTGATCTTGGCATCGCGGAAATAGCGCTCCAGCGGCATCTCCTTGGAATAGCCCATGCCGCCGTGGATCTGCACCGCCTGGTGGGCAATCCACATCGCGGCTTCGGAAGCCACCAGTTTCGCCACCGATGCCTCGGTGCCGAAGCGGCCGCCTTTCTTCTCCGCCTCACCCTTGGTCCACGCGGCGCGCAAGGTAAGCAAGGTGGCAGCGTCGAGCTTGCACTTCATGTCGGCGATCTTGGCCTGCGTCATCTGGAAGGTGCCGATCGGCTGGCCGAAGGCCTTGCGGTCGCGCGACCACTGCAGCGTGGCCTCGTAGGCGGCGCGAGCAATGCCGACGGCCTGCGAAGCGATGCCGATGCGGCCCGCATCCAGCACGCCCATGGCGATGGAGAAGCCCTTCCCTTCCTCGCCCAGCAGATCGTCTTTCGAACAGACGTACTCGTTGAACTCGATTTCGCAGGTGGCCGAAGCACGAATGCCCAGCTTGGGCTCGGTCTTGCCTGCATGAAAACCGGGCTTCTGCGTATCGATGATGAAGGCCGACACGCCCTTGGCACCGATACCGGGTGTAGTGATGGCGAACAGCACGATGTAGCGCGCCACCGGACCGGAAGTGATCCAGCTCTTCTTGCCGTTGATCACCCAGTCGCCGTCGGCATTCTTCGACGCGCGGGTGTGCATGGCCGACGCATCCGAACCGGATTGCGGTTCAGTCAGTGCGTAGGCACCGATCGCATCGCCCTGGGCGATGGCGCGCACATACTTCTGTTTCTGCTCTTCAGTGCCGTGCTTGAGGATGCCGTTGCAGAACAGCGAATTGTTCACCGACATGATGGTGGAGGTGGCCGCATCGGCCGCAGCGATCTCGATCATTGCCAGCACATAGCCGACCGGATCCATGCCGGCACCGCCGTACTCGTGCGGCACTTCAATGCCCATCAGGCCCAACTGGCCCATCTCGCGGATGTTGTCCAGCGGGAACTCGCCCTTGGCGTCGAGCTCGGCGGCTACCGGCACGATCCGCTTCTGCGCAAAGTCGCGGGCAATAGCCTGAATGGAGAGCTGGTCTTCGGTGAAACGGAAATCCATGAGGGGCTCCGGGGGGCGAACGTGTGAGAGGGAAGCCCACCATTTTAGCCGGGCTAGGCTGCGGGGCCTTGTGCGGGTGCAGCAAGAATGGGAAACGGGGGAAGAGCATCGCACCGTCCCCCGTCATCAAGCTTTTTCAATACGAGCTTCCCACGAAGCGAATAGCCTCCGTCTCCCGCAACCTAAACGTTCCCCGTTCCCTGTTCCCCGCTTCGACCCTTGACGCCCCGGGCAACCCCGCCTACCCTTAACATCTCTTTATCGCGATATAAGGATGCTTAATGGATCTGGCCACCGCCTCCAGCGTGTTGCGCCTGCTGGCCGATCCCACCCGCGTGCGACTGCTGGCCCTGCTCGAGCGCGAGGAACTGACCGTTGCCGAATTGGCGGCGGTGCTGCATCTGGCGCAGCCGCGCGTATCGACCCATCTGGCCAAGCTCAAGGAAGCCGAGCTGGTGCGCGACCGCCGCGCGGGCGTATCGGCCTATTACCGCGCCAACAGCGAAAGCGATGAACATCAGCATGCATTGATCCGTTCTTTGCGCGAAAGCATCGACGATGCCCTGCTGCGCGAGGACGCTGCCCGCCTTCCCGGCGTGCTTGCCCAGCGCGCTCACGAGGAAGGCTGGGCCGACACCGTGGCCGGCGACATGGAACGGCATTACTCGCCCGGCCGCACCTGGGAGACGCTAACCCGTTCGCTGCTGCAATTGCTGGAAACCGGCGACGTATTGGATATCGCCTCGGGCGATGGCGTTACCGCCGAATTGCTCGCCCCCCATGCACGATCCATCGTCTGTATCGATGCCAGCGAACGTGTCGTGGAAGCGGCAGCGAAGCGACTGGCCGGCTTCGACAACGTCGAGGTCCGTCATGGCGACATGCACGCGTTGTCGATGGAAGCCGACCGCTTCGATCTGATCCTGATGCTGCACGCGCTCACCTATTCGGAACACCCCTCCGAGGCCATCGCCGAAGCCGCGCGAGTGCTGCGTCCGGGCGGGCGCCTGCTCGCCGTGACGCTGGGCAAACACGATCACCGCGCGGTGGTGGAACCGTTCGACCATCGCAATCTTGGTTTCAACCAGCAAGACCTGACCAGACTCGCCGCACAGGCCAAGCTCGAAGTGCTCAGCTGCAACCGGCTCAGCCGCGAACGCAAGGCACCGCACTTCGAAGTAATCAGCCTGTTGGCACGCAAGTCGTAACGGAGCGTTCCCATGAGCATGCTTCCCTGGCTTCATCCCGAACGAGTCGCTTCGCTGGAAGCGGCTTTGCGCCAACGCATCCTGATTCTCGACGGCGGCATGGGCACCATGCTGCAAGGCCATCAGCTGGACGAAGCCGGCTTTCGCGGCGAGCGCTTCGAGCACGGCCACGACAACCACCACGAGCACGATCATCCGGGTGGCTGCGATCTCAAAGGCAACAACGACCTGCTGACGCTGACCAAGCCGGACATCATTCGCGGCGTGCACGAAGCCTATCTGGAAGCCGGCGCAGATCTGATCGAAACCAACACCTTCAATTCCACGCGGATCAGCCAGGCCGACTATCACCTGGAACACCTCGCTTACGAACTGAATCGCGAAGGTGCCAGGCTGGCCCGCGCGGCCTGCGATGCCTATACCGCAAAGAATCCGGCCAAGCCGCGCTTCGTCATCGGCGTGCTGGGCCCGACCAGCCGCACCGCATCGCTGTCGCCGGACGTCAATGATCCGGGCTTTCGCAACGTCACTTTCGAAGAGCTGGTCGTCAATTACACCGAATCGGCCAACGGCCTGATCGACGGTGGCGCCGACATCGTCATGGTCGAGACGATTTTCGATACGCTCAACGCCAAGGCGGCCCTGTTCGCGCTCAGCGAACTGTTCCGGGCGCGCGGCCATCGGGTGCCGGTGATGATCTCCGGCACCATCACCGATCGCTCCGGCCGCACCCTGTCGGGGCAGACGGCCGAAGCGTTCTACTACTCGGTGAAGCACATCCGACCGTTGGCAGTGGGCCTCAACTGCGCGCTCGGCGCAGCCGACCTGCGCCCGCACATACAGACCCTCGCGAACGCCTGCGAGTCTTACGTCAGCACCCACCCCAACGCCGGGTTGCCCAATGCCTTTGGCGAATACGACGAGACACCGGCGCAGATGGCGGCGGTTATCGGCGGCTTCGCGCGCGAGGGGCTGCTCAATCTGGTCGGCGGCTGCTGCGGCACGACACCGGCGCACATCAAGGCGATCGCCGAAGCGGTGCGCCAATACGAGCCGCGTGCATTGCCTTCGGAAATTACACAAGCGGCATAAGCCCCGGCGCCGCCACCACCTGCTCCCATCCCTCCCTGCGACCCCAAGGCAGTCCCTGTGGGACGAGCAGGGGGAGGAGAAAAACTGCCAAGCATGAACACCATCCGCCACACCCGCCTCTCCGGCCTCGAACCCCTGGTGATCACACCGGACCTGCTGTTCGTCAACGTAGGCGAGCGCACCAATGTCACCGGCTCGGCGCAGTTCAAGAAGCTGATCAAAGAAGACCGCTACGAAGAAGCAGTGGAAGTCGCGCGTCAGCAAGTTGCCAATGGCGCGCAGATCATCGACGTCAACATGGACGAAGGCTTGATCGATTCGGAAGCGGCGATGACACGCTTTCTGAATCTGATCGCGGCCGAACCGGACATTGCCCGCGTGCCAGTGATGGTCGATTCGTCCAAGTGGAGCGTGATCGAGGCCGGCCTGCGCTGCCTGCAAGGCAAGGGCGTGGTCAACTCGATCTCGATGAAAGAAGGCGAAGAGCTGTTCCTGGAGCACGCTCGCAAGGTGCTTGAATACGGCGCCGCCGTGGTGGTGATGGCCTTCGACGAACAGGGCCAGGCCGATACCTGCGAGCGCAAGGTGGAAATCTCCTCACGCGCCTACAAACTGCTGACCGAAGAGCTGGACTTCCCGCCCGAAGACATCATTTTCGACCCCAATATCTTCGCCATCGCCACCGGCATTGAAGAACACAACAATTACGCGGTCGACTTCATCGAAGCCACGCGCGAACTGAAGAAGCGTTTCCCGCTCAGCCACGTGTCCGGCGGCGTATCCAACGTATCGTTCTCGTTCCGCGGCAACAATACGGTGCGCGAAGCCATCCATTCGGTATTCCTGTACCACGCGATCAAGGCTGGCATGGACATGGGCATCGTCAACGCGGGTGCGTTGATGATCTACGACGACGTGCCCGAGGAGTTGCGCGAACGCGTCGAAGACGTCGTGCTCAATCGCCGCCCGGATGCTACCGAGCGCTTGCTGGAAGTCGCCGATCAATACAAGGCCAAGAAAGGCGAAGCGCCGGTCGAAAACCTGGCGTGGCGCGAAAAGCCGGTGCGTGAACGCCTGGCCCACGCCCTGGTGCACGGCATCGACCAGTTCGTCGACGAGGACACCGAAGAAGCGCGCCAGCAGTCCAGCCGCCCGCTGGACGTGATCGAAGGCCCGCTGATGGACGGCATGAATATCGTGGGCGACCTGTTCGGCGCCGGCAAGATGTTCCTGCCGCAAGTGGTCAAATCCGCGCGGGTGATGAAAAAGGCAGTGGCCTATCTGCTGCCCTACATCGAGGCCGAGAAATTGCGCACCGGCGACGTGGGCAAGAACAACGGCACGATCGTCATGGCCACAGTCAAGGGCGACGTGCACGACATCGGCAAGAACATCGTCGGAGTGGTGCTTCGCTGCAATAACTTCGAGGTGATCGATCTTGGCGTGATGGTGCCCGCACAAAAGATCCTGGACAGCGCGCGGGAGCACAAGGCAGACATGATCGGCCTGTCCGGCCTGATCACGCCGTCGCTGGAAGAAATGAGCCAGGTCGCACGCGAAATGCAGCGCCAGGAATTCGAGATTCCATTGCTTATCGGCGGCGCCACCACGTCGCGTGCGCACACGGCGCTGAAGATCGAGCCGCACTACAAGTCGCCGACCGTGTGGGTGAAAGATGCCTCTCGCGCCGTCGGCGTGGCACAGTCGTTGGTGAGCAAGGATTTGGTCGACAATTTCATGGCGAATATCCGTGCCGAGTACGCGGACATTCGCGAGCGCCACAAGAACCGCGGCAAGGGCAAGACCCTGGTGCCGCTGGAACATGCGCGCAACCAGCGCTTCCGCGGCGATTGGTCTGCCTACGTGCCGCCGCAACCGCGCAAGCCCGGCCTCACCGTTTTCAACGATTACGACCTCGCCGAATTGCGCCAATACATCGACTGGACACCGTTCTTCCAGGCGTGGGAGCTGGCCGGCCGCTATCCGGCCATTCTCAAAGACGAGATCGTCGGCAAACAAGCCAGCGAATTGTTCGCCGATGCGCAGGCCATGCTCGACAAAATCATCGCCGAACGCTGGTTGACTGCGCGCGCGGTCATCGGCTTCTGGCCGGCACGTGGCGTAGGCGACGACATCGCATTGACTGCCGGCGACGATGGCAAGATCCGCATCTTGCACCATCTTCGCCAGCAGGCGGAGAAGCCGGCAGAGCGCCCCGACTTCTGCCTCGCCGACTTCATTGCACCCAAGGATGCCGGCAAGCAGGACTGGCTCGGCGGCTTTGCCGTTACCGCCGGCATCGGCATCGAAGAACACGTCAAGCGCTTCGAAGCGGATCACGACGATTATTCGGCGATTCTGCTCAAGGCGCTGGCCGATCGCCTGGCCGAAGCGTTTGCCGAGCGCCTGCACGAACGCGTACGCCGCGAGTTCTGGGGCTACCAGCCCAATGAAACGCTCGATAACGATGCGTTGATCGACGAGCAATACCGCGGCATCCGCCCTGCCCCAGGCTATCCCGCCTGTCCGGACCACACCGAGAAAACGGCGCTGTTCGAATTGCTCGATGCCACCGCCAATACCGGCATCGAGCTTACCGAAGGTTTTGCGATGTATCCGGCTGCCGCCGTATCAGGATGGTATTTCTCGCACCCCGACAGCCAGTATTTCGTCGTGGGTCGCATGACTCGCGAACAGATCGACGACTACGCCAAGCGCAAAGGCTGGACACGCGAAGAGGCGGAGCGCTGGCTGGCCTCTCACCTGGACTACGACCCCGAATAGCCCGGGCGACCGGGTGCATCGCCCCAGGTAGCGCCCCGGATACGGACTGCGGGGCGCTCCGGGGTGCGCGATTGTCAAATTATGGACACATTATTTTCACGCAGACTTAAGATTTCCTGACGACGGCCGATTAAATCCTCGCGGAACACTTCCGCCATTTGTCGCACCTATCGCAGGATTCTACGTATGCATTCGCTCGGCCGGCGGACCGCCCTGGTCTCCGCCCTACTCGCCTTAGCCGTTTCCCAGGCAGCTCTTGCCGATGACGGCTTCTCTTACCGTTTCTCCGGCTTTGGCACCCTGGGCTACGTCCAGACCAATACCAACGACCTGACCTTCCTGAACCCCGGACAGGAAAAGGGCGCCACCAAGTCGGGTTCCCTGTTGGTGGATTCACGCCTGGGCGCGCAGGTCGACGTCAACTTCAACGACCAGCTCAGCGCCACCGTGCAGGGATTGGCCCAGCAGGATGCAAAAGGCCAGTTCGAGCCGACGCTGGAATGGGCGTTCCTGCGCTACAAGCCGCTGGACAGCGTGAGCGTGCGCGTGGGCCGCCTGGGCTGGCCCGCCTACCTGGTTTCCGACTACCGCTACGTGGGTTACGCCAACCCGTGGCTGCGCGCGCCACTGGAAGTCTATGACCTGGCCGTACTCGATTATTTCGACGGCGGCGACGTGACGTGGACCCATGCACTGGGCCCTGGCACCGTGTCGGTGCAAGTGCTGGCTGGCAGTGCCGATACGGATCTGCCCGATACCTCGCAGCAAACGGCCAAGCTGGGCGTGCACCAATTGTACGGCGGCTATGTCACCTACGACATCGGCGATTTCCATTTGCGCGGCGGCGCCAGCACGGCGCACATCGACTACACCTCCGGCAGCACGGCGCCGCTGTTCGCCGGATTGCAGCAAGCCGGTTTCGGCTCCATCGCCGATTCGCTCGAAGCCAATAACAAGCGCGCCACGTTCGTGAGCCTTGGCGGCACCTACGATGCGCACAATATTCTCGCCACGGCGGAATACGGCGCGCTGCATTCGTCCAGCTTCCTGGCCCGCAACAACGGCTGGTACGGCACCCTGGGTTACCACTTCGGCAGCTGGACGCCGTATGTCACCTACGGCGGCACCAACAAGCCCAGCGAAGTAAACAGCTATGGCGTTCCCGCCTTCGGGCCGCTGTTGCCGCTGTCGCAAGGCGTCGATGCACTGGTCAGCCATACCTATCAGCACACCACCTCTCTGGGCGTGCGCTGGGACGTCTACAAGAACATCGACATCAAGGCGCAGCTCGACCACGTCACGCCTTCCGCCAACGGCGGTGATTTCGCCGACGTGTCGCCCACCTACGACGGCCATTCGGTGAATGTGTATTCGGCTGTCGTGGACTTCGTGTTCTGAGGAGGCCCGCCATGACAAGTAAGATGATCAAGTGGGCTTGCGCTTTGGCTTTGGCTGCGGGCGCCATGCCGGCCTTTGCGGGCATAGCGGTAGTCGTTGCCGCCGGCAGCAGCGCGCCGAGCATGAGCAAGGACCAGGTAAGCGAGCTGTATCTGGGCAAAAGCAGTGCCTTTCCCGGCGGCGGCTCGGCCAAGCTTTACGACCTGCCCGAATCCAATCCGGTGCGCGAGCAGTTCTATCAGAAGCTCTCCGGCAAATCCGCCAGCCAGGTCAAGGCCGTGTGGTCGCGACTGATTTTCAGCGGCAAGGCCCTGCCCCCCAAAGAGCTGGGCAGCGATGCCGAAGTGAAAAAGGCCGTAGCCTCCGGCGGCACCTCGATCGGATACATCGACAGTTCCGCGGTCGATTCCAGCGTCAAGGTCGTGCTCACCCTTCCCTGAGCCGATCCACCTACCTCAAGCGTGCGAACAGGGACGTCGCACGCTTCATGGTATCCCTCTCCCGGATGCTTACCGATGAAGTTCAAGACTCGCATTCTCATGCTGCCCACGATCACCCTGGTGCTGTTTGCCGCCGGGTGGTCAGCCAGCTTCTACAAAGGCGCAGCCACCTCTTCGCTGATCACTTCGCTGGAAACGGTGGACTATCCGTATCTGGAAGGCCTCACCAAGTTCCAGGATCAGGTCACCCAGACCACCCAGACCGTGCAAAGCGCGGTCGCCGAAGGCGACGCCTCGAAGCTCGACGACGTGAATGCCGTCGCCGACGCGGCCGAAAACACCTTGAAGCCCCTCGCCGCGCTGCGAGACAAAGCCGCAGCAGCAAAGCAGCTCGACACGACCTATCGGCGTTACCAGCAAGCTGCCGTCGCGGCGGCGAAAGCGATGCTCAAGCAACAAGGCGACGTCGCGGCCAGCGTCGCACAAATGCAATCCTCGCAGCAGGCACTCGATGCCCTGGTGGCCCACGAGCTGAAGTCCGCGCATGAAAGCGTGGAAGCAAGTCTGCAGGATTCGCGCGCCGGCGTTCGCAGCAGCCTCGGCATCAATACCGCATTCGGCCTGGCTGTTCTCGGCTCGCTGGTCGTAGGCGTCTTCCTCATTCTTCGCGCAGTAACGCGGGAGCTCGGCGCAGAACCCGAACAGCTGCGTGCGTCCGTGGCCCGCATTGCCGAAGGCGACCTCTCCGTCGCAAGCACCCCGCGCGACGACGATCATTCCGTATCGGCCACGCTGGCGCGCATGAATGGCAAGCTGACCGGCATCGTGGTGGAAATCCGCAATGCATCGGCAGCCGTGGGCACGTCGGCCAAGCAGCTCTCGCAGGGTAACGACGATCTCAACCAGCGAACGCAGGAACAGGCATCCAGCCTGGAAGAAACCGCCTCGTCGATGGAGCAGATGACCGCCACCGTCAAACACAACGCCGACAATGCCAACCGTGCCGATCAGCTGGCCCAAAGCGCACGCACGCAAGCGCAGAAAGGCGGCGAAGTCGTGGCCGAGGCCATCACCGCAATGAACGGCATCAGCGATGCCAGCCACAAGATCGAGGACATCATCGGCGTGATCGACGAGATCGCCTTTCAAACCAACCTGCTTGCGCTCAATGCCGCGGTAGAAGCTGCACGCGCGGGCGAGCAGGGCCGAGGCTTTGCCGTGGTCGCAACGGAAGTACGCAACCTCGCCCAGCGCTCGGCGGCGGCGGCCAAGGAAATCAAGACGCTGATCGCCGACAGTGCCGAAAAAGTAAATGTCGGCACCGAGTTGGTAAACCGCTCAGGCCGCACCTTGTCGGACATTGTCGCCAGCGTGAAACGCGTTACGGACATCGTGGCCGAAATCGCCGCGGCCAGCCAGGAACAATCCAGCGGCATCGACCAGGTCAACCGCGCCGTCGTGCAGATGGACAACGCCACCCAGCAGAACGCTGCACTGGTGGAAGAAGCTGCGGCGGCCAGCCGCGCGATGCTCGAACAAGCCCAGCAATTGGCGCAGCAGGTGACCTACTTCCGCCTGGATGAAGTTCTTGACGACGTCGCATCGCCCGCACCCGCACCCCGGCCGTCGCGCGAATTTGCTCCGCCGAGGGCCACCCATGCCATCGCGATGGCTGGCGAGAGCGGCGCCTGGCAGGAGTTCTGAGCCTGCTGGGCACGCAACGTCGCGAACGGCGCAAGCTCCATCCTGCGGCAGGCTGTTGAAAACAGCCTGCCTGCTCAGGACGAACTCATCTCATCGCCGGTGACGTTGTTTTTGTGGTGACGCAAATGCACCACCAGGTTGTAGACCGACACGAACACCGGGAAAAAATTGGAAAGGATGCCTACCGAGTCGTTTTTGCCGAACACGAAGTAGGCCAGCAGCAAGGCACTGCCCGTCACCGACATCCACCAGAACGAGAGCGGCATCACCACGCGCTTGTATTTGCGCGTGTAGTACAGCTGCACGAACCAGCGGCCGGTAAACATCAGCGTGCCCAGGTAGCCGACCACCTTCCACGGCGTCAAATGAAACGCCTGTAGCGAATGCAGGATGTGCGAGAGATCGACGTGCATGTTGGGAGCTGCTTGGCCAGGGTAATGGGAGATTTTAGCTGCCCAACCCGACAGACTGCAGCGACCCGTCGCCGGACCGGGCTTGCCTGCCTTGCATGCAGCAGCCAGGCGGCCCGCAAAGGAGCCCCAAAAAGGCGAATTGCCAGGGTTTCCGTCGAGGTTGGACAGCTCTTCCGAACGCCGCAGACCACCTGGAGGTTGACCTCTCCATTCGTAATCCGTATAGTTGCGCGTTCCCGGCGGGCGGTTAGCTCAGCGGTAGAGCACTGCCTTCACACGGCAGGTGTCACAAGTTCGATCCTTGTACCGCCCACCAACCTGTTCAATGACTTAGGCCACCCTTGCAGGTGGCCTATTTCGTTGTGGTTCAATAGCACCCGTGGGGCTCGATATAGCCGGCCGTTTCAGGCACCACGACACCAACGGAGCAACATCCTTACTCAGCCACAGGGGCGTGATGATGAGAAAGGTTCAAGGATTATCCATAGCGATCTTTTGCACGCTGGCGTTGTCCACGCCGGCGTTTGCGTCGCCGCCGAATGCCAGCGATGGACAGGCCATCGACAAAGTGGAAACGGTGCAGCTTGCACCCAATACGCCAAGCTACGTGACGTGGGCCAATTGGATTCGCGACGAGATCACGCGAGACACCGCCAATTACCACGACTACCGCAATGGCCAGTTCGTGGCGAAAGCCATCCGGCCCGACGTGGACATCATCACCCTGCGGCGGGCGTTTTACACGGCGGGCGCAAACGCATCCTCATCCAGCCACACGCACGTCTTGCCGGACGACAACAAGCCTGCATTCCTGCCCGTCGCCGGCGAGCCGGGTGAACACCTCAGCATCATTTCGCAGACCAAGAACACTTACTTGTCGTGGACGTATCTTTGGAATCTCGACGCTGACGGCGGTCGCGGCGGTTGGCAACTTACCGACAGCGCTTTTCACGAATGCGCACAGCTACCCATGCAGGTGTATGGAGCACGCTGTGAAAACCACTGAGCTTTTTTTCCGAAACCCGCAAGCGGGTGTTCGGCGAGTTCTTGGTCAGGAAACGACCGGCTGCAGGTTTCCGGTGATCGCAGCAAGCAACGTCTTTCGATCGAAAGGCTTGGGTAGATAGGTCATCCACGACGTCATGCTGTGCTCCGGCGGTTCCGCATCGCCGGACATCACGATCAGCCGGCATTTCAGACCGTCCTCGCGCATCGCGATACCCAGCTCGATGCCGTTAACGCTTTCGTTCAGATTCAGGTCGGTGACAATCAGGCCTATGTCCGTGCGCACCGCGGCCACTTGCTTGGCCTGGTCGGAGTTGGTGGCCGCAACCACCTCATAGCCCGCGTCCTGCAACATGTACGCAGTGGAGACGAGGACATCTCGATTATCCTCGACGAGCAGAACAGTCTTCATGCCATCCTCACCCGAAACAGGCCGATCCCGGCGCTGCTCTGAACGTTATGGGGGGATGACACAACGGTTAATGAATACTCGCCAAATTCGAAGGGCGATGATCCATCCTGCCGCAAAATGTAAAAGCGGGATCAAAACAAACTTCAGCGGCCGTAAAAAACGGCCACTGCCACTTGCGCCGCCGGCATACCGCCAGCGGCGCACGCCGGCGGGATCAATGTCCCGCCGTAGACGAAGCGGCTGGCGCCTTTGCCGTGCCGCTGCTGGCCGGAGGCGTCATGGCGCTATGTGAAGCGGCTGGCGCATTGGTGGCCGGGGCAGTAGCCGCAGGCGCTGGAGCCGGCGTGGAAGGTTGAGATGCTCCTTCTCCACCCGCGGCAGGAGCCGCACCGTTGTTACTGCTCGGGTTCTGGCACCCGCCGATGGCCAATCCCATACAAGCGACTGCTAAGCCAACTACCATGCGATTCATGAGCTTTCTCCTGAAGTAACGACGTATTTCTTGCGTCGTGCCACGCAAACTGCAACCACCACCATCTCCCTGCACTTGAACCGGCATCCCTGACGCGTTGACATCATGATGACACTTTCACTGTTGCCTAGTTGTATGCAACGTTTCGTGTAGCAAACGTAAACAAGCCCTTGCAAAGCCGGGTAAAGCCTCGTCGAGGCACCGCTTTTGCTTGGGACTGATCCACCCGTTCACATTCACGCGCTCGGCGAGGAATGTTTTAGTTCAACGTTTATTTTCAGAGACTGAACAGCGTGTGCATCAAGCATCATCGATTCACACCCGTGTCACAACCATGGCGAAAAATCCGCGACGGGGTTTCAGGGTACCGTGCAGTGATGGAATGCAGTCATGCACGTAATGGTTGTCGACACCGATGTGGATACCCAGGATCTCGTTCACTACGCATTGAACGAAGCTGGCTACGAAGTCTGCAAAGCCCGAAATGTCGCTGACGCACTTCGCCTTTCGAGCCAACATCCGGACATCGGCATAGTGATCAGCGACATGCGACTAGACCATCAGGTTACCGGCATGCAGATGGCCTTGAGAATGCGCCAACGCCTCATCAACGGCCACTACATCATCACCTGTGGCGACTGGAATGTACTCCATTCGCACCAACCTGACGACGTAAGCATCCTTCTCAAGCCTTACGGCAAAGAAGATCTCCTGCGTGCCGTGCATCACGGCGCCGCACGCCATCAATCCGCTTCGCGAACACGAAGAAAACATCGCGATGCAGAACTTCTTCTGGTGTGAACGTGCCGTTTCGTACGCAAAAAGCCGTAATTTAGCGACAGCGCTCAACGTGAACGGGCAGTGCCGATGGCGCACTCATACGCACAATAATCACAACTCCTTGCCTAGTTCTTGACAAACGTCATTGCATGGTTGCGCCCGAGGCCGCATGAAGCGATGCCGCGCATGCCGCGCGTAATCTTCGCGAATGCTCGTCTCGCAACTACAAATGTTCACTCAACGACAGGATGTGACGTTCGCAATCGACTTGCGTCGATCACGTTCATCAGGAGAGCTTCATGACACCGTTGGACAAACCCCTCAAGCGCCAAATCGACGTCGAAGGACAAGTTTTCACGCTCACCCTGGACGCCACCGGCGTCAAGATAACCAGGAAAGCCCATCGCAATGGAATTGAAGTGCGCTGGGCCGATTTGATCAAGAATGATCAACACATCAGCGATGCAGGCGGGACCGTATCCATGACGCATCACGTCTAGGCTTCTACGACACGGCCGATCATTCGCGCTTACTGCCGCGCTTCGATGCGCATACCGCGCGGCGTAAGCCAATGCTCCACACCCTCGAACAGGCCCTGTACTGCCAGCGCCATCAAGGCAGCGGGTATGGCGCCTTCGAGAATCAGGCCGATATCGTCGAGCCGAATACCCGTCACGATGGGCTGGCCATAGCCGCCTGCACCAATCAACGCACCCAGCGTGGCGGTACCTACGTTGATCACGGCAGCCGTTTTTATGCCGGCAAGGATGGAACGCATCGCCATCGGCAGTTCGACGCGACGAAGCCGCACGCTACGCGGCAAGCCGAGCGCCGCTGCAGACTCGCGCAGGTCGGGTGGAATCCCGGTCAACCCGGCATAGGTGTTGCGAACGATCGGCAACAGGCTGTACAGGAACAGCGCAGCCGCTGCCGGCCAAGTGCCAATACCGAATAGCGGAATCATGAACACGAACATCGCCAGCGAGGGAATCGTCTGCAAGACGCCGCTGGCCGCCATGATCACTTGCCCAAGTCGCTTCGTGCGTGCGGAAAATACGCCCAGTGGAATAGCCAGCAATACGGCCGCGCTCAGCGACATCAGTACCAGCCGCAGATGCTCCAGCGTGCGATGGAGCAAGCGCGACCACAGGCCCGTGCCGTCGCCGTCCGATTGAACGCCGAGCAGGCTCGCTGCCACCGCGGTTTCCTTTTCGCCACGAAGCTTCACTTGCGCGTTCATCCGACGCATGGCGTCTTCGCTGATCCGCCCACTGAGTTTGCGCAAGACGTTCACAAAGGCCGGCGCAGTTTTCTCCAAAGGCAGGCGATACAAAAAAACGGCGTCGTAATGCGGAAAGTAGTGCCGGTCGTCGTCCAGCACTCGCAAGTGATAAAAAGGAATTTCAGCGTCCGTGCTGTAGAGATCGATGGCGTCTACCGCCCCGCTCGACAGGGCCCGGTAAGACAGCGCGTGATCGAGACCGCGCACCTGCGTTTGCGGCAATCCGTAGCGTTGCCGCAAACCCGGCCAGCCGTCCGTGCGATCCATGAATTCGTTGGAAAACCCTAGGCGCAATTGCGGATGCGCGACCAGATCGGAAATACGCGATATGCCAAGCTGCGTGGCCTGGTCTTCGCGCATGCCGACGGCATAGGTATCGCTGAAACCCAGGGAGTCGGTAATGCCGATACCCAGCGGCTTGAGCGCCGCGCGCAAGCTTGCGATATCCGCATCGGGCGCTACGTTCTTCAACAATTCGTGGGTCAGCGTACCGGTGTATTCGGGATAGGCATCGATGTCGCCGTGCTCCAGCGCACTCCACAGGATGCTGGTACCGCCCAGTTCGCGTTGATGTTCGGCGTCGATACCGGCCTCGCGCGCCGACAGCCGAGCCACTTCGCCCAGAATCACCGACTCGGTGAATTGCTTGGAACCGATGCGGATGGGCGTGGCACGCAGCGAGGGCACGATGAGCACCAGCATCCACGCGGCGATCATCCAGCGCCTCATGCCTGCGGCTCCCGCAAAGTCCGCTGCGCTTCGACGAAACGCGTAACGAAAGGATCTGCCGGCCGTTGGCGCAAATCCTCCAGGCAGCCATCCTGCACCACCTTGCCGTGGCGCATCAGCACGATGCGATCGGCAAGCCACGCCGCCTCGGCGATGTCGTGCGTCACCACGATCACTGTCTTGCCGAACTGCAGGAAAATCTGCTTCAACACATCCTGCAGCTCGTGACGGACGATGGGATCGAGAGCACCCAGCGGCTCATCCAGCAACAAAGCATCGGGGTTCATCATCAGTCCGCGCATCAAAGCCACGCGTTGGCGCTGCCCGCCTGACAATTCGGCCGGGTAGCGTTCCAATGCATTGGCCGGCAAGTGGGCCAACGTCGCCAGCTCTTCGGCGCGTTCCCGGATGCGGCCCTTGTTCCAACCAAGATGGTGAGGGAGCAACGCCAGGTTGCCCAGCGCGGTGAGATGCGGAAACAGCCCCCCTTCCTGGATGACATAGCCGACGCGACGACGCAGCTCCAGCACTTCGCCCGGTTGCAACACCCGGCCATCCACTTTCACCCGGCCCTGGTCCGGCCACTCCAGGCCCAACAACAGGCGCAACAGGCTCGATTTGCCCGAGCCGCTGCTGCCGATCAGCGCGGTCGTGGTTCCTGCCGGAAATCCCAGATTCACCTGGTCCAGAGCCAACAGGTTGCCGTAGCGCTTGCAGACACCGTCGAGTTCGAACGCTTCGGGCGCGGCGTTGCCGGTCATGGCCATCCAGTCGTCGGGGCTTGGGGGAAATTTCGAATCTACCGCATCCCGCCACTTTGACACGGCGGAGAGGCATGGAACGTGGCATGATGGTGCGACGCACCATATCAAACCAACCGATGCTTTCCCACTCCGCCATCATCCATCGCTGGCATCGCCTGCGCGGCTCGGACCGATTCGCCGAATGCCTGCGCGTGCTGCTCGCACTCGGCGGAGCCATTGCGTATTGCCTGATGAGTGGGCAAGACGATGCCATGGTGTCGCTCATGCTCGGCGTGATTGCCTGCGCACTGGCCGAGACCGAAGACCACTGGCGCAGTCGCCTCTTGAGCCTGCTGATAACCCTGGGCTGCTTCGCCGGGGTGGCGTTTGCAGTGGAATGGCTGCTCCCCTATCCCCTCGTCTTCGCCGTGGCGCTGCCGCTGATGACCTTCGCGCTGGTGATGCTGGGTGCCATCAGCACACGCTATGCGACCGTCGCCGGCGGCACCCTGATCCTGGCGGTTTACACCATGATCGGCACCGATTCGCCGACACCGTCGGCTCACTGGCTAAGCCAACCTGGGCAGATGCTCGCCGGTGCAGCCTGGTACGGCGTGCTTTCGCTGGCGTGGGCCGCTCTTTCGCCGCAACTCGCGGTGAGGCATGCGCTCGCACGCGTGTTCGACGCGCTCGCCGATTACGTGGAGACCAAGGCGGCACTCTTCACTCCGGTGCACGGCCTGGACCGGGAAGCCTTGTCCTTGACGCTGGCCATGCAGAACGAGCAGGTCGTGGAAGCGCTCAACGATACCCGCGTGGTACTGATCGACCGCATCGGCATGCGCCGCCCGCGCGGAGCAACGGCGGCTCGCCTGCAACTTTATTTCAAAGCGCAGGACATCCACGAGCGCATCAGCTCCTCGCACTATCCCTATGCAGAACTGGCCGAGGCGTTTTATCACAGCGACGTGCTTTTCCGTTGCGAGCACGTGCTGCGGCTACAAGCCAGGCGCTGCCGCCAGCATGCCGGTGCGCTTCGCCTGCATGTCGGCATTTCCCCGCTCACCGACGCGCGCGCGGCGCAATCGGATCTACGCTCATCCATCGATGCCCTGCGCAAGGAGCGGCCAGCGCCGCCCGAACCACTGCTACGTTCCATCGATGCACTGCTGCGCAATATCTCGGCGATCCAGGCGCAACTGGAAAACGAAACGCCGCCCATGACGCTTGCCGAGGGCCAGGACAGCGCACTGCAAAACCCCGGACCGCAATCCATTGGAGAAGCATGGGAACGCATCGGCAGCCAGTTCGCCGCCCGCTCCTCCCGCTTCCGGCATGCCGTCCGCCTGGCCCTGGCCTTGATGGCCGGTTATATCGTGCTGCATTTGATTCACCCACTCCACGGCTATTGGATCCTGCTGACCACATTGCTGGTTTGCCAGCCCAGTTACGGAGCAACGCTCGTGCGCATGCTGCAACGCGTGTCGGGCACGATCGCCGGAGTGATCCTGGGCTGGGCCACGTTGCGCCTGCTGCCGGAAGCGCCCTGGCAACTGCTGCTGATCATCCTGTCGGGCGTACTTTTCTTTGCCGAACGATTGCGACGCTATACGCTCGCGACAGCCTCCATCACCGTGTTCGTGGTGCTGTGCTTCAACCAGGCCGGCAGCGGCTACGACGTCATGTGGCCGCGACTGCTGGATACGTTGATCGGCGCCGCCATCGCCGCGTTGGCGATCTACCTGATCCTGCCCGACTGGCACGGACGCCAGCTCGATCAAGTGCTGTCCAATACCCTGCGCAACGATGCGCGCTATCTGCAGCAGGTCATCGCGCAATATGCCAGCGGCAAGCGTGACGATCTCCCTTACCGCATTGCGCGGCGCGAAGCACACAATGCCGACGCGGCGCTCAGCGGCGTGCTCGCCAACATGCTGCGCGAACCGGGACGGCAACGGCGCGGCAATGAAGATCTACTGCGGTTCCTGACCATTGCGCACACCATGCTGGGGCACATTTCGGCACTGGGCGCTCACCGGCAGGCCATTGCCTGTGCGCAAGCGCGCGACGCCGTCACCCTGGCCGGCAACCTCACCGTCACCCAACTCCAACAGTTGGCCGATGCGCTGGCCTCGAATGTGCCTGCCCTTCGCCAAGAAGACGAAGCGGTGCAAAGCGCGACGCCGCGCAGCGATGGGGTGAGCGACGACACCGCACGGCTGGTATTGGGCCAGTTGTCCTTGATCCTGGCGCAGCGGGATCGGCTGGCAAGCGTGGTCCGCGATATTCGTACCGAATGACGGAGCAGTCTCGGCATCCCCAGAGCGGGGTTCTCGCCTCATCCTTACCGGCTTCCCGGCAAGCCGGTCGTCACAAACGCATCGGTTAGCCCGCACGAACGCGAAACGAACGCACCGGCGCCCCTAGACGCGATGCCCGGATGCTCGGATAGTTACACCTATAGACAAACCCACAACTCCGAGACGCCCGGCCTGCGGTTCCCTGAAAGGAATACGGCTCGGCGCCCGTGATCCGAAGGATCACCAGGGTGACGGCGGAAACGCCCTCGCCTCCCGGCTTGGAAAGGAGCACAGACCATGTCCCCGCTGGCTGATCGCTACGGCCGCCGGTTCCCGTATTTGCGACTGTCGGTGATTCCCGCGTGCAATTTTCGTTGCACCTATTGCCTGCCGCACGGTTACCACGCCGACCCGAATGCCAGCCAGCCGCTGTCGCTGGCTGAAATCACGCGTCTGCTGCGCGGCTTCACCGAGCTTGGCATGCACAAGCTGCGCATCACTGGCGGCGAACCGAGCGTACGCCAGGACCTTACCGACATTATGCGCACGGCCGCTGCCGTGCCTGGCGTGACCAAGCTGGCGATGACCACCAACGGCACCCTGCTTTCCCGCCGGTTGAGCGAATGGATGGATGCCGGCCTCAACGCCATCAATGTCAGCGTGGACAGCCTCGACCGCGCCGTCTTTGCACGCATCACCGGCCACGATCGGCTGGAAGACATCCTGGGCGGCATCGACCAGGCACTCGCCGCGGACTTGCCATCGGTGAAGCTCAATGCCGTGCTGCTGCGCGGCGTCAACGATGAACAACTGCCGTCCTGGCTCGACTATCTGCGCGAACGCCGCGTGGGCTTGCGCTTTATCGAACTGATGCAGACCGGCGACAATCTGCCGTTCTTCCGCGACCATCACGTACGCGCCGAAACGCTGGAAACACAACTCTCGCAAGGCGGTTGGCAGCTACTGCCGCGTGCGGCGGACGCCGGGCCGGCAAGAGAGTACCGCCATCCCGATTACGCCGGCCGCATCGGAATCATTGCGCCCTACTCCAAAGATTTCTGCGCCGGCTGCAACCGCCTGCGTGTCACCGCCACAGGCGACCTGCGCCTGTGCCTGTTTGGCGAATTCGGCATCCCGCTGCGACCGCTGCTGCAAGCCGACGAACAGCTCGAAGAGCTGGTGCGCGCCATCGGCGGCCAGATCGGTCGCAAGGAACAAGGACACTTCCTGCACGATGGCCGCACCGGCATCACCCCTCATCTCGCATCCACCGGAGGTTGATTCATGGATGATCGTGTCCACTTTCACATGGCCGACGTGCGCCACAAACGCGTTACGGCGCGGCGTGCCGTTGCGGTCGGTGAATTGAGCGCAGGCGCTTCGGCATTTGCACTGATCGTCGAGCGCCGCTTGCCCAAGGGCGATGCCATGACCATGGCCGAGATCGCCGGCCTGCAAGGTGCCAAGAATGCATCGCAACTGATGCCGCTGTGCCATCCGTTGCCGCTTGAATACATCGATGTGCGCTGCGAACCCGTGGCAGAGCGCCACGCCATTCGCGTCTATTGCGAAGTCGCCACCTTCGCGCGCACCGGCGTGGAGATGGAAGCACTGGCTGGCGCCAGCGCCGCATTGCTGACCTTGTACGACCTCACCAAGCCGGTCGAACCGGCGCTGTCCTTTGGAGGCGTGCGCCTGCTGTTCAAGGAAGGCGGCAAGAAGGGGCTGTGGCTGCATCCTGAAGGCATGAGCGAGGCTGAGCACGCGCACTACAAACCGCGCACCGTCGCGCGACTCGACGCAGTCAAGGCCGCGGTGATCACGCTCAGCGACCGCGCCAGCCGCGGCGACTATGCCGACACCGCAGGACCGCTGCTGGTAAAGCGCCTGCGCGATCTTGGCGCCGATGTCGGCGACGCCGAGATACTTGCCGACGAGCCCGAGCCCTTGGCCGCCCATTTGCGGCAAAAAGCATCCGAGGGCGTGCCCTTGATTCTATGCACGGGCGGCACCGGTCTCGGTCCGCGGGACCGTACACCGGAAGCGCTGGCCATGGTGGCCGACCGCCGGGTGGACGGACTGGGCGAACTGTTTCGCTACGAGAGCAGCCAACACACGTCGATGGCCTGGCTAAGCCGCGCCGACGCTGCACTGATCGGCACGACCCTGGTCATCGCCTTGCCTGGCAGCGCCAAGGCCGTGGCGCAAGGCATGGATATTCTCGCCCCAATCCTCGCGCACGCACTGAATGTGGCTGCAGGCGGCGGACACGCATGAGCCAGGACACACTTGCGTACGACGATGCGCTGCGAATCGTGCTGGCTCAAAGCACGCCCTTGCCCGCCGAACACTGCCCCATCGCGCGCTGCCTCGGCCGCGTACTGGCCACCCCGATCATCAGCACCGTGGACCTGCCACCTTTCGACAATTCCGCGATGGACGGCTTTGCGTTGCGCGGCGACGCTCACCTTGCAGCCGACACCGAACTGGAAATCGAAGGCGAGCAAGCCGCGGGCGACGGCGTGGCGCGCGCGCACCGTGGTGCGTGGGAGATCATGACCGGCGCGCGCGTGCCTGACGGCCTGGATCGCGTGATTCCGGTGGAGCAGACCGAACGCCTCGGCTCCACGCGCATTCGCCTGCTTGCCGAAGTGAGCGCGGGACAGAACGTTCGCCATGCCGGGTCGGACGTACATCGCGGCGAAAACGTGTTGGCTGCAGGCACCGTATTGGCGCCACAGCATTTGATGTTGCTGGCCTCGCTCGGCATCGCACAGATATCGGTTGCTGCGCGCCCGCGAGTCGCCGTGCTGTGCACCGGCCGCGAATTGGTCGATGACCCGGCGCAACCGCTCGCGCCTGGTCAAATCCGCAATTCCAACGGCCCATTCCTGGCCGCGCGCATACCGCTGGCGGGCGCGGAAATCGTTTACCAGGAAACCGTCGGAGACGATGCTTCGGCTTTTGCATCGGCGGTGCAACGGGCGCTTGGCGCCGGCGCCGAGGTGATCATTTCCAGCGGCGCGGTATCGATGGGCCGCTACGATTTCGTTCCACAGGCGCTGCAACAACTCGGTGCTGAAACCCTGTTCCACAAAGTGGCAATCCGCCCCGGCAAGCCGCTGCTGTTTGCAAAGCTGCCTGGCGGCGCCCTTCTGTTCGGCTTGCCCGGCAATCCGATCGCCGTTGCGGTTGGGCTGCGCTTCTTCGTGGAACCGTCTTTGCGCATGATGCTCGGCCTGCCGAATGAAACGCCGCGCCGCATACCGCTGCTCAATGCCTACGCAAAGAAACCGCGCCTGCGATTCCACCTGAAAAGCCGCCTGTGCATCGATGCGCGCGGTCAGCTCGCGATCGAAGTCTTGGGCGGCCAGGAGTCATACCGAATCCGCCCGCTCGCCGATGCCGACGCCTGGGCCATCGTTCCCGCCGAGATCGACAGCCTGCCAGCCGGCAGCCTCGTCGAGGTCTATGGCGCCGGACACCTCGAATTTCCTCTTCCCCGCGAGATCCAGGCATGAAATTGCGCCTTACCCTTTTCGGAGCCTTGCGCGATGCCGACCCGCGCGGCTTCATCGAACTCGATGTCCCCGAACACAGCACGGTGGCGCAGGTGCGCGAAGCGCTGCAGCACCACGTGCATCGCCACGCGCCGGCGATCAGCCCCAGCCTGATCCAGCGCTCGGCCTTCGCCAGCGAAGACGAAATTCTGCACAACCATCGTCACGTACCTGAAAACGGCGAACTGGCGATCCTGCCGCCGGTCAGCGGAGGCTGAAAATGACCGACATCTACACCGCCGTTGTCGACGTCGTGCACGCGCCGCTGAATCCCCCCGCGGCGCTCGATTTCGTCTCCGATCCGCGCTTCGGCGGCATCGCCACGTTTATCGGCCGCGTGCGCCAGCACAATCTAGGACGCACGGTCACCGGCATCAGCTACGACCTGTTCGAACCGCTGGCGCTACGCATCTTCCAGAGCATCGGCGAGCGCGCCCGCCGAGAGGTGGGAGGCCCGATGAAGCTGTATATCGCACATGCCAAGGGCGACCTGCGCATCGGCGATCTGGCCGTGGTGATCGCCGCCGCTACGCCGCATCGCGACGAAGCGTTTCGCGCCTGCCGGCTGGCCATTGAAGCGATCAAGCACGAAGCACCGATCTGGAAGCAAGAACATTATGTCGATGGCCACAGCGCCTGGAGCGAAGGATGCTCGCTGTGCGAAGAACATCGCGAGGCCGAACTGGCCGCCGTCAAGCGCGACGGGGAAACACGTGGACACCAGCACTAGGCCTATGCCACGTATCGGCGTCGTGCTGGCCGGCGGCCTTTCCTCGCGCATGGGGCGCGACAAAGCCTTGTTGCCCTGGCGCGGCCGGCCATTGATCGAACATCAGATCGCCGTACTGCAAGCCGCGGGCGTGGATAGCGTGCAAGTCAGCGGAGCACGCCCCGACTACCACGGCATCGCCGACCCCATAGCCCAGCTCGGTCCCGTCGGCGGCATTGCAGGCATCGCGGCGGCGTGCGGCAACGCTCAATTGCTGATCATTCCGGTCGACATGCCTCGCTTGCAACCGGCATTGTTGCAGCGCCTGCTTGCCGCTGGGGCATCCGCCAGAAGCGCGTATTTCATCGACCACGTGTTGCCAATGACACTACGCCTGGATGCCGCGTGCCGCGACGTGCTGGCCAAACTGCAGGCCATCGATCATCCACGCGACCGGTCTTTGCGCGCCTTGCAAGCACGCGTTGGCGCCACGGTCATCGCGTTGGACGAGGAAGAAGAAACACAGCTGATCGATTGCAACACCGAACAAACCTGGCAAGAGGCATGCGAATGAGAGTGCAACTGGAAGGCCAGACACTGCGGCTGCGCATCGATGAGGCGGAGCTGGCGCAATTGCTGGCAGGCGGCGCTGCCGAAAACCGCACTCGCCTGCCGGACGGTCGCACCGAAATACAGCAAGTCCGCCTTGGCATGCTCGGCTGGCAATGCGAAGGCGATCACTGGCACATCCAATTGCCGGATGATGAAGTACGCGCATTGAGCGTACGCCTGCCGTCACGCGATGGCCTGCAATTCAGTCTGCCGTTACCGGATGGCGACGAGCTGCAATTGCTGTTCGATGTGGACGTCCGCGACAGCGCGCGCAAGCGCTTGCACAAATCTTCCGAGGGAGAAGCATCGTGAGCATCGCCAAGCGCCTGGTCACCTTGCTGGCCGCCGCCTTTGTCTTTACCAGTTCCCTGGCTGCCGACAGCCCGGTATTGCGCGTGGCCTACGCCGGCTCGATGGGGGTGGTCATGGACGGCTCTGCCGGCCCGTCGTTTGCGCAGGCTCATCACGCCGCCTATCAGGGCATCGGCCAGGGCTCCTACGCCTTGGCGCGCTTGCTGGCGTCCCATCAGTTGCAGGCGGACGTATTCGTGGCCATCACGCCCGGGCCCATGCAGCTGTTGAAACAGGCCGGCATGGTGACCCAGGCCGTACCCGTAGCCAGTACACAGATGGTGATCAGCTACAGCCCGCACAGCCGCTTCGCGGCCGACTTCAGCGCGGCCGCCCAAGGCAGAAAAAACTGGTACGACGTGCTGAGCGAGCCCGGATTGCGCCTGGGCCGCACCGATCCGGCGGTCGATCCTCAAGGCGCCAACGTACTGCTGACCTTGCAACTGGCCGCCGACTATTACCATCGCCCCGATTTGCTGCAGAAGATCGCCGGCGCGCCGCAGAATCCCGCGCAGATTTTCACCGAAGCGTCCCTGATGTCGCGACTTGAAGCCGGCCAGATCGATGCCGCCATCAGCTACCTCAGCGCAGCGCAATCGCATCATCTGCCGACCATCAGCCTGCCCGACGAGATCAATCTCGGCGACCCTGCCATGCAGGGTCCATGGTACGACCGCGCCGCCATCAAGCTGGACAACGGCAAAACCCTCAAGGTGCAGCCGCTGGTGTTCTACGCCGCCGTGCTTGGCGATGCCCGGCAACCGCAACTGGCGCGCGACTTTGTAGCGCTCCTGCAAAGCGCACAGGGACAGGCTTTGTTCCGCGATCATGGTTACAGCCCGCCGCGCGGAAACGCGCTGTGATTCGACGCGGGCTTTTCAAACCTTGCGATGGACAGGCCTTGCCTCATGTGCACAGGGAGAGCGGGCAAGGCACGCGGCAACCCTGGATGTTCATCGGGTGAATACGTCATCGCGCAAACTCCGCGCGCCCGCGCTGATGAGTGTCGTGACTTTGCTGCTGCTGGCGGCACCGTTTTTCGGCCTCGTGCTCGCGACGCATTGGCGCAGTTTCGGCTTTGCCGATGGCGATGGCAGCGCAGTGGCCATTTCGCTCGTCTACAGCCTGACCGCGCTGATCCTGATCATCATCCTGGGCACGCCGCTGGCCTGGTGGCTGGCGCGTTACCCAATGCGCGGCAAATGGCTGATCGACGCGCTGCTGCTGCTTGCCTTGCTGACCCCTCCCCTCGCACTGGGTCTCCTGCTGGCGACGATGTACGGACCGTACGGCCCGGCCGGCAGCCTGCTTGAACGCGCAGGACTGGTGCTGACCAACTCCGCATCCGCTTTCGTGATGGCGCAGTTCTACAGTGCGCTGCCTTATTACGTGATTGCCGCCCGCGCCGCTTTCGAGGGTGTGCCGCGCGAGCTGGAGCAGATCGCCCTCACCCTGGGTCATTCGCCGTGGCGCAGCTTCCTGCACGTCAGCCTGCCGCTGGCGCGACTCGGACTTGCCGCCGGCATTGCGCTGGCCTGGGTGCGTGCCCTGGGCGAGTTCGGCGCGGTATTGATCGTGGCTTATTACCCGCAGGGTATTCCGGTGAAGCTGTGGGTGAATCTGCAGGACATTGGCCTGAGCGCGGTCTACCCGCTGCTATGGGTGTTCTTCCTGGTCGCAATGCCGCTACCGCTGGTGCTCGGGCTCGCCGCGCGGCGCAGGCAGCTGATCTGATGCGCATCGACTATCACATCCAGGAACCGATTGCCCTCGATGCCGCCTTTGACGTCGAAGGCTTCACCGTACTGCTTGGCGCCAGCGGCGAAGGCAAATCGCTGTTGCTGCGAGCCATCGCTGGATTGGCGCCGGCACGAGGCGAGCCCTTCGACGGAATGGCCGCTCAGCACCGCGCCGTGGGCTATCTGCCGCAAGGCTACGCGTTGTTCCCTCACCTGAATGCCTGGCAAAACGTGGCCTTCTCGCTGCGCGGTCCGCAGCGGCGCCAGCAGGCCATGCAATGGCTTGAACGCGTACACGTAGCGGAATGCGCCGAGCGTTATCCGGCCACGTTGTCGGGCGGGCAGCAGCAGCGCGTTGCATTGGCCCGGGCCATGGCTCGACGGCCGCAGTTGCTGCTGCTGGACGAACCCACCTCTGCGCTCGATCCGGTGACGCGAGACGACGTGATCGCGGAGTTGATCGCCGAAGTGCACGAATTCGGCATTCCTACACTGGCAGTCAGCCACGATCCGCATTTGGCGGCGGTCGCCGATCGGCTGGTTCTGATGCACGGACGCGGCATCATCCAGATCGGCACGCCGGACACCGTCTATGCATCGCCGGTGAGCGGCGCAGCGGCGCGTCTGCTCGGATACCGCAACGTGCATCGCGGGCGCATCGATCAGGCCGGCGACGCAGCGCGGCTCGTCTGGCCCGAAGGCGGCATTTCGTTTCCGCTGGAGACCGAGAAACCCAGCGCCATCGAGGTCGACTGGATGATCGACCCTTCCGCGATTCGCATCGCCGATACGAATAAAGCGCCACCGGATGCCATCATCGCATCGGTGGAAGTGCGCCACCGCGACGACCGCATCACCCAGCTCGGATTGCGCTGCGGTCGGGCGCGGCTATGGGTTACGGCACCGCCCGATCAGCACCTGCCGGAAACACTCGCCATCCAGTTGCCGAGCACCGCGATTCGCTATTGGCCACGATGAGCATTACCCGGCGATCGTCTTGCGATCAATCTCCGCCAGGCGCTCGACCCCCATCTTCGCCAAAGGCTCCAGGCCTTCGCCGCCGCCGGCCAGATGCGCCACGATCTGCTTGCGCATGCCGGGCTCCCAGAAGCGCTTCAGGTGATCGGCGACACCGGCCACACCTGCCGCCTGATCGGATTCGGCACTGAAGTAGCGACTGATATCGTTGACCATCGCCACCAGACGTTCGACGTTCACGGATTGACTCCTGTCACCTGCAGCAACCGCTGCGGATGCGTGTACACGACATAGCTGCCGGCACGGGCAAAACCGATCAACGTCAGGCGGGTGCTTTCGGCCAGGTGTATCGCCAGCGCCGTCGGCGCCGAGATGGCCGCCATCAGGGTAATACCGGCACTCGCCGCCTTGGTCACCATTTCGTAGCTCGCGCGGCTGGTCACCAACAGAAAGCCTCGTTCGGGATCGATCTGCGCCTTGACCATCGCACCGATCAGCTTGTCCAAGGCATTGTGCCGGCCGACATCTTCGCGAACCAGCGCGATGCTGCCATCGACGCGCACCCACGCGGCCGCATGCACCGATCCGGTTTCGCTGTTGACCGGTTGCGCGGCGCCCAGCGCTTCCAGCGCCCGCGCCAACGCGGCCGGCGCAATACGGGGACCGGGGCCCACCGGCGCCGGGTGACGCACGGCATCTTCCAGCAGGCGCGCACCGCACAGACCGCAGCCGCTGCGCCCCGGCAGCAATCGCTCGCCGCTGCTGCCGATGCGCTGCGCAAGCTTGTCCGATGCCACGCGCATGGCCAGTTCGACGCCTTCCAGCCGCGGATGCACTTCAACCGACGTCAGTTCGGCCGACGTACTGATCAAGCCTTCGCTAAGCGAAAAACCGAGCGCGAAGTCTTCCAGATCCAGCGGTGTCACCATCATCACCGCAAACGGCACGTCGTCGTAGATCATGGCAACGGGCACTTCTTCGGCGATTTCGTCGCTCAAATGTTCCAGCTCGCCGTGACGATAACGATCGACGCGGCGCATGACGTAACCTCGGCCCTCGGCCGAGGGTTCAGGGCATTTCGGCAGCATCCAGGAGCGCCTGCTGTTCGTGGGAGAAGGCCCGGTACCGCTGCTGCCACGTCGAAGGCTGGTCGACGCGCGTCACTTGCACGGCGGTGACCTTGTATTCGGGGCAGTTGGTGGCCCAATCGGAATTTTCGGTAGTAATGACGTTGGCGCCGGAGCCGGGAAAATGGAAGGTGGTGTAGACAACGCCCGGCTGCATGCGCTCGGAAATCCGCGCGCGCAACACAGTCTGTCCGGCACGGCTTTCGATGCCGACCCAATCGTCTTCCTTGATGCCGCGCTCTTCTGCATCGTGCGGATGAATTTCCAGCCGGTCCTCGTCGTGCCACATCACGTTCGCGGTGCGACGTGTCTGCGCACCGACATTGTACTGGCTGAGAATCCGGCCGGTGGTAAGGATCAGCGGGTGCTCGGCATTGACCTTCTCCGTGGTCGGCACGTACTCGGTCAGCATGAAGCGCCCCTTGCCGCGCACGAACTCGCCCACGTGCATGATCGGCGTTCCTTCCGGGTGCTGCTCGTTGCAAGGCCACTGGATCGAGCCAAGCTGGTCGATCTTGTCGAAGCTCACGCTCTGGAAGGTCGGCGTCAACCGTGCGATCTCGTCCATGATTTGCGAGGGATGCGCGTAGTGCATCGGGTAGCCCATGGCATTGGACAGCAACTGGGTCACTTCCCAATCCGCATAACGCCCCTTCGGCGCCATCACCTTGCGTACCCGGGAAATGCGCCGCTCCGCATTGATGAAGGTGCCGTCCTTTTCCAGGAACGAGCTGCCAGGCAGGAATACGTGTGCGTATTTGGCCGTCTCGTTGAGAAACAGATCCTGCACCACCACGCATTCCATGGCTTCCAGTGCAGCCGTGACGTGCTGGGTGTTCGGATCCGACTGCGCGATGTCCTCACCTTCCAGATACAGCCCCTTGAAGCTGCCATCCAGGGCCGCCTCGAACATGTTGGGAATGCGCAGGCCGGGTTCATCGTGCAAGGGCACGCCCCAATCGGCCTCGAACGAGCCGCGCACCTTGGCGTCGCCAACGTGCCGATAGCCGGGAAATTCATGTGGGAACGACCCCATGTCGCAAGAACCCTGCACGTTGTTCTGGCCGCGCATCGGATTCACGCCCACGCCGGCGCGGCCGATGTTGCCCGTCGCCATCGCCAGATTGGCGATCGCCATCACCGCGGTGGAGCCTTGCGAATGCTCGGTGACGCCAAGCCCGTAGTAAATCGCAGCATTGCCGCCGGTGGCATATAGCCGCGCCGCGCCGCGCAACAATTCGGCGGATACGCCGATTTCGGCCGCCATCGCTTCAGGACTGTTTTTGTCCTGGGCGACGAAGGTCCGCCACTTCTCGAACGCCGCGGGCTCACAGCGTTCGGCGACGAAAGCCTCATCGACCAGGCCTTCCGTCACGATCACGTGGGCCAGCGCATTGAGCAGTGCGACATTGGTGCCCGGCTTGAGCTTGAGGTGGAAATCGGCCTGAATGTGCGGCGTACGCACCAGATCGATGCGGCGCGGATCGGCCACGATCAATTTGGCGCCGGCACGCAGCCGCTGTTTCATCTGCGAACCGAAGACCGGGTGTGCATCGGTGGGATTGGCGCCGATCACCAGCACCACGTCGGTATGCTCGACCGAATCAAAGTCCTGCGTGCCAGCCGATTCGCCCATGGTCGACTTGAGGCCGTAACCGGTCGGCGAATGACAGACGCGTGCGCAGGTATCGACGTTATTGTTGCCGAAAGCGGCGCGCACCAGCTTCTGCACCAGGTAGGTCTCTTCATTGGTGCAGCGCGAAGAGGTGATGCCGCCGATCGCGAATTTGCCGTATTGGGCCTGCAGGCGCTTGAACTCGCTGGCCGCGTGCGCAATGGCTTCTTCCCAGCTCGCAATGCGCCAAGGGTCGCTGATCTTGCGCCGGATCATGGGCGTGGTGATGCGCTCCGGATGAGAGGCGTAGCCGATCGCAAAACGCCCCTTGACGCAGGAATGGCCGTGATTGGCATGACCATCCTTGTTAGGCACCATGCGCACGATTTCCTCGCCTTTCATCTCGGCACGGAAGCTGCAGCCTACGCCGCAATAGGCACACGTCGTCACGACACTGTGTTCGGCCTGGCCGCGGTCGATCAGCGATTTTTCCGACAACGTGGCCGTGGGACAGGCCTGCACGCAAGCACCGCAGGACACGCATTCGGAATCGAGAAAACGGTTGTCTTGGCTGGCCGCCACCTTCGACTCGAAGCCGCGCCCCTGGATGGTCAACGCAAACGTACCCTGTACTTCGTCGCAAGCGCGCACGCAGCGCGAGCAGACGATGCATTTGGAAGGATCAAAAGCAAAATAGGGATTGGATTCGTCCTTCGCCGCGAAGAGCGGATTGGCTTCGCCTTGAGCGGACTTGGCGTAAACGTGGTTCTTTCCGTCATAGCCATAGCGCACTTCGCGCAAACCCACTACCCCGGCCATGTCCTGCAATTCGCAATGCCCATTGGCCGGACAAGTCAGGCAGTCGAGCGGATGATCGGAGATGTACAGCTCCATCACGCCACGACGGATTTCGGCCAACTTGACGCTTTGCGTGCTCACCTTCATGCCCTCGGCCACCGGCGTGGTGCACGACGCCGGATACCCTTTGCGCCCTTCGATCTCGACCAGGCACAGGCGGCAGGAACCGAAGGCTTCCAGCATGTCGGTGGCGCACAGCTTGGGAATGGCGATGCCGGCCTGGGCAGCGGCGCGCATGACCGACGTGCCTTCAGGCACCCTGATGCTGCGGCCATCGATGTCCAACGTCACCAGCGTTTCGGATTTGATCTCGGGTGTGCCGCGGTCGATGTCGACGATGGACAGCATGATCCACTACCTCCTCAATCCATCGCGTCGTTAACGTGAAAAGCGCGATTCGATTTTTGCGGGGATGATGGCAAAAACGTCACGATTGCACCGTCACTGCGCAATCCGCCGCGCTTCGCCCTCAAAATCTTCGTGAAAATGATCCAGCGCGCTCAATACGGGAAACGGCGCCATGCCACCCAGAGCACACAGCGATCCGGCCACCATCGTCTGACACAGGTCGCGCAGCAGCACCTCGTCGCGCTCGCGCTGGTCCGCATCGCCAGCCAGCATGCGATCGATCACTTCCACCCCGCGGGTGGAGCCGATCCGGCACGGGGTGCATTTGCCGCACGATTCGATCGCGCAGAACTCCATCGCAAAACGCGCTTGTGCAGCCATGTCGACGCTATCGTCGAAGACCACCACGCCGCCATGCCCGACCATGCCGCCGATGGCCGCGAAGGCTTCGTAGTCGATCGGCGTATCCAGTTGCGAGGCCGGGATGTAAGCACCCAACGGTCCACCAACCTGCACCGCGCGCACCGGGCGCCCGCTTGCCGTGCCGCCTCCGCAGTCTTCGACCAGTTCGCGCAACGTCAGACCGAAAGCCCGCTCGACCAACCCCGGGCGCTTCACGTTGCCCGCCAATTGCAACGGAATGGTGCCGCGCGAACGGCCACTGCCGTAGTCGCGGTAGAACGTCGCACCGCGCTCGAGAATAATTGGCACCGTCGCCAAGGTAACGACGTTGTTGATCACCGTAGGTTTGCCGAACAACCCTTGGATCGCCGGTAGCGGCGGCTTGAAACGGACCTGCCCGCGCTTGCCCTCCAGGCTTTCCAGCAACGAGGTTTCTTCGCCGCAGATATAGGCGCCGGCAGCCATCCGCACTTCCAGGTGAAAAGCCTTGCCGCTGCCGCAAACGTCGTCACCCAGATAGCCCGCGGCGGTAGCCGCTTCGATCGCTGCCTGCAAAGCGCGCTGCGCAAGCGGGTATTCGATGCGCAAATAGATATAGCCCCGGCTGGCGCCAACGGCCAACCCTGCGATGGTCATGCCTTCGATCAGCACGAACGGATCGCCTTCCATCACCATCCGGTCGGCGAACGTACCCGAATCGCCTTCGTCGGCATTGCACACGATGTATTTCTGCTCTGCCACGGCCTCGAGGCAGGTCTTCCACTTGATGCCCGCCGGAAACGCCGCACCGCCACGACCGCGCAAACCCGAATCGGTAACGGCCTGCACGATCTGGGCCGAAGTCATCTTGAGGGCCGCCTGCAGCCCGAGATAGCCGCCACGTGCGCGATAGTCGTCCAGGCTGCGCGGATCCACGATGCCGACGCGCGCAAACGTGAGGCGCTGCTGGCTCTTCAACCAGGGAATGTCTTCCGTGGGGCCGAGCGCCAGCACGTCTTCGCCACCGCGAAGAAAATCGGCGTCGAACAGTGCCGACACGTCGCCTGCCTGCACGGGACCGTAAGCCACGCGCCGCCCGCCGATATCCACTTCCACCATCGGTTCCAGCCAGTACAAGCCGCGCGAACCGTTGCGCACCAGTTGCACATCCAGCTTGCGTGCAGCGGCTTCGGTTTCGATCGCCTTGGCAACCGCATCCGCTCCCAGGGACGAGGCGCTGGCGTCGCGAGGCACATAGACCGTGGTCGTCATGTCTTCTCCGTCGCCAGCCAGGCGTCAAAACTCTCCGGCGTCACGCGGCCTTTCAATTCGTCATCGATCATCAACGCAGGCGAGCACGCGCAGTTGCCTAGGCAGTACACCGGCTCCAGCGTGTAAGCGCCGTCGGCGGTGGTTTGATGAAAATCCACACCGAGCCGCTGCTTGACGTGTTGCTCGAGCTTGGCTGCGCCCATCGCCTGGCAGGATTCGGCGCGGCACAGGTAAAGAACCCGCCGCCCGGCGGGACGCGTGCGAAAGAAATGATAGAAAGACACCACGCCGTGTACGTCGGCACGCGAAAGATTCATCTCGCGCGCGATCAGCGGCACGGCCACCTCGGGCACGTAGCCGACCGCCTCCTGGATACCGTGCAGCACCGGCAGCAACGCGCCCGGCTGATCTTTCAACCGGGCTGTGACGTGCAGAACCGCATCGCGGAGTGCGTCGTCGATCGGCGGCAACTGGGCGATGTTCTTGGCAGGCTTCATGATCGATATCAACCTTAGAACAGTGCTGCGGCCTTGCTCAGGGCTATCCACACTCCGATCAGGAAGGGAATGCCCACCAGCGCCCAAGCGACGATGCCTACCAGGCCGAAACCACCGCGTGCCGCCTGGCTGGCGTTGGCCGAGACGTGAGGCGCCTCATGCTGCAGCGAGCGCTCGTGCTCGAGCTCCTCATCGGTCATATGGTGCGCTTCCTTGACCGGCTTGACCAGCAAGTTGGCGATCAGGCCGACAATCAGCAAGATGGCAAGGATATACAGCGTGCGGTCATACACCAGGTTCTTGGCCACGCCGGCGTCGAGCTGCGCCTGGCGCACCGCGGCGATCAGGAACGGCCCCGCAATACCCGCCACCGACCATGCCGTAAGCAAGCGCCCGTGAATGGCGCCGACCATTTGTGTACCGAAGATGTCGGCCAGGTAAGCCGGTACGGTGGAGAAGCCGCCGCCATACATGGAAATGATGACGCACACGGCAATCACAAACATGCCGGCCAGCCCGGCGTGCCCAAGCGTCGGCAAGCTGCAATAGAGCAGGATGCCCAGCACGAAGAACACGATGTACGTTCGTTTACGGCCGAGAAAATCCGAAGTGGAGGCCCAGAAAATCCGCCCCAGGCTGTTGAACAGGCTGATCAGGCCGACCAGTCCCGCCGCGGAAGCCGCTATTGCCGCCTTTTGCGCCGTAGTGAGAGTCGTCGCCGCATCCAGGCCGAGCAAACGGCCGCCGAACACCTCCTGGAACATCGGGCTGGCCATCGAGATCACGCCGATACCGGCGGTGACGTTCATGCACAGCACGATCCAGATCATCCAGAACTGCGGCGTTTTCCAGGCGCGGTTCAAGTGCACGTGACGGCCGGTAATCAGCTTGCTGGCAGCGGCAGGCGCGGTCCAGCCAAGCGGAGTCCAGCCATTGGGCGGTACGCGGAAGCCGAACGCACCAGCCGACATGGCCACGAAATACAACACGCCCATCACCATCAGCGTGCTGGCTACACCGGCTACTTCGCCGTTCGCAAAGCGCGCCATCAGCGCCACCGCGATCGGCGCGCCGATCATCGCGCCGCCGCCGTAACCCATGATGGCGAAGCCGGTTGCCAGGCCGCGGCGATCCGGAAACCATTTGATCAGGGTGGACACCGGCGTGATGTAGCCCAGCCCCTGCCCGACCCCGCCAAGCACGCCGCAACCGAGAAAGGCCAGCCACAACTGGTGCATCGACACGCCGATACCGCCGATCACCAGGCCGCCGCCCCAACATAGCGCCGCGATAAAGCCCGCTTTGCGCGGTCCGGCATGCTCCAGCCAGGCACCCCAGATCGCCGCCGAAATACCCAACATGGCGATAAAGGTTTCAAAGATGTGCGTGACCGCAGGCACCGTCCAATTGCACGACGTTGCAAACAGCTGCCCGAAAAAGCCCATGCCTGCGCAACTGGGCGCACCGGGTACGAGTTTGCTCATCGGTAGCCAGAACACGGAAAAACCGTAAGCCATGCCGATGCACAGATGGATGGCCAACGCAGCCGGCGGCACCAGCCAGCGATTGAAGCGCGGTCCGGCGATGATGCGATCCCTCGCCAACCATCCCGACGTCTTTCCCCCGGACGCCGCTACAGCCTCAGGCACGACAGTCATGATCGTCTCCCACGGTGAAATCGGGACAACAAAATCCATCGCGTTGGCAACGCCGCGACTGTAGCCCAAAATCCAGGAACGCCGAGGGCGATCTTTTCCTGATGATTACTGCTGCGCAACATGACGGCGCTGACCGTGCTTTGTCACAAACACGCCAGCGCCGGTGTTCGTTAGCGTTTTCGTTGCGCGTGCACGACCGCCTTCGAGGTCGTGCAGCGCAATATGGATACCTCAGGGAACATCGTCGGAATCGACCGGCGCATCGGCGTGAATCTGGTTGGCCGCCGGTACCGCGATCGCTTTCATGCCTGCACCGCGCAGGCGCTGATTGAGTGCCGGCAGATCCTTGTCGCGCAAGGACTGCCAGGAAGCCGTCGCCTTGTCGAGGTTGGCCTGGTATTCGGCAAAAGCCTGACGCTGGCCATCGGTAGGTGCACGGTCGGCGCCTTCCACGTCGGTGGCGATGGCGGTGAGCGCATCGTTCATCGCTTCCAGGTTGGTGGACGCTTCGCCGTCGCCGGAAACCAGCGGATCGGTCTTCTTGCGGAAGGCATCCAGGTCGGCGCGCAGGGCCGCACGCGATGCATCGTTGCCGAGCTTCTTGTCAGCTTCATCGAGCTGATCGCGCACCCCTTCCACTTCGCCATGCGCCTGCCACATCCGCTGCAGCGCATCGCCTACCTCGCGCGAGAACGCCAAGCCATCGGCAAGCGCGTGCTGATCGGCCGTGACACGCGGATCCATCACCACGTTCAGCGGCGCCCGATACGACTTGCCATCGACGGTCAACACCACCTGGTATTTGCCAGGCAATACCAGCGGGCCTTCCGGCGTAAGCGGCGTATCCGAATCCCAGGTGGCCGCGATGCTATAGCCGTAGAGCAGTGCTTCAGGGCGTGGATAACGCAGATTCCACACGAAGCGATGCATGCCTGCAGCCGTACCCAGCGTCTGCGGCGAACCGAGCCAACCCTTCTGGAAATAGCGCTCGGCGGGCAGTTGTTCCTGTTTGTCTGCACTGGAGAAATGACGCACGGTCTTGCCGTCGCCATCCAGGATATCCAGCGTTACCGGTTCTTTGGCTGCGCTGGCCAGCTGATAGTCGATGATGGCGCCGGCTGGAGGATTCTCGCCCAGCGGTTCGTCGTGAGGCAGTGGCGTGTCGCGATTTTCATTGGCGCGCACGCGAATGGCGTCGGCCGGGGTATACAACGCGGTCTTGCGGGCTGCATAAGCGCCGGCTTGGCGCAGCGGAGTGATGTCGTCGAGGATCCAGATCGCCCTGCCCTGCGTGCCGGCCACCAGGTCGTCGCCGTGGATCAGCAGGTCGCGCACCCATGCCGTGGGCAGATTGCGCTGCAGCGATTGCCAGTGCGCGCCGTCGTCGAGCGACACGAACACACCGCGATCGGTGCCGGCAAACAGCAGGCCTTCGCGCTGCGTATCGGCGCGCACAACGCTCACGAAATCGTCCTGCGGCAGTCCCGCGGAAATATCCGTCCAGGTCTTTCCGTAGTCGTGCGTCCGCCACACGTGCGGGTGGAAATCGTCCTGGCGATGATTGTCTACCGCGGCATACGCTGTCCCCGCCTGCAGCGCGGAAAGATCCAGCGAACTGACGATGCCCCACTTGGGCAGATCCTTCGGTGTGACGTTCTGCCAGTTCTTGCCGCCATCGCGGGTGAGCTGGACGGAACCATCGTCGGTACCAATCCAGATTTCGTCATTGCTGAAAGGCGACGGCGCAATGCTGTAGATCACGCCATAGCCGCAATCGCGCGCCTGCTGTGCATCGGGGTTGCCGTCACAACCGGTGGCTCCCGGCTTTTTCGCGCTGAGATCGGGGCTGATCACTTCCCAGTGCTGGCCCTGATCGGTGGTGCGGAAAAGCACCTGCGCCCCCAGATACAAGGCATACGGGGCCTTGGCCGAAAAGGCAATCGGCGTGATCCAGGTGTAGTGGTATTTGAAATCGGTGGGACGCTGGCCATAGCTGTTGACCGGCCACGGCGTCACGTTCTGCACCACGCCGGTCAGGCGATCCCAGCGCGACACGCGCCCGCCGAGACCGGAGCCGAACACGATATCGGCGTTGCCTGGATACGGCACATCGTAATCGCGCTCATCGCCACCCACCGGGCGCCAGTCGCGATAGGAAATCGCGCCGTAGTCGCTGCGGCTGGCGATGCCTACCGTGCCGGAATCTTGCTGACCGGAATAAATCCAGTAGGGGAATCGATCGTCAGTGGCGAGGTGGTAGAACTGCCCGGTAGGCTGGTTGTACCAACTGCTCCAGCTGTTGCCGCCGTTGACGGTGACGACTGCGCCCTGGTCGCTTGCCGCAATCATGCGCTGCGAGTTGCGCGGGTCGATCCACAGGAAATGATAGTCGTCGCCGCCGGGCGCGCCCTTGAAGATTTCCCAATGCTTGCCGCCATCGTCGGAGCGACGGATCGATTGCCCCGCCGAATAGATGCGATCGCGATTCTGCGGATCGACCGTGATCCGGCTGAAATAGTCGTTGGGCAGCCAGGATTCGCGACTTACCGCCTGCCAGCTCGCACCGCCATCGTCGGAGCGGTACAAGCCGCTGTCACCACGTGGCTTGGCCGAATTCACCACCGCATAAATGCGATGGCCGCTTGCGGTGGCAATGCCGATGCGCGCCAGCGTGCCGGTCGGCCAGCCGTTGCCGCTGATCCGCTTCCAGGTAAGGCCGCCGTCGGTGGATTTGTACAAGCCGCTGCCGGGTCCGGCATTCGGCTGGAAATACGACAGCCACGGATAATTGCGCACCTGCCAGGCGGCCGCATACACGATATTGGGATCGGCCGGATCGGCTTTCAGATCCACCACGCCGGTATCGGCATCGATCGACAAGGTTTGCGTCCAGGTCTTGCCGCCATCGGTGGAACGATAGACGCCACGCTCTTTGTTCGGCCCGAAATAATGGCCCAGCACACCCACCAACAGCGTGTTGGCATCGTGCGGGTTTACCAGCACCGCACCGATGTGCTTGCTCTGTGTCAAGCCGATGTGCTGCCAGCTTTTGCCGCCATCGCCAGAGCGATACATGCCATTGCCTGCGGCCACGTCGTAACGTGCCGCCACCTGGCCCGAGCCGGCATAAATCACGTTCGGGTCCGATGGTGCCACCGCGATGGCGCCGATCGGCGCCGCCGGCACGTTATCAAAAGCGGGTTGCCAGGTGCGCCCGGCATCGTCGGTTTTCCATACGCCACCACCGGCGGTACCGATGTAGAACGTATCCGGCCGCGTGGGATCGCCAGCAGCCATGGTGGCCCAGCCGCCACGGAAGGGGCCGACCAGGCGCCATTCGAGCGCGCTGCTCGTTGCGCCGTTTGTCGCGGCAGGCATCGCCGCGTACGAAGGCAGCGCACTGCTTAGCAGGCATGCAATGGCGAGCGCTGAGAGGGACCGAAGGTAAGAGTGTGTCGACACGTGAAACCCCCACAATCAAAGGAAACGATGTAACGCGAGAGCTTCCCTGCCTTCCACCCCACACATTGCCGCGAATCAGTCGTAGCTCAGTGCGAACCCCGTGTACCAGGTCCTGCCGAACGCCGGCTCCAGGCCGTTCTGCCAGACGCGGTCAAAATAATGCCGGTTGCCGATATTGCTGATGCCCGCCAGCAGGCGCAGCGAGCGATTCAACTGCCAGTCCGACGCGACATCCACCACGGTATAGGCGGGAATGCGCGCCGGCATGTAAGTCTGGCCGCTGCCGTAGGCCTGATCGGAATCCTGCCAATACTGCGCCGCCGAAGATACCGCGGTAAGACTCAATTTCACGTGCTCGTCGCGCCAGGTCACGCCGGTCTTGACCAGGTAAGAAGGCGAGAACGCCGGCGTCTTGCCGACCTGCCCCGGAATGGCGCTGCCCGTGAAGGTGGCGTTGAGCAGGCTGACATTGACGAAGCTTTCCAGATGCTGGCCTTCGCTCGCCAGCGACGTGCGCGCGAAGAAATCGTAGTCGAGCTGGCCTTCCAGGCCGCGGCTGCGGGTGTCGCCCGTATTGACTTCGATCGTATCGATGGCGTTGATGTATTGCGTTTCCAGGCGGTTCCTGAAATCGATCCAGTACAGGCTCACGTCGTAATACAGCCCGGTGACCGGCGCGCCATGCACACCGGCTTCCCACGACAACGATTTGGAAAGCTGCGCCGCGTGTCCGGGCACCAGGTTGCTGAAAGGCGAAGCGATATCGAAATAACGCAACGGGCGCCAACCCTGCGACACATTGAAATAGGTTTCGTTGCCATGGCCGAAATCGTTGCCAAGTCCCAAGCCGAATAGCGGCAAATGGCGACCATCGGCTTCGTGGATGTAGGGCCGCGTCAGGAACGGCGGGCGCACCGTTTCGTCCACCGCAATGCGCTCGTGCTCCAGGCGCACCGACGGCACGATGTGAATGCGATACGGCAGGCGGAACACGTTCTCCGCAAACAGCGATTCGTATTGCGAGCTGCGACGCTGGTTCAGTACCGGCGTGCCGTCGTGATCGTCGCGCGCCACCATCAGGTCGGGGCTGCTCCATTGACGGAACGGATCGTTGCCGCGGAACAACACGGTGCCCACGGTCAACGCATTGCCCTGCCCCCAGTTCTTGCGCAGGCGCACGTCGGCACCGTAGGTGCGGAAGGCTTCATCCTGCAGCGTGGTGCTCGATGGCAGCGGCTGTCCTGGCAACGATGCTTTCGCCGCCCGGCTGACCAGATCCTGATAGGTAAACCACAGCTTGGCTTCCAGCGACCAGCGATCGCCGAACTCGCGCGTGTGGCCGAGCACCAGCTGATCGCGATTGACCCAGTCGCGATTGTACGGCGTGGTGACGGTACGCGGATCCTGCTGCCATTGCGTGTAGCTCAGGCGGCCCGGATCGCCGGAGACGGCGCTGATCGCGTGGAAATCCATCCACCATTGCTGATGCTCGTCCGGCTTGTACGCCAGATACAGATCGGCCTGGCGGTTCTGCGAACCGTCGTTGGCACGCGTGCCGTCGCTGTGCACATAACCCGCATCAGCACGGAACGCCCATGCGCCCTGGTTGCGCTCGATCACGTTGTAGCTGGAAAACAGGCCGTGTTCTCCCACCACGTTTTCGGTGCTTACCGTCAGCGGCGTGCCGGGTGCGGGGCGCTTGGACACCAAGTTGATCACCGGTGCGGGTTCGGGGCCGTACAACAGACTCGAGCCGCCGCGGATCAGTTGCACTTCCGACAGGCTCTGCGTCATCGGAAAGGCATATAGCGTGGGAAAGCCGATCCAGTCGCCTTCCATCGGAATGCCGTCTTGCATCACCAGCACGAATTCCGATTCCTGCGGGTTGCCGATGCCGCGATAGCTGAAATTGAACTGCGTGGGCGTTGGCTGTTCGGAAACCAGCACGCCCGGCGTACGCGCCAGCGCCTGATTGAGGTTGTTGCCGATCACGGTGGGCTGGTTTTCCAGATGAGTCACCGTGGTCTTCTTGGTCACGGTGATCTTGGGGCCATCCACCTCGGGCATCTGATACTGCAACTTGGCCTTGAGATACTTTCGCCAGTCATCGGCGTGCACGTTGATCTCAGGCAGCTTGGTGGCTTTGACGGCGTTCTGATCGCCGGCCGGCTGCGTGTCCTGGGCCGACTGCGCATGGGTGGACCAGGAAACCAGCGCCATCAGCAAAGCAAACGGCAAGGAAGCACGGCGAAAAGACAACATGCGGGTTCCGGGCAGAGACAAGTTAATCGGATGTTATCGCGCAAGCGAGACTCGCTTGACCATATGCCATCGGTTTACCCGGCCAATGCGGCACGCCAGGCGCGAGCGGGCCAGCCGATTGCGTTACATTGCGCGGACGACTTCCTCCCCCCAACGCGCGGGACATCAAAGGAATGCGCCTCTCTCGTGCCAACTACGGAGGCGAATGGGGATGGGTTTTGCCCGGACTCCCGCACTCGGCATGGGAGGAAGACGAACGCCCCTCATTACCAAGAGCTACGTCCCGTGCGCCTGTCCCGTTTCGTCTTGTTCGCCCTGGGCCTCAGCAGCGCCTTTGCCGCGCATGCCACTGTCGACCCTTCGCTGTTCCAATCCCTGCACTGGCGCCTGATCGGCCCGTTCCGCGGCGGCCGCGTACTGGCGGTCAGCGGCATTCCCGGCGATGACCGGCATTTCTATTTCGGCGCCGTCGACGGCGGCGTGTGGAAGACCAACGATGCGGGGCGTACCTGGCAGCCCATTTTCGACAGCGAGCACGTCGGCTCGATCGGCGCGCTGGCATTGGCACCGTCGCAGCCGGATACCGTCTACGTAGGTTCCGGCGAAGCCGACATGCGCTCGGATATCGCGCATGGCAATGGCATGTACAAATCCACCGACGGCGGCGCGCACTGGAGCCACATTGGCCTGGAGGACAGCCGGCAGATCGGCCGCATCCTGGTCGATCCGCGCAATCCGCAAGTGGTGTTCGCGGCCGCGCTCGGCCACGCCTACGGCCCGAACGCCGAACGCGGCGTGTTTCGCTCCACCGACGGCGGCCAGCATTGGGACAAGGTGTTGTTCAAGAACGACGATACCGGCGCCATCGACATGACTTTCAAGCCGGGCGATCCGAACACCATCTATGCCTCGCTGTGGCAGACGCGCCGTCCACCGTGGAGCGTGTATCCGCCCTCCAACGGACCGGGCAGCGGCTTATACGTCTCTCATGACGGCGGCACGCATTGGACGCAGATCCAGGGCAATGGCTTTCCGGCTCACCCGGGCCGCATCGGCCTCGCAGCGGCACCCAGCCAGCCCGACCGCCTCTATGCACTGGTCGATGGATCGCAAGGCGAAGGCGGCCTCTACCGTTCCGACGACAACGGCGAGCATTGGAAGCACGTCACCGGCGATCAGCGCATCTGGCAACGCGGGTGGTATTTCAACCGCCTGACCGTCGATCCGAAGAATGCCGATCGCGTGTATGTGATGAATACCATCGTGCTGCGCTCCGACGATGGCGGCAAGCAGTTCATCGCCCTGAAGGGCGACCCTACCGGTGACGACTTCCACGAAATGTGGATCGACCCGACCAACCCCAACCGCCAGATTCTCGGCGTGGACCAGGGCACGCTGATCACCCTCAACGGAGGCGCCACCTGGAGCAGCTGGTACAACCAGCCCACTGCGCAGATCTATCACGTCAGCACCGACAACCGCTTCCCCTACTGGGTCTACGGTGCACAGCAGGATTCCGGCGCCGTGTCGCTGCCCAGCCGCGGCGGCAGCCGCGACGGCATCACTATGACGCAGTTCCACGAACTTACGCCCGGTGGTGAAAGCGACATGATCGCGCCCGATCCGGACGATCACGACATCGTCTACGGCGGTCGCGTCGACAAGCTCGACATGCGCAACGAGCAGGTGCGCAACATCGACCCGACCCTGGCCTATCCCGCTGCCCACTATCGCGCGGCGTGGACGCTGCCGCTGGCGTTTTCCAAGCGCAACACCAAAGTGCTGTATTTCGCCAACCAGCGCCTGTTCCGTACCGCGGACGGCGGCGATCACTGGGCGCCGATCAGCCCGGACCTCACCCGCGAAGATGCGGGCGTGCCGGCCAATCTCGACGCCCCCACCGCCGCCGACGACAATCACGCGGACAAGCGACGCGGCGTGATTTACACCATCGCGCCGTCTCCGCTGGATGCAAAAGTGTTGTGGGTCGGCACCGACGATGGCCTGGTCTGGCGCACCAGCGACGAAGGCGCGCACTGGAGCAACGTTACGCCCGCGGCATTGACGCCCTGGTCGAAAGTGACCGGTATCGAGCTATCGCATTTCAGCCCCGATGTCGCTTATCTCGCCATCGACCGTCATCGCCTCGACGACGATGCGCCCTACATCTACCGCACGGCCGATGGCGGCAAGAGCTGGACCCGCATCGACAACGGCATTCCTGCGGACAGCTTCGTCAATGTGGTGCGCGAAGATCCCTCGCACCAGGGCTTGCTCTATGCCGGCACGGAAAAAGGCATGTTCGTGTCGTTCGACAACGGTGGGCATTGGCAGTCGTTGCAGCAGAACCTGCCTTCCACCTCGATACGCGATATCGACGTGCATCAGGACGACCTGGTGATCGCCACGCACGGTCGCGGCTTCTGGATCATGGATAACGTCACCGCCTTGCGCCAGATGGAGAACGCCAACGCGCAATCCGCCGTCCTGTTCAAACCCGCCGAAGCAATCCGTGTACGCATGCCACTGTTCACCGGCACGCCCATGCCGAAGGACGAGCCGCTGGCGGACAACCCGCCCGATGGCGCGATCATCGACTACAACCTGCCTGAGCACGTGAAAGGGCCGGTTACGCTGACTGTGTTCGATGCCCAGCACAACAAAGTGCGCAGCTTCAGCAGCACCGACAAAGCGCCGATGCTGGATCCGACCAAGCTTGAATTCGCACCGGAGTGGGTCCCCATCCCCAGCGCACTGCGTACGACGTCGGGCATGCACCGCTTCGTGTGGGACCTGCGTTACGCCAAGCCGGAAGGTATCGGCAATCCCTTCGAAGGCGGCATCTGGGCACCACCCGGCAACTACATGGTGGAACTGAGTGCGGATGGGCACAGCTATCGGCAGCCGCTGACCATCAAACCCGATCCGCGCGTCACCGTGTCCGTCGCCGCCATGCAGCGCGAATTCGAGCTGGCTCGCAAGGTGGAAGCGGCGTCGATCGACGTATCCAAGGCCGCCGCGGAAGCCAAGCAGCTGATGCAGGCGCTGGGCGAGCGCCAGGCACGTGCCAGCGGCGCCCTGCATGACCAGATCGCGGCGCTGATGACAAAGACCTCCGATCTCTCCGGCATGCCCGAGCACGCAGGATCGGCGGGCATGATCGGCGCGCAACCGCGCCGCACCGACAGCCTGCGCGGCTTGTCGGAAAACCTGGAAAAGCTGATGGGTGCGGTGGATGGTGCGGATGCCGATCCCAGCCAGGATGCAAAAGCTTCCTACGCAACGCTATCGCAAACGCTCAGTGCCACAGTCAGCGAGTGGACGGCATTGAAGCAGCACGATCTGGCTGCGCTCAACGACAAGCTCAAGTCGAGCGGCGAGAAGCCCATAACGCTGTAGCTCAGCAGTGGCCCCGCATCATCGCGATGCGGGGCCGCTCAACGTGCGGCAAGGCGCGCCTGCACCTCGGCATAGATACGTGCACGCTTGGCGGAAAACCAGCCCAGTACGCCAGTCACCGGCATCGGCAGCAAACCGTTGAGGCGGGTGGCCGTGGCCACTCGGCGCAAATGCGCACTGTGGAAATCGGCAAACGCCTGGGCCAGCTCTGGTGTCGCAAAGGGCGTTTCCACGTACTCGTCCAGCACGGCGCCAAGCATGGCCGCGGCACGACGTGCGATTTCCCGATTGGCCTTGCTCACGGTCGCATCGCCGTGTGGCACGTCGTGAGCCGCCTCGATCGCTTTGACCAGTTGCTGCAATTCCGTGGCATGCAAGGGCCGACACGTAATGGGAGCTTTGGCGCGCGCCAGCAGCCAAGCCTGGTCGGTGCGGGCAAGTGCGCCGGAATTGCGCGTCGCGACGTCGAGTGCGTCGGCATAGCAATACGCGTATTCGTACATCAGTTCGATGGCGAGTTCTTCCCGTACCATCGGCAACGAGCGCCGCATGCCGTCACGGCCATACCAGCGAATGTATTCCGGCGTCACGTGGTGGAAGCTGCCGCGCTGAGGGCGCGTAAACAAGCGCTCTTCCGCATCGCCGGACAGGAACGGATGCACGGCTTTCATGCCCGAGGCGTGCGCGGCAAGCACGCGGTCCAGCAGCACTTCGGCGGTGACCAGTTCGTGGTGGTATTCGCCAAACAGACTGTCGTCGTCGACGTGGGCGAAATAGACAAAGCGAATGTGGCGGGTAATGCGCGCTGCACGCCGCGCGCGCTTGGCCGGATCGTTCAGGCGCCGGCGCCAGGCGCGCAAGCGATACCCTAGGCTGGCCGGCTCCACGCCTGGCTGCGTTGGCGATGCACCATGCGCCGACGGCAGGTCGCTCAGCAACGCGCCGACTTCGCGATCCGATACTGCAGTGGAATCCGTTGCCTGTTCGCCATCGAACGGCTGTGCGGAAGCTTGTGATTCACTCACACCGACACCCTCAAACTACAAGCCTGCGCAGCAATATCCATTGCCGATCGCAATGCGTTGAAGAATCGCCTTCAATTCCATGGCACAGAGAGCGCGCTCGGCAGCGCGGAACTACCTTTCCCGGTCGTCTTGGCCGCACGCAACCACGCGCGCCAGCGCGAAACGCCGACACACCGTGGGCAACGTTGCGAATACCTTCGCCGTGATCGGACACGCCGGTTGGGGAAACCGGTATATCCGCGAAACTCCTACCAGCACCAGAACGGCCGGACCTGCCTGGCACACACCGGACGGTGTGCGGGGACTTCCGCGCGTGAAAGCAAAAACCGTAGCGCAACCGAACACGAATGCCGAGGGGGAATCGTTCGTGGAGCTGCGCACACCTGAGTGTCTAGTTCGCCTACCCGGCGATCCGCACTCAGGTGCCCTGGGGAACGCCCATTATAGCGAGCCGCCAGTCACAAAAGTTAAATTCATGACCTATGACACATGCTTTTTTCGAACAGCGGTTTGAAGCGTTTGCCCCGAAAGCGGGCCTAAGGCACGACATCAAGGCGCCGGCGGCCCTTTGAGCTCCACCATGTTTCCTTGTGGATCAAATAGATAAATCGAAGGCCCCTCGCCTTTGGCACCGTAGCGGCTGCCGATGTCGCCAACGTGCACCCCATGCGCCTTGAGGTACGTCACGATAGTGCCCTCGTCGTAGCCATCCAGGCTGAGGCACAGATGGTCTACGTTATGCCCCTCCGTGCCGGGGCCGGCGCCGCCGTGGCGGCCCAATTTGCCGTCGATGCTGACCAGGTCGATCAGGGACTGGCCGGCGCGCAACTGCACCAGGCCGATCTCATCCTGCCGACGCTCCAGGGTGCAGCCCAGTACGTCGCAATAGAACGCCTGCATGGTGGGCAGGTCATAGACACGCAGCACGATGTGGTCGAGCTGCTCGATGCGAAAAGGCGGTTTGTTCATGGGCGGGGACTCTCGAGCCTTTTGCCGCCAAGGTGGCGGGCCGGCTTTGGGGGCTCAGAGGCTACTCCTCGCACATCGCAATCGGCAGTGCGCAAAGGCCCGTACAGGGTATAATTGGCAGCTTGACGTACATGGTGGGAGAAGCGGTCAAGAACCGCTGCCGAAGGCGCAACGCCCGTAATCGCTCAGGCCCCATACCGCCATTTACCCAAGACTCTGGAGAGACCGGTTGAATCCGGCGCCGAAGGGGCACGAAGCGGATCTTCCCCGCTTCCAAACTCTCAGGCAAAAGGACAGAGGGGCGCCCCGCGTGCGGCCTGCACGCGTTTTTCGGACGCCCTTGCCATGAGCCAGAACCACACTCCCTCGCTGCGCGAACTCGAGCACCATCACGCCTTCATCGAACGCCACATCGGCCCCAACGACGCCGAAATCGCGCAGATGCTGCAAGTGATCGGTCACGGCTCGCTGGAAGCGATGACCGATGCCATTGTGCCGGGCCAGATCAAATCGCAGCAGCCGCTGGCGCTGCCGCGCAGCATGACGGAAGAAGAAGCGCTGGCGAAGATCCGCACTATCGCGCGCAAGAACAAGGTGTTCCGCAATTTCATCGGCCAGGGTTATTCCGGCACGCTCACGCCGAACGTCATCCTGCGCAATATCCTCGAGAACCCGGCCTGGTACACCGCATACACGCCGTACCAGGCGGAAATCTCGCAGGGCCGCATGGAAGCGCTGATCAACTTCCAGACCATGGTGGCCGACCTCACCGGCATGGATATCTCCAACGCCTCGCTGCTGGATGAAGCCACTGCCGCCGGCGAAGCGATGACCCTGGCCAAGCGTTCGGCCAAGTCGAAGTCGAATGTGTTCTTCGTCGCCAACGACGTGCATCCGCAGACGCTCGAAGTGCTGCACACCCGCGCCGACGGCGTGGGCATCGAATTGCACATTGGCGACGCTTCGGAAGTTTCCAGCGTCGACAGCTTCGGCGTGCTGCTGCAGTACCCCAACACCTATGGCCAGATCCACGACTACGCCGCCGTGGCGGAAGCCGTGCACGCGCGCGGCGGCATCGTCGCCGTGGCAACCGACCTGCTTGCGCTGACGTTGATCGCTTCGCCCGGTTCGTGGGGCGCCGACATCGTCATCGGCAACAGCCAGCGCTTTGGGGTGCCGTTCGGTTTCGGCGGCCCACATGCCGCTTACCTCGCCTGCCGCGACGCCTACAAGCGCTCGATGCCGGGCCGCCTGATCGGTGTGTCGGTGGACACGGAAGGCAAGCCGGCCTACCGCCTGACCCTGCAGACGCGCGAGCAGCACATCCGCCGCGAAAAAGCCACTTCGAACATCTGTACCGCGCAGGTGCTGCTGGCGGTGATGGCCAGCATGTACGCCGTGTATCACGGTCCGGAAGGACTGCAGCGCATCGCCCGCCGCACGCATCGCCTCACCGCCATCCTGGCTGCCGCGCTGCGTAACGCAGGCCTGACGGTCGGCGGCGGCTTCTTCGACACGCTGCACATCACCAACGTCGATGCCGACGCCATCCATGCCAAGGCCGTGAGCAAGGGCATCAACCTGCGCCAGATCCACGGCCAGGCCGTCGGCATCAGCCTCGACGAAACCACCACGCGCGCCGACCTCGCCGTGCTGGCCGAGCTGTTCGGCGCGGAGCTGGGCGACATCGACGAAGTCGACGCCAGCACGGCGGACGCCCTGCCCACCGCTCTGCAGCGCAACGCGCCGTTCCTGCAGCATCCAGTGTTCAACACGCACCACAGCGAACACGAACTGCTGCGCTACATGCGCTCGCTGGCCGACAAGGACCTGGCGATGGATCGCACCATGATCCCGCTGGGCAGCTGCACCATGAAGCTCAACGCCACCGCCGAGATGATCCCGGTGACGTGGCCGGAGTTCGGCCAGATCCATCCGCTGGCGCCGGCCGATCAGACCCAGGGCTACAAGCAGCTGATCGACGAGCTGGAAGCCATGCTGGTGGAATGCACCGGCTACGACGCGGTCAGCCTGCAGCCGAACTCCGGTGCGCAGGGTGAATACGCCGGCCTGCTCGCCATCCGCGCATATCACCGTTCGCGTGGCGACGATCAACGCGACATCTGCCTGATTCCCGAATCCGCCCACGGCACCAACCCGGCCTCCGCGCAGATGTGCGGCATGACCGTAGTCGTGACCAAGTGCGACAGCAACGGCAACGTCGACGTCGAAGACATCCGCGCCAAGGCCGAGAAGTATTCCGATCGCCTCGCCGCGCTGATGATCACCTACCCCTCCACCCACGGCGTGTTCGAGGAAGACGTGGTGCGCATCTGCGAGATCGTGCACCAGCACGGCGGCCAGGTGTACACCGACGGCGCCAACATGAATGCGCTGGTCGGTGTGGCCAAGCCGGGCAAGTGGGGCTCGGACGTCTCTCACCTCAACCTGCACAAGACCTTCTGCATTCCGCACGGCGGCGGCGGTCCGGGCGTGGGCCCTTGCGCGGTGAAGTCGCATCTCGCTCCCTTCCTCCCCCGCACGCTGGGCGGTGAAGGCAAGGTCGGCATGGTCAGCGCGGCCAGCTTCGGCAGCGCCAGCATCCTGCCGATCAGCTGGATGTACATCACGCTGATGGGCCAGGAAGGCCTGCGCAAGGCCACCCAGGTGGCATTGCTCAACGCCAACTACATCGCCAAGCGCCTCGCTCCGCACTACGAAACGCTGTACACCGGCCGTAACGGCCTGGTCGCGCACGAATGCATCCTCGACCTGCGTCCGCTCAAGGACAGCACCGGCATCAGCGCCGAAGACGTGGCCAAGCGCCTGATCGACTTCGGCTTCCACGCCCCCACGCTGAGCTTCCCGGTGCCCGGTACCTTGATGGTCGAGCCGACCGAAAGCGAATCGATGCACGAACTGGATCGCTTCATCGACGCGATGATCCAGATCCGCGACGAAATCCGCGCCATCGAAGACGGCCGCCTGGATCGCGAAGACAACCCGCTCAAGAACGCACCGCACACCGCCACCATGGTGACCGGCACCGAGTGGACGCATGCTTATCCGCGCGAACTGGCGGCTTTCCCGCTGCCCAGCCTGAAGCTGCAGAAATACTGGTCGCCGGTAGCTCGCGTGGACAACGTCTACGGCGACAAGAACGTGATGTGCGCGTGCATTCCGGTGGATGCGTACAAGGAAGAAGAAGAGGTGTAAGCGGTAGCGCCATTGCAAAAAAAGACCCCGCTCGAAGCGGGGTCTTTTTTTGTGCACCAAACTGTCATTGGGCCGCTTGACCGGCATGAACCGCTTCGCCTTTCTGGCGAATGACGCGATAAAGAAAAGCCCCGCATGGGCGAGGCTTTTCTTCACGCCATCACCCGTTCTTCTTCACCCATGCATCAATCTGCGGCATGCGGTCTTTGTGCACGCCGATGCGGTACTGCAGGTTCGCAATGACGGTATCGGCATCGTGCCGCGACGTAGCTGCGATGTGGGCCTGCGCGAACGCCTGCAACTTACCGATCATGGCCGGATCCAGCGAGCGGTAGGCCAGGCGCGGATAGAACCTGCTCAGCGAACCGGGATCGAGCAGCTTGTCCACCTGCGCGCGATGCGCCACGGCAAAATCGAATGCCAGTTCGGCATGTTTGTGCGCCACCACGCCAATCATGTCGGCGCTGTTGGTGGCACCCGGCTCCGAAGTCAAGGCCAGGTCCAGTGCACGCTTGGCCAGTGCCTCGTCCTTCGTGCTGGCCAGCATCGCGTAAAGCGCGTCCTTCACCAGCGGCGTTTTTTCCGCCTGGGCTTGCGCATGCAGCTTGTCCCAGGTGGCCGCATCGGCTTGATAGGCCACCACTTCGGTGATGACCTTGCGCAGCGGCCCCGGCACGGCCGACGGATCGGTGGCTTGGGCTGCGTAGCGACGACGCGCTTCATCGATCACGCTCTGGTCGCCGAGACCGGCGAGTGTTCCAATCAGCTCATTGCGGAGAATCGCCACCGGTGCCTGCTCGCCCGGCTTGGTCTCCCAACCCACTTGCTTGAACACGGGCTCCAGTTTGGCAATGGCAAACGCACGGAACGCAGCCTGGCCCGGTTCGCCATCTCGATAGTAACTATCGAGACTGGCCAACACGCCGGCGATGTTTTCCCACAACACCGGACTGGCATCGTTGGGAGCGGCCTTGACCAGGTCCAGCATGGACGACGCCGGTTCCAGGCCGGCCAGCCCGAGGGCCGAGGTGTCATCCAACAAGCCGAGCTGGTCGATCGGTGCAAGCTTGGCGTAATCGCTGCTGAGTGCGGCAAAAGCCTGCGGACTGTATTGCGTGCGGTAGTAGCCGCTCTGTCCCGCATTGACCACGACCGGTCCGCAACCGGGCACGACCAACGACGCTTCGCCGTTCACCAGCGTGCTGACCGCCTTGCCACCCACCGTCTGTGCGATCACCGGCACGTGCCAGTGACGCATCATGCGGTTGGACGCGCCTTTGCTGAATTGACCCTGGGTAAGCTGGAGTGTGGTGTTGCCGTCCTTGCAGGTCTCCGATGCCACGCGAATCAGCGGCACACCGGGTTGCAGCGTGAAATCGTGCGCGACCGTGGTGACCGGCTTGTTGGTGACGGTTTCCATCGCCTTCCACAAATCGTCGGAAACCGTGTTGCCGTAGGCGTGATCCTTGATGTAGCGGCGCACGCCATCGCGCCACGTATCGGGACCCACGTATTGCTCCAGCATGCGGATGACCGACTCGCCCTTCGAATAGGTGATGGCATCGAACGCCTGGCTGGCCTGCTCCACTGTTTCCACGTGCTGGATGATCGGGTGCGACGTGGAAACGGCGTCCAGACCCATGGCCGATTCGCGGATATCCACTGTGTCGAGCTCGGCATGCCATTCCGGATGCAGCTTTTCGGTGGTGCGCGTGGCCATCCACGAAGCAAAGCCTTCGTTGAGCCACAAGTCGTCCCACCAGCGCATGGTCACCAGGTCGCCGAACCACTGGTGCGCCATCTCGTGTGCTTCGTCGCCGAACACCTGTTCCTTGTCGGCCTGGGTGGAGATCGAGGGATCGAGCAGCATGGCGTACTCGAACGTGAAGATGGCGCCCCAGTTTTCCATCGCGCTGAAGAACTGGCTGCTGCCCGGCGAAGCAATGTTGTCCAGTTTGGGCAGCGGATACGGCGTGCCGAAATAATCGTTGTATTCGTGCAGGACCGCTTTGGCCGAATCCAGCGCAAAGCCCGCCTGCGAAGTCAGGCCCTTCTGCGTGATCACGCCGATTTCGGTGCCGTCGGAGCTGGTGGTGACGCGATCGAAATCGCCGGCGCCGAAGAACAGCAGATAGGTGGACATCTTCGGCGACTGCTGGAACTGCACGCGGGTCAGGCCGTTGCCCAGATCGGTCTTCTGCGCCACTGGCATATTGTTCACTGCCATCTGGCCGGTAGGCACCGTGACGGTCAACGTGAAGGTGGCTTTGTAGGCCGGCTCGTCCCAGGACGGGATGAAACGGCGCGCATCGGAGTTCTCGAACTGCGTATAGAGCGCATGCTTCTTGCCGGCCTTGGTGTCGTAGTCGATCACGAACAAGCCGTTGGCTTGCGTGTCGATCTTGCCGGTGTAGTCCATGCTCAGCTCATAACTGCCGACCGGCAGCGGCTTGGCAAAGGTAAACGTGGCCGTTTGTGCATTCGCATCCACCGACACCTTCGGCGTACCGAAGCTTGCCTTGCCCGAAAGCGGACTCAGGCTGACCGACGAGAACGTCAGATCGATCGCGTTGAGCGTGATGCTGGCCGTGGGCTTCAATACATCCAGTGTCACCTTGACCTTGCCGTCGAAGCTGAGCTTGTCGACGTGGGGAGTGACCGAAACATCGTAGTGCGAGGGCCGCACGCTGCGCGGCAACTGCGTAGTGCCGATGACTTCGGCCGGCATCGCCGACTGGGCCAGCACCGGCTGGGTGAAAGCGACTCCAGCCAAGGCTACGGCGATGGCGGAAAACAAAAGACGGCGCATGGCGCTCCCCTATCCAAGACAAGCCTTGGATACTGCTGCCTCACGAGAAGCTTTAGACAGCGCCAGAAGTCATGCTGGCGCGGCAGGGCAATCGAATGGTAGCGCCCGCCGCCGCGGGCTGGGATTTGCTGTCACGGCGACGGCACTTGCTGCAGCGGCCCCACCGATACGTGCCCACCCCAACCTTCGAACACCTCTGCCGCTTTTTTATCAACCACGGTCGCCACTTGCTGCACCGACTGGCACGTCGACGGATCCGTGTTGGGATGATCGATGGTGGACATCCCTTCCATGCAATAGCGATTGCTGCCTTTTTTCATCGCCGCCAGGAATTTCATGCCGTCCGTATAACGCTGCTGGGCGCGCACGGCCGCAGTGGCGTCGGCATAGACAGGACGCATTTTCGCCAGCAGCTCATCGGCGGCACCGCGCTGAGCAGGCGTGGACGCTTTGTAGACTTGCTCGTAAGCGGACTTGAAGCGCGACTCCGGACGCTCCGCAGCCAGGGCCAGCCAAGCCAGCGCCAGTGCCCGATTCTTCGGCTGATGATCGCCATTCAAGGCCATCACCCCCAATACGTATTGCGCGGGCTTGCTGGCCCAACTGGCCGCAGTGGTGAAAAAGCGCAGCGCGTCGCCGTAGTGGCGTTCGCCGTAAGTCATGCCACCCAGACAGTAATAGTAATCGCCAGGGAGGAAACGCTCCTCGCCGATCACGCAGTTGGCCGCAGCAAGTTCGGCGTCGCTGGGCACGTTCTGGCTGCTGGACGATGCAGGTACCGGCACCGATGTCGTATCGGCCTGCGATGCTGCAACCCATGGCAACGCCAGTAACAAAGCGATCGAGGATTTCCAGAGCAGGTGGGACATGCAAACACTCCCTGTCATTTATCAGTAGTCTAAGAAGACGAGTCTCACGATAAACGTGCCAGACGTCGTGCCGATGACGTCACCGGCACCCTTCTTTAATCGCCAAAAAGCATACAACGGGGTTATGCCCGACGATCATTAGGCAGACTCGTTTCGGTTTAGAGCGCCGCCCCGCCGTTCGCGTTGAACGCGCTCAGCGAGGACGGCAATGCGCGCGTGTTCTCGCCAGCCACCTCCACGCAATTCCTGCCTTGGCTTTTCGCGGCATACAGCGCCCGATCCGCTTCCTCCAGCAATACCAAGGGGTCGACGTGCATATCGGTGGTCTGCGTCGCGATACCGATGCTCACGGTAATCCGCCCCTGTGGGCACCGTGGATGCACGATCTGCAGGCGCTCAATGGAGGCCATCAATCTTCGCGCGACTTCAAGAGCCGTTTCGGGGGGCGTATCCGCCAGCACCACGACGAATTCCTCGCCGCCAAAGCGCGCCACCAGGTCACGCGCCCGCAACTGGCTGCTGCTGAGCGCGCATGCCACTTTCACCAGGCAGGCATCGCCAGCAACGTGGCCGAGGCTGTCGTTGTACTGCTTGAAGAAATCGATATCGATCATCAGCAAAGAGCAGAATCCGCCGGTTCGCCGCCCCTCCGCCAACGCCTCGCGCAAACGCGTATCCATTGCCGCGCGATTGGCGATGCCGGTCAACGGATCGCGCCCGACCTGTTGTTCCAGGCGCCACGCGCTCTGATCGACCGCGCGTTGCATATCCACGTGCTGGCTTTGGATCAACGCCATGCGCAACCCATAGAACAGCACCGAGGCGCAGGCGGTGAATACTCCGATGCCAAAGCTGATCCGCGACACGCTGATGCCGAGCAGCACGACCATCATGGTAAGGATGATCGGCGCGAACGAGGCGATGGTTTGCGAGGCCACCAGAGACGGATGGTAGGCCCGCAGCCAGCGCGGCGGCGGCCGCACGATAACCATCACCAGCAACACGTAAGGAATGTCCACCATCGACCCGGCCCACCATGGCAGGCCTTGCAGCTCGATACGGTTGTACGCATAGGCGACCACGGCATTGGTCAGAAGATAGGTGCTTGCAGCGTAATAGAAGAAGCGCCAGCGAAAACTCCGCGCACCGAACATGCGCAGAATTGTCATGGCAGACAACGAGAAATCGACCGCATCCGCGTGGTAGATCACCACATAGACACTGGACGGGTCGGCCGCCAGCGGCCCGCTCATCAAGGTCGTGATGAACCGGTAAAGCAATACGGCGACCACGCAGGAGAGCACCAGATCCAGCATGGCGATGGCCCGCGGCTCGTCCCTGCCGAACGAGCGCGTCACCATGAACATGCAAGGGATCATGTACATGGCGGAAAATACGATCCCGATGGCGGTGAGATAGCCGCCCTTGTCCCCCAGCAGCGTGGTGAGCAGGTTGATAATTGCCCACAGCACCTGCATCAGTGCCGCCAGCGCCAGCAACAGCCATGGCATCCGGATCAGCGGCGGGCTACGGCGATATTGGGCAACCACGCACCACAGGGCCGTACCCTGCACGGCAATCATCGCCAGCTGCGGAGGGACATCCTGCGCGTGCCCGGTCCAGTACGCGAGTACCGGGTGGATGATCAGCAGCAGAACGAGTAGCCACACCACGCGCAAAGCACTGCCTCCCCTGAAAACGGAACGCGGCTCAAAGCGGCCTGTGTGGACCTAATGCGTCACACCAGAGGCCGGCCCCTGCGTCCCGAAAACCCTTCCATGAGCGTCAAACTGCGGCAGATGACCGGCATTCCCAGGCCCCATCCCCGCCCCCTTCACCCCATCGCTCCCCAGCGTCATTTCTACGTGAAGCACGTTACAAGCCTTGTGTCCGGCTTGCCATCCCCGCAACGGCAGAAATATCCGGCTTTCTGCACGGGCACGACCATTGCTTGGGAATTGGGGTTTGGCGGCTGCTTTTGCTCGTGCCCGCATGCCTGGGCGAGAGGCGGCCGCCCCTTCGCAACCCGTTCCTTTTCCCTACTTGGCCACCATGAACCTGATCGACAGCAAGCTGGACCTGGACAACGACACCTATAAAACCCTGCTCGAATCCACCCGGGCGATCCCGTGGAAAATCGATTGGGCAACCATGCAATTCGCCTATATCGGACCGCAGATCGAGGCATTGCTGGGCTGGGAACAATCCAGCTGGCAAACCGTGCAGGACTGGGCTGACCGCATCCACGCCGAAGACCGCGACTGGACGGTCAACTTCTGCGTAGCGCAATCGAAGGCCGGCGCCGACCACGAAGCCGACTATCGCGCACTGAAAAAGAACGGCGACTACACCTGGATCCGCGACGTGGTGCACGTCGTGCGCAAGGAAAATGGCGAGGTCGACTCGCTGATCGGTTTCATGTTCGACATCAGCGAGCGCAAACGCACGGAAGAACAACTTGCCGGCCTGCGCCGCGAATTGGAAGAACTCTCCTTCAAGGACGGCCTGACCGGCGTCGCCAACCGCCGCCGCTTCGATATCGTGATGGAAACCGAGTGGAACAACGCGTGCCGCACCAAGCAACCGGTTTCATTGCTGATGCTCGATATCGATTGCTTCAAGCAGTACAACGATCATTATGGTCATCTGGAAGGCGATCAGTGCTTGAAGCGCGTAGCCAAGCTGTTGACCGTGGCTGCTGCGCGTCCGCGTGATTTCGTCGCGCGATTCGGCGGCGAGGAATTTATCGTACTGATGCCGAATACCAACGAAAGCGACGCCTATAAGATCGCTTCTCGCTGCCGCGAACTGATCGCCGGTGAGCACATTCCGCATGACGGATCGGATGTCAGCAAATACCTCACCGCGAGCATCGGACTGTGCACGATCACTCCGGAGTGCGGCGATGAGGTTCGTGCATTTATCGAAATGGCGGATCGGAAGATGTATCACGCAAAACAGCGCGGCCGGAATACGATCGTCAATGAGTAAAGCCGCATCGCTTCACGTGTGACTCGCGATGAGATGCGTGCCGTGCATTTCAGGCAAAAAAAAGAGGGCCTGCTTGCAGGCCCTCTTTACAACGATCACTAGAAATACCCAACTCAGGCAAACGGATCATCCAGCACGATCGTGTCATCACGATCCGCACCAGTCGCCACGATCGCCAGGCTGCAACCGGAGAGTTCTTCCACCGCGCGCAAGTAGGCACGAGCGGCCGGCGGCAGCTTGTCCCATTCGCGGATACCGGCGGTGGATTCCGACCAGCCCGGGAATTCCAGGTAGACCGGCTTGCACTCGGCCCAGCCGTCGGCGTCGAGCGGAGCGAGTTCGCGGCGCTTGCCGCGGTATTCGTAGGCGATGCAGACCTTGATGGTTTCCAGGCCGTCGAGCACGTCGAGCTTGGTGATGGCCAGGCCGTTGATGCCGTTGATCTGCACGGCGCGCTTCAGCGCGACGAGGTCGATCCAGCCGCAGCGGCGCGGACGGCCGGTGCTGGCGCCGAATTCGTTGCCGACCTTGCGCAGGCGCTCGCCCATGTCGTCGTTGAGTTCGGTGGGAAACGGACCGCCGCCGACGCGCGTGGCGTAGGCCTTGCAGATGCCGAGCACGTAGTCGATGTCGCCCGCGCCCACACCGGTACCGGCCAGCGCACCGCCGGTGGTGGTGTTGCTGGAGGTAACGTACGGATAGGTGCCGTGGTCGATGTCGAGCAGCGCGCCTTGCGCACCTTCAAACAGGATGTTGCCGCCTTCCTTGCGCACGTCGTGCAGGATGGTGGCGACGTCGTCGACCATCGGGCGGATGAATTCGCCGTAGGCGAGTGCGTCGTCGAGCACCTGCTGGTAGTCGACCGGCTCGGCCTTGAGCCATTGGGTGAGGATGAAGTTGTGGTATTCGACGGCGGCCTTGATCTTCTCGGGCAGCTCGTGCGGATACATCAGGTCGGCTACGCGCACACTGCGACGAGCCACCTTGTCTTCGTAGGCAGGGCCGATGCCGCGGCCGGTGGTGCCGATGGCCTTGCCGCCGGCGGCGATTTCGCGCGCCTTATCCACGGCGATGTGGTACGGCATGATCAGCGGCGTGGCCGGGCTGATCTTCAGGCGCGGACGCACGTTGACGCCCTGGGCTTCCAGTTCTTCGATTTCCTGCTTGAGCGCAGCCGGCGACAACACCACGCCGTTGCCGATCAGGCACAGCGCGTCGTCGCGCAGAATGCCCGAGGGAATCAGGTGCAGCACGGTCTTCTTGCCCTTGATGACCAGGGTGTGGCCGGCGTTGTGACCGCCCTGGAAGCGCGCGACGGCGCCTACGCGTTCGGTCAACAGGTCGACGATCTTGCCTTTGCCTTCGTCGCCCCACTGTGCTCCAAGAATTACGACTGACTTACCCATGATGCTTCTCGCTCTAAGACGTTCCGATCGGCGGAACGGGAAAACTATCGCGCGCTATGGTTACCGCGCGGTGAAGGTGTGCGGGCTGATCTTCAGTGCACCCAGTGCAATGTGATCAGGCCGATGCCGATGGCCAGCGCGCCAAAGGCGCGCAAGGTACGCGGATTCAATTTCTGGGCCTCGCGCATCATCGCCTGCCAGCCTTGCGGCGCGGCGAACAGCACGAGGCCTTCGATCACCAGTACCAGGCACAGCGCCGCATAGAAATCGCGTGGCATCGGCGTTTGCTCAGTGCCTGGCCGAAGCCGGTGCCGGGTTGCCGAAGTAACGCAGGAATTCGGAATCGGGCTTCAGGATGATGGTGCCTTTGCCGTCGCCGAAGGCCTTTTTATAGGCATCCAGGCTGCGGTAGAAGGCAAAGAAATCCGGATCCTGGCCGTAGGCCTGCGCATAGATCTGCGCCGCCTGGGCGTCGCCCTCGCCTTTCACCTTGTCCGCTTCGCTTTCTGCATTGGCACGGATGACCTGCGCCTGGCGGTCGGCATCGGCCTTGATCGCTTCGGCCTCCTGCTTGCCGTCGGCACGGATCGCCGCAGCCTGCTGCTGGCGCTCGGTCTGCATGCGCTTGTAGACGGCAGCCTTGATGTCGTCGGGGAACTCGATGCCGGTAATGCGCACGTCCACCACGGAAATGCCCAACGCCTTCTGCGCCTGCGCGTTGGCCTGCTGCACGGTGCCGGAACTGAGTTCGCCGGGATTGCCGGCAACCAGCTGCTGCAGGCTGCGGGTATCCACGATGCCGCGCAACACATTGCTGACGATGGGGCTGAGGCGCTGGCCGGCCTGCAGTTCATCGCCACCGGTGGCGCGGTAGTAATCGGCCGGATTGTCGATGCGCCACTTCACGTAGAAGTCGACATTCACGCTCTGCTTGTCGAGGGTGACGTAACGCTCGGGGCGGCCATCGAAGGAAAGCGTACGGTCGTCCAGTACGAGCACCTGCTGCAGCAAGGGCACCTTTGCATGCAGGCCGGCCTGGCGGTCGGTGCGCAGGATCTGGCCGAACTGCAGCACCAGTGCACTGTGGCCTTCGCCCACGGTGTAGAAACTGTTGAAGCCGAGCAGCAAGGCCAGCACGACGATGATGGCAGCGGTGGTCTTCATGGCTGCTTCTCCTTGTCTGCGTCGTCGCCGCCAGGCTGTGCCACCGCGCCTACGCCTGGCAGGTTGGTGGCAGGCTGGCCTTCGGCGTGTTCGCCGCTGATGTTGATGACACTGCGCCCGTCGGAACCGTCGATCACCTTGTTGCTGGCGCGCAGGATCTCTTCCATCGTTTCCAGCCACAGGCGGCGGCGAGTGACATCCGGCGCGGCCTTGTATTCCTTGAGGATCAGGTTGAAGCGCTCGGCATCGCCTTGCGCGCGCGCGACGCGCTCGGATTTATAGGCATCCGCTTCGGCCGCCAGGCGTTTGGCATCGCCGTTGGCCAGCGGCACCTCCTGGCTGGTGCCGGCATGAGCCTGGTCGATCAGGCCCTGGCGATCCTGGCGCGCGGCGTTGACGTCGTCGAAAGCTTCCTTCACTTCCTGCGGCGGGCTGACGGACTGGAAGTTCACGTCGGTCACGCGCAGGCCGCAGTCGTAGCCATCCAGCACGTGCTGCAACTGGTCGCGCACTTGCTGCTGCAGCGTGGCCAGCGCCGGCGCGGACGCATTGGCATCGCCTTGGCCGGTAAGGACGCCATCCATCGGCTGCGCCCCGATCACGGCGCTCACGGCAGCCTGCGCGGCTTCGTTGAGCGTGCCGTCCGGGTCGCGGACGTTGAATACGTATTTCTGCGGGTCGGTAACTTGATACTGCACGCTGAAATCCACGGCGACGATATCTTCGTCGCGGGTCAGCATGCGGACCTGGTCCGACATCGCGCGTATGCGCGAAGTGGCCACCGGCTGTACGGTTTCCACCGGCAATGGAAGCTTGAAGTGGAAGCCGGGCCCGATCGTGCGTGCGTAGGCGCCAAAGCGCTGCACCACGCCCACCTGACCCGAGCCGATCATCGTATAGCTGGTCATCAGCAACCAGGCCAACACAAAGATCCCAAGGATGGTGAACAGGCCACCCGGCCCGCCGAGCTTGCCCAGACGCTTGGCCACATCCTTGAGCGTGGCCTCGATGCCCGGCTTACCGCCGGCACCGCGCTTGTTTTTGTTCCATGGGTCGCGATCGCGTTGCCCGTTGCCGGGTTCGTTCCAGGCCATGGTCAGTCTCCTTGGGGCCGCTGGGAGGCCGGCAATAACGGCCGGAAAACGCTCTGTGCAGGATGGGACATGGTGTTGAGTAATGGGACGCGCAAGTGCCAGGAAGGCATCGTGCACAAACGGTCGCATTCTAGCAGAGACGGTAGCCAGGGTAGCCCTCTCTCCTTCGGGGAGAGGGCTGGGCGAGGGGCAATCTTGCGAACCCGAAAGTTCAGGGCGAGCCTTGATGCGCCTTCTCGCCAGATTCGTCCCTCGCCTGGGCGCACCCCCAAAGCGGAGAGGAAGAAAAACCGGCTATACGATTTCGTCCGGCGTGCCCAACAGGCCGCGCAGCAGCTCGATCTCGCCGCCCTGCCCGCCGGCCAGCGGCGCCAGCACGCTGCGCGGCGCATCGATGCGCAGGCGCCAGCCTTCCTCATCGACGGCTTCCTCGGCAATCGCCCCGGCGGCACGCAACCGGGCATGCAGGCGGCCGGCCGACAACGGCAGCCGCAGTTCCGATTGCACGCGGTCGCCGCCCAGCACCTCGCCCAGGGCCTGGCGCAATAGATCCAGGCCGGCGCCGGTGTGGGCGGACAGCCAGACCTGCTGTGGCACGCCCTCGCCGTTACGCACGATGCGCGGTTCGGTACCGGTCAAGTCGATCTTGTTCATGACGTGCAGCTGGGGCACGTCGCCAGCGTCGATTTCTTCCAACACCTGATCGACCACCTCGTGCAGGCGCTCGCGTTCTTCATCGGCCGCATCGCTGACGTGCAGCAGCAGATCCGCATCGCGCGCCTCGGCCAGGGTGCCGCGGAACGCCGCGACCAGGTCGTGCGGCAACTCGCGGATGAATCCGACGGTGTCGGCGAGAACAGCAGGGCCGCAGCTCAGGTCGTCCAGCTTGCGCACGGTGGGGTCCAGCGTGGCAAACAACTGGTCGGCCGCGTAGACCTCGCCTTGCGTAAGGGTGTTGAACAGGGTGGATTTTCCGGCATTGGTATACCCCACCAGTGCCACGCGCGGCACCGTGTTGCGCAAACGCGCGCGACGCTGCTGGGTGCGTTGGGTCTGCACCTTTTCCAACCGCTTGCTGAGCATCTTCACGCGCTCGGCGAGCAGGCGTCGGTCGGTTTCCAACTGGGTTTCGCCGGGGCCGCGGTTGCCGATGGCACCGCCGCGCTGGGCGTCCAAGTGCGTCCATCCACGGACCAGGCGGGTAGCCAGGTGCTTGAGCTGGGCCAGTTCCACTTCCATCTTGCCTTCGTGCGAGCGCGCACGCTGGGCAAAGATGTCCAGGATCAGCCCGGCGCGGTCCACGACACGGGTACTGAGCGCCTTTTCCAGGTTGCGCTCCTGCACCGGCGTAAGCAGGTGATCGACCAGCACCAGATCGGCGCCCAGGGCGCGGACCGCCTCGGCTACCTCTTCGGTCTTGCCGGTGCCGATGTAGTAGCGGGGATTGGGCACATCGATGCGAGCAGGGATGGTGACCAGCACTTCGGCACCAGCCGATTTCACCAGCTCGACGAATTCTTCCGCCCGCTCGGCCGCGTCGCTCCCGCCGCGCGAATGCGGCAGGACCAACACGGCTCGTTCGCCTTTCTTTTGTCTATCAAACAGGGTGAATCAACCTTCGTTTTCGGCAGACGCGTGCTCGAGATGGTTTTCGTGGCCTTCGTGACCGTCATGGCCATTGCCGACACGCACGTTGCGGCTGGGCACCACGGTGGAGATGGCGTGTTTGTAGACCATCTGGCTCACCTGATTGCGCAGCAGCACCACGAACTGATCGAAGGATTCGATCGTGCCCTGCAGCTTAATGCCATTGACCAGATAGATGGCGACCGGTACGCGCTCACGGCGCAATGCATTCAGAAACGGATCTTGCAAGGATTGCCCTTTTGACATTTTTGTTCTCCCCCTCGTCCAACGGATGGGCCGAAAAAGAATGGTGCCAATGGCACCCCGGCCCTAGGTGTTCGAATGTTAACCGCTTTTAAATCGTGGTTGAAAGAGTTTTGTAAGTTATGACAAAGAGATAACAAAACTGCGTCACAGGCTTCACGAGCGTGGCGCAGGCCGCCCCAGGAACAGGTCCAGGGCATCGGTGGACCGGTCCAGCAAGCCGGGCAATTCGGGGTCGAACACGCGGGCATCCAGCTCGCTGCGCAGCCAGGTGATTTGTCGCTTGGCCAGCTGTCGGGTGGCGAAAACGCCCTTGTCACGCAGATCGGACGCATCATAGAGACCGTCCAGGTGCTCCCAGGCCTGCCGGTACCCCACTGCCCGGATCGCCGGAAGATCCTGGCGCAAGTCCCCCCGCTCGCGCAGGCCACGTACCTCATCGAGCAGGCCATCCCGCAACATGGCTTCGAAGCGCCCGGCGATACGGGCATGCAAAGGCCCTCGATCCACTGGCAACAGGGCCAGCTTGAGTACGCGCCAAGGGAAGGATTGTCCGCGCCCACCTCGTTGCTGGGTGCTGAGTGCCTGTCCGGTCAGTGCAATCACCTCCAGCGCGCGCTGGATGCGTTGCGCGTCATTGGGCTTGATGCGTGCGGCGGCGGCTGGATCGCGTTCTGCCAGGCGCCGATGCATGGCGTCCCAACCCATGACTGCCGCTTCCGCGCCCAGTTGTGCGCGAATCTCCGCATCGGCCTCGGGCAGACTCGACAAGCCGCGCTGCAAAGCCCGGAAGTACAGGCCGGTACCTCCCACCAGCAGCGGCACTTTGCCGGCGGCGCGCACGCGCTCCATGGCAGCTTGCGCGTCGACACTGAAATCGGCGGCCGAATACGGTTGCGACGGGTCGCGGATATCGATCAGCTCGTGCGGATAACGCGCCAGCGTGGCGGCATCGGGCTTGGCCGTGCCGATATCCAGCCCCCGGTAAACCAGTGCGGAGTCGACGCTGACCAGCCCGAGCGGAAAACGCTCGCTCAAGGCGCAGGCAAGCGCGGTCTTGCCCGACGCAGTCGGGCCCATCAGGAATATCGCGGGCGGACGACGATCGACTGGCATCGACGCATTGTATTCGGTACGGCTCCCGGCTTCCTGCCCGGCAGCGACACGTGCACTGCAGGGCTCGCCGTGCGTTGATCGGAAAACCGCCCCACCCCAAACGAAGCACGTCATGCCTCCAAGAAAACGTCCCCGTTCGCCAGCCGTGCTGGTGGCTGCCAGCCTGCTGCTCGTCGGTTGTGCCTTCGCGCAGGATAAACCGACCGACGTCAGCGGCATCTGGCAGCTCAACGACAAGGCCAGCGACAGCGCGACCGATATCGCGCAGCGCCTGCGCGCGGAAAAACGCCGCGAAGAAGCACCGTCATCCAACCCTGCTGCCGCCAGCTCCAGCGGAACGCCGGCCGCACCCAGCCATGCCTTCGGTGGACGCGGCGGCGGCCACGGCATGGGCGGCGGACGGCACGGAAGCGGCAGCCAAGACAGCCAGGATTCGAGCAGCAGCAAGGGCACGCCAAAGAAAAGCCCCTCGCCGCCTCTGTTGGCCGACGACGGCATGCTCAACGTGCAGCAGACCAGCCAGGGCATGCGGGTGGACTACAACAACACCGATCGCCTCGACACCAAATTCGACGGCATCGCCCGCCAATCGCTCAATGGCAGTGCGCAGGTACGGACTCAGCAAACGCCAAGCGGCATACAGGTGTCGATGCAGTTCGACGATGGCACCCGCCTCGACCAGGCCTGGGTGCGCTCGGCCGATGGACACCATCTGACGGTGACGGAAACCTGGACCGGCACCGAGGTGCAGGCGCCGATCGTGTTCAAGCGCAGCTATGACCGGCTGGATCTTTGAATTGCCCGCAGCCCACAACCTTCGGCAAGCACGCTGCATCGCACCAAGGTCAATACGCGGCATACCGATATAATTGTCGGCCTGTTTCCCCTCCCGCCCCGCTTTTTGGATGTGCCCCATGCCGCAAACGATGAAAGCCCTGGTCAAGCGCCACGCCGAGAAAGGCATCTGGATGGAAGAGGTGCCGGTGCCGGAAGTCGGCCCGAACGAGGTGCTGATCAAGCTCGAAAAGACCGCCATCTGCGGCACTGACCTGCACATCTACAAATGGGACGAGTGGTCCCAGCGCACCATCAAGCCCGGCCTCACCATCGGCCACGAATTCGTCGGTCGCGTCGTGGAAATCGGCCCTGGTGTCACCGGCTACAAGATCGGCGACCGCGTCTCCGCCGAAGGTCACATCGTCTGCGGCCACTGCCGCAACTGCCGTGCCGGCCGCCAGCACCTGTGCCCGAACACCATCGGCATCGGCGTGAACCGCAACGGCGCCTTCGCCGAATACATGACCATGCCGGCCTCCAACCTGTGGCCGATTCCCGATCAGATCCCCTCCGAACTGGCCGCCTTCTTCGATCCCTATGGCAATGCCGCGCACTGCGCGCTGGAATTCGACATGGTCGGCGAGGATGTGCTGATTACCGGCGCAGGCCCGATCGGCATCATCGCGGCCGGTATCGCCAAGCACGTCGGCGCACGTAACGTGGTGGTGACCGACGTCAACGATTTTCGTCTCAAGCTCGCCGCCGACATGGGCGCCACGCGCGTAGTGAACGTGGCCAACCAGTCGCTGAAGGACGTGATGAAAGACCTGCACATGGAAGGCTTCGACGTGGGCCTGGAAATGAGCGGCAATCCGCGCGCCTTCAACGACATGCTCGACTGCATGTATCACGGCGGCAAGATCGCGCTGCTGGGCATTCTGCCCAAGGGCGCCGGCATCGACTGGGATCGCGTGATCTTCAAGGGCCTTACCCTGCAAGGCATCTACGGACGCCGCATGTACGAGACCTGGTACAAGATGACCCAGATGGTGCTGACCGGCTTCCCGCTGCAGAAGGTGTTGACCCATCAGATCCACATCGACGACTTCCAGAAGGGCTTCGATCTGATGGATGCAGGCGTGTGCGGCAAGGTGGTCTGTTCCTGGCATTGAAGCCGGTTTCCCGCAACCCTTCGTTCCGCTGAATCGCGCAGCACGTCCTGAGGAAAATGCCTACGGGGTGCTGCGCAATCTCCTACGCCGCACTGTACACTCCGCTCCGGGGCGTGCCGACATGAGTTTCTGGCTTAGGTAAGTGCACGGCCACCGCCGTGCACGGTCGGTCCGCGATGTCACGGGAGCATCACGGCATGGCAAACGGAAACTCACCCAATGCCTTTCTGCAGGCCGGGCGCGAACGCGCGATAGGCCTTTACCGGTCCCGCGGCTTGCGCATCACGGCGCTGGTCATCGTCATTTTTCTGGTGCTGCTGGGGCTGTTCGGCTTTTTCATTGCACCCGGCATCATCAAGAGCCAGCTGGAAAAACAGCTCGGCACACAACTTGATCGCCCCGTGACGATCGGCGCGATTCACGTCAATCCGTACACCCTGCGGGTGGCAGTGGACAAGTTTCACATCGGCGAGCGCGGCGGCACTTCATCTTTCATTGACATCGACAACCTGGTGGTGAACGCGTCCTGGGGATCGCTGTTTCGTCTGGCGCCGGTGCTTGACGAATTGTCCGTGGTGCATCCGCAGATCCACATCGTGCGCACCGGGCCGCAGCAGTTCAATTTCAGCGACATCGTGCAGCGCTTCGCCAACCAGCCTGCCAATCCCAACGCTTCGCCAACGCGCTTCGCGCTTTCCAATATCAGTGTGCGCGACGGCGACATCACGCTCGACGACAAGGTGCTGAACGCCACGCACCGCATCGACCAGCTGCAGATCGGCATCCCGTTCCTGGCCAACCTGCCGCACGATACGGACATCTTCGTGCAGCCCTTGCTGTCCATGCAGATGGATGGCAGCCCGCTGCACATCCAGGGCCAGACCAAGCCTTTTGCAAACAGCCGCGAGTCGGTGATCAGCTTCAACCTGGATCACCTGGATCTGGCCAAGTACCTGGGCTACGTCCCCGAACCGCTGCCGGCCAATATTCCCAGCGGACTGCTGTCGGGCAAGCTGGACTTGCACTTCATCGATACCCAGCCGACCCAGCAACTGGAGTTGCAAGGCCAACTGCAGATCGACAACTTCGCCATGACTTCGCACGACGGCGCCCCCATGCTGGAACTGGGCCATGGTTCGGCCGTGCTGGACGACGTACAACCGCTGCAGACGCGCTATCACTTCGGCCTCATCCAATTGGACCAGGCGAAGCTGCACTACGCCAAATTGCCCGGCGGACATACCAACTTCGACGCGTTGCTCGGCAAGGACAAACCGCCGGCAAAACCCGGCACGCCACCGACGGATGCATTGATCGCTGTGCTTGCGCTAGAGAATGGCGCATTCGATTATGTCGACCGCAGCGGCCCCAAGCCTGCACAGCTCACGCTGGACAACCTGCACGGCAGCCTCCGCGCGCTGTCCACCGTTTCCGCGCAACCGGCCACGTTCGATATCACTTCAGGCCTGGCCAATGGCAACGTGCATGCCACCGGCAGCTTGTTCATGAGCACCAGTCGCTACGACGGTGAAGTGAGCTTGACACGCGTCGACCTGCAACCATTGGTCGCCATGGCACCGCCGATGCTCAACGCGCAGATCGCCAGCGGTTCGCTCGATGGCGACATGCACTTGAAGGTGGACTGGAGCAAGACGCTTGCGCTGACCATGGACACCAGCAAGCTTGCGTTGAACAGCTTCGCCATGGAGCAACGCGACCGCAAACCGGTGGCGTGGCAGTCGCTCAGTGCCGATATCCAGCACCTGGATCTGGGCAGCAGCGTGGCGCAACTGGGCGACGTGACCATGCAAGGGCTGAAGATAGATGCGCGGCGCCTCAAAAACGGCAGCGTCGATCTCAGCGACCTGATGAAATCCTCTCCTTCGCACGGCAAGCAACAAGCTTCGCCGTCGTGGCATTGGAGCATCGCCCACGTGGCCGTCGACGGCAGTACCTTCGCGCTGACCGACCCAAGCCTGCCCAGCAAGGATGGCCGCATCGTGATCGACGCCGACAAGTTCGGCATCGACAGCCTTTCCGACGATATGCACAAGCCGGTCAAACTGAACCTGGTGGGCGGCATCGGTCGTGGCAAGTTCCACGTGGATGGAAGCGTCAAGCCCGAACCGATGGATGCGGATCTGCGCATTCAGGCGACGCGGCTGAACGTGGCTCCGTTCGCGTCCCTGGTGAGCGTGCCGTTGAATGTGCGCCTGGACAGCGCATTGCTGAGCGCCAACGGCCGAGCCCGCTATCGCGATCGCAAATCGGCACCGCTGATCAGCTATCAAGGCCGCGTGGTGCTGAGCCGCGTAAAAGTGCTGGATAAAGTCACCAACGACGATTTCCTCAGTTGGAATGCTTTATCGGCCAGCGGCATGAAAGTGCGGATGGGCGAAGGCGCACCGCAAGTGGATATTGGTGGGCTGGCGCTCAACGATTTCTACGCGCGCGTCATCGTCAACGCGAACGGCCGCATCAATGTGCAGGATGTGGTCTCCAACCCCGCACAGGCACCGGTCTCGGTCACTCGCGCGCAAAACGGCCCGACACCGGCAGCGCCGGCAAGCACGCCTACGCCTACGCCTACGCCTGCGCCCGCACCGGCAGCACCCGCGCCCGCGGGCTCATCTGCCACGCTCGCTTCCGCCAGCACTACGGCCGCGCCGCCTGCGCAGATTCACATCGGCCAGATCACCCTGGCCAACGGCAACCTCAACTACACCGACAACTTCATCAAGCCGAACTACACCGCCAACATCACCCAACTGGCGGGCAAGATCGGCGCCTTCGGCACGGACACCAGCGACAAGCCGGCCGATGTCACGCTGCAAGGTTCGCTCGACAACAATTCTCCGGTCGACATCAACGGCACCATCAATCCGCTTACGCCGGTGGCTTTTCTGGACATCAAGGCCAATGCCAACGACGTGGAGTTGACGCATCTGACGCCCTATTCCGGCAAGTACGCCGGATACCCGATCACCAAGGGCCGACTGACCATGGATGTGCACTATCAACTCGACCAGGGCAAGTTGAACGCCGACAACCACATCGTGCTCAATCAGCTGACCTTCGGCGATCGCATCGAAGGCCCCGGCATCAGCCATCTGCCGGTGAAATTGGCGGTGGCTTTGCTCAAGGACTCCAACGGCAACATCGATATTCACGTGCCGGTGTCCGGTTCGCTCAACGACCCGCATTTCAGCCTGGGCGGTGTGATCTGGCAGGCCTTCCTGAATTTGATCAAGCGTGCCGTGACAGCTCCCTTCCGGCTGCTGGCCGCCGGCATGGGCGGTGGCCAGCAGGATCTGGGCTACGTGGAATTCGCCCCGGGCTCCGACGTGCTCAGCAAGGATGCCGACGATCGGCTGGCCAAGATCGTGGACATCCTCAACAAGAAACCCGCGCTGAAACTGGACATCACCGGTCGCGTCGATCCCGCTTTCGACGAGAACGGCTTGCGCACCGTGATGGTCGATCAGGCCGTACAGAAGGAAGAAGCCGACGATATCGGCACCGACGCGGCCAAGGCGGCACCGGCCAAGCCGGGCACCGACGATTACAACAAATACCTGGCCAAGGCCTACAAACACGCCAAATTCAAAAAGCAGCGCGACCTCGTCGGCCTGACCAAGTCGCAACCGCCGGATGTGATGACCAAACTGATGGAAGCGAACGTAACCGTGGACCAGGACGCCTTGCGCCACCTGGCCGAACGGCGCGCGGACGCAGTCAGGCAGTACATGCACGGCAAGATCGACGACGGCCGCGTGTTCGTGCTGGCTCCGAAGCTGGACGCCAAGGGGATTGACGACAAGGGCAAGACCACGCGCGACGACTTCGGCTTGCACTAGGGCCTGTTAGCACTATTTTCGTGGCCCGCGCCGGGAATTGTTTGCGCGCCAGCCAAGTCAGTGCCACGCACTACCACCTGACATCCACTCAACGACAACGCGGGCTACGAAAATAGTGCTAACAGGCCCTAGGGACGGTCAAGAGCCCCGGCGCACGAAATGTGCGCCTTCGCGGTGATCGACCCTTGCCGACCGCCCCGCTCTTCAAAGCGCCGCCCGAAAGTCCGACAATTGGCGCCTTCCCCCAACTTGGCAGTTCCCTCATGAGCTACTCCGGCCAGGCGCGCTACGCCCAAGAACTCGAATCCATCCGCGAACAGGGCCTGTTCAAGGCAGAACGCATCATTACTTCGCCCCAGTCGGCCGAGATCGAACTGGAAGGCGGACGCAAGGTGCTGAACTTCTGCGCCAACAACTACCTTGGACTGGCTGATCATCCGGAAGTGATCCAGGCGGCGAAGGACGCGCTGGATACACACGGCTTCGGCATGGCCTCGGTGCGCTTCATCTGCGGCACGCAGGATCTGCACAAGCAGTTGGAGAAGAAGATCGCCGAATTCTTCGGCACCGAAGACACCATCCTGTATGCCGCCTGCTTCGATGCCAACGGCGGCCTCTACGAGCCGCTGCTGGGCGAGGAAGATGCCATCATCTCCGACGCGCTCAATCATGCCTCGATCATCGACGGCATCCGCCTGTGCAAGGCCAAGCGCTTCCGCTACGCCAACTGCGACGTAGCCGATCTGGAAACGCAATTGAAAGCGGCCGATGCCGCTGGCGCCCGCACCAAGCTGATTACCAGCGACGGCGCATTTTCGATGGACGGCTTTATCGCACCACTGGACAAGATCACCGCACTGGCCGCCAAGTACGACGCGCTGGTACACATCGACGAATGCCATTGCACCGGTTTCCTCGGGCCCCATGGCCGTGGCTCGGCGGAAGTGCACGGCGTGATGGACAAGATCGACATCTTTACCGGCACGCTGGGCAAGGCACTGGGCGGCGCGCTGGGCGGCTTCACCACCGGCCGCGCGGAAGTGATCGAAATGCTGCGCCAGCGTTCGCGTCCGTACCTGTTCTCCAATTCACTGCCTCCGCACGTGGTCGCCGCCGCCATCAAAGTGTTCGACATGCTGGGCTCGGCTGGCGACCTGCGCGAACGCGTGCAGGAGAACACCAAGTATTTCCGCGAGCAGATGACCAAGGCCGGTTTCGATATCAAGCCGGGCGTGCATCCGATCGTGCCGGTGATGGTCTACGACGCCAAGAAAGCGCAGGCGATGGCTGCAGGCCTGCTCGAAGAAGGGATTTACGTCACCGGGTTCTTCTATCCGGTGGTGCCGCAGGGTCAGGCGCGCATTCGCACGCAGATGAGCGCCGCTCATACGCGCGAACACCTGGACCGGGCCATCGCTGCGTTTACCAAGGTGGCGCGCACGCTGGGCGTGATCGGCTGATTCGATCGCGGGGTTCGCGGCCGGACGATTGCCGCGAACCCAAGCCGCGCGGGATACCACGTCATCCTTGGTTCTGCGGCTTTATTTACGCCGCACCGGGCCCCGCGTGCCATTACGCGGTGATCGTGCAGGCAACGCCGGCTTTGCCGGAGTGCGCAGCGAACTGCCTCCCGGATCTCGCTGCACCCGATGCAAGCCTGCAACTTCGGCAGCAGTGAGGTGACGCCATTGCCCTTTGGCAAGAGGGCCTAACGCCAGCTCGCCAATCGCTACGCGAATCAGGCGCAATACGCCGATGCCTTGCGTCTCCAGCAAGCGCCGGATGTGTCGGTTGCGTCCTTCGTCGAGCACGACTTCCAGCCATGCGTTTTTCTCACCCGTGCGCAACACGGATACGCGCTTGGCGGACAAGTGCTCGCCACGGTCCGCGACGCCGGCGGTCATCCGTTCCAGCACGGATGGATCGGGAATGGCATCGATCTGTACGTGATAGGCCTTGTCCACGTGGTACCGCGGATCGGTGAGCTGAGCCGCCCAGACACTATCGTTGCTGAGCAGCAACAAGCCTTCGCTGGCCTTGTCCAGGCGCCCCACCGGCCCCAGCCACGGCAGGCCGGCATCCGCCAGCAGGGCGTAGACGGTGTCGCGGCCGCGTTCATCCGCAGCACTGACCACAACCCCTCGCGGCTTGTTGAGTGCCAGATAGACGCGCTCTGCCGCGGTGACCGCCTCCCCATCAAGGCAAATGTGCTGCCGCTCGGGATCGGCGCTTTGCTCCGGGTCGCGCACGATTCGCCCGTCCACGCTTACCCTGCCCTCGCGCACGGCCTTTTCGGCGTGGCTTCGCGAGCACACGCCCAGCTTGCTGAGCACGCGTGCGAGGCCAAAGCGCGGAGCGGAGGGAATGGGCATGAAGAGGCAAGATTAATGGGCTTACAAAAGAAAAGCCCGGCATAAGCCGGGCTTCTCCATGACACCTTGCAGTCCGATTACTGCTGGACCTGCAGTTCGGTGCGACGGTTGCGGGCGCGGCCGGAATCCGTCTTGTTGCTGTCGATCGGGTCGTTCTCGCCATGACCGACCGGACCTTCCAGGCGGCTGGCGTCGACGCCGTGCGAGGTCAGGTAGTTGTACACGATCTGTGCACGACGCTCCGACAGGCCCTGGTTGTAAGCCGGCTTGCCGACGCTGTCGGTGTAGCCTGCCACCATCACCTTCACCTGCGGGTAACGCTTGAGCGTATCCACCGCCTGATCCAGGATCGCCATCGAGTCGCTGCTCGGTGCGGCCAGGGCCGGCTCGATGTTGGTCTCGCCCTTCTTCGGACGGTCGAACTTGAAGTTCACGCCCTTCAGGTCGATCACTACCTTCTGCGGGCAGCCATCCGGACCCACGATCGTGCCCTCCGGCAGATCCGGGCACTTGTTGTCGCACAGGTTCACGCCGTTGCGGAACTGCTTGGAGCAGTCCGGAGCGGCCGGCGGCGGCGGGGTCGGTGCAGCGGCCGGAGCCGGCACGGAACCGAGCTTGGCCACCAGGCTGAAGCCCAGGTACCAGTCGCCGTAGCCATTCTTCGCCGGCTGGGTCTTGTCGTCCCAGTCGTAACGGTAGGCAGCTTCCACGCGGAAGTCGGTGCTGTCGGTGATCGACTTGGACACACCCACGCCAGCCTGGGCAGCCGGAGCCCAGCTACGATCGAACGGGTTGTGGTGATAGTCGCCCATCACGCCGCCCATCAGGTACGGGCGCCAGGAGTTGGCGTCGCCGAAGAAGTAACGAGCGGACACGCCGTAGGCGTTGCTCGACCACTTATTGCCCTGGCCGAACACGTCGCTATCGGCATCGCGCTTGGTGCGGTCGACGAACAGCTCCACCGAAACGTTCGGGGCAATGAACTTACCAACGGACAGGCCGTAGAAGATCTGGCGGCTGTGAGTGTTGCGGTCGGAATCGTTGTAGAAGCCGCCGACGGTCGGGGCAACGTACCAACGATCATCAAAACCGTTCGGCCATGCCGGAGCGGAAGTGGCGCTGCTACCAGCGGCCGCAGCCGTGTTGTCCTGCGCGTGAACGGCACCCACGCCGCCCAGGGCAAGAGCGATCAGAAAATAAAGGCCCTTACGTTTCATCAGGTGTCTCCTCGATTATTGGTTTTCGCGTCCATTCCACCCCAGACGGAAATCGCGCGGCAGAACTTAGGTATGCGGGGGACTTTTTCGCAACCTTGCTTGGTGTCCCTAACAGCAAGCGCGGCAAGTGTAGCAAAACCGTTAAGAGATCCGCACGCCAGACTTTCGCCTGACATGGGTTTCCGGTGCAGCTTTGTTCAGCTAAATGGTGCACATTCGCTACCGTACGAATACAGATCGCAACTTTTTTCAATCCGTACACAAGAAAAAGCCCGGCGTTTGCCGGGCTTTTTCGTTAACACCTGTAGTCCGATTACTGCTGGACTTGCAGTTCCGTGCGACGGTTGCGCGCACGACCTTCGGCCGTCTTGTTGCTGTCGATCGGGTCGTTCTCGCCGTGACCGACCGGGCCTTCCAGGCGGCTGGCGTCGATACCGTGCGAGGTCAGGTAGTTGTACACGATCTGTGCACGACGCTCCGACAGGCCCTGGTTGTAAGCCGGCTTGCCGACGCTGTCGGTGTAGCCTGCCACCATCACCTTCACCTGCGGGTAACGCTTGAGCGTATCCACCGCCTGATCCAGGATCGCCATCGAGTCGCTGCTCGGCACGGCCAGGGTCGGTTCGATGTTGGTCTCGCCCTTCTTCGGACGGTCGAACTTGAAGTTCACGCCCTTCAGGTCGATCACTACCTTCTGCGGGCAGCCATCCGGACCCACGATCGTGCCTTCCGGCAGATCCGGGCACTTGTTGTCGCACAGGTTCACGCCGTTGCGGAACTGCTTGGAGCAATCCGGAGCGGCAGGCTGCGGAGGAGCTGCCGGGGCGGCTGCCGCCGGAATTGCACCGATCCTGGCCACCAGGCTCAAGCCGACGTACCAGTCACCATAGCCGTTGTGCTGCGGGAAGGTCTTGTCATCCCAATCGTAACGGTAGGCAACTTCCGCACGGAAGTCGGTGCTGTCGGTGATCGACTTGGAAATACCTGCGCCACCCTGCGCTGCAGGAGCCCAGCCGCGATTGAACAGGTTGTGGTGATAGTCGCCCATCACGCCACCCATCAGGTACGGGCGCCAGGAGTTCCAATCGCCAAAGAAGTAACGGGCCGATGCGCCGTAGGCGTTGCTGGCCCACTTGTTGCCATCGCCGAACACGTCGGTATTGCCATCGCGCTTGGTGCGATCGACAAACAGCTCGATGGAGACGTTGGAGCTGATGAACTTGCCTACCGACAGACCGTAGAAAATCTGGCTCTTGTGCGTCTGGCGGTCAGAGTCGTTGAAATAGCCGCCTACGGTGGGGGCAATGTACCAACGGTCGTCAAAGCCGTTTGGCCATGCCGGCGCACCAGCGGTGTCCGTGCTGCCGGCCGCGGCGGCCGTGTTGTCTTGCGCTTGGGCGAAACCTACCCCCCCAAGAGCAAGAGCGATCAGAAAATAAAGGCCCTTACGATTCATCAGGTGTCTCCTCTTTTTTAGATTGGGGTATTGATCCGCCAATAGGATTCGTCACATGCACAGAAACGAACGGAAACTACGCCTTACAGCTGACCCTGCACCCTGCGCCACCAGTTTAACAAAAACTAAACGGCATGCAAAACGGCGGCAATAACCCCCACGCGGCCGGGCTGGGCCGCTGCAAACCGGCTGCCTTGGCAACCGGTTCGCGGAAGCGGCGTCCAGGCACCTGGGTGCCGGGCGCCGCAGGCTGAGAACGTCCCCTCAACCGCTTGTTGCGACTTCCTCCAAGGACTCCCCGATCTTACAGGGCAAATAGCCCCAGGAAGTCCTGGATCGGCATCGCATCCAGCTTGGCCGGATCTGCCGTGGCGTCAAGGATCGCCTTGACGCGGTGCGAGGGCAAGTGGCCGCGCATGGCCGCCTCGAACTTCTTGAGCAGCACCGGGATGCCTTCGGCACGGCGCTTGCGGTGGCCGATCGGGTAGTCGATGGACACCTTTTCGGTGCTGCTGCCGTCCTTGAAGAACACCTGCACCGAGTTGCCGATGTAGCGCTTTTCCGGGTCGAAATAGTCCTTGGTGAACTGCGGGTTCTCGCTGACCACCATCTTGTCGCGCAGTGCGTCGATGCGCGGATCGGCGGCCACGTCGTCGTTGTAGTCGTCGGCGGTGAGGCGGCCGAAGATCAGCGGCACGGCCACCATGTACTGGATGCAGTGGTCGCGGTCGGCGTAGTTGGCGAGCGGTCCGGTCTTGTCGATGATGCGGCAACCGGCTTCCTGGGTCTCGATCACCACTTTCTCGATCTGGTCGATTTTGCCGGCCACTTCGGCATGCAGCTTCATGGCGCACTCCACGGCGGTCTGGGCGTGGAACTCGGCCGGGAAGCTGATCTTGAACAGCACGTTCTCCATCACGTAGCTGCCAAATGGGCGCTCGAACTGGAAGGCGTTGCCCTTGAAGGCCACGTCGTAGTAACCCCAGGTTTTGGCACTCAGCGCCGACGGATAACCCACCACGCCACGGTACACGGCGTTGATGGCGTGCGTGACGGCACGGCGGCAGGCGTCGCCCGCGGCCCAGCTCTTGCGCGGCCCGGTGTTGGGGGCGTGGCGATACGTGCGCAGCGCGCCGTTGTCGATCCAGCTATGCGATACGGCAGTGGTGATCTGCTCTTTGTTGCCGCCGAGCATGGCCGTGGCGACCGCGGTGGAAGCCAGGCGCACCAGGATCACGTGATCCTGACCAACGCGGTTGAAGCTGTTGAGCAGCGCGTAGCAGCCCTGGATCTCGTGTGCCTTGATGGCGTAGCTGAGTACGTCGTGCACGCTCAGCGGCTTGCCGCCCTCGCGCTCGGCCTGGCGGCTGAGGTAATCGGCCACGGCCAGGATCGCGCCCAGGTTGTCGGACGGGTGGCCCCATTCGGCCGCCAGCCAAGTGTCATTGAAGTCCAGCCAGCGGATCTGGGTGCCGATGGCGAACGCCGCCTGCACCGGATCCAGCTCGTGGCTGGTGCCCGGCACGCGTGCGCCGCCCGGCAAGGTGGCGCCCGGCACCAGCGGGCCCAGGTGCTTCACACATTCGGGAAACTTCATGGCCATCATCGCGGTGGCCAGCGAGTCCAGCAGCATGTAGCGCGCGGTGTCGTACGCCTCGGTCGATTTGATCTGATAGTCGGCAACGTAGTTGGCAATGTCGACCAGCGGCTGATCGGGGTCGGGACGCTTGGCGGAACGGATATCGTGCGCGCTCATGGCAGGGGTCTCGCGATGTAGGAAAACGCCCATTGTATCCGCCCTGCCCCACTCACTGCTTGACCGCCCGCCCGCTCCTGTCGAAAATTCCCACGAAACATCCCAAAGGGGAGTAGTTCCGGATGCGGCCAACTGCATCCGCGCGGTGATCGTCATCACGGGCGGGTCCTCGCCCCGGGCATCGCGGTGGGTTCACGAACGAGACTTTTGCGATGACGGCGGGCCGCGCGCGCCCGCTGTCGTCGCTCGAGTCCGGCGCGCCAAGGAATCCACGTGATCTTCCCCACTCACCTGTTGTCCGACCTGCTCACCATCGTCCTGCTCGACCTGGTGCTCGCCGGCGATAACGCGATCGTCATCGCGCTGGCCGCGCGCAGCCTGCCGCGCGCCTCGCAGAAACAGGCGGTGTTCTGGGGCACTCTGGGCGCCATAACGGTGCGCGTCGCACTCACGGTGCTGGTGGTGTACCTGCTCGAGTTGCCGGGCCTCATGCTGGCTGGAGGCTTGTTGCTGCTGCCCATCGCGTGGCAACTGCTCAAACCCGGCCAGGCAGGAGCACCTGAGGTCACCGCGGCGGCCAGCTTCTGGTCCGCCCTGGGCACGATCGTGATCGCCGATACCTTGATGGGGTTGGACAACGTCCTGGCCATCGCCGGCGCAGCGAAAGGCCACACCGGCCTGGTGGTATTGGGTTTGCTGATCAGCATACCGCTGGTGGTGTGGGGCTCGACGCTGATCCTGAAGCTGGTCGAGCGTTTGCCTGTCGTCGTGTATGCCGGCGCCGCGGCCATTGCCTGGACCGCCGGCCGCATGATCAGCCACGAAAGACTCTGGCTCGCCTGGTTCGATACGCATGGCTGGATGAAACACGTACTCGAAGCAGGCCTGGTAATCGTCACCTGCGGCGGACGCTGGCTGTGCAATCGCCTCGCCGCAAGAAGGTGCGCGAGCAGTGCTTGAAACCGGCGCACGTGCAAGGCACCGATATGCTCCGAACGCCAACCCTGGCAATAGTGCAAACCGATCAATAAGTCATCGGCATGCGAATGGTCACACTGGCATCGGGCGTGTCACGCGTCACGCCTACACCAAGCGTAAAGTTGAGCGTTCGCTTCTCGTTGAAACGATACGAGCCTCCGATCAACAGCGAACCCAGCCAGACCTTGGTCGAACCCGGAAGCTTCTGCCCGCTTTCGTAGGTGGTGCCGATAAAAGTCTGGTCATAGCCAATGCTCAACGAGGCCTTGTCATTGAGCGCCATACCCATGCCGATGCTGATATCTGCTTCATTGCCCATCTTCACGTTGCCCAGATACTGCGTTCCGGCCAGCAGGATGTGTTCGTAAACGCCGTGGCGCTCAACGTTGTAGAGGTAGCTGAGGTTGCCGAAAAACACCACTGGATCGGAAGGCAGCAGCCACGTCACACCGGGCTGCAAGGTATAAAAGCCGGTACCCGTAGGTTGCTGCACTGGCAAGCCGGTGCCGGTGAGATTTTCCACGCAGCGCGTCACACAGTCCGTAACGACCTGAAACGGATCGGTGCCGGTGCGCGATTTGAAGCGGAACCAGCCGACGTAGTAAGCATGGTCTGCGCCGCCGTCGTTGATCTGATAGCGCGCCGTCGCTTCGATATCGCCCAGTCCCTTGCCGCTGGAGCTGAACACGTTGTCCTCGGCCGAACCGGTAAGCACGGCACGGCTGACCGTATCGTCGTGCGTATCCACGTAAGGAACGCGCACCTCCAGTTCAAGACGATTGGTGATGCCGTAACGCGCGGTAAGCACCGCGGTCTGCGTGGTGTCGCGCACCTGGCGCACATCGATAAGTCCGATCAGGATGGCCGGAATGATCGTATACCCCACCAGCGCGACCCGGTCGGCGGTGGAATAACCGAACTGATACGCCGGTTCGATCACGATCTTGTGCCTTGGCGTCAGCACTCCCGGCTGCTGAAAGATCGGCGCCACTTCCGGCGGTCGCGAATTTTGCGGCGGGGCCTGCCCGACTGGCGTAGACGGCGTACCCGAGGTCGCCTGTTGATCGGGCGATGCATCCGCCGATGGCATCGGCAGCGCCGTAGCCATGCTTCCGCCTGCCGCAATATTGCCGCCCCGCGTCCGGTCCAGCTCACCCAGGCCGACTGCGTGGCGTAACGCACGGTAATCGGCTTCCTGCTGTGCCAATTGATGCTGTAGCGCATCGATCTGAGCGCGCATGACCTCGATCCGCGCACCCTGCTCTTCCAGGCGCTGGCGAATCACCGGAGTCGATGAATCACCGACCGAGGATGACGCCGCCGGCGCATCCTGTGCAGCCGCCATCGCGCAAAAGCCCACGTAGCAGGCACTACCGATCGCATAGACCCGTGTCCTCTGCCTGCATTTCCGTTTGACCGCTCCGCCCTTCTCGTTCATTGCGGCTCCCCTCCTCCGGCGTGAAGTGCTGATGGGTCAGTGTCCAAGCGCCTGTACTTGCGCCGCCTGCAGCGCTTGTTGCAGCCCTTGGTCGCGGAAGGTGCCCAGCGTATTTACCGCGACGTTCAAGGTCGTGAGATTGCGGATGGTCTGGTTGTTCAGTGTGTTCTGAATGACGGTCGCGGCAGTCGTGCTTCCCATCGAGGAAGGATCGAAGGTGTTGCCGGGACCTACCTGCACATTCACCGTGCTCAGCGCAGATGCCAATGCCATCGCCTGCTGCGTGGTGACGTGAGCGAGATCGGGGATGTTGACGCTGGCATAGGTAACCAGATTGCCGTCGACATACACCGCCCGCTCGATGCCCAGCGATGCTTCCAATCCTTCACCCAGATCGAAACCGCCGCGCACTGCGTCGAGCCGCTCGTTCGCAACCGGGAAGCCCAATCCGGCTACCTTTTGCGCAGGTATCGACTGGGCGTGAGCCGCGGCCGCACCCGCGAAAGATGCGCCCGCGAAAACCGCGCACAGGAAAATCCTCATGCAGGGCACCCGCGTTCTCATATGTCACCGGGCCCGTATTTGGACATGGTGATCGTATCCAGCCCGCGTCGGTCGATGCCGTTTCCCAAGGGCGCGATCGGCGCGCTACGCCAATCGCCGTCACTGTTGAAACGCGCAAATTCGCGCCGGTTGTGAATGACGAACAACAGCCCGTTCTTCCACAGTTGATTGAAGCGATCCAACGGAATCGCACGCGTGCCCCGGGCCGGATCGCCTACCAGGACCCGCCCATAACGGACGCCCTTGATCACTACGAAGTGGTGATAGCCGCGCTCTTCGATCAGCACGATCGCCGGCAGGTTGGCTTTCTGCAACTGCTCCAGGGAAGCGTGGAAGCCGTCGGCATCGAAACCGATGCTGGCCAGATAGAGCTTGATGTCCAACAACGAAAATCCTTCCTTGTTGATCTTTCGCCGATCTCCGTGCGCATACATCTGCTCGAATACCGCCTGCTCGTTGACCGGGTAGCTGTACTGGTAGGTCAGCAACGTGGCTACGGCAGCCGAGCCGCAACTGAAATCGTATTTCTGGTGAACCGTGTCGCGGTATTTGATTTCTTTCAGTGTCGCCAGGCGCAACACATAGGTATGGCCGGCGTTGTCGTTCAGCGCCATGGTCGCTGCCCGCACTCCTGCCGGCGGGGCCGCCAGGCAAGCGAAGCACGCCAGCATGGACCAGATCAGCCTCATGGCTTCATCTGCACATTGACGATCACGCCATTCTGAATCAGCACGTTGTTGCCGGTGTTCTGGATAACCGAAGGCAATCCGGAAGCACCTTCGAAGGAACCGCCGGCAATCGCATTGTTGCCGGTTGTAACCTGTGACGCGCTATCGCTAGAAACATTGCCAGTGAGGTTTTGGTTGCTTTGTACCAAACTGCTGCCGCCGCTGTAGCTTTGAAGCGCGCTGGTGCTTACCGCCTGACCGAATCCGTCGACGAGCGCTCCGCTCGACGACGCGGGATTTGCGCCCGGCTTGCCCGCATTCGCGCCGGCGGGCGGCGCTGCGAACGTGACTCCCGGCCACCCTATCAGCCCTGTCAGCACGATCCCCGCTGCAAATCTTGAAAAGGACATGGCACGACTCCGCCTGTGACTGACGCATCGTTGACGTCCGTATGTCGCCCGGCTTGCGCGACAACCGGGGAGCGATGCGCGCTCCCCGGCGTCGATCACTCGCTACTCAATGACCGCCCACATTCAAGTTCGCCTGTACGGTTACGCCTTGCTGGATCAGCGCCGCTGCGCCGCTGTTCTGCGCAATCGTCGTGATGCCGGCAGCCGCCGCGGCTGCGCTGTTCATGTCGTTGGCCATGTCGAAGGAGCCCGCATTGGCCGCAGTGCTTCCGCCATTGCCGCCAGCACCGCCATTACCGGCCATGCCTTCGCCACCTGTTGCCGCGCCACCGGACGCACCGGCTCCGCCTTCGCCACCGGCATTGGCAACCATGCCACTGGTTCCGCCACTTGCGGTGCTGGTACCCGTGGTGGACGAGGCTGCGCCGGCCGTGTTCGTGCCACCCATGCCCGAACCTTCGCCGCCGGTCGATGCGCCGCCACTGCCTTTTGATCCGCCATTGGCTGAGGCCGCTCCGCCATCGCCCAATGCGCCTGCGCCAGCCGCGCCGCTACCGGCCGCAGCATCGCCGCTGCTGGAACCGGAGCCGCCAGCCTTTCCACTGTGGGCATAAGCATCGCCGCCGGTGCCGCCAACACCGCCGCTACCAGCTATGGCCGGACCGCCGAAGCCTGCGCCGCCCTTTCCGCCTCTTCCTCCATTGGCGCTGCCATTGTCGGTCGCACTGTTGCCAATGCCCGATACCTGGACATTGCTGACGTAGCCATTGAGGTTGGTGCTGGCGATCGCATTACTGGTATTGAATGCATCGCTGACGGCGGATGTCGCTGTACCGCCATTGTTCGCCGCCGCCGTACCCATGCCATTGGAATTGACGTCACCGGAGTTGGCGCGATCATTGCCGGAACTGCTGTCCGTGTTGGTCGTCGTGTTGGTGCTGCTGTTGTTGTGCTGGTTGGAGTTGTTATTGGCCATGGCCGGGAGAGCAAGTCCCAAGCCAAGCATCAATGCCGTGAATATAAGAGTCTTGCGCATGTTGATTCCTCCCGGAAACGGATGCGATGACCCCCTGTTTTTTGCTTGTGCAGCTCCCACGTATCGCAAGGCGCATGCCAAACCGGGAAATGGCCGACAACAGCAACGAGATGCAATAAAATCAGTCAGCTAAGTGCAATGCACCGAGATGCAAAAACGTCTTCGAGTCAGGAAATGATGCAAAGATGCAACACTACCCCTGGGGAACTGCCCGTTTTCATTCGCGGGAACGCTGATACGCGTTGTGGCGACAGCAAGTTACGGCGCGCGCGGATGCACGGAAAGCTGTGTCAGCCGTGCAACACCGCTTATCCATTCCTGACACGGTCGAACGTGAACTTTCGCGTCCCTGCAACCGCAAAAAAAGGGGCCTAAGCCCCTTTTTCCTTACACCACGACATTTATTGCCCTGGCGATCAACGCTTCTCGATCGGCACGTAGGTGCGATCTTCCGGCCCGGTGTAGTTGGCGCTCGGGCGGATGATCTTGCCGTCCTCGCGCTGCTCGATGATGTGCGCGCTCCAGCCGGAGGTGCGGGCAATCACGAACAGCGGGGTGAACATGGCCGTAGGTACGCCCATCATGTGATAGGCGCTGGCCGAATACCAATCGAGATTGGGGAACATTTTCTTGAGATCCCACATCAGCTTCTCGATGCGCTCGGACACGTCGAACAAGATCGGATTGCCACCTTCCGCACAAAGCTTGCGCGAGATTTCCTTGATGATCTCGTTGCGCGGATCGGACACGGTATAAACCGGATGACCGAAGCCGATGATGATTTCCTTGCGTTCGACACGTGCACGGATATCGGCTTCCGCATCGGAAGCGCTGCGATAACGCGCAATGATTTCCATGGCCACTTCGTTCGCACCGCCGTGCTTGGGGCCGCGCAGCGCACCGATGGCACCGGTGATGGCCGAATACACGTCCGAGCCGGTACCGGCGATGACGCGCGCGGTAAAGGTCGAGGCGTTGAATTCGTGCTCGGCGTACAACACCAGCGACTTGTCCAGCGAGTGGGCATGCAGCTCGCTCGGCTTCTTGCCATGCAGCAGGTGCAGGAAGTGTGCGGCGATCGTCTCGTCGTCGGTCTCGGTCTCGATGCGCTTGCCGTTGTGGCTAAAGTGATACCAGTACAACAGCATGGAGCCGAAGCTGGCCATGAGGCGGTCGGCGATATCGCGCGCACCGGTGACGTTGTGGTCGTCCTTCTCCGGCAATACGGTGCCCAGCACCGAGCAACCCGTGCGCATCACGTCCATCGGATGCGTGGCTGCCGGCAGCAGCTCCAGGGCGCTCTTCACCGGCGCAGGCAGGCCGCGCAGGCGCTTGAGCTTGGCCTTGTAGGCATTGAGCTCGGCCCAGTTCGGCAACACGCCGTGAACCAGCAGATAGGCCACTTCCTCGAAACAGCCCTTGGCTGCCAGATCGTGAATGTCATAGCCGCGGTAATGCAGGTCGTTGCCACTGCGGCCGACCGTGCACAGCGCGGTGTTGCCCGCCGCCACGCCGGACAGGGCGACGGATTTCTTCGGCTTGGGGGCGGTGGATTGCTCGCTCATCGGATCATGCTCCTGGTGCGGTACTTGGTACTTGAATTCGAGGTCGCGCGAAGTCGCACGGCCGTAAACAATCCGGACTTACTTCTTGTCGGCGAAGAGTTGATCCAGCTTGTCCTCGTAAGCGTGGTAGCCGAGGAAGTCATACAACTGTTCGCGGGTCTGCAAAGTGTCGATGATGTTCTTCTGGGTGCCTTCGCGGCGAACCGTTTCATAGAAATGGAGCGCGGCCTTGTTCATGGCGCGATACGCGCCGCAGCAATACAAGGCGATGTCGACGTTGGCGCTGCGCAGTTCGTCGGTGGTGAAGAACGGCGTGGAACCGAATTCGGTGAGATTGGCCAGAATCGGCACCTTCACCGCCGCCCTGAAGCGGCGATAGTCATCGAGCGTCTTCATCGCTTCGGGAAAGATCATGTCGGCACCGGCTTCCACGTAAGCGCAGGCGCGATCGATCGCGGCGTCGATACCTTCCACGGCCGCCGCATCGGTGCGCGCCATGATCACGAAGCCGGCGTCGGTACGCGCATCCACCGCGGCCTTCACGCGATCGACCATTTCATCCTTCGGCACCACTTCCTTGCCGGGGCGGTGTCCGCAGCGCTTCTGCCCCACTTGGTCTTCGATGTGTACGGCAGCAACGCCGACGTTGATGAACGAGCGAATGGTGCGGGCAATGTTGAACGCACCGCCCCAGCCAGTATCGATGTCGACCAGCAGCGGCAGTTGCGTAGCGTCGACGATGCGTCGTGCGTCGGTGAGCACGTCTTCCATCGTGCTGATGCCCAGATCCGGCATGCCCAAGGAATTTGCCGCCACGCCGCCGCCGGACAGGTACAGCGCTTTGTAGCCGACGCGCTTGGCCATCAAGCCGGCGTAGGCAGTGATCGCGCCGATGACCTGGAGCGGCGTTTCATCGGCGAGCGCAGCCCGGAAACGGCTACCTGCAGAGGGGGACTGGGTCACGGGGATTCTCCGAAATGATCAATTGTAAGGGATGTGGCGGGAGCGCCATGTCGCGGCGCAGTACGCAGCAGTTCGTCTACGGCGGCCCCGTGCCAGAAAATCTCGTTGCCGTGCGCCTGCGCATCGGCCAGATGAATATCTTGCGGACCAGGCCACACGCTGAGCAACAGGCGCGGATGGTTGCGGAAATCACCGATCTCGAAACGCAGCCAGGCCAGCGGAGCGGCGGCGGTTGCCACCCGCCCTGCAGTGCAGATGGCCCTCGCGATCCGCTCCTGCGCGTCGGCGTTCAGATAGGTCCAGAAGATCGTGTGATAGACGACGGTCGCCACGCCTTCCGGCAATGATTCATGCAATTGGCGCTCGATCCACGCTGCCGCATCGACCTGCTCCACGAGCGGCGGCTGCCGGCAGGCCGCACTCAGCGCCGCGTCCAACTGCTGCAGGCGAAGGGATTGATCCGCCCAGACATAGGAGCGCAGGCGTTGGCGTTGCGCGGCATCTGAAATATCCACGGGAAATTGATCGCAGGCCGCGCTCGTAGCGACGACCGGCCATGCCGGGGGCGGCAAGTCTCCATGCCAGGCAGGGGTGAGTTCGAGCGGGCTGGAAACCTCGCCGATCACCGAATCGCCAAACCGGTAGCGATAGCCGTTCCAGCGCAGATTCAAGCCGGCACTGGCGCCAAGTTCCAACGTCCGCAGTGGCAGCTGCGTATGCGCCGCGATCGTCATGAATCCCCCGACCAACACGGCCGCGCGGCCAACTTCGTTGGTCTGTGGGGGCGAAGCGAGATAGTCGGCCAACACCTGCGGGTAAGCCTTCAACGCAGCCACCGCGACCCGGCTAAGTGCCGTTTCATCGAGACCTTCGCCGCCACCTGGATAATGACGCGTCAGCTCTGGCGCGCAGCCTTCCAGCACCAGCGCATGCAAGGCGCCGGCAACACGCAGGGGCAACGCATCGAGCATCGGCTCACCGTGCCAGGATGCCACTGCCTGCAATGCCGGCTCGCCTTCGCGCATGACCTGGGTCAGGCCACGCAACAACCGCGCGGTGAACGGCGAACCGTGTTCGTCGCAATACCTTGCCTGTCTTGCAAAGGCATCGCATACCGCTTCAAAAGTGGCCACGGGGATAGCCTGGGAACCAGGGGACGCCACTGTGTCACGCAGAAATATATTGATCAATCTTGATTAACAGGATCAATATATTCCGCATGCGCGCCGATTATCTCCCCGCCGACGTAGCCGCATCACGGCTCGGCGTGAGCCTTGCCACGCTCTACGCCTACGTCAGCCGCGGCCGCATCGACTCACGCCCGGGCGCCGACGGGCGCAGCCGCGAATACAGCGCCGAGGACATCGAACAACTGATCGCCCGCCGGCAGGCCGGGCGCGGCGCCGCGCAAGCCGCCGCGCACAGCCTCGCCTGGGGTCTGCCCGTACTGGAAACGAGAATCTCGCTGATCCGCCCGCACGGCCACTATTACCGCGGGCAGTCGGCCATCGATCTGGCTGAATCAGGCGCTACGCTGGAAGATACTGCACGCATCCTCTGGGACTGCGGTCATCACGACCCGTTTGCGGCGACGCTTGAGCAACGGTGGCCGACGACGATTTCATCGCTGCTTCGCCATCGCAACCTGCCTCCTCTGGCACGCACAGCCGCAGCGCTGCCTTTATTGGCGCTCACGGCCGCACAGCCGCACAGCAGCGACCCATGGCGTCGTCGCGATCATGCTGCGCACTTGCTGCGCGAAACGGTCGCGCTGCTTTGCGGAACGCGCCCCAGCTCACTGCCGATCCATCGACAAATGGCGGCAAGCTGGGGGATTAAAGAGCAAGGGCTGTGCGATCTCGTGCGCTGCGCTCTGGTGCTCTGCGCCGATCACGAGCTCAATGCGTCGGCATTCGCCACGCGTGTCGCGGCATCCACCGGTGCCGGCTTGCACGCGGCCGCTTGCGCAGGCTTGGCCACGCTCTCCGGCCCTCATCATGGGGGCGCCACGGCGCGTGCTTACGCATTTATCCAGGACATGCTGCCTGAAAAGCAGGTCGCCGATCGCATACGCGAGCGATTGCAACGCGGCGATGCCGTGCCCGGTCTGGGGCATCCGCTGTACGCCGAGGGTGATCCGCGCGCAACGGTGTTGTTGAATTCGTTGCGTGCAAGGCGTTCGCATCCGACCAGGCTTGCCCGTGTTTTGCAACTACTCGAAATCACGCAGAGCTTGTGCGGTCGCCGCCCCAATCTGGATTTCGCGCTCGCCGCGATTGCATCAGCCTATGAACTGAGTGCCGATGCCGCCATGGCGATCTTCGCAGCCGGTCGCATGGCGGGCTGGCTGGCGCACGCGCTGGAGCAGCAGGAAAACGCGAGTTTGATACGGCCGCGAGCGAGCTATGTAGGTCGCATGCCGTCAAGGGAAGAGTGAAAAAACTTCGGCAGGGGTTCTCATCGTGGCCCTCTCTCCGCCAGATACGCAAAAAGCGTTAGCGGCGTTGGGCGCTGCAAAGCGCGTGACGGGGGATTGTTTCGCCCGTCCATGGGCTAAAGCCCTCCGCGCTTGCGCGGAGGGGCCAGCCTGCGGCTGTCCTAGTTGTTCCTGACAAATTTGTCGAACCGCAATGGCTCTCATCGGGCCTCTCTCTCCGCCAGATACGCAAAAAGCGCCTCAAGGGCGCTTTTTGCGTATCTGGCGGAGAGAGAGGGATTCGAACCCTCGATAAGGCTTTTGACCCTATACTCCCTTAGCAGGGGAGCCCCTTCGGCCTCTCGGGCATCTCTCCGTGTTTTGTTCCGCGTCGCCGCGGAGCCGGCAAGGATACCGGCCCGAGCATTCAAGGTAAAGAGGCAATCAGTGACCGCCTGATTCGCCCGACGTGCCACCGTCGCTTTCGTTCTCGCCCTTGATACGCTGGTAAATTTCTTCGCGATGGACGGCCACGTTCTTGGGCGCATTGATACCAATGCGAACCTGGTTGCCTTTTACGCCGAGAACGGTAACGGTCACCTCGTCGCCGATCATCAGGGTTTCGCCGACCCTGCGGGTCAGAATCAACATAGCTGCTACTCCATTTAATGCTTGTGGTCACAGGCCATCTGCATGGTGTTGCCTCACCCCTGAGCACAGCATCACGCAGTTCTGACGTCTCGTCCGTCAAAGGCCTTACCGCCTTCCCCGGCTCCAAAACCAAGTTGCCTCGAAAGACAGCTTGCCTTCACGGCACTATACGCAACCCGCAGCACCGTTATCTAACCGATACTAACTGAGCGTCCGCGCCAGGTGCAATCTACACACAATCTTTACAGTCGGTCCATACGCAGCGCATCAACCGGAAAGTTGCTGTCCGACCCAATCTACTGTACCGGTCAGGATGTCAGGCAATTGTGGTTTGTCGAGCCCGCCGCCTTGCGCCATGTCTGGCCTGCCACCGCCTTTTCCTTCGATCTGCCCGGCAACGTGGGCGACGATATCCCCTGCCTTGACGCGTCCCGCCGCTTTACCGTGCACGCCTGCAACCAACGATACGCGCCCATCGGCCGCGCCCGCCAGTACGACTACGCAATCGGCAAGTTGTTGCTTGAGCTGGTCCACGCCATCGCGCAATGCCTTGGCGTCCAGGCCTTCCAGGCGTGCCGCAATCACCTTGATGCCGGCGATATCCTTCGCCTCACTGGCAAGGTTGCCGGTCAGCGAACCCGCAGCCTTGGCGCGCAACGATTCCAGCTCCCGTTCCAGCTTTTTCTGGCGATCCAACAGCTGGCGCAGTTTCTCGGTAACGTCGTCGCCGCTGGTGGAAAGCATTTGCGACAACTCACCTAGACGACGTTCTTCTTCACTTACGTAGGCCAGCGCACCGGCGCCGGTAACCGCTTCGATACGGCGCACGCCGGAAGCCACGCCTGCCTCGTTGACGATCTTGAACAAGCCGATGTCACCGGTGCGACTCACGTGGGTGCCGCCGCAAAGCTCAGTGGAAAAGTCGCCCATTTTCAGCACGCGCACTTCATCGCCGTACTTCTCACCGAACAACGCCATCGCACCGAAGGCGATGGCGTCGTCGTAAGCCATGTGGCGCACTTCGGCCTGCGCATTGCGGCGTACTTCGGCGTTGACCAGCGTCTCGATCCGAGCCAGTTCTTCCCGGCTGACGGGCTTGAAATGAGCGAAGTCGAAACGCAGGCGATCCGGTGCAACCAGCGATCCCTTCTGCGTGACGTGCTCGCCGAGCACTTCGCGCAATGCCGCGTGCAGAAGATGCGTCGCGGAGTGATTGAGCACGATCGCCTGCCTGCGCGCAGTGTCGACGGACGCATCGACCAGATCACCCGTACGCAGCGGTTGCGTGCCCTGCCAGCGGCCGGCGTGACCGAAGAAAACACCGCCCATCTTCAACGTATCGGCCACCGCGAATGTCCCGGCGGCGTTGGACAGGCTGCCGGTGTCGCCAACCTGTCCGCCCGATTCGGCGTAGAACGGTGTGCGGTCCAGGATTACCAGCGCTTCTTCGCCGGGAGCAATCTGATCGATCTGCTTGCCGGCGCGCACGATGCCGAGCACCTTGCTCGCCTGGCTCGACACAACCTCATAACCAAGGAAAGCCGTCGGCTTGAGCTGGCTGGCGAGCTCCGCGGGCATCTGGCCCTTGGCCTCGAATTTGCCGCCTTCGCGGCTGCGATCCTGCTGTTCCTTCATGGACTGCTCGAAGCCATCCATATCGACGGTCAGACCGCGTTCGCGCGCGATATCCGCAGTCAGGTCGACCGGGAACCCGTAGGTGTCGTACAGACGGAACGCATCCCCACCGGGAATCACACCGCTGGATTTGGCTGCCACGGCATCGAACAGGCGCATGCCGTTTTCCAGCGTTTCGCCAAAGCGGCGTTCTTCCGTGCGCAGTGCTTCTTCGACGAACGATTGCTTCGCGGCCAGTTCCGGATAGGCGCTGCCCATTTCTTCTACCAACGGCTGCACCATCTTCCAGAAGAAATCGCCGCGTACACCAAGCATCCAGCCATGGCGCAAGGCGCGGCGAATGATTCGCCGCAGCACATAGCCGCGCCCTTCGTTCGAGGGCAGCACGCCGTCGACGATCAGGAAAGAGCAGGCGCGGATGTGATCGGCGATCACGCGCAGGGATTTGTTGGCCAGATCCTGGGTGTGCGTCAACTCGGCAGCGACCTTGATCAGGTGCTGGAACAGGTCGATTTCGTAGTTGGAATGAACGTGCTGCAGCACCGCCGCAAGCCGCTCCAGGCCCATGCCGGTGTCCACGCACGGCGCCGGAAGCGGCGACAACGTGCCGTCGGGCGCGCGATCGAACTGCATGAACACCAGGTTCCAGATTTCGATGTAGCGATCGCCATCTTCGTCGGGCGACCCGGGCGGTCCGCCGGCAATCTCCGGGCCGTGATCGTAGAAAATTTCGGTGCATGGCCCGCACGGACCGGTATCGGCCATCTGCCAGAAATTGTCCGACGCATAGGGCGCGCCCTTGTTGTCACCGATGCGCACGATGCGTTCGGCCGGGACACCCATTTCATCTTTCCAGATGCCGTAGGCCTCGTCGTCGTTGTGATAAACGGTGACCCACAGCCTTTCAGGCGGTAATTTGAAAACGTTGGTCAGCAAATCCCAGGCATAGCCGATGGTGTCGCGCTTGAAATAATCGCCAAACGACCAGTTGCCCAGCATCTCGAAAAAGGTGTGGTGACGAGCGGTATAGCCCACCGAATCCAGATCGTTGTGCTTGCCCCCGGCGCGCAAGCAGCGTTGTACGTCGGCTGCGCGTACATAGGGCAGCTTCTCGCTGCCGAGAAACACGTTCTTGAACTGCACCATGCCCGAGTTGGTGAACAACAAGGTGGGATCGTTGGCCGGCACCAGCGAACTGGACGGCACGATGGTGTGATCCTTGGTGCGGAAGTAATCGAGAAAGGCAGAGCGTATGTCGGCAGTTTTCATGGGACCGGGGGAGGCAAAAGAGAGAAATTCGCCGCACGCGTGGACGACTGGACCGGCCCATCCATCCTTCCTGGAAACGGGACCTCAAGGGGCGTCGTCGGCTGCGTCGTCCACGTCGGCGTGGGTAACATCCCGTACTGTGGCGGCGGGAAAGCCCCGGCGCAAGAGGAATTGCGCGCGGCGGGCGCGTTCGGACGGATCTGATGTGCCGGCGGAACCGTACCGACGGCGCAGCTGGGCCGAAGCAATGCCGGTCCAGTCGAGGCCGGCCTCATTCAGTAGGTTGCGGATGCGCGCGTCCGGCAAGCCGTGGCTTTTTAGCTCGGCTCGCACGCGCATGGGACCGTAGCCCTGGGCCGAGCGGCTGCGGATCAGCAGTTCGGCAAATCGATCATCATCCTGATAATGCTGCTGGCCAAGCCGATCGAGGGCTTCATTGGCTTCATCCCCGGCATAGCCGCCACGATCCAGTTTTTGGCGCAGTTCACGCCGGGAGTGCTCCCGGCGCGCGAGCATGCCCAGCGCCTTGTTGTAGGCACTGGGCCGATTTTTTTGTGAATCGCCGTCCGCAGATTTACGCTTCATGGCCTGCCGGGCGCCTAAAAAACCTTATACACCTGCCCTGTCTGAGCCCCTTCCACGCTGCGGCTGAAAGCAAGCGCCGCACGTGCGGCGGATACCGGCTCAAAACCGCGAAAAAATGGTGCGTAGGCAGACATTGCCTCGATCAGCACGGTGGGGCTCACCACGTTGATACGCAGTCCGCGAGGCAACTCGATGGCAGCGGCGCGCACGAAGGCTTCCACTGCGCCGTTGACCAGGCTGGCGGAGCTTCCCGCCACGATGGGCTGATCGGAAAGAATGCCGGTGGTCAGGGTGATCGAACCGCCATCGCGCAGGCAATCGCGCGCTGCCAGGGCCAGATTCACCTGCCCCAGCAGCTTGTCGTTGATGCCCAGCGTGTGCAGGGATTCCCCATGCGGCGCGGCCTTGAAATCGGCAAGCGGGGCAAAGGTGACCTTGCCCGCTGTACTGATCACGGCATCCAGCTCACCTGCCTGCTGCAGGCCCTGACGGATGCTGTCGACATCCGTGAGGTCGATTTTTACGCTGCCGGAGTTGCGACCTGCGGCAATCACCTCGTGGCGCTGTCCCAGTTCGGCCGCCACCGCACGCCCCAGCGTGCCGGAGGCACCGACCAGCAAGATGCGCAGGCGCTTCTCGCTCATGCTCAGGCCTCTTCCAAGGCCTCGGAGGAGGCCGCCGGTGCACCACTGCCGGACACCAGCAGGCGCGCGCGCAGCTCGCGGTCGATCTCATCGGCAATGGCCGCATTGTCCCGCAGGAACTGGCGCACGTTTTCCTTGCCCTGGCCGATGCGATCGCCCTTGTAGCTGTACCAGGCACCCGATTTGTCGATCAGGTTCTGGTTCACGCCCAGCTCGATGATCTCACCTTCGCGCGACGTACCTTCGCCGTAGAGAATCTCGAACTCTGCCTGGCGGAACGGGGGGGCAACTTTGTTCTTGACCACCTTCACGCGCGTTTCGGAACCGATCACTTCCTCGCCCTTCTTCACCGCACCGATGCGGCGGATATCCAGGCGCACCGAGGCGTAGAACTTCAGCGCGTTGCCACCGGTGGTGGTTTCGGGGCTGCCGAACATCACGCCGATCTTCATGCGGATCTGGTTGATGAAGATCACCAGGCAGTTGGATTTCTTGATATTGGCAGTGAGCTTGCGCAGTGCCTGGCTCATCAGGCGAGCATGCAGGCCGACGTGCGAATCGCCCATTTCGCCTTCGATTTCCGCCTTGGGCGTCAGCGCGGCGACCGAGTCGACCACTACGATGTCCACCGCGCCGGAGCGCACCAGCATGTCGGCGATTTCCAGCGCCTGTTCACCGGTGTCGGGCTGCGATACCAGCAGGTCTTCGACGTTCACGCCCAGCTTCTGGGCGTAGCTCGGATCGAGTGCGTGCTCAGCGTCGACGAAGGCCGCGGTACCGCCGTTCTTCTGGCAATTGGCGATCACCTGCAGGGTGAGCGTGGTCTTGCCGGAAGATTCCGGACCGTAGATCTCGATCACGCGACCGCGCGGCAAGCCGCCTACGCCCAGCGCGATATCCAGTCCCAGCGAACCGGTCGAGATGGTTTCGATATTGTCGTCGGTGCGGTCGCCCAGGCGCATGACCGCGCCCTTGCCGAATTGCTTCTCGATCTGGCCGAGGGCGGAAGCCAGCGCTTTGCGCTTGTTGTCATCCATCGTCTTGATTCCGGTCGTAGTGGTCGTGACAGGCATCTTGCCCGCGCCCCGTCTCACGGGTTGGGATCGATGCAGAAACCGAGTATCCCACATCGGTCAAGCCAATCCGTTGGCTATTTTCTGCTCAACCTGTCAGCGTCTCGCGTATCCCCGTGAGCGCCGCGGCTACTGTCTGCCTCCGCACAGCCTCACGGTCGCCTCCGAAATGGAACAGCCTGGCGCGGGCCTCTCCACCGCGGCGCTTCCAGCTGATCCACACCGTGCCCACGGGCTTCCCAGGCGTACCACCGGAAGGACCGGCAATGCCCGTGACAGCAACGGCTATCCCGGCACCCATGCGTTCCAGAGCCCCCGAAACCATCTCCAACGCCGTTTCGCCACTGACCGCGCCGGTGCGTTCCAACGTTGCTGCCTGCACACCGAGCAGCGACACCTTTGCCGCATTGCTGTAGCTGACCACGCCCGCTTCAAACCAGGCAGAACTGCCGGAAAGATCGGTCAACACCTTGGCGATCCAGCCGCCGGTACAGGATTCGGCGGACACCAGCATCAATCCATGCCACAACACGTCTGCGGCGACCTGTTCGGCCGACGCCGCCAATTCGGCATCGGTAGGAACGAATGACAACTCCATGCGAAACTCCACGCTTTCCCGACGCCCGTCAGATCGCGGCGCGAAGTTTTCGTTGTACCTCTTCCGCCCCGTGACGCCAAGACTTGATCGCATGAGCCAGGACGACCTTTCTCTACACACCCCTTCGATGCGCCAATACCTCGTCGCCAAGGCTGCGCACCCGGATGTGTTGCTGTTTTTTCGCATGGGCGATTTCTACGAGCTGTTCTACGACGACGCCCGCAAGGCGGCTCGTTTGCTGGACATCACGCTGACACAGCGTGGTCAATCGGCCGGGCAGCCCATTCCCATGGCGGGTGTGCCGTATCACGCGGCAGAGAATTACCTGGCCAAACTGGTTCGCCTGGGCGAGTCGGTGGCGATCTGCGAGCAAATCGGCGATCCGGCGCTGTCCAAGGGGCCGGTGGAACGCAAAGTGGTGCGCATCGTCACGCCGGGTACGGTCACCGACGCCGCCTTGCTGGAAGAACGGCGCGACAACCTCCTGCTGGCCATTGCCGCGGGAGCGCACGGAAGTTACGGCCTGGCCTGGGTCGATCTCTCCAGCGGACGTTTCTTGCTGAGTGAAGTGCAGAACGCCGAAGCCTTGGCTGCCGAGCTTGCGCGCCTGCAACCGGCCGAAACATTGGTCGGCGAAGATGTCGCCTGGCCAAAACTGGTCGCCAGCCTGCCCGGTTTGCGCAAGCGCCCGCCGTGGCATTTCGATAGCGATGCAGCGCGACGCGAACTCAATCGCTTCTTCGGCACGCGCGACCTGGGCGGCTTCGGCGTCGACAACTTGCCTTTGGCCATTGCCGCTGCCGGCTGCCTGCTGGGCTACGTGGAAGAAACGCAAAAGAGCGCTCTGCCGCATCTTTCCGGCATGGCCGTGGAAAGCGCCAGCGAAACGATCGCCATGGACGCAGCCACCAGGCGCAACCTTGAGCTGGATACGCACCCCAGCGGACGTACCGAGCACACCTTGCTGGGCGTACTGGACGAAACCGTAACCCCAATGGGTGCCCGATTGATGCGTCGTTGGCTCAACCGGCCGCTTCGCTCACGCGAAACCTTGCGTCGCCGCCATCAGGCGATCGGTGCGCTGCTCGAAACCCGGCGTTACGAAAACCTGCGCGACCAGTTGCGCGGCATCGGCGACCTGGAGCGCATTCTTTCGCGCGTCGCCTTGCGCTCGGCGCGCCCGCGCGATTTGTCCACCTTGCGTGACGGCCTTGCCGCCGCACCGATGTTGCGCGAGTCCATTGCTTCCTTGGACAGTCCGCTGCTGCATGACCTGGTCAGCGGCATCGGCGACCACGCGATCAATGCCGACTTGTTGAAGCACGCCATCATTGAACAACCGCCGGTGCTGCTGCGCGACGGCGGCATCATCGCCGACGGCTACGACGCCGAACTGGACGAATTGCGCCGTCTCGCCACCCATGCCGACCAGTACCTCGTGGAACTGGAAGAGCGCGAAAAAACAGCCAGCGGGATTCCTACGCTGAAGGTTGGCTACAACCGCGTACACGGCTACTACATCGAGATCAGCAAGGGCCAGGCAGACAAGGCGCCCACGCATTACACGCGCCGGCAAACCACCAAGAATGCCGAACGCTACATCACCGAAGAACTGAAAACCTTCGAAGACAAGGTTCTGTCGGCCAAGGAACGCTCGCTGATGCGCGAGCGCGCTCTATACGAATCGTTGCTCGATACGCTCACCGAACGGCTCGAGCCGCTCAAGCACGCCGCCGCAGCGATGGCCGAACTGGATGTGCTCTGCACCCTCGCCGATCGCGCCGAGGCGCTGGACTGGAGCGCGCCAGAACTCAGTGACACCGCAGGCATTGCCATCGAACGCGGGCGTCATCCAGTGGTGGAAAAAGTACGCCAGGAGCCGTTTGAGCCCAACGACCTGGCGCTCAACGACAACCGGCGCATGCTGGTCATCACCGGCCCGAACATGGGCGGCAAATCCACCTACATGCGCCAGAACGCGCTGATCGTGCTGCTCGCCCACATCGGCAGCTACGTGCCTGCGTCAAGTGCGATGATCGGACCGATCGACCGCATCTTTACCCGCATCGGCGCCGGCGACGACCTTTCGCGCGGCCAGTCCACCTTCATGGTGGAAATGAGCGAGACGGCCAATATCCTGCACAACGCCACGCCGCAAAGCCTCGTACTGATGGATGAAGTCGGCCGCGGCACCAGCACTTATGACGGCCTCGCCCTGGCGCGCGCGGCTGCCGTTCACCTGGCCGCAAACAGTTGTGCCTACACCTTGTTTGCCACCCACTATTTCGAACTCACCGAATTGGCTGCCGAATACGGCACGATCGCCAACGTGCATCTGGACGCGGTGGAATACGGCGAACAACTGGTATTCATGCACGCAGTGAAAGATGGCCCGGCCAATCGGAGTTTCGGCTTGCAAGTGGCAGCCCTGGCGGGACTTCCCAAATCGGTGATTGCCGATGCTCGACGTACGCTGGCGGAACTGGAGCGCGGTATGCACGCGCACGTCGCCGCACCCGCCTCGTCAGCTCCTTCGTCGCCGCAGTTGGGTTTGTTCGCCAGTGCACCATCCGTAGTGGAACGCGAGCTGGAAAACATGGATCTCGATGCCATGACGCCGCGCGCAGCGCTCGAGGCGCTTTATCGACTCAAATCGCTCGCCTGAAAGACTGCTCTCCCGTCGCGGCCGGCTGTTGTCGACCGGTGCACGATGCAATGCTGCTACGCCCCACCCTCTCCTCGTAGGAGAGGGCTTCGTTGTGCACGCCGCAACGATCTGCGCCGGCCAGCTCCGAGTGTGAAATCCCTTTTCACCGAAACTCTACGGCTAGCGCACCACACTCAACGAACGCTGAATAACAAGTAAAACCTCTAGGGCCTGTTAGCACTATTTTCGTGGCCCGCGCCGGGAGCTGTTTGCACGCCAGCCAAGGAAGAGTGAGGGAGTGTACGTCCGTACACGACCGAGTGATGACGCCGGGTGGCGGGCAAACAGACCCGGCCCGAAGGGTTGCCGTTGAGTGGCCGCCATGCCACTAGTGATAGCCCCAAACTATCGAAAAAATAAGAACAATCAAATTCCATCGGCGATACCTTACGCGTAAATTCGACTGGGAAAGTCAAAGTCACTCGCCGGATCGCGTAAAGAAAAGCCCCTGTGAACGGCGACTGCGGAGCGCTTGACGTTTCTTCCGATGCAGTCGCTGTTTACGCCAGACAGGCAGCTTGTCGCCAACTCGGAGGGTGCAATCGCAAACGTGGCGATGCATGACCGCACACCCTGAATAAAGGCCTTTCACTTATCGATACTTGGGCTGCAATCTGGACCGAGTAGCTGGATGCCAACGAGCAAAGGTGGAGAACCCATGTCAAACGAATCGAAGTGCCCCTTCAACCACACGGCCAGTAACGGCCCGACCAACCGGGACTGGTGGCCCAGCCAGCTCAATCTAAAAGTCCTGCACCAGAACACCCCTTCGACCGATCCCCTGGATGCGAACTTCAGCTACGCCGAGGCCTTCAAGACTCTCGACCTTGCGGCGCTGAAAAAAGACCTGCATGCGCTGATGACCGACTCGCAAGATTGGTGGCCGGCGGACTTCGGCCACTACGGCCCGCTGTTCATCCGCATGGCCTGGCACAGCGCCGGCACCTACCGCGTAGGCGACGGCCGTGGCGGCGCCGGTGCCGGGCAACAGCGTTTTGCTCCGCTCAACAGCTGGCCCGACAACGTCAATCTGGACAAGGCACGCCGATTGTTGTGGCCGATCAAGCAGAAATACGGCCAGAAGATTTCCTGGGCCGACCTGATGATTCTCACCGGCAACGTCGCGCTGGAATCGATGGGCTTCAAGACCTTCGGTTTCGGTGGCGGACGCGAAGACGTGTGGGAGCCGGAGGAAGATGTCTACTGGGGTTCCGAAACCACCTGGCTGGATGACAAGCGCTATTCCGGCGACCGCGATCTGGAGAACCCACTCGCCGCCGTGCAGATGGGGCTGATTTACGTCAATCCGGAAGGCCCGAACGGCAATCCGGACCCGGTGGCGGCGGCCAGGGACATTCGCGAGACATTCGCGCGCATGGCCATGAACGACGAAGAAACCGTTGCGCTGATCGCTGGGGGCCACAGCTTCGGCAAGACCCACGGCGCCGGCCCGGCCTCGCACGTCGGCCCCGATCCGGAGGCAGCCGGCCTGGCACAGCAAGGCCTGGGCTGGGGCAGCAGCTATCGCACCGGCAAGGGCGGCGATGCGATCGGCAGCGGCCTGGAAGTCACCTGGACCAACACGCCGACCAGTTGGAGCAACAACTTCTTCGAAAACCTGTTCGGCTACGAGTGGGAGCTGACCAAGAGCCCGGCCGGGGCCCACCAGTGGAAGCCGAAGAACGGTGCTGGAGCCAACGCGATCCCGGATGCGCACGATCCGGCCAAACGCCACGCACCGACCATGCTCACCACCGACCTGTCCCTGCGTTTCGATCCCGCCTATGAAAAAATTTCCAGGCGCTTCTTCGAACATCCGGAGCAGTTCGCCGACGCATTCGCCCGAGCCTGGTTCAAGCTCACGCACCGCGACATGGGGCCGCGTGCACGCTACCTCGGTCCGGAAGTACCCACCGAAGAGCTGATCTGGCAAGACCCCGTTCCCGCCGTCGATTACAAGCTGATCGATGCGCAGGATGCCGCTGCGCTCAAGGCCAAGATCCTCGCTTCGGGCTTGTCCGTTTCGCAGTTGGTTTCCACCGCATGGGCCTCGGCATCCACCTTCCGCGGCTCCGACAAGCGCGGCGGTGCCAATGGCGCACGCATTCGTCTCGCGCCGCAGAAAGACTGGGCCGTCAATCAACCGGAGCAGTTGGCAAAGGCGTTAAAGGTGCTCGAAGGCATCCAGCGTGAATTCAACGACGCGCAGGTGGGAGGCAAGAAAGTCTCGCTTGCCGATCTGATCGTGCTGGCTGGCTGTGCCGGCGTCGAGCAGGCCGCGAAGAACGGCGGCGTGAATGTCACGGTGCCCTTCACCGCCGGACGGACGGATGCCTCGCAGGAACAGACCGACATCGAGTCGTTCGCCGTGCTAGAACCGATCGCCGATGGATTCCGCAACTATCTCAAGGGCAAATACGGCGTTGCGGCCGAAACCTTGCTAGTCGACAAGGCGCAATTGTTGACGCTCACCGCACCGGAGATGACTGTATTACTTGGCGGACTTCGCGTCCTCGATGCCAACGTCGGGCAGAGCAAGCATGGTGTCTTCACCAAGCAACCGGGAACCCTCACCAACGATTTCTTCCGCAACCTGCTCGACATGGGGACGGAGTGGAAGGCGGTGTCGGACGCAGAGGATGTGTTTGAAGGGCGCGATCGCAAAACGGGTGCCACCACCTGGACCGGTACGCGTGTCGATCTGCTCTTTGGTTCCAACTCCCAGCTTCGTGCCCTGGCAGAAGTCTATGCCAGCGAGGATGCAAAGCAGAAGTTCGTGCACGACTTCGTTGCAGCCTGGAACAAGGTCATGAACCTGGATCGGTTCTAGTCCGTTCCGGCCTAAAAAAAACGCCGCAGCGCTCCCTGCGCTGCGGCGTTTCCGTCTGAAGCTATTGAACTTCCGCCAGCGAGGTACCGCTGCGGGACTTACGCCGCCATCCCGGCCACGACGTCGTTGATTTCTTCATAAGAGGGCGCCGCGCGCCCCGGCTCACCCACTTCGGCAACAGGCACGGTCACCGCCGACTCGCGGGAAGCCAGGCGCCCGGCCCTCACCAGTTGATCGATCGCCTGCTGCACTTCACGCTGACCGAAGGGCTTCTTGATGAAGTCGTCGGCACCGAAGCGCTGCACATAGAACTGCTCGGTCGCCTGCTGGTTGCCGCTGATCATCACAATCGGAATGTGCTGCGTAAGCGGGTCGTGGCGCAGTGCGCGAAGCACCGCAAAACCGTTGATGCCCGGCAGCACGATATCCAGGAAAATCACTTCCGGTTGCTCGGTCTTGGCCAGCTCGATCGCGCTCTCGCCATCGACCGCCTTTTGTACGGCATAGCCTTCCTGCCCGAGCATCTTGCCCAACACGGCACGTATGGTCGGGGAATCGTCCACCACCAGCATCCTCGTGCCGGAAGCAGCTTGCTGCATCCGGCCGTTATGCCCGGTCTCCGAGGCGTGATTGCCAAGCAAGCGCTTGAAAAATCCCATTCCATTCATGGCATATCCCCTAAATCCACCACTGCGTCTGCCAGTGCGGACCGCCTAACGTTGAGGGCAGCCGCTTTTGGAAGGATATTCACGCAGATTCAGGCGGATTTCTGAGATGTGCTGCTCACGAGAAATCCTTAAGCCGTCGCAATTCCCGACGTTCCTGCTTATTTGGCCGAGTGGGCGGCCGGTTCAGGCCGGCGCCGCTGAGCCGGCGCGATTCTCGCAGCTGTTCGCGGGCGACACGGCTGGCTTCGGTTTCCCGATAGAGGAGCTGGGCCGCGCTGGCCGGTCCGCGCTGCTCCGAGAGCGCCATTATTTCCAGCTCCAGGCGCTCTTCCCCCCGCGTCAACCGCACGGTATCGCCAACGTGCAAGGTCTTGGATGGCTTGCAACCGGTTCCGTTGACGTCCACCTTGCCGCCGTCGATCGCCTGCTTGGCCAGGCTGCGGGTTTTGAACATGCGGGCAGCCCACAACCAGACGTCTGCCCGCACGGCCACAAAAGAAGGAAGACTGGAGTCGCTCATGGGTGTCATTATCTCCCCATCCGCGTGCGATCAAGGAGGTTGTCCGTGACAGTCCCGTCAAGCACCGTCATCCCGCTCGTCCTTTTGGCTTGTTGGGCCGGTCTCCAGGTAGCTCGCAGGTTCTCCTCAAAAACAACCGTTCCCCAACGCGCGCCGGAAAGCATCAGCGATGAGGAAATCCTGCGCGAGCACTTCGCCGGCCGTCGCATCAATGCCCTGATGCTCTATCGCATCCGCCATGCCTGTGGCCTGAAAGATGCCCAGAAGGGCCTGCAGGCGCTTGCGAACGCGGCGACAAGAAAATGATTCTCTACCTGCTGGACCTGATCGGCGTGGCGGTATTCGCGGTAAGCGGCGTACTGGTTGCCGCGCATTCGGGAATGGACCTGCTCGGCGGCTTCGCCCTGGCGGCCTTGACCGCCATCGGCGGCGGCACCTTGCGCGACGTACTGCTCAATCGCCACCCGATTTTCTGGATCCGCGACGCCCGCTACTTGCTGGTGATCCTGATTGCCGCCTCACTGACCATGGTCTACGTCGCCTTCCTGCCGCCACCGGGTTACAGCCTGCTGATCGCCGACGCGCTGGGCCTGGCCTTGTTCGCGATCAGCGGGGCGCAAATCGCCGAGTCGGAAGCACACTCGCCGCTGATCGTCGTGTTGATGGGTGCCATGACCGGTACCGCCGGCGGCATGTTGCGCGACGTCATGAGCGCTCGCGTACCGTTGATCTTCCAACAGGATCTATATGCCACGGCGGCCGTCGGCGGCGTCGTGGTGTATCTGATCCTGCAAAAAGTCGGCGCACCGCGCACCTTTGCGGTTTGCGTCGGGGTTGCCGTCATTCTCGGGCTGCGTATGCTCGCCGTGATGGACGGTGCGCATTTGCCTCGGTTGCATGCCTTGCATTAACCGGCCGGCAGCAGGCCATTACCCAGCGGTACCGTCAGCAGGGACAAGACGATGCCGGCACCAAGCACGGCATTGGCAAGCGGCGGGTCGAGTTCGTATTCATCGGCGAGGATGGCTGCCGAGATCATGGGAGCCATGGCTGCCTGCAGCACGCCGATGGTGAGGACCAGGCCGCCGACACCCGTGACGATGCCGATCAGCCAGCACGCCAGCGGCGCCAGCAAAAGTTTCCAGCCAAGTCCCCAGGCCAGTGCACTGAGTTGTTTCGCACCAAGCCGGAACTGAAACTGCATTCCCACCGAAAACAAAGCCAGCGGGGTGAGCGTTGCGCCGATCGGCGACAGCACACCATGCACCATCGCCGGCCAACCGCCCATGGCGCCGACGACCATGCCAAAGATCAACGCCACAAAAGAAGGGAAAGTAAGGATGCGCCGCACGATCACGCCCAGGTCAGGGCTTCTGCCCGCATAAATCGAGGCCACCACGATGCCTGCCGAAGACAGCAGCGGGAAGCAGCCCAACTGATCGGCCACCACGGCCAGCGACAGCCCCGGCTGGCCATGCAAGGCCAGCATCATCGGATATCCCATGAACGAGGTATTGCCCAGGCCGCAAACCAGGACCAGGGCACCGATCCGCCCTCGCGACCAGCCCAGGCGAGGACCCAACAGACCAAACAGCAGCCACGCGCCGCCAAATGTGACGACCATCGCCGCCACGGGAAACCACAGCTGTACGTCGATTTTTACGCGAGGAATCAGGTCCAGCACCAATGCCGGCAAGGCAACGTTGATCACCCACCAGTTGATGCCCGGCACGATACCCGCAGGCGGCCGCGCCCAGCGCGCAACCGCCAGCCCCAGGGCCATGCAGGCAAACAGCAGTAGCAGCGCGCTCATGGACTCCAATCAAAACAAAGGCGGCCGCAGTATAGCGGCCGCCTTCGCTCGAACACGCAGAGGGCTTGAGCTCAGCCCAGCAGTACGCGATTCAAACGCTGCACGAAAGCAGCCGGATCCGCCAGCTGCGCACCGGCTGCGATCTCCGCCTGCTCAAGCAGCAAGCTGGCGAGATCTTCGGCCTTGACGCCGTCGCCTTCCGCCTCGACGCGCTTGAGCAGCGGATGCTGCGGATTGATCTCCAGCGTCGGCTTGTTCGCAGGCATGTCGTGTCCGGCCTCGCGCAACAGGCGCGCCAGATGCGGGGCCATCTCGTAGTCGGACAAGGCCAGGCACGAAGGCGAATCGGTCAGCCGCGCGGAGACTTTTACCTCGCCCACGCGATCGCCCAACAGCTCTTTGAGTTTCTTCAACAGCGGCTCGGCCGCCCTGCTGGCTTCCTCCTGCTGCTTCTTGTCGGCTTCGTCCAGCGGCAGTTCGCCCTTGGCGACATTGCGCAGCTTCTTGCCCGCATACTCAGTCAGGCTGCCAATCATCCACTCGTCGATGCGGTCTGACATCAACAGCACCTCGATACCTTTGGCCTTGAAAGCCTCCAGTTGCGGACTTCCTGCCGCCGCCGCATAACTGTCGGCCGTGATGTACCAGATGATGTCCTGGCCAATGGCCATGCGGGCGATGTAGTCGTCGAGCGATACTTTCTGAGCGTTGCCCTCGCCCTTGGTGGAAGCGAAACGCAGCAACTTGGCGATGCGCTCGCGATTGGCGTGGTCTTCGGCGATACCTTCCTTGAGCGTGTTGCCGAACGCTTTATAGAACGTCTCGAATTTCTCGGGCTCGTCCCTGGCCAGCTTTTCGATCAGGTCGAGCACGCGCTTGACGCAAGCGGACTTGATGCGTTCCAACTGGCGATTCTGCTGCAGGATTTCGCGGCTCACGTTCAACGGCAGGTCGTCTGCGTCGACCACGCCACGCACGAAACGCAGGTAGTTCGGCAACAGCTCTTCGGCTGCATCCATGATGAAGACGCGCTTGATGTACAGCTTCAAGCCTTTGCGTTCGTCGCGGCCGCCCATCATCAGTTCGAACGGCGGCTGCGAAGGGATATACAGCAGCGTAGTGAAACTTTGGCTGCCTTCCACGCGGTTGTGGGTCCAGGCCAACGCATCGTTGAAATCGTGGCCCAGCGACTTGTAGAAGCTCTGGTAATCTTCCTCGCTGATTTCGCTCTTGGGCTTGGCCCACAATGCCGAAGCGGCGTTGACGGTCTCCCATTCATCGGTAGGCTGGTCGTCCTTCTCCACCGGCATGCGGATGGGAAAGGCGACGTGGTCGGAATAGCGGGTAATCAGGGAGCGCAACGGCCAGCGCTTGAGGAATTCGTCCTCGTCGGCCTTCAAATGCAGGATCACGGCGGTACCGCGCTCGGCAAGGTCGACCTGCTCCAGCGAGTATTCGCCTTTTCCGTCGCTTTCCCACTTCACGCCATCACTGGCGGGTGCGTCGGCACGACGGCTTAGTACCGTCACCTTGTCCGCCACCACGAACGAAGAATAGAAGCCCACGCCGAACTGGCCGATCAGGCGCGCATCGCTCTTCTGCTCCGAGCTCATTGCCTCCAGGAAACGGCGGGTGCCGGAGCTGGCGATGGTGCCGATGTTGGCAACCACTTCGTCACGGCTCATGCCTACGCCATTGTCGCGAACGGTAATCGTGCGCGCGGCCGGATCCCAGCTTACGTCGATGTGCAGCTCGGCATCGCCGGCCAGCAGCTCGGGCTTGGCGATGGACTCGAAGCGCAGCTTGTCGCACGCGTCGGAAGCGTTGGAGATCAGTTCGCGCAGGAAGATTTCCTTGTGCGAATAAAGGGAATGCGTCACCAGGTGCAGTACCTGGGCGACTTCGGCTTCGAATTTGCGGGTTTCGGCAGTAGGAGTCGTCATGCGATTGAGTGAGTTGTGTTTTGAGTGGGTATCAGATGGGAAACGAAAAGCCAGTGGAGAACGACGTTCTTCATCCCTGCTTTTGCAGGGCTGCGATGCGCTCTTCCAGCGGCGGATGGCTCATGAACAGGCGCTGGAACCCCTGCGCCAAGGGACCGGAAATGCCAAAGGCCGCCATCGTCTTGGGGAGGGTACTTTCGCCGTGGTTGAGCTGCAGGCGCTGCAAGGCCGAGATCATCGCGCCGCGACCCGCCAACTTCGCGCCGGCCGCGTCGGCGTGGAATTCGCGCCAGCGCGAGAACGCCATCACGATCATCGAGGCGAACAGGCCGAACACCAATTGCAGCACCATCACCGAGACAAAATAACCGATGCCCGATCCGCCGCGATTGTCGCGCCCTCCGGAAAGCCAGCTGTCGACCAGCCGGCCAACGACACGGGCAGCCAGGATCACCAGCGTGTTGAGCACGCCCTGGATCAAGGTAAGCGTCACCATGTCGCCATTGGCAACGTGCCCGATTTCGTGACCGAGCACGGCCGTCACCTGTTCGCGATCCATCTGCTGCAGCAGGCCGGTGCTCACCGCAACCAGGGCGCTGTTCTTGGTCATGCCGGTGGCGAACGCATTCATTTCCGGCGCGTCGTAGATGGCCACCTCGGGCATGCCGATGCCGGCATTCTGGGCATGGCGACGAACCGTCTCCACCAGCCAGCGCTCGGCGTCATTCTGCGGCTGCTCGATCACGCGGGCGCCAGTGGTCATCTTGGCCATCCACTTGGACGTGGCCAGCGAAATGAACGCACCTCCCATGCCGAACACGGCCGCGAAGATGAGCAGCCCCGGCATGCCGCCATAGCCGCGCATCGCTGCCCACTGGTCGACACCAAAGAGATGGCAGACCATGCCAAGCAGGAGCAGGACGGCTAGATTGGTAACGAGGAAGAGTGCGATGCGGCGCATAACGGTCCTTGGTCGGTCACACTTAAGGAAACAATGGTAATCCGGCAGCAGAGATTCGGGCAAAAGCCCGCCTTTTCAAGGCTTAAGCCGCTTTCATCGGCCGGCCATGGGCAGTTCGGTCAGCTTCCGTAAAATGCGCCGATGAATTATCGCGGACGTTTCGCTCCCTCCCCCACCGGCCTGCTGCATGCCGGCTCCCTGGTTGCTGCCGTAGGCAGTTGGCTGTGTGCCCGCCACGCTGGCGGCCAGTGGTTGCTGCGCGTGGAAGATATCGACCCGCCGCGCGAAGTGGCCGGATCGGCCGCCGCCATTCTGGCTGCCTTGCCAGCCTTCGGCCTGATCGCCGATGGGCCTGTCATCTATCAGTCATCGAGAATGGCCGCTTATGACGCGGCGTTTGAACAATTGCGCCAGACCGGCCTGCTCTTTCCCTGCTGGTGCAGCCGTACCGACCTCGCCACCGCCAATGGCCTGCATCGCGATGGGCATTGCGTCGCGCCAGCGGATCTCGACCGCCCTCCGGCGTGGCGGATCCGGGTGCCGGATGAGTCCATTCATTTCACGGATGCCTTGCAGGGGCCGCAAAGTCAGTCTTTGCGCGACGCAGTCGGCGATTTCGTGATCCGCCGGGTCGAAGGTTTCTACTCTTATCAGTTGGCCTGCGTGGTGGACGATGCCTGGCAAGGCATCAGCGACGTGGTTCGCGGCAACGATCTGCTCGACTCCACTGCGCGTCAGATCTGGCTGCAACGTTGTCTGAGTTTGCCGACGCCGCGCTACCTGCACCTGCCCCTGGTGCTGGACAGCCAAGGCCGAAAATTGTCGAAGTCCGAACGCTCGCGCGAAATCGATCCGGCCGATCCGTTGCCCAGCCTGCGCCGCGCGCTGTCATTTTTGGGTATGGAGCCCGATGCCGGAGCCCGCGATGCTGCCGGGCTGCTCAATGCGGCGCTTGCTCATTTCAATCCGCAGCATTTGCCGCAATGCAGCGATCATCACGTGGCCTAACCCGGTATAAAGATCGGTACGCAGTCGAAACATGTTCGTGATACCGAGAACCGATATTCTTTCATGATGTCTGCGTATAACCCCAGTTTGTCCGCGCACGCCGCGGAGACTTCCCTCGCAGACAATCAAGGAGATCAGGTCATGGCACAGCGTACGGCATTGGTTACGGGTGGCACCGGCGGCATCGGCACGGCCATCGTGCGCTACCTCGTCAAACAGGGGCACAAAGTCGCCACCAATTACCGCGACGAAGCAAAGGCCGAAGCCTGGCGCAAGAAAATGTCGGACGAAGGCATCGAGGTGTGCCTGGTGGCCGGCGACGTTGCCGAACCCGGGTCGTGCGAAGACATGATCAACGCCATCCATCACAAGTGCGGCCCGATCGAGATCCTGGTCAACAACGCCGGCATTACTCGCGATACCACCTTCCACAAGATGACCTACCAGCAGTGGATGGACGTGGTGAACACCAACCTCAACGCCTGCTTCAACGTTACCCGCCCAGTGATTGAGGACATGCGCACGCGCAAATGGGGCCGTATCGTGCAGATCAGCTCGATCAACGGGCAGAAAGGCCAGTACGGCCAAGCCAACTACGCAGCCGCCAAGGCCGGCATGCACGGCTTCACCATCTCGCTGGCACAGGAAAACGCGCGTTTCGGCATCACGGTGAACACGGTATCGCCCGGTTACGTGGCCACCGACATGGTGATGGCGGTGCCTGAGGAAGTACGCGAGAAGATCGTGGCGCAAATCCCGGTGGGCCGGCTGGGCAAGCCTGAAGAAATCGCGCACGCCGTGACCTTCTTTACGACCGACGAGGCCAGTTGGATCACCGGCGCCAACCTGTCGATCAACGGCGGCCACTACATGGGTTGGTGATCTCAAAGGTCCTTGTGTTTGTATTTCCAGCGAGCCGCTCCAAATGGAGCGGCTCGCTCGTATTCCCTTCACATTTCGCTCACATCCAGATTGCCGAGTGCGGATTGGAGCGCCGACAACGTTGATTCCTCCGTCAATAAGTCCTCCAGGAACGCCTGGGTGACCTCGTCGATGCAGGCTTGGCTGCGTGTTGCCACGTAAAAGTCCGCATCGTAACGAAGGAGTCCGGGGTTGAGCGCGGCAATCAGCCCGGCAGCGAGGTAAGGCGCGGCAACGTGATCCGGCAGATAGCCCAGGTGCCGACCGGACAGCACCAATACGGCGGTGGCTTCCATGTCGTCGGTGACCGCCGTCATCAATGATGGCACCGGCACCCACCGGACGGCGGGAAGCAGGTAGCTGCGCCATGCCCATTCGCATCCGGCCAGTTCATCCGGCGACAGGTTTCCTGCACGGGCAAACAAAGGATGCTCGCGTCCGCAATAAGCCAGTTGCCGCTCCACGAAGAGCGGCACGTACTGGAGCGCAGGAACCCGATTGGCAAAATACCCCACGGCAAGCTGCAACTGTCCATTGAGAAGTTGCGACTCCAGGTTACCCGGGGTGCGCGCGAATAATACAAACCTCACCGCCTCGTCGCGCTGCCTGAAGCGCGCTATCGCGCGAGCAATGCGCAGATTCTTTTCGGTCGACACGTGGCCGATCAGGCCAATGCTCAGCGTGCCGACCAGCTTTCGATCCAGATGGCGTACCTGAATGCCGAAGTCGTTCACGGCGCCGATCAGGCTTCGCGCAAGTTTCACGAAGCGCTCGCCCTTAGGTGTAAGTCGAAAACCAGCACGACCGCGCTGACACAGCGAATAACCCAGCCGCGTCTCGAGCGTAGCAAGCTGTCCGCTCAGGGTGGATTGTCCGACATTCAATGATCCCTGGGCGGCAGACAAGCCTCCCGCATCCACGATCGCTATAAAAACGCGAATCAGGCGTAAGTCCAGATCGGACAAGTTACCAAGCATATTGAATCTTCCTTGATACATCGAAGCGCACCAATGTAGACGCGCTAGATTGGCGATAGAAGAGTGCTCGCCCTCGGCCTAGCATCGAATTCATGGAACTGTCAGGCGTTGAAACCGCGCGAGGCAGCAGCGCCAGGGATGGCTTTTTGGAACTTGGACGAAACTGCATGGAACGCAAGCTTATGCACGAACGCCCCTCATTACTCAGCCGACTGGTGCGCCTCAGGAAGCACCAGCGTGGTTGATCAACTGCATCAACCGCTAGGCGGCAACAACATGCCGCGCTTTGGCGGCATTGCCAGCATGATGCGCCTGCCGGTCATCGATAACCCTTCGACACTCGATGTCGGATTTATCGGCATACCGCTCGACACCGGCACATCGAACCGATCCGGAACGCGCTTCGGGCCCCGCCAGATACGCTGCGAATCCGTACTGCTGCGCCCGTACAATATGGCAACCCGCGCCGCCCCTTTCGATGCATTGCGAATCGCCGATCTCGGCGACGTCGCCATCAATCCTTATAACCTGCTTGATTCCGTCGCACGCATCGAGCGGGCCTTTACACCCATCGTCGAAGCAGGATGCCGAACCATCACCCTCGGCGGCGACCATACGGTCACCCTGCCCATCTTGCGTGCGCTGCGAAAACGGCATGGACCGATCGGCCTGATCCACATCGATGCGCACGCCGACGTCAACGACACGATGTTCGGCGAAAAAATCGCCCACGGCACCACCTTCCGGCGCGCCGTGGAAGAAGAATTGATCGACCCACACCGCGTCGTACAAATCGGACTGCGCGGCACCGGCTACACCGCGGAGGATTTCGACTGGTGCCGCCAGCAAGGCTTCCAGGTGGTGCAGGTTGAGGAATGCTGGGGACGTTCGCTAGTTCCGCTGATGGACGAAGTGCGCACCAGAATCGGATCGGGTCCGGCCTATTTTTCGTTGGATATCGACGGTATCGACCCTGCCTTTGCGCCAGGCACGGGCACGCCGGAAATCGGCGGCCTCACCGTGCCGCAAACACTCGAAATCATCCGCGGCGCATGGGGGATGAACCTGATCGGCGCCGACGTCGTGGAAGTGTCGCCGCCATACGACCCGCAAGGCACCACGGCATTGTTGGCAGCCAATCTCGCCTACGAATTGCTTTGTGTCATGCCCGGAGTCCCCCGCAGGGATTGAACGTGACAAGGAATGTGCTCGTGAACCGTGTTGCCGCAACGAAGATAGAAAACCATTCGATCGACTACGTACCGGAAAACGAGCGCCACGCAAGACTACGCAGCCAGGGCCCGTTCTGGTTTCTGGGCAATTTTCATTTCTTCACCATTTCGATCGGCTTTGTCGGCCCTGGCATGGGCCTGTCCGCAGGCTGGACCACGCTGGCAGGCGCCCTCGGCATCATGTTCGGCACCCTGTTCATGGCATTCCACGGTTCGCAGGGACCGCAGATGGGGTTGCCGCAGATGATCCAGTCGCGCGCGCAGTTCGGCTATCGCGGCGTGATCCTGGCCTTGCTGGCAACACTGTTTGTGTTCGTGGGCTTCAACGTCGTCAACGTCACGCTGATCATGCAAGGTCTGCACGGCGTATTCGGGTTCGATCCCGTTCTGGTGGGTACGCTGGCCATCGTGCTGGGAGCCCTGCTGTCCATCTATGGGCACGATCTGATGCACAAGGTGTTCACCTGGGCACTGATCGCCACCCTGCCCTTGTACACGATCGTCACCTTGGCACTGATGCTCGGCGCCAGCCCTCAGCCGGTGTCGGCAACGGTAACGCCCGGCTTCAACTGGGTCGCGTTTTTTACCCAGTTTGCGATTGCTGCGGGCTACAACATTTCCTATGCACCTTATGTTTCGGACTATTCACGCTATCTGCCCAAACATACCTGCCCGAAAAAACTGATCGCCAACATTTTTCTTGGCGCGTCATTGTCGGGGGCATGGATGATCGGCCTTGGCGCCTGGCTGGCCCAACAACTTCACGCCACCGATGCGCTGGCCTCGCTGGGCCAGGTTGGCGACACGTTATTTCCAGGCTTTGGCAGCTTGGTGGTCATCGTTTCCGTGCTGGGCTTCCTGCCCATCATCGCCTTGAACACCTACAGCGCCACGTTGACCGTACTCACCGGCGTGGACTCGATCCGCCGTATCCGCCCCACGCGCCGGCATCGCGTCGTGGCCATCGTTCTGATCAGCATGTTGCTGCTGGCTTGCGTCTTCTCTATCCATGGCGACGGCATCGCCTTGTTGCACATTTTCCTGCTCATGCTGCTGTATTTCCTGGTGCCGTGGACCGCCATCAACCTGGTCGATTATTTCCTGGTGCGCAAGGGCCGCTATGCCATCCCACACTTTTTTACGCCTTCGGGCATCTACGGTGCGTGGCAGATGCGTGGCATTTCGGCCTACCTGATTGGCTTTGCGGCCATGGTGCCGTTCTTCTACATCGCCGACGTCAGCAACAATCAGGAAGTCTTTGTCGGCTACTTCGCCCGTCGACTGGAAGGGGTGGATATCGCCTGGCTGGTGGGACTAATCGTTTCCGGAACCGTTTACCTGCTGCTGGCGCGATCCATCGATATCCAGGTGGAAGAACGGGTTATCCGCGCTATCGGGACGGGAGACTCCACGTCCAGGAAACGGGCACCATGAATCCATTGCGACTCAGGCTGACTCAGCCAACCTTGAGGGATGGCGGTATCGAAGAAAATCTCGCCAAGGTGCTGCACATCATCGCGACCAGTGCAGACGTGGCCGATCTGGTGGTGTTTCCGGAAACGTGCATCAGCGGTTTTCCCACGCCGGAGAACGTAGGTCGCCTTGCCGAGTCGCTGGACGGTGCATCCATCAGCGCCGTTCGCCATGCCGCGCGGCAGGCAGGGGTCAGCGTGATCATCGGCTTTGCGGAAGCCGACCAGGGCCGCTACTTCAATGCCGCGTTGCTCGTCGATGAAACCGGACGAATTTGCCTGCATTATCGAAAAACCTGCCTTTACGAATCGGATGACGGTGTGTTCGAAGCGGGCACCCGCTTTCCGGTGTGCGACTGGCATGGCATACGAGTCGGCCTGCTGATCTGTTTCGACATCGAATTCCCAGCCCCTGCCTGCAAACTTGCGCGCCAGGGCGCCGATTTGATCGTGCTGGTGGACGGCATGATGCATCCGGACAGCCACGTTCATCGCCAAGCCATTCCCGTGCGCGCGATGGACCATCGGTTGTTCATCGCCATGGCCAACCGCGTCGGCCAAGGTGATCGCTATTGCTTCAGCGGAGAAAGCCACGTCGCCGATCCCACCGGCAAAACCGTAGCACTGGCCTCATCCGAAAACGAGGCCGTGATCGACATCGTGCTGGACACCGACCAGGTTGCACAAACGCACGCGAAAACCCGGCACTTGACCGGTTACCTCATCGAAGGCATCTGACCCGCGATCAGTGCCCCTCCCCAAGCGAGACTTACCATGAATCATTCCGTGCTTTCGAAGCGAGACCTCCACACTACGGCTTCATCGACCAATGCTCAGATCGAAGCTCGCCGTATCGCCGCCACCCCGCGAGGCATCGGCATCGGCTTTCCGATCTATGCCCAGCGCGCCGAAAATGCCCAACTGTGGGATGTGGAGGGGCGTCGCTACATTGATTTCGGCTCGGGCATTGCCGTGCTCAATGTCGGCCATCGCCATCCACGCGTTTTGCAAGCAGTGCAGGAGCAATTGCAAAGCTTCACGCACACCGCTTATCAGGTCGTGCCGTACGAAAGTTCGGTGGCGCTCGCTGAACGGCTGAATCGGCTCTCGCCAGGCCCCTTCGTCAAAAAGACCGCCTTCTTTACCACTGGCGCGGAAGCAGTCGAAAACGCAATCAAGATCGCGCGCTGCGCGACCGGACGTCCTGGCGTCATCGCACTTGGCGGAGGCTTCCACGGCCGCACGTTCATGGGCATGGCATTGACCGGCAAAGTAGCTCCGTACAAAACCGGCTTCGGACCATTTCCGGGCAGCGTCTTTCACGTGCCGGCGCCAGTGCCGCTGCATGGCGTAACCGTTGCAGACTCGCTACGTGCAATCGAACAACGTTTCAAGGCGGACATCGATGCCAGCCAGGTCGCTGCCATCATTCTCGAGCCGGTACAGGGCGAAGGCGGGTTCCACCCCGCGCCGTCTGAATTCATGCGCGCCTTGCGGGATGTCTGCGACAAACACGGCATCCTGCTGATCGCCGACGAAATCCAGACCGGCTTCGCCCGCACCGGCAAGTTGTTTGCGATGGAACACTACGATGTGCTTGCCGATCTCATGACCATAGCCAAGAGCCTTGGCGGCGGCTTGCCGCTGTCCGGGGTGATCGGCCGCGCGGAAATCATGGACGCTCCGGCTCCAGGCGGACTTGGCGGCACCTACGCCGGCAACCCGCTGGCTGTCGCCGCCGCGCATGCCGTGCTCGATGTCATCGAGGAAGAACAGCTGTGCGCGCGCGCAGAGCAATTGGGGCAACGACTGAAAGCTCACCTGGAGCACTTGCGGGCGCAGGTTCCGCAAATCGCCGAAGTGCGCGGCCCAGGCTCGATGGTGGCGGTGGAATTCTTGCAGCCTGACGGGCAACCTGATCCGGCTTTCGCCAAACAGGTGCAACAACGTGCCGAGGCTGCCGGGCTGCTGCTGCTTACCTGCGGCACTTACGGCAACGTCGTCCGCTTCCTGTTTCCGCTGACCATCGAGGAAGCGGTATTCGAAGAAGGACTCGCCATCCTCTCGCAGGCGCTGCGCGGCTGATCGCCAGCGCATTTTGCGCCGCGACGGCGGATCAGGCGTTCCGCTGATCTGCCGCCGCGGACTGCAACAATTTTTCCAACACCTTGCCAACTGCAGCGAAGGCAAAGGCACCGGTGACGTGGGTGGCGGCGCCCAAGCCGCCGCCGCAAGCCAGGTTCAATGCGTCGCCACCCGGTGGGCGGGTTCCGCATACTGTCCCGTCGGGTTGCGGGTACTGCACGTTCTGCAGCGAATACACTGCCGACACGCCGAAGTATCGATCGGGGTTGCGCGGAAAGCCGAAATCCTGGCGGAGTTTTTTGCGAATCAAGCTGAACATCGCATCGTGTTCGGTACGCGACAGATCGCGTACGCGGACCTGCGTAGGGTCAGTGCGTCCGCCGGCCGAGCCGACCGTCACCATCGGCAGCTTGCGGCGCCGGCACCAGGCAATGGCCTCCAGCTTCACACGGAAGGCGTCGCACGCGTCCAGCACCACGTCGTAACCGCGATCCAGCAATTCGTCCAGCGTCGCAGGGGTAAGAAAGCGTTCGATGGCTTCCAGGCGAATCGAGGGATTGATCGCATGCGCACGCGCTGCAATCACGCCAACTTTCGGCTTGCCGTACTCGCCATCCAATGCATGCAATTGGCGGTTGGTGTTGGAAACACAGACCTCATCCGCATCGATCAGGGTCAATCGGCCCACGCCGGTGCGTACCAGCGCTTCGGCAGCCCAGGAACCTACCCCGCCGATACCGACCACGCATACGTGCGCTCGTGCCAGACGGGCCACGCTGCCCGTGCCATACAGCCGCTCCACACCATCAAAGCGTTCGGTTGGATACGCCGGCCCGCTCACGTATGACGGCCCCGTGCCGGTTTGGGAGTATGAAGTTTCACGCCTGGGCCCTGCTCAAGATATTCGGCGCATTTTAGCGGGGCCGCACGCTCGCCGCGCGGACTGCGTTATGCTCGGGGACTCATTGACCGGGAAGGTATCAGCATGCGTGCGGCTCTTCTGATCGTGCTTGGCCTGGCTATCGGCATCATCGGCACCGTATTCACCATGCGGGCGCTCAACGAGCGCAACCCCTTGCCGCAGGCCGTGATGGTGACCATGGGCTTTCATCGCCATCAGTTGTCGCAGGCCGTCAAGGGGCAGCATTGCGATGCCGCCGCCAACCTGGGGCAGTTGCAGCACTTGCAGATGACGGCCAGTGACATTCCAGCCGCGTTTCCGGATGCCCCCCAACCGTTCCAGGACCTCGCCGGCCACTTGCGTACCGCATTGCAAACGGCAGCCCTGTCGGCCCCGGCAGACTGCCCCAGCCTGATCGCCGCGCTCAAGCCAGTCGACCAGGTCTGCAAGGAATGCCATCAACAGTATCGTTGAGGGCCTTGCTCAGTTTTGCGCCGATTCTTCCGGTGCAGGAAACATCAGGATGGTGATTTCCTTGCCCTGGGGAATCTCCTCCGCGGGGTCCCCCAAAGCGGCCAGGCGGGATTTGAACGCGGCCACGTCATCCCGCTTTCCCAGGGCCGAGCGACCACTTACCGCCCAGATCCGCCCACCTTGCTTCCAACGCGCAATCGCCTGGTCGAATTGCGTCGTCACCAGTGCGTTGGCCTGAATCGGCGTACCGTTCTTCGGTTGCAGCACGGTCAACATGGTGGGCGCGTTGGGATCGTCGGTGAATACCGTGTCTCCTGGACGGACGTTGGCAGCCAGCGTAGCGGCCGCCATGTCCCAGCGAGGTTTGGTTTCCACCCGGTATACCGGGCCAAGATTCACTGCCCCCATCAGGAACAAGGCGGTAACCGCCACCGGAAACGCGCGGCGCGGCAAAGCTGCCGCCCCCAGGCCGGCCAGGATGAAGAACGGCGCCGCGCTCCACAAGACGTAGCGCGGCAAAAGCATCGACTTGAACAACGATATGGCCAGTATCAGCAAGGGCAATACGACGACGCCAAGCAGCAGGACGCGCCCTTCCAGCCGATGGCGCATGCGAAACAGTCCCACGCATCCCGCCAGTGCCACCATCGCACCCAACACCGGCACGGCGGTATGCAATAGATCGAACTTGACCACCGCGGTCATGCGCATCAGGTAAACACTGCCGGCAACGACCCACAGGTGCTGCAGACTGAGTTCGGGAATCCAATTGAAATTCTGCAGCAGCTGCCTGTTGCTGGCAGCCAGAATCGCCAGGTAAAACGGTGCACAACAGCCGGCGATCGCCACCAGGCTCAGCAACCAGTTCCGTCGGAAGGTGGCGGCACCCTCGCCTGCCGAGGTAGCCGACCGCAAGCGATACCAGATCAGGAACAAGGACAGGTTGGATGCAAGCAACCAGGGCGCGGCATCGCCAAGCACATCCAGCGCACCGATACTGCCCAGCACATAGGTTGCCCATCCCCAGCGTTCCGCATCGGCGCGGCGGATATCCAGGGCAGCACGCGGCGCATCCTGTGCCAGTCGCAGCAATCCCCACAAAGCGACCGTGATCAGCAGTGTGACCAGGGTGTAGGAGCGCGCCTCCTGACCGTATTGCACCTGCAAGGGAGACAGCGCCATCAGCAATCCTGCCACCATGCCCGCGCCACGCCCTCCCAAGCGACGCGCAATGGCAAACACCACGCCTGCGGACGCGGCGCCAAACAGCGCCGAGGGAATTCGCAGCCAACCATCGTTGCCGTGGCCTAGCGGAGAAATCAACTGCAACAGCAGGAAATACGTAGGCATGTGCCGATTGGTGAAACTATCGGACACCAAACCGCTGAGGCCAAGGTGGATACGCTGCCAAGTCAGCGCCTCGTCCAGCCAGAAAGGCTGATGATCGATGCGGAACAGACGCACGATCAGTCCAAGCAGTGCGATCCCCAACATCCACGCGATGTCGGCCGCCAGCCAGGTTTCATTCAACGCGGATTGTTTGGGTTCGTTCGCCATGAAGCACTCAGGCGGTAACGAGCATGGCGATCGACACGATGCTGGCGTCCAGCTTTGTCACGTGACGGAGGGGATGGTTCACGGACATGGCCGTCCAGCAATCGGTCTCGGCGGGGATGTGAAATCTAACGCGAACCGCATAAATCGGTTGTCACTCATTTGTGACAGGTTGGTGCGCGTTCAGACGTCACTGCATTTCATCGTGACTTGCGGCGCATGCGTAAAATTTTGGATCACGTTAGCCGCGTGATCGAAGACACCACGAGCCTTACGCCGAGCCTGCGAAATTAGAGTTTCACTTTGCCCCGCAGAATGTCCCAATACATCACCCAATCCCCCATCAGGCTGTAGACCGGATGACGAAAGGTTGCCGGACGGTTTTTCTCAAAAAAGAAGTGACCCATCCACGCAAAGCCGTAGCCCGCAAGGGGCACCAGCCACAACCAGGCCAGGTGCCCGCTGAACAACGCCGCCAGTACGATCAGCAACACCAGCGAGCTGCCCACGAAATGCATGCGCCGGCAGCGGTGATCGCGATGCTCACCGAGGTAGTAAGGATAGAAGTCGTGAAAGCTCGCGAAAGCCGACATGAGCGTATCTCCCGCCAATGCAGACAGCCAGCTTAAGGCGCTGCCGCAACGGCCTCAATACGCCGTTCGAACCTGGCCATGCCTTTGACACTCACGTCGGCAGGGGGATGAATTCCCGCTCGTCGCCAAGCACCTTTCCGAAACGCTGGGCGGCCCAATCCGCCTTGGCCCGCTCGATGCGCTCACTCGAGCTGGATACGAAATTCCACCAAAGGTGACGCTCGCCATCCAGCGGTGCCCCGCCAAACAGCATGACGCGGCAAGCGGTTTTTGCGCGCAGCGCCGGGGCCGACTCGCCCGCTTGTACGGCCATCTGCGTGGCGGACAATGCCACGTCGCCCCATTGCGCCTCGCCTTCGACGACGTGCACGCCACGCTCGAAGTGTTCTGGCGGCAGCACGAGTTCCGCCCCCGCCTCCAACCTGGCCTCGATAAAGAACATGGGTGCAAACACTTTCACCGGCGAGGCCTTGTCATAGGCCGTACCGGCGATCAGCACCAGCTCGGCACCGGGTTGCTGGAGGTGCGGCAGGCTTTGGGCGTCGTGGTGATGAAACTCCGGAGCAACCTCCTCATCGCCACGCGGCAAGGCTACCCAGACCTGGATGCCATGCATGCGCTGTCCGTCCCTGCGCGCGTCCGGCGGGGTACGCTCGGAATGCACGATGCCGCTTCCGGCAGTCATCCAGTTCACCGCGCCAGGCGTGATATCCGCCAGACTGCCAAGGCTGTCGCGATGCCGGATGGTGCCCTCGAACAGCCAGGTCACCGTAGCCAGCCCGATGTGCGGATGCGGGCGCACGTCCATGCCCTTGCCGGGCGCAAATTCGAACGGCCCCACGTGGTCATAGAACACGAAGGGGCCGACGTGCCGCGCTTGCAATACGGGCAACATGCGCCGCACGACAAATCCGTCGCCTAGATCGTGCAGGCGGGCGTTTTCGATCAGGGTGGGATGGGCTTGCACGTTTATCTCCTTACCAGGCCCGCTGATATTGCTCCGGTGCGAAGATCGTTGCACCGAGCTCGAGCGCAGCGCGGTGAGGGAAATACGGGTCGCGCAGGCTGGCGCGAGCGATCAATACGACATCTGCGGCACCGCCGGCAATGATGCCGTCAGCCTGCGCCGGCTCGGTGATCAAACCCACGGCACCTGTCGCGATGCCAGCCTCTTGCCGGATACGCGCAGCGAAAGGCACCTGGTAGCCGGGCGCTACCGGAATCTTTACGTGCGGCACCAATCCGCCGCTGGACACGTCGACCAGATCCACGCCCAGCGCGGCAAGCTCACCGCCAAGGCGCACGCTCTCGTCCACGGTCCAACCGCCTTCGCTCCAATCCGTGGCGGAAATGCGCAACCACAGCGGCAATTCGGCCGGCCAAACCTCGCGTACGGCACCAATCACTTCACGCACCAGTCGCGTGCGATTTTCATAGCTGCCGCCGTACTCGTCCTGGCGATGGTTGCTCAACGGCGACATGAACTGATGCAACAGGTACCCATGCGCGGCATGCAGCTCGATCAAGGCGAATCCGGCTTGCCTTGCGCGCACCGCCGCCGCACGGAAATCCGCAATGACCTTGCCAATGCCCGCAGCATCCAGCGCTTGCGGCACGTGCCAGTCTTTATCGAAAGGAAGCGCAGAAGGAGCTACGGTTACCCAAGCTCCCTTATCGGCCGGCAAGGATCCGCCGCCCTCCCAGGGACGCCACACGCTGGCCTTGCGTCCGGCATGCGCCAGCTGAACCCCGGGCACCGCACCGCGCTCGGCGATAAAGGCAGTGATCGGTCGCCACGCCTCGACCTGCTCATCGTTCCAGATCCCCGTATCCTGGGCAGAAATGCGCCCTTCCGGCGACACCGCAGTAGCTTCCGCAATCACCGCTCCCGCCCCGCCAACCGCCCGGCTCCCCAGGTGCACGAAGTGCCAGTGGCTGGGCACGCCATCGGTCGCCGAGTATTGGCACATCGGGGACACCACGATGCGGTTGCGCAAGGTCAAGCTGCGTTGCGGATAAGTTTCAAATAGCTTCATGGTCGTGCCGCCTTCGGGTGAAGCCTGACACGTGGCGTCGAAATGCCCACTATCAAGCCTGCCCCGCTCGAACGGGGCGCGCCGCAATCTCGCGGTCCATCCACTCAATCAGTTGAGTGACCAGCGCGTCGGGGGTCTTCATCCAGCCGAAATGATCGGCACGCAGTCCATCCAGTTGTTCCGGCGTCACCCCACCCACTTGCTTCGACGCCTGGGGCATCTGGTCGAGCAACCAATCCAATGAGGCCGCAGGCGCCAGCCAGTCATTGCATAGGCGCAAGGCGAATATCGGCAGCGGCACGGAGGCCAACTGACGGGAAAAATCCACGGGCATGCCATCGGCGGAATAAAGACCGGTTCGCCCGCTGCGCGACCAGTCCCTGATCACCCCACGCGCTTCATTACCCCCGAAACCCAACCGCCGCCCCGGCAAATGGCCGATCAACCGGGCCAGCGGCGAAGCCAGCAGGTAAGCCGCGCGAATCCAGCGGCCGCGGGAGAAGCACCGCCAATAGGGGGCCCCACTTGCAATCAGCGCCAAACCCTCCAGTTGCCCGGGCTGGAGACTGGCATAGAGGCAAGACAGCTGGCCGCCAAGACTGTGCCCGCCCAACCAGGGCCTGGCGCCCCCAAACTGCCAGCGCGCCAACTCCAACCCGGCCGGCAAATCGGCCTCCAACAGCTCGCGATAGCCCCAGTCGTGCCGCCTCCCCGCCCTGCGATCGCTGGAACCTATGCCACGCCATTCGTGCAGCGCAACCGCAATTCCCCTCGCCGCAAACGCCTCGGCCAATGGAAGATAGTGCTTGGCGGGAACACCCATCGCTGGCAGCCAATACAAAACGTGTCGGGCACGGCCAACGGGTTGCACGCAAATCAATTCGCTGCGCGCGCCGTCTCGCGACAGCACCGGAACCAGCGTATTCGATTCCGTAAGACGGACAGGTGGCGCAGTAGAGGTCGCAGACATTGATTCAGATTAATCACTGCAGGCAATGGATACAAAAAGGCCGGCATATGCCGGCCTTTTCCAAATATTCACCCGATGGTATTCAGCCCGGCATCACTTCGTCGGCCTGCAAGCCCTTCTGGCCTTGCACCACCTTGAAACTTACCTTCTGACCCTCTTTGAGGCTCTTGAAGCCGTTACCCTGGATTGCACGGAAATGCACGAAGACGTCAGGGCCGTTGGCGCGGCTAATGAAACCGAACCCCTTGGCGTCGTTGAACCATTTGACGGTGCCTTCTTCACGATCCGACATAACTCACACTCCATCCGTTAAAGCGTTTGACTCTGAGACCAGTCGACCCACCCGAGCCGACGGCTTACTGGGTTTGCCTAGATCGAGTGGAGCCTTGCGGACAGGGGCCGCATGCGGACACGCGCATTACCGAGCAGACACAGTGAATACAGCATAGTCATTTTCTTAAAACAATATGTGATGAGAAATTCACGTTTGGATTCACATTAAACAACGGATCGAAAATGATCGGAATAATAAAAAAGCCGGGCATTGAGCCCGGCTTTTTTAAATCGATCTATTCCAGCAATTAAGCCGGAAGGACCTCATCGGCCTGCAGACCCTTCTGGCCCTGCACAACCTTGAAGCTGACCTTTTGGCCTTCCTGGAGGCTCTTGAAGCCATTGCCCTGGATCGCGCGGAAATGCACGAAGACATCCGGGCCATTGTCGCGGCTGATAAAGCCGAAACCCTTGGCATCGTTGAACCACTTAACGGTACCGATCTGACGATCAGACATGAAACACACTCCAAAACTAGGTTTTTCAATAACGAGAGACTCGACCACCCCGATTGGGGGCCGGCTTACTGGTGTGCTAAGGAAAACCCTAGGGGGTGAGCGATGAGGCAGATCGTAATCGGCTGCATCGGGTCACGTGACTCTGGTGACCCCGGCAAACACAGTCCGACCATGATAACCGCAAACAGCATCGCAAAGCGAATAGGCATTCAGGCATAGGACAGCGGCAGCCGGGCGTTTATGCTGAATGCCGTTCATTCTGAAAAGAGCCCTCCCGTGAACCTGGGTAATGAGACCGGCATTTTTCGTCCAACCGGCATCCGCCGGGCGGTTTGGTTATCGCTGGGCCTGTTGGGCGGCTGCAGCCATGCCGTCCGCAAGGAAGCGCCGCCGCCCCCCGTGCCCCTCGTGGATATAGGCGTTCCGGCCTGCAATGCCTACCTGAACAGCTATCTGGCCTGCCACCGCGCCGCGCACATCCTCCCGCCCAGCTCACTCGAAAGCCACTATCAGGCCATGCTGGCCAGCCTTCGGCAAAGCGCTGCCGATCCCCAGGTTCGCCCCTACCTGGCGAACCGCTGCATCGGACTGACCCAACAGCTCAATGCCGCCTTGCAGGGGCGCTCCTGCTCTCCCGCCAGCGGCGTTGCCGCCCCCACAGTTCCGGCATCAACCACGCCAGTGCGCCCGTAACACTGAAGCCACCCCAGCGGGACGGCACCGGCCCAAACGGACCCTCGGCGTGCCGTGCCATGCAGCCGTGTCGGCAATAGCCTGCGCAACCTCCTTCAAGGTCCGGGGCGAGAGCTCAACCCCGTCCTCGAGGAACAAGGCTTTCACCTCGAACTCGCCCTCAGCCCGATGCGCCTTGGCATCGAGGCGCCCGATCAAGCGACCGCGATGCAGGAGCGGCAAGACGTAATAGCCATATTTGCGTTTCGCCGCAGGCAAATAGCATTCGATGCTGTAGTCGAAATCAAACATCTCGCGCAAACGGACACGATCCCAAACCAACGGATCGAAGGGCGAAAGCAATGCCGTATGCGTAGCACGCAAACGCCCCCTGCGAGCTTCATCCAGCAACGACGCGTGATCGCGATGGACATAGCCAGGGTCGCTCCATCCCTTCACTTCCACTTCCAACAATTCGCCATCCGCCAGCAAGGGCGCCAACTCGCGCTCATCCACAGCGGGTTTCAAGCGAAAGTAGTCGGCGATCCAACGCGCGCGCGCGATCCCTAGCGCGCGCACGCTGTCGAGGATAAAGCGCCGCCGCAATGCCGATACATCCGCATCAAAAGGCGGATCAAGTTTGGCAAGGACGTTTTCGGCAAGATCATAAACACGCTGAAAACGCTCGCGCCGGGTCACCATGAGCTCGCCCGAGGCAAACCATGCCTCCAGCCAGCGCTTCTCCGGCTTCCACTCCCACCAACCGGATGCAGCGCGGCCGGTGCGCTCGAAATCGGAAGCACGTACCGGACCTGACTGGCGCACGTGCTCTAGCAGCGCATGCATTTCCTTGAGATTGGCGTCGCGTGCACGCGCTGCGTGTTTGTCCGCCCAATGATTGCTGGCAATTTGGGATCGCCACGCCCTGTGCACACCGATCTCCGCAGCGGTCACGAAACAGGCCTCGTGCGCCCAGCACTCGGCAATGCGACCTGCTTCCAGTGCTTCATCCAGCCACGTCTGCGGATAGCTGCCCATGCGCGCGTGCAATACCAGGTAGGGACTGCGCGCGACGACGTGAATGCTGTCGATCTGCAGGAGGCGCATGCGCTGAATGGCCGCCAACAGGTCTTCGCGGCGCGCGCGCCGTTTTGGTGCGTTTAGTAACCCTTGTGCCGCCAATTGCATGGCTCGCGCCTGCATTGGCGCGATTGGCTTTGCATCACGTGAAGATTCGCTCAACGGTTTATCGCCTTTACGAAATCGTTATCGCCTTATTGTGCTTGCATTTATGCCACTTTGGTTACCGTCTTCAACGAGCTCGACGTGCCGAACTGCTTCGGCCAAGAACTCCCGGCAGAGGAAGCGGTCTGACGAGTCGAGCATTTCTGCATGGAGCCACGAAGATGAAATATCGAACCCCACTGTTGGTTTCCCTGATCAGCGCCAGCTTGCTTTGCAGCGCAGGTGCTTTTGCGCAACAGCAATATCCGGCGCAGCAGCAACTCTCCGGCGACAAAGATACCTTCAACACCGCGCAAGGCCAGGTCACCATCAACTCCAAGATGGGCACGGTTCCTTCCACGGCATCGCCCCCCTCCTTCGAGCAGCTCGCCGCGGGCAACAAAGTGATTACCAAGGACGCCGCGAATGCCTACCCGCCGCTCGCCAACGACTTCGAATACGCGGCCCACGGCGGCAAGAGCATCACCAGGGCGCAATACGAAAAGTGGCTGCAAAACCTCAACTAAGCGACAACGTGTACGTTTAGTCAAAAGTACGTCCTCGATGCCGGCCATGGTTCTCCCGTGGCCGGCTTTTTCTTATTGATAGCAAGACGGTTAGACTGGGCGGCAACCGCGCCGAGGAGCGGCGCATCGGGGAGTTCCCATGAAACCGTGGCTGAGCTGCTTGATGGCTTGCGCCGTGATCGGGCCAGGCATTTCTCCCGTCCGGGCTCAGAACGAAAATCCCGCGGACATCCGCGCCTGCACCGCCATCGAAAGCGACGCACAACGACTGGCCTGTTACGACAAGGCCACCGGTCGCGATCATTTGCCCGCCGCGCAAAAGCGCACCGCCGCGGCGACGCCCTCACCCAATGTGTTCTCGCACGAACATGCGGCGGCGGCCTCCGTCACGGGCAAAAACGCCGCACCCGCACCGCTCTCGTTGCTGGACAGTCGCTGGGAGCTGTCGCCGGAAAGCAAGCTCGGCACTTTCAATCTGCGCGGGTACAAGCCCATCTATGTACTGCCGGTATTTGCCACCAGCAACCAGAACAACCTTCCCTACAGCCCCAACCCGGTCAACGCCGTGCAGGTGCCGCTGGGCATGCAAAGCGTTGAAGGCAAGTTCCAGCTCAGCCTGAAAACCAAGCTGTGGCAAGGCGTGTTCGGCGACATCGGCGATTTGTGGGTGGGTTATACCCAGGATTCCTACTGGCAGGTCTACAACTCGAAACTTTCGCGCCCTTTCCGCGAGACCGATTACGAGCCCGAAGCGATGCTGGTGTTCGACACCAACTACCAGCTATTCGACTGGGATGGCCGCTTGCTCAGCATCGGTGTGGACCATCAATCCAACGGGCAATCCGACCCGCTTTCGCGCAGTTGGAACCGGGTCATGGCGCAAATCGGTTTTGAGCGGGAAAACTGGACCGTCATCTTCCGCCCTTGGTGGCGCATCCCCGAGCAGGCCCAGGACGACAACAATCCCGACATCAGCAACTACGTGGGTCGCGCGGACGTACAAATCATCCACGAATGGCACGGACAGGAGTTCAGCCTGATGCTGCGGGATTCGCTGCGCGGCGGCAGCCAACAACACGGAGCCGGACGGCTGACCTGGAGCTTCCCGTTGGCAGGCAACCTGCGCGGCTACGCGGAGCTGTTCAAGGGGTACGGCGAAAGCATCATCGACTACAACCACAATGCAACGTACGTCGGCCTCGGCATTTCGCTGCTGGACTGGTACTGAGCTTGAAAGAGCCGCGCGCGGGGTGAACGCGGCGGCCGTACGCGGCCGCCGCAGCCAATCATCAATGGTGGTGTCCACCCGGGCCGTGCACGTGGCCATGGGCCAGCTCTTCGTCAGTGGCCGCACGCACGTCGGTCACTTCGATGGCGAAATGCAGGGCCTGACCGGCCAGCGGGTGATTGCCGTCGATGTGCACTTTGTCGCCATCGACCTTGGTGACGGTCACGTTGATCACGCCCTGGGGACCGTGGCCCTGAAACTGCATGCCGGGCTGGATGTCTTCCACGCCCTGGAAGGCTTCGCGCGGCAGTTCCTGCATCAACTCAGGGTGATGCTCGCCGTAGCCTTCGGCCGGTGCCACATCTGCGTTGAACTTATCGCCCGCAGCGCGGCCCGTCATCATCTTTTCCAGCCCCGGCACGATCTGGCCGGTGCCGTGCAGGTAGGTGAGCGGTTCACGGCCCTCCGAACTGTCCAGGACCTGACCCTGATCGTCGGTAAGGGTGTAGTGGAAAGAAACGACGCTGTTATCGGCAATCTGCATGATGGTCTCGCTGGATGAAAAATGATGTCGATTCGGACGACAAGGGTACCATCCACCGCGGCGCCGAACCGAAAACGTGCCAGAATCGCCCGGCGCCCCTCCCTTCTGCAGCCCATGACGAGCCTTCTCGAAGCCTGGCGCCATCGCGCGACGCACCGGCAAGTGTGGTCGCTGGCCGTGCCGATGATGCTGTCCAACCTCACCGTGCCGCTGGTAGCGCTGGTGGACAGCACGGTGGCCGGCCACTTGCCACGGACGCAGGATCTGGGCGCAGTGACCGTAGGCAGCGCCGTCTACGCCCTGCCGGTGTGGAGTCTGGGCTTTCTGCGCATGGGCACTACCGGCTTCGCAGCGCAGGCGATGGGCGCCGGCTCGGGCTCTGCATTGCGTACGGTGCAAGTACAAGCGCTGCTGCTGGCCACGCTGCTTGGCGTGCTGATCAGCACCCTCATGATGCCAGTGTTGCCCTGGTTGATCGGTCAGATGCATTCAACACCGCTGATGGAAGACCGCGCGCTGGATTACTTGTACCTGCGCCTGTTCGGATTACCTGCGGCCTTGCTCAACTACGCGCTGGCGGGATGGTTTATCGGCGCTCAGCGGGCGCGCACGACACTGACTCTGCTGCTGGTCACCAATGGCGTGAATATCGCGCTCAACCTGCTATTCGTCCTGGGCTTGGACTGGGGTGTGCGCGGCATCGCGCTGGCATCGGCAGGTGGCGAGTGGTGCGGCGCAATTTACGGCTTGTGGCTTGCGCGCCGCGCCGTGCGTGACACGGAAGGGCGCGTCGACTGGCAGGCCATGCGCGGCTGGGATCACTGGCGGCCCTTGCTGATGGTCAATCGCGATATTTTTCTGCGCACGATTGCGCTGGAAGGCGTGTTTTTCAGCCTCTCACTGCTGGGCGCCCGCATGGGCGACACCGTCGTATCGGCCAATGCCTTACTGATGAACGGCTTGATCCTCACTGCCTTTTGCCTGGACGGATTCGCCAACGCAGTGGAGGCCCTGTGTGGACATGCCATCGGCGCCGGCAATAACGAGGCATTGCGCCGCGCGCTGGTGGTCGCCGGCGGCTGGGCATTGCTGGGCAGCGTGCTCTACGCCCTGTTTTTCGGCTTCGCCGGGCATCTGTTCGTCGATCTGCAAACCAACCTGCCCGAGGTGCGCGAGCTCGCTTACGGCTATCTGCCCTGGCTCACCGTACTGCCTTTGATTGGCGTGTGGAGTTACCTGCTCGACGGCCTGTTCGTGGGTGCCACGAGAGCCCGCGAAATGCGCGACGGCATGCTGGTGTCGGTCGCTTTCTATGCCCTGCTGCTGTGGCTTACCCGTGGTCTTGGCAATCAGGGCCTGTGGCTGGCCTTCCTGGCGTTCATGGCGATGCGCGCGGCATGCATGGCGTGGTTGGGCCTGCGCATTCGCCAGCGTCATGCATGGGTGCTGCCAGGTATCGCGCACTAAGCCGCTTCGGCAATACTTCGCCCATGAAAGCTTTCTCCTTGCGATATCTGCCGTGGATCGCCGCGGCTTGTCTGTTCTGGAATGCGTCCGCAAACGCGCAGTCCGCGCCGCCCAGCGCCGCGGATACCGCTCCAGACACTTTGCAACAGCTCGCCAAGGCCATCGATCAGCAGATCGGGCAACCGCGTTTTGCCTCTTCCAGTTGGGGGATTGCCGTCACCTCGCTCGATACGGGCCGCACCTTGTATGCACACGAAGCCCATCGGCTATTGCAACCGGCGTCGACCGCCAAGTTGTACACCGCCGCGCTGGTGCTGGACACACTTGGCACCGATTACCGCATTCCGACCCAATTGCTCGCCACCGGGCCGATCGTTGACGGCCAGCTGAGAGGGGCGCTCGTATTGCACGGCATGGGCGACCCTACGTTAGGTACTCCGCAGAGCAACGACGATTGGGCCGATCAGCTCGCCAACCAATTGGCAGCCAAGAGCGTGCGCGAAGTGCAAGGCGACCTGGTTGCCGACGACAGCTATTTTAACGGCCCTGCTGTGGGCTCCGGATGGGAAGCCGGAGACTTGCAAAGCTGGTTCGCGGTGCCGGCCTCCGCCTTGAGCGTGCGGGAAAACACGGTCGCACTGTCCATATCCCCCTCGAGTTCGGCAGGACACGCCGCCACGCTGGAATTCGATCCGCAAGGAGCATTCCCCCACGTAGCGAACACGCTGGCGACGGAGGCACACCTCTCGCGCAACGACATCAACCTCTATCGTGCACCTGGTGATGGCACCCTCTACGTGTTCGGCCACGTGGCTCAACGAACGGAGCCTCAGAATTTCAAACTGGCGATGCCCGATCCGGCGTGGTTCGCCGGCACGTCGCTGCGTGAAGCATTGGCACGCCACGGCATTCGCGTCACGGGCCAACTGCGTACGCTGCATTGGCCTGAGCAGGACACCATCGGGCTGGACAAAGCCGTCGTCGTGGCCCAGGTGCTCTCGCCACCGTTGCTCGACGTGCTGACGCAGGGTCTGAAGCGCTCGCAGAATCTCTATCTGCAAAACTTGTTGCAGATTGCAGGCGTAAAAGCACGAGCCGATGCCGAACGCGCTGGCGACCCCGCCCCCGGCTTTCTCAGCTCGGAGGCCTGGGGCATTCGCGCGCTGCGCGAACTGCTTGATCGCATCGGCATATCGCCCGATGCCAGTCAAATGGAAGAAGGCACCGGACTGTCGCGGCAGGATCTGGCCACTCCCGATGCGATGGTGCACTTGCTCGGCTACCTCGCCGCCCAGCCCTACGGCGATCAGTTGCGCGATGCGCTGCCGAGTGCCGGGGTGGATGGGACGCTCGAATGGCGCATGCGCGACACGACCGCGATGGGCAACGTGCACGCCAAAACGGGCAGCATGACCCACGTTCGTTGCATCGCGGGCTATGTGACCACGGCTTCCGGCGAACACCTGGCCTTCGCCATCATGCTCAACAATTTCGTGCGCGAAGACGGCGGCCCGAGCCCTAGCCGGAATCTGGACGCCATCGTCGAATTGCTTGCCGCCTTTCGGGGACACAGCTGAGGCCAGCATTCCCGAAAGGATGCATCAAGGTTACGGGCACGCCCAAATCACGCCCGCTTCTGCAAATCCTTCTCGATCTTCTCAGGCGTATCGTTGGGCGCATACCGCTTCACGACGTTGCCTTCGTTGTCGATCAGGAACTTGGTGAAGTTCCATTTGATCGATTCGCTCCCCAACAACCCCTTTGCCTGCTTTTTCAGCCATTGATAAAGCGGATGGGCGTTGCCTCCGTTCACCTCGACCTTGGCGAACATCGGAAAGGTCACGTCGTAGCTGGTGGCGCAGAACGTCTTGATTTCGGCTTCGTCACCCGGCTCCTGATGGCCGAACTGGTCGCAGGGGAACCCGAGCACCACCAAACCGTTGTCGCGATGGCTGCGCCAGAGCTCCTCCAGCCCCTTGTACTGCGGGGTAAAGCCGCATTTGGAAGCGACGTTGACGATCAGCATGGTCTTGCCGCGCCAGGTGGCCAGCGACTGGTCGTGGCCATCGATGTCGCGGGCGTTGAAATCGTAAACCGTGGTCATGGCGCAGGTTCCTGTCCTATCGATAGGACAGTCTACTCCAGCGCTCCTGGCGCCCGGTGGCTTAGAATGCTCGCCTCCGACTCTCGCCCGGGCTCTGTCGTGATCCGATTTGTCGATGTACACAAGTCCTACCGCGTCGACGGCAAGGACATTCCTGCGCTCGAGCCCTTCAGCCTCGAGATTGCCGATGGCGAGGTGTTCGGCATCATCGGGCACTCAGGCGCTGGCAAATCGACACTTATCCGTCTGATCAACCTGCTCGAGCGCCCAAGCGGCGGGCAGGTCCTGATCGACGGCACCGACATCACCACCCTGCCCGAGCCGGCGCTGCGCAGCGCGCGGCGGCGCATCGGCATGATCTTCCAGCACTTCAACCTGCTTTCGTCGCAGACGGTGTCGGAAAACATCGCCTTTCCGATGCGCCTGGCCGGCGGCATGGACGCGGCAACCATTCGCCAACGCGTCGACGAACTGCTGCAGCGGGTAGGCCTCCAGGCGCATGCATCCAAATATCCGTCGCAGCTTTCCGGCGGCCAGAAGCAGCGGGTCGGCATTGCCCGTGCATTGGCTAATCGGCCATCCATCCTGCTTTGCGACGAAGCCACCAGTGCGCTCGACCCGCAAACGACCGCCTCGGTGCTCGACCTGCTGGCCGAGATCAATCGCGAACTGAAACTCACCATCGTGCTCATCACACACGAAATGGACGTGGTCCGCCGGGTTTGCGATCGCGTAGCGGTGCTGGACGCCGGGCGCATCGTCGAGCACGGCTCGGTGGCGGATGTATTTCTGCATCCGCAACATCCGACGACGCGGCGCTTCGTCAACGAGGCATTGCCGGAAGAATCCGCCGGCGAACACCTGCCTTACCGACACGTATCGGGACGCATCCTGCGCTTGTCCTTCCGCGGCGAAGCAACCTGGTCGCCCACGCTTGGGCGGGTCACCCGCGAAACCGGCGTGGATTTCAACATCCTTGCCGGCCGCATCGATCGCATCAAGGACCTGCCTTACGGCCAGCTCACGCTGGCCATGCAGGGACAACACGTGGACACCGCACTGCAGGCGCTACGCGATGCAGGCATCGAAGTGGAGGAGCTTGCCCGATGATCGCCACTCACCTGCCCTCGTTGCAGTCCCTGTTTCCCAATATCGACGATTGGGGCGAGCTGGGCCAGGCCTGTATCGACACCTTGTTGATGCTGGGTGGTTCGCTGTTGCTTACCGTGGTGATAGGCCTGCCGCTTGGCGTGCTGTTGTTTCTTACCGCCAAGGGGCAAATGCACGCGATGCCGCGGCTTTACGGGGCACTGTCATTGGTCGTGAATGTGCTGCGCTCGATCCCCTTCATCATCCTGATGATCGTATTGATGCCGCTTACTTACCTGCTGGTTGGCACCAAGCTGGGTATTCGCGGGGCGATACCGCCGCTGGTCATCGGCGCTGCCCCCTTCTTCGCACGCCTGGTGGAAACGGCATTGCGCGAAGTGGAGCGCGGGGTGATCGAAGCCTCGCAGGCCATGGGCGCCAGTACCTGGCAGATCGTCCGGCACGTATTGCTGCCGGAGGCGCGCGCCAGCCTGTGGGCCGGCGTCACGGTCACCGCCATCGCCCTGGTCGGCTATACCGCAATGGGCGGCGCGATCGGCGCCGGCGGCCTTGGCGACCTTGCCTATCGCTACGGCTACCTGAGCTATAAATCCGATTACATGGTGGTGACCGTCCTGCTGCTGATCGTACTGGTGCAGCTGCTGCAGATGATCGGCGACCGGATCGTGGCGCACTACAGCCGCCGATGACGCAGCGACGTCCGTTTTAGGGACTTCTCGATGTCTCACTGAACGGTGGCGGGCCGGAACTTTGCATCTGGCCGTATGGACGGCTACTCTGGTGCACCGCACCAGGATGGACCTCCCATGAAGAAGCTGTTGGCCCTGCTTGCCGCCTCGTTGATCATGGCCGGCTGCTCGCCCTCCGGTTCCGGCGATTCGAACGGCCAGACCCTTACCGTGGCCGCCACCGCCGTTCCCCACGCCGAGATACTGAAAGAGGTCAAGCCCATCCTGGCCAAGGAAGGGGTAACTCTGGACATCAAGGTGTTTGCCGACTATGTGCAGCCCAACACGCAAGTGGCGGAAAAGAATATCGATGTGAACTACTTCCAGACCAAGCCCTATCTGGATGCCTTCAATCGCGAGCGCGGTACCCACTTGGTGATCATCACCGGCGTGCACATCGAACCGTTCGGCGCGTACTCGCACAAGATCAAATCCATCGATCAGCTTCCCGACGGCGCCACCGTTGCCATCCCTAACGATCCCAGCAACAACAGCCGTGCGCTGTTGCTATTGGCTCACCATGGCCTGATCACCCTGAAAGATCCCAACAACGAACTGGCGACTACCAAGGACATCGTCGCCAACCCGAAAAACCTCAAGTTCAAGGAGCTGGAAGCGGCCATGCTGCCTCGCACCCTGGACGAGGTGGACCTGGCAATGATCAACACCAACTATGCGCTGGCCGCCGGGCTCAACCCGACCAAGGACGCACTGCTGATCGAAGACAAAGACTCGCCGTACGTGAACTACTTGGTCGGTCGTCCCGACAACCAGAATGATCCACGCGTACAGAAGCTTGCCAAGGCACTGACCAGCCCGGAAATAAAAGCCTTCATCGAACAGAAGTATCACGGCGCCGTGCTGCCCGCATTCTGATCGACTCCTTGGTCGCAACAAAAAAGCCCGCACACCTGGTGCGGGCTTTTTTTATGCGGCGGGCTCGAGCTCAGCCTGCATCGGAATGTCGAACACCTGCCGCAGGTAAGCAATGTACGCGTCGTCCTGGCACATGTTCTTACCCGGCGAATCGCTGAGTTTGGCTACCGGCTGCCCGTTGCAGCGAACCATCTTGATGACGATATTGAGCGGCACGGGGCCGACATCGTTGGTGATATTGGTGCCCACGCCGAAAGCAAGCTGGCAACGCCCATGAAAATGCTCATACAGCTTCATGACCTTCGGAACATCCAGGCCGTCGCTGAAGACGAGGATCTTGCTGCGCGGATCGACGCGATTAGCCTCGTAATGGGCCAACACCCTCTCCCCCCATGCGAACGGATCACCGGAATCGTGCCGGGTGCCGTCGAACAGCTTGCAGAAATACATGTCGAAATCGCGCAGGAAAGCGGTGAGCCCGTAGACATCCGACAGTGCTATGCCCAGATCGCCCCGATATTCCTTGGCCCAGGCCTCCAGCGCCGCCACCTGGGAATCGCGCAAACGCGGCCCCAAGGCTTGATGTGCCTGCAGGTATTCGTGGGCGAGCGTTCCGAGCGGACGCAAGCCCAATTGCCAGGCCAGCCAGACATTGCTGGTGCCGGCAAGCTGCGGCCCGAGCCCCTCGTGCAAGGTCTCCGCCACCTCCCGGTGCCACTGGCGAGAAAAACGACGACGGGTACCGTAATCGGCAATGCGGCAGTCGATGTAACCCGGCGTATCCCGCAACAACGAAATCTTCTCCCGCAGACGCCGGCGACCCTCGCTCAGGTCCAAATCCGGATGGGTATTGCGGAAATAGACTTCGTTGACGATCGCCAGCAACGGCACTTCAAACAGAATGGTGTGCAGCCAAGGGCCCTGGATGCGGATTTCGATCTCGCCGTTATTGAGCGGCGAGGGTGTGATGTCCACATATTTGGTATTGAGCTGGAACAGCGCCAGGAAATCGACAAAATCGCTCTTGATGAAACGCCAGCCGCGCAGGTATTCCAGTTCCGAATCGCTGAAACGCAGTGTGCAGAGCGCATCCAGCTCGCGGCGGATCTCTTCGATGTAAGGCACCAGGTTCACGCCGGGATTGCGGCATTTGAACCGGTATTCCACCTGGGCAGCGGGGTACTGATGCAGAACCACCTGCATCATCGAGAATTTGTAGAGGTCGGTATCGAGGAGCGAACTGACGATCATGGATCACTTCCACGTCGGTAGAGGGGCATGCCGAAGCATGGAAACGGGGCGCGCTGGGCGCAAGCGCTCATTATCCTGCCGAAGTCGTGACTGTGAAAAGTAAAACCCCGGCAGCCAGGGGAATAACTGCCGGGGTTTGTTAGGTCGCGTTCCGGGGGGAGGGTAAACTTGGAACCGACCCCTGAATGTCACGATGCTTTGTGCCATCCGCTCGTCGCCTCACGGCGATACGTGTACTTAGTGCGGTCGCGCCGGCCGAAGTTCAAGGCCGGCAGCACATTGGTTCAGCTTTTTGATAATCGAGCGATGCACGGCACCGAAGGTTTCATCTGCATCGTTTCTAAGTAATTGTCACTGCAAGGACATTGGCATGCTACGCAGTTGCTTGAGCTTGTTAGCTTTGTGTTTCCTCATCCCCTTGCACGCAGCCGACCTGAGTATCGACACCGGCCATGGCACGCGCGTATGGACAACGGCACAACTGCTGGCCCGACCCGATGCGCAACACATAAGCATCCCCGCCGACGTGGCGTTCCGCCGCGACATGCAATACCGCGCCGTGCCTTTGACAGCCTTGCTGCCAGCTTTGAAAACGCAAGATCGCCTGCAATTCGTGGCTAAGGACGGCTTTTCAGTCGACCTGCCTGCGAGCCTGATACTCAACCATGCCGGTGCCGAGGCCTGGCTCGCCGTTGAAGATCCCGAGCACCCTTGGCCAGCGTTGCCCGACAACAAAGGGGACGCAGGGCCCTTCTATGTCGTGTGGACACACCCGGCCAGTGCCCAGGTAAGCACCGAACAGTGGCCCTACCAACTCGTACGCATCCAACTTACACAGAGTGTTGCGACACGCTTCCCGGCCACGGCACCCGAGGCCACGCTGCCCGCAGACAGTCCCGTTCGCCGCGGTTACCAAGTCTTCCAGCGCACCTGCTTCGCCTGCCACACACTAAACGGACAGGGAGACTCCCACCTTGGGCCTGATTTGAATATCCCGCACAGCCCTACCGAATACCTGGGCGATGACACGTTGCGCGCTTTCATCCGCAACCCGCAGTCGCTGCGGCGCTGGCCTGAGGCAAAAATGTTCGGCTTTCCCACCCAGGAGTCGCTCTCCGACGCGGACTTGACCGCCCTGCTCGCCTACCTGCACTACATGGCGCGGCACAAGGTCATTCCGTAGATCCCGAGGCGGCGCCTTTGGATGCCCGCATCAAAGCGCGCAGGCTATCGTCCCGCGCCTGCTTCGGCTGCCCGGCCAAGGCACGCACGCGCGCGTAGAACTCGGGCCATTGCCCCCTGGATTGCGCGAACAGCTCGCCGAATGCCTGCACCCATTGGTCGTACAAGCCAAACGGCAGCAGGGTGGCGTTGTTGATCGGCCGTGCTACCCAGGCGTCGTAGCGATGGTCGTTCGGCCAGTTCTTGTCGCGCCACGTGGCGTACCGAACACGAAAATCCGCGATCTCGCGCGCCTTGTCGGCAGCCATCGCGGCATCGCCTGGACCGCTGGCGTAGACCTTCTTCAAGCGATCGCGCAAATCGAGTACCAACTGGGTAAATCCGTCGTCCATCAACTGATCGCGATCGTCACCTTCCGGTTCGCCGCGCGAGCGATGCCAGGTCTTCAGGCCTTGGCTTTCCACGAACATCGCATAACTTTCGTTGAACCCCGTGTCGCCCTTTACGTAAATCAGCTGATGCGCCAATTCGTGAAAAATGGTCCCGACCAGTTCATCGTCGTCCCAGCGCATCATGCTGCTGAGGATCGGGTCCGCGAACCAGCCAAGTGTTGAATAGGCGGGAACGCCGCTGACGTAGACATCGTCGCCTTTGGCCTGAAGCTTCTCGGCACTGACCTTGGCCATGCTCTCGTCGAACCAGCCGCGGTACGCCACGCAGCCGGCAATCGGAAAGCACTGCAATACCGCATCGACCGAAAAGCGAGGGGTGGCATAGACGTTCCACACCACGTATGGACGATGCAACGGGACGTAATAGGTGTAGCTGCGGTTATCCGGCAGATCCAATTGCCGGGATGCGAATTGCCGCGCTTCTTGCGAAAGACTCAGGCGCTTGGCCAACTTCGGATCGGTAGCCGGGTCGGCGATGACTTTCTTTACCGATCGCCGCTGCAGCAGCAAGGCGCTTTCACCGTGGGCGACGTGCGCGTAGTAGCGAAGGTCCGCGCAACCTCCCAACACGGCCGCCGCCACCATCCAGCAGATCAGTCGGATACGGAGAAGAGTGCGAGACGGCGTCATCCTCGCATTCTGACCTAAGCGCCTTGCCGATGTTCAGCCCTGAATTCAGTGGCCGTGCGAATGCCCGCCACCCGAGCCGCCATGCCAGCCGCCGTGGCCGCCGGACCAACCACCGCGACCGCCATGCCAGCCGCCGGAACGACCACCGTGCCAGTAACGGCCACCGCCGTACCATCCGCCCCAGCAGCATCCGTAGTAGCCGCCCCAGTACCCGTACGGGTAGTACCCATAACCATACCCATACCCGTAATAAGGGTAGTAACCGTTATAGACCACGGACGGCCCGGTGCCGTAATAGACAGCCCCTGCCGTGGCGTTTCCTTGCACGTAGCTGTAGCCCGGAGCGATATAGCAACCGGAAAGAAGGGCGGTAAGCGTTGCCAGCGACAGCCCGGCAAGCAGATGTTTGATCGTACGTTTCATGGCGGACGCTCCGTGCTATCCACGCGACTCAAAGTAGTCCTCTTCCGCTAAATGAGCCCTGAGCAGAAAAAGACAAGGCCGGCTTTCGTTCGAAACGAGCCGGCTATAGGACGATAAACCAGATACGCCCGATCAACTTTTGCCGTTCTTGCCTTGATCGCCGCGCGAGTGGTTCATGGGACCAGGTAAGGCACTGCCGGAATGGTTGCTGCCTTCGCCATGGGAATGGCCGTTGTCTGCCTGCGGTACCGACGTAGCGCCTGGCCAGGAAGGACCTTGCTTGAGGCGTTCCTGCTTGGCCTGCAACAAGGCCTGGATGTGGGCTACAGCCTCTTCGGGGCTGATGTGGGCAGGCCTGTCGGTCTCTGCAACGCTCCTGGATTCGCCGGCGGAACGCCCTTCGACAGGCTTCTCCTTCGTGATCGGCGCAACGACCTTTGCTGGCCTGGGCGCAGGCTTCTTCGCCACCGGTTTCTTTGGCGCCGAGGGCGTCTTTGCTGCCTTCTTCGCCGGAGCCTTGTTCTGCACTTTTGGCGCCGCGCCCTTGCTTGCGGCCTTTTTAACGGCCTTCTCGGCCACCTTCTTTACCGTCTTCTTTACGGCTTTCTTGCTTGCCGCCTGCTTGCTCGTCGACTTGCGAGCCACTGATTTCTTTGCTGCTTTGCTGACCACCCGCTTTGCGGCTTGCTTGCTGGTCGCGGCTTTTTTTACGGTCTTTTTTTGCCCCGCGGCTGCCTTCGGAACCGCTTTCTTCTTGATCGAGCCGGCGGTCTTGGGTGCCTTGCGGGCCGCGGACTTCTTCGCGGCAGACTTGCGGGTCGTTGCCATGCGTGCGTACTCCGACGGTAATCAGTGATCGAACAGTGACATGATCACGATGTACATGGTCTGAGCAAGTGCCGGAAATCACGTACCCGGCTGCAGCAAAGCACGCAAAAAGTGCGGCAAAACTCCAGGATCCGCCAACACGGTGCAAACCACGCCGTAAGCGGCACCCCACAGGTGGGCGCTGTGATTGATGTTGCCGCGCCCTTGCTGATCCATGTAAATCGAGTAACCGACATACAGCACGGCATAGATGATCGCCGGCATCGGCACGAACCACACCAGGATGCGCGCCCACGGCATCAGCATGATATAGGCGAACAGCACGGCCGAAACCGCCCCGGAGGCACCGAGGCTGCGATAGCTGTTGTTGTGCCGGTTCTTCAGATAAGTCGGCAGGATCGAAACGATCAATCCGCCCAGATAGAACAGACCGAAACCGAATGCGCCCCAAACCTCGCTGTAAAACGACTCCATCAAGCGACCGAAGAAATACAGGGTCATCATGTTGAACAACAGATGCATGCCGTCGGCATGAATCAGGCCGTAGGTGACCAGCCGGTAATACTCTTTCTTCCGCTCGATGGCCGGCGGCCACAGGATGAGATCGTCGATCAGGCGGCGATTGCTGAACGCCATGAACGAGACGATGCAAGTAGCGGCAAGAATGAGGAGCAGCGTGATCGACATATGACGAATCGGACCATGTGTTGGAATAAATGGGCTGCTGGAAGTGCTTTCCCGCACCCTTTGAAGCTCGCCAAACCCGATACTCGTTCGAACTCGGCACTGCGAATCAAGCACTTAACGCATCGGATCGCCGGCAGGCCATCCGGGGAGTGCCGCAACCGGCTCTTCGGCGGCCAGCCATCCGCCCATCTTGACGTTCGCGAGCGGTGTTGTCGACGGCTAGAATGCGCGACCAAGCCACGTCCCTACTTTCCCAGCCGTATGAAACCGATCCGCTACATGCATCTGGATGTGTTCGCCGCCAGCCCCGGCGGCGGCAACCATCTTGGCGTAGTCACCGACGCCGCTGGTTGGAGCGACGGGCAGATGCAACGCTACGCGCGCTGGACCGATCTGGTGGAAACCACCTTCCTGCTGCCGCCGAGCGATCCGAAAGCCAGCTACAAGGTGCGCATTTTTACCCCCCAGAAGGAAATCGCCTTTGCCGGCCACCCCAGCGTGGGCAGCGCCCACGCGGTGCTCGAATGCGGCATCGCTGCGCCGAAAGACGGCCTGCTTTGGCAGGAATGCGGCGCCGGCGTTCTGCCCATCCGGGTGGAGGGCAGCGGCCCGCGGCGGACGTTGCTGCTGCATTCGCCCGCGGCACGCGTGGTCAAGACCGGCCTGCATGCCCATCCGCTGCTCGCCGCCACGCTCGACAGCATCGATCTGGGCCGGCTGCAGCCTGCACTGGTGGACGGTGGACGGCGCTGGTGGCTGGCCGAATGTGCAAGCGAAGCCAGCCTGCGTGCGTGGGAGCCGGACCACAGCGCGATCGGAGCCCTGGCCGTGGCCAGCGGCAGCATGGGACTGTGTGCGTTCGCGCGCAGCAGCCACCCGGACTATCAATTGGTCGTGCGCGCTTTTCCGTCCGGTGTGGGCATCGTCGAGGACCCCGCCTCCGGCGCTGCGAACGGACTGATTGCAGCCTATCTGCTTCATGCCGAACCCGATGGTCCGCTTGCGCGCGGCTATTCGGTAAGCCAGGGGCGCGAAATGGGCCACGACGCGCTGCTGATTGCCCACATTGCCGACGGCAACATCTGGATCGGCGGCCACACCAATACCGTGATCGACGGCAACCTGCTTTGGAACCTCGCGTGAGCGATGCACCGCGCATCTGGGTGGATGCCGATGCCTGCCCCGTAGCCATCAAGGAGATCCTGTTTCGCGCCGCGCAGCGTGCGCAGATCTCCGTGACACTGGTGGCCAATCACGCGTTGCGGGTACCGCAATCGCCGTATATCCGCAGCATCCAGGTACCCGCCGGCTTCGACGTGGCGGACAACGAGATCGCCCGGCAGGTAGCCGTTGGCGATCTGGTCGTGACGCAGGATATTCCGCTCGCTGCCGCCGTCATCGGCAAAGGGGCACTGGCGGTTCACCCACGCGGCGAGCTCTATACGCCCGACACCATCCAGCAACGGCTAAGCATGCGCAATTTCATGGAAGAGCTGCGCAGTACCGGCGTAGATACCGGTGGCCCGGCAGCGTTGCATCCCCGCGACAAGCAGGCATTCGCCAACCAGCTTGACCGCTGGCTGGCGCAGCGCGTCAACAAGCCTTAGGAGCGGTTGCGCTGGTCGAGATTCGCCCTTCGTTCGGAAACCAGGGCCAGCGCCGCCAGATCCATCCCTTCCGCTCCATCAGCCAGCGCCTGCAGCAAGCTGTCGCGCAATACGCCCGCCAGTGGCAACGGCACTCGTTCGGCGTGACCGGCTTCCTGCGCCAGCATGACGTCCTTCAGGCCTAGCGGCAGGGCAAAGCCCGGCGGCGCGAAACGCTGTTCGGCGATCGCCTTGCCATAGCCCTGATAGACCGGCGATGCGAACAGCGTATTGCTCATCAGTTCGATAAAATCGGCTGCGCCGACGCCATAGGCGCGCGTGAGCGCCGAAGCCTCGGCCATGCTTTCGATCGCCGTGACGATCATGAAGTTGCCTGCAAGCTTCACCACGTTCGCGCGTTCGGGCGCCTCGCCCATCGGCCACAGCTTTGCCGCCATCACCTCCAGCAAAGGCCTGACTTTGTCGACGGCGCGTGCATCTCCGGCCGTCAACACATTGAGTTTGCCTGCCGCCGCCACGTCGGGACGGCCGAATACCGGGGCGGAAACGTAGCCCAGCCCGCGCTTGGCGTGTTCCTCCGACAGTTGCCGTGCAAGCGCAACGGAGATCGTCGCGTGATTGACGTGCACGATGCCGGGATCCATCGCATCCAGCAGGCCGCCATCCAGGAAAACCTCGCGCACGGCCTGATCGTTCGCCAGCATGCTGTGCAACACGTCGCCCTGCGCCGCACGATCGGGGGTGCGTGCGACCTTCGCACCCAAGGAAGCAAGCTTCTCCGCTGCCGCGTCCGATCGATTCCACACTGTCACCGCATACCCGGCGGCAATCAGGTTGCTGGCCATGGCACTGCCCATGGCACCGAGTCCGATAAAGCCGACTTTCATGAGCGATCTCCGATAGCGGACAGCCAGTTGAACACGATCTGCGTTCAGCCTTTGCAAAAAATACTGTTACGCCGACTCGCCCGCGGCGCGCCCTGATGCCCACGCCCATTGGAAGTTGTAGCCGCCAAGCCAGCCGGTCACGTCCACTACTTCGCCAATGAAATACAGGCCAGGCACCTGTTTGGATTGCATGGTGCTGGACGAAAGACCGTCAGTATCCACGCCGCCCAAGGTCACCTCCGCCGTGCGATAGCCTTCGGTGCCGCTGGCAACCATGGGCCAGTCGTGCAACGTCGCCCCCAGCGCGCGCAATTCGGCATCGCGATACTGGCGCATCGGTTTGCTCGACAACCACAACTCGCACAGGCGCTGCGCCAGGCGCTTGGGCAGCAGGTCGCCGAGCACGTTACGCAACTCCGCTGCCGGCCGCGCTACACGCTGGCTGACGAGCCAATCGCCTGCATTCTGCTCCGGCGACAAATCCAGGCGCAGATCGTCGCCCGGCTGCCAGTAGGACGAAATCTGCAGAATGGACGGGCCGCTGATACCCCGGTGAGTAAACAGCAAACCCGCCCGAAATCGCCGCTTGCCTACGCGGGCTTCCGCTACGGGCAAGGCCACGCCGGCCAGGTCCTGATAATGCTCCTGATGTTTGCCGCTCAACGTCAGCGGCACCAGCCCCGCACGCGTAGCCAATACACCGTGCCCGAACTGGCGGGCCAGTTCATAGCCGAAGCCCGTGGCGCCCATGCTGGGAATCGACAGGCCTCCGCTGGCCACGACCAGCGACTGGGCATGCACTTCACCCTTCGCCGTGAGTACGTTGAACCCTTCTTCGGTCTTGCGCACCCGGCTCACCGCACAGCTGGTTTCAACGCGCACATCCGCCGCGGCACACTCGTCCAGCAGCATGCGTACGATCAATTTCGACGATTCGTCGCAAAAAAGCTGCCCCAATTCCTTCTCGTGGTAGGCGATGCGGTGCTTTTCCACCAATGCGACAAAATCGGCCGGCGTGTAGCGCGCCAGCGCCGACTTGGCGAAATGCGGATTGGCGCAAAGATATTGGGCTGGCGTCACGCCCAGGTTGGTGAAATTGCAGCGCCCGCCTCCGGACATCAGGATCTTCTTGCCGGGCTTGTTGGCATGATCGAGCACCAGCACCCGGCGCCCCCGCTGCCCGGCCGTGATTGCACACATCAGGCCGGCAGCACCGGCTCCGATGACCAGGACATCCACTTTCACGCGATCACCGCCACGTCACCCGCCCGATTGCACATCCGTGCATTATCCAACAAGGCATGGCTTGGAGCCTGCTTGCACCGTTTTCGTGGCCCGCGCCGGAAGCTGTTTGCTCGCCGGCCAGGAAAAAGTGAGGGAGTGTACGTCCCTACACGGCCGCGCGATAACACCGGGTGGCGGGCCATCAAACCCGGCCCGAGCTACGAAAATACTGCTAACAAGCCCTAAACTCATCGCCTGCCCGCCGAGGACTACCCCATGCCTTCTTTTGACGTGATCTCCGAAGTCGACAAGCACGAACTCACCAATGCCGTCGACCAGGCCAACCGCGAACTGTCCAACCGCTTCGATTTCAAGGGGACAGACGCCAAATACGAACTGGAAAAAGAGGTCATCACGCAGATCGCTCCGAGCGAATTCCAGCTACAGCAGATGCTGGAAATCCTGCGCGGGCGGCTGGCGGCCCGAAAAATCGATCTGCGCGCGCTGGATATTGCCGATCCGGACGTCAATCTGGGTGGCGCACGGCAGAAAATCACCGTCAAGCAGGGTATCGAGCAGCCCGCGGCCAAGAAAATCATCGCCACGCTGAAGGAGGCGAAATTGAAGGTCGAAGCACAGATCAACGGCGACAAACTGCGCGTCAGCGGCAAAAAGCGCGACGATCTGCAACTGGCCATGGCCGTGCTGCGCAAAGCGGAGCTGGAATTGCCGCTGCAGTTCGACAATTTCCGCGACTGACTCCCCCTTGCCCCGGAGCGTGATCCGGGGCAAGCCGATCTACGCCAGTCCCGCTGCGATATTGACGCTTATCGCGATAATGAACACGTTGAAGAAGAAAGCAACCACGCTGTGCAACAGCGCGGTGCGACGCAGCGTCTGGCTGGTGATCTGCACGTCGGAGACCTGGAAGCACATGCCAATGACGAAGGCAAAGTAGACAAAGTCCCAGTAGTCCGGCTGCTTGGTCCCCGGAAATTCCAAACCTTCGTGTTGCTTGCCGAAGTCCCCGTAATAGCCATGGGCATAGTGCAAGGCATACATGGTGTTCATGAACAGCCACGACAGCACGATGCTCAACGCCGCCATGCCCATCGCCGTCGCGCCGCCGCTCTTGGCGGCATGCAGCTCGGTAGACAAGGCCACTAGCACCACGCCGCAAACAGCCACGGCAATACACAGCGCACTGCGGCGGCCGGTGTCCTGGTTGCGCGCCTGACGCGCCACGCGTTCTGCGCCGGCCCGGCTGAAGAGGTGAGCAAGCATGCTGAGAAACAGCAAGGCGCCCAGATCGAAACCAAGCAATAGCGCCGCAGCGGGCTTCACACCGGACATTGCCATGACCGTACCCGCCACGACGAACAGCAGGCTGGACACTGTCAGCCACGGCCTGGCACGCACGAAGCGTATCAACGCCCAATGCCGCCGCGCCGTTCGCACGGGCGTCCCGCCCTCAGCGGACATGGCCGCAACCGCTGTCGCGACGATTCCAATGCATCATGCGCGCAACGCCGCGTATTCGGGATGCCGCTGGATCCAGGTGCTCGCATAGCTGCAGGCCGGCACGACTTTCCACCCCTCCTTGCGCGCCGTCTCGAACGCCGTCCGCACCAGTTCACCGGCAATGCCGCGGCCGCCAACTTCGGCAGGCACGCCGGTGTGGGTGATGGTCATGACGCCATCGTGCAAGCTGTAGTCCAGCTCGCAGGTCACGCCGTCCACGACGGTTTCGAAACGATGTGCCTTGGCCAGGTGCTGGATGTCGTAGCTCATGATGCCTTCCTGCGAGTCGTCAAAGTACAAGCATAAAGCGATACGCGGAAGCCGACGATGTTCCGTTCAGGCCGCCTCCGCCTGCCGCGCGCGCCGTACCCGCACGGCCTTCGCCAATCGATCCAGCACCTGTGTCGTCGCTTCCCAGCCGATGCAACCATCGGTAATGCTCTGCCCGTAAACCAGGTCGCAGCCGGGCACGAGATCCTGGCGGCCGGCGACCAGATGGCTTTCCACCATCACGCCCTGGATACGCGACTCACCGCTTTCCAACTGCGCGGCAATGTCGGCGATCACGCGCGGCTGGTTTTCGGGTTGCTTGCCGCTATTGGCGTGGCTGGCGTCGATCATCAGGCGCTCGGCCAAACCGGCCTTGTCCATCGCGGCACAGGCGGCTGCAACGTTGCCGGCGTCGTAATTGGGCAATTTGCCGCCGCGCAGGATCACGTGGCAATCCTCATTGCCGCGCGTCGAGGCGATCGCCGTCTGACCGCTCTTGGTGACTGCCATGAAATGATGCGGACGGGCCGCGGCAAGCACCGCGTCCACGGCGATCTTGATATTGCCATCCGTGCCATTTTTGAAACCGACCGGGCAGGACAGCCCCGAAGCAAGCTCGCGATGGGATTGGCTCTCGGTCGTGCGCGCACCAATCGCCCCCCATGCCACCAAGTCCGCGATGTACTGCGGCGTGATCAGATCCAGAAACTCGCAGCCGGCCGGCAGACCTAGCGCATTGATGTCGCACAACAGGCGCCGCGCCAGGCGCAAGCCTTTGTCGATGTGATAGCTCTCATCCAGGTCCGGATCGTTGATCAGGCCTTTCCAGCCCACCGTCGTGCGCGGCTTCTCGAAATACACGCGCATCACGATTTCGAGTGTGTCTGCATGGCGCTCACGCTCGGCAACCAGGCGTCGCGCATATTCCAGCGCCGCGTCCGTATCGTGAATCGAGCAAGGACCGATCACCACTGCAAGGCGATCGTCCTGGCCGTGCAGGATGCGATGCAAGGCCTGGCGAGAGGCGGCCACGGTGGCAAGGGCGTGGTCGCCGGGCTGGCAGTCGCGCATCACGTCGGCGGGTGTGGCCAGTTCCTTGATTTCTCGGATGCGTAAGTCGTCGGTTTGGCAGGTCATGGAAAAACTCCTGTTGTCTCGTGCCCGGCAGCCAACAAAAAAGCCGCCAGGGTGGCTGGCGGCTTTTGAGGAAAGTGGGTGATCTTGCTAGTTACGATCGCACACCATGCTCCGCCGCCGGCTTCGGATAGCCATAAAACCAAAAGTAATAGCGGTGGGAGGAGAGGATCATGGCTTAAGTGATACCACATCGAAGCGAGGATGCAAACTGCTGCGCAGACTGCGGCAATCCGCTAACGTGCCGCCGTTCATCCCTTTTCGGAGCTTTCCATGTACCGCCCCCTCGCTCTTTTTGCTACTGCCTTGCTCGCCCTGGGGGCATGCGGCCCGCGCCCGGCACGTGCCGCCGACGTTGCCAAGCTGGTCGTCACCGACCAGAAAGTCGGCAGTGGCGATGCGGCCCGCGATGACGACGTCGTGAAAATCAACTACGTCGGCTGGTTGTACGACTCCAAGGCACCGAACCATCACGGCAAGCAATTCGACAGTTCGTACGACAGCGGTCAACCGCTCAGCTTCACCCTTGGCGCGGAAGAAGTGATCGAGGGTATGGAAAGCGGCGTAAGAGGCATGCGCGTGGGTGGCAAGCGCGAGATTATCGTCCCGTCCAGCATGGGCTACGGCATCCGCGGCGCAGGCAGCGACATCCCTCCCGGCAGTGCCCTGGTGTTCGACATCGAACTGCTGTCGGTGCATTGAGCCAGCTTCGCATTCAGCTATGCAGCCAGCTTGAAGTGGGCCATCATGGCCCGGCATTAGCGTCGTATGTCGTCCATCACTTGAACGTTGCTGGAGGATTACCCGATGAAACGAATGCTGCGGTCCGCCCTGGCCGTTCTGATGATGATGGCGCCCGCCGCAGTCCTTGCGGCGGACGGCTATGTCATTACCAATGTCAACATGCGGGCCGGCCCCGATCCCGGCTACCCCATCGTGCAGGTATTGCCGGTCAACAGCTGGATCTCGGTGCAAGGTTGCACGACGGGGTGGGAATGGTGCGACGTCATCAGCGGCCCGAGCCGGGGCTGGGTGGCCGGCACGTATATCGCCTACGTGTACAACAACCAGCCGGTCTACGTGGCCGACTATGGCTCGCAGATCGGCATCCCGATCGTGTCGTTCGTGATCGGCACTTATTGGGCGAACTATTACGCCAATCGCCCGTTCTACCGCGACCGGGCACGCTGGTACTCCCGGCCGATGCCCATCCGGCCTCCCGCACGGCCGCCGATGAGGCCGCGCCCTCCGATCGGCCCGCCCGGAGGGAATCGGCCGCAGCCGCCGGGTGGCGGCAATCGGCCGCAACCGCCCGGCGGAAACCGGCCTCAACCTCCGGGTGGCGGCAATCGCCCGCAACCGCCCGGCGGAAACCGGCCTCAACCTCCGGGTGGCGGCAATCGCCCGCAACCTCCCGGTGGAAATCGGCCTCAACCCCCGGGTGGCGGCAATCGCCCGCAACCACCCGGCGGAAACCGGCCGCAGCCGCCGAACAATGGCGGCAATCGCCCGGCGCCCAAGCCAAATCCTCAGCAACGTAACAACGGCGACAATGGAAACAATGGCAATTGATCCGCCGTCCCGCGAACACATCTGACCCAGCTATCGCCGCCTGATCCAACCCGATCAGGCGGCGGTGGCCGGATTCACGAACTACAGGAAAGCATGGAGCAACCAGCACGAGACTTCGCCCAGTCTGGCCGCCTCTGCGCGTAGTGTTCGTGACCGGGTTGATCCTCGTAAGGGCGACGCAATACCTCGAGCAAAGTCCGGATACCCTCGTAATCGCCTGCACTCGCGCGGTCGATCGCTTCTTGCGCGAGGTAATTGCGCAACACGTAACGGGGGTTGGCGGCATGCATCCGCAGGCGCCGCCGATCCAGTGGTTCTTGCTCCTGCTGCACGCGCACCGCATAGCCATTGAGCCAGTGCTGAAAATCGCCGCGCAATGCATCCCGCTTGGCATCGTCGTAAAACGCGGGCAGCAATGGCTGCAAAGTCGGCGATTGCAGATCGACTTCGCTGAGTGCGCGGAAGAACAAAGTCATGTCGACTTCCGCCTGGTGCATCAAGTCCTGCAATGTCTCCATGCAGGCAACGTCTTCGTCGCGGCACGTCATCAGGCCAAGCTTGGCTGCGATGCTCTCGCGCATCAGCGCAGCGTATTCATCGGCGTAACGATCCAGCCCGGCTTGCAAGGGTGCGGTGTCGCCAAACAAAGGCGCCAGCGCAGCCGCCAATCGGCTCAAGTTCCACCAGGCGACCTGGGGCTGTTGGCCAAAACGGTAACGTCTGCGCGAAGCGTCGGTGGTGTTGGGCGTCCAGTCCGGGTCGAAATCGTCGACCCAGCCATAGGGGCCGTAATCGATAGTCAACCCCAGTATCGACATGTTGTCGGTATTCATCACGCCATGCACGAAACCTACGCGCATCCAGTGCACGATCATCCGCGCGGTACGTATACAGATTTCGGCAAACCAATCGCCGTACCGCGTTTCATCGCTGCCGTCAAGCCCGGGAAAATCGCGCCGGATGGTGAAATCGACCAGCCTGCGCAACGAGGCCGTATCGCCGCGCGACGCCGGCAATTCGAAATGCCCGAAGCGGATAAATGACGGTGCCATGCGACAAACGATTGCGCCCGGCTCCCACTGAGGGTGCCCGTCGTAAAACATGTCGCGCTCCACCTGTTCGCCAGTCAGCACCAGGCTGAGTGCGCGGGTGGTGGGAACCCCCAAATGGTGCATCGCTTCACTGCACAGGAATTCGCGAACCGACGAGCGCAACACCGCACGGCCGTCCGCACCACGCGAATAAGGGGTCGCGCCGGCACCTTTGAGTTGAAGCTCCCAGCGACCCTGCCCGGTCAGCACCTCGCCCAGGGAAATCGCACGCCCGTCACCGAGTTGCCCCGCCCACGTACCGAATTGATGGCCACCGTAGTTGGAGGCCCATGGCTGCATGCCGTCGAGCAGGCCGTTGCCGCCGAACACCCCTGCAAAAGCCGGACTGGCGATCTCCGTCTCGCTCAACCCCAACACCTCAGCCATCTCCCGCGACCAGGCGATCACCCGAGGCTCGGCCACCGGCGAGGGAACAACTTGCGAATACATCGCCCCGTAAACCTGGCGCGCCCCGGGGCCACGATCAGGATCCCCGGGCAAGTCGCGGATGAAGACGTTATCAAATTGCAAGGAAGTCAATGACATAGAAAAAGGCGCATGCGGATAAATGGCGGCCGGGTCGAGGCAAACGGGAAGATCGTAAAATTCTTCACGTTACCTATACATTCACATTCGAACCTTGCTAAAGTTTATTCGCGGTTGCACAGGGGCAGCCGATGGAGTGAGGAATATGCACATGCTCGTCGCTCGTTCCGCCATTTCGCGCGGAATGCAGTTGGTAGCAGGGATGCTGTCGGTTGTCGTCTCGCAAGACACACCTCTTCGCAGCAGTAAATCACCAGCATTCAACCTGGTCACCTGGACGTCCAACGCCCAATCGCGCCGCGAAGACGAACTGGCCCGATTCCACCAAAGCCAGATCGAGAAGTAGCATCCGGGCCGGTCTTCGCTACGCGTTGACCGACCTGAAGTCCTCGAAAATTTTCGCGACATCGTCGGCTTCAAGCAGGCGCCAGGCTCCAGGCTCCAACCCTCCAAGTTCGAGAGCACCGACTGCCGTACGTTGCAAAGTCTCGACGTGGTTGCCCGTGGCAGCAAACATTCTGCGCACCTGGTGATAACGCCCCTCGCTGAGATGCAAGCGCGCCTGCCTCGCCGCGAGCACCTCCAACCCGGCCGGCAGCAAAGGGGTGGTTTCCGATTCCAGCATCAAGGTGCCGCTGGCGAACAAGGCCTGCTCGCTACCCTGCAAATCCTGCGCAAGTGTGGCCTCGTAGATCTTGCCGACATTGGCACGCGGCGAAATGATCCGGTGCAGCAAGGCGCCGTCATCGGTAAACAAGAGCAATCCGGACGTATCGCGATCCAAACGTCCAACGGTGGAAAGCGCGGGACTGCGCATGCGGTAGCGCACGGGCAGCAAGTCGTACACCACCCGCCCCGGATCCTTGCGCGAACAGGTTACGCCCAGCGGCTTGTTCATCATCAGCGTAAGGCCGACCGGCGGATCGAGCGGCTCGCCATCGATGCGGATCTGCTCGTGTTCCACCTTGTCGTCCGCATATAGCACCTCGCCTTGCGGATCGGTGACACGACCTTCGCGGAACATCCACGCCACTTCCTTGCGGCTGCCATAGCCAAGATTCGCAATCAGCCTGACCAGCCTCATTTGCGCAGCCCTTTTGCTTCGATCACTTTGAAACCATCCTGCAGTGCCACCGTGCGTATTTGTTGAAAATGTGCGGCCAATGTCGACTCGTAAGGAAGATGGCGATTGGCCACCAGCCACAGGCGCCCGTGCGGCAACAGCGCATCGGCCGCCTGCGCGATAAAGGCTCGGCCCAGCTCGGGCAGGTCAGCCCTGCCCTGATGGAAAGGCGGGTTGCTGACGATAGTGTCGTAACGTCGCTCGATACCCATCGTGACATCGTGCCAGTACAGCGCAAATGCCAGTTCGCGACCGCTTTCAGCCATCGCGCGCTGCACGTTGAGCCGCGCCGACTCCAGCGCACGTGCCTCCGCTTCGTAAAGATCCACCCTCTCGATGCGAGGACAACGCGCGATCATTTGCGCGGCGAGATAGCCGTAGCCAGCGCCCAAGTCAGCGACTTGCCCGTGCAAGTCATCTGGCAGGTTCGCCGCGAGCAAAGCGGAAGCCGTGTCCACCCGATCCCAGGCAAACAGCCCAGGTCGGCTGAGATATCCGGCGGCGTTCTCCCTTGGCTGATCCAGCGCCAACCAGGCCTCCACCCGGGATCGATCAAGCGCGGCGGTTTGCGATGTTCCCCAGAATACGCGGCACTTGTGCTTGGACAGGTGACTCACTGTCCCAAGCAAGGCCTGGAGATCGGCCTGCGCGGATTTCGCACCTTCCGCGTTCGGCACGCACGCCAGCACCGCGCCACCACCCTCGGCATGCAGCGCCGCACGCGCGAACAGCGCACGTGCCTCGTCGCGCTGGCGCGGCGGCAATACCAGTACCAACTTGAAGCGCTCGCCCGGAAGGGCTTCGCCGAGCTTCAAGCCACTGCGCATCAAGGCCTCGGCAAAGGGCTTGAAGCTCTGCTCGCACAGCCATCCCGCCTGCGCCATTTCGCGCAGGCGATAGCCATCGCGCGCGCGCAGAAACAACACGCTGCCGTCGGCGGGCAGACGCAACGGACCATCCGAGATGGGAAGAAAGAGCGCATCCAGCGCGGTATCGGGCGTGGACACAGGGGCACCGACCATCGTCAAACACGCACATCCGGTGGAAATCGATGCACGCATTGTACCCGTGGCGCATGCCCCTCCCCAAAACGGAGAGGGGCCGGCACGAGGGCCATGCGATGAATCAGGCCTTCTGGCCGAGACGGGCGATCCAGCGATACATCCAGAATGTCACCGCAGCAAAAGCAGCGCCGCCGATCCAGATCGAAGCGTTCTGGAAGCTGTCGCCCACCAGGGCCAGCGGCGCGGGCTTGCCCGAGAACACGACGATGGCCGCCACCACCACGCCGATGATGCTTTCGCCGACGATCAGTCCGGAGGCCAGCAGCACGCCAAGTTGCTTGATGGCCTCGGCCTTGGTTGTGCGTTCCGCGCGCTTGTCGAAGTACCAGCCGACGATGGCGCCCACCACGATCATCAACGTGGTGGACGTGGGCAGGTAAATACCCAGGCCCACTGCCAATGGCGGCAGGCGCGCCGATTTGGTGGTCGCGCCGAGCACCGCATCGATCACGATCAGGCCGACGCCGATGAGCCCGCCGATGGTGATCAGACTCCAATCGATGTTGTTCTGAATCACGCCCTGGGCCAGCGCCGAGATCAGGCCGGCCTGCGGCGCAGGCAGCGCGTGTGCCGGATCGGCACCCGGCGCACCGAGGAAGCCGTAGGCATGGTTGAGCAGATCCAGCACCGGCGGAATGACGATGGCGCCGGCGATCACGCCGATGACCAGCGCGACCTGCTGGCGCCACGGCGTGGCATCCACCAGTTGGCCGGTCTTGAGATCTTGCAGATTGTTGTTGGCGATAGCGGCCACGGCGAACACCACCGAAGTGATGAATAGCGCAAACGCAACCAGCGCTTTGCCCGAATCCGCGGGCAGGTCCGACTTCACGCCCGCTACCAGCAGCAGCGCAGCGATGATCACCACCAGGATGCCGATGCCCGACAAGGGGCTGTTGGACGAACCGATCAGGCCGGCCATGTAGCCGCACACGGTCGACACCAGGAAGCTGAGGATCAACACGAAGATCACGCCGCCGATCACCAACAGTGCGGTGTGAGAGCCCAAGCCGCTGGTCATGCTGAAGTTACCCAGCAGCCAGGCAATCGGCAGCATGCAGAGCAGCACGATCAGGCCGACGATGCCGATCGGCATGTCCTGTTCGGTGCGCGGCAGCGTGGCGCCCTTGCCGGCCTTGCGCACACGCGAAGCGGCCATGGCGGAAGTGAGGCCGCTGACGACCGGCTTGACCAACTTGGCCAAGGTCCAGATCGCTGCTACGCCGATGGTTCCCGCACCGACGAAACGCACGTAGTGGCTCCAGGCGCCCTGGGCGACGTCGGCGACATCGCCCGCGGCCGGATGCAGCAAGGTGAAATGCGGTACCGCCCAGCCCCAGCCTATGAACGCGCCAATCAGCATGGCAACGCCGACCGACAGGCCGACGAGGTGACCGACTGCGAACAGCGCAAAGGACAGGCTGAAGTCGTAGCCGCTGGCCGCGCCGCGATCGCCGATGCGGAAATACTGCGCCACGTCGCTGGCGAAGACCTTGGTTTCCACGACGATGTAGAACAGCGCCGAAACGACCGAACCGACGACCACCGCCATCAAGCCGCTGCTGCCGCCTTCCACCGCTGCCGACGCGGAAACGTCCTCGCCGCCTTCGCCGGAACCGACCTTCAGCACCTCGGCACACGCCACGCCTTCCGGGTACGGCAGGTCCGAATCGGTGACCAGCGCACGGCGCAACGGGATGGTGTACATCACGCCGAGGATGCCGCCCGCGGCGCAGATCCCGAACGAGATCCAGAACGGGAAGCCGTTCCACCAGCCCACCATGATCAGGCCAGGCAGCACGAAGATGATCGATGAGAGCGTGCCCGCGGCCGAGGCCACCGTCTGCACGATGTTGTTTTCCTGCATCGTCGCGCCTTTCATCGCGCGCAGGATAGCCATCGAGATCACTGCCGCCGGAATCGACGTGGCGAAGGTCAGGCCGGCCTTCAAGCCGAAGAACACGTTGGCCGCGGTGAACACCAGAGTGATCACGATGCCGATGATCAGGCCACGAATAGTGAGCTCGGCGCGCGGTGCGGCGCCGGATCCAGGTACTGCGTTCACGGGCGTCTCCCCAAACTGTCCAGCTAACAAGATAGCGTGGATCGCCGGGGCGATGTTGGCCGGAGCCGTTCAAGGTACGTAGGCGCCCACCGACGGGGCGCCTCTTGACACGGGCTTCAGTGCTGGGTTTGCGCGCCCCTGAATTTCTGCAGATCGCCGCGCAACTGGGTGGCAATCTCCCCGGCACTGTCGGCTAGCAGCTTGGGCAGCGCCTGCGCGTAAGCCTGGTCGGCAGCGCCCTCGCCCACGGCTGCCGATACCGCTGCCTCGTAGTCGTGGCTGCTGTCGAAACCATGCGCCCAGATCCCGCAATGCATACCGACGTCCATGGCGAGCTTGCCTGGGGCCTTTTTCTGATTGACGTGCAAGCCAGCAACCAGCGACGAGCACGTCACCACAAGGTCCTGGAAATAGCTGGGCTGCAATTGCGCACCGAGCTGCGATTGCACCGCCGCGGCCAGATTCGGCGCCGGTTCCAGAATCAGCTTGTGGTCGAGCCCGCGCACCTCGAGCTTGTCGTCGCCGCCGGTTACCGTCAGCCACGGCGCCGTACCGGGCGTAACCAGATCGCCGACTGCGGCCGGTTCGTGTACAACCTGCCCCCCGCACGCACCGAGCAGTGCGGCAGCCCCCAAGAGCCACAAGCGCTTCATCTTCAATTTCCCCTTCAACGAAGATTGCGAATCTAATGCAGCGCAGCAAGCGCTTCAACGCCTTGCTCCGCGCCACGTGACGCAGCCCGCCCCTGCCATTGGGCACAGTGGGCATGAGCGCGCGGCTTGGCTAGTCTGTTGGGTTCGTATGTCCCGAGGATTCGTTGTGCGCAAGACCTTGTCATTTGCCCTGCTCGCCGCGTTGATCGCCGCCGGCACGTCCCCCGTCGTTGCCAGCCCAGGCACCACGGCAACACCCGTGCAGGAAGCGAACGCGGACGGCTTTCACCTGCCGCCCTTTCCTGCCGACGCCCACGTCAGCCAATCCGTCGAAGTCGGCGGCAAGACGCTCAAATACACGGTCACCGTCGGCACCCTGCCGGTGCGCGACGAAAAGGGCGACGTCACCGGCCAGGTGGTGTTTACCGCCTACACCATGCCCGGCAAGGATCGCCCTGTAACTTTCGCGCTCAACGGCGGCCCTGGCGCATCCTCGGTGTATCTGAACTTCGGCGCGATCGGCCCCAAGCGCGTGAACTTCGGCCTGGACGGCGACAATCCCTCCGACGCCGCCGTACTGCATGGCAACCCCGGCACCTGGCTCGGCTTTACCGACCTGGTCTTTATCGATCCGATCGGTACCGGTTACAGCCGCGCACTGGTGCCCAAGGACAAAGCCACCAAGCTCTTCTACAGCACTGACAACGACATCAAGTACCTGTCGCGCATCGTCTACGACTGGCTGGTGAAAAACGGCCGCATGGAATCGCGCAAATATCTGGTGGGCGAGAGCTACGGCGGTTTCCGCGGTCCGCGCATCACCGAATACCTGCAGACACAGCTTGGCGTGGCGATGAATGGCGTGGTGCTGCTCTCGCCCTATCTCGATGCGTCCGCGTCGGATAACGAAAACGTTTCGCCGCTGCCGTGGATGCTGACGCTTCCGTCCATCGCAGCCGCACACCTGGAACGCGAACACCAACTGACCCCCGAAGCGATGGCGCCGATCATCGACTACACGCGCGGCGACTACGCCGTCGCGTTGATGAAGGGCCGTACCGATCCGGCCGCCACCGCAGCAATGATTCAGAAAGTGACCGAGCTGACCGGGCTGGATGCGGTCTTCGTGAAGCGTTCCGGCGGTCGACTGGAAACGCAGGCCTATCTGCGCGAGGTCTATCGCGCCGAAGGCAAACTCGGCAGCCGGTACGATTCCAATGTCACGGCGTGGGATCCCTTCCCGTATGCACCGCACCAAGTCGGCGGCGACCCCATCCTCAACGGCATCATCGCCCCGACCACCACGGCGATGGTGAACTTCGTCACGCAGACCGTGGGCTGGAAATACGACGGCCGCTACAACGCACTGAGCTACGACGTCAACGACGCATGGCATGAAGACGACGACGCCAACAAAGGCTCGGTCGATCAATTGCGCGAAGCCGTGGCCAACGACCCGAATCTGCGCGTGCTGATTGCCCACGGTTGGGACGACCTGTCCTGCCCGTTCATGGCGTCTGTACTGATCGTCGACCAGATGCCGGCCATGGGCGACCCCACGCGCGTGCAAGTGAAGGAATATCCCGGCGGGCACATGTTCTACTCGCGCCCGGACAGCCAGGCTGCGCTGCTGCAAGACGTCAAAACGCTTTACGGCGTCCGCTGATCCGATGAGCCCGGTGTCGGCAAGAGCGACACCGGGTCAACGTCCGGGTGGCGCTCACGCCAGGCCGCCAGCCGTTCGCGGTAGTGCTGCCGGGCCTCTTCGTAATAATCGAAGATGCATGGATCGCAGCCGTTGCCGCAGCAATCACCCGGATCGGGTTCGACCGGCGGCGTTGGCGGCGGGTCGTCGCGCAGCAGCTTGTCGCGGAAAAGAGATGAGTCGTCGTTCATGGGCAAAGGGAACCTGATACCACCAGCATGGTAGCTCGGCATCGGCATTCAAGCCCACTACGCAGCGGCGCAATGAAGCGCCGCAATATTCCGCGAAGGAACGCGCTGGTTACTACCTTCATCACTGGGAGCACGCACGATGCGTAAATGTTTTCTCCGATCGCCCAGGCAGCTGATCGCCGGCCTGCTGTTGCCGGCGACGTTGCTTGCCGCCAGCCTTGCCGTTGCCCAGCCTGCATCGTCGCCTTATCGCATCGTCGGCTACGCCACCGGTTGGAATCCGCAGCAGACCAAGGATGTCGGCAAGATCGACACCTTGATCTTTGCTTTTGCGCACCCGAAAGACGGCAAAGTCGTCATCGCACCCGGCGACGTGAAACATCTTCAGGATCTGCTCGCGCTCAAGGCGATCAATCCGAAACTCAAGGTTGAGATATCCGTCGGCGGCTGGAGCGTGGGCGGCTTCTCCGAGGCCGCCAGCACCGAAGCCGGGCGCAAGCTGTTCGCCGATAGCGCCGCGCAGCTCGTGGCAGCCCAGCACGCGGACGGCCTCGATGTGGATTGGGAATATCCGGGCCACCACGAGTCCGGCATTAAATCCAGTCCGCAGGACAGAACCAACTACACGTTGCTGCTCAAAGCGATCCGCACCAGCCTCGATAGCACCGGGGCGGCAAACGGGCGCAGCGGCGCCAACCATTACACGCTCAGCGTAGCCATTGCCGACGGCCCCTTTGTGGACGATATCGACATCGGCGCCATCAATCCGTACCTGGATTGGTTCAATCTGATGACTTACGACTTCGTCAATGCGATGACGCCGACCACCGGCCATCACACCGGCCTGCATCCTTCGGCCTTGATCAAGGGCGACGGACGCACCACCGATCGCGCCGTGCGGCAGTTCCTTGCCGCGGGCGTTCCGCCAGAAAAACTGTTTATCGGCGCGGCCCTTTACGGTCGCGAATTTGCCGACGTAAACCCCGATCACAACGGCTTGTATCAAACCTTCGGTCATTACCAGGGCGGGCACAATTGGCCGGAACTGAAGCAGGACTACATAAACAAGCAAGGCTTCGTGCGCTATTGGGACGCCGACGCGCAGGCGCCCTGGCTATGGAACGCGAAGACGCGCCACTTCATCAGCTACGACGACCCGCAGTCGATTGCCGCAAAAATGGCGTTTATCAAGTCGCAGCACCTGGGCGGCATCATGTATTGGGAACAGACCGCCGATCCCACCGACGAATTGCTCGACGATATGTGGAAGGGCCTTCACTAAGCTCGCCCTCCCTCGGCCCCCGGCCGAGGGAGGGACACCAGCACGCGTCAATTCGGCTTGCGGAAGCGATAGACGAACTGATCGGTATGACCGCGTATGGATGAATCGAACACCTTGTTCGTATGCGGATCATCAGGGTTGTGCAATACGCTGCTTTCACCGGCGAACACGAACCCCACCGACTCCACCTGCTTTTTCACGATGGCCGGATCGATGCGGTGCAAGGTGTCCGTATCGGCCATGCCCGACCCGGCTGGCGCTACGTGATCGATTACCACGAACAAGCCGCCAGGCTTGAGCGCCGCATATACCTGTTTGTCAAACGCCACCGGGTCGACCTTGCCCATGAAAGCGTCCGGATAGTCGTGATAATTCTGCGACGTGAAGACCAGGTCCACCGGTTCGGGCACGCTCAATTGCGCCGCCGGCTGCTTCAGTACCGACACATTGGCGTAATGCGGATCGGCGGCCAACTTGTCGGAGCCTGTCACGTCATCCGCATCCTCCTTCGCGTACTCGTTGGGCCACAGCGCATAGACGTGCCCCTTGGTTCCGACGATCGCACTGAACACCCGCGTGAAATAGCCGCTGCCGGGAATCAGTTCCAGCACTTTTTGGCCAGGTTTCACTTCGCTGAAAACCATGACATCGGTGATCTTGCGGCGCGCATCGTTGTTCGCATCCTGGCCGCGTGCCGGATCGGCGACGGCTGCGCGGACATAGGGCGGTACGTGTTGCATGGCGTGGACGTGACTCACTTGCGCGGCCTGCGCCAGAGCCACCCCGGGCAGGCCTAGCGCCGCAAGCAAAACGACAGATAGCGAACGCATGAGGATCTCCTTCTTCGATTGAGGGTTGAGCCATCGCGGCGATTGTGCGCCCGCCGTTCTACGACGCCTACCTGACCTTTGGGCCATATCAAGCCCCACATCAGACCGATAGCGGCCAATCGCCCAGCATTTGGTAGCTTCCCCTGCCTACCACGTTGTGAATCAGCACGAAGTTCCTGATCTGCCAGGCAATCGGCGCGATCGCCACGGGATCGGGCAGCAGTTGGCGGGCATAGGCCAGCGTCACGTGTGGCGTGAAAGACCGCTCCAAGGGCCAGTGCAGGCCGGTTTCCTTCAGCGCAGCATTCACGTCTCGCCACAGTGCCGATAGCGGTTCGGGCACCACGTTGCTGCGCAAGACGCAAGGCGGCTCGCGCCCGCGAAAACTGGCGGCATGGTCCAGCGTCCAATCGAATGGCAAAGCGCGCACGCGCTGCGCGGCGCGCTTGGCGACCTCCACGACGTCTTCAGGCAGTTGCGGAAAATCGCCAAGAAAATTCAGCGTCGCGTGAAAGCGCTCGGGCTTCAGCCACCGCGCACCCAATTCAGGATGCTGCTCGTACAGCCACGTTGCAACACGCTGGATGTCGCTACGCACTGCATCGTCCGGCACCAATGCAAAGAACAGGCGATGCGTCTGCGCACGCGCAGGCGGCTGGCCGAAAAGGCCATGCTGCAAGGAAGGCTCCGGTGCAGGCGCAGGCATCGCCGAAGCATACTCCATCGATCACGCCCAGCATCCGGCCGAACGCGCTCAGGACGTTTCGCGCAGGAAAACCGGCAGGTCGGTGGTGGGTACGTTGGCCGACAAGCCATACATCATCATTGCCACGTGGCCACGGTGATAGGTCGCGTGGTTTACCACGTGCAGCAGCACGTCGCCCCGGCGCATTACGCCCTCGCCGCCGCCGATAAAGGTGAAGCGAACCTCTTCGTCGCAGGCTCGCGAATCCAGTGCCCCGGCAAAACGGATATACCACTCGTCGATCTCAACCTGTTGCGCGCGAAGCACATCGAACCCGGGACACTCCTCGGGATTGCGTGACGTGAAACCGTGCGGTACGCCCTCCAGGTGGGCCCGCCACACCTGATCCATGGCATTGACGTGGTGAAGGGTGCGCAACAGGTTCCCGAACACGATCGGCTGCGGGTGGTTCAATGCCTGCTCCGGCAATTCCGACAAGGACTGATAAAGCAGCCGGTCGGCCCACGCCCGGTAGCGCATCAGCATCTGCAAATGTTGAAGCGACGACATGCGGCAGGCCCACGAAAAGGAGTGCCCCATGGTACCCGCAACCCCGGATGACGCCACGCGCGTACTCGTTTATCTGCTATTGGGATTGCTCCAAAACCAAGCCGCACAACGCCTTGCGTGGAAGATGCCAACGCCGGACTGACCTTGCCGCTGAACGCCAATGAACTTGCGCGAATTTTCACGTGCACAATCGAGCGATTTCCCGCGTTTTCCGCTGTACGGTGCAGCCCGAGGAGGAAAACACCATGAAAGCAATGACGTCCGCGCAATTTTCTTCGACGAAGCGCACGTGGCTGGTACGCTCCGCCGCCGCCTTGCTGGCGGCCGCAGCGGCCTTCACTGTGCTTCCGCAGCAGGCCCACGCAGGCGTGTTCGTCGGCGTCGGCGTATCCGTCGGCTTTCCGCCGCCGCTGTTGCCGGTCTACGTGCAGCCTTCGATTCCCGCTCCCGGCTACATCTGGACTCCGGGCTACTGGGCATGGAACGGTGTCTCGTATTACTGGGTACCGGGTACCTGGATACTTCCGCCGTACTACGGCGCGCTGTGGACCCCTGGCTACTGGGGCTGGATCGGCGGCGTATATGTTTTCCACGCCGGCTACTGGGGCCCTCACGTGGGCTTCTACGGCGGCGTGAACTACGGTTTCGGCTATACGGGTGTGGGCTATGTCGGCGGCCACTGGGGCCCGGGCGGTTTCTACTACAACCGCTCCGTCAACCAGTTCGGCGGCGTGCACATCAACAACGTGTACAACAAGACCGTGATCAACAACACCTACATCAACCGGACCAGCTATAACGGCGGCCAGGGCGGACTGACCTCGCGTGCCACGCAGCAGCAAATGGCTTTTGCGCGAGACCCGCACAACGTTGGACCGATCGCCGCCCAGCAGCGTCAGATGACCATGGCCAGCCAGAACCGCGCCATGCAGGCGTCGGTCAACCATGGCAGTCCTTCCATTGCCGCAACGTCGCGTGCCGGTACATTTTCCGGTGCCGGGGTGACGGCATCGCGCGGCGCCAGCGCGGCAGCGGGGCGATTCACGCCGGCGGCAGCCAGCGCACAACGCGTGAACAATTCCATGGCACTGCGCTCGGCAAGCTATGCGCCGCACGCGAACACCTCCGCCAGCGCGGCGGCACGTCCGGCCGCCAACAGCTTCAATCGGGCCAGCTACAACAACAATTCCGGCGCACGCACGCAGAGCGCTTACCGGCCGCAGGCGAACAGCTATCGCCCAGCGGCTCCGCAATACCGCGCCGCCCCGCAGTATCACGCTGCCGCACCGGCGTATCGGGCTGCATCGCGACCGGCCGCTGCACCGCGTGGAGGCGGCGGCGGTGGGCACCCACAGGGCGGAAGCCACGACTCGCGCCACGGCTGAGACCGCAACTCCATCTTCAACCCCCAAGCCCCGGAAGCACCGCTTCCGGGGCTTTTTCTTTTGGTCCGCAGCTTTTTCCGCCGCCCCTCCCCAGGGCAACAAGCCATGCCAGAAGTCGAACGCAAAATATTGCGCATTCGTGGCAATAACGTGATATTTTGCGTAAGATTTTACGGAAGCCATAAGTAGGCGAACGCCCACTTGCCCGCCAGGGCACCACACAACGCACTGGCGAAAACATTGGAAAACTGCGTCGGCATGGCTCCGATCGGGACGCGCGGTTCACCAAAATTTGCTGGGGAGACAATATGTTGAAGTCAAAGCTCACGGTTGCCGTGCTGGCCGCCATGGCGTTCGGTTCTTCGCACACCTTAGCCGCTACCGCGGCCCAATCGCAGGACACACCCGATTCGCAGGAAGCTGCGCAAGGCGCCGCCTCGACCAGCAAGGCGAGAAAGCTCGACACCGTGACGGTGACCGGATCGCTCATCCCCCAATCGCAGGTCGAAACCTCGACACCGGTGATGACCATTACCGCCGACCAGATGAAATCGCGCGGCTTCACCACGGTGGCTGAGGCACTGCAGCAATCCTCTTTCTCGACCGGTGCCGTGCAAGGTGCCAGCACCTCGGCCAGCTTCACCCAGGGCGCCCAGACCCTGAGCATGTTCGGCCTGCCGGTCGGCTTCGTGAAATACCTGATTGACGGTCGCCCGATGGGCGATTTTCCTGCGCTGTACAACGGCAGCGACGCGTTCAACAACCTCAGCGGCATCCCCAGCGAGATGGTCGATCACATCGATATCCTGCCGGGTGGCCAATCCTCGATTTACGGCTCCGATGCGATCGCTGGCGTAGTCAACATCGTGTTGAAGAAAAAACTCGATGCACCGGTGGTCGACGTGCGCTATGGCTGGCACACCGGCGGCGGCGCAGATCGCCGCGTGTACCTGGCCGATAGCTTCAATTGGGGCAAACTCAACGTGCTGGCCGGCGTACAGTTCGAAAGCTCGCAGCCGATCTGGGGCTTCGACCGCGCACTGACCCGTAATTACTATGCCGACGGCACCAGCCCCGCCACCGCAAGCCGCGACTTCCTGGTCAACAGCACCACCAAGATCAAGAACAGCTACGTCGATCCGCGCACTCTGACGCCGAATGGCTGCAATGCCACCAACGGACTGTTCAATGGCGGCGAAGCCTTGCAATACCGCCAGAACAGCGGCTACTACTGCGGCTCATACAACTCCGCCGGCTACAAAACCCTGTCGAATGACGAGAAGACGGCGAATGTGTACACACACGCCACTTTCGACGCCACCGACAATCTGCAGTTGTACAGCGACTTCCTCTACAACTACCAAGAGCAGAAATTTTCCACCGGCTCCGGCTACACCTGGTGGGGCACCTCGGCGGACTTCGGCAAGATCTACGACGCAAACCTGAAGGACTTCGTGAACCTTCAGCGCGGCTTTACGCCTGAAGAAATCGGCGGCTACAAGTCGATCATGAACAAGACCACCGAAAACTCGTACATGCTGACGCTGGGCGGCAAAGGTACGTTCGGCCAATCGAATTGGGATTACGACGTTACCTACACCCATTCCGACGATCATCTCACCTCGCGCCGCTTCGCACGCTGGGCCAACGAGATCGACAACTACTTCCTGGACAAGGTGCTCGGTCCGGAATTGGGTACCAACAAGGGATACGGCGTTTACGCTCCCAATTACGGCGCCTTCTTCCAGCCCATTTCGCCGGCCGATTTCCGCGGCTTCACCGGCTTCACCTACAGCAACGCCAAGACCTGGGACAACCTTTTGCGCGCCCAGGTCACCAACGCATCCCTGTTCGCCCTGCCGGGTGGCGATGCCGGTTTGGCGGTCGTGGTGGAAGGCGGCAACCAGGGCTGGAATTACACGCCCGATGCGCGCCTGCTCGACGGTGAGGTCTGGGGCAGCACGGATGTACAAGGCGCAGGCCATCGCTCGCGCTATGCCGCCACCACCGAGTTGAACATTCCGTTGTTCAAGCAACTGACCCTCGATGCATCCGCCCGCTACGACAGCTATCACGTCGGTAATGGCGACGTGAGCCACGCCACCTACAACATCGGCATCGAATACCGCCCGCTCGAAACCCTGTTGTTGCGCGGCAAGTACGGCACGGCATTCAAGGCACCGACGCTGGCCGATGAATTCCAGGGACAAAGCGGCTACTACGACTCGGTCACCGACTATTACAACTGTGCTCAGCTCGGCTATGTCGGTCCATCGATCGGCCAATGCCCGAACAAGTATTACAACGTACAGTTCAACGGCGTGCAGTCCGGCAATACGCAGCTGAAGCCGATCACCGCCAAAGTGTGGAACTACGGTTTCGTATGGGCGCCGATCAACAACCTGTCGTTCAGCACCGACTACTATCACTACGACATCAGCAACGAAGTGAACCAGGAAAGCGCGGACCTGCTCTCGCAGCAGGAGTATCTGTGTCGCATCGGCACGCTCGACATCAATTCGCCGACCTGCAAGGCAGCACTTTCGCAAGTGGTTCGCCAGGCTGCCACCGATAATACCTTCCTGGGCGACATCACCCAGATCTACACGCCGAAGGTGAATACGTCCAAGGAGAAGGTCAACGCGCTGGTTTCCAACTTCGGCTATCTACTGAACGTCGGCCGCTTCGGCTCGCTGACCTTCAACGCCTCCTACAGCAACGTGTTGAAGCACGAGCTGCAGCAGTATCCGAACGACCCGGTGCTCGACCTGTTGCGCAACCCGTATTACAGCTACGACTTCAAGACCAAGGTAAACGCCTCGATCACCTGGTCGATCGGCAACTGGAGCACCACGGTGTTCGCCAATCGCTACGGCAGCTCGCCGAACTACCTCGCTCGCACGCTGAACGACTACAACGCGCCCGGCGCGGGCCGCCTGGCACCGTGGATCCTGTACAACGCCAGCGTAAGCTACACCCCGATCGACAGTCTTGCGCTGTCGCTGATGGTCAACAACGTGTTCAACAAGATGCCGCCGAAAGATCACAGCTACCCCGGCACCAGCGCCTCGCCCTACAACGACAATGACTACAACGTGTTCGGGCGCGGCATTTACCTGGAAGGCACCTACAAGTTCGGCAAGGCAAAATAACTCTGCCAAGCCTTCTGCAAAGAAACCCCGCCGGTGGCGGGGTTTCTTTTGTCCAGCGTGGCTCAATGTGCGATCTGTGCACCCACCAGCAGGCTTCGGATCAAGTGCAGCTTCGCCTTGAACTGCTGTTCGTTCGCCGGACCGATGCGCACCATCAGCTTCTGTCCGTTGGACAGCGACTGCAGCGACGGATCCACGAACACATAGTGCGGACCCGACTTCGTTACGGCCACCGGGTCGTGCAGATCAGGGGCGGCCAGCATGTCGTCGATCGCCACGATCAGGCGGTCGTTGAAATATCCTCGCGGATAACCCAGCTCGCGATACGCTTCCTGGAACAATGGATAGTTGTGCCGGTACCACGCCACCAGCACGTGCGGATCGACGCTTTCCAGGACTGCGACATACGGAGCGTAGCGACCCGCGTTGTCTGAGGCGATCAACGTTTCGCCGTTGGCCTGCGTGGTCTGCATCGATCCTTTCGGAGTGCGCAGCGGCAGAATGAAACTGCTGCCCAAGCCGTGCCTGGGCAACGCGTCGACCGTAGCGACGACACGCGAGATGACCTGGTTCGGAGCCAGCAAGGCGCGCACGTCGCCGCCGCTCGCCAACTTGGACAATGCGTCCAGCACGCTTGCATCACTATCGGCTAAGGCCGGCAACGGTGCCGTGGATGCGGCAGCCGGGCCGGATTCGGCCTGGGCGATGGGATGCTGAATCACGGCTGTGGATGTGCTGCTGGCCGGCGTGCTTGACGATGCGGCCGCCGGCGGGGCGGCAGGCAGTACATTGGCCACGTCCTTGGGCTGCATCGCCATCCGCACCAAGTACACACCTGCGACGATGACGGCCGCGAGCACGATGATCGCAAGAAACCAACTGCCGTAGGACGTCTTCTTTTTGTTCGATCTGCGATTCACGACGCTACCTGTTTCACGAGGGAACAGGCATTGTGACAGGGCGGAAAGCGCTTTGTTCGACTATTGGCTTACCGCGGCATTGTCTCAGCGGGCAAGCGATCAACCCGATACCGGCTCAAGCGACCCGGAAACGGCCATCCGCCAGCGCGGCGGCGTCGACCTCCGGCACATCGGACCCTTTATTCGGACGCAACTCGGACCGCGGTACCTGGAAACTGTCTTCGCGGTTGTACACCGGACTGCTGGCAGCGTAGAGCTCTTCGTAGGAGTTGAGACGCTCACGCAAGCATTCGCGCAACTGCGGGCCGAACAAGCTCTCCACTTTGCTCTCTGCCTGATGTGGAAGTCCGCTGAGCGCATTGCACTTCCACGGCTCAGCTTTGGGATCGGCAATATTCTGATGACAGGTTTGATCCAGGTCGACATCCGACCGCAGATCCAGGAACTTGCACAAGCGCTGCCATTCTTCGGTCGGATTGTGGATCAGGTCTTCCAGAAAGACGAAATGATGGTTGCGCACGCCGATGCGCGAGCGATGAACCTCCGCCGCCCGGTTCCAGCGCCGCACCCACTGCATCAAACCGCCACTGAATGACTTGTTGTCGTAGCGCAGCTCAGCGTCGGTGATCGAGGCCAGCACGTCGAGGCCTGGGCGGATCACGTGAATGATGCGCGCTTCCGGCAGGTAGGACTCGATTTCCGGGAGATAAAACAAATGGAGCGGCGTCTTTTCGATCCACATCGAGCGCTTGGCCTGAACGGCGAGACCATCCAGCATGTCGATGAAACGCTCAACGCAATCGCGCTGAAACCAGGGGGCACGGGCAAGCGGCTGCTCAGAACCCAGCAAGACCTGCTGCAGTTCGACAAACTGACGGCGACCGTAGCGACGAGTCAAGCCGAGCATCCGGGCCAATTTTCGACGGTGCTGCTTGGCGCCTTCATCGCCCAATCGCCAATGCAGGCCGCCCAGCAGGCGCGGGAAGAAACTGGTTTCTGGAAGGGTGAAGACCTGGGGGTGCCGTGCAAGCATGGCCTGCACGATGGTGGTGCCCGACCGCGGACACCCGACAACAAAGGTCCTTTGCATGAGTCGCTCACGCCCCCCGCTTTTTATAATGGACTACCAACTCGCCCACGAATTCTCGTCAGGCCACGACTACCTAACGCGTCAGGTTGCCGTAAGTTGACACAACTTACACACAGGTGACGGGCGTGTCCACTGAAAACTTCCTTAACGATTAATGGGTCCGCTGAAGCCCCTGTAAGGCGTCGCCAGCCGAACAATCCACGTTCTGAGCCCAACGAGGCTCATACCCCCTTCTTCGGCACGACCCATGCATGAGGTCCGTTACCGAGCCCCAAAAGTGGCTCTTGGCCACGCGCGGCGAGATGGAAAGAAACAGCTGCCCTCCCCTGCCCACCATCATCGACCTGCTGCTCGATGCGATCTGCGTGGTCGACGCGGAGGGCCGCTACCTTTATGTGAGCGCCGCCTATGAACAGATCTTCGGTTATGCGGCGGAGGAAGTGCTGGGACGCCCGATGATCGAGTTGGTCCACCCCGACGACCGCGAACGTACCCTCGCGACGGCGCAAGAAATCATGCAGGGGCAACCTGAGGCGAACTTCCAGAACCGATATATCCGCAAGGACGGCAAGGTTGTGCACATCACGTGGTCGGCCCGCTGGTCCGAAGCGGAACAGGTACGTATCGCGCTGGCGCGCGACGTTACCGAGATCAAGCGCGCCGAGTCGGTGCAGGCCGCGCTGCTGGCAATCTCCGAGGCCGCGCACACCGCCAAGGACCTGCTTGCGCTGTTTCAGCGCATCCACCAGATCATCGACGGGCTGCTGCCGGCCAGGAATTTTTATGTGGCGCTATACGACGAACGCGCCGACGAGCTGAGCTTTCCTTACTTCGTCGACGAATGCGATCCGGCGCCGGCACCGCGCCCTTTGAATTCCGGCACGCTCACCGGTGAAGTCGTTCGCAGCGGGCAGGCCATCCTGCTGACACCCCACACTCGCTCCCAGGTGCTAGGCAGGGGCATTCAATATATAGGGTGCGATTCCCTGGACTGGCTGGGCCTGCCTCTCACCACGCCCAACGGATGCATCGGCGCGATCGTGGTGCAAAGCTATTCCGGCGACGTGCGCTACACGACGGAGGATCAGGCACTGCTGCAATTTGTCTCCGACCAGATCGCCACCGCGATCGAGCGCAAGCGCAACGCCGCCTGGCTGCAATACGTGGCCGGGCACGACGCGCTCACCGACCTGCCTAACCGCGAGTTGTTCAACGATAGACTCGATACCGCGCTCGTTGCGGCAGGACGTGACCTGCAGCGGCTATCCGTGCTCTATATCGACCTGGACCGGTTCAAGCAGGCCAACGACCGCCACGGCCACGACACCGGCGATCAAGTGCTGCGCGAGGCGGCACGGAGAATCCGTCAATGCCTGCGCGAATCGGATACGGTCGGGCGCCTGGGCGGGGACGAGTTTGCCGTGGTGCTGACGGGCATGCATCGGCCGGAGGATGCCTCGGCCGTTGCCGAGAAGATTCGCAGCGTGCTGAATCAGCCATTCCAGCTCGGCCAACATCAACTGCGGATATCCTCCAGCATCGGTATTGCGATGTATCCGGAGCACGGCAAGGATCGCAAGCATTTGATGCGCCACGCCGATGCTGCCATGTACGCGGCCAAGCGGCGCGGCCGCAACCGGCTAGGTATCGCCTCGCCCGACTTCAGCGAAAACGATACGGTCGTGGACACTTGAAAGGCCTGCTTTTCCATCGCCTTGCAGGCATCTGCCCGCCCATCCTTCGCCATCGATAAAAAGCCACCGGCACTCCGTACCGGTGGCTTGCCTTGCCCAACGTCACATCCGCTGCGAAGCAGGCATGCCTCCTGTCTCGCAGCGGGTTCCCCTGCGCTTTACTTGCCCATGTCCTTCAAAATCTCGTTGGTGAAGCCGAGAACGCCTGCGCTCGGATAGGAGTTGCACGTCGATGAGGCGCCGCCCGCCGCGCACGGTGTATCGCGATCGAGCGACCAGAAATGCACACCGGCCAGACCGTTGGTGGTCGCATAGTTGGTGATGGCGTCGATATCCGCCAAGGTGGTGATTTCACCGGCGCTGTCGTTCTGGCCGATCATCGGTGTCAGCTCGATGTGGCTGAACGGAATACCGTAAGTGTGCTGCAGATTCACCACCGCCTGAATCGCAGACTGCCCCATCTCGCAGGCTCCGCTCACCACCACGCAGTTCGCCGAGGTGGCGCCACCGTAGTCCATCGTCATCAGGTTGACGGTGTAGTTGTTGAGCGCCGGGCTCGACGCCTGGATCGCCTGCACCACCCACGCCCCCAGCGTATTGACGCCGCCATAGCTGCCGTCCGATGCCCCCAACGTAGCGATAGTGAAGGAGAAGCGCAGATTCGGATATTGCGACTGCGCCGCCGCAACGTCCGCGACCAGTTGCTGGATATCGGCCTGGCTCTGGCCGCCTTCGATGTCGAAGTCAACGCCGATCATTTGCGGGGTGTAGTACTTCGCGATGAAACTCTCGAACGCAGAGGGCGAGGAGCAGGTGAACGTACCTGCTTCACCGCCGGTGGAAACGATGTAATCCAGACCGGCACTGGACAGCGAATTGGCCGCACCCGGGGTGATGTTGGCGGAGATGAATTGCGCCGGCGTCACGCCCGCCCAGTTCTCGCTGCCGCACTCTCCGGTGGCAAAGGCCAGCGAAATGGCCGGCAGTTTCGGTACCTGTGTCTCATACAGGCCGCCGCTGCCCACCACCGGGATCGCCGAACCGGTCACCGCCGTCTGCATGACATCGGTATTCCAGTTCATATTGATGCTCATGTCCTTATAAGGACTGAAGACAAATCCACTCGGGGCAGGAGTGGGAGTGGGAGTTGGCGTAGGAGTCGGCGTGGGCGTGGGGGTTGGAGTCGGTGTGGGCGTCGGCGAGCCGCTGCAGGTACCGATTTCAGTCCACGGCTGGCCGCTGCCCGACGGCCCATTATTGGTGGCCGGATCATTGCCCTGCGTCCACCAGTTCGCCTTGTAATTGAGCCCGCTCTCACTCACCAACGCACCGCCGTTATAAGCGGTCGAAGCGTTCCACGCGGGATCGCAACCGCTTGGCGTTGGAGTCGGCGTGGGCGTGGGGGTTGGAGCAGGCGTTGGAGTCGGTGCCGGCGAACCGCCGCACGCGCCCTGCGACGTCCACGGTTCGCCGCTGCCTGCACCGCCATTGTTGGTGGCCGGATCGTTGCCTTGCGTCCACCAGTTGGCGACGTAATTGATGCCGTTCTCACTGGCCGCCTGGCCTTGCGTATAAGCCGTCGATGCATTCCAGGCTGCCGCGCAACTGGTTTGCGCATGCACCACCTGCACCGGCGCCACGGTCAACGCCGTAGCGGACAAAGCCGCGCACACGGCGGTGCTCAACGAACTGAAAGTCAGCACGGACCACTTGCTTGAATTCTTCACTGACATGGGACTGTCTCCAAGATTGGATGGAATCGCAACAGATGAAAAACATCGGCGGATTCGTGCCCGCATTCCCGCGGCCACGTGGGGACGGACGCCATCACGCATCCATGCACCGTACTGCGTGTAATGGGCTTGCGATGATTCAAGAAAACGGCATGAAGCGACCGCTTCGCGCCGCAGTTACCCGCTCTTTGCAGCGGCCCGGACCGCGCCGGACCGCTGCAAAGTCCCCTGCCCGATCCATCAACGGATCGGGCATCGAAGCCTCGCCCAGCTTGCTGCGATCGGCTCTACTTGCCGAGATCCTTCAGGAACTCGTTGGTGAAACCCAAATCGCCCACACTGGGATCGGAGTTGCACGTCGACGAGGCAGAGCCCGCCGCGCACGGATCGTCGCGATCCAGCGACCAGAAATGCAGGCCGGCAAGACCGTTGGCGGTGGCGTAATTGGTGATCGTGTCGATATCGGCTAGCGTGGTGACTTCGCCTTGCGAATCGTTCTGCCCGATCATCGGCGTCAGTTCGATGTGGCTGGCGGGGATGCCGTAGGTATGCTCGAGATTCTCCACCGCCTGAATCGCCGACTGCCCCATTTCGCAAGCACCGTTCACCACTACGCAATTGGCTGCACTGGTGCCGCCGTAATCCATCACCATCAGGTTCACGGTGTAGTTGTTGATCGCGGGGCTCGATGCCTGGATCGCTTGCACCACTTCAGCGCCCAGCGAATTGACGCCGCCGTAGCTGCCATCCGATGCGCCGAGCGTGGCGATGGTGAAAGAGAAGCGCAGGTTCGGATATTCCGACTGCGCGGCCGCGGCGTCCGCCACCAACTGCTGGATATCGGCCTGGCTTTGCCCACCCTCGATATCGAAATCGACGCCGACCATCTGCGGCGTGTAATACGAAGCAATGAAGCTCTCGAAGGCCGATGCCGATGGGCAGGTGAACGTTCCCGCCTGGCCGCCGGTGGATACCACGTAATCGAGCCCGGCGCTGGACAGCGCACTGATATTGCCGGCGATGAAACCGGAAGCCGAAATGCCCGCCCAGTTCTCGCTGCCGCAGGTGCCCGTGGCGAAAGCCAACGAGATCGCCCCAAGGTTCGGCTCCTGCGTTGCGTAGAAACTGCCGCTGCCCACCAGGGGAAGCGTAGATCCGCTCACCGCGGTTTGCATTACGTCGGTATTCCAATTGACGGCGACACTGATGTCTTTGTACGGACTGAACACGAATCCGCTAGGCGCCGGAGTAGGTGTCGGCGTCGGAGTGGGTGTTGGAGTCGGTGTGGGCGTAGGTGTCGGTGTCGGCGTGGGCGAACTGCCGCACGCTCCTTGCGACGTCCATGGCTGGCCACTGCCGGCGCCGCCGTTGTTGGTTGCCGGATCGTTGCCCTGCGTCCACCAGTTCGCTTTGTAGTTGATGCCGTTCTCGCTGGCCTCGTCGCCTGCGGTATAGACCGCCGTCGAGCTCCAGGCGGCGGTGCAACTCGTTTGCGCATGCACCACTTGCACCGGCACCGCAGTAAGCAAGGTGGTGGATAGCGCCGCGCCCAATGCGCTGCTCAGCGAACCCAACGTCAAGGTGGACCACTTCGTCGACTTCTTCACTTGCATGGTGACTGCCTCCCTCCAGGCTTGGTTGAACCGCAACAGGTGAATGGCATCAGCGATTTCATGGCTGCATTTCCCTTGGCCACGTGGAGACTGCCGCCTTCACGCATTCGTGCACGCTCCCTCTTCATGCACGTCGCTACCGCCAAAAGTGCGGCGAGTATCTGCCTCTTATGACAACGTTGTCCAGTCTATTTGGCCGCTATGCCCACGCTGGAACGTGATTCGCATCGCAAAGAAGAAATTGCCATATCTGCAGCGCATCAATTCACGCAACGTGCACGTGCAACCGCCTTAAAAGCACGCAAAAATCCCGTGATTTTCGCCGCAACGCAACAAGACAGAGGCGAATTTCACAGCCCATCGGCGAAGAAACCTTCAATTGTCGCGCTGCTATTTCGAGCAATTCGCAAGGTATGCGGCCTTCGAAAACGGATCATTGCGCGCACTCTGGTGAAATCTGGCCTATGGACACTTATGACAACGATAGCCATGTAGAAGCGCAAAAAATCTGCGCCCCGGCTGCCAGGCTTCCCACTGCGAAAACCCTGCCTTGCTCCACGTCGAATCGCGCCTGCCACATTCGTCGCAGTGATGCGACACCCTCAGCGTCCACCTGGAGACTCACCGTGAACGAACGCTTCCAGCGCATCACTCCTTTCCTGTGGTTTCACGACAACGCCGAAGAAGCCGCGCACTTCTATGTCTCGGTGTTCGAGCATTCCCGCATCGTCACCAGCACTCGCTACAGCAGGGAAGCCGCCATGGCCACCGGCAGGCCCGAAGGTTCGGTCATGACCATCGCATTCGAACTGGACGGCCAGAAAATCACCGGCATCAACGGCGGGCCCGCATTCACCTTCACGCCGGCCGTGTCGTTGGTCGTCAATTGCCACTCGCAGGAAGAGGTCGACCATTACTGGAACCATCTGTCCGAGGGCGGCAATCCCGCCGCGCAACAATGCGGTTGGCTGCAGGATCGCTACGGACTGTCCTGGCAGATCGTGCCGACGGCTTTGTTCGATTACCTCAGCGACGCCGATCCGGCCAAGGCGCAGCGGGCCATGCAGGCCATGCTCACGATGAAAAAGATCGACCTGGCGCAATTGCGCGGAGCGGCTGCCTGAGCCACGTGCCACGCCGCGTGCGGCACCACCGCCAAAAAGCCGCAGGCGGCAGGCAATCCAGCAATAGGAAAAATCGCAATGACGCGACGCACCATAAAAGCATACAATTAGTCCATCCGGCCTCCCGACCCGGATTGATTGCCAGGTTGTCTATTCCCTATGGCTGATGCCTCCCGTTCCAGCGCGACCCATGCCGGCCGCTCATCCGCCGTGTTGCTGTCGATTCTCAGCACAGTCGCCTTCACCTTCGTCGCCTACCTGACCATCGGCTTGTCGCTTGCCGTGTTGCCCAGTTTCGTGCATGGCCGCCTCGGCATGAGCGCCATGCTCGCGGGCCTGGCGATCAGCATTCAGTACGTGGCGACCTTGCTCAGCCGACCGCACGTGGGCCGCATGGCGGATGCCAAAGGCCCCAAGCGCACCGTGATGACGGGCCTTGTCCTGTGCGCCGCGAGCGGCGGCTTGTTGCTGCTGGGCGCGCTTGCCGCACCGCTGCCCTGGCTCAGCCTGGGCTTGATTTTCCTGGCGCGACTGGCGCTGGGATGCGCCGAAAGCTGCGTCGGCACCGGCGCCATCACCTGGGGCATGGGCCAGGTTGGCCATCATCACACTGCGCGCGTCATCTCCTGGAACGGCGTGGCGACGTACGGCGCCATCGCCGCCGGCGCACCGCTGGGCGTGCTGATCGATCAGCACCTGGGATTCTCCGCCATCGGCCTGGTCAGCCTGCTGCTGCCGTTGGCCGTCTTGCCGCTGGCCCGCATCAAACGGGCGACCACCGTGGAAGCCGAAGAGCGCTCGCCATTTCGCACCGTGGCAGCGCGTGTCGTCCCTTACGGCGTGGGCCTGGCGCTGGGCTCGATCGGCTTTGGCTGCATCGCCACCTTCATCACGCTGTTTTACGCGGCACACGGCTGGGAAAACGCCGCTTTCGCGCTCACCGTGTTTGGCGTGGTGTTCGTGGGCGTGCGCTTCGTTTTCTCGCCCACCATCAACTGGCTGGGCGGCTACCGTGTCGCCATGGCGTCGCTGTCGATCGAAGCCATCGGCCTGATGGTGATGTGCCTGGCCAACGATGCGCATCTTGCCTGTGCGGGCGCGGCCGTCGCCGGCTTCGGTTTTTCCCTGGTATTCCCGGCACTGGGCGTCGAAGCCGTGCATCGCGTGCCGGCGCACAGCCGTGGCTCCGCGCTCGGCGTGTATTCGGTATTCATGGACGTGGCCATGGCCGTCACCGGCCCCTTGGGTGGATGGGTTGCCAGCGGCATGGGGTACAACGCCATCTACGGACTGGCGGCCGTTGCCGCCATCGCCGCCGTCTTGCTGGCGCTTTTCCTGCACGCGCAGGCAACCAGGGAAACACCCCTTCTGGCCTCCGCACCGGCGGACTCCTGAGCACCCTGCGGCCTTAAAAACACGATCGCCACAAATTCGTCAAATAATTGAAATATAAGAATTTTTTTGTGATTTTTCGCTCAAGTTGAAGCAGCGACTGCCGATCAGCAGGCATCCCCTCCCCCAAGGTGCGACATGCCTCGTCTGTTTTCCGGCCTGCCACGGCTCACATTGCGTCGAATCCTGCTGCTTCGCCTCGCCGGCATACTGCTGTCGCTGATCGCGATCGGCGCATTGAGCGCCGTCGACCTCATGCGTGCCGACCAGCGCATCCGGTCCGTGGTCGGCGACACGCTTGCACCGATTTCCGACGTAGGCCGGATCCAAAGCGACTTCAACAACGATTTCCAGGCGCTGTCTCATGCGGTGCTGATGCGCCTGCCTTCCGCTGCCGACGATGCCGCCAACGCGCTCAAGAGCAACCGCGTCGACATCGATCGTTATTGGAACCCGCTGCTGCAAAGCGGCCTGGGAACACAGCAGAAACCGTTGCTCACCATCGCCGCGCAACACCGCAAAGATGCCGAGCAGGCGATGGACGATACGCTCGCATTGCTTCAGGCCGGCCAGTTCGACATCGCCCAACTCAAGCTGGCCACCGACGTACAACCTGACTTGGTGCCGCTGCAGAGCGACTTCACCAATCTGTTCGAAAACGCGCTGACTACCGGCAAGGCACAAGCGGATGCACAACACGCCGTCAACCGGCAAGGCTTGTTCGTATTGCTTGCGTCATTTGCCGGAGCACTGTTGCTGGCCAGCCTGACCGACGGCACGCTGATTCGCGCACTGGACGCACGGCTGCGCCTGGCCTCGGATGTTGCGCGGCGCATCGCGCGCGGCGAATTGGGCGGATCGATCGAGGTGGGGCGCGCAGACGAGATCGGCGATCTGTTGCGCGCGCTTGCCGCGATGGATATCCAGCTTACGGACGTCGTGCGGCAAGTGCGCAGCGACGCGGCACGCGTGCGCGAGGGCGCGCATACGCTGGAGCACGACACGCACGCATTGAGTCAACGCATTCAAGCGCAGGCGGCCAGCCTGGAACAGAGCTCGGCCTCGATGGAACAGATGGCGGCCAGCGTGGCGGAAGCCGCCAGCACGGCCGACCAGGCCAGCCGGGTTGCGGCGGATTCGCGCCGGCTTGCCGAAGAAGGGCAGCAGGTAGTCGCACAGACCGTCGTCGCGATGGACGCCATCGATCGTTCGGGCCGGCGCATCACCGAATTCGTCGGACTGATCAATGACGTCGCCTTCCAGACCAATCTGCTCGCGCTCAATGCCGCAGTGGAAGCCGCGCGCGCCGGCGAACACGGCCGGGGCTTTGCCGTGGTGGCAGCTGAAGTGCGGCAACTCGCGCAACGTTGCGCCGCCGCGGCGCGCGAAGTACGGCAATCGATCGAGGAAAGCACCGAGGCGCTGCAGGATGGACGCACCTGCGCCAAACGCTCAGGCCACGCGTTGGCCGGCATCGTCACCAGCGCAGCCCAGGTATCGGAGAAAGTGGCAAGCATGGCGCACTCCGGACGGGAACAGAAAGCCGGTATCGAGCAGGTCAATCTGGCCGTGTCCGGCATGGACGGCATGACCCAGGAAAATGCCGCGCTGGTGGAGCGCACGGCCACGATGAGCCACACGATGCACAGAAGCGCCGAAGCCCTGCTGCAACAAATGAGTTTCTTCCGCATCGAAGAGGGCGAGCCGCGCAGCGATGCGGCCATTGCCACCCGTGGCAATGCGGTGCTGGGCCTGGTTGCCCGCCAGGAACCGGTCTCTCCGCCGTTGGACGAAGCGGCCTAGCGCCACCATGATCCTTGCCCGTGACAATGCCCGGCTCACGTCGCTGCTCGATCGAGCGCAGAAAGGCTTGCGCGCCGTTTTTCAGCCGCTGGTACGGCTGGACACCATGGAGGTGGTCGCGCACGAAGGACTCACGCGTCCCGATGAACACCTGGGCGGCATCAGCACACCGGAACTGCTCAATCTGGCCCGGGTCGAAGGCCGCCTGGGCGAATTCGAACTGGCCGCCGCGCGCACCGTGTGCAACGCCTTCGGGGCACAGCAGACTTCCGGGCGCCTGCTGGTGAACCTCAGTGCCCAGGCCTTCATGCAGGAATCGGTAAGGCCGGACGACCTGATTGCCGCCTTGAGCAGCGGCGGCATGGACCTGAGCCGCATCACCATCGAACTGACCGAACGCGACATCGTCGACGAACCGGCTCGCCTCGCTCACAAACTGGGTTACCTGCGCGCCCGTGGCGTGCGTTTCGCCCTGGACGATTTCGGCAACGGCCACTCCAATTTCGAAATGTGGAACGAAATCCATCCGGAAGTGGTGAAGATCGACCGTTACCTGATTCATGGCCTGGCCAAGAGCGCCGAACGCCTGGCGATCGTGCGCGCCTTGTGCCAGGTGGCGGAGACCCTGGGCGCCGATCTGGTCGGCGAAGGTGTGGAAGATGTCGACGACCTGCACGTGCTGCGCGAGCTGGGCATCTCGTTTGCACAGGGTTTTCTGCTCGGCCATCCCTCGCCGCAGGTCTGCGAAAGGATCAGCGAAACGGTCACCACACTGTTGAACCGACCTTCCATTACCGTATTGCCATGCCTGCGCGGACCGGTAACGCAGCGGCCCATGCACCTGGGACACCTGGTCATCGACGCACCGGCGCTGTGCGCACAGGACAGCAACAACGAAGTGATCGCAATGTTTGCGCGCCTGCCGCAACTGCATGCGCTGGCGGTCGTGGAAGACGACCGACCGATCGGCATCATCAACCGCCGCCTGTTCAGCGAACGCATGGCCCAGCCCTATACGCGCGAACTGTACGGCCGCAAAAGCTGCACGGCGTTCATGCACGAAGCCCCTTTGCTGTGCGACGTGCGGCAATCCCTGGAAAGCATGGCCGATATCCTGCGCGGACAAGACCAACGCTACCTCAGCGACGGCTTCGTCATCGTCCGCGAAGGACGCTATCTGGGCCTGGGCACCGGCGAATCGCTGGTCCGCCGCGTCACCGAACTGCGCATCGAAGCCGCTCGCTACGCCAATCCGCTGACCTTCCTGCCTGGCAATATCCCGGTAACCGAACACGTCGCCCGCTTGCTGCGCGCCGAAATTCCTTTCACCGTCGCTTACGTGGATCTCAATCACTTCAAGCCGTTCAACGATCAGTACGGCTATTTCCGCGGCGACGAAATGATCCGCCTGCTGGCCGGCATTCTTACCTCGCAGATCAATCCGCGTTCCGATTTCGTCGGCCACATCGGCGGCGACGATTTTCTGCTGGTGCTGCAGAGCCAGGACTGGGAAGAGCGCTGCCGGCAAGCCGTGGCGCAGTTCAATCAACGCGCACAAAACCTGTTCGCCGAGGAAGACATTGCCCGAGGAGGCATCGTCGGCGAAGACCGCCACGGCAACACCCAGTTCTTTCCGCTCACCACGGTGGCGATCGGCGCGGTACGCGTGACGCCGCCCTTCCCCGGACATCCGGAAACCTTGGCGACGTTGGCCGCACGCGCCAAGCGCCATGCCAAGCGTGCGCAGGTCGGCTTCTATCTTCTGGCAGGGGAAACGCCGTAACCGGAGGCCGGCGTTGATCAGCTCAGCACGCGTGCAGCCAGTGCACGTAGACCCCGTTGAGCCGATCGTCCTCTCGGAAGCCCTCGCGCCCTTCGGCGACCACTCCCCACACCGTGCGCACGGTCTGGCCGAAGGCCCGGTCGACGCGAACGTGCTCGCCTTGAGGAATGAGGAAGCGCGTTTCCAGCACCATCACCTGATCGTTTTCCCAAACGAGCACCGCATGGCGCACGCTATTGGCGCCCCAGCCGACGTGGATCTGGACCGGCGTGGCGGCGAATCCGCCGCGGTTATCAAGCGTCCAGCCTTCGGTCTTGCGCAACAGGGAATCCAGGCGCGGATCGCTCCAGTCCACCTGATTGTTTGAAAACTTCGAATTGGGCTTGAAATGGCTCATGCAGGAATACTTCCAGGTCACGCTGACGTCGCTGCGCCGTCCGTCGCACGCAACATCGCCGTACGATCCTTAGCCGACCCACGCGGTTGTCTGCATGGGCGCATCAAGCCGATCTGCCGCGTCCTGGCCGGGGGACCACGACGGGGCAAGATCGAGAACGGTTGGACAGCTGCCGCGCTTTCACGTTTTATCGACAGCTCGCCGACTTTCTTTAGCGCGATCCGCAATACGCCCCACGGGAGCCATCAGACCTAGCGCACCTGCAACCAGTAAAGGTGAATGCCCCGCCTGCGGTCCTCTTCCCGATACCCCTCGCGCCCCTCCACCACCACACCCCACAAGGTGCGGATGCTCTCGCCCAGGTGCTTGTCCACGCGCACCTGTTCTCCCTTGCTCAACGGAAAAACCGTCTCCAGCACCACGGATTTGTCTCGCTCCCACACCAACGTCGCGGGTCGGCCTACGCTACCGCTCCAGCCGAGGTACACCTGCACTTCTTGCGGGGTAAAGCCGCCGCGGTTGTCGAGCTTCCAGCCCTCGCTGCGGTTGAGCAACGACGCCAATTCTGGATCGCTCCAGTCGACGCGTACCGAGGAAACCCGGGTTTGAGGCCTGTGGGTCATGGTCGTCTCTTCCGAAAACGGGGTGGGGAATTCGGTTATGGAGTAAATCCACGTACGTTAAGGCCTTGTATACACCCGGCATCTCAGCCCGGGATCGTACGGGTCCAAAGCCATACTACCTGCGTTAAGACTCGCCGCATCGCACCAATAATCGTCATTTCGCCTGGCTCTTCGTGCATAAACTGCGGCGTAATCGCGCTGCGACCGTATGCCGCATTGCACGCTGAACTCCCGAATCTTCCGCGCTAAGGTCAACCACACGGTTCAGAAGCAGCGTTCACAGCTCGGGGGAGTTGATGGCGAAGCACGGAACACATCGCATCGAGCAACTGATCTTGGTGCATTGGCCTGCCGGCACCTTGTTCGGCCTGAGTGCCTATATCGGCATTCGCTATGGCTCGGGCGCGCACACAGCCGTCCACGCGACGATCACGTGGCTGGTGCTGTTTGCCTGTTGGACTTGCGCCCTGCTCTGCTGCATGGGCCATCGCCAACGCATGCACCGACTGATCATCCGCGATCAATTGACCGCGCTGTACCATCTGGGCTGGAGAACCTTCGAAGACAAAGTCGCGCAGGCATTCCGTTACCGCGGCTATGCCGTCGAGCAGCTCGTGGGCGAACCGCTGGCGCAAGGCGACGTGGACAACGGCCTGGACCTGATCGTGCACAAACACGGCCTGGTTACGCTGGTGCAGTGCAGGCATTGGCGCAATCGCAACGTCGACGTGAAAGACGTCCGCGAAATGTTCAGCCTGATGAAATACCACGGCGCTTCGTCGGTAAAGATCGTCGCCTGCGGCGACTACACCGAGGATGCATGGAAGTTCGTGGCCGGCAAGCCGTTCGAACTGATCTACGGCGAAACGCTGCTGGCCATGCTGAGCGACGCGCAATTGCCGCCCGACCCCGGCGTGGTGCCTTTCCGCGCACCGGCATCTCCGCCGCCCATGCATCATCGCCCGCGAACGGCGGCACATCCCTAGACGTCGAAAAGCCGCGCACCCAGTGCGGCTTTTTTATATCAGGTGGCGTCGTGGAAAATGATGCCCAGCGTATGCCGGTGGCCGGAACGGATGCGGCTCACTCCATGCCGCATGTTGACCCGATAAATGCCGTGCGCCCCGCGCACGGGCCGATGATGTACTGCAAAAACGACGGCATCGCCTTGCTGCAACGAAACGACCTCCGGCCGAGACTGCATGCGCGGGCGTTGTTCAGTGAGCACGAATTCGCCGCCGCAAAAATCCTCGCCGGGGCGCGAGAGCAAAATGGCTACTTGCAACGGAAAAACCTGCTCGCCGTAAAGGTCTTGATGCAGGCAGTTGTAGTCGCCAGTCGCGTATTGCAGCAGCAACGGCGTAGGACGCATCTGTCCGGCGGCGTGGCAACGCTGCAGGTAGTCGGCATGTACTTCCGGGTAGCGCGTTTCGATCGCCATCGCTTCATTCCATCGATTGGCGATCGACGCAAGCCTGGGGTACAGGTCGGCTCTCAGCCGTTGAATCAGTGGCGGCAATGGATAGCTGAAGTATTTGTATTCGCCACGGCCGAAACCGTGCCGACCCATCACCACGCGACTCCTGAAATGCGCGTCGCGGGGATAAAGTTCCGCCATCAACCGGCACTCCTGCGCACTGAGCAAACCGCGAACCGTGGTGGCGCCGACATCATCGAGTTCGCGCTCGATCAATGGCCAATCCAGCACGGAAAGCGGATCGCCCAAATGCTGGGCGCCAGGTTCTTCAAACGTTTTCATGCACGCTCTCTACGTTACTGCGATGGCACGGCCATGCAGGTTAGTCTCCCGCGGGCAAGGGCGCACTCCGTTTCTTGTCCGGCAGCGGACGCTCGGCTATGCAGGCCAGCGATAGGCGAGCACCAGGTCGAGCGGATACGCAAGCTCGCGCACCTCGTCCAGCTGATTGCCGCCGAACAGATAGATGAACTCGGCATCGTGGCGGAGATAAAAACCGACATGGCCTTTCCAGCTGTCTGCCTCTTCGCGCCGCAGCACCGCGACACAACCGTAAACTGGCCGATCGATCGCCACGCCCCAGTCGAGCCAGGAGCGGGCCAATGCAGAGCCCGTCCCCGTCACTCCCACGCGATTGAAACACCAGTTGATAAACGACGAGCACCAGGAAATTTTGTCGTCATAGCCGATCAGGTTGGTGCAGCCGTTGTATTCGACGATGCGCGGATGGCTTTCGCCAGGCCCCAGGCGCTTCACGCCACGCTCCGCCATGGCAACCGGCATCCACGCCGGCAAGTCGGCGGCCGTACTCATGCACGACCGGCCCTGGCGGCTGGATGCCCGCTTTTCACGAAGCCACGCTTTGGGCGCTACGCGGCTTGGCTATCAGCGCCAGCATGCTCAACACGGCCGCAGCCGACAGGTAATACCCGACGTAGGCAAGCCCGTAGGTTTTGGCCAGCCAGGTAGCGAGATAGGGCGCCAGCGAAGCGCCGAAAATGCCCGCCAGGTTGAACGCCAGCGATGCCCCGGTATAGCGCACGGCAGTGGGAAACATCTCGGCCAGGATCGTCCCCAGCGGGCCGTAGGTGATGCCCACCACGCACATGCCCAGCACCATGAACAACATGCCGTTGTGGGCGAACAGCGGAGCGTAGGCCACGCCGAAGATGAAGATCAACACGGTCGCCAGCAACATCGTGAAACGGTTGCCGCGGCGATCCGCCAACACGGCGGAAAGCGGAATGAAAGCGGCAAAGAACAGCACGCCGACCATCTGCACGAGCAGGAACGCGTCGCGCGAATAAGCAAGCTTGGAGGTGGCCCAGCTCAGCGCGAACACCGTCATGAGATAGAAAATCACGAAGGTGGCCAGCGCCGCGAACATGCCGGCGACGAGCTCGCGCGGATGCTGCGCCAGCACGTTGAGCATCGGCACCTTGACCCGCTCGTGCTGGGCCATGGCCCGGGCGAAAGCCGGTGTTTCGGTGAGTTTCAGGCGCATCCACAGACCGACCAGCACCAGCACGGAACTGGCCAGGAACGGTATGCGCCATCCCCACGCGAAGAAACTCGCGTCGCTCATCACTTCGTTGATCCACAGAAACAGGCCGGTGGCGATAAAGAAGCCGATCGGCGCACCTAGCTGCGGAAACATGCCATACCAGGCCCGTTTTCCTTCGGGCGCGTTCTCGGTTGCCAGCAATACCGCCCCGCCCCATTCGCCGCCCAGACCCAGCCCCTGCCCCAGGCGGCACAGCGAAAGCAGCAGTGGCGCCGTGACACCGATCTGCGCATAAGTCGGCAGCAAGCCGATCACCACGGTCGAGATGCCCATGGTGAGCAGGGCTGCGACCAGGGTCGCCTTGCGCCCTATGCGATCGCCGAAATGCCCGAACAGCGCCGAGCCGATCGGGCGCGCCATGAAGGCCAGTGCGAAGGTGGCAAACGATTGCAGCGTTGCCGATGCGGGATCCGCCGCTGGAAAGAACAACTTGGGGAACACCAGCACCGTCGCCGTCGCGTAGATGTAGAAATCGAAAAACTCGATGGTCGTTCCGATCAGGCTGGCAAACAGCACCCGGCCAGGCGAATTGACCGGTGTGGTGACGGTATTGCGCATTTCCATGAATTCCCTCGGCAAGGTCGACCGATTCTGCCAGAGGCAGCGGCACCGTGGCGCATGCTTTTACCCAACCCGAGACGTGACCGGTCAGATTCGGTCGCACGCGCAAAACGGGCGCACCGGCCCGCCCGCCGCGCGAACGAGCAACAAAAAGGTTGCACGTTGAAAATCCCCGGCCTAATATGCAACCAGGAGGTTGCCCATGAATACATCCACCGATCGCATCGAGCGACAGATCCACATCAAGGCACCACGCACAAAGGTGTGGCGCGCACTGGCCGATGCCGAAAGCTTCGGCGACTGGTTCGGCGTTGCGCTCAAAGGCAAGCGCTTCGTTGCCGGAGAACCCGTGGAAGGCCCCATCACCTATCCGGGATATGAGCACATCACGTGGCGGGTGGTGATGGATCGCATCGAGCCCGAACGATTACTGTCATTCCGCTGGCACCCTTACGCCATCGATCCGGACGTCGATTACTCGCACGAGCCCACGACCCTGGTGGTCTTCGAGCTGGAAGAAACGCACGACGGAACCCTGCTACGCCTCACCGAATCCGGCTTCGACCGGATTCCTCCCGAACGGCGCGCCGAAGCCTTCCGCATGAACAGCGGAGGCTGGGACCAGCAAATGGTGAATATCGAGAACCACGTTGCCTCGCACTAACACCAGATCCGCACACCAAGCCTTGCAGAAAGCCGCGCCGGTGTTTGCCGCGCTCGGCGACGAAACGCGCCTCAGCCTAGTCGCCGTGCTTTGCGCAGGCGGTGCGTTTTCCATTGCTCAATTGACCCACGGCACCGACATCACGCGACAGGCCGTCACCAAGCATCTGCAAGTGCTCGCCGATGCCGGCCTGGTGCGCGACCTCAAGCAAGGTCGCGAACGCCTGTGGGAGTTCGAACCGAGTCGCCTGGACGAAGCAAGGCGCTCACTGGAAAGCATCGCAGGACAGTGGGACCGCGCGCTGGCAAGACTGAAGTCCACGCTGGAACGTTCCTGACGGGTACGATCCAACACCGCTGAATGGCGCATCGCGCCGACGCCAAGGTGCGTCGGCGCCATGGGCGTTCAATGCTCCAGCCAGGTGAGATCGAAGTGCCGGATCTGCTCGGGGTCGGCAACCAGCTCGATCTGCGTGATCCTTCCTCCATCCACCGCGAAGCGGAAGGCGACGCGCGGCTCCCCGCCCGGTGCCCACACCGCACCCGGCAGACCGTCGATGAGCACCAGCCTCGCCGCCTTCGCGCGCCCCGAAAAGGTATCCGCCACGTTCTTTGCGCCCACGGTCTCGGGGAACAGACGCGGAGCACCGCTGGCCTGGTTGGCGATGCTTGCCTGCACGGTAAAGGCATCCGCGCGCAGCACGACCTCCGGATCGAGCAATGCAAGCAATGCGGAAAAATCGCCGTTGCGCGACGCAGAAAGAAAGGCTGCCACGACCTCCCGCTGCCGTGCGGGATCCGCCTGGTTTCCCTCATTCGCGCCTTGAACGCGGCGGCGTGCACGGCTTGCGAGCTGGCGTGCGGCAACCGGCGTGCGATCGATGATCGGCGCAATGTCGTCGAACGACACCGCAAACATATCGTGCAAGACAAACGCAAGTCGTTCTGCGGGCGACAATGTCTGCAACACCAGCAGCAAGGCCGAGCCCACCGAATCGGCCAGCAGCACTTCGTGCGCAGGGTCGCCGCCGTCCGGCTCGTCGAGGGCCGGATGGGCCAATTCCAGATCCAGCGATTCCTCCCGTCGCGATTGACGCGAACGCAACGTGTCCAGGCATACCCGCGAAAGCACGGTGGTAAGCCATCCCGCCAGATTTTCCACGTCGCTGGTGTCGGCCCGGTTGAGCCGCAGCCAGGTTTCCTGCACGGCGTCTTCCGCCTCGCTGTGCGAACCGAGCATGCGGTACGCCACGGCCTGCAATCGCACCCGTTGGGCCTGGAAGCGCTCAGCCAGCCATTTATTTTCGTCCATCGGTCACATTCCCGTTTTGTGTTTCGTCATAGCGGTGACGTACCAAACCTCATCAATGTGACCAGGAGGCAATACCCATGCAAGCACGTATGAAAAATCCCGCCGAAATCATGCCCGAAGCCATGCAAGCCCTGTGGGCGCTGAAGACTGCCACCGACAAGGGCAGCGTGCCGGCCAAGACCCTGATGCTGGTCGAGTTGCGCGCCAGCCAGATCAACGGCTGCAGCGTATGCCTGGATGCGCATTCGCGCCTGGCCAGGAGGGCCGGTGAAACCGACGAACGCCTGTTTGCCGTGGCGGCTTGGCGGGAAGCACCCTATTTCACCGACGCCGAACGGGCCGCGCTGGCGCTTACCGAAGCGCTTACCCGCATCAGCGACCGTGCCGATCCCGTGCCGGACGAACTGTGGGATGAAACCTGCAAGCACTACGACGAACCGGCACTGGCGGCACTCACGCTCGCCATCGCCAATATCAATGTCTGGAACCGCCTCAACGTGGCCACCCGGCAGGTAGCGGGAAGCTGGAAACCCTGAGTTTCGTGCTTCTTCGATTGTGCTGGCGGGGCGGAACTGTCTTTATGATGGGCCGCCCCGCCCAATCGCCCACGAAGGACATTACCGCTTAATATCCTGGGCAGGCATCGACGCCGCGAACAGGAACGAGCGGAATGCAGATACTCAAATCTTCGTTGCGCCCCCTGATCGGCTGGCTTACCGTCGCCGCCTTCGTGCTGTTCGGATCGGGCTGGATGTCCGGCATCGGCCACGCCTCAGGACTCGCCATGTTCGTGTGGCTGTTCCTGGTCATCGTCTATGTCGCCTTCGGCGTCGTACACGAAGCCGAAACCCTGGCCGACATGCTGGGCGAGCCGCTGGGTACCCTGGTCCTCACGCTCTCCATCGTGGTGATCGAAGTCGTGCTGATTTCGGCCGTGATGCTGGGCTCGCACGACAACGCCACGCTGGCGCGCGACACGATGTATTCGGTACTGATGATCGTGCTCAACGGCGTGGTCGGGCTGGGACTGCTGATGGGCGGCATCCGCCACTACGAGCAAACCTACAACCTGAAAGGCGCGACCGCCTACCTGTCGGTGATCATCCCGCTGACCATCATCGCCCTGGTGCTGCCGGACTTCACCAAGTCCACTCACGACGGATCGCTGTCGCCGCCCCAGGCGATCATGTTTTCCCTGCTGACCATCGGCCTGTACGGCGTGTTCCTGTGGCTGCAGACAGGGCGGCACCAAGGCTATTTCGTGGCGCCGGATGCGCAGCCTATCGATCCGAAGGAAATGGCGCATCACCGCCCGGTGGCGATCGACAAAAAAACCCTGCTGGTTCACTTCGGGCTGCTGCTGGTAAACATCCTGCCGATCGTGATCCTGTCCAAGAGCCTGGCGAAAATTCTGGACTACGGCATTGCACAGACCGGTGCGCCGGCGGCATTGGGCGGCATTGTCATCGCCACCCTGGTATTCGCGCCGGAAGGCATTTCCGCGCTGATCGCCATCCGGGCCGACCGGCTTACCCGCGCCATCAATCTGTGCCTGGGCGCGGTGACTTCAACGCTGGGGCTGACGGTGCCCGCGGTACTGGCCATCAGCCTGTACACCGGCCGGCCGGTTTTGCTGGGCCTGGAACCCACCGGCATCGTCATGTTGGTCTCCACCCTGCTGCTGAGCTCGATCACCTTCTCCAACTCGCGCACCACGATGCTGGAAGGGGCGGTACACCTGTCGCTGTTCGTGGTGTTCCTGGTGCTGGTGTTCAGCCCCTGATTGGCCCTAGCGCGCTTTTCGCGCCAGCCGCGGAAGACACACTCGCCACGAAACACCCTTTATCGCAGCGTTCGAATTTGAAAATCATTCGCGTCGCCGAACACGTGAACCGATCCCCAAACGAAGATGCTGTGCTGACAAAAGCTACGCGCGATTTGTCATAGACTCCGCCCACGGCGAACGGTAAGGGTGAGCCAGGCGTCATAGCCGCTACCGGATTCGCCAAGTGGACTTTTATCTTCGCAAACGCGCGGAACTGGCCCGTGGCATGCGACAAACGTTGCACTATTGAGGAGGCTAAGTGATGACTCGCACCTCTCGCGTCCCGCTCCTGCGACCGCTTGCCGTCGCGGCGATCGCCGTTGCCACCTTGGCTTCGACGTTGCCGGCCCAGGCCCAGTATTACCGCCGCGACGACCGTGGCTGGCATCGGCCGCCGCCACCGCCGCCGCCCCGCTGGGATCGCCGGCATGGCGGTGGCAACAATGCCGGCGTGGCGATTGCGGCCGGACTGCTTGGTGTCGTGGCCGGTGCGGCCATCGCCAATTCCGCCGCTTCCGCTTCCCAGCCGCCTCCGGGCGTGGTGTATTCGGCGCCGCCGCCGCCGCCCCCGCCCGGCGTGGTCTATTACAACAACGGCTATCCGCCGCCACCGCCGCCTCCGGGATACTGAGCGCCTGACGCGCATCCAGCCACCTCGTGCCTTATTCGGGCCGCTATCGGCCTGTACTCATGAATTGGAGCTTCCCATCATGAAACACCTCCTTCGCAAGGCTGCTGTCCCCTTCGCACTCTCGCTCGCGCTGATGGCCGGCACGGCCATGGCGCAAAGCGCGGCACCCGCCGCGGCGTCATCGTCGTCCACCGCGCCTGTCGCAAAGAAATCGCACATGCAGCGCCGCATGGACGAAGTGGAACAGCAGATCAGCGACCTGCACGATGAACTGGGCATCACCGATGCCGAATCCACCCAGTGGAGCGCCTATGCCCAGGTCATGCACGACAACGCGCAGAAAACCGGCGAAGCGCTGAAGGATCGCCATCAGAAGATGGAATCCATGAATGCCGACGACTCCATGAAGTCCTATGCGCAGCTGTCCCAGCTCAATGCGGACAACATGCAGAAGCTGTCGTCCGCATTCAGTGCGCTGTACGCGGTGCTTACGCCGGAACAGAAGCAGACGGCAGACGAGTTGTTCAAGAACCGTCCGCCCCGTCCGCACGCCGGCGGTCACGGTGGCAAGGGCAGCAAGCCGGCCAGCGCCTCGTCCTCAGCAGCCGCACCCAGCACCTGAGCCGCTTTGCTGTCTTGCGTAAAGAAGGCCGAAGGCATCGCAGCCTTCGGCCCTTTCATTAGGGATTGTTCGCGTACGTCAGGATAGGCCGGGCACGGCTGCAAATCGCGACGCTCGCCCTGTTAATCGTCAATCTGCCGAGTGCACAATTCACTCAGGCGACGGCGGAGGGTGGCAATGGCAACCGAAGGCAATGTCGTGCTTGCCGACGGCAGGCACGTGTCCTATGCCGAATACGGTTTGCCCGACGGTCACCCGGTGCTCTATTTCCATGGCGCGCCTTCCTCGCGCCTGGAACCGCTGCTGATTGGCGAAGACGCCTTCATCCGTCATGGCCTGCGGATCATCGCCCCCGATCGTCCAGGCATGGGGCGTTCGAGCTTCCAGACCCATCGCGGCTTTTCCGCCTGGCCGGTCGACGTCGCTGCCATGGCCGATGCCCTCGGGCTGGAAAAATTTTCGGTACTGGGCAACTCCGGCGGCGGCGTTTATGCCGCTGCCTGCGCGGCGCGCATTCCCCAGCGCCTGCACAGCGCCGTCATGGTCTCCAGCATCTGGCGCATGGATCAACCGCAAAACCTGGCCGGCCTGCACGTGATGACGCGCCTGGCCTGGCGGCTGGCAAAGTGGGCGCCCCCGCTGCTTGGCCTCTTGCTGAAAAACGTCGCGACAACCGCAGGCAGGGATCTGGCAAGGATGAAAAGCGTTCTGCCCCAGCCCGACTACGACACGCTCGAAAGCGCCGGCCGCTTCGAAATTCTCGGCTATGTACTGCGCGAGGCGATGCGCCAGGGCGCCAAGGGGCCGGCCTGGGACGTGAGCCTGTACGTGCATCCGTTCGACATCCGCGTGCAGGACATCCCCATCCCCTTGCACGTTTTCCACGGCATGAAGGACGCCCACGTGCCGCTTCGGCTGGTACGCGCGGCACTCGCCGACATCCCAACGGCGCGGCTGACCGCCTACCCTCACGAAGCCCACCTGTCGACCTTGTGCAATCGTTTCGACGACATCGCCAGAGCCTTGCTCGACGGTTGTCCCCCTGCCCAGCCGGCGCAGGTAGCGATAAGCTGATCCCGCCCGGCTCCCCCATTGCGCCGGGCACTCACATCGACATCAGCACGCTCGCCCGGGAGGAAGGACCATGGCTTTCTCTGCACGCGCATCTCACGACGTCATTGCGCAGATCAATGTCACCCCGCTCGTCGACGTTTTATTGGTACTGCTGATCATCTTCATGATCACCGCCCCCATCGTTACGCACAAGGCAACGATGGATCTTCCACAACCTTCGCTGCATTCCACCCCTGAACGGGTCGCGCCCATCCATCTGAGCATTCAGGCCGATGGACAGATGTACTGGAACGACATACCGCTGAGCATCGATCAACTCGACACCCAGCTCGGCATTACCGCAAAACTGGGTACGCAACCCGCACTGGAAATCGATGCGGCCGACGGCGTGCCCTACGACGTCGTCGCCAAAGTGCTGGCCAGTGCCAAGACGCAAGGCATCGGGCGCATCGACGTGCTGGGCGTTCGTTGAAACAATCGCGCGAGCACCACGACACGTGGTGCTCGCGTGCTTTTATTCACCCATTGCCGGCTTTCGGACAACCAGGCGATGAACAGCTTTGCCGGAAGACCGGTTGACGTTCCGTTCGTCCAAGAGCACCTCGTTGCCGAGGCAGGCGTCGAGCACCAGGCCCGGATCGAACGCGGTGTACAGTCGTCGGTGCGCATCGCGCAAGGACGCTCCCTCGGTCACCCGCCAGCTCAAGAACAGCGTGCCGCCTGGCATGAGGATATCGAGCAGGCGCCGCACCGCCGGAGCAATCAGTACCGGCTCCAGATGCATGATGACGGTTTCGCACAATACGTTGCGGAACTGGCCCGATGGCACGTCTTCCAGTTCCGGCAAGGCCGCCTGTGCAAAGCGCAGCGCCGGATAGCGCTCGCGCGCTCGTTGCAGCAGACCCAGCGAAGGATCGTAGCCTACGGCATCGAAACCGTTCGCTTGCAGCCAGGCCACTTCGCGGCCGGAGCCGCAGCCTACATCGGCGGTGAGTCCCGGTGAAAAATAACGTTGCAGCAGTGCGTATAAATCGTCGGGCGACGGCTGCTCGTGCCAGTCATCGGCGAATTGCTTCGCTTCACGGTCGTAGGCACCCAGAGTTTCCTGATCCATGGTCTCGCTCGTCAACGATGTTCGAGGTACGCCAGCAGAGTCATTACCCCAGGCACGTTCAGCGAACCCAAGGCAGGCAAGCTCTTCTATAATACCGTATGCCTACTACGCTCCCTTTGCCGATGTCGCAGCTATCCGATGAGGTCCGGCGCGAAGGTTTCTGTTTCGTCACCGCCGACGTCATGCAGCCGCTGCTGAGTTCGATGGGTACGCTGGCCGATTGGCCTGACTTTGCACAAAGCTGGGACCATCTGGGCCCCGATCCCTATCTGGCGGCAAAAGGGCGATTTCGCCGGCGGCGGCACGCTACCTACACAGCCCAGGCAAACGGGACCGTCGCCCTGGCGCCGCACCAGGCGCACTATCAATCGCTGCAGTACAACGCGCTGCAAGGCGATATCGAGCGCTGGTTCGAGCCGATTGATCCGGCCGTCGCCAATAGCGGCAGCCTGCACACGATTCTCGCCTTCTGCAACGACTTCTTCAGCACGCTGGCAGCCCACGTCGCGGACTGGCACGTGGAAGTGCATCAGTTCCGCATCGAGGCCAGCGTGGATGCGGCCGGCGAACCGACACCCGAAGGCAGCCACCGGGACGGCGTGGATTTCGTGCTGGTGCTTTTGGTGGATCGCCACAACATCGACAGCGGCACCACCACCATCCACACGCCGGATGGAAAACCGCTGGGCGACTTCACCCTGGCGCACACCTTCGACGCGGCGCTGATCCACGACCCGCGGGTGTTTCACGGTGTGACTCCGGTTACTCCGCTGGTTCCCACGGAACCGGCGCATCGCGATGTACTGGTCGTAACGTTTCGCGCCAAGCCTTGAATGAATTGCGCCCTTGCCTGCTGATGCAGGAAAGGGCGCAATTCACCGCATACATTGATTACTTCGCAGGCTTGGCTTTATTGCGGCTGGCTTTCCAGGCCGTCAGCCGCTCCTTGATGTAGCGATCGTAGTCGTAGCCGGTCTCCAGCTTCGGCGTGGGCCGGTGCGTACCTTGTTGTGCGTCGGGCACCGGCAGGCGCGATACCAGGTCGGCATACACTTCCTGCAAGTGCGAAGGCCGATTGGCGGACGGATTGGTGCCGCTCGATACGGGTACGACAACACCGCTCAACGGATCGTCCGTGCGCGCCGTGGCAAGGCTCAGCACCGCCGCCACATCCGGCGCCGCCGCATCGCGTGCGCTCAAGGCCGGAATGCTCCAACGCTGCTCCACCGTCTTGAGCACCGAGGTGTGATCGAACGGCACGGACCCCTGCGGTACGCGAAACACCGTGCCGGCCGGAATCAGCGGCGAGATCAGCAAGGTCGGCACGCGCGGCCCGAAACGCGTGAAATCGAATCCGTATTCGCCCGCGCTGGAGTCCGGCGGCGTGGCGCCGGAAGGCGGCGGAACGTGATCGTAGCAACCACCATGCTCGTCATACGTCACGATCAGCAAGGTCTGGTTCCATGCCGGCCCATTGCGCAGGGCGTAATAGACGTCATGCAGAAATTGTTCGCCCAGCGCTACGTCATAGTTGGGATGCTGGCTGTTGCCGGTCGAACCCCAGCTCGGTTCGAGGAACGAATACGCGGGCAGCGAACCGCTCGCCGCATCGCTCTGGAAATTGCTGAACTCGCCAAAGAAAGTGTCGGCCAGGCCGGTCAGGTCGGTAAACGTTTGGCGCGTCAGCGGGTCCGCATCGTAGCCGTAGATTTTCCAGCTGACGTTCTGCTTGGTCAGCGACGTGTAGATAGTCGCCGCGGTGAAGGTCTTGGTCTTGTCGTCCATGTGTCCCTGCGAAGTGGCCGCATGGACGAAGGCACGATTGGGCAGCGTTTCGGTAGGCGCCGAACCGTACCAGTAGTCGCACACCGCAAAGCCACGCGCCAGCGCGGACAACACCGGCAAGGTCTCCGGAGTGTGGATGCCCATGATGTCGTTGGCGACGGTGCCGGCGAGGATCGTGTAGTTTTCCTTCGCCTCCCAACCTAGCGTATAGGCAAAATTGGTGACGAAACCCTGGTTGGTCGCCACCGGCGGCGTCGGCGCCGTATTGCTGCCGAACAGCTGCGAGTTGGTAGCGGTGTAGCCTTCGCCCGGGTCGGCACCCGGCATGTAGTACGTGCTCGCAGTCGCCGGCTGGATCTTGAACACGGCTACCGGATCGGTACCGCCGGTACCGGGATTGGTCTCCGTGCCTTTCAAGCCTTCGAAGGGCTGCCCGGCCGGCGAGACATTGCCGGCATCGGCGTACAGAAAACCCAGCATGTGATCGAAGGAGCGGTTTTCCAGCATCAGCACGACGATGTGGTTGATCGACGACAGCGAATTCGCAGGAGCAGCAGACATGGAGCACCTCGCAATGGAAGACGACGCATTTCGCCACAACGGATGTTCAGCCAGCGTCGTCGCGATTCATGCGACGAAAGTAATGCGCGATTGTGACCGTTTGGAGCAATGCGGTCGGCAGGCTCACACCGGATCCAGGTATGGTGCCATCACGTCCTTCAACCACTCCATGAAAATGTGCACGCGCGCCGAAAGATTGCGCCGTTGCGCATAAAGCAGCGACACCGGCATCGGTTCCGCTCGGTACTGCGGCAACACTTCAACCAGGCGACCTTGCTCCAGCAGATGCACCAGTCCCGCCCTGGGCGCCTGGATGATGCCCATCCCGGCGAGGCAACCTTCCTGGTAGGCATCGATGCTGTTGACCGTCAGCACACCTTGCATCGGTACGTAGCGGCACTGCGTCCCTTCCAGATACTCGAAACCCGGCGAGCGCCGCCCCAATGTGGGTACATAGTGGATCAGCCTGTGCTGCACCAAATCGTCGAGTTCGCGTGGCACGCCGTGTTCTTCCAGGTAAGCCGGGCTGGCGCAGTTGATGATCGGAAATTGCCCCAGCGGCCGAACGACCAGGCTGGAATCTTCCAGATTCCCCACGCGCAGGACGCAATCGAAACCCTCGCCCACCACGTCGACGCGGCGATCCGTGCAACTCAATTCCACCTGCAGCTGCGGATGTTCGCGCAAAAATTGCGGCAACCGCGGAATAACGCGCCGGGCGATGCTGCCGTTCATGTCGACGCGCAAGCGACCGCTGATCGACTGCGGGGCTTGCTGGAACATGCCGGCCAGCTCGTCCATATCGGCCAGCAGGTCTTTGCAGCGCTCGTAAAAGCGCAGGCCGTCCTGGGTCATCTGCACCTTGCGCGTGGTGCGATGGAGCAATTGCGTACCCAACTGCGCCTCCAACTGCTGCACGGCAGTCGAAGCGCTAGCCTTGGGCAACCCGAGGTGATCGGCGGCCTTGGTGAAACTGGCCAGTTCCGCGACCCGCACGAAGATGTGCATGGCTTCGATCCGGTTCATGAGCTTCTCCAGTCGGGCCTCAATTGTTCGTAATAGACGAACACACAACTCATGATCCGACCATTTATGCGCCGAGTACAGATCAATATGCTGGGCGCCGTTGGTTCACCTTCCCACTAGCCGGAGATACCCATGAGCACGCAAACCCCGATCGCCCTGATTACCGGCGGCAGCCGCGGACTGGGCCGCAGCATGGCCCTGGCCCTGGCCAGCCACGGCACCGACGTGGTGCTGACCTACCGCTCCAACAAGGCCGAAGCCGACGCGGTCGTCGCCGCCATCCAGCAACAGGGCCGCCGTGCCGTCGCCTTGCAACTGGATGTCGGCAAGGCATCCACCTTCGCCGCCTTTGCCGGGCAATTGCGTGCTGCGCTCAACGATCAATGGCAGCGCAGCCAGTTCGATTACCTGGTGAACAACGCCGGCATCGGCGTTCACGCCAGCTTCGCCGAAACCTCCGAGGCACAGTTCGACGAACTGGTGAGTGTGCATTTGAAGGGTACGTTCTTCCTGACCCAGGCACTGCTGCCCCTGATCGCCGACGGCGGCCGCATCCTCAACATCTCCAGTGGCCTGGCGCGCTTTGCACTGCCCGGCTATTCGGCCTACGCCGCAATGAAAGGCGCGATCGAAGTGCTCACCCGCTATCTCGCCAAGGAACTTGGTGCGCGCCGCATCGCAGTGAACACCTTGGCACCCGGCGCCATCGAAACCGACTTCGGCGGCGGCGTGGTGCGCGACAACGCCGACGTGAACGCCTTCGTCGCATCGCAAACCGCATTGGGCCGCGTAGGCCTGCCGGACGATATCGGCGGCGCCGTGGTCGCGCTGCTGTCGAACGAAAGCGGCTGGATCAACGGGCAACGCATCGAAGCATCGGGCGGCATGTTCATCTAGGGCCTTTTAGCACCTGCGCACTACTCTCCGAACGGTGTACCTTTGCGGTCTGACATCGTTCGGGGAGTCGTTGTGGTCAGCTACAGCCCATTGCATTCCACGCCTAGCCGCGAGCAGGCGCTGCACGCTCTCTACGAGGCGGCCGAGCTCGAGCACTGCCTGATGTGCACCTATCTGTACGCGGCCTTCTCGCTGAAATCGTCGATCGACGAAGGGCTGACAGCCGAGCAGTTGGAAGCGGTCACGCGCTGGCGCCATCTCATTCTGCAAGTGGCCACGGAAGAAATGGGCCACCTGATGGCGGTGTGGAACATTACCGTCGCATTGGGTGGAGCGCCGCGCATCGGGCGCTCCAACTTCCCGCTCGATCCCGGTTATCTGCCAGCCGGCGTAGTCGTAAAACTCGCGCCATTCAACGCGGCAACCTTGCAGCATTTCATCTACCTGGAACGACCGGCCGACTCCAACGAACCGGACGGCGACGGCTTTGCGCCGGAGCGCGTGTTCTCGCGCGGCGCCACCGGCCCGCGCCTGACCCCCATGGGCATGGATTACGACACCGTCGGCGCCTTCTACCAGACCCTGGGCAACGGCCTGCGCCTGCTGGCCGAAGCGCACGGCGAAGACGGCGCGATGTGCGGCGACGCATCGCTGCAATTGTCGTCCGAGGAAGTCGCCCTGCCTGGCGCCAAGCGCGTGATCTGCCTGAAAACCGCGCTCGCGGCATTCAACGCCATCATCACGCAGGGCGAAGGCGCGCAGCACAATACCGCCGATTCGCATTACCAGAAATTTGCTTCGATCCGTGCGGAGTATCAGCAGTTGCTGGCCGCCGATCCCGATTTCGTACCGGCCTTTCCGGCAGCCACCAATCCCGTGCTACGCCGCCCGCCGCGTCCCGAAGGGCGGGTGTGGATCGAGGACGAGCGCGCCATCGCTACGGTCGACCTGGCCAATGCCGCCTACGGTTTGATGCTGCGCCTGCTTGCCTATACCTATGCCGTGCCCAAAGGCGATCCGGACAAGACCTTGTCGCTGGATCTGGCCATCGGCCTCATGCACGCTCTGACGCCCTTGGCCGAGCGCGCCGCGCGCTTGCCGGCCGGTCCATCGAATCCGAACTGTCATGCGGGCGTGTCGTTCATCACCTTGCGCGATGCTTCCGCGCTACCGCCCGGTCCCGGCGCGCGCCGCTTTTTCTGCGAGCGCTTCCAGCAACTGGCCGAAGCGGCGGAGCGCATGCGTGAACCGGGCGATCCGCGCACGACAGCCGCGGCATCGATCCTTGCCCGGCTGGCGCAACGCGCCAAGCAGGACTTCGACCTCACCCGTCCGGCGCCGTGGGCCATACCTGCCGCAGCCTCCCCAAACACCACTTCGCCGGCTCCCACCCCCGCGCCCGCCGCATCCGTGCAGGATGGCATCGAGCAGGTCGACGGCAAGCAGCTCACGATCCTGTTCGAAACGAAGCGCTGCATTCACGCGCGTTTCTGCGTAACGGGTGCGCCTACTGTGTTCCTGGCCAACGTACAGGGTCCGTGGATCCATCCCGACACGATGGATGCGGAGCGCCTGGTGGATATCGCGCATGCTTGCCCTTCGGGTGCGATTCGTTACCAGAGGCACGACGGGCGTCCGGAGGAATCGGCCCCGCCGGTCAATCTCGCCGCAACCCGCGAAGCCGGCCCTTACGCTTTTCGCGGCGATCTTCGCCTCAACGGCGGCTTCGCCGGCTATCGCGCCACCTTGTGCCGGTGCGGCGCCTCGAAAAACAAACCTTTCTGCGACGGCTCGCACCACGATGCCGGCTTCACCGCAACGGGCGAGCCACCCACCGGCGATGCGACCGAGGCATTGGCCGTGCGCAACGGTCCGCTGCACATCGACCCGCAACTCAACGGGCCGCTGAAAGTGCGCGGCAACCTGGAGATCACCAGCGGCACCGGCCGCATGGTCGCCCGGGTCACCAGTGCGTTCCTGTGCCGCTGCGGGCATAGCCAGAACAAGCCGTTCTGCGATGGGAGCCATGCAAAGGTCGGTTTCGTCGCCGACGGGGCCTGAGCTCACCCTGCCAACCGGCCCCTGCTTCCCACGAAACAGGGTGCCGCGCGCCCTTCGCCAGCGAATGTTCGTCCCTGCCTTTACAATACGCGGCTTGTCGTCGCGTGAGGGCTCTTCGTGATCATCCATCCCAAGGTTCGTGGCTTTATCTGCATTACGGCGCATCCGCTCGGTTGCGAGAAAAACGTGCAGGAACAAATCGACATCACCAAGGCCAGCGGCGCCTTCGCGGCCGGCCCCAAGCGGGTGTTGGTGATCGGCGCCTCGACCGGCTACGGACTGGCATCGCGCATCACGGCCGCCTTTGGCCATGGCGCCGCCACCCTCGGCGTGTTCCTTGAAAAGCCTTCCAGCGAGGCCAAGCCCGGCACGGCCGGCTGGTACAACTCGGCCGCATTCGACAAGCTCGCCAAGCAGGCCGGCTTGTACAGCCGCTCGATCAACGGCGATGCCTTTTCGCACGAGACCCGCCAGCGCGCGATCGAAGTGATCAAGAACGAAATGGGCGGCCCGATCGACCTGGTGGTCTATTCGCTGGCATCGCCTGTGCGCAAGCTGCCCGATACCGGCGAAGTGGTGCGCTCGGCACTGAAGACCATGGGCAACACCTTCACGGCATCGTCGGTCGACACCAACCGCGACACCGTCGTGCAGGCCACGGTCGAGCCGGCCACCGAGCAGGAAATCAAGGACACCGTCACCGTGATGGGCGGTGAAGACTGGGCGCTGTGGATCGACGCGCTGAGCAAGGCCGGCGTGCTGGCCAAGGACGCCACCACCATCGCCTACAGCTACGTCGGCACCGAAATCACCTGGCCGATCTACTGGCACGGCACGCTGGGCCAGGCCAAGCAGCATCTGGACAACACTGCGCGCGAACTGCGCACGCGCCATGCCGCCGAAGGCCTGCACGCCTATGTCGGCGTGATGAAATCCGTCGTCACCCAGGCCAGCTCGGCCATTCCGGTGATTCCGCTGTATGTCTCCATGGTGTTCCGCATCATGAAGGAAAAAGGCATCCACGAAGGCACCATCGAGCAGATCAACCGCTTGTTCCATCAGTGCCTGTATCGCCAGGACGGCAAGGCGCCGGAAACCGACCAGGAAGGCCGCCTGCGCCTGGACGACTGGGAACTGCGCGATGACGTGCAGCAGGCATGCAAGGCGCTGTGGCCCACCGTCACCACCGAAAACCTGTGGCAGGACACGGACTACGCCGGCTACAAGCACGAGTTCCTGAAGCTGTTTGGCTTCGATCGCAAAGACATCGATTACGACGCGGACGTGAGTCCGGACGTGCATTTCGACGTCGTCGAATCCTGAGCAGCTCAGCGCACTTCGATAACACTTCGTGCAGAGTCGTCATTCCCGCCCGGCGGGATTGCCGACCGCTCAGGCACGCAGAATCGCAATACCGAGCTTCGCAAACGGATCGGTCACCGCCTCGGGCGTATCGCCGTCCACCACCAAAGTCGTGGCAGCAGTCGCCTCCGCAATCACATAAGGCGACGCGGCATTGAGCTTCTCCGCCGAAGCCAACACCACCACTTCCGCGGCACGCGCCACCAGCGCGCGTTTCACGTACGCCTCCTCCAGGTCACCCGTGCTCAAGCCTTCGCTGGCATGCACCCCGGTAACACCCATGAAGTAGATATCGGCGCGGATGTGGCCGATGGCTTCGATCGCCGCCGCACCTACCGTCACGATGGAATGCTTGAACAGGCGTCCGCCGATCATCACCACCTCGACACCCGGGTGATCGACCAGCGCCACCGCGACACTGGGGCTGTGCGTCACCACCGTCGCCCGCAGCGTCTCGGGAAGCTGCCCGGCCAGCTGTACGCAGGTCGTTCCCCCGTCCAGGATCACCACCTGTCCCGATGAAATGAGGCTGGCCGCTGCGCGTGCGATGGCTGATTTGGCATCGACGCTGATCTGCTGTCTTTGCACGAAATCGCCGGCGGCCGGCGAGGAAGGCAAGGCCCCGCCATGCACCCGTTGCAGCAGACCCTCCGCCGCAAGTTCGCGCAAATCGCGCCGAACGGTGTCCTCTGAGACGTCAAAAGCCTCAGCCAGAACCTTGGCGACCACCTGCCCATCCCGCTGCAACGCAGCCAGGATGGCTTGTTTTCGATGACTGGTCAGCATGGCGTTTGCACGATATTCATTGACAATGCACGATATTGCACGATACCGTTTTTAGCAACCCCTCCCCCAGGACCCCAGCGATGAGCGAAACCGCCGAACGCATACGCCTGATTTCGAGCCAGGTGCTTTCCGACGACTGGTACCTGTTGAAGAAAACCACCTTCGACTTCCTGCGCGCCGACGGCAGTTGGCAACGCCAGCAGCGGGAAACCTACGATCGCGGCAACGGCGCCACCCTGCTGCTGTACCAGCTTGCCTCTCGCCGCGTGGTGCTGGTTCGACAGTTCCGCTTTCCCGCCTACGTCAATGGCCACCACGGCATGCTGGTGGAAACACCTGCCGGCCTGCTCGACCAGGCCTCACCCGAGCAGCGCATTCGCGCCGAAGCCGAAGAAGAAACCGGCTACCGCGTGGGCGAGGTTCGCAAGGTGTTCGAGGCTTTCATGAGCCCTGGCTCGGTAACGGAAAAGCTGTACTTCTTCGTCGCCGAATACGATGCCGGTTCAAAAGTCGGCCAAGGCGGCGGCCTCGAAGACGAAGGCGAGGACATCGAAGTGATGGAGCTGCCGTTCGACGAAGCGATGGCAATGGTGTGGCGCGGGGAAATTTGCGACGGCAAGACCATCATGCTGCTGCAGTACGCGGCGTTGCACATCTTCGCCGCTTGACTCATGCGACGCGCAATAAAAAAGGGCCGGTAAACCGGCCCTTTTCCACTGCATCTCAAACTCAACGCATGATGCCGGTATGCCCCAGCGAGTAGCGGCCGGGCTGCGGCCACACGGCCAGGCCGTGCGGCTCCATGCCGACCTTGACGATCTTCACCTTGCCGGTGGCCGTGTCGAACGCGTACACCACGTCATCGAAGCGGCCCGACAGCCACAACCATTTGCCATCGGCGGAAACGTTGCCCATATCCGGGCTGCCGCCACCGGGGATCGGCCAGTTGGCGACGACCTTGCGCGTGGCAAAATCGATCACCGACACGCTGCCCGGGCCGTTGCGCGGGCCGTGCACCTTGTTCGAGCCGCGATTGGCGACATACAGCTTGGTACCGTCGCGGCTGGGGTATTCGCCGTGGGTACCGATGCCGGTCTTGATGAAACCGATCTTGGTGAAGCTGTCGCCGTCGATCAGGAACACGCCGTCGGCCATCATGTCGGCCACATAGAACACCTTGCCGTCCGGAGAGACGCGGATGTCCTGCGGCATGCCGCCCTTGTGCAATTCGAGGTAGCCCACGACCTTCTGGTTGACCATGTCGATCTTGGCCACCTTGCCGCCGAATTCGCAGGTGAAGATCGCGTACTTGCCGTCGATGGAGAAATCGGCGTGGTTGATGCCCTTGCATTCGGGCACTTCCAGGCTGTGCTTCAGCGCCATGGTGTGCGCATCGCGGAAATCCAGGCGCGCATGCGCTTCGGCGACCACGATCGCTTCCTGGCCGTTCGGCGTGAAGTACATGTTGTACGGATCGTCGACCATCACTTCCTTGCCCGGCTTGCCGGTCATCGGGTCGATCGGGGTAAGGCTGCCGTCGTTGCGGCCTTCGGCGTTATTGGTGACCCACAGCGTCTTGAGGTCCCACGCCGGCACCACGTGCTGCGGGCTGCGGCCGACCTTGAATTTGTCGACCACGGTGAAGGTGGTCGGATCGATCACGTAGACATCGTTGGAGCGCAGGTTGGGCACGTAGATGCGCGTCAAGGCGCCCTTCACCGCCGGGCTGAACATGTTGCTGCCGGCGTTGCTGTACATGTCGCTGGGATTGGTCACCGGCGGCATGCCGGGAACGGTGGTTACCGTTTGCGCCACGGCGGCGGCAGAGATACACAGACCTGCCAGCACGGCACCGGCAAACGAGGCAAGACGCCCAAAACGATCAGATTTCACAGCAATTTCCCTAGGTAGAGAAGACAACGGATTTGTTTTCAGCCGGTCGGCGTCAGCGCCCCGCCGTATCTTTCCGGATGGCGTCGACCGTGCGCGAAACTATAGCATCGACCCCCAATTGGCCGAGTTCGGCGCTGGAACGATGCGGATCGCCGCCATACACGCCGTCGGCCGCACCCAGTTTCGGGCTGGCCTTGAGCGCATTCAGGCGCACCATTTGCGGTGCAACGGCAAGCTGCAGCGAGGTATCGGCCAGGCCGGCATGCGTGCCAATTTCGTCGTCGCGGTAGCCGCGCTGGCGCAGGATCTGGGCAAAGCCTTCCGAAGAAGCCTGGTAATACTCCGGCGGCAGGAAGGCACGCGCGTTGGTACCGGCCCAGGTCTTGTTGAGATGATCCACCACCAGCTTCAGGTCTTTCTGGTAACCGCCGTGATCGCCCAGGAAAACGATATTGCGAAAGCCGTGCACGGCGAAACTGTTGGCCGCCGACTCCAGCAGCTTTTCGAAGACGTCGTCGGGAATGGTGATGGTACCTGGGAAGCGCATGTGCGAAGTCGGCGGCGCATAGCCGCCCTCCGGCACGTAGGCAACCACCGGTGCCACCAGCGCATTGCCCAGCTTTTGCGCGATCGCGTCGGCGAGGTATTGCGCACGCACGTTGTGCTTGCCCACTGCCACGTACGGCCCGCTTTGCTCCGTGCCGCCGATGGGAATGATGAGCGTGGTCTTGCCCGCGCGAACCTGGTCGCGCAGCTCCGTCCAGGTCAGGTCTTGCACCTGGACAGTCCGCGGCGTTTGCGCAAGCGATGCACTGGCGGCGATCAGCAAAACGACAGACGCGATAACGCGTCGTAATGAATCATGCATGGTGGCGAATACGGCAAAGGGGATGCAGTGCCATATGGTTGCATGCCCCACTTGCTCATGCACGCCTGCCCGATGATTTGCCTGCGTTTTGCCTCATTCGCTGGCGGGGATGGCCCGGCGAAAAACGCTTTCCCAATACGCGATGCGCTCCGAATACACCTCGCGCACCGACTCTGGCTGGTCGTCCTGCAGACTGCGTACCAGCGTGATCGGCAGCGTCGCCGAGGCCATTTGCCGCCAGGTATCGGCCGCGTCCCGCAGATGGGAATGCGATGCCAGCAGCGCAGCAATCACTTGTTGATCCACCATCTGTTGCGCACTCAACGCCATCAGGCCTTCAAGCGCCATGTCAGTGCGTGCAGAGACAAACGCAACAGCCTCACCCCAATTTTTGAAGCTGACGTCCATGGACGGCTCCTCGCTGGAAGGGGAAGAACCCAGCCTATCACCAAGCGACGCGGAATTTTGTCATCAGCGCGTCTACGCCGTCGCTGCCTGTGAGCTTCCCTTAAGGTTCGCCGTCCCAATAATCGAGACCGTTTTCAGCGCGTTGCACCACACTTACGCGTGTCGCATCCGGTTGGTAGGCAATAGCTGAATATTTGCCCGAATCCGGATACTCCACCAATTCAGGTGTCTCACGCGTGCTGATCGACAGGTATTTCAGCGGCGCATCGGAGGTATTGATGATCTGATGCGGATAATCGGGCCCCGGCGGAATGAAGATCACGTCGCCGCAACCGATCGGCAGCAACTCTCCAGCCACGCGCAAGCTTCCCGAGCCTTCCAGCACGATGAACATTTCCTCTTGCGCGTAATGAAAATGATATGGGCAGGACCGCTTGCCCGGCGCCACCGTATCGATGGATGCACCCAGCTTGCTCGCCGCGGTGCCGGTACCCAGGCGTGCGCAAACCGTGTCGTAAAGCGGATCGCGCGTTTCGCGCACCGTGCTCGCTGCATTGAAATTGCGAATCAGCTTGCCGGCCAGTTCCCGTGCTCTTTCCGTCATCGAAGCTCCATTGCTCAACGAAGTTGACTGTCCTTGCTGCCACGCCGGTTATAGAGCGCAGCCGTACGCTCGGCATCCTGTGCCTCTTGGCATGCGACGCACAGGCGCACCCCGGGCACGGCGTTGCGCCGTGCTTCGGGAATGGGCGCATCGCACTCTTGGCAATGCGTCAAACCAGGGCCTTTCTTCAACTGGCGCCTGGCGCGCTGGACGGCATCGTTGACCGTGGCGTCGATCTGGTCCTGCACGGCGCCATCGCCAGCCCAACCGGTGGCCATGGGAGCCTCCTGAAACTTACCGACGAGCCTGTCATGTTACTCGCCGTCCACGAGCGGCGCAGCTTCATGCTGTCTGGGCATTCAGCACCGGCTCCCATACGTGATCGGGGTAGTAATGCCCCATCATCCGGTGCACATAGGCCACCAGGTTCGAGCGGGCCAGAACGGCCTGCCGCAAGGGCGTATCGAAGAACGGGGTCAGTACCGAGGCGAGTACGCCCAATGCCGTGGCGTCCACGCTGCTGGGCCGCTCGCCCATGAGGTAACGGCGGCCACCGAGCCACTGCGCCACAGCCTCGATGGAGCGCTCGCCCAGCCGGGCTATCTCCTCGGCGGAGTGGCGCCCGATGCCGTGCGCGCGCATATCCTCCTGCTTGCGCGCCTGCATTTGCTGGCGCAGTTGCTCGCGTTCGGCTTCAGGGGCGAAGTCGGCAAAGCGCGCCGGTCCCTTGGCGAAATTCTCCGGAACGATCCAGCGGAACCAGACCATGGCGAAGTACAGGTGATCTTCGAGCAGGCGCTCGATCGCCCACGATTCCGCGCGCTGGCGCGAATCCAGCCCGGCATCCAGGTCGATCCCGTATTTGCGTTCCAGGTGTTCGCGGATAAAAGTGGAATCGGCAACCACCTCGCCATCGTCGACGATGTAGGGCACCTTGCCCTTCGGCGCCTGCGGCGGAATGCACGATTCCCGCTGGTAAGCCAATCCGGCCATTTTCAGCTGCACTTCGGTCTTGATCACGAACGGGCTGGTATCGGGCATGCCGAAACCGGCGCGGGTAGCGTAAAGAGTGAGGGTCGAAGGCGACATGTCCATGGCTCGCAACAGGAAGGTAGGCGTAGCTTGGGGGCCTGCTGCTGACACCGTCGTGTCAGCAACGCCTGGGGATTGTGCCACCGCATTCGTGCCATTCCAGCACGCTGGGCGATACCAGCCCGGAAAGATCGATGCCTACCGCCTTGCAGGCATCGAGCGTATCGGCCAGGACCTTCGCGGGACGAGCATCGCGCGCCTGCACCGGCAGATTGAGCGCCTGCCACTCGATCAGGTCCAGCAAGCGCGATGACCACTCATAGAGCGCATCGGCGCGCTCCGTAAAACGGTGATGAAACCAGGCTCGCAACGGCGCGTGCACGTCGTATCCATAGCGCTCGGCAATCCGGCCAGCAAAGGCGCCGACTTCGCCGGCGATGCCGCGAAACCACTCGGTATGCCCTCCCGCCGCCTCCGACACCAATAACGGAGCGCTGGCCCGATGCTCCGGCCAGCGTTCGATCAGCAGTCGCTCCACGCGCCGCGCATCGCGCAGTGCACGCGTCTCGATCAGCATCCCCTGCTCCAGGTCGAACAGCGCGAAGAAGCGCGGATGAAAGCTGCGGAAGCGCTGGACGGGGTCATGGGTAAAGCCCACCTTGGTCAGGTCTTCTCCCATGCTTGGCAGCACGTAGACAAAAGTCCGCCCTCGGCGAGGCTCATGCAAGACATCCAGGTTGAGATACGCATCCGGCTCGTTCACAGCACTTCCCAGGATGTCCGGGCAACTCGACCGGCAACGATTATCGGGCAATACTTCGCCGCTAGCCGTTCGGGGGAGAAACGATTGAACCAAGCACCGTCATCCAAAGGCAGCCTGGCCTGCGTGGGCATCGGCATCACCCTGGGTTCGCACATCGGCGCACTGGCCCGCAGCCACATCGAGCAGGCCGACGTGGTGTTCATGGGGGTCTCCGATGGCGTGGTCGAGCTGTGGCTCAAAGGCATGAACCCGGACACGCGCAGCCTGCAGCCCTATTACGCGGAAGGTAAATCACGCCTAGATACCTACCGGGAAATGGTGGAGGCCATGATGACCGAGGTCCGTGCCGGCAAGCGCGTTTGCGGAGTGTTTTACGGCCATCCCGGCGTTTTCGCCTGGGCGCCGCACAAAGCCGTCGAAACGGCTCGCAGCGAAGGCTTTCCGGCGCAGATGGAGCCGGGCATCTCCTCTGAGGACTGTTTATATGCCGACATCGGCATAGATCCTGCCACTTTCGGCTGCCAGCACTACGAAACCAGCCAATTCATGCTTTACCGGCGGCGCATCGATCCGAGCGCCTGGCTGATCCTGTGGCAGATAGGCCTGGCCGGCGACAAGACCAACCTCCGCACTACCACCGGGCCCGCCTACAGGCAGGTATTGGTGGAAATCCTGGCGCGCGACTATCCACTGGATCACGAGGTCATTATTTACCAGGCTGCAACCCTGCCCATTCAAACGCCGCGTATCGAGCGGTTGGCGCTCGAAATGTTGCCCCGGGCGGAAGTCGGCATGACGGACACACTGGCCATTCCACCCGCACGCGGCATGGAAATGGACCCCGGCGTCCTGGCGCAGCTGCACGCGCTGGACAGCGAACTGGGGACGCTCCTTTCAGGTTGAGTAGCCAGCAAGGATTAGCTTTTCACAATCGTGAACGACCACTTCGAGATCACGCCGCAAAGTGGTCCGCCTATTGCCTTCGGCACAGTGCCACGTGCCGAAGCTCGTGCCGAGCTATGATGGGCGCTGGCCCGCCGCCGTTCCAGGATTCGGAGGAGCGGCGCAGCAGGGATAATGTCAAATTGCTGTAGCTCAACAGGGGGTTGCCTGAATGTCCACCGTGGTCGATTTTTTGGAAAAAATGGGGAGCGATGCGCGTTTGCGACACGCCTCCAGGGATGAGGTCGAACTGGCCCTGATCCAGGCAGATATCGCAGGCCCAATGAGCGACGCCATCCTGGCCGAAAATGCGGCGCTGGTACGTGCACTGCTGGGGCAGGCAAAAACGAGCAACTCGATATTGACGCCTTCGCCTTCGCCTTCGCCGACGCCACACGAGATACCGAAGCCGAAGCCGACGCCGGCTCCGACACCCGCACCGGGCGAGGAAGAGGACGAAGAGAACGACAAGGCAAATCCCGCCGGAAACAAATCTTCAAATCAGATCGGCGGATCGTCTTTCACATCGTCGCGCAGCCAGTCGTAGCACGGAAAATGCCTGCTAGAGGCGCCACGCGTTACACGTGCTTGGCAGTCACGGCGCTGCTGAGCACGTTTATCTGTGCGTCGATTGGCGCCACCGCCACCGCCAACGCCACTCCCGACGATACGGCGCGGCTTTTCGCCCGCGCCGATGAAATCAAGCTGGTTGACAATGCCAGCTACGTAAAACTGATTGCACAGCTCGAAAATCGGTCGTCCACGCTGTCTGAAACGGACAAATGGCATCTTCGCTACCTGGAGGGCTGGCAGGCGACCTATGTCGGCCAGAATGACAAAGCACTCCGGTTGCTTGGCGATGTAATAAAGCAGGCATCCGACGACGATCTGCAGGAACAGGCCAGGGCGACCATCATCAACATCCTGTCCAACAGCCATCACTACGAGGAGGCATTCTCTTATCTTGACCAGGCACTCGATGAGCTTCCTCACATCGTCCGCAACAGCACACGCCAGCACGTCCTGGCAGAAGCCGCACAGCTATTGTCGGAAGCAGGACAGTACGATCTCGCCATAAGTTATGCCGAGCAGCTCATGCAGATTCCTGCTGCAAACGATTACAGCTGCATCGGAAACAACATCAAACTTGATACCGAGTTCCTCAAAGGGCCACATACCGAGTCACTGCTCTCACAACTTCAGGGTGGCGTCCAAACGTGCATAGCGGCTGGCCATTTGCTCATAGCCGATAGATTGCGCAAGGACATAGCGAGCATTGAAGTTGAGCAGGGCAAGCTCACCGATGCCATTGCATTGCTGCAAGGCACCTACACCGAAGTGTCGAAGCTCCAATATCCGGAAGTGATCGCCGGGTACGACGATCTGCTCGCGGAAGCGTACTGGAAGCAAAATGACGCGTCCCTGGCGGAAAAATATGCCACGGCAACCGTTGACGTTGCTTCTAAAGCCGATTATGTAGCGGCACTGAGCAAGGCCTATCAACTGCTCTACCAGATCGCCCGGGAGAAAGGCAATCTGAGCGAGGCCCTTGTGTACCACGAAAAGTACATGAGCACGGACAACACTCGCCTGGACGACGTACGAGAAAAAGCGCTTGCCTATCAACTCGTCAAGCAGCAGGTAGAGGCCAAGAAAGTAGAGCTGAATTCGCTCAGCAAGCAAAACCAGATTCTTGAACTGCAGCAGGCGTTGGACCACAAGGCGGTGGAAGCCAGCCGCCTGTATATCGCCCTGCTGCTTACCGTGCTTGCCTCGATCGTTTTGTGGCTTTATCGCCTCAAACGCTCACAGCTTCGCTTCATGCGCATGGCGCACCACGACGGGCTGACCGATATCTACAACCGCCAGCACTTCGTCCACGAGGCGGAACAGGCGCTGCGCTTTGCGGCGAAGTCCACGCAACCGGCCAGCCTGCTGCTGATCGATCTCGATCACTTCAAGGCCATCAACGATACCCATGGCCACGTAGCCGGCGACCAGGTGCTGTGCCACGCCGTCGCGATATGCCAGCGCTACCTGCATTCCAACGACATCTTCGGCCGGTTGGGCGGCGAGGAGTTCGGCATCCTGCTGACCGACTGCAGCGCCGAAGTGGCGATCGAGCGCGCCGAGCAGATCCGCCTTGCCATCTATACCTGCTCGCGGGAGGAAGACGAATGCATCCCCATTTCGGTCAGCCTCGGCATCGCCTCGACAACTCACCACGGCCACGACCTGCATCTGCTGTTGATCGCTGCTGACGAAGCGCTTTATCGCGCCAAGCGCGACGGCCGCAATCGCGTGGTGATCAACATATCGCCCTCCGGCAGCGCTACGCGCACCAGTGCCTCGGGCGCCCGCCCCGTTCCCGTTCCGCCGGGGCGCGAACCCTTCGATTACGCGGCGGGCAAGTAAGCATCTCCCTCTGCGCGATCCGCTCCCTCGTGTGGAGGGAGCGGATCGACCGAAACGGAATGCGCGTTTCAGCTCCCGTTACTTGCTCGAATCCTGCCCCTTGCTCAGGTCGATCATCGGCATCGAGCCGCTTCCCACGACTTGCGGCAGCGCGCCATTCCAGTGCTGCAATCCGTAGAAATGCGCGTATTCCGGATTGTTCTTCAGCGCGTCGCCTACCGTCTGGATCGCCTTGGCTTGCGCCTGTGCCTGCAGCACCGTCGCCTGCGCTTCACCGTTGGCGCGTTCCACCGCAGCGGTCGCTTCGGCGTTGGCCGTCACGGTTTTCTGCTCGCCTTCGTATTTCTTTTGCGCCACGGTGTTTTCCGCCTGCACCGCCAGGTTTTTTGCACGTACGGCTTCCTCGATGGACTGGTCGAACACCGGCGAGTAATGGATTCCCACCAGCTGCACGTCAATCACCTCCACGTCGAACAAGCGCAGCAATGCTTCGCTGATGTCTTTGCGCATCTGCGCGGTGATCTGCGCGCGCTGGTCTGAAATGGTCAGCGTGTTGTACTGCGCGAATGCCGCCAAGGCGCGGTCCCTCACCACCGGCAGGATGGTCGCTTCAATATCCACCGCACCCGCGCGGCCTACGTGATACAGCAAGTTCATCACGGCAGAGCTTGGAATCTGGTAGATGAGGCTGACGTCGATCGTCACCTTCTGGTTGTCGTTGGTGTAGACGTCGAGTCCGTTGAGCGTATAGATCGAACGACTGGTCTGCAGCCGGTCGACGCTTTCGAAGAACGGCACCTTGAAATGCACGCCCGTGGTCAGCGGCACACTGGTCATGGGCGTACCGCCCATCCACCGCGTGCCAGCCTCCTCGCTGGGCGAGACCACGAAAACGCTGTTTAACAGCAACGCGATCACGACGATGACGACAAGCAAGCCGCCAACGCCGAAACGACCCGAAAAACCGCGCAAATCCTTGGCCGGCAGATTAAGCATGGATCTTCTCCATTACAGGTGCAGTGAAAGTACGTGCAGCAAGGTCCGCCACGGCGGGCAGTCCGGCTGCGGATTTCGAAGCGTTACAGGCTCAGCGGCTCAGGGCCGGGCAATCTTCACCGCAGGTAGACGGCAGTTGCCGGAGCGGACCTGATCAGGTGCGGACATATGCGTGGCTTCCCCCTTGGATGGGAGGCATCTTGGCTCAAACGGGAGTGGCGCGCGAGGCGCGGCGTTGCCAGGAAAGCTCAGCGTCAGGATGGCTGGTTCACGGCTCTTTGCTTTGCGCAGTAGGCGCGAATGGGCGAATGCTTCGCCAATGCGCGGCATTATCCTCCCTTTCCGGAAAAAAGCGCACCCCGCCGAAAATAAATTGCGAAGAATTTACGCGGCGGGCCTGCCGTGCGCATAGCTCTTTTACCCCGCCCGACGCGACCATGCGTCACTCCGAGGCAGCCCGACGAGCATCGCTACCGTGACCATCATGATCATCCAAGGGCCACACGCCACGGCCCGCTCCCTCAGCCAGGATTTGCTTGGCCACCTGAAGCAGCTCGCCTTGTCGGCAGGACGCACGGTGGAGGTATGTACCTGCAACGGCATGCGCGAATTCGTGGCACGCATTCGCACGGCAAAACCGCAGTCCACCGAATTCATGCTGCTGGCCCCCGGCAAGCTGGCAGAGCAAGCCCATGCTCATCCCGAGTCCGGACTGAGTGACGCGCTCGATGCGCTGGACATGCCTTATATCGAAGTGCAGGACGATTGCGATGCCGCGCTGGAGCAGGCACACCAGGCACCGTTGGCAACCGTGGTGATCAACGGCGATACGGTGGCGAGCTATCGCATTGCGCTGGGCATCGCCCTGCGGCGGCTCAACGCTGCGCTCTAGTTTTTTCGGTATCCGCAGCCCGCCACAACCGCAACACGTGCTCGCTCGTCCTTTCATCACGCAGCACTCACATCCGTGGAAGAGGCGTTGACAAAATTCGTTTCATCGAACTTCTCGCTTCGATCGTCACTTCCGCGTAAGCAACACAACTGCTCGTGCCCTTCCCCAATGCGTCAGGTGACGCGGCGAGTCAGTCGCACAAATCGTCATTGACTCGCCACGCCTCGTTTGCATCCGGGTCGATGCGTTGGAAAACAGGCACTTCCGGGGACCGGTTCGAGCACCGCGGCCGGCCAGTCCTCAATCACTCATTGGCGCGCTTCCTGCTTACCTCTGGTTGAAGACACTACGTCGAGACAACCCTCGCGCGACGGCCCCGGCCATCCGTGCGATCTGGCGCTCAGGGGGAGCGGTGGCAAGGCGCAAAGACAGCGGCATCCAGATGGTCTCCGGGCTGCCATGGCCTGCAGGCATCGTGCTCGGCGTAACCAGTTACGTGGCCGTGCGCTACGGCGTGGGCTGGTGCGTGGCGACGTTCGGCGGTTCGGTTGGTCAGACCCTGGACGGCACGCTCGCCGATAGCACGTATGCACCCATCGCCTGGCTGCTGCTGGGCGCCTGCTGGCTGGCTGCGTTGATTTCCTTCCTGGACGAGCGGCGGCGGCGCCACCTGCGCGGTATGCAAAGCGGCGTGGGCGTCTTGAGCACGATGGACTGGCGCGAATTCGAAATGCTGGTCAGCGAAGCTTTCCGCCGCCAGGGCTACAGCGTGCGCGAGATCGGCCTCAGCGACGGCGATGGCGGCGTCGACCTGATCCTGCACAAGGACGGCATGATGACCCTGGTGCAATGCCGGCAATGGCGCACCAAGCTGGTAGATGTGAAATGGGTGCGGGAGATGTACGGCTTGCTGGTTCATCACCACGCGGACGTAGTGAAGATCATCGCCATCGGCAGCTATACCGATGATGCGCAGCGATTCGTCCACGGCAAGCCGATCGAATTGATCAACGGCAATACCTTGCTTTCGATGCTGCGCGACATACGCGCCCCGGCATCGGCCAGGACCTTGTAGAACCACTGCTACGAAAGCGCGGGAAAGGCCTGTTCCAGCGCACCGAACAGCTGTTGCATCAACGGCATCGCCTGGTAGATGCCGTCATCGCCTTGCGCATTGCGCATCGCGGCGGCGGCCGCCACGGCCTGTTGCGTCAAGGCCACGACCGTCGAAGAAGCCGTGGATTTGCCGGCATGCGCGTAAGCGTCGATACGCAACGCCATCGCATCCACCTGCCCGGCGAGACTGGCCAGTCGCGTTTGCAGATGCGTATCGACCGCCCTGCCCGCAGCATTCGTACACTCGGTGGTGCAAGCGCCAACCTGATGGGAAAGGCCGGAGAGGCCTTCGGTCGTGTCACGCGTAGTCATCGTCGCTCATCCCACGTGTAGTGATGCAAGCCATCACAGGCCCTTCAGTGCCGTGGCCAGATCGACTGCGTCCTGCACGGCTGCCTTGAACTCATCCAGGCTGATCTGCCGGGCCTTTTTCTGCTGCGCATCGGTGAGTTGACCATCGACGATCTGCTTGACCAATGCGTCGTTCGCCTGCTTGATGCCGATCAGCAACGTCGCCGCGGGCGAAGCCGGACGATAATCCCCCGATGCATTGGCCTGCTGCACACGACGGCACGCGCCCAGATTGGATTCCACCAGCGCCTGGTAACTCACCGCCTGTTTGACCAGGGCTTCGCGTGCGGCGAGGTCGTTGGGACCGTAGCCGAAGCTCAGGTAGTTCTTGATATCCGCAGCGCTGCGCAAGGCGTCGACGGGCTGCGTCGTGCAGAATTTTTCGTCGACGGCCCGGGCGAGCTGGCCGATCGCATCGCTGACCTGGCTTTGCAACTGCGGCTGACTCAGCATCCTCGTTACCGCGGGCGTCGAACCGCCCTGTGCAATCACCGACTGGATACCGCCGGCCAGCGAAGAAAGCGGCGCGGCCAGGCCACTGCCGCCAGTCGTCCCGCTGGATGCCTGGTCGTGGTCCGCGTCCGCCGCCTTGACCTTTACAGACTTGGGTTTGGACTTGAGCGACTCGCCCAAGGTCTGCAACCGCTTGGCCTCTTCGCCAAGCTCCGGTGCAACATCCTGCCCCGGGTGTCCGGTCAGCGCAGCCAGCGAATCCAGGTATCGGGTAAGAATCCGGATGCTTTCGGTGTCCGCGGCAAAATCGCTGCTGGCCAGCGATATGTACTGGAAGTCGGGCTTGAGCGGATTGTCGGTATAGGGAGATACCCGCTTCCAATCCTGCATCGTCAATGCCGCCGCGCAACGCTGCGCCGCCTGGCTTGGGCAAAAAAAGCCGTTTGCCGCGACCGTTCCGGCCAGGGGATGGCAGCGTAGCGCTCCTGCCGATTCATGCCTGCAGGACTGCGCTGCGTAAGCCTGGCAAGCGGCAGGCAGCGCGCGCGCTCTGCCCGATGGCAACTGCTCGATCGCCAAGGGAAGTGCCGTGGGGTCGTCGATGCCCGGCGCCGTGCGCTGCTCGCCCGGTGAAAGCACCGGACATTGCGCATCGACCGCCCAACGAAAATCGTTGTAGGCATCGTTGGCGCTTACCAGGTCCTGGTAGAACTGCTGGGTCGATGCGATGGCCTGGCGCGACGTATCGACAAACGAGGCGGCCGCCTGCTCCTTCACCACGCGTTCTCCGCAGGCCGTCAACAAAACCAGACATGCCAGCGAGCCCGCAACACGAACTGCGAATCCGCTTCGCATACGCCTACCCTCGTGAACGATGCCGCGATTCTGCATCATTTCGCCGGAGGCCGACAAATTCACCGCATCGTCACGCGCCCGCGTCGCGCTGCTTGCGCCGAACGATTCCGGCGGGCAATGCCTCGCATTGCCCGCCGCCATGCAACCCAGCGCTTGCTCAGGCGTTCGCCGGCGACGCGGCCGCCGCCTGGATGGCGCCGATCAATCTGGCGTTGTCATACGCCAACCCGGCAGCGCCCCACGATCCCTCCTCGACATAAACGATGTTTGTCCAGATGTGATCGCGTTGCAGGCGCCCCTCCGCGGCGCGTTCCACGGCGGCGGTCGCCGCTTCGATAAACGCCTGCTTGTCTTCGGGCCGGGCCAGCGCAATCTCCGGCAGCTTCAGTTCGACAAACGCGGCCGGCGCAGGCTTGCCGCCCGCAAAGACGTGGTTCTTGGGCAGCACCTGCAAGCTGCCGACGACATTGGGAGTCATGAAGGGATTGCCGCTGAGCTGGGCAATCCCGAGCAACGAACGGGTCAATTCGGCAAACACCTCGGCCTCAGCCTTGGCAGACAACAAGCCCTCGGGCACGGTTAGCGTGATCGGCATGATGAAATCCTCAGGTTGGCGGGGTGGCCGGCCGTGCTATAAAAACCAGCCACTCTCTATACAATACATACCGATCACTCTCTATACAAGAGAGTGATCACTCTTTAATGGACATTCGCATGCGCTATTCGACCGAGCACAAGCAAGAAACCCGCACGCGCATCCTGGACGCCGCCGCCCGCGTCTTCCGTCGCGAAGGCTACGGCGGCTCCGGCATCGAAGGCCTCACCAAGGCAGCCGGCGTCACCAACGGCGCCTTCTACGGCCATTTCAAATCCAAGAGCGAAGCCTTTCGCACCGTGGTGCTGGCAGGACTCGAAGAATTCCGCCTTACCATCGCCGGCTTGAAAGCGGAGGGCGGCAAGCGCTGGCTCAAGACCTTCGTCGACGTATACCTGGGGGCCAAGCGCACCTGCGACATCGGCGAAGCCTGCGCCTTGCCTACGTTTTCTCCCGAGATGACACGGGCCGATCCGGATACCCGCCACGCTTACGAAGAAGAACTGCTGCGGCTCATCGATGAGGTGTCTTCGGGCCTGGGCCATCGCACCGCCAACGAGCGCGACGAGAGAGCCATTGCCCTGCTCGCCCTGCTTTCCGGCGGCGTGACATTGGCGCGCGCCGTGCCCGACCCGGTCCTGGCCGAACGGATTGCCAAGGCGGTCGGCAAGCAGGCGATGGCGATGACTTCGTCCGCGCCGTCATCGAAAGCGAAATGATCGCGACAACACTCGTCTTCTCTGCCATCACACTGGACCTGTCATGCGCTTGCCACGTTTTCGCACATCGCCTCGCTGCAATCGGCTCATTCCAACAGCGATTGCCGCACTCCTCATCGCCGCAACTCCGTTGCAAGCAGCACCGGTTGCACCGATAACCCGCACCGTGCTCGAACGGCATCCCATTGCGGGCACGGACGAAACGATGGAAGTCATCCTGGTCGTCTACCAGCCCGGCGTGTCGGCACCGCCGCATCACCATTCCGTGGCGGGACTCAACTACGTGCTCGAAGGATCGGCCGAATCCGCCTATGGCAAGGATGCGCCGAAGCTTTATCGCGCAGGCGAGACCTTCCAGGATCTTCCTGGCGTGCCGCACACCGTTTTTCGCAACGCCGACGCGCACAAGGTGCTGCGCTTCCTGATCTTCGCCAACGTACACAGCGATCAGCCTTACACCATCGCGGATTGAAGCCACGCGCGTGAACGCTTCGTGATGGCGTACGCGCTGTCCGCTGTCCGCGCGATGTCCGGAAATACTTCCGAGACGTCCGCGGACAGTCGCCCTGATAGATGCAGATATTTGAGAAATGGCTCTGCAATGCGGTTTTCCAGCGATTTGAATGCTTGGCACGGCCTTTGCCACATACCCATCGAAGGCTTCAATCATTCAACTCAAGGAGAACCACCATGAAATTCGAGACCCTGATGCTGCATAGCCTGTTCGCCGCCTGCCTGCTGATCTGCGTGATGACCGTCGGCTCCATGCTGACCGCTCCGCAGCACGCCGCACATCTCGCCGCGGCTCACGCGACTGCCGCTGCGGTTCATTCCGCCGGCTGAGCAACGACGATCCGCCACAGCTTCCTCGCAACGTTTCATCGAAGGACTCTCATGACATTCGTTTCACGCCTGGCCAGCGGTGTGGTTACGGTACTCGCCTGCTCCACGGTTATCGCCCAGACCGCTCCCACCACCCTTCCCGCTTCAGGCGTGATCGGTATCCAGGAAGCCATGCTGTCACCCGATTACTGGGTAGCGAAGCTCTCGTCGCCAAACCAGGTGATTCTGAGCAAGGCACAGATCGATGCGCAGAACGCGCAATTGTTCAAGACCGATACCAGCACGTATGACCTCGCCAAGATCGGCCCCGCGCTCACGCGTGCGCAAATCCAGGGGTGGATCGAGCACGTTTCCAAGCTCGACGACAAACCGCTTTACGACGAACACGATCAGCCGATTCCGCGCTCGACCATCGATGCCGTCGTTGCCGGCATTGCGCTGGACCAGGTTCCCGCCGTGTCGCAGGCGCGCTACGGGCTGGTGGTTCACCGCGTATCGCTGCGCAATTTCCCGACCAGCCTGCGCGCCTTTCCCGGCAAAGGGCTGCAAGATTTCGAGCGCTTCCAGGAAAGCACGCTTTTTCCCGGTGATCCGGTGGCGATCGTGCACACCAGCCTCGATGGCCAGTGGTTCTTCGTGGTCAGTCCACGCTATGCCGCGTGGGTGGAGCGTTCCGCCATCGCCGTAGGCAGCCGCGACGAAGTGCTGGCTTATGCAGCACAAACACCCTCTCGCGTGATCACCGGCGACAAGGTGCGCACGGTCTATACCCCCGAGGCGCCTGCCGTATCGGAGCTGCAACTGGACATGGGCTTGCGCATTCCGCTGGACAACCTGCCGCCGGATCAACCGGTGAACGGCCAAGGCCCCTATGAAGCGTGGACGCTGAAGCTGCCGGTTCGTGCCGACGACGGCTCGCTGCGCTTCCAGCCGGCCCTGCTGCAGCGAACGCTCGACAGCTCGCAAGACTATCTGCCGCTGACCCAGGCCAATATCGTGCGCCAGGCATTCAAGTTCCTCGGCGAGCGCTATGGCTGGGGACACCTGTACAACGGCCGCGATTGCAGCGGTTTCGTTTCCGATGTCTACCGCAGCATGGGTGTGCAGATGCCGCGTAATACCGGCGACCAAAGCATCAGCCCGGCCTTGCACCATCGCGTATTCACTGCCGCCGACAATCACGCCACGCGCATGCAGGCCATCGCCCAGGCGCAAACCGGCGACCTGATCTACATTCCCGGCCACGTGATGATGTTCCTGGGCCGGGTCGATGGCCAACCGTATGTGATCCAAGATGTCGGCGGCCTGGTGTTTCACGACGCCAGCGGCAAACTGCGCTGGACCAAGACCAACGAAGTGTCGGTAACCCCGCTGTTGCCGCTGCTGGTCAGCGACAAGCTTTCGTACGTCGACGCCATCACCAGCATCGTGCACATACGCTGACAAGAGCTACCATCGCCGGCATGAGCGAAACCGCCAACGACAAGCCGTGGTACCTGTATCTGATCGAGTGCCGCGACGGTTCGTTCTATGCGGGAGTCACCAATAATCTCGACAACCGCTATCAGGCTCACGTGGAAGGGCGCGGTGCGCGCTACACCCGCTCGCACCCGCCTTTGCGATTGATCGGCGCGCGCCGCTACCCCAATCGGGCACAGGCGTCGCGCGCCGAATGGGAAATCAAGCAACTGCCCAAGCACAAGAAAATCGACTATCTGCAAAACGACGCCTGACGTCGACCGAAGGGCCTATGGCGATGGTTCGCCATGGCTCGCCCCGCCGGGGTCGCCTCCCGCTGCAACGATCGCGTACTCGCTCTGCACCAATCCGCTGGCATACGAGCGCGTGAGCACGTGCCTCAGCACGATATCGCGCGAAGTCGCGCCGAACAGCGGAATTCCGGTGCCGATCAACACCGGAACGCGCGTAACGATCAGCCGCTGGATCAACCCCGCGCGCAAAAACCCCTGAATGGTGATGCCGCCATCCACATAAACGTGCCCGATGCCGCGTGCGGCAAGCGCCGCGGCGATCTGCGCCGGCGGTCCCGACATCTGCTCCATTCGCGCGCCGTCCGGCGCCTTGGCCAGCGCGTGCGAACTGAGCACGAAGACCGGCTTTTCAGCGTACGGCCAGGTCTCGAATCCAAGCACCGTCTCATAGGTGTTGCGGCCGATGACCAGCGCGTCCACGCCGGCCATGAACTCCTCATAGCCGTGCGGCTCGCCGCCGTCGGCCGGAAGAAAATCGAGTGCACCGTCCAGGCGCGCCATGAAACCATCCACGCTGACTCCTACAAAGACGGATGCTTTCATCGCCAGCCCCTCGTTTGGTCGAGGCGCCAGCTTACGCCGATCGAAAACCGCGTTTTCAGCCGGCCTGCACCTGACAGCCGCCATTGCGCTTGGCCGCGTACATGCGTTCGTCAGCGAGGATGGACAGCTTGTCCGGCGTCTGCGCGTCGTCCGGGAACATCGCCAGGCCGATGCTTGCACCGATCTGCATGCTGCGCCCTGCCACCGGCAGAGGCTCCTGCAGCAGTTCCTTGAGCATGCCGGCCACTTCGGCCGCCTGCTTGCGCGTAATGGGGCCTTCCAGAATCACCGAGAATTCGTCGCCACCGGTGCGCGCCAGGGTATCCACGCGCCGCAGGGACGCCTCGAACAGACGGGCAACCTGCTGCAGCATTTCGTCGCCGGCATGGTGTCCCAGGGTGTCGTTGACCTCTTTGAAACCGTCCAGGTCGATCGCCAGCACGGCCGTGCGTCCATGGCGTTGCCGCGCGCGCTCCATCGCCCCGCTGATGCGGTCCTGGAACAGGCGCCGGTTCGGCAAGCCGGTCAGTACATCGTGATGTGCCAGGTGCTGGTTGCGTTTGAGCTGGGTCTCCAGCAGCAGCAGGATCATGCCCACGGCCACCAGGTACTTGGGCAGGTTCCACACTTCCGCCCCTACCTCGACCTTCGGCATATAGATGTCGAACACCATGCCCACCGGAAATACCAGCGACCAGGCCAGCAGGCCCAATACCGTCACCACGAATCCGCCCGTCCTGCGCTGGTTGGATACCGCAAATTGCAGGCAGCAGATGAAATAGGTGGCGAACAAAGGCAGCACGCCCATCAGATCGGGGCCGTGCTTGGAGAACTGCCAACGCATCAAGGTTGCGGCCAAGGCGATATTCACCACCACCATGATCCACCGGCTGGCTGGCCGATGCGCGCGCGGCGTGGCCGCGACAATGGCCAGCGGCACCAGCGCAAAGAGGCTCGCGGCCGCCTGCATGATCGGCTGCGATGGAATCGTCTCCAGCGAGGTCAGCCCGATATAAAGCGTATAGACGAACGAAACAGCCCAGAACAGCGCAACGGCTCCCCATTGTTTCGGCTGGGGATCCATCGACCAACAAAAGAGCTGCGCGCACCAGACCAGCGAAGCGGTGCCGGCGATGTCCGCGATGACGCCGCCGGTACCCGGCACGTCGAGGAAGGAGTACGCAGCGAAGTGAAACTCCACGCATATCCATCCTGCCAACCACAGGCGCGTCATCAGGCCGCCGCTCGGACGCGCCACCGAAATGAACGCGTAGATCAGCAATCCAACGGCTAGCAGATCAGGGAGTTCTTTCCAGGACATTCACTCGGGCCGCGCACGCCGTGCAGCCCGCCACGGGCTGCTCGCAACTGGTTGACGTAAATTTTTACGCAACATCCCTGTCCGGCAACGGGCGGCCCCTTCCGGAACTACGCTGGCAGGCCATCCGCCTTTCCTGGCTGCACAGCGGCTTTGGTTGTAGGTACATCGTTTTATATGTCGTGAAACCATTAATGCGATGCATGCATGGCGTCGCAGCGCCGGCAAGCATGATTCGCATTCACAAAACCATCACGAATTCGCTGCAAGCACATCGGCAGCTCCACCAATATCTTTAAGGCTGAATGACACGGCGCCGTGCGGCGGCTTTTATCAGCCACCTGATCGCCGACTCCTGGTTTTTCTAGCAAAGGCAATGCCACGACCCGGCAAATGAAGGAAATCGCGACCGTTGAAGGCAATTCGATGCCTCCCGGTTTTGCATGGGAGCCCTGCGGGGTAACGAACAGGCCAGTGCGCCTGTTCGATCTGCGCAACGCTTTACATTTCTTTACCCGCCAATGCGGCGGAAAGGACAAATCTGCGGCAAAAAAAGACCGGGAGAATCACTCCTCCCGGTCCTTCAGTCTTATCGCCACGAATGGCGAGAGTCTTGGCTCAGTTCGATTCGGTGAAGCTGATCGACGGGTTCGAGCCACCTGCGGCAGAGCAGCTGCCCAGGTTCAGGTTGTTGCTCTCGCCGGTGGTACCGGAGTCGGCCACGCAGGACGGGGCAGCGGTGGAGCCGTCGCTCACCGCCAGGTTCACACCGATGGTGGTGCCGCTGTTGAACTCGGCTTCCGAACCGCCGGCATTGCCGACGACGTTGAACTCGCCGGTGTTCCACACCTTGGAGATATACAGGGTGCTGTCGGACTGGCTGGTGCTGTAGGCCTCACCGTCATACGTCACCACGGCGGTGTCGTTGCCGCCCGAGGTGGCCGTAGCGGTCAGTTTCAGGCTGGCCAGGCTGGCCGGCGAGATATCCGGCGGAAGCGCGGCGTTGCTGTTCTTGTAGCAGTCGCCCGAACCGTCGCTGCCGAAGCCGCTGGGGCAACGGCTGCCGCCGTAGCCGATCAGCCAGTCCTGCATGAAGATGGCGCCTTCGCCATTTTCTTCGTAGTCCGTCGCATACACCCACTGCTGCCACACCGTGCAACCAGAATGGCTCTTGCACGCCGAGGTGGTGGAGGTGAACTGCGTATTGAGCTGCACCGAGTACTCGTTCGCACCCAGGATGCCGCCGTCGCCGTATGCCGCAACGCCAATGCTCTGTTCGGAGGTAACGCCCGATACCGTCGGGAAGGTACCCACGGCCGACTTGATCAGCGCCGAACCGGTGTTGATGGTGTAGTCATTGCCGTTGCCGGCGGTCTGCGGTGCGCCGAACAGATAGTAGTGCGGCAGCGGATGCGCGTGGGTCGCGGTCAGGGCGCGGCACGAAACCTGCTGCCAGACGATGCTGGGATAAGAAGCGTGGAAGCAACCTTCCGCTGGCGTGGCAATCTTGGCCATGTCATCGCGCCACGCGGCACGTGCCACGGCTTCCATCGGACCCACCTGTTGAACTGAAGACGATCCGTAAACGTTCGTGGACGGCGCCGCGAAAACAGCCGGAACGAAAGCAGCGCTTACAAGACCAGCCACGAACACAAAATTCAACTTAGCTTGCATTGCAATTCTCCCCAAGTGCAAAAAGCGATAGGTTGCGGCCTCGGACAATCCGAAAGCCGAGTTACTTCCAACAGCACTTCCCCACACGCGGGCAACGCAAAGCGTTGCAACGTGTCCCCTGCGGTCAGCTTCTCTCCTCTCCTGGAAAGAAGAAAACGCGGCGATAACAGATCCGTCTGGTAATCGCTTCGGCCGCCAGGCGCGTAAACGCCATCGGGCTTCAGCTACTTGCTGGCGCTGCCATGGCCTGCGATATCGCCGCAGTCATGCGCTACCTCAAGTGCTCAGGTCGCTCTCCGCAACCCGCAGCAGCCACCGTCTGTGCCATACGCGCGATTGCATCGTGACTGACGCAACGGGCAGGTCAGGCTGGGTGGCTGTGGTGTTCCAGGCAACTCCCCCAAGCAGCCGTGGAACCCATCCCCTTCTCTCTCACTCCCCAAATTTATCCGACACTGCGATCCGGTTTGCTCGACTGGTTCACGTCAGAATGCAGTTAGCCACGTGTACGAGTCGTGACGCCAAACGTGCGCAAAACTTTGCGCATACCTCTAGCCCCAAGCGCCTTGCAAAGAAGATCACGTCACCTGTGCTCAGTCAATAATTATGTGCGGCACGAAACGGGAAGTGTCGCGCGTGATGAGCGTGGCATCTTCGCGAATACCCATGCCGGCCGGCGTGTCGCCCACCACCCAGCTACCGATCAGCGGATAACCGCCGGCAAAACGCGGCAACGGATGAAATGCCTGACGGATGGTCGGGCAGTGCGTATAACGCCCCGGCGATTCGATGTACTCGCCGCCAGGCAGTGCCATTTGCACGTTGGCGCCCTCGCGCGAAAACAGAGGCTTTCGCACCCATCCTGCCGGCAACGGCGCAGCGGCACGATCTTCAAAAAATGCGGGAAGCAAATGGGGATGACCTTCGTAGCGCTGCCACAGCAAAGGCATGATGCCCTTGTTGCTGAGCACCGCTTTCCAAGGCGGCTCAATCAACTGAAGTCCGGACCTGGGCAGATGAGGCCCGTACGGTTCGACAAACAGGTTTTCCAGCGGATAAAGCTTGAACAGCGCGCCGATCACCTTGTTTTGCAGATCCGTAAACGTACCCTTGCTGGACAGGCCGATATCTTCCAGCGCGATGATCTCGCCATCCAGGCCTGCTTGTATGGCGCAGTCGCGCAGGTAGGCGACGGTACCCTGGTCTTCGGCACTGTTGCGCACTGCGGCAAAGTAAAACGGCCGGCGAACGTGTTTCGCAAGCGTGGCAAAAGCGAGTATCAACAGCTCTTGTAACTGGTTGAACTGGTCGGCGGCCTTCGGCAGCACGCCGCGACGTTGCTGCTCTTCCAGCCATATCCATTGAAAGAACGCTGCCTCATACACGGAGGTGGGCGTATCGTAATTGAGCTCGTACAGCTTGGCCGGCCCGGTGCCGTCATAGACCAGATCCATCCGGCCATACAGATGCGGCTGGCGACGCTTCCACGATTCGGCGATCCAGTCCCAGTAAGGTTCGGGAATGGCCAGGCGCGTCAACAGTGCTTCGTTGTTAACGATGTCATCCATCAGCGACAGCGCAAGCGAGTGCAATTCGTCGGTCGGCGCTTCGATATCACGCTCGATCTGTTCCAGCGTGAAGGCGTAGTAAGCCGACTCATCCCAATAGGGTGCGCCGTCGATGGTATGGAACAGGAAACCGTAGCGCTCGGCCGTAGCCTGCCAATCGGGTCGCGGTGCAACAACCATGCGCTTCACGTTTGAGTCAACGCTCGATGCTCAACTGTGCCCGCCCTCGCCGTCGCCGCCGAAACCGCCGCGGCTCACCGTATCGCCCTCACCGGCCACTTCACCCGAAGACACCGTGCGCCAGCCCGAACCGCCACCGGCATAGACACTGCCGTAGTGCGGCGAATAGTCGCTCAGATCGCGCTTGCGAAAAACCGGCCCCGCCGGGTAGTACGAGGTAACGCCGCCATGCACGACGCGCGCGATCAAAAAGGCCGCCATGCCCGCACTCCAATAGCTATTGCCACGGGCGTCCTGGCTCTCGACGCAGGTGTTCTGTTCGTAGGTGGCCCAACAATCCGATTCGTTGGCGTAGTGCATCTCGTCGCCGGGCGCTTCTTGCACTGCACGGTTGTAGGCTTCCTGGCAGCTGGCGACCGGTACGCCGGCCTGCGTACAGGCATCCACCGACACGAATTCCTGCTGGCTCTTTTGCGTATCGTCGCAGGCGCTGATAAACAGCGGAGTCAACCCCATGACCACCAGCGACGCCGTCCTTGATCGTTTCATACCATCCCCCGACAGGTATTCGGGAGAGCATAAACAGTGGCCGGAACCTACGCAATCGGGCGCGGGCACATAAAAAAAGAGGCGCCCCGTGGGAGCGCCCCTTACCTGCCGGGAAAATCTTCGGGCGCTATTGAAAGTAATAGTGCACGCCCAGGGTGAAGCTGTTGTTGTGCCGGCGGATGCCATTCGCATTCGACTTGTCTGCCGTCCATTCCGCCGCCACGCCGAAGCTGCGAAGTGCCTTGTATTCCACGCCAAAACCATAATGCAGGCGCGAATCGGGCCATTGCGAGGTGGCACCGATACGCAAATAGGGCATGTAGCGCCCATCGATCGGCACACCCAGCTTCCCATCGAAGCCGGCATCCTTGCGGGTGGTGGAGCCGTGGTGAAAATCCGCGAAGGCTTCGCCGCCCAGCATGATCGGGCCGGCGTCGAATCCGAAACCTACCGTGACGCCGGGAAAGAACGAAGTATGCGATGGCTGCCGAAGCCTTCCGGTAGCGTCGGAAACGTTGGCGCCTGCCTTGGCTCCTACATAGAGCCCGGAGAATGGGCTGCTGAAGTGCGAGCCGGTAAACAGCTGGTTAGCCTGCAAGGCCGAATCGGAGGTCTGCGCCTGCGCGGCACTGGACAAAACCACCGCCACGACGGAGAGCATTCGCTTTCTTTTGATTGACATGCCTGAAGAGAACCGAAAAGGGAGCGCAAAGCTAGCCCTCTGCCGCCACACCCTCTATCAGACAGCACTTACGTCAAGTCGAATCCGCTCGGAATTTGCATTATTCAAAATAGTCCTACAGGTAAGTTGGCCTTCAGACGTCCGACCATCAACCAAGCTTCTTGCCAGCCAGACGGATATGTCGCGTCTTGCCGAGCAGGCTATGGATCAGCACCACCTCGTGCACCGGCCACGTCACCGGCTCGATGGGCTCGAACGGCACCGCGGGCTTGTTGTAGGCCATGGTCAGATGCGGCGTGAAGGAGGCACGCGCATGTTCCGCGAGGGCCGCGCTGCGCAGATGAAGCGCCAACTGCGCGTGCAGCGCGTGCAGCACTTCATTGCCGCCACTGCCGGTGAACACGAACGCGCCCCGGGACTGACGGCTGTTGAAGCTGCCGGCCTGATCGAAGCGAATGGTGAAAGGCTCGGCAACCGTGCGAGACAACGCCTGCACTGACTGCTCGATCAATCCGGGCGGAAGCTCGGTGTAGTCGCCCAGGTGGAACAGTGTGACGTGCAAGCGCTCCGGCAACACCGCGTCGCCGCCGATCCGCCGGCCGGCCAGGTACTTCGTGGCAAGGGCGTGCAACTGTGCCGCGTGCTGCGTATCGGGAAAAACCGCCAGAAACAGGCGATCGGTGGGAATGGCCAGATCGAAGCCCGGCAATGATCCCTGAGACATGATGAGTCACCTGCTTTTTTTGACGGCGAACTATTTTCCGCCCCTCGGCGCAAACCGGCAAATGCCACGTGTGCCGTGGATCGCGATCGGGCAACACCCTGCCTGCACGGCCGATTATCGAGCCGTGCCATTGCACGCACACCTCGCTCAGGACCCTGGGCCGAACCGCTTGCGCATCCCCCACAGGCGTATGAACCCGCTGACCGCACAAAGCGCTGCGGGCACATAAAGCAGCCACTGATTGCCGCGGTGATTGAAGTGCCCCAGAAGCACCATCAGCATGGCACAGGCGAGATAGATACCCACCAGGATGCCCGCCGTACGCAAGCTTTGCACCGGCGGCAGAGGGCCGTTGGCCATGCGCTTGCCCGCCTTGCCCTCGCTCAACCAAATATAGCGATGGCGTAGAAAGCTGATATAGAGCAATGCCAGCAACGGCTCGGCATTCGCACCGCAATCCACTGCCAGGGGTTGTCCTGGCACGGCGCGAAATTTCAGCTGCGGGGAACGGCACCAATCGATTTTCAGCCACACCACGTGCTCGCCTTCGCTTACCTGCACCGTGACACTGGCACCATTGGCAACCTGCGCGACTTCCTTGCCATCGACCACCACCCGGTAATTCCGCATGCGGTCGGCCCACGGCACGTAGGCGCGATGGACCGTCAATTCAACAACGTGAGCATCCACGAGAAACAACCCCCTGATTTCCACGAGCGCCGAAGACCGGCCCCGATGGCTTCCCCGTACCAAGACGGTTTGGCCGCGCCTAACCCCACCTGGCAATCGTTGCAAATCCGCGCGCGACCATGGCCGGCCCGCTGCATTTTCCCACGGCGTCCACGTTGCCCGTGACGAGTGCGTGAAGGCTGCACAAGGGCTTCCAGCACTGTTCTGGTCAACTTCGATCGTGAGACGGTGTTGCTTTCCCGACGCAAAGGAACGTCCCCATGGTGGGTAAGGCAACCGGGTTCGCTGTGCGCCCACGGCGTTTTACAGCGATCCGCAACAGCATGCTCTGCACGGCCGTCAGCACACTGATCGCTGCGCTTCCCGCCTTCGCAGCACAGACCGACCAGCCGCCAACGGCGCGCACGGTGGACGTCGTCGACCATCTCTTCGGCACGGCCCTGCCCGATCCCTACCGCTGGATGGAGGGCGCGCACAATACCGAGTTCCAGCAATGGCTCGTCGCCCAGGGCGCATACACCCGCCAAAAGCTCGATGCCTTGCCCACGCTGAAATCCTGGCAAGACGCCTTGCAGAAAATCAGTACCAGCACCGTCATTCATCGCGCCCAGCAGTACGTCGATGGCAGGTTGTTCTTCATTCGCCAGGGCTCCGGCGGCAACGGCACCCTGATGATCCGCGAGGCGAACGGCGCCGAGCGCGTGCTGCTCGATCCGGCGACGCTTACTGACCACGGCGGCCATGCTTCGATCACCCTGTTCTCACCCTCGCCCGACGGCAGCAAGGTGGCGGTGGATATCGATCACGGCGGCACCGAAGTCACCCGCCTGGAAGTGCTCGACGTAAAAACCGGCAAGCCCACGGGCGACGTGGTCGAGCCGGTGTGGGGCGAGTTCGGCGCCGAGTGGCTGCCTGACGGCAAGGGTTTCGCCTATACCCAGATGGCACCATCCGACCAGCGCACCGGCGACGACCCCATCCAGGATATGCGCTTGCGCATGCACTGGATGGGCACGCCCGCCGCGCAGGATGCGTACCTGCTGCGTGCCGGCAACGGGCAAGGCACGAATGCGTCGTTTGCGATTGCGTCCAATCACTTTCCCGATATCCAGTTTCCCACCGGTTCGCGCTGGGCCTTGGGCATGGATCAAAGCGCGGCGACCGAGCAGCGTTATTGCGTAACCACCCAGGAGCAGGCCGTAAAGCCTGGCGCGACGTGGCGCTGTATCGCCAACGTAGGCGACGAGGTGGTCGCCGCCGCCATTCACGGCGATACGCTTTATCTGGTTTCCGCGAAACGGCGCTCCAACGGCGAATTGCTCGCGCTGGATCTTTCACGCCCGGATGCGTCACTCAAAGATGCGCACTCCATCCTGCCAATGCAGGACGACGAAAAAATCATCGACGCCAGCATTGGCGATACGCAGATGGTTGCTCCGGCACGCGATGCTTTGTACGTAAAAATTTCTAAAGACGGCATCGATGGCGTGCGCCGCATCGATTACCGCAGCGGCAAGGTGGAAACGATACCGATGCCGCTGGTCGGCGCCGCCTCGCTATTTCGCACCAACGACACCCAGGACGGGTTTCTGCTCGAATTGCGCGGCTGGACGACGCCGCCGAAATCCTGGCGCTACGATCCTGCCACGAGCGCCATGCACAGCCTCGGCCAGGACGAAGCCAGTCCCGCCGACTACAGCATGGTCGAAGCGACCGAGACCGAGCTGATCAGCGCGGATGGCACGCACGTGCCGCTGACGATCGTGCATCGCAAAGACATCAAGCTGGACGGCTCCCATCGCGCCATCATCTACGGCTACGGCAGCTATGGCATGTCCGTCATCACTTCGTTCAAGCCGGTCCGCCTGGAATGGGTCAAACAAGGCAACGTTTTTGCCTTTGCGCACGTTCGCGGCGGCGGTGAAAAAGGCGAAGCCTGGCATCTGGCGGGCAAAGGACCGAACAAACACAAAGGCGTGGAAGACCTCGTTGCCGGCGTGGCGCGATTAAGCGAACTGGGCTACAGCCGTCCGGAGCGCACGGCACTGATCGCCGGCAGCGCAGGCGGCCTGCTGGCCGGCGGCGCGGTGGTGCAGCACCCGGAGAAATTTGGCGCTGCCATCATCATGGTCGGCATGCTCAATCCGGTTCGCATGGCCGAAGAACCCAACGGCGCCAATCAGTTCGGCGAATTGGGCGATCCGCGCAAGGCCAGCGATTTCCCCTCGGTGCTGGCGATGGATCCGTACCAGCAGATTCGCTCGCACGTGGCCTATCCGGCGGTGATGCTCGACGTCGGCCTCAACGACAGCCGCGTAGCACCCTGGGAAACCGGCAAGTTCGCGGCGCGCCTGCGCACGGCCACTACCAGTGGCAGGCCGATCTGGATTCGCACCGATGCCAACGCAGGCCACGGCATCCAGCGCTCGCTCGGTGCGGAGGCGGCCGAATACGCCGATATCTACGCTTTTCTGGACGCGCAATTGCCGGCGCCTGCGCCATGACGGGTTGAACGGAGGAATGGCATTTCAAGTCCATGCCGCGCACGGAAGTGCCTGGCGTGACGCATCAATGGCGTAAATGTCCGGCCCCTCCTCCTGCACTTGGGGAGGGGCCGCAGTACCAAGCGTGTTGTCAGGTGCGGCAAACGCTGTACGCTGATCCGTTCCGATTCGCTCTACGAACCTTGCAACGTGAAACCCGAAGATCTGCAGCGGCTGGTCACCGTCACCATGCCCTACGGCAAATACCAGGGCCGCCTGATCGCGGACCTGCCCGGTGGCTACCTCGCCTGGTTCGCCCGCAAGGGCTTTCCGCGCGGCGACCTGGGAAACTTGCTGGCGCTGATGCTCGAACTCGACCACAACGGGCTAAGGCCCTTGCTCGATCCGCTGCGAAAGCGTTGAGCCGCGTGGCCGCTCAACGAAGTTCGATGATCGACCAGCCTTCAAACAAGACGCGAATTCTGTCCGGCTCGATGCTGAGAATGCGAGCCATGGTGGAATCGCTCCCATCGCTGTTGCACAAAGCCAGCGCGGTTAAAACCCTGGGGCTTGCCAGGCGCATGTTTTCCGCCGTGAACTGCTTCTTTCCGCTCAAGCCCTGGCTCAGTTCCGAAGCAAGCTGACGAGTTTCCAGGGTCGCATACTGAAAGTGGACGGTTCCGCTGCACGGGTCCAGAAACGGAGCGCTGAACTGGTTGTTCGACAGCGTCACCGCCGTCCCTACCTGTGCCTTGATGAAATCGCTGACCAGCGCCGCGCATCCCACCGGGCAATAACCGTCTGCCACGACCCATCGGGTTTTGGCGAATGCGCCAGTCGGTGCTGCGTTTTGCGCCAGAGCGCTGCAAGACGCGGCGAGCGCGACGGTGAACAAAAGCCAGCACACAAATACGCCGACCGTTGCGGATAACCGTGGCATATCTGCACTCCTCGTCCTTGGGCGGCTTGCACGAAGCCGAAGTCTGTTCCGAATGATTTTCCAAATGAGGCTGCTTCAGCGTTCCGAAGCCCTGCTGGGTCGCCAATCTAGATGAGAAAAACGAAAAGCGTCAACGCGCCAGCCAGCGCTGCAAACATCCGCCGCGACTGCGAATCGGAAACAGCGGCACCGATTTTCCCTGGAGATAAATACTGAACCCGGTTCTGCAGTCAATCCCCGGAAAGTTGGAATCATCCTTGCAACGATGCCGCAGACGTGTTCCGACGCTTCGACAGCCTGAACATCAGCTTGCGCTGACATGACGGCGAAATGCTCGGAAAAATTCCCGGCCGTTTGAGGCGTGCCCCCGTTTTTTTTGCCGGTTTGATCCGACAAAAACGCCTGGGACACGCCCAGGCTGCCTCGCTTTCTCAATCAATGCCAGGATGTCATCCATGCCAAATTGCGGCAGTTTCACGACCTGCCGGGCACCAAACTGACTCAAACAGCCCCCTTTAGTGCGGGCCACATCCGCCGATAACTCACGCTCAGAGCTAAAAGCCGCCCCTGCATTCCCCCATGCACAGCACCTATAACCCCTTCTTCGTCGCGATGTCGCTCGCGGTGGCCACGTTTGCGTCTTACACGGCGCTCGATCTGGCAAGCCGCATTTCCTTGCTGAAGCATTCGGCCGGCCGGCACGCGTGGCTGGCCGGAGGCGCAACGGCCATGGGGGTGGGCATCTGGTCGATGCACTTCGTCGCCATGCTGGCGTTCTCGCTGCCGATTCCGCTCGGTTACGACCCGGCCATTACCGGCTATTCGCTGCTGATCGCGATTTTCGTTTCGTGGTTTGCGCTCTATGTCGTGACCCGGTCGACGCTGGGACTGCGTGATATCGCAGTGGGCGGGGTGCTGATGGGCCTTGGCATTGCCGGCATGCATTACACCGGCATGGCGGCCCTGCGCATGGAACCTGGCATTGATTACGATCCGCTGCTTTTCGCGGCATCGATCGTCGTCGCCATCGTGGCATCGACAGCGGCGCTGTGGATCGCGCGCATGCTGAGCGATGCGAGGCTGCACAACGTCATCGCCAAGCGTGTGGGCGCCGCACTGGTGATGGGCCTTGCGATCACCGGCATGCACTACACCGGCATGGCGGCAGCCAACTTCATGCCGGGATCGATATGCGGCGCCACGCATGGGGTGGATGCGCACTGGCTGGCGACGACGATCTCGCTATTCACCTTCGCCATCCTCACCGTCACGCTGATCCTTTCCCGCTTTGACGTGAGGACAGCGCTGCTGGCCGGCTCGGTCACCCAGCTCAACGACCAGATCGTGCGCATGGCCAATCACGACGCGCTCACCGACCTGCCGAACCGCTGGGCGCTGGTCGAGCGCATTGATGCCGCCGTGCGTACGGCAAAGCGCATGCAGACGGCTTTCGCCGTGCTGTTCATGGATCTGGACGGCTTCAAGACCATCAACGACTCGCTCGGACATTCCGCCGGCGATGAAGTCCTGAAGGCCTTCGCGCGGCGACTGCTGCAATGCGTGCGCGACGGCGATACCGTCGCCCGGCTCGGCGGCGACGAATTCGTCGTGCTGATGGAAAACCTCGAATCGCCGGACGACGCGCAAGACGTGGCGCAAGACGTCATCGACCGCATGGAACGCGGACATTGGCACGACGGGCAATCCATTCAGGCGGTGCCGAGCGTGGGCATCGCGTTGTTTCCACGCGACGGCGAAACGGCCGACACCCTGCTGAAAAACGCCGATGCGGCGATGTATGAAGCCAAGCGTGCCGGCCGGGCGACGTGGCGTTTCTTCGAGGCCAGCATGAACGCCGCGGCGATGCGCACGCTGCAGATCCAGAACGCCATGCGTGCCGCCTTCGACGAAGGTTATTTTTCGCTGCGCTTCCAGCCCAAGTTCCGCGGCACCACCAACGAGCTGGTGGGCGCCGAGGCGCTGATCCGGCTACATCATCCGGAACTCGGCCTGCTGATGCCGTCGGAATTCATCCCCACCGCCGAACGTTCGGGCCAGATCGTGCAGATCGGGCAATGGGTAGTGCGCGAAACCTGCCGGCAGATCCGGCATTGGCAAACGATGGGCCTGTCGTCCATGAAAGTGGCGGTGAACCTTTCGCCGCGCCAGATCGCGCAGCCGGACCTCGTCGACACCATGATCGATATCGTGCGCGCCGAGCACGTGCGTTGCGACCAGATCATTTTCGAGATCACCGAAGCGGTGGCCATGCACGATGCGCAGAAGACCGTGGAGATGATCCAGGCCTTCCAGCGGGCCGGTTTCGAAATCGCCATCGACGACTTCGGCACCGGCTATTCCAGCCTCGCGTATCTGGAACGCTTCCGCGCCAAGCAACTGAAAATCGATCGCTTTTTTACCAGCGGCCTGGACGCGCAAGGCAATGAAAGCCGGGCAATCGTCTCGGCCATCATCGCCCTCGCCCATTCGCTGAACATGGAAGTGGTGGCCGAAGGCGTGGAGACCCAGTCGCAGCTGACCGAGCTGCAAATCATGGAGTGCGACCAGATGCAGGGCTATTTGCTCGGCAAGCCGCTGACGGCCTCCGCGTTTGGCGCCTTGCTGGAAGAACAGCTGGCGTCTTGAGCCGCCACAACCGATCACCCCTTGCCGTGCTCCGCAAGAGCAACGGCCTGCCCCGGGCAAATGGGGATGGGAGATGCCTGGCTTTTGCGCAGATCCATGCCGCGCTCCGGCCCTCCCCCAACCACGTGCCGTTGGTCCGAGAGGCGCTCGGGCGTCCACTCGCATCGGGCGACGGACCGGCCCACACCATTTTCTAAACGTTCCGCATCGATGGCGGCTACATTCTGTGAAGCTCGCGAAACACACGTGTTGCGCCGCGCAAAGGCGAACACGTGCCTCTTGGAAAGCCATCGCACTAGGTTCATAGTTACACCCGACGACGCGCCCGGTGCGGAGTCGTCGACAGGGAAAAAACCGGACGCGAGTTGGCTAATAGCGTACTCGTCGAAGGAGAATGACCATGCGATATACCCTGTTCCAAAGCCGCAAAGACGAAGTGCTGCTGATCGCCCGCATCCTATTGATGATCCTGTTCGTGCTCTTCGGCTGGGACAAATTCATCAACTTTTCGGGCACCGCTTCCTACATGGAATCCGTAGGCCTGCCCTTGCCCACTTTTGCCGCGCTCATCGCGCTGGTCATGGAATTCGCCGTGGGTATCGCCATCGTGCTGGGCTATTACACGCGCCCGCTGGCCTTGCTGCTTGCAATCTACACGCTGGTCACCGCCTTGATCGGGCACCGCTACTGGCTGGTCACCGACAATCCGCTGGCACGCATCGACGTGATGATCAACTTCTACAAGAATTTCAGCATTACCGGCGGCCTGCTGCTGCTGTGCATAACCGGCCCGGGAAAATATTCCCTCGACAAGCGCTAGCCTGCCCTTTCGCTCAATAGGAAAACGACAACGTACTCATCCACGTCAAAGCCGGTGCCTGCTTTGGCGTGGGAATGGGGTTGACCGTGTAGCTGAGCTGATTGGACAGATAAATGCCGCGCGACACCCGATAGACATAAGACAGCGCATAGTTGCGGCTGAAGTCCGTCGCCGTGATCCCGTTTGCCTGCTGCACGTGCTGGAACGAGCGACTCAACCGGTCGAAGGTATAACCCAGCGCGACCACGTCATAAGACCGATCAAGCGGGCCCAGTAAATAAAGCGTGAGACCCGCATCGCCTGCGTAGACATTGCGGTCGGGCGGCGCATAGTCGGCCTTGGCGTTGATGTACAGCCCGCGAAACGGTTGCGTGCTGTCGGTTTGCAGCAATTGACGGTCGCCCACCAGATAGTAGGCATAGTTGCTGTCGGCGTAGCCTCCGTGAAAATCGGGAAAATGGCTCTGGTTGTACATCACGCCCTGGCGCAGCCACGTCATGTCCTGCTGCGGGGCGGCATCGGTCTGATATCCCACCTCGTTGATGAAGAGTCCTTTCGCACCTGGAATGTGCCACTTCAAGCCAAGAAAATTATTGCTATCCCAATCCGCCTGCGGGCCGTCAGGGTCCACGCTGCGCGTCACGCCGAAGCGCTCGTAAAAATGCTTGTCGGGCGACGCCAGCCGCAGATTGATCTCGGGCGCCGTCTTGTTGAAGATGAAGCCGACTTCATACGGAATGGAACTGCCGACACCGGCCGGCGACGTGGTCGAATTGGTGCCCAGAGAAAACCCGTAGAACTGGTTGCCAAGTTCCTCGAAACCGTATTGCAGCTGCACGCGCCCGTCGTTGAAACGCTGGCTGACATACAGGCTATTGATGGCGAAACCGGTGGGATTTTCCCCTGCATAGGAAAAAACTGCACATTCGCGTTCATGACCAACTGCGAAGCACCTGCAAAACCTATCCGTGTCAGATCGTACGTCGCCGTGACAATCGCATTCGCGCGATAAGTAGGGTCCTGCCCGATATAGAGCTGGGGATGGGCCTGGTGATTGAACAGGCCGAAGGTTCCGCCAAACGAAAGACCACCCTGGATCAGCCAGCCGTGATCGGCCAGGTCCTGGCGCAATTTGCCCATGCCCGGCGACATGGTTTCGCAGGTGCTGATGGCTGGATTGGTCGTGCCCTGCGGCTGCAAGCCGTCGTATCGATGGCACGCAGGAATATCGGCCGTGAAGTTTGCTTCGGCCGTATCCGCAGGAATGATCAGACTGGCCCACGCGTCATCGCCGAAAAACGAGGACGCAAGCACCAAGCCTGCGACAAGCATGAACGCAGGGCGATAATTTTTGATTGGCATAACGACCTTTCGCATCCGCCTGTTCAGCCGATGCAAAAGTGGGGAAGTTGTCGTGAAGGGACTTACCGTTGTCTGCCAAGTTAATGCTCACCCGAGCGAGATATACAGTGCCAGATGGCATAGATCGTTCAGTAATTTAAACCTCTGCCGCGACGAAAAGGGGCCGGGTATTTCCCGGCCCCGCTGCTTCAAGAACCGCTGGAGCAGGTAACGCCCACTTCATCGAACGCGTCGATCACATCCTTGCGGTTGTAGCCGTAGAGTGTCGCGGCATTTTCAACGCCGCAAGCACCGGAATCGAATGTTTCGGTGGGGCCCCAATACGCGGCGTTGGCATAGGTAAACACCTCGAATGCCTTGCGCGTATTCCAACCTGGCGAAGTCGCCAGCAAACAGAACGCTTTGTTATAGACCCCGCTGCTGTAGTGCGGATCCATGCCTTCGACATAGTCTTTCGCGTGTTCGATAGAGTAACCATCGCGGTTTGGCGTACACATGTAACGGAAAGCGTCGCCATATACAGAGCCGCGCTTGACCACATCCCAGCCCACGACAAAATCGTTGTCGCCACGGTCGTAGAACTTGGCCGCTTCGCCCGCCATATCCGAGAAGGCTTCGTTCATGCCGCCGGACTGGTTTTCATACTCCAGTCCCGAGCGCTGCTCGGTAAACCCGTGGCTGACCTCGTGCGACGTAACGTCCAGCGCCACCACCGGATACAAATTGGCCCCACCGTCACCAAAGTACATATTGCCGCCGGCCCAATGCGCACCCTCGAAGCCATCCAGATAATGCACCAACAGATTCATGCGATCGGCAAGTGGTGGGGTCTGAAACCACTCGGCATACATGTTGTAAACCACGGTGGCGAAGTAGTGGGCATCGTTAATCGGCGAGGCCGCGCCGTTGATGGCGTCGCCCTGGCTGGTAGGACAGGTGAAATTCCACAACACCGCTTTCGTTACATCGTCTTGCTGATGCATGTCGAAAGTCGCTACGGCCGAGTTGTACATTTGGCAGGTGCTGCCGCTTTGCGTCACCACCATGGCCGGGCGATCGACGCCATATTGATAAAACCCAGCCTTTTCGTTGCCCCCAGGACCGACCGCCGAAGCGTTATCGCGGGTCAAACCATCCCACTCGCGAATGACGGTGCCATGGTCGGCATCCACCAAGGCAGTAGGACGGTGTGGCTGCTTGCCGCCGACATAATAGGAAAGGTGATACATCCATTGAGCGCGCCCATCAGTGTTGAAATACACATACAGTTTCGACTGTTCGAGGCTGGCCTTTGCAACATCGGGATGGCTAGCTTTCCAGCGCGCCATGGCCTGCTGCTCGCTCAAGCGAGGCTTGACCGAAGGCAAATCGGCATCGATGCCCTGCAGCACCCTGCCCGATGCACGCAGTGCGCGCCCCTGGCCGTCTTTGATCACAGTAACGACCTGCCCATACACGGGTACGCCGCGATAGGTTTGGCGCATACGGACCAAACTCTCGCCATTCTTCACCGGCAGCGACGAGACCTCCTGTAACGCGTTCTGCGCCGACAGGCCGAACGATGCCGAGATGGAGTTGGCCGAGATGGCAGGCAATTGCGTCACATCAACGGATTGCTCGTGAGCGGCATAAGCACAGCTACTGGCAAACAGGCCTGCCATGGCGGAAAAAAACACGGTGGACTTGAGTTTCATAGGTGAAGCTCCTTTAAGAAAGGCGCGGACATCCGCCGGTTCCCTGCCGGCGCAACGCATGCCGCGTAGAAAGAACCAGCCCATGGCGATCCCCGGCGCTAACGTGTAGAGCAAAACCCTGCGCAAGCTCGCGCGACCGGACTGGCGTTGCCATTCCCTGCAACGACTCCCATCGTAGAGAGGCACATTCAAGGCATAAGTAAGTCAATGCAGATGCTCCCAACCGGCATTTTTCCTGATGACTGCCATCCATCACCGGACATCGTTCGTCATGAAGGACTACAACCAATAGAGGCATTCACCCAGCAATCAGCCCCTTTCCCTTGTCTTGGAAAACGCCCGCATTTGCGCGCGCACTCCGATGGAGCGCGCGCGCAAACCCTTTAGTTGACAAAATCCTGATAGACGACAGGGGATACATTGCCCGCGATATCAAAACCCTTTGCACAGAATCGCCAGGGGGCCTCTGCCTTGTTCAGCCTCACCCCTGGAAAGATCGGGCTTGGCGTGAAAAATCCCTCAGGATCGTCGCAATCGGTTTCGGCCAGGGGGCCATATTTGATGGTGCGGGTAAAGACATCGTACAAGTCGTCTTCCGCGTAAGCGATCCAGAACGTATCGCTTTCATCAAAACGCAGACGTGGCGTCGAGACAGGCGGAGTATTATCGATTTGATGCAACATGAAACTTGCATAAGCCGGCTCTTGCCACTTGTCCTGGCCGGCTTGCCTGGCAATCACACAGATTTTATAAATACCCTCCGCAGACGGAATTGCAAGGTTTTTCAGCGGCTGCTCTGCTGCATCGATGGTATCTCCGTAACCGTCGATACCCGCGCAACTCGTGCGATCGGCCAACCCAGTCTTGTATCGAACCTGCTGCGATTCCTCGCCAATGGTCAGGTTCCACGGTGCAGGCACCCTCGTGCCATCACCATCGTCGACCGTTCTTTGGGTGGCCCAATAGGCGTGCAATTTTCGCGTCAGCGTGGCGCCATCACCCGGGTCCAACTTGGAGAGATCCAACTTGCTGTCGGCCGTGAGCGCTTGCGCAATGACATCGATGGGAATGTAGTAGCTGACACCTTCGCGTATGAGCCCTGCCTTCCCCTCGAGTTCGCATGGCCGATTTAAACCGCACCCGTTGCGACTGGGATCGACGGTGGTATTGATCACGCCAACCACTTCATTCTGGTTTTGCAGTACAACGGGGGACCCGGAAGATCCGCCTCGGATGCCTTGACACAGATTGGGAACCGCCTCGCTCCAAAGCCAAGGATACAACGATTCGAAGATGGTTCGCCGCGTATCCGCATGGCAGTTGGACAGACGCAGGAATCGTTCGTAGACCGGAATGTCCTGGATCGGAACGTGAGCCACCTGGATGCCAGCGGTAGGCTCCGGCTGCGTCGCGTAAAGGTGCATGGGATATACATCCACAGCTGCCAGATCGGCGTACGTCGCACCCAGCTCCAATACCGCCAAATCAACGTTTTTCATCGTGGCATAGGCGATACGGCGAACTGCGAAAGAACGATGCTGCGGCCCGTTATCCACAAAATAGGCTGGCGTAAAGGTCCAGTTATTGGGAGCCGCCTCATTCACTAGCACCTTGTTGGTATCGAAGCTCCCTACGCAGTGCCCCGCGGTCAGAACAAGAGCGGACGCACTGTCCGCTGGCAGATGAGCCCCTGCGATCAGCGTGGCCGTACATTGACTGCTGGCTGACAGCTTCCCCACCGGTCTGAAGCGTTCCGCTCCCGGATCAGTAGAGAGCAAAAGTGGTGCTTCGTTTTCGTTTGATGTCGGCGCGACGTGCGTTGAGGCATGAGCGCCGACCTGCGGCAATGCGGCAATGACGAATGTGGCGAGCAGATGGCTGATAGGTTTTGACATGGTAAAACTCCTCGTGCAAGCACAGTGTTCGCAAAAATCGGACTCCCCTTTTTTGTTCCGATCTCAGAGTCGAACATGCACGTGCATCAGGAAAGATGCCGAACCTTCATTTTCTGTCGGGCATTTCTCGGCTCTTGTAGGCATCGCGCGACATTGAGTGGACTGAATGATCGGCAGTCGATCGATGGCCACAGTTGCCGACGCGCGTTCATGGCGAAAAGCTGGCAGCGCACAGCCAAGCTCGCCCTGCTTGCACGAAGAGGGACTGCACCGGCGAGCAGCCGGTGATGCCGGGAATTTTTCAGTATCTCCGCCGACGGAGATCGATTATTGCCTGGAGTTTGCTCGCAGGGTTCGATAGGAATCGGCGACCACCCACCCACTGGCGGTCAAAACCCACGACACGACGCTTTCGCTGCCTTGATAGGCGTTGGCACCCGAGATCAAAATAGGCACCCAGACCAGCAGCGTGAAACCTGCCATCTGCCACGCCGAGAGCGCAGCCGCCCAGCACGCGCGGATGCCGATCAACATCGCAACACCCGAAGCCACATAGGCTCCGCCGGTAAAACCAGCCCACGTCGCGTGCCACGGCAGCCACGACGGAACCAGCTGCACGGTCTCCTTGAAATAGCGAAAGTGCCCTATGCCGAAGTAGATCATCGCCAGCGCATAGAACACCCTGGCAATACGCACACCGTTATCGCCGGTGATGAAATGCAAGGGCAGCGTCACTTTCCAACTCGTCGAAAACCGCGCGAACAACACCCAGGCAGCGGCCACATAGACCGCGCACTCGGCGCTGCCGTACCAGGGGTCATCCGCGGCGGCGGAGAAGAAATCCGGCACCCGATACAACAGTAACCAGACCAGAAAGTACGCGAGCAAAACAAGAGCCGCTTCGACGCGTTGCCAAAGCAGGCCCACGCCGCATGCCAACGTAACACCCGCACACAGATAGGCCAGCACCGGATGACTGGGCGCGCTCAAGTCCAGCGGTTGCCAAAGCGCGGCGAAATGACCGGTAACCAGGCACTGGATGCCCAGTGCGATCATGGTGACTGAGAAAACGGCGTGACCTGCACTTGCGATGCGCATTCACCCACCTCCGATCCGCTTATTGAGCCACCTGATGAGCAAGGTGGATAGCGTAGGCCAGATACGCCGCCGTGCCCACCACCGGCATGCCGTACCACCAATACGACGCAGCGCCGCGGCGGCGCCAATGCAGATAGATCACGATCAGCCCGCTCACTACGCAAAGCGCGGGCAGCAGGAAAATACTCAGATTCAAAATGCCGGTTTCGACCGTGCCGGCATCGGCAATGCTGCTCGCCGAAAAGACCACGAGCATGAACAGAAAAGGCGCCAACATCAGCTGCACAATCGTGCCCAGCACCGTCCATACGACTGACATGTCTGCCTGCCTCTCCGTTTGATTGCCATCGATTGTCGTTGAAGCCCGCTATCGAAACCAACCCGGTTTGCGCAGGGTCAAGGCCCTGGGCTTCTGCCACCAACCTACCCTTGCCAGTCGATCTCGCCCTATTACTTGGCCGTCCGATGCGCCAACGTGATGGCGTAAACCAGGTACAACACCGTCGCCACCACGGGCATCGCATACCACCAGTACGACTCCGCACCGCCGCCGTGCCAATGCAGGAATATCACGATGAGCGCACTCAGCGCGCTGATCGCCGGCAGTGCAAATATGCACAAATTCAGCAGGCCCGTGTGGAACTTGCCGAGCGAGCCATCGTTGCCGATGCTGCTCGCCGAAAAAACGACCACCATAAACAGGAATGGGACCAGCCCCATCTGCACAATCGTACCCAACAGGGTCCACCCGAGCGTCATGCCTGCTCCCCTCTCCGTTTTGTCAGGTCTGATTATTGGAAAACCGCACCGCCGGAACCCAGCGTCAATCAGCTGCCTTTGTAAAAGATGAAATTGCCCTGGTGCAGCCGTTTCGAATCCGCATCCATGGAAAAAGCCAATTGCTTGGCCATGTCTTCCAGCATGTCATCGGGTGACGTGAGATGCGTCTTCGAACGCTCCTGATACGTGTACGTCACCACCGCCTGCCCGTTGGAAGTATTGAGCACACGCACCGAGATACCTGCACGATTGGCGTGAAGCGCCAGGTGTCCGGTCTGGTAATAATCCTGCACCTCGCCATTCATGACATAGCGATAGCCTTTTGCCTTGGCATACGCGACCGCAGCACCGTCGCTAAGCGGCGCCTTGGCCCCTACCGGCCGCGGCAGCGAAACAGCATGCATGCCCGGCTTTTGCGCAAGCACGCGAACGAAAATGGAGCCCGCCGCCAACCCGGAACCGTCGCAGCTGGCCTGGTCGGCAATCTGGCAGTCGCTGAACATCACCACGGCCACCGTGCTCCCGTGGGGAATGCGATGGATCACCGTGATGGACGGATCGGTGGTGGCGCATCCGGCCAGGATCAACACCGCGGCCAACAGGGTGCTTGCACGCAGGGTCATGGTTGACGCTCTCCAGGCTTCGGCAAGAATGACGGTCAAAGGGTAAGGACATCGCTTCTTTGGCCAGTGTAAATAGAAACGGCCTGGAGCTCCACGCACCGCCGCAGCCTGGATCGCCCTATATCGGCACCCAGCGACCGCAGACCGCAAGGAGAGGCGATCTCCGGTCGGGTATTAAACACAGGCCTTGCCGACGATCATTCCGATTAAACCGCATGGCGCTATACGCACGATGAAAATCGCCTTGCCGCCATCGTCGATACACCCGGAAAGACAAATCGATGCCGGCAAGCCGGATCTACTCTTCTTCGGCATCGCCGGCCCGCTCCGACGACAAACCCGGCACCGCCCTACGCTTGCTCCTCTTTCCGGAGGTGAGTCGATCCGACCACTCGAAATAAATACGAAGACCCTCCTTGCTGCTCGTGCAAAACCACTCGTGGAGATCAGTCGAATTGACCCGTTCGGAATATTCGAACTTCTCCTGTTCGCCCTGGTCGCCAGTGAAAAAATTCATCACCACGGGGTTTCGAAAAATACCCTGGTCACGCACCGAAGCCAGCACGTGGAGCACCGCATCGACGAAGGCATCCCTCGCATCCACATAGGCCGCTTCCGAACCAGTGTCGGCGGATCCCCAGTATTTGCGAACGAGCTTATCGACCTCCTCGATGCCCTCCACATCGGCGAGCGCTTCGTGTCTTGGAGAATCGAACGCACTCCATCGCAACTGCGTGCGAAAATCGATATCCGATACATCCACGGGCTCATCGCCAAATTGCATCTCGCCGTATCCCTTGGCCACTTCACTCAATCCCGCCTCGGTCAGTACCGCGGGAAAAACATATTTCCAATCGCCGTCCGTAATGATCGCGAAGCCATAGATGTCCTCGTCGCCATATTGTTCGACGGCCAGCCTCGCTGCACGAAGCGCCACCTGCTCGAATTTGGTGCGAAAGTCGGCAAGCATCGCGGTATAAGCGCGCCTTCTTGCATCGACAGCCGTCATCACGGTCGAGCGATAGTAGCGATGTGCGTCGCCGAAGTTGATGATCTCAGAAATGCGCAGACTGAACTCGAGATCGTGACTCTTCGAGAAAACATTGAACGCCACGCACCTGCGCAAGACGCCTTGTTTTCTCACCCGGTCCAGGGCTTCCATCAAAGCCGCTCTCAAATGAAGCGCGACCTCGTTGTAATCTTCACTGGTTTCTATGTTCGCGGTTTTCCACAACCGGCTCAACGATTTCTGCAGCACTTCCAATTCCGGGCTTTTGGCGAGCGCTTTGTGCGAGGGCAAATCCGAGTATTTCCATCGCAGCCAGACTGCCAGGGCTTCGGGACTCTGCCAGATGCGCTTTAAACGCGGCTTCGCCCAGCGCTCCTCGACGAGGCTATTCAGCGCCACCTCGGTCATCACCGTTGCGGAGACACGCTTGTAATTTTCATTGAGGCAAAAGGCAAAGGCGTAGATGCCTTCTTCACCGTATTCGCTCAATACCCGTGTAGCCATCTGCATGGCAACGGTTTCTGCCGTGGACTTGAATGCTTCGAACGCCTGCCTGTCCAATGGGTTCCGTGGCAAATTCGTTACCTCTCCCATCTTTAAACTCCCTTTTAAAAATAGCGGTCGGTTGGACTATAAATCACTCGTCTGGCCGCTCAAAGCCTATCCACTTGCGCAACCTGATTAGATGAATGTCCCTCATCATTGGCGTCCGCATTGGCCCGACTTATCTCATCGGGAGGCCGGTGGCACCCGATCGCCACACGCATCAGGCCGTCGGGCTTCCCGCCCTCCCACAGGCAGGCCCGGCCCTTTCCAACGATTATTCGCCTACCGGGTATTTTGCCTACGCCAGCTTGCTATGCTTGGCCGGTACGGCGCGGGGGCGCCGCTCACCGGGGAGCACCATGGCAACACGATCCAGGGGACCGTCAGCCGGCTTCGGCTGGCTCAATCGCGGCTTCAGCGCAGCCTTTAGCCATCCAAAACCACTTTTCGGCGCTGCCGCACTCGTAACACTGGTGGCTATGCTTCCGACGCTCATCACGGCGCCCATGCAATTTCATTCGCTCTTTGCCGGCACGGCGCTACAGCCAAACGCCTTCGGCTGGATCATGTGGTTATCCATGCTCGTCGGCTTGCTTGTCCTGCCACTGTACGCGGGCTACCTGCAGATCATCGACACCACGGTACGAGGTCAGGCAATCAGGGTAAGCAATGTCTTCCGACCCTATCGAGACGGCTTGGCATTGCGTGTAATCGGCTTTGGCATTGCCATGTTGGTGGTTTACAGCGCCATACTCGCCCTCATCCTGTTCACGGTTGGGAGCAGTGTCGCCGAGTGGTACGTGCAGGCGCTTAGCGCGAAGCTCAATCACCAGCCACCCCCAACGACCTTGCCAAGCGGCTTCGGCATCACGTTTCTGCTCTGCTTGCTCTGCGGCACGCTGATGATGGGTGTCTATTCGATCGGCCTTGGACAAGTGGCTCTTCAAAACCGCAGCGTGGTGGGCGCCATCGCTGATGGCGCTACCGGCGCACTGAAGAACATCCTGCCATTGTTCATGCTTCTGCTGGGCCTGATCCTCGCCGGCATCGTTGTCGGTATCGGCTTTGCGGTCGCCTTCCTGCTCATTGCCCTGATTGGCAAGCTGATCAGCCTGTGGCTCATGCCTGTACTCATCTTCGCGCTCTATGTTGCAGTGATCCTCGTTGTGTTCACGATCATGTATGGGGTGATGTATCAATTGTGGCGGGACGTATGCGGTGACGACCGCGTGACGGGAACGACGGAATCAGTCGCCGCCTGATAGGCCGCCTTCGGCTCGTAGGTGGCCACGGCCGCCCATCCCACGAGAAGGCCGGAACGTAGCGAGCAGCGCTCAGCTACTTCCGGCCTTTTTACTGCGCCAACCTCGGATCGGAGGCGCCCGGCACGAACCTGACCGGTATTTCGAATCAAGGTACCGAGGCTGGAATATCTCCCCAAGCCCTTCGATTTAGGCACTACCCCATCCCACGGCGCCACCTCCCACCGTGACATTAGTGGCATTGGAACTCCTCCAGGACACCCGCTAGCATCGTGCCACTCGAGCAAGACGCTCAATCCACGAGAAAGGGGAAGCCATGTTTTCGATCCGCAAGGCAGTGCTCGCCGCGCTGTGCCTGTACCCGCTCGGCGCACTGGCCGCCGATCCGACACCCAACTTCAACAGTCCCGACGGGCAGTATCTGGACTGGCTGGACCACAGCGTAAAACCCGGTACCGACTTCTTCCATTTCGCCAACGGCAGCTGGCTCAAGGCCAACCCGATTCCGGCGGATCGATCCGAATGGGGCGCCTACGTCGCGCTCGACCTGCAGAACCAGCGCTATATCCACGACATGGTGGAAAAGGCCAGCCAGGACACGGCGGCCGCAGCGGGCAGCGCCGAAAAGAAAGTCGGCGACTTCTATGCCAGCGGCATGGATGAAAAGACCATCGACAGCGCGGGCATCAAGCCGCTGCAACCGGAACTGGATCGCATCGCGGCCATCAGCTCCGTAGCGCAATTGCAGGACGAGTTCGCGCACCTGACGATGATCGGCGTCGCCGCACCGTTTGCGCTGGCGCAGATGCAGGACTTCAAAGACAGCAGCAAAGTCATCGCGGTCGTCATGCAGGCCGGCCTCGGCCTGCCCGACCGTGATTTCTACGTGGAAGGCGGCGCCAACAATGAGCACATCCGCAAGGAATATGTGCCACACGTGGCGCGCACTTTCCAGTTGCTGGGCGATAGCGCATCCGTTGCGGACGCCGAAGCCAAGACCGTGATGGCCCTGGAAATCAGCCTGGCCAAGGCATCCATGACCGATGTGGCCATGCGCGATCCACATGCGGTCTATCACCTGATGGACGTGGCAAGCGCCAATGCGCTGACGCCCAAGTTGCACTGGCAGGCCGTGATGACTGGGGTCGGTCATCCGGAAATTCAGAACTTCAATGTCGCCACGCCGGATTTCTTCAAAGCAGTCAACGACAAGCTGACCAGCGTTTCGCTCGACGACTGGAAAACCTATCTGCGCTGGCAGCTGGTGCAAACCTACGAGCCCTATCTGTCCAAGCCGTTTGCCGACGAAGGCTTCCGCATGTCGTCCGTGCTGAGCGGCGAGCAGCAGCAGAAGCCCCGCTGGCAGCGCGTGCTTCGCGCCGAAGATGGCGCGCTCGGCTTTGCCATCGGCAAGGTCTATGTGGATCAGAAATTCCCGCCGGCGTACAAGCAGGCGGCCACCCAGATGGTCAACCAGATCCGCGACGCCCTGCGCCAGGATCTGAAAACCCTTTCGTGGATGACCCCGGCCACGCGCGAAGCGGCCGTGAAGAAGCTCGACATGATGGAGCTGCGCGTCGGCTATCCGGACAAATGGCGCGACTACTCCACGCTGCAGATCGACCGCGGCCCGTATGTGCTCAACGTGATGCGTGCCACCACATTCGAACAGCAGCGCGAGCTGGCAAAGATCGGCAAGCCGGTCGACCGCAGCGATTGGGACATGACCCCGCAGACGGTCAATGCGTACTACGACCCGTCCATGAACAGCCTCAATATTCCCGCCGGCATCCTGCAACCGCCGTCTTACGATCCGTCCTGGCCTGACGCCGTGAACTACGGCAATACAGGCGCCACGATCGGGCATGAAATGACCCACGGCTTCGACGACCAGGGCGCACAGTTCGATGGGCACGGCAACCTGAAAAACTGGTGGTCGCCGGCGGACCTGAAGAAATTCCAGGTCGCCGTGAAATGCGTGGCCGATCAATACTCGCAATACACCGTGGACGGCGGGGTGCACGTGCAAGGCAAACTGGTCACCGGCGAGGCGATCGCCGACCAGGGCGGACTGATCCTGGCACTGCGTGCCTTCCATGCTCAGCCCGGCTACGCCAGCGCCAAGACCATCGACGGCTTCACCCCGGACCAGCAGTTCTTTATCGCCTACGCCCATTCCTGGGCCATGGCCACGCGTCCAGAAACCGCCAAAACCCGCGTCACCACCGATCCGCATCCGCCGGAAATCTACCGCACCAACGGCGTGCTGGCCGATATTCCGGAATTCCAGAAGGCATTCGGCATCGTGCCGCCGAGCCCGATGGTGAAGAAGGATCGGTGTGTGATTTGGTAAGACGGAGAGAGTTCCAGGAAAAGGCCGAAGGTGGCAGGCGATGGCGGCCACCTTCGGCCAAGAGGGATACCCACGAGATGCTTCACCACAGCGAAGCAGGTCAAACTGGGATCCAGTAATTTCGATGCAAATCCCAGCTTCGCTGGGATGACGGCGAGGCGATGGTAAAGGTCGCTAACTGTCTGACACACGCGTGTATTCGCACTACTGCGCAGACCAGATGGCGTAGACCACAAATGCCCAGCTATAAGTCGTCGCCGCTATTGGCAAGTTAAACACATAGTAGAAAAGTGCCGATCCTGCGATCCATCCAAGCCAATATTTTGCGACGGAAACCCAACCAAGCTTGCTGTAATAGAGCGCCGTGAAAACGATCATACCTGCAAGGGAAAGAATACTCATTGGCGATTACTCCCTGTAAACAAAAATGAATCGGAAGCGAGACTGCTCCGACAACGAAAGCGATCCATGCAGTTAGTCGCCATATCCGCCTAAACCCCGCCACCAGCCTCGCTTGCTTCCGTCAAAAGCATCTCATAAAGATCAAGCCGACCTTTGGTGCGCATACCCCACCATGCAAGAAGGTACATGAGCAGAAGCATCCACAACAGAAGACCGCCGACCAGGTGGATGTGGTTGAGCGCATCCGCCCAGCCATTGAACGACCAATCCTTCAGCTGCAAATACAGCACGGCTAAAAGAGGCAGAACACCCAGCTTTTCGGTGCTTCCGATAATCAGGCCATAGCGGTATAAGAACGTAGCTTTGCGATCGCGCACATAGCGCAATTGGTTTCCCAGTTCGGTCGCGGGAAACTCCCGGAACTTATCGATCAGGGAGCGATATTGCGGATAGAGGTTGTCGAGATCGATCGCAAATTCGCGGTGCTGGCGCTTCAAGTAACGCCAAGCTCGATACCCGCTACTCGCGTAGATCAACGCAACGCAAATCCAATCCGCGATAATGCCCACGCGTAAGATCGACACGCCAACCTGATTGCGTAGCAGCAGCGCGACCAGAATTGCCGCCCCGCCAATAATTACCGCCGCCGCCATCGCATACCGCTCCAGGCGCGTGGTGACCGGTTCATCCGCGCCCTTGGCAAGTTCTTCAAGACGGGCCTCCAGCCACGCAAAGCTAAATAGCTTTGGCACAGCGGTATCCGATGCAGCCTGCTCCGCTGAAGCCGCAACGGCCACTTGCACAGACTCATCCACCCCCAGCCCCCTCGTCCCTGTCTAGCTTCTACGATAATCGAAACACCGGCCTATTTCATGGATGCGCCGCAATAGGTTTGGTAGAAGGAAAAAGCTGGATAGGTTCATTGGCAACGGGCGGCACGTGAAGGCGCCCCTGATTAGGCACAAAGCCGACGGAGAACCCATCTCAAGGAAGCCGGAAAATGAAAAGAAAACGGGCCGAAGCGGGTCAATCTCATTTACCCAGCTTCGGCCCATTCAGCTTCTCACTTCTATCAAACGTTTTAGCGCCCTTCCATTCCTGCCGCCACCCCGCCAGCACTTCAGCGAACGCTCCAGGCGCCATCACCTCTATTTAGGCACTGCCCCTGACAAGGTGAGCGTCGCGCAAACGGGCGCATGATCGGAGAGCCGCAAAGGCGTGCCGATCCTGAAGCAGCCGGGCTCTTTTCCGCTGATCTTGGCGGAACGGGTGGTCCTCAGCTTAAAGCCGGGAACAATTCTTACGCCATCCACCAGGGCGGAAGCCATCGCGTCGATGCCTTCGGCATAGAAGCCATCCAATACGCCGCCTCGTTGATGGGTTACTTCATCCGGCGTGCGGGTTCCTCCGTACTTCGCTTCTTCGCAATTGAGATCGCCGCCCACCATCACACCGACGTGCTCCCAGCTTTTCATGTCGCCGGTCTTTTCGTGCAGCAATTCAATCAGATTGTTGGTGTTGCTGGCGCCGCCGTAACTCGTGGCGTGAAACGAGACAACCAATAGCTTGATGCCACTGACATTTATGATGGCTGCCGCTGGATAGCGGCTGGCGTCGTCGGAGCCGGACGTGAAATTGATATCCACTGTCTGGGGTTTCAGACGGGCTTTGACGAAAAGAAGCGACCGGCACGCGGCGCTATCGCTTTGATTGTCTATAAACGAGCTGGCCATCCAGGTTCCGCCCGAAGGCAGCGACGCGTGGGCATGCGGGTCGTTCACGCTTTCGCGCAGGCCTTTTGAGGGTTCGGAAATACAGACGATGTCGTATTGGCTGCACAAATAATGCAGCTGGGCTTTTCGATTTCGGCGCGCGTCATCCTGCTTTCTATATCTTCGATCAGTCTCGATCGGACTTCGCTGCATGTTCCATGCGCACACGCTGATCGTCCTCTCGATTTTTCGCAGCTTCTTGCCATCCTCGTCGACGTCATCCTCCGCGTAAGAGACTCGCTTGCGCTTGCGCAGATTTTGTGCGACCTGCCCACCTGGAACGCTCATCGGCTTTCTCCTTGATCCATTGTTGTTTCACCGGCACGCCGCTACGGGTTGCACCGGTGAAGCCACAAATATCACTTTGGCCTACGTTCGCTCTCACGCCACCCGGCATGCCTTCCGGCCTGGCGTTACGAGCTCCAATAAAGAGCTCTGGCTCGGCATTCCCCGTCTTGCTCACGCGCCGAGCCGGCACGTGGGGTTTGTCAAACCTCGGGGAATGCAGACGCGAAAGGGCGTGACCGATGTCGCCACGAAGAGAGATTCTTCACAGTCCCCGCGTTGACCTTGCAGCTGGATCCCCACCCGAAACTGTCAGCGAGATTGCGTGAAATTCAGGTGACGATTCTAGGCAAGCCGCCCTTGCGTCCTTGCTGGCGCGTGACACTTTAAGGACATTACTGGTTTTCGGACCTGCGTCGATTTCGCGTCCTGGCGAGTCGCCGCAGCGCTTGTGAGCCTATCGACGCATTGCTAGGATCTTGCGCGCCCTCGGCGGACCCAAAAAGGATGCAGTGCATGAAGCCAGTCGTACGCGTATCGATTCTGCGGTGTTCACCGGAGCACTTTGCCGAACTCCGGCAAATGGCGGCGGACGCCGATCCCATCTTGCGGCCAGGCATAGAGGCCATGCCGGGATTGCTCTCCTTCTACTTCGGCGCGGACGAGGAGACATCCTCGCTGACCAACGTCAGCCTTTGGACCAGCCTGGAAGCGGCCAAGCAACTGGATACGTTCAAGCCGATGCTCGATCTCGGCAAGCCGTTCATTGAAAAGGGTGCCACCTTCGAGCGCCCCATCATGAACTACGCGACCCTGTGGGAATTGCATGGTGCGGCGGAATCCCCCGGAACGGCCCGCTAATAGCGCGAAAACGAGGGCGCGTCATGCCAAGTATTCGATGGGGTTCCACACCATCGAAATTGCCACGCGATTGGATACCCGCGACAAGTCGCTCCACGGCGCAGACTCCGTCATGGCAGCATTCCCGTACGCCGGGGATGCTGCCGATGTAATCGAGAGTGCGAAAGAGGCCTGTGAGGCGGACCAATGGGGTGCTTGCCGTGCGATACACGCCCGAACTGGCAGCCATTAAGGCGCAACCCAACGTGGAGGTAGTCAACGCGATGGGACTACCTCCACCCGCTTGTCGGCTCACGCCAGATGCTGGCTATACGTTGGCCCGATACTCCCGATGGAACACTTGGCAGTGCTTGCCATCCACCGGTGCGGCCCGCTTGCAAAACACGTCCACGACGGCAACGGTGTTTTGGGCGTGATCGCTCACCACGATTCGTTTCGCCACACCGGGGCCGGTCGAGTTGTCGATGGCGACGGCCACTAACGGCTGCCGCGCCAAACCCATCTCCCGCAGGGCTTCGGACCTCTCGGCCGCCCGCTCCGCTTGCATGTACTCACGATGCGTATTCCCGACGAGCGCCGCCAATCCGTAGCCGGTATGCAAGTCGATGTAGTAGGTCTCGTATTGACCCGGTTGTGCAGTAACGGTGAAATATTGCAGGTTAGTAGCGTGGGTCTCGTCTTGGGCGCTAATGCTGCTGGCGCACGAAAGACTGAGCGCAATGGTTGTGGCGATGATCAGGCGTTTCATATAAAGAACTCCCTACGGGCGCCTATATGTGTCCGTTCAGGGATCGTGCGCCGGCTTAAAGAAACAAAACGATACAAAAGCCGAAACAAAATGGGCAGAAATTATTAAGCCTGATTAACGAAATTCGCCCTGCTTCTCCAGTAGGAAAGCCTTGGCCGTCATGCTGCCCCGCCGACAAAATCTCGGAGGATTACCGGTCAACCATCTCGCTTCCCTCGGCAGCGCCCCTTTTAAATACCGCCTGCCTTGCGCATCTCTTCCCAATAGCTTTCGGCCGCTTCGACGAGCTGTTCGTAGGGAGGAAACATGGGCCCTCGCTTCAAACTGTCGCTGTAGAAACCCGACAGTTCGTTCAAAGCTTTGTCTATTTCAAAAACTTGATCCGATAGATGCTCGTCATAGTCGACATCGGCATCAACCTTCTGGATTTGTTCCAACAGGCGGCATCGATCGAGCACCATGGATGAGATGGCCAGCATCAAGCTTTGTGCAGAAATATTCATCGTGAACTACCTCTCCAGGGTTTGTTTAGCCCATCTTTTCTTATTCGCATCCGTAGCATTCAGCGCAGAGCATAATGAGCGAGTAATTGATGTCGATTTCCGAAGGCCCCATTCGTCTTCCTGCCGTAGGGCCGACAAGGCCGAACCACAGGAGGATAGCTAGCGATGATCACTGTCTATGGCGAAGGAAGAGGCTTTCGGGTTATCTGGCTGTTGGAAGAGATGGGGCTCCCTCACCGGTTGAGGCCGGTGGACATGCCGGCCGGTGTCGAGAACGACCTGGAGTTCATGGCCATCAACCCTGCCGGCTTCATCCCTGCGATCCGGGACGGCGACGTCACCATGGTCGAGTCCATCGCGATCATGGAGTACCTGATGGCCCGCTACGGACCGACGCCGCTGGCGCCTGCCCCGCACGATCCGACGTTTCCCGCTTACCAGCAGTTTCTGCACCTTGGCGAAGCCGGCCTTGCTGCCTCCGCCTACTTTGTCCTCGGCGCGCGCAATTTTGCGCCGGAGAGTGAGCGGCAGAACTGGAGTGCTGGACAAGCTCTGGATGTTTTCCAGAGCCGGCTGGGCCTGGTGATACGGCAGTTGGCACGCACGCCCTACCTTGCCGGAGAGATGTTTACAGCCGCCGATATTTCGGTGACCTATGCGCTGGAATTAGCTCAGCGCGGTGCAGGCATCGCCCTTGGCGAGGTAGAGAAATCCTATATCGCTCGCACCAGTGCACGCGAAGGCTACAAGCGGGCCATGGAGACTTGTCAGTCCAGGAAGGCATGGTTTGCCAGAACGCCGGTTCCATAACCGCGCTTGGCACATCATCGGCCGGGTCTGTGTCCGACGAACAACCAGCGCGGGCGGAGGTCATTAACCACCTCCGCCCCCTGAGGTTTATCGCCTGGTCGTCACGACCCGTGCGCCACCACAAAATCGGCAATCATTATCAGCACAACCGGCGACACGGTCTCCTCAAGGCTGGCGGATTCCGCCGGCGTGCCGATTTTGGCCGTCTGAAACAGGTGGTTGATGCCTGGAAGCTCGACAATCGTCGCATCCGGGTTGCCCTTCAAAGCTGCCTTGATGGAAGGCAAATTGTCTTCCGGCGGCACGTAGAGATCGCGGCTGCCATCGAGCACAAGCACCGGTGTCCGGAGCGCGCGAAGCGTCGGGATGGGATCGTAGTTGAAGGCCTGCCGCGCCCAGGGGCTGGTGACTTGGTGGGCAAACGCGTCTGCATTTTCGGGTCGAATCAGCTTGTCGGCAACGCCTTTTGCAATATCTGCCTTGGCCACTGAGAGCGCTGCCTGGTTGTCGGCCGCGCTCGCAAGATCGGCATAGAGCTTGTTGAAAAAAGCACTTCGCTCGGCAATTTGCTCCTCGGGAACGCCGGATGCCCTGGCAATGCGGGAGTCCTGCACATTCAAAAGTCGACCGATGCGCATACCCGGCCCGGCCATAAGTACGACGAATCGCGCTGCCGGATTGCGAACGGCGATCATCGGTGCGATCGCGCCACCCTCCGAGTGGCCGATAAGGCCGATGTGCTTCGCATCGATCTCGGGGCGCGACATCAGAAAGGCCATGGCCGCTTCGGCATCGGAGGCGAAGTCGGGGATGGTCGCCGTGGCAAAGTCGCCACCCGACTGACCGACACCTCGCTTGTCGTAGCGCAACACAGCTATGCCGCGACGATTGAGGGCATCGGCGAGCACCAGAAACAGTTTGTGGCCGAATAGGGTTTCGTCACGCGTTTCCGGCCCGCTGCCGCCGATCAGCACCACAGCCGGAAAAGGGCCGCTGCCGTCGGGCACGCTGAGCGTACCGGCCAGCTTTATCCCCGCCGAGGCATTGTCGAAGATGACCTGTTGCTGCCGGTAAGGGCGTGGGCCGGCGGCAATGGCTTCTTCTTGCGGACGTTTGGGAGGCGCGGCATCCGACGCCTTACCCGTCATCCGGGTGAGGAAGAGCGGCATGGTGGCGCCTTGCTTCCAGGTTCCCACCCAGCCTTTTTTGCCAGCGTCCCAATGTCCCTGATAAGCGGCGCCGAGCTTTGGAAGGGTGAAACTCAACTGGTCGGCATCTGTTACGACATCCGCGGCAGATAGAACAAAGCTTCCCTGATCGGGACTTTCGAGCGTTGCCTGGTAGTGCCCTGCCCCATCTTTGGCCACGTGCACCACGATGTGATACTGGCCAGCCAGGAGCCCGCCCCAATCACCGGCGGCGTCTTCGGCCGAGACCGCGCCGACCGCCAGCGCCAACAGGCTGCCGACAGCAAACAGGCGTTTTGCCACCGATCGTTTCGTACCATGCGTATTCAAGGTCATGACCCTCTGCAGAACGCCGGATTGGCGTCAGACTTGCAGTCGCGGTCCGGATACGGGTCTTACAGTTCGGGCTACGAATTTTTTTGTCGCCTGCCTTGTAAGAAAATCCAGGCCCATGCGACTAAGGCCCCAAAGGGATGGGATACCAACAGCCGTGTTGAACCTGGAAGAGATCGTCGACAAATACGCCGGCATGGTCCGCCGCATTGCGACGGTCTACGAGCGCCATCCCGACCGGATCGACGATCTCGTGCAGGAAGTCTGGCTGGCGGTCTGGCAGGCACTGCCGCGCCTGGACCACCCTTCGATGCTCAAGCCTTATATCGCCCGCATCGCCCAGAACATCTGTGTCACCCACGTGCGCCGCGCACTGGTGCGCAAGGACGAGCCCCTGGCTGAGGGCATTCCAGATGGGTCCATGCCTGTCGACGAGGCCACCGACCACGCCAGGCAACTGGCCCGCCTCACCGCGGTGATACGGCAATTGCCTGAGCCGTTGAAGGCCGTCGCAGGCCTGTATCTGGAAGAGATACCGATCAAGGACATCGCGACGATCCTGGGTATCAGCGAAAGCAATGCGTCCGTACGACTGCATCGCGCCAAAACATTTATCCGGTTGAACTTCGGAGCCGTGCCATGAGCGAACCGTCGCAAACTGATCCTTTCGCCGCGCTTTGGCAATCCGCGCCCCAACCGGATACCCGGCAGCTCATGCGGGACCTGCAGCGATGGCAGAGCGCGCAACGCTGGCACCAGCGAATGCTCATCGCCATTATCTGCGGCATTGCGTTGTTTCTGGTTTTCGAGGAGACCACCCGGTGGTCCGGTACGCATGGGCTTATCAGCGTGCTGTGGATTGCCTTTGTTGCCGGTGCGCTCGGATACCAACGCCTGCGCTGCCGCGCCGTGGACCCGCTCGACCTCAATACGGTTACCCTTCTGAAGCGCATGATCGCCCGGGCAAAGCGGGGACTCTTCCAGGCGCGCTGTCTTTATCTGGGCACGCCACTGGGTGCCGTAGCGGGAGCGGTTCTGATGCGGGTGCTGGCACCAGGGACAGCGCCGGGTGGACACATCGCCCAACCCAGTCTGGCGATGGTTCCACCGCTCGCAAGCCTGCTAGCGCTGGCCGCCATGATCATCGCTGGCCTCGTGCTGGCTCGCGCCAGGCGGCGCCAACTCCGGGAGCTCACAGCGAAGCTGAAGTCGCTGGAAGAAAATTTGTAAGAAATACCCAGTGACGGCGACTTTGATTCCGACGGCACAGGCCAGCACAGGTCGGTCCGGCATCCACACCTGGAGGAATTATGTCGAACGTTCGCATCGCATCGATTGTTCTCAGCCTTGTTCTCGCTGGCGGCCTGATTGCATTGGCATGGTATCAGGCGCATGGCGGGCATCTGATTCTGCCGATATCCGACCTTATCTTCATCGTGGTCATGCTGTTTGCGCTCGTGCGCTTCGCGACCGCAGTGATTCGGTGCATGCGGAACAAAGTCAGATAATCGAGCCTGTTTACCCCTGGCCCGGTTATTGTGGCGAGGAGTAAAGCAACACGATCTCGTGAGTACCCAAAAAACCGGCACGCTGTTCCTACGCAACGTGCCGAATACGACGCGCCGTTCCTACTCAACGCGCCAAATGGCCGCGTCATACGGACACGCTTGGGTTATCCACCTCCCTCCGGAGTAAGCGTGTCGACGTATTCGCAGAGAAGGTCGATGGCGTTCTCCAGGCCGATGAGTTGCACCGGGTTGAGTGGTAGAAGACCCACTCTCTTGCCGTCGGGATGGGTTTTCACGAACTGCTCATGCGTTCGCCGAAGCCCTTCAATCACCGCAACGGCCAGCGCACTGCCAGCCCTTCGAGACATGTAAGTTTGCCGTCGCCCCTGCCCTGCGCCCGATGCGTCGGGCGGGTTGTCGACCGATGAAGACGTTTTAGAATTTGGCTTGTTTTGCGCCAAGAGGCGCAAACGTGCCGTATGATCTACGGAGGCCATAATCAACACTCATTCTGTTGTTTGTGGTTTAGCGGATCGTGAGAGTTAGCGCTCTCGCGATCCGCGCTTCTCCAAGCATTGCTGCAAGGGTCATCGGTGTTGCGGGTTTACAAAGCACACCGATGACATGCGGAGATTACTCTGGCGAGCGGCGCATCCATGTAGGGTTTGTATGGCGCGGGTGTGCGTGATCTTGCCTTTGTGATGTTCTTCGATGGCGCGACAACCATGTCCGGTTCGCTTGACGTGACCCAAGGCCGCCGCTCGTTCCCTGTAGTACAACGCCGAGTCGGGATATGCCCTCCCGACTTTCGGTTCTACACATAGCCTTCACATCATCGGCTGACGTATCGCGTCGGTAGCTGACGAGATGCCCCATGTGCTTAAACCAGCGCGTCTACGCTTCAGGCGGCTAAGTAGCTGTGAAACAAAGGACTTCCTGAGAGGCCTTTTATATGGCCCATTTTCTGCTTAATGTTTGGATGCCTTTAAGCGGGGGACGCATAGACGGCACAACACTGATCCATCCAGTGCCTCTCTATGCAAGGTTCTGATAAGCACGTAACTCAGGGGGAGTGATGGCAAAGCGCAAGGAAAGCGGCCTGGAGCTGATAGCTTCGTTCCCCTGGCCGGTCGGCTTCGTACTGGGCATCGTCGCTTACGTAGCTATTCGTTATGGCGTTGGCTGGTATATGTCCAGCGTCAACAGCCCCCTCGCCCAAAGCTTCGGCAAAATCGCTTCTTCGGGCATCTATACACCCATCGCGTGGTTTGTACTGGCGGTATGTTGGCTCGGCGCGATTATCTCCTTCGTACGCCGCTGCCACCGCAAACACCTACTGGAAACCCAAACGGGACTCGATAGCCTGCGCAAGATGAGCTGGTGTGAGTTCGAGATGCTTGTGGGTGAAGCATTTCGTCGCCAAGGCTATGCAGTCAGTGAAACAGGACTTGGCGGCCCCGACGGCGGCATCGATCTGGTCTTGCGCAAGGATGGCAAGAACACGCTCGTGCAATGCAAGCAATGGAAGACGCAGCGGGTTGACGTCAAGGTTGTGCGGGAGATGTTTGGTCTATTGATGGACCGGGGTGCGGCAGCTGTGAAGATTGTTGCAATAGGCGACTACACAGCGGATGCACGGCGGTTTGCGAAAGGTAAGGCTATCGAGCTGATAAGTGGGGAAACGCTGCTTACGATGGTTCGTGAGGTGCAGACCTCGACAACTGCTAGCACATTGCCTGCGTCCCATAGTTTCACTAAAGCAGTAACACCTCAAGCTATAACGTCAACAAATCCCACTTGCCCAAACTGTGAGTCCAGCATGATTAAACGTTTTAATCGAAAAACTCAAGAAGCCTTTTGGGGCTGCGTAAAATATCCATCCTGCAGGGGGACTAAAGCGGTTGAAAACCAGGATTATCTTTCGGGCTCGACCAAGTCGTCCCAATAAATTACTTAGCCGAACAATGCACTAAGCTTCACAAGCCTCTATAAAAGAAAATTTTTAATCAATTTAGCCACAGGAATAACTAATGGGCGGCGAAACCATTAACATATCAACACTTGCCAGCAAAGTAAGTAGCGATATATTTAAAACATTCAAGTGGAACATTCATCCTCATAAGGACGAAAATTTTGCCTGCCTAAAGAAATCAAATCATTATCCCAAAGACGATAGCGAAAGCGGAAGAACTCACCCGACTGACGCTGTCTTCCATTACCACGATCCCTATCTAGGAAAAAATATTTATTTATTGTCAGATTTAAAGAGCTATAGCGAATCATCACTTAGGAGTAATGTACCCATTAGAAAAGCTATCACATCATTAGCCAACGCTGTTGATTGCGCAAAAGTTTCTGGAGAATGGAAAGGAAGATATGTTATAGAAGACATACCCCATGAAATAAGGGGCATGCTTTTTATATATAACCACGACAACCAATATGACGAAAACTTTAAAAGGCACCTTGCCTCCACCAACTTAGATAATTTAAATCTAAGACAAGGTCAAATCATCCATCTATTCGACCCAGAAAAAATAGTTAACTCATATACCATAGCACAAGACATGGCCCATCTATCGTTTATAGGTGAGATGTCTAACGACTACACTTTTGTATATCCAGACCTAGTAAGGTGGAAAAGGCAGGGTGACATATGGGATCAATCGGCAACAATCGAAACGCTTACATCCCCGTATTTGATAATAAAATACAGAAACAATGGCGATAAGAAAACGAGTGGTTACGTCATTTACTACAACAGAGGAGGAGAATACACCGAAGAATTCATGTATTTGATAGACACCTTATCTAGATTTCAAATACTTAGCGAAAGACTGCCAATAAAAATTCGCATGACATCACCAAATGAAAAAAAACCTTATCTAAATAATTTTGAAAAGGCAAAATCAAGATATTTACGAGAGTGGAATCTTGATGAAATAAGAAAAAATGAGCTTGATCAAATATCTGTCGAATCAATACAAAAAGTTGTTCCAAATTATAGCGCCATGAAAGCCGGATGGAGAAATGAACCATGAAAAATCATTACGGACCATCCGTCTACTATGCTTCGGACAAAAGTATACGTGATGCTCTAAATCAACCAAAAATCAGCGATAAATCCCTGCAACGCCTTCTTTACAGCCGAGGGATACTATTGTCCTCAGAGAACGCGCGCGACTATCTGGCCGGTTACTTCAGCCGCTTAAACTACGATTACTATGATCAGGCAGAAATAGCGGACGCCATGGAAGTACAACCTCGCAGAGATCGCACGACTTCTAGATTTATAACGACACAAAACGATATATCTATATTTGAACATGCTGCGGATGCAATAAAATCCGAAATCGAGAAGCGTGAAGACGGAATAGACATAAACTTGATCGATAACCGCCTGACAGTCTCCATTGATTACATATCAATAGACTATAGACGCTCAGAATTCTCTCAAGTTCGGCGGCAAACCGGAGTCATTGACGTTATAAAAAGCGCTACTGGCTATATCGTTCGCAGCACACAGACCCCGTATATAGATGAACGAGTCGAGTCATTCCTTGCCGAAGCAGAAAAGGCTTGTCAAGGAAAGAATTTTTCATTGAGTACAATTAATCTACAAGCCGTCCCTGATCACAAATATCGAACAGAGTTCTTTGACTTACTAATAAATGGATTAATTGGATACCCACTAATAGACGTCAGTGCAGCTTACGTATTTAAAAAGCATCCCGATCCAGACGAAATCGATGACGATGACAATGTTAGCGATGACCTTGAAGATATACGAATTGAGAGAGCTTCACTGAGCGGCAAGGGAGTCCATCGATCAGAAGAAATTAAGGCGCTCCACAATAGAGAATTTTATGCGGTCCGTGTCAGTTGGTCCGTCGCTGATAGTTCTCAGGACCGCTTCGACATAGATGCAACTTTCTCCGAACCAGAATCCTGCTCTGGATTTTCGTATCTTCTCCGGAGAGTACATCAATACATCGGAAAGGGCCGGCCACCGCATCAGCGATCACCGCTAAAAAAGGAAATTGATACTATGTACTCACTACTTGAGGATTCCGCAACACGGGCCATGACAAGTATTAGAGAAAAGTATCATGCAAAATAAATATAAATGGATGATAGCGGAGGCATCAACTTCTATCAAATCCATATCTGCCGCAATCAAAGAAAATCCGTTTAACAAATCATCTCTGAGCGGATTTTATCTTGAAGATAAGCCTAGCAACTTTAAAATTAGAGCGAAATTTATTAAGAAGGTTGTAGAAAGAGAAATCATAGAAGACCCATTTGGATCCATTACGGAGCAAGTAATCGAAAGTTATGAAATAATTACATTCACTATCGAGCAGATAAAAAAAGGATTTTTTATCATATGCCTAATTAATCCATCAAGAGGAGTTGCTGGCTTAATAAACAATCTTTGCAGCGCATTAAATTCGCCTATATACATATCAAACATAGACATCGATCCCACGCTAACACTCAGAGCTATATCCACGCAATATAATACAAAAATTGTTCGAAAAATCGTAAGCTCCGTAGCAATCAACAACAAAACCGTGGGGAAATTTGAATTAACTGCGACAGAAGAAAATCATCTAGATGATAAAGCATTGCTAAAATCATATCCGCACAAAGTTGAGTCATTAAAGGCAAAGCTTTTTCTAAAATCAGTCCTATCGACGATTATGATTACACGAAATGGATCTGCAACAATTATTGGTGACGGCAAAGAAGAAATAATTAATAATATTGAAAAATTCTATTCATCATGTGGCATTAGAAGCTTAACCGCAAAGTAAGATGACCTCTCCAAATAGATGACAGAGCGCACTTTCAAAACAAGCGTACTCTAACTTCAATTTCACGTGGCTAAGCTGGGGCATGTATGACTCAGTTTCAACGTCCTATTGTTGTCCTACTCTTAATTCTTCTACCCTGCACCCTGATAACTCAGTCGCAAGCACATGTCTCTAGGAAGTGTGCAGCTATTCAAGACGCAGAACAAGAATTGAGGGGTGCAGCAATGGAATTAGTCAGGTGCGCATCCACATATGATCCCTCGGATAGCTGTGATAGTAATTTTAATAATGTAAAGGACGCTCACGATGATTTAGAACAAGTGATGTCCAACGCAGAAGGGGATTGTGAATGATGTAAGACAAGGGGCCAAAGTGCACTCTCAGAAATAAATGCACTCTGACTTTTTTTCACTCAATTTCCGCCAGCACCTTTGACATCGCCGCTAGCCGCCACTGCTCCACTGCCTGCGTTGTCTGTTCCAGGCCCGATATTGCTGGACAAGAACGTAAGCATCCGCGTATAGAAATCCAGCTGGTCTGCGGGGTCCACGAGCCCATGCCCTTCCCAGTCATAACTCACGAATTGCGCCGGATGCCCTGACTTTTTCAGCGCCGACTGCATTGCCTTTGCGTATTGAATCGGTACGCGCTCATCCTGCTGACCATGCACGAGCAGAACGGGAATGGTGATGTCCGACGCGTGCGAAACGGGTGAATCGGCAAGCAGTGCTGCTTTATCCAAACCAAGCACTATATTGAGGTAATACTCGCCGTAATCGCTGCGATGGATGTCACCCCAGCGGTAGAGTTTGCTCAAGTCATAGGGTCCAGCCAATCCGATGGCGCAGCGGTACAGCGTGGGCTCGCGTGCAGCGCTCATCAGCGCAGCGTAGCCGCCGTAACTCCCACCGTAGATGCAAATGCGTTTGGGATCCGCCACGCCCTGCGCAATGGCCCACTGCGTTGCGTCGGTGATGTCATTCACCATGCCGCGCCCCCACTGGTGGTAACCGATTTTCATGAACCTTTGGCCGAAATTCGCCGAGCCGCGGAAATTCACGTGCAGCACGCTGTATCCATGCGCGGCCAGGAACTGGGTTTCACCGTCGAACATCCAGTCGTCTGCGATGTAGTACGGGCCGCCGTGGACAATAACCACCATGGGTGCCGGACCCGTTGTGCCATGAGCGCGCGAAAGAAATCCATGCAAGGGCAGCCCGTCTCTCGCTTTCAGCTGGAAAGGCTCCATCGCGGCCATCGCCGTAGCGTCCAGCCACGGCCGGGAATGAAATAGCAGTGTGGCTTTGTTCGCTACGCGATCCAGCAGATACCAGGAGCCTTCATCCCGGTCGCTGTACGCATACACGATGAGGGTCGAACCATTGGCGGTGCTGCTTACTACGTCGACCACCGTGTTCGGGAAGGCCTTCACCAGCGCACTGTGCCACTTGGCGTCTTCGCTGCTCGGGGCCCAGTAACGCGCCCGTGGTACGCCAGGACCAAACCAGGCGCCGATCGGCTCCTTCCCGTCCATGGAATAGATGACGTGAAGCGGATCGGAGACCGGATCGCTCAACAGCTCGGTTCGCTTGCCGCTCGCAAAATCGTAGCTTTCGATGATATCTGGGGCATCGGTGCGTTCGCGCTGCAGAAACGCCAGTTTGTTGTCCCTGGAAATGCCAAGCGGAATCTCCTCGACGTGCGTGGCGTCGCTATCGTTAATGGAGGTCCATTTACCACTGTCGTCACGCACGTAGAGCTGGCTTCGCGCTGTTTTGCTCCACGCCCAAGCGATGCGGACCGTGCCGGTGTGATCAACCATCAAGGAGGCATCGCCAATAGGCGCTTCGCCCAGCTCATCGGGTTTGCTCATCAGATGGTCGATGTCATAGCGCTTCACACTGAAGCGACACTCGCCATCCATGAAGTCTTTGCACTCGCGGACAAGAAAATGATGTTCGTCGCCGCTTACCGTGCCGAAAAAGTTGGAATCCAACGTCTGTGGATGCTTCGCATGAATATCCACCAGGTAAGTCCACGGGTCTGAGATCGGCTGGTGATACCTTTCCGAATCGCGGTTGGCTGAAAGCACCAGATGGTCGGAGCCCAACCACGACAAATCCCCAATCTCACCACGACTTCCCGGTCCGATTTGCGCAACTACCTGCATGTCCGCGCGTCGCACGACGGTGACCTGCGTGCTGTCATCTTCCCGATGCACAATCGCGAGAAGCGCCCCATCCGGCGATATCGCCACACGCTCGTACTCGGCGCGCTGAAAATAATCCATGGTTTTCGGCGCACCATCCGCCATACAGGCAAACGCCACCGAGACCAGCAAGCAGGCCAGCCAAAACCGTTTCATCGTGCATCCCCCTGATGCTCCGTGTCCCTGAACTACAGATTACCTATGTGGGAAAATAATCGCCACTGTGTATCACCCCACCCAAATGCAAAAAACGGGGTCAAGCCCACTTTGCATAGGCCGTCGCTGCGATTTAGCGAACCCGGCCCTGCTCTCCTCTTATTTTCTCAAAGTCCACTTAGGATCGAATTGAAACAATTCGACGACAAAGATGATCAAGATCCGGATATATCAAATCAGCTCGATAACCCAGCCGCTCTAGATCATCCCTAAGCTTAGGCGTTGCCACTGGCTTTATATCTATGCGATATAAATGTGCATCCATACCGGGGACCTGGTTTAAGGGAATGGAATCCGAGCCATGCACGGTGAAGCAACCAGATTGAGCAATTAACCGTGGATTAGAAAACGTCGGCTCTATGGAGATTGGTCCACTCGGTCTCTTAGTGCCATCAAACGACGAGGTTGGCCGCAGCGTATCTGGCAAATAAGATCCAACAAGCTTTTCTACCTCCGGCGGCCCATATCCCATCTTGGGGATAAAGATTCTAGGATCATTGTGAACTAATTCATTTACCTTATAGGCATTCAGAACCCAAACAACCGGCGATAGGTCCGAACTCACTTTCTTCTCTTCAAAATCAAGAGCAAAGAATAATGCGACAAGCGGTGACTTACTCCAATCAAGGAGCCTTGTCGGCAATCCGTGATGCTGCATAAGACTATAAATTTCCCAAGAGCCAGAAAATTTAGTCCCGCCATACATCGGCAAACTTACGAGAAATTCATCTGTAATCGACTCTTCATCGATTTCGGACCCTTTCTTTTTTTTCCTAAAGGCACCTGGCGTTAAATGATACTGCCCATTCATCATGCCGCGGAACCAGATGCTATCTGGGGCCAAATTAATTTGATCCGAGATGTCACCGATCGCATCGATATATTCCGCAATTGTGGATATTTTTTTCGCGTTTTTTGCTCTCATCCCTTACCCACCTTTTGATGAAACATATCGAAGTTGAATAGATGATTCATTGAATAAAATTAAGCGCTCACAACCTCTTTCCAGCCCACTCTGGACGTTTTCAAGTAATCGCATCATTTCCCGAAAGACTATTCAATTTATTGCAACCGACAGCAAACACAGGAAAAAAGGCGGCCGCTAAAAAACGCGTATATGCAAAGTACCAAGCCGGCAGGCCCATCCGGAACTAGAGTGCTCCGAGCACACCACTACTTGGCTTGGCGCGTAAGCCAGTCAACCCGAGGCCAACCATGTCCCAGTTAGAAGCCCAGTCTTCGCCTGAGCACACGCAACAAACGACATGGCGCTTGCCGCCATGACCAGAAACGTGTTCATTTCTCCCCCTGTTCTTCTGCTAGAACCGGATTCCCGGACCTGATGCTAGCAAGGGAGTGTGATGAGTGGCGTGAAGGTTTGGTGATGGTAGACCTGCTGGCCTACCTCACTCTGCTTGCAATGAAATGAAGCGGCTGAGAGGAGTGTAGATTTGTCGCTCCGAACAACACCTCACACCAACCCTCTCCCCAGAGGGGAGAGGGCATTTTGTAACGGAGTTTGTTACATGTTGCGACGATATTCCCCACCCACGTCATACAGGGCATGACTGATCTGCCCCAACGAGTTGTACTTCACCGCCTCCATCAACTGCTCGAACACATTCTTCCGCTCGCGCGCGGTGTTCTGTAGCGTCTTGAGGCTTTCCGGCGCCAGGCTGTTGCGGGCTTTGCCGAACGCCTTCACGTTTTCGATCTGCTGGCCCTTCTCTTCTTCCGTGGAACGGATCAGTTCGATCTCGGTGGCGATTTCGCCGCCGTGGTCTTTGGGCAGGAAGGTGTTGACGCCGATCAAGGGCAGGCTGCCGTCGTGCTTTTTGTGTTCGTAGTACATCGATTCTTCTTGAATCTTGCCGCGCTGGTACATGGTGTCCATGGCGCCGAGTACGCCGCCGCGCTCGCTGATGGCTTCGAATTCCTTGTACACCGCCTCTTCCACGATATCGGTCAGGGCGTCGACCACGTGGCTGCCCTGCCAGGGGTTTTCGTTGAAGTTGAGGCCGAGCTCTTTGTTGATGATCATCTGGATGGCTACGGCGCGGCGCACGCTTTCTTCGGTGGGCGTGGTGATGGCTTCGTCGTAGGCGTTGGTGTGCAGACTGTTGCAGTTGTCGAACAGGGCGTACAACGCCTGGAGCGTCGTGCGGATGTCGTTGAACTGGATTTCCTGCGCGTGCAGGGAGCGGCCGGAGGTCTGGATGTGGTACTTCATCATCTGGCTGCGGGCGCTGGCACCGTAGCGCTCGCGCATGGCGCGGGCCCAGATGCGGCGAGCGACGCGGCCGATCACGGTGTATTCCGGGTCCATGCCGTTGGAGAAGAAGAAGCTGAGGTTCGGCGCGAAGTCGTCGATATTCATGCCGCGCGCGAGGTAATACTCAACGATGGTGAAGCCATTGGATAGCGTAAAGGCGAGCTGGCTGATCGGGTTGGCGCCGGCTTCGGCGATGTGGTAGCCGGAGATGGAGACCGAATAGAAGTTGCGCACCTTGTGGTCGACGAAGTATTGCTGGATGTCGCCCATCATGCGCAGCGCGAATTCAGTGCTGAAGATGCAGGTGTTCTGCGCCTGGTCTTCCTTGAGGATGTCGGCCTGCACGGTGCCGCGCACGGTTTGCAGGGTTTCCTCTTTGATGCGCGCGTAGGTGTCGGCATCCACCAGTTGGTCGCCGGTGACGCCGAGCAGGCCGAGGCCGAGGCCTTCGTTGCCCTTGGGCAGGTCGCCGGAATATTGCGGGCGCGCCTTGCCGGCGAAAAGTTCGCCCATGCGCTTTTGCGCGGCGGTCCAGCGGGCGGGATCTTCCTTGAGGTATTTCTCCACGTTCTGATCGATCGCGGTGTTCATGTACATCGCGAGGATGATCGGCGCGGGACCGTTGATGGTCATGGAGACGGAGCTGCTCGCCGCGCTGAGGTCAAAGCCGGAGTACAGCTTCTTCATGTCGTCGAGGGTGGCGACGTTGACGCCGGAGTTGCCGATCTTGCCGTAGATGTCCGGGCGCGGTGCGGGATCTTCGCCGTACAGGGTGACGGAGTCGAACGCGGTGGAAAGACGCGTGGCGGCGCCGCCCTGACTGAGGTAATGGAAGCGGCGGTTGGTGCGCTCGGGCGTGCCTTCGCCCGCGAACATGCGGGTGGGATCTTCACCGCTGCGGCGGTACGGGTACACGCCACCGGTGTAGGGGTAATGGCCGGGAAGGTTTTCGCGCATAAGGAAGCGCAGCTGGTCGCCCCAGTTCTTGGTCTTGGGCGGCGCGACCTTCGGGATTTTCTGGTGGCTGAGCGATTCGCGGTAGTTTTCCACGCGAATGACTTTGTCGCGCACCTTGTATTCGTTCACCTCGTCGGTGACGGACTTGTACAGCTTGGGCCAGTCGCGCAGCAGGTGCACGGCTTCGCTGCTGAGTTCGCGCAGGGCGGCGTTGTAGCGCTGGCGCAGCACCAGCAGAGTGCGGTCGGTGCTGGTGTCGTGAGTGGAATCGTGGTCGTAGCGTTCCAGTGCGCGCGGCAGCTTGTCGTCGCCCAGTTCTTTCAGCGATTCGTAGTAATGCTGCGCCTTGCTGGCGAATTCGGCTTCGCGCTCGATGCCGGTGTTGATGCCCCTGCCCTGCTCAGCGATTTCGGCGAGGTAGCGCACGCGGGCGCCGGGGATCAGCACGGTGGCGCGCGGCTCTTTGAGGGTGATGTCGAGGTTGGGCTGCCAGTTGCAGTGTTCGCCTTCGATGCCGTGCTCGCTCTTGCCGGTGAGCTTGTCGCGCATCAGGCGGCACAGGTTGGTGAACATCCAGGTGACGCCCGGATCGTTGAACTGGCTGGCGATGGTGGGGTACACCGGCACGTCTTCGTCTTTCATGGTGAAGGCGGTGCGGTTGCGCTTCCACTGTTTGCGCACGTCGCGCAGGGCGTCTTCGGCGCCGCGCTTGTCGAATTTGTTGAGCACCACCAGTTCGGCGAAATCGAGCATGTCGATTTTTTCGAGCTGGCTGGCGGCGCCGTAGTCGCTGGTCATCACGTAGACGGGGAAGTCGACCAGGTCGACGATTTCCGAATCGCTCTGGCCGATACCGGCGGTTTCCACGATCACCAGGTCGTAGGGCTGGCTCTTGAGGAAGTTGATGCAGTCGTGCAGCACTTCGTTGGTGGCGGCGTGCTGGCGGCGCGTGGCCATGGAGCGCATATACACGCGATGGCTGCGCAGCGCATTCATGCGGATGCGGTCGCCGAGCAAGGCACCACCGCTGCGGCGGCGCGTCGGGTCGACGGCGAGCACGGCGATGCGCATGTGCGGGAAGGCGTGCAGGAAGCGCAGCAGCAGTTCGTCCACCACGGAGGATTTACCGGCGCCGCCGGTGCCGGTCATGCCGAGCACGGGAGTCTGCTTGCCGGCCAGCGACCACTCTTTGCGCAGGCGGGCGAGTTCGACTTCGGCGAGCTTGCCTTCCTCGATGGCGGAGAGCATGTGGCCGATGCTGATCTCGTCGTTGATATCGACGGTGGCGGGCACGGCGTCAGTCTGCTCGCGCTTGGCGGCAGCGCCGCCGGCGCGGTTCATCACGTCTTCGATCATCTCGGTGAGGCCGAGCTTCATGCCGTCGTTGGGGTGGTAGATGCGCTCCACGCCATAGGCTTGCAGTTCGCGGATTTCCTCCGGAGTGATGGTGCCACCGCCACCGCCGAACACGCGGATGTGCGGGGCGCCCTTCTCCTTGAGCATGTCCACCATGTACTTGAAGTATTCGACGTGGCCGCCCTGGTAGGAGGACAGCGCGATGGCGTCGGCGTCTTCTTGCAGTGCAGCACGCACCACGTCTTCCACCGAGCGGTTGTGGCCCAGATGAATGACTTCCGCGCCCTGCGATTGAATGATGCGGCGCATGATATTGATGGCTGCATCGTGGCCGTCGAACAGGCTGGCGGCAGTGACGAAACGCAGGGGAGTGGTTTCGGCCTGCGCTGCGCTGGCAGGGACGTGCTTGGCGGGGGAACTCATGGGGACTCCGACAACGTGTGCGTGGAATCTTCCTATTCTAGTGGGGTTGGGGGGCGGGCGCTTGGGGTGGTGGCTAGGGGGTTGTTCTTAATGAGGAATTTTTAACGGTGCGGGTTTTTCTTGCTCTTCGCTCTGGGGAGATTTTCTCCCTCTCCCCTGCGGGGAGAGGGTTGGGGTGAGGGGGCACTCTTGCGCGGCGTTGCGTTGGTGCGGTGGTTGGAAAAAGAGCGCGCACGTCGTGCACGGACATACTTTTCGCAAGCCTTGGCCCCTCACCCCGGCCCTCTCCCCGGAGGGGAGAGGGAGGAGAGCGCAGATGGCGTAACGAAAATTTCAGTGCGTCCCTAGAATCCGTTGAGATTGTCCGGCAAGGCCGCCACGCTGCCGCATGCTCGCCCTGGACCTATCCAGACGGGGACGAGCCCATGACTTCCGCCAAGCGATTCCGCCTGTCGCGTATTGCGATGTGGCAACAAATTCTTATTGCCATGATTCTCGGGATGGCTGCCGGGCACTTCATTGGCGAGCCGGCCAAGATGCTGCAACCGCTGGGCGACGTGTTCATGTCGCTGATCCGCATGTGCGTGGTGCCGCTGGTGTTTGTGTCGGTGGTGTGCGGCATCAGTTCGCTGACCGATCTGGCCGCCATGCGGCGTATCGCGTGGAAGTCGATTGCCATCTACATGGTGTCGATGGCGATCATGGCGGTGCTGGCGATGGGGGCGGCGAGCTTCTTTCAGGTCGGCAGCGGCTTGCATCTCACGGTCGGTACGGGCGCGGAAGTGGCGAGCGGTTCCACCACCATCAAGGATGCGCTGCTCAGCGCCATTCCTTCCAACCCGTTCAAGGCATTTGCCGATGGCGCGCTGTTGCCAACGATCGTGTTTGCGATTCTGTTTGGCCTGGCGATCAATTTCACCGGTAACGCGGCGGCGCCGGTGCGCAAGCTTTTCGACAGCATGTCGGCGGTGGTGTTCAAGTTGATCGGCATGGTGCTGAAGTTTGCCCCGTTCGGCGTGTTCGGCCTGATGGCTCACGTCACCGCGGACCACGGTTTCTCGGTGCTGGGGCACTTGGGTGCACTGGTGGGCGTGGCGTATGCGGTGATGCTGTTCTTTATCGTGGTGGTGTGCAGCCTGATGTTGCTGGCGTTTCGCATCAATCCGCTGCCGTTCCTGCGCAAGGCCTTGCCGGTGCAGCTGTTTGCCTACTCGTCGGCGAGCAGTGCCGCCACGCTACCGCTGAACCTGGAAACCACGCAGCAACGCCTGGGTGTGGACAAGCGCGTGGCCAGCTTCGTGCTGCCGCTGGGCTCCACGGTAAATATGGCCGGCCTGGCGGTGTATCTGGGTTCGGTGGTGATCTTTGCCAGCAACGCTTATGGCATCGAGCTGTCGCTGTCGCAATTGGTGATGGTGGTGGTGACCACCACGCTGGTCTCGATCGGTGCAGCGGGTGTTCCGGGTGCGGCGCTGGTGGTGATGGGCCTGGTGTTGTCGTCGGTTGGTTTGCCGCTGGAAGTGATCACGGTGATCGCCGCGGTGGATCGCCTGCTGGACATGCTGGCCACCACCACCAATGTCACCGGCGATACGGTTACGGCAGTGATGGTGGCGAAATCCGAAGGCGCTTTGGATGAGAAGTGCTACCAAAGCGCCTGACGGTGTCTAGCGCTTTGCAGAGTGAATGGCCGTGCTGGTACCAGCACGGCCATTTCGTGTGATGGACTCACACTTTCGGCGAAGGAATGCGCACCAGCAGGACGTCGTGCGAATGCAGTGCGATGGCTTGATGATCCTGCAGCGTCACCGCCTTGCCCGTCCACAGATCCTCGCCTTGCTGCGTGCCGTGCAGGCCCAGTTTGGAAAGATCCAGATGGAACGGATGCGTGCCGGCATGACGCGTTCCACCAACGTTGAATACCGCCACCGCCAGCGCACCGCCCTGCAAGGGACGCGTCCACACTTCCACTTCACCGTCGGCATAGGCGCGGGTGGCCTGCTTGCCTAGCGCATCCTGGTCGATTGCGATCACTTCGCGGCGGGTGAGAATGTCGCGCACAGCCGGTGTCATGTGCGCCAGATCGTTACCGGCCAGCAGCGGTGCGGCAAGCATCGCCCACCAGCTGAAGTGCGAGCGGTTTTCCGCGGCGGTGAGATGGCCGTTGCCGACTTCCAGCATGTCCGGATCGTTCCAGTGGCCAGGGCGCGAGTATTTGGCAAGCCCGGCTTGCTGCGAGGCAAGCGTATAGATGCGATCCCAGTCCGGTGAGATATCGCCAGTGGTGCGCCACAGGTTGCCGCCGACGCTAGCATCGGAAGCCCACTCCCATACCGCATCCATGCCGTACTGGCACAGGGAGTAGACGATCGGCCGATGGACCGTGTTCAAGGCCTCGCGCATGGTTCGGTAGGCGCCTTCCATCAAGCGCATCTGTGCTTCCGGATCGTTCGGCGCTTTTTCCTTCATCACGTCGCCGTAGCTGCAAAGATCGTATTTGAGGTAATCCACGCCCCAGTCGGCGTACGTCTGCGCGTCCTGCTTTTCGTGCCCAAGCGAGCCGGCGAAACCTGCACAGGTTTTCGGGCCCGGCGAGCTGTAGATGCCAAGCTTCAGGCCCTTGCTATGCACGTAGTCGGCCAGTGCCTTCATGTCGGGAAAGCGTGCGTTGGGGTGGATGACACCCTTCGCGTCGCGCTCGCCCTGCCAGCCGTCGTCGATATTCACGTAGACATAGCCGGCATCGCGCATGCCGCTGGTCACCATGGCGTCGGCCGCCGCGCGCACGTCGGCATCAGTGACTTTTTCAGCGAAGAAATTCCAGCTATTCCAACCCATCGGCGGCGTTTTGGCCACGGGCGTTTCGGCATTCGCGGTGCCGGAAATCGTGAGAAGTACAGCTAAGACGATGCACGAAAAGCGCATGGACAACCTCGTTATGAGTGTGGACACAGGTGGGCGTGGCGATGTATCGATGCCTTCTTCGGCATCGGTGGCGACGCCGATAATCACTTCGCGTCACGCCAGCGCAAGCATTCTTGGCCCATTTCCAACGCAATTTCCACACAATTTTTCAGTTGTGCAGACATGCGCATCGCTCGCCGCTTTTTTTGATCAAGCGGCCTCTCGCCATGGTGAACGAAGATGGTTACGTGCACGGCGACAGACGAAACGTTCGATGCGAGCAATCGATTCCCGAGTGAACTCGCCCCTCTCCGGCAACGGGAGGGGCCCTTTTTTTGCCGCACCAGGAAACAGAGAAATGCGGCGTCGATGGTCAACGCGGCACCACGTCCCGCCCGACTCGCTTGATGTGCTGCTCCACGTACATCGCCGCCGCATCCGGATCGCCGCAGACGATGGCCTCGTAGATCAGCCGATGTTCGGACACATACAGCCGCACGCGCTTGGCCTCATAGATGCCTTCGTCTTTCAGGCGCTTCCACAGCGGCTGATCCATGGTCTTGGCGACCACGTCGGCGATTTTCACCAGCAGCGGATCGCCGGTCATCACGGCAAGCTGGCGATGAAACATGCGGTCGCTGTCGTTCCACAGCGCACATTGTTCGAGATCGGCAATGTCGTCGATCGATTCCATGCGGGCCAGATAATGCTCGGCCAGCGCATCCGGTTTCGCGCGCTGCGCCGCGCGCCGGGCAATGGCAGGCTCCAGAATCAGGCGAAGATCCAGCGTGGAGCCGGGGCTGAAATCGGGGTCGGCCTCGATGTCGCCGATCGTCGCGGCCAGCGACAGCAACTGCAGCGCATCGCCGCTGACATACGTGCCGGCGTCGCGGTGCGTGACCACCAGGCCCTGGTTCTGCAATGCGCCGATGGCCTCGCGCACCGCCGGCCGCCCTACGCGGAAGCGGGAGGCCAGCTCGCGTTCCGACGGCAGCCGTTCGTCGGCATTGAACTGGCCGTTGCGGATATTGCCGCGAATGCGCTCGGCAACCTGCTCATAGACTTGCTTGGGACGAAAGGACCCGCCGAAGACTGCCTCGTTCTTGGCCATGCACGCCTCCCATCGGCTTTTATTGGCGACTACTCGCTCGGCGAGTATAGCGATCCGTTTGATTGTCACTGTGTGGTGGCCTACATTTCAGCCCACTCGCGCGCCAGCAAGGGGGAAGGATGAAGCCGGATCGTTTCATCGACACCGTGGAAGTGCATGCCGCCGGCGAGGCGTTTCGCATCGTCACCAGCGGCTGGCCCAAGCCTTTGGGTCGCAGCATCGTGGAACGCCGCGCCTGGCTGAAAGAACACGCCGACCACTTGCGCCGCGCCCTGATGCTGGAGCCACGCGGCCACGCGCACATGTACGGCGGCTACCTGACCGAGCCCGTCAGCGAAGGCGCCGACCTCGGCGTGATCTTCATGCACAACGAAGGCTATAGCGATCATTGCGGCCACGGCGTGATTGCGCTGGCCACGGCGGCGGTGGAGCTGGGCTGGGTCGAGCGCAGCAAGCCGGAAACGCGCGTCGGCATCGACGCACCATGCGGCTTTATCGAAGCATTCGTGCAATGGAACGGCGAGCACGCCGGGCGTGTACATTTCGTCAACGTGCCCTCTTTCATCTGGCAGCGCGATGCCGTGGTGCAAACGCCGTCCTTTGGCGAAGTGCGCGGCGACATCGCGTTCGGCGGCGCCTTCTATTTTTATGCGTCGGGCCGGCCATTCGGGCTGTCGATCCGCGAGACCGAGGTGGATCGGCTTACCCAATTCGGCGACGAGGTAAAGCGCGCCGCCAACGCGATGTACAAGGTCGTGCACCCGCAGATTCCCGAGATCAACCACATCTACGGGACGATTATCGACAACGCGCCGCGCCACGCCGGTTCCACACAGGCCAACTGTTGCGTGTTCGCCGACCGCGAAGTGGATCGCTCCCCCACCGGCTCCGGCACCGCCGGCCGCGTGGCGCAGTTGTTCTTGCGCGGCGAACTGGCGCGGCAGGACACACTGGTGAATGAGTCCATTATCGGCACGATCTTTCGCGGCCGCGTGCTGGAGCAAACCACGCTCGACCGGTTCGATGCCGTGATTCCGGAAATCGAAGGCGACGCATACGTCTGCGGTTTCGCCCAGTGGCTGATCGACGAGCGCGATCCCCTGACCCACGGATTTCTGGTGCGCTGACGATTTGTGCCGACATCGTCATCTCTCCGACGAAATTTTCCTCAAGACCTGAGCCGCCACGCTTCCCACACTGGAGAACGCCAGCTTTTGTGCTGGCGATAACGCCATTGAGCGAACGAACCGTCGTTTCGCGACCCGGTTCGTCACACATCCAGACATTGGGAGGGTAGATCATGTTACGACCCGCAATGCTTTCGAAAGGATTGGCGCTTGCCTGTTGGGGACTGGCAAGCATCGGCGTAGTGGATACTGCGTTTGCCGCGCAGGCATCACCTGCATCCAAGGTGACGTTGAACGAAGCCGTCGCGCTTCAAGCTGGCGATCAAGCGACGTTGATGGGTTCGAGTGCGCCGGTTCGCGTGAACGTCGTGCTGAAAATGCACAACCCGGCCGAACTGCAGCAGATCGCTGAAGCCGTGCGAACGCACCAGCGAAATCCGTTGTCGGACAGCGATCTGGCCAATCGCTACCTGCCCACTCGTGCCGATGCGCAACGCGTTTCCGACTTTCTGCACGCCAACGGCTTCGATCAGATTTATATCTCCAAGGACAATGTGATCGTCACGGCCGTGGGTACATCGGCCAATGTGCAGTCCGCTTTCAAGACACGCCTTTACAGCCTGCATCGCGGCAAGCGGTCTGGTGTGGCGAATGCCGATCCGGTGAGTATTCCTTCCAGCCTGAGCGATGTGATCGGCGCGGTGCATGGCTTGCGCTCCTACGCCGAGCGCGGCACGTCGGCAGCGAAGGTTGCCGCCAGCACCAAGGGCAAACTCACCTGGAAGGGCAAGGGCGCGCCGGGTGCGGAGTCGACGGAGGGCGTGGTGGCCTGCCGCGAATGCGTGCACGGCCCTACCGACTTTCCTTCGCTGTACGGCGCCAGCAACCTCGCACCGGCGAGCAATCAGGTGGTGGCGGTGATCGGCGTGGGCGATCAAAGCAACACCAATTATCTGTATCAGACCTGGGCCAGCAATTACGGCTTTCCGTTCATTCCGCTCAATGTGACCTACCCCACCGGCTATACGCCCGGCGATTACGAGGCGCAGACGGAGGCCGCGCTCGACGTGGATGCGGTCGCCACCATGACCGGCGGATTGCAGAACATCGCGTTTTACTCGGCACCGTCGACCAATCTCGATGACGAACTGACTGCGGTGACGGCCGCGATCAACGACAACCGCTCGACCATTTCTCTTTCGTTCGCCGCCAGCTGCGATTCGGATATCGGCCAGGATTTGCGCACCAGCTGGGATCAGGAACTTTCGGCGGCGGTCGCCAAGGGCATCACAGTGTTCGCCGTCACGCAGGACGACGGTGGCTATCCGGGATGCTCGAACAACCAGAGTTCCACCGGCTTTCCGGCCAGTTCGCCGTATGTCGTTTCGGTGGGTGCGTCCACACTTTTCAATACGGTGGACTCCTACTCCACCTACGATCACGAAACCTTGTGGACCGGTAGCGAAAGCGGACCGGCTGCGACCGAGCCGCGCCCGGCTTATCAAAACGTGGTTTCCAACATCGTAGGCAGCATGCGCGGCACGCCGGACTTCGTGATGGATGGCGACCCGAATTCCGGTTTGTGGATCGTCACCGGCGGCTATGACAGCACCGGTACCTATCAAACGGAATGGGCCGTCTACGGCGGCACCAGTCTCGCCGCACCGCTACTAGCCGGCACGTATGCAAGATTGCTGCAAAGTGGCATCCCGCCGTATTTCTGGCAGCAAAATTTCTACGAGCTCGGCGTGGGCCAGGTCAATCACACCAACACCGATTGCGTCAGCTGCTACAACCTGCTGACCGGTGGCAGCAACGGAGCTTATTCCGTGGTCCCGGGGCAGTTCAACCAGGCTTCCGGATGGGGTTCGTGGAATGCAGGTTCGCTTGCGACGGGGTTGCAGCTTCAGCGGTAAAACTGCAACGCCCCTCTTCGAATGGAAGAGGGGCGTTCCGATTCGTAGGTTGGGTTACCCCGGACTTGATCCGGGGGTAATCCAACCATTCAGAGGTGAGTGACGAGGAGTGAGTATTGAGAACGCGGCAAGGCAGCATTCTGGCTCGTTCTTGCTTCTCTCTTCTCTTTTTCTCACTTGCAAACCGTTGGGTTACGCTGCGCTAACCCAACCTACCTGGGGTCTGTTAGCACAAACCAAATGGCAGGTTCGGCGTCGCCACCACGCGATCGCCCACGCGTTCGCCGCGAATGAATGCCATGCTGGCTTCGATCACTTCCGGTGCATCCAGCACGCGGTGATGCCCCAGCCCTTGCGTGGTGAGCAGGCGCGAACCGGGCCAGTAGCGTGCATAGCGCTCGCCCTCTTCCCACGGCACTTCGCGATCGTTGAGGTCGTGCACGATCAGGCCGGGCTGGCCGAGGGTCGGCACGTGGCGATGCACGGCGAAGTCGCGCGGCGAAGCGCCAGTGCGCTGCTTGAACCAATTGAAGAAGCGATCGCGCAGATGCTCGCCCAAGCGCACGAAGCGGATAAAGCGATTGGCGGCCGCTTCCAGGTCTGCCGCAGGCGCCACCAATACCAGGCGCTGCGCACGCCAGCTTTCGTCTTGCGCCAGCGCCAAGGCCGCGCCGCCCATGGAATGGCCGATGCCCAAAGCAGCGGTGCCGAAATGCCGGCCGACTGCGCGCGTGGCGTCGACGCAATCGGGCAAGGTGCACAGCTTGCCGGTGCTGGCGCCGTGGCCGGGCTGATCGAAGCTGACCACTGCAAAGCCGCGTTCGCGCAATTGGTTCACCCACGGCAAATAGCGCAGGCCGAAGCTGGACCAGCCATGCACCAGCAAGGCGTAAGGCTGCCTGGAAGGATCGCCCCATACATACGTCGCGATGGTTTCGCCACCGACCTGCAACTGCCCGCGCTGCATCTCGGCATCGGGCTGCGCGGCGCGCGCGCGGCTGCGGCTGCTGGCAAAAGGCGTGGAGAACAAACGTGCGGCGCGATCCACGGTGCGTTGCGGTGCAAGCCGGCTGCCGAGGGTGAACGCGATGCGCACGGCGCCGAGTTTCCACGCCTGGTGGGAACTGCGCGCGCGTGGCGTTGCTGTCTGACGAGTCATGGGGTGCTCCTGGGGGTTCAGGGCTGATAACTGGTGAACAGGCGATCGAGTGCGGCCCAGGCGTGGCGGCGGGCTTGTTCGAAACCGAACAGGCTGGCGTCGTGATGCAGGCCGAGCATCAGTGAGTAGAGTTCAAACGCGAACTGGTCGGTGTCGATGCCGCTGCGCAGATCGCCGGCGTCGATGGCCTGGTCGATTGCGCGGACGATTTCGCGGCGCCAGCCCGACTGCTGTTCTTTCACGCGTTGACGCATCGGGCTGTCGTCGCGGCCGTCGTATTCGGCCACGGCGCTGATCAGCACGCAGCCGCTTTGGTGGATGCGCCCCCACTCGGTCCAGCGTTCCAGCATGGCGCGCAGGCGCTGAAGCCCGCGCGGCTGGCGCACGGCCGGCAGCAGCACAAATTCGACGAAGCGTTTGGTGGCGGCATCGAGCACGGCCAATTGCAGGTCTTCACGCGAACCGAAATGCGCGAAGACTCCGCTTTTGGACATGCCCACACCCAACGCCAGGGCCCCGATGGAAAGGCCTTCGAGGCCGTCCTGGCGAGCCAGTTCGTAGGCGTGGTCGATGATCAGCTCGCGGGTGGCGGCGCCTTTGCTGGGGAGGGTGGCTGCGTTCATGGCGCGAAAAATAGCACGACCGTTCGTATTATTCCAATGTCTGCCGACACCCCTCTCCAAAAGGCGGCCTGAGGTAAGCCAAAGGTCAGCCTCGCCCGGTATCAACAGCGGTTCGAGCGCCGCGGCCCACGCGGACAAGTCATCAGGGGGATGGCGACTCAACTAGCCGGCCACGGAATCGCAAGTAATTCGGCTGATTCCTGAACAAGCGAAAGCAATCACGTCAACAACGCTCGATACGATTGCGTTCCCCGTACTGCCAGCCGCCTGCCGCGGCTGCATTCAAATCTGGAGAGGACACCATGATTAGCTTGACCCGCAAATTGGCCCTTGTTGCTGGCATTGGCCTTGCGCTGGCCAGTGTGAGTTACACCCCGTCCGCCTCGGCGCAGGTTGTCGTCGGCGTGGGCATCGGCGTGGCACCGCCTCCGCCGCGTTATGAAGTGGTTCCGGTGGCACGCCCCGGCTATGTCTGGGTGCCGGGCTACTGGCAATGGAATCCGGGCTGGCATCGCCACGTATGGGTGCAGGGCACCTGGATCGTGGCGCGTCCGGGCTGGCGCTATCACCAGGGCATCTGGGTGCGCGGCCGTGGCGGCTGGCAGTGGCGCGGTGGTTACTGGGGCCGCTGATCCCGCAATAACCTGCGCTCCTTCACGCGATGGAGCGCAGGTTCGGTTCGCTCGAGCACCGATTAAACTTGCGAGTCATTCTGCTCGGATCGACAGATTCTTCGATCCATTCGTCTGGGGAAATCATTCATGTCATTGCGTTTAGCTACGTTGCTGGCCTTGGCCGGCGTTACCGCCATCACTGCCGGTTGCGTGGTGGAGCAGCCTGCTCCGCATCCGCGTCGCGTGGTTTACGTCGCGCCGCCGCCGCCCCCGCCGCCGCAGGTGGTGGAAGTGGTCGCGCCGCAGCCGCCGCCGGTCACGGTGATCGAAGAAGTGCCGCCGCCGCGTCCGGGCTTTATTTGGGCCCGCGCCTACTGGCATTGGGATGGCGGTCGCTACGTCGCCGTGCGCGGTCATTGGGAAGTGGCTCGCCCGGGCTACCACTACGTGCATCCGCACTGGGAGCGCGGCCAGGGTGGCTGGCACTTCCGCGTCGGTGTGTGGGTGGCGGGCTGATCCAGCGCGTTGCCACGAGGCTCGAAACGCCCCGCTTCGGCGGGGCGTTTTTTTGCGCGAAAGCCAATGCGGGAACATTGGGCGCCGGAGCCGGTCGAGGAATGACCTGCATAGCCGGCAACAGGATGTGCTTCGATGCTTCAGCGTCATGGCAGCACCCGAAGATCGCATGCAAACCAGGCGGCCCCATTCGCCCGCAAAAGCCGCGAATGGCTTGAACGCCCGGTTCTGCTGGCGCTGGTCACACTGGGGCACCTGGGCCTGTTGTGGGTGATGCTGCAGCCGGCAACGCCGTTTCAGACCGACCGTAGCAGACGCCGGATCGACGACGACGGCTCGATGCAGCTTCGCTTCATTCATCTGCATGTCGCGCCACCCGTTGCGGCGAAGCCCGTCACCCTTGCCGCTCCTGCGCCGATCGCCCACGTGCCGATCCGTCGCAGTGCGCCGCATGTCGCGCCGGCTGCGCTGCCTGAAACAGCAGCCGCACCAACGCCGACGATGCCCAGCCAGTTACTCGACACTTCGACCCCGGCTCCCGCCGCACCAGGCTACGTCGCCGGCAGCAACGGTTTTCAACAACGACTGCGCGCCAGCGAAAACGCATCGGTTCCGAATGTCCCTGGCGGCGATTTCGTGCCCGGCGCGCCGCGAATCCCCATGATCGAGGAACGCTCGGCCGGCGCGATGGCGGTGCACTTCATTGGCTACCTGTTCGGCGCCCCTCATCCGCACTGCGTGGATGTCGATACCTGGCGGGGTATGACGCCGCAACAGCTCATCGATGCGCACGTGTCGCAAAGCGACATCGACCGTATCGCCGCCGAGAACGGTTGCGTCGAACCGGAGCGCTTCAAGAATGTCCTGCACTGATCGGCGCATGCGAGGCGACGAACAGCGCTACGCGTCGGCGAGCGATGTTTTGGCACCCACGGCGACCATCCGGTCAACGGCCTGTCATGCAAAGGTGGCAGGGGCGGCCTTTGTTGCGCCGCACCAGCGGCCTTTTCCGAGCCGTACTAAACTTATGGGGCTAACTCTTCGCCCCGGCTCCCTGCTGGGGCTTTGAGTTTCAGGCGTCGGGTCCTTGGCGGGGCCGCGCTTCCAATCATGGCTGCCGACCCCGGCACCGTAAAACGTGGAGTCCATGTTCCAATGATTTTCGAAACCATCGCCCAAACCGGCCACGAAGAAGTCGTCTTCTGCCACAACAAAGATGCCGGCCTGAAGGCCATCATCGCGATCCACAACACGGTGCTGGGTCCGGCACTGGGTGGCCTGCGCATGTGGCCGTACAAGACCGAGCAGGACGCCGTGAATGACGTGCTGCGCCTGTCGCGCGGCATGACTTACAAGAACGCCGTGGCCGGCCTGAACCTGGGCGGCGGCAAGGCGGTGATCATCGGCGATCCGTCCAAAGACAAGTCCGAAGCGCTGTTCCGCGCCTTCGGCCGTTTCGTCAACTCGCTCAACGGCCGCTATATCACCGCCGAGGACGTGGGCATCGACGTCAACGACATGGAATATGTGTTCCGCGAAACCGAATACGTGACCGGCGTGCACCAGGTGCACGGCGGCTCGGGCGATCCCTCGCCGTTCACCGCCTATGGCACGCTGCAGGGCCTGATGGCCGCGCTGAACTTCCGTCACGGCAACGAAGACGTGGGCAAGTACAGCTACGCCGTGCAGGGCGCCGGCCACGTGGGCAGCGAATTCATCAAGCTGCTGCGCGAGCAGGGCGCGAAGGTGTTCGTCACCGACATCAACAAGGACGCCGTGCAGCGTTGCGTGGATGAGCTGGGCTGCGAAGCCGTCGGCCTGGACGAAATCTACGACGTCGACGCCGACGTGTACTCGCCCTGCGCACTGGGCGGCACGGTGAACGAACAGACGATCGACCGCATCAAGGCCAAGATCATCTGCGGCGCCGCCAACAACCAGCTGGCCAACGACGCGATCGGCGACGAGCTGCAGCGCCGCGGCGTGCTGTACGCGCCGGACTACGCCGTCAACGCCGGCGGCGTGATGAACGTGTCGCTGGAAATCGACGGCTACAACCGCGAGCGCGCGATGCGCATGATGCGCACGATCTACTACAACCTGGGTCGCATCTTCGAAATCAGCAAGACGCAGAACGTGCCGACCTACAAGGCCGCCGACCGTCTGGCCGAAGAGCGCATCTCGTCCATCGGCAAGATCAAGCTGCCGCACATGGGCAATGGCAGCACGCGCTTTGCCGGTCGCATGCGCGGTCAGTAATTGGCCAAGTGCTCAGGAAAAAGGCCGCCGGGCGACCGGCGGCCTTTTCTTTGCCCACCATTTGGGTCAGCAACTCCTGACTGGCGCGAACCCGTGTGAGCCTGCGCTGATTTTCGGCCCAAGGATCCGCGCCGAAATGTGATCGACGGCGTACAGTAATTCCATGGGCGGCATCCCGCCACGGTAGTTCTGATAGACTTTCCCCTCGCAAGAAAATGTGGCGTAAGGCTTTGCCGCGACAGGCAAAGCCGCCCACGGGATCGAGCTTCAGGGGACCCGCCTCGCGGGTGTAGTACAAGACAAATATCTTCACGGTCTGTGCGTCATCCGGCTGCCGTTCGTGTCGCCGCATCCAACCGCGGCGAACCAACCGGGTGGGAAAGGTTTACGCATGGGCGCCACGGAAGAGCAGACGCGGATTGATGTGTATGAGCGCAATCATGGAAACCGGGATCAGCGATGAGGACATCCTGCTCAGGCTGAAGGATGTGCTGCGCGAAACCTTCGAGATCGATCCCGCCCGGGTGCAGCCGGAAACCCATCTGTTCACCGATCTGGAGCTGGACAGCATCGACGCGGTCGACCTGGCCATCCAGGTGCAGGACATGACCGGCATGCGCATCAAGCCCGAGGACTTCAAGAACGTGCGGACGGTGGGCGACGTGGTCGCCACCGTGCGCGCGCTGCTCAATCGCTGATCCGATGTCCGCGCAGCAGGCGTCCGCCGTCACCGCAGACAGCTTCCGGCCCTGCGCGTTGATTCCCATCTACAACCACAAAGAAACCATCGTCGCGACGGTGAAGGCCCTGCGTGCGCACCGCCTGCCGGTGGTAATCGTGGACGACGGCAGCGACGAAGCCACCCAGGCCGTGCTCCAGGCGCTTGCCGCCAAGGAAACCGCCGTCAAGCTGATTCGTCTGCCGCGCAACGGCGGCAAGGGCCGCGCGCTGACCGCCGGGCTGATCGCCTTGCGCGACGAAGGCCACACGCACGCCCTGCAGATCGACGCCGACGGGCAGCACAACGCCGGCGACGCGCCGCGGTTTCTTGCCGAAGGCCGCGCGCATCCAAGCGCCCTGGTCTGCGGCCACCCGGTATACGACCAGAGCGTGCCCCGCTCGCGGCTTTATGGCCGCTACATCACGCATGTCTGCGTGTGGCTGGAAACCCTCTCGTTCACGCTGCGTGATTCGATGTGCGGCTACCGTCTGTATCCGCTGGAAGCGACGTGTGCCGAGATCGATCGCAAGCCTTTACCGGCGCGCATGGATTTCGACACCGAGGTGGCGGTACGGCTGATCTGGCAAGGCGTACCGGTGCGCAACCTGCGAACCCGGGTGATCTACCCGAAAAACGGCCTTTCCCATTTCCGCATGCTGCACGACAACCTGCGCATTTCCGCCATGCACACCCGGCTGCTGCTGGGCATGCTGCCGCGCGCACCGGTACTGCTGTGGCGCAAGCGCCGGAGAGCTGCATGCGCAATCTGATCGAGTCTCTTTTTGCTCCTTCCCCTGCTGGCAGGGGGAGGCTGGGAGGGGGTGCAGCTTTTTCGCAAACCCGTGCAACCCCGCCCCACTCCTCCCATGCTTACAGAAGAGGGATTCGCCGCCTGTCACGGGGATTTTTTGCGCTCCTGATCGCGCTGCTCTGTTCGGCCAGCCTGCGGGCGCAAAGTGCGTCACCCGATCTGCTGCACGCTGTGCTCAATCAATTGAACCAGCATGCTGCCGTGCGCGCCGCGTTCACCCAGCAGCGAAAGAATCCCGCGCTTACCCAACCGCAGACCAGCAGCGGCCAACTGCTGTTCGTCGCTGCGCACGGCATGTTGTGGCAGGTGCAGCAGCCCTACCAGGAAACCCTCGCGCTCACCGGCAACCGCGTGGCGCGCCTCGATGCACGAGGCAACGCGCAACCGGTGCGCAACGAACGCGGCGTCAGCCAGATTTCGCAGATGCTGCAATCGATGCTGGCCGGCCAGCTCGACGCGGTGATGCGGCAATTCAACGTGAGTGCAGAAGGCACCGCGGCGCAATGGACCTTGCACTTCACGCCCAAGCAGGCGCGGGTGGCACAGGTATTGCGCGACATCCAGCTTGACGGCGGCGCGTATCTGCAAGGCATCCGCATCGACATGCAAGATGGTGCGCAAACCGATATCCGCATGACCGACACCCGGGACGCCGGCCCGCTGGGCGAGCTGGAAAAACGCGCACTCGGCCTGCCATGAGCCGATCGGGTCTGCGGCGGCGCGCAACGTGGTTTTCGGCGGCAACGGTGTTGCTTACCCTGCTTTGCGCGTGGCTGCTGTTCGGCCGCGGCCGCTCGCCGATCCAGACCGACCTGCTGGCGATGCTGCCCGCCACCGAGCGCAATCCGCTGGCGGAGGTCGCCGCGCAGCGGTTGGCCCGCGCCAACGGCGACCGCATCATTCTGCTGGTCGCGAATGCCGACGACGACCGCGCCAAGAACGCCGCCCGCGAGCTGGGCAAAACCTTGGCGAAGAACGACGTGTTCGCGTCGGTAACCGCCGAACTGCCGCCGTTCGATCTGCAACAACTCACCGCGCCCTATCTGGCGCACCGTTTCAATCTGCTCACCGACGCGGACCGACAGGCGCTGGCGCAACCCGGCTACAACCCTGCCCAGGCACTGGCGCAACGCGTCAACGAACCCTTCGTCACGGGTGTGGGCACGCGCCTGCAGGACGATCCTTTCGGCTGGCTGCAGCATTGGCTGGATCAGCAGCCATGGAGCCGTTCGGCACTGCTGCCGGAAGACAACCTGCTGACCTCGCATCGCGACGATGGCAGCTATGTGCTGGTGACCGCCACGCTCAACGGCTCCTCTTACGACGATACGATCCAGCAGCGCGCATTGCTGGCGCTGGATCACGCCCAAGCACAGATCGAGCACGATCAACCCGGCACCCGCCTGTTGCGCACCGGCGCGCTGTTTTACGCCGCCGCCGCGCGTGCCGATGCTGAACGCGACGTGCATCGGGTGGGCCTGATTTCCACGCTCGGCATCGCCCTGCTGCTGCTCGGCGTGTTCCGCTCACCGGGACCGTTGCTGCTGGCATTTCTGTCCACCGCCATCGGCGTGATCGCCGCCACGGTGGTGAGCATTCTTGCGTTCGGGCAGATCTATCTGCTCACGCTGGTGTTTGGTGCCGCGCTGTTGGGCGAGGCGGTGGATTACTCCATCCAGTATCTCAGCGCCCGCGCCAACGCCGGCGATGCGTGGGAACCGCGCAGGGGCTTGCGCCAGGTGCGCCCGGCCCTGTTGCTCGCCCTGGGTACTTCGCTGCTGGGCTATGCCCTGCTGGGCCTGGTGCCGTTTCCGGCGCTGCGCCAGATGGCCTGCTTCGCGATGACCGGCATGGCAGTCGCCTGCCTCAGCGTGTTCGCCTTGCTGCCCGCACTACTGCAACGCCGGGCCAGGCCGCTCTCGAGCTTGCCGGTGCGCGCTGCGCAGGCCTTGCAGCAATTCATCGCAGGCATCTCGTCGGGAAAGCGCGGCATGACGCTGGCCGTGGTTGCGTTGCTTTGCGCGATTCCCGGCTGGCACCAGCTGAGCCACGACGACGACGTGCACTTGCTGATCTCGCCGCCGACCGAACTGGCCCGGCAGGAAGCGAGCATTCGCGACATCACCGGCCTCGGCAACGGCACGCAGTTCTATCTCGTTGAGGGCGACGACGACGAACAGGTCTTGCAGCGCGAGGAAGCCTTGGAGCAGCGGCTGCAGAAAATGGTCGACGCGCATCAGCTGCAAAGCTGGCTCGGGCTGGCGGGCATGGTGCCTTCCCTGCACCGCCAACAAGCCGACCAGGCACTCTTGGCGCCGCTGTTCGCGCAGCCCGATCGCATGCGCCAATGGCTGGTCCAGGCCGGCTTTCGCGAGGCGGATGCCGATGCTTTCATCCACGCGTGGCCGGGCACGCCGCTCGATCTGCACACCTGGCTGAAGAGCCCGCTCGCCACGCCGTTCCGCTATCTGTGGATGAGCGATGCGTCCGGCCACGGGGCCGCATCGCTGGTGTTGCCACAGGGCGACGCATCCGGTCAGGCGTTGCAAGCGGCGGCCGCTGGTCTGCCCGGGGTGACCCTGGTCGACAAGGCGGCGGGCGTATCGAATCTGTTCGGGCGCTATCGCCGGTACGCCAGCGTGTGGCTGCTGGCTGCCGTGCTGTTGATCGTGCCGGTGTTCGGCTGGCGCTACGGCTGGCGCGACGTGCCGCGCGTACTGGCACCGCCGGTGCTGGGCATCGCTTTCACGCTGGCCACCTTGGGCTACGTGCATCAGCCGCTGACCTTGTTTCACTGGATGGCACTGATGCTGGTGCTGGGTGTGGGCGCCAATTACGCGGTGTTCCTGCGCGAAGGCGAACCGCATGCCGCGCACCGTCCCGGCGCGAGCTACGCCAGCGTCCTGCTTTCGGCCATTACCGCCTTGCTGTCGTTCGGCCTGCTGGCATGGAGCTCCATGCCCGCGTTGCGCGACTTCGGCCTCACCTTGCTGCTGGGCATCGGCTTCACCGCTTTGCTGGTGCCGACCAGTTCGGCACGTCGGGTTACTTCCTCATGAGCATTTTTGATTTTTCGTGGAGCGCGGATCGATGAAACGTGTCGTGATTACCGGCATGGGCGGCGTCACGCCGTTGGGGCACGATTGGTCCCAGGTCGCATCGCGCCTGCGCGAGGGACGCAATGCGGTGCGCAAGATGCCGGAGTGGGATTTCTTCGACTCGCTCAACAGCCGGCTGGGCTGCCCTGTCGATGATTTCCAACTGCCGGACTGGCCGCGCAAGCACCTGCGCTCCATGGGCCGTGTCGCGCAATTGGCCGTCGCCGCCAGCGAGCGCGCACTGCGCGATGCCGGGCTGCACGGCGACAACAGCATTGCCGATGGTCGCATGGGCGTGGCTTACGGTTCCTCCGGCGGCAGCGTCGACCCCATCCGCGTGATGGGCCGCATGCTGGAAACCGGCTCCATGCAGGGCGTTACCGCCACCAGCTACGTGCAGATGATGGCGCACACGACGGCAGTGAATGTCGGTGTCTTCTTTGGGCTGAAAGGCCGCATCCTGCCCACTTCCAGCGCATGCACCTCCGGCAGCCAGGCGATCGGCTACGGTTACGAGACGATCCAGCAGGGCAAGCAGAAGCTGATGCTGTGCGGCGGGGCCGAAGAACTTTCCGGCCCGAGCGTGGCGGTGTTCGATACCTTGTTCGCCACCAGCACCCGCAACGACGACGGGGCGCTGACGCCGCGTCCATTCGACCGTAGCCGCGATGGACTGGTGGTCGGCGAAGGCGCCACCACCCTGGTGCTGGAGGAATACGAACACGCACGCGCACGCGGCGCGCGCATCTATGCGGAAATCGTAGGCTTCGGCTGCAATTCCGACGGCAACCACATCACCCAGCCCACCAGCGAAACCATGGCGACGGCGATGCAGCTCGCCTTGCAGGATGCGCAGATCGCGCCCGAGGCCATCGGCTACGTCAGCGCGCACGGCACCGCCACCGACCGCGGCGACATCGCGGAAAGCCACGCCACGGCCAATGTCCTTGGCCCGCGCGTGCCGATCAGTTCGATGAAAAGCTACGTCGGCCACACCCTGGGCGCGTGCGGCGCACTGGAATCCTGGTGGGCGGTGGAGATGATGCGCGCCGGCTGGTTTGCGCCGACGATCAACCTGGACGAACCGGACCCGGCGTGTGCGGAGCTGGACTACATCGTGGGGAACGGACGCACGATCCAGACCGACTACGTGATGAACAACAACTTCGCTTTCGGCGGCATCAATACGTCGCTGATCTTCAAGGCGTGCGTGTGATGTTCACGGGCCGGTGCGAACAGCATCCCTCCCTCCCAGCCTCCCCCTGCACGCAGGGGGAGGAGCAAAGCTTGCAAGCTGGAACGGCATGAACTTCGTCATCGAACAATGGCGCGCCTGGGCTCCAGGCCTGGATAGCGACGAAGCCTGGCAAGCCTGGTCGCGCCATCCCGTTCGCGTACCGGATGACGACGCGCGGCCCGCCTGTGATTTTCTTCCCGCCATGCAACGCCGCCGGCTCAGCCGACTGGCACGCATGACCTTGCACGTCGCGTGGCCGCTGTGCGCGGAAGACGAGCAGCTGCCGTTCGTTTTCGCCTCGCGCCACGGCGAAACGCCGCGCACCTACGCCTTGCTCAGCGAAGTGGCCGATCAGCAGCCGTTGTCGCCGACGCAGTTCGGCCTGTCGGTGCACAACGCCATCGCCGGGCAGTGGTCCATCTTGCGCGGCCAGCGCGGCGAATCGGTGGCCATCGCCGGCGAAGCCGATACCTTCGAGCATGCCATGGTGGAAGCAGCTGCCCTGCTGAGCGAGGGTGCCCCCGCCGTGCTGGTGGTGATCGCCGAGGAATACCCACCCGAACCCTACCGCGAGTGGATCGACGACGTACCGTTTTCGTATGCTCTGGCACTGAGGGTCAGGGGAATCGACGCGGATCACGGCATGCAAACCGGCGAACGTTGGCAACTGCGCCTGGAGCCCGACGACCACCACCACGACGCGGCGAGCGAATGCCCGCACGCATTGCAGTTCGTCCGCGCCATGCACGAAAAACACGGCACGTTGGATCACTCTTGGAAAGCACGTCGATGGATCTGGCAGCGAATCCCGTAAGGCGCTCGAGCGCCGGCAACTACGTCTGGCGGCTGCTGGCCACCGGCGCCAGTTTCCTGCTGTTCGGCCTGGGCGGACTGGTGTTGCGCGTGATCGTGCTGCCGCTGCTCGGCTTGCTTCCGGGCGATGCGAAAACGCGCCGCCGGCGCGCCCGTGCCGCGATCAGCAAGGCGTTCTATCTGCACGTGCAATTCATGTATCGCAGCGGGACGCTGGAATACGTCTTCGAGGGTGCCGAGCAGCTCGGCCGACCCGGCCAGATGATCATCGCCAACCACCCCTCGCTGATCGACGTGGTGTTCCTGATCGCGCACATCCGCGACGCCAACTGCATCGTCAAGCAAAGCCTGTGGCGCAACCCGTGCACGCGCGGCCCAGTGTGCCGCGCCCAATACATCAGCAACAACGGCAGCCCGGAGATGCTGGAGGAAGCCGCCGATGCGCTGCGTGGCGGCGAAACGCTGATCGTCTTTCCCGAAGGCACGCGCACGGCCCCCGACCACGCGCCGGTCTTCCACCGCGGCGCAGCTGCCATTGCACTGCGCGGAGCACGCGTCATCACACCGGTGTTCATCACCGTCAGGCCCACCACGCTGACCAAGGCCGAGCCCTGGTATCGCATTCCCGAGCGGCGCGTGAAAGTGACGTTGCGCGTGGGCAAAGACATCGATCCGGACAGTTTCAATGCGCAAGCGCCGCTGCCGATTGCTTCGCGCAGGCTCAACGAATATCTGCACCAACTTTTTCTCAGGGAGCTTTCATCGTGAATGCCTTGCAGCAGGAAATCGCCCAACTGATCATCGATACCCTCAACCTGGAGGATGTCACCGTCGCCGACATTCCGCCGGACCAGCCGCTGTTCGGCGAGGGCCTGGGGCTGGATTCGGTGGACGCGCTGGAACTGGCGCTGGCGTTGCAGAAACGCTACGACATCCGCATCGCGTCCGATTCGAAAGATGCGCGCCAGCACTTCACCACCGTCGCCACGCTCGCCGCCTTCGTGCAGGCACAGCAGGAAGCATGCAAAAACTGACTTCCATCCTGTTGCCGCTGGTCGGGGTGCTCTACCCCTTCGTGGTGTATTTCGGCATGGATCGCGTACCGCCGCCGATGTTCGCACTGGTGCTCGGCGCGATCTGGCTGATCCGCGCGCCAGCGCTGCTGAAGCAACCCGGCGGCCGGCTGATGCTGGGGGCCGCCTTGACCTACTGCGCCCTGCTCGCCTTCAGCGGCAACGATGCGCTGGAGCGTTGGTATCCCACCCTGATCAGTGCGCTGCTGCTGTGCGCCTTCGGCCTGAGCCTGATTTACGGGCCGCCGCTGGTGGAACGCATTGCACGCGTGCGTGAGCCTGACTTGCCGGATGCCGCGATTCCCTACACGCGCAAGGTCACCTGGGTGTGGGTCGGATTCTTCGTCTTCAACGGCGTGGTATCGGCAGCCTTGACGCTGTGGGCGCGATTGAGCTTGTGGACGCTCTACAACGGGCTGATCGTGTATTTCATCATGGGCACCCTGTTTGCCGGCGAATGGCTGTTGCGGCGGCGCTTGCGAGGCACCGCTTGAGCATCGAACTGCCTGAGGCGGTCGAGCGCTTGCGTGCCCATGCCTGGGTGACCGACGCGCGCGAGGGGAAAGCCGGTGCGGCCGCGCAAGGCATCGTGCTGGCGCTCAACGCAGCGGGGATTGCCGCGCTGCATCGCATGGGCCGGGCGCGATTGATCGAAGCACTGCAACGCGACACCGGGCATGCCGACGACGCCATCGTCTGGCGGCTGCGGGATACCTTGCCGTCTGCCACCGATGCCGCACAGATCGACGCGTGGCTGCACGCACCGTTGCCGCGCGAGCCCTTGCTGCTGGACGAACGGCAGCACGACGGCAACTGGACCCTGGCCCTGCGCGTTCCGCTGGACCTGGTGTATTTCCCCGGCCACTTTCCACAGGCACCGGTACTGCCGGGCGCGGTACAGATCGATTGGGCATTGGCGCTCGCCGCACCGCGGCTGGGTACGCCGCAACGCTGCAACGTGATGGAAGCACTTAAATTCCAGCAGTTGCTGCGCCCCGGCGATCGCGTGGAGCTGAGCCTGCATCACGACACCGCTCGCCACAAATTGCATTTCGCCTATCGCTACGGCGATCGGGCGTATTCTTCGGGTCGACTGGCATGGAGTGCCGCTTGATGAACGTACACGTTGCACGAGAAAGACATTGGTCCACGCAAAAAGAACGCGGCAGCCTGTTCCTGATGCGGCTGACGGCGCTGAGCGTAAGGCTGTTCGGCCGCCGCCTGCTGGCGCCGGTGCTGTATCTGATCGTGCTCTATTTCTTTGTCTCGGCACGCAGCGCGCGGCGCAATATCCGCCAATACCAGACCTATCTGGCTGACTGGAGCGACAAGCCCGAACTGAAACCCACGCTGGGCAAGGTGTTCGGCCAGTTCATCGCCTTCGCCGACAACCTGCTCGATCGCCTGGACGTGTGGCGCGGTCGCCTGCGTTTCGAGCAGGTGCAACTGGTCGACCCTTCCGGCATCCGCCCGCGGCTGTTGCGCAGCCAACACGGCGGACGCGGCGAAATCCTGGTGGTAACCCACCTGGGCAACCCGGACGTATGCCGCGCGATGGCGGAACTTGGCGAGCAGGTTCCGCTCAACGTGCTGGTACACAACCGCCACGTTGCCCAGTTCAATCGCCTGCTGGGCGAAGCCGGCGACCGCAGCATGCGTTTGATCCAGGTGAGCGAGCTGGATACGGCCATGATGATGGACCTGTCCCAACGGGTGGAGCGCGGCGAATGGCTGGCGATTGCCGGCGACCGCGTGCCGCTGCACGACGGCCGACGCGTCACCGTGAATTTTCTCGGATACGTGGCGGCGTTTCCGCAAGGCCCGTGGCTGCTTGCAGGGCTTTTGCGCTGCCCGGTGAACCTGTTGTGTTGCCTGAAGGTAGATGGCCGCTATCGCATCCATCTGGATCCGTTCCTGGACGTGGCGCAATGGGAACGCAGCCGGCGCGATGCCGTCATCCAGCAATGGGTGCAGCGCTATGCCGACCATCTGGCTGGACAGTGCCTGATGGCACCGCAGCAGTGGTTCAATTTCTACGCTTATTGGCAACCGCGCGAGAAGGAGGCCAACGATGCGACGTAACGGCGTACTGCATGCAACCGTCGAGGTGGTGGTACCGTTCTTCGACGTCGATTCGATGGACGTGGTGTGGCACGGCCACTACGTGAAGTATCTGGAAGTGGCGCGCTGCGCGCTGCTCGACGACATCGGCCACAACTACGTACAAATGAAGGCCTCCGGCTATACGTGGCCGGTGATAGATCTACAACTGCGCTACGTGCAAGCCTCGCGTTTCGGCCAGCGCCTGAGCGTGCGCGCCGACCTGATCGAATGGCAAAACCGATTGCTGCTGCACTACCTGATCCAGGACGCCGAAACCGGCCAGCGCATCACGCGCGCCAGCAGCGTCCAGGTAGCGGTGAAGATCGACGACGGCGAGATGCAACTGGTGTCACCCGATGTCTTCGTGCAGGCCGTCGAACGCCGGCTGCACGACCTTTCCCAAACATCTTCCACTCCGATCGCGACATGAATTACGCCAGCCCTACGTATGTCGAGGAAACCCGCATCGGTTTCCATTTCCTGAGCAGCCGTACCTGGCAGCATCACGTATTGCGCGTGGCGATCAACGACCTCAAGCGGCTGACCGGGGAACCGCGGCCGCAAGGCGGCAGCCTGCTGGATGTCGGGTGCGGCCAGGGCAAGTCGTTGCGCCTGTTGCGCGACGCGTTCCAGCCCACGCGCGTACTGGGGCTGGATGCCGACCCAGCTAGCCTCGAGCTTTCCGCAGCGGAAGCCGCGCGCGAGAACATTCCGCTGGAGGTGCTGGCCGCCGATTGCGCCAGCATTCCCCTGCCCGATGGCAGCATCGACATCGTGTTCTGCCACCAGACTTTTCATCACCTGGTGGAACAGGAGCGCGCGCTGGCCGAATTCTGGCGCGTGCTCAAGCCCGGCGGCTTGTTGCTGTTCGCCGAATCCACCAAGGCCTATATCGATACCTGGGTGATTCGCTGGTTCTTCCGCCATCCGATGGACGTCCAGAAGAGCGCCGAGGAATACCTGGACATGCTGCGCAAGCAGGGCTTCGTGTTCGGCGCACAGAATGTTTCGTTCCCCTACCTGTGGTGGAGCCGCTCCAAGGACTTCGGATTGCTGGAGCGCTGGGGCCTGCGCGCGCCGCCGCCGCCCGGACGGCGCGAGGAAACCCTGGTCAATGCGGCGGTACGCAAACCGGCATGAACATCTACCTCAATGCCCTGGGCGTCACCTGCAGCCTCGGCGCCGGCAAGGCGGCCGTGGCCGAAGCGCTGTTCGCCGGCGACGATAGTGGCATTCGCCCCGAGCAGGACTGGATCCCCGGCCACGCGCCGCCGCTTGGCGGCGTACGAGGCGAACTGCCCGCCATACCGGAAGCCTTGCGCGGTCATCGCGACAATCGCAACAACCGTCTGCTGCTTGCCGCCGCGCAGGAAATCGAAAGCGACATTCACGCCGCCATCGGCCGCTACGGGCACGCGCGCATCGGCGTGGTGCTCGGCACCAGCACCACGGGTATCGAAGAAGCGACACGTGGCATCGGTGCGTATCGACGCGATGGCGCATGGCCGGCGGATTACCGCTACGCCCATCAGGAGCTCGGCGCTCCGGCTGCCTTTCTCGCCGAATGGCTGGCCCTCAGCGGCCCCTGCTACGGCATTTCCACCGCGTGCACGTCCGGCGCGCGCGCCTTGCTCAGTGCACAGCGGCTGTTGCGCCTGGGCTTGTGCGACGCGGTGCTGTGCGGCGGCGTGGACACGCTGTGCCGCCTGGCCATTAACGGCTTCCATGCACTGGAAGCGGTGGACATGCAGCGCTGCGACCCCTTTTCCAGGCATCGCCGCGGCATCAATATCGGCGAAGCCGCCGCACTGTTCCTGATGAGCAAGGAACCCGGCCCGGTGCAATGGCTGGGAGGCGGCGCCAGCTCGGATGCGTATCACCTTTCGTCGCCCGACCCCGACGGCATCGGTGCGCAAGCAGCGATGCGCAGCGCATTGCGCAACGCAGGGCTGGAGTCTGCGCAGATCGACTACGTCAACCTGCACGGCACCGCCACCGAACACAACGACCGCATGGAAAGCCAGGCACTCGCGGCCGTCTTCGAACATCCCGTGCCCTGCTCTTCGACAAAGTCGCTGACCGGCCATACCTTGGCCGCCGCGGGCGCACTGGAAGCGGCGTTCTGCTGGCTCAGCCTGACCGATGCGCGCGCCGAACGGCGCCTGCCGCCACATCGCTGGGATGGCGAGGCGGATCCGTCCCTGCCCGCTTTGAACCTGGTGCAGAACGGCGGCCATCTGCCCACGGGCGGACCGCGCCGCTTGATGAGCAACTCGTTTGCCTTCGGCGGCAACAATGCTTCGCTGATTCTCGGAGATCCGGCGTGAAGCCGTGGCCGATCGCCGATGTGCTGCCTCATGCGGGCGAGATGATCCTGCTCGACGGTATCGAGGAAGTGGAGGCCGAGCGCATCGTTTGCACCCGCACGCTGGGCACGAACGGCCTGTTCCAGAACGCCGACGGCAGCCTGCCGGCATGGGTCGGCGTGGAACTGATGGCGCAAAGCATCGCTGCGTGGTCCGGCTGCCGTGCACGCGCCGACCGACAGCCGGTGCAACTGGGCTTTCTGCTCGGCACGCGACATTACACCTGCAACGCCGATGTCTTTGCGCCGGGAAGTTGCTTGCGCATCGAAGCAGTACGCTCGTTTCACGACGAACACGGCATGGGTGTCTTCAGTTGCCGCATCGACGCGCCCGGCGTGCATGCCGAAGCGCGCTTGAACGTTTACCGTCCGCCCGACGCGGACGCTTTTTTCAACCAGATCGCCGGAGAGATACAACGTGACTGACACCGTTCTGGTTACCGGTTCCAGCCGCGGCATCGGGCGCGCCATCGCGCTGCGCCTGGCACACGCCGGCTACGACCTGGTGCTGCATTGTCGCAGCCGCCGCGACGAAGCCGAGCAGGTGCATGCGTCGATCGAACAGATTGGGCGCCAGGCGCGCATCCTGCAGTTCGACATCGCCGATCGCGCTGCCTGCACGGCTGCACTCGAAGCGGACGTGCAGCAGCATGGCGCCTACTATGGCGTGGTGTGCAACGCGGGGCTGACCCGCGATGGCGCCTTCCCTGCCTTGACCGATGAAGATTGGGACCAGGTGCTGCGCACCAACCTGGACGGTTTCTACAACGTGCTGCATCCGCTCATCATGCCGATGATCCGGCGCCGCGCTGCCGGGCGCATCGTCTGCATCACGTCGGTATCGGGCTTGATCGGCAATCGCGGCCAGGTCAACTACAGCGCATCGAAAGCCGGTGTGATCGGCGCCGCCAAGGCCTTGGCGGTGGAATTGGCCAAGCGCAAGATCACGGTCAATTGCGTGGCGCCGGGGTTGATCGATACCGACATGATCGGCGAGGACGTGCCGCTGGAAGAAATCATGAAGGCGATTCCCATGCAGCGCGCCGGCACGGCCGATGAAGTCGCCGCTGCGGTGCAGTTTCTGCTCAGCCCAGAAGCCGGCTACATCACCCGGCAGGTGCTGTCCGTCAACGGCGGCTTGTGTTGAAGCCGCGCCATACGCCCGATTTGCCAGCAACCACCTCTGGAGATTTCAAAGCATGAAAGCAAAGACCATGGCATGCATCGCCCTGTTGCTCGCCGCCCCGGGCCTCGCCAGCGCCGCCGACAAGGTGCTGCACTTTCCCATCCAGAACGCCATCGACGCCGCCACCAAGGACGGCAAACTCGACGGCACGGTGAAGTTCTACCTGGCCGGCAATACGCCGAGCGGACAGGTTACGGTGGTCAACGACGACGTCGAGGTCAATCGCAAGACCAATGCGTTCGGCAAAAAGGACCAGGCCACCTGCGACTGGGCGATGCAATCGGCGCTGATCAGCCTGCAGGACCTGGCCAAGAAGGCCGGCGCCAACGCCGTGGTCAACATCGTCAGCGACTATGGCAACGAATACCGCGACAACCAGAATTATGAATGCCACGTGGGCTTTTTGATGTCCGGCGTGATCATGAAGGGCAAGCTGGCGAAGGTGCAGTAGCACTACTCTGATGCGCCGCACCAGAGCCCGAACGTTCCCTGCGCTACAATTCCCCGGCTAAATCCCCTCCCCAGGAGTCTTGCGATGCGTCCGTTCCCGCTCGGTGAAGAGATCGACCTGCTGCGCGAAAGCGTTGCCGCTTTTGCGGAAAAGGAAATCGCGCCACGCGCCGATCACATCGACCGCGAGAACCTGTTCCCGCACGATCTGTGGCGCAAGCTGGGCGACATGGGCCTGCTCGGTGTCACCGTGCCGGAAGAATACGGCGGCAGCGGCATGGGTTTCCTCGCACACATGGTGGCGATGGAGGAGATTTCGCGCGCATCCGGGTCGGTGGGCTTGTCCTACGGCGCGCACTCCAACCTGTGCGTGCAGAACATCTATCACAACGGCAATGAAGCGCAGCGCCGCAAGTACATTCCCAAACTGTGCTCCGGCGAATACGTCGGCGCGCTGGCGATGAGCGAGCCGGGCGCAGGTTCGGACGTGGTCGGCTCAATGAGCTGCAAAGCCACGCAACGCGGCGACGTATGGGTGGCCAACGGCTCGAAGATGTGGATCACCAACGGCCCCGACGCGGACGTGCTGCTGGTGTACATGCGCACGGCACCGCGCGTGGCGGGCAGCCGCTGCATGACCGCGTTCATCGTGGAAAAGGGCATGAAGGGTTTCAGCACGGCGCAGAAACTGGACAAGCTCGGCATGCGCGGCTCCAACACCTGCGAGCTGGTGTTCGAGGATTGCGAGATTCCCGCGGAAAACATCGTGGGCGAAGTGAACGAAGGCGTGCGCGTGCTGATGAGCGGCTTGGACACCGAGCGCCTAGTGCTGTCCGGCGGCCCGATCGGCCTGATGCAGGCGGCGCTGGACCTCGCCCTGCCCTATGTGCGCGAGCGCAAGCAGTTCAACGCTCCCATCGGCACCTTCGGCGTCATGCAGGCAAAGATCGCCGACATGTACACCAAACTGCAGAGCTCGCGCGGCTACGCCTACATGGTGGCCAGGGAGTTCGATGCCGGCGTGAAATCGCGTATCGATCCGGCAGCCTGCCTGCTCAACGCATCAGAGAATGCCGTAAAGGTTGCACTGGAGGCGATCCAGACGCTCGGCGGCAATGGCTACATCAACGAGTTCCCCGCCGGCCGCCTGCTGCGCGATGCGAAGCTTTATGAGATCGGCGCGGGCACCAATGAAATCCGCCGCATGCTGATCGGGCGCGAGCTGTTTCACGGCAAGGCGTGAGGCAAGCAACCTCCCACGCAATAAAAAAGGCCCGCCAAAGCGGGCCTTTTTTCACGCAAACGACTCAGAAATTCAGGCTGTAATTGAGCGTCCCCATGGTGGCGTTCTCGCGCTGCGCGCTGTATTGATCCAAGCCAAATGAAATGTGGGAGCGCTGCGAGAAGCGCCAATCCAGCGACACGCCGGCGACGCTGCCGTAACGCGACAGGCCGATGCCTTCGACCGGGGTGAACTGCTGCAAGGCCGCGAAGCTGGCGTTGGGCAGCACACCGTGCATGGCGAACGAATCCTGCCACAGCATGCGTGCGCGCAAGCTCAGGCTGGTGCCGTTGGCCATGATCCATTGGCGCGATGCACGCAACCCGAAACCACCCTGCCAGCGCTGGATCGATTGCGCGTTCGCATCCAGGCCGAACCCGTTGCCGCCCGCTTCGTTGAAACCGTCGCGTTCGACATTGGCGTACTCGAGGTCGGCATACGGGGTGAATTTCCAGTTGCCTGCATTGAAGCGATAGCCGCTTTCGCTGTAGACCACGTCGTAACGACCGTTGCTGAAGCTCGATACGCCTGCAGTCTGGGTGCCCAACAGCAATTCGCGCCGCGTATCCTGCCAATCGCTGCCGACGCCGACGCGGCCCATGGCGTACCAGTTGCCATGCACCAGGCCGCCATAGACCATGCCTTCCATCGCACGGCTGAAGCCCTGGTCGGCGCTCTGCTCGACGTTGCCAAGGCCTTGGCTTTGGCTCAACGCATAACCAACGATGCCGCCGTTGCTGAACCCGTAATCGCCGCCGATCACGCTGCCGTTGAGCTGGAAGCCCATGCTGTCGTAGCCGCTGCGCGACATGCTGCCCTGGTAACCCAGGTTTTGCGACCAGCTCTGGAATTTGTTGAGGCTGAGCTGCTGCGGGTGATCGAGCAACCCGTCGAACCGATCGGACAGTGCACGTGTGTCGGCGTCGATGGCTTCGAAGGTCATCGCCGCGCTGGCCGCGTACATCTGCCCCGAAAGGCTGTTCAAGGACTGCTGCAACGCCGCCGTGGTCTGCGACTGCTGGATGCTGGCTGCGCTACCGACGAAGCTGCTCGGCAGCGGTTGCGCGCTCGAACCGCTCTGGATCGTGCCATTGATGGCGTTGAACGCATTCTGCACGCGCTCGGCAGCCCCGTACGTGGCAGCCGAATAAGGCAGTCCGGTGATCTGGGTGAGATTGACCTGCTGCACATTGAGGTAAGCGTCCTGGTTGGCGTCATAGCCAAGCGTCGCCTGCAGGGTGACGGTGGAAGGCGTGCTTACCCCGGCGAAGGTTCCGGAGAAACCTTGCGTACCCGACAGCACGACGGTGTGCGCGTTGACGACGTAACCCGAATCGGCACCGTACACGTAGAGCTGCGGGCTGTTTTCCAGGGTAACTGTGCCGGTCACCTGCAAGGCCGATCCCAACGGCACAGCCAGGCGCCCGCCCATCTGCAAATAGTTGCCCGTCATGGTGAGGTTGGTACTGCCCACCACGACCGTGCCTTGATCGTTCGACAAATTGCCATTAATCAATGGAGCGGTCGCGGTCGTCGAATTACCGGTAATCGCCAGCGTCCCCCCGGTCCCAACGAAGTTGCTTTGTGCCGAGATGGTGCCCGCCGCCAACGTACCGCCGTCGACTTCGGTGTTGAATCCGGAGAACGAGCCGGTGGTCAAGGTGCCGGCCTTCACCGTGGCGGAGAAGCCGGTAATCGAGCCGACGTTGAGCGCACCGTTGTTGACGACGATGCTGTTGCTGTACGACAGCGACACCGCATTCAAGGTGCCTCCGTTGACGACGGTCTGTCCGTTGTAAGTTGCCGGCTGGGTGAGGTTGAGCGTGCCGGGACCGTCCATGATCACGCCGTACGTGCCGGACAGCGGGTTGTTCCAGTTCGAGTTGCCCGAGAATCCAACCTCCACGTCGGCCCAGTTGAGCAGCTCAGGACCGTTCACCGCAGCTCCCACGTTCAAGGCGCCATAGCCAAACGTGGGATTGGGCTGCGCGCCGATTGGCGTGGCGGTGCCCAGCAGCGTCTGCTGCACCTGATAGTTGGAGAAATACGGATAGGCCTGCCACACCAGTGCGGCCGCACCCGATATCTGCGGTGCGGCGAACGACGTGCCTTCCACCAGGTAATAGGTGGGGTTGGCGGTGGTGGAGAGCGTGTCCTTGTCCAGCACCACGACATCGCCCGGCGCGGCCAGGCAGTAGTTCATCGCGACGCCGCACTTGTTCGAGTAGCTTTCCAGTTGGGTCGGCGTGTTGCTGTTGAGCGCAACGGCGACCAGCCATCCCTTCTGCAGCGCGGGGTCGTTCGCAACGGTCGGCAGCGAAGCGATGGTGCTGGGATTGGCCTGCGAATCGTTGCCCGCCGCAAACACCACCAGGCCGTTGTGCTGTTCGATAAACGGCGCATAAGCCTGATCGAAAGCCTGGGTCGTGGCGGTATCGGTGCTGCTCCAGGTGATGCCGCCCCAGGAGTTGTTCATGACCTGCACGCCGGCACCGATCAATTGCTGGTTCACCTGTCCCAGCGGAGTGGCATCGGAGGGAGTCACCTGCGAAGGCGCGGTAGAACCGTTGTCGTCCGGAGCGCTGTCGTCGATGATGCGCGCGGACACCAGGTCGGCCCCCGGGGCGATGCCGCCGGCGAAGTTCTGGTAGGACACACCCGCCGCGATCTGCGACACCCAGGTGCCGTGTCCCACGACATCGGGAATGCTGGTGTTGTTGGTGGTTGGATCGACGTCGATGAATTCCTGCGTGACGCGTCCGGCGATCGCCGGATTGTTCGGCATGATGCCGCTGTCGACGACGCCGATAGTTACGCCTGCGCCAGTAAAGCCCGCCTGATGCGCCGCCGCCGCGTTGGTCTCGCTGATCTGCGCCGTTTCCTGCTGCGGCGTCACCGTGACGCCGCTAGGCGAGGGAGAAGGGGACGAAGGCGAGGGAGAAGGAGAAGATATGGCGGGGGAACCGCCCATGACGTTGCTGTTGCCGCCGCCGCCCCCGCAACCGGTCAATCCCAAGGCAAGACTAATCAATACGGCGATGTCGCGCCGACGCGAAAACTGCAATCCAGTTGCCATGTTACTTACCCCTAATTGTCGATGTTGGTCCCCACAACACGTAGAGCCGCCGCCACTCCAGTGGCGCCGTCCAAGCCATAGCTTATTCGTTCGCTTCATAGGAATGCGAGCACTCGCGAGTACGCGATTTCTCACGAAAATTTAGGTTTGCTGCTTTGCACCCAAGGCTGCGATAATCCGCAAGTTATTTCCCCAGCGTCGCCCTTGGCGGGGTACGCGTCAAAGCTCCTTCGGAGACCACCATGTCGGACGTCAGCGTTGTCATTGCAGGTGCCAAGCGCACCGCCATCGGCTCTTTCCTCGGCCAGTTCACCGGCGTACCCACCCCCAAGCTCGGCGCTACGGCGATCCGCGCGGCGCTTGAACAGGCCGGTGTCGGGGTTGGCGACGTGAGCGAGGTGATCATGGGCTGCGTGCTGCCGGCCAACCTCGGCCAGGCCCCTGCCCGCCAGGCCGCACTACAGGCCGGGCTGCCCACCGGCGCCGGCTGCACCACGATCAACAAGGTCTGCGGCTCGGGCATGAAGGCCATCATGCTGGGCCACGACCTGATCAAGGCCGGTTCGGCGGCCGTGGTGGTGGCTGGCGGCATGGAATCGATGACCAATGCGCCGCACATGGTCAACGCCCGTGGCGGCATCCGCTACGGCGACGGCCAGCTGGTCGATCACATGGCATGGGACGGCCTGACCAACCCCTACGACGGCAAGGCGATGGGCGTGTTCGGCGAGCTGTGCGCGGACAAGTACCACTTCAGCCGCGAAGAGCAGGACGCCTTTGCAATCGAGTCGGTGAACCGCTCCAAGGCCGCCCAGGCATCGGGCGCGTTTGCCGATGAAATCGTGCCGGTGACCGTGTCCGGCCGCAAGGGTGATGTGCAGGTGGACACCGACGAACAGCCGGGCCGCTCGGACCTTGCCAAGATCCCCACCCTCAAGCCCGCGTTCCGCAAGGAAAACGGCACCATCACCGCCGCCAGCTCGTCGAGCATCTCCGACGGCGCCGCCGCGGTGATCCTGCTCTCGGCCGATGACGCCAAGGCACGCGGCATCAAGCCGCTCGCCCGCATCGTGGCCCATGCCACCCACTCGCAGGAGCCGGAGTGGTTCACCACCGCCCCGGTATCGGCCATCAACAAGGTGCTGGACAAGGCCGGCTGGAAGGTCGGCGACGTCGACCTGTTCGAGGTCAACGAGGCCTTTGCCGTGGTGGCCATGGCGCCGATGCGCGAGCTCGGCATTCCGCACGACAAGCTCAACGTCAACGGCGGCGCATGCGCCCTGGGCCATCCCATTGGCGCGAGCGGTGCCCGCCTGGTCGTTACCCTGCTCAATGCCCTGAAAACCCGTGGCTTGCGCCGCGGCGTGGCTTCGCTTTGCATCGGTGGTGGCGAAGCCACGGCCATCGCCGTGGAGCGTTTGGATTAAACCACCGTCCCACGTGTGGTCCGGCAGGGGTGCTTCCCCTGCCGCTGGTTTAATGTGGTGTAAAAGTTGTTTAAGAAACAGGTAGCGCACTTAACACGAACGCGCTATTAATAATCGTGCCAATTGGCATTCCACGGCTAAGGAGATCCATCATGAAGTTCACGCGTACCCTTCTCGCCTCCGCGCTTGTCGCGCTGCTGGCGGCTTGCAGCAACGGCGCGCAGGATGCCGCGCAGGACGCACAGAAGTCGGCTGACCAGGCCCAGCAAGCCGCTTCGCAGGCTGCTGACCAGGCTCAGAAGGCCGCTGCCACCGCTTCCACCGCTGCCGCTCCGGCTGCTGCTCCGGCTTCCACCGCTGCTGCCCCGGCTGCTGCTCCGGCTTCCACCGCTGCTGCTGCTCCGGCTTCGACCGCCGCTCCCGCCGCTGGCGATGCGATGAAGAGCGCCGCTGCTGACGCATCGCAGGCTGCCGGCAAGGCTGCCGACGCTGCCAAGTCGGCCGCTACCGCTGCCAAGGACGCCACGAAGGGTAACTAATCCTTCGTTGAGCTTCCGAAAACCGGCCGCCTTCGGGCGGCCGGTTTTTTTGTGGGGGTTGCCCCAGGGCAATCGTCAAGCTGCGGGCGCAAATGCAGAGCAACCGCCCTCGCCGTTATCATCCACGGTTTGCCCCTTACGGTCGCAGCACCTGCCATGAGCGTCCTCACTTCGCAGATCGATTCCCGTTCCCCCGAATTCCAGGCCGGCAGTACGCAATTGCGCACCCTGGTTGAAGATCTGCACCGAGAGCTGGTCCGCAGCGCCGAAGGCGGCGGTGCCAAAGCTCGCGAGAAACACGTGTCCCGTGGCAAGTTGCTGCCGCGCGAGCGCATCCGCGCCCTGCTCGACCCGGGTTCGCCCTTCCTGGAACTGTCGCCCCTCGCCGCCCACGGCATGTACGAGGACGCCGCTCCGGCCGCGGGTGTCATTACCGGTATCGGCCGCGTGCACGGGATCGAGGTGGTGATCGTCGCCAACGACGCCACCGTCAAGGGCGGCACCTATTTCCCGATGACGGTGAAAAAACACCTGCGCGCGCAGGAAGTGGCGTTGGAAAACCGCCTGCCGTGCATCTACCTGGTCGATTCGGGCGGTGCATTCCTCCCGTTGCAGGACGAAGTCTTTCCGGACAAGGAGCATTTCGGCCGCATCTTCTACAACCAGGCGCGCATGTCCGGCCTGGGCATCCCGCAGATCGCGGTGGTGATGGGCTCGTGCACCGCCGGCGGCGCGTACGTGCCGGCGATGAGCGACGAAACGATCATCGTGCGCGAGCAAGGCACCATCTTCCTGGGCGGCCCGCCGCTAGTGAAGGCCGCCACCGGCGAAGTGGTGGACGCCGAGGCGCTCGGCGGCGCGGACGTGCACACCGCCACCTCGGGCGTGGCCGACCACTTCGCCGAAAACGACGCGCACGCGCTGTCGATCGCACGCGACATCGTGGCCAGCCTCAACCGCAAGAAGACCATGCCGCTCGCGCTACAGACGCCGGTCGAACCGCGCTACCCCGCCGAAGAATTGTACGGCGTGATCCCGCAGGATACCCGCCGCCCGTTCGACATCCGCGAAGTGATCGCGCGTATCGTCGACGGCTCCGAATTCCACGAATTCAAGGCGCGCTACGGCAAGACCCTGGTCTGCGGCTTTGCGCACATTCATGGTTATCCGGTGGGCATCGTCGCCAACAATGGCATCCTGTTTTCAGAATCCGCGCTCAAGGGCGCGCACTTCATCGAGCTGTGCAACCAGCGCAACGTGCCGCTGGTATTCCTGCAGAACATCACCGGCTTCATGGTCGGCAAGAAATACGAGAACGCAGGTATCGCCAAAGACGGCGCCAAGATGGTTACCGCCGTTGCCTGCTCGCACGTGCCGAAATTCACCGTAGTGATCGGCGGCAGCTTCGGCGCCGGCAACTACGCCATGTGTGGGCGCGCCTATGGCGCACGCTTCCTCTGGATGTGGCCGAACGCCCGTATCAGTGTGATGGGCGGCGAACAGGCAGCGAGCGTGTTGGCGACCGTGAAGCGCGACGGCCTCGAAGCGTCCGGCAAAAGCTGGAGCGCGGAAGAAGAAGACGCCTTCAAAAATCCAATCCGCGAGCAGTACGAGCATCAGGGTCACCCCTATTACGCCAGCGCGCGCCTGTGGGACGACGGCATCATCGACCCGGCCGATACCCGTCGCGTGTTGGGGCTGGCCATCTCCGCTTCGTTGAACGCGCCGATCGAGCCGCAGCGCTACGGCGTGTTCCGCATGTAACGGCTTTACGGGTGCCGAGTATCCGCATCGCTGCGCAACCCGCCACCTGCAACCGCCATTTCCGCCAAAACGGAAATGGCGCGGCCCAAGAAGTGCTGTTGCTTCGGTCTTGCAGGCGTGTCGAAAACACGTTCGCGACACCTCATTCAAGGATGTTTCAGGGGACAACGCAATGATCGTCGGCATCGACCTGGGAACCACCCATTCGCTCATCGGTTGCTACGGCGACACCGGTCCGCAGCTGTTTCGCAACGCACTTGGCAACTACCTCACCCCTTCGGCGGTAAGCGTCGACGAGCAAGGGCACGTGCTGGTCGGCGAAGCGGCGCGCGATCGCTTGATCAGCCACCCGGCATCGAGCATCGCCGCCTTCAAGCGTCGCATGGGCACGCCCCGCGAAACCCAGCTCGGCGGCCGCAGCTTTCGGCCGGAAGAATTGTCCGCGCTGGTGCTGCGCAGCCTGCTTGCCGATGCCGAAACCGCGCTCGGTGCAAAAATCGAAGAAGCGGTGATCAGCGTGCCGGCCTATTTTTCCGACGCACAGCGCAAAGCCACCCGTGCCGCGGGCGAACTGGCCGGTATCAAGGTGGAACGTCTCATCAACGAACCGACCGCTGCGGCTCTCGCCTACGGCTTGCAGGAACGACAGGAAGGCAGCCGTTTTATGGTATTCGATCTGGGCGGCGGTACCTTCGACGTGTCGGTGCTGGAGATGTTCGAGGGCGTCGTCGAAGTGCATGCCAGCGCAGGCGACAACTTCCTCGGCGGCGAGGATTTCCTGGATGTGCTGCAGAACGCATGCCTGACGGACCTGAAGCTGCACGCCGACGATTTCTCGCCAGTGGAGCGCGGCTCGCTGCGTCGCCGCCTGGAAGCGGCCAAGCGCAACCTCAGCCAGCATGGGGAAATATCCGTCGAAACCCGGACCGGCAAGCACGAAATCAAGTGGCACATCGATCAGGAACGCTTTGCGAGCCTGGCCGAACCGTTGATGCAACGCATGCGCGCACCACTCGAGCGTGCACTGCGCGACGCACGCCTGCATCCGGAGCAACTCAACGAAATCGTGCTGGTCGGCGGCGCCAGCCGCATGCCGCTGGTATCGCGCCTGATCGCGCGCATGTTCGGCAAGCTGCCGCTGCGCCACGTCAATCCGGATGAAGCGATCGCGCTGGGCGCCTGCGTCGCCGCTGGCATGAAAAGCCGCGACGCGACGTTGGAAGAAATCATTCTTACCGACGTATGCCCCTATACGCTGGGCGTGGAAGTCGGCCAGCGCGACGCACGCGGCAACGTGCAGAACGGGCTGTTTTCGCCGATCATTCACCGCAATAGCGTGGTACCGGTCAGCCGCGAAAGCAGCTATTGGCCGATGACCGAACAACAGACCGCGCTCAGCCTGAAGGTTTACCAGGGCGAAAATCCGCTGGTCAACAACAACATCAAGCTGGGCGAGCTGGACATCCCGCTCAATCCCGCATTGTCCGTCTCGCAGAATGAGGTCGTGGTGCGTTTCACCTACGATATCAACGGAGTCCTGCAAATCGAGGCCACGCCCAAAGCCAGCGGATTGCGCCACGAACTGCTATTGGAACAGAACCCGGGCACACTGAGCGAAACCGAACTTCGTACCCGCCTTGCCGCCCTTTCGGAACTGAAAATCCATCCCCGCGAGAAGCAGGAAAATCTCGCCCTGCTTGCGCGCGCCGAGCGGCTGTTCGAAGAACACCTCACTTCGCGCCAGGTGCTGCAGCAATGGATCGGGCAATTCCGCCAGACCCTGGAAAGCCAGGATGAACGCCTGATCCAGAACCATCGGCAGCAATTCGGCAGCGCACTGGACTCGCTGGAAACACAACTGTGAAGTGGGCCTTCGATCTGCTCGGCCTGCCGATCGATACGGATGCGGCGAGCGTCAAGCGCGCCTATGCTAGGTTGCTGCGCAACACCCGCCCCGACGAGGATCCCGAAGCGTTCCAGCAACTGCACACCGCGTACAAAGCTGCACTGGCACACGCAAGCAACACTTCTGCACCTTCGCAACCGACCCCGGAAAGCGGCAGCGAAGCAGTTACACCTCGGAACGAAGCCGCCACGCATCCTGCCTCTCCGATCCGGCCGGCTGCGACGATCTCCATCGCTCAGCCACCCGCCAGCACGGTGCGACCAGTCATTCCGGCAGTCAATATTCCAGCCCTGGCCAACGAGGTGGTCCAGCAGGCAACGCACGTCGACGATGGAAACGTCATGCAGCAATGGCTGCACGACCGCCAGGAATTCTGGTCGATCGCCATCAAGCAGCAAACGGGACGGCTGATACTGCAAAGCCTGTTCAAGCATCCGCAAGCGATGTCCACCGAAAGCCTGGACGCGCTGTTGAGCTTCTTCGACCTGGATCACGTGTTGTCCGGCATCAATCCGATCGCGCTGCAGGAGCTCCGATCGCGCCAACTTACCCTGTGGCAATTGGAACCGCACCACCATCGCGAATTGGCGCGGGAGATGCAGTTGGTCTCAGGCATCCGGCCCCGGCACGGGTGGATCAAGAGCGACCTTGCGTCGCTGAAGAAGCCGCTGCGCTGGCACGAAGTGATGTGGAAGGCGCTCGTGCCGGGTCGCGTGCGCAACATCGGGTGGCTGGCCAGAATCATCCTCGGCAAAGGGGGCGTGGAAGAACTTCCTCCGTCCATCGACCGGCACCACACCTATTTCTGGTATCGGGCCTCCACGACGGGCGGCGTGTTCACGACGCCTCGCCTGATCATTGGCGCGTGGCGAGCGAGCATCCTGGCGTTGACCAGCGGACTGTTGGCCATGGCGTTGCTTCTGCCCAGCCTGACCAACCAAGTGGGTGCAACGGACGCCAGCAACAGGGATGGCGCCATCATCATTGCATTCGGCGTCGGATTTACGCCGCTGGTGCTGTGGCTGTTCTATCTCGGTTGCATCTGGCTGGATCATTGGCAGGGACTCCCTGAGTCCGCGCCGTCGCGGCGCCCGTGGTCGCGCCGCCTGTTCATTCCCGCGCTTTGCGGCCTCGGCACGTGGTTGTATGGGCTGGATGCAACCTATGCCGTTTCGGCGACGATCGTATTCGCAAGCCTGTTGCTTGCGCTGCGCCGCTGGTGGCGCCGCACGTCAAAGCATTACCCACGCGTACAAGCACTCGTGAGGTCCACAAGGTCCGGCATTGCCATCATCGGCGTGTATGCCGCGATGGCGATGGACCGTTCGCAAGAGGCCCAGAGTTTCGTGCTGCCGCTGGCCATTGCCGCGACGCTTTTTATCTGGCTCGCCGACACGTGGCGTTATCGCGCGCAGATATTGCCGCGTTTTTTTCAAAGCTGATTTGTCGAAATTCCGTCAGCGGCAAGCAAGTCTGCGTAGACCGTTCCATCACATCCACATCCGTTTCACGTTCACTCGAACGTGACGAAGGCGCACGCCGCTTAAATGCTTTTCGCGATGCAACGCCGTAGAAAGATTCGTGTCATCAAGTGCGGCTGTTATCACCGCTTCGGTACGGCGCGCCTGCGCCGTCGTGGGGAAGACCGGACGGACCGGTCAACCGAAGCCGCCCAGGGAGAGCGGCAGTCGAACGCATGGAGATGCGTCTACTTTCATTCGACGACAAGGACCAAAACATGAAAAACCGTTGCGAGCGTTCCATTTTTGCGAAAACCGCCCTTTCCGCGGCATTGGCCGTTGCCGGCACTTTCGGCGCAGCCCTGCCCGCCGCTGCGCAAACCGGCACGCAAACGCTGGTGATTTTTCCCGACCAGGGCTACACGTCGATCTATAACCTGATCAATTCAGCGCAAAAAACCATCGACATGACGATGTACGAATTGCAGGACACCACCGCGCAGAACGACCTCTGCAATGCCGCCGCCCGCGGCGTGACGGTGCGCGTGATCCTCGACGTGAACCTGGAAAAGAGTAACAACACGGCCGCCTACAACCAGCTCAATAGCTGCGGCGTGAGCGTAAAGTGGGCCTACACCAAGTACCAGGCGACCCACCAGAAGACGATCACCATCGATGCCGCGACCTCCAGCGCGCAGACGGCCATCATGACGGCCAACCTCACCAGCCGTTACTACAGCACCACCCGCGACTTCGCAGTGATCGAGAACGATGCGAACGACATTTCGGCGATCGAAGCCACCTTTGCCAAGGATTTTGCGCATTCCTCGGTGACCCCGACTGACGGCGACGACCTGGTGTGGAGCCCCACCAACTCCCAGAGTTCGCTGCTCAATATCATCAATAATGCTACTACCAGCCTGCTGGTGGAAAACGAAGAGATGAGCGACACCGCCATCGTCGACGCACTGGAGAACGCCGCTGAAAAAGGCGTGAGCGTCACGATCGTGATGACCAACGACGACAACGACTACGCCAGCGAATTCGACGACCTCACCACGGCCGGCGCGAACATCAGCACTTATCCGGACAACAGCACCTCGCTGTATATCCACGCCAAGGCGATCGTGGCCGATTACGGCACGAGCAATCAGAACGCCTTCGTAGGTTCGGAGAACTTCTCCAATGCCTCGCTCACCGAAAACCGCGAGCTTGGGCTCACCACCACCAATTCGAGCATCATCTCGCAGCTCGAAACGACGATGAGCAGCGATTACTCGGGCGGCACGCCCTGGTCGGATTGATTTTGTCCATGGCTTCAAACTTCCTCCCCTCTCGCGAGGGGAGGAGGTCGATGTGAACAGCCGTCATCCCATCAGCGCTGGCGCGGACGAAACTCCAGCGGCATCGCGTCGCCCTTCGCACTGGCGGGCGGCTTGGGGCCGCAAGCGCTGCAGGTACTGCATCCGTCGCTGCAATCGCCGGTGGCTTGCTTGGGCTGCAGGCGGCGGCCGAACGCGCGCACCCAGGCAGCATGCCCGGGCTGGCTGAAACGGATCGAAGCGGAAGCCATCCAGCGGTTGGTCAGCGCAGGGGCCAGTTTGCGGAATGCGTAAAGCGCACTGGCCAGCACGATCAATGCGATCACGATGTACTGAACGACGAAACTCGTGCTCACAGGAACCACCTCGCCAACTGGTAGGTGATGAACGATGCCGAGTAGGCCACGGCAAACATGTAGCTGAAGGAGATCGCCACGTTGCGCCAGGAGTTGGTTTCCCGGCGAATCACCGCCAGCGTGGACATGCACTGCGGCGCGAACGCAAACCACACCAGCAACGACAGCGCGGAGGCCAGCGAGAAGTTGGAAGTGAGCGCATGCGCCAGACCGTTCGTGGTGGCGTCGCCGCCCACGGCATAAACCGTGGCCAGCGCCGCGACGGCGGTTTCGCGGGCGGCAAACGCCGGAATCAGCGACAGGCTGATCTGCCAGTTGAACCCCAGCGGCGCGAACACGTATTGCAGGCCGCGACCCAGATAACCGGCGATGCTGTAATCGATCGCGGGCCCGGTGGCGCCAGCAGGCGGCGAGGGAAACGTGGAGATGAACCACATCAGCACGGTCAGCGCGAGAATCACCCCAGTGAGGCGCTTGAGGAAGATCGCACCGCGCTCCCACAAGCCGATCGCCACATCGCGGGGTTGCGGCACGCGATAGGAAGGCAACTCCATCAACAGCGCATGCTCGCTGCGGTCATGCCGCAGATGCTTGATCACCCAGCCCACCAGCATCGCGCCGAGAATGCCTGCGACATACAGCGCGAACAGCACCAGCCCCTGCAAGTTGAAAATGCCCCATACCCGATGCATGGGAATGAAGGCGCCGATCAGCAATGCGTAGACCGGCAAGCGTGCCGAGCAGGTCATCAGCGGCGCCACCAGGATCGTGGTGAGACGGTCACGGGGATCCTGGATGCTGCGCGTGCCCATGATGCCGGGAATGGCGCAGGCAAAGCTCGACAGCAGCGGAATGAAGGAGCGGCCGGTCAGACCCACCGACAGCATCATGCGATCGAGCAGGAAGGCCGCGCGAGGCAGATAGCCGGACTCTTCCAGGGTGAGGATGAAGAAGAACAGCACCAGGATTTCCGGCAGGAAACCCAGCACGGTACCCAGGCCGGTGCAGATGCCGTCCTTGAGCAAACCCTGCAAGGGTCCCTGCGGCAGCCAGATGGCCAGATGCGCGCCGATCCAGTCGAAGCCGTCGCCGATCAGGTCGCTCATCGGCTTGCCGAACGAATAGACCGCCTGGAACACCAGGAACATCACCACGGCAAGAATCATCAGGCCGAACACCGGATGCAACGCCCAGCGATCGAGCGCATCGTCCAGTGCCGCCGTGGCGCGCGGCATGCGCACCGTGGCGTCAAGCAATGCGCGCACTTGCGCATGCAGGCCGGCGCGGCTGACGGCATCGTCCGGCATGGCCGGAGCGGCAACGGGTACTTCCCCGTCGACGCGCTCGATCAGCGCACGCGCACCGCCGCGCTTGACTGCAACGGTCTCCACCACGGGCAAGCCCAGGCGCTGCTGCAATTGGGGAATGTCGATCTCGATCCCGCGGCGTCGCGCGGTATCCATCATGTTCAAGGCCAGCACCACCGGGCGACCCAGGCGCTTCACTTCCAGCACGAAGCGCAGATGCAGGCGCAGGTTGGTCGCATCGGCGACGCAGACGATCAGGTCGGGTGCGGCTTCGCCGGGATAGTTGCCTTCCAGCACGTCGCGGGTGATCTGCTCATCCGGACTGGTGGCATCGAAGCTGTAAGTGCCCGGCAGATCCAGGATCTGCAACACGCGGCCAGACGGTGCGGTAAAGCGCCCTTCCTTGCGCTCAACCGTGACACCGGCGTAATTGGCCACTTTCTGGCGGCCGCCGGTGAGCTGGTTGAACAGCGCGGTCTTGCCGCAATTGGGATTGCCGACCAGGGCGATGCGCAGCGAGCCGGTGCTCATGCGACCTCCCGCACGGTCACGCGCGCCGCTTCGCTGCGGCGCAGGGCAAAGCGGGTATAGCCGATCTGGATCAGCAACGGATCGGCCCCGATCGGGCCGCTAGCCACCAGCCTCACCCGTTCGCCCTCGACAAAACCCAGATCCCGCAGGCGCTGCGCGATCGGATCGTTGGCTTGGACATCTTCAACTCGCTCAACCACGGCAGAGGCACCTTTCGGCAAATCGGACAGGCGCACGGTTGTTACGCTTCTAAATAAGAATGGTTCGCATTGTAACCACTTTTCGCAAGTCGTGCAGCCTGCCAGGCCCTCCCAGTGGATACGGGGCTTGCTCTACGCTTTTAGGAACGACCCCAGTGGACCTCCCCATGACCTCTTCCATCCAGACGGCCGACCACGCCGGCATCCGCGAACTCCGCCTCAACCGGCCCGAGGTGCACAACGCCTTCGACGACCGCCTGATCGCCGACCTGACCCAGGCGCTGGAGACGGCTGGCCGTGACGCCAGCGTCCGCGCGGTGGTGCTGACCGGCGTCGGCGCGAGCTTTTCGGCCGGGGCGGACCTCAACTGGATGCGCGGCATGGCCAAGGCCAGCGAGGCGGAAAACCGCGAGGATTCGCTGCGCCTTGCCGCCCTCATGCGCACCCTGCAATTCCTGCCCAAGCCCACCATCGCCCGCGTCAACGGCGCGGCCTATGGCGGAGGGGTCGGCCTGATCGCCTGCTGCGACATCGCCATTGGCGTGAACACGGCCAAGTTCGGCCTTACCGAAGTAAAGCTTGGCCTGGTGCCAGCGGTGATTTCACCCTATGTGATCGCGGCGATCGGCCTGCGCCAGGCGCGCCGGCTGTTCCTGACCGGGGAGCTGTTCGATGCCGATACCGCCGCCCAAATCGGCCTGCTGCACCAGTCGGTACCCACCGACTACCTGGACGACACCGTACACAACGTTTTGAAATTGCTGGCCAAGGCCGGCCCGGTCGCCCAGCTCGAAGCAAAGCAGTTGGCGTTCGACATGCACGGCTTCACCCGTACACACGCCGAGCGCCTGGATCTGCAGAACGCGGCGCTGATCGCCCGCCTGCGCGTATCGCAGGAAGGCCAGGAAGGCCTCGGCGCTTTCCTCGACAAGCGCGCACCGGATTGGGTGTCGGCCAGCTGACACCACCCTGGCAACAGCGTCGCCGTACGCTACTGCCTGCCCTTCCACGCCAAGCCGGAAACCTCCCATGAAGCGCATCGTCAACGTCGCCGATATCGAACTGCAGCCCTTCCCGCCCGGCATGGGCCCCACCGGCGAAACCGCCGAGCGCTACGAGGCGCGCATGGGGAGGATCTCCGTGCAGCTCGGTGCGCAACAACTCGGTTACAACGTCACCGCCGTGCCGCCCGGCAAGCGTGCGTTCCCGTTTCACAACCATCGGGTGAACGAAGAAATGTTCTTCGTGCTGGAAGGCAGCGGAGAAGTGCGCATCGGCAACGAAAAACACCCCATCCGCCAGGGCGACATCATCGCCTGTCCGCCGGGCGGGCCGGAAAACGCGCACCAGATCATCAATACCGGCAGCGGCGAATTGCGCTACCTCGCGGTCAGCAGCAAGCTTTCGCCGGAGATCTGCGAATACCCGGACACGCACAAGTACGGCATCCTCGGCGAATTCGGCCCCGATGCCGAAGGCAAGCCGCAGGTGATTCGCATCCTGACGCGGCAAGGCGATAACGTGGATTACTGGGAAGGCGAATGAGGCCGTCATCGTGGACAAGCCCTTCATCAACATTGCCGACATAGTTATCGAAACCACCCAAGTGGATCGCGCACCGCGCGGTGAGACAGCAAAACAGTACGACATCCGCTGGGGCGAAATCGCCAGCCGGATCGGCGCGCGCAAGCTCGGCTACAACCTCACCGTGGTCGCGCCGGGCAAGCGCAACTGTCCGTTTCACAGCCACCGTGTCGAAGAAGAGATGTTCTTTATTCTCGAAGGCAGTGGCCAGCTACGCTACGGCGATAAGCGCTACCCGATCCGCGCCGGCGATGTGATCGCCTGTCCTACCGGCGGCCCGGACACGGCGCATCAGATCATCAACACCGGCGAGGTGGAACTTCGTTACCTGGCGGTAAGCAACCAGTCTGAAGCGGAAATCTGCGAGTACCCCGACTCCGGCAAGTACCTGGCCTTTGCCCCGGCCGATGCGACCGGCGGCGCCCCTCGCCAGGTAAGGGTGATCGGCCGGCCGCAGGATTCTCTCGACTATTGGGACGGCGAGTAACCGGCAAACCGGGCCGCATGCTGCGCCGCGCATCGGATCGGACACGCGAATCTGTTAGTTTTATGGGCTTTGCAGATGCCGTCAGGTTCGTAAGGATCCCGCATGTTTGAGCGCGTACTGATTGCCAACCGCGGCGAAATCGCCTGCCGCGTGATCCGCACCTGTCGGCGGATGGGTATCCATACCATCGCGGTGTATTCGGAAGCGGACAAGGACGCACAGCACGTTCGGCTGGCCGACGAGGCCTGGCCGATCGGCGGCCCGCGTCCGGCCGACTCCTACCTGCGCGGCGATGCGATCCTGGACGTCGCAAAAAATTCCGGCGCGCAGGCGATCCACCCCGGTTACGGCTTTCTTTCCGAAAACACCGGCTTTGCGCGGGCCTGCACCGATGCCGGCATCGCCTTTATCGGCCCGCGCCCGGAAAGTATCGACGCGATGGGTTCCAAGGCGGCGGCCAAGGCCCTGATGGAAAAACACCAGGTGCCCCTGGTGCCCGGTTATCACGGCGAGAACCAGGACGGCGCCTTCCTCGCGGAACAGGCGCGCAAGACCGGCTTTCCGCTGATGATCAAGGCGGCGGCGGGCGGCGGCGGCAAGGGCATGCGCATCGTGCGCGCCGAGAAAGAATTTGCCGATGCGCTGGCTTCGGCACAACGCGAAGCCGCCAGCTCGTTCGGCGATACGCGGGTGATCCTGGAACGGTACGTGGAACATCCGCGCCACATCGAATTCCAAGTATTCGGCGACACCCAAGGCCACGTCATCCACTTGAACGAGCGCGAATGCTCGGCGCAGCGCCGCTACCAGAAGGTGCTGGAGGAAACGCCATCGCCGTTCCTCACCCCCGAACGCCGCAAGGCCATGGGCGAGGCCGCGGTGGCCGCCGCCAAGGCGGTGAACTACGTCGGTGCCGGCACGGTGGAATTCATCGTGGGCCAAGACGGCACCTTCTTCTTCATGGAAATGAATACGCGCCTGCAGGTGGAACATCCGGTTACCGAGGAGACCCTCGGCCTGGATCTGGTGGAATGGCAATTGCGCATTACCGCCGGCGAGCCCCTGCCCTTGCAGCAGGAGCAGATCCACGCACGCGGACATGCCATCGAAGTGCGCCTGTACGCGGAAGATCCGGACCAGAACTTCCTGCCGGGCTCCGGCAAGTTGCGCACGCTGAAACTGCCCGCAGCCTCGCGCCACGTGCGCCTGGATGGCGGTGTGATCGAGGGCGATACCGTAACGATTTTTTATGACCCGATGATTGCCAAGCTGATCGTGTACGACACCGATCGCACGCAGGCCTTGCAACGCCTGCGCGAAGCGCTGGCCGAGTGCGACATCGTCGGACCGAAATCCAACATCGCATTCCTGGAACGGCTGGTTCGTCATCCGGTCGTCATCGAAGGGCGCATCGACACCGGTTACCTGGATCGCCACCTTAGCGAATTTCTTACCGGCGATGCCGCACCCTCGGATCATGTCCTGTTTGCCGCCGCCACCGCTGCCTTGCTCCACGACGAAAAGATCATCGCCGACAGCGCGCGTCACGGCGACGACCCTCATTCGCCGTGGTCGCGCGCCGATGCCTGGCGCATCGGTCATGCCGGCAAACGCATCGTGGCGCTGTCACTGCGCGAGCAACGCTACGAGATTGAGGCGCACGGCCACGACGGCAACTATCAACTGCAACACGGCGAGGCGCGTTGCGAAGTACACGGCGCACGCCACGCCGCTGACGTACTCAGCGCGCGCTTCGATGGCCAGGGCATGCGTCTGCCGATCATCGTCGATGGCGAGCGCGTGTCGCTGCACGATATCGATGGGCAACGCCACGCATTTGCTCGCGCTGCCGCATTCGCCTGGAAGTCGAAAGAAGGTGCCGGCGGCAATCAGATCATCGCGCCGATGCCCGGGCGCATTGTGCTGGTCAAGGCCCAGGTGGGCGACAACGTCGAAGAAGGCCAGGAACTGCTGGTGATGGAGGCGATGAAAATGGAACTGGCCTTGAAGGCTCCGCGCGCGGGTACCATTGAAAGCCTTAGCGCTACGCAAGGCGAGTTCGTGGAAGCCGACGCCGTACTCGTGCGTTTCAAGTCGTGAACTTTCGCCAGGGTTGCAGGAGCTTCACATGACTTCAGAAGTGAGAATCGTCGAAGTCGGCCCGCGCGACGGCTTGCAGAACGAGAAAACTCTGCTGCCGCCCGACGTAAAAATCGCCTTGATCGACCGCCTTTCCACCACCGGCTTGAAAACGATCGAAGCGACCAGCTTCGTCAGCCCGCGCTGGGTGCCGCAATTGGCGGACGCCGATGAAGTGTTCCGCAAAATCCGCAAGGTACCGCACGTGGGTTATCCCGTGCTGGTGCCGAACGAACAGGGCTACCGTCTTGCACGCGTGGCGGGCGCCACCGAGGTATCGGTATTCACAGCCGCCTCCGAAGCGTTCAACCGCGCCAACATCAACGCCAGCATTGCCGAATCGCTGCAACGCTTCCAGCCCATACTGGATCACGCCAAGGCGGAAGGCGTGAAGGTGCGCGGCTATGTGTCCACCGCATTGGGTTGCCCTTACCAGGGCGATGTACCGGTGGCGGATGTCGTGCGCGTGGCGAAGAGCCTGCACGAGATGGGCTGCTATGAAATCTCGCTGGGCGACACCATCGGTGTCGGCACCCCGGTGAAAGCGCGAGCCATGCTGCATGCGGTGGCGCAGGAAGTGCCGATCGACGCACTAGCCGTCCATTTCCACGACACCTACGGCCAGGCACTGGCCAATATCCTCGCGTGCCTGGACGAAGGCGTACGCGTGGTCGACAGCGCCGTATCCGGCACCGGCGGCTGCCCGTATGCCAAGGGCGCCACCGGCAACGTGGCCAGCGAAGACGTGGTGTACATGCTGCACGGGATCGGCATGCAGACCGGCATCGACCTGGAACTGCTGGTCGCCACCGGCGCATGGTTGTCCGCCCAGCTCAACAAGCCGACGGCAAGCCGGGTGACCAAGGCGCGCACGACGGTCTGATACCTGCAGCCGGCGTATCGCGCAGTGGCATCCATGGATGCCAGGTGACTGCTGTTGGGTTACGCTGCGCTAACCCAACCTACTGCCGCTCATGTCCGACTTTCTGATCCGCACGATCGAGCCACGCGACAGCGCCGCCGTGGCAACCATCATCCGTACCGTCATGCCTGAATTCGGTGCGGATGGTCCCGGCTTCGCCATCCACGATGCCGAAGTGGATGACATGCACGCCGCTTATTCCCGCGCCCGCAGCGCCTACTTCGTGGTGGAACGAGACGGCAAGCTGGTGGGCGGTGGCGGGGTCGCACCGCTGGAAGGCGGCGATGCGGAAGTTTGCGAATTGCGCAAAATGTATTTCCTTCCCGAGGCGCGCGGTATCGGCGCAGGCTCGCGCATGATGCAAATCTGCCTGGATGCTGCGCGCGAGCTGGGATTCAAGCGCTGCTATCTGGAAACGCTCACCGGCATGGATGCCGCGCAAGCCCTGTACCGCAGGCATGGCTTTGCGACGCTGAGCGCACCGATGGGCGGTACCGGGCATTTCAGCTGCGACCGCTTTTATCTTCTCGAACTGTAGCGAGCGAGGGCGCCATGGCCAGCCGCAATCCAGCCATCGATGCATACATCGCAAAGTCCGCAGACTTTGCCCACCCCATCCTCGAACACATCCGCACTGTCGTGCACGCCACCTGCCCCGACGTGGAAGAAGGCATCAAATGGGGTTGCCCACACTTCAGCTATCAGGGCAGCCTGATGTGCTCGATGGCTGCCTTCAAGCAGTATTGCAGCTTGGGTTTCTGGAACGGAAAGGAAATCGTGGGCGATGCCGCCAAGGAAGGTGCGGGCGAATTCGGCAAGATCCTCTCGATCAAGGATTTGCCGAGCAAGAAAGATCTCGCCGGCTATATCCGCAAGGCGATGGCGCTGAAAGAGGCCGGCAAGAAAACTGCACGTCCCAAGGCTCCCGCCAAACCGGCACCGGCATTGCCCGCGGACTTCGCCGCACTCCTGAAAAAGCAGCTGGCGGCGCGCAAACACTACGACGCTTTCAGCCCCAGTGCCCAGCGTGAATATATCGACTGGATCAACGAAGCCAAGACCGACGCCACCCGCCAGAAACGCATGACTACGGCGCTGGAGTGGCTGGCCGAAGGCAAACACCGCAATTGGAAATACCAGCAATGATTCGCATCGCCCGCGCCGAAGACGCCGAAGCCATCCACGCGATATACGCACCGACGATTACCGATACGGCGATCACTTTCGAAACCGAACTGCCCGGCGCGGAAGCCATGCGCCAACGCATTCTCACGCGCCTGCAGCACTATCCATGGCTGGCCTGGGAAGAACACGGCGAAGTGCTGGCTTATGCGTATGCCACGCGTTTTCGCGAACGTGCCGCCTACGACTGGATCGCCGAGACTTCCATCTACGTGCATGCCGACGCGCGTCGGCGCGGCATTGCACGACGCCTGTACGAGGTGTTGCTGGATGTGATGCGCCTGCAGGGCATCAACCAGGCGGTCGGGGTGATCACCCTGCCCGGCCAGGTCAGCGTCGCGCTGCACGAGTCCATGGGTTTCGCACCGGCTGGTGTCTGGCGCGCAGCGGGCTACAAGCTGGGGCAATGGTGGGATGTCGGCGTGTGGCAGAAAACCCTGCAACCGCCGGCGAATCCGCCTGCCGCCGTGCACACCTTTTCCTCGCTGATGCAGACAGACGAGCTGCACGCACTATTGCAGCGCACCTGAAAACCGGCCGACGGCACGGACTCCGCTGTCAGCGCAGTTGCAAACGCTGACAGCCGTCTTCCGCCCGGCATACGTGCTTGCGGCTTGAAAGCATACGCAACACCGTGCGGGCGGCCCCTACTGCGATTTCGTCCCAAGGCGCTCAATGACTCGGCGCCTCATTCCGGCGCGCATCGCATCATAGGGAGATGAAGTCATGAGTATTCGTTCGATCATCCAACGCGCCACCTGTGCCCTGGCCGCGCTGTTCGTGCTGGGCATGGCGGCGCCCGCCAAGGCGGCCGGACCGTACGTGGATATCTGGGATGCCTTGCCTACCTGGCAACAGCAAGATGGCTGGCTGGACACGGCCTATTGGCTGAAGGTGAATTTCAACGACATTTGCGGCGATACCTTCTGCGAGGGCGAATACCCGAACCTGGAGGCTTTGAGCTACCGCTGTTCAGTCGACAGCGCCAGCGGCACGGTGGGCGAATGCGTATTCATCTTTGCCGCCAGCCAGGAAACCGTTAGCCCAAGCGACGGCAGGATCATCGCCGAGCCGCGCAACTGGCAATGCGCCACACCGCTGGCGCCGGGAACCACGGCAGCGGAACTTGCACAGGCGCTCTCCAATACAAATCCGCTGTTCACTCCCTTGCCCCGTACCGGCAAAACCATCTACGACAGCTTGACGGACCATTGTCTGTATTGACGCGCGACACTCGGCAACAAAAAGCCCCGGCATGCCTGCCGGGGCTTTTCGCTCATCGCGCACGCATCGAGCGCGCCATCAATGATTGGCGGCGATGATGCTCACGATCACGCCCGTCGTGATCGCAGCGAGCAGGAAATCGCCGTTGTCGCTGCGGATGTACTGGTAGCCGCGCGGCGGCGGCCTCAGGCGATAGTGGCGCCAGTCGCTGACCACATACCGGCTGCCGCGATATTGCTGGGGAATGCGTCCGTTCCGCTTGTACCAGCCTTCGTGGCGCCCCTGGTCGTACATGCCGTGATAGCGCGGGGCCGGCGGCGGAGGCGGCGGGCCAGGACGATAGGCCTGGGCCATGACACATTGAGACGAGACCAGCATCGCGCCGCAAAGGGCGAGCGCTCCCAGTTGTTTCTTCATGGCGTACTCCTTGTAGAGACCTGACTGCACGGGAATCGCACGGCTGCACCTTTCCCTGTGCGGATATCGCGCTCCCCGGCATGGCCGGGGCCTGCCCGGAGTCGCGCTCCCGGCAGGGCGATCAAGATTGCGTCAGCCTGCCGAATGCTTCGTGAATCTTGCTTCCGGCCATTCAGCTTGCCCGCGCGGGCGACGGCCAAGGGCTCTGCGCTACCATTGCGGTTTTAGGTTCCCGGGATATCCCATGCAGCTCAATCAAGTGAAGGCCATCATTACCGGCGGCGCCTCCGGTCTCGGCCATGCGGTCGCCCAGCATCTGGCGGCGAACGGCGCCCAGGTCGCGCTGTTCGACGTCAACGAAGAGAAGGGCCAGGAAGCGGCCAAGTCCCTGGGCGGCAGCGCGCGATTCTTCCGTACCGACGTCACCTCCGAAGAGGGCGTGAGCGCGAACGTGGCCGCGGCCAGGGAAGCCATGGGCGGCCTGAACGTGGTGATCAACTGCGCCGGCATCCTGGGCGCCGGCCGCGTGCTGGGCAAGGAAGGCCCGATGCCGCTGGGCACCTTCGCCTCCACAGTGATGGTGAACCTGGTCGGCAGCTTCAACGTTGCCAAGGCCGGCGCTGCGCTGATGCAGAGCAATGAAGCCGGCGAAGACGGCGAGCGCGGCGTCATCATCAATACCGCCAGTGTCGCCGCTTACGAAGGCCAGATCGGCCAGGCCGCCTACTCCGCTTCCAAGGGCGGCGTGGTGGGCATGACCCTGCCGATGGCACGCGAACTTTCGCGCTTTGGCATTCGCGTGGCGACCATTGCCCCGGGCATCTTCTGGACACCCATGGTCGACGGCATGCCGCCGCAGGTGCAGGAATCGCTGTCCGCTTCGATTCCGTTCCCCTCGCGCCTGGGCAAGCCAGACGAATTTGCCTCCACCGTGGCGTTCATCCTGGGCAACCGCTACATCAACGGCGAAACCATTCGCCTGGATGGCGCGGTGCGTCTGCAACCCAAGTAAGCGAATCGGGTATGGAGAATCGGGAATCGCAAACCCCGTTCTCCGCCCACTTTCGCGTGGCTGCGCTTTTGACGAATCCCGATTCCCTACTCTCCATTCCCGGCTCAAATCCATGAAAGCTTCCGACGTCAAGAAAGCCAACGTGATCGAACACGAAGGCACCGTCTACCAGGTGCGCGACATCGAGCGCAGCTCACCGACCGCCCGCGGCGGCAACGTCACCTTCCGCTTCACGCTGTACTCGATTCCCGGCGGACGCAAGTTCGACCTCAGCCTGCGCGCCGACGACGATCTGAAAGAAGTGGATCTGGCACGCCGCCCGGCCAACTTCTCCTACATGGATGGCGATGCGTTCGTGTTCATGGACAACGAGGACTACACCCAGTACGTGCTTGGCCCGGAAGTGGTCGGCGACAATGCCGGCTACATCGTGGAAGGCGTGGAAGGTTATTACGTGCAGGTGATCGACGATGCGCCGGTCGGCCTGCAGGTACCTACCAGCGTGACGCTGACCGTGGTCGACACGGCGCCGGAACTGAAAGGCGCCAGCGCCACCAAGCGCACCAAGCCGGCCAAGCTCAACACCGGTATCGAAATCCAGGTGCCCGAATACATCACCAACGATGAGAAAGTCTGGGTCAACACCCTGACCGGCGAATTCGCCGGCCGCGCATAAGCACGGCTTTTTGCATTGGCTTCCTCTCCACTCCGGGGAGAGGATTGCGGTGAGGGGCGGCTCTTGCGACTGCCTTCATCAAGTGTTTTTACAACGATACCGTCGCAGATTTGCCCCTCAACCCGGCCGTCTCACCACCCGGGCCAGAGAGTCGCAGCAGGTCCCTATTTTCGTCCGATCCACAGGCGACACCGGCTGCACCGGTGAGGCAGAATCGATGCATCGACGGCATCGATTCCCTCCATGTCCACCCGAGCTTATTCGCTGCGCGCCAGCGTGCTGCAGAGTCTGACCGCGACCAAGCGTCCGGACGTGCCTCTGTGGGTGGTGGTGCGCAATACCGCGGCCGTCGTGCTGCCGCTGGCCATCGGCATGCTGACCGGCCACCAGGAAGCGGGCCTGGCGGTCGCCGCCGGTGCGCTGGACACCATGTTTTCCGATCAGCCCGGCCCTTACCGGCAGCGGCTCTGGCAACTGTTCCTGGCATCGCTGGCGGCGGGGCTGGCCTCACTATGCGGCTTTCTGGTCGGCGGCGAACTGCTGCCCATGACTCTCGCCACGGCGGCCTTCGGGTTCTTTGGCGGTTTGCTGGTGGTGTTCGGCACCGACATCGCACGCGTGGGCATGACCAGCATGATCCTGCTGGTGGTCACCGCAGCGTCGCCGGCCGGCCTGCACGAAGCATTGGTCGGCGCCGCCCTGATCTTCAGCGGCGGCTTGCTGCTGGCCCTGTTTTCAGTCGCTGCGTGGCCGTTGTTGCGCTACCGCCCGGAGCGCTACGCCTTGGCTACCGTGTACCGGGGGCTGGCAACATTGGCCAACGAGCGTGCGCAGGACGAAGGCGACGTCCCTGCCCTGACCGACGCCATGACCACGCTGCAACAAACCCTGCTAGGCAAGCACCATGCGCGGGGACGCGCCATGGAAGCCTTCGCGGTACTGCTGGAGCTGGCTGAGCGCATCCGCCTTGAACTGGTGGCCATGTCCAACATGCATGGCGCCACCCAGGTCCTCGCCTTGTTCCGTGCCGATGCCTCGCGCGTGCTCAATGCCGTAGCCGAAGCACTGGAAGCAGGCGAGTCGCCCGAGCAGGCTTCGCGCGCGCTGCGAACGCTGCAAGCCAGCGAACGCGCACTGCTCGACAACCATTCGCGCAACGACAGCGTCGCGGCGCACATCCACGCATTGTCCGGCCAGTTGGCTGCCGCCGTGCGCAATGCCAACTGGGCCGGCTCGCGCGGCGAGACACGTGCGGAAACAGCGGAAATGCGCCTGCCCAGCGCGTTGCGCGGCAACTCGGCACTGGGTGTGCTGCGTGCGAACCTTACCGTTCATTCGGTGGCTTTCCGCCACGCCATGCGTTGCGCCACGTGCCTGAGCCTGGCCCTGCTCGCTTCGCGCATCTGGCAACTTCCGCACGGCTACTGGTTGCCGATGACCGCCGCCATCGTGCTGCGCCCGGATTTCGCTGCCACCTTCAATTTTGGATTGCTGCGCGTGGTGGGCACCATTCTCGGGCTGGTGCTGACCACGGCGCTGCTGCTGGTCACTCCACACGATGCATGGACGCACCTCGCGCTGATGGCCTTGCTGTGCATGGCGTTTCGCTACCTAGCCACCGCCCACTACGGCATCGCAGTGGCGGCGCTGACCGGCACCGTGGTGATCTTTCTTTCGTTCGAGGGCGTGAACTCGGGTACGGCCGTGCTCGACCGCGTACTCAATACCGCGCTCGGCAGCGGCATGGCATTGCTGGCCTATGTCGTGTGGCCCACCTGGGAGCGCGGGCGCGCCCGCGCCGCGCTCTCGGACATGCTTGACGCCTACGCCCACTACCTGGGCGCGCTGGCCCATCCGCAGCAGCGCGACAGTCATCGCGAAACACGCACCGCCGCACGCACCGCGCGCACCAATGCGCAGGCATCGCTCGATCGCATGCAGGCCGAGCCGGCCACACCCCTGGCCCTGCTGGAACTGGCCAACGCGCTATTTCTCAATGGCAACCGCCTGGCGCGCACGACTATGACACTGGAAGCCTTGCTGCACGATTGCGACAACCTGCCCGAGCAAACCGAAGTCACTTACTTCATCGATCATTCGGCCGCGTACCTGCACGACCTGGCCCTCGCCTTGCGCACCAACCAGCCGCCCCGCCCCGCGCCGGAACTGCGGCAACTGCAGCGCAGCCTGTCCAGCCTGCTGGCCATGGCCGACGACAAGCCGCGCGCCGAGCAGATCGTGCGCATCAGCGACCGCCTGGTCGACAACATCAACACGCTCGCCTACGTGGTCGGCCGCGGACCGCAGGAGACGGCCACGCACGGGAACCAACGCGTGCCCTCCTAGCGCCTGTTAGCACTATTTTCGTGGCTCGCGAAAATAGTGCTAACAGGCCCTGGACCCGTGCACGAGCCCCCAACGGCGGCAGGCGCTACACTTGGCGAATGCTGAAAATAGACACCCACGCCCACATCCTTCCGCGCGACTGGCCCAACCTGGCCGCCAAGTACGGCAACGACGCGTTCCCGGTGATGAACCACAACGACGGACGGCATCGCATCTACAAGGACGGCAAGTTCTTCCGCGAAGTGTGGGAATCCTCGTTCGATCCGCAGCATCGCATCAACGATTACGCCCGCTTCGGCGTGGACGTACAGGTGATCTCCACCGTACCGGTGCTGTTTTCATACTGGGCGCCGGGCTACCAGGCGCTGGAATTGCACCGGCATCTCAATGACCACATGGGCGAGATGTGCCGGGATTTCCCCAGGCACTACGCCGGCATCGGCACCGTCCCGCTGCAGGCACCGGACCTGGCGATCCGCGAACTTGAGCGCTGCATCGACGAACTGGGCCTGTGCGGCGTGCAGGTCGGTTCGCACTGCAACGAATGGAACCTGGACGCGCCGGAACTTTTCCCGTTCTTCGAAGCGGCTGCCGATCTCGGCGCCGCCATCATGGTGCACCCCTGGGACATGATGGGCGCCGCCACCATGCCCAAGTACTGGCTGCCCTGGCTGGTCGGCATGCCGGCGGAACAATCGCGTGCGGCCTGCTGCCTGGCGTTTGGCGGTGTGCTTGAACGGCTGCCCAAGCTGCGCGTGATGCTGGCGCATGGCGGCGGCAGCTTCCCCTGGACGATCGGACGCATCGAGCACGGCTTCCGCATGCGGCCCGACCTGGTTGCCACCGACAACCCGCGCAATCCGCGCGAATACCTCAAGCGCCTGTATTTCGATTCCTGCGTGCACGATCCCCAGGCCCTGCGCTATCTGCTGGATGTGACCGGCGTCGACCGCGTCATGCTCGGCACCGACTATCCTTTCCCCTTGGGGGAGCAGCACCCAGGCAGCGGCATCGAATCGCTGAGCCTCGATGACCCGGACCGCGCTCGCCTGTTTCACGGCACCGCGCTGGAATGGCTGGGGTTGCCACTACGTCGTTTCACTACCGAATCTCAGGAGCACGCATGAATTTCAGGCGTTACACGATGGTGACCGCTGTCTTGGCACTGGCCAGCATCGCGGTGGCACGAGCGGACGATGTCAGCATGGCGTCCGGCAGCGTGCACTTCAGCACGCCTTCGAGCTGGGTAGGCATCATGCAGGTCGATGGCGATCCGGAAGTACGCGTGTTCCAGGTTCCCGATCCGTCGCCCAGCGCCAGCACCACCTTGGCGCGCGTGAGCGTCACGGTGAAGCAGGCTGCCAATCTGCAGGATTTCAACACCTACGTGGGCGGCGCGGTGGCAAAGGCCAAGCAGCTCAAGAACTACCAGCCCGGTCAAAGCACGTCGGGCGATCAAAACAGCTTCATCTACACCGCCAGCGAAAGCGGCACGCCTTATACCTACGTCGAGCGCTACTGGTTCCGTAACGGCCATGCGATTCAACTGCGTTGCGCCCGCCCCGTCACCAGCCAGGCAGGGCAGGACTGGGCCGCGACGTTCGACAAAGGTTGCCGCGCCATCGCCACCACATTGGGCAGTTGATCCGCCCGAACGCCTCTCCTTCGTCGTCCCGTGCCGAACGGGACTTCGCACGAATCAAGCTGGAATGTACCGATGTCCGCACCCTACGAAGCCACTGCTGCCTGGGCCCAGGCCCGCGACGCCAACGATCCGCTGCGTGCGTTTCGCGATGAATTCCTGATTCCGCCGCACACCGGCGGCGAAAGCCATTATTTCTGCGGCAACTCGCTGGGCTTGCAGCCGCGCGCGGTGCGTGAAGCCGTCAACGCGGAACTCAACTATTGGGGCGAGCTGGGCGTGGAAGGCCACTTCAAGGGCCGACTGCCGTGGATGGACTATCACGAATTCGTGCGCGACCATCTCGCGGAAGTCGTCGGTGCACAGCCCGACGAAGTCGTGGCCATGAACACGCTGGGCGTGAACCTGCACCTGATGATGGTGAGCTTCTATCGCCCGACTCCCGATCGCCACGCCATCCTGATGGAAGCCGGCGCCTTTCCCACCGACCGCTATGCGCTGGAATCGCAGATCCGCTTCCACGGTTTCAGCCCGCAGCTGTCGCTGATCGAACTGGAGGGCGACGAGGCGAACGGCACGCTATCCATGGCCGCGATCGAGCGCGCACTGGCCGAGCACGGTTCGCGCATTGCGCTGGTGATGCTGCCGGGTGTGCAGTACCGCACCGGCCAGGCCTTCGACCTGCAGGCGATTACCAAGCTCGCCCACGAGCATGGCTGCACGGTGGGCTTCGATCTGGCCCACGCGGTCGGCAACCTGCCGCTGCGCCTGCACGACAGCGGCGCCGACTTTGCGATCTGGTGCAGCTACAAATACCTCAATGCGGGTCCCGGCGCGGTGGGCGGAGCTTTCGTGCACGCGCGTCACGCCCACGCCACCTTGCCGCGTTTTGCCGGCTGGTGGGGACACGACAAAACCACGCGATTCCAGATGGGACCGGAATTCGTGCCCACTCCCGGCGCGGACGGCTGGCAGCTTTCCAATCCGCCGATTCTGGCGCTGGCGCCGTTGCGCATCTCGCTGGACATATTCCACCGCGCAGGCATGCAGCGCCTGCGCGAAAAATCGCTGCAGCTCACCGGTTATCTGGAATGGCTGGTGCAGAGCCAGCTCGCCGGCGTGCTGGACATCGTCACGCCCAAAGAAACCGAACGCCGCGGCTCGCAGCTTTCGATCCGTGTATTGGGCGGCCGCGAACGCGGACGGTCGTTGTTCGACTACCTGATCGAACACGGCGTGATTGGCGACTGGCGCGAGCCGGATGTCATCCGCATCTCGCCGGCGCCGCTGTACAACCGATTCGCCGATTGCCTGGCGTTTGCGCAAGCCGTACGCGACTGGAGCAGTCAAACAGTATGAAGGATGCTGCCGGAGCCTGTGCTCCGGCAGCACCGATTTGCTCTCAGGCACCGGGCGCAGTGCTGCCCTTACCGCCTTTGCAAGCCTTGAAATCCCGCATCGCCTGCCGCCCGATCTGCCGCAGGCGATTTCGCTAGACCTGCTCGGCCAGCGGATAGAGTTCGCGATTTTCGCGTTGCACGCGCAGGTGCAATGCCTTGAACACATTATTGGCATCGTTGCGGAAACCTTCCGGATCCTGGCTGATTCGCGATGCCAGATTCCAGCGCGAAACGAAGCCCGCGTAGGCTTGCGCTAGATCGCCCATTTCTTCCTGAAAGCGCTTGCCGGTTTCGGCAACCAGCGGATCGCCGGCACTCATGAGAGCCGGATACAGCACGCGATCCTCCGCCGCCAAATGCAGCTTGATCACCGAGCTCATACCGACCAGCTGCGCCAGAATTTTGTCCGCGTGTTCCTGCACACCCGTCTGGACCAGCTCGCGCAAAGCGGTGACTGCTGCGAGCAGATCCGCATGCTCGCGCTTGAACTTTTCGATGTTCACGTTTCCCTCCCCAGGTGGTTGTCCCGTCACCTGTATCGGCCCGAGGAAGCTGAACTGAAGCTTGCGCTAGTCTAAGCGGCTGGAAGGATGGCGCACCTGGCCCTCGCCGCGTACGACAAACCGCTCAACGGTAAGCGCCTCCGCCCCCATCGGGCCATAGGCATGCAGGCGGGTAGTGGAAATGCCGATCTCCGCGCCCAGGCCGAGCTCGCCGCCATCGGAGAAACGGGACGATGCGTTGACCATGACGACGGCCGAGCGAATGGCCTGTACGAACCGGCGCGCCGATTCGTCGTTGCGCGTCACGATAACCTCGGTGTGGTCAGACCCAAACCGCTGGATGTGGCCGATGGCTGCGCCCAGATCGTCCACCACGCGAATGGCCAGAATCAGATCTAGAAATTCCGCGGCATAGTCTTCCTCGGTGGCCGCGCGCATGCCCGGCACCAGAGTGCGGGAGCGTTCGCAGCCACGCAGTTCGACGCCGCGCTCTTCCAGCGCGGCTACCACCTTGGGCAGAAAGGACGCCGCGATGTCGCGATGGATCAACAGCGTTTCCAACGCATTGCACACGCCCGGGCGAGACGTCTTGCCGTCGACCAGCAGATTCAGCGCTCGCGCTTCGTCGGCAGAAGCATCGACATACAGGTGGCAAACGCCCTTGTAGTGCTTGATGATCGGCACGCGCGCATGTTCGGCGACGAAACGGATCAGCCCCTCGCCTCCACGCGGAATGGCCAAGTCGATGATGTCGCTCAACTGCAGCAATTCCACCATGGTTTCGCGGCGCAAGTCCTCGATCAAGGTGAGTGCGGCAGCGGGAATGTCGCGTTGCTCCAGTACGTCACGCAGCACCTGGGCGATCGCCACATTCGAATGCAATGCCTCCGAGCCGCCGCGCAGGATGACGGCATTGCCGGCCATCAGGCACAGCGCCGCGGCATCGGCGGTGACGTTCGGGCGGGCTTCGTAAATCATCGCGATGACGCCCAGCGGAATGCGTACGCGCTCCACTTGCAGACCATTGGGACGAGTCTCCTGGCGCGTCACCAGCCCGACCGGATCGGGCAAGGCGGCAATCTCGCGCACCGCGTGCGCAATGGCTGCTACGCGCGAAGCATCCAGACGAAGGCGATCCAGCATGGCGCCTTGAACACCCTTGGCGGCCGCTTGCTGCAAATCGCGCGCATTGGCCGCAAGAATGGTTTCGCTGTGCGCATCGAGGGCAGCTGCCATGCCTCGCAACAGTTCGCGCTTGCTCTCGCCGTCAAGCGAGAACAACGTCTGGGCCGCATCGCGGCACGCCAATGCCAGGTTCCGAATGTCGCTCACGTGCTGGTTTCTCCCGCCTTCGTTTGCGGATCCACGACTGTTGCCAGATCGTCGCGATGCACGATCTCGGCACCATAGCTGTAACCCAGTGCCGCTTCGATTTCCCGGCTGTGGCGGCCGGCCAGGCGGCGCACTTCCGCGGCACCGTATTGGCACAGGCCACGTGCGATTGCCCGGTCTCCGGCATCGACGATTTCCACCAGATCACCGCGGTGGAACTCACCCGACACACCCAGGATACCCCCGGGCAAGAGCGATGCGCGCCCGCCAAGCAAGGCACGTGCGGCACCCGCATCGACACTGATGCGCCCGACACCGCCCGGCGCGTGACGCAGCCAGTATTTGCGGGCCTGCATACGGTTGCCCGACACGTCTATCAACGTACCACGCAGCCGGTGGCTGGCAAGCGCTGCCACGGTGGCTTCGTCGCGGCCGCTGAACAACGCCGTGGGAATGCCGGCTGCCGCCGCCTTGTCGGCCGCCTGCAGCTTGGTCCGCATGCCGCCGGTGCCGACCGACGTGCCGCTTCCGCTGGCCATGGCAACGATATCTGCCGTGAGCTGCGGCACGTGGCCGATAGGCTGCGCATGCGGATCGCGTCGCGGATCGGCACTGTACAGCGCGTCCACGTCCGAAGCGATCAGCAGCAGATCGGCATCGACCAGGGCGGCGACGATGGCGGCGAGGTTGTCGTTGTCGCCCAGCTTGAGCTCGTCCACCGCCACCGTGTCGTTTTCATTCACGACAGGCAGCACACCCAACGTCAGCAATTCGCGCAAGGTGGCACGCGCATTGAGATATCGGCGGCGGTTGCGCAGATCGTCGTGCGTCAGCAACACCTGCGCGACGGGACGATCCGACAAGCCCTGCCACAACGCAATCATGGGGGCCTGACCCAACGCGGCGAGCGCCTGGCGCGCGGCAAGATCGCCGTCCAACCGGGTTCGCTCGCGCATCAGGGCTCGTCCGGCAGCCACCGCGCCCGAGGATACCAGCACGACTTCGCGCCCTTCCTGGTGGCTCTTCTCGACGAACGCAGCAAGCGCCTGCGCATAGCGCGGCGTCAATCCGCCGCCATCGGCGGCAAGCAGGTTGCTGCCGACCTTCAGTACGGCGCGGTGCCACGCAGGCAGCGCACGCTCGGGTAGCTGGCGTGCCGGCGCCGTCACGTCGTGCCCTCTTCCGTCGGCGCGTCCACGCGATCTCCGTGACTGCGCGGCGCAGAGACCACAATGAAACGCACGTCGGCATCGCTGTCGTTGCGCATCTGATGCGCGCTTTGCGGCGGTACGTGCAAGCCTTCGCCGCGGCGCAAGCGATGAAGCGTGCCTTCCACTTCCAATATCGCCTCGCCATCCAGCACGTAGAAAAACTGGCGTGCATGGAGGTGACGATGCCGCCGTTCAAAGCTTCCCGGGGGCATCCGTTCCTCGATCACGCTCAGATCGCCGGTGGCAAGCAGGTGCCAGCCATCGCAAGCCTGACCCCAGTGATAGTGCTCGGCGTTGGCGGTACTGACCGTGTCCATGGCCATTCCCTCAAGCGGCCAGATCGGCAAGCCGTTGCTTCAAGATGTCCAGGTGCAGATCGTTGCCCGCACCGGGCGAAGTGCGTGCGGCCAGGCTCTGCTCCGGCGTGCGACCCTGCCCCGCCGAACTGGCTGCAACTGCCGCCGCCCGATACGCATCGCGGAACGGCACGCCTGCGGCCGCCTGCTCAATGGCCACATCGGTGGCATACATGGCCGGCTCGATGGCGGCTCGCATGGCCGCTTCGTTCCACTGCATGCGGGCAAGCAGGTCGGGCAGCAATTCCAGTGCGGCGAGCCCGTGCGTAACGCCGTGAAACAGCGATCCCTTGGAGAATTGCAGATCGCGTTGATAGCCCGAGGGCAGCGACAACAACTGCTCGATCTCGCAGCGCGACGCAGCCACTGTCGCATAGGAAGCACGTAGCAGTTCCACCACGTCGGGATTGCGCTTGTTGGGCATGATGGAGCTGCCGGTGGTGTATTCGGCGGGCAGCGAGACGAAATTGAATTCCGCCGTGGTGAACAGCGATAGATCCCATGCAAGGCGACGCGCGTCGAGCATGGCGCTACCGAGGCTTTCCATCACCGCCATTTCGAATTTGCCGCGCGAGAGCTGCGCATAGATGGGCGATACCTGCATGCGCGCAAAGCCCAATGCCTTGGTCGTGTGCTGGCGATCGAGAGGCAGGTTCACACCGTAGCCCGCGGCCGTGCCCAGCGGGTTGGCGTCGATCCACGCCGCGGTTTGCCGCGCGCGCCAGGCGTTGTCGACAAAGCCTTCGGCAAAGCCCGCAAACCACATCGCCGTGGACGACACCACCGCACGTTGCAGATGGGTATAGCCCGGCAAGGGCAAGGCGGGCTGGGCTGCGCGCTGCAGGCATACTTCGGCGATGATGCGACAATGATTTCCCAGCACCGCAAGCTGGTCTTTCAGCCACAGGCGCGTGGCAACCAGGATCTGGTCGTTGCGGCTCCGCCCGGTATGCACGCGACGGCCGGCGTCACCGAGGCGATCGGTCAAGCGTGCTTCGATGGCGGAGTGGCCGTCTTCGTAACGCTCGTCCAGCACGAAATGTCCCGCACGGAAATCTTCGGCCAATGCATCGAGCTCGCGTTTGAGATTCTGCATTTCCTCGGTACTGACCACACCGATGTGGGCGAGCCCTTCGACGTGCGCCTTGCTGGCCGTGATGTCGTGCAGAAAAAATTCGCGGTCCAGCAGCACGTCGTCGCCGGCCAGGAATTTCATGATCCGGGCATTGGTTTCGACGCCGGCTTTTTGCCAAAGGAGGTCGGTCATGACGAAATTCTCTTTGCTTTGACCCTCTTCCCAGAGGGAGAGGGGTTCAGTGGGCGGGAATGGCCGTGTATTCATCCACGCCGATGGCGCGATTGATGTTCTGCATGGCTTGCGTTGCAGCCCCTTTGAGCAGGTTGTCCAGGGTAGCGACCACCACCACGCGCTTGCCATCGGACGACATCGCGAAACCGCCGACCTCGACGTGGTGCTTGCCGGCGATCCGACTGACCCACGGTGCCTCATCCACTACGCGCACCAGCTTCTCGCTACCGTAGCGATGCTGGAACAGCGCCTGGATGTCTTCGCGCTTGTGTGCGCGCGACAAGTAGAGATTGGTGGTGACGGTCAAACCGCGAAAGTGCGGGGCAACGTGCGGCATGAATTCCACCGGGATGCCCAGGTGCCAACTGGCTTCCTTCTCGTGCACGTGGCCGGTCAGTGCATACGGCATCAGGTTGTCGCGCAGCAGTTCCGGATTGTTCTTGTCCGATGGCGTGGTGCCGGCACCGGAATAACCCGAAACGCCAAAACACACTGGCGGCGCGGCAAGCACATCCTTGAGCGGCGCGATGGAAAGCTGGATGGCGGTGGCATAGCAACCCGGATTGCTGATGCGCTTTTCACCGCGCCATTTGCCACGCGTGAGCTCCGGCAACCCGTAATACCATTGCTTGTCGAAGCGGTAATCCGCCGACAAATCCACGATCACCGGATCCTTGCCCGCCGCATCGAAGGCTTCGACACAGGCCGCTGCCTTGCCGTTAGGCAGCGCCAGCACCACGATGTGGGCACCCAGGCCGGGAAGGTCTTCGTGTGCCGGCGAGCTGTAGCACAGATCCCCCCGGTACTCGGCGACGTGTGCATCCACGCGCTGGCCGTCCAGCTCGCGCGAGGAAACATACGCGAGCTCCAGCGAGGGATGGGCCGCCACCAACCGAATGAGTTCGGCCCCGGTGTGGCCGCGCGCGCCAACGATACCGATGCTTTTCTTGGAATCAGCCATGTCGATCAGTCCACCAGGGTGGGTTGGCGCACGGCGCAGTGAGCGACGCAGCGTGCGATGGTGTCGAATCCTTCCATGCCGTACCAGAACACCTTCCAGCGTTCCTGCTTGTAGCAGCCATCCGATTCGGCGTAATAGAAAATATTGACCTGGTTGCCGTGGCGCGAGCGCCAGAACAGGCTGGGATTTTCCTCGCGCATGACCAGCCAGACTGCGCGCCCGAGGCCTTCGCCCTGGGCATCGTCGAGCACGGCGAACTTGTCCAGATAGACCAGGCCATCCTCGCAGGTGAGGATCATCGCCGCGCGGTAGTTCTCGCTGACGTAAACGCGATACGGCTGCGTGCGCTCGAAATAATTGTCGACCAGCTTGCGTCCGAAGCTCGACTCGATCAGCTCGCGCATGCGCGCCAGATCGATACCTTCCCAGCTTTCATAGCGAAAGACTTTTTCACCGCGACGCACCAGGGTGCCGGAACCCTTGTGGGTGAACAGTTCCTTGGCCAGCTCGGATGGGCGCGTGATCGACACCGAGGAGGTCAGCGGCAGGCTTTGCAGCAAGTCGGCAATCTGTTCGATCTTCACGCGCATGCCGCCGTTGATCCACGGTTGCGCGATCAGATGATCGAATTCGGTGCTCAGATTGATGGAGTCGATGATGCGCCCCTGATCATCGAGCAGGCCGCCGGTGCCGGTCAGGAAGATGATCTTGTACGGCTGCAGCACGCGCACCAGGTCATTGGCGGCGAAATCCGCGTTGATGTTCAGGAACTGGCCTTCATCCGTTTCGCCCAGGCTGGCGATCACCGGAATGGAGCCGGCGCGCAGGCTGGCCTCGATCGGCGCCAGGTTGATGCTGTCGACCTTGCCGACCATGCCGTAGGTTTCTTTGTCCAGGAAACTGGACATGAAGACCCCCGACGGCACCGAGGTGGCGCGCGTGTTCATCGCCTGCAGCGCTTCGACCAGGCGAAGGTTCTGCTGCTGGAACACGCGCCGGACGATGCCCAAGGCCTTGGGCGAGGTCACGCGCAGGCCGTTGATGGTCTGCTTGGTGATGCCTGCGGCCTGCAGTTCTTCGTCGAGCTGCGGGCCGGCGCCGTGCAACACGATGGGCGTCAATCCGACCTGCTGCAGGAAGGTCAGCGAAGAAGTCAGGTCGGCGAGCTCATCGCGCAATACCGCACCGCCGACCTTGACCACGGCGAAGCGCTTGGCGTCAAGCTGCGAAAAACGCTTGAGGTACTGCTGGATTTCCTTGGCGCTGCCCATCGCGGAGAGCAGGCGCACAATGGTTTGACGGGTGTTCTTATGCGCTTCCACGGTTGACGATCTCGTAAATGGTTTCGGCGTATTGCTGCAATTGATCCAAGGCAACCCATTCGTCGGCCGTATGCGCCTGGGCAATGTCCCCGGGTCCGTAGACAAAGGAGATGTAGCCTCCGGCGGAGAACAAGGCGGACTCGGTCCAGAAATTCACCGCGTTGCCCACCGGAATGCCCAGTTCGTCGGCGACGTCGCGTGCGGCCAGGCGCCTGGTTTCGGCCGTGGCCGTATCGCCCGCGGGCAACGACACCCCGCGGAACAATTCGGCAAATTCCACGGGATGCAGCTCGACCAGCGTGCGAAAAGCCTCCAGCAGCTGATCCGGATTCATGCTCGGCAGCGGACGGAAGCCGAAACGGACATCGGCGGTCGGCGCAATCACATTCGCCTTGATGCCGCCTTCGACGCGACCGATGTTGAAGCGCAGCCCGGTCAGTCCGCCAAAACGTTCGTGTGCCTGGCGTTCGACATAGTCCAGCGCTGCCGCGCCCCAGCGCATCGCCTGATGCAAGGCATTGTCGCTGGGACGCTGCTCGCCGGACGCATGCCCTGCCTGGCCTTGAAACCTCATCTGTACCGAATGAATGCCGCGGTGGGCGAGCACTGCTTCACCGCGGGTGGGTTCGGCGACGATGATCGCGTCGTAGGAATGGCCTTCTTTCAGAAAGGCGGCGATGCAGCGCGGATCGTTCGCCTCTTCGTCGGTGGACAACAGCAAAGCCAAGTCGCCTTGGCTGGCATTCGCGACCGCGAGCAGCGCGGCGGCGGCGCCCTTGATGTCGCAGGCACCCAGGCCGATGGCCCGGTCTTCGGTTACCAGCAACTCGTGCGGGTCGCGGCTCCAGTGCGGCGAATCGGGCACGGTATCCAGATGCACGTTGAACAAATATTTCGGCTTGCCGCGCACCGCATACAAGGTCACCGCGCCTGCACCATGGTCTTCGACTTTCACCTGAAAGCCGGGCAGATGCTCGCTCAGGTAGTCGAAGATGCCGCCGGTGCCGATTTCGCGCGGAGGATTGCGCGTGTCGAACGACACCAGCGCACGCAGATGCGCCAGCGTCGCGTCCAGCAGTGCGGCTCTAGCGAGTTCCGCACTCATCGATTGACCTCGGCCCACAAGGTGCTGCTCATTCCGAACAGCTTGATGAAGCCTTCCGCCTCGGCCACGCCCCAGTCGGCCGCCTGCGCATAGGTGGCGCCCTTGGCATTGAGGATGTGCTTGGATTCGATCGCCACGGCGTTGACGATGCCACCGCTGGTTTCCAAGGTAACGTCGCCGTTGACGGTGGCCTGGCTGGACGCCAGGAAGGCTTCGAGGTCGGTTTTCAACGGATCGTGGAAGAAGCCTTCATAGACCAGTTCCACCCACTTGCGCGCCACTTCGGGTTTGAAGCGGTTTTGCTGCTTGGTTAGCACCGCTTCCTCCAGGGCACGATGCGCGACCAGCAGCGCGGTCAGGCCGGGGGCTTCGAAAATGATGCGTCCCTTCAGGCCGATGGTGGTATCGCCGGTGTAAATGCCGCGGCCTACGCCATATTGCGCGAGCAGCGTATTGAGCTTGGCCAGCATCAGGTGGCCGACCATCTTTTCGCCGTCCAGTGCGACCGCTTCGCCGTTGACGAAGCTGATCTTCAGTTGCAGAGGCTTGGACGGCCATTCAGGGCGCGGCTTGCACCAGCCCACGGCACCTTCGCCCGGTGCCTGCCAGCGATCGATTTCGCCGCCGGACATGGTCAGGCCCAGCAGGTTTTCGTTGATGGTGTAGGCCTTCTGCTTGGCGCGCACGCCGAAACCCAGGTCTTCCAGGTACTTCTGCTCGTACGCGCGCACCTCGGTGTGTTCTTTCTGGATTTCGCGGATCGGTGCGACGATTTCATAGTCGCCCTGCGCCTTCACCGCCAGGTCGAAGCGCACCTGGTCGTTGCCCATGCCGGTGCAGCCGTGCGCGATGGCGCGGGTGCCCAGTTCGGCGCAACGCTTGAGCGCTGCGTCCACGATCAGGTAACGATCGGATACCAGCAAAGGATATTGCCCCTGATAGCCTTCGCCTGCCCAGGTGAACGGCTTGACGAAACCATTCCAGATCGCCGGGCCGCCATCGACGGTGACGTGGCTGGCGGCTTTCAGTTCCTTGGCGCGCGCCTCGATGTACGCCCGCTCTTCGGCGTCGACTCCGCCGGTATCGGCGAACACGGTATGTACCGCCCAGCCGCGCTCTTGCAAGTACGGAATGCAGAAACTGGTGTCGAGGCCACCGGAGAACGCGAGAACGATGTCTTTGCTCATGATGCGGGATCCAAAAAAGTTTTTTACGGAGATTCGATGACGATGCTCGGTTCGCAGCGCACCGGAAAATTGACGGAGTTGGCAATGAAGCAGGCGTGATGGGCGTCTTCGTGCACGGCGACGGCACGGGCCGGATCGCTGTCGGGCGTGATCGTCACCTGCGGACGCAATACCACCTCGGTGAAATGTCCATCGCTGCCGCGATCGACCAGTGTGCCCACTGCCGAATCGACATAGCCGGTTACCACCACGCCCGCCACCGCAGCGAGGTGCAAATACCAGAGCATGTGGCAACTGGACAGCGAGGCGACCAGCAAGTCTTCCGGATTGTGCTTGGAATCGTCGCCGCGGAATGCCGCATCCGACGAACCGGCGATCGCCGGTTTGCCGGCCACCTGCACTTCGTGCTCGCGCCCATAGCCTTGATAGGTGCGGGTACCTTCGCCGCGGTTGCCCGTCCACGTCACCTGCACGGGATACTGGTGCTGCTTATCGCTCATCGCGGCGCTCCTCGGCACGTTGCATCAGTTCCACGAGCTCGGCGTCGCGCCTGCCTGCACGCTCGCCGAGTCCCTTGATGACGCCTTCACGGTTGGCGTCCGGATGGTTCTGGCTCAGCTTGAATTTGCCCTCGATGTGCTCGACGGCAATCTCCAGGCCTACGATCGCGTTCAACATCTGCTCGACGTGATCTTCCGGTGCATCTCCCACGTGCCACGGCTCGGGCTGTGTCGCTTCGTGACGATCGGTCAGCTTTTCCAATAGCGTGCGCAGCCACACTTTGTCGTGGACGACTCGCAGACGCCCGCGCACGTGCACGACGGCGTAATTCCAGGTAGGTACCTCACGCCCGGTTTCACGTTTGCTGGGGTACCAGTTGGGGCTGATATAGCCGTCCGCGGCCTGGAAGATCGCCAGCACCGGCGCACCGTCCGCCTTCGCCAATTCGTTGCCGCGCGCCACGTGTCCCTGCAACAGGCTGTCGCCCGCCAGTTCAAACGGCAGGTGATTGGCAACCAGGCCGTCGCCGCCTTGCATCACGACGGTGGCAAACGGATAGCTGCGAATCAACGCATGCAGCACATCCGTGCGTGTTTCGTGAAAGGATCTGGGCAAATACATGAAAACCCCGCCGCTCAGCGCTGCGCGATCAGCGAAGCCATCACCGCCTTCTGCACGTGCAGGCGGTTCTCGGCTTCGTCGACGGCGATGCAGGCCGGCGAATCCATCACGGCGTCGGTCGCCTTGATGTTACGGCGCAGCGGCAGGCAGTGACTGAAAACGCCGTTGTTGGTCAGTGCCATCTTCGCTTCGTCGACGATGAAGTGCTTGTGTGCGTCGCGGATCGGCTTTTCGTTTTCCCAGCGACCGAAGAACGGCAGGGCGCCCCAGCTCTTGGCATAGACCACGTCGGCGCCGCTGTAGGCTTCTTCGATGTTGTGGCTGACCTTGAGCGAGCCGCCGTTTTCTTTCGCGTTCTGCTCACCGAAGGCCATGTAACGCTCGTCCAGCACGTAGTCAGGCGTAGGGCACAGCAAAGTGACATCCATGCCCATCTTCGTTGCGATCAGCAGCGCGGAATTGGCCACAGCCGTATTCAGCGGCTTGGGATGATAGGTCCAGGTGAGCACATACTTGCGCCCGGTGAGATCGCCGAACCGCTCTTTCAGCGCCAACGCGTGCGCCAATTCCTGGCAAGGATGGGTGATCGTTTCCATATTGATCACCGGCACCGTGGCGTATTGGGCGAACGCCTTGATCACCGCATCCTCGCGATCCACCGACCAATCCTGGAATTTCGGAAATGCGCGCACGGCAATCAGGTCGACATAGCGGCTGAGCACGCGCGCCACTTCGGCGATGTGCTCTTCCGCCTCGCCATCCATCACCACGTTGGGACGAAACTCGATCGGCCATGCGTCCTTGCCGGGCGACAGCACGATGGCGTGGCCGCCCAGATGAAACGCACCGAGTTCGAAACTGGTGCGCGTGCGCATCGAAGGATTGAAGAACAGCAGCGCGACCGACTTGCCGGCAAGCTGCTGGCCGCGTGGCGAACGCTTGAATGCGGCGGCCTGCTCCAGCAGTGCGTCGATTTCGGCGCGGCTGTAGTCCTGGGTGGTTAGGAAGTGACGAAGCGACATCGTTGACTCCAGTCCGAAAAAACAAAAAACCCGGCGCAAAGGCCGGGTTTTGTCGTCGTGTTACACATAAAACGTGGCGACAGCCTACCCGGCCGAATGTCGGTCCAGCGGTCGGCGAGCACGCGACGTCATGCCAGCGGCCATGCGGGCGCTGGTAAGCACAGTAGCGGTATAGACGGCTGCGGACATGGGTGTTCCGGGTGGTTGAACTTTAATCATGACCGGATTTTCGCTGCCATGCAACAGGAAAGGTCGCCGGGGTGCGTCACACAGGCGAAGCACGTGAACGCCTCGACCTTTTCCGCTCCTCCGACCGGACGCGGCCATGGGCTTTGTCGGTGTAGAAAAATCACTAAAACAAAAGCGGCCGCTCGTACGCGGCCGCTTGGGCAAAGCCGGCAGGAGCATCAGTCTGCCGGAGAGACATTGACCCGTACGCGCAGGCGTTCGCCTGGGTCGTAGCTCAGGCGGGACATATAGACGTCCCCGTGATACCGATATTCCACGTCGTAGCCGATGATCTGCCGCTGTTCGCTGACCTGGCTGCCCGGCTGGCAAACGGTCTGGTCGGTGGTATAGGTCTGACCGCCGCTGGCGACCGAGTTGCCGACCGCACCGCCCACTACGGCGCCGCCCACCGTGGCGGCGGTGTTGCCGCGGCCGTGGCCGATGGTGCTGCCAAGCACGCCGCCAACCACGGCACCCAGCACCGTGCCGAGGCCCTTGTTGCCGGGCGTCTGCTGCACGACCTGCTGGTTGTAGCACTGCTGCGTCGGGGTGGCGGTACGGGTAACGCCGTAGACCGGGTCGACCCGCAGCACATCCGCCCAGGCGTAGTGCGCGTTGTCGCCGCCGGCTCCAGGCGGCGGCGGGGCCGCGCCCGGCGGGGGCGGCGGCGGGTAATCGCTGTAGTTGGTCTGCGCCGCTACACCCGTGGATACGGTCAACAGGCCAAGCAACGCGATCAACAGCATCTTCTTATTCATGAACAGCCTCCGCGGAGGGGGATGAAAGCGCTTTCTGCGCATGACGAAATTGCAGCAAATTCACGCTGAATCCACGCTTAGAAAGGCCGCAACTTAGTGCCTTGATTTGTGTTGAGAAATGTAACGTTTAGTCAGATCCGAACGAGCAGCCGGATCGTCCGCCCCCAAGACCTTGATAAGATGGCCGGCCGATTCGCCCACGCCAGCCAAACCCGCGGACTTCGCCCCATGCCGATCTCGCTCCATAACAGCCTCAGCCGCCGCATCGAGCCCTTCGTGCCGCTCGATCCGAACCGGGTGACGGTGTATCTGTGCGGGCCGACGGTCTATAGCTACGTGCACATCGGCAACGCACGCGGCCCGGTGGTGTTCGACGTGCTGGTCAAGCTGCTGCGTCGGCATTACCCGGGCGTGATCTATGCCCGCAACATCACCGACGTGGACGACAAGATCAACAACGCCGCCATCGAGCAAGGCGTACCGATCGGCACCATCACCGGCCGCTTCACCGAGGCCTACCGCGAAGACGTGGCCAAGCTGGGCATTGCGCCGCCGGATATCGAACCCTTCGCCACCGCGCACATCGACCAGATCGTCGCGATGATCGAAACCCTGATCGCCAAGGGACACGCCTATGCGGCAGAAGGTCACGTGCTGTTCGACGTGGGCTCCTACGCCGCTTACGGCGAACTCTCCGGGCGCGACACCGACGAACTGATCGCCGGGGCACGCGTCGAGGTGGCTCCGTACAAGAAAAACCCGACCGACTTCGTGCTGTGGAAACCCTCCACTCCCGAGCTGCCGGGCTGGGACAGCCCCTGGGGACGCGGGCGCCCGGGCTGGCACATCGAGTGCTCGGCGATGACTGCCGCGCACCTGGGCGAGACCATCGACATCCACGCCGGCGGCGTCGACCTGCAGTTCCCCCATCACGAGAACGAGATCGCGCAGTCCACCTGCGCTCATGGCGGCAAGGTGTTCGCGCGCTGGTGGCTGCACAACGGCATGCTTACCTTCGACGGCCGCAAGATGTCCAAATCGCTGGGCAACGTGCTGCAGTTGCATCAGCTGCTCGCGCTGCACCCGCCGGAAGCCCTGCGCCTGCTGTTGCTGCGCGGCCACTATCGCCAGCCGCTGGACTGGTCCGACACGGCCATCACCCAATCGATCAGCACGCTGGATGGCTGGTATCGCGTCCTGCGCGAACTCAGCCACATTGACCTCGACCCCGCTCAAGCGCTGCCGGTCCCGCAACAGGTAGAAGAAGCCTTGTGCGACGACCTAAACACACCCAAGGCACTGGCCGAACTGTCCTTGCTGGCGGATGCCGCTCGCCAGGCCCCTTCCGCCCCCGCCAAGGCCGCCTTGCTCGGGGCGGGCGCCATGCTGGGCTTGCTGCAGGACGATCCTGAAGCCTGGTTCAAGCACGCCGGCAACCAGAACGTGGACGCCGACCAGGTCGAGGCCCTGCTGGAAGCGCGCCGCGCGGCGCGCGCCGCCAAGGACTTCGCCCGCGCGGACGCCATCCGCCAGGAGCTGACGACGATGGGCGTGGTCATCGAAGATGGCGCCCAGGGCACGCGCTGGAGCGTCGTAAAGCGCTGATTCGGACCCGATGTGCGGATCCGCGCGATAATGTACGCATGAATACGATTGCCAACGCCAGCGCCGCCCAAGCCCAACAAGATATTGCCGACGAATTCGCCTTCTTCGGCGACTGGACCGAGCGCTACCAATACCTGATCGACCTCGGCAAGCAACTGCCGCCCTTCCGCGAGGAATGGAAAACCGAGGAGCATCGCGTGCACGGCTGCCAGTCCATGGTGTGGCTGGTGCCCAGCGGCGATGCTTCGCAGATGCATTTTGACGCCACCAGCGATTCGGCCATTGTTTCAGGGCTGATTGCCTTGGTGCTGAGGGTGTATTCCGACCGCTCCGCCGCCGAGATCGTTGCGACGGAGCCGGAATTCATCCAGCAGATCGGGCTGGCCAAGCATCTGTCTCCGACACGCTCGAACGGGCTGGCGGCGATGCTGGTGAAGCTCAAGGCCCATGCGGCGGCGACACTAAAAGGCGCCTGACGATCCGCCCTCCCCCATCCCACCGGGGCAAGTACGTTCGCGGCAAAAGCGCATCGCCTCTCCTTGCGAGCCAATAAAAAGCCCCGCACTGGCGGGGCTTTTTGCCGATTCAAGAACGCAAGGCGTCCTCAGTCGCCCATCTGCTTCTGCAGATGCTCGCGACGTTCCTGCGCGTCCAGCGACAAGGTGGCGATCGGGCGCGCATCGAGACGCTCCAGACCGATTTCCTCATCGGTTTCTTCACAGTAGCCGTAGCGGCCTTCTTCGATGCGGCGCAACGCTTTGTCGATCTTGGAGATCAACTTGCGATAACGGTCGCGGGTGCGCAGCTCCAGCGAGTTTTCCGTTTCGCGCGTGGCACGCTCGGCTTCGTCGCCGACGTCGCGCACTTCGTCACGCAGGTTTTCCATCGTCTGCCGGGACTCCTCCACCAGCTGATCGCGCCAATCCCGCAGCTTGTTGCGGAAATAGGCGAGATGCCGAGGATTCATGTACTCCTCGTCAGAGGAGGGACGATACCCGGGAGGCAGGTCGATGTTGGTGGTGAGGGGCAGCGCATAACGGCCGTCTTCACGGGTTACGCCATTATCGAGAGTGGTCGCGGAGCTATTCATTGAGGACTGCGGGGTCTTCTGTTTCTTGGTGGTCGAGTGATTCGCGGTGGCGTTGGCCACCCGCGCCGCCGTCGGTCCGACGGCACTGGCCACCTTGCCAACGGGGACAGGTGTGGCCTTCGATGATACGGGTTGATGTGTTGCAGTTTGTGACGCCGGTGGCTTTGCCTGTACCGGCGCCGGCTTCGCGGGCGTCGGTGCGTGCTTGGCCGCCGGTTTGGCGACGATCTTTTCTTCGCCGGATTTCTTCACAGGCGCAGGTTTGACCGGCGCAGCGTGCTTGGGTTCCGGTTTGGCAACGACTTTCTTGACCGGCGCGGCTTTCTTGGGTTGCGGCTTGGCCACGGCGGCGGGCTTGGCGGCTTTTTTCGCCACGGCCACGTTCTTGGCCGGCGCCTTTTTCGCCACTGCCTTGGCCGGCGCGCTCTTCACCGCAGCCTTTTTGGCCGGCGCAGTGGTCTTCGCGGGCTTGGTAGCCGCGACCTTGGCCTTGCTAACCCGAGCCTCATGGCCCTTACCCGTCGCCTTTCCTTTCTGAGCATTCTTGGCGGCGGTGGAATTACGCGTGGTTTTCGCCATTTACCTTCACCATTTTGGCTGTGGCGGCCGGCTGTTATAGCCCAATACCCTCACACCGGCAACCTTCCTTCTGGGATACTTGCAACATTTGGTGCCACAAGCGTTTCGGCAGTGTGAATGCCGTGAGTCGACTAATCCTTTTCCTGCTCAGAGTCTATAAGCGCTTTGTCAGCCCCCTGTTAGGGCAGCGTTGTCGCTTTTACCCCAGTTGCTCCGATTATGCACGGATTGCAGTTTCCCGCTTTGGTCCCTGGCGGGGAAGCCTGCTGGCCGGATGGCGCATATTACGCTGTCAGCCGCTGTGCGACGGCGGGCAAGATCCTGTCCCCGAGCAATTCCGTTTCCCCCGTTGCCGCAGCCCTGAAGAACCGCATGGCCACTGACTGGCTGATCAAGAATGCCGAACTGATCAACGAGGGCCGTCGCTCCTACGCCGACCTGCGCGTGAAACATGGCCGCATCGAGACGATCGGCGGCAGCCTGGACGCACGCCCCGGCGAACAGGTCATCGACGCCGCGGGCCTGTGGCTGATGCCCGGCATGATCGACGACCAGGTCCACTTCCGCGAGCCGGGCCTGACCCACAAGGCCGACATCGCACACGAATCGCGCGCCTGCGCCGCCGGCGGCATCACCAGCTTCATGGAAATGCCCAACACCAAACCGCCGGCACTGGACCGCGAATCGCTGGAGGCCAAGTACAACCGTGCCGCCGAAACCTCCGCGGTGAACTACGCCTTCTACATGGGTGCCAGCAACGACAATCTCGAAGCGATCCGCGCGCTGGATCCCAAGGCGGCGCCGGGCATCAAGGTGTTCATGGGCGCCTCCACCGCCAACATGCTGGTCGACAACCCGGAAACGCTGGACGGCATCTTCCGCGAGGCGCCCACGCCGATCATCACCCATTGCGAAGACACGCCGATGATCGATGCGCTGCATGCCAAGGCGCGCGAAAAGTACGGCGAGAACATCCCGGCGCGCGAACACCCGCTGATCCGCTCGCGCGAGGCCTGCATCAAATCGACCAGGCTGGCGATCGGCCTGGCGCAGAAGCACGGCACCCGCCTGCACGTGCTGCACATCTCGACCGCCGACGAGCTGGCCTTGTTTCAGCCCGGCCCGGTCAAGGGCAAAAAGATTACCGCCGAAACCTGCGTGCATTTCCTGCATTTCAGCGACGAGGATTACGAGCGGCTGGGCTTTCTGATCAAGTGCAACCCGGCCGTCAAGACGGCGACCGATCGCGAGGCAATCATCAAGGCCGTGGCCGAACGGCGCATCGACGTGCTCGCCACCGATCATGCACCGCACTTGCTGGAAGAAAAGAGACAGCTCTACGACAAGGCGCCGTCCGGCATCCCGCTGGTGCAATTTGCCCTGCAAGCGGCTTTGCAGCGCGTGACCGAAGGCAAGCTCACTCTGGAGCGCGTGGTGGAAGCGGTCTGCCACGCACCGGCCACTTTGTTCGACGTGCACGAACGCGGCTTCCTGCGCGAAGGCTACGCGGCCGACCTGGTCCTGGTGGACCCGCGCAAGCCGCATACGGTTCGGCGCGAAGAAGTGTTGTCCAAGTGCGGCTGGTCGCCGTTTGAGGGCCATACCTTCAGCAACTCGATCGTCGCCACGTTCGTCAACGGTCGCCGGGTATGGGATGGTTCGCGCATCGACGATTCCGTGCGTGGCGAGCGACTGGCGTTCGACCGATAAACGTAATGCTTTGCGTCGCCTCCACTCCCTTGCGGAGAAGAGGCGACGCCTTACTCCTTGGCGACCACTCAACGGCAGTGCGGGCCAAGGAAATACTGCCTACAGGCCTTAGTGAATTTCCGCAATGACGACCCGCACCGGGCCATCATTGCCGGACCGCCCAAGCACGCTCACCTGCGTGTCGCTGAGCGCCAGCGTGCGATCGCCCTGCTTGATTCGCGCCGACACGGCAAAATCCACACCATCTGCAAGGTCCGAAGGCTCGTAGGTCAATACGAAGTCCACCGGCGACTGGCCAATGGGAGCGATGCGATCGGTGGCAATGACACGCGCCGGCGCATCCTGCTTGCTGACGTCGGCAAGCGTCACCTCGAGATAGGCGTCGGCGGGAATCGGATGGGTCAGGGTGTAATCGACTTCCCCGGCCAGCGACTTCATCAGCGTCTGCTGCACCGGCGCTTCGCTTTTCTTTTTGCCGAAATGCGGCATCCAGCCGCAACCGGCCAGCGCAAACGCGCCAAGCAACAGCAGGCTCATACGAATCTTCATGGAAACTCCTCTTTCGCGATGGCGCCGATCATAACAACGGCGCCATGCAGGAACGCTAAATCAGGCGCCGTAACCGCCCGCTACGCCCTTGCTCGCATAAGCCACCGCATCGTGCGGATGCAGGCTTTCCTGGTGCTCGAGGCGCACGTGGAAATCGGCGATGGAGCCATCGGCATCCAGCGCCTGCTGAATGCGCCGCGCCGCGTCTTCGCAAAACATCAGGTTGCTGCCGTTGGCCAGCGCAAAAGCCTGTTCGTCCTCGCGCTTTACCGCCGTCTGCACCGGTGTTCCCAGTGACTGCTCGACGCGGTCCAGCAAGTCGATCAGCTTGAGCGGCGAGCCATCCACGAACCGAACCAGCAAACGCGCCACGCTGCGTTGCGCGTGCGGCGTCGCGACGATGCCCTTGTCGCTGCCGAGCCAGGCCAGCACCGCGGCATGCGCCAGCGGTTTGTCCGCCTCGAAATCCTTGGCGAACTGTTCCTGGATGAGTTGCCGCGACAACGCCGCCGAAGCAGGACAGGTCGAGGAGTACACCACCTCGGTGCCCAGCTCGAGACGAAAGCCCTCCTTGCACAAACTGGCCTCGATCGAAACCGGATAGGTACGCCAGCCACTGTTGTCGCTGCGCAAAGCGGCACGGCGTACCAATTGATCGAAGCGGATGCTGATGCGGGCACGATCGGACAGTTCCGCGTGCGATTCGAGAAAAGCGCGCAGCAGCGCTTCGAGCATCGCCGCATCGATCGTCTTCGTGCTCAGGTATTGGTCCACCAGGAGATAAAGCCGCGACATGTGGATGCCGCGACGGTCCGGCCGAGTGAGATTCACGAACGCGCCGACCTGGGCGCTGGAACGCTGCACCTCGCCGTCCCCGGCATCAAACCGCACGGGCACCTCGATGCCGTCCATTCCCACCCAGTCCAACGCCCCGGCGAGATGCGGCTGCGCCTGGGTGGCCACATCAGGCATCAGGCGAACGGTGTTTTCATGACTGTGCATGGGGCGATCCTGGTAACAGCCGGCGTTCGGACGCCGCGAGACTCATATGTTGGGGCAGCTTGACGCGTCGCAACAAGCGGCCGCGAACGGCGCGTTTATCCGGCGATCTGATTGTGCCAGCGCCGCGCCGCTTGCCAGGCGCGCAGCGTGGTGGCGAAACCGCCGCCCGGACCTCCCCGTTGCAGTACGGCAAGCGGCTCGCCCGCACCGGCTGCCTTGTTCACCAGGTGCTCGCCCTCGGCGGCCTCCAGGGTGCGGAACACGCTCAGCGGGCCGGCCAAGCAGGACGCCTCGCGCCAAGCCGATTTCAGGTCATCCAACTGAGCCCCGATCGCCTGGTTTCGCGCCTCGCTAGGCTCGCGCAGTCCTCCGCGACTGAGGCCAAAGCGAGCCAACCGCGCCATCGGCAAGGGCAGACGATCACGTTCGGCGTCGTCCTGCAGGCGGCGCAAGGCGTGCAGCAGGTGGCTCAAGGTGGCCAACCGGGCCGCTCGCGCCGATGCGGCGGCCTGACCATACCACCAGGCGGTCTCCAGTTCGGCCAATGCCCCATGCAGGGCCGAAGCGGCGTTGAGCTGAGCGGCGAAGTCGACCGCCGTACCTTCCTCCAACTGCGCCATGGCCGCCAACACCGGCGCAAGCCAGCGCTCCTGGGGCATGCTGTGGGCGCGATCGTCGTCGAACAGGACGCGGGTCAATGGGTGCCGCCCGCCACTGGCCGCGGCGCCGCCAAGTTCTTCGGCCCACCAGTTGAGCTTGGTGGCCGCTACCTGGGGTTCGCGTATTCCGTAGGCCGCGGAAAGCAGTTCCTGCTCCAGCGCGGCGAGCGCTACGTGCCCGGGATATTTGACCGGGTCGACAAAAACCAGCGCCGTACGCTGCTCGGGCTGCACGGCAAGCCACTTGTCTACGTAGCTGTGCAATACCCCGTGCTGGGACACCTCTTCGCTCACGCCGCAACCTTCACTTTGAGCAATTGGGCAAGATCGTGCGGATGCTCCACCACCGCATCGGCGCCCCAGGCATGAGGATCGCCGCCGTCGAGATAACCCCAATGCACGGCCACGGAATAGAGCCCGGCGCTGTTGCCCGCCTGCACGTCGCGACGATCGTCGCCGACAAACAGGCATCGTGCCGGATCCAGTGCTGCACGTTCGCAAGCCAGCAGCACCGGTGCGGGATCGGGCTTGCGCACCGGCAACGTATCGCCGGAGACCACGGCGCACGCGCGATCGCTCCAGCCGATCCGGCGCACCAGTTCGTCGGTGAGATAACCCGGCTTGTTGGTCACGATGCCCCACGCCACTCCGGAAGCTTCAAGCGCTTCCAGCAGTGCGTCGATGCCTTCGAATGGCCGCGTGTGCTGCGACATCATGGCGTGATAAAGCTCGAGGTACCGCGGGGTGCGTTCGAGCAATTGCTCGTCGGTTTCTGCGAATGCGCAGCGCAGAATCGCACGCGAACCGCGCGAAACCACTTCGCGCACTTGCGCATAAGCAGGTACTGGCGCGCCGACTTCATCGCAATAGACGGCCAGGGCCCCGTGCAAATCCGGAGCGCTGTCCAGCAAGGTGCCGTCGAGATCGAACAAGACGCCTTGCGGCGCGATAGGTAGCGATTTCATGCAGGTTTGCGCGCGCAAAGAAGGTAGTTGACGGCAGTAATTCGGCTCAGCCAGGCCTTGCGGTTCAGCGGGTTGTAGCCCAGGCCGCTGATGTCCTCGAGCTCGAGTCCTGCGTGGCGCAGCAGGCGTGCGAGCTCGGACGGCTTGAGGAATTGCGAATAATGATGCGTACCGCGTGGCAGCATGCGGGCGATGTATTCCGCGCCGATGATCGCCGCACCGAACGCCGCCGGCGTGCGGTTGAGCGTGGACATGAAAAGGCGCGCACCGGGCTTGAGCATGGCGGCCAGATCGTGCACGAGCGCGGCGGGATCCGGGACGTGTTCGATCAGTTCCATGCAGCACACGGCATCGAAACTCTCCGGCTCGGCCGCGGCGAGTTCCGTCGAGGATTGCTTGCGGTAATCCACGCTGAGATGAGACTCGTGCAGATGCAGCCGCGCAATCTCGATCACCTTGAGGCCAAGATCGATGCCCACGACGTCCGCACCGGCCCGAGCCAGTGCCTCGCTCAGCAGGCCGCCGCCACAACCCACGTCGGCGACCTTGGCACCACGCAGCGCCACGCGTGCCGCAACGTAGTCGGTGCGCATCGGGTTGAGATCGTGCAACGGGCGCGACTCGCCATCGGGATCCCACCAGCGTGCGGCCAGCTTGTCGAAGCGGGCAATTTCATCGTGGCTGACGTTTTGTGTAGCTTGATTCATCTTGGAACTCCGGCAAGTTCGGCGAATTTAGCGCGCGTGCCATTCGTAAAGCGTGATCTCCCAGCCGCCGCTGGTATGTGCCGGATCGCTGTGGGCGATCTGGCGCGCTTCGTCCATCGACTCGGCATGCAAGAGATAGGCGCCACCCGATTTGTCGCCAAAAGGACCGGACATTTCATTGCGCCCCTGGCTGCGCAACTCTTCCAGAAATTGCTGATGCAACGGCACGATCGCGGGATCGAAGTGCGGTCGGCGGAACATCATGACGAGATAGCGGTTCACGTGTCTCTTCAGCCCTTGTCCAGCGATGCAATGCGCTCGCGCCACGCGTGCGTGCGCGCCAGCATGCCAACCGTATCCAGATCCACCAGCTCGCGCGCAGCGAGCTTTCGCTTGCCGGCGATCCACACGTCGGTAACCTGGTGCCGCCCGGTGGCGTAGACCAGTTGCGAAATGACGTGGAACAGCGGCTGCGTTTCCAGGTCGCTGAGCCGCACGGCCGCCAAGTCGGCCTGCTTGCCGGCTTCGATCGAACCGATGCTGGCCTCCAGCCCGAGAGCTTTGGCCCCCTGGATCGTCGCCGTGCGCAATGCATAACCGGCATCGAACGCCGCCGCATCTTCAGCCACGGCCTTGGCCAACAAAGCAGCGGTACGCATTTCGCCAAACATGTCCAGGTCGTTGTTGGACGCGCAACCATCGGTGCCGATGGCGAGATTGACGCCTGCTTTGCGCAATTTCTCTGCCGGACAGAAGCCGGAGGCCAGCTTGAGGTTGGACTCCGGGCAATGCACGACGGATACGCCAGCCTCCGCGCAAGCCGCCATTTCCCCCTCGGTGAGTTGGGTCATGTGCACGGCGATCAGCCGGTCGTTGATAAGACCCAGCTTTTGCAGGCGCTGAAACGGACGCAGGCCGCTCTTCTTGCGCTCTTCCTCGACCTCGTTCGCGGTTTCGTGCAAATGCAGGTGTACGGGAATATCGAGCTGATCCGCCATGACCCGAATGCGCTCAAACGATTCATCCGACACCGTGTAGGGCGCATGCGGAGCAAAAGCGGTACGCACCAGCGCATCGTGGCGAAAGCTGTCGTGCGTTTCCGCCGCGCGCTCGAAGTATTCGTCTTGCGTGCGTGCCCAGGCCGTCGGGAATTCGATGACCGGCAAACCGACCACCGCGCGAAAGCCGAGCTTGCGATAGGTGGCGCCGATCGCATCGGGAAAGAAATAGTTTTCGTTGGCGCAGGTGGTGCCGCCGCGAATCATTTCGGCCACCGCCAGCTCCACGCCGTCGCGCACGAACTCGGGGCCGATCACTTTGCCCTCGACCGGCCAGATGTGCTGCTGCAGCCAGACCATCAGCGGCAGGTCGTCGGCCAGGCCGCGCAGCAAGGTCATCGGGTTGTGGGTGTGGGTGTTGATGAGGCCGGGAATCAGCACGTGCTCGCCGAGTTCGACCCGCTCGCGAGGTGCGTAGGCCGTGCGGGCCTCGGCAATCGGCAGGATACCGACGATGCGCTCGCCATCGATGGCGACAGCATGTTGCTCCAGCACCACGTTGTGCGGTTCGACCGGAACGACCCAGCGGGCTTCGATGAGGAGATCGATGGTCTGCGGAGCGCTCTGGCTCATCTCGTTCGCCTTGTTGGGGAGGGAATGCGAAAGGGGGCGGCACATCTTACGATGCCCGCCCCGCTTTGTTTCGCACGTTGATTACTCAGGACTTGATCCGGGGTAAATCAACCTGCGCGATCGTGCCGATGCGTTACTTCACGCGGCTGACGTATTCGCCGGAGCGCGTATCGACCTTGATCACTTCTTCCTGGTTCACGAACAGCGGTACGCGCACCACGGCGCCGGTTTCCAGCTTGGCGGGCTTGCCGCCGCCGCCGGAGGTGTCGCCGCGCAGGCCCGGATCGGTCTCGACGATCTTCAGCTCCACGAAGTTGGGCGCCTGCACCGAGATCGGGCGACCATTCCACAGGGTCACCACGCATTCTTCCTCGCCCTTCAGCCACTTGGCCGCTTCGGCCATGGCGGCCTTGTCGGCCTGATGCTGCTCGAACGACTCCTGGTGCATGAAATGCCAGAACTCGCCGTCGCTGTAGAGGTATTGCATGTCGGTATCGACCACGTCGGCGCCTTCGAACGAATCGCTGGACTTGAGGGTCTTTTCCGTGGTGCGGCCGTTGAGCAGGTTGCGGATCTTGATGCGGGTGAAGGCCTGGCCCTTGCCCGGCTTGACGAACTCCGCCTCGGTGATGATGTAGGGATCGCCGTCGACGATGATCTTCAGACCGTTCTTGACGCCGTTAAGATCGTAGCTGGCCATGCACTTCGCTCCAGATGAGGAAAACTGCCGCTCATAGCGGCTAAAATAAAAGGTCCAAGGGGCCAAAGCCCCATATTCAGCCCTCTATGATAACCGTAAGCCCCGGCGCCCGCATTACATCACCCGACTGGCGGCAACTCTGGCGCGACTCGATCACCGATGGCCGCGAGCTGCTCGAGTTGCTCGACCTGGGCCATCTGGCTGACCAATGGCCTGCCGAAGATGCCGGCTTTGCCCTGCGCGTGCCACGCGGCTTCGCGGCACGCATGCGCCGTGGCGACCCGCGCGACCCCCTGTTGCTGCAAGCCCTGCCGCAATTGGCCGAATTGGCGCAGGTACCGGGGTTTGTCGCCGACGCCGTGGGCGACCTGGCTGCCCGCGAAGCACAGGGTGTGCTGCACAAATACCAGGGCCGTGCCTTGCTGATCGCCAGCGGCAGTTGCGCGATCAACTGCCGCTACTGCTTCCGCCGCCATTTCCCGTATGGCGATGAAGTTGCGGCCGCCGGCCAGTGGCGCGAGGCACTCGAACACGTCGCGCAGGACAAGTCGATTAACGAATTGATCCTTTCCGGCGGCGACCCGCTCGCCCTGGCCACCAGCAAACTCGAGGAACTCGGGCGCGGCCTGGCCGACCTGCCCCACGTCACCCGGCTGCGCATCCACACGCGCCTGCCGGTGGTACTGCCCGAGCGCATCGACGGGCCTTTCGTTGCCTGGCTGCGCTCCCTGCCCCTGCAGAAGGTGATCGTGCTGCACGCCAATCACGCCAACGAATTCGACGAAGCGGTGGACGCCGCTTGCGCGCGCCTGCGCGACGCAGGCGCCACGCTGCTCAACCAATCGGTGCTTCTGCGCGATATCAACGATGATGCCGATGCGCTGGTCGATTTGTCAGAACGCCTGTTCGCCGCCGGCGTGCTGCCTTACTACCTGCACCAGCTCGATCGCGTCCAGGGCGCCGCCCACTTCGAGGTCGCCGACGCGCGCGCGCTGGCGCTGGTCGAGGCCATGCGCGCCCGCCTGCCCGGCTATCTGGTCCCCAAGCTGGTCCGTGAAATCGGCGGCGATCCGGCCAAGCGGCCCGTTTGATGACCCGTCCATGCATGCGTTTGATCACCATTGCATGAATTAAGGCTGGCGAGGCTGAACAGAATCCGTTAAAACTCGAGTGTAGTGCCGGCCAGTCCATGGACACTTTCAGCATGGACAGCCACATCCAAGGAAGCACGACGCACCCATGAAGACAGACTCCGTCATCAAGATCCTCTTCATCGAAAACTCGGTGGAGGACGCGGAACAGATCATCACGTTATTGCGCAATGCGGGCATCGCCGTGCGCCCTGCCCAGGCGACCACCACGGACCAGATCCACGCGGCCCTGGAAGATCTCGGCCCCGACCTAGTGTTGTTCAATCCCGGCGTGAGCGGCCTGCCGTTGCGCAGTGTTGCCCAACAGATCGACGCCAGTGCCCGCGACATTGCACTGATCGCCTGTGTATCGAAAATCGACGACCAGGGCGTTGCCGAGATGTTCCAGGACGGCGTGCAAGGCGTTGCCTCACGCGGTCAGCCCAAACAGCTGATCACGGTCATCAAGCGCGAATTCGACGCACTCAATACGCGCCGCCAGGTACGTCGCCTCGAGGCCGCCCTGCGCGAATCCGAGCGCCGTTGCGATGCGCTGCTGGACTCCTCCAACGATCCCATCGCCTACGTGCACGAAGGCATGCACGTGCGCGCCAACCGCTCCTACCTGGATACCTTCGGCTACGCCGATTACGACGACCTGCTCGGGTTGCCGGTTCTGGACCTGATCGGTCCGGCCGACGCCGACGCGTTCAAGAATCTGCTGCGCGCGCTTTCGCGCGGCGAAAAGGCCGAATACCGGCTCGAACTGCACGCGCGGCGCGCGGACGGCAGCACGTTCCCCGCTACAGCCGAATTCGCCCATGCCACCTTTGAAGGCGAAACCTGCCTGCAAATCGTGTTCCGCCGGCAACAGGTTGATCCGGCCCTGATCGAGCAATTGCAGCGCGACGCAGTCACCGGCCTGTTCAACCGCGCACGCACGCTGGAGCACCTCGACAATGCCGTCGGAGCAGCCAGCGAAGGACGCAAAGGCCAGACCCTGCTGCTGATCGAACCCGACAACTGGGCTCCGATCGTCAATGGCATCGGCCTGGGCAAGGCCGACGAGTTGCTGTCGGCCTTTGCCCGCCGGGTCAGCTCATCGCTGAATCAGGAGGATGTCGCCGGCCTGCTCGCCGAACATACGATAGGCGTGATCCTGCATACCGAAAGCGACGACGCCATTCGCGACTGGATCGGGGCATTGCAGCAAGCCATATCCCGCGAGATATTCGACCTTGGTACGCAGTCGATCACCTTGACCACCAGTATCGGCGGCAGCTTGCTGGGCGAAAAGAACGCCAATACCGACATGCTGCTCAACCAGGCCAGCCAGGCTCTGCGCAGCGCGCAAAGCCAAGGCGGCAACCGCAGCGAACTGCACGACCCGGCGGCCCGTGAAAAGGCCGATGCCGAGCGCGAGCGCAATTGGCTGAGCCTGCTGCGCCAGGCACTCACCCAAAACGAATTCGTGCTTTATCACCAGCAGAGCATCAGCCTGCAAGACGCCGAAGGCGACTACTCGGAAATCCTGCTGCGCATGAACGGCCCACAGGGCGAGGTGCTGCCGGGCTTCTTCATGCCCATCGCGGAAAAGAACGGCCTCAATGCCGAAATCGACCGCTGGGTGTTGAACCAGGCGATCAATGCGCTGAAGTCGCGCGAGCGACTCGGCTTCCCCACCACCTTCTTCGTGAAGCTCACGCCCGATTCGCTGCAACCGCAGGCCAATCTGCTGTCCTGGCTTGACCGCCAGTTGAAGCAGGCAAACCTTAAGAACGGCAGGCTGGTGCTGGAAATGACCGAGAGCAAGGTGGTGACTCTGCTGCGGCCCGCGCAGGAGTTCATTACCGGCTGGAAGAAACTCGGCGGCTTCTTTGCCTTGGAGCAATTCGGCTCGGGCCTCAACTCCTTCCAGCTCCTCAACCACATCGACGCCGATTACCTGAAGATCGATCGCAGCTTCATGGCCGACCTCCCGCAACATCCGGAGAACCAGAAGAAGATCACCGAGATCTGCCAGCAGGCGCACGAGATGAAGCGCATGGCCATAGCCGAGTGGGTGGAGGATGCGGCAAGCACCTCGCTGCTGTTCGCCTGCGGCGTGGATTTTGTGCAGGGCAACTTCCTGCAGGAACCGCAGCAGTTGGTCGTGAACGTTTAATCTCGCGCAGGCCGGGCAAAGCCCCGGCCTGCCGCAGGGGCAAACAAAAAAGCCCGCGGATTGCTCCGCGGGCTTTTTTTGTACCAAGCGAACCGAGATTAGTCGGCCGACGAGGAAGAGGAAGCGGCGATGTCTTCCTTGATGCGGGCAGCCTTGCCTTCCAGGCCGCGCAGGTAGTACAGCTTGGCGCCGCGCACTTTGCCCTTGCGCTTCACCGTCACCGACTCGATGCTCGGGCTGTGTGCCTGGAACACGCGCTCCACGCCGGTGCCGTGCGAGATCTTGCGCACGGTGAAAGCGGAATGCAAGCCGCGGCTGCGCTTGGCGATGACGACACCTTCGAACGCCTGGACGCGTTCGCGGTTACCTTCCTTCACCTTGACGTTGACGATCACGGTGTCGCCAGGGCCGAACTCCGGCAGCTGGCGGGTGATCTGCTCGGCTTCGAACTGTTCGATGATCTTGTTCATGGCAACACCTGTCTTTTCTCAATGATTGCGGTCTTCATTGACCGCATCGTTTTGCCGCGCCTGCCACTGGGCATGTTCACGGCGGAATTCATCCAACAGCGCACGGGACTCCTTATCCAGCGCGCGCTGCGCCAATAAATCGGGACGTCGCAACCAGGTCCGTCCCAGTGATTGCTTCAGGCGCCAACGGCGAATGGCCGCGTGATCGCCGGAGAGCAATACGTCCGGTACGTCGCCGAGTGCATCGTGCACCGGTTTTGCATAGTGCGGGCAATCGAGCAAGCCGTTCGAGAACGAATCCTGCTCGGCCGATTGCGCATCGTTCAGCGCACCATCCTGCAGGCGGCCCACGGCATCAATGATCACCGCGGCACCCAGCTCGCCACCGGACAGCACATAATCGCCGATAGAAAGCTCTTCGTCGACCTCGTGCGCCAGCAGACGCTCGTCCACACCTTCGTAACGTCCACAAAGCAAGGCGATGCGCGGCAATTTTGCCAGCGCCTCCACCCTGCCCTGCGTCAGCCGCGCTCCTTGCGGGCTGAGATAAATCACATGCACCGGATCCGGTGCCGCCTCGCGTACTGCCTTGAGAGCTGAACGCAAAGGCTCAATCAGCATCACCATGCCGGGGCCGCCGCCGCAGGTGCGGCCATCCACGGTACGGTAATTATCGGTGGCGTAATCGCGCGGGTTCCAGGTTTCCACCTGCAACAGCTCGCGCTGCTGCGCGCGCCCTACTACACCGACGGCGGCACACTGGCGCATGAAGTCGGGAAACAGCGTGACGACATCGATGCGCATCGGACCCTCAATCTTCAGAATTCAGGATCCCAGTCCACCACCATGCGTCCACCGGAAATATCCACCGAACGCACGTAAACACCCTGGACGAAAGGAACCAGCCGCTCGCGCTCGCCGTCCCTTACCACCACCACATCGTTGGCGCCGGTGGCGAACAGGTGACTGACCCGCCCCAACGCTACACCTTCGGTGGTGACGACCTCGAGACCCTCGAGATCGACCCAGTAATATTCATCCTTGCCAGGAGGCGGCAACTGCTCGCGGGGGACGTAGATGTCCTGCCCGACCAAAGCGGCTGCGGCATCCCGATCGTCCACCTCAGGCAATTTGGCCACGAGGCCCTTGCCCTGAGGGTGACCCTTGACACCGTTGACCTCCGTTTCCTGACCCGGTGCCGATGAAAGCAGCCAGGGCAGGTACTTGAAGATCTGCGTGCGGGGCTCGGTCCAGGATTCAACCTTGAGCCAGCCCTGTACGCCGTACAACCCGACGATGCGTCCAACCAGGACGCGCCGACCGGCTGCCGTCATGCTCAGGCAGCCTGCTGCTTGCCGGCTTCCTTCACCAGGGCGGCGACCTTGTCGCTCAGCTGGGCACCCTTGGACACCCATTCCTGAACGCGCACAACGTTCAGCTCAAGGCGCTTGTCCTTGCCCGAGGCGACCGGGTTGTAGAAACCCACGTTTTCGATGTTGCGGCCATCACGCGCACTGCGCGAGTCGGTCACGACGACGTGGTAGAACGGACGGCCCTTGGCGCCGCCGCGCGAAAGACGAATCTTAACCATAGTAAAAGCTCCAGAGTTGCCGGCATGCCCGGCAAACGCGCCCTGGGACGGACGCGGTAAACGCGACATTTTAATGAAATTTGTGGAAAAAGGAAGGGGTTACCCCGTCCTTCAGTCAGCAGGCCCCGCTCAGCGCATCGGCGGTAAGCCGCCACCCATGCCGCCCATGCCCTTCATGGCACCGCGCATCTGGCGCAACAGGCCCTTGCTGCCACCCTTGGAGAGCTTGGACATCATTTTTTCCATCTGCATGTACTGCTTCAACAGACGGTTCACGTCGGCCGGCTGAGTGCCCGAGCCCTTGGCCACGCGAGCGCGGCGCGAGCCGTTGAGCAGATCCGGATGGCGGCGCTCTTTCTTGGTCATCGAACTGATGATGGCGACCATGCGCTTGATTTCGCCGTCGTTGACCTTGGACTTCACATTTTCAGGCAGGTTCGAAACGCCCGGCAGCTTGTCCATCAGGCCGGCGAGGCCTCCCATGTTGGTCATCTGCTCGAGCTGATCGCGCATGTCGTTCAAGTCGAAGCGCTTGCCCTTCATCACCTTGGTGGCGAGCTTCTGCGCTTTTTCCTGGTCGACCTTGCGCTCCACCTCCTCGACCAGCGACAGCACGTCGCCCATGCCGAGAATGCGCTGTGCCACGCGATCGGGGTGGAACGGCTCCAGCGCATCGGTCTTTTCGCCGGCGCCAAGGAACTTGATCGGGCGGCCGGTGACATAGCGCACCGAAAGGGCCGCGCCACCGCGCGCATCGCCATCGGTCTTGGTCAGCACCACGCCGGTGAGCGGCAGCGCCTCGCTGAAGGCCTTGGCCGTGTTGGCGGCGTCCTGGCCGGTCATCGAGTCGACCACGAACAGCGTTTCGATCGGCGTGACCGCGGCGTGCAGCGCCTTGATCTCCGCCATCATCGCTTCGTCGACGTGCAGACGGCCGGCGGTGTCGATCAGCAGCACGTCCATCACTTCCTTGCGTGCTGCGGAAATCGCCGCCTTGGCGATATCCACCGGGTTCTGGCCGGCTTCCGACGGGAAGAACCTCACGCCTACCTGATCGGCCAGCGTCCGCAGCTGCTCGATGGCGGCCGGACGGTACACGTCGCAGCTCACCACCATCACGCGCTTTTTCTTTCGCTCGGTGAGGAAGCGCGCCAGCTTGGCCACGGTGGTGGTTTTACCGGCACCTTGCAGGCCGGCCATGAGCACCACAGCCGGCGGCTGCTGGGCAAGATTGAGCTCGCTGTTGGCGGTGCCCATCACGGCGGTCAGCTCATCGCTGACCACCTTCACCAGCGCCTGGCCGGGCGACAGGCTCTTGAGCACTTCCTGGCCGACCGCGCGCACCTTCACGCGCTCGACCAGCGCCTGCACCACCGGCAGGGCCACGTCGGCCTCCAGCAGGGCAATGCGCACCTCGCGCAAGCTTTCGCGGATGTTTTCCTCGGTCAGGCGACCGCGGCCGCGCAGGCGGTTGACGGTGGCGGACAGGCGTTGGCTGAGCGACTCGAACATGGCGATAGGATCGGAAAAGGCTGAGCGGATTGACAAATATACCAGACGCCCGTTTTCTCAGGAGTGCCTGGGCTGAGCCTCGATCCAGTTGACGATGTCGCGGATGACCTGTGCATCCACCTGGCCGGGTTTCATGTAATCGGCGGGGCTAGGCGGCGTGCCTCCAGGCATGAACAAATGACTCAATCCCGGATACTGAATCAGCTTTGCGCGAGAATCGTGCGCAAAGGCGTCCTGCCACTGAGAGAAATCCTGCTGCGGAAGTACCTGATAATCGTCGCCGCCTTGCAACACCAGTATCGGCTTGGACAGCCCCTTGGCCGTGGCAATCGGATCGTAATCGCGCAGGCTCAACCAGAAACTTAGCGGCCCGTTGAGCACCTGGCCCTGGGGAGGGTGCGACGGATCGGCGTGAGCCACTGCATCTCGCGCCTGGATGACCGGCGCCAACAGCTTGTCCATCTGCTCCGGCGAAGCTCCCTGCAAGGGACCCAGGTAGCGCATCTGCCGAATGACCGTATCCAGCGTCAATTTTGCCGGCGCAGCCAGCAAGACGATGCCGTTTACCTGAGGATCGCGCTGAGCGATACGCGGCGCCATCGCGGCGCCCAGGCTGTGCCCCAGGACAAACAGACGCGCCGGATCGATGGAAGCCTGCTTTGCCAGCAACTGCAGCCCGGCCACCGCATCATCGGTCACCGACTCATCGACTGTGATGTTTTTGCCGGACATTTGCTCGCCGTAAACGTGCGAGCGCTTGTCGTAACGCAGCGAGGCGATGCCCGCGGCCGCCAGCCCTTCTGCCAGATCCCGAAAAGGCTTGTTGGGACCGATGGTCTCGTCGCGATCGAGCGCACCGGAGCCAACCACGAGCAGAACGGCCGGGAACGGGCCGCGCCCCTCCGGAACGACCAGGGTACCTGGCAAGGGGCCAAATGGCGAAGCCACCTGCACGGCATGCTCGACTCCCGCGCTCGTCAACGGCGAGGTATCGCCCAGCACACTCATTGGCACGATCCGAAACGTGGTGATGCGATCTTGCGCATCGCAGTCAACCAGCGTCGCAAACGAGAGCTTGGCGAAATCCATCCTCGCAACGAGCATCGGGTGACCACCGACGGCTCGCGACTGCAGCTGACCAAGCTTTTGCAAGGCTCCCGCCACGCCCTGCAGCGAGGCCCAAGCGGCCTTCAGCTTCTCCGGTGTTACTTGTGCTGCGGTGTCCGGCGCAAAGTTTTTGATCGCGTCCGCTTCATTGCCTTGCGTCCATGCAGCAAGCGCTGCTTGGCCACGGGCACGGCACGCGTCGGTTGATTCCGCTCGACTGGACAGGGTAAACGCGAGACACAGCAGCCCGACCAGCACGCTCAGCGCGCAGGTATTCATAAAGCCTCCTAGGTACGCTTAGTGATGGCGCTCTACGCGCCGATAAACCAAGTACGAATAGACAGCGGGAATAAACGCAGCCACTACCACTACCGATACCGAAAGCAAGACAGGTGCGTTCACGAGGCTGGCAACGACCACGATGATCCCCGCAAGCATGAATACCCACCCGGCAAAGCGATGGGTACGCTCCCACACTTCATCGCTGGCAATGGTCCACGGCGTACGTATCCCCGCAAAAAAATTCTTGCGCAATTTGCCCATGTAATTGCCAACGAACATCAATAGCAGGCCCATCGGCAGCAGCGGAACCACGAGCCTTCCTGCAGGATGTCCTGCCGCATTCAGCAGAATACCCAGCGCGGTAACCAGCACAAATGCCTGCGCCGCCAGCATGATGGTGACAAACACCGGCAAGAACGGGGTGATTTCGAAGCCTCGCGGCGAGATGGACGGCAACACGATGGTAAGCAGCGCAAGCGATGCCATGACAATCATGGGAACGGCGACGGCCTTGATTGGACTGGCATAGCCATCGATCTGCCCGTGGGCGTTCCAGTGCACCGCAACCAGTGCCGGCATCTGCGCACGCAGCCATGCAAAAGCAGCCAGCAGTATCAGCAGGAAAAGTACGGATAAAAAGAGACTGCTTGCAGGTTTCATCGCTTGCCTCCACGCCCCCCGGCGGCCGGGATCAGATCGAGCATCATCCGTGCAAAGTCTTCCATCACGGTGGTGTTCAAGGAATAGACGATGTATTGGCCCCGCCGCTCGGTACGCACCAGATCGGCCTGCTTGAGCACGGCAAAATGATGTGACAGCGATGCGCCGGTGATATCGAAGGCCTCTCCGATCTCACCCGCACTCAACGCCCCGCCCTGCAGCCGCTTGAGGATCGCGCGGCGGGTCGGGTCAGCCAGGGCACGGAAGACGGCTTGCTGTTTCATGGGCGACCATCGGTTCGATGACTAGATAATTAGATAAATATCTAAATATTGCAAGTGCCTCGATTTGCCGCGTTCACGCCTCGCACGCCCTGTGCCACACTTGCAAGACATGCCAGCCGCCCTGTCCATCTTCGCCATCGCCTGCTACCTGCTCGCCAGCCTGCTGCTGGCGCGGCCGCTGCTGGGCGGCTCGGTGGCGGTACCCGCGCGCTACACGCGCCCGGCCTTGGCCATCGCCACACTGGCCGTGCTGGCGCATGCCGGTAATCTGTTGGCCATGCATCGCGGCGCACTGGATCTGCATTTCTTCGCCGCGCTCTCGCTGGTGGCCTGCGTGGTATCGGCACTCACCCTGCTAGTAAACCTCAGCCGGCCAGTGTCTGCACTTGGCGTCATTGCCTTTCCGCTGAGCGCCTTGCTGCTGTGGGTGGACAGCTTCCTGGCGCCGCCTACCGCACCGGAATCGATGGATTGGCACATCAAACTGCACGTTACCGTCGCACTGCTGGCCTTTGGCGTGCTCTCGATCGCTGCAGCCATGGCGATCCTGCTGGCCGTGCAGGATCGCGCCCTGCGTCATCGCCAATTAGGGGCATGGCTGAGCGCATTGCCCCCGCTGACGCTGACCGAATCGCTGCTGTTTCGATTGATCGGCGCGGGCTTCGTGCTGCTCACGCTCACCCTGCTTACCGGCATCCTGTTCGTTGACAATCTCTTCGGCCAACACCTGGTGCACAAGACGGTGCTGTCGATCATCGCCTGGCTGGTGTTCGGCGCCCTGCTCTACGGCCGCTGGAAACATGGCTGGCGCGGACGCAGCGCGGTGAATCTCACCCTGATCGGCATGGGCGTGCTGGCGCTGGCCTTCTTCGGCTCGAAGTTCGTGCTTGAAGTAATCCTGCATCGCGCGGTCGATTGACCTGCCTCAGCGGCAAGCATCAATCGCCTGGGCGAGCCGCTCCACGCCAATGACTTCCATCTCGCCGACGCGCCCCTTCTTCGGCGCGTTGGCCTTGGGCACGATAGCCCGCTGAAAGCCGTGATGAGCCGCCTCCTTCATGCGCTCTTCACCGTTGGGCACCGGACGAATTTCTCCGGAAAGGCCCACCTCGCCAAAAGCAATGGTCTTTTCCGGCAGCGGTCGATCGCGCAAGGAGGACAGCACGGCGAGCAATACGGGCAAATCGGCTGCCGTCTCCTGCACACGAATGCCGCCCACGACGTTGACGAAAACATCCTGGTCATAGGCCGCGACGCCGCCGTGGCGATGCAATACCGCCAACAACATGGCGAGTCGGTTCTGCTCCAACCCCAGTGCGACGCGACGCGGATTGCCCAGCGAGGATTGATCCACCAGCGCCTGCACCTCCACCAGCAAAGGACGCGTACCCTCGCGCGTAACCATCACGGCACTGCCCGAGGTGGGACCGCTGTGCGCCGACAGGAAAATCGCCGAGGGATTGGGCACTTCGCGCAGGCCCTTCTCGGACATCGCAAAGACCCCGAGCTCGTTGACCGCGCCAAAGCGGTTCTTGAACGCACGCAGCACGCGGAAGCGGCTGCCGGATTCGCCCTCGAAGTACAGCACGGCATCGACCATGTGCTCGAGCACGCGAGGGCCTGCAATACCTCCTTCCTTGGTGACGTGGCCCACGAGGAAGACCGAGGTGCCGGATTCCTTTGCGAAGCGCGTCAACTTGGCCGCCGATTCGCGCACCTGACTGACCGAACCGGGGGCCGCGGTGAGCAGCTCGGTCCAGATGGTCTGGATGGAATCGATCACCAGCACCCTCGGCCGCGTGGCCGCAACCTGCTCGAGAATCCGCTCGATACCCGTCTCCGCCAGTGCATGCAGCGGTTGCAACGAGAGATCGAGACGCTGCGCACGCGCCGCCACCTGGGCCAGGGATTCCTCGCCCGTGACGTATACGCTGGGAAGTTTTTCGCCCAGCGTGCCCAGCATCTGCAACAGCAGGGTGGATTTGCCGATACCGGGGTCGCCGCCGATCAAGACCACGGACCCATCGACCAAGCCACCGCCCAGAACGCGATCGAGCTCGCCAATGCCGGTCAGCGTGCGCGATTCGGCGGTGACCAGCACCTCAGTCAACGGCGTTACGCGCGGAATGCTGTTCGCGGCGCCGGCGTAACCGCTTTGCCGCGCCGCTGCGACGGACTTCTGCGCCGACTGCACCACGAATTCGGAAAGCGTGTTCCACACACCGCATTCCACGCACTGGCCCTGCCATTTGGAGTGCTCGGCACCGCAATCGGTACAGACGTAGGCGGTCTTGGCTTTGGCCATGATGTGTATACGTGTGAAATAGACGATGCGAGCTTAGCTCGCGCGAGTCGCAAGCCGCGAGATGCAACGCATCACTGGTCGTCTTCGACAAACAGAACGCGACGGGTCATGCCGCAAGTAAGATCGTAGCTGATCGTGCCGGCCTGGGCCGCAACCACTTCCGCCGGCAATTCAGGCCCCCACAACACCACGCGATCGCCGACTTTTGCCTGCGGCGCCTCGCGCAGATCCAACGTGATGAGATCCATCGATACGCGCCCAACCAGGGACACGCGCTGACCACCCACCAGCACCGGCGTACCGGCCGCCGCACTGCGTGGATAGCCGTCGCCATAACCCACTGCCGCGACGCCCACGGGCATGTCCTCGGGACATTCCCACAAGCCGTTGTAGCCGATACGTTCGCCGCGCTTGATGGTATTGATGGCGATCAGGCGCGTGGACAGGGTCATGGCCGCGCGGAAACCGAAATCTGCGCCGCTTTTGCCTTCGACCACGGACAACCCGTACAGCAGGCCACCGGTACGGACCCAGTCGCCACGTGCGTCCGGCCATCCCAGTACGGCCGCAGAATTGGAGAGCGAGCGCGGGCCCGACAAGCCCATCGTGGCCTTGCGAAAGCGCTCAATCTGCTCGCGCGTACGCTCGCCATCGAAAACCTCGGATTCGGCGAAGTGCGTCATCAGGCCGATATCCGGATCGATGCCGGTCATGGTCGACAATTGCGCGTGTACCGCAGCCGCGCGCTCCGGCGCAAAGCCAAGGCGATGCATGCCGCTATCGACCTTCAGCCACACGCGCAAGCGCCCACGCGTTGGCGAAGCCTCCGAAAGCCAGCGAAGCTGGCTTTCGTGATGGATCGCCGCATCAAGACCGAGTCGCTGCATCTCGGCGATGTCGCCAGCCTGATCAGGCCCCGACAGGACCACGATGCGTTGCCGATGTCCCGCCGCACGCAAGCGCAGGCCGTCACCCAGGGAGGCCACCGCAAAGGCATCGGCGGCACCATCCAGTGCGCGCGCGACACGCTCCAGGCCATGTCCATAGGCATCCGCCTTGACCACCGCCATGACCTGGGCAGGCGCCGCCATTTCGCGGATGCGTTCCAGATTGTGGCGCAACGCGCCCAGGTGGATGGTGGCGACAGTGGTGCGGCTCATGGTTCCTGGCTCGATCGAAAACTGCGTTTCGGGCGTACCAAAACACCCGACCGCTGGCGCATAGAGTAACGGCTGGCGGTCTGCGGATCAGGGCAGCGAGATGGCAAAGCGCGGGCAGCGCCCTTAGAAGTGCCCGGTATAGTTATCCGGACTATAGTTCTCGAACTTGGTGTAATGCCCCAGGAAGGTCAGCTTCACCGTGTCCGTCGGGCCGTTACGCTGCTTGCCGATGATGATTTCGGCCAGACCTTTGTCCGGCGATTCCTTGTTGTAGTAATCGTCGCGGTAGATGAACATGATCACGTCCGCGTCCTGCTCGATAGCGCCCGATTCGCGCAGGTCCGACATCATCGGGCGCTTGTCGGCACGCTGTTCCAAGGAGCGGTTCAACTGCGACAGCGCAATCACCGGCACGTTGAGTTCCTTGGCCAGACCCTTCAACGAACGCGAGATTTCCGAAATTTCCGTAGCGCGGTTTTCCTTGTTGCCCGGCACCTGCATCAGCTGCAGGTAGTCGATCACAATCAGGCCGAGTCCGCCGTGTTCGCGCGCAATGCGGCGCGAGCGCGAGCGCAGTTCCACCGGCGAAAGGCCCGGCGTGTCGTCGATGAAGATCTTGGCTTCCGACAACAGGGCAATCGCGTTGGTCACGCGCGGCCAGTCTTCTTCGGCCAGGTCGCCATTGCGCAGATGCTGCTGATGGATGCGACCCACCGAAGAAATCAAACGAAACGCCAGCTGCGAGGCGGACATTTCCATCGAAAAGATCGCTACCGGCTTCTTCGTACGCAACGCACAGGCTTCGGCGATATTGACCGAAAAAGCGGTCTTGCCCATCGACGGACGCGCCGCGACGATGATCAGATCCGAGGGCTGCAAACCGGATGTGAGATTGTCCAGGTCGGTGAAGCCGGTGGAGATGCCCGTAAGCTGGCCGCGATTCTGGTAGCGCTCGTGCAGGATGCGAAAGGCGTCCTTCACTGCTTCGCGCATCGACACGGTATCTTTCTTGCCGCGTGCGCCCGACTCGGCAATGTGGAATACGCGCTGCTCGGCCGTTTCCAGCACTTCATGCACCGATTTGCCTTCGGGGCGGAAGCCGTCTTCGGTAATCGCCGTGCCGGCGTCGATCAACTGCCGCAACACCGACTTCTCGCGCACGATGTCCGCATAGGCAGCGATGTTCGCCGCGCTCGGCGTCGTGTTGGCGAGCTCGACCAGATAGCCGGCACCGCCCACCATCTCGGCCAGGTCATTGGCCTCGAACCAGTCGCCCAACGTCACCGCATCGCAGGGCATGCCCTTGTTGGCCAGTTCGGTGATGGCGCGCCAGATCAGCCGGTGGTCCCGGCGGTAGAAATCCTGTTCGGTGAGTTTGTCGGCGACCTTGTCCAGCGCATCGGCGGCCAGCATCAGGCCGCCCAATACGGCCTGCTCTGCATCTATGGAATGCGGAGGAACCCGCAAGGCCTCGATGGCGCTGTTGTTGTTATTGCCGGATTTGCGTTCGGGCGCGAAGGACATGGACATTCCCTGTTGCAAGGAAGGTGCATAAAACCGTGTAGGCAGGCACAAACTGCGAGCATACGCGGGGCGGTCTCAAGGGACGAGACAATAAGTCTGTGGATATCTTGTGGAAGCTTGGGGATAAAGCCGGGAGCCGAGAACGGGGAGTCGAAAATCGACAAAGCCTCTTGCACCCAACCTGCCGGCGCATTCCCGGCAAAAACAAATGGGCGCCTCTGGCGCCCATTTATTCAAACGTAAAGCCTGAAGAAATGAATGGATCGAGCGGCGCGGGAACCAGGCTCTTGCGACTCCTGGCCCCCTACTCCCGATTTACGGCTCTCAGGCCTTCTCGCCGACCACGATCACCTTGACCGAGCCCTGCACGTCGGCGTGCAGGCTGATCACCACTTCGAATTCACCGATGTGGCGGATCGGGCCTTCACCCTGGATCACTTCACCCTTGTGGATGTCGTGACCGGCAGCCTGCAGCGCTTCGGCGATCTCGCGCGGACCGACCGAGCCGTACAGCTTGCCTTCGGGGCTGGCGTTGGCGGAGATGGTTACCGTCACGTCGGCCAGCTTGGCCTTGCGGGAGTCGGCGTCGACCAGCAGCTTGTTGGCCTTGGCTTCGTATTCGGCGCGGCGGGCTTCAAACGCGGCCAGGTTTTCGGCATTGACGCGCACAGCCTTGCCCTGCGGCAGCAGGTAGTTGCGGCCGTAGCCCGGCTTCACCTTGACCTTGTCGCCAAGCTTGCCGAGGTTGCGCACGTTTTCGAGAAGAATCAGTTCCATGGGTCAATCCTCAATTCGTTAGCACCGGTGTGGCCCGGTGCAGCCGTGGACGGTTGTCCGAAGTGTTGACCCTCCCGCCGGAGCAGGAGGGCTGAAGCACGTCCGGTCCTTGACGGAGCCGGACCCACGCGATCAAACGTCGTGGTTGTCGGTGTACGGCAACAGCGCCAGGAAGCGAGCGCGCTTGATGGCCGTGGCCAGCTGGCGCTGGTAACGAGCCTTGGTGCCGGTGATGCGGCTGGGAACGATCTTGCCGTTCTCAGTGATGTACTGGCGCAGCGTGTTGAGATCCTTGTAGTCGATCTCTTTGACGTTTTCGGCCGTGAAGCGGCAGAACTTGCGGCGGCGGAAGAACTTGGACATGGGTCTGGGCTCCTAATCAGTCTTCGATATCGGCGTCGTCGCTGTCAGCGCGACCCACGCGGCGGTCGTCGCCCTCGGCGTCGTCGTCACGGCGGCGCGAAGACTTCGCATCGTCCTTTTCCTTGCTCTTCAGGATGAAGGACTGATCGGTATCGGCCTCGTCGCGCTTGATCACCAGGTGACGCAGCACGGCGTCGTTGAAGCGGAAACCCGACTCCAGTTCGTTCAGCACGTTCTGGCTCACTTCGATGTTGAGCAGAACGTAGTGAGCCTTGGCAAGGTTCACGATCGGGTAGGCCAACTGGCGGCGGCCCCAATCTTCCAGGCGGTGGATCTGGCCGCCATCGGCCGTGATCAGCGCCTTGTAGCGCTCGATCATCGCCGGAACCTGCTCGCTCTGGTCAGGGTGGACCAGGAACACTACTTCGTAATGACGCAAGGTCATCGGAGAAACTCCTTGTGGATGTGGCCCTTACGGGCCAGACAGCCTCCCGCCGATGCGGTGAGGCAAGGGACTGCCCAGGCCTGTTTGGCACGGACAGAAGCGGAATTGTAAGCGGGGCGAGCCTGTCGGCGCAAGTCGCTGAATTAGATAGGGATGCCCGGACGGGCTCAGCCGACCGTGAAACTTTCGCCGCAGCCGCACTCCCCCGTGGCATTGGGGTTGCGAAAGACGAAAGTGGCGTTGAGGCCCTGGCGCTGAAAGTCGATCACGGTGCCATCGACCAGCGGCAGGCTCTTGGTATCGACGATGACCGGCACGCCGTCGATCTGGAAGGTCTGGTCGTCGGCGCTCGCCGTATCGGCGAGGTCCACCACGTAGGCAAAACCCGAACAACCGGTTCGCTTCACACCGAAACGGACGCCAGCAGCGGCAGGCGACTGCGCAAGGAACTGGCGCATGCGCTGATTGGCAGAGGGAGTAATCGAAATCGTCATAACGGCGTTTATTAGTCTTTCGGCACTTTTGGCATGGACTGCATGTCGCAGTGCGGGCAAGGCCTACATTATCATGCCCGCTTGCCTTCACTCCCTTAACACATGGGCGCAATCCCCAGGAGTTTCAATCCATGACGGTGGTCAGCGTCAAACAGGCTCTTTCCGGCAAGCTCGAGGCCGGCAGCACAGTGACAGTACGCGGCTGGGTACGCACCCGGCGCGACTCCAAGGCTGGCCTGTCATTCGTCAATATCAGCGACGGCTCCTGTTTCGATCCGATCCAGGCCGTGGTGCCCGCCACCGTGGGCAACTATGAGACCGAGGTGAAGCACCTCACCGCCGGCGCCGGCGTGATCGTCACCGGCACCCTGGTGCCCTCGCAGGGCAAGGGGCAGGCGTTCGAACTGCAGGCAGACAGCGTAGCAGTGACCGGCATGGTCGACGACCCGGAAACCTACCCGATCCAACCCAAGCAACACTCGATGGAATTCCTGCGCGAGGTCGCCCACTTGCGCCCGCGCACCAACCTGTTCGGCGCCGTGACGCGCGTGCGCCACACGATGATGATGGCGATCCACCGCCACTTGACCGAACAGGGCTTCTTCTGGATCAACACGCCCATCATCACCACCTCGGATGCCGAGGGTGCGGGCGACATGTTCCGCCTGTCCACGCTGGACCTGGCCAACCTGCCGCGCGACGAGAAGGGCAAGATCGATTTCCGCAAGGATTTCTTCGGCCGCGAGGCTTTCCTCACCGTGTCCGGCCAGCTCAACGTCGAGGCTTACTGCCTGGCGATGAGCAAGGTCTACACCTTCGGCCCGACCTTCCGCGCCGAAAACTCCAACACGCCGCGCCATCTGGCCGAGTTTTGGATGGTGGAGCCGGAAATCGCCTTCGCCGATCTCAACGACAACGCCGATTGCGCCGAAGCCTTCCTCAAGGCGATCTTCAAAGCAGTGCTGGAAGAACGCGCCGACGACATGGCCTTCTTTGCCGAGCGCGTGCTGCCCGAAGCGATCACGCGCCTGGAAAACTTCATCGCCAAGCCGTTCGAGCGCATCAACTACACCGAGGCCGTCGAGATCCTGAAGAAATCCGGCCATCATTTCGAATTCCCGGTGGCCTGGGGCATCGATCTGCAAACCGAGCACGAGCGCTACCTGGCCGAGAAACACGTCGGCCGCCCGGTGGTGGTGATGAACTACCCCGAACAGATCAAGGCGTTCTACATGCGCCTCAACGACGACGGCAAAACCGTCGCCGCGATGGACGTGTTGGCGCCGGGCATCGGCGAAATCATCGGCGGCGCCCAGCGCGAGGAACGCCTGGACTACCTCGACCGCCGCATGGCCCAGTTCGGTCTCGATACTGCCACCTACGGCTGGTACCGTGACCTGCGCCGCTACGGCACCGTGCCCCACGCCGGCTTCGGCCTCGGCTTCGAGCGCCTGCTGGTGTATGTCTGCGGATTGCAGAACATCCGCGATGCCATCCCCTATCCCCGTGCGGCAGGGAGTGCCGAGTTCTAATTCAGATTGCCTATGCGTTTCCGACTGCTCCCCACCTTCGCCGTCTTCCTGCTGCTTGCCGCCTGCCACAGCGTCAAGCTGCCCAGCTTGCCCAGCATCCTGCCGGACAGTCCACCGCCCAGGACGTTGGCGGACGCCAGGAAAGCGCTGGATGACGCCACGCCGTGCTGCACCAGCTTTGCCGATTTTTCCTACCAGAATCAGCTGCCCTGGACACCGCAGCAATTCGTGCTCGGCACCGGCAGCCAGGTGGCGGCCATCAACGGCGTGCACAGTTATTTCATCGCCTTCAAGTTGCCGGCGGATGCCAAGCTTCCCTACAAGATCGCGCTGAAATCCGAACTCACCGGCCGCTCGGTCGGCAGCGGCAGCTATTTGTTCGCGCCCACGGTGGTGCAGCTCAACGATGCCTTCCAGCCGATCGACACCCAGGATGTCAAGCTGTGCGAATACATGGGCTGGAGCAACAGCGACAGCGGTGCGTTCGGCAGTGTCACCGTGACCGACAAGCGCGCGAGCTACGTGGTGGTGTACAGCTCCGGCAAGCAACAAACCGACGATACCTACTGGGAACAATCTGCCAGCACGTTTTCCACCGCCAGCAGCACGACGCCCGCCACCACCACTACCGGCGGCAGCTACAAGATCAAGCATGGTCCGGACGGCACTGTCTGGGTCGGCATGATGGACAAGTCGTATTCCCAGGCCGTCAACAAGGCGGTATGCGGAAAAGCTCCTGCGGGCGACGGGGTATTGCATACCCTGGGTAAAGACATACCCACTCATTTGAGCTGGAGCAGCCTTTGATTTCATTGGCGATCTACATCGGGCTGCTGTTGATCGGCCTCATCTGCTTCATCGCGCATGCGGCCCTGCCCTTTCGCATTGCCAAGCGCCTGCGCGAGGACTACCCGCATCATTGGCAGGTGATCGTGGACACGGGAGACGGCAATCGCGCAGCCCGTGGGCCACGACTGTGGCTGCGCATGCAACAGGTGCTGCGCTCCCCGGCCATCGTAGCCATCGGCAACGCGTCCCTCACACGACTGTGGCGCGCCTGGCGCTACAGCCAATGGCTGGCCTGGGGCTGCTGGGTCGCCGCGCTTGCACTGCAATGGCATAGCCGCGCCTGAGCGCGTTCCAAGGAGCTCCCATGGATCTGAATCTGATCGGCCGGCACGCGCTCGTCTGCGGCGCATCCCAAGGGATCGGCCGCGCCACCGCCACGGAGTTGGCCGAACTTGGTGCCGACGTGACTTTGCTCGCACGCTCGGCCGATCAACTCAAGGCAGTCGCCGAAAGCTTGCCGCTCAAGCATCCAGCACAGCGGCACGACTGGCGCAGCGTCGACATGCAAGACACCGGCAGCCTGCAAGCCATTGCTGCCGAAATCGTCGCCGCGCACCCTGTGCACATCCTGATCAACAACACCGGCGGCCCGCCCGGCGGCCCGGCACACAGCGCGGAGCCGGCGGCATTCGAAAGCACGTTCCGCCAGCACTTGATCGCCGGACAAGTGCTGTTGCAGACCGTGCTTCCGGGTATGCGCGCCAGCCAATTCGGCCGACTGGTCAATGTGATCTCCACATCGGTGAAAGAGCCCATTCCCGGGCTGGGCGTCTCCAACACCATTCGTGCCGCCGTCGCCGCCTGGGCCAAGACGTTGTCGGGGGAACTCGCCGCCGATGGCATCACCGTCAACAACGTGCTGCCGGGTTACACCCGCACCGCCCGACTCGATGGGTTGCTGACGGCACAGTCGCAGAAGAGCGGCCGCAGCGAAGAGGATCTGGCAAAGGACATGGCGGCCGCAGTGCCGGCGCGCCGGTTCGGTGAACCGGGCGAGGTGGCCGCGGTGATTGCCTTCTTGTGCACCCCGGCCGCGGCCTACGTCAATGGCGTCAGCATTGCGGTGGACGGTGGACGCACCAAGGCGCTGAGCTAAGCCGATACGCACGCGTCCGGTGCAATCGCCCTGTACAAGTTTTAAGCTTGTACAAATGCCAAGCACACGCCTCGCCAATCTCATTGACGGTCGCCTGCAGGCGCCGCGGGACGATCGCTGGCTCGATGTTTACGAGCCCGCCACCGGCGCGATTTTCGCGCAATGTCCCGATTCCTCCGCCAGCGACGTCGACGACGCCGTGCAAGCCGCCCGCAAAGCCGCAGCAGGATGGGCCGCAACGCCCTCCGAAGATCGCTCCCGCCTGCTGCATCGCCTTGCCGACCTGATCGAAGCAAGGCTTGACGAGTTCGCCGCGCTGGAATCGCGCGACAGCGGCAAGCCCGTGGCACTGGCCAAGCGCCTGGACATCCCTCGCGCCGTGTCGAACCTGCGCTTCTTCGCGGCGGCGATCATCGCCTGGGAGAGTGAATCGCACGCGATGGAAACGGGCGCGATCAACTACACCTTGCGCCATCCGCTGGGCGTGGTCGGCTGCATCAGTCCGTGGAATCTACCGCTGTATCTGTTTACCTGGAAGATTGCTCCCGCACTGGCAAGCGGCAACACCGTGGTAGCCAAGCCTTCCGAGATCACGCCCTGCACGGCGGCACTGCTAGGCGAGCTGAGCATCGAGGCAGGCTTCCCGCCCGGCGTGTTGAACATCGTGCAGGGCCGCGGCCCGACCACCGGCCAGGCCATCGTCGAGCATCCCGCGATCAAGGCGATATCGTTCACCGGCAGCACCCGCACCGGCGCCGGCATTGCCGCCACGGCGGCACCGCAGTTCAAGAAAATCTCGCTGGAACTGGGCGGCAAGAACCCTGCGATCGTCTTTGCCGATGCCGATCTCTCCGAGCAGAATCTCGACACCATCGTTCGCTCCGGCTTCGCCAACCAGGGCGAGATATGTCTCTGCGGCTCACGCCTGCTGGTGCAGCGCTCTATCTACGAGACTTTCCGCGAGCGCTATCTGGCGCGCGTCAAGGCGTTGCGCGTGGGCGATCCGCAGGACGCTTCCAGCAATCTCGGTGCCCTGGTATCGCGCGAGCATTTCGACAAAGTGATGAGCTGCATCGCGCAGGCACGCAGCGAGGGCGGCAACATCCTCATCGGCGGACAGGCGCTGTCGCCGCCAGGGCGCTGTGCAAACGGCTGGTTCGTCGCCCCCACCGTGATCGACGGCCTGGGCAACGATGCCGCCACCAACCAGCAGGAAATTTTTGGCCCGGTGGTCACGCTGATCCCCTTCGAAGACGAAGACGAAGCGATCGCCCTGGCCAATGGCACCGGCTACGGCCTGGCCGCATCGCTGTGGACTGCAGATCTTTCACGCGCACACCGCATGGGTGCACAACTGGAATTTGGCATCGTGTGGATCAATTGCTGGCTGCTGCGCGACCTGCGCACGCCGTTCGGCGGCAGCAAACAATCCGGAGTCGGCCGCGAAGGCGGCACCGAAGCTTTGCGCTTCTTCACCGAACCTCGCAACATTTGTATTCGCTACTGAGGAAACCGCCTTGAGCAGCCCCTTGCAGCACCTGATCGACAGCAACCGCCGCTGGTCGGCCGCCGTCACACAGTCCGACCAGCATTTCTTCGAACGGCTGGCCCAGCAGCAATCGCCGAAGTATCTGTGGATAGGGTGCTCCGATTCGCGGGTACCCGCCACGCAGATCGTGGACCTGCCGCCCGGCGAGATCTTCGTGCAGCGCAACGTCGCCAACGTGGTCTCGCACAGCGATCTCAATTGCCTCAGCGCCATGCAGTTTGCGGTGGATGTGCTGAAGGTCGAGCACATCATCGTGGTGGGACATTACGGCTGTGGCGGCGTGCAAGCCGTGCTGGACGAGCGGCGCCTGGGCCTGGTCGACAACTGGCTGCGCCACGTTGCCGACGTGGCGCAAAAGCACTCGGACATGCTCCATTCGCTCAGCTCCGCGCCATTGCGCAACACGCGCCTGTGCGAGCTCAATGCCATTGAGCAAGTCATGAATGTCTGCGCCACCACGATCGTGATGGAAGCATGGGAGCGCGGCCAAAAACTCTCCGTCCACGCATGGTGCTACAGCCTGTCCAACGGACACATGCACGACCTGGGGATGCACGTGGATTCGCGCGAATCGCTGCGCCCGAGCTACGAGCAGGCCCTGCAGGATCTGATGCGCCGCGCGGGTGAGCCGCGATGAGCGACGTGGTGCGCACCGACAGTGCACCCGCACCGGTCGGCGCCTATCCGCATGCGCGGCGCGTGGGAAACTTGCTGTTCCTTTCCGGCGTCGGTCCGCGCCGACCTGGTAGCAACGACATCCCAGGGAATGTCTACGACAGCGGCGGAAAACTGATCGGCTACGACATCGAGCAGCAATGCCGGCAGGTGTTTGCCAATGTGCGCGCCGTGCTTGAAGCCAGCGGCGCAAAATGGGAGCACCTGGTCGACGTCACCGTGTTCCTTACCGACATGACGCACGATTTTCCTGTTTACAACCGCCTGTATGCCGACCATTTCAAAGGGGTCGATGCGTGCCGCACCACGCTCGGCATCACCGCGCTGCCCACGCCGATCGCGATCGAGCTCAAATGCATCGCGGCACTGCCGTCCGGCGGCTGAAAATTAAAAACCCCGGCTGACAGGGCCAGCCGGGGTTTCTCGGTATACCGAACCGTATTGCTTAAAGCGATTACTTCCCGGCAGCCGTGCTGCTGGAGGCCGGAGCGCTGCTGTCAGACTTCGCTTTCTTGGTGTGCTTGTGGCTGGTGGTCGACTTCGCCGCCTTGTGGTGCTTGGCGGGAGCGGCCGTGCTGGACGAAGCAGCGGCCGGAGCAGCCGAGGACGTCTCCTGGGCAAACACCGAACCGGAGAGGGCCACACCTGCAACGAGCAGAGAAGCGATCGCAAGTTTACGCATCATGATCATGAGCCTCGAGATTTTGATTGCCACGGACCCGGCCGGAACCCGGCTTACACGGGCGGCGTGACGGCCTTAACAATGCATTGGCTTCGGCATACCGGAACTGAACGAAATTAAGAAAACCCCGCTATTTGCTTACAAATTGAGCGGACGCCCCCCGTCAGGCATTTCCGGCGACTTTCGACAGGATCAGGTCAGGCACTGACGCAGCAACTGAAGGATCGTGTCCTGCACCGGCCTTGCCTTATCTGCATCCCAGGCAAAGCTCTCCTCGTCCATGTAGCGGTGCTGGGCCAGCTCCAATTGCACGGCCTGCACGCCATCGGCCGGGCTCCCGTAGTGTCGGGTGATATAGCCCCCCTTGAAGCGCCCGTTGACCACGAAGTCATAGCGCGACTGAGCTTCCATCACGTTGGTGAGGCGCCATTGCAGGTCGGCTCCACAGCTGGTCCCGTCGGCCGTGCCTAGGTTGAAATCCGGAAGCCTCCCCTCGAAAAGCATGGGAACGTGGCTGCGGATGGAGTGCCCTTCCCACAGCACTACCCGCCCATGCAGCGCTTTCAAGCGGACGATTTCGCCTGCCAGCGCCTGGTGATAAGGCTGCCACCATTGCTCGACTCGCTGCCGGATCTCTTCGGCATCGGGCTCCTGGCCGTCTACGTAGAGCGGCTCGCCGTCGAAGCCGATGGTCGACACCAGTCCGGTTTCCCGCCGGCCTGGATAGAGCGCCTGCCCGTCCGCGGGGCGATTGAGGTCAATCACATAGCGCGAGGCGGTCGGCTTGAGCAGGCTGGCTCCCAAGGCTTCGGCCAACGGTTCGTATAACTGCCCGACGTGCCAATCGGTATCGGGCGAATGACGTGCCGGCGCACGCAGGCGCTGGGCCAGTCCGTCGGGAATGTAGCTGCCGTTGTGCGGCAGGCTGATCAGCAGCGGGGCACTACCCTGCTTGAGCGAGAAGATATCCATCTGCTCAGTTTGACCCGCCTGCACTCAGTGCAGCAACAGCAGCTCTTCAGATGCCGTGGGATGGATCGCGATCGCCGCCTTCAGGTCGCGCCAGTACAAGCCCTTTTGCAAAGCCACCGCAAACCCTTGCAAGAGCTCGTCGCTACCGGGGCCAAGCACGTGGATGCCAACCACCTTGCGCTCATCGCCCACGCAGACGATTTTCACCAGGCTGCGCTCGGAGCGCCCCGCCACCATGCTCAACAACGGCGTGTAGCGCCCGCTGTGCACACTGACGGCCGCACCGTAGCGGGCATGCGCCTGCTGTTCGGTCAAACCGGCCATGCCCAGCGGCGGCTCGGCAAAAACCACACTGGGAATGACGCTGTCGTCGAATTTCGCATCGGCATGACCGGACACCAGGCGCTCGGCAAGCGCTCGGCCGGCAGCCACGGCCACGGGAGTAAGCGCCCTGCGATCGGTCACGTCGCCCACGGCGTATACGCCGGGCACGCTGGTGTTCTGCCACGCGTCGACCAGCACGTGGCCGTTTTCATCACGCGCCACGCCGATCTCTTCCAGCCCGATGCGGTCGCTGTTCGGTACGCGGCCGAGCGCCCACAGCACGGCATCGTAACCATCCAGTTGGGTATCGGCGCCGGTTTCCAAGGTGATGGTTCCCGGCTTGCCGCGCGCGGCGCGAACCTGCGTCTCGCCAAGCAACCGGATGCCGCGTGCCTGCATCTGTGCGGCGAGCTCATCGACCACCTCGCTATCGAAGCCGGCAAGGAGGTGGCCCCGCACCAGCAAATCCACCTCGCATCCGAGCGCGTGCATCAGGCACGCGAACTCCACGGCCACGTAGCCGCCACCGACGATGGCCAGATGCCGCGGTGCGGCCTCCAACTTGAAGATGTCGTCCGACAACATGCCCAGTTCGAAACCGGGTATGTCCAGCCGGCGCGGGCGAGCGCCGCTAGCGATGACCAGATGCCTTGCGCTGGCCCGCATACCGGTCGCGGTAGCGACGGTATCGGCCGACACCAGGCAGGCAGCCTCCCCGATCACCTCGATGCCAGCCGTATCCAGACGCGTGGCGTAGCGCTGGCGAATGCCCGCGATATAGCTGTCGCGCCGTTGCCGAAACCGCGTCCAATCCAGACGCATCGGCGCGGTTTCAAAGCCGATGTCGGCGGCCAGGCGGTGCAGGTCCGCGATCTGCGCCGCGTACCACATCGCCTTCTTGGGCACGCAACCGCGATTCACGCAGGTGCCGCCCAGGGCATCGGGATCGAACAAGGCCACGCGCGCGCCCAATCTGGCGGCGTGCTGGGCAACGCTCAAGCCACCCGAGCCAGCACCCAGCACGATCACATCGAAGCGTTCGCTCATCATCGTTTCCTTGGGATTGAAAACACTCTGGCCGCCATCGCTTGGCTACAGACCGAAACGAGCCGGCGCGTACGGTGCTGGATCGAACGCTGGCGTGGTGCCGCTGAGTTGCGCCGCGACCAGCTCGCCTGTCGCCGCCGACATGCTGACGCCCAGCATGCCGTGCGCAGTGGCCAGATGCAGATTCGACCAGCGCGTGCTCGGGCCGATGATCGGCACTTCATCCACGCTCATCGGGCGCCAACCCCACCACTCTTCTTGCAAGCGGGGACCTTCCGGTTCGCGCAGACCTTCGGCGGCACCTCGCCGCAACGCATCGATGCGGGTACGGTTCAACCCCTCTGCATAACCGGAGAACTCCATCGTGCTGCCGAGCCGGAAGCCGCTGTCCCAGGTCGTCACGCACACGGACACGTCGCGCAATACCAATGCGTTCCGCGGAGCAAGTGAGGGCCGCGTATAGGTGAGCGAATACCCCTTTCCCGGCTGCATCGGCAAGCGCAGACCCAGTTTGCTGCCAAGCAGCGGCGACCAGGCCCCCAAAGCCAGCAACACCCGGTCGCCGGCAAAATCGCCTCGGTTGGTGCCCACGCGAACGATGCGTCGCCCCTCGGTATCGAAACGCTCGATTCGCGCGCCGGTTTCAATAACGCCCCCGCGCTCGCGCACCAGGCGGGCCAGCTCGGCGACGTAACGATCGGGGCGAAGCCGCGCGTCACCCGGATGCAGCAGCCCGCCCTTCACGCCGGGTTTGAGCGCAGGCTCCATGGCTTCCACCTCGTCGCCGCGCAGGCGCTGCACGGGAATGCCCAGGCGCTCCAGCAAGGTGGTGTGATGGTGCTCGTCTGCCACCATCGGACCGGGCTGTCGATAGACGTACATCACACCGGACTCGACGAATTCGCAATCGAGCTTTTCCCTGCCTATCCATTCCCCGATCAGTTGCCGCGATCGCAGCAAAATGGCGGCTCGGGCCTGAGCGGCCCGTTCAAAGTCCTGCCAGTTGCAATGCCGCGCAAAACCCAGCAACCAGCGCAGGCGGGCACCGTCCAAGCGCGGATTGAGGTACAGCGGCGCATCCGCCCTGAACACCGAGCGCAAGGCGATCGCCAGCGTGCCAGGCATCGCCAGCGGCGCCGCATGGCTGGGGGTGATGGTGCCGCAATTGCCGTGCGAACTGCCGCAGCCGGGCGTGCCCTGCTCAAGCACCCGCACGTGGGCACCGTGCTGCAACGCATACAGCGCACAGGAGAGGCCGACGACACCGCCGCCAAGGATCAATACATCACTATGGGAAGCATCCATCGGGCCATTGTAGCGGTCAGCCAGCCCCCGCTCACGGCAGCCCGGGCCGGCCAGGCCGCTCCCGGGGCCGGCAAGAATTTCTTGCAAGATTGGTACTTGCGCCGGCCCCAAGATCGTCGCACGCTGGTGTCACGCCTCTGACACATCCCCACTCCGATGCGTATAGCGATTGTGACGTGCCTGTTTTGCACTACCGTGCTGCTGGCCACCACCAGCGCGCGCGCGCAGTCGCCTGCACCTCCGCAGGGACCTTCTACGCGGGAGTTGCTGACCGAGTTCGGTTCCGCACCTAATGGCCTGGCCCGCTACAACTACCTCACATCGGTACTTCCGCTCGTGCAAGGCGACGACAGATCGCTCGTGCAGCAGTTGCTGGCGACGGTAGACAGCGAATTGGGGTTGTATAACGAAGCCTTGGTCGCGTTCCCGTTCGACAATCGCATTGCCCCACCAAGCTCCATACCGCTGCCCTTCGAGGACGATTGGCGCAGCGTCGATGCCGCAGACGCAGTGGTGGCTGCGGCGGCAGATCGACGCATCGTGATGATCAACGAGGCCCACCACGACGCCCACACTCGCGAATTGACGCTGGACCTGCTGCCGCGATTGCGCGCCATGGGCTTTCGCTATTTCGCCATCGAAGCCCTAGGCGACAAAGATCCGGACCTAGTGCAGCGCGGCTACGTCACCGAGCAATCGGGCAGCGAGTACCTGCTGGAACCGCTCTATGGCGAAATAGTGCGCCAGGCGATCAAGCTCGGCTTCATTATCGTGCCCTACGACCCTGAAAAGGCGACCATAGAGAATCGCGACACCGAAGAAGCCGCGGCGCTTTATGCCAAAGTATTCGCCAAGGATCCACAAGCCAAGCTGTTCGTGCACGCCGGCTATTCGCACGTGGACAAAGCTCCCGGCAACCTCGGCGACGATATTCATCCGATGGCCATGCAATTGAAACAGCTCAGCGGCCTCGACCCGCTTTGTGTGGACCAGGTGCAGTTTCGCGACGTGGCCCCGGGCGGGCTCGATTTCGGCCCTTACAGCACGGTTGCCATGCAATTCAGGCCGCAAGGCCCGATTGCCCTACGCAACCGGCACACGAACGCCATCTGGAGTTCCGATCCGTCACGCCACGACATTTCGGTCATTCTGCCGCCCGTGACCGAACGGGACCTGGACGTGCGCGGACTCATGAAGCCCGATTTGATGCGGCGAATTATTCTTCTGCCCAGCGAACCTTTCGACATGGACCAACGCCCCAGTTGGCTGACACTCGGCGGCAAGCGCGTGCCCTTCACCATCAACCAGGATCTTTGCAACAGACGGATCCCCTGCGTCGTGGATGCTTACTACCCCAACGAACCGGACACCTCCGTTCCGGCGGATCGCTACACCTTCCACGACGCGCACTCGCGCAACGAGCTCTATCTCTACCCTGGGCGGTATCGCCTGCGTGCCTGGAATGCCGGCGGCACGACCCTGTCGGAGCAAGAGATCGTGGTACCTGCGCGCTAGCTGCCGCTTGTCCTCATCGCCCACGACGGGGGCGATGCAAACCGGCCCGGCCGCCCCTTAGTGTAGAAAGCGCTTGCGCCAATCAAATTACGGGCGTAATTTTATCCATAGACTACAGATGTAATCCACGAGGAACCCCACGTGCCCACGCCCCCCGCCTCAATCAGCGAAGCCGAGAGCCACGTCATGGAAGTGCTGTGGCGCCAGTCGCCGTTGTCATCCGAACAAATTGTCGCTGCCGTGCAAAAGCACAGCGACTGGCACGAGAAAACCATCCGCACCCTGCTCAATCGCCTGCTGAGCAAGCAGGCGGTCGAAGCCAGCCGCGACGGGCGGCGCTATCTGTATAGCCCTTTGCTCAGTCGCGCGCAGTGGCAGTCGCAGGAAAGTCGCAGCCTGCTCGATCGCGTCTTCGGCGGTCGCGTTGCGCCGCTGCTCGCCCACTTCAGTCAGCACGAAAAACTCTCGGCGAAGGATGTCGCCGAACTGCGCAAACTGATCGACAGCATCGAGCGGAAGGAGCGCTGAGATGGCATCTCTCCTGTTGTACGTACTGCTGATGTCATCGCTGGGGCTGACCCTGGCGCTCTTGCTACGCAAGCCGGTGCGCCATGCCTTCGGCGCCGGGCCGGCGTTCACACTGTGGGCATTGCCGGCCCTGCTGGCGCTGGCTCCGTGGTTGCCGATGCCGACGAAATCGCTGGCGCTGCCGCCTGTACTTACCTCGCTCCCTGCGCAAACCTGGCTGCTACCGGGAGACACACCGGCCAACAGTTACGCGTGGCTGATCGCACTCTGGTTGCTCGGTGCTGCGTATGGCACGGTGAATCTGGTCGTCCGCTACGTGCGCCTGGCGCGTACGTGCCGGCCCTTGCCGGAATCGATGCATCGTCGTTTGCTTGCCGAACATCCCACACTGGGCAAGCACAGCCTCTGGCTTCACGTGCAAGGTCCTGCCATTTTGTGGGCGCCGCGCTCGCGCCTGTTGTTGCCGGCGGATTTTCTGGACCGCTACGACACCGAGGCGCGCGACATGGTGCTGCGCCACGAATGCAGCCACCTGCAGCGCGGCGACGCGTGGTGGTGCTTGTTGAGCGAATGCGCACTGGCGCTGCTTTGGTTTCATCCGCTGGCATGGTTTGCACTGCCGCGCTTCCAGCTCGATCAGGAATTGGCCTGTGACGAACGCGTGCTGCGCGCATCGCCGGAACACGAGCTGCGTTACGCCCGTGCACTGATGCGCAGTCATGGCGTGGATGCGCAACCGGCCATGATCCCCTGGCTCGCCGAGTCGCAATTGAAGGAGCGTCTTACCATGATAAGCCGTCGACCACACAGCAAATGGCGACGCCGATTCGGTTATGTCGTCGCGGCAACCCTGCTCGCCAGCGGAGTCGTCGTTGCGCAAACTCACAACGCTGCACCTGCTGGCACCAGTAGCGGACCTGCGCCGGATTACGCCTACAACCTTTCCGTCGCCACGCCTTATCCTGCGGATGCAGTGAAAAATCACGAGGAAGGCATGGTGATGCTGAAAGTGCTGGTCAGCACCGACGGCACCGCCCTCCGGATCGACATCGACCAGAGCGCCACCAAGGCTTCGCCGGAACTCGCCAAGGCGGCGAGCGACGCCGTGATGAAATGGCACTTCAATCCGCAACTACAAAACGGCAGGCCGACGGAGAGCTGGGTGAAAGTGCCGGTGCTCTTCAGCTTGAACCCGCTGCCGCCACGCCCGCACGGTCCACCGCCACCGCCCGGAGCGCTACCGCCTCCACCGGGCAACGGGCCGCCTCCGCCACCGCCCCCTCCGCCGCCCGGCGGCCCCGTTGGGCAAAGCTCCTCCAATTCCTGAGAACTTCCACCCAAGCTATTGATTTGATATAACCTCGGCGCAAACACGCCGAGGTTTTTTTATGGCTCTGGCCAGCACAGGTGACGCCGACAAATACCGATCATGCCGAACGGCGCTGCGCCGGGCTGCGCTGGTCGGCCTGGCATCCCTGCTTGCCGCCTGCGCCGGCTCGCCTCGCCGCGAAGCCACTTACAAGCCTTCCGAGTCGCAACTGGCCAACGAACCCGCGCGTGCACCTGAAAACTCCGTAGGCACCGCCAACGACGTATTGTTCCGCGCCATGGCGCTGGTCGGCACGCCCTATCACTGGGGTGGCAATACACCGGAAAGCGGTTTCGATTGCAGTGGGCTGGTGGATTACATCTACCGCAATGCCGCCAACATCCAATTGCCGCACAGCTCGCGCGACATGGCCGTGGTCAACGGCGAGAAAGTGCGCAGCATGGATGACCTGATCAGCGGCGACCTGGTGTTTTTTGGCAGCCGCGGCGGCATCAGCCACGTCGGCGTATACGTCGGCAAAGGCCGTTTCGTGCACGCTCCCAACAGCGGCGGCACGGTGCGGCTGGACGACATCGACGGCCCGTACTGGCGCGACCACTTCGTCTACGGCAAACGATTGCTGGACTGATATCTCGCCTGCGCGCACTACCGGTCGCACAGGATCTCGCATACGATCCCCATGATCGGCTCTCCTTCTACGCGGAGGAATGCAAGCATGCGCCTGCAAGCGATGGTTCTGGCCCTTCTGTTTTCGTTGTCCGGCCCGTTGTGGGCGGAGGCAGTCATGCCAAGCGATGCATCCCTGGGTTTCGCACTGCTCAAGCGCGTCAGCGCCGAGCACCCCGACAGCAACGTGATCATTGCTCCGCGCAACATACGAACGGCGCTGGCCGCCGTAGCCACGGGAGCAGAAGGGGAAACGGAGCAGCAAATCGTTGCGCTCACCGGCTCCTACCAGAGTATCGACAACACTTCGCTCGGTTCCGCGCAATCGGCCATGGATATCTGGGTGGCGCCGGTGGAAAAGCTGCAGCCTTCCTTTGCCGAAGGCCTGCCTGGCGTTCACGTGCAAAGCACCAGCCCGCAGGCCGCGCCCGCCGCCATCAACGACTTCGTGAGCCAGCATACGCACGGCATGATCACCCAGGTGCTGGATCAGGCGCCCGAGACCGGCATCGTGCTGACGGCAGTGCTCTATTTCAAAGGCACTTGGCAATTGCCGTTCGACAAAAACAATACCAAGCCACGGCCTTTCCATTTCGCCGGCGGCAAGACCGCCGATGTCGAAACCATGTTCCAGGCCAACAAGTTCGATTACGCCCAGAACGACAGCGGCCAGATCATCCGGCTGCCTTACAGCGGCAACGATCACCTGGTGATGACCGTATTCCTGCCGAGGCAGAACCTCGATATTCACACCTGGCTTGCATCCATCGACGAAACATCCTGGAAAGCGATGCTCAACACGCTGCAGCGGACTCCCGGCTCGCTGCAGGTGCCGAAGCTGAAATCGAGCTTTTCCACGACGCTGTCGCGCGAGTTGCAAGCACTTGGCATGCACCGCCCCTTTTCCGATGCGGCGCAGTTCAACGGCATCGTGCAAGGGCACCCTTTGAAGATCAGCGAAATCGTGCACAAAACCGCGTTCGCCATGGACGAGGTGTCCACCGAGGCGTCGGCGGCCACCTCGGTGATCGCTGTCGCTGCCGCCATACGGGCTCCGCGCCCGCCGTTTTCCATGGTGGTCGACCGGCCATTCTTTCTGACCATCGGCGATCGCTCCAACGATCGCATCCTGTTTGCCGGACTCGTCAACAGCCCCTAGACCAGGCCACCTGATGACTCCAATACGGCCTTCACGAAATTTATATTGTTCACAATTAAATTTGATGCTAACGTTACTGCCATGAAGACACCCATCCACCCCTCTCTGCTTCTGGACGAACAGCTCTGCTTCGCGCTGTATGCGGCCTCGCGGCGCATGACGGCTGCGTATCGCCCCTTGCTGGAAGCAATGGACCTGACCTATCCGCAATACCTGGTGATGCTGGTGTTGTGGGAACGCGACGGGCTGACGGTGCGCGAGTTGGGCGCCCGCCTGCAACTGGATTCGGGCACCCTCACCCCGCTGCTCAAGCGCCTGGAACAGGCCGGCCTGGTCGCACGTCGCCGCCGCCAGAGCGACGAGCGCGAGGTGGAAATCTCCCTGACCGATGCCGGCGGCAAATTGCACGAGCGCGCGGCGGATATTCCGCGCTGCCTGGCTGACCGGCTCTGCATGTCCGTGGACGCATTCGTGCGCCTGCGCGACGAACTCAAATCCCTCGCGGCGCAGTTGGCCGCCCCCTCCGACGACGAATGAGACCAAGACCATGAGCAACCCAGCCAAGATCCTCTATACCGCCACCGCCACCGCCAAAGGCGGCCGTGAAGGCCACATCCACAGCAGCGATGGCGTACTCGATTTCGACCTGAAGGTGCCGAAGGAACTCGGCGGCCCCGGCGGCCACGGCAGCAATCCGGAGCAGTTGTTTGCCGCCGGCTATTCGGCGTGTTTCGAAGGCGCCGTGCGCTACGTGGCACGCGAGAAGAAGGTGACGCTGAAGGAAGCTTCGGTCACCGGCCACGTCGGCATCGGCCCGCGCGAACCTACCGGCTTTGGCATCGCCGTAAAGCTGGAAGTGAGCCTGCCAGGCATCGATCGCGCGGTTGCGCAGGAGCTGGTGGATATCGCCCATCGCGACATCTGCCCGTATTCGCACGCTACGCGCGGCAATGTGGATGTGCAGATCGTGCTGGTTTGATTTTCACGTAACGCAAAAACAGCAACGGCGCCCAAGGGCGCCGTTGGCTTGTCTGCGGGAAGCGGCTTAGTGCGCTTCGGCACCCGGCGGATGCGCGTGGCCGTGCTGCAGTTCTTCTTCGGTCGGCTCGCGCACTTCCTGGATCGCCACGTCGAAGTTCAGCGTCTTGCTGGCCATCGGATGATTGAGGTCCACGTCGATCGTGCTCATGCCGACCTTGTGCACCGTCACGGCGCGCTGGCCGCCCTCCTTCAGCGCCAGCACCGTCACCATGCCCGGCTTCAGATGCTTGGCGTCCTGGAAATATTTCTTGGGCACGCGCTGGACCTGGTTTTCCTGGCGCTCGCCGTAACCTTCGGCAGGCTCGATCTCCACCTGCAGCGTATCGCCGGCGGCATGATCGTCCAGGGCTTTTTCCAACCCGGGAATCAACTGGCCGTGGCCCAGCAGTATCCACAACGGCTGCCCGGTGTCGTGCGAGCTTTCAACCTTCTCGCCGTCCACGGTAAGCGTGTAGTGGAGTGCGATGACCTTGTCCTTGCCAGCCTTCATTGCCTGTCTCTCGATAGAAGCGAAAGGACCGATTCTATCAGTTGCCGCGCTGGCCGAAGCCTACGCCGCGCGCCTCCGGCCCCAACCAGACCAGCAAGGCCAGCACGATCGCCACGGCCGCGATCCACAGCGACATCACCAGGGGCAGACCCAGGGCCAGTCCATCCTTGCCGGCCAGCCAGGATTGGGCGGTGGCCGTGCCTGCCGCAATCAGGTTGCCCATCTGGTAGGCAAAACCCGGCAAGGTGCCGCGCACGGCGTCGGGCGACAGCTCGTTCAGGTGGGTAGGCACCACACCCCAGGCGCCTTGCACCATCACCTGGATCAGGAACGCGCCCAACCCAAGCAGCAAAAAGGAGCCGCCATAGGTCCACAGCGGAATGACTGGAATGGCCAGCAACGCCGAGAGGATCATGGCCCGGCGCCGGCCGATCTTTTCCGACCATGCGCCAAAACAGATGCCGCCGACCAGGGCACCCAGGTTGAGCAGGGCCACCAGCACGAAGGCGATGCTCGAGCCGGTCGGCAGATGCAGGTTCACTTCCTCGAAGGTGTGATACATGTCCTGCGACCCGTGGCTGAACATGTTGAAGGCCGCCATCAGGCACATCAGGTAGATCGCCAGTTTCCAGTGGCCACGCATGGCATCGACCAGACCGCGCTTGCCATGCTCGGCCTGGCTGGCCTTCCACGCCGGGGATTCAGGCACCTTGTGGCGGATGTACAGCACCAGCAGGGCCGGCACCGCGCCCACCACGAACAAGCCGCGCCAACCGATGTGATCCACCAGCAGCCAGTTCACCAGGGCGCCGAGAAAGAAACCGCAGGGATAGCCGCTTTGCAGCAGGCCCGAGACCAGGCCGCGCGATTTGGGCGGGATCGATTCCATCACCAGCGACGCGCCAATGCCCCACTCGCCGCCCATTGCGACGCCGAACAAAAAGCGCATGACCAGCAAGGCGGTGATGGTGGGCGAAAACGCGGTAGCCAGCTCAAAGACCGAAAACAGGATCACGTCGATCATCAGCACCGGCCTGCGGCCAAACCGATCGGCCAGGCGCCCGAACAGGAACGCACCCACCGGGCGCGCCGCCAGGGTCAGCCAGATACCCAGTGTGACCCGGGTGCGATCGACGTGGAATTCGTTCGCGATACCGACGATCACAAACGTGAAGATGAAATAATCGAATGCATCCAGCATCCAACCCAGGAAGCTCGCCAACACGGTGTGCCGTTGCTCGTGGTTCAACTCGCGCAAGGCTGACAGGACGGACACGTGGCGCTCCCAGGGTGTGATGGCCGGAGGCTAGCACGTTAAAAAAGGCATGCCGACGGGAAGTCCATCGTTCATGTATACTGTGCGACTGGGTACGCCCGTCCGGGCGGTACGTTTTCCCCTACCCAGCCACTATTTATCAACACGGCAACGCGGTTCTGCATCAAGGCTCCGGGTTGCACACTGGAGTACTTCATGTCATTCGAATCGCTGGGCCTGGTGCCCGCGTTATTGCGCGCGCTCGCCGATCAGGGCTACGCCGAACCCACGCCGATCCAGGCTGGCGCCATTCCGGTGGTGCTGGAAGGCCACGATCTGCTGGCCGCCGCACAGACCGGCACCGGCAAGACCGCCGCCTTCTCGCTGCCGTTGCTGCAGCGCATGTCCCAGGGTTCGCAGCCCGGCATCCGCCGCCCCCGCGCACTGGTACTGACGCCCACGCGCGAGCTGGCCGCACAGATCCTCGACAACGTACGCGTCTACGGCAAACATCTGCGCGTCAGCAACACGGCGATCTTCGGCGGCGTCAGCATGGGCCCGCAAATCCAGACGCTGCGCAAAGGCGTCGACATCGTCATCGCCACGCCCGGTCGCCTGGTCGATCACATGCAGCAGCGCACGATCGACCTCAGCGGCGTAGAGGTGCTGGTGCTCGACGAAGCCGACCGCATGCTCGACATGGGCTTCCTGCCCTCGTTGAAGCGCATCGTCAGCGCCCTGCCGAGACAACGCCAGACGTTGCTGTTCTCGGCCACCTTTGCGCCGGAGATCAAGTCGCTGGCCATGCAGTTCATGCACTCGCCACGCGAAGTCTCGGTAACGCCGGCCAACAGCGTGGCGACGACTGTTAGCCACCAGGTGCATCCGGTGGACGCCTCGCGCAAGCGCGATCTGCTGCTGCACGTGCTGAGCAAAGAGAGCCGTCGCCAGACGCTGGTGTTCAGCCGCACCAAGCACGGCGCGGACAAGCTGGTGCGTTACCTGGAGCAATCGGGCCTGCGCGCCGCCGCCATCCACGGCAACAAGAGCCAGAACGCACGTACGCGCGCTCTGTCCGACTTCAAGAACGGCCGCACCACCGTGCTGGTCGCCACCGATATTGCCGCACGCGGTATCGATATCGACCAGTTGCCGATCGTGATCAACTTCGACCTGCCGATGGTCGCCGAAGACTACGTGCACCGCATCGGCCGCACCGGCCGCGCCGGTGCGGAAGGCGTGGCGCTGTCGCTGGTCAGCCACGAAGAATCGGGCCTGCTGCGCGACATCCGCAAACTGCTCAACCAGGACATCGCCATCAGCGAAGTGCCGGGTTTTGAGCTGTCCTCGCCATTGCGCCTGGATGCGCAGGCGCCGCGCCCGAAACAGGGACAGCGTCAACCGCAGCAGCGGCCGCAACGGCAAGGCAACTCATCGCATCGCCCGCATGGACATGCGCAACAGAACAACGGCGGTGGCGACCACGCCATGGGCAATCGCAAGCGGCGCCCGCGCGGTCGCAGGCCGGCCGCGAAAGCGTAACGTCGCCGCTGGTTTCCGCGGGCTGGGGTAACCCAACCCGCGGCATCACTCGTCGGGGCGCACCAATGCCGTAAGCACGTGGTCCTGCCACTGGCCGGCAATCTGCAGATAGCGCTTGGCATAGCCTTCGCGCTCGAAACCCAACGATGCGAGCAGCCTCGCGCTGCGCTCGTTGTGCGGCAGATAATTGGCCATCACCCGATGCACGCCGAGCTCACCGAAGGCCCAGGCGATGCCGGGCCCAAGAATTTCCCGCATCAGTCCCTGCCCTTGCACATCCACGGCAACGCCATAGCCTAGATGGCAGGCTTGGAATGCTCCGCGCACGACATTGGCAAATGTGACAGTCGCCAGAATGCGCCGGTCGTCCGGATCGACGACGATCAACGGATAGCCGCGATCCTGGCTGGCGAGCGTGCGGCCCTCGACGATGGTCTTCGTGCAATGCCCCAGCGTGTAGTACTCCGATTCGCGCAAAGGCTCCCACGGCGCCAGGTGCGCGCGGTTTTCAACGCGATACTGCAGCAACATGGCCGCATCCGACTCCTCAGCGAGGCGAATACGCGTGCGCAGCGTTTGCAAACGAGGAAGGGCAACCACGCGCTCAGCGTTCCTGGTCGGTCGGGCGCATCAACACCTCGTTGATGCACACGTAGTCCGGACGCGTCACGCAAAACAGAATCGCATCGGCGATATCTTCAGCCTGCAACTGGCGCATTTCGCCGGCACGTACATTCACCGCACGCTGGCTGGCTTCGTGGGCAACGTGTTGGCGCAATTCGGTATCCACCATGCCCGGCTCGATCACGCTGACCCGGATATTGTCTTTGTAGACCTCGCGCCGCAGCGACTCGGAGAATCCCACCACGCCAAACTTGGTCGCCGCATAAGCGGCCGCCATGGGATTGGCAACGCGCCCGGCCACCGAGGACACGTTCACCACGTGCCCTTCGCGGCGCGCGCGCATGCCGCCCAGGGCCGCCTGGGTGGAAGCTATCAGGCTGAGCACATTCAGCTCCAGCATGCTGCGCCAACGGCCAAGATCGGCTTCGGCCACGGGCTCCAGATACATCACGCCGGCGTTATTGACCAGGATATCCAGGCGTCCGTAGCGCGCCTCCGTCTCCCTCACGATGCGCTGCGCCTCGGCTTCGCGCGTCAGGTCGGCAGCCAGCACCAAGGGCTCGGCACCGAGATCGGCCAGCTTGGCAGCCAATTGCTCCAGCCGGTCCTTGCGCCTTGCGGCGATCGCGACCTTGCCCCCCTGCTCGGCCAAGGCCAGTGCGGTGGCTTCGCCAATCCCCGAAGAAGCCCCCGTCACCAGGGCAATACGGTCTTTCAAGCGATCTTTCACGGCCTTTTCCCTATAAACGCGTCAGCCAATAAGGGTATGGCCGTCAGGGACTGATACAATAGTGACTATTCTCCTGCATGCATCCGTGCATGCCACGTCGAGGTCTCCCCATGTCGTCCCCGTCTTCCGACTCCGCTCCGGCCTCCGCTGGCTTCTCTGCGCTTGCGCTCACGCCGGAGGTGCTGCGCGCCTTGTCCGACGTGGGTTACGAATCGCCATCGCCGATCCAGGCCGCCACCATCCCGCCGCTGTTGGAAGGGCGCGACGTTCTGGGCCAGGCGCAGACCGGTACCGGTAAAACAGCTGCTTTTGCGCTGCCGATTCTTTCGCGCATCGAAATGCGCCCCGGCAAGCCGCAGGCGCTGGTGCTGGCGCCAACGCGCGAATTGGCCATCCAGGTGGCCGAGGCCTTCCAACGCTATGCCTCGCACATACCTGGCTTCCAGGTGTTGCCGATCTATGGCGGACAAAGCTACGGACCGCAGCTGCATGCCTTGCGCCGCGGCGTGCACATCGTGGTCGGTACGCCGGGTCGCGTGATCGATCATCTCGATCGCGGCACGCTCGATCTTTCCGAGCTGCGTTTCATCGTGCTGGACGAGGCCGATGAAATGCTGCGCATGGGCTTTATCGACGATGTCGAGAAAGTGCTGCAGGCCACTCCGCCGCAGCGTCAGGTGGCGCTGTTCTCCGCCACCATGCCGCCGCCGATCCGCAAGATCGCCCAGCAGCATCTGAAGGATCCGGTGGAAGTCACCATCAAGGCCGCCACCACCACGGCTGCCAATATCCGCCAGCGCTACTGGTGGGTAAGCGGCATGCACAAGCTCGATGCGATGACGCGTATCCTCGAGGCGGAACCGTTCGACGCGATGATCATCTTCGCGCGCACCAAGCAGGCCACGGAAGAATTAGCCGAAAAACTGCAGGCGCGCGGCCTGGCCGCCGCCGCGATCAATGGCGACATCGCACAGCCGCAACGCGAGCGTGTCATCCAGCAGCTCAAGGATGGCAAGCTGGACATCCTGGTCGCCACCGACGTCGCTGCACGCGGCCTGGACGTGGAACGCATCAGCCACGTGCTGAACTACGACATCCCTTATGACACCGAAAGCTACGTGCATCGCATCGGCCGCACCGGCCGCGCGGGACGCAGCGGCGAAGCCATCCTGTTCGTAACGCCGCGCGAGAAAGGCATGCTGCGCGCGATCGAGCGCGCCACGCGCCAGCCGATCGAGGAAATGAAGCTGCCTACCGTCGAGGCCGTCAACGACCGCCGCATCGCACGCTTCAAGCAGAACATCAGCGATACGCTGGCAATCGGCGGATTGGAGCAATTCCAGCAGCTGATCGAGCAGTACGAACAGGAACACGATATTCCGGCGATCGAAATCGCCGCTGCCCTTGCACGGATCGCGCAAGGCGATCGCCCGCTGTTGATGGAGCCGCCGGCCAAGCGCGAACACGTTCGCGAGCGCGAGCCGCGCCCCAGTCACGCGCAGGAAGGCGATACGCGCCGGCCGCCGCGCCATCGCGACAGCGAACCGCGCGACTTCGCACCTCGCCAGGTGCGCCCGCATGCCACGGAAGCCGGCAAGCGCACCTATCGCATCGAGGTGGGGCACGAGCACGGCGTCAAACCCGGCAACATCATCGGTGCCATCGCCAACGAAGCGGGCCTGGAAAGCCAATTCATCGGCCGCCTCAGCATCCGCGGCGACTACAGCCTGATCGACCTGCCCGACGGCATGCCCGCCGAGACCTTCCAGCATCTGAAAAAGGTGTGGGTGAACCAGCAGATGCTGCACATCACTGAGTGGGACGGCAACGACGATGGCGGTGGCGAACGCCCGCCACGCAAGCAGGGCTTCCGACCCGCGAACGCGCGCGGTCACGCCGGCAAACCGCGTCCGCACGGCCATGGTGGCGGCAAGCCGCCGCGTCGCAAATAAGCTTTGATTGTTTCGCAGCAGGCAACGATGCGTTTCGCCTCGTTGCCGCTGCAAAAACGCAACGTGGCCCATACTTGCAGGGAAGCGCCTCCCCGAGCGGTCACCATGAATACGTTGCCCAGTCTCTATATTTCGCACGGCTCGCCGATGACTGCCTTGCATCCAGGCAAGGTGGGTGAGCGTCTGGCCGAACTGGCGACCGAGTTGCCGCGCCCGAAAGCCATCGTGATTGCCACGGCTCACTGGCTCGCGCACGAGCCGACCGTAGGCGGCTCGCCACAGCCGGAAACCATCCACGATTTCTACGGCTTTCCACGCGAACTGTTTGCGATTCGCTACCCTGCGCCCGGCGCGCCCGAACTTGCCCTGCAGGTTGCGCAGTTGCTCGATCGCGCCGGACTCGCGCCCCGGCTCGACCGAGCCCAAGGCCTTGATCACGGTGCGTGGGTGCCGTTGCGCCTGCTTTATCCGCAGGCCGATATTCCGGTGGTGCCTTTGTCGATCCAGTCCAACCTGGGGCCGGCGCATCAGTACGCCGTCGGCCGCGCGCTGGCACCGTTACGCGAGCAAGGCGTGCTGATCATCGGCTCGGGCAGCATCACCCACAACCTGCACGATTTCCGCGCCGGGTATAGCGAGGAGCGCGAAGCCCCTTATGTACGCCCCTTCATCGGCTGGCTCGAGCAAAAGATGAAGGCCGGCGATATCGATGCCCTGCTCGACTACCGCCGCCAGGCGCCGTTTGCCGAACACGCGCATCCGACCGACGAGCATCTGTTGCCGCTCTACGTGGCGCTCGGTGCAGCCGGTGAAGATGCTGCCGTTCGACGCATCGATGCCGGCATCGACCTGGGCTTCCTGGCGATGGATATCTACCGCTTCGATACGCAGGAAGCCGCCGCTACTGCACGATGATCGTGCCCACCATGTGCGGGTGGATCGAGCAGTAGTAGGTATACGTTCCCGGCCTGGAAAAGATCGCCTCGTACCTATCGTCCGTATCCAGCGCTTTGGATGAGGCAAAGCCCGATCCGGCGCTGGTCACCGTATGCGGCTCCTCATCCTGGTTGACCCATACCACGGTGGCACCAGCCGGCACCGTGATGGTTCCCGGCTCGAAAGCAAAGTTGCGGATCGCGACCTGATAGGTCCTCGCGCCGTTGGATGATGATGCCTTTGCGGTCATCGCTGACGCCTCGACAGCGCACAGCAATACCGTCAACGCGAACGCAAACGCCAAAGCCTTGATGACGGTGCTCATCGCGACAAAGCCTCGTCAGTGATCGCCAGGCGCTCTTTGCCCTGCACGTGGCGTACATCGCGAACGCCGATGTAGCGATGCAAGGCATCCGGCGGCACGCTCGCCAAAGGACCGGGAGCAGGGCCTTCACCCGGTGCCGGCTGCGGATAGGCAGTTGAGCGCGCGGTGTAGAAGGTGATGGTGCCCTCCACCTTCTGCTGGATCTGGTGGATGTGTCCGTTCAACACGCTCACCGACCCGAAGCGCCGCAAATGCACCAGCGCCTCGGCGCTATCGTCCGTGCCCCAGCCCCATGGCGGATACAACGGCCACAGCGGCATGTGCGCAAACACCACAATCGGCGTGGAGGCGGAAAGGCCGCCCAGATCGTTCTTCAGCCACGCAAGCTGATCAGTGCCAAGCGAACCCAGGCCGCCTGCTTTCAGATTGAGCACGTTGATCAAGCCGACAAAATGGACACCGCCGTGATCGAAGCTGTACCAGCCGCCCGCCTGTTGGCGCTCGCCGAAGCGGCGAAAGAATTCGGCACCGCTATCGCCGATCACGTCGTGCTCGCCCGGTACGTAGAAAGTGCGCCCAACACGCGCCTCTTGCATCAATCCCGCCAGGGTGTCGAATTCTTCAGGCCGGGATAAGTGCGTGAGATCGCCCGTATGCAGCAGAAACGCCGGACGCGAAGCTTCCGCGTTCACCCGCGCCAGCGCCTGCCGAAAGGTGCCGGCCACATCCGCGTTCGGCGCCTTGTGAAAACCGATGTGCGAGTCGCTGATCTGCACGAAACTGAAGCTGGCATCTTTCGCCGCTGCCTGATCGCCGCCCAGCGGCTGGGCATGCAGCACGCCGCCTTTCATCAGCCAGACCGTACCGGCTCCGGCCCAGGCCATGCATTTGAGGAACTGCCGTCGACTGTCGGGGGTGTCTTGCATAGTCCAATACTCCACCTGGAAGCGGGCCGCCCGTTGCGGCCTTCACTGGCATTACCCGCTTTCCAGTCCGCCTATTCCGCCTTTTGCCAGCAGGGAATAAAGTCGCGGCAAGCGCGGTATCAAGGCTTATGCCAGTGAATATTCACGACCATCCACCTGACCTGCCCGCTACCGCAAGCGCGAGCTTCGAGGGAGTGGTTTTGCCGCACCTGGATGCGGCCTACAACCTTGCGCGCTGGCTGGCCCGGGACGATGCGGACGCCCAGGATGTCGTGCAGGAAGCGCTGCTGCGCGCATTCCGCTATTACGCCAGCTTCCACGGCAGCGATGCGCGCACGTGGCTGCTGGCCATTGTGCGCAACACCTTTTATTCCCTGCGCATGAAGACGCTGCCCGATAGCGCTCGCGAAGCCTTCGACGACGACGTGCACGTGCCGGCCGACGATCAACCCACTCCCGAAGCGCGTGCCTTGCTTGCACTGGATGTCGACTCCCTGCAACGCGCGCTGGAAAAGCTGCCGCATGCCTTGCGCGAGACCATTGTGCTGAGGGAGTTGCAAGAATGTTCGTACAAGGAAATCGCATCCATTACCGGACAGAAGATCGGCACCGTCATGTCGCGCCTCGCACGCGCACGCGAACGGCTCAGGCTGGAACTCACTTCTCACTCCACGGAGGCGCGCCGTCATGATGTGCCATGACGCCAGGCTGCTTCTGCATGCCTATCTCGACGACGAGCTGGATGCCGCGCAAAGCCTGGCGATTACCCGTCACGTGCAAGAATGCGCAGCCTGCGCGGCCAGCTATGCGGAATTCGCCAAGCTGAGCAAGGCCATGGCGCAACCGGCGCTCTATCGCCGCGCGCCGGATGCATTGCGCAAGGCATGGACACCGACCGCGTCCGCCCCCACCGCAGCGGCTACCAAACTGCGCCGTCCACCGGTCGCCCTGGCCATGGCGGCAGGATTCGTCGCTGCGCTATTGCTGACTGCGCCGGCATGGTTCTACGTCTCGCAACGCCAGGATGCAGGCACCAACACCGAAATCAGCGATGTCGTCTCCAGTCACATCCGCTCGATGCAGCCAGAGCATTTGATGGATGTGGTATCGACCGACCAGCACACGGTGAAACCCTGGTTCGACGGCAAGCTCGACTTCGCGCCACGCGTGAAAGATCTGGTGAGTGAAGGCTTTCCATTGATAGGCGGTCGCCTGGATGCGCTGGAAGGCCACAGCGTGGCCGCGCTGATCTACAAGCGGCGACTGCACATCATCAATCTTTATCAGTGGCCCGCTTCGTCGGGATCCGCCGCTGAAGAAGCGACGCAATGGCACGGCTACAACGTAATCTGCTGGACCGCAGACCGCGTGCATTACGTTGCAGTCTCCGACGTCAGCGAAAGCGAATTGCATCAGTTCGTACTGGCGTTTCAGGACGATGCTTCAACATCAGTCGCACGTTGAAGCGACAGGTGCGAGGCGTACGAAACGACTGTCTTTTGCCAACCAGTCTTCTTGATTTGGCGGCAGGACGCGCTCTGTCGCATTGTGGGTTGTGGATGCCGGGCTCCCAGGATGACTCCACGTCGCGGCACACGGTCGGACGCTGCAGATAGATCGTGCAACGTACCTGTTGCCCGATGACGCCACCCAGCGCAATTTGACGAGGGTGAGCTGCTTGCGTGCCGAGCATGGCCAGACGGTGCCGGTCGAGCTTTTCAGCAAGCGCAAGCGCCTCCCTCGCCCACCTGGGATGCGGTTTCCAGCCAATGCAACGTCACGCGAAAACTCGCCCAACAGGTACCGCAGTGCAGGCAGGGTTGGGCCATGGTGCGTCGATTGCGCCCGTGCTGCGTGCCACTGCGATCAAAGCGCCCCGCTAAACGTGTCGCACTGCTGAATGTCGCCACTCTGCAGTCCGGTCTTGAACCACTTCACGCGCTGCGCCGAGGTGCCGTGCGTAAACGAATCCGGCACCACCGTACCGCGCGCCTCGCGTTGCAAGGTGTCGTCGCCGATCTGGCTGGCGGCATTGAGTGCCGACTCCACGTCACCGGGCTGCAACCACTGCAGGCGCTGCTGCGTGCGGTTGGCCCATACGCCGGCGAAGCAATCGGCTTGTAGTTCCTGCCGCACGGACAGTCCATCCGCGCCTTCCATGCGCGCGCCCTGCCGCTGCAGCTGGCTGGTCTTGGCAAAGATGCCGAGCTGGTTTTGCACGTGATGTCCGACTTCGTGCGCAATCACGTAGGCACGCGCGAAGTCGCCACTGGCGTGGAAACGCGTGCCCAGTTCACGGAAGAAATCCAGGTCCAGATAAATCTTCTGGTCGCCCGGGCAATAGAACGGCCCCACCGCCGTAGACGCTGCACCGCACGCGGTATTCACCCCGCCACTGAACAGCTCCAGCTTGGGATCGGTATAAGTGCGACCCATGCCGGCGAAGATGTCGCCCCAGGTTTTTTCGGTGGAACCAAGAATGTGCGAGACAAACGCCTTCTGTTGCGGATCCACCTGCACGGGCTGGCTGTTCGGCGCATAAGCCCCGGGCTGCCCGCCACCCTGATCCAGCAAGGCCAGCGGGTTCTTGAAGAAGATCCAGCCCAGCAAGGCCAGGATGATCAACCCCCCGATCCCCATGCGCCCGCCACCAAACCCTCTGCCACCCCCGCCTCCGCCACTATCGACTTCGACATTCTCGCTCTGCTCGCCTTTCTGCCAGTCCATACGCCCTCCGAGCTGCTGCGTCGTCAATGTGCCAGCCGGCACCTCCGGCCATGCCCCACAGCATCGCACCAAACCGCTACAGTGACATCACCTGCCTGCACTGACTCGACCATGATCCAGAACCTTCCCGCCCTGGTTGCCTTGCTGGCCGCCATCCTGCAGTTCGGCACCATGTTCGCCGTGGGACATGCCCGCGGGAAATACCGGATCGAGGCCCCGGCCATAAGCGGGCATCCTGCATTTGAACGCGCTTACCGCGTGCAGATGAATACGCTGGAAAGCACCGTGATGTTCCTGCCCACGCTGTGGGTCGCTGCCCACTATGGCTATGTCCTGGCGGCGGGCATTGCAGGCCTCGTCTGGGTAGTCGGCCGGGTCTGGTACGCGCTGTCGTACTTGCGGGATGCCAAGAAGCGCGGACCGGGGTACATGGTCGGCATGCTGGGATGGGGGGCGCTGGTGGTCATGGCAGCGATGGGACTGGGTCGCGCGATGCTGGCCGGCTGAAACGGTGCAACGTGGCGGCATGGCCCATTAACCTGCGCAAGCAACGACCGCAGCCGCTCGACGACACGCCTCGCGCGCCAAACGTCGGTTACGCACTGGCGCTGATTGCCGCGTATTTTTTGCTGCAGATCGCGGCAGGCGGCCTGGTCAGCCTGATCGTCGGCCTGGCGCAAAGAATCCTCCACCCGGACCTGACCCGAGCCCAAGCCCACGAACACGCGCTGACCTTGCTGCGTCAGCCCGACAGCAACGCACTGCTGGTCGTCGTGGCTCTGCCGCTGATCACCTTGTTGATCCTCACGTTCGTACAGCGCAACTGGCCCGCACTGTGGACGCGTGCCATGCCGCCCGGTTTCGGGTTGGCTGCGCCATCATCGGCGGGCTGGTATGTCATTGCGCTATTGGTCGGCCTGGTGATGCCGCCGCTCGGAGCGTTCATCACCCAATGGCTGGCGCACGGCCATCCGGTAACGCAGAACGTCGAGGAACTGAGCCGCCAGGCTTCGGGTAGTTTGCGTCTGCCGCTTGGCCTGGTCGCGGTAACCGTCGGTCCGATGATCGAAGAACTGATGTTTCGCGGGGTGCTGCTTTCCGCGCTCATGCAACGTCTGTCGGTGCGCTGGTCGGTGACCATTTGCGCCGTGCTGTTCGGCGTCGTGCACCTGGTCGGACTGGACTTCCAATGGTACGCCGTGCCCAACCTCACCCTGCTAGCCGTCGTGCTGTGCTGGCTGCGCCTGAAATCAGGATCGCTGTGGCCTGCGATCCTTACGCACGGCGTCTACAACCTGTTCGCTTTCATCGCGCTGCTGGCGGCACCGTGATATCGGCGCGAAAGTTTCTCAGCAGGCGCACGGTCTCGAACAACGGCAAACCCATCACGCCGGAATAGCTGCCTTCCAGATATTCGATCAGCGTGGCACCCAGGCCCTGGATCGCATAGGCGCCGGCCTTGCCAAAGGATTCGCCACTGGCCACGTATGCTGCCCTCGCTGCTTCGTCGAGTGCGGCAAAGCGCACGCGCGATACGCAAACCTCGCCCCGCTCCCGATCGACTGCCGCCAGCCACACCGCCGACATGACCTCGTGCGTACGCCCGGACAAGCGCTGCAACATGGCGCCCGCATCGGCCGCATCGACCGGTTTGCCGAACACCTCGCCGTCCAATACGACCTCGGTATCTGCGCCGAGCACGATGGCATCAACCCGATCGTTGCCCTTCAGGCACTCCAGTCCGGCGCGCGCCTTGTCGCGCGCCACGCGCTGCACGTAATCCTGCGGCGATTCGCCGTCAGCACGCTGCTCAGGGACATCCACATTCAATACCGAAAAGGCCACGCCGGCTTGTTCGAGCAGTTCACGGCGGCGCGGAGATTGCGAAGCGAGATAAAGCACAGGTCATCCTCATCGATGGCAAAACGGCGTGTCAGGCACGGGAGCGCCAAGGGAACGGAGCGGTGTCACCGGGTCACGCGATTCACACCGGTAGCGCCGTGGTCTTCTTGACGGTACGCAGCGCCAGCGTCGACTGCACGCGCACCACGCCTGGCAATTGGGTGAGGATCTCGGTGTGGATGCGCTCGAAATCGGCGGAGTCGGCGTAGGCCACACGCACCATGTAATCGGCCGCGCCGGCCAGCAGGCAGCATTCGGTGACTTCGGGGTGCTGCTGGATGGCTGCCTCGAAGGCGTCCAGCGCGGCGCGCCCCTGCTGATCGAGCGTCACCAGGACGAACGCCGTACCAGCCAACCCGGCGGCCTTTTCGTCCAGCAGCATCACGTAGCGGGAAATCAGCCCCCGCTCTTCCAATAGCTTTACCCGGCGCAGGCAGGCGGACGGCGAAAGATTTATCTGTAGGGCCAGGTCCATGTTGGCCAACCGACCGTCCTGCTGCAGCAGTCGCAGGATGGCTCGGTCGCGCTCGTCCAAAGGGGGCGAAGGAGTCGTCATAAATTCTATGCTTATCCAAATTTGTCGCAATGGATGCGAAAAATAGGTAATACCACTGCCTTAATCAGCGAGAAATTGCGCAATGTCTCGATCATACTGCGAACCGCGCGAGACCGGGAGGGCCGGCGCGCAAACCCACTTGAGAGAGAACATTCATGCGCATTGGTGTGCCGAAAGAGATCAAGAACCACGAGTACCGCGTCGGCCTCGTCCCCTCGTCCGTGCAGGAACTGGTGCACAACGGCCATCAAGTGATGGTGCAGAAGGACGCCGGTGTCGGCGCCGGCCTCAGCGATGCCGACTATGTCGCCGCTGGTGCCACGATCGTCGACAATGCCGACCAGATCTTTGCCGAAGCCGACATGATCGTGAAGGTCAAGGAGCCGTTGGCGGTTGAGCGCAAGAAGCTCCGCAAGGGCCAGATCCTGTTCACCTACCTGCATCTCGCCCCCGATGCCGAACAGACGCACGACCTGATCGCCTCCGGCGCCATCTGTATTGCGTACGAAACCGTCACCTCCGCCAATGGCGCGCTGCCGCTGCTGACGCCGATGTCTGAAGTCGCAGGCCGCCTGGCTCCTCAGGTCGGCGCGCATTCGCTGGAAAAAGCCCAGGGCGGACGCGGTGTCCTGCTGGGCGGCGTGCCGGGTGTGCCGGCCGCTGAAGTGGTGATCCTGGGCGGCGGCGTGTCCGGCACCCATGCCGCCACCATCGCCGTGGGCATGGGCGCCAAGGTAACCGTGGTCGATCGCTCGGCCGACGCGCTCAAGCGCCTGGCCACGCAGTTCGGCACCTCGATCTCCACCGTGTTCTCCACCCGCTCGGCGATCGAAGAGCTGGTACGTCGCGCCGACCTGCTGATCGGCACCGTGCTGGTGCCGGGTGCCGCTGCACCCAAGCTGGTGACCCACGACATGGTGCGCACCATGAAGCCGGGCTCCGTGATCGTGGACGTCGCCATCGACCAGGGCGGTTGCGTGGAAACCTCGCACGCCACCACTCATTCGGACCCCACCTACGTGGTCGATGGCGTGGTGCACTACTGCGTAGCGAACATGCCCGGCGCCGTCGCGCGCACCTCGACCTTCGCGCTCAACAACGTCACCCTGCCGTTTGCCCTGGCCCTGGCCAACAACGGCTGGAAGAAGGCGCTGGCGCAGGACGTTCATCTGCGCAACGGCCTGAACGTGTGCGAAGGCAAGGTGGTGTGCGAGCCGGTTGCCCAGGCTCACAACCTGCCGTACGTGAAGGCTGAAACCGTCATCGGCCTGTAAGGCAATATTGGCCGGGCGCCGCCACGTGGCGGCGCCCGGTTCTTTCGGGGTTAACCGCTCACACTCTGGCGCACATCACGCGTCCACCCGAACGCAATCCGTCCTTGCGTCGGAACAAATAACGGCGGTTCAGCACATCCGGCTCCAAGGTTTCCGCTTCGCTGAAACCCAGCGCCAGCAACTGGCGTTGCAGTACCTGCGGATGGAAGGCACAAATCCACGGCTCGCCAATGGCCGCCGCACGTTGCCCCATCATTTCGCCGACGACTCGCTCGATCGGATTGAGCAGGGACTCGTGCAGACGATAGTCGAAGCAGATCGAACTACCGCGAGGCAGCTTGGCCACAAACGCCAAGGTGCGCATGATTGCGTCCTCAGTTAGATACATCGTTACGCCAAGCCAGGACACGCAGGCCGGCAGGTCTGCACGAAAGCCCGCGTCGGAAAGCCCTCGCGCCAATGTTTCGCGCTCGAAATCCACCGGTGCGAAAGTCAGGTTTTCCGGCAGCGCGATACCCGCGGCATCGAGGCATCGCCGCTTCCATTGCTGCGTCGAAGGATGATCGACTTCGAACACGCGCAAGCCGATCGCACTATGCGGATTGCGGTACGCAAACGTATCCAGGCCGGCCCCGAGCACCACGTATTGCCGCACTCCTGCAGACACCGCGTGCGCCAGTTCGTCCTCGGCAACGCGGCTTCGTACCACCAGAGCGGCCCGCAGGCCGCGCGATAGCGGATCGTTGTATTCGAAAGGATCCTCGCGCATTGCCGCTTCGCGCTCGCGCCCGAGTATCGGCAAAGCGACGGGATCATCGAGCACGATCGGCTCATCCAGCAGCTGGTGTGCCGCGCGCAAGGCCGCTACCCGCCATGCGGTGCGACTAGGCTCTCCGCTGCGAACAATATTTTCCGACGTCACTGTCACATTGCGGCTCCATTCTCATGGCAATACGAGAGCATATTCGCAAAATTCGCGGTCGCGCTGCCATCCCAGGGATTCGTACAACGCTTGCGCCGGATGATTGTCGAGCGCCGTCGTCAGCGACAAGCTGGCCGCGCCCAGTGCGCGCGCACCATCAGCCGCAGCAAGTAGCAGCGCCTTCGCAACGCCTTGCCTGCGCGCCTGGGGCGATACGAACAGATCGTTGAGTACATAAGTGCGCACCGTACGCACCGATGAAAACAGCGGATAGAGCTGGACAAAACCGAAGCCGACGCCACTGTCCTCATCGCTGCGCGCCAGCACGATCACCGATTCGTGATGGGCAAAACGCTCGGCAAGAAAGCTGCGGGCACGCGAGGGATCGGAGGGTTGTCGATAAAACTGCCGATAACCGTCGAACAGCGGCACCAGCACGTCGAGATCCTGGATGCCGGCTTGATGAATGGAAAAGCCCATATCGACTCCGGTGGCGATAAAGACGCACGCCGGAGGTTTTCAGGTGCCCTAGGCGCGATGATACGGATGCCCGGCGAGCAGCGTCGTCGCACGATAGAGCTGCTCGGCCAGCACCAGCCGCACCAGCATATGTGGCAGTGTCAGCGGACCCAATGACCACTTTTGGTCGGCACGCGCCAAAACGTCGGGCGAGTGGCCATCCGGGCCGCCGATCAGAAACGCCAGGTCGCGGCCGGCCATGCGCCACCTGGCCAGCTGTTCGGCAAGCTCCTCGCTCGACCAGGTCTTGCCGCGGCCATCCAGCGCAACCACGTGGGTATCTCGAGGCAGTGCCGCCAGTATCGAGGCGCCCTCATCGTGCATCGCACGCGCATCGTCGCGGCTCTTGCCGCGTGCGCCGGGCTTCAGCTCGATCAATTCGAGGGGCAAATCGTGGGACAGCCGTTTGCGGTATTCGGCAAACCCTTCTGCAACCCACGAGGGCATGCGTTCGCCGATGGCGATCAGGCGGGCGCGCATACCGATGTTTTTCTCAGCCGGCTAGGGCAGCTTCGCCCTGGGCGTCGCGGTCGCCCACCGTCCACAGGCGCTCCAGCCCATAGAACTCGCGAATGCGCGGCAGCATGACGTGCACGATGACGTCACCCAGATCCACCAGCACCCACTCCGCTTCGCGCTCGCCTTCGACACCCAGCGGCATCACGCCCGCCTGTTTGGCGAACTTGACCACTTCGTCGGCGATGGATTTGACGTGGCGTGCCGAGGTGCCGGAAGCAATCACGAGCAGGTCGGCGATAGAGGTTTTGCCGCGTACATCGATCTCTCGGATGTCCTTGGCTTTGAGATCTTCAAGTGCGGCGATGACGGACTTGCGCAGGGCGGCCGTGGTGACGGCCTTGGTATGGCGGGTAGTGGTCAAGAGTCGGGGCCTCTTAGGCATATCGACAACGCGGGATCGCGCGGCTGCAGTATATCCGCCCAGCCATGACCAGGCGTCAAGCGGATTGCGCCCTAGGCCCTGGAAAGCAGGCGCCCGCCCATGGCCGCGTTGGCGGCCACCACGATGGCGACGGCCAGCGCGTGCATCAGCAGATCCGTCGCGGCGGCATCGAAGTTGTGGCAGATCTCGAGCAGGCTGGCCGAGGCGGCGGCGCTGGCCAGGCCGACCATCACCGCCGTCAGGACCGGCCGCAGCGGACAAGCCCTGCGCAACAGCCAGATCAGCAGGCCCGACAGCGGAATCGAGAAACTGATAATGAAGATCAGGCAGTCGTTGGCGCCGTGCAGATCCATCACCGGCATGCCGGGAATGTGGGCGCGCAGGCAGCCCAGGCCGCTGGCGCCGATCCACAGCACGGTGCTGGGCACCGGCAGCCACGCCCAGGCGGTCGGGCGCCCAGGCACGGCGAGCACCAGGGCCGCCAGCACGGCAGTGACCGCCGTCAACACGGCGCCGCAGGCCGCCCAGCCAAGATCCGGCGCTGCGGCCCATCGATGCAGCATGGTATGCGCGCCGTAGTGCATGAACATCACCGCGGCAATTACTGCCACCACCAGCAGCCAGCCGAGCGCGCGCCGCCATGGCGGCGGCAGACGCCGCACCGGCGTCAGCTCGGCACCGAGCGTGTCGATCAGGGCTTCGTGGCGTGCTGCGTCGGACATCGGGTTCAGGATTCTCCGTTCATTCGGTCACGCAGCGTCTTCAGTGCGCGGTGCAGATTAACTTTCAGGGCACCGGTCTTGCGCCCCGTGTGCTCGGCAGCCTCGGCCAGCGAACGCTCGCGCAAGCCGAGTTGCTCGACCGCCTCACGCTGGCCCGGCGGCAGGGCATCAATCGCCTCGCGCAAGCGCCCGGCCTGCTGCGCGCGCTCGGTTTCGGCACTGGCATCGTCGCGGTCCGCATGCATGTCGTAAGCCCGCTCGTCGTGCACTTCGCGCCGGTCGCGACGACCGTGGCTGCGCAAGGCATCGATCGCGCGCCGGCTGGCGATGGCCGCCAGCCATGCGTCATAGGAACGGGTCGGATCGAACGTGTGGCGTACGCGGTGGACCGTCAACAGCGTCTCCTGCACCACATCGTCCAAGGCATCTACCGCCACGCCCTGCCTTCGCGCCACGGCCCGAATCAAGGCCACCGAATCGGTCAGCAGGCGCGCATAGGCGCGCTGGTCGCCCGCTTGCGCGGCGGCCATCCATGCTGCCCGCTGCCGGTCAGCCTGTTCGCTGGCGTGGATGGTTTCGGTCGACACGGCCTTCGGGTTACCTGGCTCCCGAGCTGGGAGCCCGCGTAGTAGTACCCACGCGTCACCAAAGGTCAAGCTATCGAAAGTCGGAGAATGCGCCATGAGCCGTCCGGGCCGTCGTATGTAGCGTTATTCGTTGCGTTTCGAGCACTGGTTACCGCTAAAAAAAATGGCGCACACTCGTAACCGCTCCGCCCCGCGTGGCGAATACCCCGTCAGAAACCAAGCCGAGAGCCATCGTGATGATCCTGCTGATCCTTGCCTTTCTAGGTGGCGTGCTGACCATTCTCAGCCCCTGCATCCTGCCCGTACTGCCTTTCGTATTCGCACGAGCTGATCGTCCATTCGCGCGTAACGGCTTGCCAATGTTGATCGGCATGGCACTCACTTTCGCACTGGTAGCCACGCTCGCCGCTGTCGGCGGCAGTTGGGCGGTACGCGCCAACCAATACGGGCGCTATGCCGCCATGGCAGTGCTTGCGCTGCTTGGACTCACCCTGCTTTCTTCCCGCGTAGCCCAATGGCTCACCCGCCCGTTCGTGGCATTGGGCAACCGGCTGAGTTCGCGCTCGAACGCGCAACACGATTCGGCGTGGTCGTCCGCAGGTCTAGGCATCGCCACCGGCTTGCTGTGGGCGCCTTGCGCGGGCCCCATCCTCGGATTGTTGCTGACCGGTGCGGCACTCAAAGGGGCTAGCGTGCAAACCACCTTGCTGCTGCTCACCTATGCCTGCGGCGCGGCGGTTTCGCTCGCCGCCGCACTACTGGTTGGCGGCGGCGTATTTGCAGCGATGAAGCGCTCGCTTGGCGCTGGCGAATGGGCGCGCCGCGGACTGGGTGCGCTGGTGCTGGCCGGAGTTGTCGTGGTGGCGCTGGGTGCAGATACCGGATGGCTGACGCGCGCATCGCTGGCCAATACCGGCAGCATCGAGCAAAAGCTGATCGACGCCATAAGCCCCTCGCCCGTGGCGGCGGCCACCACGCATTCGGCCGGAGAGTCCTTGCCGGTGGAAGGCGAAATGCCTTCGCTGTCGGGGGCCACCCAATGGCTCAACAGCGCGCCGCTGACGCCCGCATCGCTGCGCGGCAAGGTGGTACTGGTGGATTTCTGGACCTATTCCTGCATCAACTGCATTCGCTCGCTGCCCTATGTGAATGCCTGGGCACAGAAATATCGCGATCACGGCCTGGTGGTGATCGGTGTGCATTCGCCGGAATTCGCCTTCGAAAAAGATCCCGCCAATATCGCCAAGGCGATCAAGCATTTCGGCATCACCTACCCCGTTGCAGTAGATAGCAACTATGCGATCTGGAAAGGCTTCAACAACGAATACTGGCCAGCGCATTACTTCATCGACGCACAAGGGCACATTCGTGCGCACCACTATGGCGAAGGCGCCTACACCGCCAGCGAGGACGAGATCCGCCGCCTGTTGACCGAAGCCGGCTACCAGAACCTGCCGGGCGGCTACGTGCAACCCGGTGCAACGGGCGCAGAAGCGGCCGGCTCCGGCGACGTCAGCCGATCACCGGAAACCTATGTGGGTTATGCAAAAAGCAAGAACTTCGTGAGTGGGCCGATATCGCAAGACTACGAGGATCATTATCGCGCGCCCTTGCTGGAGGTGAATCAATGGGGGCTCAAGGGTTTTTGGACCGTCGAAGCACAAAGCGCCTCGTTGAATCGCGCGGACGGCAGCATCGTCTATCGCTTTCGTGGCCGCGACCTGCACCTGGTGCTGGGACCGGGCAAGGACGGCAAGCCTGTTCGCTTCCGCGTCACCCTTGACGGCAAAGCGCCCGGCGACGATCACGGCGCCGATACCGACGCCGACGGCAATGGCGTCGTCACCGGACAACGGCTCTACCAATTGGTGCGTCAGGCGCACGGTACCGGCGACCGCAACTTCGAAATTACTTTTCTCGATCCGGGCGTGTACGCCTACGCCTTCACCTTCGGTTGAGCGGTCCTAAGGAGATTCACGTGACTTCCATCTCTCACAACCTCGCCATGGATCGCCGCCGCTTCCTGCTCGCCGTACTGGGCGGCGGTGCCGCGTTCACCGTTGGCGGCCTGTCGGCGGCTCGCTTGTTTGCCGGCGGCAAAGGCACCGGCACGACGGCTGCAGCCACACCGGCGGCGTCACCGGCACAAACTCTGTTGCTGGAATGCTTTTCCGACGACGACGGCCACAACCTGGGTCCATGCAACGTACGCAAGCTGGTACTGACCGACGAACAATGGCATCAGCGCCTTTCCGATGCGGCTTTCAATGTCATGCGCCGCAACGGTACGGAACGCGCATTCAGCGGTCCGCACGAAAAACCAAACAGCAAGGGCATGTATCGCTGCGCCGGCTGCGACACGGCGCTGTTCGACGCGGCCACGCAATTCGACTCCGGCACGGGCTGGCCCAGTTTCTGGCAACCGATCGCCAAGCAGAATGTCATCCAAGGCAATGACACCAGCTACGGAATGGTCCGCACGGCGATCAGCTGTGCCGGCTGCGACAGCCATCTGGGCCACGTCTTCGACGATGGTCCGGCACCGACCGGTCTACGCTACTGCATGAATTCGGTGGCGATGCGGTTTGTCGCGTTCCGGGTCAGCTAGCGCGATAAGGTGCCAGCAGGGATGGATCGTCGAACAGCCCGGCGGGCAGCAGGTAACGAGGATCGCGTCCCGCAGCCAGCAATTCGCGAATGCGCGTGGCCGATACTTCCAGCGGGGTGACGGAAAGCTCTATCACCCTTCCTGCCGGTTGCGTGCGAATGATGCTGAAATCATCCGTGCGACGCGGCGCCACGGCGCGCTCCAACTCGATTGGAATGCAGGCTTCGATGCCGGGACGGTTCAACATGCCGACGTGCGTGACATCGAACAGGTCGCGCCAACGATGCCAGCTGCGCAGACCGGCGAAGGCGTCGGCCCCGAGCAGCAATACCAGCGGACGATCGCCAAATTCCCTGCGCAGCTCGTACAACGTATCGATCGTGTAGGACGGGCCGCTGCGGTCCAGTTCTCGCGTATCCAGACTGAGGCGCGTCTGCCCGCGCAGCGCGGCGCGCAACATGCTCACGCGTTGCTCGGCACTGGCGGTAGGCGGCGAACGATGCGGCGGAACACTCGCCGGCATCAGCCGCACCTCGGCATCGAGCAGTTCGGCCGCTTCCCAGGCGACGCTGAGATGGCCGATGTGGATCGGATCGAAAGTACCGCCGAAGATAGCGAGCGGATTCATGCCAAGCTTCCTACTTGTCGTGCCTGTTCATCATGCCAGCGCCCCGGCCGCCCGCGGCTCAGCCATGGTTGCAATCAAGCGCTGGGCTTCCAGCCAGGCATCGCCCGCTTCGCGCCCCTTGGCGATGCGGTCGATGCGCGCAGCGCGCGCCAGGCACTGCATCCAGTGCTCGCGCGGCGCGCGACGCAGCGCTTTTCGAAACAGCTGTTCGCGTGCCGGCCACAGACGCTCGGCCCGCGCTTGCGCGGCGAAATCCCGCGCATTGGCAAGGCGCATGGCGAGCTGAAGCTGATTGACCAGCCAACCCATCAAGGCGATCAGCTCCTCGCCTTCGGCACGCAGCCCGTCGAGAATGCGCAAGGCACGCGCACCATCGCCGCCGAGCGCGGCATCGCTGAGCTTGAAAGCATCGTAGCGGGCGCTATCGGCAACCAGATGTTCCATCTCGGCCGCATCGATCCTGCCCTGTCCGTGCAGCACGGCAAGCTTGTCGATTTCCTGCGCGGCCGCAAGCAGATTGCCTTCCACCCGTTCGGCCAACAAGGCCGCGGCCTCCGGTGCCGCACTCAGGCCGCGCGAAGCCAGCCGCGCGCCGACCCAGGCTTGCCATTCGTTGGACCGCGGCGCATTGAACACCACCATGCTGCCGGCGCCATCCACCTGTTTGGTCCAGGCACCTTCGTGCTTGCTGCTCCATTCCACCGCGGTAATCAGCAGGCTGACGTCGGGAGGCGGATTGGCACAGAACTCGTTGATCGCCTTGGCGCCTTCCACACCTGGCCGCCCGGTCGGCAGGCGCAGGTCCAGCAGGCGGCGCGTGGCGAACAAGGACATGCCTGCGGCGGAGCGCGCCAGTTCATCCCAATCGAAATGCGCACCCACGTCCAGCACGTCGCGCTCGGTGTAGCCAAGCTTGCGCGCTTGCGCCCGCAGGGCATCGGCCGCCTCGAGCACCAGCAATTCTTCGCCGGCAAGCAGGTAGACCGGGCTCAGGCTGTCCCCAGCCAACGCCTTCTGCCACTGTGCGTGGTTGAGCGGCATGCGACTCAGTCGATCGGCGGCGAATATTGCGGCGGTTGCGCGACCGTGCTGGCGTTGGCCGGCAACGGACCGGCAGCCTTGGCCGCCGCCTGCTCGCCATGCCTGGCCACCGCCTGCAAGCGGAACAGCAATGCTTGGATGGCGTCGTCGATCAGGCTGCCCTGGATTTGCTCCATCTGTGCCTGCGTACCCACCGGTTGGCTGGCGTCGTAGCTGTATTCGCGCTGCAGATCGATCGATTCGTCCGGAACGATGAGCTTGCCGTCCGGATCCGTCGCGGTAAATACGACGTGGAAGCGCACGGCAAATTCCGTCACCTGCGCAACGCCGTTGACCGTCAGCGTCTGCACGTTGAAGTTCTGCGCGGGAACGTGCAGTTCTGCAATGCCCGGGCCCGACTTGTCCTCGACCTGGACGTTCGACGCCACCAGGGCGCGCACCAGCTTGCGCTGGAAATCGCCGTTGCCGCCGACCGTGAGGTGCACCCGCTCCATGCCCTTGGGCAAGGCGGCACTGCCGCGCAGGTGAAAGCCGCATGCCGCCAGAGCAAGCAGGGGCAGCAACGAAAGGACTTTGAGCACGCGGTGGTTCATGAACTCATCCTGCGACGATGTTGACGATCTTGCCAGGCACCACGATGACTTTGCGCACCGTCTGCCCATCCAGGAAAGCGGCGACATTGGGATTGGCGCGCGCCAACGCCTCGGCTTCTTCCTTGGAGGCATTGGCGGGCACCTCGATGGTACCGCGCAGCTTGCCATTGACCTGAACGGCCAGGGTCAGCGAATCGCGCACCAGCGCTTGCGAATCCACCTTCGGCCAGGGCTGGTCGTCCAGCACACGCTGTGGATGGCCCAGCGCCTGCCACAGCGCGTGGCTGACGTGCGGCACCACCGGGTTCAACAGCAGCACCATGGTTTCCAGCACTTCGTGGCGCACCGCGCGCCCCTGGTCGCTCTGATCGCTGAATTTGCCGACGGCGTTGAGCAGCTCCATCAACGCGGCAATCGCGGTGTTGAAGGCATGGCGGCGACCGAAGTCGTCGCTGACCTTCTGGATGGTTTCGTGCAGCTGGCGGCGCAGCGCCTTCTGCCCGGCATCGAGCGCAGCCGGATCGACCTCGGGATGGTCCGGCTGACCGACGTGCGTGATCACTTCGCGCCAGAAGCGGCGCAGGAAGCGCGCCATGCCTTCCACGCCCGCCTCGCTCCATTCCAGCGACTGTTCCGGCGGCGCGGCGAACATGGAGAACAGGCGCACCGTATCGGCACCGAACTTGTCCACCATGGTCTGCGGATCGACGCCGTTGTTCTTGGACTTGGACATCTTCTCGGTGCCGCCGATCTGCACCGGCTGACCATCGGCCTTCAGCACTGCACCGACCACGCGCGCTTTTTCATCGCGATGAATTTCGACGTCGGCGGGATTGATCCAATCCTTCGAACCATCTGCGTTTTCGCGATAGAACGTCTCGGCGATCACCATGCCCTGGCACAGCAGATTGGTGGCCGGCTCGTCCGACTTCACCAGCCCGGCGTCGCGCATCAGCTTGTGATAGAAGCGGAAATACAGCAGATGCAGGATCGCGTGCTCGATGCCGCCGATGTACTGATCCACCGGCAGCCAGTAATTGGCGCGCTCGTCGACCTGACCGTTCGCACCCGGACTGGTGTAGCGCGCGTAGTACCAGCTCGACTCCATGAAGGTGTCAAAGGTATCGGTTTCGCGCTCGGCCGCGCCGCCGCATTGCGGGCAAGTGGTCTTGCGCCATTCCGGATCGGCCTTGATCGGCGATTGCACACCGGAGAACGCCACGTCTTCCGGCAGCACCACCGGCAACTGATCTTCCGGCACCGGCACCGCGTCGCACTTCGGGCAATAGATCACCGGAATCGGGCAACCCCAGTAACGCTGGCGGCTGACGCCCCAATCGCGCAGGCGCCAGTTCACCCGGCGCAGGCCCTTGCCGCTCGCCTGCAGTTTTTCCGCGAGAAAGTCGAAGGCCTGGCGATAGTTCTTGCCGTCGAGTTCGCCGGAATTGACCACGCGCATGTCGGCGCGGGTCTTGTCGGAATACCAGTCTTTCCAATGCTGCGGATCGTAGTCGGCATCCGCGCCTTCGACCGCAATCACCTGCTTGATCGGCAAGCCGTATTTATGCGCAAACTCGAAATCGCGCTCATCGTGGCCAGGTACGGCCATCACCGCGCCGGTGCCGTAGCCCATCAGCACGAAGTTGGCGACCCACACCGGCACTTTGTCGCCGGTGACCGGATGGATGGCGAACAGACCGGTGGACATGCCGCGTTTTTCCTGGGTTTCCAGCTCGGCTTCGGACACGCCGCCGTGCTTGAGCTCCTCCAGGAAAGCAGCCAGCTTCGGATCGCTCTTGGCTGCCTTCAGTGCCAGCGGATGTTCGCCGGCAATCGATACGAAGGTCACCCCCATCAAGGTGTCGGGGCGCGTGGTGAAAACGGTCAGCGGCTCGGCTTCGTTTTCAACGGCGAAATGGATTTCCAGCCCTTCGCTGCGGCCGATCCAGTTGCGCTGCATGGTCTTGACCGCATCCGGCCAGCCGGGCAGCGTGTCCAAACCATCGAGCAGTTCCTGCGCGTAGTCGGTGATCTTCAGGAACCACTGCGGAATCTCGCGTTTTTCCACCAGCGCACCGGAGCGCCAGCCGCGGCCGTCAATGACCTGCTCGTTGGCCAGCACGGTCTGGTCGATCGGGTCCCAGTTCACCACCGCGTTTTTGCGGTAGGCCATGCCCTTGCGCATCAGGCGGGTGAACATCAACTGTTCCCAGCGGTAATACTCCGGGCGGCAGGTGGCGAATTCGCGCGACCAGTCGATGGCGTAGCCCAGCGATTTGAGCTGGTCGCGCATGTGGTCGATATTCTTGTAGGTCCACTTGGCGGGCGCGGTATTGTTCTTGATCGCCGCGTTTTCCGCCGGCAGGCCGAACGCATCCCAGCCCATCGGCTGCAGCACGTTCTTGCCGTTCATCCGCTGGAAGCGACTGATCACGTCCCCGATCGTGTAATTGCGCACGTGGCCCATGTGCAGCGCACCGGAGGGGTACGGCAGCATGGCCAGGCAATAGAACTTCGGCCGCGAGGTATCCTCTTTCACCTCGTAAGCGCGTTGCGCATTCCAATACTGCTGCGCAGCGGATTCCACCGCCTGCGGGCTGTAATCGTTGGGGGAACCCTGGTCTTGAATATCCTGCATGATCCGGCGCCGTTATGCGTATTTGCCAGCGCAAGGCGTCCGCCGCCGTGCACTGCATGGAACGCGGCAGACTAGCAGAAATAGGGTGAGGCTTGGATCGCCAGCCCCACCCTGGCAGCGGTTTCACCGGGTAGGACAAGCCGCCGAACTGCCCGCCACCAGCGCCGGCGCGACGCTGGCAATCTGCCCCGCCAGCTCCGCCAGGGCCTGCTGATGCCCGGCAACCAGCCCGCCATAACCCTGCCCTACGTTCTCTTCGATGCGACTGCTGCAGGTGAGCACGGTCCCGCTCTTCAATGGGCGCACCGACCACGTCGCCTCGATCAGTGCGTAGCTGCCCGGCGCAGAATCGAAGCGGCGCAGATCGACCTTGATGCGCAGCACCGGCTTGCCGTCGGCCGGCAGCCCGCTGCCAATGTCCTGCGTGTCCAGGCGCCGGGAGAGATCGACGGACAGTGCGCTGCGTACCTCTTCGGCAAGGGGGGCGATCCAGCGCTCGCCGTCCACCAGGGCTACCGATTGCCCTCCCTGCCGCACGACCAGTTGCGGCACATCGTTTTGCGCGGGAATGCCCACCGGCAGCAGCTCGAACTGAAACCCGGCCGGAGCCACGTTGACCGGGGCGCTGTCAGGCTCCGGCACCAGCGTGTAGTAATGCACCGGCGCCGACGCGCAGGCCGCCAGAACCGCTGTGCCCATGACCGCCATCAGGTGTCGCATACGAATCATGGCTTGTTCCCTTGCTGCGGCGTGGCGGCAGGTGTGGCGTTGGAAGATCCCGTCGCCGGCGGCGGCGCATCCGCACTGCGCCCCCTGATCAGCGAACTGGGGTGCGTACCCAGGTAATCGGTCAGCACGCGCAGCGAACGAGCCATGCGTTGCAACTCTTGCAAGGTGTTGCCGAGGTTCTGCTGCAATGGCGAATCGGCGGAGAACACGTCATTGGCGGCGCCCAATGTCTGGTTGGCGCCCTTGAGCGTGGTCTGGAATTGCGGCAACACCTGGGTATTGACCTTGGTCAGCGTCTGGTTGAGCGAAGCCAGGGTCTGGTTGAGGTTGTTGCCGATGCTGTCAAACGGAATCTTTTGGACCTTGTCCACGATATCCGCCAGTTGCTCCTGCAGCTTGTCGAAGTTGCCCGGAGCCGTGGGAATGAGTACCGGGCGAACGTTGGGATCGTAGTCGGCCTTCGGCGCGTTCTTGATGAAATCCAGCGAAATGAACAGCTGGCCGGTCAGCAGGTTGCCGATCTTCGCCTGCGCGCGCAGGCCGTGCTGCACCAGCACGCCCATCACGTGGGAAATGTCGTTGTTGTCGCCGCGCGACTTGGCCAGCGCCAGCAGCTTCTCGTGCGCCGCACCGAGTCGATCGGGATAGATCACGGCACCGACGTAGATCGGGAAGTGCCCGGTCTTTTCGTCATAGTCCATGCGGATCGAGACCACGTTGCCGATGTTGATGCCGAGGAATTCCACCGGCGCATTGACTGCCAGGCCACGCAGCGGCTGGTCGAAGCGCATGCGGATGAAATGCGGCTCGCCGTCTGGCGGAGCCATCGCATTGGCCTGCGTGTCGAACAGCGTGAAGGCTGCATCCTGGCTGGCCATGGTCGGATTCGGGTGCGGCCCCGGTGAATCGCCGAAAGCCACGCCACCGGCCAGCACGGTAGCCAGCGACTGCGTGTTGAGCTTCAGGCCGTCCGCACCCAGCGAGACGTCCACGCCGCTGGCATTCCAGAAGCGCGAATCGGTGGTAACGAACTTGTCATAGGGGGTTTCGATGAAAATCTGCAGCGTCACGCCCTTGCCATCGTCATTGAGCTTGTAAGACGCCACGCGGCCGACCTGGATGCGCCGGAAGTACACCGGCGAACCGATATCGAGCGAACCGAGGTCGCCCGTGTGCAAAACGAAGCTCTTGCCTTCGGCATCGTGCGTCACCGAAGGCGGCGTCTCCAACCCCACGAAATCGGTTTGCTGCTGCTGGGAATCGCCGACGTCCACGCCGATGAAGGAACCGGACAGCAAGGTATCGATGCCCGACACTCCGCCCAGGCCGATGCGCGGGCGCACCACCCAGAAGCGCGTATCGGACACGGCAATGCCTGCAGCGCTTTTTTCCAGATCCACCTTGACCACCACCCGGTGGCGATCGGGACTGAGCCGGATGGTCGTGACCTTGCCGATCACCACATTCTTGTATTTCACCACCGTCTTGCCGGGGTCCAGCCCTTCGGCCGTCTGAAAGCTGATGCTGATGGCGGGCCCTTGCTGCATCCAGGCATGGATGACCAGCGACAGGCCGATCAGGGCCGCCACGATCGGCACCAGCCAGATCAGGGATACGTTGACACGACGATGCCGTACCACCGGCTGGGGCAGGCCGTGCTCCAAGTCAGGTGAATTTTTTTCAGTCATCTTCGTCCTTGCAATCCCATATGAGGCGTGGATCAAAACTCATGGAAGCGAGCATGGTAAGCACCACGGTCAGGCCGAAATACACCACGCCCGGCAGAGGTTCCACAGCACTGAAGAAGCCGAACTGCACCAGGGCCGTCAGCAGCGATACCACGAATACGTCCAGCATCGACCAGTAACCGATGAACTCCACCAGGCGGTACAGCTTGGCTCTTTGCGTACGCGCCCAATTGGTGCCGCGATGCACGCTCATCAGCAAGGTGCCCAGCACCAGGAACTTCATCATCGGCACCACGATGCTGGCGGTGAACACGATGACGGCAAGATCCGGCGACCCCTTCACCCACAACTCGACCACGCCGCTGAGGATGGTGTTGTCGTCCACGTCGCCCAGGCTCACCGTGCGCATGATCGGCAGCACATTGGCCGGAATGTACAGGATGAAGGCGGCAATCAGCAGCGCCCAGGTACGCGCGCAGCTATTGGGCTTGCGCCGGTGCAGCGCGCCGCCGCAGCGCGGACAGGCCGCGTGCTCGATGTTCGTGTCGCGGCATACCAGTCCGCAGACGTGGCAGCCGATCAGGCCCAGCTCGTGCGCGCGCGGCAGAGAGGTGCTCACGTTGCCTGCTCCGGAATCTTGTCCCACAACTGGCGTATGTCGATACCGGAAAACACCGTAATGAGCAGGGCCAGCGCTGCATAGGCGAACGCGCCGGCATCCGGTTTTACGTCGAAGTAGAGCTGCGCCTTGACGATCGACACCAGCACGCCCAGCACGAACACCTCGCTCATGGTCCAGGGCCTGATGTAGTACAGCATCACCATGAGTGGACGGAACCCCGGCGCGCGCCTCCCCCGCCTGGCGTAGGTCAACAACCAGCCCAGCGCCAGCATCCTGCACAGGGGGAAGAAAAACAGTGTGGCGGCCGCCAACACCGCTACTACCTGCGAATGCTCCTGCCACATCATGAGGATGATGCCCCACAGCCGGGCGTGGATCTGCTCGCCGTTGAAGCCCAACGTGATGATCGGCCAGACATTGGCCTGCACGAACACCACCGCAACCGTGGCCACCAGCGCCAGCATCGCGTTCAGGCCGATCCGCTGATGCCGCTCCAGCACCGCATGGCAACGCACGCAGCGCGCCACGTCGCCACGGACCAGCGTCCGGCGGCGATAAACCGTGTCGCAGTGCTCGCAGATCAGCAGATCCGGCGTCGATGCCGTCTGCGCACGTGCGGAACTGGAAGATGGCAGTGTCATGAGGCTAATTCTCGCAAATCCCCGGCGAGCATGCGCGTAGGCGTGTGCTGAACTATTGATATCCTCCGCGCAGCCCCGACCTCAACCGGGATAAGACTCAGGAGCCGCTTGTGAACGCCACCGTAACCGCCTCGCCCATTTTTGACGTAACCACGGAAAACTTCGAGTCCGAAGTGCTGCAAGCCTCCTTGCAGACCCCGGTGCTGGTCGATTTCTGGGCAACCTGGTGCGGTCCCTGCAAGTCGCTCGGCCCGTTGCTGGAAAAACTGGCCAACGAATACAACGGCGCCTTCCGCCTCGCCAAAGTGGATGTCGACCAGCATCAGGAGCTGGCCGGCATGTTCGGCATCCGCAGCATCCCCACCGTGATGCTGGTGAAAGACGGCCAGATCCTGGACGGCTTCGCCGGCGCCTTGCCGGAAGGTCAATTGCGCGAATTTCTGTCCCGACACATGGAACCGCTGCAAGGCGACCTCGATGAAGCGCCCGATGCGGAAGCGCCGTTGGAATCGCCCGAACAGACCATTCTCCGTCTGCAGCAACAGATCGCCGCCGACCCGGACCGCGGCGAGCTGAAACTCGACCTGGCGATCGCGCTGGCCCAGGCCGGCCAGGCTTCGGCCGCCGAAGCCGAACTCAACGCCCTGCCCGCCAACCTGGCAACCGATGCGCGCGCCGTGCGACTGCGCAGCCAGCTCGACCTGATCCGTTCGCTCGAAGGCAAGCCGTCGCTGGACGCGTTGCAGCAACGCGTGCACGCCGATCCGCAGGATTGGGAAGCGCACGATCTGCTCGGCGTGCGCCTGCTGCTCGGCGACGATCCCGCCGCAGGCCTGGAACACTGGCTGCTGGTGCTCGAAAAAGCGCGCGATTGGAGCGACGGACAAGCAAAGAAACGCCTGATCGCCGCCTTCAATACGCTCGACGACGCGGAGCTGGTGGGACGCTATCGCCGGCGCATGTCGTCCCTGCTGTTCTAAGGCCCGTTAGCGCCGCAATCCATTCCATACGTAACAGTATGGTAGGCTGAGTGCTCCTCCCCGGAGCACTCCCGATGCGCGCATCCACCTTCCGCCGCCTGCTGAACTTGTGGCCGCCATTCCTGTGCAACAGCATCCGCGTGCTGAGCCTGGATGAGGGTTACACCGAAGCACGCGTGGTACTGCGCTTGCGCCCGTGGAATCGCAATTACGTGCGGGCACAGTTCGGCGGCAACCTGTTCGCCATGACCGACCCGTTCTGGATGCTGCTGATCCTGCATCATCTGGGCGAGGACCATTACGTGTGGGACAAGGCCGGCGCCATCGATTTCGTCGCGCCAGGCCGCACCGACGTCTACGCGCATTTCAAACTCGAACCGGGCGTTCTGGACGAATTGCGCAAGGCCGCCGCGGAGGGCGAAAAAGTGCTGCGCTGGTTCGAGGTACACATCAAGACCGCTCAAGGCGAAGTCATCGCCATCGTGCGCAAGCAGATCTACGTGCGGCTGAAGCCGCGCGAACGCCCGAATGCCGCCCGGCAACCCGTCGCGTCGGAGGCGTAGCCGCCCCGGCATCCTCGACATCCGGCTCTTCACGCCGGTTAACCGGCGCGGCAGCGGATAATCGCCTTCGATCTTCGTTGGCGGGAAGACGCGATGGCTGCCATCGACAGCGCCCTGGTGCGAGTCCGACGACTCGCCCCCGACTGCTTCGCCCTGGTCATGGCGACCGGCATCGTGTCGGTTGCTGCCAGCGAACACGGCATGCCCACCGTCGCGCGGTGCATGTTTTGGCTGAACCTTTTTCTCTATGTCTGGCTGCTGGCCTTGAGTGCGCTGCGCCTCGCGCGTTTTCGCAACGAGGTGATCGCCGACTTCATCAATCCTTCGCGCGGCGCGGGGTTTCTCACCCTCGCTGCAGCCACCTGCATCCTGGGCAGCCAATGCGTGCTGGTGGTGCCGCTGCCGAAGCTCGCGACGTGGCTGGCCGTCGCTGGCGCTGCGCAGTGGCTGGTGCTGATCTACCTGTTCTTCGCCGCAACCATTACGGCACGCATCAAGCCCGGCTTCACCCGCAGCATCAACGGCGGCTGGCTGGTGGCCGTGGTCGCCACGCAGGCACTGGCCACGCTGCTCGCCTTGCTGGCGGGCGATCGGCACGTGCTGTGGCTGTTTGCGTCGCTGTGCCTTTACTTGCTGGGAGCGGCACTCTATCTGCTAATCATCACGCTGGTGGTTTACCGTATGGTGTTCTTTCCGCTGCGCGCTTATCAGTTCAGTCCGCCCTATTGGATCGACATGGGCGCGCTCGCGGTCACCACCCTGGCGGGAAGCCTGATCGTGCTGCAATCGCCTGCGACAGGGCCACTAATGGCACTGCAACCTTTCGTCAAAGGCTTCACTCTGTTTTTCTGGGCGACAGCAAGCTGGTGGATACCCTTGCTGGTCATTCTGGAAATCTGGCGACACGGCTGGCGACACGTTCCGCTGCGCTACGAAACTGACGATTGGGACATCGTCTTCCCGATCGGCATGTACAGCGTAGGTACTTACCAATTGGCCCAGGCACTGGACGCGCCCTTCCTGCTGCCCATTCCGGCGGCAGGCGTCTATGCAAGCCTGCTGCTGTGGGCGCTGGTGGCGGCTATCGGCTTGCGCCGCCTCTATCGCAAGAGCCTTGGGCACCGCCGATTGCCGCATCGTTGACCCGCTCCGCCTACAATGGGCGCTCCCCTCCTCGACGCGCCTCCCCATGCCGCCGCTGCGACTCAAACGCTACATCCTCACCGGCTTGCTGACCTTCATGCCTTTGTGGGTCACCTTCCTGGTTTTCAAATTCATACTCGGCCTGCTGGTTGAACTGGGCACGCCGCTGGTATCGGCACTACTGGGTACGCTGGGTTTCGTGGCACCGCAAACGGCCACCCAGCTCAACCAGAGCTGGGCTACTTATCTGCTGGCCCTGGTCTTGACCTTGGGTGCCCTGTACGCCATCGGCTTTCTTGCCAACCGGGTAATCGGGCAGCGCCTGCTGCACGCCTTTGACACGCTGTTGCAACGCATTCCACTGGTGCAGACCATCTACGGCGGCACCAAGAAACTGATGGCCGTATTGCAAAACAAGCCCAGCGGCGTGCAACGCGTGGTGCTGGTGGATTTTCCGCGCAAAGGCATGAAGGTAGTCGGTTTCGTCACCCGCGTGATGACTGAGGAAGGCACCGGCCGCGAGATGGCGGCCGTCTACATTCCCACCACGCCCAACCCGACCGGCGGCTATCTGGAAGTAGTGCCGGTAGACGAGGTGACGCCCACCGACTGGACGATGGACCAGGCCATGGCGTTCATCATTTCCGGCGGCGCGGTCGCACCGGATACCTTGCCGGCGTCCAAGCAAATCCAACACAACGGAAACCCTGCGTGATCCGCGGGCGCGCACTGCTATCGATTTTGCTCGCCACGTTCGCGGTAACGGCCTTTGCCGCCGATACGCGCGACAACAATTGGACAACACCCGCCGAAGCTGCGCATTTCGCGACCACGCCCAACTACGAGCAGACCCTGGCTTATCTGCAGCATCTGCAGCAAGCCGCGCCCGGCAAGATCAAGCTGGAAAGCTTCGGCATCTCACCGCAGGGCCGGCCGATGACCGTGGTCATTGCCAGCGGCGACGGCACGTTCACGCCACAAGCCGCCCGCGCCGCACACAAACCCATCGTGCTAGTACAAGCAGGCATCCATCCGGGCGAAATCGAAGGCAAGGACGCGGGCCTGATGCTGCTGCGCGATATCGCCGTCACCGGAAAATTCCCGCATCTGCTTGACCACGCGGTGCTGGTCTATATTCCCGTATTCAGCGTGGACGGACACGAAAACAGTTCGCCTTATCACCGCATCAACCAGAACGGCCCGGCGAGCATGGGCTTTCGTGGCCAGTCGCAATACCTCAATTTGAATCGCGACTACATCAAGGCCGATGCACCGGAAATGCGCGCCTGGCTGAAACTGTGGCAGACGTGGCTGCCGAATTTCCTGGTCGATGTGCACACCACCGACGGCGCCGATTACCAATACGATCTGACCTGGTATACCGAAGATCCGCACAAGCTCGATCCGGCCATCGACGCCTGGCAGAAGAAAACCATCGTCCACGACACCATGCCGGCCTATGAAAAGCTCGGCCATCTCGCCTCGATCTACCTGGAATTCAAGGACGCACGTGATCCACGCAAAGGCATCGAGAATTTCGGGTCAGGCCCGCGCTTCTCCACCGGTTACGCCGCCTTGCAGAACCGTCCGGCGCTGCTGCTGGAAACGCATATGCTCAAGCCGTACGAGGTGCGCGTGCAGGCCGTCTACGACTTGCTGCACGTGCTGCTGGACGACATCAATCGTCATCCCGCCGACCTGCTGGCAGTCACTGAAAAAGCCGACGCCGATACCATCGCTCGCGCAGCGGACAGCCATGCAACGGTGCCGCTCACCTTCAAGCTCGACCCTACACCCGAGCCCTTCGAATTGAAGGGCTACGCGTTCACGCTATCCCACAGCGACATTTCCAACGACATCTGGATTCAATACGACCCCAGCAAACCGCGGAACTACCGCATCGACAACTGGAACAGTTTGCTGCCTGATCTTTCGATCACACCGCCGGCGGCTTATGTGGTGCCCGGGGAATGGACATCAATCATCGACAAGCTCGATGCGCACGGCATTGCTTACCGCCGCATCGGCCACCCCATGAAACAAGTGCAGGCGGAGGCTTACCAGCTGGGCCATCCCGTTTGGGCCAGCGAACCGTTCGAAGGCCACCTCATGCTGCGCAGCTTCACGCTCGAAAGCCTACCTACCGAAGTAAACCTGTCGCCCGGATCGATCGTCGTGCCACTCGATCAGCGCGACGCCAACGTCGCCATCGAACTGCTCGAACCGCAAGCGCCCGATTCGCTGCTGCACTGGGGCTATCTCAATGAGATCTTCGAAGCCAAGGAATATGGCGAGCCGCGCGTACTGGAAAAGCTGGCACGCGACATGATCGCCAAAGATCCCGCATTGAAAACCGAATTCGAGCAAAAACTGCGCGCCGACCCGGCCTTTGCCGCCGACAGCCGCGCACGGCTGGAATTCTTCTTCGAGCGCTCTCCCTGGTACGCGGCGCAGAATGTGGGGCGGTATCCGGTGTTGCGATTGGATGCTGCACAGCTGGCCATACTCGGGACCAAATAGCCGGCGGCACTCACGGTAGGTCGGGTTAGCGCAGCGTAACCCGACATCGAGCCCGACATCGCTGGTTACCCCGGATCAAGCCCGGGGTAACCAGCCTGTTCTCCAAACACCATCAGGCAGGCACTACCTCGAACGGTCGCATCATTTCGTTCGCCTCGTGTTCCAGCAGGTGGCAATGCCATGCGTAACGGCCCACGTAGCCGTCGAAACGAATGATGATGCGCGTAATCATGCCCGGCCACGCTTGCACCACATCCTTCCATCCGGCTTCTTCCGGCGGCGGCGATTGTGCTGGGCCGGTGTAGCGGATGGTTTTCGATGCCAGCCACTGGCCCTGATCAAACGGCCGGCGGTCGAGAATCTGGAACCGAACCAGATGCAAATGGATGGGGTGCGTGTCGTCCGTGAGGTTGATCAAGCTCCAGATTTCAGTGCTGCCAAGCACCGGCTTTTCGGTTACCGGTTCATGCCAGCGCTTGCCGTTGAGCAACATCAGCATCGGCTCGGCCACGCAATCGTCGTATTGATCCAGCGTCATCAGGCGCTGGTTGCTGCCGGCAGTGGATTCGGGCATGCGCGGTACGTCGCGCAGCACCGCCGGCACCACACTGGCGTCGTGCACACTTCGCGTACCGACACGAAACTGCATGATCGGCAGTGCGTCGTTGATCAGTTCCACCTGTTGGCCGGCCATCGATGAAAAGTCGATCACCAAGTCGACTCGCTCGGCAGGCGCGAGCAATACGTTTTTCTGCACGACCGGCGCTGCGAGCAAGCCTTGATCGCTGCCGATCTGCTGGAACGGCCGTGCGCCGGCCAGCTTCAAACGGAAGAAGCGCGCATTGGCCGCATTGAGCACGCGAAAGCGATAACGGCGCGGCTGCACATCCAGGTATGGCAGCAAGGCCCCGTTGACCAGCATCGCATTGCCGAATACCTCCGACACCCACGGCGCCTCGCTATTGCCGGAGACCGGGTAATAGAGCTGCGCATCCTTGGTCAGCAGGCGATCGCTCAAGGTCAGCGGAATCTCCTGCTCGCCCTGCGGCAGGCCGAGCGATTGCTCGTGCTCGTCGCGCAACAACACGCTGCCGAACATGCCGGCGTAGATGTTGAGGCGATTGATGCCCATCGCATGATCGTGATACCAGAGCGTCGCCGCATCCTGCTCGTTCGGATAGGTGCTCACGCGCGACTGGCCGGGTACGTACCAATCGTCGGGGTAGCCGTCGCTGGCGGTCTGCACGCGCGCACCATGCAGGTGCACGATGGCGCGTACTTCGGGCTTGTCCTTTTCGGCACCGTGAAGCCGATGATCGATCGGCAGGAAGTGCTTCGCCGGCAACGCATTGCGCCACTCGATGCGCATCGGCGTTCCGCTGCGCGCCTCGATCGTCGGGCCGGGCATGCAGCCGCCATAGGTCCACACCCTCGTCGGCGCCAGGTCGCGATGCAGGCGCTGCTCCGTTTCCTTCATGTCGATACGGATCAGCTTGCCCTGATCTGCGCGCAACACCGGCGGCAATGGCAACGGATCGACGAACGCCGCCAGCCTGGTCGGATCGAGCAGCAACGGCACATTCGGATGGTCTTCCACCGCGTGCTTGCACAGGCCGCCACCGCCCATCTTTGCCCTGGGCATGGACGCCATGTCGTGCGCAAACGCGGGCCACGTACCGGCGCCCAGGCCGAGCACGGACCACTTCAGGAAATCGCGACGTGAAGGCGGCACTGGATGAATTCCGTTGAAAGCAAAAAAGCATCGCCCCACCGGAATGGGGCGATGCGCGATGCGTCGGCTCGCTGCGTCGAATTTACCAGTTGCGGGCCAGCGGCTCGCCGGTCTTTTCGCTCAGGAACAAGCGGCGGTTCATCGGGAACGGCAGATAGAAATCGAACATGCCGTTGATGTTGCCGGACACACTGTCGAACGAACCGCCGCCCAGGCGTTCGCCGTTCAGCCAGTTGTCTTCGATGAAGCGGGTGATCGAAGTCTGATCGGTCAGCGCGTGGTCCACATAGTTCTGGCGCGCCCACGGCGAGATCACCAGCAGCGGCAGGCGCGGGCCGAAGCCGCAGCGCCCTTGTACCGGCTGGCCGTTGCTGTTCACACCCGCCAGCGTGCTGCGGGCATTGCATTGGCCGCTTCCGGTGAGCGCATCCTGGCTGCTCTGCGAGCCGTTGACGTGCGGTGCGGCCTGATGGTCATACCAGCCGTCGGAGTCGTCATACGCGATGATCACGGCGGTATCGCGCCACTCCGGCTGTTTCTGCAGGAAATTGATCACGTGCGTGACGAAGGCCTGCTCGTCCAGCGGATCGGAATAGCCCGCGTGACCATCCTGGTAGCCCGGCGCCTTCAGGAAGCTCACTGCCGGCATGTTGTGCGCTTCCACTGCAGCGTAGAAGTCGTTGATGTCGTACTGATGATTGGCCGCATCGCCCTGGTGGCCGATCATCGCCACCGAGGTCGGACGCACGTGGTTCGGATTGGACGTGCTGCTGTAATACTGGAAGGGCTGGTGATGCGGGATGTAATCCGCCTTCACCGTCTGCGTCACCGTCGACAACGTGCTGCGCTTGCAGCCGGTGGTGCCGTTGGCGTTGACGGTGCTTAGATCGAAGCCGCCTTCGAAGAAGCCCCAGGTGATGCCCTTTGCGTTCAACAAATCACCGATGTTCTTGCCGCTCATGTGCACGCGCGCGCCACTGCTGGTGGAGCACACGTCGTCGGTCGGATCGGCGTCGCTGACCAGCGTATAGCCGCCCTGACCATCGGCCACTTCCACACCGCCGGCGGCGATCGAATCGCTGATGCCGTTGGTCTGGCCGGAGATCAGGTTGATGGCGCCCTGCGTGGATGCACCGAAGGTCGAACCGTAGCTGTTGTCGCTCATCGCGAAGTGCTGCGCGTAATGCCACATCGCGGTGACGGTATTGCCATCGTAATAGGCCATCACCTGGCCATTGCCTTCCTCGGCGGCGGTGGCGCCGGGCAAGGTTTCGCCCGAACCGGTGTATTCCGGGAACAGGTCCATCGCGTCGTTATCGAACGCCTGCTGTTCCGGCTGGTAATCGTGATCTTGGTCGGCGGTGGCCGCCTGTGCGGGCGACAGGCGGAACGGGTTGATCGCGCCCGTGCCGTTGCCGGCGTTGGCGGCATTCGGATTGTTGCTCAGCAGCTGCGGCGTAAACCCATTCACGCGCGGCGTGAACGGTGCCGGATAGAACGCCGGCTCGCCCGGCATATTCTGCGCGTAGGGATAGGTGCCGAAGTAGTGATCGAAAGAAACGTTTTCCTGAAAGATCACCACCACGTGCTTGATCGGGGTGGTGGTGCGCGCGTGATCCCCGCCGCGATGGAAATCGGCGGAATCGGGACCCTGGGCTGAGGATGCAACGGACAGCGTGAGCAAACTTGCGGCAAGACAGACGGCAAGACGAGTGCGCATGGCAGTCTCCGGTGACGGTCGATGGGCACGCTCCCCTAAGCGTGATAGCCCACGACCATAGCCAACCCCGATGACAGGCCTGTAACAGCCAGGCGACGAAGCTGCCGCTGTCATCTTTCCGATTCAAGACCGTGAATCCGGCCACGCAATAACGGCCTATACGCCTACACCCTACCCCTGACCTTTGACACTATGGGGCTCATGACCTTTGACCTAGCTTGGTGGGTCATGGCCGGAACGGGGAGTGTCCACAACCGGCCTGCACCATCGGAAGCCGCCTGCGGGCGATTCATTGACCTAGAAGAGGGATATCCATGACCTACAAGCATTTGAAGCCGCTGTTGCTCGCAGCCAGCGTCACTTTCGCACTGGCCGCCTGCGGCAAGCAGGAACCGGCCGCCGCACCGACGCCGGCTCCGGCACCCGCCGCCACTGCACCCGCCGCCGCATCGACCACCGCCAGCGCAGCCAAGCCGACCAGCGTGTTCGACGTGAACGAGCTGGACAGCGGCATCAATGCTTGCCAGGACTTCAACGGCTTCGTCAATTCCAAGTGGATCGCCGCCAATCCGATCCCGAATGACCACACCAGCTGGGGCGCCTTCAACGTGCTCCGCGAAAAGAGCCTCAATACCCAGCACGACATCGTCGAAGCCGCCGCCAAGAACGCCGGGCAGGCCAAGTCGGATTCGATCGAACAGAAGATCGGCTACCTGTACCAGGCGGGCATGGACCAGGATGCTCGCAACAAGCTCGGCTACGACCCGATCAAGCCCAAGCTCGACCAGATCGCCGCCATCAAGACGCCGGCCGACGTGGCCAAGTTCATCACCGACCGCTTCGCCGAAGGCGACCAGCAGGTGTTCAACTTCGGCTCGGGCGCCGACTTCAAGGACGCCAAGATCCAGATCGGCTTCGCCAACCAGAACGGCCTGGGCCTGCCCACGCGCGACTACTACACCGATGCCAAGTACGCCGACATCCGCGACGCCTACAAGGGCTACATCGCCAAGTCGCTGGAACTGACCGGCGTCGCCGAAGCCGATGCCAAGAAGCAGGCCGACGACGTGCTGGCCTTCGAAACCGAGCTGGCCAAGGCCTCCCTGTCGCCGACCGAAATGCGCGACCTGGATAACGAGTACCACTTCGTCAGCGTCGACGCCGCCGACAAGGTCACCCCGCACTTCAACTGGCAGGATTTCTTCAAGGCCCAGGGCCTCACCATCGACAAGGGCTTCTCGCTGTCGCAGCCGAAGTTCTTCGCCGAGTTCGACAAACTGCTGGCCAAGGCGCCCGCGTCGCAGTGGCAGGCTTACCTGCGCTTCCATGCGATCGACGACGCCTCGCCGTACCTCAGCACCGCGTTCCAGGACAACCGCTTCGACTTCTACGGCAAGACCCTGTCCGGCCAGCCGGAACAGACCCCGACGTGGAAGCGCGTGCTGGGCGCCGTGAACGGATCGATGGGCGAAGCACTGGGCCAGCTCTACGTGGCCAAGGAGTTCACCCCCGAAGCCAAGGCTCACGCGCAGGAACTGGTCACCAATGTGCGCGAAGCGCTGAAGAATCGCATCGAGCATCTGGACTGGATGAGCGACGAGACCAAGCAGAAGGCCATCGACAAGTGGAACAAGTTCCTGCCCAAGATCGGCTACCCCGATCATTGGCGCACCTGGGACGGCCTGGATATCAAGCAGGGTGACTACTACGGCGACGTGATGGCCGCCGGCAAGTTCAATTACGACTACGACATCGGCCACATCGGCAAGCCGACCGACCGCACCGAGTGGGGCATGACCCCGCAGACGGTCAACGCCTACTACGACCCGAGCACCAACACGATCAACTTCCCGGCCGCGATCCTGCAGCCGCCGTTCTTCTATGCCAACGGCGACGACGCGATCAACTACGGCGGCATCGGCGCGGTGATCGGCCACGAATCCAGCCATGGTTTCGACGACCAGGGTTCGCAGTTCGACGGCGACGGCAACAAGGCCGACTGGTGGACGGCCAAGGACAAGGCTCAGTTCAAGGACCGCACCGGCAAGCTGGTCGACCAGTTCAACGGCTATGCGCCGCTGAAGGACAAGCCAGACGTGCACGTCAATGGCGAACTGACCCTGGGCGAAAACATCGCTGACCTCGGCGGCCTGAACGTGGCCTACGACGCGCTGCAGGACGCCATGAAGAAGAACCCGGCCGAAGCGCAGGAAAAGATCGACGGCTACACCCAGGACCAGCGCTTCTTCATGAGCTGGGCACGCGTGTGGCGCAACAACATCCGCGAGAAGCAGGCGGTGCTGTATCTCAACACCGATCCGCACGCTCCCGCTTCGCTGCGCGCGATCGGCGCGCCATCCAACATGCCGGCCTTCGCCGAAGCATTCCAGTGCAAGCCGACCGACCCGATGGTTCGCTCGGGCGACAAGCAGGTGAAGATCTGGTAACTCGCCCGATCACGGCTTGATTGCCGTGATGTAAAAAACGAAAAGCCCCGCGTGCAAACGCGGGGCTTTTTTTATGTGCTCCTCCCCCTGCCCAAGCAGGGGGAGGCTGGGAGGGGGTAGCTCGCACTTGCGATAACCCGTGGGCTCACGAATCTCTCATGAAGCGCTCACCCAAGCACTTACCCCTCCCCCAGCTTCGTTCCACGGGACTAGCTTCGCGCCGCAGGGGAGGGAGCGCATCGCCGCACCTGCTTCACAACTTCGTAATAGCGTGTGATAATAAAAACGATTCGCATTTGCCGAACAGCCAGTGTGGGGCAGCAAGCGGGATTGAGTCACCTCCGGAGCCCGGCTCCAGGCAGGCGCTCAAGCGAGCCAACCACCGTTCGGACTCCCTTTCCCCTTTGCCGATCCGGTTCTCATGCCCGCCAACTTCCGCGTATCCCCCCTGCACGCCGCCCTGTTGCTCACCCTCGCCCTTCCCGCTACGGGGCATGCGCAAACGGCGTCTTCTTCCGACGACAACAGCTCCGCCACCTCGCAAAGCGATACCGGCAAAGCCAAAACGCTGAGTTCGGTACACGTCACGGGCAGCATCGTCGGCAACGACTACGAAACGGACACCTCCACCGTCGGCGCCAAGGTACCAACCTCGTTGCGCGACATCCCGCAGACCGTCGTGGTGGTCAATCGCGACCTGCTGGACGCACAAGGCGCCACTTCGCTGCAGGATGCCTTGCGCAACGTGCCCGGCATCACCATTGGCGGCGCCGAGGGCGGCCAGATCGGCAACAACATCAACCTGCGCGGTTTTACGGCGCGCACCGATATCTATCTGGACGGCTTTCGCGATCCGGGCCAGTACTACCGCGACGTATTCGACCTGGATGCGATCGAGGTCTTGAAAGGCCCCTCGTCCATGCTGTTCGGCCGCGGCTCCACCGGCGGCGTGATCAACCAGGTGACCAAGGAGCCTGAACTCAAATCCTTCGGCGAAGTGACCGCCACCGTCGGCACGGATGATCGCTACCGCACCACCGCCGATTTCAACCAGCAGCTGTCGAGCACCTCGGCCGCGCGCCTTAACGTCTACGGGCAGGACATGCATTCCACCCGCGACGTGCAGAAAAACCAGGACTTCGGCATCGCGCCGTCGGTGCGTTTCGGCATCGGCACGCCTACGCAGATCACGCTGTCCGCGCTGATCCAGCGCAACCACGACATGCCCGACTATGGCCTGCCGCCGGTCAACGGCCATCCCGCCGACGTGAGTTACAAAAACTGGTACGGGCTCACCGACGACCGCACCAACCAGAACGTCAACGAATTCAACGCGCGGCTGGAACACGCGTTTTCCGACACCTTCAAATTGCGCACGCAGTTGATGTACAGCCAGTACGACACCAACGCCCGCGAAACCGCAGCCAACAGCGTGGTGACCAATACCGGCGTCACGCTCAACAAGACGCTGGGCAACCCGACCAACCTGCCCTTGCAGGACTTGTACGTACAGTTGGCCAGCCACGATCGCGTCATCCACGACACCATCCTCGACAGCCAGACCGACCTCACCACGCAGTTCGACACCGGCAGCCTGCAGCACACGCTGATCACCGGCGTGGAGTTGGCACGCGAGACCTACAACAACCAGGGCTACACGCGTAACGGCTTGCCGCTGCTGTCGCTGCTCAATCCCGTGCAGGAAGCTACGCCTTCCAACGTCACCACCACGATCGGCAACTACGCGCAATCCGTTGCCAAGACCGCCGCGATCTACGCCAACGACACGATCCGCTTCAACGATCAATGGATGCTGGTGGCCGGCCTGCGCCGCGACGAATTCGACGCGCACATCAGCAACACCGTATCGCTGCCCGCCTATGCGCAGCAGACCGTGTATTTCACCAGCGTGCGCGGCGGGCTGATCTATCAGCCGAGCGAACAGCAGTCCTATTACGTGTCGTACGGCACCTCGTTCGATCCTTCGCTGGAACAGCTCACGCTAACCAACGGCACGCAGGATCTGCAGCCGGAGAAAAACCGCTCCTACGAAATCGGCGGCAAGTGGAACCTGATGGACGATGTGCTGGCGGTCAACGCCGCGCTGTATAACCTGGAGCAGACCAACGCACGCACCCAGACCTCCTCCGGCGAATACACCCTGGACGGCACCATTCGTGTGCGCGGCGCCGAACTCGGCGTGGTCGGCCACCTCACCAAGAGCTGGCAGATATTCTCCGGCTACAGCTACATGGACGGCAGAATCGTGAAGGCGCTGGATGGCACCCAGGGCAACGTGCCGGCGAACACCCCGCGCAACACCTTCACCACCTGGACCACCTACACCTTCGCCGAACATTGGGAAGCCGGCGGCGGCCCCACCTACATGTCGCAGCGCTACGCCGCCAATACCGACAAGGTGAGCGTGGGCGGCTATACCCGCTGGGACGCCACGCTGGCGTACCACCAACCCAGCTACGACATCCGCCTCAACGTGCTCAACCTCGCCAACAAGCGCTATTTCGATGCGTTGATCCAATCGGACGGCGGCCGCTCGGTACCGGGCATCGGACGCACGGAAATGGTGACGTTTACCTATAAGTTCTAAAGTTGCCGCAAGCTAATGCTCGTCGTCCCGGCGAAAGCCGGGACCCAGCGACTTTCACGCACCCGAAGCACAGGCCCCCGTCCACCACTGCACCGGCACGATCACGCTGACACGATTCGAGGCACCATCATGCTGGTCCACATCCCCAACCTGCTCAACGCCGAACAGCTCGCACACTTCCGCCGCCAGCTCGATGCCGACAACGCACCCTGGGTAGACGGCCGCGTCACCGCCGGCCATCAAGGCATCCACGTCAAGCAGAACCAGCAGATCGCCGAAGGCTCGGGCCTGGCGATCGAACTGGGCAACATCGTGTTAGCCGCCCTGGAGCGCCACCCGCTGTTTATCAGCGCCGCGCTGCCCAACCGCGTCTACCCGCCAATGTTCAACCGCTACCAGGGCGGCATGCACTTCGGCAGCCACGTCGACGGCTCCATCCGCCTGCTGCCCGGCACGGGGCAGAAAATCCGCACCGATCTCTCCGCCACGTTGTTCCTGGCCCCGCCGGAAAGCTACGACGGCGGCGAACTGCTGGTGGAAGACACCTACGGCACCCAGACCGTCAAACTGCCCGCCGGCGATCTGATCCTCTACCCCGCCAGCAGCCTGCATCGCGTCAACCCCGTCACCCGCGGCACCCGCCTGGCCAGCTTTTTCTGGGTGCAAAGCATGGTGCGCGACGACGGGCAGCGAACCTTGCTGTTCGATCTGGACAACGCCATTCAGCGGCTTGCCGCTACCGGCGCCGACGAAGCCGCAAGAGTGCGGCTTACCGGCTGTTACCACAATCTGTTGCGAATGTGGTCTGACACATAAAGAAACAACCGGTGTCGGGTCAATGACCCCAACATTCGGCAACGGTACCCACCCCGGATGTTCCGGAAAAACCGCGTGTTCCCTGATTAGTGATCGAGAGAGTGCCGCAATCGGTGTCGTTGGTAGCCTGGGTTCCTTTGGGAACAGCCTCGTACGTATAAGCCGTCGTGCTCGCGGCACTTGGAAATTCGTAGGTGTAATTCAATCCTGTTGAGCTCGTCCCTTCGCAATCCAGCGCGGACGACGGCGTAGCTCCGGTATAGCTCAGGCTGGTCGTGTAGTAGCGCTCCATATAATTGGCTGCCTCCGAAAGGCACGCCGTCGCTGCAGCGCGATTGGTGCGGGTGACGTACTTCGAATAAGCCGAATACGCGTAGGCCGCCAGCACGGCCACGATAATCACCACGATCATCATTTCGATCAGGGTGAATCCAGCTACACGGCGCGCTCGTGCGCCACGACGCAAACTGGGCGTCGCACACGGCGCATCTTTGTAGCCCGCTACTGAATCCGATACCTGCAACGTCGCAACCGCACTACGTCCCATCATGGCTTGCCCCTCATTGAGTAACCATCTCGCGCCAGGAGACGCGTTGCACGCCATTGGTATTACCGCCGGTCTTGATGCTGGTATTACCACCATTATCGAAGCTCACCAACATATTGCCACCCGCGAAGATCGGGTTGTTCGGAATCGAGGTGAATTGCACGCCGGCCGCGACATAGCTTTGCCCGTTGACCGTCACCATGTCCGACGCGTTGATCACCCCATCGCCGTTGGTGTCGAAGAAGCTGGCCGAAGGCGCCGTGCCAGTGAAGGGATTGACAGCCATCACCCAGCCGCTGCCCGAAGGATTACAGATATCCGAAGCCGTCGGAATGCGCGTAGTGCCGATCAGCAAATTGCCGTCAAATTCGTTCGGCGTCACCATGCGCTCGCCCTGCAGGGTCGGACTTCCCGAGGTCGTCGCGGCAGGCTCCTCCAGATCGATATACCAACCCGACTCATCGGTCATATCGGGCGTCGACGGTACCTGCGTAATCACGCGCGTAGGCAAGACTGGCGGTGTAACGGTGGTATTTCCGGCCACCTGGGCAATGATCGAGCGCTGCTTGAGTGCGCTGCGCCCTCCGCTCAAGGCTGGCAGGGTGGTGCCGGAATTGTTCTGCACGATTAATCCGTACCAGGTTTGCAAATTGGTGTTGGAGAGATCGGAGGAACTCAAATACTGCCCGGTACCGAAGAACACCCACAGATTCTCGGTAGACGGATCCTGGCCGATCAGCATGCCGGAGGTGATCGGTTGGGGATTGTTGGCACTGGTACCGTCCGTCGCCGTAAACAACGACGTGCCGGTCGTCGTACTGGTCGTGGTGGAGGCAAGCGTAAACTGCCACACGTTGCCGAAGAGGTCGCCGGCATAGGCACTCGTGCTGTCGCCGTTGCTCAAGGTATTGATCCACACGGCCGGGGCCGCCAGGCCATTGTTGGCGGTCGTGTTCGTTCCGTAGACATTCAATGCGCCCGTAGCCAGGTCGAACTGCAACAGCGCCGCGGTGCCCTTTGCGCTGTTATAGCCATTTCCCATCAGCGCGACCCACTTGCTGGTACCGCTTCCGGTGGCCACCTGCGCAATGACAGGCTGCCCGGTCATCTGGCCGATGTAGTTGCTTCCGGTCAGTCCGTCCGTCGCCGAACGTTCCCAGAGGAACTTGATGCTGCTGGGGTTGGTGATATCCAGCGCATAAATGGCCTCGGCCGTGCCGCGCCCGGTGGTACCGATCAGCACCGTACTCCAGGCGGAATTGATGTAGGCATCGGCAATCGTCAACTGCCCATCGTTATAGAACTGGTGCGGATAACCAATTTGCCCGTAAAGCAGGTTGGATAGATTCGACAGCGGATTGGGACCCGCAGCCCCTCCCGAGGTCAATCCATCGGTAATCACGGCACCGGGAATATAGGCATAGGTCTCAGCGCCGGTCGACGCATTGAATGCATGCAACATGCCGTCATTAGCTGCCACCCAGATCAATGCGGTGCGGCTCGCCTCGTTGCTGGCATACGTACCGAAGGTGCTCGTGCCGGTGAAGGACTGCTGGTAAAACTGGTTCGGATTGGGCGCGCCTTCATAGACGGGCTGCGAATCCACGATGTCGCCGATCGGCGTCTGCGCGCGATTCCTGAGGGTTCCGCCAGGGTTTCGCGCTTCGAGCGTGGGATCGCCTCGCAGATAATTGATCATCTGCGCCTCGGTGATGGAGCCGACCGTCAATGAAGCGGCCTGCGCCGCAGAAAGCGCGGGCGCGGCGCCCGTGGTGCCGTTGTCCTGGAACGCTACATACTGGCTGCCCGCCGCCGCCGATGGGTTGTAGGTCCAGATATTGCGATTGGCTGCGGCCGGCAATTCGGTTGAAGCTTTCCAGGCTGGCGTCGTGCTGATCGCACCAGTAGTCGCATTCACGTCGTATGCCTGAAGGTCGCCGTACCACAGAGACGTGTAGTAGTTCGCCTGATAGGCCACGGTGCCGTTCGTCAGTTCCGTGGAATTGGCGGCCAGGCTGGCGCCCGTGCCGATGCGTGACGCCGCACGATTGAGCGCGTCCTGCAATCCGCTGGTAAATGCCTGGGGACTGGTCGCCGAATAGAAACCGCCGTGACCGTTTACACCAGCGTGCGCCAGGTCGGCGATGTTGTAGATCGAGTTCGAGCCCGGTTGCGGCCAGCTGAATCCGCTGATCGCCGGACCGGTGCCATCGGCCCAGTTGAATATCTGGCTGACCGTCGTACCGGTCGGGCTGATGCCCGTGGGCTGGAAACCCAAGCCGATGGTAAACGTGGTCATGTGCTGCCAGAAGGCGGGGTCGTCCGAATTGGTGGGCACTTCGTTGTTGATATTCGGCTGCAGGTCGGTTTCCCAATACTTCATGGCAACGTCCGCCAGGGTATTGGAGTAGCTGTCCTTATAAGGCGCGACCGCCGTATAGGTATAACTCTCGTCGTTAGGCCCGGTTATCGCGGTGGTGCTGCTAGTGCCGTCCGCGTTTCCGGGTCCGGTGAAGCTGCTGTTGGATTCGTTCCAGAAACCGTCCGTCGTCAGGATCGTGTAGGACAAGCGACAGGCGTACATATCGGCCGTGCTGGTATCAGAATCCGATGCCTGCCATGGCTGAGATGACTGGTAATACTGGCCTACCGAATCCAAAGCCATGCGCAGCGGCGTGCCGCCGTTGGGAGATACGCCAGTCAGCCAATTCCACATACTGGCTTTCTGCGTACCGGACGAGCCATTTCCAAATGGCTCCGCCTCGGCCATGTTCTGCTGGTTGAACGATGCCGTAGGCGACGGCAAGTTGCCGTCGTTGGTACCGTCGATTGAACCGAACCCGACGCGATACGTGGACGACACGTTGGAGAACGCCGTCATCAAGCCGCTTCGCGCCATCTGCACGCGCGTGTGGTAGTAGGCGAACCAATTGGCGACATTCGTTCCTGCAGCTAGCGCAGCTCCGCTAGCGTCCTTCGCGGGAGCCGCGGTACCCGAAGTGTCGGATGCCAGCACGCAATTGCTCAAGCTGGCGCAGTTCGTAGTGGCAATGTAATAGGTCGTATACGGCCCAGCTCCGCTGTTGGAGTCGAGCGAGTATTGAAAAACCGAAATGCTATAGCTGAAGGAACACGTTCCGTTTTTGTAATCGCCGTTCTTGTAACCGCTGCTGGAGCCGACCGTCTTGGTATACAACGCGCTGCAGGCACTGCTTGATGCCACTGCCTGCGATACCGAAAAAGACTTCGATGTCGAAAAGCTAATCGTATCGTTGTCTTGATCCGCTTCGCCTGTAACGTCATTGTTAGTGTAAGTGGTCAGATTGGCATTGCCACTGGACGCTACATTGAAGCCATCGATGGGCACGTTGGTCATGTCCGTATAGCTCTGGTAACTATCCGGAGAGGTCGACGTGCTGTCTGCGTGCGGTGGCGGCGTATAGAGAACCGCCGGGTTGTAATAAAGCCCGTTGTTATAAGGATCGATCAGGGCGGCATTGTTAATGGTATTTATGTAGTTGTTATTGCTGGTACAGGTCACACCATGGAGATAGCACGCATCCGGCATGTAGTCCCACACCATGGATCCGGAGTCATCCATCATCAACATCACATTCGGCGCCAAGGCGGCCTGAATGATCAGCGGCTGCTGGTCCACGGTAACTGAGGCCATGGCCGGCGCGTAGACCAGGCCCAGCATCGAAACGATTGTTCCCATCGACAAGAGCCGGCCGACGAATCGGCCAACCTTGCTATGAATGAGCGAGGTGATATTCATGGCGTTTCACTCAAAGATATTGTGTAGGCAGTGGGCCAAATCAGCCCTGCTTGACCATGGCCTGCAAAACCACCACCGCACGATCGCCCACCACTGTGGGATCTCCGCTGCGGGCAGTAATACGGTAATACGTGGAAGTGGTAGACACGCCTTGCGCGCCGTATTGGGCTGCGTTGGCACTTTGGTTGTAGCCGGTATCGGTACTGGTGTCGTACCAATTGCCCATGTTCTCGACGACGTACTGGGGCGTGCCCGCGGAAACTCCGGTGGTGAACTGCCCGCTGGCAGCACCAGCCGCCACGCTCTTGATGCTGCCGGCGGGAAGCGTCGAATCGGTAAAAGGATTCGCCTGGCAAGTCACGCCACCCGATCCGCAAACGCGGGCAATGTCGCCGGTGTCGACGCCAATACGAGCCGTCGCTACACGAATCGCCGCTTCGGCTGCCTGGAACGCCGCCTCACGGTCGTAAGCATTGTTCGACATCTTCTGCTGCATGATCGTGCCACGCATCGCCAGCAAGCCCACGATGGCCACCACCACTAGCAAGATCAGGGCAACGACCAGCGCAACACCACGCTGTGAATTACGTGCGCCGCTCATCGCAAACCGAAATGGCTTTCCGCGCAGATGAGCGGTCGATACTGGCTGAAGAATCGTTTCAGAATTCATCTCACAGCACTCGGTTGCGTATGGCGATCGTTGAAGTAAAGGTGCGGCTGATCGGCGTGGAAGTAACGCTTGCGTTTGTACTGGTGCTTTGCATGGTCAACTGCACCTGCACGGCGGTGACCAGGCTCCAGTTCGTCACGCTGGATGCCGTGCCAAACGTCGTGCCAGGCGACTGAAGGTAGGAAATCTTCATACTCGTCACATTGGGCACCATCTCGGTTGACGTCGCCGTCACTGTCGCCCCGCTCGTGCCCGGCTGCAGACTGATCCGGTACAACGCCGTGCCCCCGCTTGGCACTTCTCCGACATACCAGTCCACCGGATTGAGTTGCGCCACCAGTGCATTGGCGGCAAACGTATAAGCCTGCCCGGAGGTGGTGCACACCGTCGGATAACCCAGGCCGTTGGAACAATTGCCTGGCGTGCCGGACGTCGACGAATGCGTAATGCTGAGCGAACTGCCGCTGCTGTAGGTCGTAGCCTGCAGGACGCTCGTGTGATTGGGGTCGCAGACGATCAGCAGATCGCCGGCCTGCAAGCTCGACGTGGTTTCATTGAACGTGATGGTTTGCGTGGTCTCGTTGTCCGTAGCGACGCTGAGGCCAGTATCAGCGCCACCCACCAACTCGATCGAGGAAACGCTGGACGCGGAGGCAGGAAAACCCGACGTTATCGCAGGATCCGACCCGCCGCTATCGTAGCCCTTGACCGCATTGCCCAGATCCGCCCACCAAACCTTGGTGCCGGCGCCATTGGGTCCGTTGTTGAGGATATTGGCAACCGGCGCAGTGTTGTTGCACCCGCTCATCCCCGCACTGCGGATATCTCGAGACATCAATTCGAATGCGATGCGCGATTCGTTCTGCACATCGTCCAGCGCCTGGTTGGTGGAATAGCTCTTGAGGTTGGCAATAAACACGCTGCACACGCCAAGAATGACGACCACGCCGAGCACCATCGCCACCATCATCTCGATGAGCGTAAAGCCGTCCGGCCCTCGCAACTTTCGCACTGGCCGCATCTGCACGCGAGCACGTTTCGGCATGACGTGGTGACTCATAACATGCCCACCGTGGTGATGGTCTGAATACCCGCTGTGGTACCCGTCCCGTTGGTGCCGCCGTTGCCCGAACGGTTGTCGCTGAATTGCACGGTGACCGTGCAGGCAGTCGAACTGGCCGTGCTCGTGCTCGTGGTGGTCGTGCACGAAATCGTCCCTTTGGTGGTGCTGACTGCGCCGAGGTCGTTACCCAGCTGCTTGCACCATTGGTTGATCTGGTTCCCCGATAACGTCGTTCCCGTCGTCGAGCAACTGCTGGCCGTCACCGAGGTGCCCGTATAGCTCGATGCATTGCCGATATCTGCACGCATTGCATCCAGGATCGAATAGGTGTCGATGACGGCCATGTTGCGCGCCATCGAACTGTTGTTGGTGGACAGCGACATGGCCTGTAACGCCGCCACGCCCAGGAAGCCGACGGAAAGGATCACCACGGCCACCAACACCTCGATAAGGCCGACCCCGGCCTGTGACCGCTTGTTGAGGGGTCGCCTGGTGGTGGTCCCACAGACCGCTGAAGCGTCGCAAGAGATATTCATCATGGGCACGTCCCCGAGCTGAAACTGGTCGAAACGATCGTTCCGCCGGTCATGACGACTTTGATGTGGTTGTTGGTGCTGAGTGAGCTGTTGCATATGTCCGCGACGGCGGGCGAGGTCGATGACGCCGACACCGGCGTGGTCGTCCCGGCGACGTAGCCGATTCCAAGCGGGGTAAAGCGCACGGCAGTGATATCGCCATGCAATTGCACCGGCGACGTGAGGCCAACCTCCCCCGTCTGCACCGTCGTCGTGGAACTGCTCGAAGACGGCACCTTGGTCACCACCGCTCCCGCCGGTTGCGACAGTGCGGAACAGGCCGAACCAAGCTTGTCGGATTGATTGTTGCTGGACGAATCACTGCAAAACTGGGTATCCGCGTTGGTCTTGACCGCTTCCATACGCGCGAGGTTGAGCGCGGCCACCATGTCATTGGCGGTGGTCGTCAGCCGGTAGTTGTTGACCATCACGATGAAGTTCGGGATGGCGTACATCAATAAAACGACGCCTATCACCATCGTTACCAGCAGCTCGATCAGGGTAAAGCCGCGGCATGGCTTGCTTGAGGCACGAGAGAACCGGCGCACGGGGACATGCCCCTCCGCCGGATGACGCGCACCACAGACCTCCGCTGGCGCGACAAAGCAATGCATAGCTGGTGTTCCCCCTTAGGCCCCTGGCGGCAAGTGTACGCATCCCACAGCAGCCCATCAGGGCAAAGCTCACATAATGAAAGGTATTTCTGACAGACGGCCAGATTTCCCCGATAAGTGGCGCCCGATGCCCGCCGAGATTTGCGCTTCTTCACAAGGCAATCGTGACCTCCGTCGCCGCTGTCAATCGACCCTGCCGACCCCGCGCATCCCTGGTGGCCCATAACCCCGAAAGGCATACCCCATCGGTAAAAGGTTCCTTCAACCATCGCAGGAGCGGATAATTGGCGCCCCTCGACACAAGCGGCTGTGAAATGTACGTACCCGGTCAACGCTGGATCTCCACCGCCGAGCCCGAGCTCGGCCTCGGCACCGTGCTGCGCGTCGAAGGACGCGGCGTGCAGGTGCTGTTTGCCAAATCCGGCGTGTTGCGCCCTTATGCCGTGGATTCGGCGCCCCTGGTCCGCGCCGAGTTCCGCGCCGGGCAGCGGGTCGCCGGCAAGGGCATTGCCTTCCTGGTGGAGCGGATCGAGGAGCGCGAAGGGCTGCTGGTGTACCGCGGCGAGGGCCGCGAGCTGCACGAAGGGCAGCTCGACGACGAACAGAGCGTCAGCCAGGCCGATGACCGCCTGATCGGCGGCCGCACCGACCCCGCGCACCACTTCGAGCTGCGCCTGGAGGGCCTCAAGCGCCGCGCCGACGCCCGCCGCTCAGCCAGCTGGGGCTTGGGCGCCGCGCGTATCGGGCTGGTGCCGCATCAGCTGCGCGTGGCCGGCATTGCCGCATCGCGTCATCCGCCGCGCGTGCTGCTGGCTGACGAAGTGGGCCTGGGCAAGACCATCGAAGCGGGCATGATCATCGCTCGCCAGATCGCCACCGGCCGCGCCTCGCGCGTGCTAGTGCTGCTGCCCGACACCCTGGTCTACCAGTGGTTTGTGGAGTTGCTGCGGCGCTTCAACCTCAGCTTCGCCATCTACGACGAGGAACGCTGCGAAGCGGTGGAAAAGTCCGACGGCGGTCACAACCCGTTCGAAGACGAACAATTGGTCATCGCCGACTTCAGCTTCCTCGAACACAGCCCCAGGCGCATCGAGGAGCTGCTGGACGCCCCCTGGGACCTGCTGGTGGTCGACGAAGCCCATCACCTGGCCTGGACCCCCGAAGCGGCCAGCCCGCGCTACACGCTGGTCGAGCGGCTTGCCGCCGTCACACCGGGCGTGATCCTGCTTACCGCCACCCCGGAGCAGTTGGGTCGCAGCGGCCACTTCGCGCGCCTGCGCCTGCTCGATCCGCAGCGTTATCACGACTTGGACCTGTACCTGGCCGAATCCGAGCGCTTCCAGGCGCTTTCACACATCGCAGACAAATTGCTGGAACGCACGCCGCTGGAAGCCGCTGAGCTTGAAGTTTTGCGCGTCGCGTTCGAGGGCGATGCCGCACTGCAAGCCCATCTCGCCGACACGAGCAAGCCCGAACACAGCCGCGAGCTGGTCGCCGCACTGATCGATCGCCACGGCACCGGCCGCTCGATGTTCCGCAACCGCCGCGCCGGCATCGGCGGCTTCCCCAAGCGCATCCCCAGCTGGGAGCTGATCGACGCCGACGGCCTGGACGAAAGCACGCGCCAGGCCCTGCTCGGCGAATTCCACACCGATATCCAGCAGCCGGTGCCGGTAGTCGACGTGGACTACGACAACGATCCGCGCATCGACACGCTGGTCGACCTGCTGGAACGGCACCCGCAAGACAAATTCCTGCTGATCTGCCGCAGCCAGGCCAAAGTGATGGCGCTGGAAGAAGCCCTGCGCACGCGCACCGGCGCGGGCATCGCGCGCTTCCACGAAGGCCTGGGCATCGTGCAGCGCGACCGCAACGCGGCCTACTTCGCACAGGCCGACGGCGCACGCCTGCTGATCTGCTCGGAAATCGGTTCGGAAGGCCGCAACTTCCAGTTCGCGCACCGCCTGGTGCTGTGGGACTTGCCGCTCGACCCGGACCTGCTCGAACAGCGCATCGGCCGCCTGGACCGCATCGGCCAGAAGCACGATATCAGCATCCACATCATCGCCGTCGCCGATAGCGCGCAGCACGTGCTGGCGCGCTGGTACGACGAAGGCGTGGACGCATTCCGCACCAGCCCCGCCGACGGCCGCGAACTGCTGCGTCGCTTCGGCGAACCGCTGACCCGACTGGCCGACGAACATGCCCGCGGCGACGACCAGCGCGACCAGGAGCTGGATGTACTGCTCGCCGAAACGCGCGCCAGCCACGAGCAGATGGCCGAGCTGATCCGCGCCGGCCGCGACCACCTGCTGGAACTCGCCGCCAGCCGCGACCTGCATGCCGACGAACTGGCGCAGGCGTTCCGCCGTGAGGACAACGACCCGTCGCGCGATGTCTTCCAACAGCGCTTGCTCGAATCCTTCGGCATTCACGCCGAAGAACTCGGCGGCAACGTCGTGCTGCTCGATCCGCAATACCTGTCCACCGACGCCCTGCCCGGTTTCGCCGAAGGCCCGACCTCCATCACCTTCTCGCGCGACGTGGCATTGGCCCGCGAAGAACTGCCGCTGCTGCGCCTGGATCATCCGATCATCAGCGGCGCACTCGATCTGGCGCTGTCCAGCGAGCGTGGCAACGCCGCATTCATGGTCGACGACGCCTTGCCGCCGCGCAGCGCGCTGCTGCAAGCGGTGTACGTGCTGGAATGCGTCGCCTCGCGTCAGCTCGATGCCGAACGCTTCCTGCCCACGCAACCCATCGTGGCCACCATCGACACCAAGCTCACCGAGCGCGCCGGCTTCCATCCCAGCGACGGCTCGCTGCGCAAGGCCGCCGAGCGCAACATCGAAGTGCCGCGCTATCGCAAATTCCTCAACAAGCTGGTGCCGCCGATGCTGGAAAAAGCCGAGGCAGCCGCCGCCCTGCGCGCGCAAACCAGCATCGCCGAGGCCGTCGACGAAGCCAGGGAAACGCTGGATGCCGAACTGGCACGCCTGCGCGCCTTGCAAGCGATCAACTTGTCGATCGGCGAAGCGGAAGTGACCCGTGTGGAAGAAGAACGCGCCGCGCTGCTCTCCGCGCTGCCGCAAGCGCGCTTGCGCCTTGATGCCGTGCGCTTCGTGGTAAGCCCTGATTTCCTGGCGCTGCGCTGAGTCCCCACACATACGTCTGCTAGCAAACCCTCTCCCATTGGGAGAGGGTTTTTCGTATGTGCGTCAGGATTCACCTAATCACTCCATCCGCAACCGCCGACATACAACCGTCTGGCAAAGTGGAGAATGGGCAACGTCGGGCGTGCTCCGTGCTTTTCGGGAAATCGCACACCCGACGTATGAAGTGAAGTGCGCGGATCGCAAGAGCTACCAACTCAAACGATCCGCTGGCCACCACCAACTGAAAGAGAGTTGATCATGGTTAAACCCATCATACGGCACACGTGCACCCCCGCACCCCACCCGTGCCACATTTCGAGTCACTTCACACGCGTCCGGACAGGGCGACGTCGGGCCATCCCGGGTAGCGGATAAAGCCATATCGGCCGGTATCGCTTTTCCGTGCAGGATTTTCCTGCAACCCATCACGCCGTGTGCAATGCACGGCGTGACTTAACGCTCATGGAGTGACGACAATGACCAAGCGCCTCAACGAGGACGCCGCCGCGTCCGGCTATCTGCTGACCGAAAAAAATTATCTGCGATTGGAAAAAGTTCGCGATCAACTCCTGCTGATCGCTAACTTCATCACCGCCGTAACGCAGGAAGAAGAGGACATCCCCCTACAAGTAACACGCAGCGCTTTCAGCCAATGCCTGGAAAGCTTTGCCGATCAGATCGACGTGGCATTGACGACAACGGAATGGCGCAAGCGCGCAAACCGTAGGCTGGGTTAGCGCAGCGTAACCCAGCGATGGCGATCGGGATGTCGGGTTACCCCCGGATCAACTCCGGGGCAATCCAACCCACGTCTTACGGCTGCGATTACACCGTGCTTGCATCGGCACCCAACGCACTCATGCGCCGTCCCACGCCAAACACCACGTACGCCACGCTCAGCAGCGCCACCCACAGCGCGCCAACATACAGCGCCACGCGCGTATCCGGGCTGTAGCCCAACATCACCAGCACAAAGGTGAGGAAGGCCAGGCACACCAGGCTGCTCAACGGCCACACACGCAGCGGAAACGCGGTGGCACCGTGGCGGCGACGGAAGCTGAAGTGGGCGATCAACACCATCATCCACGTCCACACGGTGTTGAACGACAAGATCGACATCATCATCGCGAAGATGCGCCCCGGCAGCAGGTAGTTCAGCACCACGCCAACCACCAGGCACGCCATGCACGCCAGCACGCTGCGCGTCGGCACGCCGTCCTTGCTCACCTTGCCCAAGAACGCCGGTGCCTGCTTCTTGTGCGACAGGCTGTACAGCATGCGGCTGCCGCTGAAGGTGGTGCTGTTGAAGCCCGACAAAGCCGCGGTGATCACCACGAAATTGATCACGCCTGCAGCCTGGTGAATGCCCAGCTTGGCGAACGTGGTCACGAACGGGCTGCCCTGCGTACCGAGCTGATTCCATGGATAGATCGCCATGATCACCAGCAGCGCACCCACGTAGAAAATCAGAATGCGCCACAGCACCGAATTGACCGCGCGCGGAATGGTGCGCGAGGGGTTTGCCGCCTCGCCCGCGGCCATGCCGATGGTCTCGATGCCGCCGAAGGCGAACACTACGATCGGCAACGCCAGCAGCATGCCGCTCACGCCGTTCGGGAACCAGCCACCGTGATTCCACAGATTGCCCAGGCCCACCGGATGGCCGCCATTGCCCAGGCCAAACCAGATCATGCACGCGCCACCGATGATCATCAGCACCACGGTCACCACCTTGATCATGGTGAACCAGAATTCCATTTCGCCGTACACGCGCACGGCCATCAGGTTCAGCCCGCCGATCATCACCACGCTGCCGAACACCCAGATCCACTGCGGAAGTTCGGGAAACCATTCCTTCATGTAGATGCCCACGCCGGTGCTTTCGGCCATGCCCACGCCCACCATCAGCAGCCAGTAGTTCCAGCCGGTGAGGTAGCCGGCGAACGGCCCAAGATAGCGATGTGCATAGCTGCTGAAAGAGCCTGCCACCGGATCTTGCACCGCCATCTCGCCCAGCGCGCGCATGATGATGTAGATCATCAAGCCGCCGAACATGTAGGCGAAGATCACCGACGGACCCGCCATCTGGATGGAGTTGGCCGAGCCAAGGAACAGGCCCGTACCAATGGCCATGCCCAGCGCCATGAAGGTGATGAGGCGCGAATTGAGGCCGCGCTGCAGGTGTTGGGTCATGGATGAAGCCCGTCGGTAAGTGTTTTATCAGCGCATCAAGCGGCGGTTCGGTTTGATCGGCAGCTTGCCGCGCCAGTATTCGATCATCAGGAAGCCGCCCAGCATACCGCCGAGATGGGCGTAGTGAGCAATACCCGGCAGTGTATTGGTCACACCGAAGAAAAGCTCAACTAGCGCATAGCCCGGCACCAGCACCCAGGCCGAAATGGGTATGGGAATTGGAAACACGATGATCTTCTCACGCGGATAAAGCATGCCGAAGGCAAGCAGCACACCAAAGACCCCGCCCGACGCACCGAGTGTTGGATAGACATCGTGAGCGAACCGGGCAACGACCAACTGAGTGAGCCCGGCAGTAATGAGACACACGAAGTAGTAGATCGTGAAATTTCGCTTTCCAAGCACTGGCTCCACGATGCGGCCGAACATAAACAAACCGAACATGTTCGAGAAAATGTGCAGGTATCCGCCGTGCAGAAAGCCGTAGGTAAGCAACTGCCAGAACCTGAAGCCTACTGATACAACGGAGCCATCAGCCGCCCGGAGCATCTGATCTGCACCAAGTGGCCAAAGCGCGAAATGCACCAACAGATAGTCCCCGATCACCTGCTGCAGCAAGAACAGGGCGACGTTGGCGACAATCAGATTACGGGTAATGGGAGGGAGGCGAATTGGCATAGAAACGTCCGGCACGACTCGCTCTAGTATCGAGCACCTCTCATCCAACAAAAAGGCCACCGCGAGGGTGGCCTTTTGCATGAATTGCCTGCGGAGCGATCAGCCGTTGTGCGTGCTCAGATCGATCTGCGCCATCGCATCCGGACGGCGTGCGCCGGCAAAGTGCTTCGACCAGTAGCTGTCGCCAAGGTTGTCCACGCGCACCGACTCGCCGCGGCGCGGCGAATGGATGAACTGGCCGTCGCTGAGGTAGATGCCGACGTGCGAGACGCGGCCCTTGCCGTGGCGGCCGGCCGTGCGGAAGAACACCAGGTCGCCCGGCTGCATGTCGTCGCGGCGAACGATGTGGCCGATCAGGTACTGCGAGGCGGAGTTGCTCGGCAGCTCCAGGCCCAGCGCACGTTCGAACACGTAGCGCACGAAGCCGCTGCAATCGAAACCGTGGGAAGGATCGCGGCCGCCGCGCACGTAGCGCACGTGACGCAGCTGCATGGCCAGGCCGATCAGCATGTCGCGCAGGCCCTGCGCGGTCTTGGCGTCGCTGAACTGGGCGGTGATGTCGTCGCCGGCGGCGTCTGCATCGGTGTTCGCAGCGTTCTTGGCGTCAGCCAGGGCGGCGATCGGAAGCTGGGTGGGAATCGTGGACTGCGCCAGGGAAGGCGCGGGCGTAAAGGCAGCCAGGGGATTCAACAGCGAAGTGGAGATCTTTCCGGAAATCTGTGCCTGCATGCCGTCGTCGACGGAAGCTGCGAGGACCGGGCTTGAAAAGCACATAGCCGTGGCCAGCGCGGCGAGTACGAGTCGCGTTTTAGGCATTAGGTGGATCTCTGGGCGGTAACTTAGTCCGGTCGTCGCCCCCTGCGGCGACCGTGACGAAGCAGTGAAGGTAACAAAGCAACTCCCCCCACATGTTCGGATGAAGTTAACTGAACCCCGTCGTTTGCAAAATCAGGCAATGCCCTGATGTCGACATAATTATTTGTTTTTAAACAAATAAAAATGAGAAGTTACAGATTGTAGGCGAGCGGGCCTGAAATTTTTAGGCAACATTAACGCCAGAATCGCGAAGAACCTCACAATTTTGTCCTAGTGACGCCCCCCAAAAATGGCCGTACCGATGCGTATTTCCGTCGCTCCCTCAGCGATGGCAAGGGGAAAATCGCCGCTCATGCCCATGGAAAGCCGCGGCAGGTCGTGGCCTTCGGCCGCGCTGCGATCGCGCAGCTCGCGCAGACGGCGAAAGCAGGCTCGCACCTCGCCGGCATCCTCGGACAGGGTGGCCAGGGTCATCAGGCCGCGCACGTGCAACGTGGGATAGGCTCGCAGTGCCACCAGGAAGGCCGGCAGTTCCCCGGGAGGCAGGCCGGTCTTGCTCTCCTCACTGGCCGTCTTCACCTGCACCAGAACGTCCAGGCTGCGGCCTTCGAGCTGCAGCCGGTGATGCAGGGCTTCGGCCAAGTCCAGCCGATCCAGCGATTGCACCTCGTGAGCGAGCCGGGCCACGTCCTTGGCCTTGTTGGTCTGCAGGTGACCGATCACCACCCACTCGATCGCCTCGCCGGCCAGGGCCGCCGCCTTGTCGCGGACTTCCTGCACCTTGTTCTCGCCGAAGCGATGCAAGCCCAGGCCCAAGGCGGCGCGGACGGTGTCCGCGCCGAAGGTCTTGCTGACCGGAAGAATGGTCACCTCGGCCGGGTCGCGACCGGCCGCCTGGCAGGCCTCGTCGACCCGCCGGCGTACCGCGGCCCAGTTGGCGGCCAGTTGCGCGGCATCGGTCAACGGATCAACCCCGCTTGCCCTGCTCGAAATGGCGCGCCACCACGTCGGCCACCACCATCGACACGCGCTTGCCGGTCGGGATGTGGATGAACTCGTTGGGGCCATGCGCGTTGGAGTGCGGTCCGAGCACGCCGGTGATCAGGAACTGCGCCTGCGGGAACTTGGCGCCCAGCATGCCCATGAACGGAATCGAGCCACCCTCGCCCATGTACGCGGCCGGCTTGCCGAAATACTGTTCGGAGGCCTTGGTCACGGCGTCTTCCAGCCAGGGCGACAGCTGCGGTGCGTTCCAGCCGCTGCCGTCCTTTTCCAGCTTGAAGCTGACCTTGGCGCCGTAAGGCGGGTCCTTTTCCAGCAGCCCCTTCACGAAATCGCCGGCCTTGGCGCCGTCCAGCGTCGGCGGCACGCGTAGGCTGAGCTTCACCGAGGTCTTGGGACGCAGCACATTGCCCGCGCTTTCCAGCGGCGGCAGGCCGTCTGCACCCGTCACCGCCAGTTGCGGACGCCAGGTACGGTTGAGCACCAGCTCGGTGAGGTCTTCGGTGACCGGATGCATACCTTCCACGAATGGGAACTTGCTGTAGATCTCCTTGCCCAGCACGCCGGCCGCGGCCTTGGCCTGGTCGATGCGCTGCGCCGGAATCTCCGCGTAGAGTTCCTTCGGCTTGATCCGACCGGTTTCAGGATCTTCCAGGCGCGACAACAGATCGCGCAGGATGCGGAAGCTGGACGGCACCACGCCGGAGGCATCGCCCGAGTGCACGCCTTCGTCCAGCACCTGCACGGTCAGCTCGCCGCCGGTCATGCCGCGCAGCGAGGTGGTGAGCCACAACTGCTCGTAGTTGCCGCAACCGGAATCCAGGCAGACCACCAGCGAAGGATTGCCGATGCGCGGAGCCAGGTGATCCACGTAGTAAGGCAGGTCGTAGCTGCCGGATTCTTCGCAGGCCTCGATCATGATCACGCAGCGCGCGTGCGGAATGCCCTGCTCCTGCAGGGCCAGCAGCGCAGCCAGCGACCCGAAGATGGCGTAGCCGTCGTCGGCACCGCCGCGGCCGTAGAGCTTGTCGCCCTTCAGCACCGGCGTCCACGGCCCCAGGCCCTCGGACCAGCCAGTCATTTCCGGCTGTTTGTCGAGATGGCCGTACAGCACCACGGTATCGTCGTTCTGGCCAGGCACTTCGATGTAGATCAACGGCGTGCGGCCTTCCAGGCGCACCACTTCGAGCGTGGCGCCGGGCAGCGACGGCAACTTGGTGTGCGCCCAGGTTTCCATCAGCTTCACGGCGGCGTCCATGTGGCCGTGCGCGACCCAATCCTTGTCGAACATCGGCGACTTGTTGGGAATCCGGATGTAGTCCATCAGTTGCGGGACGATTTCAGCGTCCCACAGATCGCTGACAAAGCGAGAAATGCGCGCGGTATCCACGTGGACTCCATGGTTCGAGTGAAAAGGCGATTCTAACAGCCGCCGTTCCGCCGCCAGCAGTGCACGATGGATGACTGCTCACACCCTGAGCGGAAGGTGGCCCACACACGAAGCCGGCCTCGACCCGCCCTCTCTGCACGTACTTCGCCGACTGGGCCGCCATGCCGGCCGCGGCGCAAAGTGGCATTGCGGCGCCGCCTGGCACCGCCTTTTCTACTCAGGGAGATAACGCCTCATGTTCAGGAAAATTGCCGCCATCGTCGGCCTCTCGCTGGCATTTGCCATGCCCGCTTTCGCCGCCACCGCGGTCAACGTCAACACGGCTGATGCCGAAACACTGGCCAAATCCTTGGATGGCGTTGGGCTATCCAAGGCCAAGGCCATCGTGGCTTACCGGGAAGAACACGGCCCGTTCAAAAGCGTCGACGACCTGACCCAGGTCAAGGGCATCGGTCAGGCCACGCTCCAGCACAACCACGATGCGATCCTGCTCAGCGGCGAAGGCGCCAAGGCCGAAGCAGACGCCGCGGCCAAACCCAAGCGTGCCAAGAAGGCCAAATCGGCCGCGTCCGAACCGGCCGCACAAGACTGATTCAACACCCAACCGGCGATACGGCCCATGGCGGGCCGTACCGCTTGCGATACACTCCGCGCCAACCAAACGTTGGTCGCCACCGCCAGCCCGTTGACATGATTCTTCCGCGCTACCGTATCGACGCCTCCCGCATCCGCGGCGCAGGCAAAGGCCTGTTTCTGGAAGAATCCATTGCCGCAGGCGGCATCCTCACCGCGCCCGATGCGATCGACCGTACCTATCGGCTGGACGAACTGAAGGCTGCGCCGGACCAGATGTACGCCAGCGCGCGCTGGTTCCAGGATCGCTACACGCTTTCGCCGGATTGGCCGGACGAGTGCTACATCAACCACAGCTTCGAGCCCACGGGCCTCTGGCACCTCGGCTTTGTGTTTGCCTTGCACGACCTGCCCGCCGGTACGGAAATCACCGTCGACTATCGGCACTTGCTGCCGCCGGGCGAGGAGGAGGACTTTATCGACACGGCCACTGGTGAGAAGATCATCGGCCTGCCCTGGTACGAGAGTCTGATGACCACGACTCGCGCCCTAGCCCACGTGTTGGACGGCGCAAGTCTCAGCGACTGATCCGAGATGATCGAGATTCCCACTCTGGAAACCGAGCGCCTTCGCATGACGGCGCTTACCGAACGCCACTTCAACGACTACGCCGCGATGCTCGCCGATCCGGATAGCACGCGATGGATCGGCGATGGCCTGCCACTGGATCGCACCAATGCATGGCGCTCGCTGGCGATGCTGATCGGCCACTGGCAACTGCGCGGCTACGGCATGTGGGCGCTGGAACTGAAATCCACGGGTGAATTCATCGGACGCGCCGGCCTGCTGCATCCGGAGGGCTGGCCGGACATCGAACTGGGCTGGATGGTGAAACCCCAGCACCGACACCACGGCTACGCCACCGAAGCCGGTGCTGCGACGCTGGATTTCGCGTGGGAACACCTGCACATCCTGCGCGTCATCAGCCTAGTTCGCGTCGGCAACGAAGCATCCGATCGCGTTGCCGAACGGCTGGGCGGCGAGCACATCGAAGATATCGATTTCTTCGGCAGCGACAACCACGTCTTCGCCTATTACCCGCCGCACCACGAATCCCGCCGCGCCCTGGCCTGAAGGCAAGTCGCGGCACTTCAGGCCTGCATGCGCTCCACCTTGCCTACCAGCAGGATGTAGGACAGGCTCCCCAGCAACGCCATTGCCGCGATATACGTGATGGCCCGCGAAAAATCCGCACCGTCGACCAGATAGCCGATCACGATCGGTGTGCTCACCGCAGCCAGATTGCCGATCAGATTGAACACCCCGCCGGTCAATCCGAGCAGGCGCGCCGGTGCCAGTCCCGACACCAGCGACCAGGTGATGGACGCAAAACCGTTGCCAAAAAAGGCAATGGTCATGAAGGCGATCACCCCTTCGATCGATGACGCATAGTTCGCACCGACAATGGAAGCCGAAATCAACAGGCCGACAATAATCGGGAGCTTGCGCGCCAAGCCTTGCGACGCGCCTTTGCGGAACAGCCAATCGGACAGCACGCCCGAACTCACCACGCCCACGAACGCCGCGAGAAACGGTAGCGACGCGAGAAAGCCGGATGTAGCGAAATCCAATCCGCGATATTTGACCAGGTAAGTCGGAAACCAGGTAAGAAAGAACCACAGCGTGGAGTTGACCGCGAACTGGCCGATGTAGACACCCCACAGCTTGCGCCGGCCAAGCACGAGCGCAAGATCGCTCCAGGTCGATCCTGTGCGCTTCTCCGGCGAGCGCGATGACGCGTTGCCGATATCCACCAGCCCGCCACCTTTGCTAATCACTTCGATTTCCGCCTGATTCACACCCCGAAACGCCCGCGGCTCGCGATAGATCGCGAACCACGCAAGACCCCATGCCACACCTATCAGCCCGGTGGAAACAAAAACCGCGTGCCAGCCAAGCCGGGCCTGCAACCAGGCCAGCACCGGCGTAAGAAACGCCAACCCGACAAACTGGCCCGATGTGTAAAAACCGATCGCCGTTGCGCGCTCGCGCGTTGGGAACCACGTAGTTACCACGCGATTGTTGATCGGATAAGCCGGCGCCTCCAGCGCACCCACCACCAGGCGCAACGCAACCAGCGCGACAAAGGACCCGGCAAAACCCAACATCACCGTAGCCAGCGACCACAGGATGAGTGCGGCGGCATAAAGCACGCGCGGCGCGACCCGGTCGACCAGCCAGCCGCCGGGAATCTGCATCAGCGCATAGGTCCAGCCGAACGCGGAGAAAACGAAACCCGCTCGCACCGAATCGATATCGAGCTCGCGGAAGAGCTCCGGTGCGGCGATCGAAAGATTGCTGCGGTCGAGGTAGTTGATCACCACCGTGACGAACATCAGCGCCATGATCAAAAAGCGCTTTCGACTAGGCTTGGAGAGCACAGGCTCTCGCGCTTCGAGACGTGCTGATGCCGGTTCGCGCTCCATCGCTGCTCTCCTCGTCACGATCCATCGCCCGAGGTTTTGTACCCAGCCGCGCGCGATCACTCCATTGACGTTAGAGCGGGGTCTCGCGCAGCGTCAATTCGAAAAAGGACGAATCTACGTTTGCCTGCCGCACCCGCAGGCTGGGTTACCCCGGATCAAGTCCGGGGTAACCCAGCCTGCGACGGTGGAGAAGCTCGTCGCGGCAATGCAGCCGATCAACTCATCGAACGCGCCACTTCGCCCAATGCAAACAGGCGCGCCGTGCGCATCCAGCCAATGGCCAGCACCATCAACTGGCTCAGCACCAGAGCGAACAGGAAGCCGCCCATGCCGAACGCGGTGACGTGGATGCGCGCCATGGCGAAGATCGATGCCAACACCAGGCCCACCAACGTCACCACCAGATAGAACAGCAAGGTGTTCAGCGGACGGCGGAGCAACTGCTTGACGCCGCGCCACAAGGCGCGCGTGGCCGAGCGCAATGAGCCATCGGCGATAAAGGCCGCGCGCGCCGATTCCACGATCGATTGCATCAACACGAACACGATCAGCAGCACCACGTGCAGAATGGCGTGAACGGAATCGACCTGGGACTCGAGCACGGCTTTGTCAGCCGTATTTTCGGCCACGTGCGCACCGATACCTCCGACGGCGAGCACCACGCCATAGGGCAGCAGCGACCACAGCATCACGCGGAACATGCGGCCGTATTCCACCAGGCCGTTTTGCAGCAGCGCGCCGAAACCCAGGCGCCGCCCTGCCCGTCCGCTGCCGACAATCATTCCGTCCAGGAACGGCGACAGCAGCAGGGTCAGGATCAGGCCCATCAATGCGGCCGATCCCAACCATTGGGGATGGTCGGCGAACGCGCCGATCACGTCACCGAACATGATCGCGTTGAAGTGCTGCGCCCATTCGGCCGCGTGCACCGACGTATCGAGCAAACCGCCCAGCATGCGTGACAGCGGCCAAGCCACCACGGTTGCCGGAATGAGCATGACGAGCAGCCACAGCAACAGCAATCGCCATTGCACGGCCGCCGCCATGGAGGACCACAAGCGGCCAAAGCCGGCGGAACGAGTCGTGTCGTGAGCCATCACAGAGTCCCCAACATCGAGTAGAAGGTTTGCAGCACGGCGGCGACGTCGGCTGTCCAGCGCCGGGAGGCGGCGGAATCCGCTTTGGTGGTGAGGCTGTTGTTGAGGCGATTGTCATCCAGATAGTTGTGCCCGTCCGGATCGAGTTCGGCCGACACCACCTTGCTCGGCTTGACGAAATCAAAGCGCGCCCAGCGCTGGTCGTCATCCCAGGTCACGTCTTCGTGCGTGCCGTCTGCATAGGTAACGCGCAGCAGTTCCGGTGCGGCAATGCCATTGCGCTCCACCGTCACCGTGCTGTGCCAGGGGAACGGACCGGGGTCGCCCGGCTTGGCGTTGGGGTGGGCCTTCTTCCAATCCTCGCGCTGCTTGTCGGTCTGCTTGTCCAGGTCGGCGGCAACCACTTCGCTTTGCTTGTCGTCCTTCCAGGTCACGCCCGCCTGCGGCAGCACTTCCTCAGTGTCGATGGACGTTACGGTGTCATCCAGCGTACCGGTGCCGTAGACATACTCGTTGAAAATCTGGTCGACATCCTTGGCGTCGCCGGAGCTGTCGATCAACGCGGCACGGAAGTCCGCAACCGACGGGTGGCGGAAGCGCCAGCGCTGGTAATACAGGCGGAAGGCCTTCTCCAACGCCGGCTTGCCCAGCCGTGCTTCCAGGTCGTGCATGGCCGTTGCGGTACGCGTGTACACCGTGCCGTAGCTGGTGCCGGAGATGCGGTCCCAGCTGTTCTGCGCCAGCGGATCGCGCGGATGCTTCAAGGTCGCTCCCAGGCGCTCCATCACGAAGCCGGGGATGTGCGGCGCAATGCCCAGCCATTTGGTGAAAGGCGTTGCAAGCACAAAATCCTGCTTGCGCTCGGCCAGCATCCGGTTGTCCCAGTATTCGTTGAGGCCTTCGTCCAGGATCGGCTCTTCAAATTCGTTTGACGCAAGGATGCCGTAGAAATAGCCGTGGCCGAATTCGTGGATATTCACGAAATCGCTGGCCATCTGTGTCCAGGTATCCTGCTCGACGTATTGAAAACCTTCGGAAGTGAAGAAGGTCGGATATTCCATGCCTCCCGCTTCTTGTGCGTTGTAAGGGGGCACCACCACGGTCAGCGTCTCGTAGGGATACGGCCCCAAAGTCTTGGAAAAATAGCCGATCGCATCGATGCTCGACTTCAAACTCGGTGCAGCCGAAGCCACGTATTCCTGCGGATAGATCACGCGCACGGCGACCTTCGGGCTGCCCGCGCCTTCGTACGTGCCATCCAGCGTCTTGTAGTCCTTGGCGGCTACCCAGGCGAAGTCGTGCACGTCGCCCTGCACGAAGTGATAGGTGGTCGTGCCGTTTTTCTGCTCCGGTTCGCCTTGCAGCTTGCCCACCGCACCGACGGTGTAATCGCTGGGCACGGTCAGATGTACGTCGTAAAGGCCGAAATCCGCGTAGAACTCGCTGTTGAAATGGAACGCATGCGCGTTCCAGCGTACCTGCGTGGCACCGCGCTCGCCCGGCAGTTCCAGCACGGCGATTTTCGGAAACCACTGCGCGACGAGATTGAAGTCGCCCCACCAGCCGGTGCGCTCGACCACGCGCGGCAACTGGCTGAGAAAGTCGATATCCAGCGCCAGCGTACCGCCGGCCGGCACTGGCTGTGCCAGATCGATGCGCACCACCGTCTGGTCGGTATCGGGGCCGCCATCGGGATGCACGAAGCTCCACTTCAATGCGGCATCGCCTTGTTGCACTTTCTGCAAATGGATCCAGCCCCACTGCCCCTTCTCGAGCCGCGCATTGCCGCGCGAGCTGCCATGCGCCGTCTCTATGTTGCGCTCGGTGAAGAAGATGCTGCCTTCATTCTGGAAAGCATTGAGGTATGTGTGGAAGTAGACGCTGCGCACTTCGCGGTCGCTGCGATTGCGCCAGGTCAGGTGTTCTTTGCCGGTCACCGCGTGTTTGGCCGCATCGAGGCTGGCATCGATGGTGTAGCTCACCACGCGATCGGACAGGGTCGCCTCCTGGCCGGTACGCTCGCCGCCCCAGGCGTCGGGCGAGCTCTTCTGCGTGATCATGGTGTCGTGTGCCGGCGCAAACGGGATATCCGCATCCCCGGCTGTCGACGCCGCCGTAGCGGGCTGCGGCTGTGCAGCGGGCTTGGCGGTCTGTGCGCCAGCGTGGCATGACCACAACAAAAGAGCCGCGGCGAGCCACGGCCCGCCCCTACCGGTTGCAAGTCTCATCGAATGATCTCCCCAAGAGATGTGTCGAGCCTGACCCAGGCACGGTCGCCGGAGCATCCGCCATTGGTCATGCGTTCCGCAACGGGCTGCGCATGCTCCGCATTACCATTGCGCATAAAGCAACGAACGCCTTGCGGCTTCACTTGTCTTACACGTGACGGTGATACTTGCCGGATGTTGCCTTAAGCTGCACGCATCCAGGCACGAAGCGTCCGTGAAGCATCAGGGAAGATGTTGAAATTCATGGAGATAGCAAGTACGAACGGCTGATCGGCCGGAGTTGGAGAGCCATGCGTATCCTGATTGCTGAAGACGATCCATCCATTGCCGCGGGCGTCAGCGCCGCACTGCGCCAAGGCGGCCATGCCGTTGACCACGTTGCCGACGGCGTCCGCGCCGATGCCGCTCTGAAAGACACGCCGTACGACTTGCTGGTGCTCGATCTGGGCCTGCCCAATCTGGATGGCAGCGAAGTGCTGCAGCGCGTGCGCCGCCGCGGCAGCGGCCTGCCGGTGCTGGTGGTCACCGCACGCGAGGGTTTGCGCGAACGCGTGCGCATACTCGACCTGGGCGCCGACGACTATCTGGTCAAGCCCTTTGCCCTTGCCGAATTCGAAGCACGCGTGCGCGCCCTGCTGCGTCGCTACACCACGCAAGGTGCGCCCGAACTCACCCTGGGCCGCCTGCGCCTGGACCTGCCCGGCCATCGCGCCTGGGTGGACGACACGCCGCTGGAACTTACCGCGCGCGAATTCGGCCTGCTCGAAGCACTGGCCGCCCGCCCCGACCGCGTCACCAGCCGCGCGCAATTGATCGAAGCCCTGTGCAGTTGGGACGAGGAACTCACCGACAACGGCCTGGACATCGCCATTTATCGCCTGCGGCGCAAGCTGTTGGACTCCGGCACCCAGGTGCGCACCATTCGCGGACTGGGCTACCTGCTGGAAGAGGTCAAGCAGGCATGAACCCATGGCGCCCGGGACGCCAAAGCCTGCGCCGGCGCCTGCTGACCACCGTGATGGTGCCGCTGCTGGTGCTGCTGCTGCTAAACAGCCTCATCACCTATGTCGGCGCGTTGATCTACGCCAATCACGTGCACGACGAAAACCTGATCGACGACACGCTGGCGCTGGTGCAGATGATGGCCACCCAGAGCCAGGATGGCCGTATCTCTCCGCAAGCGCAGTTCCTGCTGGAATACGAACCGGAAGGGCGAAACTATTTCAGCGTGTTCAGCGTCAAGGAAGGACTGATCGGCGGCAACCCCTCGCTGCATCCGCCCGATGGCGTCTTTACCGCCAGCCCGGAGCCGCGGCTTTACGGCATCCAGATTGAAAAGCACGCCTTGCGCGCGGCGAGCGTCATGATGACCAACCCGCGCGACGCGAACGACCAACTGGAAGTCACCGTCGCCGAAACCTTGCACGATCGCCACGTCGAGGCACGACAGATTCTGCTGTTGAGCATCCCCGCGCAAACCTTGCTGATCGTCGCAGTGTTTCTGCTGGTATGGCTCGGAGTGCGCACCGGCCTGCGCCAGCTCGATCCGCTGACCACGCAGCTGGCCAACCGCGAACACGACCTTGCACCGATCGGCGATCAGGCCGTGCCGGTGGAAATCCTGCCGTTGACACGCACCATCGACGGCCTGTTCGCCCGCTTGCGCGGCATGCTGGCGCTGCACGAGCGTTTTATCGCCGATGCGGCGCACCAGTTGCGTACGCCGCTGGCGGGCCTCAGCGTCCATGCCGAGCGCGCACAGGCCAGCTCCGATCCGGCAACGATCTCCGATGCGCTCAAACACATCCAGCGCCTGATCCAGCGCGCCAATCGCACGTCGAGCCAATTGCTCGCGCTCACCCGCGCGCAAACCACCGAACACGACGTGGGCGACAGCGAACCGCTCAACCTGGCGACATTGATTCCCGAACTGGTCGGCCAGCGCGTGCACGAAGCGCTGGCCGCGAATATCGATCTGGGCTACGACGGCCAATCCGGCCCCTTGTGGATTGACGGCGACCGCCATCGCCTGCAAGAAATGCTCGACAACCTCATCGACAACGGATTGCGCTATGCCGGCAGCGGTGCGCTGATGACCGTAGAGCTCTGGCGAGACGGTGAGGACATCTGCCTGGCGGTCGAAGACAACGGCCCCGGTGTACCGCCGGCGTGGCTGGAACGACTGGGCGAACGATTCTTCCGCGTGCCCGGCAGCGATGAAGAAGGCAGCGGACTGGGCCTGGCCATCGTGCAACGCATAGTCGAATGGCACGGCGCGCGCGTGCGCTACTTCAACGCCAGCAGCGACGGTGGCCTGCGCGTGGAGGTCATTTTCCCTGCGATGCCGCACACAGAACGACTGATCTAAGCCGGCACTGCCGTTGTAAAACTGCTTCCGACAATAGCCCCGGCGCCAATAAAGAATCACAGATCATGGCAGTCCGCTTCACTGAGGTACCGGAAACTACTCACCGTTTCATTAGCCAGTTTCTCAATTTGCCGTCGGCTGCAATCTAAGCCGAAGATCCGGGTGATAGTGAACCCGTTGAGGATTCGCAGGATCATCGGGGTTCGGTTCCAACTCCGTCTGCGTCGTTCCCTGCGTTATGCCAGGCTGCTCGCCTTTTCGTACGTAATCCACGTCCAGGCTGATTCCTCCTGTCATCCGATCAACACCTGGATAGCGTTGGTTCCCCGGTATATCTGGAGAGCTGACATTTCCGGTATGGGCCTTCCCTAGCAATGCCACGTAATTGCCGCTATCGGGATCTCTTTGATCCTCTGTGATTTGATTCGAAAGCTCTTTATTGAATCTCCTAATTCGAGCCTCAGCATCACCGTCATCGACGTCATCCTGCGTTTCTTTGGTTTCTGTTCCACGCAGGCGGATACCGTGCTCACGCGCCTTTTCGAGCAGGTCCTTCGTGTTGTACTGCCCCACTCTATCCTTGTAGCTGCTATCAATGTCGTCGACTTCCTTCTTCAACTTCTCTGACATTTTCCCTGTCTTGAAATAATCGTCCAGATCCTTGTTCAGGTCCTTGTCGATGCCTTCCGCATAAATAGTCTTGACCTTGCCGTCTTTGGCAAGCGAATCCATGTTCTCGATTAGAAAACGTACGCCCGCGTCATTTTCGTGCTCTTCGCCGATGAACAATCCGTGTGTCTTGTCGAAAATCTTCGAGATAATTTCTTTGCCGCCGGCATTCTGGCTAAACGTAGGGATTTCTGGCCGCGCCACTTCCGGTAGATCCGGATGATGAGGCAACGAATCGATATCCGGGCCTTGCTGCAATGGTTTCCGGTCAGTAAGAAAGTCGACGACCTTTTGACACCATTTCGCGTCGCCACACAACCTTGCCATTATTCCTTCTAACTCCGGCCCGTCCTTTCCGATCTCAACCATCAGCGGGACATTGGGCATCCTGCGCATATTCAACGACTGCGAAGGAAATCCGCCTGGCCGTATTGTCGGCCGTGCCGATCCGAGTGTCTTTACGGCATTGAAACCAACCTGCCCCGTTGACTGAGGCGCAATAAAAGGACCTGCCGGATTGTCACCAATTTTCATCACGAGAGACTCCAAAATGCGATGACTTCACCTCCATCCCAGGAGGCACGTCGCGACACATCATGCCGCCGACTCCTTTTTGCCACACCCGCAGGCAGGCTTGGTGACAAGTAATTAGAACCGTATTTATCCGACCCAGTGCGAACGTAACCATGCTGGAAGCCGCATCGTTCCTAAGATGCTCCATCCGCCATACGCGCATAAAAAAAGGCGGCGCCTGAGCGCCGCCTGGTTTGTCACTTCCCCTGCATGGGAAACTCGACAACAAGCATTGTTTCACTACGGACATGCGAGCATCCGTAGCTGAAGTGGATTACATGGCTTTCTTGGCCTTGGTCAGCAACTGGTCGAGCAGCGCGACAGCCAGATCGATCTCTTCGTGCGTAATGTCCAGCGACGGCGCGAACGTGATCACGTTCTTGTACCAGCCGCCCACGTCCAGCACGAGGCCGATCTTCTTGCCGTTGTGCTCCAGATCCCCTGCGAGGCCGATGTCGACCATCTTGTCCAACAATGCCTTGTTCGGCGTGAAGCCGTCGTCAGTGCAGATTTCGGCACGCAGGGCCAGGCCCAGGCCGTCGACGTCGCCGATTTCCTTGTGGCGCTTCTGCAGATCCTTCAGCGCATCGAGGAAGTGCGCACCCTTCTTGGCGACGTTGGTCTCGTAGTCCAGCTCGTAACCCATCTTGATCACTTCCAGACCCAGCGAGGTACCCAGCGGGTTGGAGTTGAAGGTGGAGTGGGTGGAGCCCGGCGGGAAGATGGTCGGGTTGATCATCTCTTCGCGCGCCCACAGGCCCGACAGCGGGTTGAGGCCGTTGGTCAGCGCCTTGCCGAACACGATCGCATCCGGCGTCACGCCGAAGTGCTCGATCGACCACAGCTTGCCGGTGCGCCAGAAACCCATCTGGATTTCGTCGACCACCATCAGGATGCCGTACTTGTCGAGCACTTTCTTCAGGTCCTTGAAGAAATTCTTCGGCGGAATGACATAACCACCGGTGCCCTGGATCGGCTCCACGTAGAAGGCGGCGTATTCGCACTGGTTGACCTTGGGGTCCCACACGCCGTTGTATTCGGTTTCGAACAGGCGCTCGAACTGGCGCACGCAGGCGTCGGAATATTCTTCCGGCGTCATGCCCTTCGGGCGACGGAACGGATACGGGAACGGAATGAACATCGCGCGCTCGCCGAAATGGCCGAAGCGACGGCGATAGCGGTAGCTGGAGGTGATCGACGAAGCGCCCAGCGTGCGACCGTGATAGCCGCCCTCGAAGGCGAACATCAGGCTCTTGCCGTTCTTGAAGTTGCGCACCAGCTTGAGCGAATCCTCAACCGCCTGCGCGCCGCCCACGTTGAAGTGCACGCGACCCTTCACGCCGAACTTCTGCTGCGCGTCGACCGCAATGGTCTTGGCCAGCTCGATGCGCGTCTGGTGCAGATACTGGCTGGCCACCTGCGGCAGCACGTCGATCTGGCGCTTCAGCGTGTCGTTGAGGCGCTTGTTGCCATAGCCGAAATTGACGGCCGAATACCACATCTGCAGATCGAGGAACGGCACGCCGGCGGTGTCGTACATCCAGCTGCCTTCGCCGTGGCGAAAAATCTTCGGCGGATCGACGTAGTGCACGGTGTCGCCAAAGGAGCTCCACTCGGCTTCGTCGGCAAGCAACTGCGCGTCGGGGATCACACCGGTCAGGGCGTTCGGGTCGTAGGCATTCATCGAAGGGGTACCAGAGAAAAGTAGAAACGGGAGACTTTGGAGTTCAGCAATTTTTTCTGCCTCCGCTGCTCGCAGGGGAGGCTTGGGAGGAGGCGTTGAGCATGGCTCATCGCCCTGGGGCGTCACCCCACCCGAGCCCGCCCTTGGCTTCGCGCAAGGGTGGGCAATGGATATCTCAGAAGTTGGAAACCGCCGGCAAAGCGTGGCGCTCGTGCTCGGCCAGCAGGCTGCCATCGAGCAGGCGCGGCAGCATTTCCAATGCGTCCTCGAAACCGGTGATCGGCACATAAGGAATGCCGGCGGCGCGGCAATGCTCGATCAGGCGGTGCTTGGCGAACACGAAATCGACGCGGTCGGCAGCGCAGAAATCGGAAGCGCCATCGCCGATCAGCAAGGTCTTGCCGCCGCTGGTGGCAGCCTGCGCCACGCAAGCGCATTTGCATGTGCCGCTACGGCATCCTTCGCGCTGGAACGGGGAAGTGAGCTGCCACTGGCGAGGCGGCGTAGCCGGCGCCAGATGATTGGCGGCCAGCGGAAGATGGTCCAGGCCGTAACGGCCGAGGATGCGGTGAATGGCATAGTCCAGGCCGTCGCTGACCACTCGGATCGGCGTCTGCAGCTCCTGGCAGCGCTCCACGAAACCCGGGAACGCATGGTCGATCCACAAGCCGTCCAGGTGCGTATCCAGTTCTTCCTTGCGCATGTCCAGCAAGGCTACCTGCCCGCTCATGCATTCGCGCGAGCCGATGCGTCCGGCGCGCCAATCCTGCTCCAGTGCTTCCCAACCGGGGCGGCCGAAACGGTCCAACAACGAGTCGATCACGTCTTCGACGGAAATGGTGCCGTCGAAGTCGCAGAGGATGTTCCAGGCAGTCACGCGCAAGCCACTCCAGCAGCAGTTCTGACATCAGGGTAAGGGCCATCTTGGCGGCTGGCCCCTTTCGGTCTCCTTTCTAGGGCCTTAAGCCTCTCGTAAGTAAGCCAAAACCGGGGGCCGACCGGCTATGCTTACAGTTTGCTTGCGCGCCTCTAACGACGGCCCCGACCCGTGCACCAACCTTCCCTGCGCAAATTCCTTCGTATTGGCTGCCTGCCGATGGCTGGACGGCGCCTGCTGCCTGCGCTGGTAGTGACCGTGCTGGCCGCCGGGTGTGCTGCACCCTTGCCGGAGCTCAAGCCGCCGGTACCCCAGGCCTGGCGCAATGCCGCTGCCACGCCCGCCAATCCGGAGCAGCCGGACCTGCAGCATTGGTGGCTGGCCTTCAACGACCCGCAGCTGAACGCGGTGGTACAGCGCGCGTTGGATAACAACCTGAACGTGGCCGCCGCCACCGAGCACGTGCTCGCCGCGCGCACGCTTTATAAGCACGCCACCGATAAATACCTGCCTAGCCTGAGGGCCGATACCAACCAGGTGATCGAGCCCAATGCGAGCGCCTCCTATTTCATCGCCGGCTTCGACGCACTCTGGGAAATGCCGTTCTTCGGCGCCCTCAAGAGCACCCGCCGGCTCGCCAACGGGACGCTGGACCAGACCCACGCCCAGCTGCGAAGCGCGTACGTCACGCTGGTGGCCGAGGTCGTGCGTTGCTGGGTGGAATTGCGCACGGCACAACAGCAGACCTTGCTGCTCTCGGCCGTGCGCGACGCCCAAAGCCAAAAACTGCAGCTGCTCAAGGTGCGCGAAAACCTGAAGCTGGTATCGCCCGCCGAAGTAGCCAGCGCCGAAGCAGAGCTGGCGCGTTCAGAAATGGCACTGAGCGATCCGCAGCGCGCGATCAACGCCAATGCCCAGCAACTTGCCATGCTGGTCGGCCAACCCGAACCCGATCCGGCCTGGCTGGAACAAAGCGGTTCCCAGCCGCAACTGGGCAGTTGGCAGATGACCAGTGCACCGGCCGACATGCTGCGCGCCCGCCCCGAAATAGCCGCCGCCGAGGCCGACGTGCTTCGCGCCGCCGGCGAAGCGGGGCTCAGCAAGGCGGATATCTATCCACACATCGGCGTGGGCAGCTCGCTGGATTGGTCGCTGACTCTGCTCACCCATCACAATGTATTCCGTTCCGGCGAAGGCATTTTCTCCGCCGGCCCGGTGGTGGACATGCCGTTATTCGACTGGGGCATGCGCGTCGCCCAGGCCCATGCCAAGAACCACGAGCTGCAGGCGGCGGTGTACGCCTACCGGCAGGCCGTGCTGCAAGGCGTGGCTGAAACCGAGACCGCAATGGGCGATCTGCAACAGCTGCATTTGCGCGAAGCCGCGGCCGAACGGGCAGCGCAGGCGCTGGATGGCAACGCCGCCGCGCTGGACGAACGCCGCAGCCTCGGCCTGAGCAGCACCCTGGATGTGCAGGATGCATTGATCGCTCGACAGAACGCGCAACTCGAACTCATCTCCACCCGTGCCGAACGCGATCTCGCCTACGTATCGCTGTACAAGGCACTGGGCGGCGCGCCGCTGCCGCCGATCAACGTGGCCGCCGGCTACGACGAAGAGCGCACGCACGAGGGCGCACACTGATGGTCGCCCTGGCGCGCAAGACCCTGGTGCACGAATGGCGCCGCTTTCTGCCGGCCATTCTCGCGGTAGGTTTCGCCAGCCTGCTGCAATTGCTGCAGGCTGCGCTGGTGCTGGGCATCTTCGGTAGCGCGAGCGTCTACATCACCGGCTCCTCGGGAGACCTGTGGGCGGGTTATCCGGGTACGCAAAGCGTCAATCTCGGCCGCCCGATCAGCGAAGACATCGCGATGCGCCTGCGCATGGATCCGGACGTCACCAAGGTGGAACCGTTCCGCTGGGTGGATGCCGACTGGCGCGGCCCGCGCGATACCGGCGGCGTGTCGGTGTTCGTTTCCGGCATCGATACCAGCCCCGACGCACTGATGTTCTCCAAAGCCCTGCCGCCGGCCCTGCGCGCGCGCTTGAACGAACCGGGCGCGGTGATCGTGGACAAGGCCGACCTGGACAGCCTCGGCGTAACCATCGGTGACACCGCCGCCATCAACGGCCAACGCGTGCGCGTGGTCGGCGTCAGCAGCGGCCTGCGTGCACTGGGCGGCGTCAATATCGTTTCGTCGCTGGATACCGCGCGCGTGCTCGACGTCGCGCCTGAAGACGCCGGCATGATGACCTACTTCGTCGCCAAGCTGCGCGACCCGTCCAAGGCCAAAGCCGTTGCCCAGCGATTGAACGGCTCCGATGCATTCGGGCCGTACACCGTCTGGACGGCCAAAGACTTCGCCCGCCAATCGCAGTTGTACTGGATGCTGGACACCGGAGCGGGAGCCGGCGTGCTGTTCCTGGCCGGCATCGTCTTCCTGGTCGGCGCGGTGATCACCAGCCAGACGCTGATCGCCGCGGTCATCGGCTCGATCCGCGAGTACGCCACCTTGAATGCACTCGGCGTGGGACGCGGCGCGTTGCGCAAGGTGATCATGGAACAGGCCTTCTGGGTGGGGCTGCTGGGTATCGTGTGCAGCGTCGTGATCGGCATCGTGTTGCTGATCATCGCGCGCAACCGCAGCGTGCCGATGGAACTGCATCCGCTTACCGCCGCCGCCTGCCTGACGTTGAGCATGGCGCTGGCGATCGTGTCCGGACTGGCTGCGATGCGCAGCTTGCGTCGCGCGGATCCGGCGAGTCTGTTGAGGTAACCGTGTCCGTATCCTTCCAGACATCGCCAGGCACCTCGCCCACGCTGCAAGCCAGCGGCGTGCGCAAATCCTTCGTATCGGGCCGCGTTGAAAGCACGGTGCTGCACGACCTCACGCTGGATGTGCGCGGCGGAGAACTCACCCTGATTTCAGGTCCGTCCGGTTGCGGCAAAAGCACACTGCTGGCGATTCTCAGCGGCCTGCAACCGGCCGACGGCGGCAAGGTGCATGCCCTGGGGCACGAGCTCAGCGGTATGAGCATGCGCGCGCTGGAGCATTTTCGCCTGCAGCACACCGGCTTCGTATTCCAGGGCTTCAATCTGTTTCCGGCGCTTTCCGCACTGGAACAGGTGGAACTGCCGCTCAGCTACATGGGCCTGGACAAAACCACGGCGCGCAAGCGCGCCATCGATTCGCTGGAAGAAGTCGGCCTGGGACCTCGCATGAGCCTGCGCCCGGCAGAACTTTCCGGCGGCGAAAAACAGCGCGTAGCCATCGCCCGCGCCCTCGCCAAGCAGCCAGAGCTGCTGTTTGCCGACGAACCGACCAGCGCGCTGGACGCGGCCAATGGCCAGATCGTGATCGACATCCTGCACCGCATCGCCCGCAACCACGGCACCACCGTGCTGTGCGTCAGCCACGACCCGCGCCTGGTCGGCCATGCCGACCGCGTGCTGGCGATGGAAGACGGTCGCATTCTGAGCGACCATGTTCCCGACGTATCGCAACCTGCTGCACCCGAGGCCAAGGAGCCCTCTGCATGAATCGTCACCTTCGGCTCCCGTTCGCTTTGTTGGCCATTGCGCTGCTCGGCGCTTGCTCGCAGGGTGATGCGCCGGCCGCCAGCAATGCCGCCGCACCGGCCTACAGCGCCATTGCGCGAGGCCGCATCGACATCGAAGGCGGCCTGCTGAAGCTCGCCATGCCCAGCGAAGGCATCGTGCTGAGCGTGGATGCTCACGAAGGCGAGCACGTGCAAAAGGGCCAATTGCTGGCGCAACTGGATCCGCAACCGGCCAAGCTTGCGCTGGACTCCGCGCTGGCCGAACAACAACAAGCCGCAGCCCAGACCAGTGCCCTGGAAGACCGGCTGAAAGCCGCGACGTTGCGCGCCTCCCGTCTGCAGCAGGCCGCCAAGGCCGGCGCCGGCGACGTACAGAGCGCGGACGACGCACAACAGGCCGCGCAACAGGTGCAGGCTGAACTGAACAACGCTCATGCCGCCGCCGCACTCGCCGCGCAAAAAGTCGCCGGTGCACGCTATCAACTGGAGCTGCGCAGCCTGCGCGCACCGGTCGACGGCCAGGTCGTGCAGCGCATGGTGCAACCGGGCGCTTCCGTGTCGCCATCCACGGGACCGATCTTCGTGGTGCTGCCAGATGCGCCGCGCATCGTGCGCGCCGAGCTCAACGAATCCTTCGTGCGCATCGTGCATCAAGGCATGGATGCCGAAGTGGACGACGACAGCGGCAGCGGCATGGCGCCGCTGAAAGCCCACGTACTGCGCGTAGGCAACGTGTTCGGCGTCAGCACGCTGGAAGACGATCCGCAAGTTCGCGCCAATAGCCGCACCGTCGAATGCGTGCTGGCGTTCGACCAGCAACCCGCGACGCTGCGCATCGGCCAGCGCGTGCTGGTGAAGTTCGGCACGCAAGCCAGTACATCGACGCACTGAATCAGGCCAGCAACACCCGCGCCTCCGTCTCGCTTGCCAACGGCGCATCCTGCACCGGTGGCAGCAGTTGCCATTCGCGCAGGCAGGCAATCGCCTGTTCCACACCGTTTTCGCTGCGCACCTTTTCGCCAAGCAGCGCGGCAGCCTGACGCATCGGTTCCTGTGTCGCCATGGCAATGGCCGCCGCCAACCGGGTGGCATCCATGTTGCGTCGATCAATCATCGGCGGCGCAGCGCCTTCCCGTTGCAAGCTGCGCGCCCAGAACGGCTGATCGCCAAAGAACGGCACGATGACCGATGGGATGCCCGCGCGCGCAGCCGCGGCCGTGGTGCCGGCGCCACCATGGTGAACGGCGGCGGCCATCCGAGGGAACAGCCAATCGTGCGGTGCGCCGCGGGTTACAAAAATCTGGTCATCAGCACTGCCCTCTTCGCCCGACAACCCACCCCAGCCGGTCGCCAGCACGGCACGCTGGCCGCTCTTGCGCACCGCTTCGTACACCGCCGCGGTAAACCGCTCCGCCTGCGTGCTGATCATGCTGCCGAATCCGATGTAGATCGGCTTGGGGCCTGCATCGAGAAAATCGCGCAGGGCATCCGGTGGCTGCCAATGCGGCTGATCGAGAAACCAGGACCCGGTGATCTGCACCGTATCGGGCCAATCGTCCGGCCTCGGCACCACGTGGCGGCTGAAGCCGTAGAGCACGCGATGGTGGCGGTTCTTGAAATAAGGCCCGTACCAGGGATATCGGGGTAGGCCCAGTTGCGGCCGCACGATGTCGTTGATGGCCGGCTTCATCACGTACCACACCAGCAAACGCAGCAGGTTGTAGATCGGCATGTTCAACGAGGACGGCAGCGTGCGGCCACCAGTGAGCACCAGCGGCGACATCTGCCGCGACGGTGTCAGCGGCTGCAACTGCGCTCCGACAAACGGAACCCCGCGCGCCTCGGCAACGGCTTTCGCCAAAAGGGTGCTGTTGGCCACGCCGATCAACAGGCCCGCTCCATCCGCCGCAGCCATGCCTTCGCTTGCCCAACGACGGGCCCAGTCGGTGTAGAAACGGCGGGAAATGCGCGCCATCGCCGCAAAGTCCAGTCCCTTGTCGGCGATATCGCGATTCGAATCGAGCAAGGTCTGGAAGTTGGCGGTCAAAGGAAAGAACGCCAGACCCGCCTCCCGCACCAGGTTCGCAAAGTTGTCGCTGGTGACAATGCGCACCGGATAACCGGCGCGTTGCAAACCGACACCCAGTGCTACGCATGGCCGGATATCGCCTTGCGTGCCGATGGTGAAAATGGCGATCGGCGCCGGCCGCGAGATCAGCTCAAGCATACGCAGCCATGCTCCTTGTCGATGTGGGATCCACTTGCTGCGGTACAGTGGCGCGCTCCGCCTGCAAGGCCTTCAGCCTCTGCATGATCAGCATGCCGATCTGCGCCGCGGGCGCGTCGTCCAGCATGCCTTGGTGATGGCAGGCAAGCGGATGGACGTCCATTCGACCATTCACGTAAGAGTGCCAGGCGGCCGGCTCGTCCCACATCGCACCGGCCAGATCCACTCCCTCCCTGATGCCGGCCTGGAAGAACACCACATCGGTGCCGATCCGCGCCGGTACGTGCTTGCGCGCCAATTGCAGGTTATTGAGCGTAATCGCGCAAACCCGTTCGACCAGGCGCGGATCGCTCTTGGCGGTCTCTTGCACCAAGGGCATGTCGAAAACGCCATATTCCTTGCACAACAATTCGGTCAGCGCGGTCAGATTGGCGGGCGGTGTCTGGGCGTGCTGATGAAAGCCGAGGAAATGCAGAATCGCTCGGATCTCATCCGTCGCATCGCCGGATGACGACGCCATTTCCGTCGAGAAGGGGTAGGCATCGAGCAAAGCGAGCAATTCCACTTGCTCGCCATCGGCCTCCCATTGGGCGGCCATTTCGTGCGCAATCAACCCTCCGAGCGACCAGCCCATCAGCCGGTATGGCCCCTCCGGCTGGATCCGCCGGATCTTCGCCCGATAGTCGACCGCCACCTCATGGATGCTGGAAGGCAGCGGAGCGTCGCCACGCAGCGCCGATGCCTGGATGCCGCATACCGGCAGCTCGTCACCGAGATGACGCAGCAGACTGGCGTAGGCCCAGCTCAGGCCAACGGCCGGATGAATGCAGAACAGCGGCCGCTCCCGTGCCGAAGCACGCAACGGCAAGATCGCATCCAGCGGATTGCCACGCGTATCGGCGCGTTGCAGGTGGGCTGCCAATCCGGCCACAGTGGATGCCTCGAACAAGCTGACCAGCGGCAGCTCCGTGCCGAAATGTTCCGGAAACCGCGCAATCATTTCGGCTGCGCTCAACGAATCCCCGCCGAGTTGGAAGAAATTGTCGTGCAGGCCGACGCGCTCAACTTTCAACACCTGCTGCCACAATGCCGCAAGCTTTTTTTCGACCTCGGTTGCCGGCTCCGCATACACCGCCTGGTTGGCCAGGGAAGGCTTTGGCAAAGCCTTCCGATCCAGCTTGCCGGTCGCCGTGAGCGGCATCGCGTCGAGACGCACGCATTGCGTGGGAATCATGTAGTCGGGCAGGAACTTGGCCAGATGCATATGCAGTTCCTCCATGGCCAGGTTTCTCCCGGCACGCACGACGACGTAGCCAACCAGCATCGCCGCACCCTCGCCATCGCGATGGATCGCCACCGCTGCATCGGCAACCGCACCGTGCGCGACCAGGCGGCACTCGATTTCGCCAAGCTCCACCCGATGACCTCGAATCTTCACCTGCTCATCCGCGCGTCCAACGAAGTGCAGCACACCCTGGTCGTCCCAATGCACCAGATCGCCCGTGCGGTACATGCGACTGCCATCATCGGCAAACGGATCGGCGAGGAAACGCGCCTCGGTCAACTGATGATGATGAAGATAGCCTTTGGCCACGCCCGCGCCACCGATGTAAAGCTCGCCGACGGCACCGGTCTGCACCAGTTGCTGCTGCGGATCGAGCACATAGAGCCGTGTATTGAGAATCGGCCGTCCAATCGGCGGCGCACCCCTGCCCCACTCGGTCAGCTCGATGGCCGTGGATAGCACCGTGGTTTCGGTTGGTCCGTACAGTTGCGTCACTCGTGCGGCACGATGCAACAACTGCCGTGCCAGTTCCTCGTTGAGCGCTTCGCCGCCCACCAACACGTGCACGCTTTCCAGATGCGGGTCCGGGTGGGTCAGCAACACCCGCCAGAGCGATGGAGTGGCCCACAAGTGGGTGGCCCGCTGGCACCGCATCAAGCGCAACAACGCCGCCGGATCGCGCACCGTCTCGGCGCTCGCCATCACCACGCATGCCCCCGCCGTCAACGGCAGGAAGCGCTCCAGCATGGCAATGTCGAAAATCATCGTGGCGATTGCCAGAAAGCGCTCGCCACCCGTGAGTGCAAGCTGCCGCCGCATGCCCTGCAACAAGTTGCCGAGATTGCGGTGCGTCACCTCCACGCCTTTGGGCTGCCCGGTGGAACCGGAGGTGTAGAGCACATAAGCGGTGCCGTCAGGATCGGCGAGATCGGGTTCCATTGAAGAAGAAGCCGGCGCCTCATCCAATTGCTCCGGATACAGCAGCAGCATGCCGCCGACGCCAAAGCGCCGGCACAGCTCCGGCGTAGCAAGCAGGGCGATCGGCGACGCATCGTCGAGCATCGCGGCAATGCGGCCGGGCGGCCCTTCCGGGTCCAGCGGCAGATAGGCCGCACCGGTGCGCATGATGGCGAGCATGGCGATCAGCCATTGCTCGCCACGCGGCAGCATGACCGCAACGATGTCGCCAGGCAGCACTCCGTCGGCGATCAGCTGTCGTGCCTGCGCCGCGCTGCGCACGTGCAGGTCGCGGTAGCTCAACACCGTTTCTTCGAACACTGCCGCCGGTGCATCCGGCTTTTCTCGAGCCAGCCTGGCGATCGTGGCCGGCAGGCTCTCTTCCGCCGCGGGTGCGGCGGTAGTGTTCCAATCGCACAGCAAGCGCTTCCGCTCGTCCGGACCAAGCACATCGATACATCGCAATGCCTGGTCCGGGTCGGCCAGCACGCCGTCGACCAGCAAGCCCAGCCGGCGACGGTGCTCGTCCAGCTCTGCCCTGCTGTAAAGCATGGGATTGGCATCGAAATCGAAGCGCAGCTCGCTGCCATCGCCGCGATCGTAGACAAAGATGGTGAGGTCTTCTCCCGAACCGTTGGACACGTTGTGCGAAATGACCCCGGCGCCGGCAAATCGAAGCTGGTAATCGAATGGCTCGATATTCACGCCGAGCCAGGCAATGTGCTTGCCCTTGCCGATCAGGCCGAGATCGCGACGCAAATCCTCGTAGCGATACTGCTGATGCCGCAGCGCCTGCCTGACCACTTGCGCGACTTGGGTGAACAGATCGACCGCCGTGGTGTGCGGCGTGAAACTCAGACGGATGGCGACAATATTGGCCACCATCCCCGGCGAGCCGCGCAAGGTTGCATTGATGCGTCCGGACACCGGCATGCCAATCACCAGGTCGCTGGCACCGGTAGCACGGTGGTAATACGCCGCCACCAGCGCAATCAGCATCTGCGGCAGGCTGGTCGAAGTCCGCTGGCCGAGTTCACGCAGGCGGGCGACCGTCTCCACCGACAAGTGACCGGTACTGCGTCGCAACCCTCCCATGCTGTTGTGCGGGCCACCGCGCGCCAGCGATACGGCCTCGGGAAGGTGGTCCAATTTCTCCTTCCAATAATCGCGATCCCGCTGCAGGCGGCTGGAATCGCGATAGTCCGCTTCGGCCTCGATGAGCGCCCGCAACGAACCGAAGTCACTCGGCGCGGGCTCGCGGCCCTCGACATACGCCGTGTAAATTTCGGCCAGGCGCCGCGCGATCATGCCGCCGCTATAGCCGTCGTAAATCACGTGGTGCGCCCGCTGATACCAGTAATAGCGATCATCGGCGGCCTTGAACAACGCGCTCACCCACAACGGATCGTTGGCCAGATCCACCGGACGGCTCAATTCCGCGTGCATCCACGCTTCCGCTGCCGCGCGCGGATCAGGTTCGCTGCTGACATCCAGACAAGGAAACTCCCCGTGATACTCCGCCCGCACGATTTGCCGCGGCCGTCCGTTCTGCTCGACGATGCCGACCCGCAAGGTCTCGGCTTCACGCGTCACCTGCCACAGTGCGCGCACAAACAGGTCCGCTTGCACCGGGCCGCAAATCTCCAGCATTTCGGCGATATTCAAGGTGGCATCGGCTGCACCGATTTTCTGCCCTACCCACAATCCGCGCTGCGCAGTGGTCAGCGACAGCGATACGTCCGGCTCGATGTTCATGGCGCAATCTCCTTGCGAACGCCATCGCGCTAGCTACGAGAAGCCGGTTCATCGACTGAACCCGTCTCGGCATTGCGATCGCGTTCGTGATCCAAACCCGGTTGGCTCCAGACACATTCCTGCCGCGCAGACCGTCACGCGGTTTTTTTGGCAAAAAATCCCCCTCGCGGCCAGACGCACCGTGAAAATCGGGTTTACGCACGATGATTTTCAAAAGCGGAACGAAGGCAGGCCTTCAGTTGCCTGTCATCGCCTGCTCGACCTTCCCCGCACTTACGCGCCAAGCGCCTTGAATCGCCACGTGCAACGTGGCCACGAACAGAAATGTCTCAGCGCAAAAAAGCAATCGGCAAACGCTTTCCAAATAGACGCACTGCACTCATCACGTGCAACTCATCACATTGCGAACAAACATCAAAAGCTCGTGGTGCGATGTATCAATTCGCCGATGAAATCCTCGTCAACACGTGCGTGCGTTCTCTCACATCAATGCGATGAAGCGAGTCATTGCAAAATCGTGACGCCGGCACTTTTTCGAGAACGAATCGTGAAAATGCGCAGCACAAAAAAAGCACCGCACTCCGACGAGTGCGATGCCTTTGTCCAAATCGATCGAGAAAGATCAGCGGTCGTCGCGCGTCCAGATCAGGCCGTCGCTTTCGCGCACCGGAAACCGATGGATCGGCTCATAGGCCGGCGGACAGGTCGGCTGCCCCGTGCGCAAATCGAAGCGTGCTCCGTGGCGCGGGCATTCCACTTCGAATCCGACCACCTCGCCACCGGCCAGTTCGCCACCGTCGTGGGTGCAGATGTCTTCCACGGCGTAAAGATCGCCGTCGACATTGAACACGGCGATGGCCGCATCGCCATCCCAGACCACCTTGAACTCGCCGGGAAGCAACTCCGACCGCGTCCCTACTTCTACCCAGGTTTCACTCATGATGTGGTTTCCGAAAAATCCTTGATCAACAGTTCAAAGCGCAGATCGTCGCGGCGAGGAATGCCGACGCGTTCGTTGCCATAGGGAAAAGGCGAATACTCGCCGGTGCGCCGATAGCCGCGCCGTTCGTACCAGGCGATCAGCTCGCCACGCGCGTCGATCACCTTCAAGTGCATCGCGGTGCATTGCCAGGCGTCGCAGGCAAACCGCTCGGCCTGGGCCAGCACTTGCTTGCCCAAGCCGGCGTTCTGGCGCAACGGATCGACGGCGAACAAGCCGAAATAGGCCGAGGAGCCGTGCCTTTCCAGATGGCAGCAAGCGAGCAGCCGGTCGCCGGCGTGCGCCAGCCACAATGCGCTGTCCGGCGACAGCAGCAGCTCCGCGACCAGCTCGGCATCCGTGCGGCGGCCGTCGAGCAGATGCGATTCGGTGGTCCAGCCACGACGGCCGGACTCGCCGCGATAAGCGGATTCGACCAGCGCAACGACAGCATCGACGTCGGCGGCCCCGGCCATGCGGAAAACGGGAACGATGGGATCAGGCATGCCGGCATTCTAGGGCTTGTCAGCGCTATTTTCGTAGCTCGCGAAGCCGGGCAAAACGGGATCGAGAATGCCTGAATCAGCCGAAGCGGCGCGCAACCACGAAGAAGATGAGCGAGCCCAGGCCGAAGGATCCGATCAGCAAGCCCACCACCCCCGGTGTGATGGTGGTCCAACCGAAGAGCTGGATCAGCCCGAATCCCAGCCCCTCCATCAACAGCACGATCCCCCAGCGCAACGACCCCAACCGGCGAAGCTGCTGCTCGCCAAGCACGATGGAATCGATCAATTCCTTCGACCCCCCGGCCTGCAGCATCTTGATGCGCACCCGCGCGTCGACCAGCAGCCGGATGCCATAGGTAAGGCAGAACGTTACGCAAACAAACAGGACGATCGGGACAAGCTCTCCCACGTTCACATCGCTCTCCAGTACGGGAACACCCGGCGGGCGTCTACGGTGAAAGAGATACGCCCAGGTTCATTCCGGTTGCAACCGCCGCCGTTGCAACCAGGGGCGGCCTGGCCGTATCTATGCTGGTATCAAGGAACCCGTCCCTGCATGAGCCCGCACCCGGATCGCCTGCTCGTCGAAGCCGTCCTGGCGAACGCCCCAGGCGCGTTCGAACGCCTGGTGCGCGAATACCAGGCGCTGTGCTGGCACGTCATTTACCGCATGGTCCGCCACCCGGAAGACGCCCGCGACCTGTGCCAGGAAACCTTCCTGCGCGTCCATCAAAGCCTGCATCAATATCGTTATGAAAGCGCACTTAAATCGTGGATCGGGCGCGTGGCGTACACCATTGCCCTGCGTCACCTGGAGCGGAAGCGCATCGCGCTGGCCGATCCGTGCAGCGACGAGGACGTCTTCGCCCTGATCGAGAACACCAGCGACGGTTTCGACCTGGAGACCGCTTACGCCAGCAACGAAATGAGCGCCCGCCTGCACGTGGCCATTGAGGCTCTCCCACCGCTGCAGCGCACCTTGCTGACGCTTTATCATCTGGATGAGCTTTCCATCGACGAGATAGCCGGCATCACCGGTCTGGCGCCCGGCACCATCAAGAGTCACCTGTTTCGTTCACGCCTGCGCCTGCGCGATGCTCTGGCACCGGCGCAAGGAGTTCCCTCATGACTCACGAACGGCAACCACCCTTCAACGATGCGGCCGAGCGGGAATGGGCTTTGCAGGAGCAAGCCGCGCGCGCCGATCGGCTCGGACTGTCACCGCACGGCGACGCAAAGCTGCAAAGCTACCGGGTCGTGGCACGTGCGCTGCGGCAGCCGCTGGATGAAGAACTGCCTGCCGATTTCGCAGCAGAAGTCGCGGCGCAAGTACATCGCACTGCGGACGCGCAGCTCGAACTGTGGCTTAGCGTCGCCCTGCTCGGTTTGCTCGGCGCAATGCTGCTGGGGGTGGTCGTGACATACAGCCAGCTCTGGCTGGCGTTTGCGCGAACACTCACGATGGCCAGCGGACTTTCGAACCCGTGGTTGCTCGCGCTGCTGGCCGGTCTCGCACTGCCGGCCTCGCTCGGCAAATTGTCGCCGCGCAAGTCGGGTTAGCGCGTCGACAACCGATCGGTCCGGCCACGTATCCGGCAATTACATCAACAATTTGCGCACTTTCAGCAGCGCGGCGATAAAGGCATCGACTTCTTCGCGCGTGTTGTAGAACGCCAGCGAGGCGCGCAGCGTGGCGGGCACGCCGTAGAACTGCATCAGCGGATGCGCGCAATGGTGCCCCGAGCGCACGGCAACACCCTCCAGATCCAGCAAGGTCGCCACGTCGGTGGCTTGCGCACCTTCAATGAGGAAGGAGATCACTGGCTCCTTGTCGGCCGCTTCGCCGAAAATGCGCAATCCGGGAATGTCGCGCAGGCGCTCCGTCGCATAGCTCAGCAGTTCGTGCTCCCACGCGCGAATTGCTTCGAAACCCAGTGCCTGGATATAGTCGATCGCTGCGCCCACACCGGCAAAACCCGCGATATTGGGCGTGCCGGCCTCGAATTTGTGCGGCGGTTCGGCAAAGGTGGTTCCGTCGAAACGTACTTCGCGGATCATCTCTCCGCCGCCGAAGAACGGCGGCATCGATTGCAGATGTTCCCGCTTCGCCCACAACGCACCGGTGCCGGTAGGCGCCAGCATCTTGTGCCCGGTGATGGCGTAAAAATCGCAACCCAGCGCCTGCACGTCCACCGGACGATGCGGCATCGCCTGCGAGCCGTCCACCAGCAGCGGAATGCCTCGGCGCCGGCATTCGCGCGCAATCTCGCGCACGGGGTTGACGGTGCCCAGGACATTGGAGACGTGCGCCACGCAGGCCAGCTTCACTTCCGGCGTGAGCAGCTCGAAGAATTTCTCCACGATCAGCTCGCCACGCTGGTCGATCGGCGCGGCCTTGACGATGGCGCCGCTGCGCGCGGCCACCAATTGCCACGGCACGATGTTCGCGTGGTGTTCCATCACGGTGGTGACGATCGCATCGCCCGGCTGCAGGCGCGGCAAGGCATAGCTGTAAGCCACCAGGTTCATGGACTGCGTGGTGCCCGAGGTCAACACCACTTCGTTGCGCGAGCCCGCGTGAATGAAGGCGGCCAGCTTGTCCCGCGCGCCTTCGTAAGCGGCGGTCGCCTCCTCACCCAACTGATGCACCGCACGAGCCACGTTCGCGTTGTGCTCGCGGTAATGGCGATCGACCGCTTCGATCACCTGTGCCGGTTTCTGACTGGTGTTGGCGTTGTCGAAATACACCAGCGGCTTGCCGTGCACCGTGCGCGAAAGCAATGGAAAATCCGCGCGCACGCGCTGGATGTCGAAATCGACGGATGGCTGGCTGGGCTTGGCGTTCATGGCGATAAAAACCTGTCTATGGTTTCAGGGCAGGTGCGCAAGCAGCGCTTCGGAGAAGTGATCGCGCAGCGTTTCGTTCGGCAGGGAGGTAAACACCGCGCGGCAGAACGCCGCCGTCAGCAGCGCACGCGCTTCCGCATACGGCAGTCCGCGCGAACGCAGGTAGAACAGCGCACGCTCGTCGAGCTGACCGACCGTAGCGCCGTGTGCCGCCTTCACCTCGTCGGCGTAAATTTCCAGTTCGGGCTTGGTGTCGATCTCAGCCAGCGAGGACAGCAGCAGGTTCTTGTTGCTGAGGCTGGCATCGGAGCCGTCCGCGCCTTCCGCCACGACGATCGCACCGCGAAACACGCCGCGCGCACGCTCGTCCGCCACGCCCCGCCAGATCGATTCCGACGCGGTATTCAAGGCCTGATGGCGGATCGACAACTGGGTATCGAGATGCTGGCGGCCACGTAATACGAACACGCCACGCGTATCCAGGCGCGCCTGGTCGCCGCGCATTTCGGCATGCAGGTCGTGGCGCACCAGGCCGCCGCCGAGTTCCAGCACGTGCAGGGCGGCCTGCGACCTGGCGCCCAGATGCAGGCTGCCGCGGCGGATCAGCACGCTTTCTTCAGCAGCATTTTGCAGTTGCACGTGCTGCAGGTGGGCGTCGTTTTGCAGCACCAGGTCGGTGACCAGCGTGCCCAGATGCTTGTGCGGGGCGTCGTGGAGATGGTGCTCGACGAGGTCGAGCCTGGCGCCCTCGCCTACTTCGATCACGTTGCGCACGTGCCAAGCCAGGTCGCCCGACGCCGGCACACCCACGAAGCAGAGCTGCACCGGTTTGCTGATCCGCGCACCGGCGGCAACCCGCAGCATCACGCCATCGCCGGCCAGGGCGGTATTGAGCCGGGCAAACGCGTCGCCGGCTTCGCGGTAGCGGCGGCTCAGCGCAAAGCGCAGCGGCTCAGGATCCCGTTCCAGTACCTGCGACAACGGCTGCAGCGTCAGGCCTGCGGGAAGCCCGTCCAGCCGCGACAGATCCGCGCGAAACACGCCATTGACGAACACCAGACGCGGGCCGTCGACACCGGGAAGCCCCAATGCACGTGGATCGAACGCGCGCGTTGCGGCGTCAGGGTCACCCTGCGCAAAGCGGCGCTGGCCCAATGCACGCAAAGCCGTGTACTTCCACGCCTCGGTGCGCGTATCCGGCAGTCCGTCCGCCAGGAACGTTTCCAGGTTTTCGCGCCGCACGGTATCCAGCCACGCCTGCCCGCTGCCAGGCAGGCGCACGCCGGCCGCATCGCGCAGTGCATCGATAAAGGGCAGCGGGGCGGGCGACTGGCTCATGCACGCACCTCGGCGGGATCGCGCTCGGCAACCCAGGCGTAACCGTGTTCTTCCAGCTTCAACGCCAGCGTCTTGTCACCGCTTTCGACAATGCGGCCCTCGGCCAGTACGTGCACGAAATCCGGCTCGATGTAGTCGAGCAGGCGCTGGTAGTGCGTGATGACCAGGAACGAACGATCTGCCGAACGCAGCGCGTTCACGCCTTGCGACACCTGCTTGAGCGCATCGATGTCCAGGCCCGAATCGGTTTCGTCGAGAATGGCCAGCTTCGGCTCCAGCACCGCCATCTGGAATATCTCGTTGCGCTTCTTTTCGCCGCCGGAGAACCCTTCGTTGACGGCGCGGTGCAGCAGCTCGTCGGAGATCTGCATGATCTTCAGCTTTTCGCGCACCAGCTTGAGGAACTGCATGGAATCCAGTTCCGGTTCGCCGCGCTGCTTGCGCTGCGCATTGAGTGCCGCGCGCAAGAAATAGGTATTGTTCACACCCGGGATTTCCACCGGATACTGGAATGCCAGGAAGACACCGGCCGCCGCGCGCTCTTCCGGCTCCAGCGCCAGCAGGTCGCGCCCCTCGAAGATCACCGAGCCTTCGGTCACTTCATAACCGTCGCGCCCGGACAGCACGTTGCCCAGCGTCGACTTGCCGGCACCGTTGGGGCCCATGATGGCGTGCACCTCGCCCGGATTCACGGTAAGGCTGAGCCCCTTGAGAATGTCCTTGCCCTCGACGCGGGCATGCAGGTTTTCGATCTTCAGCATAAAAATGTTCCGTATTCGGCCGCTCGGGCCGGAATGTCTATGAGTTTGCGCAAGTGCCGCCAAGCAAGCCATCCGATGAAAATACGCATCGGCCACGTGCTTTTATCTCGGCATACAGCGAATCAGGCGCGAGATCGATATTGCCAGGCCAGGTCACCGCCCCGGCCTCGACGTAAACCGCTTCGAAAACCGATCTGTCCCGCAAGGCGGCGAACACCCCAGCCGCCTCACTTTCCACCATGGCCGACATATCCACGATACCGTCCGTGCCGTCCCGGAAGCGCACATCCAGCCGATATCCCGTCGTGACTGCCACTTCTACCACGCGCCAAGGCGGGTAGGCGTTCAGTCCAGGGGACTGATGGGGTGCGGAGACTTGCGAGCTGCACATAGGTCCCAGTCCTCTTGAAGTTCGCTGCGATGCATTGAGGCCCACTCGAGCACAAAAGCCATTGCTCGACGGGGAAGCCCACCTTCGATGACTTCCAACGTACGAATGTCTATCAAAGCTTCAGTTTCACCATAGACTGCGTGGAAATGTGGTGGCGCGTGATCGGCGAAATACATTCTTATCAAGATGCCGTAAAAACTGCTGATGGTCGGCATGCTTAACCCACCGCACCTTCCAGCGAAATCTCCAGCAGCTTCTTCGCCTCCACCGCGAACTCCATCGGCAGCTCGCGGAACACCTGCTTGCAGAAGCCGTCGACAATCATCGACACCGCGTCTTCTTCGCCGATGCCGCGTGCACGGCAGTAGAAAAGCTGGTCGTCGGAGATCTTCGAAGTGGTGGCCTCGTGCTCGACGATCGCGCTGGGGTTTTTCACTTCCATATACGGGAAGGTGTGCGCACCGCACTTCTTGCCGATCAGCAAGCTGTCGCACTGGGTGTAGTTGCGCGCACCGTCGGCGCCCTTCTCCACTTTCACCAGGCCGCGATAGCTGTTGGAGCTCTTGCCGGCACTGATGCCCTTGGACACGATCTTGGACTTGGTGCCCTTGCCGATGTGGATCATCTTGGTGCCGGTATCGGCCTGCTGGCGATGGTGCGTAAGCGCGACCGAATAGAACTCGCCCACCGAACGATCGCCGCGCAGCACGCAGCTCGGATACTTCCAGGTGATGGCCGAACCGGTTTCCACCTGGGTCCAAGAAATCTTGGAATCGTCGCCGCGGCAATCGCCACGCTTGGTCACGAAGTTGTAGATGCCGCCGCGGCCTTCTTCGTCGCCCGGGTACCAGTTCTGCACCGTCGAGTATTTGATGTTGGCCTTTTCCAGCGCAACCAGTTCCACCACCGCGGCATGCAGCTGGTTTTCGTCGCGCATGGGCGCGGTGCAGCCTTCCAGGTAAGACACGGTCGCACCGTCTTCGGCGATGATCAGCGTGCGTTCGAACTGGCCGGTATGGCCCGCGTTGATGCGGAAGTACGTGGACAGTTCCATCGGGCAGCGCACGCCCTTGGGAATGAATACGAACGAGCCATCGGAGAACACCGCCGAGTTCAGCGCGGCGAAGTAGTTGTCGCCGGTGGGCACTACGCTGCCGAGGTATTTCTGTACCAGCTCCGGATGTTCCTTGATCGCTTCGCTCATCGAGCAGAAGATCACGCCCACTTCGGCCAGTTCTTTGCGGAAGGTGGTGCCGACGGAGACCGAGTCGAACACCGCATCCACCGCCACGCCGGCGAGCTTGGCGCGCTCGTGCAGCGGAACGCCGAGCTTGTCGTAGGCTTCCAGCAGTTTCGGATCGACTTCGTCGAGCGATTTCGGCTTGTTCTTCGGCGAGGCGTAGTAGCTGATCGCCTGGAAATCGATCGGCGCGATATTGAGCTTGGCCCAATGCGGCGTCGGCATGGTGAGCCAGTGACGGTAGGCTTTCAGACGCCACTCGGTCATCCACTCCGGTTCGTCCTTCAGGGCCGAAAGCTGGCGCACGATATCTTCGGACAGACCCGGCGGCAGGCTGTGCATTTCGATATCGGTAACGAAACCGGCTTCATAGCGACGGCCGAGCGCAGCGGCCACTTCGGCGTTGTCGCGCAACGCAGAAGAGCTGTTGGAGTCGACAGTCGTGCTCTCGATGGTCATGGTGCGGTCCTGCCTTTCAATTCGGTAAGCGCCACGCTGGCGACCGGCGCGTGCGCAGCGGGGCGCAACATGTCGGCCAGGCTCATCGTGCGCAGCGCGTTGTCCAATACGTGGTTGATGCGTTGCCAGCTGCCGCGTACGCCGCATTGCGATTCGCGCTCGCAATGGCCGTCGCTCAGGCTGCACTCGGTCATGCCCAGCGGCCCTTCCATCGCTTCAACGATCTCCGCGAGGCTGATTTCACCGGCCGGTCGCGCCAGGCGATAGCCGCCGTTGACGCCGCGGAAGGAATCGACCAGCCCGGCATGCCCCAGCGACTTCAGCAATTTGCTGACCGTGGGCAGTTCCAGGTGGGTTTCTTCGGCGATCTGCGCCGTACTCAGGACGTCGCCAGGGTGCGCGGCGATGCAGGTCATCACCACGGTGGCGTAATCCGTCAATCGGCTGACACGGAACATGGGGGGAGGCACCGCGCTAATTCAGACTAAAATGGTACAGATTATGCCGGACAGGGTCAATTCAAAGCGCCCGCCAGGCACCGGGCACTTGCACCATCTTGAATCACGGCGCGCACCAGACTGGCCACAAAAGTCGGCCTCTGCCCTCCCGCCATCCCCATGGAACCGCATCAGAACGGCACTTCCGGCGATAGCCAAGGCTATGGCACGCAATCTGCTGTATCGCAACAAAACCGTCCCTTGGGAAACCCCGCGCATGAAATGGATTACCGCGATCATCAAACCCTTCACCCTGGACGACGTGCGCGAAGCGCTCGGCGAAGCCGGCGTGCAGGGCATGACCGTCACCGAGGTCAAAGGCTTTGGCCGCCAGCGTGGGCATACCGAGCTGTATCGCGGCGCGGAGTATGTGGTGGATTTCCTGCCCAAGCTGAAGATCGAACTGGCGGTCAGCGACGAGCAGGCGGACCTGGCGATCGATGCCATCACCAGCGCAGCCCGTACCGGCAAGGTCGGCGACGGCAAGATTTTCGTGAGCGAGCTGGAGCAGGTGATCCGCATCCGCACGCAGGAGGTGGATGCCGATGCGCTTTGACGGCCGGGAAACGGGAAACGGGAAACGGGGAACACACGGCGTTCTGTGTCCGGGCGGGCTCTTTGCGGTACTGCTAGTGAGTCTTGGCGTTGTTTCGCCAGCGTTTGCGCAGACCGCCCCGGCATCCGCGCTCAACAGCGGCGACACCGCCTGGATGATCGTCGCCAGCGCTTTCGTGCTGATGATGACGCTCCCCGGCGTGGCGCTGTTTTATGGCGGCATGGTGCGTGCCAAAAACCTGCTGTCGGTGATGATGCAGTGCCTGGCGATCACCGCGCTGATTACGGTGCTGTGGGTGGCCTACGGCTATTCCCTGGCCTTCAGCACGGAAGGCATGCACGCCGGCGTCACCAACCTGCATTCGTTCATCGGCGGACTGGATCGCGCGATGCTGACGGGACTGACTCCTTCGTCGCTGTACCAGACCGTGCCGGAAAGCGTGTACGTGATGTTCCAGCTCACCTTCGCCATCATCACCCCCGCGCTGATCATCGGTGCGTTCGCCGAGCGCATGAAGTTCAGCGCGATGCTGGTGTTTTCCGGTGCGTGGTTCACCCTGGTGTACCTGCCGATTGCGCACGCAGTGTGGAGCGGACCCGGCTCGCTGCTGGGCGACCTGGGCGTGCTCGATTTCGCGGGCGGCACGGTGGTGCACATCAACGCGGGTATCGCCGGCCTGGTGGCGTGCCTGGTGCTGGGCAAGCGCCGCGGCTATCCGCATACCCACATGCCGCCGCACAATCTGGGCTACACGGTGATCGGCGCGAGCCTGCTGTGGCTGGGCTGGTTCGGCTTCAATGCGGGCTCGGCAATCGCGGCAAACGGCAGCGCCGGCATGGCGATGCTGGTGACGCAGATCGCCACCGCCGCAGCCGCCATCGGCTGGGTCGCGGTGGAATGGATCGCGCACAAGCGCGCCAGTGTGCTGGGCATTGCGTCGGGCGCGGTGGCCGGGCTGGTCGCGGTGACGCCGGCGGCGGGTACGGCCGGCCCCGGCGGCGCGATGATCCTAGGCCTGGCATCGGGCGCGGTGTGCTTCTTCACCGCCACCCGCCTGAAGCACAAGCTCGGCTATGACGACACGCTGGATGTGTTCGGCGTGCATGCCGTTGCGGGCATCGTCGGCGCCTTGCTCACCGGTATTTTTGCCGCGCCCAAGCTGGGCGGTTTCGATGCCGCCGTCACCTCGCCGCTCGCGCAGTTGTGGATCCAGTGCAAGGGCGTGGGCTTCACCATCGCGTGGAGCGCCCTGCTGAGCTGGGGCATCCTGAAACTGATCGACCTGACCATGGGCCTGCGCGTAAGCGCCGAGCAGGAACAGATCGGCCTGGATATCGCCGAGCACGAGGAGCGCGCGTACAACCTGTCGTAAGGCGAGAAAATAATGGGGAGGAGTGAGAACATAGCGGGCAGTCGGAAAATTCCTCCAGCCACTCACTCCTCGCCCCGCATGGATCACTCCCTCGATCGCGCCGCCGCACGCCTGGCCTGGACGCGAAACAGCCTCGGCAACCCCGCGCTCGCGCTGGAACCCGCTTCCTCCGACGCCAGCTTCCGCAGCTACTGGCGCACGCATCACGACGGCCGCAGCTGGATTGTGATGGATTCGCCGCCGGCACAGGAAGATCCGCGCCCGTGGCTGGTCATCGGCGAACGACTCGCCGCAGCCGGCCTGCACGTGCCGGCGGTGTACGACAAGGATCTGGAACGCGGATTCCTGCTGATCGAGGACCTGGGATCGCGCCTCTACCTGCCAGCCTTGAGCGACGCCACCGCAGACGCGTTGTATGGCGATGCGATGAACGCCTTGCTGCGCATGCAGAGCCAGGTGGATCACCGCGACCTGCCGCCTTTCGATCGCGACCTGATGATGCGCGGGCTGGAAATCATGCCCGAATGGTTCCTCGGCCGGCATCTCGGCCACCAGCCCGACGGCGTCGAACAGGGTGTGCTGGAAGCGGCGTTCGAGGCGATTGTGCGCAACGTGCAGGAGCAGCCGCGCTGTTTCGTGCATCGCGACTACCACAGCCGCAATCTGTTGATCGTCGATCGCGACAATCCGGGCATCATCGATTTCCAGGGCGCACTCTCCGGCCCGGTCACCTACGATCTTGCCTCGCTGTTGCGCGACGGCTACATCGCCTGGCCGCGTGAAAAAGTCGAAGCGTGGGTCGAAGCGTATCGGCAGCGGCTCATCGAAGCGCGAGTGATCGACGCGAGTATCGGCCGGGTGCAATTCCTGCGCTGGTTCGATCTCACCGGCCTGCATCGTCACGTACGCGTGCTGGGCCAGTTCTATCGGCTTTGGTATCGCGACGGCAAACCGGGCTACCTCGCCGACGTGCCTCGGGTGTATCACTACGTGGTGTCGGTGGCTCGCAACTATCCGGAACTGGCCGACTTCGTCGCACTGATCGAACGCCGCGCGCAAGGCCGCGATCTCACCAAGGTAGCCCAAGCATGAGGCACGCACTGATCTTCGCTGCCGGCCTGGGCGAACGCATGCGCCCGCTCACCGATCGCATGCCCAAGCCGCTGCTGACGGTACGCGGCAAACCGTTGATTGCCTGGCATCTGGAAAAGCTCGCCGCAATCGGCGTGCACTACGTGGTGATCAACACCTCGCACCTGGCCGATCAGTTTCCCGATGCATTGGGCGACGGCTCGCGCTGGGGCCTGCGCATCCGTTATGCCTACGAGGGCTCGACGCCGCTGGAGACCGGCGGCGGCATGCTCAACGCCCTGCCATTGCTCGGGCCGGAACCGTTTATCGCCATCAGCGGCGACGTGTGGATCGATGCCGACTTCGGCGCACTGCCCAAGGAACCTGCCGGCGTCGCCCATCTGCTGATGGTCGACAATCAGCCGCATCATCCCGACGGGGATTTCGTGCTGGATGCGCAGGGTGTGCTGCATCGCGAAGGCACGCCGCGGCTGACCTATAGCGGCATCGGCGTCTATCGCCGGGAAATTCTCGACCAATGGCCGTCGCTGGCCGGATGCGATCCGGAACAAAAGCCGCCGCGCTTCAAGATCCGGCCGCTGCTGAACGCCGCGATCGATCGCGGCGCCGTGACCGGCAGCCATCATCGCGGTGCCTGGACGGACGTCGGCACGCCCGAGCGGCTGGCTTCGCTCAACCGCTGATTACGCGCATCGACCCTTCAGGGCGCGCCGGGCACCGAAGGTTTTACGACCGATGCGGAGACGTTCAAGATCGACGGCGTCATCACCTGGGGTGCATCGGCCTGCTCCTGCGACATCGCCGCATCCTGCGCCTGCTTGGTCATCATGATGATGCTGATGCGGCGATTGATCGGATCGCTGGGATTGAGCTTGTCGAACGGCACCGATGCCGCCAGCCCTACCACACGCGCGATCTTGTCGCTGACCAGGCCACCGTCAAGCAAGGCACGCCGCGCCGCATTGGCACGATCAGCTGAAAGCTCCCAGTTGCTGTAATTGTGTTCGCTGCTGTAAGGCGCATCGTCGGTGTGGCCGGAGATGCTGACCTCGTTCGGCGCCTGAGCGATGAAACCAGCCAATTCGTGAAGAATGGCCACCGTGTAAGGCTCGAGCGTCGCGCTGCCGGTGTCGAACATTGGCCGGTTCTGCTTGTCGACGATCTGGATGCGCAAACCTTCTGGCGTGATATCCAGCAGCAACTGATCCTTGAATGGCGCCAAGGCCTGACTCTTCTCGATCGCCGCGTGCATCTGTTGCATCAGGCTTTCCAGGCGCTCTTTTTCCTGCTCGCGCGCAAGCTTCTCCACTTCCTGCTGGCTCGGCGCCGCCGAGCGAGAAGCGCGCCGGTCCTTGCCGGGACCGTGCGGCATGTCCATCGCGCCGCCGAGCTTGATCGCACTGTCGCTGGCGCCGCCCGGCCCCATTTTGCCCGGCGGCGCCATGGGTGCATTGCCGGGAGTCATGCTGGGATTCTTGAAATATTCGGAAATCGCGGCGCGCTGCTGCTTGGTGCCTACGCCGATCAGCCACATCACCAGGAAGAACGCCATCATCGCGGTAACAAAGTCGGCATATGCCACCTTCCATGCACCACCATGATGCCCGTGCTTCTGCCGCTTGGGGCGGCGCACGACGATCAACTGACCGGAATCGTGCTCGCTCATGCAGCGGCGCCCGCACGGCTGCCCTTGAGGTGTTCCTCAAAGTCCTGGAAGTTCGGGCGTGCGTGCGGCGACAGCGTCTTGCGCGCAAATTCCACCGACACTTTGGGGTTGTACCCGCGCAGGCTGGCCAGCAAGGCTACCTTGACGCATTCGAACGCCTTGCCATCCTCGTGCACGCGGCTTTCCATCGCCGCACCCAACGGGCCGATAAAGCCATAGCAAAGGAGGATGCCCAGGAACGTGCCGACCAGCGCACCGGCGATGTGTTCGCCGATCAGCGACGTATCGCCTCCCAGCTGCGACATGGTGGTCACGATACCAAGCACGGCGGCAACGATGCCGAAGCCGGGCATGGCATCGGCCATCTTGGTCACGGCCATGGCGGGAGCTTCGGCTTCCTGCTGGTGGGTTTCCAGTTCCACTTCCAACAGCTGTTCCAGCTCGTGCGGATTCATGTTGCCGCCGACCATCAGGCGCAGGCAGTCGGTAATGAATTCGATCAGGTTGTGTTCTTTAATCAGGCGCGGATAGGCGGTGAACAATGAACTCGACTGCGGATCTTCGATGTGCACTTCCAGGCCGAGCAATCCGTTCTTGCGGATCACGCCGAAGATGTCGTACAGCAAGGCGAGCAGATCCACGTAATCCTGCTTGCGGTATTTGGGCCCCTTGAACAGCGCCACGATGTTGTGCATCGATTCCTTCACGATCTTCGGCGAGTTCGCCGAAAGGAAGGCGCCGATGGAGCTGCCGCCGATGATCAACAGCTCATTGGGCTGCCAAAGCGCGAGGATGTGGCCATGCGACAGCACATAGCCGCCAAACACGCAGCAAAGCACAACGAGGGAACCGACGATAACGAGCATGTGGACTCCAGACCAGGAAACAATGTCCTAGTCACGCTTATCGACCGTCCCACACTGAAGTTGAGGAAAAAAATGCCGATGCGCCAGAGCTGCGAACGCGCACGCGTTTTGGGCTGAAAAGTGACGTTTAGCGTCACCCCCAAAAAGCGAAACGGCCCGAATCATCGGGCCGTTTCGTGAAGACGCACGTGAAGAGCGTGAAGCAAGGCTCAAGGCCGGCGCGCGAGCTCCGGATTTTCCTTGGTCACCGGCATCAGGTCCTTCTTGGACACGCCCAGCCACAGCAAGATCGGGCAGGCAACGAAGATCGAAGACAGCGTACCGACCAGAATACCGATCAGCATGGTGATCGCAAAACCGTGCACGGACGGGCCGCCGAAGAAATACAGCGCAGCCATGGCGATGCCGGTGAACAGCGAAGTGATGATGGTTCGCGACAGCGTGCTGTTGATCGAGCGGTTGAGGATTTCTTCCGAGTCGACCTTGCGCGCGGAACGGAACAATTCGCGGATACGGTCGAACACCACCACCTTGTCGTTGATCGAGTAGCCGATCACCGCCAGCACCGAGGCCAGCACCGTCATGTCGAACTCGAGGTGGATCAGCGACACGATGCCCAGCGTGACCAGCACGTCGTGCAATTCGGTGGCCAGTGCGGCGATTGCGAAACGGCGCTCGAAACGAATCCACAGATAAATGCCGATGCCGATGATCACGAAGATCGCCGCCGTCACACCATCGCTGCGCAACTGCTCGCCCACCTGGGCGCTCACGTAGCTGCGGCTGGCGACCTTGGCGTCGGGACGCACGGCCTGCAGCGCCTTGGCGACGTCGCCGGCAATCGCGTCGAGATTGAGCGACGTACCCTGCTGCGTGTAATGCGTGTCGTCCTTGGGCTGGAATCGGATCAACACGCGGCGAGTGCCGCCCACGCTCTGCACGGTGGCGTGCTCGATGCCGCCCTTGTCCAGCGCAACGCGGACGTCTTCGATGGCCACCGGGTTGTCGTAGGAGACTTCGGTGCTGACGCCGCCGGTGAAATCCAACGCATAGTTGAGGCTGCGGGTGGCCAGGACGGCCACCGAGGCGACGATCAGCAGAACCGCCAGGCTAATGGTGAACTTGCGCAGGCCCAGGAAGTGCACATTGCTGTTGTGGTTGAAAATTTCCATGAGGGTCTCCGATTACACCGACAGCGTCTTGAGCTTGCGCCCGTGGTGGATCAGCGCAGTGATCGCGTGGGTGACCGTGACCGAGGTGAACATCGAAGTCAGGATACCGATCAGCAGCGTGACACCGAAGCCCTTGATCGGGCCGGAGCCCATCGTGGTCAGCGCCAGCGCGGCAATGAGGTGGGTGACGTTGGCGTCGAGAATGGTCGCCCAGGCTTTCTCGTAGCCCGCGCGGATCGCCGCCAGCGGCGTGGAGCCGTTGCGCATTTCTTCACGCACGCGCTCGCAGATCAGCACGTTGGCGTCGATCGCCATGCCCAGCGTCAGCACGATACCGGCAATGCCCGGCATGGTCAGGGTCACGCCGATCGCCGACATCACCGCCACCAGGATCACCAGGTTGAAGAACAACGCGATATCCGCCACCAGGCCGAAGAGCTTGTAGTAGATCGCGGCGGCCAGCAGCACCAGACCCAGGCCCAGCAGCACCGCATTCAGGCCCTTCTTGATGTTGTCCTGACCCATGCTGGGGCCGATCACGCCTTCGGAAATGATTTCCATGCGCGCAGCAAGCGAACCGCCCTTGAGCAGCAGCGCCAGTTCCGAGGCTTCCTTCGGGCTGGCAAGACCGGTGGTCTGGAACTTGTTGCTGAAGACGCCGTTGATGTTGGCGTAGTTGATCACCGCGTAGGTGGTCTTGGGCGTGCGCACTTCGGCGCCGTTGACGACTTTGGTTTCCGTGGTGGTTTCCACGTACACCACGGCCATCGGCTTGCCGACGTTGTCGCGGGTGAAGTCGAGCATCTTGGCCGCGCCCGCCGAATTCAGCGTGACGTTCACGCTGGGCGAACCTGACTGCTGGTCGTTGCCGGAGGAGGCATCCACCAGCTCGTCACCGGTGGCGATGATGCTCTTGCTCACCAGGTACGCGATGGATCCTTCGCGGTTGTAGTAAAGATGATCGTCCGGCGGAATGTTTCCGGTGTTGACCGCATCGACCGTTGCCTGGTCGCCGGCCCAGGTGCGGCCGTTGGTGCGCGCCTCGCCCATGCCTGCGACGTATTCCAGCGTGGCGGTGGCGCCGATCACTTTCTTGGCCTCGGCCGGATCCTGCACACCGGCCAGTTCGACCGCGATCTGGTCCTCGCCCTGAGCCTGGATCACCGGCTCGGACACACCCAATGCGTTGATGCGGTTGCTCAAGGTGGCCAGGTTCTGGCGGATTGCGCCGGTGGCCAGGTCGCGCAGCTTGATCGGCTTGATCGAGGCGTTGAGCACGAAACGATTGCCGGTGTTGGCACCGTCCGTGACGGTCAGGTCGGTGAATTCGGTGGCGATGGCATCGCTGGCGGCGGTGCGATCGGCCGAGGAGCCCAGCACCACGTTGACGCCCTGGCCGCGCGTCGGATCGCGCGCCACGGACACAAACGCGATCTTCTTGTTCTTCAGCAGCGAGCTGATGTCCTGGGTATAGCGCGTTTCCTGCTTGTCGATCACGTCGTTCTGATCGACCGCCATCAGGAAGCGCACGCCGCCCTGCAAATCCAGGCCCAGCGGCATCGGACGACCGCCGATCGCGCTGAGCCAGGACGGCACCGTCGACTGCAGGTTGAACGCGGCGGTGTAGTCGTCGCCCAATACCGGCTTCAGCGCATCGGCGGCGGCCTTCTGCTGGTCCTGGTTGGCAAAGCCGATCAGGATCAAGTCGCCGCGACTGGCGTCGTGCTTGAGGCTCGAATCGAGATAGGGGATCTTCGCCGCCTGCAGCGCGGCGGTCACTTTCTGCTGCAAGGCCTGGTCGACGACGGCGCTGTGCGTGGCCGACACCTGCACTGCAGGTTTTGGCACATACAGGTTCGGCAATGCGAACAAGGTGCCGAGCACCAGGACGACGACCACCAGAAGGTATTTCCAGCGAGGAAAATCACTCATGCCTTGCATCCGTAAAATCCGCGGCACCAGGCCGCGGGATAGCGTGAATTGGAGATCGGAAACCTGTCCGCGGCGCGAAGCGCTCAGGACGACTTCAGCGTGCCTTTCGGAAGCACCTGCTGGACCGCATTCTTCTGCACCTTGATCTTCACGTTCGGTGCGATCTCGAGCGTGATGAAGGTGTCGCCCACGTCGTCGACGCGGCCGGCGATGCCGCCGTTGCTGACCACCTCGTCACCCTTGGACAGGTTGGAGACCAGCTGGCGGTGCTCCTTCTGCTGTTTCATCTGCGGACGGATCATCATGAAATACATCAGGCCGAAGGCCACGATCAGCATGACCAGCATGGAAATGCCGCCACCGGCAGCGCCCGGCGCAGCCTGCGCCAGCACGAAATTCGTCGAAAGATTCATCAGCTAGTCCCGCAAGTTATGGCCGCAGCACGTTTTTTTGCCGCGCACCCAATAAAAGACCCCGGATTATGCCATGCCCCCCGGTGCTATGCACGGCAAGCCATACCGCCCCAGGACTGGTTCATGTGGTCCTGGGACAACGATTGCAAGCCAGGGTTTCTACGATTCCCCAGAGCCCTGGCGACGGGCATAGAACTCCGTCACAAAAGCCTCCAGCTTGCCGTCCGCGATTGCTTGGCGCAGCCCCGCCATCAGTTGCTGGTAGTGGTGCAGGTTGTGGATGGTGGCCAGTTGGCTCCCGAGGATTTCGTTGCAGCGATCAAGATGCCGCAGGTAGGCGCGGCTGAAGCCCTGACTGCAGGCGTAGCACCCGCACCCTTCCTCGATCACCCGCGTATCGTTGGCGAACTTGGCGTTGCGGATGCGCAGCGTGCCCTGGGCGGTGAACAGGAAGCCGTTACGCGCATTGCGGGTAGGCATGACGCAGTCGAACATGTCGATGCCGCGCCGCACCGCCTCCACGATGTCTTCCGGCCGCCCCACGCCCATCAGGTAGCGCGGACGGTCCTGCGGCAGCAGCGGCACGGTGAAATCCAGCGTGTGGTTGCGCTCCGCTTCCGGCTCGCCCACCGCCAGGCCGCCCACCGCATAGCCATCGAAGCCGATCTGCACCAGGCCCTCGGCCGAACGGCGGCGCAGGTTTTCATAGACGCTGCCCTGCACGATGCCGAACAGCGCGTTGGGGTTCTTCAGATCGTCGAAAGCACGCCGCGACCGCTCGGCCCAGCGCAAACTCAGCTCCATCGATTCGGACGCGACTTTCTCAGTCGCCGGATACGGGGTGCACTCGTCGAAGATCATCGCGATATCCGAATCCAGCACAGTCTGGATGCGCATCGATTCTTCCGGCGACAGAAACACCTTCGAGCCGTCCACCGGCGAGGCAAAGGTCACCCCTTGCTCGGTGATCTTGCGCTTGTGCGCCAGCGAGAACACCTGGAAGCCGCCGGAATCGGTGAGGATGGGCTTGTCCCAGCCGATGAAGCGATGCAGGCCGCCGAACTCGCCGACGATCTCCAGCCCCGGACGCAGAAACAGGTGAAAAGTGTTGCCGAGAATGATCTCGGCACCCACCTCGCGCAGGTCGCGGGGCGTCATGGCCTTGACCGAACCATAGGTACCCACCGGCATGAACGCCGGGGTTTCCACGGTACCGCGGTCAAACGTAAGGCGGCCGCGGCGCGCGGCGCCGTCGGTGGCCAGAAGATCGAAATGCATGGCAGTCATCCGCCTATTATCGCATTAGAAATGGCCGTCGCTCTCCGGCCAATGCGCCCTGGCAGACTGCGCTTACCCGACCTGCGCCCCCTGGGGCAGGATCAGCATCGCATCCCCGTAGGAGAAGAACCGATAGCGCTGCTTCACCGCGTGCTCATACGCGCCCAGGATGTACTCGCGCCCGGCCAATGCCGATACCAGCATCAGCAACGTCGACTGCGGCAGATGGAAGTTGGTGATCAAGCCGTCGATGCTGGTGATCCGGTAGCCCGGGAAGATGAATATCTGCGTTTCTCCCGCAAACGGACGCAACACGCCCTCCACCGTCGCACTCTCCAATGCACGCACCACCGTGGTACCCACCGCAATCACCCGCCCGCCGGCGCGGCGCGTGCGGTGGATCTGGTCCACCAGCCCCGCGCCGACATTGAGCCATTCGCGATGCATGTGGTGATGCGCCAGGTCTTCGCTGCGCACCGGCTGGAAGGTTCCCGCCCCCACGTGCAAGGTCACGTAGCCGAAATCCACGCCTTTGTCGCGCAATTGCCCCAGCACACCGTCGTCAAAGTGCAAACCGGCGGTGGGCGCCGCAACGGCCCCCGGCTCACGCGCATACACCGTCTGGTAGCGCTCCATGTCGCTGGCATCGGCGTGCCGCGAGATATACGGCGGCAAGGGCATCTCGCCCAGTCTCGCCAGCAGGCGCTCCAGCGGCTCGGGGGATTCGAAACGCAGATGGAAAAAGCTCTCCTCCCGCCCAAGCACGGTGGCCTGGCTGCCGTCGGCGAGCACGATCGCCGTACCCGGCCGAGGCTTTTTGCTCACGCCCAACTGCACGATCGCCTCGTGGGTACCGATGACGCGCTCGATCAGGATTTCCACCGCACCGCCGCTCGGCTTGTGGCCATGCAGGCGCGCCGGCAATACCCGCGTGTCGTTGAACACCAGCAGGTCGCCCGGGCGCAGGAACGCGGGCAATTCGCGGAACATCCGGTCTTGCCAGGTGCGCACGGGCACGTCCAGCAACAGCAGGCGGCTGGCGCTGCGTTGTGCCAGGGGCGCCTGTGCGATCAGCTCGGGCGGCAGGTCGAAGTTGAAATCGGACTTCTTCACAGTGAGTGCTTGGATCGGCAACGGACCATTATCCCGCAAGCGGGCCGGCCTGTCCTTGCCCTCCTCTTGGCCGCGCTTAGAGCCAGCCTTTCTGCCGCGCCAGGCGATAGGCCTCGATGCGATTGCTGGCGCCCAGCTTGCCGATGGCCTCGGAAAGGTAGTTGCGCACCGTGCCGTGCGAAAGATTGAGATGGGCGGCGATATCGGTGGCCGACTGCCCCTCGCCCGCCATGCGCAGCACCTGCCGCTCGCGGTCGTTCAGCGGATCGGCTTCCGACCACGCCTCCAGGGCCAGTTGCGGGTCGATCGAGCGGCCGCCGCGATGCACCGTGCGCAAGGCCTCGGCGAGATTTTCCGCGGGGGCATCCTTCAGCAGATAGCCCGACACGCCCGCATCCAGCGCACGCCGCAGGAAGCCGGGGCGCGCGAAGGTGGTAACGATGATCGCCTTCACCGGCAACTCGTGACGCTGGATGCGCTGCACCAGTTCCAGGCCGGTAATGCCGGGCATTTCGATGTCGGTGACCAACACGTCAGGCTTCAGTCGCTGCACCTCGCGCCAGGCCGCCTCGCCGTCGGCTACGGAACCCAGCACCTCGATATCCGATTCCAGATTGAGCAACGCCGACAGCGCTCCGCGCACCATGGCCTGGTCTTCAGCCAACAACACCCGGATCATGCAGCGCTCCGTGCTGAGTAGCCGCCTTTGGGCGGGGGCGACGCTTGCGTGCCGGCGCCGTCGATTCCAATTTTCGCGGGCGCAGGCAACGGTACCGTGATCAACAAGCGCGTACCGGCGCGCGACGGAGAATCGATTTGCATTTTGCCGCCGATGGCGCGCACCCGCTCGCACATGCCGCTTACGCCGTTGCCATGCGAGGCAAGGCCGCCCTTGCCGTTGTCGCTGATCCGCATCTGAACCTCTTGCTCCGTACGAGTGAACTGCACGCTGGCTTCGGTAGCCGCTGCATGCCGATGAATATTGGTGACCGCCTCGCGGATGATCAGTGCCAGCGCGCGCTCGACATCGAGCGGCAAGGAAGTGGGCAAGGCTCCGAAGTCCAGGCGCACGGCCGAAGATTCCAGCAACAGCCGCGCCGACGCCAGCTCGGCGGCAAGATCAGTGGAACGGATGCCGGTAACCGCTGCGCGCACCTCGGCCAGTGCATGCCGCGCCACGCGTTCGGCCTCTTCCAGCTCGCGCCGCGCGGCATCGGAGTCGCGATCGAACAGCTTGCGCGACAACTCCAGTTTCAAGGTGATCAGCGACAACGTGTGACCCAGCAGGTCGTGCAGGTCGCGCCCGATGCGCTCGCGCTCGGCCGTGGCGGCCAGGCGGCGTACTTCTTCTTGCGAAAGACGAAGCTGCTGGGCTTTTTCTTCGTTGTCGCGCTCGGCGTTGATGATCAGGCTGATGATGATCGTGGTGACGGGTATCCATATCACCCCCTGCCACGCATAGTGCGCAAACCACGCTTCGACCAGCAGGATGGCATTGAGCAGCGCCACCAGCGCGAGGTAGCGGCGGAAATTCATCCGGCAGGTTCGAAGCATGATGCAGCCGAACACGAAATACACCAGGCTGCTGGAGTACCACGGCATCAACACCAGGGCGAGTGCAACGGTGGCGAATGCATACACTTGCGAATGCCGCGACGACGATACGCAGGACTTGGCGTAGAGCAGCAGAAAGACCGGGTAGCTGGCCAGCGTCAGCCAGACCCAGCTCCAGGTGAAATGGTCGAAGATCGGCGCAATGACCACCCACACTGTCCACAGCAGGTGCACGGCGTCGACCCATGGCGACTTGCCCCGGCGCACGTTGCGCGCGGCCTCCGAATCCGGGGCCGGCGCAAACCACTTGCGAATGACGGCTTGCATGGTCATGGCTGTGCTCCCCACACGAGCTCGTTTCCCTCGCGCATCCTACTTCAACCGTAGCGACGCAGGCGCCTGGCGGCGATCCCGAAAAAGACGGCGGCAAAACCCAGCAGGATTCCTGCGTGTTCCAGCACGTTGCCATAGCCCAAGCCCACGGCGACCAGCCCCAGTTCGTGCAGGTGATAGCTCGGCCAGATCGGCGCGACCTGCTGCAACACCTTGGGCAGCATATTGATCGGCACCCACAATCCCGACAGGAACGACATCGGCAGGTAGATCAGGTTGAGCGCGCCCGGCGCACCCTGCCCCTTGATGAAAGTACCCACCAGCATGCCCATGGCGCAGAACGGCAGCACGCCGAGCACGCCGGTCAACAGCAGCAGCAGCGCCTGCGCCGGTGCAAGCGCGACGTGCGCCAGACCGACGCCCATCGCCAGCAACAGCACGATCACCACCGCAGCAGCCATCATGGCCATCACCATCTTGCCCAGCAGATACGCACCGGGCGGCATCGGCAACGCGCGCTTGTAGGTCAGCAAGCCGCCGTCGCGCTCCAGCGCCAGCGAAACGCCGAAACCGAACAGACCCGGGCTCATCACCCCGAACACGCCGTAGCTGACCAGCAGATAGCGCGATGCATCCGCGCCTTCGGTTTTGGCCATCACGATGCCGAACAACAGATAGAAAACCGTCGGAAGCATCAGGATCGGCAGCATGAAGCCCGGACTGCGTGCATAGCGCAGACATTCACTGCGCGCCTCGGCGAGATAAGCGCCGAGGACGCGGCGAAAAGGCATGCTCCACGTTCCCAATACGTTGGGTGTCGACGTTGCGATCGATACGGCGTTCATCACGCTGCCTCCTGTTCGATGCCGCGCTCCTCGCGCGTGAGTTCCATGAATGCCTCGGCCAATCCGGCGCGCTGCACTTCCAGTTCGCGCAATGCCAGGTCGGCATCGAGCAGGCGACGCAAGACGTTTTCCGCCGCGTCGGTACTGACCAGCAACCGCGCCCCTTCGCGCTCTACCGAGGACACTTGCGGCCATGCCGCCACCTTGGCGGCGTCCAGATCGGTGACACAGCGTATGCGCGTAAGCGGTACCTGTGCGCGCAAGGCATCGACGCTGCCCTCGCTCAGCACTCGCCCTTTGGCCATCACCACCACGCGCTGGGCCAGCGCTTCGGCTTCTTCCAGATAGTGTGTCGTGAGCACGACCGAACAACCTTCGGCGACCAGGGCGCGCATCGCCGCCCACAACTTCTGCCGCGCATCGATATCCATGCCGACGGTCGGCTCGTCGAGAAAAACCAGTTCCGGACGACCACACAGGGCCAGCGCAAATTGCACCCGGCGCATCTGCCCGCCCGACAGCTTGCCGTAAGGGCGCTTCAGCAGATCGGCGATGCCGGCGAGATGGGCGCTTTCGTCCAGCGGGCGAGGGTTGGGGTAATAGCTGGCCACCAGCCGCAGCAATTCGCCGACGCGCAAGCTGGGCGGCAACACGGCCGATTGCAGCATCACCCCGATGCGCCGCCGTGCATCAATCTGCTGGGGATCCAGCCCGAACAGCTCGGCGCGCCCGCCATCCGGGCGAATCAGGCCCAACAGCAGGCTGATACTGGTGCTTTTTCCGGCCCCGTTGGGGCCCAGAACCGCGAGCAGTTCGCCGCGGTGCAACACGAGATCGACACCATCCAGCGCGGTTAGCTGACCATAGCGCTTAACGGCGCCGGACAATTGTGCAACGACATCGGACGTTGGGTTCATGGCACTCCTCCTTGCACTGCAGCGTAGGCACCGCAAGGGCTCAAACCCAGTTGCCAGCGTCAGCAGTGGGAGATGACAGGCGTCATCCGGGGGTACCGGCGCACCCTGCCCCCAGGTTATCCTGATGGGCGTACGCCAGCGGTTTCCCCACGCGGCGAGTGCGAGCGGGCGCATAGCCCATGGGCCTCAAGCGCCCTCCACGCACGCGACACATAGTCGGCCTGCTTTGCGCTGGGTGTGCGAGGCGCCGACGAGATTCGAGGAGAGTAGTCATGGGTGTGATCGATCAGCTGCGCGAACTGCGCGAATTTGGCGGCAAGCCGCGGACCACGGGTCTGGACGACGCCACCATCGAGCGCATGGCCGCGCTGGATCCGCAATTGGGCAAGGCCATCGCCGAAGCCGTTGCGCGCCACCATGAACTGCGCGCCGAACTCGGCGATTTCCTGAAGCAGGACGAAGCGGAGCAGTTGGCGCAAACGCAACGCGGCTTCGTGAACTTCTATCCGGACGATGCCATCAATCCGTATCTGCCGGCGACGGCGCGCGGTCCGTGGGTCGTGACGCTCAAAGGCGCCGTGGTGCACGACAACGGCGGCTACGGCATGCTCGGTTTCGGCCACAACAACGAAGCGATCGATGCAGCGCTGGCGCGCCCGCAGGTGATGGCCAACGTGATGACGCCCAGCATCTCGCAGATGCGCTTCACCCAGGCGATGCATCGCGAGCTGGGCCGCAATCGCGGCGCCAACCCGTACGTGCAATACCTCGCGCTGAATTCCGGTTCGGAATCGGTGGGCCTTGCCTGCCGCATCGCCGACGTCAACGCCAAGCTGATGACCGATGCGGGCGGCCGTTACGCCGGCCGCACCATCAAGCGCGTGGCCGTCAAGGGCGCGTTCCACGGCCGTACCGACAAGCCGGCGCTGTATTCCGATTCGTCGCGCCGCACTTACCAGCAGCATCTGGCCAGCTATCGCCACGAAGACACGCTGCTTACCGTTGCGCCGTACGACCTGGCGCAACTGGAAGCAGTGTTTGCCGATGCCGACCGCCATGGCTGGTTCATCGAAGCGATGTTCCTGGAGCCGGTGATGGGCGAAGGTGATCCGGGGCGCGCCGTGACGCCTGCGTTCTACCAGGCCGCCCGCGAACTCACCGAATCGCACGGCACGCTGCTGCTGGTCGACTCGATCCAGGCCGGCCTGCGTGCACACGGCGTGCTGTCGATCGCCGACTATCCGGGCTTCGAAAAGCTTGCACCGCCGGATATGGAAACCTTCTCCAAGGCGCTCAACGCCGGCCAGTATCCGCTGTCGGTACTCGCCGTCACCGATCGCACCGCCAATTTGTACCGCAAGGGCATCTACGGCAACACCATGACGGCCAATCCGCGTGCGCTCGACGTCGCGCTGGCCACGCTCGACCAGCTTACCGACGAAGTGCGCAACAACATCCGCGTACGCGGCAAGGAATTCGTCGACAAGCTCAACACGCTGAAGGACGAACTGGGCGGCCTGATCACCAAGGTGCAAGGCACCGGCCTGTTGTTCTCGTGCGAACTGGCTGCGCAATTCAAGTGCTACGGCGCCGGCTCCACCGAGGAATACCTGCGCGAGCGCGGCATGGGCGTGATCCACGGCGGCGTCAATTCGCTGCGTTTCACCCCGCACTTCAACATCACCAGCGCCGAAGTGGACATGGTGATCGCGCACGTACGCCATGCCCTGCTGGAAGGACCGCGCAAGAGCGAAGCGCGCGCGGCCTGAGTCATCTCTTGAAACCCCCTCCCCGACCGGGGAGGGGGTTTTTTATTGCCTGAAGCCTGTTGGCACCAGCTTTCCCCAGTCATGCCGTAGGCATAGACTGCGCCCACCGGCACAACCGCCGGTCACAAATCAGGAGGAAGCACCATGTCCATGCGTTTCAGCCTGCTCGCCGCCAGTGCTGTCCTGGCCCTCGCGACCACTACCGCCTTCGCCGCACCGCAGAGCTCGTCCAGCACGGCGGCGCATTCCACCAAGTTGGGCCAGTGCAGCCATGCGGCTGCCGGCAAGACGGGCGCCGACTACAAAGCCGCCCGCGACGCCTGCATGAAGGGCGGCGACACCGCCGCCGCACCCGCCAAAGAAACCCAGCAGCAAAAGATGGCCAGGTGCAGCAAAGCCAACGCCGGCAAGAAGGGCGCCGATTTCAAGACCGCTCAAGCGGCCTGTCTGAAAGGCTCCTGAGATTCATTGAAGCGCGTTTCGATCGAGGGCGTCGCCAGCTGGCGGCGCCCTTTTTATTTGCCGCTATGCTGGCGCCATTCCCTGCAAAGGTCGCTGCCACGTGAAGATCGTCGAAGTTCGCCATCCGCTCATCCAGCACAAGCTCGGCCTGATGCGTCGTGCCGGCATCAGCACCAAGGAATTCCGCGAGCTGGCATCGGAAGTAGGCTCGCTGCTGACCTACGAAGCGACCAAGGATCTGGAAACCGTCGAAGCGCAGATCGAAGGCTGGGCCGGCCCCGTGCGCGTGCAGCAGATCAAGGGCAAGAAGATCACCATCGTACCCATTCTGCGTGCAGGACTGGGCATGCTGCCGGGCGTTTTGGAGCTGATACCGGCCGCCAAAGTCAGCGTGGTCGGACTGCAACGCGACGAACAAACGCTGCAGCCGATCGCCTACTACGAAAAGCTCACCGGACGCATGGACGAGCGCACGGCGCTGATTGTCGACCCGATGCTGGCGACCGCCGGCACGCTGGTCGCCACGGTGGACATGCTCAAGGCCGCAGGCTGCAAACGCATCAAGGGACTGTTTCTGGTTGCCGCACCCGAAGGCTTGAAGCGAATCGAGGCCAGCCATCCGGATATCGAGATCTACACCGCTTCGATCGATGAGCGGCTCAATGAGCACGGCTACATCCTGCCGGGGCTGGGAGATGCGGGGGACAAGATTTTCGGCACCAAGCAACTGCCGGCAACCGAATAGCATCCCCTTCTCGCCACCGGGGAGAAGGTGGCCCGCAGGTGCGGATGAGGGGTGATTCTTGCGAAGCGAATGTTCAGGGCCTGCTTCGATGAATCTCTGCGCAAGCACCGGCCCCTCACCCTCCCCTCTCCCCGAAGGGGAGAGGGGAAAAAGTGGAGCACCGAAGGCGCTCAGCTTTTGAATCGATCCGTGGCCGCAATCAATTCGCTGGTGATGCCCGGTTCGAACGCCGAATGCCCGGCATCCTGCACGATGCGCAGATCCGCTTCCGGCCACGCACGATGCAGGTCCCATGCACTGCGCATCGGGCAGACCACGTCGTAACGGCCCTGCACGATCACCGCGGGAATACGACGGATGCGGTCCACGTTGCGCAGCAGTTGATCGTCGTGCTCGAAGAATCCGCCGTTGACGAAGTAGTGGCATTCGATACGCGCGAAAGCCAGCGCAAATTCGTCTTCGCCGCTGCTGCTGATGTAGCCCTCGTCCTGGAACAGGTAGCTGGTGGCGCCTTCCCACACCGACCATGCACGCGCCGCATCCAGGCGCGTCTTCGCATTCGGACTGGTCAGGCGACGATGGTAGGCGCTCATCATGTCGCCGCGCTCCACTTCGGGAATCGCGGCCAGATACGTTTCCCATGCATCGGGATACAATGCGTCGGCGCCCTTCTGATAGAACCACTCCAGTTCCCAGCGGCGCAGCATGAAAATGCCGCGCAGGACCAGTTCGGTGACCTTGTCCGGATGCGTCTGCGCATACGCAAGCGCCAACGTCGAGCCCCACGAACCGCCGAACACCTGCCAGCGATCAATGCCAAGATGCTCACGCACGCGCTCGATGTCGCTGACCAGATGCCAGGTGGTGTTGTCGGTCAGATCGGCGTGCGGCGTGGACTTGCCGCAACCGCGCTGATCGAACAGCACGATGCGATAAACCGCCGGATCGAAAAAGCGCCGGCACTTGGGATTGGTGCCGCCGCCCGGCCCGCCATGCAGGAATACCACCGGCTTGCCGTTCGGGTTGCCGCATTGCTCGTAATACAGCGTATGCAACTCGGAAACCTTGAGCTGGCCGACGTCGTAGGGCTCGATTTCGGGATACAAGGTACGGCGGTTCTCGGACATGGGGAAGGCCTGAACGTGGTTGGGATATCACATGGTACGGGTGTCGCACCCGTCAGCCCAAGCCGCACGCCCAAACCATTCTCCCGCAAGCAGGAAAAATGGCTCAGGGAAACACTTTTCCGGGATTGAGTATCCCGTTGGGATCAAACACGCCCTTCACCCCGCGCATCAGCGCAATCTCCGCTGCGCTGCGCGTACTTTCCAGATACGGGCGCTTCACCAGCCCGATACCGTGCTCGGCGGAGATGCTGCCGCCCTGGCGCTGCAAGGTGGCCGCCAGCAGCTTGGTGACGTGTTCGCACTGCGCAATGAAATCGGCATCGGCCAGCGACTCGGGCTTGAGCACGTTGATGTGCAGATTGCCGTCGCCGATGTGGCCGAACCACACCACTTCGATGTGCGGATACTCGCGCGCGAGCAGCGACTGGATCTCGTGCAGGAACGCCGGCACGGCGCCGATGCGCACGGAGATGTCGTTCTTGTAGGGCTTGTGCGGAGCCAGGCTCTCGGTGATGCCTTCGCGCAAGCGCCACAACGCGGCGGCCTGCGCGTCGCTTTGCGCCAGCACGCCGTCGCTGATCAGCCCCTGTTCCACACCCTGCTCGAAAGCCGCCAGGGCGGCCTCCTGTGCACGCTCGTCGGGAGCTTCGAATTCGGTCACCACGTAGTAAGGATGATCGCCATCCAGTGCACGCTGCGCGCCGTGCTCCAGCACGTGCTTCAAGGCCACGTCGGTGAAAAACTCGAACGCCTGCAGCGAAAGCTGCGCACGGAACAGGGCGAATACGCGCATCAGCGCATCCATGTCCGGCAGCGCCAGCAACATCACCTGCGAGGACGGCGGCGGGTCGGTCAGCCGCAGGGTGGCCTCCACCACGATACCCAGCGTGCCTTCCGAACCGATCATCAGCTGGCGCAGATCGTAGCCGCTGGAGTTCTTGATCAGGCCGCGGTTGAGATCCAGCAGTTCGCCATTGCCTGCGACCACTTTCAAGCCTGCGATCCATTCGCGCGTATTGCCATAACGGATCACCCGGATACCGCCGGCATTGGTGGCGATATTGCCGCCGATGGAGCAGGAGCCGCGCGCGGCGAAATCCACCGGATAAACCAGGTCGTGCTCGCGCGCAGCTGCGTGCACGGCTTCCAGCGCGATCCCCGGCTGCACCGTGAGCGTGCGGTCCACCGCATCGAAGCCCAGTACGCGGTTCATGCGTTCCAGGCTCAGCACCAGCTCGCCATGGGCCGCCACGGCGCCGCCGGACAAGCCGGTACGGCCGCCCGAAGGAACGACCGCCACCCCGTGCTCGTTGGCCCAGCGAACGACGCCCTGCACCTCCTCGATCGACGACGGCAGCGCGATCGCCAGGGGCGCCGGCGTCCAGCGGCGGGTCCAGTCGCGGCCGTAATGCTCCAGGTCGCCGGCATCGGTGAGCAGGCGCAGGGAGGGCAGGCGCAGGGCCAGGTCGGCGGCGGTTGGCTGGGTCATGTCGGCTCCGGAGCTAAGTCCCCAGCGTGCCAGCGCTTCCCGTACACGTCTAGTGCTGCAACGCGGCAAATTTCTGGCATAGTGTTTGGACTTCCGAAACCTGGGCCGCCATGAAGACTTCGTTCCCCAAGCAGGACATCAAGGTGTTGTTGCTCGAAGGTGTCAGCCGCACTGCAGTGGAAACCTTCCAGCGCGCCGGTTATTCCCAGATCGAATATCACGCCAAGTCGCTGCCGGAAGACGAATTGAAAGCGCGTATTGCCGACGCGCACATCATCGGCCTTCGTTCGCGCACGCATCTGACTGCCGAGGTGCTCGAACGCGCCAAGCGCCTGATCGCCGTGGGCTGCTATTGCATCGGCACCAACCAGGTGGATCTTGGCGCTGCGGAAAAGCTCGGCATTCCCGTCTTCAACGCGCCCTACTCCAATACCCGCAGCGTGGCCGAACTGGTGATCGCCGAAGCCATCATGCTGATGCGCGGCATCCCGCAGAAAAGCGCGCTCTGCCATCGCGGCGGCTGGACCAAGTCCGCCGCCGGCAGCTACGAAGTGCGCGACAAGGTGCTCGGCATCGTCGGCTACGGCCACATCGGTACCCAGGTGGGCGTGCTGGCGGAAAGCCTGGGCATGCGCGTGATCTTCCACGACATCGAATCCAAGCTGTCGCTGGGCAATGCGCGCTCGGCGGCGAGCCTCGACGATCTGCTCGAACGTGCCGACGTCGTCACGCTGCACGTGCCCGAAACACCCTCCACCAGGATGATGATCGGCAAGACCGAACTGGACAAAATGCGCAAGGGCGCGTTGCTGATCAATGCATCGCGCGGCAACGTGGTGGATATCGACGCCCTGGCCGAAGCGCTGCGCCGCGAGCACGTCGGCGGCGGCGCCATCGACGTATTCCCGGTGGAACCCAAGGGCAACGACGATCCCTTCGTCTCGCCGCTGATCGGCATGGACAACGTCATCCTCACCCCGCACATCGGCGGCAGCACGCTGGAAGCACAGGACAACATCGGCATCGAAGTGGCCAGCAAGCTGGTGCGCTACAGCGACAACGGCTCCACCCTGTCCGCGGTCAATTTCCCCGAGGTAACCCTGCCCGAGCATCCGCGCAGCCGCCGCCTGCTGCACATCCACCGCAACGTGCCCGGCGTGCTTTCGCGCATCAACGAACTGTTCTCCGCCGGCAACATCAACATCGACGCGCAGTTCCTGCAAACCAACCCCGAGGTGGGCTACGTGGTGATCGACGTGTCGGCCGACGAGCAGCAGGCCGCCACGCTAAGGGACAAGTTGGCTGCCATCCCAGGGACCTTGCGCGCACGCGTGCTGTACTGAGATTTCCCGTTTTGCGACGGGTGGCGGTAGCCGCCATCCGTCACGAAAGTCGCCCCTGCCGTTCAAGCTGGACCGCTCGTCTGCCGATAAATCTCTAACTCGGCAACGTTTTTTTCTGCGGTCCTGCTATGAACTTCCATTTTCACGATCTAAAAATCGCTGCCCGCCTGGCCCTGCTGGGCGTCGTGATGCTGGCGGCCACCGTCATCGTCGGTGTCGGCGGCTGGCGCGGCCTGGTCCGCACCCATGACCTGCAAGTGAGTTCCACCGACACCGCGGCAAAATTCGCCGCGGCGGTGGATACGGCGCGTGTCACCCAGGTCGATTTCAAGAAGCAGGTGCAGGAATGGAAAGACCTGCTGCTGCGCGGCGCCGATCCGGCCATCTTCCAGAAACAGCACGACGCCTTTCTCACCATGTCCACCACGGTCGACAAGGATCTGGCAGCGCTGAAACAGCAGATGTCCGCGCTGGGCATCAAGACCGATGGCGTTGATACCGCCGCGGCGACCCACACCGAACTTCGTACCAAGTACGTGGCCGCGCTCCAGCATTACGACGCCAAGGACGAAAAATCCGTGCACGTCGTCGATGGCCTGGTGGCAGGCATCGACCGCGCGCCCACCACGGCGATCGATGGCCTGGTCGCCAGCATGAAGCAGGAAGCGCAGGCCGCTTCCGCGCGCATCGACGTGCAAAGCGCACAGGCTTTCAACCAGGCCTGCGTGTTGCTGGCGACCGTGACGCTGTGCGCGATGGTGGCCGGCGCCATCCTGATCTGGCTGCTGTCTTACAGCATCACCGTTCCGATCGGACGCGCCGTGAAGGTGGCCGAAGCGGTGGCGCAAGGCGATCTGTCGACGGAGGTGGGCGTCACCGGCCGCGACGAGACCGGCAAACTGCTTGCCGCACTCGACGCCATGAATCGCCAATTGCGCCAGGTCGTGCGCACCATCCGCGCAGGATCCACCGAGATTTCCGCTTCCACCCACCAGATTGCAACCGGCAATCAGGATCTGTCGACGCGCACCAGCGAACAAGCCGCTGCATTGGAAGAAACCTCCGCATCAATGCAGGCCTTCACCAACAGCATCAATGCAAATGCTACCCGCACGCACCAGGCAAGCCAGCAGGCGGGATCGGCGGCCGATATCGCCCGCCAGAGCGGCAGCGCCATGTCCGAAGCGGTTCAGGCGATGACCCAGGTACAGGATGTCGCCAATCGGATTTCCGAAATCACCGACACCATGGATCGCATCGCCACACAAACGCACATCCTGGCCTTGAACGCTTCGGTGGAAGCGGCGCGAGCGGGCGAAGCCGGCAAAGGCTTCAATATCGTCGCCGGAGAAGTGCAGGCGCTGGCGCGCAGCTCGCGCACCGCCTCCCGCGAAATCCGCGCACTGATCGAGGAATCGGTCACCATCATCGGCAGCAGCACGCAGATGATCGGCCGCGCCGAGTCGATGGTCGGCACGCTGCTGGAAAGCGTCGATCACGTCGCCCAGACGGTGAACGCCATCGCTTCGCAAACCACGGAGCAATCGGCGGGCGTGCAGCAGGTCAATCGAGCCGTGCGCCAGATGGACGAAGTGACGCAAAACAACGCGGCCCTGGTCGAAGAAGCCGCTGCCGCCGCCGACACGGTGCAACTGCGCGCAAGATCGCTGGTGGAGAGCGTGGCGTTCTTCAATCTGGGCGATACCAAACTCGCCACGCCGCCTAAAATTTCACATCAGGTATCGCAGGCCCACACATCGGCCGTTCGCGAACAGAAACGGGAAGCGGCTTGAGCGAAGGCGGCACGATCCGCGCGGCCTGAACGCAGTCTCATAGCGCCCTCCCCGCACGCGCGGGAGGGCGCCGATTTTCGAGAAACCGGTTACTTCGCCCGCTTGGGTGCCACTTTGCGCTTCACCGTCGCCTTGGTTTTTTTTGCGACCTGGCGCTTGGCGGCAGCGGGCTTCCTGGTGACCGGCTTGCTCCGCTTGTCCGCCGGGGCATCGACGTGCAGTTCGTGCCGATGCTGCACGCGCAGCTCTTCGCGGAAGGCGTCCGCATAGCTCTTGAGTTCCTTCTTCTGCTTCGCGGCAAACCCTGCTCCATGCTCCAGATGTTGTTCCATCTGCCGCAGCAAGTCGTAGTCGTGGTAATCGCGATACGGCTTCAGATCCAGATCCGCCGGCACCTTGGTCAGTCGCTCGTCGCCGATCGCCTTGACGTATTTCTGCATGAAGCGGTCATACGCTTTCCAGGTGATGCGCTGCGCATGCACGGCCGCCTCTTCGGCGCGCGTGGCAATCTGGTGGGCGTGCAGGTAGTGCAAGCCCAGCTGATCGATCAGGGTCTTTTCCACTTCCTCATGCAGGATCAGGAAGCGATCCACGTCGATGGTGCGTCCGCGGAACGTAAACGACTTGGGCAGGTGGCGATCGATATAGATGGTCTTGCCGTCCTGGCTGTAGCCGGCCAGATATGGAATGTCGTGCTCCCGGTCGAGTTTCTTCACCCGTCGCAGGATGGCGTCGAGCGCCCGATCCAGCATCAGCGAGGAGATATACCAGTCGGGGGCTTTCAGTTTTACGTGCGGCGCGTTCGGATGGCAGGTGTTGGACGGCATCGGCAGCTCCTCATTGAGGCAGTGGATTCACTGGCGCCAAGACTAGCGCGCCCTCGTGGCCGGCACCTACTGCCGTCGATCCAGCGCCCGTAGCAAGGCGTATGCGGGCGGACCAGGGCGCCAGGCAGCACCCTCCCCTCAGTATCCGGCACGGGCGCCTTCCTGTTCGTTTCAGATGGCCTCAACCCGACGGACAATCCCCGGCCACCTTGATCGGTGCAGCGATCCGAACGCTCCGGCTGCCGCGTGCCCCGGCCGCACGCCGTATCGCCAATGCTTGCGCAGGCAAGATGTGCAAAGCCGTGTAATTCGGCCACCACGTTTTGGTCAGTCCAAGCTTGTCCTGCTTACCGATGGCCTGGTCGGTCCAGTTGAACACAATGCGCAGGTCGCCACTCCAGGGTGCCCAGGCGCTGATCCAGGAGCCCAGCACCACGTTGTGTTCCACGTCGAAGTGAACGCTGTGCTCGTCCAGATAGATACCATTTCCCACGCCGCTGCCGTGCATGTCGATGGCGTTGCGCACGATGCACGAGGTACCCGGCGTCGATGCGCCCTGGGTATAAATCGCGCCGCCGTCGGCCAGTTGCAGCATGACGCGATCGATGCGGTTGGCCACGATGTGGATGCTCGACTCGACCGGTGCCGCGCCTTCGTAGTTCCATCCCCAGCCCACCGAGATGCCGCTGTACGGCAGATCGCTGATCGTGTTGTGCGCGATGTCGATGCCACGTACGAAGCCCGCCATGATCGCAACGTTGTCGCGATAAGCCTGCGCGACGCGGTCGATGCGGTTGTCGTCGATCACCACGTCGGAGGTCACGTCTCGTGCGCTTACGGGATGCGCCTGGATGTCGCCGGCGAAGATGGCGCCGCCGCCCAGGTCGAAGAAACGGGAGCTCACCACGGCAGCACCATGCGTGCCTTGCGCGAACGCCACGCCTGCCGCGGCCAGATGGGAAAAGGTATCGCCATCGAACACGATCTGACGGCCGGCATCGACCTGCACTGCCGAGCCGATCCGGGTCATGCCTTCACCGTTGTCAGGCAGATTTGCCCTGCCCTCGCCGTCCACCAGATAACCTGCCTGCAGGCTCACATAACCATCGTCGGACGAAGGTTTGCGCCACTCGGTATAGGAGAACGTGATGCCGGAGAACTTGAGATCGTGAACAGGAGCATCGCGCGTGCCTCGCAATTGCAACAACTGCTCGGCAACGGGAATCTCGATGATCGCCGGTCGCTGGCGATCTTCCTTGCGCGGAAAATAGCGTAAAACGTGCTGGCCGACATCCACCGTAAAGCTGCCCGGCTCGACCGGCATTCCGGCCAGATTCTCGAACCCATCCACACCGCCGTAATATTTGCCGACGGGACTGGCCACACTCCAATCGTTTCGCGAGTCCAAGGTCGCGTTGTGCCAACAAGGCTGCGCCAGCGTCACCCGGCTGACAGCCACAGCCGTGACGGCACAGCGAAAATCCCGCCAGCGTGCGTGCAATACGGCCACGGAACCGATCTGCAGCTGATGCATGGTCGCGGCAGGAATATCGGACAGGCCCTTTGCATCGACCTTGCACCTGGAGCACGCCGCGGTCCGCGCCGGCCATCGGCGCTCGCCGCCCAGATAGATGCTCGACGGTTCGTCACCGGGCTGGATCGCAAAGATCCACCTGCCGCCACGTTGCTGCCCTTCGACTGCGCGACTTCCAACCCACTCGGGATGCGCCCCAGGAGCGGCGTGCCAGCGCACGGGATGACCTGTCGAACCGCTGTCGACCGCGGAAAACCGCAATGGCTGCGACAACCGGTAGGTGCCGTCGAGCACTGCCACGTCGACGTCAATCCAACCATCGAGACGCAGCGCACGCACGCGTGATTGCGCCGCAAGCAGCGTACAGGGTGTCGATGCGGTACATGGTCCTTGCATACCGCCCACGGGCGATGCGTAAACCGTCTCCCCAAATGCGGGATGCGTGCTCGCCAACAGCCATGCCGCCAAGGCAGCGGCACCCAGGAGCCGCGAACTCCAGCTATCCATCACTGACACGTGGCCGCCGGCAAAGCATCGGCCACGTTCGTCAGGCCGAGCGATCGAAAGTCAGGTAGGCGGCACTGCCGCGCGGCAACGCGACCTGGCAGCTGCCTTGCGCATCGACGCCGATGGCTCGGCCGGCAACGGCACCGTCGATACCTTCCAGCACGATATCGTGCCGGCTATCCAGCGATGGCGCAGACAGACGCATGAGCTGGCCGCCTGCAAAACCACGAAGTCCGCCCACGGTCACCGTTGCATGGCGTGCCGCATCTTTGTTGATCAACGCCACCTGCACCTTGCCGTCCCGAAGCGCACCATAGGCAGTAACGTTTGCGCCGCCCGAGTCGAAACTGCCCGGCAACGTCTGCGCCCCTGCAAATTGCTGCGCAAGGCGCAGGCCATAGAACAGCGGCCGCGGCTGGAACCCCAGCGCCACGTCGCCGGCGATGGCCGAGTAGCGCGAAGTGACGGCATCGCGGCGCGCAGACAGATCGGCCGACGTGGCGGACGTATCCGCACCGTGCCCCAACGACGCCTCTACCGATTGCAGCGTACCGCCGTGAAAGTTGATGCCGGCGACCCCGCGCTGCGCCAGTGCGAGCGAGAAATCGGCGCCCCACAATGCCGAAGCGAATGCGTTGCTGACACCGTCGCGGCCACCGGAATAATAAGAGTTGGCCTCGCTGAGCCGGAACGGCAAATGTGCCGGATCGGCTACGCGCATGATTTGCTCGACTTCGGCAAGAAAGTCGGTGTCGGTCGCCAGCAAATTGGGAATGGAGCCGTTGGGCGCGCCATCGCGGTAGTAATGCCGGCTGAGAAATACGTTTTCAGCGCCGTGCCGTTTGGCGTAATCGATCACCCAGTCCGTATTGGCGCCGGTGTCAGGCCCCGCAATCGGGATGCCCGCCGCTCGAATGACTTTGGCATACGGCATCCAGGCATGGTCGAAGGCAGCGTAATCTTTCTCGAAATCGTTGGCCTCGTTGCCGATCTGCACGGCCATCAGGTGATCGCCGACGATTTCCTGCACGGCGCGCGCCAACTGCAAACCCATCTCCGGCACGCCGATCTTGAGATTGACTCCGAACACCAGCTTCCATCCCGTCGCGCGCAGAAAGCCGGCCAGGTTGTGCAGCGATTGCGGATGCAGCATAAACACGTGTTGCGGCCCGATTTTGCCGAACTTCTCGGTCGGCAAGGCGCCGCGATATTCGCTCCACACCGTGTAATCGCTGGTATTGCCTCCGATGCGAAGCACGCCGCGCGGATTCAATCGCTGGAAAAGCGTTACCAGCGCGTGATTATCGGCAGAGAAGAAAGCCGGATTCGACAACTGCAGCGTTTCGTAGCTGAGTCCGGTCAACGTTTCGCTGATGGCGCGACCGGGTTGCCCTGGCTGCAGTGTAAAGGTGGCTTGCGCCGAAGCGGCTGACGGGCTTGAAGCGGCCTCGGCCATTCGCGCAAACGAAGACACCAGTGGAAACAGCGCTGCCGCCTTGATCAACTTGCGCCGTGACGGATCGAACATGCAGCAACCTCCCTCACCTACAGCCAGCGGTCAATAACCTTCATCGATCATGCGCTTCCTTGCGCTTCAGGTTCGAAGCCCGTGGCTCGAATCGCCGCAGGCTTCGACATTTCCCAGGTCAATAATCGTACGTCACGCCAAACCGCACGTAGCGCGGTGTCTGCAACAGCATAGGGGTTCCATACAACGGATTGGGCGCTGCCGGAACGGTGGGGTTGTTGTATTCCGAATACTCGTTGAGCGGTGTCTGGCTGTTGAACAGATTGACCACGTCCAGGCTGAAACCCAGCTTGTTCTCCGCGAATGCCGGACGATAGCGAACACCGACGTCCACCTGTTTCATCCACGGCATGCGGCCGGCAGCTCCCGGCGGTGCCGGTTGGCCGTTGCACCAGTTATAGAGCGAACCGTAGCCGTCCGGATCGGTCTGGTTCGGGCCATACAGGCCCAGGCAGTTCTTGGGACCGCCGGAGACCAGCGTGAGGTTCGCCGAAACCTGCCATTCGGGCGTCAATTGGTAGTACCCGTAGGCCTTGATTTGATGGGTGTGATCCTGGCCGAGCGGGCCGCCGGCATATTGCATCAGCTCGGGGAAATTCCAATACGTGTCCAAGTTGGCCGCGAGCGCCTGGATGTCCGTCTGGCCCAGGCTCTCGGTGTTGCCATAGCTGCGCGAGAACAGATAGTCGATCTTGCCGTACCACTTGCCGTCGAACGGATGCTCCAGGAACGTTTCGAGGCTGTAGTACTTCAGCGACAACGACGGCAGACCCAGTTCGGCGTTGGTCAGTGTCACGTTGTGGAAGGCCCCGCTGGGGTCCTGCACGGCGAAGGTGTTGGCCTGGCCTGGATTGAAGTAATAGCAGGTGGCATTGCTGACGTCGTCAATGCCCATCGAGGCCGCTTTGTCGATGATGCGCTGGTTGTCGCAGTATTGCTCGACGTCATGCTGCAGGGTGCGCCGCATGGCCTTCGCGCCATAGATCCAGGACGAGCCCAGCGTCTTGGTAAAGCCCAGGATGAATTCATCCTGATCTTCGGACTTCAGGTTTTGCGCCGTGACCGTATTGGGGTTAGGCGTCTGTCCGTAGAAGTTATTGGCCGACACTGGCTGGGAGACCTGCGTGAGCCCCGTCGGCGTGCCATTCGCAGCAATGCCGCTGTAGGTGTAGTACTGCTGCGTGATCAGGACTGGATTGGCTTCCAGACCGGTGACCAGCAATCCGCCGAGATAGTAGCGGCCGGCGTTGCCGTACACCTTGAAGCTGCCATCGCCATTGACGTCCCAGCTGAAGCCGATGCGCGGCGACCATTGCGGCTTGGTCTGGCGCATGTAGGGTTGGGACGAAGCGTTCTCGTTGGTGAAGCCGTCGTCGCGCAGGCCTATCGACAACAGCCAGCGATCGCTCACCTGCCACTGGTCTTCGATGTACTCGGCGTGCTGTACCGACGTGAGATTGCCGCCCTGGGTGGAGACGTTCTGGCTGACGTAATAACCCGACGCGCCATTCGGATAATTGGCAATCGGCCCCACGCCCAAGGCCGGCACCAGTGCCTCGGTCGGATTCGGTGTATAGCCGTATGCCCATTGATAGCCGGGGCCGGAATCCTCCGTGAGCTGATTCAGGGCGCGGGACTGCAAGTTGTCGATACCCGCTGAAATCGTGTGATCGCCGAGCACGTACGTGAGGCTGAGTCGCAGGTTGTTGGTGGTGTAGTACGGATTGGTCAGCGAGGAGACGATCTGATCGCCATTGTTCGGCACCCCGTTATTGAGCGCGGGATTCTGGTAGGTGGCACCCGAGATGTATGTCTCGTCCGGGTTGTAGCCCACCGGCACGCTGTAATTGAAGGTCTTCATCTGGCCGTACAAGGCCGTGAAGGTCAGGTCGTCCGTGATATAGCTGGTGAACTTGGCCGACCAGAAATGACCACCGCTCTTGGTGTCGTTGGCATAGCCGGCCAACGCGGTTTCCTGCAAGTTTTTGTAGTCGTAATCGTAAACCGAGCCGGACGTCTCCTGCTTGCTGGACGCAGCCGTCAACTCGAGCAGGTTCTTGTCCGTAATATTCCAATTGATCTTGGCGTACCACTTCGGCTGGTGCTGCTGGAAGTTCTGGGCGGTGCCCGTTGCTGGTGCGATACCGCCCGAGTTGATCGGGCTGCCCTCGCTGGACGCCACCGGACCGACCGCCCGGCCGCCTACGTTGGTCATTTCCGCGGACAGGAAGAAGAACAACTTGTCCTTGATGATCGGGCCGCCAAGATAAGCGTCGTAGACCGCCGACCACTGCCGGTCCCTGCTGTTGGGATCGAACAGGTTCCCCGCCACCGGCAACGGAGGCAAGCCGTTCGCATAGTAGGTATTGGCCTGCGTGCCAACCAGATCGCCCGGCGTGTACAGCATTTGCCCGCCGAAATGCCATTCGTTGGTGCCGCTCTTGCCGATCAGGTTGAGCACGCCGCCGTCGGAACGGCCGTACTGGGCGCTATAGCCGCCCGTATAGACTTCTTCCTGCGAGATCGAACCATAGGGCAGCGTGATGCCGCCTTGCCCCAGCCATGGATCGGTGGTGTTGAATCCGTTGATGTAATACGCATTCGTTTCGACCGACGAGCCGCCGAAACTGGGCAGTGCAGCGCCGGTGGTGCTGGAAAAGCCACCGCCGTCGAGCACGGCGCCCGGCGCCAGCAACGCAGCGGCTTCTGCCGAACGTCCCAGCGGGAGCGCGGCCAATTGTTGTGCCGTAATTACCGTGCGCGAGTCGACCGAACTGACATCGATCGGCGGCGTGCTATTGGCCGTCACCGACACACCGGACAATTGCTTGGCCTGTACGGGCTGCTCGGCAAACGACACGTTCACGCCAACGCCAACGTTCAACACGACGTGATCGTGCGTCTGCACGGCAGTACCGTTGCGCATCAGCGTGACGGTGTAGTTGCCGACCGGCAATTGCGTGGCATTGTAGCGACCGCTGCTGTCGACCTGGATCTCGCGCCGCAAGCCCGTGTCGCTGCGAATGACGACGCTGTTGCCCTTTTCCGCCGGCACCTGGCCGTAGATGTTGCTGGTGGTCGACTGGCCGTAGACACCGGCCGAGATCAACGAAGCGCCGATCACCGTCGCCAGACACCTGCGCTTCAACAAAACTCCGCACTTCATGAACCCACCCCGCTATCGCATATCGATTTGGAAAAGCCGGCCAAAGCGGTCGCTGAAGACCGTTGGCAAACCCTCGTTTGTCCGCGATGGCCCGGTCGGCCATCCCGTGTGAGGTCGTTACCGCCGTCTCCCCGTCGAGCGGATCAACCGTGATGGAATGCGCGCAGGCGCGCGATCCATTCACTCATTGCCAGGCGAGCCGTTCCCGCTCGTCTCCCGAACTGTTCGTGTGTGCGTCGCTTAGTCGATAACCTCGCCATGAAACCTAGAGGCCTGTCCGCCAACTGCACGCTCTGCTGGCGAGCCCCTTTGCTGAAACACCACGCTTGAAGTCCATGCCGTGGCCGGAGTAATTCGAAGTCATCACGCTGGGCACCTGGAAGGCTCTTGACCAACGGCCGGGCCTATCAAATCTTTCGTTTTCTTTTGAACGACAGACATTCGGCCCAGATCGCCCCAATAACGAAACAATACGATGACGATCACAGAGTATTAGAAGTGAAAGTTCCGTGACAATAGCTTTCGAAAGCTTCCGAAACGTTTTTATATCAATATTAGTGATCGCCCAGGGATGACCCATCACTCAAACCAAGCACTCAAGGCAACTGGCAACGCCTGGAGTCGCTTCAGGTTTCAAGGACGCGGTGTGCTTGGAGACCACGGATGCCGTCAACGGGATCGCGGCGTAAAAACGAGAAAACCACGACTATCGAACGGGCCTCGAGGCGGATCGCGGGTAGTCGCGATGCCGGAGTCGCGCGCAAGAAAAAAGGCGTCGCAGTGCGACGCCTTTTGACTAGCAAGGTATCGCGCAAGCGCGACCCTCATTGAAGCTTTGCGAATTGGTCGGGGCGGCGGGATTCGAACCCACGACCCTTTGCCCCCCAGGCAAATGCGCTACCAGGCTGCGCTACGCCCCGACTGATTCGGCAAAGATGACAAGTGTAGCAGTTCCGGCTGGCATGCCGGAAGAGCGCTTAGCGACGAAGCAGCGCCAGGACTTCTTCCAGTTCCATGCGCACCTGGCGCACGATCTGGTGCGACATGCTGGCCTCCATCCGTGCTTGCGGCCCTTCCAGGCGCGCACGGGCACCGGTGATAGTGAAGCCTTCGTCATACAGCAAGGAACGGATCTGACGAATCATCAGCACGTCGTGGCGCTGGTAATAGCGGCGATTGCCACGGCGCTTCACTGGATTCAGCGCCGGGAATTCCTGCTCCCAGTAACGCAGCACGTGCGGCTTCACCCCGCACAAGTCACTCACTTCACCGATGGTGAAGTAGCGCTTGGCCGGGATGGCAGGCAGTTCGGTGTTATTCCCCTGATCCAGCATAGCCCTCGACTCTCACCTTGAGTTTCTGCCCTGGCCGGAACGTCACCACTCGACGGGCGGAGATCGGAATCTCTTCGCCGGTCTTGGGATTGCGACCCGGTCGCTGGTTCTTCTTACGCAAATCGAAGTTGCCGAATCCTGACAACTTCACCTGTTCGCCGCGTTCCAACGCCTCGCGGACCACCTCGAAATAGGCGTCCACGAACTCTTTGGCTTCCCGCTTGTTAAGGCCTACCTCGAGGAAGAGGCGCTCGGCCATCTCCGCCTTTGTCAGCGCCGCCATCTTATCCTCGCAATTTCGCCTCGCATGACACCTCCAACGCAGCCACTGCATTTCGAACGCAGCGATCCGCGTCGTCGTCAGTAAGGGTGCGTGAAGCGTCCTGCAAAATCAAGCCCATAGCGAGACTCTTTCGGCCCGCTTCGACCCCTTTTCCGCTATAGCGGTCGAACAGTCGCAGCTCCACCAGGGCCGCGCCCAGGCTGCTGCGAACCGCCTGTTCAATCTGTGACCAACTCACCGATTCGGGCACATCCACCGCGATGTCGCGGCGGACGGAGGGGAAGCGCGGCACCGGTTGTGCGTTGGGCAGGCGGCGGCCAAGCAGCGGCTCCAGCGCCAGCTCCAGCACGTGCACATCCGGCCCCAGGTCCAGCGCCTTGGCGAGCTGCGGATGCAAGGCGCCGAGGTAGCCGACCGTCTGGCCATCGCGGGCCACACGCGCACCGCGGCCGGGGTGCAGCCAGCCCGGGAGACCGTCGGCATGTACCGACCAGCGCTGCGGCTCGCCACCCCAGGCGATGAGGGCGTCCAGATCACCCTTGAGATCGAAGAAGTCCAAAGGACGGGCAGCTTCGCCCCACTGCTCGGAACGGGCGCTGCCACTGGCGACGATGGCCAGGCTCGGCGTTTCGTCGGGCGGATTACCCGCCGCGAATACCCGACCAAGCTCGAACAGGCGAACACGCTCCTGTTGGCGTGCCCGGTTGTGCGAGAGGGCTTCGATCAGGCCGGGCAGCAAGGACGGGCGCATGACCGCCAGGTCGGCCGAAAGCGGATTGGCCAATGGCACCAATCGTTCGCCCAGGCCCCATTTCTCGATCAGGGCATGACTAACGAAAGCAAGGTTCACCGCTTCGTAGTAACCGCGGGCAGCCAGCTGTTCGCGTACTGCCAGCTCGTGCAAGCGTGCTTCCGGATCGATGGCGAGCGCCAGCGCGCCCTCCGGCGTGTGGGTGGGAATGCGGTCGTAGCCATAGATGCGGGCCACCTCTTCGATCAGGTCTTCCTCCCTCTCGATATCGAAGCGGCTGCTCGGCGCAGTGATGCGCCAGCCATCGGCAGCGGTTTCCACCTGCATGCCAAGCGCAGTGAAGATACGCGCAACTTCGGCATCGGCCACCTCGACACCCAGCACGCGCTTGAGGCGTGCGCGACGCAGCGCAACCGCTACCGGCTTCGGCAGGTCGGACAGGTTTTCAGCCACCAGCACCGGTCCGGCCTTGCCGCCGGAAATCGCCAGCAACAGTTCGGTAGCGCGTTCCAGCGCACGGCGCGGCAGCTCCGGATCGACGCCACGCTCGAAGCGATGCGACGCATCGGTATGCATACCCAGCTTGCGTGCACGACCCATGATCGCAGCCGGAGCGAAGTGCGCCGATTCCAGGAAGATGTTGTGCGTGGTGTCGGTGACGCGCGAATCGTAGCCGCCCATCACGCCGGCCACGGCGAGGCCATTCTTTTCATCGGCGATCAGCAGGAAGCCATGGTCGAGCTTCGCTTCGGAACCATCGAGCAACTTCAGCGTTTCACCTTCGCGCGCATGGCGCACGACAATGTCGCCTTGCAGCTTGTCATTGTCGAAAGCATGCAGCGGCTGGCCCAGTTCCAGCATCACGTAGTTGGTGACATCCACCACCGCACTGATCGGGCGCAGGCCGGCGCGACGCAGACGCTCGGCCAGCCACAGCGGCGTACGCGCGGCAGGATCGATGCCTTCGATGATGCGGCCGAGATAACGCGGCGCATCGGCACCGGCTTCCAGGCGGATACCGCGGCGCGCGGCGCCAGCGACGACAGCATCCTTCTGCTCCGGCACTTTTACGTGGCTGCCAAACAAGGCAGCAACGTCATGCGCGAGACCCACCAGCCCCAGGCAATCCGGGCGGTTCGGCGTGAGCTTCAGCTCGATGCTCGCATCGGGCAACTCAAGGTAATCGGCCAGCGGCTTGCCGACCGGCGCATCGGCGGACAGCTCCAGCAAGCCGGACGCGTCGTTGTCGATGCCCAGCTCCTTGGCCGAGCACAGCATGCCGAACGATTCCACGCCACGCAGCTTGGCCGCCTTGATGGCGATGCCGCCCGGCAGGTTTGCGCCTACCGTCGCCAGCGGCACCTTGATGCCTACGCGTGCATTCGGTGCGCCGCAGACGATCTGCAGCGGCTCGCCCGTTCCGGCGTCGACCTTGCACACCTGCAGGCGGTCGGCTTCCGGGTGCTTTTCGGCGCCAACGATTTCGGCCACCACCACGCCGCCGAGGTTTTCACCCAGCGGGGTCAGTTCTTCCACTTCCAGCCCGGCCATGGTCAACGCATGCGCCAGGGCGGCCCGGTCGGCCTTGATCTCGACCAGCTCGCGCAGCCAGTTTTCGGAGAATTTCATCGTGTTGTTCCCTGCGGGCGGTTACGCGAATTGCTTGAGGAAGCGCAGATCGTTCTCGAAGAACGCGCGCAGATCGGAAACGCCGTAGCGCAGCATGGCAAAGCGCTCTACGCCCAGGCCGAACGCGAAGCCGGTGTAGCGCTCCGGATCGATGCCGCAGTTCTTCAGCACATTCGGATGCACCATGCCGCAACCGAGCACCTCCAGCCAGCGCGTGCTGCCGTCTTCGGCGTCCCAGCGGATATCCACTTCGGCCGAAGGCTCGGTGAAGGGGAAGTAGCTGGGGCGGAAACGCATCTCGAAATCGCGCTCGAAGAAGGCGCGGATGAATTCGGCCAGCGTGCCTTTCAGGTCGGCGAAGCTGGATGTTTCATCGACCAGCAGACCTTCGATCTGGTGGAACATCGGCGAATGCGTCTGATCCGAATCGCTGCGGTACACCTTGCCCGGCGCGATCACGCGGATCGGTGGCTGACGTCCCTTCATCGAGCGGATCTGCACCGGCGAGGTATGCGTGCGCAACAGGCGACCGTCACCGAAATAGAAGGTGTCGTGCATGGCGCGCGCCGGATGGTGCGGCGGGAAGTTCAGCGCCTCGAAGTTGTGCCAGTCGTCTTCGATTTCCGGGCCGTCGGCGCGCTGGTAGCCGAGACGCGCGAAGATCGCGGCGATACGTTCGAGCGCGCGGGTGATCGGGTGAATGCCGCCCCGCTCGCCGTCGCGGCCAGGCATGCTGATGTCGAGCTTTTCGGAAGCCAGGCGGCGATCGAGCTCGGCCTGCTCCAGCGTTTGCTTGCGCGCGCCGAGGGCATCGTTGAGACGCTCCTTCAACCGATTCACCTCGGCTCCGCGGCTCTTGCGCTCTTCCGGCGACAGGGTGCCCAGCGCCTTCAAGGCCGCCGTGACGACGCCGCTTTTGCCCAGCAGGCTGACGCGCAACGCATCGAGCGAGTCGAGTGTTTCGGCCTTGTCGATTTCCGCCAGCGCCTGGGTGGCGCGGGTATCCAGGTCTTCCATCGATGTGACTCTCGCTTTACTCCCCCTCCCCTTTGGGGAGAGGGCTGGGCTGAGGGGAAACTCTTGCGTTGAACCCTATTCGAAGCGTACTTCGATGGAGGTTGGGACAAGCCTTGACCCCTCACCTCATTCCTCTCCTCCATTCTCAATCAAAGATGGGGGAGAGGAGGCCAACGCAAAAAGCGTTACTCAAAACAAAAACGGGGAGAAGGCTTTAGGCCTTCTCCCCGCTTGATTCACTTCTTTCGTCAGTGTTCGACGATCAAGCGGCCAGACTGGCCTTCGCCTTTTCTGCGATGGCTCCAAACGCCTTGATGTCGTGCACGGCGATGTCGGCCAGCACCTTGCGGTCAACGGTAATACCGGCCTTGGCCAGACCGTTGATCAGGCGGCTGTAGGACAGACCGAACTGACGGGCAGCAGCATTGATACGCACGATCCACAGGGCGCGGAACTGACGCTTCTTCTGCTTGCGGCCGATATACGCGTACTGACCGGCCTTGATGACGGCCTGGTTGGCAACGCGGAAAACCTTGCGACGGGCGTTGTAGTAACCCTTCGCGCGGCCGATGATTTTCTTGTGACGACGACGGGCGGTAACGCCACGCTTAACACGAGCCATGGTTCAGTCCTCCGCCTTAGAGATACGGCAACATGCGTGCTACACCCTTGGTGTCGCAAGCTTTGACGTGGTTGGTGGCGCGCAGGTTGCGCTTACGCTTGGTCGACTTCTTGGTGAGAATGTGCGACTTGAAGGCGTGACCGGCCTTGAACTTGCCGGACGCGGTCTTGCGAAAACGCTTCGCCGCCGCGCGGTTGGTCTTGATCTTGGGCATGAAAATGCTCCTTGATGGGGGATCACTCCCCGGTTTCTGACTGATCTGGCGGCGCCCTGAGCGCTCTTTCCGTCCTGCCACGATCGGTTCACGACCCTTCCTGGCGGGTCGAACGGTCAATTGTACGGGAGTCCGGGAACCAAAGCCAGTCCGGATCTGCGTTATCCCCTCAGGGGACGCAGGACCTGGGCCGAGGGCCACCGTCGCGGCACAACCCATCAAAGCCTGGCTTTGACGAAAGGCTTCAAAAAAAACAGATGGTAAAGGTTGGCTCGCGGCAGCCCCTCACCCTGCCCTCTCCCCGGAGGGAGAGGGAAAAGCGTCAAGCGCCGGAGCGCTTACTTCTTCTTCGGCCCGATCATCATCACCATCTGGCGCCCTTCCAGGCGCGGGAAGGATTCGATGACGCCGTTCTCGCCGACATCTTCCTGGATCTTCTTGGCCAAATTCTGGCCCAGATCCTGGTGGGACATCTCGCGGCCGCGGAAGCGGATGGTGACTTTGACCTTGTCACCTTCCTCTAGGAATTTCAACATGTTACGCAGCTTGATCTGGTAGTCGCCCACGTCCGTGACCGGACGGAACTTCACTTCCTTGATCTCGACCTGCTTCTGCTTCTTCTTGGCGGCCTGAGCCTTTTTCTGGGCTTCGAACTTGAACTTGCCGTAGTCCATGATGCGGCAGACCGGCGGGTCGCCGTTCGGCTGGATCTCGACCAAGTCAAGCCCCGCTTCTTCGGCTGCGCGCAGCGCCTCGTCGCGGGTCAGGATGCCAAGCTGCTCGGAATCCGGTCCGATCACGCGCACGCGGGGTACGCGGATCTCGTGGTTGCGACGATTGCCCTTAGTTTCTGTGGTGGCGATACCACTATCCTCCAGGAGGTGTTTTTAGTTTGGCCGGGCGGCATCAGCGCCGCGTCTCGGCCTCCAGACGTTCGATGAAGCTGGCAAGCGGCATGCTGCCCAGATCTTCGCCCGAACGCGTACGCACGGAAACAGCCCCCGATTCCTTTTCGCGATCGCCGACCACAAGCAGGTAGGGCACTTTCTGCAGCGTATGTTCGCGGATTTTATAACCGACCTTTTCGTTGCGCAAATCCGCCTTCACGCGGAAGCCTTTCTCGACAAGGGTTTGCGTCACCTCGCGGACATAGTCGGCCTGGGCGTCCGTAATGCTGAACACCTGAGCCTGCACCGGGGCCAGCCAGGGCGGCAGGTTGCCGGCGTGATGCTCGATCAGGATGCCGATGAAGCGCTCCATCGAGCCCACGATGGCCCGGTGCAGCATGATCGGCCGGCGGCGCTGGCTGTGCTCGTCCACGTATTCGGCACCCAGGCGCTCGGGCATCATCGGGTCCACCTGCATGGTGCCTACCTGCCAGGAGCGGCCGATGGAGTCGGTCATGTGGTACTCGATCTTGGGGCCATAGAACGCACCCTCGCCCGGCAACTCCTCCCACGGCACGCCTACGCTGCGCAGCGCGGCACGCAAGGCTTCCTCGGAACGGTCCCACAGTTCTTCGCTGCCAATGCGCTTGTCGGGGCGAAGCGCGATCTTCACGGCAATGTTTTCGAAACCGAAATCCGAATACACCTTCATGGCCTGCTGGTGGAAGGCAGTCACTTCCGATTCCACCTGCTCTTCCGTGCAGAAGATGTGACCATCGTCCTGCGTGAAGGCACGCACGCGCATGATGCCGTGCAAGGCGCCCGAAGGTTCGTTGCGATGACAGCCGCCGAATTCGCCGTAGCGGATCGGCAGGTCGCGATAACTGTGCAGCCCCGTGTTGTAGATCTGCACGTGGCCCGGGCAGTTCATCGGCTTGAGCGCATAGGTACGCTTTTCCGACTCGGTAAAGAACATGTTTTCCTGGTAGTTGTCCCAGTGACCGGACTTCTTCCACAGGCTCACGTCCATGATCTGCGGGCCGCGCACTTCCTGGTAGCCGCTACTGCGATAAACGCCGCGCACGTACTGCTCCACGACCTGCCAGATGGCCCAGCCGTTCGGATGCCAGAACACCATGCCCGGCGCTTCCTCCTGCTGGTGGAACAGGTCCAGCGCCTTGCCGATCTTGCGATGGTCGCGCTTCTCGGCCTCTTCCAGCTGATGCAGGTAGGCCTTCAGGTCTTTATCGTTCAACCAGGCCGTACCGTAGATGCGCGTGAGCATCGCGTTGTTGGAATCGCCGCGCCAATACGCACCAGCGACCTTCATCAGCTTGAACGCGCGCAGCTTGCCCGTGTTCGGCACGTGCGGGCCGCGGCAAAGATCCGTGAACTCGCCCTGCGTATAGAGCGACAATGCTTCGTTGGCCGGGATGCTTTGGATGATCTCGGCTTTGTATTCCTCGCCCAGGCCGCGGAAGAACGTCACCGCGTCGTCGCGCGATTTGACGCTGCGCGTGACCGGCAACTGCTCCTTAACGATCTTTTCCATTTCCGCTTCGATCTTCACCAGGTCGTCCGGCGTGAACGGGCGCTCGTAGGCGAAGTCGTAGTAGAAGCCGTTGTCGATCACCGGGCCGATCGTCACCTGCGCACCGGGGAACAGGCGCTGTACGGCCTGCGCCAGCAAGTGCGCGGTGGAGTGGCGAAGAATCTCCAGCGCATCCGGGCTTTTCTCGGTGACGATTTCCAGGCTGGCGTTGTGCTCGATCGGAAAGCTGGCATCCACCAGCTTGCCGTCCACCTTGCCGGCCAGGGTGGCCTTGGCCAGGCCGGCACCAATGGAGGCGGCCACGTCCTGTACCGTGACGGGATGGTCGAAGGGGCGCTTGCTGCCGTCGGGGAGCGTAATTTCGATCATGGATTGCACCTGCTACGCCGCTTCTTTGCGACGCTGCTCATTTTTGATGTGTTCTAGTCCGTCCGGACGACGGGCAAAAATAAAGGCGCCACGCGCCTTGTCGTTCAACACGAGGCGTAGCCGTTTCAATGCTGGAAGCGGGTAGTTGCCATGTCACACACTCGACCGACGCCTTCGGCGCGGGCCACCTCGTCTCCGGGTTACATCCCAAAAAGCTAGTTTAGCGCGTTGCGAGTGTCAAATGAGCGACGACGAGCGCTATAAACTATGCAGATTCCCCTTCAGGACCCCTCGATGCGCATCCTCGTCACTGGCTCGGCCGGCTTTGTCGGCGCGGCTCTCACAGAACGCCTGCTGGCTCGCGGCGACCAGGTGCTGGGCATCGACAACCACAACGCTTACTACGATCCCGCCCTGAAAGAGGCACGCCTGGCGCGCTTCGCCGCGCACCCCGCCTACACCCACTTGCGCGCCGACCTGGCGGATGCCGAAGCAATCAACCGCGCATTCGGCGATTTCCAGCCCCAGCGCGTGGTCAATCTGGCCGCCCAGGCTGGCGTGCGCTATTCGCTGAAAAATCCCCAGGCCTACGTGCAGAGCAACCTAGTGGGTTTCGTCAACGTGCTGGAAGCCTGCCGTCACGGCAAGGTCGAGCATCTGGTGTATGCCTCGTCCAGTTCCGTCTACGGCGCCAACCGCAAGATGCCGTTTGCGGTGGAAGACGCCGTCGACCATCCGGTAAGCCTGTATGCCGCCAGCAAGAAAGCCAACGAGCTGATGGCGCACACCTACAGCCACCTGTACGCGCTGCCCACCACCGGCCTGCGCTTTTTTACCGTATACGGCCCGTGGGGCCGGCCGGACATGTCGCCGATCCTGTTTGCCGACCGCATCGTGCGCGGCGAACCGATCGACGTGTTCAACTACGGCAACCACAGCCGCGATTTCACCTATATCGACGACATCGTCGAAGGCGTGATCCGCACGCTGGATCACGTCGCCCAACCCGATCCGGCCTATGATGCGCTGCAACCGAACCCCGGTACGTCGAGCGCTCCTTACCGCGTCTACAACATCGGCAACGACCAGCCCGTCCAACTGATGCATTTCATCGAGTTGATGGAACAGAGTCTCGGCCGCACCGTCGAAAAAAATCTGCTGCCGATGCAGCCTGGCGACGTACCCGATACCTGGGCGGATGTCTCGGCACTGCGCCGCGACGTAGGTTATGCGCCCAATACAAGTATCGAAGAAGGCGTGAAGCGCTTCGTGCAGTGGTATCGCGAGTACCACCGCATCGCCTGAGACCGGTCAGAACGGTTTGGCAATCACCAGGAAGATGATGCCAAGCAGGATGAACACCGGCAGCTCGTTCATCAAACGCAGCGTGCGGGACGGCGGCAATGCCCCGCCCTTCGCGCTGCGCTTCACCAACCGCCCGGTCCACGTGTAATAAATCAGCAGCAGCAGCACCAGACCCAGCTTGGCGTGCAGCCATCCCATCTCGCCCCAGTGCGGCAGCGCGCTCGGAAAGACGTGCCACCCCAGCCACAGCGTCAGGCCAAACAGAAACGCCATGCCGAACATCGCATGGCCGAAGCGATACAAGCGCAAACCCATCAGTTCCAGCCGTGCCTTCACCGCCGGCTCGGCGCCCGCCTCGGCGATATTCACCAGAATCCTGGGCAGATAGAACACCGCGGCAACCCAGGCCATCACGAATAACACGTGCAGGCTTTTGATCCACAGATAGGTCATGGCGGCTCCGAGCGGCAATGGCGACCGCGTGATGGTACGTCGATCCTCGCCCCGCGTCAGGACTTGCGGCCAAGCGCCACAGCGTAAAGGCCTTGTTCGAACGAAGGAATGGAGCCAACCCGTCGTTGACGCTTTCCTCAATAATTCGTTGAGATTTTTAGGCCTAGTCTGATCCTCAATACGCAAGCGGATTCATAAGATTCCTACATCCAAGTCCGCCAGTAGGCGTCCGATCCACTCGTTGAGGACACGACCTTGCGCATCGCCATTCTAGAAGACACCGTGAAGCAGGCTCACTCTGTTGCCAACTGGCTGCATCGGGCCGGCTATGAAAGCGTCATGCGACACGACGGCGACAGCTTCGTAAGCATGCTGGAGAACGAACCCGCGGACATGCTGCTGCTGGATTGGGACGTGCCCGGCAAATGCGGCATCGAGGTGCTCAAATGGGCGCGAGCTACCCGCGAGCATGCCGACGTACCGATCATCATGCTGACCCAGCACGACGACGAACAAAGCATCGTGCACGGCCTGGACAGCGGTGCCGACGATTATCTGGTGAAACCCGCGCGTGAAGCCGAACTGGTGGCTCGCATCCGTGCCCAGATGCGCAAGTATTACCCCCATACTCTGCGCGAACGAAAGCTTCGCGTGGGCCGCTACACGCTCGACGCGGACGCCCGCAGCGTGCTGGTCGATGGCGTGGATGGCCAGAAGCTGGCAAACCTGTCGGCGCGCGAGTTTCAGCTCGCCATGCATTTCTTCCGTAACGTCGGCTGCGTCGTTACCAAGGAGGATCTCTGCGAAAAGATCTGGGGCGCGGCCGATCGCAAGTACGACGCAACCCTGGCTACTTATGTGAGCAAGCTGCGCAACGCGCTGCAGCTGCGCTCCAAGAACGGCATGTTGATTTCCACCGTGTACAACCACGGCTATCGCCTCGAAGAGCTGCCCCAGGCCGGGCGGCGACAGGCCCCGGCAGGCGGCTTGCGGGCCTCTTCGACGCGAAGCGCATCGGTATATTGAGCCCACGCCTTGCCTCCGGCAAAGCAGGGAAAGCAGGAATACCCGCATAAAAAAAGGGGGGCGTCGTTGAATGTTGCCATTCCATGCCAACTCGCTTCGCCCGTCCCGCACCGCCACGGCGCGCATCTTCTTCATCGGCACTTTCTTGCTGTTGGCGGCTTTCAGCTGGCATCCGATGGGTGCATCGATGTCGGGCGCCTTCGACAAGGTGCTGTTCGATACCGCCGCCAGGCTGTTCGCGCACCCGAGCACCAAACGGGTCGCCGTCGTGTCGATCGATCCACGCGACCTGCGCGGCCTGGATCCGGATGAGCTGGCTGCGCAGAACGATATTTTGCTCAAGCGCCTGGATCGAGCCGCCAGCGTCACCCTCGATGATGGTCCGCTTGCCGACGTGCGCACCGACGCCGCGTTGGCGGCAGTGCGCAACAACGGCCGTGTCGTAGTGCCGGCATCATCCGCCTTGGCCGAAACGGCAGCCGGGCACGGGCAGCATCGCGTCACGGTGGGTCATTACGGCGTGGTGACAGGACTGGTGCCGCATCTGCCCTCGGCGCAAGGAGGTACCCCCAATATCGTGCTTGAGGCCATCCGCGTGTCCGGGGTTCAACACGCGAGCGAGCGGGCGCGCGCCGCTGCCAAAGGCTATGCCCTGTCGATCGCACCTGCACGGACGGACGCCACCCTGGTCATGCTGGGCAAGCCGGACGGCATCCCTCGTTACTCCTATGCGGACGTGATTGGCGGCAAGGTCGCCGCCGATGCTTTTGAGCATCGGGCGGTATTTGTCGGCCAGGCGCTCGGCGATGAAGGAGGGTTCCAGATTTCCTCGCTCAACCTGGATGCCGTTTCACGAGTCGAGCTCGATGCACTGATGGCCGATGCGGTGATCAGCGGCAACGTAGCAAGCGAACTTCCCGGCCTGCTGGCGGTGCCGGTCTATGTAGCACTCGCATTGGGCATGGTGCTGATCTGCACGCGGTTGCGCGGTCACGCGATGCACTGGGCGGCACTGGGCTGGCTCGCGTGCATTGCAGTCTTTCCCGCGTTGCTGCTGGCCATGACGCACCGCTGGCTGGGCCTTGGCCTGCTGCCCCTGGTTTGCGTGTGCATCTACGCCTATTTCGCCTGGGAGCGACTGAGCCGCACGTTGGCGCTTTTGAACCGGGAAATCGGCCAGTTGCGCGCCATCGCCGGCAACGTCGGCATGGCCGGCACTCAAGCGCCGATCGCACCCGCGCGCACCGGCGACCCCGTACGCGAAGTGCGGCAGGCCATGCGGGAAATTCGCAGCCTGCAAATCACCTTTGTCAATTTGATCAACCAATTGCCCTACCCCGTTTTCGTCGTCACCAAAGGCATCATTTCGGTATGGAATGCCCAGGCCTCCGAACTGCTGACCGAAGAGCCCCGTGGATCCGGCAACGCCGTGTCGCTGCCGGACGTGCAACACCTGGTGACGCGGCACTGCCAAGGCGACGCCAGCCGCAGCGAGGAAGTGCTGCTTGGAGGCCGCGACAAGATGTTGCTGTATGTACCCTACGCCGGCATCGACGCTCCATTGGATGCCGAAGAAACGGAAGCTCGCGCGTCGTTCCTGGTCTGCCTGATGGACATCACCGACATCAAACGCAGCGTGATGCACGACCGGCAAGCATTGCGTCACATCGCGCACGACCTGCGCAGCCCGCTTTCGACCATCATGCAACTGATCGAAGAACGCGCCAGCAAGCCTCCGCAGACTTCGTATGACCAGGCCTTCATCGATGACCTGCGCCGGCAGGCCGACTATTCGCTGCGCGTGGCCAAGGATTTCCTGCAACTGTCCCGCGCCGAACAAATTCATCGCGACACGCTGTCGCCGGCGACTTTGCTCGATATCGCCACGGAAGCGATCGACCAGTTATGGCCGGCGGCCGAGAGCAAAGCGATCGATCTGATCGGCCCGCAGTGCGCACTCGAAAACACCTTGATCGCGGCAAACGCCAACATGCTGATCCGCGCGTTGGTCAACGTGATCGACAACGCGTTGAAGTATTCCCCTTCGCACACATCGATTACCGTCCGCATTGAAGCCAAGGACGACCGCCATTTGTCGCTGCACGTAATCGACCAGGGCATCGGTATCGCGCAGGAGGACCTGACGCGACTGTTCGACCCCTTTTTCCAGGTGGCCGGCAAAGCCGACGGCGAGATGGGGGTGGGGCTGGGATTGCCATTCGTGAAGGCGGTGATCGACCGGCATGGCGGTGAAATTGGCGTAAGCAGCCACCCAGGGCGGGGCACCGATGTATGTATCGTGCTGCCGGCGGCCAAGGGGCACGTGCTGTGAATCACCACGAGAAGCCCGAACCGCAACAGGCGGCTCTTCCCATCTCATGTCCCGTGATGGCGAAAGCGGCGCGCCTTAACCTCTCCGCAAGACCGGAACCGGCATGGGCCGGAGGAAGCCTGCGCCTGGAGTAATCTTGACCGGCAAGTTCTCCAGCGCGTTGAGTCCTTCCATCCAAGGGGCGCGACATGAAGATGCAGAACTGGGCACCCAGGTTTTACGTGCCGTTACTGGCCGTCCACGTGGCGATTCTCATTGCCGAGCCCGCCAGGGTGCTTACCTGGAGTTATGTGCTCGTCCTGGCCTGCCTGGCTTTCACACTGTTTTTAGGTTGGCGCCGGCTACGTTTTAGCGTGACGCACAATCGGCCCACCTGGGCCTTGTTGCTGCTGGCGCTGCTCACCCAGGCGGCGGCGTTCGTGCTGTTGTTCATCGACTCGCTCAAGAATCCCCAGGGCACCCTGGTTGCGTTCGACCCGACGTTCTACTTCTGCCTCAACAGCTTGATTCTCACGCTTGCCGCGGCCTACCGCGCGGTGGGTTCGCTACAGCGCTGGACGAGCCTCATCGATGCCATTCTGGCAGGCATCATTGCGTTGCTGTTCTACGTCTTTCTGCGCAAGATCATCGGCGACAGCGCCACCAATCCCGATCTCGGCCGGTTCGTGATGTGGATGTTCGATGCGATGTCGCTGTTTGTCGCGACATTCGTCACCTTGCGTTTCGTCACCACCAAGCGTGCGGATGAGCGCCGCTTCTATTTCGTGCTGTTGATGTTTTCCTGGGCCGAACTGGCTTTTCCGGCCATCCACAATCGCTTCGTGCTATCCAGCGAATCGTATGTGCCCGAGATTTTCCTGGATCTGCCGTTCGTCGCCCTCGGCATTCTGCTCAGCCAACGGCGAACCGTGTGGTTCCGCGGCTACCGTCCCGCGGCGAGAACGCGGATCGTTGCGGAAAGCGTAAGTCCGTTCGTATTGAGCATCGCCTTGTGCATCATTGCGTTCGGATACCTGCAACGCGCGCCCATCATCGCCATCGGCGCCCTGGTGCTCGGCATTGCCTCGTACGCGATTCGCGTGGCCCTCGTGCTCGGGCGCCATCTTGCGCTCGAAGACGAACTGAAAGGCATGCATCGCGACCTGCAGCAGGCGGCCATTCACGACGACCTGACCGGCCTGCTGAACCGCCGCGGCTTTTACCGTATCCTGAAACGCGACTGGGAAATGGCCATGGCGGCAAAAACGCCGCTCACGATTGCCATGATGGATATCGACTCCTTCAAGGCCTACAACGACACTTACGGCCATTTGGCCGGCAACCAGTGTCTCGCTGCGACGAGCGCCGCCTTGAAAACAACGGCATCTGCATTTGAAGGCGTAACCGTGGCCCGCTATGGCGGCGAAGAATTCGCCGTTCTGCTCGCCGGCTGCGATCGCGCCACGGCAGAACACGTCCTGCAACGCCTGCGATTGAGCATCGAGGCGTTGCAGATTCCGCACAGCCAGGGCACGCATCGCTTCGTGACGGCCAGTGCCGGCCTGGCCACCTCGACCGATGGCAACTATGCAAGCGGCGAGAAACTGCTCGGCGACGCCGACATAGCGCTTTACGCGGCCAAACGCGCAGGCCGCAACTGCATCCGATGGTTCGCGCCGGACATGGTGGCGCGCGAACCCGGCAAATACCGGCGCTCCAGAGACCAGTGACTCGCACGCCACGGCGGCATGCTCCCAAAACGACGACGGCGCAGATCAAGGATCTGCGCCGTCGTCACTTTAAATTGGTGGGCGGTACAAGGATCGAACTTGTGACCCCTTCCATGTCAAGGAAGTGCTCTACCGCTGAGCTAACCGCCCGGGAGCCGCGCAGTATACAGAAAGCCCGGGGAGCTGGAAAGGCTCAATGATCGGGACCGGTGCCAGTGGCCCAGGCGGCACCGCCCTGCCCACCGCGCTGAGCCTACGGAAAGATACGGCTCAAGACTGGGCCTTTTCGCGCAGTTGATGGATCTGATCGCGCAGCCGGGCAGCCTCCTCGAACTCCAGGTTTTCCGCGTGCTTGCGCATTTCAGCCTCCAGCCGCTTGATTAGGGCGGCGGCCTGGTCCGCGTTCAGCTTGGCATAGTCGGCAGGCGCTTCGGCCACCGCGGGAGCCGCCCGGCCCCGCGCCGACTTGCCGCGGCCACGACCCGGAACCTCGCTGCGGGCACCTTCCATGATGTCGGAAATCCGCCGCACCACGGATTTGGGGACGATGCCGTGCGCCTCGTTCCAGGCCACCTGCTTTTCGCGGCGGCGACCGGTTTCCTCCATCGCCGCCTGCATCGAGCGGGTGATCTCATCGGCATAGAGAATGGCCCTGCCACGCACATTGCGTGCGGCACGGCCGATGGTTTGGATCAGCGACCCGGTGGAACGCAAGAAGCCTTCCTTGTCGGCATCGAGGATCGCCACCAGCGACACCTCGGGCATGTCCAGACCCTCGCGCAACAGATTGATACCCACCAGCACGTCGAACTCGCCCAGGCGCAGGTCGCGAATGATCTCCACGCGCTCCACCGTTTCGATGTCCGAATGCAAATAACGCACTTTCACATCGTGCTCGCTGAGGTATTCGGTGAGGTTCTCGGCCATGCGCTTGGTGAGCGTGGTAACCAGCACGCGATCGCCCATCGCAATGCGTTTCTTGGCCTCGCCCAGCAGGTCGTCGACCTGGGTGCGCACCGGGCGCACTTCCACTTCCGGATCGACCAGGCCGGTGGGACGAACCACCAGTTCCACGATGGCATCGCCGGACTTTTCCAGTTCATAGCTGCGCGGCGTGGCGGAAACGTAAATGGCACGCGGCATGCGCCGCTCGAACTCCTCGAAACGCAATGGACGGTTGTCCATGGCCGACGGCAAGCGGAAACCGAATTCGACCAGGGTTTCCTTGCGCGAACGGTCGCCTTTGTACATCGCGCCGAGCTGCGGCACGGTAACGTGCGACTCGTCCACCACCAGCAACGCATCCGGCGGCAGGTAATCGAACAGCGTCGGCGGCGGCTCGCCCGGTGCTCGGCGCGTGAGGTGGCGCGAATAATTTTCGATGCCCTGGCAAAAACCGACTTCGGCCATCATCTCGACGTCGAAGCGGGTGCGCTGGTCCAGGCGCTGCGCCTCCACCAGGCGGTTTTCCTTGTAGAGGTATTCCAGCCGCTCCTTGAGCTCTTCCTTGATCGTGTCGATCGCATTGAGCACGCTTTCGCGCGTACTGGCGTAGTGCGTACGCGGATACACCGTGTAGCGCGGCACCTTGCGGATGGTCTCGCCGGTGAGCGGATCGAACAGCGAAAGGTTTTCCACTTCCCCGTCGAACAACTCGATGCGCAGCGCCTCGGTCTCCGATTCGGCGGGAAAAACGTCGATGACCTCGCCGCGCACGCGATAGGTACCGCGGCGCAATTCCATTTCATTGCGCGTGTACTGCAGCTCGGTGAGCTGACGGATCAGCGCGCGTTGCTCGATGCGTTCGCCACGCGCCAGGATCAGGCGCAGCGACAGGTAATCTTCCGGATCGCCCAGGCCGTAAATCGCCGACACGGTGGCGACGATCAACGCATCCTTGCGCGACAGCAGGGCCTTGGTGGCCGCCAGCCGCATCTGTTCGATGTGATCGTTGATCGAGGCGTCCTTCTCGATATAGGTGTCGGATGCGACGACGTAGGCTTCCGGCTGGTAGTAGTCGTAGTAGCTGACAAAGTATTCCACCGCGTTGTGCGGGAAAAACTCCTTGAACTCGCCGTATAGCTGGGCCGCCAGGGTCTTGTTCGGCGCCAATACGATGGTGGGGCGCTGCACCTGCTGGACCACGTTGGCGATGGTGAAGGTCTTGCCCGAACCGGTGACGCCCAACAGGGTTTGCGCCGCCAGGCCCGCGTCAAAGCCTTCGACCAGGCGCTTGATGGCCTCGGGCTGGTCGCCGGCAGGCTGGTAGGCGGAAACGAGTTCGAAGCGGTCGCGATCAGTCATGGCCTTACTCTGCGGGCGCGGAGCGCCATTTTAAATGCTGCATGCTGACACCGCCTGTCAGCAGCCCCTGACGGAACGCGGCTGCCCCGGCCGCTGGGGCCGCCGACGGCGCGGCCTACCATGAGCGGATGAACCCACGGACCGCCAATTCGCGATATCGCTGCCTGCCCGGCGGTTTCGGGCTGATCGAACAGATGGTGACACTGGTGGTGCTGGCGATTGTGCTCGCGACCGCCGTGCCGTCCTTCCGCCACCTGCTGGATCGTCACGAGCTGCGCCAGGCGCAGACCGAATACATCGCAGCGCTGCAGCATGCGCGGAATCTGGCGATAAACGAACAGACGCGCATCGTCTTCTGCCCCAGTCGCGATGCCTTGACCTGCAATGACGACAATCGCTGGAACGAAGGCTGGCTCATCGGGCGCGAACGCAAGGCTGAAGGTCAACCGGCTGGCGCCCCGTTATACGCCGGCGGCAGGCATTCCAACCGCATCAACATCATCGCCACCAGCAACCTCAAGTCCCTGCAGTTCAAATGGGATGGCACCATCGGCAATACCAATCAAACGCTGGTCATTTGCCTGCAAGGAGATTACTCGCAGGCATTGGCTGTGATCATTGCGCGGCGCGGACGCGTCCGGGGCGCCACGCCGACTCCCGATCAGGCCGCTCAATGCGCATTGACCGAATGAAGCCCGCGTACCGAAACTCGAGGGAATATCAGAGCAACACCGGCCGATCCGGCAATTCGTCCGGCCGCGCCTTGCCGTGACTGGGAAAATGCTTGGCCAACAGGGCATGGACTTCGGTGATGCCGCGCAAGGCGCCGGCACGCCACTGCCCGGCTGCGAAACTCTCCTGCATGGCGCCGCAGATCGAAATCCATTCCTCGGGTTTCACCCGGTGCGCGATGCCTCGATCCGCGACAATCTCGATGCGATGCTCGGCCATCAGCAAGTAAATCAGCACGCCGCAGTTGTGTTCGGTATCCCACACGTTCAGTTGACCGAACACTTGCCGCGCGCGCGTCTGCGCATCCAGGCCGGCCCACACGCTCTGCGGCGCGAGGCGCGATTCGATCGCAAAGCGCAGCTCACCCAGATGCCGATGCTCGCCATCTGCAATCGCGGTGGTCATGTCGTCGAGCAGCTCGGTGGGAAACCGCCGGTGTAATTGGAACCAGCCATCAAACAGGTTGGCGACCAGGCGCTGCGTCCGCGTCATGTCACCAGCTCCCCGAGGCGCCACCGCCTCCGAAGCTGCCGCCGCCACCGCTAAATCCACCACCGCCACCGCCGCCGAAACCGCCTCCGCCAAAACCTCCTCCACCGAAGCCGCCCCAGCCGCCACCGCCGATGGAACGGCCGGATCCTGGTGGCGGCAGCATCACCAGTGCGCCGATGATGCCGCCGAAAACGCCAATACCCGCCGAAGCCAGCATCCACAGCAATCCGCCCACGACGAAGCCTCCCAGCGGCGCGCGCACCAGCGCGGGCGCACGCCCGAACACGCCGCGCATGAACAGCACCGCAAAAATGGCCAGGAAGAACAGTCCCTGGAAGTCGACGCCCCGCCCCTGGTTTTCTTTGCCGCGTACCGGCGGCGGCAAAGGCTCGCCGTCGATCAATAGCGTCAGCGCACCCACGGCATCGCTGATGCCGCCGGCGTAATCGTTGGTGCGAAATTTCGGCGCGATGTATTCGCGAATGATGCGTGCGGACGCTGCATCGGGAATCGCCCCCTCCAGGCCGTAACCCACCTCGATGCGCACCTGCCGGTCATTCTTGGCGATAAACAGCAATACGCCGTCGTCGACGCCCTTGCGGCCCAGCTTGTTCTGCTCGGCCACGCGCAAGGAATAGTCGTCGATATCGTCAGGCTGGGTGGTGCCGATCATCAGCACCACCAATTGCGCGCCCTTCTGTTTTTCCAGGCCGACGAGTTGCGCATCGAGCTGATCGACCTGCTGAGGCGTGAGCGTACCGGTGAGATCGGTCACGTGACGCGCAAGCGTCGGCACCGCGGGCAGATCGTCGGCGTGCAGCGGCCAGGGCGACAGCAACGCTATCGTCCATACCAGCCACAGGCGCGCCCAACGCCGCATCACGTCAGTGTGCCGACGAGGCGGGCGCCGGATTGCTCGGCGCGGACGTACCGAAATCGACGGTCGGTGCGGTCGAAATCGCCTTTTCGTTGTCGACGCTGAAATTCGGCTTGGTCTGGTAGCCGAACATCTTGGCGGTGAGATTGTTCGGGAAAGTCCGGATCATCGTGTTGTACTGCTGCACCGCCTGGATATAGCGGTTGCGTGCCACGGTGATGCGATTCTCGGTGCCTTCCAGTTGCGCCTGCAGATTCTGGAACAGGCCGTCGGCCTTGAGGTTGGGATAGTTTTCGCTCACCGCCATCAAGCGCGACAGCGCACCGCCCAGTTGGCCCTGCGCCGCCTGGAATTTCGCCAGCGACGCCGCATCGTCGGCATTGACCTGGATCGTACCTATGCGCGAGCGCGCATCGGCCACTTCGCTGAAGACCTTGTCTTCATGCGCGGCATAACCCTTCACGGTATTGACCAGGTTCGGTACCAGGTCGGCGCGGCGCTGATATTGGTTGAGCACTTCGGACCACTGTGCCTTTACCGCCTCGTCCTGTTGCTGGATCGAGTTGTAGCCGCAGCCGGACAACGCGGCGACCAACAGCATTAACAGTAGTAAGCGTACGACCTTCATCGGAGTGCTCCCTTCCAGTGAGTCCTCATTGCAGCATTAGGACTACATGGATGCAATCTTTGACGTACACCAAACGAGCCCATCCCTACAGCTAAGGCCACGAGTCAGCACATAAGCTAGCGGCGAGCGGGGCGATCCGCCTTGGCGCTTCACTTGGGGTGGGTGCCGCGGGTTCGCCCCGCTTGTCCCGTGCCGGCCGGGGCCGGTCAGCACTAGAACCAGCGCGGCCCCAGGATCAGCCCCCAGCTCAGCACAACCAGCACCAGCAACAGGAAGACCGCGGCGGAGCCCATGTCTTTGGCGCGGCCGGCCAGCTCGTGGAATTCGGGGCTCACCTTGTCTACCACGGCCTCGATGGCGGAGTTGAGCAGTTCCACCGAAAGCACCAGGATGACCGGCGCGACCAGCGCAATCTTCTCCAGCGCCCCGTGCCCCACCCACAACCCGACGGGTAGCAGGACTACCGTGAGCATCGCTTCCAGCCGGAACGAGGCCTCGTGGCGCCAGCCGGCCCGCAGGCCGTTCATCGACCAGCGAAAAGCGCGCCAGAGCTGGCGTGGGTCGCCCCGGAATCCACTACCGGGCATGGCGGGAACGGCGAGCCGGCGAGGGGAATACGACGTTTTTCGGCATGGCGGGCGGAACTCCCCTGCGGGCGGCAACGAGCGCGAATCATGCCACAAGCGGGACGGCGCCCCGGCCCCCCGCAGGATTTTGCATGCCGCATTGCAACTTCAAGCAAATGACGAATCGGTTACCCTTCGTTAATTGTGCCCGCTCAAGGGGGTGCAGAAACAGGTCGATTCAGGCCTCGTAGTACACGTTCACGGAATACCTAATGGCAACTCAGACTCGCCCCGTTTCACAAACCCGCTCGTTCAGCACGGTCTTCCTGATCGAGATGTGGGAACGCTTCGGCTTCTACGGCATGCAGGTGTTGATGGTCACCTTCATGATGAAGAGGCTCGGCTTCATCGACACCAAGGCCAATCTGGTATGGGGCGCGGCCGCGGCATTGATCTACGCCACGCCCGCGATCGGCGGCTGGGTGGGCGACAAGCTGCTGGGCACGCGCCGCACGATGCTGATGGGCGCGGTGATTCTGGCGGTGGGCTACGCTTTGCTGTGGGTACCATCGGACCATGCCGTTTTCACTTATGCGGCACTGGGCGTAATCATCGTCGGCAACGGTTTCTTCAAAGCCAATTCCGGCAACCTCGTACGCAAGATCTACGACGGCGAAGACTCCAAGATCGACAGCGCATTCACCATCTACTACATGGCGGTGAACATCGGCTCGATGATCTCGATGACGCTTACGCCGTGGATCCGCGACGTGGTGGCAACGAAATACGGCGATTCGATGGGTTGGCACACCGCTTTCGGCGTTTGCTCGATCGGCCTGATGCTCGGCCTCGCCAACTACCTGGTGATGAGCCGCACCCTGTCGCACATCGGCTCACCCGCCGACGACGCACCGGTCAACAAGAAGCGACTGCTGGCCGTGATGGTCGCTGCGATTGCCACGGTGCTTGGCTCGATCCTGATCCTGCAAAGCGAAACCGTCGCCAAGTGGGGCGTGGTGGTGGCAGGTGTAGGCATGTTCGTGGTGTTTGCCTACATGATCTCGATCAGCCAGAAAAGCGAGCGCGCCGGCCTGATCGCCGCACTGGTGCTGGTAGTGCAGACGATCTTCTTCTTCATCTTCTACCAGCAGATGTCCACCTCGCTGAACCTGTTCGCGCAGCGCAACGTGGATCTCGATTTCAATCTGCTCGGCTTTCACATCACCTGGATTCCCGAGCAATACCAGAACCTCAACTCGATCTGGATCGTGCTGCTGAGTCCGGTGCTGGTGTTCATTTACAACTCACTCGGACGCATCGGCAAGGATCCGTCGGTGGCGGCCAAGTTCGCCTGGGGCTTTGCGGCCGTCGCGGCCGGCTTTTTCATCTACGGCATCGGCGCCAAGTGGGCGGTCAACGGCCAGGTGTCGTCGTGGATCATGGTGTGGGGCTACGGCCTGTATTCGCTGGGCGAGCTGCTGGTGAGCGGACTGGGCCTGGCGATGATCGCCCGCTACGTGCCTGAGCGCATGGGCGGCCTGATGATGGGCACCTACTTCGTCGCCTCCGGCATCTCGCAATACCTGGGCAGCGTGGTGGCCAACTACGCACACATCCCGGAAGGCCTCACCGATCCGGTGCAATCGTTGGCGATCTACACCAACCTGTTCAACAAACTCGGTTTCGTCGGCGTGGGCTGCACCCTGGTTGCCGTTGCCGTGCTGCCGATGATGAACCGCCTGTCAGCCAGCCACTCCGATGCCGCCACCAATCACGACCCGCTGCCGGCCGTGCGCAGCGAAGAGTTCAACACGCCCTGATGCCGTACCTCTCCTCCCCTGCATCGCAGGGGAGGATTGGGCGGAGTTGCTTGCGCTTGCACACGAACCCGGGCATGCAACACTAGCTCTCCCTGCGCATCGCGCGGAAAGATGCTACTGACCTACTTCCATGCCGCCACATCAGCTCAAGCAACCGATCGGTCCGTTCGCGCTGACGCGCACGCTCGCCTGGCTGCGCCTGTGTGCCATTGCGGGCCAAAGCATGGCGGTGATGATCTGCTCCTGGTGGATGCGGATCGACATTTCCGCGCTGTCGCTGTTCCTGGGCATCGACCTGCTTGCCGTGTTCGCGGTGTTCGCCGCGTGGCGCATCAGCCAGCCTTGGCCGGTGCGCGAATGGGAGACGGTGTGTCACGTTGCCGCCGATACGCTGGTGCTCGGCTATCTGCTTTATTTCACCGGCGGCGCCAGCAATCCATTCATCACGCTCCTGCTGGTGCCCATCGCCTTGAGCGCCGCGGCGCTTTCGGTGCGCGCCGTGCTTTCGGTCGCCGCCATCGCCGGTGCGGCCTATATCGTGTTGCTGCTCTGGTACGTGCCGTTGCCGATGAACGAGCTGATGGGCACCGACCACGGTTACTCGCTGCACGTGGCCGGCATGGGCGTGAACTTCGCGGTCACCGCCCTGTTGCTCGGCTTCTTCATCAACCGGCTGGCCAATGCCGTGCGCATGCAGCAGTTGGAAGTGCAGCGCGTACGCGAACGCGCCTTGCGCGACGAAGGCATTCTCGCCATCGCCACCCAGGCCGCGGGTGCGGCGCACGAGCTCAATACCCCGCTCTCGACCATGCGCACCTTGTTGCCAGAGTTGCGCAGGGAGCACGCCAGCGACAGCGTGCTGGACGACGACCTGTCTTTGCTGGAGGGACAGGTGGAACGCTGCCGCACCATTCTGCGCGAGATGGTGGCGTTCGGCAAAACGCAGCTCTCGCAGGAACCCGAACAGCTGACGCTGCAAGCCTTCATCCATGGCGTCGTCGAGCGTTTCCAATTGTTGCGCCCGGAGGCCGAATTCGAACTGTCCGTGCCGTCGGAACTGGAGCCCCTGGTGTTGCGCAGTCCGCCGGGCTTGCGCCATGCGCTGATCAATCTGCTCAACAATGCGGTGGATGCATCGGCCATGCGCGGCTCCCACAGCGTTACGCTGGAAGTGCGCCGCGCCGCGCCCTGGCTGGAATGGATCGTGTGCGACCACGGCCCTGGCTTTTATCCCGTCGGCGGCACGGCATCGATCGGCGAGAGCGGCAAGTTGAGCGGCCTGGGCATCGGCCTGGCGCTGGCCGAAGCCACGGCGGAGCGTCTCAATGGCGAATTGACCGCCACCAACGGCGAAACGGGAGCGGAAATGCGGCTGCGCCTGCCGTTGTCGGCCATCACCGAATGAGCCGCCTGTGCCCGGAGGCGCGCAATGGGCCTCCACATCCGGCAAAATAGGCGGGCAAATACGACCGGTAGCAGCAGATGATCCCCCCGAATCAGGCAAGCAATACCCGCCCACTGTTGATCGTGGACGACGATGCCACCTTTGTACGCGTACTCAGCCGAGCCCTCACCTCCCGCGGTTTCGAAGTTCTCACCGCCAGCCGTGCCGACGAAGCCCGTGCCCTATCGCGACGCCACCAGCCTCGCCACTGCGTGCTCGACTTGAAGCTGGGCGAGGAAAACGGCCTGCGCCTGATTCCCGAGCTGCACGAACTGGTGCCGGACATGCGCATCCTGTTGCTGACCGGTTACGCCTCAATCGCCACGGCGGTCGAGGCGATCAAGCGCGGCGCGCACGATTACCTGTCCAAGCCGGTGGATGCCGATGCGGTGGTTCGCGCCCTGCTCGAAGGCGATAGCGGTACGGCGAGCGGCGAAGACGAAGTGATCGACGCGCCCGAGGCACCGCTGGCCCTGCGCCGTCTGGAATGGGAGCACATCCAGCGCGTGCTCACCGAATGCGAAGGCAACATTTCCGAGACCGCCCGGCGCCTGGGCATGCACCGCCGCACGCTGCAACGCAAGTTGAGCAAGCATCCGGTACGCGAGCGGCCGGAACACGGGGGCTGAGCAGCTCATTCACCGCGGCAGACTGCCGCGGTGCCCGAAACAATAAAGAACGCTACTCCGCCGCCGAAGTGGCCGGTGCCGGCGGGTGGTTCGACGGATCAGGTTCGTCGTCGTAGATCGCCACGTGCGGAACGCCGTCCGCACCGATCCATCCGCGGAACATGCCGTCGGTGTTGTAGGGCATGGCGATATTGCCGTCCGCATCGAGCGCGATGGCACCACCGTTGCCGCCCATGGATGGAATCTCCTGGTTGATCACTTCCGCCGCGGCGCGCTGGATCGGCTCGTTGAGCATCGAGACCTTCATGCAGATTTCGTGCGCTGCCACGGTACGCATGTAGAACTCGCCCCAGCCGGTGCCGGAAACGGCGCATTGCGCATTGGCGTAAGTGCCCGCACCGATGATCGGCGAATCGCCCACGCGGCCCCAGCGCTTGTCGTTCATGCCGCCGGTGGACGTGCCGGCGGCAAGATGGCCTTCGCCATCGAGCGCCACGGCACCGACCGTGCCGAAATGCTTGGCCGTTTCAACATCCGCAGGCGGTTGCTTCTGCGCATCTTCCTTCAAGGCTTTCTGCAGTTGCTGCCAACGCTCTTCGGTGCGGAAATACGACGGATCGACCAGGGTGATGCCCTGCTCCTTGGCAAACTCCTCCGCACCGTCGCCGACCAGCATCACGTGCGAGGAGTGTTCCATCACCGCACGCGCAAGCAGGATCGGATTCTTTACCCGATGCACACCGGCAACCGATCCTGCACGCAAGGAATCTCCATCCATCACCGCGGCATCGAGCTCGTTCTTGCCGTCGTGCGTGAACACCGAACCCTTGCCAGCGTTGAAGTTGGAATCGTCTTCCATCACGGTGATCGCCGTGGTCACCGCATCGATGGCCGGCTTGCCCGCCTTCAACTGGGCATACCCCTCCAGCAGCGCCTTGGTCATGGCAGCGCGCACCGCCTTTTCCTTGGCCGCGGTCATGTCCCGCTTGACCACGCCGGCACCGCCGTGAATCACCAGGACGGGTGTAGCGGCATGTGTCATGGCAACGATTCCGAAACTGGCCAGTGCAACAAACAGGCGATGGATCATCCCATCACTCTCCCCAAAACGGTGCCGTGATGGCATCAGTATAGCCAGCCAAAAGAAGGGCCAACGTGCAGTGGCTCGCGGTCACCACGTGGCTGACGAATGATCGTTCCCGCTTGCAAGCAATGACGTTGACGCCCATCAGCGCCAGCCCTCGCGGGTACTTCGAGACGAGCTCCAGCCGCTTCAGCAGGCATACGGTTACGCATGGATCAATCACGCGCCGCAGATTTGCTCGACGCATCCCTGAATGCCTGCGACCTTCGTACAGCATGTCCGGACATCGATCCGTCGTATCCTACGCAGCTATATCTCCCCAGCTAGAAGGCACCCTCATGGACAAGGTTTATGCAACTGCGGCAAAAGCGCTGGATGGCTTGCTGTTCGATGGCATGACCATCGCGGCAGGCGGCTTCGGCCTGTGCGGCATCCCCGAAAACCTGATCGGCGCGCTGCTTGGCGCCGGAACCAAGGGTCTGACCATCGTCGGCAACAACGCCGGCGTGGACGACTTCGGCATGGGGCCTTTGCTCAAGACCCGCCAAGTGAGCCGCGTATTCGCCTCCTACGTGGGCGAGAACAAGGAATTCGAGCGCCAGGTGCTGGCCGGCGAGCTGGAGCTGAACCTGGTGCCGCAGGGCACTCTGGCCGAGAAACTGCGCGCCGGCGGCGCCGGCATTCCGGGCTTCTACACGCGTACGGCCTATGGCACCAAGCTGGCCGAAGGCAAGGAAACCAAGAAGTTCGGCGAGAAGGAATACGTGCTTGAAGAAGCCATCCACGCCGACGTTTCCATCGTCAAGGCATGGAAGGGCGACCGACTGGGCAATCTGGTGTTCCGCAAGACGGCACGCAACTTCAATCCGATGATCGCCACCTGCGGCAAGGTCTGCGTGGCCGAAGTGGAAGAGCTGGTGGAAGTGGGCCAGCTGGAGCCCGACCAGATCCACGTGCCGGGCATCTACGTCGACCGCATCATCCAGGGCGAGAAGTACGAGAAGCGCATCGAATTCCGCACCATCGCCGGTGCCAACACCGGCAAGGAAAGCCCGATCCGCATGGCCATGGCCAAGCGCGCCGCGAAGGAACTGCGCGACGGCTTCTACGTAAACCTCGGCATCGGCATTCCCACGCTGGTGGCCAACTTCATTCCGGAAGGCATGGACGTCACTCTGCAGTCGGAAAACGGCCTGTTGGGCATCGGCCCGTTCCCCGACGATGCGCACGTCGATCCGGACCTGATCAATGCCGGCAAGCAGACCATCACCACCTTGCCGGGCTCGAGCTACTTCTCCAGCGCCGAATCCTTCGCGATGATCCGCGGCGGTCACATCAACCTGTCGATCCTGGGCGGGCTGGAAGTGTCCTGCACCGGCGATCTCGCCAACTGGATGGTGCCGGGCAAGATGGTGAAAGGTCCGGGCGGCGCGATGGACCTGGTCAGCGGCGTGCGTCGCGTGGTGGTGCTGATGGAACACACCGCGAAGGACGGCTCGCCCAAGATCAAGAACGAGTGCGACCTGCCGCTCACCGGCAAGCAGGTGGTGGACCTGATCATCACCGACCTGTGCGTGTTCGAAGTGGCGAAGGGCAAGGGCCTTACGCTGATCGAAGTGCACGAAGGCGTAACGGTGGATGACGTGAAGGCCAAGACAGGGTGTGCGTTCGAGGTGCATCCGTCATTGCGTTGAGGTGACCTTGCATTTCCTTCTCCCCCGCGGGGTACGCGGGGAGAGCACGTGGACGTGCTCGGCTTTGAGGAGCGAGGAGAAGGTGGCCCGAAGGGTCGGATGAGGGGTCACGCTGATGCAGACGTTTTTCTGAGCGAATTTTAAGCGTGGGTCATCGCAAGAATGGCCCCTCACCCCAACCCTCTCCCCAAAAGGGAGAGGGAGCAGGAGCTTAGGCAGGCACCGGCAGCGGCTGCGGGAAACGAATCTCCGCCACGTAGCTGTTGCCGCCCTGCACGCGCAGATCGAGCGGCCAGGCGAAGCGTTCGCTGATGCGCCGCGCGATGGCGTATTCGAAACCCTGCTGCCCTGGCAGATGCGGATCGTGATCGGTACCGGCGGTGGCGCAAACGCTCACCACCCCCGGCAATACCGTGACCAAGACCGTGCCCTGCCCCGTGTATTGGCTGGCATGGCGAATCAATTGCCAGCACAGCACGGCGAACACACGCGGCGAACCATGCAAGGCGAACGCGGCCGGTTCTTCGAACTGCAATTCGATGGGATGGCCATGCAGCATTTCGCGCGCGTCGATCAATTCGTCGCGCAGCACGTCGTTCACCACGAAATCCTGTTCGCTCTGGCCGTTGTCGGCTTCGCGCGCGAGGATCAGCATGGCCTCCACCAGCGCTTCCATCTCGCGCGTGGCGCGGCGGATGCGCTCCACTGAGCGCTTGCCGAAATCGCTCAGTCCAGGCTCGTCCGCCAACATGTCGGTGGACATCTTGATCACGGTCAGTGGACTGCGCAGCTCGTGGCTGGCATCGCGGGTAAAGTTGCGCTCCCGTTCGTTGTAGCCCGCGATGCGGTTGGCAAAGCGATGAAAGCTGTGCGCCAGCATGGCCACGTCGGCATCGACGTGGCGGGGCAGCCGATCCGGCCGCAACGCCGCAGGATCGACCTGTCCTTCGTGCCAGCTGCCCACCAGTTGCGCCAGCACGCTGACGGAATGCCACGCCCGTTGCGCCGCCAGCCATGCGAGCGAGCTGACGATCACGATCAACGCAAGCACCGCACCTACCGGTGCCACGTCGTAATAACCCATCAGGCACGCCAACACGATCGCTACCAGCTGCAGGCCGAAAATCAGCAGCAGACGGCGATGGAATCCGCCGCGCGCAGACCGCGCGCGTTGGGTTGGCGCACCCTTTTTGGTCATGGGTATGTGGGGTTGGGCGTCAGGCGAAGTGGCTTGTTGCGGTCGTCTCGGAATTCAGGTCGGCCAGGCGATAACCGGCCGAATGGATCGTGTGCAGCAGCGGGCTCTGGAACGGTTTGTCGATCACTCGCCGCAAGTTGTAGAGGTGCGAGCGCAAGGTGTCGGAGTCCGGCAGAGTGTCGCCCCAGATCTCCCGCTCGATATCGCGCCGGCTCACCACCCGCGGCGATTCGCGCATCAGTATCGCCAACAGTTTGAGACCGATCGGTGAAACCGTGAGCTCCTGCCCGCTGCGGGTCAGGCGAAGGGTGGCGGTGTCCAGGGTCATGTCGCCGACGGTGAGCACTTCGCTGGATACCTGGCGGCGATCGCGGCGGATCAGTGCCCGCAGGCGCGCTTCCAGTTCGCGCACCTCGAACGGCTTGACCAGGTAATCGTCGGCCCCGGCTTCCAGGCCGATCAGCTTGTCCTCCAGCGTGTCGCGCGCGGTCAACATCAGCACCGGTGTGGATTTCTTCGCGTCGGAGCGCAGTTTGCGGCAAACATCCAGGCCATCGATGCCCGGCAGCATCAGGTCCAGCACCACCACGTCGTAGCTGTTGGACACGGCCAGATGCAGTCCGCTGACACCATCTTGAGCAAAATCAACGGAATAGCCACGGCGCTCGAGGAACTCTCCCACCATCTCGGCAATCTGGCGATTGTCTTCAACCAGCAGGATCAGTCCGGCATGCTCGTCACGTGAACTCATGTTCGCCTCGTTGGATACCGCAAAGTCTTCACATTTGTGAAGGCTAACGGTCCATGGCGTAAGCACAACGTGAATTTAAAAGGACAAAAACGTGGTGGCAGCGGCAAAAGCGCGTGTAAGTGCCTTATTTCAGCAACGGACCGAGCTGCGACCACACCGTATCGAGCACTTTTGGTTCTCCGGCCGCCACCGGATGAAGGCCGTCTTCCTGCATCAGCGAAGGATCGAGCGCCACCCCCTCGAGCAGGAACGGCACCAGCGCAACGTGCTTTTCACGGGCCAGATCGGCATAGATCGCACGCAGGCCATCGCGATAGCGCGGCCCGTAATTCACCGGCAGCTCGATGCCCAGCAGCAAAACCTTGGCTCCGGCGTGCTGGGATGCATCGATCATGGCCGCAAGGTTGTTGCGCAGATCGGGTAGCGCCAGGCCCCGCAGGCCGTCGTTGGCGCCCAGTTCGATCACCACGATGCGCGGGTGGTATTGCGCCAGCAGCGCCGGCAGGCGATGGCGCCCGCTCAGCGACGTTTCGCCGCTGATGCTGGCATTGACGACCGTCCAACCCGGCTCCATCTGGTTCAAACGAACTTCCAGCAGATGCACCCAGCCCGCTTCTACGGGAATGTTGTGCGCGGCGGACAGTGAGTCGCCCAGCACGACCAGGGTTTTCGCCGGCGCAGCCGCCAACGTACCGATACCGCAAAGCAGAACGAGCAGACAAAGGAAACGACGCATGAGTGGTGGTTCTCGTCCGGCCGCAGAGGGTTGTGTCCTCGAAGTGCGCGATGTTAGCAAGTCCGTCAACGGCCCCGAGGGCAGGCTGGATATCCTCAGCAACGTGGCGATGCAGGTCAGCCACGGCGAAAGCTTTGCCATCGTCGGCGCTTCCGGCTCCGGCAAGACCACCTTGCTCGGCTTGCTCGCCGGCCTGGACACACCCACGCACGGCAGCATCAGGCTGGATGGCCACGAGCTGGAACGGCTCGACGAGGAAGCGCGCGCGGATTTGCGCCGGCGCCTGGTCGGTTTCGTGTTCCAGTCGTTTCACCTGCTGCCGGCGCTGACCGCCGAACAGAATGTGATGCTGCCGCTGGAGCTGGAGGGCAATCCGGACGCCCGCGAACGAGCGCACGAAGCGCTCGAAGCGGTGGGACTCAGCGGACGCCGCAAGCATTACCCGGCGCAACTTTCCGGCGGCGAACAGCAACGCGTGGCGATCGCACGCGCCTTCGTGCATGGCCCGCGCATTCTGTTCGCCGACGAGCCCACCGGCAATCTCGACCGGCGCACCGGACGGCACGTCTGCGACCTGCTGTTCGCCCTCAATCGCGATCACGCCACCACGCTGGTACTGGTGACGCACGATCTGCAATTGGCCGAACGCTGCGTGCGCAGAGTGGAGCTGCAGGAAGGCAGGCTGGAGCCGCTGGCATGAAAATCCTGCTCCTGGCCCTGCGCAGCCTGCGCCGCGAATGGCATTTGCCTGAACTGCGCACCCTAGCCGCTTCGCTGGTGCTGGCCGTGGTGGCGCTGGGTGTAGTCGCCACGCTTACGACACGGATGGAGCGCGGTCTGCTGGCCAGCGCAGCCGAATTGATCGGCGGTGACGTGGGCGTGTCGGCACCGCAGGACATTCCCGATTCGTTTGCTGCCGCGGGCCGCGAGCGCAGCCTGGCGATCAGCCATACCGCCAGTTTTCCGAGCGTGGCTTTTGCACAAGACCAGAGCCAGTTGCTGGATGTGCTGGCCACCGATACCGACTATCCCCTGCGCGGCACCTTGCTGATCGGCGACGCGAGCGGACGTGCCGTGCAAGGCCACGGACCGGCAGCAGGCACGGTGTTGCTCGATCATCGCGCGCTGGTCGCTTTGCATCGCCGCGTCGGCGACGCCGTGCAGCTCGGCGGCAAGGATCTGCGCATTGCCGGCGAATTGGTGCAACAGCCCGATGGGGGCGAACTGATCGCGATGGCGCCGCGCGCGCTGATGAATCTGGACGATGCCCGCCAAGCCGGCCTGCTCGGCATCGGCAGCCGTGCACGCCACAGCCTGTTGCTGGCCGGTGCGCCGCGCGCCGTGCAGGGCTGGCGCAACTGGGCGAAGACGGCCACGCTTCCGCAAGGCGGCGAACTGATTACTCCCGAGCAAACCCAGGAGCGGATGCGCAACGCCTTTGATCGTGCCGGCTCCTTTCTGCGCCTGACCGCATTGCTCTCCGCACTGTTGTCCGGTGTTGCCATTGCGCTCGCATCCCAACGCTATGCGCGGCGCAAAACCGCGGAAATCTCGCTGCTGCGCGCACTGGGCACCTCGCGCCGGCGAGTGTTCGGCCTGTTGCTGGGCACACTGGGCGGGCTGGCGTTGCCGGCCGCGATCGTCGGCGTGCTGCTGGCGCTGGCCTTTGCGCAGGGCGCGTGGATGTTCGCCAGCCAACTGTTTGCCGGCGTGCCAACGATATTGCCGGTTTTGCCCTCGCTGGCAGCTGCCGGCATGGGCGTGGCGGTGCTGGCAGGCTTCGCCCTGCCTCCGCTGGTGCGCCTGGCCGATGTGCCGCCGGCCGCGGTCTTCCGGGCCAGCCTCGCTCGCCGCATCCGGCGCTTCGACGTGCTGTACCTGATCCCGGCCGCGGTGGCGCTCGCACTGATCTGGCGCCTCAGCGGCTCGGCCACGCTGGCCGGCATTCTCGCCGCAAGCCTGCTTGGCGTGGCCGTCGTGGCAGCCCTGCTCGCCGCTCTGCTGCTGTGGATGGCCAGGCGCATCGCACCGGGCGGCCACCCCGCACTGCGCCTGGGCATTGCCGCGCTCGCGCGCCGGCGCGGCCTGAGCATCGTGCAAGCCACGGCACTCAGCCTGGGCCTTACGGCCTTGTTGCTGCTCGCCATCGTGGCGCCTGCGCTGCTCGATGGCTGGCGGCAGGAGCTGCCTTCGGACACACCTAACTGGTTCGTGCTCAATCTGCAGGACGATCAACGCGCCGATTTCGGCAAGGCGCTTGCCGGCATGGGCGCCAACCAGCTCAACCTGATGCCGCTCGCGGTCGGCAAGCTCACCGCCATCAACGGCCAGCCGATCGACACGATCCACTTCAAGGACCCGCGCGCCAAGGAATGGAACGATCGCCAACTGCGCCTGTCCTGGTCCGATCAGCTGCCTGCATCCAACACACTGATCGCCGGCCAGTGGTTTGCGCCTCATCCGAATGAGCCCGAAGTTTCGGTGGACGTGATGTGGCGCGACATATACGGATTGAAACTTGGCGACACCATGCGTTTCGACGTGGGCGAAGGCCAGCTCGATGCGAAAGTGGCCAATTTCCGCAAAGTGGACTGGACGTCTTTCCGGGTGAATTTCTTCCTGTTGATGGATCCGCAGCACGCTAGCGCGCTGCCGCATACGTGGATCGCCAGTTTCTATCTGCCGCGCGGGCACACCGAAGCGCTGGCCGGGCTCTCCCGCGCTTATCCGAACCTGAGCCTGATCGACGTGGATGCCCTGCTCGATCGCGTGCGCGAGATCGTCCAGCGCGTGACCGCCGCCGTGCGCTGGGTGTTGGGTTTCAGCTTGCTTGCCGGCGCGCTCGTACTGGCCGCAGCGTTGGCTACCAGCGGCCAGGAACGACGCCACGAAGCGGCCCTGCTGCGCACGCTGGGTGCGCGCCGCGGCGTGCTGCGCGTCGCCGCGGCCTGCGAGTTTGCGTTGTTGGGCCTGATCGCGGGCATCACTGCCGCATTCGGCGCAACGGTGGGCGGATGGTGGCTGGGACGCAGCGTGTTTCACCTCAAGGATTTCATGCCGCATCCGGCGCCGCTGGCACTGGCCGCGCTGCTGGCCGCCTTGCTGGTGATGGTGCTGGGGCTGGCGGGTACGCGCAAAGTCACCCGCACGCCGCCGATGCGCTTGCTCCGCGCCGAGTAAAGACGGGAAGCATGTACGATGTTCTTCTCCCACCAGGAAGAACGCGCTCGTGTATACCCTCTATTACTCGCCGGGCACCGCCAGCATGGTCGTGCATCTGGCCCTGCTGGAAATCGGTGCGGACTATCGGCTGGAACTGGTCGACCTGAAGACGGAAGCGCAGGCTCGAGGCGATTACCTCAAGCTCAACCCAGCCGGCAAGGTGCCCACGCTGGTGATCGATGGCCGCCCGGTTTGCGAATCGGCGGCATTGCTCACCGTGCTGGCCGAACGCCATCCGGAAGCCAAACTGATTCCACCGCTCGGCACGCCCGAGCGCGATACCTGGCTGCAGTGGACGGTTTTTCTCAGCAACACGCTGATGTCGACCTATCGCTTGTGGTTCTATCCGCAGGAACTGGGTGCGCAGGAACATCCGCCTGAAATCCGCGCGGCATTGCAACGCAAGATCGAGAACACGTGGGATCAGCTCGAAGCGCATCTTTCCGCGCACGGCCCTTATGTGCTCGGCGCGAATTTTTCCGGGGTGGACCTGCTCCTGACAATGCTGATGCGCTGGTCGCGCAACATGCCGCGCCCTGCCACCGAATGGCCGGCATTGAAGCAGTTGGCGGATCGGGTTCGCGCACGCCCCAGCTGGAAACGGCTGTATGAGCTTGAAGACTTGAGCGAGTGGTAATGCCTATTTCAGGCGGCCAGTCACGCAAAACCACGAGCACGTGGCGCAACCGCCTGAAACGCGAATGGCTGCTGGGGTTGTTCGCAGTGATCGCCTTGATTCTCGCAGCGATCGACCCGCAGCCCATGGCGCGCTATCAGCAATGGCTGCAATGGCCAACGCTGTGCGGCTTGCTAGGCTTGCTGATCGCGATCCAGGGCATTCGCGACAGCGGGCTGGTTCAGCACGTGGCCGGCGCCCTGGTCGCACGCGTGCATACGTTGCGCGGCGTGGGCTTGCTGCTGGTAAGCATGACGGCCGTGTTGTCGACGGTGCTGACCAACGACGTAAGCCTGTTCCTTGTCGTGCCATTGACCGTCGCCATCGCCGGCATGTCCAACCTTCCGGCGTTGCGCATGGCGATTCTGGAAGCCTTGGCGGTCAACGCCGGCTCCACGCTCAGCCCGATCGGCAATCCGCAGAACCTGCTGATCTGGCAACACGCACAGGTACCGTTCCTGCATTTTGTCGGCGCCATGGCACCAACGACCGTGGTGATGTTTGTGCTGGTGGCTGCTTTGACCTGGTGCTGGCTGCCCAGGGATCGCGTGCAACTGCAAGCCGAGCGCCTCGATGGGCATCGAATCTCGGCGTGGCTGGCCACGCTCTCGCTGGCTGGCCTGGCGGTGATGGTGCTGATGATGGAATACGGCCGCGCACCGCTTGGCGCCTTGCTGCTGGTGCTGGCGTTTGCGTTTTTTTCGACGCGCAGCCTGGCGCGGATCGATTGGTTCCTGATGGCGACGTTCGCCGCCATCTTCCTGGGCCTGGGCCATTTCGCGGCTTTGCCGGCCATCGGCCGGCTGCTCGACGGCATCGCCTTCGACCGGCCGTGGGCGCTTTATCTGAGCGGTATCGCGAGTTCGCAGTTGATCAGCAACGTGCCGGCTACCGTGTTGCTGCTTGATCGTGCACCGAATGCGATGGCGCTGGCGGTGGCCGTCAATGTCGGCGGCTTCGGCGTCGCGATCGGTTCGCTGGCCAACCTGATCGCCCTGCGCCTGGCGAAACAGCCAGGCGCGATGCGGCTGTTTCACCAGGTTTCGATTCCGTTTCTATTGATCTGCGCGCCGCTGGTGTATCTGGTGACGAGATTATTGGCTTAGTCGTCGTCATCGTGCGGCACGTTGACGCTGCCGCCGATGTTGGAGTGAGTGACGTCGCCGCTGCCCTTGGCACCCACGGTAAGGTTGCCGCGGACATTGCGCACGGTGAGGTCGCCGGAACCGAGCGTACCGACGTCCACGCTGCCGCTGACCTGATCCAGCTCCACGTCGCCGGAACCTACGCTGCCGATGTGCACGTCGCTCCTGACCGTGGTGGCCTTCAGATCGCCGGAGCCGACGGAGCCGGCACGCAGGCTGCCGATATTGGCCACTTCCACGTCGCCCGAACCGGCGGTCACGGTAACCGCGCCGGAGATATCGTTGATGTGCAGATCGCCAGATCCAGTCTGTGCATTGACCTGGGAAAGCCCGCTGACATAGGCATCGCCGGATCCGGTGTTGACCGTGACCGGCATGCTCGAAGGAAGCTGGATCTGCAAATCCAGGTTTTCATAGGAGACGCCGAAGAAACTGACATCGATGTTGTTGTTGCCGCCCACGTCGATGATCAACTGATCGCCTTCGCGGTGCGAGGTCACCTGCAGGTTGCTGAGCTTGGACTCCGAGGAAGCGCAGGCGCGCCCGGTGACTTCGAGCGAGCGGGAATTGCCGCTACCCATCAGATGCATGTCGTGGCTGTGCAACTCGATCTGCACGCCGCGCACGCCGGAAAGGTCGTCGTGCAGATTGCGCGGCGCCGAATAGCGGCATTCGTCCGCGGCTGCGACCAGAGGAAGCAGCAGTAAAGGCATCAAGAGAACGAGGGTGCGGCGCATGGGAATCTCCGGTCGTTGTACGAATGCTCTGATGCCTGCCGGCGGGGAAAGGTTGCAACAACCGGCATCTCCCCGTGGATGACAAAAGTGCCGCCTCCGTCTTACCGTGCCGCGGCGAACGCGCGTAAGTGCCTAAAGCTTGGGTTCCTCCGCCTTTGCCCGGCGCCAAAGGGCTTCCTGCTGGGCCAAGTCCATGGCTTGCAAGGCACGCTCGTCTTCCGCGGCCAGTTGTTCCATCCTGCGGAAGCGCCGTTCGAATTTTGCATTGGCGTGCTTCAGCGCCCGTGCAAAATCCACCCTGGCATGCCGAGCCAGATTGACGGCCACGAACAACACGTCGCCGATTTCGTCCTCCAGTCTGGCCGGATCGGCACCGGCAGCGAACTCGGCGTCCACTTCGGCCAGCTCCTCATGCAGCTTTTCGATCACCGGCCGGTGATCCGGCCAATCGAAGCCCACCGTGGCGGCGCGCTGCTGCAATTTGAGCGCGCGCTGCCACTCCGGCTGCCCGCGCGAAACGCCGGCCAGCACGCTGGAATCGTGGGTATCGCCCTTGGCCGCACGTTCGCTTGCCTTGATCTCGTCCCAGGCGCGCTTCTGCTCGTCGAGGTCGGCATAGGTGACGTCGCCGAAGACGTGCGGATGGCGACGCAGCATCTTGTCGCTGATCGCGTGCGCCACGTCGTCGAAATCGAACAGCCCCTGCTCTTGCGCCATCTGCGCGTGAAAGACCACCTGCAGCAACAGGTCGCCCAGCTCGTCGCGCAGGTCCGGCCAGTCGCGGCGGTCGATGGCGTCGGCCACCTCGTAGGCTTCCTCGACGGTATAAGGCGCGATGGTGCTGAAATCCTGCTTGACGTCCCACGGACAGCCGCGCTCGGGATCGCGCAGGCGGGCCATGATGGCAAGGAGATCGGCGAGGCTGTGGCGGGTCGTCGTGCTCATGGCAGGCCGGCATCGCGCATGCGCGATGCCCAGTCGATGCCGCTGTCGCCCACCGCCAGGAATTCCGGGTTGATCACCGATTCGCCGCGGTTATAGCGCAACGACTTGCCGCTCAGGTCGAGCACGGCACCGCCGGATTCTTCCAGCACGCACTGTGCGGCGGCGGTATCCCATTCGCTGGTCGGGCCGCGGCGCAGATACACGTCGGCAGCGCCGCGGGCCAGCAGGCAGAACTTCAGCGAGGAACCCAGCGGTTGCAGCAGGTAGTCCTCGCCGAGCAGCCGGCGCATCACCGCTTCGGCCTGATCGCCGTGCGAACGGCTGCCAGCGGCCACCGGCGGATTGGCCAGCGTGCGGGTAAAGATGCGCTCCCATTCGGCATCCGCCTGCACCTGCCACCAGGCGCCGTGTCCGCGCGCGGCGGCAAACAGGTCCCCGGTCACTGGCGCCAGCACCACGCCCATGACCGTCTCGCCCTGCTCGATCAATGCAATGTTGACGGTAAATTCGCCATTGCGCTTGACGAACTCGCGCGTGCCGTCCAGCGGATCGACCAGCCAGTAGCGCGACCATCCGCGGCGCTGTTCCCAGGGAATGTGGCTGGCCTCTTCCGATACCACCGGCAGCACCGGATCGAGCTCGGCCAGGCCAGCCGCGATCACCTTTTGCGCGGCAAGATCCGCGGCGGTGAGCGGCGAATGATCCGCCTTGACCTCGACGTCGAAGTCCTGGCGGTAGACCTCCATGATGGCCTCGCCGGCACGGCGTGCCAATTGACCGATCTGGAGTAACAGGGGGAGATCGAGAGTATCGCTCACGTTCGTTGCAGACGTCCGGCTAGGAATTCGCGCGCCATGAACAACGCGGCGATGGAGCGGCCTTCGGTGACGTCGTCACGCGAGACCAGGGTATGCAGATCGGCGAGCTTCCACGGCACCACTTCGAGCGGCTCGGGCTCGTCGCCGGGGAGGCTTTCGGGATACAGGTCCTGCGCCAGCACGACGTGCGCCATATGCGTCATGTAGGACGGCGACAGCGAAAGGTTGTGCAGAATTTTCAGCGAACGGGCGCCGTAGCCGACTTCTTCCTTCAGCTCGCGGTTGGCGCCCTGCTCGACGGTCTCGTCGCGATCCAGCCGGCCCTTGGGCAGGCCCAGTTCGTAGCGCTCCACGCCCACGCCGTATTCGCGCACCAGCAGCACGGTTTCGTCGTCGATCATCGGCACGATGATCACCGCGCCCAGCCCGCTGCCTTTCAGGCGCTCGTAGACGCGGTGCTCGCCGTTGGAGAATTCCAGGTCGACCCGCTCCACGCGCAGAAAGCTGCTGGTATCCGAATCGCGCTTGGCATGAATGATGGGATAGCGTGGCATCGGGGGATTGTAAAGGAATCCGGGAATAGGGAATCGGGAGTCGCCGCATAGATGGAAGCGGCGAATGGCAGCGACACTTGTCGACCCCCGACCCCGATTTACGATTCCCGAAAGCGCGTCAATGCCTTGGCGTGGATGCCCGGCGTACCCGCCAGCACACTCTGCGTCTCGAGCGTCAGCCCCCGCCCCTCCAGATCGGTGAACACGCCGCCCGCCTCGCGAACGATCACCGCCAGTGCGGCCACATCGAGGATGTTGACGTCCGATTCGATCACCAGATCCAGGCCGCCGCGTGCCAGCAGGTGGTAATGGCAGAAATCGCCGTAACCGCGGATGCGGTTGCTGTCGCGGATCATCGCGCCCAGCACCTGCCAGCGCGCATCGGCCGTCAGGGTTTTCACGTTGCCGGTGGAAATCGAGGCCTGGGACAGGTCGGCGGTCGACGCCACCTGCACCCGCTCGCCGTTCAACCAGGCGCCGCCGCCGCCGCAGGCCCACATCGTTTCGCCGTAGACCGGGGCACTCGATACGCCAAGCACCAGCTCGCCACGGTGCATCAGGGCGATCTGGGTGGAAAAGAACGGAGTGCGGCGTACGAAGCTCTTCGTACCGTCCAGCGGATCGACCAGCCACAGCAAGCCGTCGCGGCTGCCATCCAGGCCGAATTCCTCGCCGTAAATCGCCGCTCCAGGCAGGGCCGGCGCCAGCACGGCGCGAATCGCCTGCTCCGCCTCGCGGTCGGCGATCGTCACCGGCGTGGCATCGGATTTGATCTCGACCTGTACGCCGCGCAGCCAGTAGTGGCGTATCACCTCGGCCGCTGCTTCCGCAGCGTCGCGTGCCGCCTTCAGCGCCACGTCCCATGGCTGGTCGTTCATGGATGTCCCGTCGTGTGGAGTTGAGCCAGACCGCCACGATAGCGGAGTTGCACGCTGCCGTCCGTAGTACGGCCGCCGAATCCTCGCAGCCATTGCAGCAGCGCCGGATTGCCGCTGCGCGGCCGCATGTTGAACTGCAGATCCCAGCCCAGCGGACTGAAAGATAGCCGTCCAGCCGTCTGCAAGGGACCACTGCCGTCATCGTCCAATGTCGCGCGCAATACGCCGGCCTGCGCACGGATAACCAGCCGTGCACCGCCCAGCGGCACCGTGCCCTGCGCGGTGCGAAGCGCAACGTGCGAGAAGGTACCGGCAGCGTCCACATCCATAGGCCAATTGCTCTGCAACAACGCGTGATCGACGTGCAGATCCAGTTGTCCCGACGGTTGCCCGTGCAGCACCGGCTGTTGGCCCAGCATGGAAAGATCCAGGTGCAAGACGATGTCGTGCCAGTCCTGTTGCGTATCGGAAAGGCAATGCATCTGTCCCTGCACCTGCAAGCGAGGCTGACGAAGATCCAGCCCCAGCAGCACGTCTCCCAGCAAGGCCCGGCGCGAAAGCGTCCAGTCCAGTTGGCCCAGGTCCGTGCCATTGGCCGCCACGACCTGGCCGGCGCGACCTTGCCACACGGTGCCGGAGACCTGCTGCAGCCGTACGCCGCGCAAGCGCGAGGACATCAGCAACAGGGCCAGTTGCGCCGGCATGAACCACACCAGCAGCGCCAACACGAGTATTACAGCCGCCAGGCCGATCAGCGGCGCACGCAAACGTTTCATGGATGTTCCGCGAGAGGACGGGACGGCTTGAGCAGCGCCGCCACTGCCCCGATCATAGCCGGATGACCCAAGCCTCCCCTACCAACGCCGCACTCGCCGCGCGCGACCTGCAACACATCTGGCATCCCTGCACCCAGATGCACGACCACGAACGGGTTCCCATGGTACCGATCGTCAGAGGCGAGGGCCCGTGGCTGATCGATGCCGACGGCCGTCGCTACCTGGACGGGATCAGCTCCTGGTGGACCAATCTGTTCGGTCACGCCAACCCCCGCATTGCCGCGGGGCTCGCCGAACAGGCGAAAACGCTGGAGCACGTCATCTTCGCGGGCTTCACCCATCCCGTGGCGATCGAGCTGGCCGAGCAACTGGTGCGCATCACGCCGCCGGGCCTGGAAAAGGTGTTCTTTGCCGACAACGGTTCGGCCGCGGTCGAAGTCGCGCTGAAGATGAGCTTCCACTACTGGCTCAACCAGGGACACGGCGAGAAAACGCGCTTCATCGCGCTCACTGGCAGCTATCACGGCGAAACGCTCGGTGCTCTTTCGGTCAGCGACGTGGCGCTGTATCGCAAGACCTATGCGCCATTGCTGCTTACGCCGATCCTTGCCCCTTCGCCGGATGCCTATGAAGGCGAGCCGGGCGAATCGCCGGAACAAACCGCCGCACGCCGGCTGGAAGCCATGCGCGATCTGCTTGAACGGCACGCCGGCGAAACCTGCGCCGTCATCGTCGAACCACTGGTGCAATGTGCCGGCGGCATGCGCATGTACCACCCGAGCTACCTCAGCGGTTTGCGCGCGCTGTGCGATCGCTACGACGTACACCTGATCGCCGACGAAATTGCGGTGGGTTTCGGCCGCACCGGCACGATGTTCGCTTGCGAGCAGGCCGGTATCGCACCGGACTTCCTGTGTCTGTCCAAGGGACTCACCGGCGGCACCCTGCCCCTTTCCGCCGTATTGACCACGCCTCGCGTATACGAAGCCTTCTACGCCGAATACAACGCCGGCAAGGCATTTCTGCATTCGCACAGCTACACCGGCAATCCGCTGGCCTGCCGCGCGGCGCTGGAAACCCTAGCGATCTTTCGCGACGAGCCCGTACTGGAACGTAACCGCGGTCTCGCGGCGCATCTAGCGCGTCAACTGGAACCGTTGCGCGACCATCCGCACGTCGCCGATGTGCGCCAGCACGGCATGATCGCAGCAGTGGAACTGGTGGCGGACAAGAGCACGCGCCGTCCTTTTCCCGCCGAGGAACGACGCGGCCTGCACGTTTACCTGCATGGCCTGCAAAACGGTGCCCTGCTACGGCCGTTAGGCAACATCATTTATTTCATGCCGCCGTACGTGGTGAACGAAGGCGACATCGATCACCTGGTGCGCGTGGCACGCGAAGGCATTGCGCTAGCCGTCAAAAACGGGGCGTGAAGGGCCGAGCCCTCGCATTGGTGTGTCTGCAGCGGCCTCAGTGATGTCCGCTAACGGTAATGGCAGGATCCAACTGCTGCAGCGCGGGCCCCAGCTGGGTCTGCCCGGTCGCCTGGATGTCCTTCTGGCTGTACGAACGACCCATCACCGGCAGGCATTCCCCCTTCTTGGGAGGAATGAGGCTGCCCGTGTCGCGGATGCAATTGCGGTCGCCAGGCTTGATCGGCGAGGCGTGGACGGGTTGGGAAGTCTGGGGCGCCGTCGACTGGTCCTTGGGGGTATCTTGCGGCGCATTTTGCGGGGCGGCGCGAGCCGCTGTCGCAAAGCCGGCCGCGACCAGCAGCACGACGACGGTAACGAACTTGGACATGGCAACCTCCTGCTCGCAGGGCGGGGACGGCGAGCCTGCTGTGGGTCAACACCCATGCTGATACGACCCCCGTCCAGCCGCAAGAGCCGGCCATAAAGACGGCCATATGCGTTCACCTGCATGAACAAAAAGGCCGCCCAGGCGGACGGTCCGTTGTATGCTGGACGGTCTATCCAGTCATCGAATCCGCTCATCCAGGCTCGCGTGCGCACCATCCGCATCCACATCGATCAACCGCTGTCGCCCGCCTCCGAACTGGCCCTGCCCGCGCAGGCGGCCGAGCACGTTGCGCGCGTTCTGCGCATGAACGCCGGTGACCTGCTCACCGTGTTCAACGGCGATGGCTACGACTACACCGCGACACTGCTGTCGGTCGGCAAACGCGATGTCGTCGTGCGCATCGACGATCGCGAACGGATCGACAACGAATCTCCGCTGCCGCTCACCCTGGCACAAGGCGTGGCGCGCGGCGAAAAGATGGACCTGATCGTGCAAAAGGCCACCGAACTGGGCGTGGCGCGCATCGTGCCTTTGTTTACCGAGCGCTCCGAAGTGAAACTGGACGCTTCCCGCGCCGAAAAGCGCCTGCAACACTGGCGTGCCGTGGCCGCCAGCGCCTGCGAACAAAGCGGACGCGTTTGCATTCCGCAGGTGCTTCCTGCGCAGCCGCTGCAGGATTGGCTCAAAGGCCTGCCCGATGACGGGACGCAGCGCCTGGCCCTATTGCCGGAAGGGGCGCTGCGCGCACGGGAACTGCGGTTCGGCGCCGCCGGTGGAACGCTGGTGGTCGGTCCGGAAGGCGGGCTTGGCGACCGCGACGTGGCGGCATTGCAGGGTGCAGGCTTCCAGGGGCTGCGCCTGGGGCCGCGTATTTTACGTACGGAAACGGCGGGATTGGCAGCGCTTGCTGCGTTGCAGGCGTTACACGGCGATTTTTGAACGTCGCCGTGCGCCCGATCAGCCCGAGCTGGATTTAGCTCGCCTGCTGCAGCAACTCGTAAACGTCGCTTTCGATGCCTTCCAGGTCTGGAATCATCGCCACGTCATCGCGCACAAGCACCTGCGCTTTCACACCGCGCGGCAAAGGCTTGCCGTCGTGCGTGGGAATGATCAGCTCGGCATTGAGCGTCGTCAGGCGCGGGAAACCCTGCGTCAGCACTGCCACGAAAGGCAGTTCCGGATTGTCGCCCAAGGCCTTGAGCACGGCCACGCGCACACTCAGTTCGGTATCGCCTTCCTGTGCACCGGTGAGCTTGGTGAACGAGATCAACGGCACGCGCCAGCCGCGCCAGGCGATGCGCCCCACCAGCCAGTCCGGTGCACCGGCAACCGGCTCGGGCGTGGCGAGCGTGATCACTTCCGCCACGGTGGCATTGGGCAGCAGCAGGCGCAGATCGCCCACCGGTACCAGCACGCAGCGGATTTCGCGGGGTAGTGGTTGTTCGCTCATCGGAAGTCCTCGACCAGGCGCACCGCCAACTCCTGCGGCGAACCTGAAAAACTCGCCAGCCGCTCGGCCAGCACACCATTGACCATGTCGCTGTAGCGATCCTGGACTGAAGATTCGACCCACACCTGACCGCCGCGGTCGTGAATGGCCTGCGCGCCGGCCACCGCATCAGTGGCATTGCCGGCGAAGACGATCGCCAGTGCGTCGCGGCCGAACACGTTCGCCGCCATCGTGAAGCTGCTGTCGATCGAAGGCGCCTGTTCGCTGCTGTCCTCGTTCGCGGCCACCATTTCCAGGTGTCCGTCGCGTCGTATCCGCACCTGTTGTCCACGCGGCACCACCAGCACTTCGCCGGCTCGTACGCGCATTCCCGTTGCAGCCACTTTCACCGGCAACGTACTTTGCGTGGCCAGCGACTGCGCTAATTCTTCAGCCGCACCCTGGTTCTGGTGCTGGGTCAGCAAGATCGGCAGCTTCAGGTCGCCAGGCAATTGACCGAGGAAGGCGGACAACGAAACTTCGCTGTCGCGTGCAGCGCCAAGCACCAGCAAATGTGCAAATGCCGTATCCAGTTCGTGCAGATGCGTCTCGTAGGGCTCGTATTCGTGCTTGAGCGCCACGGCTTCTTCGAGCGACACCAATTCCAGGCTCATGCCCGGTTCGATCGGAGCCTCGCTTTCGTCCGTCGACTCGACCTTGGGCGCGAGAAAATCGGCGGGGCTGACTTTCTCCAGGGCAACCGGCTGATGAGGCTTGGCAGCCTCGGTCGAGGTCTCGTCTTCTTCCACGAACCCCCATTCCGGCGCGGTCGGCGCCATGGTCTGCTGTGCCAGGGTCGCGCGTTCGATCTCAGGCGCCTTGAACTCCTCGCCCACGTCGGCGAGCGAGAGATGGTCCAGGTTGATGTGGAACGCTGGTGCGGCGGCAACGGGGGCGTGCTCGGAAAGCTCGGCTACCGGCTCGGGTTCGGCGGAAATCTTCGCCGCAGGGGCAGCGACGGGGGCCGGGGTCGGATCTTCCCAGCCGAAATGGCCATCGTGCAGCGCTGGCAGCTCGTCATCGGCGCTGTACTTCAGGCCGGAACCGAACTGCTCCTCCACCTGTTCAGCCACTTCGCCGGAAGCGAGCAGAGCCTCCAGCTCGGCAGCCAGCGTCTCCGACTCGGCTTCAAGTTCGCCATGCTCCAAGGGAGCTTCGTGGCTTTGCTCGCCCGTCCACGTATCCGCGACCGGCTCCAACGAGGGTTCCGTCTCCGGCTCCAGCTCTGCAGCAGGCAGTTCCGCTTGCGGTTCGTGCCACGTCGGCTGTTCTTCGGGCTGTGGCGCAACGGGTGTGTCGATCTCCCGCGCATTCTCGGGCCGCGGCGGATCGATGGTTCCGCTGTCGAGCGCTTTGGCCGCCAGGTGACGGGCCCAGCGAGCGCGATCCCAGCCTTCGAGAGCGCGACTGGCCTGCGCATCGTTGAACACCACCGGGATGTCGCCGGATTCGATCAACCCGTAGATGCGATCGAGCGTGGCATCGTCGACGGCATCATCCAGATTGACCACCAGCACATCCACGCCGGTCTCGCGCAGCTTGGTTTCCTCGAAGCTGCTCAGCGGGCCTTCGTGTGCAATCAGCGCACCGTGCTCGGAGAGCGCGGTACGCAACAGACCACCCAGCTCAGCGTCATCGAAAAAAAGCGCGAGGCGCTTACTCATTCACCGGCTCCCGCACGTGCAGCTCCAGCACTTCGCTGATCTGCGCCAACAGCTCGGCTTCCTGGTACGGCTTGCCGAGATAGCGCTCCACGCCGATATCGAAAGCGCGTTGGCGGTGCTTTTCGCCGGTACGCGAGGTGATCATGATGATCGGCACGTCGCGGAAGCGCGGATCGGCCTTCATCTGCGTCGCCAGTTCGTAGCCGTCCATGCGCGGCATTTCGATGTCGAGCAGCATCAGGTCGGGCACGCGCTCGTGCAGCTTCTCGATGGCGTCGAGGCCGTCCTTCGCGGTTTCCACTTCGTATTCGTGGCGTTCCAGCACGCGTCCGGTGACCTTGCGCATGGTGATCGAATCGTCCACCACCATCACCAGCGGACGCGTACGCACGTCTTCGATCACTGGTGCGACGGTCGCATACGACGCGCCCTCGGCCAGCCGCTGTTCGCGGCGGCTGAGGCCGTGACGCACCAGCGGGGCCAGGTCCAGAATCACCAGCACCGAGCCGTCGCCCATGATGGTGGCGCCGAGAATGCCCGGCACCGAGCTCACCTGCGGACCGACCGACTTCACCACGATTTCGCGCGAACCGATCACGGCGTCGATGCGAATCGCGGCGCGCAGGTCGCCCGAACGGGTCAGCAACAGCGGCAGTTGTTCTTCGTCGCCTACGTGCCCGGCGGCCAGGCCCAGTAGTTCGGACAGATCGTGGATGCCGAATTCCTCGCCGTTGTACTCGAACTGCGGATTGTCTTCCGACATCCGCTGCGCGAGCTCGTCCGGACTGATGCGGGCCACGCCCTGCACCGAGGTCATCGGAATGGCAAAAGTGGATTCGCCGATACGTACCAGGATCGCCTGTGTCACCGCGAGGGTGAAGGGCAGGCGCAGCACGAAGGTGGTGCCTTCGCCCTGGCGCGATTCGATCGCCAGCGAGCCGCCGAGCTGTTTGATCTCGTTGGCCACCACGTCCATGCCCACGCCGCGACCGGCCAGCTGGGTCACGGTGCTGGCAGTGGAGAAGCCGGTCTGGGTGATCAGGGCCAGCAACTGGTCGTCGCTGAGGCGGGTTTCCGAACGCACCAGGCCGCGCTCGATGGCGCGGTTGCGGATCGCTTCGCGATCCAGGCCGCGACCGTCGTCGCTGACGCGCACCACCACCTCGGTGGCTTCGCGCGCCACGCGAATGCGCACGGCGCCTTCTTCGGGCTTGTTGAATTTGCGGCGATCGTCCGGCGATTCGATACCGTGCGCGACGGCGTTGCGCAACATGTGCTCGAACGGCGCCTTGATGCGATCGAGCAGGTTGCGATCCATTTCGCCGTGCGCGCCTTCCACGTACAGCTGGGCGCTCTTGCCTTCTTCCTGTGCGGCCTGACGCAGCGTACGGCGCAGGTTCGGCACCATGGTGTCGAACGGCAGCATACGGGTGCGCAGCAGACCTTCCTGCAGTTCGGAACTCACGCGCGACTGCTGGATCAGCAGCGTTTCCGCCTGACGGGTGAGTTCGTCCAGCATGTTCTGGATCGAGACCAAGTCCGACACCGATTCGGCCAGCGCACGCGAGTACTGCTGCAACTGGGAGAAACGGTCGAGCTCGAGCGGATCGAACACGTTCATGCCGGCTTCGCGGTGTTCACGCTGGAAGCGCGCGATGATCTGCGCTTCGGTTTCGATTTCCAGCATGCGCAACTGGCCGCGCAGACGCGATACCGTCTGTTCCAGTTCGACCAGGTTGAAGCGGTAGGCCGAAACCTGCTGCTCCAGGCGCGAACGATAGATGGCCACCTCGCCGGCGTTGTTGACGAGGCTGTCGAGCAGATCGGCGCGTACACGGATCTGTTCCTGCGCGGTGCGTGCCGCTTCTTCGGAAAGTTGTTCCTCGGCGGGCAGCAGCGAAGGCAGCTCGACCTCCGGCAGCGGAGGCCGCACGGCGGCGACCGGCTCTTGCACGTGCGCTTCGGCTGCAGCTTCGCCGACCGGTGCCTCAGTGGTCGCCGTGCCGCCTTGCAGGCGCTCGATCATGGCTTGCGGGTACGCAATGCCCTTGCCTTGCGACACGAGCTGCGTCATGCCGTGCAACTGGTCGAACGCAGCCTCGAGCGTACCGATCAGCGGACCGGTGCGCTGCGGATCGATGTTGTGCGAACGCTCCAGCAGGCTTTCGATCGCGTGGCTGAGATCGCCGATCGGCGTGACGCCAGCAATGCGTGCGCCACCCTTGAGGGTGTGCAGCGCACGCAGCAAGCCATGCACGTGGGAAACCTCGGCCGGTTCGGCATGCCACTTGGCCAGAATGCCGTCGGCGTCGTCCAGGATTTCGCGCGCTTCTTCGCTGAAGATTTCCAGCAGATCCGGATCGATGTGACCGAAGCCGAGCAAAGCCTCCGGTGCAGCGGCGGCTTCCGCCTCGTGGACAGCGTCGCTGGCCATCGCGGGTTCCGCCTGATGCGTAGCATCGGCTTCCGCGACCGGCTCGGGTTCGCTTGAAACTTCTGCCGCAGGTTCATCGAGCAAGGGCTCGACGTGCGGAGCAGGTTCGTGATGGGCGGCTTCTTCGATACCAGCCTCTACGCTGCCGGCTTCTTCGACGTCAGTCCCATCGACGCGTGCCTGTTCGGCGCTGACCTCTTCGGTATCAGCCTTTTCTTCCGCAGCCGGCTCTTCGGCGGCCGGAACCGCGTCGAGCAGTGCATTCGGTGCCTCGTCCTCGACCGGCTCGTTCGCGGCCAGAGGATCGATGTCGAGACTGTGCTCCACCGGTGCAGCGTCTTCGTTGACGGGCTCGGCGGCAGCCAGGTGATCCGGCTCCAACGCTTCGAGGCTGGCGAGCAGTGCGGCGAAATCTTCCTCTTCCGCACTGGGCGCAGGTTCGCGGTGTTGCAGCGGCTGAACCGTATCTTTCGCTTCTTCCTTGGCCGGCTCGGCGGCTTCGCCCGGCTCAAAGGCAGACAACGCTGCAAGCCAATCGGCCTCGTCGTGATCGGCCAGCGGCTCTTCGCCGTGGTGAGCCGGCGCCTGGGCCGGTTCGTCTTCGTCCGCGGACGCCGCTTCGACGTGTTCGGCCGCCGCGTCGTGTGCGGTGCTTGCAGGATGCTCGAATTCGATGTGTTCGGCGTGTTCTTCCGGATGCAAATCCCCGGCAAGGGATTCCGACTCGGCATGGCGGGACTCGAACACGACGTGCGCCATCTGCGGTTCGGGCTGATGATCGCGCAATTGCTCCAGCCGCTGGATGAGCGCGGAGGCGTCGGGCAGCTGCGGATGGGGCGCATCGAACTGCGCCATCACCTCGTCAACCACATCGGCGCTTTGACGAAGCAGGCGCACGCCTTCGGTCGACAGCGGTTGACCGGCGGCGCGCAGACGCTTGAGCAGGCTTTCCAGCGGCGACAGCAGATGCATCAGCAGCGGAATCTCGACCATCGCGATCGCGCCGTGCAAGGTGTGCACGGCACGCAGCAGGCTGTCTTCCACCGGCAATTCGTCGCCAGCGAAGGTCACTGCATTGCGGATGATCTGCAGGTATTGCGCCACTTCGCTGCGTAGAATTTCCAGCAGCACCGGATCGACGGGCGGCAATACCGGTTCGTGCACGGATTCCACGTGCGATACCGACTCCGCTTCCACCGGATGCAAAGCGGCCACGGAATGTTCGGTATGGGTGGCAACCGGAATGGCTTCGATCGAGGCATCCACGCGCGGTACCCGGCGACGCACGGTGCGACGCACGGTTTCGGTGCTGCCGCCAGTCGTGAATTGCTCCACGCCTGCCTGTTCGCCGGCAGCAAGCTGATCGGCCGTGTGCATGATCGCGCTGAGCGGCGCCGTCGGCAGCACGCCGTCCTTCAGCATCCCCAGCAGCTGCGGCAGCGCGTGGATGGCATGGCCAACCAGCGCCTGCACGCCGTCGTGCGGAGGGATCGTGCCATCCAACACGCGGTTGAGCATGTTCTCGATGTGCCAGGAGAATTCGCCCAGCACGCTGGCGCCGACCAGGCGGCCGGAACCCTTCAGCGTGTGGAACGAGCGGCGGATCGGCGTCAGCTCGGTGAGCTGGCTGGGATCGGCCATCCAACTGTGCTGGGCCTGGTGCAGGTTGTTGATCTCTTCCTGCATTTCTTCCAGGAAGATTTCGCGGATGTCGTCGTCGATACCTTCGGTGCTGGCCTGGAAGCCGGCCGTCGCTGCCAACGGATCGGCCACGGCGACCTGCTCTTCGATTTCTTCTTCGACCTCGATCCAATGGCCATCGCCGTCGCCTGCCGAGGCGTGCGACGTGGATTCGGTCTCGACCAGGTGCAGGCCGGTGATGTCGTGCGCATGCGGTGCCGGCGTTTCGCTGCTGCCGAGGAACAAATCGCTCGGATCTTCGCCGTGCGCCAGGCTGACCGGCTCGTTGAGGACCGGCGCCGGTGCTTCGGCACGCGCGGGCGCCTGCTCGACCGGTTCGGGCATGGCCTTGGCCAGCGGCGGCGGCCAGTAACCCAATCCGCCGAGGCTGTGTTCGGCAACGTCGAGGATGTGTTCGAGTCCGCCACGATGTTCGCGCGCGGCTTCGAGGTAATACTCCAGGGCGGCCAGCGCATCGGCGAGCTGGTCCATCTGCGCGCTGCTCGGCACGCGTTGGTCCACGCACAGTTCATTGCCGATGAAGCGACCCACGCCTTCGGCAATCTGTGCAGGGCGCGGCGAGGAGAGCATGCGCATGGCGCCGGCGACTTCGTCCATCAGGGCCGGCATGCCATCGAGCTGCTCGTGCTGCCAACCCGACTCCACGAACGCCACGATGCCGTTCTTCACCTTGCCGGTGTTGGCCACGGCTTCGTTCATCAGCGCGGCCAGGATGTGTCGCGCCTCGCTGCGCGGCAGCATGCTGGGCGATTGTTCTTCGGCCGGGGCGTTGTCCGCTCCCAGGCTTTCGATGTGATCGTCCAGCGAGGCTTCCACGTACAGCAGCGCGCCGGCCACGTCGAGCAGCGATTCTTCGTCAGGGCTGCGCAGGCGGTTGGCCACTTCTTCGAGCACGCGGCGCTGCTCGTTGATCACCCGGCGCGGCACGTTGAGCGCCAGCATGCCGAGCGTATCGCCCACGCGCTCCAGCACTTCGGCCTGCTCGCCCAGGCGCGAGGGATCCGCGTCGGCCTGGCGCAGGAACAGGTCCAGCGATTCCTTGACGCGCAGCAGGTCGTCCTTCAACGCGCGCGCCACCGAATCCAGCAGTGCGCGGTTGTGGCCCGCCATCGAGCCGCGGGCGTGCTCGAGCTCGGTGGCATCGGGCACCAGGCCTTCGAGATTGTAGGTCTGCGCAAGCAACGTCATCTGCGGACTGCGTTGCTTGGACTGCGCCACGATGTAGAGCAGCTTGCGCGACAGATCGTCGGCGTCGCCACCTTGCAGGCTGTCTTCGCCTTGCTCGATCAACTGGCGGATGCTGCGGTCGACGCGGCCGATCAACTGGCGCACGTCCGCGGCATGATTTTTCAGCGCCCCTTGATCGAGACCTTCCAGTACACCCGAAGCGATCCACCACAGGCGGCGGCCCGGCGTGGTTACGCAGCGCGCGGTAATCGCGGTAAGCGTTTTGCGCATCGCCGTAAGCTGGTTCTGCTCGCCCTGGCCGCGGAACCAGGCCAGCATCTGTTGCTGGAAGCGCAGGCGCAATTCGCCGATTTCGGCTTTGTGGCGCGCGGCGTCGGCGGCATGGGCAGCAGCCGGCGCCTGGGCCGGCAGCGGGGTATCGAGATTGGGCGTAAATAGCGCCGATTCGCTGAGCGCTTCCTGCTCGCGACTGGCACGCAACTCGTTGAGCAGAGGCAGCAGCACGACGGGTACGTCGCGGTGGCCGCTGGAGAGGCGTTCCAGATAGTCGGGCAACTGCATCAGTCCGCGCATCAGCGCGGCGTATGCATCTTCCCGGTGCAGCACGTGGTCTTCGAGCAACGCGATGGCCAGCGTTTCCATTTCCTCGGAGACCATGGCCGCGCCGTAGAGCTCGACCATGCGCAGGGTGCCTTGCACCTGGTGCAGGCTGTCTGCGCACGAGCGCATGGCCTGGCGCTCGCCGGGATTGTCCACGTAGGTTTCGAGCGCCTGGCGCGCGAGCGCAAGCGTCTCGTCAAGCTCGGGCTTGACCCACTGCAGGGTTGTGAAATCGATGTGATCTTGAAGTCTCATGCGCCCCCCTCAGCGGCTGCGTTCCTAACGCACAACGCAACCGTCGAGGTTGCCCTCATTGTTTGTGGACCGATGCCAACCCGAATCAACCCGGCAACTTGAAGTGCGCCACCGAACGGCGCAGATCGCTTGCCAGCTGTGCCAGATAACCAATCGATTCCGCCGTCTGGCTTGCGCCCTGCGACGTCTGCGAGGTGATTTCCTGGATCGCGTTCATGGATTGCGAGATATCCGTCGCCGCGATGGACTGCTGACGTGCGGCGGCGGAAATGTTTTGAATCAGCGCGGACAAATCGTGCGAAACGCGCTCGATGTCGCCCAGCGCGCTGCCGGCGTCTTCCGCCTTGCGCGCACCGGCCACCACTTCGGCGGTGGTCTGCTCCATCGAATTCACCGCTTCGTTGGTGTCGGACTGAATCGTCTGCACCAGCGTTTCGATTCGCTTCGTGGCGCTCGCGGAGCGTTCCGCGAGTCGCTGCACTTCGTCCGCCACCACCGCGAAGCCGCGGCCCGCTTCACCCGCCGAGGCCGCCTGGATGGCGGCATTCAAGGCGAGGATGTTGGTCTGTTCGGCAATGTCGTTGATCAGTTCCACGATCGAGCCGATTTCCTGCGACGACTCGCCCAGGCGCTTGATGCGCTTGGAGGTTTCCTGGATCTGGTCGCGGATCGAGTCCATCCCGGAGATCGTTTCGCGCACCACCTCGGCACCGTGCGAGGCGATCTGCACCGAGCGTTCGGCCACGTCGGCTGATTCGGCGGAGTTCTTCGACACGTCGTCCATCGAGGTCGCGATCTGGTTGATCGCGGTGGTGGCGTTGCTGATGCGGTGCGCCTGGGTCTGCGCGGCATCCGCCAGATGGCGTGCGGTGGTCTGCGTTTCCTGTGCCGACGACGACACCTGCTCGGAGGTTTCGTTGATCGTCGTCACCAGGGTGCGCAATTCGTCGATAGCGTAGTTCACCGAGTCGGCGATCGCGCCCGTGATGTCTTCGGACACGGTGGTCTTCACCGTCAGGTCGCCTTCGGCGAGCGAACCCATTTCGTCCAGCAGGCGCATGATGGCCTCCTGGTTGCGCTGGTTCAGCTCGGCACTCTCGCGGAAGCGGCGGCGCTGGTCGAAGTAGAACTGGAACACCAGGGCGCAGGCGAAGGCCAGCGCGCCCAAGGCGAAGATCACGCCCAGCGCCACGTTCGGGAACCAGCGGCGCAGCGGCAGCTGGCCGATCATGTCGGCGACGTCGTTGGCGCGCAGCAGCACGTTGGACGAATCCAGCGAGGCCTGGTTGCCGGCGCTCTTCACTTCGGCGATGTTGCTTGCAGCCGCCACCAGCTTGGAAACGGGGTCGCTCAGCTTGTCCCAGTCGCCCTGCATCTGGGACAGGATCTTGCGCGCATTGGCATCGCCCAGCTGTTGCACGCCCATGGCCTGATTGCCTTGCAGCAGGCCCTTGAGCACTTCGTCGTAGCTCTGCGCGTCGCGCGACAGGCCATCGGCGGAAGCCTGCTCGGACTCGCCGCCCTGCAGCACCTCCTGCACGCGACGGATGATGCGGTCAGCCAGCACCATCTGGCGCGAGGCGCCCAGCATTTCGTCGACGCTGGTGCCTTTGTGCTGCTGCAGGATGTTGACCACCTGCTCCATGTTGGAGTTGAGCAGCGGCAACTGCTTGGACAGGTCGTCGGCGCGCTGCGAGGAATCGAGCACGACCGCCTTGTTGGAAAGGATCCTGCCGATATCCGCGTCGAGCGACTTCCATGCGCCCGCCAGCTTGTTCACGGCACGGCCCGCCGGCGTGGTCTGCTTGGGATTGACGTCCGCATACGGCGTCATCCCCGTCTTGGGGTCGCCGCTAAGCAGCCGATGGACGGCCGAATCGATGGTGTCGCGAGCATTTTCCAGCTCCGCAAACGAATCGGCGTTACCGCCGGACGCTTCCAGCGCGTACTTGGCCGTCTGCTGCGACAACACTTGAATCTGCGTGGTCAACGCGATGGCCTGCCGATCCTCGCCGTTCTTGGCGTTCAGCAGGAAGAAGTCCACGACCGCCACACCAATCGACACCACGAGACAGATGAACAGAACGGTGTAGATCCGTTCCTTGCCGACGCCCCCTGTAGTACTCATGCTTTCACCTCATCCGTCACAGCTCACCGGCTACCCGCTCGCCGGCTCGAAAATACCGAGGCCCCTCGCCTCTTATCCGGCCCACAATCCGGCACCGGCCCTTCGCACCCATCAGGTCGCCGCCTGGCGAAAATCCGGCGCGCGCACCAATCGGCCCATGCTGAACATGGCTAGGCGCTGCCCGTCCACTTCCACCCGGTCCTCGACAAACCGCGTCAGGCGCGGGTCGTCTTCCGGCTCCGCTTCGCGGCGCTGTTCCACATCCACCGTACGCTGGCCGAATACTTCGTCCACCATCAGCGCCACGTTGCCGTTGCCCTGGCGAATCACAAGCAGGCGCGTGCGCTCGGAATGCTGGGTGCGTTCGCTGAACAGGAATCGCGCCAGATCGATCACCGGCATCAGGTTGCCGCGCACGTTCGCCACGCCCATCAGCCACGGCTTGGTGCCGGGTACCGGGGTCAGCGTGGGCACGGCCAGCAGTTCGTTGATCTCTTCGATACCGCTCACGAACAAGTGACTGCCCGAGCGGTAGCCGATGCCGCGCCACAGCCCGGGCGCCTCGAAGCGCTCCTGCGTGCCGGACGCATGCGCGAGCGAGAGACGCTCGTAGCGGGCAAGGATTTCGAACGGGCTCTGGGCGACTGTTGCGTTCACGTTCGTCACCTCAGGCCGCTTTGGGCAGCAGCTCGTCGATACAGGCGAGGAGTTCTTTCTCGTTCACCGGCTTGGTGATGAAAGCCTTGGCGCCCTGGCGCATGCCCCACACGCGGTCGGTTTCCATTGATTTGGTGGTGATGATGACGATCGGTACGCCAGCGGTTTCCGGATCGCGCGTGAGCGTGCGCGTAGCCTGGAAGCCGTTCATGCCCGGCATGATGACGTCCATGATGACCAGATCCGGGCGCGTGATACGCACGCGCTCGATGCCGTCCTCGGCATTGTTGACGGCATCGACCCGATGCCCCGCCCGCTCGAGCAGCGTGGTGAACACGCGCACGTCGGTCGGCGAATCGTCGATGATGAGAATATTGGCCACAGCTCCCCCTTTAGAGCTTGTCTTCACGGAGGTTAAACCGTGGAGGTGACATGGCGGTGGATAGCACCCAGCAGTTCATCGCGAGTGAACGGCTTGGTGAGATATTGCTCGGCGCCGACGATGCGACCGCGCGCTTTGTCGAACAGCCCGTCCTTCGAGCTCAGCATGATCACTGGCGTCGATCGGAATTGCGGATTGTTCTTGATCAGCGCGCAGGTCTGATAACCGTCGAGTCGCGGCATCATGATGTCCACGAAGATGATCGCCGGTTTCTGGTCAGAAATTTTGGCCAGCGCTTCGAAGCCGTCGACGGCGGTCAGCACGTCGCAGCCTTCCTTTTTCAGCAAGGTTTCCGCCGTTCGGCGGATGGTCTTGGAGTCATCGATAACCATGACCTTCAGACCGGCCAAGCCGTTCGTACCTACGTTCAAGTTCACTTAACCCCCCTGTGGCCTGCCCCAGGCTCAGGTACGGCATGCAGATGAAGGCCAAGGGCCGCCACCCGATGCTGATGAAAAATCCTGCAGAACATTATTAAGACGCCTGATCTTCGTCAGGGCGCTCCGTCGTTGCTGTTTACTGCCTGCACGGTCTTCCGTCAAGGAAAAATCGCTTACAGCAACCACTCTTAGCGCCCACCCCTGTAGTTTGGTCGATCTTTACAAACGTGATCTTGATCACCGTCAAATCTTGAACCATGCAAGGGGCGTGCAAACTGCGCCCGTTGCCCCGCACCGGCTTTTCCCGCGCGCCAGGGAGGGCTGGCGCGCCGCCAGGCCTGGGCAGCGGAACCCGCGACGACCGGACGTGTGACGCAAGTTGGCACATTTATGACCATCCGCGCCTTTCCCGACGCCTCGCCGAGGCACGAGGCGCCTTGCCGCACCCGGACCTCCTCGGCGACCATGCACACCCCTCCCCTGGTTACCGGACTCCCCATGCCCCGCTCGGTCGCCGTGCTGATGGACCCCATCGGCGCCATCAAGATCGCCAAGGACACGACCTTCGCCATGCTGCTGGAGGCCGCCCGGCGCGGATATCACCTTTATTACCTGGAACAAGGCGACCTGGCCCTGCGCGACGGCGCCCCCTGGGCGCGCCTGCGATCTCTGACCGTAAAGGACGACCCGAGCGACTGGTTCACCCTCGGCGAGGCCCGCTGGACCGACCTGCGGACCCTGGACGTCGTGCTGATGCGCAAGGACCCGCCGGTCGACGCGCAGTTCATCTACGACACCATGGTGCTGGAAGCGGCCGAGCGCGCCGGCGTGCAGGTGATCAACCGCCCGCAAGCCCTGCGCGATTGCAACGAAAAGCTGTTCACCACCCAGTTCCCTCAGTGCATGGCGCCCACCCTGGTAGCCCGGGACCCGGCCGAACTGCGCCAATTCGTGGCCGAACACGGCGATGCCGTGCTCAAACCGCTGGACGGCATGGGTGGCCGCGGGATCTTCCGGGTGAAGGCCGGCGACAAGAATCTCAACTCGATGCTGGAAACGCTGATCGGCGGCAACGCGCACGGCGAAGGCCGTCAATTCGCCATCGCGCAAAAATTCATCCCGCAGATCAGCGCCGGCGACAAGCGCATCCTGCTGATCGACGGCGAACCGGTGCCGTACGCCCTGGCGCGCATCCCGCAGGGCGACGAATTCCGCGGCAACCTCGCCGCCGGCGGCCGCGGCGAAGGCGTGCCGCTGAGCGAGCGCGACCGCTGGATCGCCGCCGAGGTCGCCCCCGAGCTGCGCCGCCGCGGATTGCGTTTCGTGGGCCTGGACGTGATCGGCGACTACCTGACCGAGATCAACGTCACATCGCCGACCTGTGTGCGCGAACTGGACAAGCAGTTCGGGCTTAATATTGCCGGATTGCTGTTCGACGCGATCGAGAAAACCGTTTGAATGCCGTTGCCCACCGTCCCGGCGACAACAAGATCGGGGCCACTTTCATTTTCTCGCTGCTGGTACATGGCCTGCTGCTGTTCGGCATCGGCATCAGCTATGTCGCCACCCGTCCCGCCCTGCCTACGCTGGACGTGACTCTGGTCAACGTGGCCAACAACGAAGCACCGGACAAGGCCGACTTTCTCGGTCAGGCCAACAACCAGGGCGGCGGCGACAGCAACAAGGCCTCGCGCCCCTCGCAGCCCATCTCCGGCTTGTTACCCAAGCCCACGCCCGGCACGGCGCCGCAACAGGTCGACGCCGCCACGCCCTCGCCACAGCAGGCGACCGATCAACGCATGCTGACCACCAGCGGCAACGCGGACTTCAGCGTCAACAGCGACACTGCCAAAGATGCGCGCGACACCGCATCGAGCGCAGACGAAGACCGCATCGAACAGGAGGCCGCGCAGCTTGCGGCGGAAGTGCGCGATCAGAGCCAGGCGTACGCCAAGCGCCCGCACAAGAAGTTCATCTCCGCCAGCACCAAGGAATACGCGTACGCGGCCTATATGCGCGGCTGGGTGGATCGGGTCGAGCGGGTGGGCAATCTCAACTATCCCGAGCAGGCACGCGAACAGCATCTGCATGGCGACGTGATCCTTACCGTCGGCCTCAATCGCGACGGCACCGTGCACAGCATCGACGTTACGCAAAGCTCCGGCCACGCGATCATCGACAAGGCGGCCGAAGCCATCGTGAGGCTGTGCGCGCCGTTTCCTCCACTGCCGCCGGACAACAAGGAAAAGGTGGATATTCTCTACATCACGCGGACGTGGCAGTTTCAGCCCGGGGATGTGCTGAAGACACGGTAATTGCCTACCGTTCTGGGTGCCGGCAACTCACTGGTCGTCAGGCATCAGGTGTTCGTGCACCACCTGCGAGGAAACCAGCTTTCCCTGGTGATCGTACTGCAGCACCACCACCCACCCGAACACATCCGAAGGCCACTTGTCGCCAGGAATCAGCGCCGTCGAGTTTCCGCCCAGATCGCGAATCAGCCTGGGAATCTCGCCGTGGTGCCAGGCGATCAGCACGCGGTTCCCGTGCGCCTCGGTCCGCAGTGCGTCCGCGATTTCCCTGGTCTGTTTATCGGTGAAGCGGCTGTCGATCGACAGCCCCAGCGCCTGACTCAACGGCGCGATGGTCAGGCGCGGGCGCATGCTCGATTTCGAATCGGCCGTCGCGTACAGCGCATCCGGCGGCATGGGCTTTCCATCCAGCTCGAAATGCTCGAAGTACCCGACATACGCCTGCGCCCTCGCCTCGCCTTGCGGCGTCAGCCCAGGACCGCTTACAGGCTTCTCGGCATGGCGAATGATCATGACGGTGGCATCGGCCAGGCCGCTGCCGGCGCGGTCGTGCCTGGCTATCGCCACGGTCGGAACCGCCAGAATGGATGCGAACAGGACCAGCCAACGGGAAGGCTTCATGGGAACCCGGGTTTGCCGCGAGTGTCGGACGAACGACCATCCTAATCACATTCAGATGACACTCCGATAACCTGCGCCTGTCATGATCCCTTCGGTTCAGCAGACGGAACCGGCCCCAGCGCTTACAATGGAATCATGCGACCCATCACGCCCCCCTCGCTTGCCGGACAGTTCCTGATCGCCATGCCCAGCTTGGCCGAGCCGCCGTTTTCCCGCGGCGTGGCCTTCGTCTGCCAGCACGACGAAGACGGTGCAGTGGGGTTGCTGGTCAACCAGCTTTCCGAATACCGCTTCGGCGACGTACTGGCGCAAATGAAGCTCGATTGCGCCGACCACGAACTGGCCGACGCACCGGTACTGATCGGTGGACCGGTGCAGCAGGAACGCGGCTTCGTGCTGCACCGCGAGCACGGCCACTGGGAATCCAGCTATCGCATCAACGGCGACTGGTCGGTAACCACCTCGCGCGACATCCTGGTCGCCATGGCGGCCGGCGAAGGCCCGCGACAGGCGCTGATGGCACTGGGCTACTCGGGCTGGAGCGCCGGCCAGCTGGAGCAGGAGCTGAAAGACAACACCTGGCTGACTGCCGAGGCCAACGAACGGGTGGTGTTCAACACTCCGCTGGAGGAGCGCTGGAGCGCAGCCGCCGGCCTGGTCGGCGTTGACCCACTTCAATTGCCTGGCTACGCGGGCCACGCATGAGTTGCGCGCTCGGCTTCGACGTCGGCAGCAAACTGATCGGCGTCGCGGTCGGCAACCGGCTGACGGCAAGCGCTCGCGGCATCACCACTATAGCGATGCGCGACGACGTGCCCGATTGGCCTGCATTGGATTCGCTGCGCAGCGAATGGCAGCCCGATGCGCTGGTGGTCGGCCTGCCGCTCACCCTGGAAGGCGATGAACAGCCCGCCAGCAAGCGAGCGCGCCGCTTTGCCGAACACCTGCAAGAGCGCTATCAGGTGCCGGTGCTGCTGATCGACGAACGCAACAGCTCACGCGAAGCCTCGCAACGCTTTGCCCACGCGCGCGCTGCCGGGCTGAAGCGCCGCCGCGACGCTACGCAGATCGATGCCGAAGCCGCCGCGGTGATTCTCGAGCGCTGGTTGCACGAAACAGCCGGCGTTCCTTGAACCGTTCCCCACATCTCGAATAACAAGAGCCAGTTGGTCACCATGATTCCACGCCTGCGCCACCTCACCACGCTGGAAAACCTGCCCCGCGAATGCATCGAGCGCCTGCTCGATCGCGCCATCACCATGCGCGATGCCTGCGCGCACGGCACGCGCAAGCTGGATCTGCTCAACGGGCGTACCATCCTCAACTTGTTCTTCGAGCCGTCCACGCGCACGCGCACCTCCTTCGAACTGGCTGCGCGCCGGCTCGGTGCGGACGTGATCAACTTCGACATCGCGTTCTCTTCCACCGCCAAGGGCGAGGAGCTGTTCGACACCCTGCACACGCTCGAAGCCATGCACCTGGACGCGATCGTCGTGCGCCACAAGGTCTCGGGCACGCCGGACGAACTGGTGCGCCACGCGATGAGCGGCGTATCGGTGGTGAACGCTGGCGACGGTAACCGCGCGCACCCTACCCAGGGCCTGCTCGATGCATTGACCATCCGCCAGCACCGGCCGGATTTCAGCCGGCTCACCGTGGTGATCTGCGGGGACGTAAAACACTCCCGCGTGGCGCGTTCGGACGTGCATGCCTTCAGCAAGCTCGGCGCCAAGGAAATCCGCCTCTGTGGTCCGGCCTCGCTGATGCCCGACCAGGCCGAATTCCCCACCTGCAAGTTCTACGACAACTTCGACCAGGCCATCGAAGGCGCCGATGCGGCGATCATGCTTCGCCTGCAGAAAGAGCGCATGGCCAGCATCGAGCTGCCCGACGAGGCCGCCTACTTCCGCGAATACGGCCTGGATACCCGCCGTCTGGCGAAGGCCGCGCGCGGTTGCCTGGTAATGCACCCCGGACCGATCAACCGCGGCGTGGAAATTGCGCCCGATGTCGCCGACGGACCACAGTCGCGCATCCTGGAACAGGTGGGCAACGGGGTCTTCGTGCGCATGGCCGTGCTGGGCGAAATGCTGGCGCGATAAAGGCGCAGTGTCTCATCCCGGGCAGGCGTTGCAGCCGTAAAGCAGGCATAATGCCGCCGTTAAAACGACACCTTCCGGGGATGATTATGCGTAGACACAAGCGCGTGCTGGCGCTGGCGCTGTCCGGCTTGATGCTGGCCGCCTGCTCGCACAAAGACAAGGATGCCCCCCTGGCCTTCGTGCCGGCGGATACCCCTTACGTATTGGCCAATCTCGACGCGCTCGACAACGACACGCGCCAGGCGATCTTCGCCCAGGTCGATGCCGAAATGCCCGCGCAGGTCGCGCAGATGAAGGCGCAAGCCGACCAGCTGCAGGCCACCGATCCGGACATGGCCAAATACCTGCGCACGGTGGCTGGCGAATTCGACGGCAAGACCACGGCCCAGGTGATCCAGAACATCGGCATCGATCCCAAGGGATATGCCGCGTTCTACGGCATGGGCCTTTCGCCGGTGCTGCGCGTGTCGTTGGCCGATACCCAGGCGTTCCAGAATTTCGTCACCAAGATCCAGAGCGACTACGGCAAGAAGTTCGACGTGGTTACGCTGGGTACGCAAAGCTACCAGCGCTACGTGGCGCCGACCTCCCACCTGCAATTCATCATCGCCGTGGTCGGCAAGCAGGCCGTATTGGCCATGTTGCCGGACGACGCCGCCCAGCCCTTGCTGCGCCAGGTGCTGGGCCTGGACCGCCCGGCCAAGAGCCTGCAGGACAGCGATACCCTCACCGAGCTGGCCAAGGCCAAGGGCTACGCCAAATGGGCCGTAGGCGAGGTGGACCTGACCAAGCTGCTGCCGCTGGCTACCGGCGGGCAGGACCCGCTGGCGCTTGCCCTGCTCAAGGCCCGCGCCCAAACCGAATCGGCCAAGACCGGCGAACCGGTAGCCAACCTGATCCAGGTACCGGCCACCTGCCAGACCGATGCCAATCGCATCGCCGCCCGCGTGCCGCAAGTGAGCATGGGCTACACCACGCTCGACGACAAACATCGCGACATGCGCTTCGATGTCTCGCTGGCCGGCGACATCATCAGCGCCTTCAACGGACTGAAAGTCGAATTGCCGGGCCTCGGTAGCGAACCTACCGCTCCTTTTGAAGTGAGCGTGGCCCTGCCGATGAGCACCTTGCGCAGCTTCTGGGGCGCCCAGGCCGATGCGGTAGCGGCCAAGCCGTTCAGCTGCCCGATGCTGGAAAACCTCAACGAAAGCTTCAGCAGTCTCGGCGAAACCGTGCAGAAGGCGGCCGTACCGCCGATCGGCGACTTGCTGGGCCTGCACGTGGCGCTCGACAGCTACACCCCCAACCCCAATGGCGGCATGCCGAAGTTTTCCGGCCGCGTGGTCATCGGCACCAACAACCCCGCCGGCCTGCTGGCCATGGCGCAGGTCACCAGCCCGCTGATCGCCGGCGTAAAACTCAGCGACGACGGCAAGCCGGCGGCATTGCCCGCCCAGCTCACCAATGCACTGGGCGAATCGGGCTGGGCCGCGATGGGCGCCAAATCGCTGGGCGTTGCCATGGGCGGCGCCGACGAGAGCGACAAGCTGGCCGACCTGCTCAAGCAGCCCGGCGGCGACACCGGCGACCTGATGCGCATGCATCTGGACGGCGACATGTATGCCAACTGGATTCACCTGCTGGAGCAGCGCGCGGAAACCGCAGCCAGCATGGCGGCCGCCGCCAACCCGGACAGCAGCGACCCGCAGGGCGACCAGAAGAACACCGATGCGACCCTGGCCAGCACCAAGGCGCAGTTCGCGGCGATGGAATCGGAAGCCGCGCACATCAAGGCCATCGGCGGCAGCGTGAAGATGGGCGATCAGGGATTGATCATCACCACGCACACGGAATTGAAGTGATCCGTTGATCGCAACAAAAAAAGGAGCCTTTCGGCTCCTTTTTTTTGCGTTGGGCAGCCGGCCAGCGACCGCAAATTCAACGACGCAGGAACCCGCTGCCACCTTGCTGGTTGGAGCGATCTTCCTCCAGCTCGACACCTTCCAGACCCTGCGACAAGGTGTGCGCATCGCCGCCCTGCGACAGCTTGATGCGCAGGCGCACTTCGTTCGCGCTGTCGGCGTGGCGCAGGGCATCTTCGTAGCTGATCTCGCCGGCCTGGTAGAGCTGCACCAGGTTCTGGTCGAAGGTCATCATGCCGAGGTTGGTCGACTCCTTCATCACTTCCTTGAGCTTGTGGATCTCGCCTTGGCGGATGTAGTCCTGCACCAGCGGCGTGCCCAGCATCACTTCCATCGCCACGCGCCGCGCCTTGCCGTCCGGCGTCGGAATCAGCTGCTGCGCCACGATGCCCTTGAGGTTCAAGGACAAATCCATGAAGAGCTGCTGGCGCCGGTCTTCCGGGAAGAAGTGCAGGATGCGGTCAATCGCCTGGTTGGCGTTGTTGGCGTGCAGCGTACACAGGCACAGGTGGCCGGTTTCGGCGAAGTTGATCGCGTACTCCATCGTTTCGCGGGTACGCACTTCGCCGATCAGGATCACGTCGGGTGCCTGGCGCAAGGTGTTCTTCAGCGCGTTTTCCCAGCTGTCGGTATCGATGCCCAGTTCGCGCTGGGTGATGATGCAGCCTTCGTGCTTGTGCACGTATTCGATCGGGTCTTCGATGGTAATGATGTGACCGGTCGAATTCTGGTTGCGGTAGCCCACCATCGACGCGAGCGAGGTCGACTTACCCGTACCGGTCGCACCCACGAAGATGATGATGCCGCGCTTGGTCATGGCCAGTTGCTTGATGACCGGCGGCAGGCCCAGTTCTTCGATGGAGGGAATCTTCGACTCGATGCGGCGAAGCACCATGCCCACGCAGTTGCGCTGATAGAAACAGGACACGCGGAAACGCCCCACGCCCTGCGCGGAAATCGCGAACTGGCACTCGTGGGTCTTTTCGAATTCCTCGCGCTGCGCCGGCGTCATCACGTTGATCACCATGTCGCGCGACTGCTGCGCCGACAGCGGGCTCTGGGTGATCGGCACGACGCGCCCCTGCACCTTCATCGACGGCGCCACGCCGGCGGTAATGAACAGGTCCGAAGCCTTCTTGTGGACCATCAGCTTTAAAAATGATGTGAAGTCGAATTCGCTCATGGCGCTCTCCCCTAAGAACCTGCATCAGAACGAGGCCGCAAACGCCCCGCTTCTGTCTTACTTGAACACTTCCTTGTTCTTCGCATACCCGATCGCCTGCTGGCGCGTCACCAGGCCGCGCTTCACCAGGTCGAGCAGGTTCTGGTCCAGCGTCTGCATGCCGTATTGCTGGCCGGTCTGGATCGAGGAATACATCTGCGCCACCTTGTCCTCGCGGATCAGGTTGCGGATGGCAGGGATGCCCACCATGATCTCGTGCGAAGCAATACGGCCGCCGCCCACCTTTTTCAGCAGCGACTGTGAAATCACCGCACGCAGCGATTCGGACAGCATCGAGCGCACCATCGGCTTTTCACCGGCGGGGAACACGTCAATGATGCGGTCGATGGTCTTGGCCGCCGAGCTGGTATGCAGGGTGCCGAACACCAAGTGGCCGGTTTCCGCGGCGGTCAGCGCCAGGCGAATGGTTTCCAGGTCGCGCAACTCGCCCACCAGCACGTAGTCCGGGTCTTCGCGCAGTGCCGAGCGCAGCGCCTCGTTGAAGCCGTGCGTGTCGCGGTGCACTTCGCGCTGGTTGACCAGGCACTTTTGCGAGGTGTGCACGAATTCGATCGGATCCTCGATGGTGAGGATGTGACCGTATTCGTTCTTGTTGATGTGATCGACCATCGCCGCCAGCGTGGTCGATTTGCCCGAGCCGGTCGGCCCTGTCACCAGGATCAGGCCCTGCGGCTGCTCGATCAGTTCGCGGAATACCTTCGGGCAGCCCAGGTCATCCAGGGTCAGCACTTCGGTAGGAATGGTACGGAACACCGCACCAGCGCCACGGTTCTGGTTGAACGCGTTGACGCGGAAGCGCGCGAGGCCGGGAATCTCGAACGAGAAATCGGTCTCGTAGAATTCTTCGTAGTCGCGGCGCTGCTTGTCCGACATGATGTCGTAGATCAGCGCGTGCACCTGCTTGTGTTCCAGCGCCGGGATGTTGATGCGGCGAACGTCGCCATCCACGCGGATCATCGGCGGCAGGCCCGCGGACAGGTGCAAGTCGGACGCCTTGTTCTTCACCGAGAAGGCAAGCAGTTCGGCGATATCCATCGGATGTTTCCCCTCAACCGATCGTCAGTTATAGAAGTGCAGCCACAAACAGGACGACGGTAGGTCACCTTAGGACGGACGCACCGGCGCGGGCATGCCTGCCCCGCCGCTCCCCCCGCTCCCTTGCAGCCGCCTCGATACTACTCGGGGCGGTGGTAAAACAGCCAGTCTTTCAATCGCCTAAATGCGGGCGCGAGCACATTAAAGCGGGGAACGGGGAACGTGCAGGGTACGACACGCCCTTGCCGCCAACTTCGAATCGGTCACGGGCACTAGAGGGGATGCGCATGCTTGCTAGTACCGAACTCAATGCTCCCCGTTCCCTGTTCCCCGTTCCCCGCCTTCAGTAAGGTATGCCCCTTGAAGACCCCGGATAACCGCAACATGACAAGAATTGCATTCATCGGCGGCGGCAACATGGCCCGCAGCCTGATCGGCGGCCTGCTCAACACCGGCACCGCCGCCGCCAATGTGCGTGTGGCCGAGCCGCTGGCGCAGGCGCGCGAATCCCTGGGGCGCGATTTCGGCGTCACCACTTTTGCCGACAACCGGGCCGCCGCCGAGGATGCCGATGTGCTGGTGCTGGCGGTGAAGCCGCAGATCATGCCGGCGATCTACGCCGAACTGCGCGACACCTTGCAGCGCAACCGCCCATTGCTGATCTCCATTGCCGCTGGCGTGCGCATCGACCAGTTGGAGCGCTGGTTCGGCAACCTGCTGCCGATCGTGCGCTGTATGCCCAATACGCCGGCGTTGATCGGCGCCGGCGCCACCGGCCTGTGCGCCAACCTGCGCGTCACGCCGCAGCAACGCGAACAGGCACAGCACATCCTGGACGCCGCCGGCATTACCCGCTGGATCGATGACGAAAGGCTGATGGACACCGTCACGGCAATCTCCGGCTCCGGCCCGGCTTACTTCTTCGCCATCGTCGAAGCGCTCGAAGATGCCGCCGTCGCACAAGGCATGCCGCGCGAAACGGCGCGTATCCTGGCTTCGCAGACCTGCCTCGGCGCCGGGCGCATGCTGGTGGAAAGCAATGAGGCACCAGCCACCCTGCGCCAGCGCGTCACCTCCCCCAACGGAACCACCCAGGCCGCGCTGGAAAGCTTCAGCGCCGACCAGTTGCCCCGTGTCATCGCCCGAGCCGTGGCCGCCGCCACGCGCCGCGGCGAAGAACTGGCCGCCGCCCTGGATAAGGAATGATCTGATGTCCTACCTGGCCAACGCCCTGTCCATGCTGATCCAGTTCGCCTTCGGCGCCATCGCTACGCTTTTCCTGTGCCGATTGCTGGCCGAAGCGACCCGTGCCGAATTCCGCAACCCGCTCAGCCAATTCATCTATCGCTACACCAATCCGGTGCTGGCGCCGATCCGAAAGGTGCTGCCGAACTGGCGCTACATCAACCTGGCCGCCTTGCTGATGGTGTGGCTCGCGCTGTTGATCGAGCGTGTGCTGATCCTGGCGCTGGGCGGTATTTTCCCGCAGGTGCTGGGACTGCTGGTGATGTCGCTGGCCGATCTGGTCGATTTCGTGCTGCTGTTCTACATCGTGGTGATCTTCGGCTGGTCGCTGCTGAGCATGCTGTCGACCGACCCCTACCAGCCGCTGATGCGCTTTGCCGGCGCCATCGCAGATCCGCTGCTGCGCCCGCTGCGCGGCAAGCTGGTGGCCGGAAGCATCGATTTCTCGCCGACGGTAGTGGTCATCGTGCTGCTGCTTGCACGCATCTTGCTCGCCCAGCCACTGCTGGATCTCGGCGCACGGCTCTCCCTGGGCAACGGATGATCCGACATGCGGCATGGCTGTGCCTGCTCCTGGCATCCACCGCCGGGGCACAGGCACTGCAACCGCCGCTGGTGACGGTGCACGGCACCGTCACCACCGCTAGCGGCGACCACCCGGCCTGGTTCACGCTGATCTGCACCCGCGGCACCGGTGCCGCACTCTCCATGCAGTTGGCATTGGGCATGGAGGCTGCGCCGGATTTTCCCTTTGATGCCTATGAAGGCCCGCGGGCTCCCGCCTCATTCCAACCGAGCGCACGGCTACAGGTGGCCACGCATCGGTTTGCACCTGTACCCGTTTCGGGTTGGCGCAGTGGCGAACGGGATGGCGCGTTCGTGTTCAGCATTGCCACCGTACCCGGCAAGCGCGGTACTGCTACGGATGTCGCCGCGGCACTTGGCGAGCCCGGCGAAACGCTGACCTGGGCGCAATCGAGCAACGATGCACAGACGCCACCGCTGGTCGCTCAATTCACGCCGGATGCGCGGCAAACCCTGGCGCTGAAGCGCGCGGCAGCGCCCTGCCTGCCCGGTCACGCCTCGCGATAACGAGCAGCCCAGTCGGCGATCACCGCGTGGATGGCGTCGAGGCCATCGAACAGCGCCGCCGGGCCCGGCTGAAGAATGATCGGCGATTTGATTTCGTGCAGGTCGCCGTGGCGCACCGCCGGAATGGTTTCCCAGCCGGATCGCGCCGCCACCTTTTCAGGCCGAAAACGCTTGCCGCACCACGAACCGAAAATGATGTCCGGCGCGCGCTGCACGACCTCGCCACCATCGGCGAGAATGCGATGCTTGGCCAGCGATTCGCGCGAATGTTCGGGAAACACGTCGTCGCCGCCGGCCATGCCGATCAGCTCCGCCACCCAGCGAATGCCGGTGATGATCGGCTCGTCCCACTCTTCGAAATACACCTTGGGCCGTCGCGGCAGTTGCGCGGCGGCCGCGCGAATGTCGGCCAGGTGCGCCTCGGCGCGCTGCGCGTAGCGCTCGGCCTTTTCGTAAGCGCCGACCATGGCGCCCAGCCGGCGGATATAGGCGAGGATGCCGTCTACGCTGCGATGGTTGCTGATCCACACCTCGACACCCGCACGGATCAGGTCGCGCGCGATATCGGCCTGGATATCGGAAAAGCCGATCACCAGGTCCGGCTTCAATGCCAGTATTTCATCCAGCTTGGCGCTGGTGAACGCGGAGACCTTGGGCTTCTCCTTGCGCGCACGCGGCGGGCGCACGGTGAACCCGGAAATGCCTACGATGCGATGTTCCTCGCCCAGCGCGTACAGCACTTCGGTCGGTTCTTCGGTGAGGCAGACGATGCGCTGGGGAAAGGAATCAACCACTCATTTCTCGCTTTTTAATGGCCAAACACGGTGACGGTGACTTTGCGTTGATGCGGATCCTTCCGGTGCTCCCACAGGTAGATTCCCTGCCAGGTTCCCAGCAGCAGTTTGCCGCCGTGCACGGGAATCGTGAGACTCACGCCAGTGAGGATCGATCGCACGTGGGCGGGCATGTCGTCGGGGCCTTCCGCATCGTGCTGGAACAGCGGATCGCCGTCCGGCACCGCACGGGCGAACCAGCGTTCCAGGTCCGCCCGCACCGCGGGGTCGGCATTTTCGCTTATCAGCAGCGAACAGCTGGTATGCGCGGTGAAGACATTGGCCATGCCGGTATGCACGCCGCTGGCCGCCACCAGTTCCGCCACCTTGTCAGTGATCTCGCTGAAACCGCGCCCGCGCGCATGGACGGTGAAAGCGTTCTGAGCGACGTGCTCCGCAGGGGTGGCTCGGCTCATGGCAGATGCCCTCAGGGATACAGCAGGCGACTGGTCCAGGTCTGGCCGTGGCGATCCCAGCGCACGCGTTCGTGCAGCCGGAAATTTGCGCCGTACCAGAATTCGATCATGTCCGGCTCGACCACGTAGCCGCCCCAATGCGGTGGACGCGGCACATCGCGACCTTCGTATTGCTGCTCGAAATGCGCCACGCGCTGCTCGAATGTTTCACGCGCCGGCAAGGTCTGCGATTGCAACGAGGCCCAGGCACCGATCTGGCTGCCACGCGGGCGGCTGACGAAATAAGCATCCGACTCTTCCGCCGGCAGCTTGCGCACCACACCTTCGACGCGCACTTGCACGCCTTCGCGCAAACGCTTCCAGTGGAAGCACAGGGCCACCTGCGGGTGGGCATCCAGTTGCACGCCCTTGTCGCTTTGGTAATTGGTGAAGAAACGGAAGCCGCGCTGATCCGCTCCTTTCAGCAATACGATGCGCGAGCTGACCCGCCCGGCGGCATCGACGCTGGACAAATTCATGGCGCTCGGCTCAGGATCGCCACTGGCAACCGCCTGATCCAGCAGTGTATGGAAAGTGTCAAGAATCTCGGGTTTCAGCATAGGGTCTTGAATCGTGGCTCACGCACGTCATCATGATGCAATGACGGAGGATGCTAGCACGCAGAATCAGGCCCTCGCAGGGCATCTGCTGGATCATTACGCCGGCCGCATCGCGCGGGCCCGCCGGCCGTACGTGCTCGGCCTCTCGGGGCTACAGGGGAGCGGCAAGAGCACCCTGGCCCGGGTGATCAAGGCCCAGGCTGAGCAGCGCGACTGGCCCACCGAGATCCTCTCGCTGGACGATTTCTATTACTCCCGCAGTGAACGCGAGGCGATGGCCCAGCAGATCCACCCCCTGCTGCGCACACGCGGTGTGCCCGGCACCCACGAAATCGAGCTGCTGCTTTCCGTGCTGGCCGCACTGCCGAACGCTTCGGACAAACTCCCGGTCAGCTGGCCACGTTTCGACAAGGGGCGCGATACCCGCATGCCGCCCTCGCGCTGGCCGCGCGTCACGCGGCCGCCCCGGCTGGTTGTGGTGGAAGGCTGGGCGCTGGGCCTGCGCCCCGAACTGGAAAGCGCTCTGGAACAGCCGATCAACGAGCTGGAACGCAGCGAAGACGAAGACGGCCGCTGGCGCCATTGGGTCAACAAGCAATTGCGCGGTTATCAACCGCTGTGGCGAAAACTGGATGCCCTGATCGTATTGCAGGCACCCAACTGGGAAGTCGTACGCCATTGGCGCAGCGAAACCGAAAAGGAATTGCTCGCCCGCGGCGCGCCCTTGGCCATGGACACCCAGGCGATGCAGCGCTTCCTTGCCCACTTCGAACGGCTTAGCCGCCACGCCCTGGCCACCTTGCCGGTCCTGGCCGACACCTGTGTCGAATACGACACCAAGCACCACGTCACCGGCCTCAACCACAGCTAGCGCCTGCCAACGCTCTATTTTCGCGGCCCGTGATGGAAGCCGTTTGCGCGCCGTCCAAGGAAGAGTGAGGGCGTGCACGTCCGAGCGATGACGCCGGACAGTGGGGCACCAGACCCAAAGTTCATTCCATTCCCAGGCATCCGCTGTGCGCTGCGCAAATGGGCTTGCAATGCTATGCAGCAAAACGCTCCATGCATTCGCGTACGTGCGGATCGTTATCACAAACGGAGCTTAACCTTATAACCATTGCACCGGGAATTTAAGGGCAAAACTATTGGACCCCATTAGGTCAATCCACATAATTCGTTCGCACTTCTCATTTCTTTACTAGTGCATGGTCATCAAATATCACAACGCGGCACGCACGCCACGCAACCGCACTCTCCGCCACCAATGACCTAATGGGTGCACACACGGATGTATGTTTGATGCACGACGGCGACCCTCACTGAAGCCACTCGAAGTAACCTTCGATATCGCTGCAGCGAATTGTCGAAGTTCTTACACCGTCGTGTGTCATGGAAGACATCTTCACAACCAAGGAGCCTCGCACGTGAATCTCTCCAGTGAAAAAAACGACCTGGATCCACTCAACATCCACGGCCGCCCCATCCGGGTCGCAATCGCAGACGATCATCCCCTGCTTCTTTCCGGCCTGGCATACGAACTGGAGAAGCAAGCCGGAGTGGCCGTGATAGGCACGGCGGAGAACTCCACCGAGTTGATGAAGCTGCTCAACCAGCATCCCGTCGACGTCGTCGTATCCGACTACGCGATGCCCGGCGGCAGCCACGGCGATGGCATTGCACTGTTTGGATTCCTGAAGCGCCGCTACCCCAAGACCCACCTGATCGCCATCACCATGATGAGCAATCCCGGCGTAATCCGCTCGCTGATCGCGCAAGGCGTAGACGCCGTCCTGAGCAAGTCCGATTCGCTCACCTATGTCGCGGGAAGCCTTTATGCGGTGCTCTCCGGCAAGAAATTTTTCTCGCCCAGCATCCAGACCATCGTGAAGATGCACGGCATCGGTGCCGACCCTTCCGCGGCCCCGGTCAACAACCTGACCATTCGCGAACTCGAAGTCATCCGCCTGTTCGTGTCCGGGCTCACCGTGAGCGAAATCGCCGACCGCCTGCATCGAAGCAAACAGACGGTCAGCACGCAGAAGATGAGTGCCATGCGCCGGCTGGGCATCCGACGCGATGCCGATCTCATCAAGTACGGCATGGAATCCAATCTCGCGCTCTACGACGAAGACAGCCAGCGCACCCCCGCACCACAAGCTAACGTCGACGGCGATCGCTGACGCAAGGAAACGCGTCCAGACAGTGTGCGCGTGACGCATACCGCGGACGATCTCAAGCAAAGGAAGGCCATGACTCCTTCGTCAACGGGCAGTGCCGACCCGACGTTGCCCCCTGCCGACACGACCCACCACGACAGCCTGCTCGAAAGTGTGTTGTGGATTTGCGATCACTACGGCCAAGGTCCATCCCGCGACGCATTGCTCGCGGGACTACCCCGAGCAGGCCTGCTATCGCCGTCGCAGGCTTTGGCGGCACTGAGCAATGCCGACCTCGCCGCAGGCCTGTTCGAACGCCCGCTGCACGCCATCGTGCCGCACGTCTTGCCGGTCATCCTGTTGCATAGCCGTTTTGGCAGTTGCGTTTTGCTCGGCCGGCGCGCCGATCCCGATCCGGAAGCCAAGGGCAAACTGCTGTATCAATTGATCGTGCCCGACGTCGGCAGCGAGCCGGTGGAGTACACCCAGGATCAGATGAAGGAGTTCTACGCCGGATACGCGATTTTCGTGAAGCCGCGTGCCAAGGTGGACAAACGTGCCGGCGAAGAAACCAGGCCAAGCGTCGGCCATTGGCTCTACGGCACACTCTGGCGTTTCCGTCGCTACTACGCCAGCGCCGCGCTCGCCGCCCTGCTGATCAACGTGCTCGGGCTGGCCAGCATCTTCTTCACCATGAATGTCTACGATCGCGTGGTGCCGAACCAGGCGTTCGTAACACTGTGGTCGCTGGCCATCGGCGTGGGCATCGCGATGGTTTTCGAAGCCGCGTCGCGCTTCATCCGCTCACACCTGCTCGATGTCGCAGGCAAGAAGGCCGACCTGTTGATGGGCAGCATGCTGTTCCATCAGGCCATGGCGATCCAGATGGAACGCAAGCCTGCCTCGGCCGGTTCGTTCGCCAACCGTGTGCGCGAGTTCGAATCGGTGCGCGACTTCGTCACCTCCGCCTCGTTGTCGGCGTTGTCGGACCTGCCGTTTGTCTTGATGTTCATCGGCGTGATCTTCGCCGTCGGCGGGCCGCTGGGCTGGATTCCGCTTTTGATGGTGCCGATCATCCTGATCGTCAGCATCGTCATGCAATGGCCGCTGGCTCGCACCATGCGCGAGAACCTGCGCGAAGCCTCGCTCAAGCAAGGCATCCTGATCGAATCGATCGAGGGCATGGAAACGCTCAAGGCGGTAAGCGGTGAAGGCCGCATGCAGAAGCGCTGGGACGAATTCAGCGCACTGACCGCCGCTTCGTCGATGAAAGCACGCGAGCTGTCTAGCGGCGCCACCAGCTTCGTCACCTTCCTGCAGCAGTTCCAGACCATCGCGATCGTGATTTTTGGCGTGTATCTGATCAGCGACGGTTCGCTGACGCAGGGTGCGCTGATTGCCACGGTGATGCTGGCCGGCCGTGTCACCGCGCCGCTCAGCCAGGTGCTGGGCCTGGCCTTGCGCTTCCAGCAAGCCAAGGCGGCGATGCAGTCGCTCAACGACCTGATGGAGATGCCGGTCGATCGCGACGCCACGCAGGAATACCTGCACCAGCCTTCGCTCAGCGGGCAAGTCACGCTCAAGGACATCGGTTTCGCTTATCCGCAGACCGGCATGATCGCCAATCCGCCGATCCTCACCGGCATCAACCTGCAAGTACGGCCCTGCGAGCGCATAGCCATCCTGGGGCGCATCGGCAGCGGCAAATCCACCCTGCTGCGATTGATTGCGCGACTGTACCGCCCCACGCAGGGACAAATCTTCAGCGACGATATCGATGTCGCACAGATCGATCCCGCCGATTGGCGCCGCGCGGTCGGCTTCGTCAGCCAGGAAGCGCAGCTGTTCTACGGCACCTTGCGCGAGAACGTGATGATCGGGCGACCCGACGCCACTTCTGAAGAACTTTTGCGCGTGCTGCGCCTGACCGGCCTGGACCAGATCGCCGCCGGCCATCCGTTGGGTATCAATCTGCCGGTAGGCGAAAACGGCAGCGGCCTGTCTGGCGGCCAGCGCCAACTGGTGTCGCTTGCGCGTACGTTGCTTGCGCGGCCCAAGCTGCTGTTGCTGGACGAACCCACCAGTGCGATGGACGCGCAGACCGAAACACAGTTCCTGGAGCATCTGGCCCGCGCCACCGAAGGCCAGACGATGATCGTCGTGACGCATCGCCCTTCGCTGCTGTCGCTGGTCCAACGCGTGGTGGTGGTCGATCAAGGCAAAGTGGTCAAGGACGGACCGAAAGAACAGGTATTGGCGAGCCTCGCCGCTACCAACAAGGTCACCGGGGCGCAAAGGATTGCACCATGAAACTGCTAGACAAGCTGCGGCAACGCAGCGTCCAGCCGCGCGTGTCGCGCGCCGATGCCGCCTTCATCGACGACCTGCAACAGTCACTGCTCACCCAATCCACCGCCGGCACCAAGATCGTGCTGTACCTGATCTTCGTGATCCTGGTGGGCGGATTGGTCTGGGCGCGCTTTGCCCACGTGGAGGAAGTCACCCGTGGCGAAGCCACCGTGGTCGCACGCAGCGGTGACCAGGTCATTCAAAGCCTGGAAGGCGGCATACTCGAAACGCTCAGCGTGCGCCAAGGCGATACCGTGAAGAAGGGCCAGCTGCTGGCCAAGATCGACCCGACCCGTGCTGAAACCAGCTATCGCGAAGCCTGGGCCAAGGCGATCGGCCTGAAGGCCACCATTGCACGCCTGCGCGCCGAGGCCTATGGCACGCCGCTGACCTTTCCCGGCGACGTGAAAGAGGCCGGCAAAGCGCAGATCGAGCAGGAAACCCACGCCTACGATGCGCGCAGGAAAGCCCTCAACGAGGCCGTCGCGGCCTTGCAGAAGAGCTACGACCTGCAAATGCAGGAACTGGCGCTATCCGAACCTCTGGCCGAAAAAGGTTTGCTTTCCGAGGTGGAATTGTTGCGCATGAAACGCCAGGCCTCCGATGCCAAGGCGCAGATCGTCGACCAGCAAAACCGCTTCAAGGCCGACGCGCAAGCCGAACTGGTACGCGATGAACTGGAATTGTCGCAAACCCAGGAAAACGTGGTCGGCCGCGCCGATGTGCTGCTGCGTACCGACGTCACCGCGCCGGTCGACGGCATCGTCAAGAAGGTCAGCATCACCACGCTAGGCGGTGTGATCCAGCCCGGCGAGCACATCATGGAAATCACGCCACTGGAAGACACCTTGCTACTCGAGGCACGCGTAAAGCCTTCCGACATCGCCTTCGTGCATGCGGGCGAGCCGGCCATGGTGAAAATTACGGCGTATGACTACGGCATTTACGGCGGTCTCAAAGGCAAGGTGACCTTCGTCAGCCCAGACACCCTCAAGGACGACCAGAAAGCCGCCGCCGGACGTCCCGATGCCACTTATTACCGCGTCGACGTAATAACCGACAGCAACGCACTACATGCCGGAGGGAAAACCTTTCCGATTCTTCCCGGCATGACCGGCACCGTGGATATCCGCACCGGTGAAAAAACCATCTTCGACTACCTGATGAAGCCAATCTTCAAGGCTCGCGAAGCCTTCCGGGAGCGCTGAGCCGTGACGAGCGAATTAAAGCGCCCTTCGACCCGCAGGCGTGGTCAAGCGGCATTGCCGCTCTGTATCGGCCTGATTCTGTCGCCGCCTTTGGCTCATGCGACTCATGACGAATTCATGCAGGTATGGCACCGACCGGCCGTCGTCACGCCGCCAGAGCCGGCAGTGGCGAAGCCACCGGCGCCTGCATCCATCACGCCTCCGGTCCCCAGTACCAAGCCTGCAAGCAATGCCGCCGCTGAAGCTTCTCTCGCGCTTTCCGCGTTGAAGGATGAGCAACAACGCCTGACCCGAGGAATCACCGCGCAAAACCAGGCCAATCTGGCACAGACAGCCGCCGAAAACGAACGCCTGCTGCTGACCGGCCAGGTCGTCGCCCCGGTGGCGCCCACCGCGCAAACACTGGCGCCACCGGCACCTTCGCTCAATCTCAACGTACCCGACAAACCTGCGTTCGACAGACATCCGCCAGCCGAAAATCTGAAAGACAAGCGCGCCGGCCTGCTGGTGCAAATGCTCGACGACCGCTCCGTGCGCGACAGCGATTGCAATGCCCTGACCGAAATCGGCTTGAAGCAATGGCTTGGCGATGCCGTACGGCAGGCGGCTAGCCGCACACCGCAACTGAAGCAAATTTACGCCGAATATTTGGCCGCAGAAGCGGACGTCGATCAAGCCAAGGGCCAGCGCTGGCCACAGCTGTCGATTACTGCGCAAACGCGTGAAAAATATTTTGGATCCGAGCGCGACGTGCCGCCAAATCCCGGAAATTCCATCGGCCTTAACCTCTCAACCACGGTGTTCGATTGGGGACAAAACAGCAAAACCGTCGCAAGCCGCAAGGAACTGGCCACGGCGAACGATGAGCACTACCAGGCACAGTTGGAAGACCTTGCCTATCAAGTCGTCAACACCATGCTGGAGCTGGCACGGCAGCGCAACGTGGTCGATCTGTACCAGCACTATGTCGACCGCATGCAGCGCCTGTGCGACATGCTGGCTCAGATCGTCAGGGCTGATCGCGGTCGTGCCAGCGAACTGACCCAGGCGCAGGCGCGCCTTCTGCAAGCGGAAACCAGTCGCGATGCGGCGGCCGCCAAAGCGCGCGATGCCGAACTGACACTACACAAGCTGATCGGCAATCACCCCGTATCACTTCCACGGGGATCGGACTGGCCCATTGAACGAGCCAACCTCTCCAATCTGCTGGCCAAGGCCGAGCAGCATCCCGCAGTCCGCCAGGCGGCCTCACAAGCGCGCGCCGCCGACCTCAACGCCGATGCTACGCGCGCCTCGAGCAAACCCAAGCTGAGCTGGGTCGTTACTGGCAATACCGGTCGTGACGACGCCGGGTTCCGCCAGCCATGGGCTACCTACCTGCAGGTCAGCTGGCCGCTCTTCAGCGGCGGTTCGCAGCGCGCCGCAACAGCGGCTGCCCAATATCGCACCGAAGCACAATGGCACAACGCCGAGCAACAAAAGCTCGATTACGAATACCAATTGCGCACTGCCGACGAAGATGCACGCTCATCGTTCCAACGCGCCAGGGAATACGATGCCCTGTCCCAACAAACCGACCGCATTCGCAAGGGTTTCTTCGAACAGTGGTACCAGCTTGGCCAGCGCTCGCTGCTGGATGTGCTCAGTGCAGAAAGCGACTACTACAATAATCGCATCGGTGAAGTCGGCAGCCGCTTCGACGCTTATCAAGCCGTCATGCGCGAATACGCATCTGCCGGCGACCTGGTGAACTGGCTGAACACCGGTGGGTATAGGTAAGTATTCGGCCGCCGCACATCTTTAGAAACGGCTTACATAATCTTCATCTCAAGCTGTCCGCAGCGCACTCCATCACGAGTCAAAGATCAGCAGACAAACAGCGCTCCAACGCGATGATGCGTTCAATGGTAGTGCCCTATTCGCATTTGGCGACACCCATGACACAACGACCTGGATCGCCTCGTACATCGTCGTCAGCTTCGCCCGAATCCTCGATGGCTAACTTAGCAATAAAAACAGTCCCATATAAATCCTCAGCACGCCAAATTAACGTGCGCAATGAAGGTCTTTTTGCCTAGCAACGTGACGTGAATACGCACCGTTTCAGCGGCCTTCGATTTGATGGTTTTTAAAATTCAACAAGGACTGAATCATGGCAGGCAATGCCCCGCAATATCCGGCACCCGACATCCCGGTAGACATCACCAAGCCGGTGAGCCATCCGGTGATTAAGCACGTCTACGATGCCAGCGGCACCGAACTCTCATCCGGCATGCGCACCGACGATCCGCGCCCCACCATTACCGGCCACGGTGGCCAGCCCGGCGCCACGGTTTACATCATGTTTACCCAGGGCGGAAACAGCTATACGGAGCTCGGCAAAGCGATCGTGCAGCCGGATGGCGCCTGGAGCGTGCCGCTGTCCGCGGATCTCCCGCAGGGTGCGCAAAGCAGCTTCTACGCCATGCTTTCAGACGGCCCCCATGATTTCGTCAGCGACCCCTTCGTGTTGAACGAACAAGGCCTGACACCTTCGCCAAAACCGCTTGGCGTAACGTCCATCCATGACAACGGCGGTGAACACCACAACGGCGATACGATCGGCGGCGGCAGCTTCACGATTTCCGGTGTAGCGGCGCCCAATGGCTATTTGCAACTCTTTGTCGACGGCCAGCAGGTGGGAACCCCTCCCGTGGATGCTCAGGGCCACTGGCAGATCACGAGCGACGTGTGGCTTCTGGCGGGCAATCTTTCCGAAGGCGCGCATACGCTGATCGTGATGCAAGATGGTCACGCCAGCCAGCCATTTGAATACATCGTATCCAGCGATGCGACAGCCCCTACGGACCCCGTGCAGCCGGTAGAGCCGGTTCAGCCTGTCGATCCGACGGATCCCGTCGAACCGGTGGAGCCGACCCTGCCTACGGATCCTGTGCAGCCACCGGCCGCCACGATCACGCAAGTCAATAACGATGGTCAATCCATTCATGACGGCGATACCGCACATGAAGGCGGCTTTGCGCTGACTGGTACCGTCGTCCAGCCCTACACCGCCATCACTATCTACGACAATGGTCAGCCGATTACGACAACCTATGCTGACAGCAACGGCAATTGGAACGCGGTCTTCGGTCTCCAGAGCGCTGGACAGCACCAACTTAGCCTCGACCCCAGCGGCGCCGACGCCTTTACTGTGAACATCGAAGCATGGCCGGCACCGGCCATCACGTCCGCCAACAACGATGGCCACGACGTGCATAGCGGCGACACCATCCATGAAGGTGGCTTTGCACTGACCGGTACCGCCCAGCCCTACACGGCAGTCACCATCTACGACAACGGCCAGCCGATTACGACAACCTATTCTGACAGCAACGGCAATTGGAACACGGCCTTCGGTCTCCAGAGCGCTGGACAGCACCAACTCAGCCTCGACCCCAGCGGCGCCAACGCCTTTGCGCTGAACGTCGAAGCATGGCCGGCACCGGCCATCACGTCCGCCAACAACGATGGCCACGATGTGTATAGCGGCGACACCATCCATGAAGGTGGCTTTGCATTGACCGGTACCGCCCAGCCCTACACGGCAGTCACCATCTACGACAACGGCCAGCCAATGACGACGGCCTACGCCGACAACAACGGCAACTGGAACGCTTATGTCGGCTTTCAGGGCACCGGACAACACGAACTCAGCCTCGACCCCAGCGGCGCCAACGCCTTTGCACTGAACGTCGAGGCATGGCCGGCACCGGCCATCACGTCCGCCAACAACGATGGCCACGATGTGTATAGCGGCGACACCGTGCACGAAGGCGGCTTTGCATTGACCGGCACCGCCCAGCCCTACACGACCGTTACCCTCTATGACAACGGCCGGCCGTTCGCGACCGTCTACACCGACAACAACGGCAACTGGAGCGTGTATTTCGGTCTGCAAGGCACGGGACAGCACGCTTTCTCGCTGACACCCGACGGCCAGGCAGCCTTTACGCTGAATGTCTCCAACGACACACCGATCGTCGATCCGGTGGTACCGCCCACCGAGCCGGTTGTTCCCACCGATCCGGATCAGCCCGGCAATCCAGATCAGCCCACCGATCCCTCGCTGCCGGTGGAGCCGTCGCGGCCGGCACCGACCCTGGATGGCATCTTCGTCATCATCGGCGATCACGAGCGACAGGAAATCCCGGCTGGCGGCAGCACGGACAACCACCTTCTGTATTTCTATGGCACTGCGCCGGCCGGCTCCAGCGTGAACGTGTTTGACCGCGTGACGGGGACAGTCAGTCTAGCCTTCGCGAACGAAGACGGCTTCTGGTCTACGTATGCCGCTGCTCAACTGTCGAACGGTCATCACGAGTTCTACGTCACCGCAGTCAATGGCGATACCAATGGCGCTATCTATCCCGTTGACATCGGCACGGGCATCAACCCACCGATCGTCGATCCGGTCGAGCCGCCCACCGAGCCCTCACAACCCGCAGACCCCACCCCCATCGACCCCACCCAGCCCACGGATCCGGCTTCACTGTCGATCACAGCTATTAAGGACGATGCGGGTGCGCATCACGATGGCGACAAGCTGGCTGTCAACGGCGCGGCCACCCTGGAAGGTACGGCAGCGCCCAATACCTGGGTGAAGATTCTTGTCGATGGCCGCGATTATGGTTTAGTACAAGCGGACACGATGGGCCATTGGCAAACCTCGTTCGGCCATTACGGTTTGCAGGGTGATCTGAGTGGCGGTACGCATACTGTGGTGGTCTCGCAGGGCGATGTCGCCAGCGAGCCATTCGAATACGTTACCGCACCGATCGATCTCCATGTCAGCCTGAACGTCACCGCTGATCAAGCGGTCTATCACGCGGAAGGCGAGGCGACACCGGGTGCGGTCTTCCAGATGGGCGTCTACGTTGGCGCCTCGGTCACCGTATATGAAGTGACCGCGGACCAAAACGGCCATTGGTCGCAGGACCTGCAGACAGCCCCAGAGAAAATCACCATCAACGCTGGCTCCAACGTGCTTGATACCGTCACCTTTGACTGGACCGGCTCAGGCACAAGCCCTGTCGAACCGATTCAGCCCATTGAACCCACCGATCCAATCACACCAGTGGATCCGGTCACGCCGTCCCCGGTGCACGTCACCATCGATGGCCTGGTCGATCGCAGTGGCGACAGTGCGCAAGACGTGGTCAATGGCGGTGTGTCGCACGACTTCAATCCGCTGATTCACGGCCAGTCGTTGCCGTATGCGACGGTGTCCATCACCGACCAGCTCACCCAACAGGTCATTGGCACCGTCAAGGCCGATGCAAACGGCAACTGGACGCTGAGCAGCGAAATCCTTGCCGACGGTCACTATCAGCTGGTCGCATCGACCTACTACTACAGCAGCGAATCGTTCTCGGTGGACGTTGCGCACACCAACGTCAATCCCCTGGATCCATCGCTGGTACCGCCCGCCAATGGCAGCGTTACTATCGAGGGTGTCTTGGATCGCGGCGGCGATCAGGTACATCTGGTGGAAGCCGGCGGTGCCGTTCACGGTGGTTACAGTGCCGATAGCTTCATGCAGGTCGTTGGCCATGCTGATCCAGGCACCCTCGTCGAGGTATTCAACCAGGCCAATGGTTCGTGGATTGGCACGACGACCACCGACGCAAACGGCATCTGGACGCTCCGCGTGCTGCCATCCGAATCGCACTACGACTTTGTGGCCAGCCCACTAAGCCATCCACAACAGACGACCCCGTCCTTCTCGGTGGATGTCATCAGTCAAGCCACTTCGCCGGTGGCACCACTGGCGTTAGCCATCACCGCTGCGTATGACCATGATGGCGTGCTGGCCAGCGGTGCAATCTCCGACGTGACCCAACCCGGACTGCAAGGCACTGGTACGCCCAACAGCGTCGTGGATATCTACGACGGGAATCATTACCTCGCACAAGTCATAGTAGGACCCAATGGTCATTGGGAATTCAGTCCAACCACCTGGCCGGTATATTCAAAGGAACTGTCCGCAGGCGAACACTCGCTGACGCTTCACAGTGATGGCCAAATCAGCGAGCCTTTCCAACTGGCGGTGCAACCGATGAGCCACAGTGGCGAGAGTGCGGTGTCCTTGCAAATCGCAGACTTGCTCGTCACGCATGACGATGCATTGTTCTTGGCAGATACCCGAGGCACTTCGCATCACGCGGATCCTGCCACGGTCCATCTAGACGTGAGCGACCTTACCCACGCCCAACCGGGTGGCGCTCATGCCGAAATCGATGCAAGGGCGAGCCATGTCGTGTTGCACCAGGAGGAGCTGTCGCATAACTGATAGCGCCCATGTAAATCACTCCAAAAAAAAGCGCGCCGGAAGGCGCGCTTTTTTTTGGGGATATCGGATCAGAGAAATCAAACGCGCACACCATGGTGAATAAGCTCAACTCCCCGCTACCTGAGAGGACAGCAATTCGCTGTAGCCAACACGCGAATCCGGCCAGCACGGACAAAAGCCACTGGCTCGCAGACGTGCATTGCTGAGCCGCTTGCTACCGACACCCGCGGGCGCAGCCCCCTGAGCAGCAAATGGGGCGGCTACCAACGCTGCAACGCTGTCGTATAGAACATCCAGCGGCAACGGCGTGTCGTCCACGCCTAAATACAACGCTTGCGGCTCCGACAATGCCAGCAGATGTACGATGGCCGCTGCAGCGTCATCGATGTGCATGCGATTGGCCCAATGCTGGGGCTCGCGCGAAACCTGCGCCTGTCCCGTGCGCAAACGCTCCACCCATTGCAGTCTGCCTGGCCCGTATAGCCCGGCTAAACGCAACACCACTGATCGAAAGGGTTGCGCCGATAGCCATTGTTCGGCTTCCAGTAGCACCTCGCCATTGAAAGCCAACGGTGCGGGTGGGGTCTGCTCATCCACCCAGTCCCCATGGTGTTCGCCATAGACGGCACTGGACGAGACAAGCAGCACCCGCTCCAGCCGCGTCGTATCAAGTGCGTATAGCAGATGGCGCTGCCCATCCACGAAGGTCGCGCGATAGGCACTCCGCTCACGTGCCTTGGGTGCCGGCAGATAGATCAACTGCGAGATGCCATCGGGCAGCCCGGAAAGGGTCTCCGGGCGAGTCAGATCTGCCTGTATCCAACGAACGGCTTCATCATCCTCGACCACTGGATGACGACGCAAAGCGAAGACTTCGTCGCCACGCGCCTTCAGCCCCTCCGCAACGCGCAGCCCCAGATCGCCGCACCCTGCCAACAAAACCCGCTCAGCCATGGATCATCCTCAAACTCGTGCCTATTCTACGAAGACAACGACGAGACAGGCGGGTCTTGCCGCCAACCCGTTGGCCGAGTGACATTTCATAGCACGGAAGCATGCATCCCATACTAAAATCGGCCCATGAATCCCTCCTGCAACCTGTTCCTGGTCGGCCCGACCGGTGCCGGCAAAACCTCGATCGGCCGGCAGCTGGCGATACGCTATCGCTTGCCTTTCGTGGACCTGGACCAGGAAATCGAGCGCCGTTCCGGCGTTCCTGTCAACACCATCTTCGAGATCGAGGGTGAGGCAGGCTTTCGCCGGCGTGAGCAGGCCGCACTTGAGGAATACAGCCACCACCAGGGCATCGTGCTGGCCAGCGGTGCCGGCGCCGTGCTCGATCCAGGCAACCGCAAGCATCTGGCCGAACGTGGCTACGTTGCATGGCTGCAGGTAAGCGTGCCGGCGCAATTGCAACGCCTTGCGCAAGACACCACCCGCCCGCTGCTGGCAGACCCGGATCGCCAACGGAAGCTGGAAACCATGGCCGCAACGCGCACGGCGCTTTACGAAGAAATCGCCGACCTGATCATTCCGCACCTTGGCGAGCACGAAGGACTGAGCGCCGCTACCAAGCGCTGCGTTGCACTCATCGATCAACACTGGAACCGGCAAGCCGCATGACCCGCACTGTTACAACCGAAACCATCGACGTCACGCTCGGCGAACGCAGCTACCCCGTGTGGATCGGCCGCGGCCTGCTCGACGATCACGCACGCTGGCGCGCTGCCGTGCGTGGCCGGCACGTCCTGGTGATCAGCAATCACACCGTGGCGCCGCTATACCTCGAGCGTGTTTCCCGCGGGCTCGATGGCCTGAAATGGTCGTCGTTCCAACTGGAGGACGGCGAAGCGCACAAAACCTTCGCCAACGTCGGCCATGCGCTCCATGCCCTGTCCCAACTGGGCGCTACGCGCGATGCGTGCGTTATCGCACTGGGCGGCGGCGTGGTGGGCGACCTGGCCGGCTTCACCGCAGCCTGCTGGATGCGCGGCATCGATTTCATCCAGATGCCCACCACGCTGCTGTCGATGGTGGACTCTTCAGTCGGCGGCAAGACCGGGGTAAATCTGCCCGCCGGCAAGAACCTGGTCGGCGCGTTCCATCAACCACGCGCCGTCATCGCCGACATCGGCACGCTCGACAGCCTGCCTGAGCGCGAATACCGCGCCGGCCTGGCGGAGATCATCAAAGGGGCAGCCATTGGCGATCCCGAGCTCTTCACCTGGCTCGAACTGCACGCCGATGCCCTGCACCGCCGCGACGAAGCGAGGCTGATACAGGCGATCGCCGCCAAGGTGCGCTACAAGGCAGGCGTGGTAGCGCGCGACGAAACCGAGCAGGGTGAACGCGCCCTGCTCAATCTCGGCCACACTTTCGGTCATGCACTGGAAACGGCGGGCCACTACACCACGCTGCTGCACGGCGAAGGCGTAGCGATCGGCATGCTACTGGCAGCCAGGCTGTCCGAGCGATTGGGCATGAGCGCCGCTGCCGATACCGAACGATTGGGCGCACTGCTGCACCAAGTCGGCTTGCCGACGTGCGTACCGGCCGGTTTCGATGCTCGCCAGTTGCTGGCTTTGATGCATCTGGACAAAAAGAACACCGCCGGCTTGCTGCGTCTGATTTTGTGGCGCGGCATCGGGCAGGCGGAAATCGTATCCGGGGTCGGCGAATCGGATGTCCTGGCAGTGCTGGACGAAGCAATCGGCGTGCATACCCGCTAACGCGGCGATACGCTCATCCGCCTCAAGAGGTCTTTGAGCCGGGTGTTTTGGGGGCTTTTCCATCCTTTGCTAGGCTAGCCCCCTCCCTGCCCCTAGAATGGCGGGGTCGCGGCACACATGCCGCTTATCCGTGCCGCTATGCGCCTCTACCTGCAAACCATGCCCGCCTCGGCCGAGCCGCCGCGCTACGTCCAGATCGTGCTGGAAGAGGATCTGCTTGGCGGCTGGACGCTGTACCGCGAATCAGGCGTACAGGGCGGCCGTGCCACCCTCAAGCGCGACCAATACCTGGAACGCGACGAAGCCATCGCCGCCTTCGAGAAAATGCGCGACGCCCAGCTCAAGCGCGGCTTTCGCGTGATGTTTGCCCAAGGGCTGGATGGCCCTTACGGACGCCGATAAATGCAAACTCCCCTGAAGAACGATCGCTTGTTGCGCGCCTTGCGCCGCGAGCCCGTCGACACCACGCCCGTGTGGATCATGCGCCAGGCCGGCCGCTACCTCCCGGAATACCGTGCCACCCGCGCCAAGGCCGGCAGCTTCATGGCGCTGGCGCAGAACCCCGAACTGGCTTGCGAAGTCACCCTGCAACCGCTGCGGCGTTTCGATTTGGACGCGGCGATCCTGTTCTCCGACATCCTCACCATTCCCGATGCGATGGGGCTTGGCCTCTCGTTCGCGCAAGGCGAAGGTCCGCAATTTGCGCATCCGGTGCGTACGCGCGCCGATGTCGACAAACTCGGCGTCCCCGACATGGAAACCGAGTTGCGCTACGTGATGGATGCGGTGCGCGTGATTCGGCGCGAACTGGACGGCAGCGTGCCGTTGATCGGTTTCTCCGGCAGCCCCTGGACGCTCGCCTGCTACATGGTCGAAGGCCAGGGCTCGCGAGACTTCGCCACACTCAAGGCGATGTGCTGGAACGAGCCGACCACCGCCCATGCGCTGCTCGGCACGCTGGCACGCTCCGTCGCTGCTTATCTGTGTGCGCAAGCCGCCGCGGGCGCGCAAGCGCTGATGGTGTTCGACACCTGGGGCGGCATGCTGGGGCCCGCTGCGTTTCGCGAGTTTTCACTGCGCTATCTGGAGCAAGTGGTCGACGCGTTGAAAGCGGACGAACACGCACGTCATCTGCCGATAATCCTGTTCTCCAAGGGCGCCAACAGTCATCTGGCCGCGATGGCCGACACCGGCTGCGCCGGGCTTGGCGTGGACTGGACCATCGATATCGGTGATGCGCGTGTCGCCGTGAACGGCAAAGTGGCGTTGCAGGGCAACCTCGATCCGGCCGTATTGCGCGCCAGCCCGGAAATCATCCGCCGCGAAGCGCGCAAAGTGCTCGACAGCTACGGCAAGCATCCGGGACACGTATTCAACCTCGGCCACGGCGTGACGCCGGAAGTCGATCCGGAGCACGTAAAGGTGCTGGTGGACGAAGTACACGCGTACAGCCGCACGCTTCACGCTGCCTGATTGCTCCCTCCCCCTGCCCAAGCAGAGGGAGGGAGCATGGATCAATGCAGCGACACCGTCAGCGTGGAAGGCACCGCCGTCGAGGCGCTGAACGTCACATCCCTGTTCAACGGCGTCACACCCGCATAGCGCAGATCCGCCGTATCGATCACCAGCGCCAGCTGATCACCCGGATTGATCTGCCAGTCGGTCGCTTCAAGATTCATGGCGATGGTCTGCGGAACGCCAACCATGGCGTTGCCGATCGTATACGGCTTCCACGTCATCAGCTGGCCGATACCCGAGGCGTTGACGTCGTAGAGATATGCCACCAGCGTGAGCTGGTTGCTGGTCGGCGTTACGGTTACCTGCAATGACGGCATGCCCGTCAGATTTTGTGCCTGCGTAGCCGGCTGACCCACCCACACACCCGCATTCCAGCGATTGACCAGCGGTAGGGCCACGGCAGGCGGCAGATTCAAAAAGCCGGTCAAAGCACCGCTGACAAAAGCCACGCCAGTCGTCGCCGCGGTCAGGTAACCGCCGGTGATGCCGTATTGCCAGCCGCTGGCAGTACCTGTCGCCAGACTGCCCGTGCATTGATACAGCAGGCCGCAAGAAACCGGCCGCGTGAGGTTGTACGTCACGGCGCCCTGCTGCACGGCACTCCAGTCCGCAAACGTGCTCCACGTACCGGTCTGCGATTTCAGCTGAACCGATTGTTGACTATCGATGCCGTTGTTCACCCCCTTGAGGTAATGATCAAACCACTGGTTGACGGCGGTATAGATTTCATTGGGAAAACCGTAGGCGCCCAGCAGCTCCGCCGTGGTGTGATCACCATGCGAGAGCATCATCATCTTCGGCACGGTGAGCTGGTTCTAGAAATTGACAACCTGGCTCGGCACGAACAGGCTGTCTTCGAAATCGTTGGCCACGAAGACGGCCGTACCGTTCGCGTTGATCTGCGCCACATCATTGATCGGCGAGCGCGCCGGCGTATTGGGATCGCCCAGCACCGCCTGCACGGAACCGGCATAGTTGCCGGCAAGCACATCCTGATTGACCTGCGCCATCAGTGCGCCCGGCTTGCCGAGATAGCTGGCCAGCGACAGCACGCCGATGCCCTGCAGGCTGGGCGTCTGGTTGGCATCGAGCGAGGCCAGCAAGTCCGCCCACGTGCTCATCGACGCTACCGCCTTGATGCGCGGATCGTGCTCCGCCGCGAGCAGGCTGGTACCCGCACCGTAAGAGATCCCGGATACGCCGATTTCATTCGGATTGGATGGCGTGTTGTTCAACGCCCAGGTGATCACCGTGCTGACGTCACCCACCGTAAGCGGCCCGGCAATGTCGATATAGCCGCATTGCGGATTCGCCGCGCAGCCCGTACCGAAACCGCGCGAGCTGTAGCTGATTACCACGTAGCCGTCATTGGCAAGCACATTGGCCTCGCCCACGTATTCCGTATACGAGGAGGCCCAGCTCGACGGCATCACCACCAACGGAAACGGCCCGCCGCCTTGCCCGCTGGGCACTGCGACATACGCCTGGAGCTGATAACCATCGGGCGTGGAAATGGAAGTCAGCGTACCGGGAAGACTCTGCGCCTGCGCCGGAGCCCCCAACACGAACATCGATGCCAACAAAACGAACGAGACCGCTGCATGTCGCATATCACCCTCCGAGACAGGACCAGACAAGCGTGACGTGACGCACATACGTACGCGTACGCATGGCGATGCGCAGATGTGCTCTCGCCGGGGTGATGTCGACGTGAATACGTGAGGGCCGAAACTCTGCATTGCCCGGAAAATCAGCCAAAAACAGGCCTTCTGGTGATCCATCGCGAACGTGTTAATGCACAAATGCAACCGTGTTAATACATAAAAAAACGGGAGCGTTTTCGCCCCCGTTTCACACCTCGCTCACGTCACGGCGATGACATCGTCACGCACGCATGTCTTCCAGCTCGATACCGCGCGTTTCGCGCACGGCCTTCATCACGAACAACAAGGAAAGGAAGGCAAACAGCGCATACAGTCCATAGGCAAAGCTGAGACCGACTTCCGCCAGCCAGGGAAAGGTACTGGTGATGGCGAAGTTGGCCACCCATTGCGCGGCTGCCGCCACTGCCAGTGCGATCGCGCGAATGCTGTTGGGGAACATCTCGCCCAGCAATACCCACACCATCGGCCCCCAGCTCAGGCCGAAGCACACCACGTAGGCATTGGCCGCCACCAGTGCAACGATGTTCCAAGGCGCAGGAAGACTCAGCGCTGCACCGCTGCCGGCTGCCTGTGAGAAACACCAGGCCATCATGCCGAGCGTAACGGTCATGCCGGCCGAGCCGATCAGCAGCAACGGCTTGCGACCGATCCTGTCGACCAGGGCAATAGCGACCAGGGTCACCAGCACATTGAGGATCGAGGTGGCCACCGAAATGGTGAACGAATCGGCATCGCTGAAACCGACCGAATGCCACAGCGTCTTGGAGTAATAAAAGATGACGTTGATGCCGACAAACTGTTGAAACACCGACAGCAAAATGCCGACCCACACGATCGGTAACAATCCACCCTTGGGGCCGCGCAGATCGCGCAGGCTGGGACGGTATTCGGCGCGCAAGCTATGCGCGATATCGCTGATTTTCGCATCCAGCGAAGCATCGCTGTGCATGTCCAGCACTTTGGCCAGCACTATTTTCGCTTCCGGCAGGCGCCCGCGCGCCACCAGGTAACGCGGCGACTCCGGCACACCCAGCACCAGCACGCCGTAGATCAGCGCAGGCACCGATGCGACCAGGAACATCCAGCGCCACGCCTCCAACCCCAGCCACAACACGCGGGATTCGCCCCCGGCCGTGCTCGCCAGCCATGCATCGCTGAGCAGCGCCACGAAAATGCCCAGCACGATCGCCAGCTGCTGCATCGAACCCAACCGCCCGCGCACGTTGGCCGGCGATACTTCCGCGATATACGCCGGCGCGATCACCGAAGCCATGCCCACACCGATGCCGCCCACTACGCGCCAGATCGCCAGCTGCCACACGTTGTGCGCCAACCCGGCACCCAGCGCACTGAGCAAGAGGAACAACGCCGCTACCTGCATGGTGCGCACGCGGCCCATGCGGTCGGCCAGCGGGCCGGCATACCAGGCACCCAGCGCCGAACCCAGCAATGCACAGGACACGGCAAAGCCGATCTGCGCCACGCCCAGGCCAAAACCCGCGCGTACCGCGTCGACGGCGCCGTTGATCACCGCGGTATCGAAGCCGAACAGGAAACCGCCGATGGCCGCTGCGGCCGCGATCAGCACGACCCGCGCCGTGGTTCGCGACGCTTCCCCAAGCGCCGCATCGGCGGATGTGTCTTTATTGAGATTCATGGCAATCATGCTCCCCGCATGATGGTTTCAGAAGTGGATCGATTCTGCTCAGGAGTGCGCGGGTTGTCCGGTTGAATACGTATGCATGGAGGAGGCGAGAGTGAGTGGAGATGAGTGAGAAGTGAGAGAAAGCCCGATTCTTGGCCGCTCACGCCCTTCTCTCCCGTCTCACTCTTCAGCACTTCCGGCTGCCTGCTCAAAGAACCCCCGCACCTGCTTCAACTCGCGCGTGCGCGGCATCGGCGGCAGGCTGGCGAGAAACAGCTTGCCATAGCCCTTGGTGGTCAGGCGCGGATCGCACAGCACCAGCACGCCGCGGTCGTGCACGTCGCGGATCAGGCGCCCGGCACCCTGCTTCAGCGCAATCACCGCCGTCGGCACCTGCCAACCCATGAACGGGTTGATGCCCGCCTGCTCCAGCGCCTCCAGCCGTGCTTGCAGCACCGGATCGTCCGGCGCGGCGAACGGCAGCTTGTCGATCACCACTACCGACAGCGCTTCGCCGGCCACATCCACACCTTCCCAGAAACTCGCAGCGCCCAGCAGCACGCCATGGCCGCTGGCGCGAAATTCTTCCAGCAACTGATGACGCGGCGCGGTGCCCTGCACGAACAACGGCCAAGGCACACGATCGGCCAGCAACTCAGCCGCGCGGCGCAACGCGCGATGCGAGGTGAACAACAGGAAGGCGCGGCCGTTGGAGGCTTCCAGCACCGGCATCACGGCATCGATCACGCGTTCGGTGTAATCGCGTGCAGCAGGGTCAGGCAATCCTTCAGGCAGGTAGCACAACGCCTGCTTCGCGTAATCGAACGGACTTTCCAGACTCATCGTCTGCGGATCGTCCAGGCCGAGCTGACGCGCGAAATGCTCGAAGTGGCCCGCTACCGACAAGGTGGCCGAGGTGTGGATCCACGCCGCACGTGTGCGCTCGCGCATGGTGCGCAAGGGCGCCGCCAGATCCAGCGGCGTGGCGTGCAAGGCGAACCCGCGCGGAAACAATTCGTACCAGCGCACGTCCTGTTCGGAATGTTCCTCGATGATGCGATCCAGACGCTCGGTCAGGCTGCCGGCGCGCTCGTGCACATTCATGAAACCGCGCGAACGCTCCGCCTGTGAAGCGAGCACATCGGTGAGCGCCGCGAGCAGTTCGCTCACGTCGCGCAGCAGATCCGGCACACCTTCGCGCTTGAGCAACTCGTGGAAAGGTCCGCGTGCGGGCAAGGGCTCCAAGGCCAGGCGCAATTTCCGCACCGCTTCCTGCAATGCCTCGATCGGCTCCAGCAGCAAACCGATCGCGCCGGTAATGCCGTTGCATTCGCCCAGGGCATCCTGCGCCAGCTCCGTCAGTTGCCGCGCGCTGAGGCTCTGCGAAAAAAACTGACCCGCGAGTTCGGGAATCTGGTGCGCCTCGTCCAGGATGAAGGCCTGCGCGCCAGGCAGGATTTCACCGAATCCTTCCTGTTTCAAAGCAAGATCGGCAAACAGCAAATGGTGATTGACCACCACCAGATCCGCTTCTTGCGCTTCGCGGCGCGCGGTGACCACGTGGCAGTCGTCGTAAAACGGACATTCCACGCCAAGGCAATTTTCCGGCGTGGAGGTAACGCGCGGCCACAGCGGCGAATCCTCCGGCACTTCCGCCAGTTCCATACGATCGCCACGGCGCGTGCGCGCCGACCATGCACGAATCGCGGCAAGCTGCGTCGCTTGCGTGCGATCGAAACTGGCGCCCTCGCGCACCGTCTGATCCAGCCGGTACAGGCATAGATAATTGGCGCGCCCCTTCAACAGTGCCGCCTTCAGTCGCGCGCCCAGCACTGAGCGCACTTTCGGCAGATCGCGAAAGAACAGCTGATCCTGCAAGGCCTTGGTGCCGGTGGAAACGATCACCCGCTGGCCGGAAAGCATCGCCGGCACCAGATAAGCGTAGGTCTTGCCGGTACCGGTGCCGGCCTCAGCAATCAGCGTTTCACATTCGGCAATCGCATGCTCCACCGCCTTCGCCATCGCCTGCTGGGCAGGCCGCGGCGCAAAATTCGGTAGTTCGCGGGCAAACGGGCCGTCGGCGCCGAGCAGCGCGCCGATGTCATCGGATTCGGTCATGCCGCAGAGTATCGCCTACCGCGATGCGCAGGGGAACGCGCTTGGTCGAGCCCATCCTGCCTGCAAAACAAACTCGCCGGCAGCCCGTGCTCTTTCGCACGTACTAGTGCCTGATTACGAGTTGGACGCAACGCCCTCGGAAGCTTCCACTACGCGGCCAATCCCTTCTGCCTCGATCGCCTTCATTGCTTCCCGCAGAGTCGACGCATCGCATGCCCGGTCCACCCCGATCCGAAACAGCAACTCGCCTTCGGCGCTGCGCGAAGAATGGATGGAGTCCAGGTTGATGCCGCGCTGCTCGAATACCGAGAGCAAGGCGCGCAACGATCCTGGCTTGTCCATCGGCAGGAACACGCTGATAAATCGCGGTTCGTGCAGGTCCGCAAGCAGATAGCCCAGACGCTCGAACGCATAACTGCCTTCTGCCGCGGCCCGTTCACCGACGTAGCTGCGGCTGCGGTCCAGCAATTGCTCGCGCATCCGGTCGCGGGCGGCGTCATCGCCGTTGCGCACCAGATCGCAGAGCGTATTCAAATGCCCGGACAATCGCTCCAGCATCGGCGCGACGTAGGGATTCTCGAACTGGATGTCCTGATAGATCGCCGGATTGCCGGCGAGGATGCGCCGCGTAACGGCCATGTCCAGCTCATAACCCACCGAACTGAAAGGGCGTATGCCGTCCAGGCCGCCGACCGCCGGAGCCAGCTCGCGCAATACCGCGCCCTGCGCTACGTGCGACGCATGCACCATGCCTTGCACAATCGCCATCACGCGGTCGTGCTGCTCGGCCTCGGCGCGCACGCAGTCGGCTTCGCTGGCGACGAGGAAACGTTCCAGCCACGGACGCCAGCGATCCAGGCGCGCTTCGCACACCACCATCGCGCGACCGCGCAAGGTGGCGGATTTCGGCGCCGCGCTCATCGGATGCAGGCCGACGACTTCCGCTAGCGAAGTCAGCATGGCGGCCACCGGGGCCACCTTGGTGGAAGTGATGTCCAGCCACAACTGATCGCGTTCGATGCCCGCCGCCTGCTCCACGTAATGACGGATCACGGCGGGCGTGTGGCGAATCGGCGCACAAAACACCAGCACGTCGACGGTTTCGATCAGCTCCCGCTCGGATAAACCGGTATCGCCGACCGGATCGCGGCCATGCACGCGCAGCCCCATGCGCTGCTCAAAAAAAGTGCGCAGCCAGCGCCCGTAAGAGCCCTGGCTTCCGACCAGACCGATCCGTGGCTGTTGCACGGGATTTAGAAACGCTGGATGCCGGCTTCGCGGCAATCGCTGACGCTCTTGCTGGCGGCAGCGGCGCCGGCGGCATCATTGGCGTGCTGGCGGATCTCCACGACGGTCTGCCAGTTACGTGCGCACAGCGGACCTTGCTTGGAGCCGAGCGACCAGGATTGCTGCGCCAGCTTTTCGGCCAGGTCATAGTTGCCCATGTAGATGGCCAGTTCGGCCCGGTCCTGCAGTACGTCCGGCGAATTGGAGCTGCGCTTCAGCGCCATGTCCAGCTTGGTCTGCGCCGCATCGAATTGGCCGCTGCGCTCGTCGTCGCGCGCGCCCTGCTGCAGGGCAACCACGCCGGGATCGACCAGCGGATGCACGTTGATCACCGATTTGTCGCGATCGCCGGCAGCGTGGATCTCGGCCACCATCGTGGCGTTGGATTTTCCCGGCGGCTGCTTGGGTGCTTCTGGCACCGGCTGGCCGCAGGCGGCAAGCAGGACACCCGCCAGGGCGGCGGGCACGAGCGGAAAGGCGCGAAACGAGCGGAACGGCATGATCATTCTCAGCAATTAATGGGCGGTGGCTGGATTGGCGTCGGCCGGCGCCGGGGTACTGGAGCCGGAGCCGAACAGATTACCCACCTTTTGCCAGAAACACCCCTCCGAATCGCTGGACAGCGAACCGGCGATCACCGGCACCTGCTTGGCGCCCTCGCACTGCGGGTCGCTGCGCTTGCCGTCAGCCGGGTTGATCCAGGCCATTTCCAGGCCCTCGCCCGGGGCCGCCGACAACGGCTGGGCCGGCAGCTTGCGGAACAGCTCCTGCCATTCGCGCAGCGCGCCGGTGGCGCCGAACAGGTGGCTGGGCTTGTTGTCGTCGCGGCCCATCCAGAACACGCCCAGGCGGTCCGCGGTGAAGCCGGCGAACCAGCTGTCGCGCAGATCGTTGCTGGTGCCGGTTTTGCCGGCTACGTGCAGCCAGGACAGGCTGGGGATCTCCGCCAGCGTATGCGCCGTGCCGTAGATCGCCACCTGCTGCATGGCCCAGGTCACCAGTCGCACAGCCGGCTGATATTCGCCCTGCCCGCTCTGCACTTCATAGCGCTTGATGGTGTGGCCATTGCCGTCGACCACGCCGCTGACCGCCAGCAAGGGCAAGGCATGGCCATCGGAAGCGAGGTATTGATAGAGCTGCGCCACCTGGATCGGCGCCAGGTCGATCGCGCCGATCAGCAGCGAAGGGCCCGGCTGGATCTTGGTCAGGCCGAACGAATCCAGGAAGGCCTTGATGCGCGGCACGCCCACTTCCAGGCCCATGTGGATGGTGGCCAGGTTCCACGAATGCGCCAGCGCATCCACCATCGGCACCATGCCATGGCTCTGGTTGTCGTCGTTGTGCGGCGTCCACGGCGTGCCGTCGGGCTGGCGCATGCTGATCGGCGAATCGTCCAGCTCGGTCGCCAGGTTCCAGCGACCGGGTTGGGTCAGCGCCACCAGGTACACGAACGGCTTGATGGTGGAGCCGATCGGCCGTTGCGCGTCCAGCGCGCGGTTGAAACCTTGGTCGCCGGGCACCTTGCTGCCGACCACGGCAAGCACGCTGCCGGTCTTCGCATCGGTGATCACTGCCGCGGACTGCGTATCCTCGCCGCGCTTGCCCAGGCTCTTGATGGTGGTGTCGATCGCCTGCTCGGTAAACAGCTGAGTAGCAGGATCGAGCGTAGTGAAGATCGACAGATTGCCCTGCTGCAGCGTTTCTTCGTCGAAATCGTTGGTGATCTGCGCGCGCACCAGCTGCATGAAGGCCGGGAAGCGGTCATGCGGCAACTGCCCGTTTTCGATCACACCCAGCGGCGTGGCCTGCGCAGCCTTCGCCTGTTCCGGTGTAATCAGGCCAGTGCTGGCAAATTGATCCAGCACCAGGTTGCGGCGCGCCAGCGCGCGATCGGGATAGCGGCGCGGGTCCAACTGGCTGGGGCCCTTTACCAGGCCGACCAGCAAGGCGATTTCCTGCGGTCGCAGAAATTCCAGGCGACGCCCGAAATAGAACTCTGATGCCGCAGCGAATCCGCGCACGGCCTGACTGCCTTGCTGACCGAGGAATACCTCGTTGATATACGCATCGAGAATGCGCGCTTTGTCGTAGTGCATTTCCAGCAGGATCGACATCAGCGCTTCGTTCAACTTGCGCCCCATCGTCTGGTCACGACTCAGGAACAGGTTGCGCACCAGCTGCTGGGTAATGGTCGACGCACCCTGCACCGTGTGGCCGGCGCGCAGGTCGGCAAACGCCGCGCGCAAGATGGCGGTGAAATCGATACCGATGTGGTGCTTGAAGTCACGATCCTCGACCGCTTGCAAGCCGCCGATCAGCAGCGGCGGCACGTCGCTCAGCTGCACGATGCTGCGGTCTTCCTGCTCGGCGCCGTATACGGTGGCGATGCGCGCCGGGTCCAGGTGCGTGGACTGGATCTCTTTATTGGAAAGCAGGTCAGTGACCGACTCCACCAAGCCCTGTCCCAACACCACGCGGATGTGCTTGGGCAATTCGCCGCCATCCGGGCCGGCGTAGCCGCGCGAGGAAATGTAGTAAGTGCTGCCCCGTTTGGCCCAGGAACCAGGCACGTCGCCGTGGCCGTCGGAGACATAGCCGGAGAAGGTCAACTCCACCTCCAGCGTGGCCGGGTTCATCGGCACGCCGGCGGCAAGGCGCAGCGGCTGCGAATAAACGCGCGTGGGCACGGCAAAGACCAGGTCGTTGAACCGGTTTTGCACGCGCTTGTTCAGGATCAGCGAGTACGGCAGCACGAAACCGAAAAGCAGGCCCGTGCAGACCCAAAAAGGAATGCGCAGCCAGGGCCAGCATGCGCTTGCGATGGATCGAAGTCGGCTCAGGAAGTCCAACGTGGGGGTGTCCGGTGACAGAGTTCAGCGATCATAGGGCGCGGCACCCGGCGGCCGGATGAACGCAGCCCCTGCAGAAATGGCATAACACGGGCATCCAGGGGGATTACCTATGACGCCATCGCGTCGATCATCCGAGGGGGTGTGGCTGCCAGCATTCCACATCCGGCCGGAACGGACGCGGATTCACCCCGAGCAGTTGCATCACTTCGGCATTGTCGGCAATCAGATCGGCTTCCAGACGACTCAGCGGTCCGCGCAGCCGACCTACGCCGCGACGAGCCAGACGCAAGCACCACGCGGGAATCGGTATGGGCAGGGTGTCCACCGGCAGGCTGCGCCGCACGCGCGCAAACATCTCGCCCGCCGACAGGCGTTCACCGCCGCCGATGGAGAGGATCTTCGACGCCGCGGTCGACGTATCCAGCGCAGCCAGTGCGGCCAGCGCCAGATCCTGCGCATGCACCGGTTGGCGCATGCCCCGCCCGGCCGGCAACGGAAACACCCGTGTGCGCATCGCGCGGCGCGCGATCGGCGTAAGGCTTTTGTCCAGACCGGCACCGTAGACCAGTGTGGGGCGCAGCACAGTCCAGTCGCTGCCGTGTTGCGCGCAAGCCGACGCCAAGGCGTTTTCGCCGTCGCGCAGTTGCTGCGAGATGGCGCGCTCGGCTGGTACTTCGGAATCGCGCTTGGTTTCCGCACTCATCGAACTGGTAGCGATCACGCGTGGCGCATGAGGCAGCTCCACGTCGCGCAACCAGTCGGCGAAAGGCTGCAAAGGGCCGAAGCTGAAAACGGCTGAGACGCCGGCGAGCGCAGGCACCTGGCTGGGAAGTTGACCGGGCAGCCAGGCGATGCCTGGCGATGGTGAACGCGCAGCGCGGCTCACTGCGACAACCGATTCACCGCGTGCGGCAAGCAGCGGCAACAGGTAATGCCCGATCTGACTGCTACCGCCAAACACCAATACGGTCATCGACCACCTTGCATGCGCATCGAAAGTTGCTGCACGCGTATATCGTTAGGTGACAACGCGCGTCCATGCTCCAGCGATTGCGCCGCATTGTTGCGATCGCCGCTGTCCAGTTGTTGCTCGGCCTGATCCAACCAGGCGTCCACCAGGCGCTGACGTTCTGCCAGCAGGCCCGCATCGCCCGGCGATAGATTGCCCAGCGCGTCGTACAAGTGATCGGCCTTGTTGAGATTGCCGCTGGTCAGCGCCTGGCTGAATTGCTGGCGCACCATGCCCGGCAACGCTTGCAATCCGGACAGCGCCATCGGGTTGTTGCCATCGATGGCGAGTGCGCCGCGATAAAGGTCATAGGCACAATCCCCCGGCGGCGACATGATGTCGCCGCGCTGCGCGGCGGCCTGCGCACGCTGCACCATGTTCGCCACCTGCAACTGTTGTTGCGGTGACAGCATTGCCTGCTGGGGCGCTGTCGAATCGTCGCCGTTGTCGGCATTGACGGTGGCAACACCGTCCGACTTGGCCGGCGTCGCTGCCGGTTGCCCCAGGCGCGCCCGCGCCGCTACCAGATCGGCCGAACCGGGCGCCAGGGTTTGCGCCTGGTCGAGCAACTGCCGTGCGTGATCGGAATCGCCGCCGTCGATGGCGGCATTGGCCTGCACCACCAGCGCTTCGGCGACCTGCCCCAAGCCGGCCTTGGCCTGCGCATTGTTGGGATCGATCGCCAGCGCCGCCTTGAAATGGGCGAGCGCGGTATCCGGGCCATCGCCCGCGATATGCCCGGCGCGCAGCGCATCGTTGCCCTGGTTGAGGGCATCGGTCAGCGCGGCGCCCTGCTGCGCCTGCAAGGTCGACAAGGACGCGCGCAACGTCGGCAGCTGCGCATAGTTGGGCAGCAAGGCGGACAGGCGATCGATGCCGGCCGATGCAGTGGCCGCATCGTTGGCAGCGAGCGCTTTTTGAATCTGCGCGCCCATCGCATCGCCGACCTGGTCCATGCCGTGGCGCGCAACGGCATTGTCGGGCTCGGCTGCAAGCACGCGCTGATACAGTGCCGCCGCGCCATCGGGGCCCTCCAGCTTGCCTTCGCTCATGGCCAATTGCGCCTGCGCGATCAGCGTGGCCGATTGACCGCTAGGGGCTTGCGCCTTGGCGAGAGCCTGGGTCAGGCGATCGACATCGCTGCCGCCGCCGAGCAATTCGCGTGCAACGGTCAAAGCCTGTTGCGCTTCATCCACGTGGCCCGCCTGCAAGGCGGCATCCGCACGCGATATCTCCGCACGACCGACGTCGTTCAAGCCTTGCCGGGCGGCATCATTGTCGGGCTCCAGTGCTCGCGCGGCTTCGAACAACTCGCGCGCACTGGTGCCGTCGGTGCCGTCCAGATGCCCTTGCTGCAAAGCAATTTGCGCACGATGCAACACGTCGTCGAAATCGGTGCGTGGCACCAGGCCGCGCAGACGGCCCTGGTTGAACCACAAGCCGCCGATCACCACCAGCAAAACCACGATGATCGCCGGCATCAGCCAGCTTGGACCGCGCTTGCGCTTGTGCCGGTTCGGCGCACCAGCGTTGCGGCGAAAATCGGGCTCCACGTTCATGCGTGGCAGGCCGTCGGTCGGCTCGGTCGGCGCATGCGGCTTATCCAGGTGATCCAAATCACCCAGTTTCGGTTCGGTGCGTCCGTTGTAGGGATCGTGCGGGTTGCGGGTTCCGCTCATGGCTCAAGGCAGGTGGGTTAACGCGCGCAGCTTAACATTGCACCCGCTAGGTGCGCTGAAAGCAGGATGTTGCGTTCAACTGGCGGCAAGGGGTCAGCCCGCCCCCACACGCCTTGCCTCCACCACGTTAGGCAAGGCCGCTAGGCGGTCCAGCAGCGCCGACAATTGCTCGAAATCCCTTACGCGCAAGGTGTAGCGCATCTCAACCTCGCCGGTACGGGCGAACAGGCGGCTGGACGAGGCAATGATGCCGATATTGGCGTTGCTGATCAGCCCGACCACGTCTTTTTGCAGCCCTTTGCGGTCGTAGCCGTTGAGCTGGATGGTGACCTCATAGGCCTGGGCAGCGGCCTGGCCCCAGCTGACGTCGATCACCCGGTCCGGATCGCGCCGTGCCAGACGCGCCAGGCTGGCGCAGTTCGCACGGTGCACCGAGACGCCCTTGGTGCGGGTGATGAAGCCGCGCACCGGATCGCCCGGCAAAGGCTGGCAGCAGCGCGCCAGTACCGTCAGCAAGTTACCCACGCCCTCGATGCTGATCGCACTGTGGTCGAAGACCGTGGGGCGCGCCGTGGCGAGCGGAACGCCGGGCGGCTCCGCCGGTTGCTGGGACTCCTGCAATACGCGGGAAACCTGCCCAGGGCTGATCTCGCCCAGCGCAAGCGCCACCAGCAGCTCATCGTGCGTCTGCAGATTGAACAGCGCCGGAAGCTTGGCGAAGTCGGCTTCCGGAATCGCCAGGCGCTTCAGCTCGCGCTCAAACAGGGCGCGCCCGGCGGCCAGGTTCGCTTCGTGCGCACTGCGGCGGAACCACGCACGCACTTTGTCGCGCGCTCGGCTGGTATGCAGATAGCCGTGGTGTGTCGACAGCCAGTCGCGGCTGGGCTCGGCCAGTTTCGCCGTAAGGATCTCGATGCGATCGCCGCTGTGCGGTTGATGGGTCAGCGGCACGATGCGGCCGTTGACCTTGGCACCGCGGCAGCGATGCCCTACCTCGGTGTGCACGTGGTAGGCAAAATCCAGCACCGTGGCACCGTGCGGCATATCCACCACTTCGCCCTTGGGCGTAAGCACGTAGACGCGATCTTCCAGCAACTCGGTCTGCAGTTCCTTAGCCAGTTCGCCTTCGTCGTGGCGCGGCTCCAGCAGTTTGCGCATCCAGGCGATCTTCGCCTCGAACTCCGCGTCGCCGCTGCCGCCTTCCTTGTAGCGCCAGTGCGCCGCCACGCCCAGTTCGTTGGCGCGGTGCATCTCGTGCGTGCGTATCTGCACTTCCAGCGTCTTGCCGAATGGGCCGATCACCGCGGTGTGCAACGAGCGATAACCGTTGCTCTTGGGGCGTGCCACGTAGTCGTCGAACTCGCCGGGCAGGTGCGGCCACAGCGCATGCACCACACCGAGGGCGGCATAGCAATCGCCCACGCTGTCGACCAGCACGCGCACCGCGCGGATGTCGTAGAGATCGGAAAACTCCAGCGCCTTGCGCTGCATTTTTTTCCAGATGGAGTAGATGTGCTTGGGGCGTCCGGCCAGGTCGGCGCGGATCTCGGCAGCCTGCAATGCCTGCCCCAGCTCCGCCAGCGCTTCGCGGATAAAGGTTTCGCGGTCGCCGCGCCGCTCGTCCAGCAGCTTGGCGATGCGCTTGTAGGTGTCCGGCTGCAGATAGCGGAACGCGAGGTCTTCCAGCTCCCACTTCAACTGCCAGATACCCAGCCGGTTGGCCAGCGGCGAGTGGATATCGCGGGTCAGCCGCGCCAGCTCCTGCCGTTCGCTTTCCGGCAGCGTGCTCGCGGCGCGCATCCGCGCCAGCTGCCGTGCAAGCAGAATGAATACCACGCGCAAGTCGCGGATGATCGCCAGCAGCAAGCGGCGCAACCCTTCCGAGCCGCCTTCCGGCTGGCGTTGCGCATGCAGCGCCCATACGCGCTCAGCGGCCATCTGGCCGGCAACCAGTCGTTGCAGCTCCTCCGGCAATGCACTGGCGCGCTGCTCCCACGCCAACGGATGCGTGCGTGCGATTTCAAACCACAATGCCGCGGCCTGGGTATGCGCATCGCAGCCGAGCATGGCCAGCAGATCGAGCACGTCGCCACATTCGCGCTCGTTCACGCCGTTCTGGGCACAGACCGCGAGCACGTCGGCCAGTATCGCTGGCAAGGTACCGGCGCGCGCCTGCCATTCCGCCAGATGTCCCACAGCGTTGGTGGTGGCGTGAACCATGTTGCGGCGATTCCTGACAGGGTGTGTGACGAAGGGAAACCAGCATAGCGCAACCCGCCGGGGAGCCGTCCGTGGGCACTGCTACTGCATTACTTGACGGCTTCCAGCGCTTTCACCAGCCGCTTGGCCGACACCGGCTCGGCAGTTTTCAGCTCCTGCGCGAACAGCGACACGCGCCACTCCTCGATCAACCAGCGCAATTCATCCAGCCCGTCATCACCGGCAGCTCTATGCTGCAGGTATTCACGCCAATACGGCAGCACTTGCAACATGCGTTGCTGGTCTTTGGCGGGGTCCTGGCGCAAACGCTCGGCACGCAGGCGCATGGCTTTCAGATAGCGCGGGAAGTGTGCCAACCGCGAGGTGGAAAGTTCGCGCAGAAAACCCGCCGCCAGCAACGATTCGAGCTGTTCGCCAAGATCGTCGTAGTTGGCCCGCGCAAAGCCCATCAGCGGCGGCTGCAGCCACGGCTTGAGCTCGGCTTGCGCCTCGATGATCGGCTCGGCCAATTTGAGCCGCTCCACCGCTGCCGCAAACAACTCGCGTGCGGCGTGCGTGCGCAATACTTCGAAGCCGGCGGCGCTGCGCGCGTTCAAATCCTGGGTGGCGAGCAAGTCGGCAAAGCCGCCTTCGACCAGATCCTCGCGCAATCCGTCGACGCTGCCCAACGGAGCATATTTGAGCGACATGGCACTGGCGATCGGCAGGCGTCGCCGCGCCTGCTTCACGTCCGTAGCCAGCGCGTTGCGCAACAGGCGTTCCACGCCCTTTGCGTGCGCGGCCTTCGCTTCATCGCGACGCTCAAACACACGCAGCGCCACGGCTTCGCCAAGATCGACCAGTGCAGGAAACGCGAGCAGGCCGCCATCCGAACGCACCTGCTCGGGAATCTCTTCGAAATCCCAGCTGGTGACGTTTTCGCGGGTCAGCTCGATATCCGTCTTGCGCGAAAAGGCTTCGCGCGCCTGTCCCTCCCACTGCCCGCGCAATACAGCAAGGTCACGCCCGGCGGCCAGCGTGCGCCCGCTTTCGTCGTGCAGGCGGAAGCGCATGGAGAAATGCGGCGCAAGCTCGACCGGCGCGAAATCCTCCGCATCGATGGCCACACCCGTCGTGCGGCGCAGGAACGCAGCGAGCACTTTTGCCAAGGCTTCGTCACGCGACGCTTCGGCTTCCACAAACGCACGCGCAAAGTCCGGCGCGGGCACGAAGTTGCGTCGCAGCACCTTGGGCAGGCCGCGAATCAGTTCGGCCACCTTGTCGCCGAGCAGTCCCGGCACTAGCCATTCGCAGCGCTCCGTGGGCAATGCGTTGAGCATGGCCAGCGGCAGATGCAGCGTTACACCATCGGCGTCATCGCCGGGCACGAAGCGGTATTCCAGACGGTAACGTTGTGGCTGGATATCGAGCGCCGCCGGGAACGCCTTCGGGTCGAGCCCCGCGCCGCCCACCATCACGTCGTTGATCGACCAGCGCAGCGCTGCCTGTTCCGCCGGACGCGCGTTGCGATACCAGGCATCCAGCGCACGACTGCTGGCCACCGATTCGGGCAGCTTGCCGCGGAAAAAGTCGACCAGCTCGTCTTCGTGGCGAATCAATCCCTCGCGCCGCTGGCGTGCTTCGATACCCTGCGCGTCTTCCAGCACGCGCTGGTTGGCACGCACGAAGTCGGCACGCGCGTCGATGTCGCCGCGAGCCAGCGCCTCGCGCAAAAAAATCTCGTGTGCGAGTGCGGGGTCCTGCAACTGGAAGGTCACCGCGCGCCGTTCGACCAGCACCAGCCCGAACAGGCTGACCTGTTCATAGGCCACCACCGTGCCGCGCTTGCGCGACCAGTGCGCATCGCGGCACGTGCTGCGCAACAAGTGCGCTGCCTGCTGCTCGATCCACGTGGGCTCGATGCGCGCACACATCATGCCCCACACGCGCCCGCCGATATCGAGGATCTGCGCAGCGAAGATCCAGTTGGGCGGCGTCTTGGACAGCGAAGAACCCGGAAACACCTGGAAACGCCGCTCGCGCGTTCCGCGATACACACCCTTTTCGTCCTTGTGGCCGACTTGGGTGGGCAGTCCGGCAAGCAGGCTGCGGTGCACGGATTCGTAGCTGCGCTCGGCCTCGCCTTCACTCCCTCTCCCCTCTGGGGAGAGGATTGGGGTGAGGGGCCGGGGCTTGCGCGACGCTTGTTCAACCCGAGTTTTGCTGGAAGCGTTTGCTTTCGCACTAGCAGCGCCGCGCGAACGTGTCCCCTCACCCCGCCCCTCTCCCCGGGGGGGAGAGGGAGAATGAGGAAGTTCTCCCCGGAGGGGAGAGGGAGAATGAGGAAGTTCTCCCCGGAGGGGAGAGGGAGAATGAGGAAGTTCTCCCCGGAGGGGAGAGGGAGAAAGAGAAGGCTCTCCCCGAAGGGTAGAAGAAGCAGTGAATTTCCATCCCAGCTCCTGCACCACCAGCAACAACTGCCGATGCAACTCGCGCCACTCGCGCATGCGCAGGAAACTCAGGAAATGCCGCGAGCACCAGTCGCGCAATTTCGATTGGGTCAGCTCTTCGTGCGCGGTGTCGTACTCGCGCCACAGGTTGAGCACGCCCACCAGGTCGGATTTGGGATCGGCAAACGCCGCATGCGCCTGGTCGGCCTGCTGGCGTGCGTCGGCAGGCCGTTCGCGCGGGTCCTGGATACTGAGAAACGCCACGATCGTCAGCAATTCGCGCAGGCTGCCCAGCTTTTCGGCCTCCACCAGCATGCGCGCCAGCTGCACGTCGATCGGCAGGCGCGCCAGCGTGCGACCAATGGCCGTGAGCTGCCGCGCATCGTCGATCGCGCCGATCTCGGCCAGCCGGCGATAGCCGTCGGCCACCACGCGCGGATCCGGCGACTCCAGGAACGGGAATTCGTCCACCTCGCCCAGTTGCAGCGACAGCATGCGCAGGATCACGTTGGCCAGCGAGGAACGCAGCAGTTCCGGATCGGTATAGGCGGCACGCGATGCGTAGTCGGCCTCGTCGTACAGGCGATAGCAAATGCCCGGACCGACACGACCACAGCGGCCTTTGCGCTGATCGGCCGCCGCTTGCGATACCGGCTCCACGTGCAGGCGCTCGAGCTGGCTGCGCTGACTGTAGCGTTTGACACGCGCCGTACCGGTATCGATCACGTAGCGGATGCGCGGCACGGTAAGCGAGGTTTCGGCCACGTTGGTGGCCAACACCACGCGGCGCTTGGGTCCCGGCTTGAAGACGCGATCCTGGTCCGTCGCGGAAAGGCGCGCATACAACGGCAAAATTTCCGTCTCGCGGTATTGCCGGCGCGACAGCATCAAGTGCGCATCGCGGATCTCGCGTTCGCCGGGCATGAACACCAGCACGTCGCCAAGGGGATCGTCGTGGGTGATTTCGTCCAGCACCGCCGTCACGTGCTCGGCGCTGCCCTGCTGCATCTCGCCGCTGCGCTGGTTGCGCCGGGCAGCGACTTCATCCGTGCCGCGCCAGCGCACTTCCACCGGATAGGCACGCCCTTCCACCGACACCACCGGCGCGCCGCTGAAGTGTTCGGCAAAACGCGCAGTGTCGATGGTGGCGGAGGTGACGATGATCTTCAGATCCGGCCGCTTTACGGCCAGGCGCTTGAGGTAGCCCAGCAGAAAATCGATGTTGAGGCTGCGCTCGTGCGCTTCGTCGATGATCAGCGTGTCATAGGTGGACAGCCAGGGATCGCCCTGGGTCTCGGCCAGCAGGATGCCGTCGGTCATGAACTTGATCAGGCTCTGCTCGGACACCTGATCGTTGAAACGCACCTGGAAACCCACCTTGTCGCCAATCTGGGTACCGAGTTCCTCGGCCACGCGGCGCGCCACCGAACGCGCAGCCAGGCGGCGAGGCTGGGTGCACCCGATCAGGCCGGCTTCGCCCCGCCCGGCGGCCAGGCACAGCTTGGGCAACTGGGTGGTTTTGCCGGAACCGGTTTCGCCGGCGATCACCACCACCTGGTGCTCGCGGATCAGCTTGACGATCTCGTCGGCGCGCGCGGTGATGGGCAGGGATTCGTCCAGCCGGATTTCGGGCTTGGCTTGCGCACGACGCTGCCTCCGCGCAACGGAGGCGGCGATATCGGCGGTCAGCGCCTCGAGCTTTTTTTCATCCGGGCGCCGCGAGAGACCGCGCCAGCGTCCCAGCAGCCGGCCGAAATCGCGGCTGCAAACCGTGTCCAGCGATTTGCGCAGAACACGCAGGCGGGCATCCTGCGGACCGGAATGAGGAAGGGGTTTCGTATCGTTCATGCAGCCCTACATGATAGCCCGGGACTATCAAAAGTATCTGCATTATCCATTTCCACCGCCGAATTCGGTTGGGTAAGCTCAAACACTCAAGACTCACCCCAGGAACGGAGCGAACTATGGCCACCAGCATCGGCATCGCCAAGAAGGACCGCGAAACCATCGCCAAGCAGCTCTCCAAGCTGCTGGCCGACACCTATTCGCTATATCTGAAGACGCACAGCTTCCATTGGAACGTCACCGGGCCGCATTTCAACAGCCTGCACACCATGTTCGAGACCCAATACAACGAATTGTGGCTGGCCGCAGACGAGATCGCCGAGCGCATCCGCGTGCTGGACGTATTCGCCCCTGGCTCCTACAGCCAGTTCGGCAAGCTCACCACCATCAAGGAAGAAGCCGGCGTGCCGGATTGGAAGGAAATGGTGGAGCAACTGGTCGCCGGCCACGAGATTGCCGCCGCCACCTCCCGCGCCACCATCAAGGCAGCCGACGTGGCGGGAGACGAAGGCACGGCCGACATGGTGACCGGCCGCCTGAAGGAACACGAAAAGACGGCGTGGATGTTGCGTTCGCTGCTGAAGTGATCGGGGAGTTGCTCCCCACGTGCGGCAAACTGCCCCTCCCCCTGCTTACAGGGGAGGGGCAAATCGATTCACAGCTGAGAATCTGCCATCAGAACTTCTGCGTATACCGCAGATACACAAACCGCCCATAGTCGTAGGACGGGTTGTAGTTGTACTGATAGTCGGTGTTGTTGACGGAAGCGACCACGAACCCGCCGTAGGAATACGGCCCGACGCGGTTGAAGATATTGTTGGCACCCAGCGCGATCGTGCCGTTCCACGGCGCATTCCAATACACCTGCAGGTCGTTGAACGTCACCGACGGCATCTGCGTCACCGGCACGACACCTACGCCCGTCATGTAGTAGTTCGGCAGCGTGCACGGGAAGGCCGTGGACTGCGCGTCATAGCACGGTTCTTTCAGCGGCGAGTAGTAGCGCAGGGTCCACTGCGCGCCGAAGTCGCGGAATGACCAGCCGATGGTGAAGTTGGAGCGCAGCCGCCAGTAGGAACTCAGGCCGTTGTTGTAGGAAACCGGCGCACCGAGATACTGCTCGCTGTTGTTGTGCGTGTAATAGGTGGATTTGGAGTCCAGGGTGAACTGGCCGAAGGAGAACTTGGGCAGTTTGTACGACAGGTCCACGTCGTAGCCGGCCACGTTCATCCAGCCCTGGTTCTCCTCGCCCATGAACAGGCTGCTGACCTGGAAGTTGTCCGCCTGGGTGCGCTGGAACTCTTGGCAATCGCTGAGAACGCCGAGCGCGTAGCAGTTGTTCAGCACCTGGTTGTCGCCAATGGTCGAAATGACGTTGTGCACCGTGGCGTGGAAGTAATCCACCGTGGCGTTGAAGCCGGTGAAAAAGCTGGGGCTGTAGACAAAGCCGAACTGCGTGCTTCTGGACGTTTCCGGCTTGAGGTTGGGGTTGCCACCCTGGGTGAACGGCGCATACACGGGACCTGCGCCGCCGGCGCTGGTTACCGTGGCGCCGGGTGCGGTCTCCTGCATGAAACCATTGGGAAATTCGCCGCCGAGCCCGGCCGCATTCAAGGCCGCCTGATTCAACCCGGGCAAACCGCCGATACCGTTGGCGCAGTTCTTCGCCACGGTCGAGTTGGTGCGCGCCAGGCCGTAAACCACGTCGCAGGGATCGCTGAATCCGGGGTAGGTGGTGGTGACACCGCCATAGAGATCGCCCACGGTCGGCGCGCGGAAGCCGGTGCCGTAACTGCCGCGAATCATCAGATCGTCAAACGGCTTCCAGGTGACCTTGAACTGCCGGTTGTTGGTGCCGCCGAAGTTGCTGTAGTGGGAAAAGCGGTCGGCTACGTCCAGGCTCAAGGATTGCACCAGCGGCAAGTCCTTCAGTATCGGCACGTTCACTTCGAGCCAGCCTTCGGAGACGTTGTACCCACCGGCGGTAGGTTGCCCGGCGAGGTTGGTGGTCAAGCCTTCCGCAGACAGCAGGTCCGGCGTGTCATAGCCATGCAGATTGCGATGCGACGCGCCCACGGCGAAAGTCAGGTCGCCGGCAGGCAATTCCACCAGGTCGCCGCTCAAATCGAACTGCGGGCCTTTTTCCGAACTGCCGTAGTGCTCGTAGCTGTCGACCAGGATGTAATTGAGCATCGCCTGGCTGTACTGCGGCGCCAGCACATTCAACGGCACGCAACCGGCGATGACGTCGCCGGGCGTACCGCACTGGATGGCGCCGTTTGCACCCTGGAAGGAAGCGCCTAGCGCATTGCTCAGATTAGGCAGATCGAAATTGCCGGTATTGAGAATGGTGCCCTGATAACGGGTATCCCAGTAATAGGCATCCCAGTTGAACAGATGCTCGCCAATGCTGAAGTTGCCTTCCACGCCAAGGCTGAAACGGAAGTTCTCCACCTTGTTGACGTTCAGGCGCGGCACCTCCAATACGTTGCGCTGGAAGTACAGCGCAGTCGGCGTCTGGCCTGCCGCGTTGGTCGGGTTGTAGTAGCTGTCCGGCGCCAGCGTCATGTCGGTGTATTGCGGGTACTGCTGCGAGAACAGGCCCGCAGAAGTCAGCGGAAACCCAGCCATCTGGGCCGTATTGGCCTGCTGGTTGAAGCTGGCGGTGAAATCCGCCGTGATGTTGCTGTTGATGTCGTAATGCCCCTGCGCGAACAGGTTTTTCATGCTGGTCGCGCTCATCAGGCTTTGCAGGGGGTTGATGTTGACGTAATCGCCCGGATTGGTAATCACGCCATTGACGCCCGAAGGCTGGATCAACGGATGGTAGTCGTTGATGTTTTGCGGATTGCCGCCGTTATTGAGCACGTTCCAGGTGACGCCATCCACCGCGTACTGGCCTTGCGAGCCGAACGGAACGTAATTGTTGAGGGGGTAATTGCTGGTTTCCGGATACGCACTATAAGGACGATCGGCTGCGCTCAAGGCATCCTGCTTCTGGTATTGCGCGGCCAGTTCGATCGAGCCGTGCGCGTAGGTCTTGCCCAGCAACAGGCTGTACTGCCCCTGGTCGCCATCGCCGTGCGGCATGTATTTGCCGTCGTAGGTATCCAGTTCGCCGCCGTTGAAATTCTGCTTGGTGACGATATTCACCACGCCGCCGATCGCATCGGAGCCGTAGGTGGCCGACGCACCGTCGGCCAGCACGTCGATGTGGTCGACGATGGCCGTGGGGATCGTATCCAGGTTGGTAAGGCCGTCGAAGGAGGTGCCCACGCGCTTGCCGTCAAGCAGGATCAGGGTGCGCGTCGCGCCAAGGTTGCGCAGGTCGATGTAGGTACCGCCGACATCGGGCCCGCCCTCATAAGGGTCGGACTTGCTGATGTCCGGCGTGGACGCCGAGGTGAGGTTGGCCAGCAACTGGCCCACGGTCGCAAAACCCTGGCGCTGGATGTCCTGAGAGGTAATGGTGACGACTGGCTGCGCAAGCTCCACGTCCACGCTGCGAATCAACGAGCCGGTAACCGTCACGCCCTGCAAGGTCTTGGTCTGCTGCGGATTGGCGCTTTGCGCCTGCGGTGCGGGAGCGGATTGCGGCGACGGGCCGGATGTTTGCGCCGCCGTCGGGTCCGTGGATTGCGCCAGAGCGGTATCGGTATATCCCAGAGCCCCTGCCAATGCACCCACCATCAAGACGTACAACAGTTTCCTCTGCTGAGCCTTCATGACATTTCCTCGTTGTAAGTTTCGCGCAAGCACCCCATTGCCTGCGCTGCATCGCCGGTATCAACAAATCCGTTGACGAAGAAGTCCGGCGCCCTCCCCCGAATCGAAGATAACGACAAATATACAGATTCGTGTAGTGCCCTCTACCTGTCATGCGATGTGCGCAATTCATTGCGAAGCAAAACGCAATTCGTTGCGAAGCCTGCGCATCTACGACATCACGCCACGCGACCCGTTACCGCGGGTTCGCCAGTACGACGAACGAGCGATCTTCCATTCGACAAACATCACGCGGCTTGCACGTGTCGTAGACGAATCGCTAGCGGACAAAGCACCCGTCCAAGGCGGTGCACGAAATTCGCACCGTCACCCGAGTAACGCGTCGACCAACTCGTCGACGGAGGCATGACCGCCCACCATGCCACCCTTCGATGGGAGCTCCCGCCCCTGCCCCCGCTGGCATGCCCTGACCTCGCGCTGACCGTTCCCGGCGCAATTTATTGAGCCCACTACCGTTAATTGGTTAAGCTCCCCGAGCTTCACATTCCTCGAAAGAGGCACCGTAACGGGGATTTTCTTGAGCGCCACACCGACCCAAACTCAGCCTAAACCGTCGATTTTCACTGCCATTCTGCTGGCTCTGCTGGTCGCAGCCCTGAATATCGGCCTGTGGTGGTGGGGCAACCGGCCCAAGGGCCCGGAGGACTGGCACGGCCAGATCAGCGGTTTCTCGGTGTCCTTCTTCCAGCGCTACCAGAACCCGTTCAAGCAGGACTTCCCCAGCGACGACCAGATCGACGCGGACATGAAGCTGCTGCGCCAGTACACCGGCCGCATCCGCACCTATTCCACCCTGGAGAACCCCCAGGTCTACCGGCTGGCCCAGAAAGAGGGCCTGAAGGTGATGGCCGGTGCCTGGATCGACACCCGCCTGCAGAACAACGAGAAGGAGATGGATGCGCTGGTGGCGCTGGCCAACCGCTATCCCAACACCATCGAGCGGGTGGTGATCGGCAACGAGGCGCTGTTCCGCAACGACATGCCGGTCGACAAGATGATGAGCTACCTCGACCGGGCTCGGGCGCACATCCGCCAGCCGGTGACGATCGCCGAGCCGGACTACATCTGGCTGAAGTACCCGGAACTGGCCGATCACGTCGATTTCATCACCATCCACCTGTTCCCGTTCTGGAACGGGGTGGACCGCAAGGATGCCATCGGGCAGGCCGAAGGCGCCTATCAGGCGATCAAGCAGCGCTTCCCGAACAAGCACGTGGTGGTGGGCGAGATTGGCTGGCCGTCCAATGGCGATCACCGGGAGCGCGCCTACCCCTCCATCTCCAACGAGGCGATCTTCGACCGCGAGTGGATGATCTGGGCCAAGGCCAACGACGTCGACTACTACCTGTTCGAAGCCTTCGACCAGCCCTTCAAGGAAAACCTCGGCGAAGGCCGCACCGGTGCGTACTGGGGCATCTTCAACGCCGACCGCCAGCTCAAGTTCCCCTTCACCGGCCCGGTGGTGGAAGACACCAGTTGGCCGTGGAAGGCGCTGGCAGCCAGCCTGCTGGCGATCATCCCGATGATCTGGTTCGGCATCCGCTTCACCCGCTTCAAGCTGACCGGGCGGCTGTTCTTCGACGTGCTGATCCAGCTCGCCTGCGGCCTGATCGTGTGGTCGGTCACCCTGCCCTTCAATTTCTACCTGGACTGGATCGACTGGAGCATGCTGGTGCTGCTGTTCCCGGCCCAGGTGGCGATCCTGGCGATCCTTTTGATCAACGGCTTCGAGTTCACCGAAGTGCTGTGGCGGCGCAGCTGGGTGCGCCACGCCAGCATGCTGCCGCCTGATCCGGTGGAGAAGCAGCCGTTCGTCTCCATCCACCTGGCCTGCTACAACGAGCCGCCGGAGATGGTGATCATCACGCTCGATTCCCTGGCCGCGCTGGATTACCAGAACTTCGAAGTGCTGGTGATCGACAACAACACCAAGGATCCGGCGATCTGGAAGCCGGTGCAGGAATACTGCGAGAAGCTCGGCGAAAAATTCCGCTTCTTCCACCTGGAACCGTGGCCGGGCTTCAAGGCCGGCGCGCTCAACTTCGGCCTGAAGGAAACCAACCCGCGCGCCGACGTGGTGGCGGTGATCGATGCCGACTACGAAGTGCGCGCCGACTGGCTGTCCACCCTCACCGGCTACTTCCACGATCCGAAGGTGGCGGTGGTGCAGTGTCCGCAGGCGCACCGCGAGTTCGAGCACAACCGCTTCCGCCGCATGACCGCGTGGGAATACGACGGCTTCTTCCGCATCGGCATGCATCACCGCAACGAACGCAACGCCATCATCCAGCACGGCACCATGACCATGGTGCGCCGCTCGGCGCTGGAAGGTACCGGCGGCTGGTCGGAATGGACCATCTGCGAAGACGCCGAACTCGGCCTGCGCCTGATGCACGCCGGCTACGAGTTGGTCTACGTCGACGAACTGATGGGCAAGGGCCTCACCCCGGCCGACTTCAAGGCATACAAGAGCCAGCGCTATCGCTGGGCATTCGGTGCGATGCAGATCCTGAAGGGTCGCTGGAGCTGGATGACCAAGAAAGGCCCGCTCAGCGCCGGCCAACGCTTTCACTTCCTCACCGGCTGGTTCAGCTGGTTCGCCGACGCTCTGCATCTGCTCTTCACCTTGATGGCGATCTTCTGGACCGCCGGCATGGTGGGCATGCCGCAGCTCTTCAGCCTGCCAATGCAGCTGTTCCTGATTCCGATCATCGGCTTCTTCTTTGCCAAGGCGATCTTCGGCATCGTGCTGTACCGCGCCCGGGTTCCCTGCGGCTGGTACGACACCATCATGGCTTCCATCGCCAGCATGGGCCTCAGCCACGCCATCGCACGCGGCATCCTGCACGGCCTCACGCGCGAGAAAACCTCGTTCGTGGTCACCGCCAAGAGCCGTCGCCTGGGCGGCAGCAATTTCGCCGCCTTCGCACCGGTGCGCGAAGAAATGCTGATGCTGTGTGCGCTCGTGCTGTGCATCATCGGCATGGCGCGCAGCACCGCGGCACATTTCACCGAAGGCCAGTTGTGGATCTTCATCCTGGCTGCGCAGTCGATTCCGTATGTCTCGGCGCTGCTGGGCGCGTGGATTGCGCATCGATCCGGCGACAAGGCCGGCTGATAGCTTTTCTCCCTCTCCCCTCCGGGGAGAGGGCCGGGGTGAGGGGCCGGTCTTGCGCGGCGCCTCGCTCGAAGCGTGCTTTGATGCGGCTTCTTCGCAAGAGCGCCCCCTCTCCTCAATCCTCTCCCCAAAGGGGAGAGGAAGCAGAGCTCGCTTCGATGTTGCGTCTCGCCAGCGTGGCCCCTCACCTCAATCCTCTCCCCGCAGGGGAGAGGAGGCGAACGCGAGGAGCGCGTTATGAAATAAGAGCTGGCTTAATGTGTTGTGCACCTGCAACTCGCTAAGCTGCGACTTGCGATGCCGATTCAAGGATGGAACCCTACCGCATGCGCCGCATTCGCCGCTGCCTGATCCTGCTGTTGCTGCTCGTCCCCGCATTGAGCCATGCCGGGGTGCAGTTGGTCGTGGACGGCGTGGATGACCCACTCAAGGCCGCGGTGGTTGCCGGCGTCAGCCTCTCGCAATACGCCACGCGTGATGCCAGCGAAGCCCAGGTGCGGCGCCTCTACGACCGCGCGGATGCGCAAGTGGGTACCGCGCTGCAGCCTTACGGCTATTACGACGCACGCACCACCGGCAAGCTGGAGAAAACCGCCAAAGGCTGGAAGGTCACGCTGCACGTCGTCCCCGGCGAACCGGTCAAGGTCACTTCGGTAGACATTCAGCTTGATGCCGCCGCGGCAAAACTCAAACCCATCCGCGCCGCCAGGCACGGCATCGAGAAACTCAAGGGGCAGCGTCTCGACGATGCCACCTATGATTCGGCACGCGACGCCCTGAGCAACGCATTGACGGCCAGCGGCTATCTCGATGCGAAGCTCACCACGCATCGGGTGGTGGTCAACCGCGCCGCACACAGCGCCGCCGTGCAACTGGCCTGGGATGTCGGCACGCGCTACCGCTACGGCCAGGTGCATTTCGAGGGTTCGCAGTTCGCGCCGGATTTTCTCTACCGCTACCTGCCCTTCAAATCCGGCGACTACTACGATCAGGACCAACTGCTGAAACTGCAGCAGGCCCTCAACGGCGCCGATTACTTCTCCGCCGTCAATGTGATGCCGCAAACCGACAGCGCCAAGAACGGCGTGGTCGACATTCTCGTTGAGCTCGCCCCGGCCAAGCGCACCATCTATACCGGCGGCGTGTTCTTCGGCACCGATACCGGCGCCGGCGTGCGCGGCGGCATGGAGCGGCGCTGGGTGAATCGCTACGGCCACAAATGGAAGAACGACATCGTGCTAGCGCAGCGGTTGAAGACCGTTTCCAGCCAGTACACCATTCCGCTTTCCGGCGACAACGACCGCAGCCTCAACTTCGGCGCCAACTACCGCGACGCCAATACCGTGACCTCGCAGTCGCGCACGCTGGAGCTCGTCGCCAACGAAAGCGAGCTGTGGCACAACTGGGTACGCACGGTCGGCCTGCATGCACTCACCGGCACCTTCGACGTGGGCAAGACACCCAACGAACCGGAAAGCACACCCGGCGTGGAACACGGTAGCAGCACCCTGGTCTATGCCGAAGGCTCACTGGTGCGCAAGCAAGCCGACAACATCGACTTCGTGCGGCGCGGCTGGTCGGTGAGCATCGATGCGCGCAGCACGGCGGGCGACCTGCTGTCCTCAGCGCGCTTCAGTGAAATCACGGCCGATGCACGCTGGATCCGCGCCTTCTGGCGCAACAACCGCCTGATCCTGCGCGGCAGCTTCGGCCACGTGTGGACCGACGATTTCGAGGCGCTCCCGCCTCAACTGCGCTTTTTCGCCGGTGGCGACCAGTCGATCCGCGGTTACTCGTTCCAGTCGATCGGCCCTGAAAACAGTTACGGGCGCGTCATCGGCGGCAACAGCATGGCGATCGCCAGCGCCACCGTGGAGCACTACTTCACGCCCAAGTGGGGTATCGCCACCTTTGTCGATGCCGGCAATGCCTTCAACGGTACGAACGTGCATCCCAAAGTCGGCACCGGCCTTGGGGTGCGCTGGCGCTCGCCGGTGGGGCTGATCCGCGTCGACCTCGGCACGCCGATCAACGACGCGCAGCGCCATGGCGTGGAACTTCACCTGGTGATCGGGCCGGACTTATGAGACTCATGCCGTGAATACGCCCGCATCCTCCACGCCTCGTCCACGCCGCCGCTGGTGGCGCATCGTCGCGCTCGTGTTGCTGCTCATCGTCGTGCTGCTCGCTGGCGGCATCGGCTGGTTGCTGGGTACCGGCGCGGGGTTGCGCTTTGCGCTCGCGCAAGCGCAAAGCCTCACCCATGGCGCCCTGCAAGTGCAGCAGGCGCAGGGGCGTTTGATCGGGCCGATCGATCTGGCCGCACTGCGATATGACGACGGCGCGGGTACCGATGTACGCATCGAAGGCGTGCATCTGGATTGGCACGTCGCACCGCTGCTGTACAAGCGTCTGCACATTGCCAATCTGCAGGTGCAACGCATCGATGTGGCCCTGCCCAAATCACAGGAAACCAATTCATCTTCCGGCAGCTTCTCGCTGAAGCCGCCGATTGCGCTGGTACTGGACCAAGTACACATCGGCCCAGTCGCCGTCACCCAGGAAGGCAAGCCGCTGTTCGCCTCCAACCAGCTCGACCTGGCCGGCGGCTGGACCAACCGCGGCTTTGACGTCAGTCGGCTGGCGCTGCGCGCGCCGGATGGTCACGTCGATTTATCCGGCCAGCTCGGCATCGGCAGGCGCTATCGCGGCAAAGGTCAGGCAGACGTGCTGTGGAAGTTGGGCGATACCACCTATGCCGGTGCACTTAGCGCGCAAAGCGACGGCCGCAACGCGCAACTCCAGCTGACACTGTCGCAACCGATGGCCGCGCAGCTTCAGCTCGGCCTGGACCAACGCAAGAACAATGCGTGGACAGCCAAGCTGGATGTACCGACCTTCGATCCCAAACCCCTGCTCGGCAGCAGCTCGCTGACGCAACTCTCTGCGCATCTGCAAGGCAGCGGCGATCAGTACAGCGGCAGCGTGACCGGGCAACTGGGGCTCAACGCCTATCAGCTGCAACTGCAACCCTTGCAGGCGAGCTTCGATAAGAACTTCACCACGCTCACTCTTGAACAATTGCAACTGGCTTCGCCGCAGATCAAGGGCATGGTGAATGCCTCGGGCATCGTGCACGTCAATGCGAATCCGGTGGACGCCAAGCTGGCCATCGACTGGCGAAATCTCGAACTGCCCGCAGATCTCGCCGGGCAGGTACTGGACAGCCAGGGACATCTCGCCGCCGACGGCAGCGCGGACCGCTATCACGCCGAAGGCGATATCCGCATCGGGCCGCCCGGCAAGCCGGTGAAACTTGCGCTCAACCTCGATGGCACGCCGCAGCAGATCCAGTTGCACACACTCAGCCTGCTGCAACCGCAAGGCAGCTTCACCGCCAATGGTTCGCTGACACTGCAACCGGATGTGGCCTGGCAACTGCAAGCTCAGGTCGACAAATTCGATCCCGGCCTGCTGTTCGCCGACTGGCAAGGCATGCTCAACGCTGAGTTGAACACGCAAGGCAAACTGACCAAGAACAATCCTGACGTCACGCTCGAACTCAAGCGGCTCGATGGACAATTACGGCAGCGTCCGCTGCGCGGCAGCGGCCACCTGCACCTGTCGCCCAACAACGTGCTCGACGGCACGCTAGATCTCGCTTCCGGCAACAGCACCATCAAGCTGTTGGCGCGTCCGGGCGACCGCAACGACGCCGACATCACACTCGCCATCGCCTCGCTCGGCGATTGGCTGCCGCAAGCAGGCGGCCAATTGAATGGCCAGTTCCAGGTGCGCGGCACGCTGCCCAAACTCGCCATCAATGGCAGCCTGCACGGCCAGTCCCTGGCCTGGCAGGAACAAAGCATCCAGCAATTGCAGTTGCAGGCAAACATCCCCGACATCAGCAACCCCGGCGGAAAACTGCAACTGGATGCAGGCGGCGCGCAACTCGGCGGCCTCGCATTCCGACAGATACGTTTGAACGGACAAGGCACGTCGGCGCAACACGAGTTGACGTTCGACGCACAAGGCGACCAGCTCTCCACCGAACTGGCGCTTAGCGGTGCATTGAAAGGCCAGAATTGGAACGGCACGCTCTCCACGCTCACGCTGGATGTGCACGGCCTGCCGCGTTGGCGTCTGCAGCAATCCACCCAGCTGGGATGGAACGACGGGCAAGCGCGCCTGGGCGAACTCTGCCTCACGGCAGGTGATCCACTGCTTTGCGTCAGCGGCAACTACGACAAGGCCGGCAACCTCGACGCCAGCTATCGCTTGCATGCCGTACCACTCGCCCTGGTTGTCGACGCCGCCGGCAGCGCGGATCTACCGTTCAGCGCCGAGGGCATGTTGGAAGGTAACGGCAAGATTCATCGCAGTGCGGCCGGCGCATTGACCGGCAACGCTTCGATCACCTCGCCGCAAGGGCGCTTCATCTACCGCGAACATCCCGATCAGCCGGCACTCACTTACGAAGGCCTCGCGGTAAATGCGAGCCTGGCACCGGACAACCAGCAAGTCACCGTGCGTGCTTCACTCAACGGCAATGGAAAACTGGATGGCCAGGCCAGCATCGTCGGTGCACAGCAGGCACTCTCCGGCCAGCTCTCCTTGCATCTGGGCGACCTGGGTTTCATCAGTCTGTTTACCGATGCCTTGGCCAACGTCAAGGGAGCCGTCGACGGCAACTTTCAATTCGGCGGGACCCTGACCCAGCCAAGCATTACCGGCCAGGCTGGCGTTGACGGCTTCGCCGCCGAAGTGCCGGACGCCGGGCTCAAATTGACGAACGGCAAACTCGCGCTAAGCGCGACAAACACGCAGGCGCTGAACATCAGCGGCAGCGTGCAATCGGGCAAGGGTTCCGTAACGATCGGCGGCGTGCTGGGCCTGGATGCGCAGACCCAGTCCAATCTCACGCTTAAGGGCAGCCAGTTCACCGCGGCCGACATTCCCGCGGCCAAAGTGGTGATCTCGCCAGACCTGCTGGTGCGTCGCGATGCGCAAGGCATCAACGCCACCGGCACCGTGCGTATGGACAGCGCCGACGTCAACCTGGACAAACTCCCTGGTGGCGGCGTAAGCAGTGCATCTTCCGATATCGTGATTGCCGATCAGCCGCAGCAACCTGCCAACAGCGGCCCCACGCCCATCTTTGCCTCAATCAAGGTCGACCTCGGCCCCAAGGCCCATCTGGTCGGCATGGGGCTGGATGGTCACCTCAGCGGCGTACTGACCGTTGATGAGCGACCAGGGCGCGCCACCACCGGCCAGGGCCAGATCACCGTCAACGGCACCTACAAGGCCTACGGCCAGAACCTCAACATCCAGCAAGGCAAGCTGTTGTTCGCCAGCACGCCAATCGACAACCCCGGCCTGAATATCCGCGCGCTGCGCAGCCTCAACCCCAATGCCACGATCGATGAAGGTCAGCAGGTGGGTTTGCAGATCAGCGGTACGGCGCAGCGCCCGATCGCCACGATATTTTCCAATCCGGTAATGGATCAATCCGACGCGCTTTCCTATTTAATCACCGGCAAGCCGATTTCACAGGTAAAAGGCGGCGAAGGTAGCACGGTGAATGCCGCGGCGCAGGCATTGGGTTCCGCGGCGGGCAATATGCTGGCCAAGAACGTGGGCAGCAAACTCGGCATCGACGATATTGGCGTATCCAGCAACGATGCACTGAATGGCAGTTCTGCTTTCACCGTTGGCAAATACCTTTCGCCGCGGCTTTATCTCAGCTACGGCGTGGGCATCTTTGACCCGGGACAGGTGATCACTTTGCGTTATAGGTTGAGCCGGCGCTGGAGCTTCGAGGCGCAGAACGCCACCGAATTCAACCGCGCGAGCTTGAATTACCGGATCGAGAAATAAGCGGCATCTTGCCGCTCGTACCTGACAAATGCGCTGCGGCTTGAGGCCACCTCCGCCTCTTGCTCGTCATCCCCGCGAAGGCGGGGATCCAGTGACTTCGATGCGGCAACCACGCTGGATCCCCGCCTTCGCGGGGATGACGGCGTGAACCAGAAATGACTTTAGCCATCCTGATGACTTGCTGATCTCATTGAAATTGCACACAAAGAAAAAAGCGAAATTTAGTTGCCATGGCCCGCCCCATTTTTCGAAAAGCAAACCTCAGCACCACCAACGCTCAATGCGCCACACCATTCAACTGATGCTGGATCTTGAACAGCTCCGTATCCGTACGGATACCCAATTTTCGGTAAGCTGCCTGCTTCTGCGTGCTGATCGTGTTGACGCTACGCGAAAACTTGGCCGCAATCGCCGTCACCGCCATTCCATCTAGCACACAACGCAACACCTCGCGCTCGCGCGGTGACAGTGCCGCATGCGTGGTAAACATCGGCACACCGCTCGACTCGCTGACTTCATCACCGGCCACTTGCTCCAGCTCATAGCGCATACCGGCATCCACATAGCGCTGCCCCGCGGCGACCGTACGTACTGCGTCGACAAACTCGTCCATCGACTTATTCTTGCCTACGAACCCTCGCGCGCCGATACGCATCACCATCGCCACCGTGGCCACGTTGTAGTGGCCGGATACCACCAAAATACGAAGGTTCGGATGGCGCGAGCGCAACATGCGCAGCAAGCTGAGGCCATCGATTTCTCGCGGCCCAAGCGCATAATCCATCACCAACACATCGGTACCGCGCACGGCAAGTGCCGACAGAAGCTCGTGCGTAGATTCGTAGTCGCCAACCAGATCGATATCCGATGCGGTCTCCAACTGCGCACGCAGGCCGAAGCGGACCACTGGGTGATCATCCAACAACATCAGTCGTATGTAATTTTCTTTCTGTCTGTTCATCGATGTGACCTGAGTTCTCGCGTGTCATGATTTGTCGCCGCCGCGCATCACTGAGCACGGACGTCGATTCATCGCCATGGAGATTAGGGCGCGCTTGCGAAGCGGCCTTTCGTGTTGAGGTGACGTGCCATTGTGCAAAAGCACGCATCCTTCAAACGCAAAATCAAGCCAATCTAAACAGCCCACGCCCTAACTGGGGTTTAACGTGATGAACACCCACCCACGAATTGCCTGCTAACACGGTGAAGCTAGTGCTGCACACCACCATGATGCGGCGCTTTGGGCGACGCCCATGACGGACCAAAATGCTTTTCTGATTTGTACGAAGCGCAATTAGGGATAGCACTACGGACACCAATACCGCAGCGCCGCAACCTATGCGGACCCTCCGATTGGTTCCCCATGCTTTGGATTGAGACTGGCTTGCGCTTCCCGCAAGCCGGGCCGCGGAGGGCCATAAACTCAACCCACCAAGGAAGTTTTTTCATGAAGAAGCTGATTCTTTCTGCTGCACTGATCGCCGGCCTGGGCGTCTTCGCGGCCAACTCCGCCATGGCTGCCGACGGCACCATTACCTTCAATGGCCAGATCTCCGCCGTCACCTGCACGGTTCACGGCGACACCCCGGGCGGTACCAGTGGTAACTTCACGGTCACCCTGCCCACCGTTGCCAGCTCGGCGTTCGGCGCCGTGGCCGCCGTTGCCGGCTCTACCGGTTACAACATCATCGTGGGCGGCACTGGCGATACCGGCTGCACCGATGGCACCAACGTCAGCGTGCACTATGAATCGACCAGCCCGCGCGTTGATCTGACCACCGGTAATCTGCAGCTCGACCCGGGTACAGGTGTCGCCACGGGCGTGCAGATCCAGATCCTGGACGGTGCCACCCGAGCTGCGATCAATCTCGCCACGGCTCCGGATTCCAGTTCGGTGACTGTCGCCTCCAACACCGCGACCATTCCGTTCTTCGCGCAGTACATCTCGACCGCCGCTGCGGTCACCGCCGGTCCGGCCAACAGCTCAGTGCTCTACACGATCGCTTACAACTGATCGGTTCCGCGAACGCGCCGCTACCTGGCGGCGCGTTCGACCCTGACCCAAAAATCTCCTTACAAAATCACACATTCACGTGGAATTCGCCTGATAACAAAAGCGATTCCATTTATCGCCAACCTCATCAGGATGACATCCTATGCGCCACCTGACTCGCTGTCTCTCCGTCGCTAGCCTGTGCCTTGCGGGGTTATTCGGTACCGCCGCTCATGCTGGCGTAGTGATTACCGGCACACGCGTGATCTATCCCGCGCAATCGCGTGAAGTCACCGTCGGCCTGACCAATGACGACAAGAAAACGCCGCGGCTGGTCCAAACCTGGATCGACAACGGCAACGAAAAGCTTTCCCCTGACCAGGTCGATGTGCCGTTCAACGTGACGCCACCGGTGTTCCGCATGGAACCGGGCTCCAGCCAGTCGCTGCGCATCGTGTATACCAAGGAACCCTTGCCCGCCGACAAGGAGTCGCTGTTCTGGCTGAACGTCCTGGAAGTGCCGCCGAAGCCGGCGGAAGCCGCCGACACCAATACGTTGCAGTTTGCCTTCCGCATCCGCATCAAGATGTTTTTCCGTCCGGATGGGCTGAGGGGCAAAGTGGAAGACGCACCCAAACAGTTGATCTGGACGCTGGGCAACCAGAGTGGCAAGAGCACGCTGACCGTGCAGAACCCCACTCCGTATTACATATCGTTTCAGAACGTCGGTGTCGGCAATGACACCAACAATCTCAACGAGTCTATCGAGAAGGGTTTGATGGTGGCACCAGGCGCCTCACTCAATATTGCGCTGAAGCAGGAAGTCGCTGCGGGTGCCGGTACGCAAGTCCAGTTCAAGACGATCAACGACTTCGGTGGCTTTGTACCGTTTACGTCATCGATCAAACCGTAATTCGCAGACCTCTGTTCTTTTCGCTCCGCGACCTTCCCCAGCACCGTGTGCCGGGGAGGTAACTGCACCTTTGTACCCACTGCGCTCAACCGATCCCGCCGACGATTTTTAGGACAAAAGTCATCATGACCACGCAACACGTCGCGAACAAAGAGAGACAAAACGGGACTGGGCCGGCGCCCAAGCTTCTGAGCGCATTGATTGTCGCTTCGCTTGCACCGGCAGCGGCCTTCGCGGCAGCGCCGGCTGCGCTCGTGGCTCCTGCATCTCCCGCCTCGCCTGCGTCACCTGTCGCACCGGCAGAGGCCGAATTTGAAACAAACTTTCTGTCCACCGGCACCGACGTCGACCTTTCGCGCTTCGCCAAGGGCAACGTTGTGTTGCCGGGCACCTATCGTGCAGACGTCTCCATCAACCAGACCTGGATCGGCCGCGAGGATATCGTCTTCAAGCTCATCGATGGCCAGACGAGCGCAGCACCCTGTTTCGATCGTGAATCGCTGCGCCGTTTTGGCGTGGACCTGGACAAAGTAGCGCGCGGCGACGGCAAGCGCAGTCCGGAAGAAGTCGCTGCCCACACCATTCCCGAAGGCGAGTTGTGCGGCGACCTCGGCAAGTACATTCCCGGCGCCTCGATCGCCTTCAACGAACAAACGCAATCACTCGCCATCAGCGTGCCGCAGCTGTACATGAACAACAGCGCGCGCGGCTACGTCGATCCGTCGCAGTGGGACAGCGGCATCAATGCCGGCACGCTTGGCTACAACTTCAGCGCCTCGAGAAGCACCGGTGCATATCACGGGAGCCAGGCCTACCTTGGTCTCAACGCCGGCTTCAACCTGGGAGACTGGCATCTTCGCCACCAGGGCTCGCTCAACTGGAGTTCCTCCGGCCGCAAGAACTACACCAATATCGCCAGCTACGTGCAGCGCGATATTCCGTCGATCAAGTCCCAGCTGGTGGTGGGCGACACCTTTACCAGCGGGCAGATCGCAGACAGTTTCCGCGTGCGTGGCGTCAGCTTGTTCAGCGACCCGACCATGTACCCGCAGTCGCAGCAGGGTTACGCGCCGACGGTACGCGGCGTAGCGGAAACCAATGCCCGCGTCACCATTCGCCAGCGCGGCTACGTCCTCTACGAAACCACGGTCGCACCTGGCCCGTTCGAGATCAACGATCTGTTCCCCACCGGCTACGGCGGCGACCTGGAAGTTACCGTGACGGAGACCGACGGTCGCCAGAATACCTTTCTCGTACCGTACGCCGCCGTGCCACAGCTGTTGCGTCCGGGCATCACCCAATACAGCGCCACGGCCGGCCAGCTGCAACAGACGGGTACCGGCAACAACAAACCCTGGGTCGCGCAGGCGACTTGGCAGCACGGTTTCAACAACACCTTTACTGGCTATGCCGCAGGCACAGCCAGCACTGGCTATACGCAAGCCCTGGTCGGCACCGCGATCAATACGCCGGTGGGCGCCGTGGCGGTCAACCTTGCCGCGTCGGTCACCCAATTCCCCGAAGGCCAGCGCACGCGCAACGGCCAGAGTCTTGGTGTTACCTACAGCAAGAATGTCATCGGCTCCGGCACCAACTTCTCTTTGGCGGCGTACCGCTTTTCCAGCAGCGGCTATTACGGCTTGCTCGATGCCGTCAACGCCCGTGATTACGTGCGGTACGGTCAAGGACTCGGCACCCAGACTCGCCAACGCAGCCGACTGGACCTCACCGTCAACCAAAAGGTCGGCAATGGCCAACTGTTCTTCAGCGGCAGCACCAGCGACTACTGGGGCGGCGCCGGTCGCACTACGTCGTACTCGGCCGGCTATAGCAATACGTTCAAGTCGGTAACCTGGAGCCTCTCGGCGCAACGCACGCGCACCCAGGCATACAACCCTTACCAGAGTCCGCTCGAGTCGCAGCAGGATCAAGCGGACGACGTGTTCTATGGCCCAGGCCGCATCCCAGGCCCCGGCGTCAACATTCCTGGTCGCACCGACAACCGCATCATGCTGAACATCTCGGTGCCGTTGGGCAGCAGCTCCAACGCACCATCGCTCTACACCTATTTGTCGCGCGACAACGGCAGCAATTCCAACAAGGGCGTGCAGGTCGGCGTCAACGGCAGTGCTGGCGAAAATCGCGCCATCACCTACGGCGTGTCGGCTAATCGCAATATCAGTCAGGGCGGCGGCAGCAGCTACTTCAATACCTCGCTCGGCTACCAGGGTGCGGCGGGCAGCGTGCAGGGCGGTTACAGCCGCTCCGGCAACACCAACCAGATTTCGGCCTCCGCCAGCGGCGGTGTGGTGGTGCATTCCGGCGGCGTGCTGCTCACCCCGCAGCTGGGCAGCACGATCGGCATCGTCGAAGCACCGGGTGCCAAGGGCGCGTTGGTCACCAATGCCACCAACGTGCGCATCAATAATTCGGGCTACGCCGCGGTGCCTTACCTCACGCCGTATCAGAGCAATACGGTGGGCATCAATCCGCAAGGCATGTCTGAAAACGTCGAACTCAAGGACACCACCAAGACCGTAGCGCCGCGCCTGGGTGCCGTCGTCAAGCTCAAGTACCAGACCGACGAAGGTCGCTCGGTGATCATCAAGGCACGCCGCAAGGATGGACAACCGCTCCCCTTCGCTGCCGACGTACTCAACGAGAAGGGCGATAGCGTCGGCTCCGTGGGCCAGGGCAGCAAGATCTTTGTGCGTGGAGTGACTGACAACGGCACGTTGCAGGTGAAATGGGGCGATACCGCGGCTGAGCAATGTTACGTGCAGTATCAGCTACCGCCTCAAGAGAAGGGCTCAACCAATGCCACTGTCCTGCCGGGGGTCTGCGTTGCGTCGCCCAATGCACCCACACCGGCCGATTCCAAGCCCACCAACTTTGAGCCCGTCACCATCACGCCGCTGACCGAAACGCCCTCTCAGCCTGTCAAACCTACGGCGTCGCGCAACACGATCAATGAAGCCGCCTGGTGGAACCTGGATACCGTTGCACCGACTGCGGCCTCCAAACCCACCACGACGGCACCTGTCGCCCATGCACCGGCCAAGCCCGCAGCAACGCGCAATACGATCAAGGAATCAGCGTGGTGGCAATTGGATGGCATGCAGCGGTCAGCCAGTGCACAAGCGGCCCGCAACTATTCCGGGATTTACGGCAGCGTGGCAAGCACCGGCGTGTAATCCAAAACACCCACGTGCTCTGTACTTGCTCCTGCAGAACACCGAAGTGGCTTGCCTCCCTTTCACAAGGAAGAGCACTATTCCACATCACTGGAACTCAACGAAGTCGTAGATGTAGGTTGGGTTAGCGCAGCGTAACCCAACGGCCTTTGGCTCTTTAATTCTGTAGCGCAAAGGCGCGAGGCCGCTGGGTTACGCTGCGCTAACCCAACCTACAGCGGCCACGCGAAAATTTGAAGCGCTCAGTGCGCTGCATCCATCCCGTCTTGCGCGAACGACGGCGACACGCGCAACAACAAGGCACCCAACAGCGCACCCAGCGCGGCAAAGCACGCTCCGGCCAAAAAGGCCCACTGATAGCCACCGGTCAACGCTTCAACGTTCGCGCTTCCACTCAGCAATAATCCCCGCGTACGCCACGAAGCCAGGCTGGCCAGCACGGCCAACCCCAATGAACCGCCCATCATGAAAGCGGTATTGACCACGCCGGAAGCCAAGCCGGATTCCGACGGCCTCACATCGCTCATCGCCGCGAGCAGAACGGGATTGAACGCCACGCCGGCACCGATGCCGAGCAAGACCATCCCCGGAAGAATATCAGTGACAAAATCGCCATGCACGGATGCACGTGAAAACAACAGCAACCCGCACGCCGCCAGGGCCAGACCCATCGCCAGCGGGCGGCGAATGCCGAAGCGTGTCACCAGCCGTGCCGAGATGCCCAGGGAAAACAGCGCCATGATCAGATTAGCCGGCAAAAAGGCCAAGCCTACCTCCATCGGCCCATACCTCAGCACCAGCTGCATATAGAGTGCAGACAAAAAGAACCAGGCAAACATCGCCGCTGCCCACAGCACGCCCACCGCGTTCGATACCATCAGGTTGCGCAGCCGAAACAGACGCAAGGGCATCAACGGCACCTGTACGCGCGCCTCAATGCCGAAGAACGCGCCGAGCAACACCAGCGCAACGACAAGCTGGGCAAGTGTGCGCTGGGCGAGCCAGCCCACCTGATTGCCATTGATGATGGCGTAGACCGCCAGCATCAACGCCGCCGTTACGGTCAACGCTCCCCACATATCCAGGTGGCGCGAGGCCGACGTACCCGACGACGCAGGCAATAGCCGCCACGACGCGAGCACCACACCGATACCGATCGGCAGATTGACCAGAAATACCCAATGCCAACTCAAGCTGCTGGTCAACACACCCCCAAGCATCGCGCCCAGGCTGCCGCCGCCCGCGCAGACAAAGCCATAGACGCCCATCGCCTTGGCGCGATCCGCTGGCTCGGTAAACAAATCCATGATCAGCGACAGCGCCACCGCCGTCACCACGGCACCGCCCAAACCTTGCACGCTGCGCGCGATCACCAGCGCGAACTGGCTGGTCGACAAGCCGCAAGCCAGCGAGGCCAGCGTGAACACGCCGATACCGATCAGAAACAATCGGCGATGCCCATACAGATCACCCAGGCGTCCGCCCAGCAGCAGAAAGCCGCCGTAGGTAAGCATGTAGGCATTCACCACCCAGGCCAGCTCGGTGTCGCCGAAACGAAGGTCAGCCTTGATGGACGGCAGCGCCACGTTAACGATGGTGGTATCCAGCACGATCATCAGCACACCCATGCACAGCACGATCAGCGCCAGCCATCGGCGGTCGGGGTGCAGGGATGCGGGAGCTTGCGATGCGTCGGACATGCTGATTCCTGTGGCGAGATGACTGCGTTGCAACTGATGCGTCGAACGATACCGCATGAAATCGACACGAGCCCGCGATTTGCTCCCTCGCCCCTCCGGGGAGAGGGTTAGGGTGAGGGGCCACTCTTGCGACTCGTATTCCTAAGTATCGCGAATCCCTTTGCAAACGCTCTTCCACGATGATGAAGTCCGGCACGAGCCCCGCCCCTCACCCCGGCCCTCTCCCCGAAGGGGAGAGGGTGCAAAGCAAAAAAGCCGGCGCCCTGGGACGCCGGCTTGAAACAACCAGGTTGTATCCAGCAAAGCTTACAGATCGAAACCCGCACCCGCGCCGACCGAGGCTTCCGAACCGCTCACCGCAGCTCCGAAGCTCATGCGCACGCGATCGCTGACCTTGTTGGCATAGCCCACCGCCAAGGCAGCCCTGCTGTTCTGCAGGCCCACGCCCACGGCCAGGCGACCCTTGCCGGTGCTTTCCACTCCGCCAGCGTTGATCGCCATCTGCGTGTTGGCCGCCGACATCGCGCCAATACGATCGATACGCTGGTCTTGACGGTTGAAGCGATCGTTCACTTCGCCTTTGAAGTTCTGCAGGTCCTGGTTCAAGGCATTGAACTTGGTATCGGTGTAGGCATTGGCCGTGGATACGGCGTTCGCTGCGGCTTCTTTGACCTGCCCCAGGTTCGCGGCATCCGTATCGGCAATGCCCGGCGCCAGGTTGGTGATGCGCTCGTTGTTCAAATCGCCATCGAAGCCACTGCCCACGTTACCCAGGCCATCGGCGATATCGTTCATACGATCATTCAAACCGCCAATCTGGCTCTGCAGGTTGTCCTGGATTGCCGACAGCTGGCCGCCGTTGATCGCTTCCATGCTGCCCGAAGCAATCGAACCGGCCGCCACGTTGCCGATGACCGTACCGCTTGCACCACCCAAGGTCACTTGCGACTTGGTGGTCGCATCGTCGTACTGGATACCCGAAGCCAGGCCGTCGCCCAGGTTCTTCAACGTGTCCTTGATGTTGGTGATATCGCCTTCGGCAGCGCTCACGCGCGTGTCCAGCGCAGTCACTGCCTGGTTGGTGTCATTGAGCTGCGAACCGTTCACAGCCTGGACGCTGCTCCCGTCCAGGGCGCCATCGGCCACGCCCGTCACCACGCGCCCGTTGCCCGCATTGTTGGCAAAGCTCACCACCGTACCGCCGGTCCCCGCCCCCACCGTAATGATGTTGGTGGAGGGAACTTGCTGCACCAGGCCGGTCTCGCCACTACCCAGGTTGTCGATCTGCGACTGCAGGCTGGCTATATTGGTGGTATTGGTCAGCACGTTCCCGTTGGTTGTAAACAGCTGCGAGCCGTTCACCACATCGGTGCTGTTCGCCGCCAGATTACCCGCGCTCACGCCGGTCAGCGTCCGGGTTGCATTGGCATTGTTGGTGAAATCCACCACCGTACCGTCCTTGCTGCCGGCCACCGTGATCGGTGCACCTGCCGCAGACTGCCGCACCAGACCCAGCGTACCGTCGTTGACCTGATCGGTAAGGCTGGTGATGCTGGCGTTGCTGGCCGAAACGGCGCTATCGAGTGCCGTCACTGCGTCAGCCACTGTGGAGATACCGTTATCGTCCTGCACGGTAAAGGTCGGCATCGTCACTTCACCCGTGGCGCTATCGATGCTGCCGCCGATGGAGGTTATGACGGGCGTCAGCTGGCTCACATTCACCGCATCGTTTGCCTCCACACCAGCGGCCATATTCACGATCTGGCGGTACAGATCCGAGCCAGCGTCACCGACTGACACCGTATTATTGGAATCGGCGACCGAATTGGACCCCAACGCCACACTGTACTCGGCCGTTGCGGATGCGTTTTCGCCCAGCGCGACGGAGAAAAGGGCCCCCGCATTGGCATTCGCACCTATGGCAATGGCAGAACCACTCCCGTTGACACCCACTGCCGTAGCGCCATTGCCAATAGCGATATCCGCCGCAGTGTTAGTGGATGAAGTTCCACCGTCTGCATCAATGGCGATACCAGTGCCCCTACCGTCGAAGCCTCCGCCATTGATGCCAATGGGAGCAATGGCCCCGCTGTTCGCGCGAAAACCGCCGCTGGAAAGCGTATCGCCGCTGCATTGATCGTCCGACGTCTCTGCACTGCAACGCGCCTCATTGCCAACATCCGTGGCAACCGCCGACATACTAAGGCTGCTCATCGGCAACGCCGCGAGCATCGCAACATACAAGGGTAAACGGCCGATTCGGCGCTTTTCATTCTTCACGTTCATAAGCTCAAAAACCTCTGCTTGATTCGATGGGTAATGCCGTCATCGACGGCAGGGGAATTAAAGGGAAACAGAAACACCAACACCGGCTTGCTTCTCGGGGCCGCTGAACGTACCGCCGATGCTCACGCTCGTGCGCTCGCCAATCGGCCGGGCATAACCTAGAGCTACAGCTCCCTTTCCGTTCTGCATACCCGCACCGATCGCGGCACGGCCGCTCGTGGTGGTGGCACCGGAGGCATTAATGACCATGTGGGTGCTGGCGGCGTTCATCGCGCCAATACGATCCAGGCGCTCATCCTGTTTCTTGAAACGCTGATCCACTTCCTGCTTGAAGCTGTTCAGCGAACCGCTGAATGCCGCTGCCTGCTGATCTGTGTAGTTCTGCGCCTGCTGCACAGCATTCGCCAACATGTCGGTCATCTGGCCTACATTCACGCCATCCGTGTCGGCAATACCCGGTGCTACGCCGCTGATCACCTTTCCGCCCGCGTCGCCATCGAAATGACCCGGCTGCAGCGTACCGTCGGCGATGCCCTTCTCCACACCATCCCACTGCGACGCCAGATCGTCTGCACGATCGCTCAGATCTCCCAATTCCCCTTCAAACAGCGCATTGAAATCGAACAGCTGGCCGCCGTTCACGGCATCCATGCTTCCCGCCGCGATCAGGCCCGCGGATACGTTGCTCAGCAAAGTGCCATCGGCACCCGCCAGCGTAAGGCGACTCTTGCTGGCATCGTCATAGGTGATGAAGTCAGCGAAGCCCGGAGAGAGATCGGCAAGGTCATTCTGGATGTCGCTGATATTGCCTATAACGCTAGTTGCACGCACATCGAGCGAACTGATCTGCTGGTTGATCGCATACAGCTGCGCACCGTTTACCAGATCGGTGCTACCCGATGCCACATTGCCCTTGGCAACGCCAGTCAATACACGTCCGCCAGCCGTACCAGCGACATCCACCAGGATGCCCGCGGTGTCCGTGCCCACGCTCAGCGCACCGGTATCGGCATTCTGTAGTACCAGACCCGCGGCGCCGTTGCTGATATCCACCAGACGCTGAGTCTGGTTATTGATGTTGGAAGTATTCGTGCCAACCTGTTGGTTGGTCGCAAACAGCTGTGATCCGTTCACGGCATCGGTGCTGGTGTTGCTCAGCTCGCCAGCGCTCACGCCGGTCAGCGTGCGCGTCGCAAATCCATTGTTGACGAAATTCACCAGCTCTCCGTCGATGTTCGCACCTACCGTGATCGGCGCGCCGGCCGACACCTGCTGTACCAGACCCGCGGCACCATCGCTGAAATCGCTTGCAAATTTAGCAATGGCAGCGTTGGTCGCTGTGATGGAGCTATCCAGCGTTCCCACGGCCGTGGAAAAGTTGGCTTGCGTTGCGCCACCGACGGTGAAAGTTGGAGCGATCACGGCGCCCGTGCCGCTGTCGATATCTGCACCCAGCGTATTCACCAGCGCCGTCAATTGGTTGACATTGATCGCGTCGGTGTCTTTCACGCCATAGGCAACATTCTGGATGCGGCGCTGAAGTGACGCTGAGCCGACTGAAATCGCATGGCTGCGATTTACGGTCGAGAAATCACCAAGTGCCACACCATCGGTCATTCCAGCGGCATTCGCCACACTCCCCCAACCGTAAGCCGCGTTGCTTGCACTAGCGTCCGCTGAATTTCCCATCGCAATGGCAGACATCGTCTCCGATCCGGCAGCGTAGGCACTAGAACCCAGCGCGATGTCGCCGACCAGGGTGGCCGTGGCTGTGTAGCCAGGCACACCCATGGAAACACCATCCCCATTGCCAAAGTAACCTGCGTTGAAAATGGCTCCGCCGCTCGACGAGCGATTCGAAGCGCGGGTAAAACCTGTCTCTTTGCATTCAGCAACGTCGCTGTCGCACCGAATTTCAATGCTATCGCTAGTAGGTGCCGCACCAGCCACCGCCGTGGCACACATCACCCACGTGGACATCGCGCCCGTTACAGCCAGGGACAAAGGCAATCGCCGCAACCGGCGCTTACCGCTCTTCAAGGACATGTCGCTACCTCGTCTGTCGGTCCGCCGTGCCGTATTTGCGCAATAGGCGGATAGGAAAATAAAGGGGGCATACGGCCCGCTCGATAATTCAGACCCACAAGCACGCAGATGCGATTCGCGCTCCATCATTACCGCCGTTGTCAGCAGATACAGATGATCTATGACTGCGATAACGCACGTGCCTGCGGTCCCTCGCACACATCAACGCGTGACACGTGCGCGCACCCGTTATGGGGTACGGCATTGAGAGTAGGTGCTGCTCGCATGACGAAGAATAGGACTAGCCTCAGTTCGGACGTTCGGCGGGAGGCGATTTAGCCTTATCAATATTTTCTCAATACGCCTGCGTTGGTATTCGCAATCGGTACGTGGACGGCATTGGCTTTGCAGCGCATAAATCAGAAGCATCGGCGCTCGGGTGCACTCGGCTCCTCCCCCTGCAAGCAGGGGGAGGCTGGGAGGGAATGGCCACGCGAATCCTTCATCAATGCCATTGTGACGGTGTCTGCAACCGATGCCCGTCGCAGTTCAACGCCGTCACCACTTCATCCACGCGCAGGCCGAAATCTTCCAGCAACTGCCCGAGATTGGAGCGACGCACTTCCAGCAACACGTCTTCCTCTTCCTCGGTCGACGCATAAATCACTTTCGCCATCAGAAACAACTGATCGCGCAACTGCTCCAGTTTCCGATATTGCTCTTCGTGCAAGACATATCCGCGCAGCGTCATGGCCGCAGGCTTGATCGCTTTCATACCTTCACTCCACACCGTTAGACACGCCGCGCATTGCGCGCGGCGTGAGGGATAACAGAGAAAAATCTGCAAGCCGTGTAAGCGTATGCCTACGCCCAGTCGGCCGATATCCGCTAAGACCCGGCTTCGTGCGTGAGGCACGAACGTGAAGTGAGCGAAAGCTGGCACAGCGGGGGCACGCATGCGTGCAGGTGCCGTATGATCCGGGGACCCATGATCAACTCCTTAGTCAGTTGGTTGTGGTAGCGAGCCGTGTGGGTTACCGGCCCATGCGGCTCGCGCTCTTTCACTTCATACGCCGGGCGTGCGTGGATCGCGTGCACGAAGGCTCGCCCGGCATGCTCAATATCTCGCGTCAGCGGCTTTCTGTATGTCGGCGGATGCGGACGATGGTGGAGAGATAAATCTTGCGTCGATCAGCCTTTCTCCCTCGCCCCTTCGGGGAGAGGGAGCAAAGCTTGCTGCGATGCGGTTTGACACTTTAAGTTTAGATCGATTTAAATCGAGGCTTGCCGGCGTTACAGGGATTCCCGATGGACAAGCTGCCAAGCTCCTGCGCAACTGTATTTCAGCGCAAGCTGCTTTGCTTAGCACTGGCGTTCACCACCACTGGCGTCAGCGCGACACAAAGCCCTGCGTTCTACAGCTCCTTCGAGCCCGGCGACCCGGCGCTGGTCACCAGCACCGCAAACGCGACCTTTCACATCGACTTGGCCGGCGGTCCGTCTGCGCAGGATGCCTATAGCGCCAAGCCCGGCGTCGGCTTTACCGGCCTGCACTCGCTGCACTATCTGGGCACCGAAGGTGGGAAGCAGGACGCCACACTGTTCAACGTCGATCTGCCGGTGCACGCAGATACGCAGCTTTCCTACCTGCTGTTTCCCTGCATCGTGGTCAACGACCTGGCCGATCCAGCCACGTACGTGTCGGTTGACCTTATCTTCGATGACGGCACTCGGCTTTCCACGACAGCCGCACGCGATCAACATCGTATTGCCGCCAATGCACGTGCACTGGGTGCAAGCCGTACGGTTTACATCAACCAATGGAATCGCCTGGCCATTGACGTAGGCAAGGTGGCAGCCGGCAAGCGTATCCGGCACATTGTGTTGATACACGATGGCCCGGCGGCGAAATTCGAGGGCTTTCTCGATGATGTGCGCATTGGCCCGGCGCCCGCGGAGCCGCTGAATCTCCGCCCCAGCGACTACGTTTCCATCTTGCGCGGCACCAACTCCGGCTATGTGTTTTCGCGCGGCAACAATATCCCTGCCGTGACGCTGCCGCATGGCTTCAACTTCTGGGTGCCAGTAACGGACGCCGGTTCCGACTGGATGTACCAGTATCAACAACGTAACGACGCGCAGAATCACCCACGACTGGAAGCCTTCTCGCTATCGCACGAACCCAGCCCGTGGATGGGCGACCGGCAGACATTGCAAATCATGCCGGCAGCTGCGACCCACGGCGCGCCCAGTGCGAATCGCGAGCAGCGCGCACTCAGCTTCACTCACGATCATGAAATAGCCCACGCACACTACTACAAGGTGGCGTTCGACAACGGCATCACCGGCGAAATGACGCCCACCGACCATGCAGCGATGCTGCGCTTTTCTTTCCCCGGCCAGCGCGGTCAATTGGTGTTCGACAATCGCACGGATGAAGGCGCGGTCACGCTGGATCCAGCTCATCAAAGTTTCAGCGGCTACTCCGACGTAAAGAGCAGATTGTCGGCCGGTGCCACCCGGCTGTTTTTCTACGGACAGGTGGATCAGCCAGTCAGCGAAAGCGGCCGCCTTACCGGCGAAGGACGCGACCACGTCACCGCGTGGCTGGGTTTCGATACCTCGCGCAACAAGACGGTGAATGTGCGCATCGCGACTTCACTGATCAGCCTTGAGCAAGCCAAGCACAATCTTCAACTGGAAATCACGCCCGGCGAAAGCTTCGACGACGTGCGTGAGCGGGCGCAAAAAATCTGGGATAAACAGCTCGGCATCGTGCAGGTGCAAGGTGCCAGCTATGGCGAACGAGTGACGCTGTATTCCAACTTGTACCGCCTTTCGATGTATCCCAATTCAGCCTTTGAAAACACGGGTGCAGCAGCCAACCCCGTCTACCAATACGCCAGCCCTTTCTCGCCTGCGACCGGCACAGACACACCCACGCAAACTGGTGCGCGCGTGATGGCCGGCAAGGTGTACGTGAATAACGGCTTCTGGGATACCTATCGAACGGCGTGGCCGGCCTATGTGCTGCTGATGCCCCACTTCGCTGGTGAAATGATCGACGGCTTCGTGCAGGAATATCGCGACGGCGGCTGGATCGCACGCTGGTCGTCACCCGGCTATGCCGACCTGATGGTGGGCACCAGCGCGGACGTGGCTTTTTCCGACGCCTGGTTGAAGGGCGTTCACAACTTTGATGTCCGTTCGTTCTATCAAGCCGCATTGAAAGACGCCACCGTAGTCAGCCCGCTTAAAGGCACCGGACGCAAAGGGCTGGAGCGCTCGATCTTCAATGGCTATACCGATACCGGCATCGATGAAGGCTTGTCGTGGTCGATGGATGGGTATATCGCGGATTTTGCGATCGGCAATCTGGCCCAGGCACTGGCTACAATGCACGACGCTTCCGACCCCTACTCCACGCATTACACGGAAGACGCCACCTATTTCCGCAACCGTTCATTGAACTACGTCAATTTGTTCGATCCCGATGTCGGCTTTTTCGTTGGCCGCAATGCAAAGGGGGATTGGCGCGTCGGCAAGCAGGATTTCGATCCGTTGGCCTGGGGCGGCGACTACACAGAAACCAACGCGTGGAACATGGCATTCCATGCACCGCAGGATGGTGCCGGACTTGCCGCGCTCTACGGCGGAAGGGCCGCCCTGGCGACCAAGCTCGACCAGTTCTTCGCCACGCCCGGCGTTTACCACATCGGTCACTACGACGGCGTGATTCACGAGATGCGCGAAGCGCAGGCGGTGCGTATGGGACAGTACGGCCACAGCAACCAGCCGTCTCATCACATCATTTATATGTATGACTATGCCGGTGAGCCCTGGAAGGCGCAGGACAAGGTACGCGATGTGCTATCGCGTCTTTACCTGGGCAGCAGCATCGGCCAGGGCTATCTGGGCGATGAAGATAATGGCGAGATGTCCGGCTGGTGGCTGTTCAGCGCCATGGGCTTTTATCCCTTGCGCATGGGAACATCGGAATATGTGATCGGCGCGCCCTATTTCCCCCACCTTGATGTGATGCTGGAGAACGGCAAGCATATCGTCGTCAACGCGCCGGGCGTCAGCGATATCAATCGTTATGTGCAAAGTCTGCGCGTCAATGGACAGCCCTGGAACAAGCTGACCCTGCCACATGCGTTACTTACGCAAGGCGCAACGCTGGATTTCGTAATGGGACCAGAACCTTCGCAGTGGGGCACTAGTGCGCAAGCGCTACCCGCATCGATTACCGCGGAAGGCAACCCGTCTCCGCTACGTGATTTGCTCGGCCCTGGTCAGGCGCAAGCTACCAGTGATCCTACGCTCCCTGATGTCGATGCGTTGTTCGACCAGAACAGCCAGACTGAGGCTCGTTTGCCAGCCGGCCCAACGACTATAAGCTGGCATTTATCGCAATCGCATCTCGTGGCGATGTACACCCTGACATCCGGCGCGCAAACATCCTCACCGTCGCATTGGCAGTTGGAAGCTTCTGATGATGGAATTCATTGGACTGCATTGGATCACCGTGTCGGAGAATCTTTCTTATGGCCGCGGCAGACACGCGCCTTCGTGATCCACACAGCCGGCGTACACGCGTATTACCGATTGCGCTTCGACCAGGGTACGGGCACCTCGCTGGCAGAAGTTGAATTGTTGGGTCGCTAAATCCACCGCATTTCCAAGTGCCAATTCGTGGCGGCAGTCGTCTCACCACTGCCCATTCCGCTACTTTTTTTTGTGAATTTACGGGGCAAATCTACCGTTTGCTTCGAATTGCGCCGAAAAACACTTCTGACACTCCACCCGACTAATGCTCAGCGGTGGTGTCACTTCGCCCATTACTTTTTAAGACCAGTCTGATGTCCGCGCGCATGGACTCAATTTTATGATTCGCCGGTGCTCCAACTCTCACAGCATGTGACGAAATGATCACAGCGCCCGCATTGCGCCTAATGCCTCCTTCAGGGACTCACTAAAATCATGGTCTCATCAACTAAATCAATGCGGCTCCGTTTAAATAACAGACACAAGGCCACCATAGCGTTACTGCTCCTTGGCGGTGCGAATATCACCTTTGCTCAAACCACTTGCACTCCATCAACTATCAACCTTAGCGCCGCTTCGCAGAGTTACAGCGGACCCATCAATGCTTTGTTGCCAGGCCAACAGATAGGCTCGGGATGGGCAGGGTCAACCCGTGCTACCGGCATATCTTGCCCGACTAACATTATCGTGAAAGGTACCGTTCAACCTGCCGATACGCCCGTTCCCGGTGTCACCTATGCCTCTGGTGGTGCTGACTATCCGGTCTATCCAACGGGACAATCGAGCATCGGCTATGTGGTACAGGTTCGCGATCCTTCCGACTCGCAGTTTCATCCCCTGGCTCCTCCGTTCGTTCAAACGTGGCCGCTCCCGGGATTCGGAAATCCTATAGCACTTGGATTTGAAGCACAGATCCTCTTTGTCGCCATTGGTCCTCTAACTCCCGGCACTTACTCGCTACCTTCAAAGACGGTCGCATACCTGCATGCCTATGATGGCTCTGACGTGGAGCTTTCCGTCCCCGGGTCGCTTCTATTCCAAGGCGCAACCATCACGGCCAACTCAACCGGATGCACCGTAACATCGGCGAGCGATCAAGCCATACGTCTCTCCAGCGTGTCGCCCAGTAATTTTTCCGGGGTGGGCTCAAACTCAGGCACGAGCTCGACCGTTAATATTTCGCTCAACTGCGATGCTGGTATTGCTGTCTATGCAACCATGTCGGACGCGACAGATCCTGGCAACACGAGCGATGTCCTGGCACTCACACCTGGCTCCACCGCTTCAGGTGTTGGCATCCAAGTGTATCGCGATGGTTTATCGACCCCCATATCCTTTGGGCCTGACTCCTCATCTCCAGGTAATTTGAATCAATGGCTCGTGGGCAGAAATGCCGGAGCAGTCTCCTACACGATTCCTTTTAACGCTTCTTACGTGCAGACGGAGAACACTATTGGCCCAGGCAGTGTACAAGCCAGATCAACAGTGACACTTTCCTACCAGTAAGTTCACGACTCGCCTCATCAAAGTATCTCAATGCCTCGCTTTTAAGCCGTCAGATTCATCTGGCGGCTTTTTTATTGAATGCGTTCAAATCGAGGATCAATAAAAGGATCCGTGGCGCACCTCTGGCAACTCCGAACAGCAAAACGGAGGCTATAGGCCAGAAGTCATGCACACAATCCTGCGCGAGCGAACTATGGTGAAGCGCTTCATTCCCACTCGACAAAGGTGATCGCCATGCAGCGTTTTCGATGGATTCTCGCGGCGGCCATAGTGAGCGCCACCACTGGCGCAATAGGCGCTCCCGCCAATGGCCCCGATATCGGCATAGACCTCAAGGGCATCGACCACTCTGTGCTGCCCGGCAACAATTTCTTCGACTACGCCAACGGCACCTGGCTGAAGACCGCCCAGATTCCGGCCGACCGCTCCAGCACCGGCACCTTCCTCAAGGTGTACGAACTGGCCGAGAAGCACACCGCCGAGCTGATTCGCGGCATCGCGGCCAAACATCCCGCCGCCGGCAGCAACGAACGCAAGATCGCCGATTACTATGCGGCCTACATGGATGAAGCCAGCATCCAGAAGCACGGCCTGGCGCCAATGAAGGCGCAGCTCGACCAGATCGACGCGATCAAGACACGCGACGACCTGGCCAGCGTGCTCGGCAGCGAACAACGCTCCGATGTCGACCCGATCAACGACACCAACTTCCACACACAGAACCTGTTTGGTCTGTTCGTGACGCAGGGGCTGGAAGATACCGACCACACCATGGCGTATCTGATGCAAGGTGGCATTGCCATGCCCAGCCGCGACTACTACCTGTCGCAGGACAAGGACATGGTGGAGGCGCGCGCCAAGTACCAGACCTATGTGACCTCACTGCTGAAACTGGCCGGCACGCCAGACGCCGAAGCGCAGGCCAAAGCAATCATCGCGCTGGAAACCAAGATCGCGCAGGCACAGGAAACCCTGGTGGACAGCCAGGACGTGCACAAAGCCAATAACGTGTGGAGCATGGGCGACTTCGCACAGAAGGCGCCCGGCCTGAACTGGACGGCGTACTTCAAGGCGGCCGGGCTCGCCGACCAGCAGCACATCGACGTGTGGCAGCCTTCTGCAACAACCGGCATCGCTGCACTGGTTGGCAGCGAATCGCTGGATACCTGGAAGCAGCTGCTGCGCTACCACGCATTGAATGAAGCCGCTCCGCTGTTGCCCAAGCCCTACGCCGACCTGAGTTTCGATTTCTACGGCACTACCTTGCAGGGTACGCCCAAGCAGCAGGAACGCTGGAAGCGTGCGGTGGCCGCTACCAATACGGATCTGGGCGATGCAGTCGGCCAGCTGTACGTGCAGCAATATTTCCCGGCGTCGTCCAAGGCCAAAGTGCAGGAGATGGTGAAAAACATCATCGCCGCCTTCGCCGATCGCGTGAACACACTGGAATGGATGACGCCGGCCACGCGCGCCAAGGCCAAGGAGAAGCTGGAAACCTTGCGCGTGGGCGTGGGCTATCCGGAAACCTGGCGCAGTTACGCCAACCTGGATGTGAAAGCGGACGACCCGCTCGGCAATCACGAACGCGCCGTGGCACTGGAATATCAGCACCAGCTGGCCAAGTTGCACCAGCCGGTGGATCGTGGCGAGTGGTGGATGACGCCGCAGACCGTGAATGCCGTGAACTTGCCGCTGCAGAATGCCTTGAACTTCCCGGCAGCGATTCTGCAACCGCCGTTCTTCGACCCGAGTGCGGATCCCGCGGCCAGTTACGGCGCCATCGGCGCAATCATCGGCCACGAAATCAGCCACAGCTTCGACAACACCGGCGCCGATTTCGATGCGCAGGGCAAGATGGAGAACTGGTGGACGCCGCAGGATGCCAAGCATTTCGAAGAGGCCACACAGAAGCTGGTCAAGCAATTCGATCAGTACGAAGCGCTGCCTGGCTTGCACGTGAGCGGTCAGCAGACGTTGGGTGAAAATATCGCCGACGTATCCGGTCTCACCGTGGCGTATGCGGCGTACCACAAGTCCCTGGGCGGCAAGCCTGCTCCGGTGGTGGACGGATTGAGCGGCGACCAGCGCTTCTTCCTGGCGTTTGGCCAGGCATGGCGTTCGAAAATCCGCGACGCCGCATTGCGTCAGCGCCTCGCTACCGATGTGCATGCGCCGGCGCAGTTCCGTGCGCTGACCGTGCGCAATATCGATGGCTGGTATGACGCATTCAATGTGAAGCCGGGCGAGAAGTTGTATTTGACGCCGGATGAGCGAGTGAAGATTTGGTAATGCTCTTTTACTCCCCCTGCTAGCAGGGGGAGTTGGAGGAGGGTGCTCTCCGCAATAACGACATGTTGCGCCAGCCCTGAGCACCCCTCCCCAACCCTCCGCTACTGCATAGGCGAGGGAGTACGGTGCCACGAAAATCACACACGCTGGCGCCGGCCCTCCAAGCAAAAGCGGAGAACTGCGCACGAACTATTGATAATTGAAGGTAATAGTAGCCCTGGCCTGCACGCTTCCCGGCGTCACGGTCGCCGCCGTTTGCACGTACGATGCCTTCAGTGGAATGTTGTACACAGCGGCATTAGCGCTAGCTCCAACCTGCCACTCTGCCGGGTTGCCATCGGGCGTTCCACTCGATGGACCAAGGGTGATCGGCGTCGTCAGGCCATCACGAAATACCTGAACGCCCACACCCGTCGCACTAGAAGCCGCGGTCAACGTCAAGGCATTGGTGGTATTCGCAATATTTGTAGCGTCCGACATCGTGGCAAAAACAGTGACATTGGGATCGCAACTCACTGACACATTGACCGTATCACTACTCACGGCGGGTGAAGAACCAACGCCTGAAAAGGCGTTCGGTGCGACGGACGGAAGTGTCGCCACCTGGTTTGAAGGACTCGTCACGCGACAGCCTTTGGTGGACACAGTGAGCGTGGTGCCACTGAAATTGACGTACCCCGTCATCAAATAGGGACCGCCATTCCAGGCGTAACCATCCATTTGCGCTACCAGTTTCGATGGTATGACATACACACCGGAAGATACCGGGCCTGTTGCAATCAGTCGGACCTGTATTCTCACACCAATCACGACGGCGGCAGCATCAATGGTGCCCGGCGCTGGATAAGTTTGCGTAAATACGGCAGTAACCGGAAAGAATCCGCTCGCATTGGGATCCTTGATCATCAGGATGTAGCCGATGTTTTCGACGCCAGTCGGGTAAACAGGATACGTGTTCAAACCATCCGTGTAAGTGATACCGGGAATGGGCGCATCAACAGATTTAGCCAGCGCCTGCCAGATCCAATACTTGCAGCCGTGCGCATCGAGAACGACTTGGCCTCCCCCACTGTTGGACCACGGTCCCAACGGCGCTCCTTTCGCAGGCGGCGTGCCAGCCTGGTTATAGGAAAAGGCGGGCATATCCACCCCAACGGTATTGCCATTGCACGCCAATGCTTGCTTTCCAAAGACCAACAGCAACGGCAATACCAGCAACGCCCTATACAGAAAACCCGAAAGCCGGACCCAAGTTCCCTTCCCTATAAATGATTGCATGAGTTCCCTCCACATTTGAGCACCTGCATCGCACGTCACGCCGACTTTTTTCGGAAACACTCAGCCCTGCCCCATTGCAGGCACTCGTGGTTCACAGGTGGTTTTACTAATGAGATCGCCACTGATCTCACTCTTGGAAAGTGAATCATTAGTTGGAGACGGGGTATTTATCCTCCACGACGCCCGTCTTCGGTATTGACGATCGAGGCATGACCGCCCTGAAATTCTCGTACCTTTTTTATCGAAATCAATCGATGAATATTTTTTTTGATAAAATACTAAATAATAATTCTATTCTTATTATCCATTTTCAGACAAAAACGGATATCCATTACCTTTAAGAATATGCAAGTAAAACAGCGCTCACCGATGCGCCTGGCGCCCCACCAGGCTATAGCGCACAATTCCGGCCCCACTGGCCAGCGGCATCTGCACGGCACCCAACAAAAATTCGCTCGAATAATTGCAGCGCTGCAAGCTGGTCCACTGCGCCGTGTCAGTGGGATAGCCTTGTTGCCGCAGGCGCGTAACGAGCTGCCTGGAGTAATCGGAGAATTCGCCAGCCCAAGGTTGTACGTCGACTGCCTGAGCGAGTGCATTCCCGGGAATCGCGTTCACCAGGGCAAGCGTGCGGGCAAGCGCGTGATCGTTGACACGTCTGCGCGTGATCGCATCCAGCGTTTCGATGGTCGCCGTGGCGGTGAGGAAAGCACACGTAGATGCGCTCCCGCTCTGGCTGGCATCGGCCAGATCGTGTTGCCGGCTCTGCGCCCAATCCATCAATGCCCGGTCGGGAACCTGCGCGAAAGCTTGCTTGATCGCACTGGTTTCCAACAAACCGTCTTCATAGTGGAACCACGGCATGTTGCTGCCGTGCAAGGCCGCATACAGTTTGTCTTTGTAAGTGTCGGCCAGCGCAGGTTCGTGCAGCGCAATAGCCTGGTAGAGCTGGCCGGTCAAGCTGTGCTTGCCCCAGGCGGCAACGATCACGGCCCATTTTGCGGTATCCACGCTAACCGGCCGGCCATCGACGCCGATCACCTTGGCATCGATGCCGGCGGTCATCACATCGACCGCGCTCAGCCAGTACACGCTGCCCGGTGGTGTAACCGCACGACGTTGCAGCATCGCTGGCGTAAAGCCGGCTGACGCAAGCAGCTTGATGGATTCTTCATCCAGGTGCTTCATGGTGGCGGCGGTCATTTCCGCCGGCAGATCGCTGACCGTGCGATTCTGGTGCAGGCCGATGCGTGAGGCGTCGGTCATTTCGCGCAGCGGCACACCGGCCCACAGCAAACCGCAGGCGCTGGCGCAGTCGCCGTCGATACGCAAAGGCAGATGCGCCTTGATCAATACATCCACGCTTTTGAAGGCCTGGTCCAGCAAGCCGCCCGGGCTGTTGATGACGACAGCTTGCGCGCCGCCATTGCCGGCCAGCGCATCGGCGAGATCCTGACTGAAGCGATGACCGATGGTGCCGTGTACGCGTATGACTCTTGCCACATCGTCGTAGACGATGGAGGCATTGGGGAAATTGTCTTCCGTCTGCACCAGTTTCATGGCCTGCCGGCACAAGGCGATCGACGATGCACCAACCATCAGGGTGAGCAGGATGCACAAGGCTTCGTGCAATGCCAGGCGACGCGTACGTTTCCAACTTCGATAGGTCGTGAAAGCAGTCAATACGACCGCGCCCCCCAGCGCACCTGCCACCACTTCCACCAGAAAGCGCTGGGTCTGCAGGGCATTGGGCAGATAGATGAACAATCGGCCGGGTATACCGATCAAGGCTGCCGCCAGCACGAAGATCAGCGCGGTGGCGATAAAGCCGAGCAGCATGCTGCCCGCGTTGTTGCCGGTGGGCCACCGCTTGGCTAGGGATGTCCAGCGCTTTTCGCCGGGCCGCCACGACATGGTCTGCCGCGGCCATTCGCCACCGGCATAGCGCTTGCGCGCTTCGAGCGGATCGAACGGCCCCTCCACCCGGCCGCCGCGGCGCAAATAGAGCAGGCTCATGCATGCACCCCGCGCGCAACCCCGAGGACGCCACCGCCAATCACCAGGATCAGAATCCCTAAGGTAAACATGGTTGTTTGCGTGTCGCCGGGTTCGCGCTGGGTTACCACCCAATCCTTGCCGCGGTCCCACGAGGTGGAACCGGTGCGGGTCAACACGCGATACGAGATGCAGATCGGCACGAACGCCAGCAGCGGAATGCCGCCCAGCATGCCTAGGCAAAACACGCCGACCTCGCGGCCCAGTGCGGCACGAATGCCAATCGCGCTGCCGTCGCGACGCGTGATGCGCACGCCGAAAATCCATTTGCCCACGGTGGTGCCCGAGGTGCCCAGCAACAGCGCCTGCACCGGAATCAGCGACGCCATCAGCACCACGTTGGATAGATACGGCACACCCATCAGGCCACCACGTCGAAACAAGGTGGCAAACAGCGCCTGGTTGGTCGCTGCGGAAATAATGGTGAACACCATCCAGGTAAACGTGCCGAGCAGGAAGATATCCAGCACGCGCGCAAAGTAACGCCGCCAGGGCGCCGGCGCGCTCCATTGCCAGCCGTCGTCTTCCACTTCCAGCTTCGGCGCATTCTCGGGAAGGCCATCGGCCGCTTCAGCGTGCCTGCGCGAACCGTTGCGCCGTGCGATGACGCGGCGCATGGCGTCCTGCTCGTCCCGTTCGCTCGGGGGCGGAAGCGGCGGCGGATCATGCGGTATGTCCAGCCCCGCCGCGGCGTAGCCCATCCAGTCAGGAAAGCCGGCGCGCCACACCAGGGTGTGGCTGTCGATTCGGCCGAGCTGGTGCAGTTGCACCACGGCCGCTCGCTCATGGGGGCCATTCGCTGCGCCGTCCAGCTCTACGTACCATTCTTCCTGCATGGCAGCTCCCTGACGGGAGGCTATGCAGCACGTGCTGCACGATCACTTGGAGTCGCGCCTCCCCGCGGCGAATCCGGGGATGATGCTAGCCCAAGGGCATGGGGGCGTCGAGAACGCCTCTTTTGGCCCCCAACCCGCGCAAAAAAACTGCCGCTACGCGCGTTTCGCCTGCTGGTAAATGCCCATCTCCTCGCTCAAGGCACGCGCCACCGCAGGCCGCTGCGCAAGACGCTGGTAATAGGCGTGGATCGCCGGCCACTGAGCAAGATCGATGCCCGAGAACTGGCCCCAATTGAGCACCACGAACAGATAGGCGTCGGCCACGGTGAAGTGATCCAGCAGGAACTCGCGTGCCGCCAGATGTTTTTGCAGCACGTCCAGCCGCACCTTCGCTTTGTGATGCGCGTAGGTCTTCACCTCTTCCGACGCGCGCGGATCAAGCAACGGCGAGAACACCGCCTTGTGCAATTCGGTGCCGACGAAACTCAGCCATTGCTGCATGCGGGCACGCTCCGTGCGGGACGAAGGCGCCAACTCCGCCTGCGGAAAACAGTCTGCGATAAACGGCAGGATCGCGCCGTTCTCGGTCAGCAACGTACCTTCGTCGGTGCGGAGCACCGGCACCTGCCCGAGCGGGTTGACGGTGAGGTAGTCGGTACCGTCGCCCAGTGTTTTGCTTTTGGTATCGACCTGGGTGAATTGAGGCTGGGCGCCGGCTTCGTAGAACGCGATACGGCTGGCCATGGAACAGGCAAGCGGGGCAAAGTACAAATTCATCCGAAGAACCTCCCGTTGGTGTTTTTGTACTATATTGAACACAAATAACTCTGGTCAATAGTTTTTTATACAATATGGTACAAAAAGAAGCCAAGAAGCCCCGCGGACGGCCGCGCGCCTACGACCCTGCCCAAGCACTGGCGGGTGCGCAGGAGACATTCTGGCGCCAGGGCTATTCCGCCACCTCGCTGGATGACCTGAGTGAGGCGACCGGCATGAATCGCCCAAGCCTGTACGCCGCATTCGGCGACAAGCGCGCGCTGTATCTCGCCGCGATGGACGATTACGTGGCAGCCGCCCAGCACGCGATGGGCGAGACGTTGTCGTCAGACGCACCGCTTGAACAGGCTCTGTTGCAGGTGTGCGACCTGGCCTTGGGTCTTTACTTCCCGGCTCAGGGCGGTGCTCGCGGCTGCTTCCTGATCGGCACGTCGCTGGCCGAAGCGATGAACGATGACGAGGTGCGCGAAAAGCTGCATGCAGCGCTGACAGGTTTCGACGATGCTTTCGAAGCGCGCTTCAAGCGCGCGCGCAAGCAAGGGGAAATCGCTGCCAACACCAAGCCAGCCGTGCTGGCAAAACTGGCGTCCGCGATCATTCACACCTTGGCGTTGCGCTCACGCACGGGTGACACGCGCGCTTCGTTGCGGGCAACGGCGGTGGCGGGGATCAAAATGATTTGCGCGGCGAGCTGAGGCGCTGCGCCGTCGGCGTCGCCGCACTCAATCCTTCATGCGAACAAAGCTGCGCATGGTCTGCCCCTCGACGGTTTGAAAAACGGTAGGCCGAGGACGGCCTTCATCGGTGGCGATAAACACGAAGTGGTCCCCGTCCAGCACATAACTGGCTGGTAGGGCTTTGCCGGCATCGCTGCCGATGGCATCGACCCAGGTGATGGCTTTGGGCGTGACCGAAGCATCGAGGGTAAAGCTGCCTTCCAGCACGAGGTCGCCCCCGACGGTACGCACCACGAAACGCTGGCCGGTAAAGGTGGTGATGGTTCCGGCCCCGCCGTGTTCTTCGTCGGGCTTGTCGGCGATGCCGTCAGCTTCGTGTGCGGTTTGTAGCCAGTTGCCTTGCAGCGAAGCGAGGTCATTGTCGGAAGCGTGGTTGTCCACTTGCATGTAACTCTCCAATGTTCTCCCTGCGGGGAGAGGCTGGTTGAGGAGCTGATTCTGCGACAGTGCTTTGTACTAGTGAAGCGCTGCTAAGAGCACGCTTGCGCATTGATGCAGCGCTGCGCAAGCCGTGGCCCCTCACCCCAACCCTCTCCCCGGAGGGGAGAGGGAGAAAAGCTTGCCACTTTAGGCGAGAAAGGAAATGAGGGAGGGCCGGGTAATTAGCCGATCCCCATGCCAGCGATGCCGCTTATCTCGCTTTCATCAAACCCGGCCATGCCGGCAAAGCGACGCCCGCGTTCGGCATAGTCGTGATACTGGTCGAAACTCGGCGCACCCGGCGACAGCAGCACAGTACCGCCTTCGGGAGTGACGATGCGCGCCATCTCGATGGCATCGGTGAGCTTGTCGACGTCGCCCAGCGGTACTTCCGATTTGCCGCTACGCAGCGCCATGGCGATGCGCGGGCCGTTGGCGCCCTGGGTGATGATGCGCAAGGCGGTACGCGTTTTCACCGCATCGACGAAACTACCCCAATCCAGGCCGCGATCGTGGCCGCCGACGATGACCGTGACCTCGCGTCCTTGCAGGCTCTCCAGCGCAGCGAGGGTCGCCTGCGGCGTGGTGCTGATGGAGTCGTTGATCCAATGCAAGCCGTCGCGCTCGCCCAACAGTTGCAGGCGATGCGGCAGCGGGCGGAACGTAGCGAGCGCCTGTGCTGCGGCGACGGCATCGACGTTCATCGCTTCCAGTGCGGCAAGTGCAGCGCAAGCGTTCAGTGCGTTGTGCGCGCCGGGTATGGCCACGTTTTCCAGTGGGAACACGTCGACATCGCCACGACGGATAAAGCCTTCCGCCACGTGCCAGCCATCGGCCTGCCCAAATATCAAGCGTTGCGCATGCTGCGCGGTTTTTTCCAGCAAGGGTGCCTGGTGGGCGTTGACCAACAAGCGGCGAGCGACGTCGGCCAGTTTTAGCTTGTCGGCCACGTAGCGTTCGCGCGTGCCGTGCCAGTCGAGGTGTTCTTCGTAAAGACTGGTAATGACGCCCAGTTCCAACGGACCGGCTTCGCTGGTCTGGAAACTGGACAGCTCGATCGCCCACAGCTCGGCTTCCTCATCGAGCAGTTCCAGCAAGGGCAAGCCGATATTGCCGGCCAGTGCCGTGCGCACACCGAGCGAACGCGCCAGATGCGCCAGCAGCGCAGTAGTGGTGCTCTTGCCCTTGGTGCCAGTGATGGCGACGACACGCGCCTGCGGATTTTCGCCGAACCACAACGCCGTGCCGGAGGTGAAGCGCGTACCTTGCGCCTGCGCGGTGACGATCGCCGGCTTGTACGCCGAAATGCCCGGGGACTTGATGACGATGTCGTACGCGCTCAATGCCACGGCATCGGGCTCGTGCGGATAGATGCGCAGTGCCGCATCGAAATCCTGAGCCTGCGCCACTTCATCTTCGCCGCAGTAAAGCGCCAGCGGCAGCTCCGGCAAACGCTTGCGCAAGGCGCGGATGGCGGCACGCCCTTCGCGACCGAAGCCCCAGATGCCGACGCGCTGCCCGGCTAGTTCGGCGATGCGCATATCAGCCGATCACCGCTAGTGCGGCCTGCAGGCGTGCGGGCACGCGATGTTCGCTGGATGGCTGCAACCACGGTTCCAGCGCCAGCCCTGCCACATCCAGTTGCGGCAGGATTTCGCTGCGGAAGCGCGCGATGAGTGCATCTTCCTGCCACTCCGGTCGCTGGCTCAGGGCATACATCGCCGCACGCGCTTCGGCGCCCTCGCCCACGCACTCGAACGGCTTGTGGTCGTGGTATTCGAGCAGCGCGTCGAAACCGGCGGCTTGCGTTTCGTCATCGAGCAGGTTGCGCCCGAAGATGCCGAGCAAACGCGGCTTGGGCAGGAACGGCGCCAAGGCCAGGAACACGAAGTGGCACTTCGGGCATTGTCCGCACCAGCGATCCGCCGGCTTCGGGCCGAGGATCTTGAAGTTACGGTTGCAACTGGAGAACGCATCGAAATACGGCGTGAGCTTGGCAAAGGCACGGGTGATGGCCAGTTCCGAGTACGGGCGCAGCAACGAGCAGTAATCCAGATCGACCGCGACGTGCGTATGCAGCCATTCGCTGAGCATCTGCTCGAACGCGTAGCCCTTGCTCCACTGGTGATTCACCTGCTGGCCTTCGTATTCCAGCGTGGCGGCAGAAGCGGAGCGTTCGTTGGCAAAGGCGATGCTGTCGTAGCCGTAGAGGATCGCAGCGACGGCAAGAATGGCCGAATTCACCGCGGTCACCGGAATGTGGCCGTTCCACGCACCGAGGCGATTGAGCTCGAACAGGCCCGGCGCGAGTTCGCGCTGAATATTGAGCGTAGGCAGGCCGGTGCGTTCGGCGCAGGCGGCAATCAGCGGCGAGTTGCCGACCCATACCGCGGTGGCTTCGCCGCCGATCTGCTTGATTGCTTCCACGGCGACGAGAGAATCTTTGCCGCCGCCAATGGGGACCAGGGTGCGCTTGGGTAGATGGAGCGCTTTCGCAAGAGTGTCCCCCTCACCCCGACCCTCTGAGCTGCGCGGAAACGCAATGCGTCCACGCAAATCCAAGCCGTTGCGATAAGCGAATTCGGCCAGACCGTGCAGGTAAAGGGCGTCGAGCAGATTCGCCGTGCAGTCGTCCAACGGCCCGTCGGCTAGTTCGATCTTCGGCGGCACGCCGGCTTTGTAGTAGCTGACGCCGGCAATCAAATGCAGCAGCTTCAGCGCCGCCTCAAAGGCGTGCTTGTTTTCGGCCGGCACGGCGGGCGCGGCGGGAAAGCGCACGCGCTCGATCAGCTCCTCGCCCTGGTCGAAGGCGTACACCAGCTCGGCCACGCCGTCGGCATAGCTGCAGCGCACGAAACGGAAGACCTGGGTCAGGCGGGGTTGGATCGGGTTGGTCACTGGGAAAAGCTCCGATTTCTTTCAATTGCTCGCCAGAGCGGCCCCTCAGCCCGCCTCTCTCCCCGGAAGGGAGAAGGGAAGGAGCAAGGGCGCTGTGCTTTTACTCCCTCTCCCCTCTGGGAAGAGGGCTGGGGTGAGGGGCCGCTCTAGCCACAGCCTCCAAAATCACCTCAAGCACCGCCTCGATGTTCATCAATACATCATTGTTCCAGAAACGCAGCACACGGTAGTCCAATGATTCGAGCCGGCGCGTGCGATCAGCATCCACTGCCATCATTTCCGCATGTTGTCCGCCGTCCAGTTCCACAATCAGATTCGCTTCGGGACAGACGAAGTCGACGATGTAGCGGTCGATTTCGTGTTGGCGGCGGAATTTGCTTCCCGTCAGATGTCGATTGCGCAGATGGCGCCAGAGCAGTTGCTCAGCGTCTGTCATATTGCGACGCAGTCCTCGCGCCCGATCGACGTGCATGCGTTTCATCCTGATACGCCCTTTCTGCTTTGCCCCTTCTCCCCTCCGGGGAGAAGGTTGGGATGAGGGGCCACTCTTGCGAAAAGGCTACAAGCACAACCCACTCCGAATACTACTCAGCGCAAGAATGGCCCCTCACCCTGCCCTCTCCCCGAAGGGAAGAGGGGAAAAGCGGGGCGTCACTCAATAATGATCTCTTCCGCCTCATCCCTGAGATTGTACGGCGAGGACATTACTTTGCCGTAGGCGCCGGCCTGGGCGATCAGCATCACGTCGCCCTCTTTCGCTTCCGGCAGGCGGCGGTCGGAGCCGATGACATCGCCGCTTTCGCAGATCGGGCCAACCACCTGGTACAAGGCGGTGGCCGGCTCGTCCAGGCGGGTGAGGTTCACGATTTCGTGCCAGGCGTCGTACAAGGCGGGGCGGATCAGGCTGTTCATGCCGGTGTCCACGCCGAGGTAACGCCAGGAACCCTTGCCCTTCTGCTGGGTCACGCGAGTGATCAGCACGCCGGCATCGGCCACCAGGTAACGCCCAGGCTCCATCCACAGCTGGTAGTGCGGATAGGCCCCCTTCACCTTGCGCAGCACTTCTTCCAGCGCGGCGATATCCAGCTGCGCCTCGCCCGGATGCGAGGGCACGCCGAGGCCACCGCCAATATCCAGGAAGGCCACGCTGCCGATGCGCTCGGCCAGGCTGGCGAGCTGGTTGTAGACCTCGCCCCAGTGCTTGTCGTCCAGGATGCCGGAGCCCAGATGCGCGTGCAGGCCGCGCACGGTGACACCGTGGGCGTCGGCCAGGCGCAGGAACGCGTCAACGTGTTCGACCGGCAGGCCGAATTTGCTGCCACTGCCACCGGTGCGCACTTTCTCGTGATGCCCCAGGCCGCGGCCGAGATCGACACGCAGCACGATCTCGCGCCCACGGAACACTTCGCCCCAATGCTCCAGCGGATAGAGCGAATCGAGCGAAACCGTGGCGCGGGTGCTCAATGCCCAAACGTAGTCTTCGCGCGGTGCGAAGTTGGGCGTGAACAGCAGCGGCGCAGATTCCGGCACTGTCGCCATCACCGCTTTCAGCTCGCCCGGCGACACGCATTCGAAACCGAAGCCTTCTTCGGCCAGCGCACGCAGGATGGCCGGATGCGTGTTCGCCTTCACGGCGTAATGCAGGCGATCGACAGAGGCAAGCGTTTTCAGCTCGCGCGCCTGTTTGCGCACCGTCGGCAAGTGGTAGACATAGCGCGGCGTGGCTTGCTCGCCCAGCGCCAGCAACTGATCGCGGCATTGGGTACGCCACCATGCATCGCCGGCAGCTACCGTTTCGCCGCTGCCGTACAGGGTTTGCCAGCTCGGGCCGAACAAGGCGCTGTCGTCGGTACGCAGCGCACCGGCGGCCACCAGCATTTCATGCAGGCGCGGCACCAGTTCGTCGACCACGCTCTCGTCCACCACAAAGGTGAGGTTGAGGTTGTTCGACGATTGCGAGATCAAATGCACGCGCAACTGGCCGAATTCGGCCAGCACGCCGGACAAGGTATGCAGCATCGAACGCATGCCGCGACCGACCAGGGTGATCGCGGCGCAGGGTGCGATGATCTTCACCCGGCACACCTTGGCCAGGTCGCTGGCCAGCGCTGCCACGGCGTCGGAATCGAGCAGGTTTTCGGTGGGGTCCAGCGATACGGTGACGTTGGTTTCGGCCGAACCGATCAGATCCACCGACAGGCCATGCTGCTTGAAATGCGAGAACACGTCGGCCAAAAAGCCGACCTGCTGCCACATGCCCACCGATTCCATCGAGACCAGGGTGAGTCCTTTGCGCGCGCTGATGGCTTTGACGCTGGGTGCGTGCTCGCGTACTTCCGGACCGATCACGGTGCCTTCCAGCTCGGGCCGGTTGGTGTCCTTGATCAACATTGGCACGCGCGGTTCGCGCAACGGCGACAGGCAGCGCGGATGCAGCACTTTCGCACCGGTGGAGGCGATTTCCTGCGCTTCTTCGTAATCGAGTTTCTGTAACAGGCGAGCACCCTGCACCTGGCGCGGATTGGCGGTGAACATGCCGGCCACGTCGGTCCAGATTTCCACCCGCTGCGCTTTCAGCAGTGCACCGAAATACGACGCGGACGTATCGGAACCGCCACGGCCGAGCAGCACGGTGCGGCCCTGCGATTCGCGCGCAATGAAGCCCTGCGTGATGAACACTTCGCCCTGTTGCGACAGGCGCGCGTTCAAGGACGGATCCGGTTTGGCTTCCACCATCGCCGAGAGCAGCTTGGTGCGCTCGTTCTGGTTGGGCAGCGCCACGGCAGCGAGGCAATCGCGGGCATCCACCCACTGGGTGGACAGGCCGCTGTGCGTGAGAAACGCCGCACCCAGCGCGCTGGACATCAATTCGCCATGCGCCTGCACCAGCGCCGCCCAGGCCAGCTCGCCCAGCATTGCGGGGCCTTCTTCGGCCAGCTTGGCCAGTTCGGCCAGTCGCGCGCCGAGTGTTTCCGGAACCGCCAGCTGCATGTGACCGAGCAAGTCGTAGTGACGTTGCGCGATCGCCTTCGCAGCCTCGATACGTTTGCCTTTGTCTTCCTGCGCGCACATCTGTTTGAGTGCGTCGGTGATGCCGGTGAGCGCGGACACGACCACCAGCACGCGTGCACCTTCGGCGCGACGGCTGGCAACGAGCTCACGGATGTTCTGCCAACGAGGCAGGGTGGCGACACTGGTGCCGCCAAACTTCATCACGATCCAGGATGCGCCGGAGCTAAGCGGCGCGGGGGCATTCGAGGTCACGGTTTCTCTGTCAGGGTTGCGGGGAAGACAATCCTGCCAGTGTTGCGCTGCATCAGCCGGAATGCAACCGGCGATAAGGCATATGGATGGCTAAATGCGGGCAATCTTTTGCTCCCTCTCTCCTTCGGGGAGAGGGCTGGGGTGAGGGGGCAATCTTGGGTTAGAGCTAGATCGAAGAGCGATTCAAATGAAGCACCGCGCAAGCCCTGGCCCCTCACCCAACCCTCTCCCCGGAGGGGAGAGGGCTTAAAGCGATGAGGCGCCGCGCAAGCCGTGGCCCCTCACCTCAATCCTCTCCCCGGAGGGGAGAGGAGGCGAACGTATGCGCTACGCGCATGGTCTTACTCTACGAGTACGGGGATCTTGCCGATCTTCGCCTGCCACTCGCGCGGCCCGGTCTTGTGCACCGAGGTGCCGGCCGAATCGACGGCGACGGTGACGGGCATGTCCTGCACTTCGAATTCGTAGATGGCCTCCATGCCCAGATCGGCAAAGCCGACCACGCGCGAGGCCTTGATGGCCTTGGACACCAGGTAAGCCGCGCCGCCCACGGCCATCAGGTACACCGACTGGTGCTTCTTGATCGCCTCGATCGCCGCCGGGCCGCGTTCGGCCTTGCCGACCATGCCCAGCAGGCCGGTCTGGGCCAGCACCTGCTCGGTGAACTTGTCCATGCGGGTGGCGGTGGTGGGGCCGGCGGGGCCGACCACTTCGTCGCGCACCGGATCGACCGGGCCGACGTAATAGATGAAGCGGCCGTGGAAATCGACCGGCAGTTTCTCGCCCTTGTTCAACATGTCGACCATGCGCTTGTGCGCGGCGTCACGGCCAGTGAGCAGCTTGCCGTTGAGCAACAGCACCTCACCCGGTTTCCAGCTGGCCACTTCTTCGCGCGTCACCGTATCCAGATTCACGCGGCGGCCCTTGGAGGAGTCGTAGGTGAGCTTGGGCCAGTCTTCCAGCGAGGGCGGATCGAGTGCGACCGGGCCGGTGCCATCCAGGGTGAAGTGCGCGTGGCGGGTGGCGGCGCAGTTGGGAATCATCGCCACCGGCAGGTTGGCGGCGTGGGTCGGGTAGTCCTTGACCTTGATGTCCAGCACGGTGGTGAGACCGCCCAGCCCCTGGGCGCCGATGCCCAGCGCATTGACCTTCTCGTACAGCTCCAGTCGCAGCTCCTCGGCGCGGTTGCTGGGGCCGCGGGCGATCAGATCCTGGATGTCGATCGGCTCCATCAGGGCCTCCTTGGCCAACAGCATGGCCTTTTCGGCCGTGCCGCCGATGCCGATGCCCAGCATGCCCGGCGGGCACCAGCCGGCGCCCATGGTCGGCACAGTCTTGAGCACCCAGTCGACGATGGAGTCGGACGGATTGAGCATCACGAACTTGGACTTGGCCTCCGAACCGCCACCCTTGGCAGCCACGATCACGTCGACGGTGTCGCCCGGCACGATCGAGATATTGATCACCGCCGGCGTGTTGTCCTTGGTATTGCTGCGCTTGCCGGCCGGATCGGCCAGCACGCTGGCGCGCAGCTTGTTGTCCGGATCGTTATAGGCGCGGCGCACGCCTTCGTTGACCATGTCTTCCAGCGACATCGTGGCGTCCCAGCGCACATTCATGCCCACCTTCAGGAACACGGTGACGATGCCGGTGTCCTGGCACAGCGGGCGATGGCCTTCGGCGGCCATGCGCGAATTTATCAGGATCTGCGCCATCGCGTCCTTGGCCGCGGGCGATTCTTCGCGCTCGTAGGCCTTGGCCAGGTTGGTGATGTAGTCGACCGGGTGGTAGTAGCTGATGTACTGGAGGGCGTCGGCGACGGACTGGATCAGATCGTCTTGCTTGATGGTGGTCATGGCGGCTGCTTCGACTGGGAGGGGAGCCCGGCCAGCCTTGCACTCGCCGGGCACAACCCCGCTATTGTGCCGCAATTGGGCCGCAGCATAAAAAAAGGCCGCCCGAAGGCGGCCAAAAGACCAGACGGCACGCCTGGATGACAAACAACTGGATTACAGACGGTATTCGCCCTGGATCGAGAGCATGCCGGCGCGGGTGCCGCGAATCGGCTGGCTACCATCGAAATAAGGATTGGAGCTGCGCACCGGGGTACTGGGCGTGTGATACGTGTCGTACGCAAGCCCGAGGCTGAAATGGCGGTTGACATTGAAGCCGGCACCCACGCCGAGATATTCACCGGTGGCGGTGCCGGTGCCGCGGAAGGATTCGCTGCCGCCCGAGGTCAAGTGATCGTAGAAACTGTACGTATTGCGACCGCGGAACCAGCCGGCGCGCGCCGACACGTACCATTGGTCGGTGATGTTGTAGTTGAGGTTGCCACCCAGCAGGAAGCCACGGTTCTTTTGTTTGGACCGCGTTGATTCGCCGTCCGGCGACAGCGTTTTCAATTCACCCTGCCCCAGATACCCGTATCCCGCTTCCACACCGTAATCGACGACGCTTCGCCAGCGATAACCCACGCGCAGGGCACCTGCCGGATCGCGCTTGCGCAAATGCGTAAAGACACCGGGTTCGGAATAGTCGCTCCGATTGAAGTTGTAGTCGGAATACCCGGCATTGGCATTGACGAAGACGTTGCCGTCGGCGAATGCGGCGGCGGAAGCCGTGCCCAGAGTGAGTGCCACGGCGAGCGTAACGAGTTTGCGCATGGTGCGGATTCCTTGTTGAAGTGATCTCGTATCCATCGAACCGCGCACGCATTGCGCTAGCTCCGGCGGAAGACGGCGCGAAATGTAGCCGACCCCGGCACCGATCCCCATAGAACTTCCCTGAGCGAAGGTAGGGTTTGGATTACTCGAAACGTTTTGTCGTTTTTATGAGGCATTCAAAAGTGCATGACGCAACTCTAGAAATGACAGGCACATAGCGTTTTTCCGGGTCTTTGCGGAAAGAGAATCGGAATTTTTCCTATATGAAAATTCACGCACGCCTACATGTCTCTCAGGCACTTCCACTGCCACTGAGAGCGCTATAGGCTGCATGGGCGGCGCAACGTCAGTCGTCAGGGGAGGCGAGCTTTCGTCGCGGGGAAGAACAGAACTCAAGCCATCGCTCAACGGTTCGTCCGCTGAGGCAGTAGTGCGTGTCCGATGCCCTGCCCTCGCGTGAACGGATGTGTTGTGTCCATCAGGAGGAACACCATGTTCGCGAAGTTGCACCGCAAATCGCTTCCGCTGTCACTGGGTCTGCTGCTCGCCGGTCTGAGCACCGGCGCCATCGCCGCCAACGCCACCCCCGCTGTCGATGCCGGCGCCGTCGCAGCCAGTCAGCCTGTGCAGGTGACGCTGTTTCTGAAACTGCGCAACGAAGCCGCGCTTGAGGATTACATCAAGCAGACCGTGACGCCGGGCAGCGCGCATTACCACCAGTTTCTCACCACCAGCCAGTTCGCCCAGCAATACGGTGCAAGCAACGACGCGATCTCGCGCGTGCAGTCCTATCTGCAGCAGCAGGGCTTGAACAGCCAGGTGCTGCCGAGCCACCTGGCGATCCGCACCAGCGGCACCACGGCGCAGCTCAACGCATTGTTCAGCACTTCGCTGCACAGCTACGTGTCGCGCGAAGACGGCCGTCGCTTCCACAAACCGGCCAGCCAGCCGCAGGTTCCCTCGACGATCGCCGACGTGGTGGACGTGGTGAGCGGCCTGAATAACGAACGCGAATATCGCTCGCATCGCACCTCGGCGCCGGCATTCACGGCGTTCAACGGCCAGCATCCGAATATCCAGCCATTGGCCGCCGGCTCGACCGGCTCCAACAGCAACCCCACTGCTTCGGGCATACCGGGCCAATACACCGTGGGCGACGTGGCCAACTTCTACGACATCAATCCGCTGTACGACCGCGGCGTGCTCGGCAAGGGTTCGACCATCGCGATCGTAACGCTGTCCAATTTCTACCCGAGCGATGCGACCACTTATTGGTCGGATATCGGCTTGCAGACCAAGTCCAACCGCATCACCCAGGTGCACGTGGATGGCGGCGGCGCGATCGACGGCGGCAGCGGTGAAACATCGATCGACGTGGAACAGTCCGGCGGCGTGGCGCCGTATGCCAACATCATCGTGTACGACGCCCCTAACGGCACCGGCAACGGTTACGTCGACGCGTTCGCGCAGGCGGTGTCCGACAATGTCGCCGACAGCATCTCGACCAGCTGGGGCTCGCCGGAAATCTACAATTTCGCCGCGTTGAACATCAACGGCGCCAGCGACACCGACACCACCGACGTGGGCGATCTGCGCGCGTTCCATTCGATCTTCCTGGAAGCGGCGGTACAGGGACAATCGCTGTTTGCCGCGGCCGGCGACTCGGGCGCTTATGACACGGCACGCGGCCTTCCCACCGGTTCGGCGGTCGGCGATTTCTCCGCGCCGCTGACGGTCGATTCGCCTGCCTCCGATCCGTTCATCACTGCGGCCGGTGGCACCACCACGCCCTTCAAGTATGCGTTCGGCACCGGCCCGACCGAGTCGATCACGCAGGAAAGCGTGTGGGGTTGGGATTACCTGCAGAATTACTTCAACACGTACATCGGCCCGAACGTGGTCAACCTGTTCTCCAACGGTGGCGGCGGCGGCGTAAGCGTGTACTGGCACACGCCGTTCTATCAGCAGTTCACCAACGGCATCCGCACCAGCGAGCCGAATCAGTCGCTGGTGTACAACGATCCGGTTGCGGGGCTCACCACCGACCTGATCCTGCCCAGCCATTTCCATGGCCGCAACGTGCCGGACATCTCGTTGAATGCGGACCCGTTTACCGGTTACGTGTTCGTCTCCACCTATGACGGCGGCCTCAACAGCGGCGAAGGCGGCACCAGCTTCGTGGCGCCGCAGCTCAATGGCATTACCGCGCTGCTGCGCCAGAGCACGGGCCATCGCATCGGCTTGTGGAACCCGCAGGTGTACGCGATCCAGAACATCTTCGGCTATGGCTGGTTCACGCCTTTCCACAGCATTCGTGCCGGCGACAACTGGTTCTACTACGGCAAGCCGCATTACAACCAGGGCGCAGGCATCGGCTCGCTGGACGTGGCGAACCTCGATATGTTCCTGCAAAGCGGATTCTGAGCAACTGAGTCCAGCAAACGGACCGTGCCTGCGCACGGTCCGTTTTTTTGCGGCGACATCGCGGCTACGATGAGTGGAATCTTCCACCTCGATGTCGCCATGCCCATCAAACGACGCTTTTTGCAGCTCGATGTTTTTTCCCGCCAGCCGATGAAGGGCAATCCGCTGGCCGTGGTCGTGGATGCCGACGGCCTGGACGAGGCCACCATGCGCGATTTCGCGCGCTGGACAAATCTTTCCGAAACGGCCTTTCTCCTGCCGCCCACCGAACCGGGCGCGGACTACCGCGTGCGCATTTTTACCCCGCGGCGCGAACTTCCCTTTGCCGGGCACCCGAGCGTCGGCAGCGCCTACGCGGCCTTGGAATCGGGTCTGGTCTCTGCAGACAAATCCACGCTGATCCAGCAATGCGCGGCCGGCCTGCTGCCCGTGCGCGTCGAAGGCCGCGATGCCAGCCGCACGATTCACGTGCAGGCACCGCCTGCCCGCGTGGAGCGCATTGCCCCTGCCCTGCACGAAACCATCGCGTATGCCTTGCACGAAACGCTGGACGAAGCGCAGGTACGCCTGGTGAACAACGGTCCGAGCTGGTTTATCTGCCGGCTGGGCGACGCCTCAACCGTGCGCGCGCTGCAGCCCGATCTGCCGGCGATCGCCGCCGCGTGCCTGCAACACGGCGCCATCGGGGTGGCCGTGTTCGGCCGCGCGCAAACCGGTGACGCCGCGATGGCCGTGCGTGCGTTCTGCCCGGCCGACAACATTCCCGAAGACCCGGTGACCGGCAGCGCCAACGCCTGCATCATGGCCTTTCTCGCAGACAGTGGCGACGAAACCTATGGTCCGCACTACCGGGCAAGCCAGGGACGCGAAGTGGGGTGCGACGGCTATGTCGACGTCACCCGCGATGGACGCGACGAAAGCATCGCCATCGGCGGCCAATGCGTGATTTCGATTCGCGGCGAAGTCGAACTCGGTTGAGGCTATTCATACGACAACGGCCGCGAAAGCGGCCGTTGCGTTGTTGCCTGAGCTGACGCCCGGAATCAGAAACGGTATTCGAACGTACCACCGTACATGCTGGTGTTGAAATGGCCGTCGTAGATTCCGTTGGCGCGGGTCTGGTAGAAGTCGTAATTCAGACTCACGCCGATGTGCTGGTTGAAGTCGTAGCCCACGCCGAGGCCTGCGTACACGCCATCGCCCGAAGCACTGCTGGAGACCGATGCATAACCGAGCTGGTCGCTCACCCTGGCGTGGGTCTGCGAGTGGAACCAGCCGCCGCGAGCGGAGAAGAACCAGCCGTAGTCGCCGTAGTGCAGCTTGAAATTGCCGCCAAGCAATTCGCCGCGCGTGGTGACGTTGAGCCGGAGCGGATCATACGGGCCGCCCGCATCGGATACGGCACCATAGTTGTACCCGGTGACCTTGCCCAGGTCGGCGTAACCGGTTTCCACGCCCCAGGAAATCGTACCGACATTCCACTGGTAACCCAGGCGCAACGCACCAGCGGCGCTGGTTTCGCTACGGCCCTGCAGGTTGGAGATGTTGACATCCGAGCCCGCCGCTTCGCCGTTGACGAAGAACTGGCCATCCGCTGCCATCGCCGCGCTGGACGTAGCAGCCACCGTCGCCCCGATGGCGACCATTGAAATCCATTTTTTCATTGAAGCCCCTGATAAGAGTGGGTTGTTGTCGACGAACAAACGCAACGATCCGGCCACTACGAGCTGGCGTCATTTCCCCAACGCAAACTCTTGCGCCCGTTAAGAAAAAGTCACGGGCTCGCCATTGTTAGGAAGACCGTGCCGCTGCGCAAGCAAACCTTTGTCACGTGTGCCGGGCGCAGCAGGGCGCTTGCCGGATCGCCGCCCGATTGCCATGCTGCGGCTTTCGTCTCCCAGGGTTGCTCTCATGACGTCTCCGGTTACCGGCTATCAGCGCAGCCTTCGCCTGCGGGATGCGGCGTTGGTGGTGATTGGCGGCATCATCGGCGGCGGCATTTTTCTCAATCCCAGCACGGCCGCGCAGCAAACCGAATCGGGGCTCGCGCTACTGCTGATGTGGGTGGGCGCCGGCGTGCTCACTCTGATCGGGGCGCTGTGCTACGCCGAACTGGGCGCGCGCCGCCCGCATGCCGGCGGCAGCTATGTGTATCTGCGCGAGGCTTTCGGCCCGCTGGCCGGCTTCCTGTTCGGCTGGACGATGCTGCTGGTGATCTATTCCGGATCGAGCGCCGCCGTCGCCACCATCTTCGCCAGCTATACCGCCTCCGTGTTCGGCTTGCCGGCCAGCATGGCGACGCCGCTGGCAGCGGGCGCATTGGTCCTGGTCGCGCTGATCAACCTGTTTGGGCTGAAATTCGGCGTACAGATGCAGAATCTGTTCACCTTGCTGAAACTGCTGGCCGTGGCGATCCTGGTGGTGTGCGGGCTGTTCCTGGCGGGCGCCGGCAGCACGCCGATCCTGGCCGCGGACCCCGCTCGCGCCGGCGTGGGCTTCATGGACGCCTCGCTGCCGGTGCTGTTCGCCTATTCCGGTTTCACCTATCTCAACAACCTGGCCGGCGAGGTGCGCGAGCCGCAACGCACCCTGCCCCGCGCACTGACGCTGGGCATGCTGGGGGTGATCGCCGCGTATGCGCTGGTCAACGTCGCCTATCTGGCGGTGCTGGGCCACGACGGACTCGCACAGAGCAGCACGCCGGCCGCGGCGGTGATGGGCAAGGTCTTCGGCCCGTTCGGCGCCAAGCTGATCGCCGTCGGCATTGCCATCTCCACGTTCGGCTTCTGCAACATCACTCTGGTCGCCGGCGCACGCGTGCTGCAGGTGATGGGCGAGGACGGCCTGTTCTTCACCAACGTAGGGCGCCTGCACCCGCGCCATCACACGCCCAATATCGCGCTGCTGCTGCTGGTCGGCTGGTCGATCGTGCTGGTGCTGTCCGGCAGCTACGGCCAATTGCTGCGCTATGCCACCTTCGGCGACTGGCTGGCCTGCGCGGTGGGCGTAAGCACGCTGATCTGGTATCGCCACCGTCAGCGCGAAGCGGTGTCGTTCCGCGTGCCCGGCTATCCGCTGTTGCCGCTGATTTTCATGGCGACCGTCGGCTGGGTGATGGTGGAGAGCCTGATGACCAGCGTCAGCGATACCGGCATCGGCCTGGCCATCATGGCGGCCGGCATCCCGGTTTACTGGGTGTGGCGCCACCTGTTCAGGCCCGCGCATCCCTAATTTCTTGCGGCAATGCCACAATGTGACGATCGGGATGCGCCGATCCACGGCTGAGCACAACGCCTACACGGCGGACAGCAGAACATCCCCAGGCACTAGGAGAAGTCATCGATGGCGCAAGACCACGCCGTGCCGGCGCAGACGGGGGAAATCACCCCGGTCGCAATCCGCCCCGGTATCGACCTCGAGATCAACGGCGAACGCTACCGCCATACCGGCGATCCGCAAATGCCGCTGCTGTGGTATCTGCGCGAAGTGTTGCGCCTGGACGGCACCAAATACGCCGGTGAGCATGGCGAGGGCGGATCCGATCTGGTGCTGGTCAACGGCAAGGCCGTTTCGTCCATCGGCGTACCGATGAGCAAGCTGTCGGGCAAGCAGGTGGTTACGGTCGAAGGGCTGGCCGACAGCAAGGGCAAGCTGCATCCGTTGCAGCAGGCGTTTATCGACGAAGACGCGATCGGCTGCGGCTACTGCACGCCTGGATGGCTGATCGCCTCGATGGATTTGCTCAACCGCCACAAAGATCCCAACGACGGCGACATCGACACCCTGCCCAATCTGTGCCGCTGCGGCTGCCAGACGCGCGTGCGCAGCGCCATCAAGCGTGCTGCCGGGGTGATGAAGCAAGGAGCCAAGGCATGAGCGGTCAGGCTGGATTCTCGCGCCGCCGCTTTCTGCAGGTGATCGCCGGCACGGCCGGCGCCTTGATCGTGGGCATCCGTGCGGCGGAAGCCGCGGATGCGGCACCGATACCGCCGGACATGCTCGGCGACAATCTCTCCAGCCTGGGTGCGTATGTGCGCATCGACCAGGATGGCGGCGTACTGATCGGCGCCCGCGACCCTGACACCGGCACCGGTGTCGCCACTTCGTTGCCGCGCATCATCGCCGACGAGCTGGATGCCGATTGGCTGCGCGTGCGCGTGGTACCGCTGGGCCTGGGCGTGATCAACAACAACGGCGCGCCGCGCTGGTTGTACGGCCAGCAAGTCGGCGGCACCGGCAATTCCATTCCGCGCGCGTGGCACGACCTGCGCGCAGCCGGCGCACTCGCGCGCACGCTGCTGCTGCAAGCAGCGGCGCAGCAACTGGGCGTGCCTGCCGATCGCCTGCGCGTCGAGAAAGGCACGGTGATCGCTCCCGATGGCCGCCGTCTCGGTTACGGCCAGTTGGCGGCGGCCGCGGCAAAAATCAGTCCGCTGCCATCGCCCATTCCTCTCAAAGCCCCCGATCACTACACCCTGATCGGACAACCTGCTGGCGACATCGATGCACTGGGCATCGTCACCGGCCGCACGCTTTATTCGCTCGACCAGCACTTCGGCGACGCCGTGGTGGCCGTGCTCGCGCACAGCCCCTGGGTCGACGGCACGCTCGATCAACTGGACAAGGCGCCCGCGCTGGCAATCAAGGGTGTGCTCGACGTGATCGAGCTGAAGCCCGATCCCAAGCTGCCGCCGGGCCAGACGGTGATCGCGCCGGCCGTCGCCGTGATCGCCGAAACCACTTGGCTGGCCCTGCAGGGCCGCCGCGCACTCAAGCTCAACTGGAAACCCGGCGCCAGCGGCAGCGAAAGCACCGCCGCGCTGGAACAGCAGGCCACCTCGCTGCTTGGCAGCGACAGCGCGCCGACCACGCGCGTGCGCGACGATGGCGACATCGACAAGGCCCGCCGCAAGGCGGCGCGCCGCGTCGACGCCACCTATTACCAGCCGTGGCTCGCGCACGCCGCCAGCGAACCGATGAACTGCCTGGTGAACATCGACAAGAACGGCGCGCTCCTCTACGTGCCGTCCCAGTCGCCACAGCAGGCGTACAGCGTGGTGCAGCGCCTGACCGGACTTGCACCGGACCAGATCGATATCCGCCTGTCGCGCATCGGCGGCGGCTACGGCCGCCGGCTCGATCACGACTACGTGGCCGAAGCGGTGCTGCTCGCGCAGGCGATCAAGAAACCGCTGCGCCTGTTCTGGCCTCGCGACGAAGACCTCGCCCACGATTATTACCGCTCCGGCTGCGTGCATCAGTTCAGCGCCATCGTGGACGCCAAGCGCCACGTGATTGCGTGGAATCAGCGCGTGGCCAGCGCCTCGGCCCTGACCGGGCGCGGCGTATCCAGCGATCGCCTGTGGACGTCCGAAGTAAGCGTGAACCAGCTTCCCGCCGGTTTCGTGCCGAACTATCGCAGCGACTGGTTCAGCCTCACTTCGTCGATACCGCGCGGTCCGCACAGCGGCATGCCGGATGTCACCAATGCGTTTGCCGCCGATTGCTTCATCGATGAAATCGCGCATGCATTGAAAGAAGACCCGCTCGACACGCGCCTGCGCCTGATCGGCGATCCGCGCCTGGTGCCGCTGCAAGGCGGTGGCGCAATCGATACCGCACGCTTGACCAATGTGCTGAAGCTGGTCGCCGATCGCATCAACTGGAAAGACTGGCTGCGCTCGGTCAACGGCCTGGGACTGGCCTGCTGGTACATCAACGGCGCGTATGTTGCGCACGCGATCGAAGTGTCCATGCAGAACGACAAGCTCACCATCGAGCGCGTGGTCTGCGCGGTCGACGTGGGCCGGGTGATCAACCCCAAAGGCCTGGAAAACCAGGTGGCCGGCGCCACGCTCGATGCACTGTCGAACGCGCTCAACCCGGCCATCACCGTCAAGGACGGCAAGGTGCAGCAAAGCGGCTGGAAGGATTACCCGCTGGCCAGCATGGCGCAGTTGCCCAACAGCGTCGAAGTGATCACCGTACCTGGCGAGGGCGATCCCGCTGGCGCCAGCTTCATCGCCATGCCGTCCGCCGCGCCAGCGCTGGCCAACGCGGTGTTCCGCGTCAGCGCAGTGCGCGTGCGTCGCCTGCCGCTGATGAAGGAATGGCTGCGTTTGCTGTGATGCAGTCGCGGGGGGGGGGGGGGGGGGGGGGGCCCCCCCCCCCCACGGCGGGGGGGGCGGCGGGCCGAGGGGGAGCTCGGAGAACCAAACACCCCCCCAA
>NZ_JADIKF010000040.1:1278952-1527805 GCF_016904945.1 Dyella mobilis
GGGTGTACCGCGTCAGCGCTGTGCGGGTGCGTCGCCCGCCGTTGTTTAAGTAATGGCGGCTTTGGCTGTGTTGCAGTCGCGCGCGCTCCGGCAGGAGCGCGCGCCAACTCCGGTCAGGGATGGTCGATCACCTTCAGGTGTTTCACTTCGTCCACGCAAACCTCGCGTAGACCGTTGGGCTGTGATCGGTGGATGGGGCAAATCCGGAAATCGGCCTGCACCGCGTTGTCCAGCGTCAGGCGCGATCGCAGATTGTCGGGCATCCATTCGTGCTCCGATGGGCCGACCGCGTAAACCCGATGGCCACCCTGCTGCGTGATGCGGATCGCCGGTGTGCCGTTGCCTACCTGCACCCGGCCCGCCATCCAACGGCACTGTTGCGGCGCCTCCACCCTGCCGGTACAGACGCCTTCATCGGCAGCGAAAGCGGCTTGCGGCCCAGCTAGCAGCAGGAAGCCCGCGCAAAGCATCGCGTGCCTGGTTTGCAGGCGTGTTCGCATAGTCGTTCACGGTCCTTGTCCACGTTGCCCATACGTTCAATGGAACTGGTCGCTCGCCGGTACCCACGACCCCGGCGCGGATGACGGCAGGCGCACCGGCTTGGCCTGCTCCGGCGATGGCGGACAACTGGGCGGCATCGGGCCGCCACTGATACGCGCCGCGGCACATTCGGCATCGTTGTCCAAAGTTACCGGCGCCACCGACGACGCCTGGGTGGCAGACGCTGCGGGCGCCACCTTCGGCACCGATGCATTGGCGGTGGGCAGGTTGAGGCGATCGTAGATTTTCTGCGGCAGCGGCGCGGCCGGCGGATCGGGATTGGTGCAGCCGAACAACGCCGACGGCAGCAACGGCGTCACCGCGCACTTGATGCGCACGCCCTTGGGAAGATTGAAGGTGTGACTGACCGTGGTCTTTTCCACCGCGTGGCGCAGCGCGGTATCGACCGAGCTTTCGCCTTCCGGCGTCCAATACTGGTCGAAGCGCGTCGGCGTGTATTTGGGCAGATTGGTGTTGTGCGACATGATCTGCGTATCGCCACGGGGCTTGAGCTGGATATACGTGCCGTTGGGCGTGCCCGGCGTACCGCCGCCCTGCTCGCTCGCTGTACTGCCCGTACCGATGGCTGGCGAAGGCTGGGTGCCCTGGCCGTTGTTTTCCGCCTGCTGGGCCACGCCATTGGGCCGCCCAGGGTTGGCCGTCTCGCTGCCTTCGGGGGTGGCGTTCGGCGCCGTGCTGACGCTGCTTTCGCCGGGAGCGGCAGGTGCGTTCGGCGATACAGGGTTGTTGGCCGGCGACGCCGTTTCCGATGAGGATTGTTCTTGCGAAGGCGACGGGGCCGTTTTGCTCGGCGATGTCGAAGGCGTCGGCACCGCACTCAGTTGCGGTTGCACGGGCACTGCCGGCGCGGCCAGTTTCGGCGCCTCCAGCGCTGGCATGGGAACCGAAGGCGTGAGGTTCGACGCAGGCACCGTCACCGGCGTGACTGGCACGGGCGCGAGCTGCGCCTGCTGCTGCGGCAGCGCGGCCGGCGACACGATCTGCTGCGCGACGCGCGGTGCACTGGGCGCTTCAAGCGGCGTTGCCGATGATTGCAAATCCACCGTCGGCGCCGGTTGCGCCGGCATCGGAATCGGCTGCAACGCGGGTGCCGGTGGTGCCGCGGGAGCTGCCGCCGGCGCCACGGCCACTACGTTAGGCATCGGAACCGGCTGCAATGAAGGCTTGTCGACCGCCATCTGTGGTGGCGTCGCAGTCGGTGCCGATTGCGCCGGCTGCGTCGGCAGCGCGAGCGATGGCAATGGCGGCATCGGTTGCGTTCCTTCCGCCTGCGCCTTGCGCACGGGTTGAGGCTGGAAGGACGGCGGCACCGGTTGCGGCGCCTGTACCGCCTGCAGCGCGAGCGGAGGCGGCGGCACGCCGACCGGCTTGGCCTCGACCAGCGGCGCCGGCGACGGCTTGGGCAAGCTGATGGGCGGCAGCGGTGCCGCGACCGGCTTCGGCTTTTCCGCCGTCGCCGCGGTTTTGGTTTGCGCCACGACCGGCGGTTGCTTTGGCGCCGGTGCCGGCGGTTGTTGCGTCACAGCTGCGACGGGAGCGGCCGTGGAAGGCTCGTGCGTCGCATGCACCACTTGCGAGGTGTTTCCGCGATGCCGGGGACCGTGCTCCTTGGGCGGTACGCCGAGAATCGGCGGCGGCGGAGGCGGTGCCGGCTTGTTGGTGATCAAGCGCACTTGCAGCGCATTGCCTTTGGGCTCCGGCGGATTGGGCAATTCGTACGGCGAGCCCATGCTGGAGCCCAACAACACGATCAGATGCACCAGCAGTGCGCCGATGATGCCCGCCAGCTTCAGCAGATAATCGCGTGGGCGCTCACGCGTGCGCCGCCGATAGACGAGCGCCCAGGTCGTCGCGTCACGAGGCGATCGGATCACCACCGTGGGCGTGGTTCGGGCTGCTGGCTTGTCCGGTGGCAATGAAGGCATGCGCGCCAGTGTAATGGCCGCCGCGACATTTCTTGATGGCTTGACACACCGCTTCGCCCGCGGTGTGCGCCTGGATCAGTCCCAAAGTACGCCGTCAGGGCTGTTGCGGCGCCGCCGGCTGCCGCACGCTGGCAGCATGTGCGGGCGTATCGACCGGACAACCGTAAGGCAACGGCTTGCCCGATTTGTAGATGGCCATGCAGGTGGCGAGATCGGGCTTCGGCGGTGGCTTGGCATTTTTCAGCAGCGATGCCGGCGCCATGTTCAATCGTTCGTCGCCGTCGTTCGAGGGCGGCGGCGGCGGCGGATCGCCACTGCAGCCGCCGGCCAGCGCTGCAATCGACACGCCGCAATGAATGCGAATGCCCTTGGGCAACTGGATGGTCTTGGACACCGTGGTTTTCTCCACCAGCTTGTGCAAGGCGTCGTCGATGGCATTGCCGGAGCTCTTGCGCCAGTAAGTATCGAGCTTGGTCGGCTTGTACTTGACCGGGTCCTGATCGCGCATGATCTGCGTATCGCCCTGCGGCGCGCGCTGCACGTAGTCGGCTTGCGGAGCAGCCGGCGCGCTGGAAGCGTTCGCCGGAAGAATGATGCGCCCGGTGCGGTCGAACAGCACCGGCTGCGCCGTCGAGGCAGCCACTGCCGGTTGCGGCTGCGATGCCGGTATCGGAGCCGGCCCGGGCAGATGCAACGTCATGGCATTTTTCGCAACGGGCTCGCGCGCGGGCCTCGGCGCGGCGGGCGGCGGTGGCGGAACCGCTAGCGGCGGCGGTGCGGTGCGCGTGCCGGCGCTACGCGTGATGAAACGCACCTGGATGGCGTTATCCGTCTGCACTTGCACGACCTGCGGCCGGTACTGCCGCCGCGTGGGTTTCATTTCGTACCACAGCACCGCCAGGAAAAAGGCGTGCAAGAGCAGCGCGATCGCCAAGGCCGCCCACAGGCGGCGATGATCGCGCGGTGCTTTGCGCCAGCGCATCTGATGCAGCATGGCGCGCGTGGGGCCGTCGAACGGACGCAGGCCGCGGTCGCTGCCCTCGGGCGGCGGAAACCAGCGGTGGTGTTCGACCTGATCGGGGCGCTCGATATAGTCCTCGGCGGGTAACGGCTTGGGGGAGATGCTAGGGCCTGTTAGCACTATTTTCGTAGCCCGCGTTGTCGTTGAGTGGCCGTCAGGTGGTAGTGCGCGGCACTGACTTGGCTGGCTGCCAAGCCGGTGCCGCGTGCTGCCGCATGGCGGCCACTCAACGGCAACTCTTCGGGCCGGGTCTGTTTGCCCGCCGTCCTGCGTCATCGCTCGGTCGTGTACGGACGTACACTCCCTCACTCTTCCTTGGTCGGCGTGCAAACAGCTCCCGGCGCGGGCCACGAAAATAGTGCTAACAGGCCCTAGGACAGTGCCACACAGACCTTTCGCCGAGCCTCAGGTTCCCGCAGCACTCACACTGAGTTAACGTCTTCGCACTGCAACTTGACCATTGCCCGCAATGGGAGAACCCTACGGGCGCGGCCCAGCGCCGCCCTCCCGCCATGACCGCCCCTGCGTCCCGCACGCGAAGGACGACCATGACGGCCCGCCAAAATGCGCGGCCTCATGCGTTGCCAGCACGATCCCGCGCCTCTTTCCAAAGGAGGGTCGCATCGTGTCCTACAACACGGAAAACATCCGCAACGTCGCGCTCGCCGGTCACGCCGGTACGGGCAAGACCACCTTGTTCGAAGCCCTGCTGCAAGCTGGCGGACTGATCCAGAACCTTGGATCGATAGAGCGCGGCACCACGCAATCGGATACCGACGCGCAGGAAAAAGCGCGCGGCCACTCCATCGACAGTTGCATCGCCGGGATCGATCACGGCGACAGCCACATCAACCTGGTCGACACCGCCGGTTACGCCGACTTCCGCGGCGGCACGCTGTCGGCTTTTTCCGCGGTGGAAACCGTCGCCATCGTCGTCAACGCCGCCAACGGCATCGAACACGGCACGCGCCGCATGATGGAGCGCGCCAAGGAGCGCGGTCTGGCCCGCTTGCTGGTGATCAACAAGATCGACACTGAAGTCGTGGATCTGTCCGCACTGGTCGATGCCTTGCGCGAGGAATTCGGGCAGGAATGCCTGCCGATCAATCTTCCCGCCGACAACGCTGGCCGCGTGCTCGATTGCTTTTTCCATCGCGACGGCAAGACCGACTTTTCCTCACTCGCCGACGCGCACCAGCAGATTCTCGACCAGGTGGTGGAAATCAACGAAACCACGATGGGCGATTATCTGGACAAAGGCGAAGACGCGCTGACTCCGCAACAGCTGCACGACGCCTTCGAGCAATGCCTGCGCGAGGGCCACCTGGTGCCAATCTGCTTCGCCAGCTCGCGCACCGGCGCGGGCGTGCGCGAGCTGCTGGATGTGTTCGACCGGCTGCTGCCCAATCCGGCCGAGGCCAATCCGCCGCCGTTCCGCAACGGCGACAACGTGCAGATCGCGGTCGATCCCAATCCCGCTTCGCACGTGGTCGCGGACGTGTTCAAGGTGATCAACGATCCCTTCGTCGGCAAGCTCGGCGTGTTTCGCGTGTGGCAAGGCACCATCCGCCGCGACAGCCAGCTCTACATCGACGACAACCGCAAGGCGTTCAAGGTCGGCCACCTGTTCCGCCTCAACGGCAAGAGCCACGTGGAAATCGAACAGGCCATTCCCGGCGACATCGCCGCGGTGGCCAAGGTGGATGACCTGCATTTCGATGCCGTGCTGCACGATTCGCACGACGAAGACAGCATCCACCTGGAGCCCGTGCATTTCCCCCAGCCGATGTTCGGGCTGGCGCTGCAGCCCAAGCACAAGGGACAGGAGCAGAAACTTTCGCAGGCACTGACCCGGCTCACCGAAGAAGACCCCTGCTTCCGCATGGAGCATCACAAGGAACTCAATGAAACGGTGATCCGCGGCCTGTCCGACCTGCATCTGAAGATCGTGCTGGAGCGCATGAAAGACCGTTACGGCGTGGAAGTGGTCACCCATCCGCCGCGCATTGCGTATCGCGAAACCATCGCCGGTTCCGCCGAAGGACATCACCGGCACAAGAAGCAGACCGGCGGCGCCGGACAGTTCGGCGAAGTGTTCCTGCGCGTGGACCCGCTCGAGCGCGGCGCCGGTTTTGAGTTCGTCGACGCGATCAAGGGCGGGGTGATTCCCGGCCAGTTCCTGCCGGCGATCGAGAAAGGCGTGCGCCAGGCGATGGAGAACGGTGCGGTGGCCGGCTACCCGCTGCAAGACCTGCGCGTAACCGTGTTCGACGGCAAATACCATCCGGTCGATTCGAAGGAGGTGGCCTTTGTCAGTGCCGGCAAGAAGGCCTTTCTGGATGCGATCAGCAAAGCCCATCCGATCGTGCTGGAGCCGATCGTCGACGTCGAGGTATCGATTCCGGAAGACAACGTCGGCGACGTCACCGGCGGCCTGGCCGGCAAGCGCGCACGCATCATGGGCACCGATGCCAAGCGCGGCGGCGAACTGGTGATCAAGGCTCAGGCGCCCTTGGCAGAACTCACCGACTATCCCACCGAACTGAAAGCCATGACGGGCGGCCAGGGCCGCTACAGCCTCGACCTGAGTCACTACGAACCGGTTCCGCCACCGGTGCAGCGGCAACTCAGCGATGCCTGGAAACCGAAACTGGAAGAAGACTGACCGCTGATTCGCCCATTGGAACGGCCGGGCGACGCAACAGCCGCCCGGTCGCCCTTGCACGTCGAACCTGCATTTCCCCTCCTGGCGCGAGCCATCAGGGTTTCGACAACACTATCGACACCACCTACGGAGGGCCGCATGAGTCGCGCCTTCGTCAAAGATCACGACGGCGATGCCCACGACGCATTGCCCGAGCTACCGCTGAGCGAACACCCCAACCACGTCACGCCACGCGGCATTGCGATACTGCGCGAGCGACTTGCCCAAACCCGGGAACGGCGCGATGAGCTGCAAGCCGGCGAGGACCAGACATTGGACCAGCGGCAGGAACTCGCAGCGCTGGAGCGCAAGCTGCGCTGGCTCACCGCGAGAGTCGACAGCGCCATCGAAATGGATCTTTCCAAACAACCGCGCGACCGCGTGGCATTCGGCGCCCTGGTTACCGTTGGCGGTACCGAGGGCGAGCGGCGCTGGCAAATCGTCGGCGAAGACGAGGCCGATGCCGAGCACGGATTGGTGAGTTATGTTTCCCCGCTGGCCAAGGCCCTGCTGGGGGCGCGCGTGGGCGATGAAGTGCGCTGGCGGCGGCCGGCCGGGGACGTGGTCATCGAGGTGCTGCAGATCGATTACCCCGCCCAGTAGCCCCCTGCTAGGGCTTGTTAGCACTAGAAGCAGGGGACTGGTGTCGCCGATCAGCGCTTGGGCTTGAGCAGCGTACCGGTGCACTTGGGCGAACCGCACAGGCACTTCCACAGCTTCTTCAGGCGCGCCGTGTGCGGCACCTCGAGCACGATGCCGTAATCGTAGGTGAGCTCTTCGCCCGGCTTAATGTTGCGCCTGGCCTGGATCAGCACCTTGTCCTTGCGCGGATTGCCGGTTTCGTTTTCCTCGACCAGCGCTTCGCAATTGGGATCGCAGCTGTGGTTGATCCAGCGCGCGATATTGCCCTTGCGGTTCGCATCGATGATGTAGTCGTCATTGAGCGTGAACAGGAAGGTGTGCCCCGTCTCGCCACCGTCGCCGTACATCACGTCGGCTTCGTCGTGGGTCATCAGGGTGCCCTTGTACTGGATGATTTCCTCGCCCTTCTTGAGCGGAGCGACGGCAAACACACCATTGCCGTGGATGGGAGAGCGGCGAGCGGCGATACGACGGGTCATGGGTTACCGGGAATCAAGGGACGCAATCTCCAATGATGCCTGCTCCGGGTGACATTGGGAATCGTGCGCTTGGCTCCGTTCCTTGCGTGCATCTGGGCGGTGTCGAATCTCAGCGACTGATCGATTTGCTCGCTCCCCCTGCTCTTGGAGCAAGAACGCGCCCCATCACAACGCCCCCCACTTCGTCCCACGGGACTAGCTTTGCGTCGCAGGGAAGGGAGCACCCGGTGCCTGTCTACACGCATGCCAGGCTGTATAACCATCCGGGTTTCAAACGTTTGGGGTGTTGCGCCACCCCATTCCACCCTTCCCTTTCCCTGCTATATTCAAACAATCGTTTGAGGTGATTCCATGAAACGACTGCTCCACGGATTGGCCATCGTCCTGCTGGTTTGCCTGCTGGCCGCGTGCGGACCGCAGCGCCAGAGCGTGTTCCCGCCCACCCTCACCCTGCAGCAGATGCGCGTGCAGCCGGATGGCACCTGGGAGCTGACTGTGCGCTTCCAGAACAACAGCTACACCGGCATGGACTACCAGTCGATCGAGGGCGAGCTGCAAGTTGCACAAGGCATTCCGGTGCGCCTGCACGCCAAGTTCGATCTGGGCATACCGTCCTTCGCCGGCGACGTGCTGCAGGTCAGCGTGCTGCCTACGCAGGCGATGAGCGACGCGCTCAAGGCCGTCGCCGCCAAGGGTAGTGCGGGCTCATTGGCCTACACCATCAAGGGCATCGTGCACTGCACCCCCAATCTGGAAGACCACCCGGACAACAAGAATCCGCGCGACTTCCCCTTCACCCACAGCGACTTCCTGTCGCCGGTACCCGGCATCGCCAACACGTACCGCTGACCGCCTGACCGCAATCGCCACCAAGGATTTACGCCATGACGCTCTACAAGGCACCGCTCGACGACCAGCGCTTTGCCCTTTTCGATGTACTCGGCGCCGAAGCCGTGCTGACCCAGTTGCAGGGCGGCGAAGGACACACCCGCGACCTGCTCGACGCAGTGCTGGAAGAAGCCGGCAAGCTGAGCGAACAGGTGCTGGCGCCTACCAACGCGCCGGGCGATGAAGAAGGCTGCCGCTTCGACAAGGCCGCCCGTGCGGTGACCACGCCAAAAGGCTTCAAGGAAGCCTTCCGCGCGTTCTCCGAAGGCGGCTGGGCCGGTCTCACCATGGCGGAGGAATTCGGCGGCCAGGCGCTGCCGTCGGTGATGGGCATCGCCACCTCCGAAATGTTCCAGTCGGGCAACCTGTCGTGGAGCCTTTATCCGCTGCTCTCCGAGGGCGCCTGCCACGCCCTGGAACTGCACGGCACGGACGATCAGCGGCACACCTACCTCAAGCCCATCGTGGCCGGCCAGTGGACCGGCACCATGTGCCTGACCGAACCGCAGGCCGGCTCGGACCTGGGCCTGCTCAAGACGCGTGCAGAACCCGGCGCGAATGGCAGCTACAAGATCAGCGGCACCAAGATCTTCATCAGCGCCGGCGATCACGACCTGGCCGAGAACATCATTCACCTGGTGCTGGCGCGCCTGCCCGACGCTCCAGCCGGCAGCCGCGGCATCTCCATGTTCATCGTGCCCAAGTTCAAGGTGAACGCGGATGGTTCGCTGGGCGAGCGCAACAATGCTTATCCGGGTGCGATCGAGCACAAGATGGGCATACGCGGCTCGGCCACCTGCGTGATGAATTTCGATGAAGCCGAAGGTGTTCTGATCGGCCAGCCGCACAAGGGCCTGGCAGCGATGTTCACCATGATGAATGCCGCTCGCCTGTCGGTGGGACTGCAAGGTCTGGCGCTGTCCGAGCGCGCGCTGCAAAACAGCCTCAACTATGCGCGCGAGCGCCTGCAGTCGCGCTCGCTGTCCGGTCCGAAATTCCCGGACAAGCCGGCCGACAATCTGCTGGTGCAGCCGGACGTACGCCGCATGCTGCTGACTCAGCGCGCTTTCGTGGAAGGTTCGCGCGCCTTGATCATGTACGCCGCATTACAGACCGACATCGAGGCACGCGGCACCGACGAAGCCTCGCGCCAGAAGGCCGGCGAACTGCTCGCCTTCCTGATCCCGATCGCCAAGGGCGTGGTGACCGAACTGGCCCAGGAGTGCACCAAGGAAGCACTGCAGATCTACGGCGGCCACGGTTTCATCGTGGAAAACGGCGTGGAGCAGTTCGTGCGCGACGCCCGCATCATCACGCTGTATGAAGGCACCACCGGCATCCAGGCGGCCGACCTGCTCGGCCGCAAGATTCTCCAGCTCAAGGGTGTGGGCCTGCAGCATTTCCTCGGCGAGATCGGCGCCTTCTGCAAGCAGCACGCGGCGGACGAAGCACTGCGTCCGTATGTCGGCCAGCTCGGCGCACTCGCCAAAGAGTGGGGCGAGCTGACGCTCAAGCTCGCACAGCGCGTCCAGAGCAATCCGGAAGAGCTGGGTGCTGCCGCCAACGACTACCTCTACTACAGCGGCTACATCACCCTCGCCTATTTCTGGGCGAAGGCGGTGGCCGCCGCAGAAAAGAGTGCGCAGCAGGCTGGGTTCAAGCAGGCCAAACGCGACACCGCCGCGTTCTACTTCGCACGCATCCTGCCGCGCATTCACTTGCACAAGGCAGCGATCGAAGCGGGCGTGGAGACTTTGCCGGCGATTGCGTAAGCGGTCACTTGCACGGCAAAAAACGCCCGGCCAATCCGGGCGTTTTTTGTGCGCCCAAGAGACACTCTTTTTATCTGACGGCGACATCTTGCCCCGTCATCATTGACCAGCTTCGCTGTTGTGAAGCGCATCAGCTCCCTCTCCCTGGAGGGGAGAGGGGACTGTCCATCGCTCCGTAGGAGCGTGAACGCGTCACCAACCACTCACAGGAATTGGAAATTTCCCCGGAACCCAGTAGGCCTTTCGGCACTCCCACGTGCCCGATCGATGATTTAAAGGCTAGGCTAGGGATGCATATCCACCGGGGAGTCACCATGATGTCGAATCGTGTCGCGATGACGTTGCGCGCATTCAAGCCCGCAACGCTTGCCCTGCTGCTCAGCCTGAGCGGTGCCGCACTAGCCACCGACGGGGCACCGCCACCGCAATACCCCAACTACCCCAGCGAAACCCCCGCGCAGTTCACGCCGGTCACCAGCAGCTACGACTACGTCGAGCGCGACGTAATGATTCCGATGCGCGACGGCGTGAAGCTCTACACGGTGATCCTGATTCCCAAGGGCGTCACCCACGCAGGCATGGTGCTGACGCGCACGCCCTATAGCGCGAAAGAATTGACCCATCACGTCATGAGCGGCCATCTCGGCCCGATGCTGGAAGGCTACGACAACGCCACCGACGTGATCGTGGAGGATCATTACATCCGCGTGATCCAGGATATCCGCGGCAAATACGGCTCCGAAGGCGATTACGTGATGAACCGGCCGATTCACGGCCCGCTCAATCCCACGCCGGTCGACGATGCCACCGATACCTACGACACCATCGACTGGCTGGTGAAAAACGTTTCCGAGTCGAACGGCAAGGTCGGCACCATCGGCATTTCCTATGACGGCTTCGAGCCGCTGATGTCCATGATCCATCCGCATCCGGCGTTGAAAGTCGCCGTGCCGATGAACCCGATGGTGGACGGCTGGATGGGCGACGACTGGTTCCACCACGGCGCGTTCCGCCAGCAGAACATGTCTTACATCTATGAGCAGAGCGCCAGCCGCGACAACTCCTACAAGTGGTGGACCAGCTATCACGACGAATACGACCTGTTCATGCACTACGTCTCCGCCGGCGAACTGGGCCGCGCGTACGGCATGGAACAGCTCGGCTTCTGGAACAAGATGCTGGCGCATCCCGCCTACGACTCGTTCTGGAGCGAGCAGGCGGTGGACAAGGTGCTGGCCGCGCAGCCGCTGAAAGTGCCCACGATGCTGGTGCACAGCCTGTGGGACCAGGAAGACATCTACGGCGCGCTGGCCGTGTACCGCGCGATCAAGCCCAAGGACACCAGTGGCAACATGGTGAAACTGGTGATGGGGCCGTGGCATCACGGTCAGGAGATCGAAGACGCCAGTTCGCTCGGCGCGATCCAGTTCGGCAGCGATACCGGCAAATATTTTCGCGAGCACATTCTGCGGCCGTATCTTGCGCAGTATCTGAAGGATGGCGCGCCCAAGGCCGACCTCGCACCGGTCACCGCCTACCAGACCGGCACCAACCAGTGGCAACGCCTGGACCATTGGCCGCTCGCCTGCGAACAGGGTTGCGCCAGCAAAAGCCGTCCGCTTTATCTCGAAGCCGACAACAAGCTCGGTTTCAGCGCGCCCGGTGCCGGTGCGGGTTTCGACGAATACGTCTCCGATCCCGCGCATCCGGTACCGTTCCGCGCTCGCCCGATCCAGCCCATGGGTTACGACAACGGCCTCACCTGGTCGGAGTGGCTGGTGGACGATCAACGCGAGGCGTCAGGCCGTACCGATGTGGTGACCTATGTTTCTGACGTACTGACCCAACCGCTGACCATTGCCGGCGCACCGATCGTGCACCTGGTGGCATCGACCAGCGGCACCGACAGCGACTGGGTGGTGAAACTGATCGACGTCTATCCGGACCAGGTGGCAGAACAACCCGAGATGGGCGGCTATCAGCTCGCCGTGGCGATGGATATTTTCCGCGGCCGTTATCGCGAAGGCTACGACAACCCCAAACCGCTCGCCGCCAATCAGCCGCTGACCTATCGCTTCGATCTGCCCAATGCCAATCACGTCTTTCTGCCCGGGCATCGCGTGATGGTGCAGGTGCAATCGAGCTGGTTCCCGCTCTACGACCGCAATCCGCAAACCTTCGTGCCGAACATCTTCTGGGCCAAGCCGGCCGATTACAAAAAGGCGACGCAGCGCATTTATCACTCGGCGGACGAGGCCAGCTATATCTCGCTGCCGGTGATCGGCGACTGATGCGATGCCCTGCCCCTGTACCCAGGGGCAGGGCATCCACGCTTTTGGTACTTCCACCTGCGCCGTCTTGGGTGTAGAACCGAAGCCATCCGTTCCCGTTCTTACTGACCGGCCGACGCATGAGCGACAACAATTTTCACATCCGCCTGGCCGAGGATGACGACGACTTCATCCTCGGTCTGGTTCCCCGATTCGTCGACTTCACTTTGCCTGCCTGGCGCAAGCGGCACGAATGCATCGAAGGCATCCGCAAGGACCTCGGTCGCCATCTGGACGAACAGCCCTCCAACAGCTATGTATTCGTCGCCGAAAACGGCGCAGGCGAGCGCGTGGGCTTCGTGCATCTGCAGAAAACCCAGGACTATTTCACCAGCCGCGCCAACTGCCACATCTCCGATCTCGCCGTGGTACCGCGCCACGAAGGTCAGGGTGTGGGCAAGGCGCTGATCGCACACGCCGAAACGTGGGCGCGCGAGCACCAATGCCAACTGGTGACGCTTGCGGTGTTTCCGGGCAACGAGCGCGCACGGGCACTGTATGAGGCGGCGGGATACAGCGTGGATCTGATGCGGCTGGCCAAGCCGACGCATTGAATTCCCATCCGGTGGAATGGATTCAATGCGGCAGCCATGTCTTATGTCACTGTTGTAGCGCCCCCGAATGCGATGTGCTGATCGCTTGAGTCGGGAAGGGGCAATCATGCAAGAGGAAGGACCACGATCGTCGATGACGCGCCGCGATCTGTTGCGTGTCATCGGCCTGAGTGCGGGCGGTGCCGCCATGTACCAGGCCATGAGCAGCCTGGGCCTGGCCGCCGAATCGCCCTACAAAGGCACGCCGAAATTGCAGGGCGCGCCGCACGGCGCTTCGGTATTGATACTCGGTGCCGGGCTGGCCGGCATGGTTGCCGCCTATGAATTGCGCCAGGCCGGTTACCGGGTGCAATTGCTGGAATACAACCCGCGCCCGGGCGGACGCAACTGGACCCTGCGCGGCGGCGACACCTATACCGAAATGGGCGGCTACACCCAGCACTGCCGGTTCGATCGCGGCTTGTACTTCAACCCGGGGCCGTGGCGCATTCCTTACCACCACCGCGGTCTGCTCGATTACTGCAAGAAACTCGGCGTGCCGCTCGAACCCTTCGTGCAGATCAACCACAACGCCTATTTGCACGGCGCCAAAGCCTTCGGCGGAAAACCTCAACGCTATCGCGCCATCAACGCGGACTACCGCGGCCACGTGGCGGAATTGCTGGCCAAGGCGACGCAGCAAGGCAAGCTGGATGCGCAGGTCAGCAAAGACGATCAGGCGCAACTGTTGGAATCGCTGCGCGGCTGGGGCGCGCTCGACGACAAATACGCCTACGCGAAGGGGCCCGATGTCAGCAACCGGCGCGGCTATGACAAGCCGCCTGGTGGCGGACTGTCCGCACGACCGATCGATTCGCAACCGCTGCAACTGCACGACGTGCTGGATTCGCGCCTGTGGCGCAGCCTCACCGAAGGCGAAATCTACGAATTCCAGACCACGCTGTTTCAGCCCGTAGGCGGCATGGGACGCATCGGCGAGGCATTCGGCCGCGAGCTGAAGGGACTGATTCATTACAACGCCAAGGTCACGGCCATCCAGCAGGACGAGCGCGGCGTCACGGCCAGTTACGTGGACGCGCGACATCCCGGCGCCGTGCGGCAAGCACGTGCGGACTGGTGCATCTGCACCATTCCGTTATCCATTCTCAGCCAGATCCCGATCAACGTCGGTGCACCGATGGCCGCCGCGATCGGTGCCGTGCCCTATGCAGCCACCGTAAAAGTCGGCCTGCAATTCAAGCGCCGCTTCTGGGAGGAAGACGAAGACATCTACGGCGGACTCACCGCCACCGACCTGCCGATCAACACCATCAGCTATCCCAGCAACGACTTCAACAGCCGCGGCAAAGGCGTACTGCTCGGCGCCTATATCTGGGGCCTGGACGCCTACGAATTCACCGCCATGTCGCCGGACGAACGCATCCGCCGCGCGGTGGAATACGGCAGCCAGATCCATCCGCAATACAAAACGGAATTCGACAACGGCGTGGCCGTGGCCTGGCATCGCTCGCCGTTCACCATGGGATGTTTCGCCTCCTGGTCGGAAGCATTGCGTGCAAAGCATTACGACAACTTGTGCCAGATCGACAGACGCATCGCGCTGGCCGGCGAACACGTGTCGTATTTGCCCGCATGGCAGGAAGGAGCGGTGACGTCCGCGCTGGATGCGGTGGAGCGCTTGCATCAACGCGTGATGGCGGGAGTTGCGGGATGAATTTTTTGCCGCGCAGCCGATTGCCGCAACCTGCCCGTTCGCATGCTTGCAGGAGGAGCCGATGCTCAATGAAGCGCTTCCTCGCCATGCTCGCCGGTGTGATCAGCATCGGCGCGGGATGCGCCACGACCGCCCGCGCCCAGTCCTCCGACAACGCTCTCTACACGCCCGCCACCCTCAAGGCGGCCAACGGCGAGCAAATCTTCCACAGCATCTGCCAGGGATGCCACATGCCGGATGCGAAAGGCTCGACGGGCGCCGGCACCTATCCGGCACTCGCCGGCGACCCCAGGCTGGCTTCGCCGCAATACGTGGCCGCAGTGGTTCTGTTCGGTCGCCACGACATGCCCTCGTTCGAGAGCAAGCCGGAAACGCCGCACCATTTCTTCCAGGACGCCCAGCTCAGCGATGCGCAGATCGCCGAGGTCATCCACTACGTACGCACGCATTTTGGCAATCATTACGGCGACGACATCAGCGCTGCCGAGGTGGCAGCGATGCATCCGCAGGACAAGGCGTCCAAACCCGGAACGTAGACGGCGAGCAGCGACGATACGCAGGCATCCGTCGCCGCAGGACAAAAAAAGCCGCCCCAACGGGCGGCTTTTTTCCGATCGCTGCAAAAGCGATCAGTTCTTGGTCGTGTTGCCCGCTTCGGCGTCTTCGCGCTTGGCCAGACGCTCACTGACGCGGTCGATGTTCTGCAGCGACAGCAGATGGGCAAAGATCCAGCCCATGGTGCCGTCCAGCAGGAAGCGATGCGCGGTCTCGGCGTCGAGGTTGCGCAACTTTTCCTCGCTGACCACGAACAGGCCATTGAGGTTCAGAGCGTTGCCGTTGCGCTGCAGCTGGATGTTGCGGGCTTCGAGCAGGTCGTGCTTGACCAGGTCTTCCACGAACTGGCGGGTACGGGCCACGTGCTGCTGGAATTCGCCGAGGAAGCTGACGGCGTTCTTCAGGATGTCCGAATCGGTACCGTCTTCCTTGAACAGGCGCTCGCCTTCGGTGTTGCTGAAACCTTCGTAGCCTTCGTCGAGGAAGACGGTGAAATCGTCGCCTTCCATGCCCTTGGGCTTTTCGGCCAACACGAACGGATAGCGACGCACGAACGCCGGAACGTAAACACCACGCTCCCAATAGCCGTCGTTGTCCAGGAACAGGTTCTCGCTCTGGCGCAGACCCAGCAGCGCCATCGGACCGACGTTGGACACGTCAGCGCCGGCGAACAGGATCGGGATATCGCGGGCGGCGATGGGAAACTCGGTGCACGTCAGCGGCACAGAGTGCGCGCCGTGTGCGAACTTGAGGTTCTGCACGCCCTTGATGCGCAGGTCCTTGTGTGCATTGCGATTGAGCGGAACCGGACGCTCGTAGAAAAGTACTTCAGCCACGTTGCTTTCCTCTGCCCCGCCGTGCCGGGGTCGCCACCCAGGCTTCCCCTCCCAAACCCGGCGTCGGGTCTACAGATGAATAGTCACTATATCAGCGCCGGGTTCCCGGGGGGAATCGGCCAAAACCTGATCTTTTTGACAGGTAAGGGCTGGATTTTGCATGCGTTTTGCAATCAAGTTGGTCTATGCTGCGGTCAAACCGAGCACCGTTGCATGGATGGGCGCTCCTTTCGCTACCTAGGTGAAGGACGGAACGCATGCTGATGGAAGTGCCAAAGCTGGCCGATCTCAACTCGACCCGCGTGCTGTCGCTGGACGCCGCCGGCAGGATCCTCGACTGGATCAGTTGGCAGGATGCCGTATGCCTCTACGTGAGGGAGGCCGTGGCCTGGACCCTGGGCGACCCCTGCCTCACCGTGCACGGCGGCCACAATCGCGACCTGGGCCGGCAGAGCCAGATCCAGTTGCACCCTATCGTGGCCAGTACCGGCCATTGCCGCGACCATGCCATCGACCCCGCCCCCGCCCTCACCAACAGCGCCCTTTTCGGGCGCGATCGTTATCTGTGCATGTATTGCGGCGAGCGCTTCAGCCGGGGCGAGCTGACCCGCGACCACGTGCTGCCGATTTCCAAGCACGGCCGCGACGACTGGGAAAACGTGGTCAGCGCCTGCCTTGCCTGCAACCTGAGGAAGGCCAACCGCACCCCGCAGGAGGCCCACATGCCGTTGCTGGCCGTGCCATACCGGCCGAGCTGGGTGGAGCACCTGATCCTTTCCAATCGCAATATCCTGGCCGACCAGATGGAGTTCCTGGTCAGCCACCTGCCTCGGCACCGGCGCGAAGCCCTGGCGTAAGGCCGTCGCGCCAAGCTGAGTGGCGCTTGACCGGAACCCCGGGGCGGCCCCGGGTTCCCTTGCCCCGCCCTAACGCAGGGTTAACAATACGCCGATGATCGATCTGTCCCGTTACCCGCATCTGTCCGCGATCGAGTCGCCGGCGGATCTCCGCCGCATTCCCGATGAACAACTCCCCATCGTCGCGGACGAGTTGCGCGGGTACCTGATCGAGGCGGTCGCAAGTTCTGGCGGCCATTTCGGCGCGGGGCTGGGGGTGGTGGAGCTGACGGTCGCCCTGCACGCCGTGTTCGACACCCCGCGCGACCGGCTGGTCTGGGACGTCGGCCACCAGTGCTATCCGCACAAGATCCTCACCGGCCGGCGCGACCGCATCACCACCATCAAGAAGAAGGACGGCCTGGCGCCATTTCCGCGCCGGGACGAAAGCGAGTACGACACCTTCGGCGTCGGCCACTCTTCCACTTCGATATCCGCCGCGCTGGGCATGGCGATCGCACTGCGGCACAAAGGCGATAGGCGCAAGCTCGTTACCGTGGTCGGCGACGGCGCGATGACCGCAGGCATGGCGTTCGAGGCGCTCAATCACGCGGCCGATATCAACGCCGACATGCTGGTGGTGTTCAACGACAACGGCATGTCGATCAGCGAGAACGTGGGCGGCCTGACCAAATCGGTGGCGCGCCTGCCCGGCACGCTGTTCGAGGAAATGGGTTTTCACTACAACGGCCCGGTCGACGGCCACGACGTGGTGCAACTGCTGCAAGCCTTGCGCACCGTAAAAAATCTGCCCGGCCCGCAGTTGCTGCACGTCGTCACCACCAAGGGCAAGGGCTACGCACCGGCGGAAAAGGCGCAGATCGAATACCACGCGGTGGGTCCGTTCGATCCCAACGCCGGCGTGGTGAAAAAAGCCGGCCCGTCCAAGCCCACCTATTCGGATGTATTCAGTGACTGGCTGTGCGACGTGGCGGCCGTGGACGACCGCCTGCTCGCCATCACGCCGGCCATGCGCGAAGGCTCGGGACTGGTGCGTTTTTCCCAGGAATATCCGCAACGCTATTTCGACGTGGCGATTGCCGAACAGCACGCCGTGACCCTCGCCGCAGGGATGGCCTGCGAAGGCGCCAAGCCGGTCGTGGCGATCTATTCCACGTTCTTGCAGCGCGCCTACGATCAGGTGATCCACGACGTGGCGCTGCAGAATCTGGACGTGACCTTCGCCATCGATCGCGCCGGCGTGGTGGGGCCCGACGGCGCCACCCACGCGGGCAGCTTCGACCTGAGTTTTCTGCGCTGCCTGCCTAACCTGGTGATCATGGCGCCGGCCGACGAAAACGAATGCCGCGCGATGCTCACCACAGGTTTCCGCCACGACGGCCCGGCGGCCATCCGTTATCCGCGCGGCACCGGCCAGGGCGTTGCCGTCGCCAAGACCCTCGATACGCTGCCGCTAGGCAAGGCGGAACTGCGCCGCCGCGGCCATGGCCTGGCGATATTGAGCTTCGGCGCGATGCTGCCGCCAGCGGAGGAAATCGCCAAGGAACTCGACGCGACCCTGGTGAACATGCGTTTTGTCAAGCCGCTGGATGAAACCTTGCTGCTCGAACTGGCGAAAGACCACAGTGCCTTCGTCACCCTCGAGGACAACGCAGTGGCGGGCGGTGCCGGTGCGGGCGTGGCCGAGTGCTTGATGGCGCGTGGTGTAAGCTTGCCGGTCCTGCATCTGGGCCTGCCCGATGCCTATCTGGAACACGGCACCCGCGAGGAAGTGCTGAGCGAAGCGGGACTGGATCTGCCCGGCATCCGCAAGGCGATTCTTGCCCGTTTCCCCAAGCTCGGTTCGTTGAACCAGGCGAGTGCTTAAAAACAATTTGCCGAAGGCCGCGTGATGCCCTCTCTCCTCCGGGGAGAAGAAGCAAAGCCCCGTGGTTGCGACATACATCCATCAATAAGGAAGCGTTAGGCCCGTGACTGAGCTTATCGTCCGCATCGTTCAATTCTGCCGGCGCTTTGCCGTGTATGTGCTGGTGTTCTACGCCGTGATGGCGGGAGCCGGCATCTGGTTGGCCGCGCATCGCCTGAGCGTGGATACCGACACCGACAACATGTTCGCCAAGACGCTGCCCTGGCGCCAGCACGCCATGGCGTTCGACCGCGAATTCCCGCAGTTCAACAACCTGCTGGTAATGGTGGTGCGCGGCGCCACCGCCGAGGAAACCGACGAAACCGCCGCGCAGCTGGCCAAAGCGATGGAGGCGGACAAAAAGCATTTCATCGACGTGAGCCGCCCGGATGCCGATCCGTTTTTCCGCACCGAGGGCCTGTTGCTGCTCGGCCCGGACGACCTGACCAAGCTGCTCAATTCGCTGATGAACGCGCAGGCCCTGCTGGGGCCGCTGGCCGCCGATCCTTCAGCACGCGGGCTGTTGAACGGCGTGTCGCTGATGGCGATCGGCGTGCGCATCCAGCATGCCGATCTCTCTCCCTACAAGCCTGCGCTGGACCAGTTGCGCCAGGTGCTCGACGACGCCGCGGACGGCCATCCCGTACCGTTGTCGTGGCAAGGCCTGCTGGGTTCGGATGTCACCCAGCAACCCGACAATCTGCGCATGGTGCTCGCGCATCCGGTGCTGGAAGAAGGTTCGCTCGAACCGGGCAAAGCGGCCACCCGCGCCATGGAGCACATCCGCGACGGCCTGCCGGATGTGAAGGCCGGCCGCGTGCGCATCGACTACACCGGGCCGGTGGCCTTGGCCGACGTGCAGTTCGGCGCGCTGACCAAGGGCATCGTGTGGAGCACGCTGGGCAGCCTGTTGCTGCTCACGCTGTGGCTGTACCTGGCGATGCATTCGTTCCGCCGCATCATTCCCATTCTCATCACCCTGCTGGTGGGCTTTGCGCTGACGATCGGATTCGCCGCGCTCGCCATCGGCACGCTCAACGTGATCTCGGTAGCCTTCGCCGTGCTGTTCGTGGGCCTGGCGGTGGACTTCGGCATCCAGTTTGCCGTGCGCATGCGCGAGATGCGCATGCTGCACGAAGACATCAACGTGGCCATCGCCGAATGCGCACGCGTGTCCGGCAGTCAGATCGCCGTCGCCGCCGCCGCCACCGCTTGCGGCTTTCTCGCGTTTTCGCCGACCAGTTTCGTGGGCGTGGCCGAGCTGGGCACCATCGCCGGCGTCGGCATGGGCATCGCCCTGGTATGTACGCTGACCTTGTTGCCGGCACTGTTCAGCCGGTTCAAGCCCAAGCGCCAAAGTGGCGAGCTGGCATTGCCGTTCGGCCCGAAAATGGACGTGTTCCTGCACCGACGCTACAAGCCAGTGCTGGTCGTGTTCGCACTGCTCGGCGTGATTGGCCTGTACGCCGCCATACGCATGCCGTTCGATGCCAACCCGCTCAACACGCAGGACCAGCATTCCGAGCCGATGCGCACGCTGCGCAGCCTCGCCGCCAACCCGATCACCAACCCCTTCAACATCAACATCATGGTGCCGGACCTGGCCACCGCACGCACGCTCACCGACAAGCTGTCGAAGCTGCCGGAAGTGTCCCAGGTGATTTCCGCCGCCACCTTCGTGCCGCCCGACCAGCAAGCCTCGCTCGACCAGCTCAACCAGGCACAGGTGCTGATGCTGCCATCGCTGGATGTCGACCCTTCCGCACCGCCGCTCACACCTGCCGCGCTGCGCTCGGCCATTGAAGATGCACGTGGCGCGATTGCCGATGCCAACTCGCAAATGCCTGCTGACTCGCCGTTGCGCAGCATCGACGCTGCCTTGGAAAAGCTTGCCAAGGCGCCCGACGACCGCCTGATGGCGATGAACGAAGCGGTGAGCCGCTTCCTGCCGGCCCAGTTGCAAAGCCTGCGCGATGCACTGGACGCCAAGCCTGTGACTCTGGCAACGCTGCCCGAATCGATCAAGCGCAACTGGGTCAGTCCTTCCGGACAGGTGCTGGTGCAGGTGTCGCCCACGGTCAACGACCAGGACACGCAAGGCCTGCGCCGCTTCGTGGAAGCGGTACAGCACATTGCACCCGACGCGGGCGGCCCGGCAGTCACCACCGTGGCCTCCGCCGACACCATGATGCGTGCCTTCAAGCAGGCCGCGGTGCTGGCGACCATCGCCATCGCCATCGTGTTGATGCTGGTCATCCGTCACCTGAAGGACACCGGCATCGTGCTGCTGACGCTGGGCATGTCCGCACTGCTGACCGCCCTGCTCGCGCGCATGCTGGGCATGGCCGTCAACTATGCAAACATCATTTCGCTGCCGCTGCTGCTGGGCGTGGGCGTGTCGTTCAACGTGTACTTCGTGATGAACTGGCGCGCCGGCATGCGCCGCTTCATCAGCTCGGCTTCGGCGCGCGCGGTGCTGTTCTCGGCACTCACCACCGGTACGGCGTTCGGCTCGCTGGCACTCTCGCACGATCTGGGCATGTCGAGTATGGGGCGCATGCTGCTGGTCAGCCTGGTGGCGGTGCTGTTGGCGACCTTCGTATTCCTGCCTGCGCTGTTGTATGCGATCAAGCCGCCGCGGCAGATCAGCGGTATCGCGCACTGATAGAAGCTGCACCGCAGGTTGGGTTACACGCAGCTAACCCAACCCGCGACGGTCAGGCATCGTTGCTCGCGCGATAGGTGAAATCCTTCACCACAATACTTCCCTCGTTCGCACTGTAGATACCGATCTTCAGGCTGACGAAACCGCCGAACACGTTGTGGTGAATACCCGACACTTCCATGCGCAGGCCGTGCAGCACCCAGGTTTTGCCGTCGTCGTGGGAGTAGTGGTAGGTGATGACGTTGTTGTCGTTGGTCAGGCGAATACGCACGCTTGACGTCTTCATCGGCGTGCGCATCCAGCTCTGCTCCTGCGCGTATTCGAAGGTTTTCATCTCGCTCGATGAAAACCCCACGCCGACGAATGCCACCGGGTTGTAATACAACAACAATCCGCCTTCCGCTTGGCCAACGAGTTCGATGGTGACTTCCGCGACGTAGGAACGATCGCCGACCAGGCAGGTCAGCGGCGAACTGTCTGCTGGCGAGCGCCCTTTTGCTGCCAGGTGCAGGCCGCCTGCCGCGTAGCTCACGCGCTGCAGTTCGCCGGGCGACGCATCCAGCACGCTCCACTGCGTGCCGAGACGATTCTGCGTGAAGTCATCCGACAAGGCGCGTCCCGCGGGTCCGCTGATGCCGCCTTTCGGCTTCGGCAACGGCCTGGAAAGATCACCGCCGGTGGCGCGAAACCAGCCGTCGTCTGTCCACACCATGGGTTCCAGCAGCGTTTGCCGACCGAGTGTCCGAAAGCCGTTCTCGTAGCCGTGATAAACCATCCACCAATCGCCCGCCGGCCCTTCCACCAGCGACGCATGCCCGCGCGACCACCATGGTTCGGATGCGCTCAAGGTGCGCACCAGCGGATTGTGCGGACAATCTTCCCAAGGCCCATGCACCGATCGCGATCGCGCTGCGATGACCATGTGCCCGGTCGGCGGACCGGCCGTGCCGCCAATGGCACTGATCAGATAAAACCATTCTCCGCGGCGCAACAGCTTCGGGCCTTCCGGCGCGAAATCCTCCACCACCCAGTCGTCGGGGTAATGCCAGGGTTTGTAGGCGTGTTGCAACTCGCCGTCGGTCGCCAGGCCGCTGTCCGCAAGCCGGATGCGGCGAATGCCGTTGACGAACAGATAGCGCTTGCCGTCTTCGCCGACGACGTGACCGGGATCGATGCAATCGCCGATCTTCAAGTCGATGGGATCGCTCCACGGACCTTCGATGCGATCGGCCCAGATCACATAGATGGACCATCCTGTTCCCGGATCGGCCGGCAGGTAAATGAAATAACGTCCGTCGTGCTTGCACAGGTCCACCGCCCATACCGTGCCAAGCGGCTTGGAAAGCGCCGGGCCGATCGGCGCCCAGTTCACCAGATCGGTGGAATGCCAGATCACCAGCCCGGGCGTGGCATAGAACGGCGAGAACGTCATGTAGTAGTCGCCGCCGTCCTTGAGGATGGTCGGGTCTGGATGATCGCCGGGCATGATGGGATTGCGGTAGGTACCGTCGCCAAGGTCCGCCTTGCGCTGGCCTTCAATGCCCGCGCCCCAACTCACTGGCCGTTCGCCGTTCTCATCACCTTCGCCAGCCGCAGCCGCAGAAAAGCAAAACGGTGCTGCCGCAGCGCCGGCCAGCATCATTTTGAACACGTTGCGGCGGGATTGACTGACCACTTGGGCACCCTGCGTCTTAACTGATTTCGCATTGTGCAATGGTCGCGCCAAAGATCGCCGTTATGAAAAACGACGACTTTATTTACTTTTTTTGCGAATCGGATCGCTAGAACGGCACGTTGAATGCTACCCCCACCGTGCGCGGCGTCGACATCTGCACCAGCATCGGCCCGCCCACCGTGGAGAGGAAATTCACCGCTTCGTCGTTCAGGGTGCCGATCGGCACCTGCCGGTTGAGCAGGTTGCGCACGTAAAAATCGATGTTTGCGCCATTGCGCAAGTTCACGCCCGTATTGATGTCCAGGAAGGTGAATCCCGGCAGGTAGAAATTCGGATCGCTGCTGTCGCCCGAGAAACCTGCGTTGCGATGACTCGACGCGCGCACGTTGGCGCCGACGTACGCATCCAGCCCAGCCAGGATGAATGTGTACTTGCCGCTCAAGGTACCCGCCCATTTAGCGGAATACGGCAGCGGCGAGTTGGGTTGGATGCCCAGTTGCGGGCTGCCGTTCATGGTGTACGCGTCCGTGTAGGCCGAAGACGCTGCAAACTGCCACGACCCGCGAGAATAATTAGCCTGCATCTCCACGCCCTCGACACGCGCGTCGCCGGCGTTCTGAATAATGGTGTTGCCCAAGGTGTAGGTGTACAGCTGCACGTGGTGCCACTCGATGTCGTAGCCGTCGATGCCGACATTCAAATGACCATCGAGGTGGCTGCTCTTGTAGCCGAGCTCGTAGCTCTCCAGGTTGTCGGAACCGAAGCTGTCTTTCGCGTTGGGATTGGGACCGAGCAAGGTGCTCTGGAGGGGCGCTTGCAGTCCACCCGGCCGATAGCCGGTGGATGCACGCGCGTAGTAATTGTCGTGGTCGTTCGGCCGCCAGCTCAGCGTGACCATCTTGGTCACGTCGTCGCTCAACAGATGTTCGCGGAATCCGCCCTGGCTTCCGGCAAACGGCCCTTCCTCCAGATTGGACAGATGCTGCGAATTGCCGCTGGCGCGCATACCGACGGTCAAGTCGAGCGTCGGCTTGATGTGCCAGGTGAGATCGCCATAGCCTGCATACTCGGCAAAACCCGCGTTGACATTCTGCTGAATGAGACTGGTTTTCCCCGGGGGCGGAGCATTGTCTCCCTCGAGCGCGTATTGCTCCCAGACATTCTCCCGGTTGAACCACAACCCGCCCAGCCAATCGAAGTGTTCGTTCTTGCGCGAGGTGAGGCGAATCTCCTGCGAGGTCTTGTGCACGGTGTATTGGGAATCCACATAGAGCGAACTCATCGGCTGATCCACACCGAACAACGGCCCCAGCTCATTGAGCAGGCCAAGGAATGAATCGGGATAATCCTGCACGCTGTGATTGACGAAATTCTGGTATGAACTGATCCAGTCCAGCGTAGCCCAATCAAAATCGTAGCCGACGTGGAACGAGTAAAGCTCAAGTGTCTGCGCAAACGGCTCGCGATGGTTCAGCCGGCGCACATACGGCCCACCGGAAATGGGTTGCCCCTGCAAATTGTAGTCGGCCATGGACAATCCATCAGCAGCGATCTGCTGGGCCATGGCGGTTACGTTGAAGGTGAGCTTGTCGGTGGGATCGAATTCCAGTTGCACGCGCGCGCCTCGCGTATGCGTGCGATCGTCGCCGCCGGCCGGCGTTTCGCCCACGGCTTGATAGACGCCGGTGACGTGTTGATCGACCACTGCCACGCGCAACGCCGCCTTGTCCTTTATCAGCGGAATGTTCAAGCTGGCGTGCTCGGTGTAGCTCATGCCTCCGCGGTTGGTGTTGGATATGTCGCCGCCGACATTGCCGGAAAATCCACTGGCATCCGGCTTGACGGTCACGTATTTCACCAGGCCGCCCATCGATCCTGCGCCGTACAAGGTGCCCTGCGGCCCATACAGGAATTCGATGTGATCCAGATCGAGCAGGGCCGGGTCGAATACGAACGTTGCGGCTGCCGCATACACCGTGCTGCCGCCGACCGGCACATCGTCGATGTACAGCGACACTGTGGGGCTGGTCTGGTTGCCGGTCGACACACCGCGCATGATCAGCTCGCCCTGCCCCGTGCCGCCCGCGCTCGCAAAGAACACACCAGGCTGATAAGACACGTAGTCGTTGAGATTCTTCGCACCCACTTGCTGCAAAGACACAGCCTGTACCGTGTCGACGTGCATAGGCACTTCGCGTTCCGGTTCGCGCCGGCGATTCGCCGTTACCATAACCTCGCCCAAGGTCACCGCGGACTTGCGATTCGACGGCGTCGCTGGTGGCGTGCCTGACGACGTTGCCGGCGCGGTAGCGGTCTGCGCCATCGCCGCGGTGGCAACGGCAGGAAGCATGAAAGGAAGCAGCAGGCGGATCGCACGTGGCAAGGAGTGCGCAACCGATTCACGACTGACGATGACGCGATGAGTGTGCTTCATGGCGATACATCCGGGGCAGGTTTTGCTTTTCTAGTTTCCCTAGAAATGCCCGGATGCGCCGATATAACCCGGGCTCCTTAGTGTCGCCCGCAGTCTACGCTCATGTTCAAGGTGAGTCACAACTTTTGCTGATCGACCAGCATCCGACACTGACGCGATCGCGACCTTCCAGATCCTGCATCGTTGAAACTTTCGCGAAAGATGCGTTGCGCAGCAGCGTACGCACGGCCTCCCCTTGATCCCAACCGTGCTCGAACAATAGCCACCCATCTGCAAGCAGATGTGCTTTTGCATCAGCGATGATACGACGGATATCGTCCAACCCATCCGCACCGGATGCGAGCGCGCTCAATGGCTCGAAACGCAGATCGCCCTGGTTCAAATGAGGATCGTCACACTCGATATACGGCGGATTGGACACGATCACGCCGAAGCGCAGCCCTTGAAGCGGCGCGAACCAGTCGCCCTGCGCGAAGCTGACATTGGCGATCCCGTGGCGCTGCGCATTGCGCTGCGCGACCGCCAGTGCGTCTACACTGGCATCGACAGCCGTCACCTCGGCACGTGGACGCTCGCGCGCGATAGCCAAGGCAATCGCACCACTGCCGGTACCGAGGTCCGCAACGCGGACGTCGGCATCGATGGGCAAATGCTCAAGCGCCAGTTCCACCAGCAGCTCGGTTTCGGGGCGAGGTATCAATGTCGCAGGCGTTACTTCCAGATCCAGCGACCAGAAACCGCGCCGGCCGGTAATGTAGGCGACCGGTTCGCCGGCTTCGCGCTGCTCGACCAGCACGCGGTACGCCAGGGCATGTTCCGCGGACAGCGCATCGTCCGCGTGCGCAATCAACCAGCTGCGCGATTTGCTCAGCGCATAAGCCAACAGCACTTCCGCATCGGTGCGGTCACCGAGTCGCTGTGTCGCCGTTTGCAGGGCTTCGCGTACTTTAACCATCACTGGAGGAATCCATGGCGGCGGAATGTTCGTTCAATGCGGGATGGATGCCGGATCCTGCTTCGCTTTCAACGCCGCGCACAAGAGGATGCGCTCGCGCGTTTGGGCCAGGCCGCGATCGGCACCGGGCAAATCCTTCAAGCGTGGCTGGAAGAAAGACTGCAGGTGATCGGCCGCAGCCACGGAGCAGTGCCCACCGCCCACCAATCCAGGCAGCAGGCCGCCGGCGAAGCTTCCGGTGCGCGCCAGCACCAATGGGTAGCGCAGGGTAAACCACTGCCACAAGCCGTCGCGCTGCTGCGGCGTTTCGGAACTGCCACGCAGGATCATCGCCATTTCGCCCACTTTGACGTCTTTGCCGATCGCAAAGTCGCGCACCTGATCGGCCAAGGCGGGATCCTCGACCCTGCTGAGGCCGGCGAGCATCGCGTTGCGCAGATCCGGACTGCTGACTTTTGGCAAGGTGCTGATCAGCGCATCGACGACCGGCTTGCCATGCTCCTGTGCGGCCACCGCCAGCGCCACACCAAGCAGATCGGGATTGACCACATCGAAATTCAGCTTGCCGTCCGGCGTCTTGCTGAGCGCCGCATCGCCAAACTGCAGCATCGCGGCACGCACTTCCGGCAATTTGAAATCGAGCGCGAGGGCTTCGGCAAGCTGGCCGCGAAGCACGGCATCGGCACTGCTTTCGCCTGGCTTACGTTGGTAGCCAAGCCGCTGCAGCCGCGGCAAATAGGCATCCTTCACCCACGTAACGATGGCCGAACGCTGCGCATCGCTTGCTGCTTCGTAGCGATAAATCCAGGCGATGGTATTCAGCGGCGCGATCGCCACTTCATCGGTCGCCACGCCGGTCACCGGCTTCAACGCCGCCAAGGTCTCGGCTGCGTTCCACTCGCCCTTGCGAAATCCTGCATCGATGCTGTCGGCATAAGCCAACTGCTCGCGCGCATTCAATTCGCCCAGGTGCTGCGCGAGATCCTGCCACTGCGACTTGTCGAGGCTGAAACGGTAATAACCGCGCGCATCCGCATTGGGCATGACCCAAGTGGAGGCGCTGGCGTTGGACAGAACCATCGTGCCGGTCGGCTTGGTCAAGAGCTGGCACCCGGTGCGGGTTCCACCGGCAACCGCATAGCGCACGCAAACGGGAATGCCCCAGGTACGGTTCGCCTCGCCGCTGCTGCCCAGAGGCAGGTAGCGATCCTGGCTCAGGTTCAAAACCACCTGTCCGTTCTGGTGCTCCAGCGCGACCCGCACATAGGGCACGCCGGATTGATCGAGGAAGCTGTTGAACGCCTGCTTGAAGCTGTCGCCCTGGTTCGCCGCGGCGGCAATCGCATCAACCAGATCGTCCGCAGTAGCGTTGCCGAACTTGTGCGCCTGGATGTACGCACGCATGCCCTTCTGAAAGGTGTCTTCGCCGACGTAACCCTCGAACATGCCCAGCACGGCTGCGCCCTTGCGATAGGTAATGCTGTCGAATGCGGTCTCGATATCGCCGTTGCCGGTGATGGGCTGGCGGATCTTGCGCGCGCTGACGAGGCTGTCGTTCTGCATGGCCTGCTGCGCACCGCTGATGCGGTCCAGGTCGGCACGGTATTCCGGGTGCACCTTCATGGTGACTTTCTGCTGCATCCAGGTGGCAAAGGCCTCGTTGAGCCAGAGATCGTCCCACCAGGCCAAGGTCACCGTATCGCCCGTCCATTGATGCGCCAGTTCGTGGGCAGTGACATTGAAGGAACCGCGTACATATTGCGCCGGCGAATCGGGGTCGAGCAGCAGCAGCCAGTCGCGGAACGTGACCAGGCCCGGGTTCTCCATGGCACCGGCGGAGAAATCCGGCGCCGCCAGCAGATCGAGCTTGCCGAACGGATAACCGAAACCGTAGTAGTTCTCCAGCGCGTGAATGATGCTTGGCGTTTCGCCCAATACGTGCTGCATACGATGGGCTTCACCCTGTGCGGCGATACCGCGCAGAGGCAGCGCCTCGCTGCGAAAGCTGTCCGGCGCAATCGCAGGCGCATTGGCGATGTCCCACTTCCCGACCGCAAAGGCCACCAGGTAGGTGGGCAGTGGACGCGTCTGCGCAAATGTCAGGGTCTTCCAGCCGGGTCGACCGGAGGTTTCGCCGATTTGCCTGGCGTTGGCCACACCCACCTGATCCGCAGGAATGGTCAAGGCAATGTCGTAAGGGGTCTTGAAGCCGGGCTCGTCGAAACCGGGAAAAGCGAAGCGCGCACTGACCGGCTCCATCTGGGTCATGACATATGGCACGCTCGCGTGCGTCACTTTGTACAAGCCCTGCAGTTGCTGATTGAAAGGCGCGGAGTAAGCGATCTCCAGCGTCAACGCCTGCGGTTTCAGCACGGCGCCGAAGTCGACGCGCGAGACACCCTCTTGCGGTTGAGCTTCTTCGTATGTCCCTGCGTGGACCTCGCCTTTCGCATCGGTCACCACGACCTTGCTGACGTGCAGGCTGCGCCCATTCAGCCACAGGTGATCCGCGGGCTGCTTCAGGTCCACCTTGATCGTGGCGGTGCCGGAGAACTCTCCCGCAGCCGGGTTGACCGTGAGAGCCAGCCGATATGAGGTTGGCACCGCCCAGTCGGGCAATCGCGCGCCGGGAGCCGTGTCGGCGGGCGTATTTGCAAGACTCGCCGCACACCACGCAGCCAAGGCCAGAGATACCGACAGACAGATAAGACGACGCATAACGGGCCTCGCTTACGAGATGAAAAAGGATTAACGGTACCCGACGTAGGCACACTGCCACAAGACGATAGGGCAAAGGCCTCTGATCGGAATGATCCGACCCGCCTAAGCTTAATGTCTGATTACCGACTGTAAGAGTTTCCATGTCGATGAAAGGTCACCGCCCACCCGCCTCCTATGCGCATGCTCGGCCGCTTCACGTCCTGGTGCTGGAAGACAACGCCGAACTGCGCCAGCAGATTCTGCTGCCGGGCCTGCGCGACTACGGCTTTCGCGTGCACGGCGCCGGCACCGCAGCCGAGCTCCACCGAATCATGTCGAAGCAACATCTGGACATCGTCATACTCGACGTAGGCCTACCCGACGACAACGGCTTCAACGTGGCTCAGCGACTGCGTTCCCTGTCGGATATCGGCATCGTGATGCTGACCGGCAATGATGGCCGCCAGCACCACCTGGCGGCCCTGCAAAACGGTGCCGACTTCTATCTCACCAAACCGGTGGACCTCGACGTGCTTGCCGCCACGCTGCACAACCTCGCCCGGCGGCTGTCACCCGCCTCCCTGATACGCGATGCCATGCCTGATGCAACGCAACCGCCTCGCTGGCGACTGGAAGCCGGCTGCTGGCGATTCGTGTCACCCAAAGGCAAAGTGCTGGCTCTCACCGCCGCCGAGCAATGTGTGGCGGCAACACTCGCCGCTGAAAACGGTACTCCCGTCTCGCGGGACTCGCTGATCCAGGCCCTGGCCCTCAAGGTTCACAATTTCGATCCGCATCGGCTCGAAATGATGATTCACCGCTGGCGGCGAAAAGCGATCTCCAGCACTGGCGAAGCGCTGCCATTGATTACCCTTCGCGGAAACGGCTACATGCTTGCCTGCGACAGCGACACATCGATCCCGCGCATTTGATCGGGCGTCATTACCGATCGGCCTGATAGCGGCATAAAGCTTTTCAAAACGATCGTGTAGGGGAAAACTTCCAGAACAAATACGAAAAAATCGGCTCGCCACGGCACTTTCCGTGGCGAGCCGTTGTCGTGCGCGACTTTCCGGCGCCGCATCGGCAAAAGAAGGCTTTTTTCGATGGCAAAAAAAGTCTGACGCAACGCACGCGAATGTGATTTTCCGTGATTTTTGGTGAGTTTCGGTGAGTGACATTACCGCGCTGGTAAATCGATCCTGCGCACAACGCGATCGATCAGTTACACGTGACGAGCATCGTCGCGCAGGGAAAGCAAAGCGCAGTGGCTCTCACCCAGACACCGCACATCAAAACCACTCGTTTGCACGTGCAGGCGGGCGGGGCATTCATTCGGAGAGGAAGCAGTCAATGAACAGGATCTACAGCAAAGTTTGGAGCGTTGCGCTGGGCGCTATCGTGGTGGCTTCCGAACTGGCGAGCGGCAAAGCCGCAGTATGCAAAGGCGCCGATCCGAGGGGATCGCGCGCACTTCTGCGCGGCGCGCTGGCGGCTTTGATCGGCGTGGCGTTGCTCCCCTCCATGGCTCGCGCCGACGTCTGCGAAGGCAGCTTCGCCGACGGCATGCAGCCCCTCGCCACCGCCAATGCACTCGCATGCGGCGCGTTGGCCTCGGCAACTGGCAACTACTCCACTGCGCTGGGCAATCGCTCCACTGCAACCGGCGACTATGCGGCGGCTATCGGATACGCCGCGCAGGCACGCGGCACAAACAGCATCGCCGTGGGCCACGATGCATTGTCTTCCGGCAACACCAGCATGGCGCTGGGCCAGGACAGCCTTGCCTCGGCTGACAACAGCGTAGCCGTGGGCCAGGGTTCCGTGGCCGACCAGGCCAACACGATGTCGGTGGGCAGCGCCGGCGCCGAACGCCGGATCACCAACGTAGCCGATGCGGTCGACGGTCACGACGCGGTCAACAAGCATCAGCTGGATATGTTCGCCGAAACGGTCGGCGATGCGCAGCATTACTTCAAAGCCAGCGGCAAGCAGGATGGCAGCGACGATGCCGACGTCACCGGCGAAAATGCCGTGGCGGCCGGTTCCAATGCCAACGCAACCGCCAACGCGGCAACGGCTATCGGCAGCGAATCCTACGCCACCGGCATCGGCAGTACGGCGGTGGGCCAGGCGAGCATCGCCACCGGCGATTCGTCCGTAGCGATGGGGCAATCCGCTTACGCGGACGGTTTCGGCAACACCGCAGTGGGCGCGCATGCCACAGCAAACGCCGAGCAAGCCGCCACGGCAGTGGGTGCGCTGAGCGAAGCCATCGGCACCGGCTCCACTGCCACCGGCGGTGCGGCGCGTGCACTGGGCGACGGCAGCGTGGCTAGCGGCTTTGGCGCAACCAGCGTCGGCGAGGCCAGCATTGCGACCGGCGCTTACAGCGTGGCCGAAGGCGAAGGCAGTATCGCAGTAGGCAAGAACAGCACGACACACGGCCAACGCAATATCGCCATCGGCGCCGACACCGTTACCGAAGGGCTTGGCGCCACGGCGGTGGGAGCACAGGCCGAAGCTCGTGGAGCCTTCGCTACCACGTTGGGTAGCGGCAGCATCTCCGAAGGCAACGCCTCCACGGCGGTGGGCGGCAATGCCCAAGCTTATGGCTACGGCGCGACCGCATTGGGCACATTCTCCCTGGCAGGAAGCAATTTCTCCACGGCACTGGGCATGAACAGCGCCGCCGAGGATCTGGGTACCGCCACGGGTGCTAACGCCACTGCTGGCGACCAGTCCAGCGCATATGGTGCCAACAGCGACGCTACCGCCGAACAAAGCACGGCCATCGGCGCGAACAGTTATGCCGGCGCGCAGGGCACTGCAAGCGGCGCAAACGCGCATGCAGGAGACCAATCCAGCGCCTACGGCGCGAACAGCGATGCCTCCGCCAATCAAAGCACGGCCATTGGAGCGGACAGCTATGGCTGGGGCGATCGCTCCACCGCACTGGGCCTTGGCGCTGGAGCCACCGGCGCCGATAGCCTGGCCATCGGCTCGCAAAGCTACGCGTCGGGCGAATTCAGCACCGCCAATGGCGCTGGCGCGTATACGTCCGGCGACTTCAGCGTCGCACAAGGTGCATTCGCCTCTGCCCTTAGCTATGGCAGCGTTGCCGTCGGCGCCAATGCTGAAACGTCCGGAGAAGAAGCGCTTGCCATCGGCGCCAATGCAAGAACCACCGGCGATCGCGGCATTGCCATGGGTGCGCAGAGCCGTGCGCGCGGCGAAGAAGCAACGGCTGTAGGTGCCAATGCATCTGCGGTCGGCGACAGCAGCGTGGCACTGGGCAACAGCGCGCTAAGCGCCGGCGAGGCTAGCATGGCGACGGGTTCGTACAGTCGCGCCACGGGTGCATTCAGTACCGCTACCGGCACCGCTTCGGCGGCCAACGGCGATTTCAGTATCGCCCACGGCGCCTATGCTTCAGCCATCGGCGAAGCGAGCGTTGCGATCGGTGCAAACTCGCAAGTTACCGGCGTCGAAAGCATCGGCGTGGGCCCCAACGCGCAAGCAACGGGCGATTACGCCAGCGCGGTGGGCAGCACCTCTACTGCCTCCGGGGATGGCAGCGTCGCTACCGGCTATCACGCTACGGCAACGGGCAAAGTCGCTACCGCAACGGGCACCTACAGCTTCGCCACGGCCGATAACGCCACGGCCGTAGGCAGCTACGCGCAAGCGATTGGCGCATCCAGCGCGGCGCTCGGCAACTATGCATGGGCCGCCAACAACCAGGCTACGGCACTCGGCACGCAAACCTGGGCATTGGGTGATTCGTCCACGGCAATCGGTGCCTATGCTTCTGCTGGCGGGAGCAATGCCACGGCACTGGGTAGCGGCTCATTCGCCGTCAGCAACAACAGCACCGCGCTTGGCACCTCCGCTCAAGCCCTCGGAGCTTCCACGCTCGCCATCGGTGCAGGCGCCATTGCTTACCCCGACAACGCCGTGGCCGTTGGTCCGCAAGCCTGGGTATTTGGCGATGAAGGCATCGCCATGGGATACGGCAGCCGCGCCAGCGGACCGCAGAGCATGGCCATCGGCAAAGACAGCGATGCCGAAGGTGCTCAAGGTATCGCGCTAGGCAACAGCTCCTACGCAGGCGGGACGCAGAGCATCGCCGTGGGCGACCAGGCCGTGGCCGATAGCGACTATGCCACTGCTATAGGCGGTAGCAGCTACGCCGCTAGCATTGGCGCGACCGCTTACGGCAATGGCGCCAATGCGATTGGCGAATACAGCATCGCCAGTGGCTATGCCAGCAACGCGTTTGGTGACTACAGCATCGCCATCGGGCACAACAGCCAAACCATCGGTGACTACGCCACGGCGGTAGGTAGTGACTCTACGGCCGGCCAAGGCAGCACCGCCGTTGGCTACAGCACGACTGCAACCGGTGCTTTCAGCGCAGCTTTCGGCGGTGCCAGCCAGGCAACCGGCGACTACTCGCTCTCCGTAGGCATCGGCGCCAACGCAACGGGCTTCGCCTCCACCGCTGTAGGCATGGGGGCTCAAGGCGAAGGCTTTGCCAGCACGGCCGTGGGACAAAATGCCGACGCAAGTGGGAACCACACGGTATCTATTGGCGTCGACTCCCTCGCTCATAGTCAAAACTCGACCGCTGTGGGATATGCCAGCTGGGCTACCGGCGACAACGCCACGTCACTGGGTTACAACTCCTACGCAGTAGGCACGAATTCGACGGCCATTGGTACAAACGCTACCACGGCCATCGATGCTGACAACTCCGTTGCGTTGGGCGCAAACTCCTACACCAATCGCGCCAACGTCGTATCCGTGGGCAACGACGCGACGGGCACAACGCGCCAGATCGCCAACGTAGCCGCCGGTACGGAAGGTACCGATGCGGTGAACGTCAACCAGTTGAACGAGGTCGCGAAAAACGCTCAAGACGCCTCGAAATACGTCAAGGCCAATGGCGACAATGGCTTCATCACGCTCGACGATGCCATTGCCGAAGGCAACTATGCGATCGCGGTAGGCAGCTCCTCTTATGCCGGCGCAGCGTACGCCACAGCCATCGGCAAGCAAGCGCAGGCCACCGGCACCAACTCGCTGGCCATCGGCAATGCCGCCAACGCTTCGTACATCAACGCCATTGCCCTGGGTGCCAACGCGCTATCGAGCAGTTGGTCTTCGATTGCCATGGGTACCAACAGCCAGGCCATTGGCGTGCGCAGCATTGCCATTGGCGAGAACGCATCGGCCAATCAAATGGGTGGCACGGCGATTGGTGTCAATTCAAAAGCACTAAACGACTTCACTACGTCCGTGGGCGCTTATTCTGCTGCACTCGGCAAGAGCAGCTCTGCGTTCGGTGACAGTGCACGTGCTACCGGCGACAGGTCCACGGCCATCGGCGGCGCTGCGGGAGACAACGGCGAGGGCTACAGCAGTTTCACCGCCGTGGGAAGCAATGCCAAAACGTATGCCGACGATGCAACGGCGCTCGGCGCTGACAGCCTGGTCTGGAAAAATGCCGCGGGCAGCACCGTCGTCGGCACCAGCGCCGAAAGCAGAGCCGTCAACGGTATCGCCATTGGCCAGGCCAGCCTGGTCGACTTCGGCGCAAACAACGCCGTCGCGCTAGGCGCGAATTCCATTGCGACACGCGCCAATACCGTATCGGTGGGCCAGCCTGGGCTTGAGCGCCAGATCAGCAACGTTGCCCGTGGCACCGAAGGTACCGATGCGGTGAACGTCGATCAGCTGAACCAGGCGATCGCGGACAACACCGCGCAAGCATCTCCGTACTTCAAGGCAGCCGGCCGGGAGGACGGCACCGACGATGCCATCGCCAGCGGCAAGCGCTCGGTGGCCGCCGGATCGAATGCCAAGGCCAGCGGCGACTATAGCGTCGCGACTGGCGACCAAAGTCAGGCCAAGGGCTGGGCAAGCACCGCCATGGGCATGTCCAGCAACGCATCCGGCGTCAACAGCACGGCCATCGGCATGCGTTCCAGCGCACTGGGCGAAGGCTCCATTGCGTTGGGGCAATCATCCAGTGCAACCACGTGGAAAGCGGTGGCAATCGGCGCACAAAGTGTCGCCAGCAGCGCCAACAGCACGGCAGTAGGCGTCAACACCAGTGCACTGGGCGAAGGCTCGGTCGCCATGGGGTCCAGCGCCAGCGCAGCAAACTGGAAAGCCATAGCTATCGGCGCTCAGAGCCTTGCAGGCGGACCGAACAGTATTGCCGTTGGCGTCAATGCCAGTGCGCAAGGCGAAGGTTCACTGGCCATGGGCAATACAGCTCAGGCCACCAGTTGGAAGAGCGTGGCACTTGGCTCGGACAGCAATGCGCTCGGCGCCTACTCCATCGCGCTGGGTGCCAATAGCGGCGCCTACGCCGACTACGGCCTCGCCCTCGGCGCCAACGCAACCAGCCTGGGCGTAAACGCCATGGCGCTGGGCGCCAACAGTTACGCCCTTGCACAGAACTCGGTAGCACTCGGCGCGCAATCCCTTGCCGACCGTGCCAACAGCGTGTCGGTCGGCAGTGCCGGCAACGAACGGCAGATCACCAACGTCGCGGCCGGTACGGAAGGCACCGACGCGGTGAACGTCAACCAGTTGAACCAAGTGGCACAGAACACCCAAGCGGCCTCGAAGTACTTCAAGGCCAATGGCGACAACGGTCCGATCACACTCGACGACGCCATCGCTGATGGCGACTACACCGTCGCCGTGGGTAGCTCTGCGTACGCAAGCTCGGCCTATGCCACGGCCATCGGCAAGTCTGCGCAAGCAACCGGCGTCGATTCTCTTGCCATCGGTAATTCGGCCAAAGCTTCCGCCAGGGACGCAATGGCCCTGGGCTCCAACAGTTCGGCCACGGGAGAATACACTGTCGCTTTCGGCGCAGCCGCCCAAGCACTCGATTCCGACAGCACGGCAATTGGCGCGAGCGCTGCAGCACTCGGCGCTCACAGCACTGCACTGGGTTTTGCAAGCCGCTCAAGTGGTCTGGAATCGCTTGCCTTGGGCGTAGGCGCCGTCTCCTCCGCAACGAGGTCTACGGCGATAGGCGCAGGCGCCTATGCCACCGGCGATTTTTCGCTCGCCATCGGCAGCGAGGAAACCATTGCCAAAAGCGCCAACACAGTCGCAATCGGCAGACAGGCGCTGGCCAATAACAACGGATCGGTGGCGCTTGGCTATCGGGCCTGGTCCATCGCCGACAATGCCGTTGCCATCGGTACGAACTCTTATGCAGACCGGGCAAACACCGTATCGGTGGGTGACGTGGGCAGCGAGCGCCAGATCACCAACGTTGCAGCGGGCACGCAGGACACCGATGCGGTGAACGTGTCGCAGTTGAATCAGGTGGCTCAGGCTGGCACCGCTGCCAATCGCTACTTCAAGGCCGGCGGCAAGAACGATGGCACGGACGATGCGGCAGCCAGCGGCGACCAGTCATTGGCTGGCGGCGCCAATGCCAAGGCGGGCGGCGATGGCGCCGTTGCACTGGGTGCTTATAGCAATGCGGCCACCTCGCAGAGCACTGCACTGGGCTTCAGCGCCAATGCCTCGGGCAATGCCAGTTTGGCATTGGGAGCCTATGCATCAGCCAATGGCTTCAACAGCGTTGCACTGGGTAACGGCAGCGTGGCCGATCGGGATAACACCGTATCGGTAGGCCGAAAGGGTGCCGAGCGGCAGATCACCAACGTCGCAGCGGGCACTTCCATCACCGACGTTGCCAACGTCAATCAGTTGCAATCGACCGCGGCGGCGATCGGCGGCGGCATGGCAATGGGGCCCAATGGTCTGTTCTCTGCTCCGGCCTTCACTATCCAGGGTGGCACCTACAACACCGTGGGCAATGCCTTCACTGCACTGGATGGGGCGGTCACTGCGCTGGGCGGCCGAGTGAGCTCGCTTGAATCGCAAGTCAATGGCAGCAGTGCTTCCACACCGAACGCCAGCGGCGTTGCGTTGGGCGCACCGGAAACACCTGCCACGACTGCGAGCAACGTCGCTACGACGGCCGCACCTGCGGCAACCGGCGGCAATGTAGTCGCAGGGGACAACGCCCAGGTTGCGAGCACAGCCAGCAACGCCACGGCGATCGGCGCAAACAGCAGTGCTACCGAATCGAATTCGGTTGCCATTGGTGCAGGCTCCGTCGCTGACCAGGCAAATACCGTTTCGGTAGGCAGTGCAGGCAACGAGCGCCAAATCACCAATGTGGCCACCGGTGTGAATGGCACCGACGCTGTCAACGTCACCCAGATGACGGAGAACACCCAGCAGGCGATCCAGGCAGCCAAGGACTATGCCGACTCGCAAAGCGCGCAGACGTTGAGCAGCGCCAATGCATACACCGATTCCAAGGTGGCGAACCTGGTCAGCAACGACGACTTCAACGCTTTCAAGAGTTCGGTGGACGATCGCTTCCGCACCGTCAATAAGCGCATCAACAGTGTCGGCGCGATGGGAGCTGCCTTGGCCGGCATGGCGGGCGCGATTGCCGCTAATCCGGGTACGGACAACCACATCAGTGCGGCAGCCGGCACCTACGGCGGCGAAGGCGCACTGGCCGTGGGTGTTTCCCGACGCCTCGGCAACAACGCCTCGATGCTGGTCGGCGGTTCGGTCTCCGGCAGTGGCGAAGCCAGCGGCACGGTCGGCTTCAGCTACGGCTGGTGACGATTTGCGCCCTCTCCACAGATTTTTCCGGAGAGGGCGCCTTTCTTGTTCCCGCGTTCGATGACGCAATACGAGTGGGCAAGCGCGCTTGTCCAGCTTTCCTCCGGGACGCGGAAAGCCCCGGTATACATCTAAAAGGATCCATGCATGAAGTCATTCCACTCCATTCGCATCGGTGCCATGGCCGCAGCGATCGCCCTGGTTAGCGCGGCCATCCATGCGGCCGATGCGCCAACGCTGCCGGCACCCAAGCTTTCGATGAGCAAGCTGTTTCCCGTGGCGCGGGCCAATCAGACTTACAGCCGCTTCATCATCACTTATCGAGATGGCAGCAGTGAACGCAGCAACAGTGCAGCGGCCGTGCAGAACGTCAACAGCGCCATCGGCCGCGCGGGCCTCAATCGTGCGACGACGTCGTCCACGGGTACTGCGCTGGTACCGTTGACGGCAACGTACCAGCGAAAAGTCTTCAACGGTGCGGATGTCGTACGCACTTCCCGCAAGCTCAATCAAGCACAAGCCAGCGCGCTGATGCTGCAAATTGCCGCCGATCCAAATGTGCTCGCAGTGCAGCCCGACTACCGCTTGCAGGCCGTGCGCGATATCAAGGCACCTGCTTCCCTGCAGGAAAAGGCCAATGCGGCCGTCCAGCGTGCAGGCACTCAAACCTACACGCCTGACGACCCGTACTATCAGCAGTATCAATGGGATTACTGGAACCTGGTGGGCGGCGCCAACACAAACAACGCCTGGGATCTGGCCGACGGCAGCGGCGTCACGGTTGTCGTGCTCGACACCGGCATTACCGAGCATCCGGATCTCGACACCTCGCTGGCGGACGAAGGCTACGATTTCATCACCGATTCGTTCTTATCCGGACGCGATTCGGACGGCCGCGTACCCGGTGGCTGGGATACCGGCGACTGGACCACTACGGAACCGTGGTTGAGCGAATGCACGGACGCCAGCAATCCACCCGAAGACAGCAGTTGGCACGGCACCCACGTAAGCGGCACCGTCGCCGAACTTACCGACAACGGCGTCGGCATGGCCGGCACGGCCTACAAAGCGAAGGTGTTGCCAGTGCGCGTGCTTGGCCACTGCGGCGGCGACACCAGCGACATTGCCGATGCGATCGTGTGGGCGTCCGGCGGCCACGTGGATGGCGTGCCGGACAATACCCATCCCGCGCGAGTCATCAACATGAGTCTCGGCGGTGGCGGTACCTGCGATGCGGTGACCGCTGCAGCCATCAACTCGGCCATCAGCCGCGGCACCACGGTCGTGGTTGCTGCAGGCAATAGCGGTGCGGATGCAGCCAACTTCACGCCATCCAGTTGCCCGGGCGTTATCACGGTGGCCTCCAATGGCATTACCGAGAAGCGCGCGTTCTATTCCAACTACGGGCAGACTGTCACTCTTTCTGCACCCGGCGGCGGCATCTATCCCAATGACGGTAGCTCCGGTACGCCTGTCAATGATGGCTTCGTGTGGTCAGCGCTGAACGATGGCGCCACTACGCCAACCACGGCCGACTACGGCGGCTACGCCGGCACCTCGCAAGCTACCCCGCACGTAGCAGGCACGGTCGCGCTGATGCTCAGTGCCGCGCAAGCCGCAGGTCTGACCGAACCGACACCGGCCCAAATCAAGCAGATGCTGGTCGATTCGGCACGCCCGTTCCCGGTATCCGAAGATCACCCGATTGGCGCAGGTATCGTGGATGCGGCGGCAGCGGTCAACGCCGCGCTTGGCAATGACGGCGGCACTACACCCCCGCCCACCTCCATCGTGCTGACCAACGGCATGATCGTGCCCGATCAGTCGACCAACGACGGCGCGAGCATCCTCTACTCGATCAACGTGCCGTCGGGAGCCACCACGCTGAACATCCGCAGCATGGGCGGCTCGGGCGACCTGACTTTGTACGTCAAGGCCGGTGCCGTGCCCAATGCCGACGGCGGCAACGCCGACTTCACTTCGTCCAAACCCGGCAGCAATCAGGCCGTGGTCATTCCCAAGCCGCAGGCGACCACCTACTACGTTCTGCTGAGCGGCAAGAACTCCATCGGCTTCGACCAAGTGTCGATGCTCGCCGCCTACAACGCACCCTGACATTTGCCTCGCCTGAAGCGGAAAGCCCCGGTTTCCAGCCGGGGCTTTTTTAATTTTCGACATCATAAATATCGATTACTAGAGATAAATTCATAGATATGGACTATCATCCAGTGCCATGAACCTACGCGATCTCCAATACCTCGTAGCGTTGGCCGAGCACCGGCATTTCGGCCGCGCGGCGGAAGCTTCCTTCGTCAGCCAACCCACCCTTTCGACCCAGATCAAGAAACTGGAAGACGAACTGGGGGTAGCGCTGGTGGAACGCACGCCGCGCAAGGTTCTGCTGACCGAGGTGGGCAAGGAAATTGCCAAGCGCGCTCGCGAAGTGCTCAACGAGATCGAGCAGATCAAGGGCATTGCCCGCCGTACGGTGGATCCGGAATCGGGCACGGTGCGGCTGGGCATTTTTCCGACCCTGGGGCCCTATCTGCTGCCGCACGTAGTGCCGATGGTGCACGAACGCTTTCCGCGCCTGGAACTGCTGCTGGTCGAGGAAAAAACCGAAGTCCTGCTGCATCGTCTGCGCGAGGGTAAATTGGATGCCGCCGTGCTCGCCTTGCCGCTGCACGACGACAATCTGCATGCGGAGTTTTTGTTCGAAGAGCCCTTTCTGCTCGCCGTGCCGCAGTCCCATCCGTTGGCCAAGCGCCCGCAACTGAAGCTCAACGATCTCTCCGACCAGAGCCTGCTGTTGCTGGAGGACGGCCATTGCCTGCGCGATCAGGCGCTGGAGGTCTGCCACATGGCCGGCGCCGGCGAAAAGAGCGGCTTCCGCGCCACCAGCCTGGAGACGCTGCGCCAGATGGTCGCTGCCAACGTGGGCATCACCTTGCTGCCGACGCTCGCGGTGAAACCGCCGGTAGCGCAGGCGCCGAACTTGCAGTTGGTCGAATTCAGCGGGCATGCGCCGAGCCGCCGGATCGCCATGGTGTGGCGCAAGAGCTCCGCGATGGGCGCTTTCCTCAAACAACTTGCCGACGTATTCAAGACATTGCCGCGCGATTTGCTCGATCCGCACAGCTCCGCCAGCGCAAGTACGGCCAAGCGCCGACGCTCGGCGTGATGGCAATTGCGCCATAGCTTTAGTCAATCGCCTTCATAAGAACAATCAATTTCATAACTTGCCTGCGCTGCGCTACGCTCGGCGGACACGGCCGGATGCGGCCGCCTCTGCATTCCCTCTCCAGCCCAACGCCACGAGGTGTGATGTCATGAGCAAGCTGAAAGGCTCCAAGACGGAGCAGAACCTGAAAGACGCGTTCGCCGGCGAATCGATGGCCAACCGTCGCTATCTTTATTTCGCTTCCAAGGCCGACGTGGAAGGCTACAACGACGTATCGACGGTGTTCCGTTCCACCGCCGAAGGCGAGACCGGCCACGCCCACGGCCACCTGGAATATCTCGAACAGTGCGGCGATCCCGCCACCGGCCTGCCCTTCGGTGGCACCAATCTGAACCTCAAGAGCGCGATTGCCGGCGAAACGCACGAGTACACCGACATGTATCCGGGCATGGCCAAGACGGCGCGCGACGAAGGTTTCGAGGAAGTCGCCGACTGGTTCGAAACGCTCGCCAAGGCCGAGCGCTCGCACGCCAATCGATTCCAGAAAGCGCTCAACGAACTTGCCTGACAACCCATCCCGGCGGCCTTTGCAAAGAGACCGCCGGTTTGCTTTGGTGATCCTTCATCGCTGAAGAACCGCCGGAGCGATGCGTGTTGCACGTAACGCCTAGCCAGGAGGAACGAGCATGGCCGAGCCGATCACGGGTTCGCGCGAGGGCAGCCTCGACGCACCAACCCGCCATCCGCTGGAGTGGACGCAAGCCGAGTTCTGGGATCGCCAGGCGCTCGACAGCGAACTGGAACGCGTGTTCAACATCTGCCACGGCTGCCGCCGCTGCGTCAGCCTGTGCCACGCCTTCCCCACTCTGTTCGACCTGATCGACGCCTCCAGTTCGATGGAAATCGACGGCGTCGCGAAAAGCGATTACAACAAGGTCGTTGAGCAATGCTATCTGTGCGACCTGTGCTACCTCACCAAATGCCCGTATGTGCCGCCGCATCCGTGGAACGTGGATTTCCCGCACCTGATGCTGCGCGCCAAGGCGGTCGAATTTCGCGAACACGGCGCACCGCTGTCCGCACGTGTGCTTTCCAATACGCGCGCCGTCGGCAAGTTGGCCTCCATCCCGGTGGTCGTGCAAACCATCAACGCTGCCAACAAAAACAAAACCGCGCGCAAGCTGCTGGAAAAAACCATGGATGTCGACGCGCAAGCGCGCGTGCCGACCTACCACGTGCCTACCGCGCGCAAACGCCTGCGCAAGCTGGACGGCAGCGGCGAGGCCAAGCCGGCCGGGCGTACGCGCGGCAAAGTGGCGATCTTCGCCACCTGCTACTGCGATCACTCCGAGCCTGGTGTGGTGGAGGATCTTGCCGCCGTGCTGGCGCACAACGCCATTCCGGTTCGCATGGTGGAGAGCGAAAGCTGCTGCGGTATGCCGAAGTTCGAGCTGGGCGACCTCGACACCGTGCGCAAGTACAAGGAACGCAACATTCCGGTACTGGCCAAGATGGCACGCGAAGGCTGGGATTTCACCGCGGCAATTCCTTCCTGCGTATTGATGTTCAAGCAGGAACTGCCGCTGATGTTCCCCGACGACGCCGATGTCGCCCTGGTGCGCGACCACTTCTTCGACCCCTTCGAATATCTGGCCGACCGGCACAAGGCCGGCCTGCTGCGCACCGACTTCAAGCAATCGCTCGGCAAAGTCGCCTGGCAAGTCCCCTGCCATCAGCGCGTGCAGAAAATCGGCCCCAAGACGCGCGACATCCTGCAACTGGTGCCGGACGCCGAAGTCACCACGATCGAACGCTGCTCGGGCCACGACGGCACTTACGGCGTCAAACACAAAACCTACGCGCTGTCGCGCAAGCTGGCCAAACCGGTGGAGAGCCGCGTTGCGCAGGCCGAAGCCGACCACTTCACCAGCGACTGCCCGATGGCCGGCAGCCACATCGCGCACGGCCTGGGCGACAAGCCGGAGGCGGAACATCCGCTGAGCCTGCTGCGCAAAGCCTACGCCATCTGATCGGACAAAGACCTTCAAGCCATGAATAAACTGCAACGCCACGACCTTCTCTCGCTCGAAACCTATGCGACCGAACGCGAAGCGTTCCGTTCCCGCGTCATCGCGCACAAGAAAACCCGCAGCATGCACCTTGGCCAACATCTCAAGCTGATCTTCGAAGATCGCCTGACCATCCACTACCAGATCCAGGAAATGCTGCGCGTGGAGCGCATCTTCGAAGCAGCCGGCATTGCCGACGAACTCGAAGCCTACAATCCGCTGATCCCCGATGGCGCCAACCTCAAGGCCACGTTGTTCGTGGAATATCCCGAGGTGGAACAGCGTCGGCGCGAACTGGCCCGACTGGTCGGCATCGAGCATCACATCGCGCTCACGGTCTCCGGTCACGCAGCCGTCACGGCGGTGGCGGACGAAGACATGGATCGCAGCACCGAGGAAAAGACCGCCGCTGTGCATTTCCTTCGCTTCGAACTGGACGAAGCGATGATCGCGGACTGGAAAGCCGGCGCAGCGGTAAAACTTGCGTCGACGCTGCCGGCGATGCGCGAACAGGCCGTTCTGCCCCTTTCGCTGCAAACCGCTTTGTCGGCCGATTTTGCCTGATCCTTCTTGCACACGAACGGATCAGCGCAAACGCGTCGCCTCCACCGGCGACAGGCGCGAAGCGCGCAAGGCAGGCACCAGCACCGCAAGTTGCCCCAGCACCAATAGCACCGCGACACCCACGAGCACGTAGCCCAGCGACAAGCGCCCCGTTTCGAAGCGATCCACCAGCAGCAGGTTGAGGCCGACCGCCAGACACGTTCCGATCGCGGCGCCGGCAACGCTGATAAACAAATTCTCCGTGCAGAAGTAGTTGAAGATGTCTCGCCGCGTGGCACCCAGCGCACGACGCACGCCGATGTGCCGCCGCCGTTGCCCCACCCAGAAACTGGTGAGGCCGACGATGCCCGCCGCCGTCGTTGCCAGCAATACCAGGCAGATCACCCCCATCATCACGGCCATGCCGTGATCGCTGCGATAGACGTCGGCGCGCAGTTGCGCGAAGGTTTCCACGTCCTTCGCACCGATCGCCCGCAAGGGATTGGCCGCCACGAGCGCCTTGGGTGCATCGCGCAGCACGCCCGCCATCCGTCCCGGCTGCACGCGCACGACGTAGATGCTGTTGCTGGCGAGCAGGCGAAACGGCACCAGGGTGGAGCGCTCGACCCAGGTTTCGGTATAGCTGTCGATCCAGGTCTGCAGGCGATCCACCACACCGATGATCACGCTGGGTGGGGCACTGCCCAGGCAGATGGTCTTGCCTACCGCAGCACCGTTCGGAAACAGCTTGTCGGCCAGTGCCTGGGTAATGATGACTTCACGCGCCAGCAAACTGTCGCGCGCGCCAACCTGGCCGATTTCCTCCGCGGTGAAATTGCGCCCGGCCACGAGGTGCAGGCCAAGTGTCGATAGCGCGTGATCGTCGGCAAAATAGATCGCCGTGGGCGAGGTCGCGGTAACCTGATCCATCGTATAGCGCACGCCTTTGGACCAGCCGCCCGAACTCAAGGGCAAGGCATTGGTGGAAAAGGCATCAACGACACCCGCTACGCGGCGCAAGGTCTCCAGGTCCGCCGCGATCATTGCCGACCGCTGCTTCGCGTCGGCATCGCCCACCCATTGATTCTGGATCACCATCACATTGTCCTCGTCCACGCCGCTGGGGCGGGACAGGCGCGCAACACGCTGGTGGATGACGAACAGCGCGTTGCAGGTGATGGCGAGCGTCAGCGCGATCTGCAACACGATCAGCGCAGTACCGGCTTTGTGCTGCCGCAGTGCGGCGAGAATGGGATGGACTCGCATGGTCATGCCCTCACTGCGATTTCAGTTGCCACGAAGGCTGCACGCGCGCAGCGCGCAACGCCGGATAAATGCCTGCGATGACAGTGGCCGCTACCGCCAGCAGCAAGGTCATGGCGACCAGCCGCGCGTCGATACGGGCCAGCCGTGCAATCGCCGGGTCGAACAGCAAATCGGTGCCGAGCATGCCCAGACCGGTCAGCGCGAGCCCGCATACGCCGCCGCCCATGCCAACCAGGGCCGCTTCGGCAAGAAACTGCCCGCAGATGTCGCCGCGCGATGCACCTAGCGCACGGCGCACGCCGATTTCACCGGCACGCCGCATGATTCTCGCCAGCAGCAAGCCCACCGTATTGACCAGGCACACCACCAGAAAGCCGACCGCCACCAGCAGCGACATCCAGGTCTCCGGCGGCACTACCCCTTCGTAATCGAGCCAGGTCATCAGATCGGACAGGCGCACCTGCGGCGACCAATGGAAGCGCCCGCTGCGCTGCTGCTGGTCTGCATAGCCCCGCAGAAATTGCCCGTAGCCGCTGACGGCTTTCGCATCCGGCAGTTGCACCCACAGGGAAACCCAGACGCATTCCGAATGCAGCCATCCGTCCCAACCGGGCGCAACCGCCTTGGTGGAACCAGAACAGGCATTGTTGCCGTTGGTATCCAGGTGCTGGTCGACCGCCCGCGTAAACGGCAGATAAAAATCCGGCTCATCGGCGAAGCCGAAGCCGTTGCTGACGTCGTAAAAGCGCGGCTGCGGATTCCACCCATCGACCACGCCGACGATGCGGTAATCGCGTCCATGCAGTTCGACCATCCGGCCCACGCTATTGGTTCCGCCAAAAAGAACATTGTTGAGCCGACGGCTGATCGCGATCACGTTGGCGCGGGCGCTATCCTCGCTATCGCTCCAGCCATGGCCAAACAGGAACGGCACTTCGAACATCGGAAAAAAATCGGCATAGGCGGCATAGCCGTTCGCCGCAAACGCACGATGCGCGTCATCGTGCGGCACGATGGTGTCGGCGATCGGATAGATCGCCGTTTGGCGCTGGGCTGCACGTGCACGCATCAACGCCATCGCGTCGGCGTAGGTAAGCTCATCGGGAATCTTGTTGCCGGGCGTACCGCGCTGCGGTCCCAGGCTGTCGATCTGCGGCACGAACAGCTGCGCCGACCGGTCCGGCAACGGGTTGCCCGATACCGCGCGAAACACGGCGTAGGTGGTCATCGATGCGGCCACACCCACACCCATGATCACGATCATCAGCACGGCCAGTCCCGGACTGCGCCGGAAACCCAGCAAGGCAATCTGCACGTAATACGCAATCATCCCGCGTTCCTCGTCACCGCCAAGCCCGGGAGCTACCTTGCGATGCCATGCGCAGCGCGGCACTGCCTTTGTGACGATCGGCCGAGCCGCGCGGTGAACGGTGGTTTACGCGTGGCGAACGGTCAACGCAGCCCCAGCGCTGCGCGCGCTGCACCGCGAAAGCGGCGGCTCATGTCCAGCCGGGTGCCGTCGTGCAGCACCACTTCGGCGTGGCCCTGGAACAGCGTGTGCACTTCGCGGATGCGGTCGATGTTGACCACGATGCTGCGATGGATGCGCAGGAAGTGATTGGGGTCCAGCGATTCGCTCAGGCGCCGCAGCGTTTCGCGATGCAGATAAGTGTGACTGCCCACGTGAATCCGCACATAGTTGTCGTCGGCGCGGATCCAGTCGATATCGCCCACCGCGATCAAGGTGCTGTGCTCGGCCACTTGCACGCTGATGCGCTTGAGGTATCCCCCGTTCGTCTCGGCCGGCCGCTGCTGTGCCTGCAGTCCGCGCCAATGTTTCTTGACCCGGTCCATGGCCTGGTCGAAGCGCACCTGGTCGATCGGCTTGAGCACGTAGTCGATGGCGTTGGCGTCGAAGGCCCGCAGCGCATGCTCGGCAAACGCGGTGGTAAATACCACCAGCGGCAGCGAATCGGCCGGATGCGCGTCGCGCAAAAGCCGGAAGCCGTCGCCGCCCGGCATCTGGATATCCAGGAACAGCAAGTCCGGCGCCAGCGCCACCATGGCCTGCTTCGCCTCGTGCACGTTGCCGCACTCGCCCACCACTTCGATATCCGCGTGCGTCGCCAGCGCCTGCCGCACCGCCAGGCGTGCAAGCATTTCGTCATCCACCAGCAAGGCGCGCAAGCGCGGAGCGTTCACGGCCTGCACTCCACGAAGGGAAAGCACAGCTCCACCCGGGTACCTCCGCTCTGGCGGCTGCAAAGAACCACGCTTGCCGCTTCGCCAAACATCGCACGCAGGCGGGCGCGCGTATTGCTGAGGCCCACGCCTTCCTTCGGTCCGGTCACCGGCAAGCCCAGGCCGTCGTCCTCCACCTGCACGTGCAGATTGCCTTCGATCCGGCGCGCCAGGATGCGTAATTCGCCGCCGCCGGTTTTCGCCAACAATCCGTGGCGCAGCGCATTCTCCACCAGCGGCTGCAGGATCAGGCTAGGCACCATGGCATTGCCGGTGTCGCCGACATCAAGATGCGTCACCAGGCGATCCTGAAAACGCACTTTCTGGATGCCCAGGTAAGCTTCCAGAAACTGTACCTCGCGCGACAGCGTCACTTGCTGCGTGTGATGTTCTTCCAAGGTGAGGCGCAGAAAATCGCTCAAGCGCACGATCATCAGCTTCGCCTGCGGCGGATCGGCCAGCGCCAGCGCCGAGATAGCGTTAAGCGTGTTGAACAGAAAATGCGGCTGCAACTGCATGCGCAAGACCTGCAGTTGCGATTGCGCCAGCTGCGTTTCCAGATGCGCATTGCGCAGGCGCTCGTCTTTCAGCGAATGGCGCGAAGCCATGCCGCGTAACACCACCAGCATCAACCAGTAAGTCAGCAGAGCGAGGTGGCATTTGTAGATGCCCTCATTGCGCAGCAGGTCGGCAAACGTATAGACGTGCCCTCTCGGATTGGGCCCGCACAACGCCCAAAAAATCAACAGCATCGCCACGCTCTGCGCCACGGCCAGCACGACGCTCGCGGGTAGATGCAGCAACCAGAACCGTCGCCAGTTCTGCGCCCCCAATCTTCCCAGCCACGCCACCAGCGGCGTCAGCAGCATCCACAAATAAAAGTCGGAGAAATTCCAGGACAGTGCGCGAAACCAAGGCATCGGGTGCCCTTCGCTGATCGAACCGAACACCGAACTGGCCGCATACGACAACGCCAGCATCGTCCAGAACGCGACGGCAAGGCCGACGGTTTTCCACTTGGCTGCGTAGGTGGATGGAGTCATCACGGCAAAGACCTGACGCGGCGTACGCTGCCGCCAGTGTACGAACTGTAGCAATCCTTGGGTGCGACCGGAGCCCTCTTCCGTGCGGAAAAAGCATGGCTACCGCTTACCCACGCCCACCTACCGCTTACCCCACGAAGACGGTCCTGGTCACAAAACCCATGCGCCGTCCGGCCTGCAAGAAGCAGGCTGCGTGCACTTCTTCCACCCATAGAGATGCATCATGACGATCTTTGCCCATCGCCTTTCATGGATAAGCACGGCCGTTCTCGTGGCGCTGATAGCCATCTTCCTGCACGCGCAGGCGATGGATGCACAGGCTCAGGATGCGATGAACGCCCCCTCCGATGAAACCCAACACAGCGAAGCGGCGGTGATGGCCGTGGATCAGCATTGGAGCATCGCCGAACTGTCCGGCAATACGGCCTGGCTGGACCAGATGTTGCTGCCGGAGTACCGCTCGATCGGCGACACCGGGATGGCACACGACAAGCAGGCCATTATCGCCAACGCGGCCACGCGCAAAGGTACCGACCTGGCCAAGGCCCAGCAGCAAATGGAAACGTACCGCCAGGAACACCCCTACGGCAGCGCCGTGACGATTCGCGGCGACACCGCCGTCGTGACCTTCTATGACCTCAAGCTGGGCCCGCAGAAGGGCGTGCGCTCATCGGATATCTTCGTCTATGTAGACGGCCACTGGCACGCGATGTATTCGCAGCACACCAGCCTGCACAGCTGAACCCGTCCGCACCTGCCGCACCCCGCATTGACCACCGTGCGGGGTGTGCCACGATGCCTGCCGCACGCGGCCGCTCTGGCGGCCCCCATTGCTCTTTGATAGGTTTGCCGCCACGGCACTTCACCTCTCAGCAATGGCCCCATGAACCAAACGCCGACCCCTCGCCCACCGGAGCTAATGGCCCACCTCGCCGCGACCATCACGCGGGCACGTTCGCTGGAAGAGCTGGTGCGCCCCTTGCTGGAAATGCTGCAGGCGACGACGGGCCTGGAATCGACCTATCTCACCACGATCGATTCCCCAGCCGGCGTCCAGCACATCCTGTTTGCGCGCAACACGCACCAGATGCAAATTCCCGAGGGATTGGACGTCCCTTGGGAGGGCACTCTGTGCAAGCGTGCGCTGGATGACGGGCGCTTCTATTCCGACGACGTAAGCCAGTCCTGGGGCGATTGCGAAGCCGCGCGGGCATTGGGCATTGCCACCTATGCCAGCAGCCCGGTCCACACTGAAGGCGGCGTGCTGTACGGCACCCTCTGCGCCGCCAGCAGCCAGCACGTGCCCTTCAACGACAACACCGAAAGCGTGCTGAAACTGTTCGCCCAACTCATCGGCCAACAACTGGACCGCGAGCGGCTGGTGCAGCAGCTGAGCGATGCCAACAACTCCCTTGCGGCCAGCGCGCTGACCGATACGGTGACGCGCCTGCCCAACCGGCGCGCGCTGATGCAGGACATGGAACAACGCCTGAGGCTTTATCGGGCCGATGAATACGCGCTGGTAGTGGCGTTTATCGACCTGGATAAATTCAAGGCCATCAACGACCGTTACGGACACGAAATCGGCGACCGCTTTCTGGAAGCGATCGCCGGTCGCCTACAGGGCGTACTGCGCAGCGGCGACTTCGCCGCGCGACTGGGTGGCGATGAATTCGTGGTGCTGGCCACCAGCAGGCGTAGCGATGCACTGACCACCGCCAGTGCCCTGCTGGAGCGGCTGCAGCAGGCCACCAGCGGCCGGTTCCGGCTGGACGACACCGTGCTCGACTATGCCGGGCCCAGCATCGGCACCGTCATTTCCGAGCCCGATTGCACCGATCCCCAGGCCCTGATCGCCGCGGCCGACGCACGCATGTACGCCGTCAAGCGCGCACGCAAAGAGCGGGAAGCCCAGAGGCTGTCCAACTGAGTGCTGGCATGACGGGGGCGGCCTGCAACGGGTGAAGCACCCTGGGCCGGTCAGCGCTGAAGTTTCCCCCAGACCCGCCGATACATTCCCTGGACCGGCCTGCGGCACCCCGCCAGGCCTTAGCCGGAGACTTGCATGATCAGCACGCGCCCGAACCTCGCCTATCTCAAAGCCGCCTGGGCGGCGCATGCCAGCATCAGCGCCGAGCACTGCCGGCAGAGCTACGACGAGGCAGGCATCCGCTTCGAGCGGGTCAACCACTCCTGGATCGTGCGCAAGAACGACACCCAGGTGTCCACCATGCCGCTGCACTACACCCGCCAGGACCTGCGCATGGGCTTCCTGGGGCGCATCGAGATGGAGGCCCGCAAGGCGGTCGCCGAAGTGGAAGGCAACCTGCTGCGCTACCTGATGCTGCCGGAAAGCTACACGATGATCGTGGAGCTGGAAGAATCCATGCGGCACCTGCGCCGCCGCGGCCATCGCGCCGTGACGATCCTGATCGGGCCGTCGGCGATGGACGGCGAGATGCCGCCAATCTATGTCGAAGTCCAGCTTTTCCTGGATGCCCCGCGCGCCTGCGTGTATGCGCATTGCGAAGGTGAGGACCTGCTCGAGCAGGCCCCCAAGCGCCACCGCCATCCGCGCGCCGGCACCTATGCCGAACTGGCCAGGCTGATCGCCGAAACCGTCAACGCCGCGTTCGCCGAAACCTTGTTGCCGGCAGTGGCCTGAACGCTCAATCGCGATCCGGCGCCCCCAGCGGAAACAGCGGGCGATAAGGCCGCGCCTCGTCCACGGCGCGCGCAAACGACGGGCGCGCCAGCAACCGCTGCCGATAGGCAATCACGTTGTGGAAGGACGGATCGATGCGATGCGTCCAGTCTGCATAAAACAGGAACGGCGCCGCGCCGCAATCGGCCAGGCTGAAGCGATCCCCCGCCGCCCACTCGCGACCGGCCATGGTCTGGTCCAGCCACGCATAAGCCGTTTCCAGTTGCTCACGCGCGTAGGTCACACCATACGCATCACGCACGTCTTCCGGACGCAGCGCATCGGCCACGATCCTCTGCGCGGGCGTGCTGAGGTAATTGTCGAAAAAGCGATCCATCAAGCGCACTTCCAGCGCGGCCGCCGGGTCCTTCGGCAGCAGCGATACAGGCCCGGGATGATGCAGGCCCAGGTGTTCGATGATGATGGTCGCCTCCACCACCGTCTGCCCCCGATCGACCAGCACCGGCATGCGCTTCAAGGGCCACAACCCGGCGAACTCCGCCATCACCTCGGCATTGTCGTACAACACCGTGCGCCACTCGAACGGCGTACCGTTTTCGTAGAGGGCCACCAGCACCTTCTGGCAGTAGGAAGAAAAGGGGTGTGCATAGAGCTTCAAGGTCATGATCCGGGTTCCGTTGGTGACCGCCACTATCGGCGCTTTGTAAGGCGACGAAGCGCGTCGCCGGAAATCGACAAGCTGTCACGAGGCTGTCTAGCCAGACCGATAGAGTCGGGCGCCCTGCCCGGCCTGCCGGGTCCGGGTAATCGGGGCTCCAGGGACGCTGAAGGGGGCATTTCAAAAATGGCCGGGTCATACGTCATAGCTCTTACCCCGGCCGCCAAGGACGTGTTTCCGTGCTCCTCACCCACAAAGAAATCGAACAGGAACTCGCCAACCTCGGGCGCATCGTTCCGCGCCTGCTGCAGGACAACCAGGGTGCCGAGTTCTGGATCGAATTTCTGGACCGCGCCAACACCATCAAGGATCGCTCGCCGATGAGCCTGCGCGACGGGGTCACCGAGCGCATCTACGACCTGCTCGCAAAATACGGTGTTTCCCCGCCATGGCGCTGGATCACCGGCCGCCAGGAAGAACCCGCCGGCCGTGTTTATGCCTTCCCCAGCGGCGTGCGGGTAGCCTGAAGCAGGCATTGGCCTTGGGCCAAGCCTCGCTGGATAACGGGCAAAAACATCGGGACACCACCCCGAAATCGCCCGTCACAATTCAACCCGCAGAGACCTGATCTGCATGGCGTCGATATATCTTGATTTTTCCTCGCACAACTCGCGGGAGCTGACGATGATTACGCCCGTTCCGGGTGCCTCTTGAGCGACCTCCAAGCCGAGCGGATCACCTTCGTATTGCATGGCTTTCTCATAGACCTTCGAAATTTTTTCGACCTGAGCCGCGAACGATGCTTGACCCGAGGACGCCCTTTGGTGATTGAACAAGCCCATTTCCCTGGCTGACGCCGGGTTTTCCAGCAACGCTTGAAGCGCCCGCCCGAAAAAAACCTGCTCGGCAGAAAGCGGGCTTTCGCTGCGATCGAACAAGATGGCTCCGCCTGCAGAGAATAAGGCCTCGGACATTTCCAGCGTGGGGCCGGACGCGGTAATCACTGCCATGCCGCAACTGGCAGCCTCCACCAGCGACATGCCCACGGTTTCAAACTTCGAAGGATGAAAAAAAATGTGAGAACGCTCCATCTCTCGCAAGACGCCTTTGCGATCGAGACGGGGGAAATGCTGCAACCGCGCCGCCAGGTGAGCGAAACCGTCCAAGACATCCGCGGGCAATTGGCCAATATAAGTGAATTGAACGTCGCGGAATTGACGCGCCATTTCATCCATAACCTGCAAAGCCAGCAGGCCGTTCTTCGACTCGAAGTCCCTTCCGCAGAATAGAACCCGCGCTGCGGTTCCAACGCGCCACTTTTCGCGGAGAAGTTGATCGTGCACGGGCCTCCCGGCGGGTTGAACGACAGTCACCTTTTCGAGATAGCGCTCGCCCAGCTCGACCAAACCCATCCGCTGGAACCAGAACCTGGCGCGCCGAAAACTCCGGTCCGGATCTCCCCGAAAAATAACCCCCGCACACGATGGATGCGCGTATGCACTGAGCATCACCTCCGCGCGCCTCGTCGTGGTGCCGATGAACGACTCCTCGTCCCACCGGGAAAGCCTTTCACCAAATTCCCTGTCTAGATACGTCCTTCCGCACAACGGCGCCAAGAGCAAATCATCCGTATCGATAACCCAATGCCTCGTTCCAATCACGGGCAACCGCGCCGAATGCACGATGATGGACTGGCAACCGCCGTGCCAATTGATAAATTCACCCAGATGCTCGTTAGCATAGGGCGATTCAATCGTGCCGTCGGCTAAGAATACGTGGTCTGGATCGGAAACCGCGTACGACACGTGGTCGATTTCCAGAAGCATGCCGTGGTAGCCGGAATGAAGATCGATGGCCGGAACCAAGACGACTCGGCCGCCTTTATACATGACTGGCCTCCGATGCGTATCCCGCGCAAAATGCAGCCAAATCGATCACCCTCTCGGCCATGCGGATCGTGTCGGCTCGGTGCGCAACGATCACCCTGGTAATCCGCAGTGCGGAAATGGCCCGGTTAATCGCTTGCTCGTTCCTTGAATCCAGATGGCTCGTAGCCTCATCCAGAAAAAGCAGGCGTGGACGTCGATACAGCGCCCTGGCCAACAGTATCCGCTGCTTCTGCCCACCAGACAGCGACTTGCCCATGTTGATCACGCCCGTTTCGTAACCCATGGGCATCTGCATGATCTCGTCGTGTATTTCTGCTCGTTTCGCCACTTCAATCACGCGCTCCCGATCATATTGAGGCGCAAACGAAGCGATGTTTTCGAAAATCGTTCCGCCGAACAGCTGGTCGTCCTGCAAAACCGTCGCCACGGAATTGTGGAGATCGACCGGACTGATGCTCGACACCGAAATGCCGTCATAGAGGATTTCGCCCCTTTTTGGCACAAGTAGCCCATTCATCAGTTTCATCAACGTCGACTTGCCGAGACCCGACCTTCCGACGATGGCCACGCACTCACCCGGCTCGATGGAAAATGAAGCATTCGCGATGACGTCGTCGTCGTGATTGCCGTACCCAAATGAAAGATTCTCGACCCGAATGCCGATGGCATCGCCAAACGGAAGATGAACAACACCGGGCACCATTTTCTTTTCATCGACGATGTCGGAAAGGCGCTCAGCGTGAATCTTCACCAATCGGCTGTCGGCCACTACGTCGCTGACCTTCGTGGAGCGATCTATGAACTGGGTGGAATAACTGACGTACGCGATAACCATGCCGAACGTCATTTGTCCACGCATACACACGATCGACCCGAGGCCGATAGCAATGACGGTATGGAACTGAATGAGGAATTTTGCAATGGCCGACGACGTAAACGTCCACATCTGCAGCGTCGCCGAAGCGTGGGCGGCAGCCCGGGTCCTGGCTTCATAGCGCGAGAGCTGGATGGCCTCCATGCCACCGCTCTTGATGGTGTGTATCGCATTCAGCATCTCCAAAAGCCTCCCATGCTGCTGGGAGGTTTCGCGGATCTCGTGCCGCTCAGCCTTTCTGGCCCGATCCACGGTCAACTGTCTCGATCCGGCATAGACGATAGCCGTAAGCACCGTAAAGATGGCCAATATTTTCGAATAAATGACAATCATGGTGAGCGTAAAAACCACACCGATGCCATCCAGGGCGGATTCGACGAATTTTGTCGTGACCGTTCTCTGTATGTTGTCAATGGAGCGGAACCGCGAGTACACATCCGTAGCTGCGCGACGCATGAAAAAAGCATAGGGAAGCGACATGAGCGCTTCGCCAATCCTTATATTCCATTCCACGAACAGGTGCTCGGAAAGACGACTCAAAAGCAGTCCTCGATACAAGCCAAAGGCCAGCTGAAGCAACGCAACGAGAGAAAATCCGCCCATCAGCAGCCACGCCAGATGATAGTCGGAGGAAGGAACCACGCTATCGGTAAAAGTCTGAACGAGCAGCGGGCTGACCGCGAACAGGACCTCCAAAATCAAGGCAAGAAGCAAGATCACCGACACCCTCAACCGCTGGGAAACGAAGCCCGAGACGAGAAACCGAAATACATTGGAGCGCTCGGGCTTTTGCGCGTCATCGAACCTCCCCGAAGGCCGGAGATCGATCACCACCCCCGTAAATCTGTTGGCGAACTCCCGGAAGCCGAGACTTACCTCTCCTTCCGCAGGATCGTGCAGATTGATTCCATCCGTGCCAAGCCGCGTGAGAACCATGAAGTGGGATACATCCATCAAAACCACGCACGGCGACAACATCTCTCCCAGGTTCTCCGGATCGATGCGATAGGCGGTCGCGCGAAAGTTCATCAAGCGCCCGATCTGCATCAGTTCACGCACACTCGCCCCGTGCGGCGAAGGGGGGAATTTATCCCGCATACCTCTCATGCCGATATTTACGCCGTGCGCACGAAATATCATTGCCAGGCATGCAATGCCGCATTCGTTGGCCTCTGCCTGGAGAATCATCGGCACGGAGCGGCGTCTAAATAGTCTGAGTAAATATTTGAACATCTACGTCACCTGCCGAAATGGCGGCCGCTAAACATCCAGCCGAGCAAGGTTTTATCGCGCTTTACCGTCAACCACGCCGCTCGAGCATCCGATGCTCCGGGATTTTCAACGACAATCAAAACTGCATCGCCGCGAATGGCAATATCGCACGCGCGCCGCACTCTTAGCTCGGTCGACGAACCATCACTGGAAATCCAAAGTTCCCCATCTTCAATATCGGAATGATCGCGCCCGCGCACGATGAACGACGACGTCCCAGGCGACCTGGCTTCGGCGATACATTCATCCTGGTGTAGCGGGAGCTTTTGAATGCTCTGCAACGATTCCGCCGGAACCCGGCGATTCCGCTCGTACTTCAAACCGAACATTGGCGTACTTAGAAGCACCAGAACTACGAGCCACAAAGCAGGGGGCCATTTCCTCAACCATCGATCAAACGGCCGATGCGTCGATCTAGGCACATACCACTCCGGAAGAAGCCGCGACTTCAGCGCTTCGTGTCGAAACAGGTTCGACGACCGCCCACTACCCGGCAAGTCAGACCGGCCCTCCATTTACTTGACCGCCGTCTTCAGCATGAAAGAAACGGCCCGCTCACGGCGCCATACTTTGAGATCCAAAGTGAACGGCATTGGTCGGCCACGAAATGCCGCCGTCCAATCACGCTGTCGCGGCCGCATGATCGACATCTTCGGCGCGCAAAAGTCGGTTTGAAATGTGCTGATGCAGACCCCAAAGCGTCTGGCAATGTACCGATCGGTTGTCGAACCCGTTCAGCGACGAATACCTACTGGCGACCTCGCCGCCCGCGCAACTCGTGGCGTATTCGCATCCAAGACATTTCGCTGGAATGCCATGATCAGCCGACCACACCTCCTTTACCGACGCCTGCTCGAACCAGTCATCGAAGGTGTTTGAGAAGATGCTCAATTTCAGCTGGCCTTTGAACCATTGGTCCGTCACCATGTACTCATCTGCGATCCTGAATTCCCCGTTGCTCAGTACGGCAATGGCTGCTGATGGCGATTTCGGAGTCAGGCGGCTTCGCGCGCGGGAAAGCATGATGCTCCTCACGACCCGATCGAACATTTCCACATTGACGAGATCGAGATGATTCATCATCCAGTAATCGAACGTAGCGCTTAGACCTGCCGAATAGTCGTGATTGTGGCCCACCGAGGCGACCGCGGTGTCGTGGGTCTGATCGGGAAGCAGTAATTTTATTCTTCGTATACCGATGTCTTCGGAGACGTGACGGTAAAGACTCAAAACATCCGTATCGGGGCTGAGAACGGAAATGGCTCCCAGCGCTGCGGTGTGATTGGGCAACGTCTCCTGCAGCATCCGAATGTTTCGAAGGATTCGATCATAGGTTCCCCTGCCCTTGTGATCGACTCGATGGAGATCATGCTGTGGCTTCCTGCCGTCGAGGCTGATGCCAACGTGAATATCGTGCTTCTTAATGATGTCCAGCCAACCCGGCGGCAGAAAAACCCCGTTTGTTTGCACGGCGAGCCGCAATACGGTCTTGGCGGGAAGCCGGCTTCTCAAATCGCTGGCGAATCGATCAACGATTGCCGGCCTCATCAATGTGGGCTCGCCGCCGTGGAAAGCGATGACCAGCGTTGACAAATCACGGAAAGCCGCGGTCTCGGCCAAGAAATCGGCCAAACGGTCCAAAGTGGGTGTCGGCATCAACACCGGACGGTCATACACATCCGCGTGGGAAGGCGAATAGTAGTAGCAATAGGAACACTTGATATTGCATCGTTCAGCGAGCTTTACCACGACAAAGAGTGTATGCACTTCCACGGCGAAACCTCCCGTCAACTCACCGGACGCTTTTTCCCGGCACCGCCGCAACCTGAAAAATCAAATGCGCGGCACCTTCCACGTGCGAACTTCAAAGCGGTAAAAGGATGCGCTGGAATATACCCAGCGCATCCTCCACCATCAGGCAGCCGGGGTGGCCGGACCCACGGTGACGCGACCCCAGTCCGCTTTCTGGCCACCGAAGATGTCGCTCGCTTCGATATCGGTCAACTCACGCAGAACCAGCCGGGAAGCCGCTTCTTCGAGCGACACGGAACTCTTGGCTTTCTCGCTCATAACTTAGACTCCTAAAATGTGTCGCCTAGCTGGCGACAGGCACCTGCGCCTTTCGCAGATCCATGTTCGATCCGTCAGCCCGCTACCGCGGTTGTGAGAGACCGAGTGTTCACCGTCCGTTGGATGATCTCCCACAGACCCATTCCGTTTTCGTTCAAACCTCTGGCGCCGTTCAACACACCCGCGCACTCGACTTCCAGGTTGAACCGGTACTTGGATATCGCCAGACCAAGATGACCCTTTGCACGCGACCCACGGTTGATCAGATCGAGCGCAAAAATCATATTGGCGGACTTCACCGCACTGACCAGCGCCTTTCTGGCTGTCCAATAGTTGTTGCGCACCGGGTTATAGGCCACCCCTTCGTCGTCCGGATCGTAGAGATCGCAGATCATGTGTGCCTGATACAGGTATTGAAGAACGGCAACTTCTATCAGCTTCTCCACATAGGGATGTTGGCTCGTATCTTTCCCAAGAAAGATCAAGCCGGGATACACCTTCGAGCTCGATTCGAAGCCGCGCCCCTCGCCCAATAAGGCCCCTGCCGCAACGGCCGTGATCCAGTTGTAATAGTCCGGAGCGTCATCTTTAAATATCGAAAATGCCTCATTCAACTTACCCACTTCTTCGACAGGTACGTTGGAGCCTGGCTCGTCTTTCGATACCGGTCGAGGCGGGTAGCCATTCGGAAAGCGTGGGCGAAGACAGTAGATACCCTGATTCGTATGGCGCGTTTCCGGCAAATTGCCCGTCTGCGCGACGACGACGCTCGAATCCACACCTGGCGACAGCCGCCGCGGGTCTTTGATAACCCACGTATCGCCCATGGTTTCAATGATCAGGTCCGCTCCACGGGAACGAAAGGCGGTCTTTCCTTTGCAAAGAACGGACACACCATTTATTGCAAAATTTGCGGTATCAGGAATGTCCAGCGAGCACTTGAAATCTTCGGGCCAACTTACTAGCGCCAGGTGAATAATCGCTTCGGCAATGGCATCCTTCCGCATGAGCTCCTGGGCAATCTCGAGTTCGGGAACCCAGCGCGCCGGCGACGTGCCGCCAACCTCGTGAAGCAAAGCCAGCAAAGTGTCCGGCACGCCGGCCGCTTTCGCGCGTGAAAGCAATTTTTCCGCTATGGACGAAAAATATTTCCCGGCAATGGCACGCGACAGCCCAAGCGCTGCCTCTCCAGGAAAAATGAGCTGCCCCGCCAATTCAAAACTCATAACTATCCAGCTCCCTGCTTTGGATCTAGTTGGCGTTTTTGATGGGGCAATCCGTCAACAGGATATTGACGAGCCATTTGCTGGAGCGCCCTACGGGGGTTCCTGCATGAAGAGAAAGCTCCCGGTGGAAATCACCCTTCTCATAGGTGAAAAGCAACGCATTCCCTTGGTGAGGAATGAACTCCACGCCCGCTCCGGGAAAGAAGGTCGAGCCTCCAAGCGGCACGTCATTGAGATAGATCAGGAAGGTCCCCACCCGCTGCCACGGCATGGTCGGCGATCCATCCGGATTGTCGAGAAAATAGTCGTGATGGGGAGTGAACTCTCCCCCAGCCTGATATTGAATGACCTGCATGCGCTCCATGTGGCTGATCGGCCAATGGATGAGCTTTGAAACAGCTTCATAAACCTGATCTACGAAGGCGTTTTCACCGGGACTGAAAGTGGTCTGGTTGCTCGTCCTGTTGTAGGACGCCACGGCTTGCGTCTCACCGGCATCGTCCTCGGTGTATACAGAGGACCTGCGCATCCGGCCGATGGATTCAGAGATCAGCTTGTCGCATTCGAAGCGGTCGAGAAAGTCGCCAAACAAATAGGCGCGCGGCTTGTGACTGCGCATCAGGACTTTTATCTCGCGGCCTTGACTCACGGTGACATTCTGGCACCCTGACAGATCAGGATCAGGGCGATCTCCTGGAGCCGACCGTTCGACCTTGCCCTCAGCCTCGATAATCCGGTTCGCATAACCGGCGTCCCAACCTTGATCGAGCAAATACTTGAGGGCCCGGCTCCGGTCCAAGCCGCTCTTCCTCAACTCTGCGACCAGATCCTCGAATGGGGAGTCCATCTGCATCTCCTTGCACATAACCCGCGCGCACAGCGATTTTGAAATTCGATTTGACTGGCACCGATCAACTACGACGAAAGCGATTTTTCTCTACGCTCCAACACTCCGCAGCATGGGAAGCATCGAAATGCTGAATCGAAGGGCAGCAGTTCCTGAAGCACTCGAAGTGAGGCTCGAGGCATCGTGCCCACAGCACCTCGACGCGCGGAAGCCTTAATTTTCAGCGGAATGCGGAGCCCGGCGTTCGCGCGCTCACTTGCGCATTGCAGCCGCCAAAGGCATAGCCTTCTCTAAAAAACTCACCTTCATTCAATTCCTTGAAAACAAGAGATCCTCGACTGGCCGCACTCGTGCCGCCGCCATCGCAGTCAGTGACAGGGATCAAAAGAACTTCATCGCTCATCCATGCACTCCCTTCCCATATCGGCATCTCCCTGCCCCTGCCCATGCAGCACTTTTGCTGCTGGAAGTGCGAAGCAAACCGAGTCGAATTTATTTCTTTATCTACTGCGCCACGATTTACAGAACTGCATTGGCCCATCAGGCGAGAAAATGTTCCGGGCGTTAATGCATTCGAAAATCAAGCTAATTGCAGCTCGATGAAGTAGAAAAAAGCAGACGTGATTTTTATGTGATGATCGTTCACCAACGAACGACACTCTTGAAAACGTTCGGCAACGTCGAGCATGATCAATGCTCATTCGGCGCGCCAAATACGCTGGTCTCGAACCACGACGGTGTCATGCTGAAAGAGGAGCGACAAAATGTCGCACAGTACATCGCAAGGAGGACTACATGAACGTCGTCGAAGGCGAACTGGCATCCAGCTTATCGTCGGATTTTTCCGAACGCGGATATGCGATATACGAGAAACTGCTTTCCCGCGATCTTCTCGACGTCGCCTTTCGATATTACACGTCCTATGTAGGAATACCCGGCTTCTATCGGGTATACGAGTACGCAAATGCCCTTGACAGATATGCCGATGCTCTCAGTGAAGCGCTTCTGCCGAATGTAGGAAGTGCATTGGGTCTGGCGATCGGAAAGACGCTACTTCCTACCTATTCTTACGCACGGATCTACACAACCGAGTCCACGTTGCCCAAACACATCGATCACGGCGCGTGTGAAATAAGCGCGACGCTGACCGTAGGACATAGAAACTCCAACGGCATCTGGCCGATCTTCCTGGAGCGCGACGGGCAGGACATTCCCGTCCATCTCGACATTGGCGATGCACTCATCTATCGGGGAATTGACCTGCCCCATTGGCGCAATCCCTTGCCATCCGGCATCTGGTGCCAGATGTTCTTCCATTTCGTAGCGGCCGACGGCCCCATGCGAGACAGGTTGTACAACGGCCGTGAAAAGCTCGGCCCCACACCGTGGGAAGGACCCGTGCCATCTGCGGCCGGATGATCTGGAACGTATCGACACGGCTTTCCGCAGGATGCTATCGAGTATTGGCAGTGAATCCGGATGAGGCTCTATCCGGGCGATGCCGATCCGATCACCCGACCTCTCGCATTTGGCGTCGCATGCGACATTCCGTATTTCGCGCCAAATTTCTTTTTCTACGGGTAACGCATGTTCGCCTATTACTTCCAATTGGCTTTGCTGAGCTTGAGAAAGAGCCCTGGCCTCACCGCTCTCATGGTGCTGGCCATCGCCGTCGGGGTTGCCTCTTCGATGACGACCTATGCCGTGTTTCGGGCGGTGGCCGGCGACCCGATTCCCTGGAAGTCGTCGAAACTTTTTGTACCCCAGCTGGACATGTTTGGGCCCAAGGCACACCTGAATAGCAGCGAGCCGCCGGACGCCATGGATTATCTGGATGCGATGCAACTGATGCGCGACCATCGCGCCACGCTGCAGTCCGCCATGTATGAAATTTCCCCCTCGATAGTACCCAGCGACGCACGCGCGCATCCGGTAAATGTCGATGGACACGCCGTTTATAGCGAATTTTTCCCCATGCTCGACGTGCCGTTCAAATATGGCAGTGGATGGACCGCACAAGACGATGCCCAGCATGCAGCCGTCGCCGTCATCAGCAGCAAACTCAACGAAAAGTTGTTTGGCGGCGCCAACAGCGTTGGCCGCACCCTAAACATCGAGGGCAAGGACTACCGCGTCATCGGCGTACTGGACAACTGGGATCCACAACCTCGTTTCTACGACGTCGTCAATAACGGCGGCGGATTCGACAGCAACAGCCACGACCTCTTTTTACCGTTTACCCGATCCATCGATGCGGGCATCACCAACCAGGGAAGCATCAACTGCGCGCAGCCTCCGGCCGAAACAGGCTTCGTCGGCTTGCAGCACTCCTCGTGCGCGTGGATCGCCTATATGGTGGAACTGGACAACAAAGACGCCGTAGCCAGTTACCACGAATATTTGTACCACTACAGCGCACTGCAACAGCAAGCTGGCCGCTTCGGGTGGGCGCCGAACATCCGCTTGCGCAACGTTCCGGAATGGCTCGACTTCGAACAGGTCGTACCGCCTGACACGAAGCTGTCGCTAGTGATCGCCTTGGGCCTGATGGCGGTATGCCTGGCCAACACCATCGGGTTGCTACTGGCCAAGTTCATGAGGCGCAGCGGCGAGATTGGCCTTCGGCGGGCACTTGGAGCGCCACGCACGGCGATCTACGCGCAGTTCATCACGGAGGCGGGAATCATCGGCGCCGCAGGCGGCGTATTGGGACTTTTGCTCACCATTGTTGGCGTTGCCTGCGTGGGCAAGGTGTTGCCGACCGACATTGCGGGGCTGGCCCGCATAGACACCTGGCTCCTGTTATACACGCTGCTATTGGCGGTGACCGCGACGATCCTGGCCGGGCTCTACCCTGCCTTGCGAGTCGCCAAAATACATCCCGCCTTGCAACTGAAAAGCGCTTGACGCGAGGACCTGCCATGCGACTTCACCCCATCATCGCAGCACTCCGCAAGCACACGTTCGGCGTCGCGTTGATTGCTTTGCAGATCGCTCTCACCTTGGCGATCGTCTGCAACGCGCTATTCATCATCGGCGAACGTATGGCCCGCATCGATCGCCCCACTGGCCTGAACGAAAGCGATCTGTTTCTGGTATCTCAAATGTGGGTAGGGGCGCCTGCAGGGTCCGACGCAGCCAGCACGGACAAGCTTGATAGCATGCTGCTGCAAGATCTCGCCACCTTGCGCGGTTTGCCGGACGTGGCAGCAGCAGGTCCGATGAATTCTTTGCCGCTATACCCTTCTTCTCACACGAGCACGGTTTCGCAAAAGCCCGGCACGGACAACCCCGGCACGTTATTGCACACGAACATTTATTTTGCCGACGACCACGCCATACCCACACTTGGCCTGAAGCTGGTCGCGGGGCAGAACTTCAGCGCCTCGGACGTGCAGCACCGACGCAGCCAGGCGGGTGGGCAAAGCCCAACGACCATCGTTACCAAGGCGCTTGCCGACCGACTCTTTCCGGATGGCCAGGCTGTCGGCAGGCAGGTCTATTTCGATGGCAGCGCTTCTCCAAGCACGATCGTCGGCGTGGTGGAAAGGCTGCAGGTTCCAGGAACCTCGCGCTGGACAAATGGTTTCGCGTGGTATTCGGCCATCGAACCGGTACGCCTGGATAGAGCAGATTTGCTGTATGTCGTACGCGCCAAGCCCGGCCGGCTGGCTGCAGCCATGAAAGAAGTGCCGGCCGCCTTGTATGCCGTCAACCCCATGCGGGTGCTAGACGACGATAGCGTGGAATCCTTCGCCGATGTCCGTGCGCATGCTTATCGTGCGGATATAGGCATGGCGATTCTGATGGGCGGTATCTGCCTGGTGTTGCTCGGGATCACGGCAGCCAGCATCGTCGGGTTGACCAGCTTCTGGGTAGGTCAACGCCATCATCAGATTGGCGTGCGGCGCGCATTGGGCGCGCGACGCAAGGATATCCTGCGTTACTTTCAGATTGAAAACCTGGTCATCGCCGGCGCAGGCACGGCTGCCGGAGCGGGTTTGGCCATCGGCTTGAACGTTTTACTGATGCGCTATTTTGAAATGAACCATTTGCCGGCGCTGTATCTGGTTGCCGGTGCGTTGATCGTCTTGGCACTGGGTCAGGGAGCAGTGCTGGTGCCGGCTCGCCGAGCCTCGAGAGTCCCTCCCGCCGTTGCGACGCGGGGACGGTAACGGCCGAAACACACAGATCGACCCATCGTAAAAGCTCGTGCTGAGATACGGGCCTTTGCGTTCCTGTTCTTTGCTTGCGATGGACAAATGATCACTCGTAAAGCGTATCGAACTTGACCACCCTGCCGCCGACCAGGGTAATGATTTCCGTCTTCCCATCCTGCGCGTATTGCCATTCTTCCGCTGGCGCCAGTTGATTGTCCGGCATGCCATTCACTTGCTGAAACGTAAAGGCGCGCGTGGTCGGCTCGCCCATCAGCTGTTGCACCCTGGTTGCACTGTCGCCGAGGGTCAACACCTTGCTGCCGACGCGTAACGAGGTGGCCGCCTGGGCGACTGTGCAAGCGAAGCATAAAAGCAGAACGAGATAACGGCGCATAAACAATCCATCGGCATGGAGCGTTCACGCTATCAGGGCTGCGAACTCGCTCAGAACGGAATCACGCCTAAAAATGCGAAGGGCATGGCTGACATTCACGTCAGCCATGCCCCAGCGCACTGCCGTCAACAGGTGTTTACCGCTGCTGGTCGAAGGCGACGGTTCCGCGCACGCCAAGATCGAAATAGCTGCCCTCCGACCACTGAATGCGCAACGGCTCGCCTGCATCCGCGATCGATTCGGTGCTTACGTCGCGACCGGTGCCGTAGTTGACCTGGATCTCCGGCACCTTGGGTACACCCACCACCGCCACGATGCGGCTTCCGGCAGCCAGCAGGCGCGCCGTCACCACCTGGCTTTCAAAATCGAGCAGTTGCGGCTGGCCCGGTTGCAGCAGGTGGCGCTGCGTGCGGTCCTGCATGTAGCTGGCACGGCCCAGATAGGAAGCCAGATCGAGGTAATGGCCGTCCGGCGTCAGCGCGTAGAAATTCACTTGCAGGTCTAGATCGCGTTTATTGGTGACGATGTTGAGTTTGCCTTGAAACAGACCCTCGATCTCCAGCGGCTTTTTCAACGGCGCCGTTTCGAACACCAAGGCATTGCGCGTATCGGGCATGCCCTGCGGCGGTTCGAAATCCGCGTCGCTGCGATCGCGAAAGTCGACCGAAAGTGCGGGCGGTGCCTGCGTGCCGGGTGCATCGGCAAGCAGCCATCGCTTTGCCTCGCTCTGTCCGGTGAGATAGAAGCGCTGCCGGCTTGGAGCCATATCGGCAAGCGTCGAAGCATGCCGCCAGGTGTTCGCGCCCATCACTTCGAAATTCACCCGATCGCTGAGCAACTCAGGTAGCGGCGCACCGTGAAACACGTGGTCGAACCATTCCAGCCGCACTTCTTGCAGATCGATCAACGCCGCCTTGTCGATCACATAGCCATCGATCTCGGGCAGCACGCCGTCGCCCATGGCGAAGTGATGATAGGGACCGATCAGCATGCGGTCGTCGGCGTTCGGGCGATAGTTGAGATGCTGCTGAAAGTAATAGAGCGCGCCCACCATCCCGCCGTCGTAATAGCCGGTTTCCGTAAACACCGGAATATCGATGCTGGCGAATTCGTTGCGGAACGGAATCAGGCGCTGCCAAAACGCATCGTAGGAAGGATGTTGCAACCACGTATCGAAGATCGGATTGGGCCGGCCGTCGATCTTGTCCATGTCACGATAAGGCCGGCCGCTGACGTACCATTTTTTCTGCAGCGAGTTCCAATGCTGCCGATCGCCCATCATTTTGGCATCCAGCGTCTTGTTGTCCGTGGTGTAGAACGGCCAGTAGTAGATAAAGCTCTGGAACACATTGCCCTGCATCGGCGTATCGATGCCCGGGGCGTTGGTGGCATGGGTGGCGATGGCCTTCAACGCGGCGGGATGGTGCTTGGCGGCAGCCCATTGCGTGAAGCCGTTATAGCTGCCGCTAAACATGCCGACGCGGCCATCGCTCCACGGCTGGCGGGCGAGCCACTCGATCACCGTGGCCGCGTCTTCGCCATCGTGCACATAGGGAACCACCGGCCCCGGACTCCGTCCTTTGCCACGCGTATAAGCCACCACGCCGACATAGCCATGGGCAGCCATCGATACCGCATCGCCCATGCCGTAGAAGTCATCCGCGTAAATGGTGAAGTTCAAAAGACTGGTCAACTTCGCCGCACCGGTGGAACGCGGGCGCACCACCATGGCGGCAATCCGGGCACCGTCGGGCGTGGGGATCAGTACCTGGTCGTCGACCAAGTAGCGGCGCTGCGTATCCGCCTTCAGCAACGGCTCCAAAGCAGGCATGAGGTAGCTCAGGGCAATGCCTTCTCCGTGGACGCGGATATAGGCAGCTGCCGAAGTGCAATGCGCGAGCGTGGTTCCCGCACAGGCCTTTTGCTGCGCGGACTCCTCGTCGCGAAGGCTGTCGAAGTTCACCTCGAACCACGGCAGGGCCTTGGCCGCCTCAACGTCGGGCAGCGCCCCATACAGCTCGGAGAACGCGCGAGACCGCGCCGCCGAGGCACCCTGGCCGGCCGCTTCGTAGATTTTTGCCCGGGTGTAGACACGCCAGAGAGTGACGCTCGGGACGCGCTTGGGGTCCTCTGTCCGGTCTGCCGCCTCCAACCGATCCAGCGTGGCCTGGGCATCGGTGAAATGCCCGGCGACGAGCTGAAGCTGGAACAGCGTATTGAGGTCCTTGGCGCTCGTTGCCGAGGCATGGGCGGGAATCAGCGCGGCCGCCTCCGTGGCGAACGAGGTTTCCGCCACGGGCGTCGCGGCGGCCGCGGAAGCAGCCAGGCTCACGGCAAGCAGGGCCGATAAAGCGAGCGATTTCATACGAGCTTTTCTCTCCGGTACAAGTCAGGGGACGGTCGAGCCGAAGACGGCACGGACACGGCGATGATCCCCACGAGCGGAGAGAAACGGCCAAAAAATCGGTGAACGGACACCTCCGTTCGGCGAACGACACCGGCGAGGGGTCAGATAACGCGGTCGCGCAACAGCTTGGCGCCGGTGCGGCTAGTCGACACGGTGTGGCCGGTCTCCATGTGCAGCAGCAGACGCCCGCCGCCGGCCGGTTCCGCGCGGGCGATGCGATGCACGTTGACGATCCAGGAGCGGTGCACGCGAACGTACTGCGCCGGGTCCAGCGACTTGGCAAATTCGGCCAGGGTCATGCGCACCAGGTGCTTGCCGGTGAGCGTTCGCACTTCGGCATAGTCGTCCGCGCCACCAATGCTGACCACGGTGTCCACATCGATGGGGCGCAGCTCGTCGCCGATTCGCACGAAGTAACGCGACAGCGCCACATCGGCCCGTGCATCGGGATCTTCGCCCGGCGTCGGTTCCGGGGGAGCGACGACAAAATCATCCGCCTTGGGCGGCTCCGCCTCCGGCGCCGGAACAACCGGTCGCGCGACGGGACCCGCGCTTTGCGCCTGCAAGTGCGACACCGTGGCGATCAAGGCATAGGTGGTCACATTCTCCAGCGACTGCCAGGCTGCCCCCTGGATCGTGAACGGCTTCACCAGGAACCCGGTCGGCCCTTCGCCATCGAACAAGCCCAGCAGGACGATCAGCAAGCCATACGACAGAACCGTGAACACCGCGCACATCACCAGGTGAGCCGCCAATTGGAATGCCGCGGACCGGCCCGCCACCCTGCCGATGATCAGATGACGCACGATCCCGCCGAAAATCGCCACGGGGATGGTATTGGCAAGCCCGCCCAGCAGGCTCTCGCTCAAGCCCGTGTGGTTGGCCAGCCGCAGCGTGATCGAATAGGCGGCAAAGATGCCGACGACCGCCAGTAAATCGAAAAACCGCCGATTCATCCGTTTTCCCAACGCCTCCCCGTCAACCCGGAAGCGAAGCGTGCAGGGTTGCCGTCACGGCTTCAAGTGAGCGCATCGACACCCCCGGCCTTGCGAGGATGGCGCCTCCGGCAGAACGATCTACCATAGCGCAAGGAACAGACGCCGCCATACCGCCAGGGAAGCCATGAACCCGAAACACACCCTGCTCTCGCTCGCCCTGGCCGCATCGAGCGTGCAGGCCGGCACCCCGCCCACGGCCAACCCGCCGCGCATGGGCTATCTGAGTTGCGGCGGCGCAAAGCTGGTCGCCAGCACCACGTATGTGGATGTCGTCGACCAGGATTGGCAGACCGTCGCCCAACGCATCACCTTGACGCCACCCGGGCGCAGCCAAGCAATCACGTTGCCGCACGAAGGCCGGCCATTGCACCAGCCCTTCCTCAAGCACGTGCCGGTGCTCGACGCGACCGTTACCGGCTGGGCATGCATCACCGCCACCGACGGTACGCCTTACCTCTATCTCGGCTACACCTGCACCGAGAGCCCGTTGCGGCCAAAGTGCGAAGGCGACGACCGCGAGTGGTCCCGCCTGTTTGACTTGAACGGAAAGCAGCTCGATGCCGGTTATCCGCACGAAGGCGAGCGCCAGTCCAACCTGATGAGGAAGCTGGGGCTGGGGCGATATGTGACCAATGGGGTGTCGATGAGCGGGATCAGCGATTGAAGTTCGCAAACCAAACTTGAAGCGCCATAAACCGTCGCCCCGGCGCAGGCCGGGGCCCAGTGACTGTCGCCAAAGCCAAGTCGCTGGGTCCCGGCTTTCGCCGGGACGACGAAGATTGGGTTGGCGACTCCCCATGGGAGTCAGGCCGCTCCTTTCGTGGCTAGACGCGGAAGGAGTAGCTACGGCCTGTCAGAACCATCCCCGAATACTGCCCGATACGCCTTTGGGTCATTCAACAACGAATGTCGCGCACGCTCCTCGGTCAAACGGCGCCAGCTCCATCGGATAACCATTAGCCCCTCCTCCGATGCCCCTTGAGCAATGGCAAGCAAATAAACGTCATGCCCATAACGGCACAACCATTGCGCATCCATGGCCACAACACCAGAACGTCCCCCCACAGCCCCGCCGGGCGCGCGGTGAAGAACCGTCAGCTCCGAAGCCGGAACATTGACGTCATCAACGGTCACATCCTGCTCAGCGAACGATGCCTCCAACTCGTCGCTCCATCCCATAGCACCCATTTTTGAGTTGAGTATTGGCGTGGCCAGGGCCACGGCAGCGAAAGCAAGCAGAAACCAGAGCTCTTCCATCCCTGCACCGTTATTGCGTTTGTTTGATCGTCATTGGCGTCTTGTTGCAACCACCTAACCATAGGTAACCCTGAACCGATTCGTCGACTCCCGATAGCGAGAAGACTGCCGCCTCCTCCGCATGATGGAGGAGGGTCTGGATAGATCAAGCTCTTGCCTTCGAGCCCAATTACTCCGCGAAGCGCACCATCAACGCCTCACAAATTGCGAGTCTGATGGCCCGGCGTAGCTTCCGAATGTCGACCACGTCGACGTCGCCAAGGTAAACATCTTTCCAATGACCTCCTTCCTTCGAACATCGATCTTCAGCTCGTAGGCGTTTTCGAGTTCAGCGATCACCATGTCTCTGACCGTCGGTGCGTTTCCGCTCACTTGCCGCCAGTTATCTACATAATCCCCGGCCCAATCCCCCACTTTTTTTACCGCGGACTCGGCTGCTGCCGACGCGGAAGACTCGGCCGATGTCGATGTTGAAGCGGTGGATTTGAGGTCATCGTCCTTGGGCTTGAACTGGGTGCCCATTCTCATTGCGATGCCCTTGGCCTCTTCCAACCAGGCCGCCTTCTCGTCATTGGAGCCGTGGGTCAATTTGTATTGCGACTGGAGTTGGGCGGTCGTTTCCTTGAAAGTCCTTTCGTAATAGCCAGCCGTCGCGGCCTTGCTGGATTCATCTGCCTTTTCGGCCTCCCTTTTGTTGTAGGCAACAATCTCCTCAAACAAATAGGTATACGCCCAAGCCGGTTTGGCCGGCACGATGGGGATGGTCGGAGCAACCGCGACCACAGGAGCGGGCGGCACGACAGCAGCGGGCCGACTGACAACAGCCGGCGCACCGATGGTTTTATTTGCAGGCGTGGCGCCTCGGGAAGGGGTATTGCCCATTGCACATCTCCCTACGTTCGATGGATGGAAAAGAACGGGTGCAATTGCGGTTGGCTGACCACCTCTGGCGTCTCAGAGGTTATTGAGTTCCGAACTCGTTATCCGAACAAGCCTAGCACGCTATCGCCGCCCGATCCTTTCTCCAAATGACCATTGGGAAATGCGCTCGTCACACGGAACGCCTCGTGTATTCGGATGGCGCAAGACAGGCCTCCACCGCATCGCCAATATCTATCGATAAGCGAGCAAAGCATTGCGATAGCGCCGTGGGCGAGAGCTGCAAAGCTTCGTCTTCACCGCAGCAATGACGCTCGGTGAGATGCGCAAGCATATCCAGTTGATCGCGAAGTTCGCCCAGCTTTTGGTGTGCCGATTCGGGCAGCCGGTAATACGCCTCGCCGGCACGCGGCAAGGTGGGATTGGCTTTTCCTGCCATATTGATGACTCCTTTTCGTACGGATTTCGTTTTATCCGTCCGCACGCTCGCACCAGGTGCGGCACACCACCTCCAGGGGTGTGCCGCGGTAACGATCATGCGGACCCTGGCGCGTTACCCGTGCGCTTCACGCCGAAGCATTAGCGCGCACTCGTCGAGGAAGTGAATCGCCACCAGCAAGCTGCCGTAAACCACTGCAGGCAACGGCCACAAGCGTGGAGACGTACCACGGCCACTTTCCAACACTTCACGAAAGGCATCGCTGTCAGCGAGTAGGCACGTGATGACGTGCTTGACGTCTTCGATGCCCGCCAGCGCGGAGTGCAGTTCCAGTAGCGCATCCTCAGTCATGTTCACGCTGTCCGGCGGAGCGCCGGGAAGATGAGTGAACAGGTGGTCGGGGAGACCCGACAGGCGCGAGAGTGACGTATGATCTGGCACAGCCATATCAACTAATCCTTCTAGTTGGCTTGGTTAGCGGAGCGTGGGAGCTGCTATCTCTCACGTTCCGCGCTCTACACAGCATCACTGCCATGGCCATCGACGTCGCCGCAAAAGACTGCATCGATGGCAAGCCCAAAATAACCAGATGCGAATTCCGGGTATGTAGGCGGTTGCCGATTCGTGTGTACACGAAAGTTCGCAAGCCATGCCCGCCTCGATGCAGCCCGAGCATCCACTTCTGCTTCCGGATATTTCCTAGGTGCGTCCCACGAGTCACGCGCTACTCGGCTCAGTGGCCATCACGGCATGATCTGGTATCGCAACGCGGGAGCGCTATATCCCCTACTACTTGCGGATATTCGCCCGACGAAGCACCGCGTTCGCAATTACGTGAGGGCAACATACAAAGAACAGGCTAACGCCGATCTGTAGTAGCCCGGAGAAAAGGGTGATCTTGTGATCGGTCCGGAGCCAGTCCTTGGCCGACTGGCCATATTCGGGTGAAACGGAAAGGGTACGCAGCCACTCCACGACAACCACAAAGATGGATTGCTCGAGCCACCACAAACCCATCAATACACACCCCACCACCACGGCTTGATGGGCCGAGAATTTCGTGTCTGGCACGTCCTCAAGACGGGACATCAGGCCGCGCGCGACGGGTCCGCTGAGCACCCAGACAATCAGCGCAACGATCAGAGTAACGAGTATCCCAAGAATCTTCTGCCACCAAAACGGTGGCGCGGTATCCGATGTCCCCGATGCCACCATGAATAAGGCGGCTTGAATGGCGTCGAGACACATCCATATCGCGAAAAGACGCAAACCTAGCGCTACGCACTGCCTTGCGCTCATATCCGCTCCTTTAGCCAGCTACGCTTGTTGTGATCAATCAAACGAAAACCGAAACCGGTGACCCGTCACGGCTCGCACGTCCACCGGGTAATGAGACAGAAGGCGATGGAAAGAACGAGGAAAATGAGCCAACGTTGAGCGTGACCATAGAAATCCGTGCCTTCCAGGACGCCTGAATTGATCAGCGTCAGCACAAACCAGATGGTTTGGACAGTCCAACCCTCCCAGGTCACCGGGCGCCCTAGAACGCGCCCAAACAAACCTCTTTTGAACCAATACTTCGGCACTCTTTCAGTGCGTGCGCTCACCCACGTGTCCATACACCGCCTCTTTGGTTATTGCCCGCCTGCTGGCGAAACGGATCTTGCAGCATCTTCGACTGCTCTCTTCTGCACCCTGACAGCCACGTCAACGACACGCAGAAACACCGCCGCATAACCGATGAGCAAGACACTCGCTACTATCTTTGCGATAGCGAAACTGGTGGCCTGAGCGCTGGACACGCTGGCCAACGACCACAAAGCAGCAAGCGTCAACCCGCCCCACACGACAGCTACTGTCAGCACGATGGTCCATCCAAGCATGCGCTTCCTGTTTAAGCGATCCATTTCGGATGGGGTTTGCTGGGGCTCTTCTACGTCATATTCGCCATCCCTGGTAGCGTTTATCACATCGACGGCCATGGCCAGATGTTCCTTGCGCACAAAGAGGCGAACCCCTCCCAGGGCTTGAAACCAGAACGGATCGAGGTGCGTGACATTCGCGCCCGACAAATGCGCGTCTATCCCTTCCGCTCGCAGGCGGCCAAGAAGGATTTGCGCATTCAGCGGCAAAAGACCGCGCACCAGATGCTGATAGCCCGGAGGCGGTAACGAGCCATTGTTTTCCGCATCGGCAGCATGGTCTGTTGCGTACGATCGCAGGCCTCTCAGGTTCAGCTCCGCAATCAAGAATGGCAAGGCACGCTCACCAACTTCACCGGACGCGAACTGCGCGAGCAATGCGTCGTTTGGTAAATGAGCAAAATAGCGTATGAGATCGTCTTCCATGTCCATCCTTTGATATCACGCAGTGACTCAACCTGGCGCCGCTTCCCGCGCTGCCGCCTGCCGCGCCAGGCGCTCCCTGGCAAACTCGCTCAATGCCGCGCTCGGCTGCTTTCTTCTGGCCGTACTAACCATCTGCGTGACATTGGCAACGATACTGATCGGCGTCATGATCAAGCCAAACGGAATGCCCCACCACCCGAAAGCCGTGGTGCGCAAGGTATCCATCGCCTGCGACTTCAGCGCGCACGTCTTGCAGCATATGTGCTTGTTTTCGCCGAAGCGGGTGAGAAAGATCATCGACCAGACGAAAGCGCTCTTGTGTACATCGATGCCGGTGTTTTTCTTGCAGCGGGAACAGCGCATGTTGCGGATCTTCTCGACCTCGATTTTTACCACCGCCTCCGGAATCTGCCGCATCTTTGCAATGTAGCCTGCTTTGCGCTGATGGCATGGCTTGCTGCAAAAGCGAAACCCGTGATCCTTGATGCCGCCGGCAATAATGGATTTGCCGCACGTTGCGCATTTGCTCATACATCCCCCTGAAGATGATGATGGGGGCGACGCCCCCTCCCTTTGCACGTCCGATATTAAAGGGTAAACAGCTTTCAGCGCCCCTCCGAGACCACCTCAAAGCACCATCGGCCACGCGCCGGACCACAAAAAGTGTTCTGAACTCTTTGGCTCTAGACCTTCCGCCCCCTTTGGTTCTTGACCCGTTTGCTCCTCCCTGATCGCGCCCATTTCCAGCTCACCACATCGCCAGTCGCCGAGCCCGGTCAGCGCCGGACCGCGTGGAACTGTGACGCCTGACGCAGTGCCGTCATGGGTCACGCTCATGCCGAAGGAATAGAGTTCAGCCGTTGCAGAAGCCGGCATCCATGGAAGTCGCGTGCGATGGCTTGATGCGCGCCGCCGGACCAGACCATCCCCTTTTCGATTCACGGCATCGATTCAACGGAGGGTTTTATGCGAAAGATCGCCGCACTATCTTTGGCGTTTACGGCACTGCTCCTGACGTGCGCCTTCTCGGAAGCGCACGCATCCGCTCCGGAAACCTTGTTTGGCACAACACCTCCGCCAGCAACCTTGACGTCTACCGATGCCAATTCGGTGGAACTCGGCGCGTGGTTCAGCACGACGCAAGATGGATCGCTTCCCGGCGTAGTGGCCTACCTCAATCCTGGCGTGCATACGATCAACGTGTGGCAGGCCACCGGGGCGGGCACCTTGCTGGCAAGCACCTCGGTCGATGTCACCACCGCCGGCTGGCAGACGGTAATGTTGCCCACGCCGCTGAATATTACGGCGGGGACACCCTACGAAGTTTCCTATCACGCGGCAGATGGGCACTACGCCTACACATCAAACTATTTCGCTTCACCCACGACGCTCTACGGCAACCTGGTGGTTTCAGCCAATGCCGGCGTTTTCAAATATGAAGCCGACTCATCCGGCATGCCGCCCACCACGGCCTCGTTCCACGCCACCAATTACGAAATTACGCCCTTGTTCGTTCCGGCGGTTGCGACGACCACGACCGCCTATGTGCAACCAGGCACCCAGGGCTACCAGGGTTCCATGGACGCCCTCACGCTGTATTCCGCAGCCAATGGCCTGGTGCCGGCGAATTGCTACAAGTGGGAACCCTACGGCCTGCGCTGCGGCGGCGACGCAAGCGGAAACCTGACGCTCGACCACGTACACATCCAAGGCGGCATCTACATGAGCGGTTGCGGCAACGTGACCATCACCAACTCGATCATCGAGCAGCAACCGATCACCGGTGTATTCAGCGCCGCCATCGCCGATCACTGTGCGACCTGGAACGGCAACGCCACCATCACGGTGAGCAATTCCACCCTGGTCACGGGGCTTCCTACCGGAACCGCGCCCAATGCCGTTTATCCCGTGTCCACGTCCGTCACGGGTAGCGGCGGCGCATCGGACAACGGCCCGATTTTCGCGAATGGCTCGTTCCCGATGATGCTTTACAACGACGTATTCGGCGGCTTTCCGCAGGGCGTGGTTGGCATGGGCGACGGCAGCGTGATCGAGAACAATGAGATCTACGTGCAGGACGAAGGCAATGCCCACGTCGACGGCGTCTACAACGAAGGGGCCAGCGGCGTTCTCGTGCAGGGCAACTACATCGCCAGCACCAACGTCAACGCCACCTCACCCATCTTTTTCCAGAATGCATCGAGCGCCAACCAGGTGATTGGCAACTACCTCTATGGCGGCGGCTATACGATGGCAAACGAATCGTCGACCGGGCTGATTTTCAACAACAACACGTTCGGCGGCGGCTGGGCCTATGGCAATTGCTATTACCTTCCGGCCACGGCCTCATTCAATTCTTTCAGCGGCAATGTGGATGCCGATGGAACGGCGGTGACGCTGGATGGGAGTCATTGCACGAATTGAGGATAGCGGCGCCAGCCATACCCCCTGTTATCGGGACCGGTATCAGGGGGTATACGTGCCGGAACTAGACAATTGAACCTGACCCCATTTTTGGAGTCGCCGTGCCCACCAATTTTGAAAGTGCTTCGTGCCTGATCTTTCTTTCACGCACATCGTTGACGCCCTCAGCAGCAGCGATTCTATAGGAGCTAGGCAACTCCTTCTCAAAGGCATCCAATTCGCTTCGAAGTATATTTGCATCCACCGTCTTACCTTGTCTAAGCGGGACGGATATTGCATAGAGCAATGAAAATACATTTGCCTTGTTTAGCCAGTAAGACCCCACCGAAAGATCCATGGAAATCACTACCGCAGCCGCCTGATCTAATGCATTAGAAATTTCTTCCTTTTCCGCAAAAGTCTGAGCGTAATCTTCGAGGCAAATTCTGGATTTCTCATTTCTATTAAAGAATCCCACCAGCATAGTTGTCATCAAATTTAGAATGTGCATCAAATGCACCTTTCTAGACAGCTCATGCGAACGGAATATCGAAAAATCCTGATAAAGACTTGTAATATTTGAAACTGAATGAGAAGCCGCCCAATCAAAAAAGTTACGATCAACTTCCGGGTCAATTCTAAACCTTTCCTCACTATCGTCATCGGAGGGAAATTCCAGCTCACCCGCCAGATACGTCGCAACCAACATAAATTCCGAAGGCGCATATTGCGAGGCAATTTTTTCAATGGCAGTCAAAGAATTTGACGTTCTATTCAATCTCTGAAATATATCTTTAATTCTATTATCATTGTTATCCAAATCTAATTCAATTACAGCCAATTCATATTTTAAAAAATCCGATTTCTCGTCACCACTCAGATCAGAATAAGACCTGCCATCAACAAGAAAGTCCCCTTCAATATAGGACTTGATCGCACTTAGTCGCTGCTGCCCATCCACTACGCAGGATGTTGTTTCCATCTTTACAACATCAATCGCGCCCCTGGAGATAAATATCTGAGGACAAGGAAAGCCGAGCAAAATAGTTTTAATAAAATCTTGCTTGTGAATTTCTCGCCAAACGAGATTTCTTTGAAAATAAGCATCTAAAATTAGGCGGCCCGCCTTAATTTCATTAATTACAGTTATTAAATCCCTTGATCTAACGTGATATTTAATCATAAACCTCTCTCGTCCTCTAGAAAACTTTTAAGCGCCTCAGACTGCTTAAGTTCAAACGAACTATCGGATAAATATATACCAGCCGATATTTTTAAAAATAGACCAGAATACTCTTGAGACAATTTTCCAAAAAAAGCGAACCACTTCTTTCTGGCTTCGCTGGCCGGCATAAAATCCGGCCTAAAGATACCTTTAGCTATGTACTTAGAGAATGACAAATAATTTCCTTGCTGAAACCCTCTAAGATCTCGATATTGCTCTGTTTCTCTAATAACAATTTCTAAATATCTAGTAAAACAGTCATGATCAATGATTGCCAAATCTAAATCGGATTCAGTAGGTAAAAAGGGGGTTCGCTTTACAGGGCTAAACCCAAGCTTCGCGGAACCACATGCATGCACGGCGCGTACTGATACGCTGAAAAACTCCGCCACCCTCTCTGTGATTTCAAAGCCCGTCTGATGATGTTGTTCAAAGGCGTAGGTGGGAGAGAGTAAAAGCGTTCTGATCGCAAGCTTGGGCAAAGGCACCCCGCTCTTAAAGCCCTGCCTCATTAAGTCCGCGCGGTCAATCTGAGCCACAAAGCTCCCTTTTTTAACGTCGAGCCAAATCAGACTCGTCACACCTGATGTTCAACCACTAAAGACTTTGGAGACCTAACCGCACTTCGAATACCCACAATTCAAACAAGTCTGACACCCATCCATCAACACCAACGCCTTCGTATTGCACTTGGCGCAAAGGGTCGCCCCCGGCGGAAAACCAGCTGAGTCGTTGGTATCGGCATCGGTAGGACTGGTGGGCGCAGCGGCGCCGCTCAGCTCAGTTTTTTTTTGCGCAGCCTGTTCGTAAGCAGCACGCTTTTCGGCAATCAGTGTGCGCTGGGCGTCGCTCATCTCCGGATCGTGGATGAGGCCGATGTTTTTCATGTGCTGCTCGATCACCGCGCCAATCTCGGCGACGATGCTGGGCATGTAGATGCCGCCGGCCTTGAAGTAGCCGCCGCGGGGGTCGAAGACGGCCTTGAGCTCTTCGACGATAAAGGTGACGTCGCCGCCTTTGCGGAACACGGCGGAGAGGATGCGGGTGAGCGCCACGATCCACTGGAAGTGGTCCATGTTTTTCGAGTTGATGAATATCTCGAAGGGGCGGCGCTGTTCGTACTGGGTGCCGGCGTTGAGCACGATGTCATTGATGGTGACGTAGAGGGCGTGCTCGAACAGGGGCGATTTGATCTTGAAGGTGGAGCCGATCAGCGCCTCGGGGCGCTCCAGGCTCTCGTGCATCTGGATCACTTCCGCCATGGGGGCCTCTTTGGGCTCGATGGCAGGTGCAGCGGCGGCCGGCGCGTTTTTGTCCTCGGGTTTGACGACCTCGTAGCCTTTGATCTTCTTTTCGATCTTGATCGTCATGGGTGACTCCTGAGGTGGTGCGTGCGCGGTGCCTGGTGCTTGCGGAGGTGTGGGGGTGCTGCGTAGGTGGCTCAGTGGCGACTTGGCCCCTCACCCCGGCCCTCTCCCCGGAGGGGCGAGGGAGAAAAGCGTGGGCTCACCTGATGCGTAACTGCGAAAAGGGAGCGCCTGAAAAATAAAAATCCGGCCCGGCAGCTCGCCGGGCCGGATCGGTGTTGCTTACTTGCGGGCCTTCTTGGCGACGCGCTTGGTCGCCTTACGGCCGGCCTTCTTGCTGGCAGTGGACCTCTTCACCGCTTTCTTGGCGGTTTTCTTGCTAGCGGCTTTTTTGGCCGTCTTCTTGGGGGCGGCCTTGCGGGCCGTCTTTTTGCTGCTGACCTTCTTTGCAGCTTTGCGGGCCGTCTTCTTTACGGCCTTGCTGGCTTTCTTGGCAACCTTCTTGGCAGCTTTCTTCGTCACCTTCTTGGCAGCCTTCTTCGCTACCTTCTTGGCAACTTTCTTGGCGGCCTTCTTGGTTGCTTTCTTGGCTGCGCCCTTCTTGGCGGAAGCCTTCTTCACCGCTTTCTTGGCGGCTTTCTTGGCAGGGGCGGCAACTTTCTTGGCAGCGCGCTTGCGGCGGGCTTTCTTCGGTGCGGGGGCGGCTTCTTCGGCGGCCGGTGCAACCGGGGCAAGCAGATCGTCTTGGTGAACTTCGAACTCGGTATCGATAGACATGCGGGTATTCCCCTCCGGACGTTTGTTATGGAACTTGCGTTAATTCTATTACGGTGTGAGCGGAAACGTAGCGCGAATTTGCTTTACGTGCCACAACTAAAATTTTCCGTAATAGCCTTCCTTCAACGCGTCGAACAGATTGGCAGCGGTGTGCATCTCTCCGTCGTACTCCACTTCCTCGTTGCCTTTCAGCTCCACAACGCTACCGTCTTCCAATTCGAAACGGTAGAGGGTGTTCTCCAAATCCGCTTCTTTTACCAGCACACCCTGGAATGCAGCAGGGTTGAAGCGGAAGGTGGTGCAGCCCTTGAGGCCCTGTTTATAGGCGTAGAAGTAGATGTCTTTGAAGTCTTCGTACGGGTAGTCGGTAGGTACGTTGGCGGTTTTGGAAATCGATGAATCGACCCACAACTGCGAGGCGGCCTGGATGTCGACGTGCTCCTTCGGGGAGATGTCATCGGCGGCCACGAAGTATTCCGGGAGCTTGGTCCTGGGATCGTCGCTGTAGGGCATGGCCTCGGCGTTGATCAGGGCGCGGTAGGCGAGCAGCTCGAAGCTGTACACCTCCACTTTCTCCTTGGTTTTGCGGCCTTCGCGGATCACGTTGCGCGAGTAGTGATGGGCGAAGCTGGGCTCGATGCCGTTGCTGGCGTTGTTGGCCAGCGACAGCGAGATGGTGCCGGTAGGCGCGATGGAGCTGTGGTGGGTGAAGCGCGCGCCCACTTCGGCCAGCTCGCTTACCAGGTTGGGCGCCACGCTGGCCACGCGCTGCATGTAGCGGCTGTATTTGGCGTGTAGCACGCGGCCGGGGATCAGGTCGCCTACCTTGAAGCCGTCCTCGGCCATTTCCGGACGCTTGCGCAGCATGTCGCCGGTGACGGTGTAGTTCTTGGTAAGTACCGGCGCGGGACCTTTTTCCTTGGCGAGGTCCAGCGCCATTTCCCAGCCGGCGACGGCCATTTCGCGCGAGACGTCTTCGGTGAAGGCCACGGCTTCTTCGCTGCCGTAGCGCATCTTGAGCATGGTGAGCGTGCTGCCCAGGCCCAGGAAGCCCATGCCGTGGCGGCGCTTGGAGAGGATCTCGTTGCGCTGCTGTTCCAGCGGCAGGCCGTTGATCTCCACTACGTTGTCGAGCATGCGGGTGAAGATTTTCACCACGTCGCGGTATTCGTCCCAGTCGAAGCGGGCCTTGGGGCCGAAGGGATCGCGCACGAAGGTGGTGAGGTTGACCGAGCCGAGCAGGCACGAGCCGTAGGGCGGCAAGGGCTGTTCGCCGCAGTTGTGCGCGTGCAGGCCGTTGCCGTCGAAGGTGTTGATGCCCGGCACCTGCACGTCGTAGACGTCTTCCACGCCGTCTTCATGCAGCGTTGCCACGGTGGCAACGAAACGCTCGCGGTTGAGCGTGCGGCGATAGCCGGACAGTGCGGCCTTGAGGCGTGCGGCCTTGTCGCCGTCGGCGAAGCCGACCAGCTCTTGGAAGCGCTGCAGCGATTCGCCCGCGATGACCAGCTCGTGCTGGGCCTGCGTGGCGTAGACGTCGGAGCCGCCCTTGCCGTCGGGCAGCACGGCGCTGCCGGCGGGGCGGCGTTGCTTATAGATGCGAGAGGGAATGCCAAGACGCAGCAGCATGCGCTGCACGGCTTCCAGGCGCGCGATATCCGACTGCGCGAGGCGCACGGATACACCCTTGGCCTGATTGCCCTGCACCGAACCGTCGGCATCGAAGAAGCCGCGCAGGAAGCCGCGATAGGCTTCGCTGGACGCTTGCTCCAGTGCCGGCGAGATGCACTTGTCTCCCTGGGCCATGCCCAGGTCGAAGGCGAGATCGCGCAGCGAAGCGGATTTCATGCGCCACTCGCCGCGGCCCTGTACTTCGGACCAGCCGGCGAAATCGGCGCGATGCGGCAGGGTTGCCGCGCAGCGCAGCGCTTCGCGCATCACGGCACGTGCGCCGCCGTCGCTCGCTGCGTTCACGGCAGCGGCCTGCGGCCATACCGACAGCACGGCGGTTTCGTTCTTCAGCGTGCCATCGCCGACGAGCAGGCCAAGCAGGTAGCCCTGCTCCTGGGTCAGCGCACCGGCCCAGCTGGCGTTGGCGCGATGATCGTTCAGCAGCACGCGATCGCCCGCGCGCAATTCGCTGGCCGCGCACCATTCCGTATCGAGGCTCCAACGGGTGAGCCGCGCGACGCGACGCACACGATGGTCGGCGGTGAGGCGCAGGCGATAGCCTTCTTCGGTCTGCAGCGCCAGCACCGGTTTGGTGGCGGTGCGGAAAAAGCCTTCCACACCGGTCGCGTGGTCTTTGCCGTCCACGCGGGCCAGGAAGCCCTGCCCCAACAAGCTGCTCACCTGGCGCGGGCCTTCGGCGGTCTGCACCCAGGTATCGGCGGTGACGCAGGGGTTGGTAGCGCGGATGTGCTCGCACCACCAGTTGTTGTTCATCTCGTTCACCTTGTCGATGAGGATGAACCCGGGCTCGGCGTAGTCGTACGTCGAGACCATGATCATGTCCCACAGGTGACGCGCGCGGATGTGGCCGTAGATCTTGCAGGCGACCAGGCCGTCTTCGCGCTCGACGTAGTTCTCGTGGGTAGGCCATTCGCGCCACACGACCTTGGCGGTGTCGTGGAGGTCGATGTCGTCCTTTTCCTTGACGTGCACCGGGAATACGAGCGGCCAATCCTGGTCGTGCTCCACCGCCTGCATGAAGCCGTCGGTGATCAGCAGCGAGAGGTTGAACTGACGGAGGCGGCCGTTTTCGCGCTTGGCGCGGATGAATTCCTTCACATCGGGATGGCTGACGTCGAACGTGCCCATCTGCGCACCGCGGCGACCGCCGGCGGAGGAGACGGTGAAGCACATCTTGTCGTAGATATCCATGAAGGACAGCGGGCCGCTGGTATAGGCACCGGCACCCGAGACGTACGCGCCGCGCGGGCGGAGCGTGCTGAATTCATAGCCGATGCCGCAACCCGCTTTCAGCGTAAGCCCGGCTTCGTGCACTTTCTCCAGGATGTTGTCCATCGAGTCGCGGATGGTGCCGGACACGGTGCAGTTGATCGTGGAGGTGGCGGGCTTGTGCTCCAGCGCACCGGCGTTGGAGGTGATGCGGCCGGCGGGAATGGCACCGCGGCGCAGTGCCCACAGGAAGCGTTCGAACCATTCTTCGCGCAACTCGGGCGTGGCTTCCACCTCGGACAGGGCGCGCGCGACGCGCTGCCAGGTATCGTCGATGCTGGCGTCGACCGGCTCGCCGGTCTTGGTGCGCAGGCGATACTTTTTGTCCCAGATGTCTTGCGATGCAGGCTGCAACGGAATGGCAGTGGCATCGAGACCCATGTTTGTTGCACGCAAGGTGCTCATCGGCTTCCTGACCTCCCGGTGTGGCCTCGCGGCCGATTGGTTTCTTATAGGTAGATGTGAAGGCGTCAGCGGACCGGAAACGACTCGGTCCCGCCCAGCTCATACCCCGCGTATGAACCAGGCCTGGCGTGGTCTTGCGAATAACGGCAGCCCCCGTGCTGGCGATATCCGCCCAGGTACCAGTATTGGGTCAAGCTTCGGTACCTGGACACAAGATGTTGTGGTTGCGAACGTAGGCGAACGTTACCCCCGCGCACGGGCGATGTAAAGTGGCTACCCGGTCTCATTTGTCGGGAACCGCTTGCCAGGTATCGAGTCGAACAAGCCAAACTTTCGATCGCTGACCAGGAGACTTATGCAACGCCGTTTCCTTCGCAGTGCCTGCACTGCTTTCGCCCTCGCCTCGATGGCTGCGCTACCGCTCGGCGCACGCGCCGCGCTACCGCCGATCGTGGATGGACAACCCCTGCCTTCGCTCGCGCCGATGCTGCAAAAGGTGACGCCGGCGGTGGTGAACATTTCCACCAAGACGCGGGTGCGGGTGAGCAATCCGTTCTTCGACGATCCGGTGATCCGGCAGTTTTTCGGGCTGAACAACTCGCCGCGCGAACAGGTGGAACAGAGCCTGGGCTCGGGCGTGATCGTCGACGCGAGCAAGGGCTACATCCTCACCAACAACCACGTGGTGGGCGGCGCGGACGACATCACGGTGACGCTGCAGGACGGGCGCAATTTCAAAGGCACGCTGGTGGGCACCGACCCCGCTACCGACGTGGCGGTGGTGAAGATCAACGCCGATCACCTGCAGGCGTTGCCGATTGCCGATTCGTCAGCGCTGCGCGTGGGCGATTTCGTGGTGGCGGTGGGCGACCCGTTCGGGCTGGGGCAGACGGTGACGTCGGGCATCGTCTCGGCGCTGCGCCGCTCGGGCCTGGGCGGTTCGAGCTTCCAGAACTTCATCCAGACCGATGCCTCGATCAATCCGGGCAATTCGGGCGGCGCGCTGGTGAATCTGCGCGGCGAGCTGATCGGCATCAACACGATGATCTTGTCGCCGTCGGGCGGCAACGTGGGCATCGGCTTTGCAATTCCCACCGATATCGCCAGCAGCGTGATGCAGCAGCTGATCGCGCACGGCAAGGTGAGCCGCGGCAGCCTGGGTGCGCAGACGCAGGACATCACGCCCAATATCGCCAAGCTGCTTGGGTTGAAGGACAACAACGGCGCGGTGGTGACGCGCGTGCTGCCGGGCTCGGCGGCCGATCGCGCCGGGCTGCAGGTGGGCGACGTGATCACCGCGATCAACGGCAGCTCGCTGCAAAACTCCGATCAGCTCAACAATGCCGAGGGCCTGCTGCCGGCCGACAGCACAGTAAGCCTGAGCGTGCTGCGCAACGGCAGCACGCGCCAGATCAGCGCAAAGCTTGCACCGGAGAAGGTGGCGACGCTGGATGGAGGCAAGCTGGACCCGCGTCTGGTTGGCGTAACGTTCAGCGACCTGAGTGCACAACAGGCGAGCCAGGGGATGGCGGGCATCACGGTGGCATCGGTCAATCCGGGCAGTCGCGCGGCACAGGCTGGACTGTCGGCGGGCGACGTGATTGTGGGCGTGGGCAATCGCCGCGTCACCAATCTGCGGGATTTGCAGGGACTTGCAGGCGCTCGGCCACGTCAGCTGGTGTTGCTGGTGGCGACGGATGACGGGCTCAATTACGTGGTGATTCAGTAGGGGATTTGGACGGGACGTGTCGGATTTTCCCTTCGACTCGTTCCGTCTCAATCAACTGTTTGACGCAAATATATGAACGCGCTTGATGTTTTTGCTTGATGTTTTGCCTCCGGGCCGCTGAAATATTGCGACCCCGTCACTGCAAGTGCTTGCCGTGCACGGCACACTCGCTTTAATCCCCTTATGTAGGTCGCGCCATCCTATGCCAGTACGCCTTACCCGCCTGCTCTCCGTCGCCCTGATCAGCGCCGGCCTCTCCACCGTGGTGCTTGCTGCGGCCACGCAATCACTGACCTGGCGCGGCGACGTCGTCACCGGCAACAGCGTGGTCAAGGGCATGGCGAAGGCCTGGCAGTCGTCCGGCCACGGCAACATCGTCATGCAGCCGTTCAACACCGCATCGGGTCTGGATGCCGTGTCCGGCGGTTCGGCCGATATCGCCGGCAGTGCGCGCCCGAGCTCGGGCAGCGCCGAGGACGGCGGCCTGACCTTTACGCCGGTGGCATGGGATGGCCTGGTGTTGGTGACCAGCCCGTCCAACCCGGTCAGCAGCCTCACGCTGCAGCAGGTGCACGACATCTATTACGGCAAGATCACCAACTGGAAGGAAGTCGGCGGCAACGATGCGCCGATGGACGTGTTCGCCGTGGCGAGCCCTGGCGACGGCGTGGAATTCAGCCTGCGCAAGCTGTTGTTCGGCCGCGGCAGCCAGCCGGTGGCAGCGCCGCGCCTGTACGTCAACACCACGCAGTTGGAAGCCTCGGTGGCACTGGACCCGCGCTCGTTCGGCGTGACCACGCTGTCCAGCGTGGCCGGCAATTCGAAGATCAAGATGCTGCGCATCGATGGCGTGGCGCCCACCGCTTCCAGCGTGGCCAGCGGTACCTATCCGCTGTTTACCCAGCTTTACCTGGTGACCAACCCGAGCAGCCCGAACGCTGCGGCCGCGAAGGATTTCGTGGACTTCACGCAGAGTGCCAAGGGCGAGGCCGTGCTGCGCTCGCATAGCCTGGTGCCGTATGCCGAAGGCAGCGCACTGGTCGCCATGGATGCTTCGCGTCGCAGCCGCATTCTGGCTGCCGTGGGTGCGCACGCCAGCGCCGAGCCGACCGCGGTTGCCGCGGCTGCGCCGCGCCCGGTTTCGCCGGCCGCCGTGGCTGCCGCATCGCGTGCCGCCGTCGCCAGCACGCCGAGCCTGAAGAACGTCACCAGCGCGGTCGTGGCCGCGCCGGAGCCGACCAGCCTCAAGGGCGTGCGCGGCGATGCGTTCACCGTGGCCGACGCCACCGCTCGCGGCGGCAGTTTCGCCAAGGTCACCGCCGATGCGTACGTGAGCTACGGCAAGGTCGTGGCCAAGGCAACGGCCAAGGTCAGCAAGGCCGCCACGGTGGCCGACAAGAAGGTGGAATCCAAGAAGGTGGCCAGCGCCACCAGCACCAAGGCGACGCGTACTTATCGCGTCGCCGCGGGCGAAACGCTGTACTCGATCGCCCGTAAGCACGGCGTGGACGTGGCGCAGATCCGCAGCTTGAATCACCTGAAAGACAACACCGTGCGCACCGGACAGGTGCTGCGCATCGACGCGCGCTGAGCGCCGCGCCAGAGGGATGCTTTGATGCGCATCCTTGCCATCACTATCGATCTGGACGATACCCTGTGGCCGGTGATGCCGGCCCTGGAGCGCGCTGATCGCGATCTGGACAATTACCTGCGTCAGCACTATCCGCAGGTGGCGCGCACGTGGCCCATTCCGGCCATGCGTGAATTGCGCGCCCGCGTCGCCGCCGAACGGCTCGACCTGGCGCACGATTTCACCGCGCAGCGCTACATCACCCTGCAGATGGCCTTCGATGCCTGCGGCATGACCGAAGCGCCGCTGGACACGCTGTGGGAGATCTACGCCAAGGCGCGCAACAGCGTCGAGCTTTATCCCGATGCCCTGCCCGCGCTGGAATGGCTGAGCAACGCGCGGCCGGTCGCCAGCCTCACCAACGGCAATGCCGACCTGGCGCGCATCGGATTGCATGCGCACTTTGCGCATCACATCGCCGCACGCGATATCGGCTCGGCCAAGCCCAATGCGAAAATCTTCCTGGCAGCGGCCGAACGCCTGGGCGTGCTGCCGGAAAACATCCTGCACGTCGGCGACGATCCGGAGCTGGATGTGGTCGGTGCGCGCGAAGCGGGCATGCGCACGGCCTGGATCAATCGCGAAGGCCATCCCTGGCCGGGTGCGTTGGGCACTGCGCCAGACCTGGATCTGCCGGACCTGGCTGCGCTGGTGGATTGGCTGCATCGGCACGATGGCGGCGCATAAATAGATCTTCGCGCGGCCGCACCGGATGGGCAGCGACACTTCCCTGTCCGCACGCGAGGAGCAAGTTTTTGCCGTGGGAAGACGCCGCATCGTTTTGATCGCCCCGGCAAAAACGCGCATCATGTCCGACCAACGACCCACCACAAGCGCATGCCGCAACGTGCGCAAGGAATGACATGCCCGCCTTGACCGAACTGCGCGCCAACCGCCAGGCCCCTACCCCGATCGAAGCCACCGATGCCGTGCACCTGGCTTCCTCGCGCAAGCGCCTGAGCGCCGCGCAACGCCACTGGCTGGACGAAAACCGTTTCGATGCGACACCCGGCAGCTTCTGCCTGCTTGCCGACGCGAACGGCAAGCTGGCACGCGTACTGGTTGGCGTGGATCGCCACGATGCGCTGGCTGCGCTGGCGAGCCTGCCGATGAGCTTGCCGGTCGGCGAATACTCGCTTGCCGGCGAAAGCGTGCCGCTCGACCTACAACTCGCCGCGCTCGGCTGGGCGCTGGGTGCGTATCAGTTCACCCGCTACCGCAAGGCGCGCCGCGCACCGTCCACGCTCGCCGTGGATGCCAAGACGCTGGCTGCGCTGGCACCGCTGGTTGAAGCAACCAGCCTGGTGCGCGACCTGGTCAATACGCCGACCGAAGACATGGGCCCCAAGCATCTTGCCGATGCCGTGAAGCAACTGGGCAAGGCGCACAAGGCCAAAGTGCGCGAGTGGGTCGGCGACGAATTGCTGGAAGACAATTTCCCCACCATCCATGCCGTCGGCCGCGCCAGCCATCGTGCGCCGCGCCTGGTCGAGCTGACCTGGGGCAAGGCCGACCACCCGAAGCTGGCGCTGGTCGGCAAGGGCGTTTGCTTCGATACCGGCGGCCTGGATCTGAAAACCAGCGACGGCATGCGCTGGATGAAGAAAGACATGGGCGGCGCCGCGCACGCGATCGCACTGGCCGGACTGGTGATGCAAGCCAAGCTGCCGGTGCGCCTGACGCTGCTGATTCCTGCTGTTGAAAACGCCGTGGCCGGCAATGCGCTGCGTCCGGGCGAAGTGGTGATGACGCGCGCAGGCCTCAGCGTGGAGATCGACAACACTGACGCCGAAGGCCGCCTGGTGCTGTGCGATTCGCTGGCTTACGCCGCCGAGCAGAAGCCGGATCTGATCGTCGACTTCGCCACTCTCACCGGTGCCGCACGCGTCGCGTTGGGCCCGGACCTGCCTGCGCTATTTGCCAACGACGATGCGATCGCCGAGGCGGCGCTGGCTTGTGGACGCGCCGTGGCCGATCCGATGTGGCGACTGCCGCTGTGGCGCCCTTACCGCAAGATGATCGATTCCTACATCGCCGATTTCGCCAATGGCGGACCGTCGCGTCACGCCGGCGCAATCACGGCAGCGTTGTACATGGAGCGCTTCATTCCCGAGGGCATGCCATGGGTGCACCTGGATACCTATGCCTGGAACGACGGCGATCGTCCGGGCCGCCCGCGCGGCGGCGAGGCGATGGGGTTGCGCGCGATATTCGAGATGCTGCAGCAGCGCTACCGGTCGCGTTGACGGGTTCGGCGCTAGCCCCTCTGCTTGCGGTAGAGGGGCTCACTGGCCTGTATCGATACTTTTCCCGTTGCCGGACAGCCACGTGCCGACACCGCGCAAGCGCTGCACCAGTACGCGCAAGCCACGTACGATCTTTGGCAGCAGCCAGCACAGTAGCAACAGGAACAGCGCCAGCACGACCAACAGCACCACCGGGTGGGCAATCATCAGGTAGAAAATGCCCAGCAGCGAAACATCTTCGCCCGCGCTTGCTCCCCAGTTACTGAAGGGCTCGGGAGAGGTGTTGATCAATGCACGTCCGCCCGATTTGGCCAGATGCGTGCCGGTGACCACGGCGCCGCCAAGCAAGGCCGCAATGATCTGCTGATCCACACCCGAGTTCTTGAACACGCCCCAGGCGAGCAACGTGCCGACCGGAATGCGGACAAAGGTCTGGATCGAATCCCACACGCTGTCGAAGACCGGAATCTTGTCGGCGAGAAATTCGCCGACCATCAGCACGCCCGACACGACCAGCACCCAGTCGTGGCTGAGCACGGCCAGCCCTGGCGGCAAATCCACATAGCCTAGCCGCCCGAGCAGGCCGGCGAGGAACAGCGTGGCATAGAGCCGGATACCGCTGGCCCAGGCCAGGCCGCCGGCCAGTGCAAGGTTCGATACCTCGTTCACGAGCGATACCTCCCTGGTGTACCAGCGCGACAGCGTGCGGACCGTTCTCCCGCCCTATCCTCTTCTGAATGTTTGCAGGCCGCAAATAAAAAAAGCAGCGCCGGAGCGCTGCTTTTTCGATACCGAGGCGTGAAACCTCAGTGGCCGCCGGCCGAACTCGCCGCAGCAGGTGCGCCGGTGTCCTTGGCGCCACCTTGAGCCGCCGCGGGCGCCGTCGGCACGGACGGCGCGGTAGTCACCGCGGCTACCGCGTCGACATTTTCCTTGCCGCCATAGGGCAGCACTTCGGCTGCCAGCTTGGGATCGGCCTGGATCATGCCGATGGCGTCGAACAGGATGTGCGCCGTTTCCTGCAACTGCGGATCGGGTGCCTTCTTGGCGTCTTCCTGTTCCTTCAGTTCGGTCTTCAGGCTGCGCTCGCTGGGGTTCAGGCCATCGTCGAGCTGGCTGTCGTCGTCGGCTTCGGCATCGCTGCCGCCGATCGCCTTGTGGCGTGCGCGGAAATCCGCCTGGGTCGCATCCAGTTGCTTGCGCTCGGCCTGGCGCTGGTCGTAGTTGAGCGAGATGGTGGTGCGATCGGCCAGTTTCTTGTACTGCGCGATTTCATCCAGCATCAGCTGCCACGCCGGCGACTTGGCGTCGCGTGCCTCGTGCGCCTGCTCCAGCTGCGGCAGGTAGGCCTTCATGTCGGCGACCGGCTTGTAGTCGGCCGGCGGAATCTGCGTCCACGGCAAGGCGTTGTCGTAGGTCGATTCGCCGAATTCCTTCTCGTCGCCGTTGGTCGGGAACAGGATGTCCGGCGTCACGCCCTTCAGCTGGGTGGAACCGCCGTTGATGCGGAAGAATTCCTGCACGGTCATCTTCAGCTGGCCGTAGTTCGGATTGCTGGCCGGATCGGACGCGAAACGGTTGAGGTCGATCAGCGTCTGCACGGTGCCCTTGCCGAAGGTCGGGGTACCGATGATCAGGCCGCGGCCGTAGTCCTGGATGGCGGCGGAGAAAATCTCCGAGGCCGAGGCCGTGCCGCGATTGACCAGCACCGCCATCGGGCCGGACCAGGTCATCGCCGACGGATCGTCCTTGCCCAGCGGGGTCACGTCGCCCTTGGCGCCGCGCACCTGCACGTCAGGACCCTTGTCGATGAACAGGCCGGTCAGTTCGTTGGCTTCGTACAGCGAACCGCCGCCGTTGTTGCGCAGGTCGATCACCACGCCCTGCACGCCTTCGGTCTTGAGTTCGCCGAGCAGCTTGGCGACGTCGCGAGTGGCGGACTTGAAGTTCTTGTCGCCTTCGCTGCGCGCACCGAAGTCGGAATAGAACATCGGCAACTCGATCACGCCGATCTTGCGGGTGACGCCGCCGTCGGTGATGTCGATGACTTTCTTCTTGGCGGATTGTTCTTCGATCGCCACTTTCTGGCGCACCAGGCTGATGATCTCGTGCTTGCCGTCCTGACCCTGGTCGGCCGGCACGATTTCCAGGCGCACGGTGGTGTCTTTCTTGCCGCGGATCAGGTTGACCACGTCGTCAAGGCGCCAGCCGACCACGTCGGTGATGGGGCCGCTCACACCCTGGCCGACGCCTAGCACCAGGTCGCCGACGTGCACCTTGCCGGACTTGGCCGCAGGGCCTGCAGGCACCAGCTCGCGGATCTGGGTGTAGTCGTCGCGTGCCTGCAGCACGGCGCCGATGCCTTCCAGCGAGAGCTTCATCGAGATGTCGAAGTTCTCCGCCTGGCGCGGCCCCATGTAATCGGTGTGCGGATCGGTGGAGTTGGCGTACGCGGTCATGAAGGTCTGGAAGGCGTCTTCGCCGTCCAGTTGCTTCACGCGGTCGATGTAGTTGCTGTAGCGCTTGTCGAGCGTCTTGCGGATGTCATCGTCGCTCTTGCCGGCCAGCTTCAGGCGCAGCCAATCGTTCATGGTGCGCTTGCGCCACAGGTCGTCGAGCTCGGCCTTGTCCTTGGGCCAGTCGGCGTTCTTGCGGTCGGTGTCGTAGGTGTCGTTGGTGTTGAAGTCGAAGCCCTGCTTCAACAGGCTGCGCGCATAGGTCATGCGATCGATCGCGCGCAGGATGTACTGGTTGAAGATGTCGAACGGGCCAGAGAGATCCTTGTTCCAGATCTCGTTGCCGAACTGATCCTTGTACTTGGCGAAGTTGGCCATGTCCTGCTGGGTGAAGAACACCTTTTCGCTGTCCAGCAACTTGAAGTACAGCTTGTAGATCTTCTCCGACATCGCCGTGTCGAGCGGCTGCGCGTCGTAGTGGAAGCGGGTCAGCAGGTGGGCCGAGATCAGCGCGGCGTTGGCCTGCGTGTCGTTCGGCTTCAGCGGCAGCTCGGCAACTTTGCGCGGCTTGGACGCGCCCATGTCTGCGGCGGACTGGGCCAATGCGACAGCAGGAGCCGTGACGCTGAATGCGATCAGCAGCGCGAGCAGGGGGCGAAAGCGAAAGGTCATGGAATTCTCTTCAAGCTTGCTCGGTGACGCCAGCTGCATGGGCCTGCAGATCGGCATGGTAAGAGGAACGCACGAGCGGACCGGAGGCGACGTGATGGAACCCCATCGCTTCGCCAGCTACGCGCAATGCTTCGAATTCGTCGGGCGTCCAGTAGCGCACCACCGGATGATGATGCGGCGTGGGCTGCAGGTACTGGCCGATGGTGATCATCTCGACATCGTGCGCACGCAGGTCCTGCATGGTCTCGATGACTTGTTCGTAGGTTTCGCCGAGGCCGAGCATGATGCCGGACTTGGTGGGCACGTCCGGATGCTGCGCCTTGAAGCGCTTGAGCAGGTCCAGCGACCACTGATAGTCGGCGCCCGGGCGCACTTCGCGATACAGGTGCGGCACGGTTTCCAGGTTGTGGTTGAACACGTCCGGCGGGAAATCCTTGAGCACTTCCAGTGCGCGCTCCATGCGTCCCTTGCCGCGGAAATCCGGGGTGAGGATTTCGATCCTGATGTTCGGACTGGCGTGGCGCACCGCGCGGATGCAGGCGGCGAAATGCTCGGCGCCGCCGTCGCGCAGATCGTCGCGATCCACCGACGTGATCACCACGTATTTCAGGCGCATGTCGTGAATGGTTTCGGCCAGGCGAGCCGGTTCCAGCGGATCGGGCGCGGCCGGGCGGCCATGTGCCACGTCGCAGAACGAGCAGCGCCGCGTGCACACCTCGCCGAGGATCATGAAGGTGGCGGTGCCCTTGCTGAAGCATTCGTGGATGTTCGGGCAGGAGGCTTCCTCGCACACCGTTACCAGCGAATTTTCGCGCAGGCGCGCCTTCAACTGCTGCACCGCATTGCCTTGCGGAAGACGCACGCGGATCCAGCTCGGCTTGCGCAGTGTCGGCGTGTTGGTATCGAAGCCCGCGCGATTGAGCGCGATCTTGTCATTGCCCAACTGTTTCTCGACAACCGGCGTATTGCTGACGACGCTGATCGGAATGGTCTTCGTGGATGAAGCTGACGTATCGCTCATGTAGTAGGTCAGACCGCCACGCGTGCGGGGAGTTCGGGAATGAGGGGGGCAGCCGTTTCGCCATCGAAGCCGAACTGCCGGCAAAACTCGCCGATCAGCACGTCTTCGACGTCCGACAGCCGCGACGGACCCCCCAAGTCTAGCACCTGCGTGACCGCCAGGCCCTTGTAACCGCAGGGATTGATGCGGTGGAAGGGTTCCAGATTCATGTTCACGTTGAAGGCCAGGCCATGGAAGCTGCAGCCGCGCCGGACCCGCAACCCCAGGGCTGCGACCTTGGCGTCCGCCACGTAGACGCCCGGGGCGCCCTCGCGGCGCACGGCCTCGATATTCCAATGCGCCAGCGTATCGATGATGGCCTGTTCGATCTTGCAGACCATTTCCCGCACCCCGACCTCGGCGCGGCGCAGGTCGATCAGCGGATAGGCCACGATCTGGCCGGGACCGTGATAGGTCACCTGGCCGCCGCGATCCACCGGCACCACCGGAATCTCACCGGGGGCCAGGACGTGCTCCATCTTGCCAGCCTGGCCGAGGGTGAAAACGGGGTCGTGCTCCAGCACCCACAGCTCGTCGACGGTGTTGGCGGTGCGGTTGTCGGTGAAGGCGCTCATCGCCTGCCAAACCGGCTCGTAGGGCTGGCGGCCCAGGCGGCGAATTTTCAGCGGTTGGGACATGGATCGCGGGCCTGCTTGGGAATGGAGCCGATCTGTGGTCGGAACGGGGAGGTTGCAAGTGAAGGAACGCATTGCCCTGCCGTGCTTCCGCAGCTCAACGCTCTGCCCCTTCTCCCCTCGGGGGAGAAGGCTGGGATGAGGGGGCAATCTTGCGAAACATTTCAAACAAAAACGCTTCGTCTCGTGCGCTTGCGCCAGCCCCCTCCTCACCCTGCCATCTCTCCCACGGGACTAGCTTTGCGTCGCCCGAAAGGGGAGAAGGAAAAGCTCACAGCGTGAAGCGGATATCCGGATCGGCACGCAGCGAGCTATGGGCCAGGTCGTACTGCTCGCGCGTGTCGCAGTGAAAACTCACGGTGACGGATAGGAAGTTGCCTTCACGTGAATGCTTGTGTTTCACCGTCTCGTGCAGCACGTGCAAGCCGATGCCTTCCAGGATCTGCGGCACGCGGGCCTTGAGGTCCGCACTGGCATTGCCCATCGCGGTGATTTCGAATTCGCCGGGGAACTGGAACCCCTGGCCGTCCTGTTGCGCTTTGATCTCGCCCAGGTCTTTCATGCGGAGCCTCCATCGGACTCGATGACAAACACAGGTTGGGGCGCCAGCCCCAACCTGCGAGGATTCAAACGTTCCGCAGCATGCTTACTTCTTGCCGCTGCCGTGGAACCACAGCAGGATGCTGTCCCACAAGCGCTTGAAGAAGCCGCCCTGCGGAGCATCGTTCAACGCCACCAGCGGCACGTCCATCACCGGCTGCCCATCGTCGGTCACGTGCAGCGTGCCGACCTGCTGGCCCTTCTTGAAGGGAGCGATCAGGGTGGACGGGATGTCCATGGTGGCCTTGAGCTTGTCGTAGTCGCCGGTTTTCACCGTCACCAGCACGTCCTGCTGCACGCCCAGCGGCACTTGGTCTTCTTCGCCCTTCCACAGGCGCGGCGTGGCCAGCGGCTTGCCGGCCTCATACAACTTGTGGGTCTCGAAGAAGCGGAAGCCGTAGTTGAGCAAGGCCATGGCCGAATCGGCGCGCGCCTTTTCGCTGCTGGCGCCCATCACGATGGCGATCATGCGCTCGTCGCCGCGCTTGGCCGAGGCGTCGAGGCAGAAACCCGCTTCGGAGGTGTGCCCGGTCTTCACACCGTCCACGGTGGGATCGCGCCACAACAGGGTGTTGCGATTGCCCTGCTTGATGCCGTTCCACTCGAACTCCTTGATGGCGGAGATCGCGTAGTCATCGGGATAATCGTGGATCAGCGCGCGGGTGAGGATCGCCACGTCGTGCGCGGTGGTGTAGTGGTCGTCGACCGGATAGCCCGATGCGTTGGCGAAGTGCGAGTTCACCATGCCCAGCTGCTTGGCGTAGGCATTCATCAGGTTGGCAAAGGTTTCTTCGGAACCGGCGGTGTGCTCGGCCAGGGCAATGGCGGAATCGTTGCCGGACTGGATGATCATGCCGTACAGCAGGTCCTTCAGCGGCACCTGGCTGTTGAGCTTGAGGAAGCTGGTGGAGCCGTCCGTGCCAGCGCCACCGGCGCGCCATGCGTGCTCGCTGATGCTGACCTGATCGGTGAGGTGGATCTTGCCCGAGGCGATCTGCGCGGAGATCACGTAGTCGGTCATCACCTTGGTGATCGAGGCCGGCACCACGCGCGTGTCGGCTTCTTTGGAGGCGAGGATCTGGCCGGTGGCGTAATCCATCAGCACCCACGCCTTGCCGTCCACATCCGGCGGCGGCGGCACCGGCACCTGCACGGCGGCGGGGGACGCCACGGTGGGAACGGGCTTGGGCGGCAGCGGGTTGGGCGTCGGCGTCTGCTGGGCGACGGCGCTGGCACCGAACACCAGGGCGGCGGCGGCGATGGCGTACACGGGGCGGCGGAACAGGTTCATCGTGGGCTTACTTCCGTTTTTGCTTTGGTCTCGGCGCAAGGCGCCACTACTTACTGGGAGGAAACGCTCAGTCTACCGCGACCTGCGGATGGGGCAGGCCCATTTGTTCGATTTGCGACGTCACCCGGTCGGCGGTGTCCACGTCGGCCAGCGGCCCCACCCTCACCCGGTGCACGAGCCGGCCGCCAATGGTGGCATCCACCACCTGCACCGGGGCGAAATTCGCCACGCGCAGCTGATCGGCCACTTTTTGCGCGTTGGCCGGGTCGGCAAAGGCTCCCACCTGCAGGTAGATGCCCGGCGGCGGCGCCGAAAGCGTCACCACCGGCGGGGGCGGCGCCACTTCCGGCGCGGGGGCGGAGGGATCGATGCCCTGCACTTCCACCAGGCCGGTGCCCTTGGGCCACACGCCGATCTTCACCGCCGCGGCGTAGGACAGGTCGATGATGCGGTCTTCGTGGAACGGGCCGCGATCATTGATGCGCACGACCACGCTTTTGCCGTTCTGCAAATTGGTCACCCGCGCGTAGCTCGGCAGCGGCAGCACCTTGCTTGCGGCGGTGAACTTGTACATGTCGTAGTCCTCGAGATTCGAGGTCTTGTAACCGTGGAACTTGCTGCCGTAGAACGACGCGATGCCGCGTTCGTCGTAACCGCGCGCGCTAGGCAGCACGTTGTAAGTCTGGCCCAGCACGCTGTAGGGCGATTTGTTGCCGTAGAGCGAGCGCGGTTCGACCTTCGGCACCGGCTCGGGCAGCTTGCTGAAATCGGGCGGCGGACCATCCGGCACGCTGTCGCTGTTGCTGCGATAGCGGCTGCTTTGCGGCCGGCTGGTGTCGTCGTACAGGCCGCCGGAACCGCTTGCGCCGCCACCGCGTGACGATGCGGCATAAGGACGCGTACTGCCATGGCCGCCGCAGCCGGCCAGCACCAGCACGATCGCAAGCAACCAGGGCAGGCGCGAGGCCGCCCTCATTGCGTTGCGCTCTCCTGCCCGCTGACGCCTTGCGCGATCGCCTGCGCGAGCTGGTTCACCGCCATCGCATACATGGGGCTGCGGTTGTAGCGCGTGATCACGTAGAAATTCTGGAAGGTGAACCAGTGTTCCGGACCGTTGAGCCCCTGCAGCGTCTGCAGGCTGCTGCTCGCACCCGGATCCAGATGCTGCACCGGCGCGTAACCCCACGCCTCGAGCTGCTCGATGGTCCATTGCGGCGTGGAATCCTTCACCGTGAGGGGTTTGGCCGCCGCATCGGGTTGCGCAGGCGCCGCCACCATGCCGCCGGTCACCCAGCCGTGCTTGGCGAAATAGTTAGCGACGCTGGCCAGGATGTCCGGCAGTGAATTTTGCAGATCGATGTGGCCGTCGCCGTCTTCATCCACGCCAAAATCGCGGATGCTGCTGGGCATGAACTGGCCCCAGCCCTGTGCGCCGGCATAGGAGCCGGTGAGCGTATCGACCGGACCGGCCAGGCGATTGTCGGGCAGTTCCAGCAGGGTCTTCAGCTCACTGCGGAAAAAAGCGGCGCGCGGCGGGTAGTACAGGCCCAGCGTCACCAGCGCATCGAGCACTTTGTACTTGCCGGTGTTGCGCCCGTAGAAGGTTTCCACACCAAGGATCGCGACGATGTATTCGGGCGCCACGCCGTATTGCGCGCCGATCTTTTCGAGCAGGGCGCGATGATCGCGATAGAAATCGATGCCGGCGTCGATGCGGCCCTGGGTCAGGAAGATTTGCCGGTACTGGCTCCAGGGCTTGGCTTCGGCCGGGCGGCTGATCGCATCGAGGATGCTTTGCTGCCGCGTTGCACCGTTGAGCAGCGCGTTGAGCGCGCCAGGATCTTTACCAGTGTCGCGTGCGACTTCCTGCACCAGTTGCGCCTGCCCGGGATGATCGGCCCATGCCGGCATGGCGAACGCCATCGGCAACAAGGCGAACATCCACCAGGGACGACTACGGCCCGGCCTGCGGGCCGGCTGCAAGATGGATTTCGCTATCGTGATCGGCATTGCGCAAAGCGTAGCATGCAATGCGGCGCAATCTCTGGCAGCACGCAGGCAATGCACCGACGACTGTTCAGTCGTGCACTTTGCGATTGGCGTGGATCGACATCAGCACGCCGAAGCCCACCAGCAGCGATACCGCCGATGTGCCGCCGTAGCTGACCATCGGCATCGGCACGCCCACCACCGGCAGCAAGCCGGCCACCATGCCGCCGTTGACGAACACGTAGACGAAGAAGCTCATGCCGATCGCGCCGGCGAGCAGGCGCGAGTAGGTATCGCGTGCTTCCATGGCGATCCACAGGCAGCGTCCGATGATGAAGGCGTACAGCACCAGGATCGCGCACACGCCGATCAAGCCGAACTCTTCGGAGAACACCGCGAAGATGAAGTCGGTGGTGTGTTCGGGCAGGAAATCCAGGCGCGATTGTGTGCCCTGCTCGAAGCCCTTGCCGAAGATGCCGCCGGAACCCACGGCAATCTGCGACTGGATGATGTGCCAGCCGTTGCCGAGCGGATCCGATTCCGGATTGAGCATGGTGAGAATGCGCTCGCGCTGGTATTGGTGCATGAAATGCCATGCGACCGGCACCATGCCACCCGCTGCAGCAAGTAACAGACCGATGCGCCACCAGGCCATGCCCGACAGGAACAAGGCGAAGGCGCCGGCCGCCGTGACCAGCAAGGCGGTACCGAGATCCGGCTGCTTGGCGATCAGCCCCGCCGGAATGGCGATCAGTGCGCCCACCACGGCAATATCTTTCCAGCCCGGCGGCAATTGGCGCGGGTGCAGGTACCAGGCCACCATCATCGGCATGGTCAGCTTCATCAGCTCCGAAGGCTGGAAGCGCATGATGCCCAGATTGAGCCAGCGATCCGCACCGCGCCCTTCGCCGAGTACGGCCACTACGAGCAACAGCACGGTGCTGCCGACATACAGCCACGGTGTCCAGTTGCGCAGCGTTGCCGGCGGTATGCGCGACATCAGCAGAATGAGCGCGCCGCCCAGCACGAAGCGCGCAGCCTGTCCGCCCACCAGCGAAAGGTTGCTGTCGCCGGCGCTGTACAGCGTTACCAGGCCGACACCGCAGAGCAGCATCAATGCGAAGGCCAGCGGCAGGTCGATGCGCGGACGCGTCAGGTGACGCCGCAGGAAGCGATAAAAGCGCGTACGCCAGGTGTCGATCATTGCGAATCGTCTCCTGAGCTGGAACTGTCCGTGGCGGGCATGTCGTCCTGCGGCGTGTCTTCCGGCGTCACCGCGCTGCTCGATGCTGCGACAGGGGTATCGGGCGCATCGGCCGATTCCGGCAACGGATTGTCCGCCGGCACCGCTCCTCCCTGCGTGGCAAGCCATGCATCGAGGATCTTGCGCGCGATCGGGCCCGCATCCTTGGCGCCCCAGGCACCCGCTTCGAGCACCACGGCCACCGCGATGCGCGGATCGTCGGCCGGCGCAAACATCTCGAACCACGCACGGTGGCGCGCAGCCAGGTACGCCGTGTTGCGGTTTTCGTTGTAGGCATCGCTGGTGCGCGAGAAGCGCTCCGCCGTGCCGCTCTTGCCGGCAATGCGATACGGGAAGCCGTCGCCAAGCTTGATGCCGGCGCCGGTGGAGAACGGATCAGTGCCGTAGATCACCAGCTGCATTCCCTGATTCACCGCCAGCCAGTCTTTCAGGTTCTTGATCACCGAAGGCCCGGTGGGCGGATTGGGCAGCGGCACCGGCCGCTTGCCGACATCGGCGGTCTCCATCACCACGCGGGGCGCATACGGCACGCCCTTGCCGGCGAACGTTGCCAGTGCGTGCGCCAGCTGCATCGTGGTTACGTTCCAGTAGCCCTGGCCGATGCCGGCAATGACGGTTTCGCCCGGATACCAGGCCGGATGCTTGGGAGAGCGTTTGGCCTTCCATTCGCGCGAGGGCAGGATGCCCGACACCTCGCCCGGCAAGTCCACGCCGCTCGGCCGTCCGAAACCGTACGACGCCATGAACTCGCTGATCCGATCGATACCCAGATCCAGCGCAAGCTTGTAGAAGTAGGTATTGACCGAGTCTTCGATCGCACGGTAGAGATTGACCGTGCCCACGCCGCCCCGCTGGTCGTCGCGATAACCGCGCGATTGCCCGGGGATGTAGAACACGCCGGTGGAAAGCACCGTGTCCTGCGGCGTGCGCACGCCGTATTCCAGACCAGCCAGGCCCATGAACGGCTTGACTGTCGAACCGGGCGGATATGCCGCCTTCAACGCTCGATTGATCAGCGGCTTGTCCGGATCGGTCATCAGCGCCTTGTAGTCAGCCTGGCTGATGCCGTTGACGAACAGGTTCGGATCGAACTCCGGCACACTGACCAAGGCCAGCACCTGTCCGTTGCGCGGATCGATGGCTACCGCTGCACCCGGCCGGCCCTGGAAGGCATCCTGCGCCGCCTTTTGCACGCGCGCATCGATGCTCAGGTAAAGGTTCTTGCCCGGCACCGGAGGATCGGTTTTCAGCACGCGCTGGATGCGCCCGTCGGCGTTCACTTCATCCAGTTCATAGCCCGGCGTGCCGTGCAGCATGTCTTCGTATGAGCGCTCCAGGCCGATGCGCCCGATGTGCGTGGTGCCCTTGTAGCGGTCCTGGTCCAGATTGACCAGATCATCCGCGTCGATGCGGCTTACGTAGCCCACGACGTGCGCAAACAGCGGCCCGAGCGGATAGTAACGAGTGAGATACGGCACCACGTCCACGCCTGGGAAACGCCAGCGGTTGACTGCGAAACGCGCGATATCGTCCTCGGTAAGGCGCATCTTCAAGGGCACGCTGTCGAACCGGCGCGACTGCTTGAGCTGCTTGCGAAACGCGTCCAGATCGTCCTGATCCAGCGGCACGACCTTGCCCAGCTGGACCAACATCTGGTTCATGCCCTGCACCTGGTCCGGCCGCACTTCCAGTCGAAACGCAGGTACGTTGTCGGCCAGCAACACGCCGTTGCGGTCGTAGATCAAGCCGCGCGCCGGCGGAATGGCACGCGGCTTCACGCTGTTGTTGACCGAACGCAGCGCGAATTCGTCGTGGTGCAGAACCTGCAGGAACACATAGCGCCCGATCAGCGCTGCCAGCCCCAGCAGAATCAACGCAAAACCCGACAACGCGCGGCGGCGGAACAGTTCGCCTTCGCCACGTGTATCTTTGAAACGACGCAGTTTTTTCATGGGCGACGCTCTCCGCCGCCGGAAACGGGGAACAGGGAACGGGGAACGTGTGGGTACCCGTTGCCCGTGGACTCAGTCCGAAGCACACGTGCTGCAGCAAGAACGAAGCGACACGCCGCTGCTCGCGCAACCTGCAGATTCCCCGTTGCCCGTTCCCTGTTCCCCGCCTTCATTGCACCCTCAACCGCATCCGCAAGTCGTCGAGCAGCAGGAACAGGAACGGCCACAGCAACGCACTGACAAAGGGCGAGGCCCACCACAACGCCGGCGGGGTAGATTCGCCTGCAAAGGCCCGCACGATCAGCAGCAGGAAACGGTCGTTGAGCAGCAATGCCAGCACGGCGAGCGTCTGCTGCCACATCGGAAAGAAACGCAGGCGCGAGCGGAAGCGCAACGCAATGAAGGCCAATACGCACAGGCGCAGCGCCTGCTCGCCCAGCAAGACGCCGTTGAACATATCTGCGCATACGCCCAGCACGAAGGCCAGGCCCAGGGTTACACGCTGCTCGCCCGACTCCATCGTCCAATACAGCAGCACCAGGGCCGGCCAGTAGGGCTTGAACGGATCGAGTACGCGCGGCAGCGGAATCAGCATCAGCACCAACGATGCCACCAGGGTGCCGACAAACCACCAGAAGGAGAATCGCTGACGGCTCACGTTTGCGGCACTCCAGCCGGCGTGGATGCGGAATGCGCCGGTGCCGGCTTGACCAGGATGGCCGGCCGCGGCAACGCCGCCGTACTTGCCGGCGCAGGAACTGGCGCCTCGTCGGACGGAGGCCCCGCGGGCGATGGCGGCGGCGGCGGACCGGCCGGCTCGGCCAGGTCGTGCAGCACCAGCACTTCGTCGCTGCGATCCAGGTCGGCACTGGGATTGGCGTGCGCCTCCAGGAACATGCCGCTGGCTGCCGGCGCCACGGCGCTGATTTCGCCGACCGGAAAACCTTCGGGGAAGCGCCCGCCAAGACCAGAAGTGAGCAGTTTGTCGCCAGCCCGGACGTCGGCGGCCATCGGAATGGTCGGCAACGTGAGCTGCTCGCCATTGCGAGAACCGTAGGCAATGGTGCGCAAGCCGGTGCGCTCGACCATCACCGGCAAGGCGTGATCCGGATCGGTCACCAGCATCACCGAGGCGGAATTGGGCAGGACATCGATGATCTGACCCATCACGCCGTGCGCGTCGATCACCGGCTGGCCGGTCTTGATGCCGTCGCGCGCGCCGAGATTGATCATCATGCGATGGCGGAACGCCCCCATGTCCACGCCGATCACCCGCGCGAGCTGCACGTGGAGCTCAAGACTGTGCTGGGTATCCAGCAGTTCCTTCAGGCGTTGGTTCTGCTGCGCCACGGCCGCCATGCGGTTGAGCTTGGCATTGGCCAGCAGCAGATCTTCGCGCAGGCGCTGATTCTGCTCGGTAAGCATGCGGCGATCGGCGAAAGCCACGCCGAGTTCATGCGCGCCGTCAGCCGGCAGGCTCACCAGGCGGTAAACCGGTTCCACCACGATCGCCGTGGCGTAGCGCATGCGCCACAACCAGCCGTTGCGGTGATCGAGCACCATCAACACCATCGCCATGGCGAGATAAAAGATCAGCCGCAGCGTGCCGGCAGCGGTACCGGCGAACAGCGGCGAGGATTCCTCGCGCGTCAGCGGCATCGGGAGCGTCCATCCATGCCCGCATTCAACACCATCTCCCCGGCAGGGAGAAGGTTGCGATGAGGGAACAATCTCGCGAGAGACTTCACGGCGGGTGCCTTTTTAGATGCGCTTCGAATCGGCATGGACGCAAGCCTTGGCCCCTCACCCTACCCTCTCCCCGGCGGAGAGAGGGGCTATGAGTCCTCGCTGGCGAGGACGGTTTATTCGGGTGCGAAGAAATCGCTGCCGTGCTGGTCGATCAGTTCCAGCGCCTTGCCGCCGCCGCGCGCCACGCAGGTCAGCGGATCGTCTGCCACCTGCACGTGCAGGCCGGTTTCTTCGGAAAGCAGGCGATCCAGGTCGCGCAGCAGGGCACCGCCGCCGGTGAGCACGATGCCGCGCTCGGCCACGTCGGAGCACAGCTCGGGCGGGGTCTGCTCCAGCGCCGCCTTTACAGCGGCCACGATGCCGGCGAGCGGTTCGTGCAGGGCTTCGAGAATTTCGTTGGAGTTGACCGTGAACATGCGCGGCACGCCCTCAGCCAGATTGCGGCCGGAGATCTCGATCTCACGAACCTGGCTCTGCGGGAAGGCACAGCCGATTTCCAGCTTGATGCGCTCGGCAGTCGACTCGCCGATCAGGGTGCCGTGGTTGCGGCGCACGTAGTTGATAATGGCCTCGTCGAAGCGGTCGCCGCCCACGCGCACCGACTGCGAGTAGACGATGCCGTTGAGCGAGATCACCGCCACTTCGGAGGTGCCGCCGCCGATATCCAGCACCATCGAGCCACGCGCCTCGTGCACCGGGATGCCGGCGCCGATCGCGGCTGCCATCGGCTCCTCGATCAGGAACACGTCGCGGGCACCGGCACCTTCGGCCGATTCCTTGATCGCACGGCGCTCCACCTGGGTGGAGCCGCAGGGCACGCAGACCAGTACGCGGGGGCTCGGGCGCAGCAGTCGCGAGCGATGCACCTGGCGGATGAAGTGCTGCAGCATGGCCTCGGTCATGGTGAAGTCGGCGATCACGCCGTCCTTCATCGGGCGCACCGTGGCGATATTGCCAGGGGTACGGCCGAGCATGCGCTTGGCGTCGCCGCCCACGGCAGCCACGGTGCGGGGGCCGCCCGGGCCGCGATCCTGGCGAATGGCCACGACGGAAGGCTCGTTCAGGACAATGCCCTGACCCCTCACATAAATAAGCGTATTGGCCGTGCCAAGGTCGATGGATACATCGTTCGAAAACATCCCGCGAAACTTCTTGAACATGGGTCCGCCGCGTGTCGACTCTGGCTAAAAAGTAAGCGCGCCAGTCTAGTCAGCAAACCCCTTGTCCGCAAGGATATTCTCGTTAAGAAAGGCTTGTTTTCGCTGAAGAACGAGGATCGAAGAAGGGGAAAAGGGGCCGGTCAGGCGAATGCCAGATTTACGCCTCCTCCCTGCCTTTCGGGGCCAACAGAGCGCGCCGCACCACCCGGAACGACGGCCCGCCGGTTTCCCGTTTCACGCGCTTCAAGCTACGATGATGTGTTTGCCGCCTTCAGGCTGAAGGCCATACCAGTTAACCATCGGGGATCGCCACACCCATGTCTGCCGTCATCTGCGGATCGTTTGCCTACGACACCATCATGGTGTTCCAGGACCAGTTCAAGAACCACATCATTCCGGACCAGGTGCACATCCTGAACGTGTCGTTCCTGGTGCCGCGGATGCGCCGCGAATTCGGCGGCTGCGCCGGCAACATCGCCTACAACCTCAAGCTGCTCGGCGGCGATCCGCTGCCAGTGGCCGCGGTGGGCCAGGACTTCGCGCCTTATCGCGAACACCTGGAAAAATGCGGCATCCGCATGGACGGCATCCGCGTGTTCGAGGACCAGTTCACGCCGCAGTGCTTCATCACCACGGACCTGGACAACAACCAGATCACCGCCTTCCATCCGGGCGCGATGTCCAGCGCCCACGAAAACCACGTGCGCAGTATCCCGCACATCAGCTTCGGCATAGTCGCCCCCGACGGGCGCGAGGCGATGCTGCAACACGTCGATGAATTCGCGGCGCGCGGCACACCCTTCATCTTCGATCCGGGCCAGGCCATGCCGCTGTTCAACGGCGAAGAATTCCGGGCGATGATCGAAAAATCCACCTACGTGATCGTCAACGACTACGAGTCGCAGTTGCTGCAGCAGCGCACCGGATGGAGCGCCGCGGACATCGCTTCGCGCGTGAAGGCCTATATCGTGACCCTCGGCCCGCGCGGCTCGCTGATCCACGCCGAAGGCACCACGCACGAGATTCCGCCGGCGCGCGAGCGCCAAGTGGTCGATCCCACCGGTTGCGGCGACGCTTACCGCGCCGGCCTGATCTTCGGCATCATGAAAGGCCTGGACTGGCCCACGACCGGCCGCATGGCGTCGTTGATGGGCGCACTGAAGGTCGAGCACCCCGGCACGCAGAACCAGCACTTCAACTACGAAGAATTCGCGGCCGAGTTCAAGACTCAGTTCGGCTACGCGCTGGCCTGAGCTGCGCACAAGGGAGAGCAGCATGTCCACCCTCGCCGGCATCGTGGTCACGATCATCGCATTGATGCACGTGTGGTTCCTCGCCCTGGAAATGCTGCTGTGGGACAAGCCCGCCGGCCTGCGCGCCTTCGGCATCACGCCCGAATACGCCGCGCAGACCAAGGTTCTGGCCGGCAACCAGGGGCTCTATAACGGGTTCCTGGCCGCCGGCCTGTTCTGGGGACTGCTGCTCGGCGGCAGCGAGGGCACGCATCTGAAGCTGTTTTTCCTTGGCTGCGTGCTGCTGGCCGGCCTGTACGGCGGCTTCACGGCCACGCGCAAAGTGTTTTGGGTGCAGGCCCTGCCGGCCGCCATCGGCATGGCGCTGGTAGTGCTGAGCTGACCCGTATTGCGGAACGGCCCGTGTCATGAACGATCGAGATCGCGAAGCTGTCGGACCGGCGTTTGATCCGTCGCACATGCTGCATGCGCGCTCCCGGAGCTGGGCGGCCCTGCACGGCATCCGCGAGCGCATGCGCCCCGGCATCAGCGAAGACGAAGCCAGGGCCGAGGCCGCCGACGTATTCGCCGCACTGGGCATGGAGCGCCTGTGGCATCCGGTGCTCATCCGTATCGGCCCCAATACCACCAAAACCTACCGGGAGCGCTCGATTCCCGGCGTGCGCCTGGGCGAAAACGACATTTACTTCATCGACCTGGGGCTGGTTTTCGATGGCCACGAGGGCGACGTAGGCGAAACCTTCACCATCGGCCATGCCCCGGAACAGGCCGCCTGCGCCCAGGCGGCGCGCGATCTCTACCGGGACGTGGCCGCAAAATGGCGAAATGAAGGTTTGAGCGGCCACAACCTGTATAATTATGCGGATGAGCGCGCCGAAGCGATGGGCTGGCGTTTCAACCACGCCACCAAAGGCCATCGCGTCAGCGATTTTCCGCACTCGGTACACAAGGGCGGCGATCTGGGTGATTTCGAGCACGAGCCTGGTGAAGGCCTGTGGATCCTGGAAATCCAGATTGCTCACCCGACCCGGCCGTTCGGCGCTTTCTACGAGGACCTGTTGACCGACGCAGCCTCCTGAGGAAGCCCAAGGCACTCGGAAACGCCGGATACACAATGAAAACGTACGCTGCGGGCAGTGCTGAAGTGTCCGCCCCGCTTTGCCCAACGACTTTTACTTACGGAACCTAAGACTGTGGCCCGCCAAAAACCCCTTAACCTGTATCGCAACATCGGCATCATTGCCCACATCGACGCCGGCAAGACCACCACGACCGAGCGCATCCTGTACTACACGGGCAAGAAGCATCAGATCGTTGACGTGCACGACACCAAGGACGGCAAGGGCTCCACGACCACCGACTACCTGGAACAGGAAAAAAAGCGCGGCATCACCATTCAGTCCGCCGCTGTGTCGACCGAGTGGAAGGGTCACCAGATCAACGTGATCGACACCCCAGGGCACGTGGACTTCACCATTGAAGTGAACCGCTCCCTGCGCGTGCTCGACGGCGCCGTGGTGGTGTTCGACGGCGTGGCCGGCGTGGAACCGCAGACCGAAACCAACTGGCGCCTGGCCGACCAGTACAACGTGCCGCGCATGTGCTACATCAACAAGATGGATCGCATCGGCGCGAACTTCAAACACGCCGTGGAAGGCATCAAGAACCGCCTGGGCGCCAAGATCGTGCTCTGCCAGGTGCCGCTGGGCAGCCACGACGACTTCATCGGCATGGCCGACCTGATCGCCGGCGTCGGCTACATCTGGGAAACCAGCGACAAGGACAGCAAGTGGGACACGCTCCCGCTCGACCAGATCGCCGATCACCCGCGAGTGAAAGCCTTTACCACCTCCGCCGACACCGAATGGGTGTCCAAGCTCGCCGAGCTGCGCGCGGAAAGCATCGAAACCGCGGTGGAAATGGACGATGACGCCATGCACGCCTACCTGGAAGGCCACGAGCCGTCCCTGGAAACGCTGAAGAAGTGCATCCGCCAGGGTTGCGTGAAGGGCGAACTGGTGCCGGTGTTCTGCGGCTCGTCGTACCGCAACAAGGGCGTGCAGCAGATGCTCGACGGCGTGATCGACTACATGCCGTACCCGGGTGAGAACGGCGGCATCTCGATGGTGGACGAAGACGGCAACATCATTGGCGAACAGAACGTCACCGACGACGCACCGGTTCGCGCACTGGCCTTCAAGGTCATCAACGACCCGTTCGGTACGCTGACCTTCACGCGCATCTACTCGGGCGTGATCAAGAAAGGCGACACCCTGCAGAACGTGACGCGCGGCAAGAAAGAGCGCATCGGCCGCATCGTGGAAGTCCAGGCCAACGCCACCAAGGAAATCGATGAAGTGCGCGCAGGCGACATCTGCGCCTTCGTTTCGCTGAAGGAAACCGAGACCGGCGATTCGCTTACCGATCCGAACCACCAGGTTCTGCTGGAGCGCATGCGCTTCCCCGACCCGGTGATCAGCGTGTCGGTGGAGCCGAAGACCCGTGGCGACGTCGACAAGATGTCCACCGCGCTCTACAAGATGGTCAAGGCCGATCCGTCGCTGCGCATGGAAGTGGACCAGGAAACCGGACAGACCGTGCTCAAGGGCATGGGCGAACTGCACTTGGAAATCACCATCGACCGTATGCGCACCGAACTGGGCGTGGACGCGAACATGGGCAAGCCCAAGGTCAGCTTCCGTGAAGCGTTTGGTGGCACCGTCGAACACACCTACACCCACAAGAAGCAGACCGGCGGTACGGGTCAGTTCGCCGAAGTGAAGATCATCTTCGAGCCGGGCGAACCGGGCAGCGGCGTGGTGTTCTCCGACGAAGTCGTCGGCGGTCGCGTGCCGCGCGAGTACATCCCGGCGGTGGAACAGGCCATCACCAAGGAATCGCGCCAGGGTCAGGTTGCCGGCTATCAGGTGCTGGATTTCAAGGCGCGCCTGATCGACGGCAAGTTCCACGACGTCGACTCCTCGGCTCTCGCCTTCGAAATCGCCACCCGCGCCTGCTTCCGTGAAGCTCAGCGCATGTCCAAGCCGAAGCTGCTCGAGCCGGTGATGAAGCTGGAAGTAGTTACCGAAGCCGATTACCTCGGCGACGTGATCGGCGACATGAACCGTCGTCGCGGCCAGATCACCGAGCAGGGCCAGAAAGGCCCGAACGCGTTCGTGCAGGGCTTCGTGCCGTTGGCGGAAATGTTCGGCTACATCAACTTCCTGCGCTCGGCCACCAGCGGTCGCGGCAACTTCACGATGATCTTCGATCATTACGAAGAAGTGCCGGCGAACATGGTCGCTGCGTTGATGGAGAAGGAAGCGAAGTAAGTTTTTACTTCATGCTTCAAACCGCAAAGCCCGGGTCATCCCGGGCTTTATTTTTTGCGCCAGCACCTCACCCCAGGCGACACTTTGGGACGGGCGAGCACGCGCCGCAAACCAGGCAAGCCAATCCACGCTAAAATGCCCGGTTCGCGCCCAGCTTGACACCAGCCATGTCCGCCCACCTCCAAGAAACCCACCGCCGCCGCACCTTCGCCATCGTCAGCCACCCTGACGCGGGCAAAACCACGCTGACGGAAAAACTGCTGCTGTTCGGCGGCGCGATCCAGATGGCCGGCTCGGTAAAGGGCCGCAAGGCGGCGCGTCACGCCACCTCGGACTGGATGGCGCTGGAAAAGGAGCGCGGCATTTCGGTGACCTCCTCGGTGATGCAGTTCCCCTACGAGGGCAAGATCGTCAACCTGCTCGACACCCCCGGCCACGCAGACTTCTCCGAAGATACCTATCGCGTGCTCACCGCCGTGGACTCGGCGCTGATGGTGATCGACTGCGCCAAGGGCGTCGAAGAGCGCACCATCAAGCTGATGGAAGTGTGCCGCCTGCGCGACACGCCGATCATGACCTTCATCAACAAGCTCGATCGCGAAGGCCGCTCGCCTATCGAACTGCTCGACGAAGTGGAATCGGTGCTGGGCATCGCATGCGCACCGCTCACCTGGCCGATCGGCATGGGCAAGCGCCTGAAGGGCGTTTATCACTTGCTGCTGGACGAAGTGCACGTATTCGAGCAGGGCAAGAATTTCACGCGGCAGGATTCCACCATCTTCAAGGGCCTGGATGCCCCCGGGCTGGAAGAAGCCATCGGCACCGAAGCGCTGAACGAATTGCGCGAAGAGCTGGAGCTGGTGCAAGGCGCCTCGCATCCGTTCGAACTGGACAAGTATCTCGCCGGCAAGCTCACCCCGGTGTTCTTCGGCTCGGCGGTAAACAATTTCGGCGTGCAGCTGTTGCTGGACTTCTTCGTCGAACACGCGCCCTCGCCGCGTTCGCGCAACACGCTGGGCCGCGAAGTGAAACCCGAGGAAGAAAAGCTCACCGGCTTCGTGTTCAAGATCCAGGCAAACATGGACCCGGCCCACCGCGACCGCGTGGCCTTCATGCGCGTGTGCTCGGGTACCTACACCGCCGGCATGAAGATGATGCAGACGCGCACCAACAAGGAAGTGCGTATCGCCAATGCGCTCACCTTCATGGCCAGCGATCGCGAAATCGTGGAAAGCGCCTACCCCGGCGACGTGATCGGTCTGCACAATCACGGTACCATCAGCATCGGCGACACCTTTACCGAAGGCGAGGCGATCAGCTTCACCGGCATTCCTAACTTTGCACCGGAACTGTTTCGCCGCGCGCGACTGCGTGATCCGCTGAAGATGAAGGCGCTGCAGAAGGGCCTGGCGCAGCTTTCCGAAGAAGGCGCCACGCAGTTCTTCCGCCCATTGATGAGCAACGACCTGATTCTCGGCGCCGTCGGTGTGCTGCAGTTCGACGTGGTCGCCTATCGCCTGAAGGACGAATACGGCGTGGATGCCACGTTCGAACCGGTCGGCGTGGTTACCGCGCGCTGGATCCACTGCGACGACGAAAAGAAGCTGGAAGAGTTCCGCGAGAAGAACATCATGAACCTCGGCATCGACGCCGCGGGCGAACTGGTCTATCTGGCTCCTTCCCGCGTCAACCTGCAGCTGGCGCAGGAGCGCGCACCGTCCGTGCGCTTCTCGGCGACCCGCGAGCACGCCGCTTCCGTCGCCGTTTGACATCGTCGCGCGCCCTCGTTGTGGCGCGCGCAAAACCCGGAACCACATTGCCAATCGGCGATGCTCTAAGCTGCGTACCATCCTGAAGGGGAGGTATTTACGTGGTCCAGAGCGTAGCGTTCAGCACTCCTGCTTCCGCCCCAGCATGGCAACGCTGGCTGGTGTTTTCTCCCTTGGCGCGTATCGTCATTTATGCGGCGATGATGTTCGGCATCGGTTATGCCGCGCGTGCCGGCCTGGAACCCACCGGCTGGCTGGCCAAGACATCCAGTCCAGTACAACGGGCAGTTGCGCACCTGATTCTGGAACTGGTGCCGATGGTGCTCTCCTATCTGATCCTGGTGCTGCTGATCGAGCGACGCCCCGTACGGGAACTGTCCCCGCGCGCCATCGTGACCCGTGGCATCCCTGGATTCATCGGAGGCGTTGTGCTGTTCAGTGTTGTCGTGGGCCTGCTGTGGATGTTCGGCAGTTACCACGTAATGGGCACCAACCCGGGCGTCGATTGGCTGCCCGATGTACTGGTTGCCGGCGTTGCCGCGGGTATCGGCGAAGAAGTGCTGACACGCGGCGTGTTGTTCCGTGTGACGGAGGAAGGCCTCGGAACCTGGTGGGCGCTGGTGATTTCCGCTGCCTTCTTCGGCATCGCGCACATTTTCAATCCGGCCGCCACGTGGTGGAGTTCGGCCGCTATCGCCATTGAGGCGGGCATCCTGCTTGCCCTGCTTTATCTGGTCACACGCTCACTGTGGGCCTGCATTGGCCTGCATGCCGCATGGAATATTACGCAGGGTACGATCTACGGCATTCCGGTGTCGGGTGGCCAGGCCCATGGCTGGCTCATCTCCAACCGCACGGGTCCGGAATGGCTCAGCGGCGGCGCCTTCGGTGCCGAAGCATCGGTGGTTGCGCTCGCGACCTGCTCATTGGTGTCGGTGGCGCTATTGGTTGTCGCATGCCGGCGCCAGCTCATCGTGCCGCCGAGCTGGCGCAGAAAAAAGGCATGACCGGCTCAATGTTTCGGGCGCGGAGATAGCCACAAGGCGATCCGTGCTCGAAATACTTCCTTGCCGGCAGGATCGCTGACGCGAACCACGACAGGCCATTCGTAGCCTTCGGCCGATTCCACTGCGGCAACTTCGGGTGCGGCCACGGCGTGCATCGTGCCCCGTGCCTTTGCCAGGTATTGGACCGTCATGCCCTGAGGAATCCAGCGCATGCTGGCCGGCAAGGTCGCCTCCGCCATGACGCCGGCGCTCAATTCAGCCAGATTGCACAGGGCAATCGCATGCACCGTGCCGATGTGGTTGTGCACGCGACGACGGTCCGCCATGCGCACTTCGCACCGCCCCGGCTCCAACATTACGAAGCGCGGCGAAATTGTCGAAAAGTAAGGCGCCCGAAAACACACGGCGCGCGAGAACAGCCAATGGCCGGCCGGCCAACGCGTGATGCGCCGGTACAACGACAACAACGGCATGCTCATCCCCCACTCTCTCCCGTCGCGGCGACCGAGGTCGCCGCCCATCTTTTGGCATGAACGAGCCGAGCGTTACGCCGCGTCGGCCAGTTTCTTGGAATCCTTGCGAGTGACTGCCGAGCGCAATTCGGCCGGATCGAAGTCGTCCACCGAAATGAACTCGAACACACCCTCGCGCACGCGCTTGAGCAAAGCGGCCTCGCTGGGATCGATCACCCCTGCCTTGACGGCTTCGTCCAACTGGGCCAGGTAATCGTGCGAGCTGAACTGTCCGGCCTTCAGCGCCTTGCCGAACTTGCGCTCGACCGGTTCCGCGGCAATGACGTCAGGCAGCAATTCGTTCATGCGACCCACGGTGTTGTTCGGCGTCGGCGTGAGATACGCCCACTCCAGCAGGCGATCGCGCGCTTCGCCCGGCGCCGTAATGATGGCGGCGACGCGACGGCCCAGGCGATCCGACGGCGGCACTTCGCGGCGACCAAACGGAAACACCAGCACGTGCAGCAGCCAGGCCACCGGACGCACCGGGAAGTTGCGGATCGCGCCATCCAATGCCATCTGCGTGCGCCACATGCACTCGTGGAACGCCCACGCCAGCAGCGGACGATCCGCTTCCGGACGGCCGGTATCTTCGTAGCGCTTGAGCATGGCGCTGGCGATATACAGATAGCTCAGCACATCGCCAAGGCGCGCGGAAAGCTTCTCCTTGAATTTCAGCTTGCCGCCCAGCACGCCCATGAACGTGTCCGCACAAAGCGCCAGCGCCGCGGAATAGCGATTGAGCTTGCGGTAGTAGCGCCGCGTGTAGGCGTCGCCGGCCGCATCGCCGATGTGCGCGGCGGTGACGCCCAGCGCAAAGCTGCGCACGGCATTGGAAATGCCAAAGCCGATGTGCCCGAACAGCGCGCGATCGAAGGTGCGCAGGCTCTCGCTGTAGTCGGCAATGGACAGCGCCTGCATTTCCTTCAGTACATAAGGATGGCAGCGGATCGCACCCTGTCCGAAGATCATCAGGCTGCGCGTCATGATGTTCGCGCCTTCCACGGTGATGGCGATCGGCACGCCCTGCCAGGCGCGGCCCGCGTAGTTCTTCGGGCCGAGCTGCACGGCCTTGCCGCCGTGCACGTCCATCGCGTCACCGGCAATCGCACGGCCCCATTCGGTGGCGTGGTATTTCGCGATGGCCGAAGGCACGGCCGGCTTCTCGCCGCGATCCACGGCCGCGGCCGTCGCGCGCGACAATGCCGCGGTGGCATAGGTAAGTCCGCCGATGCGTGCCAGCGCCTCCTCGACGCCTTCGAAACGCGCCACGGCCAAACCGAATTGCTTGCGCATGCGCGCATAGGCACCGGTCGATGCGACCGCCATGCGCACGCCGCCGGTAGCGTTGGAGGGCAGCGAGATTGCGCGCCCCACCGACAGGCACTCCACCAACATGCGCCAGCCATGGCCGGCCATGTGCGGGCCGCCGATCAAGGTCGACATCGGCGCAAAGATGTCTTTGCCGCGCACCGGACCATTCTGGAACGGAATATTGAGCGGAAAGTGGCGGCGGCCGATTTCCAGGCCTGGGGTATTGCGCGGCAACAGCGCCAGCGTGATACCCAGGTCTTCCTTGTCGCCGAGCAGGTGCTCGGGATCGTACAGACGGAAAGCAAGACCCACTACCGTGGCAATGGGTGCCAGCGTGATGTAGCGCTTGTCGAAGTTGAGCTTCATGCCGACGGTCTCGACGCCATCGACCACTTGCTTGCACACGATGCCGTAATCGGGAATCGAGGTGGCGTCGGAACCCGCGTACGGACCGGTAAGCGCGAAGCACGGAATTTCCTCGCCGACCGCCAGGCGCGGCAGATAGAAATTCTTCTGTTCGTCGCTGCCGTAGTGCAGCAGCAGCTCAGCCGGGCCGAGCGAGTTGGGCACGGCCACGGTGGAGGCGACGGTGGCCGACATGGTCGCCAGCTTCTGCAATACCGCCGAGTGCGCCAGCGCAGAGAAACCCAGGCCGCCGTACTGCTTGGGAATGATCATGCCGAAGAATTTGTTCTTCTTGACGAAGTCCCACACCTCCGGCGGCAGGTCGGCCAGCTCGTGCGTAATCTGCCAATCGTCGAGCATGCCGCACAGCTGTTCTACCGGGCCGTCGAGAAAAGTCTTTTCTTCGACGCTGAGCTCCGGCTTGGGCTGCTTGAGCAATTCGTGCCAGTCGGGCTTGCCGGAGAACAGTTCGCCTTCGAAGCCGACCGTGCCCGCTTCCAGCGCCGTCTGCTCGGTGTCGGACAGCTTGGGGGTCACCTTGGCGAACATCTTCAACAGCGGCGCGCTGATGTTCTTGCGGCGAAAATCGATCATCAGCAGCGGTACTGCGATGAGCAGCTCGATCGCCAGCAGCAACACCATCGTCACCGGTGCGGGAGTGAGCAAGCCGACCACCAGCGTGGCCGCGATCGTGACGATGGCCCAGGTGCGAAAACTGCTGCGGTGATAAGCGCAGGCACCGGTCGCCAATAGCGCTGCCAACACGGTCAATAGTACGGACATCTCAACACCTCGTTGCAGGTTGCTAGATCGCGCCGACCGGCGCGTCGCTGAACTGAAGGCCTCCAATGAAGCCTGCTATCTGGGCCGTGAATGCGTCGTTCGCATCCCCGGCCAGCATGTGGCTGGCGCCTGGAACCTGCACGTGCCGTGCATGCGGTACCAAGGCCATGAATTCATCCACGGTGCGATGCGAAACCACGTCGCTGCGCTCGCCGGAAAGTAGCAATACCGGCACATCGACCTGGCCCGCGGCAGCCAGCAAGCGCGGTTGATAGCGCTCGCTTTCGCTGATCAGGTCGCCCGCCAGCAAAGCCGGATCCCAATGCCAGCGAAGCCGGCCGTCCGCACCTTCGCGCAGCAGCGGGCGCAATTGCTGCTCGCTCTTGCGTTCGCGCCGCTGCGGCAAATAGGCCGCAATCTGCTCGGCAGCCTCGGCATAGCTGGCAAATCCATCCGGATGCGCCTGCATGAAGGCCAGGATGCGCTCGACACCGGCGGTCTCCCAGCGCGGAGTGATATCCACCAGCACCATGGCGCGGAACGGTGCGGGCCGGGTCTCGCCGGCAATCACCAGGCCGAGCAGGCCGCCCATGGAAGCGCCGACCAGGATCGGCGGTTCCGGCTGGGCGCGCGCCAGCTCCAGCAGATCGTCGACGAATTGCTGCATGTGATAGTCGCCGCCAGGGACGCGATCGCTTTCGCCATGCCCGCGGCTATCGAAGCTGACGCAGCGATAACCCTGTGCCGCCATGGTTGCCGCGGCCGTATTCCAGGCACCGCGGGTCTGGCCGAAGCCATGCGCGAACAGCAGCGTGGGCTGTCCGGATGCGCGCCACACATCCACCGCCAGCGAGACGCCATCGGCCGCACAGTAGGTGGTTCGAGTGGATGCGAATGAGTCCATACGCACGAGTATGGATTGCATCCAAGGCGCCGTCAACTGACGCCAGTATCGGCGATCTACTGCAACAGCAAGGCATGAAGCCGCCCACAGTTCCATGCCTGTCTGGGCTACCATACGTGAATGAATGTCCGCCAAAAACCCGAACGCACGCGCCTTTCCGCAGAAGACTGGGAAGATGCCGCCCTCAATCTGATCGCCGAGCAAGGCGTCGGCGCCCTGGCCGTTGAGGCCCTGGCGCGCCAGTTGGGTGTCACCAAAGGCAGTTTTTACTGGCATTTCCGTACGCGCGAAGCCTTGCTGCAGGCGGCGCTGGAGCGTTGGGAGCAATACGGCGAACGCGAAATCATCAGTCAGATCGAGGCCATTGCCGATCCGCGCGAGCGTCTGCCCGAACTTTTCCGCCGCGTCGCTCACGAACTGCATCCTCATCGCGTCTATGCCGCCCTGCTGAAGGCATTGGACCATCCGCTGGTCGTTCCGGTGATGGCTCGCGTCTCAAAGAGGCGTACGGAGTTTCTCCACACGGCATATATCGAAGCCGGGCTGGATTCGAACGAGGCCCTCAACCGGGCACGCCTTACCTACGCCGCCTATGTCGGCTTCCTGCAGCTGAATTTCACACTCGGGCTGCCACGATTGAGTCACGAAGAGTTCGACACCTATGTCGAACACATGATCGCGACCCTGATCCCGGCCTAAAAGCGGGGACCCAAAAATAAAGAATCGGAAATCGCCGGGCACGGCTTGCCCGGCGACGGATGACTGTTGCCGATTCTCGACCCACCCCTCCGATCCCCGTCCGTTGCTGCATGCAACCTTGCAATGCCAGTTTCCGTAACTTACCGTCATTCCTCTTTTTTGTGGGTAGACCAAGGCGAGGGAAACATGACGAGCAAGCTGGATTCGCTCGATCAATGGGTTAATGACGTGGCGGCTATGACCCGCCCCGCGAAGATCCATTGGTGCGATGGCTCCGATACCGAGTATCGGGCGCTAGTACAACAGATGCTGCAAAGCGGTGATCTGATCGAACTCAACCAGCAGACCCATCCGGGCTGCTATCTGCATCGCTCCAGTCCGTCGGACGTGGCGCGTGTGGAGCACCTGACTTTCGTCTGCACCAAGGACGAAGCCGATGCCGGTCCGAACAATCACTGGATGGCGCCTGCCGAGGCGCACGCGAAAATGGATGCGCTGTTCGATGGCTGCATGGAAGGTCGCACCATGTACGTCATCCCCTACTGCATGGGGCCGATCGATTCGCCGCTTTCGCGATGCGGCGTCGAGATCACCGACAGCCCATACGTCGTCGCGAACATGCGCACGATGACGCGCATGGGCGCACCGGCACTTGCCCGCATCGAACGCGAAGGCCGCTTCGTAAAGGGCCTGCATTCCACCGGCGAGCTGGACCCGGAACGCCGCTTCATCATCCACTTCCCGGAAGAGCTGTCGATCAAGTCCTACGGTTCCGGCTACGGCGGCAACGCCCTGCTCGGCAAGAAGTGCCATGCCTTGCGCATCGCCAGCCACCAGGCGCGCAGTGAAGGCTGGCTGGCCGAGCACATGCTGATCGTGGGCATCGAAAACCCGCAGGGAGAAACGCACTACGTCGCGGCGGCCTTCCCTTCAGCATGCGGCAAAACCAACCTTGCAATGCTGATTCCGCCGGAGGGCTATCGCAAGGAAGGCTGGCGCGTGTGGACGGTCGGCGACGACATCTGCTGGATGCGCCCCGGCGCAGACGGGCGTCTTTACGCCATCAATCCGGAGGCCGGCTTCTTCGGTGTCGCACCGGGCACGAGCACGCTCAGCAACCCCAATGCTTTGCAGACCATTTCGCGCGACACCATCTTCACCAACGTCGCCGTCACCGCCGACAACCAGCCATGGTGGGAAGGCCTGCCGGGCACTCCGGTTACCGATTGGCAGGGGCGTCCGTACGATCCGGCCAACGGCCCCGCCGCCCATCCGAACTCGCGCTTTACCGTCAGCGCCAAACAGTGCCCCACCTGGTCACCGAAAGCCGAAGATGCGCAAGGTGTGCCGATCAGCGCCATCATGTTCGGCGGCCGCCGCCCTTCGCTGCTGCCATTGGTGATGGAAGCGCGCGACTGGACCCATGGCGTGTTGATGGGTGCCGCCATGGGCTCGGAAACCACCGCGGCAGCCACCGGTGCCGTAGGCGTGCTGCGTCGCGATTCCATGGCGATGAAACCGTTCTGCGGTTACCACTATGGCGACTATTTCGCGCACTGGCTGTCCTTGGACAAACCCGGCGCGAAGCTGCCGAAGGTTTTCCACGTCAACTGGTTCCGCAAAGGGAAAGACGGCAAGTTCCTGTGGCCGGGTTTCGGTGAAAACCTGCGCGTGCTGGAGTGGATGATCGCTCGCGTCGAAGGCAAGGCCGGCGGCGTGGAAACACCGATCGGCACCCTGCCCGCACACGGCGAGCTCAAGCTGGAAGGCCTGGAACTGCCGCGCGAGACCCTCGCCGAACTGCTCACCGTCGACCATGCCGGCTGGCAGACCGAACTGCATGCCATCGGCGAGTACCTCGACAGTTTCGGCACTCGCCTGCCCGCCAACCTGCGGCAGGAGCAGCAACGCGTCGCCCAGGCACTCGAAACGCCGCGCAAGGCGGCTGCCCACGCCTGATCAGGCCCTTGTGCCGCCGCGAGCCCCGCTCGCGGCGGCATAAACCTTTCGTCCCGCTGGCGCATCCAAACTGGCAAGATGAATGCTGCTTGCATCGCCAACGGAAGCGCCATGCCACCTGCCCTAGCTGCAGGAAAAAACGACGATGTGGATGACGTGCGTGCGGCCGCTGCAGGCGACCGCAAGGCTTTCCAACGCCTGTATCGCCAGCACGCAGGCCGCATCCACGGCGCCATGCTGCGGCTGGCCGGGTACGACCATGCACGCGCCGAAGATCTCACGCAGGAAGCTTTCGTGCGCGCCTGGCAGAAGCTGGACAGCTTCCGCGAGCAGAGCGCATTCGGCACCTGGCTTTATCGGCTGGCGGTAAACGTGGCACTGATGGACATACGGGCGCGGGGCGCCGATCCAGTCGGCTATGTCGACGAAGACAACGTTCCCGAACGCGGCGAAACCCCGTTCTGCGCGGCCGAGCGCGAAGAACTGGAGCGAGCTATCGGCAAGCTGCCGCCGCGGGCTCGCGCAGTGCTGGTATTGCACGACGTGGAAGGCTGGCGCCACGAAGAAATCGCCAGCGAACTGGAGATGGCGGTAGGGTCGTCCAAGGCGCAGCTGCATCGTGCACGCGGCTTGTTGCGCAAAGCGTTGGGAGAAGTGTGATGAACGAATTCGAATGGTTGCGCCAGATGCGCGGACTGAATCAGTCCGCTCCCCCACCCGACGATCTTTGGGCGCGCATCGATGCTGCGCTCGATGCCGCGGAGCCGAGCGGAAACGACGACGTCGTCACGCCGATCAAACCGCCGCGCCGTCATCTCGCCTGGGTCGTGGCAGCCAGTCTTGCCGCCACCTTCGCACTGGCCTGCGGCATTACGTGGCGCGAACAGCCGATCCAGTCCGCCTCCAATCCATCGATCGCCGCCTTGTCCCCCGGCAACACTGCACCGTGGAAACCCAGCGACCCGCGCCTGGCCGGCGCCGCGGTGGAATTGGACGCCGCGCGCATGGAATTGCAACAAGCCATCCAGCAAGCTCCCGATTCACCCGCGCTGCAGCGCCTGCTGCAGCGGACCGACGCCCAGCAGAGCATGCTGCGCGAACTTGAGAAACACGCCGGCTGAAGCACCCAGGAAACAATAACTATGAAAACCATCCGCTATCTGCCGCTCGTGTGCTGCCTGTGCTGGGGAGCACCGGCACTCGCCGACACGTCCATTGACCTGAGCCATCCAGCGGCGCCCACGGTGCACGTGGAAATCACCAATATCAAAGGCGAGGTCACCGTCACTGCGTGGGATCGCAACGAAGTGCACGTGGGTGGCGAGCTCGGCAGCGGCACGCAGCCGCTGAACATCGACGGCAGCGAGAACAACCTGTCGATCAAGGTGCAGGCGCAAGGTCACGGCGGTTGGCTCAACTGGAATGGCGACAATTCCATGTCCGACTCCACACTGGACGTCAACGTGCCGCGCGGCGCGTCCGTCAAGGTGAATGTGGTCAGCGCGCCACTGAGCGTCGACGGTATCGACGGCGGCGACATTGCAGTGAATTCGGTGAGCGGGCGAATCCGCATCCATGCGCAGACGCCGGACCTCTCCGTGATAACGGTAAGCGGCAACATCGCCTTTTCCGGCCACGCGGAGCGCGCCAAACTGCAAACGGTAAGCGGCGATATTCTCGCGCCCTCATTGGGTCATGCCGTGGACCTGCAGACCGTTTCCGGTCACATCCAGGCCAATGGCGGGCCCTGGCAACAATTGAACCTCAGCACGGTCTCCGGCGACGTGCAGCTCAGTGGCGGACTCGCCACCGGCGGCAGCATGAGTGTCGACAGCATGAGTGGCGACGTGCAGTTGCAGTTACCTGCATCCCTCAGCAGCAGCATTCACGCCAGCACTTTCAGCGGCGATCTGCGCAGCGACTTCGGCACTCCGACGCAGCCCGAACACGGGCCGGGCAGCCGGCTGGATTACGTAGCCGGCCACGGCGACGGCAAAATCAACCTCGAGACCTTCAGCGGCGACATGCGCATACGCAAGCAGGATTGATAGGCGCGAACGACTAGCGATGCGACTGACGAAAAGAAAACGCCCCCGACCAGCGGGGGCGTTTTTTGTGCTTCAAACCTGGGTCACAGATCCTGGTGATATTGCACGTACGGCGTGCGTCCCTGATCCGGCTCGGGCGGCCCGACCGGCGTATTCGTCGAATTGCCGGAAGACCAGAGATTCTGCGCACCAAAACTCAGCGACCCCTGCCACGGCAGGCGCCACGTCACACCGAGGTCGATGCTGTTCCAGCGACGATCCGCGGTATAGCTGTTGGGCACCCCGGGTTCGGGCTGCATGGTGCGACCGATGATGCTGCCGCTGATCGGGCCGTGATCGATGCCGAAACTCAATGCCTTTTGGTCCAGCGTGGTCAGCCCCATCAGATTGCCGGGCAACAGATGGATGCGCCCCATGCTCGCACCGAGCAATACGCCGCTGTTGTTATCGAAGGCAAAACGACCGCGCGCATTGACCTGCGTACTGCTGTCGAAATCGGGCAACCCATTGACGCCCGTGACGGCGCCGGGCACCACGCGCGGCAGTGGCGTCGTGTTGGGCACCTGATCCTGGGCAACGCTTACGCCCAGGCTGTAGCGTCCTGCGCTATAGGTAGCGCCCACTTCGCTGCCGACGATGCGCGGCTGGGTTATCCACGAACGCTGAGTCACGCCCGCCTGCGCCGTGACATTCGGCGCAATCCCGTACTGCAGGCTGCTGGAGTTCACCGTGCCGCCCGAAAGCGGATTGACGGCCAACGTGGAGTCGTTCTGCGCACCGCCGGTGGAGCCGTTGGACGACTGCACCAATAGCGAGCCCTGCGCCGGCTGAGTGGTTTTCAACGTCGTCTGCTGCTGCAACCAGGCTGCATTGCTGGCCTGGTCACCGCCCATGGTCTGCCCTGCCGCAATCAGCGGCACGCAGCACAACGGCAATGTCAGCAACAGTCGGCGCATGAACATTCGTATTGACGTGACAGACCTCTTCCACCCCTCGAAAAGGGATGGACTCCCGAGGTCAGTGTATCTCATTTTACTTTTTAATAACACCCCGACGGGATCGCATTTTTGCACGACACTCGCCAAAACATCCACCTGAACAAGCACTTGCTGGCACGACCCATGCATAACGAAAAGATACGGCCCATGGGGCCCCGGACTGCTGCGAGCCATGGCGACATGACAAGATCCTCACGAGATATAGTCATCCCGTATACAGCGCATGGACCCGCTCACCGGTCATGAGTTCACGGCCCGACAATCCCGAAGCACCGCCCGCGCCCCCGGAATCTCTCCGGGCGGACTTGCGCGACGCCACGGAGCGACTGTTTCGGGCGGCGGACGCGGATACGGTGCTGGAAACCTGCCAGGCCGCCCTGGGCCAACTGGGCATTCGCGGGCAACTCCAGTGGCTGCCAGGGGAAACCAGTGGCAAGCCGCCCTCCCCCGGCCGGCTCATCGTGGCCAGGGATCCGCATAGCCTGCAGGCCCTGGTGCTGGCTTGCGACCCCACCCAACTCAACGAACGCCTGAGTGCCGAGCTGGGCTGGCTTGGCAGGATGGCCGGCATCCGCCTGCGCCAGTTGAGCGAAACCGGCCGCCTGTACGAAGCCATTTCGCGCCTCGCCATGGCCGAGCGCCTGCAACGTGCCCTCTACGCCATTGCAGAACTGGCCGGCTCGGCGCACAACGTGACCGAGATGATGCAGTCCCTGCATGCCATCGTCGGCATGCTGATGTATGCGGAAAACTTCTACATCTTTCTGTACGACACGGCCTCCGACAGCGTGCGCTTCCCGTACTACGTCGACACGGTCGACCCGAAGCCGCCAGCCCCCGATGAAAACTACCCGCTGCAGGACCTGCGGCACAGCCTGACCTGGAACCTGTTGCAGGGCGGCCAACCGATCATGGGATCGGTCGAAGAGCTCGCACGGCAACTTGAAGGTCGCTTTGCCCTGGTCGGGCCGCCTTGCGAGCATTGGCTTGGCGTGCCGCTGCTGCGCGGCAGCCAGGTGGTAGGCGGCATCGCCGTGCAGACTTATCGCGCCGATACCCGCTATACCCACCACGATCGCGACCTGCTCAGCTACGTTGCCCAGCACGTGCAAACGGCGCTGGAACGTCGCGAGGCACACGCCGAACTCGAACGCCGGGTCGCCGACCGGACCGCGGCGCTGCGTGCCACCAATCGCGTGTTGCGGCAACAGGTACTGCAACGCCAGCGCGGCGAACGCCTGCAATCGGCGCTGTTTCGCATCGCAGAACTGGCCAGCGCACCGGAAAGCCAGCAAAACTTCTACGCTGCCGTGCATCGCGTGGTCGGCGGGCTGATTTACGCCCGCAATTTCTATATCGCACTGCTGGATGAAAGCGGCGAGAACATTACGTTCCCTTATTCGGTGGACGAAATCGAGACCACGCGCCTGCCGCGACGAATGAGCGCGGGCGCCACCGAATACGTTCTCAAGCATGGCAAGCCTCTGCTGGCCGATCGATCGCTTTTCGACCAGCTCGTACTTCGCGGCGAATGCACCCAGATCGGTGCAAAGTCCGTTTGCTGGCTGGGCGTGCCGCTGGTGTGGGACGACAAGGTGATGGGCGTGCTGGCCGTGCAAAGCTATTCGCCCAAGCACATCTACGATGCACGCGACCAGGAACTGCTCACCTTCGTCAGTTACCACATCGCCAATGCCTTACAGCGCAAGCAGACCAGCGAATCGCTGAAACAGGCATACGTCAACCTCGAGCGCCGCGTCACCGAGCGCACGCGCGCGCTGGCACTGGCCAACCGCGACCTGCGCGAACAGATCGCCGAGCGCGAGCGCGTCGAACGCCGGCTGATGTACGAAACCCTGCACGACTCGCTGACCGGATTGCCTAACCGCACCCTGTTGCTGCAGCGCCTCGGCCAGGCTTTGCAGGCCTACCACGCCGATCCGAACAAGCTGTTCGCCGTGCTGTTCATCGACCTGGATCGCTTCAAGGTGATCAACGATTCGGTCGGCCACTTGATTGGCGACGACCTGCTGTTCCAGGCCGGCAGCCGGATCCGCGCCTGCCTGAAAACCCGCGACCTGGTGGCGCGCCTGGGCGGCGACGAATTTGCGGTGTTGCTGGAAGGTATCAGCGACGCCAGCAAGGCCAGCATGATCGCCGAGCGCATCATCGCCGAACTGCACGTGCCGTTCCGCCTCGGCGTCAAGGAAATTTTCACCTCCGCCTCGATCGGCATTGCGCTGCCCGGCCCCCATTACCAGCAGCCGGAGGAATTGCTGCGCGACGCCGACGCGGCCATGTACCGCGCCAAGGACGAGGGCCGTCACCGCGCGGCCACGTTCGACGATCGCCTGCGCCGCGAAGTGCTGTCCTTGCTGGAAATGGAAGGCGATTTGCGGCGCGCCTTGAGCCGCAACGAATTCGTTCCGTTCTACCAACCGATCGTCTGTCTCGACGACAGCCGCACGGTCGGCTACGAAGCGCTGCTGCGCTGGCGCCACCCCGATCGCGGCCTGCTCTGCCCCGGCGACTTTCTCGCCGTAGCCGAAGAAAACGGCAGCGCGGAAAGCATCGATTGGCAGATCTTCGAGCAAGTAGCGTCCCAAGTAAGCATGCTGGCCGGCGCCCACGGCTTCGTGAGCCTGAACGTCTCGGGCCGCCATTTCCGCCAACCGGATCTGGACGAGCGCATCCTCGATCTGTTGCGCGCGCATCGCGTCAATCCACGCTCGCTGCGCATCGAAGTTACCGAACGCACCTTGTTGGAAAATCCCGCGCAGGTGAAGCGTATTCTCGACAATCTGCGCCGGCACAGTGTCGGCATCGCCCTCGACGATTTCGGCACGGGCTATTCGTCGTTGAGTTACCTGCACCAATATCCCATCGAGACCCTGAAAATCGACCGCAGTTTCATCACCGAACTCGCCCGCGCCGGCAGCCACAGCCAGCCGGTCGTGCGCGCCATTCAGGTGCTTGCCGATTCGCTGCAGATGCAGGTGATCGCCGAAGGCATCGAAGAGGAACCGCAGCGGCAAACGTTGCAAAACATCGGTTGCCGCTTCGGCCAGGGCTTTTTGTTTGCCCGGCCGCAGCCCGCGGAAATTTGGTTGAACCAGGCGATCGTGGTCAGCTGATGCCCTTCGCGGGAGGGCCTGGAAAATCGGACGCCGCAAGAGCTAAGCACTAACGGGCCCTGGATTTTCCCAATTTTGCGATCACTGCACCGTGGAGTTGGTTGCCGTGCTGCCGCTCAGCAAGTGCTGTGCGTCCACGCGATCGAACGTGTAGTTGCGCGCACAGAACTCGCACGTCACCTCGATGATGCCCTGCTGCGACTCCAGCGTGGCCTCGACCTCTTCGCGCCCCAGGGAACGCAGCATGGCCTCCACGCGCTCGCGCGAACAGCTGCAGCCAAACGCCAGCGGGCGCGGCTGGAACAGGCGCACCGTCTCTTCGTGATAGAGGCGATAGAGCAATTGCTGGGAAGGCGTGTCGAGCAGCTCCTGGGCGCCCAGCGTTGCGGTGAGGTGCTCGATACGCGGCCAGGCATCTTCGTCCTCGGCAACGTCGTGACCGCCTTCGCTGGGCAGCTTCTGCAGCATCAGGCCCACGGCGTGCTCTGCGTTCGCCGCCAGCACGATGCGTGCCGGCAATTGCTCCGACTGCTGGAAGTAGTTTTCCAGCGCACCCGCCAGTTCGTCGTGATTGAGATCGACCAGCCCCTGGTAGCGCTGGCCACGCTCGGCGTGCCCGATGGTGATCGCCATCACGGCGCCGGGCAATTCGCTCAGCGGCAGATCCGCGGGTATGGCGTCGCTCCACCGCGCCAGACCGCGCAGGCGGCCGGCGTCGGAGCATTCGGTGAACAGCAGGCGCAGGGCGCCGGCGCTCTTCAATTCGATCGACAAGGCACCTTCGAATTTGATGTTGCCGGTCAGCAGCGCGCTGGCCGCCAGCGACTGGCCCAGCAAATTCCGCAACGGTTCGGGATAGTCCATCCGGCCGGCAACCTCGCGCCACGCCGCGCCCAGCCGCACGATCACCCCTCGAACACCTGCGCGCTCGAGCAAAAAGCGATGAAGCACATCTTCCACAAGCACCGTTTCCACGTCGTTGACCTCTTAGAAACCCAAGCTGCGAAACATGGGGGCTCGCCTGGGCCTCGGCAATACCCAAGGGCACCCTCCAGATTGGCCGCTTATAATCCGCCCGGCTTTTCTGCAGGATAGGCGATGCTGAATTTTCCCTCATTCCGCCGGCTGTTGCGTTATGCCGGCATCGTCGTGCTGTCGTGGATCGCCCTGAGCTGGCTGGTCGTCCTGGTGCTGCGCTTCGTTCCCCCGTGGACCTCCGCCGTGATGATGGAGCGGCAGGTCGACGCGCTGATCCACGGCGAGAAGGACTTCCACCTACAGCATCACTGGGTGCCCTGGTCGCACATTTCGCCGTGGGTGCCGATCGCCATGGTGGCCGGCGAAGACCAGAAATTCCCGTTTCACCACGGCTTCGATTTCGACTCCATCCAGAACGCCATCGATGCGGCGGATGACGGCCGGCGCCTGCGCGGCGCCAGCACGATCAGCCAGCAGACCGCCAAGAACCTTTTCCTGTGGAACGGCCGCAGCTTCGTGCGCAAGGGCCTGGAGGCGTATTTCACGGTGCTGCTGGAAGCCACCTGGCCCAAACGCCGCATCCTGGAGGTATACGTGAACATCGCCCAGTTGGGTGATGGCGTCTATGGCGTGGGCGCGGCCAGCGAGGCGTTCTTTCACGTTCCACCGTCGCAGCTCGGACCCGCGCAGGCGGCCCGTCTGGCTGCCGTGCTGCCCAATCCGGACCGCTTCCTGGTCGACCGTCCCAGCGCCTATGTCATGGAGCGCAGCCGCTGGATCGAGCAACAGATGAACCAGCTCGGCGGCCCCGCCTATTTGCAAAGCAGGCAACCTCCCCGCGACACCGGACGCAACCGTCGACGCTGACGGCTGCGCTCGCGGTGAAGCGTGCACTTCGCTAGCATTCCCTCCTCGTTCAGGGATCTCCGCATGCCGCGACTAACCGTTGTCGTCCCCGCCTACAATGAAACAGCCGTGCTGGCGGCGTTTCACGAGCGGCTTTCCAAGGTTCTGGATCAGCTTCCGCTGCCAAGCGACGTGCTTTATGTGGACGACGGCAGCCGCGACGACACCTGGTCGCTCATGCAGGCGCTGGCCGCCGCCGATTCCCGCGTCGGAACGCTCAAGTTATCGCGCAACTTCGGCAAGGAGATCGCGCTTACCGCGGGGCTCGATCACGTCGACGCCGATGCGGCGGTGGTGATCGATGCCGACCTGCAAGACCCGCCGGAGCTGATTCCGCAACTCGTCGAACAATGGCAGGCCGGTTATGACGTGGTCTACGCCACGCGCAGCGCGCGCGCCGGCGAAACCGGTTTCAAGCGATTCACAGCCGCCGCGTTCTACCGCACCATGGAGATCATGTCGGACGTGGCGGTGCCACGCGACACCGGCGATTTCCGATTGCTGTCGCGCCGAGCCCTTGCTGCGTTGTCACAATTGCGCGAGCGGCAGCGCTTCATGAAGGGGCTGTTCGCCTGGATCGGCTACCGCCAGACTTCGATCAAGTACATGCGCGACCCGCGCCTGGCCGGCAAAACCAAGTGGAACTACTGGCGCCTGACGCAATTTGCCATTGAAGGCATCACCTCGTTTTCCAGCGCTCCGTTGAAGCTCGCCACCTGGACCGGCCTGGCTGCCTCGCTGCTGGCGTTCCTGATGGGGATGAAGGTGCTGATCAAGGCACTGCTGCACGGCGACCCGGTGCCGGGCTATCCCAGCCTGATGGTGGTGGTGCTGTTCCTCGGCGGCATCCAGTTGCTGGCGATCGGTGTCATCGGCGAATACATCGGCCGCAACTACGCCGAGAGCAAGCAGCGCCCCCTGTACTTCATCGAGGAAGAGCATCTTCCGGGCGGAAGGCCTCCGCTTCACACCGATCCAACGCGCCAGCGCTAAACTGTCCTCACGCGGCCACGCTGCGGCCGCCCGGGAGGTTTGGCATGCGTCAGGTCAAGCACTTGCTGGCTACGAAAGGCAACGACATCTTCGCCGTCGCGCCGGAAGCACCCGTACTGGATGCGATCAAGCACATGGCCGAGCGAGGTGTCGGCGCCCTGCTCGTCATGCGTGGCGAGCAACTGGTCGGCATCGTTTCCGAGCGCGATTACGCACGAAAGGTAATCCTGCAAGGACGCTCGTCCGCCCAGACGGCGGTATCGGAAATCATGAGCAGCCCCGTACTTACGGTAGAGCCGGACACCGACGCGTTCGACTGCATGCGTATGTGCACCGACAGCCGCGTGCGCCACCTCCCGGTGGTGCATGGCCATCGGGTATTGGGGGTCATCTCGATTGGCGACCTGGTCAAAGAAGTGATCAGCGCGCAGGCCGAGCAGATCGACCAGTTGCAACGCTACATCACCAGCTGACCGCGCTCCCTCAGGAACGCGCCGCTTCGCCGAAATCCGGTGGGGGCGCGTTGCCTATTTCCGGCGCCAGATCGGGCGACGTGGCCGCCTTGCGCGCAACCCACGTACCCAAGGTCGATGCACCCGTGCCGATCAAGGCGATGCCGGCCAGCCCGACACCCAGCTTGCCTAGGCCGCTGATACCACTGGTAACGACCAGGTCGCCGAGTCTCCACACGGCCGTCTCCACAAAATTCTTGCCCTTGTAGCGCGTTTCGCGCGGCACCCTGGTGTAGAGGGCGTCACTCGCCGGCTTGGTCATGCCGTACGTGAAACCGCGCGTGCCCACCATCATCGCGACCAGCAAGGGTACGCCGTAACCGAGCACGGTCCATTGCGTGCCCCGCCAACGTGACCATAACCAGCAGCGCAACATTGACCAGTTGCGGCAGCACGAGTGCCCATACCGCACCGCGGTGCACCAGCAGCCAGCGCGAGAGGGTCAGCTGCAGAACGGCGCCGAGCACGTTCAACGACCAGGTCGCCGAGTCTCCACACGGCCGTCTCCACAAAATTCTTGCCCTTGTAGCGCGTTTCGCGCGGCACCCTGGTGTAGAGGGCGTCACTCGCCGGCTTGGTCATGCCGTACGTGAAACCGCGCGTGCCCACCATCATCGCGACCAGCAAGGGTACGCCGTAACCGAGCACGGTCCATTGCGTGCCCCGCCAACGTGACCATAACCAGCAGCGCAACATTGACCAGTTGCGGCAGCACGAGTGCCCATACCGCACCGCGGTGCACCAGCAGCCAGCGCGAGAGGGTCAGCTGCAGAACGGCGCCGAGCACGTTCGCGGCCAGATCGATATCGGCATAGAAGGCCGTTCGCACCGTAGCAGAAGCAAGATGAGCCCTTGCGTAGTCCGCGACCAGCGCATAGGCCAGCGTACCCACCCCATCGCCCAGCAGCATCAGAACCGCCATGTAGCGCAGAAACGGCCGCGACCACAGCTCAAGAACACCCGCCCACGGCGAGCCGCCTACCGGCTCATCGACTTTCTCGCTCGGTATATGCCGAGCTGACAGTCGCAGCAACAGTATCAGCGCGCTGCCCAGCGCGAGCGCCGAAACCAGCAACAGCGGAGCTACGCCGAGCCACCCCACCAACCACCGAGTCAGCACCGGCCCGGAGAGCGTGCCGGCCATTCCGCCCAGCGCTATCAACGGGAACACTTCGCGCGCGCGCCGGCTGTCGAAGACATCGGCCATGAAACTCCAGAACAGCGACACGACAAACAGATTGAAAACGTTGACCCAGATAAAAAACACCACGCCGAGCGAACGGGCACCCACGTGATCCTGCGCAAGGAATGCCGGGACGAAGGCGAACAGGCACAAGATGAAAAAGCTGTAGCTCCATACCAACAGTTTCCGCCGCGGAAACTTGGCCACGAGTACGCCAAAGATCGGCGTCAGCAGCAACGTGGCGACGAAGATGGCCGCGTAAAACACCGGTAGCTGAGTCGAGCCGACTGCACCGGCGAGCTGGTCCCGCACGGGACGCACGATGTAGTAGGCAGTCAACAAGAAAAAGAAAGCCAGCGCAGCCACCACGGGCGCGGAGTCTTTGCGTGCTGCGACAACGGACGGCGGACTCACGGTGCGCTTCCGGGAACAGGCGGGTGCAAGACTACCATGCCGGCGCGGCGCGCCTTTCCGTCACCCGACGAGAAGAAACATTCACGTCGGCTGCTGGTCGATGAACACCTGGGCAGCCCCAGGAGCGCTTCAGCGTTGTGACGTTGCCGGAAGTGCAGGACAATCGAGCACTCACTCCCATGGACGGCCCCACCGCCAGCCCTATGACCAAAGGCGTGATCCACGCCCTTTGTACCGCGGAGTCGCATGCAGTTCCGTAAGCTTTCCTCGTTGATCGCCGGCTCGCTCGGCTTGACCATCGCGCTGATTCCGACGTCAGCGGCACGTGCTGCCGTCGCCGGCGGCCAATTGGCCCCGGCCACACCGCCGGCGCAAGTCGGTTCCGCCACGACGCAGTTGCCCGCCAGTCTTCCGCCCGAGCGGATCAAGGCCACGCTGGAGGACTATTCGCACTGGCTCGATGTCGTGGCGCAACGCAACGAAGTTGCCGGCCTTGCCACCGCCGTGGTGGTCGACGACAAAGTGGCGTTCGAGCGCGAGATTGGCTACGCCGACACGGATACGCAGGAGCCGATCACGGCAGACACGGTATTCCGTCTGGCCTCCCTTTCCAAAGCCTTTGCCACCGCGGTGACCGGGCTGCTGATCGACGACGGCCGCTTCAGCTGGAATACCAAGCTGGCCGACGTGCTGCCGTTCTTCCAGCTGAAAGATGCGCAAGCCTCCAGCGCAGCCACGGTGCAAGACATCCTGGGACAACGCCTCGGGCTGCCGCACAACACCTACGACGATCTGCTCGAAGACAACGTTCCCTACGAAGAGCTGGTGCGCAAGCTCGACGAAGTCACCCTTACCTGCAACGTCGGGCAATGCTACGGCTATCAGAACGTCGCTTTCAGTCTGATCGGCGACCTGATCTACGCCGAGACGGGCGACTTCTTCTATCACCAGGTGGACAAGCGACTGTTTTTCCCCCTGGGCATGACTTCCGCCAGCTACGGCCGCGATGCGCTGGAAGACAGCAAGAGCTGGGCGCGACCGCACCGTCCCGACGGGAAGCGCGGCTGGAAGCCCATCGATCCGAAGGAAGCCTATTACCGGGTCGCTCCCGCCGCCGGCGTCAACGCCAGCCTGCGCGACATGGAGCAATGGTTGATCGCACAGATGGGCGGACGCCCCGATGTGCTGCCGCCTGCCCTGCTGGACTACCTGCACGCACCCGGCATACCCACTCCCACCGAACTGCGTGCAACACCATGGCGACGCGCGCGCCTGAGTTCGGCCAGCTACGGCCTGGGCTGGCGCGTTTTCACTTACGCCGGCGAAACCATGATCTTCCATGCCGGCGAGGTAGAGGGGTACCGCACCATGATCGCCTTCTTCCCGAAGTATCGGGTCGGCATGGTGTCGATGTGGAACTCGCCCGGTGCGATCGGCACCGATCTGATGCCGATGGTTTTCGACAGCATGCTGGGACTGCCTGGCGTCGATTGGGCGGGGGTTGAAGGCGACCCGCCGGCATCCAAGGCGGCGCCGGCAAAAACGCACCGCAAACACCGTCACCACAACTGACCGTTCTCGACGTCGTTACTGTGCGTGAAGAAAAGCGGAGCCATGGCGGCTCCGCTTTTCACGTATCGGCTATTGCTGGTTGGATAGTTTGAACTCGATCTTCTTCTGCTGCTGCGCGGCTACCGCCACGCCATCGCGCATCGCCGGCGAGAATTTGGCGCGACGCAGGGCCTCGATGGCGGCACTGTCGAAGACGTGACGCGGCTCGGCCTGCACGACGGAGACATTGCTTACGCTGCCATCGGCGTTGACCGTGTACTGCACATCCACCCAGCCCTCCTGGCCGTTACGCAGCGCGGAGGTCGGATAACGCGGGCGGATGCTTGCAATGGGCATCGGGTCGCGTGTTTCGCCGCCAGCCGAAGCCGTGCCGGCTCCCGTATCCGCAGTCGCGGTAGCCCTCTCCTTGGCAGCTTCGTCCTGCTTGGCCTTCGCTTGCTGGGCCAGCAGGGCCGCCTGTGCGGCCGCAGCCTTGTCGGCAGCAGCCTTGTCGGCGGCCAGCTTGTCCGCTGCAACCTTCTCCGACGCGGCCTTCTGCGCAGCAAGATCGGCCTGGCGCTGCTGATCGAGCTGCTTCTGCTGCTCTTCGTCGAGCGTCTTGCGCTGGGCATCGAGCTTGGAGCGAAGGATGGTCAGGGTGTAATTGGCCGGGTCGACCTTTGCCAGCAGATCGATCTCGCGCTCGGCTTCGTTGAAGTCGCGCTGGTTGATCACCTGCTCGACGTTGCTGGCCGCGAACGGGAACGTCTCGCGCAAGGCATCCGCCGCGGTCTGGTTGCCGGGCTGCTTCTGCAACACCTTCAGGTAAAACTCGAAGGCGTTGTTGCCGGCCGGGGCAATCACGCGCTGCGCGTTCATCGCCTTGCGTGCCTCGGACAACAGATCGTTGATGCTCATCGCCTCCACGTTCACCGGCGGAGCCGCCTGCTGGCTGGCGGCGACCGGCGTGGACGGATGCCCACCCGCATCGGCGCTCACCAGGTCTTCGTGAGGCTTGATGATGAAGATCCAGGAGGCGATGGCCAGCCCGGCAACAATGGCAAGAATGACGTAAATGACGGGCTTGACGGCCCCACGCGCACGCGAGCGCGCATAACGACTATTTCGGGTATCCATGATCTCTCACTGACTACGTGGCATCAGATACCCGCGCTTCCCCCCTGTTATCCAGGAGCGGCTTCCCCAGGTTCGCCGCGGCGCGGATGGAGGAAAGGTATCGCGATTGAGTCGGCACGGCAAATGGGCAGCCGGTCACGGCTGGGGGGAAGGAAGAACTGATAGGCGGTGGAGAAGCTCGCCGCCGGAAACGAGGACCCCGCAAGCGTCCCTCCGTAACGAGCCGCCAAGTACGCGCAGGGGCTCTCATGCTTTCGTTCGTTTTCGGGGACCGAAAACGAAGCGTCCCGGCCGAGGCCGGGACGAAACGCTTTCGAAGCACCTCCCCGCGCTGGGCACCGCAGGGAGACAAATCGATAGAACTACTTTTTGTTTTGCTTACTTCTTGGCTTTCGCGGTCTTGGTGGCCTTCACCACCTTGGCAGCCGCCGCGGTCTTGCGGGTAGCGCGCTTTGCGGTGCGCTTGCGGGCAGCCTTCTTGGTTGCAGTCTTCTTGGCAACGCGCTTGGCAGTTGCCTTCTTCGCGCCTACGCGCTTGGCAGCCGCCTTCTTGGCGGTCTTGCGCACGGTGCGCTTCTTAGCGGTGGCCTTCTTGGCGACCGGCCGCTTCTTGGCGGCAACTTTACGGGTGGTCTTCTTGGCGGCTTTCTTAGCCGATTTCCTAGCAGTTTTCTTGGCAGTGGCCATAGTTCGTCTCAGCTCCTCATCAGTTGGCAGTGGTTGCCCAGTAAAAGCGTGGAGGAACGCCTCAACCAGCAAATCGCTGTTCGTGGCGTGCCTCAAATTGTTCACCTGTCGGTAAGTGCGCAAGTCCGACAGCAGTCGAAGTACGTGCATTGGGATCGATACAGTGATCTTTCTCACCGCGCCGGCTTTTTCACCGTGTTCTACGTATGGCTTGATAAATCTCGAATCCACCATTGGTGCCGTTCCCCGTTATATGGTGCGAAAGCTATTCCTGAACATTTCAACTGTCAATAAATTTTCATCATGAAATCAATCCCTTCGATTCCGCGACGGGTCGGCGGCGTCGGCTTCGCAGGGCAAATTTCGATCACGAAAATCCATTTGAACAGCCATCCAAACATTCGTGGCAACAACTTTTCGCATTCTCAAAAAATGCCAAAAACAAGCTAAAAATTGTAATTTTTCTCATCCGTGCTGATACAAACCAAACGCTTGCAACAACACGAACGGCACGCTGCGCACGGCACCGATCCGACCGCCTGAACAGGGTCATTCGGAGCATGAACGAATTTAGACCGAAATGCCCCCGAGCGATGCCGAAAGCGGTCGGAAACGTCCCCGAGCACCCGTCGTGCACACCGGACCGATCATCGAGCGAGTCGTCTTCCGAGCAGCATCGCGGTGCCGCTGACGCTCCCGAACATCGCCCCGACACCCTTCGCACATCCTGGTTGCGGAGTCGTGCGGGTGAGCCTTCCGTGAAAAAGCAACGGCCGCACTAGCGGCCGTTGCGGGACAAACCGATCGGGCGATCAGTCGTCTTCGTGTTCGATCAATTCGGCGTAATCGTCCGCGCTGAGCAGTTCGTCGAGCTCGCCGCGATCGCTCGCCTTGACCACGAACAACCAGCCGGCGCTGTAGGCGTCTTCGTTGATCGTTTCCGGCTTGTCGCTCAGGATTTCGTTCACCTCGACCACCTCGCCGGACACCGGCGAGTAGATGTCAGAGGCTGCCTTTACCGATTCGACGGTCGCCGCGCCGGAACCTGCCTTCACTTCGGCGCCGATTTCCGGCAGCTCCACGTAAACCAGGTCGCCAAGCTGCTCCTGGGCATGGTCGGAGATACCCACGCGAATCAGGCCGTTGTCTTCGACACGGGCCCATTCGTGGGACTTGAGGAATTTCAGATCGCCGGGAATCTCTTTCGAGCTCATGGTCAGGTCCAGTCGTCGTTGGTTTCGATCAGGGGTGGAGGCGTGGATTCTAACCGCTTCCGCGGCGACTCCACACCCGCATCCGTAAAGCCGTTTTTACTACTTAGATGCCTTCGCAAGGTTTGCCGTCGCGCACAAACGGAAACTTGACTAGGCGCACGGGCACTTCGCGACCGCGGATATCCACGCGCAGCCCTTCGGTTACACCGGCAGGCACTCGCGCGAAAGCTACCGACTTGCTCAGCGTCGGCGAAAAACTGCCCGACAGAATTTCACCCTCGCCGCGATCGGTCAGCACCTTCTGTCCATGGCGGAGCACGCCCTTGTCGTCCATCACCAGGCCCACCATGGTGCGCGGAACACCGGCGGCTTTCTGCGCCTCGAGTGCCTTGCGGCCGATGAAGTCGCGCCCCTCGTCCAGCGCAATGGTCCAGGCCAGGCCGGCTTCCCACGGCGTGACGCTTTCATCCATGTCCTGTCCGTAGAGATTCATGCCGGCCTCCAGGCGCAAGGTGTCGCGCGCGCCTAGTCCGCAGGGTGCAACACCCGCTCCAACCAGTTCCTTCCACAAGGTCACCGCCTGCTCCTGCGGCACCAGGATCTCGAAACCGTCTTCGCCGGTGTAGCCCGTGCGCGCAATGAAGAGCGGCACGCCGTGCGGCCCCTGTGCGGCGGCGGCGGCGAAGCGACCCAGCTTTTCGATGCGGGCGCGATCGACTTCATGCAGCAGGCCGATCACCTTGACGCGGGCATTGGGGCCCTGCACGGCCACCATGGCGAATTCGGGGCGCTCCTGCACGGCAACACCGAAAGCCTTCGCCTGCTGTTCGATCCAGGCGAGGTCCTTGGCACGGGTGGCCGCGTTCACGACCAGGCGAAAGAACTCGTCCCCCAGGAAATAAACGATCAGGTCGTCGATCACGCCGCCCTGCTCGTTGAGCATGCACGAGTACAGCGCCTTGCCCTGCACCTTGAGCTTGTCGACGCTGTTGGCCAGGAGATGGCGCAGAAACTCCCGCACGCGGGCACCATGCAGGTCGACCACGGTCATGTGAGAGACGTCGAACATGCCGGCATCACGGCGCACGACGTGGTGCTCCTCGATCTGCGATCCGTAGCTGATCGGCATGTCCCAGCCACCGAAGTCGACCATGCGAGCGCCCAGCTCGCGATGAGTGGCATTGAGTACGGTCTTCTCGGTCATTGCAGGGCCTGCCAGGGATAGAAGGTGGGAAAGGAGTCCCGCATTATCGCCACGGTCGCAGGCCAATCCAAGCTGCAAGGCGTCATGGGCGCCGTTGGGCCGACCCGTGGATGAAGCGGAACGTGAGGTTGATGCGGGCACCGGATAGTCCGGCAAGCTTCGGCAGATCGTGCTGGTAGTGGCTCTGGGTATCGCCCGCCACATATAGCAGGCTGCCGTGCGCAAGCGGCAGGCCAAGCGGCTTCGCTTTGGCCTCGCGGAGCGATTTTCGCCGCAGGCGGAACCTGCGCTCAACGCCCAGGCTCAACGAGGCAATCACCGGCTGCGGCCCGAGTTCGGGCTCGTCGTCGCTGTGCCAGCCCATGGAATCTTCGCCATTGCGATAAAGATTCGCCAGCACGCTGTTGAATGATGCGCCACAGGATGCCTGCACGCGTTCGCGCAAGGATTGCAGCGCCGGCGTCCAGGGATGCGGCTCGAACCGGGTCTGCGAATACACATAAGCGGCGCCCGGATCGCCGATCCAGCAACTCAGACGCGGACAATCCACCTCGCGGCCGAATAATTTCAGCCGGTGCCGCTCCCAGGGAATGTCGTGCAACAAGCGCTCGAACCACGCATCGGCCTCATCCTTGCGGAGCCAGGCTTGGGCATAACGGATATCTGCATCGGGCAACGGCAATGCCAACCAGCCGTCGCCGCCCGGCTCATTCGTCGTCGCGGACATAGACATAGACGTGGGCCGGCGGCAGGTTTCGCCACACCATGCCGACCCGGGTGCAACGCAAGCGCAACTGGCGCCGCACCTGTTCGTCCAGGGGGCTGCGCCAGCCGTAGGTGTACTGCACGAATACACCGCCGGGCCGCAACACGGCAAAGGCAGCCGCGACGATATCGCGCTGCACTTCAGGCGGCATCGCGAGCAACCCCAGGCTGCTGAGAATGGCATCGGCACCTGCAGGGGCCAGTACGCCGGTGCGCTGAGCCAGTTCGCTCACGTGGCGTGCATCCGCGCACAGCACTTGGGCCTGAGGAAAACGGCGACGCAGGACGCCATGCAGCGTAGCGTTCATTTCCAACACCAGCAGCTGCGACGGCGATACGCCATGGTGCAGCAGCGCCTCGGTAATCACCCCGGTACCGGCGCCAAGCTCCACCACGCAACTCGCCTTGGCCGGCATCGCCGAAACCATCATGCGGGCCAGCGGTCGTCCGGAGGGCAACACCGAGGCCATCTGCAGCGGGTGCTTCATCCACTCCCGGAAGAAAGTGAGCTGTTGTTCGTTGGCAGACATAGGGGGAAGCCTGGTGATTTGGCGCCACTTTAACGGCTTGGGTGTAACAAAACGTTGTCACTGCCTGCCGGGACGGCCGGATTCGGGCCATCCCGGCATGACGGCACCGGATCAGCTGCGCACGATGCCTCTGACGGCGGCGATCACGCGCTCCACGTCGCCGTCCGACATCGAAGGAGACAGCGGAAGGCTCACCGTCTCCCGCCCGAGCTTCGTGGCATGGGGCCACTGTTCGGGGCGCCAGCCGAAGCGCTCCTGGTAATACGGATGCTCGGGAATGGAGAGGTAATGCACGCCCGTACCGATCCGCGCGGCATTCATGGCCTCCAAAAATGCATCGCGCTCGACGCCGCTGCGCGCCACGTCGATCATGACGGTATACAAATGGCGGCCGTGGCGGGTGTTGGCGTCTGCCGGCGCCGGCAATCCGATGGGCAGCTCGGCGAAAGCCTCGTCGTAACGCTGCCAGATGGCGCTACGGCGACGCCAATTCTGCTCCACCCGCGACAGCTGATGCAGGCCGATCGCCGCCTGCAGGTCCATCATGTTGTACTTGAAACCGCATTCGACCACTTGGTAATGCTTGTAGCCCTTGTCGCCGAAGCGGTGCCAGGCATCCTTGCTCATGCCGTGCAGAGCCAGAATTCGGGCCCGCGCCACGCGCTCCTCGCTGCGCCCGACGATCATGCCACCCTCGCCCGTCACGACATTCTTGGTGACATAGAAACTGAAGCAGCCGAAATCGCCAAACGTACCCAGCGCGCGACCTTCAAACTCCGCTTCGACGGCATGCGCACAATCTTCGATGACCACCAGATCGTGCTTGCGGGCGATCGCCATGATTTGATCCATCGCACACGGCCGCCCCGCGAAATGCACGGGAAGAATCGCACGCGTACGCGGGGTGATGGTCGCCTCGATCGCTGCGGGATCGATGTTCTGGCTCGCCGGATCAACATCCGCCAACGCCGGGGTGAGCCCCGCGTGCAAAATGGCATTGACGGTCGCGCAGAAGGTAAGCGGGGTGGTGATCACTTCCGCGCCCGGCTCGATACCTGCCGCCAACATGCTGACGTGCAGCGCGGCCGTGCACGAATTCACTGCCGCAACGCGTTCTGGCGGAACACCGCGGAACGCCGCGAAATCGCGCTCGAACTGCGCCACGCGCGGCCCCGTGCCGAGCCAACCCGAACGAAGGCAGGCGACGACTTCGTCGATTTCCGCCTCATCGATCTGCGGCGCGCCAAAAACCAGAAAGGGAGGTGATGAGTCCATGATCAAACTCGCGCTGACATCACAATCGCCGCATCGGCCACCTGCATCACGCCTCAGTCACTGGAAGACGGCAGCAGATGGGCCATCAACTCGTCCACGGCGGCCTCGAGCTGCATCCGGTCGGTACGCAAATGAACCTGCGGCTGCAGGGGCGCTTCGTAGGGAGAATCGATACCTGTGAAATTGCTTATTTCGCCGGCCCTCGCCCTGCGATACAGCCCCTTGGGATCGCGCCGCTCGCATTCCTCCAGCGGGGTGTCTACGAACACTTCCAGAAATTCGCCCTCGTCAAACAGGTTCCTGGCGAATTCCCGCTCGCTGCGGAAGGGAGAAATGACGCAGGCGATCACGATCAAGCCGGCGTCGACCATCAGGTTTGCCACTTCAGCCACGCGTCGCACGTTCTCCACGCGCGCCTCGGGCGTAAAGCCCAGATCGCGGTTCAGGCCATGGCGCAGATTGTCGCCGTCGAGCAGATAGGTGTGATAGCCAAGCGCACAAAGCCTGCGCTCCAGCAGATTGGCGATCGTCGACTTGCCCGCGCCGGACAAACCCGTGAACCAGATGCAGCGCGGCACCTGCCCCTTGTTGCGCGCGCGCGAAAGCTTGTCGACGTCCAGATGCTGCCAGTGGACGTTGCTCGCGCGATGCAAGGCAAAGTCGAGCATGCCGCAGGCAACGGTGGCATTGCTCTGCCGGTCGATCAGAATGAAACCGCCGAGCTCGTGGTTGGTGGCGTAGGGCTCGAATGCAATCGGATGATCCAGGTCCAGGTTGCAGTAACCCACTTCGTTGAGGGCCAGGCGGTGCGCGGCGAGCTTCGCCTGCGTATTCACGTCGACCTTGTGCTTGATCTGGGTGATGCGCGCGTTGACGGTGCGCGTGCCCAGCTTGAGCCAGTAGCCGCGATTGGGCAGCAAGGGCTCGTCCCCCATCCACAGCAGGTGCGCGGCAAACTGATCAGCCTCGGCGGCAGGGCGCGCGGCATCGGTAAGGACGTCGCCGCGGCTTGCATCCACTTGCCTGTCCAGGGTCAGCGTGACGGCTTGGCCAGCGTGCGCCTGCGGGAGGTCGCCATCCGCGGTGACGATACGCGCCACCCTGGCCTTGTGTGCACCGGGCTGGATCATCACCTCGTCGCCCGCCTTGATGCGTCCACTGCAGATCGTGCCGGCGTAACCGCGAAAATCCTGGTTCGGCCGGTTCACCCATTGCACCGGCATCCGGAAATCAGTGGCCTGCGCAGGCTCCACCTCGATGGATTCGAGCAGCTCAAGCAGGGACGGACCGTCGTACCACGGCATACGTCCGCTACGCGCGCCCACGTTGTCGCCGGTCAATGCCGCAACCGGCAAGGCATGCACCGAGCGGATACCCAATGGATCGGCCAGATCGCGATAGGCGGTTTCGATCCTCTGGTAAATCTCGTGGCGATAGTCGACCAGATCCATCTTGTTGACCGCCAAAACGATTTTGCGGATGCCCAACAGCGCGCAGATGTAGGTGTGGCGCCGCGTCTGGGTGAGCAGGCCTTTGCGCGCATCCACCAGCACCACGGCCAGATCCGCACGCGATGCGCCGGTGGCCATGTTGCGCGTGTACTGCTCGTGCCCCGGGCAATCGGCCACCACGAAATTGCGGCGGGCGCTGTGGAAATAGCGGTAGGCCACATCGATGGTGATGCCCTGCTGGCGCTCGGCATCGAGGCCATCGGTCAGCAGGGAAAAATCCAGCACGTCGCTATCGGGATGCTGCCGGCGACTTTCCTTGGTGAGCGTTTCCAACTGGTCATCCGCGAGCATGCCTGCGTCGTAAAGCAGGCGGCCGAGCAACGTGCTCTTGCCGTCATCCACGCTGCCGCAAGTGATGAAGCGCAGCGAACTGCGCGCAGAGGTATTTCCCTGGCTCATCAGAAATACCCCTCTTGCTTTTTGCGCTCCATGGACGCTGACGGATCGTGGTCGATCACCCGCCCCTGGCGCTCGGAACTGCGCGACTGCGCCATTTCGTCAATGATGGCATCCAGCGTGCTGGCGGTGGATTCCACCGCGCCGGTCAATGGATAGCAACCCAGGGTGCGAAAGCGGACCATGCGCATCTGGACCTTCTCGCCCTCGCGCAGAATAAAACGATCGTCGTCGACCATGATCAGTGCGCCGTCGCGCTCCACCACGGGCCGTTCGCGCGCAAAATAGAGCGGCACCACGGGGATGTTCTCGCGCCGGATGTAATGCCACACATCCATTTCCGTCCAGTTCGACATGGGAAAAACGCGGACGCTCTCGCCCTTGTGGATGTGGGTGTTGTAGACGTTCCACAGCTCCGGGCGCTGGCGCTTGGGATCCCAGCGGTGCTGCGCATTGCGGAACGAAAACACGCGCTCCTTGGCGCGCGACTTTTCCTCATCCCGCCGGGCGCCGCCCATCGCGGCATCGAACGCGTATTTGTCCAATGCCTGCTTGAGCGCCACCGTCTTCATGACGTCGGTGTGCACCGCCGCGCCGTGGGTGAGCGGCGAGATGCCCTGCCGCACGCCATCCTGATTGATGTGCACCAGCACCTCGACGTCGCCGGCCGCGGCTACCTCGTCGCGGAATGCAATCATCTCGCGGAATTTCCAGGTGGTATCCACGTGCAGCAACGGCATCGGCGGCCGCGCCGGATAAAACGCCTTACGCAGCAAGTGCAGCAGCACCGACGAATCTTTGCCGATGGAATAGAGCATCACCGGACGCTGGAAGCTGGCTGCCACCTCGCGAAAGATGTGGATGCTCTCGGCTTCCAGTTGATCCAGGTGGGTAAAGGATGACGTCATCGACTTGGGTCGCGCGGGAAATCCAAGCATTCTGCCACGGCCGACCGGATCCGGGCATTGGACACACCTACCAGGTTCTAAACCACGACCGGATAGGCTGGTGCCGCATCCAGCGTGGCGGCACACACGGACGCCAGCTCCAGCAGGCGCAAATCCGAGCCGCGCGCCCCCACCAGTTGCAAGCCCACGGGCAGGCCGTTGCTCAGATTGCCCATGGGAATGCTCACTGCCGGGCAGCCGGCGAGGCTGGCGAAGCTGGTGAGATCGCCCTGCGAATCGGGCACCGGACCATCGAGCGGAAACGCGCCCTGTGGCGTGGTGGGCAATACCAGCACGTCGACCTGGGCAAACAGCCGGCGCATCTTCAGGGTGGCTGCGTCCAGCACCCGATCGGCTGCGACGTAGTCGGCAGCAGTCTTGCGTTCGGCATAGCCGAGCCATTGGCGAAACCGCGGGGACACCGGCCGTTCGGCATCGGCCAGATCGCTGGCGAAGGTGCCAAGCATTTCCGCCTCCATCAGCAGCAGCCCGGCGCGGCGGGTACGGGCCAGCGGCCAGTCGTCGAAATCCACCTTGCGCCGCTCGCCCAGCTCTCGCGGCAACTTCGCTAATGCCGCCTCAAAGACCGCGATCACTTCCGGCTCGACGCCTACCGCCGCCAGATCGGGCAGCAATCCGCAGCGGAGATTGCCCGGCTCCCAATCCGGTGGCGACAACGCAACCCGACGCCGGCGCGATCGCGGATCGTCGGCGTCGTAGCCGACTAGCACCTGCAACAGCACCACCAGATCTTCCGCGTTGCGCGCCAGCAATCCCACGGTGTCCAGTGATCGTGAGGCGGGCACCATGCCGCGGGCGGATATTTCCCCTCGCGTGGGTTTCAACGCAAACAGGCCGCAGTAGCTTGCGGGAATGCGGATCGAGCCAAGGCTGTCCGAACCGATCGCCGCCACCGCCAATCCGGCCGCCACTGCCGCCGCCGCACCGCCTGACGAGCCGCCCGCGGTGTAGCCGGCACGGTGCGGATTCTGCGTAGCGCCGAAGTGCGGGTTGTCGGTGACGGCGCCGAGCGCACCTTCGTCCATGTTGGTCTTGCCGATCAGCGTCGCACCGGAAGCGCGCAAGCGCGCCACCACGTGCGCATCCTCCGGTACCGGCCGGGTACGCCCCGGCAGGCCGGCCCGCGTGGGCCACCCGGCCATGTCGAAGTTGTCCTTGAGTGCCACGGGGATACCGTCCAACCGGCCGATGACGCCCTCGCGGCGCCGATATTCCGCGGCACGCGCCTGGTCGCGCAGCAAGGCGGGGCTGTGTTCCACATAGGCATTGAGAAGCGGATTGATCCGTTCGATGGCTTCGATGTGGGCTTCAGCCAGCGCCATGGGAGATACGCGGCCGATGGCCAGCCAATGCAGAAGCTGGCAAAGGCTCGCGCGGCGCACATCGAGATCGCTGACGGGGGGCAAAGAGCTCATATACGCTCCAGAGGGGATTCGGCCCCACTATGTCCCCCCGCGCAAACGACCCGCAAGCGGGCGACCGTTTGCCGCGCAGTAGGCGAACCCGGAGAATACCGTCCGGGCTGTCGCCCCCGAGCGCCTCGCGACACCGCCCAGCCCAAGCCACATAGCCACCAGCCAAACGACGGAGCCCCCATGACCGAACGCGAAACGATGGAATACGACGTCATCGTCGTCGGGGCCGGCCCTTCCGGGTTGTCCTTCGCCATTCGCCTCAAGCAGCTCAAGCCCGAGCTGACGGTCTGCGTCATCGAAAAGGCCTCCACCATCGGCGCCCAGATCCTGTCCGGCGCCGTGATCGAACCGCAGCCGCTGGACGCCCTGCTGCCCGGCTGGCGCGAGAATCCGCCGCCGATCTGCGTGCCCGCGACCGAAGACGAGTTCTGGCTGCTCAACAAGACCGGCGGCCGCAAGTTGCCAGTGCCTCCGGGCATGAACAATCACGGCAACCTCATTGTCTCGCTCGGCGCGCTGTGCGCCTGGCTGGCACCGCAGGCCGAAGCCCTGGGCGTGGACGTATTTCCCGGCTTCGCCGCCGCCGACACCATCTTCAACGACGACGGCTCGGTCGCTGGCGTGCGCATCGGCGACATGGGCGTGGCCAAAGACGGAGCGCACAAACCCGGCTATACGCAAGGCATCGACATCAAGGCGAAGGTCACGGTGCTGGCCGAAGGCGCGCGCGGCAGCCTGACCAAGCAGCTGATCAAGCGTTTCGCGCTGGATGCGACAAGCGATCCGCAGGCTTACTCGATCGGCATCAAGGAATTGTGGCAAGTACCCGCCGGACGCGTGACGCCCGGCAAGATCGTGCACAGCTTCGGCTGGCCGGCAGACAACCATACCTATGCCGGCAGCTTCCTCTATCACCTGGACAAGGATCGCATCGCGCTCGGCTACGTCAGCGGCCTGGACTACAGCGATCCGAATTACCAGCCTTGGGAAGCCTTCCAGCAGTGGAAGAATCACCCGATGATCAAGTCGCTGCTCGAAGGCGGCACCATCGTTTCCGCCGGCGCACGTGCCATCGTCACCGGCGGCTACCAATCCCTGCCCAAAGTGGAGATGCCCGGCGCCCTGCTGATCGGCGACACCGCCGGCCTGCTCAACGTGCCCAAGATCAAGGGCACCCACCAGGCGATCAAGAGCGGCATGCTCGCCGCCGAACACCTGGCCGCGAACGAGCTCAATCCCGCCGGCTTCGACAGCAAGCTGCGCGGCTCGGAGGTCATGGCCGAACTGAAGCAGGTGCGCAACATCAAGCCCGCCTTCAAGAAGGGCCTGTGGTTCGGCCTGCTCAATGCCGCCTGGGAGACCCTCACCAAGGGCAAATCGCCCTGGACCTTGAAGAACAAGGCGGATTGGTCCTCGCTGCACAAGCTTGGCCAGCAAGAAGAACCCAAGCGCGACTACGTGCAACGCGAGCTGCCGCCGCGCGACCGTCTGGCCGGCGTGTATTTCGCCGCCACCGAACACGACGAAGACCAGCCGATCCACCTGCACGTTGCCGATACCTCCGTCTGCGTAACCAAGTGCGCCCAGGAATACGGCAACCCCTGCACCCGCTTCTGCCCCGCCAGCGTCTACGAAATCGTCAACGATGAAGCGGGCAAGCGCTTGCAGATCAACGCCGCCAACTGCGTGCACTGCAAGACCTGCGACATCAAGGACCCGTACCAGATCATCAACTGGGTAACGCCAGAGGGTGGGTCGGGGCCGAATTATCAGAATCTGTAGTGAGCGTCGATGTCTCTTAGCACCCTAGCGTGGCGCGCCAGGCGCACGTATTACCTGCTGCAGCGCATACGAGGCAGCCTGGCGCAGCGCGGCTTCCAAGGAACGCTGGCGCGAATTCGACAAGAGTTCCAATCGACACCAAGCGAAGACGACACGCTGAGGCTGGAGTCGCTGGAGACTCCGTTTGCGCCATTCACGCTGCCCGTCAGCGACACGCCGCTGGTGTCCGTCGTCATTCCCGTATACGGCAAATGCGCGTGGACCGTCGCATGTTTGCGCTCCATCAGCCGCCACGGCGCGGACACTCCATTTGAAGTCATCGTCGTTGACGATGCATCGCCGGACGACAGCGCGTCAAAGCTGATGCAGGTCGGCGGCGTCCGGTTGTTGCAGAACGAAACCAACCTCGGCTTTATCGGCAGCAGCAACGCCGGTGCAGCCATCGCACGTGCGCCATTCCTGCTCTTCCTCAACAATGACACACAGGTAACCCCCGGCTGGCTGGACAGCTTGCTGGAAACCTACCAACAGGAACCTCATTGCGGCATCGTCGGCAGTCAGCTGGTCTATCCGGATGGCCGCATACAGGAAGCGGGAGCCCTGACTTTCGCCAATGGCGAAGCGTGGAGCGTCGGGCGTTACGAAAAACGCGACGACCCTCGCTATCTCTATCGACGAGATGTCGACTATGTTTCGGGTGCTTCGCTACTCATCGAAAAATCGCTGTTCCAGGAGCTGGGCGGCTTCGACGCGCGCTACGCACCGGCCTACTGTGAAGATGCGGACCTGGCCTTTGCGGTGCGCGCAAAAGGACGTCGCGTGATCTACGACCCAGGCAGCGTGATCGTGCATTACGAAGGGATCAGCTCCGGTACCGACGTATTCTCCGGCGTGAAGCAGCATCAACTGACCAACCTTCAAACATTCGCCGAAAAATGGTCTGATGCATTGCGGCAGCAACCGCAGCCGCATACCCCCGAAACAAAATCGCTGCACCGCCAGGACAGGCACATCCTGGTCATCGATGCGCTGACCCCGGACCTCGCAAGGGATGCAGGTTCGCTACAGGTGTTCAGCATCATGCGCCTGCTGCGGGAAATGGGTTGGCGAGTGACCTTCATGGCCGACAATCGTACGGCCGCCCCGCGAGACATCCGCGCCCTCGGCAGCATTGGCGTCGAAGTCCTGTGCAATCCCTGGTCTCCCACGCTCGATGCATGGCTGAAGCGCGAACGCGATGGGCTGCAGGCCGTCATGCTGTGCCGCCACTATGTCGCCGATGCAAATCTGCCATTGATCAAGCAACTGGCGCCCGGCGCGCAGATCCTGTTCGACACGGAAGACCTGCATTTCTTGCGGGAGCGCCGCGCTGCGCAGCATACGGGAAACGTCAATCTCCAGCGCCAGGCCGCCGCTTCGCAGAAGCGGGAGTTCGCGTTGATGCGCGCTTGCGACGTCACCTTCGTGGTGAGTTCCATGGAGCACGAACTGCTTCGCAAGGAACTGCCTGACGTCAACGTAATGCTGCTTCCGAACATGCATCCCGTACACGGCCGCAAGCGTGAATTGGAAGAGCGCGAAGGGCTGATTTTTGTCGGCGGCTTCGGCCATCCGCCGAATGTCGATGCCGTGCATTGGCTCATCGAGGACATCTATCCCAGGGTGCGCATGAAACGCCCGGATATCAAATTGCATCTCATCGGCCAGATCCCCGACGCTGCGCGGGCCGAGCTCCAAAGCGAGGGCGTCACCATCCACGGCCGCGTCGAGGACCTGGAACCATGGATGGCCGGAAGCCGCATCTCCCTCGCACCACTACGCTACGGCGCCGGTGTCAAAGGCAAAGTCAACAGCGCGATGAGCTACGGCCTGCCGGTGGTCGCCACCAGCATCGCAGCCGAAGGTATGTGGCTGCGCGATGGCGAGAATGCCATGCTGGCCGACGATGCCCAGGGCTTCGCCGATGCAGTGCTCAGGCTCTATGACGATAGCGCGCTGTGGTACAGACTGTCCGAGGGGGGGATGGCCAACATCCGGGATCACTTCTCCTTCGACGTGGCTCGCAAAACGCTTGAAACGGCTTTGGGGCCGCATCGCCGGCACCGGCCTACAAACTAGCGTCCCAGGCCCGCTACAATAGCCATTTGGGCCGCTCCAGGCGGCCACGAGCACAGGACCCTCAGATGAAGATTCTCGTTGGCTACAAGCGCGTCGTAGATTACAACGTGCGCATCCAGGTCAAACCTGACGGCACTGGTGTGGTAACCGATGGCGTGAAGCTCTCCGCCAATCCGTTCGACGATATTGCTCTCGAAGAAGCGCTGCGCCTGCGTGAAAAGGGCATCGCCGAAGAAGTCGTCGTGGTCGGTATCGGCCCGGCCGACCTTACCGCGCACCTGCGCAACGGCTTGGCCATGGGCGCCAATCGCGCCATCCACGTGGTCAGCGGCGATGCGGTGCAGCCGCTTACTGCGGCGCGCATCCTTCTCAAACTCATCGAGAAGGAGCAGCCTGGCCTGGTGATTCTTGGCAAACAGGCTATCGATGACGATGCCAATCAGACCGGCCAGATGCTCGCTGCACTGTGGGATCGGCCGCAAGCTACCTTCGCCAGCAAGGTGGAAATCGCAAACGACAAGGTCACGGTGACGCGCGAGGTTGACGCCGGCCTGGAGGTAATCGAAGCGGATTTGCCGGCAGTCATCACTACCGATCTGCGCCTCAACGAACCGCGCTTCATCAAGTTGCCGGACATCATGAAGGCGAAATCCAAGCCGATCGACACGATCGAGCTCGCAGCGCTCGGCGTCGACTCGGGCGACCATTTGAAGACCTCCCATTACGCCGCCCCAGCCAAGCGCAGCAAGGGTGTGATGGTGAAGGATGCGGCCGAGCTGGTCGCGGCGCTGAAGCAGAAAGGGCTGCTGTAAGCAGCGTCCGGACGAGGAGAAATTCCCATGAGCAAAGTTCTGATCGTCGCCGAACACCTGGACGGCAAGCTGAATCCATCTACTGCCCGCGCCGTTAGCGCCGCCGTTGCACTCAAACCTGAAGCCGTCGACGTGCTGGTGCTTTCACACGATGCGGATGCGATTGCTGCTGAGGCAGCAAAGATCACTGGCGTGAGCCGCGTGCTCACCGTGGTCCGACCGGAAAACGCGCACCCGCTGGCAGCCACGCTCGCGCCGCAGATCGCCAAGGCCGCGGCGGGCTACAGCCACGTATTTGCCCCTTCCACCACCTTTGGCAAGGACGTCCTGCCTCGCGTTGCCGCCTTGCTGGGCGTCGCCCAGGTCAGCGACGTGATGAGTGTGGAAGGTCCGCATACCTTCAAGCGCCCGATCTACGCCGGCAACGCGATCATCACGGTCGAGGCCCCCGCGTCGCAGACGGTAGTTGCCACCATTCGTACCGCATCCTGGCCTGCTTCGGGCAATGGCGACGCCTCCGCATCGATCGAATCGCTGACGGTGGATGTGGCGCTCCCGGCGCACACTCGCTTCGTTGAGCTGCAGCAGGGCAAAAGTGATCGCCCGGATCTGCAGAGCGCCAGCAAGGTGGTCTCGGGCGGCCGCGGCGTGGGCTCGAAGGAAAACTTCGATGTCATCTTCAAGCTGGCTGACAAGATCGGAGCCGCCGTGGGCGCCTCACGCGCTGCGGTGGACGCAGGCTATGTCCCAAGCGACCTGCAGGTCGGGCAAACCGGCAAGATCATCGCCCCCGAGCTTTACGTGGCCATTGGCATCTCTGGCGCCATCCAGCATCTGACCGGCATCAAGGATGCCGGCACCATCGTCGCGATCAACAGGGATGCCGAAGCGCCGATTTTCGAGGTCGCCGATTTCGGTCTCGTAGGCGATCTGTTCAAGCTGATCCCTGAGCTTGAACAAGCCATCGGCTGATCTCCACGCCAAGGCCTGAAATTGCTGCAAGCGTGCTTGCAGCATCCCCCGCGATACTGCCATTATCTTGAAAATGTCAGGTTATCGTAAGGCAGGGTTCCGCATCGCCGGCATTCCGGCACAGGGACCGCCTGCGGTTTGTCTACCGGGGGGCAGACATGTGGAAATTCAAACGGCCGGGCGATGCCCGGCCTGTTTTTGTCATTGGCTCGTATCGATCAGCTACTAGTGCATTGACCTGGGCGCTGGGCCAGCACCCAAACATATTTCCAATTGAAGAAACGCACTTCCTGTACAAGCTTGCAGTCGATCTCGAGTACTTATACGAAATTGGAGCCGGCCAGGGGCCCCGCTCGTTTCTTGGTTCAGCCGACTACACCCGTCGGCACTTTCGCAATCATTTCGGCAACGCCTGCAACGCACTGATCCTGGGGTCGCGAAAACGCATAGTCGAGCGAAGCTACGCAGAAGCGCTGAAAAACCGTCAAGCCCATTCGCCAAACATCAAACTCCATCGGGGCTGGTGGCAACCCAAGCGACGCTGGATCGACGGCACCCCCGAGAACTCCCACTATGTTCTACCCCTGCTGCGGCTCTTTCCGCATGCGCGGTTCATTCACATTCTTCGAAATCCTCGCAGCGTCGCCACCTCGCTCATGCACTTCTCCACGATGGGGGCGCACGACTACACGGAAAAAGACGCCTACGAGACGTGGAGCCGCCTGGCATACGCTTGCGCCCTAAGCGAACAGGCGCTCGGTGCCACGCGGATCATGCGGGTGCTGCACGAAGAGCTCGTCGACGCTCCGCAAAGCACCCTCGCGCGCTGCCTCCAATTCATCGGAGAGAAATATCGCGACGACTGCCTCAAGCCGCTCAAGGACAAGATAAACAGCTCGCGTTACGACTCTGCCGGAGACTGCAGCATCGCGGCCAACATCCAATCCGATGCGCCCTGGATCCGAAGCGCTTACGAACTGTATAAACGCCTGCTCGAAGGACGTGGCGCCATCGATGGCAATGCAGCCATGGCCAGACACGAACTGTGGCACACCACGAACGAATACAGTGAAAGCCTTCTCCCCGCTACCAACGAGCGTCTTTCGAAGGCCAACAACGAACTGGAAAGATCCACCCTCGAACTTCAGTGCCAATTGAAGCGCCTTTCCAGGCCCCTGACCATCCTGGATTGGGGTCCTCAAGATATTCAGGCTGGAGCAAGCTTCAACCCGCAGGAGGATGGCTCCAATGCCGTGTGGATCAAGACGCTCAACGCACCGTGGGATACCGAGGTCATCTTGGATGGAGTGGTCCTCCCTACGGCAACGCATGCTGACGGTGAGCTGGTAACTGCCAACGTACCCGCTTTCCTGACGGCAGCACCCCGCTCGCTCGAACTCGTTCTCAGAAGCCAATTTTATGGAGAGGCGACCGCGAGCATTTACGCCCTCATCCTGCCATCGCCTATTCGGGACGAGGAGTTTCCTGATCCACATTCCACGCCGCTCGTGGATGAGCCCTCGTCTGATATTGCTTCCAACATCCTATAGACTTCCCCTCAGATCCGGCCCTCTACCGGCAGCGGCCAAGATCGCCTATTCAAATTAATACCGGAGGTCGCTGATGTTGTTGAAACGTGCCTTGATCCTCGCTCCTTTCATCGTTTTACTGGCAGCCTGCCAGGAAGAATCCGCTCCTCCCCTGCAAACTTCCTCGAGCGCATCGCAACCGGCCGCCGCCAGAGCTAGCACTCCCGCCTCCTCCAGCTCCGTCATATCCGTGACGCCAGCGTCACTGCAGGATTGCGACAATGGTGTCGCGGCAACCGTCAAATGGGATGCCAGCAAAGCCAAGGTCACTACCAACGGCACCGAAATCTGGGTTGGTGCCGATGATGCTTCCATGCAACTTTTTTCGGCTGGCGGCGCGAGCGGAGAAGCAAAAACCGGTCCCTGGACGCATCCCGGTACCCACTTTCTGTTGAAGAACAAGCAAGACGGCAAATCTCTTGGGGAAGCTGTTGTCGGGGGCCCGGCGTGTAAGTGATGTTGCTAGAGACCCCATCCCTCGAACGAGGATGCATGGCTACAGAATGAACTCCACTATCCCCTAGCCGAGCTCGCCGAGCAAAATGGGGGGTGCAAAGGAAATCAGCATGGCCGTTAACTGTCCGATTTGTACGAGCTCACGCTCGGGAGTCTTTTATCAGCTAATTGACGACTTCAATTATTATGCGTGCTCACACTGCGACTCGATTTTCATAGACCCGGCCGTACTAGACGCGATGGACAACGGCGAATCGCCGCGCAATTACGATCACGAATACTGGGACGAGGAAATCAAGTCTGCGCGCCAACGCTCGGTGCGAGATGGCCTGGTGCGGGCCGGCGAAGTAGTCCTCTACGCGAGGCGCGAAGTTCACCGCTTCCTGGATGTGGGGGCCGGCCCGGGGTTTCTGCTGGATAGTTTGGCAAACACGTTCCCCGGTCACTCCGATACTTTTCACGCCGTGGAATTGTTTCCGCCGCACGAGCACAGCAAGCACCCCAACTACGTCGTCGGGGATGCCGGCACACTTCCTGGCAAATTTGATGCCGGCGTATGCATAGAAGTCATTGAGCATCTCACTCCACGTATGCTCCAGGGCCTGATAAAAAGCCTGGCCGCGATCAGCGCACCTGACAGTACGTGGTTATTCAATACGGGCATGCCGTCCTACGTGCGCCACGAAGATCCCGGCTACCTCGATCCGCGCGGCCGCGGGCACGTCGTTTCTTATGGCCTCAAAGGCCTGCGCAAGATGTTCAGCGAATCGAATTTCGAAGTCATTGCGCTTCCGGGCAAATCATTCGCGTTCCTGGCCGAATATTCCCCGTCGACATCACCGGAAACATTCACTGCCGACCGCTTCTACAAGCCCCTTCCCTATAACAAAGCATTGCTGGAAGAGTCGGGGCTGCTTTATATCGCGGCGTTCGAATCGGCCCGCTCTTACTATTTTCAAGATGAGTCTGCACAAAGAGCAAAGTGGGCGCTCAGCCTCGATTTTCTCTTAAAGCGCCACGTCACTCCGTAGTGACTCGCGACCGCTCATCGTGCAAACCACGAGTTCACCTGACGCTGTAGCGCGTCAGGTGAACGAAAGCAGCCCGCCGCTCACTCAGCCGCCCTCGAAAAACGGTTGGCCAAGATAAGCAAGCATCTTCGCCTCGCGCCTTCCTCGCGTGACGGTGTCCAGCACCAGACCGGTAACCAAACTGAGGAAACCGAGCAGCATGATGCCCGTAGCCAGCACGCCTGTCGGTAGACGAGGAACCAGTCCCGTCTGCAAATAAACCTCGAGCAGAGGAATGCTCAAAGCAATGGAAAGCAGGGCAAAGAACAAACCGATTATCGAAAAAAACGTGAGTGGCCGCTCGTGCTTGAACAGCTGGACAATGAGCCAGAGAATGCGAAAGCCGTCACGGTATGTATTCAACTTGCTGACGGATCCTTCGAGGCGACCTTTGTAAGGACCATCCAGGTGCGAGACGGGCATCTGGAGCTCGAGAGCATGAACCGTCAATTCGGTTTCGATGCCGAAACCAATGGACGTTATCGGGAACGACTTGACGAAACGCCTGGAAAACACCTTGTAGCCCGACAGCATGTCGTGAACGCGATCGCCAAAGATCCGCCTCACGGCACCGGTTAGCATCACGTTACCCAAGCGATGGCCCGCGCGATACGCCGCTTGCTCGGTATCGCGCCGAATACAATTGACCAGATCGCTACGCTCCGTGACTGCCAATTCGAGCAGTTTTGGCGCAAGAGACGCATCGTACGTGTGATCTCCGTCGACCATGAGATAGAAATCTGCTTCGATATCGCGAAACATACGGCGCACTACCGCACCCTTTCCCTGCTGATGCTCGCTCCTCACTACAGCACCTGCTTTCTGCGCCGCGGCGACCGTATCATCCTTTGAGTTGTTGTCGTACACGTAGATAGTCGCTGCCGGCAAGGCCGATTTAAAATCGGCAACGACGCGGGCAATCGCGGCACCTTCGTTGTAGCAAGGGATGAGTACGGCAACAGTAGGTTGCGTCATGGCGCAAAATTCCAAATTAAAGCCAGAACAAAGAAAAGGTGATTAGGCAGCCTTGCGACCGCTTCAAAACGCAAACTTTCAAATCTTAACTTACTTCCAATCTCGCCAGCAGGCACCCGTCGCCGACGAACAATCGATGGCCTCGCTCCAGACATCGATTACCGTTGAACACTCATACGTTTCCGCCTGTTCCCCGAGCAACGACGCAAGCCTGCAACACCCCACGCGCCTATGCCCCCTGCCCCGCCAACCTGAAAGCCCGAAACAGGCGTGAGCATACCGAGCCAGTCACGGAGATTTTTTCTAATGCGCCAACTGGATTTGCCCGTTCAATTGTCGCATTTTTCATATGTTACATCTGCGTGCGCCATTTTATCCGAGCTCTTTGCGTCGACGAGGTCCAAATGCATACCGCCATTAATCCAGGGGCCCGTCTGAATCTCGCCCGCCGGAGCCCCCTCCAGCATCAATTTCGATTCCTCTAAAGAACTGCCGATATAAAGTCTCATGGCGTCGCTCGACCCAGCCACATTCCACCGGATGGTCGCTTGCCCGGTCGTCGCGTGCGCCACGCAATCGTCGCTGAGCCAATCAAAATGCACTGAAACTCCGGGTCGCAGCTCCGACACATTGGCATGCAACCTATAGGAAGAACTCTGGCCTGTTGACGAGATCGGCGCGGCTCCGTAGGAAGCTTGGCAGACGAAGAAATCAGGCCCTAGCGCCGATTCTCCTGGTTTGCAACTCTGCGCATCCAATTGAACGTTAAAAGCCGCCAGACTCGGTCCAGGTGGCAAATGGGACGTATAGAACAATACATACAGCCCGCCATGATTTTTGTTCAATTCGGCCCTGACCCCTCTCCCCAAACCATATTGAAGTGGGTCCGCGCCCAACACCCCGCCTTTCTCAAAATCCCTTGGAATAGTCACGAAGCGGAGACTGCGATTATCCCTCTTCAATCCAAGCGCCAAGTAAGACATAGGCTCGTCGGCAAATATGACCAGGGAGCCATTTTCAATTGAGGGTGCGCGCACGGCCAAAAAATCGGTTCCCGTCGGGATGCGGCCCCAATCCGGGCTCACGCATGCGCACACAATCAAGATCGCCACACCCAAAGTACAAGCGGCCGGCAACCACACTTTAACGCGATCCAGCTTCTTGGCCACCGTCATCGCGGCGGCAGCTATGAACGTGCCAATCAAGCATTCAACCGCAACCAAATATCTGAGAATGGAAAACTCACACTCCCAAAGAACGTACGAGAGAAATACGAACAAAATACTGGCGCCGACCAGCCGGCTTTTCGCACTTCCCCCGACTACGGGACGAATCCTGTCGAAAATCGCTTTCAGTGCATAGAAAACGACGAGGACATATCCCAGCGCATAACGCGCGTCCCGAAACGGCAATTCGGTCACCAGGGACTCTTGCAAAGTTACCCAGTAAAAAGGATAAAACAGCCACTGCATTGGAGAACGAGGAAGAAATCTCGTATCCCGCATAGGCACATTTGTCAGCCAATCGGAATGAAATACGCCATTGAACATCGGGAAAAATGGATTTCCCGTGAGCTTGTACAACATCCAAGCCCAAGGGCCATAAGCGACAACAAAGGCAAGAAGCGCACCGCAGCCACATACAACGACGCCCCGCACGCCATCGCGTAGATTTGGCATCAATACAAAAATCATCGCCGCTAGCGGCAATGCGTAGATCGCCGCCGTCAATTTCAAACCCACTGCAAGGCCGAGCAATGCGCCGGCTATAACCAGCCGGGTCAAATCGGGAGAGTCGCTTTCCCGATTTTTCCCTCCTCTGATTACTTGGTAAAACCCGAGCAGGACAATGGCGGCTACGGTAATGTCATTCGTGGTCGTGCCAATTTGCGACCAAGTGGCTGCCCCAGTGCCAGCCAAGAGCACGGACGCACCCAGAAAACCAGTGCGATCCCATTTTTCGTAAAAGCCAAGACGATCGGCAAACCTGGCGCTTATCAGGTAAACGACATAGAGAAGCGCTGCGTAAGGTATACCTGCAAGCGCAACCAACAGCGCGCCATAGTTGGGAAGCAGGTAGTTCGACAAAGCGAAATAAGGCGTATCCAATACCGGGGAAAAAAATGTATGCAACCCCGACACGATGAAGTCACGATGCCACCTGCCAGAGGTAATCGCCCACGCGTTATACAGGTGGTAATTCTGCAAATCGAAATTATTATCCTGGCCCAGGCACAACGAAATGAAGCACGCAATGGCCAAAAAATAAAAAGCAAGATTCAATCTCATCTTCATCATTGCGCCTTCAAAACCCCAGACAGTCGCCTCGCTGACCAGCAAGAACAAATCCCGCGAACCACCCACATACGCACAACCTCAATCACCGTCACTACTTGCACACGCGGCGGGACCCTCGCCCCGCTTTACAAGCTCGCCTGCACGAGACGAAACATCCATCACGACTGCCCCGATTAAAGCCGGCTTCTCAGCACCCGTTTACCACGACGAAAGTCACTCCGGCGCCATGATCGTTTCTGGTCGTGAACTTCCAACAGCTGCCTCGCCCCACCGTATGCCACGGCCTGGCGGCTGATGACGGCTCAACGCTCCCCACACGCAGTCAGCCCCTTCCTTACCTTTTAACGACCTGCTCCACCAAAGGGTTGGAGCGGCACGTTTTTCCTCAGATCGACCAGTTCGAACGAAGCCTTGTGAGCACTCGCCCCGTCATGCAAGCCTGCCCGGGCACAACGCGAAGTTTGGCACATTCTTCCCTCGTAGCGACTCCGACGGCCACGCCACATCGGCACCCGGGCTGCCGCCCGGGATTCCGGTTTGTCACTTAAACCGCAGCATCCTCTTCTCAAGGAACGCCCACGAGAGATAACCAAAGCTCGTCGCCAGCATGATCGCCAGCGTCACGTGAAGTGCCAGACCGGCTCGGGGCACGAAATGTGCGACCAGTTGCTGGCTCGGCCAACCCCACAAGTAGATTCCATACGACGGATCGCCAAAACGTTCGAGCCAACGCATAACAGGCGTCAGGTAAGCAAGACTGAACACCACTCCGGCGAGCGCCAATGCAAATGTCACCGAATAAATCGCCAGGTGATGCGTGAGCACGGCCAGCAAAACCAACGCCACCGCCAGTTCGAGCCGTATCTTGATACTGGATCGATGTATGTAGACGAGTACACCCAGAAGGAAAAAGCCACCAATACGAAACCAGTCGGGGTGCAGCGGGAAAAATTCGGGATGAAGGAGACCGGCAAAAAAAACTGCAATGAGCACCAAGGTTCCGATCCGCGCTGACGCAAATAGCCCAAGCGCTCCCATCACACCCAGCAAGACGTACATGCGAACTTCGGCGGGCAACGTCCATTGCGAACCGTTGATCGTTGAAGTTTTCAGGCCCTCCGCGAACACGCCTGGCAAAGTCCAGGCCATATCCGAGGCCATCTTCAGGTTCGTCGTGATGTAGCTCCAGGTATCCGCCTGCCGCAAATAATCAAGCTTCGGCAGGGTGGTAAGCATCAACCCGTAAACGAGTGCCAGAACGGTGACGTTGAGAAAAAAAGCGGGAAAAACCCGCAGAAAGCGCGCCTTGGCGAACTTATAAAGGCTCTTTTGACGTATGTAGCTTCCGGTTACGAGAAAGCCGCTTATCAGGAAAAACACGTCGACGGCAATATCACCGCTGTAATGCCCCCATCCCAGGCGCACGAAGAGATCGACGTTTTCCACTGCCGGCGCGATGTGCGGAGCGTGGCCGTAGATGACGAGCGTCGCGGCAATTATTCTCAAAATGAGGAAATTGTCCGCGCGGCGCGCGAGAGCGGCCTCGACACTGACGCCTTCCATGATCGATTTCAGCCAGGAAACGAACCTTTCAACGGGTTTCGCCTTAATACTTTCATGAAATCCCCTGTGCATCAGATTCACGCCTCATCGCCCCCATCATCGACAATTCGCGCCACATCGGCCAATGCAGCGTCTACAAAAAACGAAGATCGTACCCCAGCGGCTTTCGCCGCTTCCAAATCGGAGGGCATATCACCCACCAGCACACTACGGCCCAGATCCAGAAACAGGTCATCGGCCGCTGCCAAGAGCATGCCCGGCCCAGGCTTGCGGCAATTGCATTGGACTTTGAACTCGCCAACCCCGAACTCAGGGTGGTGTGGGCAGTAGTACGTTGCAGACAAATGAATGCCCCGCAATTCGAACTGCTCGTGCAACCACGACGTGTATTGACGAAATGCCTCTTCGGAATAGTATCCGCGCGCGATGCCGGCCTGGTTGGTAACGACAACCAGCGCGTAACCCGCAGACGCCGCCGTCTTGCACAGCTCGAAAATACCAGGCACCCATTCGGTTTGATCTGCGGTATGAACGTATCCGTGGTTAACGTTGATCACGCCATCGCGATCCAAAAAAAGCGCCTTTCTCGCCTTTTGGACAACAACAGGTTCGCCGCTTCCCAGAAATACACCGGGCGTCGGTATGCCATTCATCGCGGCACCTGGGAAAACAGCGACTGGGCACGCTCGAAATCTTCCGGAACACCTATGTCAATAAAGTCGCTCGTATCGGTATAGGCAGTTACCGATCGCTGCGCTGCTTGCGGAACGAGCACCGCCTGTTCAAAAGAAAAACTATCGACCCGGGGAAATTCATTAGTCAGACTCCTCGCGATGCGATAGACGCCGGCATTGATCCGCCCTCTGCCCTGAGCCCCTTTCTCCGAAAAACCGACCACTTGGGAGCCAACTGTTTCCACGGCGCCGTAGCGACCGACGTCGGCGACATCGGCAAGCGCCATGCATATTGGCGAACCTTCCCGCTCGGCGCTCCGGTCGAAGTCCTCATAGTTCAAATAGAGAAAGGTGTCGCCGTTGAGGACGAAGAAAGCGTCCCCGACAAGGTGCTTGATTGCCTGCGCGAGCGCACCGCCCGTTCCCAGCGGAACGTTTTCCACCGAGTAGGCCAAGGACATGCCTTTCCAGCTGTCGCCCAGCGTCCGCTCGACCACTTCGGCCAGATAGCCGGTGGCCAGCACGACTTTGCGAATTCCCTGCTTCGCAAGCAGATCGAGCAGGTACTCGATGAACGGCCTGCCAGCCACTGGCGCCAACGGTTTCGGAACATCCTTGACGACACTCTGCAGACGCGTACCGAAGCCCCCCGCAAGGATGATGGCCTCGTCAACCCTTGGCATGGCCGAACATTTCTTGCTCGATCAGTGCGCAGATCAGATGGCCCAGGGCCTCGTGACCTTCTTGAATACGAGGTGTTTCGGTAGAGGGCACGCGGAAACAAACGTCACACTTGTCGCCCATCAGTCCGCCATGCTGCCCCGTGAACCCGATGACCAGCATATCCTTGGCACGAGCAGCCTCGATGGCGCGCAGGACGTTCTTGGAATTGCCCGAGGTCGAGATGGCGAACAGCACGTCGCCCTTTTGACCCAAGGCTTCGACCTGGCGTGCAAACACGTAGTCGTAACCATAATCGTTGCCAATCGCGGTCAAGATGCTCGTATCGGTCGTCAGAGCGATCGCCGGCAGGCCCGGACGATCGAAGTAGAATCGACTGACGAGCTCACCCGCCCAATGCTGCGCATCGGCCGCACTGCCGCCGTTGCCGGCGAACAAAAGCTTGCATCCGGCTTTGAGCGCCGCGACCGAATGCTCGAGGGCCAAGGCGACTTGAGCCGGTAATTGGGCGTCTTTCGACATGTCGGTCAGCAACTGAATCGACTTGCCGAACTCTGCGTCCAGCATGGCTTTTACGTGATTCGCCACGAGGCGGCTCCTTGTTGCGTAAAGTGAAAATCAAGCAGCCGGCCACCCTGCTCGGCAAGTGCTCTGATGAGTCCAATCCGTTTTTCAGGACTGCACACGAACATCATGAAGCCGCCGCCGCCGGCTCCCGAAACCTTGGCGGCGTGGGCGCCGTTGGCAAACGCCACTCGCTCCACTTCTTCGATCAACGGATTGCTGATCGAGCTGGCCATGTTTTTCTTGGCTTCCCAACCGGCCTGGAGCGTCCTGGCCAGACCAGGAAGATCTCCTCGCAGCACGCACTCCTTCATTTGCACGGCCTCCTTCTTGAGACTGTGCATGGCATCAATGGAGGTTTGATTGCCGGACGTGACGTTGCGCGATTGCTGATCGATAATATCTGCAGAAGCGCGCGACACTCCCGTGAAATAAAGTACCAGCGAAGCTTCCAGCTCCGACCACACCCAATCTTTCACGCGAAGCGGGTTTACGATGACCCGATTTTCCGCGTAGAACTCCATGAAGTTGAAGCCGCCGAAGGTCGCGGCATACTGGTCCTGCTTGCCACCCGCCAACTTCAGATCGTTGCGCTCGATTTCGTAAGCAAGATGCGCCACTTCGTACTCACCCAGCGGGAGAGCGTAGTACTCTGCAAAAGCCTGCACCAAGGCCACGACCATCGTCGACGACGACCCCAGGCCGGAGCCTGGCGGCGCATCTGAAAACGTCTGCACTTTCAGAGGCTGCGACTCGCCGGAAAGAAAATCGCGGCATATGCGCGCATGCACGCCTTTCAGCAGTTGCAGCGGGCCGCCCTGGGAGGGAATGGCTCCGCAATCGTGAACTTCGGAAACACCAACGTCCAACGCCTCAAATTCGCATCGACCGGAGTCGGACGGCGACAAAATCGCATAAGCGTATTTGTCGATGGTCACGTTCATCACGCTCCCACCGTACACGTCGCAATAGGGCGACACGTCCGTGCCACCTCCCGCCAGCCCCAGACGCAGCGGCGCCCGCGAACGAACGATCATTGAACAACCTCGATGTGAAATATCTCTGCGAGCGCCTTTCGCATGGAGCGCCGCGAAAAACGCTGTTCGGCATACGCGCTGGAAGAAGCCGACAATTGACGCCAATCTGCGTCATTGGCCAGCAATTCCTGAATGGCGTTGGCGATAGATGTCGCATCGTCCGCCACTCTTGCCACGCTATCCAGCCCATCGAGACCTTGCGCGCCGACGCTGGTCGTGACCAGCGGCAAACCTTGCTGCAATGCCTCTACAACCTTGGATTTGATCCCGGCGCCGAAGCGCAGCGGCACCACGGCCACCCTGCTGTGCTGATAGAAATCGTGCAGGACCTTGTCAGCCACATAGCCGGTCACGACGACGTGCGCAGAGGCCAGCGCCAATACCTTTTCGGTTGGGTTCGATCCAACCAGATAAAGCCGGGCAGAAGGGTTTTTCTCCAGCAATTGCGGAAGAATTTCCTCCACGAGCCATACTGCCGCATCGACGTTGGGCGGATGCCCAAACCCTGCCACGAACAATATGCCCGAGCGTTCGGACAACTCGCGGCCGTCGCCGCCAAATTTGTCGTAGCAATAGGCTTGGATCGCCCGACTCGATACTTTCGGGGCGAGGCGAGCTACCTCCGCCGCTTCATCGGACGTTGGATAGAGCACGAGATCCGATTTGCTCCAAAGATCGCGCTCGATCGCTTCGAACTTCCGCGCCTGCTCGAGGCAGGCAGGTTCCCGGCTTAGTTCGTATTGCTGCAGTAGGCGCGCAAAGTGCAGGTCGTGCCCGTAGTACACGACTCGAGCCTTCGGGGCAAACTGCTTGATCAAATCGATAAAGTGCACGGAAATGTGCGGGCGGCTGAGCAAGACGTGGTCGAGCTGATCGCCGAATTCGCGCAAATACCGCTCGAAGCCGTTTACCCATTGGGCGCCGTAAAGGACTTCCACGCCCATGGCCTGCAACGGCGGCGTATAGCTCGGGTCGAACCAAAGGTTCTCCGGCCAGAATTTGACGGAGCAGCCCAGGCTGCACAAGCCCTGCAGGAACTGCATCATCGTGCGCGACCCTGCATCCCTGTCGGGCTGCGGAACGTAATGATCGATGACGAGTACGACCGGCTTGCTTCCGCTACGCTCCCTCGCCCTGAAAACATTCTGGGCGTTCGGATAATGGCCGTTGGTCAGCTGTTCGTGCCAGCGCTGCAGGAATTTTTTCTGGTTCTCGACCTGGTAGGACTTGATACCGCTGTTTTCGTCCGTGCCGTGGGAGATGCCTTCGTAATGGACCACCTTGGAAAACGGTGTGTAGTAAACCTTCGCGCCCGTTGCGCGAACCTTGAACGCAAGGTCGGAATCTTCGCAATAGGCCGGAACATAAAGCTCGTCAAACCTGCCCACTTCGTCAAACGTGCGCTTGCGCACAAGCAACGAGGCGCCCGAGCAATAGTCAGCCTCTCGCACATAGTTGAATTGAGGTTCGTCGGGATCGGCGAGCCGGCCGAAATTCCAACCGCTGGCGTCGGACCAGATAATGCCCCCGGCCTCTTGCAGTTGACCGTTCGGATAAACCAGCTTGGATCCAACCATGCCGCAATCGTCGAAGCGTTCGAACACGTCCAACATGGCATCCAGCCAGCCGGAAGTGACCTCGGTGTCATTGTTCAGAAAATAGAGGAATTCGCCTCGCGCCATGCCTGCTGCGCGATTGCAGGACCGGATGAAACCCAGGTTTTGCGGATTCACCTCGTAACGAAGCCCCGGCACATTTGCCAGCGCACCGATGTGCTCGTCACCCGAGCAATCCTCTGCCACGATCACTTCGACGTCGACCTTCGGCGCGTTCGCCATGATCGAGCGCAAGCAGGCGGCGGTGTAATCCAGGCGGCCATAGGTCGGGATGATGATGCTGACGACCGGACGCGTGACTTCGGGAAAAGCCAGGTCGGCTGACATCCGAATGGCTTCGTCGGTGGTGGGCGCTTCAATCCGCACCGGCGCGGGCTGCGCCTCTTCCACCTTGCGCATGAGCCATTTTTTGGCGCGCCCCTTGATGGGACCGAGCAGCTTCAAATTCGCCAATTTGCTTCCCCGCAACGAGGTCGCGGCGCCGCTCCAATCTCCGCGCACCAGGCGCCCTGCAAATCGCAGCGGTCGCGTCAGCCGCCACGAATGGGAGCGCTCTATTATTTCGTTCTTTTGCCGCAGTTGCTGAATCTCGTCGCGCAGGGTTCCGATGATCTCGCGGATGTCGCGCTCGTGCCGCTCACGGGATTCGTTCAGCGCAACCTGCCCCTCGAGTTTGCCCTCAAGAGAAGAAATGCGCTCTTTCAACCATTGGTTCTCGGCGTTGTGACTGACGACCTGGTCAGTCAGCGTGAAGTGACGCGAGAGCAGGCTGCCACCCAGCAGCATCTCTTTTTCGTGGTACTCCTCGCCAAAAAGGTTGGTACCCAACCGATCGAGTTTTTGCTCGACCTCCCTAGCCCACTGCTCCATGTCTCCCCGTCCCTGCTCCAATTTCGCAACATATTCAAGTGTAGCCTTGAGCTCATCATATGCAATACCGAGGCGTACATCACGTTCGCGCAGCACAGCCTTGCAGTTATCAGCCTCTCCTTGCGCAGACTTGAGTTCGCCAGCAAGTTCGTCGAGGTGCTTCTCATAGACTGCGGCTCGCTCGGCCAGCGCACGTGCGGAGCACTCCCGCTCACGCTCAAAACTAACTTTGATTTCAATGAGTTGATCATTCAGCGAAGCTACTTCGGACAACAGCAGCAGTTGCTTGGCTTCAAGTTGCTCCCGCGCAGCTTCTGCGCCTGATTGCTCATTGCGCGCCTGCGACAGCGCCAATTCGAGCTCACGCGCCAAAGCCCCCGCTTCGTTGCAGTTTTCTTTCAGTTTTTCTACGTCCTGTTTTGCCTCTGCAAGCTCCTTCGCCAGCACATCCGGCTTCTCGCGGTCCGTCCGCCACAAATTGCGCCAGCCTGCCTTCTCGAAAACTTCATTCAGGCCCCGTGCCCAGGCGGCGGCCCTTTCCTGGTCTTTTGCCGCGTTTCCGTAAGCCTTGCGCAAGTCTTCCAGTTCTTTGTCCAGCCCCCGCGCCCAGCCGATGAGCTCTTCCTTTTCTCCCTGCAAGCGCTTGACGTGGCCGCCAGCGACGACCAACTCCTCGTCAAGCGACTTGCCCCAGTTCATCGCATCGGCATGCTCTTTGACCAGCTGCCCGTGCCTTTCGCGCAATGCCTTCAATTCACCATCGATGCCGACAGCCCAGCGCGCCACTTCACGATGGTGGGTATAAAGATCCTCAGCCTCGGAAAACAGCACAGAAGGTTGCAATCTGGCCGCGGCGTTTTCCTCCAAGGCACCGGCGATGGCTATGAAATAAACGGGATCGCTCAACGATGCCGCCCGCTCCACGACTTCCGACCCGGTGTCCGTCAATGCACCGAGTTGCCGGATGCCGTCGGCGCTTTGCAGGGTGAAGATCGAGGAACCGACGGCAAGTCTCTGCCCGAAATACGTCACACGGTCGAATCGCTCCTTCAAGACCGCATTGAATTCGCCGAAATCGAGTTCCTTGATGTGAAATTCGTTGTGATGGCCGGCCAGCTCCGTGTAAACGACTCGATTCGGAGAGGAAATGATCAACACGCCATCCGGGCGCAGAACCCTGCGGATTTCGGCGATCATCTCTGAATGCCGGTCGTGATGCTCGATGGTTTCGAACGAAACCACGACATCGACACTGTCATCCGGTAGGGGGATTTCCGCCGCGTCGCCGCGCCGGTATTCCAAATGCGGAACATCGCGATATTCGGCCTGGGCGTGCTGAACCGCCTCATCCGAAATGTCCATGCCCGTCACCTTGCGCGCGCTGCGCGCGAGCATGGCGCTGCCGTAACCTTCGCCACAGGCGATATCCAGAACGTCCTTGCCTTCGACCAATGGCGCACACCAGGCATAACGGTGCAGGTGCTCGTGCCTGATTTCGCCGGCCTCGGTAGGTACGTAACGCTCGCCCGTAAACTTCATTCGGTCTCCTCGATACGCTCGATGCCGATCGTGTGCATGGGAATGCCAACGAGACCATGCCGCATCGTGCTCTCGCTTGCCTTGAAGGTAAACGCGTCGTGGATCCAATGCTGTTGGGTGTGGTTTTCCTGCGTTCCGGTCGCTACCGCCGCGTCCACGGAATAATCACCGGTCGGCAATATCGGCATACGAAAGCGAAAGCGCGCAAGGAGCCTTTGCCCAGGCTCTGCCTGGATCAGGTCATCGTGATAGCTGATATAGGTGTTGTCGCCAAACAGGCGCTGTCCCAACCGATCCTTGATGAAGAAGCCGAATATCGGCCGCTGCATGGGCTCGAGCACTTGCGCCTCGATCTCTATGTCAACGAGTTCGCCGCCGTAAGTCATGCGGCAAAGAACGCCCGCTTCGTCGCGCAGCCGCACGTCTTGGATACGCAATGCTCCCGCGCCGAATTCCGAGTTGATGTTCGAAGCATCAAACTCAAAAACTTCAACGAGATTGCGCTGTGCCGTGCCATTGAGGATATCCATCCTCGAATCGACGACATCGGCCGATACTTCGCTGCCACTCGCATCCGGCTTGTCTTCGCCGCGCGTCTTTGACGCGCCAGGCCGAAGAGCGACGCTGTCCCCCAGCGATTTGCGGTCCGCCGCGTGCTGCGCGGCAAGGTACTGCTCGACCACGTCCTTGGCGGCCCCGTCCATGATCATGCGCCCGGAATCCAGCCAGATTGCACGACTGCACAGATTGATCACCGCCGTCGTGTCGTGACTGACGAAGAGAAGCGTGCCGTGCTTCTGGAATTCCCTCAGATAGCGCATGCATTTCTGGGTAAATCGTACGTCGCCTACGCTGAGCGCCTCATCAATAATCAGAGTATCGGCATCCACGTGTGCCGCGATCGCAAAGGCGAGGCGAACGTACATGCCACTCGAATAGGTTTTGACCGGTTGATCGATAAAATTGCCGATGTCGGCAAAATCGACGATCAGATCGAAACGCTTGCGCAGCTCATCCTCGGGAATGCCGTACAGCAGCCCGCTGAGATACACATTTTCTCTGCCGGTAAACTCGCGGTTGAAACCCGCGCCCAACTCGAGCAGCGCAGCAATGCGCCCGTGGACCCGCACGACGCCCTCGGTGGGGTGCAAGGTGTTGCACACCATTTGCAGCAAGGTCGACTTGCCGGAGCCATTGCGCCCGATGATACCGACCGTTTCTCCGCGCCTTACGCTGAAACTTACGTCACGCAGAGCCCAGAACTCGCGAAAGTAACTTTGCTCGACGCGCCCCATGGCACGCCACAGCCGCGGCAAAAGCATCTGCTTGAGCCGATCCGCAGGCTGCGCATAGATTTCATAGCGCTTGCTCAAACGTTCAGCGTAAATGTTCAGATCGTCGAGAAGCATCTCAGAGGACATCCGCAAACCCCTTACGAGTACGCTCGAACCAAGCAAATGCCAGCCATGCAAACACGCACGAACAAAGCAGATACCCCCCAAGCAAGCCCCAATTGGGCAGCTTTCCCCAAACCAGAACGTCCTGCGATGCCTCCACGATGACAGTCAGGGGATTGAGAAGCACGAAATGCTGATACCGGAGCGGAATCACACTCATCGGATACATGATCGGCGCCAGGAACATGAGCGCCGTGGTGATGATTCCCACCGCCTGCTTGAGGTCTCTCAGATAGACACCCAGCGATGCAAAGAGCCACATGATCCCGACCAGGAATGGGACGAAACAGAGCAACACGATCGGAAACAAGACCACCGTCCAGGGGATGTATCCACTTGCAAAAATGGAAATGGCCAGCAACACCAGAGTTGACACCACCAGGTGAAACAGCGCCGACCCCAGCGTGCTCCAAGACAGCGTCTCAAGCGGAAAAACGACCTTTTTGACGAAATTGGGGTTTTCGACGATCAAGGTCGGAGCGCGGTTGGCGCATTCGGCAAACATCGCATTGATGTTCAGACCGGCGAACAGAATCACCGCGAATGAAATGCGCCCTCCCGTCTGCCCCACCCAGTGGGATTTGAAGATGTAGCCGAATACGAACGTGTAAATCATCAGCATCAGCAGCGGGTTGAAGAACGACCACAGCAGACCGATGAACGACCCCCGGTATCGTCCGACCACGTCACGCTTGGACATCTGCCATACCAAGGCAAAGTGGCGCAGCAGCGCCCGATATGGGGAAATAGGATCAACGAGGCGATAAGCTGAAAGCATCTAAGTCATCTACTCTCTAAGTGGACAGCCTTCCTTGAAAGATCGCCCATCTACTGACACACATCTAAGATCGCGTCCTATGCGAACCGCGATGGCCGGCTCCTGGCCGCGTCAAAGACATCAATCCCGCTTTGACTGCGGCATTTTGTCACTCGGGTGGTGCCTTTGCACCACCGCACGCTTAGCTCAGGGCACGCTCTAGCTCGTTGCGCAGATCCACGAGATCTTCTACACCGACCGAAAGTCGCACCAACCCGTCGCTGATGCCCAGCCGCTTGCGGTTGGCCGGCGGCACCGAGGCATGCGTCATGATGGCAGGGTGCTCGATCAGGCTTTCGACGCCTCCAAGCGACTCGGCCAGCGCGAACAATTCGCAGCGCTCAAGCATGCGGCGCGCCTTCTTCAGCCCGCCCTTGACTTCAATGCTGATGATCCCGCCAAAGCCGTCCATCTGCCGACGCGCCAGCGCATGCTGCGGATGACTCTTCAGGCCCGGGTAGATCACGCGCTCTATCGCAGGGTGCTTCTCCAGCCATCGGGCCAGTTCCATCGCACTCGCGCAATGTTCGCGCATGCGCAGATGCAGCGTCTTCAGGCCACGCATGGCGAGAAACGCATCGAACGGCCCCGATACCGCGCCTACGGAGTTTTGCAGGAACGCCATCCGTTCGGCCAACCCGTCCTGGCCGGCCACGACGATCCCGCCAACCATGTCGGAATGGCCGTTGAGGTACTTGGTAGCCGAATGCACCACCAAATCCGCGCCATGCTCCAACGGTCGCTGCAACATCGGCGAGCAGAAGGTGTTATCCACCACCAGAATCAGACCATGCTTCTTCGCAAAGGCGGCCAACTTGCCCAAGTCGACGAGCTTGAGCATGGGATTGGTAGGCGTCTCGGCCCAGATCATCCGGGTGTTGGGTCGCAATGCAGCCTTTAGCGCTTGCGCATCGTTGAGATCGACGAAGCTGAAATCCAAGCCCGCAGAACGACGCCGCACCCGCTCGAACAGGCGATAGCTCCCGCCATAGAGATCATCCATCGCAATGACGTGGCTACCCGAGTCGAGCAGGTCGAGGACGGTGGCAGCGGCAGCCAGCCCCGAGGCGAAGGCGAAGCCTGCACAACCGCCCTCGAGCGCAGCCACGCAGCGCTCATAGGCCATGCGGGTAGGGTTCTGCGTGCGCGAATACTCGTAGCCCTTGTGGACGCCAGGGCTTTCCTGCACATAAGTCGAGGTCGCATAAATGGGCGTCATGATGGCGCCCGTCGCAGGGTCGGGATGCTGTCCCGCGTGAATGGCCAGCGTCCCTGGACCCAGCTTTGCGCCCCCTGCAGGGCCCCCTTTTACTTTTTTCATGCCAGCAGCACCCCGTCGGGCTCGATGTTAACCATTAATCTTACCTGCATGTGCGTCGACAGCAGAGCCACGACGCACCGCGCATTCATTTACCTGCTACCCGGCCACGCAGGCGGATAGACCTTTACCCCTGATATATAGCCAATTCCCGGCGTTCAGCCTATCGACAAGCTGAACCGACCCGCCACCGTGCGTAAACCCTTGGCTTCGGACTCTGTTTTACGGAGTGATCTGAACAGCAACCCTCGCCACGGACCACGGGAAAGCGAAAGCTGTCGCGGAACTTGCAAGCTTTCAGCTATCTTGCGGCTAGCTGTCTCAAATCACCGGCCGTGTTGCACACCCTGCCTTTTATTCTAATAAGAGCCGAGCCCATGCCCGATCACCCCGTTTTAATTCACTATCACATCTTCAAGAACGCCGGCAGCAGCGTGGACGCCAGTCTGCAGCACTCCTTCGGCGATCGATGGGGCAGTTTCGAGGGGCCGCACGCTCACGCTATCCAGTCCAGTGCACAACTCGGCCAGCATCTGGCCGCCAATCCGCAATTGATCGCCATTTCCAGCCACCTGGCCCGCCCGCCCATACCGCATCCCCGTTGCCTGCCGATGGTTTTTATCAGGCACCCGTTGTTGCGTGCCTATTCGGTCTATAGCTTCACCCGCACGGATGCCTCACAACCTTATTCGGACGTCGCGCAGGATCTAGGCTTTGCCGAGTACATCGCCTGGGCGCTCAGGAAGGAGCCCGGCAGCATCGTGATCCGCGACTACCAGGTCGTGCACCTTTCCGACGCCTCGTGGCGCACGAAACACATCCTCGATGCCGAAGCGGGCGCAGCGGATCTGGACCAGGCGTGTCGGCTGTTGACCGAATGGGGTGTAGCGGGCGTCGTGGACCAGTTCGAACTTTCGATCCAGGTCTTTCAGGCCACGTATGGTCCGCATTTACCCGGTCTGGACCTCCACGCGCGCTGGGAAAACGCCACCCACCGAAACCCCGTTGCGGTGGATGAGCGCGTCGATCAGCTCAGGCAGATGCTGGGCAACGGCCTTTATGAAGATTTCATGGAAGCCAATCGCCTCGACCTCGCACTGCATGCGCACGCCCAGTCCGTGCTTGCGTCCGCGGCGCAACGAGAGAAGCTCCGGGTCTCTTCGCCTGTGGATACGAAAGAAGCTGCGCCTATCCACGTTGGAACCGCCGCTTAACCGCGGCCATCATCGGGGCTCGCGCCGGGAAACATCAGGGCATGGCTACACGTTATTGTTTCGTATGACACAATACTGAGCCGTTTCGGAGTCATGCATGAAGACCCTGCTCGTCACCGGCGGAGCCGGTTTCATCGGCGCCAACTTTGTCTTACAGGCCGTTGCCGACGGCCTGCGCATCGTCAATCTCGACAAGCTCACCTACGCCGGCAACCTGGACACCCTGGCCCCGCTGCAAGGCCAAGAAGGGCACGTCTTCGTACAGGGCGACATCGGCGATCGCGCACTGGTAGCCAAGCTGCTGGCCGAGCACCGACCCGAGGCGATCGTCAACTTCGCCGCCGAATCGCACGTGGACCGCTCCATCGACGGCCCGGCCGCCTTTGTCGAAACCAATGTCGTGGGCACCTTGGGCCTGCTCGAATGCGCCCGCGACTACTGGCGCGGCCTGGCAGAGGAAAACAGGGGTGGTTTCCGCTTCCTGCACGTCTCCACCGACGAGGTATACGGCTCGCTGGGCGCCGAGGGCAAGTTTACGGAAACCACGCCTTATGCGCCGAACTCGCCGTACTCCGCTTCCAAGGCGGCGTCGGATCACCTGGTGCGTGCTTTTCATCACACCTATGGGCTGCCCACGCTCACTACCAACTGCTCGAACAACTATGGGCCGTACCAGTTCCCGGAAAAGCTGATCCCGCTGGTCATCCAGAAGGCGCTGGCCGGCGAGCCGCTGCCCGTCTACGGCGACGGCAAGAACATCCGCGACTGGCTGTTCGTCGGCGACCATTGCAGCGCGATTCGCCGCGTACTCGATGCCGGCAAGGTCGGCGAAACCTATAACGTGGGCGGCAACGCGGAGCGCGAGAACATCACGGTGGTGAAAACCATCTGCGCCCTGCTCGATGAGCACCGCCCGTTGGCGGATGGCCGCCCCCGCGAGTCGCTGATCACCTACGTGAAGGATCGCCCTGGCCACGACCGCCGCTACGCGATCGACTCGAGCAAGCTGCAACGCGAGCTGGGCTGGCGCCCCTCGCAGACCTTCGAAAGCGGCATTGCACAAACCGTGCAGTGGTTCCTTGCCAACCAGCCGTGGGTGCAACGGGTACTCGACGGCAGCTACCGAATGGAGCGGCTCGGCACATGAGCATGCACAAGGGCATCATCCTCGCGGGCGGATCCGGCACCCGGCTGTATCCGATCACCCAGGCCGTCAGCAAACAGCTGTTGCCGGTCTACGACAAGCCGATGGTGTACTACCCCTTGGCCACCCTGATGCTGGCGGGCATCCGCCAGGTCCTGATGATCAACACCCCGCACGAGCAGGAGCTGTTCCAGCGCCTGCTCGGCGACGGCTCGCAATGGGGTATCGATATCCGGTACGCCGTGCAGCCTTCGCCCGACGGCCTGGCCCAGGCGTTCCTGATCGGCCGCGATTTCGTCGGCAAGGATCCCAGTTGCCTGGTCTTGGGCGACAACATCTTCTACGGCGTAGGCCTCACCGAGCGACTGAAGCGCGCAGCCGCACGCACGCACGGCGCAACAGTGTTCGGCTATTGGGTTAGAGATCCGGAGCGCTACGGCGTAGCCGAATTCAACGCCGAAGGTCGTGTCGTCGGACTGGAGGAAAAACCTGCCAAGCCCAAATCGCACTATGCCGTCACCGGCTTGTATTTCTACGATGCACGGGTCTGCGACTACGCGGCAGAACTCAAGCCCTCGCCCCGCGGCGAGCTGGAAATCACCGATCTCAACCGCCGCTACCTCGATGACGGCTCGCTGCATCTGGAACAGCTTGGCCGCGGCTATGCATGGCTCGATACCGGCACGCACGAGTCCCTGATGGAGGCGGGCAATTACATCCAGACCATCGAAAACCGCCAAGGGCTGAAGGTTTGCTGCCCTGAAGAAATCGCGTACCTCAACGGCTGGATCGATACGGAGCAGTTGTTGCGCCTGGCCGCACCGCTGGCCAAGACCGGCTATGGCCAGTATCTGCAGCAGTTGTCGAAAGAAGGCGTGGCTCGATGAAAGTGATACAGACCAATCTCCCCGGCGCAGTGGTTATCGAGCCGCAAGTGTTTGGTGACTCCCGGGGTTTTTTCTACGAAGGCTACAACGAGGCCAAGTACCGCGAAGCCGGCATTGACCGCCGCTTCGTGCAATCGAACGTATCGCGCTCGGCCAAGGGCGTATTGCGCGGCCTGCACTATCAGTGGCCCAACCCGCAGGGCAAGCTGGTGAGCGTGCTGGAGGGCGAAGTGTATGACGTGGCGGTGGATATCCGCCGCGGCTCGCCGACCTTCGGGCAATGGGCCGGCGTGATGCTCACCGCGGAAAATCATCGCCACTTCTGGATACCGGAAGGCTTCGCACATGGTTTCTGCGTGCTTTCCGAGCACGCCACTTTCGCCTACCAATGCACCTCGCTCTACGACGCCAAGGCCGATGCAGGCGTGCGCTGGAACGATGCGGCCATCGGCATCGACTGGCCGGTCAGCTCACCGCTGTTGTCGGACAAAGACAACAAGGCACCGCTGCTGGCCGAAGTGCCTGCCGAACGCCTGCCGGTATACGCGGCATGAGGGTTTTGCTGCTTGGCGCCAACGGCCAGCTCGGCCGCAGCTTCATTGAATGCAGTGAATGGGTCAGGCGCGGCAGCCTGGTTGCCGCGACCCGCAACGGACAGCGCTTCGATGGCGGCCCCGCTGAAATCGCCGACATGGCCGCCCCGGACACCTTGGCGGTGCTGCTCGACCGCATGCAGCCGCAGCTCATCATCAACGCCGCCGCCTATACCGCGGTCGACCGTGCCGAACAGGAAGAAGCCCTGGCCACCCGCGTCAATGGCGAGGCAACGGGCGTGCTGGGCCGCTGGGCCGCTGCGCACGATGCCCTGGTAGTGCATTACTCCACCGACTACGTGTTCGACGGCCAGGCCACCCAACCCTACCCGGTCGAAGCGCCCACCGCCCCGCTGGGCGCCTATGGGCGCAGCAAGCTGGCTGGCGAACAGGCCCTGCGCGATAGCGGCGCGGACCACCTGATTTTCCGCACCGCATGGGTCTATGCGCCGCACGGCCACAATTTTCTGCGGACTATGCTGCGCCTGGGTGCCGAGCGCGACGAGCTGCGGGTGGTCGCCGATCAAATCGGCGCCCCGACTTCCACGTCGCTGATCGTGCAAGGCACGCTGGCGGCGATTGAAGCCTGGCAGCAGGCCAGCCCCTCGCAACGGCGCGCCATGGCCGGCACGCATCACCTGGTTGCCGGCGGCCATACCAGCTGGCATGGCTTCGCCTCCGCCATTCTCCATACCGCGCACGCAAAAGGATTGTTGGCGCGCATGCCCAAGGTCACCCCCATCGCCACCGCGGAATTTCCCACGCCAGCCAAGCGGCCGGCCTGGTCCGTGCTCGATAACTCGGGGTTCCAGCAGCGCTTCGGCTATGCTCTGCCCGAGTGGCAGGACGGCCTGCATCACGTCATCGAGAAGCTCCTTACCCAGGCTGGTTGAACCATGCTGATTCCCATGATCCTCAGTGGCGGGAGCGGTACCCGCCTGTGGCCCGTTTCGCGCAGAAACCTGCCAAAGCAGTTCCTCTCGCTCAGCGGGAACGGAACGCTGTTCCAGCAGACGATAGCCCGCACCCGGCTGCTACCGGATGTCGGCGCCCCGATCGTGGTGGCCAGCGAGGATCACCGCTTTCTCGCCGCCGACCAGTTGCTGGAAGCGGGCGTGGAGGGTGCAGCCATCGTGCTGGAGCCCGTGGCACGCAACACTGCCCCCGCCATCGCCCTGGGCGCACTCAAAGCGCTGGAGCGCGATCCGCAGGCCCTGCTGTTGGTGCTGCCCGCCGATCACCTGATCGGCGATACGGAAAACTTCACCGATGCCGTGCGGCAGGCCCTTCCGGCCGCGCGCGACGGCTGGCTGGTGACCTTCGGCATCCGGCCGGACCGCCCGGAAACCGGCTTCGGCTATATCCGTCGTGCCGAGTCCATCGGCGACAACGCCTTCCGCGTAGAGCAGTTCGTCGAAAAACCCGACCAGGCCACCGCGCAGTCGTATCTGGAGCACGGCGGCTACGACTGGAACTCGGGCATGTTCCTGTTCAAGGCGGCCCGCTATCTGGAAGAACTGGGCCAACACGCGCCGGAGATGCTCGCTGCCGTGCGCGCTGCCTATGCCACCGGACGTGGCGACCTGGATTTCGTCCGCGTGGACAAGGATGCCTTCGCCAAGGTGCCGGACAATTCCATCGACTATGCCGTGATGGAAAAAACCGCACGCGCCGCGGTGATTCCGGTGAGCTGCGCGTGGAGCGACATCGGTTCGTGGTCGGCGCTGTGGCTGTCCGGCAAGCACGACAAGCAAGGCAATCAGCGCGAGGGCGACACCCTCACCGTCAATACCCGCAACTCGCTGCTGCGCTCGCACGACCGCCACGTCATCGCCACCGTCGGTGTGGACGACCTGATCGTGGTCAGCACACCGGATGCCACCCTGGTGGCGCATCGCGATGCCGCCCAGGACGTCAAGAAGGTGGTCGACCAGTTGAAGGCGTCCGGGCGCACCGAGCACTCCTTTCACCGCGTCGTGCACCGACCGTGGGGCAGCTACGATTCGCTCGAAGCCGGCGACCGCTTCCAGGTCAAGCGCATCGTGGTCAAGCCGGACGCCAGCCTGAGCCTGCAGAAGCATCATCATCGCGCCGAGCACTGGATCGTGGTCTCCGGCACCGCCGAGGTCACCTGCGACGACAAGGTGTTCCTGCTCACCGAGAACCAGAGCACCTATATCCCGCTGGGCAGCGTGCATCGCCTGCGCAATCCCGGCAAAGTGCCGCTGGAATTGATCGAAGTACAGTCCGGCAGTTACCTCGGCGAAGACGACATCGTCCGCTTCGACGACGTCTACGGGCGCGCCTGACCGGCACACCCTGACATCCGCACGACTTGATCCTGCCGCATTAGACCGCTGCAATAGGCGGGTGCCGCCCCGCATCTCGCGAGGCGGTCCATGGACCAAAGGAAATCGCGGATGTCTTCAATCAGTTCCAGGCTGCGCCAGCGCATGGCGCGCACCTTCTTCCCCGCTCTTGCCGCAGCCGGCATGCTCGGCGCGTCGGCAACGCTTGCTGCCGCGCCCGTGCACGGCCACAGCCCTGCGCCGGTGCACCACGTCTTCATCATCATGCTGGAGAACGAGTCCTACCAGGTCACGTTCGGCCCCAACTCGATCGCGCCCTATCTGGCGCACGAGCTGCCCAAGCAAGGCGCCCTGCTCACGCAGTATTACGGTGTCGGCCATTACAGCCTGGACAACTACATCGCAATGATCAGCGGACAGGCACCCAACGCCGACACGCAGGACGATTGCACCACGTTCAACGAATTCGTCTCCACCACCGGCAAGCTCAATGCGAACGGACAATTGCCCGGCAAGGGCTGCGTCTATCCCAAGCACGTGCGCACGCTTGCCAACCAGCTGACCGACGCCGGCCTCAGCTGGAAGGCCTACATGGAAGACATGGGCGCAGACCCGACGCGCGAAGCGGCCACCTGCGGGCATCCGGCCATCGGCGCCGTCGACGCCACCGAGAAGGCAACGCCGAAAGATCAATACGCCACCAAGCACAATCCCTTCGTCTACTTCCACTCGGTCATCGACAGCAAAAGCTACTGCGACAGCCGCGTGGTCAATCTGGATCACTTGAGCAAGGACTTGGCCCAGGCCAACACCACGCCCAACTTCGTCTACATCACGCCCAACCTCTGCCACGACGGCCACGACGCACCCTGCAAGAACGGCGAACAAGGCGGCCTGATTTCAGCCGACGCGTTCCTGCGCACCTGGGTGCCGCGCATCGTCAACTCGCCGGCATTCAAGCGCGACGGCCTGCTGGTCATCACCTTCGACGAAGGCAACGACGGCACGTCCTGCTGCAACGAAAAGCCCCTGCCGGGTGGCCCGCAACCGGGCGGCAAGATCGGCCCGGGCGGCGGCAAGATCGGTGCCGTGATGCTCTCGCCCTTTATCGCTCCGGGCACCACGTCCGACGTGGAGTACAACCACTACAGCCTGTTGCGCAGCCTGGAGAACATCTTCGGCCTGTCGCACCTGGGCTACGCGGGCGACGACCAGTTGCATACGCTCGGCAGCGACATCTTTACCGCGCATCCCGCGGCATCGAAATAAGCCACGTTCGCATATGCAAAAAAGCCCCGGTCAGCCGGGGCTTTTTTATCGTCGCGTCGCCCGCAGACGGCAACTGCGGGTTAGAAGCTGTACGTGCCGCTCAGCAAGAACGAGCGATGATTGCGCAGCGGCACGAACGTCTCGTCGAATTGCGGCCCGTACAAGTTGCGATCGAGCAGATTTTTCACGCCAAGCGTGACGCTCCAGCGCGGCGCCCGATAAAACACATTGGCCGATACGCTGGCTTGCCCGGGAATCGAAATGTAGTCGGTGCCATCGCCGCCGGCTATCGAAACGTAGTCGTTGAAATCGCCGGACATGATGCCCAGGCTGCGGCTGCGCGCCAATACGCCGAGCCCGACACCGAAACCACGCAGAGCTCCCTGCTGGAGCGTATAGCTGCTCCACAGGTTGAAGCGCTGCCTGGAAGCACCCAGGGGTGGCGTGCCGTCGTTATTGTGGATCACGGCGTTGGTGAAGGCTGCGCTCAGGTCCCATCCCGGCAGAATCCGCCCATTGAATTCCACCTCGATACCTTTGTTCGACTGCCCAGGCCCGGTGATGAAGTAATACGGCGGCTGCAGCGAAATCAGGTCCGCACTGTTGTTGAGCATGATGCGATAAGCGGCGACAGTAAGACGAGCCCTGTCCTGAAACAGATTCATCTTCGTGCCGATTTCTATCTGCCGCGACAAGGCCGGCGCCAAAGGGTGATTGTCCTTGCCAAGGCCGGTATCGGGCTGAAACCCGTTGGACGTATTGGCGTAGATCGAGACCTCGGGCGTAAGCTTGTACACTAGGCCGAAGTTCGGCACCCACTGCACCTTGTGCGGATTCCACGGCGAACCATCCGGATACGTGGTCTGCAACTCATAGCCGGTACGGCGCCAAGCCAGCAGCGCCTCCCATTGCGTGCCCAACGCGATCTGGTCCTGGATGAACAGGCCCGTTTCCGTCGTCCATGGATTGCCGGAAAAATAACCCTCGGCATAATCGTCCGCAGACAAGGCCGACGCTGCCGGCGCCAATGGACCGGAACTGAAGATGTTGTACGACATGCCGGCGCCGCCGTTGCTCAACGCATATTCGCCGCCGCCGAGCTGGATGCGCGAATAATCGACGCCGAGCACGAGCGAATGCTGCATCCAGCTATTGCCAAACGATGCCGTCACGTCGTTCTGTAACACGTAATAAGCGTCGGAGGTTCGATAATCCAGCGCGGTGGCGTTGAGATCGCCGGCGGGATCCATGCCGTCCATGTACCAGTATTTGGAGTCGATCGATTCGCGCACATATTGCGCGCGACTGCGAAACGACCATATCTCGTTGAAGCGATGCTCCAGCATGTAATACAGGCGCCGCGTCTCGATCGCCGTGTGATCGTCGGGGTTGTCCAGCAAGATGCCGGGCGGCGACGCGGAGGACACCGTATCGCGCAACAAGATGGCGTGATCCGGAATCGGCGTGTGGTTCATCATCCACGACGCGCCGACGATCAACGTCGTATCGGGCGACGACCAGCCGATCGACGGCGCCACGTATCGGTTGCGCCGGCCACGCATGCCCTGCATCGTGCGATCCGCATAGTCGCCGTTGGCGATCAAGCGATAGCTCAACGATCCGCTCGTATTCAAGGCGCCGGCAAGATCCACGCCCAATTGCTTTTCGCCGTGCGGGCCGATCGAATAGAACAGCTGGTGGATCGGCTCGGCCTGCGGCTTCTTCAGCACGACGTCGATCAGGCCGCCGAAATTATTGTAAGCCGACGTATCGCCAAGAATGGCCTCCGGCCCTTTCAACACTTCGATCCGCTCCACGCCGATCATCGGCGGAAAGTCACCGATGCCCAGAATGTTGTTGGGCATGCCGTCGGTCATGCCGTTGCCCGTAGTGAAGCCGCGCACGTCAAAAATCGGCAGCCCGCTCGAACCGTCGTAGTACTGCACGCCGGCAATGTTGCGGATCGCTTCGGCGATGGTCTGCACCTGCTCCGACTGCAGCAGATCCTGCGTCACGATGCCCACCGACTGCGGAACGTCCAGCGGATCGGACACGGTGCGCGTCGGGCCGCTGCTGACATCCGCCATGAAACCCTCGTCCTTGCCCACCAGGCCGATTGCCTGGATCGGCGGCAGCAACGTGGCCCTGGTCTGGTCCAGAGATGAAGCGGGGTTCGATTTTCCGCCTGTAGCGGCTGCCTTGCCCGGCTTGATCACGACGGTGCGTGCATCGGCAAAGGCGAACACCATGCCGGTACCTTCGAGCAACTGGCCCAGCGCCGCCTGCATGCTCAACGCGCCGGCCACCGCGTGCGAGCGCAGCGCCTCGACCGTTTGCCCGGCAGTAAGCACCTGCACATTCGCCTGTTTGCCAAAGGCGATCAGCGCCGTCGATAGCGACTGCGCAGGTATTGCGAAACGCATGCCGACCGGTTGCTCTGCCGCGCAAGCCGGTGCCGAAGCAACACCGCCGGCGGCAAACATCAACGTCAGGCACCCGTAAGCGGGCAGCCAGGCAAACCGGCTCATGTCAGGTGATCGACTCCACGGGAGAGTCATCAGTCTGACATGCGGCGAGGCGCTTTTCACGTCCCGGAGATGTTTTTTTTACGCTTCTCGCGCGCCCTTCACAGCCGCTTTTTCAGGCAAAAGATGCCCCATTCAGCGGCGCGAGGGATGCTCCGCATCCGAAAGCGTCACTCCACCGGCTTTTTCATTTACGCGCAGGGGAAACACTTGCGGCAGGGCACCCAGCCAACTGTCGATCGCATCGGTGCGGATGCTGCCGGTGTAGCTGAGCTTGTCCAGGTCGGTGTCGGCAATGTGCAAGGGGCGCGGGCTGTAGCGGTTCAGATTGGCAATCACCACCGCCAAGGGTTCATCGATGAATTCCAGGCGGTCACTGCGCCAGGCGGTGGCCTGCTCAGGCGTCATGCTTCCCACTGTCATGCCCGATGCATTCGGGTCGTACGACACCATCTGCCCGGCCGAAACTTCCAGAGTGCCGCGCTGGGTCTGTCCCGGCTTCTGGTTCACGTCGCTGATTTCCACACGCCCTTGCGTGACCACGATGGTGACCCGCTCGCCGGTGCGCCGCACATCGAACGCCGTACCGATGTCGCGCACCGCAATGTCGCCGGCAGCCACCACAAATGGACGGCTGTTGTCGTGAACCACCTGGAAGAAGGCCTCGCCATCCTTCAGCTCGATCCGCCGCTGATTACGACCAAATTGCGTGGTCATGGTCGATGCCGCACCCAGTGCCACCTTGGTGCCATCGGACAAGGTGAAATCCCGGTTTTGGGCGATGGCGCTGTTGTAGACCTGGGTGGTGATGCCGGGCACGAGCCGCATCCAGCCCAGGTAGAGCCCGCCGGAAAGCAAGGCCACGGCGACCGAAGCCGCAGCCGCCAACGGCAGCCAGCGACGCTGGCGTGCGGACGGACGGGCAAAAGCCTGGATCAGGCTCTGACGCGAGACCTGGTCCAACGTTCCCAGCCGCGAGGCAAGATCGCTCACGCGTTCGAACGTCTCCAGGTGACGAGCGTCCTCCTGGGTCCAGGCCAGCCATTGATCGACAGTGTCGTCATTAGCGTCGGGGGCGCGCAGTCGCACCCACCAATCGGCGGCTACGTGCAGAATGTCGTTTTGTTTACTCGTTGCCATTACGGCATCTCCTTCTCGTCTACCCGCGCGCGGCAATGTGCCAGCGCGTTGGAGACGTGGTAGCGCACCATGCGCTCGCTGAGGTTCATCGTTTGCGCGACAGCACCAAAATCGCGCCCTTCAATCACGTGCATGACAAAAGCCTGGCTGGTCTTGGCCGGCAGTTCGCGCAGGGCATGGCGAATGCCGGCCACCTGTTGCACGGCCATCGCGTGATGGACCGGTGTGGCCTCCCCCATCGGCTCATCGCTCGCCTGGGCTGCGGCGAAATCGCTGCGCACCTTGCGCTTGCGCAGGCGATCGATGGCCAGGTTTCCCGCCACTTTGAACAAATAGCTGCGCAGGGAATCGATATCTTCCCGGTTATCCATCGTAAGCACGCGCAAATAGGCCTCCTGGGCGACTTCCTGCGCGTCGGAAAGCGAGCTCAGCCGACATTGCAGAAAGGCGATCAGGGCGCGGTTGTGCTCACGAAACAGTTTTTCTATCTCGTCCACGTGCACGGAGAGTGTCACCGTACTCATAGCCATGGGGGCCGATGTGCTTAGCTTACCCAAGATGTTTCGACCTGGATGCGCCGCAGTGGCCGTTCGACCGCCTGGCGCACCTGCTGCAAGAAGGTCGGAGACGATGGCGCTGGCCGCTGCAAAGCTTCAATCAACATCTGTTCGGCTTGCAACCGGAGCGCCTCGCGCCGACGGAAAGCAGACCGATGGTGGCTTGGTACCTCCGCCACCGATTTGTGCGTTTGCTCTGCCGGAAGGACAAACCACCCGCCGTCGATCCGCTTGCCGTGCTGTTCGGTCCAGAACGCATCGTAATCGGCGTGCACCGGCCGACCGCTCCGGCGCAGCGGATGCGCATCGTTGGCAATGGCCAGCAAGGTTTTGATGTCGTAGTGCCGGGCAAAAGCATAGACCAGCGACAGCATCAGCTGCTTGGGGCGCAGGCCGTGCATGTTGCGAGTCAACTCGCGCACGACCTCTTTCGCGTTTTCGCCGCGCGGCCCTTGCAGGCAGCCAATCATGATCGACGGGGTTTCGTCGGATACGGTCAACACCACGCTGTACAGCACGTGCCCCTCGGCGTCGCAAAGCTGCAAGCAGAGCTCGCCCTCGCATCCCTTGAGAATCGGTGGACGCATGCACAAGGTCAGCAAGGAGCCATCCTTGGCCGTCAGGCTTCCTAATTTGGCGTAGCCCAACTCATAAACCTGTTCAAACAGTGTGGCCGGCAGATGCGTCAGCGCAAAGCGATAGTGCTGGTGCAACTGCGCCAGGCGCTGGCGACGATGCCAGTAAGCGTTCACATAACGGTGCATGTGCCGCTCCTGCAAGCGGGGATCGCGCTGCCGGTAAGCGAGCATCTGCGGATGGGCGCCGATGAACGAAAGAAAACGGCTGTGCCGCACTGGTATGCAGATGCTACGCGCCAGATATTTCAGCGCCGTCACGGCGCGCCTGTACCAGGGACCCGTCCAATCGCTGCGGTCGCGCAAGGAATGCAAGATGGTCGCCAGCGGACCATCCTGAATCTCATCGACCGCGCCGACATACAGCATGGCCGCCGCGGCGAGGCTCTTTTCAGCCGGCGACGATGACCTCCGCCCTTGCAGGCGGGGGATCGACAGATAGGCACCGGTGGGAAGGAGACCTTCCCGGCCAATACCCAGGACACCGGCGGGAGGATGATTTGGCTTGTTCACAGTATTCGAACCAAGGGTTTCAACATTTCCCCTTAAGACGTTCGAGCACCGGAATTTTGAAATGCCCCCGCGGCTGGGGAAGGGGCACTCCTAGCGCCTGACCGCCGGCGGAGTCCCCATGGCCTGGAACAGGGCCGCGGTATCGGACAGGCGAGCCGCCCGCGCCTGGATTTCGGTCAGCCTTGCGGTTTGCAGGTGTTGCTCGCTGAGTACGGCCTCCGGGTAGGACATCGCCCCGAGCCGATAGCGGGCATCTACATCGCTGAAGGACTGCTGCGCCCTCGACGCCTCGTCCTGGGCCGCCCGGAGCGCGAGCGCATCCTGATCCAACGCAGTCAGGGTGTCGGCCACGTTCTGGAAAGCGTTGAGTACGGCTTGCCGGTATTGCGCCAGGGAGGCGTCGTATTCGGCGATAGCTGCCTTGCGCTGCGCAATCAGCGCGCCGCCATGAAAGATGGGCTGGGTCAGCCCTGCTCCCACGCTCCAGACCGCGCCTGCACCGGTAAACAGGCTCGATGGCTTGAAGCCCTCGGTGCCGATCGACGCCGACAACGAAATATGCGGAAACAGGTTGGCCGTGGCGACGCCCACCTGGGCAGACGCCGCGTGCACCGCCGCTTCCGCCGCCAGCACATCCGGCCGCTGTTGCAACAATTCGGAGGGCACGCTTAGCGGCACCTCTGCCGGCAGATGCAGTTGGGCCAGGCTCAGGTTGGAAGGCGCCTGATCCGGCGTGCGCCCCAGCAACACCGCCAGCACGTGGCGTGCATGCATGGACTGCGCGCGCAACCCGGGAATCGACGTATCGATGCTCGCGGCCTGCTGCTGCAACGAAAGCAGATCGTCACGCGATGCCGCGCCAAGCCGGTAGGAACGCTCAGTCAGATCCGCCTGCTGATGCGCCAACACGGACAAGCGTTCGCTGGTGCTCAGTTGCTCGGCAAGTGAAGCCGCGTTGATCGCAGCAATTACAATATTCGCGGCCAGGGCACGCTTCGCCGCGTCGAATTCGTAGGACTGCTGATCCACCTGCGCCGCGGTCTGCTCGATGCCGTGACGCGTGGCACCGAACAGGTCAAAGTCGTAGCTCAGCGAAAGCTGCCCGGCATACACATCGTAAAGATTGGTCGGAGGACCAAAGTCGGGAAAACCCAGGGCGCGCTGGCGGCTGCTCTGTGCTTGCCCGTCCAGCGTCGGCAGCATCCGGCTGCCCACCTGGGCGCGCAATTGCTGGTGCGCCGCTTCCAGTGTGTGACGCGTCGCGGTCAGTGAAGGATTGTTGCGCAGTCCTTCTTCCACCCACGCATCCAGCGTGTCATTGCCATACAGGCGCCACCACTGCGGCACGGCACGCGCGCCGAGACTGAAGTGCTGGGCGACGCCATCCACCTTGGCGGTATCGGGCGGTGTCGGCTGCGCCGCGTAGTGCTCCGGCGCAGGTGGCGCGGGCGGCTTCGCGGGCGGCGCAAAGGCGCATCCGGCCAGCGCCAAGGCGATTGCCAAGCCCGTTGCATGACTTGCACGGGTCGTGATTGCGTGCTTCATGCTGCCACCTCCGGCTCGCTGGCAGGCTCGTTGTCGCGCACGCGGAACCACGCGGCGTAAAGCGCTGGCAGGTAAAACAACGTAAGCACGGTCGCCACCGTGATGCCGCCCATTAAAGCCGTCGCCATCGGGCCGAAGAAGTTGCTGCGCAACAGCGGGATCAATGCCAGCACGGCGGCCGCCGCGGTCAGCGTGATCGGCCGGAAGCGGCGCACCGTTGCGCCGATGATGGCTTCCCAGCGCGGATGGCCGGCACGGATGTCCTGCTCGATCTGATCCACCAGGATCACCGAATTGCGCATGATGATGCCGAACATCGCAATCGTGCCGAGCATGGCGACGAAGCCGAACGGTTGGTGAAACAGCAGCAATGCGGCGATCACGCCGATCAGGCCCAGCGGTGCCGTCAGCACCACCATGAAGGTGCGGCCCATGCTCTGCAGCTGGATCATCAGCAAGGTCAGCACGGCGATCATCATCAGCGGCATCTGTGCATTAATCGAGCTCTGCGCTTTCTCATTCTGCTCGACCGAACCGCCCACCTCGACGCGATAGCCCACCGGCAGATGGCTGCGGATATCGGCCAGCTTCGCGTCGACGGCGTTGGTCACATCCAGCCCCTGCGCGCCATGGCGCGTATCGGATTGCACGGTGATCGACGGCTGCCGGTCTCGTTCCCAGATCACGCCGTATTCGAGGCCGTAGGTGACGTGCCCAAGCTGTGCCAGCGGAATCGCCTTGCCGCCGGATGTGGGAATCGCCAGTCGCTCGATCTGATCCGGATGCACGCGGTCGCCATCCATGCTGCGCAGATCGACGGCGATCAGCTTGTCGCGCTCGCGGTATTGCGTCACCGTGGTGCCCGACAAGCTCATGGCGAGGAAGTCGGCGATGTCCTGCGAACTGATGCCTAGCTGTCGTGCCTTGACCTGATCCACTTCGAAGCGCACCGAGCGTTCGGCAGGCTCGTCCCAGTCGAACTGCACATTGGTCGTATCGGGATTGGCGCGCATCACCGTCGCCACCTGGTCCGCGATCCCGCGAACCTTGGCGATGTCGTCGCCATCCACGCGGAACTGCACTGGAAACCCCACCGGCGGACCATTCTCCAGGCGACTGACACGGGTGCGCACGGCGCTGAAATCACGCTTCAGCTCGCCCTCCAGATAGGCAGCAAGCTGCTCGCGCTGCTGCACATCCTTCGCGGTAATCACGAACTGCGCAAAATTGGGCTGCGCCAATTGCTGGTCCAGCGGCAAATAGAAGCGCGGAGCACCGCTGCCGACAAAACTCACGTAGTTGGCAATGTCCTTGCGCCCTTGGATGACCGCTTCAAAACGCTTGGTCTCGCGCAGCGTGGCCGCGTATGAAGCGCCTTCCGGCAGGCGCAGATCGACCAGCAGTTCCGGGCGATCCGAACTGGGAAAGAACTGCTTGGGCACCAGGCCGAAGCCGGCCAGTGCGATCACAAACAACACCACCGTCGAGGCCAGCACCAGCCAGCGATTGCTCAGGCAGAAATGCAGCCAGCCACGGAAGCGCCGATAGAAGGCGGTATCGTAGATTTCGATCTCATCGCCGTTGTGCACCACCGGAAGGGCCTTTGCGGCACGCGCATCCCGCCAGCGTTGCGGCAGAAAACGCGCCCACCATTCCTGTCCCGGCGCAGCCCGTTCGTGATGCTCCGGCAGCAAGTGATAGCCCAGCAACGGAATCACGATGACGGCCGCCAGCCACGACACCAGCAAAGCGATCGCGGAGACCTCGAAGATCGAGCGGGTGTATTCGCCGGTGCTCGACTTGGCCAGCGCGATCGGCAGGAACCCGGATACCGTAACCAGCGTACCGGTCAGCATCGGAAACGCCGTACTGGTGTAGGCAAATGCGGCAGCGCGCACCCTGCCCCAACCCTGCTCCAGTTTCACCGACATCATTTCGACGGCGATGATCGCATCGTCCACCAGCAGGCCCAGCGCCAACACCAGCGTGCCCAGCGACACCTTGTGCAGGCCGATGCCAAAAATGTCCATGCACAGCGCCGTGGCCGCCAGTACGAACGGAATCGAGATCACCACCACCATGCCGGTGCGGAAGCCCAGGCTGAGCAGGCTGACCACCAGCACGATCGCCACCGCTTCGGCCACCGATTCCAGGAAATCGTCGACGGAATGCGATACCGCATGCGGCATGCTGGTCACTTCTGCCAGCTTCAAGCCTGCGGGCAGACGCTTCTGCAAGGCCGATACCTCCGTATCCAACGCCTTGCCCAGCTTGATCACGTCGCCACCGGCCTGCATGGTGACGCCGATACCCAGCACCTGCTGTCCCATGAAATGCATGGTCTGGCTGGGCGGATCGTCATAGCCGCGGCGGATCGTGGCGATGTCGCCTAGCCGGATATTCTTGCCGTTGATGTGCAGCAAGGTGTCGGCCAAGGCATGCACATCGTCGTACTGGCCGCTGGGCCGCACGAAGACGCGATCGTTCGGCGTAGTCAGCACGCCGGTCGACGCCACCGAGTTCTGTTCGCTGATCGCCGCACCGATCTGTTGCGGACTGATGCCCAGCTTGGCCAGCTGCACATTGGGGATATCGATATAGATGTGCTGGTTCTGGTCGCCGAAGTAATCGACTTTGCCGACACCGGGCACGCGCAACAGCTCGGCGCGCAGCTCGTCCGCGTAATCGTGCAATTGCGCAGGCGTGTAGCCATCGCCCTCCAGCGCATAGATGTTGGTGTAAACGTCGCCGAATTCGTCGTTGAAGAACGGGCCTTGCACGCCTTGCGGCAATTGCGCAGCGATATCGCCCACCTTCTTGCGCACCTGGTACCAGGTTTCCGGCACGATGGACGAAGGGGCGGAATCCTTGATGTTGAAGAAGATCAGCGATTCGCCCGGACGCGAATAACTGCGCAAGAAGTCGATATTCGGTGTTTCCTGCAGCTTGCGCGCGATGCGGTCGGTCACTTCCTCCTGCACCTGCTTGGCGCTGGCGCCCGGCCAGTAGGTCTGGATCACCATCACTTTGAAGGTGAACGGCGGGTCTTCCGATTGCGACAGGTTCTTGTACGACAACAGGCCGAACAACGCGATCATGCCCATCAGGAAAAACACCAGCGACTGATGGCGCAGCGTCCAGGCCGAAAGATTGAAGCGCTCTTCGCTGCTCATTGCGGCGCATCCTCGGGATGAGGCGGCGCAATCGGCTGCACTTTTTCGCCAGTCGACACCGTGTGCACGCCATGCATCACCACCTTCTCGCCAGGTTCGAGCCCGTCGGCAATCAACACATCGCTTTCGCCGTAGCGGGCCACCGTGACGGGGCGCAATTCCAGCGTGGAATCGTCGGGGCGCACCACCCACACCGCGGGATGCTCGCCCTGGTGGAACAAGGCGGTGGACGGAATCCGGATGGTGGCGTGCGAGGACTTCGTGCCCTGCAACGCCGCATCCGCCGTCATGCCCAGCTGCAGCGCGCCACTTGGCTGATCGATAGTCAGCTTGACCAGATAGGTGCGCGACTGCGGGTCCGCCGCCGGTGCGATTTCGCGCACGTGTGCGCTGAAAACCTGGCCCGGCAAGGCTGGCAAAGTGATTTTGGCCGGCTGGCCGTTGACGACGCGGTCGATCCGGCTTTCAGGGATATCCAGATACACCTCGCGTTCTCCGGTCCAGGCGAAGCCGAATACCTGCTGCCCGGCTGCCAACACCTGCCCCACTTCCGCCTGCCGGCTGGTGATGGCGCCATCGTGATCGGCCACCAGGGTGGTGTAGCGCGACTGGTTCTGGGCCAGCGCAAACTGCTGTCGGGCCTGATCGCGCGCCGCCAAGGCCGAGGCATAGGAGTCCTGTGTCTGCTCAAGCTGCAGTTGGCTGATCAGGTTCTGCCTGGCCTGCGCCTCGTCGCGATCGCGCTGCTGGGTTGCGAACACCAGCCGGTGCTCGGCCGCTTCCAGCACCGCCTTGGCGGCGGCCAGCTGATTGCTCGCGTCGGTGGGATCGAGCTGGGCCAGCGGCTGGCCTTTTTTCACCGCGTCTCCGGGATTCACATAGCGCGCGGTCAACTGCCCACCGACCCGGAACGACAATGGCATCTCGTAGCGGGCATGCACCTCGCCGGGAAAGCGATCGGCAGTCACCCCATCGGCAACCTGCACCGGCGAGGCAATCACCGGAAAAGCCGCATCCGCCTCGGGGGCCTTGCGGCCGCAGCCAGCCAGCAGCGCCAGTGAAACGGCCATGGCGCAAGGCAGCCAGGCATGCCGCCACGTAAGCCCGCGGGGCTTGGGAAATTCTTGGTCGATCACGAGCCGCTCCTGGGGATGATGGGGGCGTTGGCGATTGCGACGGGACCCTCCCAAAGACGCCATCACCATAAATACGGCAACGAACTCTAATACAGTTATGTATTTGAGTTCAACCTACCATCGAAATACACGTGCCAGGCGTCGTGATACCATGCCGCATGCCACGCAAACGATTGACCCGGGAAGAAAGCCGCGAACAGACCCGCCAGCGCCTGCTGGACGCCGCGGCCGTGATGATTGCCAAGAAAGGACTGTCCGCCACCAGCGTGGAGGACATCGCCGAGAACGCCGGCTATACGCGCGGCGCGTTCTATTCGAACTTCAACAGCAAGACCGACCTGTTCATAGAGCTGCTTCGGCTCGACCACCAGAACATCCAGGAAGACCTGCAGAAATTGCTGGACGCCGACCTCTCGGTGGAGGACCTGCAAAAGCAGTTGGCCTTGTTCTATGCCCAGTGCTATCGCGACGACAACAACTACGTGATCTGGGCCGAAGCGCGCTTGCAGGCGTTGCGCGACACGAAGTTCCGCCAGCGCATGAACGCGCTGTGCCTGGAAAAGCGCGACATGATCGCGTACTTCATCGAGCAATTCTGCAAGCGCATGAACATGTCGCTGCCCGGCCCGGCCGGCGACTATGCGCTCGCCACCATCGCCCTGATGGACGGCATGCTTTATTTCAACATCATCATGCCCAACGAATTGCCCGATGCATCGGCCGAGTCCGTGCTGAGCACCATGTTCAGCAAGACCTTCTTCGGCAGCCTGCCGGCCTGATCTCTAGGGCCTGTTAGCACTATTTTCGTGGCCCGCGCCGGGAGCTGTTTGCGCGCCAGCCGAGAAAGAGTGAGGGAGTGTACGTCCGTACACGACCGCGCGATGACGCCGGATGGCGGCCAAACAGACCCGGCCCTTCGGGTTGCCGTTGAGTGGCCGCCATGCGGCAGCGCGCGGCACCGGCTTGGCAGCCAGCCAAGTCAGTGCCACGCACTACCACCTGACGACCACTCAACGACAACGCGGGCTACGAAAATAGTGCTAACAGGCCCTAGGTCCGCTTCGAAGCTTGCCGAAGCCGGTATTCGTCGTAACCCACGTACGCCCCGGCGACCAGGGTCAGCAGCGCCATCAGATACCAGGTGATCAGGTAGCTGAGATGGTTGTTCGGGAAGTTGATGACCGTGGTGCCGCCCTTCGGCCAATCCTGCGCCGAAGCCCCCGGCACAGCATCTTGGTCGATGAAGTACGGCGCGACACGTGAAAGGCCGCGCGCGGCGGCGATCGCCGGCACGTCGCGCGTGTACCAGCTGTTGTGCGCCGGATCGTTGCGGCGAAAAAGACCTGAGGGCTCGGACATGCGCAGCAAGCCGGTCACGGTTACCTGGCCGCTCGGTCCCGCTGCACAACGGTTGTCGCGGCCGCACCACCCCTCCGGCGCAAAACCGCGATTGACCAGCACGATGGAGCCATCGGCCATGCGTAGCGGCGTCAATACGAAATAACCGCTGCCAGTGTCGGAGGCGGCCCAGATCAGGGTCTGGCGATCGTGCAGGAATTCGCCGGTGACGCTCACGTGCCGGTATTCGTCCCGTTCCGCATTCACTTGCGGCCATTGCGCGGGTGCCGGTGGCGCCACGGGTGGAGCATGTACGCGCTGGTCCACGTGCGCGATCAGGTCGCGTTTCCAGGCCAGGCGACGAACCTGCCAGTTGCCTAGCTCAATGAAGCCGACGAACAGGCAGAGGCCGAACAAGGCAAGCAGGACCAGGGCCACGGGGCCGCGGGGTCCACGTACGCTGTCTTCAACGGAAATAGGGGGGGATGGCATGCGCCAATGATCGCACGTCACCGCTTCGTAGGTTGGGTTAGCGCAGCGTAACCCAACGGTGCGAGGCGATTTGCAAACTTCCTGTTGGGTTACGCTGCGCTAACCCAACCTACGCAATGTCAGCTTCTTCGCAAGCGTAGCGTCAAGGCAAATTCTGCGGATTCGGCATCATCGACGGCAACATATTGCTGTTGAGATGGAACATGATCCAGATCGACCCGCTCAATGTAATCACCACCAGCACGATGGTGAACACCAACGCGAGCATGTTCCACCCGCCTTCCGACTTCGCATTCAGATGCAGGAAGTACACCATGTGCACCACGATCTGCACCGCGGCGAACAACAGAATGAAGGCATCCGCCGGACCGGTCTTGGAAAATGCACCGGACATCACCAGCCAGAACGGCAGAATGGTGAGAAACGCCGCGGCGGCAAAGCCGGTCATATAGCCTTTCAGGCTGACGTGGATTTCGCTCACGCCATCGTGGGCTTCATCGTGATGGCCGTCATCGTGCGCATGCTGGGCATGGTCGCTCACGTCAGCACTCCCATCAGGTAAACGAAACTGAAGACCCCCACCCAGACCACGTCGAGGAAGTGCCAGAACATCGACAGGCACATCAGCCGGCGCTTGTTGGCGGCAGTCAATCCTTTCTTTCCGACCTGTACCAGCAACACGATCATCCAGATCAGCCCGCAAGTGACGTGCAGGCCGTGCGTGCCGACCAGGCCAAAGAACGAAGACAGGAAGGCACTGCGCTGCGGACCCGCGCCAATGGAAACCAGGTGCGCGAACTCGGTGAGTTCCAATGCGATAAAGCCCGCACCCAGAAACCACGTAACGATCAGCCACGCCATCATCGGCCCGCGCCGATTCTGCTGCATTTCCAGCACCGAAAAGCCATAGGTGATCGAGGAGAGCAGCAGCAGCGTGGTATTCACCGCAACGATGGGCAGCTCCAACACCTGCGCCGCCGAAGGCCCGCCGGCATATTCGCGCCCGAGCACGCCGTAGGTGGCGAACAGGCACGCGAAGATGAGGCAGTCGCTCATCAGGTACATCCAGAATCCGAACAGCGTGGCGTTTTCCGGATGGTGATCTTCGGTGACGTGGAAGCTCAGTGCCGCTTCCCCGCCATTACCCCCGTTTACGGTCATGGTCATGTCGGACATAACATCAGGCTCCGGCGCGGGCAGCTTCGACGCGACCCACTTCGTCGGCGGGAATGTAATAGTCGCGGTCGTAATTGAAAGTGTGGTGGATGGCCACTGCCAGCAGCGCCACGAAAGAGACGATCGCTATCAGCCACATGTACCAGACCATGGCGAAGCCGAAGACAAAGCTCAGCGCCGCCAGGTACACGCCGGTACCGGTGTTCTTCGGCATGTGGATGGGCAGGAAACCTTGCGTCGGCCTGGTCCACTTGTGCTGCTTCATCTGCCACCAGGTATCGATGTCGTGCACCTGCGGCGTGAAGGCGAAGTTGTAGGGTGGCGGCGGCGAAGAGGTGGACCACTCCAGGGTGCGCCCATGCCAGGGATCGCCATCGGTGTCGCGCAGCTTGTCGCGATGAAGAATGCTCACGCCGAACTGCACGATCATCGCCGCAATGCCGATCAGGATCAGCACCGCGCCGAACGCCGCGATCTCAAACCATATCTGCAATGAAGGGTCGTCGAAGTGACGCAAGCGGCGCGTCACGCCCATCAGGCCCAACAGATACAGCGGCATGAAGGCGAAATAGAAGCCGGCCACCCAGAACCAGAACGAGACCTTGCCCCAGAACGGATCGAGCCGGAAGCCGAACGCCTTGGGAAACCAGTAGTTGACGCCGGCGAACATGCCGAACAGCACGCCGCCGATGATCACGTTGTGGAAGTGCGCAATCAGGAACAGGCTGTTGTGCAAGGCGAAGTCCGCTGGCGGTACCGCCAGCAACACGCCGGTCATGCCGCCGATGGCGAAGGTCACGATAAACGCCACCACCCACATCATCGCCACGTCGAAGACGATGCGGCCGCGGTACATGGTGAACATCCAGTTGAAGATCTTCGCTCCGGTGGGAATGGAGATAATCATCGTGGTGATGCCGAAGAACGAATTGACGCTGGCACCCGAACCCATGGTAAAGAAGTGGTGCAGCCACACCAGGTAGGAAAGCACCGCGATCACCACGGTGGCGTATACCATCGAGGCGTAGCCAAACAGGCGCTTGCGCGAGAATGTGGCGGTGACTTCGGAGAAAACGCCGAACGCTGGCAGTATCAGGATGTACACCTCCGGGTGTCCCCACACCCAGATGAGGTTGACGTACATCATGTAGTTGCCGCCAAGATCGTTGGTAAAGAAATGCGTACCCGCGTAGCGATCCAGCGTCAACAGGGCAAGCGTGGCGGTGAGCACGGGGAAGGCGGCGACGATCAGCACATTGGCCAGCAACGCCGTCCAGGTGAAGATCGGCATCTTCATCATGTTCATGCCCGGCGCACGCATTTTCACGATGGTGGCGATCATGTTGATGCCCGATAGCGTGGTGCCCACGCCTGCCACCTGCAATCCCCAGATCCAGTAATCCACTCCGGTATCCGGACTGGTAGGCAACTCCGACAGCGGCGGATAGGCCAGCCAGCCGGTGCGCGCAAAGACGCCGATAAACAACGATGTCATCACCAGCAAGGCGCCGGCCACGGTCATCCAGAAACTGAAGTTGTTGAGGAAGGGAAACGCCACGTCGCGCGAGCCGATCTGCAACGGCATGACGAAATTGATCAGGCCGGTGATGAACGGCATGGCGACGAAGAAGATCATGATCGTGCCGTGCGCGGTGAATATCTGGTCATAGTGCGAGGCCGGCAAAAAGCCTTCGTGGGAACCGAAGGCCACCGCCTGTTGCCCGCGCATCATCAGCGCATCGGCGAAACCGCGCAGCAGCATCACCAGCGCCAGCACGATGTACATGATGCCGATCTTCTTGTGGTCCACGCTGGTGAACCATTCGCGCCAGAGATAGCCCCACTTGCGGTAGTAGGTCACCAGGCCCAGTACGGCGATGCCGCCGATGGCCACGCCAATGAAGGTGAAGATCAAGATGGGTTCGTGGTACGGGATGGACTCCAGCGAGAGGCGTCCGAAAATCAGCCTGGCGAGGTCGGGAGAGTGAAGAGTCATCGCGGCACCCATGCTGAGTTCACTGCGGATGAGCCATCGGCATGGCCGCATGGCTGTCGGTCGAAGCGGATGCCTCACCGCCCCCGCCAGGCCCCGGCATGCGAAGCATGTCCATGCAGTCGGGACCAGGGTGAACGCAGCGATTGACAATGGAACGGTATAGTCCGGGCTCCACACTGCCGTAGTAGTGCACCGGATCCTTTTCGCTGGGCGCTTCCAGCGTCGTGTACGTAGCTTGATCCAGCATGCCGCCATGGCTCTTGGCCTGCGCCACCCACTTGGCGAAATCATCCTCGCTCATGCCATGGAAGATGAAGTTCATGTACGAGAAGCCATCGCCGCTGTAGTTGGCCGACATGCCCTGATAGTCGCCCGGCTTGTTGATTACCGCTTGCAGCGTGGTTTGCATGCCCGGCATGGCGTAGATCTGCCCGGCCAGCGCAGGGATGAAGAACGAATTCATCACCGTGGAGGCCGTGAGATGGAAGCGAATCGGCCGATCCACCGGCGCCGCCAACTCGTTTACCACCGCCAGATTTTGCTCGGGGTAGATAAACAGCCACTTCCAATCGAGCGCAACCACGTCCACGTCCAGCGGCCTGGTATCCGCCGGCACCGCCTTCCCCGCCGCAATGCGATCAAGCGGGCGGTAGGGATCGAGCTTGTGCGTGCTGACCCAGGTGATCGCGCCCAGCGCAATGATGATCAGCAGCGGCGCCGACCAGATCATCAGTTCCACGATGGTGGAGTGATCCCACTCGGGGTCGTAGTGCGCCTTGTGATTGGATTCCCGATATCGCCAGGCGAACACCAGGGTGGCGATGATCACCGGCACCACGATCAGCAGCATCAGCACGAACGAGGTGATGATCAAATTGCGCTGCTGCAGCGCGACGTCACCGGACGGCGACATCAACACCGTGTGGCACCCAGACAAGGCCAGGGGCAGGGCTAGCAGTAGCAGTCCGCGGAGAGTCTTCATGGACACGACCGACGCAACCGAGTGAAAAAGGGGGGGGTACTGCTGTGCGAACAAGGTACGCCGATCAATGGGCAGCACGCAAATGGTTCGAGCACCCGAGGCATCGCACTGCGGCATTTCGCCTGCCTGCCACGTGCTTGTCACGACCTCTCGTCGAGCGCGCAACGCCGCGTCATCCCCCAGCGGGAGGGACGCTGCCGGAATGTGCAGGGCTCGTTCGATTTGCCGCGCATGATGCCAAGTCGACCCATGAATGCTTCGTGTGCAGGATGTATGGGGTCCGCATGGCCGTGCCGATGCGGGCCCAAACGCCACGACGCCGCGAACGGGCCCCTAGCCTTGACGTCGCAACGGTGCCATGCTGTGGCCGCCGCATCTCCCTATCCGAGCAACGACGATGTCCAGTACGTTTGAGGATCAGCGCGAACCCGCCGGCTTCACCCCGGAAGACCTGGGGCGTATTCACGCCCATGCCCGACTGGCACCCGGCGAAATCGCCGTCGGCGTCATCGTGGGACGAACCGCGGAGTATTTCGACTTCTTCGTATTCGGCATTGCCTGCGTGCTGGTGTTTCCATCGGTATTCTTTCCCTTCGAAACCCCGCTCAACGGCATGCTGCTGTCGTTCGCGATTTTCTCGCTGGCCTTCATTTTCCGCCCGCTCGGCACCACGCTGTTCATGTCCTTCCAGCGGCGCTGGAGCCGCGGCACCAAGCTCACCATGGCGATGTTCCTGCTCGGCAGCGCCACCGCCGGCATGGCGTTCCTGCCCAGTTTCAATACCATTGGCGGCTGGGCGATTGGCCTGCTGGCCTTCTTCCGGTTGCTGCAAGGGCTCGCCATGGGCGGCTCGTGGGACGGCCTGCCGTCCCTGCTCGCGCTCAATACGCCACCAGAGCGGCGCGGCTGGTATGCCATGCTCGGTCAGCTCAGCGCACCGATCGGCTTCCTCATCGCCGGCGGGCTGTTCTTGTTCCTGCGCACCGAACTAACGAACAGCGACTTCATCGACTGGGGCTGGCGTTATCCGTTCTACGTGGCCTTCACCATCAACGTCGTGGCGCTGTTTGCGCGCCTGCGCCTGGTGGTGACGGAGGAATACACCCGCGCCATGGAAGAGCGCGAGCTGGCGCCGATCGGCATCATCGCCATGATCCAGCGCCAGGGCTACAACATTTTCCTGGGTGCCTTCGCCTCGCTCGCCAGCTATGCACTGTTCCATCTGATCACGATTTTCCCGCTGTCGTGGATCGCACTGGGTACCACTCAGTCGGTCGATGAGCTGCTCGGTGTGCAGATTATCGGCGCCTTCGCCGGCATCATCGGCATCATCGCCTCCGGCCTGGTGGCCGATCGCATCGGCCGCCGCACCACCCTCGGCACGGCGGCTGCGCTGATCGGAGTATTCGCGCTGTTTGCGCCGTGGCTGCTGGGCGGCAGCAAGGCGGCGCAGGATGCCTTCATCATCATCGGCTTCCTGCTGTTGGGCTTTTCCTATGGTCAGGCCGCGGGCAGCGTCACGTCGAATTTCGAGATCCGGCTTCGCTACACCGGTGCCGCGCTGACTTCCGACTTTGCCTGGCTGCTCGGCGCAGCCTTTGCGCCGCTGATAGCGCTTGGCCTGTCCACGCGCTTCGGCCTGGTCGCAGTGAGCGTGTATCTGCTCTCCGGCGTGGCCTGCACACTGATCGCATTGCGGGTGAACAAGGCACTCGCCACCAAAGAATAGCCATCCACGGAAAGGCAAACTCGGCACGTGGGAATGCGGTGCCGAGACGTTAACGGCGGCGTCACCTTGCGCTAACGAGCGCTCCATAATTCTTCGAGGCAGCGAAGACAAACCCGCGCGCTCTACGTATTGTGGTGCGCCAGGCGAGTTGTCGTTGCCATCTCGCACGTTGCACGAACACAGGTTCCAAGGACTGGCCGCACCGTCTGGCTGCGGCGGGCGCGTTGTGGCGACAAAACACTCAAGGGAGAGGGTATGAGTGCCGCGTACAGGGTGTTGTTCGTCAGCACGTTTGCGTTCGTCACGTGTTTTGCGGTCTGGATGGCCTTCGGCGTCATCGGCATTCCCATCCGCCACGAGCTCAATCTCAACGCCACCGAGTTCGGCTTTCTTACCGCCACTCCTGTGCTGAGCGGCGCAGCCCTGCGCCTGCCGCTGGGCATCTGGACCGACCGCTTCGGCGGCCGCAGCGTAATGACCATCCTGCTGGTGGTCGCCGCCATCCCGGTGTGGCTGGTGAGCTATGCCACGCAACTGTGGCAATTCCTCGCCATCGGATTGTGCCTTGGCGCCGTGGGTGCCTCCTTCGCAGTCGGCACTCCTTATGTCGCACGCTTCTTTCCCGCCAACCGGCGCGGCTTTGCCATGGGCTTCTTCGGTGCCGGCACCAGCGGCGCCGCGCTCAACATGTTTGTGGCACCGATTATCGTGGACAGGTGGGGCTGGCGCGCCGTACCGCACATCTACGCCATCGCATTGCTGGTTACCGCGGCGATCTTCTGGCTGCTTTCCGCGCCGGACCCGGGGCTTGGCGGCAAGCAGAAGCCGCCGGGCTTTGCGCAACAGATGAAAGTATTGCGCGATCCGCGCGTGTGGAAGTATTGCCAGTATTACTCGCTGACCTTCGGCGGCTTTACCGCCTTGTCGCTGTGGATGCCGCAATACTTTTCCGGCGAATACGGACTCGGCATCGCCATGGCCTCTGCCCTGGCGGCCAGCTTCTCGCTGCCCGCCGGCGCGCTGCGTGCGGTCGGCGGCGTGCTCTCCGATCGCGTCGGTGCGCACGCGCTGACCTGGTGGGTGTTGTGGCTGGCGTGGATCGCCCTGTTCCTGCTTTCCTATCCGCAAACGCAGATGGTGGTGCAGACCATCCGCGGACCGGCCAGCTTCCACATCGGACTGAATCTGTGGACCTTCACGCCGCTGCTGTTTGTGCTGGGCGTCGCGCTGGCCTTTGGCATGGCGTCGACCTTCAAATATCTCGGCGATGATTTTTCCGACTCGCTCGGCGTCGTTACCGGCATCGTCGGCCTTGCCGGCGGCCTGGGCGGCTTTCTGCTGCCGATCCTGTGGGGTGGCCTGCTGGATCTGCTCGGCATTCGCTCGAGCGCCTTCATGCTTTTGTACGGCATCGTGTGGGTGTCGCTGATCCTGATCTATTTCACCGAAGTGCGCCAAATGGACATCCGCGGACGCAAAGCCAACCCGCAGTCCTGAGCACCGCCGCATCGCCTGGAGATTTGCATGAGTCACTTCCTGGACCGCCTGCGCTACTTCTCGCGGCGCCGCGAGCCTTTTGCGAACGGACTTGGCGAAGTCCGCGCCGAGAACCGCCAATGGGAAGACGGTTACCGCAACCGCTGGCAACACGACAAGATCGTGCGCTCCACCCATGGCGTAAATTGCACCGGCTCATGTAGCTGGAAGATCTATGTCAAAGGCGGCATCGTCACCTGGGAAACCCAGCAGACCGACTATCCGCGCACCCGCCCCGGCATGCCCAATCACGAACCGCGCGGCTGTTCGCGCGGCGCTTCCTACTCCTGGTATCTGTACAGCGCCAATCGCCTGAAGTACCCGATGATCCGCGGCCGTCTGCTGCGGCGCTGGCGCGAAGCACGCAAAAACATGGCCCCGGTGGATGCATGGGCGGCATTAATGGCCGATCCGCAAGGCACCGACTACAAAGCCGCGCGCGGCCTTGGCGGCTTCGTGCGCGCCAACTGGGAAGAAGCACTGGAGATCGTCGCCGCTTCCAACGTTCACACCATCAAGCAGCATGGTCCGGATCGAGTGATCGGCTTCTCGCCCATTCCCGCGATGTCGATGGTCTCTTTCGCCGCCGGCGCACGCTACCTCGGACTGATCGGCGGCACCATGCTGTCGTTTTACGACTGGTATTGCGACCTGCCCCCGTCCAGCCCGCAGACCTGGGGCGAGCAGACCGACGTGCCCGAATCGGCCGACTGGTACAACGCCGGCTACATCATCGCCTGGGGCTCGAACGTGCCGCAAACGCGCACGCCCGATGCGCATTTCTTCGTCGAAGCCCGCTACAACGGCACGCAAGTGGTCGCCGTCACTCCCGATTATTCGGAAGTGGCGAAGCTGTCCGACCTGTGGCTGCATCCGCGGCAAGGCACCGACGCGGCGCTGGCGATGGCGATGGGCCACGTGATCCTGCGCGAGTTCTTCCTGGATCGCCAGAGCGATTATTTCCAGGACTATTGTCGACGCTATACAGACCTTCCCTTGCTGGTCACCCTGCGCCGCGATGGCGAACACTGGATTCCGGATCGCTATCTGCGCGCCGGCGATTTTGCCGATGCGCTGGGCAGCCCCGGCCACGCCGAGTGGAAAACCGTCGGCTTCGACCAACATGGCAAGCTGGTCGTGCCACAAGGTGCGATCGGCTTCCGCTGGCCGGGCAAGGACAGTCCGGATCACGGTAAATGGAATCTCGAGCAGAAGGCTGCGGACGGAAGCGAGATCGAACTGAGCCTGAGCCAGATCGACCATAGCGACGATGTACTCGAGGTGGCCTTCCCTTATTTCGGCGGTACGCCGCACGAACATTTCCCGCATAACGAACAGGATGGCGACGTACTGCTGCGCCGCACGCCGGTACGCCGTGTCGCCACCCGCGATGGCGAGTTGATGGTCGCCACGGTGTTTGACCTGCTGTGCGCGCATTACAGCCTTGACCGCAAACTCGGCGGTGCCTGCGCCAGCTGCTACGAAGACAATATCCCCTACACACCTACGTGGCAGCAGGCGATCACCGGCGTATCCGCGGAGCATGCCATCAGCGTGGCGCGCGCCTTCGCCGCCAATGCCGAGAAAACGCGCGGGCGGTCGATGGTGATCATCGGCGCCGGCATGAACCACTGGTTCCACCAGGACATGAACTACCGCAGCATCATCAACATGCTGATGCTGTGCGGAACCATCGGCGTTTCCGGTGGCGGCTGGGCGCACTATGTGGGACAGGAAAAACTGCGCCCGCAAACCGGCTGGAGCGTGCTCGCCTTCGCGCTGGATTGGGTGCGTCCGCCGCGCCACATGAACGGCACCTCGTTCTTCTATGCGCATTCGGATCAATGGCGCTACGAAAAACTCGACGTCGATGAATTGCTGTCACCCCTCGCACCGCGCGGCAAATACGGCCGCAGCCTGATCGACTGCAACGTGCGGGCGGAGCGCATGGGCTGGCTGCCTTCCGCGCCGCAGCTGGCGCGCAACCCGCTTGACGTTGCGCGCGCAGCCAAGCAGTCCGGCATGGAGCCGCGTGACTATGTCGCCCAATCGCTGCAATCGGGCGAACTGCGCATGGCCTGCGAAGATCCGGACAATCCCGTCAACTTCCCGCGCAATCTTTTCATCTGGCGCTCCAACCTGTTTGGCTCTTCCGGCAAGGGACACGAGTATTTCCTGCGCCACTTCCTCGGCACCAAGCACGGTCTGCAAGGCAAGGACCTGGGCGAAGAAGGCGGCCACAAGCCGGAAGAAGTCGTCTGGCACGAGCAAGCGCCGGAAGGAAAACTGGACCTGGTGGTGACGCTCGATTTCCGCATGTCCACCTCCTGCCTCTACTCGGACATCGTGCTACCCACCGCATCCTGGTATGAGAAGAACGACCTCAACACCTCCGACATGCATCCCTTTATCCATCCGCTGTCGGCGGCGGTGGATCCGGTGTGGGAATCGCGCAGCGACTGGGAAATCTTCAAGGCGATTGCCAAGCGCTTTTCCGAACTGACGGAAAACCAGTTGGGTGTGGAACAGGATGTGATGCTGACGCCGATCCTGCACGACACCGCCGGCGAACTGGCGCAACCCTTCGAAGTGCGCGACTGGAAGAAAGGGGAATGCCCGTTTACTCCCGGCGTGACCGCGCCCAATATCGTCTTCGTCGAACGCGACTATCCAGCCACCTACGCACGCTTTACCTCCCTCGGCCCGCTGCTGGAAAAACTGGGCAACGGCGGCAAAGGCATCGGCTGGAACACGGAAGAAGAAGTGCGCGGCCTGGCCGCGTTGAACTACACGGTGGAAGACGGCCCCACCAAAGGCCGGCCGCGGATCATGAGCGACATCGATGCGGCCGAGGTGATCCTGTACCTCGCGCCGGAAACCAACGGCCAGGTGGCCGTAAAAGCCTGGGATGCCTTGTCGCGCATCACCGGCCGCAACCATCGCCATCTCGCCGAAACACGCGAAGATGAAAAAATCCGCTACCGCGACATCCAGGCGCAGCCACGCAAGATCATCAGCTCACCCACCTGGTCTGGCATCGAAAGCGAGCATGTCAGTTACACCGCCGGCTGGACCAATATCAACGAACTGATCCCCTGGCGCACGCTTAGCGGCCGGCAGCAGTTCTACCAGGATCATCCCTGGCTGCGCGACTTCGGCGAGGGATTCGCGCTCTATCGCCCGCCGATCGATACCCGTTCGGTCGCTGCGCTGTATGGCAAGCGCAGCAACGGCAATCCGGAGCTGACCCTGAACTTCATCACCCCACACCAGAAGTGGGGCATCCATTCCACCTATACCGACAACCTGATCATGCTCACGCTATCGCGCGGCGGCCCGATCGTCTGGCTGTCCGAAACCGATGCGAAGCGTGCCGGGATTGTCGACAACGACTGGATCGAGTTGTTCAACGTGAATGGCGCCATCGCTGCGCGCGCCGTGGTCAGCCAGCGCGTGCAGGAAGGCATGGTGATGATGTACCACGCGCAGGAGAAGATCGTGAATGTGCCCGGGTCGGAAATCACCGGCATGCGCGGCGGCATCCACAACTCGGTGACGCGCACGGTGCTCAAGCCCACCCACATGATCGGCGGCTACGCCCAGCTCAGCTGGGGCTTCAATTACTACGGCACGGTGGGTTCGAACCGTGACGAATTCGTGATCGTGCGCAAGATGGCCAAGGTGGACTGGATGGACAGGGTTCAACGCGAAGACCGTGAAGCACAACTCAAAAGCCGCTCGGCCTGACGGGAGAAACACGTGAAGATCCGCGCGCAAATCGCGATGGTGCTGAACCTGGACAAGTGCATCGGCTGCCATACCTGTTCGGTCACCTGCAAGAACGTATGGACCTCGCGCAAGGGCATGGAATACGCCTGGTTCAACAACGTTGAAACCAAGCCCGGCGTCGGCTATCCCAAGGACTGGGAAAACCAGGAACGCTGGCACGGCGGCTGGGTGCGCAAGCCCAATGGCAAGCTGCAACCCAAGCAAGGTGGACGGCTGGCAGTGCTGGCGAAGATTTTCGCCAACCCGCACCTGCCTGAGATCGACGACTACTACGAGCCCTTCACCTTCGACTACGAAAACCTGCAGACAGCACCCGAACTGCCGACCGCACCGGTGGCGCGCCCGATCTCGCTGGTCAGCGGGCGCACCATGGAGAAGATCGAGTGGGGGCCGAACTGGGAGGAAATCCTCGGCGGCGAGTTCGACAAGCGCAGTGCCGACTACAACTTCGAAGCCGTGCAGAAGGACATCTACGGCCAGTTCGAAAACACTTTCATGATGTACCTGCCGCGCCTGTGCGAGCACTGCCTCAATCCAGCCTGCGTGGCGTCCTGCCCTTCCGGTTCGATCTACAAGCGCGAAGAAGACGGCATCGTGCTGATCGACCAGGACAAATGCCGTGGCTGGCGCATGTGCGTCTCCGGCTGTCCTTACAAGAAGATCTATTACAACTGGACCAGCGGCAAAGCCGAGAAATGCACCTTCTGCTATCCGCGCATCGAAGCCGGCATGCCGACAGTGTGCTCGGAAACCTGCGTGGGGCGCATCCGCTACCTGGGTGTGTTGCTTTACGATGCCGACCGGATCGCCGACGCGGCGGCGGTGGAAAATCCGCACGACTTGTACCAGGCGCAACTTGACGTTTTCCTCGACCCCAACGATCCACAGGTACAGCAGCAGGCGTTGGCGGATGGCGTGCCTGAAGCATGGCTGGAAGCAGCCAGGCAATCGCCGACCTACAAGATGGCGGTGGAGTGGAAGATCGCCTTCCCACTGCATCCGGAATACCGCACCTTGCCCATGGTCTGGTACGTGCCGCCGCTGTCGCCGATTCAGGCGCATGCGCATGCCGGCGCGATCGACAGCAAGGATGGCCTGCCGGATGTCGACTCGCTGCGCATTCCGGTGCGCTATCTGGCCAACCTGCTCACCGCCGGCAACGAAGCGCCAGTCAGTAGCGCGCTGAAACGCCTGCTGGCCATGCGCGCATGGTTCCGCGCGCTGCAACTCGGCGATCAGCCGGACCCAGCCCTGCTGCAACAACATGGGCTGGATGTCGCGACCGTCGAAGCGATGCACCGCTACCTGGCCATCGCCAACTATGAAGACCGCTTCGTGATTCCCACCTCGCATCGCGAAGAAGCTGAAAACGCCTACGCGTTGCGTGGCGGCTGCGGCTTCTCTTTCGGCAACGGTTGCGACGGGGTGGAAACCGAATCCAGCCTGTTCGGTGGGCGTATGGGTCGCCGCAAGATCATCCCAATCCGCATACTGGACGACCACTGAGATGCGCGGCGATCAAGCCATGTTGCTGCGTGCCCTGTCCGCGCTGCTTACCTATCCCGACCAGGCCTTGCACGATGCATGGAAGGAGATCGACGAGGTCATCCGTGCCGCGCGTGGTCTCTCACCCACCGTGCGCAAGGAGTTGCTGGCGCTGGTCGGCGATCTGCATCGCACCGATCCGTATGACGCGGAAGCCCGTTACGTCGACCTGTTCGATCGTGGTCGCAGCACGACGCTGAACCTGTTCGAGCACGTACATGGCGACGGTAGGGATCGCGGCCCCGCCATGCTCGACCTGCGCCAGCGCTACCTGGATGCGGGATTGGAGCCGCTGGGCAATGAGCTGCCCGACCATCTCCCCGTCTTGCTGGAATACCTGAGCTGTCGCGATGCGGCGGAAGTGCGCGAAACCCTGGCCGATTGCGCGCACATCTTGCGCGCCATCGGTAACCGACTACTGCACAAGCAAAGCCACTACGCCGCTGTTTTCGCTGCCTTGCTGGATATCGCCGGAGTGAAGGGACTCGATCCGCACGCACCGATTCCGGCACCGGAAGACCTCGACAAGAGCTGGGAAGAACGGCCGGCTTTCGAGCCGCCCGTCCAGACGTCCACCGCGCAACGCCCGACCTGATCCACAGGATGACTGACATGAACGCGACCACCGGCTTGCAACTCTTCCTGTTCGGCATCTATCCATACATCTGCCTCTCGGTACTGCTGCTGGGCAGCCTGGTGCGATTCGACCGCGAACCGTATACGTGGAAAAGCGACTCCTCGCAGCTGCTGCGCGCCGGTGCCCTGCGCATCGGCTCCAACCTGTTCCACTACGGCATCCTGGTAGTGGTAATGGGACATTTCCTCGGCTTCCTGATGCCGCACTGGGCGATCGATTGGGCCTTGAATCCCTCGCAGCACCAACTGCTCGCCATGGTAGGCGGCGGTGTCGCGGGCGTGGTGGCGATCATCGGGCTGAGCATGCTGATCTATCGCCGGATTGCCGATCCGCGCATTCGCCGCAACAGCCGCAAGTGGGATTTCACCATCGTCTTCATGTTGTGGCTGCAACTGCTGCTTGGCCTGATCACTGTGCCCTTGTCGGCGCAGCACGTGGACGGTGCCGAGTTCGAAATCCTCACCACCTACGTCAAGGGCATCGTGACCTTCCAGAGCGGCGTCGCCGGACTTCTGCTACAAGTTCCTTGGGTTTACCGCGTTCACATCCTGCTTGGCTTCACCATCTTCCTGGTCTCGCCGTTTACCCGCATGGTGCACATCTGGAGCGGCGTCGGCACCCTGGCCTATCTGTTCCGCCCGTATCAACTGGTGCGTACACGCAAACGCGAGGTGCGCACGTGACGATCCTGGTCAATGGTGTCGAAGTGCAGGAGCAGGATTGGCCCTCGCCACAACTGGCCGCCGCGCATGAGTTGCTGCGCCAGCATGCAGTGATGCGCGGCTGGCTCGATGACGATGCTGCGCCGGAATTGGTGGAGCAAGCCATCGAGCGCGTACTGGCGGAAGAGGTCCACGTACCCGATCCCGACGAAGCTGCCTGCCGGCGTTACTACGCGCAGCATCTGCCGCGCTATCGCAGCGGCGAGCTGGTATCCGCGCGCCACATCCTGCTCCAGATCACACCCGGTACATCGGTCCCTGCCATGCGTGCCGTTGCTGAAGCCATGCTGGGCGAGCTTCGCGCACAACCGGAGCTGTTCGCCGAACGCGCACGCAGCCAATCCAACTGCCCATCCGGCGAACTCGGCGGCGAGCTGGGCCAGTTGCAGCGCGGCGCCACCGTGCCCGAATTCGAGCAGGCGCTGTTCGAGGATGCGCCACTGGGCGTGCTGCCGCGACTGGTAAAGACCCGCTTCGGCTTCCACATCGTAGCGGTGGACCAACGCATTCCCGGCGTGCAACTGCCCTTCGAGCACGTCCGCGAACGCGTTGCCGAGGATCTGCGTCGGGAAGCCGAGACTTTGGCCATCCATCAATACGTGCGCGTGATCGCCGGCAAGGCGCAGTTGCAAGGGGTCGAGCTCGATGCCGCTTCCTCGCCGCTGGTGCAATGACGACGCCGGTCGGCGCTATGCCATTTAGCTCAGGCGAGAGTCACGCGCCCGATGACATGCGCGCCCTGGTTGTCATGGGCGTGTCCGGTTCCGGCAAATCGACCGTTGCTCAGGCCCTTTGCTCGCGTTCCGGTGCAACCATGATCGAAGGCGATCAATTCCATCCCGCACGCAACGTCCAGAAGATGCAGGCAGGCATTCCGCTCAACGATGAGGACAGGCAGGGCTGGCTCGAGTTGCTGGTAAAAGCCGCCAACGAACGCCTTGCCACGACACAGCACGTCGTCGTGGCCTGCTCGGCACTCAAGCGAAGTTATCGCGAAACGCTGCAGCAAGGTATTCCCTACATCGGCTTCGTCTTCCTGGCACTGAGCGAAGCGGAAGCCACGCAACGCGTCACTCATCGCCCCGGACATTTCATGCCCGCCTCCCTGGTGCGCAGCCAGTTCGACGATTTGGAACCGCCCCACGACGAAGCAAATGTGCTGACGCTTTCGGCCACCCAGCCAGTCACCGACATCGTCGATGAGGTGATGGCCTGGTGGCCGCGAACGCTAGATACCGGAAGTTGACGCCTCGACTACGCACACACCTGCTGCTTGCGCATGGGCCACGGCACCCATTTCAGATTGACACCCAGCGTACCCAGCACGATCAGCACCAGACCCGCCATCTGTACCGGCACCAACCGGTGCCCGTAGATCAGGAAATCCAGCAGCAACGCCACCAGCGGATAGACAAACGCCATCACCGCAATCGTCACCACCGGCAAGCGCGAGTAGGACGAATAGAACAACACATACACAATGCCGCTGTGGATCACGCCCAGGCCAAGCAGCCAGCCCCAGTGCCAGCCAAGATGAAAAACCTGCGGACTGGAAAATCCGGCCAGCATGGCAACGCCAACCCAGCACTGGATCATGACCAGCGCAAACGGACGTTGCTTGCCGATTTCCCGTGACATCAACAAAGAGGTGCCGCAGAGCACCGCCGCCAGCAAGGTCAGGCCGATGCCGGCAAGATAATGGGGATCGGCATGGCGCCACAGCCGCAAAGGATCAGCCGAACACGCCACGCCGGCAAACCCCACCAGCACCCACAGCAGATCCGCCGGACGCGTTCGCTCACCTTGCAACACGGTCGCGAGTATCAGCATCACGAACGGATAGAAGTGATACACCATGGTCGCCACGCCGATCGACGAACGCGCCATGCCCGCAAAGAGCGCTACCCAATTGAGCACGAGCAGCACGCCGCTGAACAGGGCTCCGCGCAACAACGCACGGTCTTGCAGCACACCTCGCAGATGGCCGCGCGCCAATCCCCAGGCAAGCAAAAACAAACCGCCGAACAGGCAACGGTAGAACACGGCTGTCACCACGTCCTGGCCGCTCTCCGCCACAAACACGCCAACCGAACCGATCAGCAACTCGCCGAGCAGCAGTCGACCCAGCGCGGCACGGGCCGGATCGGTGTGTGAGATCGGGGTCATGGCATCTCCTCTTGCGGTGAAGATCAGCCTACGCCCGCTCTCGCAACCAATACAGATTCAGATATGATGAATTTTGACCAGTACAGATGAGATGCCGTCATGCTGCTCTACGAACAACTGGCCGACCAGTTGCGCACGCAGATCGCACAGGGCGCGCTGCGCGCCGGCGAACGGCTGCCATCGATTCGGCAACTGGCCAGCAGCCATGGCGTAAGCGCAGCGACCGCGGTACAGGCTTGCCTGCAACTGGAACGCGAAGGGATCGCGCAGGCAAGGCCGCGCTCCGGTTACTTCGTGCAGGCCGCCGCCACGGCAACACCCGCGACACGCCCCTCCCGCCGACGCGCACCGGGCGCGGTAAGCAACCCGATGTTGCAAGACGTGCTGGACATGCTCTCGCGCGACGACTTGTTGCCGTTGCACAGCGCGACATTGGCTCCGGAGTTATTGCCGCAGTCCGGAATCACGGCCGCCTTATCACATTGCTTGCGGCACGCGCCGCTGGCGGCGCTCGACTACGCCCCGCCGCAAGGCCATCTGGCATTGCGGCGACAGATCACGCAGCGCTATGCCCAGCTCGGTGCGTCGGTATCCCCGGATGAAATCGTCATCACTGCCGGGGCGATGGAAGCGATCAGCCTGACCTTGCGCACCCTGACTCAGCCCGGTGACGTGGTGCTGGTGGAATCCCCCACTTACCACGGCATCCTGCAGGCTATTGCCGCGCTGCACTTGAAAGTGCTGGAGGTACCGAATCTCCCCGAACGTGGCATCGACGTCGAGCGTCTCGATCAGCTCCTGCAAAAACACCAGGTACGTGCCGCGGTGCTGGTGCCGAATTTCAACAACCCGCTCGGCAGCTTGACCGGCGACGACGCCAAACGAAGCTTGCTGGCCAGCTGTGCACGGCACGGCACCATCGTTATCGAAGATGACATCTATGGCGAACTGGCGTGGTCCGGGCAACGGCCGTCTCCTTTGCGCCGTCTGGACCGCCACGGCATCGTGGTGACGTGCAGTTCGTTTTCGAAAATTCTGCCGCCGGGTTTGCGCGTGGGCTGGATAGTCGGCGCAGACTGGACCGACGCGCTGGTGCGCGCCAAATACTTTTCCACGGTGGGCGGTGCAAGCCTGCAGCAGCTTGCACTCGCCCATTACCTGCAGCGACACGATCTGGAACGCCACCTGCGCCGCCTGCGCAAGGCGCTGGCGGACAATGCGCAACGGCTGCGCGAAGGCATCGCTCGCTACTGGCCGGCCGAAACACGCACCTGTAATCCGAGCGGGGGATTATCCCTGTGGCTGCAGCTGCCACAGGACATCGACACCTACGCCACCTTCGAAGCCGCACTGGCCGAAGGCATCGGCACTTCGCCCGGCACTTTGTTCTCCAGTCGAGGCGACTATGCAGACTGCCTGCGATTGAGTTGCGGATTGCCGTGGAGCGAAACTCTCGACCGGGCACTGCTGCGCCTGGGAAAACTTGCAGCAAAAAACAGGCGCTAAAGTGTTTGCCGGCTTTTATGCCGGCGTTTCGGCGTCACAGACCTGCGACAACTGAAAGACGTTTCCTTCCGGATCCTCGCCGTCGCAAAGCAAATAAGGGAAGCCGCCATAGCGCTTCAGCTCTCGCATGCGCACACCCTTGCCCACCAGCTTCTCGCGCAGCTCGACCAGGCCCGACTCGACCGAGAAAACAATCTTTACATTGGAAGCCGTGCTTTGCAGCTCCATTTCCCGATAGGGCTTTCCCACCCGGTGCAGCGCCAATTCAATATCTCCGGCTTTCAATACCGCCCACTCGCCTTCGATCTCCTCGCAGACATCTAGAGAGAGGTGTTCTTGATAGAACGAACGCAGCCGGCTCACGTCGCGTACGTAAAAGATCACCCTCGACAGCATTGGCTTCACGCAAATCTCCTTATATTGGGCATCAGGAAGTATTGAACTTTGAGCCTTCGCCATTTTTTCCGGCGACTTACGGCGCCGCTTCGTGGCGCGCACCATGGGCGCTAATTGAAAAAACCGACGTGAAACTTGAGAACAATGACGTCGTTGCGAATCAAAGCGTAATAGTACGGATCGCCAACGTCTTTTGATCGAGCTGCGCTCAAACAGTTCACTGCACGCAATTCATCCCCAGGCTGAAAGTTCTTAGTGATCTCGATCCAATCCTGATTCCTCTCCGGATTCGGATTACCAACTCTTTTCGCATCGTCGATGACCTCGGCCTGGCTCAACGGAACGGACACTTTGCAGTCCGGCAAGCCGAGTTTTTGCGCTATCGACCTTGGCTCAACCCTCAAATCAGTTGGCCCAGAAGCGCAGCCGGCAACTGCAAGCGCGATTGCGACAACAATCACAAGCTCCCTATGCTCCAAAAAATTTGAAAATTTTTCGTTTAGTGGATTGCGTCTGAAATTGGTCATGCCCTGCATCGTCGATATGTGCCTATGCATTGGCGCCGCCCTGAGCGAAACCCCATTGCCAAACACGTGCCAGCTGCGAATAAAACGGCAGCACGGTCAATTGCTCGACTCATTTGCATATAACGACCTTGCTTCGGACTGGGCTCCCCGGTCCGCAGCCATCGGCATTGCAGGCTGGCATCACGAAATAAAACGATCCAGTAATTACCTTATCCCCGTTGAAAACTATTCCACCGTAACTGACTTCGCCAGATTGCGCGGCTGATCGACGTCGGTACCGCGCAGCACGGCAACGTGATAAGCGAGCAACTGCAAGGGCACAGTGAACACGGCGGGCGCGATGAACTCGCCGCCACCGTCGATGCGAAGCACGACCCCGCGGGTGGCGTTGCCGTCGATCTGCGCCGTGCTGTCGGCAAACACGATCAGTTCGCCGCCGCGGGCGCGCACTTCCTGCAGGTTGGATTTGAGCTTGTCCAGCAGCGGGCCGTTTGGTGCCACGGCGACTACCGGCATGTCTTCGTCGACCAGCGCCAGCGGCCCGTGCTTGAGTTCGCCGGCCGGATAGGCCTCGGCGTGGATATAGGAAATTTCCTTGAGCTTGAGCGAGCCTTCCAGCGCCACCGGATGGTGTGCGCCGCGGCCAAGGAACAAGGCGTGATGGCGGTGCACGAACCGCTCGGCCAGCTCGATGATTTGCGGCTCCAGCTTCAAGGCATCGTCGATCGCGCGCGGCAAACGCAACAGCTGCGCGCAAAGATCGTGGTAGCGCGGCGTTTCCAGGCCACGATGCTTGGCCAGGTGCAGGGCAAGCAGCGCGAGCGCGGAAAGCTGGGTGGTAAACGCCTTGGTCGACGCCACGCCGATTTCCGGGCCGGCACGCGTCATCAGCTTCAGGTCGGCCTCGCGCACCACCGACGACTCGGGCACGTTGCAGATAGCGAGCGTGCCAAGGTACCCGCGACGGCGCGATTCGCGCATGGCCGCCAGCGTGTCGGCGGTTTCGCCGGATTGCGAAATGGCGACGAACAAAGTGCCTGGCGGCACCACGGCCTCGCGGTAGCGATATTCGCTGGCCACTTCCACGCTGACTGGCAGCCGCGCGTATTCCTCGATCCAGTATTTGGCCACCATGCCGGCGTGATAGCTGGTGCCGCAGGCGATGATGTGCATGCCCTGCACTTTCGCCAGCAGCTCGTCGCCGCCTACGCCAAACACATTGGGCAGCACGCCGTGGGCATTGATGCGCGCCTCCAACGTGTCGGCCACGGCGCGCGGCTGCTCGAAGATTTCCTTCTGCATGTAGTGGCGGTATTCGCCGCGCTCCACTGCGTCAGCAGAGAGCTCGCTTTCGTGCACCTCACGCTCGACCGGCGTGCCGTCCAGGGTATAGACCTGCACGCTTTCGCGCGTAATCTCCACCACGTCGTTCTCGTCGAGGTAGAGGATCTTGTTGGTGACCTGCACCAGTGCCTGCGCATCCGAGCCCAGGAAATGTTCGCCAATGCCTACGCCGACCAGCAGCGGTGCGCCACGGCGAGCACCCACCACGCGGCCCGGCTCGTCACGGCACATTACGGCAATGGCATAGGCGCCTTCGAGCTCGCGCACCGTGGCGAGCACGGCTTCGCGCAGGCTCATGCCCTTGCCGAGATGGACGTCGATCAGCGCTCCCATCACTTCCGTGTCGGTTTCGGAGGTGAAGACGTAACCCTGGGCCTGCAAATGCGTGCGCAGTGAGGCATAGTTTTCGATGATGCCGTTGTGGACGATGGCCACGCGGCCGATGACGTGCGGGTGCGCGTTCACTTCGTTGGGCACGCCGTGCGTGGCCCAGCGGGTATGCGCAATGCCGGTACCGCCCGGGAACGGATCGGCCTGGTACAACGCCTCCATCTCGCGCACCTTGCCTTTGGCGCGTACGCGGCGAACCTGCCCCGCTTCCAGCACGGCCAGGCCGGCCGAATCGTAACCGCGGTATTCCAGTGCCTTCAATCCGGCGATCAACAGCGGAGCGACATCACGCTGGGCGGTGGCGGCGACGATTCCACACATGGGCGATATTCCTTTGCAACGAGCAATGCGAAGCACGGTGCTTCGATGTAGCCGGCGACTTTGCCGGCTTGCCGCTTTCGACCGGCTTTCGCGCCGTCGGTTCATTCCGACGGCGTTCCATGAATACCGGTAAAAACCCTACCCGTCCCAGCCTTCCCCCGCCAGCAGGGAAGGAGCAAAACAAGAAACTCAGTGCACTTTACGACGCAGGTAATTCAGCAGATCGATACGCGTGATCAAACCCAGGAACTGCTCGCCGTCCATCACGATGGCCACGTGGCCGCGCTCGAATACCGGCAACAGGGATTCGATCGGCGAACGCACGTCCAGCATCTGCAGGTCGCTGATCATGGCGGTGGACACCGAATCGCGGAAGCGTTCCTCATGGGCGTGCACGTGCATCAGCACATCTGACTCGTCGAGAATGCCGACCAGGCGATTGCCATCCATCACCGGCAGCTGTGAAACATCATAGAGTTTCATGCGCGTGTAGGCGGTCATCAGCAATTCGTTCGGACCGACCACGACGGTATCGCGCCGCGCAAACGGCCGCAGCAGCAGATCGCGCAAGTCGCCGTGCTGCTCGCGATCGATAAAGCCGTTGTCGAGCATCCAGTAGTCGTTGTACATCTTCGACAGGTACTTGTTGCCGGTATCGCAGACCAGGGTGACTACGCGCTTGGGCTCGGTCTGTTCGCGGCAATATTTCAGCGCGGCAGCCAGCAGAGTGCCGGTGGACGAACCGCCGAGCACACCTTCCTTCGCCAGCAGTTCGCGCGCCGCGAGGAAGCTTTCCTTGTCGGAAATCGCGTAGGCCTTCTTGACCCGGGTGAAGTCGCTGATGCTGGGCAGGAAATCCTCGCCGATGCCTTCGACCATCCAGCTGCCGGACTTGGTGGAGAGCACGCCCTCATTGATGTATTGCGCAAGGATGGAACCGACCGGGTCGGCCAGCACCAGCTCCGTATTGGGCGACGCCTCGGCGAAATATTTGGACAATCCGCTGAGCGTGCCGGACGAGCCGCAGCCCACCACCACGGCGTCCACCTTGCCATCCATCTGGCGCAGGATTTCCGGGCCGGTGGTTTCGATGTGCGCCTTGGGGTTGTCCGGGTTGCCGAACTGGTTGATGAAATACGCACCGGGCGTTTCGCGCGCGATGCGCTCGGCCATGTCCTGGTAATACTCCGGATGGCCCTTGGCGACATCCGAGCGCGTCAGCACCACTTCGGCACCCATGGCCTTGAGATTGAAGATCTTCTCGCGGCTCATCTTGTCCGGCACTACCAGGATCAGGCGATACCCCTTGGCCTGCGCCACCAGCGCCAGGCCAAGGCCGGTGTTGCCCGCCGTGCCTTCGACCAGGGTCGCACCGGGCTTGATCTTGCCGGCCTTTTCGGCGCCCTCGATCATCGACAGGCCAATGCGATCCTTGACCGAACCGCCCGGATTGGCGCTTTCGAGCTTCAGGAACAGCTCGCAACGCCCGGTATCCAGGCGCTGGGCACGCACCATGGGCGTGTTTCCGATCAGTTCGAGAACGCTTGCGTTGACCGTCATGAAAACTCCGTAGGCAGGGCTGGCGGTGCGATATGAAGGGACATCATAACGGGAACGAGGCCCGGCGAGCCGCCCCTCGTGCCCTGCAGAGACCCGGCAACCCGTGGCGGAAACGAATCGGCCCCGGCAGCTTACGCGCCGGGGCCGTGCGTCAGATAAAAATCAGCAGATTCAGTTGATGCGAGGCGTTCGGGTGTCCCACATGCGCTGGAGCTTTTCCTTGGCGTAGAGCTTTTCTTTCTTCATCCCTAAAAGAGTCGCGTCGTCGATGGGAAGCACGCCGATTTCGGCATCGTGCACCTTGCTGTCGAGTTCCCGATGATGTTGATAAAGCCGACGGAATTCAGCGTCGGCTTTCATAAAGGCTTCGACAGCATCACGCTGCTGATCTTCGAACATGGTTCAACCTCCTCGCGGTAAGGCTGCGGGCGTACGGCTACGTCCGCGAACAGAAGCAAATCGCGCGCATGGCCACGCTCCCAGGCCCTGCTTGCAGGACACGGGAAACGGGAAGTGGGTAGGTATGCGCATGATTCAGTCGATAGGCCACGACGGGTGAGGCGTCGTGACAGCTTCGACCCTACTCCCCGCTGGTAGGGGGCACAAGGCCCCCTCGGGAAGGCGCATAGAGGCTGGGTTTGTAGTCAAAAACTCGTAAAACGTTGCGCTCGAATCGCAACGATTTCGGACAGGTATCTGCTACGAAAGTGTCCCTTCACTCCGAGGGGAGTGAAGGGGACAGCGGACTCAGTTGCCGCCGGACGAAGGTTGTTCCTGCAAGGCCCTGGCGGCCTGGGCGGCCTTGGTGGCCAACGCCGCCTGGCGCTTGGCGGCCGCTGCAAGACGGGACTGCGCGGCAGCCAGCTTGCGGGCCTGATCGGCCTGGGCCTGGGCCTGGGCAGCCTGTGCCGCCGCCTCCTGGCCTTGGGCCTGCAGGCGCGCGGTTTCCTGCTGGGCCAGCTGATATTGCATGCGCTGGATATCCAGCTGCTGCTGCGCGGCGGCGGCATCGATGCGGCTGCGATCAAGCTGCAACTGCACGTTTTCCTGGCTGAGCTGGCTGAGCTGGCGCTGGGACGCCTGCAGTTCCGCCTCGGCCCGGGCCTGGTTCACGCGTCGCTCGGCGATGTACAGCGCGTGCGGGCGGTCGTGCGAGCTGGCCTGGGTCAGCTGGTTGACGGCGTCGCGAGCCAGCGCCTGATCGGCCTGCGCATAGTTGCCCAGGGTCGGATCGCTGGCCAGCTGGTTCAAGCTGTTGTTGAGCCTGTCGACATCCATATCGTCCTTGCGCGCCTGCACGGCCGTGCTGGCGAAAACGGCCAACAAGACGATGGCAATGATCGACAGAGGCTTGCTGGAAATGGGCTTGCTCATAGCTGGCCTCCCTGATTCTGCTGGTTCTGCTGGCCAGAGTCGGGCAAGGTCTGGAACCCCTGCCCTTGTTGCTGCTGGGGCTGCGGGTTGCCCAGCACCGAGGACGACGGCGCCGGCATGTCCTGCTGCATCGGGGACTGGGCGGGCAACGGCGAGCTGGCGCCCTGGGCCGGCACCGGTACGGGCGAGGTCGAGGAGGGCGCGGGGTTGCCGTTGTCGCCGTTGTCGCCATTGTCCCCGTTATCGCCATTGTCCCCGTTGGCAGCCTGCTGCACGGCGGCCTGTTGCGCCGCCAGTTGCGCCTTCTGCTGCTGGTAATGCTGGTCGTTCTCCGACTGCGCCTCGGCGTTTTGCGCGTGCAACTGACTGTTTGCGTCGGTTTTGGACTGAATTTGGGCACGTACCGCCGCCAATTGCGCCTTGGTACGCGCCAGTGTCGAGTCGGCTCGGGATTCGTCAGCCAGGTCTGAAGCCAGGGCATACTTGCGATCGGCCATGGCGGCCTGCGCCTGTTGGAACTTGTCTTGCGCGAAACCAAAATCAACCGGGTCGTAATCGGACGCCCCCGCATCGCGGGCCGCCTGCAATTGCGACTGGGCCTGGTTCATCGCGCCATCCGGCGGGGGAACGCTGGCACAGCCGCCAAGACTCAACGACACCGCCAGCCACAACGCCGGAACCACCCCACGGGTACGCAGACCGCGCACCAGCGACGGGGAAAATGTGTGCACCATCACTCATTCCTCTCGGAGGATCACGGCGTATTGTGAGCGGGCATAATCCTTGAATGCAATGCGTAAAATTTTGGGGTCTTTAAGGTGGATATCGGTTACTTCCTCAAGTTGATGGTAGATAAGGGCGCGTCGGACATGTTTCTGACGACAGGGGCCCCGGTGAACATCAAGGTCGAGGGCAAGCTGTACCCACTCGGCAATACCGGGTTACCCAGCGGCATGGTGAAAAAGATCGCCTACTCGCTGATGGACGAAGGCCAGGTGCCGCAATTCGAGCGCGACCTGGAGCTCAACATGGCGTTGGCGGTCAAGGAAGCCGGCCGTTTCCGCATCAATGTTTTCAAGCAGCGCGGCGAAGTGGGCATGGTGATCCGCGCCATCAAGAGCGAGATCCCCAGCATCGACCAGTTGCAGCTGCCGGCGATCTTCCGCGAACTGATCATGGAACCGCGCGGACTGATCCTGGTGGTGGGCGCCACCGGATCGGGCAAGTCGACCACGCTGGCGGCCATGCTCGACCACCGCAACAGCAGCACGCCCGGTCACATCCTCACCATCGAGGACCCGATCGAGTACCTGCATCGCCACAAGAAATCGATCGTCAACCAGCGCGAAGTGGGCCTGGATACGCACACCTATCACGAGGCCTTGCGCAACGCGATGCGTGAAGCGCCGGACGTGATCATGATCGGCGAAATCCGCGACACCGACACGATGGAGGCGGCCATCGCCTTCTCCGAAACCGGTCACCTGTGCCTGGCCACCCTGCACTCCAACAATGCCGACCAGACGCTGGAACGCATCCTCAACTTCTTCCCCGAATCGGCACACAAGAACGTGCTGATGAACCTTGCTCTGAACCTGCGTGCGGTGATCAGCCAGCGTCTGGTGACCGGCAAGGACGGCCGCCGCCTGCCGGCGGTGGAAGTGCTGCTGAACACCCCTTTCATTCGCGACATGATCCGCCGCGGCCAGATCCACGAAGTGAAAGAGGCCATGGACCGCAGCCTGCAGGAAGGCATGCAGACCTTCGACCAGTCGCTCTACAAACTCTACCGGAGCGGCCGCATCGAACTGGAAGAAGCCTTGGCCAAGGCCGACTCGCGCGACGGCCTGGCGCTGAAGATCCGCCTGTCCGAAGGCGGCAATGCGGAGAATGCAGAGTTGGCCGGCAACGATCCGTACGGCCTGGGCTTCTAAAACCGTAGCCAACGGCTACTCATGATTGCCTTCTCCCCTCCGGGGAGAAGGTGGCCTGAAGGGTCGGATGAGGGGCCAAGCTCGCGCAACTTCGACTCGAAGTGATGCTCAAGGCACTTCGATCCAAATGCATCCTTACGCAGGAGCGTCCCTCACCCCAATCCTCTCCCGGAGAGGAGAGGGAGTAAAAGCTCAAGCGCCCGGCGACGGCGCATCCGGCTGCTGCTCAGGCATCGCCCGGTGAAACGCATCCAGCGCCGCACATGCCGCATCGATCCGCAGGATCGTCGGGTAATCGCCCAGCGGAACCTTCCAGCGCCGCGCGTTGTAGACCTGCGGCACCAGGCACAGGTCGGCCAATCCTGGCGTGTCGCCGTGGCAATAGCGGCCGGTTTCCTTGCCATTGACGAGCGTGGCTTCGAATGCCTGCAAGCCCATGGCGACCCAATGCCGCATCCACGCACTTTTCTGTTCGTCATCGGCACCGAACGCTTTGCCGATTTCCTGCAGCACGCGCAGATTGCCGATCGGATGGATATCGCAAGCCACCAGCTGTGCCAGCGCGCGCACGCGCGCCCGGCCCGCCGGGTCCTTCGGCAGCAACGGCGGTTCCGGATGGGTCTCATCCAGGTATTCCACGATGGCCAACGATTGCGTCAGCACCCGGTCGCCATCGACCAGGGTGGGAACCAGCTCCTGCGGATTGAGCGCGGCGTAGGCCGGCGAATGCTGTTCCCCCCCGTCGCGGACCAGGTGCACTGCCCGCGTTTCGTAACGCAAACCCTTTAGATTCAGCGCAATGCGCACCCGAAAGGCCGCGCTGGAACGCCAGTAGCTGTAAAGGACGAGATCGGACGCCATGAGCCTTTCCTTGCTGGTGAGAGGGCGAGTGTAAATCGAGCCCGTTTGCATCGCTGCGATGCCGGCGGGAAAATACGCAGTTCCGGCCTCCGTGGCCGACTTCCTCAAGCTGCCTGGAGTTTTCCCGTGACCGTCACCCGCATGAGCGACCTGGACCTGCGCAGCAAGCGCGTGCTGATCCGCGAAGACCTGAACGTGCCGATCGAGAACGGCCGCATTACCTCCACCCAGCGCCTGGACGCCGCGCTCCCCACCATCAAGGCCGCCCGCGACGCTGGCGCCAAGGTGATGGTGATATCGCACCTGGGTCGTCCGAAGGAAGGCCAGTTCGATGCGGAATCCTCGCTGGCGCCGGTGGCCAAGTGGCTGGGCGAGCAGCTCGGCGCACCGGTGCGCCTGGTCGCCGATTACCTCGATGGTGTCGAGGTGGCCGACGGTGAAGTGGTCGTGCTGGAAAACTGCCGCATGAATGTCGGCGAAGGTAAAGACGAAGAAACGCTGTCGAGGAAATACGCCGCGCTGTGCGACGTGTTCGTGATGGATGCCTTCGGCACCGCCCATCGCGCGCAGGCATCGACCCACGGCGTGATCAAATACGCCCCCATCGCCGCCGCCGGCCCGTTGTTGTGCGACGAACTCGATGCGCTGGGCAAGGCGCTGGAGCAACCGGCCCACCCGCTGCTCGCCATCGTCGCCGGCTCCAAGGTCTCGACCAAGCTCACCCTGCTCGAAAACCTGATCGGCAAGGTCGACCAGCTCATCGTCGGCGGCGGTATCGCCAACACCTTCATTGCAGCCGCCGGTCACTCGGTCGGCAATTCGCTGTACGAACCGGATCTGCTGCCCGCCGCCAAAAAGGTGCTGGCCGATGCCAAGCGCCGCGGCGCCGAAGTGCCGATGCCGGTCGACGTGGTGGTGGCGCCGGAGTTCTCCGCCCACGCGGCTGCCACCGTCAAGCCGGTGGACCAGGTGAAAGATGGCGAGATGATCCTGGACATCGGTCCGGAAACCGCCAGGCAGTACGCCGCCTTGATCGCAAAGGCCGGTACCGTGGTGTGGAACGGCCCGGTGGGCGTGTTCGAATTCGATGCCTTCGGCAAGGGCACGGAAGTGCTGGCACGGGCGATTGCCCAATCCAAGGCGTTCTCCATCGCCGGCGGCGGCGACACCCTGGCAGCCGTCGACAAGTACGGCATTGCCGACCAGATTTCCTACATCTCCACCGGCGGCGGCGCGTTCCTGGAATTCCTGGAAGGCAAGGAATTGCCGGCCGTGGCCGCCCTCAGGGCACGCGCGGAAAAGTAATGCTTTGCCTGTTCGACCTCGACGGCACCCTGATCGATTCCGAACCCGGTATCAGCGCCTGTATCCGGTACGCCCTGCACAAACTGGACGTACCGGAGCCGGCGGAACTGCGTTCCTGGATCGGGCCGCCGCTGCGCCACAGCTTTGCGCCTTTGCTGGATAACGATGCCACGCGCATCGAGCAGGCCGTGGAGTATTACCACGAACGCTTTGCCACGCTGGGCTGGCGCGAACACGCCATCTACCCGGGCATTGCCGAGCTGATCGATGGCTTGCACGCCGGCGGGCACCAACTCGCCATAGTCACCAGCAAGCCGCACCGCCATGCCGCGCCGATCATTGAATCGATGCCGTTCGGGCATCGTTTCGAGAAGCTCTACGGTCCGCATCCGTCCAGCCCGCACAGCGAGAAAGCCTCGATGATCGCCGCTGCGCTGGCCGATTTCGGCGCGACGCCGCAGGACACCATCATGGTCGGCGACCGTTGCTTCGATATCGAAGGTGCAGTCGCCAATGGCGTAAACGGCATTGGCGTGTTGTGGGGCTTTGGCAGCCGCGAAGAGCTGGAAGCAGCCGGCGCAGGTGCGGTGATCGAGCACCCCGCGCAGCTTGGGAATTTCGTAGGTGGGGTTGCCCCGGACTTGATGCGGGGATAGCCCAACCTACCAACCTTCCGCATTTCGCGTCGGCCTGACCCGGAATGCCACGCTGATTCGCGGCCCCACCGGATACGGCAACTTGGGAATGCCGTGGTCGTAATGCAATTGCGCATTCCATCCCATCAGCAGCAGGCTGCCGGCTTCCAGTTCCAGTTCCGTTTTCAGATGCGGCGGCTTCTTGCGACGAATGATCATGGTTCGCGTTGCGCCCAGCGACAGCAGGGCAATCGGCTGGTGCGGCACCAGTTCGTGCAGCTTGTCGTTGTGCGGCGCCACGCTGTCATGCTCGTCGCGGTAGAAATTCAGGCCGATGCTGTTGAAGGGGGCATCGACGTGCTGCCTGACGAAGGCCAGTACGTGGCGCAGCACTTCCGGCAACGCAGGATCGGAGACGCTGTAATGACCATGCAGGCGCGGCACGCCTACCAGCCGCTCGTACATCATGCGCGAGCTTTCGTGCCAACGGCCCTGCTCACGCAAGGTTTCGAACCACGTTGCGGCCAGCGATGGCGGCACGATATCCGGTTGGTAAGTGATGGGTCCGGTGATGTCGTCGGCAATCCTTTGCACATCGCGTTCAAAAAGTAGCGTTTGCATGACGTGTGTACCGGTGTGCATCAATGAAAATCGCGCGAGCGCGCATCCAGGTCGGCCAGCAGACCGCTGAGATCGCACAAGCGCCGGGCGATCAGATGGCTGACGCCATCGGCGGTCTCCCAGCGCCCTTCGACTGCCAGCAGCCGCGCTTCCAGATAAGGCCTGCGCTGGGTCTGCGCGACGTGGCTCCACACCACCACGTTTACGTGGCCGAACTCGTCTTCGATGGTCATGAAGGTGACGCCGCTCGCCGTTTGCGGCTGCTGCCGCTGGGTGACCAGGCCTGCGATGCGCACCGGCGCGGTATGCGGCATCTTCTGCAGGCTGCGTGAATCGAGATAGCGGTCTGCGCGCAGGCGGCTACGCAGCAGACGCAACGGGTGCGGCCCGAGACTCAAGCCGCTGTGCGCGTAATCGGCTTTCAGGTTTTCCACGGTCGTCGGCAGCGGCAGCACGATGTCCTGCTCGGCAGGACTGGTCCGGCCGAACAACGGCAGTTGCGCCTCCACGCCGGCGGTGAGCCATAGCGCGCGATGGCGATGGCCGGCCAGTCCGCGCAATGCGCCAGCGTCGGCCAGCAGATCCTGATGGCGTCGATCCAGCTCCGCACGCGTGCATAGATCGACGACATCGAGGAAGTCGCCGGTCGTGCGCGCCGTTGAAATACGCTCCGCCACTTTCTCGCTGCAACCGCGCAGCTGGCGAAATCCCAGACGCAACGCCAGTCCCTTCGTGCTGCGCGCATCGGATTCCAGCGTGCAATCCAAGTCGCTGTAGCGCACATCCACCGGCAGTACACGAATGCCATGGCGCTGCGTGTCCTGCACGATCTGGCTGGGGCCGTAGAAGCCCATCGGCTGCGCATTGAGCAAGGCGCAAGCGAACATGGCTGGTTCGTGACATTTCAGCCAGCTGCTTGCATAGGCGATATTGGCGAAGCTGGCGGCGTGGCTTTCGGGGAAGCCGTAGCTGCCGAAGCCTTTTATCTGGTTGAAGATCTGCTCGGCGAATTCGCGCGTGTAGCTGTTTTCCAACATGCCATTGATGAATTTCTCATAGTGCTTTTCCATGCCGCCGTGACGTTTCCATGCCCCCATGGCCCGGCGCAGTTGATCCGCTTCGCCCGGCGTATAGCCAGCCGCAACCATGGCAAGCTTCATCACCTGCTCCTGAAACAGCGGCACGCCTTTGGTACGTTCGAGCACCGGCTCCAGCGCTTTCGAAGGATAGACAACAGGTTCTTCGCCACGCCGGCGCCGTAAATAAGGGTGCACCATGTCGCCCTGGATCGGACCTGGGCGCACGATGGCAATTTGAATGACCAGATCGTAATAACTGGCCGGCTTCAGACGCGGCAACATCGCCATCTGCGCCCGGCTTTCGATCTGGAACACGCCGATGGTGTCGGCACGCTGGATCATCGCGTAGGTGTCTTTGTCGTCCGACTCTATCGTGGCGATGCTCATCGACGTGCCACGATAATGCTTCACCATATCGAAGCATTTGCGCAGACAGGTCAGCATGCCCAGCGCAAGGCAATCGACCTTGAGCAACCCCATCCGATCCAGGTCATCCTTGTCCCACTGGATGATGGTGCGGTCGGCCATGGTGGCGTTCTCCACCGGCACCAGCTCGTGCAGCGGCGCGTCGTGAATCACGAAACCGCCCACGTGCTGGCTCAAATGACGGGGTTTGCCGCGCAATTGCTCGGTCAGTACCAGGATCTGGCGTATGACCGGCGCATCGGGATCGAAACCTTGCTCGCGCAGCCGCGCGCCCAGGGAGGCATCTCCAAGCCGGAAGAAACAGCGGCCAAGCTTGTCGATCTGGTCTTCCGGCAAGCCCAATACCTTGGCGACATCGCGCACAGCGCTTTTGGAGCGATAGCTGATGACCGTTGCGGCGATGGCCGCGCGTTCGCGCCCGTACTTTTTATAGACGTACTGGATAACCTCTTCACGGCGTTCGTGTTCGAAGTCGACGTCGATATCCGGCGGCTCATCGCGCTCTACGGAGATGAAGCGCTCCACCAGCAGTTCCACCTTGCCCGGATCGGCATCCGTCACCCCCAATGCAAAGCACACAATGGAGTTCGCCGCGGAACCGCGTCCCTGGCAAAGAATGTGCTGGCTTCGCGCATAACGCACGATGTCGTGCACGGTGAGGAAAAATGCCTCATAGGCCTTCTTCTCAATCAGACGCAGTTCGTGCTCGATCTTTGGACTGATGTGATCGGGAACACCGTCCGGCCACCGCCACGCCGAACCTTCAGCCACCAGATGACGCAGCCATTGCATGGCCGTGTAACCCTCCGGCACCAGTTCTTTCGGATATTGGTACTGAAGTTCTTTCAGGTTGAACGTGCAGCGCCTGGCGATGCGCACGCTTTCGTCCAGCAGTGCCTTGGGATAAATCTTTTCCAGCACCGCGCGCTGCCGCAGGTGCCGTTCGCCGTTACGGAACAAAACGTCGCCAGCGTCGGCCATCGTCGCATGGTGACGGATCGCCGTCATCACGTGCTGCAAAGGGAGACAGGCACGCACGTGCATGTGCACGTCGCCGCTGGCCACCAGCGGCAACTGCAAGACATTTCCCAAGGTTTCGAGTTCAGCGAGACGGCCCTCGTCATCGCCATCGCAATGCAACTCCACCGCCAGCCAGGCACAATCACCAAATAGCTGCTTTACCCATTCGCCATGCTCGCGATCCGGCTCCCGTCCGGGTATCCACAGCGCCAGCGCACCCGGCATGCCAGCGGCCACGTCCGCCCGGGTGAGGTAATAGGTGCCCTTTTCCGAAGCCCTGCGGCCCTGGGTGATAAGGCGGCAGATTGCGACATAGCCTCGTTTGTTTTCCGCCAGCAAGACCAGTTTCGGCCCATCCGCCAACTGGATTTCCGTCCCCACGATCAGCGGCACTTCCACGTCGCCGGAAGCTTCCCAGGCACGCACGATGCCTGCAAGCGAACATTCGTCGGTGATCGCCAACGCGGCGTAGCCACAGTCGCGGGCACGCTCGAACAGTTCGCGCGCACTGGATGCGCCGCGTTGGAAGGAAAAATCGGAGAGACAATGCAGTTCGGCGTATTCGCTCATGCGAACCACCCTTGCAGCATCCAGCCGCCCTGCTCGCCCGCCGCGCAGAACACCCAGGCGCGTTGCCCTTGCGCCGTTTCGACGACGTAGTAATCGCGGCGCATGGGATCGCTGTCCCACCAGCCGGTTTCCATGCGCTCGGGACCGGCCAGTATCTGCATGGGGCCGCGCCACGGAATGGGGCGCTTCAGCAGCCAGGTGGGGCGTGCACGCGGCTCGACGAAGTCCTGGCTATGAGTATCGAGGCGCTGCGAATGTTCGGGACGCGGGTCGATGGTGGTGCCCAGGCGGTACACGGCACGATCGCCCAGCCGCGCGCGCAGGCGTTCGCGCAGTTGCTCGAAGGACAAGGCGTTGGCGGGACGTTCGTCGAACAGGTCGCGGCCAGCAGGCACGAAGCCGGGAAGATCGTCGGCGATCAAACGCAATGCCAATACCGGCGATGACAATTGCACCCGTTCCAGCCGGCCACGCGCCGCATCGAACAGTACATCGGCGCTACGTTCCGGCGAAAGCATGCCTACCGGCACGTCGGTGGCTTCGGCATCGCGATGTTCCAGCCGCAATACGAAACGCTGCACGCCGCCGTCGCGCCCTGAAAGATAAGCCGCCAGGTCAGTCGTCATGCGCTTGAGCGGAAACATCAGCGCCGCGACATTTTCCACTTCGTGCGACAGCTCAAAGCGCCAATCCACGGCATCGGGCGGCAGGTACAGATCGAGTCCAGCGGGACGCTCCCCGCTCAGGCGATCCATGGCTTGCAGCAGTTCTGCGCCAAATCGGCGCTGCAGGCCATCGCGCGGCATGCGCAGCAGTTGCCCGAGGCGGCGCACACCCATGCGCGGCAACGCGTCCACCGCACTTGCAGGCAGGCGACTCCTGGACAGCGGCACATCATCCAATGCGCGTTGCAGCGCCTCTTGCGTGAAAACCGCCAGCCCCTCGCCAATACCCGCCAGCACATACGCACCATGCGGTGTGGGTGCGGCTGCCACGTGATGGCGAAAACCCAGGGCGGTGAAATCGTGGCGCAGGTAACGTTCCATCTCGGCCCATGCGCCAAACAGGCTGCGGCTCTTGCTGACTTCCAACACGATCGCATGCGGCAGCAAAGCCACCTGCGAGCTGTAGCGATACGCCACGCCGGCCAGGAATTGTTGCCAGCGCGCGACCGACGAGGGGTCGTAAGGGATCGCTTCGAATTGCGCCAGCAAGGCTTGCGCGGCAGTCAGGCGTTGCCCGATATACAGGCCCGCATCGCGAGCTGACGCATTGGCGGCGACGATGCTGCGTGCATTCGCCGCACCGTCCACCAGCACCAGCGGGCTGTCATCGGCGCGACGGCGAAGGACGCCATCCAGCGCCAATTGCGGCAAGAGCAGACAGGCCCACAGCATCGCCCGACCTCACGCTTCTGACTGCTTGGAGTCCACCCAATGCCTCTGCAGGTAATTCCCGCGAGGGCCGGCATCGGCAGCGCCATGCACACGCTGATGAACCGCGTGCATGGCCGCTGCCATCTGCCGGCCCTCGCCGGAAAACCTTTGAACGTGCCCGAGCGGAATCGCCTGCGTCGGCGGATTGCCGCCGCGGCATTTGCGCACCCGGATGAGCGTATTCGGCGCGCCATCCAATTCCAGCCGCAGCGATGCCGGTGACGCATTCGTCAGATGCTTGCGGTCGCGAATGACGAAGGCGAGTGCACGACCGGTGTCGGCAGCGACTTGCAGGCGACGCAGGCTGCGATCATCTGCCTGCTGCGGCCACGTCAGCACGGCGGCGCAACTGCCCGAGCGCAGGCATTGCTCGGCCGCCCACAGCACGTGCTTTTCTTCCGTGTCGACGATTTCCAGTTGCTGCAGATCCACGCCACGTTGACGCCATCCCATCGCACACGGTGCATAAGGAGGCGCGATCAGCACAACGGGACGGTGCCCTTTTGTCAGCCGCGCCAGCGTCGGCAGCAACAGGCGCAATTCGCCGACGCCATCGGCCGGCAGCAGGATTTCTGTCAGCGCTGCATTCGGCCAGCCACGTGTCGGCAATGCCGCATCGAGCGCCGCGCAGCCGGTCGGCTGCTCGCCGTCGGCCAGCGGCGCGGCGTGACCGCGCCAGACCTGGCGCGCGTCCAGCAGGTTCGAGAGGGCGACTACCGCGCCCATCAGCTGCCTCTTACCAAGCCTGCAAACAAGCCTTCGATGGCGAAGTCTTCGGTGGGATCCGGATCGATCGGTTGATAGCCGGGGCTGTTGGGCAGCAGGCGAATCACATCGCCCTGCCAGTACAGGCGCTTGATGGTGAAACGCTCGCCCTCCACGCGCGCCGCGACGACTTGTCCATGGCGCGCTACTGGCGTGGCATGCACGGCCACCAGATCGCCATCGAGAATGCCTTCGTCGCGCATCGAGTCGCCGATCACGCGCACCAGGTAATCCGGCTTGAGGCGGAACAGCCAACGCGAGACGTGCAAGCTGCGCTCCACCCGCGACTCGGAGAAGATCGGTTCGCCTGCGGCAATGCGGCCGATCAACGGCAGCTCCAGCGTGTCCGAAGCCAGCGGATCGATCTCTTTCACCAGGCGGATGCCGCGGGTGCGGTTGGGCTCGATCACCAATCGGCCCTTCGCCTCCAGCGAACGCACGTGCTTGAGCACCGCGCTCACATTCGGCAGCCCCATGGCCTGGCCGATTTCTTCCAAGGTGGGCGCCTCGCCGTCGCGCTCTGTGCGCTCCCGGATAAAGGCGAGGATGTTGGACTGGCGGCTGGTGAGCTGAAGGGTCATGGCCAGTCTATTTTTCACCTTTTTGGGTGAAAATAGAAGATCCACCCGTGCATTGGAACTAGCGTAGAATAATCAATGCTTTAGCGTACTAACTACGAGCGGGCGACGGCATCCGCCGGCGGCACCTCACCCACCACCACGCGATTGCGGCCACCGGACTTGGCGCGATAGAGCGCCGCATCGGCGCGCCGGACCAGATCCACCCCCACGCGATCCCGCGGGTCCAGCCAGGTCACGCCGACGGAACAGGTCATCGACAAGAGCAGACCCTCGATATCGAGAGGATGGTTGGCAATGGCCAGGCGGAAGGCTTCGAAAGGCGCCAGATCGCCCGGCTGCATGCCCGGCAACACGACCAGGAATTCTTCTCCGCCACAGCGGCCGAGCGTGGCGGTAGCCGGCAGCACCTTGCACAGATACGAGGTGATTTTGACCAGCACCGCGTCGCCGGCCAGATGGCCGTGACGATCGTTGATGTGCTTGAAGTGGTCGAGGTCGATCAACGCCACGGCCAGCGGTTGAGCGCACTCCTGTGCGTGGGCAAAGGCCTTGGCAAGCGTGTCGAAGATGCGGGCTCGATTGGGTAGACCGGTCAGCGTGTCGTGATTGGCCTGATGCCACAACGCGGCACGCGCTTCTTCCAATGCTTTCTTGTCCACTTCCAGTTCGTGCGTGCGCTGCGCCACCAATTGCTCGAGCTTGCGCGCCTTGACGTGCAAATGCCGCGTGCGCAGCAGCCAGGTCAACGTGATGCCCAGCACGAGCAACAGGCATCCGCCGACGATCGCCGGCGTACGCCGCCACCACGGCGGCACGATGCTCAACGGCAATGATGCGACGGGCGACAACTGCCCGCTGTCCGGATCGTACGCGGCCACCTCGAACACGAAATCGCCGGGCGGGAGCGGCGGATAGTCGATCTGCGATCGGCTCGAACTCATCCACTGCTGCTCCAGTCCACGCAACCGATAGCGGAATTGCAGCGTGCTGCGCGTCGGTGCGCCCACCGTGGCAACGTGCACGGTCAGCGCTTGCTCCGGCGAAAAATCGAAGCGATAGCTGGATGCCGGCGCCCGCGCTGCGCCGCCAAGACTCAGTTCGCTGATGACCACGCGCAACGATTCGGAGGTGGTCAGCGAATCCGGATGCAGGATGTGGGAAATGCCACTGCTGGTCCCCACCCAGATCGAACCGTCCGGATCTTCCAGGAACGCCCCTTCCGTGACGTCGTCCCAGATCAAGCCGTCGTCTTCGGTCAGGTGACGCCAATGCTTGCCGTTGAAAAACTCCACGCCGTCGCTGCCGCCGATCCACAGCCAGCCGCGTCGATCGTGCCGGATGAAATAGATGCGCGAGTTATCCAGAAACGGATTGTCGACACGCTGCACGTGCATGCTGTCGCCATCCGTGATGTGCCCCTGCCACAAGCCGTCGAAGGTGCCGGCCAGGTAAAAATCGCCATCTGAAAGAATATCCAGATCCAGATAACTGCCATCCGATGGCGTACCCACGACGTGCACCCGCTCCCAGCGGCCGTGATCGAAGCGAAACACCCCGGCATCGCCCACGGCCCAGATCCGGCCTTGCGCATCTTCTTTTGCGGCAAAGAAAACACTGTCGGGAATCACGCCCTCGCCGGCGCGCTGCACTGCACGGCCGTCGTAAACGTACACGCCGTGCTCAGTACAAAACCACGTGCGCCCTTGGCTATCGAAAAACGCACCGTGCGCATAAGCGGGCGAATGCGCCAACTCTTCCGTGCTTCCGTCACTGGCGCGATAGCGCAGCAACTCGCCCGAATAATAAACAGCCAGCACATCGCCGTTGGGCAATGCATGCAACGCGATCGTTTCCTGCGCTTGCGGCGGCGCCTTCAGAGGCCAACGCTCCAGGCGCTTGGCGCCGGGCTTCAGCACACTGCCGCCCAGTTCATCGCCCACCCACAAGCTGCCGTCGCTGGCGCGCGCGAGCGACCAGGTAGGACTGCTGTCCAGGCCCTGCGCGATCTGCCAGCTCTGGATCTGGTCGTAGCCACGCCACTGCAGCACGCCACGCCCGTAAGTAGCGATCCACAACACGTGGTCGCGGTCATACAGGAGCGCATTGATGCCGATGTCGGGCAGGCTGTTGCCGGCGTTGAAGTTGCTCCAGTTGCGACCATCCCAACGAGCCAGGCCATCGTTGGAACGGGTGAGCAGGCGCCCCTGGCCATCCTCGACCATGTCCAGGTAGGCCGTCGCGACGCGTGCGCCGGGCAGGTCGTGATTGGTAAATACGCGAGCACCAGGCGCCAGCGCGCGAATGTAGAAAGGACTGCGCACCCACAAGCTGCCGTCGCGCGTACGCAGATAAGAGGTCCACGTATCCGGCGGAATGCCCTGCTGCCCGCCCCACACCTGTACGTGGTCGCCCGTCAGCTGGCAAAGGGATTTGCCGCAGCCAAACCACAGCACGCGCCCATCGGCGAATACGCTGGTGATGTCGGCAAGCACCGGCATCGCGCGCACGTCGGCATCATCGAAACGCAAACGCTCGCGCCAACCTTTTCCTGCCGGCTCGATCACCCACAGCCGATGCTCGCTTACGGCATATAGACGGCCATCCTGGTCGGCAAGCATGACGCCCGCGTCGATCTGCAGCGAATGCGCCGGAGCGGCAACCGGCGCGAAACGTTCGCCATCGCCCACGTAGAGCCCCGTACTCGTGCCCACCCACAGCCGGCCCGAGCCATCCTGATGCAAGGCGGTAATGAAACTGGCCTGCAAGCCATTGGCAGCGCCGATGCGCTGAAACACGCGGCCATCGAAGCGATACAGCCCGTACTCCGTGCAGACGTAGACGAAACCCTGGCGATCTTGCAGCAGGCAATTGTCTTCAAGGCTCCCCAGACCTTGCGCCTGGGTAAAAGAAGCAAGACTGGCTGCCTGCCCACGAGCGGGCGGCGCCAAACCCAGCCAGGCCAGCGCAACGAGCACGACCACCAGGGCGCGCCAGCAATGCCGCACCCACGCAGGTCCGTCCAGCAAACCGTCCACCGCTTTCAACGCGCGAGCCCCTGTTCGCTCTATGCCCCCCGCTACAGGCCCGCATGCGCCAAGTCCGGGCGGGCGAGCAGGTCCGTAACGTCTTTTCAGCCAAGCGCATGATAAGCCAAGGTGGATCGGCAGACCCGAAGTCCTGGGCTTCACACCCGTTTCACGCCGGAATACGTGCCATGGTCCATCGCGCACGCGGCGCCATGGATAACCGGCGGGAGGATTCCAGCATGGGTTACAAGACACCTCCGCTTCATCGCGGAATCCATCCCATGAAGATGAACTGGCTGTGGCGACTGACCTGCGACGTCGGCCACGTCGGCGTCGACGAAGTTGTCTCGGCGCTGGCCAAGGCCGACGTTCGAGTCGAGCGCAAGCGCGCGCAAGGGTGGCTCAAGTCGGAGGGCGAGGACGGCTACTTTCCGCTGACCATCGCAGAGCTGGAACAAAACCTGCGCGCGCTGCAGGCGTCCCGCTCCGATCCGCTCCCTCACGAAGCGGACAACGACTCGACCGAGCAGCCTTAGGTACTTGTCCGGCGCTTCTCCGAACGCCGCCACAGCGCGTACACCGGGATGCCGCAGGCAATGATCACCAGGCTCATGCCGGCATCGCCGGGCGTGTTGATCGCGGTGGCGACGATCACGCAGGACACGGTGCAGACGAAGACAAGCGGCAGCAGCGGATACAGCGGTACGCGGTACGGCAAAGGTTGGTCGGCAAAATGGCGGCGATACCAGAACAGCGTGGCGATGCCGAAGGCATGGCCGAGCCATTCGCCCACCGTGGTGTAATCCAGCAACTGGTTGAAGCTGCCGGACAGGGTCAGCACGATCGCCCAGACGCCCAGCACCGCCAACGCGATCTGCGGAGCGCGATAGCGCGAGTCGATCTGTCCGACCGCGCGAAAAAACATGCGGTCGGCGCCCATCGTCTGCAGCACGCGCGCACCGCCCGCGATGGCGATGCTGCAATAACCGAAGGTGGAACAGGCGATGCCGATAGCCATGATCATGGCACCGTGCGAGCCGAACACGCGGCTCATCACATCGGCGGCCGGCGCGATGCTCGATGCCAGCCCCGCGTGCCCCAAGCCGACCAGGTAGGCCACATTCACCAGCAGATAGCACAACACCACGCCGGTCATGCCCAGCGCCAGCGCACGCGGCAAGGTGCGTTGCGGGTCGCGCACTTCACCAGCCATATCGTTGAGATAGTGGAAGCCGCCATAGGCAAACAGCACCGGCAGCAAGGCGCCGATCCACGCACCGGGCGGCACCGGATGCGCCACATCCACCTCCGCGACGCTCCCCAGATGCCCATGCGCCATCGCCAGCCCCACCACGATCAGCATCGTGATCGCCGCCAGCTTCAACACGGTAAACAGGTTCTGCATCCACGCACCGGCGCGAATGCCGAAGAAATTCACGCCGACGATAAAGGCGATCGCGCCCACTGCGAACGGCTTCACCCACAAGCCCGGCAAGCCGGCGGCGCGGCAAGCGTAGTCGGCAAAGGTCGTGGCCACGGCCGCAACGCTGCCTGGGTAATTGATCAGCGCCATGGTCCAGCCGAACAGGAAGGCAGGCAGCGGACCGAAGGCTTCGCGCAGGTAGATGTAGATGCCGCCCGCCTGCGGCCTGCGCGCACCGAGTTCGGCGTAACAGAGCACGCCAGTCAGGGTGAGCAGGCCGCCGATCGCCCACAGCGCCAGCAAGGGCAGGCCCGAAGCGGTGCGCTCGGCCACGGTGGCTGGGGTGCGGAAGATGCCGCCGCCGATCACGCCGCCGACGACAATCGCCGCGCCGTCCCAAATGCCCAGCCGCCGAAGATAGGAGTTCGAGTTGGTATCAGTCATAGATGCCGACAGTAACCTGAGTCGGCACCGATTGTCTGGTGACCTATGGCCCTAGCGATCCACCCAGCAAAGCCAACACCGCCTGCGCGGCCGCCACCGACGATGCCGGATTCTGGCCGGTGATCAGCTTGCCCTCGGTGATCGCGTACGACTGCCAATTGTCCTTCTTGGAGTAACGGCCGCCGTTGGCCTTGAGCATGTCTTCGACCAGGAAGGGCACGATCTTGGTGAGGCCCACGGCATCTTCTTCGCTGTTGCTGAAGCCGGTGACCGCTTTGCCCTTCACCAGCGGCTCACCGTCGGCGCCGCGCGTGTGGCGGAAGATGGCCGGCGCGTGGCAGACCGCACCCAATGGCGTGCCCGCCGCGTAAGTGCGTTCGACCAACGCAATGGAATCCTTGTCTTCGGCCAGATCCCACAGCGGGCCGTGGCCGCCCGGATAAAACACGGCGTCGTATTCGCCCTTGGCGGCATCGGCGAGCTTGAGCGTGGTAGCCAGCGCCTTGGTCGCGGCAGCATCGGCGTGAAAGCGCTTGGTGGCTTCGGTTTGCGAATCGGGTTCGTCGCTGCGGGGATCGAGCGGCGGCTGCCCGCCCTTGGGCGAAGCCAGCACGATCTCGGCGCCGGCATCCTTGAACACGTAATACGGTGCGGCGAATTCCTCCAGCCAGAAGCCGGTCTTGTGATCCGTGTTGCCGAGCCGGTCGTGCGAAGTCAGAACCATCAGAATTTTCATCGATCACTCCTTGAGTAAAAAGCGCGCCCCGATCAGCGCCCACGTGGAGGGTGATGTAAGGATGCCTAGGGCAAGCATTCCGGAGCATCGGGCACCAGCCACCGATGATCGCACCCGGCACGATGCATCGGCGTGAAGTGACCAATGTCCCATTGACACCCCAAGGCGTCGCTCCGGATACTCGCCCCCGTTACGCGCCATGACCCGCTTTGGCTGGCGCATCGGCCCCGAGGGGTGCTGCAACGGACATCGCGTCCGCTACGCTCGGTCCGGCCGACCACCCACAACGTCAAAGGGCGCCCACCCCAGTTACTGGAGGTGTTCGCATGTCTTTGTCTCATTCCGGTTTTCGCCTTGCCATCGCCACCTGCGCGCAGTTTCCGCAGGTCTACCCGGACGACGCGTACTTCGTTACGCAGTTGGAACAGCTTGGCATAACACCCACCGTTTGCATCTGGAACGACCCGGCGGTGGACTGGGGCGCCTTCGATGCCGTGCTGATCCGCACGATTTGGGATTATTTCCGGCATTACACGGCCTTTCTTGCCTGGCTCGATACGCTCGACCGGCTGCACGTACCGGCCATTCACGATACGCACCTGATCCGATGGAACACCGACAAGCGCTATCTGCTGGAGTTGGAGCGCGCCGGCGTGGCGATCATTCCCACGCGCATTGCGCCCGCCGGGCAGCTTGCGCAAATCGTGCATACCGCCGTGGATGACGAACTGGTGATCAAGCCCGCCGTCAGCGGAGGCGCCTGGCATACCGTGCGCGGCACGCGCGGTACCGCGGCGTTCGAGCAAGCGCTGGCGGGTCTCCCCGCGGACCTGGATTTCCTGGTACAGCCGTTCGTGCCCGAGATCGCCGCGCACGGCGAGTGGTCCCTGCTCTACTTCGGCGGCCGCTACAGCCACGCCGTGCTCAAACGCCCCGCCAGCGGCGATTACCGCGTGCAGCAGGAGCACGGCGGCAGCACCGCCCTGGCGGTTCCGGATGCGGCCATCGTGCAGGCCGCGGATAAAGCCCTGGCGACGACTTCGGCCCTGTGGCATTGCGAGCTGGACTATGCCCGCGTGGACGGCGTGGTGATGAACGGACACTTCCACATCATGGAGCTGGAACTGACCGAGCCGCAGCTGTTCATGTCGATAAAGCCGGATGCCGCCGAGCGCTTTGCGGCACGTGTGCTCGAACGCCTACAGGGGCTGAGCGGCTCGCGCGGCACTGCACGAAGCGGCACGACGCCCTAGAATCGGTTCGTCATCCCACCATGCACAGCCGTGCCCACCCCACCATCACGCAAAATTTTGCACGTCGACATGGACGCGTTCTACGCGTCGGTCGAGCAGCGCGACGATCCGTCGTTGCGTGGCAAGCCCGTGGTGGTGGCGTGGCGCGGCGCGCGCTCGGTGGTGTGCGCGGCCAGTTATGAAGCACGCAAGTTCGGCGTGCGCTCCGCCATGCCGGCCGTGCGCGCCGAACGACTGTGCCCGCAGGCGGTGTTCGTGCCGCCGGATTTCGTGCGCTACAAAGCGGTATCGCGGCAGGTGCGCGAGATCTTCGCGCGCCACACCGACCTGATCGAACCGCTGTCATTGGACGAGGCGTATCTCGACGTCACGGTCACCAAGACCGGCCTGCCTTCTGCGACCGCCACGGCAGAGGCGATTCGCACGGCGATCCGCGAAGAGACGCAGCTCACCGCATCCGCAGGCGTGGCGCCGAATAAATTCCTGGCGAAGATCGCTTCCGACTGGAACAAACCCGATGGATTGTTCGTGGTACGCCCACACCAGGTGATGGCCTTTCTCGCGCCACTCCCCGTTGGGCGCCTGCCCGGCGTGGGCAAGGTGATGGAGGCGAAGCTGGAGGCATTGGGCCTCAAGACGGTGAGCGATCTGCGCGCCCTGTCCGAACTGGAAATGGAGCAACGTTTCGGCCGCTGGGGCGTGCGCCTGCACGAACTGTCGCTGGGTATCGACGACCATGCCGTGCAGCCCAACCAGCTCACCTTGCAGGTGTCATCCGAAGATACCTTCGAGCACGACCTCACGCTGGACGAACTCGAACCGCACATCCGCTACCTGGCCGCAAAAACCTGGGCCGCACACCAGCGCGAAGTGCAACGTGGCCGCGTGGCGCGCACCGTGGTGCTGAAACTGAAAACCTCCGATTTCCACACCCTCACCCGCAGCCTCACCCCTTCCGTGCATCCGCGCTCGGCGGAAGAACTGGCCGACGTGGCCTGCGCCTTGCGCGCACGCGTCGAGCGCCCCGCCGACAGCCGCTATCGCCTGGTGGGCGTGGGACTTTCCGGCTTCGTGGATCAGGACAGTTTCGTGGTGCAGGAGGACCTGTTTGAATCACTCGCGGCGCCGCCTACGTGAAGCCGATGCGCGCCTGCATCGCGTTTGCCGTGATCCTGCTCACGATGGCATGCGCAGGATGGGCGCGTGCCGAAGACGGTTACGACCTGTGGCTGCGCTATCGTCCACTGCCCCCGGCACAGATGAAGCTTTACGGCGGCCGGGCGTCCCAATTGGTGCTTGCCGCCGACACACCCACCCAGCGCGCGACCCGGGATGAGTTGCAACGTGGATTGAGTGGATTGCTCGGGCGCGACATTCCCCTCACCCAAACCGTGTTGCACGATGGTGCAATTGTCGTCGGCACAGCCGCGTCTTCGCCACTGATCGCCCGGCTGCACTGGGATACCAGGAACCTGGGCAGTGAAGGCTATCTCATCCGCAGCGCAGTGATCGACGGACACGCCGCCACCGCCATCGTCGGCAACAGCGATATCGGCGCACTGTATGGTGCCTTCCGCTTTCTGCGCCTGCTGCAAACCGGGCAACACATCGATCGACTCGACCTGCACGATGCACCGCATTTGACCTTGCGCGTGCTCGACCACTGGGATTATCTCAACGGCCAGGTGGAGCGCGGCTATGCCGGCGCTTCGATCTGGGACTGGTGGAAGCTGCCCGACTGGCGCGATCCGCGCTATACCGACTATGCACGCGCCAATGCATCGATCGGCATCAACGGCAGCGTGCTCAACGATGTCGCCGGCGGTGCGACCATTCTCACGCCCACCTATCTGCAAAAAGTGGCGGCGCTGGCGGATGTATTCAGGCCCTACGGCATTCGCGTATACCTGAGCATCCGCTTCAGCGCACCGATTGAAATCGGCGGATTGAAAACCGCCGATCCGCTCGACCCGCAGGTGCGCGCCTGGTGGCGTGCCAAGGCCGACGAAATCTACCGCCTGATTCCAGACTTCGGCGGCTTCCTGGTCAAGGCCAATTCCGAAGGCCAGCCCGGTCCGGCCGATTACGGTCGCACGCATGCCGATGGCGCCAACGTGCTGGCCGACGCCCTGGCACCGCACGGCGGCGTGGTGATGTGGCGCGCCTTTGTGTATTCGCAGGCAAATCCGGAAGATCGCGCCAAGCAGGCTTACGATGCGTTCAAGCCGCTCGACGGGCAATTTCGCGCCAATGTGCTGGTGCAGGTAAAGAACGGCCCGATCGATTTCCAACCGCGCGAGCCTTTTCATCCGCTGTTCGGCGCCATGCCGAAGACGCCGCTGATGATGGAATTCGAAATCACCAAGGAATACCTCGGCTTCGCCACGCACCTGGTCTACCTCGGCCCGGTGTATGAAGAAGTGCTGTCGTCCGACACCATGACGCACGGCAAAGGCTCCACCGTGGCCAAGGTGATCGACGGTTCGCTGGAGGGCCATCGCCTGACCGGCATGGCCGGCGATGCCAACATCGGCACGGACCGCGACTGGTGCGGCTCGGATTTCAATCAGGCCAACTGGTACGTCTTCGGCCGTCTCGCGTGGAACCCGTCGCAGTCATCGCGAACCATTGCCGAAGAATGGGTGCGCATGACCTTCAGCAACGACGACGCCTTCGTCAAACCCGTGGTCGACATGATGATGGGTTCGCGCGAAGCCGCCGTCGACTACATGACACCGCTTGGCCTGGTGCACTTGATGGGCCCCGGTCATCACTATGGGCCGGCACCCTGGGATGCCAGCGAAGCCGAAGCCGATTGGCGGCCGGTCTACTACCACCGCGCCGACAAGCAAGGCATCGGCTTTGATCGCACCCGCAGCGGTAGCGACGCGGCAGCGCAATATGCACCGCCAGTAGCCGCACAGTTCAGCGACATCCAGCAAACGCCCGAGCGCTTCCTGCTCTACTTCCACCACGTCCCTTGGGACTATCGCATGCGCTCCGGCCAGACCCTCTGGTATGAGCTGGTGGCGCACTACGCGCAAGGCGTGGAAGACGTAAAGCGGATGCGCGAAACCTGGCGCGGCCTGCACGGCTACGTCGACGAGCAGCGCTACCAGCAGACCGCCAGCTTCCTCGCGATCCAGGAAAAGGAAGCGCAGTGGTGGCGCGATGCCTGTATCGCCTATTTCCAGAGCATCTCCGGCCAGCCCCTGCCACCGGGCTATGCGCCGCCCGAGCATTCGCTCAAGTATTACCAGTCGCTTTCCTTCCCCTATGTGCCGGGCTTTTCTTCCTGGTGAGCTTGCGGTTTCACTTTCCGCGCAGCGCCCAGACTGGTTACGCTTGCACCTGTCCCGCCCAGTGGTTGCCGCCATGCATCTCGAATTGCCCGAAACGCAAATGAAATCGCTGAAAGACGCGCTCAAGCACTATCTGATGATCGTGCTCAGCATCCTCACGGCCTTGGGGTTGGAAGCCTGGATCGAACATGCGCATCACAAACATGCGGCGGAGGCGGCCAGCGCACAGATCGACACGGAAATCCGCGCCAATCTGGCCGAGGTTAACAGCGCACTGGCGGAAGATGCCCAACGTGCGCAAATGCTGGCGAAGATTCGCGACGGCCTGGAGCGGGACCTGAAAGCCAATACGCCGGATGCCGTGATGGTGCAACACATCATGGCCGAGACAGGCAATCTGGCCGAAAGCCCCAACGATATCTCTCATCTCAACCTGCGTTGGCCCACCCTGCGTCAGGAGGCCTGGGACGTGGCGGTGGCGAACCAGTCGGTCAGCTGGATCGACGACAAGCGCATGTACGCTTACTCCGCCGCCTATGCCAACCAGCGCCAGACCAACAGCAATTTTACGGCGAACCTTGCGCTGACCATGAACGGTCCCAGGATGATCGACGTCTCCACCGACTTGCGCTCGGGCAACGTGCAACCGCGCGAGTTTCTGCACGTGGTGGCGCAGATGGCGGTGATGCTCGACCAAGCCAAAAACAGCCTGACCACCTTGCAGAAGCATCTGCAGGACGCCTTGCCGGATCAGGCCGCGGGAACCTAAGCTTCAAACCACGCGCGGACCGAATGGTCCGCGCGCCGGCCTGTCGATTCCGGTTATTCGTAATCCCAGGTGTCGTCCACCTTGGTGATTTTCCAACGGCCATCCTGCTTGCGCAGGAAAACCAACACGCTGATCTTGTCCTTGGAACCGAACGTCACCGGTACCACGACGACATCCCCGAGCGTGGTCGACGGATGCACCACCACGTTGGCAGCCCAGTCCTTCGGATCGTAATCCTGCACCTTGAGGAAATAATCGACATCGTGCGGCGGACCGGCGCGGTTGTAGACATCCTTGAGCCGGTCGACCGTCTTCTGCGACACGAATGAGTAGATGTCCTTTTCGCGCAGCGGATAGGTGTTGTCGTTGTCGTGCTTGAAAAACCACTGGTAGAAGCTGGCTACGGCAGCTTCCGGGGTGGCCGGTGCCTGCTGGGCCTGCAGCCTGGCGGGAAGCAGCCCGACGGTCATCAGCAAGACAACAACGAGCATGGAAGCAAGGCGTTTCATGTCGCCACCTCAATAATGCCGGTAAATAACGTATGAAGGCTTTGCGTTTCGATAGGACGGCCCCGGATACATCCCGTGCTGTTGGATGAAATCCGACACCCAATGCGTGCCATCGAAAATCGCCATGTGACCATCGGGGTGGCCTGGTGCCGGCTGGATGACCGCGACGTCGCCTTTGACGGGCGTACCCTGCACGGACTGAAATCCCGCGGATTGCAGACTGTTTCCATAATCCTTGGCGTAGTGGGTGCGGTTCAAGGTGATGCCGCCAGCCTGGATGGCCTGGCGCACGTGCTCGGCGCACTGCCCTTTTCCGAATCCACCTACCTGGTGCTTCTGTGCGTAATCTACGGCCTTGGTTTGATTCCACATGCCGGACATATTCGTGCCTCCTGCGCAAATCCCGTTGATTGAAAATCCTCTCGCGTAGACGCACATCGCGAGCCGCCGCTAGGCGTGGCCATCCACCACGCCGGGCAAGCATATTTTCCAATAATCGGCAATGCAATATCCGATACAGGTAAATGAGTAACCGGTAATATTATCGAAAGAAATCGCAATCGCACCGTGGATCAAATTAAAAGCCTAAAGGCTTGAGATATTCCCTGAGGGCTCCCCAACGTTTTGCTTGGGTATTTCCGCAAAAACAGCGGCACTTCCAACTTGATCGAAACCTTCAAAAAGACTCGCCGTCATCCCAGCCTTCGCTGGGATGACGAGCAAAAAACCCGGGGGAGTCTCGGAGACATTCCCGCCTCTTTTTAAAATCACCTCAGCTCGCCATCACGCCCTGCGCCGCAGCACGCAGAATGATCGCGCGCGCCTGCCGCCCTTCCGGGGTCGGCATGCCGGCGTAGTTGTGCGGTTGGCCTTGGCGCAGGTGCAGCTCGAAAGGCACGCCCGCCGCCCGTGCCTTTGCGGCGAGGTCGATGCTGTCGGGATAGAGCAGATCCAGCGTGCCGGCGAAGGCGATCATCGGCGCCAGGCCGTGAAAATCGCCGTTCAATGGGCTGACATAAGGGTGCGCGTGGTCCAGGTCGTCGGCATACAGGCGTGCCAATTCGGCGATGCCCGGCATGTCCTGCAGCGGATCGGCGGCGGCCAGCGCCACCTGTTCTTCGCGTTCCATCGAGGTAGTGACCCACGGCGAGATCAACACCAGGCCGTCGGGCTGCGGATAGCCGGTGTCGCGCAACCACTGCGCCGCCGCTACGCCCAATCCGGCACCGGCCGAATTGCCGATGACGGTAACTTTGGCCGGCGCCACGTCCTGCACGAGCTTGTGCAATAACTCGCCGGTCGCCGGCACCAGTTCCTTCGCCGTGACACGCGGCATCAACGGGTAAATGGGCACGACGCAACGGACGCGTGCATGGCGCGTCAAGTCGGCGATAAAACGCCAATGGCCGCGAACGATCTCGTTGATAAATCCGCCACCGTGCAAAAACAACACGTAACGCCCGGTGTCCTCGCCGCTCGCGCAGGTGCTGGTGTAGACCGGCCATCCGGCCACGTCCTTCAAGGTGACGCGGATATCGCGACCCAGCTCGCCAGGCCCGTAAGGTGCCGGGCGCAGTACCCGTTTGCGTACGTGCGCCTGCACCGCAGCCGCGGACGCCATGCCTTTCTTGATCGGGAGCAGCCGCAGGGCCGCGTTGAGCCACTGGCTCTGCCAGCTCGGCTTCGCTTCGATCACGGAATCCACGCGCGCGGCGGCATCGAGCCGCTGCGACAGGTTGCTCACGTTCATGGCCACGTCCTGCCTGGGGAATGGGCTGCTTTCACGGCGTTGCTTTCTCGCCGCCCGACAGGCATAGAATGCGAGCTATAGCTCTTATTTTCTACTCGCATTCGGGGTGCCGGAAATGGCGCGAAAACCGCTTACAAAACCCAGGAAATACGCGACCCAAGAGCGCTCGCGCGCAACCGTCGATGCACTGGTGGCGGCAACCGCTCGCATTCTGGTCAAAGAGGGTTACGACAAAGCCAGCACCAATCGGATCGCCGAAACGGCCGGCGTGAGCATCGGTTCGCTTTATCAATATTTCCCCAGCAAAGAGGCCCTGGTCGCTGCCGTTGTCGAACGGCACAACGAGGACATCATGGAGGTGGTGCACGCGGTGCTGCAGGAAACCGCCTCGCTGCCGATCGGGCTGGCGGTGCGCCAGCTCGTCACCGCGGCGATCGAGGCGCATCGGGTCGATCCGAAGCTGCATCGCGTGCTGGCCGAGCAGATTCCGCGTACGGGAAAACTTGAAACCATCGACACGCACGGCCGGCAGATCCATGCGCTATTCCTGGCTTATCTCCAAGCCCACAAGCACGAATTGCGCGTGCCCGATGTGTCGCTGGCGGCGTTTGTCTGCGTCACTTCGATCGAGGCGCTGACACACAACGCGGTGTTGCATCACCCCGAGATGCTCACCGACAAAGCGACCAAGACGCTGATCGACGAGGCCTCGCGCCTGGTGATCGGCTATCTGCAAGCACCATGACACCGAATGGCTACCTCGCGTACGCACGAGCACGGTGCGTTCGCCTAAAGTGCGGCACACCTTCCTCCAGGCGGCGTGCCGCGGTGGCGATCACACGGCAGACGCGTTTATCCGTCCGCTCCGGGATGGAGCGTCCCGGCGTACTGGCGCAGATAGAAGAGCGCAGCGTGCAGGCCGCTGGCTTCCGACGGAATCAGCGGCCAGGGACTCACCGAATCGTGCTCGCGCTGAATACGGGCACGCTTGCAGGCTTGGCTGTATTCCAGCAAACCTTCAATGGTGCCCATGGCGAGCAGCACGCCGGCCACGCGCATGCTGTCGGTAAGCCGCTTTTGCTGCGCCTGGCTCAAGGGATAGAGCTGCACGCGGGAGAACGGGACAGAATCAGAAATGGGTTCGTTGCGAACCGAGGGGCACTCGCGTGCCGTATGATCCGTGATAGCCATGATCAACATCCTTAGACGTGTTGGTTTTGGTTAGCGGGTCGGATGGGTTGCCGCCCATTCGATCCGCGACTTCACTGCATTGCTGCAATGGTCATCGACGCAACCCGGTTTGGAGACCGCGCCGATGACATGCCGACGGTATCAAAAAGCCGACCCGGCAGTCGCGTAGGTGTTCGCTGGTTTTGTTGTGCGCGTGAGTTACGCGCCATTTGATTGGTACGAAGCACCCTGATCCCTGGTAACGGAGCCGCATCATGCACGTGGACATACCCAAGCTTCCGATGGATTCGTTCAAGGACCTCGCCAAGCACTATCTGATGATCGTGCTGGGCATTCTTACCGCGCTGGGGCTGGAGGCGTGGATTGAACACGCACATCACGTGTCGGCGGCGGCTGACGCCAGCGCGCAGTTCGACCAGCAATTGCGCGTGAACCTGGACAACATCCGCCGCTCGATCCAGCGCAATACGGCAACGATGCAGAAGCTCGACAGTCTCGATGCGATGGTGACGGCCGATCTGCAGAAGGGTGTGCCCAGCGCGCAGATCAATCAACAGCTGCGCGCCCGCCGCGACGACTTCAAGATCGACATTCAAACGCCGGACACGCCGGTAAGCGCGTGGGATGTCGCCGTGGCCAACCAGTCGGTGTCGTGGATCGCACCGAGCAAATTGAGCGCGTATTCCACTGCCTACGCCGATATTCGCGCCATCGGGCAGTGGCGGCAGCACGGCGCGTTTCTGATGTTGGACTTGCCGCAGACGATGAATGTGATCACCGATATGAGCAAGGGCCAGGATGTCGATCCGATGCAGTTCCTGCGCGTGTTGGCACAATTGCGCGGCACGCTGCATTCGGCCGACAGCAATCTGGTGTCGGTGCAGGAAGATTTGCTGGCGGCGCTGCCGGATCAGGGGAAGAGTGGCGCGCAGGGGCAGTAGGTGCGATGACAAGCTGCTCCCTCTCCCCGAAGGAGAGAGGGGACGGTCCATCGCTTGAGCCAGCGTTTTCGCAGACACAAAAAAAAGAGCCCGGATAACCGGGCTCTTTTTTCATGCATAACACGAAGCCTTACTTCTTCTTCGGCATGTACAAGTCGGTGATGGTGCCTTCGTAAGCTTCCGCCGCCATGCCCACCGATTCGCTCAAGGTCGGATGCGGGTGGATGGTGAGGCCGATATCGGCCGCTTCGGCGCCCATCTCGATCGCCAGCGCGACTTCCGAAATCAAATCGCCGGCGTGCGGACCGACGATGGCGCCGCCGACTACGCGATGGGTTTCTTCGTCGAACAGCAGTTTGGTGAAGCCTTCGGTGCGGTCGATACCGATGGCGCGGCCGCTGGCCACCCAGGGGAATTTGCCTACACCGATCTTCAGGCCCTTTTCTTTCGCTTCGCGCTCGGTGACGCCGACCCAGGCGATTTCCGGATCGGTGTAGGCCACCGACGGAATCACGCGTGCATCGAAATGGCTCTTCTGGCCGGCCACCACTTCCGCCGCCACCTTGGCTTCGTGGGTGGCCTTGTGCGCCAGCATGGGCTGGCCGACCAGATCGCCGATGGCGAAGATGTGCGACACGTTGGTGCGCATCTGCGTATCGACGTTGATGAAGCCGCGCTCGGTGACGGCCACGCCGGCCTTGTCGGCGCCGACCTTGTTGCCGTTGGGCGAGCGGCCCACCGATACCAGTACGCGATCGAACACGCTGGTTTCGGGAATGCTCTCGCCTTCGTAGCTGACCTCGATGCCTTTCTTGGTGGCCTTGGCGTCCACCACCTTGGTCTTCAGGTGCACGCCCTTGAGCTTGCCGCCCAGGCGCTTGGCCAACGGCTTGATCAGGTCGGCATCGGCGCCGGGGATGATCTGGTCCATGAACTCGACCACGGTCACTTCGCTGCCGAGCGCGGAGTACACGGTGGCCATTTCCAGGCCGATGATGCCGCCGCCCACTACCAGCAGCTTGGCGGGAACGTCTTTGAGTTCCAGCGCGCCGGTGGAGTCGACGATGCGGTCGTCATCCCACGGGAATGCAGGCAGCTTCACCGACTGCGAACCGGCCGCGATGATGGCGTATTCGAAGCGCAGCAGCTTCTTGCCGTCGGCGGTATCGATTTCCATTTCGTTGGGCGACACGAAGTTGCCCACGCCCTGCACGGTGCGCACCTTGCGCTGCTTGGCCATGCCGGCCAGGCCACCGGTGAGCTGGCCGACCACCTTGGTCTTGAAGCCGCGCAGCTTGTCGATGTCGATCTTGGGCTTGCCGAAGCTGACGCCGTGCGCAGCCATGGCTTCGGCTTCGTCGATCACCGCAGCGGCATGCAGCAATGCCTTGGACGGAATGCAGCCGACGTTGAGGCAGACGCCGCCGAGGGCGGCATAACGTTCCACCAGCACGGTGTCGACGCCCAGGTCGGCAGCGCGAAAGGCGGCGGTATAGCCACCCGGACCGGAGCCGAGCACCACGAGCTTGCACTCGATGTCGGCCTTGCGACCGGTACCACCGGCCGCCTGCGGCGCAGGTGCAGCGGCAGCTTTGGCCGGAGCAGGAGCGGGCGCAGCAGGAGCTGGCGCCGGTGCGGGCGCCGCAGCCTTCGGGGCTTCGGCCGCAGCGGCAGCGCCTTCGGCTTCGATCACCGCAATGACCGCACCCTCGGAAACCTCATCGCCCACCTTGAGCTTGAGTTCCTTGATCACGCCGGCGGCGCTGGAGGGAATCTCCATCGTCGCCTTGTCCGATTCCAGCGTGATCAGGCTTTGTTCTTTGGCAACGGTGTCGCCGACTTTCACCATCACCTCGATCACCGGCACGTTATCGTGACCGCCGATGTCGGGGACTTTCACTTCGATCGTATTGGCCATGATCGTCTCCCCGTCAGAGCAGCAGGCGGCGGATGTCGCCGAGCTGGGTGGCGAGGAAGGAGGCGAAGCGCGCGGCGAGCGCGCCGTCGATCACGCGGTGGTCGTAGCTGAGCGACAGCGGCAGGATCAGGCGCGGCGCGAATTCCTTGCCGTTCCACACCGGTTTGGTCTGGGCCTTGGAGACGCCGAGGATGGCCACTTCCGGCGCGTTGACGATCGGCGTGAACGCGGTGCCGCCGATGCCGCCGAGCGAGGAAATGGAGAAGCAGCCGCCGGACATGTCGTTCGGGCCGAGCTTCTTGTCGCGCGCCTTCTTGGAAATTTCGCCCAGTTCCACGGCGAGATCCAGCAGGCCCTTCTTGTCGCAGTCGCGGATCACCGGCACGACCAGGCCGTCAGGCGTGTCCACCGCGATGCCGACGTGGAAGTATTTCTTGAGGATCAGCTTCTCGCCGCTCTCGTCGAGCGACGCGTTGAAGGTGGGGAATTTCTTCAGTGCCGCGACCACCGCCTTGATCTGGAACACCAGCGGGGTGATCTTCAGATCCTTGTTCTCTTCGCCGAGCTTCTTGCGGAAGGCTTCCAGCTCGGTGATGTCGGCATCTTCGTGCTGGGTGACGTGCGGGATCATCGCCCAGTTGCGCGCGAGGTTGGCGCCGGAAATCTTCTGGATGCGCGACAGCGGCTTTTCTTCGATCTCGCCGAACTTGGTGAAATCGACCTTCGGCCACGGCAGCAGGTTGAGGCCGCCGACCGAAGCGCTCCCGCCGGAAACCGGGCGGGCGCCGGAAGCCAGCGCATGCTTGACGTAGGCGGCGACGTCTTCACGCACGATGCGGCCGCTGCGGCCGCTGCCCTTCACCTGCTGGATGTCCACGCCCAGCTCGCGCGCAAAGGCGCGGATGGCCGGCGTGGCGTAGGGGGCATCGCCCGGCATGACCAGCTTGGCGTCGAACGGGGGGCGGGCCTGGGGCGCCACGTCACCCTCGGGCGCATTGCCGGGGAGCACGCTGCGGCCGCCCAGCGGGGCGGGTTCTTCCTTGACCTCGGGAGCCGCCGAAGCGGGAGCGGGAGCGGGAGCTGGCGCGGGGGCCGGAGCCGGCGCTTCGGCCTTGGCCGGGGCGGGGGCTGGCGCGGCGGCGGCACCGCTGGCTTCGATGATCGCGATCAGGGCGCCTTCGGAAACTTCGTCGCCCACCTTCAGTTTCAGTTCCTTGACCACGCCGGCAAACGGTGCCGGCACTTCCATCGTTGCCTTGTCCGACTCCAGGGTGATCAGGCTTTGATCCTTCTCAACCGTGTCACCGGGCTTGACCAGAACTTCGATGACGGGGACATCCGCGTGTCCGCCGATATCAGGAACGCGGGCTTCTTTAAGGTCGGCCATGATTTCTCCTGCAGAGCGAGGGCGGCCACGCTGGGGAAGGCGGAGGTGGCCGCAAGGCTTCCATCATAGCAACCGACACCCGCTACGGACATGCCGAATCAGCCTTAGACGGCCATGCGCATACGTATGCGAAAGGCTTCGCCCGGCTCAGCCGCCCGCAGCCGGGGCGTTGACGATGCGCACATCACGCTGGGGAAACGGAATGCTGATGTTTTCGGCATCAAACTGTTCCTTTACCGCGCGCAGCAGATCGGTCTGCGCCGGCCAGAAATCGGCATTGGCGGTATGCCCGCGCAGCAGCAAGTTGACCGAGCTGTCGCCGAGGCTGTCGGTCCAGACCGTCGGCGCCGGATCTTGCAGAATGCGCGGATCGGCCTGGAACAGGCGCTGCACCACGGCGATCGCCTTGCCGATGTCGTCGCCATAGCCGATGCCCACGCGCAACTCGAAGCGACGCGTGCCGCGTCGGCTGAAATTGATGATGGCATCCGCGCCGATCTTCGCATTGGGCACCACCGCTTCGCGGTTGTCCGCCAACACCAGCTGGGTGTGCATCAGGTTGATGCCTTCCACGGTGCCGTCGACGCCGCCGGCATGAATGAAATCGCCGACCTTGAACGGGCGGAACACGATCAGCAACACGCCCCAGGCCAGATTGCTCAGCGAACCCTGCAAGGCCAGGCCGATGGCCAGGCCGCCCGCACCGAGCGCTGCGAGCAAGGGCGCACTGGGAACACCGGCGGTCTGCAAGGCCATCACGATCAGCACGGCAATCAGCACACCGTAGACCAGGTTGCGCAGAAAGCCGCTCAAGGTCGGGTCGAACGATGCGCGGCCCATCGCACGCTGCAGGAAATTCGCCAGCCGCGCGGCGAGCCAGCCGCCGATCAGCAGAAGCAGCAAGGCTTCCAGCAGCGCCGGGCCGAAGGTGTGCACGAGTGAGGAAAGATCGTCGAGGGAGATCTGCAGCAGATGCTCGAACATGGCGTGGTCCCGGGCAAAACTGCCAAGAGCCTAGCAGCCGCAGGATCGGGACGCATGGGCGAAAGCCACGAAAAAAAGCTTCGCGACGCGCATTTTCCACATAAAAAAAGTGCCCGGGAGGGAATCCGGGCACGTGACTGTCCCATGCCGGGGAAGCATGGTGCCGGTGGGGTTACCGCTGGGCGTATTGGCTCGCCTTGTTGGAAACGTCCTTGTCAGGTGCAAGCAGCTGCAGGCGTTCGCCGCCGTCGAGACGGAAATCGAATTGCCGCTGCAATTGTTCGAGTGAAGCCAGGCGCGGGCATAGGCCTTGCGCGCGTTGGCCCAGTTTTTCGGCGGGCTCGTCGATGGCCTTGTCGAGGGTGCCGTCCAGCGCATTGGCGCGTGCCTGAAGCGACGCCAGCCGGTTGGCATCGCCGCTGAGCGCGTCGCTTACCGCATTGCCGGTGACGCGGCCGACCAGCTCGGCGATGGTCTTTTGCATGTTGTCGTTGAATATCTCTCCGGCATCGCCGGCCTTCCAGGTGCCGCGACCCAGGGTATCGTCGACTTGCTGCACGGCTTCTTCGTGCCGGTCGCGCAGGGACTGCAGCATTTCGCTGCGATCATCGCCGTTGTCGTCCAAAGTGGCGGCGACGGTGGTCAGGGCCGCGTAGCCCAGGTCCAGCCCATCGCGTGCAATGCCGGCCATCATCGGCACCAGGTCGCGCACTTGTTGTTCGTACTGGCGCAGGCGCACGACGTCGTCGCGCGACACGGCCACTGTGCGGCCATCCAGGCGCAGTTGTCCGTCGTGCATGAAGATGCTGCGCGGATGATCGCTGTCGCGGGTAAACATCAGCCCGTCGGACTGGATCTGGATGTCGTAGTCGCTGCTGTAGTTGCACTGCAGGTGAAAGTCGTGCACGCCGGTGGCCTGGGCGCTGCCCACGACGGCCAGCGCAAGCATCGGTACGAGACAAAGGACGTGGTGGCGCATGACATCTCCCCTCCCTAGAGCCTGGATCGGACTGTTCGTTACGAGCTTGGATGCCAGCCGATGCCCATAGGGTTTAACGGCACGACCCTGTCCGGCATGGCCCGTACGTCATCCCGTGCCATCGGTCATAGCCGCGCCGTTTCAGCGATGGCGCAGCGCACATAGGCAAACGATCCGGCGCGCGATAAGTTCCCCGTGGAGATGTGCCCAGGGGCAATGTGCATGCAATCCACCGATGTGATCGTGGTCGGCGGCGGTCTGGCCGGATTGGCCGCCGCCACGGAATTGACGGATGCCGGCCGGCAGGTGGTGGTGATCGAGCAGGAGCCCGAGCAAAGCCTGGGCGGCCAGGCACATTGGTCCTTCGGCGGCCTCTTTTTCGTTAACTCCCCCGAGCAACGTCGCATGGGGGTGCGCGACTCCCACGCACTGGCGCTGGCGGACTGGATGGGCTCGGCGGCCTTCGATCGCGCGGAAGACCTCTGGCCCCGCCGATGGGCCGAGGCCTATGTGGATTTTGCCGCGGGCGAGAAGCGTGCGTGGCTGCATGGCATGGGCATGCGCTGGTTTCCGGTGGTGGGATGGGCCGAGCGCGGCGGCTATGGCGCGATCGGCCACGGCAATTCCGTGCCTCGCTTCCACGTCACCTGGGGCACCGGCCCGGGCGTGCTGGAACCGTTCGTGCGCCGCGCGCGCGCTGCGCAGGAAAAAGGCCTGCTGCAGTTCGCCTTTCGTCATCGCGTGGATGCGCTGCTGGTGGAAAACGGCCGGGTGTGCGGCGTACGCGGAACGCGGTTGGCAGACGACCCGGTAGAACGGGGCAAACCCAGTTCGCGCGACGCGGCCGGCGATTTCGAATGGCGCGCGCAGGCGGTGATCGTCGCTTCCGGCGGCATCGGCGGCAATCACGAACTGGTGCGCAAGAACTGGCCGCAAGAGCGGCTGGGGTCACCGCCGGCGCACGTGCTTTGCGGTGTACCCGCGCACGTCGACGGCCGCATGCTCGGCATCAGCGAAGCGGCCGGTGCGCGACTGATCAACCGCGACCGCATGTGGCATTACGTGGAAGGCATCGAAAACTGGAATCCGATCTGGCCCGATCACGCGATACGCATCCTGCCTGGACCGTCGTCGCTGTGGCTCGATGCACGCGGGCAGCGTTTGCCCGGGCCGCTATGGCCCGGCTTCGACACGCTCGGTACGCTGGAATACCTGCGCCGCACGGGCTATGACTACAGTTGGTTCGTGCTGAACCAGTCGATCATCCGGCGCGAATTCGCCTTGTCCGGCTCCGAGCAGAATCCCGACCTGACCGGCAAGAGCTGGCGCCAGGTGGTCAAGCGCGCAGTCGGCAAGCAGGCGCCGGCACCGGTGGAAGCGTTCAAGCGCCACGGCCGCGACTTCGTCGTGCGCGACAACCTGGACGATCTGGTGGCCGGCATGAATGCACTGGCTGGCAACAGCTTGATCGACGCCGCACGGCTGCGCGAGGAGATCCTGGCGCGCGACCGGCAGTTCGACCATCCCTATGCAAAAGACGGCCAGGTGGTGGCCATCCACAATGCGCGCCGCTATTGCGGCGATCGGCTGGTTCGCGTGGCCAAGCCGCATCGCATGCTCGATCCGGCGCACGGACCCTTGATTGCCGTGCGCTTGAACATTCTTACGCGCAAAACGCTTGGCGGCCTGGAAACCGATTTGCAGGCACGAGTGCTCGCCCACGATGGACAACCCCTGCCCGGCCTGTATGCAGCCGGCGAAGCGGCCGGCTTCGGCGGCGGCGGCCTGCACGGCTATCGCGCGCTGGAAGGCAGTTTTCTCGGCGGCTGCCTGTTTTCAGGACGCGTGGCGGGCCGCGCCGCCGCCGCCGCCATAGCGTGAAGCCGATGCCGCGCATTGCGATCTATGGCGCCGGGATGATCGGCAACTATCTGGGAGGCCGGCTGCATGGACATGCGCACGTGCGCTTCATCGCCCGGCCGCACGTAGCGGCGACACTGAGCGAACACGGCCTGCACGTCAGCGACCTGCACGGTCGCCAGCAACACATTGCACCGGACCAGCTCGATCTGCATACCGATCCGCAAGCAGTACGCGATGCCGACCTCGTGCTGGTGACGGTGAAATCAGCGGCAACCATGGATGTAGCGCACGAACTGGCCGACGCGCTTGCGCCCGGCACACCGGTCATCAGTTTCCAGAACGGCGTGCGCAACACCGCCGAACTGCGCGCCGCCCTGCCCGGGCATGCGGTGCTGGCCGGCATGGTTCCCTTCAACGTGACCCAGCCGACGGCGGCGCATTTTCATCAAGGTTCGTCCGGCGAATTGATCGTGGAGCGATCGAATGCACTGGCTCCGTTCGCCGACATCTTCGCCGCCAGCCACGTACCGTTGCAGCAGCACGAGGATATGCAGGCGGTGCTGTGGGCGAAGCTGCTGCTCAATCTCAACAACCCCTTGAACGCACTCAGTGGCTTGCCGCTGCGCGAAGAACTGGCGCAACGACCGTGGCGGCTATGCCTTGCGCTGCTGCAACGCGAGGGCCTGCGCGTGCTGCGTGCGGCAGGCATTCGCCCCGCTCACCTCACGGGGCTGCCCGCAAGCTGGCTGCCGCGACTGTTGTCGATGCCCGACGTGCTGTTCCATCGCATCGCGGGGCGCATGCTGGCGATCGACCCGCTGGCAAGATCCTCCACCTGGGACGACCTGCAAGCAGGGCGGCGCACCGAGGTGGATTACATCAACGGCGAGATCGTGGCGCTAGCCGCTTCGAAAGGCATGCGGGCACCGGCCAACGGGCGCATCGTGGCGCTGATGCGCGAAGCCGAGCAGGCGTATGTGTCGTGGGACGCGCAGCCTTTGCTGAGGGAATTGCGCAGCGTCAGCTGACGACGGCGCAGTTCATCGGGGCAGATCCTCGATGTGCGCGATCTTGCCGCCCACGATGGTGAAGATGGTGGTGTGGCCGTCGCGCCGGTATTGCCATTTCTCGCCCTTGTCCTTGGCATCCTGTTTTTGCGCCGTGGCCTTCTTGCCCTTGCCGGAGGATTTGGAAGAACGCTTGCCGGACGACGATTTGCCCGACCCGCCTTTTGCGCGCACAGACGGGTTTCCCATCAGCGCCTTCACCCGGGCGGCACTGTCGCCGACCACCAGCAACTGATTGCCGACGCGCAAGCTTTCCAGCGCATGCGCGCTTGCACAGCACATCAACAAAACCACCACAACGAGATAACGACGCATGACCTGCTCCCTGTCGTAACACGGCCATCGTCCCTGGCCTGCCTGATGGGCTTAGAAACCCGCGCCGGGTTCTGCCAGATACGTCGTTTCTTCCGGCGTATTGATGCGACCGAGCGCGGCATTGCGATGCGGAAACCGGCCAAACCGCGCGATCACCGCTTCGTGCCGGCGAGCATAGTCGAGGTAGCCGGCGTAGCGGTCGCGTTCGTCTGCCGGAACGTCGTTGCACAAGGCACCGAAAAGCGCCACCGCGCGTTGCTGAAGTTCCCTGTCTTCAGCGTGTTCCAGCGGCATGTAGGCAAATACGCGCTGGATCGGTGGAAGCTGACGGTCGAAGCCTTCCGCAATACCCCACGTGGCGAGGCGTTGTGCGCTCAGGTCTTGCGCCCATGCGCGCGGATCCTCGCGATAGAGATTTCGCGAGAACTGATCCAATACGATCAACAGTGCCAGCCAGCCGGAGGGCGTGGCGGCCCAATCGTCAAGCTTTCCGGAAGCAGCCTCTTCGAGCTGCCGCGCGAACTGCGCGTCGATCAACGCATCGAACGCGGGGTCGCTTTCGTACCATTTCGCGTGGTGGTCCGGATCGAACCAGCAAGCCAATACCGCCAGCGCTTCGGGCGGTGTGCCTTGCATCAAGACCCGATCGCCTTGGCCAGGCTGTGCATGTCCATGTCGATCGATTGCAGGCGCGGCAGTTGGCGATGCAGGACGACGGTCATCTCGCCGGACGCGATGCGGCCAAGCGCGCGCTCATACGCCTTTAGCAAGCGCTTTTCGTTGCGGGCCAGCACGCGGATCCAGGCATCGTCGCTGCGGTGCATGCTGCGTACCAGCAACGTATCGAAGTGCTGCCTGGCCCGGCCGATCATGCGGCTGCGCGTGGCGGGTATGAAGGTTTGCTTGCTCAGCTGGGCCTGCAATTCGGCAATGACGTGGTCCAGCGATTGCGCCTCTTCGTTCAACACCGTGCGCAGCCCGGGCTCGCTGACCTCCTTGGCGGCATGACGATAAAGCGCCCGCAGCTCGATGCTGCGGCGGATCAGGCCATTACACAGGCTTTGTGCTGCGAGCGACACGGCGGCCGCCTCCAACTGCGAGGTTTGAATGGACGACACGTTACGGTACAGGTACTTAGCCGCTCATTAACCTGCGAAACGCCGCGAGAATTTGCTCAGCCGGCGTTTCACTGGCCGATCTGCAGCAGATTCAACCATCGTCCGTTGCTGCCGCGAATGCCCTGTTGCAGCTCCGAGAGGCGCTGGATGTCCGGGCAAAGCGCCTGAATCTGCGGCCGCAGCACCTGCAAACGCCGCTGCAAGCGCGGCTGGAAACCGCTGGCGAGGTTGCTGGCGCGATCGCGAAGTTCCGCGGCTTGTTGCAAGTCGCCGCTCAACGCCGCGTTCACCGCCTGCTGCCCCAGCGCCGAGGCCAGCAAGGGGGCGACATCGCCGATGACCCGGTTGGCGTACTGGTTGGCGGCGTCCCCGCGCCAGTCGTGCGTGCTCTGGCTGGCGGCGATGCGCTGATGCAAATCGGCGGCATCGGTGGCCAGGCGGTTGTCGAGTTCCGCGCGCGTATCGGGGTCCAGGTTCAAGCTGCCGGACTCCTCCCTGACCGCCTGCATAGTCACGTCAACGCCGCGTTGGGCCACTGCCTTCACCCGCGGCATCAGCGCACGCAGGTCTTGCTGGAAGAGCGCCAGGCGATCCTGCTCCTCATCGTTCAAGGCGACCTGCTGGCCGTCGGTGATCAGCACGCCATTGCCCAGCACCACCCGCGTAGGCGCCGGTGCCGCACGATCGAAAATGAGCTGGTCCGGCCGCACCGTGAGGTCGTAGCTGCTGGTGGCGTGGCATACGGTGGACAGGTCCTGCGCATGCAGGCCGGCACAGGCAACGGCCAGTGCCGCGGCAGCAAGCAGGCGATGGAGACGCATGAGGGAAACCCAGCGGACGTGGTCGAAGGTGCGACAGCGATAAAGCCCGCGCCAGGAACTGCGGCTGAACCGATTACTTAAAGCCGGCGCGCGCGAAACTGCAGGCGTACCGCGGGGTGCCCCAGTTGCCAGGCCAGCCACAAAAGCAGGGGGATGGCGACGATGCGCAGACCGAGGCCAACGAGCAGAATCTTACGCAGGTCCGCAAGCTGTGCGAGTTGTCCGGCGGAGGGTTGTCCGCCCGCCTGCAACAGGGCATTGGCCGTGTCGAAGGTCTGCCACTGCTGCCACAGCAGCACGCCGCGATAGGCGCTCCACACGCACAGCAACAGCGCCATCACGCGCAGCACCGGTCGCGCCCAGGCTTGCCGCAGGATGCACCCAGCGCAGGCCACGATCACGGCGAGCGCCACCACCAGGTAGCCGATATCCCAGTTCAACATGCCGTGCAGGGTGGATGCGTTCTGATCCTCTCCGGCGGGCAAGGTCTGCAAGGCAGCCCAGACCTGCTGCGCATGCTGGATGTATTGCACGCCGCCGAAGGCCGCCAACAGCATCAGCACCCAGGCAAACATGCGCCACCAGGCGAACCCGGGCTTGCGCCGGCCCAGGTCGTAACGGGAAATCAGCATCAGGTTGAAGCCTTCTTAAGCGTAGTGAGATCGCTCAGAACTTGAGCGGCGTTTTTGCCCGGGTCCACGTCACGGTAGATCTTGGCGATCTTGCCGTTCGGGTCAACCAGGAAGGTGGTGCGCTTGGCAAAGTGCAAACCGACGGCCGAGGTCAGCACGCCGTAGCGCATCGCCACCTGGCGGTTGGCGTCGGACAGCAGCGGAAAAGGCACGTGATATTTGGCGGCGAATTCGCCGTGCGACTTCACGTCGTCCAGGCTCACGCCCAGCACGTCGGCGCCGGCCTGGCGCAACTGGGTGATGGAGTCCCTGAAGCTGCACAGCTCGGTGGTGCAGCCGGGCGTGAAATCCCTCGGGTAGAAATACAGCACCAGCCAATGCCCGTGGTAATCGGCCGGGGCATGCCAATGGCCGTTCTGATCCTGCAGCCGGAATGCCGGGGCCGCCTGGCCGATCTGCGGATTGCCCTGCCTTACGCCGCCCCATACCGGCAACGCCGAAAGCACTGAAAGGCAGATCACCGCAAGCACGAGCAAAAGGCGACGCATGGAGGTAACTCCCCGGGAAAGCAGGCCGGACGAAACGGCTCAGATTGATCGAGTATACGCGGCCCGTTCAGGCCGCAAGCGTGCAGGACGTTGCGCCCCGCTAAAACAAAAGGCGCCACCAGGGCGCCTTTCGTTCGTGCTGCGTGCCGGACGCGGTCACTTGGCCGGTTCGATATCGAACTTGTCGACCGCCAGGCCGAGGTTGACGCCCTGGCCGGTACCGGTCAACGCGACCGAGACCGTGCCCTTGGTCAACACCTGCGCCGTGCCGCTGTTGACGGCACCCGCCGAGGCGCCCGCCTGGGCGTAGCTGCCGAACACTTGATGCAAGTTGTAGACGTTGCTGATTTCGCCCTTGCCGCTGACGCGGAACTTGCCCGCGGTCAGACCGCCACCGTGCACGCTGAGGCTGACGGCCGAGCGCTGCCCGTTGTCGCAGGTCACGTGCCCGCTGCCGGTCGCGTGCTGATAGATGGCCGACCAGCCCGCCAGTTCGTAAGTCAGGTGACATTTGATGGGTGCCGTGGCCGCCTGTGCCGAAGTCGCCGGCAGGCCAGCCAGTCCGCTGGCGCAAAGCACCAGTGCGGCAGTCAGTCCCAAAGTACGCTTCTTCATGAGGGTCTCCTTACATTGCGTTTACGGTCGTCAATGCCGTGGGGGAAAGTGTCACGTTTGCAAACTGAACGGCTTGGCAAGGATGCGCCTGGACGTTCAGCATCGGCAACCCGCCGTGACGCTAACGTGCAGAGCCGCCTGTTGTTTCTGCGCGCTTGATGCTTAACTAACGGCGCCCCGCGCACACTGGAGCGTGCGTGGCACCTGCTATCGCCACGGAGGAAACATGGTCAAGTATTCCCTGGTCGGCTACGACAGTTCCGAGACGTCGCAGCGCGCCTTTCGTTTTGCCGTGGAACTGGCGCGCTGCGGCGGCGGACGCATACGCGTGGTGTACGTACTGCAGGTGACCCAGGGCGGTGCGGATGCCTGCTCCTTGATGATCACCGACGAGTCCCGCCATCGCACCCAGGAATTGCTGGACGAATTGCGCACCATCGCCCCCGACGCCATCGACCGGGTGGATCTGGAAATCACCCACGGCAGCCCCGGCGACGTACTGGTCAACCAGGTACGCCAGCATCCGACCATCGATCACATCGTCATTGGCCATACCTCGCGCGGCACGCTGGGCCGCTGGTTGCTGGGCTCGGTGTCCGAGGATGTACTGGCCGGCGCCCACGTGCCGGTGACCGTGGTCCGCTAAAGCCCGGCTCCCCCATTCCGGCGCGAACCGGTAACTGGCGTTAATCCGCCGCATCGTTCACCCTTTATGCTGTTGTCCCCGATTTGTCACAGATCGGGCGATCATTTCTGTACGGGAACCGCCGCGTGGACTACAGCTCTACCCTGCCATGGACTTTGGAAAGCCTGAATTTCGCGGACATCGACGTCGCCCGCGTCCGCCACAACCAGGACCTTTTCCTGCTGCTTTGCAGCGCGTCCTTCGTTGAAAGCGGCTCGGATCTGTATACCCACAACCTGATCGAACACTTCGACGGCGACATGGAACTGCAGGCCTGGCTGCGCGAGCACTGGGAACACGAGGAAATGCAGCACGGCCGCGCGCTGGCCGCCTACGTGCGCCACGTGTGGCCGGAATTCAACTGGGATGCCGGCTTCCAGGCGTTCTGGAACGACTACGGGGCGCTGTGCACCAACGAACAGCTGGAGCCCTCGCGCGGCCTGGAACTGGCCGCGCGCTGCGTGGTGGAAACCGGCACCGCCAGCCTCTACCGCGCCTTGAACGACATCGTCGACGAGCCGGTGCTCAAGCAGCTCACCAACCACATCAAGAGCGACGAAGTGCGGCATTACAAGCACTTCTACCAGGCTTTCCAGCGCTACCGCGAAAGCGAAGGACTGGGGCGCTACAAGGTGTTCCGCGCGATCCTGCGGCGCGTCAACGAGATCCGCAACGAAGACAGCGACATCGCCCTGCGCCACGTCTTCAACCAGTGCTACCCGGAAAAGAAGGACGACAAGGCCGCCTTCCACAAGATGGCCGGTCCGGCCCAGGCACTGTTGCGTCGGCACATCCCGGCGGAAATGACGGTGAAGATGCTGCTCAAGCCGCTGGACCTGCCGCCGCGGCTGCTGAAGACGCTGGAAAAGCCGTTGGCAAAGATCAGCGAGAGGCTGCTCTTGCAATGAGGCGGGGCTGCCGCGGGTTGGGTTACCCGGGACTTGATCCGGGGGCAGCCCGACATTTCGCGCGCAATCGTTGGGTTACGCTGCTGTGCGGACTGGGGACATGGGTAACAGGTGTTCGGAGACATGGGTAACACCTAGTCTCACGGGATGTCGACTCTTGGGAGTGCGTCATGCCGTGGAAGGAGAAGACCCTCATGTCCTGTCGCCACGAGTTC
>NZ_JADIKF010000039.1 GCF_016904945.1 Dyella mobilis
CGTTGATCGGGTTCTTCGTGAACACGCTGGCGTTGCGCATGGATCTGTCGCAGGCACCGAGCGTGGCCGAGCTGTTGGCCCGCGTGCGGCAAACGGCGCTGTCGGCGCAGGATCACCAGGACCTGCCGTTCGAGCAGGTGGTGGAGATCGCCCAGCCGCCGCGTTGCCTGGATCACACGCCGTTGTTCCAGGTGATGTTTGCCTGGCAGAACAATGAGGCCGGCGAATTGGAACTTCCTGGTCTTCAACTTGTTCCCATCGCGCTGGCAGGGGACACGATCAAATTCGATCTGGAATTACATCTGAACGAAGAGGGTGGCACTATTCACGGTGCGCTGTTCTATGCAACGGCGTTGTTCGATGCGGCGACCATCGAGCGCTATCGCGGCTACCTGCTTAGCGTGTTGCAGGCGATGGTGGCCGATGCGCACGTGCCGGTGTCGCGGATCGACCTGCTCGGCACCGAGGAGCGCGAGCTGCTGCTGCACACCTGGAACCAGACGGACGCACCGTATCCGAAGGATCAGTGCATCCATCAGCTGTTCGAGCAGCAGGTGTTGCGTACGCCCGATGCAACGGCCGTGGTGTTCGAAGATCAGTCGCTGAGCTATGCGCAATTGAACGCACAGGCGAACCGCCTCGCCCATTACCTGCGCAGCCTGGGTGTCGAAGCGGACGGCCGCGTAGCGATTTGCGCCGGACGCAGCATGTCGATGGTGATAGGGATCCTGGCCATCCTGAAAGCAGGAGGAGTCTATGTGCCACTCGATCCAACCTATCCGAAGGATCGCCTGGTTCATTTGCTCAAAGACAGTGCGCCGCAGTTGATCCTGGCCGAAGGCAACGGTATGGACGCACTTCGTGGCGTCATGCCCGAGATGCGTCGCGTGGATTTGCGCGACGATGCCGCGTGGGCATGGCGTCCCGGCAAAGATTTCGATCCATTACAGGCGATGGCGGGTGCCGCAACGGCTTACGTCATGTACACCTCCGGCTCTACCGGCATCCCCAAGGGGGTGGCGGTACTGCATAGATCGATCGCACGTCTGGTCATCAACAACGGTTACGCGGATTTCAACGCCGAGGATCGGGTTGCGTTTGCCGCCAACCCTGCCTTTGATGCGAGCACGCTGGAATTGTGGGCGCCGCTGTTGCATGGCGGTACCCTGGTGATCTTCGATCACGCTACCGTGCTGGAGCCGGCACGCTTTGCGCGAGCCTTGCTGAAGCAGCGGATCAGTGTGCTGTGGCTGACCGTGGGACTGTTCAACCAATGTGTCGATGCGCTCAAGGACGTCATCCCAGGCCTGCGCTATCTGATTGTCGGTGGCGATGCGCTGGATCCCAAGATTATCCGCCAGGTGCAAACGCAGTTCCCGCCGCGATATTTACTGAACGGGTACGGCCCGACGGAAACGACCACCTTCGCAGCCTGCTACGCGATACCGAGGGAGTTGGACGGCCATACCAGCATTCCTATCGGTCGCCCGATCGGCAATACGCGTATTTATCTGTTGGATGCCCATGGCCAGCCGGTGCCGCTGGGCGCGCCGGGAGAAATCTACATTGGCGGCGCCGGTGTGGCGAGCGGCTATTTGAACCGCCCGGATCTCACGGCCGAGCGCTTTCTCGACGATCCATTCAGCCCGCACCCCGATGCACGCATGTACCGTACCGGCGATCTGGCGCGGTATCTGTCCGATGGCAACCTGGAATTTCTGGGACGTAACGATCACCAGATCAAGATCCGCGGCTTCCGGATCGAATTGGGTGAAATCGAAGCGTGCCTCGCTGAGCATCCGCTGGTGTGCGACGCAGTGGTCACGTTGCGCGAGGATGCACTTGGCGATAAGCGCCTGGTTGCCTATGTCACCACTATGGCAGGCACCACGATCGAAGCCGGTGATCTGGTTGCATCGTTGCGTGCACACGCCGGTGAATTTCTCCCCGACTACATGCTGCCGTCGGCCTTTGTACAGTTGACCGCGTTGCCGCTGACGCCAAATGGCAAGCTGGATCGCCAAATGTTGCCCATACCGGACGGCGAGGCCTACGTGAGGCGTGTTTACGAACCCCCGCAGGGTGACGCCGAGCAGACCATCGCGATTCTGTGGGAAGAGTTGCTTGGCGTGGAGCGAATTGGCCGGTACGACAACTTCTTCGAGCTCGGCGGGCATTCGCTGCTTGCCGTGCAGCTGATTCATCGTGCCAGAGAGCTCAGCTTGCGGCTTACCTTCAATGATCTGTTCCAGAACCCGGTGCTGCATCGGCTCGCCGCGCAGATTGAAAATCCGTCCCAATGGCTGGATGGCGATCGTGCGATTCCCGTCCGTACGACCGGTACCCAGACACCGATCTTCTTTTTGCCCACGGGTACCGGCGATCGTTCGTATATTTTCTCGCTCGCCAAAGATATCTCTAAAGAGCACCCGATCTACGGGTTGCCGTGGCCGTCGATGGAGGAAGGGGTGCTGCCGACACTCGAGGCCATGGCACCACGGTTGATCGCCATGATGCAAGCCGTCCAGCCGCAAGGGCCGTACCGCTTGATTGGCTACTCTGCAGGAGGTCTATTGGCCCATGCCATCGCGTCGGATTTGTTGAGAGCCAAACAACCCGTCTCATTCCTTGGTTTGATCGACACGTATTTGTATGCGGATCAGAAAATACGTCATCCCAAGAAAATGATCGTGGATTTTGTCGGGTCGCGGTACGGGGACCACGCGGAAGCCGTCGAACGCTTGCGTCGACTTGAAACGGATTTGAGCTTGGACGACCTGATCAAGGAAGCGCTCGAGCTGAAGCTGTTGCAGGCCAACCACGACGTGCGAGGCTGGAAACAGGTCTGCTACTTCCTGCAGGCCGCATTCTCGTACCAGGCATCAGATTCGTCGCTGACGGTGCATTTGTTCTGTGCGTCGGACCCACTACCGGAAGAGTTGACGTTGGGAGATGCCGATACGCACGCGCCTGACAAGGAGGCGATTGCGCAGCAACGTCCCGTCGAGAGTTGGCATGGCGCGTTGCCTGCCGCTTCCATGCACGTCATTCCCATTCCTGGGGACCACCTGAGCATGGTGTCGGAACCGGACCATCGGAGGGTATTGGGTGCGGCGATATCTGATGTGTTGGAAAAACCAGCCTGAGTAGCATGGGAATCGCTCGTCATCATCGACGCGGGAGCGGCCTGGTCTGGACTTGCGCGACGCAACGGATTGAAGCGTCGCACCAAAGGGGCGCGGCGCAAACCGCGCCCCTTTTTTTTGCAGCATTTCAGAGTGATGGCTGGGTATGCGGTGGTTCGGTGCTGCTGGGCAAACCGTTTTCCAGGTGGCCGCACAGGCGGCGTCCCCAGTTGCTCAAGCCCGCAACCGTGGCTTGCAGGTCGTACCAGTTGCTGCTGCTGCCCAGATTCCACGTATCGCTGACCTCGCCGCCGGCAGGCACGGTATAGGTGCGCATGTCGGAGGCGTCGTAGCCATTGGTCACCGTCATTGAGCAGGCGTTGGCGCCGGCATTGCTCATGGTCAGGGTGACCGTTCCCGCGCTGGGGTTATAGGCGATCGCGGTTTCCGGCATCACCGAGGCCGACTTGGCACTGCCCTGGTAATGGCGGACAAAACCGTTGGGTCCGTGCACTTCCAGCACGTAGGTGCCGCCGCTGAATATGCTGCCGTTCCAGAAGTCGGAGACAGAAGCGTTGGCGCCGACGGTATAGGTCCACGGGCCGGTGCTGGAACTGCGATTGAGCGCATACACCTGGAACACCACGCCTGCCGTACCGGTGTTGATGAAGTCGATGTCGAACTGGTCGGCCGAGGTGTTGATGCTGCCCTGCGCGTCGATCACGTAAGGCAGTGCGCAGGCCGGATAAGTGCCGGCTTCGGCGGCAGGCATCGCCTGCTTGCTTGGCACTGCGGGCGCAGGGAGCGTCGAGCACTCGGTGCTCGATTGCGAAACATAGTTGGCGGTCGAGGGCAGGCTGGGCCAGTGGGCGTTGCTGCCGCTGAAATCGAACGCGGAGGTGAGATCGCCGCAAACCGCACGCCGCCAGGCGCTGATGTTGGGTTCGGTAACGCCGGTCCAGGTCTCCAGGAATTGCAGCACCGAGCTGTGATCAAACACTTGTGAGCACACTCGCCCGCCGTAGGTCCACGGCGAGATGATGATCATCGGCACGCGATAGCCCAACCCGATCGGCGAGGAACTGATGGTGCTGCCCGATTCGTTGACCGTGGTCAGTTCGCCGGAGGTGCTGACGGTGGATTTGCCGCCCATGATGGCCGATGGCGGGCAAGGTGGCGGGACGTGATCGAAGAAGCCGCCGTTCTCGTCGTAGTTGAGGATGAACACGGTGCTGGCGTACACGCTGGGATTGGAGGCCAGGGCGGCAACCAGTTGCGCCGTGAGGTTTTCGCCATCCGGCGGCTGATAGTTCGGATGCTCGGACAAGGCCGCCGGCGCGACGACCCACGACACCTGCGGCAGAGTGTCGTTGGTCACGTCGTTCTGGAAGGCCGTCACGATATTGGCGACGGTGGCCATGCCCTGATCGTAGAGTGCGGAACCGGACGCGGCGTTCTTGAAATTGGCGAACCAGGCCAGGGCGTTGTCGTCGAAATTGTCGGTCTGCTGATACACCTTCCAGCTGATGCCGGCCGACTGCAGGCGTTCGGCATAAGTGGTCCAGGCCCAGCCCGAGCTGGACTCGGTGTCATCCAGCACCGGAGACGTACCGACCGAAAGACCGTTGCTGCCGGTGAACAGGAACAGGCGGTTCGGATTGGTGTCGGTGAGGGTGGAGCAGAAATACTGATCGCAGACCGTGAAGTTGTCGGCCAGCGCGTAGTAGAACGGCAGGTCGCTGCGGTTGTAGAAGCCCATGCCCAGTCCGGCCGTGCGTGCGGTATTCCAGGCATTGAACTTGCCGCCGTTGTTGATCGCGGTGTCGGTGGTGAAACCCATCGAGGATGCGCTGATACAGGTGGCGCTGGTCGTGCTGGTGTCCAGGTGAAAGGGCAGGATGTAGCTGTTCTTGGTCGGCTGGTACCATACGTTGTTGCCGGTCAGCGTGGCGCTGGGTAGCGGCGCCGGCACCGGATCGTTGAAGCCGCGAACACCCGGCCGGCTGCCGAAGTAATGGTCGAACGAACGGTTCTCCTGCATGAAGATCACCACGTGATTCACGTCGCCGATGGTGCCGCTCACCGTGGCTGCCGGCGTCGCCAGCGCCTTGCGTATCGCAGGTGGAAGCATCGACATGGCCGTCAGTCCGCCTGCGGCGCCCGCGGTAACCTTCAAAAACTTCCGACGCTTGATATCGTCGATCTCGCTCATACAGCTCTCCCCGCGCATTCGCCGGCCCACGCCGGCCCATGCATAGCTCAGCGCGTTGCTGTTGCAGTCCATTGCCATTGGCGGGGCAGGAGCTAGACACGAAGTGGACCTGTGTCCGGCGTTGTTGCTTGTTGTCGACAAGTACGGCGAGGCTTCACGCCGTCATCACGATGCAATGCGTGATCGAGTGCTTGAAGCGCGCGGTAGTCGCGGTCGGGTGGTACCCCTCGTTTCCAAAAAGCCCGGAACGATTCAAGGCGGACTCTCCGCTGTACCGCGTGCCTGCGCAGGTGCTAACGTTTTGCGGCTGTGGGCCAGGATAGGCCTGGCACACCATCGACGTGGTTCCGCTAGGAACTCGAGCCAGGGGAGGTGCGACGTGCTGATTCGAATTGCAGTGCCGTATCGATCGGATGGGCGGGGTAAGGGGCATGACAATGATTTGTGCCTGTTGGAACGCGGCGAACTGTGGACGGGTGAAGGAAGCTATCGGGCGTCGAACGACCGTGGACCAAGGTTCGTCACCGTTGGTTCGCAGCAATGCGCCATCCATGCCGTTACGCTCATTTCCCGACATTTGTATGACGCTTCCCACACGAGCGACGGGGCTCTGCCCAATAATTGGCAGGGCGTTACAGCCAGCCCGATCTATTGCGAGGCCATTGATGCGGCGTTGATTGATGGCCTTTTCGTTCCGGGCGGGCCAACGGCGCATCCGTCACAGGAGGGAGGCCGCAACAAAGAAAAAGTGAATAAGCCATGGGAAACGGCCAGGCATGCCCAGGAAGAGGACGCGATCCGCTATTGCCGTGACCAGAACATTCCCGTGTTTGCCATTTGTGGGGGCTCGTGGCGGCTTGCTGCGGTGCTTGGTGCCCAGATCGTCGGGTTTGGGCCGAGTAGTGGCGACATGAGGACACACAACAAGCCATTCAATGCGGAGGCGCTGCTGGTCTCCGCACACGACGTCAGCATCGAATCGAATACTCACCTGCGACAACTGTTCGATAGCGATTACCGGGGCTATCTGGCGACCAAAGAACGCGGTCCGCAGGAATCGGTGTTGAACATTTCAGTGAATTCTTCCCATTGGGCGAAATCTGTCTTCGATCGAGACGAGACCGCGACGCGGGTGAGTGCGTTGTCAGGAAATGTTGCCGAGGGTTACGAAGACCAAGGGAAGCATTTCTGCATCGGCGTGCAGTGGCACCCGGAATACGCACAGGTTCGCCTGATGCGTGGGGATGAAGACGAGAGCGCTCCCCACAAGCTGCTCATGGAGAACTTCATGCGCGCCACGGCGGCGCGCCATGCGGCGGTGACCATCCAGCGCGCCGTGCGGGAGTGGCTGAAGGTGCAGGCTACGCAAAGCAGCAGCCAAGCCACCGGCGGCGTGGTCCTCGAGCAACTGTAGGCGAGAGGCACGCCCGTGACGTACGGGCGTGCCTTGAGGCCTGCGGCAAAAAAAATCCCGGCCGGAGCCGGGATGTTCGATGCGGTGCATCGCAGGAGTTTGGCAGTGGGTCGAATCACCAGTGATAGATCACTTTGGTGTAATAGTAACGCCCATTGAAGCCGTTGGGTGAAAATTCCGAATACGGGATGGTGCCGTTGGTGCTGTTTACCGCGATCACCTTGTCCGGATAGCTGTTGCTGGCATTGTCCACACCCAGCGTGAAGGTCCAGTTGTCGAGGTTGTAGCTGCCGGCCAGGTCCAGCACCCATTGCGGACTGAATATCTGGTTGAGCAGATAGGACGAGTTGCTGTAGGCGGTGAAACTCCCGTAGCGCGTCAGGTTGCCGTTGAACGACCAGTGGCCCACCGCGTAATTCTCGTTGAAGATCAGCTTGCTGCGCGGCGTGGAGTTGGCAAGCAGGCCGCGGATGTCGCGATAGCTTACGCGCTCCAGCTCCAGCCCCAGCGCCTGCAACTGCGGCGGATTGGGTGCCACGCTGGTTACCTGGGAGCGGTTGTAGTTGTAGCTCAGCGTGCTGTCGAGCACGCCGTGGTTGCCGAAGTCGGAACGGTAGCTGGCGACCAGGTCGCCGCCCTGGGTCTTGGTATTTACCGCATTGGTAAAATATTGCGCCGAGCTGAAGGCCACGTTGGCGATGCCGTGCGCGGCCAGGTAATCCACCACCACCGGATCGTTCAGTCCGCTCAAGGTGCTGGAAAGCACGATGCGGTTGTTGATCTGGATCTGATAGACGTCGAAGGTCAGCGTCAGCGGATCGATCGGGTTGAATACCGCGCCGACGGTGTAGTTGCGCGACTTCTCCGGTCGCAACGCCTGCGCGCCCAGCAATTGCGCCACCGGATTGTTCACCGGCAGCAGGCCGGTCTGATAGATGCCGGGGGCGACGCCGGGGGCGGCATTGCTGGGGGTGAGATATAGCGAGCCGATCTGCGAGTAGTCTTCCTGCGCCAGCGACGGTGCGCGGAAACCGGTCGATGCGCTGGCGCGCAGGGCGAAACGGTCGGTGAAGTCGTAACGGGCCGCCAGCGCACCGGAGACGGTATTGCCGAAGTCGTTGTAATCCTCGTGGCGCACGGCGATCGAGGTGCCGAGCTTGTCGGTGAGGTTGGTCTCCAGGCTCACGTATTGCGCGACGTCGCTGCGGCTCCATGAGCCCGTGTTGACCGGGCTGTAGCCACTGAAGCCCTGTGCGCCGCCACTAACCCCCGAGGTGCCCACGTAATACGAACTCGGATCGCCGGCACGGATGCTGTAGGTTTCGCGCAGGTACTCGGCGCCGAAGGCGAGCGTCACCGGGTTGGGCAGCCAGCCGGGGGAGAAGTCCTTGGCGATGTCCACGTCGGCCGCTTGTTGCGCCGACGAAACGATGCCGTCGAAGAAACTGCCCGGCGTGTAGCCGAAGTCGTGCAGGAAGGCGTAGTTGGCACTGTGGATGGTGTCTAGCGACACGCGATTGCCACCATAGTTTGCGCTGGCGTCCCAGCGCCAGCCGCCCTCGGTGGTGCCGCGTACGCCCGCCACCAGGGACTGGTCGGTGCTGTGCGATTGCAACAGGGGTTGATAGCCGCCCGGGTAGATCGCATCGAGCAGGCTCGCGACCGATTTGGGATATCCGTAGGGATTGCGATACAGCTCGTCGGAAATTGCGTCGCGCTCGTGGTAGCTGCCGAAGGCGTAGAACTGCACGTTCTTGGCGATGTCGTATTGCGTGTTCAAGAACACGTTGTGCTGGCTGATCGACGGATCGCCGAACACCTGCTTTTCTCCCAGCTGCGGATAACGCACATCCACGCCGCCGTGATTGGTCGGATCCTGGTGGCCATCGTCCACGCTGATGCGCAGCCAGCCCTTGTCGCCGCCAAGGGGAATGCCGAAGTTGGCCGAACCCAGCCATTGGCGTCCGCCGCCGCGCTGGTATTGGCCGCCGTCGATTTCCACTGAGCCGCCTTGTGCACCGTGCTTGAGAATGATGTTGATCACGCCGGCAATCGCATCGGAGCCGTATTGCGCGGACGCACCGTCGCGCAGCACTTCGATGTGGTCGATGGCCGAGAGCGGAATGGTGTTGAGATCCACCGGTGCCGAGCCGCGCCCGATGGTGCCGTCGGTATTGATCATCGCGCTGGTGTGCCAGCGCTTGCCGTCCACCAGCACCAGCACTTCATCCGGCGAAAGACCGCGCAACTGGGCGGGCCGCTGCGAGTCGGTGGTATCGGTGGCGGCCGGGCGCGGGAAATTCAGCGACGGAATCAGGCGCCCGAGCGCCGTAGCCAGTTCGTTGGAGCCGGTGCTTTGCAGCGCGCTCGCCGGGATCACGTCGATCGGCGAGAGTGAGGTGCTGTCGGTGCGATTCTGCGCGCGCGTGCCGGTGACGATCACGGCCTGCAGGTTCTTGGCGTTGTTCGGCGGGGGAGGGGTGGGGCTGGCGTCTTGCGCGGCGGCGCTGGAGGCCAGGGCGAGCAGAACGGAGGCGGCGAGTGGTGCGATGGTGTTTTTATGGAGGCGATGCTTGCCTGTTTTCATTGCGGACTTCCCCTAGCGTGTCAAATGCTGCTGTGCAGCAATTTCAGATTAGTGACATTCAAACCCGGCGGCAACCGATGTTTGGGCGTCTAAAAGTCCAAATGGGAATATCCATATCGAACATGCGTTTATGCGCACATTTACGGTGGGCTGCGGGCTACCCACGGCTGGAGGATGGTGCGTCGCAAGTTTACGCGCCGTGCCGCCCGGCGATGAGCATGCGTAGGCTCGGCGTATAGGAAACGTGTAGAGGGTGTCTTGGCCCCCAGGGCTGGGCAGCACTATTTTCGTCGCCCTGCGTTGTCGTTGAGTGGTCGTTAGGGGGTAGCGCACGGCGCGGACTTGGCTGGCGAGCAAACAGCTCCCGGCGCGGGCCACGAAAATAGCGCTAACAGGCCATAGGCTAGGCGTCTCCAGGAGCAGGCACTAAGATGCCCGGGCCTGAGGTGACCGCCGGCCAAGTGCTGGCGGTTGAAACGGGAATCCGGTGACGCCAACGGCCATTCCGGAGCTGCCCCCGCAACGGTAGGCGAGCAAGACGGTCTCCACGCTGCCACTGTGCCCAGGCATGGGAAGGCGGAACCGGAAGGCGCAGGCGCCTTCGCTCGCGAGCCCGGAGACCGGCCCAGGCGATAACCGGACGGCGGAGGGCCATGTCGCGGGCCGCTGCCTTGCCAGCCGGTTCACCTCTTCACCGTCTCCATCGGCCTGCGTGCCGTCGCGTGAAGGAGAATGACCATCATGAAGCCCCTGCCCCGATCGATCGCCATCGGTCTGTTTGCGTCGTTGACGTTGTTGATGGCGGCCACGCGCTTCAAGCATTTCGGCGACGCGTTGCACTTGCCGGATGCATCGATGGCGGTGTTCTTCCTGGGCGGCCTGTATTTGCGCCGGCACCTCGCTTTCGTGTTTTTCACCCTGCTGGCGGTGCTGCTCGACTATGTGTCGATCCGTTATGCCGGCGTCAGCGATTTTTGTATCACCGCAGCCTACGCTTTCCTGCCGTTGGCTTATGCCGCACTTTGGTATGGCGGCCGCCTGTACGCGAACCAGCTGACCGGTCAGTGGCGATCCCTTTTAGGTGCGTTGGCCGTGGCGTTCGCCTGCGCTGCGCTGTCCTTTGCCATTTCCAATGGTTTCTTCTATTGGCTGGGCGGGCGTTACGCGCATCCGCACCTGGCCGAATATGTTGCGCGACTGTGGCAATGGGGGCCGCTGTTCGTGCGTACCACGCTCGCCTATGTGATCGTGGCATTGCTGCTGCAGGCCGGGTTGCAACGCTTGGCTGATCGCGTGGCCATCACGCAGGGAGCCGGCGCGTGAACGAACACGAGACATCTCGCGAGGCGATGACCGCGGAAGAGCGCCATCGCGAACGCATGCAGCGCAAGAAGGAACTGGTCGACCGCAAGATCGCCAGGGCCACCATCGACCGCGGCGTGCTGGTGGTGAATACCGGCAATGGCAAGGGCAAGAGCTCTTCCGGCTTCGGCATGTTGGCGCGCTCGCTCGGACATGGCTTCCACTGTGGCGTGGTGCAATTCATCAAGGGCACGTTCTCGACCGGGGAAGAAGCCTTTTTCCGTCGGTTCGCCGGTGACCAGCTGGACTATCACGTCATGGGCGAAGGCTTTACCTGGGAAACGCAAGACAAGGCGCGCGATATCGCGGCCGCCCAGGCGGCCTGGACAGTCGCCGCAAACATGCTCGCCGATCCCGCGTACGACTTCGTGCTGCTGGACGAACTCAACATCGCGCTGGTGAAGCAGTACATACAGCTCGATCAGGTATTGGCCGCACTGGCGGCGCGGCCGCCGCGCCAGCACGTGGTGATCACCGGGCGCGGCGCGCCGGATGGCCTGGTTGCGGTGGCCGACACGGTGACGGAGATGCGTGTGGTCAAGCACGCCTTTGATGCAGGCATCAAGGCGCAGAAAGGTGTGGAGCTGTGACGGCGCGACACTGTCCCGCCTTGCTGGTTTCCGCGCCCGCATCAGGACAGGGCAAGACCTCGATCACTGCAGCGCTGGCACGTTGGCATGCGCGCCAGGGGCGCCGCGTGCGGGTGTTCAAGACCGGACCGGATTTTCTCGACCCGATGGTGCTCGAGCGCGCGGCCGGTACGCCGGCTTACCAGCTCGACCTGTGGATGTGCGGCGAAGCCGACGTGCGCACGCGATTGTTCGATGCGGCGGGCGCGGCCGACCTGATCCTGGTCGAAGGTGTGATGGGGCTGTTCGATGGCGATCCGTCGAGTGCGGATCTTGCCCAGCGCTTCGGCCTGCCGGTGCTGGCGGTGATCGACGGCTCCGCGATGGCGCAGACCTTTGGCGCGCTTGCCTGCGGGCTGGCTGCCTATCGAGAAGGCTTGAACGTGTACGGCGTGGCCGCCAACCGCATCGGTAGCGACTATCACGCGCAATTGTTGCAACAGAGCTTGCCGCCGTCGCTGCATTGGCTGGGCGCGCTGCCACGCGATGAGGCGCTCGCACTGCCGGAACGACACCTGGGCCTGGTCGCCGCAACGGAGTTGCCGGACCTCGATCGCTGTCTCGACGTGCTGGCAGAAGCGTGGGCTCAGCACGCTAGCACCGAGTTGCCGCCGCCGTTGGCCTTCGAGGCACCCGCCTTGGAGCCGTTGCCGGCCCTGCTGCACGGTCAGCGGATTGCCGTAGCGCGCGATGCGGCCTTCTGCTTCATTTATCAGGCCAATCTCGATCTGCTCAGCGAAGCCGGCGCGCAACTGCGTTTCTTCTCGCCGCTGCAGGGCGATGCACTGCCCGATTGCGATGCCGTGTGGTTGCCGGGCGGCTATCCCGAGCTGCACCTGGACACGCTGACGAAGCAAAAAGCCTTGCACTCGGCATTGCTCGCGCATCGCGACGCGGGCAAGCCGATGCTGGCCGAATGTGGCGGATTACTGTTCGCGCTCGAGTCATTGGCGGACCGGGACGGCCACGAAGCGCCGATGGCTGGCCTGCTGGCCGGGCGGGCGGTGTTGCAATCGCGGCTGGCCGCCCTGGGTCTGCAAAGTGTGGAATTGCCGGAGGGCGCGCTGCGCGGGCATACCTTCCACTATGCGCGCGCCTGGATCGATGCGCCGCCGCTGGCGCAAGCCGTCAACCCGAACCAGGGACCCTGCCAGGAAGCGGTGTATCGCCAGCAACGGCTCACCGCCAGCTTCGTGCATTTTTATTTTCCCTCCAATCCAGTTGCCGCGATGAAATTGTTCCTGCCATGAGCATGGCGCTGGCGATGCTCGCGGCGGTGTTGATGGATGCGTGGCTGGGCGAACCGCGTCGTGCACATCCCTTGGTAGGTTTCGGGCGCGTGGCGAGCGGCATCGAGCAACGCGTTTACGCGGATAGGCGGGTGGCCGGCGTATTGGCCTGGTCGCTTGCCGTGCTGCCTGCCATCGCCTTGCTGTGGGGTATCCAGCGTGCCATGCCAGTGTGGGCATCCTGGTGTGTGGGCGCGGCGGTGCTGTATCTGACGCTCGGTTGGCGCAGCCTCGGCGAGCACGTGCGGCCGGTGGCGGCAGCCCTTGCGAAGGGCGATCTCGATGCAGCGCGTGCCGCGGTGAGCCGCGTGGTCAGTCGCGATACGGCAGCGTTGAACGACGTCCAGGTATCTGCGGCGGCGACCGAATCCGTACTCGAAAACGGCAATGACGCCGTGTTCGGAGCGCTGTTCTGGTTCGCGCTGCTGGGCGCACCCGGGGCCTTGTTGTATCGGCTGGCCAATACGCTGGATGCCACCTGGGGTTATCGCACGGCGCGCTACGAGCGTTTCGGCTGGGCGGCGGCGCGCATCGACGATGTGCTGAATTTCCTGCCGGCACGTCTCACTGCACTGACCTACGCATTGCTTGGCCACTTCGATACCGCATGGCGTTGCTGGCGCACCCAGGCTCCCCAGTGGGACAGCCCGAACGCCGGTCCGGTGATGGCGGCTGGCGCCGGTGCACTGCGTGTGCGCCTGGGCGGTCCGGCGCCTTATCACGGCCGGTGGGAAGCCCGCCCTGAACTGGGCGAAGGGGAGTTGCCGAGCGCGGCCTCCATTTCGCGGGCGCTGCACCTGGTTTCCAAAGGCGTGCTGATGTGGTTGATCTGCACCTGGGTACTCGGTTTCCTTCTCGACGGTGGCGTGCATGCTTGAACACGGCGGTCGCCTGCGACGCGCGGCAGGCGAGTACGGCATCGCCCTGGAACATTGGCTGGATCTTTCTACCGGCGTCAGTCCATTCGGATGGCCGGTGCCGGCGATTCCGCCTTCGGCGTGGCAGCGCCTGCCGGAAGACGATGACGGGCTGATCGACGCCGCGCGTACTTATTACGAAGCGCCACAGTTGCTGCCGGTGGCCGGTTCGCAGGCGGCCATCCAGGCGCTGCCGCTGTTGCGCGGTCCGTCGCGGGTGGGCGTTATCGCGCCCGGCTATGCCGAGCACGCACAAGCCTGGCGCGCAGCTGGCCACGAAGTGGCTTGCCTGCCTGCCGATGTGTTGTTGCAGCAGGTCGAGCGCTGGGACGTGCTGGTGCTGATCCACCCGAACAACCCCGGAGGCGAGCGCTTTTCCGTGCAGGAGTTGTTGCGCGTGCATGCCGCGTTGGCTGCCCGTGGCGGCTGGCTGCTGGTCGATGAGGCATTCGTGGATGTGACGCCGCAGGACAGTCTGTGCCGCTACACGCAGCGCGACGGCTTGATCGTGCTGCGCTCGGCGGGGAAGTTTTTCGGTCTGGCCGGAGCGCGGGCGGGATTTGTTTGCGCGGCATCCTCCTTGCTTGACCTTTTGCAGGAAAAACTGGGGCCGTGGACCTTGAGTGGACCGACGCGCTACGTCTTGCGGCATGCGCTTGCCGATCGTCCCTGGCAGGCCGAGGCGCGCGTGACGTTGCAGGCCGTCAGCGCGAGTCTGGCCGCGTTGCTGGCTCGCCGCGGACTGGCGCCGACCGCCGGTTGCGGACTGTTCCAATGGTGCCGACGCGACGATGCGGCGAGCCTGCATCGCGCGCTCGCCGAGCGGGGCATTTTTACGCGCTTGTTCGACACGCCGCCCAGCCTGCGCTTTGGTCTTCCCCCGGATGATGCGGCGTTCGAACGACTGGATCGTGCATTGAGCGAGGTGCTTCGATGACGGCACGGGTACTGATGGTGCAGGGCTGCACCTCCGATGCGGGCAAGAGTGCGCTGGTGACCGCGTTGTGTCGCTGGGCACATCGACGCGATATCAGCGTTGCACCCTTCAAGCCGCAAAACATGGCCTTGAATTCGGCGGTCACCGCCGATGGCGGAGAAATTGGCCGCGCGCAAGCCGTGCAGGCGCAGGCCTGCGGCATCGAGGCCAAGGTTGATTTCAATCCGGTGTTGCTCAAGCCGAACAGCGACATCGGTGCGCAGGTGATCGTGCACGGACGCGCCGTGGCCGACATGGATGCGCGCGATTATCACGACTACAAGCGTCGCGCTTTCGACGCGGTGATGGCATCGCACCGGCGCCTGGTGGAAACCTACGACGCGGTGATTGTCGAAGGCGCCGGCAGTCCAGCGGAAATCAATCTGCGCGATCGCGATATTGCCAACATGGGCTACGCCGAGGCGGTGGATTGTCCGGTGATCCTGGTGGCGGATATCGATCGCGGCGGCGTGTTTGCGCATCTGGTCGGCACGCTGGCCTTGCTTTCGCCGAGCGAGCGAGGGCGTATAGCGGGCTTCGTCATCAATCGCTTCCGCGGCGACCTCGCGTTGTTGCAGCCGGGTCTGGAATGGCTGGAGCGCGAAACCGGCAAACCCGTACTCGGCGTGCTGCCCTACCTGCATGGTTTGTATCTCGAAGCTGAAGATGCCTTGCCGCGCGATCGCCGCGTCAAGCCGGACGCGCTGTTGCGTGTCGCGGTACCGGCCTTGCCGCGCATCAGCAATCACACCGATTTCGATGCCTTGCGGGCGCACCCGCAGGTCGACCTGCACCTGGTTGGCCCTGGCGAGACGCCGCCTGCCTGCGACCTCATCGTACTGCCCGGTTCGAAGTCGACACGTGCGGACCTGGCCTGGTTGCGCGAGCAGGGTTGGGATGCGGCAATAGCCCGGCATCTGCGCTATGGCGGCAAGCTGATCGGCATCTGCGGCGGTTTGCAGATGCTGGGGCGCGCCATACACGATCCGCACGGTGTCGAGGGCGAAGCCGGTTCCAGCGACGGTCTGGGCTGGCTGGATCTGGAAACCCGCTTCGAACTGCAAAAGCAATTGCACCGCGTACGCGGGCACCTGAGTTTCGGCGGCGCCCACGTGCATGGCTATGAGATTCACTGCGGTGTCAGTTACGGCCCCGCGCTGGCGCGTCCGTTTGCGCAACTCGACGGTGGCCGCAGCGATGGCGCATTATCGGCGGACGGGCAGATCATCGGCACCTATCTGCACGGCGTCTTCGACGATCCACAGGCTTTGCGAGCATTGCTGCAATGGGCGGGTCTGCATGCCGCGGAATGCGTCGATGTGCGCGCGTTGCGCGAGGCGAGCATCGAACGGCTGGCCGATGCGGTGCAGGAGCATCTGGACACGGCAGCCTTGGAGCAATTATTGGGAATGGTTACGTGCGTACCTTGATTCTGGGTGGCGCCCGCTCCGGCAAAAGTGCCTTGGCAGAGCGGTTGGCCATCGAGAGTGGCCGCGAAGTGGTCTATGTCGCCACGGGCCAGGCCGGTGACGAAGAAATGGCCGCGCGCATCGCGCACCATCGCGCCCGCCGTCCTGCGCAATGGCGATGCGTGGAAGAACCGCTCAGGCTTGCCGATACGCTGCATAAACAGGCCCGCAACGATCGCTGCATTCTCGTCGACTGTCTGACACTATGGTTGAGTAATCTGCTTGGCGACGCCGATCCGGGGTGCTTGGAGCGCGAACGGGGCCTGCTGCTCGATGTGCTGCCCGGTTTGCCTGGCGAGGTGCTGATGGTCAGCAACGAAGTCGGCCTGGGCATCGTGCCGATGGGTGAGCTGGCGCGGCGTTTCGTCGACGAGGCAGGACGCCTGCATCAATCCGTTGCTGCGGCAAGCGAGCGCGCGCTCTTTGTTGCAGCGGGCTTGCCATTCGTTTTGAAAGGAAACCTGTAATGAGTCTCGACTGGCTTCACGCGCCCTGCGCACAGCCCGACGCGGTGTTGGCCGACGCGGCTCGCGCGCATCAACTGCAACTGACCAAGCCGCCCGGTTCGCTGGGTCTGCTGGAGGCATTGGCTATTCAATTGGCTTCGTTGCAGCACACATCCAAGCCTGCGCTGGAGCGGGTGTGGATCAGCGTGTTTGCCGGCGATCACGGTGTGGCCGACGAAGGCGTGTCGGCATTTCCGCAAGTGGTGACAGGCGAGATGGTGCGTAACTTCGCCAGCGGCGGTGCGGCCATCAGCGTGCTGGCGCGCACTCTGGGCGCGAACCTGGAGGTGGTCAACCTCGGTACGGTGAACGATCCGGGCGACATTCCGGGCGTGCGTCGCGCCATCATCGCGCCATCGACCGCCAATTTCTGTCTCGCCCCGGCAATGACCGTCGAGCAGCTCGATGCGGCGATGTCGATCGGTGCGCAAAGCGTGCAAGCGGCGCTTGCCGCCAAAGCGCAGCTTTTCATCGGCGGCGAGATGGGCATCGCCAACACCACCGCCGCCGCGGCCGTGGCGAGCGCCTTGCTCGATGAGCCGCCGTCGTGCCTGGCTGGTGCGGGCACCGGCCTGGACGCCGCGGGTATCCGGCACAAAGTGAGCGTGCTCGAGCGGGCACTGGAACGTCATGCCGATGCTTCGACGGCGCTGGAACAGTTGCGCTGCCTGGGTGGATTCGAGATTGCCGCGTTGACCGGCGCTTATGTGGCGGCGGCGCAGGCGGGCTTGCCGGTGCTGGTGGACGGTTTCATCACCACCACGGCCGCCCTGGCGGCAGTGACGATCCAGCCGGATGTGCGGCCCTGGCTGCTGTTTGCCCATCGTTCGAAGGAGCATGGCCACGCGCACTTGTTGAACGTGCTGGCCGCCCAGCCCGTGCTCGATCTTGGCTTGCGCCTGGGCGAGGCCAGCGGTGCTGCCACGGCGGTGCCGCTGCTTCGTCTTGCCTGTGCCTTGCACAACGGCATGGCCACGTTCGAGCAGGCAGGCGTGTCCAACGCATGAGCGAGGACGATGCTTTCCAGATCGAGTTGCTTCGCCACGGCGATACCGGCGAGCGCAGCTATCGCGGCCAGCTCGACGATGCCTTGAGCGAACTGGGCTGGTCGCAACTGCGCGCGGCGGTGCAGGGGCAAGCGTGGGACTGCATTGTTTCGTCCACCTTGCAGCGTTGCGCGGCCTTTGCGCAGGAACTCGCCGAGCAGCGCCACCTGCCTTTGCGGCTCGATGCGCGATTGGCGGAATACCACTTCGGCGATTGGCAAGGCATGCCGATCGAACAGATCGCGCAGGAGCAGGGCGACGCATTGGCGCGTTTCTGGGCAGACCCGGTGGCGTATCCGCCGCCAGGCGCGGAAACTTTCCAGGCTTTTGGCGATCGGTTAAGTGCCGCGCTGGACGAGGTGGCTGCGCAAGCGGCCGGCCGGCGCGTATTGGTGGTGACTCATGGAGGCGCGATCCGCTTGCTGCGCTGTCGGGTTGAACGACGTAGCTATGGCGACATGGCCGGCATCGAGGTGCCGCATGCTTCGCTGCATCGCCTGCCGTGGCATCGCGCGGTCGCGGCCTGATGCGCGGATTGCTGGTCGCGCTGGGTTTTCTTACCCGCCTGCCGGTGCCGCTCGGTGCGTTCGATGACGCGCGCGCAAAAGCTGTGTCGCTGGCGTGGTACCCGCTGGTGGGTTTGCTGATCGGCTTGTTGCTGGGCTCGCTCGCATGGTTGCTGCGCGACACGCCGCCCTTGCTGGCTGCCGGTATCGTGGTAGTGGCGTGGGTGGCGCTGACTGGCGCCATGCATCTGGATGGTCTGGCCGACAGCGCCGATGCCTGGATCGGCGGGCTGGGCGATCGCGAAAAAACACTGGCCATCATGAAAGATCCGCGCTGCGGGCCGGCCGGCGTGGTTGCCCTGGTGCTGGTCCTGCTGCTGAAGTTCGCGGCGCTGGCCAGCCTGCACCCCGCGCCTTGGTCGGAGCTGATCCTGGCTTCGCTGCTGGCGCGTGTAGGCCTGACGGCCTTGTTTCTTACGACGCCTTATGTGCGCGGCGGTGGGCTCGGGGCGGCCTTATCCAGTGCTCCGCGCAATGCCTGTGCCGTGGCTATCGCGGTCAGCGTCGGGTTTTGTCTGTTGGGACGCTGGCACGGGGTGCTAGCCCTTGGGGTGGCGGCCGTGGTGTTCGGCGGGTGGCGGCATGCCTGCATCAAGCGCCTGGGGGGTATCACCGGCGATACGGCGGGAGCTCTGGCGGAAATGGTCGAGGCGGCGGTCCTGGTGGCGCTGGTCGTGCGTTGAGCACCGTCGCGCGGTTGAAATCTCGTCGGTCGGCCTGATAATGATCGGCTGCCACCGGCTCAAGCCGGCCGGCATAGCGGAGTGTGTTCATGCCCATTTACGAATTCCAATGCAGCGCCTGCGGCCACCGGTTCGATCGGTTGCAGAAGATGTCCGATCCGGATCCGACCGATTGCCCCGACTGCGGTGCGCCGCAGGTCCACCGTCAGCTCAGTGCGCCGCAATTTCGCCTGGCCGGCGGCGGCTGGTACGAAACCGATTTCAAGAAAGATGGTGACAAGAAGCGCAATCTGGCCGGGGAGGGCTCGACCTCCAAGACCGCCGACAGCACGGCCGCGCCCGCCAAAACGGAAAGCAAGCCGGCGGCGACGCCCAGCGCGGACTGATATAGCCGTCCTGATCATTGGATAGCCTTCGCCGGGATGGCGATGCGGCGTTATTTCGTGGGCCTGGGGGAAGGGCTCGTGCAGCAGTGTTAAGATTCCGGGTCTTTTCCACGTTTATTCGCCGCCCTGGCGGCCCGGAGTCCCCTTTCGTATGCGCACGCACTATTGCGGCCTCATCGATGAGTCGCTGATCGGCCAGACCGTCACCCTGTGCGGTTGGGTGAATACCCTTCGCCTGCAGAGCCACGTGGCCTTCGTCGATCTGCGCGACCACGAGGGCCTTGCCCAGGTGGTGATCGAGCGCGACAACGCCGCGGCCTTCGCCGTGGCCGGCGAGCTGGGCTACGAGTATTGCGTGCGCGTGACGGGCAGCATCCGCAAGCGCTTGTCCGCCAACGACAAGCTCAAGACCGGCACGGTGGAACTGCTGGCCGAGCAGGTGGAGATTCTCAATGCCGCGAAGGATCTTCCGTTCGCGCTGCACGAGAATCCCAACGAGGACATGCGGATGACCTACCGCTACCTCGACCTGCGCCGTCCCGACATGCAGAACATGATGCGCACGCGCATCAAGCTGGTGCAGGCACTGCGGCGCTATCTGGATGCGCGCGGCTTCCAGGATATCGAAACCCCGATCCTCACCAAGGCCACGCCGGAAGGCGCACGCGATTACCTCGTGCCCAGCCGCGTGCACCCGGGCCAGTTCTACGCGCTGCCGCAGTCGCCGCAGCTGTTCAAGCAGATCCTGATGATGGCCGGCTTCGACCGCTACTATCAGATCGCGCGCTGCTTCCGCGACGAAGATCTGCGCGCCGACCGCCAGCCGGAATTCACCCAGCTCGACCTTGAATTCGCGTTTGTCGAAGAAAAAGACGTGCAGGATTTCGTCGAGGGTCTGATTCGCCACGTCTTCAAGGAAGTGGTGCAGGTGGAACTGGATGCCGTGTTCCCGCGCATGACCTGGGAAGAAGCGATGCGTCGCTTCGGTTCGGACAAGCCGGACCTGCGCATTGCGCTGGAACTGGTCGACGTGGCCGACGCGTTGAAGCACGTGGAGTTCAAGGTATTTGCCGAGCCGGCCAACGATCCCGCCGGCCGCGTCGCCGCGCTGCGCGTGCCAGGCGGCGCAGCGCTCAGCCGCAAGGAAATCGACCAGCTCACCGAATACGTGGCCAAATACGGCGCGAAGGGCTTGGCCTGGATCAAGGTGGAGGATCTGGCCAAGGGGCGCGAAGGCGTCAATTCGCCAGTGGCGAAATTCCTCGACGATGCCGCATTGGACGCCGTGCTCAAGGCGACGGGCGCGCAATCGGGCGATGTGGTGTTCGTCGGCGCGGGCAAGTGGAAGACGGTCACCGATTTCATGGGTGCACTGCGCCTGAAAGTCGGCAAGGACCGCGGCCTGGTCCAGGGCGGCTGGAAGCCGCTGTGGGTCACCGACTTCCCGATGTTCGAATACGACGAAGAGGAAAAGCGCTTCGTCGCCCTGCATCACCCGTTCACCGCACCCAAGGTCGACGACATTGCCGACCTGCGCGCGAACGCCGCCAACGCGGTGAGCCGCGGCTACGACATGGTGCTCAACGGTGCCGAGATCGGTGGCGGCTCCATCCGTATCCATCGCCCGGAAATGCAGAGCGCGGTCTTCGAGCTGCTCGGCATCGGCGCGGAAGAAGCGCAGATGAAGTTCGGCTTTCTGCTCAAGGCGCTGAAATTCGGCGCTCCGCCGCATGGCGGCCTGGCCTTTGGTATCGACCGCATTGCGGCGCTGATGGCGGGCACTGAGTCGATCCGCGACGTGATCGCCTTCCCCAAGACCACCAGCGCGCAGGACCTGATGACCGATGCGCCGTCGATGGTCAGCGAGGCGCAGTTGAAAGAGCTGCACGTGGCAGTGGCTGCAACCGATGAGGTGAAGCGCTGAGTTCTGCTTCCTCTCCCCTCGCCTTTGATCAAGAGCGGGGGAGCGGGAGGAGCGCGTTGCGGCAAGATAGGCACCTATGACCGATCACATCTTCTTGCTGCACGGCCTGTGGATGCGCGGCTTCGCGCTGGGCGTGCTGCATCGGCGCCTGATGGAAGAGGGGTTTCGCGTCCACCGCTTCGATTACATGAGCGTGGCTGCGACCCAGCAGCACATCCTGACGCGATTGCGTGCCGGCATGGCCGAGTGCGCGCCGGATGCGGTGCACCTGGTCGGCCATAGTCTGGGAGGCCTGCTCGCCTTGCGTGCCTGCCTGGAACCCGGCGAGCTTCCGCCGGGGCGGGTGGTTTGCCTGGGTTCGCCGCTCAAGGGCAGCGCCGCCGCCCGGGCCTTCGCCGGTTGGGGGCGCGGCGGCGAGGTGCTGCTAGGGCACAACCGACAGTTGCTGGAGAAGGGGCTGGAGGCCTGGCCAGGCCCCCGCGAAGTGGGGGTGATCGCCGGCCGCATGCCGATCGGGCTGGGAGCCATGCTGGGACACATCGCCGGGGAGCACGATGGGACCGTATCGGTGGCAGAGACCTGCCTGCCGGGACTTGCCGGCCATTGCGTGGTGGAAACCAGCCATACGGGGCTGTTGCTGTCGGCCGAGGTGGCGCGCCTGACCACCCAGTTTCTGCGCGAAGGGCGGTTTGGTCGGGTGCCCGTCACCGACGCAGGCTGAAAAAACGCATCCCTGGGGCCTGTCAGCACTATTTTCGTGGCCCGTGTCGGGAACTGTTTGCGCAATGCAGTAAAATCGCCCGCTTGTCATCTGATCCAGCCAGGAATCGCCATGGGTAGAGGCCCGTCCATCGAAGGTCGCAAGAACGCCGAAGACGCCAAGCGCGCCAAGGTATTCACCAAGCTGATCCGTGAAATCACCGTGGCCACGCGTGCCGGCGTGGCTGACCCCAATCTCAACCCGCGCCTGCGCGCGGCGGTGGACAAGGCGCTGACCGCCAACATGTCCAAGGACACCATCGAGCGCGCGATCAAGCGCGGCTCCGGTGCCGATGGCGGCGCGAAGATGGAAGAGCTGCGCTACGAGGGCTACGGCCCGGCCGGCATCGCTCTGATCATCGAGTGCTTCACCGACAACCCCACCCGCACCGTGGCCGACGTGCGCCACGCGCTGACCAAGCACGGCGGCAACCTTGGCACCAGCGGTTCGGTGGCGTTCCAGTTCACCCGTTGCGGCGAGCTGGTGTTCTCCACCGGCGGCGATGCCGCCGCGGAAGAGAAAGTGCTGGAGGCGGCACTTGAAGCGGGTGCCGACGACGTGGTCAACGAGCACGGCGAAAGCACCGTGATCTGCGCCCCCGAGAACTTCGAAGCCGTGCAGCAGGCGCTGACCGAGGCCAAGCTCCATGCGCAGCACGCGGGCGTGGGGATGCGTGCGAACAATCGCACCGCCGTCACCGGCGAGGCGCTGGAAACGCTCAACGACCTGCTGGAAAAGCTCGACGGCCTCGACGACGTCAGCGAGGTGTATCACAACGCGCTGCTGCCTGCTGAAGCCGGCTAAGTGACCAAGGCCACCACAGCCAGCGGCCGCCGATGATCCGCATCATTGGCATCGATCCTGGCAGTCAGCGCACGGGGGTCGGCATCGTGGATGTCGACGCCGCCGGCAAGCTGTCGCACGTTTTCCACGATGCCTTGATGGTGGCCGGCGAAGACGATTTTCCGCTGCGCCTGAAACGTATTTTTGATGGCGTCAGTGAGATCATCGCCATCCATCGTCCGGTCGAATGCGGTGTGGAGCGCGTGTTCATGGCACGCAACCCCGATTCCGCACTGAAGCTTGGGCAGGCACGCGGCGCAGCCATCTGCGCCGTGGTCAATCGGGGGATTGCCGTGCACGAGTATGCAGCGACCGAAGTCAAGAAGGCCGTGGTCGGTGGCGGCCGCAGCGACAAGACCCAGGTGCAGCACATGATTGGCGTGCTGCTGGGGCTGAAGGGGCCGATCCAGGCCGACGCCGCCGATGCGCTGGCTATTGCCGTGACGCACGCGCATACCCGTTCAAGTCTCGAACGCGTGGGGATTCCACGCATCGCATGGAGACGTCGCCGATGATCGGCCGACTTAGAGGCATCCTGGTTTCGAAACAGCCGCCGTGGCTGATGGTGGAAGTCGGTGGCGTGGGCTACGAGCTGGAAGCGCCCATGTCCACCATCTACGACTTGCCGCCCACTGGCAAGGAAGTCACCTTGCTCACCCATTATGCGGTCAAGGAGGACAGCGTTGCGCTCTACGGATTCCTGCACGAATCCGAGCGCGCCCTGTTCCGCAATCTGCAAAAAGTAAGCGGCATCGGCGCGAAGATTTCGCTGGCCGTACTGTCCGGTGTATCGACGCAGGATTTCGCGCGGCTGGTGCAGGCCGGCGACGTCGTCGCACTGACCAAGATCCCCGGCATCGGCAAGAAGACCGCCGAGCGCATCGTGGTGGAATTGCGCGATCGCGTGGACGGGCTGGGCGCGGGTGCGCCGGGCATTTCCGCTGTATCGAACGCGCCGCTCGATCCGGCGGCAGAGGCCGCCGTGGCGCTGCAGCAGCTGGGCTACAAACCGGCCGAAGTCACCCGGCTGGTGCAGAAAGTCGCCGCCGCGGGCGACAGCGCCGAAACCATCATCCGCAAGGCGCTGCGCGCCGCGCTAGGGAGCTGAGGAACCACTGATCAAATCCAGGCAGGTGGCATGATGTCCAGAAAGCTCACAGATTGTGTTTCGCGGTGCAGGGAAGACGGGCCGTCTTTCCAGGGCGCGCGATGCAGGGTGAGAGCCTTCTGGACATCACCCCATCATTTAAAATTTACTCGCTGGGGCCGGTTTTTTCGTCCGTATGCTTTCGATCCATCGTCTCGACAGACGGTCAGTCTGCCTTCGTCGATGGTCCTATGGCCTGCGGACGGACAGCACCGGTGACACCTACGTAGATTTGAACAGAGGATCCTTTGTGGGACACGATATTCATCAGGGCATGGGCGAGGCCGAGACCAAGAAGCGTCTGGCTGCGCTGGCACTGGGCGCCATCGGCGTCGTTTACGGGGACATCGGCACCAGCCCGCTGTACACGCTGCAGAGCACGCTCAGCCTGGATGGCCTGAAGCCCACCCAGGAAAGCATTTTCGGCGTGCTGTCGCTGATCTTCTGGGCGCAGATCATCGTGGTGTCGCTCAAGTACGTCACCTTTATCATGCGTGCGGACAACAAGGGCGAAGGCGGCATCATGGCGCTGATGGCCCTGGCGTTGCGCAGCGCGCGCGATCAACCGAAGTTGCGCTGGGTGCTGGCGATTCTCGGCATTTTTGGTGCCTCGCTGTTCTACGGCGATGGCGTGATCACGCCGGCGATTTCGGTGCTGGGCGCGGTGGAAGGCGTGAAAGTAGCGGCGCCCGGTCTGGGACATTGGGTGGTGCCGCTGACGGTTGCGGTGTTGCTCGTGCTGTTCTGGCTGCAACGTCGTGGCACGGGGCACGTAGGACGACTGTTCGGTCCGGTGATGGTGGTGTGGTTCGTGGTGATCGCGCTGCTCGGCATCAATATGATCGTCCGCAATCCGCACATTCTATGGGCGCTCAATCCGATGTATGGCGTGCATTTCTTCTTCGTGCACGGGTTCAAGGCGTTCGTGTCGCTCGGTGGCGTGGTGTTGGCGCTGACGGGCGCGGAGGCGCTGTACGCCGACATGGGTCATTTCGGCAAGCGGCCGATCCGGTTGGCATGGTTCAGTTTCGTGTTGCCGGCGTTGATCCTCAATTACTTCGGCCAGGGCGCCTTGCTGCTGGATCATCCCGAGGCGATCGACAGTCCGTTCTTCAAGACCGTGCCGTCGGTCGTGCTCTACCCGATGATCGGCCTGGCTACCGTGGCCGCGGTGATTGCTTCGCAGGCGGTGATTTCCGGCGCGTTCTCGATGACGCGCGAGGCGATGTCGCTGGGGTATTCGATGCGCATGCCGGTGGTGCACACCTCGCGCGAAATGTCCGGCCAGATTTTCGTGCCCTGGGTGAACGCGTTCCTGTTGGTGATGGTGCTGGTCGCGGTGCTCGGCTTCCGCAGCTCCGACAGCTTGAGTGCCGCGTACGGTATTGCGGTGACCGGCACGATGACGATCACCACGCTGCTCGCGCTGATTGTCGCCAACCGGCAATGGAACTGGCGCTTGCCGATCGTGATCGTGGTGGGCTTGGTGCTGTTGACCATCGATCTGTCGTTCCTGGGCGCGAACCTGCTGAAGGTGGAATACGGCGGCTGGTTCCCGTTGGTGCTGGGCCTGGGTGTTTTCATCATCATGACTACCTGGCGTCGCGGCCGCGAACTGGTGGTGCGCGAGATCAAGCAGGGCGGCCTGGCGCTGGAGCCGTTCATCGAGAACATCACCGAGCATCCGCCGTTGCGCGTGCCGGGCACGGCGGTGTTTCTCACCGCCAACCAGCACTCGGTGCCGCATGCGCTGCTGCACAATCTCAAGCACAACAAGGTGCTGCACGAGCGCAACGTGATGCTGACGGTGGAGATTCTGGAAGCACCGGTGGCCGACGCCGAAGAGCGCATTCATCTGATCCCGCTGGCTGGCGATTTCTATGGCCTCGAGCTGCGCTTCGGCTTTGCCGAAGATCCGAACATTCCGGTGGCGCTCACCCGTTGTGCCAAAAGCGGCCTGCCGTTCGACCTGATGGACACCACCTTCTTCCTCTCGCGCGAGAACGTGGTGGCAGACAAGCGCCGCCCGGGCATGGCCTTGTGGCGTGACCGTCTGTTTGCCTTCATGTCGCGCAATGCGTTGCCGGCGACGGCGTTCTTCCAGATTCCGGGCAACCGCCTGATCGAGCTGGGGACGCAAGTGGAAATCTAGGAGATGAGAGATAGACGTGAGGAATTAAAGGTCGCGATACCCGCTTTCTCTCGCTTCTCACTCCTCTTCACTCACTCCTCGTTCCATAATGACCAACATGACCGACCGCATCATCACCGCTAACGCCCACATGGACGACGAAGCCCTGGAAGCTTCGATCCGTCCCAAGCGGCTGGCCGAATACCTCGGCCAGCAGGCGGTGCGCGAGCAGTTGTCCATCTATATCGAAGCGGCCAAAAAGCGCGGCGGCGCACTGGACCACGTGCTGATTTTCGGGCCGCCGGGGTTGGGCAAGACGACGCTGAGCCACGTCATCGCCAACGAACTGGGCGTCAATGTGCGCTCCACCTCCGGGCCGGTGCTCGAGCGCGCCGGCGACCTTGCCGCGCTGCTCACCAATCTCGAAGCGCACGACGTGCTGTTCGTCGACGAGATCCATCGCCTGTCGCCGGTGGTGGAGGAAGTGCTCTATCCGGCGATGGAAGATTTCCAGATCGACATCATGATCGGCGAAGGCCCCGCCGCACGCTCGATCAAGCTGGATCTGCCGCCGTTTACCCTGATCGGTGCCACCACCCGCGCCGGGCTGCTGACCGCGCCTTTGCGCGACCGCTTCGGCATCGTGCAGCGCCTGGAGTTCTATTCGCCGGACGAATTGACGGCGATCGTGCGTCGCTCCGCGCGCATTCTCGGCATCGACTGCGAAGTGGAGGGGGCGCAGGAAATCGCCCGCCGTGCGCGCGGCACGCCACGCATCGCCAACCGCCTGCTGCGCCGCGTGCGCGATTACGCCGAAGTGCGCGCTGGCGGGCGCATCACCGTGCAGGCTGCACAGGCGGCGATGGACATGCTCAAAGTCGACGCCGAGGGTTTCGACGAGCTTGACCGGCGCCTGCTCACCGTGATCATCGAAAACTTCGAAGGCGGTCCGGTGGGTGTGGAGTCGCTCGCCGCGGCGCTGAGCGAAGACCGCGGCACCCTGGAAGACGTGGTCGAACCCTATCTGATCCAGCAAGGTTTCCTGATTCGCACGGCGCGCGGGCGCATGGCCAGCGCCAAGGCCTGGCGCCATCTGGGGCTGACACCGCCACCTCGCCAGCCACAGCCGGCGGACCTGTTCGGCATGGGCGGCCAAGATGTCTGAGATTCCGCGCTTCGAATGGCCGGTGCGCGTCTACTGGGAAGATACCGACGCCGGCGGCGTGGTCTACCACGCCAGCTACCTGCGCTTTCTGGAGCGCGCCCGTACCGAGTGGCTGCGCCGGCTTGGCGTGGACCAGATGGCCTTCAAGCAGGCCACCGGCCTGGCTTTCATGGTGCACCGGATGGAGATCGATTTCCTCCGGCCCGCCCTGCTGGACGATGAACTGGTTGTGAGCGTGGAAGTCAAAGAAAGGCGTTCAGCCAGTATCCTTTTCGCGCAGAGTATTACCCGGACGGATGGAACCGTCCTGATCCAGGCGCAAGTGCGGGCGGCTTGCGTCGATCTGAAACGAATGCGGCCCGCCCCGATTCCGGTTGATATCACCGACCGGATCGGCCGGGCCTGATCCCCATTCCGGTCCAACCTCAATTTTTAGACATACCCATGTGGTGGAGAACCCCCAAGCCATGAACAGTGGATTGAACATTTTCAAGCTGCTCGCCGATGCGAGCTTGCCTGTGCAGCTGGTGATGGTGCTGCTGCTGCTGTTCTCATTCCTGTCCTGGGTGATCATCATCCGCAAGTATTCGCAGCTAAAGGCGGCGATGGAAAACGCCGAGTCCTTCGAAGAGCGCTTCTGGTCCGGCGCCGACCTTGCCCAGTTGTTCCGCGAAGTCAGCAACAACGGCGGCGACAACGGCGGCATGGAAAACATCTTCGAATCGGGCTTCCGCGAATTCGTGCGCCAGCGCCAGCGCCGCAGCACCGACATGCGCACGGTGATCGAAGGCTCCGAACGCGCCATGCGCGTGGCCGGCACCAAGGAAATCGGTGCGCTGGAACGCAACCTGGAATTTCTCGCCAACGTCGGCTCGATCAGCCCGTACGTGGGCCTGTTCGGCACGGTGTGGGGCATCATGGGTGCCTTCCAGGGCCTGGGCGAAATGAAGGACGTCACCATCGCCGTGGTGGCTCCGCACATTTCCGAAGCGCTGATCGCCACCGCCATGGGTCTGTTCGCCGCCATTCCGGCGGTGTGGGCCTACAACCGCTACGCCAATAAAGTGGAGCGCGTAGCCTCGCACTACGAAGTATTCCAGGAAGAATTCTCCTCGGTGCTGCAGCGTCAGATCCAGATCGACGACAACAACTGATCGAGGGCGCGATCATGCGAAACGCCGCGCGCCACAAGCGCTTCAAACTCAAATCCGAAATCAACGTCGTTCCCTACATCGACGTGATGCTGGTGCTGCTGATCATCTTCATGGTCACCGCGCCGATGCTCAACGCCAACGTCGACGTGAACCTGCCGCAGGCCAACGCCAAGTCGTTGCAGGACAAGAAGGAGCCGGTGATCGTTTCGGTGGATGCCCAGGGCCAGATGTATCTGACCCTCGGCACCAGCAAGAAGGAACCGATCGACGCCAACGCCTTGAAGGTCAAAGTGAGCGCCTTCGTGCAGGAAAATCCCGACGTCAGCGTGCTGGTTGCAGGCGATCGCGACGGCAAGTACGACGGTGTCTACCAGGTGCTGGCTCTGTTGCAGCAGGCCGGCGTGGCCAAGGTCGGTTTGATGAGTGCGCCGGAGACGGGCAATCCGAATGGACGACCGTAATAAGAGTCTGCTTTCATGCTCCAAGCACCCCGCGTTGCTCCTGAGCGGTCGCCAGGTGGCAGCGTTTGGCGCAGCGCTTGACTGGCTGTCAAGTCAAGCCGCGCGCTGCCGCCTGGTGGGCGCTCAGGGGCAACCCTACGGGCCGGGTCTGTTTGCCCGCCATGCTGCGTCATCACTCAGTTACGTATCGACATACGCGCCTTCGTTCTTCCTTGCCTTGCGTGCAAACAGCTTCCGGCGCGGGGTGCTTGGAGCATGAAAGCAGACTCTAAAGGAACCCCGCTGGCGGTAGTTCTATCGGCCATCCTGCACCTGGGCATCGTCGCGTTCCTGTTCCTGGCGATGTTGCCGTGCACGAGCTACGAGGCGTTTCTCAGCGCCCTGCATCTGCCCAACCCCATCACCTGTACGCCACCGCCCCTGCAGTTGAAGGGTCCGGTGATCGAAGCCACGCTGCTGGGCGATACGGGTTCGCCGCCGCCGAAGGCCGTGAAGGTAAAGCCGATACCCAATACCGTGCCGCCCCCGCCTTCGGTTCCGCCGCCGACCCCGCCGCAGGTGCAGCCGCCGCCGAAGCCCAGCCAATTGCCGCCGCCGCCGAAGAATCCGTCTACGGAGGATCAGGAGCGCGTGGTGCAGGATGCGCTGCAGAAGGCCGAGGACGCCAAGAAGCTACAGGAAGAGAAAGAGCGCCAGCGCCAGTCCGAACTGGATGCCCAGGCGGCCAAGAAGAAGGCCGAGCAGCAAAAGGTGGATGAGTTGTTCAAGCAGCTCAACGAAGCCTCCACGCAAACGCAGAAGGCGGACAGCAAGGCCAAGCAGGCCAAGCAACAGATGGCCGACCTGAAAAACGCCCAGGACAACGGTCAGCCCGACCTGCCCAATGCGGCCCAGCGCCAGACCGGCACCAATGCGGCCAACAGCGATCTGCTGTCGCAATATGCGGCGGCCATTCAGAACGCTGTCACGCAGAATTGGACCCGGCCGGATAACATGCCCAGCGTCCCCTGCACGGTTCACATCGTGCAGCTGCCTGGCGGCAACGTCATGAGCGCGAAGGTCGTGGGCAATTGTCCCTACGACGATGCCGGCAGGCGGTCGGTCGAGAATGCCGTGCTGCGTGCACAGCCGCTGCCCTACAAGGGCTTCGAGAAAGTGTTCCGGCGCGAAATCGATTTCACCTTCACCCCGCAGTGAGCAAGCCCATGCGCAGATCACCCCGATCGCTGATTAACCTGATCCTGCTGTTGATCGCAGGCCTGATTGCCGGCCCCGCCGTCGCGCAATCGTTGAACGTGCAGATCGTCGGCGGCGTGAAAACCGCCACGCCGATCGCCGTGGTGCCGTTCGCGCAGCAGGGCGGTTCGCCGCTGCCGACCGACGCTGCCGACGTGATCCGCAACGACCTCAATCGCTGCGGCAAATTCCGCTCGCTGGCGGTGAGCGAGATCGTCGAGCAGCCCAGCCAGGGTTCGGACATCAAGTTCGCCACATGGCGCCTGCTCAAGCAGGACTACATCGTGATCGGCCGCATCAAGGATGCCGGTGCCGGCATGGTGTCCATCGAATACGAGTTGTGGGACGTCAACCGCCAGCAGCGCCTGCTCGGTGCGGCCATGCCGCCGGCTCCGGTCAGCGACCTGCGCAGCGTGGCGCACCAGATCGCCGACGCCATCTTCAAGCAGATCACCGGCATCCCCGGTGCGTTCTGGACGCGGATCGCCTATATCACCTCGGTAGGTACCGGTTCCAACCAGACCTACTCGCTGATCGTGGCCGATTCGGATGGCTACAACCCGCAGGTGGTGGCCCGCTCGCACGAAGCGCTGCTGTCGCCGAAGTGGTCGCCGGACGGTAACCGTATTGCCTACGTCTCCTTCGAGAGCGGCGATTCGGCCATCTACATCCAGAACATTTCCACCGGTGCGCGTCAGCTGATTTCCGGCCGCAGCAAGGGCATCAACAGCGCACCGGCCTGGTCGCCGGACGGCACCAAGCTGGCCTTGTCGCTCTCCTACACCGGCAATCCCGAGATCTATGTCATGGATCTGGCCTCGCGCCAGGAAACCCGCCTGACGCGTACCCTGGCCATCAATACCGAGCCGGTCTGGGCGCCGGACGGCCAAAGCATCTACTTCACCTCCGATCGTTCGGGCCGCCCGCAGATCTATCAGGTCTCGGCCGGCGGCGGCACGCCGCAGCGAGTCACCTTCCAGGGGCAGCAGAACCTGGACGCGGCGGTCAGCTACGACGGCAAACAGATGGCAATGGTGCAGGCCAACGGGAACGTGTATCGTATCGCCATTGTGGATCAGAGCCTCGGCGGGCAGTTGCGCTACATCTCGCCCGGTCCCATTGACGAATCGCCAAGCTTTGCACCAAACGCCAGCATGCTGATTTATGCCGCAACCGATGGAGCCCGGGACGTGTTGTATGCCGTTTCGGACGATGGCCTGGTCAGGCAACGGCTGATGCTGGCCGATGGCGACGTGCGTCAGCCGGCTTGGGGACCCTATCGCAAAAATTGAATACGATCCGGTCGCAACCCGTAGGGCTGCGGCCGGGTTTTGGGGAATGGCCCGGGACGCCTCCAGTGTTTCGGCCGAGGTGCGCGGTCGCATTTTGCCTCGCCCCTTAGCGGCCTTAAGCAGTACAATGCGTGGCCGTAAGATGAAGTTGTAAGAAAAATAAGTAAAACAGCCGGCCCACCGGCGATGACTGTCCCGTAGCCGCAATCGTCATTGACTGTCGGAAATCAAACCCGTTTGAAGGAACGTCACCATGAATAAGACCGTTCGTATCGCCCTGGTCGCTCTGCTTTGCGTTGGCGCAGCAGCTTGCTCCAAGAAGACCGTAAAGCCCCAGGCGCCCACCGCTGAACCCGAGACCACGCAAACCGCTCCTCCGCAGGGCACCGGCAAGTACACCCCGGCTGACCTCGACAGCGATCCGTGCCTGCGTCAGCGCGTTGTCTACTTCGACTTCGACAAGGACGAAGTGAAGCCGGAATTCGCGCAGATCATGCAGTGCCACGCCAAGTACCTGCAGGACCGCCCGACCGCTCAGATGCGCCTGGAAGGCAACACCGACGAGCGCGGTACGCGTGAATACAACCTTGGCCTCGGCGAGCGCCGCGGCAACGCCGTGTCCAGCGCGCTGCAGGCCAATGGCGCCTCGGCCAGCCAGGTCAGCGTGATCAGCTACGGCAAAGAAAAGCCGGTGTGCCGCGAGCACAACGAAGATTGCTGGAGCAAGAATCGTCGCGTCGAGATCGTCTACACGGCTGAGTAATGGTGTATCGATTGGCTAATCGTTTCACGGCCAGTCTCGGCATGGCGGGCGCCTTGGCGTCCGCCATGCTGTTTGTGGCCCCCGTGCACGCGCAGGACTCGTCGCCGATGAGTCTGGCCGACCGGGTTGCCCGGCTCGAACAGCTGCAGCAGAACCAGGGTCAAGGGCATGGCGACGTGCTCGGCCAGCTTCAGCAGATGCAGTCGCAAATGCGCGACATGCAGGGCCAGATCGAAGAACTGCAGCACCAGGTGCAGCAGTTGCAGGACCAGAGCAAAGCGCAATACACCGACCTGGACAGTCGGGTAGGACGCCTGGAAAAGAACCCTGGCGCAAACCCAGCACCCGCTGCCAGCAGCACGGCACCCGCCGCACCCGCTTCGGCCGGTAGCGCGGCGGCCGCCGCATCGTCCCCCGCAGCGCCCGCACCATCGACTGCTCCGGCCGAACCGCCAGCGCAAAAAGCGGCTGCGCTCAATGCCTACAACGCCGCCTTCAAGTCCCTGAAGGGGGGCGACTACGTATCCTCGTCGCGCGGGTTCCGGGAATTTATCGAGAAATACCCGAACGACGCGCTGATCCCGAATGCTTTCTACTGGCTGGGCGAGTCGTACTACGCCACGACCAACTACCAGGTCGCCGTGGAAGCCTTCAAGCATTTGCTCAGCCAGTATCCGCAGAGCGAGAAAGCCCCGGACGCCACGCTCAAGCTCGGCTACAGCCAGCTCGAGATGAAGCAGACCGACGCTGGCGCCGCCACTCTCAAGTCTGTGCTGGCCAAGTATCCCAATTCCAACGCGGCCAAACTGGCGCAGGAACGTTTGCGCCGTCTCGCGCAGCAACCGCACTGAGACGCAAGCCATGACGACGGCCAATCAAGCGAACGTGGAAGTCGCCACGTCGGCTCCGTCGACGGTTGAGCGGTTGCGCATCACCGAGATTTTCCATTCGATCCAGGGCGAGGCCGATGCCATCGGCTGGCGCACCGTGTTCGTCCGCCTCACCGGGTGCCCGCTGCGCTGCGTCTGGTGCGATACCGAATATTCGTTCTACGGCGGCAACTGGCGCGATATCGACGACATTCTTGCCGAGGTCGCTACACACGGTGCCAAGCACGTGTGCGTCACCGGCGGCGAGCCGCTGGCGCAAAAGCGCTGCCTGACTCTTTTGCAGAAACTGTGCGATGCCGGCTATGAGGTCTCGCTGGAAACCTCCGGTGCGATCGATGTGTCAACGGTCGATCCGCGCGTGCGCAAGGTGATGGACCTGAAAGCTCCCGATTCCGGCGAAAGCCAGCGCAATCTCTGGTCCAACCTTGATTACCTGCTGCCGCACGATCAAGTGAAAGTGGTGATCGCCAGTCGCGCCGACTACGAATGGGCGCGCGATGCGGTGGCCGAACACGCCATCGACCGGCGCTGCATGGTGCTGTTCTCGCCCGTGCATGGCGCGGTCGAGCCGCGTGCGCTGGCCGAATGGATCATCGAGGACAAACTGCCGGTGCGCTTTCAGCTGCAGTTGCACAAGCTGCTGTGGAACGACGCTCCCGGCCATTGATCCGCTTCGGCAAGATGGCAACGTGATTCACGCGCATCGGCTTGTGTCGCCGTCAGCGCTTTCCGGCCGGTGACCGGCCGTTTCAAACCTGGAATCCACCCATGTCAGGATCTCAATCCCGCAAGGCCGTCATCCTCGTTTCCGGAGGCATGGACTCGGCCGTCACCATCGCCATCGCTCGCGAGCAGGGCTATCAAGTGCATGCGCTGAGCGTCGCTTACGGGCAACGCCACAGTTCCGAACTGGAAGCTGCGGCACGCGTGGCCCACGTGCTCGGCGCCGTCGAACACAAGACCGTGCACGTGGATCTGCGCAGCATCGGCGGTTCGGCGTTGACCGCCGATATCGACGTGCCGGAAGAGGGCGGCGAGGGCATTCCGATCACCTATGTGCCTGCGCGCAACACCATCATGCTGTCGATCGCGCTCGGCTGGGCCGAGGTGCTCGGCTCCACGGATATCTGGTGCGGCGTCAACGCGGTCGATTATTCGGGTTATCCCGACTGCCGCCCGGCCTTTGTGGAGGCCTTCGAGCAGTTGGCCAACGTCGCCACCAAAGCTGGTGTGGAAGGTGCGGGCATTCGCATCCACGCACCGCTGATGGCGATGAGCAAGGCCGATATCGCCCGCGAGGGCGCGCGGTTGGGTATCGATTTTGCTGCCACGGTGAGCTGCTACCAGGCGGATGCCGAGGGCAGGGCGTGCGGCCATTGCGATGCCTGTCGCCTGCGCGCCCAGGGATTTCACGCGGCCGGACTACCCGATCCCACCCGATATGCCTGATTGGCTTGTGCCGCGGCCCTCCAGGCCATAAAATTGCCAGCTCACTTTTTTGCGGGCCGTTAGCTCAGTCGGTAGAGCAGTAGACTTTTAATCTATTGGTCGACAGTTCGAATCTGTCACGGCCCACCACATTAAGAACCCGCATGGCGCTGCGCCTTGCGGGTTTTTTCTTGGGCAATGCAAGCGGTGCCAACAGGCCTTAGGGCTGGTCGGAGTGATGCTGGGTCGGCGAATGCGAGGGATGCCAGCGCGATTTGAATCGCTCCAGTATCAACGGTACCAGCGACAACAGGGCCAGCACGCCCAGTGGTGCGATCACGCCCGGATCAAACATCAGGTTCAATCCGAACTGCTGCCCGTGGCTCAAGGCTTTGCCCAGGCCGGCACCGATCGAGGTTTCGAAGGCCAGCATCACCGTACCGCCGAACCAGGTGGCGCCCAGAAACAGCCACAGCGAGCAGCGCAGCCAGGCAAGCGCGACAGTGATCAGGCCGAATGGCGCAACCGGCACCAGGCGCAGGAATAACGTATAGGCGACCGGATGGCGTTCGAAGCCATGATGCAATTTTTCCACGATGGCGGGTGGGTGCTTGCTGCCCGCGCCGAAGGCGTAGCGGCTGGCAAGAAACAGAATCAGCGAACCCAGGGTGAGGCCGATCGACGAATACGTCGTACCTTCCACCACGCCGAACGCGAATCCGCCGGCAAGGATCAGCACGATGGTGACCGGGATACCGGTGCAAGTCGCCAAGACGAGCAGGCCGATATAGACCAAACGGCTCAGCCACGGATCTTCATTGATGTGCGCGCGAAATTCCTGCTGATGCGCAACCAGCTGTTCCGGGTGGATGCGATCGAATACGCCGGAGGCAAGCAGCACGATGCCCGCGGCCACGAGCAGAAGCAGCGGCAAGGCGGCGCGCAGCCGGTTCAATAGCTTTCCCCGGTGGCACCGTAGGTAGCAAGCACATCGCGCGCTTCGCTGCGCAGAATGTCGCGGCGCACGGCGATGCCGCGCTTCTCCAGTTCGCCGATCCAGTCCGCCGGCAGCGGGCCTTCATCGAACTCGGTAAGCGTTTCCACATCTTCCGCGCGTGCACCGATCAGCAGCGTATCAATGCCCGCCCACACGGTAGCGCCGTAGCATTGGCAGCAAGGCTGTGCGCTGGTGGCCAGGGTGTAATGGCCGCCTTTTTCGTTGAGACGGTAGCTGGCAAGCCGCTGCTGGGCGGCCATGTAAGCGAGCATTTCGGCATGCGCGACCGAGCAGGTTTGCGGTACCACGCGATTGGCCGCTGCGGCAATCAGTCGACCGTGTTCGTCGAAGACGGCCGCACCAAACGGGCCGCCGCTGCCGTGCTGGATGTTGCGCCGTGACAGTTCGATCGCCAGCCCTACGCGCTCTTCATCGGTCAGATAGCGTCGACTCGTGTCGGCCACTTCTTCGATCCAGGGCGGTAGGGTGAGATGGATCTGCAACGGCAGCATCATGCCTGTTTGGCCCAGGCGTCACGCAGGGTGACGGTGCGATTGAACACCGGCGCTTCCGCACGGTGCTCGATACGGTCGGCTACGAAATAGCCCAGGCGTTCGAACTGGTAGCGCTGCTCCGGCGCCGCGCCGGCGGCCGAAGGCTCCAGCCAGCCGCGCACGATGCGCTTGGCATCGGGGTTGATGTGTTCCAGCCAGGTCTTGCCGTCGCTTTCGTCGTCTGGCGTGGGCACGCTGAACAGGCGGTCGTACAGGCGGATTTCCGTGGCTACGCCGTGCTTGGCGCTGACCCAGTGAATGGTGCCTTTGACCTTGCGATCGGCGCCGGGCATGCCCGAACGCGATTCCAGGTCGAGCGTGCAATGCAGTTCCGTGATTTCACCGTCAGCATTTTTGACGATCTGCTCGCACTTCACGATGCCGACGCCGCGCAGGCGCACTTCACCTTCCGGCTTCAGGCGATGGAAGCCCTTGGGCGGCACTTCGGCGAAGTCTTCGCGTTCGATCCACAGCTCGCGCGAGAACGGAACCTGGCGCGTGCCGAAGCTTTCGTCCTTGGGATGGTTGGAGAAGGTCAGCGTTTCTTCGTAGCCTTCGGGCAGGTTGGTGATCACCAGTTTCAGCGGATCGATCACGGCCATGCGGCGCGGTGCGCTGCCGTCCAGGTCTTCGCGCACGCAGTTCTCGAAGATGGCGTAGTCGATCACGCTGTTCTGCTTGCTCACACCCAGGCGTTCGATCAGCAGGCGGATGCCGCCAGGCGTAAAGCCGCGACGGCGCAGGCCGCGCAAGGTGTTCATGCGCGGATCGTCCCAGCCGTCGACCACCGCTTCGTTCACCATCTGCGCCAGTTTGCGCTTGCTGGTGATCATGTAGCTCAGGTTGAGGCGGGAGAATTCGATCTGTCGCGGCTTGGCCGGTTCGGTGCGGAAGCCGGCATCGCGCATGTGCTGCCACAGTTCCGGATGGTTCGGCAGGTCCACGTTGTCCACGAACCAGTCGTAGAGCGGGCGGTGGTCTTCGAACTCCAGCGTGCACAGCGAGTGCGTGATGCCTTCAAGCGCATCGGACAGGCAATGCGCGTAGTCGTACATCGGATAGATCGGCCACGCGTCGCCGGTGTTCTGGTGGGTGACCTTGCGGATGCGGTAAATGGCCGGATCGCGCAGGTTGATGTTGCCCGAGGACATGTCGATCTTGGCGCGCAGGGTCTTGCTGCCGTCCTCGAACTCGCCCGCGCGCATGCGACGGAACAGGTCCAGGTTTTCCGCCACGCTGCGGTCGCGGAAGGGCGAGTTGCGGCCAGGTTCGGTGAGCGTGCCGCGGTATTCGCGCACCTGCTCGGCGGTGAGGTCGTCGACGTAGGCGTGGCCGTCCTCGATCAGCTTGACCGCGGAGCGATAGAACACCTCGAAGTAATCCGAGGCGTGGCGCAGGTCATGCCACTCGTAGCCCAGCCAGCGCACGTCGTCCTTGATGCCTTCGACGAATTCCGGGTCTTCCTTGCCGGGGTTGGTGTCGTCCAGGCGCAGGTTGCACCAGCCCTCGAACTCCCGGGCAATGCCGAAGTCCAGGCAGATGGCCTTGGCGTGGCCGATGTGCAGGTAGCCGTTGGGCTCGGGAGGAAAGCGGGTGCGGATGGCGGTGTGCTTGCCCTTGGCCAGGTCGTCGCGAATGATCTGGCGGACGAAATCGCGCGGCGCGTCGGTCTCGGGGGTTTCGGCAGGCTTGGCGGCGGCGGATTCGGTGGACATCGGGATCAAGACTTCGCACTTGGGGCGGGATTCCCAAGTTTAACCGGTTGAATGCGCTGCGTAACCGCGGGCGAAACGCTCGTTCCCCGAGGGGTAAGGGTCAGCGCGGGGCTGCTGTCAGGTCCAGGTAGCGTTGATGCAGGGCGGCGATCTGGGCATCCAGTGCGGCTTCGGGGCCGGCGTTGTCAATCACGTCATCGGCCAGACCCAGGCGGGCGGTCCGGGTGGCCTGGCTGGCGAGGATGCGCGTGGCGAGTGTTTCATCGATGCCGTCGCGGGCGATCAACCGCTGCTGTTGCAGCGCCTCGGGCACGTCCACCACCACGATCCGGTCGACCCAGCGGTAATGCCCGATGTTTTCGGCAAGCAGGGGGATCGACAGCATGACGTAAGGGCCGTCGGCGTGCTGGGCGTGATCCAGCATCCACTGCCGCACGCGCGGATGCACGATGGCCTCCAGAGTCTTGCGCGCGTCGGGGTCGGCAAAAACACGCTGACGCATGGCGGGGCGATCCAGGCGGCCCTGCGCATCGAGCACGCCGGCACCGAACGCAGCCACGATGGCGGCAAGGCCGCTGCTGCCGGGTTCCACCGCGACACGTGCGGCATGGTCTGCATCACAGACCGCTACACCCAGGGATTTGAAGCGCCGCTCCACCACGCTTTTCCCGGAGGCAATGCCGCCGGTGAGCGCCACGGTCAATGGCATGGTCCGGCTCACTGCATTCCGGAGAAGCTTGCGTAGGCGTGCCAGAGTTCGTCGCCTGCCACAAACCAGATCCAGCCGGCCATGGCGATAAAGGGGCCGAACGGCATCGGTACGTCGCGCCCTTGTTTGCGCAAGGCGATCAATGTGCCGCCGATCACGGCGCCGACCAGCGAGGACAACAGGATGATCGGCAGCAGGGCACCCGGTCCCATCCAGGCACCGAGTGCGGCGAGCAGCTTGAAGTCGCCGAAGCCCATGCCTTCCTTGCCGGTCAGCAGTTTGAACAGCCAGTACACGCTCCACAGGCTGAGGTAGCCGATGGCCGCGCCCAGAATGGCAGGCTGTGGTGCTACGAAGAGATGAAGCAAGCTCAACAGCAAACCCAGCCAAAGCAGGGGCAGGGTGATCTGGTCGGGCAGCAACTGCGTACGGAAATCGATGCCCGAAAGCGCCACCAGTGCCCAGGTCAGAAATAATCCCGCCAAAGCTGCCCAGGTGACACCGAATTTCCAGACGATGATGGCGCTGAATAGGGCAGTCAGCAGTTCGACCAACGGGTATTGGATCGAAATGGGCGCCTGGCAATAACGGCAGCGCCCGCGCAGCAGCATCCAGCCGAACAGAGGGATGTTGTCGCGGGCGCTCAGCGGGTGTTTGCAATGCGGACAGTGGGAGGGTTCGCGTACCACCCCGGGTGGCAACGGTTCGGCCTCCGCTTCCAACCCCAGCACGCTCTGCGCTTCCTGTCGCCAGGCTGCTTCGAGCCGCGCGGGCAGGCGCAGAATCACCACATTGAGAAAGCTGCCTACTATCAGGCCGAGCACACCGGCCAGCACGACCCACGCAATCAACGGCAAGTCGGGCATGCCCGGCTCCTATACAAAGAGAATGCCGTCGATATTAACCGGCGACCGCGCCAGCGAGCTTGAAGATCGGCAGATACAGCGACACCACCATGCCGCCCACCAACGTACCCAGGATCACCATGATCAGAGGTTCCAGCAGGGTGGAGAGCGTATCGACGGCGTTATTGACCTCTTCCTCGTAGAACTCCGCCACCTTGAACAACATGCTGTCCAGTGCACCGGATTCTTCGCCGATGGCCGTCATCTGCACCACCATGTTGGGAAACAGGCCGGTCTGGCGCATAGCCAATTGCAACTGGTGGCCGACCGCCACGTCGTCTCGCATCAGCTTGATGGCGTCGCCGTAGACCACGCTGCCGGTGGCGCCGGCTACCGAGTCGAGGGCTTCGACCAACGGCACACCGGCGTGGAAGGTGACGCCCAGGGTGCGGGAGAAACGGGCGATGGCGGAGTTGCGCAGGATGGCGCCGATCACGGGGAAACGCAGCAGTACGCGATCGAGGAAGTGCGAAAATTTCGCCGAACGTCTTTTGCCCTGGGTAATGCCAACGACGGCCAAAACCACGCTGCCGATCACCACCCACCAATAGCTCTGCATGAATTGGGAGGCGCTGACCACGACCTGTGTGGGGGCAGGCAGGGCGGCGCCAGCATCTTGGAAGGTTTTGGCAAACACGGGCACCACGAACAGCAGCATGATCATGCAGACCAGCATGGCTACGGCCAGCACCATCACCGGATAGAACATGGCCTTTTTGATCTTGCTCTTGATGCTCTCCATGCGCTCTTTGTAGGTGGCGACCGTGTCCAGCACGGTATCGAGCACACCTGCTGATTCGCCGGCGCGCACGAGGTTGCGATAGAGCTCGTCGAACTGTATCGGATACAAGCCCAGTGCTTCATGTAGCGAAGATCCGCCTTCGATGCCCTGTTTCACATTGACAAGTATGGTCTTGAAACGGGGGTTCCTCTGGCCGTCGGCGATGATGTCGAAGGCCTGGACCATGGGTACGCCCGAGGCCATCATGGTGGCGATCTGGCGACTGAAGATGGCCACGTCACGGGGTTTGACCGATTTGCCGTTGCCACCGAACAGCGGTTTCGACCGCTCCTTGACGTTCTGGGGATTCATGCCCTGGCGGCGCAACTCGGCTTTCACCAAGGTCGCATTCTTGGACTGCATCGACCCCTTCATGACCTTGCCGCGCTTGTCCAGCGCGGTCCAATCATAGGTCGGCATCTGCGTCACTTCGGCGCGCTGCGCGGCCTGCGTGCGAACGTTCTTAGCGGCTGTTACGGTGGCCATGCCCATCCCCCAATGATCCGGTCCGGCTCCGGCGATAAGCCGGGCAGGTATATCTCGAGCTTACGTTACTTCTAGGCAGGGTTTCGAGGTGTCTGGCGCAAGTCCGACATCCCACTGCCCCGAAAGGTTGACCGGATACTCAATCCTTGGTGACGCGGTCGATTTCGGCCAGGCTGGTGACCCCATCCCTGACCTTCTTCAAGGCCGAGGCGCGCAGATCGTTGATGCCGGCCTTGCGGGAGACTTCGGCAATCTGTAAGGCGTTGCCGCCTTGCAGTACGATCTTCTGGATGTCCTCCAGCATCGGCATCACCTGATAGATGCCCACGCGCCCTTTGTAGCCTTCGTTGCATTCATCGCATCCGCCTGCTTCATAGAGCGTAAGGCCGGCGTCGATTTCCTCTTGCGTAAAGCCAGCGTCGAGCAGCACTTGTGGTGGCAAGTTTTGCACCTTCTTGCAGCCATGCAGGCGGCGAGCCAGGCGCTGGGCAATGACCAGGGTGACCGAAGAGGTGATGTTATAAGGCGCGATGCCCATGTTCATCAGGCGGGCGATCGTCTGTGGCGCGTCGTTGGTATGCAGCGTGGACAGCACCATGTGACCGGTCTGGGCGGCCTTGATGGCGATTTCGGCCGTCTCCAGGTCACGGATTTCGCCCACCATGATCACGTCCGGGTCCTGGCGCAGGAACGAGCGCAGCGCGGCAGCGAAAGTCATGCCTCGCTTGGTGTTCTGCTGGACCTGGTTGATCCCCTCTACACGGATTTCCACCGGGTCTTCGACCGTGGAGATATTGCGCTCGGCGGTGTTGAGGATATTCAAAGCGGTATAAAGCGACACGGTCTTGCCCGAGCCCGTAGGGCCGGTCACCAGCACCATGCCGTAAGGCTTGTGCATGGCATCCAGATAAAGCTGTTTCTGATCATCGTCATAGCCCAGCTTGTCGATGCCGAGCTTGGCCGATGAGCTGTCCAGGATACGCAGCACCACCTTCTCGCCGAACAGCGTGGGCAGGGTGCTCACGCGAAAATCCATCGCGTGGCTCTTGCTCAGGTTCAATTTGATGCGTCCGTCCTGAGGCACGCGGCGCTCGGCGATATCCAGCCCGGCCATCACTTTCAGGCGTGCTGAAATGCGGTTAGCCAGCTTCTGGGGCGGGGAGGCCATCGCCCGCAACATGCCGTCCATGCGGAACCGCACGCGGTACTGCGATTCGAAAGGCTCGAAATGGATATCCGAGGCACCGCGGCGGATCGCGTCCACCAGGATCTTGTTGACGAACTTCACTACTGGAGCATCGGCGTTGGCGTCGATATCACTACCGGAGCTGCTGCCTTCCTCGTCACTGCCGCCCTCCAGCGCCAGCTCATCCAGGTCGCCGCCGCCCAGATCGGGCATGGCGCTGCTCATCGCGCTGATCGCCGCGTCGATCGCCCGGTTGAGCTGTATGCGCTCCACCAAGATCGGCTCTACCATGCAATTGGAGTGGAACTTGATCTCGTCCAGGGCATGCAATTGCATCGGATCGGCAATGCCAACAAACAGGCGCTTGCCACGTTGGATCAGCGGGAGCACCTGATGTTTGGTGATCAACTCCTGGCTGATTAGTCCCTTGGGCATGCTCGAAGGGGACAACGAGGTTACGTCAAGCATAGGCATGCCAAACTCAGCCGAGGCCACCTGGGCCAGCCGAGTGCTGTCAACCAAGTTCTGCTCTAGCAGCCAGGCAGTCAGAGTTTTCTTGTTTTGGCTGCAGTCGGTAACGGCCTTGCGCGCATCCGCTTCCGGTAGCAGGCCCTCGGCGACCAGACGGCGGGCCATGCCCGAGAGCCCCGCGACGGATGGTTGTAGTTGCGATGACATAACGAATCTGGTCCAGCCCCCTGATTGGAAGGGAATTTACCGCACATCAGTCCTTTCGGCCATGGGATGCCCCTATGCCTCTATGGCGTGATCAGTGACATCTCATGATCGATGAGACGATGAGCGGTCGTAAAGGAGCAATGGGAGAGAATGGTGGAACAGGATGTGCGATGTCTTCGTCAGTTCCTTGTTACGTCGGCCCCCTTCCCCGAAGTGGTTTGGAGGGAATCCAGTAGCGCTGTGAAGGTCTCCTCTCGCCGCGCGCGCTCCGTTCCGTCGGGCACATAAAGGGACATCGCCGATTTTTGCGCGCTTTTTGCGGCTAAGATTTTTCCCTGCAATGCCAATGCCACGGCTAGTGTAAATTGAGGTTCAGGGTCCGAGCCATCTGCTGCTATGGCTTGCCGCAAGATGGGCTCAGCCTCCGCTGCCCGGTTTCGTAAGATCAGCACTTCCGCTTGATCTATTAGATAGAAATCGTAAGTGGCGTTATTGAAACGAAGTTCGTTCGGATTTTTTATTTTTGATAAATAAAATTCCGCAAGATCCGCTTTTCCTTCTTTCAGAGCCATGCTTGCCCCATTAAGCATGCACATCGGACAGTTTTCGCTCCGAGCAATTACATCATTTATAATGTAGGTCGCTTTCTCGTTTTTTCCTGCCCCGATATATGCGGTGATTAGCTGATCTTTTGCGCCGACGTAAGTCGGATTCTCTTGATACGCCCACTCCCATAATTTTAGTTGGGATGACCAAAGTGGAATTGTCTGTCTGATGTTCATTATCGATAGGGCTATCCATGCCGCTAGCGCAACGAGAGCTGCTATCGAGCAGACATCACGGATGTTGGCTGGAATAGGGGTCTCCTGCAAGCATCCTGGTACCATGGCGCAAGCGATAGCTAGCGCGGTCATGGCATAGCGTTCATGGTAAAGGCTGGCGTCGACGTTGGCTGCTAGGACGTGTAATACAGGTAGCAAAGAAAACGTCACGACGAGGATTAGTCCGCCGGTGAAAGAGCGTCGGAGCGTGAGGATAAAGCCTATCAGAACCATGCTAACTGCACCCACGTCCCTCAATATCGACATGCTGCTGAAATTGAAGAATTGAATGCTGTCGATCGGGTGGAGGGGGCCCATTCCTGTCATGGGCCAGAAAAACATGCGCCAATAGCGCAGATATAGAAAGCTGGCTTGTTGTGCTCGAGGCAGCGCTGGTAGCTGGTCAGTCCCTGCTTCCAAGGCGAGGCTGCCAAGGGCCCAGTGTCGCAAGAAAAGATAGGTAATACCTGCTACCAGGGTCAGGACATAAACTGGCCAATTTCGGCTAATTAGACTTTGTAATTGCGCCAATTTCGGGGTGCTTTTGCTGATTGGCAACTTAAGCCAATCGAATACCACGATAAAAAGAGGAAATGGTGCGGCAGATTCTTTTGAACAAGCGGCCAGAAAAAAGCACAGAGCAACGGCAAGCATTCGCGGAAAGTTGCGTTTCAGGCTGGCGTTAAGCAGTAGTCCGAGCAGCATGAACAAGGTGGCGATCAGATCGAACTGACAGTCGATCCAAACCACGGGTTCGACTAGTAGGGGGTGCAAGCCATAGAGAAGCATGGCCAATGTCATGACAAACCAATGCTGGCCGGATCGGGACTCGCCGGCACTCAGGTGCATGGCGAGCAGGCCCACCAACAAGGTATTGACAATGTGGACCATCAGCGAGATTACGTGCATGGGGCCGGGCGTTACTTGAAATGCGCGTACTTCGAGGGTGAATAGCGCTACCACCAGCGGACGAAAATAATTCACGAAGCCATTGAAGCCGCGAAAAATAAGGTGTTGCCAGTCGTTGCCGTGACGCAAGCCCCCAGATCGCTGAAAATTCATAATGTCGTCCCAAACGAATTGGGCATGCGAAACGGGCCAGTAGACCAGTGCGACGAAAAGCGCAGCGGCGGCAGCAACGAAACAAAGGATAAGGGTGCCGCCAGGGCGGGATGTGGTGAATGGAGTCGACAACGCAATACCCTGTTGGATAGGTAATTCCTTTCGAAGTCTACAGGCAACTGGTGATGTGCGGCTTTGGTCGTCCGATTGAGTTTCCCGTCATGTCTGCAAGGATGTGCCCGAGGTATGATTTGCCAACATCCAGGGGAGTGACCCAGTTTGTCTCGTCTCAGTATTATTTTGCCCGCCAAAAATGAAGCCTCTGCCCTGGCAGGGTTGTTGCCGCGCCTGAAGGCCGCGCAGCCGGTTGCAGAAATCATTGTCGTGGACGATGGTTCTACCGATGATACGCGTACCGTTTGCGCTCAGAGCGGAGTCCAATGCATTAGCTCGCCTTATTCCATGGGCAATGGTGCGGCTATCAAGAGAGGGGCGCGAGCCGCTGCGGGCGATATTCTGGTTTTCATGGACGGAGATGGTCAGCACGACCCGGCTGACGTTGCCCGATTGCTCGAACGACTGGAACAAGGCTACGACATGGTCGTAGGGGCAAGGGATTGGGGCAGCCAGGCGGGTGTCGGGCGAGGTCTGGCCAATACGCTTTACAACTGGCTGGCAACACGAATGACGGGGCACCCGGTCGCCGACCTCACTTCAGGCTTCCGCGCAGTACGCGCAGATAAATTTCGGGAATTTCTGCACCTTTTGCCCAACGGGTTCAGCTATCCCACGACCAGCACTATGGCGTTCTTTCGCAGCGCATATCCGCTGGCTTATTTGCCCATTAAGGCTGCACAACGCGTGGGCAAAAGTCATATCCGCCCTCTTCGGGACGGTATCCGATTTCTGCTGATCATTTTCAAGATCGCCACGCTCTATTCACCGCTCAAGCTATTCGTTCCAGCGAGTGCCTGCTTTTTCATGCTCGGTTTGCTCAACTATGCATGGACCTTTCTCCATGAAGGGCGGCTGACGAATATGAGCACCCTGATGTGGAGTGCGTCAGTAATAGTCTTCCTGATCGGACTGGTCTCGGAGCAAATTACAGCGCTTACCTACACGCGGCAGCGCGATCGATAAATGGATGCGCGCTCAGATGCTTGTTCTGCATGTTGAGCCGGCCTTTTGGAGACGCAGTGTTTATTTACGTCGTTGAGTTAACTGATGGATGCAGGACATGAAATTAATTCGTTCCAGTGACGACCTGGCCATTTACGGCGCGTCCCCAGCTTATTCCGAACCTCTGCACGTAGGGCGCCCCAATGTTGGTAGCCGCGACACGTTCTTGCGTTTGGCAGGTGAGATGTTCGATCGCCATTGGTTCAGCAACAATGGGCCGCTTTTGCAACAGTTCGAACGGCGCATAGCTGAGCAGCTGGGAGTTGCACATTGTGTAGCCATGTGTAATGGCACCATTGCCCTGGAGATCGCTATTCGTGCTCTGGGGCTTTCGGGTGAGGTCATTGTGCCCTCATATACCTTTATTGCGACGGCGCACGCATTACATTGGCAAGGGATTACTCCTGTTTTTGCCGATATCGATCCGAGCACACACAATCTCGATCCGGTGGCCGTGCAGCGTATGATTACGCCCAAGACGACTGGCATTATTGGCGTGCATTTATGGGGTCGTGCAGCACCTATCGAGGCTCTGCAGAAAATAGCTGATGAGCATGGTTTGAAGTTGCTTTTTGATGCAGCTCATGCCTTTGGTTGTGATTACGGTGGACGTTTCATTGGTAGTTTCGGTGCTTGCGAAGTGCTGAGCTTTCACGCCACGAAGTTCTTTAATACCTTTGAAGGTGGGGCCGTTGTAACTAACGACGGAGATCTTGCTCAGGCCGTGCGGCTAATGCGTAACTTCGGCTTTGCCGGCTACGACAACGTCATTCATCCTGGCACCAACGGTAAGATGGTGGAGGTATGCGCGGCAATGGGATTGTCCAACCTTGATTACGTCGATTCGGTTATCGAGGTGAATCGCCGCAACTACTACGCTTATAAAGACGCAATTTCCCACTTGCCGGGCCTAAGTGTGCTCGATTTCGACGAAAGTAGGCGAAATAACTTTCAATATGTCGTATTGGAGGTGGGGGAAGACTGTCCTTGTAGCCGAGACGATCTGGTTGACACCTTGCACGCCGAGAACGTGCTGGTCCGAAAGTATTTTTGGCCTGGGTGCCACAATATGAGTCCATATCGTCAGTTGTTTCCTCATTCGGCATTGGTGTTGCCCAATACTGAGCGAGTAGCACAGCGTGTAATCGTGCTACCCACGGGTACGGCCATATCTGCCGACGATGTTGCGACAATCGTGTCGATTATTGCGCAGCGCATCGCGGTGTAGCAGAGGGACACGTGGCGTTACGTTTCAACGAAATAATTATGGGTTTGTATGGCTCGACTTTTTGTGCAAGTGGTTCAGGTAGTGATGCAGTCGGCTTTGTTGAATATCACACTACGTTCAGGGTGTTCGCTGCGCACATGATCAACAACGATCAGTGTTGCGCATAGGGCAAGGTGCGAGGGGCGGTTGGTCGTCGAAGGGGCTTGGGCGACAGATTTGGTAGAAAATGGCTCGTAGGCAACAAGGGTTTGGCCCATGAAAAGTGCTAGTAAATGCTAAAGGCTCGAGCTCTTTCCGCCACGATGTGGAGTGGTGCGGATATTATCCTGCGGCAAGCGATGCAGTTTTTATTTACGATCGCTTTGGTCAGAATGCTTAGTCCCACTGACTTCGGTACCGTTGCTTTGCTTACTTTGTTTACGGGGATTGCAACGGCAGTCGTGGATGGTGGATTTTCCGCTGCCCTCATACAAAACCAGCGGGTCGATCACGTCGACGAGTCGACTGTTTTCTGGTGCAATTTGGTGATTGGCGTTGTTGTGGCCGTGGCTTATTGTGCCATTGGGCCCTTGGTAGCCATCTTCTACGCTCAACCAGTGCTTTCATCACTTATGAGCGTGATGGCAGTGAACGTCTTTTTGGGGGCGCTTGGTACCATTCATCGCACATTGCTGACCAAGCAGCTCAATTTTCGCCTTCAAATGCGCGTTGGCCTAGTTTCTGCCGTTGTGTCCGGATGCGTCGCCATTTTGATGGCTTTAAATGGTTACGGGGTTTGGGCTCTTGTGGCCCAGATCGTGACAATGACGGCCGTATCCACTTGCTTGTTTTGGGTCTGGCATCCTTGGCGGCCTGCGTGGGTGTGGAGCGCATCGTCAGCACAAAAATTATTTGGTTTCGGCGGATACCATTTGGTATCCGGTGTACTCGATGTGGTTTACGCCAAGTTCTATACCCTGGTGATCGGAAAGCTATATAGCGCGCGCGAACTCGGCTATTACAACAACGCTGACAATACTTCCCAGCTTCCCGGTGCTTTTCTCGTCGGAGTGTTAACGAGGGTGGCGCTGCCCATGTTCTCATTCGCTGCAGACGATAAGTCGAAATTGAGGAGAGGGGTTCAGCTTTCAGTGAGGGGAGTGATCCTCATCAATGCACCCGCCATGTTTGGTATGGCAGCTTTGGCCGACCCCCTGGTGAGGGTCCTTTTTGGCGCGCAGTGGCTTCCGGCTGTTCCTTCTTTGCGGGTGCTGTGTCTGGCCTGCATACTTCTCCCGCTTCACGTAATAAACCTCAACGTGCTCATGGCTCAGGGGCACTCCAAGCTTATGCTTCGGTTGGAGGTCATCAAGAAAGTGCTGGGTGTTGTGCTGACATGCATCGGAGCTTTGTTTGGGGTGTTGGGGGTTGCTTGGAGTCAGGTGATTTTTAGCGTGCTGGCGTTATTCATAAATGCACACTATTCGAAGCGATTCCTGCAGTATGGCTTCGTTGAGCAGTTGTTGGACTTTTCACCTCCACTGGTGGTGGCTGGGTTGATGGCGCTAGTCGTGTATTTGGTCTCTCAAACTTGGCATGCGTCGCCGGCGGAAAAGCTGGTCGGGCTCGTCATCTTGGGTGGATCACTGTATTTCTTTGCGACGTTTGTGTTCCGATTGAAGGCGGTTCGTGATGTTGCTGAGTTGATCGTCGCTACCTCTTCAAGAAAGCTCGGCGATTAAGTTGCTTCCATAATATTTTGACAAAGCGCTGCAATCGCTTGGAGTGATATGCGTAGCCCACTCATTTCCGTATGTATCGTTACATACAATCAAGAGAGCTATATTCGCCAGTGCGTGGAAAGCGTATTGGCGCAAGGTCCCGATGTTTCGCTGGAAATCCTGGTGGGGGATGATTGCTCCAGTGACAGAACGGGCTCGATCGTAAAAGAGTTGGCTGACTTACATCCGGGAGTGATTCGATATGTGCGCAATGCATCTCGCCTTGGGCCTTCCGAGAATATCCAGGCTGTTCTTGCAAGAGTGAAGGGTGAATTCGTTGCGCATTTGGATGGTGATGACTACTGGCTTCCGGGGAAATTGAAGAAGCAGCTTGCATTCCTCGAGAGCAATCCGGGATGTGCGGCGGTATACACCAATGCGTTTACTGTCAATGAATCAGGTGGCCAGACGGGTTTTTTTAATGATGTTCGAGATTTGGAGCTGGATTTGGCGGGATTGCTGCGGAGAGGGAATTTCCTCAATGCAAGCTCAATGTGCACTCGTGCGGAGTTGATCAAGGATGTTGCAGCAATCGAAGGTCCTTTTATCGATTACAGAGCGCATTTGCGCTACGCCCGATACGGGTTTGTCGCACAGATAGCAGAGCCACTGGTTGGATATCGAGTCAATTCGACAGGATCGATGGTTCTGAATGCAAATGACCGAATTCGACAGCTTTACTGGGAGGCCCTGATGGATGTTCCAAGGGCGAAGGTCTCTGACATCGATTTCGCAAAGGGGATGGCGGATTTTCTTCGCCGGGTTACATTTAGAGCAATAAGAATGCGGCGTTGGAGTTTGATTCGTGAGTGGGCGCCTCGCGTATTCGAGGTTTCACCCTACGGTTCCGTGGTTGAGGTGCTGCTAACCTTGTCCTCGATTCTGCGCGTTATTTGTTCAGAAGCATGGGGTAGGCTTGTTCGCAACGAAAAAGTTCTCTATCGCCGGTAGGTTAAAAAACAAGCTATGAAATTACTCAAGCTGATTCAGTACGGTACGCTTGGCTGGCTTCCGTTCGGTCGGCGCTATTGTGTGATCTGTCGTCACAATGTGTGGGGCTTTTTGCCTTACAGAGGGGGAGTTGTCGACGTTTCCCCGCTCATGCGAAGCCTTGATTGGATTGGTAGTGATGTCGATAACTTCGAATGCCCTCGGTGTGGTGCGCATGATCGCGAACGGCACTTGTACATGTATTTAGAAGCCACTGGCCTGTTGTCCCGGCTTTCTAGTATGCAGATAGTGCATTTTGCACCAGAAAAGCGGTTGTCCAGGCTGATTTCGGCAATAGGTGTGTCGCGTTACGTCGGATGCGATTTATATCCTTCCAGGCCCGAGCTAGAGCGTATCGACATACTCAATACGGGTTTTGAATCTGCATCATTTGATTTGCTGATTGCGAATCACGTTTTGGAGCACGTGGACGACGACATGCAGGCTCTTTCGGAAATATATCGAGTGCTGAGGCCTGGAGGGTACGCAATACTGCAAACGCCTTTTAGCAGTAAACTTCAGCGAACCTGGCAGGATGACGGGATTCAGGGTGAGATGGCCAGATTGATGGCCTATGGACAGGAAGATCACGTCAGGCTTTACGGTAAAGATATATTTGAGCGATTCAGCGCTTCAGGTTTGTCTTCGATGGTGCGTAGCCACGAAGAGCTTCTTCCGGGCGTAGATCCCATTAAAAATGGAGTCAATTTGTTCGAGCCCTTTATGCTCTTTCGTAGAGAATGAATATTTATCGTATGGTGGGTAGGCCGTGTTTAAAAAATAATCTTAGTTTTTGTGGGAGCGGAACAAAGGTGTTTGCATATGAGCGAAGAGATGCATTTCTTTTTTGTTGCATGCCCTTTCGTCTCACTAGAATAGAGCGCCCGTTGCTTCGTAGAAATGAAAAAACTGGGGCATAAATATCCTTCCAGATTCGCGTGTTTCGCTGAATCAGGGTGAGTGCAGCACCTTCTAGAATTAGGCACGCCATGTGTAGTCCAAATAGCGGCCAAACCAATGCGGTGGGCGTGCACACCAACAAAACGGCCGTCTTGTTGCGCTCGCTTAGTCGGCGGCGGCGAAATGTCGTGGAAAGCCGCCCTGAATCTGCGCGATTGCCGCCAAAGCTTTTCCCCTGAAGATGGCGATACCTGCTATCTCTTGTAACTTGCACGGGTATACCTTGAAGCCTGGCTGCGCAGCAGAGATACATGTCTTCAGCGATAGACTCGAGCCAGGTGGGGAATCCGCCTAGATCATGCCAAAGCTTTCTAGGCATGAACATGCAAGCACCTATGACCATGGCCACGTCAACGCGGCCTATGTCCAGGTTGGGTACCGGATTGTGGAAGGGGTCCAAGAAGCACCCGCGATCAACTAGCACGTCAGTCTTCCAGTCATACTGAGGCAGCGTCAGAATTCCTTCTGAAGGCTGTGCTTGCGACGCTGTCAGTAGCGTTTCGATCGCATTGGACTCCAGTGCCGCATCATTGTTTAAAAGTAAGATGTATTTGCCTCTCGCAAACTCCACCATGCGATTGTTGCTGACACAAAATCCAACATTTTCGGTGCTCGCCAGAATCGATATATTGGGAAAGTTTTTTCGGAGATATGAGACTGATTCGTCAGTCGATGCATCATCGTGAACTATGATTTCGAGATCCAGCTCTCCCGATTGATTCATTACGGACTTCAAGCATTCGTTGAGCAGCGAGAGCCCGTTGTAATTGGCTATGCACACCGAGCACGTGGGATTCTCGGGCCGGCTTACCGGTGCGTAAGTCTGTACGAGTTCCATGTCTGCTCCAAGCCTCGGGCGATCGTGGTGGCTGGCATCCAGCCATAGCGAGACCTTGCCAGATTGTTGTCGAGTACGACGCGCTTGGCGTCGACAACTCGACTACATGTGTATTGCCGCGTTAACGGCATCCGGGTCACCTTTTCAACGAGGTCTAACAGCTCGTTCAGGCTGATTCCTAAGCCGCTGCCAGCGTTCAATACGCTGAATCCCCTGGGCATGGGGCTCTCGACGATCTTTAAGCAAAGACTTATCAGGTCGTCGATGTACAAGTAATCTCTAACAGTGGTTCCGTCTCCCCAAATGGGCAGCATTTCGCCGCGAATCGTCTTACCTAATGCGGCCGGGATAATGCCAAATCCAGCTCGCTCAGGCTGTCCGGGGCCGTAAATGTTGGACGGGCGAAGTGCTGTGGCGGTCGCCTCGTATTGTTGGCACCAGGCGGAAATGAACCATTCAGACGCAAATTTGCCGGCACCATGATAGGAGCGCGGGTTCACCGGCGAAGATTCGCTAGCCTCTCCTTCGATATTTCCAGAATAAAGGCTGCCCCCTGATGACATATAAAGAAGCTTTGCATCGGAGCGGTTCTGCAGTGCTTCCAGAAGTGCCGTGGTTATCTGAATGTTGCCTTGCAATTCAGGCGTGGGTTTCCCAGCGGAGCTTCCTGGTGTGGATACGGATGCCAGATGAACTACATCGCATCCTGGCGTGAGTACCGCGGAGAAGTCTTCGGGGGCTTTGAATTCGCCCGTCACTGTCTCGACGTTAGCGTAGCCAAAGTCGATAGGATGTCGAACCAGTGCGGTGAGCTTCTTGCTGACGGGGGCCAGCGCGTTTACGAGATGTCGCCCAATGAAGCCGCCGGCCCCAAGAATCACGGTGTGATTACGCATGTGAATGATTCTCGAATAATTGGCGATAGATGTCTGCGTAGCGGCCGGCGCAGTCGTCCCAGGTGCCAAACTCTTGCAACGCCCATCTTCGGGCTTCGTGCCCGAACGACCGGTTAGTTGATGGGTCTTCCAATCGCTCTACGGCGCGTTCATATTCTTGAGGCGACTCGCACAAAAATCCTGTGCTGCCGTGTGAAACAATGCTGGCGTGCGCCGACATGGAGGAAGCTATGATGGGGAGGCCGGAAGCCATGGCTTCAAGCATTACTTGCGGGCGGCCTTCCGCGTGGCGGCTCAGCGTAATCAGTCCACAGGCGTTTGGAAACCATTTTGCAGCGAGATCGTCGGGTGATGCCGAGCCGTGGTAATGGACCCATGAAGGAATTGATATCTGTTCCTGCATCGGGCCAAATAGATGCAATTCACGCTGAGTCTGTTGAAAGATTTTTTCCGACCATTCGAATAGTGGGCCTAGCTTGTCGTGGGTGAGACGAGTAACGGCGAGCCAGGGCTTGGGTTGTGAAGAGTCGATCTGACGCTCAATGTCGTACCAGCATTTGTCAATGCCAAATGATATGGGTCGAACGCGCGCGACATCGCCGAAAGCCGCTTCAAGAGGTGCCTGCATCCATTCCGCATTAGGGCAGATGGTGACCCTCCTGTTTTTCATGACCCGACGGAGCAACGGTCGTACTAGAGGAAGCTTCAGTAGTTTCAGATCGTTTCCAAGAGCGGTGATGACGGCAGGTTTTCCATCGTCGGGAAGAGGCAAGGCGCACTGCAGCCAGTTGATGTGATAGATGTCGTTGTGGGATTCGCGCTCATAGGCCTTTCGAAGCCTGTAGAGCAGTACAAATGGCGCGCTCATGGCTTTAACGCCGCCGCTGCGAACGAGATGCGAGATGCCGCCCGCCGCCATTAGACGAGACAGCCAGACATCATCGGAAATATTTGTGACTGATTGCACATCGGGCGGCAATTCGCCCGGTGGTGCCCAGATGCTTAATTTGACGTGTTCCAACCGGCTTAGTCCGCCCGCGACGTGACGAATGAATACACCACGCCAGTCTTTGAGGTCTTTGGGATAGGACGTGCTGATGAATAGGATGCGCATATTGTCAGGGAGGATGGCTGTCATGGTGGAATGCTGGTCGGACCTGACGCGTGGTTTCAAATATTGAGCTAACGCTTATCGTTGACCGCTATGTCAATTGTTCAAGGAACAGAGGACTGGCCTGGTGTCACCTGGTTACGCATGCCGGGAAGCGCCTGTAGTTCGTTCAAGCTGTCAGTCAATCGCCCCCCGATATTCAGCAATCGCAGTTGCGCAAGCGATGCGTTGGCTTCGCCATACTTGCCTTCGGCGGCGAGCATGCGTATCAGGGAAATTCGGTAGGCGGGCTCAGTAGGGGCCTTGCCGACAGCCTCGGCCAGATACTGTTCTCCCTGTGCTTCATTCCGAAGAATGTTCCAGGAATAGTCGCCGTACATTGCCAGGAGTCGAGCACTGGGCTGGGGGTGGGTGAGGGCTGCTTCGAATGCTTTGCCAAGATATTCCTGCGGAAAAATGCAGGTTTTGTCTCTTAGGCATTCAGTAAGCGTTTGCAGGGAGCTTTCGTCCTGAACGGCGATTCGGTGCGTTTTTAGCTTTTGATCCATGCTTGACCACCATTTCGCTTTGGTGGGCATGCCCATTCTCGAGCTCATGAATATCAGGGCTTGTTCGGGAAGCACGGACGAACCCGGAATACTGGCCGCGTGCTCAAGCGCGGAGTAGGCGAGCAATGTAAACGGTGAGTTTGGGTTGTAGTGAGAATAAATGACGTAAGTACGGCCAAGCTCATATTGAGCGCGTGGCGAATATGGATCGCGCGCGGCTAACGCTTCGGCCAATCTGAGGGGATCTCCCCATGCGCACGCGGTTATGGTTGTGAGAGTGGTCCAATAGGTTATTAGGCTGATTAACAGCACTGCTAGCAATCGCCTTACTCGATAGTTGTCGGCACCTACCTGTTGCGACCCTTCTGGGGCAAGCAGCGGAACCACCACCAGCATCAGGCCGAAGCTGGCGAAGTAGTTACGATGTTCATAGACCAGTTCCAGGGGAATGATCGTTGCAGTGAGGACGTGGCAGGCCAGGTAAAAGGCAATGCCCAAGGTGATTAAAGGGCGTCGCTTGCGTAGCCATAGAGCGAGAGCTACGAGCATGGCTAATGCGATGAGGCTTGTTAGAGTAGTCCAGGGAGACAGCAAATCGGTCGAAAGTGCAATGTCGTCGTGATAGAACGACAGCGTGTCAATCGTTGGAAAGAGTATCCAGCCGATGTAGTCGACAACTACCCTGGCTTCTGTGAGTAGGCGGGTATGCAGCGTAAAGTCGCGGGTTGCCCAAGAGGCGGGATTCAGGATTCCCGGCAGTAACCACGCAAGTCCAAGGCCTAATGGAAGCCACAGAGTCACTACAAATAACGTGATGATGCGAACGTCGTGACGCGATCTCGGCGGGGCGGTATGGTGCTGGTCTTCGAAATCTTTGCCGTGGTTGCCGACACGGGAGAATCCAAATAGCGCCCACTCGCATAGAAAGGCATAGAGCGGAAGCATTACGGCTGTTTCTTTTGCGGTCGCGCCCATTGCGGTCGCGCCTATTAGGCTTACCGTGCAAAGTGCAATCGCGCCTAAATTATTCGCAGATGGAAGCGTCAGCAATTTTACGCGACCATGCACATACCCAATCAACCCTAGCAAGACAAACAGATTTGCCAGGCTCTCCATGCGTTGGACTGTATAGAGAACGGCAGTGAGGTTAATTGGCAGCAACAGCCAGGATGCCGCTACCCAGGCGGCGATTGTTTCAGCACTACGTTCTGAGGCATGCGGGCGTGCTGACTTCAAAAGCAGTCGGGAGAGAAAGAAAACGAGACAACCGTTGAGCAGATGAATAATTAGGTTGGTGGCCTTCATCCAATAGGGATCGAGGCCAGTGAAGCTGTAATTGAGCGCAAAGCTCAATGACGCCAATGGGCGCTTGAAGTCGCTCGATGGTGACGACAATGCTGCGCGCACCAGCGACGCTGTATCGAGCTGGTTTGGCTGTACCCCGGGGTTGTCGACGATATTGGGATAGTCATCAAATAGCCAACCGCCGGAGAGCCCAGGCCAATAGGCCATAGTCGTCAGGCAAAGTGCAGCGAGCAACAGCAGTCGTCCATTGAACCAGTTGGCCCGGAAGATGCTCGCCTGCCTTCCGAGATGAAGTTTCGGCGGCGGTTCCGCTGTTGCTTGAGTTGTGTGGTCAGACGTTGGGCTCATCGCCCTATCATAATGGCCGCCTGCTCGTAACGCTTAAGTGCGTGATACCGCTTGATATTGGCAGTATCAGGTCCCGGATGGCTCGTTTTGGCGCTTCGTCGCAAGTTCGGCCTGGGACCGCAAGTTCAGGAGGGTTGGTGTATCGACCAAAGGCGGATGGATGCTCAATGCTTCGTCGATGACTTCAACCGCTTCGCGGTCGAGATGATTTTGGATCAGATACCCCGCCAGCCCACTAGCGTAGTTGGGAACATCTTTTTGCAGGATCACGGCTTTTTTCCATTCGGCAGTCGCTAGGGGGCGGTCTGCGAGTGGGCCTTGTGCCAGTTCTGCGTATTCCAGGTGAAGGCTCACCCGGTTGGGGTTGCGGCTAAGTGCAATCTGGTAAGCCAGCGCGAGTTGTTTTGCATCGATGTTTATGCCGTGGACGAGTCTGGCTTGTAACAGGCCATGGAGCGCCAGATAGGCTTCGGGCCCAAGCGGGGAGAACTGAAGCTTGTGATCCAGGCTTGACCACCAAGGGGTGCTGTCCAGCCCGGAATGATTGGCAGCTTGGATAATAAGGGCGTTTTCCAGCAAGGGGGATGCGTTTGGCAGCTTCGCGCCGCGCTCCAACTCATCAATGGCTAGCGAATAAATCGGTGAATTGGGGTTGTCGTTAGACAGCTCTACGAAGCGCCTTGCGAGATCCAGGGCGGCCCGTGGTGAGCAGGGGTTGTCTTGCGCGAGCGTCATGGCGAGTTGCACGGGGTTTCCCCACGTCGCAGCCCGCAAGGTAGTCAAAAAGCCCAGGTTTAGCAGGAGTACGCATGCAATCGTGGCTGCGAGTCGTGGAGGCCTTTGGCGAGTGGCCAGCCAAAGCAGGTCGGTGGCGGCTATGACGATTCCCAGCAGCGCGGGGTAGTTGCGATGCTCGAACACAAGCTCAAGCGGTATCGGACTGCTGGTCAGTGCGTGCGCCACGAAAAACCAGCCTATGCCGAGCGCGATCAAGGGGCGGCGTGAGCGCACGGCTACGGCTAGCCCAGCCAGTCCGAGCAATAGCAGCCCACTCAACAATGTCGTGGACGGATCGAGCCATCCGGCGGAAGCGGCGTAGTTGTCATAGTAGAAATGCAACTGGCTGGGTAGCGGGAGTATGCACCAAGCCAAATACATCGACAGCACGCGAAGCTGCGTGAGTTCGCGTTGCCATGCGCTGTAATCGCGCTTGGCGTAGGCCTCGGCGGTTGCGTAATGAGGCAGCAGGTAGCCTACAAAAATAACCAGTGTAGCTACACAGCCCGCGGCATAGAGGATCTTCCAGGCTCTGCAGGTGCTGGGCCGCGATGCTCTGAATCGCAATACAGTGAGCTCTAGCAAAAAGGCGTAGCCTGGCGCGAGCACGGCGGTTTGCTTGAAACAATAGCCTGTCAGGATTGCTATGCCGCTTAACAGCAGCCATGGCCATGCAAGTTGTCCTGTTTGCTGTCGTTGCCGAGCCTGCCAGTAAGCGAGCAGTGCGAGCAGTGTGAAGGTGAAGCCCAACAGCTCCATCCGTTGCACGACATACATCACTGTAGAAACTTGTAGAGGGTGGATGGCCCAGGCCAGGGCGATTCCAGAGGCCCAGATGTCGGTATCCGGAGATTCGACGCGCATGAAGTCGGTCTGGGTTTTCAGCCACGCAGCCGCAAGCAAGCGGCGGACGAGCAACCAGACCAAGAGGGTGTTTAGTAAATGGATTGCCAGGTTGAGCGTCTTGAAACCCCAGGTACTGCCGCCGAGAGCGTAATTCAGCGCATAACTGAACATGGCCAGGGGGCGCTGCGTATTGGAGTTGGACCAATCCCATAGGCTCTGCCATGCCTGCCAGTGCCAGCCCGAGACGTGGACGGCAGGGTTCTCCGCGAAAATGGGGTAGTCGTCGAAGATGAAGCCGCCACTGAGTCCTGGCCAAAACACCAGTGCCGTTATTGCCAGCAAGGCAAACAGTTGCGAGATTAGGATAAAACGACTGCGGTAAGAGCGCTCTTGCATAACCGATCATTGCATTTGGGTGAAATGACAAAGGCCGCCATGTGGCGGCCTTTGCAGTCAAGCATTAGTTGCTCAATGCTTAAACTTACTGGCAGCTGGCCGGAGCATACTTGTCGATGGCTGCCGTTACCGAGCAGGACCATGCGCCGCTCGCCGAGCGGGTCCAAACCAACGAGGCGCTCGCAGCGGTAAGGGCGGTATTGGCATGGTCGCCGAAAGTGGAAGTGATCGTTGCCACCGGCGCGCTAGTCATGACAATGACCGGTTTGCCACCGGTACCGGCAGCACCCAGCAGGTCGGACGTGGTCGCCGTCGAAAGGCAAGGGCTCGTGCCGACAGCCGTAATGCCGTTATTGAGGCAATCTTCGACCACCACTTTCTGGTCGCCAGTTTCGCCCATCACGCGGGTGACCTGCGAGCGGATAACGTAATTCTGGTACTGCGGAATGGCGATAGCCGCCAGGATGGCGATGATCGCGACCACGATCATCAGTTCGATCAGGGTAAAGCCCTTCTGCACGCTCTTCATGATGGTTCCTCTGTTTAGGTCGAAATGACCGTTTTTAGTCGCCCCCTGCGCCCCGCCCGGGCATCGCTTGTTGCGGTGCCGGCCCCAACACGAGGTCAGGAACAATCAGGAAGCTCTCGCTAGCGGTAGCACTATGTATGCCATACCTCCTGCTCCTGGCTAGCCCCGTGACGGGAGGTGGAGGGATTGTGCATGGGGTCTCAGTACCCAACAAGCGCTTGATGGGACGCAAAGGGCGGAACTGTGGACTATGTCGAATAGCGCGGGGTGGAATGGACCCTCCTGGGCAGAGAGTGACGTGATTGGTCACTGCCTATTGGGTCAACGTCACTCCGTGCAGTCAGGGGGCAGGGCCGCACTGGGCAGGTTGGCCGCGATGCACTGCCAACTGCCGCTGGCGCTTCGCTGCCAGGTGATCGTGCTGGTGCCGTTGGTTATCAGGGTTGATGAGTTGATCAGCGTGCAGGTGATGCTGCCCTGACCATTGGTGAGCGGCGATGACGAAATGAGGCAGCGCGGTGTGGTTGGTTGAAGGTTGAGGTTATTGACATCCGTATAGGTGCCATTGGTCTGAACGCCGGAGTCGATCAGCAGTTCATAGGCAGTGCGCCCAGGGGTGATGTCCGCCAGACCGGCAGTAACTTGCGAGCGAGCCACATAGACCTCGTACTGCGGTATGGCAATAGCCGCCAAAATGGCAATGATCGCCACCACGATCATCAACTCGATCAAGGTAAATCCTGCGGTGGTGCGTCGGTCCGACATATCGTTTTCCCCTGTGTATCGGCCGTTTAGTCGCACGTTCTGTGCCAAGCTTTTCCGGGGAATGTGATAGGTTCCGCGGTTCCGCGAGTGTCGGTTTTCCGCCACCCGGGCCGCCCGAGCTTGCGTGAAGCCGTCGCCCCCCTTACCGTCGGCGCCTTACCGCACTACCTCTCAAGGAGTTCCCATGAAGCCCCTGTTTGCTGCGCTGATGCTGGCGTTGGCGCTCCCCGTTGCCGCGGCCCCCATGCCCAGCGGCGTGCCGGTCGAAAACCACGGTCCGCATGCCTTCAACGTGCACGACCTGGTGATGATGGAGCGCGTCAGCGACCCGCAACTGTCGCCGGATGGCCGCTATGCGGCTTTCAGCGTGCGCAGTACCGATTACGCGGCCAACAAGGGGGTCAATGCGCTCTATGTGCTGGACCTGGGCAAGTCCGGCGCTCAGCCGGTGAAGCTGGCGGTGAAGGGGGCTTCTTCGGCCCGCTGGTCGTCCGACGGGCATAGCCTTTATTACGTGGCGGCCGCCGGTGACATCGCGCAACTGTGGCGGTTGGATATCTTTGCCGGCAAGAGCGGCCTGGATCTGTCATCGGCCAAGCCGGTGCAGATAAGCCACGGCCCGCTGGATATCGAGGACTACAAACTCTCGCCCGACGGCAAGAGCGTGCTGCTCTCCTACGCCGTGTTTACCGACTGCGACGACCTGGCCTGTACCAAGGAGCGCCTGGACGGCCGCGCCAAGGACAAATCCACCGGCACGCTCTACACCAAGCTGTTCGTGCGCCACTGGGATAACTGGTCCGACGGCCGCCGCGACCAGCTCTATATCGCCCGCTTCGGCGCCGACGGCAGCCTGCCGGCCGAACCCACGCTGCTGAGCAAGGGCATCGACGGCGATATCCCCAGCAAGCCATTTGGCGACGAGAGCGAATTCTCCTACTCGCCGGATAGCAAGACGGTGTACTTCGACGTACGCATCGCTGGCAACAGCGAGCCGTGGTCGACCAATTTCGACGTATATAAAGTACCGGCCGATGGTTCGGCCGCGCCGCAAAACCTCACCGCTGCCAACAAGGCCTGGGACGCTTTCCCGGTGCCCTCGCCGGACGGCAAGACGTTGTACTACCTGGCGATGAAAACCCCGGCCTTCGAGGCCGACCGCTTCGGCATCATGGCCATGGACCTGTCCACCGGCAGCATTCGCGAGATCGACCCGTCCTGGGACCGCTCCCCCGGCAGCATGCAGGTCAGCGCTGACGGCAAAACCTTGTACGTCACGGCCGACGACGAAGGTCAGCACCCGCTGTTCGCCGTGGACGTGACCAGCGGCAAGGTCGACAAGCTGGTCTCCGATGGCTCGGTAAGCGCCTACAGCCTGGCAGGCGATCGCATCCTGCTGGCGCGCGATGACCTTAAGCGTCCGTCCGATCTCTACACGGTTTCCGCCGCGGGCAAAGACCTCAAGCAGGTAACGCATTTCAATGCCGAGCGCCTGAAGAACGCCAAGATGGGCGACGCCCAGTTCTTCACCTTCAAGGGCTGGAACAACGAAACCGTGCAGGGCTACGTGGTGAAGCCGGTGGACTACAAGGCCGGCCAGAAATACCCGGTCGCCTTCATCATCCATGGCGGTCCGCAAGGCGCGATGACCAACGATTGGAGCTACCGCTGGAATCCGCAGACCTACGCCGGCCAGGGCTTCGCTGTGGTCACCATCAACTTCCACGGTTCCACCGGTTACGGCCAGGCCTTCACCGACTCCATCTCGGGCGATTGGGGCGGCAAGCCGCTGGAAGACCTCAAGCTCGGCTGGCAAGCCGCACTGGATAAATACTCTTTCCTCGATAGCGATCGCGCCTGCGCCCTCGGTGCCAGCTATGGCGGCTACATGACGTACTGGATCGCCGGCGTGTGGAACAAACCGTGGAAGTGCCTGGTCGACCACGACGGCGTGTTCGACGCGCGCATGATGTACTACGCCACCGAAGAACTGTGGTTCGAAGAACACGAAAACGGCGGCACACCGTTCAATGCGCCGGAGAACTACGAGAAGTTCAACCCGGTCAATCACGTCAAGGATTGGCGCGTGCCGATGCTGGTGGTGCATTCCGGCCACGACTTCCGCATTCCCATCACCCAGGGCCTGGGCGCCTTCACCGCTTTGCAGCGTCAGGGCATTCCCAGCGAATTCCTCACCTTCCCGGATGAGAACCACTGGGTGCTCAAACCGCAGAACAGCGTGCTGTGGCACGAAACCGTCAACGCGTGGCTGAAAAAGTGGACCGCGCCCGACGCATCGTCCACCTCCACGACCAAGTAAGACGTAGACGCTGGAGAACAAGCCTTTCCCTCTCCCCTTCGGGGAGAGGGCAGGGTGAGGGGCCACTCTTGCGCGACTTTTCCGAAGGAAAAGCTTTTCCTTCCCGCTTTTCAGCGATCCCACATCAGCGCACGCCTCAGTACCGCAAGCAAACCCCGATTCCCCCAGCGCCCACACGTACAAAACCTGCCATCGATCCCCTACACGGGTCCCGCGCGCTCATTTGATAAATTGGCACCGTCATCAACGCGAACGCTAACCAAGCAACGTCGATGACCCATGCAGCAATGTGTGGAAGTCGCGGACCGTGAGAGTAACGAGCTCCCACGATCCGCTAACCAAAACCAACTCATAGGAAGTTGATCATGGCTACCCAAGATCATACGGCAGACGCACGCCCATCGGTTCGCAACGAACCCGTTTCAGAATCCTTCCCGTTCGCCAACTACCAGCCCTATCCACTGAGCCGCACGCAGCAAAAGCGGCTGAGCAACCGTGCGCGCATCGCTGGCGTCGCCCATGCCACCGGCACCATCGAAGCCTTGCTGGAATACAGCGAAGCCTACAAACGCGCACGCATCGGTCGCACCCGCGACCCGATCAGCCCCTGGCCTTTGATCCCGTCAGAAGCCAGCGGCCTGCACGCCGCGCTCTACTACCTGCGCCAGTACGCCGGCACGCTCCCGCCTGAGCCGGGTGGATAACCCGTTACTGCCGCATGATCGCTACCGCGGCACGCCGCGTGAGGAAGGGCGTGCCGCATCTAAGCGGCTAAAAGAGGAATCAAGGCAACGAGATGTTCCCCTATGCAGCTGACTACGCAGCGTGGAGCGAACGGATCACTGTGTGCGGCAAGTTCCGAGCTATGAAAGGAGGGGCTGCGAAGCACCGGTCTAATGTTTTAGATCGGAGAAAAGTCGCAGCTAAAGAAAAGTTCCTTAAACGATTGAATATCTGCTGCAAAAATCTTTGCATGCCTCTGCATGGTTGAACATCATTACGTCAATGATGGAGAGTCTGGGTAGAAAAGCATCGTCGAATTGGCGGTACTCGATATTCCCTGATTCAAGAAAAGACAAATTCATGCCTTTCTCGGTAAAGGCATCTTTGCTGTAAAGTTCCATGCCGCCGATGCTATTCACATAACGCTCGCCACCTGCTTTTTTTGCAATGGCGACAAGTCGCTCGGATTTTTCCATTCCCTGCGTCTCAGGGGAGAAGTCGGAAGACTTTGCGTGAGTGAATTGAAGGTCCAGGTAATTGCAGGCGCTCGCGATGGATGTGATGGCCATATCGGCAATCGAGGCATGAGGTTGTTCGATTACCTCTATGATGCTTGCCATGACTTCATTGAAGTATGGGGCCTTCTTGTAGGCATGAATGAGCTGTTTGATCAAAGTGTCCTTCCATCGATCATCGGCAAGAAGGTGCGTATCTTTGATCAGTCTGTTCTGGCTGGCATTTGCGATAGGTATGGTAAAGCTGAATTTTTCACCATTCAGTAGAATATTGTTCTTGTTGATAAAGCCGCGCTTTATATAGTTGACGTCATCGTAGAAAACGAAAAAGTCAGTGGCGTTTATCAGCTGAAAGTAGCCTATATATGGATAGACGTAAGGCTGCATGATGGCAATGCGGCGGTCCACTGTCATGCGTTCTCGTGAGATGTTCGTGCTCGTAGAGCGAAATCCGAGTTTTCGATAAAGGAGACGGGCCGGATTGTCTGCGTCGACCTCCAGTGAAATGGGTTTTGTTCTGGCACGTATCAGGCCCTCTAGCAAAAGAGTCGCATGGCCTTTGTTTTGAAACTTGGGGTTTGTCCAGACCATCGAAATGAATACTTCGGGGCCATTGTCATAGAAGAGTACGTATGAAATAAGGATGCCGTCACTCCACGTGCATACGGACTTTCCGTTGATCAATAATTTGTGGGCATATGCTTGCAAATCATCTATGTGAAAGTAGACGCCATTGAGTGGCGAGAGCGTGGATACGATGTCCTCTTCGGTCAGCATCACCGGGCTCTCTCCTGTTGCTTTTCACCAGATTCAACCCCGGCGCTGCGGGCCAATCCGTTGGATATATTGTCGTTCAGCAACGCTAACGCTGCCGAGCGTTGCCGAGCAGGTAGCATGGCGATGCCAATCATACCCATCTCGCGGGCAGGCCCGGACTGGCCGTCCAGTGCCAGGGCATTAGCAAGGGACAGTTGCGCGGGTGCGTCGAAAGGATACGTCTTGACGGCTTCGGCGAATGTACGGACGGCCTCATCGTAACGACCTTGCAGCAAATAAGTGCGTCCGGTTGCCATAAGATACAGTTGCAGGGCAGGTGAGTTGGATACGTCGGGGCCGATGCGATTGAGTTTGTCCAGTGCCATGCTCGCCGTAACCGGATCATCGTTATCAAACGCCGCATGTCTTGCTATTAGCAGCAGGCAATAGCGGCAGGGGACGCGGTCTTCGATGATCGTGATGCTAAGTTTGCGGAAGCCGGTTTCGTCCTTGTTTCGCAGATATGCGTCGAGCAGATTTTGCCTGGACTGGGAGTCGTGGGGATACATGCTGAGTGCCCAGCGCCACAGGTTGGTATCGTTTGTCCACATGGGTAGCGTCAGCCGAATGTCGATCGCCGCAAAGATAAGCCAGAATGTGGCAGCGATCACGCAAGGCAATACGAGCCATCGCTTGGGGCTCTGTGTGGGCAGATTGCGAGGCCATATCAGCGGAAACATACCGCAGGCCGTGGCGAGAGCCGTCATAACATATCTTTCGTGGTAGAGGCTTATGTCGAAATCAGCCCCAAAAATATGCAAAACGGGAAGTAATGACGCTGTTACGGCGAGTGCGATGTAACCAGCATTTGCTTGGCGCGTGATGCTGAAATATAGCCCGGACGCTACGATACTGATCGCCAGTGCATCGATCATCAAAGCCGATGTCGATATGCTTTGAAAGATGTGTCTGTCGAGGGGGTGAATTGGACCTATTCCCGGCATGGGCCAGACCATAAGGCGCCAATAGTGTACGTAGATGGCGCAAACTTCTTGAATTCGTGCGATAGGATGGCCGCTCAATGGATTCGGTGGCGTGATGGGTGATTGCCCTGCATGGGCGATAAAGCCTCCCAATCCCCAGTGGCGAAATAGCAAGTACGCTGCACCTGCGCCAAGCAGTCCCGCATAAGACTGCCAATTTTCACTTAGAAGTTGACGCAAGGCTTTTACAGGTTGTCTTTGAGTAGGATCGAGGCGGAACGCCCAATCGAAAATGGCAATCAATATTGGGAAAGATATTGCTGATTCTTTGGAGCACGCGGCAAGAAAGAAGAATGCTGATACGCTTGCGGCCCGGCTTGCTTTGTGCTGAATGCCCAGGTTGGCAAGCAAGCCGAGCAGAATGAGCATGGTGGTGATCAGTTCGAACTGACAGCCGATCCAGGCTACTGGCTCAATCAGGGCGGGATGAAGGCCATAAACAGCCATGCACGTAATGGTCGTGAAGCTGCGATATCGCGATTCCTTCGTGCGTGTGCCGGCACAGTGCCAGGCAAGCAGGCCTACCAGAATCGTGTTCAGTAGATGCAAGGTTAACGAGACCACGTGCATCGGCCCCGGCATACCGTCGAAGATGCGTAGCTGGAGCGTAAAAAAAGCGAGCACAAGCGGTCTGAAATAGAATGACCAGCCGTTGAAGCCGTTGAAGATGTAGTGCTTCCAGAGGTTGCCCTGAGTCAGCCACGGCTCATCGTGAAAGCTTGGCCAATCGTCCCACACGAAATCTGCGTGGATAACGGGCCAATAGAGCGCCGCAATCGCTATCAGTACAATGGCGAACGCCAATACGGTTACTTCTTTGCGCATGCGCTCCCCTGGATAATAACTTGCTTGTTCTGCGCAAAAGGATACCAGTAGCGACTGTGCGAGAGCGGTGGAGCGCGAGCGCGATGAATGACTCAGATTTAGATAGGGGTTCTCACAGCCAGCGTGCTCGTTTGAGTGCGACGTAGATCACGCCGACCACGCTGGCCACCACCATGATGATGGTGGGATAAGCCCACGGCTTTGCCAACTCCGGCATGTGGGTGAAGTTCATGCCGTACCAACTGGTGATGAGAGTGGGGGCGGCGAGCATTGCGGCCCAGCCGGCGAGTTTTTTCATCACCTCGTTCTGGCCGAAGGTGACCAGGGAGAGGTTGACGTTGATGGCGGCGGTGAGCATTTCGCGCATGGCGCCGATGGATTCGTTGACGCGGAAGACGTGGTCGTAGACGTCGCGGAAGTAGACGCGCAATTCGTCTGGGATCAGTTCCGGGTGCAGGCGTACCAGTTGGCTGATGACGTCCTGCATGGGCGAAACGGCCAGGCGCAGGGTCATCAGGTCGCGCTGCATGTCGTACAGGCGGCGCACGGTGTTGCGGTTGAAGGTGTCGGCGAAGATGTCGTTTTCCAGCGTTTGCAGTTCTTCGCGGAATTCGCGCACGATGGGGAGGAGGTTGTCGACGATATAGTCGAGTACCCCGTACAGGCCGTAGCTGGGGCCGTGAGCAAGGAGGTCAGGTGTCTTCTCGCAGGCGTGTCGTGCGGGTGTGTAGGATAGCGACGCGCCATGCCTGACTGTAATCAAATAGCGAGCGCCGAAAAAAATGTGGGTCTCGCCGAAGGCGATGTGTCCTTCGATTAATTGAGCGGTTTGTACGACGATAAAGAGTGCGTCACCGTACGCTTCAATTTTTGTGCGTTGGTGTGCCTGCTGGGCGTCTTCGATCGCAAGATCGTGAAGGCCAAACTCGTCTTGCAATTTCAGCAGCAAGCGCTGATCGGGTTCGTGCAGGCCGACCCAGACAAACGTCTCGGGCTTCCTCAGGGTCTCGTCGATGTCCTCGATTTGAATGTCGTCGAGACGGCTGCCGTCTTTCCTATAGGCAACGCAATTGACGATCATGCCTTCCGGGAAAGGAATGGGAGTGACTGATGAGCGTTCCGCTGTCGACATGTCAGAATAATGCCGCCTCGCAGGGGCGGGGCGCAAATGGATGATCGTTGCGACTCGTGTACGAGCCTTTCCAGATGGTATGGGATTGGAACGTCGTTATGATGGCTGGCGTTGGCCAAGGCAGGGGGCGGGTGGATGGAGCGGAAAAAGGAATATCGGCTAGGTTATCGCGGCGACATCGAAGGGCTCCGCGCCATCGCAGTGCTGTTTGTGGTTGGCGTACACGCTGGGGTGCCCTGGTTGCAGGGTGGGTTCGTCGGGGTCGATATTTTCTTCGTGCTTTCAGGGTTTCTTATTACGGGGCTGCTGGCGAAGGAAATTACTTGGACAGGACGGCTTCAGTTCGCCGACTTCTATCTTCGTCGCCTTCGAAGGCTGTTGCCGGCTTTGGCTCTGATGTTGCTTGCCACCTGCCTGGCCGCATCGTTGCTGCTGGCTCCATCGCAGCAACTATCCCAATCGCTGACGGGTGTTGCGGCCGCTGAGTGGATCAGTAATTTCTATTTTGCTTTTCAGAAGCTCGACTACTTTGCGGCGGGCACGGAAACCAATATCTATCTCCACACTTGGTCTCTGGGTGTGGAGGAGCAGTTTTATCTGATCTGGCCGGTGCTGGTTTATTGGTTGCTGCGCAGAAAGGAGAGGAAAGTCAGCTTCGGTCGTCTGCGTTTGGGGATGATGGCGTTTGCAGGACTCAGTCTGGTCGCCTGCGTGGTGGCGACATACAGGGCTCCTCAGTGGGCATTTTATTTGATGCCCTTGCGTGCCTGGCAATTCGCAGCCGGAGCGCTGATATGGCTCGAATTTCAGGAAGAAGGGGGCAAGCTGCACGACTGGGGTGGCATAGGGCGACACAAGCTTTTGCTCGGTGCAGTAGGCTTGATGCTATTGCTGGCGTGTGGCATTTCGTTGAGTGCGAATGTGCCTTACCCCGGTTTGCTGGGACTGATTCCTACGCTGGGTGCCGCATTCGTCATCGGTTCGGGAAGTGCGGGGGCTGATACGTTCATACAGCGGTTTCTATCATTGACGCCATTGCAGGCCATCGGGCGAGTTTCGTATGCCTGGTATCTCTGGCATTGGCCGGTGCTTTTGCTTGGGTATGCATTGACGGGAGTGGATACTCCGGTATATCGAAGTGCATATGTGGCGGTATCGCTCGTGCTTGCTTTCGTCTCGTACAGATTTGTCGAGTCACCTATACGTCATCAGCGCTGGTGGCTATCTCACAAACGTATAGCGACATGTGTGGCATTCGCAGTCATGGCGGGGTCCATTTGGGTTTTGGGACGTTGGACTGTGGGAGCGGGAGGCGAGCTGAGTAACCCGGCTTACCAGCGCTTTGATATATCACGAAGGGATCAGCCTCTGATTTACGCTATGGGTTGTGATGATTCGTATCTTAGTGATCGGGTGAAGCCTTGCGATTTTGGTGATGCGAAGGCTAAGCACACCGCAGTGTTGCTAGGGGATAGCATTGCTGGGCAATGGTTTCCGGCCGTAGCAAAGGTCTTTGACCGACCCGATTGGCGGCTGGTGGTCCTGACCAAGTCGGCTTGCCCAATGATCGATAAATCGATCTTTTATCCCCGCATCGGGCGCATGTATACAGAATGTGATACGTGGCGCAGGACTGTCTTGGCGGATTTGGCGCAGATGCGGCCGGATATCGTTCTGATTAGCTCGCAGGTTACCTCGACGTCCGAACCCAAGGAATGGGCGGATGAGTCTGCAAGAGTATTGAAGCTTGTCAGTGCTGCGGCAAAGCGTGTTTATCTTTTGCGTGCGACGCCACATCTGACGTTCGATGGCCCGGATTGTTTGGCTGAACATGCTTTCAGGCCTCAATGGTTGCGGGGGCATGAAATGTGTAGTTCTTCCTTAAAGGAGGGCAACTCGGATGTCGTCTATGCATCCATTGAACGGACATTAGGGAGCTTCAACAATGTGGAGGGCATCGATGTCAGCGCCAATATTTGTCCAGGTGAGGTTTGCAGCGCCGAGCGGAATGGGATGATAATTTTTCGAGATTCGCAGCACTTGACTGCGACGTTTGCTGCCACACTCGCGCCGGCTTTAATGAATCGAATCAAATTCGATAATAATCAGTCTGGTGCGAACAAATAGCTGTTTCTCGAAGTTGGGAAGGCGAGGGCTGATTGCTCATCAGGTGGATGGCGACTTCCTCAAGGTCCGCGCCAGCGCAAGCCAGCACGGCAGCGCAAACAGAATCCACGGCTGGTTCTGTTGCACGACACCGGGCAACAGGTGCAGGGCCAGCGCAATCAGCAGTGCGCTCAGCTGAAGCAACAGAACACCGTGGGCGAATCGCGATAGTGCGATGCGCCGGTGCGCACGCCACAGTGGGCGCAGCAGTACAAACGCCAGTGGATTGAACAGAAGCAGGTTGGCGTTGGCCCAGGCGGAGTGGTGGGCGGTGAGGGTCCACAGGGCCAGCATCAGCAAGCCGCAGACGCCTGCGAGCAGCAGGAACAGATCGCCCAGCAGTGCATAGAACAGTGGGGCGCGATACCAGGCGAGCACGAGCAGCGCGGCGATCAACAGGCCGGCGATGGCGAGGGGAATGCGCAGGTCCGGCGGTGTGGCGGGTGGGGCGTCAAGGCGGTTCGGCGAAAGCAGGTTTTCGCTTTGAATCAGCGGCTGGGTGCCACCGTGGCCGTCGGGTACGGTGATGTTGTGCAGGTTTTTCTGCAGTTCGGCCGGTAGGAAGCTCTCCTGCCAGGCGTTGAGCGGATGATCGGCGTAGGGGCCAAGGCCGAGGTCGAGGATCAGCATCAGCCAGGGTTGCGCGCTCATAAGGCGCACGGTTTGCTGGCGGTAGGTCATGCCGCCGGGCAGGGTGGTGAGGCGAGCCTTGATGATGCCGCCCAGTGCGCGGTCGAGTGCGTCGCGCACGCGGGTGGTGCAGTTGTCGACGTAGTAGTCGTAGTTGTAGGTGGCGTTTTCGGGGCGCAGGTTCCACAGCAGGAAGTCGCGCAGCGCTGCCGCCTGGTCCGGCGTGAGGGCGAGACGTTGCTGGGTGACGGAGCGTCCGGCCTGTTTGTAGAACGCTTCTTCGTCGGTGGTGACTTCCGCATCGATCAGGTAATGCATGCGGCCGCGCGCGAAGTTGAGGAAGAAGTTCTTTTCCTCAAAGGAGAACACGCCGTAGTTGAAATCCACCTCTTCGCCGCTGACGGTGTCGCGCAGTTCAATGGCGTCGTGGCCGAAGCGCTCCCAGTAGATGTCGCCGGGCCCGTAGGTGATCAGCGAGATTTCGAGGTTGGCGCCCGGAGCGTTGCTGACGTCGGCTCTGGCGGTGATGCATGCGCTGCACAGGAGCAGGGCGAAGGTCAGCAGCAGGCGAGTGGCGAGCGTCATGGGCGAAACCGGTGGGCGGAAGGTGGGTAGCTTATCGGGAAGCTGGGGTGTGGGCGTTTGTTGCGCGTTGACGCTGGCGTGGGTTGGGATTGAAGAGCTTTACCCCCTCCCAGCCTCCCCCTGCTCGCAGGGGGAGGGGCAAGGCAGGCTACCGGCGGACGACGCGGAATTGCTGCACGCGCCGGTCGTCGGCCTGGGTGACGTGGAACAGGAAGTCGCCGATGGCGATTTCTTCGCCCACTTCCGGCAGGTGGCCGAATTCGGAGGTGACCATGCCGCCGATGGTGTCGAATTCCTCGTCGGAGAACTTCGCGCCGATTTCTTCGTTGAAATCGGAGATGGGGGTGAGGGCGTCCACGATCCATTCGCCCTCGGCCTGGGGCAGCATCAGCTCGGGTTCTTCCTCGTCGTCGTGCTCGTCGTCGATTTCGCCGACGATTTCCTCCAGCACGTCTTCGATGGTGATCAGGCCGGCGACGCCGCCGTATTCGTCCACCACCAGCGCCATGTGGTTGCGGCTGCGGCGGAATTCGGCCAGCAGCACGTTGAGCCGCATGGACTCGGGGATCAGCACGGCCGGGCGCAGGATCGAGCGGAGATCGAAGTCGTGGCCGTTGCCGAAATACTTGAGCAGATCCTTGGCCAGCAGGATGCCCAGGATGTCGTCCTTGTCTTCGCCGTGCACGGGGAAGCGCGAGTGGCCGGACTCGACCACGGCGGCGAGGATGTCGGTCAGGGGGGCGTCGACGTCGATCATCACGATCTGTACGCGGGGCACCATCACGTCGTCGACGTTGAGTTCGGTGACTCGCAGCGCGCCTTCCAGCATGGGAAGTGTGTCGGCGCTAAGCAGGCCGTTGGCCTGGGCGGTACGCAACTCGTCGATCAATTCTTCGCGGTTGCGGGGTTCGCCGGAAAACATGTGGCCCAGTCGATCCCACCATTTTCGGTGGACTGGGCCGCTGGTACTGCCAGGGTCCTCGTTCATTACTCTTGAAAATGCAGCCCGGATAAGGGCGGGAAGCCGAGTCTAGCGGAAAAATCGTGACGGTTCTGGAACGAAAGCCGGCCGGGCCGGGCTTTCGGGTGGCTTCGATGGGTGTTTGGTGCCCTGGGAGCGGCTACCGGGTAGGGTGATTCCGCTCCGGCCTTATCGGTTTTCGCCGGGCGTTATCGGGCTTCCGGTAAACGGGTTCCAGCCCTTGGCGGCCAGCGCCGCCCACGCCGTGGCCCCCAAGTGTGGCAGGTGGTAGTAGAAAAAGTCGGCATGGGTGGAGGTGGGGCCGATCGCGAAATCGGTGGCGATGCGCGCCTGCGGTGTCGCATAGAGCATCCCTTCGCCGTCACGCTGGGCAATCAGCAGTTGCCACAGCGCATCGGGCACCGGTTTGCCGCTTGCCTGCATGGCAGTGGCGACCTGTGCGGTGCCCTCGGTCCAGATGCCGTCCGGGTGGCGCCGGTAGCCGTAGCCCGCGCCGCTGCCGTGCTGGGTCTGGACCCAGGTCCACACCTGGTTCCAGGTGGAGGGGCGAGGATGAAAGGCGAGCAGCGGCCATACCTGCGCGTCCAGTCCGGATTTGTCGCGGGACAGGGTTTTGCCGTCGTCCAGTGTGCCGACCAGGAAGCGATGCTCCGTGCCGTCCCACATCGCGTTGACGAAACTGCCGGCGAGCTTCGCCTGCTGCGCCCATTCGGCACCGTGGCTTTCGCGATAGGCCCAGGTGGCGGCCGCGTAGATGTCGATGTTGTGCTCGGTGGATTTCCAATGCTGCACGCGCTGGGTGTTGTCGTAGCCGAACAGGCCGCCCTCGTAAGCGGGCGGCGCGATTTTGTTGAGGCGCGTCTGGATCCACTGCAATTGCGCCGTGGCGGCATCCAGGTAGCGTCGATCGTGCGTTTGGTCGTACACCGTCAGCAGCAGCAGCGCTGCCCATGCCGCGTTGCCGGTGGCGGTGCCGACCTGATAAGGATCCTGGCTCCAATAGTTGCCGTGGGTTTGCCAAAAGCCCGTCAGCGCCATCGGGCCGCTACCGACGGTGCCGCTGCGATAGGCATTGCGCAGGCGGCCGTCCTTCAAGCTTGGATCGTGCGCGGCAGCGAACACCAGCGCATCGGCAATGCGTTTTGCCTGGGCCGGTTCCCCGCACGCGGTGAGGGCGATGCCTGCCAAGGCGTTGTCGTAGACGAAGGCCACGTGTTCCAGCGCGAGGCTGGCGTCGTCCCCGGCGTCCTTGATGCTGGGATAGCTGGGCAGCAGCATGGGGCCGTTGCCGGGTATCGCTGTTGCTGCCGCGTGCAAAGCCGCGCAGGTGTCGCTGGCCAGTTGCTGCTGCGCGGTGTCCGCAGCAGCAACTGGCGCGGATGCCGTGGTCATGGCCAGCAGGCCGACGCTTGCAACGAAAGACCAATGCTTGGACATGTCCCTTTTCCTTTGTGCTTTAGTTTGGCGCTGGCGCGTTTATTCTTTTTCTACAGCATAGGGATCGGCGATGCCGAGCTTGGCCAGGATGCGCTTTTCCAACGCTTCCATGGTTTCGGCTTCGGCATCTTCGATGTGATCGTAGCCAAGCAGATGCAGCACGCCGTGCACGGTCATGTGCGCCCAATGATGCTGGGCGGGTTTGTCCTGCTCGGCGGCCTCGCGTTTCACCACGGGTGCGCAGATGGCCAGGTCGCCGATCAGCGGCACCGTGATGCCGGGCGGCAATTCCACCGGAAAGGACAGCACGTTGGTGGCGTAATCTTTATCGCGGTAATCGTGATTGAGCTTGCGGCCTTCGCGCGTGCCGACGATGCGGATGGCCAGTTCGGCGGATTTGCGCCGCTTCGCGCCGGCCAGCGCAGCGTCCACCCAGCGGCGAAAGCTGAGCGCGGAAGGCAGCCCTTTGCGCTCCACCCCGTAGCTGAGATGCACGACGTGCGGGGAATTATTTGGCGCCATTTTCCCGTTTCTCTTCGTTGGCGTCTTCAAAGGCTTCGTACGCGCGAACGATCTTGGCCACCAGCGGATGGCGCACCACGTCACGCGAAGTGAAGAAGGTGAAGCTGATGCCGTCCACGCCGCGCAACACTTCGACGGCGTGGCGCAGGCCCGAACGCACGTGGCGAGGCAGGTCGACCTGGCTGACGTCGCCCGTGATCACCGCCACCGAGCCGAAGCCGATGCGGGTGAGGAACATCTTCATCTGCTCGACCGTGGTGTTCTGCGCTTCGTCGAGAATCACGTACGAATCGTTGAGCGTGCGGCCGCGCATATACGCCAGCGGAGCGATCTCGATCACGTTGCGTTCGATCAGCTTGGCAACCTTTTCGAAGCCGAGCATTTCGTAGAGCGCGTCGTACAGCGGGCGCAGGTAGGGGTCGACCTTCTGCGACAAATCGCCGGGCAGGAAGCCGAGCTTTTCGCCGGCTTCCACCGCCGGGCGCACCAGCAGCAGGCGCTGCACGCGGTTGGCTTCCAGCGCTTCGACGGCGCTTGCCACGGCGAGATAGGTCTTGCCGGTACCCGCCGGCCCCACGCCGAAACTGATGTCGTGGGTGGTGATGGCGTGCAGGTAGCGCGCCTGGTTCGGGCCGCGTCCCTTGATGACGCCGCGCTTCACCTTGATGGTGACTTCCTGCGCGCTTTCGGCGGCCTCTTCGGTGATTGCATCGATGCCCGATTCGGCCAGATGCAGGTGGATCTTGGCGCCGGTGAGGGATTCGTTCTCGCTGGTGGCGTAGAGCGACTTCAGCACCTTTTCGGCGGCATGGGTTGCGCCTTCCTCGCCGATCACCTGGAACAGGTTGCCGCGGTGATCGATCTCCACGCCCAGGCGCAATTCCACCTGGCGCAGGTGTTCGTCGAACGGGCCGCACAGGTTGGCGAGCCGGGCGTTGTCTTCCGGATCGAGGGCGAAATCGCGTTGGTTCAAGCCGTTGTTCATGAGATGTGTCGGAGGTTGAGCCGATAGAAGCGGGTGTCTACCGGCATGAATAGAAAATTCGTGGGCAATGACGTTTTTTCAACCTGCGCAAAGCCGTTCTTTTCGTAGAAGCGATGCGCGGCGCGAAACTTTTCCGTGGTGCCGAGAAAGATGTTGCGCACGGCGTGCTGCTTCGCCCAGTCCGTGGCAGCTTCCAGCAGTTTCGCGGCCACGCGCCATTGGGCTCCGCGATAATCGGCTGCCACGAACATTTTGCGCAGGGCCGCCTGGTGTCCGCCGATATCCTTCAAGGCAATTGTGCCGACCACCTCGTCATCGTGCAGCGCTACCCAGAAATTCCCGGCGTCGCGTTGGTAGAACGCCGGAATGCTCGAGAGATCCGGTTGCCGCGCAAGGTCGATGTCGAAGCCGAACTCGTCGCGCTGGATGGCAACAATGAGGCCCGTGGCGGCTTCGAAATACCGGTCCTGGTAAGGCATCACGCAGATGCGCCCATCAGGAGTCGTGGCATTCGCGGCCATGCGTGTTTCAGGCAGCCTGGCTGTCCGCGCTACCGATCCGTCCGCGCAGCGAATTGGTCATCGCCTCGGTGATCACCACATCCACGAACTGCCCGATGAGGCGGCTCGGGCCGGGGAAATTCACGTAGCGCATGTTCTCGGTGCGACCGGTGAGCTCGTTCGGGTTCTTCTTGCTCGGCTTTTCCACCAGCACGCGCTGCACGGTACCGACCATGGCTTCGTTGATCTGCTTCGCGTTGGCGTTGAGCACGGCTTGCACGCGTGCGAGGCGCTCGCTCTTCACGGCGGCAGGCGTGTCGTCCTGCAGGTTGGCGGCCGGGGTGCCGGGGCGCGAAGAGAAGATGAAGGAGAAGCTCTGGTCGAAGCCGACGTCGTCGATCAGCTTCATGGTCTTTTCGAAATCGTCATCCGTTTCGCCGGGGAAGCCGACGATGAAATCCGACGAGATGCAGATGTCCGGGCGCACCGCGCGCAGCTTGCGGATCTTCTGCTTGAATTCGATCGCCGTGTAGCCGCGCTTCATTGCCGCAAGAATGCGATCCGAACCTGCCTGCACCGGCAGGTGCAGGAAGTTGGCCAGTTGCGGCACGTTGGCATAGGCCTCGATCAGCGAGTCGGAGAACTCCAGCGGATGCGAGGTGGTGAAGCGGATGCGGCCGATGCCTTCGATCTGCGCGATGGCGTGGATCAGCACGGCAAGATCCGCCGTGCCGCCGTCGTGCGTGGGACCACGGTAGGCGTTGACGTTCTGGCCGAGCAGGATCACTTCGCGCACGCCCTGGTCGGCGAGCTGCGCCACTTCCACGATCACGTCGTCGAACGGGCGGCTGATTTCCTCGCCGCGGGTGTAGGGCACCACGCAGTACGAGCAGTATTTGGAGCAGCCTTCCATGATCGAGACGAAAGCGGTGGGGCCTTCCGCGCGCGGCTCGGGCAGGCGGTCGAATTTCTCGATCTCGGGGAAGCTGATGTCCACCTGCGGCTTGCCGGTGGCGCGCTTGGCTTCGATCAGCTCGGGCAGACGGTGCAGGGTCTGCGGACCGAACACGAGGTCCACGTAGGGCGCGCGCTTAATGATCGCCTCGCCTTCCTGCGAGGCCACGCAGCCGCCCACGCCGATCAGCACCGGCTTGCCGCCCTGCTTGTATTCCTTCCAGCGGCCGAGCTGGCTGAATACCTTTTCCTGCGCCTTTTCGCGGATCGAACAGGTATTGACCAGGATCACGTCCGCTTCCGACTCGTCCTGGGTCAGTTCCAGGCCATGCGACGCCTTCAGCACGTCGGCCATCTTGGCCGAGTCGTACTCGTTCATCTGGCAGCCGTGGGTCTTGATGAAAAGCTTGCCGGTCATGGCGCTGGGTACCGTGGAAAGTGGGGCGGGCGCGGCTTGCGCCGAACCAAATATTGTACTAGTCCAGGACGCGGGCTGCTACTGACAGCGTTCGGCAGATCAAGCACTTGCGGGGGTGGAGGCGCTTTCCCCCTCTCCCCCTCCAGGGAGAGGATAAGGGGGCAATCATGTGACGCCGTTAGCCGCGCAGGCTCATTGGGGGAGCGGGCATTCGCCAGGACGGATTTGTTCTGGCTCACGAAATCATGCACTTAGACTTGGCTCTGCTCCGACATCGGGGCAAACTGCCGCCATGCCCGTCGCCGTACGCCAAAGGGGAGGCGCCGGCTCCCAGGCACCGCGCCTCCCTGCCTTAGTGATTGTCCTGTTCCAGGCCGTATTCGGCTGCGCGCTCATCCTGCTTTTGCTGGGTTCGGCGCCCGCGCGGGCCGGTGCGATGTTCCATTGCACCGGATCGCAGGGGGAGGCTGTGTTCACCAGCAGCACCGCGGGTTATCACGACTGCAAACCGATGGGCTCATATGCTGCTTCGGCGCCACGCTCGGCATCGCGGCATGGGGTAACGAAAGAGGTGACATCGTTGGCCTGGGTGACGGGCTGGGCGGAGACCACGGCGCAGCCGATTTCGCCGATGGTGGTGTCGCTGGACCGCGTGCAGGGTGGCGTTGAAACCACGGCACGCACGCTATCCCTCGCATCGCTAGCCGGCGGCAGGCCGGGGCAGTGGACGTATAGCCAGTCGAACGATGCGCTGCCGGCTTCCCTGGCATCGGCGGCCTTGCAGGATTCGCCGGACAACCGCGTGTTGCGTGGCGCGGTCTATCGGGTGGTGCGCAAGGACGGCAGCGTGGAGTACACCAATATCCAGCCTGCCGGCGAGTTGGCCCACAACGTCACCAAGCTCTTCAGCTATATCGCCACCTGCATGGCGTGCAACCTGCACTCGCCGATCAACTGGGGCACGGTGCACCTGGACCTCACCGACTATGCGCAGGTGATCCACGATGCGAGCGTGGAATCGGGCGTCGACGAAGCGCTGATCCGCGCCATCATTCATGCCGAAAGCGCTTTCAATCCGCGCGCGATGTCGTTGAAAGGCGCGCAGGGCCTGATGCAGTTGATGCCCGGCACGGCCAACGACATGGGTGTGCTGGATGCTTTCGATCCCGCCCAGAACATCCGCGGCGGCGCCCGCTATCTCGGCTTGCTGCTGAAGAATTTCAACGGCAACGTGCGGCTTACTGCCGCAGCCTACAACGCCGGTCCGGCCGCGGTGCAGCACTACAACGGCGTGCCGCCGTTCGCCGAGACGCAGGTCTACGTGGAGCGCGTGGGCGAATTGCTGCAGCGTTACAGCAAGGCCTTGCATCCGCCGGCCACGGCGAGTCTTTGAGGCTCAGCCGTCGACGTTGTTGCCCGGGTTCGCTGCCGCGGCGGCGGTGGGGGCCTGGGGCGGACGCTGCACCACCGTCAGCATCAAGTGGAACGGGACGCCGTTACGCAGGCCCGATACCTCCACCTTGCTGCCAGGCTTGAGAGCCGCCTCGCGGCGGCGGAGGTCGCCGGGATCGCGGATGTTGTCATCGCCCAGCTGCAGCACGATATCGTGCACCTGCAGGCCCGCCGCGGCGGCCGGCCCGTTGGGGTAGATGTCCTTGACTTGCGCGCCACGTGCCGCCGCCGGCAGGCCGCTGTCCGCCGCCACCGGCACGAAGCCGTAATCGGCGCCAAGCCAGCCGCGGATCACGTGTCCGGTTGCGATTAATTGTCGCAGGACGTTCGTAGCGGTATCGACAGGAATGGCAAAACCGATACCTTCGGCATTTGCCGCCTTGCCGATCAGTAACGTGTTGATGCCCACCAACTCGCCATTGCTATTCACCAGCGCACCGCCGGAGTTGCCGAGGTTGATGGCGGCGTCGGTCTGGATGAAGTCTTCCGGGCTGCTGTTGCTCAGCTGGCGGCCGATGGCGCTGATGATGCCCATGGTCACCGTCTGGTTGAGGCCGAGCGGGTTGCCGATGGCCAGCACCACGTCGCCGACGCGCAGACTCTTTGCATCGGCCATCTGGATGACCGGCAGGTTGCTGGCGTCGATGATCTTCAGCACGGCCAGGTCGGTTTCTTCGTCGGCGCCGACCAGTTTGGCCTTGGCGACGCGGCCGTCGTACAGCAGTACCTGGATGTCATCGGCATTGGCGATCACGTGATTATTCGTAAGCACATAGCCTTCGGGGCTGACGATCACCCCCGATCCCAGGTTCTGCTCGGTGCGCGGCACCGGTGGTCCTGCCGGCGTGCCGCCAAACAATTGTTGCATCAGCGGATCGGTGAACATTTGCACGGCTTGTTCGGTGACGAGCTTGTTTGCGTAAATATTGACCACCGAAGGCGCAGCCCTGGTCACGGCATCGGCGTACGAAGCTGGCGCATGGACGGCGGCGGAAGCGGGCGGTGCGATCGTGCTCGACGTCGCGGCGGGTGTGCGCTGGAATCCAAAATGCGCGCGCAGGCGATCGCCTACGCCTGGCGAGATCAGGCTGATGACGAATGCAAGCGCCAACCCGAGCACCACGAAGCGGGCAATAAAAGCGACGATGCCGGCGGCATGCTTCATGTCGTAATGCGATCCGTAACCGTTGCGTGGAGTGTGGCGGAGCGACGTGACCGCCCGTGCGGTTTTATTGTAGGGTGCTGAACCTGAGACTAGACTAACGTGATTTTTGTAAGGTAACGCGATTTTTGCAGGGGCACGATCCTGGGGCGGTCGGCGAAGCGCAACCTTTTTCGTCCGCAGGGCAGTATCTGGTTTCTGCATTCTCAATGGCATGCAAGTACCGGAGAGCCTGATGGCGAACGAAGTCGTCGATCAAGGCCGCCGCCGCTTTCTCACTACGACTACCGCCGTAGTGGGGGGAGTAGGTGTAGTGGCGGCAGCTGTGCCTTTCATCAAGTCGTGGGAACCCAGTGCAAGAGCCCGGGCGGCTGGTGCTCCGGTCACCCAGTCGTTAAAGAAAATCGAGCCTGGACAGCAGTTGATCGTGGCGTGGCGCAGCCTGCCGATCTTCATCGTCAACCGCACGCCCGCGCAGCTCGCTTCGTTGCCCAAGCAGGACCCTCGGCTGGTCGATCCCAAGTCCGATGGCTCCTCGGTGGACCAGCAGCCGAAATACGCGCAGAACGACACCCGTTCCATCAAGCCCGAATGGCTGGTGATGATCGGCATCTGCACGCACCTGGGTTGCGTGCCCAATTTCGTGGGCGAGATGAAGCCGGAGCCGTTCGACCCGAACTGGCAAGGCGGCTACTACTGCCCCTGCCATCACTCGCGCTATGACATGGCAGGCCGTGTCTATCAGGGAGTGCCGGCGCCAAAGAACATGGAGATTCCGCCGTATCACTTCATCGACGACACGACGGTGCAGATCGGCGTCGATCCGCAGGGGGCAGCGTAATGGCAAACGTCTTCTCCAATATTGGCGAGTGGGTTACTGAGCGTGCGCCCGGCCTGATGCCGGTGTATCGCAAGCACATGACCGAGTACTACGCGCCGAAGAATTTCAACCTTTGGTATTACTTCGGTTCGCTGGCCTTGCTGGTGCTGGTCAACCAGATCGTCACCGGCATCTTCCTCACGATGAACTACAACCCGAGCGCGGCAGGCGCGTTCGATTCGGTGCAGTACATCATGCGTGACGTGGAGTGGGGTTGGCTGATCCGCTACATGCATTCCACCGGCGCATCGCTGTTCTTCGTGGTGATCTATCTGCACATGTTCCGCGGCATTCTGTACGGCTCGTTCAAGCGGCCGCGCGAACTGGTGTGGCTGCTGGGCATGCTGATCTTCCTGGTGCTGATGGCCGAGGCATTCATGGGCTATGTGTTGCCGTGGGGCAACATGTCGTTCTGGGGCGCCAAGGTGATCGTGTCGCTGTTCGGTACTATCCCGAAGATCGGCAAGGACTTGGTCCAATGGATCATGGGCGATTTCCTGCCGGCCGACGCTACGCTCAACCGCTTCTTCGCCTTGCACGTGATCGCGCTGCCACTGGTGCTGTTGCTGTTGGTGGTGTTGCATCTGGCGGCGCTGCACGAGGTAGGCTCGAACAACCCCGACGGCGTGGACGTCAAGCATGGCCCGAAGGGCAATCGCTGGGATCCCACCAAGCCGGCCGACGGCATTCCCTTCCATCCGTATTACACAGTGAAGGATCTGGTCGGTGTGGGCCTGTTCCTGGCCATCGGCGCTTTCATCATCTTCTTCCAGCCTACGTTGGGCGGCTGGTTCCTCGAGCACGACAACTCGATTGCAGCGAACAACCTGGTGACGCCGTTGCAGATCAAGCCGGTGTGGTACTTCACTCCGTTCTACGCGATCGTGCGCATGATTCCTTCGGCGATGGGCACGGCGGTGTGGGGCGTGCTCGGCATGTTCGGCTCGATCGCGCTGCTGTTCGCGCTGCCGTGGATCGATGTGGGCAAGGTCAAGTCGGTGCGCTATCGCGGCACCGGTTACAAGGTGGCGCTGACGTTGTTCGTGCTGGCCTTCCTGGGGTTGGCGCTGATCGGCACCGACATGACCGACGAGCTGTTTCCGAAGCTGTTCGGCCAGGATATCGACATCACCCAGTGGGACAACGTATTCGGCCGCGTGCTGGTGTTTGTCTACTTCGGATTCTTCGTGTTCATGTGGCTGTATACGCATCTTGGCTGGGAAAAGACCAAGCCGGTTCCGGAACGGGTGACGACGCATGACTAAGCGCTACATATCCATTTTCGCGCTGGCATTCGGCCTGCTGCTTGGCACGACGGGCGCGATGGCCGAAGGGCCGGAGCTGCCCTCGGCCGGCACCAATATTCGCGACACGGCCTCGCTGCAACGCGGCGCCCACCTGTTCTTCAACTACTGCGTGGGCTGCCACTCGCTCAAGTACATGCGCTATGAGCGCATCGCGGACGACCTCGGTCTGACCGAAGACGACGTGATGAACAACCTCAACTTCACCGGCGCCAAATTCGGCGACCCGGTGATTTCGCACATGCCGGCGGACGATGCGCAGAAGTTCTTCGGCAAGGCACCGCCGGACCTGTCGCTGGAAGTATCGGCCAAGGGTCCGGATTGGGTTTTTGCGTACCTCAACTCGTTTTATCTCGACCCCAAAAGCCCGATCGGCTGGAACAACCTGATCCTGCCCAATGCCGCCATGCCGTTCCCGTTGTGGGAGCTGCAAGGCATGCAGGTGCCGGTGATGAAACCGGCCAAGGCGGGCGACGACCCGGCGATCGAAAGCCTCAAGCTCGAACATCCCGGCAGCATGACTCCCGAGCAGTACCAGCAGGCTACCCGCGACCTGACCAACTTCCTGGAATACGTATCCGAGCCGGCCGCGCTGCAGCGGCGCCATTACGGCATCTGGGTGGTTTTGTTCCTGCTGGCTTTCACCTTTTTGGCCTATCTGCTAAAGAAGGAATATTGGAAGGACGTTCACTGAAGGGATTTGTGATCGCCACGTGAGGGCTGAGGCCCTCATTGGCGATCGCCTATAAAAATGGGGAGACAAGTGCATGGTCCAGAACGCCCGTTCCCGGACAGTACTCGCCCTGTACTCCGCGGCCGATGACATTCAGTGTCACCGCGTACGGCTGGTGCTGGCAGCTAAGGGGGTTACTTACGATCTGGTCCAGGTCGACCCGGCCAAGCCGCCGGAAGACCTGATCGACCTCAATCCCTATCACAGCTTGCCGACCCTGGTGGATCGCGACCTCACCCTGTACGACACCTCGGTGGTGTGCGAATACCTGGATGAGCGCTATCCGCATCCGCCCTTGATGCCCATCGACCCGCTCTCCCGCGCGCGGCTGCGGCTGGCGGCCGTGAGGATAGAGCGAGATTGGTTGTCGGAGGTGGAGCACATCCGGGCCGGCGGCAAGCCGGCGGACCTGGCCCGCAAGCGCCTGCGCGAGCAACTGCTGGCTGCCCTGCCTTTGTTCAAGGCCTCCAAGTTTTTCCTCAATCCGGAGATGAGCCTGGCCGACTGCCTGGTCACCCCGGTGATCTGGCGGCTACCTTCGCTGGGCGTGGAGCTGGGGCGCGAAGGCAAGCCGATCATGGATTATGGCGAGCGTTTGTTCCACAGTCAGGGTTATGCTCGCAGTTTGACGTCGGAAGAAAAGGCTTTACGGTGACTCAGCAGGACCACGGGATGACCTCCAACCGCCCCTATCTGTTGCGGGCGATCTACGACTGGATCAGCGACAACAATCTCACCCCATACATGCTGGTGGATGCCACGCGCAGCGGCGTGCGTGTGCCCACGCACGTGATCAAGAACGGGCAGGTGGTGCTCAACATGGCCATGCGCGCGGTGGCCAACCTGGACCTGGGCAACGAATGGATCAGCTTCCAGGCCCGCTTCTCGGGCGTCAGCCACAGCATCCAGATCCCGATCCCGGCCGTGCTGGCCTTGTATGCCCAGGAGAACGGGCAGGGCATGATGTTTCCGGCCGATGAGGATGGCGGGGATACCCCTTCCGATAACCCACCCTCGCCGCCAGCACCCGATCCCACCACGGATGGCGACAAACCCAAGCGCGGCGGATCGCATTTGCGGGTAGTGAAATAACCTGCACCTGGCCTACGGTCGCAGGTTGGGTTACCCCGGACTAGGTCTGTGGGTAATCCAATAAACCCCCAACATTGAGAAAAAAAGTTGGGTTACGCTTCGCTAATCCAACCTACGAATGCGTGGGTTTAATGGCGCACATCGCGGTCACGGTCCCGTGGCCGAAACGGCACGATGTTTCCCCCGGATGGTGCATGCCCCGGCTCGATGGCATCCTCGGTCCGCTCCGGCGTATACAGCTCGATGGTCGGCAGGACCAAGGCCGTGAGCACGTTGCCGATCATCCATAGATGGCCGGCTTCGCGATCGTTGCCGTCGATGCTTACTTCAAAACTGTAGCGCCGCTCCAGCACGCGCTGGTCGCCGAAGCGCCGCAGGCGCCATCCGCTCAGGCCGACGGTTTCGTCCAGCAGTTGCAGGCCGTGCTGCTGGCAGCGGGAACGTGCTTCCTGGATGGCGCGGTCGCGGGCACGGCTGAGCCTTAGCCACAAGCCGACCAGGAGAACGAGCACCAGCAGAAGGAAAAGGGTAGCGAAGTCGCCCATGCACAGAGTGTGTGGGCGACTGGCTGAAGCTGCAAGCTCAGTTGATCTTCAACCTGAGCGAAAGATCGACCGCACGCACGTGTTTGGTCAGTGCGCCGACCGAGATGTAATCGACGCCGGTTTGTGCGAAGTCGCCAATGGTGCTCAGGTCGACGTTGCCGGAGATCTCCAGCGGCACGCTTCCTGCGGCGAGCGCAACCGCTTCGCGCATCAGCGGAAGGGTGAAGTTGTCGAGCATCACGCGATCGACGCCGGCATCCAATGCCTGCTGCAGTTCGTCGAGATTTTCCACTTCCACCTCCAGTAGCAGGGTGGGGTGGAGCTGACGCGCCGCCAGCACCGCTGCGGCGATGCTGCCGGCGGCGATGATGTGGTTTTCTTTCACCAGGATGGCGTCGTACAACCCGATGCGATGGTTGTGGCCGCCGCCGCAGCGTACCGCGTACTTCTGCGCCAGGCGCATGCCCGGCACGGTTTTGCGGGTGTCGAGCACACGCGTCCGGGTGCCGGCGACCGCGGCGACATAAGCGGCCGTGTTGGTGGCGGTGCCGGAGAGCAATTGCAGGAAATTGAGTGCCGAGCGCTCCGCGCTGACCAGGGCGCGAGCATCGCCGTGGATCACGCAAATCACACTGTCCGGCGCGACCCGGTCGCCATCATCGACGCGCCACTCGATCTGTGCCTTGGGATCGAGTTTGTGCACGCAGGTGTTGAACCAGGGGATGCCGGCGATCACCGCATCCTCGCGGCAGGTCAGCTGCGCAGTGGCCTGTGCGTCGGCGGGCAGAAGGCTGGCGGTGGCGTCGCCTTTGCCGAGATCTTCGGCGAAGGCGCGGTCCACGTCGGCGTTGATCGTTGCCTGATCGGGCGGGGTGAAGCGTAGAGCAGTAGTCATTCCGTATCGCTGGTGCGGCCGTCTTCGTGGCTCAATCGGTCAACAATAGCATCCAGCGCGCGGTCGAACAGTGCATTGGAGGCCAGCACGCGAGCGCGACCCTCGGCCATGACCGTGGCCAGCTCGTACGGCGAATAATCCGCCACCTTCAGGCCGCGGCGATTGACGAACAGGTAGCGGCCGCTCATCGGGCTGATCCAGGACAGCTTGGCACGCTCGAAGTGCGGTTCCTCATCGCCGTTGAACTCCAGCCAGCTGCCTGGCTTGAGCGCACTGACGTGCTCGAGCTGTTCGCGCACTTCGGGTGCGATGGCACTTGCCTCGGGCTCGGCCTGGGTGGGGTCGTCTTCCAGGTCGGCCACGTTCTCGGTAAGCGGTTGGATGCTTTCGGGAATGGGCAAGGGAGCCGGCGCGCTTTCGGCGGCCTGTGCCGCTTCCGTCGCCGGCGCCGCTTCACCCAGCTGCTGCCGATAGTACGTGTGCAGTTGGCCGAGCAGGCGCTCGATATCGGCCTCCTGGAACGCCACGTTGCCCAGGCCCTTGCGCAATGCGCGCTCGATGCCGGGCAGGAGCTGGCGCAGGTCGCGCTTGGCTTCCGGCGTACGAGCAGGCTTGGTACTGGCGATGAAGGCGTCGACGAAGCGCAAGGCTTCGCGGAATTCGCTGGACTCCTCACCCTGGCGCAGGATGGTGAGCACCAGGTAATTGGCCCAGGCGCGCGACAGCACGCCGTGAATCAGTGGCGGCAGGACGTGGTCGCCGATCCGGTTGAGGATTTCGCGTGCGGCGCGGCGGCGTGCCTGCTCGAGCTTTTCGCGGCCGCGGGTGGATTCGGCAACGCGCTGCTCGGCCAGTTCGGCGCGGCGGCGGTTGGAATCCTGGAACTGTTGCAGCTCGGCGGACAGACGATCGAACAACGTCATGTCGTCGTCGAATTCCTGCAACAGGCGCTCGACGATGCCCTTGATGGTGTCGTGCAGGCGTCCGTCGCGGTCCGATTCTTCCGACCAGCTCTTGGCTGCATCGGCCAGCCCGTCGAGCAGGCGGCGTGCCGGATGCTGGCGATGGGCGAACAGTTTGCGATCGAGAATCGCGGCTTTGAGATACGGAATCTGCAGGCGCGCCAGCATCACCTGCATTTGCGGCGGCAGATTGCGGTCTTCGAGAATGAACTCGAACAGCATGCCGACCAGATCGATCGTATCTTCGTCGATGGTGGCGATTTGGCCCGGGCGCTGGCCGCGCAGCGAGCCCAACTGCGACAGCAACTGTTCTTTCAGTTGCAGCACCTGCTGGGTGATATCCAGGGTGCTGCTGCTGCCGACCGACAGAGGCATGACGGGTACGGTGGCCGCCTGGCTCTGCAGCACGCTGAGTGCGCCGATCAATTCGTTGGCGGTGGGCAGCGGACCTTGCGCCATGGCCGCAAGCGGCACATTCGGATGAGCCCGGCGTGCGCCGAACAGTGTGCGCAAGGTTTGCAGCAATTCGGCCGAGGCTTCGCTGTCCTCGGCCATGATGGGTGCAGGCATTTCGCCCGCGGCACCGGCCGCGCCGGCGGGTGCCGAAGCGCCGCCCTGGCGCACCACCTCGTGACGCAGCTGCGGCAATACGCCTGCACGCATCAGTTCGGCATTGGTTTCCTGGTACAGCTCATCCAGCGACGCCATCACGTAGCGATCGAACAGCTTGTAGATGATCAGCTTCACGCGCATGTCGGCGCTGAGTTCGCGCATCGCCTGGCGGAATGCCTGGGAGAGCAGGGCCGGGCCGATCGGGTTGGTGGCGTCCTCGATCTTCACGCCGCCGCAGATCACCGACAGCCGCTGGTTTACCGCGAACAGATCGCGGGCCAGGCGGGTCTCGTTCTTGCCGATCATGCTGGTGATGGCCAGCGATTCTTCCAGCTCGTTGTCGGCGACCAGCGAGAGCTCGATCGATCCGACCGCGGGCGCCGAGGTGCCGGGCAAGGGGGGGGAGCGGGTGCCGCTCACAAAGTCGTTCAGCTCGCGCGATACCTGGGCCAGGAAACCGCGCTCGATCACCGACCGGCGCTTGCGCACTTCGCGCATGCCGTCGAAGTAATGCATCTGCGCGGCATTGTTCTCGGCCTTCTCGGCCAGATCGAACAAGGCGTCATCGACGTGCTCGAACATGTTGCCGATGTACTGCTGCAGGCGGCGGGTGGCAATGCTCCGGACAGCATTCAACAAGTCGCCTCCACGGCCACTGGACGGGTCCAGTCGCTGGCTGAGATTGACGATATTGGATGGCTCGTTGGCTTGATTCACCGCCACACCCCTGTGGTTGGCCGGATTTACTAAGAACGACGGTTGGCCGGCTGATCCCTTGAACATAAGCGAAAACGCGTCGCCCTGCTATGCCGGGCGTCAACAAATTCAGCTTTGCCGTTCAGGCCAGGCCGGGGTGGCAGGTATTTACGTAAGAGAAGCTTAAGCTTGCGCTGGAAAATCGTTGAGCTGGGTGGTGCCGATGCCTTCCTCGGGCAGCATCACCGGAATGCCGTCTTCGACCCGGTAGACCACTTTGCGGTCCACGGTGATCAGCCCCTCGCCGAGCCGGGTTTGTACCGACGAGCCCACCACGTTGACCACCTGGCCGGCGTCGATGGCCTGGTTGAGCGCGTGCAGTTCGCTGCTGTTGAGCGGGCGCACCGGCGTCTTGCTTACCGGGCAGCAGAGAATGTCGAGCAGGCGCTTGTCCATGGGGCAGGGCGGGTATCGTTGCAGTGCGGGGAAGCACGTACAATATCCCCTTTTGGACGACCGGGCCATGACGGTAACAACGGCAGCACCGCGGGTAGGGGTGGTGATGGGATCGCGTTCGGATTGGGAAACCATGACGCATGCGGCCGATGTGCTACAGGAGCTGGGCGTCGCCCACGAGGTGCGTGTCGTCTCCGCCCACCGTACTCCCGATTTGCTGTTCCAGTACGCCGAAGAGGCCGTGGGCCGCGGCATTCAGGTAATCATCGCCGGTGCCGGCGGCGCCGCGCACTTGCCCGGCATGCTGGCGGCCAAGACGCGCTTGCCGGTGCTGGGTGTGCCGGTGCAGTCCAAGGCGCTCAACGGTATGGATTCGCTACTTTCCATCGCGCAGATGCCGGCCGGCATTCCGGTGGGAACGCTGGCGATTGGCCGGGCGGGGGCGGTCAACGCAGGCCTGCTGGCGGCTGCCGTGCTCGCCTTGCACGATCCTGCCCTGGCGGCGGCGGTGGAGGCTTTTCGCTCCCGCCAGACCCAGACGGTCCTGGATCACCCGGACCCGCGGACGTGACCGTGCGCAAGCAACCCGTGCTCGGCATTCTTGGTGGCGGGCAATTGGCCCGCATGCTGGCCCTGGCCGCTGCCCCATTGGGCGTGAATACGCTGGTGGTCGATAGCGCCGCCGATGCGTGCGCCGGGCAGGTGGCACCGCTGCGGCTGGCCGACTGGACCGATTACGCGACCCTGGAAAAATTCGCGGCCGAAGTCGACGTGGTGACCTTCGATTTCGAGAATGTGCCCGCGGAAACGGCACATTGGCTGGCCGAGCGCGTGCAGGTGTTTCCCGATCCGCGCGCGCTGGCGGTGGCGCAGGATCGCCTAGCCGAGAAAACCCTGTTTCGCGAATGCGGTCTTGAGACGCCTGCTTTCCACGCGGTCGATACGCGCGAAGACCTGGACCGTGCCCTTGCTTCGATCGGTGCGCCGGCCATTCTGAAGACGCGCCGCCTGGGCTACGACGGCAAAGGGCAGTTCCGCATCAAGCAGCTCGCCGATGCGGATGCCGCGTGGGCGGCACTTGGCGCGCAGGCCACGGCGCATGGGTTGATCCTGGAAGCTTTCGTACCTTTCGAGCGCGAGCTTTCCGTTCTGGCGGTGCGCGCCCGCAACGGCGACTTTCGTATCTGGCCGCTGACCCAGAACTGGCACACCGATGGCGTGCTGAGTCTCAGCCTGGCGCCGGCTCCAAAGGTGAATGCCCTGCAGCAGCGCGCAGAAGAACTGGCGCGCATCCTGGCCGAGCGTCTGGGCTACGTCGGGGTCTTTGCGCTGGAATTGTTCGTCAAGGACGGCCAGCTGCTGGGCAACGAGATGGCGCCGCGCGTGCACAATTCCGGCCATTGGACCATCGAAGGGGCCATCGCCAGCCAGTTCGAGAATCACGTGCGCGCCGTGCTGGGCCTGCCCTTGGGCGATACCTCGGCACGCGGTTTCTCGGTGATGTTCAATTGGATCGGCGAGTTGCCGGATGCCGCGCCGGTGCTCCGTGCGACCGATGGGCACTGGCACGATTACGGTAAGCAGTCGCGGCCGGGGCGCAAGGTGGGGCATGCCACCGTTTGCGCGCAGGACGCAGCCACGCTTGCTGCACGTATCGGTGACGTAGCGCGTGCGCTGACGCGCGAAGAGCAGGCCATGCCAGCGGTGCGCCTGCTGGCGGACTGACCGGGCCGTCCGCTTCCGGGCGGCCTGAGGTTGGGGGAGCACCCTGCCTTTTGCCAATCTCGAAGCGAGCTCCGATTGCGGCTCCGTGCAGGAGTGTCTCCTCGCCTCAATCCTCTCCCCCGCGGGGGAGAGGAGGAGACACGGGGATCAGGCGAGATTCTTCGCCGCGAAGTCCCAGTTCACCAGGTTCCAGAACGACTCCACGTACTTCGGGCGTGCGTTGCGGTAGTCGATGTAATAAGCGTGTTCCCACACGTCGATGGTGAACAGCGGCTTGTCGCTGCCGGTGATCGGGGTGGCGGCATTGGAGGTGTTCACGATGCCCAGCGAACCGTCGGGACGCTGTACCAGCCAGGTCCAGCCCGAGCCGAAGTTGCCGGTGGCGGACTTGGCGAACTCTTCCTTGAACTTGTCGAACGAACCGAAGGCCTTGTTGATCTCGTCGGCCAGCTTGCCGGTCGGAGCGTTGTGCTCCAGCGGCTTGCGCATCGAGTGCCAGTAGAAGGTGTGGTTCCAGATCTGTGCCGCGTTGTTGAACACGCCACCGGAGGACTTCTTGATGATGTCTTCCAGTGCGGCGCTTTCGAACTCGGTGCCCTTGATCAGGTTGTTGAGGTTGGTCACGTAGGCCTGGTGATGCTTGCCGTAGTGGAACTCCAGAGTTTCGGCCGAGATGTTCGGCTCGAGGGCGTTCTTTTCGTAGGGCAACGGGGGAAGTTCGATCGCCATGGGTAACTCCTGGGCGTTGGCTGAGGAAGACGGTTGGCCGGTCCGGTTGGGATGCCGGGGCGGCTGGTACACTATCGATCTGCTGCATTGTAGTGATGAATCGGAACTTATGGACGTCAACGAGCGAATCAAGGCAGTGCTTGCCGAGCACCCGATCGTGCTCTTCATGAAGGGCACGCCCGAGTTTCCGATGTGCGGCTTTTCCAGCCGTGCCGCTCAGGCGTTGAAGGAAGCCAGTGCCGCATTTCACGCGGTCAATGTGCTGGCCGATCCGGAAATCCGCGCCGCGCTGCCGCATTACGCCAACTGGCCGACCTTCCCGCAGCTATTCATTCAGGGCGAGCTGATCGGTGGTTGCGACATCGTCGAAGATTTGAAAGCTTCCGGCGAATTGGCGCGCATGGCCAACGACGTCGCCGGCGAGAGTCACGCATGAGCCTGCCTTTGCATCGTTTGCCCGCCACCTGGACATCATCCGACAACACCCTGGAAGGACGCGTGATTTTGGTCACCGGCGCCTATGGCGGGCTGGGCAGCGCCGTGTCGCGCGCGGCTGCGCGTGCGGGCGCCACAGTGGTGATCACCGGCAAGCGCAAGCGTCAACTGGAACAGCTTTACGATGCGATGGTCAAGGAAGGCCTGCGCGAGCCGGTGATTCATCCGCTCGATGTGGAAACCGCCACGCCGACGGATTACGAAGCCTTGGCTGACGGCCTGCAGCGCGACCTTGGCAGACTGGATGGCATCGTGCATGCCGCGGCCAGTTTCGCGGGCCTTACTCCGCTGGCCATGCACAAGCCCGATGCGTGGCTGCGTGCCTTGCACGTCAATGTGTCGGCACCGTTTGCGCTGACCCAGGCCTGCCTGCCGCTGCTCACCCGTGCACCGGACAGCGCAGCGGTATTCGTGCTGGACAATCCGGAGCTCGTGCAGCGGGCACACTGGGGCGCCTACGGTGTGTCGAAGGCCGCGCTGGAGCGCTTCGTTGCGATCCTGCACGACGAACACGACAGCGGTGCATTCCGCGTGCACGCCATCCTGCCTGCACCGATGCGCACGACGTTGCGTCGCACGGCATATTTCGGCGAGAACACCCTGGAGCATCCGCTGCCGGATGCCACGGCCGAAGCGGTGGTCTATCTACTGAGCGATCGCGCCGCTGCTGCGCGCGGTGCCGTGCTCGATCTGCGCGTGGCATGATCACGTCCCGCGGCGCTCAGCCGCACTCGTGTGCGTTGAAACAGGGGGTGGAATGGAAACGCAGATGACGACGTTGTCGGCAGCAATCCTGCTGTTCCTGATCATGGATCCGCTCGGCAACATCCCGATCTTCCTGAGTCTGCTCAAGGGCGTATCGCCCAAGCGCCGGCGTGCGGTGATGGTGCGCGAACTGCTGATTGCGCTGGCCGTACTGCTGGTGTTTCTGATGGGTGGTCAGCTCATTCTCAAGCTGCTGCAATTGCGGCAGGAGTCGATCAGCATTGCCGGCGGCATCGTGCTGTTCCTGATCGGCATCCGCATGGTGTTTCCGCCGGCCGACGGCGGCGGTATTTTCGGCGGCAGCGGAGAGGGCGAGCCCTTCATCGTGCCCATGGCGATCCCCGGTGTGGCAGGTCCTTCGGCGATGGCCGCCTTGCTCTTGCTTACCAATACCCAGCCCGGCCGCACGGCGGACTGGGCCACCGCGCTGCTCGGCGCCTGGTTTGCCACGGCGGTGATTCTGCTCAGCTCCACCTATCTTTTCCGCTGGCTGGGCGAAAGTGTGCTCACCGCGCTGGAGCGCGTGATGGGCATGTTGCTGATCGCCTTGTCGGTGCAAATGTTCCTGGGTGGCATTGCGTCCTACCTGCATCTGACGGTTTGAACGGAATTTTCTGTCGCCGCCTGAGGCGGCTTGACGGGCTCTTAAGAAATCGCCTGCCGTCCATCGTGTATTCTTGCGATCCAGTAAGGTTTGACCGCGCTTTTTCGCGCAGTTGTCACACTTGATCGGCAACATGCATTAAAACCAAGGGAGGCGGTCATGCTTCACGTTGAACAGGCCCTTACCGAGCGTCTGCCCTGGCTTGCCCAGCACCCGATGATTCGTCGGCCTGTGGCGGGCATGCTGGGTCGTCTCGCCGACGAAGCAGGTTTCAACCGTGTGCTCGATCGGCTTGCAGATACCAAGGGCTTCGACTTCGTCGACAAGGTGCTCGATCTTCTAGGGTGCAGTTACCACGTCGTGCAGCGCGAGCGGGAAAACATTCCCGTCGAAGGCGGCGTGCTCGTCGTCGCCAACCATCCGCTGGGCATGCTGGATGCCATGGCGCTGTGCCAGTTGGTTGGCTCGGTGCGCCAGGACGTTCGTATTCTTGGTAACGACTGGCTGGCAGCCGTTCCACAACTTGGGCCGCTGCTGTTGCCGGTGGATGTGTTCGGGGGCGGTGCAGCCTCGCGTTTGCGCAATGTCTATCGCGCACTGGATCGTGGCGAAGCGTTAATTGTTTTTCCTGCTGGCGAAGTGTCGCGCATGGGGCCGGCCGGCGTGCGTGATGCTCGTTGGGCCGATGGCTTTGCGCGGCTTGCCATGCGCAGCAAGGTGCCGGTACTGCCTATTCACGTGGCGGCGCGCAACTCAGCCATGTTCTATGGCCTGTCGATGTTGGCCAAGCCGCTCAGCACCGCGATGTTGCCGCGCGAAGCGGTGGCGACCAATGTGAGTCGCATCGGTTTCAGCGTCGGCGCGTTGGTCAGTGCCGAAGAAATGGAGGCGCGCAGCGAAGGATCGCCACAGCGCGCTGCGGACCTGATGCGCCGACACGTTTATCGTATCGGCCGCCGTCGTGGCCTGATCTTCGGCGGCCAGGTGCCGCTGGCGCATCCGGAGCCCGTCGAGCGAGTTGCGATGGAACTGTCGCAATGCGAAAAACTGGCCGATCTGACTGACGGCAAGCAGATATTGGTTTTGCGCGGGTCTACCGACGGTGCCGCCTTGCGCGAGATAGGCCGTCTGCGTGAACTCACTTTTCGCAAGGTCGGGGAGGGTACCAATACCCGCCGCGACCTGGATGCCTACGACGCGCACTACGAGCACCTGGTGCTGTGGGATCCGAAGGTATTGCGTATCGTTGGTTCCTATCGCCTCGGTCATGGTGGCCGCCTGATCACACAGCGCGGCATGGCGGGGCTCTACACCGCCAGTTTGTTCAATTATTCACCAACGCTGGAATCGCGCCTGGCGCAAGGTCTTGAGCTTGGGCGCAGCTTTGTTGCTCCGGCCTATTGGCGTTCGCGTGCACTGGATCAGCTTTGGCAGGGCATTGGCCTATACCTGCAACGCCATCCGGATCTGCGTTATGTGTTCGGTCCAGTGAGCATGTCGGTAAGCCTACCCCGGCAGGCGCGCGAGTGGATTGCTGCCGCGCACCAGCATTATTTCGGTGTGTCCGGGTTGGCTTCGGCCCGCCAGCCGTTCAAGGTATCGGCAGACGTGCTTGAAGGGGTGCGCCGCGAGCTGGAAGGCCTGGATTCGGTCAGTGGCCTGGGTAAATTGCGCCACCATCTGGATGCCCTTGGGGTGAGCTTGCCGGTGCTGTATCGCCAATACGTCGACCTGATGGAACCGGATGGCATCCAATTCCTTGATTTTGGTGAAGATCCTGGGTTTTCCGGTTGCGTCGACGGCTTGGTATTGCTCGACCTTTCTCGGCTGAAGGCAGCCAAGCGTGCCCGCTACCTAGGTAAGGGTGCTTAACCAGGCAAGGGACCCAACCCTGCGCAAAAAAGGCCGCCTTCGGGCGGCTTTTTGCTTTCAGGCCAGGTCGTTGCGGTTGAAGCCGGGCCTGGACCTGTTGGGGTAGAGATGCCTCGACTGAGACAATTCTGTAAAATAATTGTAAGGGATACGTGTAATCTTACTAAGGTATCGCTAAGAATCGTGGCGGCTTTCCCCTGTCTGGTGTCCGAAAGGGATTGCAGATAACGCCTACGCATCGCCCGTTTACACGTGAAGTTTTCATCCAAGGTTGTGTATAGGGGACGAGGCCCTTCCACCTCGTTCCGCAAGAAATCACAAAACCGAAGGTTCCACAAAGAGGTTTCACGAGGCTCATTGTCATGAGCCCGAGCCTCGTTTTGTGTCGATGAAGCAGCACGTGCAACAGCTCGCAAGAGCTGAGGGTCGAGTGTCGTAAGAGCTGTTCGGGCAGTCACGAAAAGCGGTGCCAGAGAAATATCGAAACTAACAATCAGGACTATGGGGCTCTCAATGAAACGTACGCATCTTTCTGCAGCGATAGCAATGGCTTGTTGGATGTCCGCAGGTGTCGTGATGGCGCAGACCGCCAACGATACCCAGGCCACCCAAAACACCACCACCAGCACCGCCCAGTCGGCTTCGGCACCTCAGGCCTCCGTGTCCAGCACGTCGAAGGTCTCGGCGGTTGCCACCAAGAGTGCGCGCCAGCTGGATACGGTGAAGGTGTCGGCGGTCGAGCCGGCGCTGGGCGGCGGTCTGATGACCGAACAGGACGCTCCCAAGGCGGTGTCGACCATCACTCGCCAGGCCATTCAGCAGGCTGCACCCGGCGCCAACTTCACTCAGGCGATCGAGAGCATTCCCGGTGTGATCACCTCCACCGACGATTTCACCGGCTTGAACGACGGCAACTACACCATTCGCGGCTTCACCAGCGACGAAATCGGCACGACCGTCAATGGTGCGCCGATCAACGACAGCGGTAGCTATCAGGTTTACGCCAGCGAATACGGCGACACCGAAAACATGGGCGACATCACCGTCCAGCAGGGCTGGCCGGATGTGGATCAGCCGATTTCGGGTGCGGCCGGCGGCTCGATCGGCTGGGCGACCATCGATCCTTCGCACACCGGTGGCGTCGACTTCAGCCAGACGCTGGGCGGCAACAGCTACCACCGCACCTTCGTCCGCCTGAACACGGGCGACCTGGGTCCGGTGCGTTCGTGGATTTCCTACTCGGACAACGAAGCCAGCATCTGGGACGGTCCGGGCAAGCAAAGGATCACCAAGGTCGACGGCAAATCCCTGTGGACCATCGATGATCGCAATTCGGTGTCTTTCTCGATGCAGTACAACCGGGAAACGAAAACCGATTACATGCATCTGACCAAGCAGCAGGCGGCCGAGCAGTACGACCAGAACTACTCCAGCTACTGGGCGGTTCCGGAGAACACCAAGCAAACCGCTTCGGCGTATTGCGGACCCAACGCGCCGTACAATGCTTGTTACTACGGCCTGCATTTCAATCCGTTCAAGAGCGCGCTGTTCAGCGCCGACGGCGAGTTCACGCTGACGGACAACCTGCATCTCTCGGTGGTGCCTTACTTCCAGTACGGCTCGGGCGGCGGCAGCGGCGCCAGCCTCTTCACCGAGTCGACTGCCGGCCACGACGAGTTCGGCTACGTCGATGCCGACCTCAACGGCGACGGCATCGTCAAGAACGGCACCAAGGGCATCGTCTACGGCATCAACCAGTCCTATACCTATCGCCCGGGCGTGATCGCCAAGCTGAGCCAGGACTTCGGCAGCAACGACACGTTGGTCTACGGCGTGTGGTGGGAAAAGCCGCGCGAACAGCAGGATGAAGTCTATTCGCTGGTCAGCCCCCAGGATGGCGGCGTGGGCGACATCTGGGGCAACACCGACGTGATCCGTTACCCCAACGGTCAAACGATGCGCCTCTACAACGAGTACACCACTACCACCACCGAAAAGGCGTTTGCCACCAACACCTGGACCCCGACCGATGCGTTGACGCTGACGGCCGGCATCGCCTACATCTGGGCCAAGCGCCAGGGCTATGACCTGGAATATCAAGGCGCGACCTACGGTCCCCTCTATGACCAGCAATACGGTGGTCAGCTGGCTGCCACGTACCACAAGTGGTCGCCCACGGTCGGCGCGAAGTATCAGATCAACGATGCCAACCAGATCTTCTTCGGTGCAGGCCGCTCGTTCCGCACGCCGGTCAACGGCGCGCTGATGGAGAACGGTGCGGCGGCGCAGCTTGCCATGATCGATCCGTATCCGGGCCACGAGTACAGCGCCATCGAAAAGCCGGAAACCTCGACCAGCGGCGACCTGGGCTGGCGCTTCTACACCGACCGCGTGTCGGCCAGCGTGGATGCGTATGCAGCCGTGTTCCACAACAAGCAGGTCAGCGGCTACGACGACAACAGCGGCCTGACGGTCTACACCAATCTGCCCGACATCCACATGCGCGGCCTCAACGGTGAAGCCAGCGTCAAGTTGAACGACATGTTCACCGTGTACGGTTCGTACACCTACACCATCGCTCACCAGCAAGACAACGTGGATGCCGGCAACGACGGTGTCTACTACACCCGCGGCAAGACGCTCACCAACACGCCGCTCAATGCCGGTTACATGAGCTTGTACTTCCACGAAGGTTCGGTGTGGGCCAATCTGAATGCGAAGTATCGCGGTGCCGTGTGGGGCGACTGGTCCAACACCCAGCAGGTGGGTGGCTATACGACCTTCAACCTCGATGCGGGCTACAACTTCGCCGACTTCGGCAGCTTCTTGCACAAGCCGTACGTCAAGCTCAACCTGTTCAACCTGACCAACCACCAGGCGTTCACCTGGGCTTCGAGCAACCCGTTCCTGGCCAGTACCTCCGATGCCAGCGGCAACAACAAGCTGGGTCAGTATTACTCGCCTGCGACCTACTCGATCCTCGAAGAGCGTACCTGGATGGTCACCATCGGCGCGTCGTTCAACTGATTTACGCCGATTTTGTACTTGCTGCATCGAGCCGGTCCCGCAAGGGGCCGGCTTTTTTATGTGCCGCTTGACCCTGTCAGGTGCGGCGCGTGAAGCTATCCGGACAACACGACAATAATCGAAGCCACGTGCGTGGCCAGGAGAAAGATTTCATGAATGATGTCCAGACCGGTACCGTCAGTGCCCGCATCTCCCCCGCTGGAGGTCTCGATATCCTGTCCCGCAACGAAGTGGCGCGCCTGCGCGATGCCAGCGGTTCGGGCCTGCACGGTTTGCTGCGTCGCTGCGCATTGGCGGTGCTCACCTCCGGCGACGTAAGCGACGACCCGCGCGGCATGTTCGAGCAATATCCGAACTTCGACATCCAGGTGCTGCAGCAGGATCGCGGCATCAAGATCGAGCTTTCGCATGCGCCGGCCAAAGCCTTCGTGGACGGACACATCATCCGCGGTATCAACGAGCTGCTGGTGGCGGTGGTGCGCGACATCGTCTACGTATCGACGCAGCTGGAGCAGGGCAATTTCGATCTGGACGACTCGGTCGGCATCACCCATGCGGTGTTCGAAATCCTGCGCAATGCGCGCATCCTGAAGCCGCAGATCGATCCCAACCTCGCGGTTTGCTGGGGCGGTCATTCGATCTCGCGCGACGAATACGAATACACCAAGCTGGTCGGTTACCAGCTCGGCTTGCGCAGCCTGGATATCTGCACGGGTTGCGGCCCGGGCGCAATGAAAGGACCGATGAAGGGTGCAACCATTGCCCATGCCAAGCAGCGCCGCCGCAAGAATCGCTACATCGGCATTACCGAGCCGGGCATCATTGCGGCCGAATCACCCAATCCGATCGTGAACCAACTCGTGATCATGCCGGATATCGAGAAGCGTCTGGAAGCATTCGTACGCATGGGTCACGGCATCATCGTGTTTCCGGGCGGCGTTGGCACGGCCGAAGAAATTCTCTACATGCTCGGCATCCTGCTGCACCCGGACAATGCCGGCATTCCGTTCCCGCTGATTTTCACCGGGCCGAAGCAGTCGGCAGCGTATTTCGAGCAGATCGATAAATTTCTGCGCCTTGCACTGGGCGACCAGGTTGCTCAGTACTACAAGATCATCGTCGACGATCCGATCGCGGTGGCGCACGCGATGGTGCGCGGCATCGACAAGGTGCGCAATCACCGGCTGGACAACAAGGACGCGTTTTTCTTCAATTGGTCGCTGAACATCCCGCCGGCATTCCAGCAACCCTTCGCCCCCACCCACGAAGCCATGCGCTCCCTGGCGATCCACCGCGACCGCCCCAAGCACGAGCTGGCCGCGGACCTGCGCCGCGCCTTCTCCGGCATCGTGGCCGGCAACGTGAAGGAAGAGGGCGTGCGCGCCATCGAGAAGTACGGCCCCTTCGAGATCGACGGCGAGAGCGAGATCATGCTCGCTCTGGATCGCCTGTTGCAGGCCTTCGTGGAGCAGCACCGCATGAAGCTACCTGGCGGCTCGGCCTATGTGCCGTGCTATCGCGTGCTGACGAGTTGATCGATTCATCGGAAATTCGGCCCCGGCTTGACAGCGACGGGGCCGATTCCTCAAACTATGCAGCTCCCCGCCCGAATAGCTCAGCCGGTTAGAGCACTTGACTGTTAATCAGGGGGTCGTTGGTTCGAGTCCAACTTCGGGCGCCAAATTCAGAAAAGGGCCTACCTTGCGGTAGGCCCTTTTCTTTTAGCGTATTTTCATCGGCGAAGGATCGCGCGATTTGAAAATGTGTTGCGACAAGCCTCAAATGTCTAAGTGGCCATCTGCGTGGGTGGTGAAATGCACAATTACGAGTGCAACGCTTGAGAACGCTTTCATTCGGCAGATTTGGCGGTTTTGGCTCGAGGCCTGTGCTTTTGGCACAGGTAACCAAGAGACACCTCGATTTTGGGCGTCGGCATCATGAAGAAAGTTTAATTTTTTAGGCATACATTTTCATTGTTCGCTTTTTTTCAAAGTGGCATAAATGTGCCGTCGAGCTTTCGGTACTCCGTTCGCGCCGGTTCCCCTCCCCCTATCGAACTGGCTTTGGCTCGACTAAGCCGCTTCGTAATGACGCGGCTTAAATTTTTATTGCAGCAGGCGCTTTAATTCGTTTCGGCGAAGGCGCTAGCCGAGCGTGGAAGCCGGCTCAGCTCGGTTGCGCGCACTACTGATTTTCTTCCGAGGTTTACTGATCGCGCTGGTCTGGCTGCGCTTGCTTGGCGTTGGGGCAGGCCGGTCAGGCTGTCTCTTTGGGAGTGAATGGGGAAAGGCTCACAAAAAGTTTGGCCATTCGGCCCGATTTGTGCTTGTCTAGCCAACCGGCTGTGGGACGCCGAAAGGATGACGCTCGTGTTGCTACTGCAAGCACCTTTTGATCTGAATGACGAAAAGCCGCCGCTCAGGGCGCGACGGGGTTCCGACGCCGGGGCGTCGCGGCTGCCTCGCGGTGGCGGCTCTTCCGGCGCCTTGGGTCAAGCCCAGCCGCAGAAGGTGACCTACAGGGTCGTGCTTTGCGCGCCGGCGACGTTCAAGGGGCAGCGGACCGGGGCCATCCCGGCGCCCCGCGGACAGAAGATCCTGTTCGTGGACCCGCAAGGCTGGGCCTCCCGGCGCCACGTGCGCATCGGCATGGACCGGCTTACCCGCAGTCCTTACGCGGCCCGCCCGTCAAGAATGTACAGCGTTGCCTACGGGGCATCGGTGCCCAAGGCGGCCAGCGACATGTCGACGGTGCTGCTTGCCGCCCGCCGTCACGTCAAGGCGTATCGCCAGCCCACGGCGAACACCCTGGCGATGGCCGCGAGCACGGCGGTGGTGGCGATCGTCGGCCACTACTGGCATTCGCAGGTATTGCCGCCGGTGGTCACGTCCCTGAGCATCGAGCGGCCCGCGCTGACGGCCGTACTGCCGCCGATGGCGCTGCAGACGCCGCATTTGTTTGCGAAGCTTTCTCGTGAGATGGCCGCCGTCCGCGGCGCTACGCCGGCCCTTTCCGCCACCGACCTGAAGCGGCTGGCGGCAGCCCTGCCGGCGCAGGCGATTCACGGCGATTTCAATCTGGACATCACCTCGCCCAAAAGCCTCTGGGCGGCGGCGGGCGCACGCTACCGCATTGACCCGCTGCTGATCTATGCCGTGGCGCTGGTTGAGAGCAAGAGCGCGCAGGCCGATGGCTCCATCGCCCCCAGCCCGTGGTTGGTGCGAGTGGCCGGGCGCATGCACAAGGGGTCGCGCGAGGATGCCGAGCGCGCGATCGAGATGGCGCACCGGCTGGCCCTGCCGGTGCAGGACGTCGGCATCATGCAGGTGTATTACCCGATGCATCGCGATATCGAGCCCGATCCGATCGCGTTGCTCAATCCGGTGCGCAACATCGAAGTGGGGACCAGCCTGCTGCGCAAAGCCATGCAGGAAAGCCGCGATCCCGTGCTGCGCATCGGCTATTACCACAGCCACGACGTGGCGCTGGCGCGTGGCTATGGCCAGGCCGTGCTGAGCGTGTATCGCGAGTTGAAAATCGCCATGGCGCGCTCCCCGTCGGTCAATACGATGGCACTGGCCAATACCTTTCCCGCGCTTACCGGCGGCTGATACCTGACAAAAGGCCCGTTCCCGACGGGCTTTCCCCCGGCCGGGCGCCTGCCTGACGTCCTGCCGCAAGACCGTTAGACTGGCAGCTTTGATTCCGACGGCTACGCCATGTCGCAACCTTTTGTCGTGCATTTCAACCCGGTCGCCCTGCACCTGGGGCCGATCCAGATCCATTGGTACGGGCTGATGTACCTGCTCGGCTTTCTGGGGGCGTGGACGCTGGGCGAATACCGCCGCAAGCACGGCCGCCTGCCGGTCAACCGGGATGCCTTCGGCGATCTGTGTTTCTACGCCATGATGGGCGTGATCGTGGGCGGCCGCATCTGGTACATGCTGTTCTATTACGCGGACGGCATCCGCTGGATCTGGACCGAGCCACTGGCCCTGTTCCGCGTGTGGGACGGTGGCATGAGCTTCCACGGCGGCTTGCTCGGGGTGCTGGTGGCCGGTCTTTGGTGGTCCCGGCGGCACAAGCTGCATTTTTTCGATACGGTCGATTTCGTGGCGCCGCTGGTACCGATCGGCCTGGGCCTGGGGCGGTTTGGCAATTTCATCAATGGCGAGCTGTGGGGCAAGCCGGGCCTGGTGTCCTGGGCGATGATTTTTCCCAACGCGCACGACGAAGACGTGGCACTGGCGGCCACCGATCCGAAGCTGGCGCAGCTGATGCAGCAGTACAACGGCTTGCCGCGCCATCCCTCGCAGCTTTACGAAATGCTGCTCGAGGGTGTGGTGATGTTCGCCGTGTTGTGGCTGGTTTCGCTCAAGCCGCGTCCGCGCTATCTGGTTTCGGGCTTGTTCGCGCTGATGTACGGCTGCTTCCGCTTCGCGGTGGAATTTGTACGCGTGCCGGACGCGCAGCTCGGTTACCTGGCCTGGGGCTGGGTGACGATGGGGCAGTTGCAGTCGTTGCCGCTGATCGTCGTCGGGCTGGTGTTGATCGCGTTGTCGCGCCGTGCGCCCACCTTGCCGTTGGCGACAGCGGACCAAACCCAGGCAGCGTAAACTTCGACCATGCACGCCTATCTCGACTTGCTTCGCCACGTGCTGGAACACGGCACGGAAAAAACCGATCGCACCGGCACCGGCACGCGCAGCGTGTTTGGTTGGCAAATGCGCTTTGACCTCAACCAGGGCTTTCCGCTGGTCACGACCAAGAAGCTGCATCTGAAATCGATCGTGCACGAGTTGATCTGGTTTCTGCAGGGCGATACGAATATCGCTTACCTGAAGGACAATGGCGTCAGCATCTGGGACGAATGGGCCGACGAACACGGCGATCTCGGTCCGGTCTACGGTAAGCAGTGGCGCGCGTGGCCCACTGCCGACGGCCGCGCGGTGGACCAGATCCGCTGGGTCGTGGAAGAGATCCGCCGCAATCCCGATTCGCGCCGCCTGATCGTCAATGCGTGGAATGTGGGCGAATTGCCGAAGATGGCGCTGATGCCATGTCACGCGCTGTTCCAGTTCTACGTGGCCGACGGCAAGCTGAGCTGCCAGTTGTATCAGCGCTCCGGCGATATTTTTCTCGGCGTACCCTTCAACATTGCCAGCTATGCGTTGCTCACGCACGTGATCGCGCAGGTGTGCGGCCTGGGCGTGGGTGATTTCGTGCATACGCTGGGCGACGCGCACCTGTACAGCAATCACCTGGAGCAGGCGCGCTTGCAGCTCTCTCGCGAGCCGCGGCCGTTGCCGCGGTTGCGGCTCAACCCGCACGTATCTTCGGTCTTCGACTTCCGCTTTGAAGACGTGGCCATCGAGGATTACCACCCGCATCCGGCCATCAAGGCACCGGTAGCGGTGTAAGGGCGCGCCCCTCGGAGGCTAGCCCAGCTCTCTGGAGTGGGCGTGTACGCCGGTCGCGATGCAAGACGCTATAATGGGCGGTCAGCGTGGTCGGATCGGATATCCGGCTGCAGGTACCGTTCGATCACTGTCACATTGCCGGAGCTTCCATGGCCATTTCGTTGATTGCCGCCCTCGACGAGAATTTCGCAATCGGCCGCAAGGGCCAGCTCCCCTGGCATCTCCCCGACGATCTGCGCTGGTTCAAGCAGCTTACCGTCGGCAAGTACGTGCTGATGGGCTACAACACCGCCATCTCCATCGGCCGGACCCTGCCGGAGCGCGAAAACCTGGTGCTGTCCCACCGCCACGAGGCGCCGTTCCCGGGCCAGGTCACCGTGCGTTCCATCGAAGAAGCTCAGGCCCGTTCCAACGGCACCGGCCTGATGGTGATCGGCGGCGGCAAGGTGTTCCACGACGCGCTGCCGATGGCTCAGCGCCTTTATCTCACCTGGGTCGGGGCTGCGGTGGAAGGTGCCGATACGTTCTTCCCGGGCATCCATTTTGCCGAGTGGACCGAAGTCAAGCGCACGCACCACAAGAAGGACAGCGAGCACAGCTACGACTTCGACATGGTCGAGTACATCCGCAGCCACTGATCGCTCGATGAGCGATCCCCTCCAGGCACCCATGCACGTCATGGCTGGCGTGCTGCGCAATGCGCAGGGAGAGGTTCTGCTGGCGCAGCGACCCGAAGGCAAGCACCTTGCAGGGTCATGGGAGTTCCCCGGCGGCAAGCTGGAACCGGGCGAACACCCATCGCAAGCCCTGGCACGCGAGCTTCGCGAGGAACTGGGCATCCAGGTCGATCCCGCCGATGGCGCGCCGTTGATCCGCGTGCCGTGGCGTTATGGCGAGCGGGGTTTGCTGCTCGACGCCTGGCAATTCACTCGCTGGCAGGGTTTGCCCGTATCGCTGGAAGGACAGGCATTGCAGTGGCTGCGGCCTTCCGAAGTGGATCTGGCCATGCTTGCGCCTGCCGATCGGCCCATCTTGCAGGCACTGCGCCTACCGCGGGTCTATGCCGTGACTCCTGCGGACGCGATGCCCGACCAGGCGGGACTCTGGCAGGCACGGATAGGCGAGGCGCTCGAGGCGGGTGCCGGCTTGATCCAATTGCGCTTTCCCTCGTGGTCGACCGAACAGGTGCGTGAGCTGGCAGCGAGCCTGCAGCCGCAGGCGCAGCGTCTGGGTGCGTACCTGTTGCTCAACCGGGACATCGAGGGCGCGCGCCGTCTGGGTGCCGGCGTTGGCGTGCACCTGAAGGCATCCCAATTGGCCGGGCTCGACCAACGTCCTCTGCCCTGGACGCAATGGGTTGGCGCGAGTTGCCACGACGCTTCCGAACTGGCGCTTGCGCAGCGTATCGGCGCGGATTTCGCCACGCTCTCGCCAGTGCTCGCCACGGCCAGCCATCCGGGCGCGATGCCGCTGGGCTGGGCGTCGTTCCAGGCACTCGCCGAAGCGGCCTCGCTGCCGGTCTATGCGCTGGGTGGCGTGGGCCTGGCGCAGATCCAGCTGGCGCTTGAAAACGGCGCGCAGGGAGTGGCTGGCATCCGCGGTTTTTGGTGAGGCGGCTTGCCCGATGGCGCTGGCAGCAGTAGCGTGCATGCATGCGCATCATCTATCGAGCCCGCAATCTGATCGACGCCCATCTGGTGAAGGATGCGCTGGAAAACGCCGAAGTACCCGCTTTCATTTCCGGGGAATACCTCACCGGCGGCGTAGGGCAGTTGCCGGCACTGGACTATGTGGCGGTGCTGGTGCCCGAGTCGAGCCTGGAGACTGCGGAACCGGTGGTGCGCGAGATCGATCGCGCGCTGGCCGAGGCACGGGATGTCCTGCAAGAGCAGGGCGACGACCTCGACGACATGCTGCCCATCCCGGGCTAAATCATCCAACCCCGTTGTTTTTCTCGGCCCGGGTACCCACTGTTTGGCGGCACTCGGGCCGGGCCGATAGGTGCCGGCAGGTATCCTACCTGCCGCGCGACGGCCAGCCTGGCCGCTTGCACACGTATGACTGGAGTCCAGTGCATGACATCGTTTGAGAACCTGATCCGCGCGGTGCCGGATTTTCCGAAGCCGGGCGTGATCTTTCGTGACATCACGCCCATGCTGGCCGATGCGGCCGCCTTTGCAAGCTGCATCGACGCCATGGTCGAACCCTGGCAGGGCAGCGGAGTCCAGGCTGTCTGCGGCGTCGAATCGCGCGGCTTTATCTTCGCCGCTGCAATGGCGCAGAAACTGGGCGCGGGTTTCATTCCCTTGCGCAAGCCGGGCAAGCTGCCGCCGCCGGTGATGCACGCGGACTACCAGCTCGAGTACGGCACCGACCGGCTTGAAGCAAGGGTCGATACCCTGCGCCAGGGCGAGCGTGTGTTGCTGGTCGACGATGTACTGGCTACGGGCGGCACTCTGGGGGCGGCGCGCAACCTGCTCGGGCAGCTTGGCGCCGAACTGGTGGGGGCGTCGGTAGTGATCGAGTTGCTGGCCTTGCAGGGAAGAAAACTCTGGCCGGAAAACATTCCGCTACATACCTTGCTGCATTATTGATACCCGCCGGTCCGAAGAAAGGAGGATGTGGTCATGCTTGGCATCGGTGCTTGGAAACAACGCATGCCTCGTCCCGAAGAGGCTTTGCCCGGGCGCGAGCAGGCGCTCGTCCCCGAAGAAAACCATCACGTACTTGGCGGCGCCTTGCAGCCCGAGGCTTTTCCGGGCAGCGAGAGCGTCGCGTTCGGCATGGGTTGCTTCTGGGGTGCGGAGCGCAAGTTCTGGAACCTGCCTGGTGTGCTCACCACGGCGGCGGGATATGCGGGCGGCTATACCCCCAACCCCAGCTACCGCGAGGTGTGCTCGGGCATGACCGGGCATGCTGAAGTCGTGCGGGTGGTTTTCGACCCGGCCAGGATATCGTTCGACACTCTGCTCAAGACATTCTGGGAAAGCCACGATCCCACCCAGGGCATGCGCCAGGGCAACGATGCCGGCACGCAATACCGTTCAGCCATCTATACGTCCACGGTGGCCCAGCTCGACGCGGCGCAGGCTTCGGCCAGGCGTTTCCAGCCGGTATTGACGCAGGCCGGCTATGGCAACGTCACCACCGAGATCGTCATGGCAGGCCCCTTCTACTTTGCCGAGGACGATCACCAGCAGTACCTGTCCAAGCATCCGGACGGCTATTGCGGGCTGGGTGGCACGGGCGTGTCCTGTCCGATCGGGCTTGCCGCTGCGCCCTGATCCTTCGCAGAAGATCGGGCCCTGCCACGCTGGCGTCGCTCAATGAACCGGCAAGTGCAGCACTTCCGCGACCAGGCTGGCGATGGCGTAGGCATCGCCAGCAGGCTGGTCGGTGTAGTGCTGCGTTCCGTGATTCCATGCATCGCCCATGGCAAACCAGTCGATCTGTTTGGGCGCCGTGCCGGTGCGCAGCGCATCGTCCAATGAACGGAAGTAGGTTTCCCAGCGCAGGCGGTAATAGTCGCGGGTCAGGCCGGCCCAATCCTTGTTGCCATAGTCGTGCAGGCCGCCATCCTCGCTGGCCTTGCGATCGCCCCAGGTGGTGAGCAGGGATCGGGCATCGTATGCCAGTCGTGTGCCTTCCTCCGGTGTCGAGGCCCAGGAGTCGACGCGTGCCAGCCAGCTCCCGACCAGGAAGAAACGATTGCTGGCCAGCAATTGATCCTGCAAATCCATCAGTTGTAGCCAACGCCGGGTGAGGGCTTCGAATCCGGTGCGATCCTTGCCTTCATAAGCAGTCTTGATCCGAGGCAACAGTGCGCGGCTTTCGTTCGCCAAGGTCTGGCGCGCGACGTCCACCAGGTCGTATTGATAGGTGTCGCTGTCGCGCAAGGCCGGCGCAACTTGCAGCAGTTCCGGCAACGCCTGCTTGAAGATTTCAGGATCGTAGCGCATGCCCTTGGGCGACCAGGACGAGGCGCTGCGTGCATCGAGGCTGGGCTGCGCATCGAACAGCGATTCCTGCGCCGCGTCGCGCTCGCTGTCGAAATCGACGTTGTCCATGTGGATGTCGTAAGCCGTGTTCAACAACACTTTCCACGCAGCTAGTGCGTGCGGATCGGCCGCACCGTAGCGACGCAATACATAGTCGCCGGTCCATTGCGCGAGGTCGACCGGATCGCTGCGCCAGGCCATTTCGGTGAACAGGTCCAAAGCAAAGGGATTGGTACCCATGCCTTCGGTAAACACCGCGGTGCCTGCCAGATTTTGGTTGGTATGGTGCTGAAGCGGCAACTCGTCGACGATGTTGCGCGTGTTCGCGCCCAGCGTGGTGCACCCGCCGAATTCCCACAGGCCGCCGAACAGATAGGGCGCGCCCTGGAAATCTTTCTCGCGGTCATCGTGCGACACGCGTTCGCGGCCGATATCGACAATCAGCACGTGTTGGCGGTCGATGCCGCTGAGCAGATCCTGGCGCGGATTGCCGTGCCAGGCCAGCATCATCCAGTGCGCGTCGGGGTGTGCGGCCAGCATGGCGTTCTGCACGGCGCTTGCAGCGGCGGGCACGGGTACGTCGCCGGATTTGCCGCCTTCCTGGAACACCTCCATGTCGTAGATGCTGCTGTCGCCATACAGCTCGTGCTGATGCCGGTAGAACGCAGTCGCGAGTTTGGCAAACATCGGGTCGCGTGGATCGAGCCAGCCAGGTCGCGTAAAGCCCACCCACTCGCCTTGCGGTATCACGTGGGCGTGCGGAAATTTCTTCTGGAAGTCGGCTGGCACGATGCCGTAGAAGCCGGGGAAGACCGGTGTGATGCCGAGCTCGCGCAGGCGTGCCACGATCTTCTGTGTAGACTCGGCGCGTTTGCGCATCAATGCCAGGCTGATCGGCCCGTTGAAGCAGCACATATTGCCCATCAATTGCCAGTTCTGATGCGCGGGCTGGGTGATCCAGGCGCGAACTTCATCATCCGAATAGCCGACGTCGCGAAAGGTTCGATAAAGCACACTGTCCATGCCGCGTTCGATCAATACGGCATTGATGCCGGACAGCGCCAGCACGTCGATCTCGCGCTGCCAACGCGGCCCATCCCAATAGGCCGTGGTGTAGCCATCGACGTTTTCATTCAGCGCATAACGGTATGTGTAGGGCGTTTCCCGTTCGATCGGGGTCTTAGGCAACGGAAAGGGGGCAGAGCCGATACGATCGCCGTTCGGCGAGATTTGTACGTGCGCGACGTATTTCAGATACCAGTTCACGCCGAACAGCAGCGCGCTGGGCGTGCTGCCTTCGACCTTGATGCGGTCGTCCGCAGTGGAGATGCGGAAGCGTTCGTGGTCACGAGCAGGGGGCAGGGTGCTCAGCGTGAATTGCTGTGCTTGATGTGGCAGCAGGCGCAACAGCAACGCTTGCGCAGGGTGGGTATCGAAGGCGGGTGCCTGCGCGGCCTGGGCTATCGGATTCCATCCGAGTGCGGCGACGGCCGCAAGCCAGAAGCAGGCAGTGGATGTACGCATGGCGCTTTCCGGGCGGTGTCAGAGCCCTTCACTGTATACCTTGACGTCCTCGCTCACCGATTCACTTTGAAAGCGCGAGAACCACATCAGCCACTCGCTGAGTACGATCAGTGTCCAGATGGCGCGGGCATGGTCGTTCAGCCGCGCCTGATGTTCGGCAAGCAGCTCCAGCGCTGCATCGGTGTGAATGCCGGCATCGGCCAGTACGGAACTGGACAGGCGCGCCTGCGCCCACCCGTGCAGCGGTTCGCGCAGCCATGCCGCCAATGGCACGGATAAACCGCGCTTGCGGCGCGTCACGACCGACTCGGGCAGATATCGGCGGGCATAGCGTTTCAGGAAGGCTTTGGTGGTCAGGCCGTGCACGCGCGCATCGAGCGGCAAGTTGGCGGCGAACTCGATGACGGTTTGATCGAGGAACGGTGCGCGGATCTCCACACCATGCAACATGCCGCCGCGATCGGCCTTGGCCATCAAGGCATCGGGCAGCGAGTGATCGAAGTCGTAGCGTTGCAGTACATCGATCAGGCGGCTGGGATCGTGCGCGGTCGGGTCTTTGGGCGGGGTGACACCGAGTCGGCGCAGCCACTCCGGACCGATGCTTGCGGTCCACAACAAGTGGCGCGCCAGCCCGTCGAGTTCCTGTCCGCGAATGAATCGCTTGAGCAGAAAGGACAGCGTGACTTTCTTGTCGCTGGCAGGCAGGCTTTCGATCAATCGCTGTGAGAGCGTGCGGATCGGCTTGGGCAAATGCGTGTACAAGCTGGACCAGCGCGCGCCCAGATAGGTGGGATAGCCGCCGAACAGTTCGTCAGCGCCTTCGCCCGCCAGCAGCACGCGCACGTCTTGCGCGGCGCGGCGCGTCACCATCGACAGCGGGATCCAGGCCGGATCGGCCAGCGGTTCGCCGGTAGCTTGAATCAATTGTCGCAGCGCGCCGGGAACGTCGCCTGCCTCCACTTGCACCGGCACGAAATCGCAGCCGAGCTGTGCGGCGATGGCGGCGGCATCCTGTCCTTCGTCGAACGATGCTTCGCCGAAGCGAATGCAGTAGGCGGAGATTTTTTTCTCGGGGCGCAGATCGCGCGCCACCGCCGTCATCAGTGCGGAATCGATGCCGCCACTGAGCAGTACGCCGTAGTCCACGTCGATGTCGCTTTGCCGGAACACGGCTTCGCGAAACACCGGATCGAAGGCGGAAGGTTCCGGTTCTTTCGCCGCCGGCGGCTTGGCCGGAAAGTCCCAGTAGCGCACGTGACGCGTGCCCGACGGTTCGATCACGATTATTTCGCCCGGGCTGACCTTGTGGTGGTTCTTCACCAGGCTGTCCGGAGACGGGCAATAGCCGGAGCGCAGATAGCGGGCCATGCCGTCTTTATTCAACTGTGCAGCGGTCTTGGCCGCCATCAATGCGGCCAATTCCGAGGCGAAATAGATCGCATCGTCCGAGGTGGCGTAATACAGGTGGCGTTCGCCGGCACGATCGCGCGCCAGAATCAGCCGCTGCGTGCGGCTGTCCCACAAGGCCAGCGCGAACACGCCTTGCAAGTGCTTTAGAAACTCCAGGCCATATTCGAGATACAGCGGCGCGATCACCGCGACGTCGGTGCTGAGCGTGATGTGATGGCCGGCTTCTGCCAACGACTGGCGCAATTGCCGGTGATTGTCGATTTCACCGTTGCAGGCCACCACGATTCCGGCTTCGTGTTCGATCAGCGGCGGCTGATGCTGATCCACGCCGCGGATGGCCAGGCGATTGCAGGCCATCACCAGTCGTTCGCGCTTGGCGAAAGCGTCGCCGTGCGGTCCGCGATGCGACATGGCGCGCAACACGTTACGGACTTTTTGCCCCGCTTCTGGAACCGGCTGGTTTCCGTCAAGGCTCAATATGCCGCAGATACCGCACATATCAGGGCTCTACCCGTTCCAGTACGCGCTTGCGCCAGCTTCCCACGCGAGTGACGTCGTGCACCTGGCAGGCCTTCAGCAATGGATCGACGCGGTCGGGCGAGATATACGAATCGATCACGACCAGCGCCGATGGCCAGCTATGCAAGGCGTGGCACAGCGATTCGCCTGCTTGCGGTGCATTGAGAGGAATGCCGTAGACCGGTTTGTCCAGATACATGCGTACGCCCCACGGCGTTTCTTCTTCGATGTAGTAATCCTCGTCGGTGTTCTCGATGAAGATCATGGTTGCGTAGCTTTCCGGCGAAACCTGTTCGCTGAGCTGTTTCGCCATCAGCCGGTTGTCGTTCTCTGAATGCATGAAATAGGCGCCGTAGGCTTTGGCCGAGAGTAGTGCAATCACCCAGATCAGCAACCAGATCCGCTGCTTGGTGCGGTGAAGGTCGACGGCGTGGCGCAATGACAACGCCACCATCAGCGACAGCGGCATGAACAGGGGCAGCAGATAAAGCGGCAATCGCGACTGGGCCAGGCAGAACACCACGAAAGGCACGATGAACCACAGCGCGAGGAAATATTCGGTTGAATGGCTGCTGCGCCAGGCTTTCCATGCCTGCACTGACACGGCTGAGCGCAATCCGCGGGCCGCGCTGGGCCACCAGGGCAGGATGCCGAGGGCAAGCGTCGGCACATAGATCAAGGCCCAGCCCAGGGCGCCGGCATGCCGGTGCTGGGCACCGGTAAACAACCGGTTGTAGACCTCCTGATGCAGGAAGTAATGCGGCAACCACGGGTTGCGCAGCATCACCACCACATACCAGGACGCGCCGATCGCCAGGAACAGGATCAGTCCGCCGGGGTTGAAATAGCGGCCCAGTCCGCGCCAGCCGTCGCGCGAGACGATGTAGGGAATGATCGCCAGCAGCGGCAGCAACCCGGGTGGCCCTTTGGTGAGAAAGGCCAATCCCCAGCCCAGCCACATCAGCAGTACGTAGCGCTTGGCGGGGCGAGGGCCCTCGCCGAAGGCGGCGAGCACGAAGCCGAGCATCGCGACGGCTTCGCTCAGCGTCAGAAAGACATCGGTGCTAATGATATTGCTGGTGAAGAAGGGGAACGCGGAGCAGGCGTAGACCAGGCCGGGCAGCCAAGGCTTTTCGGGGACCAGGCGCCGGCCCATGGCGTATAGCGCCAGGATGGTCAGCAGGAACGCCAGCGCATAGGGTGTGCGCGCCGCCCAGGCATTGCGCCCACCCAGTTTCATGGCGCCAGCGATGATCCAGTAGGTGGTCGGAGGCTTGGAGAAGTTCACTTCGTCGGGGCTGTAGCCGGGCACGAGGTAATTGCCGGTGTCGAGCATCTGCAGCGACGCGTCCACGTAGCGCCCCTCATCCGGCCCCCACAGGCCGCGCGAACCCTGGAACGCGAATCCCAGCAGCAGGCTCAGGCAGATCAACCAGAACAACGGCCGAAAGGCCCCAGGTACGGGCTGGGACCGCGAAGGCTCGCGGAGGTGGTCGTTCGGCATGGGCGAATCCAGAAAGCGAAAGATCAGGGGCGTGAGTGCGAAAGGCGCTCAGCCCGGGTCGGGGCGTTTGCGCAGCATTTGCAGGTTGCGCAGGAAGATCATCAGGGTGATGGTCTCGCCGATGATGAAAACCGGTTCGCGCCGGTGAATGGCATAACTCAGCAGAATCACTCCGCCGGCTACGCTCAGGTACCAAAAAGCGTCAGGAATCAGGCTTTTACCTCTCGATTCGCTGTACAGCCACTGCACCAGGAAACGCGCGCCGAACAAGGCTTGCCCGGCAAGGCCTGCGCCTATCCAAAGGGTATCTACCGACATACGGCCCTCTTGCGGCGGAGCGGAAACGTGAAAGACCCGAGCGCGACCAGGCACCCGGCGCAGGCGTCAGGAAACGGTGGGCGTTGAGCCATTGGCCAGCTCCTTTTTTTCACGCAAACGCATCTGGAGGTTGCGCAGGTAGATCAGCAGGCCTCCGGTTTGTCCTGTAATGAATACCGGATCTTCCTTATGACAGGCATAGCAGAACAGGAAGAACCCTCCGGTTACGCTGGCGTACCAGAAGGCCATCGGGATCACGCTTTGCCCCTTTTGCTCGCTGTAAAACCATTGCAGCAGGAAGCGGGCGGTAAAAACGGTCTGGCCGACCAGACCGAAGATCAGCCAGCCATTGCTAAACATTCCCATTCGCATTACTCAAGAAATCAGGCTTGCAGCATCGCAAACCCAGGGAGTGAACTTTATGACAGACCGGCCCCTCCGGTCTGTCGGGGGCGCATCGTTTCCGGCCCATCCCAGGCCGCAAGCTTACCCGATCCCCCGTCTGGGCTATGGATTCCGGGGCGAATCCTGGCCTAGTCTTTGGCCGTTGTCGACATTGTCCCCACGATTGAGCGAGACCCTCATGAAATTCCTGGTCATGATCTACAACGACGACGCATTGATGGATGCGCTGCCGCCCGGCCAGTACGACGAGATGATGAACGGCTGTTTCAAGCACGCGGACGAACTGCGCGCCGACGGCCATCTGCTGGACTCCATGCAACTGCAGCCCCCGGCGAAAACCAAGACCATCCGCGTGCGCAACAACCGCACCACCATCATCGACGGGCCGTTTGCCGAAACGCGCGAGTACCTCGGCGGCTTCAACCTGATCGAGGCCGCCGATATCCACGAGGCGGTGCGTATTGCGCAGAGCTTCCCGTGGGCGGCGACCGGGTGCATCGAGGTGCGGCCGGTGCACGATATCGATGCGGAGCGGGTGCGGGTCGGCGCATAGCCGGTTGCATCCCTCGCCCTTCGGCGCTGTCTGTTGAAGCAGTGGGTGCGGCGGGTCGTCAAACGCCGTCCTGCTGCTCGTCTTCCAAGGGCATGACTTCGTCGAAGATGGTGTAGTCGATCACGTTCAGGCCGTTCTCGTCGCGGCGCACCAGATCGACATAGCGGTGGTTCCAGCGGACTTCCTTGATGCCCCATTGATGGCGGGCCAGCATCGATTGCGAGGTGGTCTCGTCGGTACCCTCGATGGTCAGCAGCAGGGTCGTCTCGGTAGCTTCCAGTTCTTCCTGCGTGATGCCGTACAGCGGGCTTTGCTCGTCGATCACGTGCATCACGTTCCAGCTCAGCATGAAGACCGGGTGGTGATCCCGCACCAGTTTCATGTCCTCGATGCGGCGCAGCTGGAAACCCTCGGGCGTGACGTGGCGGCGTAGCAGGTGCAATTGGGCCGAGGCCTGCGCGATCAGATTCAGGCGCATGTTGGCCGCGCGCATCATCAGCGTTTGCTTGCCATCGATCATGCGCACCACCGGGTTCCTGCCGAACAGGATCTTGGCCCGCGGGCGCGAAAAGCGCGCAAAGATCAGGCCGGTAACCACGGCAATGTTGCCCATGCCCAGGATGATCTCCGCCGTGGCGACGACGTGCGTGTAGATCGACTGCGGGTGCATGTCGCCATAGCCCACCGTGGCCAGGGTTTCCACGCTGAAGAAGAACGCACCGGCCAGGCCCTTCGGGTATTGGTTAGCGATGCCGTGCGGGTCGACCTGGTAAATCATCGCGAAGATCGCGTTGAAGATCAGGAACACGCTGGTGGCAAGGCCGAAGAAAACCGGCCAGCTGACGGTCAATGCGCGGTGGTAGAAGTCGTCCCACGCGCGCTCGGGCAGTCCTTCCGACACGAACGGACGACCGCCGATCTGCACGACGCGCGGCCGTGGCCGCAGCCAGAAGAACGGATGTCCAGCCACGTGGGATTTCCTCCTGAAAGATGCGTTGCGGACAAATTGTAGCGCCGCGGCGGGGGGCCTACGCTGCATCGTGCCGGCGGGAGGGGTAAGCTAATCCACCCATTGAAAAAAGCCGTGACGTTTCATGCTCAAGCTCATCGGTTTCGACGGCGACGACACGCTCTGGCACAGCGAGGGCTATTACCGCGAGGCGAGCGCTCAATTTACCGCCGTCATCGGGCGCTACGTCGATGTCGGTGACGAGCAGGTGCAGGCCGCCATGCTGGCGACCGAGCGGCGCAACCTGAAGCTGTTCGGCTATGGCGCCAAGGGCATGACCCTGTCGATGGTGGAGACCGCCATCGCGGTGACCGAGGGCCGCATCTCCGCCGCCGACATTCACCAACTGGTGGAGGTGGGCAAGTCCGTGCTGCAACATCCGGTGGAACTGCTGCCCGGCGTGCGCGAAGCGGTGGCCGACGTGGCGCGCAGCCACGAGGTAGTGCTGATCACCAAGGGCGACCTGTTCCACCAGGAAAAGAAAGTGGCGCAGTCGGGCATGGCCGATCTGTTCCGGCGGATTGAGATCGTGTCGGAAAAAGACACCGCAACCTATCGCCGCGTGCTGGCCGAATTCGCACTGGAACCGGCGCAATTTGCCATGGTGGGCAATTCGTTGCGCTCGGATATCGAACCGGTGATCCGGCTGGGCGGTTGGGGGGTGCACGTTCCCTACCATGTGACCTGGGAGCACGAGATGGAAAACGGCCTGGGCGAGGCCGATGCGCCGCGCATGCTCACCGTTGACGAACCGGCCGGCATCCCTGCTGCCGTCGAGCAACTGGCACGGCGGACTGCAGCCTGATGGACCCGATGCTCGCCACGCGCCACGTCCTGTGTCCGTATTGCGGCGAGCGCATCGAGATCGTGATCGACGCCTCGGCAGGCGACCAGCAATACATCGAGGACTGCCAGGTATGCTGCTGCCCGATCAGCGTCGAGGTGCGGATCGACGAGGATGGGCACGCCCACGTAGGCGTGGCCGGCGAAGACGAGGCTTAGGCCCTAGGCCAGCGAGTCAGCCGATTCGACGATGCCGATACCTGCAGCTCGCAGCGTTGCGCGCGTGGCTTCATCGCTATCGGGCGTCACCGGCCGGGTAAGGTCCCACAGCAGGTGTGCACGAAAACCCAGGGCTTGCGCATCCTGCACGGTCCACAGCACGCAGACGTCGCGTGCCAATCCGGCCACGTAGACTTCATCGACACCGCGCTCGCGCAGCCATCCCGCCAGCCCGGTGCTGGGGCGGCTGCCGTCGGGGCCGTGGTTCTCGCGGAAGCCGCTATACGAATCCACCTGCGTGTCGCTGCCTTTGCGCAGGATCAGGTCCAGCGAAGACCAATCGATCGCCGGATGCAGCGCGGCCCCCGCCGTATCCTGTACGCAATGGTCCGGCCACAGTGTCTGCGGGTGGCCGTGCAGCGGGATCTGCTGGAACGGTTGCGTGCCGACGTGGCTGCTGGCAAAGGAAGCGTGCCCGCGCGGATGCCAGTCCTGTGTGGCCACGCAATGCCGGAACAGGCGGCGGCGCAGCAGGCGGTCCGCGCCCGGCACGATGGCGTCACCTTCGTGGCAAGCCAGCGAGCCTCCCGGCATGAAGTCCGGTTGCACGTCGACGAGGATCAAGGCGGCATGGGTTTGCATGGGAAGGCTCGCGAAAGTACCGCAAGATTCCACTGCCAAACGACGGCATAATGCAAGCGATAAATCCTTGGAAGCGGCGGCAATGCACTACGACCAATCGTGGATGGGCTATGGCATGGTGGGTGGCGTGGAAGCCGGCGCGATCAGCGCGGCCGCTGCGCTGGTGCTGTACCTGATCGTGCACGTGATTGGCCGTCGCGACGGTTGGAGTCCGCTGAAAAAACTCGCTATCGCATTTCTGTTGGCCTTGTTGCTGACCGCCAGCGGCGATACCTGGGACCTGTTTTATTTCAACTACAGCCAGATTGAATCCGTGCAATTGCTCAAGGCCAAGTTGGCCGCGGTGCACGACCCGGACAACATCGGCGTGCGGGTATTCTGCGAGCTGATCGGTGCAATGGTAGGCGCCGGGGTGGGCTGGATCGTGAAGGGTGGCGATTGGCGGCGCTTGTTGCGCGGCGGCGACTGATTTCGACGCGTCGCCGTCTGCACGCGGCGATGCTCACAGGATCGGGTCGCACAGTCGCGCCAGATGCATGGCCAGGCGGCGCCAATAAGGCGCTTTGCGGTACTCGTCGCGTTTTACTTCCACCGCGCGCGAAAAATCCTCCAGCAGCATGCTTTCCACTCGTTCGGCGAAGGCGCGGTCCACGTTCAGGGCGCCGACTTCGAAATTCAGGCGGAACGAACGATTGTCCAGGTTCATGCTGCCGACGCTGGCGCCGTCGTCGTCGATCAGAATGACCTTTTCGTGGATGAAGCCGGGCTGGTAGCGAAAAATGCGGATGCCGGCGCGAATGGCATCGTAGGCATGCAGGGTGGAGGCCAGGAATACGGTGCGATGATCCGGCCGCGAAGGAATCAGCACGCGCACGTCGACGCCGCGCAGCACGGCCAGGCGCAATGCCGACATCACGGCCTGGTCCGGCACGAAATACGGCGTGGTCAACCACAGCCTTTTGCGCGCGGCGTTGATCACCGTGGTGAAGTACAGCGAACAACTTTCCTGCGGGTCGGCCGGGCCGGTGGCGGCAATCAAGGTGTAGGTGTCGCCCTGCGCGGGCCGCACCGGCAGGATCGGCGGCAGTTCGCCGGTGACCCAGTGCCAGTCCACGGCAAAGCTGCGTTGCAGGTCCAGCACGGCCGGGCCGCTCACTTGCAGATGGGTATCGCGCCAGGGCGCCAAGGGTGGCGAAAGGCCCAGGTATTCGTCGCCCACGTTGAGGCCGCCCAGGAAACCTACCCACCCGTCCACGACGACGATCTTGCGGTGATTGCGGAAATTGAGCTGGAAGCGATTGCTGAAGCGCTGGGTGGCGAAGGGATGAATGGCGACGCCACCTCGCCGCAGCGTTTCCACATATTGCTCAGGCAAGGCGTGGCTGCCGATGCCGTCGAACAGCACGAACACCTTCACGCCGGCGGCGGCGCGTTCCAGCAGTGCGTGCTGCACGCGACGGCCGAGCGCGTCGTCGTGGATGATGAAGAATTGCATCAGGATGCATTGCTCGGCCTGTGCAATGGCCTTGATGATCGCTTCGAACGTCGCATCGCCATTCACCAGCAGCTGTACCCGCTGGCCGCCGTGAAAGTTGTTGCCGAGCATCCGCGTGAGGGCGGCATAAGGCGCACACGGTTCCGGTACTTCGGTGCGCTCCCCGCGCAGCGCCGCCTGTGAAAGCCGCCGCTGATGCACGCGATGCAGGGTGATGTAGCCCTGGAAATGGCTGCGCCCGAGGTAAAGGTAAGGGACGAGCGTGAGATAGGGCAGCAGCGCCAATCCGAACGCCCACGCAAACGCGCCTTGTGCCGTGCGCGCGTGCATCACGGCGTGCATCGCGGCCAGCATGCCCGCCAGGTGCAGCAGCATGACGAGCAAGGTGAGAGTCTGAGTGAGGCTCATGGAGCGTAGGCGATGGCGATTTGGGGCTTGAGTATCCGGAGCGGACGTGGAGACAGGTTAATCGAACCGCGTGCGGGATGAGGTCCCCCCGCAACGCTTTCTTCCTCGTCCTGGTTCTCTTTATGCCCCGGTGGCAGGTGCCGCTCAGCCGGCCAGCAATTGCTCGGCGAGTTGTCGCGCCTGCTGGCGGATTTCCGGCATGGCGGTGGACTCCCACAACGCACCACGCAACAGGCTGCCGATGGCGAACAGCCGTGGCCACGCTTTGCCGTCATGCAGCACGTGTCCCTTGGCGTTGGCATCGATCCCTAAGCCGAACGGGTCGGAGCGAACGTGGCTGTTGGTCATCATCTGTTGCAGCAGGGGATGCTGGGTGCGGCGCACGTCCGTTTCCAGGCCGACGCTTTGCACGACCAGGTCGGCATCGAGCGTCCGTTCGGCGGACTCTCCCTTGGGAAGAAAGGTCATGCTCAGGCCATGGCCGGTCAATGCCACGCCGTGTACGTGGCCGCGGATGCGTTTGAGTCGTCCATCCTTCTCCAGGCCGGCAACGAGCCTGGCCACTTGCGGGGGAAGGCGATGACGCGAGCGTTCCCACGCCCACCGTGCATGGCGCAGAAAGCGGGAGCGGTCCTGCTGCGGCAACAGCCCCCACAGCGATGCGGTGTGCGGCCGCAGGCTGTCGACCACGCGGCGCCAGTCGTCGGTATGTTCGACCGCCTCGCGCAACAAATGCACCCAGGTGCGGATGTCCGGTGCGTCGCGCATCGTTTCGATCAATTCGTCGCTGTCCTCATAGGGTAGCGATGCGCTGGTTTGATGCACTTCCGGCAATACGCCGTGGCGCGAGATGGCGGTGAACTGCGCGTTGGGCCACTTTGCGGCAAGCTCCACGATCACGTCGACGGCGGTGAGGCCCAGCCCGATCACCAGCACGTTGTGCGTCTGGTCGTCGGGCTTGGCATCGGCGAGCAATTGCCACGGCAGGGTTACATAGCGACCGCTGGCGAGCGCGTCGTCCTCGATGCCGGGCAAGGGGCGCGGTGTCAGCGCGCCCAACGCGAGCACGGCGGCATCCACGCGCGTGGTGGATTCGCCTTGCAGCAAGGTGACACCATCGTTTTCGGGCACGATGGCGTCGACGTCGTAGGGGACCACGCGCACGTCGTGCCCGTTGCTTTTGGCGCGGGCAAGCGCACTGGCGGTTTCGCCTTCCAGGTAGTCGCCATACCAGCAACGGGGCAGGAAATCGGTGCCTGCGACGCGCGCATCGCGTTTTTGTGCATATTCCAGGAAGCCGCCGGGGCGGCTGGCAAACATGCCCATCGAAGCTGCGCGCACGTTCAGCAGATGACGTTCCGAGCGAGTGCCGTACGCCACGCCGCGGCCGAGCGGGCCGCCGCCGGTGTACCAGTCCAAATGCAACGGCTGCGGCAGGGGGCGCTCCAACAACTCGCTGAGCAGCGTAGCCCCTGCGGCGCCGCCACCAACAATGGCGACCCGTCGAAACATGTCATTCCTTAATTGAAGGGTGAAGCAGATGTCAGACGCGCAACGGACCGGCGATCCGGGCGCGCTGCGGCTGGCTATGCCAGAGCGACCCAGACCGTGCTTGCTCATAGGTGGCGTAGTCGTCCAGATCGCCACCGTAGACGTGCAGGGTCAGCGCCGTTTCCTGTTTCGAAAGGTTGCGGCAGCGATGCATGTACGGCACATCCGCATCGAACCAGGTCGCGTCGCCGGGGCCGATCCAGTCGCGCCCCCGCAATTGCCACGCTTCGGCGGTGGATGCACGCGACCACGATTCCACTTCGAGTGCGCCGTACAAGCTCAATTCGATACCCCACAGGCCGGCATGATCGTGCGAGGGCGTGCTGTATCCCGGCGGCCATGCCATGACCAGTACACTGACACCCGGACGACCACGACGCCCCAGCAGCCATCGCTCGAAACCGCGACTGCGCCGACGCAACGAAGCCAGGCCATCGGCGAACACCTGCGCATCGCGATGCACGATGCTGCCGAGTTCGCGCGAAAGCGAAGCAAGGTCGGGATTTTTTTCTAGCGTGTGCGCCAGTGCGACATCGCGTAGTGCTTTGAGGCTGTGCCGGTAGCTGCGCATAAACTTGCGGGGGGTGAAGCGGAAACAGTCGGCAGTGGAGCATGCTGTCCGTTAAATGGTCGTAAGAGCCCGCCTGCGATCCGCGCGTGGCCTGCGTCCAGAGCCGTCGGTCCGGCCGACCATGACTTCCGCAGCATGGACGGCGGTTTGCATCGGCCTATGCTGGCGTCGTGCGTTAAACCTTTTCTGGTCGAGGCGCATCTGAATTTCCAGCTGACGTCGGAGAACGGACATGATCGAACTGATGCTGATTGTCATGGTTGTAGGGGCGCTGTGGGTCGCGGGGGCGCTGGTCGGCTTGGTCTTCAAGCTGATTTTTGGCGTGATCGGCGGCCTGTTCGGCGTGCTCGCCGGCGCTCTGGGCCTCTGCATCGCAGGCTTGGTGATGCTGCTGGTGTTGCCGTTGGTCGCCTTGTCGCTGTTGCCGGTATTCCTGCCAGCGTTGATGCTGTTCGGGTTGGTCTGGCTGGTCGTGCATCTGGTTCGCCGTCATCCGGCGGCACCGATCACGCACTGATGCCTTTCCTTGCCGCGGACGAGACCCGGTCCGGTCGTGACCGGGCCTCGGTGCCTGCGGTTACGGAGTCATAGCTGTTGCAATGCAAAATTGACCGGCACCCGTGCCCATGCCTTCACCGCGTGTCCGTCCATCTGTGCGGGCTGGAATGTCCAGCCTGCCATCACTTGTTCGCGGGCGCTTTTATCCAGCACGGGATAGCCGCTGCTGTGTTCGATTTTTACATCCAGCGGCTTGCCGTTTTCGTCCACCAGCACGAGCAATAGCACAGTGCCCTCCGCATGCTGCCGGATCGCCTGGGCGGGAAAACGCAACGGCGACGAGCGATAGGCAAGCGAGGCGACGCCCGGAGCCATGGTTACCGGGCCGGTGGTGGTGGGAGGGGCGATCACCGGCTTGCTGTTTTGCGAGGGTTCGGTCGTTGGTGCCGTGATGACCGGCGCGATCACCGGCTGTTGCACGTGCGTCACGGGCGGAGCCACCAGAGGTTTGACGGGCACCGGTTTAGGCAAGGCCTTGAGCACGATGTCCGGCGGTGGCGGGATCGGTTTGGGCGGCTCGATGAAGCGAACGGTTGCAACGCGCGCCGTCTCCACGGCTTGGACGATTTGCGGCGCCATCGGGCGCAAGGCAAACAGCAGTGCGGCAAGGTTGAAAGTGATGGCCGCACTCAGTGCGGTAATGCGCACCACATCCGGATGCGCACGACGAACGACAGCCAGGCTTGCGGACGGCATAAGCGACCTCCTGACGACGATGTGGTTTGTATGGCGTCCGCCGCGCCGTGTGGGGACACGGAGGGAATCGCGGCTGGCGCGCCTTCAGCCTATGCCTGCCGCCTGGGGATGTGCAATAGCCGTCTACGCCACGTGAAGCAGCCGTCCACGCCGGAACCTTTGAGTTAGCACTCCGGGGGCGTTTTTCGCCGGACAAAAAAAGAACCCCGCAAGGGGTGCGGGGCTGCAGGATTACGGATATCGGGGAGGCGATATCCGTGACAGGTATCCTCCCGCTTTCCGGCTTGACGCCGCGTGCAGCCTTCGTGAGGACGATCTTCACGCAGCAACACCGTTTCCTGCGACTCAAACGTTTCAATGAGTCCGATGGAGGCAGCGCCATAGGCAAACGAAGTGGAGCCGGCTATGGTGCGCGTTCGTCCGTTCAAGGACTGAACATCCAGAGGAGTGGCTCCATGTCGGCATCCGGCCACGCAGCACTACCGCGCTACGGCTTCGGCGATGAATTGGCCAGCAGCATCATCCACGGCATCGGCGTCGCGTTGAGCGTCGCGGGTTTGGCCGCGTTGGTGGTGCACACGGCGGGAGGCGGCTCCGCCAGCGACGTGCTGGCAAGCGCCGTCTACGGCCTGTCCTTGATCCTGCTGTACACGGCATCGACGCTGTATCACGCCGTCCGGGTCGAATCGGCCAGGCACTTGCTGCGCACGCTGGATCACATTGCGATCTTCCTGTTGATCGCCGGTACGTACACGCCCTTTACCTTGATCGCCTTGCGCGGCACCTGGGGTTGGACGCTGTTCGGCATCGTGTGGAGCCTGGCCTTGCTCGGCAGTGCTCTGGAACTGGGTGTGCTCAAGCGTTATCGCCGCTTCGCCGTGTTGCTCTACGTGGCGATGGGCTGGGTGGGTATCGTGGCCTTCCGGCCGTTGCTGGCGCATCTGCAAACCGGCGGCATGGTGTTGCTGCTGGCTGGCGGTGCGGCCTACACGCTCGGTGTGCCGTTCTATCTTTGGCGCAAGCTGCCTTACCACCATTCGGTGTGGCACTTCTTCGTGCTGGCCGGCAGCGTATTGCAGTTTCTGGCGGTGTTTTTCTACGTGGTGCCTTCCCGCTGATGCGGACGGAGCGTGCTCCGTCCGCCGTGGCAGATCAGTGCTTCTGCTGCGAAGGAACGAACTGCGTACGTACCGCTTCGGCCAGCTGTTCCGGCGGCAGCAGGCCCTGGTTGACGATGAAGTCGTTGAAAGCCTGGCGGTTGAAGTTCTTGCCCAGCGCAAGTTCGGTTTGCAGGCGCAGCTGCTGCAGGCGCATATAGCCGTAGAAATACGCCGTGGCCTGACCGGGGCTGTTGAAGGTGTAGCGATCGATTTCTTCGTTGGTCAACGCCTCGGAGAGCCCGACGTCGTAGCGCAATACGTCGTGCGCGCGCTGCTTGCTGATCAGGCCCAGATTGAGCATCGGATCAAGGAAGGCGCGTGCCGCGCGCATCAGGCGCGCCTGCAAAGAGGCAAACTGGCCGGCCGGCGGCTCATACGGCAGCATTTCCGATTCCGAATAAAGCGCCCAGCCTTCCACATTCACACTGTTGAAGGCGAAGATGCTGCGCGCCAGCGAGACGCCGCGCTCGACCATGGCGGAGAATTGCAGTTCGTGGCCGGGACGGCCTTCGTGCGCGGTAAGCGTCCAGGCGGCCGCCTTGAAGGTGAAATCGTCGTACGAATCGCTCGAGTCGCCGTTGCTGGTGGGGTTGCCCATGGTCAGCACGAAGGTGCCGCGCTCGCCGTGGTTGTTGATCAGCGGAGGCGGATCCATGTGCGGCGCCGGCGTGGCTGCCGTTTCCGCCTCGGACGCGACGCGCATCTGCATCTCGCGCTGGGGCAGGGTGATGATGTGTTCGCGGCGGATGATGTCTTCGATCTTGCCGATCACTTCGTGATACCACGGCTCCACTTCATTCTTGCCTAGCTGCTGCTTTTTCAGCGCTTTCAGCACGTCGCGGTAGTCGGTGGCCTGGATGCCTTCGTCCTTGGCCACGACAGGCGCGATCATCTGCATGGTCGAGCGCAGTTCCACGAACTCGAGCTGCGCTTCCTTGATCAGCTGTTCCGGCGGAATATCGACACCGGTCTGCTTGAGGTCGTAGGCGTAGAGCGGCTCCGGCAAGCGGAAGTCGTCGCGCTCGCGCGGCACGATGGTGCTGCGTACCCACGCGTCGTAATCCTTGAGCTGGGCATCCAGGGCATCCAGTGCTGCCTTGCCTTGATCGTCGTCCAGCTTGTACTTGGCGAACAATTGGCGGATGCCTTGCACGTAGCGCTGCGTGTTGGAAAGCTGCTGATCCACGTCGCCCTTGTAAGGGCCGAGCAGGTGCTTGTTCGACAGCTGTTCGGCGGTGAGTGCTTCGGCCAGCTTGGTGATCGGCGTGCAGCCGGGAGCCTTGCCTACGTAGCACTCCAGGCGCTTGACGGCGGAGGGGCGGCGCTTGGCATCCACGTCATCCTTCAACAGGGCGAATTCGCCGTTGAAGATCAACTGGCCGATGTCCTGGTAAGGCAGCAGGTATTTGTCGTTGAGATCGATGCCTTCGATCTGCAGGTCGGCGGCGTGGATCATGATCTGCAAATCCTGGCGGACGTTGACGTCCTTTTCCGTCGCCAGCATCTGTTCCAGCTTGGTTTTGGCTTCGACCGCAGCCGCGCGTTGGCGCGCGTCGGTATCGGGCTTGAGATCGGCCACCTTGTCGTCATAGCCGGGCAGCCCCAGCGCGGTTGCGCTCTCCGGACTGAAACGTGCCTGCATATCGAGCAGGACTTGCGCGTCGGCATTGCTGCGAGCAACCCATGCAGGCGGCTGGCTGGCGGTTTGGGCGTGGACGGATCCGGCGGCGGCGAGCGCGATCGCGGCGGCCAAGGCGAGGCGTTTGGTCATGAAGAGCTTCCCCAGGGTAAGTGGGGCGAGCTTAAGCGGGCGGGCGCGACCCCGTCACGTACCGAAGGTTACAGGTGCAGCAGCCAGACACCTGCCGCCAGGGCCACCATGATCAACGACAACACCAGCTTGACCAGTGCGCCGAACAACAGGCCGAGCCAGGTGCCGATGCCCACGTGGGCCGAGCGCAGCACGCTCTTGCTGGACAAAAGCTCGCCCAGCAGGGCACCGACAAAGGGGCCGAGGATCAGTCCGGGCAAGCCGAAGAACAGGCCGACGACGGTGCCGATCGATGCTCCCCAGATGGCCGTCGAACTGGCGCCGACGCGTTTGGCACCTATCGATGCCGCGATGAAATCCACCGCAATGCCGAATGCCGCCAGTACGCCTAGCACCACCACCCAGCCGACGCCAAGATGCTGGTAATTGTCCAGCTCGGCGGCCAGCCAGATACCGCCGAAGATCATCGGAATGCCCGGCAGGCTGGGCAGCACGGCACCGACCAGTCCGGCCACGATCAGCACGACGGCGAGTGCGTAGAGTGCGGTATCCAGCATGGCGCGAATGCATCCTCAGGCGGCATGGCCGCGAATCGGCCACAATAGTCCGTTGCCAATCGGCGGCCTGCAAGCTGCTTGCGTCCTTTTTATCGGTAGATCCGTGCCTAATAGCGATTCCATCCTGTTGAAGGCCGACGAACTCGGGCGTATCGAGATCGTCGAGCGCGACGGCGTGCGGGTGATCCGCCGCGATATCCGCGCAGCTCGCTGGTGGGCGCGTGCGTTTGCCCGACGTGCAGCGGCGCGCGAGGCACGAGCCCTGGCCAAGCTGGCCGGTATCGACGGGGTCCCGTCGTTGGTGGGTTGGGACGGTCGCGAGTTGCTGCGCGGCTACATAGCCGGTCTGCCGATGCAACAGGCGCAGCCGCGCGACCGTGCCTATTACCGTCAGGCGCTGCGTCTGCTTGCGCAACTGCATCGCCGCGGCATCGTGCACAACGACCTGGCCAAGGAGCCGAACTGGCTGGTGCGAGATGACGGGCGGCCGGCTTTGGTGGATTTCCAGATCGCCTGGACCCGCGGCCGGCGCGGTCGCCTGTTCCGCTTGCTGGCGCGCGAGGATCTGCGCCATCTGCTCAAGCACAAACGCACGTATTGCGACCATGCACTCAGCACGAGGCAACGGGCGATGCTTCAATCGCCAGCGCCGCATTCGCGATTGTGGCGTGCCACCGGCAAGCGCCTGTACAAGTTGATCGCGCGGCGCGTATTCGGCTATTGGGACAATGAAGGCAAGGGACGCGTGCGCGATTGACGCATGCGGCGACGTGACGAGGTGAGAGCCTGGAGGTCGTGATGCGAAGATGGATGGCCGTTCTGGGCATGGTATTGGCGCTGCCTGCGGCGGCGACGCCTTGTACAAGCATTGACCGTATCCTGACGCCGCAGCAAAAGCAGGCCTGGGCACCGGTTATCGCCCGCCAATTGCGGGTTGCACGGGTCGACGTGCTGCAGGTATTTCGGCTGGACCACTGGCGCATCGTCTATGTCGATACGCACCGCTCGGACAACGGCTTCCTGTTCTATCGCGAAGATCCGCTGGATAGCCGCTATATCGCGACGTGGGCCGGAGCAGCGCAGCCGGGTGAAGAGGCGTCCATCACGCAATGGACGCAAACGAACGCGCCAGGCATTCCCGAGGCGCTGGCGCAATGCTTCGGCTGGTACGTGACGCAGCATCGCGATAGCTAGCGCTAACAGGCCCTAGGCAATGCTGTGTTTGCGCGTTCACTTTTCGACGAAAGCGCGCTCGATCACGTAGTCGCCCGGTTCGCGCGTGCGCGGCGAAGCGTGGAAGCCGCGCGCATCGAGCAGGGCGCAGAGGTCGTCGAGCATGGCGGGGCTGCCGCACAGCATCAGGCGATCGGTTTCGGGGTTGAGCTGAGGCAGGCCGATGGCCTGGCTCATCGCACCGTCGACGATGTTGTCGGTGATGCGGCCGCGATTACGGAACGGCTCGCGCGTGACGGTGGGGTAGTAGATCAGCTTTTCGCGCACCAGCTCGCCCAAGTATTCGTGCTGCGGCAGTTCGTGCTGCAGGTAGTGCGAATAAGCCAGGTCGTTGATGTGGCGCACGCCGTGTGCCAGCACGATCTTGTCGTAGCGTTCGTAGCTTTCCGGATCGCGGATGATGCTCATGAACGGGGCCAGGCCGGTGCCGGTGCCCAGTAGATAAAGGTGTTTGCCGGGCTTGAGGTCGGCGAGCACCAGGGTGCCGGTGGGTTTGCGGCTGACGGTGAGCTGGTCGCCGGGCTTGAGGTGTTGCAGGCGCGAGGTAAGCGGGCCGTCGGGCACCTTGATGGAGAAGAACTCCAGGTGCTCCTCCCAGGCTGCGCTGGCGATGGAATACGCGCGCATCAACGGGCGGCCATCGACTTCCAGGCCGATCATCACGAACTGCCCGCTGTCGAAGCGAAAACCGGGATCGCGCGTGGTGCGAAAGCTGAAAAGGCTGTCGTTCCAGTGTTGTACGTCAATGACCTGTTCGGTCGCCAAAGCCACCATGATCGGAATCTTCTCGGGTTGTCGCGGTTGGGGAGGGCCTTCGCCGCATGGTGGACGAAGCTCGCGTGGGAGGCGGTATGCCGCTGGGCCTGGCGAGTGCCGCGGGCGGCGGCTGCCCGGTTATTTTACGTGATTCGTGGCGGGGCCGCTGGGGGTTCGGGCATGGCGTGTCGATGCGAGGCTGGTCGCGCGCAGCTTTGGGGGCACGGGATCGCCGATTCAAGCGGGAGCTGCGGTTTTTCATAGTGCCCTAAGTACCGGTATGACCCGATCGCTGAACAGGCCTATCATCCATTTTTACCGGTGGGTGCCCCCAACATCCGCCAGGAAAGCCACCACCCTTCCATTCCGTCAGGCACCCAGGTGCCCACCCGCGGAATCTTGCGTCTTCCCGCTCTGGAGTTTCCCATGTCTCGTGTTTCCGTTGCCGGTTCCCTGCATGCCACGCCCCACCTGCTTTCCCGTCTTGCGTTGGCGGTAGGGTTGGCACTTGTGGCCGGCACAGCCGGTGCGCAGCAAGTACGTGTAGACAGCGTGCCTGCGCCGCAGGATGTGCCTTATCCCGGGACGGTGACGCTGCACGTTGATGCCAACGACACGGCCCAGGGCATTTTCCGGGTGCATGAAACGATTCCGGTCAAGGCAGGTGCGTTGACGCTGCTGTATCCGCAGTGGATTCCCGGCGATCACTCGCCCACCGGCCCGATCAGCATGCTGGCCGGCCTGGACGTCAGCGCCAACGGCAAGTCGCTCAAATGGAAGCGCGACGAATACAACGTGTATGCCTTCCACGTGGATGTACCAGAAGGTGTTTCCAGCATCGAGGTGTCTTTCCAGTACCTGTCCGGTCGCACCGATAGCGAAGGCTTCGAGATGACTGATCGCATGATGGATATGGAATGGAGCAAAGTGTCGCTCTATCCGGCCGGCTATTTTTCGCGCGACATCACCTTTGCGCCGAGCGTGACGCTGCCCCAGGGATGGCAGTTGGGTACGGCGCTGGAAACGGCCTCGCAGTCGGGCGATACGACCACCTTCAAGCCGGTGACCTTCAACAACCTGGTCGACTCGCCGATCTACGCCGGCCGTTATTTCAAGCGCGTGGATCTCAATCCGGGCGGCGATGCGCCGGTGCATCTGGATGTCGTGGCCGACGAGCCGAAGTATCTGGAAATCACGCCCGAGCAGTTGAAGGCGCATCGCGCCTTGGTGACCCAGGCGGAAAAGCTGTTCGGCTCGCATCACTACGATCACTACGATTTCCTGTTCTCGCTTTCGGATCAGCTGAGCGGCAACGGCACCGAGCATCATCAGTCCAGCGAGAACGGCCTGGATGCCGACTATTTCACCGCCTGGGACGATGCGGCGCCGGGACGCGATCTGTTGCCGCATGAGTTCACGCATTCCTGGAACGGCAAGTTCCGTCGGCCTGCCGATTTGTGGACACCCAATTTCAACGTGCCGATGGGCGACTCCCTGCTATGGGTCTACGAAGGGCAAACCCAGTATTGGGGTTATGTGCTGTCTGCCCGCTCGGGTCTGTGGACGGCGGAGCAATTCCGCGATGCCCTGGCGATGGAGGCGGCCAACTACGACCGCAATCGCGTAGGTTTCCAGTGGCGCACGCTGGAAGACACCACCAACGATCCCACTGCCGCCCGCCGTTCCAGCCTGCCGTATCGCAGCTGGCAGATGAGCGAGGAGTACTACAGCGGCGGGCAGATGATGTGGCTCGAGGTGGATGCGAAGCTGCGCGAACTCACGCACGATCGTAAATCGCTGGACGATTTTGCACGTGCATTCTTCGGTGTCGACAACGGCAGCTACGTCACCAAGACCTACACCTTCGACGACGTCGTCGCAGCGCTGAACGGCGTGGCTCCGTACGATTGGGCGGCGTTCCTGCATGCTCACGTGGATGAACTCAATCCGCCGCTTGAAGACGGTATCGCGGGAACGGGCTGGAAGCTGGTCTATACCGACAAGGAGAGCCCGTACGAGAAGCAGTACAACGAACGTCCGCAATCGTCGCGCCATTTGTACAACTTCGCGTGGTCGATCGGCCTGACGATGACGGACAAGGGCGAAGTAAACGACGTACGCTGGAATGGACCGGCGTTCAAGGCGGGCGTGAGCACTGGCGCCACGCTGGTGGCGGTAAACGGCCAGAACTACTCCGCCGAGGTGCTGAAGAGTGCCATCGCTGCCGCGAAAACCAGCAAGGCGCCGATCCAGTTGTTGTTGAAATATCAGGGCGGCTTTCGCACCGTGCCGGTGGACTATCACGATGGCTTGCAGTACCCGCATCTGGTGCGCGTCCAAGGCGCGCCCGATTACTTGAGCGAGATCATTGCCCCGCGCAAATAAGTAGCTTCGGCACTCGATGCGGTACTTGCGTTCCGGCGCCCTTCTTCCTGTTTTTCGGGAATGGCGGCGCCGGTGCCAGATGTCGTTGCAGGCGGCAAAGGACTTGCGGGTGAAGTCGCATCACGGCACGCGTTATCGTGTCGTGAATTTGCCGATGCATCACAGATAAGGCTGATACAGGTTTGCCTGGCATGGGGGCCAGGCTGCGAAGGCTGAACCGACCCCGGTGCGCCGCTTACCACGTCCCAGTCGGCAGGGTGTATGGTCGATCGACCAACGACTCATCAGACGGGGTTTCAAGTGAACGATACGCCCAAGCCCATGACGGCTGCCCGCATTCATTCGATCTACGCTGGAGAGAGTGTTTCGACCGGCGTGGATCGGCCAAAGGGTTTTCAGTCCACCCAGCGTTTTTCGCGTGACCCTACCCATCCCGGCCACGCACCGGAGCATCCCAAGCCGGAAAAAAATTCAAAACATCGCTAGCGGAAAAATTTTTCGCGCGGCCGGAATGATGGCGAAAGCGAAGCTGGTTTTGGGTCTGACCGGAAAAATCTTGCAGGTCCACATCAGGAGTTCCTTCATCGTGTCGCATTATTCCGGCCCTCTGCTTACGCGCCCGATGGCCATCCGGTTGTTGCATGCCCGCGATGCCGGCGAGGCCGAGTGGACCGGTTCGCTGGATCTGTGTCGTTCGACCGGAACGGCGCTGCTGGAGACCGAAGGCTGGTGGTGGAAAGGGCTTCGCTATCCGTATCCGCACAAGCTGAAAGACCGCACGATCTACTATTGGGACGGCGAAGAATTCGCCCCGATATCGCGTTTTTCAGGATCGCTGATCAAACTGGTGCCGACCGAGTGGGGCGCGCCCACGTTTGAGATCGACGGCATCAAGATGCTGCCCACCTCGAAGGAGTCGCCGGTCGACGACGCGCAACGCAAAGTGGCCCTCGTCGAGCCCAAAGGCAAGGCCTTGCTCGATACCTGCGGCGGGTTGGGCTATTTCGCCGCCTGTTGTCTGGAGGCCGGGGCCGCGCGCATTCAGTCGTTCGAAAAGAATCTCGATGTCCTGTGGTTGCGCACGCTCAATCCGTGGTCGCCGGACCCGGGCGAGCCGGCCAGCAAGGGGCGCCTGCAACTCACCCACGATGACATATCCCAGGCCATTACCCACGTAGGCGATGCGTCAGTGGATGCCGTGCTGCATGATCCGCCGCGCTTCGGCATCGCCGGCGAACTCTATTCGCAGGTGTTCTACGGTCAGCTTGCGCGCGTGCTGCGGCGCGGTGGCCGCTTGTTCCACTACACGGGCAGCCCCAACAAACTCACCAGCGATCGCGACGTGCCGCGCGAGGTTGCCACGCGCCTCGAACGCGCCGGGTTCAAGACGGAGCTGGCGTTGGACGGCGTCCTGGCAAGCCGTCGATGAGTCAGCCTGTATCTTTCTGGCGGAGAAGCACCTCGGCGATCTGAATCGCGTTGAGAGCGGCGCCTTTGCGCAAGTTGTCTCCGCTGACGAACAGGGCCAATCCGTGCTCGACGGTCGGGTCCGGTCGAACCCGGCCGACGACGACCTCATCCCGGCCTGCCGCCATCAGCGGATGGGGTATTTCCGTGACGATCACGCCTGGCGCGCGGGAAAGCAGATCCAGTGCCGCCTGCGCCGGAATCGCCCGCTCGAATTCTGCGTTGATGGACAGCGAGTGCCCGGTGAATACGGGTACCCGCACGCACGTGCCGGACACTGGGAGTTGAGGAATATCCAGGATTTTCCGGCTTTCGTCGCGAAGCTTGAGTTCCTCGTCCGTGTAGCCATCCTGCGCGACGCGGTAGTTGAGCGGAACGACGTTGAAGGCAATGGGTACCGCCCATTTCTTCGGTGGCGGAAATGGCGCGCCATCGCCGTCGCGTACGAGCTTTGATGCGTCGGCGCCGATGCCGTGGATCTGTTCCTCCAGTTCCTGCACACCGGCGACGCCACCCCCCGATACGGCCTGGTAGGTACTGACGACCAGGCGCTTCAATCCAACCAATTCGTGTAGAGGCTTCAACACCGGCATGGCCGCCATCGTGGTGCAGTTGGGATTGGCGACGATGCCTTTGGGGATCGTTCGCAGCGCCTGCGGATTGACTTCCGCCACCACCAGCGGCACCTCGGGATCCATTCGCCACGCAGAGGAATTGTCGATGATGATGGCGCCTGCCGCCGCGACGACGGGGGCCAGAGTGCGGGAGCTATCGGCGCCCGCCGAGAAGAAGGCGATGTCGAGGCCGGAATAATCGGCGGTGGCCGCATCTTCGACAGAGATGCGGTGTTCCTTCCAAGTCAGTTGTCTACCGGCAGAGCGCGCGGAAGCAAACAGGCGCAGGGAGCGGACCGGAAAGTTGCGCTCGGCCAGGATGGATAGCATGAAGTCGCCCACCAATCCGGTGGCGCCGACGATGCCCACGTTCACGCCTTGCCGATACGTGCGCGGTTCTTGCGTCATCGTTCAAAGATTCCCGTTCCAATGAAATGCCCGACAGGAGCGATGCGCCGGCCGGCTAAAGGGTGATGCCAGGCTAAGTAACGCCGATGGCTTTTATCGGGAGCCGCGATGGCCGTCCGGCGTCAGCTTCCAACCTCCTACGCTACCCAATAGCGGTCTTCGATCCAAAGCAGGGTTGGTCATATCGACAGCACCAGCCATCCCCAGCGGAACGGGGAGAGCGGAGGCTACGGTACGCAGTATTCCTGGTACGCCTTTTCCATCTGCTGGTGCGTGAGGCCGCGTTTGATTAGCTCCTGATCGCTCATGCGGCGTTTGAAAATCGCATTCTTGCAATTGAGCAAGCGTACGGCGTCGCTCAGCCTGCTCTTGAGGCTGGGTGGCGGGGCGACCACGATGCCAGGGACGGTCGGTATGGCATTGGTGCCGGGCAACCTTGGCAATCCGGAAGATTGAGCATCGTCGAACGCACGGGTAAAGCGGGAGTTGCCATAGGGTGTGGCTTGAGATGGTGCGGACGGCAGCGCGACTTCGGGTTGCTCCGTCGCCGGCACGGCGGCGGTGGGCATGGCTGGCGCGCTGGGAGTTTCTCGGATTGCGCGCGCGTGCAACCAACGTGCAGATGAAACATGCATTCGAGGCGTTGATACCGGTGTGGGAACGATTACGTGCCTGGGTCGCGGCAACCATTCGACCCGCAGCTCGTGATCCATGGACGTGGTAGCGGCGCGACGGAAAAACCAGGGCACGGGCGGGCGCAACGCGATGAGCAGCAGCCCCAAATGCAACAACAGCACAAACGCCATGGCCAGGCTGCGCGCTGCAAATTCCATGCATTGATCGATACGCGGAAGCGGACCTGCGTTGACAGCTGGCACGTTAAGCATCCCCTGCTTTGGTTCCAGGGTCAGACTGTGGCTTGCGGGCAAGGTTCCCGTATCGCTTCGGCGTCGCCGGCTTTCAGCTGTCGATCGCCCTTGTGCAGGGATGCATCGACGGCAACCGGCGAGCGCTGACCCGGCCGGATAGAATATGCCCCATGCACAGACTTGCCCCTGCCGATTTTCGGCTTTCCGTCGCCCCCATGATGGACTGGACCGACCGCCACTGCCGCTACTTCCATCGGCTGCTGTCGCCGCATGCCCGGCTTTACACCGAGATGGTGACGAGTGCCGCCTTGGTGCGCGGCAAGCAACTGCGGTTGCTGGAGCACAGCCAGCAGGAACATCCCGTTGCCCTGCAATTGGGTGGCAGCGATCCGCTGGAGCTGGCGCAGGCGGCACGGCTGGGGGCGCAGGCGGGGTACGACGAGGTCAATCTCAACGTCGGGTGCCCGTCCGATCGCGTGCAGTCGGGGCGGTTCGGCGCCTGCCTGATGCGCGAGCCGGCCCTGGTGGCCGACTGCGTGAAGGCCATGCGCGATGCGGTTTCGGTGCCGGTGACGGTCAAATGCCGGATCGGGGTGGATGACCAGGACGAGTACGCCGATCTGCAGCATTTCACCGAAACCATGCTGGATGCCGGCGTCGAGATTCTGGTCGTGCACGCGCGCAAAGCCTGGCTGCAAGGTCTGTCGCCAAAAGAAAACCGCGAGATACCGCCGCTCGATTATGAGCGCGTGTATCGGTTGAAGCGGGAGTTTCCACAACTGCTGGTCATCATCAATGGCGGCATCACCACGGTGGAGGCCGTGCAGCAGCACCTGGCCCACCTGGACGGAGTGATGCTGGGGCGTGCCGCCTATCACGACCCTTACGTGCTGGCACGGGTGGAAGCTGCGCTTTACGGTTTGCCGCTGCCTCCGCGCGACGGCGTTTTGCAGCATATGCGGCCATATATCGAGGCGGAATTGGCGCGCGGAACGGCCTTGAAACACATTACGCGGCATCTGCTTGGCCTGTATCAGGGCGAGCCTGGCGCTCGCGGGTTCCGGCGGGTCTTGAGCGAGGGGGCTCACCAGGCCGGCGCAGATTGGTCACTGATTGAGCAAGCCACGTTGCCATCGCGGATTGCCGCCTGACCTGCAAGGCCTGCGCGCATCGTCCGTCCGGTCATTATTCAGCCCCAGTTCCGCAGTATGTCGCATCGGCCGGGAGCCCTTCCGGCCTTCATTTCACGGGACTATGGGTTCACATCACGGTCTAACATGGGTGTTGGCGGCCTTCGGGCTGCTGGTGACCGGCGTGGTCGCCGCCCAGTCGTCGCCCCAAAACGGCCTAAGCCTGGATCAGGCCGTGGTGCGGGTGCAACAACAGGTCGGTGGCAAAGTGTTGTCGGCCGAACCGCGCCAGATCGGGCGGCGTACCGAGTATCGGATCAAGGTGCTTACGCCGGAAGGGCACGTGCGTGTCATAAGCGTCCCCTCGGATGCCACCCGTGCGCCGGCTGCGGCACAATCCACCAAGAAGTCCCCTAATGGCGGAAGCAAGAAGGAGAAACATTGATGCGCATCCTCCTGGTTGAAGACGAAGCGCCGTTGCGCGAGACATTGGCCGCTCGCCTCAAGCGCGACGGGTTTGCCGTAGACACCGCACAGGATGGCGAAGAGGGCATCTACCTGGGTCGGGAAGTACCGTTCGATCTGGCCATTATCGACCTTGGCTTGCCCAAGATGTCGGGCATGGACCTGGTCAAGGCACTGCGTGAGGCCGGCCAGCGTTACCCCATCCTGATTCTCACCGCACGCGGCAGTTGGCAAGACAAGGTCGAGGGCCTCAAGCACGGCGCCGACGACTATCTGGTCAAGCCGTTCCACGTCGAGGAGTTGCTGGCGCGCATCAATGCGCTGGTGCGCCGCGCCAGCGGCTGGTCCAAGCCCGTGCTGGCCTGCGGGCCGATCAAGCTCGACACCACGGCGCAGACCGTAACGGTGGAAGGCAAGCCGGTGGACCTCACCAGCTACGAGTACAAGGTGCTCGAATACTTGATGCTGCATGCCGGCGAGCTGGTATCGAAAGCGGACCTCACCGAGCACATCTATCAACAGGACTTCGATCGCGATTCCAATGTGCTGGAGGTGTTCATCGGCCGCCTGCGCAGGAAGCTGGACCCGGAATCGACGATGAAACCGATCGAAACGGTGCGTGGACGCGGGTATCGCTTTGCCATCCCTCGCAGCGAAGACGAATGATGCAGCAACGCGCCGCCCGTTCTCGCTGGCGGCGCGTGCAGCGCTTACGACCGGCCTCGTGCTGGCTGCGTTCCTGGGCGCTATCGGGTGGACGCTGTCGCGTACTTATTCCGCCAGCGAATTGAACAAGCTGCAGGATCGCCTGCACGACAACGTCATTTCCTACATCACCGGTACCGACGTGCGCCGCGACGGCAAGCCGTTGATGCCGGACACACCGCCGGACCCGATGTTTTCGCGTCCAGGGTCCGGACTGTATGCGGTGGTGCTGGGCGACAATTTTCATTGGGAATCGCCTTCGGCGCTGCAGCGCGATTTCACCTTCCTGCACAAGCTGGAGCCGGGGCAATCGCAGTTCGTCGGTCCCGTCGATACGGAACTGGGGCGGCTTTATTACTACAGCTTTGGCGTTGCGCTGGATGTTCCCGCCTCCGGGCGCGATCAGCCGCCCATGGCGGTGCCTTTGACATTCACCGTGGCGCAAACCGAGGACGAACTGGAAGGCAATACGGCCGTCTATCGGCGCAGCCTGGTCGGCTGGCTGGCGACCCTGGGCGTGATGTTGATCGTGCTGCAGCTGATGTTGTTGTACTGGAGCCTTACGCCTTTGCGCAAAGTGGCCAGTGACATGAGCCGGGTGGAACGCGGCGATACCGATCACCTGGACAGCCAGTATCCGATCGAGCTGACCGGCCTGACCGAGCGCATCAATGCCTTCATCGACAGCGAGCGCGAGCAGCGTACGCGTTACCGCAACACGCTGGCCGATCTGGCACACAGCTTGAAAACGCCGCTGGCGGTGATCCGCTCGCAGTTGGAGGCGTCAGCCGACATCTCCACGACGGCTCGCCTGCCGGTGCTCGATCAGGTACGCCGCATGGACGAACTGGTGGCTTATCAGTTGGCGCGCGCTGCCACCAGCGGGGGGCAGACTTTCGCCAGTGCGGTGCCCATTGCAGGACGTGCCGAAGATCTGGTGCAGAGCCTGGAGAAGGTATACGCCGCGAAGAATGTACTGTGCGAATTCGATATCGAGGATGGCGCGGCGTTTTACGGCGAGCAGGGCGACTTGCTCGAACTGATGGGCAATCTGCTTGAAAACGCCTTCAAGTGGGCAGGGCACCACGTGCTGCTGGTGGTGAAAGTGCTGCCCCAAGGCGCACGCCAGCGTCCCGGGTTGTTGCTCAGCGTGGAAGACGACGGTCCCGGCATCGACGAAGACAAGGTAGAGAAAATCCTGCAGCGCGGCGTGCGTGGCGACGAGCGCGTCCAGGGCCACGGCATCGGTCTTTCCATCGTGCAGGATATCGTTCGCGCCTACCGGGGCGAATTGACGGTGGATCGCTCGGCGGAGTTTGGCGGTGCGCGCTTCAGTGTCACGTTGCCGCCGAACTGAAGCGGCTGGATGGGCGCTTTATTGGATCGAGCCCGGCAGCAACGACTGCCAGTTCAGGCCGGAATTGTGTGACGCGCTGCCGGATGGGGCGTCGTTGCCGCCGCCGCGAACCGGGTTCTCATCGGTCGAGCCGGTGCTGGAGGAGCGGCTGCTGCCGGACGAGCCCGTAGAATGACTTGTCCCGTGCGGAATATTGAAGGCGTCGCCGCTGCTCGAGGAGGTATCGTGGCTGGCGCTGTGGTCGGCGGAATGGTCCGTGCAGTTGTAGCTCGAACTGCCGTTGCCCATGCTGGTGCCAGCCGTCGTCCCGGCGGCCGTCGCGTTAGCGATGGCGCCTAAACCCAGCAAGCATCCGAGCAGCAGTGGTATGGCACGCATGGCGATCAGCCCCCGAGGCGTAAGCCTATCTTTTGGATAGTCCCAGAAACCTGCGGCGGGTGCCAGTGCCGCGCCCGGGAACGCTGCTGTGGGGCGTCCTGCCGGTACAATGGCCGGATGCGACGTTCTTCTTCCCCTGATTTCACCTGGCCGCGCCCGGTCTGCTGTCTCCTGGAAAGCTGAGACCATGCAGCCGCAACAAATCCTGGCCGCGCTGGCCGCGGGAGAGGCCCTTTCGGGCGCACGCCTGGCGACACAAGCGGGCCTGACCCGCGCTGCGATCTGGAAGCAGATCGAAACCCTGCGTCACCGTGGCGTACCGATCGAGTCCGCAGGCGCGGCCGGCTACCGCCTGCCGTGGCCGATCCAGATGCTGGATGAGCCTGGCATTCGCGCCGAACTGCCTCCTGCGATCGCCCGCAGGCTGGGGGCGTTGGAGGTTCACTGGGAGCTCGATTCCACCTCCAGCGAATTGCAGCGCCGTGGTGCCCATGCACCCGATTTCTCCATGGTGATGGCGGAAACGCAGACAGCTGGCCGTGGAAGGCGGGGACGCACGTGGTTGTCGCCGCCGGGGCTGAATCTCTACGTCTCCTGCCTGAAGCGATTCGAGGCGGGCTTCGCCTCGCTGTCGGGCCTGTCCCTGGCGACGGGAGTGATCGTGCTGCGCGCCCTGCACGCCCTGGGCCTGAGTGGCGCGCACCTGAAATGGCCCAATGACGTGCTCGCCGAGGGCGGCAAGCTGGCTGGAATCCTGGTCGAACTCAGCGGCGAATACCAGGGACCTTGCGCGGCCATAGTCGGCATTGGCCTCAACCTGCGGCTGACCCCGGCTTTGCGCGAGCAGGCCGGGCAGGCCACCTGCGATCTGGCGGCGCTGGCGCACGGCACGCCGCCCGATCGCAACCGCGTGGCAGCGGCCCTGATCGCAAGCCTCGTCGATGGCCTGGATCAGTTCGAGCGCGAAGGCTTTCCGGCTTTCGCCGATGAATACGCCGAACACGACGCGTTACGCGGCGTGGCCTTGCACATCAGCGGGGCCGCCGGCGAATTCGACGGCGTCGGGGCGGGCATCGATGCACGCGGCGCGTTGCAGATTCAGACCGCCGACGGCATGCGGCGGATCGATAGCGCCGACGTGACGGTGCGCCGCGCATGAAGCTCCTGCTGGATCTCGGCAATACTCGCCTGAAATGGGCCATGGCGGCATCGGACGGCTGGTCCGCGCGTGGAGCCGTGGCGTGGGGCGAAGATGTCGTCGCACAGCTCGCTCAGGCCTGGGAAACCCAGGGACGCCCGGACCGCGTACTCGGCGCATCGGTGGTCGACGCAGCGCGCGAGGCGCAATTGGAAGCCGTCGTCCAACGCATTTTTTCCAAGCCTGTCGCCTGGGTGCGTACGCCCGCCGAAGCCTGCGGCGTGCGCAACGCGTATGCCGAACCGCAGCGACTGGGTGTGGATCGCTTTCTTGCCATGGTGGCCGCCCGTGCCCACGGACATGCCCCCTGTGTGCTGGCGGGTATCGGTACCGCGCTTACGCTCGATGCGCTCACGGCGGAAGGGCAGCACCTGGGTGGTCTGATCGCACCCGGTCCGCTGCTCATGCAGCAATCCTTGCTCGGCGCCACAGTGCGCGTGCGCCCGGAGCACCCGGGCATGCTGCGCGAAGTGGCGGACAATACGGCCGACGCCGTGGTGTCGGGGTGCTGGCAGGCCGTGGCTGCGCTGATCGAGCGGTTTGCCGGCCACATCGCCCGCCAGGATCACGGTCGCGTGCAACGCTTGCTGCTCGACGGCGGCGATGCGGCAGCTTTGCTGCCTTTGCTGGAAGTACCGGCGGAAATCGCGGCGGATAGCGTACTGCGTGGTCTGCACGTGTGGGCCGGCGCACATCCGGTGGATGAGTGACTCTAAAATCGATCGACTTCAAGCGGTGGATGGCCAATGTTCTTGCGGCTGCTGTTCGTGTTGCTGATCGCCCTCAATATCGCCGTCGGAGCGTGGTTGCTGCTCGGCCAGAACGACACACACAAGCATTTCGCCACCGATCCCGGTGTGCCGAAACTGCGCATGTTGTCGGAGCTGCCACCGGCGACCAGCGTCGCACGCGCGGCGTCCGTTCCCGCGCCGCCGGAGCCAAGTACGTCTGCCGCGGCGCCCTCGTCCGCACCGGCAGCTTCAGTGCCCGGCAGCAAACCGGCGCCGAGCGAATCCAATGCGCTCAGCTATGCATGCATGGCCCTGGGGCCGTTCGCGACGCAAGAGGATTTGCGCATTGCCCGCAATGCGTTGACGCCCCAGGTGCAACGCATGCGTGCGCGGCAGGAGCAAATCACCCAGCCTAGAGGCTGGTGGATCCACCTCCCGCCGAGTGCGAGCCACGCGGCGGCGCTTGCCCAGGCGCGCCAACTCGGCGCGCACAATATCCAGGATTACTTCGTGGTCGGCTCCGGTGACAACCAGAACACCGTGTCGTTGGGCTTGTTCAAGGACCCGGCGAATGCGCGCAAACGCCGCGACGAAATCGTAGCAGCCGGCTTCCCGGCCCAGATGAGCGAGCGCACCGAAACCGTGCCGGAATACTGGCTGGACCTGGTCCCGGTGGACAGCGGCCACTTCGACTGGCGCAGCAAAATTCACGATCCGGCGATCGGTTCGCACAGCACGGGCTGTTTTTGAGCGAGTTCTTGCTAGAATCTGCGGTTCTGTGCCGGCATAGCTCAGTTGGTAGAGCAACCGCCTTGTAAGCGGTAGGTCGTCCGTTCAAGTCGGACTGTCGGCACCAAATATTCCCATCAGCCCGCAGCTTTGCGGGCTTTTTGTTGGGTCAGGACCGAGGTGCCGGTGGGGCGGCGACCAGCTAAACTTGCTGCTTCAAGTAGGAAAATCACGAGAAAAGCGGTATGAGCAAGCAGGTGATTGCACTGGTCGGCGTGCCGACCGATATCGGCGCCGGCCACCGCGGGGCCTCGATGGGTCCCGAGGCCCTGCGCGTAGCGCAGCTGGCCGAAAAGCTGCGGCGCCGTGGGTTGGAAGTGGTCGATCGCGGCAATCTGCATGGTCCTATGAATCCCTGGCAGCCGCCGGAAAACGGCTATCGCCACCTGCCTGAAGTGGTGGCCTGGAACACGGCGGTACACGGGGCGATCCACCACGAACTGCAAGCCGGCCGCCTGCCGATCATGCTCGGTGGCGATCATTGCCTGGCGATCGGTTCGATCAGCGCCGTGGCGCGGCATTGCCGCGAGCAGGGGCGCAACTTGCGCGTGTTGTGGCTGGACGCTCACGCCGATTTCAATACCTCGCAAGTCACGCCCTCGGGCAATATCCACGGCATGCCGGTGGCCTGCTTGTGCGGCAACGGGCCGCGCGAATTGGTGGAGATCGGCGAGAAGGTACCTGCTACGACGCCTGACGTGTTCCGCCAGATCGGCATTCGCTCCGTCGACGAGGGCGAAAAGCGCCTGGTGCGCGAAGCGAAGGTGGACATTTACGACATGCGCCACATCGACGAAGTGGGCATGAAGCGAACGATGGAGGAGGCGCTCGAAGGCCTCGATGCCAATACCCATCTGCACGTGAGCTTCGACGTCGATTTCCTCGATCCTTCGATCGCACCGGGAGTAGGCACCACCGTGCGCGGCGGCCCGGGTTATCGCGAGGCGCAGCTGTGCATGGAAATGATTGCCGACACCGGGTGCCTGGGCTCGTTGGACATCGTCGAACTGAACCCCGCTTACGACAAACGCAACCAGACAGCGAAACTGTCGGTCGAGCTGGTGGAGTCGCTGTTCGGCAAGTCCACGCTCATGCGCGGACCCGATTGATGCGACATCAGTTGGGTTCACGGTAGCACCGGGTTTACCCGTAAACTGCTCGAATCCGAGCCCGCGTTACCGGGTGCGGGCGTATCCACCTCTTCGGCAGGAGCCGGTTCCGCGCATGCAAACCCGTGTCCTTACAGGCATCACCACCACCGGCACGCCACATCTGGGTAATTACGTCGGTGCGATCCGGCCGGCCATTGCCGCCAGCCGCCGTGCGGACGTCGACGCTTTTTTCTTCATGGCCGATTACCACGCCTTGATCAAAAGCGACGATCCGGCGCGCATCGAGCGGTCGCGACTGGAGATCGCAGCGACGTGGCTGGCGGCCGGATTGGATCCGAACAAGGCCACGTTCTATCTGCAATCGGATATTCCAGAAATTCCTGAGCTGACCTGGTTCCTGACCTGCGTCACGGCGAAGGGGTTGCTCAATCGCGCGCATGCCTACAAGGCTGCGGTGGACAAGAACAACGAAGACGGTGAAGACGCAGATGCCGGCGTTACCGCCGGCCTGTACATGTATCCGGTGCTGATGGCCGCCGATATTCTTGCTTTCAACGCGCAGCAGGTGCCGGTGGGGCGCGATCAGATCCAGCACATCGAAATGGCGCGCGACATTGCGCAGCGCTTCAACCACATCTATGGCCGCGAATTTTTCGTCTTGCCGGAAGTGCTGATCGAAGAGCAGGTGGCCACCTTGCCCGGCCTGGATGGTCGCAAGATGTCCAAGAGCTACGACAACACCATCCCGCTGTTTGCCGGCAGTGCGAAGCAGCTGCGCGAAGCCATCATGCGCATCGTGACCGATTCGCGCATGCCGGGTGAGCCGAAAGATCCGGACAGCTCGTCGCTTTTCACGATTTTTCGCGCCTTCGCCAGCGAAGCGGAAAGCGCTGCATTCCGCCGCGCACTGGAAGAGGGCATCGGCTGGGGCGAGGCCAAGCAGGTGTTGTATGAGCGCATCGAGGCCGATGTCGCTCCCATGCGCGAACGCTATGAAAGCCTGATGGCGCGTCCGGCTGCGATAGAAGAGATTCTGCGCGAAGGAGCACGCAAGGCACGCGCCATTGCGGGGCCGAAGGTTGCCGAGTTGCGCGATGCCGTTGGCTTGCGGTCCATGTCAGCGGTGAATTTGCAGGCAGGCAAGGCGAAGATGCCGACGAGGGCCGGCAAGTCGCCGCGTTTCGCCAGTTTCCGCGACAACGACGGCAGCTTCCGCTTTCGTTTGTTCTCCTCCGATGGCGAAGAGCTGCTGCTGTCCAAATCCTTCAAGGATCCCAAGGCCGCCGGTCTCGCGCAGAAAAAGCTGAAAACAATGGGTGGCGAGGCCGCCACGCTGCACGTCTTGCCGCTCTCGCTGGTGTTGGAGCTGGATGGCGAGCCGGTTGCCAATACCCCCGATTACGTGGACGAACCGGCACGCGACGAGGCACTTCACTATTTGCGCGAAGCGCTCGACCTGCTTGCCGCACAGGAAAGCGAATAATCGCTACCCGCTCTGTGCCGGGCCGAACAAATCCGGCCCGGCTCCGCGTTGACCACTCGCTGGCCTGCGGTCGTTGTAATTAGCCGCCCGATGGCGGTGTTGGCGTAGGGGTTGCGCCGCCGCTGCTGCCCGTGTCCGTTGCCGAACCCACGGTCAGGCCGCTGCCGTCGACGCTTTTAACGCCTTTGATTTCTTTGGCTAGGTGTTCGGCACGCGTTTTTTCCTTGGCCGAAGTTGCCGTGCCTGTCAAGGTAACGACGCCATCGGACGTGCTGACGGTGATTTCCGATGCCTTCACGCCTTTGGCAGCTGCGAGTTTGGATTTCACTTTGGTAGTGATCCAGGCGTCATTCGCCTTGCCTGGTACCGTCTCGTTGCTCGTGCCCGACGGCGCGGAATTCATCGGCTGCTGTTCCGTCGTCGATGGCGGCTGCGTTTGCGCAGGCATGCCGCTCGCCGGCTGCTGTTGCTGCTGTTCGGGCATGCCGGAGGAAGGATTGGTTTGTGCCAACAGGGACAACGGCGCGGCGAAAGCTATCATCGTGCCGCCGACAATGATGGATTTGCGCAGAGTGGACACGTTACGCATGGTGATCTCCTTGGATGTATGAGCTGCGCGCGCCATCAATGCACGGCACGTGCAGGCGTATCACGATCGATCCGCTCGACCATGGCAACAACCGGCACGTGAAATGTTCTTTTGCGAAACGTTATGAAGGCTTGCTCGGGTTCACGGTTGTGTCCGCATTGCGAACACTTTGTTTCACAAATGTTGCCGCGGGCGCGGTGGGCCGGCGAGATCGAGAAATTTCGCCCGGCGTCACGAGGATGACATCGTGCTCTGCTTAATTAGCAGTCGCTGTCGCTCCATCCGCGGCGTGCCAACCCTCATCTCAGGAAGATCCACGGTCATGGACGACCTTTTTGGGGGGCTGCAAAGGCCGGGATGCGAAGATCCCGGCGGCATCCGCGCGTTGATTCAGAACACGTGCTTCAGCACGACGAACAGTGTGCCGGCCAGCACGATCGAAGCGGGAAGGGTCAGCACCCACGCCATCAGCAGGTTGCGCACGGTAGACCATTGCAGGCCCGAGCCGTTGGCAGCCATGGTACCGGCCACGCCTGAAGTCAGTACGTGCGTGGTACTGACGGGCAAGTGATACATGTCGGCCGCCTGGATAAGCCCCATCGCGATCAATTCGGCCGATGCGCCCTGCGCATAAGTGAGATGCTCCTTGCCGATCTTTTCACCTACCGTGACCACGATGCGTTTCCAGCCCACCATGGTGCCAAGGCCCAGCGCCAGGGCCACGGCCACTTTTACCCACAACGGAATGAACTGGGTGGCCTTTACGCCGAGCCCGCGCCAACTGGTGAGCACGCTGCGTTGGTCGGTGCTCAGGTCGGGCTCAGCGAGAATGAGCGGGATCGCGGCGTTGGCGAGATAGATATCGTTGCGCACGTTGCCCATTTGTTCCTGGGGGACCGCACGCAGCGAGGAGCGGTTGCCGACCTGCTGATCGATTTGCGCGATCAGTGCCGACAACGCAGGTACCGTATCGGTCTGCAGTTTGTGCTGTTGAACGGCCGTGGTGACGATGTCGCGGGCGTTACCGCTGAGCGTGACGCCGTGGTCCATGGTGGTCAGCACCTGCTGCACTTCTACCGACACTTGGTGAAAAGTCTTCACTTGTCCGCCGGAAACGGCGCCGTTCAAGGCGTAAGCGGTTGGAACGGTGCCGATCAGGATCAGCATGATCAGGCCCATGCCCTTTTGCCCGTCATTCGAGCCATGACTGAAACTCACGCCGGTGCAGGTGAGGATCAACAAGGCGCGGATCGGCCACGGCGGCGGCTTGTCGCCTTCGGGTGCGCGATACAGGGCGGGGATCTTCACTAGCGCCTTGGCCAGCACCATGAGCAGGCCGGCGAGAATGAAACCGGCGATCGGCGAGAACACCAGCCCTTTGAAAACGCCCATGGCGGCGCTCCAGTCCACGCCGCTGGTCCCGCTCTTTATCGCGGTCAATTGATTGGCCAGGCCCACGCCGATGATGGAGCCGATCAGTGTGTGGGACGAGGAATTGGGCAATCCGAAATACCAGGTGCCCAGGTTCCAAAGGATTGCCGCGAGCAGCAATGCGAACACCATGGCGAAACCCGCGCCGCTGCCGACTTGCAGAATCAATTCCACCGGCAACAGCGATACCACGGTGAATGCCACGGCACCGGTGGACGTCAGCACACCAAGAAAGTTGAAGCAGCCCGACCAGATCACCGCGAGATTCGCCGGCAAGGAATGCGTGTAGATCACCGTGGCTACCGCGTTGGCAGTGTCGTGAAAGCCGTTGACGAACTCGAAACCCAATGCGATCAGCAGGGCGACGCCAAGCAGGATGAAGGGTGTCGCCGAATGTGCGCGTACGATGGAAAGATCGTCCATCAGATGGACCGCGGCATATCCCACGCCGATGAACAGGATGATGCCGAAAACGATGCCAAAAATGTGCCCCGAGCCCTGGCCGGGCGATGCGGCTGATGCAACAGCGACTTCCGTCTGCATGGGATGCCCCTTAGTAGTCAGCCTGACCGAAGCTAAGCGTTGCCCAAGTCAAAGGCGTGACAAACCAACCGGCGATCGGCCGGAATAATGGGCAAGCGACGGTCGCCCATTCGGGTGCTGGAAACAAAAAAGCGATCGCCGATGCAGCGGCGATCGCTCAAGCGCATGGGTTAGAACGTCCGCTAAGTGCGACTAACCTGAGTGCTTCATCGTTATGGTTGGGTCGAGCCGCTGGTCGAGGACACCGGATGCTGTGCCTTGAACTGCTGCCACTGCGCCTTGCGAGCCTGGAAAGCGGCCTTCTGCGCGGTGTACTGGGTCTGCTGGGCGCTGGTCAGCACGGTGCTGTAGATCTGTGCGGTAACGGCCGCGCGGGCGGTGATGCGGGCGCTGGTGAGGTTCGCTTCGGCCTGGGCGAGGCTGGCGGCGGCGGCCTGGTAGCCGGAAGCATTCGGTGCCATGGCTTCAAATGCCTCGCGCTGCTGGCGGACTGCCTGGAACTGCGGCTTCAGCTGGGTGAAGCTTTGCTGCACGATCTGCTTGACGGAAGCCTTCTGGGTGTCGGTCAGGTTCAGGCCGTGCATCGCCATGAAGCCGCCGCCATGATGGCCGTGGAAGCCGCCAAAATCGCCGCCCTGTCCACCCGGGCCGGCGAGTGCCAGCGCGGAACAGCCCAGGGCCGCAGCCAGGATGATCGACAGAGTCATAGTCTTGCGCATATCAAGCTCCTGCTTGTTGGGGGGGTGTTGGTGATTATTTGAAAGCAGGGGCACGTTTAAGATCTTTGCGGCCGTGTAAAGAAGGGTAAAGTCAGCATGACGTAAGCGACGGGCAGCCAATCGCAGCGGGTAATGCGATAGTAGCGACGGGCTTTCCGACGATTCACCGCTGGCTATCCATGTCTCGAATACTGATTGGCGACGACGACCGCGAACTGTGCGCGCTGCTTTGCGAATACCTGCGCCGCGAGGGATTGCAGGTCGACGTGGTGCACGACGGCGAGGCCGTCCTGGTGCAACTGCGCGATCCGGCTACGCGTCCGGACCTGTTGATCCTGGATGTGATGCTGCCGGGCCGCAGCGGCCTCGATACCTTGCGCGAGTTGCGGGCCCAGCACCGCCTGCCGGTGATCATGCTGTCCGGGCGTGGCGAGCCGGTCGACCGCGTGGTCGGCCTGGAGCTCGGCGCGGACGACTACCTTTCCAAACCCTGCTTGCCGCGCGAATTGCTGGCGCGCGTGCGCGCCCAACTGCGCCGGCATACCGTGGAAAGTGTCGGCGTGCTCACGATGGGCGTGCTGCGGTTGCTGCCTGGCGAACGCCGTGCCTACGCGGGCGAGCAGGAGCTCAGTCTCACCGGTGCCGAATTTGCCCTGCTGCTGATGCTGGTGCAGCGCGCAGGCGAAGTGATCGACAAGACCTCGCTCACCCGTGTGGCGCTCGGGCGCGAGCTGGAGCGCTTCGATCGCAGCATTGACGTCCACGTCAGCCGGTTGCGCCACAAGTTGGCGGAGGCGTCGCCGCAGTCGCCGCGCATCGACTCCATTCGCGGGGCCGGCTACGTGCTTCTGCCTCCGGGCGGAGGCGCGGCATGAGCTCGTTCAAGAGTCCGTTTCGCAGTCCGCTGTTCTGGCGCCTGCTGATCTTCTTTTGCATTGCCAATCTGCTCGTGCTGGTACTGGGCAGTTGGTTGACCAGTCGCTTCATCGCTTTCTCCGCAGCGCAATCCATCGATTGGCCAACGCTGGCCCAGGCGGCCGAGGACGCCTACGATCACGGCGGTGTCGACGGTCTCGATGCGTGGGTGCAGCAGCGGCACGCGGAAGGCATCGAAGCGACGCTGTATGAAAATGGCGAACCGTTGCACGACATACGCATGCCACCTGCCATGCGCGATGAGTTGCCGACGTGGTTGGCTTCGGGCCACAACATTGAGTTGAATCCCTGGCCGGGCCTTTATATCGCAGTGGAACGCGTTGACGGCGATGATGGACACGCGCGGCAATTGGTCGCCATCAGCAGCTCGCGTGCACGCATACCCAGGCACGTGCGCGAAAAAATTTTGCTAGGCGTGCAGTTGGGGCTTTCACTGTTGTTGATTGGCGGTATCGGCTGGTGGGTGGCGCGCAGCGTATCCCGGCCGGTTGAAGCCATGCGCGACGCTACGCGAAAAATGGCTGCCGGAACCTTTGCCACGCGTGTCGACGAGCGTTGGAGCAGGGCGCGCGACGAACTCGGCCAACTGGCCAGGGACTTCAACGGCATGGCCGAGCGGATCGAAATCCTGGTGGCGCACGATCGAAGCGTCTTGCAAGACCTTTCGCACGAACTACGCTCGCCGCTTGCGCGTCTGCACCTGATTCTGGACCTGGCACAGCACAGCACCGATTCCAAGGAAGCGTCCGCCCACTTCCAGCATGCCGAGAGGGAAATTGCGCGCATGGACCGCATGACTGCGGAAATGCTCGCCCTGTCGCGCCTCGAAGGCGGCTTGCCCGGCATGGAGCGGGAGGCGGTGGATCTGGTCGAACTGATCAAGGAGCGTGTCGCTGCCGTACAAGTCGAGGCAGAAGCGCGATCCATTTCCATGAAAATTGTCGACGCGGGGCCGGTAATGGTGCGCGGCAGCGGCATTTTGCTGGAACGCGCCCTGGACAACGTGATCGCCAACGCCGTCAAGTTCAGTCCTGCCCAGGCCGTCGTCGAACTTTGGGTAGGCCATCACCTGGGATGGGCGGAAGTAAGGGTGCGCGACTATGGTCCGGGCGTGCCGACCGAAGAGCTGGACTTGCTGTTCCGGCCATTCTTCAGGGGGACGAATGCCGCTCACGCGGACGGTCATGGACTTGGCCTGGCCATCGTACAGCGCGTCATGCAGGTGCATGGTGGAGTCGTGCTCGCTGCGAACGGCAACGACAGCGGATTGGAAGTCACCATGCGACTTCCGGATGAGATAAGTCCTCGCGCAGGATGAGTGATATAGGACGCTGGTTGGCTTTCTCGCGTAAAGACAGGATCAATACGAAAGCGATTAAAGCCGTGTAGGGATTGCAGTACATCCAGCGCGGGCGTTTCCCCATACTCATATCAGGCTGTATCGATTCATTTGATTGCCACAAGAGCAGCAAAATCGAGACATCGATAGTTTGCTTGAGTGGCAGGAACGATGACTACATCCGAAAGCAAGACGCTCTACATCGGCGAAGGGTTCGAAGGCCCGGGCGTCAATCTCGCGCACATCAACGTGCTGGTCGGACCACGCAACGGGCCGGCCGGTCAGGCGTTCGCGACTGCGTTGGCCACGCCATCGGCGGGGCATGCTCCGTTCGTGGTCATTGCCAGGCCCGGCGTGCCCACCAAGCCGCTGACGCTGTATGTCAACAAGGCGCAGATCGCCGGCGATTTCCACGGCAACGCAACATGGGGAGCGTCGCAGGCGGGCATTGCCAAAGCCGTAGCCGAATCGCTGGAAGAAGGCGTGCTGCCGCCGGAGGCGGAAAACGACTGGGTGGTGGTGTCGGCCAACTGGGTCAATCCCGGCACCGACGATCTGGATGCGGTGTACGAAAACAACTATCGCGCGTGCAAGAACGCCATCCGCGCCGCGATGCTTGGCCTGCCGCATCGCCAAGAGGTATTTGCTGCTGCCAGCCAGGTCAGCAATCCCTTCTATACCCCGAAAGCCTGAGCAGCGAATCGTTGGAAAATACCAGGAGCCTTTCGTATGGAATACGTCCGTCTCGGCCAATCGGGCCTGAAAGTGTCGCGTTTGTGTCTGGGTACCATGAACATGGGTACGCCACGCTGGAAGCCATGGATTTTTGACGAGGCGCAAAGCGAACCCATCGTGCGTCACGCACTCGAGGCTGGCGTGAACTTCATCGATCTGGCGGACTTCTATTCCACCGGAGTAGGCGAAGAGGTCGTCGGCCGCATCGTCAATCGCCTCGTGCGGCGCGAAGAGATCGTCATCACCACCAAGGTCGGCTACGACATGGGTATGTATCCGAACGCGGGCGGTCATTCGCGCAAGCACATCATGGACGGTATCCACGGCTCGCTCAAACGTCTGGACATGGATTACGTCGACATCTACATGCTGCATTTCTTCGATACCAGTACGCCCGTCGAAGAAACCATGGGTGCGTTGAATGACATCGTACGTGCCGGCAAGGCGCGCTATGTCGGCGTTTCAACCATGTATACCTGGCAGCTGGCGAAGATCATGCAGGTTTGCGAGCGAAACGGCTGGCACAAGCCCATCAACATGCAGTTGCAGCTCAATCTTGCCTATCGCGAGGAAGAGCGCGAAATGGTCCCGTATTGTGCGGATCAGGGTGTTGGCGTATCGGTGTTCAGTCCGCTGGCTCGCGGATTGCTGACGAGCGATGGCAAATCCACGCGAAATCAAACCGATTTCTTCACCGCACAGATGTACGGCGACGAGGCGTCGCGGGCGATCGCTGCATCGGCAGCTCGCGTCGCGGCACGACGTGGCATATCCGCGGCGCAGGTGGCACAGGCCTGGGTGTTGTGTCGCCCGAACGTGGATTGCATGCTGGTGGGTGCCGATACTTCCGAGCAGTTCGATAGCGCGCTCGCCGCGCTTGATACGCGTCTGGACGAAGAAGAACTGCACGAACTGGACCGCAACTACACGCCCTGCGACCTGATCAACGACTACACCGCTGGGCGACGCATTCCGCGCGAGGCGCGCGCGGCAAGAGGAACGTATTTGGAAAAGGAAGGAAACGCGGCATGAGCAATCTCGTACGTGACGGGCACTACATCAATGGCCAGTGGGTTGTCGGCGAGAGCACCTATCCCGTCTTCAATCCCGCAACGGGCTCGCTTATTGTCAATGTCGCCAAGGGCGGCGCTGCTGAAACGGAGCGGGCCATCACGGCGGCGGCAGCTGCCTTTCCCGCCTGGCGCGCATTGACGGCCAAGGAGCGCAGCGTCAGGGTCCGTCGTTGGGGCAAACTGATGCTTGAGCATCGCGAAGCGCTCGCGGGATTGCTCACCATGGAACAAGGCAAGCCGTTGCCGGAAGCGCGTGGTGAGGTGGGTTACGCCGCCAGCTTCCTGGAGTGGTTCGCCGAAGAGGCCAAGCGCGCGTACGGCGATGTCATTCCGAGTCCGTTTCCGAATTCCAGGATCGTGGTAACGCGTGAACCGGTAGGTGTCGTGGCGGCGATTACGCCGTGGAATTTTCCACTGGCCATGATTACCCGCAAGGCCGCACCGGCATTGGCGGCCGGTTGCACCATGGTATTGAAACCCTCGGAGGAAACTCCTCTTTCGGCGCTGGCTTTGGCTGTGCTCGCCGAGGAGGCTGGCATTCCCGCAGGGGTGTTTAACATCGTTTCCGGCGACGCACTGGCCATCGGCAAGGTGCTGACAGAGTCGGATGTGGTGCGCAAGCTGTCCTTCACCGGCTCGACGCGGGTAGGCAAGTTGCTTGCCGCGCAATGCGCCGATACGCTGAAAAAGCTTTCGCTCGAATTGGGCGGCAATGCGCCCTTTATTGTCTTCGACGACGCCGACATCGAAGCGGCGGTGCGCGGCGCGATGGCATCGAAATTTCGCAATACGGGGCAGACTTGCGTTTGCGTCAATCGCTTCTACGTGCAGGACGGCATCTATGACGCATTTATCAAGGCGTTGGCGGATGCCGTTCGAAAATTGCGCGTGGGCGATGCCCTGGCCGGCGAGGTGGAGCAGGGACCGCTGATCAATCAGGCAGCCCTGCACAAAGTACAGACTCACGTTTCCGATGCCTTGGGCAAGGGAGCCAAAGTCGTGACCGGTGGCAAGCAGCACGTGCTTGGCGGCACTTTCTACGAACCCACCGTTCTGGCGGACACCACGCACGCCATGTTGTTGGCCCAGGAAGAGACCTTTGGTCCGGTTGCAGCGTGCTTCCGCTTCAAGACCGAGGCGGAAGCCATTACTGCTGCCAATGGCACGCCCTTCGGCCTGGCTGCTTACTTTTACACCCGCGACGTGGCGCGCACCTGGCGTGTTGCTGAGGCGCTGGAAAGCGGCATGGTCGGCATCAACGAGGGCATGTTGTCCACCGAGGTTGCGCCGTTTGGCGGCGTGAAGCAATCCGGTCTCGGGCGCGAAGGTTCCAGGTACGGCATCGATGAGTACCTGGAGTTGAAGTATTTGATGATGGGTGGCCTTGGCTAGCGAGCGGGCGAAGCCGTCGGGCTTCGCCAAGGCAACTGCATCACGTCAAACGAAAACGGCGCCCGCGTATCCCTCAAGGCGCGAATGATGCTCGCACGAGTGGCAAGGAGTCAGGATGGTCAGCGGCGATGGACAGTCGGTCCCGGTTCGAAACACAGGCGGCCAAGCAGAGCAACGCGCTCCGCGCAAATACACCTTTCTGGACGACGCGCCGCTTGGCCGCTTTCATTGCAAGATCGCCGGCCTGACCTTTGGCGCGCACTTTACCGAAGGTTATGCGCTCGGTACCGTCGGTTATGCCTTGCCATCGCTGAGCAAACAGATGGGATTGGATGCGGTCTGGAACGGCTTGCTCGGCAGTTCGGCATTGATCGGCATTTTCTTCGGCAGCCTGGTGTTTGGCTGGCTGTCGGATCGCATCGGCCGGCAAAAAATCTTCCTGCTGAGCTTTACGATCATCACCGTTGCTGCCTTCGCACAGTTCTACGCAAATTCGGCTTTGACACTTTGCCTGCTGCGGGTGTTGCTCGGCTTCGGCATGGGCGGCGATTTTGCGGTGGGACACGCCATTCTGGCGGAGTTCTCGCCACGCAAGCATCGGGGCATGCTGCTAGGTTCGTTCAGCGTCATTTGGACCATAGGCTATGTGGCAGCCAATGTCATTGGCATGCACTATGCCGAGGTGTTGCCTGATGCATGGCGATGGTTGCTGGCGTCGGCGGGTGTGCCTGCGCTGCTGGTATTGATTCTTCGCGTGGGAACCCCCGAGTCGCCGCGCTGGCTGCTTGGCATGGGCAGGCTTTCGGAAGCGCAGGCGATCGTGCGGCGATATTTCGGAGCCGGAGTGAGGCTGGATACCAGCAAGATGCCCGAGCGGCCGCACGTGGGGGGCTTCGCAAGGTTGTTTCATCGGGATCTGATCAGGCGCACGTTGTTCAACTGCATCTTCTTCGTTTGCCTGGTCATTCCTTATTTCGCGATCTATACCTTCCTGCCAAGCATTCTGAAATTGATCCATCTCAGTGAATCCGGCGGAGCGGATCTGCTTCTGAATGGATTCCTGATCGCGGGTGCCCTGCTGGGCATCTGGTTGACCCTGGTCTTGCCCAGACGTGTGTTTCTGATCAGCTCATTCTTCGTCACCTGGGTCTGCCTGGTGGTGCTGAGTTTGTTGCCGGAGTCGTCCACGACGGGAATGATCGTCGCCTTCGCACTTTTTACCTTGATCATGTCCGCGGTTTCCAACTTGGTCGGCGTATTTCCTCCCGAATGCTTTCCCACGGAAGTGCGGGCTTGCGGCGTCGGCTTGGCGGTTGCGTGCAGTCGCTTGGGTTCGGCCGTGGGTACCTTTCTTCTGCCGGTCGGCGTTGAGCAGTTCGGTTTTCCGGTAGCGATGATGGTTCTCGCGACCGTGCTGCTGGTGGGCATGCTGGTATCGGTGGCGTGGGCGCCCGAGACGCGTCACCTCCGCCTCAACGATGCCGCCAGGGTGTGAGGCGGAAGTTGGTTTGGTGGGTGTTTTGATCGCTTTCGCGTTCCAAGAAAAAAGCGCCCGGTCGGGCGCTTTTTTCTTTCCAGCTGTTGCCTGGCTCAGTTGGGTGCGGACAGGTCGTCCAGCAGGGCCTTCAGGAAGCGAGCCGCTTCGCCACCCGTTGCGGCGCGGTGATCGAAGGTGAGGCTGATCGGCATGCGGCGGTGCACTTCGATGCCACCCATCACCGCCACCACGTCGTGGCTGAGCTTGCCGGCACCGATGATCGCCACGCACGGCGGCACCACCACAGGCGTGGCGTAGCGACCGGCGAACATGCCGAAGTTCGACAGGCTGATGGTGTAGCCGGAAAGCTCCGACGACGGAATCGTGCGGTCTTCCACCTGCGCACGCAGGCGCTGGATACCGGCGCGGATGCCGGCGCCGTCGAGTACGTCCGCATTACGCAGCGCGGGCACGAACAGGCCATCCTCCGTATCGACCGCGATGCCGATGTCCACGTGCGGATGCAGGGTGCGGCTGAGGTTCTTGCCGTCGAACCAGGCGTTGAGCGCCGGCACTGCCTTGCAAGCGGCCACGATCGCGCGGATCAGGCGGGCGGTGATGTCCTGCTTGCCGATCCAGCCGTGCAGGTCGGCGTCGTCCACCAACGTGGTGGGCACCACATTGGCGTGTGCGTCGGCCATCACGCGTGCCATGTTGCGGCGAACGCCCTTGAGCTGTTCCGGCTGGCCGCTGGCTTTGACGCTCGGCGGCGCCGTACGCACCGGCTTGCCGGCCTGCGACATTGGAGTGCGTGCCGGTTCGGTCGGCGGCAGTTCGGGGGCGAGATGACGGCCGACGGACGACGGCACGGATGCGCGGGCCGGAGCCGAGCCAAGGGCTGCGGTGCCGTTGGCGGCAGCGTTCTTGACGTCCTGCAGGGTCACCACGCCATCGGCGCCGGTCGGCTTCACGCGGGCGATGTCCACCTTGAGCTTCTTGGCCAGCGCGCGCACAGCCGGCACGGCCTTCACGCCGCCGACGCTGGACGCCTGCTCGACGTGCACGTGGCTGCCGCTGATCATCGCACCGACCACCGTGCCTTCGTCTTCGCGGTCAGCGGTCTTGCTGTCACCGGCTTCGATCTCGCCGCCTTCATCGGAGGCGGTGACCTTCTTGGGCTCGGCGGCGGGTTTCTTCGGGCCATGATGGTGGCCGGTGGCTTCTGCCTCGGCACGCTGCTTGGCGTTCGGGTCCGGTTCGAATTCGGCCAGTGCTGCACCGGTTTCGATCACGTCGCCCGCGGCGCCGTGCAGCTTGGTGACCTTGCCGGTGTAGGGCGAGGGCACGTCCACGACGGCCTTGGCGGTTTCCATCGACACCAGCGGGGCGTCGAGCTTGATGGTGTCGCCTTCTTTCACGTGCCATTCGACGACAGTTGCGTCGGGCAGGCCTTCGCCGAGGTCCGGCAGGTAGAACGTCTTGATATCGGCCATGAGTCGGTTCCCGTAATCAGTCTTGATGTTCTTTATTTGCAGTCATCCCGGCAACGGCCGGGATGACGTGTCGTTATGCGTTCAGGAGTTGGCGAGCGTGCGCTTGGCGGCTTCGACTACCCGCTCCGTGCTGGGCAGATACTTCATTTCCAGACGGAACAGCGGGATGTGCGTGTCGTAGCCGGTGACGCGCTCGACCGGTGCGAGCAGCTCGTACAGGCATTCCTCGGCGACGCGCGCGGCGATCTCCGCACCGAAACCCGCAGTCTTGGGAGCTTCGTGCACGATCACGCAGCGGCCGGTCTTCTGCACCGATTCGGCGATGGTGTCGAAGTCCAGCGGAGTGAGCGTGGCAACGTCGATCACTTCGGCGCTGATACCCTCCTCGGCCAGCGCATCGGCGGCTTCCAGCGCTTCCTTCACCTGCGCGCCCCAGGTCACGATGGTGACGTCGGTGCCGTCGCGCAGCACGAAGCACACGTCGAGTGGCAGTGCCTCGCCGTCATCCGGCACTTCTTCCTTGTACTGGCGATAGATGCGCTTGGGCTCGAAGAACATTACCGGATCCGGATCGCGGATCGCAGCGAGCAGCAAGCCATAGGCTCGTGCCGGCGAAGACGGCATCACCACGCGCAGGCCCGGGATGTTGGTGAACAGGTGCTCGTTCGCTTCGGAGTGATGCTCCGGTGCACGGATACCGCCGCCCCACGGTGCGCGCCACACGGCCGGCACAGTGATGCGGCCGCGTGTGCGGTTGCGCAGGCGCGCGGCGTGGCAGGCGATCTGTTCCATCATCGGGTAGATGAAGCCTTCGAACTGCGCTTCGGCCACCGGCTTCATGCCTTGCGCAGCCATGCCGACGGTGACGCCGGCGATGGTGGTTTCGTCCAGCGGCGTGTCGAGCACGCGCAGTTCGCCGAACTTTTCCTGCAGGCCCTGGGTGGCGCGGAACACACCACCGTTCACGCCCACGTCTTCGCCCAGCACCACGACGCTTTCGTCGTGCGCCATTTCATAAGCAAGAGCCTGGGTGACGGCTTCGATAAGAGTGATCTGTGCCATGGCTTAGTGCGCCTTCTTGTCGAGCGAGAGCGCGAGATCGCGCTGTTTGGCGAGGTCCGCGGGAACTTCGGCGAAGGTGTAGTCGAACATCGCGGTGACGGGCTGGGTCTTGGTTTCGAGGTAAGCGTTGACCTCGTTATCCATCCACTCGTCGCACTCGTTCTTCCAGGCTTCTTCCTTCTGGTCGTCCCACACGCCCTTGGCGACCAGCCAGTTGCGCAGGCGCTTCATCGGCTCCTTGGCCCAGGCGTCCTTCACTTCCTGTTCGCCGCGGTAGCGGCGGGCGTCGTCGGCGGTGGTGTGGTCGCTCAGGCGATAGGTGACCAGTTCCAGCACGCTGCCGCCCTGGCCGTTGCGGGCGCGCTCGAGCGCGTCTTCCATCGCCTTGCGCACGGCGATGATGTCGTTGCCGTCGACCTGCATGCAGAACAGGCCGGCAGCGATACCCTTCTGGGCCAGCGTCGGCGCGCCGGACTGGATCTTGCGCGGCACCGAGATCGCCCACTGGTTGTTGACGATCACCGCAACCATCGGCAGGTTCTGGGCGCCTGCGATGTTGATGGCACCGTAGAAGTCGCCCTTGGACGAGCCGCCGTCGCCGATGGTGCACACGGCCACGCGCTTTTCATTGCGGATCTTGAACGCCAGCGCCGAACCCGCGGCATGCAGGCATTGCGTGGCGATCGGCACCGACCAGGCGAAGTCGTGGCGCGCGGGTTCTTTCTGGTAATCGTTGCCGCGCTCGTCGCCGCCCCAGTACATGTACACCTCGCGCGGCTGCACGCCGCGGTACAACTGTGCACCGTACTCACGGTAGCTCGGAGCCAGTACGTCTTCGGGCTTCATGGCGCTGCCGACGCCGACGTGGGCGGCTTCGTGGCCCAGGCAGCTTGCATAAGTGCCGAGCTTGCCGGTACGTTGCAGTGCTACCGACTTCGCGTCGAAGACGCGGGTCGACATCATCAGCTTGTACAGCTCGACCATTTGGTTGAGGTCTTTGGCGAACTCAGGCAGATCGTCACGGACCTGCTTGCCTTCGGCGTCGAGATATTGCAGATATTCGATTTCAAACTTGGCGGCGATGGACACGACTCGCTCCCGGGTGGGGTAAGGAAAAGATCTCTGCGGGGGAGGCGACGCCCATCCAGTGGGGCCGTACGCACAGGGAAAGTCCCGGACAAGACCACATTTTTTAGCAGGCAGCGATGTTGCGCTGCAAGGCACACCGCAGCATGCGATGCCGTACGTGGCCTCTTGCACGACCGGTTAACATGTGTCTTTTTGCGGGTTTGCGGGCGCCATGACGGATAACCAGAGGGACCTCGAGGCGGGCATCCAGCTCGACCTGAACGGCCGGATGACCTATGGCGGCTACCTGCGGCTGGACCAGCTCTTGACCGCCCAGCAACCCGTCAGCCAGCCCCCGCATCACGATGAAATGCTGTTTATCGTCCAGCATCAGGTGTCCGAGCTGTGGATGAAGCTGATTATTCACGAGCTCAAGCTGGCCATCGTGCATCTGCGCAACGACGACCTGAATGCCTGCCTGAAAGTTCTTGCGCGGGTGAAACACGTGCAGCGGCAGCTGTTCGAGCAATGGGCGGTGCTGGAAACGCTCACGCCGTCGGAATACCTGGAATTCCGCGATGCGCTCGGTTCCTCGTCCGGGTTCCAGTCGCTGCAATACCGCATGATCGAATTCATGCTCGGCAACAAGAACGCGCAGATGCTCAAGGTGTTCGACTGCGACCCGGCGGCGCAGGCGCTGTTGCGCGAAGTGCTGGATGCGCCGGGCCTGTACGACGAGTTCCTGCGCTATCTGGCGCGCCGCGGCCACGCGGTGCCGGCGGCGCGCGTGGAGCGCGATTGGAGCGAGCCGTATCAACGCCACGACGATTTGCTGCCGGTGTTCAAGCGCATATACGAAGAGCGGGGGAAGTTTTGGCCGGAATACCACATGTGCGAGCAGCTGGTGGACGTGGAGGAAAGTTTCCAGCTTTGGCGTTTCCGCCACATGAAAACCGTGGAACGGATCATCGGACATCGCCGCGGCACGGGCGGTTCCTCGGGCGTGGCCTTTCTGAAGAAGGCGTTGGAGCTGGAGTTTTTCCCGGAGCTGCTGGACGTACGCACCGTTTTGGGCAGCTGACGTTCGCAGCATCCCCGCTCCGGCGGAGGACCGTTGTTGCGATGCATTTGACGAAAACGTGTCGCGCCCGTTACATCTTTTGAATCCACAGCCCAGGGGTATCTCCGTGAGTCAGAGTTCCGAAGCCGGTACGGTCGCCGCAAACGACTTTCCGCAATTGTTCGGCCACCCGCGTCCGCTGTGGATGCTGTTCATGACCGAATTCTGGGAGCGTTTCGCGTTCTACAGCGTGAGCTGGGCGCTGGCCTTGTACATCGTGGCGCAGTTCTACCACGGCGATGCTTCGGGTCAGGGCTGGGCCAGCGGCATCTTCGGCTCGTACACCGCTCTGGTCTATGCCTCGGGCATTTTTGGAGGCTACGTCGCCGACAAGCTGATCGGCTATCAACGCTCGATCCTGCTCGGCGCGCTGGTCATGGCAGCCGGCCTGTTCGCCATCATGTTGCCGAGCAAAGAGGCCATGCTGCTGGGCCTGGCGATGGTGGTGGTCGGCAACGGCCTGTTCAAACCGAATATTTCGTCGATGGTCGGCAAGCTGTACGCGCCGGGTGACGAGCGCCGCGATGCAGGCTTCACGTTGTTCTACATGGGCATCAATGCCGGCGCCTTCATCGCGCCGCTGGTGACCGGCTGGCTGGCCAGCTATTTCACCGATACCCCGATGGAGCAGAACTATCGCATCGTGTTTGGGGCGGCCGGTGCCGGCATGCTGCTGAGCCTGCTGTGGTTCTGGTTCGGCCGGCGCAGCTTGCGCGACGTGGGGCGCCCGGCGCCGGAAGCATCAAGCCGCATGCGCGTGCTGTGGGTGGCCGCGGGCGTGGTCGTGGCGATTCCGCTGGTGTATCTGCTGTTTTCCCGGATCGGTGCGGTCGGCTTGCAGTGGCTGCTCGGCCTGCTCTTCATCGGTGTCGCGGCGATGCTCATTATCGAGGCGATTCGCCACGACCGGATCCAGGTCGAGCGCGTCATCGCCATGATGATCATTTTCGTATTCAGCCTGCTGTTCTGGATGTTCTATTACCAGTTCGGCACGTCGTTCAATTTCCTGGCGGAAAACATCGTCGATCGCAAGATATTCGGCGGCTGGATGTTTCCGGTCGGCTGGTTTCAATCGATGACGCCGCTGGGCATCATCGTGCTGGCGCCGGTCATGGCGTTCGTGTGGTCGTTGCTGGCCAAGCGGCGTCTGGAGCCCTCGATTCCGCGCAAGTTCGGCCTGGGCCTGATCTTCAACGGCTTGGGGTTCCTGGTGCTGATCTATGCGCTGTCACACCTGGTGGATGGCCGCGGGATGATTCCGTTCTGGCCGTTGACCACCTGCTACATGCTGCAGACCGTAGGTGAGCTGAGTCTGTCGCCGATCGGCCTGTCGATGGTGACCAAGCTGGCACCGCCGCGCCTGGTAGGGCTGGCGATGGGGGGCTGGTTCCTGTCGATTGCCGTGGGCGGCAACCTCTCGGGCCTGGTGGCAGCACGCATCAGCGGCGAGACCGGCATGACCGCCGCCTCGGCGTTGAGCGGCTTCACGTTCTGCTTCTGGGTGCTGGGCGCTGCCGGTGTGCTGCTGCTGCTGATTTCGCCGCTGGTCAATCGGCTGATGCACGGCGTGAAGTAGTGGCCGGGCACGGCGAGAGGCGAGTGGCGAAGTCCGCCTGCTTCTCGCCGCGACGAATTTATTTCTGCTCGACCGGCTGCAGTTTGTCCAGAATTTTGGTCAGCCACTGCTGTTCTTCCTGATCCAGCTTCTCCAGCACCTCGCGCTCACGCGCACGCGCCATCGGCGCGACGTCGTCGTGGATCAACCACCCGGCCTCGGTAAGGCTCAGCACTGAGCGACGCTTGTCGCCATCATCCGTGTCGCGATGCACGCGCCTGGCCGCCACCAGGCGGGCCAATGCGCGGCTGACCGCCACCTTGTCCATCGCGGTGCGCTCGGCCACCTGGCGAGCGGAGAGCCCATGAAAACGGGCCAGCACCGCCATGACGCGCCATTCGGTCACGCTCAGGTCGTAGCGGCGCTGGTAATCGTCCGCGATCGCCTGACTCACCGTATTGGAGAGGATCGATAGCCGATAAGGCAGGAAGTGCTCCAATTCCAGGGGGGCGTGTTCGGCCCCGGCGGGAGCGGGCTTGCGCGGGTGGGACATTGCGGCAGTGTTCCTTGCAATTAGTTTCACATGTAACTATAACGTTGATCTTATCCCGATGGTGGCACGCTCCCGTGGCCGCCGTCGCGCATCGACTTTAGTCAGGAGAGCGCCATGAACGCCCAGCCCAATCTCGGCATGCAGGTCACCACCTTCGAAAACCCCATGGGTATCGATGGGTTCGAATTCGTCGAGTTTGCCGCACCGGCCGGCCGCAGTGGCGAATTGCACGCTCTCTTCAAGAGCATGGGCTTCACCGCCGTACTCAAGCACAAAAGCCGGGCGATCACGGTTTATCGCCAGGGCGGCGTGAATTTCCTGGTCAATGAAGAGCCGAACTCCTTCGCCGCCGATTTCGCCGCCAAGCATGGCCCTTGCGCGTGCGGCTTCGCGATCCGCTTCAAGAAGCCCGCTGGCGAAGTGCTGAAGGTGGTGCTGGGCAATGGCGGCGAGGCATCGACCGACAAGGCCGAAACCAAGGCCGTGAACGCGCCGGTGGTGAAGGGCATCGGCGATTGCATGCTTTACCTGGTGGATCGCTACGGCAGCGCGGGCAACGTCTACGACGGCGACTACGCGCCGATACCGGGCGCCGATCAGGACCCGGCCGGATTCGGCCTGACCTTTATCGATCACCTCACGCACAATCTCTATTTCGGCAACATGCAGAAGTGGTCCGACTACTACGAGCGCCTGTTCAATTTCCGCGAGATCCGCTACTTCGACATCAAGGGCGCCAAGACCGGCCTGGTGTCCAAGGCGATGACCGCTCCGGACGGCATCGTGCGCATTCCGCTCAACGAATCGAGCGACCCCAAGAGCCAGATCAACGAATACCTCGATGCCTACCATGGCGAAGGCATCCAGCACATCGCCTGCTTCACTGACAACATCTACGACACGGTGGAAGCGATGCGCGCAAAGGGGGTGGAATTCCTCGATACGCCGGAAACCTATTTCGACGTGATCGACATGCGCATTCCCAACCATGGCGAAGACGTGCCGCGCCTGGCCAAGAACAAGATCCTGATCGATGCCGATCAGGAAACCAAGCAACGCAAGCTGCTGCAGATTTTCACCCAGAACAACATCGGCCCGATCTTCTTCGAAATCATCCAGCGCAAGGGCAACGAAGGTTTCGGCGAGGGCAATTTCCAGGCCTTGTTCGAATCGATCGAGCGCGATCAGATGAAGCGCGGCGTGCTGTAAGCACGGCATCGATCTTTCCCGGGGCGGATGGGATGCCCGTCGTTCTAAAGTAGATCCTCACCGCACCTCTGCTCCGCTGGAACAGAGGTGTTCTGACAAAGAGTGACGCGTGTAATGGAATCGAAGGGTTACCAATCCGGCTTCGGCAACGAGTTCGCCAGCGAAGCGATCGAAGGTGTCTTGCCCAAGGGCCAGAATTCGCCGCAGCGCGTCGCGCACGGACTGTATGCAGAACAGTTGTCGGGCAGTGCTTTCACCGCACCCCGGCACAGCAATCGCCGCAGCTGGTTGTATCGCATTCGGCCGGCGGCGATGCATCAACCTTTCCAACCGCATCCGCACGCCACCTTCCACAACCGGTTTGACGAGGCGCCGGCCACGCCCAACCAGCTGCGTTGGGATCCGTGGCCGATGCCGAACAAGCCCACGGATTTCGTCGACGGTCTGGTAACGCTGGCCGGCAACGGCGGCCCCGCCGAGCAGGCAGGTTGCGGTATCCACGTGTATGTGGCCAACAGCCCGATGAAAGGGCGTTTCTTTTACGACGCCGACGGCGAGCTGCTGATCGTGCCGCAGCAGGGAAGGCTGCGCATCGCTACCGAAATGGGCGTGCTCGAGGTCAAGCCGCTCGAAGTGGCGGTCATTCCCCGTGGCGTGCGCTTCCGCGTCGAGCTGCCAGACGGCGAGGCTCGCGGCTACGTTGCCGAAAACTTCGGTGCCTTGCTGCGCTTGCCGGACCTGGGTCCCATCGGTGCCAATTCGATGGCCTTGCCTCGCGATTTCCTCACCCCGCACGCGGCCTACGAGGACGTGGAAGGGGATTTCGAACTCATCAACAAGTTCCAGGGTTCCTTGTGGAGCGCACGCATCGGCCATTCGCCGCTGGACGTGGTGGCGTGGCATGGCAACTACGCGCCCTACAAATACGATCTGACTCATTTCAACACAGTCGGCTCGATCAGCGTGGATCATCCCGATCCGTCGATTTTCACCGTGCTGACCTCGCCTAGCGATACGCCCGGGACGGCGAACGCAGACTTCGTGATTTTTCCGCCGCGCTGGCTGGTGGCCGAGCACACCTTCCGCCCCCCGTATTTCCACCGCAACGTGGCCAGCGAATTCATGGGGCTGATTGAAGGTGTCTACGACGCCAAGGCCGGCGGCTTCGCCCCGGGCGGCGCGAGCTTGCACAATTGCATGAGCGGTCACGGCCCGGATGCGGCCAGTTTCGAAAAAGCCAGTGTCGCCGACGTGAGCAGGCCGGACCATCTCACTGGAACGATGGCTTTCATGTTCGAAACGCGCAAGGTGATCCATCCGACCCGCCAGGCGCTCGATGCCCCGCAATTGCAGCACGACTACTACCAGTGCTGGCAGGGCATCGCCAAGCACTTCGATCCGAACCGCGCGTAAAATAGCCGGTCAGTTGCGCGCCGTCGTCGAACCGCAGCCACCGTCAATCAACGATGTAATGGGCTGCCTATCCAGGCAGCCGATGGAGCAAACGCATGAAACTGGGCAGTCTGAAAGAAGGTGGCCGCGACGGCACGCTGATCGTGGTCAGCCGCGATCTGAAGCATGCGGTGAAAGCGGCCGGCATTGCGGCAACCTTGCAGGCTGCGCTGGATGACTGGTCCAACGCGGCACCGCGTTTGAACGCCTTGTCCGATCAGCTCAACGAAGACAAGGCAGCCGGTGCGTTTGTGCTTGACCCCGCTGCACTGGCCTCGCCGCTGCCGCGCGCCTATGAATTCGTCGATGGCAGCGCCTACCTGCCGCACGTCGCGCGCGTCCGTCGCGCGCGCGGTGCAGAAGTGCCCGAGTCCTTCTACGTCGATCCGCTGATGTATCAGGCCACCAGTGCCGGCTTCCTCGGTCCGCGCGACCCGGTGGTGGTGCCCAGCGAAGACTACGGCATCGACCTGGAAGCCGAGGTCGTGGTGGTGACCGACGACGTGCCCATGGCGGCGACGCCGGAGCAGGCCGCCAGCCACATTCAATTGGTGGGCCTGGTCAACGATGTCAGTCTGCGCGGCCTGATTCCGGGTGAACTTGCCAAGGGGTTCGGCTTCCTGCAGTCGAAGCCGCGCTCGGCGCTGTCGCCGGTGCTGGTGACGCCGGACGAGCTGGGCGATGCCTGGCAGGGAGAGAAGTTGCATCTGCCGATGCGCACGTGGCTCAACGGCCAATGGTTTGGCGAGGCCGAGTGCGGCGTGGACATGCAGTTCAATTTTGCGCAGTTGGTGGCGCATGCTGCCAAGACGCGCCCGCTTACCGCCGGCACCATCGTCGGTTCCGGCACGATCGCCAACGAAGACACCAGCAAGGGCGCTTCCTGCCTGGCCGAGCAGCGGACGGTGGAAACCCTGCGCGACGGCAAGCCGAGCACGCCGTTCCTGAAATTCGGCGACACGTTGCGCATCGAGGTGACCGATAAGCATGGCGCTTCCATCTTCGGCGCGATCGAGCAGGTGGTCGCACCGCTGAAATGAGGTTTGCCGTCCCGGTCCGGATGGCAACGTCCCGACCGGAGCAGGTGACGCGCCGCCGCGGCGGCGCTATCTTCGGGTGATCGCTTCCTCACAGACACCAGGAGTTCCCCATGTCGCAAGTCACTCTCAAGGGCAATCCGATCCAGGTCGATGGCCAGCTCCCGGCGGTCGGTGCGAACGCTCCCGCTTTCAGCCTCGTTGCGAAAGATCTGTCCGACGCGACGCTCGCCAGCTTCAGCGGCAAGCGCAAGGTGCTGAATATTTTTCCGAGCGTAGATACGCCGACTTGCGCCACTTCCGTGCGCCAGTTCAATGAAAAGGCCAGCCAGTTGAACAACGCCGTGGTGTTGTGCATCTCGGCCGATCTGCCGTTTGCGCAGGCGCGCTTCTGTGGTGCCGAAGGCCTGAGCAACGTCGTCACGCTGTCGACCATGCGCGGCCACGATTTTCTCAAGCATTACGGCGTGTCGATCAGCTCGGGCCCGCTCGCCGGTTTGGCGGCGCGCGCCGTAGTGGTGCTGGACGAACACGACAAGGTGCTGCATACCGAGCTGGTTGGCGAGATCGCGCACGAACCCAATTACGACGCGGCGCTGAAAGTGCTCGGCTGAGTTTTGATCGGCTCTTCCTGCCAGTAGGCAGGAGAGCCGATTACTGGCTGCCGACGATGGGAATGCCAAGCGTGCGCGTACCCAATTGCTCCGGCAAGCCAAGCCCCAGCCGTAGGCTGCGGCCAATGCGGTCGGCATGTTCGATCATCAACTTGGCGTCGGCTTCGTTCAACAGCTCGCGCGTAGTGGCTTGCCACAGTGTCAGCCATCGTTCGAAATGCTCGGCCCGGATCGGTTGCGTGCGGTGCACCGCCATCGGGTTGCCGCGATAGCTGTTGGCGCGCAGGGCTACGGAGCACCAGAACGATGTCAGCGTGCGCTTGTGTTCGTCCCAGTCGTCCACTGCGGCGTTGAAAACGGGGCCAATCAACGGATCGGCGCCGACTTTGTCGTAAAAGCGGTCGACCAGCAGGGCAATCTTTGAAGCATCGAGCGTGGGGGCGTCTTGCATGTCCCCATGATAATACTGGTGAGGCAGCGATGCCTCGTGGCAAGGCGCCGCTGCTTCAAGCAAGAAAAAAGCCGGGCAGAGCCCGGCTTTTTTAGACACCGCGCGACCGCTTACTTGGCCGAAACCAGCGCCTTGGTCATGTCCAACATGCGGTTGGAGAAGCCCCACTCGTTGTCATACCAGCTCAGCACCTTTACCAGCGTGCCGCCCATGACGCGAGTCTGGGTGGCGTCATAGATGGACGAGTGCGCATTGTGGTTGAAGTCGATGGACACCAGCGGCTTGGTGTTCACCGCCAGGATGCCCTTCAGCGCGCCGTTGGCGGCTTCGTTGATCACAGCGTCGATTTCTTCCTTGGTGGTGTTGCGGGCGGCCACGAAGGAGAGATCCACCACCGACACGTTGATGGTCGGCACGCGCATGGCAAAGCCGTCCAGCTTGCCGTTGAGGTCCGGCAGCACCAGGCCCACCGCAGCGGCGGCGCCGGTCTTGGTCGGGATCTGCGAATGCGTGGCCGAACGGGCGCGACGCAGGTCGGAGTGATAGACGTCCGTCAGCACCTGGTCGTTGGTGTAGGCGTGAATGGTGGTCATCAGGCCGTGCACGATGCCGATCTTGTCGTGCAGCACCTTGGCCAACGGCGCCAGGCAGTTGGTGGTGCAGGAGGCGTTGGAGATCACCTGGTGCGCGGCAGTGATCTTGTCGTGGTTGACGCCGAACACGAAGGTGCCGTCGACATCTTTGTCGCCCGGGGCGGAGATGATCACCTTCTTGGCGCCTGCGGTGAGGTGCGCGCCGGCCTTGGCCTTGGAGGTGAACAGGCCGGTGCACTCCAGTACCACGTCCACGCCCAGCTCGCCCCAGGGCAGCTTGGACGGATCGCGCTCGGCGCAGACCTTGATGCGGTCGCCGTTGACGATCAGATCGCCGCCATCCACCGAGACTTCGCCCGGGAATTTGCCGTGGGCGGTGTCGTACTGGGTGAGGTGCGCGTTGGTCTCGGCATTGCCGAGATCGTTGATCGCGACGATCTGGAACTCGTTCGTGCGACCTCCTTCATACAGCGCGCGCAGAATATTGCGGCCGATGCGACCGTAACCGTTGATGGCGACCTTGATGGCCATGGGACAGCGTCCTCCGAAGTGATGGCGGGCAGCAAAGCGGCGGTCCTGACGGCCCGCCGAAACACGCAGTTTAGCTCGGATTGGGGGTCTCCCTCACCCCGGGGCTGGTTCAGGCCGGCCGGGCGAGGCACGATCGGCCAGGCAAACCCAATCCCCAAGCCGGAGCGTCTTCCCATGAGTGATGAGCAATTTGTCGAGTTGAGCCTGGAGCAGGTCGAAGATTACGAGTTCAGGGTGCGGTTCGATGGCACCGCCATCCCCGACCTGATCACCGACGAAACCGCCCCTCTGGGTGGGGAGGCAGGGCCCAACCCCTCGCGGCTGCTGGCCGCCGGGGTAGCCAACTGTCTCGCCGCAAGCCTGTTGTTCGCTTTGCGCAAGTTCAAGAATTCGCCTGGCAAGCTGACTGCCAAGACGCGCGCTACGCTTGCGCGCAATGAGCATGGGCGCTTGCGTATCACGCACGTCGCCGTGGAACTGCAATTGGCCGATGCCGTCGCGGCGCTCGAGCACGTCGACCGGGCGCTGGCTCAGTTCGAGGATTTCTGCATCGTCACCGAAAGTGTCCGGCAGGGCATCGCCGTGGAGGTCAGTGTGCGCGATGCGACCGGTAACGTGGTGCACGCCAGTACGGTCTGAACGTCACGTGGTCTATGGCAAGATGCCGGGTCATCACCCAGGGGGTTCTCCGTCATGCTTTCTGTTCGCCGCCTTTCCCTTGTCTTGATCGCTGCCTTGGCCGTGGCTCCGGCAGCACGAGCATGGGGACCCCTAGGCCACAGCGTGGTGGCTGAATTGGCGCAGCGCCATCTGAGCCCGGTTGCGGAAGCTGAGGTGGAGCACCTGCTGGCCTTGGACCACACGCAGTCGCTGGCCGACATCGCCAGCTGGCCGGACGAGATCCGCAACGATCCGAAGCAACAGACCTTGTGGAAGCAGACCCGCGGGCTGCATTACATCGATTTCGACGGCGATTGCACGTACACGCCGCCGCGCGACTGCAAGGACGGGCAATGCGTGGTGGAAGCCATCTCCCATTACATAGACATCCTGGGCGATCGCAGCCAGTCGGATCAGGCCCGGTTGCAGGCGCTGAAGTTCGTGGTGCATTTCATCGGCGATATCCACCAGCCCTTGCACGCGAATTACCAGCAGGACGCCGGTGGCAACAAATATCAGGTGCAGTTCCAGGGGCAGGGCACCAATCTGCATCGCGTATGGGATTCGGGCATGCTCAGTACGCGCAAACTGGATTGGAAGGGCTACGCGGCCTTGCTCGATTCCGAAGGTTTCGCCCCGCTACCGCCGCCGATTGCGCCGCTCGCCAATGCGCCCGCCCAGTGGGCCGAAGAATCCTGCCAGATTACCCGCAACATCTATCCGGCCAGCCACAAGATCGACCAGGCGTATGTCGATGCCGAACTGCCGGTTGCCGATACGCGGCTGCGCGAAGCCGGGCGGCGTCTTGCCGAGGTGCTGAACCTCACCTTGCAGAACGGCTGAAGTGCCGATCAGGGGCTGCTGGTTCGCGCCTGTTTGATGGAGGCAGGCCCATCGGTGCCGATGTGGCTGTCGAGGAAATCGACGATCTTTGCGTAAGCTTCCTGCCGATGTTCGGGCAGGAAGAAACCGTGTCCTTCGTTGGGCTCGAGCAGCGTCTGGACGTGCTTGCCATTTTGCTTGAGCGCCTTGGCAAGTTCCTCGAAGTTCTGTACAGGCGCGCGCTGGTCTTCTCCGCCATGGATCAGCAGGATGTCCGCCTTGATGCGGCCGACGCCACTCAAGGGCGAGCGACGTAGCAGGTCGCCCGGATCGGAGCCCAGGGCGAGCTTGAGGTAGGCGTCGCCGCGATCCGTTTGCTCGGTGTCGCTATGGGCCAGCTGCACGCGCAAGTCGTAGACTCCGTCGTAGCCGATGGCGCATTTGTAGAGATCGGGTTCGCGTACGGCGCCTTCCAGTGCGGCGTAGCCGCCATAGCTGGCGCCGTAGATGCAGATGCGTTGCGCGTCGGCATAGCCCTGGCGGATCGCCCACTTGGTTGCATCGGTGAGATCGTCCTGCATGCTCAGGCCCCATTGCCGGAAACCGCGTGCGATGAAGTTCACGCCATAGCCGCCGGAGCCGCGATAGTTCACTTGCAGCACGGCATAGCCGCGATTGGCGAACAACTGGACTTCTCCGTCGAACCCCCATTGGTCGGAGATGCCGTGCGGCCCGCCGTGCGGCAGCACGATCAGCGCAAAGGGTTCCTTGCCCGCCGGCAAGGTGAGGAAACCATGCAGCAGCAACCCGTCGCGGGTGGTCAACGAGATCGCCTGCATGGGGCGCATCTGGCGCGGATCGATCCAGGGCATCGCATTGAAAAGATGCGCTGCTTGGTGCGTATCGAGGTCGAACAGGTAATAGTCGCCCGGGTTGCGGTCGCTGACGACGCGCACCAAGGCATGCTTGCCGTCGCGCGTGAAGCTGGAGAAATAAGCCAGCTGGCCGGGGAAGTTCGCGGCCAGCGCCTTGCTCAGTCTGGTCTCGACACTGTTTTCGTCGATATAAAAAAGCTTCTTCTCGCCGTCCTGGGTAATCACGGCGTAGTAGTCCAGGCCGTCGGCGGTGGACAGCAGCTCGCCTGGGTCGGCGAATGGGCCCTGGTAGACCATGGTGAAGGTGTGGCTGGCAAGATCGAGCCGTTCGATCGCATCCGGGCGATCACCGTGCGCCATGCGCACATAAAGCTGGCTGTTGTCGCGGTTGAAGCCGATGGGAACGAACTCGATTCCCGATTTGTCCGGGTCGTTGAGCACGGTCCAGGCATCGCTCGGCGTGGCGCGCAGCCAGACCTCGTCGCCGTCGTAATGATTGTCCGCATAGGCCACCCGCACCCGTCCCGCGTGGTCGGCCAGCAGCTTGGCGTTGCGAACGGGCGAGGTGCCTTGACTGATCGTGAGGCCATTGCGCACGTCCAGCACTTCAGCGGACGTGTAGCTTCCCTCCCGCTCGTTGGTGAAATCGTTGGCGGCGATGAGAATCTTGTTCTCGCCGACGGGACGGCGGCTGATCGGGGTGGCAAAGGCATCGCGCTTTTGTGCCAGGTGAATCAGGGTGCCGGTCTGCATGCCGCCTGCGCGGTAGCCGAACAGGTCGGCCCGATCGCTGCCATCGATGTTGATGGCGAACAGTTCGCCGGTGGGCATGGGCGTGTCGAAACCGCCGCGCTGAATCGCCACGGTCGCCACGATGCGGCTGTCGCTGGCCCAGAAGTAATCGGCAATCAGCATGGAAGGGCCGGAGCTCAGCAGGTGCGATACCTTGCTTGTCTTGGCATCGATGATGGCGATCAGGTTGCCGTAGGGATTGTCCGGTTGCGGCATCAGGGCAGCGAAGTAGCGGCCATCCGGCGAAAGGGTGACTTTGTCAAAATCCGGGTGACGGATGAAAGCGCTCGTGGGGATGGGAACGTGCGCTTGCGTATCTGATGCGGCAGCAGCGGCCGGAGCGCTGCGCAAGATCAGCATGCTGGACGCCAGCGCGAGCGTTGAGCCCCATTTACGTCTATCCATCCATTTCTCCTTTCGGACTTTTGCGGCAATGCGTCACGTCATGCATTCGAATGCACGCGCTTGGCCTTGCAGGATGCGAGTGTAGTTCTGTTAGTCTCTGAGGACGAATCCGAATATTGAAACGATGACTACCGACACTCATTCCCGCCGCACCAAGATCGTTGCAACCCTGGGCCCAGCCACCGACGCGCCGGGCATGCTCGAAAAGATCATCACCGAAGGCGTAGACGTCGTTCGCCTCAATCTCTCTCATGGGCAATCCGACGATCATCGCGCCAGAGCCGCAGCAGTGCGCAAGGCGGCGGAGAAGGTAGGGCGCGAAGTGGGTGTCCTTGCGGATTTGCAGGGGCCGAAGATCCGCGTGGAGCGTTTCGCCAATGGTCCGGTCGAATTGCGCGAAGGGGATCCGTTCGTGCTCGATTGCCGCGTCGACGCTCCCGCGGGCGACGCAACCCGCGTGGGTGTGAGCTATCTGGGGCTGCCCGGCGACGTGAAGGCCGATGACGTGCTTCTGCTGGACGATGGCCTGGTGGCCATGAAAGTCGAAGAGGTCGTCGGTACGGAAGTGCGTTGCCGGGTGGTGATCGGCGGTCGTCTTTCCGATCGCAAGGGTTTGAATCGCCAGGGCGGCGGTTTGTCCGTGTCCGCCCTGTCGGAGAAGGACAAGGCGGATATCAAACTGGCCGCCGAAATCGGTGCGGATTTCCTGGCCGTGTCCTTCGTGCGCTCCGGTGCGGATATGGAGCAGGCGCGCCGCCTGTTGCACGAGGCCGGTGGCAAGGCATCGCTGGTGGCCAAGATCGAGCGCGCCGACGCCATTCCCGTATTGGGCGAAATCATCGACGCCTCCGACGTGGTGATGGTGGCGCGCGGCGACCTGGGCGTGGAAATCGGCGACGCCGAGCTGCCGGGCCTGCAAAAGAAAATCATCCGCGAGGCGGTGCAGCGTAACCGTGCCGTCATCACTGCCACGCAGATGTTGCAGTCGATGGTGCGCTCGCCGATTCCTACCCGCGCCGAGGTGCTCGACGTGGCCAATGCGGTGATCGACGGCACGGATGCGGTGATGCTGTCCGAAGAGTCCGCCGCAGGTGCGCATCCGGACAAGGCGGTCGCAGCATTGCGCCGCATCTGTCTTGGTGCCGAGCGCCAGTTCGAGCCCAAGGAAGACCTGACCACAACTGCCGGGCATCGCCTCGACCGCACCGATCAGGCGATCGCGCTCGCGGCCATGCTGCTGGCCAGTGAGGTCGGCGTGCGCGCCATTGTGGCCTTGACCGAATCGGGCGCCACCGCGCAGTGGCTTTCCCGCTACCGGAGCGCCGTGCCGATTTATGCCTTGTCGCCCTTCGACGATGCGCGTCGCCGAATGCTGGTATTTCGCGATGTGCAGCCGGTGAAGTTCACCCACGACACCTTGAACACCTCGGTTTCGGCTCGCGAGGCGGTGCGCCAATTGTTTGCGGCAGGCAAGCTGTCGGAGGGCGATCGCGTGGTGGTCACGCATGGCGACCACATCGGCCGCGGTGGCGGTACCAATACCCTGAGACTGCTTTCCGTCGGTGCGGACGGCATGGTCGAGAGCCTGCGCGATCTGTAAAGAGGGCGGGCGCCCCGTAGTGCCGATGCGCTACGGGTTCGCTAGGGCCTGTTAGCACTATTTTCGTAGCCCGCGTTGTCGTTGAGCGGCCGTCAGGTGGTAGTGCTTGGCTGACGCGCAAACAATTCCCAGCGCGGGCCACGAAAATAGTGCTAACAGGCCCTAGACTAGAGCGCGTCCCCAACTCGAATCGATACAGCGGAGGTATGTCATGCGCGCTTTGACTCTTTTCGGCCAATCTTTGGTAGTGGCCGCTGTCCTGGCCGCCGGCATGCCTGCGGTCGCTCAGGAAATGCGCAAGGTTGCCCCGGAGCAGCTCGACCACGACTGGATTCTGATCAACAACCGCCAGCAAGGTCTCTCGGTCGATGTGCCCAATAGCGGTGTGAACATCGACAAGCCCGGTTGCGTGGCAGTGGCCTACGAAATCGGAGAAGACGGCAAGCCGATGAATCTCAAGGTCGCCAAGATGAATCCCCCTAGCGATCTCGGCAAGGCGGCCATCAGTGCGGTTTCCCAGTTCCGCTATGGCCCGTCGCTGACCAACAAGAGCGAAAACCCGGTCGCCACGTACTACATCGTTCCCTTCAACGGACCGGACGACAAAGCCCAGCAGGCCGCCTTGATGGCCCCCTGCAAACTCCCGGGCTACGGGCAGGGCTAAGCAGGCTCCGCCGAGGCGTTCCGCCGGCCTCGGGCACCGTCCCGGCCGGTTAGGGCTATAATCGCGCCTTTTCTACCTGACCGCCCGCACGGGTGGCGTCCCTCCCTTGCGGCCGCGAGCCGCCAAAGTTTCACGGAGTCGTCCAATGAGCATTGAAGATCTCGAGAGCATCGCCCTGGCGATGGTCGCGCCCGGCAAGGGCATCATCGCCATCGATGAATCGACCAACACCATCAAGAAGCGCTTCGAGGCGGTCGGGATTGAAAACACCGAAGAAAACCGCCGCGCCTACCGTGAGCTGCTGCTCACCGCGCCGAGCCTCTCCGATCACATCTCCGGCGCGATCCTGTACGACGAAACCATCCGCCAGTCGACCAAGGACGGCGTGCCCTTCACCCAGGTGATGAAGAAGAACGGCATCATCCCGGGCATCAAGGTGGACAAGGGTCCCGTGCCGCTGGCCGGTTTCCCGGGCGACGTGGTCACCGAAGGCCTCGACGGCCTGCGCGAGCGCCTGGCTGAATACGTCAAGCTTGGCGCCCAGTTCGCCAAGTGGCGCGCCGTCATCAATATCAGCGAAGACAATCCCAGCTCCACCGCCATCGAAGCCAACTGCCATGCGCTGGCCCGCTACGCTGCCCTGTGCCAGGAAGCCGGCCTGGTGCCGATGGTCGAGCCGGAAGTGATCATGGACGGCGACCACAGCATCGAAGTCAGCTACGAAGTGCACGAAGCCGTGCTGCGCAGCCTGTTCAACGCGCTGTACGAGCAGAATGTGCTGCTGGAAGGCACCATCCTGAAGGTCAGCATGGTCATTCCGGGCAAGGATGCAGAAGACCAGGCCAGCGTCGAGGAAGTGGCCGAAGCGACCGTCCGCGTGCTGAAGACCACCGTGCCGGCCACCCTGCCGGGCATCGTGTTCCTGTCCGGCGGCCAGACCGACGAGCAGTCCACCGCGCACCTCAATGCGATGAATCGCATGGGCCCGCATCCGTGGCCGCTTTCCTTCTCTTACGGTCGCGCCATGCAGCAGGCTGCATTGAAGCTGTGGTCGAAGGACATGAAGGCCAACTACGCCGAGGCCCAGAAGACCGTGGCCGCTCGCGCCAAGGACAATGGCCTTGCCGCGCTGGGCCAGTGGAAGGGCTGATCGCCTTTCCTGTTCGAATATTTCCGGTTCGGATAGAAGAAAGGGCGCCATCGGCGCCCTTTCTTTTTTGCTTCGAGCAACGAGCGATCAGAAGCGGTATTCGCCCGCGACCGTCACGGCATTGGTCTGCAATTGCACACCCTGGTTGCCGCCCTTGCTGGTGGCGTCGTAGTAGTTGTAGTTCACGCCGACGCTGAAGTGCTGGTTGACGTTGTAGCCCACGCCCACGCCGGCGTAAGGACGCACTTGATTGAAACGCTCGGTCGGGGTGTTGAACGCATAAGCGTTGTTGGTCAGGCCCACGCCCTGTGCATAGAAAGCACCGGCACGAACTTCAGCGTACCAGTCGGGGTTGAAGTTCCAGCGCAGGTTCGCGCCCAGGGTCGGCGCATGGAAACGGCCGCGCAGCGAGGAGTCATTGCCAAAACCGTTCTTCGCGTTGACGAAGCCCAGGTACTGGTAACCGGCTTCCACACCCACCGAGGTTTCCGGATTGATGGCAAAGCGGTAGCCGCCCTTCACGCCACCGATGTAGTTGCCCTTGTTGTCGTAGGCACCCTGGTTGACCAGGCCGTAACCGGCTTCGGCACCCACGTACCAGCCCTGCTGGGCGGTCTGGGTGGGGGCGCTCTGCGCGAACGCGGCAGGCACGGCGGCAAGGCTGAGGGTGGCGAGAGCAGCAGCAAACAGCGTCTTTTTCATGGGGAATTCCTTATTTAACTTTTGGTATCCAGGCTCCGGCGCCTTGGGGAGAGGTGATGCCGGGCTGGGCATCCGTTCGCTGACGGTGCCGAACCATTAGATGGGGAAGCCGCTGAAGGGTTTCAATACCAGTCGGTACAATATTAAGTCGTCGTTAAGGTCAAGGGCTCGTCCGAAAGAAATTTCCTATGCAGATTGGGAGTCGTGGGCGACAGAACGGACCTGATCGGGGACAATGAGCGCTTTACGCTTTCATTCCCGGAGATTTCTTTCGATGACCACGCGCCGCGAACTCGCCAACGCCGTCCGTGCCCTTGCCATGGACGCCGTGCAAGCCGCCAACTCCGGCCATCCCGGCATGCCCATGGGCATGGCCGACATAGCCGAAGTGCTGTGGAACGACTTCCTGAATTTCAATCCCGGCAACCCGAAGTGGCCCAATCGCGACCGTTTCGTGCTCTCCAACGGCCACGGCTCGATGCTCCAGTACGCACTGCTGCATCTGACCGGGTTCGACCTGCCGATGTCCGAACTCAAGCGCTTCCGCCAGTGGCACTCGAAGACGCCGGGGCACCCGGAGGCGGCCGATACCGCCGGTGTGGAAACGACCACCGGCCCGCTGGGGCAGGGCCTGGCCAATTCGGTGGGCTTTGCGCTTGCCGAGAAGGTGCTGGCCCAGCATTTCAACCGCCCCGATCACGAGATCGTCGATCACCACACCTTCGTGTTCGTGGGTGACGGTTGCCTGATGGAAGGCATCTCGCACGAAGCCGCCTCGTTGGCAGGTACCTGGAAGCTGGGCAAGCTGGTTGCGATCTACGACGACAACAACATCTCGATCGACGGCGAAGTGGAAGGCTGGTTCACCGACGACACCGCCAAGCGTTTCGAAGCCTATGGCTGGAACGTGATCGGCGTGGTCGATGGCCACGATGCCGAAGCGGTAAAGAAGGCGCTGGCCCAGGCGACCTCGCAGAGCGAAAAGCCGACCCTGGTGATCTGCAAGACCATCATCGGTTTCGGCGCTCCCCACAAGGAGGGCAAGGAAGAATCGCACGGCGCGCCGCTGGGCAAGGACGAAGTCGCCGCCGCGCGCGACGTGCTCGACTGGCGTTCCCCTCCGTTCGAGATTCCCGCCGAGATCTACGCCGGTTGGGATGCGAAGAAGAAGGGCGCCGAGCGCGAGCAGGCGTGGAACGATGCCTTCGCCAAATACGAAGCGGCCTATCCGGAGCTCGCTGCCGAATTCCGTCGCCGCATCGTCGGCGAATTGCCCAAGGACTGGGCCAGCAAATCGCAGGCTTACGTCGAAAAGATGCAGGCGGAAGGTCCGGATGTGGCCTCGCGCAAGGCCTCGCAGATGGCGCTCGACGCCTTCGGTCCGCTGCTGCCGGAAATGGTCGGCGGTTCGGCCGACCTGGCCGGTTCCAACCTCACCATGTGGAAGGGCAGCAAGAACATCACCGGCCAGGACGGCAATTACGTGCATTACGGCGTGCGCGAATTCGGCATGAGCGCGATCGCCAACGGCATGGCGCTGCACGGCGGCTTCCTGCCTTACGACGGCACCTTCCTGGTGTTCTCCGATTACGCACGCAATGCGGTGCGCATGAGCTGCCTGATTCCCGCGCACGTCGTGCACGTCTACACGCATGACTCGATCGGCCTGGGCGAGGACGGCCCCACCCATCAGCCGATCGAGCACGTCGGTTCGTTGCGCCTGATTCCGAACAATCGCGTGTGGCGTCCTTGCGATGCGGTGGAGTCAGCCGTGTCCTGGAAGGTGGCGATCGAGCGCAAGGGCAAGCCCTCGTGCCTGATTTTCTCGCGCCAGACGCTCAAGCACCAACAGCGCACGCCGCAACAGGTGGCCGATATCACGCGCGGCGCATACGTGCTTTCCGATCCGGCGGACACCAAGTTCAAGGCCATCCTGATCGCCACCGGCTCGGAAGTGGAGCTGGCGATGGAAGCGGCCCGTACGCTGGCCCAGCAGAACGTGCCGGTGCGCGTGGTGTCGATGCCTTGCACGGAAGAGTTCGACGCGCAGCCGCAGGAATACCGTGAAGCGATCCTGCCGGGCTGGTGCCGTGCGCGTGTTGCGGTGGAAGCGGCCAGCGCGGACTTCTGGGGCAAGTATGTCGGCCTGGACGGTGAAGTGGTCGGCATGACCACCTTTGGCGCCTCCGCGCCGGCACCGGTGCTGTTCGAGAACTTCGGATTCACCGTCGCCCACGTCGTGGACGCCGTGAAGCGGGTAATCGGCTAAGCGCAGCGATGCAACGGCGTCATCCCGGAGTTTCGGGGTGACGCCGATCGCGGGATCAGGTGCTGGCGAGTGTCGTGGCGACGCCGAAGCCGACCACCATGATCACGGCCATCGCCATGCACGCACTGCCAAAGCGAATGCGCCGTGCGTCGGTGCGCGGAATCAGGCGCCACAGTGCCAGCACGCCCACGACCATTGAAAGCGCCTGGCTGATGCGGAAGGCGTCGTTGTTGAGCAGCATGCCAAGCGGCGCGTGCTGCACACCCAGATGGATGGCTATGGCGCCACCGAGCAGCAGTACGAACAGGCTCCAGATCAGGCAGGCCAGATAGGTGCGATTGAAAACCACGGCGGTTCCCTCGCTCCAGCGCAGCACGACCCAGGCGATCAGGCTGGGCAGCACGGCGCCCACGCTGCTGCCGAGTACCCACCAAATGGCGCTGCTGAGCAAGGCGAGCAGATTGGTCACGTGTTTTCCCTGAAGCCGAGGCGACGAAGCAGTTTATCCATCAACCAGGCCGGGCCGATCAAGAGGTAGGCAAGGTCGGTAAGAAAGCTCGGGCGGCGTCCTTCGATCAGCTGCCCGATGAACTGGCCGATCCACGCAACGACGAATACGGCAACGCCGGCCCGCAACAGCCACGCCATTCCCCATTGCTGGGCGATCCAGGCGCAACTGGCGGCAAACAGCGCGAACACGATCAATAGCGCCGCCGCCAGCCGGTGCGAATGTTTCCAATACCAGGTGAAAGCCAGCACGATCGCCAGCACCGCCCACGAACCCGGGCGAAACCAGGCTTGCGGTACCGGGATCGTCCACATCATCGCGAGGGCGCTCCAAACGATGGGTGGCACACAGAACCAGTGCAACAGCCGATTGGTGGGATGTTGGTGATCTCGACCGTAGCTGTCGAACCAATCGCCCATGCTGCGAACGTCCAGTCCCGGCGCCATCAGTGCGCGCTGCTCTTGGACAGCAAGTTGAGCACCAGTACGCCGGCGACAATCAGGCCGATGCCGGCGATGGCAGGCAGATCCAGCTTTTGCTGGTAGAGCACCACGCCGATCAAAGCCACGAGGGCGGTTCCAGCGCCCGACCACACGGCGTAGGCAACGCCCAGCGGCATTTGGCGCAGCGTCATGCTGAGGCAGAAAAAGGCCACGCCATAGCCGACGATCACCACGATGCTGGGCACCAGATTGCTGAAGCCGTTCGAGGCCTTCAGCGCGCTGGTGGCGATGACCTCGGCAACGATGGCGAGGCCCAGGGTCAGCCAGGAATTCACGGTGGTTCAGTCCAGGGTGATGCCGGCCAGACGCTGCAGCGCCTCCGCGTATTTCGCCGCCGTCCCGGCAATCACGCTGGTCGGGACATTCGGGCCGGGAGCCTTCTTGTTCCAGTCGAGCGTTTCCAGGTAGTCGCGCACGAACTGCTTGTCGTAGCTGGGCGGGCTGATACCGACCCGGTATTGATCGGCCGGCCAGAAGCGCGAGGAATCGGGCGTGAGCATTTCGTCCATCACGTATAGCTTGCCGTCTTCATCGGTGCCGAATTCGAACTTGGTGTCGGCAATGATGATGCCGCGCTCGGCGGCGTACGCCGCGGCCCACTTGTAGATGGCCAGCGTGGCATCGCGCACCTGCTCGGCCAGATCCTTTCCCACCGCCGTCACCACGGCATCGAAGCTGACGTTCTCGTCGTGATCGCCTACGGCGGCCTTGGTGGACGGCGTGAAGATGGGTTCCGGCAATTGCTCGGCCTGGCGCAGCCCCGTCGGCAGCTTGATGCCGCAGAGCGAGCCGGTGGCCTGGTAATCCTTCCAACCGGAGCCGATCAGGTAGCCGCGTGCGATGGCTTCCACCGGTACCGGCTTCAGTCGCTTGGTGACCACGGCGCGTTTGCCGTACAGCGCCAGGTCGACTCCTTGCGGCAGCACTTCGTCCAGCGGCGTATGCAGCAAATGGTTGGGCATGATGTGAGCGGTCTTGCCGAACCAGAAATTGGAAATCTGGGTAAGCATTTCGCCCTTGCCGGGAATCGGGTCCGGCAGCACCACGTCGAAGGCGGACAGGCGGTCGGTGGCGACGATCAGCAAGCGATTGCCGGACAGGGCGTGGACGTCGCGCACCTTGCCGCGATGGATCAGCTCGAGGCCGGGCAGGTTCGATTGCAGCAGGGTGGTGGGCACGGTGCGCTCCGATAGATCGACGAGCTGGCTATTGTAGCGGCCCGGGCGGCATAGACCCAGGCGGAATGGATCAGAACACCCCTACACGCTGCTAGAATCGCTGCCTTTATATCCTTGCGTTGCCGATGCGTACCCCATTGATCGCGGCACTCGGTCTGATCTGTGCCTTGCCAGCGTTTGCCGCCGATATGCCGCCCAAGCCGGTGCGACTGGGCTTGTGTGCAGCGTGCCATGGCGAAAAGGGCATGGCGCAAATTCCGGGTGCGCCAAATCTGGCCGGTCAACGGGCGGATTACCTACGCAAAGCATTGAAGGACTACCGCGACGGCAGTCGCAATGTCCCACTCATGCGCGCGGCCATTGGCCCGGTCAGCGACGCCGACCTGGATCAGCTGGTGCGTTGGTATAGCGCACAAACCCCGCAACCACAGGCTGCTGCGCAACCATGAGCTACGTCTATACCTTCTGGTTCGCCATGGCGGGCCTGCTGCTGGGCCATGGGCTGGTAGGCGCGGGAGTCGGTGCGATTGTCGGTTTCGTGCTCGACAATTTGCGTTTCAGCCAGCGCCGCAGCGCCACGCCTGAAGCGGGCGGTTATGTCTCGCCGCTGTTTGCCTTGTTGGGGGCGATTGCGAAATCCGACGGCCGGGTCTCCGAGGCGGAAATCGCGATCGTCGAGCGCGTGATGACGCGCATGGGGCTGGATGCCGATGCGCGCCAGCAAGCGATCAGGAGTTTCAACGAAGGCAAGCAACCGGAGTTCGACGTCACCCGGCCAATCAATGAGCTGCGCCAATGGGTGGGTCTGCGTCGCGATCACGCCTTTCCGGTGCTCGACGTGGTCATCGAGACGGTGCTGGCCGAAGGCAATCCGCCGCCAGAGAAGATGGCCATCCTGCGCCAGCTGGCCTTTGCCTTGCGCATCAGCGACATGGAATTGATGGCACTGATGGCGATGAAGGGCTATGTGTGGCAGGGAGCGGCTGGACGGAGCGGTTATGGCGGCTACGGCGGCGGCTATGTACCTCCGCAGCGCAATACGCAGGGGCCCGATCCTTATGCGGTGCTCGGCATTCCCCGTGACGCGGATGATCGCGCCATCAAGCGCGCCTACCGCAAGCTGATTTCCGAACACCACCCCGATCGCCTGGGCGACCTGCCCGAAGACATGCGCAAGCGGGCCGAGGCCCGGGCCAGCGAGATCAATGCCGCTTACGAGCGAATCAAGGCGGAGCGCGGTTTCAAGTAGGGCCAGGCGCGCCGGTCCCTGTAAAATGTCGGCCTTCGCGCCGAGATATCAGCGCTCCGCCATTCTTCTGCCTTACCGTTTTATAGGTCACCCATGAGCAAGCAATCTGCCGTCATCGCCCCTTCCATTCTTTCCGCCGACTTCGCGCGGTTGGGGGAGGACACCGCCAAGGTACTGGCTGCCGGAGGCGATTGGGTGCACTACGACGTGATGGACAACCATTACGTGCCCAACCTCACCATGGGTCCGATGGTGCTCAAGGCGCTGCGCGACTACGGCATCACGGCACCCATCGACGTGCACCTGATGGTGAAGCCGGTGGATCGCATCGTGCCGGACTTCGCCAAGGCTGGCGCCACCCGCATCAGCTTCCATCCGGAAGCCACCGAACACGTCGATCGCACCATTGGCCTGATCAAGGATTCCGGCTGCGAAGCCGGCCTGGTCTTCAATCCGGCCACGCCGTTGAATTGGCTCGACCACGTGCTCGACAAGCTCGACCTGGTGCTGATCATGTCGGTGAACCCCGGTTTCGGCGGGCAGAAATTCATTCCCGAAGCGCTGCACAAGCTGCGCGAGGTGCGTCGCCGCATCGACGAGAGCGGCAGGCCGGTCCGGCTCGAAGTGGATGGCGGCGTGACCGCCGACAACATCGGCGAGATTGCCGCGGCCGGGGCCGATACCTTCGTGGCCGGTTCGGCCATTTTCGGTGCGCCCGACTACCAGGCAGTGATCCGCAAGATGCGCGCCGCGATCGCTTGATCGCCAAAGAAAAACCCGGCACAGGGGGAAATCCGTGCCGGGCAGGAGGGGCGTCGGAAAGACGCTAGAGGAGACACCATCGACAGGGGCTTACTGCGCCTGGCTGAAGGACGGGAGGCTCGGCCGTCGTATCAGTTTGGCGAGTTCCACGGCATGGATGAAGCGCCTGCCAAGTAATCGGACATGGGCTTTCCCCGGATGGTTCCCGTCCGAGCGCAAATAATTTCAAAAAACTGAAAAAAATCCCCTCCTGAATGAGGAGGGGAGGAACGCCGGGACAGGAATGACCGGGAAAATGGCTTGGTAGTGCGGTTTGTGGGCGAATTCGCGAGTGGATGCCTGGCTCGCTGCGCGACCGGCTGGCGTCCCTGCGAACCGGTCGCGCCTGATGCCTCCACGGCAAATTCACGTCGCCGGCACGCCGATTAAAGGCTCAGCAGCAGGGCAAGCAATACGGAGCCCAGGGCCAGCACCACGCGCAGCGGTTCGAAACCGCGCAATTCGGCATTGGGATCGATGGAAGGGTCGGCACGCATGGGGAAACTCGCTTTGGATTAGGGGCTATCAAACACCCCGCCGAGGCGCCGACCCCGGCGCCGCAAGGGCGATCGGCCGATGGATTCTGGCAGAACGCGGGCAAACGACGCGCGCGGCTTGCGCTGGCGCAAGGCCCATAGCAACCTGCGCGGCATCATCCTCGCAAGGAGTCCCCGTGGGACGCAGCATCGCCATCGTCGAAGACGAACCGTTGATCCGCGCCAACTACGTTGAGGCGCTGAACCGCTTCGGCTACGACACGCGCGGCTACGGCTCGCGCCAGGAAGCCTCCAGCGCTTTCGCGGCCCGCTTGCCGGAGCTGGTCATCATCGATATCGGGCTGGGCGACGAGCCGGAAGGGGGGTTCGATCTTTGCCGCGAGTTGCGCGCAAGATCGGCGACCTTGCCGATCATTTTCCTGACGGCGCGCGATTCGGATTTCGACGTGATCTCCGGCCTGCGCCTGGGCGCCGACGATTACCTCAGCAAAGACACCAGCCTGCACCAGCTGGCCGCGCGCATTGCCGCGCTGTTTCGTCGCATCGAATCGCTGAAGGCGCCGGCGTCCAGCGAGACGGTGATCGGGCATGGCCCGCTCAAGCTCGAATCCGAGCGCATGCGCATCACCTGGAACGACGTGGAGGTGCCGCTCACCGTCACCGAATTCTGGATGGTGCACACGCTCGTGCGTTTCCCGGGGCACGTGAAGAATCGCGACCAGCTGATGCGTGAAGCCGAACTGGTGGTGGATGACGCCACCATCACGTCGCACATCAAGCGCATCCGCAAGAAATTCATTGCGGTGGCGCCGGAGTTCGATGCGATCGAAACGGTGCACGGCGTGGGATACAGGTGGCGTCCGTGATGTCGTTGCGCTGGATGTTTGCCGCGCTGGCGCTTAGCACTGGCGTCGCCATGGCTGCACAGCCGGACACGACAGTGCGAGCGCAGGGGCCGGCCGACGGCGCAGCGCCGGCATGGAGCATCGACACGATCGCGCCGCCGGGCTGGACCAAGGATTGCTGCACTTACGCTCGCGCCATCGGCGTGAACTACGTGCTGTATCAGGGCGAATGGACCGGCAAGCCCGATCGCGTGATGGTACTCAACGTATGGCCGTCCAAACTGGATTCCCTGGACGCCGAATTGCAGGATGACCAAAAACACTATTTGCAGGCCGACCCCGCCGGCAAGGTGAGTCCGTTTCCGCTGCGGAACGGCCATCAGCCATGCCTCGGGGTGATGTATTCCGGTAGCGATCACCTCGACGATGTCGTCGTGTTTTGCGATCCCGGAAAGACTGCCGGCGTGCGTTTCAGCTGGTCCATGACCGTTGGCGCCTCCGATCCGCTACGCCAGTCTTTATTGGATGCCTTCAAGCACGTAGTGGAACAATCCCGCTACTCGAAAGATGTTCCCGCAGCTGGTGCGACTGGCAAGCCGCACTAGCTTGCGCGCAACGGGAAGACTTGAAGCATGAGCCTGCGCCAAAAACTGCTGCTGGTAGCGCTATGCACGCTCGCCTTGCCGGTGGCTGGCTGGCTGTACGTGCGCCAGATGGAAACCCTCTTGCGTCAGGGGCAGGAGCAAGCGCTGACGGCGACGGCGACGGCGGTGGCGCGCAGCCTCGCCGTCACCGACGTGCCGCTGCCCCAGCCGGGCAGCGGCTGGTATGTGCAGCAGGCGGTGAACCCCATCACCATCGATGGCTACGGCGACGACTGGGCGCCGATGACGCCCTGGAGCCAGGCGATCGGCAAGAACGGCAAATTGCTGCTGGCCGAGGATGACAACGGTTTCTATATCTACGTCGACGTGCGGGCAGCCCGGCGTACGCGCGCCGATGCCGGCGATCCCAATGCGCTGGCTTCCGATCATTTGATCCTGGATCTGGTGCAAGGCACGCAGCATCGGCGCTACTTGCTTGCTAGTGCGGCACCCGGTGCCTTTACGGCGCTGACGCTGGATCCGGCGGCGGGTGATCTCCCCGACCGGATCGTTGGCCAGTGGCAGGAAGATGGCAGCGGCTATCGCGCCGAGTTGCGTCTGCCGCGTGGACTCGGGCTCAGTGCGTTGGGCGTGGGCATCTACACGGCTGTCGACGGCGGCGATCCGCTCGCCACCGAGATGCGCCCGCTGTGGCGTTATTCCGGGGACCTCGCGCAGGAGCTGTCGCGCATGGCGCCCGACGATACGCGTGCGCGCCTGGTGACGCCGACGGGTTGGTTGTTGGCGCAAAGCGGCCATCTCACCACCACAGGTCCGCAGCCGGGCTGGTTCTCTTCGGTCATTTACCGCTCGCTGCTGGCCAACCCGCTGGAGGATGCCGAGCTGTGGACCTCCGACGTGCCGCGCCTGGATTTGCCGGAAATACAAAGCGCGCGCAACGGCCAACCCAACACCGTGTGGCGGCAGGGCGAGGAGCGCGACAGCGTCGTGCTGGCCACTGCCGTGCCGGTGGAGCGTGATCGCACTGTCGTCGGCGTGCTGTTGCTGGAACAGGCGAGCCGGGCGGTGCCGTTGTTGGCCAATCGTGCCTTCTTCAGCCTGCTGATGACCAGTTTCGGCGTGTTGCTGGTGGCTGGCGCCATTTTGCTGTTCTTCGCCACGCGCCTGAGCCTTCGCCTGGGCCGGCTGCGCGATGCGGTCGAGCGCGCCCAGGTGAATGATGGACGTCTGGACGGCCAAATGATCCAGGGCCATTTCCCGATGGCCGAAGCGAACGATGAAATCGGCGACCTGGCGCGCAGCTTCCAGAAGCTGTTCGAGGCCGTTGGCGGCTATACGGATTATCTGCGCACGCTGGCGTCGAAGTTGTCGCACGAGCTCAACACGCCATTGGCGATCGTCAAGTCGTCGCTGGACAATCTCGAGCACGCCGAACTCTCCGCCGAAGCGCAGCCCTATCTGGCACGTGCCCGCGATGGCGTGGCGCGCCTGGGTACCCTGGTGCGTGCGATGAGCGAGGCGAGCCGGATGGAGCGGGCCATTGCCGCTGCGGAACCGGAAGACGTCGACCTGGTCGAGGTGGTGCGCGGTTGTGCCGATGCGTACCGGCCGCTGGCTGGCGCACGCCGCCTGGATTGCGTGCTGCCCGAACAGGCGCTGCATCTGCATGGCGCACCGGAATTGATCGCGCAGGCGCTGGACAAGCTGTTCGACAACGCCTTGTCGTTCACCCCGGCCGACGGCTGGTTGCGGCTGACGCTACGGCCGTCGGATGGCGGCGCCGAGATCGAACTGGCCAACCAGGGACCGCCGTTGCCCGCCGCGATGCAGGGGCGCCTGTTCGATTCGCTGGTCAGCCTGCGCGACAAGGCCACGCCGGGTGACGCCCCGCATCTGGGATTGGGTTTGTACGTGGTGCGCCTGGTGGCTGAGCGCCATGGTGGCGTGGCCTCTGCCCGCAATCTCGAGGACGGCAGCGGCGTCGCCTTCAGTCTGAGTCTGCAGGGCATGCCGCGGCAGCGGCTAGCCGGGTAGGCACAATCCCCTACAATGGGCGTTCCCCGTCGGCCACCGGAACCCCTACGTGATCTCTCGCGATGACTTCGAGGCGCTGGCAGCGCAAGGACACACCCGCATCCCGCTGGTGCGCGAAGTGTTCTCCGATCTGGATACGCCGCTATCGGTCTACCTGAAGCTGGCTGACGGCCCTTACACCTTCCTGTTCGAATCGGTGGAAGGCGGCGCCACCTGGGGTCGCTATTCGATCATCGGCCTGCCGGCCAAGCGCGTGTACCGCCTGCGCGGCCACGAGCTTGAAGTGGAAGATGCCGGCGAAGTGGTCGAGCGCCGTCAGCTGCAAGATCCGCTCGCCGAAATCGAAAACCTGCGCAAGCAGTACGACGTGCCACGTCTGCCGCAGCTCCCTGCTTTCAGCGGCGGGCTGGTCGGCTATTTCGGATTCGAAACCATCGGCTACATCGAGCCGCGCCTGGCCCGGTGGGATCGCACCGACGAGCTGGGCACGCCCGATGTCCTGTTGATGCTTGCCGAAGAAGTGGCGGTGTTCGACAACCTCAAGGGAAGGCTTTACCTGATCGTGCATGCCGATCCCGCGCAGCCGCAGGCCTATGCGCATGCGCAGCGCCGGCTCGACGCGCTGACGCATCGCCTGCGCCAGGGCGGCGCTTCGTACCCGCAGCTCACGCAATCGACCGCGCTGGACGAGAGCGATTTCAAGTCGTCGTTCACGCGCGAAGAATTCGAGGCGGTGGTACGGCGCGCGAAGGAATACATCCGCGCCGGCGACGTCTTCCAGGTGGTGCCCTCGCAACGCCTCAGCGTGGGTTTCAACGCGCGGCCGGTCGACGTATACCGCGCGTTGCGCGCGATGAATCCCTCGCCTTACATGTATTTCGTGGACCTGGGCGATACGCAGATCGTCGGTTCCTCGCCGGAAATCCTGGCGCGCCTGAAGGACGGCAAGGTGGTCGTGCGTCCGATCGCCGGCACGCGCAAGCGCGGCGCCACCGAGGAAGAAGACCGGGCTCTCGAAGCCGACCTGCTGGCCGACCCCAAGGAACGTGCCGAGCACGTGATGCTGATCGACCTGGGGCGCAACGATATCGGCCGCATCAGCGAGACGGGCAGCGTCGAAGTCAGCGAATCCTTCGTGATCGAGCGCTACTCGCACGTCATGCACATCGTTTCGCAAGTGCAGGGCGATGCCATGCCCGGCTTGAGTTACGTGGATGTGCTCAAAGCTACTTTCCCGGCGGGCACCGTCAGCGGCGCGCCGAAAATCCGGGCGCTGGAAATCATCCAGGAGCTGGAGCCCTTCAAGCGCAACATCTACGCCGGTGCGATCGGCTGGATCGGCTGGTGGGGCGATGCGGACACTGCCATCGCCATTCGCACGGCGGTCATCCAGGGCGGACGCCTGCACGTGCAGGCCGGCGCCGGCATCGTCTACGACTCCGACCCCGCTTCCGAGTGGGAAGAGACCATGAACAAGGGCCGCGCGTTGTTCCGGGCGGTCGCGCAGGCTGCGAAGGGGCTCTGATCGACGCGCCGCGCGTCGCACTGGCCGGGTTGTCCACGTCATGCCTGGAGCCGGATCGATCGGCTTCAGAAGATTTCACGTAGTGAGGGGCTGAATGTTAGACAAAGTGCGGGGGGGGGCGCCGTATTACCGCAAGGACGTCGATGGCCTGCGCGCCGTGGCGGTGCTGCTGGTCATTTTCTTTCACGCCGGATTCTCCGTGTTCAAGGGAGGCTTCATCGGCGTCGACGTGTTCTTCGTGATCTCCGGCTTCGTGGTATCGCGGGCGATCCAGCGCGGGCTGACCGAAGGCCATTTCTCGTTCATCGGTTTTTACACCGCCAGAGCCAAGCGCCTGGCGCCGGCGCTGTACCTGACGATGGGTTGCGTGTTCGTCTTCGCATTGCTTTACCTGATGCCCGACGACGCCATGCGTACGCTGAAAACCATCGGCTACGCCAGCTTGCTGTCGGCAAATATCTATCTGGCGCACAAGACCGACTATTTCGCGTCGCAGACCAGCGATCAGCCCTTGCTGCACATCTGGTCGTTGTCGGTCGAAGAGCAGTTTTACCTCGTATTGCCTGCGCTGCTGGTGTTGAGCTGGCGTTGGTCCAGCGGGCGCCGTATCGCCGCCTTCGCATTTCTTGCAATCGTTTCCTTGGGTGCCTCGCAGTGGGCGGCCTCGCATGCGACGCAGGGGGCCTATTTTCTAACGCCTTATCGCGGTTTTGAATTTATCACTGGCGTGCTTCTGTCTTTTCGCGACGAGAGGAAAACGGGGCATGCGCTGGCCGATACCGCTGTGGCGGCAGGACTGGCCATAACGGTGGCTTCGGGCATGCTGTTGAGTTCCAGCACGCCCTATCCGGGATGGATGGCGCTGTTCCCTTGCGTAGGTGCCGGTCTGGTCGTGGGTTTTGGAAGCACCTCGCGCCTGGCTAGCGTGCTGCTGGGCAATCCAGCGACGCTCTTCATCGGCCGGATTTCCTACAGCCTGTATCTCTGGCATTGGCCGGTGCTGTTTGCTTTTCAGCGCTTCGGTGTCGATACGACGGTATGGAAGCTGGTAGCCATCGTGCTTTCCATCGGCATCGGCTATTTGTCTTATCGCTACGTGGAAACCCCTTTGCGCTATGCGCGGATGGCCAAGTTTCGCGTCGTTCTTACTTATGTCGCCACCCCCATTCTCTGCACGTTGGTGCTATTCGTCATCGGCCAGCGCACGGACCAGTTTGCGCGGCTGTATCCGGCTGCGTTCCAGCGTATTTACACCAGTGCCAGGCAAAGCACCTGGCAAAACCCGCGCGGACGCCAATGCTGGGCCCAGGTGCAACTCACCGACGCGGCCAAGTGCAGCCTCGGCGATGTCTCTCTGCCTGTGAATGCGGCGATCTGGGGCGATTCCCACGCTTATCACCTGATCAATTTCATGGATGGCCTGGGCAAGGAATATCGCCTTTCCATTCACGACGTGGCCATGCCGGACTGCGCTCCCGTTGCCCGGGTACCCAAGGTGGGGGACCCTTCGCTGAAGGCTTCGCAAGGCAAGTGCGCCGCACACAACCAGGCGGTTTTCAACTATCTGCTGTCGGACAAGAGCGTCGATACGGTCTTTCTCTCGGCCGTCTGGGAGATTTATGCCAATGCGCCGGCGGCCCCTGCCGTCAATGATTTCGGTTTTGCGCAGGGGGCCTTTCTGGACGATCTGGATGACACGATCTCCACGCTGTTGCGTGCCGGCAAACACGTGGTCCTTTTTGACGACATCCCTGGCGAGCCCAAGGATCTGGTGAACTGCCAGTTGTACAACCATCAATGGCTATCGTTGGGCAAGCGCGATTGCACTTACCCAAGCAGCGAAGCCGCTGCCGCCCATCGAGGCACCGTGCAGATCCTGGCCTCGATCGCCAAGAAATACCCGCAGGTCGGATTGATCACCCTCTACGACGTGCCATGCGATGCCGACCGCTGCCGCACTTCTCTGGACGGCGTTGCCCTTTATGTAGCCAACGACTTCGGGCACCTCAATTTGGCCAGCAGTGCGGCGTACTACGATGCGTACAAGGCCAGGCATCCAGGACAGCTGCAGCAAGTGATGCAAGCAATCGGGCGTCGGCAGGCAGGGGCTGCTGCCGCCAGCGCCGGCACTCATACATCGCCAAAGCCCGCATCGGGCTCCTGACCTGGAACGACTTGCCATGAAGCGAATATTTCCCGTCCGCTACGCCCTGGTCCTGTCACTGCTCGCCTGCACGTTTACTGCAGCGGCACAGAACGCCGCGCAGCCCTGGCCCGATACGGTGCTCAGCCGCACCCAGGCGTTGGCCGAGTTGCAAACGTTGAATGCGGATCTGCTGAGTCATCCGAGCGCAACGCTGACCCTGGAGAGCTGGTGCAGCGCGCATCACCTGGCCGCCGATGCGCACGTCGTCGCGCATCGCGTGCATGGCGCGGACAAGCCCTTGCCGGCCGGTGCGCGCACCTTGCTGGGAATCGGGCCGGACGAGCCCGTGCGTTATCGCCGCGTGGCACTGAGCTGCGGCAATGTCGTGCTGTCCGATGCGGATAACTGGTACGTGCCTGCGCGTTTGACGACGGCCATGAACCAGCAGTTGGACCATTCCGACGTGCCATTCGGCAAAGTCGTGCAACCTCTGCACTTCCGCCGCCAGACACTTTCGGCAGAGCTGCTGTGGTCGCCCTTGCCGCAGGGCTGGGATGCGGGCGCTCCGTTGCCTCCGGCAGGTCGTGATCCGCTGGCCGTGCCGGATCACGTTTTGCAGCACCGTGCGGTTCTTTACACCGCGGACAATCAGCCCTTCAGTCTGGTGGTGGAAAGCTATACGCGGAGCGTACTGGCTCGTCCTTAAATTTCATCCATTTGATTTTTATGGATTTATGTGGATGTAACGGCATTTTCGGCTCCGTTTCGTAAGCTTTGGCCGTCCGGCGTTTGGAGCAGTTGTCCTATGCCCACGGGATGACGGCGGCAAAGCCTATCGCGCACAATGGACGCCATGCCGCACCGCGGCATAACGCGATGGGCGATCCCCCGGGCGCCCAGCCGAAAGCCCTCCACAGGATTTTCTCCGCCATGTTGTTGATGATCGACAATTACGACAGCTTCACCTTCAACCTCGTGCAGTACCTGGGCGAGCTGGGACAAGAGGTGAGGGTGGTGCGCAACGATGCGCTGGACGTCGCCGGCATTCGCGCGCTGAAGCCATCGCACATCATGATTTCTCCCGGCCCGGGTACGCCGGACGATGCGGGCGTGTCGCTGGATGTGCTGCGCCAACTCGGCGGCGAGATTCCCGTGTTCGGCGTCTGCCTCGGCCACCAGGCCATCGGCCAGGCCTTTGGCGGCAAGGTGATTCGCGCCAAGCAGATCATGCACGGCAAGACCTCGCCGGTGCGCCATCTCAACAAGGGTGTATTCGCCGGCTTGCCCGATCCGTTCGAGGCCACGCGCTATCACTCGCTGGTGGTGGAGCAATCCTCGTTGCCCGATTGCCTGGAAGTGACCGCCTGGACGGAAAATCCCGACGGCTCCATCGACGAGATCATGGGTCTGCGCCACAAGACGCTGGCCGTGGAAGGCGTGCAGTTCCACCCCGAGTCGATCCTTACCCAGCACGGCCACGACCTGCTGCGTAACTTTCTCGGACAGCCGCTGCAAAAGCTCGCGGCATGACCGGGCGCGCCATCACCATCACGCCGCAAGAAGCGCTACAGCGCACGATCGAGCATCGCGAGATATTTCACGATGAAATGATCGCGCTGATGCGCCAGATCATGGCCGGCGAAGTCAGCCCGCTGATGACCGCGGCGATCATCACCGGGTTGCGCGTGAAGAAGGAAACCGTCGGCGAGATCACCGGCGCGGCACGCGTGATGCGCGAGCTGTCGGCCAAGGTCGATGCGCCGCCGCACCCTCATTTTCTCGATATCGTCGGCACCGGCGGGGACGGCGCCTCGAGCTTCAACATCTCCACCGCTTCCATGTTCGTCGCGGCGGCGGCCGGTGCCTGCATTGCCAAGCACGGCGGGCGCAGCGTGTCGTCCAAGTCCGGCAGTGCCGACGTGCTGGAGGCGCTGGGAGCGAGGATCGAGCTGTCGCCGGCCCAGGTCACCGAGTGCATGCTCGAGACCGGCATCGGTTTCATGTATGCGCCGAACCATCATCCGGCGATGAAAGTGGTAGCGCCCGTGCGCAAGGAAATGGGCGTACGCACCCTGTTCAACATCCTGGGGCCGCTGACCAATCCGGCCGGCGCCCCGAACATCCTGATGGGGGTTTTTCACCCGGACCTGGTCGGTATCCAGGTCCGCGTGCTGCAGGCCCTGGGTGCGAAACAAGCCATGGTGGTGTGGGGGCGGGATGGCATGGACGAGATTTCGCTCGGCGCCTCCACCCTGGTCGGCGAGCTGCGCAATGGCGAGGTTCACGAGTACGAAATCGAGCCGGAGGACTTCGGCCTGGCCATGGCATCCAGCCGCAACCTGCGGGTGGAGAACGTGGCGGAATCGAAGGCGATGCTGCTTGACGCGCTGGAAGATCGCCATGGCGTGCCGCACGACATCGTCTGCCTGAATGCCGGCGCCGCGCTCTACACCTGCGGCCTGGTCAATTCGATCGGCAGCGGCATCGAACTGGCGCGGGCGACCATCGCCAGCGGCGCGGCTCGTGCCAAAATGGACGCATTCGTGGCAACCACCCAGCGACTCGCCGATACTGGCGGCCGCTGAGCCTCGCCCTCCGTTTCCGTTCTCATGCCGATCGCAAGCACATGACCGACATCCTTCAACGCATCCTTGCCCGTAAGGCCGAAGAGCTCGCCGAGCGCAGCGCCAAGCTGCCGCTGAAAGAGCTCTCAGCGCGCGTCAAGGACCTGCCCGACACGCGCGGTTTCGCCGCCGCCGTCGAAGCGAAGATCGCCGAAGGCTTGCCGGCGGTGATCGCTGAGGTGAAAAAGGCCAGTCCGAGCAAAGGCGTGATCCGCGCCGAGTTCGATCCGGCTGCCATCGCGCGCAGCTACGAGGCCGGCGGGGCCGCCTGTCTTTCGGTGCTTACTGACAAGGATTTTTTCCAGGGCAGCGAGGATTTCCTGCAGCAGGCGCGTGCGGCGTGTTCGCTGCCGGTGCTGCGCAAGGATTTCATCATCGACCCTTACCAGGTCTATGAGGCGCGCGCGATCGGCGCAGACTGCATCCTGCTGATCGTGGCCGCGTTGGGTGATGCGGATCTGCTGGAGCTGTCGCTGCTGGCGGCCGACCTGGACCTGGACGTGCTGTGCGAAGTGCACGACGCCGAGGAACTGGAGCGCGCGCAGGCCGTGCCGGTGCCGCTGATCGGCGTCAACAATCGCAATCTGCGCACCTTCCACACATCGCTGGATACCTCGCTCGAACTGCAGGACCTGATGGATTACGACCGCATCCTGGTGGCCGAATCGGGCATCCACACCCCCGAGGACGTCACGCGCCTGCGCGAGGCCGGCATCCATGCCTTCCTGGTTGGCGAGGCTTTCATGCGTGCCCCCGATCCTGGTGCGGAATTGAAGCGGCTGTTCGACGCGCGTTGATCATGACGTCAGGGGACATGACCACCGCGCCGGCTGAAACCGGCGTTGACGAGAGCGCGTCGCGCATCGTGCTTTTCGATTTTGACGGCGTGCTGTTTTGCGGCGATTCGTTCGCTACGTTCATGCGCCATCGCTACCGGCATTCGCTGTGGCGCAAGGTGCTGGTGCTCCTGACCCTGCCTTGGTGGCTGCCGTGCCTGCTCGTTTCGCGCTGGTGGGCGGCCCGCACCCTGGTGCACGTGGCGTTGTTCGGCGTGGGGCAGAAGCGCTACGAGCAGGCAGTCGAAGCCTTTGCCGATCAGCTGGTGCGCCGCCCGCGTCAGTTCTATCGGGACGGCCTGCAGGCCTTGCGCAAGCATCTGGCGGAAGGCGACCAGGTATTCGTGGTGACCGGATGCGAACAACGGCTGGCAGCGCGCCTGCTGTCGCAGCTGGGACTGCCCGAGGTGGGCGTGATCGGCTCCCAGCTCAAGCCTGGCTGGTTCGGCATGCGCGTAAAAATGCACAACGTAGGACGCCGCAAGGTGCAAAGCCTGGCGGCCCATGGCATCAAGCGTTGGCGGACTGCCTACGGCGATTCCATGCTCGACGTGGCCATGCTCAAGCAAGCGGACGAGGCGGTGCTGGTCAACGGCACGCCCAAGCTGTGCAAGCGGGTGGAGAAGGCGATCGGCCGCACGGTGGCTAGGGTGGCCTGGTACTGACGTTCCGGCGGTGTGCTGATGTGCGGCGGCCGGCAGGCCCCCGGTTCATGCCGGGGGCGCCGTAAGCGGGGTTCAGCGGGTACCGCGAACCACGATGGTCTTGCCGGAGACCTCGATCATGCCCTGTTCTTCCAGCTGCTTGAGCACGCGGCCCACCATTTCGCGCGAGCAGCCCACGATGCGGCTGACTTCCTGGCGGGAAATGCGGATCTGGGTGCCGTCCGGGTGGCTCATCGCGTCCGGCTCCTGGCACAGGTCCAGCAGGGTGCGCGAGATGCGGTTGGTGACATCCATGAAGGCCATGCGGCTCACCTGGCGCGAGGTGCGCAGCAGGCGGTGGGTGAGCTGGGCGCCGATGGCGAACAGGATCTTCGGGCATTCGTCGCGCAGCGGGCCTTCCATCAGCTGGAACAGCCGTTCGTAACTGATTTCGGCCATTTCACAGGGGCTGCGGGTACGCACCATCGATTCGCGCTGGGCCTGCTCCACGAACAGTCCCATCTCGCCGATGAACTGGCCGCGGCTGATATAGGCCAGGATCAGCTCCCGCCCCTGCTCGTCCTCGGTGCAGACGGCCAGCGAGCCTTCCATCACGTAGTAAAGCGTGTTGGCGGGGTCGCCCGGGCGGATGATGGCGGTCTTGCCGGGGTAGCGGCGGCGGTGGCAGAGACCTAGAAACCGCTCCATCGCGGCGGGGTCTGGTGCAAAACCGAGTGGCGCCTGTGACTTTTCGAACGCTTGTTGTAATTGATATTTCAGCTGCACCACAGAAGTTTTCCCCAAGCTAAGTGGTCTCAAGGGCCGCCCCTACCGACGGCCGGACTGCGCATCCCTTGCGACTTTCGCATTATGGCAAAGTCAGTGCGAGTCCCGCAGGTTCTGTTTTTCACCGATTTGCCGCATACTTCGCAGTCTTCCCGGATGGTGGCAGTTGCCATCATCCGTACACAAGGGGCGTGCAGGATAAGGGTCCAGCATGCCTTTTTAATCCAGCGGGGACCCTTGTAGCTAACCCGCCTCACCTGTCGGCCGTGACCCGGCCATGGAGTGTCGCCGTGGTGAAACCCCTCCCGCGCCTGCGCCTGCAGGGCTTCAACAACCTTACCAAAGCCCTGAGCTTCAACATCTACGACATCTGCTATGCGGTGTCCGAAGACCAGCGCCAGCGCTATATCGAGTACATCGACGAGCAGTACGACGCCGATCGACTCACCCAGATCCTCACCGACGTGGCCGAGATCATCGGCGCGAACATCCTGAACGTGGCCCGCCAGGACTACGACCCGCAGGGTGCCTCGGTGACCATCCTCATCTCCGAGGAGCCGGTGGTCGAGAAGCTGGGCCGCGACACCATCTCCGATGCGGTGGTGGCCCACATGGACAAGAGCCACATCACCGTCCACACGTACCCGGAAACCCATCCGCACAACGGCATCGCGACCTTCCGTGCGGATATCGACGTTGCCACCTGCGGTGTGATCTCGCCGTTGAAGGCCCTGAACTACCTGATCGACAGCTTCGAGTCAGACATCGTGGTGTGCGACTACCGCGTACGCGGCTTCACCCGCGACGTGAAGGGCAAGAAGCACTTCATCGATCACAAGATCAACTCGGTGCAGGACTACCTGGCGCGCCACATCCGCCAGAAGTACGAGATGTTCGACGTGAACGTGTATCAGGAAAACATCTTCCACACCAAGATGCACATCAAGGACTTCGACCTCGATACCTATCTGTTCGAAGCCCATGCGGACGATCTTTCGTTCAAGGAGCGACAGAAGATCGAGCAACTGCTGCGCCGTGAAATCGAAGAGCTGTTCCACGGACGCAACCTGATGTGATCAAGAAAAACCCGCCGAAAGGCGGGTTTTTTTCTTCCTCTCCCACGTGGCGAGTGGATTGGGGCGTCGCGCGATCCCCGTTCGCTCAAAGTCGATACGCCACTGTCTTCATCACCATCGAGCTGACGTGCATCAGCTGCGGAATCGGAAACGGCAGCGCGATACCGCCGTGCTCGCGTGCGGCCTGCGCGTGTTGCACTTCATCGGCCTGCATCTGCTTGAGCACCGCACGCGAGCGCTCGTCCTGGGTGGGCAGTCGGTCCAGGTGGTCGGCCAGATGGGCTTCCACCTGTTTTTCCGTCTCCACCACGAAGCCGAGGCTGATCCTGTCGCCGGCCAGCGCCGCCGCTGCGCCGATCGCATAGCTGCCGGCGTACCAAAGCGGATTGAGCAGGCTCGGGCGGCTTTCCAGCTCGCGCAGGCGTTCGGAACACCACGCCAGGTGATCGGTTTCTTCGGCGGCGGCGTGCTGCAGATGCGCGCGGTTTTCCTCCTTGCGCGCCAAGGCGGCCTGTCCGTCGTAGAGCGCCTGGGCGCAGACTTCGCCCGTGTGGTTGATGCGCATCAATCCTGCGGCGTGGCGGCGTTCGGCATCGTCCAGCTCGGCATCGGCCAGGCCGTGCGAAGGCGAGGCGCGATGGGCCTCGGGAGAGCCGGCCACGGTTTCCAGGGCGCGCTCGATGCCGGCGAGCAGGCGGTCCAGCGGGGTCAATGTGCGTACATTCATTGGATGGCCATAACTCTTCAGGTTTCCTGTTGCTGCGCCAGCAAGGTCAGCGGATGCATGGTCGGCAAGGTCGACGCCTGTGCGGCCAGTCCCGCCGCCAGATGCAAGCGGCAACCGATATTGGACGACAGAAGCATCTGCACATCCAGTGTGTGGATGTGGGACAGCACGTCATCGCGCAAACGCTCCGCCCGCTCCGGGAATTGCAGGACGTGGCTGCCGGCAGCGCCGCAGCAATAGGGAGGCGTGGAAAGTCGCTGCAAAGCGAGTCCCGGAATGCGTTCGAGTAGCTTGATAAGAGCCGTCTCGCTACGCGCCACGTTGGATTGTGTGCAGGGTATGTGCAAGCCGGCACGCAGATTCAGAGGGCGAAAACGCAGCTTTTCAGCCCGCTCGGCCAGCAAGCGATAAGGGTCTTCCACTTGTACCGTGGTGAGCGCGCGGCGCAGCGTGCTCAAGCAACCCGGGGTAACGCTGACCAGATAGTCGGCATGCGTTCCATCCCAGGCATCGCGCAGGCGTTTTGCCGATACTTCGGCACCGGCAGCGTCACCGTCATGCAGATCCAATGCGCCGCAACACGTGGCGGGCAAGCGAACCACGCGATATCCAGCGGCGTCCAGCAACTGCTCCGCCGCCCGTTCTGCTGCGGCGTCCTGGACGCTGGCTGCGCAACCGGGAAAGAGGGCGACGATGCCGGCATCCCGCGTCCCAGGCTGTTTGGCCAGCTGAGTTCTGGCTAGGGGCGTGGGGCTTTTCAGCAGGGATATGGCTGCTCGCCAGGCGGCAAACTGTTTGCCGGGAAGCAAGGCTGGCAGCCAGATAGCGGCGCCGGTCCAGCGGGCCCATCGTTGCAGCCATCGGTTCAGCTTCGGGCGTTTGGCGATATCCAGCAACAGCCCCGGACGCTGCGGCGACGGCCCAAGCAGGGCGCGGGTCTCCACCAGCAGCTCCTCGTACTGAACCCCGGCAGGGCAGACCCGCTGGCAGCTCAGGCAGCCCAGGCAGTGATCCAGGGGCTCCCGCAGTTCGGGAGAGGGCGCGATTTGCCCCCGCGCCAGCGCAGCGGCAATGGCGATGCGACCCCGTGGGGATTCGGCTTCATTGCCGTCCAGGGCGTAGGTGGGGCAGACCGGCAGGCACAGGCCGCATTGCACACACTGGTCGGCCAGCACGGCAATGTGGTGTTGGGGCTTCTCAAGAGGCATATCGTTCATGCTATCATTTGCGACTCGCAGCCCATCGAGGGCTTGCGCGATAGATGAAAGCTTCGCTATTATCTCGCGCCTTTGTTCCACCGATTCCGCTTACCGCCCCTGTGGCGGCAGACAGGTATTCCGAAATGAAAACGTTCAGCGCCAAGCCGGAAAGCGTCAAGCGCGACTGGTACGTGGTTGACGCCACGGACAAGACGCTCGGTCGTCTCTCGACCGAAATCGCGCGTCGCCTTCGCGGCAAGCACAAGCCCGAGTTCACCCCCCACGTCGACACCGGCGACTACATCGTCGTGATCAACGCGGAGAAGGTGGCTGTCACCGGCGCCAAGCTGGACGACAAGATGTACCACCGCTTCACCGGCTACGTCGGCAACCTCAAGACCACCAGCTTGAGAGACTTGCTGGCCACCCATCCCGAGCGCGTCATCGAGATCGCCGTGAAGGGCATGTTGCCGAAGAACCCGCTGGGCCGCGACATGTACCGCAAGCTCAAGGTTTACGGCGGCGCCGAACATCCGCACACCGCTCAGCAGCCGCAGGCGCTGGAAATCTAAGGAAGCATCATGGCGATTCAGCAGAATTACGGCACCGGCCGCCGCAAGACCTCCGCCGCTCGCGTGTTCCTGCGCAAGGGCACCGGCGCGATCGAAGTGAACGGCAAGACCCTGGACCAGTTCTTTGGTCGTGAGACCTCGCGCATGATCGTGCGCCAGCCGCTCGAACTGACCCAGAGCGCTGACAAGTTCGACATCAAGGTCACGGTCGCCGGCGGCGGCATCACCGGCCAGGCCGGCGCCATCCGCCTCGGCATTGCCCGCGCTTTGATCGAGTACGACGAAAGCCTGAAGACCCAGCTGCGCAAGGCTGGCTTCGTGACCCGTGACGCCCGTGAAGTCGAGCGTAAGAAGGTCGGTCTGCACAAGGCACGTCGCGCTACCCAGTTCTCGAAGCGCTAATCCTCTTAGGAGGTTTCGCTTCGACCGTCCGGTGCATCAAGTCAGAGCGCGCCGCTCGGCCCGGTATTGGGAGATCGTCTAACGGTAGGACAACGGACTCTGACTCCGTTTATCTAGGTTCGAATCCTAGTCTCCCAGCCAAAAAACAAAAAGCCCGCCTTTACGGCGGGCTTTTTGTTTTTCGTTGGGAGGGTTCAGGAGGTGCGTCTCGTTCGACTTGTCGCCAGGAGCGAATTTGGACAGCACCCTATCAAGCGGTCGCCGGTTCATCGAGCCGCAGTCGGTGCGCCAACGCGGCATAGGTTTCGGTGGAGCGAAACTCGGCCATGTTGAGCGTGGCATCTTCGACCACGGAGTAGTCGCGTGAGCCTGCTGCCAGAAACGAGGCCATCATGCGCATCACCCCGATGTCCGGAATCATGTCTTCCAGAAACAGGAATTGCCCGGCCTGATTGACTTCCAGAAACTGATACTCGCCATCGGCATCGACCACGAAGTCGAGGCAACCGAAAACCAGTCCTAGCGACGCCATCAAGGCCTGGATGCGCTGTTCCAGCGCAGCGGGCAGTGTTATCTGCTCGGCGAAGAAATCCTCATCGAGCACGTGGATTCGCCAATCGACGTAAGCTTCTTTCGAGCGCCGCCGCATGCGCACTGCCAGCATTCGGTTGCCGGCGACGGTGACGCGAATATCGGAGGTCTTCTCTACGTAGCGCTGATAGATGCCCGGACAAAACTCGATGACTTGCGCGTCGGGCAAGTGGTCGTTGTCCAGTATGGTGGTCGTCGTGCTGAGGCCGCCTTCTTCCTGCCATGCGTGCGCACGAAATGTCTTGAATACAACGCGGCCGCCTTGCGCCAATCGCCGTACCGCTGCCGCATCGTTGCCCATCGCGGTCTCGGGAAACGCCAATCCGATCTCGCGCGCTGCTACCAATTGCACCAGCTTGTTCTCGGTACGCCACGCTGCGGCTGGTGTATTGATCCAGAACGAAGGCAGCAGCTGCGCTGCAGCTTCGACCAGATTGTCGTAAAAAGTACGCCACTCACCGGCGATAAAAGCCTGATCTTCAGGCAAACTGGGCTTGGGCTTTCGCGCTTTCGGGCGGCGATTCCAGACCGAGATAGGCGCGTCTGTCGCGCTGCTTAGCCCCGCGTGTCCGAGCCCTATTTCGACGGCGACTTCATCGCCCCGCCATTGCGCCAGGCCAGGGCTGTGCACGACCGGCACGCCCATCCGCTCAAGCGCCCAGCGCAATGCCGCGGCGTGCGGATCGTCTTCCCAGGAAAGTACGTGAACTGCGTGTGTCACGAAAGAGGTCTCCTGATACGACAATGCGCCTTGTTGCCAAGGCGCATTGAATCAACGGGAAGAAATCATGCAACGTCGTAGTCTAGACCGCCATCCATGGGGGAGTGGATGCTCCCATGGAAGGTTATCACCGTCATAAAGTGGCCCCTTGCCGGATCTGCCCACTGCGCGCCAAGTGAGGCTGCGCTAAGCCGTGCCAGGGGGCGAATCGTTGGTGCCATTTCCGTTTCGACGTTGAGCTGACTCATTAGCATCTACTCCATCATTGGCCGCACATTGCGGCTCAGCGAGAATAGATTCATTTTCGGATGCGGACCAGACCCTGCGTCAACGTGGCGTGACTTTACGGATCATGCCGCGGCCCGTGCGCGATTGCGGCTTCGAAAATGCATTCACATTTTATTGACGCAAAGAGTATTAGCGCATGCGGTTAATGAGGAGTTGTCACAGACGTGACCGGCAAAGGCGAAACGGACGTCGGATACTGTGTCGCCGCGGATGTCATCGAAGGAATCACTCGCGCTCTCAAAAAAAGACCAGCGAAGTGATCCTTCGCTGGTTTCACCAAAAAAGGGTGACACCGGGGTTTTGGTAACTCGACTCAGTCGTCAGTGCGCTGAGTCGAAGTCAGATACACGCCCTCGATGCGCTTCAAATCAAGGATTGCTCAACGCATACGACAGCACGGCCACGTTGCGATTGTTCGGCAAAGTGAGGCTTTTCACTGTCTTGGTGCCGTTGATCGAGAACGAATAACCATAGAGATAGAACGTGCGGTTATCCGTAGTGCCGCTGCTGGTGTCGCGGTAAGCCATCGTGATGGCCTTGGATTCATTCGGATAATTTTGCGGCGTGAACCAGTCGCTCAAGCTTTGGGTGAAAGTGGTGCTGGTGCCGTCGGTGTAGTTGACGGTGAACGTTTGCGAAGCCTGGTTGCCATTGAAGCCGGACGCCAGAATGCTGAGCTCGCTGTATTGCCCCTGCGTAAGGCTGATGGTGCCGCCGCTCATGGCATTGGTGGTATTGGCGGCACCCAAGGTAAACGTATTGCCGTTCCAGGTTTGCGAGGTACCTAGCAGGTTCGCGGAGTAGGCGTAGCCGTTGCCGTCCAATCCGCCCGTGCTGAATGACGTTCCATCGCTGTAGATTCCATAGATTTCAGTGGTCGTCGTGCTGCCGCCAAGGCCGGCATTGATGGCATTGCCGTAGGCGGCGGTTTCGTCTTCGCCGTTGTAGGTCTTGCCGGCAATATCGTCGTACAGCCACAGGAAGCCGCCGGTAATGCCGCACTGCGAATGCCAGCCGCTCATCGCGCTTTGCGCCGCGGGAGGCGTGTCATCGGCATCCCAAACACCGGGAAAAACCGGCACCGATCCAAAATCCCAACCCGAGCAGGGGCTGTTGCCGTCGCCGCCGGAGTAGGTTTGCAGATGCACGCCGTCGACCGTGCCGGGGCTCTGGCTGTTGATGGAGGAGACCAGTGAAGTCCAATACGAAGCATTGGTGTACGGATCCACTTCTACCTTGTACCCAAGCCCACCGAGCATCACGGCGAACGCGGTGGTGGACGCGGCGTCGTAGCTGTTCTCGTCATCGAAATCGATGGCGTCGACTTCCGGCAGGGCCGCTTTGATGGCCTGGAAATCCTTGTAGAGAATGCTGCTCGTGCCGGTTCCTTGGGCGTTCACCAGTGCCTTGATGTCTTGCCAGTCGCCCACGTTCGATGAGCCGATGCTCAGGGTGATGCGCTTGGGCGTCCCTTGCTTCATGGTGGCGAGGTCCGAGGCGAACGACGGCCAGGTATTGTTGCCCACGTATGAGCCGCCGGAGGTCAGCGGAAATTCGCCGTTGAGATTCAAATCGCCGGTCGAGCTGACCTCGACACTCCACACGACCACTTCGGTGAAACCGGAGTTTTCGATTTCCGAGATATTGCTCGCCACGTGCTTGTACAGCGGGCCGCCGCCAAAGATACCGGTGTAGCCCGTGCTCTGTGCACTCGCGCTGCCACATGCGAATCCAAGGCTCGAAATAAAAAACAACAGCGCCGCCTTGCGGCGTAGTCCCGACGACTGCATTGCGATGCGTTTCATGGTCACGCTCTCCCAGAGGGTTGATAAAGACGCGCCGACTGCCACACATACCCAGCCCATCACGACACGAAGCGGCCAAGCGTTCGGCGCTGCTGAAGGGGGAAGCTGCGAATGACGTTGCGACATGTACCGATGTCGCTACGCATTCGGGTTGTAACTTGAACCACGTGCCTGCGACGCAGAAATTTCCGTGCGTGCATTTGTTGCCGATCAAACAACGAGCGAATCGTCGGAAGCGCAGCGAGCGGCGTTCAATGAAATCGATGGCGAAAAGCATTCGTCCATCGGCACGAGGGAACGCAGTCGATTCAACGGCGCGCTTTCGTCCGTTGTTTCACCGAACGTTTCCTCAGGCAAAAAGCCGCCCTGAGTCGTGGCTATTGCCGCGGCTCTCGCTCATCACGCTTCAGAGATAAAACAGCACCCGTCCTGGATACGTGCCGCAGGCGAATTCATTGCTACGCCACGCTGCTCAAAAGATCCCTTGGAAGACAACTTTCAATCGATCCAAGTCTCGCGACGACGACATGTCCGTGCGCCGCGAGCGCAGCCATGAATAGGCCAACGAAAAGTCGCTGTCAATAAGAATTTATATCGATTCAAATTTAGAATTTTTAAAAGCAATGTGGCAATGACGCCCTTTGCGTTCGGGCTCAATGCTGCATGGCGGAATTATTTTTTGATCGATTCAATTTTTACGTGATTAATGAGTGTTGCATGCGCAACATGGCACGCATTCCCGCGTGTGCACCCGGGCGTTGCCATCCGCCGTGAATGATGCTGCGGGTATTCGATTCATTCGCTCGCTCCATCTCGCACATCGATGTGCAAATGTCATAACGGCGTGAAAGTCTGGAAAACGAAGACTCTCTGCAAGGTTTGCTCTTCGCAACGCAAGGTGGGTCGGCCGGCAGTTGCGCTGGCACTCACTTCGAAGTCGTTGAAGGATCGACTTGTAGATGGCCGTCTGTTTCTTCATCCAACCCGCCATTAGCGGAATGCCCGATTGTTTCTTTATTTGTCCGACTAATGGGATGGGAATATAGGGCTTTTGCTGCAATGCAAGTTGCAAACTCTTTGCGAAGAGCACAAAGTGAATTTAGAACGATCTAAATCGGGGTTAAACGATCTAAATCGTGATGCGCGAGGCGCCGCGCAGGCGTCTGGTGCCGCAAGAGGGGATTAAGCAGGTGTACCCGTTGTAACCGCAGGGGGGCCTTTGCGCTCGCCTCAAGACGGCGATTGACCGTTTTGCTCCAGTCCAAAAAGAAGAGGCGGGTGTTGGTTGGTTCCATCAGATCAGATGTGGCTAATTTTTTATCTTCCTGGGAGACGAAGGTGAACAAATATCCGTTCCGTTTGGGCAGCAGCTTGCGCGCCAGCATACGCATTGGTCTATTGGCCGCCGCCATGACCAGCGGTTCACTGTTTGCACAAGATATTACCGGTGGTGTCTATGGCAATTTGCCTCAAGGCAATGGCATCACTGCGGAAGTAAGCAATCCGGCGACGGGCTACGACAGCACCGTGCGTGCCGACGCCAGTGGCCGCTACTCGGTCAATGGTTTGATGCCTGGCCGTTATGTCGTCAAGTTGCTACGCGACGGCAAGGTGGTCGATCAGCGCGAGGTGGTCGTTCAAGCCGGCTCCAATAGTGCCGCCGTTTTCGGAGCAGCAGCGGGCCAGAATGTGACGCAACTGAACGCGGTAACGGTCAACGCCATACCGCCGGCAGTCAACGCGATCGACGTCACCACTAGCCAGCAGGTCCAGACCTGGAACGCCACCGACGTCGATCGGCTGCCGCTGCTCAACGCGGATCTGCTCAATGTCGCCTCCATGCAGTCGAACGTCACGAGTCTCACCAGTTCTCACGGGCAGTCCCCGCAGTTCAATGGCGCGTCGGGTACCGAGAACCGGTACTTCATCAACGAATTCAACATGACCGACATGCAGCAGGGTGCAGTGCCGGACAAGATCCCGAACGAAGCGTTTGCCAACGTATCCACCATCAACGGAGGCATGGACGCCAAATACGGCAGCGCCATGGGCGGCATTGTTTCGGGCACAATCAAGCAAGGTTCAAATCTGCTCGAGGCAGGTGTCGACCTGCAGTTCACCCCGGCCACGGGGACGCTGAACGAAAACGGCAAGAACATCTACAACTACAACGGCAGCCTGGTTACCGCCAATCAGCTGAATCACTGGTCGCCGAGCCTGTTGCAGGACTATTGGGTGTCAGGCCCGATTGTGCCGGACAAGGCGTTCTTTTACTTCCTGGTTGAAACTCAGCCCAACAACTATGGTCAGGGCGTGCAGGGCGATACGCCCACTGAAACTTATAACGGTCAGTACAAGACGCTCAACAAACAAGGTAATCAGCAGGTCCTGGGCAATTTCACCTGGAATATTGCTACGGGCCACACGCTCAATATCTTCTTCGACCACCAGTACAACTACGGTGCGGACTCTCAATATGCGCTGGCGACGCCTTACGATCCCAGCAGCGCGTCCCCCGTGTTGCAGAACTGGAGTGGAGATGTCTGGCGCGACCTGATGGCGGTGGCCAACTATCACGGCCAGATCACCGACAATTTTTCCGTCGCGGCCATGGTCGGCACCTCTCAGCAGTATTTCACGTCCTATCCGCAGTTCGGTATCAACATCCCGTACGTACAGCAGGCGAATCCGGATAACCCGAACGACACCAAGACGCTCTCCAACGGCGCTGGCAGCCTGTACTACATGAATTACCGCATGATGGGGTCGCGCATCGACTTTACCTGGGATGTGACTGACAACCACGAAGTCACCTTTGGCGGCGAGCAATACAGCCCCACCATGGCGCAAGCCAACATTCCCAACCCGAACAGCTGGACGTACACCGGCTGCAGCACGGCGCTTGGGCCGAACCAGCCTTGCCAGGTCAATGGACAGAGCATCAACCCGCTGACCAATCAGCCCTTTGCCCCAGGAACCAAGTACGTCACCTTGGCGTACGCTCCGCGCGTCTATTACAACAGTTCGCCCACCTACGGCTTCTATCTGGCCGATACCTGGCATTTCGCAGATAACTGGACGGCCTATATCGGCGGGCGTTACGACAATTACGCCATGACCGACAACATCAACGTCAAGATGTACAGCAAGGGCAACGCGACGCCCCGCGTTGGCGTGGCGTGGGACGTGCATGGCGATTCCAGCCTGAAAATCGGCGCGTCCGCTGGCGAATACACCGAGGGCATACCGCTCTATTTCAATGCGTACGGCGGCACGCCCGGCCAGGGCTACATCCATACGACCACCACGTACCTCTATTCCGGAATGGGGCCCAATTACGTTCCGACCGGGCTGACCCCAGTGGGTGCCGTTCAAGGCAGTTCCGGCAGCGGGTTGCACTACCTGACGCCCGGGCAGTTCATCGCGACGTCGGCACAAAATGCCAAGCTGAAGCAATTCCAGGTCTACGCACAGCAAAAACTCGGCAACAACTGGGTGGCCGGTGCAACGCTGTTCACTAGCGAACTTACCGGGCTGCCTAATCTGGACAGCAATACCGACCAGATGTATGCCTATCTCAAGAGCAAGGGCTATCCGAACGCCTTGCTGCTCGGTCAATACCTGATTACGCCGGGCAAGGACATCACCATCCCGGTGCAGTTGAACGGCGCAAACAGCCCGCTCAGCATGTTCACCTTCCCGAACAGCTATATCGGGTATCCATCGGTACGTCGCAGGATCTATCAGCTGAGCCTGAATATGGATCATGCCTACTCCGAGGATGAGCCTTACTACTTGAGCGCGTCCTACACGTGGCGTCACGAGTTCGGCAACACCGACGGTACGACGAGCTATGCATCCAGCAACCAGGGCAGCGGCGTTGCCAACACCGGTGCAACGGCTTACGACAGCGGGCTGTCGGCACCGGGCTTCCTGCAAGGCTCCAGTGGCAACCTCGCTGACGACATTCCCTCCTCGTTGAAGGTGTTCGGCTATTACAAGTTCGCGCACCAGGACAACTTTTTGAAAGGACTGCGTGTAGGCGGCGCGTTTACGTACTACGCCGGCGGACCGGTCAATTGCCTTTCCACCTATCCGCAAACCGGAAACCTGGCGGTGGGCAGCAACCAGGTCACCAGCGCCAACGCCTACTACTGCAATACAGTGCAGAATGCCGTGAACGGCACACCGGTATCGTCCACGATCCTTTATCCGCGAGGCAGTTACACGCGGCTTCCGTCTTACCGGCAGGTGGATCTGGATATCGGCTACGACTGGCAGCTCGGCCAGAACGCGTTCTCGTTGGATCTGAAGGTGCTCAATCTGTTCAATCAGCAGAGCATCACTTCGTATGTCGACCAGATAACCAATGGTCAGCAGGCCAATGGCAGCACGCAGTTCAACCCCAACTTCATGCAGCCAAGCACGTTCCAGTTGGGCCGTGAGGGACAGTTGGTGTTCCGCTGGAAGTTCAATTAGTTTGTCGTATCATCGAAAGTAGTACCGACGCCGCCATGGTCTTGAGTGACGTGGCGGCGTTTTTCGTGGTTCCCGATCCACGGCGTGCCGTTGATCGGCAGGGTTTTGGAGGCGAGATTGAATTCGCTACTGCATGGTTTGGATGTTGCTGCGGCAAATCAGGTCATCGCCGCCGCGCGGGCCCTCGAAATGGGGCAGCCTGCTCAAGCGGCGAATCTATTGAGTCCGCTACTCGCCAATTACCCGGATCACCCCGAAGTTCTGCGCCTTCACGCGAACGTATTGAACGCGCGCCGCGAGCACAAATTGGCTTTGCGCGACATGCGACGCGCGCTGGAGCAGCGGCCGCAGGATGCCACCTATAACAACAGTTATGCCGTCATCCTCGCGGAAGCCGGCGAACTCGATCTGGCCATCGAGTTTCTGCGCCGCGCCTGCGAGCTTCAGCCGAGCCTCGTCGTGGGCTGGTACAACCTTGGCCTGTTCCTGATTCGCAGCGCACGTTTCGAGGAAGCGCGGGATGCGCTTCGGCGCGCCGTCGCGTTGGCGCCTGACTATGCCGCAGCACGCGCGCAATATGCGGATCTGTTGCGCATGGACAATCTCCGGGACGAAGCCATCGCCGAATATCGCAAGCTGCTCGCCGGGCAACCATGGGCAGGCATGGCGTGGTGGGGCTTGGCCGAGATCAAGACCCTGCGCCTGGAAGCGGACGACAGCAACGCCATCCGCCGTGCGATGGCCCACCCGCGCGCCAGCGACGGCGATCGCATTGCCCTGGGTTTTGCCTTGGCCAAGGCAGAAGACGATCAAGGCCGCTACGCCGATGCCATGCAAGCGCTCGCGGAGGCGAACGCCACTGCGCAACGCTACCGGACGTGGGATGCGGCGGGTTTTGTGCGAACCATGGAATCGATCAGAGCCGCCACGTGCACCGCCGATGCTGGACAGGAGCTCGGTTCGGAAGTCATTTTCATCGTCGGCATGCCGCGCTCGGGTTCGACCTTGATCGAGCAGATCCTCGCGTCGCATTCGCAGGTGGAAGGCGCTGCGGAGTTGCCGGACCTGCCCATGGTCATCGGCGAGGAGTCCACCCGGCGCAAGAAGGCTTATCCCGCGTGGCTGTCGGATGCATCGGCAGAAGATTGGCGACGGCTGGGTCAGCGCTATCTGGAGCGCACGGCGCGTTGGCGCAAGAACCGTCCCGCGTTCACCGACAAATTGCCGAATAACTGGATGCACGTAGGCATGATCCGGGCGATGCTGCCCGGCGCGCGCATCGTGATCAGTCGTCGCGATGCACTGGAAACCTGTTTCTCGTGCTATCGGCAGTATTTCCCCGGCAACGATTACACGCGCGGGTTTTCCGATCTGGCCGGGTATTGGCGCAGCTTCGATGTCGCAGCGACGCATTGGGCGCAGAAAGAGCCGGCACACGTTTACGAACACGTATACGAGGATCTGCTGAAAGACCCGGAAGGCCGGATTCGCCAGCTGCTCGCGTTCTGCCAGTTGCCATTCGAGGAAGCGTGCCTGCATTTCAACGAAACGCAGCGTGCCGTCGGCACGCCAAGTGCGATGCAAGTGCGGCAGCCGCTACGCAGCGATACCGCTCGATCGCCTCGTTACGGTGCTTTGCTGAACCCTTTGCGCGAAGCGCTTGGCCTGCCCTTGGTTTGATGGCGCCAAGGCGGGCTTGCTCCGCCGGCTGCTACGCATGGGCGGCAAGAAGAACTACCATTCGCCAATGCGGATCATCCACGAGGCGGTCCGCGGCTTCGCGTTTTGCTGCGTATGAATGGCTCTCAGGGTTCCCAAGGCATCATGGTCAAATCGCTCCGCTCGATCCGCTCCGAGCAGAAAATCAGCCAGGGAGAGCTGGCGGAGGCCGCTTGCGTGCCCGTTGCCCAGTTGCGTCGCTGGGAGCGATTGCTGGAGCCGGTGCCGTCCAGAAACCTAACATCGCTGGCGAAGGCCTTGGGCGTTCGTCGCGTGGATCTGAAATCCGCACTTTCGGCCAACGCGGATCTGCCGGAAATCGGCGAGGGCTACGTCACCGCCGTGGCCGAGGATCAGCTCATCTTGCCGCGGCGCGAAGATCACGGCCAGGGTATCCGGGTGCTCGATCTGTTCTGCGGAACGGGCGGTTTCTCGCACGGTTTCGAAAGCACAGGGCACTTCAAGGTCACCGCGGGACTGGATTTGCTGCACGATCGCGTAACCAGCTTTCATCGCAATCATCGCTTTGCCACGGCGGTGGCGGCGGACATTCGGAAATTTTCGACGGCGGAACTGGGCGATCTTGCGCTCAATCCGGACGTGATTATCGGTGGTCCGCCGTGCCAGGGTTTTTCTTCGATTCGTCCGTTTCGCACATTGACCGAAACCGATCCGCGCAATTCGCTGCCCGAATATTTCATGCTCACACTGCGCGAGCTGAAGCCGAAGTGGTTTGTATTCGAAAACGTGGTGGGCATGCTCACGCACCAAAGCAGCAGGAATTTCTTTCACGAGCTGCTGCGCAGTTTTGAGGGACTTGGATATAAAACCGATTGGCGCGTCATCAATGCGGCGTCTTTCGGTTTGCCCCAGAACCGCGAGAGAGTCATCGTGGTGGGCAATGCGTTGGGTCGAACCTTCGAATGGCCGCAACCGACTCACCAGGTGGCCTACCGGAGCATGGCGGGAAATTTTGCGGGGCAGTTGGTGCCCACAGCATCGCGTGCGGCAAAGCTTGTGCCGGCAATGACGGTCATGGATGCCATCGGCGATCTCCCCGTCGTCCAGTCCGGCGAGAAGGCCGTTGCTTACGGCAAATCCAAAAAGCGCAATGACTATCAGCGCCGCATGCGCAACGGCGCTTCACAGCTGACACTGCACGAATCGACGGCGCATTCGGAAAAAATGCTGGCCATCATCCGCGCAGCGGGCCGCAATCGTGCCGCCTTGCCCGAAGGCATGACCCGCAGTGGTTTCAGCTCCTGCTATAGCCGTCTGGCTGCCGATGAGCCGAGCACGACCATTACTGTGAATTTCGTGCATCCCTCATCCAATCGCTGCATCCACCCGTATCAGGACCGTGCGTTGACCCCGCGGGAGGGCGCGCGTATCCAGAGTTTTCCCGATACCTTCGAATTCGCCGGAACGCGGGCGCAGATCGTCAAGCAGATTGGCAACGCCGTACCGCCGCTGCTAGGTGAAGTGCTGGCCGGGGCGATTGCGGCGCAGTATTGAGCCCTCGCGCGTGGGATGAGCCGCATGCCCGGACGAGCCAGAGCGAAGAACGAAATACCGTTCAAGCGGCCCGTCGAGCGCTTTGGTCGTGCCTCGTCGCCGGTGCTGTATACGACGCGGGAAACGTCCTCTCGCATGGCGCGTGTCCGCCAGAGCGGTTCGGCGCTGGAGCTTGCCGTGCGTCAGGCCTGTTGGGCGACCGGTATGCGTTTTACCTTGAGCAATCGCGATCTGCCGGGTGCGCCTGATCTCGCCAATCGTTCCCGGCGCTGGGCGATCTTCGTGCATGGATGCTTCTGGCATCGGCACGACTGCGCGTTGGCGACGACGCCGAAGTCCAACCGGGCGTACTGGGCTGAAAAGTTTGCCCGCAACGTAGCGCGCGACAAAGCCGCCAGGTTGGCGTTGTCGAGATTGGGGTTTCGCGTGTTGACCCTGTGGGGTTGTGAAGTGCAGCGCGAGGATGTGTTGCGCAAACGTATCCGGCAGTTTGCGCGGCACATTCAATCGCCCGGCTGAGGCAGGTGCGTTCGGCGTAGCGAACGCGTCTGCACTCGTCGATTTACATCAGCTTGTCGCCGATCAGCACCACGTCCGCCGGGCGCTTGGCAAACAGGCCAACGGTGACGATGCCGGGAATCTGATTGAGATCGCTTTCCAGCGCTACCGGATCGGCGATCTGCCAGCCGTGCACGTCGATGACCCAGTTGCCGTTGTCGGTGACTACGCCATCGCGCCACACCGGGTTGCCGCCGCGCCGAACGATCTCGCGGCCGACCAGGCTGCGCGCCATCGGAATCACTTCGATCGGCAGCGGAAATTTGCCGAGCAGGTCCACGCGCTTGCCCGAATCGATAATGCAAATGAATTTCTGTGCAGCCTGGGCGATGATTTTTTCGCGCGTCAGCGCCGCGCCGCCGCCCTTGATCAGGCGCTTGTGCGGATCGCATTCGTCCGCGCCGTCGACATACAGCGTCAACGTGCCGGTGGCGTTGAGGTCGAACACGGGAATGCCGTGCTTCTTCAATTGCGCGGTGGATTGCTCCGAGCTGGATACGGCGCCCTGGATGCGGTCCTTGATGCCGGCCAGTGCATCGATAAAGAACGCGACGGTGGAGCCGGTGCCGACGCCGACAATGGCGCCGTCTTCCACGTATTTGATGGCGGCTTCGCCGGCTAGGCGTTTCTCTTCACTGCTCATGGCATCACCCGGAAAATTCAAAGGTGCAATGATCCCCGATTTGGCGCCCAGCCGCATCTTCCGGCCGGACTTTAGTCCTGCGGGGGCTTGCCAGGGCGGGGATTCCGGGGAGACTGTAGCGACGACAGCGCGGAGGCCTCGTGGCTTTGGAATCTCTATGGCAACGCTTGCGCGAGGCCCGGCAGCGATGGGCGGGCGTCCTGCGCGCGCATGGCTGGTTTCCGCACGTCCCTTTGGCCCTGTTGCTTGCCGGCGGCGGGTTGAAGATGCTGCACGCCGACCTGGGCCAGGACTGGCAGCGTTACCTGGCGCTGGTGATGGAAGGGCAGTTCGACCAGCACCCCGCGCTGCTGCCGCCGCTGTTGATCGGGCTGGGGCAGCTGACGATGTCGGTGGGCTTGCTGATGCGGTCGCGGCTGGCCTGGACCATGGCCAGCTTGCTGTCCATTGCGGCGCTGGCCAGCCTGCTGTTCGGCGTACATCGCAATGTGCCGATGGCGATCTATTCCGCGCTGGTGCTGTTGGCCTTGCTGGCCAGTTGGCAAACCTTCGACCGTTCCAGCCTCGCCGCCAGTACGCTGTTTGCCTTTACTTCGGTGGTGATGTTGATGATGTATGCCACCCTGGGCAGCTATTACCTTGGTGCGCAATTTTCGCCGCCGATCACCGACCTGGTGACGGCGTTCTATTACGCGACGATCACCATGACCACGGTGGGTTATGGCGATATCGTGCCGCATACGCCCGAATCACGCTTGTTTGCGGTATCGGTTGTGGTGCTGGGCGTCGCCGTGTTCGCCACCTCGCTGACCGCGGTGGTGTCGCCGATGATCAAGCGCAGCCTGCAACGCATCGTCAACCAGAAGGGCCGCACCATGAAGCGCAAGGATCATTACGTCGTGATCGGCAATACCTCCTTGGCGATCAATACCTGGCGTGAGCTGGCCAAGCGCGGGCAGTCCGTTACGCGCCTGCTGCGCGATGCGCCGGCGGAAGGCGAGCTGAGCGACGTCGACATCGTGGTAGGCGACTCCAGCGATATCGACGTGCTGCGCCAGGCCGGCGCCCACGAGGCCAAGGCCGTGCTGGCCATGCGCGACGACGATGCGGAAAACGCCTTTACCGTGCTCGCCGCCAAGGAACTGGGCGGCACAGCGCGCACGGTGGCGGCAGTGAACGATGCGCGGCATCTCAGCCGCATCAAACTGGTGCAGCCGGATGTAATCATCGCGCCGCAAGTGCTGGGTGGCGAATTGACCGCCATGCTGCTGACCGGCGAGAAGGTCACTGCCGATTTCGTGCTCCAGCGCGTGTTTCAGTAGGTTGGGTTACCCCGGACTTGGTCCGGGGGTAACCCAACAATTCCAAGCGATATTTGTTGGGATACCCCCAAGGATCAAGTCAGGGACAACCCAGTCCGCGGCGCTGCGAAAGCCTCATTCCAGCCCGAGGATGTACTTCCAGTCGCCCGCTTCCACCGGCATCACCGACAGGCGATTGCCTTTGCGCAACAGGGTCATGCCTGCCACGGCCGAGTGATTTTTCAGTTCGTCCAGCGTGATCGTGCGCTTGAGCTTTTTCACGAACTTCACGTCGACCAGCATCCAGCGCGGATTGTCGCGCGAACTGCCCGGATCGAAGTATTGGCTCTTGGGATCGAACTGGCTGGGGTCGGGATAGGCGTCGCTGGCGACCTCGGCGAGGCCGGCGATGCCTGGTTCGGCGCAGTTGGAGTGATAGAACAGCACGCCGTCGCCCACGCGCATGCCGTCGCGCATGAAGTTGCGCGCCTGGTAGTTGCGCACGCCGTCCCAGGCTTCGCGTTTCTTGCGCTTCAGGTCGTCGATCGAAAACGTGTCGGGCTCGGATTTCATCAACCAGTAATTCACGTGCTGGCTTCTCCCGTGGCGTCGGCGCGGCAATCGATCAATTCGTGGTCCGTGGCGATGAAGTCCAGCGTCACGTCCCAACTTTCCGGCTCGATCTGCGGCAATTCCTGAAATTCGTAGGCGATGCCTACCAAAAGGGGTTCGGTGGGGCGCAACTGATCGCGCAGAAACGCGAAGCTGCGATCGTAGTAGCCGCCGCCATAGCCGATGCGGTTGCCGCGGCGGTCGAAGCCGAGCAGGGGCACCAGCACCAGATCCAGCTGGAACGGCGCAAACCATTCGTACGGAGCCACCGGTTCGGGAATGCCGAAGCGGTTGGGCTGCACCGCATCCCCGGCCGCCCAGGGCGCAAAGCGCAGCAGGTTGTCCTGGCCGATCAGGGGCAGCAGAAATTGTTGGCCGCGCGTGGCCAGGGGCGGAATCACCAGATTCAGCGGCAGCTCCCCATCGCAGGCCCAATAGCCGGCAATGCGCTGATCCGTATGGTATTCAGGGAGGTGTTCCAGGCTGCGGCGCAGGCCTTGGGCGGCGCCCATACGCTGGGGCGGGGTAAGCGCGCGGCGGCGTTCAGCCAGGCGCTGGCGCAGTTCACGGCGTCGTGCGGCGGTATCCACGTCGCGCGTCTCCCATCTCCTGATGACTGTGACGCCCGCGGACTCCCGGACCGGCGATCCGCCCCCGGAAGCCTCTCTTGAGCGGCTTCCGGGATGGGAATGAGGTGGCGTTAACCGCGATGCCGCTGCCCACCAAACGACCTTGATCCGAAAGGGATCAGGTGGGAGGGATATTAAGGCCTCAAGGCTTTCCGCTCGCGGCGGACATGCACAACAGCCTTAAGTAACCGTCCCGGGCCGTAAATAGGAACAAGGCAATATGTAAGAGTGTGCTGGCGCACACCGCAGAAAACGCCGACCGCTATTTTAGTTGCGCGTCGAGTGCCGCTTCAAGCTTGCGTCGCAAAGAAGCCAATCCTTCGGCGATGCCTGGTTCAGACATGCCGTCGTTTGCGCTGGCGACGGGGTGCTTCTGCAACTGCAGATACTCGTGCGTGATGCTGATGGCGGCCAGCACCGCCAGGCGGTCAAATCCCGGCGTCTTGGCGTGCGCACGCAGCTCGCGCATCTTGCGGTCCAGGAAGCTTGCCGCTTCGAGCAGGCCGGCGCGTTCGTCCGGCGGACAGGCGATCAGGAATTCGCGATCGATCAGCCGCAGTGCAACCGGCTCGTTGGTAGGTGTGCTGATGACGTCAGCCATTGCTCTCAAGCGCCTTGAGTCGTTGGATCATGGCTTCAACCCGGCTGCGCGCCTGTTCGTTGCGTGCCAACAGGCCTGCGCGTTCGCTTGCCAACTGTTCCTGGCTGTGGCGCAGGCTGCGATTTTCTTCGGTCAACCGATGCACGTGCTCAAGCAATCGATCGAGCTGCTGGCTAAGAGCGGCAAGCTCGTGATGGGCGGCGTCGGGTGTGTTCATGGCCGGAACTATATCAGGACGCCGGCCGAAATCTGCTGCCCTCATGGCAGTGCATTAAACTTGCCCTTTGACCGTTTGAGGACCGCCCCGATGACCGCCCCCGAGCTGATTGGCTACGACGAACTGGACGACATCGTGGTGCACTTGCGCCTGGGCGCCACGGCCAGCGAAGTGCATGGTTCCCTGTGCGGTTTCCTGGCCGGAAACGGTCAGTTGGGCCGGCGTTCCTTGTTGGAAGTGCTGCATCTGGACGCGGGCGAGGTAAAGGTTTCCCAGGCCGATCAAGCGGTTCTGGAGCAACTCGTGCGCCAGAGCGAGGGCGAGCTGGCCGACCCCGAACTGGGTTTCGAACCCTTGCTGCCGGCCGACGACCGCCCCTTGCCGGAACGCGCCGATGCCCTGGTCGACTGGTGCCGCGGTTTCCTGGGCGGCTTAGGCCTGAACGGCCCCGCGGCGCGCGACAAGTTGTCCGAAGAAGGCAAGGAAATTCTGGGCGATCTGGCCAATATCGCGTCGGCCCAGCTCGACTTCGGCAATGAAGACGAAGACGAGGATGCTCTGATCGAAGTGCACGAATTCGTGCGTATGGGCGCCATGTTGCTGTTTACCGAATGCCACATCCCGACCCAGCCTTCCAACGGCACCGTGCATTGAATATTCCCCTGGATGAGTTTGCCCGCCGCCGCCGCCAGTTGATGAAAATGGCGGGCGAAGAGGCGGTGGTGCTGATCGCCACGGCGCCCGAGCGCATGCGCAATGCCGACGCGGCCTGGCCTTACCGTCAGGATTCGGATTTCCATTACCTCAGCGGTTTTCCCGAGCCCGATGCGGTGCTGGCCTTGCTGCCGGGCCGCACGCACGGCGAAGCGGTGTTGTTCTGCCGCGAGCGCGACCCCGAACGCGAACGTTGGCACGGCCCTTCCATCGGCACCGAAAGAGCGGTGGCCAGCTACGGCATGGACGACGCCTTTCCCATCGACGACATCGACGACATCCTGCCCGGCATGATCGAGGGCAGGGGGCGCGTGTATTGCCATTTCGGCCGCGAACCGCAATTCGACGCCCAACTGCTCGGCTGGGTGCGCCGGCTGCGCCAGTTGCGCGGCGGCGGCGTGGTGCCCAAGGAATTCGTGTCGCTGGGGCATCTGCTGCACGACCTGCGCCTGTACAAATCGCGCGCCGAACTCAAGCTGATGCGCGCATCGGCCGTCATCGCCGCCGATGCGCATCTGGCCGCCATGGCCATGGCGCGCGCCGGCTGCCACGAATACGAAGTGGAAGCCGAACTGCTGCGCGTCATGCGCAGCCGCGGCGCCGTGGCCGCTTTCCCGCCGATCGTCGCCGGTGGCGTGAACGCGTGCACCATGCACTACACCGCCAATCGCGCGCCGTTGAAGAACGGCGATTTGCTGCTGATCGACGCCGGTGCGGAGCTGGATTGCTATGCCTCCGACATCAGCCGCACCTTTCCCGTCAACGGTCGCTTCAGCCGCGAACAGCGTGCTTTGTATGAAGTGGTGTATACCGCGCAGCAGGCGGCGATCGACGAAGTGCAGCCTGGCCGTTCCTACAGTGCGGCGCATGACATCGCCGTGCACGTCATTGTCGAAGGCCTGTGCGCACTGGGCCTGCTCAAGGGCGACCCGGCCGAAGTGGTGGCGCAAGGCAGCTACAAGCGGTTCTATCCAGCCAAGACCAGCCATTGGCTGGGCCTGGACGTACACGATGTCGGCGATTATCGCGTCGACGGCGAGCCGCGCATGCTCGAACCCGGCATGGTGCTTACCGTGGAACCGGGCATCTACATTCCGCCGGATGATTTATCCGTGCCCGAAGCCTGGCGTGGTATCGGCATACGCATCGAAGACGATGTCGCCGTGACGCGCGATGGGCACGAAGTGCTGACCGAGGGCGTGCCCAAGGCACCGGAACTGCTCGAGACGTTGCTGATGCAGCGATAAGAGCGTGCTCCGTCACCTCCATATCGTGAAGGATTCGTCTTCATGAACACATCTCGAGTGTGATCAAGCGCAAAGCTTCAGCATTGCTTCACCGGATGACGCATGATTGAAACGTTCGCGCACCAGCATCGCGCGACGTATTCGAACTTCTGGGAGCCCCGAACCATGACGACCTCGATGAATCGCCGCCGCTTCTTGCAACTGATGGGAAGCACGGCGCTGGCGTCGGCACTTCCTGCGAGCATCGCGCGCGCCATGGAAATTCCCGCCAACCGGCGCACCGGTTCGATTGAAGACATCGAGCACATCGTCATCCTGATGCAGGAAAACCGTTCCTTCGACCATTACTTCGGTTCGCTCAAGGGCGTGCGCGGGTTTGGCGATCCGCGCCCGGTGAATCTGTCGACCGGACAATCGGTGTGGTACCAGCCCGATGGCGCCAGCTACGTGCTGCCGTTCCATCCCACTGCGCCGGACATGGGCCTGCAGTTCCTGGAAGACCTCGCGCACGACTGGGCCAGCACGCACGCTGCGTGGAACCAGGGCCAATACGACCAGTGGGTGCCCAACAAAGGCACCAGCACCATGGCCTACCTCACGCGCGACGACATCCCCTTCCATTACGCGCTGGCCGATGCCTTCACCGTATGCGATGCCTACCATTGCTCGGTGATGGGGCCGACCGATCCGAATCGCTACTACATGTGGACCGGCTGGGTCGGCAACGATGGCGCGGGCGGCGGCCCGGTGGTCGACAACGCCGAGGCGGGCTACTCCTGGTCCACCTATCCGGAAGTGCTGCAGAAGGCCGGCGTTTCCTGGAAGCTTTACCAGGATGTCGGCACCGGCCTGGATGCCAACGGCTATTGGGGTTGGACCGACGATGCCTACATCGGTAACTACGGCGACAACTCGCTGCTGTACTTCCTGCAATACCGCAACGCGCAGCCGGACAGCCCGCTGTACCAGGGCGCGCGCACCGGTACCGATATTTCGGTAAGCGGCGGCTTGTTCGACATCCTGCGCGCCGACGTGATGGGCAACACCTTGCCGCAGGTGTCGTGGATCGTGGCGCCCGAAGCCTATACCGAACACCCGAACTGGCCGGCCAACTACGGCGCCTGGTATGTCTCGCAAGTGTTGGACGCGTTGACCAGCAATCCGGACGTATTCAGCAAGACTGCGCTGTTCATCACCTTCGACGAGAACGACGGCTTCTTCGATCACGCCGTGCCGCCGTGCGTGCCGCCTTCCAGTGCGCAAGGGCAATCGACGGTCTCGATCGCCAACGAAATCTTCGCCGGTGACAGCAACTATCAAAGCGGACCTTACGGCATGGGCCCGCGCGTGCCGATGATCGTGGTGTCGCCGTGGAGCAAGGGCGGCTGGGTTTGCTCCGAAGTGTTTGATCACACTTCGTTGATCCGCTTTATCCAGCGCCGCTTCGAACGCCAATATCCCGATTTGCAGGAATCCAACATCACCGCATGGCGCCGCAGCGTCGCCGGCGATCTGGTTTCCGCCTTCGATTTCGCCAAGCCGGACCACAGCCAACCCTCGCTGCCCAGCACCAGTGCCTACGAGCCGCCGAACGACCAGCGCTATCCCGATTACGTACCCTCGGTGCCTACCGATCAGAGCCTGCCCGTGCAGGAACCCGGCATGAAACCGGCGCGCGCCTTGCCGTACGAACTGCAAGCCACCGCGATGGGCGGTCACCCAGGCAACTTCGGCATCCGCTTCGAAAACACCGGACGCGCAGGCGCGTGCTTCCACGTACGTACCGCCAGCGGCGCAGAAGGTCCGTGGTACTACACGGTCGAGCCCGGCAAATCGCTTTCCCCTACGTGGCCAACGCAAGGTGCCTACGACTTCAGCGTCTACGGTCCGAACGGATTCATGCGCCACTTCAAGGGCGATCTCGCATCACCCAAAACCAACGTGCAGATCACCGCGCACTACGATGCTTCCGACCGCAGCATCGTGCTCGTGCTGGCCAACACCGGGCAGGATTTCTGCAACGCCACCGTAGAAAACCTCTACAACGGCGAATCCATCACCTACGCCCTGCACCCAGGCGAATACCAGAAAAGAAAATGGCATCTCGGCGACAGCTACGGCTGGTACGACCTGATCGTGCGCGCCGATGCCGAAAGCGGTTTCGTACAACGCTTCGCCGGACACGTGGAAAGCGGCGAGCCAAGCGTCACCGACCCCGCCATGGCACAAGCACGCTGGCAAAACCTGCAAAACGTCTAAAAACCCCTCACGCAACCAAGCTTTCCCCTCTCCCCTCTGGGGAGAGGGCAGGGTGAGGGGCCACTCTTGCGCGACTTTGCGGAAGGAAAATTGCTCTCCTTTCCACGTTTCAATACCCATCGCATCAGCGCAAACCTCACCACCCCAGGCGAACCCCGATTCGCCCAGCGCCCACACGCACAAAACCTGCCATCGATCCCCTACACGGGTTCCGCGCGCTCATTTGATAAATTGGCACCGTCATCGACGCCATCTCTAACCAGGCAACGTCGATGACCCATGCAGCAATGTGTGGAAGGCGCGGACCGTGAGAGCTGGAACTCCCACGATCCGCTAACCAAAACCAACTCATAGGAAGTTGATCATGGCTACCCAAGATCATACGGCAGACGCACGCCCATCGGTTCGCAACGAACCTGTTTCAGAATCCTTCCCGTTCGCCAACTACCAGCTCTATCCACTGAGCCGCACGCAGCAAAAGCGGCTGACCAACAGTGCGCGCATCGCTGGCGTCGCCCACGCCACCGGCACCATCGAAGCCTTGCTGGAATACAGCGAAGCCTACAAACGCGCACGCATCGGTCGCACCCGCGACCCGATCAGCCCCTGGCCTTTGATCCCGTCAGAAGCCAGCGGCCTGCACGCCGCGCTCTACTACCTGCGCCAGTACGCCGGCACGCTCCCGCCTGAGCCGGGTGGATAACCCGTACTGCCGCATGATCGCTACCGCGGCACGCCGCGTGAGGAAGGGCGTGCCGCAACTTGGCTCGGCTCGTGCTACGGTCTTACTTGTCTGAGGTAACGTTTCCATCTCAAGCAAGGAGCGGAGGCATGCCAGGATGGTTATACGTGGTTATTTGGCGTTTTATGGCAAAAACATCTTTCATTTTAAGGATGGATGCATTTGCTTGTACCTGTTTTCAACGAAAAGGATGTCAGCGCATGAATAACCTTCGCTGGTTTACGATCCCGTCGCGCAAAATTTTTTTTGCGTTTGCGTATGTGTTTCTGCTGAGTGCGATATCGGTATCTGCCTACGCAAGTACGCCCTCAGCATCCTCTGTTCCTCAATATGTATGCTTAGGTGGCATTTGCGGCCTTCCTTGCCCACAAGATCCAAATACCGGATCGCTTGGCGAATTTGAAAGTTGTAGTGAAGTAAAATATTACAATGGGGCCGCGGGAGGGAATATTACCTTCCTTTATGCAACCTCGACTCAAGTTGGGGTCAATCTTGTATGGCAGTCTCAATACAACGGGACTTATATTTCCATGCTTTATCAAAAGAATTCGGGTCAGGATGTTCCTTCGGTTGATCGCAATCTGGGGTTCAAGGGATGCCCGCGTTGTGGCGGAACGATGCTCGGGAATCCGGTAAATATTGCTAACGGCAATAAATATCAGGAAGAATCTGATTACGAAGGATTTGGCGCATTTCCGCTGACTTTTAATCGCTATTACAACAGCGAAGGTTCCGGTAGCGGAGACGCCGGGGTTCGTTGGACGCACACCTTCAGTCGCATGGTTGTGATGCAGACTGCCGCTGAGGTAAAGCTATTTCGAGATGATGGCGAGATTCGTTATTTCCAGCAGTGCGGGACGCAGTGGTGTGCAACAGCTGACGAAACGGGCGCGCTCTCGGAGACAGTTGATGGGAGCGGCAATATCACTGGCTGGATCTATGTTGATGAAAATGTTGTTACGGAGTATTACGATGCCGCGGGAAGATTTTTATCTGAAATCAATGGGGCAGGTTTTTCCCACGCATTGACTTATGACCATAGCGGTAGGCTCGGCGCCGTAGCGGATTCCTTTGGGCGTACGTTGACCTTTAGCTACAACACATCGAATCAGTTGCAAGGGCTAACGGAGCCAGACGGAGCTGCCATTTCATATGCCTATGATGCGGCCGGAAATCTGAGTTCGGTCACCTATCCCGGAGGCAATTCTCGTACGTATTTTTACAACGAGCCTGCAAACGTTGCGTCCGGTGCGGGCGCTAATCTGCTAACTGGCGTGCAGGATGAGGCGGGTTCGAGGTATGCGACGTATCAGTATGATGGCCAATCCCGTGCGATTGATGGCGAGCATGCAGTGGGCGCGGGACGTATTCAGATTACCTACAATCCCGACGGCAGTGCGACAGTGCTCGATGGATTGGGTTCTACGCGGACCTATAAATTTCAAACGACGCTCAACGTCAATCACATTGCTAGTGTAGAGGGGCTTCCTTGTCAGGCCTGTGGGTTATTTTCCACGTATACCTATAACGCATCGGGTGATTTATCCAGCACCGTTGATTTTAATGGCAATGCGACCACGCACCTTATTGATGCAGCTCATCTCGAAGAGCAACGCATCGATGCTTCTGGTAATGCTGCGCAACGTACTACGAGCCTGAGCTGGAATGGCGCACTGCGCGTCCCGCTGACCCGCACCGTGCAAGATGCCAACGGCAACCTCGTCAGCAACACCCAATGGGTCTACAACGCCAATGGCCAAACCCTGGCCCGCTGCGCCGTTGATCCCAGCAACAGTGCCGCATCGGGTTACAGTTGCAGTGCTACAGGCACCGTCCCCGCCGGCGTACGCCGCACCACCGACACCTACTGCACCGCCGTCGACACCGTGCAATGCCCCCTCGTCGGCCTGCTGCTGACGACGACCGGTCCGCGCACCGACCTCACCCAAACCACCGCCTACAGCTACTACATGGCGAGTAGCGCCGTGAATTGCGGCACCCCGGGCGCCGCCTGCTACCAACCCGGCGACCTGCACACCGTCACCGACGCCCTGGGCCACGTCACCACCATCGCCTCCTACGACGCCGATGGCCGCATCACGCGCCTCACCGACGCCAACGGCATCAACACCGATCTCACCTATTACCCGCGCGGCTGGCTCAAGACCCGCACCGTCGGCGGTGCCCAGACCAGCTTCACCTACACCGCCTACGGCGCCGTGCAAACCCTCACCGATCCCGATGGCGTCACCACCACCTACGGCTACGACGCCGCCCATCGGTTGACCAAGATCACCGATGCGCTCGGCAACACCATTACCTACACGCTGGATGCCGCCGGCGATAAAACCGGTGAGAGTGTCTACGACGCCAGCGGGACCCTGCACAAAAGCCTCACCCGCACCTTCAACACCCTGGGCCAGCTCACCAGCGTGGTCGACGGCCTCAACCACACCGTCTTCAACGCCACCGCCAGCACCAGCTACGACGCCAACGGCAACCTGGTGCAAAGCAGCGATGCCCTGGGCATCCAGCGCCAACTCGGCTACGACGCCCTGAACCGCCTGGTGCAAACCCTGGACAACTACAACGGCACCGATACCGCCACTCAAAACACCAAAACCGCTTATCAATACGACAGCCTGGACCGCCTCACCCAGGTCACCGATCCGAGCAGCCTCAATACCACCTATAGCTACGACGGATTGAGTGATGCGACAGGGCAGCAAAGTCCGGATACCGGCACGACCAGCCGGACGTTTGATGCGGCCGGCAACGTGCTCACTCGCACCGATGCCAAAGGCATCGTGGCAACGAACACCTACGATGCGCTGGATCGCCTGACCAGCACCAGCTATCCCGACAGCACCCAGACCATCACCTACACCTACGACGAGGCCAACAGCGTCACCGGGTGCAGCAGTTCGAATCCCGTCGGCCGCCTGACTCGCATCATCGAAAACACCGTCACCACGGCGTACTGCTTCGACGCCTGGGGCCGCGTGATCCAGAAACAGATCATCACCGGCGCCACCACCCACACCGTGGGCTACAGCTACACCGCCGCCGGACGGCTCAGCGGCCTCGTCTCGCCGGATGGCTCCTTGGTCAGCTACGCACGCGATGGCGACGGCCGCATCCAAAGCCTCAGCACCACCCCGCCCAACGGCACCGCCACCACCGTCGTCAGCGGCGTGACCTACCAGCCCTTCGGACCGGTCAGCGGCTACACCCTGGGCAATGGCCAAGCCATTACGCGCACGGTCGACGCCAACTACCGCCTCACCGACCTCACCAGTCCCGCGTTTAGCTTGCACGTCGCCAGAGATGCGATGGGCGACATCACCGCCATCGGCAATGCCTCCGGCGCCAATCCAGCGACAGAGACCTACAGCTACGACCCGCTGTATCGCCTCACCGCCGTCACCGAAGCCAACGGCAGCGTGTTGGAAAGCGTCACCTACAATCAAACCGGCGACCGGCTCAGCAAAACGGGCAGTGGCCTGGATACCGGTGCCTACGGCTACACCCCGAACACGCATCAGCTGGTCACCATCGGGAACTCAACGCTGACGGTCGATGCCAACGGCAACACCACGGCCATGACGCAGGCCGGCAGCGCGTATGGCTTTGGCTACAACGACCGTAACCGCATGGCGGTCGCGCAGCTCGGTGGCAGCACCCTGGCGAACTACACCTACGATGCGCTGGGGCAGCGGATACAGAAGGTGGCGAACGGCCAGACGGAGAGCTACGTCTACAACGAGGCGGGGCAGTTGTTGGCCGAATACGGGGCGACGAATCGGGACTACCTCTGGATGGACGGTATTCCGGTGGCCAATATCGATACGGCCAATGGCAGCAGCACGATCACGTATGTGACGGCGGATCAGTTGGGGACGCCGAGGGCTATTGCTGATGCCAGCGGCAATACGGTGTGGCAGCTGCCGTATCAGGGGAATCCGTGGGCGGAGCAGCAGCCAACGAGTAACGGATACACTTACAACTTGCGGTTCCCGGGGCAATACTTCGACTCCGAGACGGGGCTTAGCTACAACGTTAATCGGGATTACGATTCGAGCACGGGGCGATATATCGAAAGCGATCCAACGGGCTTAGTCGGCGGCATCAATTCCTATGCAGCAGTCAGTAGTAGCCCTTTAAATCGAATCGATCCTGATGGCCTTCGCGACATTTTTGTGGGCGGTTTCGGTGATGGAACATCGGGAATTGTTCAGAGTTATTACAATAACTATCACCAGAACAACCCAGACTCAGCGTATTACTCGTGGACAGATCTCAATGGGATTCTGCAAGACATTGCCAACACTCCTGCGGGTGACCCAATAAATCTGATTGGTCACAGTTATGGCGGCGACACAGCAGCGACAGCTGCTCAGGAATCGTGTCGGAAAGTCAATCTTCTCATCACGATTGACCCTGTCAGTCGCTTCCACAACTTTAATATGCAAGCCATCGAAAACGCGGTGGGAACTTGGGTGGATGTCGATGCTGAAGGCAACAATCCCTTTCAGCCGTCCAACTTCATTGCTGGCATAGGAGATGCCTGGGATGGCGCGCCGAACGGCATCGCGGATTCCTACATCCAGGACAACGGTGTGAATCACGAAGATTTTCAGTCAATGATGAATGCTTCCGGACCTGGCGTAAACAGCCCCGCGCAAGTCCTCGCGGGATCGCCTACGGTCAGCGCCCCTTTCTTGTTTGGACGTTGAGGCATGACGATGCGTCGAATACTGATCGCTGCAATTACCATGGCCTCTTGCTTGGCATCAATGACCGCTGGCGCGGTGTGGCCGTTTAGCAGTGGCCCGCAGGACATTCAGGTGACGTCCGTCACCGACGTCGACCTCAAGGATCAGCCGCAGCTCGAATGGGTGAGCCTGAAGCCGCGTCCGTCGAAAATCATCTATCGAATCGAATTCACGACTAACATGGATCTATTGGCGCTTGCCAAGAAGAATGACTACAACATTTCGTTTGCTCTCGGTCCATGCGGCGCCGGAGGAGTGAAGGATATAGGGTTGGGTTATGGCTACGTCTATTGGAACAAGCTGCGCATCTACTCAGATGCAAAGGTAACGCCAGATTATTCGGCAGAGGTCGCCAAGGGACCGCCGTTTACTTATCAAGTGTTCGCAACTAAGTGGCGGCCAAGTTCAATAAAAGGCTCAATGTGCTTCACCCTGGCGGGTGGCAGCATGCTTGGGGAAAGGCTGCGATCGAATGTTGCAGTTATTCCCAATGACCAACAAACACACTAAACATCATGTAGCCCTGCCACTAAACCAGGGCAATCGGGGCCGCCCATCAATTAATCCATCGCTGACAAGGTGCCGTGACAGCCGCGGATGACACTTCCCTTGGCTCCGGCACAAAGTGGCGATCAAATAGTGGATGTTCCTGTTCTGCCTTGATCGTCAAGTCAATGTCGCGACTTCTCGCGGCGAGCGTTTGGAGCAGGATTATGAAAATAAATGGCTGGAAGTTGGCTACGGTAGTGCTCACCCTATGCTGTCTCGGTCTGGTATGTCGCGCATTTGATCAAGACATAACTCGGACATACATCGATGCCAGCTCAGAACAGTCAGCTCGACACAGTGAGTTATTGGCGAATATTGTTCAGTTCGAATGGAAAGGGCTATCCGAAGAGCAGTTAATGTCCAAGCTCGAAACATATGTCTCCACTCAGCCAAAAGATGCAGTCATATTGAAGCGCGATCCGGATACAAATGCGATTTACCTCGATGGAGTTCGTTTCGAATTTAAAGATGGAAAACTAACAAAAGTGCTTTGATCACTGCGAATCGCCATTAACGGTTCCGAGTTCAGGAACCAAAGGCGAGGCGGCGACTTGAGTCTTCAGAACACTTTTCTAGACTTGCCTTGTGGTCAGACTGTCGCCGCACGAACGAGTTCTTCCTCAATGACAGTCTGGAGGCGGTTGGTTCGTGTGCGCTGTTTTGAAGGTGTGCGCGGATACGTCGTCACGAGCGGCGACATCCACATCGTGCTCCACGTTGGGGGATAAGGTCACCAACTGGCTTCTCCTCTATGATCAACCCGCATCCAAATCGTCCCGAGCCAGCTTCCTGCAAAACTCAGCCGTAGCCTCATCCATCGGAAACGTCGATTCGATGTGCAAATCATCGAGCGTCACGTCGCGTGGCGTACCGAAGGTGGTGATGGTGGAGAAGAAATTGATCTGCTGGCCGTCCACACGAAAAATCGTGGTGAGCAATGGAGAAGGTGCGATGCCCGGGTCGCGGACGCGCCATTGCATGGGCACGCCGGGATAGGCAAGCGCTTCGTCCAGCAGTGCGCGCGCCACGCTGTCGGAAGGCGTGTTGGCTACGGCATCGTGAAGATGGCGGATCAGGTCGCCGGCGACGTCTTCCCAGTTGACGATGGCGGAGCGCAGGTCGTTGGGGTCGAAGATGCTGCGGATCATGTTGCGGTGGGGGCTGGTGGCGCCGCGCAGCACGAAGTTGGCGATGCGCTCTGCGGCGCGATTGGCTTGCAAGATGTCCCAGTGACGGTTGAGCAGGAAGGCCGGGTAGGGTTCCTGCTGCTTGAGCATGTATTCGATGGCACGGTTCACTTGCGCCAGTGCAGGTGTGTCGAGCGCGGTTTCGGGATACTTCGGCGCATAGCCCGCGGCCACCATCAAGGCGTTGCGTTCGCGCAACGGCATGTCCAGTGCATCGGCCAAGCGCAACACCATGTCACGGCTGGGGTGGGACTTGCCGGTTTCCACGCAACTGAGGTGACGCGGCGATATGTTGGCTGCCAGGGCAAGGTCGAGCTGGCTCAGCCGCCGCGTGGTTCGCCATTCGCGCAACAAGGTGCCGAAGCGGGCGGCCGGCGATGACGGTGACAACTTGCGCGCAACGGTATCCATCCAGTAGTGCAACCTTTGAGAGACCGTCGCGGATACTAAGGTGGCGCCCAGGAGAAAGCCATGACCTCGCTGGTCAAGACGATATGACCTCGGAGGTCATTGATTGCCTGTGCCGCAAAGGGAATCATGCTCACCATCCACAACGGGGGAAACTTCATGCAGCGCAGGGCTTTTTTGCAGTTGGCGGCGGGTGTGCTCGCTTCGGGCGGTTTGGCCGGCCTTGCGCCGCGCGTCCTGGCCGATGCCATTGAACATCGGGGGATGGATGCGAAGAGCTTCCACGCCAGTCGGCGGTTTATGCAGACGTCGTTCGGCCGCATCGCCTATGTGGAGCGTGGGACGGGGCCGGCGGCGTTGTTCCTGCACGGGTTTCCTTTGAACAGCTTCCAATGGTGCGGTGCGCTGGACCGTCTGTCACCTTACCGCCGCTGCATCGCGCCGGATTTTCTTGCCCTGGGCTATACGGAAGTGGCGGAAGGCCAGAGCGTGGCACCGGATGCACAAGTGGCCATGCTCATCGCTTTGCTGGATGCGCTGCACGTATCGACCGTCGATGTGGTCGCCAACGATAGCGGCGGCGCGGTGGCTCAGCTTTTCATGACGCGCCATCCCGAGCGCGTGCGCACCTTGCTGTTGACCAATTGTGATACGGAGCACGAAAGCCCGCCGGCAGCGATGAAGCCGGTGATCGAGATGGCGCACCAAGGTACCTATGTGGATCGGTGGCTGGTGCCGTGGCTGGCGAACAAGACGCTGGCACGTTCGCCGCAGGGTTTTGGCGGGATGTGCTTTGCCGACCCGACCGATCCCACTGACGAGGCGATCGAGTGCTATTTCACGCCGCTGACGAGTACGCCGCGGCGCAAGGCGCTGGTGAATGCCTATGCGATTGCGCTGGAACACAATCCGCTGGCCGGTATCGGCGATGCGTTGCGGCGTTGCAAGGTGCCTACGCGGATCGTGTGGGGTAAGGACGACACGATCTTTTCGGTGGCCGGCGCGCGTTATCTGGATGAAACGCTCGGGCATTCGCTCGGCGTGCGCTATCTCGATCACGCCAAGCTGTTCTATCCGGAAGAGCGGCCGGACGTCATTGCGTCGGAAGCCCGTCGGTTGTGGAGCTTGGTCGGCGAGGCTTGAGCCGATCGGCACGCGTCGGTGCTGAGGCGAAGTTGTCCTGGTTCTTTCAACCCTCCCCTGCCGAGGCAGGGGAGGATGTCGTGCCACGCTGATTACACCGATGCAAACGCATCGCGTGTGAGGTTTTCCGGCTCGCCGCGCGTGCACACCACATCGTCTTCGATGCGGATGCCGCCATAGGAGCGGAACGCATCGACCTTGGCCCAGTCGATGTCCTTGGCGGCAGGTTTGTCGCGCAGTTCGTCCAGCAGCATGTCGATGAAGTACAGGCCGGGTTCGATGGTGACCACCATGCCCGGTTCCAGCGCACGCGTCATGCGCAGATACGGATGCCCTTCGGGGCGGGGAATGCTGCCGCCGCTTTCGCTGGCCTGGAAACCCGCGACGTCGTGCACCTGCAGGCCGATCGGGTGGCCCAGTCCGTGCGGGAAGAATGCGGCGGTAATGCCCGACTGCACGGCGCTTTCGGCGCTTGCGTGGATGATGCCGTGTTCGCGCAGCACGTCGGCCAGGGTATGGTGTGCGTAGACGTGCAGCGCTGCATAGCTCTGGCCGTCCGTCACCTTGGAAACAAAATCCAGCTGGGCTTTTTCCACGCTGTCGATCAGTGCCTGGAATTCGCCGTGGCCGGCTGCCGCATAGGTGCGGGTGATGTCGCTGGCGTAACCGGACGCGCTACCGCCGGCATCAATCAGGAAGGAACGGCTTTGCGACGGCGGCGTGCGGTCGAAGTGGGTGTAATGCAGGATCGCGCCGTGCTCGTTCAGGCCGACGATGCTGGGGTAGGGCAGTTCGGCGTCGATCTGCCTGGCGGCGGCAAGATAAGCGAGGTGGATGCCGAACTCGCTCTCGCCCGCGCGGAAAGCTTTCTCGGCGGCGCGATGGGCGCGCGCACCAATGCGGCTGGCTTCGCGCATCAGCTCCAGCTCGTAAGGGGTCTTGTAGCTGCGATGCCAATGCAGGTAATCGACCACGGCCGGAGGATTGTTGATCTCCACGCCGTCGATTTGCGGGCAGTTCGGCGCGATGACGGCGCAGTTGTCTTTCGGCAGCAAAGCTACGGCTTCGGCGCTGGTGCGTACGATGGTGATATCGAACTGGTCGACCCAGTAGCCGCTCGGTGCAGCCGGCACTACGTGCCAGTAATCGCGTGGCTGCACGAAGATCAGCTTCGGTTTGTGGCCGGGGGTGTAGACCACCCAGCTGCCTGGCGTGTCGGTCAGCGGCAGCCAGTGCCGAAAATGCGGGTTGGCGACAAAGGAGTAATCCTGATCGTCGAGGAATTTGCGCAGCGGCGTGCTTGCAGCAACCAGCAGATGATCGAAACCACCCAGCGACAATGCCTTATCGGCGCGCGCGCGCAGGGTGGCGATGTGTTGGGCGTACGGGAGTTCCAGGCTCATGCGGCATTCCGGCGGGGGCTTCAGCCTGCCAGTGTAGCCCCGGAGCGCCGGTGAGGGAGCGTGCTGCGCCACGGGGCGCGCCGCTCCCGCATCAGGCTTGCTGCAACCATTGATCCAGTTGCGTCGCGTCCGCACTGCCGATGGCGATGATCCGGTAGCCGGCCCAGATCTGGCCTGGCGTGGCGGCCGGTTCGTGCCACTGTTCCTGGATGCCGATTTCGATCGTCTGCGCGGTGCCGTCATTGCGCAGCAGCGGCAGGCTCACCTGGTACACCGCGTCGCTGCGCGGTGCGCGCTGGCCGATCAGCAGCATGCCGTTGTTGGACAGGTTGCCCAGGTGGCCCAGCACGTGGCCGCTGATCGAGTCGGTGACGGTGACGCTGTAATCCGGGCGCTTGCGTGGCGCGCGGCGTTGGTCGGGGCTGTTCACGTACGCGCCTCCGCTGGGGCTGATGCAGGCCGGAGCAGGCTGGTGGTCAATGCGTGCCAGGCGCGGTCGAGCAGGTTTTCTTCTTGCGCAGCTATTTCGCGCACGCGGCCGTTGGCGATTGCGCGCGCCAGCTCTTGCAGGTTCATCACGTCGCTGCGCTGGCCGCGGCGGTTGACGAACAAGCTGTTGCCGGTGACCGGTGAAAACCAGGCCAGCTTGCGTTGCGCGGTTTCACCCGTGTCCGGGTCGGTGAACTCGAACCAGGTGCCGAAGGGCAATTGCCGCAGATGATTGTGGATGCGCGCTTCACGTATGCCCAACGGCGGCACGACCGCGGCCTCTGTGACGGGCACGGTGGCTTCCTGGCCGCGTTGTTCGCCAAGGCGCTGACGCTGCTTGAGGCGTATCGCCAGGTCGGTGGCGCTGGGTACGTCCGCGGTGCGTGGCGGCACGACCGGTTTGGGCTTGGCTGGCGGAGGCGTGGGAACGGTTTGTGCCGGCGGTTGGATCGAGGCGGGCTCTTCTTCGAGCAAGGACGCAAACGTGCTGGCTTTGACCGGCGCCGCCTCGGGTTCCCGCTGCGGCATCGCTGGCGGAAGAGGTACTTCGGCAGCGGGAGATGTTTCGATGCCGATGAGTCGTTGTGCGACTTGTTCTGCTTCCTCGCTGTTCATGCCGATCTGCTGCAGGCCGGTTTCCACTTCGTGCCGCAGTTGCACCGGATCGGTCACCGGGAACTGGTTCAGCAGTTGGTCGGTGACGCGCAGTTGCTGCCGGAATCCATCGCTGTGCTCGCCGTGACGCAGCAGGTTCAGGGCCAGCACATCGGTCCACGCGCGTTCCAGCAAGGTGCGCAGCAGGCCGCGTGGCGAGGCGAGCTTGAAGCGTTCCGCCATCAACTCGTCGGCACGCTGGCGCGCCTGCTCCAGGCGTTCGCGGCCCTGCATGGCTTCGACGTGGCGGCGTTCGGAGGCCTGTGCCTTGCGGGTCAGTTGCGACAGGTTGTAGTCGATGTCGGCGAGCAGGCTGGTGTAGAGGCCGGCACTCGGCGGCTCCTCCTGCGCGCGCTCCACCAACTGGCCGAGCTTGGCCAGCAATTGGTGGTCGGTTTCGCCATTGGGACCGGCAAGCCAATGATTGACCGTCTCGGCGAGTTTGCCGAGCACCTGGCGTGCGGGGTGCTCGCGCTGATCGAAGAAGTCGCGATCCTGGATGGCCAGGCGCAGCAGCGGCAGTTGCAGATTGCCGAGCAGCTGCCGCGCATCGGGGCCGTGTTGCAGCTGGGTGGCGAGCTGTTCGAACAGCATGGCGACAAGCTCCACCGTGTCGCCTTGTTCGTCGCTGAGCTGCATGCGAGCCGCGCCGGAAGGAAGGCCGGTGTTGAGCTGCAGCAGCAGTTCTTCGTGCAGGCGTTGGGCGCTGCGCAGTTCGCGGCTGGTGTGGTCGGTAACCTGCACCACGTGTTGCTGCAGGGCGCTCAATGCAAGCTGCAACTCTTCCGGCGTAGCGGTGCGCGCGCCTGCGTTGGGGGCGGGCGCCGCAGCGCTGGCATGTTGCCGCGCCAGCAGGTCTCGCAGCGTTTCCAGCACGGCGATGGGTTCGCTGCGCTCGCCGGGGTTTGCCGCTGCGGCTGGCGCGGCTCCCGGCGCAACAGCCGCGTTGCCGCTTTGCGTCGGGCCGTGGCTCGGCCGTACCGCGGCAAAGGCGCGAAATTGCGGCAGGATGCTGTCGGCGAGCAGCTTGGCGTTGATTCCGTCGTAGAGCGAGACCAGTGCGCCACCGACGCTGTTTTCGAACACCTGCAACAGCATCAGTCGATGTTCGATCGGCAAGTTCAGCGGATCACTGGCCGCGCGCAGGATGCGGGCAATGTTTTGCGGTCCCGGCGGCAGGTCCATGCCTTCCAGCGGGGGCGCACCCACCAAGACTGCAAGGCGATAGGACAGCTCGGACAACAAGGCACCGTTGTGTGCTTCGGTGCGCGCGGCGAGTTTGTCGAGCGCTGCGGTCAATTCGTGTTCGGTGCGGTCGAGCAGGGTCAGCGATTGCAGGCTCAGCGGTTGTGGCGCTTCGTCATCGTCGATGCGGCCCATTTGCTCGAAGCTGTCGCGCAGACGCGCCGCGAACGATTGAATGAAGCCGTCGCGACCTTGCTGCACGAGATTGCGGCTGTCGAAACAGCGCTGCTGTTCGAGATGGTTGCGCGATTTTTCAGCCTGTTCGTAGAGACGTTTGTCGAAGCGATCCAGGCACAGGCGCAGCGTCGGTTCGATCCAGTGATCGCACAGCGTGCAGGCAGCGTCGATCAGTTTGCGCGCACGCGCGGGCATCTCCTCGCCATAGGCGCGGCGAGCGTGATCGCGAACGGCAGAAGGATGCGCCTTCGATTCCACATCCATGACCCAGGTCCCAATCTTTCCCCAGTGGAAAGTGTAAGGGGTAACTGGCCTGCCGTCATGCGACGCAGAGATTCAGTCCAGGAAGCTGGCGATGACGTCGTTGAGGAAGCGCTGGCCCAGGGGGGTGGTGGTGAGGCGCTCGGGATCGGCGACCAGCCAGCCACGCCGATAACCTTCGGTCAGGCGGTGCGCGATCTGCTGTACCGGCAGCCCGGTGCGTGCGCTGAAGTCTTCGATGGAAACGCCCTCGATCAGGCGCAGTGCGTTGAGTGCGTACTCGAACGGCAGCTCCGCCGCGGCGACCTCGGCATGCCCGCCTATACGAGTCTTGCCGCCGGCCGCTTCCAGGTAGGCGTTGGGGTGGCGGGTTTTCCAGCGTCGCAAGACCTTGCCGGCGACGGCGTCGGTCACTTTGCCGTGCGCGCCGGCGCCCAGCCCCAGGTAGTCGCCAAAGCGCCAGTAATTGAGGTTGTGTTCGCAGCGCCGCCCAGGCTGGGCGTAGGCGGAAATTTCGTATTGCGCGTAGCCGGCTTCGGCCAGCCGCGCTTCGCAGGCTTCCTGCATGGCCCAGGCCGCGTCGTCGTCCGGCAGCGGCGGGGGGTGCGCGGCGAATACTGTGTTGGGTTCCAGGGTGAGCTGGTAGTGCGAGATGTGGGTGGGCCGCAGGGCGAGTGCGCCCTCCACGTCGGCCAGCGCCCCCTCCAGCGATTGCTCGGGCAAGGCGTACATCAGGTCGAGGTTGATGTTGCCGATGCCGGCGTCCTGCGCCGATTTCACCGCGGCTTGCGCTTCCCCGGCCGAATGGATGCGGCCCAGGCGCTTGAGCTTGTCGTCGTCGAAACTCTGGATGCCGAATGAAATGCGATTGACGCCGGCCGCCAGGTAGCCGTCAAAACGACCATGCTCGACCGTGCCTGGGTTGGTCTCCAGGGTTATTTCGCAATGTTCCGCAAACGGCAGGCGCTCGCGGACGCCATCCAGGAAGCGGGCGACCAGATCCGGCTGCAGCAGGCTGGGGGTGCCGCCGCCGAAAAAGACGCTGACGATCGGACGGCCGTTCAGCGCTTCGCCAAAATCGGCACGGTCTGCGTCCAGGTCGGCTAATAGCGTGTCGACGTAAGCGGCATACGGCGGCTCGCCGCGCATCCCGTGCGAGTTGAAGTCGCAGTAGGGGCACTTCTTTACGCACCACGGCACGTGCACGTACAAGGCCAGCGGTGGAGCGATCAGCGGCATGGCTCAGGCGCGCAGTTCGGCGATGCGGGCATGCAGTTGGGCCATGGCCTGCGCGCGATGACTGAGGCGATTTTTCACGACCGGTTCCAGCTCGGCGGCGCTGAGCAGCTGTTCGTGCGGCAGGAACAGCGGGTCGTAGCCGAAGCCGTGCGTGCCGCGCGGCGCTTCCAGCACGCGGCCATGCCAGCGACCTTCGGCGACGATCGGGGCAGGGTCGTCGGCATGCATGAGCAAGGCCAGCACGCTGATGAAGAACGCACCGCGTCCTTCAGCCGGTATGCCGTCGAGTTCGTGCAGCAGCTTGGCGTTATTGGCGGCGTTGTCGCCATGGCCGCCGCTGTAGCGCGCGGAGTACAGGCCGGGCGCGCCGCGCAGATGGGCGACGCAGAGCCCGGAGTCGTCGGCCAGCGCCGGCAGCCCGGTGATACGAGATGCGTGACGCGCCTTGAGCAGCGCGTTTTCGACGAAGGTGAGGCCGGTCTCCTCGGCATCTTCGACGCCCAGTTCGCTCTGCGGAATCACCTCAAAATGGCTGTCGGCAAGCAGGGCGTTGAATTCGGCAAGCTTGCCGCGGTTGCTGCTGGCGAGAACGATGCGTTGCATGGGTCAGTTCGATTCCAGTGCTTCGCGCTGCAAACGCACCAGTTCGCCGATGCCTTTTTCGGCGAGATTGAGCATGGCGTCCATTTCGTCGCGGCGGAAGGCGTGGCCTTCGGCGGTACCTTGCACTTCGATCAAGCCGCCGCCGTCGTTCATCACCACGTTCATGTCGGTGTCGCAGTTGGAATCTTCGGCGTAGTCGAGATCCAGCACCGGCATGCCCTGATACACGCCGACGGAAATGGCCGCCACGGCGCCGACGATCGGATTGCGCCGCAGGTTCTCGCGCTTCATCAAGACGCTGACGGCATCGACCAGCGCCACGTAGGCGCCGGTGATCGCCGCCGTGCGGGTGCCGCCATCGGCTTGCAGCACGTCGCAATCCAGGGTGATGACGCGCTCACCCAGCGCCTGGCGATCGACGCATGCGCGCAGGCTGCGGCCGATCAGGCGCTGGATTTCCATGGTGCGCCCGCCCTGGCTGCCGCGGGTGGCCTCGCGCTGCGTGCGGGAGGAGGTGGCGCGCGGCAACATGCCGTATTCGGCGGTGACCCAGCCCTCGCCTTTGCCGCGCAGCCAAGGCGGCAGGCGGTCTTCGACGCTTGCGGTGCACAGCACACGGGTGTCGCCGAAGGCGATCAGCACGGAGCCTTCGGCATGGCGGGTGTAGTGGCGCTCGATCGAGATGGAACGCAATTGATCGTTGGCGCGACCGCTAGGGCGGGACACTGTCATAGGAGCTTGGTTGGGCAAGTCAGGGCGGGACAGTTTACCATTGCCCCCTTTCAGCATCGCCCAAGGCCGTTTCCCGATGATCCGCAGCATGACTGCCTACGCCTCCGCCGAGGCCGCTACCCCCGCCGGGGTGCTGACGTGCGAGCTGCGTACGGTCAACCACCGTTATCTGGAGATCAGCCCGCGCCTGCCCGAAGACCTGCGCAATTTCGAGCCGGCCTTGCGCGAGCGCATTGCCACGCGCCTCTCGCGCGGCAAGGTGGACGTGATCGTGCGCCGTGGCGAGTCGCGCGGCGAATCGCTGCAGGTCGACCACGTGCTGGTCGCCCGCCTGGGCGAACTGGCCCTGGATATGGAGAGCCGTTTTCCGCGCCTGCGCGTCGAATTCACCGAATTGCTGCGTTTCCCCGGCGTGCTGCAGCATGCCGAAGTGGATCAGGACGCCCAGCAGGCCGCTTTGCTCGGCGTGCTGGATCGCGCTCTGGATGCCCTCACGGCAACCCGCGAGCGGGAAGGCTCCAAGCTGGGCGAGATTTTGCGGGAGCGCCTGGACGGCATCGAGCGCATCGTCGCCGACGTGCGTGTGTGGATGCCGGAGATTCGCGTCGCGCTGCGCACGCGCCTGGAATCGCGCCTGGCCGACCTGAAGCAGCCCGCCGATCCTGGCCGCCTGGAGCAGGAACTGGTTTTGCAGGTCACCCGTTCCGACGTGGACGAGGAGCTGGACCGGTTGAGCACCCACATCACCGAAACGCGTCGCGTGCTGGGCCTCAAGGAGCCGGTGGGCCGGCGCCTCGACTTCCTGATGCAGGAGTTCAACCGCGAGGCGAACACGCTGGGTTCCAAATCGGTGGATGCGCGCAGCACGAACGCAGCGGTTGAGCTGAAGGTGCTGATCGAGCAGATGCGCGAACAGGTGCAGAACATCGAATGAGAACGCTGCGCGCTACTGCGACGCCACGCTCATCGTGGCCCCTTACCCCAGGACGCCTCCCCCTTTTTAATCGGGGCTGGGGCAGCGGGGACGAAGGAGCTGCGCGTCATGTCGGCTAATCACGGCGGCACGCTGTTTATCGTGGCGGCCCCCTCCGGGGCGGGCAAGTCCACCTTGGTCAATGCCTTGCTGGAGCGCGAACCCGGCATTTCGCTGTCGATCTCGCACACCACGCGCCCGCCGCGGCCGGGTGAGCAATACGGCCGGCACTACTATTTTGTGGAGCGCGCGGAGTTCGAGCGCGAGGTGGCCGAGGGCATTTTTCTCGAGCACGCCGAAGTGCACGGCAATTTCTATGGCACCTCGTGCAAGACGGTGCAGGAGTTGTTGGAGCAGGGCCGCGACGTGCTGCTGGAAATCGATTGGCAGGGGGCGGCGCAGATCCGCAAGACCAAGCCCGATTGCGTGAGCGTGTTCATTCTGCCCCCGTCGCGGACCGAACTGGAGCGGCGCCTGCGCGGTCGCGGATCGGACAGCGAAGAGGTGATCGAGCGGCGCCTGCGCAACTCGCGAGGCGAGATCGCCCACGCCCACGAGTTCGATTACATCGTCGTCAACGATCGTTTCGAGGACGCGCTGGACGGGATTCAGGCCATCGTGCGGGCCGTACGCCAGCGCAGCGAACTGCAATGCCAGCGGCATGAAGCCCTGATCGGGGAACTTCTGGCCGAGGACTAGGCTCTCTTTGGGCTCGGGTGATTACTACACTGGTCCGTATAGCATTGGATGCCCACTTCAGTTAACTTCAACACTTTGGCTGCTCCCCCGCCTATGACCACTACCGTCCCCGCCAAGTCCGACGATCGTGCCCTGGTGCGCATCCGTGGCCTCACCACGGTGCTCAGCGGCAAGACCGTGTTCGACGCCCTGGACCTGGACATCCCGCGGGGCAAGGTCACGGCCATCATGGGCCCCAGCGGCACCGGCAAGACCACCCTGCTCAAGCACATTACGGGGCAGATGCGCAGCGGCCGGGGCGAGGTGCGGGTGGATGGCCTGAACGTGCCGGAGCTGTCCCGCGACCAGCTTTTCCAGCTGCGCGAGCGCATCGGCTATCTGTTCCAGAATTCCGCGCTGCTCACCGATTTCGACGTCTTCGAGAACGTGGCCTTCCCGCTGCGCCAGCACACCAAGCTGCCGGAAGTGCTGATCCGCAATATCGTGCTCACCAAGCTGCAGGCCGTCGGCCTGCGCGGTGCGGCCGCGCTGATGCCCAACGAGCTGTCCGGCGGCATGGCGCGGCGCGTGGCGCTGGCGCGTGCGATCGTGTTCGACCCCATGCTGATCCTGTACGACGAACCGTTCGTGGGGCTGGACCCGATCGCCCTCAACCAGGTGCTGAAGCTGATCCGTACGCTCAACGACACGCTGGGCATCACCAGCGTGCTGGTCGCGCACGAGCTGGCGGCCATCAAAGAGGTGGCCGATCACGTTTTCCTGATTGCCAACGGCAAAGTGGTCGCCCAGGGCGACCCGAAAACCATCGCCGACGACGGTTCGCCGTGGACGCGCCAGTTCTTCGGGGGCGAGGCCGATGGCCCGGTGCCGTTCCAATACCCGGCTGGCGATTACGCGCAGGCCCTCGGTTTCAAGCAAGGTGAGGCATGAGCGCGCAAACCGGACGCAGCAATAATGTGGTGATGGATTCGCTGGCGCAGATCGGCCACTGCGGGCTGTTCCTGCTGCGCATCCTCGCGTCCGTTCCGCGCAGCATGCGTTACGTGCGCGAAACGGTGCGCCAGCTTTGGTTCGTGGGGGCCATGAGCCTCACCATCATCATGACTTGCGGCTTGTTCGTGGGCATGGTGCTGGGGCTGCAGCTCTATCACGTGCTGGCCATCTTCGGCGGCACTTCCGCCACCGGATCGGTGGTGGCGCTGGCCATTTACCGCGAGCTGGGGCCGGTGGTGACCGCGCTGCTGTTTGCCGGCCGCGCAGGCACTTCGATCACCGCAGAAATCGGCCTGATGCGCGCCACGGACCAGATCGCCGCGATGGAAATGATGGCGGTCGATCCGATCGCCTATGTGGCCGCTCCGCGCTTCCTGGCCGGCCTGATCGCCATGCCGCTGCTGTGTTGCGTGTTCTGCGCCATGGGCGTTTTCGGCGGTCATCTGGTGGGCGTGTCCTGGCTGGGCATCGATAACGGCACCTTCTGGTCGAACATGACCGCCACCGTGGACGTGTGGCAGGACATCGTCAGCGGTGTGGTGTGGAAGAGCGCCGCCTTCGGTGCGGTGATTGCGCTGATTGCCGTGTTCCAGGGCTATACCACGCCCCCCACCAGCGAAGGCGTGGCGTATGCCACCACGCGTACCGTCGTGGCCTCGTCGATCGCGATTCTCGCGTTGGACTTCGTGCTCACCGCCTTCCTGATGTGACCATCATGACTATTTGCTTCTTTTTGAGGACTTTGCCGTGAGCCAGAGAAAATCCTATGCCGTCGGCACCGGCATGTTCATCGTGCTCGGATTTGCCGCGCTGGCTTATCTGGCCACGCAGACCAGTTCGATCGCCAACAGCCACCAGGGCGCCAGCTATGCCGTGCAGACCCAGTTCGCCAATGTCGGGCAGCTGAAGGAGCGCGCGCCGGTCAAGGTGGCGGGCGTGCGCGTGGGGCAGGTGCAGTCGATTTCGCTGGAGCCGGGCAAGGACGTCGCCGACGTGACCTTGTCCATCGAAAAGAAATACGGCCAGATCCCCACTGACTCGGTAGCGACGATCTACACCAGCGGATTGCTGGGCGACCAGTATGTGGGCGTGCAGTTCGGCAGCGCAAAAACCTTCGTCAGCGATGGCGGTCACCTTGGCCTGACCCGCTCGGCGACGTCGCTGGAAGACATGCTCAGCAAGTTCGTGGGTGCGGGCGGGGCTGCCGATGCGATCGGCGGCACGTTCTCGGTCAAGGCCGACTTCACCAACGTGGGGGCGCTCTCGGTGGGCGCGCCGGTGAAGATGTCCGGCGTGGCCATCGGCAGCGTGGCCTCGATCAAGGCCGATCCGACCAAGCTCGACGCCGAGGTGACCCTGGCCATCGATAAAAAGTTCAGCCAGATCCCGGACGATTCGTCGGCCGCCATATTCACCAGTGGTTTGATTGGCAGCCAGTATGTTGCGATCCAACCCGGTGGCTCGCCGAATTCCCTCAAGGATGGTGACCAGCTCGTGCTGACGCAGTCGTCTATGCAGCTGGAAGACCTGATCGGCAAGTTCCTGGTGAATGGTTCGTCCAGTGGCGCCAACAACGCCGGTGGCAACGGTTCGTCCAATACCCCTGCCGGCAAGCATTGAGCCGGCCTTACTAGGAGTCATCCATGTTGCGTCACCTGGCTATTGCCACCGCCATCGCCCTGGGCAGCATCGTGATCGCCGCTCCCGCCTTCGCGCAGGATGCATCGAGCGCACAAGCATCCAACGCAGCGACACCCGAAGCGGTGGTGCAGGACATCGTCAACAACCTCAACACCCAGATTGCCGACCACAAGGCCGAGCTGCAGAACAACAAGCAGAAGCTGGTCGGGGTGATCAACCAGATTTTCCTGCCGCATTTCGATACCGATTGGGCATCGATCCTGGTGTTGGGCATGCATGCCCGCGAGGCGACGCCGGAGCAGCGCGCGCGCTTTGCCAAGGCGTTCTACAGCTCGCTGACCAGCCGTTACGCGGAAGGGTTACTGAGCTACTCCAAGGGTTCGGTGAAGGTGTTGCCGTTCCAGGGCGAGCTCAACGACAAGTACACCGTGGTGAAGACCCAGGTCGAAACCGACGACAAGAAGCAGATCGCCGTGAACTACGTGTTCCACAAGACCGCCGACGGTCAGTGGAAGGCGTATGACGTGATCATCGAAGGTATTTCCTACATCACCAACTATCGCAACCAGGTTGATGCCCAGATCAAGAAGGAAGGCCTCGACAAGCTGATCCAGGATCTGGAATCCGGTGGCGACAAGGTGTTGCAGCAGATGGACAAGGACAACAAGGGCAATGGCGCCAAGTAAATCTGGCCAGTTTCAGGTCGCATCGAACATACCGGACACGGTCAGCGTGTCCGGTACCTTGAATTTCGCCACGGCGGCGAGCGCGTTGAAGGCCATGCGCGCGGCATTCGACAAGCACGATCGTCACACGCTGGACCTGTCCGGCGTGGTTATCTGCGACAGTGCCGGCCTGGCCTGCATACTGGCGGCGCTGGCGGAAGCCGACCAGTGCGGCCAGCGGGTCGCCGTGCACCACGTCCCGGAAGGCATGCAGGCGCTGGCGCAGGTTTGCGGCGTGGAGCCGATGCTGCACTAAGGGAAGGGCTGTTTCGGGACGCATAAAAACGGGGCTTTGAGCCCCGTTTTTTTGCCTTCGATGAATCGCCGACCTTACTCGTTTCCGGACGGCTTGCTCGAAGGGTTCTGCTTTTGCTTCTGCTCCCACTGCTGTTGTTCTTTCAGCAGTTCGGCGGGATCGAAATTCTGGTTGGAGTTGTTGTTGTTCGAACCCTGGCCCTGCTGCAGTTTCAGCATGACGTCTGCGGGCGGGTTGCCGTCGTAGAGCTTGTTGAGACGGGTCTGGCGCCACGCATCGCGTACGAACGCATAGGGATCGTAGGCCGACTGCAGGAAGCTGTCGGCATCGAGCAGCTGCGCACGCATCTGGATGAAGTACACCGCCTCGGGGATGTAGTACTGGCCCCAATGGAACTGGTGATTGCGCTCGAAGTAGCTGATGGGATCGAACAGGTAGCCGTCAACCGGGTACTGCCAGACGTCGCGGAAGGTGGACGGCCCCAGCAGGGGGATCATCAGGTAATCGCCTTCAGGCACGCCCCAACGGGCCAGGGTGATGCCGAAGTCGGTTTCCTTCAGCGGGATCTTCATCTTGGTGGCCGGGTCGAAGAAGCCCGCCAGGCCCACCGTCATGTTGATCATGAAGCGGCCCGTATCGGTGATGGCATCGCTCGGGCGGGCCTGCAGCATGCTGTTGGCGATGCTGATCGGCAGCTTGATATTGGTGAAGAAGTTGCTGACGCCGGTCTGCACCGGCTTAGGGGTGACCTTGGTGTAGCCCACGGCCACCGGACGTAGTACGTGCTTGTCCAGCGCCATGTTGAAGGCGTAGCTCTTGCGGTTGAACTTCTCCAGCGGGTCGTCCGTGCGCGGCGGCGCGATGGCGCAACCGACCAGCAGGGTGACGGCGGCAAGCGGGAGGACGCGGCTCAAAATACGACGAGGCAGGGAGGGCATGGGGGGATCCGCTGCAAATTGGGAGGCTTTCTTAAAATTGTACTTTCTAGTTTTATATTCTGCACGACTTACGGCGGCGTTTCGAGCTGGCGTACGGCAGCCCGACATGATAAGAGTCAATCGCATTGCCAGCCAAGTGGCCGGCCGATAAACTGTAAGGCCGCATAAGTTTTTATTGTTCAAGGATTTCTATGGCCCGCATTACCGTGCAAGACTGCCTCGAGGTGGTCAACAACCGTTTCGAACTGGTGCTGATGGCGACCAAGCGCGCCCGCCAGTTGGCCAACGGAGCTGAACCGGCGGTCAACCCCGACAACGACAAGCCGACGGTGTTGGCACTGCGCGAAATCGCCGACCGCCGCATCGACCAGGCCACTATCGACGAGATCGACCGTGCCGAACGTGAACGCGCCGAACGCGAAGCGCTGGAGTGGGCTGCGCAGGAAGTGGATGACGATCTCTCCAAGGGCGGAGACGACTGATGGAAGGCGGCGGCTGTCGACCCAGTCGTCACGCCGGCCATGCCGGGCAAGCAGGTTGCGTCCCGCATTCTGTTTGCCATGATCCAGACAGTTACCTTTTAGACAGCGAGGCGAGCGCCTGAACGGGCGTCGTGAATCCATGACGGCGGCCACGCATCCCGCTTCGGAGGATACGTCCGTATTGCCGCCCTATGTGCTGGCGCTGAAAGAGCGCATCGCCTACCTGCCTGAGCAGCACGTCGCGCGCGTGGTGCGCGCCTATGAAGTAGGCGCAGTCGCGCACGAAGGTCAGACGCGCAAGAGCGGTGAGCCGTACATCACCCATCCCATCGCCGTGGCCGGCATCCTGGCCGAGATGGGCATGGATGCCGAGACCATCATCGCGGCGATCCTGCACGACACGCTGGAAGACACCTCGTTGAGCCGTGCCGCGCTGGCCGGCGAGTTCGGCGAAACCGTGGCCGAACTGGTCGACGGCGTCACCAAGCTGGACAAGATGCGCTTTTCCAGCCGGCAGGAGGCGGATGCGGAAAGCTTCCGCAAAATGCTGCTGGCGATGGCGCGCGACTTGCGCGTGATCCTGATCAAGCTGGCCGACCGCCTGCACAACATGCGTACGCTGGGTGCGAAGGAATCCGACTCGCGCCGGCGCATCGCGCGCGAAACGCTGGAAATCTACGCGCCCATCGCCCAGCGCCTGGGCATGAACAAGATCAAGGCCGAGCTGCAGGATCTCGGCTTCCACGCACTTTATCCGGACCGCTACCGGGTGATCAGCGAACGCATTCGCGCTGCCCTGGGCAATCGCCGCGAAGCCATGGGGCGCATCGAAGGCGCCTTGTCCGCGCGCCTGATCGACGAGCATATTCCGGTGCGCGTGGTGGGGCGGATCAAGTCGCCGTGGAGCATCTATTCGAAAATGCGCAGCGAGCACAAAAGCTTTGCGCAGCTGATGGATGTGTACGGTTTTCGCGTGGTCACCGACAGTGCGATGAGCTGCTACGTGGCGCTCGGCGTGGTGCATGCGCTGTATAAGCCGGTGGATCGCCGTTTCAAGGATTTCATCGCCATTCCCAAGGCCAACGGCTATCAGTCGCTGCACACCGTGCTGCTGGGGCCGTTCGGGGCGCCGATCGAGGTGCAGATTCGCACCGAAGAAATGGATTCGGTAGCCGAGCGCGGCGTGGCGGCGCACTGGGCGTACAAGACGGAAAGTGGACCGGCCAACAGTGCGCAGGCTCGTGCGCGCGAATGGCTTGCCGCGCTCGCCGACAGCCAGGCGAATACGCCGGAGGCGGCGGAATTCATCGAGAACGTGAAGATCGACCTGTTCCCGGATGAAACCTACCTCTTCACGCCGCGCGGCGACATTCTGTCCCTGCCTCGCAATGCCACGGCGCTGGACTTTGCTTACGCCGTACATACCGATGTGGGCGATCACGCGGTGGCGGCGCGCGTCGACAAAAAGCTGCTGCCTCTGCGCACGCGGCTGGAGTCGGGCCAACTGGTCGAAATCATCACGGCGCCGTCGGCGGTTCCCAATCCGGCCTGGCTGGAATTCGTGGTCACCGGCAAGGCGCGCACCGCCATTCGCCAATACCTCAAGCACCTGCAGCACGAGGACGCGGTCGATTTCGGGCATCGCATGCTCGATCGCGCACTCGACGTGCTAGGCACCAGCCTGGATTCGATCCAGCCCGAAGCGCTGGAAAAATTCCTGCACAAATCCAAATTCAAGCGCCTGGAAGAACTGCTCTCGGATATCGCCCTGGGCAACCGGATGCCCGACCAGGTGGCCAGCCAGCTGGTTGCTTCGCGCGGTGCCACGGCGCGTGGCGCGCCGATCACCCACGTCGCGGAAAAAATTCGCATCACCGGTGCCGAGCGCGGCGTGCTGAGTTTCGCCAATTGCTGCCATCCGCTGCCTGGCGACGACATCATCGGCTATCTCTCGCCCGGCAAGGGCATCGTTGTGCATCGCACCGAATGCCCCAACGTGGTCGAGCTGCGCAAGTTCTCCGAGCGCTGCGTGCAGATCGAATGGGACCGCGACGTGCAGGGCGATTACCGCGCCGAGCTGCGCATCGAAGTCATCAATCGCCCCGGTGTGCTGGCGACGGTGGCGGCGGCCATCGCGGCTGCCGATTCCAATATCGAAAACGTGGAATACGTCGAGCGCGACATGGCGGCGGCCACGCTGCTGTTCACCATCGAGGTGAAGAATCGCAAGCACCTGGCCGAAGTGATCCGGCGTGTGCGGCGGACCGGTGTGGTTAGCGGCGCCTATCGGTATCCCTTGTAACCGGCGCGGACGGTGCAGGTTTTTTCCGTTCCCCGCTAAACTCCTGGGCTTAGCCACTACGGATCATCCCCATGTCTCGCGCGATCATCTCCACCGACAAGGCTCCGGCTGCCATTGGCCCTTACTCGCAAGCCGTGCGTGCCGGCAATACGGTGTATTTTTCCGGGCAAATTCCGCTCGATCCCGCCACCGGGGCCTTGGTCGAGGGCGATATCAGTGCGCAAACGCGCCGCGTGTTCGACAACCTGGTAGCCGTGGCGCAGGCTGCCGGCGGCTCGCTGGGGCAGATCGTGCGGGTGGGCATCTACGTGACGGACCTGGCGAACTTCGCCGCCGTCAATGCAGTAATGGGTGAGTACTTCCAGCAACCGTATCCTGCTCGTTCCACCATCGAGGTGTCCGGCTTGCCGAAGGGCGCGCAGGTGGAGGTCGACGCGGTGATGGTGCTGGACTGATCGATCAGCGCGTTGATAACCGACAACGTTCGTCGGCAATCACGCTGCCGACGTGACGCCGCTCGGTTAGTCTTGCATCGATGGCCGTTTCCCGCACCGAAGCGTCGACTGAATCCGCTGCCGATCCCGGCGGTTTGCCGGTGGGCAGCCTGGGCGGCGTAGGGCCGGCCCTGGTCGATGCCTTGGCGCGCCTCGGGCTGCATTGCGTGCAGGACCTGTGGTTCCATTTGCCGTTGCGCTATGAGGACCGCACGCATCTCATGCCTTTGGGCGATTTGCGCCCGGGCATGCGTGCGCAAGTGGTGGGTGTCGTCGAGGCGGTCGAAAAGGGTTTTCGCTATCGCCCGCAGTTGAAGGTGGCGATTGGCGACGGTGTGATGAACACCTTGCTGTTGCGCTTCTTCCACTTCAATCGCTCCCAGGCCGAGCAGTTTCGCGTCGGCATCAGGCTGTTGTGCTATGGCGAAGTGCGTCAGGGTGCGGGCGGTCTGGAAATGGTGCATCCGCAGTATCGGCGACTGGATGAAGGTGCCGAGGTGACCCTCGACGAATGCCTGACGCCGGTTTATCCGACCACCGAGGGGCTGGGACAGAAGCGGTTGGCCGGCGTCGTGGCAAAGGCGTTGCAACGACTGCCGGCGGAAGCGGAGCTGGAGTTGATTCCGCCGTCGCTGTGCGCCGAATGCGGGTTGACCTCGCTGCGCGAAGCGTTGCTTTACGTCCATCGCCCGCCGCCGGATGCTCACGTGGATCAGCTCTCGCAAGGGCGGCATCCCGCGCAGCAGCGCCTGGCCTTCGAAGAGCTGCTTACCCAGCACATGAGCCTGAAACGATTGCGCGCGGCCGTGCGCGAACGCCGAGCGCCGGCGTTCGGTGGCCGGGGCAGGCTGCGCAAACGCTGGCTGGATGCGCTGCCGTTCAAGCTCACTGCGGCGCAGCAGCGCGTGAGCAAGGAAGTGGCGGTCGATACCTCCCAGCCGCGACCCATGCTGCGCCTGGTGCAAGGCGACGTGGGATCGGGCAAGACGGCGGTGGCTTGTGCGGCGGCATTGTCGGCCGTCGAGGCGGGTTACCAGGTCGCCTTGATGGCCCCCACGGAATTGCTGGCCGAACAGCATCTGCGCAATTTCCGCCACTGGCTGGAGCCGATGGATATCGCGGTGGAATGGCTCGCCGGCAAGCAGCAGGGCAAGGCGCGCAAGCAGGCGATGCAGCGGGTTGCCGACGGAGCATCGATCGTCATCGGCACGCACGCCTTGATGCAGGAAGGGGTCGAGTTTGCGCGCCTTGGCCTGGTGATCGTTGACGAGCAGCATCGCTTCGGTGTCCAGCAGCGCCTTGCGTTGCGCGACAAAGGGCTGGAGGGCGAGCTGGTGCCGCATCAGCTGGTGCTCACTGCGACGCCGATTCCGCGCACGCTGGCGATGAGCGCTTATGCCGATCTGGATATTTCCGCGATCGATGAGCTGCCGCCGGGACGCACTCCCGTGCAGACCATTGCGATTTCCAACGCGCGTCGCGAAGAGGTTGTCGAGCGCATTCACGTCGCCTGCATGGAAGGGCGACAGGCCTATTGGGTCTGCACCCTGATCGAGGAAAGCGAGCAGTTGCGCGCACAGGCCGCCGAGGCGGCGCATGCGGAGCTGACGCACGCGTTGACCGATTGCAAAGTCGGCCTGATCCACGGGCGCATGAAGCCCAAGGAAAAGCAGGCGATCATGGATGCTTTCAAGCTCGGCGAGTTGTCGGTGCTGGTGGCCACTACGGTGATCGAAGTGGGCGTGGACGTGCCCAACGCCAGCCTGATGGTCATTGAAAACAGCGAGCGCCTTGGCCTGGCTCAATTGCATCAATTGCGAGGGCGCGTCGGGCGCGGCGCGGTGGCGTCCAATTGTGTGCTGCTCTATCAGCCTCCTTTGGGGCAGCTGGCGCGCGAGCGCCTGCAAGTGATGCGTGAAACCAACGACGGCTTTCGCATCGCCGAAAAAGATCTGGAGTTGCGCGGTCCCGGCGAAGTGCTGGGTACGCGGCAGACCGGGCAACTCAGCTTCCGCATGGCCGATCTTGCGCGCGATGCGCATTTGCTCCCGGCGGTTCAGCGCGTCGGCGAACAGATGCTGGCGCATCATTCCGAACGAGCAGGGCGTCTGATTGAGCGTTGGATCGGCGGCGCTGCTCGGTACGTCAACGCTTGAGCGCGGATAGCATGCTTGTTCGCCTTTGCTTGGCCGCAATAAGCTAGCCCGCCCACGCAAGGAATTCCCATGAGCAAGCCGCTACTTCTGATCGATACCGATCCCGGTGTGGATGACGCGCTGGCCATTCTGATGGCGCACGAGCACGCCGACGTGTTGGGGCTGAGCATTGCCGCAGGCAATGTCGGGCTTTCGCATACGGTGCGCAACGCACGCACGCTGGTGGATCTGGTGGGGGCGTCGACTCCAGTGTTTGCCGGTTGTCCTGCTCCGCTGGTGCGTCTTCCGGAAGAGGATGCGGCGTTCGTGCATGGCCGCGATGGTTTGGGTGACGTCGGTTTTCCAGAGCCGGGCAGCCGCATTGACGACGAGCATGCCGCGCTGGCGCTGTTGCGTCTGACCCGTGAGCATCCGGGGGAAATCACCCTCGTGGCGCTGGCGCCGCTGACCAATCTCGCCTTGGCGTTGAAGCTCGATCCTTCGTTGCCGCAGCGGGTGAAGCGTCTGGTGGTGATGGGTGGGGCCGTGACCGGCCACGGCAATACCGGCCGGGTGCCTGCCGAATTCAACGTCGGCTTCGATCCTGAGGCGGCGCACGTCGTGTTCGAGGGGTTCCCGGAATTTGACCTGGTCGATTGGGAACTCACCCTTCGGCATGCCTTCGACGAGGCCGATTTCGATCAATGGTTGGCACAGGGCGATCGACGGGCGGCGTTTTTCGGTCGGGCATTCCAGGTGGCGCGGGAGACCAATCGACGCAGCGGCCGGCGTGGCATCATTGCCGCCGATGCGTTGGCGATGGCCGTGGCGATCGATCCGTCCGTGGTCGTGCGCAGCGAACGCCGTCACGTCGGAGTGGAGCTGGATGGACGCCTGACGCGCGGCGCCACGGTGGTGGATTGGCAGGGCCGCCTGAAACGGCCGGCGCAGGCCAATGTCGTGCTCGAGCTGGATCAGCCGAGGTTTGCGGCGATGGTGCGCCGGGCCTTGGGCGCGGATGGGGCGGCCTGAAACGTGCCATTGCCCCTGATTGGCGCCAGGGCAGGGCGGGTTGACTAAGTGCTTGGATGGTCAATATAATGCCGCTCTTTTCACCCACCGCTTTGAGTCTGTCATGAAGCCCGATATCCATCCGAATTACCGTCAGGTGGTGTTTCAGGATCTCTCGTCCGAGTTCGCGTTCCTGACGCGTTCGACGATTGCCTCCAAGGAAACCATCAAGTGGGAAGACGGCAACGAGTACCCGCTGATCAAGGTGGATATCTCCAGCCATTCGCATCCTTTCTACACCGGCAAGCAGAAGACGCTTGACGTTGGTGGCCGCGTGGACAAGTTCCGTCGCCGCTACGCGCAGAAGTAAGCATTCTGCATACCTGCTGTCATCGGCGGGTTAGCTGTTCCACACAGGGCAGGCCGAGCGCCTGCCCTGTGTTTTTTCGTGTGTCAATTGGACCATGCGGCCTCGGATGTTCATCTGCCGTTGTGCGATAATGGATGGGATGCATCGTCGATTCCCCGCGACGGCGCGCCTTTCCTTCGCCGGCTGGTTGCCGTTCCGCGGCTACCCCGGCGGCGACCCATGTGTAGGAGGTTTCCGTGTCCGATTCAAAGTCCGTCAAGCTGGTAGATGAGTCCAACGGCCGTAGCAGCGAACTCCCGTTGCTGACCGGTACGATTGGTCCCGCCTGCATCGACATCGCCCCGCTGTACAAGGACACCGGGCACTTCACCTACGATCCGGGGTTCGGCAGCACCGCCAGCACCAAGAGCGCCATCACCTACATCGATGGTGATCAGGGCGTGCTGATGTATCGCGGCTACCCGATCGAGCAGCTGGCGGAGAAGTCGAGCTTCCTCGAAGTGTCGTACCTGCTGTTGAACGGCGAGCTGCCGAACAAGAGCCAGTTCGCTACGTTCGAAAACGACATCACGCACCACACGATGATCCACGAATCGCTCAAGCGATTCTTCGAAGGCTTCCACCACGACGCTCATCCGATGGCCATGCTGGCCGCATCGGTGGCGTCGCTGTCGGCGTTCTATCACGACGATCTGGACGTCGATAACGCGGAAGACCGCAAGCTGGCCGCGATCCGCCTGATCGCCAAGATGCCGACCATCGCTGCAGCCTGCTATCGCTATTCGGTCGACTGGCCGTTCCGTTATCCGCGCAACAACCTCGAGTACGTCGATCGCTTCCTGCACATGATGTTCGAAGTGCCCAGCGAGCCGCTGACGCTCAGCCCGGTGGCCGCCAAGGCGCTGGATCTGTTGTTCATCCTGCACGCCGACCACGAGCAGAATGCCTCCACGTCCACGGTGCGTCTGGTCGGTTCCACCGGTGCCAACCCGTATGCGTCGATCGCCGCCGGCATTACCGCCTTGTGGGGTCCCGCCCATGGCGGCGCCAACGAAGCCGTGCTGAAGATGCTCGAAGAGATCGGTACGCCGGACAAGGTGGAAACGGCCGTCAAGCGCGCGAAGGACAAGAACGACAACTTCCGCCTGATGGGCTTTGGCCATCGCGTGTACAAGAACTTCGATCCGCGCGCCAAGATCATCCGCGAGATGTGCCACAAGGTGCTGGCGGAGCTGGGCGTCAACGATCCGCTGCTCGACGTGGCGATGAAGCTGGAAGAGGCGGCGCTGAAGGACGATTACTTCGTGGAGCGCAAGCTGTACCCGAACGTCGATTTCTACTCGGGCATCATCTACAAGGCGCTGGGCATTCCGACCGAGATGTTTACGGTGATGTTTGCCATTGCGCGCACGGCCGGCTGGATCGCTCATTGGATCGAACAGCACGAAACGCCCGGTTCGCGTATCGGTCGTCCGCGTCAGTTGTACGTGGGTTCGGACAAGCGCGATTACACGCCGATGGACAAGCGCTGATCATTGCGTTGAGGCACGTGCAAAAACGCCCGGCTATGCCGGGCGTTTTTGTTTGCAAGCCTTGGTGTGCCAGTTAGCGCAAGGCTGCTGCGAGCTTCCTTTCAAATTCGTCCTGCTCGCCTTCCTCCTCGGCCAGCATGATTTCAACCATGGCCAATGATGCTCGGCGCATGGGTTTCTCATCGATGCGGTCGAGCGGGGCCTGCCTCAGTGCGTCGTGCGGGAGCACGGTCAGGTCGAAGGGAAGGTTGTCGGCGGCGAACAGCAGCACGGGATATTCCACTTGTTCTTCGCGACTGATGCGCAGGCGGCGGGTCTGTGTTTCGACCGGTATGCCGCGTTCGCGCAGGAAGATGACGATGGCTTCCGGATCGTCGCTGAAAACGTGCAGACAGACGGCCGAGTGCGAATCGGCAGTCCCGTCGAGCACGGCACCTACCAGTCGCGGTTCGAAGTCTTGCAGGAAGCGCATGGCCTCAATGGCCGCCTCGCGCCTGGCTTTGAGCAACTGCGGTTGGCTGTCGCCCTGGAAAAGACGCTGGTGCTCGCGCAGCGCCTGCTCGATTTCGTGATTGCGGGGGAGCGCCTGTTCGTCGAGGACGCCCAAGCGTTCGGCGGCCTTGCGTTTGGCGTGGTGGAAGTCACGGATGCCGTGTTCGCTCATCAGTCGCGCCGCTTCCTGGGCGACGCGTAACCGGTTGCGCTGCACACGATCGTGTGCGTGGATGCGATGGTGTTCGCCTCGTGCCATGGCTACGGCCCTCAAATTGCGCGTCCGAAGGCAAGACTACCCGAAAATTATCAGGATGTTGAGAACGTGCTTTACTGCACTTTCTCAACTCATCCGGTACAGCTTCAACCGGCCGGGCCCAAGGGCTTCCGGCCGGTACGTTCCGAAACGAACGTTCAGTTTCGGTCAGAAGATGTCGTTGGCCTGTTGCTGATCCTGGTTCTGCTGCTGCTGTTGCTGGGCCTGGTTGTGCAGGCGGTCGACGTCTTCCACCTTGAAGATTTCGGACATGGCATCCGGATCGCCCTGCTCGGTCGGCAGGCCGCTTTCGCGATTGATCTGCACGGTGGTGATGCCGGGGGGCATCGGCAGGCTGCTTTCCGGTAGCCCCTTGAGGGTGTCGCCCATGTAGTCGATCCAGATCGGCAATGCAGCCTTGGCGCCGAACTCGCCCTTGCCAAGGGAGCCGAAGTCGTCGAAACCCACCCATACGGCGGTAGCCAGGTTGCCGTTGAAGCCGACGAACCAGGCATCGCGATGATCGTTGGTGGAACCGGTCTTGCCGGCCAGGTCGGGGCGATTGAGCACCTTGGCGGCGTAGCCGGTACCCATGGGCGACTGGATGACATCTTTCATCAAGGACGTTATCAGGTAGTCGTTGCGGATATCGATGACGTGCGGCGCCAGCACGGGGGCGGCTTCGCCGCCGTGGGCGTCGGCGGGAAGTGCCGTCTCTTCGGCCATCGACGTGCTGCTGGACGAGGCGGGGGTGCTGGTAGAGCCAGCCGGTACGCCATTGGTCAGCAAGTTGGCCGGCGGAGGCGCGGGCGGGGTGTTTTGCAGCAAGCGCGCCTGGCAATTGGCGCATGCCCGGGCCGGGTTGGCGACGTAGACGGGTTTGCCGTCCCGGTCATCGATTTCGCTGATGAAGTACGGGGTGACCAGGTAACCGCCGTTGGCAAACACGGAATAACCGCGGGCCATGCTCAGCGGCGAAACCGAGGCCGTGCCCAACGCCATGGACAGGTTGTTCGGCAGGGCATCGAGCGGGAAGCCGAAGCGGGTGACGTAGTCGCGGGCATAACGCACGCCGATGGCGTCCAGCAGGCGCACCGACACCAGGTTTTTCGACTCGATCAGTGCCTCGCGCAGGCGCATCGGGCCGGCGAACTTGTTGTCGTCGTTGGAGGGGGTCCACAACCCGTTCGGCTGCGAGGGGTCGGGTAGGGCCAACGGAGCGTCATTGACGATCGAGGCGGCGGTGTAGCCGCGTTCGAACGCCGCCGAATAGATGAACGGCTTGAAGCTGGAGCCCGGCTGGCGCGCCGCCATCACCGCACGATTGAACTTGCTGCGCTGGAAATTGAAGCCGCCGACCAGGGATTGGACGGCGCCGTCTTCCGGATCGAGCGAAACCAGTGCGGCCTGTGCCTTGGGAATCTGGGTGAGCTGCCAGTTGCCCTTGTCGTCGCGAATCACGCGGACGATGTCGCCGGGCTTGAGCACCTCATTGACCGCCTTGGGTGCTGCGCCGACGCGGCTGTCGCTCAGATAGGGGCGCGCCCAGTCCATGGCGCCGAGGCTGAGCTGTATGGTCTGCTTGTCGGGCAGGTAGACCGACGCCTCGCTGGCCGAGGAGGCGATGACCAGGCCCGGAACCAGGCCGGCGACATCCGTATAGCTGGACAGGAGATTGCTGTAATCGGCACTTCCGGCCCCCGGAGGGAGTTCCTGGTGGGCCTCCGGACCACGCCAGCCATGGCGATGGTCGTAGATCGACAGGCCATCGCGCACTGCGGCGACGGCGGCTTCCTGGCGGGTGCTGAGGATCGTGGTCTTGACCACGTAGCCTTCGGTCAGTGCATCGTTGCCGAGCCTGTCAAGCGCCTGCAGGCGGACCATTTCGGCCAGATAGGGGGCGTCCACCTGGATCGGCTGCTCGTGCGGGCCGGCATCGTCGGGGGCGTTGATCGCCTCCTGATACTGCGCCTGGTTGATGTACCGATGTTCCAGCATCTGGCCGAGAACCCAATTGCGACGGGCGACCAGGCGGGGGGTATTGGTGAGCGGATTGACCGCCGAGGGCAACTGGAAGGTGGAGGCAATGGCCGCGCACTGGGCGATGGTCAGCTGGTCCAGCCGCTTGCCGTAGTAATACTCGGCGGCGGCGGCGATCCCGTAGGAGCGGTGCCCCAGGAACATTTTATTGAGGTAGAGCTCCAGGATCTGGTCCTTGGTAAGCTCACCCTCCATGCGCAGCGCGATGAACATCTCGATCAGCTTGCGCGAGTACAGCTTTTCCGGGCTGAGGAAGAAGTTGCGGGCGACTTGCTGGGTGATGGTCGAGCCACCCTGGGTCTTGTTGCCCCCGGAAGCCACCACGTGGAAGCCGGCGCGCATGACCCCGCGCCAATCGACGCCCGGATGGCTGTAGAAGTCGGCGTCCTCGGCCGAGAGCACGGCATGCTTGAGCATGTCCGGCACCTGGTCCATGGAAACGGGGATGCGGCGCGTCTCACCGAAGGTTGCGACCAGCTTGCCGTCGGCACTCAGGATGCGCAGTGGCACCTGCATGTGGTAGTCCTTGAGCACCGCCACCGAGGGGAGTCGGGGGGCGACCAGCCAATAGGCGACGCCTGCGGCGGCGGCGATCAGGAGGAGCCCGCTGAAGCCAAGGATGAGGAACCAGCGCAGCAGGGCTTTCAGAATTCGCGTCATGTGGTTGTAGCGAGACCTGAGTCAAAACAGCCCAGAGTATAGATGTTGCAGTATGTGCGCCATTAGCGACGGATTAGCAAAACCTTAATCGCGGTATCCGGCGAGGTGGTCCAAATGTGCAGGCCATCACGCCAAAAGTCTCGAAGAAGATCGTGTAGGCCGTTGCTATTGCGTTAATTTTTGGATCTAATGATCCGGCAATCCTGCCAGTTACTGGCGGAAGCGCCAGGGGTCAAGGGGGAAAAACCGTGGGGCTCTTTACACCCAAGAAGCCGCCGCTCGTTGGTGTCGACGTCAGTTCGACGGCCGTCAAGTTGCTGCAGCTCAGTCAGACCGGAGGCCGCTATCGCGTGGAGCACTACGCGATCGAGCCGCTGCCCCCTAACGCCGTCGTCGAGAAGAACATCGTCGAGGTCGAGGCCGTCGGCGAGGCGGTGCGACGCGCACTGGCCCGTTCCGGCGCCAAGATCAAGCACGCAGCCGCCGCGGTTGCGGGTTCAGCCGTGATCACGCGCATAGTGCCGATGGCCGCCGAACTTTCCGACGAGGATCTGGAAAGCCAGATCCAGGTGGAAGCCAACCAGTACATCCCGTACCCGATCGAGGAAGTTAGCCTCGATTTCGAGGTGCTGGGGCCGGTTCGCGACAACCCCGAAATGAACAACGTGCTGCTGGCCGCATCGCGTACCGAAAACGTCGACATGCGCGTTGCCGCACTCGACCTGGGCGGTCTGACGGCGCAGGTCATCGACGTGGAAGCGTTCGCCATGGAGAACGCGTTCACGCTGATCGCCGATCAGCTGAACGTCGGCCGCGATGCCCTGGTGGCGGTGGTCGATGTCGGCGCGACCATGACCACGCTCTCGGTGCTGAAGAACCAGCGCACCATCTACTCGCGCGAGCAGGTTTTCGGCGGCAAGCAGCTCACCGATGAAATCATGCGGCGCTACGGCTTGTCCTACGAAGAAGCCGGCCGTGCCAAGCGCAAGGGCGGGTTGCCCGAGTCCTACGAAACCGAGGCCCTGCAGCCGTTCAAGGAATCGCTGGTCCAGCAGATCAGCCGCCTGCTGCAGTTCTTCTACGCGGGCAGCGAATACAGCAAGGTCGACCAGGTGGTCCTTGCGGGCGGCTGTGCATCGATCGATGGCATTACCGCGATGTTGGAAGAGCAGCTCGGTTTGCCGTGCATCGTTGCCAATCCGTTGGCCCGCATGTCGCTGTCCAGCCGCGTGCAGGCGCAGTCGCTGACCCAGGATGCGCCGGCGCTGATGATCGCGGTCGGACTCGCCATGAGGAGTTTCGACTGATGGCACGCATCAACCTACTTCCCTGGCGCGCCGAGCGCCGCAAGCAGCGGCAGCGCGAGTTTTTCATGCAGCTGGGCGCCGTTGCGCTTGCTGCCATCGGATTCCTGCTGTTGTGGGGCTTCTGGATGGGCATGCGCATCGACAACCAGAACGAGCGCAACGCTTATTTGAAAGATCAGATCAAACAGGTCGATGAGCGCCTGACCAAGATCAGCGACCTGGAAAAGGTGCGGTCGCAATTGCTGGCGCGCAAACAGATCATCGAGCAATTGCAAGCCAATCGTTCGCAAATGGTGCATCTATTCGACGAACTGGTTAAGACCATACCGGGTAGTGCACGCCTGACTTCGATCAAGCAGGCCGGCGACACCATGGTGCTCGACGGTGTAGCGCAGTCGAATGCCAGCGTCGCCGACTACATGCGCAACATCGAGGCGTCGCCGTGGATGGGGCAGACCGACCTCAGCAAGACCGAGAACACCCACGACGCGTCGCGCATGCCGTTCACGTTCGGCTTGACCGTTGCCTTGCAAAAACCCAAGTCGGACGACGGCACCGGTCAAGGCGTGGCGCCGGCTTCATCGAGCAGTAGCAGTTCGGCGACTACACCTGTGGTCCCTGCAAAACCTGCTGCAAGTCCTCAGGCAGTTGCGCCAGTTGCAACCAAACCTAGTGCTGCACCGGTCAAGGGAGGAGCCAAGGCATGAAACTCCTCGACGATCTGCGCAGTCTGGATCGCAACAACGTAGGTGGCTGGCCCAAGTCAGTCAAAACCTTTTTTACCGCACTTTTGTTTGTCGTCATCGTGTTCTTCGGCTGGTATCTGTTTATCAGCAATCAGCAGGACTCGTTGCAGGGCCTCGTCGGCCAGGAAGACAAGCTGAAGCAGGAGTTTTCGGAAAAGCAGGCCAAGTCGGTCAATCTCGAGGCGCTGCAGCAGCAGTTGGACGAGATGAAGGACATGCTCCGCCAGTTGCTCCGTCAGCTGCCGAGCAAGACCGAAATGCCCGAGCTGCTGGTGGATGTCTCGCAGACGGCACTTTCTGCCGGCCTGCAGCAGGAGCTGTTCCAGCCCGGCACCGAGGTCGTCAAGGACTTCTACGCCGAGAAGCCGATTCAGTTGAAGATGATTGGTACCTACCATCAATTCGGCACCTTCATCAGTGGCGTGGCTTCGCTGCCGCGGGTGGTGATTCTCACCATGCACGACGTGTCGCTCACACCGTATAACCCGACCGGCAAGGGAGCGGAACCGGGCCCCAACCAGCTGCTGGTGCTGCAAGGCACGGTAAAGACCTACCGCTATCTCGACGATGCGGAAACGAGCGAGGCCGCGGCCAAAGAGAAGAACAAGAAATTTGGGGGGCGGAAATGAGCAACGTATCTGCCATGAAACCCCTCCGTGTGGCGAAGGCATGCCTCTTGGCAGGCGCCTTGCTTGCGCTCGCCGGCTGCACCCGTGGCACGTCCGACCTGCACGACTGGGTCGCGCAGGAAAAGGCCAAGCGGGGCGCTCCCATTCCGCCGTTGCCGGTCATCAAGACCTTCGAGACATTCGTCTACAACGACCAGGACAAACGCGACCCGTTCAGTCCCAGTCCGGACGAGCTCAACCAGAACAACGGTCCCCGGCCGGACGAAGGCCGAGCCCGGCAACCGCTCGAGGCCTACTCGCTGGATAGCTTGAAGATGGTTGGCACGATCGGTGCTGGTGCCAACATGGAAGCCTTGATCAAGGATCCGGGCGGAGTGATCCATCGCATGCGCACTAACGAATACATGGGCCAGAACTATGGCCGCATCACTGCCATCAGCAGCGATCGGGTCGATCTGGTCGAACTGGTTTCCAACGGCAATGGCGGCTGGATGGAACGTCCGGCCAGCATCGCGCTCGTCGCGAACGCGAAATAGAAATACAGGGGCTGATGCAATGACTAATTCAATCAAACCAGTCCGGAGCCGAGCCATGCACCTGGCTAGCCGTTGCCTGATGACGATGATGATGTTCGGCGCAGTTGGCTGGGCGCAAGCTGCCACAGCGACCAGTACGCTGCAAAACATCACCTATAAGAGCCTGCCTGGTGGGCGTGTCGAGTTGCGCATGAGCTTCGACAACAGCCAGGTTCCACAGCCGAATATCTTCACCACGGACAATCCTCCGCGAATCGCCATCGATCTTCCCGATACGGTGAACGACGCGGCGCGTCACCAGGATATCGGCGTCGGCACCACCAGCGGCGTCTCAGCCGTCGCCGCTGGTGGCCGCACGCGCGTGGTGGTCGAGCTGATGCAGGCTTCGACGTACAAGTCGCACGTCGAGGGCAACAATCTGGTACTGGATGTTAACAATGGTGCGCAGACGCAGCCGATGACGACGGCGTCGACCATCGATCCGTCCAAGGCGCTGCCTTCGGCATTGAACGGTCCTGCGATCACTAATATCGATTTCCAGCGTGGCGCCAACGGTTCTGGCCGCGTGCTGATCAATTTCAACGGTTCCGGCGCCAATGCCAATATGCATCGGCAGGATGGCAGCATCAGCGTGGATATCGACAACGTGCAAATGCCGGCCGACCAGGCCAAGCGTTTGAATGTGCTCGACTTCGCCACGCCCGTGCAGTCGATCTCGCCGCGGTCCACGCCCAATGGCGTGCACGTCGATATCGCTTATAGCGGGGACGTGGAAACCTCTTCTTACCAGACTGCCAATCAATATGTCGTCGAGGTCACGCCCAAGAAGCAGGCGTCGAAGGATACGAACCCGGGTTCGTTTGCACAGCCGGTGTATACGGGCAACCGCGTGACCTTCAACTTCCAGGACATCCCGGTACGCTCCGTGCTGCAGTTGCTGGCCGATTATTCCGGGCTGAACATGGTGGCCTCCGATACCGTCGGCGGCAGTATCACGCTACGCCTGAATAATGTGCCGTGGGACCAGGCGCTGGATGTGATTCTGCGCGCCAAGAGTCTGGACAAGCGCCGTGATGGCAACGTGATCTGGATCGCCCCGCAGAAGGAACTGGCCGACTACGAGCAAAATATTGCGGATGCCCGCTTCAAGGCCGAAGATACTGCGCCGTTGATCACCACTTATGTGCCGATCAGCTATGGCAAGGCGGTGGATATTGCCAAGTTGTTGACGACTGGCAGCATGCAAAGTATTGCTGGTGGTGCTGGCAGTGCTGGTGGTTCGGGCGAGGCGAGTACTCACCGTGGTTTCCTTTCCCCTCGCGGCAGTGTTACTTATGATCAGCGCACCAACACGTTGCTGATCAACGACACGGCGGAAAAGACGGCTGAGCTGCGCACGATCATTTCGCAGCTTGACCGCCCAGTGCAGCAGGTCATGATCGAATCCCGCATCGTGATCGCCAGCGACTCGTTCGAGCGCGACTTGGGCGTGATGTGGGGTGTTGCCGGCCGACAGGTTAACCCCAGCGGGCAGGTGCTGTCCGTCGGCAGCGGCATTCCTACGACGCAGCAGATCGCGAACGGAACCACCAGCAGCACGTATCCGTTGATCTCGGGCATGAACGTCAATCTCCCCGCTGCTCCGAACACGGGCGTAGCCTCGACGATTGCCGCTGGTATCCTTGGCAAGAACTACGCGCTGGACCTGGAACTCTCGGCGGCACAGGCCGAGGGTCGCAGCGAGGTGGTGTCCAGCCCGCGTGTGATCACCGCTAACCAGCAGGAAGCGGATATTCGCCAGGGTCAGGAAATCGGCTACGTGACGTTCCAGAACACCAGTGGCGGCTCGGGTACCAGCGGTACGGCCACGGTGTCATTCAAGGATGCCGTGCTGGAGTTGAAGGTCACCCCGACCATTACGGCTGACCGGCGCGTCTTCCTGGCCATCAACGTGAACAAGGACTCGCTCGATCACTACATCACGGTGACGGGCAGCGGCCAGGTTCCGGTGATCGATACGCGCTCGCTCAACACCTCGGTGCTGGTTGACGACGGTCAGACCGTGGTACTGGGCGGCATCTATGACGTGACCAAGTCGGACACCGTCAACAAAGTCCCTGGTCTGGGCGACATTCCGGGTCTGGGCTTCCTGTTCCGCAACACCCAGCACATTAACGACCGGGACGAGCTGCTGATCTTCGTGACGCCGCGCATCCTTAGCGATAGCCTGCAATAAGGCGGACGTTGAACCAGGTAGAAAGGGCGGCCTCTGTGCCGCCCTTTTTGCGTCAAGCGGTACTGGGATGGCAAACTTTTTTGCCTCGCCGCGGTCTGAGCCGGCACGAAGCAGTACAGGATTGTCGGATGGATATGCCTCAAGTCTCCGCCCCAGGGCACCTGCAACAAGCGTTTTCCAGGCTCCGCGATGATTTGCAGCAGCACGTCATTGGCCAACCCCGGCTGATCGACTGCCTGTTGATCGCCTTGTTGGCCGACGGCCACCTGCTGGTCGAAGGTGCCCCCGGGCTGGCCAAGACCACTGCCGTGAAGGCGCTCGCCGGGTGCATCGAAGCCGATTTTCATCGCGTACAGTTCACGCCGGACCTGTTGCCGGCGGACCTCACCGGTACCGACATTTTCCGGCCGCAATCGGGCAGCTTCGAATTCGAACGCGGGCCGCTGTTTCACAACATCGTGCTGGCCGACGAAATCAATCGCGCGCCGGCGAAAGTGCAATCGGCGTTGCTGGAGGCCATGGCCGAACGGCAGATTACGGTAGGGCGCAATACCTGGCAGCTGCCTGAGCTGTTCATGGTGATGGCAACGCAGAATCCGATCGAGCAGGAAGGTACGTTCGCGTTGCCCGAAGCGCAGCTGGACCGCTTCATGATGCACGTGACGATCGGCTATCCCGACGCCGCCGCGGAGCTTGCGATTCTGCGTCTGGCGCGCGAGCAAGCGGCGAAAACGGTGCGGCAACCGGTCAAAGCACCCGCCGTGGTCACGCAACAGGATGTGTTTGCAGCGCGCGAAGCCGTCCTCGGCGTGCACGTAGCACCCGCGCTGGAGCAGTACCTGGCGCAGTTGGTACTCGCAACGCGCGATGCAGGGCGTTACGGCCCCGAGCTGAAACGTTGGATCGCGTGGGGCGCGAGTCCCCGAGCCACGATTGCCCTGGATCGTTGCGCCCGTGCCCATGCCTGGCTGAGCGGGCGCGAGTTTGCATTGCCGGAGGACGTACACGCGATCGTCTACGAGGTTTTGCGTCACCGCGTACTGCTCAGCTACGAAGCGGAAGCCGAAGGCGTGCGTAGCGAAAAAGTCATCCATCGCCTGCTGGATCTCGTGCCCCTGCCGTGAGCGCCGTGGCCTCGAACCAAGCGGATGGCGATGGTCGCGTCACCGTCTCGCTGGCGGAGCTGATCTCGCTGCGCAATCGTGTCGCGCGTTTGCGATTGCCGCCGCAGGACAGTCGCGCGATGCGCGTCGGCGCGCAATCCAGTCGCCTTTATGGACGAGGCATGGACTATGCGGAATCCCGCGCGTATCAGCCGGGCGACGACGTGCGCCGCATGGACTGGCGTCTCACTGCACGCAGCGGTCGCCTGCATACCAAGCTGTTTCAGGAAGAGCGGGAAGGTCAGTTGCTGATCGTGCTCGATCGACATCCCTCCATGCATTTTGGAACGCGGGTGCGCTTCAAGTCCGTGCAGGCGGCGCGAGCGGCGGCGTTGGCGGCGTGGTACGCCGTGCGCGCGGGGGAACGAGTCGGGTTGATGCAATTTGGAAGCCACACCCACCTGCAGCGTCCGCGCGGTGGCGTGCACGGTGCTCTCGATGTATGCGGTGCCATAGCAAAGGGCGATGCAGGCTCATCCGGTCACTATGAGTCGCTGTCGCAAGCATTGCAGCGCGTCAACAAACTTCAGCACGGCGCGAATCGCCTGGTGCTGATTACGGACGGACAAAGTAGCGACGATTCGGCCCACCGTCATTTGCTGGAGACGATGCGGCATACGGCGGTGCGCGTATTGATCGTTGCCGATGCGCTGGAGTTGGCTCTGGCGCCGCCTGGTCATTACCCTATCGAGCACGATGGAGAGCGGCGCACCCTGGTTCTCCGATCGGAAACCCAGCGTGCATCCTTCCAGCAAAGCCTGGGCGCCAGCTTGTTGCGGCTTGCGACCATGACGAAGTCACTCGGTATCCCTACGCGCACCATTGATACGGCTGGCGATCCTCTCGACGCCGTGTCCGCCCTGCTGCGCGACGGTGGGACGAGACGATGAACGGGTTGTCTTCCGAACCGCAGAATGCCTTGGTCTTGCGGGACATCCATCTACCGCCGGCACCCTCGTGGTGGCCCCCGGCGCCAGGATGGTGGGTGCTTTTCGGTCTTGTATGCGTGGCTGTGATCGCGACTGTCTCGCTATATCGAAGGGCGCGCAGGAAGCGCCTCATCCGCCAACGCGTGCTTGCTGAAATCGATGCATTGGCGGCACGCCATCCTGAAGACGATGCGGCCTACGCGACGGCCCTGCACCAGCTGCTGCGCCGGGCGGCACTTCGTTACGCGCCGGATGCGCACGTCACACGAGGCGAGCACTGGCGGCAGGTATTGGCCGGGGTGCCGGCGGATGACGCGACACTCGACGCGTTGATGACACTGGAGGCACGCATGTATCAGCCGCGAGCGGAATTCGATCGACGTGGCGTACAGGCGGCCGCGCAACGATGGCTTGCCGCCGCTGTGCGCCACGCAAACGTCGGGGAGCCGGGGCATGCCTGAATTTGCCTGGCCCTGGGTATTTGTCCTGTTGCCATTGCCTTGGCTGATGTGGCGGACGTTGACGCCGGCCGCGCCGGGGCAGGCGATGCGTTTGCCGCATGCGTCGCTGAAGTGGGCGACGGCTGAGCGTGGTCAAGCCCGCAACGCAAGCACGTGGCTGTTGAGTTTGGGATGGCTGTGCCTGCTCGTCGCGGCAGCGAGGCCGCAAATGCTGGGGCCGCCCCAGACTCAGCAGCATAGCGGCCGCGCGATGATGCTGGCGGTGGATTTGTCGGGCAGTATGCAGACGCCGGACATGCAACTTGGCGGCCAGCAGCTCAGCCGTTTCGGTGCCGTAGAGGCGATCGCGGGAGATTTCATTTCGCGGCGGAAAGGCGACGAACTGGGATTGGTGCTGTTCGGAACGAATGCCTTCCTGGTGACGCCGATTACCTACGACCTGCATGCGGTGCGCACGCAATTGCAAGGTGCCGCGGTGGGGCTGGCCGGTACGGAAACGGCCATTGGTGATGCGATCGCCGTGGCAACCAAGCGCCTGGCGGCGCTGCCCGAACAGGCCCGCGTACTGATTCTGCTCACTGACGGCGTCAACAATTCCGGCAGCATTACGCCGTTGGACGCGGCCAAGGCGGCCAAGGCGGCGGGCGTCCGCATCTACACCATCGGTGTCGGCGCGACTCGCATGACGGTACCCGGCTTGTTCGGCGACAGCGTCATCAATCCTTCGGCCGATCTCGACGTGGATATGCTGACCACCATCGCCAATGAGACCGGTGGACATTTTTATCGCGCGACGGATGGGAATCAGCTGGCCGATGCCTACCGTGCGATCGACGCGCTGGAGCCCATGCCGCAGCACGGCCCCAGCTTTCGCTTGCGGCACGAACTATTCCGCGCCCCGCTGATCGCAGCCGCCTTGTGTTTGCTGCTGGGGCTGTGGTGGCCGCGCTGGAGGGGCATTGGCGCATGAGCCAGTGGCTGCATCAGTTCCATTTCCTGGAGCCGGAGTGGCTGTTTGGCCTGCTGGCCCTGCCGCTGTTGTGGTGGTTTGGCTCGCTTGGCGATGCCTCCCGGCGTGAGCTCAGTCGCTTGGCCGATCCGGAACTGCTGCCGCATCTGCTTGGTGGCAGTGTGCAACGTGCGCGATGGCCATCCGGACTGCTTGCCCTGGGATGGATACTTAGCGTGCTCGCCTTGTCCGGTCCGACCTGGAGTCGCATCGCCGAACCTTTCTATGCGAATCGTGCCGCACAGGTCGTCGCGATCTCGCTGTCGCAGCATGCGCTCGCGCACGACGTAGCGCCCAGCCGCATGGATCGGGCGCGCTACAAGGCACGGGATCTTCTCGCCGCGAACAAGGACGGCTTGAATGCCTTGATCGGTTACGCCGGGCAATCCTTTGTCGTCGCACCGTTAACCAGCGATGCACATAGCCTGGATGACCTGCTCGATGCCATGGCGCCCGATACCATGCCGGTGGATGGCAATGATGCCGCGCAGGCCATAGAGCAGGGCGTGCAGTTGATTCAGCACGCCAAGGAGGCAGGCGGTTCGATCGTGCTCATTACCGATGACGCCGATGCGGATGCGCAGGTGGCCGCACGCAAGGCATTGGCCTCCGGCGTACGCGTTTCAGTGCTCGGCATGGGAACCGAGCAAGGTGCGCCAGTAACGCAATCGGACGGAAGTTTCATGCACGACGACCAGGGCAATATCGTGGTGGCGCGCCGTCACGATCAGAATCTGCGCGAGCTGGCGCAGGCAGGTGGTGGTGCCTATGTCGCTATGAGCGATGACGGCAGCGACGTTGCCGCATTGCGCGCCCAACTGCAGCCGGCGCAACACGCTTCCCTTGCGCAGGGCCAAAGCGGCGATGCATGGCAGGACCGCGGACCGTGGCTGCTATTGCCTTTGCTACTGGTGGTGGCCATGGCGTTCCGGCGCGGCTGGGTGTTGGTGTTGCCTTTGGTGCTGCTGCCGCTTCTGCCGATGAATGCCCATGCATCGGGGTGGCAAGACTGGTGGCGGCGCCCCGATCAGCAGGCGGCAAGCGCACTCAAGCAAGGCAATGCCGCAGAAGCTCAGCAATTGGCACAGGATCCCGCGTTGCGCGGTGCCGCGGCCTATCGCGCCAAGGATTTTTCCGCATCCGTGCAGGCGTTGCAGCAAGCCAAGGGAGCGGATGCGAAGTACAACCTCGGCAATGCGCTGGCTCGATTGGGCCGCTATCCGGACGCCATCAAGGCTTACGACGAAGCGTTGAAACTCGATCCGCGCAACGAAGACGCGATCGCCAATCGCAAAGCGGTGTATGACGCAATGCAGCAGTCGACGCAAAAATCGTCTTCGCAGCAGCAACAGAAGTCAGGCAGCGGTCAGAACGGCAAAAGCGGTCAAGCCGGGCAGGGTAGTCAATCGCAACAGTCGCCGGGTCAGCAAGGTCGCGGCTCGTCTTCCGGGCAAGGCCAGTCTGGCCAGCAGCAAGACAGCGCACGACAAAATGGCCAGGACCAAAACAATCCGCAGCAAAGAAATGACGAGCAGAACGGCGAGCAGAAGAAAGATCAACAACCGTCGTCGCAGTCGGGCAATGATTCCGACCAGGCTAAGCAACGAGCGAACCGGGACGCAGCCAGCCAGAATCCCGCACCTTCTTCTTCGACGGAACAAGCGAAGGCCGACAAGGCCCAGCAAGGTTTGCAGGCGCAAATGAACAACGCGCTCGCGCAGGCGGAAAAGCCTGCGCAGAAGCCCGCGCCTACGCACGAACTGGGTATGACCGACAGCGACGATCCCCTGTCGAAACTTCCCAATGACGTGCGGCGCAATCTGCAACGCGTGCCTGATGATCCGGGTGCATTGTTGCGAAGGAAGTTCGAGCTGGAATATCGCGAGCGCATGGGTGCCCAACCGGATGCTGGAGATCAACCATGAGTTATCGCTGGTTGCTGCTGCTTTGCCTGCTGCTTCCGCTTGGTGCGTCGGCAGCCAGCGTGCAGGCTTCGCTCGACCGCAATGATGTCCGTCTCGGCGAGACCGTGACGCTCAATGTGCGCATCAATGGCAGCATGAATGCGAACACGCCCGATCTCAGCGTGCTGGACAACGATTTCGAGGTGCTGGGCAGCTCGACCAATAGCTCACTAACGGTGGTGAACGGTCGTCAGAATGCAGAGCTGATCATAGGCATCGCTTTGCGGCCCAAGCACGTTGGCGATCTGCAGATCCCGTCGCTGACGGTGGCCGGTAGCCAGACCGCGCCGCTGACCCTGCACGTAGGACCGCCGGACACTTCCACCAGTACGAGCGCGCGCAAAGACATCTTCATAGAAACGAGCGCCGCACCGGACCACGTCTATACCGGCCAGCAATTGCTCTACACCGTGCGCCTGTTTCTGGCCGTCAATCTCAACGGCGGCACCCTGCCTGACCCGCATCCCGACGGCGTGGACGTACGGCGCCTCGGTAACGACACCGATTACGAAGTCGAGCGCAACGGTCGCCGCTATCAGGTGATCGAGCGGCGCTACGCGATGATTCCGCAACGTGCCGGTGCGCTGACCATTCCCTCGATCGAATTTCAGGGCGAGGCGGTGGAGCCTGGTAATCCGAACGATCCAGGCAGTTTTTTCGGTCAGGGCGGCTTGTTCGGCAACACCTCGCCGGTTACCGCCGATTCGTCTCCCGTCTCCGTGGATGTCCAGGCAGCGCCTGCCGATTGGGGTGCGACGTCATGGCTGCCGGCGCGCGACTTGACCCTCAAGGTCGAAGGTTTGCCGGGTGACGACAAGGCGCAGGTAGGACAACCCATCAATCTGCGCATGAGTATCGATGCGAAGGGGCTGCCTGCGGAGAGTTTGCCGGAGCCGAGCCTTCCGGCCATCGACGGCGCAACGGTTTATCCCGACCAGTCGACCACCGCCACGCACGATGACGGTCAGTGGCTGAGCGGACACCGTGGGCGCGGTTTTGCGATTTTTCCGCAGCATGCGGGGACACTGACCATTCCGGCGATCAGTCTCACCTGGTTCGATGTGCAAAGCGGGCAGAAGAAAACCGCAGCCATTCCCGCACACACCTTGACTGTCGCGGCGGCGGCAAACAGTGGCCCAACGGCTTCCTCGTCGACAGGCACGGCTGCGGCACCTGTCCCGGCGCAAGCACAGAGCGCGAATCAAGGCGTGCCGGCTGTATCGACTACGCCATGGCGTTGGATTGCGCTTGGCAGCATCGGTCTGTGGCTGATCAGCATGCTTGCGTGGTGGTGGTCGCGCCGCCAACGTCAAACGAAGCCGCCGGTTTCCGGACCATCTATCCAGGAATCGTCACGGGCATCGCGCCAAGCCTTCATGGAGGCAGCGCGTGGCAATGATCGAGCGACGCAGGCGCGGCGCCTGCTCGCGTGGGCACGCAGCGAACGGCCGGGATTGCACAACCTCGGGCAGCTATCTGCGGCGCTCGCATCGGAACCGCAGCGCGCTGCGATCGAGCGGTTGCAGCAACTGCAGTACGCCCGAGCGGGGGTTGACGACGGCAGCGACCTGGCGGCGGTATTCGCGCAGGGTTTCGACTGGAAGAGTGAGGGTGGGCCGCAACAGGATTCGCCCTTGCCGCCGCTCTATCCCTTCAAGCTTGATTGAGCGCGTGTTGCCAGATCGCGGACATCGCCTGGTCGAAGCAGCACAGTTGTACGTCCAGATTGGGGCGATCAGCCAGTTCGTCGCGTAAGGCAGCGATGGCAACCACGGCGGCCTGCTCTGGCGGATAACCGTAGACGCCGCAGCTGATCGCCGGGAAGCCGACACTGTGCAACTGATGCTGGACGGCCAGTGCCATGCTGCTGCGATAGCAACTGGCCAGCAATACCGCTTCCCCGGCGCGGCCTCCATGCCACACGGGGCCGACAGTGTGGATTACGTAGCGTGCCGGCAGTCGGAAGCCTGGTGTTATGCGGGCCTCGCCGGTAGGACAGCGGACACCTGGTGCTACCTCTGGCAATGCCCTGCAGACAGCCAGCAGGTCCGGTCCTGCGGCCCGGTGGATGGCACCATCCACGCCGCCGCCACCCAATAGCCCGGGGTTGGCGGCGTTGACGATGGCATCCAGCGCCAGTCGGGTGAGGTCGGCGGTGATGACGACAATCGGCATTCGTTGAGGTTGCTCTGATCTATTCCACGCACCCGGCATGACGTCCAGAAGGCCCGCAGGCTGCACCGCGCGGCGCAGGGCATGGCCGTCTGTTCAAGACGCGCGGTGCAGCCTGCGGGCCTTCTGGACGTCACCCCGTCTTTCAATTCTGACTGCTGGGGCCGCACAGTATGCGCGTTGGGCGGCATCCCAGCGTCTTGACAGACAGCCAGTCTGCCTGCACCGCTGGGATGCCACCCAACGCGCATACTGTGCGGTGACGGGTACGTGGAATAGATCAGAGCAACCTTAAGGCCGTTTAGGCTTATGCTTGGGGCACGTAACACCCAGAGTGCTACACATCATGGCAAACCCGGAAGACATTTCCTTTGGTTACCTGCTCAATGACGTCACCTTGCTGTTCCGCAAGCACTTCGACCGGCGGGCGGTGAAGTTTGGGCTGACTCGCGCCCAATGGCGCGCCACCAAGATGCTGTACCACCGCGAAGGCCTGCGGCAGACGGAGCTGGCTGAATTTCTGGAGATGGAGCCGATCGCGGTAGGTCGCGTGATCGATCGCCTGCAAGCTGCAGGGTTCGTCGAACGGCGGCCCGATCCGAAAGACCGGCGTGCCTGGCGCCTCTACACCACCGCGCAGGCCAGCGGGGTGATTGACGACATGGAGCGCATTGCCTACGAGTTGCGCCGCGAGTGCACGGCGGGCGTCACCTATGAGGAGCTGTCCCAGGCGATGGACGTGATGACCCGCATCAAGGAAAACCTGCAAGCGCTCGATACGAGCGAGGCACCCGCCGAATCAGTGGCAAAACAGGGCTGAAACTGACGCCGGCGGCATGACGGAAAAAGGCGGCCATGGGCCGCCTTTTTCACGTTGATGGCATGGTGCGGCGGGATTCAATCGCCAGCGCCATCGCCGGCAAAGGCCCCTGGAGCCGAACCGAAATCGCCGTCGGCCTGCGCTGCCATGTAGGTGAACACGGCGTACACCGCGACATTCTGCGCGAGTTGCTGCGGGTCGATCTTGTCCAGCGTGTCGTTGGCCGTGTGGTGCCAATCGAAGTAGTGAGTGGCATCCTGACTGAGCGTCAGCGCGGCCATGCCCTTGAGGTGCATCTGCGAGAGATCCGATCCGCCGCCGCCCGGGAGCTTTGCGTCGTAGGCCACCCCAATCGGCTTGAGCACCTTGGCAATCTGCTCGATCGCGCCGCGTGCTTGCGGTTTGACGCTTGCGCTCATCTGGTACACCGGTCCTGCGCCCAGATCGGATTCGGTGCCGAGCTGGAATTTGCCCACTTCCGCAGCGTGTTTCTCCGCATAGGCGCGCCCGCCCCACAGGCCCATTTCCTCGTTGGCGAAGGCAATCACCCTGACCGTGCGATCGGGGCGTTGCGGCAGGTCGTGGATCAATTTGGCGGCGCCCAGGGCGATAGCTACCCCCGCACCGTCGTCGATGGCGCCGGTGCCCGGGTCCCAGGAATCGAGATGGCCGCCGATGACGACCACCTGGTCGGGGTATTTGCGCCCGACGATATCGCCGATCACGTTGTAGCCGGTGTATTGGCCTTCGATGCCGCAATCCAGGTCAAGCTTGACCGTGACGGGCTTGCCGTAGGCCAGTACGCGTTCGAGCTGGTCGGCATCCGGATTGGACAGGGCCGCGGCAGGGATGGACTTGGCCGGATCGCGAAAATCGGTGAGGCCGGTATGCGGCGTGCGACTGTCGGCATCGGTACCGGCCGAGCGCAACAGGAACCCGGCGGCGCCTTTGGCGGCAGCCGTCGGCGGCCCTTCTTCGCGGATGCCTCCGCCGATGCCGTAATCGTGCCCATCCTTGGTGCGATGCATGCGATAGCCGATATAGACGATTTTGCCCTTCACGGTGCCAGGATCAGCGGCCTTCAGTGCTTCCAGGCTCGGGAATTGCACGATCTGCGCGGTAAGCCCGCCGTTGGGCGTGCCCGGCGAGTAACCCAGGGCGGTCAGCGTCAGCGATTGCGGGAAAGGCGCCACGATCGCTCCGTGTTCGCTGCGGCGTACCCACAGCGGATACGTCACCGCCTCGGTATAGACCTTGTCGAAACCCAAGGCCTTGAACTTGGCGATCGCCCATTCGCGTGCGCGCGGATCGTTGGCGCTGCCGGCCAGGCGGGGACCGATTTCCGTCGTCAGCGACTTGACCACCTGATAAGCGGTGTCATCGTGCATCGCCTCGTTGCGCAGTTGCTCGGCGGTTTGCACGGCGGCAGCGGGAATGGTGGTGGGCGCTTCTGCAGCGCAGGCACGTCCATGGGCCAGCACCAGGCTGGCGGTGAGCAGGGCAAGAACGGGGCGTTGCATGGTGGCTCCTGATGATCCGGCGAAGTGCAGAGGGCCTGAAGATGCAGCCGACAACGTGCCATGCCGCCACGACCGCACCTGCATGCAGGCGGAAAACGGCTGCATGGTCGTGGATCGATCAGAACCCCTGCGAACCCTCATTATGGAGTGATTCCCGGGCGGCGCTCAGGCCGGAAGTCACGACTTCTGACGCGCAGCCCGGTTTTTGCGCTTACTGTTTGTTCTTCAGCAGATCGCGAATTTCAGTCAACAAGACCACATCCGGCGGCGTGGCCGCGGCCGCCTTGGTATAGAACTTGTTGACGACCTTCACCAGGATGAAGATGGCGAACGCAAGGATGATGAACGCGATGATGGTGTTGACGAAGCTGCCGTAGTTGACGGCGATTTCCGGAATCTTGTGCGCCGGATTGCTGTTGTCGGCAGGCCGGATCACCCATTTCATCGCCGAGAAATCGATGCCTCCGGTGAGCCACCCGATCGGCGGCATGATGACGTCGCTGACCAGCGAGGTCACGATCTTGCCGAAGGCAGCACCGATGACGATACCTACGGCCATGTCCACCACGTTGCCGCGGACGGCAAATTCCTTGAATTCCTGCAGCATGCCCATTGTCGTCTCTCCGATTTGTACGCCGGATGGCGGTGTCGAGGTTAGTCAGGATATTGAGAAAGTGCTTTTCCCCCGCGACAGGCTGTCCACAACCTGCTTGAGCAGGCCGCTTCTCGCCGGCCCACCAACGCATGATGCAAAAGGAATGGCGATGAGGGAATAGGGGGCGCCTGCGAAAGGCGCCGGATTGCGTATCAGACGACTTTGCCGTCGAGCGTGGCGATACCCTGCAACGCCGCGTGAAAGTGATCGCCGCGGTGCAGCGCAGCTACGCCGGCAGGCGTGCCCGTGAAGATAATGTCACCGGGCTTGAGTTCGAACAGCGTCGATAAGGCCTGGATGATGTCGACCACGCTATGCACCATCTCGCCGAGGCGGCCGCGTTGGCGCAGCTGGCCGTTCACTTCCAGGCTGATTTCGGTGTCGGCATTGGGGTAGACCTCGGTGGCCGCCCGCAAGGCGGATACCGGCGCGGAATGATCAAAGCCCTTAGCCACGTCCCAGGGATGGCTTTTGGTCTTGGCGATGGCTTGCAGGTCGCGACGGGTAAGGTCCAGCCCCACGCCATAGCCGAACACGGCCGAGGCTGCCTGGGCGGCATCCAGGTCGCGTCCCCCGGACTTGAGCGCCACCACCATTTCCACCTCGTGGTGCAGGTCTGCGGTCGCCTGGGGATAGGGCAGGTCGGCACCGTCGGTGACCACCGCATCGGCGGGTTTGCAGAAGAACATGGGCGTGGAGCGGTCCACGCTGGCGCCCATTTCGCGGGCATGCTCGGCGTAGTTGCGGCCGACGCAGAATATGCGGCGGACCGGGAAACGTTCCTCGCGGCCGATGACGGGAAGGCTGGGAATGGCGGGCGGATCGATGACGTAGCGCATGGCCCAAGACTAGCAGCTATGTCTGGGCGTCTTCATGCCTGGTGCTTGCGAAACAGGATGTCGAACAGCACGGTCCAGGTCTTGCCGCCGTCGCGCGAACCTTCGCAGGTTTCGCGCACGCCGCCCTGCCAGGGCTCCCAGCTTACCCGTTGCAACTGCACGCCTTGCCCGTCGGTTACTTCACCGCTAAGTACGATGCGATCCCCTTGCTGGGTGCCCTCCATGACATTCAGTTCGCCCTGATTGCTCACCCAGGTCTGGTGCCACACTTTGCGGCTGGCGTCATAGCTGGTGTAGCTCTCGCCTGCGTAGCCATCGTTTCGCGTATAGGCTTCGTGCAGTGCACAGCCGTCCAGCATCGAGGTGACGCGATTGCGTGCCACCGAAACGTCGCCGGGTTTGTCGTCCTTGATCCGATACGTATCCCAGTCCCCCAGCCAGAAATCGAATTGCCGATAGGCTGGTGCCGAGCAGTACGCGTGATTAGATGTCATGGCAGGTGTTGCGGCCGCCATCTTCGGGGCAGCCATCAGGCAAATGGCCGCAGCACAGGCGGTGAGAGACAGTTTCAGCACAAAGCGCTCCGGTTTTCGAGGCGAAGGCGTCAGCGGCGCGCAAGCCTTCACGCGCCGCGCTGGAGCCTGTCACCGTGCCAGCGGCAGGTCGCGTGCATCAATGACCACTTTGTCCGGTCGAATACCGACCACTTCATCCGTCGCTAGATGTGACAGCTGTCATCGACAAAGGCTGATGCGCGAGCATGGTGCCAGTAAGCTCGACCTATTATCGTGCGCTCCACTGGGAAGGAAGGATGAGGGGTAAGCGTGAACAACGCCGATCTATTGAAGGAACTGCGCATTGAGCGCCATCAACGCGAAGAGCACGACAACCGTGGCCCCGGGCGCTGGACGTGGGTGGTGGGCGTTATCGCCATCATCGTGCTGGCGGCCGCTGCCGGCGGCTGGTGGTTGTCATCGCATCGTGCGATCCCCGTAAGCACGGCGACCGCCGTGACGGTGGGCAGCGATCCGTCAGCGGGAGCGGTGCTGCAAGCCACCGGTTACGTTACTGCGCGCCGCCAGGCTACCGTGTCCGCGCAGATCACCGGTACCTTGACTGAAGTGCTGATCGAGGAAGGTGACCGGGTCAAGAAAGACCAGGTGCTGGCACGTCTGGACAACAGCGCCTACAAGGCGGCGCTCGACACTGCGGTGGCGCAGGCGAAGGCCGCGCACGCTCTGGTCGATCAATACCGGGTGCAGCTTGCGCAAAACCTGCGCGATGCTGCGCGCGATGAAGCGCTCGCCAAGCAGGGCCTGGTTTCCAAGCAAGCGGCCGAACAGGCGGGAACGCTGGCCGACAGCACGCGTGCGCAACTCGTCTCGCAACAGAAGCAGGCTGCCGCCGCCGATGCCAATGCGGTGCAGGCGCAGGTGAATTTCGACTATTGCACCGTGCGCGCACCCTTCGATGGGGTCATTACCACCAAGGATGCGCAAGTCGGTGAAATCATTTCGCCGTTCTCCGCCGGCGGCGGCTTTACGCGCACCGGCATCGGCACCATCGTGGACATGGATTCGTTGGAAGTCGACGTCGACGTCAACGAAGCCTATATCGGCCGGGTCACGCCGAACATGCCGGCCGAAGCCGTACTCGATGCGTATCCGGACTGGAAGATTCCCGCGCACGTGATTGCCATCGTGCCCGCTGCCGATCGCGGCAAGGCCACGGTGAAAGTGCGCGTTGCCATGGAAAAGAAAGATTCGCGCATCGTGCCCGACATGGGCGTACGCGTATCTTTCCTGGAGGCCAAGCCCGCCGTGGTCACGCAAGCGCCCAAAGGCGTGCTGGTGCCGGCCAAAGCGATCGTCAAGCGCGATGGCGGCGACAGTGTCTTCATCGTCGCCAATGGCAAGGTGCGGCAACAGTCCGTGCAGCCGTCTGCGCAGGAATACGGCGAGATGCGCCTGATTCCCGCGTCGGTGCAGGCGGGCGACGAGGTGGTGCTGTCTCCGCCGGCAGCCTTGCACGACGGCTCGGATGTAAGCGTACAACCCCATTCACCATGAACCACTGCCGGTGCCTGATGCGCCGGAGTTAGCGATCCACTCGGGAGGCTGTAGCTATGGGTACCTTGATCGAGATCCGCGATCTTTCCAAAGTCTATGAGCGTGGCAGGCAGAAAGTCGAAGTGCTGCATCACATCAACCTCAACATCAAAGAGGGCGATTTCCTTGCGTTGATGGGGCCCTCTGGTTCGGGCAAGACGACCTTGCTGAACCTGGTCGGCGGCCTGGACTCGCCGACCGGCGGCAGCATCACCGTGGGCGATCAGCGCATCGACAAGCTGAGTGCCGGAGATCTCGCGCGCTGGCGCGCCACGAATGTCGGCTTCGTGTTTCAGTTCTACAACCTGATGCCGATGCTCACCGCGCAGAAGAATGTCGAGCTGCCGTTGCTGCTGACCAAGCTGTCGGCGGCTCAGCGGCGCAAGAACGCGGGTATAGCCCTGCAATTGGTGGGGTTGGCCGAGCGCGCCTCGCACAAGCCGGCCGAACTGTCAGGCGGCCAGCAGCAGCGCGTGGCGATTGCGCGGGCGATCGTTTCCGATCCCAGCCTGCTGGTTTGCGACGAGCCGACGGGTGACCTGGATCGACAGTCCGCCGAAGAGGTGCTGGGCCTTTTGCGCCAGCTCAATCGCGAACACGGCAAGACCATCGTGATGGTCACGCACGATCCCAAGGCGGCCGAATACGCGGACCAGACACTGCATCTGGACAAGGGCACGCTGGTCGAGCAGGCGATCGCCTGAGGAGACAGTGATGAAATACTTTCATCTGATCTGGGCAGCGCTGTTTCGGCGCAAGACTCGCACGGTACTCACCCTGGTATCGATCATTGCGGCCTTCCTGTTGTTCGGCATGCTCGATGCGGTACGTACTTCGTTCGATCAGGCAGGCAAAAGCGCCAACGGTGCACAGCGCCTGCAAACCGGATCGAAGCTGTCCTTCATCGAGACCTTGCCGCAGGGACTGGGCGAGAAGATCGCCACCGTGCCCGGCGTGAAGTCGGTGGCTTACGCCAACTGGTTCGGCGGGGCGTATCAGGATCCGCACAACCAGGTGTTCACGTTTGCGGTAAGCGACAACTACATCGACCAGTATCCGGAAGTGCAAGTCACCGACGAGGCGCGCAAGGCGTACTTGAATACGCGCACGGGCATCCTGGTCGGCGAGAAGTTGATGGAAAAATATCACTGGAAAATCGGTGACAAGATTCCGTTGCAGTCGAATATTTTCCCGCAGCAGGACGGCAGCAAGAACTGGACGTTCGACATCGTCGGCGTTTTGCATCCTACGGAGCAGAGCGTGGCCTTCTATGGCCAGATGATCCTGATGCACTGGAAATACTTCGACGATGCCGTGATGAAGGGGTACAACGACGGCCACGTCGGTTGGTACGTGACGCGCGTCAACGACGTCAACCAGGCCGACCAGGTTGCCAAGGCCATCGATGCGATATCGGCCAATTCCGACCACGAAACCCGAACGCAGACCGAAGCGGCCGCCACGGCTTCGTGGATGAAGCAATTGGCTGACATCGGCTTGATCGTCGGTTCGATCATGGGCGCGGTGTTCTTCACCCTGCTGCTGTTGACCGGCAACACCATGATGCAGGCGGTGCGCGAGCGCACGTCGGAACTGGCCGTGCTGAAAACCCTGGGCTTCTCCGACACCAGTGTGCTGGTCATGGTGCTGGCGGAATCGGTGTTGCTGGTGCTGCTCGGCGGCGTAATCGGCATCGGGCTGGCGTCGGTACTGATTCCCTTTGTCAGCGCCGGTAGCGGCGGCATGCTGAATCTGCCTACGGTGGGGGTGAACAGCTGGATGCTGGGTATCGCGCTGATGGTGGCGATTGGTGGGGTGGTGGGCGTCATTCCCGCATGGCGCGCCATGCGCCTGAACATTGTCGATGCACTGGCCGGCCGGTGACAGGAGTCGTGATCATGAGATTTCTATTTAACCTGTTCGTGCTGCTGATCCTGATCGTGGCACTGCTGGTATGGGCGAATCTGCCCTGGTATGGCGTGCTGGCGCTGGCGTTGGTGTTCGTCGGGTGGATGGCGTTCTTCCGGCGTGGTCGGCAGGCGGCGTCCGTCACCGGCGTAGGCATCAGTACGCTCAAACAGCGACTGGGGTCCTCTTCGGTCGTGGTGATCGGCATCGCCGGCGTGGTCGGCGTGCTGGTGGCCTTGCTGGCGATGGGCGAAGGCTATAGCGAAACGTTGCGCAAAACCGGCAGCGAAGATACGGCCATCGTCTTGCGCGGCGGATCAGCCAGCGAAGTGAGTTCGGTGCTGACCCGCGACAGCATCCTGGTGATCGAACAAGCGCCTGGCATCGCGCGCGACAAGCAAGGCAAGCCTATTGCGTCGGGCGAGATCGTGGTGGCGGCCAATCTGCCCGTGAAGGGCGGCGGCCCTGATGACGAAGGCAGCGTGCAGGTGCGCGGCGTGGGGGATCAGGCATGGGCGTTGCGCCCCACCGCCAAGATCATTGCGGGTCGCGCGTTCCGTACCGGTATGCGCGAGCTGGTGGTCGGGCAGGGTGCCCAACGCCAGTTCGCGGGTCTCGAGCCGGGGCGCGAAGTAAAGCTCGGCGCGCAAGCCTGGACCGTGGTGGGCGTGTTCGCATCGGGCGATGCCTACGATTCGGAAATCTGGGGCGATGCCGACGTGGTTGCGGAAACCTACCGGCGCGGCAGCAGTCGCACCTCGGTGTTCGCCAAGCTCACCGACGCCAAGGCCATGGACACGTTCAAGGCGGCGCTGGCGGGTGATCCGCGCTTGCAGGTGGATGTCGATTCCACGCTCAACTACTTCAGCAAGCAATCCGAAGGCATGAGCAAAGTGATGCGCATCATGGGCATTACCGTGGGTTCGATCATGGCGATCGGTGCCATCTTCGGCGCGCTCAACACCATGTTTGCCGCCGTGGCCGCTCGAGCGCGGGAAATTGCCACGCTGCGCGCCATCGGTTTTCGTGGTGTGCCGGTAGTGGTGGCAGTGATGCTGGAAACGACGTTGCTGGCACTGCTCGGCGGCATCATCGGCGGCCTGCTGGCCTGGTTGATCTTCAACGGATGGACGGCTTCCACGTTGGCGTCAGGCACTACCGGGCAGCTCGCCTTTACCTTCAGGGTGACGCCGGAGCTGTTGTGGGAAGGACTGAAGTGGGCGCTGGCGATCGGTTTCGTCGGCGGCTTGTTCCCCGCGTTGCGGGCGGCGAGGTTGCCGGTAACCACCGCCTTGCGCGAACTGTAAGAGGATGGGAGCGCAGTTACGCCTGCGCTCCCATCGTCTTTCTCACTCCATGCTCGTCACGGTCGCGCGCAAGCCTCGCTGGGGCTTGCGCCCAAGGGCCAGCGAAAGCAGTGAAATAATGGCCAATGCGACAACGTTGCAACTCAGGCTGACCGCAAACGCGTGCGCGTAGGCCCCCGCTGTTTCCTGTCCTTTCAGCGCGCCGTAGAACACGCCGCCGATAATCGCTACACCCAGCGCGGCGCTGATTTGCAAAGCCGTGATCACCGTACCCGAAGCCAGTCCGGCGTGATGTGTTTCCACGCTGCTGATCACCACCCGGATCAACGCCGGCATGGCGACGCCGAATCCAAGGCCGGCAAGCGCAAGTCCAGGGAATAGCGCATCACGTTCCAGGTGATGCGAAACCACCGCCACCACCATCGCAAAGCCGGTTGCCTGCAACGCGCACGACAGTGGCAGTGTGCGGTGACCAAGCATGCCGATGACGCGTGCGGCGACTATCGACCCGCAGAAATAGCCGACAGTGAAAGGCACCGTAGCCAGCCCTGCCTGCAGAGCGCTTCGTTGCAGTCCGTTTTGCAGATAGACCGCATAGGTGAGGACGAAGGCGGAAGTGAGATAAAAGCCAAGCGTGACGAGAATGCCTAGCGAGAAGTCGCCTTCGCGAAACAGCTGCACATCGATCAGGGGCGAGCCGCCATGTCGGGCCAGGCGGGCTTCATAGCGTACGAATGCGCCGAACATTGCCAGTGATCCGGCCACCATGGCATAGGTCCAGGCCGGCCAGCCTTGTTCACGTCCCTCGACCAATGGGTAGATCAGCAGCCCGAGCGCCAACGACAACGAACACACGCCGCCTAGATCGAGCTTTGGCGCGCGTGTCTCGTTGGATTCGCGCAACAGGCAAAAGCCGCTGATGAGCGCCGCGAGACCTATCGGTAGATTGACCAGGAAGATCAACTGCCAGCCCAGCCCCAGCCAATGGCCGGAAATGAGAACGCCGCCGAGCAATTGCCCAAGTGTTGCGGCGATGCCGAACGTGGCCACATACAGGCCCAGTGCGCGCGATTGCTCGTGCGGAGGAAACATCACGCGAATCGATGCCAGCACTTGTGGCGCCAGCGCGGCGGCGGCCATGCCCTGCAGCATGCGCCCAACCAGCAATATTTGCGGCGACCAGGCGAATCCGCACAGCAGGGAAGCCAGCGTAAAGCCGGCGATGCCGAACAGAAACATGCGCCGGCGCCCATACAGGTCACCCATGCGGCCGCCGGTGATCAGGAACACCGCATAGGTCGCCGCATAGGCTGAAATGACAAATTGCAGCTCCGCCGAACTGGCTTTCAGCGATGCGCGAATAGATGGCAGCGCGACGTTGACGATGAAGAAATCCAGCGGCGGCAGGAAGGCGCCGGTCAGCAAGATGGGTAAAGCCAACCAGCGTCGCGGGTCGCCCGCGGCGTGATGCGTGTTCATGGTGGGACTCCTTGGGGAGGAGGGGATCAAGCAAGTCTGGCGAAGATGCTAGTCCTGTCCTAAGATAATGAAAACTCATGCTTGGATATTTCAATCATGACTAATCAAAATGAATCGTTGACCCGTCCGCTGGATCTCGATGCCGTGCAGGCCTTTGTGCTGGTGGCCGATCTCAACAGCTTCACCCGTGCCGCCGAGGCATTGGAAACCACTCAATCGGCGGTAAGCCTGAAGCTCAAGCGGCTGGAAGATCGCCTGGGTCGCCGACTGCTGGAACGCACGCCGCGGAAGGTCAGGCTGTCGTCTGAAGGCGCCGAATTCCTGGCGGCGGCTCGCGTGCTGCTCGACGCGCACGACCGGGCCGTGAACGGTCGAGTGAGTCCGCGCATGAGCCTGCGCATCGGTATCAGCGATCAGGCTGCGGGTACCGAGTTGCCGACATTGCTGGCCAAGGTAGGCGCGTATGACCGCTCGTTGTGCATCGAGGTGCGAATTGCCGCTTCCTATCATTTGCTGAGTGCCTACGATCGTGGCGAGATCGACGTGGCCGTCGTCTGCCGCGATAGCGCGCGCGCCGATGGCGAGCTCTTGTTCGCGGAACCCTATGGCTGGTTTGCGGTGCCCGATTGGGAGCAGCATCCCGATGAGCCACTGCGTATCGCTTCTTTGGCGGCCCCTTGCACCGTGCGCGCGATGGCGCTCAAGTCGCTGGACGATGCGGGTGTGGCGTGGACCGAAGTCTTCGTTGGCGGAGGACTTCCGGCCGTGGCTGCGGCCGCTTCGGCGGGGCTTGCCATTGCGCCGCTGCCGCGTCGTTTTTGTCCGCCGCGCATGGCAGACGTCGGCGAGCGCCTGGGACTTCCCAGGCTGCCGCTGACCGAGGTGATGCTCTACAACCGCACCGCCGATGCGCGCACGCGCGAGGCGGTGCGCATTCTGGTTGCCGCGCTGAAATCGTCGGCTGCGAACCAGCTGCCAGCGGCGTCCCACGTGGCAGCCTGATATCGGCTTTCACGCGGGGCTTCCTTTCCGGTTTTCAGCGCGTGCGCCGTTGCCTTACCAGGGTAATGATGATGACGCCAAACAGGATGATCGCCATGCCGGCCACGTCATAGGGGCCGACTCTTTCGCCCATCAGCATCACCCCGAACAGCACGGCCACCGGCGGGTTGACGTAGGCATAGCTGGTGGCGAGTGCGGGGCGTGCATGCTTGAGCACATACAGGTAGGCACTGAAAGCGATGAGCGATCCGAACACCACCAGGTAAGCCGCCGCAAGGGTGGCATGTAGCGTCGGGTGCGCAGGAAATTTTTCGCCGCCGAGGAATCCTGCCAGCAGCAAGGCAAAGCTGCCGCACAGCATCTGCGTGGCGGTGTTCATCATGCCGCTGGGCATGTCCTGGCGGCGGCTCCACACCGAACCGAAGGCCCACGCCATGGCTGCCGTGAGCAAGGCGATGGCACCGATGTGAGAAGCGGACAGCGAGCCGCCGAAGTTGAGCACGACCACGCCGACAAAGCCGATCAACAAGCCCAGCGTTTCGCGACGCGTTGGCCATTCACCGTACAGGCCGGTAAACAGTGCGGCAAACAGCGGCATGCTGGCGACCACCACGGCCGAGATGCCCGAACCCACGCTTTCTTCCGCATAACAAACCAGGCCGTTGCCGAAACCCAGCAGCAGTACGCCGGTCAGTGCAGCGTTGCGCCATTGGCGCGCGGTGGGCATGGCGGCGCCACGCCAGCGCAAATAGCCGAACATCAGCAGGCCGGCAATGGCAAAGCGGACGCCGGCCAGCAAAAACGGTGGATAGCTCTGCAGGGCCAGGCGTATGCCGAGATAGGTGGAGCCCCAGATGATGTACAGCGCGAACATCGACAGCGGCACCCAGGCGCCAGCCTTGTTTTGATCTTGAGCAGGAGTGTCGATCGCTTGGGTGGTCGTGTCGGTCATCGATAGAGATGCTGTAGTCCGCGTTTACGATATCCGGAAGAGAGGGCTTGCCGTAGCGCAGGTATTGCAAGACTGCGTTGAATGGCTGGCAAAGGTCTGGCGCCGGCGGCTCTGAGCGGTACCCTGTTCGTCGTCGTGATGTGGTGAGCGCTGTCCACGCGAAACAAAAGCTCCGCGCCCCGGATGTCGCCGGGGCGCGGAGTGTGCAGCGTCTGGCTGGCTTCAGGCTTTCTCGTTGAGCGACGGATGGCTTGCTTCGCGTTGCTCGTGAGCGAGCAAGGCGCGTTTGCGTTCCACGCCCCAGCGCCAGCCGCCGGGTGAACCGTCTTCGCGTACGATGCGATGGCAAGGCACCAGCAGCGCCAGGCGATTGCTGCCGCAAGCCTGGCCGATGGCGCGTGCTGCGCCTGGCTGACCCAGCTCTGCTGCCAATTCGCCATAGCTCTTGGTGGTGCCCGAGGGGATGCGTGTCAGTGCGTCCCATACGCGCCATTGAAAGGCGGTGGCGGCAACGTCCAGCGGAGGCATGTCCGGTGCGGCACGATCGCTCCATCCCAATTCGCTGGCAATGCGTGCAATGACGGCGTCCAGCCATTCCTCGCGGCCGTTGTCGACGCGCTCGCGCGAAGCCTTGGGGAGTTCGTCAGCCAGGCGCCGCTCCAGCTCTTCGTCCGTCGCGCCGATCGTCACGGCGCAAATGCCCTTGGCCGTCGCTGCAACCAGCAACTGTCCCAGGGGAGTGCTGACGGTCGTGTAGTGAATGTCTGCGCCAGCGCCACCGGCCCGGTAACTTGCGGGGGTCATGCCGAGCAAACGATTGGTATGTTCGTAGACGCGGCTGCCGGAACCGAAGCCTGCGTCGTAGACCGCGTCAGCGACAGCCGCGCCTTTGCGCAATGCTTTTTTGAATTGGCCGAAGCGGCGGGCGCGATGGTATTCGGCCGGGCTCATGCCATAGCGGCGACGGAACGCGCGTTGCAGATGGCTGGGGCTGAGCTGGGCAGCGCTGGCCAGGGTCGTCAGCGACGGTGCTTCGATCGCACGCTCGATCAGCGCGCGGACACGTTCCAGCGGAGCTTCAAGGGTGGCGAGAGAAGAGTTGCGCATGGCGGCATCCGGGGAGGGGTGCCTTCAGCTTATGAATGATGGCTGCCGGCTGCTATCCGAATCTTGCGCCGGCCCGCGGGCATCAATGGTGGGCGACCGGGCGGGACGAATGGACCACCACGTACTCGCCTTCCAGCACTTCAGGTTGACGCTCGGCGGGACGCGCCACGCCGGCGCGCTTCCACTGGCGCCAAACCAGCCACAGCGCACCTCCCACCATCAGCACGCCCCCTACCACCAGCCCGAACACCATCAAAACACCGATGACGAGCAGGCCCAGCACCAGGGACAATGCCTGGGCCAGCGGGTTGCGACGGCGATGCATCAAGGGAAGAACGATGCGCATGTTAAAAATCCGTATGGTAAAATCAATGACTTACACGCGTAACGATGAGGCCTTAGGGCCTCCAAGGCAAGTGCCGATGGATACAGCTACCTCTCCCCGCCGCCTGTGCCGGCTCGATGACATGCCCGACGGCGAGGCGATGGCGCTGGATGTCTCGCTGCCCGAGGGCGAAGAAAGCGTGATCCTGCTGCGCCAGGGAGCGCGCGTGAACGCCTGGCTCAATATCTGCCCGCATGCCGGTCGCCGGCTCGATTGGGCGCCGGGCAAATTCCTGATCTCCAAGGGCATGCTGGTCTGCGCCGCGCATGGCGCATGCTTCAACGTCGATAACGGCGAGTGCATTGGCGGTCCCTGCAAAGGCGAGAGTCTGCGCACGGTGCCCGTGCAGGTGGAACAGGGCGATGTCTTGCTGGACGTTTGAGCGAGGCGGCTGTTACAGCCGCCCGTCGACCTGGTCTTTCGGCAGCACGCCCTTGATGTCATAGACAACACCATTGGACATGGTCAGTGCCTGCGTGTCGTAGGCGCCGCCCGGCTGGAATTGCTGGTGCGCCACGGCGAGCACGACGGCGGCATAGTCGCCATTCGTCTCGACTGCCGGCAGCAGGTTCAAACCGTAGCTTTCCAGCGCTTCCTCGGCATCGGCCCACGGATCGTGCACATCGACCGATGCACCGTAACTCTCCAGCTCGCGCACCAGGTCTACCACGCGCGTGTTACGCAAATCCGGGCAGTTTTCCTTGAAGGTGAGGCCTAGCACGAGTACGCGACTGCCGCGTATCGCATGCCCCTGACCGACCATCAGTTTGATCACTTCGCTCGCGACGTGCTCGCCCATTGCATCGTTGATGCGGCGGCATGCCAGCAGGATGTCCGGATAGTAGCCGGTCGATTGTGCTTTCTGGATCAGGTAATACGGATCGACGCCGATGCAATGTCCGCCGACCAAACCTGGTCGAAAGGGCAGGAAGTTCCACTTCGTGCCTGCGGCGGCGAGTACGTCCTGGGTGTCGATGCCCAGGCGATGAAAGATCAGCGCAAACTCGTTGATCAGTGCGATGTTTGCATCGCGCTGCGTGTTCTCGATCACCTTGGCCGCCTCGGCCACTTTCAGGCTGGGCGCCTTGTGCGTGCCGGCGGTAATGATGCGTCTGTACAAGCCATCGACAAAATCGGCGGTTTCGGGCGTCGAGCCGGAGGTGATTTTCGGAATGGTGGTCAGTCGCCGCTGCTTGTCGCCGGGATTGATGCGCTCGGGACTGTAGCCCACGGTGAAATCCTGGTTGAAGCGAAGCGTAGAAGCACGCTCCAGTTCCGGTACGCAGATTTCCTCCGTAGCGCCGGGATACACCGTGGATTCGTAGATCACCACGTCGCCCGGTTTCAACACGCTGCCTACCATCTGGCTGGCGCGGATCAGCGGCGTAAAGTCCGGACGTTTGTGTTCGTCCACCGGCGTGGGCACGGTGATGATGAACACGTTGCGTTCACGTAAGGCTTGGATGTCGGTACTGAAGCGCAGTTGCTTTGCGTTCGCCAGTTCCTCGGCGGTCGTTTCCTGGTTGTTGTCCACGCCATTTTTCAGGGCGGAAACGCGTGCAGTATCGATATCAAAACCAAGTGTGTCGATTGAGCGACCAAACTCTACGGCAAGCGGCAGGCCTACGTAGCCCAGTCCGATCACGGCAATACGACAGTTTTCTGGATGATTCATATGACTGTTTTCCAGAGGTCCGCGTTTTTGACGGCGAGCCATCTTAGCGGCTGTCGATAGGATTGGTCTGAACCAAAGCCGGCGTCGTGCCTTGCCGTTTAGCGGAACATCAGGTTTATCACGACGAGCGTGATGATCAGCACGATGAGGGTGAGCGGTGCGCCTGCACGCAGAAAATCCCTGCCGCTGTAGTCGCCGGGGCCGGTGACCATCATCAATGCCGGATGCCCCGAGCTAAGCAGGAAAGTGTTGGACGATGACACCGCCACGATCAATGCGTAAGCGGAAGGATTGCCTCCCGTGGCGACCGCAACGCTGATCGCGACCGGCACCATCATCACCGTGGCGCCGACGTTCGACATGACTTGCGAGAAAAGCAGCGTGAGTATCGCCAGCGAAGCTTGCAGTATCCACGGCGATGCATGCCCCAAATGCAGCAACACTTCCTGCGCCACCCATGCAGCAGTGCCGGTCGTATCCATCGACCAGCCGAGCGGAATAAGGCACGCCGTGACGAAGATGGTTTTCCAATTGACGGCTTTGTATGCCTCATCCATGTTCAGCACGCCGCTCAGCAGCATGCCGATGGCGCCAGTCATCATTGCCACCGAAAGATCGAGGTTGGTGAACAGCGCCAGGCACTTCGCTAGCAGGAAAAAACCGACCGCCTGCCAGATTTTGTTGGGGCGTTGCTCTTCGCGCGGGATGTCGGTGACGACCACGAGGTCTTTGTCTTCGGAGACTTCCTGCAATGCTTTCCAGCTCGAATGCAGCACCAGCGTATCACCGGTGCGCAAACTGACGGCACGCAGATCATCGCGATACACGTGATCGCCGCGCGTTACCGCCAACACCGAAATGCCATAGCGCTTGCGCAGGCGCAGGTCGCCCACCGATTGCTTCAGGAAGCGCGAGTTGGGCGGAATTACCGCCTCGGAAATGCCGGCGCGACTAGGGTTGAACAGATCGCCCAACTGGCGCATGCGGGGCGACACTTTGCAAAGCTGGTTGTTGGCAAAGCGATTGAGTTCCTCGCGCGGGCCCAATACGCCGAGCACCGAGCCTACCCAGATTACCTGGTCGGCAGGCGGCGCCATGCGCGAATCGTTGCCGCTTTTGATGGCGAGGATCAATGGCGCGCCATGCAGCTGTTCCACTTCGCCGATGCTCATGCCGACCAGCGGACTTTCCGCGGTGACGGTGAGTTCGGCGGTCTCGCCGACGATGCCGTAGGTCTCCGCGAAATAACTTTCCGTGCGTCCCGGCGTTACTTTCTGGCGTTCGTCTTCGCGATCGGGCAGCAGTTTGTTGGTGAACAGATAGAAGAACACGATGCCCGCCACGGCCAGTGCCAGACCCACCGGGGTCACGCTGAACAAGCCGAATTTGGGCACGGTTTGCGCGCCTGGAGGCAGGTTGGCGTTGGCGCTGGCGATCAGGTCGTTGAGCACGATCAGCGGCGAGTTGGCGATCAGTGTGGTGTTGGTTGCGGTGAGAATGCAGAACGCCATCGGCAACAGCAGTCGCGAGATCGGCACGCCGGTACGCGCCGAAAGGCGGCTGGTAACGGGAATCATCAGGGCAGCCAGGGCCTGGCTGGGGATGACCGCGCTGAACAGGCTGGTGACGGCATTGATCACCACGCCCAGGCGCGATTCCTTGCCGCGCGCCATGCGCATCACGAATTGCGCGGTCAACCCCAGCACGCCGGCGCGGTCCAGGCCGGCGCCCATGATCATGATGGCGATGATCGCGATCACCGCGTTGCCGGCGAAGCCGTTGAAGACGCGGTCCGAGGGGATCAGTCCGGTCAGGCCGATCACCACCACGACCAGCAGTGCCACCATGTCGGCGCGGATCCACTCCAGCACCAGCATGAGCATGGTGAAGCACACCAGCCCGAGTACCAGGATCATTTCGGGGGTGAGGGTCAGTGCCACTATGGATCGTCCTTGCGAGCGTTTTTCCCGTGTCCGCGCACCGCAAATTGGCCATAGACCGGTGCTATGGGCGTTGGGCAAGGCTGGATGCAGTTGGGCAGCAGTTGCTTCACGCGGCGGCTCGTCCCTGTTTGACGGGAAAGTATAAGCGTCCAGGCCGCGTGGCTGGTGAACCGATGCCGCATCGTGGGCATCGGCCATGGTTTTTCCTCGCTTGGGCTGCCGTGCCGACGAACGGGTGGATCAGGTCCTTCGGTAGAGCAAATCCCATACGCCATGGCCGAGCTTCAGCCCGCGACGCTCGAAGTGCGTTTCGATGCGCCAGTCCGGCTTTTGGGCAAACTGGCCGGGACCGACTGCGTTGCGCCAATCGAGGGCCGCTTCCATCACCTCGAGCATGTGCTGGGCATAAGGCTCCCAGTCGGTGGCCAGATGCAGCAGACCATCGCGGGTCATGCGGGAGGCCAGCAGGGCGACGAAATCAGGTTGAACGATGCGACGCTTGTTGTGGCGCTTCTTGTGCCAGGGATCCGGGAACCAGATGCGCGCCTCACTCAACGCGCCGGCCGGAATTTCGTGCTCCAGCACTTCCACCGCGTCGTGCTTGTAGATGCGCACATTGCTGGCATCCCGCGCGGCCAGGGCATTCATCAGCCGGCCTACGCCGGGTCCATGCACTTCCACGCCCAGGTAGTCGCGTGCCAGATCGTGTTCGCTCGCCCAAGCCAGGGCTTCGCCATTGCCGAAGCCGATTTCCAGTACGCGGGGGGCGTGGCGACCGAAGCGTGCGTCGAAATCCTGCCCGCTAGCGGTGTAGTCGATGCCGAAACGCGCCCAGTGCTCGTCGAAGGCTCGCTGCTGGGCGGGTGTCATGCGACCTTCGCGCAGCACGAAGCTGCGGATGCGCCGCAGATGTCCGGGAGCGTCGTGATCGGCGTGATCGCTCATCAGCCGATGGTGCCGTCGATGGGACTGGATGCCGAGGCAAAACGCTTGCGCGGAATACGGCCGGCACGGAAGGCAGCACGACCGGCTTCAATCGCCAGCTTCATCGCGTGCGCCATCAGTACGGGGTCTTTGGCGCCCGCAATGGCCGTGTTCATCAGCACGCCATCGCAGCCCAGCTCCATCGCGATGGCCGCATCCGATGCGGTGCCGACGCCTGCATCGACGATGATCGGCACTTTGGCGTTCTCGATGATTTCAAGCAGGTTGTAGCGGTTCTGGATGCCCAGCCCGGAGCCGATGGGGGCTGCCAGCGGCATCACCGCCACGCAGCCGATCTCTTCCAGCTTGCGGGCCAGGATCGGATCGTCGCTGGTGTACACCATCACGTCGAAGCCATCGGCTACGAGCTGCTCGGCAGCCTTCAGGGTTTCCACCACGTCCGGGAACAGCGTGCGCTCGTCGCCCAGCACTTCCAGCTTTACCAGTTTGTGGCCGTCCAGCAATTCACGGGCGAGCTTGCAGGTGCGCACGGCGTCGACCGCGTTGTAGCAACCCGCGGTATTGGGCAGCAGGGTGAATTCGTTGGGCGGCAGCGCATCGAGCAGGCTCGGTGCGTTGGGATCTTGGCCGAGATTCACGCGACGGATCGCTGCCGTGACGATTTCCGCTCCGGCTGCCTGGGTGGCGCGGCGCGTTTCATCCAGGTCTTTGTATTTGCCGGTGCCGGTGAGCAGGCGCGAGCCGTAGCTTTTGCCGGCGATGATCAACGGATCGGTGCTGTCGAATGTCTTGATATTCATAGAAATAAAGTCGGCTGGCGGACGCGTGGAGGGGGCGGATCAGCCGCCGCCGATGGCATGGACGATTTCCACTCGATCGCCCTCGCGCAATTCGTGACCATCGTGCAGGCTGCGTGGCACGATTTCGTGATTGATCTCCACCGCAACGCGGCGGCCGGCGTAGCCGGCCTGGTGGAGCAACTGAGTGACGGTGGCGCTTTGGCCACAATCGTGCGGGTGGCCGTTCAAGGTGATCTGCATCCGCCCATTGTAGCGGCAGCGGCCCGGCGGTTGGCCGGGCCGCGAGCGATCAATGCTGGTTGCCCTCGCCATGCGCCGGAGTTGGCGCGCTGGCGTGTGGATGTGGCGAGCTTTGCGGGTGTGTTTCCGGTTGGAAGCGGGTTTGCAGCTCGGGGCGAGGCGTGTCAGGGCGTGCGTAAGGTTGATAGGACGGGTTGACCTGCTGCGCACGCTGCTCGGGCACGTAGCTATGCGAACGCTGCACCGCTTCGTAGCGCGCCTGCTCCGGGTTTTCCTCGCGCGGCGCGAAAGACCGGGTCGCCGGCTGATAGCGCGGCACTTGCTCGACCGGCTTTATCTGCTGGGCCGATTCGAAGTGCGGTATTTGCGGCAGCGTGGCGGGGCGTGAAGGTGGCTGTTCTGCCGCTGGCGGCGAAATCTGCGTCGGAGCGGTAAATCGAGATGTTTGTGTTGCCTCGGCGCCGCCGGATGCCTGAACGCGGCTGATGGCCTGCGGGCGGGGGCGGATATCGAGCACGCGCACATTCGACGTGGGCAGGCCGGCACGGGTCGATGCGGTGGTCGTTATCGCCGTAGCAGGGTGACCTATTGCCACCACCTGGCGGTTGAAGCCGGCTGATGGCAGGGAGCGGCCGTCAATCAGCCGCGGCTGGCCGAAACTGCCGCCACCGGGGCGTTGCAGCGCCGTGGGCGCCATCATCGCTGCCGTGGCCAGTTGCTGCGGATCGAGACGAACCTGGTTGCCGCGCACGTCGTGGGCGTTTGCAAATGCCTGCGCAGACACCGCCGTCAATGCCGCCGGCGTATTGCGATAAGCGTACGACGTACCTGCTGCGGTCCGACCGCTTTGATAAAGGCCGTACTGGTTGTGGATCCGATCGATCAGGCCGGTTTGGTCGCCATCGTGGCCGGCGCCGAGATTCGCCAGGTTCACGCTCGTGTAGTAGTTGTGCGACGCGCGATACCAGGGGCTGTAGACATCACGTGGCCCCAACGGGAACCAGCCTACCGGGCGGCCGGCACCGGCACCGACGAAGGCCACCAGTGCCGGCGCGTAAATCGGGCGGGCATGGCGCGGTCCCGGTATCCAGCCCCAATGGTTATGCAGGAAAGCCCAGCGGCCGTAGTGATAGGGCGCGAACCCCCAGGGCAGGCTGTCCACCCAGGTCCAGCCCCATGGCGCGATCCATACCCAGTGGCCGAAGCGATAGGGCGCCCAGCCCGCCACCACGTTGACGGGATACCAGACCGGTCCGTAGTCCTCATCCTCTTCCCAATTGCCCCAGCCGTTGAGGTCATCGCCACCCACCACGTCGTCCGAGACGTATTGGGCGCTGGCCTGGCTCGCTTCCTGCGTGTCGAGATTGCTGCACCAGAGATCGAAGGCGTCACTGCCGGTGATATCGCTGACCGTTACGTCGTTGAGCGACGAATCGTTGAACTGGTAGCGCCGGCCACTGTAAACGTCGCGCTGCGCCTGGTTCTGGCCGTAGACCATCGCCAGTCCGTCGTTGACGGATACGACAGTGGAGTTGCCATCCGCGGCGACGTCGACCCGAAAACTTCCAGGCTGGTTGATGACCAAGGCCAGGGTAGGGGTGTCGATTTCATACGTCGAACCCTGGTCGATGTTGCGCACGGTGAGATTGAGCGTGCCCTGGGTGAGCTCGAACTGGCCGGTTTGTCCGTTGAGATTGAGAATGCCGATGTCGCTTTGGCCATTGATGCGCAAGGCGGCGCCGCCGAGGTCCAGCTCGGCGCGGGCGCCGGGGCCGCCGGAAAGCTTGTCGCCATTGGTGAGCGGGCGATTGACGTCCGCGGCGGTCCAGGCCGTGCTGCCGGCGGGCAGCAGTCCGAGGTCGCCGCCGGCAAAGGAGAGGCGCGCCACGCGCGTGGGCGGATCGTTGGCCTCGGTGCCTTGCCCATCGCCCGATTGCGCTCGTGCGAGGCCGGCGAAGATCAGCAGCACGCCGGCAAACAGAACCTGCCAGCGACGTGAAAAGAAAGCATGTGGCTCGTGCATGGGGTTGCTCCCTACCGTGTCGCGCGAAGCGGTCGCGCTTCCGTAGGCGTCCGTGACTGCGGAAGGATTATGGGCGCACTTTTCTGAGGAATAGCTTTGCGCGATGCCATCGCCATCCGGCGATTCAGCCAGGCGACACCAAGCGCCTCGCGATGATCTCTTCGCGGCCTTTACGGGGCACTTTTGATGGCCAGGATTCCCAAAGCGGCACGTGCCGGTTACCATCGCGCAGTCGTTGCGGGTGTAGCTCAATGGTAGAGCTGTAGCTTCCCAAGCTACTGACGAGGGTTCGATTCCCTTCACCCGCTCCAACTTCCTTCCGGCTCCCCTCCGAGATATTCCAAACCCGACAGCGTGAGCTGACATGGCGGACGTGATTACCCTCGGTTGGCGGGAGCGACTGGCATTGCCCCAGTTCGGCATCGTCAGCCTCAAAGCCAAGCTCGACACCGGTGCGCGCAGCAGTTCACTGCACGTGGACGAACTGGAAACCTTTTCCCGCGACGGCGAAACGTGGTTGCGCTTTGTCCTGGGGCTCGGCCGGCGCTCCGCGCACCCGGTGCAGTGCGAAGCGCAGGCGCGCGACCGGCGTGTGGTGGTGGATACCGGCGGCGGTCGCAGCGAGCGCTGGTTCATTCGCACCGAAGTGATGCTGGCCGGCAAATGTTTCGACGTTGACGTCAATCTGACCGATCGCCGGCACATGCTGTTTCCGATGTTGCTGGGGCGCACGGCTTTGGCCGGGCGCTTCGCGGTCAATCCAGCCCTTTCCTATACCCTGCCCAGGCCTGCGCACCCGATGGTAAACAAACCATGAAAATCGCCATCCTTTCGCGCAATGCGCGTTTGTATTCCACCCAGCGCCTGGTTGAAACGGCGCGCGAGCGCGGTCACGTGGTGCGCGTGCTCGATCCGCTGCGCTGTTACGTACGGATTGCCCCGGGCGAGGTGGAGATTCGCTACAAGGGCAAGGCGTTGCACGATATCGATGCGGTCATTCCACGCATCGGCACGTCGAGCACTTTTTATGGCACGGCCGTACTGAGGCAGTTGGAGATGATGGGGGTGTACACGCCCAATTCTTCCGACGCCGTGCTGCGCGCGCGTGACAAGTTGCGCTGCCTGCAGATCCTCTCCGCCAAAGGTCTGGACATGCCGGTGACAGTTTTTGGGGACAACCCTGACGACACCACCGACGTGCTGGACATGCTGGGGGAGCCGCCGCACGTCATCAAGCTCAACGAAGGCAGCCAGGGTACCGGCGTGGTGCTGGCTGAAAAGCGCAGCGCGTCGCAGAGCGTGGTGGAAGCCTTTCGCGGCCTTTATGCCAACTTCCTGGTGCAGGAGTTCATTGCGGAGGCCAAGGGCAGCGACCTGCGTTGCTTCGTGGTCGGCGGCCAGGTTGTGGCGGCCATGCAGCGCGACGCCGTGCCCGGTGAGTTCCGGGCCAACCTGCATCGCGGCGGCACGGCGGTGGCGGCGAAGCTCACTGCCGACGAAAAGCGTATTGCGGTGAGTGCGGCGCAGGCACTGGGCCTGGGTATTGCGGGTGTGGACCTGCTTCGTTCCAACCGTGGTCCGCTGGTGCTGGAAGTGAACGCCTCTCCAGGCTTGGAGGGCATCGAGGCGGCATCGCGCATCAACGTCTCCGATCACATCATCCGTCACCTCGAGCGGCACGCCGGGAAGGGCGCCAAACGGGAAAAGGAAAGCACGGAGAAGGCCAGGTAGCCAGCCATTTCGTTTTTTCACGATTAACTGGGCAGTGAGTGCCGGTTAACTGTCACGTAACCCCCCCGGCCCTATAAAGGCTCCACTGTTTGTTTGCTCGCCACTTCAATCGCAAGGTCCGGTGACAGCAGACGACGGTATCGGGGCAGTAGCTTCAGCCCGGAGGCAGCGACGTGCAGTCGCAGACTCCGGGCTTTTTCTTTGTGGGAACCGGATGCTGGCTCCCGTTCAGTATTCCGCTTAACATTTGCCGGTCGCAGTCGTTAAGCTTGGGCCTCCGCCGGCTCATGGCCGGCTGCGTAGCGGGAGAGACGCATGCGCGTTCTGGTGATTGAAGACAACAGCGATATTGCGACCAATATTGGCGATTATCTGGAAGATCGTGGCCACGTGGTGGATTTCGCCGGAGATGGCGTCACGGGCCTGCATTTGGCCGTGGTCCACGAATTCGACGTCATCGTGCTGGATCTCACCCTGCCGGGCATGGATGGCCTGGATGTGGCGCGCAAGCTGCGCCACGAAGCCCATAAGCAGACTCCCGTGTTGATGCTGACCGCCCGCGACGCCCTGGAACAGAAGCTCACCGGCTTCGAGTCCGGCGCCGACGACTACATGACCAAGCCCTTCGCCCTGCAAGAACTGGCGGCCCGCCTGGAAGTGCTGGCGCGCCGCGGCAAGGGGCCGCAAAGCCGGGTGCTGAAGGTGGCCGATCTCACCTACAACCTCGACACGCTCACGGTCACCCGCGAAGGCAAGTCGATCCAGCTCAACCCGATCGGCCTGAAGTTGCTGCAGGCCTTGATGGAAGCCAGCCCCTCGGTCGTCACGCGCCAGGATCTGGAGCAGAAGGTGTGGGGCGAGGAGCTTCCCGACAGCGACAGCCTGCGTGTGCACATCCACGGTCTGCGCGCCGCGATCGACAAGCCGTTCGACAAGGCGTTGATCCACACCAGACACGGCATCGGTTACCGCATGGTCGATCCGGATGCAGTCCAGGCGTAAGCTGCGTTTTCGCCTGATCCTTTCGTTCGCGCTGTTTGGATTTGGCCTCAGCGCGTTGTTTGCCGTGGCTTCGCTGTATGTGCGATCCAAGGTCGAAAATCAACTCGTTAACGCGAGCTTGCAGAGCGATGTCGATCAGGCGGTCGAGGCCACGCACGTTGATCCGAGCCAACGCATTGGATCGAGGTTGATCGACGCGTGGATGTGGAGCGACAGAACCATCTATAGGGCCCCGTTGGCGTGGCAAAACCTCGCTCCCGGCGTCTACGACATGCACGACGTGGACAAGGATGGGCGCACGCGGCACTACAAACTGGCCGTTGCGCGCAAGTACGGCCTGGTCGGTTTCATCAGCTACGACATCAGCCGAGAGGATCTGAGCAAGCGGCAACTGGATACGTCGCTGATTGGGTCGGTCATTCTTTTCAGCCTGCTTTCCCTGGCGATTGGCCTGTGGTTGTCGCGCAAGGTGCTCAAGCCGGTCAGCGAATTGGCGCATCGCCTGCGCGATTTTCGCAAGACCGGACGGGCCGAACCGCTCGCCCCCCATTTTGCTGACGATGAAGTGGGCGAGCTGGCCCAAGCACTGGACGAGTATTCCTCGCGGCTCACGGCGATGGTCGAGCGCGACCGCGAATTCAACTCCGACGTCAGCCACGAATTGCGCACGCCGCTGGCGGTGATTTCCAGCACGACCGAACTGTTGCAGGGCTCGCCCGACCTCACCGACAAACTGCGCGAGCGCCTCAAGCGCATCGAGCGTGCGTCGCGTCAGGCCACCGAGCTGATCGAGGCTTTGTTGTTGCTGTCGCGTGCCGAGCGCCGCGGCCCGACCCGCGGCGAAACCACGGAGGTGGCCAAGGTGGCCGCCGAAGTGATCGAAAGCCAGCGTCCGCAGTTGCGCGACAAGCCGGTGGAAATCGTGCTGGTGCAGACCGACCCGGTCACCGTCAATGCGCCTGCTTCGGTATTGTCGGTGGCGCTCACCAATATCATCGGCAACGCCATCAAGTACACCCTGGAAGGCCGCGTCACGGTAAGGGTGGAAAAAGGGGCGATCGAGGTCATCGACACCGGCCCCGGCATCAAGCCGGAAGATGCCGAACGCCTGTTTCAGCGCGGCGTGCGCGGCGAGGGCGCCGGTGGCAGCGGTGCTGGGTTGGGCCTGGCCATCGTACGTCGCCTGTGCGAACTGTACGGCTGGAATGTGTCGATGCGACCGCGCGCCGACGCGAATGGCGCCGTCGCCAGCATCGTGTTCGAGCGCGGCGCCAACAAACCCACTTGAGCGTCGGTCGTAGGTTGGGTTACCCCCGGATCACGTCCGAGGCAACCCGACCTGCCGCGCCTCGATGCCGGGAGAAACCCTCAGCATTCGATGACGTTGACCGCCAGCCCGCCGCGCGACGTTTCCTTGTACTTGTCCTTCATGTCGCGGCCGGTGTCGCGCATGGTCTTGATGACCTTGTCGAGCGATACGCGGTGTTTGCCGTCGCTCTTCAAGGCCATGCGGCTGGCATTGATGGCCTTGACCGAGCCCATCGCATTGCGCTCGATGCAGGGGATCTGCACCAGGCCGCCGATCGGATCGCAGGTCAGGCCCAGGTTGTGCTCCATGCCGATTTCGGCCGCGTTCTCGATCTGCCACACGCTGCCGCCAAGCGCCGCCGTAAGTCCGCCGGCAGCCATCGAACAAGCCACGCCGACTTCACCCTGGCAACCCACTTCGGCGCCTGAAATGGACGCGTTCTCCTTGTAGAGAATGCCGATGGCGGCTGCGGTCAGCAGGAAGTCGATAACCCCGTTTTCATCCGACTTGGGACAGAAGCGGTGGTAGTAATGCAGCACGGCGGGAACGATGCCGGCCGCGCCGTTGGTGGGCGCGGTGACGACACGGCCGCCCGCGGCGTTTTCTTCGTTCACGGCCAAGGCGTAGAGATTCACCCAATCGAGAATGGTGAGTGGATCCTTCAACGATGCCTCAGGCTGATTGCGCAATTCCATGGCCATGGCTGGCGCACGGCGCGCAACCTTCAAGCCGCCGGGAAGTACGCCCGGCGAGCGCAGGCCGCGCTCGACGCAGCCTTGCATGGCCTTCCAGATATTCAGCAGTCCTGCGCGGATGTCCGTCTCGCTGCGCCAGACCTTCTCGTTCTCCATCATCAGCTGCGAGATGGTCAGGCCGTGCTGTTCGCACAGTGCGAGCAAGTGCTCGCCGGTGTCGAACGGATAAGGTTGCTCGGTGGTATCGGCAACGATGCGGTCTTCCGCCGCTTCATCGTGATTGACCACGAAGCCGCCGCCGACCGAGTAATAGTCGCGCGTGGCCAATTCGTTGCCGTCGGCGTCGTAGGCACTGAAGCGCATGCCGTTGGTGTGGAACGGCAGCTTCTGGCGTTTGTTGAAGATCAGGTCGCGCTTCTCGTCGAAATCGATCTCGTGCTTGCCCAGGACCCGGATGCGCTGGGTATGGCGTATGCGCTTGAGGATCTCGGGAATGCGGTCCGGATCCACCGTATCGGGATGCTCTCCCTCAAAGCCCAGCAACACCGCCTTGTCCGTGCCATGCCCGCGGCCGGTCATGGCCAGCGATCCATACAGCTCCGCACGCACGCGAACCACGCGATCCAGGGCGCCTTTTTCCTCCAGCCAGCGTTCGGCAAAGCGTGCCGCGGCACGCATCGGGCCTACGGTATGGGAGGAAGACGGGCCGATGCCGATCTTGAAGATGTCGAAAGCGCTGACGGCCATGGGTGCACTGCGATGACGGGGAGTGAACCCGGTATTCTACGCGTGCATCCCAAAGAGGGCATTCTGCAAGCGCACGTATGGTCTACCTGGTGCTCTATCAACGCGATTATTGCCATCTGTGCGACCAGGCCATGGGCGTGCTGGCCCAGGCCCGGGCGCCGGACTTTGACAGCGTATGGGTGGACGACAGCGCCGAACTGGCAGAACGCTACGGCACCCGCGTGCCGGTATTGCGCGATTTGCGCGACGGGCGCGAACTGGACTGGCCTTTCGATGAAGCCGCGGTGCGTACTTTCATCGAAAGGCAGTCGGCGGAAGGGTGATTACTTCGCGGCCAGTACCAGGTGTGCCGTGACCTTCACATTGGCGCCGATCACCGAGGTGTCCTTGTAGTCGCCGCCCCCGACACCGAAATCGAGCCGATTCAACGAGCCGTTGACATCCAGCGTGGCGCCGCTGCCTTGCGGCTTGAAGGTCACGTTCAAGCTCACCGGCTTGGTGACGCCGCGCAAGGTCAGGGTGCCGTCGGCAATGACCTGCGCGCCCTGTTGGCGGAAGCCGGTCGTGACGAAGTGCGCCTGCGGGTATTTGGCCGCGTCGAAGAAGTCTGGCCCAGGCAGGGCGCTATCGCGATCGTTGTCGCCAGTCTTGGCGCTGGACAGGTCGACCGTGACGTCAAACTTCGAGGAGGCGAGTTTCGCCGCGTCGTAGCTGATATTGGCCGTCCACTTGTTGAACTGTCCGTCGAAACTGCTGCCCTGGAAGTTGCTGGTAAAGCCGAGTTTGCTGCCGGCCTGCACGGTGTAGTCGGCTGCGCCGGCAACACAGGGAACGGCGATGGCGAGCAGCACGGCAAGCGAGCGGTAGGGGATTCGGATCATGGGAGGTCTCCTCAAGAGTCTTTGCCGGTACGCACGCGGCCGAATGGCAGCATCCGGCGCAATACGTTGTCCTGGTCGAAAACGTGATGCTTCAGTGCGGCGCCGACGTGAGCGACCAGCACCAGCAGCAACAGGTAAAACAGATACTCGTGCGCGGCGTGCGCGGTACGGGCCAAGTCTTGATTCTTGGCCGCCAGCGCAGGCAGGTTGAACAGCTTGAACCATTGCAGCGGGTAACCGTGCAACGAGTTGAACAGCCAGCCGCTCAGCGGCAACGCAAGGACGAACCCGTACAGCAAAACGTGGGTGGCGTGGGCGGCCAAGCGTTGCCAGCGCGGTGCGGGTTCGTCCGGCGGTGCGCGATCGAACAGACGCCAGATTACGCGCAACACAAACAACGCCAGGATCGTCAGCCCGATCGATTTGTGCAGTGCATAGACGTTGATTTTGCTCATCGATGGCGACATGCCGGTCATCAGCAGTCCCCAAACGCCATTCGCCAGAATCCCCAGGGCAACGATCCAATGGAAGAACTTGGCAACCGATCCCCATTGCCGGTTGTCGCTACGCAAACTCATGGATGCTCCTTGTCGTTGGTCGATATCTGACTGTCGCGAATGCCTTCCAGTTCCAGCCAGATCGCCACGTCGTGGCCGATGGCGTTGGGGAAGCCGGTGATGCCAAAAGCCGTGCGGTCGAGCGACGCCGTTGCCGAAAAGCCGGCCACCGTGTGCATGCCGTAGATGGTTTTGCCGACGCGGTTGACCCGGAAGGAAATATCGATCGGCTGGCTTTTGCCGTGCAGGGAGAGCGTGCCGTGCAACACGCCGTGCGTGGCGTCCTTGCGTTCCACCGAGGTACTGCTGAAATGCGCAAGCGGATAGGTCTTGCAATCGAGCAGGGACGATTTGCATACCGCCTCGTTCCAGGCCGCATCTCCCATATCCACGCCACCGAGGTCGATGTCCAGCTCGGTGGCGGAGCGCGACCAGTCGTCCGGATCGAAGCGCAGCCAGCCATGGCTGATGTGCAGCAACCCCAGCGGGCGCGAAAAGCCGTCGTGATCGATGCTGAAAACGATCTGGCTGTGCACCGGGTCGTAGCGATAGGTGTCGCTGGCGGCCATGACGGGGCGATTCGCCAGCGCGGCGATGATATATAACGTCAGGAAGGCGTAAGAAATTCGCTGAGCCATGGCGGGGAGTCTGGCCGAAACCCCGCGATGCCGCCAGCGCGAGGGCCGGAACGGATTGTTGCCGCCACGGAGACAGCGCTCTGCCAAATGTCGTCCTTGAAAAGACATGCGGTTGATCATCGGATTTGGCATGATCGGGTTCGTGTGGGGTGCGTGAAGGTTCGCCCCGCCTGACGTGCCTGAGGGGGCCACTACTAGTGTCGGTGTTCATGTTCGGGCTGGCCTTCCTGCTGGGCACTTCCATGCCCGGTGCGGCGATGACCGCATCGGCACCTGCCGTGCCCGTTCCGCAGGCCGCCGTGCACGCGCCGGACGAGGCGCCGCTGCCTACGCCGCAGTTTCGTCGCTACAGCATGGGTGACGGTCTACCCAGCACCAGCGTCTATGCCGTGGCGCAAGACCACGACGGCGCCATCTGGTTCGGCACCAAGAGCGGCATTGCCCGTTTCGACGGTGTGCACTTCCAGGTGTTCCGGCACATCGAGAACGACCCCGATTCGCTCTACGACAACAGCGTATCCACGTTGTTTGTCGACAAGAAGGGCATGATCTGGGCCGGCGGATTGAATGGCGGCCTCAGTCGCTACGATCCGGCCACCGGCAAATTCGCACACTGGGGACACGACCCGGGAGATCCGAACAGTCTCACCACCGACCAGGTATGGGTGGTCGCGCAAACGCCCGACGGAACGATCTGGGTGGGAACCAGCGACGGTGTCGATCGCATGCTGCCGGATGGGCGCAGCTTCGAACACGTGACGATTCCGGTGGCCGGCCTGTATCCGCGCGATGCCGGCATGGTCGCCAGCTTGTATGTCGACCCGAAAGGGCGGTTGTGGATCGGTTCGGATCGCGGCGTATTCCGTCGCAACCTCGACGGCCGTTTCGTGCGGATCAAGCCCGTTGATCCCAATCAATCGATGGATACGTGGCGCATCGACGGCGACGGCGACGAAGTGCGCATCTCCACGGCCCGGGGGCTGGTGGTGGTGGGTAGCGACGACCAGGCGCGGCTGTTCGGCGGCTCGGTCATTCCGCACGACACCAATGTGATGACCAGCACGCGCGATGCCAAAGGTCACCTTTGGATCGGCACCCAGCGCGGCATGTATTTGCAGATGCGCGTGAACGGTCCGGTCACGGCCGTGATGGACCAACCCCTGTTGTTCGGCAATCTGCCCGGCAGTTGGGTGTGGCAGACGTTTGTCGATCGCGAAGGCGGGCTGTGGGTGGCGATGCTCGATGGCGGCGTTGCTTACCTCGCGCCAGGCTGGGGCCGCTTCAGCCGCTTCACGCACGTGCCGGACGACGCCAGCAGCCTGCGCGACTCGCAAGCCACGACCATGGCGCGCGGGCGCGATGGCCGGCACGTGTGGGTTGGCGAGCGCGATGGGCGCATCGATCGCCTCGACCCGGTAACCGGCGGGGTGGAACACATTCTCAGCGGCTTGCACGGCAGCGTGCTGGGCATGACCGAAGACTTTCACCAGCGTCTTTGGATCGCGGTGGAAGGCGCGCTTTATCGCTACGACTACGTGCACAACAGGCTCGACCAGGTCGACCCCCAGGAGACCACGCTGTTAAGGCCGCGCGAGGTGGAGCCGGGGCCGGAAGGCAAGATGTACGTGCGCACGTTTGGAGACGGCCTGTTCAGCATCGATCCTGAGAGTCTCGCCATCACTCCGGCGGCGATGGACAAGCCAAGCGAGAAGGTGCGCTGGGGCAGTGAAATGATGCTCTACAAAGGCACCTTCTGGTATGCCAGTGATGGCGGCCTGATGTGGTTTGACTCGGCGCACGATCGCTTTGCGATGGTGCCCGGCGTGCCCCAGGCGCAGATCAATGCTTTCGATTTCGATCACACCGGCATCTGGATCGTGACCGCGGACGGCCTGACCCACTACCACCGCCAGGGGCAAGGCCTGGTGCTGGATCGCACGGTGGATGCGGCGCGAGGGTGGCCTTCGCTGGAGGTGGTCGATCTGGATGTGGACTGCTACGGGCGACTGTGGATTTTCAGTATCGACGGTTTGTGGCGCTTCAATCCCTCCAACGGCGTGTTCAAGCAGATGGGGCTGCAAAACGGACTGACCAACGGCGAATTCAGTCGCGGCTTTGCGTTGATGCCCACCGGCTATCTTTACGCCGCCACGATGGGCGGTGTGGTCGGCTTCGATCCGGACAAGGTCGAAGCCAAGCCCGTGTCGCCGCAGCTTTCGATCACCCAGGTCACGGTGATGCGCAAAGGCGTCGTGCAAAGCCTGCCGTTGAGCCCGCAGCCGATCAAGGTGGGCTGGCGCGACAGTCAATTGCACATCCAGTCCAGGGTGTTTTCTTATATCGATCCCTGGGCCAATCACTACCGTTTTAGGCTCAACGGATTCGACAGCGATTGGGTCGATCGCGACAACCACGGCGAACGCGAATTCACCGGTCTGGGCAGCGGCGACTATTCGCTTGAAATCATGGCGCGCGGTGCAGATGGCGGGTGGGTTTATCTCGACACTCCGTTGCGCATCCACGTGCAATCGCCGCCATGGCTGCGCTGGTGGGCGTGGCTGCTGTATGCCTGTCTCGCCGTTGCGCTGATTTTCCTGGTGCTGCTGGCGTGGCGCCGGCGCCTGGTGCACCGGCGGCGCATGCAATTGGCGGAGCAGCGGCATCTCGTTGCAGAGCAGGCGAGCGCTGCCAAGAGTCAATTCCTGGCCACGCTCAGTCACGAGATACGTACGCCGATGACCGGCGTGATCGGCATGGCGGAACTGTTGCTCAGCACGTCGCTGAGCGAGACACAGCGCGAATACGCGCAGTCCATGCAGCGAGCCAGCCACGTATTGCTGAAGTTGTTGAACGATGCGCTGGACATGGCGCGCATCGAAGCCGGCCGGCTGGTGCTCGAGCCAGTGCCTTTCGACGTGCGCGCACTGGTGCAGGATGTCGAACGCTTGCAGAAAGGTGTGGCCCAGGCCAAGGGATTGGCGTTCCAGGTACAGGTGGATGAGGACGTTCCGGTTTCGCTGGTCGGCGATGCATTGCGTATTCGTCAGGTGCTGTTCAATCTGGCCAACAACGCAGTGAAATTTACCGAGCACGGTCACGTGGCCATGCATGCCGGCTGGAAGGACGGCTATCTGACCTTGGATATCAGCGATACCGGCCCGGGCATTTCCGAAACCAGCCGCGTGCGCCTGTTCAAGCGCTTCGAGCAGGACGAAGGACCGCAGCGCAGTATCGGCAGCGGACTTGGCCTGGCGATATGCAACGAATTGGTGAGCCTGATGGGCGGCAGCCTGGTACTGGAATCGGTACTGGGCAAGGGCAGTACATTCCGCGTGCATCTGCCGCTGCAGGTTGCACCGGAAGATGCGCGTGCGAAACCCGAGTCGCCCGTCGGATGGGAAGAGTGCTCACTGAATGTGCTGCTGGTCGAAAGCGATCCAACGGTCACCGATGCCATTCGCGGCATGCTGGAACATCAGGGGCATCGCGTGCGTTGTGCCACGCATGGATTGAATGCCCTGGCCGAATTGGCGCAAGGGCAATGCGACGTCGTCGTGCTCGATCTGGACCTGCCTGGCATCGACGGATTCCAGCTGACCCAACTGATACGCCAGAGCACCAGCGGCGGCGAACACGTGCCGATCATTGCCATTTCGACGCGTACCCGCGCCGAAGAAGTGGCACACGGGCATCAGGTTGGCATCGACGGTTTCTTGCGCAAGCCGCTCACGGGCATACAGCTTTCGTCGGCGCTGGTGGCAGCGCTGGCGGTAAGGTCGGCGGCGCGAAGGGAAACCGATTCGGTGTGACGAGCGACCTGTCTGGTCGCCAACGTCACATGTCGAACTTGTTCACCTCAAATCCAAGTCGCAGGTATTCCCGCCAGCGGGTGCGCGATCCGTCCCGCTCGGCGGGGTCGGCTGCCACCACTTCCAGCACGCGATCGCCATAGCTTTGCGGACATTGTTCGCGCAGGTTGATCGTCAGCGGGCGGGTCGGTGTGTCCACGCCGGGCGGAGCGATCAATACGGCGGTGTGTTCGTCGTCGTCATCGCCCGCCAATTGATGGGGGATGTAGGCGTTTTCGTCGAACGACCACAGCAAGTCGTCCAGCGCTTCGGCCTGTGCAAAATCGCGGGTAAGGATCAGCGCGGGCTGTTGCGCGGCATAGGCCTTGCGCGCCAGCTCGCAGACGAGCAGCAGGGGCTGCTCGCTGAAGCGTGGCTTGGCTATCAGGTAGAAGTCGGCGCGGGGCATCGTTTAGTGTAGAGAGGAGTCGGGAGTGAGTGACGAGAGAAGAGCATAGAGCCGCACGGATCTTTTTTTTCTCTCGTTCCTCACGCCGCTTCGCTCACTTCTCGCATCGATCGATCAGCCACTGTGCCAGCAGCGGCACTGGACGGCCGGTGGCCAGGCCCTTGCGGCCTTCGTCCCACGCGGTGCCGGCGATGTCCAGGTGCGCCCAGCGCTGCCCTTCCGTGAAGCGCGAAAGGAAACAGCCGGCGGTAATCGCACCTGCGTTCTTGCCGCCGATGTTGGCGACATCGGCAAAGCCCGAATCCAGCTGAACCTGATAGTCATCCCACAACGGCAGGCGCCATGCGCGATCGAGCGAATTTTCACCCGCGCCGAGCAGTTCCTCAGCAAGATCGTCGTGCTTGCTCATCAGGCCGCTGGCGTATTTGCCCAGGGCGATCACACACGCGCCGGTCAGAGTGGCCGCGTCGATCAGGGTCTTGGGCTGGAAGGTCTGCGCGGTATAGGTCAGCGCGTCGCACAGGATCAGTCGGCCTTCGGCATCGGTATTGAGCACTTCGATGGTGATGCCGGAAAGGCTGGTGAGCACGTCGCCGGGGCGGTAGCTGTCGCCGTCCGGCATGTTTTCCACCGCCGGCACCACGCACACCAGATTGAGTTTCAGCCCCATCTTCACCGCCGACACGAAGGCACCCAGCACGCCGGCCGCGCCACCCATGTCGAATTTCATTTCTTCCATGCCAGGGCCGGGCTTGAGGCTGATGCCGCCGGTGTCGAAGGTGATGCCCTTGCCGACAAAAGCGTAAGGTTTTTCGTCAGCGTCGCCGCCCTTGTATTCGAGCACGATCAGTTTCGGCTTGTTGGCCGAACCGCGACCCACGGCAAGCAGCGAACCGAATCCGAGCCGCGCCATCTCTTCGTGATCGAGCACGTTGCAATGGACGGTGTCGTGGGCCTGAGCAAATTGCACGGCCTGTTCGGCGATATAGGCGGGATTGCAGATATTTGGCGGCAGGTTCGCAAGTTCGCGCGCAAAGCGCACGCCTTCGGCAATGGCGGCAGCCTGGTCGATGCCGGCCTGCGCCTGCTCCGTGCCGGCGAAGGTGATGCTGGCCAGTTCAGGCTGTCCCTTGTCGCGCGGCTTTACCGTGGCGGTGTAGCGATAGGTTGCATGATCGGAGGCCAGGGCGGCGGTACGCGCGCGCCAGGCGATGTCGCGGCCCGGGACGTCGACTTCGGCCAGGAACGACACGGCGCTTTCGATCGGCAGGCGGGACAAGGCACGCGCGGCTTCGAGGTTCACTTTCTGGAAACGAGCGGCATCGAAGGTCTTCTGCGAGCCCAGGCCAACCACCAATACACGCTTGGCCTTGACTCCTTCCGGTGCAAACAGCACGGTGGTGGAGGCGGCCTTGCCGTTGATGTCGCCACTTTCGACCTGGCGCTTGATCGCGCCTCCGGCGGCACTGTCCACACGCGCCGCAGCGCTGGTAAGCAGGCCGTTCTCGTAGACGCCGACCACGATGCAAGGAGTTTCGGCGGTTTCGGGGGCGGCAGAGCCAAGGCTGAATTGAAGCGTCATCGTCATTTCCTGCGGGAGGCCGGCGCGCGTCGAACCGGCTAGACTAAAGGTTTGCCTCCCAGGGCTGGGGGGCATGGAACCCACGATTCTATCGCATGCTGAGCATCCTAGACCGATACTTCCTGCGCGAGCTTGGCCAGACGGTAGGCGCCACCGTCATCGTCCTGCTGGTCATCATGGCCGGCACGTCTTTCGCGCACGTGCTTGAGCAGGTCGCCAAAGGCAGCTTTCCGGCCAGCGTCATGTTCCAGGTGCTGGGCCTGAACATGGTCGACAGCCTGTCGGGCATGCTGCCGCTGGCTGGCTTTCTCGGGGTGCTGCAGTCGTTCGGCCGCATGTACCGCGAGAGCGAAATGCACGTGCTCGCTTCCTCGGGCATGGGCATGGCCGGGCTGTTGCGCCCTGCCTCGATCGTTGCCGGCTTCATGATCATCGCCGTCAGCACCGTCTCGATGTGGCTGGGGCCGTTGGCGTCGCGCACCTCTGACAACCTCGTCGCCGCCGCCAACCGTTCGATCATCGCTGCGGGCCTCGACGCCGGGCGTTTTACCGAACTGCCAGGCAAGGGCGGCATCATCCTGGTCGACTACCTGAGTCGTGATGGCCAGCAACTGGGCAACACGTTCATTGCTCAGGAACGCACCAACAAGGATGGCAGCCTGACCATGAAGATGGCGACCGGCAAGAACGGGCATCTGTATTCCAACAGCGATTCCAGCGACCGTTACCTCGCCCTGCATACCGGCTGGCAGTATGAAATTCCGCTCGGTGCCGACAATTGGCGCCGCATGCAATACGTGCGCAACGACAGCGCACTCTCGTCGATCCAGTCGGATGACGAAGCCGATCCGATCCACAATCTGGACATGATCGACCTTGCCAAAAACAACACGCCGGACGCCCGCGCCGAGTTTGCCTGGCGTACCGTGGTGCCGATGATGACGCTTGCCCTGCTGATGCTGGCCATGCCGTTGTCGCGGCAAACTCCGCGTGAACCGCGTTATGGCCGCATGCTGATCGCCGTGCTCGGTTTTTTCCTTTACTACAACCTGCTGCAGCTGTGCCGTGGCCAGTTGGCCAAGGGACATTGGCATCACGCCTGGCCCATGTGGCTGATCAGTCTCGGGCTGTTTTCGATTGCGGCGATGGCTTTCCGTAACCATTACATCGCGCGCAAACCGCGCAAGGCGAGCGCCTGATGGCGGCTGTGCGTATCAAACGGGTGGATTGGCTGATCGGCGTCACCGTGCTCGGCTCGATGCTGCTGGTGTGGCTGGTGTTGATCGGGCTGGACGCGATGATGCAGTTCGGGCGCCAGCTGGGCTTCATCGGTCGCAATGGCTATACGCTCAGCAACGCCATCTTCTACGTGGTGGTGACCATTCCTCGCCGCATGTACGAGATGTTTACGTTCGCGGCGTTGATTGGCGGATTGCTCGGGCTCGGCGGCCTGGCCTCGACTGGCGAGCTGACCGCGTTGCGTGCGGCAGGAATGTCGCGTTTGCGCATTGCCGTGTCAGCGGTGGGCATCGTGGCCGTGTTGGTGGCCGGTGTGGTGGTGATGGGTGAAACCGTCGGCCCCTGGGGGGATCAACAGGCGCAGGCTCTGCAGGTGCGCCTGCGCTCGGGCGGCAATCTCGGACTTACCAGCAGCGGCCTGTGGGCGCGCGACGGCGACCGCATCATCAATGCGAAAAGCCAGGCGCTGCGTAATGCCGGTGACCACTCCTACGTGCAGTTGATGGACGTGCGCGTGTTCACCCTCACGCCAGACGGCCAGCAGCTCAGCCGCTTCGACCAGGCCAACACGGCCGAGCAGGTGGGCAAGCAGTGGGTGCTGGACAAGGTACGCACCACCACCGTCGACGACAATGGCGTGCATAGCAGCACATCCCAGAGCGAACGCTGGGATTCCAAGCTGGATCCGGAGGTGCTGCAGCAGTCGCTGGTACAGCCGCAGTATCTGGCCATGCGCGATCTGCAGCACATCATCGACTACAAGAAAAAGAACGGCGAAAACACCCGGCCTTATGAAATCCCGCTGTGGAGCCGCGTGATGTACCCGTTCAACGTGCTGGTACTGGTGTTGTGCTCGATGCCGTTCGCCTTTGGCGCATTGCGTTCGGGCGGCCTGGGCAAGCGCATCTTCATGGGCATGATTCTCGCCATCAGCTGGTATTTCGTGCAGAAGGCGATTGTGAGCTTCGGCACCGTTTATGGCATACCGCCTCTGATGGCGAACATTCTTCCTGCGGTACTGTTGGCGGTTATCGGCTGGTTCTACTTCCGAAAGCATGCGTGAGGCGGGCGACAGTACGTCGCTTTCCCGGCCAAGATACGTCCCGGACACGAACGTCTGCCTGGATCTGTTCGTGTTCGACGATCCGCAGTGCGCGTCGCTGTTGGCAGACGTGCAAGCGGGGCGTGTCGAGCTGGTTACGCGTCAGGATTGCCGTGCGGAATGGCTTGCGGTGCTCGGCTATCCCCAGCTGGGTTTGAGCGAGGCCCGGCAAGAGCAGGCCCGGGCGCACTTCGATGCACTGGTGCGTGAAGCACCTTTGATGGCGACCTTGCAAAACTCCGTGGCCCTGCCGCGATGCCGCGATCCGGACGATCAGAAATTTCTCGAGCTGGCGTATCAGGCGCAAGCCACGGCGTTGCTCACGCGCGATGACGAACTCCTTCGTCTTGCTCGCCGTACGAAAAAGGCAGGACTCTTTGCCATTCTTCCACCCGGTTCGTGGCAAGCGGCGTTAAGCTCGGCCTGATACCTTGCCGATCCCCGTTGCCGGCGGCAAAGTGAGGCATTCTTTTGCGGGCAAGCGAGGTAGGTCATGGATTGGGTCGATCTGCGCAGCGATACGGTAACCAGGCCGACGCGGGCGATGCGCGAGGCGATGCTGGAAGCCGACGTTGGCGATGATGTCTACGGCGAAGATCCCACCGTCAATATTTTGCAGCAGCGGTTGGCCGGCGACCTGGGTTTCGAAGCCGGCCTGTTCGTGCCGTCGGGCACGCAATCGAACCTGCTGGCCTTGATGTCGCATTGCGAGCGCGGCGACGAATACATCGTCGGAGCCGATGCGCACACGTATAAATTCGAAGGCGGCGGCGCGGCGGTGCTCGGCTCGATTCAGCCACAGCCGATTGCGCACGACGTCGACGGTTCCTTGCCGCTGGACAAAGTGGCAGCGGCGATCAAGCCCATCGATCCGCATTTTGCGCGGACTCGCCTGCTGGCGCTGGAAAATACCTGGCACGGGCGCGTCTTGCCGATGGATTATCTGCGCGATGCGCGCGACCTGGTGCGTGAGCGCGGACTGGCCCTGCACCTGGATGGTGCGCGGCTTTATAACGCCGCCGTGGCCAGTGGCGTGCGGCCGGCGGAGATCGCCCGCCATTTTGACAGCGTGTCCATCTGTCTCTCCAAAGGACTGGGCGCACCGGTCGGTTCCGTGCTGGTCGGTTCTGCGGCATTGATCGACAAGGCGCGCCGCTGGCGCAAGGTGACGGGCGGAGGCTGGCGCCAGGCGGGGATGCTGGCGGCGGCCTGCCTGCACGCACTGGACCATCACGTCGAGCGTCTCGCCGACGATCACGCGCGTGCGGCGCGTCTGGCGCAAGGGTTGCGCGACATTCCCGGCCTGAATCTGCTCGGATTACACACCAACATGGTGTTCGTCGACGTGCCGGCGGCGCGCTTGCGCGAATTGGATGCGCATCTGCGCGCGGCAAGCATACGCATCAGCATCGGCTATTTGCCGACGCTGCGGCTGGTGACGCATCTGGATATCGACGACGCGGGTGTCGAGCGCGTCATCGATGCATTCAAGACGTTCTTCGCGAACTGAGACCGGCCCCGCCACGTTCGTCGTGGCGGGGAAGTTTCAAGCGCGCTTGGAAACCAGTGCCAAGTCCGAGCGCCGGATGAATTCGCGCACCTGCGGATAGACCACTTCGCGCCAGCGCCGTCCGCTGAAAATGCCGTAGTGCCCGGCGCCTTCGATCACCTTGTGCGCGCGGCGCGACGATGGAATGCCGGTACAGAGATCGTGTGCGGCCTCGGTTTGGCCGATGCCGGCGATATCGTCCAGTTCGCCTTCGATGGTCAGCAGGCTGGTGCGCTTGATCGCCGCAGGAGTGACGCGCTCGCCGTTGACGTCCCACAGCCCACGCGGCAGCAGGAATTGCTGGAACACGGTGCTGATGGTGTCCAGGTAGAACTCGGCCGGCATGTCCAGCACGGCGTTGTATTCGTCGTAGAACTTGCGGTGTGCCTGTGCATCGTCGAGGTCGCCGCGCAGCAGGTTCAGATAGAAATCCCAATGCGAATTGAAATGGCGGTTGGGATTCATGGCAATGAATCCGGCGTGCTGGAGAAATCCCGGGTAAACCTCGCGGCCGTGGCCGGGATAATTGGTCGGCACGGTGTGGATCACGTTGCCCTTGAACCAGCTCAACGGCTGGGTGGTGGCCAGGTTGTTGACCTGGGTGGGGCTGCGGCGCGGATCGATCGGGCCGCCCATCATGATCATGCTGCGCGGGGTGGCTTCGCCACGCGCGGCCATCAGCGAAATGGCGGCCAGCACCGGCACGGTCGGCTGACAGACCGAGATCACGTGCAGCGATTCGGCGCCGATGTGGCGGATGAATTGCTCGATGGTGGCGACATAGTCGTCCAGGTGGAACGGACCTTCCCCGGCAGGCACCATGCGCGCATCGACCCAGTCGGTGATGTAGACCTTGTGGTCGAGCAGCAGGGTGCGCACGGTGTCGCGCAGCAGCGTGGCGTGATGGCCGGACAGCGGCGCCACGATCAGCACCGCCGGCTCGTTCTTCATCTTCTCGATGGTTTCCGGATCGTCGCTGAAACGCTTGAAGCGGCGAAGCTGGCAGAACGGCGTTTCCAGGTCGATCCGTTCGACGATGGCGATCTGGTTGCCTTGCGTGTTGGTGATGCTGTGAATGTCGAAGGACGGTTTTTCGTAATCCTTGCCCAGGCGATGGATCAGCTCATAGCCCGCCGCCATGCGCTGCGCACCCGGCAACTGGGCCAGGGGGCTGCTGGGATCGGTCAGCATGCGTGCGCTGGCCTCGGCGTAGTGGCTGAGCGGGCTGAGGAAGGCGCGTTGCCATTCGTGGAGTTGGTAAAGCATGGCGGGCGGACCAAGGATCTTCTAAAGCTGCATCATAGCTGGTTATGGCACGGATTGCTGCATTGCAGAAGATCAAAGTTTCTTTATAAATCAATAAATTGCTAATTAAGCCCTGTCTCATGGGTGTGAGACTTTGGATCGAGAAGAATTTTCATCCAATCCGGTGGATTTCAGTGCCTGCCGCAAGGTCGTGGACGGCGCGGCGGCGGGGCACGAACAAGGCAGCGGCAAACCAGGCGATCCAGCCCCCGGCTACCGCCCAAAGGACAGGCTTCAGGCCAAGCACCGGGGCCAGAAACAGAAACAGCAGGGGCAGGGCTGCCACCAGCGCGCGGATCAGCGCCTGTTGCCAGGTCAGCGGTGCGCCATTGCCGTTCGTCACCCGAATTCGCCAGGGGCGCATGCCCAGGGTTTGTCCGCCCCGCAGCCAGGACACCACGAAATAGGCCGCCACGACGATCGCCTGCAGCGGTTGGTACCACCATGCGATGTGCACCTGGGTGCCGGTGGTGATCAGTTGCCCGTGCGTGGCGAGTTGGCACACCAGGCCTACGACCATCACGATGGCCAGAACCGCGACCAGGTCGTAGACCAGGGCGATCAGTCGCCGCCACAGCGGGCAAATCACATCGTTTGTTTTCACTTCGGTCATCGATCGGCTTGCAAGGCGCCTGCGCAATGCCCAGCATCGTGCCCATGAAAGCAAGCACCCGTAAAGAGTCTGTCGGCGCTGCCCCCGTCGCCGAGGTCGACGCCCAAGAAATTGACGCTTTTGTAGAGCGTGTCTGGTCCGAGGATGGCCTGGCGCAGCGCACGCTGGAAGCCTATCGGCAGGATCTTGAAACCCTGGCGCGCTGGCTCGCCGGTCGCGGGCGGCATCTGCGCAATGCACGGCGCGAAGATTTGTCTGCGTTCCACGGCTCGCAGCCGGTAGCGGTGCGTTCGATGGCGCGGCGCCAGTCGACGTTTCGCCGCTACTACGCTTCGCTGGCCCGGAACGAGCCCGGGTTCGACGATCCGACCTTGCTCATCGAGCGCCCGAAGATGCCGCGCAGCCTGCCCAAGGCGCTGGCGGAACGCGAGATCGAGGGGCTGCTCGACGCGCCCGATGTCGGCACGACCCTGGGGTTGCGCGACCGCGCCATGCTGGAGCTGATGTACGCCTCCGGCTTGCGCGTTTCCGAACTGGTGGAGCTGCCTCTGGCCGCCTTGAACACCCGCCAGGGGGTGTTGCGCGTGACCGGCAAAGGCGGCAAGGACCGGCTGGTTCCTGTAGGCGAGGTGGCCCTTGAGCGCATCCAGGCCTATTTGGCGCAAGCGCGGCCGGTGCTTGCCAAGGGACGGCAACCTCTTGCGCTGTTTTTGAGCAAGCGCGGCGAAGCCATGACCCGCCAGATGTTCTGGACCTTGGTGAAGCGCCACGCCGTCTCGGTAGGCATTCACGCCAAGCGCATTTCGCCGCACGTGCTGCGACATTCCTTCGCCACGCACCTGCTCAATCACGGCGCGGACCTGCGCGCCTTGCAAATGCTGCTGGGTCACAGCGCGCTCAGTACGACGCAGATTTATACGCTGGTGGCCAAGGAAGGGTTGAAGCGCTTGCACGCCCAGCACCATCCGCGCGGCTGATCGACATTTTCGTAGCGAGGTGAAGGGTTGTTTGCGGGAGGTATGCAATACTTGCCCTCCTAATTCGGCCCGTCCCGCGCGGCGGCGGCATGCAGTGAGGTTGTGATGTCGAAGAAGTATTGGTTGATGTTTTTCAGCGGCATGCTTGCCGTGCACGCGGGCGCCGCCATCGCTCAATCCGCGGCCGTTTCTGCGGCGCCCACCGCCGCCAATACGCCTGAAAACATCGTGCGGCAGACCCTCCACAAGCTGGTGCCTAAGGCGCAGGTCGATCAAGTGACCCCGTCGCCGCTTCCCGGCTTCTATCAGGTGATCGCTTCGGGCCATCTGGTCTACGTGAGCAACGACGGCCGGTACCTGATCAACGGCGACTTGATCGATGCCGCCAAGGGTGTCAGCCTTTCCGACGATGCCTGGGCTGCCTATCGCAAGACCGAACTGGCCAAGGTGCCGGTATCGGAGCGCATCGTGTTTGCGCCGGAACATCCCAAATACACCGTGACGGTGTTTACCGACGTAACCTGCCCCTATTGCCGCGTGTTGCACCAGCAGATCGATGCCTTGAACAAGGAAGGCATCGCCGTGCAATATCTGGCCTGGCCGCGCGCCGGGGTCACGGGCGACGACGGCAAGCCTACCGATACCTACAAGGAGATGGTGTCGATCTGGTGTGCGGCGGACCGCAAAGACGCCTTCACCGAGGCCAAGCAGGGGCATGTCCCCAAATCGGTCGACTGCAAGAATCCGGTGGAGGACCAGTTCAACCTGGGGCTCAAGCTCGGTGTCACCGGCACCCCGTCCGTCTATGCCGAGGATGGCACCCTGATTGGGGGCTACCTGTCGCCTTCGGACATGCTGGAAGCGGTAAAAGCGCATTCCGGAACAGGCAGTTAAGTCACAAGTCCATCTGCCTGCTTATGCGGTCATGCAGCATAAGCTAGAATAAGGCGCTTCGCCGCTATAGCGCCTATTCCCCGCATGATCGCACTCGACGGGCAGAGCGCCCTCTCGCCTTTTCGCCTGGAACGTCTCAACGCCCGCCTGGATGCCTTGCATCGTGGTGCCAGGGTGCAGGCGTGCTGGTTTGTCTACTTCATCGACGCTGCCGTAGCGCCCGAGGGCGAACAGCGGCAACGGCTGCTCGAAGCACTCGAAGCCAAAGACGGCCAGCCGCAGCCGGCCTCGCTATGGGTGGTGCCGCGCCTGGGCACGATTTCGCCCTGGTCGAGCAAGGCGACCGATATCCTGCATGGCGCCGGTTTCGACCTGCACCGGGTGGAGCGCGGCATGGCCTGGCAAGTCAGCGGCCTGCCCAAGCCCGGCGACGCGAGCTACGACGAAGTCCTGGCGGTGTTGCACGATGCGATGACGCAATCGGTGCTGAGCAGCCTCGATCAGGCGCAGGGCCTGTTCCTGGCCGGCCGGCCGGGCGATCTGGTGTACGTGAAGCTGGGCAGCGATGCGCGCGGTGCGCTGGCCAAGGCCAATGGCGAACTGGGCCTGGCGCTGGCCGAGGACGAGATGGACTACCTCGCCGAGCGCTACGCCGAACTGGGTCGCGATCCGACCGACGCCGAACTCTTCATGTTCGCGCAGGCCAACTCCGAGCATTGCCGCCACAAGGTGTTCAATGCGAGCTGGACGCTCGACGGCCAGGAGCAGGACAAGAGCCTGTTCGGCATGATCAAGAACACGCACCAGCATTCGCCTGCGCATACGCTTTCCGCCTACAAAGACAACGCGGCGGTGATCGAGGGCAGTGTTGGCAAGCGTTTCGTCAGCGGCACCGACGGTACCTGGCGCGCCAACGACGAGCAGATCGACTACGCCATCAAGGTGGAGACGCACAACCACCCCACGGCGATCGCGCCCTGGCCGGGTGCGGCCACCGGTGCCGGCGGTGAAATCCGCGACGAAGGCGCGACCGGCCGCGGCGCCAAGCCGAAGGCCGGCCTGGTCGGTTTCTCGGTATCGGATCTGCGCATTCCCGGACATCCGCAGCCATGGGAGGTGGAGCGTCCGCTGCCGCCGCGCATGGCCAGCGCGTTTGAAATCATGCGCGACGGCCCGCTGGGCGCCGCTGCGTTCAACAACGAATTCGGTCGTCCCTGCCTGGGCGGCTACTTCCGTACCTACGAGCACGAAACCGGCGAAGCCGGTGTGCGCCGTGGCTACGACAAGCCGATCATGATCGCTGGCGGCCTGGCCAATATCCGTCGCGACCACGTGCAAAAGCGCGACGTGCAGCCGGGGCACGCGGTAATCGTGCTGGGCGGTCCGGCCATGCTGATTGGCTTGGGCGGCGGTGCGGCCTCTTCGGTGGCGTCCGGCGCATCCAGCGCGGAACTCGACTTCGCCTCCGTGCAGCGAGACAACGCCGAGATGGAGCGTCGCTGCCAGCAGGTTATCGACGCGTGCTGGGCGCGCGGCGACAACAATCCGATCGTAAGCGTGCACGACGTCGGTGCGGGCGGTCTGTCCAACGCCATTCCGGAATTGCTAAACGATGCCGGCGTGGGCGGCGACATCGATCTTTCCAAGGTACCTTGCGACGATCCGTCGTTGTCGCCGATGCAGGTGTGGAGCAACGAATCGCAGGAACGCTACGTGCTGGCCATTGCCAAGGCCGACCTGCCGGAATTCGAAGCCTATTGCCAACGCGAGCGTTGTCCTTACGCGGTGGTCGGCACGGCGACGCAGCAACGCGTGCTGCGCGTCATCGATCCGCGGCGCAACCTCACCGTGATCGATCTGCCGATGGATGTGCTGTTCGGCAAGCCGCCGCGCATGCATCGCGACGCCAAGCGCGTCAAGCCGCGCATCGACCTGATTGCGGACCTGAGCGGCATCGCGATGGACGAGGCGCTGATGCGCGTGCTGCGCCTGCCGACGGTCGGCAGCAAGAGCTTCCTCATCACCATCGGCGATCGCACCGTGGGCGGCTTGTGCGCGCGCGATCCGATGGTGGGCCCCTGGCAGGTGCCGGTGGCCGATTGTGCGGTGACCCTGCTCGACTTCGAAGGTTACCGAGGCGAAGCGATGGCCATGGCCGAACGCGCGCCGGTGGCCTTGCTCAACAGCGCCGATGCGGCGCGCCTTGCGGTCGGCGAAGCCATCACCAATCTCGCCGCGGCGCCGATCGAATCGCTGGGCGAAGTGCGCCTTTCCGCCAACTGGATGGCCGCGGTCAATCATCCCGGCGAAGATGCCGCGCTGTTTGATGCCGTCAAGGCCGTGGGCATGGAGCTTTGCCCCGAGCTGGATATTTCCATTCCGGTCGGCAAAGACTCGCTGTCGATGCAAACCACCTGGAACGATGGCGATGCGCCGCAGCGTACCGTCTCCCCCGTATCGCTGGTCATCACCGGTTTTGCGCGTGTCAGCGATGTGCGCCGCACGCTTACGCCGCAATTGCGGCTCGATCGCGGTGACTCCGATCTGTGGTTGATCGATTTGGGCGGTGGTCGTTCGCGCCTGGGCGGTTCGTGCCTGACCCAGGTGTTCAACCGCGGCGGCGGCGTACCGCCGGATCTGGACGATCCCAAGCAGCTCAAGGCGTTGTTCGATCTGGTGCAGGAAGCCAACCGCGGCGGCCTGCTGATGGCTTATCACGATCGTTCCGACGGCGGTGTCATCGTCACGCTGCTGGAAATGGCGTTTGCCGGCCATTGCGGTTTGGAAATCAGCCTGGACGGCTGGGCCGAAGCCACCTTGCGCGCCTTGTTCAACGAAGAACTGGGTGCGGTGCTGCAAGTGGCCGCAGCCAATCGCGAAGCCTTCGAAGCCCTGTTGGTCAAGCACGGCCTGGCGGGCATGAGCTATCGCATCGGCCGTCCGAAGGAAAAACTGGGCATCAAGCTGTTCCTCAACGGCGAAACGCTGTTCAAGTGGAACTGGACGCAATTGTTCAAGGCGTGGAACGAAACCAGCCACGCCATGCAGCGCCTGCGCGACAACCCGGTCAGCGCCGATGCGGAACTGGCCTGGCGCATCGACGACGCCGACACCGGCATCAGCCCCAAGCTGACGTTCGATCCGGCCGAAGATATTGCGGCACTGTATGTGAAACGCGCCGAACGCCCGCGCGTGGCCATCCTGCGCGAGCAAGGCGTGAATGGCCAGGTGGAAATGGCGGCGGCTTTCACCCGCGCCGGTTTCGACGCGGTGGACGTGCACGTATCCGATCTGGCCAGCGGCCGGATCAAGCTTGCCGATTTCCGCGGTTTTGCCGCCTGCGGCGGCTTCTCCTACGGCGACGTGCTCGGTGCTGGGCGCGGTTGGGCGGCCTCGATTCTTTACAACGACAAGCTGCGCGCCGAATTCACGGCTTTCTTTGCCGATCCGAGCAAGTTTGCGCTGGGTGTATGCAACGGCTGCCAGATGCTGAGCCAGCTGAAGGACATCATTCCCGGTGCGCAGCACTGGCCGAAGTTCTTGCGCAACGCCTCCGAACAATACGAGGCGCGCCTGGCCACGCTGGAAGTACTGGATTCGCCCAGCATCTTCTTCAAGGGCATGGCCGGTTCGCGTATTCCGGTGGCGGTGGCGCATGGCGAAGGGCGTGTCAGCTTCCCGCAGTCGTGCAGTCCGGCCAAGTCTGGCGGCGCGGTGCGCTTCGTCGATAACCGCGGCAAACCGACCGAGAACTACCCGTTGAACCCGAACGGTTCGCCGGGCGGTTTGGCCGGCTTTACGGCTGCCGACGGTCGGGTAACGATCCTGATGCCGCATCCGGAGCGCGTGTTCCGCACGGCGCAAATGAGCTGGCACCCGGAATCTTGGGGCGAGGATTCGCCCTGGATGCGCATGTTCCGCAACGCAAGGGTGTGGTGCGGCTGAGCCGCATCCGCCTTGCCCGCGGATGGCCAGCCTGGTTGTTGGCCATCACGTGGGCGCTGTTGCTTGCTTGCCTGCCCTGGTGGCTGGACCTTCCCTTGCTGCTCGGATTCGCGGCGACGCAGGCCGCGCGGTTACAGCGGTTGCACGATTACGCCCCGCTGCTTCGACACGCCCTGCGTTGGGGTTTGGCGGGTTTGCTGGTGGCGAGCTATCGGGCCACGGGCGAGCACGCATCGGCGATCATTTTCGTCTCGCTGGCGGCACTGGCCGGCTCTTCCACGTTGATCCTGCTGGAGTCCTGGTTGAGCCACAAACCTTTGCGAAGCCCGGCGATTGCCGCGGCGTCGCCAGAGTGGAGGGAGATGGCCTTGGCGCCAGTGGGTCCGTCAGCCGCGATCATCGAGCTGCAGGCACCCATCTGGCACGAGCGCGGAGATCTGGCCGGCGAAGCGCTGGCAGGCCTCCAATGGTTGGACGAAAGCGGTTGTCTGGTGGATGAGCGTGTCCGCATCGACCACCTCGATCCGCGGGTTTCCGTAGCGCCGGGGCAGGGTTGGATGGCCTGGCCGATGGCCGCGGGGCGTGGAGTGGTGCTGTACGATCGGAAGCACCAACAATTGCATCGGTTGCGGGGTTGGCAGTTTTACGGTTGGCATGCCGGCGAAGCATGGCTCAGCCGCGGCGAGGATCAGCCGCCGCTCGCGCTTTCGCACGTGCTGGGTCAAGATCAGCTCGAGGAATAAATGCCGCCTTCATCAAGGGTCACCATGTCGATACGTGATGCGACACCGCCCGTGCTCAGCGTCATCATCGTGTCGGCCGACAGCGGGCCGAGCCTGCGCGACTGCGTAAACGCGGTGCTGGCATGCTCGACGTCGCTCGAGCTGCTGCTGATCGACAACGCTTCCTCCGATGGCATCCCGCAGGCGATCGCGCGCGCGCGCGAACAGGATGGTCGTCTGAAGGTGATCTACAACCACGCCAATCTCGGTTTCGGCCCGGCGGTGAATCGCGCCGCGACGCAGGCGCGGGGGCAGGCTTATTTGATACTCAATCCCGATTGCCTGCTCGATCAATCGGCGTTGCAGCGCCTGCTCGATATTCTGGATGGGGAGCCCAAGGCCGGATTGATCGGAGCGGTGGTCTGCGATGCCCAGGGCGTGCCTGATCCGGCATCGTACCGCCGCGACCCCGTCATGCAGCGGGCGTTTGCTACGTTGTTCAAGCGCGGCGGTGACGGTGTAAACGTCACCGGAGAAATGCCCGATCACCTGGTGGAAGCAGAGGCGGTGTCGGGTGCGGTAATGCTGATGCCCACGCGCGTGTTCGAATGCCTCAATGGCTTCGACGAGAACTACTTTCTGCACTGCGAAGACCTGGATCTTTGCCGACGCGTACGCGACGGCGGTTGGCGGGTACTTTTGGCTGGCGATGTGCGCGTGTTGCACGGCAAAGGCGGGTCCAGCCGCCACCGGCCGATATTCGTGAGTTATCACAAGCATCGAGGCATGTGGCGCTGGTTCCGTAAATTCGATCCGGCAGCGCGCAACCGGCACTTGGCGGCGATGGTGTGGCTGGGCATCTGGGCTCATTTCCTGTTGCAGATTCCCGGTCAGCTGCGCAAATTGGCCAGGCAATGAGCGCTGCTTCGCGTACGAGCCTGCTGGCGACCCTCGGTCTGCTGGTCATGACGGCAGTGTGGGGTTCGACCTTTGTGCTGATCAAAGGCGTGGTGGATCGTATGCCCGTCGCCGATTTTTTGGCGGTGCGCTTTGTCGTGGCGGCGATCGTCACGTGTGCTCTGTTTCATCGTCACGTGGCGCGCCTGGAGCGCCGCCAGTTGTGGCGCGGTTTAGTGCTGGGCGTGATCTACGGTTGCGGCCAATTGCTGCAGACCTGGGGGCTGGCGCTTATTTCTCCCAGCGTAAGCGGCTTCGTTACCGGCATGTACGTGGTGTTTACGCCGATCCTCGCAACGCTGATCTTGCGCCAGCGCACTCCGTCCGTCACGTGGGTGGCCGTTGCGCTGGCGACGTTGGGCCTGGCGCTGCTTTCCCTCAATGGTTTTTCCGTCGATACCGGCGTGTGGCTGACCTTGCTGTCGGCGCTGCTTTACGGCCTGCACATCATTGCCTTGGGGCATTGGTCGCGCGCAGAAGAGGCATTTGGTTTGTCGACCGTGCAAATGGCCGTGATCGCGCTGGTTTGCCTGCTGGCGACGGTCGGCCATGGCGGCCCGACGCTCCCACCCGATCGCCACGCCTGGATAGCAGTGTTGTACATGGCGCTCGTTGCCGGTGCCGGTGCCATGCTGATACAGACCTGGGCCCAGGCGCATTTGCCGGCCACCCGGGCTGCCATCGTGATGACCACCGAACCGGTATTTGCCGCCGGCTTTGCCGTGGCACTGGGGGCCGACGTGCTCACCTGGCGCATGCTGGTCGGCGGCGGGCTGGTGCTGGCCGCCATGTACATGGTCGAGCTGATGCCGCGTCGCGGCAGCAAGAACGCCTTGCCTGCCGAAGCCGTTCACCACGAAGTGTGAATTCAGTGGTGCATGGATGGCGGTTGGCTGCGCACTAAATAGTGATGCCCATCGCGCTCGCAGCAGCGAAGGAAAAAGCTGACAGTTGGCGTTGATAAAAATCCATTTCGATCTCTGACCAAATTGGGCACCGTTTGATCCGGCGGTACCGCTACTGAATTTCCGAGTGCGGCGACCGTCGACCCATCACAACGGACGAGATGCGCCATGTCATTCGTAGATACATTTGATGCACTCAAGCGTCAGTCAAAAGTGGACGCAAGTGTCGGTATAGGCATCGCGAAGCTGCTCGACGGCGAAGGCGTCAACTATTACGCAACGAGCCTGCCGCCAGGTGCAAAGATCAGCCCCCACTATCATCAGAGCGGTCACGAGACCTATCTCATTCTTCAGGGCAGGGGGTTGATTCATACCCGCTCCTTGGATGACAAGCAGATGCAGTCCAGGCGCGTGCAGCGCGGCTCGATCTTCGACATACCGCCCAATACGGTGCATCAGTTGGAGAATGATTCCAACGACGTTTTGATCCTGGTTTTCACGTGCAAACCCAGTCACCTTGGTGAGGACAGGGTGCTTGCATGAATGAACGAGAGGTCCGCTTCCGACATTGCCTCGGCGTGGCTTTCACGTTCACGCGGCACCGTCAGCTAAGGGGGCTCTGCGCAAGCACTATGGTGTTGCGTCTGGCTTTTTGTGCGGCTGCATCGCAAGACGCACCAGATAAACCACGATCGCAACGTTCCCCAGCAACGCCGCCAGCTTCAGCCAGTTGAACTTGTGGAACACTTCATAGACTTCGAATGGCACCAGCGAACCGGTGGCGATGACGGTGAACCATTCGGCCCAATGCTTGCGCAGCCACAGGCCGATGCCTTCGGTAGCAAAGATGGCGGCATAGCCCAGCGCCACGATGCCGATGGCGGCGAACTTGCCTGGCCCCATCTGTTCCAGCAGTTGCACCAGTTGCCAGCGCAGGCCATTGGTATCGGCCAGGGACAGGTGTTCCAGCGCATGCACCAGATGGTTGAAGTTTTCTTCCTTGTGCAAACCGAATGCCACGATGGCGACGATGATCAGGCAAACCGTCTTGGCCACTTCGTACACGGCGATGATGCGCAGGCCTACGCTGTGCCTGGCTTCTATCTCGGACGTGGGCTTGGTTTTGCTGCGGTGGCCTGAGGACATGGTTATCGCGCATGTTTTGCGTGGGAAAGCAGGAGTTTACCCGGAGCAAGACGGCAAAGGTCCATGCCTCGGTACCGCGGCGCCCTTCGTTGGGGAGATGGTGCAGATGACGTCGGCACGCTCAACGGGTGCCCTGGCGCGGCTGTATCGCCAGGCGCACCAGATAGATCACGATCGCCACGTTTGCGAGCAACGCGCCAACCTTCAACAGGCTGAACTTGTGGAATATCTCGTAGATTTCGAACGGTACCAGCGAGCCGGTGGCGATCACGGTGAACCACTCGGCCCAATGTTTGCGCAGCCACAGGCCGGTGCCCTCGGTAGCGAAAATTGCGGCATAGACTAAGGCGACACTGCCGATGGCGACGAACTTGCCCGGACCCATCTGCTCCAGCAATTGCACCAACTTCCAGCGCAAGCCATTGGTGTCGGCCAGGGACAGGTGTTCCAAGGTACTCACGAGATGGTCGAAGTTTTTCTCTTGATGCAGCCCGAACGCCAGGAAAGCCACGACGACCAGGCATGCGGACTTGATCGCCTTGTAGATGGCAATGATGCGCAGGCCGAGGCTGTGCTGGGCAGGCACGTTGGAGGCGGATTTGCGGATGCGCTGGTCGCTTGAAGACATGGTTGTGCGGCACGGCCTGCATGGGGGCTGGGGTCTAGCCGGAGGCAAAGCAACGGGGCCACGTCTTAATGCGGACGTGGCCCCGGCATTGCAAGTTTGGCGATGACCAAGCGTTCAGCAGCAGCGGCCGCCGGTCCCTTTGTAGCGTGCCGATTGTCGCTCGCGGAAGAATTCCGCGTAGGTAGGAATCTTGCGCTCGGGGTGATGGGCGCGCAGATGGGCAACGTAGACGTCGTAATCGGGAATGCCGCAACTCAACCGTGCGGCCTGCACCAGGCGGCGCCACCACGTTGAAAGTTGGACGGTCATGATTCTTGGCCCACGATGCTGGCCAATGCCACGCGGGGAGCTTCGTGCGCCGTTGGAGTGCGGCTGCGCCAGGCTTTCATCATGGCGTAAATGCTGAAGCCGCACATGGTCAGCACCAACAGCATGAAGACCGCGGTGAGCGTGGCGTCTACGCTGTTGTTGGTGATGATGCGCTGCATGTCGCCCAGGTTCTTGGCCGGTCCCATCAGCTTGCCGGCCTGCATGGCCTGGGTGTAGGTCTGGCTTGCGGCGGTAAAGCTGATGGGGCCGGAAAGTTTCTCCCAGCCTGCAGTCAGGGTGCAGATCACCAGCCACAGCGCCGGCACGCCGGGCACCCACACATAGCGTTCGCGCTTGAGCTTTACCGTCACCACCGTGGCGAGCATCAGCGCAATCGCCGCGAGCATCTGGTTGGCAATGCCGAACAATGGCCACAAGGTATTGATGCCGCCCAATGGATCCACCGCGCCCTGATAGAGGAAGTAACCCCACAACGCCACGCAGATGGAAGTGGCCAGCACATTGCCGATCCAGGATTCGGTGCTCTTCAAGGGTTCGTGCACCAGGCCGGCGATTTCCTGAATCATGAAGCGGCCCACGCGCGTACCGGCATCCACGGTGGTGAGAATGAAGAGCGCCTCGAACAGGATCGCGTAGTGATACCAGAACGCCATCATCCGTTCGCCGGGCAGAATGTTGTGCAGCAACTGCGCCATGCCCACCGCCAGGGTGGGCGCACCGCCCGCGCGGCTGAGTATGCTGATCTCGCCGATGTCGTGCGCCGTGCGCGACAGCTCATCCGGCGTCACCACGAAACCCCATTGACTGATTACCGAAGCGGCATGCTCCACGGTGTTGCCGATCAGTGCGGAAGGCGAGTTCATGGCGAAGTACACGCCCGGATGCAGTGACGCTGCCGCGATCAGGGCCATGATGGCCACGAAGGCCTCCATCAGCATGCCGCCATAGCCCACCATGCGCGCCTGGCCTTCGTTCGCAAGCAGCTTGGGCGTAGTGCCCGAAGCGATGATGGAATGCCAGCCCGAGACCGCGCCGCAGGCGATGGTGATGAAAAGAAACGGGAACAACTGGCCCTGGAACACCGGCCCGGTGCCGTCGATGAAGCGAGAGACGGCAGGCAATTGAAGTTGCGGCGCGGCAAACAGAATGGCGATCGCCAGCAGCACGATCGTGCCGATCTTGAGAAAGGTGGACAGGTAATCGCGCGGTGCCAGCAACAGCCAGACCGGCAGCACCGAGGCAAAGAAGCCATAGCCGATCAGCAGCCAGGCCAGCGATTTCGCATCGAAGTTGAACAGCGTTGCCAGCTCGGGCGTGGCGGCCACGTGCGCACCGTAGGCGATCGAGCCGAGCAGCAGCACCAGGCCGATCACTGATACCTCGAGAATGCGGCCGGGGCGCAACCAGCGCAGATAGACCCCCATCAGCAGGGCGATCGGAATCGTGCATGCCACCGAGAACGTGCCCCATGGGCTATGGGTGAGTGCCTTCACCACGACCAGCGCGAGCACTGCCAGCACGATCATCATCAGTGCCAGCAAGCCGAACATGGCGACCACGCCTGCGAACGGCCCCAATTCCTCGCGCAGCATGTGGCCCAGCGAGCGGGCGTCGCGCCGGATGGACAGGCCCAGCACCATGAAGTCCTGCACCGCGCCGCCGAGCACCACGCCGAACAATATCCACAAGGTACCCGGCAGGTAGCCCATCTGCGCGGCCAACACCGGGCCAACCAAGGGCCCGGCGCCTGCAATGGCAGCGAAATGGTGGCCGAACACTACCCATTTGTCGGTCGGCACGTAATCCAGGCCGTCATTGCGCAAGACCGACGGCGGCGCGCGCGAGGGATCCATCTGCAGCACGCGCGTTTCGATGAAGCGGCCGTAGAAACGGTAGCCGATGAGGAACACGGCAACGGCGGCGGCGACCAGCCAGATGGCATTGATCGGTTCACCGCGGCGCAGTGCGATCACCCCCAGGCAGGCGGCGCCGATGATTGCGATGATCACCCAAAGGATCTTGCCCGCGATGCCGGCTGGCTTGGATGCGATGGTTTCCATGGAAGATCTCCGGGATCGATAAGAGCCTGTTCCACGCAAGTTGGATGCAAACAAAACACTGTCCGGGCCGCACTGGGGCTTCGGGCGTGCGCCTAGGTTCGCCCTGTCCGCGGCAGGGGTCAATACCGCATGGCCGCATTTTGACCCGGTCCCGTGCCGGAGCGCCGATTCGCTACCATCACGCCGATGGTCGAAGCAGAACTTGAGAATCCGCCACGCGAGCCGGCGGCTGAGGCGGCGGGTTGAGGATAGCTTGCATTCACTGCATTTCGCCCAAAGTAGGAAGTCCGGGCAACCACTGCGTGAGGTTCACGTGATTCGCGAAATTTTGAAGATGGGCGACCCGCGCCTGCTGCGCGTGGCGCCACCGGTGCCCGATGCCATGGTCGGCAGTGCCGAGCTCGATGCATTGATTGCCGACATGTTCGAGACCATGCACGACGCCGGCGGTGTCGGCCTGGCCGCACCGCAGATCGGCGTGGATCTGCAACTGGTGATCTTCGGCTTCGATCGTTCCGAGCGCTACCCCGATGCACCGGCGGTGCCGCAGACGATCCTGCTCAATCCGGTCATCACCCCGCAGTCGCAGGACATGGAGGAGGGCTGGGAAGGGTGCCTTTCGGTACCCGGCTTGCGCGGGGCGGTGAATCGCTACTCGTTGATCCGCTACGAAGGCATCGATCCCAAGGGCGAGCGCATCGACCGCCGTGCCGAGGGCTTCCATGCACGCGTGGTGCAGCACGAGTGCGATCACCTGATCGGTCGGCTGTACCCCTCGCGGATCACCGATTTCAGCAAATTCGGATTCACCGAGATCCTGTTTCCGGGAACCGACCCGGGCGCGGACGAATGACCAAGGGCCGGAGCGATCCGGCCCCTTCCGCAGGGCATCAGCGCACGGCAACCCGATAAGCGGCCAGCAACTCGGGATCATCGAATGAACCGTGGTGATGCACCTGTCGCCACGAACCCTGCACGAGGCGAAACAGCCGGCTGGTGCGAATGGCCAGTTCGAGCCGCGTGTCGCGGATTTCCAGTACGCCGCGTTCGCGGCCTACGGCAAAGAACATCTCTCCGGCTTGGTGCAGCGTGTAATCGTGAAACGCCACCTGCACGCGCGCCGGTCCCTGGAAAATACGTTCGTACACGGCGCGAATCGCCGGCCAGCCGCGCGCGATGCCGCCTAGTGGATTGCTCATCGAGGCGTCCGCGTCCTGATTCCAGTTCAAGGACATGGCCTCCAGGTCGCGACGATTGAAGGCGCGGTAGAACGCGTGCAGGGCCGCCAGCGGCTGGCGGGGATCGAGGTCCGTCCGTTCGCCGTCGATGGCGTCGGCGTGGATGGCGGTGTCGGTAGTCGTCAGCATGATGCTCTCCTCAGGTGGGATGAGCCATTTTGTGATGGCTGGCCTTTTGGGAGAATAGTCCGTAGATTGAAATGATTATCCCTGAATTCGAGAGAATTGCCCCGTGGCCAGCCTGGACGATTACCGCGTTTTCATCGCCGTCGTGGAGCAGGGCAATCTCAGTGCCGCTGCACGCCATCTGCATAAATCACTGCAAGCCGTCAGCCGTGCGCTGGGGGCGTTGGAAAGTGAATTGGGCGTAGAGCTGATTCGCCGAACGACGCGCCGTGCGCAACCCACCGAGGGCGGATTAGCCTTCCACGCCAGGATCAGGACCGCCTTGGCGGATATCGACCTGGCGCGCTCGGAACTGGCCAGTCACGGCGGCCGGATCGATGGCCTGCTACGCATCGGCGGCTCCACCCTGTTCAGCGCGCCGCATCTGGTACCGGTGATCGCCGCATTCATGGAGCGCTACCCGGATGTGGCGGTGGAACTGGTCGTAGCCGATCGGCACGCCGACCTGCAACGGGAAAAGCTGGACGCCGTCGTGCGGATCGGCGATCTGCCGGACAGCCGGCTGCATGCCCGCCAGCTCGGAGTATTGAAGCAAGTAACGGTGGGTGCGCCGGGCTATTTCGCCAAGCATGGTCGACCTGGGCAGCCCGCCGATCTACGCAAGCATGCTTGCATCGTTCGCCAAGCCACCCACGCTGCCCAGCGTTGGGAATACCAGCGTGGCGCCCGACTTCAAGCCGTAGAAGTGCGGGGGGCGTTTAGTACCGATAACGCGGCTGCTTGCAACGCGGCCGCTGTGGCGGGTCTCGGTATCGCGACGAGCGCGTTGTGGCAGGTGCGCAGTTTGATCGAGTTGGGGCGGCTTGAGACCGTGCTCGACGACTGGCAGTTGCCGGTGCTTCCGGTGCACATCGTGTGGCCGCCCAGCAAACAGCTGCCTGCGCGCACACGCGCCTTTATCGACTTCGTGGCGGCGCGCCTCGCAGCGGAATCGCTCGGGTGACGCCGCGCCCTTGGCCCGGCCTCAGGCAGGCTGCGGATGCAGCAGGAACCAGCCCAGAAATACCGCGCCGGCGATGATGCAATAGGTGCCGAATGAAGCGAGGCGGCCGCGTCCTTCGAAATAGCGCATCAAGAAGCGCAGGCTGAGCCACGCGGCGATGGCAGTAAGCACGCCACCGAGCGCGGCATCGGCCAATTGCCCAGGCGCCTTGAACAGCTTAGGGATTTCCAGCAGTCCGGCCGCCAGGATGATCGGTGTGCCGAGCAGGAAGGAAAACTCCGCGGCTTTTTCCTTGTCCAGGCCGGTGGCCGAACCGGCGATCATGGTCAGGCCGCTGCGCGAAAAGCCGGGAATCAGCGCGCCGATCTGCGCCAGCCCGACCAGGAACGCCTGGCGGAAGCTGAGCTTCTCCGGCGGCTTGTGTGTGCGCGAACGTTCCAGGCGATCGCCGAACCAAAGCAGCAGTCCGTTGGCGATCAGCGCCGCGGCGACGATGCGCAGATCCTTGAACACCAGTTCCAGTTTCTTTTCCAGCAGCAGGCCGACCAGGCCGGCCGGAATCGTGCCGATGATCAGCGCCCACACCAGATGGCCGTCGTCATTGCGGCGGCCACCCAGCGATGAAAAAAAGCCGCGGATCATGGCGATCCATCGATGTCGGAAATACCCCAGTAGGGCAAATGCCGTACCCAGGTGCAGCGCGACCAGAAAGGGGATCAGCTGCGGCGCATGCTTGTCGATGTGCATGCCGAACAGGGCCGGAACCAGCAAGGTGTGCCCAAGGCTGCTTACCGGAAACAATTCCGTCACACCTTGCAGCACGCTCAGGAAAATAAGGAACCACAGGCTCACGTGCTCATCCTTCTGAAGTCGATGGGGCATTATGTCAGCGGTGATTGCCCGCGTGACGGTTCAGGCTTGCGCAGGAGGAGCCGGGATTATCGCCGCTTCATCATGAGGATCCGCCGAACGGGTGAACCGGCGGTATAGCGGCCGGACAAACCTGGCTTGAATGGTTGCCCGGGCGGTGAAGCGCTTCCTTTCCCCGCGACGGGAAAAGGAAGCGTGGCGGATCATGGGGATTTGATCTTGAACTGCTTTGTCAGCAGGTCGAGCTTGGCCTTCATCTCTTCGGGCTTGTGGGTGCCCTGCGTGGCGTAGAAAGCCGTATAGAGCTCAGCCGGCGCGCCGCCGGTCCCGGCATCGATGACCGTGGCGATATCCATTTCGTCGCCGTCGCTGTAGGCAATGCCGTCATAGGGATGTTGCTTGTGCAGCAGCTTGCCCCAGGCTTCCTTGAAGTTGTCGTCCAGGTCGAGCGAGGGGGCGACGTGCCGCCGAATGCTTATGCGATCCGGATCCGTCTCGTTCAAGCGGATCTGGATGTAGTTGGCCTGCATCGTGAACTTGTTTCCAGCGCCGAAGTAACCGAAACCCACCGCCATCACGTTGCCGGGTGCCACGGTTTGCAAGCTCGACGGATAACTGAAGGCGACGCTGTCGGAGTCAAAGCCCACGTGCTTGCCGTAATCGGCATCCAGGTGCGTGTCTTTCATCATCTGCGGCAGCAACGAGCTGTCATCGAGAAATTCCTTCCACTGCGCCAGTGTTCCGTCGTAGTCGACGTTGAAGAAATCGGTGAGCGCTTTCATGTCGATCAGGCTGTCGTGTGTCGCCATCGCCGGGTTGATGCGCATCATGAGCGCGTAACCGTCAGGTACCGGCAGGGCGAACAGGACGACGACGGCGTTGATGTGCGGCTCGTCCCACGTGAGTATTTTCCAATGCCGTTGCCAGGCATCCACATAGTCGGACTCGGTCGCCGGCTTGCCCATCGACGTGATCTTGATCTTCTCAGGACCGACCTGGCGGTACCAGTATCCGGTCTTCAGTACCAGGTCCATCATCAGCTTGGGATCGTGGTAGAACGCGCCGGCTTTGACATCGTCGGGCCGGCGCAGATGCATCAGGAAATTGTGGCCGACGTAACCGCTGGCTACGTAGCCGTTGCCGCTGAGCGGCACGCGGTGGAGTTCGCGCCCGGCATATTCCCACTGGCCGCTGCGGTCGTGCACGATCAGGGTCGGGAAAAAGCTCAGCTGCGGTGCGTCGTGCAGAATGCGGTTGGAGCCCGCCCCCCGCGGAAAAAGCTCGCCGCCGTGCTGTTGCAGCAGGGCTTTCAATTGCTGTTCGTTGAAATCGTTTTGCAGTTTCAGGTACGTGGCGCTGAAGTCGGCATAGCTCGCCGGTAAAGCAAATTGCGCCTTGAAATGGCCGTTCTGGTCGTCGTCGAGTACGTCCAGCTGATAGGACATTTGCTTGTCTATCATGGCCCGATTGTCCGGGGCATTCAGCACTTCGCCGATCGGCAATGCGTAGTTGAGATTCTCGTTGGCCGACTTCATCAGCACCACGCCGATCACTTTGCCGTCCTGGTCCAGCAACGGTCCGCCGCTGTTGCCAGGCGAGGCGGCGGCGGAAAAGCGCATCCACTTCCAACGGCCGTTTTCTTCCTCTGGAGTATCGGAGGTGTAGAGGCCGTCGCGAATGACCACGCCGGTGCCGAGCGCATTGCCCACGGCGTAGACCACGCTGTTCAAGTCGGGCTTGGTGTTGACGTCCAGCGTGTTGCCCGACGGCGGGTTTTTCAGCGAGAACATCACGAAGTCCTGCTGCAGCGAGAACTTCTCGATCTTGTCGATGGCGTAGACGTGTCCGCTGGCGTCGCGCAGCGCCGGCGGTCCGGTCAGGTCGCCGACGGCGACCATCAGCACGTGACCGGCAGTGATGTAGCGGTTGTTGCCCAGTGCGAATGCCGTGCCGACGGAAAAATACTTGTCGGTACGCTCCTGGTAAGGCAGCAAATCCAGCGGCAGCGGCTTCTCGTAGGAAAGCGGGTCGTCGGTTGCTCTGGGTATCACCACCTCGAACGTCGCCGCATTGATTTTTGCCACCAGGCTCGGATCCGGACTTGCCGCCCACGTGCGATGCGACGCACTGAGGAATGCGATCGCACCAAGCAGCGCAAACGCTGCCCAGCGCAGGAGTCCGCGGTCTTTTGCAGGTGCGTGATGCATCCCACCGTTCACTATCGGCATACGTATCCTTCGTATGGTTGCCAGCCGGCGCGGCGCCGGTCACCCTCGCGGGATACTGACATAGTGCGGTGGGACCTGGGAGGGCCCGTGGACGGCTTTGTGCCGGACAGGCGCTGGCGAATCAGGAGCGATAGCGGTTGATGCTGTCGCGCAGTTCCTGCGCCGCCTGGCGTGCGGCCTGGGCAAAATCCTCGCCCTTGCCCGCATAGAGGATGGCGCGCGAGGAGCTGATCATCAAACCGGTTCCCGTCGCTGTACGTCCATGGCGGACCACGGCTTCCACGTCGCCGCCCTGCGCGCCGATGCCGGGCACCAGCAAGGGCACCTCGCCGACCAGCGTGCGCACTTCGGCAAGCTGCTCGGGCCAGGTTGCGCCGGTGACCAGCGCGCAATTGCCGTGCGTGTTCCAGTCGCGGGCGATGATCTGCGCGACGTGCTGGTAGAGCGGCTTGCCGCCGACATCCAGGTCTTGCAGGTCGGCGGCGCCGGGGTTGGAGGTGTGGCAGAGCAGGATCACGCCTTTGTCGGCGCGGTCGAGGAACGGCTGCACGGAGTCGCGGCCGAGGTAGGGGTTGAGCGTTACGGCATCCGCGCCATAGCGCTCGAAAGCTTCGGTCACGTAGTGTTGCGCGGTGCTGCCGATGTCGCCACGCTTGGCGTCCAGGATCACCGGAATGCCAGGGTGCCTGGCATGGATGTGGGCGATCAGGCGTTCCAGCGCGTCCTCGGCACGCAAGGCGGCAAAGTGCGCGATCTGAGGCTTGAAGCTGCAGGCCAGGTCGGCGGTAGCGTCGATGATGGCACTGCAAAATTCGAAGACCGCATCGGGACGGCCTTGCAGGTGCGCGGGAAATTTCGCGGGTTCCGGGTCGAGACCTACGCAGACCAGCGAGTTGTTGCCGGTCCACGCGCGTTGAAGTGCTTGCATGAAATGCATGGGTATCTCCTGCTCCTCTCCCCGGAAGGGAGAGGAGGCCAACGAAAAAAGCCGTGCTTAAGCCAGCTTCTTGTACTTCACGCGATGCGGCTTGGCAGCTTCATCGCCCAGGCGGCGCTTCTTGTCCGCCTCGTACTCGTTGTAGTTGCCGGGGAAGAACTCGACGTGCGAGTCGCCTTCGAACGCCAGGATGTGCGTGGCAATGCGGTCGAGGAACCAGCGGTCATGCGAGATCACCATCGCGCAGCCCGGGAATTCCAGCAGCGCGTCTTCCAGTGCACGCAGGGTTTCCACGTCCAGGTCGTTCGACGGTTCGTCGAGCATCAGCACGTTGCCACCCTGCAGCAGGGTCTTGGCCAGGTGCAGGCGGCCGCGTTCACCGCCGGACAGGTTGCCAACGATCTTCTGCTGGTCGGTGCCCTTGAAGTTGAAGCGGCCGATGTAGGCGCGCGACTGGATTTCGAAGTTGCCGATGGTGAGGATGTCCAAGCCGCCGGACACTTCCTGCCATACGTTGTGCTTGTCATCCAGCATGCCGCGCGACTGGTCCACATAGGCCAGCTTCACGGTGTGGCCGAGTTTCACTTCGCCGGAATCAGGCTGCTCTTTGCCCATGATCAGCTTCATCAGCGTGGACTTACCGGCACCGTTCGGGCCGATCACGCCGACGATGGCGCCCGGCGGCACCTTGAACGACAGGTCGTCGATCAGCAGGCGATCGCCGAAGGACTTGCTGACACCCTTGAACTCGATCACTTCCTGACCCAGGCGCTCGCCCGGCGGAATGAAGATTTCATTGGTTTCGTTGCGGTGCTGGTATTCGACCGAGTTGAGTTCCTCGAAGCGGTTCAAGCGCGCCTTGCCCTTGGACTGACGGCCCTTGGCGGCGGAGCGCACCCACTCCAGTTCCTTTTCGATCGCCTTCTGGCGCGACTTTTCCTGATTGGCTTCCTGCTTCAGGCGCGCGTCCTTCTGCTCCAGCCACTCGGTGTAGTTACCCTTCCACGGAATGCCGCGGCCGCGGTCAAGTTCCAGAATCCACTCGGCGGCGTTGTCGAGGAAGTAGCGATCATGGGTGACGGCCACCACGGTGCCGGGGTAGTTCTGCAGGAATTGCTCCAGCCAGTCCACCGACTCGGCGTCCAAGTGGTTGGTGGGTTCGTCCAGCAGCAGCATGTCCGGCTTGGACAGCAGCAGGCGGCACAGTGCGACGCGGCGCTTTTCGCCACCGGACAGCGGCCCGATCTTGGCATCCCACGGCGGCAGGCGCAGCGCGTCGGCGGCCACTTCCAGTTGGCGCTCCAGTGCGTGGGCGTCGTTGGCGGCGAGGATGTTTTCCAGCTCCTGCTGTTCCTTGGCGAGCTTGTCGAAGTCGGCGCCTTCCTCGGCATAGGCGGCGTACACCTCATCGAGACGCTTTTGCGCGTCCAGAATCACCGAGACGCCTTCCTCGACCGATTCGCGCACGGTCTTTTCCGGATCGAGCTGCGGTTCCTGCGCCAGGTAGCCGACCTTTATGCCCGGCTGCGGACGGGCTTCGCCCTGGAAATCGGTATCCACGCCGGCCATGATGCGCAGCACGGTCGACTTGCCGGCGCCGTTCAAGCCCAGCAGGCCGATCTTGGCGCCGGGGAAGAAGCTCAGCGAGATGTCCTTGATGATCTGGCGCTTCGGGGGAACGATCTTGCTGACCCCGTTCATGGTGTAGATGTATTGCATGCTGGCTCCGTGGGAGTGCGCGTGGCTGGCCCGGTGGGATGGGCTACGCGCGGGGCGTGGGTATCAAACCCCGGATTATAGCGGCTAACCGGCCAAACCCGATGACAGGCCTCCGCTGGCGGTAAACCGCGCCGTTGCAAGCCGATCGCCATCTGTTCGCCACTTTTTGCGATGAGTGGGTCACAGCAGGCTGCCAGGCTCCCGACGGTACACATCTGGAAGCCGGACGATGGAGCGTAACCATCTGCTTGCCTTGCCTGACGCCGTCCGGCGGCTGGATGAGCGCGTCGGCGTATGGGCCGGTTCGCGTGGCCGTCTTGCGGTGGCAGCGCACGAGTTCGTCTGTTTCGGCGCCAAGCAGGCCTCGGCCTGCCTGTTTGGCGGCTGCATGGTGCTGTTACTGGGCCTGACCTGGGCGTTCTATCCAGCTGGCGCGGGACTGGCGCGCTACGACTTCCTGACCCTGGCCGCGTTGGCGATTCAGTGCGTGCTGCTCGCCACGCGCCTGGAAACGCTGGAAGAAGCGAAAGTGATCCTGCTGTTCCACGCGGTCGGTACGGCGATGGAAGTGTTCAAGACAGCGATGGGCTCGTGGATCTACCCAGGGCCCTCGCTGTTGCACATTGGTGGCGTGCCGCTGTTTACCGGCTTCATGTATGGGTCGATCGGCAGCTATATCGCGAGGGCGTGGCGGCTGTTCGATTTCCGCTTTACCCATCATCCGCCGCTGGCTGCCACGATCTGGCTGGCGGTGGCGATCTACGTGAATTTCTTCACTCATCATTTCCTGCCGGATATCCGCTGGCTGCTGTTTGCCGCGGTGGCCCTGTTGTTCGGACGCACCTGGGTCCGTTTCCGCATCCGCCAGGTGCACCGGCGCATGCCGCTGCTGCTCGGTTTTGGGTTGGTGGCAACATTTATCTGGTTGGCCGAGAACATCGGTACCTTTACCGCCGCCTGGCGCTACCCGGCACAGCGCCATGGATGGACCGTGGTGCCGCTGTCGAAACTGGGTGCGTGGTTTTTGCTGATGATCATCAGCTATGTCATGGTGAGTGCGGTGGCCGGCCGTTCTGGCGGGAAGCGGCAATCATCGGCAGGGGATGCGGAGCGATGCAGGGGACGAGATTTCTGATCGGCATGATGCTCTTGGTGACAGTCGGCATGGCGCATGCCGCTGACAAAGTGCAGTTGTTCGACCCGCCGCTGAGCGAGCAGCACCAGCCGCTTCCGGCTGATCCACTCAATCCGCAGACCAAGCCCGCACTGTCGTGTTTCTATTACCCGCACCTGATGGTCAAGCAGGTGGATATGGGGGAAGTGGGTGCGGAGCAGCTTTCCATATTGTTTGTGGAGAACGGAAAGAAGCCGCCCGCCTGTCGCCGTGAGAATGCCAGGGACGAGAAGGTGATTGGCGATTGGAGCGGCTATTTCCGCGGCGTGCGTGCGGAGTATGTGTTCTTCGCCGGAGCCGATGGCGCGAATGGCGGTACGCCATTCGCGGTGTTCAATCCGGAGGGCGAAAAGCTGTTCGCTGACACGGCCGTGGACATGCATTCGGTCAAGACCATGCGGCCGCCGCAGCCGTTGTCACAGCGGCCGTGGTATGAAAATCCGCTTGAGCTGGATTACCGGCGCGTTTATCTGGCTCCTTGCTCGATGCGCTCGAACGCGCAAACGTGCTGGAGCGAGATCAGGCAGGCCACCGGATTGTCCCAGGCGGCGCCCGACTGCAGTGCGGCTTACGCAGCCCAGGAAAAAACAGCGTCCGCCGGGCAACTGGCCGAGCTGCGTGCGGACCCCAGTGTCGTCGAATATGAAGTGCATGCAGTGCTTGATGGCCGAGGCGTCATCCAGGTGACGCCGGTGTCGCCGGCGCTGGCGTGCTATCCCGCTGAATAACGGGCGGCATGCAAGCGCAGAGCACGCCCTCAGGTGGATGGGTCGTGCTTGGGTCGCGCCGATTCCATCAGCGCTGAAAACGTGCGCGAGTGCAACGCGGCGGCATCGAGGTGCTCCGGCAGCAAACCTGCGATTTCCAGCATGACTGCGCCATGCAAGGCAGCCCACATCTGGTGGCCGAGTATGGGTGCTTCGGCATCGATGCTGCCTTCGTCGATCATTGCTTGCGTGTCCGCGGCGATCCAGCGCCACAGGCGTTCACGTGCTTTGCGATAGGCCGGATCGTCGCGGTTGGTTTCGGGATACTCGAACATCAGCCGATAGGTGGCGGTGTGCCTGCGCGCAAAATCGATGTATGCATCGCGCACGTTGCTGCTGCGTGCGCGGCCGTCGCCGGGCGTATCCAACGCGTTTTCCAGTGCCTCGGCAAGACTGTGCATGCCGCGTGCGCGGATCGCGGTGATGATGTCGTCCCTGCCGCTGTAATAGCGGTAGGGCGTCATCGTGCCGCAGCCGAGTTCGGCAGCCAGGCGGCGCATGGTGATCGCCGCCTGGCCTTCTTCCACGAACAACTTTGCCGCTACCTCGCAGATACGGGTACGAAAGGCTTCAGTTTCAGTGTTGCTGAGTGCTCTGGGCACCGTACATCCCGTTCAATACTTCAATGCGTAGAAATATTCAGTGTCTTGCGGAAAAACGCCAGCGCATCGGCATTGATCTGTTGATGCGCAGCGATCCGGTCGACACCGGGCGGATCGCTGCAAATCGTCGGACTTTCCTTTTTGAGTTCTGCCGGGCACGGGTCGAGGAAGACCCAATGGTCCGCGTTGTGTATGACTTTCGCGCCGGCCAGGGTCTTCATCCACGGGATGATGTGCAGCTCGTTCTCCTTCGGGACCAATACGTGGTCGTCATCGCCGTAATAAAGGAACACCGGGCGATCGATTTTTTCGATGCCGTCCTTTTCGAAGACCAGGCTTTCCGGTGCCATCGCAAACGCGGCTTTCACGCGCGGATCGGCGGTGTCGCCCCAGCGCTTGAGGCTGTCCTGGAGGTGGGCTACCCATTGATCCAGGTTCATGCCCTGGCTGCGCGCTTCGGCTTCGATAGCTGCGCGGTCGCCGCAAGTGCCCTGATCCTTGGGAAAGCGATTGCAGTACTCGACGAAGCGCGCGAAGTGCGGCACCGCGCCGACGATCAGCAGGCTGGTATAGCCACCCGCGGAAAACCCGGCAACGCCGATGCGGTTGGCATCGATCAGTTTGCTCCACTGCGGATCGCCGAGCAGGGTGTTGATGGTGGCTTTCACCTGGATGGGGCGCCCAACCAGCACGGTCGCATAAGCCGCGCCGCTGGTGTCGTGGAAATTGTCCTTGGGATGCTCCAGCGTCGCGACCACGAAGCCGTGGCTGGCCAGATAAGTGGCCATGTCGTTGTGGCCGAGGTTGGAGCCGCCGTGACCGTGCGAAATCACCACCAGCGGTTTGGCGCCAGGAAGTGGTGCCGCATCGCGCGTGGCATGTACGTCGTAAGGGCCGACCTGGGTGGCGCCGCTGGCCTTCGCCGAGGGATAGAACACATAGCCCGGCATCGTGCCGCCGTTGACCGGGTCGGCGATGGTGATGGCATGGAACCCGACGCCGGTAACGGCCTGGGCGAGCAGCAGGGCAGGTGCGAGGAACAGCGTCAGGGCAAGCCAGCGCCACGTGCGGGCTTGCCGGGATCGAGCGGATGTCATGCGGATACTCCTCTCTGGCGGATGTTGTGTACGATGTACGATACAGTGTACGCACTATTTGGAATAAGTCCTTCGGTGGCCGCAAACACCCCCTGCCGTTACACTTTCAAGACTCAACCCCTGCTTGCCACCCCACGAGGCTCGAATGTTCCCGAAGACCGACAAGATCGCCGGCTATGACGATGAACTGGCCAAGGCCATTGCCGACGAGGCGCGACGTCAGGAAGACCACGTCGAGCTGATCGCCTCCGAGAACTACGCCAGCCCGCGCGTACTGGAAGCCCAGGGGTCGGTCCTCACCAATAAATATGCCGAGGGTTACCCGGGCAAGCGCTATTACGGCGGCTGCGAATACGTGGACGTCGCCGAGCGCCTCGCCATCGAGCGCCTCAAGCAGCTGTTCGGCGCCACCTATGCCAACGTGCAGCCGCATTCCGGTTCGCAAGCCAACCAGGCGGTGTACTTCGCCCTGCTCAATCCGGGTGACACCATCCTCGGCATGAGCCTGGCGCATGGCGGCCATCTGACCCACGGCGCCAAGGTCAACATCTCCGGCAAGCTGATGAACGCGGTGCAGTACGGCGTGAACGAGCAGGGCCTGGTCGATTACGACGAAGTCGAGCGCCTGGCGGTAGAGCACAAGCCGAAGACGATCGTGGCCGGCTTCAGCGCCTACTCGCAGGTGATGGACTGGGCACGTTTCCGCGCCATCGCCGACAAGGTCGGCGCGTATCTGTTCGTCGACATGGCGCACGTGGCCGGCTTGATCGCCGCAGGTGTGTACCCGAGCCCGCTGCCGCACGCGCACGTGGTGACCTCCACCACGCACAAGACCCTGCGCGGCCCGCGCGGCGGTTTCGTGATCGCCAAGGGCGCCAGCGAAGAGCTGGAGAAGAAGCTGCAGTCGATCGTGTTCCCCGGCATCCAGGGCGGTCCGCTGATGCACGTGATCGCCGCCAAGGCGGTCGCCTTCAAGGAAGCGCTGGAACCGTCCTTCAAGGAATATCAAGCGCAGGTGGTGAAGAACGCCAAGGCGATGGCGAAGACGCTGATCGAGCGCGGCTACAAGGTCGTCTCCGGCGGCACCGAAAACCACCTGATGCTGGTCGACCTGATCGGTCGCGAAGTCACCGGCAAGGATGCGGAAGCGGCGCTCGGCAAGGCGCATATCACTGTCAACAAGAATGCCGTGCCGAACGATCCACGCTCGCCCTTCGTCACCTCGGGCCTGCGCGTAGGCACCCCGGCCGTCACCACCCGCGGTTACAAGGAAGCGGATGTGGTCGAGCTGACCCACTGGATCTGCGACGTGCTCGATGCGCCGGCTGATGAAAGCGTGATTAAAGCCGTGCGCGAGAAAGTATCCGCCCAGTGCAAGAAATTCCCCGTCTACGGTTAATCTGCAAAGGCGCGTTCCCCCGAACTGATGCATTGTCCTTTCTGCCAGCACGAAGACACCCGCGTGATTGATTCGCGCCTTGCCGACGACGGAGCCACGGTGCGCCGTCGTCGCGAGTGCCCTGAGTGCGGTGAGCGCTTCAATACGTTCGAAACGGCTGAGCTGAAATTGCCGGCGATCGTGAAGAGTGGCGAGCGACGCGAGACGTTCGACGAACGCAAGCTGCGGGTCAGTTTCGAACGGGCGTTGCAGAAGCGCCCGGTGGCCAGTCACGCGGTGGATGCGGCAGTTCGTGCGGTGATCGACGATCTGCGCAGGAGTGGCGAGCGGGAAGTGCCGTCGCGTCAAGTCGGCGAACTGGTGATGCGTGAACTGAAGAAACTCGACCAGGTGGCGTACGTGCGTTTCGCATCCGTGTATCGCAAATTCGAAGACGTGCATGCGTTCCGCGAAGAGATCGAGAAGCTGGAGCGCGATCTGCCGCCGGGGTTGGAAAACTTGCAGCTTTCCCTGCTTGGGGAAGCGGCGGCAGCGGTGAAACGTAATCATCGCAAGAGCTAAAGAAAAAGGCGGCCCATGGCCGCCTTTCTTGCTTTCGTAGGTTGGATTAGCGAAGCGTAACCCAACAGCTCTTGCCAACCTCGTGAAACCGTTGGGTTACGCTGCGCTAACCCAACCTACGAAACCGGGTCAGCCCAGGCTTTGCAGCCAGGCATCATCGGATCCTTCCTCCACGCCTTCGAACAGGAAGGTGGAGATATACCGTTCACCGGTATCGGGCAGCATCGCCAGGATCACGCTGCCGGGTTCGGCTGTCTCCGCGTATTTGAGCGCGGCTGCGACGGTTGCGCCAGATGAGATGCCGACGAAGATGCCTTCGTCCTTGGCCAGCCGGCGCGAGGTGTCGCGTGCCAGCACATCGTCTACCGGCAGGTCGATGTCGAACACCTGGCGGTTGAGCACTTCCGGCACGAAGTCCGGGGTCCAACCCTGGATCTTGTGCGGCTGCCATGGCTGGTTTCCGAGCATGGATGCGCCGGCCGGTTCGGACACGACGATCTTTACATCCGGGCGAGCGAGCTTGAGCATTTCGCCCACGCCGGTCAGCGTGCCGCCGGTGCCCCAGCCGGTGACGAAGGCATCCAGCCGCTTGCCGGCGAAATCGCGCAGGATTTCCGTGGCCGTGGTGTTGCGGTGATAGGCCGGGTTGGCCGGATTCTGGAACTGTCGGGGCAGGAACCAGCCGTGCTTGGCGGCCAGTTCTTCGGCGCGTTTGACCATGCCGGTGCCGCGCTCTGCCGCTGCGGTGAGGATCACTTTGGCGCCGTAGGCGCGCATCAGCTTGCGCCGCTCGACCGAGAAGGTTTCGGTCATGATTGCCACGAAGTGGTAACCGCGTGCGGCGCAGACCATCGCCAGTGCCACGCCGGTATTGCCGGAGGTGGCTTCGACCACGGTATCGCCAGGCTTGAGCAGGCCCTTCTTCTCCGCGTCCAGAATCACCGCGATAGCCAGGCGGTCCTTGACCGAGCCGCCCGGATTGAAGGCTTCCACCTTGGTGTACAGCGTCACGTGGGGAGGCGCCACGCGATGCAGGCGGACGATGGGCGTATTGCCGATGGTGTCCAGAATGTTCTCGTAGATCATGGTCGTTTCCCGGGTGGATTAGGCAAGACATCAAGGCTACTCCCGCCGGCCACGGCGCGACAAACGCTGCGTGATCCCGCACACTGACGATCATGCATATGGTTATTCAGACGTCTCCATGACCTTCTCCGCCCTCGACACTGCGCACGTGGCGCATGCCCTGCGCCTGGCCGAACGTGGCCTCTACACGACGCAGCCGAATCCCCGCGTCGGTTGCGTCATCGCCCATGGTGAACAGGTGGTGGGGCAGGGGTGGCACGAGCGTGCCGGACAGCCGCATGCCGAAGTGTTTGCCTTGCGCGACGCCGGCGAGCGGGCGCGTGGTGCGACTGCCTATGTCACGCTGGAACCTTGCGCGCATTACGGCCGCACGCCACCGTGTGCCGATGCGCTGATTGCTGCAGGCGTGGCGCGGGTGGTGATTGCTGCCGAGGATCCCTTTCCGAAAGTAGCCGGGCGTGGCATTGAAAAGCTGCGCGCGGCAGGTATCGATGTGGAATCCGGGCTGCTGCGCGATGCTGCCCGCGAGATCAATATCGGTTTTTTCAGCCGCATCGAACGCGGTCGTCCATGGGTGCGGGTGAAACTGGCGATGAGCTTGGATGGCCGCACCGCGCTGGCCAACGGCGAATCAAAATGGATTACCGGCGAGGCGGCGCGTGCCGATGTGCAGCGCTGGCGTGCGCGCAGCTCGGCCATCCTTACCGGCAGTGGCACGGTGCTGGCCGACAATCCGCGTCTTACCGTGCGGCTGGAAGACCAGTCATTCACGCCGCCGTTGCGGGTGGTGCTGGATCGCCAGTTGCGCACGCCTGCTGGGAGCCACGTGCTCGACGGTCAGACGCCGACCTTGCTGTTGCATGCCGCCGACGCAAAACCTGTCGACCAGCGCTTCGATAATGTCGAACGGATGTCCGTGGCAGAACAGGACGGCGCGCTTGATCTGCGCGCCGTCCTTGCTTTGCTGGCCGAACGTGGTTGCAGCGAGCTGCATGTCGAAGCGGGACCTACGCTATGTGGCGCTCTGTTTGCCGCCGGCCTGGCCGACGAACTGCTGTTGTATGTCGCGCCACTGTTGCTCGGCGACGCCGCACGTCCGCTGCTGCATTTGCCTGCCCTGACCGATATGGCCGACCGGTGGTCGCTGCGTTGCATCGATCAGCGGCAGCTTGGCCCGGACTGGCGCCTGCAACTGCGTGCGTCATAGCGCGAAGTCGATCCCGATCTTGCCGAAGTGCCGGCCGGCCTGCACGTGCTCAAACGCCGCGGGCAACTGTTCGAAGCCGAATACCTGATCCAGCACCGGCTCCAGGCGTGCGGTTTCGATCGCGTCGAGCATGCGTTCGTGCTGTTCCAGCGAGGCGACGGAAATGCCTTGCACGCGTAGCCGCTTGAGCACCACCGGGGCCAACTGCAACTGCGTATCGAAGCCGCCCAGGAAACCCACCACACCGACAAATCCATGCATGCGCACTGCTTCTATCGATTGCGCGAAACTCGAGCCGCCGACGGTTTCGATCACCGCATCGACGCCGATGTTGCGAGTGGCTTCGCGCACTGCCGCGCCCCATTGCGGGGTTTTGGTGTAGTTGATGCCGAGGTCGGCGCCGAGCGCCTTGCCGCGCGCGAGTTTTTCATCGCTGGAAGAAAGCAGGATCACTTTCGCGCCACGCAGCTTGGCGAACTGCAGGGCGAAGATGGATACACCGCCGGTGCCCAACAGCAGGACGGTTTGCCCGTTGGTGATGCGCGCCTGCTCCAGCGCCTGCCAGGCAGTCAGCGCCGCAATCGGCAAAGTGGCGGCCTGCAGGCTGTTCAGATGCGATGGCGCGCGAACCAGCGAGTAGGCGTCAAAGGCGCCGAATTCGCGCATCACGCCATCCAGCGGACCGCCAAATTCGGCGCCCTCCCATTCCGGCCGCATGCTGCCGGCCAGCCAGCGAGATTTGAACAGCGTGGTTACCCGGTCGCCCGGTTTGAAGCGGGTCACGGCCTTGCCCACCTCCTGCACGATGCCGGCGCCATCGGCGACCGGCACCAGCGGCATAGGTATCTCGCGATAAAACGGGCCATTGACCAGCATCACGTCGCGGTAGTTGAGCGAGGCGGCTTCAAGGCGCACCAGCACTTCATGCGGACCCGGCTGCGGCACCGGTTGCTGGGTGAGCTTGAGCTGGTCGAGGCCGTGGCCGTGGAGTTGAAAGCTGCGCATGGTGGAGCTCCGTGGTTGGGATGGGCGCATCCTCCGCGCTTTCACCTGGAGTGATAATCTGCTGCCTATGCATATCTTTTATTCACAGTATGAATAAATCGTTTGAGCTCACTCCGGGCCGGCTGCGCGAGCTGCGCGGGTTTGCTGCTGCCGCGCGCCTGCTCAACTTTTCCCAGGCCGCGCGGCAGGCTGGTTGCACGCCCTCGGTGCTGAGCCGCCGTATCGCGGCGCTGGAACAGGCGGTCGGCAGCGCCTTGTTCCTGCGCACGACACGTCGCATGTCGCTGACTGCGCGCGGCGAGCAACTGCTTTCCTATTGCGAGCGCCTGGAAACGGTAATAGCCGAGCTCGCGGCCGATCTGCGCCCGCGCGGCGGCGAACTTTCTGGGCGGCTATGCGTGCAGGCGCCGGCGTCCTATGGGCGAACCTGCATCGCGCCGCTGATGGCCGAATTCATGCGCCGCCATCCGCAGGTGCGGATTGAGGCGAGTTACGACGATACCTATGTCGATCTGGTCGACGCCAAAGTCGATCTAGCCGTACGCGTCGGCAAGCTGGCCGATGCGCGCTGTGTCGTGCGCAAGGTGAACAGCATGCGCAGGTTCCTGTGCGCGTCGCCGGCTTACCTTGCCTCGGCGCCGCCGCTCAACGATCCGGCGGAGCTGAAGATGCATCGCTGCATCGCTTTCACCGGTTTGCGCACCGGCAATCTGTGGCAGTTCACACGCCAGCGTCAGCGGCGTTCGGTGCGGATCGATCCGGTGCTGACCTGCAACGATTCGCAGGCGGTGCGCGACGCGATCCTCGCCGGGGTGGGGCTCGGCATCCAGGGCGATTACATGTCGGAGGTACTGGTCGCAGAGGGCAGGCTGATTGAAGTGCTGACCGATTGGCCGATCAGCACTTTGCCGATCCAGTTGCTTTGGTTGCCCGGCGCCGACCGGGCTCCGGCGGTGCGCAGCCTGATCGATTTCCTTGCTGCGTCGCTTGCCCCGGGCTAAGCCGCCGGGCTCCCCTGGCGATCAGTGCTAAACTTCGCCGGCCGGCTGGTCCGGCTTACAACCAACGTCTTCAGGGCGGGGTGGAATTCCCCACCGGCGGTAGGGACCTCAAGGTCCGAGCCCGCGAGCGCTTCGGTCGTATTTCGCAAGAGCCCGCGCCTCCGTGTACGGACTTTTCAATACGGCAGAGGGTCCAGCAGATCCGGTCGAATGCCGGGGCCGACGGTTTACGCCACAGCAGTTCGTCGCTGTAGCGCACAGTCCGGATGAAAGAAGACGGCGGCACGCATCGCGCAAGCGGTGCGTGTGCCTCATGCCTTGGGGCGTTCCCACTGACTCTGTGTGGAGAACGTTCATGCTTATTCATTTCTGCAAGCTGATTCATTACCAAGTGCCACCCACCTTCCTTGCGGAGGTGCGCTGATGTTTACCGGCATTGTTCAAAGCGTGGGCCGCATTGCGCGGCTGGAATCACGCGGCGGTGACGTGCGCCTGCATGTCGATACCGCCGGCCTCGATCTTTCCGATGTGCAGCTCGGCGACAGCATTGCCGTCTCCGGCGTATGCCTCACCGCGGTGACGCTGGAGGCGCGTGGTTTTGCGGCGGACGTTTCCAATGAAACGCTGTCGCTGACCACCCTGGGCAAGCACAAGGCGGGCGACCCGGTGAACCTGGAAAAAGCCCTGCGCCTGGCGGACCGGCTTGGCGGGCATCTGGTGTCAGGTCACGTCGATGGCGTCGGCAAGGTGGTGTCCATCACCCCGGATGGCCGCTCGCAACGCTGGACCTTCGAGGTGCCGCCGCAGCTTGCCCGCTACATCGCCTCAAAGGGCTCCATCTGTATCGACGGCACCAGCCTTACCGTCAACGAAGCCAGTGGCAACCGCTTCGGCGTCAATCTCATTCCCCACACGGTGGAACACACGGCGTTCCACGCGCGCCGCGCCGGCGACCCGGTGAATATCGAAGTCGACGTGGTGGCGCGTTACATCGAACGCCTGATGGGAAGTGGCGAATCGCCGCGGATCGACGAGGCTTTCCTCAAACAGCACGGCTTTGCCTGACTTCGCATTGCCCAGCCAGCTCACCGGTCCCCACCGCCATCCCCGCGAAAGCAGTTGTCGCGGTCGAGATAAATCGGCAGGCGGACCGAGCACAATCCAAGGAACAAGACATGGCATTCAATACCATTCCCGAAATCCTCGAAGACATCCGCGCCGGTCGCATGGTGGTGATCCTCGACGATGAAGATCGCGAAAACGAAGGCGATCTGATCATGGCTGCGCAGATGGTGCGGCCGGAAGACATCAACTTCATGGTGCGCGAAGCGCGCGGCCTGGTGTGCCTGACGCTTACCGAACAGCGCACGCGTCAGTTGGGCCTGCGTCCGATGGTGAGCGACAACACCTCGCCGTATCACACCAACTTCACCGTTTCGATCGAAGCGGCCGAAGGCGTCACCACCGGTATTTCCGCACACGATCGTGCCCGCACCATCCAGGTGGCGGTGAAGGCCGATGCCAAGCCGCAGGATCTCGCCCAACCCGGGCACATCTTTCCGCTGACTGCGCAACCCGGCGGCGTGCTCACGCGGGCGGGTCACACCGAAGCGGGTTGCGATCTTGCCGCGCTGGCGGGCCTGGAGCCTTCGGCGGTGTTGATCGAAGTGCTGCACGAAGACGGCTCCATGGCGCGTCGCCCGGAACTGGAAGTGTTTGCCAAAAAGCACGGGCTTAAAATCGGCTCGATCGCCGATCTGATCCGCTATCGCCTGGAGACCGAAAAGACCGTCCAGCGCGTATACGAAGAGCAGGTGCAAACCGAATTCGGCCCGTTTCGCCTGGTGGCGTATCGCGATGCCATCCGTCATGGCCTGCATTTCGCACTGGTGCGCGGACAGGTGGACGATGGCCAGCCGGTGCTTTCGCGCGTGCACGTGCGCAACACCTTGTCCGACGTGCTGCATTTGCAACGCGATGATCTTGGCCTGACGGTGACGGCCGCGCTTCGCCGCATCGCCGACGAAGGGCGCGGCGTGCTGCTGGTGCTGTCCGGCGAAGATACGCCCGATGCGCTGCTGCGGCGGCTCAATCGGCAGCCCGCACCGCAGGCTCCGGAAGAGGTGCAGCAGCAGGAATGGCGCCAGCATGGCCTGGGTGCGCAGATCCTTACCGACCTGGGCGTGCACCGCCTGCGCGTGCTGGGCACGCCGCGCAAGCTGGTGGGGCTGGCGGGATTCGGACTGGAGGTTGTCGAGCACGCGGAATAAGGCGTTCGCCCTGCCGTCCTGGCACGTGCCGGGACGGCAGGGTGGAATATCCTCCTGGGCAGTCGGCATTCCCTATGCCATGGCGGCAATTCCCGTTACCCTGCGGCAGATGGTTCCGCTGCTATGAGGCCGAGATGAGCATCAAGGATCTGCCGTTCAGGGGCGCGCCGGTACGCGCGATGGGTTTGACCATGCTGGCGCTGGCCTGTTCTGCCAGCGCGTTTGCACAGCAGTCGGCAACGTCGACGAGCACTGCGGACAAACGTGCAGACCAGCTTCTCAAGCGCATGTCGCTGGACGACATGCATCGTCTGGTGCAGACCTACAACACCATGGTTCCGCAGCAACCGCCGGGCGGCATCGGAACCGCCGGCTACGTGCCTGCGATGCCCAAGCTGGGTATTCCGGCACTGCAGGAAAACGACGCCAGCATCGGCGTGCACAACTATCCCACCGATGTTCGCAAGGACGGCCAGCCGAACCACGTGCGCGGCGAGCAGGGCAACGCCACGCCGCTGCCGTCCACCCTGGGCATCGCGGCAACCTGGAATCCGCAACTTGCGTACGACGGCGGTCGCATGATCGGCGGCGAAGCGCATGCGCAAGGCATCAACATGCTGCTGGCCGGTGGCATCAACCTCACGCGCGAACCGCGCGACGGGCGCACGTTCGAATATCTCGGCGAAGATCCGCTGCTAGCCGCGCGCATGGATAGCGCAGAGATTCGCGGCATCCAGTCGCAGCACGTGATGTCGACGATCAAGCATTACGCCGTGAACGACCAGGAAACCAATCGCCTCACCGTCAGTTCCAAGATCGGCGAGCGCGCCATGCGCGAATCGGATCTGCTGGCCTTCGAGCTGGCGATCGAGGAAGGCCATCCCGCGTCGGTGATGTGCGGCTACAACAAGGTCAATGGCGTTTGGGATTGTTCCAACAAGCACTTGCTGGACGACATCCTCAAGGGCGATTGGAAATTCCCCGGCTGGGTGATGACCGACTGGGGCGCCGACCACGGCGTGATGGACGCGATGGCCGGCACCGACCAGGTATCGGGCATCGACCTGGGCACCGGCTTCAGCCTGGGCATGACCAGCAGCAGCTTCGGTCAGCCGCTGCTGCAGGCGCTCAAGGACGGCAGCATTCCGCGCAGCCGCCTGGATGACATGGTGCATCGCATTTTGCGCTCCATGTACGCGGTGGGCGTGTTCGAGCACCCGCCGGTGATCAAGCCGCTGGACGCTCAAGCCGATGCGCTCGTATCGCAGCACGCCGCCGAACAGGGCATCGTATTGCTGAAGAACGAACAGGCGCAGTTGCCCTTGCAGGCAGGCATCAAGTCCGTGGCGATCATCGGCGGCCATGCCGACGCCGGCGTCTTGTCCGGCGGCGGTTCCGCGGAAGTGTGGCCGATCGGCGGCCCGGCGATTCCGGCGGTGAAAGGGCCCGATTGGCAGTGGAAGGTCTATGATCCTTCGTCGCCGATGAAAGCGCTGCAGAAATTGCTGCCGAACGCAAAGATCGTTTATGACGACGGCACCGATCCGTCGCGCGCCGCGGCATTGGCCAAGTCCTCCGACGTCGCCATCGTGTTCGCCACGCAGTGGACGTGCGAGGGCGTCGACCAACCCAACCTTGCTTTGCCCGACAAGCAGGACGCATTGATCGATACTGTCGCCGCGGCCAATCCCCATAGCGTGGTCGTGCTGGAAAACGGCGGCCCGGTGACGATGCCGTGGCTCTCCAGAGTGAGTGCCGTGGTGGAATCCTGGTATCCCGGCGCGCGCGGCGGCGAGGCGATCGCCAATGTGCTGACCGGCAAGATCGATCCTTCCGGTCGCCTGCCGGTCACGTTCCCCAAAGACGAACAGCAACTGCCGCGCCCCACCATCACCCAGGCGCAGGAAGTCGACTACGACATCGAAGGCGCCGCCGTCGGCTACAAGTGGTTCGACGAGAAGAAACTGGAGCCCTTGTTCCCGTTCGGCTTCGGTCTCTCGTATAGCAAGTTCGGCTACAGCGACCTGCACGTCAGCAGCGAGGGCGACCAGGTTACGGTGAGTTTCAAGGTGACCAACCTTGGTAAACGCGCCGGCATGGATACGCCGCAGGTCTATGTGGGCATGCCGGCCGACAGCGGAGAAGCGCCGCATCGCCTGGCCGGTTTCGACAAGGTGTCGCTGCAACCGGGGCAGAGCCAGACGGTGACGCTGAAGGTGGATCCGCGCTTGCTGGCGATCTTCGACGTGCAGGGGCATCAATGGCAGGTTGCAGCCGGCAGCTACCCGATCCAGGTGGGCCATTCGTCGCGCGATTTCGAATTGAATGGCGAGGCCAAGGTGGCAGCTGCGCACATTGCGCCTTGAGCTAGGAGAGCTGGCTTGCCCGTTGTGAGGATGGAACGAGAAAATCATGCAAGCCAGTTCTTTCTGTGATGTCCGGCTGATTGCCCCTTCCGGCTACCCGCACGACCGCGACGCCATGATGCGCGGCGTGGCACGCCTGCGTGCTGCGGGTTGCAGTGTGGATGGCGTGAACGTGCTGGAGCGTACCGAGCAGCGCTACGCCGGCAGCGATGCGCAGCGCGTGGCGGACATCAATGCGCTGGCTACGCTTGATGCGCTTCCGGATATCGCGCTGTCGATCCGCGGCGGCTACGGGGCCACGCGTCTGCTGGAGCATTTGCACTACGACGCCCTGCGCGAACGCCTGGCCGGGCAACCCATGGTGCTGGTCGGGCACAGCGATTTCACCGCCTTGCAGATGGCGCTGTATGCGCGCAGCGGCCTGGTCAGTTTCGGCGGACCCATGCTGGGCCCGGATTTTGGTGCGAAGGAGTTGAGTCCGCTCACCTGGCGGCATTTCTGGCGCACCATCAGCGCACCGCAAGGCAACGCGAGTTGGGACTGTGGCGAGGCTGGCGAGCTGTCGGTGGAAGGGCCGCTGTGGGGCGGCAATCTGGCGATGCTGTGCAGTCTGCTGCAGACGCCGTATTTCCCGCGCATCGACGGCGGCATCCTGTTCGTGGAAGACGTCGGCGAACCGCCGTTCCGGATCGAGCGCCTGCTTTACCAACTGCACCTGTCCGGTGTGCTCGGGCGGCAGCGGGCCCTGATCCTGGCGGATTTCACCCAGTGCCGGCCGGCTGCCTACGACAATGGCTACGACCTGGCCGACGGCTTCAGCCAGATCCGCCGGGTGGCCGGGATACCCGTGCTGTCCGGCATGCCGTTCGGGCACGACCCGGACAAGTTCACCTTGCCCTTTGGCGTGCCTGCACGCTTGCGCGTGGTCGGACAGCGCGCAAGCCTGGATTTCCACGGCTATCCGCATCTGCGGCACGCACACGAGCCCCCGATGGGGACGGCCCAAGCAGCTTCCGTCCCAAACCCGTAAAATAACCGGCTAGCACGGGGCTGCCCCGTCCCCAAGGAATCACGCAACATGAAGACCATCGAAGGCGATTTCGCCACGCCCAAAGGCCGTTTTGCCATCGTTGCGGGCCGTTTCAACGGCTTTGTCGTCGAACCGCTGGTGGCGGGTGCGCGCGATGCGCTGGTGCGCCACGGGGTGAGCGATGACGCCATCGACCTGATCCGCGTACCCGGTGCCTGGGAGATCGGCCTGGCCGCGCACAAGCTGGCCCATTCGGGCAAATACGTCGCGGTGATCGCGTTGGGCGCGGTGATTCGCGGTTCCACCCCGCACTTCGATTTCGTGGCCGGCGAATGCGCCAAGGCGCTGACCCAGGCCGCGTTGGGCTCGGGCGTGCCGGTGGCCTTCGGTGTGCTGACCACCGACACCATCGAGCAGGCCATCGAGCGTTCCGGCACCAAGGCCGGCAACAAGGGCGCTGACGCCGCCATCGCGGTGCTGGAGATGGTCAACTTGTACGGAAAGCTGTAATGAACTCGCGTCCCGAAGGCATCGACATGGCCGCGCGTTCGCGCGCCCGCCGCCGTGCGCTGCAGGCGCTGTACGCCTGGCAGATGAGCGGTAGCTCGATGACTTCGGTCATTGAGCAGTTCCGCCACGAGCAGGACATGGAAGTGGCCGATCTGGAGTATTTCGAGGATCTGCTGCGCGGGGTGGAACGGAACGTCGAGACGATCGACGAGGCACTCAAGCCTTACATCGATCGCGAAGTGGCGCAGATCGATCCGATCGAGCGCGCTGCGTTGCGCCTGGCCGCTTACGAACTGAAGTTCCGCCCCGACGTACCGTATCGCGTCATCATCAACGAGGCGATCGAAGTGACCAAGCGCTTCGGTGCCGACCACGGGCACAGCTACGTCAACGGCGTGCTGGACAAGTTGGCCGCGCAACTGCGCGTGACCGAAAAGAAGGGCTGAACCGCATTCTTCTCCCTGGCGGGAAGAGGGAGTCGAGGCGAATTCATGGAATTTTCCCTCATTGAGCGCATCCGCGAACGTACCGCGCAAGGGCGCGAGGACGTGCGCCTGGGCATTGGCGATGACGCTGCGCTGCTCGCCGTGCCGGTAGGGCAGGAACTGGCGGTCGCGATCGATACGCTGGTCGAGGGCGTGCATTTTCCGGTGGCTACGGCGGCAGCAGATATCGGCTGGAAGGCGCTCGCCGTCAATTTGTCCGACCTTGCCGCGATGGGTGCGACGCCGGCCTGGGCCTTGCTGGCACTTACTTTGCCAAATGCCGATCCGGCTGTCGTCGATGGGCTGGCCAGCGGTTTTGCACAACTGGCCCAGCCCTACCGCCTTGCGCTGGTCGGCGGCGATACCACGCGCGGATCTTTTGCATTGAGCGTGGCGGTGCATGGTTTCGTGCCGCCGGGCAAGGCGCTGCTGCGAGCGGGTGCGCAAGTCGGCGATGCCGTTTTCGTGACCGGCACGCTTGGCGATGCTGCCGCCGGATTGCGGTTGGTACAGCAGGGCAGGGGCAGCGATGATGCGCGGGCGGCGTTCCTGGTCGAACGTCTCAACCGGCCGACACCACGCGTGGCTGCCGGTCTGGCGCTGCGTGGCTTTGCCAATGCGTGCATCGACGTGTCCGACGGGTTGCTGGCCGATCTGGGGCACATCTGTGAAGCCAGCGACGTGGGCGCACACGTCGATGTGGCGTCGTTGCCGCGTTCGTCTGCACTGTTGGACTTGTTCGATGATGTTGCCGCTGGCGATTTCGCCTTGAGCGGCGGCGACGATTATGAGTTGTGCTTCACGGTGCCCTTACGCCACGTCGCCACCGTGCAGGCGGATCTTGCACGCCTGGGTTGCGGTGCTACGCGCATCGGCCAGATCGTGCAGGGGCGCGGCATCAAGGTGCGCGATGCACGAGGACAATGGCTGGAACCGGGGCATCGCGGCTGGGATCATTTCAAGGCATGAACGAGCGCAAGACACTTACCGAGACGCAACGCAGCGCACTGCTTTCCACGCCTGCGGGGTGGCTGGCCTGCGGCTTCGGCTCGGGCCTGGCGCCGATCGCGCAAGGCACGTTCGGTTCGCTGGCGGCGATCCTGCCCTGGTTGTGGCTGCGGCACCATTCATTGCCGTTCAACCTGTCGGTGATCGTGCTCGGTTTTGTCGTTGGCGTATGGGCGTGTGACGTCGCCGGCCGCGCCTTGGGCGTAGACGATCACCGCAGCCTGGTGTGGGACGAATTTGTCGGGCAATGGATCGCCTTGCTGCCTGCGTTGCTGGCGCCGTGGTGGGCGGTCGTTCTGGGCTTTGCGTTGTTTCGCCTGTTCGACGTGTGGAAGCCCTGGCCCATTCGCTGGCTGGACAGGCATTTGAAAGGCGGCATGGGTGTCATGATCGACGACGTGATCGCCGGGCTTTTTGCGGCGGTCGTCCTGTGGGTGGCGTTACGCCTGGTTTGAGGTGCTTTGCGCCTCGCGTTTATTTCAAGAGGATGCGTCATGGGACTTGCCACGAAGAAACTGTTTTTCGCAGCAACACTGGCTGCGATGCTCGTCGCCGGAACCGCCGGCGCGGTGTCGCCGCAGTCCAGTGACGCACCGAACTATTTCACCAAGCATTTCAGTACCGATGCGCTTGCCGACGCGGTGAAAAGTGCGGTGACCGATGCGCATCTCGCACCCGTGTCGTTCCATCACATCGTCGTGCACACGCGCGACCAGGTGACGACGAGCGGCCAGGGCAGTCCCACCACGTATACGGTGACGATGATGCTGGAGGATGCCGGTCAGGGTCTGATTCGCCGTACGCAAGCCGTGCAAAGTCACGAAGGCAACACGGTGACGCGTTTCGACCTTACTTACCGCGGCTATTTCCCGTTTCTCTCGCAAAGCATTCCGGCTTCCGCGAATGCGCTGCCGCCGGTGATCGAGACGCGCAAGGTCATGCGTTTCGACACGCACGTGGATGGCCATTTCAGTTTCGTGTATTTGTTCGGCCCGAGCGGGCAGGCGACTTTCGCCGATCCGGGCCAGGTCATCTGCGATAGCGGCAAAAGCTATGCCGCCGCGCAAGTCAGTCCGGCCATCCAGGGACAGGCGCTCGAGCTCAATTGCCAGACCATCGACAACAACGGCATCACCACCGGCAAAACCAGATTTGCCTACCTCGAAAAATACGGGGTGGCCTTGATGCTGCATACACAGAACCCGGAAAGCTCGCTTGACAGCGCGATTGTCGATTTCACGGTGGAGTAACGCCCTTCGGGCAAGATCCTCGTGTCCCTCGTGATGGATTAGCGGTCAGCGTTAAGGAGCACCTCATGCAATACCGTCGACTCGGCCGTACCGGCTTGCAATTGTCCGCGCTGTCTTTCGGCGCGTGGGTCACCTTTGGACGCCAGGTGGGGCGCTCCGAAGCGCGCGAATTGATGGCCATGGCGTGGGACAACGGCATCAATTTCTTCGACAACGCCGAAACGTACAACCACGGCGAAGCCGAGCGCCTGATGGGCGACGTGCTGGCGGATCTGCGTTTTGCACGCGACAGCTATTGCGTGTCGAGCAAGGTTTATTTCGGCGCCGCGGAGAAACCCCGGCCGACGCAGCGCGGACTGTCGCGCAAGCACGTGATCGAAGCGTGCAACCAGGCGCTGGAGCGCTTGCGCGTGGGGCACCTGGATCTTTATTTCTGCCACCGTCCGGATCCCGAAACGCCGATCGAGGAAACCGTGGCGGCGATGGATACGCTCATTCGCCAGGGCAAGGTGCTGTATTGGGGCACCAGCGAATGGCCGGCCGCTGCCATCCACGAGGCGCATCGCATTGCCCAGGCCATGCACGCGTACGCGCCGGTGGTGGAGCAGCCGCAATACAACTTGTTGCATCGCGAACGCGTGGAACAGGAATACGCGCCGCTGTATGCCAGCTACGGCATGGGCACGACCATCTGGTCGCCGTTGGCGTCGGGTTTGCTCAGCGGCAAGTACAGCCAAGGTGTGCCGCAGGGATCGCGCTTGACCCAGCCCGGGTACGAGTGGCTACACGACGTCGTGCTGGGCGAGGGCGGCGAGCGGGTAGAAAAGGTGAAGCAGTTGCCGGCCCTCGCGGCGGAACTGGGTGCCACGCCGGCGCAGCTGGCGATCGCGTGGTGCCTGGCCAATCCCCACGTATCCACCGTCATCCTGGGGGCCAGCCGCAAGGATCAGCTGGAGCAGAACCTGGGGGCGCTGGAGTTGTTGCCGAAGTTCGATGTGGCGTTGAAGGAACGGATCGAGCGCACTTTTGCCTGATTGCTTTCCCCGGGTGCTCTCTACTCGTCAGGAAGAGAGGCGGGGGAACGTGGTTGACTTATAAATGAGAATTATTATCATTTAGACCGTCATCCCTCGACGACGGAGCCGCCCCATGTCCACCACCGGAACGCTAACCCTTTCCCACCCCGCGCCTCGGCCGATGCTGGCCAATGTCGATACCGCCACGCAGATTCCATCCGTGCGCCGCATTTCCAGCCAGCGCCTGCTGGCCGGGGAGCGCGAGTTGGTGATCCAGCATCTGGGCAGCGAATATCACCTGCGGTTGACCCGCAATGGCAAGTTGATCCTGACCAAGTAGCTCGGGCTCGCCTTTTTCCCCTCATCAACGGGGATTTCATTCCGCAACGCGTCTTTTCACACCTGTTCGCCAGCGCGTTCTACGCATGCCAGCCAGGTCTTCTTGCAGGAGATCGCTCATGTTCGGCTGGCTTGCTACCCGGTCCCTTCCTCTTTGTAGCCACGCCGCGCCGGTCGCCGTATCCCAGCGCAGCCGGCGGATTGCTCCCGAAGCGTGGATACGCGCGTTGCCGGGTCTGGGCAGCGTGCTCTATCTCCACCGGACATCCAGGGTGCCGGAGGATGCCGTGTCGCCCGGCGCGCTGGTGGCGCACCACCATCTCGCGCCTTTGCTCGATATACACACGCTGGTGACCACCAGTGTGATTACCGACGACGGTCCGCGCGAATGGCTGGAATGCCTGGATCGCTTAGGCTGCACCCGGGCGCGCCTGCATCTGTTGCCCGATACGGATTTTCTGGCCTGGGATGCGCTCACCGCTTCTTGCCAGCCGGAGCGCCATCCGCCGCGAGCATGCTCTTGGAGACCGGATCGCGCAGCGGTCATGCAATTCCGGCTACGAGAGCTGGCAGGTCTGGCCTTGCTGGAACCGGGGCACTCCGCCTCGCTGTCGCCGCTGAGCAGTGGCATCGCCGCACGCATCGCGCAGGCCGAATCGGCGGTGCTGCTCAAGTGAGGGTGACCGGACGCCTGTCCATCTGTCCGGCGCACTGTCCGCGGACAGCAGTGCACATTGAAAATGCGAAAATAAAATGATGGATATCAGCTAATTACGGGCTGTCCGTCGGCTGGCACGCGCCTTGCTGAGGAGGTGTGGGGACCGCACTGTCCGCGGCCAAGGACCACATCAATGATTCGCGACACCTCCGCTCAGGACCGCCTGATCCAGGTCAAATCGGGCCCAAAGAAAAAGCTGCTGTGGATCGGCGGCGCCGTGGTTGCCGTGGTGGTGTTGGCCCTGATCATGCCAAGCATCAGCCGCCTGTTTTCCGCCGATGCCTCGGTCAGTGCGTCGCGCCTGGCCTTCGCCACGGTGCAGCGCGGACCCTTCGTTCGCGACATCGCGGCGGAAGGCCAGGTGGTTGCGGCGGTCAGCCCCACGCTTTACGCCACCTACGGCGGTGCGGTCGTATTGCAGGTGCATGCCGGCGATACGGTGAAGAAGGGCCAGGTGCTGGCCGTGATCGACAGCCCCGAGCTGCGCAACAAGCTCGCCCAGGAACAATCCAACGCCGACGGGATGGAAGTGGCCTACCTGCAGGCGCAAATCGACGCCCGCAAGAAGCAGTCGGAAATGCAGAAGGCATACGACAACGCCAGGATCGACGAAGAAACCGCCTCGCGCGATTTCGACCGCTACAAGACCGCCTACGCCGGCGGCGGCGTGAACAAGATGGACGTGGATCGCGCGGAAGCCACGCTGGACAAGGCCAAGGTGACGCTTGAACACGCCAAGAACGATCTGGGCCTGGACAGCGACAGTGCCAGCTTCGACATCAAGGCGAAAAAACTCGCGCATGACCGCCAGGTGCTGCTGGTGCAGGACCTGCAGCGCCAGGTCGACGACCTCAACGTGCGCTCGCCGGTGGATGGCCAGGTAGGCCAGCTGTTTATCGCTGCGCGCGCCACCGTTGCCAAGGATGCGCAATTGCTCAGCGTCATCGACCTGTCCGCGCTGGAAGTCGAAGTGAAGGTGCCCGAGAGCTTCGCCCGCGACCTGGCGATCGGCATGAACGGTGAAATCAGCGGCAACGACAACACCTGGAAGGGCGTCGTCAGTGCGATCTCGCCGGAAGTGGTCAACGGCGAAGTGGCTGCCCGCGTGCGCTTCGACGGCGAGACGCCCAAGCAGTTGCGCCAGAATCAGCGCTTGTCCGTGCGCATCCTGCTCGATCATCGCAACAATGTGCTGACTGTGCAGCGCGGCTCTTTCGTCGACGAATCCGGCGGCAGCTATGCCTACGTGGTACGCGATGGCATCGCCACCAAGACGCCGATCCGCGTGGGCGAGAGCAGCATCGACAAGGTGGAGATCCTCGACGGGCTGAAGGAAGGCGACAATATCGTGATCTCTGGTACCGACAACTTTAAAAACGCACAGCGGGTCGTGATCAGCCGCTGACGATTTCTCCCTCGCCTGCATGCAGGCGAGGGCTGGGGTGGGGTGAGTCTTCGCGACCAGCCTTCACCCCGTCCCAGCCTCCCTCTGGACGCAGGGGGAGGGGCAAAAACCAACCGAAGGAACCAACCATGCTGAAGATGACGCACCTCTCCAAGGTCTACCGCACCGAAGTGGTGGAAACCTATGCGCTTCGCGATTTCAACATCGACGTGAAAGAAGGCGAATTCGTCGCGGTAACCGGCCCGTCCGGTTCGGGCAAGACCACCTTCCTCACCATCGCAGGCTTGCTGGAAACCTTTACCGGCGGCGAATATCACCTCGATGGCATCGAAGTCAGCCAGCTCGACGACAATGCGCGCTCGAAGATCCGCAACGAAAAGATCGGCTTCATCTTCCAGGCCTTCAACCTGATTCCTGATCTGAACGTGTTCGACAACGTGGAAGTGCCGTTGCGCTACCGCGGAATGAAATCGGCCGAACGCAAGGAGCGCATCATGAATGCGCTGGAACGCGTCGGGCTGGCCTCGCGTGCCAAGCACTATCCGGCGGAACTCTCCGGCGGTCAGCAACAGCGTGTGGCCATTGCGCGCGCGCTCGCTGGCAGCCCGCGCCTGCTGCTCGCCGACGAACCGACCGGCAACCTCGACACGCAGATGGCTCGCGGCGTGTTGGAACTGCTTGAGGAAATTCACCGCGAAGGCGCCACCATCGTGATGGTGACGCACGATCCGGAACTGGCTGCACGCGCACAGCGCAACGTGCACGTCATCGACGGCCAGGTGGTGGATCTGGCGGAAGATCCGCGCTTCCACACCGCCTATACCGCTGCCGCAGGACAGGTCCGCAGCTGACGCATCACCGCGCCCTCTTCCTCGTCGGGAGAGGGCCTGGGTGAGGGAATCCTCTCGCCAGAATCTTCATCGATCGCCATCGAGGTCTCATGTTTACCTATTACCTCCAGCTCGGACTGCGCAGTCTCAAGCGCAACCCCATGCTCACTGCGCTGATGGTGATGGCGATAGGTTTTGGCGTAGCTGCGTCGATGATCACTTATTCAGTGTTCCGGGCCGTATCAGGCAATCCGATTCCTGAGAAGTCCTCGCAGCTGTTCGTGCCGCAAGTGGATGCCTGGGGTCCACAGCAAAACGATAAGGGTGAGCCGGCGGGGGCATTGAGCTACACGGACGCCGTGGCGCTGATGAAGGCGCACCAGGCGCCTCGCCAGACCCTGATCTACCAGGTCACGCTCTCGGCCCTGCCGCGCGGCGAGGACAGTGTTCCGTCATCCGTGACGGGATTTGCGGTAATGGGCGACTTTTTCCCGATGTTCGACGTGCCTTTTCTTTACGGCAGCGGCTGGAGTGCCGCTGATGATGACAATCGCGCCAGCGATGTCGTGATATCGGAAGATTTCAACCAGCGCATATTCGGTGGCGCCAACAGCGTGGGCAGAAATATCACGCTTTCCGGTCAGGATTACCGCATCGTCGGCGTCATGAGGCATTGGGATCCCAAGCCGCGCTTCTATGCCTTGTGGAATGAAAACGCGTACGGTGATGCGGCCGATTTCTTCGTGCTGTTCAATCGCGCGCTCGATCTGAAAGTAGACAACTCAGGCAGCAACAGCTGCCGGGGAAATTTGCACTTCGACGGTTGGGATGGATGGCTGCACAGCAACTGCGTGTGGCTGATGCCGTGGGTGGAACTGGATACGTCCGAGCAGGTGGTGCACTACCGCCAATTCCTGGAGGCCTACGCGGCTGACCAGCAACGCGCAGGGCGCTTCGGCTGGGCGCCGAATGTGCGGTTGCGTGACGTGATGGAGTGGCTGGCGTTCGAGAAAGTCGTGCCGCCGGAGAGTCGCGTCTCGCTGATCGTGGCGCTCGGATTTTTCGCGATCTGCTTGATCAATACGATCGGATTGCTGCTTGCCAAATTCATGCGCCGCGCCGGAGAGATCGGTGTGCGGCGAGCGCTCGGAGCGACTCGCCACGAAATCTATGCGCAATACCTGATGGAAGCTGCTGCGGTCGGTTTTGCCGGAGGATTGCTGGGGTTGCTGTTGACCGCGGTGGGCATGTCCGGCGTCGGTTTGCTGTTCGAGGACGACATTGCCAAGCTTGCGCGCCTTGATTTGTCTTTGATGGGCTTGACTCTGGCGGTATCCATTTTCGCCACGGTGGCAGCCGCGTTCTATCCCGCGTGGCGGGCTGCGCAAGTGCAGCCCGCCTGGCAACTGAAATCCAATTGAGGCGGAGAAGAATACGTGGACATTCATCCCATTCTCATCGCCTTGCGCAAGCACAAAGCCGGCACGTTGCTCATCGCATTGCAGATCGCCTTGACGCTGGCCATCGTCTGCAATGCGCTGTTCATCATTCATCAGCGACTGGATCGCCTATCCGATGTGAGTGGTGTAGATGAATCCAACCTCTTCGTGATGGTGAACCTTTGGGGCGAGCAGTACTCCACGGACGAAGCTGCTGCGAAAATTGAACAGGATCTCGCCACACTGCGGCAATTGCCAAGCGTGCAGGACGCCACACCTACCAATAGTTACCCGTTGGCCGAATTCGATTGGGACAACTTCATCACCATGACGCCGGATCAGGTCGGTCACACGACTGACGCGGCGTATTACGTGGGCGATTCCCACTTCCTGCGCACACTGGGCCTGAAATTGATCGCCGGTCGCGATTTCCGGCCGGAGGAAGTGCAGAACCTGGGCATGCGGCAAAGCAACCAGCCACCGGTGACCATCGTCAGCAAGGCCTTGGCCGACAAGCTGTTTCCGAACGGCGATGCGCTCGGCAAGCACTTTTACGCGATGACCAGCACGCCTCTCACCATCATCGGTATCGTGGATACGCTCGCACGCCAGGAGGTTGATAGCTGGAGCGCACCGTATCAGGGCCAATCGATGGTGGTGCCGTTCCGGCTGGCCGAACCTTGGGGATTGCGCTACGTCGTGCGCGCCAAGCCAGGGCAACTCGCTGCCGCCATGCGCGAGGCACCCAAGGCACTGTATGCGGAAAACCGCATGCGCATCATCCCGCCCAAGAATGGCTTGCTCAGCTATGCCCAGGTGCGCGCCAATGCATTCAAGCGTGATCGCGGCATGGCCATCCTGATGGGCATCATTTGTGTGGTACTGCTGGCCATCACCGGTGCAGGCATCGTTGGGCTTACCAGTTTCTGGGTGGGGCAACGTCGCCGGCAGATCGGCGTGCGCCGTGCGCTGGGTGCAACGCATCGCGACATCCTCAATTACTTTCTCACCGAGAACCTGTTGATAAGTCTTGGTGGGGTGTTTATCGGCACCGTGCTCGCGTTTGGACTCAATCTGTGGCTGGTTACGCGGTTGTCGCTGGACTTTCTGCCGCTGACCTATGTGTTGGCAGGAATGGTGATCTTGATCTTGCTTGGGCAGTGCGCCGTGTTCGCACCGGCATTGCGCGCGTCGCGCGTGCCGCCGATCGAGGCAACGCGACCCACGTAAGCAGCAAGGCATGGGTGAACAGTTAATGCGGCGAACCTGGGTCGTCGGCGAAAAGAGCAGTCGGAAGCAAATGCAATGAGGCGCTCTCCACGGGGGAGCGGTCATCTAACGGGTGGAGGTGCCCCATGTTGGGCTATTACGTTGATCTGGCGGTACGCAGTCTGAAAAGAAGTCCCGGCCTCACTGTGCTGATGATCCTGGCGATCGGTTTCGGCGTAGGTGCCTCCATGACCAGTTACTCTGTGTTTCGTGCCGTGTCGGGCGATCCCATCCCCTGGAAGTCCTCGCACCTGTACGTTCCGCAGATCGATGTCTGGGGACCGAAGGGCCATCAGGACGGCAGCAACAACAACGATCCGCCGGATGCCATGGACTACACCGATGCCGTCGCGTTGATGCGCGACCATCGAGCCAAACTGCAATCGGCGATGTATCGCGTTTCTCCCTCGATCGTGCCGCCGGATGCGAGCAAGCATCCGATCAACGTCGGCGGCCACGCCGTGTACAGCGAATTTTTCCCGATGGTGGACGCGCCGTTCAAATACGGCAGCGGCTGGAGTGCGGCGGAGGATTCGCAGCGCGCCGCGGTGGTCGTGCTCAATGGCGATATCAACCAGAAGCTGTTCGGCGGACAGAACAGCGTGGGCAAGACGGTGAACATCGACGGCAAGGACTACCGCGTGGTCGGTGTGCTGGATAACTGGAATCCGAAGCCGGTGTTCTTCGACGTGGTCAATACCGGCGGTTTTACCACCGGCCACGAAGATGTATTCATTCCGTTCCAGCGCGCGATCGACGTGGGCATGCCCAACGACGGCAATACCAATTGCTCGGAAATTCCCAAGGGATCGGGCTTCGTCGGGCTGCAGCAGTCGAGCTGCGTGTGGATCGCCTACATGGCCGAGCTGGACGATAAAGCGGCAGTAACCGCCTATCACGATTACCTGGACGCCTATTTCCGCGACCAGAAGCAAGCCGGCCGCTTCAGCTGGCCCCTGAACAACCGCCTGCGCGATCTGCCTGCGTGGCTGGACAGCGAGCACGTCGTGCCCAGCGACACCAAAGTTTCGCTGCTGGTCGCCTTGGGGCTGCTGGTGGTTTGCCTGGTCAACACCGCAGGGTTGCTGCTGGCCAAATTCCTGCGCCGCAGTTCGGAGATCGGCGTGCGCCGCGCGCTCGGTGCGCCGCGCCTGGCGATCTATACGCAGTTTCTGGTTGAAGCGGCCATCGTCGGCCTGACCGGCGGAGCGCTTGGCCTGTTGCTCACCTGGGGCGGCGTGCACGGCGTGAGCTGGGTGCTGCCCAAAGAAATCTCCACGCTGGCTCGCCTGGATGTCGGCTTGCTCGCGCTTACGCTGCTGGTTGCCGTCGTTGCGACGATGTTGGCCGGCCTGTATCCCACCTTCCGGGCTTCGCGCGTACAACCCGCGCTGCAGCTCAAGTCGAACTGAGGAGCGATGTCATGACCTTGCCTCCGATTATCGCGGCATTGCGCAAGCACAAGGCTGGTGCGGTGCTCATCGCGCTGCAGATCGCGTTGACCTTGGCGATCGTGTGCAACGCCATTTTCATCATCTATTCGCGCGTCGATGCGGTACGCCGCCCCACGGGCATGGACGAAAGCAATTTGTTCATGGTCGAGCAGCAATGGGTGGGTGCACCGTCAGGCGACGATGCGGCCAGCCTGCAAAAGCAGGACGCGATGCTGCGCGAGGACCTAGCCGCCCTGCGTGCGATGCCGGGAGTGGTTTCGGTAACCCCGAGCAATTCGATGCCGCTGCTCAACTCCAGTTGGAACGGTTCGGCCGCCTTGAAGCCGGGTGTGGATTTGCGCGGCGGCAATGCGCGAACCACCTACTACTTCGGCGACGATCAGTTCCTGTCCACCCTGGGTCTGCATCTGATTGCGGGGCGCAACTTTACGGCTGCCGACGTGGTGAACAAGGGCTTCCGCGACAATTCCCAGCCGGACATCATCATCGTAACCAAGGCCCTGGCCGACAAACTGTTCCCGCAGGGGAACGCCGTAGGCAAGGTGATCTATCTCAACGGCGATACCAAGCCGAGCACGATCGTCGGCGAGGTGGAGCGTTTGCAGGCTCCTTCCGTGGATAGCTGGGCCGCCGGCTTCGTGTGGAATGCCACCATCGCACCCATTCGCCTGAACGGCAATTTTGCACGCTATGTGATCCGCACCAAGCCGGGCCAGCTGGATACCGTCATGCGCGGCGTGCGCGACGTGCTCTACAAAGTCGACCCGATGCGCGTGCTGGATGACGACAGTGTCAAGTCGTTTGCCGATATTCGCGCCAACGCCTATCGCGCCGACGTCGGCATGGCGATGTTGATGGCGGTGGTCTGCCTGATCCTGCTGGCCATCACCGCGGCGGGTATCGTGGGCCTTACTAGCTTCTGGGTGGGCCAGCGTCATCGCCAGATCGGCGTACGCCGCGCACTGGGCGCGAGGAAGATCGACATCCTGCATTACTTCCAGCTCGAAAACCTGCTGATCGCCGGCGCCGGGGCACTGGTCGGCATTGTATTGGCGATCGGCCTCAACAAGGTGCTGATGCTGAACTTCGAGATGAGCCGCATGCCTTTGGTCTACGTGTTGGGAGGGTTGGCGATCGTGATGGCGCTGGGGCAGCTGGCGGTGTTCGTGCCGGCGCGCCGCGCGTCGAACGTACCGCCGGTGGTCGCTACGCGCTCGGTGTGATCTGGCCGCGGACCGAGAACTCATAGGGGAATGTGATGTTCGGTTACTACATCGAGCTTGCGGTGCGCAGCCTTCGGCGCAACCAGGTGTTGACGGCGCTGATGATCGTCACGCTGGCGCTAGGTATTGGTGCGTCGATCACCACCCTGGCGGTACTCAAGCTGTTGTCGGGTGACCCGCTGCCGGAAAAGAGCGGGCACCTGTTCTATCCGCAGATCGATCCCAATCCGCTGGAAGGCTACGTGGCAGGGCAGGCCAAGCCGGACCCCATGATGAGCTATCCGGATGCGATGTACCTGGTGCACGCCCGTCGTGCCAGGCGGCAAGCCGCGATGGCCACGATGCAGGCCAAGATCGTTCCGGATCGCGCCAACGACCATCCTTATTTTGCAGACGGGATGATGACCACGTCCGATTTTTTCGGGCTGTTCGACGTGCCTTTCCAATACGGCAGCGGCTGGTCGGCACCGGATGACGAAAGCGCCGCGCCGGTGGCGGTGATTTCCGATTTTCTCAACGACAAATTGTTCGGGGGCGGCAACAGCGTGGGCAAGACCATTCACGTCTGGGGCCATGATTTGCGGGTGATCGGCGTGCTCAAGCATTGGGCACCGCAGCCGCGCTTTTACGCCGAAGTCATCGGCAATCGCGACTACGGTGATGGCGACGCCGTGTTCATGCCCTTGAAAACGGCGCGTGCGATGGATGCAGGCGCGGGCAACTTGCAGTGCTATGCGCAGGTCTCCGATTTGATTCACATCGAGACGGCGCCGTGCGAATGGCTCGGTGTCTGGGTGGAACTGGACAGCTCCGCGGAGGTTGCCAGCTACAAAGCGTTTCTCGACGGCTACGTGAAAGAGCAGATTGCGCTGGGGCGTCTGCACCGCCCTGACACATCCTTGCTCAGCTTGATGGGCTGGCTGATCGATCAGCAGGTGGTGCCTAGCGACGCCAGGCTGCAGACCTATCTGGCCTTCGGTTTCCTGTTGATCTGCGTGGTGAATACGGTGGGCCTATTGCTGGCCAAGTGCCTGCGTCGCGGGCGCGAGATCAGCGTGCGCCGTGCGCTGGGGGCGACGCGCCGAGCCATCTTTGCGCAATTCATGGTCGAGGCCGGGATCATCGGAATAGCCGGTGGCGTACTGGGTCTGGTACTCGCCGAGCTGGGGCTTCTGGCGGTACGCCATCAACCGGCCGATTACGCCAGTCTGGCCCATCTGGACGGCCAAATGTTCCTGGCGACGTTCGCGGTGGCATTGGCAGCCAGTCTCATCGCAGGGCTGTTGCCCGCCTGGCGCGCTTGCGTGATGGCACCGGCTCCCCAACTCAAGGCGGCGTGAGGCAATCATGGAAATCCGACCGATTCTCGCCAGCCTGCGCAAGCATCGTATCCCTACTTTGTTGATCGTGCTTCAGATCGCGCTGGCCTGTGCGGTGCTGTGTAACGCGGTATTCATGATCGGCAAGCGTGTATCCGACATGCATTTGCCCAACGCGATGGATGAGGCAGGCACCGTCGTGGTGAATGTGCAAGGCACGGATGAAAAGCTGGTGGCGGCGGATATTCCCCGCAACCTGGCGGCATTGCGGGGCATTGCCGGCGCGCAAGCGGTCAGTGTGGTGCACACCATGCCTTTGAGTCGGAATAATTGGGGATGGAGTTTCGGCTTGACGCCGGATGCACCGGTTTCCGATCCGAACAACCTCAATGTCACTCTGTACTTCGCCGGTGAGAACGCCGACAAGGCGATGGGCTTGCAACTGCGCCAGGGGCGCTTTTTCAACGCCGAGGAATATGCCGACAGCAAGGTGGACGGTGGCGCGGTGCCCAGCACACACGTCATGGTGGTGACCGAGACCTTGGCGAAAAAGCTGTGGCCCGGACAGTCCGCGTTGGGCAAGACGGTGTATTCCAAGCCTTATTACTTCACCGTGATCGGTATCGTTGCGGATGTGTTGCGGCCCTATACGTTCGCTTTGGATCACGACAGATCCTATTACGACATCTTCCTTCCGGTCGCTCCGGATGCGGTATTGCACGAATACATCTTGCGCGGCGCTCCGGCCGACCGCGAACGCATCGCGAGGGAAGCGGTGGCGAAATTGCAGCAGCTCAATCCGCAGGCCGTCGTGAAGGGCCAAACCTACCAGAGCATACGCGACCAGTATTTCGCCAATTCGCAAAGCATGGTGTGGATCCTGGTGCTGGTGTGCTTGGTGATGCTGGCGGTAACGGCATTCGGCATCGTCGGGCTCACCAGTTTCTGGGTCAGCCAACGCCGCCGGCAGATCGGTATCCGCCGCGCGGTGGGCGCCACGCGCGGCGATATTCTTCGTTACTTCCGCACCGAGAATTTCCTGCTGAGTTCGGCGGGCGTGCTGATCGGCATGGTGCTTGCGTTCGGCATCAACCTTTATCTGATGCAGCACTACGAACTGGAACGCATGCCCTGGTATTACCTGCCGGGCGGTGCGCTGACGTTGTGGCTGATCGGACAGCTTGCCGTGCTTGGCCCCGCTACGCGTGCCGCGTCGGTGCCACCCGTGATCGCCACCCAATCCACTTGAGTGCGGAGTGCCACGATGTTTGCCTATTATCTGGAACTGGCTTTTCGCGGACTCAATCGCAACCGCGTGCTCACCGCGCTGATGGTACTTGCGGTTGCGCTGGGTATCGGCGCTTGCATGACTACGCTGACCGTCTTGCACGTGCTCTCGGGAGATCCGTTGCCGGGGCGCAGCGGATCGCTGTATTACCCGCAGCTCGATCCGCGTGACATGGATGCCTATACGCCGGGGGTGGAGCCGCCCGGGCAGCTTTCATGGATCGACGGGATGTATCTGCTGCGCGCCAAGCGCGCCAAACGTCAGGCCTTGATGACCGGCGGCATGGTACCGCTGCAGCCGGAACAGGCGAGTATCGACCCTTATCATTCCGAGGCGCGCTATACCACGGCCGATTTTTTCCCGATGTTCGGTGTTCCGCTGCAGTACGGTACCGCCTGGGGTGATGCCGAGGATCAGAGCAAGGCGCGCGTGGTCGTCATCAGCGCCGAACTGAACAACAAGCTGTTCGGTGGCAAGAATAGCGTGGGGAAAACTCTCCGCCTGCAGGCGACCGACTTCCGCATCATCGGGGTCATGGGCGACTGGCGTCCCAATCCGCACTTCTACGACCTGTACATGGGCAGTTATGCCGACTACGAAGAGGTCTACGTGCCGCTTTCGACCGCGCGCGATCTGCACATGGATCACGACGGCTCGACCGATTGCTGGGGCAACGGCAATACCGGAGGCCAGGACAACCTGGAAAAAGCCCCCTGCACCTGGTTGCAGTTCTGGGTGGAGCTCGACGATCCGAGCAGCGTCGCGGCTTATCGCAGCTTCCTGCAGCACTACTCCGAAGACCAGCGCACAGCGGGGCGGTTCGAACGGCCGGTAAATATCCGTTTGCGCAACGTGAGGGAATGGCTGGAGTTCAAGCAGGTAGTGCCGAGCGATGCGCGGCTTCAAGCGTGGCTGGCGCTGGGCTTCCTGGTGGTGTGCCTGATCAATACGGTAGGCCTCATGCTGGCGAAATTCATGCGCCGTGCGGCGGAACTCGGTGTGCGCCGCGCGCTGGGCGCATCGCGTCGCGCCCTGTTCGGCCAGTTGCTGATGGAATCGGGCGTCATCGGATTGGTGGGCGGCCTGCTGGGATTGGTACTGGCCCTGGTTGGATTGTGGGCAGTGCGCCAGCAGCCCTCCGATTACGCCAAGCTCGCGCACATGGACGCGGCGATGCTGTTGCTCACATTCATCGTTTCCGTGGTGGCGAGCACTCTGGCCGGCGTACTGCCGGCATGGCGCGCGTGCCGTGTCGCTCCTGCACTGCAATTGAAGGCGCAATGACGTGGACATCCGGCCCATTCTGATTACGCTGCGGCGGCACAAATTCACCTGCTGTCTGCTGGTCCTGCAAATCGCATTCACCTGCGCCATCGTGTGCAACACGATCTTCCTGATCGGCCAGCGGCTGGATCGCATGCACGTGGTCAGCGGCATTGCCGAACAGGAACTGGTGTATGTCGAACTGGCCGATATCGGCACTCGCACCGACGGGGATGCGCGCATCGCGGCCGACCTCGCAGGGCTGCAGTCCATTCCCGGCGTAAAGGCTGCCGCGCTGCTCAACCAGCTGCCTTTCAACCTGGGCTCGGATAACTTTGATGTGCGCACGGACCCCGCGCAGCGCATTGCGCCTCTCAATGCGGCTCAATACATGGGGGAAAACCTCGTGAAGACGTTGGGCGTGCGATTAGAGGAAGGGCGCGACCTGCGTCCGGAGGAATATATCGACCTGTCCGCCGTCAACACGCTGCTGTCGCAAAAGCAGTATGACAAGCTGCCCGCCGTCGTGCTGATCACCCGGGCCATGGCTGATCGGCTGTGGCCGGGCCAGGAAGCGTTGGGCAAGCAGATTTACGTAGGGCAAGGCTTGCCTTTCACGGTGGTTGGCGTGATGGCGAACCTGATCCGGCCGGGTATGGATCGGATGGGCCCCGGGGTCCAATACAGTACCGTCTGGCCGATACGCATGCCTATGCTGTCGGGTACCGCCTACGCTATTCGCTGCGCAGCGCAAGACTGCGACCAGGTCTTGAAGACGGCGCTGGTCAAGCTCAAGAAGCTCGATCCCAATCGCATCGTGTTGGAGAAAGACACGATGGAGCAACACCGCAGCGATTTCTTCCAGAACGACCGTGCCATGACCGGCATCCTGGTTGCGGTGTGCATCGCGTTGTTGGTGGTGACTTCACTGGGAATCGTGGGCCTGGCGAGTTTCTGGGTGTCGCAGCGCAACCGCAGCATCGGCGTGCGGCGCGCATTGGGGGCGACGCGCGGCAACATCCTGCGTTATTTCCAGACCGAGAATTTCCTGCTCACCACCATGGGCATTGCGCTCGGCATGGTTCTGGCCTACGGCATCAACCTGTTTCTGATCGTGCATTACGAATTGCCGCGCATGCCGGTTACGTACTTTCCGGTTGGTGCGTTGATTCTGTGGGCGATCGGGCAGGCGGCGGTGCTCGGGCCGGCCCTGCGCGCGGCGGCGGTGCCGCCGGTCGTGGCAACGCGTACGGTATGACGGCGGGCATGGTGAGAAATGTTTGACATGTTCGGCTACTACCTGGATATGGCCTTGCGCAGCTTGAAGCGCAACCGGGTGCTTACCGGGTTGATGGTGCTGGCGCTGGCGCTGGGAATCGGCGCCTCGATGACGACCTTGACGGTGTTTGCTTCCCTGTCGGCGGATCCGCTTCCCGAAAAAAGCAGCCAGCTGTTTTATGTGCAAGTCGATCCCTATCCGAAGAACGAGCCGTTTTCCCGCAGCGGCAAGCTGCCGTGGCTGATGAGCTACATCGATGCGATGAATCTGCTGCATGCGGGCAGGGCCGAGCGGCAGGCGGCGATGGCGCTGAGCAAGGTGAAGCTGACGCCTGAAAATGCGCAGCAGCGGCCGTTCTTCAGCGACGGCGTCATGACCACCGCGGACTTCTTCGGCATGTTCGACGTGCCTTTTCAATATGGCAGCGGCTGGAGCGCTGGCGATGACGAGGCCCGTGCGAAAGTGGTGGTGATCGCCGGCTTGCTCAATGACCGGCTGTTTGGCGGCGCCAACAGCGTAGGGCGCATCCTGCGCATCGGCGATCAGGCGTTCCGCATCATCGGTGTGCTGCGCCCGTGGGCGCCGCAGCCGCATTTCTATTCGCTGTATCTGGGCGGCCGCGACTATGGTGCAGGCGATGCGGTCTTCCTGCCGCTGCAATCGGCGCGTGCGATAGGCCAGATGCCGATCAATCTCTTCTCCTATGCGGCTGGCGACAAGCAGAAGCTGGAAACCGCGCCAAGCACCTGGCTGGGCTTTTGGGTGCAACTGCCGAATACCGAGGCCGCTTCGGCTTACCGCTCTTTTCTGGGCGACTACGTGCGGCAGCAGGTCGCGTTGGGGCGCTTTCAGCGCTCCGATGCAGGACTTTCGAGCCTGATGCAATGGCTGCGCGACCAGAAAGTGGTGCCGGATAACGTACGCGTGCAGATGGGCATGGCTTTCAGCTTTTTGTTGATCTGCATCGTCAATACCGTGGGTCTTTTGCTCGCCAAGTGCCTGCGACGCTCCGCCGAGATAAGCGTGCGTCGCGCCCTGGGTGCGTCGCGTGCGGCCATTTTCATGCAATTCATGGTGGAGGCGAGCCTGGTCGGCATGGCCGGCGGCCTGCTCGGCCTGGTGTTCGCCGAGCTGGGGTTGTGGTGCATTCGCCGGCAACCCGCCGAATACGCCAGCTTGGCGCAATTGGATGTACGCATGTTCGTCAGCACGTTTGCGGTTGCACTGGTGGCGAGCTTGATCGCCGGCATCCTTCCCGCTTGGCGGGCCTGCGCAATGGCGCCGGCACCCCAGTTGAAATCGGCCTGAGGTGCACTCGTGGAAATTCGTCCGATTCTCTCCAGCCTGCACAAGCATCGCGTCCCGGCATTGTTGATTGTGCTGGAGATTGCGCTGGCCTGCGCCGTGCTGTGCAACGCGGTATTCATGATCGGCCAGTGCATCGCCGGCGTGCGAGCGCCGAGCGCCATCGATGAGCAGGGTCTTTCGGTGATCAGCTTAGGCGGCATCGATGAAGCGCACGTCGAGAGCGGGATGGCGCGCAACCTCGCGGCATTGCGTGCGATCGCTGGCGTGCAGGCTGCGGCTGCAATCAGCGATGTGCCGTTGGGACCGGACATCTGGTACGACGGCCTGACCGCCAGGCCGGATGAGGAGAGTCAGATCAATTCCTCCGAATACTTCCTGGGCAGCGGCGGGGAGCAGGCGCTGGGATTGAAACTGCTAAAAGGACGCTTCTTCAGTGCCGAGGAGTTTGCAGACAGCACGCTGCTGCCCAGCCACGTATCCAGCAGCCACGTCGTGCTGATCAACGAAAGCGACGCCAGGCGCATGTGGCCGGGCGAGAGCGCGCTAGGCAAGCAGATCTACGGCGACAACGCAGCGTGGACAGTGGTAGGTGTGGTTGCCGACGTACTCGGGCAGGACCCTAACGGCAACGGTCCGGCCGGCATGTATTCCAGCATTTTCTTTCCGCAGCGGCCCAGCGCCAGCTTGAACCACTACGTCGTGCGCAGTGCGCCCCAGGATCGAGATCGCGTGTTGCGGGATGCCTTGCAGGTGCTGGGCAAACTCGAGCCGGGGGCGGTGCTGGAAGGGAAAATCTATGCCGATATGCGCGCGGACTACTTTGCCGATACCCGCGACATGGCTTGGATGCTGATGATGGTTTGCGTGGTGATGCTTGCCGTGACGGCGCTTGGCATCGTCGGCCTCACCAGTTTCTGGGTGGGGCAGCGTCGGCGCCAGATCGGTATTCGCCGCGCGGTCGGCGCGTCCTGCGCGAATATTCTGCATTACTTTCAGACCGAGAATTTTCTGCTCAGCACGGCGGGCGTGGTGCTTGGCGTGGTGTTCGGGTTCGCGGTCAACGTCTACCTGATGGAAAACTACGAGGTGAGCCGTATGCCCTGGTACTACCTCGGGTGCGGTGCGCTCGCGTTGTGGCTGCTGGGGCAGGGCGCGGTGCTCGGTCCCGCCTTGCGCGCAGCACAGGTGCCTCCGGTGGTGGCAACCCGCTCGGTATGAAGGGGTAAACCTCGTTTCGCGCACAGTAGTCTTGGGAGCTCAATGGAATGTTCGGCTACTACCTGGATCTGGCATGGCGAAGTTTGCGGCGTACACCCGTGATGACGGCACTGATGGTGCTGGCCATCGGCCTTGGTATCGGTGCCAGCATGACCATGCTGACGGTGCTGCACGTGATGTCCGACGATCCCTTGCCGGACCGCAGCGCACATTTGTTCGTGCCGCACCTGGATCCTCGACCGGCCAACTTCACGCAGAACCTCTACGCGCCGGATGCCAGCGCCAATTTCACCTATCCCGATGCGATGGCCCTGGTGTCCTCGCGACAAGCCGTACGGCAGGCGGCGATGGCCGGCGGCACCTTGCTGGCCAGACGCTCCGGGACCGGCCATACCCCGTTCTATGCCGATGGCCGTTTCACCACGCCTGATTTCTTTGCGATGTTCGATCTTTCGTTCCTGAGCGGCAGTGCCTGGTCGCAGGCTGACGAGGATGCCCGCGCACGGGTGGTGGTGTTGAGTGAGTCGCTCAGCCGCGAAGTGTTCGGCACCGCGGACAGCGTCGGGCGCATCGCGCATTTGAACGATGCGGACCTGCGCGTGGTTGGCGTGACGCGCGATTGGCAACCCAATCCCATGTTCTATGCCGACGCGGATGCCAAGGAGTTCAGTGACGCGGATCGCTTCTTTTTGCCACTTTCCACCAGCCTCGATTTGAAGTTCAACACCAACGGCAACCAGTCGAGCTGGGCTGGAAGCATCGAACACAACAGCCCGACGTTGACTTGGCTGCAGGTCTGGGTGCAGTTGGATACGGCTTCCGAAGTGACCGCTTACCGCCGCTATCTTGCGGACTATGCAGGGCAGCAAAAGAAGCTGGGCCGTTACGAGCGGTCAGCGGATTCGGCGCACCTCTACAGCTTGATGGAATGGCTGGCCATTGAGCGCAAAGTACCCTCGGACATCCATTTGCAAGTGTGGCTCGCCTTGGCTTTTCTTGCCGTGTGCATCACAAATATCGTGGCGTTGCTGCTCGCCAAGTTCCTTCGTCGGGGCGGTGAGATCAGCGTTCGCCGGGCCATGGGGGCAAGGCGCAGGGATATTTTCATCCAGCTGGCGACCGAATCGGCGGTGATCGGGTTCGCTGGCGGCGTGCTTGGCTTGATTTTGGCGCAGCTTGGTTTGTGGAGCGTGCGACATCGCCCGGACGACTATGCGCACCTGGCCAGCATGGACGGCCCGATGCTGGCATTTACGTTTGCATTGGCCTTGGGTGCCAGCCTTCTTGCGGGGCTGCTGCCCGCATGGCGCGCCTGCCGCATCACGCCTGCGTTGCAGTTGAAGACGCAATAGATCAAGGAGCGATACGTGTCCATGCATCCCATGCTGTCCAGCCTTCGCCACCACAAGCTCACGGTTTTTTTGCTGATATTACAGGTCGCCTTGACTTGTGCCGTCGTCTGCAACGTCGTGTTTCTGGTGGTGGACCGCATTCAGCAGATTGCGTTGCCCAGCGGACTGGACGAGCCGATGCTGTCGATCATTGAAAGCCAGTCCATCGACAAAAAGCAGAATCAGCTTGCCCGGCACGATGCCGACCTGGCGGCATTGCGCGCCATTCCCGGGGTGAAGATGGCGGTAGCCGCCGACAGCCTTCCGTTCGGCGACCAGGAGTCTTCCTACGGCACCTGTGCCACGCTCGAGCAACTGGAACAGGCCGCGAAGTTGCGATCCATGCAAACCAACGGATGCGTGCAACCTGCCGCTTATGCAGGTACGCCGGGTGAGTTGAATACGCTGGGCATTCATCTGGTCGCCGGACGCGACTTTCGCGATGACGAATACGTTGATGATGACAAGGTTCCCGCCGCCATCCTCAGCGCCGAGCTGGCGCAGAAGCTGTTTCCCGCCGGCAATGCCCTAGGCAACACCATCTATACCGGTGAGCGCAAACCAATTCGGGTCGTAGGTATCGTGCAGACACTGGTGCGACCGAGGCTTTATGCGTTCGGTACCAACCAGCTCACGATGCTGTTTCCTTCGAAGTCGGCGGATAGTTACATTTTTTACGTGTTGCGCAGTGCGCCTGCGGATCGTCAGCGGGTGCTCAAGGCCGCTGCAGCCAAGCTGATGCAACTGGACCCTGACCGCATTCTGCCGCCGGAGCAGATGCAGACTTTCGAAGACCTGCGGCGCGCTTATTTCCAGCGCGACCGGACTATGGTCGGATTGCTGGTGGCATCTTGCGCGGGTTTGCTCTTCGTGACGGCCCTGGGTATCAGCGGCCTGGCCAATTTCTGGGTGCAACAGCGGCGCAGGCAGATCGGCGTGAGGCGCGCCATAGGCGCGACCCGCAGCGAAATTTTGCGTCATTTCCTGTTGGAGAACTTTGTCATCGTGAGTGCGGGGATCCTGGTAGGCGTCGTCCTGGCGGTGGTATTGAACCTGTTGCTGATGAAGCAATACGAAGTTCCCCGCCTGCCATGGTTTTATCTTCCGGCCGGTGCCTTGGTGCTGTGGAGTCTGGGACAGTTGGCGGTACTGGCGCCGGCCATGCGCGCCTCGGCCGTGCCGCCGGTGGTGGCGACCCGGTCAGCCTGAGAGCGGATTTTCCATGAAACCGTATGGCCGCAGAGGAAATGCATGTTCAGCTATTACTTGAATCTGGCCTTGCGAAGCCTTCGGCGCAACATCGTGCTGACGTCATTGATGGTGTCGTCGCTGGCGTTGGGAGTCGGCTCGTGCATTTGCATGCTTACCGTCTTGCGCCTGCTTGCCGGAGATCCTCTGCCCGGGCTGAGTGCACACATTTTCTTTCCCGAGATAGATCCGCAACCGGCGACCGGTTATGTGCCTGGCCAGGCCAAGCCCATGGACGCGTTTACATACGTGGATGCGATGAATCTGCTGCGGACGCGAAAGGCGCATCGCCAGAGCGCCGTCTCCGGATTCAAGGCGAAGATCGTGCCGCAGAGCGGAAACCTGGATCCGTTTTTTACAAATGGCGTCATGGCTACCGCGGACTTCTTTCCCATGTTTGGCGTGCCTTTTCGCTATGGAAGCGGCTGGTCCCGGAGTGACGACGACGGTGCCGTACCGGTGGTCGTGATTGCCGATTACGTCAACGACAAATTATTTGGCGGCGTCGACAGTGTCGGACGAATGGTTCGCATCGGAGAGAGGGATTTCCGCGTCGTCGGCGTGCTCAGGCATTGGGCGCCACAGCCGCGTTTCTATTCCGGCGGGGGCTACGGGCAGGGCGACGGAGTGTTTTTGCCGTTGCAGTCGGCGTTGGCCGCCGGCATGAGCACGCAGTATTTCGATTGCTACGTACAAGGCGATCAGCGCGACTTGCGCACGGCGCCTTGTGTCTGGCTGGGTGTCTGGTTGCAACTGGATAGTGAAGCGGATGCGCAGACTTACCAGGCGTTTTTGACCCACTATGTCGGCCAGCAGATTCGGCAAGGGCGCTTTGTGCGGTCCGATGTGGCGTTGCTGGGCCTCACCACGTGGCTGCGCGATGAGCAGATGGTGCCTGAGGATGTGCGACAGCTGACGCGACTGGCATTCGGGTTTCTGCTGATTTGCGTGGTCAACACGGTGGGCCTGCTGTTGGCCAAATGCTTGCGCCGTGCGCGGGAAATCGGCGTGCGGCGCGCACTGGGCGCATCGCGCGCAACGATCTTCGCGCAGTTCATGGTGGAGGCCGGGATCATCGGCCTGGCGGGAGGCGTCCTGGGCCTGGCGTTCGCCCAGTTGGGCCTTTGGGCCATCCGCCACGAACCGGCCGAATACGCCCCGCTCGCACATCTGGATGTGCGCATGTTCGCCATGACGTTTGCGATCGCGCTGGTGTCGAGCCTCGTCGCCGGGATGCTGCCAGCCTGGCGCGCCTGCCGGATATCGCCCGCCATCCAGGTCAAGGAGGGGTGAAGTGACACCTGAATTTCGACACGTGCTCAGCAGCCTGCGCGCGCACCGTGTGCCGGCGTTGCTGGTGATTTTTGAAATAGCGCTGGCTTGCGCCGTGCTTTGCAATGCGGTGTTCATGATCGGCCAGCGAATGTCGGACATGCACCTGCCCAATGCCATCGACGAGCAGGGCATCGTCGTCGTTTCGATGCGTGGCGGGGATGCGGCAGGCGCGGCAGGCAGCGTGCCGCGGGATCTGGAGGCCCTGCGCAGCATCGCCGGCGTGCAGGCGGCCGGCAGCGTGACCTCTGTGCCGCTCGACAACAACGGCCAGAACGACGCTTTCGGCACGTCGCCGGATGCGCGCATGGAAGATGCCGCTTCGGTGACGCTCGAATACTCTTTTCTTGGCGAAGGCGCCGACAAGGCCCTGGGCCTGCACCTGCTGCAAGGACGCTTCTTTACGGCCGAGGAATACGCCAACAGCAGCTTGCGGCCGGAATTGATGCCCCGCAGCCACGTGGCGATCATCACGCAGAGCCTTGCCCAGCGGATCTGGCCGGGGCAGTCGGCGATCGGCAAGGTGATGTATTCCAAGCCGTTGTGGTACACGGTGGTGGGTGTGATTGCCGATGTATTGTGCTCGAACGATGCCGTGCGCAGCGGAGGCGATCGCGGCTTCTATTACGGCGCTTTCTTTCCCATCGACCCGGCTGGATCGGTAGGCGCTTTCAGCCCGGCCAATCCGCAGACCAACTACGTGTTGCGCAGCCTCCCGGCCGAGCGCGACCGCGTGCTTGGCGAAGCGGTACGCCGGTTGAAGCAGCTCAATCCTGCGGCGGTGATCCAGGCCAAGCGCTTTACGGACGTGCGCGACCAGTATTTTGCCGACAATGCCAGCGTGGCGATCACCCTGGCGGTGATCTGCGTGATCATGCTGCTCGTGACCGCGTTCGGCATTGTCGGGCTGACCAGCTTCTGGGTGCGCCAGCGGCGGCGGCAGATCGGCATTCGCCGGGCCATCGGGGCTTCGCGTCGCCAGGTGGTGTATTACTTCCAGACGGAAAATTTCCTGCTCAGCACGATCGGCGTGATGCTGGGCATGGCTTTGGCGTTCGGTATCAACCTTTACCTGATGCAGCACTACCAGATGCAGCACATGCCCTGGTATTACTTGCCGGCCGGCGCGCTGACGCTGTGGCTTTTGGGGCAGCTTGCGGTGCTTGGGCCGGCCCTGCGTGCAGCGCAGGTGCCGCCGATGGTGGCGACGAGGGCGGCCTAATGTGGATAAGTTTTCATATACGTAGGCCGATTGGCATGGCAACCTTTTGGGCGGGAGCGGCATCCATGCCTGCATGTGTAGAAAACGAATGCGTACCGTACTGATCATTGACGACAACCCGGCCGTGGGCGAAGCCCTGTCTCTGTTGCTTTCCCTGCACGATGTACGGCCGCTGGTCGCGCTGACGCCGGAAGAAGGCCTGGACATGCTTGGGCGTGAATCCGTGGACGTGGTGATCCAGGACATGAATTTCACCGCCGACACCACCTCGGGCGAGGAGGGCGTGGAGCTGTTCAGGGCCATCCGCCAACGCCACGCGGACTTGCCGGTCATCCTGCTGACCGCCTGGACCCACCTGGAGACCGCGGTGGAGCTGGTCAAGGCCGGTGCGGCCGACTACCTGGCCAAGCCCTGGGACGACGCCAAGCTGCTGGCAACGGTGGAGAACCTGCTGGAGCTCTCCGAGTCCACCCGCGAGGTGAACCGCACGCGTCAGGAGCGGCGCAAGCGTCGTGATGCGTTGCAACGCAAATACAACCTGGACGGCCTGATATTCGCCTCCGAGGCGATGGCGCGAACGCTGGACCTGGCCTGCCAGGTGGCGCGCTCGGATGTTCCCGTGCTGATCACCGGACCCAACGGCGCCGGCAAGGAGCGCATCGCGGCCATCGTGCACGCCAACTCGGCCGTGCAGAACGGCCCGTTTATCGCGGTCAATTGCGGTGCCCTGCCGGGCGAGCTGATCGAGGCCGAACTGTTCGGCGCCGAGGCGGGGGCCTATACCGGCGCCAACAAGGCGCGCGAAGGGCGTTTCGAGTTGGCCGACGGTGGCACCTTGTTCCTGGACGAGATCGGCAACCTGCCGCTGCCCGGCCAGATGAAACTGTTGCGCGTGCTGGAAACCGGGCAGTTCGAACGCCTGGGTTCGGGTCGTACGCGCAAGGTGAAGGTGCGCGTGCTGAGCGCCACCAATGCCGATCTCAAGGCGATGATCCGCACCGGCACGTTTCGCGAGGACCTGTATTACCGCCTCAACGTCATCGACGTGAATCTGCCGCCCTTGTCAGAGCGCATTGACGACATCCTGCCGCTGGCCGAGCACTTCCTGGCCGGACGCGCCGAACTCAGCGATGTGGCGCGCGAGGCATTGCTGGTCTATCCCTGGCCGGGTAACGTGCGCGAGCTGAAAAACGCCATTGAGCGCGCGGCTTTGCTGGCGGGTGCTGGGCCGATCACGCCCGAGCAGCTCAATCTGCCCCAGCATGCCGGGACGGCTGCCGCACGCAATCTGGATGAGCCCAGCCGCGAAGTGGTGGAAACGGCGTTGCACAAGGCGGAGGGCGTCGTAAGCCGCGCCGCGCAGGCGCTGGGCTTGTCGCGCCAGGCGCTGTATCGGCGGATGGAACGCTATGGGCTGATTTCGCAGGCGTGAAGAAAAAGGGCGGGGAGCGGGAAACAGGGAGCGGGGAATGTGCGGGTCGGAGCAGGATTCCTGCTCTGTTCTTCGAGCAAACGATGCAATAAAAAGCTCGCAGCGAAGCTTGAGGCTGCAATGTTCCTCTTCGCTTCCCGTTCCCTGCGCAAGGCGGCCGGTTCCGAATCCAGCATGACAACGACACTTATGCGAACGATATTGGTTGCGACGATGCTCACATTCCCCCTTTCCCACTCCTCGTTCCCAGCCCTATGCGCCTGAGATCGTTGGAGGGGCGTCTCTCGGTCCTGCTTTCGGTGGCCTCGCTGACCGGTGCGCTGGTCTATGCGGGCGTTACCCATTGGCCCCTGCCGCAACTGATTGCATCGCTGCACGACAATTTTCCGCTCAACCTGTCCACGCCCAATCGCACGAATGCGGTGATCATCTGCGCCGTCATCCTGGTGCCGCTGTCCTGGTGGTTCGCGCACATCGTGATGCAACCGGTGAAGCGGCTGTTGCGCGCACTCGAAGGTGCAGTCGCCAGCTATCGCGACGGCGACTTCAGCATTTCCATCGCGCTGCATCGCCGCGACGAGCTGGGCGACCTGATCAGCGTGCACAACGAACTGGGCCAGACGCTGCGCGAGCAGCGCCAGAACCTGGCGCAGCGTGAGCTGCTGCTCGATACCGTCGTGCAAAACACACCGGTGGCCCTGGTGCTTACTGACGCCAATGACCGGGTGGCGTACGCCAACATCGCTGCACGTCATCTGTTCAACGAAGGGCGCAGCCTCAACGGCCTGCATTTCGCCACCCTGATCGCCGATGCGCCTGAAGCGCTGCGCAAAGCCACCGAAGGCAGCGAAGACGCATTGTTCAGCGTGGAAATGGATGGCAGCGAAGAAACCTTCCACCTTTCGCAACGCGCATTCCGCCTGCAGGGGCGTCCGCATCGCCTGCAGTTGTTCCGGCGCATGACGCGCGAATTGTCGCGCCAGGAAGTGGCCGCGTGGAAACGCGTGATCCGCGTAGTCAGCCACGAGTTGAACAACTCCCTGGCACCGATTTCCTCCTTGGCCCACTCAGGTGCGGAGCTAGCTCGTCGCGGCGACATCCAGCGCTTGCCCAGCGTATTCGCCACCATCGGCGAGCGTGCCAGGCACCTGCATGGCTTTATCGATGGCTACGCGCGCTTTGCCAAACTTCCCGCGCCGCGTCTGGCGGCGGTGGCGTGGCAGCCGTTCCTGGAAGGCTTGGCCCTGCATTGCCGCTTTCAGCTGTTGAGCGAAGTGCCGGAGCAACCCGGCTGGTTCGATCCGGTGCAGATCGAGCAGGTGGTAATCAACCTGGTGAAGAACGCGCACGAATCGGGCAGTGCCCCGGAAGGCGTCAGCATTTCGCTGATACCGGTTGGCCACGAGCTGCGCATCGAAGTGGCCGATCGCGGCCCCGGCATGAGCGAAGCGGTGCTGGCGCAGGCACTGCTGCCGTTCTACTCCACCAAGCGCTCCGGCACTGGCCTGGGGCTGGCGCTGGCGCGCGAGATCAGCGAGGCGCATGGCGGGCGTATCGCCCTGGCCAATCGCGAAGACGGCGGCTTGCGCGTCACCCTGGTCCTACCGCAATCGGCAAGCACGACGTAGCCAGGTAACCGGTTCGATCCAAGGTGTGCCCTATACTCCGCCGATCAAACGGAGGAGATGCCATGAGTACAGGAACCGTCTTTGGATTGATCGTTATCGTGGTCGTGGTGATCGTGCTGGCCAAGCTGGTGCGCATCGTTCCGCAGGGTTTCGAATGGACCGTCGAGCAATTCGGCAAATACACCCGCACGCTGTCGCCGGGGCTGCATTTCCTGATTCCTTTCGTGTACGACATCGGCCGCAAGATGAACATGATGGAGCAGGTGCTGGATGTTCCCAGCCAGGACGTGATCACCAAGGACAACGCGGTCGTGCGCGTCGACGGCGTGGTGTTCTATCAAGTGCTGGATGCCGCCAAGGCCGCGTATGAAGTGTCCAATCTGGAGCAGGCGGCACTCGCCTTGGTGATGACCAACATCCGTACCGTGCTCGGTTCGCTGGACCTGGACGAATCGCTCAGCCAGCGCGATGCGATCAATGCCAAGCTGCTTAACGTGGTGGACGAGGCGACCCATCCTTGGGGCGTGAAGGTCAATCGTATCGAGATCAAGGACATTGCCCCGCCGCGCGACCTGGTCGATTCCATGGCCCGCCAGATGAAGGCCGAGCGCGAGAAGCGCGCGCAGATCCTGGAAGCCGAGGGCCTGCGCCAGAGTGCGATCCTGAAGGCGGACGGTGAAAAGCAGTCTGCGATCCTGGCTGCCGACGGCAAGAAAGAGGCAGCCTTCCGCGAGGCCGAAGCGCGCATCCGGCTGGCCGAAGCCGAAGCGCAGGCCACCAAGCTGGTCTCCGACGCCATCGCCAGCGGCGACGTCAACGCGTTGAATTACTTCGTCGCCAACAAGTATGTCGAGGCGTTGAAGGAAATGGCCAACTCGCCCAACCAGAAAATGCTGCTGTTGCCGGTCGAAGCAACCGGGATTCTCGGTTCGCTGGCGGGCATTGCGGAGCTGGCGAAGGAGTCGTTGGGGCAGCAGCAGGAAAAGCTCGCCGCGCGCCGCACGTCGCCGACCGTTCGGTGAGTGCCGGTCGTTGCGGATAGTCGAGCCGCCCGGCGGATTTCGCACTTGAACCTTTTCGGAGCCGTCCATGTTCGCAAGCGTTGCAGCGCATTACCTGTGGTGGATCGTGGCGCTGGTGCTGATTGCCATCGAAGTGATCATGCCCGGCTATTTCATGCTGTGGATCGGCATCGGCGCCGCCGCCACGGGGCTGTTGGCGTTGCTGATGCCGGGTTTGCCTTTGCTGGCCCAGTCGATCGCTTTTGCGTTGCTGGCCTTTTTGTCGTGCGCGGTCTACTGGTATGTGTTGCGACCAAAGCTGCAGCGCAACGAGCCGGGTGACGAGCGGCTCAATCGACGCGCAGAGCAGTTGATCGGCAAGCGCTACGTGCTGATCGAGGCGATCGTGAATGGCCGGGGCAAGGCGAAGGTGGGCGACGGGCAGTGGCTGGTCAGCGGTCCGGACCTGCCCAATGGCAGCACGGTAGAGGTGGTCGCGGTGGATGGCACCACCTTGCAGGTGAAGCAGGTTTGACGCGCAATGTGGGAGGGGCGATGCCTGGAAAATCCAAGGCGCTTCGTTGCCTGCCGCCCGTTCCCGTGTATAAATCGAGCCACTGTTTCCACGAAAGCGATCCAACGCCCTTGCTGTCCATAGTCGCCATCCGGTTGAACCCATGAGCGCCCAGTTCGCTACGACGGCGCTCAACACCCGCATTGCCTTCCTGGTCGAGCTGGCCACGCGCCTGCACAAATACGGCGCCTCCTCGCCGCGCCTGGAAATGGCGATTTCCGGTTCCGCGCAGCGGATCGGCGTGAGTGCGGATGTGTGGTCCAGCCCTACGGCGATCATCATTTCCTTTGCCGATCTTGCACACGGCGAGGACGGGCGGCTGGCCCAGACGACCCAGGTCATTCGCCTGCTGCCGGGTGACGTGAACCTGGACAAGCTCTGCCGCGCCGACGAAATCGCCGATCGAGTGATCGCGGGCGAGTTGGAATTGCGCGAAGGATTCCGTTTGTTGCGTGCGCTGGAGCTGCCGGACACACGCCGCCAGCAAGCCGCGGTGATTGGCAGCTACGGCCTTTCCGCCGCGGCGATTGCGGCGCTGTTCCTGCATAGTTCCTGGGTGGACCTGCTGGTCGCAGGGGCGGTCGGCCTGATCATCGGCACCATCACCATCCTGTCCGCCACGCGTCCGCGCCTGAGCGTGGCCAGCGATGCCATCTGCGCGATGGTCGCCACCTTGGTGGCGATCGTGTTCAGTGCCTTCGTAGTGCCGTTGGCGATCAAGTCGGTGGTTCTGGCGGGCCTGATCATTCTGGTGCCGGGCATGTCGCTGACGACGGCGGTGCGCGAAATTTCCAGCCAGCATCTGGTTTCCGGCATGGCCCGCATGGGCGGCGCGATGTCGACCTTGCTCAAGCTTACGTTCGGCACTGTAGCTGCTACGCAGGTTTGTGCGGTATTCGGGATCGAGGCGCGCGACTTCGAATTGCCGGAATTGCCCGGCTGGGTGGATTACCCGGCGCTGCTGGTGGCAGCCGTTGCCTTTGCGATTCTGTTCCGTGCGGCAAAACGGGACTGGCCGGTGGTGATTGTCGCCGTCATCGTGGGGTATCTGGCGACCCGCCTGGGCGGTTTGATTTCGGTCAGCTTGCCGGGGGCGCCGTTCGGCGTGTTTATCGGTGGCTTGTTGTTGAGCGCGTTGGCGAATCTGTATGCGCGCTATGCAGGGCGTCCCGGGGCGGTGGTGCGTGAACCGGGCATTTTGTTGCTGGTCCCGGGCAGCGTGGGGTTTCGCAGTGTGTCGTATCTGCTGGCGCGCAATACGTCGCTGGGGTTTGACACGGGCATGCTGCTGGTGACCTTGTTGATCTCACTGGTGGCGGGCTTGATGTTCGGCGAGTTGCTGGTGGCGCCGCGGCGATCCCTCTGACGGGATGGCGCGCATGCGCCAGGGGATTGCCAGGGCTTCAGCAGTCACGGTTTGACGGCGTGACAGCGAAGCCGGACATAGTCGGCCCACCACTTGCCATCGGCATCGCACATCGGTCCTCGCAAGGTCTCGACCAGTGATGCAATGAAATCCGCGCGCGCCGTTTCCTCGATCGCCGATATGAACGGCTGGGCGAAAGTGTTCAGCCACGCCCCGACGTCCCCCGGAAGCAAGGTTGGGCGTGGTACCAGCAGGGTCCACTGAACTTTGAATCCTCGTTGTTCCAGCAATGCGCGATAACCCTCGGGTGTCGGGAAGAACCATGGATCGGGAGCCTCGATGTCTCGTGCGGCCAGGGCTGCGCTCAATGCGTGGACGATCGTGGCGACGTTGCCATGCCCACCGAATTCCGCCACCAGCCGCCCGCCAGGTTTCAGCGCGCGCCAGATGCCGGCGATGACCTTTTCCGCACGTGGCATCCAGTGAAGTGCGGCATTGCTGAATACTGCGTCGAATTGCTCGTGGAAATTCAACGATTCGCCATCCATCACCAACGCATCCACGCCAAGCCTGCGCGCTCCTTCGACCATCGGAGCACTGCTGTCGACGCCCTGCACAGCGCAGCCGAGCTGGATCAGTTTGACGGTCAGTGCGCCATCGCCGCAGCCGAGGTCAAGAATGCGCTCGCCTGCTTTTGCCTGGAGCAGATCGAGGATGGGAGTGCCGAGTTCCGGGACGAATCCGCCATGACGTTGATAGTCGGCGGGATTCCACTGTTGAGTGCCAGATGCGGTCATGGGGATTTATCGCCCGTAGCTTGCCTGAATCGAGGTGCTGCCCAGGGTGTAGCCATGGATCATGAAGCCGATCATCGCCGGTGACGCATCGGCCGGCACGTCCAGGTGCGCGATTTTCAAAGCGTAGACGGTAAAGACGTAGCGATGTGCCTTGTCGCCAGCGGGTGGACAGGCACCGCCGTAAGCGTGCGGGCCGAAATCGGTACGGCCCTGTTTCGCCATCGGCGGCAGTGCTTTTCCTTCGATGGAACCAGCTCCTTCGGCAAGGTCATGCACGTTGTTGGGAATGTCGAAGACCACCCAGTGCCACCATCCCGATCCAGTCGGTGCATCGGGGTCGTACGCTGTCACGGCGAAGCTCTGCGTGCCTGGCGGCTCGCCCTTCCACGTCAGCGCGGGGGAGATGTTCTGGCCGGAACAGCCAAAGCCGCGTAGAACCTGGGCCTGTTTCAATGTTCCGTTGAGGGTGAAGGCCGTGCTCGAGACGGTGAAATCCGTGGCGTGGGTTGCGCCGGCGATGGCGATGCCGAGCGTGACTGCAAAGAAGCGAAAGCGTTTCATCGGTGTTCCGTGGCATGGGCGCGGATACTGATGGTGCCGAAGCACTTCACTTCGACGTTAGCCTGCCTCGGTCAAGCTTTGTGCGTTTTCTTTCATTCGCGCCCGTACCACGGATGGCGCAACACCCCAACGTTGCTGGAAGATTGCGGTGAAGCGGCTGTGCGAATCCCAGCCGCAACGCTGGGCCACTTCGCCCACCGGCCATTCGGTGGTTTGCAGCATCGACAACGCCGTTTCCAACCGCACTTCGCGTACCAGTGCTGCGAGCGTGATGCCGCTCGATTCGAGCCGTCGGCGCAACGTGGATTCGCTCAGGTGAAAGAGGTCGGCCAGGACCGCGACATTCCAGTCGCCGTGCGGACGCTGGGCGACCAGGCGGCGTACTTTGTCAGGCCAGCTCAGCGCCTGGCCTGGTTCGAAACGCCAGCCGCGCTCGCCGAGCAGTAGCAGCACTTCCGTGATCCGGTGATGCAGCAGCGGTGCAGAGATTTTTTGGCCGGAGGAGGCAGGTAGCGTTCGCTGCATCGCTTCCAGCAGTTCTTCGTCGACCGGCAAGGTTTGCGCCGTTTTGACCGTCGCAGCGGTGTCTGCCATGGACGAAGCGCTGAATTCCTGGATCAACGTGCCACTGAATGACAGAGCCAGCGCTTCGTAGTGATGATGTTCTTCCGGATCATTGATTACATCCCACTGCGTTCCTCGTGCGATCAGCATGCCTTGCGGGTGCCCTGCATTCAGGGCGCTGTCGGTAGTTTGCAGAATCTTCCTGCCCCTGAGTACGGCGATGAACAGATCGTCGCGAACGGTCAGGGTGCTGATCCGGTAACGTTGGGCAGCAACGATGCGGGCGCCGTACTGTAGGTCCATGCTTGGGATAATGCAGTGCCTGAGCGGATGAATAAAGAGCAGGGTACTGCTTGAGGTGTCTTCGTGCCCTTGGGTGATTGTCCCGGAACCCTCGTGCTCGATGGACGGCCAAAATAAAAACGCCGGCTTGCAGCCGGCGTTTTCGGTATGGGGATTTTGCGCTGGCTTGTCAGATAGTGAGATCTTTCTCTTTCTTGCCGGCCTTCAGTGCATCGTTGAACCAGCGGGGGCGCTTGCCGCGGCCGGACCAGGTTTGCTCCGGATCTGCCGGATTGCGGTATTTGGGGGCTACGGTGCCGGTGCCGCGGCGCTTGGGGCCGCTCGTGCCGCCGAAGATGTCTTCGAATGCATAGCCTTCGGCCTTGATCATGGCCAGCACTTTTTCGCGCAGCTTGCCTACCTTTTCCTTGCGCAGCTCGTCCTGGCGCGCTTGAGCCTTGCTGATCAGCTCGGTGAGCTGGGTGTGATTGAGACTCTTGAGATCTACGGCCATGAAATGCTCCCGGTAAATAGATAAATACATGAAGAAGTGAAACAGCCCGGGCTATTGGATTATGAGATACGCGCCCGAAAGCGTTTTTGATTTTCACGCATGGTTAGAAAAATTGCAAAGCAATACCTGCGATATAATCCTCATTCTCTATTAATATTTATCTTAATTTGTTGAGGCGGAACTATTGGCGGCGGCCAGCGGGTGCTTCGGTATTCGATCGTTGCGCGCAGCAAAAAGGCCGCTCAGAGCGGCCTTTTTGTTTCGGTTGAAACGAATTCAACTCAGTATTTCGAACAACTGGTCGCGTGTAATGGCACTGCTCTCGGCCGCGTCGCGGGCGCGGTATTCGAGCGTGCCTGCTGCCAATCCGCGCTCACTGACGACGACGCGATGCGGAATGCCGATCAATTCCACATCCGCAAACATTGCACCCGGGCGCAGGCCGCGATCGTCCCAAACCGTTTCGATACCTTTGGCGGTCAGTTCGTCGTAAAGCGATTGCGCGGCGGTTTCGACTTCGGGCGAATTTTTCGGATTGATCACGCACACGGCGACGCGCCAGGGCGACATCGCTTCGGGCCAGATGATGCCGTTTTCGTCGTGGCGTTGCTCGATGGCTGCAGCCACGATGCGGCTCACGCCGATGCCGTAGCAACCCATCCACATCACTTGCTTCTTGCCTTGGTCGTCGAGCACGGTGGCATCCAGTGCTTCGGAGTATTTCGTGCCGAGCTGGAATACGTGACCGACTTCGATGCCGCGTGCCAGATGCAGGGTGCCGTGGCCATCCGGCGAAGGATCGCCAGCTACCACCTGACGAATGTCTTCGATCCGCGTGATGCGCGCATCACGCTCCCAGTTGGCGCCGGTGTAGTGGGTGTCGTTGGCGTTGCCACCGCAGACAAAATCGGCCAGCACGGCCGCGCTGCGATCGACGATCACGGGAATGGAATCGGGTAGCCCCGCCGGGCCGATAAAGCCGGGGCGCGTGCCGACGGCGGCCAGAATTTCTTCCTCGCTGGCCAGCACGGATTCGCCCGGCAGCTCGGCCAGCTTGGAGGCCTTCACTTCGTTGATCTCGTGGTCGCCGCGCAGGCATAGCGCGACCAGGCCTTCCTTGCCGCGCACCAGCACTGTTTTCAGCACGCGATCGGCGGCGATGCCGAAGTGGCGCGTCACGTCTTCCACGGTGCGTACGCGCGGCGTGTCCACGCGCTGCAGGTTCGCCGCGGCGGAAGGACGTGCGGCAGCCGGCGCCAGCGCTTCGGCTTTTTCGATATTGGCCGCGTATTCGGAACCGTCGGAGAAGGCGATGGCGTCTTCGCCCGAATCGGCAAGTACTTGGAATTCGTGGCTGGCATTGCCGCCGATGGCGCCGGTGTCGGCCTGGACCGCGCGGAACTTCAGGCCCAGGCGGGTGAAGATGCGTGTGTACGCCTGGTACATCACCTCATACGTTTGCGCCAGCGATTCGGGGTTGATGTGAAAGGAGTAGGCGTCCTTCATCAGGAATTCGCGCGCACGCATCACGCCGAAGCGCGGGCGGATTTCATCGCGGAACTTGGTCTGGATCTGGTAGAAGTTGACCGGCAACTGCTTGTAGCTTTTCAGTTCGTTGCGCGCGAAATCGGTAACGACTTCCTCGTGCGTGGGGCCGTAGCAGAATTCCTGCTCCTTGCGGTCTTTGATCTTCAGCAACTGGCCGCCGAATTTTTCCCAGCGGCCGGTTTCTTCCCACAGCTCGCGCGGCTGCACGGAAGGCATCAGCATCTCGACCGCACCGGCGCGGTTCATTTCCTCGCGCACGACGGCTTCCACTTTGCGCAGCACGCGCAGGCCCAGTGGCGACCAGGTGTACAGACCCGAGGCGAGCTTGCGGATCATGCCCGCCCGCAGCATCAGCTTGTGGCTGACGATTTCGGCGTCGGCGGGGACTTCCTTGACGGTGGCCAGGTGGAATTGGCTGAGGCGCATGTGCGGCGATCCGGCGTTAAAACCGTCATTATAGCCGGCATTTGCCCGCTTCCCCGAGGGAAAGCGCGGAGCGCCAACGGGCGCTTATTGGTTGTTGCTGCAGTATTGGTTGTATTGCGACTGGCTGGCGTCCAACTGCTGCTTGCGCTGGTCCGCGTTGAGCACTTGCGGGGTGCCGCTCGGTCCCTGCATGACGACCGGGCCGCTGCCTTGCAAGGCGCCAATATTGGAGTGCAGGGATGCGCAGAGCTTTGTGCGGTTTTCCGGGGTGTCCGGCAGCGAGCCCTGAGTCGTGCTGCCACCAGCCGTGGACGCCGGGGCGGGGGCAGGGGCGCTGTTGTCCGAGCCGGATCCGGAGGCAGGAACGTCCGCACCGCTTACTGTGACCTGGCTGTACTTGGTACCGACCGGCGGGGGAGTCTCGGAATAGTGGGTGGTGCCTTGGGCGTCGGTCCATTTGTAGACCTGGGCGGCGGCCAGTGGCGCAACCAGCAGCAGCACGATGGCAATGGAAAGGCGACGCATAGAAAGACTCCGAAAGGGATAACGAGGCGCTGCACTAGTTAACAACCGGCGCGGGCCGGACTCAAGCGGTGGCAGGGCCGAAATGCCAAGAACGTGCTTTCTTGCACGTTCCTCCCGCCGGTGAGGGCGTTTTCCGGTCCCCCTGCTACACTTTAGGCATCCCGTCACGGATGGATTCATGAGCGATAGCACGCCAGTCCGGGCGCCGCGGCATCCCGGTATTTATCTTTTGCCGAACCTGTTCACGACTGGCGCCATGTTCGCCGGCTTCTACGCCATTGTCGCGAGCATCGGCGGCCGCTTTACAGATGCGGCCATCGCCGTTTTCGTGGCCGCCCTGCTGGACGGCATGGACGGCCGCGTGGCGCGCCTGACCAACACGCAAAGCGAGTTCGGCGTGCAGTACGACTCGCTGTCCGATCTGGTGAGCTTTGGCCTGGCCCCGGCGCTGGTCATGTACAACTGGTCGCTGTCGAGCCTGCGCGAATATGGCCCCATACCGGGCAAGATCGGCTGGGCGGCCGCTTTCATCTACGCGGTATGCGCCGCCTTGCGCCTGGCACGCTTCAACACGCAGGTCGCGGTGATCGACAAGCGTTATTTCCAGGGATTGGCCAGCCCTGCCGCGGCGGCGGTGTGCATGTCGTTCGTGTGGAGCATGGACAATTTCGGCATTTCCGGCGACGAGTTGGACGTGTTCACGCCGTTCATGGCAGTGATCGTCGGTTTGCTGATGGTGAGCCGTTTCCGCTACTACAGCTTCAAGTCGCTGCCGATGGGGGACAAGGTACCGTTCCTCTGGATACTGATCGCCGTGCTGGTGCTGGTGCCGTTCTTCGTCGATCCGCCACGCGTCCTGCTGGTGGTGTTCACGCTGTATCTGCTGTCAGGGCCGGTGTTGACGTTGTGGGGCCTGGCCACGCACCGCAAGCGCCCGCGGCGCGGAGCCGTATGAGCGCCCAGCCCGCCAGCGCGGCTCACCGCGCCCGCGTGTTGCGTGCGCTGGGTGTGGTTTCCTGGCACCGGCGCGCTACTGCCGCGGTCATGCCCGAAGCGATCGCACCGATGGCTGCGGCGGAACCGCCGGGCGCCGCAGGCGTGGTGATCGTGTTGCCGGCAGGATGCGGCGTGCGCGAACTCGATCTGCTGGGGCGTGCGCTGTGTGCATTCGGTCCGCAGCTGGCGCGTGCTGCGCGGATCGAGGCGACTGACAGCGAAAGCATGCAGGTGCCGCACGCACAGGCTTATCTGGTGTTTGGTGAGCAGCAGGCGCACAGCCTTGGGCGGGCGTTGCCTGCGGAGGTCATGCACAACGCGCACATCGTCCTGGCCGACGCGCCTGCCGACGTGCTGAGCCAAGCCGCGGCCAAACGCCGACTGTGGCAAGCCTTGCGCACGATGCGCCGCGCATTGGCGGGAGCCCTGCCGTCTTGGTCGCGGTAGCACGCCCCGCGCTGGAGATGCGCGCCATGCGGCGCGACGATCTGCAGCGTGTGAGTGAGTTGGAGCAAGTCTCCTACGACTTCCCCTGGAGCATGGGTATTTTTGGGGACTGCCTGAAGGCCGGCCATCCGTCCTGGGTGCTGTGCCTGGATGGGAGCGTCATCGGCTACGGCATTCTTTCGGTTGGTGCCGGTGAGGCACACGTGCTCAATGTCTGTATCGATCCGGCGCAGCGAGGGCAAGGATTCGGGCGCCACTTGATGCGTCGACTGCTGGACATCGCCCGCTGGAACGGCGCCGAGCGGGTCTTTCTGGAAGTACGGCCGTCCAATCCGAATGCCCAGCAGCTTTACGCGTCGATGGGCTTTCAGGAAATCGGACGCCGTCCGCGCTATTACCCTGCGCACGAAGGGCGCGAGGATGCGATCGTGATGGCGCTGGATTTCCCCTTGTCGTGAAGCACGACTTTTCCCTCTCCCGGACGGGAGAGGGAATGCCGCCTGGGTTAGCCCAATTTCTGCAGTTGCTCGCGCAAGGCGGTGAGTTGCGTGCCCCAGTCGGCAATGCGCTGACGCTCCTGCGCCACCACTTCCGCCGGTGCGTTGGCAACGAAGTTGGCGTTGCCGAGTTTGTTCTCGCACTTCTTGATTTCGCTTTCGATCTTGCCGATTTCCTTGCCGAGGCGCGCTTTCTCCGCGCCCAGATCGATCAGTCCGGCGAGCGGAATCAGCACGCGCATGGAACCGACCACGGCTGCGGCCGCGGCGGGCTCATCGGTGCCCGATGCGATCCATTGCGGTGCGTCCACGCGGGCGAGGAAGCAGATCTGCGCGGCGAATTTGCCGGAGCGCGCGCGGTCGGTGGCGTCGCCGTCTGCAAGTAGCAGCGGAATGGCCTTGCCCGGCGGAATGTTCATTTCGGCGCGAATGCGGCGAATGCCGCTGAGCACATTCTTGAACCACTCGATTTCGGCGGTGGCCGCTTCATCGGCGGGAATCTCGCTGGCCTTCGGCCAAGGACGCTGCAGGATGCCGTCTGCCTCGATGCCAAGCCGCGGTGCCACCGATTGCCAGATTTCCTCGGTAATGAACGGAATGATCGGATGCAGCGCACGCAGCACGGTTTCCAGCACGACCAGCAGGGTGTGGCGGGTGGATGCCGCAGCTGCCGCATCGTCGCCATTGAGTGCCGGCTTGGAGAGTTCCAGGAACCAGTCGCAATACTCGTTCCACACGAATTCGTACAGCGCCTGCGCCAGCAAGTCGAAACGATAGGTGACAAAGTGCTGTTCGACCTCCGTCAACGTCTGCTTGAGCCGCGTGAGAATCCACCTTTCCGCTTCGGTGGCGGGCACGTTCCCCGTTCCCCGTTCCCCGGTACCTGCTTCCTCCACATTCATCAACACGAAGCGCGCCGCATTCCACAATTTGTTGCAGAACGCTTTGTAGCCCTCTGCACGCTTGATGTCGAAATTGATCGTACGGCTGTAGCTGGCGAGGGCCGCGAAGGTGAAGCGCAAGGCATCGGTGCCGATGGCGGGAATGCCTTGGGGGTAGTCCTTGCGAATGCGTTTCTCGACCTTTTCGCGCACTTGCGGAATCAGCAGCGACTTGGTGGATTTGGTCACCAGCGGTTCCAGCTCGATGCCGTCGATGAGGTCCAGCGGATCCAGCGTATTGCCCTTGGACTTGGACATCTTCTGGCCTTCCGCATCGCGCACGATGGCGTTGATGTACACCTCGCGGAACGGCACCTTGCCGGTGAAATACTTGGTCGCCATCACCATGCGCGCGACCCAGAAGAAGATGATGTCGAAGCCGGTGACCAGCACTGCACTGGGCAGGAATATCTTGTCGATCTCCCAATGGGCGACCACTTCGCCGCGCTCGTTCTTCACCGGTCCGTTGGCCGGCCAGCCGAGCGTGGAGAACGGCCACAGCGCGGAACTGAACCAGGTGTCCAGCACGTCGTCGTCCTGCTTCAACGCGCCGACGGGAGCAATGGTGGCGTGCTTGCGCGCATCGGCCTCGTCTTCGCCGACGAAGATGTTGCCGGCTTCGTCATACCAGGCAGGAATGCGATGGCCCCACCAGAGCTGACGACTGATGCACCAGTCCTGGATGTTTTCCAGCCACTGCGTGTAGGTGGTGGTCCAGTTTTCCGGCACGAACTTGATCTCGCCCGAACGCACCGCGTCGAGCGCGGGCTCGGTGATGGCTTGGCGGCCTTTGTCGCTGGTGAGATCGACGAACCACTGGTCGGTCAGCATCGGCTCGATCACTGCATCGGAACGTTGGCTCACCGGCACCTGTAATTTGTGCGGCTTGGTTTCCACCAGCAGGCCGGCGGCCTCGAGATCGGCGAGCACGGCCTTGCGTGCGTCGTAGCGATCCATGCCCTGATATTTGGCCGGCGCGTTGGCGTTGACCTTCGCGTCCAGCGTGAATATCTCGATCGGGGCAAGCTTGTGGCGCTGGCCGATGGCGTAGTCGTTGAAATCGTGCGCGGGCGTGATTTTCACGCAACCGGTGCCGAAATCCTTGTCGACGTAGTCATCGGCGATCACCGGAATCTGGCGGCCGCTCAGCGGCAAGGTGAGCGTCTTGCCGATCAGGTGTTGATAGCGTTCGTCTTCCGGATGCACGGCGACGGCGACGTCGCCCAGCATGGTTTCCGGACGTGTGGTGGCCACGACGATGCTCTCATCGCCGTCGGTGACCGGATAGCGGATCGACCACATGTGGCCGTCGCGCTCGACGTTGTTCACTTCCAGGTCCGATACCGCCGTACCCAGCACCGGATCCCAGTTCACCAGACGGTTGCCACGGTAGATCAGGCCAGCGCGATACCACTCCACGAACACCTTGCGCACCGCGTCGGAGAGGCCTTCGTCCATGGTGAAGCGTTCGCGCGACCAGTCCGCCGCAACGCCCAGGCGGCGCATCTGGTTGGTGATGGTGGAGCCGGATTCTTCCTTCCACTGCCACACGCGATCGACGAACGGTTCGCGGCCGAGGTCGTGGCGGGTTCTCTGCTCCGCGGCGAGCTGGTTTTCGACGATTTTCTGCGTCGCGATGCCGGCGTGGTCGGTGCCCACCTGCCACAGCGTATTCATGCCGCGCATGCGCTGGTAGCGGATCAGCATGTCCATCACGGTCTGCTGGAAAGCGTGGCCCATGTGCAAGGTGCCGGTCACGTTCGGCGGCGGCAGCAGAATGCAATAAGGCTCGCCGTGCCCCGACGAACGGAATACGTCGCCGGCTTCCCAGCGGGCGTACCACTTCGACTCGATCGGACGGGGCTCGAAACTCTTTTCCATCAGGGGCTCGCGTTTGCGCGCCGGTCGGGCGCGCGGTGGTTGGGGCAGGTGAACCCCCATTGTACGGGCCGGGGCGAGGGCTGCCAAAAAGTGCGGCAGCGGGCGGGTTTCAAGCCCGCCTGTAGCGGATTGCCTGGGAATGCGAGAATGGGTGCATGAACCTGCTAGCCATCGAAACCGCCACCGAAGCCTGCTCCGTCGCCCTGGTCCACGGCGAGACGCTCGTTGCCCGCAGCGAACTGGCACCGCGCCGCCACGCCGAGCGTGTTTTGCCGATGGCGGACGAGCTGTTGGCCGAAGCCGGCATCGGTCGTCATGCGCTGGATGGCATCGCGGTGGGACGTGGCCCCGGGGCGTTTACCGGTGTGCGCCTGGCGATCTCCCTGGCGCAGGGCATGGCCATGGCCTTGGACGTGCCGGTGGTGACGGTTTCGTCGCTGGCCGCGCTTGCCCTGGAGGCGCCGGAGGACGATGCGGCGATTCTGGCGGTGATCGATGCGCGCATGGGCGAGATCTATGCGGCCAGCTATCGGCGGGACCATGATGGAAGCCTGGTTGCGATGGACGATGAGCGTGTCTGCACAGCCGAATCGCTGTCGCTGCCGCAGGCTTCCGCCTGGCACGTCGTGGGCTCCGGGTGGGGTACCTATGCCGATGCGCTGGGGCGTCACGTCGGCAACGCCTTGCGCTCGGCCGACGGGCATTGCTATCCGCAGGCACGCCACGTTGCCACCCTGGCCGTAGGCGAATTCAAAGCGGGCCGCGCCCTGGCTCCGGAACTGGCCCTGCCGGTGTACCTGCGCGACAAGGTGGCACTCACCCTGGCCGAGCAGGGACGCTGACCGGCTTACAGCTGTCCGATTGCCAGTTGCACCAGCAGGCTGCTGATCGACACCGCCGCCCACACGCCCAAGCCGAGCAGGATCGGCCGCGCACCGGCCGAAGCCATCTTGCGCAGATTGGCCGAAAGCCCGATCGCCGTCAGTGCCACGATGATCATGAACTCCGCAGCCAGATGCAGCAGCGGCTGGATCGCCACCGGCACGAAGCCGGCCGTGCGTGCGGCCGAAGCGACCAGGAACCACAGAATGAACCAGGGAAAGATGCGGCCCAGGCTGAAGTCGCTGGTGGTCCCCGCCTGCTTGGCGGCGCGCTTTTCGCGCACGGCCACGGCGACGGCGAGGATCAGGCAGATGGGAATGATCAGCGTGGCGCGGGTGAGTTTCACGATGGTGGCGAAATCGCCGGCGGCCTTGCTGTAGCTGTAGCCGGCCGCGACCACGGACGAGGTGTCGTTGATGGCCGTTCCCGCCCACATGCCAAATCCCAGGTCCGACAGATGGAGCAGGTGGCCCAGCAATGGGAACAGCAGCACCGCCACGACGTTGAACAGAAAGATGGTGGAGATGGCAAACGCCGTGTCGTGGTCGTCCGGCTTGATGATCGGCGTTACTGCCGCGATGGCTGAGCCACCGCAAATGGCGGTGCCCACGCCGATCAATATCTGCAGCTTGTTGTGCACTTTCATCAGGCGGCCGAGCAGCAAGGCCGTGACGAACGCCGTGGTCATGGTGACCAACGTGACCGACAGCGACTCCATGCCGGTCTTCGCCACCTGGGTCAGGCTCAGCCCGAAGCCCAGGGCGATGATCGACCACTGCAGCACCTGCTTGCTGGCGAACTGGATGCCGGGGGTGAAGCTCTCCGAGGGCGAAAGCAGGTTGCGCACCACGATGCCCAGCAGGATGCCGAACACGGGACCGCCGATCACGGGCACGGCGCGACCGAGAAACCAGGCCGCCAGCGCAATGCCGATGGCAAGCAGTAGACCTGAGGCACGCAAACGCAGACTGGGAGTGGTCATGGGGATCGATGTGGCGTTCATGGCGAAGAGCCCTGGGGGGACTGCGCTATTGTCCGAAACGGCATCGATTAGGAAAATTTGAAATATCTAATTGACTATATAAACTAAGCTGATGCTCAACGTCAGCTTGCGCCAACTGGAAGTTTTCGTGCAGATCGCCATGCACGGCAGTGTACGGGCCGCCGCCGACCGCCTGCACCTGACCCAGCCCGCGGCGAGCATGGCACTGGCCGAAATGGAGCGTCAGCTGGACGCTCCGGTATTCGACCGCGAACGCGGGCGCCTGCACCTCAATGCACGCGGGCGCGAATTATTGCCCCTCGCGCAGGAACTGCTGGAGCGGCACGCCGAGTTCGGACGGCGCGCTTCCGGGGAAGCCCTTACGCTGGCAGGCGACCTGCGCATCGGGGCCAGCAATACCGTCGGCAATTATCGCGTCGGCGAATTGTTGGGGGACTTCGTGCGAATGTACCCCCAGGTTGCCATCCGCCTGCGCGTGGCCAATACCGGCGACATTGCCGCCGCCGTGCTCGACCACAGCCTGGACGTCGGGTGCGTGGAAGGGCCGGTAACCCACCCGTTGATCGAAGTGCGGCCCTGGCGCGATGACGGCTTGCTGGTGTGCGCCGCCCCGGATCATCCCCTGACCAAGAAACGCGACCTCAAGCCTGAGCATTTTGCCGGCGCGCGATGGGTATTGCGTGAGCCAGGCTCGGCCACGCGGGCGACCAGCGAGCGCGCGCTGATGCAACTGCCGGCGGGCGAAACGGTGATGGAGCTTGATCAGATCGAGGCGATCAAGCAGGCGGTGGCGGCCGGCCTCGGCATTGCCTGCCTGCCGGAGGTAGCGGTCACCGATGCCTTGGCGACGGGGCGTCTGGTCGCCTTGAAAACACCGTTCCTCGATCTGCAGCGCAAGCTTTCCATTCTGCTGCATCGGGAAAAATATCGCGGCGCAGCGCTGGAAGCCTTCCTGCAATCGGTATCCTGACGCCTTACAGGTCAATGTCAGCGTGCTGGCAGCCGGTGATCGAGGTGAGCAGGGCCTCGGCTTCTTCGTGGGTCCTGGCGCGAATCAGTTTTGGCGCTTGCGAGCGCAGCAGGGCGTGATCCAGCGTGGCGAGGCGATCGCGTACGTGCAGGATCTTGCTGGGATGCATGCTGAATTCGTTCAAGCCCAGGGCCAGGAGCAGCGCGGTGAAGCTCACATCCCCGCCGATTTCGCCGCACAGGCTTACCGGCTTGCCGGCGCGGCGTCCTGCTGAAATGACGTGCGACAGCAAGCGCAGCAGGGCTGGCTGCAACGGGTTATAGATGTTTTCCAGCGCATCGTTGCCGCGGTCGGCCGCCAGCACGTATTGCGCCAGATCGTTGGTGCCGATGGCGAGGAAGTCCGAGTATTCGAGCAGCGCACGCACGTTGATGGCGGCGGCGGGAACTTCGATCATCGCGCCAAGAGCCAGTTTCTCCGGCAGGTCGATGTTCTCGCGCTTCAATTCCTGCCGCGCCAGCTTGAACAGCGTGCGCACGGCGATCAATTCGTCGGGCTGGGTGACCATGGGCACCAGCACGCGCACCGGGCCGTAGCAGGCGGCACGCAGGATGGCGCGAATCTGGGTGGTGAATACGGCCGGATGGCGCAGCGAAAGGCGTACGCCGCGCACGCCCAGGGCGGGGTTTTCTTCGCCACGGATCACCAATCCTGCAGCGTCGGCCTTGTCGGCGCCCAGGTCCAGTGTGCGGATGGTGACGGGCGCGCCGCCCATGCCGAGCACGACGTCGCGATAGGCGATGAACTGCTCGTCCTCGGAGGGCAGGCCCTTGTGGCGCAGGAACAGAAACTCCGTGCGGTACAGGCCGATGCCGTCGGCACCGCGAGAACGAGCCAGGGCGACATCGGAAGCGGATTCGGCGTTGGCAAGCAAGCGCACGTCGATGCCGTCGCGCGTACGCGTAGGCGCGTTGGCGAGACTGGCCAGCCGCCGGCCTTCCGCGGCGGCTTCGCGTTGCCACGAGCGATAGTGGGCAAGGTCCTGCGCGGTGGGGTGCACCACTGCCTCGCCGCGTTCCGTATCCAGCAGGATCAGGTCGTCGTCGTGAATGGTCGACAGTGCGTCGCGCGTGCCCACCAGCATCGGCAGGCTCAGGCTGCGGGCAAGAATGGCGCTGTGCGAATACGGGCTGCCTGAGCTGGTGATGACGCCCAGCAGACCGTTGCCGGCCAGGTGGGCCATGTCGGCCGGCGCCAGCGTGTCGGCCACCAGAATCTCGCCGACGCGCGCAGCCAGCTTGCGCTCCTCGGCACTGGTTTGCCGTTGCAGGGCAGAAATGACGCGGCCGATGACCTGGTCGACGTCTTCCATGCGGCTGCGCAAATACGGATCGTCCATCGCGGCAAATACGCCCGCCAGGCGGTCGCGCTGTTTCTTCAGGGCGGCGCCGGCGCGATAGCGGCCGATGGTGATCATTTCGTCGAGGCCGCGCAGCAGTTCCGCATCGTCCAGCAGCAACGCGTGGGCATCGATGAACTCGTTGACCTCGCGCGCCAGCGCACCGTGCAGCTTGCCGCGCAACTCGCGCAACTCCTGGCGCGCAGTGTCCAGCGCCGCGTGCAGGTGTTCGAGTTCCGAGGCGACTTCTTCTTCGGTAAGCGGGCGCGTATCCACCAGGTAGCGGCTGGGTTGAACCAGCCTTGCGCGACCGAGGGTCATGCCGCGCGATGCCATGGTGCCGGAGAGGATTTGCCTCATGGGCAGCCCCCTTTGAGGCTGCCGGGAACGGGGAACGGGAAACGGGGAACGTGCAGGGTGCGCGAGATGGCAGCTTGTTGCTCAGCCATGGCACAGCGATGGGAAAAGCAAGAACGAGGCGTGTGTTCAGCGCGCAAGGTTGCATCTCGCAGTGAGCGCGATGTTCCCCGTTCCCCGTTCCCTGTTCCCTGCCTCATTCACGCCCCTTCGTCGAATTTGCGATTGAACAGTTCCACCACCGCGTCCAGTGCCACGGATTCGTCCGGACCGTCGGCGCGTACCGTCAGCGAGGTGCCAATGCCTGCCGCCAGCATCATGACGCCCATGATGCTTTGTGCATTCACCTCGCGGCCTTTGCTGATCAGCCAGACGGTGGATTTGAAACCTTGCACCAGTTGCACCAGCTTGGCCGATGCACGGGCATGCAAGCCCAGTTTGTTGGAGACGACGATTTCTTTTTCAAGCATGGTCTATGAAAATTCCTCCGCGACCGCCGCTGGCCGCGATTTCCGCAAGTTCATCCAGCGGCTTGTCGGCGTAGTTCAGTACGCGCAACAACATGGGCAAGTTCAAACCGGAAACGCAGCGTAGCCTGACACCGACCGCACTCAAGGACAGCCCGATGTTGCATGGAGTGGCGCCGTAAAGATCCGCCAACACCAGCACACCGTCGCCGTGATCCAGTTCGCGCGCATGCTTGGCCGTAAGCGTGCGCATGACGTCCGGATCGGCTCGGGCGGGCACTTCCACGGTGGCGACCCGCAGCGGCAGTTTCGGCAGCACGTGACGGGCTGCTTTCACCAGCGCCTGGCCGACCGATTCGTGGGTCATCAGGAGTACGCCGACGCTCATGACACGGCGGCTTCGCTTGAGTTATGCAGAGACAGCATGGATATCACTCGAGTTCACGATGGAATGTCAGCACGCCTTCGCGGCCGGTGCGGTAATGTGCGGCAAGCTTCTCGACCAGGTACACCGAGCGGTGCCGGCCGCCGGTGCAGCCGATGGAGATGGTGACGTAGCTGCGATCGTCGGCTTCGAAACGCGGCAGCCAGTTGTCCAGCCAGCGCGTGGTGTCGGAAAAATACTCGCCGACCATGGCCTGCGCGTCGAGAAAATCGCGTACCGGGCCGTCCTTGCCCGAAAGCGGGCGCAGGGTAGGGTTCCAGTGCGGATTGGGCAGGCAACGCGCGTCGAAAACGAAATCCGAATCCAGCGGCAAGCCGCGCCGGAATGCAAAGGACTGGAACATCAGCGTCAGGCCGGCGGTGGTCTGCGCGTAGCCGGTGGCGATCAGTCGGCGCAGCTGATGAACGTTCAACTCGCTGGAGTCGATCACGCGTTCGGCGATCGCCATCAACGGACGCAACAGGCGGCGCTCTTCGGCGATGGCGTCGGCGAGGGACAGCCCGCGCGTGGCAAGCGGGTGGCGCCGGCGCGTTTCGGAATAGCGCTTGATCAGTACGGCGTCGTTGCAGTCGATGAAGATCAGGTGGACGTGCACCGCCGATGCCAGGGATGAGAGCACCTTGGGCATGTGCCGGAAATCTTCGTCGCGATTGCGTACGTCCACGCCGACCGCGATGCGCCGGCGATGGATGTCGCCGTGCGTGGCCGCGTTCACGAGTTGCGGAAGCAGGGCGCTGGGCAGGTTGTCGACGCAGTAGAACTCCAGGTCTTCCAGTGCCCGCAGCGCGACGGTCTTGCCGCCTCCGGACATCCCGGTGAGTACCACCAGGTGGATCGCGTTCGGATCGTCGGCCGAAGAAAAGATGCTCTCTTGCAGGCTCATGGCATTACCAGGGGGGCAGGCGACGCATTTGGTGGGCTTGGCGATCCATGAAGCTCATGGCCGGATCGATGCCTTTGCTCTTGAGCATGTGGCTGCGCACGGCCGCTTCGACCAGCACGGCCAGGTTGCGGCCGGGAGCGACGGGGAGGGTGATCATCGGTACTTGTACGTCGAAGATTTCGCGATGGCCCACGTCGCCGGTGAGGCGCGTCATCGCATCGGTATATTCGCCATCGCGCATGGGCTTGAGATGGATCACCAGGCGCAGGTACTTGGACGTTTTCACCGACGTGTGACCGAACATCTCGCGCACGTTGAGCACGCCCAGTCCGCGGACTTCCAGCAAATCTTGCAGCAGTTCCGGGCAGGCGCCGTCGATCACGTCAGGTGCGATCAGGGTAAATTCGGGAGCATCGTCGGCCACCAGCCGGTGGCCGCGGCTGATCAGCTCCAGCGCCAGTTCGCTTTTGCCCGAACCGGCTTCGCCGGTGATCAGCACGCCGATCGAAAACACCTCCAGCAGCACGCCGTGCAAGGTGAGCCGGGGCGCCATGGTGCGCGCGAGGTGGTATTGCATCCAGGTCAGCAACTCGTGGCCGCGCTTGGAGCTGAGCCAGAGTGGGGTATTGGTTTCTTCCGCCACTTCGCGCAGGTCGGCAGGAATCGGCTGATCCTTGGTGACGATGAATGCCACCGGCTGGGTGGCGGCGGCTTTGTGTACCACTTCCCAGCGCTGGCGCGAGTCGAGACCGTCGAGATAGCTCAGCTCTTCGGTGCCGATGATCTGGATCTTGTTGGGGTAGATGACGTTGAGGTAGCCCACCAGCGATGGCCGCCGGGCGGGCGTGGAGCCGTACTCCAGCACCCGGCTTTCGCCGCGCATGCCCGCAATCCACCGGAGCGCCATGCGCTCGTGGATGTCATCGTAGAGTTGTCTTGCGGTAAGCCGATCCAAGAACGTTCCTTTGTGCCGCGGGACCGTCTGGTCCGGAGTGGCGGCGGGAACATTGTGCCAGTTTGGCGGCGGCGGGTTGTAATCGGGAGCTTAGGGCGGCGGATCGGGGGTTGGCGGATGGTTCTTCCGGCTGCCCGCCTCCCGTCTTAGCGGAGGCGGGCGCGGGTTTGGGTCAGATGGCGGCCTGGCGCGCTTCGTAGACTTCGCGCTGGTGCTTGTCACACAGCTTTTCACGGTGACGGCGCAGCTGGGTGAGGAGTGTGTCGAACAGCTTGTCGATGGAGACGTACATGTCGTTCTCGGCTGCCTCGGCATGCAGGGTCTTGCCTGCAACGTTGAGCGTGCCTTCGGCGCGTTGCTGCAGCTTGTCCACCGAAATCACGATACTCAAACTGACTATGCGGTCATCGAGGCGGGTCAATCGATCGAGTTTGGCTTCCGCGTGACTGCGCAGGGCCTGGGTGACTTCGATCTTCTGACCACTGAGTTGGAATTGCATGGTGCGCCTCCTTACTAGAGCTGGCCGCCCGTGGGCGGCGTGGGTCGGTGCGCGGATCGCCGTGAAACGGTCGTTGCACCGTGAAGCAAAGCCTTTGGTATTGAATGTGGGAACGTTTCCTCGAGTGGCAAGTTCCCCGTCGTGAATGACGGAGACAACCGGATTCAGCTGTTTCGCTGTCGCTCGCTGGAGCTGGGGATGCGAAGAATTTCCCGGTACTTCGCCACGGTGCGTCGGGCCACTTGAATGCCCTTGCCGTGAAGTTCTTCGGCGAGCGCCTGATCCGACAATGGCTTGCGCGGATCTTCGCCGTCGACGAGTTTGCGCAGCATGGCCTGAATAGCGGTGGCCGAAGCACTGCCGCCATCTTCCGTGGACACGCCGCTGGAGAAGAAATACTTGAGTTCGTAAGTGCCGCGCGGCGTGTGGATGTACTTGCGGGTTGTCACGCGTGAAATGGTCGACTCATGCATACCCACCTCTTCTGCCACTTCGCGCAGCACCAACGGCTGCATCGCCTCCGGACCGTAGTCCAGGAAGGCGCTTTGCCGGCGCACGATCGCGTCCGCCACCTTTAACAGTGTTTCGGCACGGGACTCCAAACTCTTGATGAGCCACCGCGCTTCTTGCAGTTGACCGCGCATCCAGCTTGCATCATCGCTGCGTGCCTGGGCTATCAGACTGCAATAGTGGTGGTTAAGACTTAGTTTGGGTTGGCTTTCGGGATTGAGAAGAACCCGCCAGCGGGTGCCGTCCTTGCGCGCATAGACGTCCGGGGCGACATATTCCACCGGGGTGGTGTCCATGGCCGCGCCCGGCCGCGGGTCGAGGCTGCGGATCAGGATCGCGGCGGCGGTGGTTTCTTCCTCGGTCGCATGCATCCGGCGCGCGAGCTTGCCCATGTCGTTGCGGGCAAGCAGCTCCAGTTCGTTCTCGACGATGCGCAGGGCAAGATCGCGATGCGGCGTATCGGGGTCGAATTGCTCGAGCTGGGCGCGCAGGCAATCCTGCAGGTCGATGCTCGCCACGCCGGCCGGATCGAAGTGCTGCAACTGGCGGCGCACGCCTTCCACTTCCTCGAGCGTAGCCTTCAGATGCGGGGGGAGCGCGGCGAGCACGGCGTCCAGGCCCTCGCCCAGATAGCCGTCCGTATTCAAGGCATCGATCAGCACCGTGGCAATCGCCTTGGCGCGCGGATCCATCGGCGTGAGGTTGAGCTGCCACAGCAGGTGTTCCTGCAGCGATTCCGGTGCGGCGTTTTGCGGTTCCAGGCTTTCGTCGTCGCGATTGTTCTGGCCGCTGCCGTTGCTGGACGAAAAATCGATCGGCTCGTCCGTGCTGATGTCCGGCTCCGTCCACTCCGGTGCTTCGTCGTTGTTGTCGCTGCTGGAGGCGGCTTCGCTGCCCGCCGACACCGAAGTGTCGAAGTCGCTTTCGAATTCGCTGTCGGCTTCGTTTTCTTCCTGTTCGCCGTCGGCATCTTCGGCGAATTCAAGCAGCGGATTGCTTTCGGCAAGCTGGCGCAATTCGGCAGCCAGCTCCAGTTGCGACAATTGCAGAAGCCGGATGGCCTGCTGCAGTTGCGGCGTAAGAGCCAGCTGTTGATTTAGGCGGAACTGGAGCCCTGGTTTCATGCCAGCCAGAAGGGGGAACTTGGCTTCATCCTAACCCTTCGGCGGAACGCCGGCCATACTTGTCACGGCCGGATCAGCCGGCCGTGTACGTGGATGTGAAACCGCTCAAACTAGGGCTTGTGGAGCGGCCTGAGTTGCGCTATTACAGGCGGAATTCGCGGCCGAGATAGACCTCGCGAACCTTCTCGTCGGCCAGGATGTGGGCCGGCGTGCCGCGCGACAGCACCTCGCCCTCGTTCATGATGTAGGCGCGGTCGCAAATGCCCAGCGTCTCGCGTACGTTGTGATCGGTGATTAGTACCCCGATGCCGCGTTCTTTCAGGTGCCGCACGATACGCTGGATTTCGCCGACCGAAATCGGGTCCACGCCGGCAAACGGTTCGTCCAGCAGCATATAGCGAGGCTCCGCGGCCAGGGCGCGGGCGATTTCGACGCGGCGGCGTTCGCCACCGGAAAGGCTGATGCCTTTCTGTCCGGCAATGTGCGAGATCTTGAGTTCGTCCAACAGGCTTTCCAACTGCACATCACGCTTGCGCTGGTCCGGCTCGCGCAGTTCCAGCACGGCCATGATGTTGTCCGATACGCTGAGGCGACGAAATACCGAGGCTTCCTGCGGCAGGTACCCGATGCCGAGTTTGGCGCGGGCATGCATGGGCAGGCCGGTGATGTCCTGCTTGTCCAGCTTGATGCTGCCGCCGTCGGCTTCGATCAGGCCGACGATCATGTAGAAGCAGGTGGTCTTGCCGGCACCGTTGGGGCCCAGCAGGCCGACGACCTCGCCTTGACGGATGGAGAACGCGAAATCGCGCACCACTTGGCGTGCGCGGAAACTTTTTTGCAGGCCTTCTGCGGAAAGCATGTAGCGGTTATTCCTTGGTGGACGCGCTGCCGGCGGATGCCGGCGAGGAGGCGCTCGAAGCCGAAGCCGGCGGCTTGGACGCGCTGGCTGCCGGTGCGGCGGCCGGCTTGGCCGGGGCGGGCGGGGTGGCGGGCTTGCCGTTCTTCGGCGGCGGCAGCGGTTTCTGCTTGGGCAGGAAGGTCATCGTGACCGGGCCGTTGTTGCCGCTTTCGCCGACCATGTAGTAAGTCTGCGTGTTGTAGGTGAGCTTGGCGCCGTGCGCGTCGCCCTTGTTCTGCTGATGGACGAAGGCGTTGCCGGTGAGAATGGCGATGCCGTTGACGTTGTCGTAGTTCAGCTGGTCGGCGTCGCCCGTCATCAGGTTGTTGTTGTCGTCGAGCTGCTCGATGTGCGGGCGCTTCGCAGGCGTGCCGGTCACGATGATGTGATCGACGGAGGTGTCTTCCTTGGCGGTGTAGATCTTGGCGATGTCGCCGGTCAGCTTCATGGTGCCTTGGGTGATCAGCACGTGGCCTTTGAAGGTACTGACGGAGTTAGGCTGGTTGTAGCCGTCCATGCTGTCGGCGTGTACGACGTTGATCGGCTGATTGCGGTCATCCTGCTTTGCCAGCGCCGGCTGCAGCAGCAACAGACTGGCAGTCAACAGGCTTAGCCACAGCATTGTTCTGGCTTGAATAGAGCAGGCCGTGCACGTCATTGAGCAACTCCAGATGGTTATCGTTTAGATTGGCCCGCATGCCGATGCCGTTCATTACGCTGGCTCCCTGCGTCATGGTGGCCGGGTCCGCTGTCTGGATGCGGTTCTCTTTCGGCCAGCCGGTCACATTGGAGGTGCATAATGTTGCCATGGGACTCAACGCTCCCGTGAGGCTTTGCTTGTAGGCAGGGCGCTGCATGTACACCAGTCCGCCATACAAGCGCATCAGGGTGCCGCTCTTGTTGACCCAGCCGGCCGGCGCATTGCCGTGCCAGTCCGGGACGCCCGGTTTCTTCGCGGCGATGTCGAAGACGGGGTCGTTGATATACATCGATTCGTCGCCGCCGCGGCGATCCATGCGTGGCGCGGTCATGGTGAAGCTGAGCTGGCCGTCGACGTCGTAGCTCCACACCTTGGAGGTGTAGAGCACGTAGTCGGAAATGGGCGGACCGACGAAATCGTTGACTTCGGGCGCTCCCACGACCCAACTGCGCAGCAGCCAGCTGGCGGGAGCGGCGATGGCCAGCGCCACGATGGCGACGGTGATGCGGTTGTCGCTCAGGTATTGGCGAAAATTCACCGCCAGTGCTCCCGCTCCGCCACGGCCTTGCCTTGCGCGTGCAAAAGCAGGTCGCACGCTTCGCGCACCGCGCCCATGCCGCCGCCGAGGCTCGTTTGCCAATGCGCGCGCTGGGCCACCCAGGGGTGCGCATTGGCGACCGCGATGGCCAGGCCGCAGCTGTCCATGGCCGGCAGGTCCGGCAGATCGTCGCCCACGAACGCGGCCTGTTCGGGCGCAAGATTCAGCGCTTCCAGAATCTGCCGCAGGCATTCGCGCTTGTCGCTCTGGCCCTGGTACACGTGGGTGATGTCCAGTTCCTCGGTGCGCAGCGCGACCGGATGGCTGATCCGGGCGCTGATGATGGCCACCTGGATACCGTTCGCCTGCAGGCGTTTCAGGCCCAGTCCGTCGTGGACGTGGAAAACCTTGGTTTCATGGCCGCTTTCGCTATACCAGAGGCGGCCGTCGGTAAGCGTGCCGTCGACGTCGAAAGCCGCCAGGCGGATCTTGGCGGCACGGGCAAGCAGATCGTCGGGAAGGTTGGCTAGGTAACCCATGTCGTTCCGTGTGTGGTTAGACCACGCGTGCGCGCAGCAGGTCGTGGATGTTCAGTGCGCCGACCACGCGCTGCGCGTCGTCGACGACCAGCAGTGCGTGAATCTGGTATTTCTCCATCAGCTGCGCCGCCTCGATGGCGAGTTTGTCGGCGCCGATGACCTTCGGGCCGCGCGTCATGAGGTCGCTGACGCGGGCGTTGCGCAGGTCCACGCCGTCGTCATCCAGGGCGCGACGCAAGTCGCCGTCGGTGAACACGCCCAGCAGGTGCTGGTCGTGGTCGACCACGGCGGTCATACCCAGGTGTTTGCGGGTCATTTCCATCAAGGCTTCGGTCAGGCTGGCATCGGGGGAGATCGTGGGTATGCCCGAACCGGTGTGCATCACGTCGCTGATGTGCAGCAGCAGTCGGCGCCCCAGGCTCCCGGCTGGATGAGAACGCGCGAAGTCCTCGGAGGTAAACCCGCGAGCCTCCAAAAGGGCGATGGCCAGCGCGTCGCCCATCACCAGGGCGGCGGTGGTGCTGGCGGTGGGCGCCAGGCCCAGCGGGCAGGCTTCCGCCGATATGCACGCATCCAGGTGCACGTCGGACTGGCCGGCGAGGGAGGATTCGGGGTTGCCAGTGATCGAGATCAGCGGGATGCCCTGGCGCTTGATGACCGGCAGGATGAACAGGATCTCGTCGGTTTCGCCCGAGTTGGACAGGGCCAGCACCACGTCCTGGGGCAGGATCATGCCCAGGTCGCCATGGCTGGCCTCGCCGGGATGGACGAAGAATGCCGGCGTGCCGGTGGAGGCCAGGGTCGCGGCAATCTTGCGCCCGATGTGGCCGGATTTGCCCATGCCGGTGACCACCAGGCGCCCCTTGCAGGCCAGGATCAGCCGGCAGGCGTCCACGAAGTTCTGGTCGATGCGAGGCTCCAGGGCACGGATAGCGGCTGCCTCGGTGGCAATGACCGTCCGCGCACTCTGCATGATGGCGTCTGCGTCCACCCGGCGGGTGGATTGGGGCTTGGCGATCGGGGCGTTCATGCGTCCTCGGGAGGGGCTGGCGGGCCTGTGTCGTTTCTGCGACAGCAGATTTCCATTAACATGGCATATTCGCATTCTATCTTGATGCCTGACGCCACAGACCTGCCCTTTGTGATTGAGCGGTCGGCGTTCAGGATCCCAGTAATTTGAGAGAGTAATGGACGCAGCCAGCATCCAGGCAATGATTGAGGCCGGCCTGCCCGGCGCACAGGTGAACGTGCAAGGGGACGATGGCGTGCACTTCGAGGCCGAAGTGATCGCCTCACAGTTCGCCGGCAAGCTGCCGCTGGCGCGCCATCGGCTGGTCTACGCCACACTGGGAGACCTGATGGGGGGCGCCATCCACGCGCTCGCGCTCAAGACCCTGACCCCGGAAGAAGTCGCTGCGCGCGGTTGACGCACGCTGCAGCCGCTCCCGGGTTTCGTTCTACAAGGATTCCAGATGGCCAAGATTCTGATCAGCGGCGGCGAGCCGCTACGCGGTGAAGTTGGTATTTCCGGCGCGAAAAACGCCGTTTTGCCGATTCTCGCTTCCTGTCTGCTGGCCGAAGAGCCGGTTACGATCAGCAACGTTCCTCACCTGCACGACGTCACCACCACCATGGAGTTGCTCGGCCAGATGGGCGTGCAGCTGGTGTTGGACGACCGCATGAAGATCGAGGTCGATCCGCGTTCGACCGATCGCTATTTCGCACCTTACGAGCTGGTGAAAACCATGCGCGCCTCGATCCTGGTGCTGGGGCCGCTGGTGGCGCGCTTCGGTCAGGCGGAGGTTTCGCTGCCCGGCGGCTGCCAGATCGGTTCGCGGCCGGTGGATCAGCACATTCGCGGCCTGCAGGCCCTGGGTGCGGATATCACGGTCGAAAACGGCTACATCCGCGCACGCGCCAAGCGTTTGAAGGGCGCGCGCATCATCATGGACATGGTGACCGTGACCGGTACCGAGAACGTGATGATGGCGGCCGCGCTGGCGTCGGGCACCAGCATCATCGAGAACGCCGCGCAGGAGCCGGAAGTGGTCGACCTGGCCAACTGCCTCAACGCGATGGGTGCACAGATCGAAGGTGCCGGTACTTCCACCATGGTGATCCATGGCGTGGAGCGCCTGCACGGTGCGTCCTACGAAGTGCTGCCCGATCGCATCGAAACCGGCACTTTCCTGGTCGGTGCGGCGATGACCGGCGGCAAGGTCCGTGCGCGCAACGCACGCGCCAATACACTGGATGCGGTGCTGGCCAAATTGGAAGAGGCCGGTGCACACATTTCCACCGGTCCGGACTGGATCGAGCTGGATATGCAGGGACGTCGCCCGAAAGCGGTGAACATCACCACGGCGCCGTATCCGGCATTCCCCACCGACATGCAGGCGCAGTTCACCGCGCTCAATTGCGTGGCCGAAGGAGTGGGCATCATTACCGAAACGGTTTTCGAAAACCGCTTCATGCATGCGCACGAACTGCAGCGCCTCGGCGCGGACATTCGCCTTGAAGGCAATACCGCCATCATCCAAGGTGTGGACAAGATGAGCGGCGCGCCGATCATGGCCACCGATCTGCGTGCGTCGGCCTGCCTGGTGCTGGCCGGCCTGGTCGCCGAGGGCGATACCACCGTCGACCGCGTGTATCACATCGATCGCGGCTACGAGAACATCGAGGAAAAGCTGGGCACCCTCGGCGCGAGAATCCGTCGTCTGCCGACCTGATCCGGCGTTCGCCGATCGCAAAAGAAAAGGGCCGCTTCAGCGGCCCTTTTCTCATGGCGAACGGTAGCGAACCAGTTCCAGGGTCAGGTTGCCCCCGTCGCTCTGCGCGATCTTCACCGGCAATGCGAATTGCTTGGGTACATACCAGCCGTCGAAGTGCTTGTCCGAGTTGGTGCGTGCAACGCGTTCGGCGGTGAAACTTCCTGCGGGCACTTTGACGGCTTCCGTGCCTTGCACCTTGAACTGTTGCTGCTCTACCTGCTGCTTCACGCCCACCGGCAAGGTGATGCCGTTGCGTCCTTCGCGCAGTGCCAGGCCGATGGCCAGCGACAGGATGTTGCGGTCGATCATGCCCGGCTGAGCCGCATACGTCCCCGTCCCCTTGCCGTCGTTCACGCTGACCTGCTTGGTATTCCAATTGACCTGCATGAGCCGCTGCTTGGTTTTCAGCGCGACGGTCTTGGAGTTGTAGGTTTCCGTTTCCGGTGCGCCGTTGTTCCAGCGAAAGCGCGTGACGTCGCTGGAACTGGCGCCCAGGGCGGCAGCCAGGCCGGAAGTGCCCTGGATCTGGTTGCTGTATTCGTATTCGCCGTTGCCCAATGACTTGAGCGTGATGGTGGCTTCGCCCATCGGTTGATCGCCGCTCGATACCTGATACGTGGCCGTGAACGGCGCAGGTGGCGCGGCGAACGCGGTGGAGGTAAAGGCGGCAAGCACGAGGCCGGCAAGAATGAGGCGGGTGGGTTTGAATGTGCGCATGGGATCGGCAGTTTACGCGTCGATCCTGAATGACTCGTTGCAGGGGCTATCGAACGAGCGTTCCGTCTTCCATCCGCAATGGCTTGCGAATCGGTTCGCGGTCGAACACGACACCCTCTTCACTCAGTGCGAGGCGGTCGGCGGCGATCAGCGCAACGACCGCCGGCAGCAACTGGTGCTCAAGCGGGAGCAGGCGAGCGGAGAGGCTGTTTTCGTCTTCATTCGCTTCGATCCGCAATACGGTTTGGGCGATCACCGGGCCCCCGTCCAATTCGGCGGTGACAAAGTGCACGCTGGCGCCATGTTCCGCGTCGCCGGCCTTGATCGCTCTGCGGTGCGTGTGCAGGCCGCGATACTTCGGCAGCAGGGAAGGGTGGATGTTGATCATCCGTCCCGCCCATGGCTTCAGCGCGTCGCCGTCGATGATGCGCATGAAGCCCGCCAGTACCAGCAAGTCCGGTTTGTGTTCGGCGATGCGTTCGAACAGGGCCAGATCGTAGTCGCGGCGGTCCGGGTAGTCGCGCGGATCGAGCACCAAGGTGGGAATGCCGGCCAGTTGCGCCAGTTGCAGCGCCCCGGCGTCCGCCTTGTCGCTGGCGACCAGCACGAACTCCGCCGGCAACTCGCCGCGCTCGCGCGCAGCCAGCAGGGCGGCGGCATTGCTGCCGCGCCCGGAGGCGAGTATCGCGATGCGAAGCGGGGTGGGCATCAATCAGCCGATGTGAACGCGCTCGTCGCCTTGCGCTTTTACGACTTCGCCGATCACCGAGCTGGCCAACCCATGCTTGGCCAGCAGGGCCTGCGCGGCAGCGACCGCGTCGCGCGGCAGCAGGACGGTGAAGCCGACGCCGCAGTTGAAGGTGCGCCACATTTCCTCGCGCGCCACGTTACCTTCACGCATCAGCCATTCGAACACGGGCGGCAGCACGATGGCGTCCGCATCGAGTTTCAGGCCAAGGCCGTCGGGCACGACGCGAATGATGTTTTCCTTCAGTCCGCCGCCGGTGATGTGAGCCATGCCATGCACGGGCGCGTTCTTCAGCAGATCGAGCATCGGCTTGACGTAGATGGTGGTGGGCGCCATGAGCGCGTCCGCCAGTTTGACACCGCCCAGATCCAGCTCCAGCGGACTGCCGGCACGCTCGACAATCTTGCGGATCAGCGAGTAGCCGTTGGAATGCGGGCCGGACGAAGCAACGCCCAGGATCACGTCGCCTGCGGCGATGTTCTCGCCGCTCAGCAACTGGCTCTTTTCCACCGCGCCGACGGTGAAGCCGGCCAGGTCGTATTCCCCCGGCGGATACATGTCCGGCATTTCGGCGGTTTCGCCGCCGATCAGCGCGCAACCGGCCAGTTCGCAGCCCTTGGCGATGCCGCCGACCACGGCCACCGTGGTATCCACGTCCAGCTTGCCGGTGGCGAAGTAGTCGAGGAAGAACAGCGGCTCGGCACCTTGCACGAGCACGTCGTTCACGCACATGCCCACCAGGTCGATGCCGATCGTGTCGTGGCGGCCCAGCTGTTGCGCCAGCTTGAGCTTGGTGCCCACGCCGTCGGTTCCGGAGACCAGCACGGGTTCCTGGTAGCGCGTGCCCAGGTTGAACAGGCCGCCGAAGCCGCCCAGGCCGCCCATCACTTCAGGGCGGAACGTGCGCTTGACCAGCGGCTTGATGCGTTCGACCACGGCATTGCCGGCATCGATATCCACGCCGGCGGCGCGGTAGGTGAGGGCATCGGACATGGTGGCGGGCTCGGCCTTGGGAAAACGCATAATGATAGACGTTAAGGGTCGGATTGGGCAGACTTTCCACCGTATCCCCCTTCCGAACCCGGCCCTCCCATGCGCCTTTCCCGCTTGTTGATCGTCACTTTGCTGCTCGGTTTCGTCGTCGGTCTGCCGAGAACGGGCCTGAGTCAGGAAACCTCCCCCTATTCGGTGGTGGTTCCGGTCACCGACGTCAGCGACGCGCAACGCAGCCAAGCATTCAGCACCGCGCTGGGGCAGGTATTGGCGCGGGTATCGGGCGGCCAGGACCTGACCAGCAAGGCCGGCTATGCCGACGCCCTGCAGAATGCCGGTGGCATCGTCAAGCATTTCCAGTATCAGCGAGGCGAGGGCAATCCCCCCAGCCTTACCCTGGACGTCTCTTTCGACCAGGGGGCGGTGCAGCGGCTGATCACCCAATTGGGAGCCACCACCGCAGGCGTCAAGCCGCCGCTGTTGCTGGTGCTCAAGGGGGCCGATGGCAATCTTCTCGGCAAGGACGCTCTCGGTGTGCTGACCGATACCGCAAGCAAGCGCGGCTATCAGGTCAGCTATGCCGATCCGACCCAACTGCCGGACCTGGGCAAGCTGGAATCGGCCGATCCGGCGGCGATGTCGGCGATCGCCCGCCTTTACCACACCGGCCTGGTATTGGTAGGCGAGCTGCATGGCAACGGTGCCGACTGGACGTTGATCAGCGGCGGCCAGGCCCAGCATTGGAGCGCCCAGGGCAGTGACCAGAACAGTTTGTTCGCCGACGGCGGCAACGCCGCCGCGGATCGCCTCGGCCAGGCGCTGAACGTGATCGGTTCCGGCCCGGTGGAAGGCAAGCTGTGGGTGAGCGGACTGCATTCGGCCATGGATTACGCCAACCTGATGGCGACGCTGCGCTCCGATCCTTCGGTACAGAAAGTCGAAACGCTGGGCGGCCAGGAAGACGGCGTGTTGCTGACGGTGAAATCCGCCATGCCGCTCGATGGCCTGGCGGCCAATCTCACGGCGGGCGGGCGCCTCATGCAAGGCAGCGCGCACGACGGCGCCGACGTCAGCCTGCGCTGGCTCCACTGAGTCCGACGTGGCGGCGATGCCCTCCGCGCCGCAATCTCCATGGCGGCATCTGCCCAACGCCATCTCGTCGTTGCGCGTGGTGCTCGTGCTGCCGATCGGCTGGCTGCTCGCGCACCGGGCATGGTCATCGGCGCTGATGCTGGTTGCGGTTGCCGGCGTCTCCGATGGCGTTGACGGATTTCTAGCGCGCCATTTCGGCTGGCAGAGCCGAATCGGCGGCATGCTCGATGCCATCGCCGACAAATTGTTGTTGGTGAGCTGTTTCGTGATCCTGGCCGTGCAGGGCGAAGTACCGTTGTGGCTGGCGTGGGTGGTGTGCGGGCGCGATGGGGTCATCGCCGTGGGAGCCTTGCTGTGGCGGGTGCTGGTGGGGCGCATCGACCCGCAGCCCAGCCTCCTGTCCAAAGCATGCACCTTGATGCAGATCGTCTATTTGCTGGTCGTGCTGCTGGCCTTGATCCGTTGGCCGGTGCCAGCCTCGGAGCTGCCTGGCTGGCTGGTGGCGGTACTCTGCGTGGCCAGCGGCACGGACTACGTCATCCGCTGGTCACGGCGCGCATGGCGCGCACTGCATCCGGCGCGAGTGCCACCGTGAGAAGCGCAAGGCTTTGAACCGCCGGCTACATCAGCCACACTTGTCGCCCACGCCCGTCACTGATCGATGAGCCTTTCGTGTCCATAAGCCAAGAGACATCCCGCCGTTGGCAAATGCTGGCGATCATCGTTGTCATAGGCCTGCTGGTATGGCTGCTGGCGCCGGTGCTGATGCCTTTCGCGATCGCGGCGATGCTGGCCTATCTTGGGGATCCGCTGGCCAACCGGCTGGAACGGCTCGGTGTGGGGCGCACTCTGGCGGTCAGCATCGTGTTCGTATTGCTCATGCTGCTCATCGCAGCCGCCTTGTTGCTGCTGATACCGCTGATCGCGCGCCAGATCGAAAACCTGGTGGAAAACTTTCCGCACTACATCGAGTGGGGCAAGGGCACCGCGTTGCCGTGGCTGCAGGCGAAGCTGCATCTGGACCCGAATGCTTTCGACACCGATCGCCTGATGGCCGAGTTGAAGGAGCACCTGGGCTCGATCGGCAGTGTGCTGGGCAAAATCTCTCGTTCCGGCGTCGGCGTGGTGATGTGGCTGACCAACCTGGTGCTGATCCCGGTGGTGTGGTTTTACCTGTTGCGCGACTGGGATCGTCTGGTGGCCTGGGTCGATCGGATGCTGCCGCGTTCGGTCGAGCCCACCGTCGCGCATCTTGCGCGCGAATCCGACGCGGTACTGGGCGCCTTCGTGCGCGGCCAGTTGTTGGTGATGCTGGCACTGGCTATCTATTACGGCGTGGCGCTGACCCTGGTTGGCATTTCCGTCGGTCCGTTGATCGGCATGGTGGCCGGCCTGCTCAGCTTCGTGCCATACCTGGGTTTCATCACCGGTTTCGGCGCAGCGATCATCGCTTCGCTGGTCACGCATGGCGACTGGACTCATTTGCTGTTGGTGATCGGCGTATTCGTCATCGGCCAGCTGCTGGAGGGCTACGTGTTGGTGCCGCGACTGGTTGGCGAAAAGATCGGCCTGCATCCGGTGGCGGTGATCTTCGCGGTGCTGGCAGGGGGTTATCTGTTCGGCTTCCTCGGTGTGCTGTTGGCGTTGCCGGCGGCCTCGGTGATCCTGGTGGTGCTGCGTTATCTCGCCGAGCGCTACAGGATGAGTGATCTGTACACCGAGCAAGGTTCGCTCGATGCCGTACTCGCCGAAGCCGTAGCCGACGATCAGAGCGCCACCGAGCCAACTTCAACCCACGTTGCCAAGGGCGACGACACTCACGAATCATGACCGCGCAGTTGCCGTTGAGTTTGCGCTGGCCACGCCGCCAGCGTTTCGAACATTTCTTTGCCGGCGCCAATGCGGCCGCCGTCGATGCCGCACAATCGCTTGCCCGGCAAGCGGGAGCGCCATGGGTTTACCTGAGTGGGCCTGCCGGCAGCGGCAAAAGCCATTTGCTGCTTGCCGTTTGTCAGTCAGCCCACGAGGCCGGACGCACCGTGCAGTACCTGCCGTTGAAGACGTTGCGCGAACCTGCCGTGGCAATTCGCGGCGTGTCGGGAAGTGAATGCATCGCGCTGGACGATCTGGACACACTGGCCGGTGATCGCGAAGCAGAGCATGCTCTGTTCGATCTTTACAATCGTGCTCGCGCCGAAGGCACTGCGCTGATCTTTGCGGCAGAGGTGGTGCCCACTCAGTTGCCGCTGGCGTTGCCCGATCTGCGCTCGCGCCTGGGTGCATGTACCCAGTTTGCCTTGAAGCCGCTGGACGATGCCGAGCGCCGCGAGGTGCTGAAAAGCTGGGCCGCATCGCGCGGTATCGAGCTCGAAGACACGGTGCTCGACTGGTTGTTCGCACGCTATGCGCGCGATCTGGGCGCCTTGCTCGATCTGCTCGATCGCCTGGACCAGGCGTCACTGGCGGCGCAGCGCCGGGTTACCGTACCTTTTTTGCGCGGGTTTCTGCGCGAAGCGAATCACGCATCCGATTGAGCAGGCGCGGTCGGTGATGCCTTGGAAGGATGATTCGAGCTTCGGCGGTCATCGACTTCGTGGCTGAAATCTCAAGGAGAACAGAATGATCGACCACACCGGCATCATCGCGAGCGACTTTGCCGCGAGCAAGGCGTTCTACACGCGGGCGTTGGCTGCCATCGGCTATGCACTGCTGGCGGAGTTTCCTGCATCGGTCACCGGGCATACGGATGTGGCCGGCTTCGGCGAACCGCCCAAACCGGATTTCTGGGTCAGCCAGGGCACGCCGAACCAGCCGCCCATGCACGTTGCCTTTCGCACTGCCACGCGCGCCCAAGTGGATGCTTTTTATCGCGAAGCCATGGCCGCAGGCGGTCGCGACAACGGTCCGCCCGGCGTGAGGCCGCATTATCACGAGCATTACTACGGGGCTTTCGTGCTCGACCCGGACGGGCACAACATCGAAGCGGTATGCCATTCGCCGCAGTGAGGTAGCCACCCATGATTTGCCGTATCTGGCATGGCCGAACCACCCGCGAAAAAGCGGACGCCTACGCTGCGTTCCTGGAGCAGCGGGCGATTCCGGATTACCGCTCCGTGCGCGGCAATATCGACGTCGCCGTATTGCGTCGCGAAGACGGTGCCGTAACGCACTTCCTTACCGTGACGTACTGGATATCGGAGCAGGCGATCCGTGATTTTGCGGGCGAAGACCTGCTGAAGGCCAAGTATTACCCCGAGGATGCCGACTTCCTGCTGGAGTTCGAGCCGGAAGTCCGCCATTTTGAAGTTGTCGCAAGACAGGCGGTTACCTGACTTAAGCCGCGATACGGTTGTCGGAAAGCGGTTGCGTTCCAAAGCACGGCGCATAAAAAAAGGCGCCGGTGGCGCCTTTTTCTTACGTGCGAAGCCGATCAGGCTTTCAACAAGGACGGCGTTGCATGCGCGCCGATGATTTCGGTCATCGCCTTCACCACATGCAGGTTGCCGGCTATGACGTTGCCGCTTTCCGGGATGCCGTCGCGGCCGGCGAAATCGCTGTACAGGCCGCCTGCTTCACGCACCAGCAACAGGCCGGCAGCCATGTCCCAAGGCTTCAGGCCGGTTTCGAAGAAGCCGTCGTAACGGCCGGCAGCGGTGTAGGCCAGGTCCAGTGCGGCAGAGCCGGAGCGGCGGATGTCCTCGGCCTGGCTTAGCAGGGCGCGGGTCATGCCCAACTGCGCATCCAGATGGGCGCGCTGGCGATACGAGAAACCGGTGCCGATCATCGCTCCGGCCAGGCTTTCGCGCTTGCCGACGCGGATACGGCGGTCGTTGAGGTAGGCGCCATCGCCCTTGCTCGCGGTGAACAGCTCGTCGCGCAGCGGATCGAAGACCACGGCATAGACCGGTTCGCCCTTGTCGAGCAAGGCGATCGAGACGCTGAAATGGGGGATGCCGCGAAGGTAATTGTGCGTACCGTCCAGTGGATCGATCACCCATACCAGAGGCCCTTTGCCCGTGGCTCCGCTTTCCTCGGCGAGGATGGCGTGGGTGGGGTAGGCGCGGCGCAATTCCTTGACGATTTCCGCTTCGGCCAGGCGGTCGACTTCGGAAGCGAAGTCCAGGCGTTGCTTTTCCACGACGTTGAGCCCGTCGATGCGGTTCATGTAACGCAGGATCACGTTACCAGCGGAGCGCGCGGCGCGTACCGCAACGTTGACGGCGGGTCTGGTCATGGCTTTGGCTTGGCAAAAGAGCGGGTTAGCGGCCGGAGATTCTAGCAGAGTGCGGACTGGGGCGGGATCGGCCACACGCGGCCGGGCGGTCTCTACTATCCTTTTCACTGTTTAGCCGCCGAATCCTTGCCGAATGACCCTCTCCCCCGACCTTCTCAACCGCTTCCGCTTCGTGCTGGTGCGCACCTCTCATCCCGGCAATATCGGTAGTGCCGCCAGGGCCATGCGAACCATGGGGTTCGAGCGGATGGACCTGGTGGCGCCGCACCGCTTTCCCGATCGCGAAGCGTCGGCGCTGGCTGCCGGCGCCGACGAGGTGCTGGCGAGGGCGGGGGTGCATGAGCATCTGGTGGAGGGGCTGGCCGGCAGCAACCTGGCCTTCGGTCTGTCGGCACGCAGGCGTGGCGTCAATCTCCCTGAGCTGACACCGCGCGAAGCGGCCATGCAGGCGCTGGCGGCGGCCGAGCGGGGCGAGCAGGTCGCGCTGGTGTTCGGCAATGAACGCACCGGGTTGGAAAACGAGGAATTGGCACGTTGCCACGCGATGGTACGCATTCCCAGCGTGGACGATTTCAGTTCGCTCAACCTGTCCCAGGCCGTGCAGGTGATGGCCTATGAATTGCGCATCGCTTTGCTGGGTGAAAGCGTGCCTGCGCCACCACCCCTGCACGACGAGCCACCCGCGGACGCCGCGCAGATGGAGCGCTTCTTCGAGCACCTGGCGCAGATGCTGGACGATATCGATTTCCACAAGGGGCGTGCGCCCACCACCATCATGTTGCGTTTGCGCAAGCTGTTTCAGCGCGCACAGATGGACGAGCGCGAACTGCGCATGCTACATGGCATTTTTGCCGATGCGCAGCGCATGGCGCGCCTGGCCGGCGAGAAAGAAAAGAAGTAGCGAGGCTCGTTCTACTGTTCGTCGTCTGCCGCTTCGATGCGTGGTGCCGGCGTGACCAGCAGCTTGTCGATGCGCGCGCCGTCCAGATCCACCACCTCGAAACGGATCCCGTGCCAGGCGAATACCTCGCCGGTTTGCGGGATGTGGCCGAGCGCGGCCATCACCATGCCGGCGGCCGTGCGAAAGTCGTGCTCGTCTTCGCCGGGGAGGTGATCCACTTTCAGCAACTCGCGCAGGTCGTCGGTGGAAATGGCACCGTCCACCAGCCAACTGCCGTCTTCGCGTTGCACGATGGGGGAGCTTTCCTCGTTGCCGTGGCCAAGCTGGCTGGCGCCGACCACTGCGGCAAGCAAATCGTTGAGCGTCACTACGCCTTCGATGTCACCGTACTCGTCCACCACCAGGGCCATAGGCGTTTCGGCGTCGCGGAATTCTTCCAGTAAATCCAGCGCGCGGGCGGTGGCGGGTACGTACAGCGGCTTGGCCAGCGTGCGAAACAGATCCAGCTTGCCCGTGGCCATGCCGCCCAGCAGGCTCTTTACCTCGACCACGCCGACGATGTCGCTTTCGTCGCCGCGATAGACCGGGTAGCGGGAATACGGTGTTTCGCGCAGCACCTCCAGGTTTTCCGCCAGGGGGGCATTGATGTCCAGCCAGGCGATGCGGGTGCGCGGGCTCATCACGCTGTCCACGGTGCGATCGCCCAGGCGAAGCACACGGTTCACCATGGCCTGCTCGTCGGCATCCAGCACGCCTTGCTCGGTGCTTTCGGCCACCAGCAGGCGGATTTCTTCTTCGGTAGCGGCGCTCTCGCCGCGGTCTTTCACGCGCAACAGTTTCAGCAGGAGGCTGCTGGATCGGTTGAGCATCCACACGAACGGAGCGGTGGAGCGCGACAGCACCAGCATGGGCATGCCGACGATGCTCGATACCTTTTCCGGCGCCGACAGGGCCAGCCGCTTGGGGACCAGTTCGCCGATCACGATCTGGATGAACGAGATCACCACGAAACCCAGCACGATGCCGATGATCCGCGTGTAGGGCGCCAGCCAACCGATGCTGCCGTCGTGCAGCCATTCGGCGATGCGCGAACCTACCGCATCGCCCGCCACGGCGCCGGTGGTCAGCATGACCAGCGTGATCCCGACCTGGACGGTGGACAGGAAGTGCTCCGGTGCCTCGGCGTGGCGCAGGGCGACCTTGGCGCGCCGGCTGGTGCGGGCCATTTGCTTGAGCCGGCTTTTGCGCGAGGCGACCAGCGCCATTTCCGATAGCGCGAAGAAACCGTTGCACAGGGCGAGGATGAGGACGAGCGCGAGTGTGGTCAGCATCGCGACGGGGGTGTCATTGCGGGCATGGCCCCAGTGTAAGGCACGGCGGCCCGCCGGTGCGGGGCTGGGGGATGGGCAGGACTGCGTGATGCAGCCTTACGAGGCAGTCCTGTAACATGCGCGAAATATTCGTCCTACTACGCCCTCCAAGGCCTTACCTGCATGTTTTCACTCCAGACGATTTTCGGCAAAGGCGACAAGTTTTATGGCCTGCTCGAACAGAGCGCCGACGCCGCCCGCGAAAGCGCCAAGGCCCTGCATGAGCTGGTGACCCAGGCCGACCGCGCCCCGGTCATGGCCGCGTTCGCCGCGGCGCGGGCGCGTGAAAAGGCCCTGGCGGGGCAGATCAGCGAAGAGCTGGTGAACACCTTTGTCACCGCGCTTGACCGCGAGGACATCGAGGCCCTCAACAGCTCGCTGTACAAGATTCCCAAGAGCGTGGAGAAGTTTGCCGAGCGCTATGAAATCGTGGGCAGCCGACTGGCCGGCGTGGATTTCGGTCAACGCGCGCTGGTACTGGCCCAGGCCACCGAGGTCGTGGCGGAAATGATCGGCCAGTTGCGCAAGGGCCTGCACATCGATCCCGTGAAAAAACTGCAGGATCGCCTGCAAACGCTGGAGTCGGAGGGTGACCGCATGCTGCTGGCGCCTTATCGAACGCTTTACATCGAGAGCAATGACGCCATGCGCGCCATGCTGGCGAAGGACCTGTTCGAGCTGCTCGAGAAGGCCATCGACAAATGCCGTGACGTTGGCAACATCGTTTACTCCATCGTTTTGAAGAACTCCTGAGGGAGTGGACGCATGAGCTTGGGTCTCGTGGCCACGGTAGTGCTGATCGCACTCGTCTTCACCTACATCAACGGCTTTCACGACACAGCCAATTCCATTGCCACCGTCGTGGCCACCAAGGTGCTCTCGCCCGGGCAGGCGGTGTTGTTGGCTGCAATTACCAACATGATCGGTGCGCTGTGGGGTACCGCGGTAGCTGCGACCATCGCGGCGGGCATCGTCAATACGGGGGTGGTCGAGGCCGGCCCGCAGTTGTTGATCTGCGCCCTGTTGGCCGCGATCGTGTGGAACCTGATCACCTGGTGGCTGGGCTTGCCATCCAGTTCCAGCCACGCCTTGGTGGGTGCCCTGGTCGGCGCCGCCATTGCCGAATCGGGCGGACGGTTCTCGGCGGTCATCTGGGCCAACGGTGGTGCGCATTGGTGGGAAGGCAAAGGCGTATTGCCGAAAGTGGTGATGCCGATGGTGGTGTCGCCGTTGATGGGTTTCGTGCTCGGCTTCCTGTTGATGGGCAGCCTGTATGCCTTGCTGGCCTGGCTTGCCAGTCGCAAGGGCTTCCTGCGCTATCTGGGGCGCACTCCCTTCGTGAACAGCCTGTTCGGCAAGGCACAGATTCTGTCGGCCAGCGCGATGGGCTTGGCGCACGGCATGAACGATGCGCAAAAGAGCATGGGCATCATTGCGCTGGCACTTGCCGGCGCCACGGCAGCGGGTGATTTCGACGGCCTGCCGTCGTGGCTGTCGTTCCTGCGTATCCATGCCTCGACCGCAGGCGGATTCGTAGTGCCGTCGTGGGTGGCGATAGTTTGCGCGCTGACCATGGCCGCGGGTACTGCCGGCGGCGGCTGGCGCATCATCAAGACACTGGGTCACAAAATGGTGCGGCTGCATCCGATCAACGGCTTTGCCGCCGAAGGCAGCTCGGCGCTGGTGATTCTGGGGGCGTCGGTATTCGGCCTGCCGGTGTCGACCACGCACGTGGTGTCGTCGTCGATCATGGGCGTAGGCGCGGCCAAGCGGTTCAACGCCATCCGCTGGTCGGTGGTCGAGCGCATGGTCTGGGCGTGGATACTCACGCTGCCGGTGACGGCGCTGGTTGCTTATGCGTTTGTTCGCGTGGCCGAATATTTCGGTTAAAAGCTGTCGCCATCGCTGACGATGGCTTGCTCGAGCTGGTCGCCAAGGCTGCCCAGCTCGCCGATCAAGCGCCGCAATTCCTGCTGGTTGAGCAATTCGTAGGGGCGGTTTTCGCACAGGTGCAAATACGGCGAACCGTCCAGGTCGGCAACGGCCAGGAAACCCTTGCGCTGTTCCCAATTGAAGCGCAGGCAACGTTTGGGATCGGTCCCCGAGAGAGGGCCGATGGGCGTGGAGATGCGCAGGTAGCGGCGGCCGCCCTCATCCTCCAGCTCAGTGAGGTAAATGCCCTGATGACGGCCATGCGGCAGCGCCAGGTCGAAGCTGATCAGGTAGGGGTCGTTCTGTTTCAGCGGGTGCAGGCCGCCAATCAGTGAGCGCACGGCTTCGAAGTGATGCATACGGCTGCTCCGGAATGCTTGGATCTCTGCCGGGAGACGGATGGCTGTTACTCTGCCACGACAGTCCAGCTTATGCACTTGTCATGAAACCGGAATACGCGAAGGTTTTCCAGGCGATCGCTGCCATTCCGCCTGGCCGGGTCGCCAGTTACGGCGCCATTGCCGCGCGCGCCGGTCTGCCGGGGCGCGCACGGCTGGTCGGCCGATTGCTGGGCGAAGTGCCTGACGGCATGGTGCTGCCCTGGTTTCGCGTGCTGCGCTCCAGCGGCCACATCGCCATGCCGCCCGGCAGCCGTGGCTTTCGCGAGCAATGCCGGCTGCTGCGCGCCGAGGGGGTGGAGGTGAAGAACGGGCGCGTGCCGTTGTCCCGCTTCGGCCTGGATGCGGATGTGGATCGCGCCGTGTGGGGCATGCCCGGCAGTTGATGGGTAGCGCCGCCGACGTCCTTTGAGGGAAAGATGGGGGTTCAGCTGTCGCTTTGCGAAAGTGAAGCGTTCGATGCGGTTTGCTAGCATGCCAGCGATGCCTGCCAGTCCCCTCGATATCCTCCAGAGCGTTTTCGGTTACGCCAGTTTCCGCGATCCGCAACAAGCCATTGTCGAGCACGTCACCGAAGGTGGCGATGCCTTGGTACTCATGCCCACCGGCGGCGGCAAATCCTTGTGTTACCAGATTCCGGCCTTGCTGCGGCAGGGTACGGGCGTGGTCGTGTCGCCGTTGATCGCCTTGATGCAGGACCAGGTCGACGCTTTGCGGGAAGCCGGGGTATCGGCTGCCTATCTCAACTCCAGCCTCGATGCGCAGCAGCAGCGCGAGGTGGAGCGCCAGTTGCTAGCCGGTGAGCTGAACCTGCTTTACGTCGCGCCGGAACGCCTGCTCACGGTGCGCTTTCTCGAACTGCTCGAGCGCACCGAAGTGGCATTGTTTGCCATTGACGAAGCGCATTGCGTTTCGCAGTGGGGGCACGATTTCCGGCCCGAATACCGCGAATTGACCGTGTTGCACCAGCGCTTTGCGCAGGTGCCGCGCATCGCTCTCACCGCCACGGCCGATCCGCGCACGCGTGAGGAAATTGCCGAGCGGCTGGCGCTGCAGGATGCACGGCAGTTCGTCTCCAGTTTCGATCGCCCGAACATTCGCTATGCGATTGCCTTGCGCCACAACCCGCGCAGCCAGTTGCTGGGCTTCCTCGATGGGCATCGCGGCGACGCCGGCATCATCTACTGTCTCAGCCGCCGCAAAGTCGATGAAACGGCGGCGTGGTTGTCGGAGGCCGGGATTGAGGCGTTGCCGTATCACGCCGGACTGGATGCGGCCACGCGCGCCGCCAATCAGCAACGGTTCCTGCGTGAAGACGGCATCGTGATGGTGGCTACGGTGGCGTTTGGCATGGGTATCGACAAGCCGGACGTGCGCTTCGTTGCGCATCTGGATCTGCCGCGCAGCATGGAAGGGTATTACCAGGAAACCGGCCGTGCCGGCCGCGACGGACTCCCCGCCGAGGCGTGGATGGTCTATGGGCTTGCCGACGTGGTCACGATGAGCCAGATGATCGCCCAGTCCGAATCGGGTGACGATCGCAAGCGTATCGAGCGCTCGAAGCTGGATTCGCTGCTTTCCTATGCCGAAGCCACGCAGTGCCGGCGAGAACTGCTGCTGTCGGCTTTCGGCGAACGTTTTGCGGGCCCATGCGGGAATTGCGACAACTGCCTGCAACCCCCAAAGACCTGGGACGCGACGGTTCAGGCGCAAAAGGCGCTCTCGGCGGTTTATCGCAGCGGGCAGCGCTACGGCTCCGGCCACGTCATCGACATCCTGCGCGGCATTGAAGGCGAGCGCATGAGCCAGCTCGGCCACGACCGGCTCACCACCTTCGGTATCGGCGCCGACATGGACGAAAAGCAGTGGCGTTCGGTATTTCGCCAATTGCTGGCGGCGGGGTTGCTGGCGACCGATCCGGAAGGCTTTGGAACTTTGCGCCTTACGGCGGCCAGCCGCGACGTATTGGTCGGGCAGCGCGCGATCCACATGCGCGAGGAAACCCGGCCTGCTCGCCGGGCCTCGCGTCGCCGCGACAGTCAATTGATCACCGGCGCCAGCCTGGGTATCGAGGCCTACGAGCAGCCGTTGTGGGACGCACTGCGCGCCTTGCGTTCACGCCTGGCCAAACAGCATGGTGTGCCCGCCTATGTCATTTTCCACGACGCGACGCTGCTGGCGATGTTGCGCGCAATGCCTGAGAGCGAAGACGACATGGCTTCGATCAGCGGCATCGGCGATGCCAAGCTGAAGCGTTATGGCCGCGATTTTCTCGATGTGATCAACGCGAAGGAATGATGAGGCAGTGATCGATCATCTTTGATCGGTCGCGCCAAGGCTCGGTCGGCACGGCGTACGGCGCGACCGGCGCGCGCGCATCGAGCCGAGGTCGACACCCGATGGCCTGAAGGTGGCGGTGGCGCGCGCCAGACGAGCACGCGGTAGATCGGGGGACTGGGCCAGGTAGCGCCACCCGCTCAGAAATTGCGGCAGACGCGCCTGGGGCCAGGCGATGCGCAGCGCATCCAGCGCCGCTTCGGCGGTATCGTGGCGCGCCAGTTCGCGAGCCTCGACCAGCGACCGCCACCGATGCCCGTGCCGAACGATCCGGAACAGACCTCGGCTGGTGGGGAAAACGTACTGCGACATCACCGGGAAATACTCCACATCCGACAGTCACAGGATGCGCCGTGACAATGACGCCACGATTATTCCCATGCGTCATTACGATGGCGGCCCGCGGTCGCCCCGATGACGAATGTGGCGCAACCGTTAGGACGGTGTGAAATCAGTCTGTGTGGCACGCCGTCCCAGGCGAGCTGGCAATGCCTTCGCCCGGCGCCAGTGGCGAAAGCATTCCGTCGTGCATGCCCTTTGTCCACCATTGCCAGCCATCGCCGATGTAGCGTGCGCCACTGCCGGAAATGGCAACGTGCAAGGTGTGCGCGCCGCCCTGGATTTTCAGCAGCGCAGTGTCGGTATCAGGGTACGTTGCCTGGACCGTTTGCCCATCCTTGCAGAGGTAACGGGTCCACTCGGGTTGCCGAGTGCCGGCGGGGCCTGATGGTGCGGATGCACAGGCGCTAACGCCCAGTACCAAGGCGGCGAGCGCGTGGTGTCGAATGTTCATCGCAGGCCTCCGCTTTTTCCTGCCATCAGCATAGCTCGCTCGGAATGGCCGGAACTACAGCATGTCCGGTGGCGACGCTTCGGCGAATTCGTCGGCGGATGCTGGGTCGATTTGCGTTGAGGACTGCTTGCGTGCCGGTGCGCCATCGGCGACGTAATAAGCCGTATCGACGCGCGGTAGCGGTTCGCGGCCACGGATCGCATCAGCGATTTTTTCCGCGATCATGATCGTCGGCGCATTGAGATTGCCGGTCGTCACCTGCGGCATGATCGAAGCATCGACGACGCGCAAACCTTCGATGCCGTGTACGCGGCCCTGGCCATCCACGACGCACATATCGTCGTTGCCCATTTGATTGGAGCAGGATGGGTGGTAAGCCGTTTCGGCGTGCGCACGCACGAAAGCATCCAGCTCGGCATCGGTTTTCAGGTTGGCGCTGGGGGAAATCTCGCGCCCGCGATAAGGCGCAAGCGCTGGCTGCTGGAAGATTTCGCGGGTAATGCGGATGCCTGCGCGGAATTCCCGCCAGTCCTGTTCGTGCGACATGTAGTTGAACAGGATGCTCGGATCCTGATGCGGATCTTTCGAACGCACGTGGATGCGACCACGGCTGGGCGACCGCATCGAACCGACGTGCGCCTGGAAGCTATGCACCTTGATCGGATTGGAGCCGTTGTAGTTCACTGCGATCGGCAGGAAGTGATATTGCAGGTTCGGCCATTCGAATTCCTCTCCGCTGCGGATGAATCCGCCAGCTTCGAATTCGTTGCTGGCGCCTATGCCAGTACCGTAGAAAAGCCACTCCGCGCCGATCTTCGCCTGGTTATGCAACTTGAGCGCAGGCGCCAGCGATACCGGTTGCAGGCACTCGTACTGGATATACATTTCCAGGTGGTCCTGCAGATTGGCGCCGACGCCCGGCAAATGGTGTACGAGCGGAATATCCAGGCCGCGTAGCAGCTCGGCCGGGCCAACGCCGGACCGCTGCAGGATTTGCGGAGAAGCGATGGCGCCGCTACACAACAGCACTTCGCACCGCACGTGCGCCTGTTCCACGGCTCCTCGCCGTAGCCAGCGAACACCTACGGCACGTTTACCGGAAAACAGAATGCGGTCGGTCAACGCATGCGTAACGATGGTGAGATTCGGGCGGCCGCGCGCCTGATCGAGATAACCGCGCGCCGTGCTGGCGCGTCGACCGCGCGGCGTGACGGTGCGATCCATCGGGCCAAAACCTTCCTGTTGATAGCCATTGAGGTCGTCGGTGCGTGGGTAGCCTGCCTGAACGCCTGCTTCGACCATGGCGTGGAACAACACGTTGTTGCCTTGCCTGGGTGTGGTAACACTGACCGGCCCGTTGCCACCGTGGTAAGCGTTGGGCCCGATATCGCGTGATTCAGCCTTCCTGAAATACGGCAGGCAATCGAGATAACTCCAGTTCTTCAGGCCCGGACGTTTGGCCCAATGGTCGTAGTCGAGCGCGTTGCCGCGGATGTAGCACATGCCGTTGATCAAGGAGGAGCCGCCCAAGCCTTTGCCGCGTCCGCATTCCATGCGACGGCTATTCATATGCGGCTCCGGATCCGTCTGATACGCCCAGTTGTAGCGGCGCCCCTGCAAGGGATAGGCGAGGGCCGCGGGCATCTGCGTACGAAAGTCGAGCCGGTAGTCCGGGCCGCCGGCTTCCAGCAACAGCACGGTCACGTGGGCATCTTCGGTCAAGCGAGTGGCCAGCACATTACCCGCCGAGCCGGCGCCGATGATGATGTAATCGTATTCCTTGATTTCGGCCACGTTGATTCCTCGTGTAATGGCACGGATTTTTCGTCGCACTGACGAACAGCTTCAAAACACTGATGCGAACGGCCCCAGCTCTACCTGCACCGATTTCACGCGGGTGTAATGCGCCAGCGTGGCGATGCCGTTTTCCCTGCCGATGCCGGATTGCTTGTAACCGCCCACCGGCATTTCCGCGGGGGATTCGCCCCAGGTATTGATCCAGCAGATCCCGGCCTCCAGGCGGTGGATCACGCGGTGAGCGCGTGCCAGGTCGTGGGTGACGACGCCGGCAGCGAGACCGAAATGGGTGGCGTTGGCGCGTGCGATCACTTCGGCTTCGTCACGCCACGAAAGGATGCTCATGACCGGTCCGAAAATCTCCTCGCGTACGATGGTCATGTCGTCCGTGCAATCGGAAAAAACGGTGGGTTGCACATACGCGCCACGTGCGAAAGCGCCATCGACGATGCGATGCCCGCCGGCCAGAAGGCGCGCACCTTCGCGTCGGCCTTGCTCGATCAGCGAAAGCACCTTTTCCAGGTGTGGGAAGCTGGTCAAGGGGCCGAAATTGGTGGAGGGGTTTTGTGGGTCGCCCACGCGGATGCGGGCAACGCGCTCGAGCACGGCCGACTCGAATGCCGGGCGAATGGCCTCGTGCACGAATACGCGCGTGCCGTTGGTGCAAACCTGCCCCGAACTGAAGAAATTGGCCATCACGGCGATATCGGCCGCGCGTTCGATGTCGGCATCGGGAAAGACGATCAACGGGGATTTGCCGCCCAACTCCATCGTCACGTCTTTCAAGGACGAGGCGGCTGCGCTGGCCATCACTTTCTTGCCGGTATCCACGCCGCCGGTGAAGGAAATTTTCTCGATGCGCGGGTGTTCGGTAAGCCATTGGCCAATGGTTCGGCCGGGACCCTGCAAGACGTTGAAAACGCCGGCGGGTACGCCGGCCCGGGTATATATCTCCGCCAGTTGCAATGCGCTGAGCGGAGTGACCTCGCTGGGTTTGAAGATCATCGCATTGCCGGCCGCCAACGCCGGTGCGGATTTCCACAGCGCGATCTGGATCGGGTAATTCCATGCGCCAATACCCGCTACAACACCCAACGGCTCGCGCCTCGTGTAGAAGAAGCTCGATTCGCGCAAGGGAACCTGTTCGCCTTCGATGGCGGGCGCCAGGCCTGCGTAGTACTCGAGCACATCGGCGCCGGTGACAATGTCCACCGTTGAGGTTTCTGCGTAAGGCTTGCCGGTGTCGAGAGTTTCGATGAGGGCGAGCTCGTCGTTGCGCTCGCGCAGCAGATCCACGGCACGGCGCATGATGCGCGAGCGCTGCATGGCGGTCAGTGCGGCCCATTCTTGCTGGCCCTGCTCGGCACTTTGTACGGCAGTTTCTACATCCGCTTGCGAAGCACGCTGTACTTCTGCCAGAACGTCGCCGTTCGCAGGATTGACGGTTTCGAAGGTTTCGTTGCCGGTGGCGTCGACGCGCGCACCGTGGATATAGAGTTGTTGCAGTTCGTAGCGGGGCATTTGCTCATCCTTGATTTCGCCGTTGGCGCGTCAATGCGTGTCGTTTGGCAGGTGGTGATCCAGGTATTCGTAGGCGATTCGCTTGGCTTGCGCGACGTCGAAAGCGCCGCCAGCGAGGCTGCCGCGCAGCCAAAGGCCATCGATCATGGCGGCCAGTCCGCGTGCTGCCATGCGCGCGAGCTCCCGTGGCAAGGTGCGTTGAAACTGGTAACAGAGATTGGAATACAGGCGCCGGTCGTTGGCATGCTGCAACCGGCGCAGCGATGGGTCATGCATGCTGGCTGCCCAGAAGGTGAGCCACACGCGCATGGCGGTGGCGCTGGTCTGGCTTGAATCGAAGTTGCCATCGATGATGGCCCGAAGCTGTGCTTTGGGCGCTGCACCGGCAACCCTGGTGCGGCAGGCCACGGCATCGCGCAGTTCGCGCAGGATCTGCCGCATGGCGGCGTTGAGCAGACCGTCCTTGCCACCGAAGTAATGACTGATGATGCCGGTGGAAAGCCCGGCGCGCCCGGCAATTTCCACGATGGTGGCATCGGCCAGGCCGACCCGGTCGATGGTTTCGAAAGTGGCGCGGATCAATTGCTCGCGCCGGATCGGGGGCATGCCGAGTTTGGGCATCAGTGTGATCTGGTCGAAATGAGGACCTGGCGAGCATATTTTATTTTGATTGAACGTTCAATTATGAAACACTGGGCCAGCTCGGGCCTTTCTACGACAGACCTCGGGCAAGGATCGCTGCGTCCGCTTGCCTTCCAGGAGGCTGGGCGCCCGACGTTGGTTCGCCACGGAGTGCAGGCGCATGAACAAAAAGCACGAGCAAGGAGCGCTGAGGGAAGGGGTGAGGCTCAACCGTCCCGTCTTTTTCAGCTCGGCCATCGTCATCCTGCTGCTGGGTGTGCTGACCGTGCTCTACCCCCAGGCCGCACAACTGTGGCTCGTACGCGTACAGGCGGACATCTCGCGAGTGTTCGGCTGGTACTACATGCTGGTAATGACGGCCTGTCTGGTATTTGTGCTCTGGCTGGCCGCATCGAAATATGGACGCGTCCGGCTGGGCAAGGATCACGAGAGTCCTGCATTCGGCTATGCGTCCTGGACCTCGATGCTGTTCTCGGCGGGCATCGGCATCGCTTTGATCTACTACGGTGCATACGAACCGCTCGATCATTTTTTGTCTCCGCCGCAAGGCGTGGGCGGCACCGCCGAAGCGGCGCGCCAGGCGATGGCAATTACTTTTCTGCACTGGGGGCTGCACGGCTGGGCGCTATATGCGCTGATGGCGACGGCATTGAGCTATTTCGCGTATCGCAAAGATCTGCCGCTAGCTCTGCGTTCGGCGTTGTATCCGATTTTTGGCGAGCGCGTGCGTGGATGGATCGGGCATGCAGTGGATAGCTTCGGCATTCTGGCTACGTTGGTTTCGATGGTGACCAACCTGGGCATTGGCGCATTGCTGCTCAATTCGGGCCTGAACTATCTGTTTGGCATACCGGCGTCACCTCACATTTTGACGCTATTGGTGATCGTCATGATGGTCGTCGCCACGCTCGCTGCCGTATCCGGCGTCGAAAAGGGTATCGCGTGGCTTTCCGATCTGAACGTGCGGTTGCTCTGCGCCTTGTTGCTGTTTGTCCTGGTTTGTGGCCCGACCTTGCATTTGTTCGACGGCATGGTCCAGAACATCGGCGATTACCTCAGCGGTTTCGCAGGCAGCAGCTTCAATCTGTATCTCTATGGGCGCGCGCGCAAATGGCTCGGAGAATGGACCATGTTCTATTGGGCGTGGTGGATTGCGTGGGCACCTTTCGTAGGCATGTTCATCGCGCGTATTTCGCGCGGACGGACGGTGCGAGAGTTGATACTCGGGGTTTTGCTGATACCGCTGGGCTTTACCCTGGCGTGGTTGTCGATCTTCGGCAATACCGCGATCGATCTGGTGATCAATCACGGTGCACAAGCATTGGGCAAAGTCGCGCAATCCGAGCCGCCGATGGCGTTGTTCAAGCTGTTCGAATATTTGCCGTTCACGCGAATCGTCGCCGGCATCACCGTGATCATCGGCTTCGTGCTTTTTCTCACCCCGGTGGATTCGGGGACTTTGATGATCGCCAACCTCTCTAGTCAGGGCGGCACCGGGGAAGAGGATGCGCCGGTGTGGCTTCGAGTGTTCTGGGCAGCGGCCACTACAGTGGTGAGCATAGGTCTGCTTTACGCAAGCGGAGGCGATTTCAGTGCGATGCAGACGGCGGTGGTGTTGTGCGGATTGCCGTTCTCCTTCGTACTGCTGCTCTACGTGCGAGGTTTGGTGAAGGCGCTCGCGGAGGATGTGGATCGAACTGAAGGAAGCTGACGCACCATGGACAGGCGAATGGGGTGTGCCACCTTGCTGTGGATCATCAGCGGGGCTTCGTGGGGGCAGGATGCGTGGAGTGGCAATCTTGCCGTTGCTTCGCAGTATGTTTCGCGAGGTTTTCAGCAAAGTTGGGGCAAGCCGGCATGGCAGGCCGGCCTTGAATTTGAGATGCCGCACGGATGGTATGCGGGAAGTTGGCTATCGACGATATCCCCCTACGCGATCGAGGGTGGGTACGTGGAAATGGATCTCTATGCCGGCAAACGCGGAAATATCGGTGACGTGGGCTACCACGCGACGCTATATGGCTACGTCTATCCCGGCGCCAGGGTCGCAGTCGCGAAGACGCGCTACAACTATTCCGAATTCGTCGTGGGCGCGGACTGGAAGAACTGGTCGCTGGTTTATTCGCTGACAGTGAGTCGCGACTACTTTGGCGACAACAGCCAGACTCTTGGCGTAGGCACTCGATCTCATTCAAGAGGTTCCGGTTATTTGGAGTTGGCGCGCCGCCTTGAGCTCGGCAAGGGGTTCAGTCTCACAGTGCACTATGGCCGGCAGCGCATCAACCATTTCGCCGAATACAACTGGCAGGATGCTGGCGCAACGCTATCGCGGAACATCGCAGGCTTCGACGTAGCCATCGCGTACGGCAGAGCCCGGAATGCCCATGGTGTCTATCGGCGCGTAACGACCGGTGTGCCCGATGAGAACGGGCACCTGCATTTTTCCGATCCTGGCTCCGGTACCTGGTATTTCACCATGGGTCATTCGTTCTAGGGCCTGTTAGCACTATTTTCGTGGCCCGCGCCGGGAGCTGTTTGCACGCCAGCCAAGGAAGAGTGAGGGAGTGTACGTCCGTACACGACCGAGGGATGACGAAGGATGGCGGCCACTCAACGACAACGCGGGCTACGAAAATAGTGCTAACAGGCCCTAGTACGCATGGCTCAATGCAGCGCCGACTGCGCCAGCGACTTGATCTGCGCGGGATCGGTGATGCCGACGGAACGCCCGGTTTCCTTCCCGCCATCAAAGGCGATCAGGGTGCTTTGGGTGGTGATGCCAAGGGCCTTTTTTTCCTTGCCCTGGTTGTCGTAGTCCAGGCGAAGAATCACCAGCTTGTCGAATGCCGGATCTTTCGAGATGGCTTCGATGGTGGGAGCCTGTTTGCGGCAAGTGGGGCACCAGTCGGCGTAGGCGTCCACCAGGATGGGCTTACCTTCGGCCTGGGCGGCTTTGAGGGCGGCAGTGGTGAACGGCTGGATGGGTTGTGCCATCAATGGCGTGGCCAGTATCAGGCCAAACAGGGCCGCGGCGGAAAACTTGCGAAGCGTCGACATGATCAGTTCCTTGGCATTGAGTCCGATGAACTATTCGCTGCCACCGGGGCGAGGGTTACACGGGTAACTTCTTTGCACGCTTCGACGAAGGAAGTTTCAAAGCCGCCGCGAACCTGTGCGTGGCTCGTGCCTCAAGGAGAAATCGGATGCGCAACTTCAGTGACCATCGGTCCCGGCAATGCGCCCGGGGTGTTGCATGAGCGGCAGCCTCAACCCGTGGGTTGCCTATGTGGCAGGCGTGTTGACCATTCTGTCGCCCTGCGTGATTCCGCTGGTGCCGATCGTGCTCGGCAGTGCCGCGCAGCGCCACCGTTGGGGGCCGCTGGCTTTGGCCGTCGGCCTGGTGGCCTCGTTTACGCTGGTGGGATTTGCGGTTGCCACGCTGGGTGCGTCGGTGGGGCTGGACAGCGAAACGATCCGCAAATGGAGTGCTGTATTGCTGCTGCTCGTCGGAATCGTTTTGCTGGTTCCCTGGCTGCAGCATCTTTCCGAGCGCATTTTCAGTCCCGTGGCAAATTGGGCGGGAGAGCGACAGGCACGACTCGAGCGATTCGGCCTGATCGGGCAGTTGGGTATCGGCGTACTGCTTGGCCTGGTCTGGAGTCCATGTGTGGGGCCGACGCTCGGTGCTGCAACGGTGCTGGCTGCGCAGGGCAGGGATCTGGGACAGGTGGCTTTCGTGATGTTGGCTTTCGCGCTCGGCATTGCCACCGTGTTGCTGGTCATGGCCATGGCAACGCAGAGCTTGCTGGCTCGCTGGCGTGGAAAACTCATGAGTGCGGGCGCGCGCGGCAGAAGGGTGCTCGGCGCGCTCATCGCGCTGGTAGGCGTATTCATCCTTACCGGGAGCGATCGTCACGTCGAGGCGTTTATCGTGGGCATATTGCCGGACTGGATCACCAGCCTCACTACGTCGCTTTGATATCTTGCTGCCCGGCCGTTGTCGGCAGGGCAGCATTTTCGTCGGTATCGGGTCAACTCGTGCCGATGATGCGGCCCGACTGCCCATCGATTTTCAGCAATACGCGGTTGCCTTCGGCAGTTTTTGCCTTGACCGTCCAGATGCCGTGATGGAAATCCACGTCGTGTACATCCGTATAGCCCTGTACTGAAAGCGATGCACGTATGTCGCCCTCGCTGATCGTGGAAATCTGCTTGTCCGGATAAGCCTGGCCCGTAATGGGATCGACACGCAGTTTTACTTTCTCGCCATTGCCGCTGCGCGCACGTGCCGTCCAAACGCCATCGCGAAAATCCAGGTCGTGCACGTCGCTGTAGCCTTGTTGCGCGAGTTGCGCGCTCACTTCCTGCTGGGTCAGCGCCTGCGCCTGCTCCTGTGCCATGGCGGCGCCGGCACAGCCCAGTGCGAGCGCGATGGTCAATGAAGCAATCTTTTTCACGAGCGGCTCCTCGTTGCATGCGGGAGCCCCGAGTCTTCAACGCAAAAGATCAACCTTTGATGAAGCAAACATTATTTTGGTCAAGTCGCGTTCATGCCAATTCGTCAGTGCGTGCAAAGTTTCTACAGCGATGCCCACGCGCAATTCGAATGACCTGGCGATGCAAGGGGGAAGGGCATTCGCTGCGTTCATTTTTCAGTTGAGTTGCGAGTTTTCAAAATAGTGATGCAGGTTGCCGCTGGCTTTGCGAGCACCAGAGCCGCCTGGTGCGTGACTGGCGCGTTTGAACGAGGCGCGGTGTCCGGAGTGCAGGGCCGTGTGGCAATGGCCCTGAAATGAAAAAGCCCGCTCGCGAGAGCAGGCTTCGTCATCAATTCAATGGTGGCCGGGGACGGAATCGAACCGCCGACACGGGGATTTTCAATCCCCTGCTCTACCAACTGAGCTACCCGGCCAGGGTATTGCGTTGAGCCGCTCATTAAATCCGAAGCGGCGCCGTGCGTCAAGACTCCGAGTCGGGAGCCACGTAGCCTTGCGGTTTTTGCGCTTCGTTTTCGCCGCCAAACAGGAATTTTTCCATTTCGGCGCCCAGAAACTGGCGGGATTTGGGGTCCAGCGGGTTGAGGCGGTATTCGTTGATCAACATGGTCTGGTGCGCCAGCCATTGTTGCCAGGCGGGCTTGGAGATTTCGGCATAGACGCGTTGACCCAGCGGGCCAGGCCATGGGGCGAAGTCCAGGCCTTCGGCGTCGATGCCCAGTTTGGCGCAGTGAATAGTGCGGCTCATCAGGAGTGCTCTTGAGGCTAGGTTACGGTTCGATGGGTTCGGGCAGCGCCGTCAACAAGGAGCGCACCGGTGCGGGCAGGCCCAGCGCAGACAGCTCTGCGAGGGCAAACCAGCGGCGGTCGTCATTATCGCCGATGGCCAGGGCCGGTGCGGCGCGATCGAACAATAGCGGCTGGATGTGCAGGCGGTAATGGCTGAAGACGTGAATGAAAGGCGTCAGCGATTGTGCGTCATCGATGTGTGCGTTGCGTTGCGCTTCCCGCCATGCGTGATCGGCATTTTCGGCTTCCGGGAGGCTCCACAGGCCGGACCATACGCCCTGCGCACCACGTCGTTGCAGCAACACCCGGCCTTCGTCATCGCGAAGGATCAGCATGACCGTACTGCGCGTGGGAATGGCTTTGCCGGGCTTGGGCGTGGGCAATTGCCCGGTGAGATCGTCACGGTGGGCAACACATTCGCCATGCATCGGGCAGGCTGGGCATTGCGGACGCGTTCGCACGCATACGGTGGCACCAAGATCCATGATTGCTTGCGTATAGTCCGCCGTGCGGCGCGCTGGCGTATGCGCATCGGCGCGTTGCCATAGTTGCTTTTCCACTTCGCGTTCGCCCGGATGGCCGGCAATGCCATGGAAGCGCGTCAATACGCGCTTCACGTTGCCATCGAGAATGGGAAAGCGCAGGCCATGCGCCTGGGCAAGAATGGCGCCCGCCGTGGAACGGCCGATGCCGGGTAGCGCGGCGAGCGCATCAAACTCGCGCGGCAGTTCGCCACCGTGTCGTTCTATGCACAGTTGCGCGGCCTTGTGCAGAAAGCGCGCGCGCCGGTAATAGCCCAGCCCCGACCAAAGGGCCAGTACGGTGTCTTCGTCGGCGGCGGCCAGGTCGCCCAGCGCGGGCAATCGTTCAATGAAACGTTGGAAATAAGGGATGACCGTGACGACCTGGGTCTGCTGCAACATGATTTCCGACAACCACACCCGATAGGCATCGCGCGGGTGTTGCCAGGGAAGATCGTGGCGGCCGTGGCGGTCGAACCAGGCGAGCAGGGCTTCGGCGAAGATGGTCACGGTTGTGGGGCGATGGCTTTGGCGGGAGCGGGTGCACTGGTCGCGGCGGCCGGCGCTGCGTTGCCGGTTTGTACGCTGAGTCCTTCGATGTGGACGTTGCCGATATCGAGCGTGGCCATTTCCAACTGGCCATTGCCTGGCGGTGCGGAGAGCTGCGGCCCAGCCGGATTGGCCAGTTGGTTCCACCATTGCGCCAATGCGAGCGGCGGCAATTCGAGATCGACGTGGTTGTCTTTGCCGAGCAGTTTCAAATGCAGCAACAGAGGATTGTTTTCTCCTGCGGGCGTGAGCGATGCCGAGGCATCGTAGTGGCCGCCTTCGGCTTCATTGAACCTGCCTTGCAACTGCATCGCCACATTGGCGCCACCCATCCAGTGGGCGTGGCCGGTAAGGTACAGCACTGTCGTGCTGTTGTCGGCGGCATGCACGGCAATGTCGTCGAGCATCAGAACGCCGTTGGCGATGCTGGGAACCACGGCCAGCTGCAATTGCAAAGGCGTGCCGTCGGGTTCCTTGCCGGAAAGCTTGACGCCGAAGCGCTGTCCGGCAGCGAGACGCCCGGTATCGAGCGAAACGTCGCTCAACCACTCGTTGTTGTTCTCCACCACGCTCCCGTTGCGGATGCGTACGCCCGTGGCAATGCTCGGAATCTGTCCCGGCACCGCAGCCGACTGCGGCGGCAGCGACATCAGCCAGGCTTGCAATGCGTCCAGGTCAACCCGGGGTGAGTTGATCTGCATACGCGAAATCACCATCGGTCCGCCGAACAAGGTATGCCACGGTAGAACCAGCCGACCGTTGGCGGCCTGCAGAATGGGCATGGCCGGGGTGCCGCCGGCACCGGCTTCGCGCGCGATCAGCGTGATGCCTTCCAGGTGCAGCGCGGGGCGCGGAAACAAGGTGGGGCTGGCCGGGCTGGAAAGCGTCAACTGCAGTCCGGCGTTGGAGGCCTGCTCTTTCAGCATGGCGGTAAAACGATCTGGCTGCAGCAGCAGGTAAAGCGCCGCCAGCACCGTGAGCACCACGCCGCCGAGTACGCTGGCGATAATGACCAGTACCAATCGCAGCGGGCGCGGCACGATCATCAGCTAGGGGAGAACTCAGCGGGAAGCAGGCCGTCGACGTAGGATTCGGCGTCAAATACACGCAGATCCGTAGCAGTTTCGCCGAGGCCGACGAAGCGGATCGGCAGTCCGAATTCGCGTGCCAGTGCGAACACGACCCCGCCTTTGGCCGTACCGTCGAGTTTGGTGACCACCAGGCCGGTAACGCCGACGATCTGGCGGAACTGGCGCACCTGGTTCACCGCGTTTTGGCCGGTGGTGCCGTCGATCACCATCAGCACTTCGTGCGGCGCGCCGGCGTCGAGTTTTTTCAGCACGCGGGCGATCTTGCCCAGCTCATCCATCAGGCCGCCCTGCGTGTGCAGGCGTCCAGCGGTATCGGCAACCAGTACGTCGGCGTGGCGGGAGCGGGCGGCTTGCAGTGCATCGAAGATCACGCTGGCTGCATCGGCGTCCTGACCCTGTGAAATGACCGGGACCTGGTTGCGGTCGCCCCAGGTCTTGAGCTGTTCGACCGCTGCGGCGCGGAAGGTATCGCCTGCCGCCAGCAAGACCTGCTTTCCCTCATCGCGCCAGCGGCGTGCGAGCTTGCCGATGGTGGTGGTCTTGCCTGCGCCATTGATGCCCACGATGAGCACTACGAAGGGGCTGTGCCCGTGGATCTCCAAGGGGCGTTGCACCGGATTGAGCAAATTAACCAGATCCTGACGCAGGGCTTGCAGCAATGCGCCGGCATCGGCGAACTCGCGCTTGTGCATGCGCTTGCGCAGGCTCTCCACCAGCGAAGTGCTGGCCTCGATGCCTACGTCGGCTGTGATCAGGGTGGTTTCCAGCTCGTCCAGCAGGTTGTCGTCCAACTTGGGATGACGGGAAAACAGCGAGGAAATGCCACGGGCAAAGACGCTGCCGGACAGGCGTTCGCGCCAGCTGCGCTTGGCAGCGGGCGCCGTTTCCGGTTCGACGGGCGTTTCCAGGACAGGCTCCGGCGCGGAAGGCGCTTCCGGCGCGGCGGTCTCGACCGGCGCTTGATTCGCTGCTTCCTCGTTTTCCCCGGCGCCGCTATCGGCGGGCTTCTTCTTCCAGAACTTGAGCATGGGGCGCGTGATTCAAAGACAATAGGCGAATGCTATCACCCCGACCCGTACTGTCCGCTGAGGAAGCCGGCGCATGAAGGCCATGCCTGGACGGATCCGCATCATTGGCGGCCACTTGCGCAACTCTCGCCTGGATGTCCCCGACCTGCCCGGGCTGCGCCCGACCGCCGAGAGGGTGCGTGAGACCTTGTTCAATTGGCTGGCGCCGACCATCGCTGGCGTACGGGTGCTGGATCTATGCGCAGGTACCGGGGCGCTGGGTATCGAGGCGCTGTCGCGCGGTGCGGCAGCGGCGCAGTTCGTGGAGCCGGACGGGCGCGCAATGGATGCCCTGCGCAGCAATCTCGCCCGGTTGAAGGCGGATGGCGGCGAAGTGGTGCAGGCCGACGCGCTCGGCTTTCTGCGGCGTCAGCCGCAATCGTTCGGCCTGGTGTTCCTGGACCCGCCGTTTGCATCGCAGCTATGGACGACCCTGGCGCAAAAGCTGGAAGAGGGCGGCTGGCTGGCTCCCGCCGCCCAGGTGTACGTGGAATCTCCCAAGGGCGTGGAGCCTGCGGTCCCGGCCAATTGGGCCCTGCATCGCGAAGGGCATGCCGGGGACGTGCGGTATGCGCTTTATCGCCGCACAGGGCAAGCTCCGATCCGTTAAGCTAGCGCTTTCCCCCGCGAAGCTGTTTTCGTGAACATTCCGCCGGTCAACACTCGCCTTGCCGTTTATCCGGGCACCTTCGACCCGATCACCAACGGCCATGCGGACCTGGTGGCGCGTGCCGCGCCGCTGTTCGAGCGCATCGTCGTTGCCGTGGCAGAAAGTCCGAACAAGGGGCCCGGCTTTACCATCCAGGAGCGCATTTCTCTGGCGCGCCTGGCACTGGCCGACTTGCCGAACGTGGAAGTGCGCGGCTTCGACTGCCTGCTGGCCACCTTTGTCAGCGAGATCGGCGCGGGGGTGATCATCCGCGGACTGCGTGCCGTCTCGGATTTCGAATACGAATTCCAGCTGGCGAGCATGAACCGCCATCTCATTCCCAAGGCCGAAACGCTATTCTTGACGCCGGCCGAGCAATACAGCTTTATTTCGTCCTCGCTGGTGCGCGAGATCGGTCGCCTTGGCGGCGATATTTCCGGCTTCGTGCATCCTGCGGTCCAACAGGCCATGCGGCAGCGCTGGCATAAAAAGCAACCCGAAACCGAAGGGGATAACTATGCGTAAACTCACTCTCGTCGCCACCGCCCTCGCGTTGACCGGCTGCCTGGCACTGTCCGCGTGTAACAACAGCAGCGACAACCAGCAGCAAGCCGCGGCGCAGCCGCAGAAGCTCACCAAGCCGACCGATCCGAACGACATGAAGGCGTGGAATGCCTATCTCGGCCAGATCGTGCAGCAGAACATGCAGGGCATGACCGCTCCGCAGCCGTACCCCTATCTGGTTCCTGCCGGCGACAGTGACGACGCGAAGGACGCTTTCGACCGTCAGCTCAGCAACGTGCAGGACACCGTTGCGCGCGGCGTGCTGCCGGGCAACCTGCTGGTGTTCGCCGGCCCGAGCTCGGGCAAGACGGCCGACCTGCTCACCACCGCCTTCAAGGACGCCAAGCCGGGTTCCTTCAAGGGCGTGATCGTGTTGTTCATTGGCGACCAGGCTGACGAGCAGCGCGTGGATGACGTGCTGAAGCCGACCAACGCCACGATCCGTTTCGTGCAGATGTAATCGCCTGCAGCCTCTCTACGTGAGAGAGGTAGCCATGGAGGGCGTGCCTTGCCATCGGTGCGGGCACGCTCTTTTGTCACAACGTTATAGCCATCTGCTTTTTGTTGCTTCGCACAACAAGCGCCGGCCCGTGTAGACTAATCCGGCATGTCCCTCAAGATCCTCGATACCTGCGTCAACTGCGACGTCTGCGAACCCGTCTGCCCCAACAAGGCGATTTCGCTCGGCGAGGATTACTACGTCATCGATCCTTCACTGTGTACGGAATGCGTCGGTCATCACGACGAACCGCAGTGTGTGGTCGTGTGTCCGGTCGAGTGCATCATCATCGATCCCGCGCACACCGAGACGCACGAGCAGCTTGAGGGCAAATATCACCATCTGATGGAGAGCAAGGGATGAAGCTGGCGCTGCGTTGGCACGTGCTGCTGATCGGTTTTGTGCTGGGAACGAGCGGTGCATTCGCCGCCGACAGCCCCAAACCATCCACGCAGGCGACGCCGCTCGCGCAGCGCCCCGGTCATGCCGGCATTGCCAGCGCCAACGCTCTGGCGACCGAAGCGGGTTTCGAGGTACTGGCCAAGGGCGGCAATGCCTTTGACGCGGCCGTTGCGGTGGCATCCACCCTGTCGGTGGTTGAGCCGGAGAGTTCAGGCATTGGCGGCGGCTTCATGGCGACGATGCACGTGGCCTCCAGCGGCCGCAACGTGTTCATCGATGCACGAGAAACCGCACCTGCCGCGGTCAATCCGAAGGATTATTTGAACCCCGACGGCACGCCCAACCGCGATACGGCATTGAAGGGGCCGCTGTCGGCAGGCATTCCCGGCGAACCGGCGGGTCTGGTCTGGCTGGCCAAGCACTACGGCAAGCTGCCCTTGAGCGCCTCGCTGGCACCGGCCATCCGTACCGCGCGCGATGGCTTCAAGCCCGATAGCCGCCTGCTCGGCGCCATCAAGGAAGAGCAGAAGAATTTGCAGCGCTGGCCGGCATCGGCAGCCGTCTTCCTGCCGAACGGCAAGCCGCCGGCGGAAGGTGATATCTGGCGCGATCCGGACCAGGCACATACTCTGGAACTGTTGGGGCAATTCGGCGATTCCGGTTTCTACAGCGGCGAGACCGCGCGCAAGCTGGTGGATGCGGTGCATGCTGCCGGCGGCAACTGGAGCTTGAAGGATCTCTCCTCGTATCGCGTGAAAGAGCGCACGCCGATCACCATCGACTATCGCGGCTACCAGATCATCACCGCGCCGCCGCCCTCGTCGGGTGGCGTAGCGATTGCCGAAATCCTGAATATTCTTTCCGGCTTCGACCTCAGCCGGCTCGATCAGGTGCACCGCGTGCACCTGGTGATCGAGGCGATGCGCCGTGCCTATCGCGATCACAACGATTACCTTGGTGATCCGGATTTCGTGAAGATGCCGCTGGATATGCTGTTGTCGCCGTATTACGCCGACGGCCTGCGCCAGACCATCCTGCCGGACAAGGCCACGCCTTCGTCGATGCTGGCGCCGACCAATGGCCAGGATCCGGGCATGCACACCACGCATTTCTCGATCATCGATGCCGACGGCAACATGGTGTCGATTACATCGACGGTGAACTACATCCTCGGCTCCACCTTCGTGGCTGGCGGAACCGGCGTGCTGCTCAACGACGAGATGGACGATTTCGCGCTGGTGCCGAACAAACCGAACGTTTACGGCCTGCTAGGCAGCAAGGCCAATGCACCGGAGCCCGGCAAGCGCATGTTGTCGTCGATGTCGCCGAGCATCGTGATCGGGCCGGACCGCACCGCCGTGATCGGCTCGCCCGGCGGCTCCACCATCATCACCCAGGTGCTGGAGGGCGTTCTCGCCTTCATCGATGGCGGTGATGCGCATCAGGTCGTGGCACACAAGCGCTTCCATCACCAATTCATGCCGGACGTCGTTTACGCGGAACCCGGTACATTCGATGCAGCTACCGCTGATGCGCTCACGCGCATGGGCTACACGCTGAAGGACCGCGAGCCCTGGGGTTTCATGAATGTGGTGATCTGGGACCGTCGCAGCAACAAGCTCGATGCGGCAAGCGATCCGCGCCGGCCCGACGGTTTGGGCAAAGTCCAGTAAAAAGCGGTAAGCGGCGATCCACAACACTGCTCTCACATCGAGAGCGGTGTTGAGTGCGATACTTGCGTCATTCCTAACTGCGCTGAAACTTCAGGCGGGACGCACTCATGCAATTGTGGTCGATCAACGGCAACACGCAAAAACTCGATGGCGGCGCCATGTTCGGCAATGCGCCCAAGGCCATGTGGTCGCGCTGGATCGCCCCGGACGAACTCAATCGCATTCCGCTGGCTTGCCGTTGCATGCTGGTGAAGGATCTGGACGGCCGCAACGTGCTGTTCGAGACCGGTATCGGCGCCTTTTTTGAGCCATCGTTGCGCGAACGCTATGGGGTGGTGGAAAGCCATCACGTATTGTTGGACTCGCTGGCCGAAGCGGGTGTATCGCACGAGGACATCGACGTGGTGGTGCTCTCGCACCTGCATTTCGATCACGCCGGCGGATTGCTGGCTGCGTGGGAAGAGGGCAAGACGCCGCGCCTGTTGTTTCCGCACGCGCAATTCCTGGTGGGCGCCCATCACTGGCAACGTGCGTTGAAGCCGCATCCGCGCGATCGCGCCTCGTTTGTTCCGGAGCTGCAGCCGTTGCTGCAACAGAGCGGGCGGCTGGAGCTGGTGGCCGGCGAGCATTCGCAGACGCTGGGCCAGTCGGTGCGCTTCCATTTTTCCGACGGGCATACTCCTGGCCTGATGCTGGCGGAATTCGCTGGCGTAGTTTTTTGCGCCGACCTGATTCCCGGCCGTGCCTGGGTGCATCTGCCCATCACCATGGGCTACGACCGTTTTCCGGAGGCGCTCATCGAAGAAAAGCGCGCCTTCCTGGACGACAAGCTTGCCCGCAACGTGCGCTTGTTCTTTACCCACGACCACGCCTGTGCCATGGCGCGCGTGACACGCGACGAGCGTGGGCGTTATGGTACGGCTGACGAGCAGCCCGAATTACGCGGCGCGATTTGAAATCCTGAGCGCAGGTCACACCCGGAGGTTCGATGAGCGGCGAGCGCAAGCCACCCCTCTCCATCCGCGAATGGCTGTTGCCCGCACTGGGGGCGGTGATCATGCTCATCGGCGTGGGTATCGCGGCGGTCACCGAAAAAGGCCACGTCGACTACCGTGCGCAGATGGAGCGGCATGGAGGGGACGTGCTCAACCTGGGCAGCAACGGCCGCCCCGACGCCGGCGAGCAAGGTTACATGGTGCGCGTGGTCGGGCCCCTGCAGGTCGTTGAAGCGCCGTTGGACCGGCAATTCAATCAGCAAAGCAACCAGCCGGTGCTGATCCGCCACGTGCAGATGTTCCAATGGCACGAGGTGCACTACGGCGGGCCCGCGGCCTATGAGCTGGATTGGGAAGACCAGCCGATCGACTCCAGCCACTTCGAGCATCCCGCAGGCCACGTCAATCCCGGCAAGTTTCCTCTGCAGAGCGAGCAATTCGACGCTGGACTGGTGCGCGTGAACGATTTCATGCTCGATCCGGCCTTGGTGCACGCCTTGGTCGGGAGCCAGCCGGTGTCGCCGGATCTGCGCAGCCTGCCGAGCAATCTCGCTGCCAGCTTCAGCCTGTACAACAACAGCCTGGTGACCAGTGCGGTACCTTCCGCCCCACAATTGGGCGATCTGCGCGTGAGCTGGGAAGCTGTGCCGATCCAGGATGTGACGGTGGTGGCAAAGGTCAGCGGCAACAAACTGATCCCCGCCAGCGACGCTGCCGACGGGGTAGGGTTCGCGGTGCAGTCGGGCGATGTATCGCTGGCGGATATTTTTCCGGACTTGCCCGTGCCGCCCGATTATTCGTGGTTGCGGCGCATCGTCTCGATTCTGTTGGCGACCCTAGGCGCGGCGTTACTGCTGCGCTGGCATTACCAGCGTATCGATGCGGTTCTTGCACCGGCGATCGCTGTGTCGGTGATCGGTGCAGTGGATGCGGTGTTGTGGCTGGGTAACGACAACACACGCGCCCTGGGCTGGTTCTTGCTCTCGCTGATCGGCGTTGCGCTGACCGCGTGGCGGGTGCTCGCCGCGCGGTCGGCTTGAGCACGGCTCAATCGAACAGGTTGGCGTGTTCGATGAACCACAAGCCGGCGAAGAGTTTCGGGTCGATCGAATAGCCCTCGGCGCGGCGCGCGAGCAACCACTTGGCCGCTTCTTTGCGTGGGACTTCGTGCACCACGATGTTTTCGTTTTCGTCACCGCCGCCATCGCCGACCTTGACCAGATCGTGGGCGAGCACGAAGGCGATGATCTCGCTGCTCATGCCTGATGACGTCGGACCTTCGTGCAAGAAGCTGACGTGGCTGCAGCGGTAGCCGGTTTCCTCTTCCAGCTCACGTTGCGCGGCCAGCAGGACGCCTTCGTTTTCGCTGCCGGAGAGGTCCCCGACTAACCCGGCCGGCATCTCGATGGTGAACTGCTGGACGGCTACCCGGTATTGCTCGACGAACAGAATTTTGTCTTCCGGCGTAACGGACAGAATGATGACGGCGCCGCCGGGATTGTTGCGTTCGGCGTATTCCCAGCGGCCCCGGCGGCGCAGGCTGAGCCAGCGTCCTTGATGGAGCGTTTCGACGTGGGTGCCGGCATCAGGAGGTTTGCGATCGAGTGGGTTCATCGAAAGGAATGGCTCGTGAAGAAATGAAAATGCTGCGAGGCGTTCAACGGGGGGATTGTGTTTCGTTGAGCGCGCGCAGGCGATTGCGCGTCAGTGGCCCGAAGCGAAGCCGCTCGCAGAGCGGTTCCAGCGTATCGGGCGAAGGACGACGCAGCAGGGCATCTGCGGTGCCGTCGATAGGGGCATCCAGCGCAATGCGGGTAAGGCGTCGATAAAGCCGGGCCGATTCGCCATGCGCGCGCAGTTTTGCCGCGCAACTGGCCGCGCCGCGCAAGCGCAGGAAAGGTACTTCTTCCACGCGTTCCAGCAGCGCATCGAGGTTGCCGAAATGGCCCAACAAGGCGGCCGCCGTCTTTGCGCCGATACCGGGCACACCGGGAATGTTGTCGACGGCGTCGCCACACAGTGCCAGATAATCCGCGACCTGCTCGGGATGCACGCCCAGTCGCTCGAACACGCCCGCCGGTCCCCAGCGTTGGTTGCGCGCAAAATCCCATTGCTCGTCGTGCTCGCCGAGCAACTGGCCGAAGTCCTTGTCGGCGGAAATGATCACGCTGCGAAAACCCAGGGCACGCAGACTCCACAGGGTGCTGCCGATCAGATCGTCCGCTTCGAAGCTGTGGTCGATCAACACGCGGATGCCGAGCGCCTCGGTGACGGCGCGGCATTGCACGAACTGCCGCTCGAGATCGGGCGGTGGCAGTTCGCGATTGGCCTTGTACTGGGGGTAGATCGCATTGCGGAACGAGGTGGTCAGCGAAGCGTCGAAAGCCACGGCAAGATGCGAGGGCTTTTCGCGTTCCAGCAGCTCGCACAGGAAACGCGTAAAGCCATGCACGGCGTTGACCGGATGGCCGTCGACGTCGTGAAATTCATCCGGCATCGAGTGCCAGGCACGGAACACATACAGGCTGCCATCAACCAGGTGTGTCGTGGGCAGGCTGGAGCGCGTCACGTCAGGCCTTCCACTGGCTGAGCAGATCGTCCAACGCGGGGCGATCGCGATCGGGGATGTCGGTTTGCGGCGTACCGATGTGCACAAAACCGATCACGCATTCGTTGCTGGCCAGGCCAAGCAGCGCGGCCACTTCGGGGTCGTAGGCCGCCCAGCCGGTAAGCCATTGGGCGCCGAAACCCTGGGCATAGGCGCCAAGCAGAATGTTGTAGGCGACGTTGCCGGCGCAGAGCTTCTGTTCGATTTCCGGGATGCCGGCATCGTCGTGCAGGCGACCGACGACCACCATCACCAATGGTGCAAAGGTATAGCGGAAGCGTTCTTTTTCACGCTTGGATTCGGGCAGTTGCGGATCGCGGCGAATGGCACGTTCGGCCAGCTGTTCGCCGAAGCTGAGTTTGTCCTGGCCGCGCAGCTCGATCAACCGGAAGGGTACCAGCTTGCCGTGGTCGGGAACGCGGATTGCTGCCTCGAGCAAGGAGCGCAGCGTGGCAGCATCCGGAGCCGGCTCACCGAGCTGGCGCGAAGGCGCGGAATGACGCTGTTGAAGCAGGGCGAGCGGGTTGGACATGGGGAAAAGTCGGCTTCGGGGCAAACGCCTATCCTACAACCGTGGGTGGGCAGTCACGATGTCTGAAGGTCACGCGGACCATCCGTAAGGCTTTCAGCAAAGCCATTCTTTCCGGCTTGTAGGTGTATGCATGCCAGCCTGAGGTTTATAGCGTGGGCATGGTGCGCTCGTTGCTGGCCGCGTCGGACTCAGGATGATTCTCTTAGCAGCTTGAAGCTGCCGGGCAGCAAGGCTTCCACTGTCGTCTGTCGCGTCGCGCCGGCCACGTTGGCGAGCAGCACGGGCATGGCTGCATCACACAGCTCGGCCAGCACCTGGCGACAGGAGCCGCAAGGTGTAACCGGGTCGGGCGTATCGGCAATCACCGCGATGGCAGTGAAATCACCCGGCTTGCAGCCGGCAGCGATGGCGCTGAACAAGGCGGTGCGCTCGGCGCAATTGCACAAACCATAAGCTGCATTCTCAACGTTGCAGCCTACGAAGAGGCGACCATCGCGGGCTTGCAGAGCGGCGCCGACCTGAAAACGGGAATACGGTGCGTAAGCCAATTCGCGCGCGCTGCGGGCAAGGTCCAACAGGGTGCTGCTGAGGGAAGGCTCGGGCATCGCTGTCTCCGGCGGGCGGGCCGGCCAGTCTAACTCGAAGTTCGGAGGGCCATGGAAGGTTCGCCGGGAGCCGGGCATCGGCTAGGATGGGGCGACTACTGCGCAGGGGATGGTCGATGTCGATTACCGTGTCCGCATTGCGTGAAACCGCCGCCGGCGAGCGACGGGTCGCCATCACGCCGGAAGTGGCAAAGAAACTGCGCGGCAAGGGCCTGCGCGTGCTGCTCGAACGAGGTGCAGGGGCGGCTGCCGGATTTCCTGACGCCAGTTATCCGGATGCGGAATTTGCCGATGCAGCCGACGTAACGAACCAGGCAGACCTGCTCGCCTGTGTGCTGCCGCCGGATGACGGCGTGCTGGCGCGCTTGCGTGAAGGCAGCGTAGTGGTGGGGCAATTGCGCCCGCACGGCGCGACGGCGCGCATCGATATGCTGGCGAACCGCAAATTGACGGCGTTTTCGTTGGAACTGTTGCCGCGTACGACGCGCGCACAGGCGATGGATGTATTGAGCTCGCAGGCTGCGGTGGCTGGCTATCGCGCCATGCTCATGGCGGCGGAGAATTCGCCGAAATTCTTCCCGATGCTGACGACGGCGGCCGGCACCATTCGGCCTTCGCGTGTGCTGGTGATTGGCGCGGGCGTGGCGGGGTTGCAGGCTATCGCCACGGCAAGGCGCCTGGGTGCGCAGATCGAAGGCTATGACGTGCGTCCCGAAACACGGGAGCAGATCGAATCCTTAGGCGCCAAATTTCTGGATCTGGGCGTCAGCGCAGCCGGCAGCGGGGGCTATGCCCGCGAACTGACCGCAGAAGAACGGGCAGCCCAGCAACAGGCTTTGGCCGATCACCTGAAAGTATTCGATGCGGTGGTGACGACAGCGGCGGTACCCGGCCGCGCCGCGCCGAAGATCCTCGGTACGAGCATGGTCGAAGGCATGAAGCCGGGTGCGTTGATTGTCGACCTGGCTGCGGAAAGCGGTGGCAACTGCGAGTTGACGCGTCCGGGGGAACGGGTCGAGCACGGCGGTGTGACGATCCTGGGGCCTTTGAATCTGGCGGCTGGTGCGCCGCTGCATGCATCGGAAATGTATGCGCGCAACATCTACAACTTTGCCGAACTGCTGATCCGCGACGGTGCCTTGCGACCGGATTTCGATGACGAACTGGTTGCCAAGAGCTGCCTTGTGCGCGACGGCGAGATTTTGTTCAAGCCCTGAACTGCGTAGCCCTCGAGAGCATCGAAAGGTCGATCAGCGGCCAGGCATGCCGAAGGCATGCTTGCCGGGCAGCGTGGAGCGCGGCCCTACGTGCTGCAACCATTGGCGCTTTTGATCCGGGCTTTGCTGCTGCCACTGGCGGCGCAGTGCTTCGCGCTGGTCGGGCGGAAGTTGCTGGAAGCGCTTGAACGCATCGTGCAACTGCTGTTGCTTGTCTGGCGACAGTGTGTCGTAGAGATGCTGGTTCTGGCGCGCCTGTTCGCGCTGGGCGGGAGTCATCTGTTGCCAGCGCGCGATACGGTCGCGGATTTCCTGCTGCCGTTCCGGCGGCAGCTTCAACCACCCCTGAGTGCGCTCCAGCATGTGTTCCTGTCGCTTGGGCGGCAAGGTGTCCCATTGCGATTGCAGCGGTTGCAGCATGTTTTGCTGTGCAGGGCTAAGCGTGTTCCACGGGTGCAGCGCACCTTGGTTTTGCGCATACGACGGCGCCGCGGCCAACAGGCCGAATATCAAGGCGAATAGCGAGGGCAGGCAGAGTCGTCGTGGCAGCATGGATCAATGTTTGGCCTGGCCATTGCTGTCGTTGGCAGCAAGCCAGCTGTAAAAGTCGAGATTCTGGTAGAGACCAGGATCGGCCTTGTCGGCGCCGGGCGGAATTTCGGTATCCGCTTCGGCGGTGATCATGGTCGCGGTGGGTGGGTTGCCTGCGCCCTGATGCGGCGCGGGTTGCCAGATCATCAACGCAGCCAGGGCCATGGCCGCCAGTGCGCCGACGGGTAGTAGCAGACGGGCACGACGATGCGGCGAGGCATGCGTCGCGGTGATCTCCAGGGCCGTGCGGCGAGCAGCGCGCAAGCGTCCGGCCGTGACCGGATCGATGCGTTGAGCGGCTTCCTGGTACAGCGCGCGGGCGCGCTTTTCCAATTGCTTGTCGGACGAGTTCATCGCCACGCCTCCAATTCCTCGCGCAGGTGTTGCATGGCCCGCGAAAGATGTGTTTTTACGCTGCCCTCCGAGCAGCCCATGGCCTGTGCCGTTTCCGCGACATCCAGACCTTCCAGGACTCGCAGGATGAACGCCTCGCGCTGCCGTTGCGGGAGTTGCTTCACCGCTGCGGCCATGTCCGCGTAGGACTGATCACCATGCAATTTTTCCAATGGATCCGGACCGGTATCGGCCGGTTCCCAAACAGGCAATTCATCGCCATCGTCATCGTGCCCGCCGCCCAGCCAGCCCACCACGATGGAGCGGACCTTGCGCCGACGCTGCAGATCCACGATGCGCCGGCGCAGGATGCCCCAGAACAGCGGCGTCCATTCTTCGGCCGGCTTGCCGCGGTAATGCTTGACCAGACGGAGCATGGCGTCCTGGACGGCATCCAGCGCGTCTTCCCGGTTGCCCAGGTGCAATTCGGCCATTCGGAAGGCGCGCCGCTCCATGCTGGCCAGGAAAGCGTCCAGGGTGGTAGGCAACGCCCGGCCGTCCTGCCCAAGCAGTTCCGCCTCAAACACCGCCGAGACGCTGTTCATGGCGCCGTTTTCCGAATCGTCAGGGCGAGCATCCCGGGGCTCCATCTGTTCGACTCTCGACATCAACGCATCAGCCCCGCCGGGGTTGACCAGGGGCGCACGGGACAGCTCCCGCGACAGGCTGCAGTCATCTGGGCAACGTGGATCAGCGCGTCCCTCACACCGTATGATGGGGTGGATGTCACTGATTGGCGGGGGAAACACATGCTTGACGGGTTCCTGGCGCTTTACATCTTCATGCTGGCTGCATTTACAGGGTACGAGATCATCGCCCGGGTGCCGGTGATCCTACACACTCCGTTGATGTCCGGCTCGAACTTTATCCATGGAATTGTGCTCGTTGGAGCCATGATTGCGCTAGGGCATGCCCAAACGCCGTTTGAGATGGCGATCGGCTTCATCGGGGTCCTGCTGGGTGCCGGCAATGCCGCCGGCGGCTACGTGGTCACGGAACGGATGCTGGAGATGTTCAAGTCCAGCAAGCCCGGGAAGGGCAGCGGGGAGGCCAAATGATGGCCTGGCTGCAGACCCTGATCGACGCCTGCTACTTCATCGCCGCGCTTTTATTCATTCTCGGGCTCAAACGCATGAGTTCGCCGCGGACTGCCCGCGGCGGCATTGTCTGGGCGGGCTTCGGCATGTTGCTGGCGGTGCTGGCCACCTTGCTGTTGCCGGACATGCAGCACCGGGGGCTGATCATCGCCGCCGTGCTGATCGGCGTGGCCGCGGCCTGGTGGTCCGGCCGGCGGGTGGCGATGACTGCCATGCCGCAAATGGTGGCGCTCTATAACGGCATGGGTGGCGGAGCGGCGGCGGCCATCGGCGCCAGCGAGCTGATCGGGCACGTCCAGGATTTCGCTGCGCCCAACACCTCTCCATTGATGCCTGAAAGCTGGTCGCCGTTGCACGCGGCGACCGCGCTGGCCCCGCTCGGTCCGGTCGCCCTGATCCTGGGCGTGCTGGGTGCATTGATCGGCTCGGTGAGTTTTTCCGGCTCGCTGATTGCCTTCGCCAAGCTGCAGGGCTGGCTCGACCGGCGCTTCGTGTTTCCGGGGCAGCGCGTGGTCAATCTGCTGGTGCTGGCGGCGGCCGTGGCGATCGGCGCTCTGTTGGCCAGCGGCCATTTGACGCTCGCCCTGATCTGCGCGTTCTTCGTGCTCGCCCTGTTGTTTGGCTTGTTGATGACCTTGCCGATCGGCGGCGCGGACATGCCGGTGGTGATATCGCTGTACAACGCGTTCACCGGCTTGGCGGTGGCATTCGAAGGTTACGTGCTGCACAACGAAGCGATGATCATCGCCGGCATGGTGGTCGGTGCCGCCGGTACGTTGTTGACGCAGTTGATGGCCAGGGCGATGAATCGTTCGCTGGGCAACGTGCTTTTCGGCAGCTTTGGTGCGGCAGCAGGTGCAACGGCACAGGCCATCGGCGGCAGCCAGAAGCCGATCGAAGCCGCCGATGCCGCCGTGATGATGGCGTATGCCGAGCGCGTGGTGATCGTGCCCGGTTACGGCATGGCGGTGGCGCAGGCGCAACACAAGGTATGGGAGTTCGCGCAACTGCTGATCGCACGCGGCGTGAAGGTGAAATTTGCCATTCATCCGGTTGCCGGTCGCATGCCGGGCCACATGAATGTGCTCCTGGCCGAAGCGGGCGTGCCTTACGACCTGATCGCCGACATGGAAGACATCAATCCTGAGTTCCCGGCCACGGACGTGGCCTTGGTGATCGGCGCCAATGACGTGGTCAATCCGATGGCCAAGACCGACCCTTCTTCGCCGATCTACGGCATGCCGATTCTTGACGTGGCCGATGCCAGGCAGGTGATCGTGATCAAGCGCGGCAAGGGCACCGGTTTTGCGGGCATCGAGAACGCGCTGTTTTATGCCGACAACGCACGCATGCTTTATGGCGATGGCCAGGCAGCAGCGGGGCAGCTGGTTTCCGAACTGAAAACGCTGGACGGTTAGTCGACCGTCCTTGCGCTGCGCCGGGGCTCGCGCCATGCGGTAAACGCCGCCAGCGCGGCACCGGCAAGGCTCCAGGCCACATCCGCAGGGCTCAGGCTGATGCGCGCAAAATCCAGCAGCATGGGCAGGCCCGCCGTACGCATCGCTTCGACCAGGCTGTAGCCGGTCATCGCGGAGATGTTCACCGCAGACACCAGCACGCGGATATAGGCGCTTGCCACCAGCGTGGCGAGCACGGCAAACGGTGCCGCATGCCACCGACGTCCGTGCACCCATTGGCGAATGGCGATAGCCAACAGCCATCCGGCCGGCAGCGCCAGCCAGGGCAGCGGGCGCCGGAGATATACCGTGGGCACCAGCCAGACCGCCCCGGCCGCCAAGCCGAGCATGACGGAACAGAACAGCGCGAAACATTCGCCGATCAGCTGGCGCAGGAACATGGAGGGCTCACGGTCTGGAAAGCAAAGCGCGCATATTAACGTGTAGGGCCGTATTTCCGAGACGTGCTCCCTTGAGATCGGCCTTTTCAGCCTGATGTGGGAGGACAGGTCCTATCGGCGACCGGCATAATAGAGGGCCGGATGAGCCCGGGACGGGTTTCCACGACACATCACGAGATGGCATGAGCGGTTTCAGTCTTAGCAGTGAACCCTTCACCCTGACGCGGGACTGCAGCGCGGTCATGGTGCCGCAGGGTGAGAGCGTCACGCTTCCGGCCGGACAGGTCGGTTACATCACCCAGGCACTTGGCGGCAGTTTCACCGTTTATGTGGAAGGCAACCTGTTCCGCATTGCCGGCAACGATGCCGATGCCCTGGGCAAGGAGCCGCCGCCGCCGCTGGAACTGGCCGCCGATGCCAGCGATGCCGACGTGGAGAAGCTCGTCTGGCAGCAGTTGCGCACGGTGTTCGATCCGGAAATTCCGATCAATGTCGTCGAGCTTGGCCTGGTCTACGACGTGAGCCTGGAGTCGGTGGGGCAGGACCAGCGCAAGATATACGTCAAGATGACCTTGACCGCACCTGGCTGCGGCATGGGCGACGTGCTGATCGACGATGCGCGGACCAAGTTGGAGTTGATCCCCACCATTGCCGAGGCGGATGTGGATCTGGTGTTCGATCCGCCGTGGAACCACTCGATGATGTCGGAAGCGGCGAAGCTCGAAACCGGCATGCTTTGAAAGCAGGGAACGTGGACGTTTAGGCAAGGAACCGCTGCTGCGCGCAACCTTACGCCTGAACGGGAGCAGGGCGGCGCGATGATTTGCCGTTCCCCGTTCCCCGTTCCCCGTTTAATTCACTTCCTCGAACCGGTTGGCGTCGCGATTCTTGCGCACCTTGGCCGGATTCCACACGCGGCCGTTCATGGTGATGTAGACGCCGTCGGGCAGGGTCTGCACGGCGGCCACCGCGCAACCGACGTTGAACACGGCATCCGAACCCTGGAAGCGCGCCGGATTGAGCGCACCGGTCAGCACGATCACCTTGCCCTTGATGGCGGCCAGTTCCTTGGCGGTCTCCACCATGGTGTCGGTGCCGTGCGTCACCAGCACGTGGCGATGCGGCTGTGCTTCGATGGTTGAACGGATCAGCGCGCGATCGTCGGCATTGATGTGCAGGCTGTCCTTGCGCAGGATCGGAATTACATCGAACTGGAAGGCCACGCCAAGCTGGCTGAGGATCTCACCGATCTGCGGTGCGCCGATCTTGTAGTCCGACTTGTCGTCGAAATAGATCTTGTCGATGGTGCCGCCGGTGGTGACGATGGTCAGGTGCTGCATGATCGGGCTGCCATGGAGGGATGGGTGGGCGCGCATTTTAACCGTTCCGCGACTTTGGCGTAGGCATTACTCCAGCAGCAGGCGGGTGTCTTCTCCGCTGATGTCGGAGAGCCGCAGCAACCCGTGCCCGAGAAACCGGCGCAAGGCTGCGGCGGGACGTTCGTCGCCGCGCGAGGAAGACCACGCCGCCTGGCGCGCCATCAATGCCCCCGCCGCGCAGCGCGCCAGGGTCGTGGCGATGCCGCGTGCCCCGGCTTCCAGGGCGTGGCGGTCCACTTTTTGCGCATCCAGGTGGGTGGCGGTGGCATCGAGGGCCGCATGTACGGCAAACGATGCTTGCGCGTTGTGCGATTCGCCCAGCCAGCCGGCAATCACTTTGCGCAAGGCGGCAAAACTGTTGTTGCCGGCTAATGCACGCAGGCTGTCCAGCGAAAGCACGTTGGTGGTGCCCTCCCAGATGGCGTAGACCTGCGCGTCACGCAGCAATTGCGGCAGTCCCGTATCCTCGATGTAGCCGGCACCCCCGAAGCATTCCAGCGCTTCGGAACACAGGCTCACCGCCATCTTGCCGGTCCACAGTTTCGCCAAGGGGGTGAGCAGGCGCAGCGAGGCGGTTTCCTGCAGCGTTGCCGCATTTTGTTCCACGCGGCCGAGCAGGTGGGCCACTTCGAAAGCCAGCGCAAACGCGCCCTCGAATTCCGCCTGCATGTCGGCCAGCGTCTGGGCATGCAGCGGTTGCTCGATCAACGCACTGCCAAAGGCCCGGCGCCGGCGGGCGTAGTCGCGGGCAAGGTTGATGGCACGCGCCATGCTGGCCACTGCGCAAACGGCATTCCAGGTGCGCGTGGTGTTGAGCATCGGCGCAACCTGGCGCACTCCGTGTGCCAGCTCGCCCATCGGCCACGCCGGCAGGCCGTCGAGATGGATTTCCGCGGTCGGCAATTCGCGCGTGCCGAGCTTGTCTTTCAGGCGATCGATGATCAGTTGCGGCTTGCGCTCGCCAGCGTCGGTGGTTTCCACATAGAACAGTGCGAGCGCGCCGGCACCTTGCGATGCGCCTTCGGGCCGCGCCAGAGCCAGCGCGGCTTCGCCCACGACGGCGGAGCTGAACCATTTGCGGCCGTACAAGCGCCATTGGCCGTCGGCATCCTGTTTCGCCGTGGTTTCGGTGTGGCTTACATCCGAGCCGCCCGTGTTCTCGGTCATCCATTGACCCGAAAGCCAGAAGTTGTGCGTATCGCGACTGAGGAAATGAGGCAGCGCGCGATCCATCAGGGATTTGTTGCCCGACGCCTTCAGCGCCGTGGCCGCGCCGTCGGTCATCGCCAGCGGGCAGGTGTAGAACTCGCTGGCGAGGTGATAGACGTAGACGCGCGCAAATTCGCCCAGGCGGGCGTGTTCGTGATCTTCGTGGCCCGACGCCAGGATGTTGTGGCGCGTGGTGAGTTGGGGGCCTTCCTGCCAGGCGGCGGTCAGTTCGATCCGGTCGACCCGGCGTCCCCACGCGTCCCATTGGGTCAGTACGGGTTGGCGGCGCGTGCTGCGGCTGGCGCGCTCAAAGGCCATCTGTGCGTAATCGCCCAAGGCGTCCAGGTCGGCATCGAGGGCCATGCGGCGCTTGGAAGGGAAGACGCGATCGAGCAAGGCCGTCAACAAGCGGTCGCTGCGGTACGGGTGCGACAGTTGCGGAGCGTCTTGCAGGAATCCCATGACGGCCACCTCGTCGAATTGTCCGGGTCAGTATAGGCACGATCGCCGAGGCTTCCTTGCTGCGCCGCGAAGAGCCTCCTTAAAATCGCGGACTCAACGGCAGAGGCAAGAACATGCGGTTCTCGGAAGTTCTCAACAGCTTGCGCCACGACGGCGATACGTGGATCGCCACGATCAGCGAGGACTGGCTGCAGGGTCGAAGCACGTTTGGCGGCTTGCAGGCTGCGCTGGCGTTGCGAGCCATGCGCGAGCTGGTGCCCGAGGATCTGCCGCTACGCAGCTTGCAGGTGGCCTTCATCGCGCCGATTGCCGAAGGTACCGTGCGAGTGGCTGCAAGGGTATTGCGGCGGGGCAAGAGCGTGATGCAGATCGAAGCGCGGCTGTTGGACGGTGACGACACGGCTTGTCTGGTGATTGGCGTGTTCGGTGCCGCGCGCACTTCCACGTTGCGCGTCCTGCCTGCACAGCCCCAGGTTGAAGCGATGGCCGAACCGCACGTGCTTCGCTATGTGCCAGGCGTGTTGCCGCAATTTACCCAGCATTTCGATGCGTGCTGGCTGCAAGGCGACATTCCTTTCTCGGGCAGCAAGAAGACCGAGCAGGTGGTCGTGGTGGGATTGAAAGACGAGGGCGTCGCAGACGAGGCGCAAGTCGTCGCTTTCGCCGACTTCATTCCGCCGCTTGCACTGTCGATGCTCGACCGGCCGACTCCGGGGAGCTCGCTGACCTGGATGCTGGAATGCTTTGCCGATAGCCGCGGCTTGCCGTTGCAAAACTGGCGCATCGACGCGCAGATGCAGGCGGCGCAGGACGGCTATACCAGCCAGCAAGTGATGTTGTGGGGGCCCGGCGGAGAAGCGGTTGCGCTCAGCCGCCAAAGCATGGTGGTGTTCGGCTAGCCCGAAGTTGCCTTCGGCCTGCGCTTCACGCCGGCACCCAATGCGCCGATCAACACGAGCGTCAGCAGCACCTCGATCAGCGCCACCCCGCGTTCCTGCGCGGAACTCCAGCTTTCGGCCACGCCGTGGCAGAAATAGAACAGGCTGAGAATGCCGGCCAAGAGCAGTGCACGACGTACGTTGCGAATCGCAAGAAACGGCAGCAGCAAAGGCACCACTGCTACAGCCAGGGCGACCCACAACGGAATCTGCTGCGGCGGAAACAGCCACGCATACCAGGCACATTGCAGCGCGATCAGCCCCAGCCAGGCAGTCAGGGCAATGCGTGAGGTTGCCGAAAGCGCCGCGCTCACGAATGGACCGCCAGCTTGCGTGCGGTGTCGGCCAGTCGCCGGCCCAGTGCGCGGGCCAGTTCGCGTTCGTGTTCGCTGATGGTGTTGTCACCCTTGGGCCCCGCCACGTGGCTGGCGCCATAGGGCGTGCCGCCGCTCAGCGTGGCGGTGAGCGCAGGCTCGGTATACGGAATGCCCAGCAGAAGCATGCCGTGATGGAGCAGGGGCAAGGCCATGCTGAGCAGAGTGGATTCCTGGCCGCCATGCATGGTGCTGGTGGCGGTAAACACCGCGGCCGGTTTGCCGACCAGGGCTCCGCTGGCCCATTCGGCACCGGTGCTGTCCAGGAAATGCTTCAGGGGCGCGGCCATGTTGCCGAAGCGGGTGGGGCTGCCCATGGCCAGCCCCGAGCATTCGTGCAGATCCTGCTTGGCCACGTAGGGCGCGCCCTCGTCCGGCTCCGGCGGCTGGGCGACTTCGGTAACTGGGGCAACCGGAGGGACTTGGCGCAGGCGTGCGTGCATACCTGGAATTTCCTCCACGCCCCGGGCGATCAGGCGGGCGAGTTGGGCGGTATGTCCATGACGGCTGTAGTACAGAACCAGAATGTCGCTCATCGGGTTTGGGGCGTTCACGTGGAATGGGGTAGTGTACGGGCGATATCAGGGAAGTAGGCACCATGAACCTGCGCTTCGATCGCGACCGCACCTTGACCTTCGGTCATTTTCTCTGGCAGCGCTTTCTCGACGACAAATGCTTCGAGACGGCCGGTGCGTTGTCCTATACCACCTTGGTGTCGCTGGTACCGCTGACCGTGGCCGTGCTGGCCATGTTCGCAGCGTTTCCGATGTTCGAGGACGCGCGCGACACGTTGATCAATTTCGTCTTCAGCAATTTCGTACCCGCGGCGGGCGAGACGGTGCAGGGGGCGCTGATGGATTTCGCCTCCAACGCGCGCAAGCTCACCGGGATCAGCATCCTGGTGATGCTGTTCAGCGCCGTGTCGATGATGAACAGCATCGAAGACCGCCTCAACCGCATCTGGCAAGTGCATCACCACCGGCCGTGGGGGCCGCGCCTGTTGCTCTACTGGGCGGCGTTGACGCTGGGTCCGGTACTGGTGGTGGGTGGCATCGCGATCACTTCGTATGTGGCGGCGGTGCCGATGTTGCGTAACGCGGGCGAGTCGCTCGGCATCGGCCAGGAGCTGCTCGGAGCGATGCCTTTCGTGGTGACGTTCCTAACGCTATGGCTGCTGTACAGCACGGTTCCCAATCGTCGCGTCAACAAGCGACACACCGCGATAGGCGCTCTGCTGGGCGCGGTGTTGTTCGAAATCGCGCGCTGGGGTTTTACCCACTATGTTCGCAGCGCACAGAACTATCAGCAGATCTACGGCGCGCTGGCCATCATTCCTCTGTTGCTGTTGTGGATCTACCTGTCGTGGGTCATCGTGATCCTGTGTGCCTCCGTGGCCGCTTCGATCTCGGCATTCGAATATCAAAAGCCGTGCGATGCCATGCCGGAGGGCGCCGAGTTTCTCGGCTTGCTGGTGGTGCTGCGCCATTTTGTGGAGGCGCAGCGTGCCGGGCGCGGCGTGGAGCCGGCAGGAATACGCGAGACTGATCCGTGCCTGCGCAGCGACGCCATTGCGACCTACTTCGAAGATCTGTCGCGAGCGGGGCTGATCCAGCGCGGCGAGAAGGGCGATTGGGTATTGATCCGCAGCCTGGACAGCACCGACCTTCTACACGTCTATCGCTACAACCGGTACCGGTTGCCCCTGCATCCTGCCGAGCAGGCGCAGGCCGCGGGGATCCAGCTGCCGCCGGAATTGTTGTCGTTGCTGGTCAAGGTAGCGCACTCGCTGCACGGGACCTTGGGCACACATCTGGACAAGGTTTATCCTGTCGATCCGGTCGCGCTACCCCGGCCTCTCATCGTACAAACGCAGGAATCGGAAACATGAAGTGGTTCGCCCCGTCGCTGTTGTTGGCTGCATGCATGGTTACCGCGCCGATCTGGGCGGCCATGCCGGCACAGCCGTCGCTGAAGGTGACGACACTCGATGGCAAGCCTTACGACCTGGGAACGCAACGCGGGCATTGGGTGATCGTGAACTTCTGGGCAACCTGGTGCGCGCCGTGCATCAAGGAACTGCCCGATATCGCGCATTTCGTAGCCACGCATCCGAACGTCACGGCGATCGGCATTGCGTATGACGATACCGATCCGGCGGATATCCGGGCGTTTCTCGACAAGCATCCGGTGGGCTATCCGGTGGCGCAGGTCACCATGGACAAGCCCCTGAAAGATTTCGACCAACCGCTGGGCTTGCCGACGACCTGGCTGATCGCACCGGACGGCAAGGTGGCGAAGCATTTCATGGGTCCGGTTACGCCTGCCGCATTGAGCGCCATCATCGGGCACTGAGCGATGAGTTGCGCGCGTTTTCTGATCAGCGGCAAGGTGCAAGGCGTGTTCTTCCGTGCCAGCGCGCGCGAGGAAGCGGTCAGGCTCGGCTTGAGCGGGTATGCGCGCAATCTTGCCGATGGCCGCGTGGAAGTGGTGGCCGATGGTCCGGCCGAAGCCGTGCAGGAACTCGAACGCTGGCTGTGGCAAGGGCCGCCCGCCGCTCACGTCGATGAAGTGGCGCGCAGCGAGTATTCGGGGGCGGTGGCGAAGGGATTTGCCGTCGGCTGAAGGTTGAGGCGGCAACTCAGCCGCCGAATGTATCCGGTACCCACAGAGCTTTTTCACCGATGTTTTCGCGCTTGGGTTTGCCTTTCAGCTTTGGCAGCTTTACTGCCGGTATCGGCTTGTCGTGACGCGGTACCTGTTCCAGCAGATGCCGGATCAAGTTGACCCGGCCACGCTTCTGGTCGTTGAAATCGACCACGAACCACGGCGCGTTCGTGGTGTGGGTGCGTTCGATCATCGTGTCGCGCAAGCGGCCGAATTCGGCGTATTTGTTGCGGGACGCCAGGTCGACCGGCGAGAGCTTCCAGCGCTTGAGCGGATCGCGCGCGCGATCCGCGAAACGCTTTTCCTGCTCTTTTTGATCGACCGCCAGCCAGTATTTCAGCAGGATGATGCCGTCGTCGGTAAGCAGCTTTTCAAACACCGGGGCGGCCTGGAGAAAGGCCTCGTATTGATCGTTGGTGCAGAAGCCCATCGCTGGCTCGACCACGGCGCGGTTGTACCAGCTGCGGTCGAACAACACGAGTTCGCCGGCGGCGGGCAGGTGCGGTACGTAGCGTTGGAAATACCACTGCGAGGCTTCCACTTCGTCGGGCTTGCCCAGTGCCGCGATGCGATAGCCGCGGGTATCCATGCTCTCGGTGATGCGCTTGATGGTGCCGCCCTTGCCGGCCGCATCGCGTCCCTCGAACAACACCGCCAGTCGCTTGCCGCTGCGCTGCAGCCAGCGGTGCAGCCCGGCCAGCTCGATCTGCAGGGCTTCCATGGTGTGGTTGTACAGCTTGTCCTGCTTGCTCATGGGGTTCTCCCGGCAAGGCTACAAATCGAGATCCGTCGGAGGCCGGCCGATGCGATAGCGCGCACTGACGGCGAGCATGGCACGACGAAAGTCCGTTGCAAATCCGCGCATGTCGAACAGTGAACTCTTGTTGCGCTGTTGAACCAGATGGTGGCGTAACGTAGCCAGTGCATCGGGATCATTGCCCAATGCAGTCGCCATGCCGATGAAGGACACGCTGTCGGCGGTGATCAGCTCCGGCAGCCCAAGGTGATGCAGCAGGCTGGTAACGGTGCGCCCGGAAATCGTCTCGCCGGAGCGGGTCAGTACGGGGCAGCCTGCCCACAGCGCATCGGATGCGGTAGCGCGGGCGTTGATGGGCAGCGTGTCCAGATACAGGTCGACGTGCGCGTAGCGCGCAAGATAGTCCCCGTAGGACAAGCGGGGCATGAAAATCAGGCGCTCAGGCGCGATATCGAGTGCGCTGGCGGCCTGACGCAGACGCTGGTCTGCATCGGCAGGTCCGCTGAGCAGCCACAGCACGCTGTTGGGCACTTGCTGCAAGATGAGCATGCAGCGGGCGAAAACCGCCGGATTGATGACGTAGGTTTCGTGGAAGCAGGCGAATACCACCGCGTTTCCCGGCAGGCCGCATGCCTCGCGCGAAGGCGGATCGGCCAGCTTGCGCCCAGGATCGTTCGGCTGTGGGCAGCGCGGCAGTCGAATCACTTTTTCGCTGACGTGCTCGCGCAGCTCGTTCGGGATGGTCATCGCATCGGTCAGCAGATAATCCATCCATGGCGCGCCGGAACTGCCCGTATAACCCAACCAGCCGATCTGCACGGGTGCGGGCCGTAGCGACATCAACTCCACGTTGCCACGTCCGCGATAACCGTTGAGGTCGAACAGAATCTCGATCGCGGTGCCGTGGATGAGGGAGGCGACTTGCTTGCGGCTGAGCGACGATACGTCGTGCAAGGTCGCGGCAGCTCCCAGGCGGCGCCGTACCGAGCCGCCATCGTCCGGTGTGGCGGCAAACAAGTGGATATCCAGGTCGCTCTCGGCAAGCGCTTCGATCAACGCGACCAGATGCTGGCCCACGGCCGTTTCGTGGAAGCCGTCGGCAAGCATGCCGATGCGGATCGGGCTGTCCGGCAACGGTACGGTGTGGCGTATGTTGAATTCCTGACGATACGCGGCCGCCTGTTGCTCCAGCGTGGCTGCGTAGGTTTTGGCACAGCGCAATTGGAGTGCAGCGTCGGTATCTTCGGCAAGGAATGCAAAAGGGTGAATGCCTGGCTGACCTTCCGATACGGCGCGCGTTACCTGTTCGCTCAAGCTGTCGATGTCCTGCCAGCGGCACAGGCGTCGACGGGCGAACAGCAACTGGCTCATCACGGGAATCGATTCCGGCGCTCGCGACAGGGCGTCGGCCAAAGCCTCGGCGGCTCCTTCGAGGTCGCCGGCTTCGTCCAGCATCAGGGCGGCCTGAAAGACGTGCTGCACGTTGTTCGGGGCCAGTTTGCCAGCTTGCAGCAGCGAGGCTGCGGCGTCCTTGGGGCGACGCTGCATGTGCATCAAGTGACCCAGCATGGCGTGCGCGAGGTCGGAAGATGGGGCCTGCAGCAGCGCTTGGCGCACCTGTGCTTCGGCTTCCGGCAGGCGCCCCAGTTCCAGTTCCGCGGAAGCAAGATTGAGCCGGATCGACGGGTGTTGCGGCATGTTCTGCGCAGCCAGGGAAAAGGCGTCACGCGCCTGTGCATGCTGGCCCGTTGCCATATAGGCCGTGCCGAGCACCTGTAGCAGGGCAGGATGGCCAGGGGCCTTGGATAGTGCGTTTTTCGCGCGTTCGATAGCGGCCCCCACTTTGCCTTCGGCCATGGCCATGCTGGCAAGGTTGCACTGCACCTCCACGTTGCCCGGCGCCAGTTCGGCGGCGCGGTTCATGGCTACCTGAGCCTCCTTACGGCGGCCGAGGCGAACCAGGGCCACGCCGTACAAGCGGAACAGATCCGCGGACACGGGGAATTGCCGGCGCGCCAGCGCAGCCAGGTTGGCCGCTTCGGCATTGGCGCCCTGCTGCAGCAGTTCGCTGAGTCGTTGCAGGGTCGAGGCGATGTCGTTGGGCAGGGCTTCGGTCATGGAGCTGGGCACACGTCACGGTCGTGATGGATGGTCGAGATATTCGGCAACTCGCTCACGAAACCGCCGTTCCGGTGGCCGGAAGACGGTTCGGGCAAGGCGTTCGGAGATCCCCTTTGATGGCTAAGCGTACCGCGCTCGCGGGATCGCGGAGTGTGTCTCAGCCGCCCGCCAGCGATTTCAGTTCGTCCGCCTGGTGTTCGCGGGTGAGCGTGCCGATCAATTCTTCCAGGTCGCCCTGCATGATTTCGGGCAGGCGGTGCAGGTCCAGCCCGATGCGATGGTCGGTGACCAGGTTGTCTTTGTAGCGATAGGTGCGAATGCGCTGGCTGCGATCGCCGGTACCTACTTGCAGGCGACGCGACTGGGCTTGTTCGGCGGCCTGCTTGGATTGGGCTTCGTCCAGCAGGCGCGCCTTGAGCAGGCTCATGGCGCGGGCGCGATTCTTGTGCTGGCTGCGTTCGTCCTGGCACTCCACCACGATGCCACTGGGCAGGTGGGTGATGCGGATCGCCGAGTCGGTCTTGTTGACGTGCTGCCCACCGGCGCCCGAGGCGCGGAAGGTGTCGATCTTCAAATCCGCCGGTGCGAGTTCGATGGTCTCGATCTCGTCCATTTCAGGCAGGACGGCCACTGTCGCCGTGGACGTGTGGACGCGCCCCTGCGATTCGGTGACCGGCACCCGCTTTACGCAGTGCACGCCGGATTCGAACTTCAACCGGGAGAACGCGCCGCGACCTTCGATGCGGGCGACGATTTCCTTGTAGCCGCCATGTTCGCCGGGATTTTCATTGAGTATCTCCACCTGCCACCGCTGGCGTTCGGCATAGCGTGTATACATGCGCAACAGGTCGCCGGCGAAGATCGCGGCCTCGTCGCCGCCGGAGCCGGCGCGCACTTCCAGGAACAGGTTGGCTTCGTCGCGCGGATCCTTGGGGATCAGCAGCAGTTGCAGGTTGCCGTCCAACTCGGTGGACCGTTGCTCCAGCCGGACGATGTCATCGGCGGCCATCTCGCGCAACTCCGGGTCGTCGAGCATGGCGCGCGCATCGGCCAGCTCGCGTTCAATGCCAGTCTGCTCGCGCATGGCGGCGGCAACCGGTTCGAGCTGGGCGTATTCGCGCGACAGTTCGCGAAAGCGCGTGTTATCGGCCAATACTTCGGCTTGGCCCAGCAATAGGCCGATTTCTTCGTGACGTTCGGCAATGGCTTCGAGTTTGCGGCGGATGGACGGTGTCATAGGCGATAGCATCGCAAGGAGCGGAGGGACGACGGCGTGAGGTATCTGTCGCGGTGATGAAACGTACCGGATGCGGCAGCCAGCCGCCCTCGCTATTCGTCTGCCGTTCCCGCAGTTTCGTCTTCGTCCAGGCCGTACAGCCGGCCGGCGGCGTGCAGCAGTTCGTGGTCGCCGCTGAGCACGGCTTCGCGCAGGCGGGCGCTGGGATGGTGCAACAGCTTGTTGGTCAGCGTGTTGGCGAGGAAAGCCAGCGCTTCGTCCGCCGATTTGCCGCGTGCGATCATCGCGCGGGCCTTTTCCAGCACCTCGTCGCGATAGGTTTCGGCGTGCTGGCGCAAGTCCAGCGCCGGGTTTTTCACGGTGAGCGCGCGACGCCAGGCCATGTAGCGCTCGACTTGCAGGTCGATGATGGCGTCGGCTTCGCGCGCGGCGTTTTCGCGGGAGCGAAGGTTGTCGTCGATGACTTGCCGCAGGTCGTCGATGCCGTAGAGATACACGTCGTCAAGCTCGCCCACGGCCGGCTCGATGTCGCGCGGCACGGCGATATCCACCATGAACATCGGTTTGCGGCGGCGCGCCGCAATGGCTTTTTCCACCATGGGGCGGGTGAGTACCGGCTGCCGGGCGGCGGTGGAGGCGATCACAATGTCCGCTTCGGCAAGGTGTTGCGGAAGATCGTGCAGGGCGATTGCATAGCCGCCGTGGCGGCTCGCAAGGTCCTGCGCATTTTCCAGTGTGCGATTGGCGACGATCAGCCGGCGCACCTGCTTTTCCGCCAGGTGCCGTACGGCCAGTTCGATGGTGTCGCCTGCGCCGATCAACAGCACGCAAGCCTGGCGCAGGTCGGTAAAGACCCTTTCCGCGAGGCGTACGGCGGTAAACGCCACCGATACCGTGTGTGCGCCAATGCGGGTGTCGGTGCGCACGCGCTTGGCCACCGCAAAGGTGTGCTGCAGCAGACGGTCCATCGGTGTCTTCAGGGCGCTGGCGTCGCGGGCCTGCTGATAGGCATCCTTCACCTGGCCGAGGATCTGCGGCTCGCCCAGCACCATGGAGTCCAGGCCGGTGGCCACCCGAAACACATGCCTCACGGCCGCTTCGTCATCATGTCGGTAGAGGAACTCGTCAAGCTTCCCCGGAGTCAGATGATGGTGGCGGTTGAACCACTCCTGCGGCACGTTCTCGGCACCCGCCGCGACGCTTACGTAAAGCTCGGTGCGATTGCAGGTGGAAAGAATCATGGCCTCGTCCACGCCTGGCTGTTGCGCCAGGTCGCGCAGCGCGCTGCCGGTTGCATCGTCGTCAAACGCCACCTGCTCGCGCAGGCTGACCGGCGCTGTGAGGTGGTTGAGCCCAAGGGCGATCAGCTTCATGACGTGATGCGATGGGAGGCGGCGGGCGTTGGCCGGCGTAGACTAGGCATGGCCGGATGTGACCGGAACCGACAGAAGGTGTGGAGGAATAGTGTGCTGAGCGGAGCGGTCAAGTTCAAGCAAGTGCGGCAGTATGTAGCTGTGGGGTTGGTGGCGCTCGCCATGGCGGGTTGTGCTGCGATGCCCGAGCGGACTGGCGTCGCCTCCAAGGCGTCGGCGCAGCCCCTGGCACGGATGACCGTTGCCACGCCTGACCTGGACCACGATCTTCTGGCCCAGCTCATGGCCGGTGAACTGGCGTTGTCCAGCTCCGATCTCAAGGGCGCTTCGCAGGCTTACGGCAAAGCGATGATGATTTCAGGCGATCCCGAAGTCGCCGGCAAGGCGACGGCCTTGGCGATCGCCACCCACGATCCGGACGCTGCCGGCCGCGCCATCGACCGCTGGCAGACATTGGGCGCCACCCCGGCGCAGCTTGCCCAGGCGCGCGCCGAACTGGCTGTGGAGCAAGGGCAGACCGAGCAGGCCCGCCAGCAGCTTTCGCTGCTGCTGGCCAGTGGTGACAAGGACGCCTGGCGGATGTTCGGGCGCGTGCTCATCGGCAGCCGGGACGCAGCCCTGGCCTCCAATCTGCTGGAATCGCTGGCTACGCCGGCCAAGCTGCCGGCCGATCCCAAGGCCTGGCTGGCGATGAGCCAGCTGGGCGAGCAATTAGGGCGCCATGCTTACGCGGAACAGATTGCCGATGAAGCCCTGAAGCGCTTCGGCACCTCCGAGACCTATGCATGGGCCGCGCAGCTCAAGCTCGACAACGGCGACCGCAACGGCGGGCTCACCTTGTTGAAGCAGGCCCAGGTAAAGGATCCCAGCAATATCGGCCTGCGCCTGACCTATGCTTCCTTGCTGGGACAGAGCGGCCAATATGCCCAGGCGTCGAAGATGCTGGAGAAGGGGCCGCAGAACGCCCAGACCTACGCCATGCGCGCCGCCCTGGCGGCCAGTGCCAAGGACAACAAATCCTTGGGGCAGGTGTACCAGCAGCTGTCCCAGGCGCCTGCCGATGTGCGTGAGGCCAGTGCCTATCTGCTGGGGCAGTTGGCCGAAGTGCTTGGTCGCAAAGAGGACGCCTTGAAGTGGTACGACCAGGTATCGGACGACGACACCCATGCTTTCGATGCCGACCTGCGCACGGCGATCCTGCTGCAGGATCTGGGCCGTAGTGCCGAGGCGCATCAACAGCTGGCGGAGATGCAGACCGACTATCTCGATCAACCGGCACAACTGCGGCGCGCCTATGAGGTCGACGCGGATCTGTACTTACGCGACAAGCGCTATGTGGAAGCCACCAATGCTTTCAGCCATGCCTTGCAGGTGGCGCCAGACGATCCCGATCTTTTGTATGGCCGAGGTCTCGCCTACGCGGAGATCGGCAAAATTGATCAGGCGGTGGCGGATTTTCGCCATCTGTTGAAGATCAAGCCGGACGATATCGACGCCAGCAATGCGCTCGGCTTCACCTTGGCCGATGCCGGGCGCGATTTGCCGGAAGCGGAAAAGCTGATCGCCGCCGCGCGCGCCGCCAAGCCGGATGATCCGTCGATTGCCGATTCGTGGGGCTGGCTGCAATACCGTCTCGGTCATCTGAACCAGGCCGCCGAGGTGCTGCGCAATGCGTGGCAGGCGGGCAAAGATGCGGACGTGGGCGTACACCTGGGCGAAGTGCTGTGGAAGCAGGGGCAGCACGATCAGGCGCAGCAGGTCTTTGACCAGGTGCGCCGCATGGATCCCCAAAACCCCACTCTGCAACAAACCTTGAAGCGCCTCGAACCATGAAGTCATCGCTACGTTTTTTCGCGGCGTTCGCACCGCTGCTGCTCGCTGCGTGCGCGCCCAGGCAAGTCATCCGCAACCCGGGCGATGCCGTTTCGCTGGCGCAACAGGCAGAACGCGAGCAGCAATTGGCGAACACCGACCATTGGACCTTGCAAGGCAAGCTTGGCCTGTCCAACGGCAAAAAGGCAGGGTCCGGCGCGCTGACCTGGATCCAGAATGGCGACCACTACGATTTCACTCTCAGCATGCCGATTACCGGCGAGAGCTTTCGTCTCACCGGCGGCCCGGACGGAGCCTTGCTGGAAGGCTTGCAGGGCGGCCCCCTGCGCGGGCCCAATGCCGAGGCGTTGATGCGTCAGGCCCTGGGCTGGGATGTTCCGCTGGATGAATTGCGCGCATGGGTCCTTGGTGTGCGCATGCAGGGCGCGAACGCGGAACTCAGCTTTGGCGACGACAAGTTGCCCTCGTTGTTGCAGCAGGATGGCTGGGCGGTGAGCTATCGAGCATGGGATGCGACTCGCCAGCCGCCTTTGCCCAAGAAGGTGTTTGCCGACAAGCCGCCTTATTCGGTGCGGTTGTCGATTGGTTCCTGGACGATGCAATAAGCGCGCACGATCATGTCTTTCCGTATTGAGCCAGCCAACAGGGCGCACGTCAAAGCCATTTGCGCCATCGAGCGTGCCGCCGTCGAAATGTTTCGCACGCACCGCGCGTGGCGGTTTTATTCAGCCGTGTCGATTCCGCCCGAGCAACTGGAGGAGGAAATCCAGCGCGGCCTCGTGTGGGTGGCCATATTGGACGGGCATGCCGACCCCGTCGGTTTCATCTGGTTGGATACCGAGCACGGCGGCGACGTCGCGGGCATTGCCGAGATTGACGTATTGCCCGAATACGGGCGGCGCGGCGTGGGCGCGGCCTTGCTGGAGCACGCCTGTGATTGGGCGCGTGCAGCCGGATACCGGCGCGTGGATCTGGGTACCTTGGCAGATGTGCCCTGGAATGCACCTTTCTACGCCAAGCATGGTTTCGTGGCGGTCGACAAGCACGATGCTGCCTTTGCCTACGCGCGTGAGCGAGATCGGGAAAATGGATTTCCCGACGAGCTGCGGGTATTCATGTCGCGTCCGCTGTCGCCGCCCGATGCGCTCGAATGGAGTGTGTGGCCGGCACCGGCCAAGCTGGATCTGTTGGCAAACCTGATCGGGGTGAGCGAGGACGGGCAACCCGAAATTCAGCAGGTGATGCGTCTGCTCGATTGGAGCGACGAGGTTCGCGTACGTGCTCGCGCCGACGAAACGATCCATTCGGAAAGCGCAGTTGCCATGCGTGCCGCGCAGTGGTTGCGTGAAAGCTTCGGCGCGCGCGCTGGGGTGGATATCGTCATCGAAAAACGCATCGACGTGGCCGATGGCCTCGATCGCGCCAGCTCCGTGACTGCGACCGTGCTGCTTGCCTTGAATCACGTGTGGCGCTGCGGCTTGGGCGTCGACGAGTTGGCGGACCTGGGGCGAGAGCTTGGTCCGGACGTGCCGATGTTCGTGCGTGGCCGGTCCGCCTGGGTTACGGGCGCGGGTGCGCGCATCAAGCCGATCAAGCTTCCGCGGCGCTGGTACGTACTGGTTGACGCGCACGAAAACGTGCCGCACGAGGAAATATTTCAAGCAACTGAATTGACACGCATTGCGGCCCCCGCCACAATTTCATCCTTTGCTTCCGGCGAAACGTTGGAGAACGTGTTCGAGCAAGTCGTTCGCACGCGCTACCCGCGGGTCGCTGCGGCATTGGACTGGCTCGGAAGCCACGGCCACGCGCGGCTTTCCGGCAGCAGTGGTTGTGCTTTTCTCGAAACGGCAACGCCCGAGCGGGCTGAGGCAGTCGCCAGGCGCTGTCCGGCTACGTTCACGGCCCGGGTGGTCGAGGGTGTAGGTCTGTCGCCGTTGCATCGGGCGCTCGCGCGCCACGCTGCAACAGGCTAGCCAGCCGCCGGGAAGCAAACGACAAAACGAGTAATACTGGGGCGTCGCCAAGCTGGTTAAGGCACGGGATTTTGATTCCCGCATGCGTAGGTTCGAATCCTACCGCCCCAGCCATTCACACAATGGCCTGGTTTCTGAGGAAACAACCGTGGATACGTCCAGCCCGATGCTGTTTGCCGGCAACGCTCACCGTGCCTTGGCCGAAGATGTCGCTCATCGACTGGGAGTGCCGCTAGGCAAGGCCCTCGTCGGCAAGTTCAGCGACGGCGAAGTGCAGATCGAAATCGAAGAGAACGTCCGCCGGCAGGAAGTGTTCGTGCTGCAGCCGACCGGCGCGCCAAGCGCCGAGAACCTGTTCGAGCTGCTGACCCTGGTCGACGCGCTCAAGCGTGCCTCCGCCGCCAGCGTCACCGCGGTCATCCCGTACTTCGGCTACGCCCGCCAGGACCGCCGCCCGCGTTCCGCCCGCGTGCCGATTACCGCCAAGCTGGTCGCCCGCCTGATTGGCACCGCTGGTGTGGATCGCGTACTGACGGTGGACCTGCACGCCGACCAGATCCAGGGTTTCTTCGACGTGCCCGTGGACAATGTCTACGCCTCGCCGATCCTGCTGGCCGACATCTGGCGCAACTACAGCATGGACGACCTGATCGTGGTCAGCCCGGACGTGGGTGGCGTAGTCCGCGCCCGCGCCATCGCCAAGCGCCTGGACGATGCCGACCTGGCCATTATCGACAAGCGCCGTCCCAAGGCCAATGTGGCCACGGTGATGAACATCATTGGCGACGTCGAGGGCAAGACCTGCGTCATGGTGGATGACATCGTCGACACCGCCGGCACGCTGTGCGCCGCCGCCGCCGCCCTGAAGGAGCGCGGCGCCCGCAAGGTAGTGGCCTACTGCGTGCACCCGGTGCTGTCGGGCGCTGCGATCCGCAATATCGAAGGCTCCCAGCTCGATCAGCTGGTGGTCACCAACACCCTGCCGTTGCGCGACGAAGCCAAGGCTTGCGCCAAGATCCGCCAGCTCTCGGTGGCCGAGCTGCTGGCCGAGACGATCCGCCGTATCGCCTTCGGCGAGTCGGTAAGTTCGCTCTACATCGACTAAGTCGCTATGCCTCCTCTCCCTGCCGGGGAGGGGATAGAGGTGAGGGGTGGGGCTCGTCCCGAGCTTCCCTGAAGCTTCGCTTCCTGGTGCCTCGGTGGCTGCTGAGTCGCTCTCCCCGGCGCGGAGGGCACGCCAAAGCGCGCCATTTTCTGTATACTTACCCGCTTTTCCGTCCGTCAGGGCGGGCAATCCGGCTCCTCTGGTCGCGGGGGAGTCAGTCTGGCTGCCGCGAGGCGGCTTTCCAAACTCAAGGCAATACTGACATGGCAAAGACTCATGAGATTCTGGCTCAGAGCCGCAAGGACGAGGGGAAAGGTGCGAGCCGCCGCCTGCGTCGCGCGGCTTTCGTGCCGGCCGTCGTTTACGGTGCGGGCCAGCCCGCTGAAAGCATCCAGATCGAGCACAACACCATCCTGCTCGCCGCCAAGCACGAGTGGTTCTTCTCCTCGGTGCTCGACCTGAACGTCGACGGCAAGGTGCAGAAGGTGCTGGTGCGCGACTGGCAGAAGCATCCGTTCAAGCAGCAGATGCTGCACATGGACTTCCTGCGCATCAACGAGAACGAAGCGATTCGCGTGAATGTGCCGCTGCACTTCCTGAACCAGGAAAAGTCAGCCGCCGGCAAGACCGCTGGCGTGGTGATCTCGCACAACCTCAACGAAGTGGAAGTGTCCTGCCTGCCGAAGGATCTGCCGGAGTTCATCGAACTCGACCTGGTCGACCTCAAGCCTGGCGACATCGTTCACCTGTCGCAGCTCAAGCTGCCGGCCAACGTTGAAATTCCGGCCCTGCACCTGGGCGCCGATCACGACGTGGCCGTGGTGACCGCTGCGTTCGTGCAGGAAGAAGTCGACGCGGCGCCGGCAGCCGAAGGTGCCGAAGCCGAGGCCAAGCCGGCCGGCGACGCCGCAAAGAAGTAAGCCTTTGCTTGCCTTTCCCTCTCTCTGCGCGGGAGAGGGCGGGGTAGGTGGCTAACTGATAGATGGCGGGTCTACGACTCATTGTCGGACTGGGCAACCCCGGTACCGAATACCTCAGAACCCGGCACAATGCCGGGTTCTGGTTTGTTGACGCCCTGGCATCGGGGCAGGGCGAGCGCTTCGGTTTCGACGGCAAGCTGCACGGCGAAACCTGCAAGGTGCGCATCGGTGGCGAGCCGGTGTGGTTGCTGAAGCCCGCCACGTTCATGAACAAGAGCGGCATCGCTGTCGCCTCCGCGCTGCGCTATTACAAGATCGAGCCGGAAGAATGCCTCGTTGCACACGATGAGCTGGACCTTTCGGCTGGCACAGTACGCTTGAAGTTCGATGGCGGTCATGGCGGCCAGAACGGCCTGCGCGACATCATCACGCACATCGGTCACGGCAAATTCCATCGTTTGCGCGTCGGCATCGGTCATCCCGGGCATCGCGACCAAGTGACGCCATGGGTGTTGGGTCGTCCCTCCGCCAAGGATGAAGACGCCATCATCGACGGCATTGGGCGGACGCTGGACGTGTTGCCGCTGGCGGTTGATGGGCAATTCGACAAAGCGATGCAGCAGCTTCACACGCCCGAAAAACGTTAAACGGTCGGCTGGGCGTTTTACCATTCCGTTCTCAGATTTCTTATTCCTGGACTTCGAACCATGGGCATCAAATGCGGCATCGTCGGCCTGCCTAACGTCGGCAAATCCACCCTGTTCAACGCCTTGACCAAGGCAGGCATTGCCGCGGCGAATTTCCCGTTCTGCACTATCGAGCCGAACGTTGGGGTGGTGCCGGTACCGGATGCGCGCCTGCAGGCGCTGTCGGATATCGTCAATCCGCAGAAGGTCATTCCGACCGCGGTGGAATTTGTCGACATCGCGGGCCTGGTGGCTGGCGCATCGAAGGGCGAAGGGCTGGGCAATAAGTTCCTGGCGCACATCCGCGAAGTGGATGCGATCACTCACGTCGTGCGCTGTTTCGAACACAGCGACATCGTGCACGTGGCGGGCAAGGTCGATCCCATCGCGGATATCGAAACCATCGATACCGAGTTGGCGCTGGCCGACCTGGATTCGGTCGAGAAGGCACTGAACCGCGCCGAACGCGCAGCCAAGGCCAACGACAAAGAGGCTGTGGCCAAGAAGCCGGTGCTGCAGAAGCTTGCGGCCGGTCTCAATGAAGGCAAGAGCGCACGCAGCCTTGGCCTGGATGACGAAGAAAAAGCGCTCGTGCGCGATCTTTTCCTGCTTACCCTCAAGCCGCTGATGTACATCGCCAACGTGCGTGAAGACGGTTTTGAAAACAATCCGCATCTGGATGCCGTGCGTGCTCGTGCTGTCACGGAAGGGGCCGAGGTGGTGCCGGTATGCGCCGCGATCGAAGAAGAGATGGCTCAACTCGACGACGCCGATCGCGACGAATTCCTGAAGGATCTCGGCCTGGAAGAACCCGGCCTCAACCGCGTGATCCGCGCCGGTTACAAGTTGCTCAACCTGCAAACCTACTTCACCGCAGGCGTGAAGGAAGTGCGCGCCTGGACCATCAAGCGTGGCTTTACCGCACCGCAGGCGGCGGGGGTCATCCACACCGATTTTGAGCGCGGTTTCATCCGTGCCGAAACGGTGAGCTACGACGACTTCATCCAGTACAAGGGCGAGTCCGGTGCGGCGTCTGCGGGGCGTTTGCGCAAGGAAGGCAAGGATTACGTGGTGAAGGACGGCGACGTGCTGCACTTCCTGTTCAATGTGTAATCGTCGATTTCGATAGCATCAAAGCCCCGCACTTGCGGGGCTTTTTTTATGCGCAGATGCTGGCTGCACCTTAGATGTGCCAGGGTGGGGCCATGTCTCAACCGATTTTGAGGGTGCGGCTCGCGCGTCCGGACGATGCACCGGCGATCGCCGTCCTGATACGTCGCGTAGCGCGTCGCTGGATCCTGCCGGATCAGTCGCGCGAAGCTGGGCAGGCATTCATTTCCCGCATCAATGCGAAGTCCTTGCGCGAAAAAATCTGCACAGGCCAGCGTTTTTACCTGGGCTACCTGGCCGACGTGCTGGTGGGTGTTTCGGGCATGCGGGACGATTGTCACCTGGTCCATCTTTTCGTCGGGACGCGCTATCAGGGGCAGGGCATTGCCCGGCGCTTGTGGCAGCGAACCATGCGGGATGCCGTGCGCCGGGCCGGTACGCGCCGCTTTACGCTCAACGCCACGCGTTGTGGTGTGCCGGTGTATCTGCGACTGGGCTTTCGCGCGACGGGGCCTGAGCAGATTGCGCATCATGGCCTGCGCGTCACGCCGATGAAAATGATTCTGCCGACGCCGGGCCGCAAGCGGGCATAATGCAGCTTTCCGGCCGTTGATTCCGGATGTTGGAGATCGCATGTCAGGCCAGCAGCACGAAGTGACTTTCCGTTTTCTTGCCCAGCCCACCGACGTCAATTTCGGCGGCAAGGTGCATGGCGGCATGGTGATGAAATGGATCGATCAGGCCGGCTATGCCTGCGCGGTGGGTTGGAGCGGGGCGTATTGCGTGACGGCGGCGGTCAGCGGCATCCAGTTCGTCAAGCCGATCCTGATTGGCGACTTGGTCAGTGTGCGGGCCAAGCTGATTCATACCGGCCGTTCCAGTATGCAGATGGCCGTGGATGTCCTGGCGCGCGACCTGCGCACGGGCGAGGAGCGCCTGGCGACCAGCTGCGTGATGGTGTTCGTGGCTTTGGACAAGCCGGATGGCAAGCCTACGCCGGTGCCGCAATGGACGCCGCGCGACGACAATGAGCGCCGCCTGCAAGAGAAGGCGCTGCATCTGCTGGAGCTCTCCAAGAGCATGGAGCAGCTGGTTGATACGCGCGGTGCCGGAAACGACTGAGCAGCTTCATCGGTTTGATCGGAAAAAACTCGAAAAAACCGCTGTTCAGTGTCGTCAAGGTGTTGACACATACGCCTCCGATCCACACAATAGCCGTTCTTTGTTGGAGGGATACCCAAGCGGCCAACGGGGGCAGACTGTAAATCTGCTGGCTTACGCCTTCGGTGGTTCGAATCCACCTCCCTCCACCAGTCACTGTCCAGGGTAACCGGGCGGTGCTGGAAAACAGGCTGCAAGGGCGAACGGAAGTACGCTGTTGCGGTTTGATTGACGAGTTCCGCGCAGGGCGGGAGTAGTTCAATGGTAGAACCTCAGCCTTCCAAGCTGATGGTGCGGGTTCGATTCCCGTCTCCCGCTCCATTGATCTCGTCGCTGTGATTTTTTTGCTCATGTAGCTCAGTCGGTAGAGCACTTCCTTGGTAAGGAAGAGGTCGCTGGTTCGATTCCAGTCATGAGCACCACCGCATACGGCTTTCGCGGTATCGCCTGATCAACCAAGTTTCTTCATCACTCACTGACTCCATCGGGATCTAACGCTCATGGCAAAGGGTAAATTCGAACGCACCAAGCCGCACGTGAACGTGGGCACGATTGGTCACGTGGATCACGGCAAGACGACGCTGACGGCGGCGCTGACGAAGGTCGGTGCAGAGCGTTTTGGTGGTGAATTCAAGGCGTACGACGCGATCGACGCAGCGCCGGAAGAGAAGGCGCGCGGCATCACGATCTCGACGGCGCACGTGGAATACGAATCGCCGAACCGCCACTACGCACACGTGGACTGCCCGGGCCACGCCGACTACGTGAAGAACATGATCACGGGTGCGGCGCAGATGGACGGCGCGATCCTGGTGTGCTCGGCCGCTGACGGCCCGATGCCGCAGACGCGCGAACACATCCTGCTGTCGCGCCAGGTGGGCGTGCCGTACATTGTCGTGTTCCTGAACAAGGCCGACATGGTGGACGACGCCGAGCTGCTGGAGCTGGTGGAGATGGAAGTGCGTGAACTTCTGTCCAAGTACGAATTCCCGGGCGACGACACCCCGATCGTTCATGGTTCGGCCAAGCTGGCGCTGGAAGGCGACCAGTCGGAAATCGGCGTGCCGGCGATCATCAAGCTGGTGGACGCGCTGGACAGCTACATTCCGGAGCCGGTGCGCGTGCTGGACAAGGCATTCCTGATGCCGGTGGAAGACGTGTTCTCGATCTCCGGCCGCGGTACGGTGGTGACCGGTCGCGTGGAGACGGGCATCATCAAGGTCGGTGACGAAATCGAAATCGTGGGCCTGAAGCCGACGGTGAAGACGACGGTGACCGGCGTTGAAATGTTCCGCAAGCTGCTGGATCAGGGTCAGGCGGGCGACAACGTGGGCCTGCTGTTGCGCGGCACGAAGCGTGAAGACGTGGAGCGCGGCCAGGTGCTGGCCAAGCCGGGTTCGATCACCCCGCACACCGAGTTCGAAGGCGAGATCTACGTGCTGTCGAAGGAAGAAGGTGGTCGTCACACCCCGTTCTTCAGCAACTACCGTCCGCAGTTCTACTTCCGCACCACCGACGTGACCGGCGCGATCAAGCTGCCGGAAGGCGTTGAAATGGTGATGCCGGGCGACAACGTGAAGATCTCGGTGACGCTGATTGCCCCGATCGCGATGACCGAAGGCCTGCGTTTCGCGATCCGCGAAGGTGGCCGCACGGTCGGCGCCGGCGTCGTCGCCAAGATCACCAAGTAAGCAGTAAAATGGGAAGTCGCCCGTGATGCGGGCTGTAAAGCGCGAGGGCGGGGCATCCGCCAGGCCCTTGCAGCGCAAAGCGCAGCTTTACGGCAGGCAAAGCGAGCGACTTCACTTTTAATTACCAGAACGTACGCCAGTAGCTCAATTGGCAGAGCAGCGGTCTCCAAAACCGCAGGTTGGGGGTTCGAGTCCCTCCTGGCGTGCCATCTTTTTTCGAGGAACGATGGCGGGTGTGTCGTTGCGGGCCCAGGGGCCGGTCGATTCATCCGTACGATGCGCATGAATACCAAGGCTGAACAGACCAAAGGCACGAGCGGCGCCGATATCGGCAAGCTAGTGCTGGCCGTGCTGGTGCTGGCGGCCGGCATCGTCGGATACACCTATCTCGGCAACACCGGGGCGTCTTCGCCGGTGCGCCTGATCACCATCCTGCTGGCTGTGATCGTGGCGGTGGCTATTGCCGCATTCACCGGTCCGGGCCGGCGCGCCCGCCATTTCATGGCGGAATCGCAGTTCGAAATGCGCAAGGTTGTCTGGCCCACGCGTGACGAAACCATCAAGACTACCGGCGTCATCATGGTCGTAGTGGTCGTTTTGTCGATCTTGCTGGGACTTATTGATCTTTTCCTGAAGTCGGTCGTGCTCGACTGGCTGCTCAAGCTGGGTTCGTGAGGAGCGTGCGATGAGCAAGCGTTGGTATGTCGTCCATGCCTATTCCGGCTTCGAAAACCAGGTGAAGAAGGCGCTGGTGGAGCGCATCGCGCGCACCGGTATGGAAGAGAAGTTCGGCGAAGTGCTGGTACCCACCGAAGAAGTGGTGGAAATGCGCAGCGGCCAGAAGCGCCGCAGCGAGCGCAAATTCTTCCCGGGCTATGTGCTGGTGCAGATCGAGACCGATACCGAGGGCAAGGCCCCGCGTATCGATGACGAATGCTGGCATCTGGTGAAGGAAACTCCGAAGGTCATGGGGTTTATCGGCGGCACCGCCGATCGGCCGTTGCCCATTCGCGACAGCGAAGCGGACACCATTCTCAGCCGCGTCCGCGAGGGCGTGGAAAAGCCCAAGCCTAAGGTGCTGTTCGAGCCAGGCGAGATGGTTCGCGTCACCGATGGTCCGTTCAACGACTTCAACGGCGTGGTCGAGGAAGTCAACTACGAAAAGAGCCGCCTCCGCGTGGCGGTGCTGATTTTCGGCCGCTCAACCCCGGTCGAGCTGGAGTTCGGGCAGGTCGAGAAGGCCTAAAACGGCTTTTCGGCACAGGGCTTGCTTAAAGCCCCTTTCATCTCTAAACTACGCGGTTCACGCCGGGGTCTTTTGACTCGGCGTGTCCGTATTTCTGGATTTCGCAGGATCGCGAGGTCCCCTCCCACCAGGGATTGTGCACAGCGAGGAGCCGCAAGGCGCTTGAACTCGCGAGGAAACTCCAATGGCAAAGAAAGTTGTCGGTTATATCAAGCTGCAGGTCAAGGCCGGTCAGGCCAACCCGTCGCCGCCCGTGGGCCCGGCCCTCGGTCAGCGCGGCCTGAATATCATGGAATTCTGCAAGGCGTTCAATGCAGCCACGCAGAAGATGGAGCCGGGTCTGCCGATCCCGGTGATCATCACCGCCTACTCGGACCGTAGCTTCACCTTTATCACCAAGACCCCGCCGGCCTCCGTGCTGATCAAGAAGGTCACCGGTATCGCCAAGGGCTCGTCCAAGCCGAACACCGACAAGGTGGGCAAGATCAGCCGCAAGCAGCTGGAAGACGTTGCGAAGCAGAAAGAGCCGGATCTGACGGCTGCCGATCTGGACGCCGCGGTGCGCACCATTGCCGGTAGCGCCCGCAGCATGGGTTTTGTGGTGGAGGGCTAAGAACATGGCAAAGCTCACGAAGCGTATGAAGGCCGCCCAGGCGGCAGTGCAGCCGGGCAAGATCTACGGCCTGGAAGAAGCCCTCAAGATCGTCAAGGACAACGCCAAGGCCAAGTTCGCCGAGTCGGTGGACGTGGCGGTGCGTCTGGGCATCGATGCGAAGAAGTCCGACCAGGGCGTGCGCGGCTCCTCGCTGCTGCCGCACGGCACCGGCAAGACCGTCAAGGTTGCGGTGTTCTGCCCGGCCGGTGAAAAGGCCGAAGCCGCCAAGGCGGCCGGCGCCGATGCCGTCGGCATGGACGACCTGGCCGAGCGCATGCAGGCCGGTGATCTCGACTTCGGTCGCGTGATCGCTACGCCGGACGCCATGCGCGTGGTCGGTAAGCTGGGTCAGCTGCTCGGCCCCCGTGGCCTGATGCCGAACCCGAAGGACGGCTCGGTCACCGCCGACGTCGTCACGGCCGTCAAGAACGCCAAGGCAGGCCAGGTGAAGTTCCGTAACGACAAGGCGGGCATCATCCACGCCACCATCGGCAAGGCCAGTTTTGAAGCCAACCAGTTGGCCGACAACCTGAACGCGCTGATCGGCGATCTGCTGAAGGCCAAGCCGGCCACGGCCAAGGGCCAGTTCCTGCAGAAGATCGCGCTGTCCAGCACGATGGGCGTGGGCGTGCCGGTCGATACCTCGACCCTGTCTGCGACCTCGGCCAAGTAACAAGTTCAAGTCCTGCGTGGAGATCGTTTTCCGCGCAGGCAGTTTTTGAGGGTAGCCCCGGCTTCGGCCGGAGCCGCCGTCAAAGACCGCAGGCGCGACCAGCGCGCGACGACGACGGGCAGGGAGCTCGATCTGGCAAAGGAATCGCCGTCGCCGCCAACGGGGTCGCTTAAATCACCAGCCTGCGTAGATGGTGCTGCCCCTTCTGGAATTGCTCTGGAAAGGCCACCACCCGGGACCTCGAGTCCCCGATGTCAAGGACGGCATCGCTCAGGACCGCACGCGGCAGGAGCCGTAAGCGGAGTTCACAAGAGGAGTGAAACATGGCTCTGAATCTCTCTCAGAAGCAAGAAGTAGTCGCCGAACTGGCTGAAATCGCCGCGAAGGCTCACTCCTTGGTCGCTGCCGAGTATGCAGGCACCACGGTCGAACAGATGACCGCGATGCGCAAGAAGGCTCGCGAATCCGGCGTTTTCTTGAAAGTTGTCAAGAATACGCTCGCCGCGCGCGCTGTGGCTGGTACCGAGTTCGAGGTCGTCAAGGACGCCCTGACCGGTCCGCTGCTGTATGCATTCTCGACGGAAGAACCCGGCGCTGCCGGTCGTCTGATCAAGGAATTCGCCAAGAGCAACGACAAGCTGAAGGCGAAAGTTGTATCGGTGGAAGGCAAGTTGCTGCCGGCTGCGCACGTTGAAGTGCTGGCCTCGCTGCCGACCCGCGAACAGGCACTGGCCATGCTGGCCCGCGTGCTGGCCGAACCCGCTGCGATGTTTGCCCGCGCCGTCAAGGCCGTGGCCGACAAGCAGGGTGGTGGCGAAGCCGCACCGGCCGAAGCCGAGTCCGCCTAAGTTCGACGCCGATCTAAACCGAATCCATTTCCAGAGGTAAATCAAAATGTCCCTTTCCAACGAACAGATCGTTGAAGCCGTTGCCGCCAAGTCGCTCATGGAAGTGATGGAGCTGGTCAAGGCCATCGAAGAAAAGTTTGGCGTGTCCGCCGCTGCCCCGGTTGCCGTGGCTGCTGGTCCGGCCGCTGCCGGCCCGGCTGCTGAAGAGCAGACCGAATTCGACGTCATCCTGAAGAGCGCCGGCGACAAGAAGGTCGACGTGATCAAGGCCGTCCGCGCCATCACCGGCCTGGGCCTGAAGGAAGCGAAGGACCTGACCGAAGCCGGTGGCGTCGTGAAGGAAGCCGCTTCGAAGGATGATGCTGCGAAGTTCAAGAAGGACCTCGAAGCTGCCGGCGCCACGGTCGAACTGAAGTAATTGGCGCTCTTGCGCGCCGTCAGTTTGACCTAGCGTCAAGCCAAGCCTGGGGATGTAAATCCCCGGGCTTTGGCCGCTTCAAGAACCTAGCTCCAGCAGAACATTTGTACGGAGCTGTTCGCGGGCCATGGATGGTCCGTCGTGAACCAGGCGCTTTGTGCCTGGTTCATCGGAGCCCGGTCCGCACCGGGCGAGTTTAAAAAGGGCAGGAGCTCTCTTTAAGCACAACAGGCACGGACGCTCTGGATGTAGGGCATCGCGAATAGGGTTTTGCAAGCAAGAGCCGCTATTCACGATCCCCCAGATCCAAGCTTTCCCAATTTAGCCGGTGCGTGCACCACCGGCGCCACAGCGAACCGAGGCGTCACCGACCATGACCTACTCGTTTACCGAGAAGAAGCGCATCCGCAAGGATTTCGGCAAGCGTCCGCCCGTACTGGGCGTACCCAACCTGCTGACGATCCAGACCGATTCCTACCGTGAATTCCTGCAGGAGTACGTTGCTCCCAAGCAGCGCGAAGACAAAGGTCTGCACGCCGCATTGAAGTCCGTGTTCCCGATCGTGAGCTATTCGGGTAACGCCGCCCTTGAATATGTCGACTACCGTCTCGGTGAGCCGCCGTTCGACGAACGCGAGTGCCGCAATCGCGGCATGACGTTCGGCGCGCCGCTGCGCGTCACCGTGCGCCTGGTGATCTACGACAAGGACAGTCCGGCCTCCAAGAAGGCCGTGAAGTACGTGAAGGAGCAGGAAGTCTACATGGGCGAAATTCCGCTCATGACCGACACCGGCACTTTCATCATCAACGGTACCGAGCGCGTGATCGTATCGCAGCTCCACCGTTCGCCGGGCGTGTTCTTCGACCACGACCGCGGCAAGACGCACAGTTCGGGCAAGCTGCTGTTCTCTGCGCGCGTGATTCCTTACCGCGGCTCGTGGCTCGATTTCGAGTTCGATCCCAAGGATGCGCTGTTCACCCGTATCGACCGTCGCCGCAAGCTGCCGGTGACTGTGTTGCTGCGTGCGCTGGGCTACAGCAACGAAGAGATGCTCGGCATCTTCTTCGAGCACAACGTATTCCATCTGGGTAAGAAGGGCGGTACCACGCTGGAGCTCGTCGCCGAGCGCCTGCGCGGTGAAACGCTGAGCTTCGACCTGATGATCGGCGACAAGGTGCTGGTGGAAGCCGGCAAGCGTATTACTGCGCGCCACGTGCGCCAGCTTGCCGCTGAAAACATCACGGCGCTGGAAGTGCCGGACGACTATCCGGTCGGCCGCATCCTGGCCACCGATGTCGTCGACCCGAAGACCGGCGAGCTGCTGGCGTCGGCCAACGACGAAATCAGTGCCGAACAGCTGGAGAACTTCCGCAAGGCCGGCATCGAAACGCTGCCGACCCTGTACGTGAACGATCTGGATCGCGGTGCGTACATCTCGCACACCTTGCGCATCGACAACACCAAGACGCAGCTCGAAGCGCTGGTGGAAATCTATCGCATGATGCGTCCGGGCGAGCCGCCGACCAAGGAAGCTGCGCAGAACCTGTTCTTCAACCTGTTCTTCACCTTCGACCGCTACGATCTGTCGGCCGTGGGCCGCATGAAGTTCAATCGTCGCGTCGGCCGCAAGGACATTCTCGGTCCGGGCGTGCTGTACGACTACAAGTACTTCGGTGAGCGGAAGGACGAAGAGGCGCAGTCGCTGGTGGCCTCGCAAGGCGACAGTTCCGACATCCTCGACGTGCTGAAGGTGCTGATCGAAATCAAGAACGGTCACGGCACCGTCGACGACATCGATCACCTGGGCAACCGCCGCGTGCGTTCGGTGGGCGAAATGGCGGAAAACACCTTCCGCATCGGCCTGGTGCGCGTGGAGCGCGCCGTGCGCGAGCGCCTGTCGCTGGCCGAGGCCGATGGCCTGACCCCGCAAGACCTGATCAATGCCAAGCCGGTGGCGGCAGCTGTGAAGGAATTCTTCGGCTCCTCGCAGCTTTCGCAGTTCATGGACCAAAACAACCCGCTGTCGGAAGTGACGCACAAGCGCCGCGTTTCCGCACTGGGCCCGGGCGGCCTGACCCGCGAACGTGCCGGCTTCGAAGTGCGCGACGTGCATCCGACCCACTACGGCCGCGTCTGTACCATCGAAACGCCGGAAGGTCCGAACATCGGCCTGATCAACTCGCTTGCCGTGTATGCGCGCACCAACCAGTACGGCTTCCTCGAGACGCCGTACCGCAAGGTCGTGGACGGCAAGGTCACCAACCAGGTGGATTACCTGTCGGCGATCGAAGAGGGCGATCACGTCATCGCGCAGGCGAACTCGCCGCTCAGCAACGGCGGCTTCACCGAAGACTTCGTGTCCTGCCGCTTCCGCGGCGAATCCGAACTGCGTCCGTCGGCCGAAATCAACTACATGGACGTTTCGCCCATGCAGACCGTGTCGGTGGCAGCGGCGCTGGTGCCGTTCCTCGAGCACGACGACGCCAACCGCGCGTTGATGGGCGCGAACATGCAGCGTCAGGCCGTACCGACCCTGCGTTCGCAGACCCCGCTGGTGGGTACTGGTATCGAGCGCGCCGTGGCGCGTGACTCGGGCGTTATCACCAGTGCCAAGCGCGGAGGTGTGATCGATCAGGTCGACGCAGCCCGTATCGTGGTGCGTGTGAACGAAGAAGAAGTCGGCGACAACGATGCCGGCGTCGATATCTACACGCTGACCAAGTACACCCGCTCCAACCAGAACACCAATCTCAACCAGCGCCCGCTGGTGAACGTGGGTGACGTGGTGGCCAAGGGCGACACGCTGGCCGACGGTTCGTCGACCGATCTGGGCGAGCTCGCGCTCGGCCAGAACATGCTGATCGCGTTCATGCCGTGGAACGGCTACAACTTCGAAGACTCGATCCTGCTCTCCGAGCGCGTCGTGCAGGAAGACCGCTACACCTCGATCCACATCGAGGAGCTGTCCTGCATTGCTCGCGACACCAAGCTGGGTGCCGAGGAAATCACCGCCGACATCCCGAACGTGGGTGAGCAGGCGCTGGCTCGCCTCGACGAATCCGGCATCGTGTACATCGGCGCGGAAGTGAAGGCCGGCGACATCATGGTCGGCAAGGTCACACCGAAGGGTGAAAGCCAGCTCACGCCGGAAGAAAAGCTGCTGCGTGCGATCTTCGGCGAGAAGGCATCCGACGTGAAGGACAGCTCGCTGCGCGTGCCGCCGGGCATGGACGGTACGGTTATCGACGTGCAGGTGTTCACGCGCGACGGTATCGAGAAGGACAAGCGCGCACGCCAGATCGAGGAAATGGAAATCAAGCGAATCCGCAAGGACTTCGACGACCAGTTCCGCATCCTCGAAGGCGCGATCTACAACCGTATGCGCGCGCAGTTGCTCGGCAAGGTCGCCAACAGCGGTCCGCAGGGTCTCAAGCGCGGTGCGGAAATCACCAACGAATACCTCGATAGCCTGAAGAAGGACGAGTGGTTCAAGATCAACGTCAAGGACGAGGAAGTCACCGAATTCCTCGAGCGCGCGTCCGACCAGGTCAAGCGTCATCGCGAGGAGTTCGACAAGCGCTTCAAGGAGAAGCAGGGCAAGATCACCCAGGGCGACGATCTCGCTCCGGGCGTGCTCAAGATGGTCAAGGTGTTCCTGGCCGTTAAGCGCCGCATCCAGCCGGGCGACAAGATGGCCGGTCGCCACGGCAACAAGGGTGTGGTGTCCAACGTGGTGCCGGTCGAAGACATGCCGTACATGGCTGACGGCACCTCGATCGACATCTGCCTGAATCCGCTGGGCGTGCCCTCGCGTATGAACATCGGCCAGATTCTGGAAGTGCACTTGGGCTGGGCCGCGAAGGGCTTGGGCAAGAAGATCCAGCAGATGCTCGAAGCGAAGGCCAAGGTGGCGCAGATCCGCGAGTTCCTCGACCAGATCTACAACCACCACGTGTCCGGTGCCGTGCAGCACGTCGACCTGAAGTCGCTCACCGACGAGGAAATCCTCGCCCTGGCGAACAACCTGCAGGAAGGCGTGCCGATGGCGACGCCGGTGTTCGACGGCGCCGAGGAAGTCGAGCTGAAGGCGATGCTGAAGCTGGCGGATCTGCCCGAGTCGGGCCAGACCACGCTGTTCGACGGCCGTACCGGCGAGGCGTTCGATCGTCCGGTCACCGTTGGCTACATGCACTACCTGAAACTCAACCACTTGGTCGACGACAAGATGCACGCCCGCTCGACGGGTCCGTATTCGCTCGTTACGCAGCAGCCGCTGGGTGGCAAGGCGCAGTTCGGCGGTCAGCGTTTCGGCGAAATGGAAGTCTGGGCGCTGGAAGCTTACGGCGCGGCGTACACCCTGCAGGAAATGTTGACGGTGAAATCCGACGACGTGCAGGGCCGCAACCAGATGTACAAGAACATCGTCGACGGCAACCACGAGATGGCGGCGGGCATGCCGGAATCCTTCAACGTGCTCGTGAAGGAAATCCGTTCGCTTTGCATCGACATCGACCTGGAAGAGATCAAGTAACCCGCGGGTTACAGGAGCTTATGCAATGAAAGATTTGCTCAATCTATTCAATCAGCAGCGCACCACGCCGGAGTTCGATTCGATCAAGATCGCACTGGCGTCGCCGGAGCTGATCCGCTCGTGGTCGTACGGCGAAGTGAAAAAGCCGGAAACGATCAACTACCGCACCTTCAAGCCGGAACGTGACGGCTTGTTCTGCGCCGCCATCTTCGGTCCGACCAAGGACTACGAGTGCCTGTGCGGCAAGTACAAGCGCATGAAGCATCGTGGCGTGGTCTGCGAAAAGTGCGGCACCGAAGTCACGCTGGCCAAGGTGCGTCGTGAGCGCATGGGCCACATCGAGCTGGCCAGCCCGGTCGCGCACATCTGGTTCTTGAAGTCGCTGCCGTCGCGCATCGGTTTGATGCTCGACATGACGCTGCGTGATATCGAGCGCATCCTGTACTTCGAAGCCTTTGTGGTAATCGATCCAGGTTTGACGGCGCTCGAGCGCGGTCAGTTGCTGAGCGAAGACCAGTACCTCGAAGCCGTCGAAGAACACGGCGACGAATTCGACGCCCGTATGGGCGCCGAAGCGGTATTCGAACTGCTGAAGTCGCTCGACTTGCCGGGTGAAGTCATTCGCCTCAAGGAAGAGATCGGGTCGACCAATTCGGAAACCAAACTCAAGCGCCTCACCAAGCGCGTGAAATTGATCGAAGCGTTCCTGGAATCGGGCAACCGTCCGGAATGGATGGTCATGACCGTGCTGCCCGTGCTGCCGCCGGACCTGCGTCCGCTGGTGCCGCTCGATGGCGGCCGTTTCGCGACCTCCGATCTGAATGACCTGTATCGCCGCGTCATCAACCGCAACAACCGTCTGAAGCGTCTGCTCGAGCTCAATGCGCCCGACATCATCGTGCGCAACGAGAAGCGCATGCTGCAGGAGTCGGTTGACGCCCTGATGGACAACGGCCGCCGTGGCCGCGCCATCACCGGCACCAACAAGCGCGCGCTGAAGTCGCTCGCCGACATGATCAAGGGCAAGCAGGGCCGCTTCCGCCAGAACCTGCTCGGCAAGCGCGTGGACTACTCCGGTCGTTCGGTGATCGTGGTCGGTCCGACCCTGCGCCTGCATCAGTGCGGCCTGCCGAAGAAGATGGCGCTGGAACTGTTCAAGCCCTTCATCTTCGCCAAGCTGCAGAACCGTGGTGAAGCCACCACGATCAAGGCCGCGAAGAAGCTGGTCGAGCGCGAAGAAGGCCAGGTGTGGGACATCCTCGAAGAGGTGATCCGCGAACATCCCGTGTTGCTCAACCGCGCACCGACCCTGCACCGTCTCGGCATCCAGGCATTTGAGCCGAAGCTGATCGAAGGCAAGGCCATCCAGCTGCATCCGCTCGTGTGTACCGCGTTCAACGCGGACTTCGACGGTGACCAGATGGCCGTGCACGTGCCGCTGTCGATCGAAGCGCAGCTGGAAGCGCGCGCGTTGATGATGTCCTCCAACAACATCCTGTCGCCCGCCAACGGCGAGCCGATCATCGTGCCGACCCAGGACGTGGTGCTGGGCCTGTACTACATGACGCGCGAGCTGGTGAATGCCAAGGGCTCCGGCATGGTGTTCTCCAGCATCGCCGAAGTGCGCCGTGCGTACGACAACCGCGTGGTCGAGCTGCACGCCAAGATCAAGGTGCGCCTGAAGCAGGTGCAGATCCACGACAACGGCGAGCGCACCAGCAGCATTTCGCTGGTGGACACCACCGTGGGCCGCGCGCTCCTGGCCGAAATCATGCCGGAAGGCCTGCCGTTCGAGCTCGCGAACACCGAGCTGTCGAAGAAGGCCATCTCGCGCCTGATCAACCAGAGCTACCGTCGTCTGGGCTTGAAGGACACCGTGGTCTTCGCCGACCACCTGATGTACACCGGCTTCCGGTTCGCCACGCGCGCCGGTATCTCGATCGGTATCGATGACATGATCATCCCGGCCGAGAAGAAGCCGATCCTGGAAGAAGCCGAGAAGGAAGTGGTGGAAATCCAGGAGCAGTACCAGTCGGGTCTAGTTACCGCCGGCGAGCGCTACAACAAGGTGGTCGACATCTGGTCGCGCACCAACGAACTGGTCGCCAAGGCGATGATCGACGGTATCGGTACCGACAAGGTGACCGATGCCGAAGGCAAGACGGTGAACCAGAAGTCGATGAACTCGCTGTACATCATGGCTGACTCCGGTGCTCGTGGTTCGGTGGCGCAGATTCGTCAGCTGGCCGGTATGCGCGGCCTGATGGCGCGTCCGGACGGTTCGATTATCGAAACGCCGATCAAGGCCAACTTCCGCGAAGGCCTGAACGTTCTGCAGTACTTCAACTCGACGCACGGTGCTCGTAAGGGTCTGGCGGATACGGCGTTGAAGACCGCGAACTCCGGTTACCTGACCCGCCGACTGGTGGACGTGGCGCAGGACGTGGTCATCACCTCGACCGATTGCGGTACCGAGGAAGGCCTGATCATGCAGCCGATCGTGGAAGGCGGCGACGTGGTCGAGCCGTTGCGCGAGCGCGTGCTCGGTCGCGTGGTGGCCGAAGACGTCTACGCGCCGGGCGGCGATGACGAGCCGATCGTTACGCGTAACACGCTGCTGGACGAAGCCCTGGTCGAGAAGCTCGACAAGGCCGGCGTGCAGTCGATCTCGGTGCGTTCGTCCATCACCTGTCACGCCAGCCACGGCGTTTGCGCGCTGTGCTATGGCCGCGACCTTGCTCGCGGTCACCTGGTGAACATGGGTGAAGCCGTGGGCGTGGTGGCGGCGCAGTCGATCGGCGAGCCGGGCACCCAGCTGACCATGCGTACGTTCCACATCGGTGGTGCGGCGTCGCGTGCGGCTGCAGTCGACAACGTGTCGGTGAAGACCACCGGTACCTTGAAGTTCAACAACCTCAAGACCGTGCAGCACAGCCAGGGACACCTGGTGGCCGTGTCGCGTTCGGGCGAAGTGTCGGTGATCGACGCCAACGGCCGCGAGCGTGAGCGCTACAAGGTGCCTTACGGCGCAACCATTTCCGTCAAGGACGGCGCGCCGGTCAAGGCGGGCCAGGTCGTGGCGAACTGGGATCCGCATACCCATCCGATCGTGTCGGAAGTGGCCGGTACCGTGCGCTTCATCGACTTCATCGATGGCGTCACCGTGCAGAGCCAGACCGACGAGCTGACCGGCCTGGAGTCGGCGGTGGTGACCGATCCGAAGCGTCGCGGTACCGCGGCCAAGGATCTGCGCCCGATCGTGCGCCTGGAAGACAGCAAGGGCCGCGAGCTCAAGCTGCCGGGCACCGACGTTCCGGCGCAGTACTTCCTGCCGGCCGGTGCGATCGTGTCGATCCAGAACGGCGCCGAAGTGGGCGTGGGTGACGTGGTCGCCCGTATCCCGCAGGAAACCTCCAAGACCCGCGACATCACCGGCGGTCTGCCGCGCGTGGCGGACTTGTTCGAAGCCCGCAAGCCGAAGGAACCGGCCATCCTGGCCGAGCGTTCGGGTGTGGTCAGCTTCGGCAAGGACACTAAGGGCAAGCAGCGCCTGATCATCAAGGACGTGGACGGCAACGAGCACGAAGAGCTGATTCCGAAGTGGCGTCAGGTCATCGTGTTCGAAGGCGAGCACGTGGAGAAGGGCGAAACCATCGTGGACGGCGAGCCCAATCCGCACGACATCCTGCGCCTGCTGGGTGTCGAGCCGCTGGCCGCCTACCTGGTCAAGGAAATCCAGGACGTGTACCGCCTGCAGGGTGTGAAGATCAACGACAAGCACATCGAAACGATCATTCGCCAGATGCTGCGCAAGGTCGAGATCACCGAGCCGGGCGAAAGCCATTACTTGCGTGGCGAGCAGGTGGAGCGCGTACGGATCAACGCCGAAAACGACCGGGCGGAGGCGCGCAACGAGCGTCGTGCCGACTTCCAGTCGGTGCTGCTGGGCATCACCAAGGCGTCGTTGGCCACCGAATCGTTTATCTCGGCGGCTTCGTTCCAGGAGACCACTCGCGTTCTTACCGAAGCGGCGGTCCGTGGCACGCGCGACACCTTGCGTGGTTTGAAGGAAAATGTTATTGTCGGCCGTCTAATCCCTGCCGGTACGGGTCTGGCGTATCACGCACAGCGTCATCGCCAGGGCGGTTTGACCGCCTCGGAACTGGAAACCCTTTCCGGATCCAGCCAGGTCTCCTTCGCGGAGGCGCCGGTAGGCACTGATGCAGGTGTCGAGTAAGCCCCGAACGGCTTTACTCACCGACAAACGAAATGAGGCGCATGGAATGCGCCTCGTGTTCGGGTCAAGGATGGCGGGCTCGCTCTTACCTGGTGATTTCTTGCCTGAGGTAAGGCGCCCATGTTAAATTCCCGCTTCTCGGCAGACCGGGTTATTCGGTCTGCCTTTATGTTTCCCAGGAATAGCTAGGCATGACGACAGTCAATCAGCTGGTGCGCAAATCCCGCAGCCCGAAGAGCTACAAGAGCGCTTCGCCGGCCCTGCAAAGCAGCCCGCAACGCCGCGGCGTCTGCACGCGCGTGTATACGACCACCCCGAAAAAGCCGAACTCGGCCCTGCGTAAGGTCGCCAAGGTGCGCCTGACCAATGGTTACGAGGTCATCAGCTACATCGGTGGTGAAGGCCACAACCTGCAGGAGCACTCGGTGGTGCTCATTCGTGGTGGCCGTGTGAAGGATCTGCCGGGTGTGCGTTACCACACCGTGCGCGGCAGCCTTGACTGCGCCGGTGTGACCAAGCGCCGCCAGGCTCGCTCGAAGTACGGCGCCAAGCGCCCGAAAAAGGCCTAATTTATTGAAGAGTGCGGCCAGGACGGCTGCTTTCCCGGCGGGCAGGGTTGCTCGCAAAGATAACGGACAACAAACATGTCGCGTAAAGGTTCACATCCCGCCCGTCTGGTTCTGCCCGATCCCAAGCACGGCAGCCAGCTCATCGCCCGTTTCATCAACATGGTGATGAAGAGCGGCAAGAAGTCGGTGGCCGAAGCCATCGTCTACGGCGCCCTGGATCACCTGGGTGAAAAGCACGCCGAGCCGGTGCAACTGGTCGAGAAGGCGCTGGGCAATATCGCCCCGGCCGTCGAGGTGAAGTCCCGTCGTGTCGGCGGCGCCACCTATCAGGTGCCGGTCGAAGTGCGTCCGGGTCGCCGTATGGCGCTGGCCATGCGCTGGGCGATCGAAGCTGCGCGCAAGCGCGGTGAGACGTCCATGCCGCGCAAGCTGGCTGCTGAATTGCTGGAAGCCTCGGAAAATCGCGGCGGCGCGATCAAGAAGCGCGAAGAAACGCACCGTATGGCGGAAGCCAACAAGGCCTTCTCGCACTATCGTTGGTAAGCAGTACCGTACGGATTCGAGGTTAGTACCGTGGCACGCACCACTCCCATCGAGCGCTACCGCAATTTCGGCATCATGGCCCACATCGATGCCGGAAAGACGACCACCACCGAGCGCATCCTGTTCTACACCGGCGTCAGTCACAAGATTGGCGAAGTGCACGACGGCGCAGCGACGATGGACTGGATGGAGCAGGAGCAGGAGCGTGGCATCACCATTACGTCGGCGGCAACGACGGCGTTTTGGAAGGGTATGGATCGTTCCCTGCCCGAGCATCGCTTCAACATCATCGACACGCCAGGGCACGTGGACTTCACCATCGAAGTGGAGCGCTCGCTGCGCGTGCTCGATGGTGCCGTGTTCGTGCTTTGTGCCGTGGGTGGCGTGCAGCCGCAGTCCGAAACCGTGTGGCGCCAGGCCAACAAGTACGGCGTGCCGCGCCTCGCCTTCGTCAACAAGATGGATCGCACCGGTGCGAACTTCGATAAGGTCGTGGACCAGTTGAAGTCGCGCCTGGGTGCTCATCCGGTGCCGATGCAGGTGCCGATCGGCGCCGAAGACAACTTCGAAGGCGTGATCGACCTGATCAAGATGAAGGCGATCGTCTGGGATATGGAATCCCAGGGCATGAAGTTCGAATACCAGGACATTCCGGCCAACCTGAAGGATGCTGCCAGCAAGGCGCGTAACTTCATGGTTGAGTCGGCGGCAGAGACCTCCGAAGAGTTGATGAACAAGTACCTGGAAGAGGGTGACCTCTCCGAGGAAGACGTCATCACCGGTCTTCGCGCGGGAACGCTGGCCAACAAGCTGATTCCGGTGTTCTGCGGCACGGCCTTCAAGAACAAGGGCGTGCAGGCCATGCTTGACGCCGTGATCCAGTTGTTGCCTTCGCCGGCCGATCGCCCGCCGGTCAAGGGCATCGACGAGAACGAGAAGGAAGCGAGCCGTCCCGCGGACGACAGCGCTCCGTTCTCTTCGCTCGCGTTCAAGATCATGACCGATCCGTTTGTCGGGTCGCTTACCTTCTTCCGCGTCTACTCGGGCACGCTGAACTCCGGTGATGGCGTGTACAACCCGGTGAAGTCGAAGAAAGAGCGCATCGGCCGCATCCTGCAGATGCACGCCAATGAGCGCCAGGAAATCAAGGAAGTTCGCGCAGGCGATATCGCCGCCGCGGTCGGCCTGAAGGACGTTACCACTGGCGATACGCTGTGCTCACAGGATCACGTCATCACCCTGGAGCGCATGACGTTCCCGGAGCCGGTGATTTCGATGGCGGTCGAACCGAAGACCAAGTCGGATCAGGAGAAGATGGGTATCGCCCTCGGCCGCTTGGCCGCGGAAGATCCGTCGTTCCGCGTTCGCACGGACGAAGAGTCGGGTCAGACCATCATCTCCGGCATGGGCGAGCTGCACCTGGACATCCTCGTTGATCGCATGAGGCGCGAATTCAACGTGGAGGCCAACGTCGGCAAGCCGCAGGTGGCTTATCGCGAAACCATCCAGGGTGCTTACAAGGCGGACTTCAAGCACGCCAAGCAGTCCGGCGGTAAAGGTCAGTACGGTCACGTGGTCATCGAGTTCTCCAAGATGACCGACGAAGACCACAAGAATCCGGACGTGAAGGACGACTTCCTGTTCGTCAATGAGATTACCGGTGGCGTGGTTCCCAAGGAATACATTCCGTCGGTGGAAAAAGGTCTGCGCGAATCTATCACCAGTGGTCAGCTTGCCGGCTTCCCGGTGGTGGGCGTAAAGGCGAAGTTGGTGTTCGGTTCGTACCACGACGTCGACTCGTCGGAAATGGCTTTCAAGATCGCTGCCCATGGCGCGTTTCGCGAGCTCTTCAAGGAGGGCGCGAAGCAGTCGCAGCCGATCCTGCTCGAGCCGATCATGAAGGTCGAAATCGTGACGCCCGAGGATTACCTCGGCGACGTCATGGGCGATGTGAGCCGTCGTCGCGGTGTGTTGCAGGGCTCCGACGATACGCCATCTGGCAAGACCATCAACGCGATGATTCCGCTCGGTGAGATGTTCGGTTACGCCACGGCGCTTCGCTCGCAGACACAAGGTCGAGCCACGTTTACGATGGAATTCGATCACTACGAACCGGCGCCGAACAACATCGCCGAACAGGTCATGAAGAAAGCCTGATAAGGCTCTCTTTACTAAAAACAACATAGTTCTTTTTCAGAGGTTCAAGCCATGGCAAAGGGTAAATTCGAACGCACCAAGCCGCACGTGAACGTGGGCACGATTGGTCACGTGGATCACGGCAAGACGACGCTGACGGCGGCGCTGACGAAGGTCGGTGCAGAGCGTTTTGGTGGTGAATTCAAGGCGTACGACGCGATCGACGCAGCGCCGGAAGAGAAGGCGCGCGGCATCACGATCTCGACGGCGCACGTGGAATACGAATCGCCGAACCGCCACTACGCACACGTGGACTGCCCGGGCCACGCCGACTACGTGAAGAACATGATCACGGGTGCGGCGCAGATGGACGGCGCGATCCTGGTGTGCTCGGCCGCTGACGGCCCGATGCCGCAGACGCGCGAACACATCCTGCTGTCGCGCCAGGTGGGCGTGCCGTACATTGTCGTGTTCCTGAACAAGGCCGACATGGTGGACGACGCCGAGCTGCTGGAGCTGGTGGAGATGGAAGTGCGTGAACTTCTGTCCAAGTACGAATTCCCGGGCGACGACACCCCGATCGTTCATGGTTCGGCCAAGCTGGCGCTGGAAGGCGACCAGTCGGAAATCGGCGTGCCGGCGATCATCAAGCTGGTGGACGCGCTGGACAGCTACATTCCGGAGCCGGTGCGCGTGCTGGACAAGGCATTCCTGATGCCGGTGGAAGACGTGTTCTCGATCTCCGGCCGCGGTACGGTGGTGACCGGTCGCGTGGAGACGGGCATCATCAAGGTCGGTGACGAAATCGAAATCGTGGGCCTGAAGCCGACGGTGAAGACGACGGTGACCGGCGTTGAAATGTTCCGCAAGCTGCTGGATCAGGGTCAGGCGGGCGACAACGTGGGCCTGCTGTTGCGCGGCACGAAGCGTGAAGACGTGGAGCGCGGCCAGGTGCTGGCCAAGCCGGGTTCGATCACCCCGCACACCGAGTTCGAAGGCGAGATCTACGTGCTGTCGAAGGAAGAAGGTGGTCGTCACACCCCGTTCTTCAGCAACTACCGTCCGCAGTTCTACTTCCGCACCACCGACGTGACCGGCGCGATCAAGCTGCCGGAAGGCGTTGAAATGGTGATGCCGGGCGACAACGTGAAGATCTCGGTGACGCTGATTGCCCCGATCGCGATGACTGAAGGCCTGCGTTTTGCGATCCGCGAAGGTGGCCGCACGGTCGGCGCCGGCGTCGTCGCCAAGATCACCAAGTAAGTCGCTATACGGAAACCGCCTGCCATGCAGGCGGTTTCTTGCAAGTGCTTGTCCTATGGCGAAAGATCCGCTATAGTCGCCAAGTTGACTCGCCACGCAACTGTCATGTTGGGTGGCCTACCGCGAAATGAGGCACAGGAAGTGCTTCGAGTTCGCTAACAAGGATGTTGCGAGGATCTCCTGGTTCTAGAGCCAAGGCTCTGTTTCTTCATGGATTTCCGCGAATGTTATATGTCTGGGCAGGCCGGCATACGGCCTGCCCGGCGTTTTGGAGTCTTCCGGATGAAGAAATGATCCGGCGGGTTCGTTGTAAGACTTGCAGTGCGTTATGGGTTGTGCGAGGCGGTGAGAAGCCACCTCGATTCACAGAATTGTTCTTTAGATAACAGGACACGGTTATGGCGAACCAAAAGATTCGCATTCGGCTCAAGGCGTTCGATCATCGTCTGATCGACCGTTCGGCCAGCGAAATCGTCGAGACGGCCAAGCGCACCGGCGCTACGGTTCTCGGTCCGATTCCGCTTCCGACCAAGATCGAGCGCTACACCATTCTGGTGTCGCCGCACGTCGACAAAGACGCTCGCGATCAGTACGAAACCCGCACCCACAAGCGCGTGCTGGACATCGTCGATCCCAACGACAAGACCGTGGACGCGCTCATGAAGCTTGATCTCGCCGCTGGCGTTGACGTTCAGATCAAGCTCGGTTGAGCGATAGACAGGATACGAACATGAGTATCGGACTGGTTGGCCGCAAGTGCGGCATGAGCCGACTCTTCACCGAAGACGGACGCTCGATTCCGGTGACGCTGATTGAAGCGACCCCGAATCGCGTGACGCAGGTGAAGACGGAAGATAACGATGGATACAGCGCGGTGCAGGTCGCCGTGGGCGTCAAGCGCGCCAGCCTGTTGACGGCTGCTGAAAAGGGTCACTACGCCAAGGCGAAAGTCGAGCCGGGTCGTGGCCTGTGGGAATTCCGCCTGAATGCGGCAGACGCTGGCAAGTACGCCGTCGGCGCCGAAATCAGCGCGAGCGAAGTGTTCCAGGTTGGCCAGATTGTCGACGTCGCTGGCGTCAGCAAGGGTAAGGGCTTCCAGGGCACCATCAAGCGCCACAACTTCAAGATGGGTGACGCCACCCACGGTAACTCGCTGTCGCATCGCGCGCCGGGTTCTATCGGTCAGCGTCAGACTCCGGGTCGTGTGTTTCCCGGCAAGAAGATGTCCGGTCACATGGGCGCGGTGAACCGCACCCAGCAGGGGCTGGAAGTGGTCAAGATCGACGCAGAGCGTCATCTGATTGCGGTGAAGGGCGCGGTACCGGGTGCAACCGGTGGCGACGTCGTCATTCGCCCGACCACCAAGGGTTGAGGAGAGACGGCATGGAACTGAATGTTATTGGCGCCAAGTCGCTCAGCGTGTCGGACGACGTGTTCGGCGGCGAGTTCAAGCAGGCCCTGATTCACCAGGTGGTCGTTGCCTATCAGGCAGGCGGTCGCGCTGGTACCAAGGCTCAGCTCTCGCGCGGCGAACTGTCCGGTACCACCAAGAAGTTCAAGAAGCAGAAGGGCGGTGGCGCCCGTCACGGTGACTACCGTGCCCCGATCTTCGTGGGCGGTGGTGTGACGTTCGCAGCCAAGCCCCGCAGCTATGAGCAGAAAGTCAACCGCAAGGCTTATCGCGTGGCGATCCGCTCCATCCTTTCGGAGCTGAATCGTCAGGGTCGTTTGAAGATTGTCGAGAGCTTCGGCATCGACGCTCCGAAGACCAAGGCGATGATCGCCAAGTTGGCCGAGCTGCAGGTTTCCGGTCGCGTGCTGCTGGTGTCGGAAGACGCCAACGAAGCGCTGTTCCTGGCTTCGCGCAACATCCCGTACCTCCACGTGCTGGATTCGGTTGCGTTGAACCCGGTCAGCCTGGTCGGCTCCGACTACGTGGTCATGACCGTCGATGCGGTCAAGAAGGTCGAGGAGTGGCTGGCATGAGCAACGAACGCATTCTCAATACGCTGCGCGCGCCGCACATTTCCGAAAAGGCTGCTCGTCTTGCCGAGAGCAACCAGTACGTTTTCGTGGTGGCTCCCGAAGCAACCAAGGCTGATGTCCGCGATGCGGTCGAGAAGATGTTCGACGTCAAGGTCGAGCAGGTAAACCTCGTCAACGCCAAGGGCAAGGTCAAGTCCTTCCGTTTCCGCGCAGGCAACCGTCAGGGCAAGCGCAAGGCTTACGTCCGTCTCGCCGAAGGCCAGACGATCGACGTGTCGGCGAAGCCCTGAGCCAGGAGTTTTGACAGATGGCACTAATTAATCACAAGCCAACCTCGCCGGGTCGCCGCGACGCCGTTAGCGTCCGCACCGAGGGGCTGCACAAGGGCGCACCGTACGCGCCGCTGACCGAAAGCCAGTCGAAGACGGGTGGTCGCAACCACTTTGGTCGCATCACCACGCGTCATCGCGGCGGCGGTCACAAGCAGGCTTACCGCATCATCGATTTCAAGCGCGACAAAGAAGGCATCGCTGCCAAGGTTGAGCGCTTGGAATACGATCCGAACCGCACTGCGCACATTGCGCTGCTGTGCTACGCCGACGGCGAGCGCCGCTACATCATCGCGCCGGCAGGCGTGGCGGTGGGTGATCGCCTGGTTTCGGGTCACGATGCTCCGATCAAGGTCGGCAACTGCCTGCCGCTGCGCAATATCCCGGTCGGTTCGACTGTGCATTGCGTGGAAATGAAGCCGGGCAAGGGTGCGCAGATTGCGCGTTCCGCTGGTGCTTCGGTGCAGTTGATCGCCCGCGAATCCGGTTACGCCACCCTTCGTCTGCGCTCCGGCGAAATGCGCCGCGTGCCGGTCGATTGCCGCGCCACCATCGGTGAAGTCGGCAACTCCGAGCACAGCCTGCGCAAGCTCGGCAAGGCCGGTGCTACCCGCTGGAAGGGCATTCGCCCGACCGTCCGCGGTGTGGTGATGAACCCGGTCGACCATCCGCACGGCGGTGGTGAAGGCCGTACCTCCGGCGGCCGTCATCCGGTCAGCCCGTGGGGCACGCCGACCAAGGGCTACAAGACCCGTAACAACAAGCGCACGCAGCAGTTCATCGTGCGTCGTCGCAAGTAATTAGGAAACCGTCATGCCGCGTTCATTGAAGAAAGGTCCGTTCGTTGACCTTCACCTCGTGAAGAAGGTGGAAGCTGCGGTTTCCACCAATTCCAAGCGCCCGATCAAGACCTGGTCGCGTCGCTCCATGATCCTGCCGGAAATGGTGGGATTGACCATCGCCATCCACAACGGTCGCCAGCACGTGCCGGTGCTCGTCAACGAGAACATGGTCGGGCACAAGCTCGGCGAGTTCGCGGTGACCCGCACTTTCAAGGGCCATGGCGGCGATAAGAAGGGCAAGTGATGAGCACCGAAGCCAAAGCGATCCTGCGCAGCGCTCGCATTTCAGCGCAGAAGGCACGCCTGGTGGCTGACCTGGTCCGCGGTTTGCCCGTGGGCCGTGCCAGCGACGTGCTCCAGTTCACCAACAAGAAGGCCGCGCACATTGTTCGCAAGGTGCTGCTGTCGGCCGTCGCAAACGCCGAGAACAACCTCGGCGCCGACGTCGACGAGCTGAAGGTCTCGCGCATTTTCGTGGACGAAGGTCCGGCGATGAAGCGCATGTATGCCCGCGCCAAAGGCCGTGGCTCCCGCATCCTGAAGCGCACCAGCCACATCACTGTGGTCGTTGGTAACTAAGAGGACGTAGACGATGGGTCATAAAGTTCATCCCACCGGTATCCGCCTCGGCATTGCCAAGGACTGGAACTCGAAGTGGTACGCCAACAAGGGCGAATATGCCCAGTACCTCGCTGCCGACCTGAAGGTCCGCGAGATGCTGCGCAAGAAGCTGGCTGCTGCCGGTATCTCGAAGATTCAGATCGAGCGCCCGGCCAAGACTGCCCGCGTGACGATCTTCACTGCCCGTCCGGGCGTGGTGATCGGCAAGAAGGGCGAAGACATCGAAAAGCTGCGCAAGGAAGTCAGCACGATGATGGGCGTTCCGGCGCACATCAACGTCAACGAAGTGCGCAAGCCCGAGCTCGATGCTCAGCTGGTGGCCGAGTCGATCGCTCAGCAGCTCGAGCGCCGCATCATGTTCCGCCGCGCGATGAAGCGTTCCGTGGGCAATGCAATGCGCCTGGGTGCCCTGGGTATCAAGATCAACGTGTCCGGTCGTTTGAACGGCGCCGAGATTGCCCGCTCCGAATGGAGCCGTGAAGGTCGCGTGCCGCTGCACACATTGCGTGCGGACATCGATTACGGCACCGCCGAGGCGAAGACCCAGTACGGCATCATCGGCATCAAGGTCTGGATCTACAAGGGCGAAATCTTCGACTTGTCCCAGATTGGCCAGGAGCCGAAGGAAGAGCAGTCTGCGCAGCCGCGTCGTGAGCGCGAGGGTGGCGAAGGCCGTCGTGAAGGTCGTCGCGATCGCGATGGTGGCGAAGGCCGCCGCGAGCGGACCAAGTAAGGAGAGTTGCTATGTTGCAACCCAAGCGAACCAAATACCGCAAGCAGTTCAAGGGCCGTAACGACGGTCTGGCTTTCAGCTCCAACCTCGTCAGCTTTGGCGAGTACGGTCTCAAGGCCACTACGCATGGTGCTCTCACCGCGCGTCAGATCGAAGCAGCACGTCGTTGCATCACGCGTTTTGTGAAGCGCGGCGGCAAGCTGTGGATCCGTGTGTTCCCGGACAAGCCGATCACCAAGAAGCCGATCGAAGTCCGAATGGGCGCCGGTAAGGGTGGCGTGGAGTACTGGGTCGCACCGATCCAGCCGGGCCGCATGCTTTATGAAATCGAGGGTGTCGACGAGGCCACCGCGCGCGAGGCGTTCCGCCTGGCCGCTGCCAAGTTGTCGGTGCAGACCCAGTTTGTATCCAGGGCGGTGATGTGATGGCCATCAAAGACCTAACGACCAAGTCGGCCGAAGAGCTGAAACAGCACCTGCTGGACCTTCGCAAGGAGCAGTTCAATCTGCGCATGCAGAAGGGCACCGGTCAGCTCAGCCAGCCGCACCAACTGCGCCGCGTCCGGCGCGATATCGCCCGCACGAAGTTCGTGCTCGGCGGCAAGAAGTAAGAGGCGGCCGAGATGAGCGACAACAACAAGCAAGTGCGTACCCTCGAGGGTCGCGTTATCAGCAACAAGATGGAAAAAACGGTTACCGTGCTGGTCGAGCGCCAGGTGCAGCATCCGCTGCTGGGCAAGATCGTGCGCCGGTCCACCAAGCTCCACGCGCAGAACGACCTGGGCGCGAACGAGGGCGACGTGGTACGCATCGCGGAATGCCGTCCGCTTTCCAAGACCAAACATCACCGCGTGGTCGAAATCGTCACGCGCGCCGAAGCGTAAGGGGAGGGTGCAGCCATGATCCAGATGCAAAGCACGCTTTCCGCCGCCGACAACAGCGGCGCCAAGGAACTGATGTGCATCAAGGTGCTCGGCGGCTCCAAGCGCCGTTACGCCGCGATCGGTGACGTGATCAAAGTCACCGTGAAAGATGCCATCCCGCGTGGCAAGGTGAAGAAGGGCGAGGTCTACAACGCCGTGGTGGTTCGTACCGCCAAGGGCGTGCGCCGCGCCGACGGTTCGCTGATCCGTTTCGACGGTAACGCAGCCGTACTCCTCAACAACAAGCTCGAGCCGATCGGCACCCGTATTTTCGGGCCCGTGACTCGTGAGCTGCGCGGCGAGAAGTTCATGAAGATCGTCTCGCTCGCACCCGAAGTGCTCTGAGGCGGAGAAGAAACATGAACCGTATCCGCAAGGGTGATCAGGTCATCGTGATCACCGGTAAAAACAAAGGTCAGCGCGGCGACGTGCTGCGCGTTGAGGGCGATCGCGTGTTCGTCTCCAACGTCAATCTGGTCAAGCGTCACACCAAGCCGAATCCGCAGGCCCAGCAGGCCGGTGGCATCGTCGAGCGTGAAGCTTCGATCCATATCTCCAATGTGCAGCTGTTCAACCCCGCCACGAACAAGGGTGAACGCGTTGGTGCCAAGACGCTCAGTGATGGGCGCAAGGTCCGCGTGTACCGTTCGTCTGGCGAGGTCGTGGACGCGTAAGGAACACAAGTCATGACGCGCCTTGAAAACTTTTACAAAGAACAGGTCATCAAAAAGCTCACCGAGCGTTTTGGTTACCAGAACGTGATGCAGGTTCCCCGCATCACCAAGATCACGCTGAACATGGGCGTGGGCGAAGCCGCGGGCAACAAGAAAGTGCTCGAGAACGCCGTTGCCGACATGGCCAAGATCGCCGGCCAGAAGCCGATCACGACCAAGGCGCGCGTGTCCGTGGCCTCGTTCAAGATCCGCGACGGTTGGCCGATCGGTTGCAAGGTCACGCTGCGCCGTGCGCAGATGTGGGAATTCCTTGATCGCCTGATCAACATCTCGCTGCCCCGCGTCCGCGACTTCCGCGGCGTGTCGGGTCGCGCCTTCGATGGCCGTGGCAACTACAACTTCGGCATCAAGGAACAGATCATCTTCCCGGAAATCGACTTCGACGCCGTCGACGCGATGCGCGGTATGGATATCTCCATCACCACCACCGCCAAGTCTGACGAAGAAGCCAAGGCGCTGCTGGAAGCCTTCAGCTTCCCGTTCCGCAACTAAGAGATCGCGAGAGATTTATGGCAAAGACCTCCATGGTTAACCGCGATATCAAGCGGACCAAGCTCGTCAAAAAGTACGCCGCCAAGCGCGCCGAACTGAAGGCGATCGTGCTGAACCCGAAGTCTTCTTATGAAGAGAAGATGGACGCGCAGGCCAAGCTGCAGAAGCTGCCGCGTGACGCCAGCCCGAGCCGCCAGCGCAACCGTTGCGAACTGTCGGGCCGCCCGCGTGGCGTGTACCGCAAGTTCGGCCTCGGCCGTAACAAGCTGCGCGAAGCCACCATGCGTGGCGACGTGCCGGGCCTGCGCAAGGCCAGCTGGTAAAACCCGGCAACCCCCGCCCGAAGGGCGGGGTAGCCAAACCCGGCGGCATGGTGACGTGCCGCCGTCGATGCGACTTTGAAGCATCGGTATTCGCAAAAATCGGAAAAGGCTGCTATGATCGTCTGTCTGCATATCGCAGACCGGCGTCGTGCCGGCTCACAATCTAGAATTGATTTCCGGTTTTATCGGATATCGGTGCACTCTGAAGGAAGTTTTCATGAGCATGACTGATCCCATCGCCGATCTGTTTACGCGCATCCGCAATGCCCAGGCAACGGGCAAGCAGGCAGTAAGCATTCCGTCGTCGAAGTTGAAGGTGGCGCTGGCCGACCTTCTCAAGAACGAGGGCTATATCCTCGACGCCAAGACCTCCACCCAGGAGGGCAAGCCGGTGCTCGAGATCAAGCTCAAGTATTTCGAAGGCCGTCCGGCCATCGAGCGCATCGAGCGCGTCAGCCGCTCCGGCCTGCGTGTGTACCGTGGCAAGGGTGACCTGCCGAAGGTGCTTGGCGGCCTGGGTATTTCGATCATCTCGACTTCTGCCGGTCTGCTGACCGACGCGCAGGCTCGTGCCAAGGGCATGGGCGGCGAAGTCATCGGCCTGGTCGCGTAAGGAGCTCCCGATGTCACGTGTTGCCAAGAAACCCATTTCCCTGCCCAAGGGCGTTGAGCTCAAGGTGGCGGAAGACAGCATCGCCGTGAAGGGCCCGAAGGGCGCCTTGTCCATCCATGCCCTGCCGGGCGTTTCGGTGGCCAACGACAACGGCACGATCAACATCCATGTCGCCGAAGGCGCGGATGACAAGTTCGGCGGCACCGCTCGCGCGCTGCTGGCCAACATGATCAAGGGCGTGTCCGATGGTTATGAGCGCAAGCTGGAGCTCGTCGGCGTGGGTTACCGCGCTTCGATGACCGGCAAGGCTCTGAACCTCAGCCTCGGCTTCTCCCACCCGGTTGTCTTCAATGCCCCGGAAGGGATCACCCTCGAGACCCCCTCGCAGACCGAAATCCTGATCAAGGGTTCGGACAAGCAGTTGGTGGGCGAGGTGGCTGCCAAGATTCGCGGTTACCGTCCGCCGGAACCCTACAAGGGCAAGGGCGTTCGCTACGCTGGCGAGAAGATCACCATTAAGGAAGCCAAGAAGGCATAAGCGGTTCCTGGCGAAGACTCGGTCACACGTGACCAGAACTCTTCAAAAGAGCTGCATAAAAGCCGATCCGCTTTCTGGAGACACATGATGAACAAGAATGAAGCTCGTCTGCGCCGCGCCAAGTCCACGCGCTCCCACATCCGCAAGCTCGCGGTGGCTCGCCTGTCCGTGCATCGCACTGGCCAGCATCTCTACGCCCAGGTGTTCGACGCCTCGGGTGAGAAGGTGGTAGCCGCTGCCTCGACCGTGCAGAAGTCGCTGGCCGAGGGCCTGAAGGGCACCAAGAACCTGGCCGCTGCTGCTGCAGTGGGCAAGGCGATTGCCGAGCGCGCCAAGGCAGCCGGTATCGAGGCCGTTGCGTTCGATCGTTCCGGTTTCCGCTATCACGGTCGCATCAAGGCTCTGGCCGATGCCGCCCGCGAAGCTGGCCTGAAGTTCTAAGAATCAGGGAATGCGAGGCGGGGACTAGTCAAAGCCCCCATCTCCATTCCCGATTCCGAAGCTCTACTAAAACAACTCCAAGCGGCTTAGCCGCAAGTAAAAGTCCCGGATGGTCCGGGCATACGGAAAAAGATATGTCTTCTACCGATCGTGAAAATTCAGACGGCCTGCTCGAGAAGCTGATCGCTGTCAACCGCGTGGCCAAGACCGTCAAGGGCGGCCGCCAGATGAGCTTCACCGCGCTGACCGTGGTCGGTGATGGCGAGGGCAAGGTCGGCTTCGGCTATGGCAAGGCGCGCGAAGTGCCGGTTGCCATCTCCAAGGCCATGGACCGCGCTCGCCGCAACATGGTGAGCATCGATCTGAACAACGGCACCCTGTGGTACGCCATCAAGGCCAACCACGGTGCAGCTCGTGTGTTCATGCAGCCGGCCTCCGAAGGTACCGGCGTGATCGCCGGCGGTGCCATGCGCGCTGTGCTGGAAGTGGTTGGTGTGAAGAACGTGCTGGCCAAGGCTGTCGGTTCGCGTAACCCGATCAACCTGGTCCGCGCCACCATCAAGGGCCTGCAGGCCGTTGCCTCGCCGAAGCAGATTGCTGCCAAGCGTGGCAAGACCGTGGAAGAGGTGTTGGGCAATGGCTAACGATAAGACTGTTCGCGTCCGCCTGGTCAAGGGCCTGCGCGGTGTACAGAGCCTTCATCGCCTGAGCGTCAAGGCGCTCGGCCTGAACAAGCTCAACGACGTCCGTGAATTGAAAGACAGCCCGCAGGTGCGCGGTCTGATCAACACGGTCTATTACCTCGTGCGGGTTGAGGAGTAAGCATCATGCGTCTTAACGACATCAAGCCGGCTGTTGGTTCGCGCAAGACGCGCCTGCGCGTCGGTCGCGGTATCGGTTCGGGCCTGGGCAAGACCGCTGGCCGCGGCCACAAGGGTCAGCATGCCCGCGCCGGCGGCACCCACAAGTACGGTTTCGAAGGCGGCCAGATGCCGCTGCAGCGCCGCCTGCCGAAGGTCGGCTTCCGCTCCAAGATGAAGGCTGGGAGCCAGGAAGTGTTCCTGTACCAGCTGGCGACGCTGAAGGCCGACGTGATCGACCCGGTCGTGCTGCATCAGGCTGGCCTGATCGACAGCCGCGCCAAGAAGGTGAAGGTTGTTGCCAAGGGCGAGATCGGTCGCGCGGTGAAGCTGTCGGGTCTACTGGCTACGGCCGGTGCCAAGACGGCCATCGAAGCCGCCGGCGGCAGCGTGGAGTAATCACACGTGGCCGCAGCCAAGGGCACATCGGTCGGATCGCTTGGTAAGTTGACCGAGCTGCGTCAACGCATCTTCTTCGTGATTGGTGCGTTGATCGTGTACCGCCTCGGCTCGTTCATCCCGGTGCCGGGTGTGAATCCGGATGCCATGGCCAATCTGATTGGCCAGAGCGGTGGCCTGCTGGACATGTTCAACATGTTCTCGGGCGGCTCGCTGGGGCGTTTTTCGGTGTTTGCGTTGGGCGTGGTGCCCTACATCTCCGCATCGATCGTGGTGCAGATGATGGGGTCCGTGATCCCCAGCCTGCAGGCATTGCGCAAGGAAGGGCAGGCTGGCCAGCGCCAGCTCACCACGTATACCCGTATCGGCACGGTTGGCCTGTCGGCCTTCCAGGCCTTCGGTATCGCCATGGCCTTGATGAAGCAGTCCAGTGGCGGCATGCCGGTGGTCTACATGCCGGGTTTCGGCTTCATCCTGTCCTCGGTGGTGGGTTTGACGGCCGGCTCGATGTTCCTGATGTGGCTGGGCGAGCAGATGACGGAGCGCGGTATCGGCAACGGTATTTCGTTATTGATCTTCGCGGGCATCGTTGCGGGTCTGCCGGGTGCGGTGACACATACCCTGTCCATGTCCAGCAACGGCGAGCTGAGCACGATCAAATTGATCATGGTGGTAGCGCTGGTGTTGGGCGTTACGGCTTTCGTGGTGTTCATGGAGCGGGCGCAGCGGCGCATCACCGTGAATTACGCGCGGCGGTCGGGCGGTCAGCGTTCGTATATGAACCAGACCTCGCATCTGCCGCTCAAGATCAACATGTCGGGCGTGATCCCGCCCATCTTCGCGAACAGTCTTTTGATGTTCCCGGCGATGGCTGCGAGCTGGGGCAATGCTGGCCATCAGTCGCGCTGGTTGCAGGATTTGGTGCAGGCGCTGACCCCCGGCGAACCGTTGTACGACATCGTTTACGCAGTACTGGTGATCACTTTCGCCTTTTTCTATACGGCGATCGTGTTCAACTCGCAGGAAACGGCCGACAACCTCAAGCGATCTGGCGCGCTGATCCCGGGCATCCGCCCCGGCCGCTCGACCGCTGACTACATCGATGCCGTGATGACCCGTTTGACCGGTGTGGGCGCTATCTACCTCGTACTGGTCTGCTTGGTGCCAACGTTCATGCAGAACGCCTGGCACGTTCCGTTCTACTTCGGCGGTACCTCGCTGCTGATCGTAGTGGTGGTGGTGATGGACTTTACGGCTCAGGTGCAGGCGCATCTGGTCAGCCATCAGTACGAAGGTTTGCTCAAAAAGGCCAATCTGCGCCGCGGCTGAGGCGGCAGATGGGTTCCGGGTGGAAGGCGGTGGCGCTTCGGTGCCACGGGACTTTCCTAACAGTTTGATTAAGGTTAGAATTGCGCGTTTACCGCGCAAGAAAGCATCGGAGAAAGTACATCATGGCGCGCATTGCGGGTGTCAATTTGCCGGTCCAGAAGCACGTCTGGGTTGGCCTGCAGAGCATCTATGGGATCGGCCGCAGCCGGGCCAAGAAGGTCTGCGCGGACGCGGGTGTGGTTCCGACCACGCCTATCAAGTCCCTGAGTGAAGGCGAGGTGGAGAAAATCCGCCACGAAATCGCCAAATACGTGGTGGAAGGCGATCTGCGCCGCGAAGTCGGCATGGCCATCAAGCGTCTGATGGATCTGGGTTGCTACCGCGGTCTGCGCCACCGTCGTGGCCTGCCGGTGCGCGGCCAGCGCACGCGCACCAACGCACGCACCCGCAAGGGTCCGCGTCGCGCGATCAAGAAGTAATTGATCGCTTACTGAGAGATTTGGATTCCGAACATGGCAAAGCCAGTTAAGACCAAGAAGAAAGTCAAGCGCGTAGTCACCGATGCGGTGGCCCACGTGCAGGCATCCTTCAACAACACCATCGTGACCATCACCGACCGTCAGGGCAACGCGCTGTCGTGGGCGACTGCCGGCGGCGCGGGTTTCCGCGGTTCGCGCAAGTCCACCCCGTTCGCTGCCCAGGTCGCTGCCGAAAAGGCCGGCCGTGCCGCTGGCGACTACGGCGTGAAGACGGTGGAAGTGCGGATCAAGGGTCCCGGCCCGGGCCGTGAGTCGGCAGTGCGTTCGCTGAACGCCCTCGGCTACAAGGTTCTCAACATTATCGATGTCACGCCGATTCCGCATAACGGCTGCCGTCCCCCCAAGAAGCGTCGCGTCTAAGGAGACCGCCATGGCACGTTATCGTGGAGCTACCTGCAAACTCGCGCGTCGCGAAGGTTCGGACCTGAGCCTGAAGAGCCCGGCGCGCGCTATCGATTCCAAGTGCAAGCTTGAGAACAAGCCCGGCCAGCATGGCGCCAACAAGCGCATGCGCATGTCCGACTATGCCGTTCAGTTGCGCGAGAAGCAGAAGGTCAAGCGCATCTACGGTGTGCTCGAGCGCCAGTTCAGCAACTACTACTCCAAGGCGTCGACCCTCAAGGGCAACACCGGCGAGAACCTGTTGCGCCTGCTCGAGAGCCGTCTGGACAACGTCGTTTACCGCATGGGTTTTGCGGTGACCCGCGCCCAGGCTCGTCAGCTGGTGTCGCACAAGGGCATCCTGGTCAATGGCAAGAAGGTCAACATCCCGTCCTACCAGGTTCGTCCGGGCGACGAGATTGCCGTGACCGAGCGCGCTCGCACCCAGTTGCGCGTGCAGGAAGCCGGCACCGTGTTCGACACCATGGATCTGCGTCCGCAGTGGGTCGAAGTGGATAGCAAGAAGTTCGCCGGCACCTTCAAGAACGTGCCGGATCGTGCGGATCTGCCGACCGACATCAACGAAGCGCTGATCGTCGAGCTTTATTCGAAGTAATCAACCGGAGCCCTGCATGGCAGTTTCGTCAACTAGCGTGCTGCGGCCTCGCGGCCTCAGCGTCGAGCAGCTCGGACCGAATCGCGCCAAGGTCGTGGTGGAGCCGCTCGAGCGTGGTTTTGGTCACACCCTGGGCAATGCGCTGCGTCGCGTGCTGCTTTCCTCGATCCCTGGCAGTGCCATCGTCGAGGTGGAAATTGATGGCGTGCTGCACGAGTACACCACCCTCGAGGGTCTGCAGGAGGACGTGATCGAAGTCCTGCTGAACCTCAAGGAAGTGGCAATTCGTCAGCACACGGGTGACGAAGTCACCCTGACCTTGGCCAAGAAGGGCAAGGGCGTAGTCACGGCCGGCGATATCACCGTCGATCATTCGGTGGAGATCATCAACCCGGAACACGTGATTTGCCACTTGACCAAGGACATCGCGCTGAATATGCGCCTGAAAGTGCGTCGCGGCGTCGGCTACCAGCCGGCCAGCCTGCGTCAGCACCCGGACGACGAAGCACGTCCGATCGGTCGCCTGCAGCTCGATGCCTCGTTCGCGCCGGTGTTGCGCGTGGCTTACGAAGTGGATGCGGCTCGTGTTGAGCAGCGCACCAACCTCGACAAGCTGGTGCTGGACATCGAAACCAACGGCACCATCGGTGCGGAAGACGCGGTTCGCAAGGCCGCCGAAATCCTCAACGACCAGCTGTCGGTGTTCGGTGACTTCTCGCGCCGTGAAAGCGCCACCGACAAGGCGGAGAAGGGCGGGTTCGATCCGCTGCTGCTCCGTCCGATCGACGACCTGGAACTCACCGTTCGTTCGGCTAACTGCCTGAAGGCCGAGAGCATCTACTACATCGGCGATCTGGTACAGAAGACCGAAGTGGAGCTGCTCAAGACGCCGAATCTCGGCAAGAAGTCGCTCACGGAAATCAAGGATGTCCTCGGCGTGCGTGGTCTCGCCCTGGGCATGAAGCTCGAAAACTGGCCGCCGCCGGGCCTCTCGCACGGCATGCAGCTGGGCTGATGTAACTCAGCAGCCGCAGTCTTAAGACTGCGGCTGTTGGTGTAATACGGGAAGCGGAATGTTGCTTCCCGTAGTGTCACCGGAGCCGATAACGGCTCGTTATTGCAAGCACTTAAAACCACAGCGGGTAACCCGCGGGAAGCCGGCCATCAGGACCGGTTTTTCATAACAACAGACATTAAGAGAGTCTCATCATGCGTCACATGAAATCCGGGCGTAAGCTCAATCGCACCAGCAGCCATCGCGAAGCGATGTTCAAGAACATGGCCTCGTCGCTGATCAAGCACGAGCTGATCCGCACGACCCTGCCCAAGGCCAAGGAACTGCGCCGCATCGCCGAACCGCTGATCACCCTGGCCAAGGTTGATGGCGTGGCCAACCGCCGTCTGGCTTTTGCTCGCCTGCGCGACAAGCAGGCCGTAGGCAAGCTGTTCGTGGAACTCGGCCCGCGTTACCGCGAGCGTCCCGGCGGCTACCTGCGCATCCTGAAGTGCGGCTTCCGCCCGGGCGACAACGCGCCGATGGCGTACGTCGAGCTGGTGGATCGCCCGCACACCGAGGCTGTCGACGCCGAATAATCCGCACTGGCGGTATTTGGACGTCCAAAATATGAAACCCGGCCGGGCAACCAGCCGGGTTTCGCGTTTTCGGGAACTCGGAAAGATCGCTGCTGACAGCGTCATCCGGAGCGGGTAATGTCAGCGTCCCGCCCCTGCCATGCGCTCTGCCATGAATCCCCTTCGGTGGTCCTACCGCGTCAGCTTTCTCGCCGGGTTTCTGATCTGCGTCGCCCTGCTCGCGTTTGCCTTGTACGCGGAGTACGTGCTCGGCATGGACCCCTGTCCGTTGTGCATTTTCCAGCGCATCGGGTTCATCTTCATGGCCGTGTTTTTCCTGGTGGGGGCCATCCACGGCCCACGCGAGGGCGGCCGCTGGTTCTATACCGGACTGGTCCTGCTGGGTGCGTTGTTTGGCATCGCGGTGGCTGGCCGCCATTTGTGGATCCAGTCGCTGCCATCGGATCAGCTGCCGTCTTGCGGCCCGAACCTGGGCTACATGTTCGATGCCTTCCCGTTCACCAAGGTGCTCAAGATGGTGTTCACCGGTTCGGGTGAATGCGCCAAGGTCGAGCCCATTCTCGGCTTGCCGATGCCTTTCTGGACCTTGCTGTGGTACATCCTTCTATCGGTATGGGCCATTCGCGCGACCCTGCAACGCGCCGCGCCGAGGTTGCGTCTATGAATCAGCCAGCCAAAACCGAACGCCAGGAAAACTGGAATCCGATGTCCTGGCAGCGGCGCGTGGCGCTGCAGCAGCCGCACTACGAAGATGGCACCGAACTGGCTCACGCGATCGCCGAGCTGGCACAACTGCCACCACTGGTGACATCGTGGGAAGTGCTTGGGTTGAAGCATGCGTTGGCCGAAGCGCAGGAGGGCAAGCGCTTTCTGCTGCAAGGCGGCGACTGCGCAGAAAGCTTTGCCGACTGCACCAGCCCGATCATTTCCAATCGCCTGAAAGTGCTGCTGCAAATGAGCCTGGTGCTGGTGCACGGTCTCAAGCAACCGGTATTGAGGGTTGGGCGTTTCGCCGGGCAATACGCCAAGCCGCGTTCAACCGACACCGAGACACGCGATGGCGTGACCTTGCCGAGTTTCCGCGGTGACGTTGTCAACGGCCCCGAGTTTACCCCCGAGGCGCGGCGCCCCGATCCGCAGCGGTTGATTCGTGCGCATGCGCATTCCGCACTGACCATGAATTTCGTGCGCGCGCTCATCGATGGCGGTTTCGCGGATCTGCACCATCCCGAATACTGGGATCTGGCCTGGGTGGAGCACTCGCCGCTCGCTGCCGAATATCGGCGCATGGTGAAGGGCATCGGCGACTCGTTGCGCTTCATGGAGACGCTGGCCGGGCCGATCGCAGGTTTTACCCGGGTGGATTTCTTTACCTCGCACGAAGCCCTGCTGCTGCATTACGAACAGGCTTTGACGCGCCAGGTGCCGCGCCATCGCGGCTGGTTCAACCTGTCTACGCACTTCCCGTGGATCGGCATGCGCACGGCTGCGCTGGACGGTGCGCACGTGGAATATTTCCGCGGCATCCGCAATCCGATTGCGGTGAAGATCGGTCCGTCGGTCACGGCGGAACAACTATTGCCGCTGGTCGAGGCCTTGAATCCCGAGGACGAGCCGGGCCGGCTCACCTTGATCCATCGCATGGGCCACGCGCAGATTGGCACCGCCTTGCCGCCTCTGCTCGAGGCCGTGAAACGCGAGGGTCGGCGAGTGCTGTGGGTGGCCGATCCCATGCATGGCAATACGGAAAGTACCTCGATCGGTTACAAGACCCGTCGCTTCGACAACATCCGCAGCGAGCTGGATCAGGCGCTGGATATCCATGCCGCAGCCGGCACGCGCCTGGGTGGCGTGCATCTGGAGCTGACCGGCGAGGACGTCACCGAATGCATGGGAGGCGCGCGCGACCTGAGCGAAGCCGATCTGCAGCGCGCCTACAAGTCCACCGTGGACCCGCGCTTGAATTACGAGCAATCGCTGGAGCTGGCGATGCTGATCGTGCGCAAGTCGGGCAGCATGGCCTGACGCCACATCACAGCCTGCGCGCATCAGTGCGCAGGCTGTGCCGCTTCCTTGGCGATGCGTTGCTCGAGGTTGTGCTGGCCCACGACTGCGTAAGCCTTGCACGCTTGATTGTCGACCAAGGGGTCGCGCTCCTCTCCGGCTTTGCGCGCCGCGGCACGTTCGAGGAAATCGACGGCGTCCGGATGTGGCGTGACCAGGATGTCGCAAGGCAAGGCCGCAACCGTCTTCAGCGTTTGACGGAACCCGGCCAAGCGCTCCGGGTGGGCCGGATCGTTGTAGCGGTATCCATCGACGCTGAGCAATGAAAGGCTGTCCACATAGGCAATGGACAGGCAGCGCCGTTCTTCGCACGACGTCCACGTCCAACTGGTGCTGCCAGGTGTATGCCCGGGCGTGTAGTGCGCCTGCACTGCCAGTGGTCCGACGCGCACCGTTTCGTTGTCCGTCACGCTGCGCACGTGAGCGATCTTCGGATAGAACGGCGCTAGGCCGTGTTGCGGATCATCCGGATCATCGCCCCCCAGCATGATGGCCTTGGCGCCTTCCTCGCTGGCGGCCACTTCCGCACCGCTGTCGTGCGCGATGGCAGCAATCGCGCCGGCATGATCGACGTGCGCGTGCGTGTTCAAGATCAGCTTGATGTCCTGCACCTTGAAGCCCAGCGCGCGGATGTTACTTTCGATCAGCTTGGCGTTTTCGGGCAGCGTTCCGTCGATCAGGATGTTGCCTCGTGGAGAGGTGATCAGGATGGCGCTCAGCCCTTTGCTGCCGACGTAATACGTGTTCCCGTAAATGCGGAACGGTTTTTGCGGTGCGGTCCAGTCGGCGTCGTATGCATGGACACCCGCGGCCACGGCCGCACAGCAAATGGCCACTGCCAGGAGCGACCGTCCCCGATTTCTGTTCACGTGCTTTCCCTGCTCAATGAGATGCGGCGAGTGTGGCGAGCCTCGCGCGGGAAAGCAGGACCGTTTCCTGCATCAGGCGTGGCGTTTTGCGGGCACGATGTGGAAGACCGCGCCACGTGCGGTCTTCCACTGCTATTTCGTCACCGGGGCATAAGATTGAGCGTCCACCGTCGGCAAAAACGCCGGCGGTTGCCATGCATGCGTGTGCTGCTCGAAGCCGTAGGCAATCGAGATCAGCGTCGGCTCGCTCCATTTGGTGCCAAAGAACACGATGCCCACCGGCAGGTTGTGAGCCCAGCCGGCTGGTACGGTGATCGATGGATAGCCTGCAACCGCGGCAGGTTGCGATGCACCTCCGATCGTCGGATTGCCGCTGACGACGTGATCGCCCAATACCAGATCCGTCAGGTAGGCCGGTCCCCACGAGGGCGCCAGCAGCGCGTCCAGATGATTGGCCGCCAGTGCCGCATCAATGCCTTCCGGCCCGGAAAATTGCTTCGCCTTGGCCAGGGCGTCGGTGTATGCCTTGTCGGTCAGCGGACCTTTGGCCTGTGCCTGTTCGAACAGGTCTTGCCCGAACCAGGGCATTTCCCGATTTGCCTCGCGCGTATTGAAAGCGATCAAATCGGCCAGTGTCTTCACCTGCAATTGCGGCCGGGTGGCGAGATACGCGTTGACGTCGTGTTTGAAGTCGTAAAGCATCACGGTCATCTCCGGATCGCCCAGATCGGCCAGGTGCGGCAGGGTGACCGGGTCGACGATGATGGCGCCCTGTGCCTTCATCGCGGCGATCGCTTCGTCGAGCACGCGATCGGCATTCGGTTCGTTGCCGGCCAGCTGCCGCACGACGCCGATGCGTTTGCCGCGCAGGCCGTTGGGATCGAGAAAGCGCGTGTAATCGGTGGCGTGCTTGTCGGCATCGGCGGTGGCGGGATCGTGTGGATCGCTGCCGGCCATGGCCGTGAGCAGGATGGCGGCATCGGTTACCGAGCGTGCCATGGGGCCGGCCGTGTCCTGGTTGTGGCTGATTGGGATGATGCCGTCGCGGCTCACCAGACCCAGCGTTGGCTTGATGCCGACGATGCCGTTCATCGATGCAGGGCAAATGATCGAGCCATCCGTTTCGGTACCTACCGCAACCGGCACCAATCCAGCGGCCACTGCCACCGCGGAACCGGAACTGGATCCGCAAGGGTTGCGGTCCAGTGCGTAAGGATTGCGGGTCTGCCCGCCGCGCCCAGTCCAGCCGCTGCTGGCATGGCTGGAACGAAAGTCTGCCCATTCGCTCAGGTTGGTCTTGCCCAGGATCACGGCGCCGGCTTTGCGCAACCGTGTCACCAAAGCGGCATCTTCGGGCGCGGGTGCACCCATCAGGGCCAATGAGCCTGCCGTGGTCAGTGTGCGGTCACCGGTGTCGATGTTGTCCTTCAGCAGGACCGGGATGCCGTAGAGTGGGCCATGTGTGGAGGTTCGCCTGGCATCGAGCGCGGTGGCGATCTTCAATGCATCGGGATTGAGTTCCAGCACGGCGCGCAGCATGGGGCCGGACTGGTCGATCCGCTGGATGCGGTTGATATCGGCCTGTACCAGGCTTTTGCTGGTCAGTTTCCCGGCGTCCATGTGCTGCTGGAGCTGGGCAATGGACTGCCACGTCAGCGCGTCATGGTCCTGCGCGGCGAGTGGTGCAAAAGGGATGGCGGCAAGCGCGAGTGCGGTGCACAACAGCGACCGATGAAACATGGCAACCTCCGAAAGCGAACCCGATGTGCGACGTGACACGATGCCGCAGCATAACTGCATGCCGTGCGCTTGGCGCGTGTGGCGCACCTATACTTCCACGCGATGACGACCAACGTGCCAGCCTCGGCTTGCCCCGTTTTGCGATGGCTTCTGTCGCTCGCCTGCTTGTTAGGCGCCGGCGCGGTCCATGCCACCGGTCAGCCGCCCGTTCCCGATACGCTGCAGCAACGCATTGCCGCTTGTACTACCTGTCATGGCTTGCACGGGGAGGGCTCGCAAGACGGCGGTTTCTTCCCGCGGCTTGCCGGCAAGCCGGCTGCCTATCTGGCTTTGCAGGTGCAAAATTTCCAGCGTGGGCTGCGCAAGTACGCGCCGATGGAATACACCGTGCGCCAGCTCAGTCCCGCCTACGTGCACGAGATAGCCGTCTATTTCGCCGCGCAACAGGTACCGTATCAACGCAAACCGGTGCCTGATCTCGCGCCCGCGGTGTTCCAGCGGGGCGGGCAATTGGTGCAGGCCGGCGATCCCGCATTGAAAGTGCCGCCATGCCAGGCCTGCCATGGCAAGACGTTGACGGGAACGGAACCTTCCGTGCCGGGTTTGGCCGGCTTGCCGTACGACTACATCAGCTCTCAGCTTGGCTCGTGGCGTACGGGTACACGTGCATCCGCAGCTCCCGACTGCATGGCCGAGATTGCCAACCGCCTTGCCCCTTCGGATATCACCGCCGTCGCCGCGTGGCTCGCCAGCCAGCAAGTGCCGCCGGACGCGCATCCCCAGCCAGCCGGCTCGATCACGCCGCCCTTGCATTGCGGCGTGCTCGAAGGGCAGGGGGGCGGAACGTGAAGTCGCTGCGTCTGCTTTGGGTACCGACCGTGTTTGCCATCATGGTCATCGCCGCGTGGTGGTGGCATCACCAGCGCTCGTCGGTTGGCCCGAAGGCCGAAGACCCGGCGGTGGCTGCTGCGATGAAAGATGCAAAGGTGATCGCACGGGGCCGATATCTCACTCTGGCTGGCGATTGTGTTTCGTGCCACAGCGTAGCTGGCGGACAACCCTATGCGGGTGGTCGCGCATTGCTCACGCCGTTCGGCAATATTCCCGTGCCGAACATCACTCCCGATCCTGAAACGGGGCTGGGAAACTGGCGTTTCGAGAATTTCTGGCGCGCTTTGCATACCGGTATGGGAATCGGGGGCGAGCCGCTTTACCCGGCTTTCTCCTATACGTCGTTCACCAAAATCACTCGCGAAGATGCGGTCGCGATCTTCGCTTACTTGCAAACCTTGCCGCCGGTGCATCAACCCCCAGAGCCACTTGGATTGCGGTTTCCTTACAACGTCCGCGGCGCGTTGACGGCATGGCGCGCCATGTATTTCAAGTCCGGCACCTACCAACCTGATCCCAAGCAGTCGGCAGCGTGGAACCGTGGTGCGTATCTCGTGCAGGGGCTGGGGCATTGCAACGAATGCCACGCCGCGCGCGATACCTGGGGCGGCATCGACACACGCGCCTCATTGGCGGGTGGGGAAATCCCCGCGCAAAATTGGTATGCACCCGATCTGAGCATGCAAGCCCACGGCGGATTGCACGGCTGGACTGGGCAGGACATCGTCGATCTGCTCAAGACCGGACAGTCGTCCAAGGGAGTGGCATTCGGCCCCATGGCCGATGTCGTGGCGAGCAGCACGCAATATCTGAGCGACGCGGACCTGCATGCCATGGCCGACTATCTTCAATCGCTCCCGGCGCGGCAGCCGCAAGTCGACGATGCGCTCAGAGTGTCGAGCAAGGCCGTGGCTGATCGCGGTGCGGCCATTTACGGGCAAGGCTGCGCGGCTTGCCATGGCACGGATGGCCAGGGAGTGCCCGGCGTGTACCCGCCACTGGACGGCAATGCATCGGTGTTGGAACCCATCGGAGTCAATGCGACACGGGCCGTGCTGCTGGGCGGCTTCGCGCCATCGACCGCGGCAAATCCGCGGCCGTATTCCATGCCGCCGTATGCGCAACAGCTGAGCGATGCCGACGTGGCTGCCGTGGTTACCTACATTCGCCAGGCGTGGTCCAATCGCGTTACGCCGGTGCTGGAGCGCGACGTGATCAAATACCGGCACACGCCGGTCGATTGAGCTTATTTGGCTGCCGCAGCTTGCTGCGCGTTCTGGGTGACGTTCACTTGCTGCCCTTCATTTAGCGAATCGGGCGGGCTGAGTACCAGGCGATCCTGCTCAGTCAGGCCTTCGCTGATTTCAACTTTGGCGCCGAAATCGCGTCCCAAGGTCACCGGTTGAAGATGGATGTGTCCGGTGTCGTCCACCAGGGCAACGCGCAAGCCTTCGGCACGGAACAGCAGCACGTTGGCGGGCACGGTGAAGTCCCTCGTCGGTGTCGAAACACCGAGCTTTACGTTGGCGTATACGCCGGGCACCAAGTCACGTGCGGCGTTGTTCACGTCGATTTCCGTGCGCAGCGTGCGGGTATTGGGATCGAGCGCATCGGCCGTGCGAGCAACCGTTCCGGTGATCGGCTTGGCCCCGTAGGTATTGAGTTCCACTTGTGCAGGCATGCCGATGCGTACGCTGGCGGCATAGGCCTCAGGCACGTCGACATAAATGCGCAATTGGCTGGTGTCGGCAATGACGAACAAATCGGCTCCGGACGAGCCTGCGTCCACCAGCGCACCGACGTCGAGGTTGCGCTGAGTGATCACGCCGTCGAAGGGTGCCAGGATGTGCTTGAAATCCTCCAGGTTCTGCAAGTGCGCGACGTTTGCCTGGTCCGCTTCGACGGTGGCGACGTCGGCGTTGTACTGGGCGTTGTACTGATCGCCGGTCTGCGCAGCCACCAGTCCTTGCGTCACCAGCTTGTGATAGCGATCGGCGGTGACTTTCGCGAAGTTCTCGTTCGCGATGTCCGTGCGCATTTGCGCTTTGCCTTGCAGCAGTTGATTGTCGACATCGGGCGTATCCAGGTCGGCCAGCAACTGGCCTTTTTTCACCTTGGCGCCGATATCGACATACCACTTGGCCACATAGCCGGTAGTGCGCGCATAGATCTGCGCATCCTGCCAGGAGGCGACCGTGCCGGGGAGTATCAGCGCCTGGTCCTTGGGTGCGGCCTTGGGCGTCATGATGGCCACGGTAGGAACGGCATTGCGATCCGTTTCGGTGATCAGCGCGTGGCGCGCGTGGACGCGCCGCACGATGCCCAATGCCGCCAGCACGACCAGCACGATACCCAGTCCGATGAGCACGAGCCTCGCGCCTCGCGAAGGTTTGGCAGGTGGGCGTTGAATGTTGGGGCTGGACATGTCCGGGATCTCACGCTGTTGCCGCATCGCGGCCGTGGTGGTGGCTGCGGTGCATCAAGCTGAAAAAGGTAGGCACGAAGAACAAGGTGGCGGCGGTAGCCAACAGCAGGCCGCCGATAACGGCGCGACCCAGCGGTGCGTTCTGTTCGCCGCCTTCGCCAAGGCCCAACGCCATCGGAACCATGCCGATGATCATGGCGAAAGCCGTCATCAACACCGGGCGGAAACGCTGGAAGCCTGCCTCGATGGCTGCGCGTATCGGATCGTCGTGAATCGCCAGCCGTTCGCGCGCAAAGCTGATCACCAGGATCGAATTGGCGGTGGCCACACCCATGCACATGATCGCACCCATCAGGGCCGGTACCGACAGCGGCGTGTTGGTGAGGAACAGCATCCACACCAGGCCGGCCAGCGCAGCGGGCAGGGCGGCGATGATGATCAGCGGATCCAGCCAGCTTTGGAAATTCACCACGATCAGCAGATACACCAGCACGATCGCGAACAGCAGGCCGCCAAGCAAGCCCTTGTAGGACGCCTGCATGGTTTGCACCTGGCCACGGATATCGATATTGACGTCACGCGGCAAGTGCTTGGAATGCGCGTCCACCACTTTCTGTACGTCGCGCGCGACGCTGCCGAGGTCGGTTTTGTCGACCGAGCCGTAGAGATCCATGGTGGGCCGGGTGCTGTAGTGGGTGACAACGGCCGGTCCGTCGCTGCGCGAGAAACTGGCTAGGTTTTCCAGAATCTGGCTGGCTGCGCCGTTGCTCGAACTGCTGCTTGCGGGCGAACCGGTGAGGCTGGTGATCGGAAGATTTTTCAGCTCCTGCAGCGTATCGATGCGGTATTGCGGCGTCTGCGTCGTAACGCTGTAGCTGATCCCGGTACGAGGATCGACCCAGAAGGTGGGAGTCACTTGCTGCGAGCCGGCGAGCGCCGTCAGCAGGTTGCTGGCGACGTCGTCGGTGGTCAAGCCGACCAGGCTGGCGCGCGTGCGGTCCACGTTGACGTCGATCTGCGGCAGATTGAGCGCCTGTTGGATGCGCAAGTCGACCAGGCCAGGGACCTTCAGCAAATCGCCGTAGAGTTCCTTGGCCACCTGCGCCGATGCGCTGGCGTCGTGGCTGGAGACTTGCACGTCGATCGGCGCCGGGGCACCAAAATTGAGAATCTGTCCCACGATGTCCGCAGGCAGGAACGAAAACACCACGCCAGGGTACTTTTGCCGCAATTGCTGGCGAAGGCTGCGCACGTAGTCGATGGTGGGGTGATGGCCCTCGTTGAGCGTCACGAAGACGTCGCCGTCGGATGTACCCACGACACCGGTATTGCTGTAGGACAGGTTGATGCCGCTGTAAGGGATGCCAAGCGTATCGACGATGCTGGCCAGTTCCTGATTGGGAATGGTTTGCCGTATCACGCTCTCGATGCCGTCGGCGAGCCGCGCCGTTTCCTCGATGCGCAAGCCGGTTTGCGCGCGAAAATGCAGCTTGATCTGGCCGCCATCCACATAAGGGAAGAAATCCCGCCCCAACCATGGCACCAACGCGCCGACTGACAAGGCGCAACTGGCGAAAAACAGGATCGCGAACAGGCCGCGATGCCGCTCAGTGGTTTCCAGCGCGCCGCGATAACCCGTGCGCACGCGCTCGAAGCCGCGTTCGAAACCGCGCTGGAATCGCCCCAGCGGTCCGGTGGGCTGCGCATCGTGCTGGTGCTTTTTCAGCCAGTACATCGATAACGTCGGCACCAAGGTTCGGGACAACACATACGAGGCCAGCATGGCGAACACCACGGCCTCGGCCAGCGGTGCGAACAGATACTTGGCTACGCCGCCGAGGAAGAAGATCGGCACGAACACGATGCATATCGACAGTGTCGACACGAAAGCCGGTATGGCGATTTGGTGCGCACCTTCCATGATGGCGTCGTAGACTTCCTTGCCTTCTTCCAGGTGCGAGTTGATGTTTTCGATCGTCACCGTGGCATCGTCGACCAGGATGCCCACGGCCAGCGCGAGGCCGCCGAGGGTCATGATGTTGATGGTTTCGCCCAAAGCCGACAGGGCAATGATCGAGGCGAGAATGGACAGCGGTATCGAGATCGCGATGATCAGCGTCGAGCGCCACGAGCCGAGGAACAGCAAAATCATCAGGCCGGTGAGTCCCGCGGCGATCGCGCCCTCGCGAATCACGCCGTTGATGGCGGCGCGCACGAACAGCGATTGATCCGATAGTGCATGGATTTGCAGGTTGCGCGGGACGGCAGCACGGATCGCCGGCAGCATGTGCTTGAGGCTGTCGACGATGTCCAGGGTGGAGGCATCGCCGATCTTCAGGATCGACATCAGCACCGCACGTTGCCCGTTCACGCGGACAATGTTGGTCTGCGGCGGCGAGCCGTCGTGCACGTGGGCGACGTCGCGAATATAGGTGGTGACGCCGTTGACGGTGCGCAGCGGCGCATTGTTCAACTCTTCGATCTGCTGCGGGCTGCCGTTGAGCCGGATGCTGTATTCCGTATCGCCGATTTTTTCCGTGCCCGCCGGCAAAATCAGATTCTGGTTGGCGATCGCGGTGACCACGTTGCTGGGCGAAAGGCCGTGCGCGAGCAGCGCCTGCGGGTTGAGGTCCACCTCCACCTGGCGTTGTTTGCCGCCGTACGGATAAGGCGTGGCCGCACCGCGGACCGAGGTTACGAAGGTGCGGACAATCTGGTTGGCGTCATCGAAAATGGTGATTTCCGACAGCTCGTGCGACGACAGCGCAAACTGCAGAACCGGCACGGTCGACGCGTTGTAGACCAGGATCAGGGGCGGCGTGGTGCCCGGCGGCATCGAGTGCAACACGGTTTGCGAAATCGCCGTGACCTGCGCCACCGCCATGTCGATCTTTACGTTAGGCTGGAAAAACACCTTGACCAGGCCGACCCCGTTGAGCGATTGCGTCTCGGTGTGCTCGACATCGTTGACCGTGGTGGTGAGCGAACGCTCGAAGCCGCTCACGATGCGGTTGTTCATGTCTTCGGCGGGCAGCCCCGTGTACTGCCACACCACCGAGACCACCGGAATGTCGATGTTCGGAAAAATGTCGATGGGCGTGCGAAGGATCGCCAGCGGCCCCAGGATCAATAGCAGCAGCGCCAGAACGATGAAGGTGAGCGGTCGCTCGAGCGCGATTTTGACGATCCACATAACCGATGTTTTCCATCAGCCTGACGGACGGCGGCGCCATCCCCAAAGGCTGACATAGAGGTTGCCCGGAAGATAGCAGCCTAGACAATTTTCACGGTGGCAACCATATGCCGTAGGCAATGCACATTTCCGTACGTAATTGCGGATCTTGCGCTGGGAATCTCCATGGGCTTTCAGGGCTGACAACTTGCATGTATTTCGAAAGTTCATGCCTGATCAAAACGAAGCGGCTCGCCGCGGCTACAGCGTCTTCGATACGTGCGCGGCGAGGGCTCTCCACGGCTCGATGCTCCAGTGGCCACGGGCCTGGCCCGACGGCGACGGCAGGACAAACACCGGTACCTGCGCGAACAGGTTCGGCTGCAAACCGTATTCGGGCGTGGCTCCCAGCGCAGCGCGCGCGGCGTTTTTGCTGGTAAAGGCCAGCATACCGGGCGCGTAGCGTTCGATTTTGGCGGCTAGTGCGGGTACGTCGAAGGCGTCGCGAGGCAATTGGTTGTCGTTGCCGACGTGGCGCTTGGCCAGGTCGGTGAGGCCCATGCCGAACTCTGGTAGCAGCGGAAATTCGCGCGGCGCCAGTTGGCGCGGCGTCAGGCCGCACTGGAACAGGGCGCGCCAGAATGCATTGCCGGGATGGGCATAGTAGGCGCCGTCCGCGGCGGAACGCTTGCCGGCGGCCGTGCCGCAAAAGACCAGCCGCAGGCCGAGCCGCAGCACGTCGGGCAAGATCGGGGCTTGGACTGTTTTGGGCATGATCCGGGTAAAACGGCGGCCGGGCGCGGATCCCCACTTTACCGAACGCTGCAGTACAGCAGGAGCTGTGCGCGGTGCATCGACAGCTCTCGCGTGCAGCCGCTATAAAGACCGGCATTAGGACGCCTCGGCCGAGGCCAGGGCGTCCCCGGAACTTTGGGGAAGTCGGTGAGCGAAGAAATCCTGATCAATGTGACCCCGCGCGAGACTCGAGTCGGCGTGGTGGAGAACGGCATGCTGCAGGAACTGCACGTGGAGCGGACCTCCCGGCGCGGTTACGTGGGCAATGTCTACAAGGGACGCGTCCAGCGTGTGATGCCCGGCATGCAGGCCGTCTTCGTGGACATCGGCCTGGAGCGGGCGGCTTTCCTGCACGCCTCGGACATTGTTCGCCCGCCCTTGCCGGAGGCGGCCGAAGTGCCCTCGGCGGGCGGCGGCAATGGCCACGTACCCTCGATCAGCGAACTGGTGCACGAGGGGCAGGAAATCGTGGTGCAGGTAGTGAAAGATCCGATCGGCACCAAAGGCGCCCGGCTTTCCACGCATCTGTCGATCCCCTCGCGCTACCTGGTGCTGCTGCCGCACGCCCGCACCCTGGGCATTTCCACGCGCATCGAGGACGAGATCGAACGCCAGCGCCTGAAAGACGTGCTGACCCCGCTGATTGGCGAAGACGTGCCCGGCAATGCCCGGCTCGGCTACATCGTGCGCACCAATGCCGAAGGCCAGTCGGCCGAATCGCTGGCCTTCGACGTCACCTACCTGGGCAAGGTCTGGCGCGTGGTGCAGGAAAACATCGCCAAGGCCAAGGTGGGCGAGCGCGTCTACGAAGAGCTTTCGCTGCCGCTGCGGGCGCTGCGCGACCTGCTCAACGACGACATCGAAAAAGTGCGCGTGGATTCGCGCGAGACCTTCGAGAAGGTCGCCAAGTTCGTGCACAAGTTCATGCCGAGCCTGGACGATCGCGTAGAGCACTATGCCGGTGAGCGGCCGATTTTCGACCTTTACGGCGTGGAAGACGAAATCCAGCGCGCGCTGCGCAAGGAAGTGCCGCTGAAATCCGGCGGCTATCTGATCGTCGATCAGACCGAGGCGATGACGACCATCGACGTGAACACCGGCGGCTACCTCGGCACGCGCAACCTGGAAGAGACGGTTTACCGAACCAACCTGGAAGCTGCCCAGGCGGCGTCGCGTCAGCTTCGCCTGCGCAATCTCGGCGGCATCATCATCATCGACTTCATCGACATGACCGACGAGGAGCACAAGCGCCAGGTCATCCGCATGCTTGAGAAAGGGCTTAGCCGCGACCACGCCAAGACCACCGTCTATCCGATGTCGCAACTGGGGCTGGTGGAGATGACGCGCAAGCGCACGACCGAAAGCCTGGAACGCCAGCTGTGCGAGCCGTGTCCCGCGTGCATGGGGCGCGGCACGGTGAAAACCGCCGAGACGGTCACCTACGAAATCTTCCGCGAAATCACCCGTGCGGTGCGTCAGTTCAACGCGCAGAAACTGCTGGTGATGGCCAGTCCCAAAGTGGTCGGACGCATCCTTGAAGAAGAATCCACGGCCGTAGCTGAACTGGAAGAGTTCATCTCCAAAAGCATACGCTTTCAGGCCGAGGAACATTACTCGCAGGAACAGTTCGATGTCGTCCTTCTTTAAAACGAGCGCCGGCGCTTGGTAAGCGCTCGGCGCTCATCGTGGCTGCATCGCATCGCGCGCGGGCTCGGCTGGACCGCGGGCGTGCTGGTCATTGCGCTCGCTCTCTCGGCGGCGCTGGCGCAGGTGTTGCTGCCGTTGCTGGCCAAGCATCCGCAATGGGTGGCGAAGGAGTTGAGCAACGCACTGCAACGCCAAGTCAGCTTCACCTCGCTGGAGGGGCGCTGGGAGCCGTCCGGCCCGCGTTTCATCATGCGCGATTTCTCCGCGGCGCAAGAAGACGGCAGCAGCCCGCTTCGCGTGCCCGAGGTGGATCTCAAGCTGGATTTCGGCGGTTGGCTGTTCCCTTCGCGGCATCTGCTGAATCTGGAGACGCGCGGTCTCGAGCTCGATCTGAGTCGCGATGCGGACGGCGGCTGGCACGTCAACGGTTTTGGCGTGGCGGGCGGTTCGCAGCGCCAGAACGTGTCTTTTGGACGTCTGTCAGTCGAATTGTGGCTGGACGATCTGCGCGTCGACATCAACGATACGCGTTTGAACCAGCAGTACACACTGGTCGCCGACCAACTGCGCATTACTCATCAAAGCGGCCACGTGCGCGTAGGCGCGCGTCTGCACCGGCTCGGTGCCGCCGGCGAGCTGCAAGCGGCCGGAAGGTTCCGCGACGACGGCTCCAGCGGCCAGTTCTGGCTGGCCACTCAGCACGCCGATCTGCATGGGATGCTGATCGGCGTCGATCTGGGCGGCTACACCGTGAACAGTGGCAGCGGCAATCTTGCGGCCTGGTTGGATTGGCGACAGGGCAAGATCGTGCGCGACCTGTTTCAGTTCGATCTGCAGGATCTGGCCGTCACCAATCCTGCCGGTGTCAAGGCGGGCGTATCGGTGTGGAGCGGAATCGCCGAGCTTTCCGGCCACGACAACGGTTATGCCGTTCGCTGGGCCGGCGATGACGGCAGCGCGCTGGTGGCCGAGTTAGATCAGTTCGGAACGCCGCAGGCAAAACTCGACGTGAGGGCGAGCAATCTGCAACTCGCGCCGCTGGCGCCCTGGCTGGGATTGAAGCCGGGCTTGTCGCCAGGCCTCGCGCAGTGGCTCGCCACGGGCCAACCGCACGGCCTGGTGCAGCAGGCCACCGTGCATTGGAATGCGGGCACCGGGTTGCAGTGGCTGGATGCCAGTTTCGATCATTTGGGCATCGCCTCGGTAGGCAAGTTGCCGGGCATGGATCAACTGCATGGCGAAGTGCGAGGCGATGCTGAAGCGATAGCGCTGGAGTTGCCGGCTCAGGCAGCCTCGATCAATTTCGCACACACCTTCCGCCAACCGTTCGTGCTGAGTCAGCTCGCGGGTGACCTGGCGTTCTGGCACGACGAGGACGCCACCCACATCGGCATCGCCGACCTGGATTTCGAAGGGCAAGGCTACGGCGGCAATGCGCAAGGCGAGATTCAATTGCCCAACGATGGAGGGCGGCCGTTCCTGGATGTCTACGCCGACCTGACGCATGCAGACATGTCTGCCGCCAAACTGTTCTGGCCGGTCAGTTCCATGCCGCCGCCGGCCATCGCCTGGCTGGATCAGGCTTTCGTCGCCGGCAGGATCGACGATGCGGCCATACTCATTCGCGGCAACCTTGCCGATTGGCCGTTTCACCACAACGAAGGCCGTTTCGAAGCGCGCGCGCAGATCGACGATCTGTCGCTCAGTTACGGCAAGAGCTGGCCGGTGGCCGAGCACATCCAGGCGGTGGCCAACTTCATCGATGCCGGCATGCTGGTGCAGGCAAGCGCAGGGGATTCGCTGGGCGTGAAGGTGAGCAACGCCGTAGCGGTGATTCCCGAACTGGCGCACACCACGCTCGATCTCAACGTCAGCGGCAACGGCAATGCGTCGGATTTGATCAACTTCATCAGCAAGAGCCCCATCGCCAGCAAGCAGGCGGATGTGCTGGCCAAGCTGCAACTCGGCGGTACCGGCAGTTTCGATTTCCATCTGTCGCTGCCGATGCACGATATGCAGCATAGCTTTCTGCTCGACGGAAATGCACAGCTGGCCGACGTGGATGTGAGTGCGCCGGAGTGGAACCTGCAATTGAGCAAGCTCAACGGACCGGCCACGTTCGACGGACACGGATTCCACGCCGGTCCGCTTAGCGGGGGATTCCGCGGCGAACCCTCGCAGATGGATATGGCCATCGCACAGGCCACCGGCGATCCGAATACCGTCTTCGCCGCAACGGTGAACGGCAGCTACACCGTGCCGGAACTGCTGCAGGGATACCCGCAATTGAAGTGGCTGGGCGATGTCGCCGATGGGCGCGGCCAGTTCACCATCGGCTACCAGATTGCGCGCGCCACGGGCGGCGACGCCGACGTGCAGACGCTCAGCATCGATTCGCCGATGTCCGGCATCGGCTTGAATTTCCCTGTGCCGTTGAACAAGTCGCCGGAAAGCAGCTTGCCGCTGCACGTGACGATGAACGTGCCTACCGCCGGCAGCACGCTGCAAGTCGCGCTGGGATCGGTGATGCGCGGACGCTTGCGTCTGCCTGCCGGCGATCAGGTGCCGCTGGCGGCTACCTTCGCTTTCGGCGATCAGATGCCTGACAGCCTTCCCGTTCAAGGCATGCGCATTCGCGGCGACGCGCCGGAGCTGGACGTATCGGGTTGGGTGAAGCAATCCATTGCGGGCAGCTCGGGAAGCAACGGCATGGCCTTGGAAACCATCGACGTAAGCACCGAGCATGCAGAGATGTTCGGCCGCGATTTCGACCAGATGCACATCCTCGCCACGCCCAAGGCCGACACGCTGGAACTCGACGTCGACAGCAAATCCGCGGCGGGCCATTTCAGCGTGCCGACCAAGGATCTGGGCAAGCGCGGTATCACCGCGCGCCTGCAGCGGATGTATTGGCCGAAGGAGCCGACGGCGCTACCCAAGAAACCAGGCGCCGCACCGGTGCCGTTGCAGGATCCTGCCAACACCGGCATCGACCCTTCGAGCATGCCGCCGCTGCACATCTGGGTGCACGACCTGCGTCTGGACGATGCCAGGCTGGGCGAGGCGCGCCTGGAGACGTGGCCGGAGGCGAACGGCATGCACATCGACGAGCTGTCGACTCAGTCCCGAAGCGTGCAGATCAACGGGACCGGCGATTGGAACGGATCGCCTGCCAACAGCAGCACGCATCTGCGCGTGGATTTCGGCGCCGACAATCTCGGTGACATGCTCAAAGCGTTTGGCTACGAAGGGTTCTTCGAAGGCGGCAAGACGCGTGCCGAGCTCAATGCCACCTGGCCGGGCGGCCCCTGGTCGTTCGAGCTGGGCAACATGGATGGCGGCTTGAAAGTGGATGTCACCCACGGGCGCATTCCCAAAGTATCGCCAGGTGTCACCGGACGCCTGTTCGGCCTCGCCTCCGTTGCCGAATTTCCCCGCCGCCTGTCGCTGGATTTCGGCGATGTGTTCGGCAACGGCTTCGGTTTCGATGCGATCACCGGCGATTTCAAGTTGAAAGACGGCAATGCGGTGACCAACAACCTGAAAATCCACGGGCCCGCCGCGGAAATAACCATCACCGGCCGCACCGGCCTGCGTGCCAAAGACTACGATCAGCAAGTCGTCGTGCTGCCGCACGTCGGCAGCAGTCTGCCGATCGTCGGCGCGGTGATCGGCGGCCCGATCGGCGCGGCAGCCGGTCTGGCGGTGCAGGGCGTGCTGGGCAAAGGACTCAGCCACGTGGCCACGCAGCGTTATCACGTTGGCGGGACCTGGGATAAACCGGTCATTACCTCGGGGGGCGGCAATGGGGCCTCCGTGCCGGCGTCGGCCAGTTCCAGTGCGGGGCCGGCCCAGGCCGCGTCCGTCGCTCCGGCGGCAGCCACTTCGGCGGCCCATTGAGGCGGGCTTGTCGCGCGCCTCTTTAAGCTCCAGGATCTGCCCACACGTTTGTCTATTCCAGCGCACTATGACGGTAGCCATTGCATGAATTCTTTGATCGCACAGGCCGAGAGTCGCCTGCTCAGCCCCGGCGGCCTGGCTACGGGTGACCTTGATCGCGTGTTCTCCCAGCTGATGGGTCCTGGCATCGACGCCGCGGATCTTTATTTCCAGCACTCGCGCAGCGAATCCTGGGTGCTGGAAGAGGGCATCGTGAAAGACGGCAGCCATTCCATCGAGCAAGGCGTCGGGGTGCGCGCCATCAGCGGCGAGAAGACCGGTTTCGCCTATTCCGACGAAATCGTGCTGCCGCAGTTGCTGGATGCGTCCCGCGCGGCCCGCGCCATCGCCCAGGGCGGTACGGGGGCGGGCAAGCCGCTGGCGCTGCATGGCGCCAAGGCGCTTTACCCTGCCATCGACCCGGTGGACAGTCTGCCCAATGCCGACAAGATCGCCGTGCTGCGTGAAGTGGATGCCTATGCGCGCTCGCGCGATCCGCGCGTCAAGCAAGTCATCGTCAGTTTGAATGCCACCCTCGATACCGTGCTGATAGCCGCCTCGGATGGCACCCTGGCAGCCGATGTACGCCCGCTGGTGCGGGTAAACGTGCAGGTCATCGTCGAGCACAACGGTCGTCGCGAGCAGGGTTACGCAGGTGGCGGTGGCCGTTACGGCTATCGCGAACTGTTGGAAAACGGTCGCGCCATGGCGTTTGCCGACGAAGCGGTACGCCAGGCGCTGGTGAATCTGGATGCCGTGGATGCGCCTGCCGGCACCATGACGGTAGTGCTCGGTCCGGGTTGGCCGGGGGTGTTGCTGCACGAAGCGATCGGCCACGGGCTGGAAGGCGATTTCAACCGCAAGGGCAGTTCCGCTTTCGCCGGACGCATCGGCCAGCGCGTTGCTGCCCCCGGCGTCACGGTGGTGGACGACGGCACGCTGCCGGGCCGCCGCGGTTCGCTCAGCGTGGATGACGAAGGTACGCCCACCGAATGCACCACCTTGATCGAGGACGGCATTCTGAAGGGCTACATGCAGGACAAACTCAATGCCCGCTTGATGGGCATGGCACCCACCGGCAACGGCCGCCGCGAATCCTTCGCGCAATTGCCGATGCCGCGCATGACCAATACCTACATGCTGGCCGGCCAGCACGATCCGCAAGAGATCATCCGTTCGGTGAAGAAGGGTCTTTATGCCGTGAATTTCGGCGGCGGCCAGGTCGACATCACCAATGGCAAATTCGTCTTTTCAGCGAGCGAGGCCTATCTGATCGAAGACGGCAAGATCACCGCGCCAGTCAAAGGCGCCACCCTGATCGGCAGCGGCCCGGACGTGCTGACGCACGTATCGATGATCGGCAACGATCTCGAACTGGACGAAGGCGTGGGCGTTTGCGGCAAGGATGGGCAAAGCGTACCGGTCGGCGTAGGCCAGCCGACGCTGCGGGTGGAAGGCATGACCGTTGGCGGCACCGCCTCCTGAGTACGATGCCATGCATGCAGCGCCTGTCTCGATGGGATGGCGGCACGCTCTGATCGTCGGCGGCACCGGCATGCTTGCCGGTGCTTCGCGCTTTATCGCGGCACGTACGCAAACCACGTCCTTGCTTGCGCGCACGCAGGCATCGCTCTCGTCGTTGCGGCAAAGTCTTCCGGCCCACCTGGATGTCGCCACGACGGCGGTCGATTATCGATCGGCACAAGCGTTCAGCGAGGCGATTCGCATCCGCGTGGAGGCTGCCGGTGCGCCGGACGTCGTGCTTGCGTGGATTCACGCCGAGCATGCGGCACAAGCGCTGGCTGCCCAACTTGCTTCCTACGGAAGCACGTTGCGGTTCTTTCACGTACTGGGCAGTGCCAGCGCCAGCCCCGCGGCTTCATTGCTGCGGCGTCGCATGCACTACGACGCGCTGCCGGGGCTTTCTTATCACCAGATCGTGCTCGGCTTCATCTGCGACGAGCGCGGCTCGCGCTGGCTATGCGACGACGAGATTGCCCAGGGCACGATCCAGGCCGTGTCTGCGGGTGCACCCAAGCACGTGGTGGGCGTGGTCGAACCCTGGGAAGCGAGGCCCTAGCCAGCACTCGTGGTGAGCTGCTTGAGCAACTGGAACAGTTCGCGGTAAGCACGCGGCGACTTGTTGCCGTCGCGCTCCAGGCGCGCCTGGCGGACCAGCGAGCGCAGGTGTTGGCGATCGACGTCTGGATGTTGATCGATCAATTCCTGCAAGGCGTCATCGTTGTCCAGCAACTTGTCGCGCATGGATTCCAGCCGATGCATGGCGGCGGTTTCCTTGCGCTGTTGATCGCGATTTTCGCCAAGCAGTGCCTTGGCCGTCTCGAATGCTTCGTCCTCGTGACGGCGCATGACCTTGGCGAGAAAGCCCAGTTGCCGCTTGCGCGCGATGTGGGAGGTGATGCGGCGCAGATTGTCGAGTTCGCGCAGCACGTCGTCCGGCAGGCCGGCGCGGGCCAGCTTGGTCTGCGGCAGCTCCGACAGCTGGATGGCGAACGCCAGCACGGCCAGCGCGTCGCGTCGCTGCTGGGTGCGGGTGGGGCCGTAGTCGTGTTCGGGATCGTCGGTGTAATTGCGGTTCACGGTGTGGTCCGGTTCAAGAGCAAATGTCGCCAGGCTGGGCCTCGATCAGCGCAAAGCGCGGGATCGGTTCGCCCTCCAGTTCCACCGACTCGGCGAACATCGCGGCAGGGCGCACCCACAGGCCGAAATCGCCGTAGAGAGCCTGGTAGACGACCAGCTCTTCCATCGTTTCGCTGTGGCGGGCCGTACCCAGCACGCGATAGTTCTGGCCTTTGTAGTGGCGGTAGATTCCGGTGGCTATGGACATCCGCCACTCCTATGGCAACCTTCAGGGTTAACGGGACGTCGAGGGAGCACTCGTGCGCTCTGCTCAACGCGCCAAGACAGGCCATGGCCAGGCCTTGGCTCCGATGAATGGGCATTTGACTGCCTGGTTCGTGGTGTGCCGCCCTCAACCGCCTGCTGCTGCATTGGCAATGGACTGAGGAGGCCCCATGTCGGTTTATTGTACCTGCCAGACCCTCAGGAAACCTACGTGAGCGAAGTTGCGATCAGCCAGGACGCCAGCCGGCGCGAACTCGAGCGATTGGCCGAACTGGCCCAGGACGTGATCCGCCGGGCTCGTGCGGCGGGCGCCAGTCAGGCCGAAGTGTCGGCCAACGTCGATACCGGCCTCAACGTCAACGTGCGACTGGGTGACGTGGAGACGGTCGAACACACCCGCGATCGCGGTTTCGGCTTGACGGTATATTTCGGGCAGCGGAAGGGCTCGGCCAGCACGGCCGACCTGAACGCCGATTCGATCCAGGCGACCCTGGACCAGGCCTGTGCGATCGCACGCTATACCGAAGAAGACCCTGCCTCGGGCCTGGCCGATGCGTCGCTCATGGCCACGCAACTGCCGGAATACGATCTGTGGCACCCATGGGCCATCGATACCGGCGAAGCCATTGCCCTGGGCCAGCGGATTGAGCAGGTCGGCCGCGCGCACGCAGGCATTACCAATTCCGACGGAGCCAGCGTGCAGGTGGGCGAGAGCCTTTCGGTATACGCCAATTCACACGGCTTCGTAGGGCGCGAGCGCGGTACGCGGCATTCGTTGTCGCTGTCGCTGATTGCCGGCGACGAAGCCGGCATGCAGCGCGATTACTGGTACGACACCGTTCGTAGCGCCGATGATTTCATCAGTGCGCAGACACTCGGCGACAAAGCGGCGCAGCGAACTCTTGCCAGGCTGGGCGCGCGACGCCTGTCTACGCGGCAATGCCCGGTGCTGTTTTCGCCGGATATCGCCCGCGGTTTGATCGGCCACCTGATCGGTGCGGTCAGCGGCGGCTCGCTGTATCGGCGTGCCAGTTTTCTACTCGACCATGCCGGCAAGCAGATCATGCCGGGTTGGCTGAACATCGTTGAGCGTCCGCATCTGCTGCGCGGGCACGGCTCGGGTGCGTTCGACGCCGAAGGCGTGGCCACGCGCGACAGTGCGTTGATCGAAAACGGTGTGCTGGCACGTTATGTCCTGGGCAGCTATTCGGCGCGCAAGCTCGGGCTGCCGACCACCGGCAACGCTGGCGGCATTCACAATCTGGTGGTCGAGCCGGGGCACGCCGATGGCGGAACGCCGCACGATTTTTCGGGGATGCTCAAGCTGCTGGGCACCGGTTTGCTGGTCACCGAAGCGATGGGGCAGGGCGTGAACGTCATCACCGGCGACTATTCGCGCGGCGCTGCCGGCTTCTGGGTGGAAAACGGAGAAATAGCCTACCCGGTGGAGGAAATTACCATCGCGGCCAATCTCCGGGACATGCTTGCGGGCATCCGGGCCGTAGGGGGCGACGTCGATCCGCGCTCGCATTTGCTGACCGGTTCGATCCTGCTCGACAAGATGACGGTCGCGGGGGAATAAACATCCCCTGCACGAAGGGCGCAGCACGATCGGCTGCGCCCTGTTAGGATGATTCCGACCGGCGCAACGCCGGGACCTGCACGACTTGAAGGAGTTGCTTATGAGCGTTCCGCCCGAGTCCGTCGTACCGCCGCCGAGCGATTCATCGAGCGCCAGCGACATTCCCGCCCAGGAGCGTACCTGGGCCATGATCGCCCACCTCTCGGCTCTGCTTGGAGCGTTGATTACTTCGTCCCACGGTGCAGGCTGGGGATGCTTCGTGGGTCCGCTGGTCGTCTGGCTGATCAAGAAGGACGGCATGCCTTTCGTGGCCGATCAGGCGAAGGAAGCCCTGAACTTCAATATCAGCGTTGCCATCGCCACGCTGGCTTTGGCGTTGCTATCGGCGATCACCTTCGGCATAGGGCTGATCATCGCCATTCCGATGTGGGTGGTGATCGGCGTTGGCTGGCTGGTGCTTACCATCGTGGCAGCCGTGAAGGCGAACGACGGTGTGCGCTATCGCTATCCGTTTACGTTGAGGCTGATCAAATAACGGGCTTGCGATGTAGCGCCCATTTGAGTCGACGAATCACTGAGCGTGGCAAAGCGAGATGCGGTCACGCAAGGAGCAGGCTTTATGAGCACCCCTTCCGATCAGGCCGCGCCGCCATCCGAGCCGGTTGTATCGAGCAACGACCGCAACCTGGCCATGCTCACGCATCTGTCCGGTTTCGTGCTGTACGTGATCATGCCGCTGGTCGTCTGGTTGATGCACAAGGACCGGCCCGAGAAGTCTTATTTGACCGGCGAAGCCAAGGAAGCCTTGAACTTCCAGATCACCATGCTGATTGCCTGGGTGGTCAGCGGGATCTTGCAGGTGATCCTGATCGGATTCCTGTTGATGGCGATCGTGTGGGTGGCTAATTTGATCTTCTGCGTGATCGCCGCGGCAAAGGTCAGCGCGGATGGGCATTATCGCTACCCATTCACCTTGAGGTTGGTGAATTGAGCCGCAGTCGCACGGCTTGAAACCTGGCGCGGCGCGCACTCGTGCGGGCTTCGCTTTTGCAACGCGCAGAGGTTTGGTGCCGGCAGCCAGCTAGCGGAGTGCGTTTTGCTCAGGCTTCCGGCTGGAACGGTTCGGCGGAATCGGGGGCTTCGGGGTCAAGCAGCAGGCGTACGCGCAATTCCGCCTGGTCCAGCGCCTGCTGGCAATGACGGTACAGCCCGATGCCGCGTTCGAAGGCACTGAGCGATTCATCGAGGCTCATGTCGCCGCCTTCCATGCGAGCTACCAGTTGCTCCAGCTCGTCGAGCGAATGCTCGAAATCGGCGGCCGGGGCGGTTTCAGCAGGGGCGGGAGCGGGTTTCTTGACCATGGCGGGGAACGCTAACGCAGCGCAGAGACGGAATCAATCGCCGCAAGCGCGCCTTGTGGCGCGGCGCAAATGGAAGCCGCCCGTTGGGCGGGCATGACCTTTGGCAGGCTTGATTTCGATATATCTAAATTATATCTTGCGACAATCCCCAAAACCCGTGCGGACCGCCGGATGCGGTTCACTGCTGGAGTCCTCGTGAGTCAATCTTCGAACTTGCATGCCGCCGAATCGGGCGGCACGGGGTTTTCCGCCTATCAGAAATTCGTGGTGGGCGTGCTGGCCTTTCTGCAATTCACCATCGTGCTGGATTTCATGCTGCTGGCGCCGCTGGGGGCCATCGTGATTCCGGCTTTGAAAATCACGCCTGCGCAATTTGGCGACGTGGTGTCGGCCTACGCTTTCAGCGCGGGCGTGTCCGGCATTCTTTCCGCCGGATTTGCCGATCGCTTTGACCGGAAAAAGCTGCTGCTGTTTTTTTACACCGGCTTCATGGTCGGTACGTTGTGCTGCGCACTCGCCCACACCTACCTCACGCTGCTGCTGGCGCGCATGGTGACGGGCATGTTCGCGGGTGTGGTGGGTGCGGCATCGATGGCCATCGTCACCGATCTGTTTCCGCTTTCCATGCGCGGGCGCGTCATGGGCTTCATCCAGACGGCATTCGCGGCCAGCACGGTGTTCGGTTTGCCGATCAGCCTGGTGTTGTCCAGCCGCTGGGGATGGAATGCGCCGTTTTTCATGATCGTTGTGGTGTGCGCGCTGGTCGGTGGATCGATCCTGGGTCGGCTGCGCCCGGTCAATGCACATCTGGCGCTGCATCCGGATCGCAGTCCCGTGCATCACTTGCGCCAGGTTCTTACCACGCGCACCTATCTGGTTGGTTTTGTCACCACTGCCATGCTGACGCTGGGCGGCTTCCTGCTGATGCCGTACTCAACGTTGTTCGTGGTGAACAACGTGGGCATTTCGGTGGACCAGCTGTCGTTTGTCTATCTGGTGACCGGAACGGTATCGGCGATCATGGGGCCGCTGATCGGGCGTGCCAGCGACACATTCGGCAAGTTTCGCGTGTTCGCTTTTGGCTGTGCGATGACTATCGCAATGGTGCTGATCTACACGCGGTTGTCGCACGTGGCCTTGTGGACTTTGATCACCATCAGCGCGTTGCTGCAGATCGGCATTTTCTCGCGCATGATCTCGTCGCAGGCCTTGATGTCGGCCCTGCCCAAGCCTGCCGATCGTGGTGCCTACATGTCGATCAGCTCCTCCCTGCAACAGGTTTCGGGGGGATTTGCGGCGATGATCGGCGGCCTGATCGTGAAACAACTGGACGACGGCCAGTTGCTTCATTTCGACGTGCTGGGCGACGTACTGGTGTGCACCACCTTGATGTCGTTTGTGTTGATGTATTTCGTCAACCGTCGGGTGAATGGTGCCGTGCTGGTAGCGCCCCAAGGGCTGAAGAGCGAGACCGGGCAGGAGTCTTGATGCTTACGTGGGGTGCCAGCGCGGACGGCCCCCGCACGCGCTGAACAGCTCTTGCGCGCGAGCGCTCAACCAACGGTCGGCGACTGCAATCAGCTCGTCGCCTTCATACAGCAGCGGGCAGGCATCGCGTTGCCACGGCGGCACGGCTCCGGTCTGGAACAGCGAACGAAGATCGCGGGTGTGGCGATCGCCGGCCGGCCTGATTCGTTCTCCGCCGCTGCGCGTACTCACGCGCAAGGGTGCAGGCAACCGTGCGGCAGCGGGTTCAAGCGTGAGCCGGCCACCATCAGGTAGCGTCAGCGGCTCGCCTTGCCAGCTCAATCCTTCTGGCCAGGTTGTGTGGCGGCGTGGCGCCATGGCCCATAGTCTGTTTTTCCACACGTAGAGTTCGGCGCCGGGCCAACGGATGAGCGGTAACTGTCCCTCCCGTGCCGCGCACTGTCGCTCGATCTGCCGGCGTTGTGCCGTGGTGGGTGCTGGCAGGCCCTGGGTGTGCAGCCAGTGTGACAACAGTGGATCGCGCAAGGCTGGAGCCAGGGCGAGCCAGGCGCCAGCGGCGAGACTGTTGGTGGCCTCGTCGCGCAAACTGTCGAGTTCGCCCAGCCAGTTTTGCGCTAAAGCATCCGAGGCGGCGCGGCACAACGAGGCACTGTGGGTGATGGATGCCGTGGCGTGGGGCCAGTGCGTTTTCAGCAGTGGCAACACGTCATTGCGCAGGTGATTGCGCGCCAGCCGGGTGTCGTCGTTTGAGGGATCGTGGATGGATGGCAATGCGTGGGCGCGCACGTAATCGCCCAGCGCCTGGCGTGGCAAGGCCAGCAACGGGCGCCACAGTGTCCCGCCGCCCAAGGCACGTTCCGCGCGCATGCCGCCCAATCCTTCCGGGCCCGCTCCGCGCAGCAGTTTCAACAGAATGGTTTCGACCTGATCGTCCTGGTGGTGACCAAGCAACAAGCGCTCGCCGACGTGCAGATGCCGGGCAAAAAGGCTATAGCGAGCATGCCTTGCCGCGGCTTCCAGGCCCATGCCGCCATGACGATCCACCTGGGCGGCATGAATATCGCAGGTCAGGCCCAGGGTGGCGCTGAAAGCCCGGCAATGAGCCGCCCAGCGGGCGCTCTCCGGATGCAGGACATGATCCACGTGGATGGCGCGCAGGCCGCGTGCGCGCGCCTGGGGCATGCTGGCGAGTGCGTGCAGTAGCGCCGTGGAATCCGGCCCGCCGCTGTAGGCCACGCACAACGGTCCGATGGGATGGGCGGCCAACGCCTCGTGGAGGGTATCGAGCAAAGAACGGCCGCTACTCACGCGCCACCGGCTTTTTCTTGTTGCGCACGTAAATAGCCTTGGGGCGGCCGTCGCCGGGGCTGCGGCGATCCAGCTCGAACAGTTTGATGGCATCGATCAATTCGCTCAGCTTGCCGTAGCCGTAGCTGCGCGAATCGAAGTTGGGGCGCTGCTTGGTGATGATGGAGCCGACGCCGCCCAGTCCCGCCCAGCCGTCGTCATCGTCGTCGGACGCCGCGTCGATAGCGTTGCGCAGCAGGTTGATCAGGCCGCTGTCCTGCTTCAGCTGCGCCGTGGTGCGCGGCTTGAGCGGCTGTTCTTCGTCGGGCTTGGCACCGAGAATTTCGGTATAGATGAATTTGTCGCAGGCGGCGACGAAAGGCTCCGGTGTCTTGCGCTCGCCAAAGCCATAGACAATCAGGCCCGATTCGCGGATACGCGCGGCCAGGCGCGTGAAGTCGCTGTCGCTGGAGACGATGCAGAAACCATCGAAGCGGCCGGCATAGAGCAGGTCCATGGCGTCGATGATCATGGCCGAATCGGTGGCGTTCTTGCCGCTGGTGTAGCCGAACTGCTGGATCGGCTGGATCGATTGCGTCAGCAGCTGATCTTTCCAGCCTTTCAGGTGATTGCTGGTCCAGTCGCCATAGGCGCGTTTGACGTGCGCCGTGCCGTACTTGGCCACTTCGGCCAGCAAGCCTTCGGCGATGGCTGGCTGCGCGTTATCCGCATCGATCAACACGGCGAGTTTGGTGGCTTGATCGTTGGCCATGGCAGGGCGCTCGTGGAGGCTGCCAGGATGGTAACGCGGGAGGTCTCTTCTCCCTAGCCAGGGAGAAGAGCCATGGGTTTATTCCTGGAAGGCGCCGTAACCGCGCATGCGGCGATAACGCAGCTCCAGCAGCTCGGGCAGAGGCACCGCTTCCAGCTTGTCCAGCTCGTTGAGCAGCACGGCCTTCAAGCGGACAGCCATCGAATGGGGATTGCGGTGGGCGCCGCCCAGCGGCTCGCGCACGACCTTGTCGATCAGGCCCAGCTCGAACAGGCGCGGAGCGGTCATACCCAGGGCTTCGGCAGCATCCTTGGTCTTCTCGCCGCTCTTCCACAGAATCGAGGCGCAACCTTCCGGAGTGATCACCGAATAGGTGGAATATTGCAGCATCAGGGTGCGGTCGCCGACGCCGATGGCGAGTGCGCCGCCCGAGCCGCCTTCGCCGATCACCGTACAGATGATCGGGGTCTTCAGTTCGGCCATTTCCAACAGGTTGCGGGCGATGGCTTCGCTCTGACCGCGTTCCTCGGCGCCAATGCCGGGGTAGGCGCCCATGGTATCGATGAAGGTGAACAGCGGCAGCTTGAAGCGCTCGGCCATTTTCATCAGGCGCAGCGCCTTGCGGTAGCCCTCCGGCCGCGGCATGCCGAAGTTGCGCTTGAGCTTGCCCTTGGTGTCGCGCGCCTTCTGGTGGCCGATGATCATCACTGGGCGGCCATTGATGCGGCCCAGGCCGCCCACGATGGCGCCGTCGTCGGCATAGGCGCGATCGCCGGCCAGCTCGTGGAACTCTTCGCAGATCACACTGATGTAGTCGAGCGTGTAGGGGCGGGCGGGATGACGCGAAAGCTGGGTGGTCTGCCAGGAATCCAGGTTGCGGAAGATGTCGGCTGTCTTCAGCTTCAGCTTCTCGCGCAGGCGTCGGATTTCGTCGTCGATATTGACGGCCTGGCCGCTGCTCGCATAACGCAGTTCCTCGATCTTGGCTTCCAGATCGGCGATCGGCTGTTCGAAGTCGAGGAAATTGGGATTCATTCGGTCATGGGGTGGCACGGAAGCGGCGCAGTATAACCGGGGAGGCCGGTTGGGCGAGAACGTTGGCGTATGGCCCGGGCAGGCCGGTTTCGCATGGGTCGCCAGCAAGTTGCATGGATTAACTCTTTTTTATCTCTCCTTTTGAATGGTTTCGGTGTCTGGTTTGGCGGTTCCGCCGATCCAGGGTGTGAATCGTTGCGGCATGGGGGTGCGCCAATGGATGGAATGGGCTGCCGGATTTGAATGCGCCGCTCATCATTTGCGCGGGCGTCCGCAGCGGCTCCCCGTTTCTCACCGGTCACGTCGCAAGCGGATCCTCACGAATACCCATGAGAACCGCGTCTACGTCGCTGCTCAGTTGTCTGCGCCGCCGGTCTTGACGATTCTCACGCCGGCACCCAGGACCCCCGGCATGCCACGCAGCGTGCGTAGCAGATCGGGAATGGCGTGCACCTTCCATTCCTGCCCAAGCTCGAAGTCGGCCTGTGCGTTGGCGTTGCGGTAACCGTTCAAGATCACGCTGGCGTTGCCGCCGCGGTGGCCGGCCAGCGCCTGCCGGAGCTGGGATACGAAGTCCGGGCCGATGCCGTTGACCTTCACGCGCAGCAGACGCGCGAAGCGGCGACAGGCGTCGCCGAGGGTGTAGGCACTGCGGGCGCGTACCTGGAAGCCGCCGCCGGAGAACTCGTCGATGCGCAGGCCGCCTTCGACCACCAGCATTTCGTCGCGGGTGAGCAGGGGAGCGACCTGCTGATACAGCTCGCCGAAAAAGCTCACTTCGATGATGCCGGTGCCGTCTTCCAGGCGCACGAAGGCATCGCTGTCGCCGCGCTTGCGCACGGCGGTGACCATGCCGGCAACGGTCCACGGAGTGTCCGGGCCGCGACGGAAGCGGTTGCCGTCATCGCCGTCGTTCTTGCGTGGACGAGGCGGCTGGTAGCGGTCGGCGATCTCGCCGAGTGGGCAGGTGGCCAACTGGGCCAGCTCCTCGCGCCACGGGTCGGTGGGGTGGCCGGAGAGGTAATGGCCCAGCGTGTCGCGCTCGCCCTGCAGCTTCTGCTCCAGCGGCCATTCCGGCGCGGTAGGCAGGTCGACCTGAACCACTGGCGCGGTCGTGCCCATCATCGCCCCGAACATGTCGTTCTGGCCCGACTGGCGGTTGCGCAGATGCTGGTCGGCGGCCTTCATCGCGTCGGGCAACTGCAACATCAGGCTGGCGCGGCTGGGGGCCAGCGCGTCGAGCGCGCCGGACAGGATCAATGCTTCGAGCACGCGGCGATTTAGCTTGCCGGGATCGACGCGCCGGCAGAAGTCGGCCAGGTCCTTGTAGTTCCCGCCGTTGCGCCGCTCGTCGGCGATGGCTTCGCACGCACCCTGGCCGACGCCCTTGATCGCGCCCAGGCCGTAGCGGATCACCCGCGGTTCCACTGCCACGAACATGAACTCGGAAGCGTTTACGTCCGGTGGCAGGACCTTCAGCCCGATCGCGCGCGATTCGTCGAGGAAGATCACCGCCTTGTCGGTGTTGTCCATGTCCGACGAGATCGTCGCGGCCATGAACTCGGCCGGGTAGTGCGTTTTCAGCCACGCGGTCTGGTAGGAGACCACTGCGTAGGCGGCGGCGTGCGACTTGTTGAAGCCGTAGCCGGCGAATTTTTCCATGTCATCGAAGATGGCGTCGGACTTTTCGCCCGTCAGCCCATCTTTGGCGGCGCCTTCACGGAACTTGGCGCGCTCCTTCGCCATTTCCTCGACTTTCTTCTTGCCCATCGCGCGGCGCAGCAGGTCGGCGCCGCCGAGCGAATAGCCGCCGACGATCTGCGCCATCTGCATCACCTGCTCCTGGTAGACCATGATGCCGTAGGTCTCTTTCAGGATCGGTTCGACACGCGGATCGGGATAGATCACTTCCTCGCGGCCATGTTTACGCGCGACGAAGCTGGGGATCAGGTCCATCGGACCGGGGCGGTACAGCGCCACCAGCGCGATGATGTCTTCGAAGCGGTCCGGCTTCGCGTCCTTCATCATGCGCTGCATGCCGGAGGACTCGAGCTGGAACACGGCGACGGTCTGCGCCTTCTTCAGCAGCTCATAGGTCGGCGCGTCGTCCAGCGGCAGCGCGGCGATATCCAGTGGTTCTTCGTCGGTGGTCGCACGGCGTTGGTTGATCGCCTTGACCGCCCAGTCGATGATGGTGAGCGTACGCAGGCCAAGGAAGTCGAACTTCACCAGGCCGACCGCTTCCACGTCGTCCTTGTCGTACTGGGTGACCACGCCGGTACCGCCGGCTTCGCAGTACAGCGGCGCGAAGTCGGTCAACGGTGTGGGCGCGATCACCACGCCGCCGGCGTGCTTGCCGGCGTTGCGGGTGAGGCTTTCCAGCTTCAGCGCCAGATCGATCAGTGCCTTCGCTTCTTCGTCCTGTTCATACAGGTCGCAGAATTCCTTGACCACGCGATCAGGTTCTTTCTGCGCCTTCTCGGAACGTCCGAGCGCGCAGGACAAGGTCAGGTCGAGCGGGCGCGGCGGGATCAGCTTGGCGATGCGGTCCACCGCGTTGTAGCCCATGCCCAGCACGCGGCCGGAGTCGCGCAGCACCGCCTTCGCGGCCATCGAACCGTAGGTGATGATCTGGCTGACGTGGTCGCGACCGTATTTACGCGCGACGTAGTCGATCACCTCATCGCGGCGATCCATGCAGAAGTCGATGTCGAAGTCGGGCATCGACACGCGCTCGGGGTTGAGGAAGCGCTCGAACAGCAGGTTGAACTGCAACGGGTCCAGATCGGTGATCTTCAGCACCCACGCCACCAGCGAGCCTGCGCCCGAACCGCGGCCCGGTCCCACTGGAATGCCGTTCTGTTTACCCCAGTTGATGAAGTCCGCCACGATCAGGAAGTAGCCGGGGAAGCCCATCTTCACGATCACGTCGAGCTCGCGTTCCAGGCGTGCCTCGTAATCGGCCAAGGTATGGCCGGCCGCCAGAGGCGCTGCGGCGAGGCGTTCCTTCAGGCCCTCGCGCGCGATCTCGCGGATATAGCTGGCGAGGTCGTGGCCTTCCGGGACCGGGAAATTCGGCAGGTAATAGGTGCCGAACGACAACTCCAGGTTGCAGCGCTTGGCAAGTTCCAGCGTGTTTTCCAGCGCTTCGGGAATGTCGGCGAACAGCGCCGCCATCTCTTCGGGAGTCTTCAGGTATTGCTGATCGCTGTAGTCGCGTGGGCGCTTGGGATCGGCCAAGACGCGACCCTGGTGAATGCACACGCGCGCTTCGTGGGCCTCGAAATCGCTTTGCTTGAGAAAGCGCACGTCGTTGCTGGCGATCACGGGCAGGTCTTGTCCGGTCGCCAGGGTGAGGGCGGCGTTGTTCCAGGCCTCTTCGCCTTCGCGGCCGGCGCGGGACAGTTCCAGGTACAGACGGTCCGCAAACAGCTGTGACAAGGTACGCAGGCGCGGCGTTGCAACGTCGGTTCCCTGATTGACGGCCATGCGGGCCACTTCGCTTTCGCGGCCCAATAGAGCGATCAATCCATCCGTCGCATGGGGCGTGAGCCAGTTGGCGTCGACCAGCGCGCGGCCATTGAGCTGACCCTCGCGCCAGGCCCGCGAAACCAGGCGAGAAAGATTCAGGTAGCCGTCGCGGTTCTGGCACAGCAGTGTGAGACGCCAAGGACGCGGGTCGTCCGGCGAGCTGATCCACAAGTCGCAGCCGCCGATCGGTTTGATGCCGGCCGCGCTGCACGCCTTGTAGAACTTCACCAGGGCGAACATGTTGCATTCGTCGGTCAGCGCTACGGCGGGCGCCCCCGCCTGCACGCAGGCAGCGACCAGCGCCTTGATGCGGATGGTCGAGTCGACCAGCGAATACTCGCTGTGCAGGTGCAGATGAGCGAAACGGAGGGACATGGCTCGCACGCGAACACAATGGCTCAGCCTAGCGGGGCGGTCCGGAGCGGGCAAGAATTGACAAGGGGCGTAAATCGGGAATCGTTAAGCGGCAAGCCTTGCGCGCTTGCCGGACTGGCTTTGCGACTCCCGCGGCGTGCCGCTCAGAACAGTCGCCCTTGATCCAGCAACTGCCTGACCGGCGCAAAACTGCGGCGGTGCTGAATGCACGGGCCGAGCCGCGCCAGTGCGGCGAGGTGAGCCGGCGTCGGGTAGCCCTTGTGGATGGCAAAACCGTAGCCCGGATGCTGTGCTTCCATGGCGACCATCAACCGGTCGCGACTTACCTTGGCCAGGATCGACGCTGCGCTGATGGCAGGTTCCAGCGCATCGCCGCCGACGATGGCGCGACCTGGGCAGGGCAGATCCTTCGGGAGTTTGTTGCCGTCGATCAACGCTTCGCTGGCAGCGGGCGTCAATCCGGCTACGGCGCGGCTCATGCCGGCCATGGTGGCCTGGAAAATATTCAGGCGGTCGATTTCTTCGGGTTCGACGATTACCACGCAGTGGGCCAATGCGCGTTCAATGATCAGCGGATACAGTTTTTCGCGCCGTGCTTCGCTGAGCTTTTTTGAATCGTTCAGGCCATCGATGGGCTTGAGCGGGTCCAGCACCACCGCTGCGACCACGACCGGCCCTGCCAAGGGGCCGCGGCCGGCTTCATCGACACCTGCCACGATAGAAGAGGCCGAGCGCATCATCGAGTAGCCGCAGGCGCGTCCAGCAACTCCACGATCGCCGCGGCGGCGTGATCGCCGGCATGGCCGTGCAGGTCGCCGCGCAGGGCTTCGTGCAATTGCTCGAAAGCAGCGACGATGGCGCCGCGTTGCTCGCTGTCGCGAAACAACGCCAGCGTGGCGTCGGCCAGCTTGGCGGCGGTGCAATCGTCCTGCATCAGCTCGGGCACGAGCTTTGCCGTCTTGCCCATGCCGCAGGCACGGGCAAGGATGTTGGGCAGCGCATACACATCGGTCTTGAGCATGTTGAGCATGCGCGCGATGCGATAGCTCACCGGCGAAACGCGATAGCCCACCACCATGGGACGCTTGGCGAGCATGGCTTCCAGCGTGGCGGTGCCGGACGCGAGCATGACGACGTCCGCGGCCAGCATGGCCTCGTGCGCGTGTCCGTCCAGCAGCACCGGTGCGGTCTCGTCGTGGGGACCCCGCGCAAGCAGGCGCTTGAGCGTGGCAAGCGCGCGCGTATTGGCGGCGGGGATGATGATGCGCAGGCCAGGCAGGGCTGCGGCGACGCGACGAGCCGCATCCAGGAAGGGTTCCGCCAGCCGCTCCAGTTCGGAATGGCGGCTGCCGGGCAATACGGCCAACACCGGCACGTCCAGCGGAAGTTGCAGGCTGCGCCGGGCCGGAATGCGATCGGAAACCAAGGGGAAGCGATCGGCCAGGGGATGCCCCACGAAACGCGCGTCGATACCGTGCCTGGCGTAGATCGGCGGCTCCATCGGAAACAGGCACAGGACGCGACTGGCGCTCATGCCGATTTTGTCCGCGCGGTTTTCGCGCCAGGCCCAGATCGATGGGCTCACGTAATGAACCGTGCGCAGGCCCGCTCGTTTGACGCGTCGTTCGACGCCGAGGTTGAAATCCGGAGCGTCGATGCCGATCACCACCAGCGGTTTTTCGGCGATGAGCCGCGCCACCAGTTCCTTGCGCAACTTGAGCAGGCGAGGCAGGTGACGCACGACTTCGGCAAAACCGAACAGCGAAAGCTGCCGCATGTCATACCAGGACTCGAAGCCCTGCTGTTGCATGCGGCTGCCGCCGATGCCGGCGAAGCGGGCCTGCGGGTAGTGGCGGCGCAAGGCCGCGATCAGATCGGCACCGAGTTGGTCGCCGGATTCTTCACCGGCGACGATGGCGATCAGCGGACCTTGGTTGTCATCTGACACGAGTGGCTCCCAAGCTAAAGCCCTTGCCCGATGTGGGCATGAGCGTAGCGCGCACGGTCAGCGCGCCAATCCCCGCTCGCTGCGGTCGAGGAACTCGAGCATGGCGCGCACGTCTTCGCTTTCCTTGGCTTGCGCCGCGAGTTGTTCGCGTGCCTCGGCCAGAGGCAGGCCGGAGGTATACAGCGTGCGGTAGGCGCGCTTGATGGCGGTGATGCGCTCCATTTCAAATCCGCGCCGCTTCAGGCCGGTGGTGTTCAGGCCGCGCGGTCGTCCGTTCTGGTCGTTGGCCATCATCAGGAACGGCGGCACGTCCGCGCCAATCAGGCAACCCATGGCGATGAAGGCGTGTTCGCCGATCTTGCAGAACTGGTGCGCACCGGAATAGCCGGAAAAAACCGTCCAATCGCCAACTTCCACGTGCCCGGCAAGCGCCGAATAGTTGGAGAAAATGGTGTGATTGCCGATGGTGCAGTCGTGCGCCACGTGCACGTAGGCGAGCAGCCAGTTGTCGTTGCCGATGCGCGTTACGCAGCCGCCGTCGCCGGTGCCGCGATTGATGGTGACGAATTCGCGAATGAGATTGCGATCGCCGATGATCAGCTCCGTGCGCTCCCCGTTGAACTTCATGTCCTGCGGATCGCCGCCGAGCGAGGCAAATTGCGCAATGCGGTTGTCGCGACCGATCCGCGTGGGCCCTTCGATCACCACGTGGGGACCGATGATCGTCCCCTCGCCGACGTGCACGTCTGCACCGATGACGGTATAGGCACCAATGCGCACATTGGCGCCGATGACGGCAGTGGGATCGATTTGCGCGGTCGGATGGATCATTTCTCCGACCTCGCGGCGCACATCAGTTCGCAGCTGGCCACTTCCTTGCCGTCGACCAGAGTGCGGGCCTCGAACAAGCCCATGCTGCGCAGCAGGCGTTTGAGGCGAACTTCCATCCGCAGCTGATCACCCGGCACGACAGGGGCGTTGAAGCGTGCATTGTCGACCTTGGCCAGGTAGAACAGCGCGCTTGGCGAGCCGCCCTTCGCGCGCGCGCTCAGTTGCGTGAGCAAGCCGGCCGATTGCGCCATGGCTTCCACGATCAGTACGCCAGGCATCACCGGGTGACCAGGGAAGTGGCCGTTGAAAAAGGGTTCGTTGATGGTCACGTTCTTCAACGTCACCACGCTCTGATCCGGCACGATCTCGATCACCCGGTCCACCAGCAGGAACGGATAGCGGTGCGGCAGCAGCTGTTGAATTTGCTCAACGGCCACCGGCAGAGTGATCGGAGCGGAGTTGTCAGTCATTGTTTTTATCCTTTTCCAGCGCCGACAGCCGGCGCGTGTATTCATCCAGGTGCTTGAAACGCGCAGCATTGCGGCGCCACTGTCGATTTTCCTGCAGCGGCACGCCGGAGGAGTATTCGCCAGCTTCCCGAATCGAATGGGTCACCAGGCTCTTGGCCGTAATGGTAACCCGGTCAGCCACTTCCAGATGGCCCAGCACGCCGGCATTGCCGCCAATCATGCAATAACGGCCTATTTTTGCGCTTCCGGCCACCGCCGCACAGCCCGCCATGGCGGTATGCGCCCCTATGTGGACGTTATGGGCGATCTGGATCTGGTTGTCCAGCCGCACGTCTTCTTCCAGCACCGTGTCGTCCAGTGCGCCGCGGTCGATGGTGGTATTGGCGCCGATTTCACAATCGTCGCCAATGCGCACACCGCCCAATTGCGGCAGTTTTACCCAATGGTCGCGATCGAAGGCGAGGCCGAATCCGTCAGAACCAATGACCGCGCCGGGGTGTGCCAGCACGCGCTTGCCCAACGTTACACGGGTGACCAGGGTTACTCGCGCGACCAGCCGCGATTGTGCACCCACGACACAGTCCGGGCCGACGATGCAATGCGGGCCGAGCATTGCGCCATCCTCGATGACCGCGCCTTCTTCGATCACACAGCAGGGGCCAATGCTTGCGGTAGGGCTTACGCGTGCGCCGGGTGCAACGACCGCACTGGAATGGATGCCGGGCGGTGCTGCGGGTAGGCGCTCGAACAAGGCAGCGATGTGCGCATAAGCGACGTATGGATCGCGCGCCACCAGCGCGGCGGTGGGGCAGCTTTCGAGGGTGTCCTGGTGCAGTACGACGACGCCGGCGCGGGTGTTGGCCAGCTGCCCGGCATATTTGCTGTTCGACAGGAAGCTCAACTGGCTTGGACCTGCGCCGGCAAGTGTGCCGACCCCATCGATGATGCGTGCGCCGTCGCCGCTGAACTGGAGAGCGAAGCGTTCGGCAAGTTCGGCGACGCTGTATTGGATCTTATTCATGCAGGCCTCCGCGACACGTGCCGCATTGTAGGGTCTGAACGTACCCTTTTGCGGAATCTATAAAAGAAAGCGCGGCATAGCCGCGCTTTCTATAGGCGGGTCCTCTCGGACCGGTCGGGCAAGCGAGATTAGAACTGGCTGCCGAACGTGAACTGGATGCGTTCTTCGTACTCGGCGTCGCCCGGCTGCGAGCGGAACGGGAAGCCCAGGCTGATGATCAGCGGGCCGATCGGCGCCTGCCAGTGCAGCGACACACCGGCCGAAGCATCGAGCGTCTTGGTGCTGAAGCTCTGGACGTTCTGGTAGGCCTGGCCGACGTCCATGAACAGCGATACGCGTGCGGTATTGATGTCCTTCAGGAAGGGCAGCGGCAGATAGACTTCTGCCGTACCCAGCACCTTGAAGGCACCGCCGATCGGCTGGGCATAGTTGTAAGTGCTGCCTGCGCAGAAGCCGGTTCTGGGATCTGGAGTGATGGGGCCGCCGTTCGTTCCGGTGCCGGCGCAGGCGCGCGGGCCGAGCGTGTTGTCCTGGAAGCCGCGAAGGTCGGTCACGCCGCCAGCATAGAAATTCATCCAGAACGGGAAGGAGACCTGCTGGCCGGCCTTGTAGCCGATCTGCGAGCTGGTAGCCGTAGCCGGCGCGTAGTCCGCCGTGGTGTTCTCGAAGGTCTTGCCGCCATACGTGTTGCCGTAACCGACCTTGCCGTCGAGATACAGCACGAAACCGCCGCCAATCGGCCAGTAGTGGTTGGCTTCGCCGTTGAAGGTCCAATACTGCACGGTCGAGCCGGGCAAGGCGGTGCTCACCGTCGCGGTCAGCTGGCCGCCGTGGGTAGGGGCCCAGTAGGAGTTGCGCGTGTCGTGCACCCAGCTGAGCGAGCCTGTCCAGGTGTGGATGGTCTCGTGGCCCAGGGCATTGATGTAATCCACCAGGACCTGCGGGGTATAGCCCGCGTAGGTGTTGATCTTGGTGCTGCCGATACCCAGGCTGGCGCTGAGGCGGTCGAAGTCGGTGATCGGAACGCCCAGCGTGGTGGAGAACGATTTGGTGCTGTTGGAGTAACTGGCGTACTGGCTGCCCAGGTCGGTGTAATCGGCGCGCGAGAACGACGCGTTGTACCCGATCCCGACACCGTTGTCGGTGAGGTACGGGTTGGAGTAACTGGCGTTGATCTGCGTGAGGTAATCGCTGCGCTCGGCGCCGACGCTGAATTGGTCGCCGGTGCCCATGAAGTTTCTCTGCGACACCGAGCTGGACAGGATGATGCCCGAATACTGCGAATAACCCACGCCGAAAGTCAGGCTGCCGGCGGACTGTTCTTCCACCTTTACCGTCAGATCGACTTCGTCGTCGCTGCCAGGCACCGTCTGCTTGTCGATAGTGACGGTCTTGAAGAAGCCCAGCTGCTGCAGGCGGATCTTCGAGCGGTCGATGGCGGCCTGCGAATACCAGGAGCCTTCGAGCTGGCGCATTTCACGGCGCAGCACGTCGTCTTCGGTGCGGGTGTTGCCCTGGAAGATCACGCGGCGCACGTATACGCGCGGACCGGGCTGGATGTACCAGGTGATGTCGGCGGTGTGCTTTTCTTTGTCGAGCTTGGGTACCGAATTGACCTTCGCAAAGGCGTAGCCGATGTTGGCCAGCAGGGCCTTGATCGAGTCCGAGGTTGCTTCGATCGCACGGCGATTGAACAGGTCGCCGTTTTTGACGAACACCAGCTTGCGCAGCGTGTCTTCCGGCAGGATCAGCTGGCCCAGCAGGTGCGTGTCCGAGATGTGGTAGATGTCGCCCTGGATGACGTCGGCGGCGATGTACATCGCGCGCTTGTCGGGCGCAATGGTGACCTGGGTGGAGTCGATGCCGAAGTCGGCGTAGCCGCGATCCATGTAATAGGACTGCAGCTTCTTCAGGTCGCCGGAGAGCTTGTCCTGGGAATACTGGTCGTTCTTCGAATACCAGGACAGCCAGTTGGTGGTGCCCGATTCGAAGTCTTTTTCGATGTCCTTGGTGGTGAACGCCGTGTTGCCGACGATGTTCACTTCCTTGAGCTTGGCGACCTTGCCTTCGCGGATTTCGATATCGATCGCCACGCGGTTGCGGTCAAGCTGGGTGACGTGCGGATTGACCGACACGTTGTACTTGCCGCGGTTGTAATACTGGCGGATCAGTTCCTGCTGCACGCGGTCAAGCGCGAGACGATCGAAAGTCTCGCCTTCGGACAGGCCGATGTCCTTCAGGCCCTTCTTGAGGTCGTCGGTCTTGATGTCGCTGTTGCCGCGAATGGTCAGCTTGGTGATCGACGGGCGTTCGACCACCTTGACCACCAGGATGTCGCCGTCGCGCTCCAGCTCCACGTCGCTGAAGAACTTGGTGTTGTACAGGGCGCGGATGGCCTGCTGGGCTTCCTCGTTGGTGAGGCGGTCGCCCTTGTTGATCTGCAGGTAGTTGAACACCGTGCCGGCGGAGATCCGGCTGAGGCCTTCGATGCGGATATCGGAAACGACGAATGGTTCGAGCGCAAACACGCTCGTAGAAAGGGAGGCAAGCAGGATCAGGGCGGCGATACGCTTCATCGTCGATTCCGTTGTGTTATTCGGACGGGGCGGTTTGCGGCCGCCCCGCTGTATTTTTTTCCAAAGCCGGAATCATCCCGGCCCGTTTTTTCTACCGCAGCCGAGCAGGTCGGGTCCGGACGAACAGCTCCGGACGCAGCGCACTGCTGGCAGGTTGCCGCGCGATAGGGAGACCGCGGCCAGCATCCAACCAGAGGTTGTCAGCGGCGCGCATCCTTCTCACGAGGGCAGGATGATGCGATGGATGTCGTTGAAGAACGTCAGCCCCACCAGCATGACCAGCAAGGCGAGACCCACGTACTGGCCTGCGATGATAGTCCGTTCGCTGACCGGGCTGCCTTTGATCAGCTCGATAAGGTAATACAGCAGGTGGCCGCCGTCCAAGATCGGAATGGGCAGCAGGTTGATGATGGCCAGGCTTAGCGATACCAGTCCCAGGAATTCCAGGAACCGATCCAGGCCCATCTTGGCGGCGGCATTGGCCACCTGGGCGATGCCGATGACGCCGGAAATGTTCTTGGTGGACGCCTGGCCGGTCAGCATCCTGCCAACCATGTTGAAGGTGTCGGTGGTGCGCTCCCAGGTCAGGTTGAGCGACTCGCCCAATGCCTTGACGGGCCCATAGTGCTGGACAGCCGCCTCCAGCGGCCGCTGCGCGACGCCGATGACCCAATGCGGCGCGCCGCCGTCAGGAGAGTCCATGCGGGCTGTTACGGTCAACTGCACGGGCTTGCCGTTGCGAAGAACGTCCAGCGAGAGCACCGGCGACTTAGCGGCGTTGGCAATGATCTGCGTGCTGAGGTCGTCGAAAGTCTTTACCGCGACTCCATCGACGCTGACGATCTGATCCCCGGCCTGCATGCCGGCCATGGCGGCCGGATAGCCGGGCGCCACCGTTGCGACGATGGCCGGGGCGGGAGCCGGCTCGATGCCCAGCTTGTCCAGATAATGCGGAATGTCTTCGCCAGCGGGCAGGCGATTGAGCGGCAGGACCAGCGAACGTTCCTTGCCATCCGCTCCGCGTACCGTGACGGCCAGCGGTGCGCGACTCAGCATCGCATTGGCGATGATGTCGAACGAATCGCTCCAGGTCGCCACCGACTCGCCGCCCACCGTAAGCAGGCGATCACCGCTCTGAATGCCAGCCTGTGCCGCCATGCTCTGCGGTGCGGCGGTGACGATCGGTGCGTAGTCGGTACGCCCCAGCACGAACATCAGCCAGAACGCGGCAATGGTGAAAATGATATTGAAGCCGGGGCCGGCGGCGACGATGGCAATACGCTTCCAGATCGGTTGCGAGGTGAACTCCTGGCTACGCAACGCCGGGTCCACTTCGCCTTCGCGCGCATCGAGCATCTTGACGTAGCCACCCAACGGGATTGCGGCGATCTGGTATTCGGTGCCATCACGTCCGACGTGCTTCCAGATGGCGTTGCCGAAGCCGACGGAGAAGCGCAGCACTTTCACGCCGCAGCGTCGCGCCACCCAGAAGTGACCGAATTCGTGAAAGGTCACCAGCACGCCAAGCGTGACCGCCAACCAAAACACCGAGCCGAAAAAGGGATTCATCAAGTCAGATACGTCTCTACGGAACTCAAAGCTTATCAGCAAGCGTCGCTAAGTACCTGTCGGGCTTCCTCCCCGTCGGCCCCTGGACGCTTGCGCAAAGGTCTGGATATCGACCGCGACCCGGCACGGCAGTTCCGTTGATCGCGACTGGAGCGGTTTCACGACCGCAAGGGCATCCGGTCGGTGGACAAGAGAGGCCGTGACACCCCCCAAAACGCGGAAGAGTCCGGATGAAAGGCGGGGCCTCTAAAATGAACGGGGGGCGGTCAGAAGCCCAGCAGCAGCTTGCCCAGGGCGAATACCGGCAGGGCGGCAAACACGCTGTCGAGACGGTCGAGCAGGCCGCCATGGCCGGGAAAGAGCGCGCCGGAATCCTTGACGCTGGCATGGCGCTTCATCAGGCTTTCCAGCAGATCGCCCACGATCGAAGCGGCCACGGTCACGATAGCGACCAGAATCAGCCCGAGCAGGCGCGCGTCGCGCACCCCAAGCAGCCAGCCGCCCGCGACGACGACCACGGAGCTCGTGACGAAGGCACCGTAGACGCCGGCCCAGGTCTTGCCCGGACTGATCTGCGGGGCGAGCTTGCGCTTGCCAAAGAAGCGGCCGCTGAAATAGGCGCCGGTATCGGCGGCCCAGACCAGCAGCATGGCCAGGAAGGTCCATACCGGACCATGCGACGGGCTGTGGTGAATGCTGAGGGTCGCCACCCAGGCCGGAAATATCACAAACGCGCCGGCCAGGAGCTTCAGGTTGCGGTTCTCCGGCGTCGGCGCCGCGGCAAAGGCGAAATGGCGCAACCAGGCGCACGCCACCAGCCACCAGGCTACCCCTGCGCAGATCAGCGCCGGCCACAGCCAGGTTTTGTCGCGAAGTACCCATAGCGCGACAAACACCGCCGCGGCAAACATCAGGATCGCGGCTCGCGTCGCGTGGCTTTTCATCCGGGCCAGTCGCGTCCACTCCCAGGTGGCTGCCAGGAACGCCGCCGACAGCAGCCAAGCCAACAGGCTGGTCGGCAGCAGCAGAATCAGCAGGATGGCCAGCGGGGCGAGGAGCAGGGCGGTTAGAACGCGCTGTCGCAGCATGGAGGGTCCTTAGCAATCAGGCCTGGGCGACCTGATCGCCGGTGCGGCCAAAGCGGCGCTCGCGGCGGGCAAAGTCATTGATGGCATGCTGCAGCGAGAGCTGGTTGAAATCTGGCCACAGCGTATCGGTGAAATAGAGTTCCGCATAGGCCAGCTGCCACAGCAGGAAGTTGCTAACGCGCCGGTCACCGCCGGTGCGAATGAACAGGTCCAGGGGCGGCAGGCCGGCCAGGCTCGTGTGGAGGTCGAACGCGGGCTCGTCGATGGCGTCCACCGACAGATCGCCCCGAGCGACCGCGGCGGCAAGCTGGCGTGCGGCATGCACGATGTCCCAGCGTCCGCCGTAGTTGATGGCTACGTTCAAATGCAATTTCTCATTGCCTGCCGTGCGCTTGGCGGCAGCCAGCATGCGTTGCTGTAGCGGCTGGTCGAACGCGTCCAGATCGCCGATGAATCGCAGGCGTACCCCATTGGCGTGCAGTTCATCCACTTCCTTGTCGAGCGCACGCATGAACAAATCCAGCAGTGCGCTGACTTCTTCTTGCGGGCGTTGCCAGTTTTCGCTGGAAAACGCGAACAGCGTGAGGGCCTCCACACCCATCCGCAGACAGCCTTCCACGACCTGCCGTACCGCTTTGCGGCCGGCGTTGTGGCCGAAGCTGCGCGGGCGATGGCGTGCCTTGGCCCAGCGACCATTGCCATCCATCACGATGCCGATGTGGCGGGGTATGTAGTTTTGCTCGGTCGTGGTCATGGATGGAGAGTAACGTTGACGATGACGCTTGCCTCGCTGAAGCGGATGCCGGAAGCACGTTCGCCAGGGAACGGCCATTTGTCATCACGATACGGACTCATCGGCGGCGGAAGCTGCCTCTGGTCTGCAGGTTCGTCGGCAACTGGGCTGCTGGCCGGGTGTGCGTTCGAACGACTTTGCGATAACTGGATAGAGTCCTTCACCCGTTGCCCTCTCCCCGTCTGAGAGCGTGGAATGCGCGGTGCTGCAAGGTTCCTTATCTCCAATGGAGTCCGGCGGCCAGGCAGCACGCCTGTTCGATGGCGATCTATTACATCGCCATCAGTTCTTCTTCCTTCGCCTTGGCCACGGTGTCGACTTCCTTGACGAAGCGGTCGGTGATCTTTTGGATTTCCTCGTCGGCCTTGCGTTCTTCGTCTTCGGTAATCTGCTTTTCCTTCAGCAGATCCTTGATGTGCTGCAAGGCGTCGCGGCGCACGTTGCGGATGGCAATCTTGGCATTCTCGCCTTCGTGCGATACGTGCTTGGCCAGATCGCGGCGGCGTTCTTCGGTAAGCGGCGGCATGTTGAGGCGGATCACCGTGCCGGCGGTGGTCGGCGTGATGCCGATGTCCGAAGCCAGCAGGGCCTTTTCGATCGGCGCCACCATGTTCTTTTCGAATGGCGTGATGATGATCGAGCGCCCGTCGGCCAGCGAAACCGATGCGACCTGATTCAGCGCGGTGTCCGATCCGTAGTACGGCACCTTGATGTGGTCGACCAGCGAGGTGCTGGCGCGGCCGGTGCGCAGGCGGGACAGATCGTGCTTGAGCGCGTCGATGCTCTTGCCCATTCGGGTCTGGGCATCGTTCTTGATGTCGTTGAGCATGAGGAAATCACCCGTTGGCGTGCAAGCCTTTCATTATAGCAGGGGGCAGGGGAGGGTAGCGGAAGCACGCTTTGCGCTGCTCCGCGCCCCGTCTTTTGCGATTATTCAGCGTCAGCCCGCATCGACCAGGGTGCCGACCGCTTCCCCGCGCATGATGCGCATCAGGTTGCCTGGCACGGTCATGTCGTAGATGCGCAGCGGCATGCGTTGATCGCGGCACAACGCGATGGCGGCCGTATCCATCACGGCCAGCTTGCGTTCGATCACCTGGTCGTAGCTCAGCCGCTCGAAGCGCACGGCGTTGCTGTGCTTGGCCGGGTCGGCATCGTAGACACCGTCCACCTTTGTGGCCTTGAGCAGCAGGTCCGCGCTGACTTCGATCGCGCGTAGCGCGGCCGCCGAGTCGGTGGTGAAGAAGGGGTTGCCGGTGCCGGCGGCAAACAGCGCTATGCGGCCTTTCTCGATGTGGCGGATGGCGCGGCGACGGATGAAGTCCTCTGCCACGTCGTGGATCTGGATGGCGCTCATCACGCGGGCGAAGCCGCCGCGCTTTTCGATGGCGTCCTGCATGGCCAATGCATTCATGACGGTGGCCAGCATGCCCATGTGGTCGCCGGTGACGCGGTCCATCCCGGCTGCGGCCAGGCCGGCGCCGCGGAAGATGTTGCCGCCGCCGATCACCACGCCGATCTGCACGCTGGCACGCTGGATTTCGATGATTTCATCGGCCAGGCGGCCGATCACTTTCGGGTCGATGCCATAGTCGGCGTCGCCCATCAATGCCTCGCCGGAGAGCTTGAGCAGGATGCGTCGGTACTTTAGCTGGTCGCTCATGGGGGCTCCGGATTGTGAGATGCAAAACGCGCGCATTGTAGCGGAGCCTGCCGCAGACGTCAGCGCGTCACAGTTTTATGCTGGGCGTGCGGGGCTGGCGCTTTTGTGCGCCCCGTGCCCGTTGCATCACTGCAGCCTCGCCGGAGCCCATCATGCAGCATGCCATCGCCGCCGTTGCCTTGCTGGTACGTGACTATGACGAGGCGATCGCCTTCTATACCGGCTGCCTGGATTTTCAGCTGGTCGAAGACGTTTTGCAGGACGATGGCCGGCGCTGGGTGCTGGTTTCGCCGCCAGGGGGCAGCCAGACACGTCTGTTGTTGTCGCTGGCGAGTACGGCGGAGCAGGACGCCTGCGTGGGCGAGCAGGGTGGCGGCCGGGTCTTTCTGTTTTTGCACGTCGATGATTTTTACGCGCGCTATCGGATCATGAGCGAGCGCGGCGTACGCTTTCTCGAGCGTCCGCGCGAGGAGCCCTACGGCACCGTTGCGGTGTTTGAGGATCTTTACGGGAATCGTTGGGACTTGATGCAGCCGCGCGAGCCTGGGGCTGAATGAAATCCAACACGTGGAGAAAAAAAGAAAGCCGCGATTTCTCGCGGCTTTCTTTTTTGGAGCTGAAGGATGCGGTCTTAACCCTGCATCGCCTTCTGCACTTCTGCCAGGTAGTCTTCCTGCACCTTCTCGATGCCTTCGCCAACGGCCAGGCGAGCCACCGAGATCACGTCGGCGCCTTCCTTCTTCAGGGCGTCGGCAACGGTGACGTTGGTGTCCAGCACGTAGGGCTGGCCCAGGAGGGTGACTTCGGAAATGATCTTGCTGACTTTGCCGCTCACGATCTTTTCCAGGATCTCGGCCGGCTTGGCCTTTTCCTTGTCGGACATCTGGCTCAGCGCGATGTCCTTTTCCTTGGCCAGGAAGTCGGCCGGGACGTCTTCGGCACGCACATACGCCGGGTTCATGGCTGCTACGTGCATGGCGATGCCCTTGGCCAGCTCTTCCGAGCCGCCCTTCAGAGTCACCAGTACACCGATGCGGCCGCCGTGGACGTAGCTGGCGATCACGCCGTCATTCGAGACGCGTGCCAGGCGGCGAGCCTCGATCTTCTCTCCGATCGTGGCGACCAGGCCCTTGGTGGCCTCTTCGACCGTGCCGCCGCCCGGGTAGGTAGCAGTCTTCAGTGCTTCAACATCGGCGGCACCCGACTTCAGCGCCACCTCGGCAACGTTGTTGCCGAACGTCACGAAATCGGGGTTCTTGGCCACGAAGTCGGTTTCGCTATTGACTTCGACCAGCACGGCGCTGCCGTTGCCCTGGGCGTTGAAGATGCGACCTTCGGCGGCCACGCGGTCGGCCTTCTTGTCGGCCTTGGCCAGGCCCGTCTTGCGCAGCCATTCCATGGCGACTTCGATATCGCCATTGTTTTCGACCAGCGCTTTCTTGCACTCCATCATGCCGGCGCCGGAGCGCTCGCGGAGTTCCTTGACCAATTGGGCGGAAATATCAGCCATTGCAGAGTTCCTCGGGAATCTTGGTGATGCCGCGGCGGCGGGGCCGCCACGGCATGGAGAGGCTTAGTCGGCGTCGCCGCCGGTGTCCTGCGTACGACCACCACGGCCACCGCGACCGCCGCGACGGTCGTCACGGTCGCCGCCGCGTGGGCCGCCCTTCTTGGCCGGCGGGTTGCGGCGCGGGGCAGCGGCGCGGCGTTCCTCGTCCTTGGCGACCGGGTTGCCTTCTTCGTCCAGTTCGACGAATTCGTTGGCATCGCCCTGGGCGGCGGCCGGAGCGGCAGCCTTGCCTTCGAGGATCGAGTCGGCAGCGGCGCGGGCATACAGCTGGATCGCGCGGATGGCGTCGTCGTTGCCCGGGATGGCGTAATCGACCAGTTCCGGGTTGTAGTTGGTGTCGACCACGGCGATCACCGGGATGCCGAGCTTCTTGGCTTCCTGCACGGCGATGTTTTCATGGCCGATATCGACCACGAACAGCGCGTCGGGCAGGCGGTTCATGTTCTTGATGCCGCCGAGCGAGTTTTCCAGCTTGGCGCGCTCGCGGCGCAGGGCCAGCACTTCGTGCTTGACCAGCTTCTCGAAGCTGCCGTCAGTTTCGGCGGCTTCCAGTTCCTTCAGGCGGGCCACCGACTGCTTCACGGTGCGGAAGTTGGTCAGCATGCCGCCGAGCCAGCGCGCAGTGACGAAGGGCATGCCGGCGCGGCCTGCTTCTTCAGCCAGGGCTTCGCGGGCGGAGCGCTTGGTGCCGACGAACAGCACGGTGCCGCGCTTCTGGGCGATCGCCGACAGGAAGTTCATCGCGTCGGTGAACAGCGGCAGCGTCTTTTCGAGATTGATGATGTGGATCTTGCCGCGGGCGCCAAAGATGTACGGAGCCATCTTCGGGTTCCAGTAGCGGGTCTGGTGACCGAAATGCACGCCAGCTTCCAGCATCTGACGCATGGTGACTTGAGCCATGGTGTTACTCCTGCAGTGGGCCTTTTTTGGTAGCCCAGGGGTTGGGACCTCCACGTATCCCCGGCTTCGACTGCGGCGCCCATGGCTTGAAGAAGGGCGGTCGCAGCACCCCGAAGGCGGTGCCGATACGTGTGTGGCATTGGTTGGGCTTGTACCGCGGCGCGGTTACAATCCTGCTTCGCTTTGCACCCGCGTGGACCATTAAAGTGGCCGGAAGCGGTCTGCAAAACCCGGAAAGTATAGCCGGGACCACCGCTTCGCGGCAAGTTACTGGTTTTCGGGAACTTTGCCGCCACATTTGCTTGGACTTATGGCCATTACCCTCAAATCCGCCCAAGACCTCGAAGGCATGCGCGCCGCCGGCCAGTTGGCCGCCGAAGTGCTGGCCATGCTCAAGGAACACGTCAAGCCGGGCGTGACCACCGAAGACCTGGACCGGCTGGCCTACGAGCACATCGTCAACGTGCAGAAAGCCATTCCCGCCAACGTGGGCTACAACGGCTTCCCCAAGACCCTGTGTACCTCGGTCAACCACGTCATCTGCCACGGCATTCCCAGCCCGGGCAAAGTGCTCAAGGACGGCGACATCATCAACCTCGACGTCACCGTCATCAAGGACGGCTGGCATGGCGATACCAGTCGCATGTACTTCGTCGGTACCCCGGGTGTGCTGGCCAAGCGCCTGGTGGACACCACCCACGAGGCGATGATGCGTGGCATCGAGGCGGTGCGCCCGGGCGCCACCCTGGGCGATGTCGGCCATGCCATCCAGAAGCATGCCGAGGCGGCCGGCTTCTCGATCGTTCGCGAGTATTGCGGGCATGGCATCGGCAAGATCTATCACGATGAGCCGCAGGTACTGCACTACGGCAAGCCCGGCACCGGCGTAGTGCTGCAGAAAGGCATGACCTTCACGGTCGAACCGATGGTCAATGCAGGCAAGCCGCACACCAAGCAACTGCCGGACGGCTGGACGGTGGTCACCAAGGATCATTCGCTGTCGGCGCAGTGGGAGCACACCATTGCGGTGACCGACGACGGCTTCGAGATTCTCACGCCTTGGCCGGATGCCTGATGGCGTCTTTCCGCTGCTCGCCGTGAGCTAGTTTTCCTGGCGTGGCGCGCAGCCGATTGCGGCAAACTCACACATCCCCTCGCCGTTTTTCCCGGATCGTACCGGAACGTGTTCAGTGAGCAGGGAAGGAGCCGATTCCATGTCCCAACCTGCCGCCGCACTTCCATCCTTGCCGCGCTTGCCGATTGCAGTACCGCGCTCGGGTGTTTCCGGTGATGCGAGGCGCGCACTCAGGCAGTTGCTTGGCGACCTGGATCGGGCGATTGCGGCGGCATTTCGTGCGGGTGCCGACGCCAGCGAGTTGGCGCGCAGGCGCAGCGATGCCGTAACGCGCGTAGTGGTGCACGTATGGACGGCATGTCTTGGCGAGGTCAGCGATGCCGCGCTGTTCGCCGTTGGCGGTTTTGGCCGGGGCCTGCTGTTTCCCCATTCGGATATCGATCTGTTGGCATTGGTGGAGCAGCCTGATGCCTCCCGGCTGCGGGCGCTAGAGCAATGTTTCGCCACGCTTTGGGATGTCGGTTTGAAAGTCGGACATGCCGTGCGCGATTCGGCCCAGTGCCGGACGCTGGCGGCGGCGGAGGCGAGTGTGTTCACCAGTTTGCTCGACGCGCGGCGCATGGCGGGCGACCCCGCCTTCGACGCACGCCTGCGGCAGATCGTCGAGGCGCCGGGGATGTGGCCGCCGCGCGATTACCTGCTTGCGCGTCTGGCTGAGCGCGATGCACGGCATGCCCGCTACGACGATACCGCCTACAACCTCGAGCCCAATCTGAAAGACGGTCCAGGTGGCTTGCGCACGCTCGATTCGCTACGTTGGCTGGGGCGGCGCCTTGCGCACGCCAACGATTTTCCCGATATGGTCGCCGAGGGGCTGCTCGATCCTGCCGAATGCGACACGTTGTTGCACGCCGAAGCGACCCTGCGGCGTTATCGCTTTGCCTTGCACCTGGAAGCAGGCCGGCCGGAAGAACGCCTGCTGTTCGACTATCAACGTGCCATTGCAGCGCAATTGGGTTTTGAGGACGAGCACGAAAAGAATTTGGGCGTCGAACAATTCATGCAGGGCTATTACCGGGCTGCGAGCCAGGTGGAGCGCCTAGGCATCCAGATTGCCGAACGCTTCGAGGAAATGCTCGAGCCGCCAAGCGCCGCGCAATCGGTAGGCGAGGATTTCATTCGTTACGGTGCACGCATGGCGGTGCGCGATCCGGATCTGTTCGTGCACCGTCCTGCCGCGCTCGTCGATATTTTCATTGCGCGCCTGGATGAAAAGGGCGTGATCGGCTTTACCGCCGATACGATGCGCCGCATACACCAGGCAACCGCTGCGCTGGATGGCTCCCTCGCGGACGATCCGCAGGTGCTGGCTGCGTTTTTGCGACTGCTGCGACGCGGTGCGCCGGCGGTGGATGCGCTTTGGCGCATGAATCGCCACGGCCTGCTTGCGGCGATCCTGCCTGCCTTTGGCAAGGTTTTTGGCCGCATGCAGTACGACCTGTTCCACGTATACACGGTCGACGAACATACCCTGCGCGTATTGCGCAACGTGGCACGTTTTGCCGATGCCGCGACCCAGGCGGAATTTCCGCTAGGTTGCGAAGTGTGGCCAACCCTGCCCAAGCCCGAAGTGCTGCTGTTGGCGGCGCTGTTCCACGACATTGCGAAAGGGCGCGGCGGCGATCACTCGCAGTTGGGCGAAGAAGACGCCCGGGAATTCGGTCGCAAGGTCGGCCTGCCCGAGGAAGATACCGAGCGGGTGGCGTGGCTGGTGCGCTGGCATTTGCTGATGAGCACCACGGCCCAGCGGCAGGACATCACCGACCCGGATGTGGTGCAGCGCTTTGCCGATGCGGTAGGCGGCCGCGAACGCCTTGGTCAGCTTTACTTGCTGACCATCGCCGACATCATCGGCACCAGTCCGCGCTTGTGGAATGCCTGGAAGGATCGCCTGCTGGCGGACCTCTATACGGCTACGCGCTATGCGTTGCGCCGCGACGCCAAGCCTTCGCCAGGCGCGGCGGCGCGTGCCCAGCACTGTCGCGAACATGCGTTGGCGATGCTGATTGCCGACGGCAAAGACGCGGCTGCCGTGGCGAATGTCTGGGACGCATTCCCGATGGTGAGTTTCCTGCGCCACCGGCCGGAGCAGATCGCGTGGCAGACCACGGCGATTCTGCAAGGCGAAAACAGACTGCCGCTGATTGCCGTCAACCCGCTGTCCGTGCGCGGAAGCACGGAATTGTTCGTCTATGCACCCGATCGCGATGGGCTGTTCGCCAACGTCACAGCCATGCTCGATCGCCTGCATTTTTCGGTGATGGAGGCGCGCGTGCTGAGTTCCCCCGACGGCAAGGCTATGGATACCTTCCTGTTGCTGGAAGCGGAAACCCAGAAGCCCGCCACACCCGAGCGTGCGGAGGAGCTGCACCAGCGCCTGCAGCGCGCGCTCGTGCAGTCGGCTCCGATCATGCCTTCCCGGCGCAGCATGTCGCGCCATCTGCGGCATTTTCAGATGGTGCCGCGCATCGATTTCAAGCAATCACACGACCGCACCCAGATGGCCTTGGTGTGCAGCGACCGGCCTGGTTTGCTGGCGGCGGTGACACAGGTGATGATGTCCTGCGAAGTGCGCGTGCACGATGCGCGCATTGCCACCTTCGGCGAACGGGTGGAAGACTTCTTTCAGCTTACCGACCGCCGCAACGCGCCGCTGAGCGAGACACAGCAACAGCATCTGTGGCAGGCTTTGACGGAGCGGATCGGACCACAGTGCCTGCCCGCATAGCTGCGTGCCGGGCACGGGTTGTGCGATCAGTCGCAGGGGATGATTTCCCGCTGGGCCACAGCGCCTGTCATCGTCATTCCCTCTCAACCGTTTGGCCGATTTTGCCAAGAAGGCCGTATATCCATGTCCGCTGCCCACGCGTTTCTGAAAATCGTTCGTCAGATCCACCTCTATGTTGGCGTCTTCATCGCGCCGGCCTTGCTGTTCTTCGCCTTGACCGGCGGCCTGCAGGTCTTCAGCCTGCACGAAACCACTCGTGGCAGCGATTACCGGCCGCCGCAATGGCTGGTGACCCTGGCCCAATTGCACAAGAAGCAAACCATGGCGGTGCCGGTGCACAAGGCACGGCCAGCAGATGCCGGCGATCACCCGCCCGTGTCGGCAACGGCGCCCGCCACGTCCGATGCCCATGCACCGGCACTGGCCCAGGAAAAGCCCGAAATGCCGAAAATGCAGGCCAGCCATCCGCTGCCGCTGAAAATCTTCGCGGCTTTCGTTGCGTTGGGCCTGTTCGTATCGACCCTGATCGGTCTCTATATGGCCTTCCGTTACACGCGCAAGCCGCGCCTGGTCGCCGTTCTGTTGTTGGCTGGTATCGTGGTGCCCTTGGTGCTTGCACTGATTTGACGTTTTCCATCCCCCGAATTGACGAGTCTTACCCCATGCAGTCCATCGAAAATCTGATTAACGACGCTTTCGATCGTCGCAACGACCTTAGCCAGAGCGAAATCGAAACCCATCTGCGCCCCGCGCTGGGCCAGGTGATCGAGCTGCTTGAAGCGGGCGAACAGCGTGTAGCTGAACCGGATGGCAAGGGTGGCTGGACCGTCAATCAATGGTTGAAGAAAGCGGTGCTGCTGTATTTCCGCATCAACGGCAATCGTGTCGTGGACGGCGGCCCGGCCATGGCCTTCGACAAAGTGCCGCTGCGTTTTGCGCCTGGCAATGATGCGGAGCTGCAGAATCTCGGCGCGCGCGTGGTTCCCGGTGCGCTGGTGCGTCGGGGTGCCCACGTGGCGAAAGATGCCGTGTTGATGCCGAGCTACGTGAATATCGGCGCTTATGTCGGTGCAGGCAGCATGGTCGATACCTGGGCCACCGTCGGTTCTTGCGCACAGATCGGTGCGGGCGTGCATCTGTCCGGCGGTGTCGGCATCGGTGGCGTGCTCGAGCCGCTGCAGGCCAATCCCACCATCATCGAAGACAACTGCTTTATCGGTGCCCGTTCCGAAGTGGTGGAAGGCGTGGTGGTGGAAAAGGGCAGCGTGATCGGCATGGGCGTGTTTCTCGGCCAGTCCACGCGCATCTACAACCGCGCCACCGGCGAAGTCAGCTATGGCCGCGTCCCGGCAGGCAGCGTAGTGGTTGCCGGCAACTTGCCGGCGAAGGACGGCAGCCACAGCTTGTACGCGGCGATCATCGTCAAGCAAGTGGACGAGAAGACGCGCAGCAAGACCGGCATCAACGAACTGCTGCGCAGCGGCGAGTAATCGGCATCGTGGCAACTACGGCACCGTCGATCCGCGGGCGCGCGTATGCCCTGGCGCTACTCGCGGCGACGCTGCTGGTGCTGGCCCTGATTTTGCCGCCTTTCGCACAACCGCAGCATTACCACGATTTTGCCGACCAACGTGGGTGGCTGGGCATTCCCAACTACGGAAACGTTGCCTCCAACGCGATGTTCCTGGTGGTGGGACTGGCCGGATTGCTGGCGACACGCGCAACGGCGTTGCGAGCCATGGACGCGGCGCCACGCCATGCCTATGCGTGGATGTTCGCAGGCCTGGTCATTACGGCATTCGGTTCGGCGTATTACCACTGGGCGCCATCAGACGCGCGCCTGGTCTGGGATCGCCTGCCGATGACCGTGGTCTTCATGCCGTTGCTGGCGGCCACCTACGCAGAGCGTTTGCGTTGGCGTTCCGAACTACCCTTGGTGCTGCTGACTGTCCTTGGCGTCGGCAGCGTGGCGTATTGGAAACTCAGCGGCAACCTGATGCCCTACCTGATCGCGCAGGGCGGTTCGATTCTGCTCATCCTGCTGGCGCTGGTCACGTTGCCGACGCCGTGGACCGGCCGTCGTCTGCTCTGGCCGGCCCTCGCTTGCTACGCCGTCGCTTTTGCTTCGGAGAAATTCGACGTAGCGATCTTCCATGCCAGCCGGGGCATCATCAGCGGGCATACCATCAAGCATCTCGCTGCAGCGGCTGCGTTCTATTTCATTCTGCAGATGCTGCGGCAGCAACAGCTCAAGACGGACAAACATTCATGACAGTCCCCATGCTTTACGGCCTCCCCAATTGCGATACCTGCAAGAAAGCGCGCAACTGGCTCGCGCGCTTCGAGATCGCACACGAGTTCGTGGACTACCGCGCCCACCCGGTGCCTGCAGTAACCTTGAAGGCGTGGTCGCAGCAGTTGGGCGGTTGGGAAAAGCTGGTCAACAAATCCAGCACCACCTGGCGCAATTTGCTGCCGCAGCGCAAGAATCCAGGCAGCGATCCGGAGTGGACTCTGCTGTTGAAAGAATATCCAGCCTTGGTCCGCCGCCCCGTGGTAGTGCAACCTGACGGTTCGGTGAGCGTGGGTTTTACCGATAACGGTTTCAAGAAATTGTTTGGGCGCTGACGCGTTATGCTTCACCATGTGGCGAAGCGTAACGAGCAGTTACCGGGATTATTCTGCCGTCTTGTCGTGGACGAAGTCGTGACCTTCTGAAAGGTCGTGCTTGATGCCATTCACAAGTCCTGCGAGGCTGTCTCCTTTCATGCCGATTTCGCTCAGAACCGCGTCAAGAATAGGTTGTTGAGCGCGATAGGTCAGCGCTGCAGATACAGCTTGTTCGGCGAGGTTGCTCCCTGTGCCGTGCCCGGCCGCTTGGTCGCCACCGTTTCCGTCAGCCGAACGATTGAGGCCGCCGACCTGCACGATCTTGATGCCGTCGATCTTCTCCATCGGCTTAACCGAGGCTTCGATGATCCCGGGCAGTGCAGCGATTAGCGCCTGCTTGATTTGCAGCGCAATTTGCTCAACGCCAAGTGTATTGAATGCCTCGTTGCGCATGCGGATGCCAGCGGCCTCCACTTCGTAGTGGACGCGTTCCGCTTCGGCTTTGATGCGGACAGCCTGAGCTTGGTTATCGGCGGCATCTTTTTCGGCTTCGGCCGCGATTCTGACACCTATGGCTTGTTGCTGTGCTTCCTGCTCGGCCGCGACCAGTGCGATCTGTTTGTCGCGTTCGGCGATGGCGACGTCGCGCGCTGTCTTGACTTGTTCTTCGGCGCGCGCAGCTAATGATCGAGCTTCGTTGGCCTCACGCTCGGCTTCTGATTGCGATTTGGAGCGCTCCGCAATCGCTATGAGTTTTTCCTGGTCGGCCAATGTGGTGCGTTTTTGCTGTTCGATCTGGCTGACCTGGATCTCGCGTTCGGCTTCGATCTGTCGCTGTTTGACGGCACGTTCCTTTTCGACCTGAGCTTCGCGTATGAGACGCTCGGCCTCGATTTTGGCCTGCTCCGCCTCCTGCTCGCGTTGAGATTGAATCGTAGCCACTTCCGCTTTCTGTTGTGCTTCGCGGGTGGCTACGTCCTGCTGCTGGCTGAGAGTGGCGAACGTCTGTTGTTTGTCTATGTCCAGTCGCTGGTTGGTGGCCTCGTAATTCTTTTGGGCAATGGCTACGGCGGTGGCCTGTTCAATTTCATTGCGCTGTTTGGCGCGCAGTTGGGTGGCTTCGGTGAGTTTGGTGAGGCCCTCTGCGTCAAAAGCATTGTTGGCGTCGAAAAATTGCATCGGCGTCTGGTCGATACGGGTTAATGAAACGCTTTCCAGTTCCAGGCCGTTCTTCAATAGGTCTTCGGCTACGGCGTGCTGCACTGCCTGGATGAAGTCCTGACGCTTGTCCAGCAGTTCCTGCATGGTCATAGATACGGCAGCGGCGCGCAGCGCATCGACGAATTTGTCTTCTACCAGTTCGCGCAAGCTGGCTGGATCCATTGTGCGTTTTCCCAATGTTTGTGCGGCATTCGCAATGCCTTCGACGCTTGGGATGACTCGCACGAAGAACCCTGCGACCACGTCGATGCGCATGCGGTCCCGCGTAAACAGGCTATCTTTTCCAGCGCGCGCCACTTCGAGTTTTAAGGTATTCATATTAACGGGCATGATGTCGTGAAATACCGGCAATACCAACGCGCCACCATCCATGATCACCTTTTGCCCACCCATGCCGGTGCGCACGAAGGCCATCTCCTTGGACGAGCGCTTGTAGAGCCGAGCGATGATCAGGCCAATCACGATCAGGCCGATCATGATCACGCCAAGCAAGATGGCAATGTTCAATAAGCTGTTCATCGATGTTCCTTTATCGATAGGTGCCAGGCTCAGACCAGTAGGTCGGGCCGTGGATTGGGAATGGCGGCGAAATGCGAGCCATTAATTTGTCGCACGAGTAGAACAACGCTACCTGGTGGCAACTCAGGAGCGTTTTTTTCGGGTTCGACCATTAGATAGAGCGTATGGCCGTTGCCGTCAGCGGCTTTGGCTTGGGCGGGGTGTTCGTGGCGCCCCTTCCCGAGCATGCTGGCCATGCGGCCGACCAGGCTGGCAAAGGAGACGGCATACGTTTCTTCTCGCGGTATTAGGCGCGCCAGCCGGCGCCCCAAAATACGTATTGCGGCCAATCCGGCTACCGTAGCCAGCGGGAGCGAAACCGTTAGTGACACTGCATCGTCGAATACAATCGAGCACAGAATGTTGCAGGTGAGTCCGCAGAGGGCAAAAAAAGTAAGAAACAACGTTAGCAATACTAGTAACGGCACGCGTCCGATGTGTAGCCAGCCTAGAAAGCCATCGGGAGATTCGTGCGCCAATATCCCATCCAACCAGTGCAAGGCGCTGATTCCGAAGGCGAGTACGATGCCCTCGATCAAGCCCAGCACCAGTAGCAGGCCGATTGCAGTAATGAAGGGTGCGGATTGTGGTAGCAACCAGTTCACGTGGCCTTCCCGTTGCTTTGTTCGTACTTTAGTTCCGTCAGGCGCTCATCAATGCGTTTCTTGCGATGGAGTTCGCTAATTTCCCGAAGCTTCATTGTGTCGCTGGTGGTGCCGGAAATGCTTTTGCTACCTGGTTCTTGGGCTAATGCGCGATCAAAAGCAGACTCTGCTTCTTCCACCTTTTCGTGGCGCTGACGTTCACTTGTATATGGGTTGCTTTCAGAGTCGCCGACATTACGTGGGATGCTGCGTCGGATAGCGAGGTAGCCGTTGAGCATGGATTCGCGCTCGTGTTTGCGCGCAAGCAAGGCGCGCACGTAACGTTCGCACTCTTGGGCTCTTTCGCGCTGGCTCGCCAGGCTTTGCTGGAGTACAGGCAATTGATCTTCGATTAGTGTCTGCCTTTCGAGGCAGGCGATTGCCAAGTCGTCTCGTTGCTCCTTTATGGCCAGTTCGGCCTTGCCTCGCAATTCTTCGTGCTCACTGGTGAGCTTGCCTAGGCGCAACACAAGTTGATACTTTGCGGCTTCGATGGTGCCGAGTTCACCGCGGACCTCCGACGCAACTTGCTCAATTTCACGAATGGCTTGCGCCATCGTGGCCTCGGGCGCCAGATTTTCCATGCGATCAACAAAGGCGTGCGCGGTGCCGCTTATAAGGCGTGCTACGCGATCTTGAAGACTGTCGGGCATGGTTGACCTCCTTGTGAAATGGAATGTGTGGCCTCGAAGTAGCCCGTGCCAAGTGACCTGGGTTATTCCCCTGGTGGTCGTGCCGAGCGTACGTTGTCGAACAACGTGCCCAGGAGGGGCAGATGGCGATCATAGGTGTTGCTGTCGTAGGTGGCGTTTTCAGGCGCGATGCCTAGTCGCAACAACGCGCTGAGCATCGCGAGACTGCGTTGTAGCAGCATGTTCTCCAGTTGCCGCGCACGTTTGGCGGAAGCTTCGGCGGGAATGGAGTTGGATGCGAGCAATGCCATCAGCTGAGGCACCCATTCCACTACAGCCGCGATGATTTCCGAGCGCTGATGTGAACGATGCTCGTATTCTGATAGCGCCTCGACGAATGGTTGAATGATTTCGCGCAACCAGCTCAAGGTCAGCTCATATGACTGAATGCCATCCTGTTGGCGCCGGTCCCGTCGGATGATGGCGCGCAACTTGTCCGAGGGTGTGACTGCGCCCCTGATATCAAGCGAGTTCAGCCATTCGAAATCGTCTTGCGAGACGCGAACGGACAAGGGAACCGAAATCGCCACGTTGTGTCCTTGTATGCGATTGTATGCATATCGATTTTCCTTATGAACCAAATATTTGTCGATGGTTCCAGGGGCATTTTGGCTGTAGGCCTGTGGCTGTCGGTGATGAAGGCTACGGCTCACACAAGAGCTTGCTATCCTCAGTAGCCTGTCCAGATCACTACAGCGCCAACATCACCCATGTCTCCCGTCTTTCAGCTCACCTGCGACCTGATTCGCCGCCGTTCCGTAACGCCGAATGACGCTGGCTGCTTGCCATTGATCGATGGGCGGCTTGCAAAGTTGGGTTTTCACGTCGAAATGTTGCGCTATGGCGAAGTAGATAATCTTTGGGCTACCCACGGCGAGCATCGCTCTCCAGGGCAAGGGCCGCTACTCGTCTTTCTGGGACACACCGACGTCGTGCCCAGCGGGCCTGAAGACAAGTGGCAGAGTCCGCCGTTCGAGCCTGTTGTTCGCGAAGGGCGTTTGTACGGTCGCGGTGCCGCCGACATGAAGGGGTCGGTGGCGGCGATGGTGGTGGCGCTGGAGCGGTTCGTGACGGCGCATCCGGATCATCCGGGCCGCGTCGGCTTGCTGCTGACCAGCGACGAAGAAGGACCGACCAATCTGGATGGCGTGCGTCGCGTCGCGGAGCATTTTCGCCAGGCCGGCGAGCACATCGACTGGTGCGTGGTGGGAGAACCCTCCGCGAAGGAGAAACTCGGCGACCTGATTCGCGTCGGGCGGCGCGGTTCGCTATCGGGCACGTTGACGGTGCGCGGTATCCAGGGGCACGTGGCCTATCCGGAGAAGGCGCTCAATCCTATCCACGCCTTTGCACCGGCGCTCGCGGCCTTGGCGGCGGAGCGCTGGGACGAGGGCAATGCGGATTTTCCGCCGACCTCGTTCCAGGTTTCCAACCTCAACGCAGGTACCGGCGCGAACAACGTCATTCCCGGGTCGCTCACCGCGCTGATCAATTTCCGCTACAGCACGGCCAGCACGGCAGCACAGTTGCGGGAGCGCACCGAAGCGATTCTTGCCCGGCATGGTTTGGATTACGCCCTGGATTGGAACTTGTCGGGCGAATCGTTCCTCACGCCGGCAGGCGGGCATTTGCGCGAAGTGGTGGTGTCGGTGTGCCGCGACCTGTGCGGGCTGGAGCCGGAACAGAGCACCGGCGGCGGGACCTCCGACGGTCGTTTCATTGCGCCGCTCGGCGCGGAAGTCGTGGAGCTGGGGCCGGTCAATGCCACCATCCACAAAGTCGACGAATGCGTCGATGTCGCCGAGCTGGAACGCTTGCCGGATTTGTATCAGGCCGTTTGCGAACGCATGCTGCTTGGATAATCCCCGTCGTCGACGGGGATCGATGAACGCTGGGCGCGGCCGCTGTTTTCAGCTTGATGCAGGCTGCAGAATCAGGGTGTGTCGGTCGCTGCCTGGCATCAGTCGCGTCGGCCGGCCTTCGACCCAATCGCGATGGCCTGCGCCATAGAATGGCGATAGCGGGTTGTCGCTCTGTCCACCCGGCATTTCCAGGATGCCCTCGTCTTCGTGACCGGGAGCTACGTCGAAGCGTTCTGAAGCGCCGAAGCCTGGCGCGGCCACCCGCGGCATGTTGTGGTCGCCGGGAAGTTCATCGTCCGGCATGTTGAGGAACCGCGCGATGAATCCGGGCAGAGCGCGTGCGAGCGGTTGCTTGATCTGGGCATGGTTGACTTCACCCCAGGTGCGAGCCGCGAGACCGCCGGGTTGCTTGCCGAGTTTGTCGACGACGTTGCGCGCGGCCTGCAGCAGCAGCGCACGCCAATCGTGATAGTCGGGGTTGAGCAGATTGGCAGGCTGTTGCTGGATCAGCATCCACACAGCCGCTTCCTGATTTCCCGGTCCCGGCCATTCAAAATCCGGAAAGCGTTGCCGGATGCGTATCGTAAAGGGAGCCAGCACCAACTCGTGCACTTCATTGCGAAAGGCGTGCACGAGACGGTAATCGACGCTGTCTGGTGCTGCCTGGTTGCGCCAGCTGGTCGTGAGCTGGCGCAGCTGGTTGAGTCCGGGATCGTCGACATCCGACAACGTCTGCTGCAGCAACTGCTGCCAGCGGGTGAGAAACAGGGCGTGATCATCCAGTTGGATGTCGAGCATGTTGCCGGGGCCAAAATCGGCCCGGTCGTGCAGATCTTCGCGGATCTGTTGCGCGCGCGCGCCAATATCCTGGCCGCCATTGCCAAGCAGGGCCAGATCGCCGCCGCCAACGGTGCGGTTGTTCGCAGTCCACAGGCGACCATCCGCGGGATTTTCGATGCGCGGATACTGCGAAGGCGTTGCCCAACCCGTCCAGCCGCTATTGGGCTGGGACCAGTCTGCGGGCTTGCCGGGATCGAAACCGCTGCGCAGCGGAATGCTGTTGCCGGCGATGGTCCAGCCGATGTGTCCGGCACTGTCGGCGACCAGAAAGTTTTGCGGGGGGATGCCCAGCGTAGGGGCAAGATCCAGCGCTGCCGATGCGCTGGTGGCGTGTTCCAACTGCATCAGGGTCAGGTTGTAGCCGTGCGGCTGGTTGCCGATCCACGACAAAGCCAGCGGCGTGCCATCGGTATCCTTGGCAAGGATGGGTCCCCAGCGGGTGTCGTCCACTTCCAGATGGTAGGGCGCGGCCCCTTTGATGCGGATGAGTTCGTCGTGCTTGTCGATGCTGGCCCAGCCTTCGGGCACTTTGTAGCGGCTGGCATCGCTGGGGTCGCGCAGTACGCGCACCCAATCCATCCAGTCGCCGTAGCTGTTGGTGAAGCCCCAGGCAATCTGCCCGTTCGATCCCACCACCAATGCGGGAGTTCCCGGCAACGTTACGCCGACCGCGTCGCGCTGCCCCTTCGGCGCGGCAGGATCGGGATAGCGCAGGCGTGCGCGAAACCAGATATCTGGCACGCGCAAGCTCAGGTGCATGTCATTGGCCAGGATTGCCGCACCCGAGCGCGAGAGATTGCCGGCCACGGCGAAACTGTTGCTGCCCGGGTAGGCCACGTCCACCGGCACGTTTGCATCGGCCAGCTTCGATGCTCCCGTCAGGGCCGGTTGGCGGCGAAGATCGTAGACATCGGCACTCGGTATGGTTGGCGAAGGCGATACGTCGCCCTTCAGCGGCGCCTCCCAGTTCGGATCTGGCGACAGCAGGAACTGGGCCATCGCATCGGGCAGCACGGCATGGATCTGTGCGATCTGCAGCTGGCGTTCGTTGCGGCCGTCGCCGTTGAGATCCAGGTACATGGCGCCGATCACCAGCAGGGTGTCTTCCGATTGCCATGGTTGCGGCTGTGTTTGCAGCAGCAGGTATTCCCAAGGCTTTTGGCGCAGATGGGCCAGGCCCGCATTGACGCCGTCGCGATACAGATCCAGCGTGTGCTTCTGCTCCGGCGGCAAAGCGGCATACGCCGCTTCGGCCACGGCGCGCAGGCGCTGGCGGCGGTGCTCGATATCGGTGTCCAGTGCGGCGGAGCCGACCAGCTCGGACAACTCGCCGGCAGCGGCCCTGCGCATCAGGTCCATCGGGAAAAAGCGCTCCTGGGCGTGGACGTAGCCCAGCGCGAAAGTAACGTCGTCACGCGATTGGCCGGTGATGGTGGCGGTGCCGAGCGCATCGCGGGTGATGGTGACGGGGTGCTGCGGTCCGGCTACGGTTTGCGTGCCGTCGAGCTGCGCGCGACTGCCGGACAGCAACCACCATCCGGCGATGCAAACGCCGCCCACGACCAGCACGATCAGAATCAGCAGGGCGCGTAACCAGCGGAATCGCGATTTCATTGGTTGGCAAACACCGCAAAGATGCCCGCATAGGGCTTGACCATGAAGGTAGGAGCGCCGGTGTAGCCGGTGCCGTCGATGTAGAACTGCGAAATGGTGCCGTCCAGGTACAGGGCATCCCGGCAACCCAGCCTGTCGCGGAACAGCGATGCGAAAGTATGGAAATTGACCGGCGATTCGCTCACCGCGAACGCGACGTGGTGCGGATCGAGCGCGCATACGCCGCTGCGCCATTTGGTGCTGTTGGAATCGTCGACGAACTGATTGTTGATCTGCCCGTCAATCACCAGCATGGGGCCCGATTGTGTAGCCCAGTCGGCGGGCTTGGCGTCCGCCTTGAATTGCGCGCTGGTGCGCACGGCAGCATGGCCGTCCGGATAAATCGCGAACACGCCGTTGGGCTGGATGGAGAAATTGCCGGCCGCGGGATTACCCCGAAACAGGTTCAGCGGCACGATCGTCTTGCCGTTTTCCACATACAGGCCCAATGGAGAGAATGCCGCGTCATAGATGCCTGCATTGGCGGCGAACATCAGTCGCTTGCCGTTTGCAGCACCCCATTCGCGCAAACTCTGGATATCGCCAAAGGCCTCTCCGGTGTCGGGATTCTTCCAATGCAAGCTCAGCGATTCACGGTGCAAGTCCAGGCTCACTACGGTGAAGTCCTGGTTCTGGAAGCGCACTTCGCGGCTTTCCATCGGCTGCGCCTGGTAGTGACAGCCGCCCAGCACGAGCGATACCCCTAGCAGGGCAGACAGGCGGAGTGTCAGGCTGCGGCGCAACCGTTTGGCGGACGTGGACGGGAGCATTCCATGATGGTCGCCGCCCGGCCGTGATGGATGCAAGAGCACAGTCGCACGTACAGGGCTTAAACTTCAGTTTTGCCGTCGGGATGGACCTCATGCCCTACATGCCCATCGTCGCCACGCTTGGCTACGTGTTATCGCCGGATCGACGCAAGGTGTTGATGATCCACCGCAATGCCCGGCCGGACGACCAGCATCTGGGCAAGTACAACGGTCTTGGCGGCAAGATGGAACCCGGCGAAGACGTCGCCGAATGCATGCGCCGCGAAATCCGCGAGGAGGCCGGCATCGAGTGCGAATCGATGCATTTGCGCGGCACCCTCAACTGGCCGGGCTTCGGCAAACAAGGGGAAGACTGGCTGGGCTTCATTTTCATCATCGACGATTTCCGTGGCGAACCCTTGACCAGCAATCCGGAAGGCAGCCTGGAGTGGATCGAGGTGGAGCGGATCATGGATCTGCCGATGTGGGAGGGCGACCGCCACTTCCTTCCGCTGGTGTTCGACGGCGATCCGCGGCCGTTCCACGGCGTCATGCCGTACAAGGAAGGGCGCATGCAGTCGTGGGCGTTTACGCGATTGTGAGCAGTACGGACGCACAACGGAAAATAGAGATCGTCGCGGCCATGATCCGCGACGAGGCCGGTCGCATTCTGCTGGTGCGCAAACGCGGTGCGGCGGTTTTCCAGCAGCCGGGCGGCAAGCGCGACGTGGGCGATCGCGATGACTTGCAAACTCTGGCGCGCGAACTGCACGAGGAGCTCGGCTGCACCATGCGCCGCGAAAGTGCGCGCCTGCTCGGGCGCTTCAGCGCGCCGGCGGCCAATGAGCCGGGATGGGTCGTGGAGGCGGTGGTTTATGAAGTCCAGGCCAGTGGCCCGTTCCAGGCGAGCGCGGAGATCGAAGCCCTGCACTGGATCGATCCGGCACGGCCCGGCGACTTGCCGATAGCTCGGCTCAGCCGCGAGCAGTTGCTGCCGTTGATGGTGTCGCCGACCGGGTCATGACCCGGCGGGTGCCTGGCGTACCGCAACGACTGCGTTCAGTCCGCCAAAGGCAAATGAATTGCTGATGGCGGCACGTACCGGCATGGCGCGCGCTTCATGGGGAACATAATCCAGGTCGCAGGCTGGATCGGGGCCGAGGTAGTTCAGCGTCGGCGGAACGATGCCGTGGCGCAAGGCGCCGATGGTGGCGATCAGCTCAAGCGCGCCGGCGGCGCCGAGGGCGTGGCCATGCATGGGCTTGGTGGACGAGACGGCCAGCCGTCGCGCATGTTCGCCGAACACCTGGTGGATCGCGCGCGTCTCCGTGCTGTCGTTGGCTACCGTGCCGGTGCCGTGCGCGTTGATGTAGTCGATCTCTTGCGGCTGCATGCCTGCATCTTGCAGGGCGGCACGCATGGCCGCCGCGCCGCCGGCGTCCGATGGTGCGGCGATGTCGCCGGCATCGGCGCTCATGCCCACACCGGCCAGTTCGGCAAGCACGGTGACGCCGCGCGCCTGGGCGCTCTCGAGTGTTTCCAGCACGAACATTGCCGCACCTTCACCCAGCACCAGGCCGCGGCGGTTGGCACTGAAAGGGCGGCACGTATCGGGTGCCAGCACGCGCATGGCTTCCCACGCACGCAGCAGGCCCAGGGTGATGCAGGCTTCTGCGCCGCCCACCACGGCCGCATCGACCAGTCCCGCGCGAATCATCAGTGCAGCCTGGGCGATGGCGTGGTTGGAGGAGGCGCAGGCGCTGGCGACGGTAAAGGTCGGGCCGGTAATGCCGTGCGCCATGCTGATCTGGCTCGGTGGCGCATTGCTCATGATGCGCACGATGCCCAGCGGATGAAAGCGGCCGATTTCCTCGCTATAGAGCTTCTTGTAGAGGCCTTCGCGCGTTTCCTCGCCAGCCACGCCCACGCCGACGACCACCGCCGTGCGCGAAGCGCGCTCGTTGCGAAAGCTCAGGCCGGACTGGCGGATCGCCTCGTTGGCCGCGACCAGCGCGTACTGGCTGAGCGGATCGAGAAACGGCAGACGCGATTCCTCGATGAAGGCGCGCGGTTCGAAGTCGGAAATCTCCGCCGCGATCGCCGCGTTGTTGCGCAGCAGGTTCGTATCGATGTGCCCGATCGGACCGATGCCGCTGCGACCCTCGGTCATCGCACGCCAAGTGTCGGCAGCATTGTGGCCGAGCGCGCAGATGGCGCCCTGGCCGGTGATCACGATACGACGCATGAGCGGGCTCTTAACCGTTGGCGGATTTCTGCGCGAGCTGGCGATCGACGGCCTGGACGAGCTGGCCGACCGTGCCGTTTTCAAAATCCGTATCTTCGTTGGGGAGGTTGATGTTGAAGTGTTCCTCGATGTCGAAGATCACCTCGATGGCGTCCAGCGATGCGACGCCCAGATCCTTGAGGGTGGATTCGGGCTTGATGGTATCGAGCTCGATCTTGGCCTGCTTGCTGATGATTTCGAACACTTCCTGTTGCGTACTCATGCATCGGTTCCCCGGTTTGCCTTTCTCAAGCGTGACGAAGACTGCGCCCGTTGTCCACAAGGCATCCAGGCTTCGCAGCCTCAGAGGCGACATGCAGGGCGGATTCTTCGCGAAACGGCGCCCCGTTCAACGTGGTGCGGTGATATGGGTGGCCAAGCGTGGCGTGAGATAGGTGAACTTGGCAGTCCGCAAATGATTGGGCGGGCTCAGTCGCCAGCCATGACGCCCAGGGCGCCTTTCGCTTCGGTGGGCGCATCGTGTGCGGGATGTGAAGCTTTCTCGGCAAAGGCCAGGCAAATGATGCCCAGCATGATCACGCCCGCGCCCAGCAAGCGCATCGGTGTGAGCGCTTCGTGGAACAGCCAGGCGGAGGCGAGCATCACCGTCACCACGTCCAGATGCGAAGCCGCGAAGGCGGGCCCGATCGGTGCGTGCTTGAGCAGGCTCATCCAGGTAAAAAAGTTGCCGACGTAGCCGACCAGCGCAAGATAGATCCACGGATGACCGAAGACGCGCATGACCCACGCCGCGTTGGCCTCAGGCGGAAACGCATGCTGGCCGGTCAGCTTGAAGCTCAGCTGTACCACCGTGTCGAAGGCCAGCAACATCGCGAAGCCGGCGAAGTAGAAGCGCCAGGTTTTCATCCGCTCAGTCCTACGATGGCCACGCCGGCGCTCACCAGCAGAATGCCGCCGACGCGCAGCGGCGTGAGTTTTTCACGGAACAGCAGGCGCCCGGCGATCATGATCGCCACGATATTGATCGAGGCCAGCAGCACACCCTGGGAAAGATCCACCAGCGACAGAAAGGCGATCCAGGACAACAGGTGCGTGACATAAGCCAGGATGCCCAGCCAGATCCAGGGGCGCCTGGCCATGTAGCGCCAGCGCGCCATGCCATCGCCGGCGAGCGGATCGCTGGCGGCCGCCTTGAAGGCGAGCTGGCCGCCGGTGTCGAGCGTCACGTTGATCAGCCACAAGGTGGCAATCACGGGGGACACAGGCGACGGTCTCAGGCGACGGCGCGCGCGCTGGGCGTGCAGCTGGCGGCGATTTTGGAGAAGAATTCCGCGGAGCCGTGAATCAGCGTGCGGCGTTCCCGGTCGATGGTGATCATGTGATAGCTGTCTTCCAGCAGCAGCATCTCCACCGGTCCCGACACCGAACGCGCCACCAGGTGGGCATTATCGAGGCTGGCAACGTCGTCCTCGGTGGCGTGCGCGACGTAGCAAGGTGCAGTCACCTTGGGCAGTTCGCGGCGCACCACTGCAGCCATGTCGTACATCTGCGCCAACGAGGGCCACGGGTTGCCGGGCAGGCCGGCAGCGGCGCTGTCGCCACCCAGCATCAGGCCGCTGATCTGTGCGCGCAGGCGCTCGTCGCGCAGGCCGTAGGGTTCGTTTTCGTGCACCATCCGATGCTTGCCCAGTCCCAGGCGGGCGATCAGCGGGAGCAGGAAGGACAGGCGGCCATACCACGGAATGGCCCAGCCGTCGTAACGGAACGTGGCACCGTAAACGCCGACGCCACGGACCCAGTCCGGATGGTCTGCCGCCAGCTTCAACGCAAGCACCGCGCCCATGGACAGGCCGGCGACGAAGAGGTGATCCACTTCATGGCGAAAGCGTTCCGCCGCGGCTTCTACGCTGGCATACCAGTCTTTCCAGCCGGTGGCGAGCAGGTCCGATACGTCGCCGCAATGTCCGGCCAACTGCATCCCGTACACGCTGAAACCGGCGCGGTTCAGACCCTTGCCGACCAGGCGCATCTCGGTGGGGGTGCCGGTCAGTCCGTGAATGAGCAGGACACCGGAACGGCCGCCTTCGAAGCGGAACTCGACATTTTGGATCACTAGCAGGTCTCTACGACAGGCGGATGGCAATCCCTACAGTTTGTAGGGAGTTGCTTTCCACGTGCTTTCGGGGCGGCCCAGGCGGCCGTTTGGATCGGAAATCCGGCGATTAATGGCCGTTGAGCCCGCCGAAACGGCTGACCCCGATGGAAACGCCCACCGACCCGGTCGGGTGATCGCAGCTGCCGGTGTTCTGGGTAACGCTTACCGCGCCCGATTGGTAGCTGCCGGTGCCGAAATGGCTGGCGCTGACGACGCCCATGCCAACGTCGCCATGGACCTGGGGCTTGTTGAAGGTGGAGTCGTCGCAGGTAGGTACCCCGGCGGTTCGCTCATTGCCCCGCTTGCCGCTGGTGTCGCCGTAATACACGCCTGGCGAGGCTGCCGGGCGCGCCCCGTTGACAGTAATGGCGCTGGGGTTGGGCTGGCTGCTGGCGGCATGGGCGGGTGCGGCGCTGGACGTGCTGGCGGCGGGAAGGCTGTTGCTGCTGTTGGGCGGCAGCTTCAGGTTCAGCGGCTGACTGGCCGTTTGCGCCCACGCTGCGGTGATCAGCAGGCTTGTCGCCAGGGCGGTAATGGCTCGTCTTTTCATAGCTGCTCCGGGTTCATCACCGACATAACGCACGGCCATGCCTGACCGTGCACACGCCCATTGGACGATTTGCGGTTGCGTGAAGTTCCGCGAGAGCGACCCTTTGCATTTACCTCCTCTCGCCTGCGGAGAGAGAGGATTCAGGTGGGGGCCACTCTTGCGAAACGCCGCAACGCCATTCATCAACCCGTGGTCTCGATCCGCTCCACACGTCGCAGGCCGCGCGGCAATACCCCGCCGCGCGTGGCGCGGTTGCCGCCGTATTCCACCAGGTCCGACCAGCGCAGGGTCAGTTTGCGCTGCCCGGCGAACAAGGTGACTTCGCCCTTGCCTTCGGTGACCACGGCGACGCCGACGACACGCTCATCGCCACTGCTCAGCTTTGCCTTGGGAATCTCGATCAGCTTGTTGCCCTTGCCCTTGTCCAGTTCAGGCAGTTCGGCCACCGAGAACATCAGCAGATGGCCTTCGGTGGTGACCACGACGATGCGATCGCGCGATGGGTCGGCGCTGACCTGCGGAGCCAGCACGCGCGCACCGTCGCCGAGCGTGATGATCTGCTTGCCGGCCTTGTTGCGCCCGGTGAGAGCCTCGAAACGGGTGACGAAGCCGTAGCCAAAATCGGTGGCCAGCACCAGCCGCGTGTCGTTGTCGCCGGCAGCCAGCGCGTCGAAGCGAGCGCCGGCCGGCGGCGTGAAGCGGCCGGTCAGCGGTTCGCCGTTGCCGCGGGCAGAGGGCAGGGTGTGCGCGGCCGTGGAGTAACTGCGGCCGGTGGAGTCGATCACCGCCACCTGCTGGGTGGTGCGCGTCTTTACGCTCGCCAGCAGGCTGTCGCCCTCGCGGTAGGACAGGCCTTCCCCGTCGACATCGTGCCCCTTGGCGGCACGAATCCAGCCCTTCTGGCTCAACACCACGGTGACCGGCTCGCTGGCGACCAGTGCGCTTTCGTCCAGCGCCTGTGCCGCTTCGCGCTGGACCAGCGGCGAGCGGCGGTCGTCGCCGTACTTGGCGGCGTCGGCGCGCAGTTCTTCCTTGATCAGTCCCTTCAGCTTGGCGGGCGATTTCAGCAGCACGTTGATCTTGGCGCGCTCTTCTTCCAACTGGTCGCGCTCGGCATTGATCTTCATCTCTTCCAGGCGGGCCAACTGGCGCAGCCTGGTTTCGAGGATGTAGTCGGTTTGCTCCTCGCTCAGCTTGAAGCGGGCCATCAGCACCGGCTTGGGCTCGTCCTCGGTGCGGACGATGCGGATCACCTCGTCGAGATTGAGGTAGGCGATGCGCAAGCCTTCCAACAGGTGCAGGCGGCGCTCGACCTTGGCCAGGCGGTGATTGAGGCGGCGCGTGACCGTGTCGATGCGGAAGCTCAGCCACTCGGTGAGGATGCGCCTGAGATCCTTCACCTGCGGGCGGCCGTCCAGCCCGATCACGTTGAGGTTGACGCGGAAGCTCTTTTCCAGATCCGTGGTGGCAAACAGGTGCTGCATCATTTCGTCGGTGTCGACGCGGTTCGAGCGCGGCACGATCACCAGGCGGATCGGGTTTTCGTGGTCGGATTCGTCGCGCAGGTCTTCGATCATCGGCAGCTTTTTCGCGCGCATCTGCGCGGCGATCTGCTCGAGGATCTTCGACGGGCTGACCTGGTGCGGCAGCGCGGTGATCACGGTGTTGCCGTCTTCGTGGGCATACACGGCGCGTGCGCGGATCGAGCCGTTGCCGCTCTGGTACATCGCCAGCAGTTCGTTGCGGGGCGTGATGATTTCCGCTGCGGTGGGGTAGTCCGGGCCGCGCACGTATTCGCACAAGTCGGTCACGGTGGCATCCGGATCATCGAGCAGGCGGATGCATGCGCTGGCGATTTCGCGCAGGTTGTGCGGCGGAATGTCGGTGGCCATGCCGACCGCGATGCCCATCGAGCCGTTCAGCAGGACGTGCGGCAGGCGCGAGGGCAGCCAGCTGGGTTCTTCCAGCGTGCCGTCGAAGTTCGGCACCCAGTCGACCGTGCCCTGGCCCAGTTCGCCCAGCAGCACGTCGGCGATCGGGTTGAGCTTGGACTCGGTGTAGCGCATCGCCGCGAAGCTTTTCGGATCGTCCGGCGAACCGAAGTTGCCCTGGCCGTCGATCAGCGGATAGCGGTACGAGAACGGCTGTGCCATCAGCACCATCGCCTCGTAGCAGGCGCTGTCGCCGTGCGGGTGGAATTTACCGATCACGTCGCCGACGGTACGTGCCGATTTCTTGGGTTTGGCGCTCGCGGCCAGGCCCAGCTCGCTCATGGCGTAGATGATGCGGCGCTGCACCGGCTTGAGGCCGTCGCCCACGAAGGGCAGGGCGCGGTCCAGCACCACGTACATCGAATAATCGAGGTAGGCCCGCTCGGCGTATTCCTTGAGCGGGATCTGTTCGTAATTGGCTTGCAGGTTCATGGATATGACTATGGGGGCGCAGGGGCGCCACGGGCAGGCCAGATGGTGCCAGATGCCGGCAGCGTTCGGCTAGAATGCCCCGATCCTCGTCGTGGGCGAAACCATGCATTTTCTACGCAATGTGGCCGTTGCCGTGGCCTGCGTCCTGGCCGCCGGGTGCTCGCAGCTCGCGGGCCGGCACCCCCTGCTGGGCTACAAGGACAAGGATCATCCCAAGTCCGATACCGCGTTGGTGGTGTGCGCCGAGCAACCGGAGTTCATTTGCGGGATCACCGGCGTCAACGAGAAGAGCACCTGGGAAAAATACAACGGCGGCAAGACGCCGTGGGTGCGCGTGTTGCCCGGCAACCAGGTGATCAAGCTGACCTTGTCCAACTCGCACCTGATCAACCGTCCGTGGTTGAAGATCAATGACGTAAAGGCCGGCCACGTGTACCGCATCAACGTCGCGTTCAACGGCGGTGCCTTGACGGCGGCCTGGACGGATCTGGGCCAGATGGATTCCTACACGATTCACGTGCCCCAGTTTCCCCTCAAGCCCAAGGCGTATACCGCGCATTTCTGAGGCGGCAGGGCGGCGGATCAATCCTGCTGCGCTGTAATTCCCCATTTCGCCAGCTGTGCCTGGACGCTGTCGGGGCCGGCCAGGTGGGCTGCGCCCACGGCGATGAAAACCGTGGTGCCGGGTTGCTTGAGCAGGTCGCGGATCTTTTCGGCCCAAGCCGCGTTCCGCTGCACGACCAGCTTCTGGTAGAGCGCCGGCTCCTGCGTTTTCAGTTCGTCATTTTCCAGCTTGGCGATTGCGGCGACGTCGCCGTCTTTCCAGGCGCCGACCAGCGACAAGAGTTCTTCCTTGGTCTTTCCGACGTCGCGCAAGGTGTCGCGCAAGAACCCGAGCTGCATCGGTTGCGGCAAATCTGCAAGGAAACGGATCTGCTGTTCCGCCGTTTCCAGGCCAAGCACCGGCTTGCCGGCCGCGGTCATCTGCGCCTTGAGTTGCTTGTCGACACCTTCGGCAGGGTCCAGGCCTGCCTTGAGCAAAGGCGCTACCGACAGCGTCAGCGCGGCGAGCCAGGGCTTCATTGGTTGCAAAGCGTCCACGCCACCGGGCAGGCCGGCTAGCTGCGCCGCTTTGGCCAGCGCGGCGTTATCGCTTTCACTGAGTTGGGCGGAAAGCGGGTGCGCCGCATCGATGCCGTAACTCAGAACCAGTTGCGCCATGCTGGCCTGGTCGTCGTCGATCAACTCGATATACAGCGATTGGCTTTGTTTCAGGGCCTGATCGAGAGCCGGAAAGTGCCATTGCGCATCGTTCGGCAAAAGATGCACGGTGCCGAACAGATACACGGTGTCATTGCCGCTCTTGACCTGCCACAGCGCCGGGTGTGCGCAGGCGCAGGTGCAAGCCAGCAGTTGCAGACACAGTAGAAACAGCAGGTGTCGGAGAGTGCGCATGATGTTCATCAGCGAGGCACGCGGTAGCCGCCGGGTACGCCGTACGGGCTGAGAGTGAGCTGCCAGAGTTGATCGCGCCGGCTGCGAAACACCGCCGTCGATACGCCCAGGTAGAAGTGCCACATCCGACGGAAGCGCTCGTCGTAACGGGCGGACAGCGCGGGCCATGCGGCATCGAAGTTAATTCGCCATGCGCTAAGCGTGCGGTCGTAGTCTGCGCCGAAGTTGTGCCAGTCCTCGACTACGAACAGGCCCTCCAGCGTATCTGAAACCTGGCTGGCGGCGGGGATCATCGAATTGGGGAAAATGTATTTTTCGATCCAGGGGTCGGGCCGTCCCGGTGCGTGATTGGTGCCTATGCAGTGCAACAGGAACAAACCGTCGTTCTTCAGGCAACGGTGCGACACTTCGAAGTATTCGCGGTAATTTTTCGCACCGACGTGTTCGAACATGCCGATCGACATGATGGCGTCGAAAGGCTCGTCCAGTTCGCGGTAATCCTGTAGACGGATTTCGATCGGCAGGCCGCGGCACAGCTCGCGCGCCAGTTCGGCCTGCTCGTTGGAAACGGTGATACCCACTCCGCTGACGCCGTAGCGTTCGGCGGCAAACTTCAACGCCTCGCCCCAGCCGCAACCGATGTCCAGCACGCGCATGCCTGGCTTCAATCGCAGCTTGCGGCAAATCAGATCCAGCTTGGCTTCCTGCGCGTCGTCGAGGCTGCAAGCCTGGGCCCAGTAACCGCAGGAATACATCATGTACTTGCCGAGCATGGCCTTGAACAGGTCGTTGCCACGGTCGTAGTGGGCCTTGCCGATCTCGAAAGCATGCTGGCCGCGCTGCAAGTTGACGAAGCGCGCTTTCAGATGTGCGATCAAGGTATCGAGCGTCTTGAGGTGTTCATCCAGATGATGGGTCAGCAGGCGAGTGAAGAAGCCTGGAAGATCGTCGGCATCCCACCAGCCATCCACATAGGCTTCGCCCAAACCTAACGAACCATGTGCGAATACGCGGGCATAGAGCTGCTCGTCGTGGACGCGGATATCGGTAGCTGCCGGACCGTCGATGTGCACGCCGGCCATCGCCAGCAATTCGGCGGCGCGTTGTCGCAAGGAATCCTGACTCATCTTGATCCTTCTTTGCCCAGGATGCCGAAATGTACCGGCGACCATGCATAGACCAGGTCGACGCCCGCTTCGCGCACCAGGCGCAAAAGGGTCTGCGCGTTCGCCTCGCTCAGCAGGAACTCGATTTTTTCGGGAAGATCGTCGGCCAGTTCGAAAAAGGCTTCGTGATGCAATACGCCGTGCCGGCCGAATCCGGCGGTGGCGCGAAACACCGAGCCGCCGCCCAATTGGTGATGCTTGGCCAGTTCCAGCAGCCATTCGGAGACCAGCAAGCCGTTGTGCCGGGCATGTACGTGCGTATAGAAGCGCAGGAAGATGCCGCTGCCGGCGCCGGGGTCGAACGAAATGTCAGGGCTCATGTCGATGGGCTCCACGTCAGTGGCGCAACAGGCCGCGAGTCAGGAAGATGCCAAGGATGGTCATCGCGAGGCTACCGAAAAGATGTACCGCGACGTGCGTGCCGAACCAAAGATACTGCCCGCGCAACAGCAAGGTGTCGGCTTCGGCGGAGAAGGTCGAGAAGGTGGTCAAGCCGCCAAGGAAGCCGGTCAGCACGAACAGCTTCATTTCCGGCGGCAGCGTTTGAAAATGCTCGAACACGCCCATCATGCAGCCCATGACCAGGCCGCCGGAGAGGTTGGCCGCCAGGGTGCCCAGTGGCAGGGTGGGAAAGATCGGGTTGAGCAGCACGCCGAGTATCCAGCGTAGCCAGCACCCCAGGGCGCCGCCCAGTCCGACGGCAAGAAAACCACTCATGCTCACGTTATATCTCCTGCTTGCAATGGATTCGTTCCACGGCAACAGGCACGCCCGCGCCGCCGGAAACCGGTGGTGCAGGCATCATCAACCTTTCGGTGGTTCGTTCCGCAAGAACGTTCTGCACGTGTGCAGTCCTTGAAGAACAGGAGGCATGCCATCTCCCTCATACAGGCATGCTAGCCGATGCGACAAGGGGTTGGTAGGTTGGGGAGCAACCCGACCCGGTTGCTATCTGCCTGCAAGCTCCGGCATGGCGGCTATCGTGCGTGCCACCACTTCGGGGGCTTGGCCGTGTGCGGCGATGATGTGCCGACCCGGGCCGTAGGGCCCCCACTCAGCAGGGTTGGTCACCGTAAAGATGCCCATGGTAGGAACGTCAGAAGCGCAAGCCAGGTGCATGATCCCGCAATCGGCGCTGATATAGACGGCCAAACCAGAAAGCACGCTGGCGATCTTGCGCAGGTCGCTGGAGTAATAGCCTGGGTAGCGGGAACCGAGCATCGATTGGCCTGAGGCCGGCAGTATCTCCACGATGCGATGCTCGGGGTACTGCTTTTCCAGTACATCAATGAAGCGAGTCCACCAGTCCTCGCCCAGCAGTTTGGGTCCGGTGGCGTTGGCGAAAATGCCGATGATGCCGCGGCCTGGCGAGTTTATGCCGCTGGCCGCGAGGGAGCGGGCAAGGGCGGCGCGGCCGTGTTCCCGTTCGCCGGCGCCAAGGCGGATATCGGGTACGGGGTATTCGCCTGCCGTATCGCGGCCCATCGCACTGCGCAGCAAATAGACGGGACGCTGGCCTTTGCTTTGGATGTGTTCGGGCAGCGGCACGGCATGCGTGATCTCGCCGTGCTTCTTCGGGCTGCTGAAACCGAGTGTGTAGGTTGCGTTGGAAAGCAGCATCAACAGTCGACCGGTCTGCGACAGCGGATCGGCGTCGATGGCTAGGTCGTAACGGATCTTGCGCATGCCCCGCAACGTGCCCAGGAACTGCAGCGGATGGCCGACGCCGTGCGCAGGCAGCCGAAAGATACGTTGCACGCTGAAAAAACGACTGTACACGTCGTCGGCAATCGGGCTGCGCGTAAGAATGTCGATCTCGGCGGCCGGATACACTTTTTCCAGCTCCGAGAGCAGCGGCGTAAGCAACAGCGTGTTGCCCAGGCTGTGGCTTACGTGGCAGACCAGAATCCGGTAGATGCCCTTGTTCGGCAGCGGGGCGGAGGTCGGCTGTCCGTGGCTGCCGAAGACCGCGCGCATGAGCCGGCGCGCCACGCGGCGGCGGAAATCGTTGATCGGGTCGTAGTAGCGCGTGTTCTTCAGCACGGTGGATGTCGCAGTAGTTGGGCGACGCGACTATACCGGTTCGCCGCCCGATGTCAGCAGGCCTCTTTCGATCAGCCAGTTACGGGCGTTTTCGGCATCCTGCTCGAACCAGGCCCGGGCCGAACCCAGCCGAAAGGTGTACCCCCACGCATCCATGTCATGCATGACGCGTTCGCGGCCGACGCCGGGCAGGGTGCCGCCAAGCACGATTTGCAGATAGCAGACGGCGTCTTCTTCGGCGATCGAGTCGGTGGCGTCGGTATGCGTCTGCGCACGGCGTTCCGGCGGCAATACGATCAGGTGCCCTGCTTCGTGCAGCAGGGAATGGACCGGCGTGTCGCTCCGCGCATAGACGGTATGACCGATGATGCCGGCCTCATCGTCCCCCCAATAACTGCCGGGAATGGCCTCGCCATCAGCCACGCGCACCAGGCTCAGCCCGTAGTGGGCAAGCAGGGGCTCAATGGTGGAATGGCCGAGATCGGCCAGGCGTAGAACCGAGGTATGCATGGCTCCCTCTCCCCTCCGGAGTGAGGGTTGGGGTGAGGGCCAACCTCGTGAAGAGGTTGAGCCGTGGGCGTGCTTTGAGGAAAGGTGTCTGGGCTTTGAAGGGTGAGGCCGGTGCGGCCTCACCCCAGCCCACTCCCCCGTTTGCCGATTTGCTTACGGGGATAGGGAGAAAAACATCAGGTCGCCGCGTTGCCGGCGGGCTTGCCTTCCGGCAGGGCCACCGACAGTTCCAGCACTTCGTGCCCGCTGTCGCGTTCGACGTTGATGTTGATCGCTTCCAGGTCGACGTTGACGTACTTCTTGATGACCTCGAGCAATTCGTTGCGAAGCAGCGGCAGGTAATCGGGAGCGCCGCGGGTGGAACGCTCCTGTGCGACGATGATGCGCAGGCGTTCCTTGGCGACGGCAGCGGTCGGTTCCGGCTTGCGCTTCAGGAAATCGAGGATACCCATCGCGGTCAACCTCCGAATACGCGCTGGAAGAAGCCCTTCTTGGGTGCGTCGAGAAAGCGCATCGGGCGTGTTTCGCCAAGGATGCGGGCCACGGTGTCGCGATAGGCCTGTCCGGCGTTCGAATTTTCATCCAGGATCACCGGCACGCCGGCGTTGGAAGCGGCGAGCACGTTTTCCGATTCCGGAATCACGCCCACGACGTTGATCCCGAGGATTTCCTCGACGTCCTTGATGCTTAGCATTTCGCCCTGCTCGACCCGCGAAGGGTTGTAGCGGGTGAGCAGCAGGTGCTGGGTGATGGCGCCTTCACCGCGTTCGGCGCGGCGCGTTTTGCTGGCCAGCAAGCCCAGGATGCGATCTGAGTCGCGCACCGAAGACACTTCCGGGTTGACCACCACCACCGCGTGATCGGCGAAGTACATCGCCAGGTGCGCACCCTTTTCGATGCCGGCCGGCGAGTCGCAGACGATATAGTCGAATTCTTCCTTGGAAAGGTCTTCGAGCACCTTTTCCACGCCTTCCTGGGTCAGCGCGTCCTTGTCGCGCGTCTGGCTGGCGGCAAGCACGTAGAGATTTTCGTGGCGCTTGTCCTTGATCAGGGCCTGTTTGATGGCGGCCTCGCCGTGCACGACGTTGACGAAGTCGTACACCACGCGGCGTTCGCAACCCATGATCAGGTCGAGGTTGCGCAAACCGACGTCGAAGTCGATGACCGCCACTTTCTTGCCCTGCATGGCCAGGCCGGTGGCCAGCGATGCACTGGTGGTGGTCTTGCCGACGCCGCCCTTACCGGACGTCACAACGATAATCTCAGCACTCAAGGGTTCGTCTCCGCTGGTGTTCTTATAATCGGGAATAGTTATTTCAAAGGCGCAATCAGCAATTTCTCGCCGTCGAGCCAGCATTGCACAGACTGGCCCTCCAGGTCTTTCGGGATCTGCTCGAAGACCCGGTAGTGGCCGGCGATAGCCACCAGCTCGGCACGAAAATCCGAAACGAAGATACGTGCTTTTGCATCCCCTTGCGCACCCGCCATGGCGCGACCCTTCAGGCTGCCGTAAATGTGGATGCTGCCGTCGGCGATGACTTCGGCGCCGTTGGCGATGGCGCCCATCACCACCAGATCCCGATCGCGGGCATAGACCTGCTGACCCGAACGCACCGCACCTTCGTGATGCTGGGCGCCAAGCATGCTGCCTGGGGCCGGTGCAGCCAGGACAGGTTCGCGCACAGGGGCAAGGGCCGGCGCCGGTGCCGATACCGGGCCGGGCGCTGGCGGGGCAATGCTGCCGCCATCGGCAGGCTCATAGGCGGCGCGGAACTTGGCGATCAGCGGCAGCCCCATGCGTTGGGCCAATGCTTCGGTTGCGCTGGTGCCATAGGCGAGCCCCACGGGCAGCATGCCGGCGCTGCGCACGGCTTCGAGCAGTGCGTCGACCGTGCCGTCGTCAGGGAGATTGAGCAGGTGGCTCAGATCCAGCACCACCGCGGCACGCGAAAACAACTGCGGCGCAGCGCGCACGCGCCGTTCCAGTTCCTCGCACAAGGCGGCCGCATCGGGCCTTTTTATACGTACACAGGCAATACCGACCTGGCCGAAGCGCAGGTCACAAGCTTCAGTTGTATCCATCTTTGCATTCATGAGCGCCGCTCTCCGGCGAGGCGGCGCGTGGGGGAGTCGTTGTTATGGTGGGGAATGCGGCTGGCCAGCCAGGGAAGGTCGGGCAGTCCGCCGTTTTCCAGATAGGTGTCGCGTACGAACGCGTAGCTGGGCAAATCCTTGGCGAGCAGGCTCACTTGCGGTCCACGTTCGCCCATGCGCTGCTGGCCCACTTCCTGGAAGCCGTAGGTGCCGTGGAACAGCACCACGACGTCGTCCGTCGGTTCGAGGAACACCTCGCACGTAAGCAAGGGCACGCGCACCTCGGCGAAGCTGTTCACGTCGCAATAGAAGATGCGGCCCAGGCCGTGCCGGCGATAGGCATTGGCGATCACGATGCGGTCGATATAGACGAACGACGGGTAGTGTTCGTTGAACCAGCGGTAGTTGGGACTGGCGTAATCGCGGCCGTTGCGCAGGGCGATCAGGAATCCGGCGAGCTGACCGTCGATCTCGGCCACGCGAAAATAGTCGGCGTGCTCGTAGAAGTAGCGCAACTGTGCAGCGTCCAGGACGAGAATGGAGCGACCGGCGGTGTTGTTGAGCGCCAGTACGGCATCCAGGTCGTGCTCGCGCACGTCGCGGATGGCAAGGGCCATTCGTTGCTCCGCTAGATATAAGGTGTTGGTGAAGACCGACTGACGGCCCAGCTCGGCGCGCATTATGGCATGGGCCATCAGGCCGCACATCCCGTACTGCGGCATGTAAAAGCTTTGTAAAGCCGCGAGTTGTGTGCGGGCCCTGGGCCCCGAAAGCATGCGGCAGGCCGTTTGTCGATACCTGCGAGGGGTGACTTCCCGCGCATTGCAGGGTATCGATGCGGTCCTATGATGCAGGGCATGGCGATGACCAATTTCAATCACATTCGCGTTTTGCGCATCACGGGGCTGGTCGCGTACCTGTGCTGCGGCGCGCCGCTGTTCACCAACTGGGCGACCGAGCGGCTGGATCTGTTGAACCGGCCCAACTTCGCGTTGCTGCTCTGGACACTGTTTTACGTGTTGTTCGGCATCATTTACTTGTTGATCACCAACAACCTGGGGGCCCGCACGAGCATGACGGCCCGCATGAACATGGCCGTCCGGGTGTTCGGTCTGTTGCCGCTGACGGTGACGGCACTCATGGTGGGCTGGTACAGCCACAGCGGCCTTTCCGCCACGTTGCTGCTGGTCGTAGCGGTGGTGCTGCCTTGGCTGGTGCCGCTTTGGGTCGGCGTGGCGTGGCTGGTGTTCCAGACCTTGTGCCTCGCGGCGCTGTTTTCCACCTTTGCCGAATTCAAGCAGAGCCCTCTCACGCTCGGTTTGCTGCAGGCGATCCTCTATACGGCGTTCTCCATGCCGGGCTTCGTGGCATCGATGGTCGCCAGCCAGCAGGCGGAGGAGCGCGAAGTGCAGCGCCGTCTCAACTCGGAACTGCGGGCTACCCGCGCCCTGCTGGCCGAATCGACGCGCATTGCCGAACGCATGCGCATCGCGCGCGAACTGCACGATCTGATCGGGCATCACCTCACCGCGCTGAGCCTGAATCTGGAGGTGGCCAGCCACCTCAGCAATGAAGCAGCCTGCGAGCACGTGCGCAAGGCGCAGAACACCGCCCGCCTGCTCTTGGCCGACGTGCGCGAGGCGGTCAGCGAATTGCGCCAGGACGACGCCATCGACCTAACTCAGGCGCTGCAGAGCCTGGTCGACGGGGTGCCCAGTTTGCGCGTGCACGTGAGCACGCCGCCACGGTTCAGTGTGGAGGATCCGCGCCGCGCCCAGGTCTTGCTGCGCTGCGTGCAGGAAATCATCACCAATACGGCCAAGCACGCCGGCGCCCACAATCTCTGGCTGACTTTTACCTACGACGGCGAGAACTTGCTGAGCCTGAATGCGCGCGACGACGGCCGCGGTGCGGCGCAAGTGCTGCCGGGCAACGGCTTGTCGGGCATGCGCGAGCGCCTGGTTGAATTTGGCGGCGACGTATCCATGGAGAGCGGGGTGGGGCAGGGTTTTGCCTTGCACGTCCGTCTTCCATTGGGTGAACCGTCCGTGCTGGCCCATACGCCGTCACGTTTCGAGCCGCCGGCGTTGAGCTTGACGTGATGCCCTGTGAGAATGCCGGATTGCCGGTTCAGTTATCTTGGTTGGTTGTACGCATGCGGCCCATGAGGGGCCATCAAAGTTGCGAGGATTCACGATGATTTCCGTTTGTCTCGTCGACGACCAGAACCTTGTCCGCCAAGGGGTGCGTTCCCTGCTCGATCTGGCCGAAGACATCCGTGTCGTGGCCGAATGTGCCGACGGTGTGCAAGCCGTCCAGGACATTCCGCGGGTCAAGCCGGATGTGGTGCTGCTGGACCTGCGCATGCCGAACATGAGCGGTCTGGAAGTGCTGCAAGCCCTGTCGGCGCGCAATGAACTGCCGCCCACCATCATTCTCACCACCTTCGACGACGACCAGCTCGTGTTGCAAGGGTTGAAGGCCGGGGCTCGCGGCTACCTGCTCAAGGATGTGTCGCTGGAACAACTGGTGGAGGCCGTACGCACCGTGGCGGGCGGCGGGTCGCTGGTGGCGCCGATGGTCACCCAGCGCCTGCTGGCGGGGGTGGGGCGCATCCACAACCAGTTCACCAGCCTGGAGCAGCCCGACCCGCTGACCGAGCGCGAGACCGAGATCCTGCGCCTGCTGTCCGGGGGGTATAGCAATAAGGAAATTGCCAATTCTCTCAAAGTGGCCGAGGGGACCGTGAAAAACCACGTCTCGAACATTCTCTCCAAGCTCGGCGTACGCGATCGCACCCGCGCCGTCTTGAAGGCGTTGGAACTGGGGATCGTTTGATCGTCCGGGAATGTCCCTGGGACTGTCGGAAAATGCTGCGTAGCAGCGCAGCTGCGGGCCTTCCTGGCCCGTAGCGTTCCTGCGCGCGAGCAAGTACCATCGGCAGCTTAGGCGCCGGCCGAACCCCCGTCCCGATGCGGTTTCCCACGAGGGAAAGCCATCCCTGGCGGTCCGGTTCAGTCCTGCGCTTTCCACTGCAAGAAGAGACGTCTCGGAGAAACCTGGAATGACGCGTGTTCTGGAATTCATCGTTGCCCTGATCATCGTCGCCGTCGTTGGCGTCGTGGTAGGCATCACCATGCCCGGTAGCGGCCACGTTGAGCGGTCGTTGGTGGTCAGCAAAGACCTGCGCCAGGTCTATGACGTAGTGAACAATTTACGTACCTTCCCCGATTACGGCGTGCTGCGCGCTTACGATCCGAAGACCCAGTACACCCTCTCCGGCAGCGCCTATGGCCCCGGTTCGGAGCTGAGCTGGACCAGCCAGGATGAAAAAGTCGGCGACGGCAAGCTGACCATCGCCAGCGCCCAGCCCGAGTTCGACAAGATCGATCCCACGGTCAACAGTGCCGAGATCGTGTGGAACATCGACAATGCCTGGCGCGGTGGCGACAAGCATTTCACCCTGGACCTGCTGCGCCAGGGCAACACCGGGAAGCTGACCAAGATCACCTGGTCGTACGACGTGACCTACGGTTTCAATCTGTTGAACCGTTATTCCAACATGTACATCCACGGTCAGCCGGATGCGTTCGTTCAGTACAGCCTGAACAACTTGCAGAACGTGCTGGCGGGCGTACCGAACATCGACTACAGCGCGCTTGATCCGTACATCGTGCAGACCAAGCAGACGCCCGTGCTGATCGTTTCCACCTCGATGAAGCGCAAGGACGGCCTGGATGGCCTGAACCAGGCCACCGATGCTGCGATCAAGCAGATCGAGGATGCCGCCAAGAAGCTTGGCGTGCACACCAACGGCCCGCGCATCATCTTCACCACCAACTACGGTGACGAAACCTACACCTTCGACGTGGCCGAGCCGATCGATTCGGCCAGCTTGAACGTGGCGGGCCAGAGCTATCAGCTCACCGCACCGACCCCGCCGTCGCTGGCCGACCAGAATGCCCCGGCTTCCAGCAGCACGGCTGCGGCACCGGCCAATCCGGACAACGCCCAGCCGGGCAGCAAGGATCGCTACGGTCGCCTGGTCATCGACAACAACGTGCGTGCCACGCTGGCTTTCGGCGGCGCCGCGCTTGAGGCTCCGTGGAACGGCACCGCTGCCGGCGTTCCGCAGACCCGCGACATGCTGAAGGCTTACGCCCAGACGCACGGCTACAAGTTCGACGAAGTGACCAACCGTCTGTACGACATCCTCAGCCAGCCGGAAGTGAAGGATGCCGGTGGCAACGTCGCCACTTACGCCCAGTACGCGGTCTATCTGCCGATCACCGATTCTGCCGACGGCGGTACGCTGCCGCAGCAGACGCCGGAACAGCAGGCCGGTATCAAGCAGCCTGGCGTCATCAACGCCAATGGCCAGCCGGCTTCCAGCAGCACGGCACCGGCTCCGGCCAGCACCGCAGCTGCGCCCGCTGCACCCGCCGGCAAGTAATCGCCAGCAGGTTCCGCTCTTGAAAGGCCCTCCCTTCACGGGGAGGGCTTTTTGCTTTTGTGGCGGCCTGTTGCTGGAGCGAGCGAAGAGGCGCGAGAAGTGAGCGAAAAGCAGGAACTTGGGAGCGATCGGCACTCTCTCACTTCTCATTCCTCTCCACTCACTTCTTGCCGTTCTGCGGTACATTGCAGGGCAGTCTCAGTTGCGACCGCACATGATCGAAACCGACAAGCTCACCAAGCGTTACGGCCATTTGACCGCAGTGGATGCCCTGAGCATCTACGCCGAGCCTGGGCAGGTACTCGGTTTGCTGGGGCCTAACGGCGCAGGCAAGACCACCGCCATGCGCATGATTGCCGGTTTCCTGGCGCCCAGTACGGGCACTGCCCGCGTGTGCGGCTACGACGTGCGCAAGCAGCCGCTCAAAGCCAAGCGAGCGATGGGCTATCTGCCCGAAGGTGCACCGAGCTACGGCGAAATGACGGTGCGCGAATTCCTGATCTTCATCATGCGCATGCGTGGCCTGCGTTCGGAGGTCGGCCGGCGCCGTTTCGACGAAGTGGTCGGGCGGCTGCAACTGGAGGATGCGCTGAATGTCAGCGTCGACACGCTGTCCAAAGGGCTGCGTCGACGAGTCGGTCTGGCCCAGGCCATCTTGCACGATCCGCCGGTGCTGATGCTCGATGAGCCTACCGACGGCCTCGATCCCAATCAAAAACATACCGTGCGCCAATTGATCGACGCAATGGCGCGCGAGCGCACCATTCTGATTTCCACGCACCTGCTCGAAGAGGTGCATGCGCTGTGCAATCGGGTGGTGATCATCGCGGGCGGAAAACTGCGCGCCGATGCCACGCCGGCGGAGCTGGAAGCACGCTCGCGCTACCACGGTGCCGTATCGTTCAGTGCCGCGGGCAGCGGATTGTCACAGGAGATGCTGGGACGCTTGCCGCAAGTCGCCGGCATCGAGGTGGACCCGCTCGATGGCCGTGTCACGGTGTTTCCCAAGCCCGGCGCCCGGATTCTCGAAGCTGTTGAATCCTTGTTGCGCCAACAGGGGCTGGAAGTATCCGAAATTCAACTCGAGCGCGGGCGTCTGGACGAGGTATTTCGCCAGATTACGCTAGGTGCGGAAACGGGAGCACAGCCATGAGTCCCACCATGGCGGTGATGCGCCGCGAACTGCGCAGCTATTTCGTCACACCGGTGGCGTATGTGTTCCTGGTGATCTTCCTGGTGCTCGCCGGCATTCTCACGTTCTACGCCGACGACTTCTACGACCGCCGCATCGCCGACCTGCAACCGTTCTTCGTCATGCATCCATGGCTGTACCTGATCCTGGTGCCGGCGGTGTCCATGCGCACGTGGGCCGAGGAGGCCAAGTCGGGGACATTGGAATTGCTGCAGACGCTGCCGTTGACGCTGTGGCAGGCGATGCTCGGCAAATTCCTGGCCGCGTGGCTGTTTGTCGGATTGGCGCTGTTGCTGACCTTTCCCATCTGGATCACGGTCAATTACCTGGGCTCGCCGGACAACGGCATCATCATCGCCGGATACATCGGCAGTTGGTTGATGGCCGGCGCTTTCCTGGCCATTGGCGCGTGCCTGTCCACCGTAACCAGCAGCCAGGTGGTGGCCTTCATCCTGACCGCGCTGGTGTGCGTGTTGCTGATTCTCGTCGGCCAGGCCGAGGTCATGGATTTTTTCCAGGGCGTGCTTCCGCGCAAGCTGGTCAATGGCGTGGCGCACCTCTCCATGCTGCGGCACTACGAAGCCATCGCGCGGGGCGTGCTGGATGTACGCGACATCATCTATTTCGTGCTCACCATTGCGGCGTGGTTGACGGCCGGGGTGCTGGTGCTCGACATGAAGCGGAGTCATTGAGCGATGGCCCGTTTCGTTTTGCGCAGGCGAACCATTCTGGTCAGCGCGCTGGTCGCGCTGGCCGTGGCTTACTGCAGCCTCACGCTGGTAACCAGTCGCTGGCTGGCTCCCGAGCGTTTCGATCTCACCGCCGACCATCTTTACACCTTGTCGCCGGGAACCAGGCAAATCGTCGACGGTATTCATCGGCCGCTTTGGCTCACCTTGTATTTCTCCCAGCATGCGACCAAGGACATGCCGCAGCTGCGAAGCTACGAACAGCGCGTGGCCGAGATGTTGCAGGAAATGGTGGCGCGTTCGCATGGGCGCATTCGCCTGCAGATCGTCGATCCGGTGCCTTATTCCGACGACGAGGCCAGTGCCGAGGGCAACGGCCTCACCACCATCAACGGCGGTAGCAACGGCGAGCGGATCTTCTTCGGACTGGTGGGTTCCACCCGGCCGTCTGCAACGGATGTCGCCTCCGATTTCGGTGCCGATGCGCCGGAGGATAAAGGCTCCAATACCGTCGATCGCACTCTGCCGATTGCGTTCTTCGATCCGCAGCGCGAAACCTTTCTGGAATACGACATCGCCAAGCTCCTGTACCAGCTCAGCGAGCCGCAGAAGCCGCGCATCGGCCTGATCACCGACCTGCCGGTGATGGGCGACCCGGTGCGCGGCACGCCGCCATGGGCAGTCATGCGTCAATTGCAGCAGCTGTTCGACGTGGAGACTCTGGACGAAAGCAAACTGAAGACGATCGACCAGAAGATCCAGGTGCTGTTGCTGATTCATCCCAAGAACCTGTCGACGGAAGCGCAATATGCGCTCGATCAATATGTGCTTGGAGGCGGGCACCTGGTGGTGTTTGTCGATCCCTACGCGGAATCCGATCCGGTCCCGTTGTCCGAAGATTCGCTCGCAGGCACGAACAATCGCAGCTCCAATCTGCCGCGCCTGTTTGCCGACTGGGGGGTTGCCTACAGCCCGGATCAAGTCGTGCTCGATCGCGGGCGGGCCCTTCCGATCGAGTTGGCGGGTGCAAACCTGGCGCATCCGGCCATGCTTGGCCTGGGCACGCAGGAGCTCAACCGCGATGACGTGGTGACGGCGAGCCTGCAGCGCGTCAATGTTTCCAGCGCCGGACACTTCGATCTGTTGCCGGACGCCAGTACGCGGCTGATCCCGCTGATGCAGAGCAGTGCCGATGCCGAAGTCGTGCCGACTCAGCGGGTCATCGATGCAAGCAGCAATCCATCCACTTTGTTGCAGGGATATCAGCCGCAGAACCAGAACTATGTGATTGCGGCACGGCTGCGCGGGCCCTTTGTCAGCGCTTTTCCGGAATTCGCCAAAGTGCCCGGGCATCTCGCCGAGTCTCCGCCAAACAGCGAGGTCATCCTGGTGGCCGATACCGATCTGCTGACCGATCGCCTGTGGGTGGAAACGCAAAATTTCCTGGGTCAGCCTTTGCAAAATGCCTTCGCCAATAACGGCGATTTCATCAGCAATCTAGTCGACAACCTCAGTGGCTCGACGGCCCTGCTTTCCATTCGCGGCCGCTCCAGTTCGCTGCGCCCGTTCACCCGTGTCGAAGCCTTGCAGCGCGTCGCCGACCGCAAATTTCTGCAGAAGAAACAGGAGCTGCTCAACGAGTTGGCCGAGACCAAGCAGCGCCTGAACGAATTGCAGCCGGCGAAGGGGGAGCGCGACACCGCTACCAGCGCCGAGCAGAAACAGGAGATCGAGCAGTTCCTGCAACGGCAGCTGGCGATCAGCAAAGAACTGCGCGACGTGCAGCATCAGCTCAATGGCGAAATCGATGCGCTCGGGACCCGCCTGAAAGTGCTCAATATCGTCGTGCTGCCCTTGCTCATTATCGTCGCGGGGCTGCTGTATGGCTGGCGGCGCACGCGGCGCAACCGGCGCAAGCGTTCCTGAGAGCCTTGTCTGGCGCAGATCGCTGGCAGGCTCCGAGTAGTGTCAATATGCCGCAATGATGCGGCACGGGCTTGGGCAGTTCCTGATTTAAGCTGAAGTGCCTTGGCCGTTGAGGGGAGTGGGTCGCGCCGATGTTCGACGTGTTGTTGAAATGGATCGTCCCGTGGGAGTTTTCCTGGGTATTCCTGGCGAGCTTCCTGGGTGCGTGCGTACTGTATTGGCGGGGTTGCGGCAAGCTGAAAGTCAGTATGGGGCGCCGCATGGCGTTCTGGATCGGCATGGCCATTACCTACCTGAGCCTGCAAACGTATTTCGACTTCTACGCGGAGCATGAGTTTTTCATGCATCGCATCCAGCAACTGTTGCTGCACCATTTGGCGCCGATGGTGATCGTTGCGTCTTACCCAGGATCGGTGCTGCGCGCAGGTTTGCCGCTTCGCTGGCGCGTGCGCCTGCTTCGTCCTGCCGAACGCAGCTGGCCTTGGCGATTGATCAGAGCCGTACTGCTGAACCCTGCGGTGGCAACGGTTTTGTTCGTCGTGTTTATCTTGATCTGGTTGCTGCCGTCGATGCAGACCATGGCCATGCTCGATTGGCGCATCTACCGTTTCATGAACTGGTCGATGATCGTCAGCGGCTTCGTCTATTGGTGGCTGGTGCTCGATCATCGCCCGCGCCCGCCGGGCCGCATGATTCCAGGGTTGCGCGTGCTGTCGCCGGGGATCACCATGACGCCGCAAATTCTGGCTGGCGCCATCATCACCTTCTCCAAGGCCGACCTTTATCCGATCTTTGAAATCTGCGGACGCGCCTTCCAGTTCAACGTATTCACCGGACAGCTCATCGGCGGCATCATCATCTGGGTGCCGGCCGCGACAATCGAGACGATTGGTGGCTTGCTGGCCATGCGCCAATGGCTGCGCCTGTCGCGCAGCGGCCGAATCCGCCGGCAGTCGCGCGCGGCGCGACCGCTGGCCAAAACGGTCGCGGCGACTCCGCCGGGTTAACCATCCTCGGTATAGAGGTGCACCAGCTGGCGCGCCGTGTGGTGAGCTTCGGATGGATAGCCAAAGGCGTTGTTGACGTAGGTGACGCCGTCGATGGCGACGTGGCGATTGACGTGGCTGTGCCCGTAAACGTGCATGCTTGCGCCAAGCTCGCGTAGCTGTTCATCCAGCAGGGTCGTGCCGAGTATTGGATAGAGTTGCCGATGCTTTTCCGGAATGCGCTCGGGCATCACGTCGATACGAGGCAGGAAGTGCGAGAACGTGATGATTTTGCTCGCTCGTTCCAGTTCCGGGCATGAGCGCGTGGGATTGCGTTCGACGAACCAGCGCGTCACGGCTGCATCGTCCCAGCCCTCCGGCCAGCGGCAGGCGCGATAATCGGTCCATGCGTTCTTGAGGTAATCGCCGGGGATGCCAAAGGAATAATCGTACCAACCCAGCAAGGGCACGATGGCCAGGCCGCCATGGCGAAACGGAGTCAGGTGAATTCCCCGCGACGATGCGATGTCGCGCACGGCATGGAATTTCTCGAACGAGTCGCCCAATCCTTCGCGATGTACCCACAGGTCGTGATTGCCGGGAACATAGAGCACCACGGCGAAGCGCCGTTTCAATGCTTCCAGTCCATCGGTCAACAAGGAAAGCCTGTCCGAAATGTCACCGGCCAGTATCAGTGCATCTCCTTGATAGTCCTGCAGCGACAACTGCTCCACCCACGCGCGGTTGGGAGCGTAATCCAGGTGCAAGTCGGAAACCGCGAAGATGCGCATCGAGATAGGAAAGGCTAGTTCGGATCGGCCGTATTGGCTGGGCGCACCGCGAATTGCACGGGAAGGTGGCTGCGGTCGGCGAAGTCCAACGTGATTTCCACCTTGTCGCCGGGCTTGAGTACGCGATCGGGTTGCTCGAGCATCAGGTGATAGCCGGCCGGCGCAAGCATCGCTTTGCCTGTGGCGGAGATCGCCAGCTGGTTCACCGCGTGCATGCCGTTCATGCCGCCACTTTCCACGTCGCTTTCGTGCAGCATCACCGAAGCGTAGACGGCGCTATGTGCGGAGACGAGCGTTGCGGCGGATGAACCTGCATTTTGCAAGGTGACGTAGCCGGCAGCAGGGAGCTTTGCCGGCAACAGGCGGATCCATGCATGACTGGCGGTAACGTGATCGGCCTGGGCGGCATGAACCGCCCCCGCGGGAATGAGCCCGATCGCGAACGATGCAAGCAAGGATTGCCACTTCATGGTGCATGTCCCGGGCTCAGCAACAAATGCAGATCATGTACCAGCTTGTCTTGCGGATCGGTGGGCGTGGCCAACAGCCGCGCCTTGCCGGTATTGTCAAAGACATAGATGCCGGAACTGTGGCTGACATCGTAGCTGCCGTCTGCCTTGCCCGGTTCGCGCGTGAATGCGGCGCGATAACGCTTGGTCAAGGCTTCGATATCCGATGGGGAACCGGTCAGGCCGACGGCGCGGGGATCGAATGCAGCCACGTAATCGTGCAGGACGGCAGGCGTATCGCGAGTTGGGTCGACACTGACGAACAGGATGCGCACTCCGTCCGCCAGCGGCCCCAGTTTTTGCAACACCACGTGCAATTGCGCGAGTGTCAGCGGGCAGACGTCGGGGCAATGGGTGTAGCCGAAATAGAGCAGGGCGACCTTGCCGCGGTAGTCTGCGGCGGTAACAGTTTTGCCTTGATCGTCGGTCAGGCGGAAGGACAGGTCCGGCATGTGGCCGGAAATATCCGTCAACTGCCAAGGCGTCGATTCGCTTTGGTGGCAGGCGCTCAGCCAGCTGCTGGCCACGATCAGCATCGACAGGGCGGCCAGGCGGGCCAGATGCGACAGCTTCATGCAAAAATCCCGAGGTGAACCCGTGCAGCATACGCCACGCGCTACCCGAAGCGCGCCTTCGTCAAAGGAAACGATCTCTATGCGACAAATTGCCCGCACACGCGATGGCTTGCTGGTCGGCCTGGGAGGCGCCAGTGCCGTACTGCTAGGCGCTTTCGGTGCGCACGCCTTGCGCAACGTATTGGATGCCGCACACCGCGAGTTGTGGCATACGGCCGTGCAGTATCACTTCTGGCACGCGCTTGCGCTTGCACTTGCGGTGGGCTTTGGGCAAGGCCGGGCCGGGCGCATGGCAAAGTGGACGTTTGCACTCGGTGTGGTTTTGTTTTGCGGCAGCCTCTACGGCCTTGCACTTGGCGCGCCACGCTGGCTCGGTGCGGTAACGCCCTTGGGCGGCGTGGCATTTATCGTGGGCTGGGTGGCGCTTGGCCTGGCGTTGCGATCGCGTAGCGGTTGATATCTGCCACGTTCCGTGACACGTGGCGGATATCAGATGTCTTCGTCGTCAGTGATCGGCTTGGGCTTGCCGGGTTTCAGCCGCCCGTTTTTGTGTAGCGCCTCGCGCAGGACATATTCGATTTGCGCGTTGACGCTCCGCAAATCGTCGTCGGCCCAGCGCTGCATGGCCTCCAGCACGGTTGCGCTGATGCGCAGCGGATAGGCTTTTTTTTCGGCCGCCACGTCGGAGTCAGCTATACAGCGTGCCGGTATTGAGTACCGGCTGCGTGCCGCGTTCGCCGCACAACACCACCAGCAGGTTGCTGACCATGGCCGCCTTGCGTTCTTCGTCCAACTCGATCACGCCCTGTGTGCGCAGTTTGTCCAGCGCCATGCCCACCATGCCCACGGCGCCTTCGACGATTCGCTCGCGCGCGGCCACGATGGCGCTGGCTTGCTGGCGTTGCAGCATGGCCTGGGCGATCTCTTGTGCATAGGCCAGGTGGCTGATGCGGGCTTCGGTCACCTGCACGCCGGCCTTGCCCAGGCGCGCCTGGATTTCATTGCGCAGGTGATCGTTGATTTCTTCGCCGTGGCTGCGCAACGACGGCTTGGCGTCGTCGTGCGCATCGTAAGGATAGCTTTGGGCCATCTGGCGCAACGCCGACTCGCTCTGGATGTGCACGAAATTTTCGTAATCGTCGACGCAGAACACTGCTTCGGCGGTATCCATCACTTGCCACACGATAACGGCGGCAATCTCGATGGGATTGCCGTCGCTGTCGTTGACTTTCAGCTTGCCGCTTTCGAAGTTGCGCACGCGCAGCGAGACGCGGCGACGGCTATAGAACGGATTGGTCCAGCGCAGGCCCTCGTGGCGGATCGTGCCGGCGTATTTGCCGAACAATTGCAGAACCAGCCCTTCGTTCGGCGCAACCTGGAAGAACCCCTTGGCCAGCCAGGCGGTAAATACGTGGATGAGCACGCCCCCCGCCGCCACGAAGAATGTTCCGGTGGCGGCACCCATCAGCTCGCCAACCAGGCCCAGCAGCGTGAGCAGCAGGCAGACGAGGATGAATGGAATACCGGCGATTGAAAATCCAGTGCGTTCGTTCATGACGGAATCCTCCCGAGGTGCGCGAATTAGATATCAAAGTGATATCTAATTCAAGTGCCCGGGCGGGCGGGAGTGGGGCGGCGATTCCGGGCGGCTCCACGTTCCACGTGTGGCGAGGGCGAGGGGGTGATCAGCCCCGCCGCGGATCATCGCGATTGACGACGGCTATTCGTTTGACCCCAGCCTCCTCTGCCGACGAGTCGGTGAACCGGGCGGCTTGCCACGATCGATTTCTACATTGCCATCCGGACCGTTTGCGCGTCGAGCCAGGCACGGCAACTGCCCACGCGGCATCGCGCGCAAAGCACAGCACCAGCAATAGCGGAGCGATTCATCTGCACCCGAATCTCTCCATCGGCGAGCTGGCGACAGGGTTGGCGAATACCTGCTTGGACTGTCGCCAATCTGCGGCGCGGCAACTTCCAGGCGTTAGAATGACGCTTTTGTTGGAGACAAATAATGAGGCCGTTCGGCACGCCGCATTCCGACCACGCCCTGAAAGTTCTGTTGCTTGGAGCGGGCGAACTCGGCAAGGAAGTCGCGATCGAATTGCAGCGCTATGCCGTCGAAGTAGTGGCCGTGGACCGCTATGGCGACGCGCCTGCCATGCAGGTCGCACATCGCAGTCACGTCATCGACATGCTGGATGGCGCTGCGCTGCGAGCCTTGATCGAACGGGAAAACCCCGACCTTGTCGTGCCGGAAATCGAAGCCATCCATACCCCGACGCTGATGGAGCTGGAACAGTCCGGGGTACGCGTCATTCCTACCGCGCGGGCTGCCTGGCTGACCATGGACCGGGAGGGCATTCGCCGGCTCGCCGCCGAAGAGCTCGGCTTGCCTACCTCGCCTTACCGCTTCTGCGATAGCGAGCAGGATTATCGGGAGGCGGTAGCCGCCATCGGCTATCCCTTCGTGATCAAGCCGGTGATGAGTTCGTCCGGCAAGGGACAGAGCGTCGTGCGCGATGCCTCGGGCCTGGAGGCGGCATGGGAATACGCCCAGTCGGGCGGGCGTGCTGGCAAGGGGCGGGTGATTGTCGAAGGCTTCGTGCCGTTCGATTACGAGATCACGCTGCTCACCGTCAGGCACAAAGACGGCACCGCTTTTTGCGCGCCGATCGGGCATCGCCAGGAAGATGGCGATTACCGCGAATCCTGGCAACCGCAGCCGATGAGTACCGCGGCGCTGGCAGAAGCGCAGCGACAGGCCGAGGCGATTACCCGGGCACTGGGTGGCTGGGGCGTGTTTGGCGTGGAGTTTTTCGTGAAGGGCGACGGGGTGATTTTTTCCGAAGTCAGCCCGCGTCCGCACGATACCGGACTGGTGACTTTGATTTCGCAGGAGCTATCGGAGTTTGCCTTGCACGTTCGCGCCATTCTGGGTTTGCCGATTCCGGTGATTCATCAGAACGGCCCGTCGGCATCGTGTGCCGTATTGGTGGAAGGCGAAGGACGGGCACCGCGCTATCACGGCATTGCCGATGCGCTGGCCGAACCGGATACGCAACTGCGCATCTTCGGCAAGCCGGAAGTGAAAGGGCGCCGTCGCATGGCGGTAACCTTGGCGCGCGATACGGATATCGAGGCGGCAAAGGCCAAGGCGATTCGCGCCGCCAACGCCATTCGCACGGAAATATAAGATCGACTGACGTCAACCCGCCTCCTTACCCTGACAGGATCAGGGGGCAACGCGCAAACGGAGAGAAAGGATGGAATCGACGGGCTTTTCGCACTGGCTGGTGGTGTTGGTGGAAACCTTCGCCCTGTTGTTCGTGATGCTGTTGGCGATCGCCATCCTGGTCGTCCTGGTCATGTGGGTGGTGGATCGCAACCAGACGCACAACTCGGTGCTGCGCAATTTCCCGGTGATCGGGCATTTCCGCTACTGGTTTCTGCACCTGGGCGAATTCTTTCGCCAGTACTTGTATTCCAGCGACCGTGAAGAACTGCCATTCAACCGTGCGCAACGGATGTGGGTCTATCGCGCGGCGAAGAACTCGGAAAACACCAACGCCTTTGGCTCCACCCGCGATCTGCGCGGCGAGGGTGTGCCGTTCTTCGTCAATGCGGCGTTTCCTTCGCTGGGCGACCATCACGTCACGCCCAAGCCGGTGCGCATCGGTCCGTATGCGCGCGAGCCGTACGATCACGCCGCGTTCTTCAATATTTCCGCGATGAGTTTCGGTGCGCTGTCGGCACCGGCGGTGCGGGCACTGTCGATCGGCGCAGCCAAGGCCGGCATCTGGATGGACACGGGAGAGGGCGGCTTGGCGCCGTATCACCTCGAAGGCGGTTGCGACATCGTGTTCGAAATCGGTACCGCCAAATACGGGGTGCGCACCCCGGACGGCAAGCTGGACGACGACAAATTGCTGGCGATCTGCGCGCACAAGCAGGTAAAGATGGTGAGCATCAAGCTCGGCCAAGGCGCCAAGCCGGGCATGGGCGGCTTGTTGCCCGCCGCCAAGGTAACGCCGGAGATTGCCGAGATCCGCGGCATTCCGGTGGGGCAGGATTCGCAAAGCCCGAACCGTCACCTGGATATCGCCAACGTATCGCAGCTGATGGATGCCATTGCGCACATCCGTCGCCTCACGGGAAAGCCGACCGGATTCAAGGCCGTGTTCGGCGACCTGCAGTGGATCGAGCAGCTGTGCGACGAAGTCGACAAGCGCGGTATCGAAAGCGCGCCGGATTTCATCATTGTCGACGGTTCGGAAGGCGGCACCGGTGCGGCGCCGCAAACGCTGATGGAAGGTGTCGGCCTGCCTTTGCACGAAGCACTGCCTGCACTGGTCAATACGCTGATCGAAAAGGGCATGCGCGATCGGATCAAAGTGATCTGTTCGGGTAAGCGCATTACCGCTTATGACGTGGCGTGGGCTTTGTCCATGGGCGCTGATTTCGTCAATTCCGCACGCGGTTTCATGTTGGCGCTAGGCTGCATCCAGTCATTGCAGTGCAATCGCAATACCTGCCCAACCGGCATCACCACGCAAAATCCGCGCTTGCAACGCGGCCTGGTGGTAACCGACAAGAGCGAACGAGTGGCGCATTACGCCAAGAACGTGATGCACGAAGTAGGCATCATTGCGCACAGCTGCGGCGTGGACGATCCGCGCGAACTCGATCGCACGCATTGTCGCGTGGTGGGCGACGACGGCATTTCGGTGCCGTTGATCAAGCTGTTTCCGTATCCGTCGGCGACTGAGCAGAAAGCGTGACTTTTTGGCGGTTTTTCCAAGTCCTGGCGAGCTTGGATGCCGTGAGCCGTTGACGGCTTTGGGCAGACCGGCGACTCCGTGGGGTGATCCGGAGTCGCCGTTGCTTTTGATCCCGAACAGAAGCCCTGCCGTCACCGAAGGCGTCGGCCGCACGGGCTTTGCCACCTCTGGACTGATCGCGTTTCAACCTCAATGATTGCCGGGCAGATTCACCCAGCCGTCGATCGTGCGTATCTGCAGCGGCTTGAAACGCCGCTTGTAGTCCATCTTCGGGTGGTCTTCGATCCAGAAACCCAGATAGACCCACGGAATGCCGCGCCGCCGTGCCAGTTCCACTTGCTGCAGGATGGCGAAGGTACCCAGGCTGCGATCTTTTTCATCGGGGTCGTAAAACGTATAGACCGCCGAAATGCCGGTCGCGCAGATATCGGTGACGGCCACCGCCAGCAGCCGGTCGCCCCGGTGCAGTTCCAGGAATACGGTCGGACTCCACGGTGCGGTGAGAAAGCGCCGGAAGTCGCTGGCCTCGGCATCGTCCATGCCGCCGCCGGGATGACGGGTGCGCAGGTAGCGCGAATAAAGCGCGTGGCGCTCGCTGTTGTAGCCGGCCATGCGTTCGCTGATGGTCAAGTCCGCGTTGCGTTTCAGGCAACGGCGCTGCGCTCGGTCCGGTTTGAAGTTCGCCACGTCGATGCGGCAGGGCGTGCAGGCGTGGCAACTGGGGCAATGCGGGAAATACAGATGGCCGCCCGCGCGACGGAAGCCGTGATCCAGCGCCGCGCCATACAAACGGTCCAACTGCGGGGCGGCCGGGTCGATCACCAGGTTCTGTGCCGTGCGCCCGGCAAAGTAGCCGCAGGCGTGCGGCAGGGTTTGGAACAGGCGGACGTGATCGGAGCGCATGGGATGATTCTATGACCGCCGCGGGTCGCCGTGGCAAGCGCTTTTAAACGATGTGCAGGTAATGCAGCGCCAGCACCATGAATACGCCCAGGATGGCCAGCAGCACGATCCGTCTTACCCGGGCCACGGTGTGCGTGCGGCGGGTGTAGACGGACTGGGCAGGGTTGCGCATGGCCGCCAGTTCCTCGCCGTGGCGCACCATCGGTTCGATACCGAGCTGGCGCAATAATTCGCGCCCCCTGGTGTAATCGTCTGCGTGGCTGATCCAGACCTGCGGCCAGCCGTCGCGATTCTCGTTGCGCTGCGAATAGCTGAAACGCTGGTAGCTGGGGCGGTTCCAGTTGGACCGGTTGGTAATCGTGGTCTCGACCCCGTTTTCGGCCATGTAGGCCGCGACGCGATCGATGTTTTCCTGACGGGGTGAGGTATAGAGCAAGCGCATGACGCAAGTTTAGCAGGCGGCAGCGGGGTCGCCTGCCAGGTAGCGGGGCGGTTTAGCCTTCTGCGCGCAGCCGGATCAGGCCTTCCTGCGCGGTCGAGGCAACCAGCTGGCCGTCACGGCTGAAAATCTGTCCGCGTGCCAGCCCTCGTGCACCCTGGGCAGTGGGGCTGTCGAACGAATAAAGCAGCCACTCGTCGACCCGGAATGGGCGATGGAACCACAGCGCGTGGTCCAGGCTTGCCATCTGGATATTGTGGGTGAGATAGGAAATGCCGTGCGGCAGGGTGGCCGTGCCGATCAGATGGAAGTCTGAGGCGTAGGCCAGCAGGGCGCGGTGCAATACGTCCGAATCGCCCACCGGCGCGGTAATGCGAAACCAGATGTGCTGGATCGGCGGGCGCTTGGGTGGATGGATCTCGTCGCGCGGCCAGACCTGGCGGAACTCGAACGGGCCGTCGGTGCCCAGCCAGCGTTGCAACTTGACCGGCAGGCGGGCCAGTTCTTCCCGCGGTACCCGATGCATCGGCTCCAGGTCTTCCGGCGCGGGCACTTCCGGCATGGAGGACTGGTGCTCCACGCCCTTTTCGGGAACCTGGAACGAAATGGCGCCGTTGAGGATCGGCTGGCCGTGCTGGATCGCCACCACCCGGCGGGCGGAGAACGAACCGCCGTCGCGGGCCCGCTCGACGTTGTAGACGATGGGGGCGTCGATATCGCCGGCGCGCAGGAAATAGGCGTGCAGCGAATGCGCCTCGCGCGAAGGGTCCACCGTCTGCTGGGCCGCCGACAGCGCCTGCCCCAATACCTGCCCGCCAAAAACGAAACGCGTGCCGATGTCCCGGCTCTGGCCGCGGAAGAGGTTGTCTTCCAGCCTTTCGAGCTGCAGCAGCTCGACCAGTTCTTTGACGTGCGCGTCACGCATGCGGCCAACCCCTGAACGTAATGAAGGGGAATTATAGCGGGCGGCGCTCAGTGCTCCGCGTCGATCCGCTTCAGCCCGCTTCCGGCCATCACCTCGGCCCATGGAAACATCGGGCCGGGATCGAGCTTGCGCCTTACCTCCCCGGTCGGGTCGTCGCTGGCGGGAACGAGGGCCGTATCCAGGTCTTCGTGACCGGCGATCTGGTGCAGGTGGGGGAATTCCATGCGCAGTTGCGCCAGCAGGGTGCGCAGCGATGCCATCTGCTTGGCCGTGTAGGGCTGGGTCATGGTCTGCCGACGCGAGTCGAACCAGAGCGGATAACGCCCTTCGTTGACCAGTTCGATGCCGATCGACTGCGGGTTGTAGCCGCGTACGTGGTGGGCTACGCGGGTGCCCGGCACGTAGCGGTAAACCGATCCGTCCCGGTCGATGTAATAGTGCCCGCTGTTGCCCGTGCCGCTGTCGTACAGCACTTTCTCCCCGTACTCGCGCGTGGTGGCCAGGTCGGGCAGTTCAGTGCAATGGATCACTACCAGTGTCACGGCATCGACGGGGCGTTCGGGCAGCTTGGTGACGTAAGGCAGGGGTTGGTCGTGGATGGTCAGCATCGACATGCAGCCAGTGTTGCACAACTGCAATCCGTGCACGTTCCTGGCGGCAGTATGAGCCTGTCCCTACGTCAACAGGGCTATCATTCGCGATCTGTTGCAGGCCTTCGGAGACGCTCATGCCCGGACACGTCATACTTTCTCACGGCTCGGATGCCGGTCCGGATGCCACCAAGGTCAGCGCGCTGGCGAAAATCGCCGAGTCCTTGGGCTGGACCACCGAGCGCCCCGATTACCGCGCCGACGACGCGCAGGGTCATGCCGGCTCGGTGGAGCCGCGCATTGCGCGGCTGCATGCGCGGATTGTCGCCAGCAACGTGCCGCCGGTCCTGGTCGGGTCGAGCATGGGGGCCTTTGTCTCCGCCCTGGCCTCGTTGGAACAACCGGTTGCCGGGCTGTTCCTGATGGCCACGCCGCCCCTGATTCCCGACTGCGACCTGGCGCTGGACATACGGGAGGACGTACCGGCGCTGCTGATCCACGGCTGGCAGGACGACATCTGTCCGCTGGACGAGGTATACGAATTCGCCCGCCGCCGCTCCCTGCCGCTGCTGGTGCTCGACGACGATCATCGCCTTGGCGCACACCTGGATGAACTCGGCCGGCAATTCGGCTTTTTCCTGGAACAACTGGCGAAGCACGCTTGAAACCATTCTTTGCAACCTGCCCCAAAGGGCTCGAATACCTGCTGCGTGACGAACTGATCGCCCTGGGCGGCAGCGAGGTGCACGAGGCACTGGCCGGCGTGCGTTTTTCGGGCACCCTGGAAACGGCCTATCGCGCCTGTCTGTGGTCGCGCCTGGCCAGCCGCATCCTGCTGCCGATTGCCGAATTCGAAGCTGCATCGGATGACGCCCTCTATGCTGGCGTGCAGACCATCGACTGGTCGCAGCACCTGGCCCCGCACGCGACCTTGGCGGTGGATGCCAACACGGCGCAGAGCAAAATGGCGCACAGCCAGTTCCTGGCGCAACGCGTGAAGGACGCGGTGGTCGACCAGTTCCGGCAACGCGGCCAGGATCGTCCTGGCGTGGATACCGAAGAGCCCGATGTGCGCATCAACCTGCGTCTGCGGCGCGATCGCGCCACGGTGTCGATCGATCTGGCCGGCGCTCCCCTGCATCGCCGCGGTTGGCGGGAACAGCAAGGCGAGGCGCCGCTCAAAGAAAACCTCGCAGCAGCGATGTTGCTGCGCGCGGGTTGGCCGGCGATCTACGAGCAGGGCGGGGCGTTGCTCGATCCGATGTGCGGCTCGGGCACGTTGTTGATCGAGGGGGCCTTGATGGTGGCCGACGTGGCGCCGGGCCTGCGTCGCTCCTACTACGGTTTTCTGGGTTGGAAGCAACACGACATCGCTTTGTGGCGCGGTTTGCTCGAGGACGCGCGCCAGCGTGCCGAAGCCGGTCTGCCGGCCTTGCGCGCCTGTTTCTTCGGTTCCGATGCCGACCCCCGCATGGTGCAGACAGCCAAGCGCAATGCGCAGGAAGCGGGCGTCGCCGGCTTCTTTACCCTGGACCGCCACGATGCACTGCACGTGGCGCCGCCTCCTGGCGTGGCGCGTGGCCTGGTGATTACCAATCCGCCTTATGGCGAGCGGCTGGGCGAGCGCGAAAGCATGCCCAAGCTTTATCGCATGCTGGGGGAAATGCTGCGCGAACGTTTCATTGGCTGGCGTGCGGCGATTCTTGCCGGTGACGCGGAGCTTGGGCGCGCGACCACGCTGCGTCCCGAAAAAAAGTACGCGCTTTACAACGGTGCGCTGGAAACCGTGCTGCTGGTATGCGAGCTGCATCCGCGCGACGACACCCCGCGCGAAAAGCCGCCGCTATCGCCCGGCGCGCAGATGCTCAAGAACCGCCTGGAGAAAAACGTCCACCACCTGCGCAGGCGTCTGGAGCGCGAGGGCATTCGCGCCTGGCGCGCTTACGACCAGGATCTGCCTGAATACGCCGCTGCGGTTGACGTCTATGCCGACACCACCGGCGCCGCGCACCTGCACATCCAGGAATATCGCGCGCCGGCCAGCGTCCCTGCTGATGTGGCGCGCACGCGCGTGCGTGAAATTGCACGCGTTGCCGGCGAGGTGTTCGACGCGCCGCGCGTCCGCATCGCGCTGAAAACGCGCGAGCGCGGCAAGGGCGGTTCCAAGTACGGCCAGTTCGATCAGCGCGGCGAATTCATCGAGGTGGAAGAGGGCGGCTTGAAGTTCCTGGTCAATCTTTATGATTACCTGGACACCGGGCTGTTCCTCGACCACCGCCTGGTGCGCGCCAAGTTGCGCGAGCTTGCGGCCGGGCGGCGTTTTCTCAATCTGTTCGCCTATACCGCAACGGCCAGCGTTTATGCGGCGGCCGGCGGTGCGCGCGATACCACCAGCGTCGACCTGTCCGGCACGTACCTGGAATGGGCTTCGCGCAATCTCGCCCTGAACGGGTTCTCCGGTGCGAAGCATCGCCTGGTGCAATCGGATGCCGGCAGCTTCCTGCGGCAGTCGCACGATCGCTATGGTTTGATTTACGTCGATCCGCCGACGTTTTCCAATTCCAAACGCGCCGACGATTTCGACGTGCAGCGCGACCACGTCAAGTTGCTGCTGGCTTGCGCCGAGCGTCTCACCGCCGACGGGATCATCGTGTTTTCCAATAACTTCCGCCGCTTCGAGCTGGACCGTGCGGCCTTGGAAGAACGGTTCAACATCGAGAACTGGGGGGCTGGCAGCATTCCCTTCGATTTCTCGCGCCGGGCGAATATCCACGATTGCTGGCTGTTGCGTTCAAAGACGGCTGAGGGCCAGGTAAATCCCTGGGAAAACGCCCACATAAAAAAATGAAACCCTTCAGTACAGATTAAGCGCGCCGGACAGACCATAGCTCCCATCTTGACGGAGGTGTGTCATGTTCAAACGTAGTGTCGGCAAGTTCGTTGCGATCGGCCTGGCTCTTGCCACGGCTGCGGCTTTGCCGGTCGGTGCATCGGCCCATGGTTGGGGCGGTGGCTGGCACGGTGGTGGTTACTACCATGGTGGTGGTTACTACCATGGCGGTTGCTGCTACCGCGGCGGTTACTGGAGCGGTGGTCGCTGGATCGCAGGTGCCATCGTGGGTGGTGCCGTAGCGGGTCTGGTTGCGGGCGCGGTAGCCGGTCCGCCGGTGTATTACGCACCGCCGCCGACCGTGGTCTACACCCCGGGTACGGTGGTCTATCAGACCGTGCCGCCGCCGGTGGTGACCACAACGGTGGTAACGTCCGATCCGTACCAGACGCGCTACATCGGTCCGGGGTACTAAGCGGATAGAAGCCGTTCAACAAAGAAGAGCCCGGTGCAAACCGGGCTCTTTTGTTTTGTCTTGCTTGCCGCGGAAGTTCAGGGCGATTTGCTTTGCTGCTGCGTGCGGGTACTGCTGTATTTGGCTTTGCTGCGAAGACCGTTGAACGTGTTCTGGTCGATCAGGCTGAGCGATTGAATCGCGCAAGGCGGCTGATTGTGCGCAGTGACCATTTCGCCGACCGAGCCGCAGATGCGATCCGGGTTGGTGGCGAGATCCGCCTTGCTGCCGATGAACCTGAAACCGCGGTTGCCAATACCCAGGTTCTGGCAACTGGCCTGCAGCTTCACCAGATAGCGCTGGTAGGGGCCGGCTTGCACGATGATCGTCTTATCGTCCAGGACGTGCCATTCGTTGATTCGGCTGACACGCAGGCAGTCGTTGTTGGGTAGCGGGGTATATGCGGGTGCACTCGACTGCGCCCACGCGGCAGCTCCGTTTGCTGCGAAAGCAAAAAACAGCACGAACGAAATGACCGGTTTCATAGACGTCACCTCCAGGCTGTATTGATGCGCTGCGGCGATGGAAATATCGCGACAGCCATATTCCCGCCATGCATGTATCACATAATATGAACGATGCTTGCGGCATGGTGAGGACTATGATGGTCTGCTCGGTCGTGCTCCACAAGATGTATCGTAATAGCCCCGCCCGTCCCGCATCGGTGTCATGAGTGCCTCGACCTTTGCCGTTGGCGCAGAAGACCGCTTAGCGCGCTTCGTGCGTATACGCAGACAGACCTGGGCGCTTTGTGCCGGCTTGAGCGCGGAAGACCTGTTGGTGCAGTCGATGCCCGATGCCAGCCCCGGCAAATGGCATCTGGCGCATACGACGTGGTTTTTTGAAACGTTCGTGCTCGGGCACGATCCTTCTTATCGTTCGCCCAATCCCGAGTGGCATTACCTTTTCAACTCCTACTACGAATCGGCCGGGCCGATTCATGCGCGACCGCGCCGCGGCCTGCTTTCGCGCCCTACGCTCGAAGAGATTTGCGATTACCGGGCGCGTATCGATGACGCGGTCGCAGCGCGTATCGCCAGCGGCATTGACGAAGCGCTTGTCGCAAGAATCGAACTTGGCTTGCAGCACGAGCAACAGCATCAAGAGTTGCTGCTCACCGATCTGAAGCACGCCTTCTGGTGTCATCCCTTGCACCCGGCTTATCGCGAGGCTTTACCGGTTCAAGTCAGCGATGCACCGATGCCGATGCGATTCCTTGCGGGAAGGGAAGGGGCGCAGGAGATAGGGCATGCAGATAGCGACGGCTTTGCCTACGACAACGAAACACCGCGCCATCGAACGTGGCTGGCCGCGCACGCGCTGGCCAATCGTCCCGTGACCAACGGCGAATACCTGGCTTTCGTCCGCGATGGCGGTTATCGGGAGGCAGGCCTGTGGCTTTCCGACGGTTGGGCCATCGTGCAGCGTGAAGGCTGGCAGCGACCGTTGTACTGGCAAGAAGACCTGGCCAGCGAATTCACCCTGGCCGGGATGCGCGACATCGATCCGCACGTACCGGTATGCCACATCAGCTATTTCGAAGCCGATGCTTTCGCACGGTGGGCAGGCGCCCGTCTGCCCACCGAAGCCGAGTGGGAAAATGCGGCCGCGAGCAAACCTGTCGCGGGCCATTTTCAGGAAAGCCATCGCTTCCATCCAATCGCCGCTCCACACCACGACGGGTGGCTGCAAATGTACGGCGACATCTGGGAATGGACCGCATCGCCTTACGTGAGCTATCCGGGTTTCAAACCCTTGCCGGGCACGCTCGGTGAATACAACGGCAAGTTCATGAACGGGCAATGGGTGTTGCGCGGCGGCTCCTGCGCAACGCCGCACGACCACATTCGCGCCAGCTACCGCAATTTTTTTCCGCCCCATGCCCGCTGGCAGTTCGCGGGCATCCGATTGGGACAGGACAGATGAATGTTCAAGCCTATGCCGTACGTGACGAACAACGGCCACCCGACAACCTCTTGCTGCAAGTGGTGCAACGCGGCCTGCGTTCGCAGCCCAAACGATTGCCGTCCTGGTTGTTTTACGACGAGCAGGGTTCGGCCCTGTTCGAGCAAATCTGCGAGCAACCCGAGTATTACCTGACACGCGCCGAAATCGAATTGCTGCGCGTGCATGCCGCCGACATTGCCGAAGTGCTCGGTCCCGACGTACGGCTGGTCGAGTATGGCAGTGGGCATGCCATCAAAACGCGCCTGTTGCTCGAGCATCTCGCCACGCCGGTGGCCTGGGTGCCGATAGAGCTTTCTTCCGAGGCTCTTCGCCTGGGCATGCAGCGCGTGGCTCAGCAAATACCGGAGCTACCCATCCAGCCCTTGTCGATGGATTTCACTCGTCCGCTGCGGCTGCCCGTGCCGCCGCGTGCGCCGCGGCGTACCGTGCTGTATTTTCCGGGTTCAACCATCGGCAATTTCGAAGATCGCGAAGCCGCGCAGTTGTTGCGCAAGATGCGCAACGAAATGGGCGACAACGGCGGTATCTTGGTGGGCGCAGACCTCAAAAAGGACAGGTCGACGATCGAGGCAGCCTACAACGACAAAGCGGGTGTCACGGCGGCATTTACGCTCAACGTGCTGGCGCGCCTGAATCGCGAGCTCGGCTGCAATTTCGAGTTGGGTGCGTTTCGTCACCGCGCCCATTACAACGCCATGGCCGGCCGCATCGAAACACACATCCTGAGCAATCGCGAACAGCGCGTGCGAGTGGGGCGCTTGCAGGTGTTGTTCCGCGAAGAAGAGGCGATGCTGGTGGAGTACAGCTGCAAGTATTCGCTGGAAGACTTTGCGGCGCTTGCCGCAACGGCGGGATTGAGCGTGCAACACGTCTGGCTGGACCCGGCCGGCACATTCAGCCTGCAATACCTGACGCGCACTCTCTGATTTTTCGCCATCCAATGGCCACTTTGTAGGTTGGGTTACCTCGGATCAAGTCCGGGGCAACCCAACCTTCGGCGTCATGCTGTCTTGCGTGCTCCCAACTTGGTCAGCACTTCTTCCGCAGCGCGGATGCGCTCGCTGGCTCCCGGCAGTTCCAGGTTGACCTTCAGCTTGTCCTGGCCGTCCAGCTTGTACACGCGCGGATAATTCTGGATCAGGCGGATGATCGCCATCGGTTCGACATCCGGTTTGTCGCGGAAGGTGACGCGTCCGCCGTTTGCGCCGAAATCCAGTTTGCGAATGCCCAGCGGCGTAGCCATCAGCTTGAGGCTGGCGATGGCGAAAAGCTGCTTGACGGCATCGGGCAGCAGGCCGAAGCGGTCGATCATTTCCACCTGCAGTTCGCGCAAGGACGCTTCGTCGCGTGCGCTGGCGATGCGCTTGTACAACGTCAGGCGTGCATGCACGTCGGGCAGGTAATCGTCGGGAATGAGCGCCGGAAGATGCAGCTCCACTTCGGTTTCGTGTTCGCTGCTCAGGTCGAAGTCGGGCACCTTGCCGGATTTCAGCGCACGCACGGCGCGTTCCAGCAATTCCGTATACAGGCCAAAGCCGATTTCCTGGATCTGGCCGGACTGCTCGTCGCCGAGCAACTCGCCGGCGCCGCGAATCTCCAGGTCGTGCGTGGCCAGCGTAAAGCCGGCACCCAATTCCTCCAGGGAAGCCAGCGCTTCCAGGCGCTTTTCCGCATCGGCAGTGATGCTCTTGCGGTCCGGCACGATCAGATAGGCATAGGCGCGGTGGTGCGAGCGCCCCACGCGGCCGCGCAATTGATGCAATTGCGCCAAGCCGAAGCGATCGGCGCGATCGATGATGATCGTATTGGCGGTAGGAATGTCGATGCCGGTTTCAATGATGGTGGTGCACACCAGCACGTTGAAGCGCTGGCGATGGAAATCCGCCATGACTCGTTCCAGATCGCGTTCCGGCATCTGGCCGTGGGCGATGCCGACGCGCGCGTCAGGAACCAGTTCCTGCACTTCCCGTGCCGTGCGTTCGATGCTTTCGACTTCGTTGTGCAGGAAGTACACCTGGCCGCCGCGCTGCAATTCGCGTTGGAACGCTTCGCGGATCAGTGCCGGTTCCCAGGAGGAAATGAAGGTACGCACCGCCATGCGATGCTGGGGCGGCGTGGCGATCAGGGAGAGGTCGCGCAGGCCGCTCATGGCCATGTTGAGGGTGCGTGGAATCGGCGTGGCGGTCATGGTCAGCAGGTCGACCTCCGCCCGCAGTTTTTTCAATTGCTCCTTCTGGCGCACGCCAAAACGCTGTTCTTCGTCGACGATCACCAGCCCCAGTTGCTTGAACTTGATATCCGGCTGCAGCAGCTTGTGCGTACCCACGATGACGTCGATCTGGCCGTCGGCCAATCGCTTCAACGCCTCGTTGACTTCCTTGGTGGAGCGGAAGCGCGACAAGACGTCCACGCGTACCGGCCAGTCGGCAAAGCGGTCGGCAAAGTTGCGGTAATGCTGCTGCGCGAGCAGGGTGGTGGGCACGAGGACCGCGACCTGCTTGCCGGCGGTAGCGGCAGCGAATGCCGCGCGCAGTGCGACCTCGGTTTTGCCGAAACCCACGTCGCCGCAGATCACGCGGTCCATGGCGCGTGGCGCCGCCAGATCGTTGAGCACCGCGTCGATGGCGTACAACTGGTCCGGCGTTTCCTCGAACGGAAAGCTGGTGCCGAATTCTTCCACCAGCTGGCGATCGATCGGCAGCGATTCGCCGCCGCGCGCCTCGCGCTGCGCATAGATCGCCAGCAGTTCGGCGGCCACGTCGCGGACTTTCTCCGCGGCCCTCTTGCGCGCGCGTTCCCAGGCATCGCCGCCCAGCGAGTGCAGCGGGGCCAATTCCGGTGCGGTACCGGAGTAGCGGCTGACCAGCCCAAGCTGCGCCACCGGCACGTAAAGCTTGTCGCCCTTGGCGTATTCGATGGTGAGGAATTCGCCGGCCATGCCGCCCAGTTCCATCGATACCAGGCCCTGGTAACGGCCTACGCCGTGATCGACGTGCACGATCGGCGAGCCGATGGAAAGCTCGGTGAGGTCGCGGATGATGGCATCCGGATCGCGCGCCGCACCGCGCCGGCGCTTGCGCTCGGTGCGCACCCGCTCGCCGAACAGCTCGCGCTCGGTGAGGACGGTAATGGCCGGATGAGTCAGCGCAAAACCTTGCTCCAGCGGCGCGATGGTGATGGCTTGCCGATGGGAGTCCGCCAGGAAGGCTTGCCAGCTGTCGACGTTTTGCGGGCGCAATCCGGTCGTGGCGAGCTGTTCCAGCAATGCTTCGCGGCGACCCGCCGAATCCGCTGCAATCAATACCCGTCCCGGGTAATGCTCGATGAAGTGGCGCAGCGAAGTGCCAGGTTCTTCGCCCTTGCGGTTGAGCGGAAGCTCCGGCGCAGGCTGCGTACCGGCAGCGACGGCATGTTCGTGCCCGCTGTCGACCACTTCCACGCGCAAGCGTTTGTTGAGCTGCTCGCGCAGGCGCTCGGGCGACAGATACAGCTCCGCCGGTGGCAGCACGGGACGTTCGATGTCGTGTGCGCGCTGGTCGTAGCGTTCGGCCGTCTGCGTCCAGAATTGCTCGGTGGCTTCGGCAGTGCCTTCGCCCAGTACGAACAGCGCATTGTCGGCGAGGTAGTCGAACAGCGTGGCAGTGTGTTCGAAGAACAGCGGCAAGTAGTATTCGATGCCGCCGGGCGTCACGCCTTCCTTCATGTCCTGGTACAGCGGGCAACGCCGAACGTCGATCGGAAAGCGCTCGCGCAAGCGGTTGCGGAAGGCTTTGGCGGCATCGTCCGTCACCGGAAATTCGCGCGCCGGCAGCAGTTCCACTTTTTCAACCTGCTGTTGCGAGCGCTGGGTTTCCGGATCGAAACTGCGGATCGAATCCACCTCGTCGTCGAACAATTCGATGCGATAGGGCTCGCGCGTACCCATCGGGAAGATGTCGATCAGCGCGCCGCGTACGGCGAAATCGCCCGGTTCGGCGACCTGCGGCACGTGGCGGTAGCCGGAGGACTCCAGTCGCCGCTGTTCGGTGGCCAGGTCGAGTTTCTGGCCCTTGCGCAACACCAGCCCGGCGCCTGCGATGTGCGAGCGCGGCGCGATCCGCTGCATCAAGGTGGCGACCGACACGACCAGCACGCCGCGCGTTACCGCCGGCAACTGGTACAGCGCGGCAACGCGCTGCGACACGATATCCGGATGCGGGCTGAAAACGTCGTAGGGCAGGGTTTCCCAGTCGGGGAAATGCAGTACCGGCAGCGTGCCTGCAAAGATCCGCAGCTCGTCTTCCAGCGCATGGGCACGCTGGGTGTCGCGGGTTACCGCGACCAGCAGGCCTTTGTGCGATTCGGCGGCGCCGGCAACCAGCAGCGCCCGCGCCGAACCGTGTGGCGGGGTCCAGAAGCGGCGTTGCTTGGGGCTGGTGGGAAGGGGCGGGTGACTGATCGGGTTGGGCATGGGAGACGTTGCGTGGAGGACGCAGCCCAGATGCCGCGCCGAACGAGCGCACAAGTGTAGCGCGTCGACCGCGACCGCCCCATCAACGGCGCGTCATGGATTTCTGTGTTAGCCGTCAGTCAACGGCTGACGCGGATTCAGCCGATCCCGACTGTTCCGCTCGCGCCGCCTCGTGCGAAGGTTCGGTTTTGCCCACGTGGAGTCGCCATGCCCTCGCCAATATCGCCCAATACCCAGGCCGGAGCCGCCGTCTATTCGCCGTTCGCACTGAAAGTCTATGACTGGTGGGTGCTGGGTGTTTCCAATCGCTGGGCATGGCAATGTTCCACCGACAAGGTGCTATTGCCGTTCTATCGCCGGCACGTGGGAAGCCGCCATCTCGACGTTGGCGTAGGCACCGGCTTTTACCTCGCGCATGCAGGCTTTGGCGATGATCAACGGATCGCCTTGCTGGATTTGAACGAAAACAGCCTGCGTGCCGCATCCAGCCGCCTTGGGCAGTCCGGAACCGAGGTGTTCGTGCAGGACGTCATGCAGCCGCTGACTGCGCTGTCAGGCAAGCGCTACGATTCGATCGCGCTGTTTTATCTGCTGCATTGCTTGCCCGGCGACATGCCCGGCAAGGCTTGCGTGTTCGCCCATCTCAAGTCGCATCTTGCGCAGGACGGCGTGTTGTACGGCGCGACCATCCTGGGTGACAGCGCCGGGCACAACGTCATGGGGCGCAAGCTGATGACTGTCTACAACGAGAAAGGCATTTTCGGGAATCGAAACGATACCTACGAGGCCTTGCATCACGCCCTGCATCAACACTTCGAACAGGTCGAAGTCAGCCTGCATGGCAAAGTGGCGTGTTTTTCCGCGCGGTTGCCGCGGCTTACAGCTTCAGGCTGATCTGAGCCGTGCCGGCTTCGCCGGGCATCATCTTGGCGACAAAGCCCAGCTCCTTGCACAACTGGAGCATCGGGCGGTTCTCCATCAGCACATAGCCCCATAGTTCGGTCAGGCCGCGCCGACGGCTTTCATCGACCAATTGCTGCATCAGCAATGCGCCAAGGCCGATGCGCGTCCACTCGCGTTCCACCAACACCGAGAACTCGGCGCTGTTGGCGGCTTCGTCGACGAAGATCCGCCCCACGCCGCGCAGTTCGGCAGGCGTCATCGTTTCGTCCATCAAGACGTAAGCCGCCTCCAGTTCCGGATCGATGCGGCACAAGCGTTGGGCCATCGACAAAGGCAGTTCCGACATCGCATGCATGAAGCGGCGGCGCACGTCCTGCGGCGACAATCGCTTGAAGCAGCGCTGCACGGCGGTTATGTCGCCCGACTCGATACTGCGCATGACCAGTTCGCGGCCGTCGGCGGTGTGCACCACCTTGCCGTTGGGCGAAGTGACGAGGCGTGGACTGGCAAAACGCTCATTGCTGCGCGGCGGCAGCTGGGCGTGTCGGGAATGGGATCCGAAGTCGCGGGCAGGGGTCATAAGCATGACCATACTATAGCGTATTGTTTGCACTGCAACATGAATGCTTGCAGCGATTCAGGGGACTACTATCCTCCCAAATCGGCCCGTTGTTAAGGAATGCAGGAATGCTGCCCGGTCTGCTTGAAACGTATCATGCTGCAGTGCGACAGGTTTCCGGGGCGCTCAATCGGCGATATCGGGTTCGAAGAAACTCCAACGCACGTCGGTGAATTGGGCTTTCATGGCCGCTTCGACGGTATTGATGGCCTCGATCAGGCTGTTGCTGTCGGGGGTGGGCGACATGCGGGCCTTGATAGCCACCATCACGTCCGGGCCCATCTGCAACGTAATCAGGTTGTAGACCTCGGCCACCTCCGCACGGGCGTTGAGGAAGGCCATCAGCTCGGCGCGACGGCGCGGCTCTACCCCCTGGCCGATCAGCAAAGCTTTGACTTCGATCGCCAGTGCGGCTGCCACGATGACCAGCAACACGCCAATGGCGACGGTGCCCAGGGCGTCGAACAATAGATTGCCGGTCAGCATGGTGCCGCCGATCGCCAACGCGGCCAGGCAAAGGCCGAGCAAGGCGGCGAGATCCTCGCCGAAGATCACCAGCAGTTCGCTCGAACGCGTCTCGCGAAACCACCTCCACAGGCTTTGTTCGCCGCGCGCCCGATTGACCTCGTGCAGGCAGCCGCGCATCGAGATGCTTTCGGCCACGATGCCGAACGCCAGCACGCCCAGCGCCAGCCACGGCCACTTCAACGGTTCAGGCTGGGTGATCTTGTGCGCCCCTTCGTAGATGGAGAACAACCCGCCCACCGCAAACAGCAGTACCGCCACCACGAACGACCAGAAATACAAGGCGCGGCCCCAGCCGAGCGGATATTCGTCGGAGGGTGGCCGCTTCGCCTGTCGCATGCCCAGCAACAGCAGGCCCTGATTGCCGCAATCGGCCAGCGAGTGCACGGCCTCGGCGAGCATCGCGCCCGAGCCGGTAAGGATGGCAGCGACCAGCTTGGCGGCGAAGATCGCAAAGTTCGCGCCCAGTGCCAGCAGGATTGCCTTGAGCGAGTTGGCGTGGCCGGACATGCTGCTTTCCTTGTCGCGGATGCGCGGCGGCGCGATTCCGCTCACGTTGCGACGATCAGCGGATGCCGACGCCCACACCTACGCCGAAGTGAATATCCGGATGTCCGGCGCGCATTTCCGCTGCCGTCCAGCGATGCGACTGCGCCACCTTCACCAAGGGATACACGTAGGCGGCCTGGTCCACATTCGCGCTGCGCGTGCCGGCGAGCGCGCCGCTGACCGTTACCAGGCTTCCCCCGGGATAGTTGAATGGCTCGACATAGCCCGGATAGACAGCGATGAAGCGTCCTGCGGCGGCCGTGCTGGTCAGCGGACGCTGCGATGAGTCCAGCGGATAAGCCAGGATTTCGATTTCCGTGTGATCGGGGAAATTATGCACCTCGACCACGCTCCCGCCCCAGATCACTTCGCCGCTCGCATAGTGCTCGGGCGATTGCGCCACCTGCATGGGAGATGCGGCCAGGGTCCCCGGCGTGGCCTTGTAGATCGGCGCCGGCGCGCAGGCGGCCAGGGCCAAGGCGGCCAGCGGGATGAACCAGCACAGCTTGCGCAAGACGGTGCGACGGATCATGGCGAGGTCCCTGCGGAACGGATCGTTACGTGAAGCCTGAGCTTAGCGGGCCCGTTTCGGTGGCGGTAGACGGCGATTGGGAGAGGGTGCCCGTGCAGAGGCAGGCGTATCGCCCTCCTGCACCAGCCAGTCCAGCCGCCACTCTGCCGCGTGCTCCTGCGACAACAGGCGGGCCATGGCTTGCAAGGGTTCGCGCAGGACCTGGTCCAGATTCCACGGCGCGTTGAGAATGGCCATGCCCGAACCATTCAAGCGCAGCGGCGAATCGTCCGGACGCACCAGCAATTCGGCGCGCAGCACGCGGCGCGCGCCGCAGTGCTGCAACCAACGCAGGAAAGGCTGCACCTGGCTGCGCAACTTGATCGGATACCAGATGGCATACGTGCCGGTGGGCCAGCGCTGCAAAGCTTCCTTCAAGGCCGCTTCGATCAGGCGATATTCCGCTTCCTGTGCTTCATAGGGCGGATCGATCAGCACCAGGCCGCGCTTTTCCTTGGGCGGCAGCAGCGCCTTCAGGGCTTCGTAACCGTTGCGATGGTGTACGTGTACGCGCCCGTCGTGATGAAACAGCCCGCGCAACGAGGCGGCTTCTTCCGGGTGCAGTTCGCACAGATAGGCGTTGTCTTGCTCGCGCATGGCGCGTGCCGCCTGCAACGGCGAGCCGGGGTAGAGCTTCAGGCCGCGCTCGTTGCCTGGCAGCGAAAGAACGGTATCGAGCCAGTGGCGCAACAGCGGCGGCAGCGCGTGATCGGCGGAAGCCGCGTTTTGCAAATCGGGAAACAGCAGGCGCGCAATGCCGTCGCGGTATTCGCCGGTCTTGCCGGCTTCGGCGCTATCGAGCGCGTAGCAGCCGCTGCCGGCGTGCGTGTCGATCAGCGCGAACGGCGTTTCTTTCGCCTTCAGCGCCTGGAGCAGCGCGAACAGCACGCTGTGCTTGAGTACATCGGCAAAATTGCCTGCGTGATAGGCGTGGCGATAATTCATGGTGTTCGCGGCAGGCTGGACTGCGACAAGTATAAAGCCCAGCCTGCCGGACAGCCGTATGGATCAATACGCGACGGTGATGCGCTGGCGCAGAGCGTCGTGCTTGTCCAGGCGATCGAGCAGGGCGATCGCATAATCGGCCACGCTGATGTGGCTCTTGCCATGGCCATCGGTGAGCAACTGGTCGCCGCCGACGCGGTAGCGGCCGGTGCGTTCGCTGTCTTCGATCATCGCGGCCGGGCTGATATAGGTCCAGTCGATATCGGCCTTGCTGGTACGGAATACCTCCAGCGCACGCGCCTGGGCTTGCGCCTCGGACTTCCAGGCGGCGGGGAAGTTCGGATCGTCGATCACCTTCACCCCCGGTGCCGTTTCCAGGCTGCCGGCGCCGCCCACCCACAACAGGCGTTTCACGCCGGCGCCGGGCAGGGTCTCCAGCAGGGTTTTCGCCGCGTCGGGAAGCGTTTCTTCGTGGCCGTTGCGACGCGCGGACACAGCGGCTATCACGGCATTCGCGCCCTTTGCGGCGGCCAGCCAGCTCGCCGGCTGGGCCAGGTCGCCCACCACCACGTGCAGCCGTTCGTGCTGCTGGGCGAGCCGGCTGGCTTCGCGCACAACCGCCGTAACGTCATGGCCGCGGGCCAGTGCTTCATCCAGGATGGCGTGGCCGATGTGGCCGGTGGCGCCGAACAGAACCAGTTTCATCGCGTGTCTCCAGGGAGGGATGGAATGGGTGAAGCATGCGCGCCTGCATTGATCGGATAAATGGATCAATGAGGAATTGACTGTCAATTATTTATTGACAATCATGTGTGCATGCGGCGCGACGTCAATCTCAATCGCCTGGCGATCTTCGTGGCCCTGGTGCGCGCGGGTTCGTTTACGGCCGCCGCCGAGCACCTGGGCATGACCAAGGCAATGGTCAGCCAGCATTTGCTCAAGCTGGAGCGCGAACTGGGTGCCACCTTGATCGTGCGCAGCACGCGCCGCATGGCGCTCACCGAGGCCGGCACGCTTTTTCATGCCGATTGCGTGCAACTGCTGGAACAGGCGCAGGCGGCCATCGAGCGGATGGGCGATCGCCGCCACGTACCCACCGGTACCTTGCGGCTCACGACCTCTACCGACTACGGCATGTCCGTAGTGGCGCCAGCGCTTGCCGATTTCCATCGCCTGCATCCGCAACTGCAGGTGGATCTGGTGATCAACGACCAGATCAGCGATCTGATCGCAGAACGCTTCGACCTGGCCATTCGCATTGGCTGGCTGCGCGACTCCAGCCTGCGTGCCGCCCGCCTTGGCGGCTTCAGGCAGATGGTGATGGCAACCCCCGCCTATCTAGCCGAACGCGGCGTACCGCGCCGGCCGGAGGAACTGGCCGTGCATCCGTGGATAGCCATGTCGGCCTTAATGTCGCCGCTGCGCTGGACTTTCACGAGTAGCAGCGGCGCGCGGCGCACCGTGCGCATGACTCAGGCCATGCAGGCCAACAACGCGGCAGCGGTTCGCGCGCTGGTGCTGCACGGCGCCGGTGTGTCGGTGCTGCCCGATTACCTCGTGCAGGATGACATCGAGGCCGGCCACCTGCAGGTATTGCTGGCGCAATACCGCTTGCCCGAAGGCGGCATCCACGCGGTGTATCCCGACCCGCAGCCGCCGGCGAAAGTGCGGGCATTCATCGACTTCATGCGCGACCGGCTGGCCATGCGCTAAGCGATCAGTCCAGGCCGTGATTCTCGGCCGTACCCAGCAATTCCGGCTGGATCGCCGTGGCGTCGTTCCGGTGCAGCAAAGGATGTGCGAATACCGCAGCGAGAATCACCGCCACGCCAAGGTAGAACCACGTATCGAGCTGACGCTGCTCGCCCAGCAACAGCATGGCGAGCACGATCGCGTAGACCGGTTCCAGGTTGGTGATCATCTGCGTGGCGAACGCGCTGATGTGGCGCAATGCCACCAGTGCCAAGGTAAACGGCAGCAGGGTGCAACCGAAGGCGAGCACGAGCAGCAGCAGGCCATCGTGGAGATCGGGCACGGGGTAGGCCGGCCCGGTATGCGGCAACAGCGGCGCCAGCAAGGTAAGAAAGATGGCGCCCGTGCCCAGCTCGATGCAGGTGACGGTGAGCGGGTCGGCATGTTCCACGAAACGCTTGTTGAGCGAGCCGAACAGCGCTACGAACAGCGCCGACACCACGCCTACCGCAATGCCCACCCGCATGTGCGCTGGCACGCCGCCGGCCACCATCGCCACGCCCGGCACCACCGCAATGGCGATCAGCAGTTCGCGCGGGTCGAAGCGCCGGCGCGCCACCCACGGTTCGATAAAGGCAAGAAACGCCGGCCCCAGCGCAATGCAGGTGGCGCCTACGGAGGCATTGGCAAGCTTGATGGCCGCGTAGAAAGTGAGCCAGTGCAGGGATACCAGCACGCCGATGCCGGCATACGCCAGGCGCAGCCGCATGCTCATCGCGCGCAAGCCGCGCCACACGCGCGGCATCAGCAGCAAGGCGCCGGCCACCAGCAGCATGCGCCACCACACCAGCCCCAGCGCGGTCAGGGTGATCAGCTTGCCGAGGATGGCGGTAAACCCCCACAGCAGCACGCAAAAGTGGATTTGCAGGCGGGCCTTGTTGACGGACTGCATAGCGCTAAGAGCATCGGGAAAGGGCGATCATTCTAGCCGGCTCTTGGAAACCGGCGGCGCCGCACCGACCTACAACCTGCTGCGCGAAGACGCGAGGTACCGTTCCTCGCCCACAGGGAGCGCCCATGCCACGTCAGTACAACGCAGGCGAAAGATCGCGGCGGCGGCCCATGGACACGCCGTCCAAGCCTTTGAACTTGCGTCAACGCATGGCCGCCTTGCGCAACGTGCCGCCGTTCCTGCGCGACATCTGGCGCACCAGCCCCGTGCTTGCCGTGGCCAGTGTGGCGCTGCGGCTGGTGCGCGCGGTATTGCCGGTCGCGACCTTGTACGTGGGCAAGCTCATCATCGATGAAGTCACTCACCTGTTGCACCTTGGCGGGGCGCCTGCCGATCTCTCCTCGTGGCTGGGCAACGGCGCGTTCCATCACTTGTGGATGCTGCTGGCGCTGGAGTTTGCCCTGGCGGTGAGTTCGGACCTGCTGGGCCGCGTCGTCTCTGCGTGCGATTCCCTGCTCTCCGATCTGTATACCAACGAGGCCAGCGTCAAGCTGATGGAGCACGCCGCCTCGCTGGACCTGGAGGATTTCGAAGACGCGGACCTGCAGGATCGCCTCGACCGCGCACGCCGCGCGCTGGCAGGGCGCAGCATGCTGCTTTCGCAACTGCTGGGGCAGGCGCAGGATGTCGTCACGATCGTCAGCTTCGCGGTGGGTTTACTGATTTATGCACCATGGCTGATCGTGTTGTTGCTGGTCGCCGTGGTGCCGGCCTTTGTCGGCGAGATGCATTTCAATGCGCAGAGCTACGCGGTGAATTTCCAGTGGACGCCGGAGCGGCGCGAGCTGGATTACCTGCGCATGGTCGGCGCCAGCGCGCAGACCGCGAAAGAGGTGAAGAGCTTCGGCTTGAACCGCTTTCTGATCGACCGTTTCGCGCAATTGTCGCAATCGATCTATCGCGCCAACCGGCGGGTGGCGCTGCGCCGTGCCAGCTGGGGCGGACTGTTCACCACGGTGGGTACCATCGGCTACTACGCCGCCTACGCCATCATTGCGTTCCGCACCGTGCGCGGCGATTTCACCATCGGCGATCTCACCTTCCTGGCCGGCTCGTTCCGGCGTTTGCGCAACTTGCTGGAGAGTTTGCTGACCGGCTTTTCGCAGGTTGCCAGCCAAGCCTTGTATCTGGACGACCTGTTTTCTTTCTTGCGCATCCGGCCCGAAATCCTCTCGCCGCAGCAACCGCGTCCGTTCCCGCATCCGATCCGGCAGGGACTGACCTTCGAGAACGTGGGATTCCGCTATCCGGATGCGGAGCGCTGGGCGGTACGGCATCTCGATTTCACCCTGCGCGCCGGCGAAGTGTTGGCCCTGGTCGGCGAAAACGGCGCAGGCAAGACCACCCTGGTGAAACTGTTGTCGCGTCTCTACGACCCCGACGAGGGACGCATCCTCTTAGACGGACACCCCCTGGCCGAATACGATCTGGCCGAACTGCGCGCGAACATCGGCGTGATCTTCCAGGATTACGTGCGCTATTACTTCACAGCCTCCGACAACATTGCCGTAGGCCGCATCGAGCAGCGCGACGATGATGTACGCATCAGCGAAGCCGCACGGCGCAGCATCGCCGATGCGGTGATTGCGCGCTTGCCCAAGGGCTACGAGCAGATGCTGGGCAAGCTGTTCAAGGAAGGGGTGGACCTGTCGGGCGGCGAATGGCAGAAGATCGCGATCGCGCGCGCCTACATGCGCGATGCGCAGATGCTGGTGCTGGACGAGCCTACCGCCGCGCTGGATGCGCGTTCGGAATTCGAGGTGTTCCAGCGCTTCAAGGAACTTTCGCAGGGGCGCAGCGCAGTAATCATCTCGCACCGCTTTTCCACCGTGCGCATGGCCGACCGGATCATCGTGATGCAACGCGGCCAGATCAGCGAGATCGGCAGCCACAAAGAGCTGCTGGCCGCAGGCGGGCACTACGCGGAACTGTTCGAGCTGCAGGCAGCCGGCTATCGCTGAGCGAACCTCACGGCTTCTTGCCGGCGACCGGCGGCTTTTCGTGGCGCAGATCGGTCAACACCTCCTGGCAGGTGTTGGTCTGGTTGTCGTGGCTTGGCGCGATCAGGGCCAGCAGCGCAGCGGGCGGCGCCAGCACGCCCAAGGCCACGGCGCCGCCGCCGCGCAACAGCAACGGACCGGCGTGCACGCCCACGTCGGGATTCTTCATCGTGCCTTTCACGTAGAGCGGCGAGCGCAGCGAAAAGATGCGCATGCCCTTGGTGTGCGGGGTGACGTTCAAGTCCAGGTGCTCGTTAGCGAAGTTGATCGTGCCGTCCACGTTGATCGTCGCGTCGCTGGTGTCGAGCACGAACAGGCGGCTGGTGAACAGGCCGTTGGTGCCGGCCAGGTCGACGGCGGCGCAATTGATCTTCACCGTCTTGTCGCCGAACAGCTTGCCGATGACGACGTTGGCGACATTCAATCCCGCCGTTTCCAGCAGCGTCTTGCTGATCGCGCCGTCGTTCATCAGCAACTTCAGCTCGCCATTGGCATCGCCCAGCATGGCGGAGACGGAATTGCCGCGCGTATTGAGCGTGGCGTCGCCGTTGATTTCGCCAAAGCTGGTGCTCATCGGTTGAAACGTCGGGAACAGTTGCTTGAGTTGCAGGTGACGGGCGCGAAGATCCGCCTCGGTGCGCATGGGCATGGCGCCGCCGTCGACCCGGATGCGGCTGTCGATCGTTCCGCCGGCGGCACTCAAGTGCAGCGGATCGAGCTGTAGCAAGCCGTTATTCAGCACCAGGTGCGTGCTGAGCGCATCGATTGGCACGGATGTGGGGTGCACGATGTGCGCCGCGCTGAAGGTGACATCGGCATCCAAGGTGCGCAAGCGATCGGTGCGGAAGGGTTCCACCGGCAATACCTTGTCCGCAGGTTGCCTGGTCGTATCGCCGCTCTGCGCCTTCTGCGCCTGGCTGCCGGCGCCGATCAGCGGCGCCAGGTCGGCGAAGCGCAATTGCTGCGAATGCAGATCGCCGCTCAGCTTGGGACGGTCGCCGCCGGTGCTGACCTGCAAATTGCCGCCCAGGTCGCTGCCGCCGACGCGGCCGCGGAAATCGCGATAGCTGAAATGGCTGCCGTGCAGATGCAGTTCGGCGGAAAGATGCCCTTCCGTTGCATAAGGCGGCGTTTCAGGCAGGGCAATGCCGATGATCGGATACAGCTTGGCCATGCTGGTGCCGGCAAACCACACGCGCAGGTTCAGTGCGCCCAGGTGCACCGGGTCGGTCAAGGTGCCCACCAACGCAATCTTGCTGTCTCCCACGTGCATGCGTGCTTGTACCGGGAACGGCTGGTCGGCCTGCTGCAACGCCAGCACGGCGCCGGTCTTGCCGGTGCCGGTCACCGGCGTGCCCTGGTAATGACCTTTCGCCGTCCATGCAAACTGGTAGCTGGTCCGGCTGGCGCTGCTCGAAGTATCCGGCTGGGTCTTGTCCGAGTTCACGCTCTTGCCGACATCGTGGCCCACGTCGGCGCGCGCGTCCGTCGTAGCCTGCGCGACGAGCTGGTCGTACGGAATGGCCTGCTGCAACGGCGTGATGGTAACCGCGAGGTCGAGGCGGCTCTTGGCATCATCCAGCGCGATCTGCCCCTGGTCGAAGCCGATCGCTCCGAGTTCCACCTGCCAGGCTGACGGTGTCGAGCTTTGCGGCAAGGTGAAGATCCAGTTCGCTTGTCCCTGCTTGTCGCGTTCCAGATCGATTTGCGGGCCGACCAACTGGATCGACGGCACATAGACGTGATGCACCAACAGCGGCAGCGGAGAGATGCGGATTTGCAACGCATCCAGCTGCGCGAATTGCGGCTGCTTGGTCCACGCCGGATTCGCGATGCTGATGTTGCGCGCGGTAAAGGTTGGCCAGGGCACCCAGCCGCGCCATCCTGATTGGCCCGGTTCGCGCTGCCACGCCGCCGTCAGGTCGCCCTGGATCGCAAACGGGCGACCGATCGCGGTACTGACCTGGTTGTCGATGGTGGGCTTGAGCCGGTTCCAGTCGAAGAATGCGACCAGCAACACCAGCGCGGCCACCAGCACCAGCACGACACCCACGATCCAGGCCAGAATTTTGTAGCTGCGTCTCATGACTTGCTCCATCGGCCCACCTTCACCTAACTATGATGCAGGCGAAGAATGTGTGTAATCGGCCCAGGACGCTTAGCGATGATTCATGCAGGTTAGGGCCTGTTAACACTATTTTCGTGGCCCGTGCCGGGAGCTGTTAGCGCGCCAGCCAAGGAAGCGCGAGGGAGTGTACGTCCGTACACGACCGAGTGATGACGCCGGGTGGCGGGCAAACAGACCCGGCCCTAAGGGTTGCCGTTGAGTGGCCGCCATGCGGCAGCGCGCGGCCCAGGCTTGGCGGCCAGCCAAGTCAGTGCCACGCACTACCACCTGACGGCCACTCAACGACAACGCGGGCTACGAAAATAGTGTTAGCAGGCCCTAGCCGGTGCTGACCGGGATCACGGCTTGATGCTCATGCTGCGTACCGGAATATCGATGCTGCACAGGTCGATCTTGCCGGCCGGCACGGTATAGAACGCATCGTGGCGGTTGCGCTTGGCCTCGATGATGGCGGCGAAGGTCGGGCTGTCGGTGCGCAGAACCTGAATGCTTTCGCGCTGGGCAGGGGGGATGTCCGCGGCCAGTCGCACCGAGATGATCGGCGTGCGCTGCGCCGCTGCGGTGTAGAAACCCAAGGCACCCGTACCGCGCGGCAGTCCGGAGAGATAGGGCATGCCTTCGATGACTCTTCCGGCAATCGCCAGGTTGCGGTCGAGGCCGCGTGGCGCCTGCCCGATCACGGCATACAGCGAGTTGCCGTTGCCGCTGTCCGGTGCGATGTCGCGCGCCACGCCGACCATGCCGTAGCAATGTGTCAGCCACTCGCGTCCGCTGGACGGGTCGCGCGCCGCCGGAAAACCTTCGCTGAAACCTACTTGCGGCGCATACACGTCGCCGTCGGGAAGTGCTGTCCACGGCAGCTTGGGATCAATCGCGCGGGTGTACTCGGGCGGCAGTTTGGCCTTCGCGCTGCCGAGCGGCTTGATCTTGCTTTTGTCCGCGTCGTCATCGTCGTTGGGATCGCCCCATTGCGTGACGAAATTGTCCTGCACGCGAATGATCGCCAGCCCGTCGAAATAGTGCTCGCGTACCAGGGTGCGGATGTTCTGCGCATGCAGCGGCGTGAAGTCCGGTGCCAGCTCGATCACCACGCGTCCCTGCGGCAGCTGCATGTACAGCAGATTTGCGGGATCGGGCGTACGCCATTCCTCGGCCTTGGATTTGGCGATCAGTTCCTTCGCGGTGGGTGTCGACTTGGCCGTATCGGCGGCGGCAGGCAGCGACAACAGGCTGATCGCGATGGCCAAGGCGGCCGGAAGGTGACGCACGAGCATGGGCTTCCCCTGTCGACAGAATCGGATACGCAAGGTAGCAGACGCCGCCCACGCGTGATCAAGCGCCATGAGCCTCGTGGCAGTTCTTTCGCGTGCGCTTGCCTGGCGAGGAAAGAGCACGTGTCTGGTTGCAGCGAAGGCGAGTCCCAAATCGCGCAAACGGCTTTCAGTCGGAAGCAGCACGAAAGCGCAATCGCAAAAACGTACGAAAAGTGTAATATTTTGCGTATATCTTACGTCAGCCTTACGCCGATGGCGGCGTGAAACCCAATCAGCTTTCTATCTAACTGCTTGAAAAACAGCGGATTGGGTGAGCTTTGGCGGTCGAATCTGTGGAAGGCCAGATAAGTCGGCAAATAACGAAATTTTTATATTTTGCAGGGACACCAAGCAATGAAGCAAACCCATCTTTCTCTGGCGATCGCCTTGGCCTGTTGCATGGCCTCCGGGCAGACGTTGGCGCAAACAGCCGTTCAAGGCGTGAATGGCCAAAGCGAACAGGCGACCCAGCGCGTCGATGCATCCAGCACTTCCAACACCACCACCGCCAACGACACGCGCCGCGTGCAAAACCTGAGTTCGGTGCAGGTTACCGCGCAATCGCTTTCGCTCGGCGGCGGCTTGATGTCGGTGCAGACGGCACCGAAGGCCGTGTCCACGATCACGCGCGAAGCGATCGAGCAGGCCGCGCCGGGCAGCAATTTCACGCAGATGATCGACACCATTCCCGGCGTCAACGCCGCCACCGACGATCCCACCGGCCTGGCCAACGGCCACTACAGCATGCGTGGCTATGATTCCTCGGACATCGGCATGACGGTGAACGGTGCGCCGATCACCGATACCGGCAGCTATTCGGTGTATGCCACCGAGTACGGCGACTCGGAAAACATGGGCGACATCACCGTGCTGCAAGGCATACCGGATATCGACATGCCCGATTCCGGCGCGAGCGGCGGCCACATCGGCTGGGCGACCATCAATCCTTCGCATCAGGCGGGCGTGGACGTCACGCAGACCTTCGGCAGCCGGGATTACCGCCGCAGCTTCGTCCGCCTCAACACCGGCGATACCGGGCCGGTGCGTTCGTGGTTGTCGTTCTCCGACAATAGCGCGGACAAATGGCGTGGCCGCGGCGACATGAAGGTCACCAAGGTCGACGGCAAATCGTTGTGGACGATCAACGACGGCAACACCGTCAGCGCATCGCTGCAATACAGCCGCATCCACAACTACGGCTATGAGACCGTCTCGCGCCAGCAGGTGCAGCAGAATGGCTATTTCACCGACTACAACACCCGTTGGATTCCCACCGGCGGCCTCACCGGCAATGCGCTGAAAAGCGCGATCAGCAACGACACGTATTACTACGGCCTGCGCACCAATCCGTTCAAGAGCTACATGTTCAGCATGGATGGCGAGTTCACGCTCAGCGACAACCTGCATCTGGCCGTGATTCCGTATTACTGGTACGGCGATGGTGGCGGCGGTGGCGCGGGTACCGTGACTGAAAGTCCGTCCGGCCAGAACCGCTACGGTTATACGAACCAGGACATCAACGGCGACGGCAAGGTCGTGAACAACGCGCAGGGCGTGGTGTATTCGTATAACGCGGCTACCACGTACCGTCCCGGCGTCATCTTTACCTTCAATCAGGATTTCGGCTTGGACAACAGCCTGGAATATGGCGTGTGGTACGAGCGTTCGCGCAAGACCCAGGTCAGTTCCTACGGCAAGGTGGATGGCCTTACCGGTGATCCGCTCGATTTCTGGGCGAACGCCGATTTCGTGCAGTATCCCAGCGGCAATCCGATGCTGTATTACCGCGAATACACCAACACCGAGATCCGAAAGGGATTTGCCACCGACAATTGGACGCCGAACGACCAGTGGACCTTCACTGCGGGGCTGAGCTACCTGTGGGCCAATCGTTCCGGGTTCGTGTACGACTATCCGGGTTCCACCTCCGGCTCGCTATCCAAGCAGCAGAGCACCACCACCATCGACAACAGCTGGCACCAGTTCCTGCCGGCAGCGGGGGTGAAATTCCAGCTCGACGAAAAGAATCAGTTCTTTCTCGGCAGCGGCAAGACCTTCCGCGTGCCCAGCAATACGGTGGCCCTGCTCAACGCGTTGGCCGGGCAGGATATGAAAGCGCCGGAAACGTCGTGGAACACGGATCTCGGCTATCGCTATTTCGGCGACACGATTTCCGCCAGCGCGGATATCTACAACAGCAACTACAACAACAAGCAGGAAAGCGCGTACGACGAGGCAACCAACCAGACGTATTACAGCGCGCTGCGCCGCATGCACATGCGTGGCTTCAATGGCGAGGCAAGCTACAAGTTCGCGCCGAACTGGACGGCGTATGCGTCTTACACCTACACCCAGGCAAAAGTGGTTGGGCCGATCGATGCCGGCGGCAATGGCATTTACCCCACCGATGGCAAGATGATGCCCGATACGCCCCAAAACATGGGCAACCTGAGCCTCAGCTACAAAGGCGAACATGCCTGGGCAACGTTGCGCGCAAGGGTCGCCGGTTCGCTGTACAGCGATTACCTCAATACCGACGGCGTCGGCGGGTTCACCACGTTCAGCTTCAATGCCGGCTATGACTTCGGCGATCTGGGATGGCTGAAGAAGACCTTCGTCAAGCTCAATATCAGCAATCTCACCGACAAGCGGGCCTTCAACTACGTCAGCTCGGCGCCGCCGCTGGCGCAGGCCGGCGCCAAGCAGTATCCGGGCCTGTATGGCGGTACGCCGTACTTCGGCTTGTTGGCGCCGCGTACCTACGTGGTGACGTTCGGAGCTTCCATTTTCTGATGCGCCGATGGCGTTTCGCTGCGCCGGCGCTTGGAAGGGCGCCGGTTTTTTTTCGTGAAGGCATCGGTGTGCGTGCCGGGTGCTTTGCGCATCCTCGGCGACCTTACGCCTGATTGAATGAAAAACCGCCGCAGCAGGCTGGCTGCTGCGGCCGCATTGCGCGTTTAGCAAAGATGCTGTGTGCAGCAGAATCTCAGCGATTGTCGGCGGCTGCGCATTGGTCGTTAGGGCAACCAAAGTCGACTTCGGCACCGCGTCCGACTACCAGCGAGACATTGGATTGCTTGTCGACCGTTTTGCCGTCTTTTTCGAGAGTGACGATGTAATCGCCCGCGGGCAGCGGATCGATCGTATAGCGGCCCTTGGCATTTGCCTTGGCATGACGATGAAGTCCTGTCGCACCGTTTTGTGCAACGACGGTCTCGCCGGCGGGTGCCTGGCCGAAGATGTGAGACGTAGTCGATTGCGCGCCTGCGGTGGTGGGCAAGGAGGCCGCGATGATGCCAAGGACAGCTGTCGCAGCGCTGCCGCAAATCAAGGAGCGCAGGCCGCGGTTGCGATGATGGGTCGTGAAATACTGAGTGATGTTCATGGAACTCCCTGTTCTATCAGTGATATTTCAGACGAATTGCACGGCAAGCTAAACGGCCGAAAGTCGGCCGCAAGTAGGTGCAATAGTGGTGTTTTGCAGGAGCGCCGGTTTGGGCTTCCTTCCATCGGCTGCTCACACTTTTACTCTCCCTGTACGTTGGGCGCAGACGTCCAAGCGTGTTTTGGCCCGTCCCCTCGGGCATGAAGGAGCACCTGGCGGGCGCTCCACGGCAATCTGTACGCCATCTGCAGGCAGGCGTCAAATGCCCCAGGCCTGTCTTACGCGAGCCTAACGTTTAGCGCTTGCGGCAGGCGATCGAGAAGCCTGGCGCTTCTCATTCATAAAAAGAGCCGGAACGGCAAATTTGCCGTTCCAGCTACGTGGTGCTTTCGCATCAACCGCCGTTGTCGCGATGATCGTCGCGCTTCGGAGGCTGGCCTCGCTCCGCGGGATGTGCCGGCGGTGCAGCGTGCGCTGGCGCGGCACGCGGCGGAGGCGCCGCAGGGTGTTCCATCTGCGGGGCGGCAGAGCGGTAGGGCTGCTGGGCCGGTGGCGCGCGCATGGGCTGCATGGGTTGTTCTCGCGGTTCGGGGCGCGCCGGTTCCGGGCGCGGTTCGGCACGCGGTTGTGGCGCGTATTGCATCGGCCGTTCGTTCTCGCTGCCTGGGCGCGGTGCAGCATTCGGATGCGGTGCATAACCGGCCGAAGGCAATGCACGATTCTCAGGTTGCGGACGGTTGGGCAGATTGGCCGGGTGCTGCTCGGCGGCGGCCGGCACCGGCCTGCCTGCGCCGCGCGCGGCCATCACGCCCGGCCCGCTGAAAGCAGCCGGTTTGGAGGTGGCGGCAATCGACGGATTGCCGTGATTGACCGACGCACGCAGTGATTGGTTCTGCGCCGCCATCGCCACGTGTTGCTGTTGCGCGGCAACCGGTGGTGTGTGCTGCTGGTGCGCAAAAGCCGCTTCTTCCGGCGTCGGCCGTGCGACAACGCCGCCATTGCCGCCGTTGTAGCTCACGTGATTGATGGTCACGTTATTCACCACCGTCTGGTTGTACACGTTCGTTACGTGTACGCCGCCGAACGAGTTGACGGAACGGTTGTAGTAGAACCCGCCCGGCCCCCAGCGACCGCCGGCATAGCCTTCACCGCTATAGCCGTATCCGTAATTGATGCCGCCGTAGAAACCGACGTGCGTGCCCCAGTAGCCTTCGTGGAACAGGTACACGCCGTCGCTCCAGCCCCAATAGCCGGGTGTCCAGAGCGCGCCGACGAACGGCGCCATCACCCACGTGCCAGGCACCCAGTAGTAACCGCCGTCGCCCCACGCCCAGTAACCAGGCGTCCAGATGTAACCGACATCAGGCATTGGCGGCTGCACGTAGACCGGTAGAGGCGGTGGAGCGAGAGTGATGGAGATACCGATGCCGATGGCGTCGGCCTGGGATGGGGTGGGCCACAAGGCGAGCGTTGCGCCGCCGAATACGCCGGCCACACCCAAGGCCAGGGCGCAGCAGCGCGTCAACGTATTGCGCGTATGAGCATGTCGTTTCATGACGTTCCTCGCTGACGGGTCGTACGTCTGGACGCTAACGCACTTCATGCAACGGGAAGCTGAGCGGCATGCATGCACGATGAGAAAATGTTTTGCCGCACCGGTTGGTTACACACCTTCTGAACATCCAAGCGGCTGTCTTCGTTGATGTATTGGCGAAACTAAATCCGCGATGACCACCGATCAAACGACAATGGTCCCTGTCGCAAGACTTACGTTTGGACGTCTCTCGCACATCCCATGCGCGCGCCGCGATTCGTTTGCCGGCAATCGTCGTGCGTGGAGGTAGGTGTTTCCATTTTGTGAACGTCATACGTCATAAGACGTCGACGGGCGACGTGCGCGATGAATGAATCCCGATGCCGCTACTGGGAAACGGCATTCAGGAGACTCGACCACTGGCTGATCTGGATTCGATCCGGATCGCGCCGGCACGCGCGCACTTGGCAACGTCAACGACTGGGCCGACGACTTCGGCATGGAACGGAGGCTTCTGGGGGCCTCCGGCAACACGTTTCGTTCAGTGGCAAGACGCCACAGGGGAGAGGTAAGCAAAATGAGTCGTATCTCGTGCGCACGTTCCGTATTGGCATTGGCTTGTATCCTGGCGCTCACGCAAGGCGCCCATGCGCAGACGCAGTCACAACCCACCACCATTCCGCTGGATGTGATCAACGAATCCGGCGGTGGCCAGAGCGCCGACCGACTCGGCATCTACATCGGCGTCAACGGCGCCGCACCTGAAGAATACATATTCGATACGGGCTCCACGGCCTTCAACATCGACGTGGGTTCGGGCAATGCAGGGCAGCCGTGGTTTCCGATCGTGCCGGGCGTTGCGATCACGCCTACCGTGCCGGCGCTCAATCTTTACGGCAATGGCACGTACGGCAATCTCGGCGCGAATACCACCGTCGCCAGCATCCAGTTTTACAACTCGTCGTCCAATGCGGTGGCCGCCAGCTTTGCGAACGGACAGGGGGTTCCGGTGCTGATCAACCAGGGTGCCGTCGCCACCGCCGGCAGCCTGGGCGGCGACCAGGCTGGCGCACAAGTGGGTTATTACCTGCCCACTTACGGTTACAGTTTTACCTTTGCCGAAATCGCGAAGTACAACCTCAATACGCAAGGCGAAGTGCCCATCTACCTGGATGCCACCTGGCAGCAGAATCTCAACCAGGGCATTGGTCCTGAAGATGGAGGCACCTTCAAGCTGTTCGGCATTTTTGGCGCCGGCGAATTCGGCAGCAACAGCGTTCTCGGCAACCTCACCACCAGCGGCTATATCGTTGCCGCCAACGCCGAGCTGGGCGGCCCGCAGAACTGCAGCGCGTGCGGTCACGTCATTTTGAATCTCACGCCGGCCTTGCGCGCACAATTCCTGAGCCTGGTGCCTTGGAACGGCGGGTCGCAAAGCACGTTCCCGTTGTCCGGCGCCCCGGTGTCGGCGAACCAGTTCGACCTGGCTTTTGCCTATACGCTCAATGGCGGCAAATACAGCGCCACCCTGCAAACGTTGCTCGATTCGGGCACGCCTTCGATCTATCTCAACGATGCCGGCTTGCTGGCGAGTGAGACAGCCGCCGGCCACGTCGATCAATACGGCAATGAAGTACCCGGTGTAACGCTTACCATGACCGGCAGCGCACCCGGTGCGCAACCGACGTCGATCATCACGGGCAACGACAGCGCCGGCGACGTCAGCAATGTCGTTACGCCGGGCAATACGGTTTTTCCGAATGGCCAGCAGAGCAATCCCGATACCAGTCCCGGCCAGGCGCTCTACGGGATTTCGTTCTTCCTCAACAACTCGGTGATGTACGACCTGCAGAATCAGCTGACCGGATACTCGCCGTTCTTCGTTTCGATCAACCCGATCTCTACCTCGGGCAACGGCTACACGATCTCTGCCGCGACGCCGCCGCAGGGCATCGCCGGAGTCATTTCCGGCAGCGGTCCGTTGATCGTGGCATCGGGTGGCATGGCGCAGCTCACCGGTGCGAATACTTACACCGGCGCAACCACCATTGCGCAGGGCGGCTGGCTGGGTATCGCCGGTGCCGGCACGATCGCCGATTCGTCCAGTGTGCAGGCCAACGGTACGTTGGATATTTCGCGCTCGTCGGGCCCCGCGCTGATTCAATCGCTTTCCGGTGCGGGCAATGTGGCATTGGGCGGCAACACGCTCGAACTGACCAACGCCTCCGGTACGTTTGCAGGCGTGCTGGCCGATGGTGGATTGGTCGGCGGCACCGGCGGCAGCCTGGTGATTGCTCAGGGTGTGGAAACCCTCACCGGTAACAACACCTTCACCGGCAGTACCGGCATCAGCCCTAACGCTGCGTTGGTACTCAACGGATCGCTCGCGGGCAGCGTGCTCGATGCCGGTGCGCTGGCAGGCAATGGCACTATCGGCGGCGGTGCGGTGGTGACGGGAACCATCGCGCCGGGCAATGGAGCGGGTACTTATCAGACGCTGACCGTAGCGGGCAATTACCTGCAGAACGCGGGCGCCGCGTATCTGGCTCAAATCAATCTGCAGCAGCCCAGCGTATCCAGCCAGATCGTGGTGGATGGCAAAGCGACGCTGGCAGCCGGTGCGACGATCGGCATCCTGCCCACGGCGGGGCAGTTGTTCACCAAGGGAGCCCGCTACACCTTGCTCACCGCGGACCAGGGGCTGACGGGTACGTATACGCTCGCAGGCAACGCGTCATTGAGCGCGGTGCTGGCGATCACGCCTACCTACGATGCGGATCACTTCTACCTCGACGTGACCCAGCAGCAATCGCTGGCCAGCGTGGGACTGACTCGCAACCAGGTGGCCACGCTCGCCGCGATCCAGGGACTGGCTGCATCCAGCGTACCGTTCACTACCGTTGCCAATCTGCAGAGCGACGCGCAGATCCGTGCCGCAGCCGACCAGCTGTCGGGTGAGATCCACGCCACGGCGCAGAATGTTTTCCTGGAGGACAGCCGCTTCGTGCGCGATGCCGTGACCGCACGCCTTCGGCAGGCCGGGCCGGATGGCCAGAATCTCGATGAAACCTCCGGCCAGACCGCAAAGACCCAGGCGAACGGCGTGGCGTGGTGGGGACAATTCATCGGTTCGTGGGGACACCACGACAGCAACGGCAACGATGCTTCGATGGCGCACACACTGGGCGGTTTCCTGGTTGGCGCCGATCTGGCCGCTGGCGCAAGCAGTCGCGTCGGTGTGGTGACCGGCTACACGCAGACCTCGGTCGACGTCAATCAGCGTGCTTCCAATGCAACCAGCAACGATGTGCACGTGGGCGTCTACGCCGGCACGCAGCTGGACGCCTGGCAACTGAGCGCGGGCGCAGCGTATACGCAGCATTCGCTGACTACCAACCGCTCGATCTTCCTGCCCGGCGAAGACGGCCACCTGCGCGACAACGGCGATGCCGGCGTGGCGCAGGTCTTCGGTGAAGCGGATTACCGCTACCAGTTCAGGGCCTTCGTGCTGGAACCGTTTGCACAGGGTGCCTACGTGCACTTGAACACCGACGGCTCGCAAGAGCAGGGCGGCGCCATGGCACTGCTGGCTGGCGGTGGTCGTGACGCGGTGACTTACGCCACCCTGGGTACCCACGCAACGACGCATTTCGCGTTCAACGGCGACGACTTCAGTGCGCACGCAAGCATTGGTTGGCGTCATGCCTTCGGCAACGTGCAGCCGAATGCAACGATGGCCTTCGCCAACGGAGAACCGTTTACGGTCGAAGGGTTGCCGATTGCGCGCAATGCCCTGGCAGTGGATGCGGGAATGGATCTGCACGTAAACCGGCGCACCACCATCAGTCTGTCGTATGACGGGCAGATTGCCTCGCGTGCCGTGGACAGCGGATTCAAGGGCGGCTTCACCTGGCAGTTCTGATCCTGGTGCGTTGAGCATTGGCGCTTTCGGCCCACGCTGGCCGAAAGCGCCAAATCAAAGTGATGTCAGGGCGAAAAGCTCATGTTCGCCGGTTGCGTCGGCAGCGACGGCGGTGCGCTGCCGGTGAGGGGGACGTCCTTGCCCACCGCCTCCAGCTTGAAATCGTCGGCAAGCACTTCGCCCTGGCCGTGCAGCAAAAAGCCGAAGGCGATATCCAGCGAATCGGACGGAACGTCCAGCACGATGCTGTAGCTGCGCCAATCGGTGTTGCCGCGCGGTCCGCGATCTTCCATGTTGTCGAAGCCGGCGATGCGCCGGTTGGCGCCGTCGATGCGCATCCACAAGCCGGCCCAATCGGCGTTCTCAGTTTTCAGGTGGCCGGTAAGGCGAATGCGCTGGTTGCGATAGCCGTCGGCGTTGATGGTCTGCATCAGCGTACCGAAGCCTTTGCCGGGCCGGGTGGAACGGATATAGGCATTCACGTCGCCAGAGTGGAGATTGCCTGGCTGAGTGCCGACCTCGTAATGGTCGGGCGTTGAGCCGGTCACGGACCAACCCCGCGGTGGGGTGCCGTGAGCGCAGCCGGCGATCCAAAGGCTGAGCAGGGCCAGGGGCATGAAACCCTTTTTCATACGGTAGTCCTTGGTAGGCGGTTGATTCAGTCGTTGGGTGCGGTATGAGCGGTCAGGTATTGCGCGACCGGCGACGATACGTGCTCGACATCCATCTGCATCAGATAGATCGACGTGCTGTCCGTGTAGGCGGCGCTTCGCGGAAGGTGCGCGGCAGAGGGCGACGGGTCGATGGCATGCCAATGCGTGCCGACCAGCAATACGAGTGCCGCGGCGGCGGCCAGGCCGACGGGCCACGTGAATCTGCCGCGGCGTTTGCTTGCGCGTTCCGCCGCGTCCAGGATGCGCGCGTCGATCGATGAAGAGGAACGCTCGCGCGCAGCCTGGCGGTAGAGGTCAACCAGTTCGTCCTTCAAATGATCCGTCATCGCCACGTCTCCAGGGCTTCGCGCAAGCGACGCTGCGCATAGCGCAGGCGGCTCTTCGCCGTCTCGCGCGTGACACCGGTGACGGCGGCGATGTCGTCCAGGCTCAGGTCGCCTTCCGCACGCAGCAAGAAGGCTTCGCGCTGCGGCAGCGGCAATTGCTGCACGGCTTCCAACAATGCATGGCGCAGACGCTCGTTGTGCGCGTGGTATTCGGGCGTTTCGTGGACCGCCAAAGCGTGCTGCTCGGCCGGGGTGATTTCATCCTCGCTGACCGATTCGCGCGAGTCGGGCGCATGCCGGCCCAGGCTGCGCCAGCGGTCGGCGGCGCGACGGTGTGCGATGGAAAACAGCCAGGCTGCAAATGAGGACGTGGGACGATAGTTGTCCCGACTGCGGATGACAGCCAGCCACACTTCCTGAAAGACTTCCTCGGCTTCGCTGCTGCGTGTGGCGAGGCGCAGGGTGTAACGGTGCAGGCGGTCGCGGTAGCGCGTATAGAGCACCTGGAAAGCGGTGGCGTCGCCTTGCTGATAGCGCGCCATGCAGGCCTCATCGGTGATGGCGGCCGATACCGGTGCGCGATCCTGCCAGGAGAGCTGGGCCTGCACCAGTTGCTTGGCGCGTGCGCATGCCTGGATCCAACCGCCAGGCATGGTTTGGAGGTAGATCATGAATCCCGTTCCTTTGGGGTGATGCTTCATGATCGCTGGAAATGAGCAAACGGGGTTAGGGCCTGCTAGCACTATTTTCGTGGCCCGCGCCGGCTACGAAAATAGTGCTGACAGGCCCTAAGTCCGTTGAATGTCCGGCCCGGCGGCGAGCCCGGGCCGGATCGCTGTCCCCGCGCTTTCAGGCAGGTGCGTTGGCGGACCAGTGTGCTTCGAGTTCCCGGTTGAATTCATCGGGGCGTTCTTCCGGGAAAAAAATCCGTGCCGCGTCGAACTCGATGCGTTTCTGGGTGCCGGGTATGGCGTCGGCCAGCCAGTGCGACCATTTCACGTCGAAGTAGATGTCGTCCGTGGCCCAGGCAATCAGCGTGGGTGCTTGCACGCGCTTGAGCCGGTCCTCGATTTCGATCGTATGCCGGTTGTCGAACGCATTGATGAAGCGTTCGATATCGTGCAGACGCTCGGGCGAACGCAGGAACGGGCGCAGGTACGTTTCGATGGTGTCGTCGCTGACCGCCTCGGGATGTTCGTAGGCGGGGCCGAGCGCCTGCGGCGAGCGATAGATCGCCTTGTCGGCGAGCATCGCCTGCAACGTGCCGGAAAGACCGCCCGCTGCAACCATCGAGACAAACGGCTTGAAGGGCTCGGGCGGCCAGTTGTCGTGCGTGTCGCAATTGGTAAGCACGAGGGTACGGATGCGTTGCGGATACAGCGCCGCGAAAATCTGGCAGATGCCGCCGCCGCTGTCGTTGCCGACCAGGTCCACTTTGTCCACCCCCAGCGCATCCAGGAATTGAGCGAGTGCGTGCGCGTTGGCGGTCACCGATACGTCCTGCTCCGCCGCCACTTCAGTATCGCCATGAGCCAGCAGGTCGACCGCGATGCAGCGCCGCACCTCGCCCAGGCGCGTCAATTGATGGCGCCAGAGATAGCTGTTCAGCAACACGCCGTGCACAAATAGCGCCACCGGGCCTTTGCCGTATTCGACGTAGCTGATGCGCCCCGATGGCGTGTCCAGTTTGTGTTGGCGCGAGAAGAAGTCCTTGCCGTTCACGATGATTTCTCCTGGCTGGCTTCGCGCAATTTCTGTGCGCATTCCTCGCAGCACACTTCCACGGTGCGATTGCCGATCTTCACCTGGATGGCGTTCTGGTCGAGTGGGTAGTCGCAGGCGGCACAGGTTTTCTGGTTCATGGCTTGATCTCCTTGGTAACCCTTCGATGGGGTGCGTCAAGGAGACCACCGCGGCCGGGTGGGCGCTGTCGAAATCTTTAGCGGTTTAGGAGGGCAGCAACGATTGCCTGAATGCCGCGGGCGACCGTCCATAGGTCTGCCGGAAGGCCGACGTGAAATGGCTGTGGCTGGAAAAGCCGAGATCCGTGGCGAGAGCCGCCAGATCCTGGTAATCCCCGATCAGATCGAGCGCACGGGCCAAGCGCAAGCGCAGGTGATAGCGGTAGAGCGGAATGCCTTCGACTTGCTGGAACACCTGGGTGAGATACACCGCCGAGCCGCCGATCTCGGCGGCGATTTCCGACAATGTCCAGCGCCGGGACAGATCGCTGGTCAACAGCAGTTTCACCCGGTCGGCAAGACGCCGCCGCGCATGGCTGGCGCCGGATTCGTGCGACGTGCGCGGCCCCAGGCTGCGGCAGACCAGCGTCAGCAGCAGGCCTTCCGCTTCCAGCGGCTCGATCGCATCGTTTTGCAGACTGTGGCGAAGCAGCGCCACCAGGGTCTGTGCGCGCGGATCGATGCGCAGGGATTGCCGCCGGAACGCCAGTTTTTCGCCTTGAAGCAACAGCGAAGCGGGTGCCAGTTCGCGTACCAGGGTTTCGGGAAGTCGCAACGAAAGGCTGGCATCGCCGCCGCTTACCGGATGACTGACCTGATAGCCCTGGCCGGCGTTGAAGAACAGCACGTGATTGGCGTCGGCGACCACTTCGTCGCTCCCCACGTGGCGCAAATAGGCGCCGCGATAAGGAAACACCAGATGGGTCGCCGAGGTGCACTCCTCGTCGCTGCGGCGCCGGCACTGCCCGGCGCAGTGCACGTCGTGCAACGCAACCGTGTTCGTATCCAGCAAGGATTGGATCTGGAATTCCGGCATGGCGTCTATGATGCGCCCGGTGGCCGGCGCACTCAACAACGAGCCCGCCCAGACCGCCTTGCGTGGCGGGGGCTGGGCTTCTGGCTTACCCTTCAGTTCGCAAGCACACAACCGTTCTTGCCATTTTCCTTGGCCTGATAGAGCGCGCGGTCGGCGGCCTGGATCAGCGCTTCGTCGGATTCCAATGAGTCATCTGACAGCGCAATGCCGATGCTGGCGCTGACGTTTGCGGTGAACGCACCGCGAGTTCCGTTGAGCTGATAGGGCTTGGCCAGCACCGCGCAAAGGTCCTGGCAGCGCTGCAGCACGGTATCGACGTTGCCGACGTCGTTGAAAATCAGTGCAAATTCGTCGCCGCCCAGCCTTGCCACAGTGTCGTTGGCGCGAACGTGGTGATTGAGGCGCGCGGAGATCGCCTGCAGCAAGGCGTCGCCGGCCGGATGCCCGAACGTATCGTTCACCGCCTTGAAGCCGTCGATATCCACCAGCGCCAACGCGAAGCGCACTTCATCGCGGGTCGAATGCATGGAGGCAAGCAAGCGGTCGTGGAACAGTACGCGATTGGGCAGGCTGGTGAGCATGTCGTGAGTGGCCTGGTGGCGAACCGTGGCTTCGATGCGCTGGCGCTCGGCGATCTCCACTTGCAATTGCTGGTTGCGGGCGGAGAGTTCCTCCAGCGTTTGCTGCAATTGCATGCGCGCCGTGTGCAGCTCGAGGAATACGCGCACCTTCGACTGCAGGATCACGTCGTTGATCGGTTTGGAGATGTAATCCACCGCGCCGGAACGATAACCTTTCAGCCGGTTGAGGTCGTCCGCGTAGGCAGCGGTGACGAAAATCACCGGCGTATCGCGCAACTGTTCGGCTTCGCCGAGCAGGGCGGCCACTTCGAAGCCGTCCATGTCGGGCATGTTCACGTCCAGCAGGATCAGCGCAAATTGCTGGTCCAGGCACTGTGAAAGCGCTTCGTTGCCGCTGCTGGCCTCGACCAGTTCGGCGCCGCAATCGGCGAGCAGGTGACGCATCGCGACCAGGTTGGCGCGGGTATCGTCGACCACCAGGATTTTGGGAGGTTGATGATTCATGGGAGACACAATCGATTGATCAATGGGGCTATATCGGAAAGATCGACGCAGTAGTCCGCACCGGCGACGTTAAGCGCCGCTTGCGGCATGGTCGGCATTTCCGCGCTGGACGGCGATTGGACGATGGCAGTGCCCCCCAGTTCCCGAATCCTTTGCAGGCCGGAGGCGCCATCGGCATTTCCCCCTGTAAGTACGACACCTATGAGGTTCTCGTGCCATACCTCTGCTGCCGTACGGAACATCACGTCGATGGATGGGCGCGCGTAGTTCACGCGCGGGTCGACCGACAAGGCAAAGTGTTCGTCCTCTTCCACCAGCAAATGGTAGCCGCTTGGAGCGAGATGGACAGTGCCGCGTTGGGCAGGATGGCGTTCGAGTGCTTCGATCACCGGCAACAGTGAAACGCGTCCCAATATTTCGCACAACAGGTCCACGGTATCCGAGCTGCTGTGGCAACAGGCCAGCACGACCTGCTCCAGCCTGGCGTCAAGTCCGCCGACCAGCACCTTGAGCGCGTCTACGCCGCCCGCGGAACAGCCGATCGCAATGGCTTGCGGTCTGTTCACGTTAAATTGCGCTCCGGATGATTGTTCAGTCGATAGATGCGCAGGCGCTCGTCGAACGGCGTAAAACTGGTCGACGCGGAAGCGAAGTCCAGGCTTTCGCGCAAACCAAGGCACAGAAAGCCGCTGCGTACCAGGCTGTCGCGGAACAGCGACAGCACGCGGTCCTGCAAGGTGTTGGAAAAATAGATCATCACGTTGCGGCACAGAATCAGGTGCGCCTCGCAGAACACGCTGTCTGCTACCAGGTTGTGCTGGGCAAAGGTGACGTTGCGGCGCAGCCGCTTGTCGAGTTTCAGCAAGTTGTAGCGGGCGCTGTAGTAGTCGGCTAACGACTGGGTGCCGCCGGAAGCCTGGTAATTGCGTGACCACTGTTGCGCTTCGCGCGAGGGATAGATGCCTTCCTCGGCTTGTTGCAGGGCGCGCTCGCTGAGATCGGTGGCGAAAATCTGCGTGCGATCGTAAAGGCCCGCCTCTTCCAGCAGGATCGCCAGCGAATACACCTCCTGTCCGTGCGCGCAGCCGGCCTGCCAGATATTGATCTGGGGGTAGGAGGCGAGCAGTGGCATCACCTGTTCGCGCAAGCCGCGGAACATGTCCGGGTCGCGGAACATGTCCGAGGCAGGCACCGTAAGACCGTCGAGTATGCGCGGCAGCAATTGCGGCTGGTGCATCATCTGCTCGATCAGGCCGCTGATGGTTTTGCATTGCATGTGCTCGGCCAGCTGCTGTATGCGCCGCTTCAACGAAGCGGGGGCATACTCGCTGAAGTCGTAGCCGTGGCGGCGCTGCAGCGCCTGCACGAACAGCTCCACTTCAATGTTGTCGAGCTCGGTTGCATCCATGGTTAGGTTCCTTGCGTCATCCGCGCAGCCAGACGTGCATCATCGATGCCAGCTTGTCCAGGTCGATCGGCTTGGACAGGTAATCGTTGGCACCGGCTTCCAGGCACTGCTCGCGATCGCCGCGCATGGCCTTGGCCGTAAGCGCAATCACCGGCAGATGGCTGAGCGAGGGTTTCGCGCGGATCGCTCGGGTTACCTCGTAGCCATCCATGCCCGGCATCATGATGTCCATCAGCACCAGCTCCACTTCGCCATGCTCTTCGAGCTGTTGCAGCGCCTTGTTGCCGTCTTGTGCCATGGTCACGTTCAGGCCCCAGCTGCGCAGCACCTTGGACAGCGCGAACAGGTTGCGCATGTCATCGTCGACCAGCATCACGTGGTGCCCGCTGAGACCATCGTAGGTGGGCGAGGGCGAGGTGGGCTCCGATGCCGAAGCCTGGCGGATGCTGTGCAGGAACAGGCTGACTTCATCCAGCAGGCGCTCCGGCGAGCGCACGCCCTTGATCACGATGCTGTCGGTGTATTGGCGGATGCGCAGGTTTTCCTCGCGGCTGAGTTCGCGTCCCGAATACACCACCACTGGTGGAAGGCTGCCGCCGCGTGCGAGTTTTTCCAGCATTTCCAATCCGGAGATGCCGGGCAGGCCGAGATCGAGCACGATGCAGTCGTAGCCGGTCTCCGCGATTTTTTGCAGGGCTTCCTCGCCGGAGCCGGCCTCGTCGATACGTACGTCGTCCTGATTGAGCAGGGAGCGCACGGCAGCGCGTGCGCTCGCATCGTCATCGACCACCAGCAGGTGTCGGGTACGGCCCTTGGCAAAGTGCAGCAGTCGCTCGAATGCGTCGTTGATGGATTCGCGAGTGACCGGCTTGGTCAGAAAGCCGACCGCGCCCAGCTCGCGTCCGCGCGAGGCCTCGTCGGTGGCGGAAAGGAAGTGCACGGGGATGTGGCGGGTCGCCGGGTCTGCTTTCAGCCGCTCGATCACCGTCCAGCCGTCCATGCCGGGCAGCATCACGTCGAGCAGAATACCGACCGGACGATAGCGGCGCGCCAGCGCCAGGCCTTCCTCGCCGTCGAGCGAGTGCAGTGCGCGATGTCCTTTCTGGCGCACGGTGTCGGCGAGGATGCGCGCAAAGGCGGGGTCGTCTTCCACGATCAGGATCACGCTATCGCCGGGTGCGATGCGTTCGCGGTCGTCCGCCACGCCTTCGGCGGGCAGCAGCGAGCGCGTCACGGGCCGCATCGCCGGCGGCTGTGCGGCGGCCGGCGCGGGGCTGGTACCGGCCTCGCCCTGCGCACTGCGTTCGGGCAGCAGCAAAACGAATTCGCTGCCTTGGCCTACTTCGCTGCGCAGCACGATATCGCCTCCCAGCAGCGAGGCCATGCGGCGGGAAATGCTCAAGCCCAGTCCGGTGCCGCCAAACTGGCGGCTGGTACTGCTGTCCGCCTGTTCGAAGGCGTTGAAGATGCGTTCCAGCTTGTCGGGCGGAATGCCGATGCCGCTGTCCTTCACGCTGATCGCCAGCAGGCTCTGGTCTTTCAACGCCTCCGGCACGGGCAGGTCGCCTGCGGGACGGCCGATGTGCACGCGAATGCCGCCCTTGGCGGTGAATTTGAAGGCATTGGCCAGCAGGTTGTTGACGATCTGTTCGAGCCGGTTGGGGTCGGTGTAAATCTCTGCCGGCAGGCCGTCGTCCAGCTTCACTTCGTAGTTGAGCTTCTTTTCGCGCGCTACGTGATCGAACGTGCGCCGCAGGCTGCGCGCCATGTTTTGCAAGGGGAGGTCGATCAGCGACAACTCCATCTTGCCCGCTTCGATCTTGGAAAGGTCGAGGATGTCGTTGATCAGCCGCAACAGGCTGGAACCTGCATCGTGAATGATGCGTGCGGACTCCACCTGTTCGGAGTCCAGGTTGCCTTCGCGATTGTCGGCCAGGCTGCGCGAGAGAATCAGCAGGCTGTTGAGCGGCGTGCGCAGTTCGTGCGACATGTTGGCGAGAAACTCGCTCTTGTACTGGCTTGCGCGCGCCAGCTCTTCCGCCTTCTGCTCCGTCTCGCGCTGCAGTCCTTCCACCTGCTGCTTCTGCTGGCGCAGGGTATCGGTTTTCAGGCGAAGCTCTTCGTTGGATGCCTGCAGCTCATCGGCCTGTACGCGCAGTTCTTCTTCGGAGGCCTGCAAGCGCTGCGACTGTTCTTCCAGTTCGATGGTCTTGCCTTGCAGGGTGTCGTTGGCGTTGCGCAACGCTTCCTGCTGCTGCTTCATGGTGAGTGCGGAAATGCGCAGCTCGTCGGCCTGTTCGCGGGTCTGCTCGAGCAGGTCCTGGGTGTTTACCGCGCGATTGAGGTTTTCCAGGGTCAGCGCCGCCATCGGCAGCAGCTCGTTGAGCAGTTCCTCGTGCCACGGCGAGGGTGAGGCAAAGCCGGCGAATTCCAGCACGCCAACCAGTTGGTCACGCAACAGCAGCGGGCGGATGGTGATGTGATGGGGCAGCGAAGCACCGCTGCCGGAGTCCACGTGCAAGTAGTTGTCCGGGATATCGGTCAGCGTTATCGGTTTGCGCATGAGCGCGCTCTGGCCGACCAATCCTTCGCCGGGCATGTAGGCATCGGGGCTGATTTGCAGGCGCATGCCGTAGCTGCCCAGCAGGTCCAGCCGCTGGCGCGCTTCGTCGAAACCGTAGAACAGTGCTACGCCAGCGTGCAGCAATGGCGTGAGTTGCGTAGTGAGGCGCTCGGCGAAATCGCGATGGTTGGTAGCCTGCTGCAGGCTGTTGGAGATCGTCGCCGCCTGGCTTTTCAGCAGTGCCTGTTCTTCGGAGTCGATCACCATCTGCTTGAAGACGTTCAGTGCACGTGCAATCTCGCCGATTTCGTCGCCGCGGCCCATGCTGCGCACTTCGATGTCGCGATCATGCGCCGCCAGGCGCGTCATCTGGTTGGTCAGGCGGCGGATCGGGCGCGTGACCAGGCGCGAAGTAAGGTCGATCACCATCAGGCCCAGGATCAGCCCGACCAGGCCGCTGACGATATTGACGTATTTGGTGGTGCGTACCAGTTTTTCGACCTCCTGGGTGCGCACATCGAGCAACTGGCGCTCGGTGGCGCTCATGTCGTCCATGAGATCGGTAAAGTCTTCCGTCTTGACCGTGCGCTTGGCCAGGTAGTCGGTCTGGATTTGCAACAACTGCGCCACGCCCGCAGCTGAACCCGGATTGCCGATTGCGGCATCCGGAGCCAGCAGCTTGTCGTGCAGCTCTTCGTTCCATTGCGCGATCATTGCCTTGATGCGGTCGATGCGTACCTGCTGCAGCGGGTTGTCCACGGTGAGTTCGCGCAATTGCGCCAACTGTTCCTGGAACAGCTTTTCGTCGTGGTTGATGCGGTCCAGGTCGCTGCTTTTGTGCGCAATCAGATAACCGCGCAACCCCAGTTGCGCGGAAAGCGCCGAGCGCTGCAACGACTGGATCTGCAGCAGCACCTGGTAAGTGTGGTCGGACCAGTGCCGCGTCTGCGCCTCTTTGGCTTGCGAGGCGACGTTGACCATGCTGTTGATCAAGAACAGGCCCAGCAACAGGCCGATCGCAAGAGCGATCTTGTATCGGATGGGCAGGTTGGCCAGCCACGAATACTTTTTCTGGGGTATCGGCGTTGCAGTGAAGCTGACCATGAGAAATCCCGCGTAGGTGGCCCATGGCGAACCCACAAGTCTCGGGGTGGATTTCTTACAGACAGGGTCGCCAGAGGCCAGATTAGCGAGATGGAGGCGCGGGTGGTAGCTAGCGCCGGCAGCAGCCTCGTCAGTGCGACGAGGCTGCTGTTGCTCAGGCGACGGCGGGGGAGGCCCGTCCTGTGCCTTGGGCTTGCTGCCCGTTGCTCAACGCATGGGCGAGCGAGTGCGCGGCCGCGCGTATTTCAGGCATGGCCGTGCACTCCCACAGGTTGCCGCGCAGCAACGATCCGATCGCATAAAGGCCCGCCTGGGCCTGGCCGGCGGCATCGATCAGGCGCCCATCGGGGAGTGCCGATACGCCCAGTTGCAACGGATCGGCCACGGCGAGGCCGTCGGCCATCATTTGCGACAAAAGTGCATGTTCCGTGAAGGCCACGGCCGTATCCAGTCCGGTCGCTTGCACCACCAAGTCGGCCTGCAGGCGCGAGGTCACTTGGCTGGCCCGGTTGCGCACGGTCATTTCCAGCGGTCCGTGCCCGTCCACGCCGAGTACGCGTGCGGCGAGAATCTGCAAACGACCTTCGTCGCGCAATTGCTGGATGCTCTGGGCCGATCCCGGTGCGGTGCGGTGGCGCGCCGCCTCCCAGATCCAACGCGCGTGACGCAGGAACTGCCGCCGCCGCGCCAGCGTCAACCCTTGCCACAGCGAAGCATTGATCGGCCGCATGCCATCGATAAAGCTGCGCCAGTCGACATCGGGCGCCTCGTTCGCGGCCTGGCGGATGGCGTGCAACATGTCCGCGGTGCCTTCGCAGCCGAGCAAGGTGGCATTGAGCCGGCTTTGCAACGAGTACGGCTGGGCCGGCAACGGCGGGTGCACGAACGGCAGCTGCCCGTGGCGCGAAACCGCCACCAGTTCGGCATGGGGCCACTGCGTCGATGCCGAAAGCAGGGTGTCGACGGCAGTAAGCCCGGTGCCGATCACGATCAGCCGACGCGGTGCGCGCACGTGCTGCGGCAGATTCCACGGGTTGAGTTCATAAGCGCCGCTGGCCAGTGCCTCCGCGGCGACCGTGCGCAACGGACGCGGCGACAGGGCGCCAACCGCCAGCACCACTTTGCCTGCTCGCAGTACTTCGCGATTGGCAAGCAACACGTCATAGCCGTGCTGGCGCGGTTCGACCCGCACCGCTTCGGCGGCATGCAGAGCAAAACGCCGCCCGCGTTTCTCCGCCGCGTCGATGCGCGAGCGCAGCTGCGCTTCGACGAAATCGCCGAACCATCTGCGCGGCAGGAAATCGGTGCCGCAGGCATCTTGGTGATCGCTCTGGGCGTGCTGCAGGAAATCCTCTTCCGGGTCCACGTAGAGGCCCATGCCGCTGGCACGCACGTTGAGCAGATGGCGGTCGTCGCGCGTGGCATAAGCCACGCCGCGCCCAGCGGTGGAAGCACCGGTGATCCAGTGCACCGTGGCGGCACTGTCCTGTTTCAGCAGTGCGCCGAACAAGGCCGCGCCCGCTGCGCCGCCACCGATAATTGCGACATCAGTCATGAGACATCCTCAAGCAAAATTCTGGAACCCTGCAAACTCGCCGCGCATCCGGCGCGGCGTGCGTCTTTGATGAAATCAGGCCCGCGCAGGTTCGCGCACGGTTTGATGCGTTTGGCTGCTCCAGCGCCCGTCGTCTTGCGGGTGATAACTGCGGTAGTTGTCCAGCGCGCCGCCATAAACGTGCAGCGACAGCGCGGCCCGGTTTGAAGAAAGATTGCGGCAGCGATGCGCGTAATCGGCATGGGAAAAGGCCAGGTGATCGCCGATGCCGATAACCGAAACCGCGCGCGAAACCAGATGGGGCCGATCCTGTAGCGAAAGGTCGAACGCCTCCACCTGCAGCACGCCGTCGAGCATGATTTCCATGCCCCACAAGCCGTCGTGGTCGTGAATGGGTGTCTCGTGGCCAGGTGGCCACGAGATCAGCAAGGCTTCGTAGCCGTTGCGGGTGTGATCGGCCAGCACCACGCGCCGATAGGATGCGGTCGAGCCGTCCTCGGTGAAATCCGCTGCGCGGGGACATCCCGGACAGGTCGTGGCCGCAGTCAACGCTTGCGCGAGTCGTTGCAAATGGACGTTGCCGTCATGGTCGATACACGTATCGATGGTGCCGACGATGCGTTGCATCCAATCGTTGGCGAAAGGTTTGAGTGCGTCGTGCATGGGGAGCCCCTGAAGTGTTGGCGTACTCGATTTCGAAGGAAACACAGAGGGCGTTAAAGATCCGCTATACCTTCATGGCCAAAACTCACTTGCACGTGACGAAAGTGCCGGGTGTTAGCCTGGTACGTGAAAAAACCACTTTAAAATAGCGATAAGCGCTTGCCGAATAGGCGTAAGACGGATTTCGTCTTACGAGTGCGGGTCGCGCGAATAAGATATTTTCTGCGTGCGTGAATGGTTCTCTTCTTTGTGATGTTTTTGCAAAGTTTCCGGCTGCGCCACCTTGCGCGACCAGGTCGCATGCGTTCTCGTGGTCTTCGAAACCGGCCTGCAGGTAGTCGGGCATCCCCTCGATGCGGCAAGACGCCAGCGTAAAGATGGGCGGTCTTGGGAATTGAGACAGGTCGTCGGGTACGATGCTCGCGCTGCGAACCAAGGCTCGCGAGATCCTGCTTGCACGGATATAGCGAGATCGTCAAAACACTTTTGTTTCGACAAGGATGCCCATGCTTACGACGCTCGCCGTTGCCAACTACCGCTCGTTGCGCTCATTGGTTGCACCGCTGGGGCGCTTGAACCTGATTACCGGCCCGAACGGTTGCGGCAAATCGAACCTGTATCGCGCACTGCGCTTGCTGGGAGAGGCGGCGCAGGGCGGGGTGATCCATGCGTTGGCGCGCGAGGGCGGGCTGTCTTCCACTTTGTGGGCCGGTCCGGAAAATTTTTCGCCGGGCATGTTGCGCGGCGAAGTGCCCATCCAAGGCACCGTGCGGCAGGAACCTGCCGCGTTGAAGCTGGGCTTTGCCGGCGACGATTTCGGTTATGCCGTCGATTTCGGATTTCCGCCGCAGCCGCCACCTGCCACGGCGTTTTCGCTGGACCCGATGATCAAGCGCGAGGCGATCTGGGCCGGCCCGTTTCTGCGCATGTCCAATCTGCTGGTGGATCGCAATCACGCCCTGGTCCGCGTGCGCGACGGCCGCCAATGGCGCGTGCTGACGGACCACCAAAGCCATTTCGAAAGTATCTTCACCCAGCTGGCCGATCCGCAGCGCGCTGCCGAGGTGCTGGCCTTGCGCGAATCGATTCGCGGCTGGCGCTTCTATGATCACTTTCGTTCCGATGCGGACGCGCCTGCGCGCATACCGCAATTGGGAACGCGTACCACCGTGCTGAGTCACGACGGACGGGATCTTGCGGCAGCGTGGCAGACCATCCTGGAAATCGGCGATCCGGCATCATTGCAAGAATCCGTGCAGGATGCCTTTCCGGGCGCGCAGGTGGACGTGTCGATCAGCGATGGCCGCTTCGGCCTGTGCTTTCGCCAGCACGGTTTGTTGCGCGCGCTTTCCGCCGCGGAGTTGTCGGACGGTACCTTGCGCTACCTGCTGTGGATCGCCGCCCTGCACACGCCGCGGCCACCGTCGTTGATGGTATTGAATGAACCGGAGACCAGCCTGCATCCCGATCTGCTGCCGGCGCTGGCGCGGCTCATCGTGCGCGCATCCAGGCACAGCCAGATCTGGGTGGTTTCGCACGCCCAGCGGTTGATCGCGGCGCTGGAAGAAGCGCCCGATTGCAACAGCGTCCACCTGGAAAAGGAACTTGGCCAGACGCGCATCGTCGGCCAGCGTGCACTGGACGAGCCGGCCTGGCACTGGCCTGCGCGCTGAGCAGTCCGTCAGTCCGGCGTCGGGATCAGCGTTACCTTGCGCGCGTCGAACAGCGTGGCGACGAGTGTGTGTCCATCCGGCAGAAAGGCCACTTCGCGCGGAAAACCCGCGGCCGGAGCAGAAAGCAGTTTGCTTGGCGACATCGTGCTTGCATCGGCCAGGCCGGCGACGCGTCCGTCGCTGTCCGGGCCGAAACGACTGGATAGCGCCACCCACACTTGCTTGCCATCCGGGCGAACCGCCACGCCTACCGGACTGGTGCCGATCGCGAAGCGATCAGTCTGCGCGTGCTTGGGCGAGGCGATCCAGTCGTCCGCCTGAAAACGCAGCAGGGTGTTGTCGCCTCGGGCGGTCACCCAGATCTGCTTTCCGCCCGGCGACAGGGTCACGCGCACGGGATTGCATCCGGCTGGTAGCGCGGCGGCGATGACGTGTCCATCGCCAGCCACGACCTTGCTTACGTCGATCCGGTAGAGCACGCCTTGCGGATGCATGCGGCCATCGCTTTGTTCCGGTCTGCAGGTCGGTGCCAGGCCCGAGCCGGCGCCGGCATTCTGGCTGGTGGCGTACAGCCAACGGCCGTCGGGGGAAAACACCAGCCCTACCGGAGCGATCGCCACGGCAATGTGCCTGCTCGCTGCGACATTCTGAAAGTTGCCGGCACGGGCCTTGGCCAGGTCGAACACGTCGATGCGACGTTCCGCTTCGTCGCTTACCACCAGCAGCTTGTCGTCGGGGCTGATCGCTTCGTAGGTCGCTTCGGCATCCACGCCGTCGGGCAGTTTTCCGAGCACGGCATTCGCATCGCCGCGCTCCAGTGCGGCGACATCCACGGCAAAGGTGTCGTCGCCGGCGGCCACCAGCAATAGGCGGCCGTCGTGGGAAAGCGATGCGCCAAGACCGGCGTGATCCAGTGCTGCGGTGTGCTGCAGAACGAAGTTTCCATCCTGGTTGTGCAACACGGCAACGCCGCCGCTCTTGCCTTGATCGAGCGAGACGAACAGCCAGCAATTGTCGGCGGTTGCGGCGGCGGCGAAGGGATGTCCGGGAACGGCGACGTCGGCGGTTTTAGCTGGTGCGGCACACGTGGATGCGTGGGAAGTGGCGGCAAGTGACAGTGCGATGACAGCAAGCAGTGCAACCGGAAGCCTCATGGCGTGCTCTTAGTCCTTGAACTGGAGGCAAAGGATAGCCGCAAATCAGGTGACAGCTGCCATCGCGGCAGCGGCCATGCGCCGCTGTAAACGTTCCTGCGCGAGGCGGCATCCCATCCGGTGTTGAAGCAAAACCGGCCGCCATGCCCGCGGCCGGACGGGTAAGGCTGTGCCATTCGGAGACCTCATCATGCGCAATGCATTGTTTGTGCTTGGATCGATCGTGGCGTCGCAGTCGGCGAGCGCCGCTTCGGCATGCTACGTCGACTTCATCAATCGCGGGGACGATTCGGTCGTTTCGATCGAACTGGCAACACCGGGGCAGCACGACTGGAAGCCCGTTGCGTTGCGTGGCGTAACGAACGGCGGTTGGGTCAGCGATGCCGGTGGCTATGTGGGAGACGCCATGGTCGGCATCGACGTCGAACGTGGCTATGTGTATGACGTGCTGGTCGAATTCGCGACAGAGAAGGCCCTGCTGGTCAAGGCGTTCGACGTTTGTCACGTACATGCACTGGATATCGACAAGGTGCGACGACAGGCACGGCCGATTTCCTGACAGGGCGTCTCAACCGGCAAAGGCTTCCGGCATCTTGCTGGCGCATCGGAGATGCGTCACAGTTGCCGCCCGCGGAAATGTGGCATCGTATCCGCCGAAAATTCAAATACCAGCATCGACGACAGGGGGGCCTAATGATCGAGCTGGAAGTACAGGCTCTCTCGGTAACACGAGAGGGGCTGCTCATCGACGTCGGCCGGGTCGTCGTAGCAAGCGGGTTTACGTTGCTGCGGCAGCGGTTAGTACAAGATCCGAACGGCGTGCTCGTCACGCTGGTGGTGCGTGGGCCGGAACGCAAGCAACGAGTGCTGGAAGCAGCACTGGATGCACACGAGCGCCTGATCAGTTTCCAGGTGCTGCCTTTCGAAGAAGGCGTCGCCAGGTCGCATTTCGCGGCGGAACGCACGTTCGCCAGGGAGGCGCCGCCCGCGCCACCGGCGCCTGAACCCGTCGTGGAGGCAGTGGTTTTGCCGTCGCCGGCCAAGGCCGAACCGACGCAAGCTGTGGTTGTTCCGCAGGAAGCACCGCAAGCTTCCAAGCCCATGGTTGCACCGGAGCCCGACCCGGATTTCACGTTCCTGCTCGAGCCCAAGCCGTCGCCCGCGCCGTCGCCGATGCCGATACCGGTAGAGCCGTACGTCGAGCCCATGTCATTGGGGCCGGATCTGGAGACGATCGAAAAGCTGATGCCGCGCCTGCAAAGCGATTACCCCGGCATTTTCCCGGCGTTGCACGCGTTGGAAAAATCGGTGGCCGCTGCAGCGCTCGAATCATCGTTGCACGCGATGGGACAACGCACCGGCACTTGGCTCTTCATGCAGCACTACCGGGCCAACGGCAAGCTCGGCTTGAATGAAGCGATCCGACGCATCGGCGTGCCGGCGCTTGGGTCCATGCTGGAAGTGGAATACAAGGGCGAAGGGCTGCACATCCGCAACAGTCCGCTGTGCCGGCCGGATCATCCCTCCGGCTGCAAGTTCTTTATCGGCTATCTGGAAGGACTGCTAGGCCCGGTGCTGCCGCCCGACAGCCTGTCGATTTTCGAGGTCTGCTGCCGTAGCTACGGCGCCGACGACTGCGTGCTGGCCATTTCCGACTGAACCGCGCGACGCCTTGCCCGCCGTGGCAAGGCGTCGCAGCGGGACGGGGCTCGCTCTTAAAGATGCATAATATATGCATCTTTAAGAGCGAGAGTGCACGACCCATGCTGACCCAAGCCCAGCGCGACATCGTCAAGAGCTGCGTACCGGCGCTGAAAGCTCACGGACTGGCGCTGACCAGAAATTTCTACACGCGCATGTTCGAGGGAAATCCCGAACTCAAGCATCTGTTCAACATGAGCCACCAGGCCAGCGGCGAGCAGCAGCAGGCGCTGGCCATGGCGGTGCTCGGCTACGCGCAGAACATCGACGATCCCTCGGTGCTGGCGCCGGTGATCGGCGTGATCACCGCCAAGCACGTCAGCATGGGCATCCGCGCCGAGCACTACCCGATTGTCGGGCACCATTTGCTGGCCGCCATCGGCGAAGTGATGGGCGAGGCCGCCACCGCGGAAGTGCTGGACGCCTGGGCCGCCGCATACGGCCAGCTTGCCGACCTGCTGATTGCCGCCGAGCAGGCTTTGTACACGCAAGCGGCCAGCGTGCCGGGTGGCTGGAGCGGTTGGCGCCCGTTCCACGTGCAGCAGGTGGTACGCGAAAGCAGCGAGATCGTGTCCTTCTACCTGAAGCCCACCGATGCCGGAGCGTTGCCGCCGTTCCAGCCCGGCCAGTTTGTCTCGGTACGCATCGTGGATGCCGAAGGCATGGCGCGCATCCGGCAATACAGTTTGTCGGATGCGCCGCATCAGGAACATCTGCGCCTTACCGTGAAGCGCGAAGACGGACACGGCGACGCGCCTTCAGGACGGGTTTCCACGATGCTGCACGTGGATGTCGCCGAGGGCGACGTGATCGAACTGTCCTTCCCGCAGGGCCACTTCGTGGTGGATCAGCAAAAGGCGACGCCGCTGGTGTTGTTGAGCGGCGGGGTTGGCATCACGCCGATGCTCGGCATGCTCGGCCACGTAACCCGGCAGCAACCCGAGCGCACCATCCACTTTGCGCATGCCGCGCGCAATCGCGAAGTGCACGCCATGAACGACTGGCTCCGCGCGATGGCCGCACGGCACGAGCGTCTCGACGTGGAAATTTATTACGAGAACGTCGGTGTCCATGACGTAGCCGGCGTGCACTACGACAAGCACGGACGCATGGATGCTGCGCAGATTGCCGCGAACGATCGCCTTGCTGACGCGGACTACTACGTCTGCGGCCCACGCGGATTCATGACCACGCAGATCGATGCGTTGAAGCAGGCGGGCATACCGGATACGCGCATCCATGCCGAATTCTTCGGCGCGGCGTTGGCTTAAGAAACGATGTTTAGCGCGATCCGCAGCTTACCGGGTCGCGCCACCAACTGCTTCAGCGTATAGCTATCCAATACATCGAGAAAGCTCGTGCGCGCTTCGTCCAGCACGTGGCGCAGCGTGCAGCTGGGTGTGATCGCGCATTGGTTGTCCGTGCCGAAGCACTCCACGATGGCGAGGTCCGGTTCGATGGCGCGAACGACGTCGCCGATGCGGATATCCTCCGCCCGGCCCGCCAACTTCAGTCCGCCGCTGCGCCCGCGCAGGGCGTCGACGTAGCCGAGCGCGGCCAGCCGCTGCGTGACCTTCATCAGATGGTTTTCGGAAATCGCGTATCGAGTGGCGATTTCGTGGATCGAAGAGCGGCGCTCGCCTTGCACCGCCAGGAACATGAGCAGGCGCAGCGCGTAATCGGTCTGATAGGTGAGGCGCATGGTTGAACTCCGGCAAGCTCTCCATGCTACACGTGTGTTGCCCACCGGGCGAATCTTTCTGCGCTATATAAAACGCTGCAGCAAACTCAGCACCAGCGCCGGCTGTTCGCGGTGCGGCACGTGTCCGCAGCCTTCAACAATTTCCATCCGGGATACACCTGGCGAAAGTCCGACGATGCGTTCCGGATGGTGGATGGAGCCATATTCATCCCCATCGCCGTGGATGGCGAGCACGGGGCAGGCGACGCGACGCAGGTCTTCGTCGAGGCACCAGTTGGCAAAACCGGCGCCGAGCCAGGTGTCGATCCATGCGTGCAAGGCCCAAGCGGCTTTCTCGCCGTGGTATTTCTTCAAGCGTTCGAGCTGGCCGGGCTGCTGGAAAGCCACCCTCGCTTGCTCGATGCCGGCGATCGTGCGGTCCTCGACGAAAGCCTGAGCCGATTCGGTGATCAGCATTTTGCAGTCGTCCGGATACTCCGCCGCGCAACCCACGGCCATGCCGCCGCCCACGCTGTGGCCAAAGGCGATGAACGCACCGATACCCAGATGGCGCCGCAAGGCCAGAAAATCGCCGCGCGCTTCCTCGTGGATGAAGCCGTTGCCCAATGTTCCGGGGTGCGCATCGGATTGGCCGAAGCCCAGGCGGTCGTAGGCGATCACTGTGCGCGATGCGGTATCGGCGAGTTGCTGCGGAAAATCCCGCCACAATTCAACGCAACCCAGCGAGTCGTGGAACAGCACGATGGGAATGTCGTCAACGACGTGCCCCGACACAGGCTGCCACTGTTTCGCGTAGAGCTTGCCGCGCTCGGTGGGTATCCAATGCTCGCGGATGGGTGTCGGGTTCACGTGTGTCGCGTCTTTCAAGACAGGGCCTGCTCCAGTTCGTTCTTCAATACCTGCATCAGCGCATGCGCCGACATCGCACGCGCCAGCGGCGCGCCCTGGCCTGCCCACTGCGCGCCGTAGCCGGGCATGCCCGCGGCTTTGCCTGCGGCGTTCAATGCTTTGCCGGCATCGTAGGTGATCGGATATGCGGGAATTGCCTCGTCGGGTACGTCGGCGCCCCACTGCGTGAAGGCATTGGCGAGGCACCGCGCGGGACGCCCCGAAATCACGCGCGTCATGGTGGTGTGATGCGCAGAGTCGCTGAACAGCGCACGCCGGTAGCCCGTATCGGCGAGCGATTCGTCGGTGCCGACGAATGCCGTGCCCAACTGCGCGGCGCCTGCACCCAGCGCCAGGGCAGCGGCAATACCTGCGCCATCCATGATGCCGCCGGAGGCAATCACCGGAACCTTGGTCTTTCGCGCCAGCAGACGGGTCAGTGCGAAGGTGCCCAGGCGACTGTCCTCGGCATCCGGATCGAAGACGCCGCGATGGCCGCCGGCTTCGTAACCTTGGGCAACGATGACGTCGATCCCGGCCGCTTCCAGCGCAAGCGCCTCCTGCACATTCGTGGCACTGGCCAACAGCACGATGCCGGCGCGGCGCAGGGCATCGATCTGCGCCGCGCGCGGTACGCCGAAGTGAAAGCTGACCACGCGCGGTTTCTCTTCGCGCAAGGTGGCCAGCATGTCGTCGTCGACCAGGAACGACGTGTAGATTTCGTGCAAGGCTTCCGGCGGTTTGGCATCCGCACGTTCGAACTCCGGATTCAGACGCTTCAGCCAGGCGGCCTGTTTTTGCGCATCGCCCCGCGCCGGCTGGTGCACGAATACGTTGACGTTGAGCGAACCGTTGCTCAACGCACGAAACTGCCGAATGGCCTCGCGCGCCTTGGTCGCCGTCATCGCACCCACACCCAGCGAACCCAGGCCGCCCTGGTTGCTCACCGCGGCGGCCATCGCCGGCGAGGAAACTCCCGCCATCGGCGCCTGGACAATCGGGACGGTAATGTCGAGCAGGCTGAGCAGGGAAGCGTGGGAGCGGGTTGCCATGATCGATGACTCCTGCAAAGGCGCGGGGAGAAGGGCAGCCGCTCGAAGGGGGATCGCGGCTGTCGCTTCCCTCATTTTGCAGGATGCGGCGGTGCGCAGGTAAGTGCGCTGACGCGCCGGACGACAAGCTTGACGTGGGATCTATCAGCCGCCCTGCAACGGCTTGCTCATGGCCAGGCACGCAAGGCTCACGCCGAGCGAGGATTCATAGAGTCTTTCGCCTTCGTCCTGGAACCCCAGGGCTCGATAAAATGGTGCGGCATTCAACGTGGCTTCCAGGTGTACGTGGGAGAGCCCGGCGCGCAGCGCAAGCCGTTCCAGATGATCCACGATAGTTCGCCCCACACCGCGCCGCATGCAATCGGGGCGCACGAAAACGGCGTCGATCTTGCCGGTGGAAAGATCGATCATGCCGCTTCCAGCAGTGCATCCCTCCACGTCGGCGACGTAGAACAGTTCGCCGACGCGACGGGCAAACGTGTCCGACATCGCACCGGAGGTCCAGATTTCAAGATCGCGTACCGGATAGTGCCCGGCGCATTGAGCAAGGATGGCCTCGCGCCGCAGCGCAAACACCGTTGGTGCGTCTTTGATGGTTGCCTTTCTCATCTGCGCGTTGGTCACCGGGTTTCCTTCGTTGCGCCGAGGTGGCGATGCTCGTTACGGACCGTTTCAGACGCTTATCCGGCCCCCGCTGCCGATATCGCGATCACGCGATTGCGTCCGGTTCGCTTGGCCTTGTAGAGCGCCGTGTCCGCTTCCCGGCACAGGCGCTGCAGGTCGTAGCCGGCCGTTTCGGTGCAAGCCATGCCTACGCTGGCGGAAAACGATATGACGCATCCATCGGCATCGAGCGGGCTGGCTTCGATGGCCCTGCGGATGCGGTCGGCGGTAGCAATGCCTTGCTCGCGCTGGCAATCCGCCAACAGGATGCCGAACTCCTCGCCGCCGAGACGCCCGAACAAGTCGCTCGAGCGCAATTGGCGCCGGCAGATGGCGACGGTATGCCGTAGCACGGAGTCGCCAACGGCGTGTCCGTAGTTGTCGTTGACTTGTTTGAAGTAATCCAGGTCGATGGATATCAGGCAGGCCGGGCTGCGCTTTTTTTCCAGCATGCCAAGCATGCGCATGGCCTCGCTCATGAAATGCTGGTGATTGCTGATGCCGGTCAACCCGTCCAGGCAGGAGAGCTGCTTGAAGCGCATTTGCGAGCGCTTGAGCCGAAGCAGCCAAAAAGCGATGAAGACCAGCGCCATCAGCAGCATGGCGATATAGAGCCTGCTGGTTTCCATGGCTTTGGTGTTGAGGGCCTGTTGCAGCTCGAGGATGTTGTTCTGCTTGCTGAGCTTTTCCGTCTCGAGTTTTTGCGCCAGCGTGTGCTGCTGCGCCTCGTCGTAAGCCAGTGCCGTTGCGCTTACGTTGTTCAGATAGCCGATGTCCTGCTCTACGTAGCGTTCGTAATAGCCCAGTGCCGTCGCTGCGTTACCGTGCTTTTTCTCGATGCTGTAAAGCACTTGGTAGGCGTCTCTGAGGAATTCGCTGGTATCGCCCGGATCGCTGATGGCAATGGCTGCGAGCGCGGATTCGCGCGCCTTGTCGTCGTCTCCCAGTTTCAGGTAAGCCTGGGCGAGCTGCGTTTGGGCAACCAGTACGTGGGTATGGTATTGGTCCGCGCGAATATTGGGCATGACGCGGTCAAGCAGGGAAATGGCTTTTTCGGCCTGATTTTCATCCAGATACAGACCGCTCTTCACCAGCCAGACCGAGTCCAAGAATACGGATTGTCCCGATGCTCGGCATGCATCGATGGCTTGCTGAAATACGGGGTTGGAAGAGTTCAGCTTGTGACCGGCATACAGCGTAGTTAGAAGCACCGTTTTGGGTGCGCACTGTGTTTCTCCTGGCGCGCGAACTTCCGTCGTTTGAAGAGCGTAGCTAGCTGCAAGGTCGTATTGCCCGGCTGCCGTGAGCAGTTGGGATACATAGAAAAGGACCATGAAGCGAGCCGTTTCGTCCTGGATGTTCGGGAGATTGGCGACCAAGCGGTTGGCGAGTTCAAAAGCCTGCTCGTAGTGCTTGGAGGTGCGCATGTCATCCATGAGCAGTGCGGATGCTTTCGTTGCGATGACTTGATCGTTGGAATGATCGATGAGGTCCCGCAGCGCGAGGTCGGCGTTGGCGTAGTCACCTTGGTAAGAGGCCTGCCATGCGTCCAGATAGCGCAATTGCCACCGCTCACGCGTAGACATGTGCGGAGCTTGCTGATCGAGCTGTCCAAGAAGGCGAAGAAAGCGCGGGTGATCAACGGTGCGCAGACTTTCGGTTTGTGCCAGCAATACGGCGGTATCGGACGGCGCCGTCGTCGTAACCGCAGGCTGCGCGGAAACACCAAAAGCCACGGCCCCGATCAAGAGCCATGGCTTGGTGTGAAGCCTCCTTGGCGACATCCGGATACCGCCTATTAGAAGTGCGCGGATTCGCTCTGATCGGGATGAGGTCTCCGGCTGGGATCTTCTTTGGCAGGCTCGCGTTCCGGTACGTCTTCTTCCTCGCGGCATGGAGCATGGGAATCGACCACTCGCATGGTCTTGTAGCCGAATTCCTCGCCGAGCAAGGAGCCATCACCTGCTTTTGCTGCAGCTTTCAGGGCATCCGAGGCGTCGGCTCGTTCCAATTCACGCATCAGTTCTTCGGTGGGTGCGTGGCGCAGCACGGCACTTTTGCCAATGGTTTCCAGCAATTCAATCGTATCTGTCACGGTTTTCCCCTGTTCCATGTGATGTACGTGCATCGGTGCGATGCGGGCTAAAAATCCTGGTTACGAGACTGCATCAATGTGCGGCACAAAACGAATCGTAGGTGCCGCGTCCCCGGCGATCGCTGGATGATGAGGGCGGGGTGCGAAATTCACGTGAATGCCTCGGCCCCTTCCAAGGCCTGCAAACGCTCCAGCATGGCGACGTTCTGTTTCATCTCGGCTGCGGGTGGCAGGATAACCGTTTCGGCCGTGGTCAACGGGACGTGCGGCAACTCATGCAAGGCAATGCGCCGGATTTGTGGCTTGTCGATCGGTAGCGTTGCACAGCGATAGATGATGATTTCGTGTGTCAGCGGGTAATCATTGCTGAGCAGGTCCACCAACAATTGCCGATGCTCGGATCCTGTCTGAAGTTTCTTCGACGACCAGTCTCCCACTACACCGACCTGCCACAGCACGAGATAGGCAGTGGGATCGATGCGGCGTTCAAAAAAAAGCAGCTGGCTGGCTTCAAAATGCTGGCAACCGAGACGGCCAGGGTCGATACCCAAGTCTGCGTAAAGGCAATCCTCCGCAGAAATGCCAGGCTCCATGTGCGCTTCGAAGCCCTCGGCACGCGCTACTTTGATTACTTTGTGAGGCGACCAGGCAAACACGCCGGGGTGTCCGTAAAACACGGCGCACACGCGCTTGCCGGCGCGCACTTCGCCCATGAACAGCTCGACCCATTCCTGGTAAGTCTTCATTCGCGGCTTGCCGTCGCCGTAATAGGGCTGAAGACTGCGCACATCCGGGTGCATGCGTTCCAGCCATACCTCTACGACGCTATCGGAAACCGCCGCAAACACCACGTCGGCCTGCTCGATATAGCTTCGCGCCAATGGCGTGAGGTGCGAGCCGAGCGTCATGCCCAGGCCGACGCAGGCGATGCTGCCGCGGCGGACATTGTTGGATGTTTCTGAAGAGGATGTAGTCATTGCGTGATAGTAAGCAATTTTCGTGACGTTGAGCAGGCGGCGCGAGACATTCAAATGGACCGGGAAGGCGTTTTCCGCCGGTGCGTGCCGTGACGACTGAAATCGATATCAATGAATTTGGCGCGACGCGATTTGAAACAAACTGTCATGACAAGTGACAGGTCTTGTGCTGGTATTGTCTGTGCGTCTCAGAATTGAGATTTTTGGCATGGCTGATGCTTCAGGCGAGGCACTTCGTCGCGGCAGCGATCCGGCACTGCCGTCGCGCTAAGCTCGCCGGGATATTTTCCAGGGATGGGGAAGTGAAGAGCTTCCCGCCGAATCGAGATGCAGAGGCAGGCAAGGATGAACCGAAGAAAGCGATTGACGTTCTGGGGCGCCGACGAGAACGACGACAGTCTTCCGCGCAGCGTAATGGATGGCCGGAAGACGGTTACGGCCGATACCGTCGAGGACTACTACAAGCCGTACAACGAGTATTGCGATGGCAGCTACGAGCCGGGCGACGTCATTGAAGTGTATGACCTGAAACAACGCCTGCGCTGCATCATCCGGGCCACCAAGGTCTATACGATCGAATTCGGCAACATTCCGGAAGAAGTCTGGCGCGGCGAAACGTTTTCCAACGCCGAAGAATTTCGCCAATGCCACATCCGCTGCATGCCGCACCTGGATCTGCACGACCGGTTTCAACTGGTGACGCTGCACTTCGAACTGGTGGAGATCGTTGCGCGGGATATTGCGGATTGAGGGTTTTAGACCATGGCGAGCCCAGCTTTTCAAAAAGGAGGGCTTGGTGGATCGACTTTACGACGGATCGGTCATTTCAGGGAGGCATTGAACACGTGCGCGCAATTCAATTTACTTTTTCGCTCTTGGTATGCGTGGCCGCGTCGGCCATGGCTGATGCACCCGCCACATCAAAAAATGTGCAAGACGCTTTCGCCGCCTCGGGTTTGCCCGGCGGTTGTGCAATGTCTTTTGACGGAAGCCACGTGCTTACGCAATATGCCGACGGTTATGCCGATGCCGCGAGGCAAAAGAAATACGGCGTGGACACCATCCAGCCGATCGCCTCGGTCAGCAAGACCGTCATCGGCCTGGTGCTGGCGCAGCTCGCATTGAAAAAGCAGATCGACCTGGATGCGCCGATCGACAACTACCTGCCCTGGAAAGTGCGCAACCCCCGGTTCCCGAATACGCCCATCACCTTGCGCGAATTGGCTACGCATACTTCCGGTCTGGTCGACGGGCCGATATACGACAAGAGCTACCAGGACGGCCATACGCCGAGCATGAGCATGCGGGACTTCGTGCGGCGCTATACCGATCCTCGTGGCGAGTGGTTCAGTGCCGCCAATTTCAGCGACAACGAGCCGGGCGCCCACTACGAATACAGCAACCTGGGAGCCGACCTTGCCGCGGTGATCATCGGATACAAGACGGGTGAGCCGTTCAGCCGCTACGCTAGCGAGCACGTGTTTCAGCCGCTCGGCATGCAGGACACCTCTTTTGCCTATCACCAATCGCCGCGCGACACCGCCTTGTTCGACGGCAAGGGAAAGGCCCTGAAGCCGTATACGGAAGTCACCTATGCCGATGGCAGCATGCACACGACGTGTCGGGACGTGACGAAATATCTGCAAGCCGTGTTGCGCGCCCGCGCCGGGGAGTCGTCTCCCCTCGATGCCGCGGTCGTGGCGATGGCGTTGGCGCCGCAGTATCAGCCGGGCAAATTGCCCTCGGGCTTGAAGCATCCCAACCAGGGGCTGTTCTGGTCTTATAACGAGCTAGTGGCGGGTGTGGGCCACAACGGCAGCGACCCGGGTGTCACGTCATATGCGTATGTGTCGCTGCACGGCGATCGTGGTTTTGTCTTCATCGCCAACTCCAGCGTCGAAGACAATCCAGCCTATGGCAAGGGCATCATGGCGATCTGGAAAGCGTGGTCGCCATTGCAGCAGTAGGTGCATCAACCCGCAGGCGCCTGCGCCGCGATGAGCGAATGGATGCGCTCGGCGTCCGCAGGTGTCGCCGGGTTGTACACCACCATGCTGAGATCCTGTCGGCCGTCGACCGCGAAGGCCGAATACTCAAAAGCGATTGGGCCGAGCACCGGATGGCGCAGATGCTTGACCGCTTCAATGCCGGGCTTGCGCACGTCGTTGTCGCGCCACATGGCATTGAATTCGGGGCTCAGCCGGCAGAGTTCTTCGATCAGCGGTTCCACTTCTGCAGCGGCCCCGGCACGAACTGCTTCCACGCGGAACGTGCTCAACACGACGCGCGCCACGCTTTCCCAATCGTAATGCGCGACCCGTGCGCGCGGATCGAGAAAGATAAAGCGCAACACGTTGCGTTGCTCGGGCGGTAGCGAGGAATAGTCCATCAGCATCACGGTGGCTGCATGGTTCCAGGCGACCACGTCCCATGCAGCGGTTCTGATCAATGCTGGGCTGGGATCCAGCGCATCGAGCACACGTTGCAACCGTGGCGTGACGCCGTCGCTTTTTTGATAGCGAGCCTCCGGCGGGCGGCCCAGGCCCAGCAGAAACAGATGTTCGCGCTCGATCTCCGTCAGCATCAGCGCGCCGGCGATACGATCGAGCACATCCGCCGAGGCGGCGCCGCCGCGTCCTTGTTCCAGCCAGGTGTACCAGGTCGGGCTGATGTTGGCGCGCTGCGCGACCTCTTCGCGGCGCAGGCCCGGTGTGCGGCGGCGCTGGGGCGGATAGCCGAAGGCCGCCGGATCGAGTTTCATCCGGCAGTTCTTCAAATAGGTTCCGAGCGCGTTCTCGTGGGTGGTCTGGGCGTCCATCCTATTAATCTCTATAACAGGATAATTTCACTACTTTACTAGCATAATCCCGGGGTAGAGATTTGTCGCCAGCGAACCTTGGAGACTTAGCTCATGCGCGTATTCGTAACAGGTGCCACCGGATTCATCGGCTCAGCGGTGGTGAAGGAATTGATCGCGGCGGGCCATCAGGTGCTTGGCCTTTGCCGTTCCGAGGACAAGGCAGCGGCGCTCGCAGCCACCGGCGCACAAGTGCATCGCGGCTCCGTGAACGACCTGGACGGCCTCAAACAGGTTGCGGCTCAGTGCGATGGCGTGATCCACCTGGCTTTCAACCACGACTTCTCGACCTTCGCGGCCAATTGCGAAGACGACCGGCGCGTGATCGCCGCGCTGGGTTCGGCGCTTGCCGGTTCCAACCGTCCGTTGATCGTCACCTCCGGAACGGGTATCGCCAATACCGTCCCCGGTCAGCCGGCGCGCGAAGACAATACGACCGTCGGCGCCGACGTGATTCCGCGCGCGGCATCGGAAGAGGCGGCCGCCGCGGTAGCCGCCGAGGGCGTCAACGTGTCAGTGGTGCGCCTGCCGCAAGTGCATGATCCAGTCCGGCAGGGGCTGATCAGTTACGCGATCACCGTCTATCGCGAGAAGGGTGCATGCGTCTATATCGACGAGGGACGCACGCGCTGGTCGGCTGCACACGTGCTCGATGTGGCGCGCTTGTATCGGCTGGCGCTCGAAAAGGCGGAGCCGAATGCCAAGTATCACGCCGTGGCGGAGGAGGGCGTGTCGATGCACGATATCGCACATACCCTTGGCCGCCGTTTGAACCTTCCGGTGAAATCCATCACGGCAGACGAAGCGCAAGGCTTTTTCGGTTGGCTGGCGATGTTCACCAGCCACGACATGACTGCTTCAAGCGAGCAGACGCGGAAAAAATTGGGATGGCAGCCGACTGGTCCGAGCCTGATTGCCGACCTGGAACAGCTGAGTCTTTCCGAAAGTTGAGTGAATTTTTGCAAATCTGTGATTGCGAATTGATTTGCTCCTCCCCCTGCGCGCAGGGGGAGGTTGGGAGGGGGTAACGCTTTTGCTCTTGTGGAGCCGTGCCGCCCTCAAGCCGCCACCGCTTCGCTCAATGTCGGGTAATCGATATAACCCCGCTCATTTCCACCAAAGAACGTCGCGCGATCGGCATCATTCATCGGCGCATCGTTCTTCAGTCGCGTCACGAAATCCGGGTTGGCAAGAATCATCTGGCCGTAAGACTCCAGGTCGGCAAGCCCTGCGGTGATATCGCTGCCGATCTGCTCGCGCAAGCGGCCGGGACGGTTGAGGATCAGCGGCTGCTGCCAGCGTTCGCGGATGTTGGCGAGCAGTGCGTCGTTGCCCTGGTGCAGCAGATGCAGATAGGCCAGTCCCAGCGCGTCGAGTTTGCCGACCAGGTAGCGATACAGCTCCGGGCCGTCGGGGCCTTCGTCGATACCCCACATCGTGGTGCCGGGAGACAGGCGGATGGCCGTGCGATCGGCGCCGATCTCCTCGGCAATCGCGGTCACGACTTCGATGGCAAAGCGCGCACGGTTTTCGATCGAGCCGCCGTATTCGTCGGTGCGTACGTTGGCGCTCGGTGCAAAGAACTGCTGCACCAGGTACGCGTTCGCACCATGGATCTCCACGCCATCGGCACCGGCTTCAATCGCGCGCCGCGCAGCATGCCGAAAATCGGCAACGGTCTGCCGCACTTCGTCAGTGCTCAAGGCGCGCGGTGCGGGGATGTCCTGCATACCCTTGGCGGTAAACATCGGCGCGCCCGGGGCAATGGCCGAAGGCGCAACACCTTGGCGATGGTGTGACGTGTTGTCCGGATGCGACATGCGCCCGGCATGCATCAGCTGGATAAACAGGCGGCTGCCTTTGGCATGCACGGCGTCGGCAATCGTGCGCCAACCGGCGACGTGCGCATCGGTATAAATGCCCGGCGTGGTGAGATAACCCTGGCCGTCGTCGGAAGGCTGCGTGCCCTCGGTCACGATCAGGCCGAGCCCGGCGCGCTGCGCATAGTATTCGGCGGCCAATGTGCCTGGTGTGCCATCAACTTGGGCGCGGCTGCGCGTCATCGGCGCCATCGCCAGGCGATTGGAGAGGGTGTGGCGGCCAACGCGAACGGGTGTGAACAAGGTGCTCATGGGAAGTCCTCGGAAGCGGGTTGAGGACATCATGCGGTACGCCATCCATGGGATAAAGATGGTATGGTGGATAACATTGATCCATTTATGGAGCAATATCGTGGAGCTTTTGAACGACATGGCGCTGTTTGTGGAAGTCGTCAAAGCCAAGGGCTTTCGCGGCGCATCCGAAGCGACCGGCGTCCCCAATTCCACCTTGTCGCGACGGATCGGCGCGCTCGAAAAAGCGATCGGCCTGCGCCTATTGCATCGCACGACCCGCAAGGTGGAGTTGACCGAAGCGGGCCAGATTTATTTTGAGCGCTGCAAGCGCATCGTTGACGAAGCCCGATTGGCGCACGAGCAATTGGGCGATCTGCTGGCTCAGCCAAGCGGCGTCTTGCGCGCATCGTTGCCGGTGGACTTTACGGTGATTTACCTGGCGCCGTTGATCGCGGAGTTCGCCGAGCGTTATCCAGGCATCAGCTTCGAGTTCGATCTCACGCCAAGGCAGGTGGACCTGATCAGCGAACCGTTCGATGTCGCCATTCGCATGGGCGAGCCGAGCAACTCCAACTTGATCGCGCGTCCGCTGGTGTCGCTGGTGCCGCGCCTCTACGCCGCGCCTCGCTATCTGAAACGCATGGGCGAACCGGAGAAGCCGGCGGACCTCAAGCGGCACGAATGCCTGAACGTTCAGAAGGGCGGTATCTGGACGCTGCGTAAAAACGCGCAATCGGTGCAGCTCAGCATCGGCAGCCGATTCACCATCAACAACGTCGGCTTGATTCGCCGCATGGCGACATTGGGTATGGGCATCATGCTGATGCCCGAAGAAGTCGTCGCCGAAGACGTGGCTGCCAAGCGCCTGGTCCGCGTGCTGCCCGACTGGCACGGCAAGCCCATGCCGGTCTACGCGCTGACCGAAACCCGTTTGCTGCCGGCGAAAACGCAGCGCTTCATCGAATTTCTCAAGGAGCGCCTGGCGCAGGCATAAGGCCGTTCAGCGCCTCATCCGGGCTGCCAAAGTTCGATCGGGTTTCCTTCCGGGTCGTGCAAATGCGCAAAGCGCCCATGCGGATAAGCCTGCGGATCGACCTTCACCTCGATCCCCGCGGCCTGTAGCTGGGCGACCAGCTTGTCCAGGTGATGCACGCGGAAGTTGATCATCCACATCTTGCTGGGATCGCCGAAGTAACCCGTTTTTTCCGGAAAAGGCGCAAACACGGTCTGTCCCGCTTCCTGCTCCCAGACGGGGGCGCCTTCGCGTGTGGGCATGAGTTCGATGCCCAGGTGCTGCAAATACCACTGCCCCAGGGTGTCGGGGTCGTGCGCGCGGAAAAACAACCCTCCGATGCCGGCTACCTTTTCCATTTCCGTTCCTCCCGATGGACGTTTGGCGGTGGCTTTTGCAGGTGGGGCAGGGGTCTGCGCCGACGCGGCTGCGCTACGTCGAGGCAAAAAGAGGCTGGTCCCGAAGGCATACGACAGGACCTGAAGTATCTGGCGCCGTTGAAAGCCCATTTCATTCCCCTCCCGTGTCGTTGCGCGCTTCTTGACACTACCGCTGGGCGCAAGGAGCTATTTGTACAACCGGAACCCGTGCCGGCGCCACCTATGGCAGACGTTAAAATGTTGCAGAACGGTGTCGATTTTCAAAAACGCGGTTCGTCGCTCCCACATCAGGCCCCAGGAGACGGACCATGCGCGTTTTGGTGTTGGTGAAGGCGACCGAAGCCAGCGAAAAGGAGAGTGCCTCGCCGGAGTGGATGGCCCAGATGATGGACGCGATGGGCAAGTTCAACGACAAGTTGCGCGATGCCGGTGTCCTGCTGATGGCCGAAGGCCTCCAGCCGACGTCGCGGGCCAAGCGCGTCGGGTTCAAGGGCACCGCCCGCACCGTTACCGACGGCCCTTTTGCCGAGACCCACGAGCTGATCGCCGGCTTCTGGATCTGGGACGTCAAAGACCTGGATGAAGCGGTCGCCTGGGTAAAGCTCTGCCCCAATCCCATGCCGGGCCCGAGCGACATCGAGATTCGGCCGTTTTATGAAATGGCCGACTTGCCGTCAGGGCAGTGATACGCCGGTCATCTCCGCCAGTTTTGCGATAAGCCGATCCTGAAAGCGGCGATCGGATACTTCCGCGGCAGGCTGCCGCGGTTCGCGATGATGCCAATAACCGCCACTGGTTTTTGCCGGCGCATCGTCGCTGGCCGCAAGCCAGGTCTGGGTGAGGTGTCCCATCTGCAGATCGTCCGGCGCGCCGCGGCCGCCCATCTTGGTCGGCACCCAGCCCGGATCGACAGCGTTGCTCAGCACATCCGGCCAGCGCCGCGCCAGCGCGAAGGCGAATGCGGTGAGATACAGCTTGCTTTCCGAATAAGCCTGGCTTGCATTCCAGCGTCGCTCGATCCAATCGATGTCGTGCAGCGAATCGTCGCCGCCGTGATGCATGCCGCTGCTGAGATAGATCAATCGGCCGGGCCGCTGCATCAGCGCCGTCAGCACGTAGGGTGCAAGCGTGTTGATGGCGAGGGTTCTGGCATGCCCTTCGGGCGTGGCGTCGCGATCGCCAAGGTAGATGCCGGCATTGTGGATCACCGCATCCATCCGGCCCATGGCGTTGACCTGATCGGCGATGTTCCGTGTCTCGACGGCGCTGCTGAGATCGCCGACGACCACGCCCGCCGATTGCCTGGCAAGATCGGTCAGCGTCGCGGCGCGCTCGCGCGAGCGTGCATGCAGAACGACCTGGTGGCCTTCATCCGCGAGAGTCTGCGCCGCCGCGCGGCCGAGTCCATCGGTACTGCCGGTGATGAAAATACGGGCCATGAAACCTTCCTTTCTTGAGCGACGCTGCCGGCGCCGAATGTCCGTGACGAGTTTCGGCGCACCCGAAAATAATAGTGCGACTATCGTTTTTTTTAGGTCATGGCTTGGTTTGGGATACGACAAGGCGGATTTTGCGATGCGCCAACCATGACGTATTCACCTTGACGTCCACCGCATGCTTACGCCACTTTCGGGCAACTGGATCAAGGGATGCGCCTGCCACCATGCGACGCGAGATCGCCATCGTCGTTTTTCCGGGATTCCAACTGCTGGATGCTGCCGGCCCGATTGCCGTATTCGAAATGGCGGAGCGGTTCCGGCCGGACAGTTATGCCATCCACGTGCTCGCTCCGGGTGGCGGCGTGGTGCGCAGTTCGTCCGGCGTGTGCCTGGCTGCCGCGCCGATTGAACAGCGGCATTTCGATACGGTGATCGTATCGGGCGGCAATCTGGCGCAGGTCGAAGAGGGCCAGGCCGATATCGCGGCGATGCTCGGCAACGATACCTGGCGCCGCGCGGCGGGCGTCTGCTCCGGCGCTTTTCTGCTCGCGGATGCCGGTTTGCTCGACGGCCGGCGCGCGACCACGCATTGGGCCGCGGCCGAGCGTTTCCGCCAGCGTTATCCCAAGGTACGGCTCGACGCCGACCGGATGTTCGTGAGAGACGGAAACACCTGGACCTCTGCCGGCATTTCCGCGGGAATCGATCTTGCACTGGCGCTGGTCGAAGACGATCTCGGCCCCGGCATCGCGCGGCGAGCGGCGCAGCAACTGGTCGTGCACCAGCGGCGGCACGGTGGACAATCGCAGTATTCCGTTCTGGTGGAGCAGGGCGGCAAGACCGGACGGTTCGGCGATCTCATCAGCTGGATGCGCGCACGCATCGGCGAACCGATGACGGTGGAGCGCCTGGCCGAGCGCGCCGCGATGAGCCCGCGGAATTTTGCGCGCGCCTTTGCCGCGGAAATCGGTGCAACGCCCGCGAAAGTGGTGGAGGGCCTGCGGCTGGAAGCTGCCCGCGTCGCGGTCGAGACCAGCCACGCCCATCTGGATCACATCGCCGCATCGACCGGCTTTGGCGATTCCAATCGCATGCGCCGTGCTTTCGTGCGCGCCTTCGGCTCGTCGCCGCAATCGCTGCGCCGAAGTGCAAGCGCCTGATGGCGGCGATGCCAGGCGCGGCGTGCTGCATGCATTGGCCGTTTTCGCACGGAACTTGTCCTTGCAGGCAACGCGTGAAACGCACATAAAAGAGTGCGCCGCACTAGTCGCGGCCTCCGTCATCTTATTTTCGAGGATACGCATGCGCCTGACTCTGGTCATTTCGGCATGGTTTTTGTGTCTGGGTGTCGCGCAGGCTTCCACGCCTTCGCCCGCACCCGCAGCGTCCACCACCCAGCTCGAACACATCCTGCTGTGGGGGCGCAGCATCGATCAGGTCACGTCGATCATGGCGGTCAAGCTTGGCTTCCAGGTGCGGCCCGGACACGATCCCGATGGGGTCGCCAATCGCTATGTCCGTTTTTCGGATGGCAGCTATATCGAACTGCTCGGCATCACCCGGCCCAATCCCACCTTCGATCCGGGCATGCAAGCAGATCAGGAAGCCTTGAAGGGTGGACCGGGTTCGCGCACCTTTGGTTTTCGCACCTCGTCATTGGATGCCATCCACCGCTCGCTGCAGTTGCTGCACTACGCCGTTACGCCGTTCTTCTCCGGCCCCGATAGCAAAAAGCCGGGCTGGCGCTTGTTTGCATTCACCCGTGCGCCGCTGTCGAGCAACACTTTCTTTATCGATTACGCCAGCGGCTATGCGCCCGACCAGTTCGATCCTTCCAATAAAGACGACTACCGCGTAACGCGCGAGCACCCCAACGGTGCGCAAATGCTCTCGTCGATATGGCTGGTATCGGCCGATGCCAATGCCGATCGCCAACAGCTGGAGAAGATGGGCTTCGGCCACGCAGTGCCGGTGACCTTGCCGGAAGTCGGCGCACAGGGATTCTGCGTGCCGGTGGGCCCGACCGCGTTGCTGGTACTTCAACCACAAGGCGCCGGCCTGGCCGGGCAGGTCATGGCCAGCGGCGGTCCGCGCATTCTGGGCGCGAGTTACGGCGTGATCGATCTTGGACGTGCGCAGCGCTGGGTCGAGCGCGGCTACGAGCGTTCGCTTGCCACCTACCGCGGCGTGTACGGTGAATCCTTTCTCGCCCCCACGCAGGACGACCTTGGCATGACCATCGAATTCCATGCGATGCAGCCGGGTACCTCAGTGTGTCCGGCGGCAAGCCCGTAGGCACCGACCGCCGGATACGTGCCGGTCATTTGCGCGGCTTGCGTGGTGCGGCCGCTTTCTTGGGCTTGGGCACAGGCATCAACGCCGCCGTTTCGAGAATCAGGCGGCGAATCGCGTCGGAGTCGTCCAGCAGCTCGTCGGCAACCGGATAATCCTTGGCGCCCGGATAGGGCGGGCGCTGCGGCAGATCGGGGGCGAGCGTCGCTGCCGCCTTCGATGGCTTGACGAAGAGACTGTTGTCGCAGGCAAACGCCACCACTTTCTCGTCTACGTAGAGGGCGTATTCGCCAAACATCTTCTTGTGGGTGAAGCGATCGCCAAGGGCCACTTGCTCGGTTACGTAGTCGACGAAATCCTGGTGGGTAGCCATATCAGTGAAAGTCCAAGGTGTGAATAGAGTCGCGCACCGGTGCTGAAAGAAGTTTTTGGTCGGAAGCGTTTGTCTGTGAGCCACCCACGTCAGGCCGTTTCCTTTGCTATGGATGGCTTGCTACGACGCCATTGCAGCGCAAGCCAGATGCAGGGAATTACCAGAACGAAAAGCGAGAAGATGCTCCCCTCGGGCCCCGTGCTTCCGCCACTCCACAAGGGGTTGCCATGGGAAGACTCCGTCAACAACCGATACCCGAAACGCATGCCGCTGTTGGCGGTACCGTAGAAAAACGATTCTGCCCAATCCCACGACGCATGGAAACCGATCGCCCACCAGAGCGATCCGGTAATGCGCAAACTCAGGCAGAAAAACAGCGCCATGATGCCCGTTTGCGCAAGCCCTAACGGCGTTTCACCGTCGTTGCCCGTGTGCATCCAGATAAAAATGGCACTCCACCACAACGCCGCCCACCAGAAACCAATGCGCCGGCCCAACGCATACTGGAGATAGCCGCGAAGCAGTAGCTCCTCAAAAAACGCTACCGCGTAAAACGCGAGCAGCCAAGCAATGCCGGCCAGGATTATCCATGCCAGGGTGGTTGGCTCTTTCGCGAACGTGGCGTAACCGCCAAACAGGAGTGTCGCAACGAGTGCGGAAAGCGTCGCGAATCCCAGGGCCGAACCCACGGCTAGCAGCTTGGTTCGGGATGCGCCGCCGAGCCCGTAGGTCAGCCAGCTACGGCCTTCGACGCGCGCCATGACGCACGTTGCAAAGATCACGATGCCCGCGCGAAGGGCTTCTTCCAGCAGGAAGTCGGGTGGATGGGTCAACGTGAGGTGGCGCGTAAGAACGAAATACTGGGCAAGCCGCAGGGAAACCACGATGAACACAAAAAGCAGGATTCCCCAGCCGGTTCGAAGCTCGCCGTTTTTGAAGAAGATCTTCCGCATGATGCCCCCTCATTCGCCAATCCGATGCCTATCGCGTGCGGATCGCTGGACGGCTCGGCGGCAAAGCTTGCCGCTGCCATGCATGCGATGGGTCATGAGCCGCTTTGTAGCGAATGCGCCAGGCCATGTACAGCACCTCGACGCACGATCCGGCGGTGCAATGATCGGTCGCGGTCGCTTCACGCGCCAGCGCGACCTGCACGTTGCACTGAGTTTGGCGGAATCGGGGTGCGCTAATCGTGTAGCGTAGAACGCGGCGTGGGGACCAGCCGCATGGATTGGGTGCCATCCCTCAGCCACGCATCAAGAGTGGGCGCGACCCGTTGATGCCAGGCCCCCGATTCGATAAACGCGCCGTAATGCTGCGTATCGCGAAACACGGCGATGCCGACCAATACGTGTTCGCCAGTGCGGACCGGTAGCCCCGGAAAGTTATTGGGCGCATCCTCGGTGACATACCACGCGATATCGTGCGCACCGGCGTTTTCCAGCACGCCGGTCATTTCCTGTTTGCAGAAATCCAGCAGTGGCTGGTCGGCGGCGGCTTTCAGTGCGAATACGGTTACATCGATAAGGCCTGGCGGCTGCGCCTGGCTGCCAACGGGCGCGCGACCAAGCGGGCGGTGCACCAGGCCCGAACCGTTCCAGGCTGGCTTGAGCAATAGCACGTTGTCGGAGTCGATCATCGTGTCATTGGCGGTATTCCGGTTTGCCATCCAGACCGGGCCAGTATAAAACCCGGTCAGCCCTTCCAGGCGCGACGGCATGTCCTTGAATCCGCGCAGCCACACAAAGGTGTCGGGGTTGTCCAGGTTGCGGAACTGCCCAAGCAGCCGCATGCCAAGCACCTCCTGCGACTCGACGAATTCGCGCTCGAACACGTCGATCAAAACATCGCGCTTGCCTGGATGCAGCGTGTATTGGCGCAGCTCGATGACCGCGCATTCGGTGTTGTCGTCATGGCTAGCGGAAGGCGAGGCGGGCGAAGTCATGGGGCATCCTGCAATGGCGAGCGGGAGGCAAGGCCGGGCTAACCCTAACCTGGCGAGCGGGCATTCGGTATAGCCAGTTGACGCGTATATCCGCAGCCACCGCATATCCAAAGTGAGACCGCTCCACTCCCTCTCCCCTCCGGGGAGAGGGGCCACTCTTGCGCAACGCCACGTTAGTGCGCGCTCTACTCCCTCTCCCCTCCGGGGAGAGGGGCCACTCTTGCGCAACGCCACGTTAGTGCGCGCTCTACTCCCTCTCCCCTCCGGGGAGAGGGCTGGGGTGAGGGGCCGCTCTTGCGCGACGTTGCGTTAGTGCGAGAGCAAAAATCACTCGCGCCACGCAAGCACATACCTCGTCGCAAGCCCCGACCCCTCACCCCAACCCTCTCCCCGGAGGGGAGAGGGAGCACGTCGCGCGAGATAAACCGTAGCGCTTTATCAGCTTCTACTGACAGCGCCCAAACGGCAGGGAACGCGACAATAGAAACGTCGGGCGAGCCTCTGCAGATGAGAACCGCATCGCCCGACAAGCAGTGAAGAACGCGGATCGCACGGGGTGCAACCCATACGACCCGCTAACCACCATTAACTTATGTAGGAGTTAATCATGGCTACGCCCGATGATACGTCACGCGCCCACGCGCGTCCTCGCTCCCGAGCACCCCTCCCGTATTTCTTCACCACCGTAAGGCTGATGCGATGTCGGGCCATCGGGGCGTCCGACTGATCCGGTCAGCCCATTCCGATTAGTCGTGCAGGATTTTTCCTGCAAGCCCTTCACGCCGTACGCAATGTACGGCGTGATCTAACCGTGTGGAGAAAACCGTGAACCCTTCGAAGCATTCTCGTGCGACAGGCCTTCTATTGCCCGAAGCCAGCCGTTCGTTCGTGCAACCGGCAACGCATGCATCGATCACCGCAAGGAGCCACCCATGAAGAAGCGCGCCCAAGGTGCCTGGATCACCCTCAACGCCAGCTACTACTGCGCCCCCGTTTGCCATCCCCTGAAACTCGTGGACGACGCCAGCCTGCTGCTGGAAGGTGCACGCGGCATCACCCAAAGCCTTGCCGATCTGTTGAGCCAGGACGTGGACATCAACCCAGAGGATCTCGCCAAAGCCCTATGGGCGGCTTCCGTGCTGATGGAAATGGGGCAGAGCAGCGCCGAGATAGCGTATGGGCGTATTCGCAAAATGCGAAAAGAGCTCGGCAAGACGGAAGTTGCGCCCTGATGGATGACGCCTGAAAGAGTTTCGTGTAGCCGGCTGCGCCTGTCGATTGCCTGGCGTCGTATTGGAATGGCTACACGAATTTTTCTTGTTGACGATGTGTGCAGCTTTGCATTATTTCTACCCGCACACCTGCGCGCAAAGCGCTGGCCTCAGGGGACAATGCGATGAGTACACGTTGGCAAAGGAACTGCCTGTGGGCAGTCGCGTTTTGGGGCCGAATCGGGGCGGCATCGGGGCTGCTCATCAATTGACCCATCGCTGGCAACGTGGCGCGACAGGTGCGGATAACGCTCTCCATGGCCCCGGCGCAAAGAAGGGGCTATGTATAAGCCTGCGCGCGGGTGTCGACCGTGGCGCGTTGAGCATTTCGTTTAAATAGTGGATGTCCACGATCTGGTGATGGTTTAAAAAATGGCTGACCTTGACAAGCACTACGACATGAATGTGTCCGCGTCATGGAAGAGAGAGGAGATGATTGGTCTGCTTGAAGAACTATCCGATAGAAGCACGCAGGAACGCCTGTGGATAAGGCTTGAAAGCTACCCACTTTCGTCCGGGATAGATGACGTTTTTCATTTTTTCTTCGATGACACAGATCTGGCTCAAGACGTTAATTCTGAGATCGGGCACATATTGAGCAATGCGAGCGAGGCTGTTGCAATCAGGAATCTATGCAACGCGCTGGATAACTTATGTCAGGATTTGGGGGATGTTGGTTCAGGTGCGTATATTTCACATCCCGATTGGCCGTCATTGGTGCACCTTGCGCAGGCCGCGCTGATCGTCTTGCAAAAGCCGAGTTAGCGCCTTGCGAATGCGGGTCGCGGTGAATCGCAAACCGAATTTCCTAAGAATGTTGATCGGGTTGACTAGACGGACGACCTTTCAAGGGCGCAAGAGCACGCCCATTTCAAAGATGGCGCGCCGAAAAAAAGGATGGGACGATTTGTGATGCTCACAAAGGAACTCCAGATCCTTCAGGAAAAACTGAACAGGGGCTGGAAAAGCATGGTTGGCTTATCGGGTCTCAACAACAATGAGGGATCGGCGATTGGCTTGCACGATTTCTATGAGATTTACTGGGACGATCCGCCGGTCTTATTTTTAAAGGATGGGGAGGCGGAACGGCTGGGCTTCTCGCCCCTGGACGCGAAGATCATCGAGGAGGTCGGACTTCCCGAGTGGGCTGCGCCTAATATGTTTTTCCACAAACCTGAATTATTGAGCAAGGAGATAATACTTATTGGCGAGGATCGAGAAGATAGACCCATTCATTACAGAATTAATGACCGTTGGGTCTACGCGATGGGCGATGGATCTATTAAGTTGATTTCGGTAGGCCTAGATGGGCTAGTTTTTACGCTCGTGATTTATGCGGCGATGGTTGAGCTTGCCATTGAGAAAGATCGGGATGCTTGCAGGCTGAATAGAATTCCATCCTTTTTGATCGATAGACTTCGCTTAGCCTATTGCAGGGAATTCGGCGACCTGTATGAGAACGGCTTTGTTGAGGAGCAAGTTATGAGACTGAGCGATCGGCGGGACCCTGGTTTTGAGTGATTTTCAGCGATGTCGGCCTATGGAATGAGTTTCCTCTGAATTTGTCGCTTGATGTGTTGAAGCTGAAGTTTGAAGCGTTCTCGCCGGCTGTATGGGGGCGTCTAGCAGCTAATCCATGGCTATCATTGTGGCGCAACAGAGGTGGGCCATGGGGAATCATGGGTCAGCGATAAGTTGATAGATGTGCCATGAGAATTATGGGCGAAACGGAAAAAGGTGCCCGTTTTATCCCTTGGCTTGATCTTCGGGGGAGCGATGATTAGGAAAACATTGTGTTCGGTCGCATTTGCAGCGTTGAGCATTTTCAGTGGAGAGCTTGCCGCTCAATCAGATAGGGACTTCACGTATCATTACGCGCCAAGCAAATCCAAATTGCATGGGTTCATGCATGCCGAAAATGTGAAGCTTGATGATCCTAAGATGACGTTTACCGCCTACATACTGGTGTTAGATAAGGCAATCTCTGTGCCTGAAAGTGGCTCTTACGAATCGGTTTCTGGCGAAACGCGTATTCAGTTGCAGTTTCAGCACCATCTTGCCGCCCCTTCGTCGGGAACTTGTATCGATGTTGCAGGAGACTTGTTCGGGGCAGAAACGGCATCTGATGTTCTTCCACTGACCATGCAAGTCGACTCTTACAGTACGTGTAAATGAGGGCGCATCGGCTCGGACGGATCGCCATGGGTGGATTGCAATTTTCAGTTGGATTAATAGGGGGGGGGGCACAAAATGCCAACAATATTTGCCTATGCGATCGTGATTTTCATTCCTATTTTATTCTTGAGTGCTATTTCGTACTATGTGGTGCTTTTTATTCTAAAAAATAAACTTAAAAGACATGGCGCGGATATTTGGGCGGATTTTCGAAATAACGCTAAGCCCTTTGAGTCCGAGTTGGCGACTACGTACAAAATAATCATGGATCGGCGGGCGGGGCAGGGGATGCGCAGTTCGGAAAGAGCCTTGGCAAAAGCAGCCAAATGCAACCTTTATGTATCTATGTCCTTGTTTATGGTTGCGTTAGCGGTTGGCCTTTATGCTTCGGTGAACAAGTAGCAGCTCGCGAATGGCGGCGGCAGTCGCGGATAAAGCCTTTCGTGACCTCGCTGAAGAGAAGGGGGTGATGTATAGGTTTGAGCCAGGCAGATCTCGAGCTGGGCGTTTTGGACGTTTCGTTCAATAGTGGATATCCCTGATATGGAATTTAAAGGCCATGGATAAGCGTTTAGCCAAGCGAATTCTCTCGAGTCTTCCGACGGGGTATGCATATGCTGACGGGGTGTTCTATTGGCGTGACTTTAAAAGCGTTCTGGTGGGCTTTGCTTTTGATAGTTCTCCGTCGTACATAATGTCTTATAAGTACGCATTGCCATTATTTCTTCCACGTGAAGGCCATCACTTTGGATATTCTGAAATTATCGCAATGCAAAACAAGAGGTTGGGCGAGAGAAACGAGGAATTTGAGAGATTTTATATAGATAGCATTGCCCCGTATCACGAGACTGTGAAAGAGTTGGGTGATTTGAGCCATTTCATTGACTATGTTCAAGAAAAAATAGAATCGAACCTCCGTAGCGGTCACGGTAGCCAGATTCAAGTCGCTGATTTGCGATATTGTTACGCCTGTGGCCTCGTTTTGCAGGGTGATTATCGGTCTGCAAGGATTCAAGTGGAATCGATTGTCACGGCATACGCCGACTATTCAAGGGAATTGACGGGTGAGGATAAGGAGATCGCTATCTTGGAGCGCAGCGGAGTTCGTGTAACGGAATTCAGGAGTGGCTCTCTACGCCCATCCGAAATTGCATTCTTGGAGAGAGTCAAAAAACTTGGCAACGCACTTGATCAAGGTGGCGATCAGGCGAAGTCGCTTGTCCTTGAAGTTGAAGAAGCTAATCGCAGCGGCATATTCGGGAGCAAGTCTACGATTTGCGGCTAGCGGGCGTGAAGGGAATCGGGACTACGTTAGGCGATTTTTGTATTCCAAGGACGCCCGAGATCGAAGGCGATACTTGCCCTAAGGTGTTCGTTGGAAAAGTGGCAAAGGCTCAGTGCAGAATTCAAGCGCGGTTGTTCCGCCTGATACAAACGAGCGACAGGCCTGTTGCCGCAACAGTAGTTGCCTTTGGTTTTCTGATCTGTCAGCAGCGCGACGGGAAATGCTTAGAGGAGACTGATGTGGAAAGGGTTTGGATTTTGGACCACGTCCGCGAGTGGGACGATGGACACGAGGACGTTAAGTTGATTGGCGTCTTTGCCTCAGAGAAGGATGCACAGTCGGCACTTGCGACTGTTCGGCACAAGCCGGGTTTCTGCGATCTTCCCGACGGTTTCTGCATCAGCGAAAAGGTGCTTGGCCGCATCGGTTGGACTGACGGTTATGTCACGCTTCAACCTGGTGAAGAATTCACATAAAAACTGAAGCGGCAGAAATAAGCCGCCCATCAGCTGACTCATCGTTGGCAACGCAGTGGTAGGGGGTGTTGCCGTGGCTCCGGCGCGCCGTCTTTGCGATTCGATGTGGTTTTTGCTGATCATATTGCAGTGAGGGTGACGACACGGTCTCATCCTCTTCCACAGTTACCAATGAGAAAAAATGAGCAAATCACTTAGTTACCTGAAGGCGGCTTGTCGGGAGCTTGGGTTACAGATTGAGCCTGGCTTTGTCATCAAGACACAAGCTGGAGCAGTCCAGGCGGAAGCAAGGATCGTACATCTCGGCAGCGTCAATGGCATGCTGATATTTTCGAACTACAGTCAACTCCGCGAACACCAAAGCGAGCTCTTGACGGGCGGATATGGCTTTTCGGTTCTAGATACTCCACTTCACAACGAGACATACGACCTGGAGTCGTATATTGAAATGTTTCGCGATTGGGGTTGGGCTGGACCAGAAGCGGAACGGCCAGAATGGATGGATGAGTAGAGAGAAATCGAGGCCGCTCATCATTTAGGTCATTGCTCACAAGGTGGCGACAGACTCGGATAACGCAGCCTATGGCTCACAGGCTTGGATCAGCGCTGGTGCCAGGCAGGGCGTTTCGGGCGGTTCGCCTAAATACCGGGGGTTCCAGGTCTGTCTGATCTGTGCTTCATTTAAGGGAAAAATTAATGAGTCGATTGTATCAAGAGCTGAAAATTTGGCGAGATGTAAGTGATTCTACAGCGATACGATATTCTTGCTTTATCGACTTGGCGACGGGAAAGTTTGCTGTCCAAAACGCCGACTTTTTTCATTTGCCTATAACGCTGGATCAAATTAAGTTTCTCGACGCGCAGTTCGTTGAGCTGTTTATCGAGACCTCACCAAAAGATCGCTGCGAATGGTTTGAGACGTTGGAGCAGGCTATCGACGCGCATGACCGGGATTTTGACAATTAATCAATGGCAGTGCGAATACTAGGGATCCCTGACCTGCATCTAGGAGGAGTGGGGCAGTGAATGGTGAAGTGACGACCTTGAAATTCAAATGCCCCGTTTTTGGTTCGGACGGAGACGAGCAGATTTTTTAAGCTGGCTGCACGTGTTCTCTTTTGAGGTCGTCGGCGTGCTGGACAGTATTGAGATCAAGTTCCGCAATGATGAGGACACTTTGAGGGAAATTATTGCGATATGTCATAGGTACAACATTTCCATGGAAGATCTGGCTTCACTGGAAAATGAAGGCAATTCGCAGTGGTTTAATTGTGAAGGAAAATTTTGGTACGAAAAAGTGTTTGGTAAGGCTTGAAATTTCAGGATGAAGGCCTGGAAGCGAACTGGCAAAGCGAATCGATGCCATTCGTTTGTCATGATGTTCATGATCTTCTTGGCTTGTGGTCCTTGGCAGGCTCGCTTATTTCGACGGGGAGGGGCTGGTGCAATACATTGATCCGAGATTTCGAGCCGGAGTCGCCGCCCTGGCTGTTCTGGTATTTGCCTTCGGTGCATCCGTTTGCCTGGGTCAAGACAGTTCGATGGAGCAGCTGAACCTCGTTAGGGGAACCTGGGTGCTCAAGTCCATCTACAAAACTCAGAATGTCCAAGGTCCTGGCGTTTCTGAGCAGGAAAAGCTGCTGGGTACAACTGTCAGCGTAAGCGGTTCTGTGCTTAGTTCCTGCGGTCAATCAGTGCCAGTCAAGTCCATTAAGGTCTTGGAGATATCGCCGGACGACTTTTTGACTGACACGCGAACACGGTTTAACGAAGTCGGTGTTGACGCTTCAAGTATTGAGGAAGTCGTCTTGAACGATCGGAGGTCGGGTGCGTGCTTTGCCGCATTTCCCCTTCCTGGCCAGGATATCTACATCAAGAGTCGGGACGAATTGCTAATCGACTTCGAGGGCGTGTTTTATCGTGCGGTGAGGACGAAATAGCAGCCAGGAAGGCATCTTCAGTAACAGCATATAGATCGTAAGATTCGGACCAACGAAACGAGACACCTCAAGGTTCCAAGGATCCGTTATGTGGTATTGCGCCCACGGCATTTTTTACTTCAAGGTCGAACATCAAGAAACCTACCTGGTTCAGGAAAATGTCTATTTGATCGACGCTGGGAACGAGAAGGATGCGCTACAGCAAGCCGAGGCAATTTGTCGCGGGAATGAGGATCTCAGCGAAGATGGGCATTTGGAGCTCAATGGCGAAAAGGCTCAGTACCTGTTTGCAGGCATCAGGAAGCTCATTGAAATTGAGCATGATCCGGAAACGGCCAGAGGCCATCTTCGCTCGGGCGTTGAGGTTACCTACTCCGAGTTGGAAGTAGATACGATGGAAGAGGTCCGGGGTTTGGCGAAAGGGGCGTTTGTGAACGTCCTATACCGCGAGTAGCTAACGGACCTGGTTTGAGAGCGTTGGGGCGTTGATCAATTCGGGGGAGTTGGTTGTGGGGTTGGCGTGATCCTTTGCGATGTGTGGTCATGGACTCGGGACCGCAACCGCTGCTCGCATTTCTTCCCGGTGATTTGACGTGCGCTCGAAGGCGAGGTTGGCATCAATTGACCAAAGCCAACGAGCTTGCCAGGTATCCATCCGGTCGTCCTCCTGGAGAATGTTGGCGATGAAGCCTAAGAGTCGTGCAAGGTGGAAAATAAAAGCGGGGGTGCTCTTTCTCTTCGCACTCAACGCGCCGGTTTTGCTCGCGCAAAGTGCATGCGTTCCGCCGTTACTGAATGCTAGCCTTGGGAAGCAATTTGAAGGATGGCACGTCGTCGACGTTTCGGATCTACGGGTGGACGACCAGCACATTTGGAGGGCTCGAAACGTTGGAAATTGCCCGGGAATAACGAGTGGTCACTTCGAGTCTTCCGCGAGAGAAATGATCGCCATTAGCCTATATAAAAGTCGGGCAAATGGCGCCTATTTACAGATGCTTCTGGTGGCAGATGAGCATGGTGGTCACTACAAGCTGACCGTGCTCAGTCCTCCGCAGGACGTGGCCTATCTGGGGGTGATTTCAAAGTGGCCGCCCGGCATTTATTCAAGCGTAACCGATAAAAAACTAGACATCCGACTGGACTCCATCGAGTACGAGGCGATCGAGGCGGGTTCATTGCTCTTCTTCTATGACAATGGAAGTTTTCATTCAGAGGTGGTCGTTCAATAGATCCACGACCCTAGGTACCTCGCTGGGGTAGTGGCGAGGTATAAGCTGGGTCGGCGCAGATGCCGATGTGATGGGATGAAAAATACTATCTTGAATTTAACAGAGACTTATTTGCAGCTTGTCGAAGCGCCGCCGACTTTGATTCGTAGGGTGGGTCTTTTTCATAGAGAAAAGCTGCCTCTTGGTGACGTTCTTGAAATTCATTCAATCAATCGCGATGCCGTCACCTGTGATGAGGTCATGATTTATTTCAGTTGTGCAGATGATCGAGAATTTCTGATATCTGAGTTTGATAAAAACTTCAGCAACGTTATGAAATTTCTCAGGGAAAAGTTTCCGGGGATCGAGAATTGGCGCGAAGTAATCAAGGGACCGCCATTTGAGCATCGGATAGTGACGCTATGGAAAAATGCTGATGGATCCGATCCGAAGGGAGCTTGAGTCCAGTAGGCTGAAGGGCTCGCTCGTGGCCCGTCATCTTTAATCCATCATTGACAAAGGTGGTTCGGCTGGCGCGACACACGCGCACGAACGATCGGAATGACGCATTCCAAGGGCAGGCAACATCTATGCAAGAGCTTCGGGTTGAAATGATAGAGCAGTCAATGGCTTTATCAGGCAGCGGTGCGATAAGCGGAAACATATATTTCGACTTCGGAATATTTCAGTTTCCGGAACGAGCTTGGAGTGACACAGCGGTCGTAATCGTCGAATGGTGGCTTACGGCCCTCAACGGTTTGGTGATGGGCAGAACAGACGAAGTCGAGCTCCGCTTTATGGATGGACCATTTTGGCTGTCAGTTCAAAGAGCATCGGGTGATGAATGCCAGGTGCGGTGCGAAGATGGTTTGCGCGAGCAGATACAGTTTCAGTGCCGAACCTCTGCTTTGGAACTTTTGAGATCAACCTTTGGCGTTGCCACGAGATTGCTGCAAGTCTGTTATCAGAGGCAATGGAGTTCGGCGGACGTAGAAACCCTTGAGCGTCAAGTCATTACCGTTCGGGAGCTGGCAGGAGATTGGCGGCTACATTGATGATAAGTGTTGCAACAGGGGTGCCGATCTAGGAGTCCTGGCAATTGGATTCAAAGAAATATGCCATCATCGAGCCAACGTTAAATGAGAACGTCAAAGATGCTAAAAGAACTTTTAGTTCCACCATCCGCCCTGGATGATCCTCATGCCGTGGAAATGGTGCGGGTCTGGATCGCCCAGGGAAAGCTCGAAAGCTCGATAAAAGTCGGCATGTACGCAGAATCTACGGACATAGCAGAAGATTTTGCCTGGGGCGTAATACTTGCGGATCTGGCTAGACACATTTCCAATGCGCTGCAATCTGGCTACGGTTTTACAGGGGATGTGCTGGAGCGAATCAAGACCAGCTTTCTTGACGAGCTCGGCGCGCCTACCTCGGCGGTTCAAGGAGCGTTTGTGGATGAGGGTTCTCTTCAGTCCAAGGATCGCTAACACGGCAAAAACCGAGAGGGCAAGTCAAGCATGCATGGTCATCGGTGCTGGTTGTTGCTTGGCCTTCTGCTCAAACGCACCGCCATGGCATCGCCAACCAGAACATCTGCCGCTGGATGACTCGAATGATGATGGTCTCACTTGGTTTATACGACTAGTCAATGTTGAAAAAATTGATAGCGATCTCATTGATGTTGCCATCTTTTTTTTGCGGGTGAGTCGTTGGCCTCGGCTTTCTTTGAAGGCAAGCCTGTTCCCTATAATCTGATTGTGTTTCTGTGGTCGGTGCTGAGTCTTTTCGTGATGTTCCGTTTCTGCTTCAACGGGGAGAAGACAGTAGTTCATAGAATGATGAATTTTGTCTTCTTTCAAATTTTGATCATTGTTGTCGCAAGTTGGTTGTACGCTTAAAGGAGCCCGGAAACCGGGATTCCGCCTGAACTGAGGTAAGGCAATGAAGGAATCAGAAGTGATCAGGAAGCACTTCGGGCTTCGAGTGATGAAATTGTATGGTGTGTTCGCAAGCGTATTGTTGCTGTTTACGGTCGTTGCTCGTGCTGGTGAAGCGCCTGGCACATCGCAGTGGATTCCTACGGCGCAGCAAATCAGCGCGGTGGAAGCTCAACTGGTCATGCCTTCAGGTAGTAAGCCGCTTCCCGTCTATACGCGTTATTACTATGGCCAGATCGTGCTAGGGCGGCACCTCCTGATAGGAGAGTTTGTGCTTGGCAAGGGACGCGGTTTTAGAATTGTGAGCCCGAATAAAGCTCCTCAAGTTCTCGATGGCGGTTGCTCAGTGGTCAATTTGAAATATGACATTGAGCGGAAGAAGGCGGTTGCCATTTTCTGTAATGGGATGGGCTAGCGCCATCCCGGTCAACTCGCGTCCTCAAACTATTTGCACTCATCTACCAAGAGTCATGAAGACATTTTCTGTGAAGATTCCATTGCTCGTGACTGTCGTTTGTTTCAGCTGTGGCCTCCATGCTCAACAGCCTGAGCCAACGCTCATGCGTCAGGCAACCCATTGCCTGGCCAAAAAGGGGTTTCTCCCATACTCGGAATCCAAGGCATTGACCTTCGGCTACCTTGTTGACGATAAGTCCTACCCGGGCAAGACACTGCTTTATGTCGTGAATTATCCGAATCGCTCCAAATCGGAAGGATCCGTATTTACGCTCGTTCTGGCAAATTCGGGTGGCCGTCAGGATTTTTCCATACAAAATAATGCTCGTTTCGTCGAGCCGGCAGGTGGACGTGGAGACGTGTCTTTCGTAGCTCCCCCGCTTGGCGGCAGCTGGACCCAGGCGCACCTTGTCTCTGCCATTCGGAAGATAGAGAAGCAGCCGAACCTGGCGATTTCGGCCAGGGACATGCGTGCGGTCGACTCTTCTGCGGACTGCGAGGCATATTCCGATGCCCTGCCAGGGCAGGGGGAGCCCAAAGAATGAGTGGCGGTGTGTAAAGCAATTTTATTTTCAATGGGGCAAATTGATCTGCTTGCGAGAGGCGGTGTGCTAGCAGAAGTGATTGCCCCTGGTTTCATGCGATGCGGGAAAAATGCCGATCATGCTTCCTGCAGAATTGGGGGCAGCGATGTCGACGGGATCGGCCCGCTTCAGCCACTGCCGGAGCCATGCCAGCGTCGTATGTCCGTGAGAAAAGCTTCCCTGGAGGCTTCGCTCTGGAACGCTCGCTTGGGAATGATCAATGCGTTACCCGAAGTGCTGACGATGAAGATGGATTCATCGTTGCTTTGAATGGCCCCGACCATGCGCCAGGTTCTGGAACCGCTCTTTTTGGCTATGCGAGTGGACCAGCCTTCGGGGCCAACCTCCAGGGTCCGCTCTTGGCGTTTAAATGCGATCTGCGGCCAGGCGGCGCAGATGGCAATGATTGTTGGTGTAATCCAGATGAATCGGACCAGGCATCTAGATAGTGAAAGCTCGCCGCCCTCGACCGCTAACGTTTCCCACGTTGCGGCCGCTCCGATGAGCAGGTGCCACCACCAATATTTGGAGCGCCACGCGCTCCAGTACCAATGCCAGACTTCGGCGCGGCTTGATTTGTAATGAAGCGAATGTGACTTCTCGTCCGCGTCCACTCGTTGTCCCCTGGGTTGCAAAATAAATTTTCCGGAGCATGCAGTGTGTGCGCTCCGATTTGTGCCATCAGCCGGTCTTCAAAGGCGGAACGGCGGTTATTCGTTGTGATGATGTTTGTGATGCGGCCCGTAAAAAGATAGCCAAGGACTGCCAGTGCCTAAGATCCAGTGTTCTTGGTCTGTATCACCAATGCCTTGATGTCTGCATCCGTCAAGCGCTGAAGATCGTCGTAGGCGGCATCGGTAGCCGCTTTGTTGCCGGTTCCCTCGCCACTAAGGCGGCCGCCGTTAAATGTGAAATAGAACGGCGCAGCAGGGCTTCCGGGGGCGGTAACGACGACGATACTCTGCCCGTCATCGCAGCTGTATACGAGCCATGGCGTTTTGCCGTACGTCTTTTTCACGGGGCCTGTCACGCAATTCAGGTTTGTTTGCTGCGCAAAAAGCGAACCGCAGGGCGAACTTGCTATCAATAGAACGGCAAACAATTTGGCGAAATACTTCATCGTTTTTCCCGGTTGTTTTTAAGGAAGTATTTTGGGGTCAAGAGTAAGTCTTTCCGCTTCGGCTACGTGGCGCCGGAGGCACCATCCTTCAATAATTTCTTGGGCTTGATCACACGCCGAAATTCGAGTGCCGAGGCTACTAGGTAGGCTAATGAGCTGACTGAGTACGCGTACCAGCCCACCAGTAAGTTGGTCGCCCAGGAGGGCGCAGTAAACGTTACGAAGTACAGTCCTGCCAGACACGCGCCAGCACCAGTGAGAATGGCTGAAATTCGATACTTGATGCGCAAGAAGGCGGTCAGTGGAAGCAGGTAAATTGCGGCCATGGCGAGGTTGCCAGGTAAGTCGCCCGAGAGCGGATATAAGATTTCGGTTTGGCCGTGATACGTGCACGACTGCAACGGTAATAGCAGACATAGCGCGATAATGATGGCGGATATCTTGCGCATGCCTAGTCCTTGACTAGTCTTCGTTGAGAGTGCCCCTTTCGGGTTTCGGTCTTAGTCGACAGCAAGCGTTTCACGGTCCACGCTTGGAGTTGAACGCCTTCGTGTGCGCCACTTCAGGCTAGCCTTAGGTGGTTAGGTGGCTCCCCGCTTTACAAAACTGCAAAGCTCAGGCCTTTCCCATACCCCATTGTGGGACGTGGGTACGTGGAGCCAGCGGACGGGCTTGCTGGGAAATGCCGCCACCAGGGCTTGCGTGCGCGCCGCCGAAATAATTTCATCCTGGTCGGCCTGCAAAATGGCTACGGGTACGTTGCGAAGGTTCGCGGCGGCAGCGGCGCTGTCGTAGGTATCTCTCATCAGCCATCGCACCGGCAGGTAGGGGTAGTGATCCTGTGCGACGAGGTCCAGGCGGTCGTAGGGGGTGACCAGAAGCAGTTGGTCCGGTTGTGTCTGCGCTGCAACCTGGGTGGCAACGCCCGTGCCCAGGCTGACGCCGATAATGCCGACCCTGCGATGCGCTTGCTCCACCTGCTTGACGAGTGCGATGCCGTCGGCAACCAGGGCTTTTTCGCCGGGGGATCCCGCCTGGCCCTCGTAGCCCCGGTATGGCATGAGGTAAATCGCGCGATCGGTGCAGTCCCGCCATTGGTCGCCGACTGGATTGAGCGCCAGCGCATTGCCGCCGAACACGACCCAGGCGGAGTCCGCTTCCGGATGGACAATCCAACCGTGAAGGGTGATATCGGGACGCTTGAGAACGAGCTTGCCCCACGGTGCCGATGGCGGTGGGGCAGGGTAAATGAGCCGATTCTGGGCGAAGAACAGCACTGCGAAGAAAATGCCGACGATGACGACGATGGCCAGGATCATTTCCAATAGCCTGCTTGCCGCTCGGTTCCTTGGCATGATCCCCATCCTGCGTTTGTGAACTCGCCTCTTGCCGAGAGTAGACAAGAGGCTGGGTCGCCTGGCAAGTGAGTCGGCTCCATCTGTCGCCCGGTCCCTGGGCGACGGGAAGCGCTTATACGATGGGCACCTGATTCACGTTGTTCTTCGGATCCATCCAGAACGCCTCGTTCGCAAAGCGCCCAAAAATCTCGCGCGGCAGCACCGGCTGGCGTTCGATCGATGCCACCTTGGGCCGCACGGCATGCAGCCCGGGCATGCCTACGCGGGCGTCGAATTCGTCGGCGTTGTACTGGATGTTGTCGAAGTCGTGCTCGAACCAGGGCTCGCCCAGGAATTGGTAGACCGCGCGCATGGCCGTGGCGGGATCGCGCACCAGGCTTTCGTAGGTGAGCATCAGCAGGTGCTCTTGCGCGTGCTGGCCGTAGAACGCTTCCTTGGTGGCCTGGTAGGCAAAGCCCACCATGCCGCGCGGATCGGTCATCGCCTCCACCCGCGAGTACACCGTGGTGTTGGTGTCGAACCGGAACACCTTGCTGACGCTTACCGGTTGCCGCTGCACCAGCCGCTCCATGCTATCGAGCACCCATGCCAGCTGGCGCACGCAGGCGATTACCTTCACGCCGGGAAACAGCAGGCTGAGCAACTGCATGCGGCTGCACCACAGCCGGCTGGTGTCGAACACCACGCTGGCGTCCGCCTGTAACGAATAGAAGTTTTCAACCAGGCCGCGCAGCAGCGCAACGCGTTGTTCGTCGGATACATCGAAGGAGAAGTCATTCTTGCTGCTCGCTTCGGCCATCACCACGCCCATGATGTCGGCCAGCGGGCTGGTCATGCCGGCGCGAAAACGCGGGTTCTGGTTGAGGATGGCGGCCAGCAGGGTGGTGCCGGCGCGCGGCAGCCCGGAGATGAAATGGAACTTCCGTGGCGCGTGGCTGGCGTCTGGCGTGGCGGGCATGCGAGCAGTCTCCTGTGGATCGATGGCCTGGATGGCAAAGGCGTTGCTGCAAAGGGTTCAGGGCGCGGGAGCCGTCGATGCGCGCATGCGCATTTCGTAGCCGACTTCGACCATGCTGGCTTCGCCTTTGCCGAGCACGCGAAGCAACAGTTCTTCGGTGGCGCGCTTGCCCATTTCGCGCACGGGCTGGTGGACGGTAGTCAACGGCGGCCACACCTGGGTGGCGATGTTGGTGTCGTCGAAGCCGCAGATGGACATCTCGCCGGGAATCGATACGCCGGCTTCCGCAGCCGCCCAGATCGCGCCGACGGCCATGTCGTCGTCGGCCGCGAAGATGGCGGTCGGGCGGTTCTTGAGCGCCAGCAGGCGACGCGCGGCGGCCACGCCGGATTCGAAAGAAAACCGGCCCTGGACCATGTACGCGGGGTTTTCTTTCAAGCCCGCGCGCTTCATGCCGTCGCGGTAACCGGCCAGGCGCCAGATGCCGGCGCCGTGCTTGGGGTCGCCGATGATGTGCGCAATGCGGTGATGGCCCAACGAGACCAGGTGCTCCACCATCGCCGCGGCGGCTTCGCGTTCGCGCAGCATCACGCCGATGCAACCCTTGGGTTGGCGCGGAGCGATCGAGGCAAACGGCAGGTCGCTGTTGCGCAGGTGGTTGAGCAGCTTCGCGTGGTCGGTGATGGGCGGCGTAAGGATCAGCCCATCGGGCCGGTGCCGCGAGAGAATGCCCTCGACACGTTCGACGAAGTCCGGCGCGGTGGAGACCAGCGGCTGCACGATCATGCTGTACTGGCGGGCTTCGCAGGCCTCCAGCACGCCGGCCTGCACTTCCATGATGTAGCTGGGCGACAGGTTGTCGTAGAGCAGGCCGATCATGAAGGATCGATTCGTCGCCAGGCTGCGCGCCGAGGTGAGCGGCCGGTAGTTGAGTTCCGCTACGGCGGCCAGCACGCGCTCGCGCACTGAGTCGCGTACGTTCGGCTCGTTGTTGAGCACGCGCGATACGGTTTTCTTCGAGGTGTTCGACGCGCGGGCGACATCGTTGATGGTTACGCGCGACATGGAAGCCTTTGCGTCTTCAATGGTCCGTCCCCTGCTTGGCGGAAGCTGGAATGCTCCGGGTCGGAACGTTCCAGCCACTTACTTCGACGACAGGACCCGCCGTTCCCTTCGCTTCGTATCGCGCGGTCAGGACGATCGATTCACCAGGCCAAAGCGTGATGTCATTGTCATTCCAGCGTATCGGCAGCGCAAGCTCGCCACCGGCGCCGCGCCTGATCGAAACGTGCTGGAATAGCGCCACGGCCTTGGACGATGCGGGCACCGACAGGGTGACCGTGGTGACCTCGTCATTTCCCTCGCGCCGCGTGCTTGCCTGGACGTCGCCGGTTGCGGCCGGCAACGCGTGCAGAGCGGTCAGGTCGGCATACTGCGTAACGGGGGTGAGGTACCAGTTGGAACGCGGCCAGTCGAGCGTGTCCGGCCGCGTGGACAGCCAATAGACGTTGCGGCTGACCGGCTTGCCGTCGGCGGAGGCGAGGTCGAGCTCGATGAAGTAAACGCGCGACAGATCCGCCACGGCCGGCAGGGTAGCCAGGGCCAGCGTGTGATTTCCCACAAGGTCGATACCTTGCAGGTGCTTTTGATAGCGCACGCTGCCGTCCAGGTTGCGCACGCGGATGTCCGCCTGCAGGCCGTGGATATCGTCCAGCGTGTGGTTCACCAGCACGATGCCGTTGGCATCGTAGGCATATTGGATGTGCACCGGCTCGTTGGCTTTCTTGGCGCCGAAATAGGCGCCGGCGGGATTCATGAAGTAGTCGTACAGATGCCAGTGCAGGGAAGGCCAGGCATTGTTGAGCATCCAGTAGATGACGCCGGTTGCCGGCTTGGCGGCATCCATCTTCGCGTTGAACGCCTCGAACTGCGCGCGCACGTTGTCGTAGTTGTCGAGCTGGGCCTTGGCGACATAGTCGGCAAGGCTGGTGGGCGCGCCGTAGCGCTGGGCCAGGGCCTTGTCGAACGGTGTAAGCACGGCGAACGGCGACCAGTCCGCGGATGCGTGGTATTGCCGCGCATCCGGGTATTTCCACAGCGCTTCCTGCTCCTGCGGCGACAGCATGCGCGTGATGTCTTCCAGTCGCGGGATGTCGGCGCCTGCGCTGACTTCGGAGTCGAAGCCGAATGCGCCGCCTAGTTGATCGGCATACCAGTAGGAGGGCGGTATCCACGCATACGGCCCGGCCATCTTCATGCCGGAGGGGCCGGTTTCGGCTGTGGCCTGGTCGCTGGCCGCGGCGACGATGGGCAGGGACCAGTCCGCCGCGTGCAGCGCATCAACGTACATCTTCGCGATGGCCGGCGGCGGTGCGTTGTCGCTGCCGATCAGAAAGCCGATCACTGATGGGTGATTGCGAAGCAGGCGCGCTTCGCTGGCGATGGAATCTTGCGCCACTTTTTCATCGGCGGCCGTCCAGGGCGCGCCGCCGGTCTTGGCAGCCGACTCCCATTTGTCGCAGCACTCCCAGCCCGGCAGGATCAGGATGCCGTTGCGGTCGGCAAGATCGTAGAAGCGCTGGTTTTCCAGCTTGCCTTCGCTACGGATGGTGTTGAGGCCGAGGTTGGCGACGTAGCTGAATTCGGCTTGCATGCGCGCAGGGTCGTCGCGCAGGAACATGTCCGGCGCCCAGCCTGCGCCGCGAATCAGTAGCGGTTTGCCATTGATGAAGAACTGCCGATAACCCTGTTTCGTGAGATTCGAACTGACGCTGCGGATGCCGAACGTCGCGGTGGCCCGGTCGGAGCTTGTCCCGTCGACCGTGGCAGTCATCTCCAGCTGATACAGCGGATGATCGCCCATGCCGACGGGCCACCAGATCTTCGGGTGATTCAGCGCAAGGCCCGGCGTTGTGTTGGACGTGAACGAAACGACTTGCGTTTGCCCTGGCGCGAGATGAACGGTCTGCTGCAACGGAACGCCGGCTACCGTGCCGGCGATCGTCGCATCGTGTGCCACTGTGTCGAGGTTCTTCGCTTCCACGTTTACCGCCAGCGTGGCGCGTGAAAGATCAGGCAGCGATAGCGTGGAAACGACTTGCGGAAAGCTCAGCTCGACCGGGCCGGTCTGCACGATATCCACGCCGCGCCACGGACCCATGTTGTTGTCGGGCGGTGTGGGGTTCCAGTCCACCCAGCCGATCGACAGGCTCTTTCTCGGATCGGCCGGATGCACTTCCATGGCGAGGGTGTTGCCGCCCGCGTGCACCCACTGCGTTACGTCGAGCTCATGTACGGGATAGGCGCCGGCGATGTCAGCGTGATCGGCGACCTGATGTCCGTTCACCCACACGTCGGCGCTCGCGATCATGCCGTTGGTGCGCAGCAGGGTGTGCATGCCCGATTTCGGTAGCGTGAATTGGGCGCGGTACCACCAGGGCGTAACGAACAGATTGCCGCTGGCATCGGGCACCTGCACCGCGCGCAGGTTGTCGCCGTAGAACACGTCGTTCTTGTAGACGCCGTTTTCCAGCAGTCCGGCCATCACCGTGGCCCGGCCGCTTACCGGGAACCAGCCTTCGGTGGAAAAGCCGTTGGAAGATATCTCGGCGCCGCCCTGTTGCGCCTTCGCACTGTCCTGGATCTGCCAGTGCGCGATGGCGATGGTGGAACCGGCGCCGGCAGCGACCGGAGTAGGGGAGTAGCTGGTTTGCGCGTACGCGACGGACATCGCCATCGCGGCCATCATCCCCATTACGTGCGTGGCTGGCGTTTTCATGGCGTTACGGTTCCCCAAGATAGGTCTCGCGTATTTCAACGGGCGCGAACGGCCACGAACGATTGTGCTTGGCCCATGCCACGAACACCACGAGGCCGGCAACGATCCAGATACCGGACAGGATCAGCGACAACGCGGAAGCGGACACGTACACGTAAATCCACCCCAGCAGCGCGATCACGCACGGCACCGGGTAAAGCCATTGTTTGTACGGGCGAGCGAGCGTCGGTTGGCGCTTGCGCAGTACGACCAGCGCGGCGATCTGTGCAATCGACTGCACGATGATGGTGGCGGCGAGCAGCATGTTGATCACTTCGGTGAGGTCGAAGAACGTGCCGATGGCCGTCACCACACCCATCGTGAGCAGCGCCACGTGCGGGAAGCTGTATTTGGTGTGCAGGCGCGCGAACACCGATAGAAAAACCTTGTCCTGTGCAGCCTGGAACGGCACGCGCGATCCCCCCAGCAGGCCGGTGAACACCGAGGCGAACGCCGTCACGATGATGAGCACGGTCATCACGGCGGCAGCGGCGTGCCCCCAGCTGCGTTCCACCACCATCGATGCGACGGATTTGGACTGCGCGATGTCCTGCCACGGCGCCACGCCAAGCACGCTGATGTTGAGCAGCAGATAGACGAACATCATCGCGATCACCGAGACGATGATCGAGCCGGGCATGGTCCGTCCCGGCTGACGCAGCTCGTCGCCGATATAGGCAGTGGTGTTGTAACCGAGGTAGTCGTAGATGCCGATGATCAGCCCCGCGCCCAGCCCCACGAAGAAGTGGTTGCCGAACGCACCCGCCGGGTAGGTAAAGGCGAAGCCCGCGTGGAAGTGCGAGAAGCCCGCAGCAGCGACACCAACGACCGAGACCAGCATGATGACCCACAGCGCGACGGTGATCGTGCGCACCGATTCGATGCGGCGGTAGAGCATCCAGGTGACGATGGCCGTGGCCGCCAGGCTGATCAGGTGCACCGGCCACCAGCCCAGTTTCGGGAAAAAGAACTCCAGGTACTCCACCATGCCGATGATGCCGGTCGACATGAGCAAGGGAATCGCCAGCAGCATCGTCCAGATGAACAGGAACGGCATCAGTTTGCCGGTGCGGTACTGGAACGCCTCGCGCAGGTAGACGTAGGTGCCGCCGGAGCCCGGCATGGCCGCACCGAGTTCGGCCCACACCAGACCATCGGCCATCGCCAGGATGGCGCCGGCGATCCAGCCGATGGCCGCCTGCGGACCGCCCATTGCCGCAACCATGATGGGAATGGTGATGAACGGCCCGATGCCGCACATCTGGGTCATGTTGATCGCGGTTCCCGAAAACAGCCCGATGGAGCGGTGAAGGGTGTTGTCGCGAGCGGGTTGGGGCGTGGTGGAATCCTGCATGCTTGCCTTGTGGTGATGGAGTGCGGTGGCGTATCGATGTGGCAACCACGGCGAGAGACGGGGCTTGAACAACCCCCGCTTAGTCGTCACCCCGGCGAAGGCCGGGGCCCAGTGTCTTTAGCACATCGACAGCCAAGACGCCGGGTCCCTGCCTTCGCTGCGACGATGAGTAGGAGGGGGCTACTCAAGGTTTCCAACGTTTGCTCCGGTTACCACTGCCCGCGTATGCCCAACATGAACATGCGCTCCGAGAAAGTCGAGTGCGCAGGCTGGTCAGGCCATACCAGGTAGTAGTGCTGGTACTCGTTGGTGAGGTTGGTGCCGTCCAGGAACACCTCGGCGTATTTGTTCAACTTGTAGGAAATCGATGCGTCCAGGTACTTCTGCGGCGCCTCATACATCTCCATGCCGGTGATGCCGCCCACGCTGTCCATCACCGCGCGCCGCGAACGGTAGTTGTACGCGAGACGCGCCTGGAAGTGGCCGTCCTGATACCACAGGATGAAGTTGCCCGATTCGGTGGAGTTGTCCTGGAACGGAATCTTGCGCCCGGACAGATCCGTCTCGCCCGAATTGCTCGGCGCATACGTGGCGTTTACCTCCATGCCGGTCTTGGACAAAAAGCTAGGCAGGAACGTGAAACCCTGGCGATAATCGAATTCCGCACCCTGGATGCTGTTGCCGGTGCCTTGCACAGGTTCGGTGATCACGATGCAGTGATCGCGGACCACGCCGTCTTCATCCGGCAGGCTGCAGTTCACTACGCTGCCGTTCTTGATGAAGCTTTCCACGTTGATGCGGAACAGCGCCAGGCTGAGCATGCTGGTGGGGTTGATGTAGTACTCCAGCGATGCGCCGAAGTTGGTGGAACGCCACGGGTTGAGATCCGGGTTGCCGGTGGATGTACCGTTTGCGACGCGAAAAATCGGCCCTTGCGGAGTTTCCGCCAACGAGTAGTTCAACTGCAGGCCGCCGCCCCAGGTGCTGAGGTCGAGCGGCATCATGTTCTTGGAATAGGCCAATCGCAACTTCAGCTCGTCGGTGAGATCCAGCGAGAAGTTGGCCGACGGCAGCACGTCCTGGTAAGTGCGCTTGGTGAGCGAGGTGCCTGCTTCGACCGGTTCGTCGCCATACGAACCCGGCGCGCCGCTCAAATACTGGGTGACGTCCAGGTTGGTGTGGATCATGCGCACACCCACGTTGCCGCTATAGGGCATGTCGCCGATGGTGCCGTTGAAATCGCCTTGCACGTAGCCGGACAGCTCTTTCAGTCGCACCGCCCAGGTGGTGCCCGGTTCGCCCACCTCGACAGTATCGGGGTAGAGCGATTTCCAGTAAGAAATGGGATTGATCAAGGCGTTGGGATCGACCGCCCAGAAGTTGATGCCCGAGCCGAGCAGGTTGGTGTATTCCCTGAAGTTGCTCGACAGCGGCGCCGCGGTATTGGGCATGGATATCGCCGAGAGCGGTCCTGCGCGGTAGTAGCCCAGCGCATTGCCTGCGGTGCAGGAGCCGCTGTCCATCACCACGTCGGCGCCGACATAGCGCACCAGGCATCCGTTCGGGTCGCTGGCGCCCATGCCGCCATAGACAGGGGTCTCCAATGTCCAGCCGACGTTGGAAGCATTGCGGATGCTGTTGCGCAGGCCGAATTCGAGCTTGAAGCCGTCCTGGAAATCGAATTGCCCGTCGAAGCGCAAGGCATTCAATGCCACCTGGCGGTTGTAGTCGCCGGAGGATTCCAGCGTCTTCATCGTCCAGCCATCGGGATTGGCGAAATCGGTTGCCAGCGAGGACGGCATGCTGACGGTAAGGTAGCGGCCTTCGAAGTTCGCGATAATCGGAATAGTGTTCTGCGGCACGCCGTTGGCATTGAACACGCGATTGCCGCCCAGCTGCGCGGGGTAGATGAAGGTGCCGGGCGGTACGGCGTTGGAAGGCACGCCGGGCATCAGCACGTTGGGCCACAGCGCGCCGTCGGAGTCGGAAACGTTGATGTCGGTTTCCACGTTCGACTGCGATGCGATGTCGTGGATGCCGCGCACGCTGGCCGTGAACGGGCCGCCGTCGTCGTAATCCAATTGCAGGTTGTAGTTCTTCGCGACGGAGCTTTTCTGGGTGATCTGCGAGAACGACTCCACGTCGCCGGGCCACTTCTCGTAGACCTGCGTGGTGTAGATCTGCGAGCCCTGCCAGCCGGGTTCCGGCGTGCCGTAGGCGCCTAGGGCGGGGCTGCCGGTATCGCGCGATTGCAGCGGCACGTAGGTGGCGCCTTGCCAGTTGGTGGAGTTGAACTGGATGCCGAAATTGCGATCGAACTCGCGCTGTTGCGAATAGAAGTAGTCGGTGGTCAGGCTCAAGCCGTTGCCCAGGTCCATCTGGAACGAGGCGTTGCCGGACTTGCGCTTGCGTTGGGTGGTGGTGTCGTACAGGCTGATGTCCTGGCTGCCCATGAACACGCCGTTGGATTTGCCGTCGCCATTGACGTCCACGCTGCCGTCGGGGTTCTGCACGATCTTCGACGGAATGGGCGCGCCGTTCCACGGTGTGAGGAAGCCGTTGTAGCCGCCCGCGCTGGCTGCGTTCTCGCCGTTGAGCACCACGCCGTATTGATCCAGACCCTCGGTCGAGTTCATGCGTGTGGTGTTGGAGAAATCGGCGGAGACCAGCAGGCCCCAATGGCCGCTGTCGTTATACGAAATGAGGCCGTTGGCCTCGGGCCCGAAATGGTCGGTGCTGCTGCCACGCTCGCCGTTGGCGGAATAGCTGTAGGTGAATCCGCTGGGGAGATCCCAGGGGCGGTAGGTGTGCAGATCGATCGCGCCGCTGATGCCGCCGTCGGTCTCGTTGGCGGTGGACGACTTGACCACGTCCACGCCGTGAAACAGCGTGGAAGGCAGCATGGTGAAATCGGGCTGCTGCGAATCGATCTGGTCGGCGGTGATGAATACTTCGCCGTTCAACATGGTGCCGACCTGGGGCAGGCCGCGTACGTCCACCGAGGTGCCAACGCCCGCATCGCGATTGATCTGCACGCCGGTGACGCGCTGCAGGGAGTCGGTGATGGTTGTGTCGGGCAGCGCGCCGATGTTTTCCGCCGTGATGCTGTCCTGGATGTTCGGCGCCTCGCGTTTGAGGTCGATGGCGCGCATCTGCGATGCGCGCACGCCGGAGACGGACACGGTCGACAGCGTCAGCGCGTTTTTCTGCGCGTCGGTGCTGCCGGGTTTTGCGTCGGTTTTCTTTGCATTGGGCGACGTTGCTGCCGGTGCCGGTGCCGGCGCGGTTTGCGCCGTGGTGGCCTGCGTGGCCTGGCCGCTTGCCTGGGCATCGGCGGACGTCGACGCCATGGCCGACGTCGACACGACGGCAAACAGCGAAACGGTAATGGCAAATGACAATGGATGCTTGCGAAGTGCGGTGGACATGGGCTTTAACCTCGTTGGTGTTGCCTGTCGAACTTCTGGTTCTCCGTGGTATTGCAAAAAAAACGTGTAGCCCGGCGCTGCCTGCTGGTGCGCATGCCGTCGTGATGCCGTTTCTTTGTCTTCCCCGGCCTTGGTTTCGTGCCAAGGCCAACTGCTCAATCGCACTGCACGGGACGCAGGTCCCGCATTCCCCTCATTTCGAAAATGTCATTCGCGCCAACGCCCACTGGCCATCGCGCGGATCGCCGGTAGCGAAGACGCACAGATTGCGAACGCCGGCCCCCACCGGCGCGGCAAGCTTTGCATCGAGACGGATTTGCCCCTTTGCCTGCGCTGCGCTTTCCAGCGGCAAGCGAGCAAGCAACGGCCCGCTGCAGGTATCGAGGTGAATCTCGAAGTCGCCCGCGGTGCTGGTCTTGCGGCGCACGACGGCGTCTTTGGATTCGTCGCCGAAGCGCCAAGCGATGCGCTCGGCCGTTATCGCAACGTGCTTGACGCCATCCAGCGGTGCTTGCGGCCACAGCCAGCAAGCGTTGCCGATATCCACGGCGTAGACCGGCTTCGATCCTTGCGCAGGCCTGCTGCCTTCCAGGCGCGAGGCTGGTTGCTTGGAGCACGTCGGCAGCACGTTGCTGTCGCGGCTCAGCAAGGTGGTTTCATCCAGCACCTGGGTGCGCGCTGCGGCAAGCTCGAAACCGTCCGGTGCAAAAGTCGCGGCGTGCACCGTTGCGTTACCCGGTAGCGTGAATGGCCCGGCATAGCTGGGCGATTGTTTGTCTGGGTTGCTGCCGTCCGTCGTGTAACGGATCGTGCCAAATCCGGTCTGGTTGGAGAGCTCGACCCGGAACGCACCGTTGGCCGCCGCGGTCACCTGGAAAACAGGTGCGAACGCACTGTCGGCGTAGTCGATGCCAAGGGCGCGGTAGCGCGCCAGTTCCGCCGGCATGCGGTGCAGAAAGCCGTTCCAGTCGTGCGCGCCAACGGGCGACCAGCCAAGTTCTGACAGTGCGGCGATACGCGGAAACACCGCGTGCTGGTCGTGGGCAAAGGTGGGCATCTGCTCGGTCCACAACCCGGCCTGCACACCGATGACGCGCCGGGCTTCGGTCGCGCTCGCGCCGTTCGGAATGACGGCCGTGTCATAGGCTTGCTGCAACGTTGCCGCGGGCGGCGGCCCTTGCCACTCGTCGGGCAGGTCGGACTGATAGTGGTCGAAGTACAGCGATTCCTGTGGCGTCATGACCACGTCGTGGCCTTGCCGGATCGCCGTCAGGGCGACACGTTCGTTGTCGTCGCCGTGCCACGACATCACCACTTCCGATGCTGGCAGCTTCGCGCCGGCCACCAGCTCGTCGTCCCAGCCGACCGGCGTGCGGCCGTGCTGGATGAGATGCGCGGCGACCTGGTTGGTGAACCAGCCTTGCAGTTGATCCGCATTGGCCAGGCCCAGCGCGCGCATCCTGGCTTGCACTTCCGGCGATGCGTTCCATTGCTGCTTGTCGGCTTCGTCGCCGCCAATGGAGACGTATCGCGAGGGGAACAGTCGCATCACGTCGTCGAGCACGTCGTCGACAAATTGCAGGGTTTTTTCGTCAGGCTTGAGCAGCCACGGACTCACGCCCCAGTCGGTCCACACGGAAGGACGCTGGCCGGTGACACCCAGCCACGGGTAAGCGGCGATGGCGGCTTGCGAATGGCCGGGCAGATCGATTTCCGGCACCAGATCCACGTAGCGTTCGGCCGCATAACGCACGATGTCGCGTACATCGGCTTGGGTGTAGAAACCGCAATAGGGCAGGTCGGCGGAGCCGGTCAGTTCGCTGTCCAGGCCCACGGACTTGCGGCACGTGCCGATTTTCGTGAGCTCGGGATATTTGGGGATTTCCAGGCGCCAGCCCTGGTCTTCGGTGAGATGCCAGAGCAGCACGTTGAGCTTGTTGAGCGACATCCAGTCGATCAGCTGCTTGATCTGCGCCACGCTCTGGTAGTGCCGTCCGGAATCGAGCAGCAGCGCGCGCCACGCGAAACGCGGGTGGTCGTCGATCACGCCGTGGGCGACCTCGACCGGCGTGCCACGCGTCCATCCCGGTGGTGTGAGCAGTTGCCACAAGGTGACGCTGCCATAGAACGCGCCGCGCGGCGTGCGTGCGGTAACGAGGACGCCGGTGTCGTTCACGGTGATGCGATAGCCGGCGTCATCCGCGACATCGGCGCGTGGATTCACCTCGAAGGTGATCGCCGCGCGTGCGGTGCTCGCAGTCGCGAGTTGCAGGTGCAGGCCGTTGGTGTCGGCTACACGTTGCACGAGTCGCTCGGCGATGGATTGCACTTGCTGCCGATCCGCACCCCGCACCGCGACCACGGCGCCCCGTGCAATCTCGGTGGCGCCCGTTCCTGCGGGGCTGAGTGTTGCCGGTTGCGGCAGCAGCGACCAGGGCGGGACAGCCGGCCCGGCCATGGCGACGCCAGTCGCCATCAACCAGGCGATGGCCAGGCCAGGGGAAATCCTGGATTTCCCGAGGTATTTCATGCGCCCAGGCCATCCGCCACGGCATGCCGCAGTGTTTCCGACGCAGCCATGCCGTGCCTGAGATACCACTTGGCCGCGCCCTGCACGCCGTGATGGCCGTGCTCCGTGACCCATACCGGTATCTGCGACAGCAACGCGCGTGCGCTGCGTCCGTGCAGGAACCGCTCCTCGAATGCGCTGCGCTGGAGCAGTTCGAAGGTGGACGAGAGAAAACCGCCGGCCAGATACACGCCGCCCGTTGCCATGAAGGCCATCGCGAGATTGCCGGTAAAGCTTCCCAGCGCGGCACAGAAAATTTCCACGGCTTCCACCGCCTGTGCGTCGCTGTGCGCGACGGCTGCGGCGGTAACTGCTTCGGGTGTCGCCAGCTTCGGCGCTTCCCCGCGCAACGTGCACAGGGTCGCGTAGATGATCAACAGTCCGGGGCCCGACACGATGTGCTCAAACGCCACGTAGCCGCCGTGCGGTGCCAGATGGGCGAGAACTTCGCGCTCGCGCACCGAATTGGGCGCGAAGTCCATCTGGCCTGCCTCGGTCGGCAGCACGAAACCGCCGACCGGCGCGGGGACGTGCACCGCGGCGCCGAGGCCTGTGCCCGGTCCGATCACCAGGGTAGGGCCCATGGCCGCCGTGGTCGGCCCGCACAGGTGGCGGCCGCCGTCGGCGAGAGGGCCGTCGAGTGCGTACGCCAGGGCCTCGAAATCGTTGAGTACGGCCACCTCGTCCAGGCCCAATGCGTTGCGCAGCTGCGTCAGGTGGATGGGCCAGGCGAGATTGTCGTTGACGACCTCATCGCCCATGATCTGGCCGGCGCAAGCGAGTACGCAGCGCTTCACCGGAGCGGATACGTGCGTATCGATGAAGGCTTGCAGCAACTGCGACAGCGCCGGGAATTCGGCGCAGGCGAATACGCGGTAGGCGAGTGTCTCCACCTTGCGGACCCCGTCGTGCGAGGCGCGCATCAGCGCAACACGCGCATGCGTGCCGCCAATATCGGCAGCCACAAACGGCATCGCCGCTATCCCCGACAATCGGTCTGAGTGATCAGTTGCCACGTCCCGCATGCCCCCCGGCATTGGCTCTGTTATCAGCCTGTAACGTGATTGACACCGGTGTCAAGCGGTGGCGCAACATGTCCGAAAAACCGAGGGACGGGTGATGCGGGTGCTGGTTCGGCGGCGCAAAGCCGGGTCGGGTCGCTGCGAAAGATGGCGGCGGCTGGAGACATTCGCCCCGCTTGGGCGGCACGAATTTCGCAAAGATCACAATGTCGAAGAGGTGAGATTGTTTGAGAAAACAGGCGGCCTTTGATGGCGCGGAAATCGGTTTGCGCTCAAGCCAGCGACGTTCGCTGGGCAGGTGAGGGTAGTTACGTACCTAAAGCCTCAAGGGCGACGCTTGCTTGAAGCTGGCGGTACGCGTCGACCAGTTGGTCGAATCCGAACGCACGGTTTCGGCCGCTGGGATTGGGCAGGATCCAAACGGCAGCACCGTGCAGGCGAACCGGTTGCCGTCCCCAGGGGATATCGCGTTGGCCTGAAATTCCGCGGTAGGCGGCTTTACCCAGAAACGCGACAAAGCGCGGTGCGTAGCGTGCGATCTTCTGTTCGAATTCGGCAGCAGCAAGCGTGAATTCCTCGGGCGAGAGTTGATCTGCACGCGCGGTGGGCCGCTTCACTACCGAGGTCAAACCGCATCCGCATCGAAGTATGGCGCGATCGTCCTTGGGCGAAATTTCGGTTGGGGTGAAACCTGCGCGATGTATCACACGCCAAAATCGGTTATTCCTGCCGGCAAAATGATGCCCGGTTGCCGCCGCCGTCATGCCGGGGTTGATCCCGCAAAAGAGCACGTCGAGGCGGTCGGCGATGATATCGGGGAGATCGTTTGTCACGGCACATCCTTCAAGTGGGAGGGGGCAAACCTAAGCCTGGTTTCGGGTGAGCCGTTGCCGACGATGTACGCGTCATTTCGCTTGGAATTCAGTCGAAAATGTCTTTTTTGCGCTTCAGTGGGCGTTTCTTGAATTCAGTAAGGGAGTCGCAGGAATGCACTTGGCTGATCGCGGTTTTTTTGTCGTATTTTAATTTTTATACGCAACTGCATAAAAACACTTGACCGGAAGCCACGTCGGTTCTTATTATTGTACTTTATGGTACAAAATTAAAATTTCAACGGGTGCGAACGGATGATCGATCGCGGATGGCCGGGTACCCATGCGCGTTCGCTCTTGCGTAGAGCCAATCATTGAGTGAGCGTGCCGATATGAATGCGACAAACGAGCTTCGTCATTCGAAAATTCCCCTGGCAGGCGGAGCCGGTGCCATGCCGGTCGTCGGCTTCGGATCGTTGATTCCCGATCCGGCGGCAGCCAGGCGGGCCGTCAGGACCGCATTGGAAGTGGGGTTCCGGCACATCGATAGCGCGGAGCTCTACCGCACGGAAGATGCAGTCGGCGATGCGGTGAAAGAGGCCCTGGAGGCGGGTGTGCTGAAGCGGGAAGAGTTGTTCGTTACCACCAAATTGTGGAACAACAACCATCGCCCCGAACGGGTCAAGGCCGCCTTCGAAGCAAGTCTGCGTCGCCTTCAGCTCGACTATCTCGATTGCTACCTGGTGCATACGCCTTTCGCATTCAGACCCGGCGATGAGTTCTTTCCCGTGAACGACCGTGGAGAGCCGATCTACGACACGGAAGTGACGTTGTTGGAGACGTGGCGAGCCATGGAACGCCTCGTGGACGATGGCAAATGCAGGTCTATCGGCTTGTCCGACATCACGCTGGACAAGCTCGAGGAGATCGTGGCCGCAGCGCGCATCAAACCTGTCGTCGTGCAGGTTGAGTGCCACCCTTATCTGCCCGAATGGGAATTGCTCGATTTCTGCCAGCGTCATGGCATTGTGCTCCTGGCATTCGCGCCCCTGGGGCACGGCATGGAGCCGAAAATAACCGATGATCCCGTGATCAAGTCCATTGCGCAGCGACTGGGCAAGACCCCGGCGCAGGTGGCGCTGGCTTGGGCTGCGCAGCGCGGCACGGCATTCCTGACCACATCGACCAACCCTGATCACATCAGGGAGAATTTCGACGTGCCCGTGCTTCCCGAGCAAGCCATGCGGGAGATGCAGGATCGCGTCGCTACGGGCGTTCGATTGAATGCCGTGGTGAATACCGGCGTTCCCGGATTTGTTCCGAGAACCCCGTGAAGAGGTGTCGTCGTGGATGCCTCAACCGGCTTGATCGCCGCCAGCGGGCTTGAGGCCGCCAACCAGCGTGGGCAGCAATTCCGATACCGTGGGATGGATCGGCACCGCCCACTTCAAGGTGTCGAATGATGCATCGGCATTCATCAGGTCGATCACGCCATGGATGGCTTCGTCGCCGCTCGTGCCCAGGATGGCGGCACCGAGAATGCGCCGGGTTTCGGCATCGGCAACGGCCTTCATGAAACCCTGGGTCTCACCGCGTTCGACCGCGCGGCCGACGCGTGTCATGGGGCGCTTGGATGTCAGCAACGGCCTGCCGCTTGCGCGAGCCTGGGCGTCTGTCATGCCGACGCGGCCCAGCGGTGGATCGGTAAACAACGCATAGCAGGGAATGCGCGCCGAGACGCGCCGGTCCTCGCCATCGAGCACGTTGGCGGCGACGATTTCGAAGTCGTTGTACGCCGTATGCGTGAAGGCGCCACGGCCGTTGCAATCGCCCATGGCCCAGATGCCCGGCACGTTGGTGGCCAGGGTGTCGTCAACGACGATGTAGCCGTGCTGATCGGTTTCGATCCCGGCACGTTGCAGTCCAAGATCGTCGGTATTCGGGCGGCGACCCACGGCAAGCAATACGTGGCTGGCGACGATTTCCCTGCCGCCGGTATGGCAATCGACGGTCACCGCGGTTCCCTTGGTATGGCGTGCGAAAGCGATGCATTCGGCGCTGGTGCGCACGGTGATGCCTTCGGCTTCGAGGATGTCACGGATCGCTTCGGAGACATCTTCGTCTTCCCGTGCGATCAACCGCGATTGGCGCTCCACCACCGTAACCGCGCAACCAAAACGACGAAACATCTGCGCGAACTCCAGACCGATGTAGCTGCCGCCGATGACGGCGAGATGCTCGGGGAGTGAGGTGAGCTGGAGTATCGACGTATTGGTGAGATAGCTGATGTCGGCGACGCCGGGCATATCTTCCGGTATCCGTGCGCGACCGCCAACGTTGATGAAGATGCGCGGTGCGGAAATCGTCTCGTCGTTGATGCGCAGCGTATCGGGTTGCTCGAAGCGCGCGTGCCCGCGCAGCAGGGTCAGGCCTTTCATGCTCCCGAGCCAGCTCTCCACATTTCCGCGGGATGTCTCCGTCACCCCTCGCGCCCGTGCCATGACGTGCGGCAGATCGATGCTCACGTTGCCGTCCACCAGCACGCCGTAATCGGCGGAACGACGCACTTGATGCGCAACGCGTGCGCTGGCAACGAGCGTCTTGGTTGGCATGCAGCCTGTGTTGACGCAGGTACCGCCGACGAGATGGCGTTCTACCAATGCCACCGTCATGCCGGCATCTGTCAGGCGACCTGCCAGGGGTGGTCCTGCTTGTCCGGCGCCGATGACGATCGCATCAAAAGCACGGTTCATGCTGCCCCCTTCGGATCGCTCAATGAGCGTTATCTCACAGGGGAGCCACACTACCTCGACGGATGAGGTTATCTGTTAAAGCTTTGCGACGATCCGCAACCGGAATCGGCGCTCAGCCCCTGATTGAAAGGGGGCGATCCAGGCATCCGTGGTGGGTGCCCAGGTGCTTGGTGTCATGCCCGTAGGCATGACACCAAGACGTGCGCGGTCAGCGAGCCAGCGCCCCGGTGCATTGGTCGTTATCGCAGGCAAAGTCCACTTTGGAAGCCCTGCTTGCAAAGAGCGGAACACCTTGCACCTGGGCGACGGTCTGGCCGTCCTTTTCCAGCGATACCAGGTAGGTTCCGGGGATCAATGCGGGAAAGCGGTAGCGGCCCTTGCTGTCGGCGGACACGTGGCGGGTAAGGCCGTTGTCGCTGTGAATGGTGACGGTGCTTTCAGCGGGCGCCTTGCCGCCGATGCTGGAGCTCGTTTCCTGCGCGTACGCAGCGTTGAGCGCGGTGGCGCCGAATGCGCTCACGGCGATGGCCGCCAGGAGTTTCAGCGCGTAGCGGGAATGTTGATGAGCGTGCCCGACCGCTTGGGAATTTTTATTGGTTTTCATGTGGATGCTCACTTTTTTTGGGGGTGCAGCAAACCGTGCTACGACTTGCGCGGTAGCTGGCTTGCGATCGATGTCAACTGCATGGCGGCAGTGGGGTGGCTGCCGGGGTACTCGTCTTCCTTGTTTGAGAGGCTTCTGTCCTGCGACGCCTTGATTCGCACCAAATCGCCTGGATCAGTCCGTTGGATGATCCACGGCGACGGTAGGTTTAAATTAACCGAGCGGCGTTACGAGTACATGTGAAGGTCGTAATGCTTTGTCTGCGAGGTGTCCAATGCCTGTCGCGTCCTTTTCTGCCAGGGCGTCAGCCGGTGCGCGGTCGGGGCGGCTTTGCGGGAATGCAGGTGGTTCCCATAGCCCGGGCGCCCAGGCTGGGATTGTCCATTTCGCCCGACTGTTGAACCTGGAATGTCATTTGGTCGATGACACTCGCCGCCACTCATTGAACGGTGTTCTTGATGCTCAATACGAGAAGAAGCACCAAGGTGGCAGCAGTAGCCAGGTGCAATAAGCAATGAAGCGTGTTGGGAGCAATGCCGTTTCGCTGAGGCAACAACGTGTGAGTGTGGCCGAACAAGCCCTTGTAACGCTCAGTGCGCGCAGGCTCGGCACGAACCAGATACGGCCACCACCAGGCGCGGATCTCACCCGCGAACAACAGCCCATAACCTATCCACAACCACATCAGCGGCATGGCTTCAGGCCCTTGAGGAAGTCCAATGACACTGAGTATCAGCAGAAGAGTGTAAGGAACGCTCTGAATCAGCGTCACACGGATTAACCGATCAACGGTGTCGTGCCGCCGGATAGCGGCCACGTCATTCAAGCGGCCAAGCGGCACCCAATCATGGAGCCAGAGGAAGGCGACGTGAAATCCCTGAAGGAAGACCAGGCCAAAAAGTTCGCAACGTTCGATCACGAATGAGGGTTCCCTGGTTCACGGTGAATGTGCTCTTTTTAGTGCGTCGGTTTTGGGTGGACGTGGGTGCTATGGGGCCAGTTGCTCAGCCCGTTCCAGGAACAAGCTCTGCAATTCCCCGGCGAGATTTCGTGCGCCATAGGTCAAGCGGAATTCGCCGTCCGCTCCCTCCAATGCATGCTTTCCATCGATGACACCCAGCACATTGGCGGCCGTATCGATCGCGACCTGACGCGTCAGCTCTATGAGCACTTCGCGCTGATCGGAGTTGAGGTCATTGAAGACCGCCAGGACGCGCTTCCAGTACGGGTCGGAAGCCCTGCTGGAGTCGGTGTTCAATAAGAGTGCGCGATAGACCGCGTTGTTCTCCTCCACGACAGCGACGTTGAGTTTCGAAACAAAGCTTTCTGGTGTCATATCAGCTTCCTCGCTACATCGAGATCGTTAGCCTTGCATCCCACGGGCGTGTTTTGGGTGGAAGGCAGACCCTTCCCATGCACCTGCTTCGGCGAAACGCGTCGGTAAGGCTTGGAAACCCGCCGCCCAAGCCTCCAGCCTCGCCATCTCGGGCTCAAGAGCCTTTATCGCATGTTCCGCCCAAAGGTGTCTTGCAGCCTGGGTGGGCAAACTGGGTATGACTCCAGAGTGTGTGCACTTTTGGAAGCCAAAGTCTCTGCAGTAAAGCAATGTCAGGTACGTACTTTGGTTATAGTTGGACGGCAGATTCTGTACATGAACATATAAAACAATGGGTTATGTGGGTAACATTTTTGCTCTTGAATACCCTTTGACAATCAAAGTATGTGCCGGAAAGATCACGCGGCCACCTTCTGCTGGAGGTGGCGCTGGGGGCGTGGTGAGGCGGACTTGGCAATTCCAGTCATCACAGTTCGATCGGGGCGTTATGGAGCAACGTGGTGTCGACAGACTGGAAGCGATTTTTCAAATTTCTCGGTACGCAAGTAGACGAAGAAGCTAGCGAGGCTCCAACTTTCTCGCCGGGAGATTTCTTAGCCAAGGGGCTTCAGTTTGTGCGGCTCTCTGACGGCAGCGATGTGGCGCCGATAGAGAGCGTTCTGGAAAGCTTGCCCGTCGAACATTTGATCGATATCGATGAGAGTCTCAGGTCTTACTACGGAACCCCCTTTCGTGACTGGCCTGCAAACGCGATGGCAGTAATAGCGTCGTCGAAGATGACTTCATCGATGCGTCAATCACTATTGTTTCTGGCGGCGAGTCATAGCAATGGGCGTATTAGGGAGCAGGTGCTCGAACTACTTCCTCAATTTCCCGGGAGACTCACCCTTGCTGCTTCGCTTATCCGATGCGCTGATTGGGTTCCTATAGTAAGGGATGTCGCGCAAAAAGCGTCCGTCCAACTTTTGGATCTTTGTGCCGGTGAGGATGTAGCGGCGATCTGGCCACTCGCAATCAGGCTTAAGGTACGCGAGCGCCTTGACCGTGAGTGGTTCAGTAGTTGCGTCGAAGGATGGATGCTGAGAAGCGAATCGTCGCAATGGCTTCTCAGCCAATTTAGCGCAAAAAATACAAAGGTTCGCGCATGGGCTTACGAGAAGTCTCTAGAAGCAAATCTTTCAATAGGGATAAATTTGCTGGATTCGGCAATCAGTGACCCTAATCCAAGAATTGCGCTTCATGCGCTTCGATATTCAGCGCATCGATGCGATGAGGGGCGAGCTCAAAGTCTGGCCAAACGTGGCTTAGATGCCGCCCATCCGATTATTCGGCGTGAATCGCTTCGTGTCTTAGCAGCTTTAGATGCTTCGTTGCCGCGAGAAACCATTCATAGAATGCTGCGAGACAAGGCGTCGGGCGTGCGCTCTTTGGCTTCCTTTCTCTTGAGGGAAAGGTTTTCGGAGCAGGCTATTGATTATTGGCGCTCTGTGGTCGATAGCGATGTCCAACGGCCGACAATGGGCGCCTTGACGTCGCTGGTAGATAAGGCGGAGGCTGAGGACGTTCCTCGTTTTAAGAGATGGCTGGATCATCCACGAGGGTTAGTCCATACGCTGTGTATACGAGGCATTGTCAAAGTAGACGGGCAATTCTCCGACGCAGAGTTCTTGCGCATAGTGTCGACTCCAAGTGAACGGCTTCAAAGAGAACTGGCGGCGATAGTGAGACGCGGGGCAATTCCGTTGGATCTCCATCGGCTAATGGCGACCCTTTCGGCGGACACGGCTACCTCACATACTCGAGAAAGCTTGAGAGGTTTGCTTCGGGAGCTAAGTCATTGGGACAGACTTGCTATGGTTCTCGGCGTTCATCCGAATGGTCAGGTCGAACTTCTTTGGTTTGTTACAGTTTTGGGTGATTGGCTTGCGGACAGCAATTGCTATGCGCCACTGGGGCCAGCTCGGCGTTCTAGTCTTTTGGCGGTCTTAGAAAAGCGTCGCGACGAGATAGACGATATAGCGTATTCCCAAATTGAGCAGGCGATCTTGCGGCATTGAATAAGATGCAAGCCATAAAAAGCTTTCGGGAAATATCGATGAATACTTTGGCGGCCATCCTGATTCCCTTCACCTTAGCGACGAATTGGCGTCTGGCGACTCCGCGTGCCGCGCGTCACAGCGACTTAACCTCGCCGCCGTCCATGCGCAGCATCGAGCCAGTCATCCAACGTGCCGCCGGCGACACCAAAAACGCCATGAGCTCCGCAATTTCCTCCGGCTGACCATATCTTGCAATGCCGGCTTCACGGGGGAAGCGTTCCATGGCTTCGGTCACGGTCATATTGTGTAATGGTGCCCAGTGCTCCAGGTAAGAGCGTCGGCGCCCCGTTAAAACGGGTCCAGGCAATACGCTATTCACTTGTACACCGTCGACCGTGCCGCGGTCTGCGAAAGCCTTTGCCAAGGCCACGATGGCCGCATTGATGGTGCCCACCGCCGCGTACGGCGCTTTCGGAAAAATGGCCGAGTTGCCCGAAGTAAAAACCACCGAACCTCCCGCTGTCCTAAGCGCGTCCCAGGCTTCGATGGTCAGGCGGCGCGCGCCGTGCAGTTTAAGGGCCATGCCGAGATCCCATTGCTCATCCGTCATCTCGAAGAGATCGACCTGAGGAACGGCACCGGCGATGTTGAGCAGCGCATCAATACGGCCGAACGTAGTAAGTGCCTGCTCGACCACGATCTTTGCCGATGCGCGCTCACCAAGATCGATATCGATGATCAGCGCCTTTGCACCAAGCGCTTCGATTGTCGAAGCGGTGTTCTGGAGATGCTCGCGGCTTCGCGCGACCAAGACGATCGCACCAAAGTCGTTGGCCAGCCGGATGGCCGTTGCTTGGCCGATGCCTTGGCTTGCACCGGTCACGATGGCAGTTGCTTGTGACATTGCCTTCTCCATCTATCTGGATTGGACGGAACTTCTATTTGAAAAAAACGCGAATCGCCGACGCAATGTCGTCAGCATGTGTCGCCAGTGCAAAGTGGCCCGTATCGAGGAATCTCACTTCGGCATTTGGAATATCCCTTTTAAAGGCTTCTGCACCCGGAGGGAGGAAGAACGGATCATTTTTGCCCCAGATGGCCAACAGACGCGGCCGGTACTTGCGAAAGTACGCCTGGAATGCGGGGTAGAGTGCGATGTTGCTCTGGTAGTCGAGAAACAGATCCAGTTGCACGTCGTGGGCCCCCTCGCGAGCAAGATAGAAATTATCCAGTGCGATGCCATCGGGTGATACCAGCGATTCGTCGGCAGTGCCGTGAACATACTGCCAGCGCGTTGTCTCCGGAGTCAGGAACCCCCTCAGCGCATTGCGATTGCTGTCGGTAGGGCTCTCCCAATAGGTACGGATCGGGTCCCAGCCGTCACTCAGTCCTTCCACGTAGGCGTTGCCGTTTTGCGTGACAACGCCGGCAATCCGTTCGGGATGCTTCACCGCCAAGCGGAAACCCGTCGGAGCGCCGTAGTCGAATACGTAAATAATGTAGCGATCAAAACCGATCGCTTCCGTCAGGCCATCTACGATCTCTGCCAGGTGATCGAAGGTGTATTTGAATTCATCACGCGGGCGCATTTCCGTCTGCCCGAAGCCAGGCAGATCAGGCGCGACGATGTGAAAGTCGTCGCTCAACAGTGGAATCAAGTCGCGGAACATGTGACTTGAGCTCGGAAACCCGTGAAGCAAGAGCAACTTGGGTTTACCTGACGTACCCGCCTCACGGTAGAAGACGTCAACGCCGTCGACACGGGCCTTGCGATATCGAATCGTGGTCATGGCAATCTCTCTTTCATTAATTCGGACAGGGTGGGGATCAGGTTCTGGTCGCTTGCAGCGCGTCGAAGATCAGCTCGGCAACCAGTCCCGGTGCGGTCACGCTTGGCAAATGGTCGACGGGATAGGCACGGATATGAGCTTTCATTCGGTCGGCCATGAAACGCTGTGTTTTTTCGGGAATCATGTGGTCGCGCTGTGCCACGAGGTACCAGGTAGGCACCTGCCGCCATAGCGGCTTCCCGACGGGCACCGTGATACATGCGGGAGAAATTGAACGTTGGGCGGCGGCGAGTGCCTGTTGTTCGTGTCGTGTCGCGTGTTGCGCGAATGCCGCTTCGAATGCCTCTGGCGGCAACCCTATGCGCCCGTCGCTCGCGGGTGCCAATACCGGCGCGTTCTCATCGTGTCCGAAGCGATTGAACACCTCGGCCACCGTTTCTCCGTCATCGGGCGCCAGGCCAGCCACAAATACCAGCGCCTTCACCTTCGGGCTCTGAGTAGAAGCAATGACGGCGCCGGCGTACGCATGCCCGACCAGGATCACCGGTCCCTCGACCTTTGCCAGCACGTCGTCGAGCACGGCGACGTCATCAGTCAGGGTAGACATAGGCAGATCAAAAGTAACCGTTTTAATGGATTTTAAGTGGAGCAGATCAACCACTTTCATCCAACTCGACTCATCGGCCCAGGCGCCATGCACCATCACGACAGTCGGGGATATTTTGCTCATTTTTTGCGCTCCTAAGGGTTAATGAAGGAATTTCCCAATGGCGGCGACCCTGCTGATTGAGTAACCTCATAAGTGACATTTGAGAGGTTATTCTCGCCATAGGTAACTTGTCAATAGCTATTTAAGGGGTTACCTTGAGCCAAGGAGAATTCCATGACCCAGCACGTGCCCGCCCTTTTCCTGGCCGACTCCACCGGCCTGGACTTTCTCAATTCAGTGGCTACGCCTGCCGATACGCCGATCGACTGGCTCGAAGACGGCGAGGGGCTGTTGAGTTGGCTTACGCAAGCGCATCTCGTTTCCAGCGAAGTGGTTGGGACCGTTCGTGAGCGGGCGATTCCTGGCGAAATAGATCGCCTCGCCGGGCAGGCCCGGACGCTGAGGGAGTGGTTTCGCACCTTCGTTCGCGATCGGAAGGGGCGCTCGCTAACGACAGATGATCTGGCGGAACTCGAACCACTGAATGAGTTGCTTCGGCGCGACGAGCGTTACGGTGAAATCATTGCGCAACCAATGGACGGTCGATCCGCGTTGACCTTGGTCGCGAAGCATCGCTGGAATTCACCCGAGACTTTATTGCTGCCGATTGCCGAGGCGATGGCCCACTTGGTCTGCGATGAAGACTTCTCGCGCGTGAAGGCTTGCGAGGCGCCATCCTGCACCTTGCTCTTTGCAGACCACACGCGTGGAGGCGCCCGTCGTTGGTGCAGCATGGCGCTATGCGGGAATCGCGCAAAGCAGGCTGCCCATCGGAGTCGTCAAAGGCAGGCGGAGGCCTAAGATTGTCAGAGGCGGCACCCGGCACCTATCAATCATTCAATGTTCTGCGCGTTCTACCGTGTGACTTTCGAGCAACGCGAGTGCCTTGGCAATCAGCGACCTGCGAGTGAACGATGTCGCGACTTTCCCTACGGCGCAACGGACCGACGGGACGTCGACTCCTCATCTGGTTCGAGGCCGGATGCCCGCATGGCATCATCCTGGGCCTCGACAATCTCCGCCACGATGGCTGTCTCATCGCGTGGCATCCCTGCCATGAACGCTTTCATAAACCGGGTGTCACCTCGAGCCAAGGTCTGAACAAAAATGCGCCGTCCCGTGGCACTTAATGCGATGTCAGTTTGGGGCGAAAGCGGACTTTAACGCTCCGCGCTAAGTGCCTGGACCACCACACACAAACGTACCCGCTATAGGGTGCCCGTCAGCATCATTGAACCCAGTTTCGTAGCACAACGGAAAGATGTCACTAGATGCACCAAGCGATGCCATTAATTGACGCTTATAGGTTTTGTTATAACTCGCCAGTGCGGGGTGCCGACTGAAAGGAAAGGTTTTGCCCCTATGGAATACGGTCAGAACATATGCATCTTCGTTCATGGCAAACCCTTTCAATTGATGCCCATCCAGGGTTCGAACCATGGCGCGGATAAAAATGCGCATGCGCGGCGGGAATGGGTTTGATTCAAGCATTGTGTAGACGCAATGCTCGTTTCCGGGAGAATTTTGCGAAAATAGATCAAGCACGTATTCGCGGTCCAGGCCCCACCGTTCGATCTCTTCAATCTCATCCCAGTCATAGTGCTCAGACCACACGGGAAAGCGGTCGAAAGCTTCTTCGTTGAGCTTACTTTCCGGAAGAACTAGAAATTCCTTCACGACTCCCCCTAAAAGCCGGTTTTCTTACTCGCCAACTGTCTTCTGTGGGTCGGAAGCAGACGCCTCCCTATGCACCTGTTTCATCAAAACGCGCCAGCAACGCTTCGCACGAGACTCTTGCGAGGGCCGCCGCACGAGCTTCCAGCCTCGCCATTTCTGGCTCAAGAGCCTTGAGTGCGTGTGCCGCCCAAAGGTGCCTCGTAGCCTGAGTAGGCAAGTGATCGGTTTCCGAATTGATTCCGACAAATACCCTGAAATCATCATCGAAATCACCAACTCCGCCCACTCGGCTGCGCAGATGGACGACCCACGGCGCTGCCTCTAGATATGAGCAATGGTTACTCAGCACTAACCGCAGCAGATTAGACAACTGTTGCCGAGCCCCTCGCTCTTCCTCGTTCAGTGCAGGTCTGTCCATGGGAATCCCTTGGTCGAGTGAGGTCCGCTTTTGGGTCGGAAGCGGACATGAGATTCGGTACAACTAGCTTTTTAGACTGCGTTCAATATGTGCCGCGAGATCAGCAAGCACCCACCTTTCCAGATCAGGGTCGAGCTGAAAGAATCCTCGCTGAGAGAGGATTCGATGGTTCGGATTAGCCCTATAGGAACCATCCAAGATTTCTCCGTCGTCCACCTGAAAACCACCGATGACATCCTCCGGTGGAACAGCGCCCTGCGGCGTGGGAGTTCTTCCGTCGATGATATATACCCAGCCCATACCTTGTGCTTTTGCAGCATCGATGAGATTCGGTAGTGCCGGAGCATGCTTTTGAATTGCTTCGTGCAGGAAGTCAACAAAAGCCCTATTGCGCGCAAAGTTCGCAGGGTCGATCTGCCTGTCGGCGCGAGTTGCGTCCAGCAACTGGCCGATGATTTCTTGGGCAACAAGGCCGCGTTTCACCGCCTCACCTGCCGGCACTAACGTTACATATGCCACCAAACCATTTGCGGTTTGGACCTCGCAGATACTTACTGGAAGCGTGGCGTGCATTGGCCCTCTACTTTCCTTCGAAAACTCATTGTAAGTGTTTGCTCTGGGTCGAACCTGGACCCTCTATTTAGCGAATTTTCCCGTCTTCTTTCATTTTTTCTCGAAACTCAGAAAGCGGTATTCGCGCTGATTCTTGAGCTGCCTGGATAAATGCAGCGCCAAAGCCACGAGTCTCAATAGCTTCGGCTGCACTTACAGCCTCCTCGACCGAGTCGACTGTTGCGTGTTTCCACCAATGTCCAGCCTCACATTCCCAAATCTTAAACGGCATATTCGCTCTCTTTTTCCAGTCTTATAGATGACCGGCCTCACAACTTCCCTACAACGTAGGCTTTGGGCCGCAAGCGGACCTAACAAAGACCGTTGCTTGGAGCGATGCTAATGTCCTAGCTAATCTGTCTGTACATCAAACTTGTCATCCCGGCAGCGGGGACACGAATACTCAAGTCCAAGTGATCCATACTCTCAAAGATATCAAGTGATTCCTTGAGTATTGACAATCTAAGAACCCGCTCAGTGCGCTGGGCCGAAACTACGCTTATTAAAATTTCCACACCATCGATCGCCGCCAAATACTTACGCCGTAGCAACGTCACTATTCTCCTGCAAGCCGTAAGAACAACTTGCTTTCTTAGATTTTCATCGCGAAAGAACACTGCAACAATTAGATAGTGTTTCGAACGATCTTTCGCAAATGGCATCACAATCGTTTTAGGAGGGGCTACGTTAATGAGACCAGACAGGAGCGCATCTCCTTGCAGGCAATCAACTACTCCCACTAGATCAACATCGTCGCTCATAAAATGAACTCAAAAAGTTCAGCTTTGTCGACTTGGCCAACATGTGCTGCAGCAGCTATTGCTACTGCCCGTTCAAGCGTCGCCATGTTCTTCCCTTCGAGTTCAATTCTGAATATTGCCTGATGTCCGCTCCGGGTTGCGGATTCAGCCGGGTGCCAAATTGCCGCCTCTACGAAGGTCAGCAAAGAGCTCTCCCAAAGTAAGTCGATCGTGCCAGATTGAACCGAGGTCTACACGATGAACTCTCTGGATGTCTTTTACCAAGACCTCGAACTCGAGCGCATCAGGCGTAAGCTCTGATGGGTACCGAGCCCGATAGATGGCCAGCAACTCATCATCCGGGCCAAAAAGGAGCGCATTGCGGCGCCGAATCGCGAATGCGGAGGCAAACAGCCATAGAAAATGGCGAATATCTTGCTTTGAGGCGTTCGGGAAGCGCAAACGCCATTGTCTTCCCATGCAACGCCGCTGCCGATAAGCACGGGGAATGTCGTTCGGAAAGAGTGCTCCGAGCACCAGAACGATGAGAATCGTTGCTGCGATCACCAAAGCAACCATTTCTTATCTCCCTCTAAGTCGTTCGCTACGGGTCGAAAGCGGCCTCAAGAAAATATAGTCGAGTGGCTTGGCTTAGATAGCTCCTTGGCCGCCAATCAGCGCTTGTAAAGGGGGCGAAGTTGTCACTCAATCTTGCCTAAGTCCGCATATTGTCTTGCTGGACTCCTGGGTGGCGCTATTTAGTGCGGTTGCGGATACTCCGATCAGCCACGTCAGGCTCCTTTAATGCCTAATCTCAGAGTCGACCGAGCCGGCTGACACCAATGTTTGTACACCCCCTCTGATACCAATGTTTGTACAACACGTACACACTTTGGTGTCATGCCCACCAGACCCAAGACTCCCCACCCCATGACTTCATACCCATGCACTAGTATGAAGTTCGCACTACAGTTCACTCCAACATAAGCGGGAGTGCGGGTCAGCGCTATGGACGATACCGCGGGCCAATTGAAGAAATTCCAGAAAGAGCTTTCCAGTGGCACGGTGTCGCTGGTGCTGCTGGCGGTGCTTGGGCAGTCGCGGCAGGCGTTGTACGGCTACCAGATCGCCAAGCGGCTGGAAGAGCTGGGCGAGGCCGGGGCGCTGGCGGGCAAGCAGAGCGCGCTTTATCCGGTGCTGCGCAATCTGGAGGCGGCAGGCCTGCTGGCCAGCGAGGTGGAGCCCTCGGTGAGCGGTCCGCCGCGACGCTATTACCGCATTACGAAATGGGGGCGCGAAGTGTTGCGCGAATGGACCGCAGCGTGGGAAGCCACGCGCGATTCGGTCGACCGGGTTCTGAAGGGAGAATGGCGATGACGACAGGTTCAACGGGGGCGCCGCGCACCATCGCGGAGTATCTGGATCAGTTGCGCGCGGCATTGCGCGGGGCGGATCCGGCGTTGATCCACGATGCTGTGTATGACGCCGAAGAGCATCTGCGCGCGGAGCTGGCCGAACAGCCGGGGCGCAGCGAGGTGGACATGCTGGCCAAGGTGGTAGGCAGCTATGGCGCGCCGGAGGAAGTGGCGGCCATTTACCGCGACCAGGAGGTCAAGGTTCAGCGCGCTCTGCGCCCGCCGATACCGCCGAAGCAGCGCTCGCTGGCCGGGCGCTTCTTCGGGGTGGCAGCCGATCCGCGCACGTACGCAGCGCTGTTCTACATGCTGCTGTCGCTGGCGACCGGCATCTTCTATTTCACCTGGGTGGTAACCGGCATTTCCTTGTCGGCCGCCTTTGCCGTGCTGGTGATCGGCATTCCGTTCATCGTGCTGTTCTTCAGCTCGGTGCGCGTGCTGTCGCTGGTGGAAGGGCGCATGGTGGAGTCGATGCTTGGCGTGCGCATGCCGCGCCGCCCCGCGTTTTCCACGCGGGGAATGTCGCTGTGGAAGCGCATCGGCGCGATGTTCAGCGATCCGCGCAGCTGGAGCACGTTGTTCTACATGCTGATGATGCTGCCGCTTGGAATCATCTATTTCACCTTCGCGGTGACCATGTTGGCCGTGTCACTGTCCTTTGCCTTCGCGCCGCTGATCAAGCTCGTTGCGGTCTCGATGGGGTTCCACGATTCCTGCGACGGTTCGCTGTGGGTGTGCAACCTGGTGTTGTGGCTGGACGGTTGGCCGGCAGCGTTCCTGCTGTGTGCGATCGGCGTGCTGCTGGTGTTCGTCACCTTGCACGTGGCGCGTGCACTGGGGCATTTGCACGGCCAGCTTGCCAAGCATCTGCTGGTCGCTGGAACGATAGCGGAGTAGACGCGATGACTTCTTTGCAAGGTAACGGCGTGCTAGCCGCGCTGGCTGGAGAATGGACGGGCGACGAGCTGATCGCCACCACGCGCTGGGGGCAGGGTGGCCCCGCCACCAGCCGCGTAAGCGCCCGCTTCAGTCTGGACGGCAAGGCCTTGCTGCTGGACTACAGCGAGGAGCGCGAAGGCAAGCCCGCGTTGCAGGCGCATGCCGTTTTCGTCGCCGGGCAGGAGCCCGGCGAATACGCGCTTTACTGGTTCGACAGCTACGGCTTTACACCCGCGCAACCAGCCCAGGGTCATTGGGACGGCAAGCGGCTGGTTTTCCTACGCACCTCACCGCGCGGGCAGACACGGCACCTGTACGAGATGGTGGTGGACGGCATCTACCGGTTGACGCTGGAAAGCTCGTTCGATGGCGGCGTCAACTGGGAGCCGGTGATGCAGGGTGAGTATCGGCGTTTGGGTGATGCCTGAGCGCGCCAGCCTAACCCGCGAAGCTGCGGTGCTTAGCGATAGTTGAGATCGGGCGATGAAAGCAGGAAGGTGTTCCACTCCTGCTGCGAGGTGGCTTTCGACAGCGCGTCGCGCGCGGCCGCCGAGAGGTCCGGCTCGATCGCGTCGTAATACAGTCGCGTGGTAAGCATGGGAAAACCCGCGCCGCGCGCGGTGCTGCCGATCGGTGTGAACAGCTGGTTGTTGCCGGTGCCGATGGCATGGGCGATATCGAAGCGTTTGGCCATTTGGCCGGAGCTGGACCAGCTTGCGCTATCCAGCGGCCAGCCGTCGGGAGTGATGCGGCCGAACAGCGGCTGGTCCAACTGGTTGAGCCAGCCCACCAGCGGCTGGGCATTGGCGATCGGCGTGCCGTCGTAGGCCAGGCGCACGGAGGACACCACGAACTGGGTCGGGTCCTTGAATTTCTTGCCGCTGTCGGCGAGCAAGTCTTTGGACTCGAACATCACGCGCATCACTTGCGCGATGTCGCCATCGCTGTGATGGAAGGTGCGCGCCATTTTTGCCACCAACGCGGGTGGCGGATTGTCGGAGACGAAATATTCGGCCAGCTTGCGCGATATGAACTGTGCGCAAGCCGGTTGCTGCACGATCAGGTCGACCGCCTGCTTCACTTCGTCGAAGCCGCGGCCTTTGATGGTTTTGCCCAGCAGCATCTTGTCGCGGAAATCGTGGCGTTGCGGGTTGAATTCGAACAGGTCGTGCTTCACCACCAATGGAGCGACATTCGGCGGGAATTTCTCGGGCTTGCCGTTGGTCGGCGCGATGCCGACACCGGTGAGTATCAACGCCAGTTGCTGTACGTCCTGCTGGGTGTAGCCGGAGTTGACGCCCAGCGTGTGCAGCTCCATCAATTCGCGCGCGTAGTTTTCGTTGACGTGGCCTTTGGCGTTCTGCGCGTTGTCGAGAAATTCCAGCATGGCCGGACTTTCCAGCGTGGCCATCACCAGGTCGCGGAACTTGCCCAGCGCGTGCGGGCGGATCACGTTCTGTTCGTAGTCGGCCAGTTCCCAACGCACGCGGCCCTTGCCGGCGTAGACGCTGAAATGGTTGAGCCAGAACCACACCAGTTGTTCCTTGAGCTGATTCTGGCCGTAGATGGCGTGCAGCATCTCCGCTTGTTGCGCTTCCAGGCCGAGCTGGTTGCCGCGCGCCTGGATGGCTTTGTTGGCGGCGACCTTGTCCGGGCCGTCCGGCATGGCCTTGATCTGCTGCTGTTCCTGCTGGATCGAGGTCAGCAGTTGAAACAACGGTGTGTAGAAGGATTCGTAGCCGGCGATCTGCGCCGCGATCGGCGCGGGCAGTGCGTCGCTGATGCGATTGTCGAGTTGTTTTTCGAGCAGTGCCTTGCGGCCCAGCGCGCGGTACTGCGCCACGGTGGCGGTATCCAGCCCGAAGCTGTCGCGGCGCAGCCAGGCGATATCGTCGGTGCCGAGGGTGGCAGGGGAGGCTGCCTGGGCGATGGGGGCTGCGATCAGCAGGCTTAGCGAGAGCGACAGGGTGGCAATGGCAGTCGGACGCATGCGGCGGGTTCCGTTGGCGCGTGAGACGTTCGAGAGGATGTGCCGTGGTGGAGCGAATCGGCCTGGGGATGGTAGCGAAACCCGGTGATGGGTGTTGAGTTTCAGCGTGGAGAAATCTTCGCGCCCTCCCCCACTTGCAGGGGGAGGGCAAAAGCTGGAGACCGGCCGGTGTTCAAACCAGCTGCAAATCGCGTGGCCGGGCCTGCGGGAAAACCGTTTGCAGCTGGTTGTTGTTGAGGCCCCAGATGCGGCCGAGCAGGCTGCTATAGACGTCGCGGTAGTTGTTGAGCACCTTGTAGTCGCGGTTCTGCAGCAGGTTCTGCTGATTCACTGCCACCTGTTCGCCGGCGATGCGCCCGCCGCGGACTTTTCCGCCCAGCACCCAGTGCACGGTGCCGTGGCCGTGGTCGGTGCCGCGATCGCCGTTTTCGCGGAAAGTGCGACCGAATTCGGAAACTACTACCACCGTGGTGTTGTTCCATTCGTTGCCGAGGGCATCGGCATAGGCGGCGAGGCCGGCGCCGAGGTTCTTCAGGTTGTTGGCCAGTCCGCCGGTCACGTTGCCCTGGTTGACGTGGGTATCCCAGCCGCCGACATCGACGAAGCCCAGGCGATATTGATCGCGCATCAGCGTGGCGATGCGCTGGGTTTCCTGTGCAAAGCCGGACGCGTTTGGAGCGCCGCGGCTGGCCGCGACCATTTCTTTTTGCAGATCCATCGACACGGTGCTGCGCAGGCTCAGGCCGTCGGCGGCCGCGGAGGCAAGCGAGGTGTTCTTGTACATGCCGGCCAGGATCGCCGACTGGCGTTCGTCGAAGTTCGCCTTGGTATTGCCGCGCAGCGAGATATTGGGGATGTCTTTGCTGGCGCCCTGGAAGCTCAGCGGCAGGCTGTTGGTAAAGGCGATCGCCGGCACGCCGGTGAGCTGGCTCGACAGCCGGGCCATGAAACCAGAACGATAGTTGTTGCCTTGATCGAGGGGCTCGCCGCGTTCGATGTTGTCCTGGGTTTCGAAATGGCTGCGCGAAAGATCGTCGGTGCCGGCAAAGGGAATGAACGCCACCTGCTTCTTCTGCCACAGCGGATAGATCGAATCGCGCAGCACCGGGTTCAAGCCCCAGTTCGCATCGAGCGGAATGGTGCTGTTGGGATTGCCGTTGTCCGGCTTGGCGATGGCGATGGTGGGGCGCGATTCGTAGTAGAAGTCGCTGCTGTACGGCACCAGGAAGTTGTTGCAGTCGTAGCCGCCGCGCAGAAACACGAACAGAAAGCGCGGCGAGCCGGGCGGGGCGGCGAACAGGCGACCGGAGAACGAAAGGGCGGGCAGCGCGGCAGCGCTGGCGGCGGCGAGCAGGAATTGGCGGCGTTTCATGGCAAGCCTCTCATTACCGGTAATTGAAATCGGGAGACGACAGCAGGAAGGTGTTCCATTCCACCTGCGAATTGGCTTTGGCGAGCGCATCGCGCGTTGCGGCCGACAGTGTGGGTTGCAACGTTTGCTTGAACAGCGGGCCGTTGAGCAACGGCGGGGCGGCGTGCGGTGCATCGCCGTCGTCGCCGGCAAACAGTCGGTTGCGGCCGCTGCCGATGGCGCGGGCCACGTCGAAACGCTTGGCCATCTGGCCTGAACTGGACCAGCTGGCGTCGTCGGTGGCCCAGCCGTCCGGCGTGATGTGGCCGTATACCGGTTCGGTCATCTGGTGCAGCCAGTTCACCAGCGGCGCCGCATTGGCGATCGGCTTGCCGTCGTAGCTCAGGCGCATCGCCGACACCAGGAACTGGGTGGGGTCCTTGAACTTCTTGCCGTAGCTGGCGGTGATGTCTTTGGACAGGAACATGGTGCGCAGCACGGCGGCGATGTCGCCGTCGGTGTTGCGGAAGGTCTGCGCCATCGCGTCGACCAGCTCCGGCGGCGGATTGTCAGCGACGAAATACTGTGCGAGCTGGCGCGAGATGAAGGTGGCGCAGGCCGGCTGCTGCACGATCAGGTCGACGGCCTGCTTGATTTCATCGAAACCGCTGCCCTTGATGGTGTGACCCAGAAATTGCTTGTCGGAGAAATCGTGCTTGTTGGGCGTGAAGACGAACAGGCCGTCGCGCACCACGCCGGGCCGCAGGCGGAAGAAGCCGCCATCCACGCCGTTGATCACGTTGGGGCCGCGCCGCGGCGCAACGCCGGCGCCGGTGAGAATCAAGGCCAGTTGCTGCACGTCCTGCTGGGTGTAGCCGGAGTTGACGCCAAGGGTGTGCAACTCCATCAGCTCGCGCGCGTAGTTTTCGTTGGTCTTGCCGCGCACGTTCTTGGCGTTGTCCAGGTAGATCTGCATGGCCGGGCTTTCCAGCGTGGCCAATACCAGATCCTTGAATTTGCCCAGGGCGTTGGGGCGGATCACGTTTTCCTCGTAGTCGGTGGTGAACAGCCCCACGCCGCCTTTGGGCGCATAGACGCTGAAGTGGTTGAGCCAGAACCACACCATCTGCTCCTTCAACTGGTTGCTGCCGTAGACGGCGCGCAGCAGTTCCACTTCTTCGCTTTGCTTGTAGAGGTCGCGCCGGTACATCTGGAAATCTTTCTTGGCCATGTCCTTGGCGCTGGTGTCGGCGGCGTCGACGTCTTTCACCTTCTTTTGTTCGTCGTGATATTCGGCGACCAGCTTGGCGGGCGTGGTGTTGTAGACCTCATAGCTGTTGATCAGCGGCGCGACGGCAGGGGGCAGGGGATCGTCGCCGCCGGCGAGCTGCTCATCCAGAAAACGCGTGCGGCCCAGTTCGCGGTAGCGCTCGATGGTGGCGCTGTCCAGGCCGAAGGTGTCGCGATGCAGCCAGGCGATGTCGTCGGCGCTCAAGGGGGCGCTGCCCGCGGCCTGGGCCGGAGCCATGAGCGGGGCGGCAAGCAGCAGGCCGCAGAGGGCAAGGCGAAGCCTGGGTGGAGGCGGAGCGGCTTGGGCGGGCATGGCGTGGGTATCCCCTGTGGACGGTCTTGCCTGCCTCAAACGTGCCATCGCCGGAGGCGCTGACGCGACGGTTGCGAAAGGTGAAGCATATTCCGCTGTGATTCACGAATTTTGCGGCCGCCTTGTTAACTCGGAGTTACCATGCGAGGTCCAAGGAAGCCCGAACCATGCACAAAACTTACGACCAGGCGTATTTCGACAAGTGGTATCGCGACCCCAGGCACGCCGTGTCGTCGTCGGCGGCGCTCAAGCGCAAGGTGGCGATGGTGGTGGCGCAGGCCGAGTATTACCTGGGGCGGCCGATCCGCAACGTGCTCGACATCGGTTGTGGCGAAGGCGTGTGGCGCGCGCCGCTACGCGCATTGCGGCCGGACGTGCATTATCGCGGGCTCGACTCCAGCGAGTATGCGGTGCGCCGCTTCGGACGCACGCGCAACATCGGGCTGGCGCGTTTCAGCCAATTGGCGGAGTTGCGCTTCGATACGCGCTTCGACGTGATCGTCTGCACGGACGTCTTGCATTACCTGAAGCCGGCGGAGATCCATGCCGGACTGATCGGCATTGGCGAGATGCTGGAAGGGGTCGCGTTTCTCGAAGTGTTCACCAACCGCGATGATCCCGAAGGCGATCACCACGATTTGTACCTGCGTTCGCCCGCGTGGTACCTGAAGGCGTTCGGTGAAGTGGGCCTGTTGTCCTGCGGGTCGCATTGCTACCTGGGGCCGCGCCTGGAGAGGCAGTTTGCGGCGCTGGAGCGTGCGCAGCTGTAGACCGAGTGTCACTGCTTGATCCGGGGTCTGCTGCACTCCGCGCGACGCCGTTGCGTTACGTCTCGCCGCAGCTGCTTGCAGGAGCGGCGATGCGCGAGGTATCAAGAGGACCCGATGTGAAGTCCAAGGCCGGGATCGGGATTGGGAAGCCCTGTGGATCAGTGCCGTTTCGCGACCGCAGACGTTGTGTGATAACTGCGTTTGGTGTCTGCACGACCGTCACGCTTGCGTAGTAGTCTGCTAGCGTAGTCTCGCAGCCCAGCCTGCCGGATCGTCAAGTAAATGCCGACGCCCATCCCGGATGTGGCAAGCCACAGTACGTGCCTGATCGTTTTGGGTATTTCCTCTTTCAGGTAATGCGATGCGAGCGCCATGGCGAAGCCGGCAACGAGCATTGCGCCGCACCAGTTCAGCCGCTTTGTCAGCGTGGCCACTTTACGCTGCCCTTCCGCATAATCTGCGTCGAGCCCTGCTACGAAGGTAACGCGCTTGTTGAAGTCAGCCTCTATTTGCGCAAGTGCATCCTTGGAGACCGGCTCGGGACGATCCGATTGTTGCAGCTGACGACTTAATTGGGTGGCGATCTCGATCAGGTGCGGATCTGTCCGATGATCTCTTCCTTCGAAGTTCCCGGGAACACGTGAACTGTTGATTTTGCACTCGATCGGTTCGAGGCAAGCTTCCAAATACGGTTCGTTCAAAAACTCCAACACGCTGCGAATAGTGAGCTCTGGCCGTTGCACGAGATCCTCGTAGCGCAATCTGTGAACGATTTGCGGGCCGTATGCCCGCTCCGCCCGCAAACATGCTCGTACAGTGCCAAGCCAGTATTCGTAGGCTTGCTGCTCGTTCTCGATCAGCCTTTTTTCCTGGGCTGCCTTGAAGTTGAGCATGGAATTCACGACGGACTGGACATCGCGCACGATGTGCACAAACCTGGCATGGGGAAAAAGCTTTCTCAGGGCGGCGATCTGGTAGGAGTATTCGGGTGTGCCATCCACCCAGCGCAATTTGGGTTCGTTTTCCGAGCGAGACACGTGCAGCAGAGGACTGGCTTGCGATGGATCCCGTCTGCAGCATTCGCGCGATAGTTGTTCCTGCTGCAGGCGATGATCAAGGACAAGAGTATTGATGCTGTCGCCGAGTAGCTGAAAAAATTCGGCGTCCTGTATCCCGAGTGCGCTAAGTTGCGAGCGTTGCTGGCGAGAACTTCCGACGTGGAATTGAACCGCGGCATTTACCGCAAACTCGCCGAGCCAACAGGATTCTTCCTGGGGCAGGATATTGGCGTGCTGGCCGAGGCACCAGGTCAGTATGCTGGTGCCTGATCTGGGAGATCCCACCACAAAGATCGGGCCACGCCTGCTTTGTGCGTGATTTTCGGGCATGTTTTCGATCCCCAATGAGCCGGTCGAGCACATTGCTGCCTGAAGTGACTTTGCCGGCACTTCTGGTTCCTGCTCACCCACAGGAGCCTCGGCAGCGTGGAAAACGTCAGCCTGGAGACAGGTTATCCGCTTTTTCTTGATTTGGCGAGCCGCCCATCCGCCGGCTTTTGGCTGATGTTTGGTTTCGGCAAGAAATTGGCGTGTCTTTCATGGAGAAATGAAAGGGGCTGGCGAGCTGGGAATTACCGACGCTGATTGCGTCTGGTGTTGATAGCATGCCGCAATGTAAGCGGTTGGTTGGTGCCGCCCAACCAGGCCGAAGAAAATCCGAGGATTAGACCAGCATCACCTTGACGCCGGCATCGCGCAAGGCAGCGATCATCTCCGGCTCTGCGCTGTTGTCGGTGATGACTGTCTGCAGCGTTTGCACCGGCGTGATAACGGAAAGGCTGCGCTGCCCCAGTTTGCTTGCATCGAATACTGCAATGGTTTCGCGCGATACGCGAATCATCAGTGCATTGAGCGAGGCTTCCAGCGGATCGGGTGTGGTAACGCCGACGACCGGGTCGAGACCATCGACGCCCAGGAACAGGCGGTCGGCGGAAATGCGCGAAAGCGCCTGTTCCGCATCCGGGCCCACCAGCGAGTAGGAGGTCTGGCGCAACAGGCCGCCCAGCATCATCACGCGGATGTGCGGCAGGCCGGACAGTTCCAGCGCGATGTTCAGCGCGTTGGTCACCACCGTCAGCGAGTCGAATTTCATCTGGCGGATCTGCCGGGCGATTTCCACCGTGGTGGAGCCGGAGTCGAGGATGATGGTCTCGCCGTCCTTGATCAGCTTGGCCGCGGCCTGGCCGATGCGCAGTTTCTGCGGATGCGAGCGCGTTTCCTTGATGCTCAGCGGAATGTCGTTGGTGCTGGTTTGCGTGACCGGCAGGGCGCCGCCGTGCGAACGCGCGATGGCGGAGCTGCGCGCCAGCATTTCCAGGTCGTTGCGGATGGTGACGGTGGAGGTGCCAAAACGGCCGGCCAGCTCTTCGACCGTGGCGCGGCCGTTGCTCTCCACGTATTCGACGATCAGGCGTCGGCGCTCCTCGACGAGCAAGCGTTGCGAGGGGGCGGAGGCGCGGGCTTCGGTCATGACAAGCTCAAGATTCGGGCGGCATTGTCATGGTATATCTTGCGCAGCACCGTGTCTGTCAGACCCACGCCGTAGATGGACCAGCGGCCCTGAGGCGGGATTTCTGCGGGGGCGTAGTCGAAATATTCGTCCTCGGTCTCCAGGAAGCGGTAGTAGATCTCGTACAGCTCGTCCCCGAACAGTTGCTGCGGCACATCGTCGCCGTAAGGGGAAGGCACCGCATCGGTGCCGAACAGGATGCGGTCCTGATAGCGGTCGAAGAAGCGCTGCGCCGTGCGCGGCTGGCGCCCCAGTTCGCCGATGCGTGCGCTGATGTCCACCAGCGTGTTGGGGAAACGGTCGAGGCATTCCGCCACGGCCTGCAGATTTTCCGCCCAGTTGCCCACGTGCATCAGCACGAACGTGGTCTTGGGATGGCGGGCGATGAGGCGGTCTCGCGCCGCAAGGATTTCTTCGTTGCTGGGGAATTCCGGGCCGTAGAAGGACCAGTCCGGGTGATTGGCCAGTTCTTCGTAGCGTTCGTTGTACTCGTCGGTAGGCAGGAAAAACGCCTCCGGATCGGAGACGTGCATGAACACCGGCATGTTGTGTGCGGCGCAGGCCTCCCACATCGGGTCGAAGCGGCGATCGTCCACGGCCACCAGGGCGCCGCTGTCGACGCCTTCGCGCAGATACAGCCCCAGCGTCTTGAGCAGCTTCAGGCCGCGCGCGCCGACGCGGTGGGCGTGATCGATCGCCTCGCCCTGCAACTGGCCGTAGTTCGCTTCCGGGAAGTGCTCGTAGGAGGGCTCGGTGAGCGTGGCGAAGCGCCCGGGTGCGGCCTTGTCGAATAGCTCGATGCTGCGCTCCAGGCCCTTGCCGACGCCGCCGGTGAGGTTGACCAGGGTGCGCACGCCTTTGCGGTCCATCACCGGTAGCAGATCCTCCGGCTTGGCGAACACGGTGATGTCTTCGCCCACCGATACGCCGCTGCGCACCTTGCTGGACCAGGTGAGGTGCACGTGCGCATCGATCACCGGAAAGCGCGGGCGCTCGATACGGTTCTTGGGCACGCGCAGCATGCTGTGTGGCTTGAAGTCCTTCAGGAGCAATCCGCTTTTGCTGGCGTCGGGCGCGGTCTGCAGCGGGTTCTTGTCGCTGGCCTTGATCGTGCCCATGCCGCGCGGCGGAGCGCAGCAGAAGCAACCGGCGCGGGTTTGCGTGCGGAAGGACCAGCCTGGCGGGGAGGGTTTGCGTTTGATGTGCGGCATCGCCTTTACCTCCTCATCCCTTCAGGGAGAGGATTGAGTTGAGGGGCCGCTCTGGCGGCGGCCTTCATCAGAGCATCTTCATCACTGAAGGGTTGCGCAAGACTAACCCCTCGTCCCAGCCTTCTCCCGGACAGCGAGAAGGAAAAATCGGGGATCGCCTCAAACCCCCTCCCCGGCGGGTGTGAGGGGGATGCACTGGGCATCCCGCCGGGGAGGGAGCGTGGCGCCGCGGTTGACGGGAAGAGGGGTGATTCCCGCACCGCGGATCTCGGCTCAGCGCGGGTACTTGGCCATGATCTGATGCACCTGCTTCACCAGTGCGACGGCCTGGTCCAGCGGACGCAGCCACATGTTGCGGCCGAACATCACGCCGTTGGCGCCGGAGGCCATGTAGAACTCCACTTTGCGCAACACGGCCGCATCGTCGTCGTTCTTCTCGCCGCCGGAGAACAGCACCATGGTGCGGCCGGCCGAGCGCACTACGCGCTCAGTGCGTGCGGAAGCGTCTTCGTTCAGCTGGTTGTACGGGGCCGGCACATTGGCCACCTTGTCGTCCGGCTCGTGCAGCTTGACGATGTCCGCACCCAGTTCCAGCGCCACGCGGGCGGCGTAATCCTGTGCAAACAGGGTGCCCTTGCCGCCCTTGGCCTCGATGGCCGCGCCGCGCGGGTAGGACCACAACACCAGCGGCATGCCGAAGCGCTCGCAATCCTGGCGCACTTTTTCGAACTGGCGGAATTCGTCGTGCTGGCGCGGCGAACCGATATACATGGTGTAGCCCACGGCGTCGGCGCCCAGCCGCACGGCATCTTCCACCGAGGCGAACAGCGGCGAGGTGGCGTCCGCATCGCTGGGAATGTTGGTCTTGCCGTTGAGTTTGAGGATCAGCGGAATCTGCCCGCACCATTCACCCAGGTATTTCTCAGCCAGGCCCACACCGAGCGCGATGGCGGAAAAATTCCCTTCCACCGCGAGCCGGAACTGGTATTCCGGATCGACGGCGGAAGGGTGGGGGAAAAAATCGGTCGGACCGTGCTCCAGGCCCTGGTCCAGCGGCAACACGAGCAGACTGCCGTTACGCGGCCCGTGGCCATACATGAGGCGCCACAGGCGGGTGCGCTTGCCGTGAGAGAGGGAAAGTTTCGAAAACTTTTCGGAAGCTATCGAAAGGTGTTGTAAGTGATCTTTCATTTCGAATACTCTGGGAGCGTCATCGGATGGTTTCACATTCGAACGAATTGAGCAAAATGTCAATACTTCATAAGAAAACGAAAGAAGACGCAACCTTGGCCGCGCTGCTCTCCCAGTCGCCGGAAGCGCAGCAGGCCGCGGGTTATGCCGATACGTTGCGCGAAATCCTGCAACAGCCGGCCACCTGGCAGGATACTTTCGATTTGTTGCGTAGCCCGGTCGCCCAGCAGCGGCTGGCGAAGGCGCTCGATCCGCGGCCTGCCTACATCGTGCTGACCGGCTCGGGCAGTTCCATCTATATAGGCGAGTGCCTGGCGCCCGTGCTGCAGGCCGGCCTGGGCGTGCCGGTGCAGGCCATTGCCGCGGGCACACTGCTGACCCATTGGCGCAGCGTACTGCCGCCGGGGCCGGGCCTGCTGGTTTCGCTGGCGCGCTCGGGCGACAGTCCGGAGAGCGCCGGCGTGGTGAACCTGTTGCTGGAGCATGCGCCGAGCTGGCGCCATCTGGTGATCACCTGCAATGCGAACGGCAAGCTTGCCACGCAGTATCGCGACGAATCTCGCGTGACCGCGCTGGTGCTCGATGAGCGCACCAACGACCGCAGCCTGGTGATGACCAGCAGTTTCACCAACCTGTTGCTGGGTGGCACGGCGTTGCTGCACGACACGTCCGCCGCATTGCCGGCCAGCGCGGTGGCGCGTGCCGCCACCGATACGCAGCACATTTTCGATGCGCACACCGATGCCGTCGCCGCGCTGGCGCAGCGCGGTTTCACCTCGGCGGTGTACCTGGGCAGCGGTGCCGCTTTCGGCGCCGCGCGCGAGGGCGCGCTGAAGATGCTGGAGATGACCGGCGGCAAGGTGGTTACGCTGGCGGAAACGTTCCTCGGCTTGCGTCACGGACCGATGTCTTTCGTGCATCCGCAGACGCTGGTGGTGGCCTTGCTGTCGCCCGATCCGGCGGTGCGCCAATACGAATGCGATCTGCTGCGCGAGCTGTCGCGCAAGCAGCTCGGCATGGCAAAGCTGGTCGTGGGCGACGACATCCCGGCCGACGTGCTGGGCCCGCAGGATGTCGGCATCGCCACGTCCACGCCGACTGGTGGTGCGGAAGTCGCGGCCATGCTCAGCGGTGTGGTGGTGACGCAATGGCTGGCGTTTTTCCGCTGCCTCGACCAGGGCGGCAAGCCCGATACGCCTTCCGAAGGCGTGCTGACGCGCGTGGTGGAAGATTTCGCCATTCACGGAGCGGCGCCGTGACGACGCCCGACCGCCCCGTGCGCATCCTCGTCGTCGGCGAAATCAACGTCGACTTCGTTTTCAAAGGCTGTCACGCCGCACCCACGCTGGGACGCGAAGTGCTGGCCGACGATTTCGTGATGACGCCGGGCAGTTCGTCGATGATCTGCGCGATGGGCCTGGCGCGCTTGGGCAACCGGGTGAATTTCCACGGCAGGCTGGGCGTAGATGCCTCCGGCAAATTCTGTCTGCAGGCCTTGCAGGATGCCGGCATCGACGTGAGCTCGCTGCAGCCCGATGCGGCGTTGCGCACGGGCGTGACGGCATCCCTGTCCACGCCGCAGGATCGCGCATTGGTCACCTTTCCCGGTGCGATGGCGGAATTGCACGCCGCAGAAATCCAGGACAGTTGGCTGGAGCAAGTCGACCATCTGCACGTGTCCTCCTATTTTTTGCAAAAGAGCCTGCGGCCGGGCTGTCGCAAGCTGTTTGCGCGCGCGGCGGAAGCGGGCCTCAGCACGTCGCTCGATCCGGGCTTCGATCCGGAGCAGCGTTGGGATGACGACTTGCTCGACACCTTGAACGAAGTCGACATCTTCCTCCCCAACGAAGAAGAGCTGCTGGCCATCACCGGCCACGCCGATATCGGCGAAGCACTGGGTGCCCTGCAGAACGGTCGCACGCAAACCGTGGTCAAGCGTGGCAGGCAAGGCTGCAGCAGCCTGCGCGAAGGCCAGTGGTTGCACGTACCTGCCTACACGGTGGATGCCATCGACAGCACCGGTGCGGGCGACTCGTTCGATGCAGGCTTCCTGCACGCCTGGCTGCGCGAAATACCCTGGCTGGATTGCATGCGCTGGGGCAGCGCATGCGGCAGCTTGTCCACGCGCGGCATCGGCGGCACCACCCGACAGGCCACGGCAAGCGAAGCGCTGGCCTTGATGGCGGGCACCCCATGATCACCGTCGCCGGCTTCAATACCGCGATCGATCGCTTCATCCAGCTCGGTACGCTGACGCCTGGCGAGGTGCACCGCGTGCGCACGGAGCTGGTGTATCCCGGCGGCAAGGGCGTGCACGTGGCGCAGACCATTGCCGCGTTGGGCGAACGTGTGCACCTCGTCGGCCTGGTCGACGCCGCGCATCGCAATTTGATTTGCCGGCGCATGAGCGAGCGCGGCGTGCTGTTCCACGGCGTGGAGATTGCGGGCGACCTGCGCCATTGCCTGGCGCTGCAAGACGACGAAGGCCGCATCACCGAGATACTTGGGCAAGGGCCGCAACTGAGCCCGGCCGAATGCGACGCACTGGTGCGCGATTTCCGCCGCAGCGTGGATGAAAGCGATCTGGTGATTCTCTCCGGCAGCCTGCCGCGCGGATTCGAGCCGACGGCGTACGCGGAGCTTTCCACCTACGTCAAAGGCCACGGCCAGCGCTGCCTGGTCGATGCCAGCGGCGCGGCGATGCGCCATGCGCTTGAAGCGCAGCCGTTCCTGATCAAGCCCAATCGCGACGAGATCAGCGAACTGTCCGGCCAGCCCGTGACCGATCTCGATGGCGCGCTGCAAGCTGTGCGCGACTTGATGGCGCAGGGTGTGGCGATGCCGGTGGTGACCATGGGCGCGCTCGGCGCGATGGCCGGCAATGCCAGCGGAATCTGGCATGCCGAACTTTCGCTTGAGCGGGTGCGCAACACGGTGGGTTCGGGCGATTGCCTGCTCGGCGGCATCGCCGTGGGCATCGCGCGCGAAATGAGCTTGGAGGACACGTTGCGTCTTGGCGCCGCTTGCGGCGCAGCCAATGCGCAGGGTGAGGAGACCGGCTTCGTCCAACGGCGAGCGGTCGAGGCGTTGTTGCCGCAAGTAAGGGTCCGGCGCCTGTCGTGACAAATGCAGAAGGGTTCAACCGGACGGGAAACCGTCCGGACGGAGTTGTTTGCGCCCAATTTTTGCAGAGGGCGGAAAGAAACGTGGCGCAGGGGAAGTGTCCACGACATCCACAGTGCCTGTCGCAGAGGGGAGATGTACGGATCTGCGCAAGGCCATAAAAACTTGGGAGGGCAGTCATGCGTACTGCGAACGCTGGAAAATTTGTCGTCGATCAAAAAAAAGGGAAGTTGCTGACGGTATCCATCCGCAAATCGCTGCTCGCGATGCAGGCAGTTTGCGTCACCGGCGGCTTGGCACTGGCGGGAGGGGCCTGGGCGCAGACCAACGCTTCGCCGGCCAACAGCCAGACGCAAAGCGCCACGTCAAATACTCAAAGCACCAGCACCACCGCGGCAACACCCGCGCCGGCACCGGCAAAGAAACCGGTGAAGGAGCTTGAAAGCGTAACCGTCACCGGCACCAATATCCGCGGTGTCGACATGGAAACGGCGCTGCCGACCATCACCATCTCCAAAGAGGACATCCAGCGCCAAGGTTTTGCCACCGTCGGCCAGCTGCTGCAGAACCTGCCCGCGGCGGCCACGCCGGACCTTAGCCGCGGCGACGCCGCTTCGCTGGGCCCGAACCAGGGCGGCACCTTTATCGACTTGCGCGGACTGGGTGCACAACGCACCTTGGTGCTGGTGGACGGCCAGCGCATCGGCGCCGTGCATGGCGGCTATACCGACATCAGCGTGATTCCCGCGGCGATCGTCGACCACATCGACATCCTCGGCAGCGGCGCTTCGGCCATCTATGGTTCGGATGCGATTGCCGGCGTGATCAATATCGTCACCATCAAGAATTTCAAGGGCGTGCAGGTCGATACTTATGCGGGCGAATACATGCCGCACGAGGATGGCGCGCAGGCGCAGTACAGCGTCACTGCCGGCTCCACGACCGCGCGCAATTCGCTGATCGGCAGCGTGTCGTATCAATATCAGGGTTCGGTGTGGGGCGGCGCACGGCCGTGGTCGGCGTATCCGCAGACCAATCGCCTGCCGTATTTCGGGCTCAATGAGCTTCCGCCGAACAGCGGCGTGATCACCAATTCACCCAATGCCAATCCGAATTTGCCGGGCAACAACACGCTGATTCTCAATCCGGGCGGCAATTCGATGAATATCGGGGACTATTCGTTCCTGCAGCCGCGCACGTTCAGCGCCAACGGCAACGTCACCAGCCTGGCCAACGCCGGCTCGTATATCTACAACTACAGCAATCTGAGCACCATCCTCAGCCCCAACAAGACCAAGAACCTGTATGTGGCCGATCGCTACAAGATCACCGACCACATCACCGCGCACGTCGATGTCGGCTACAACCAGAGCTGGAACGGTGGCGCTGGCGGCCCGAGCTTCCTGTACAGCGGTCAGTCCAGCAATCCGCCGACCCTGCCGCAGTTCCCGATCGTGCTTTCCGCTCAGAGCTACTACAACCCCTACAACGCGCCGGGCCAGACGCCGCAGGACGTGCAGTTCGTGCGCCTGTTCCCGCAAAGCCTGTTCCTCAACGACAACACGTCGAGGAATTTCCGCTACAGCGCAGGGCTCGATGGCGATTTCAACGTCGGCGACCACGTGTTCAACTGGGATGCCTACTACTACGACAGCCAGATCCGCGACGTCGACATCCGTCCCGGCCAGTACAACCTGATCAATGTGACCCAGGCGCTGGGGCCGTCGTTCATGCAGAACGGCCAGGTGGTCTGCGGCACGCCGGGCAATGTGATCGCCGGTTGCGTACCGCTCAATCCGCTGGGCACCATCACGCAGCAAATGTTCAATTACATCGCGCTCGACAACGTCGAGCATACCGGCTACGACGAAAAAGCTTTCGTGGCCGATATCAGCGGCGACGTCTACGAATTGCCGGGTGGCGACCTGACTGTGGCGGCGGGCGTGCAGCATCGCAACGAATCGGGTTACGACGACACCGACCCCTTCGCTACGGCCGGCTATTCCAGCGATTACTCCGTCGAGCCCAACCACGGCAGCTTCAGTCTCAACGAAGGCTACGTGGAAGTTTATGCGCCGCTGCTGAAGGACCTGCCAGGCGTGCAAAGCCTGTCGTTCGACGTCGCGCGCCGCTGGTCGTACTACAGCAACTTCGGCGGTACGCGTAACTACTCGTTCAAGATGGCGTGGAAGCCGATCGACGACGTGCTGGTGCGCGCCAGCTACAGCACCGACTTCCGTGCGCCGACCATCAATGATCTGTACCAGGGCCTGTACCTGGCGGGCGGCTTCACCGATCCCTGCGATGCGGTGTACGGTCCGGGGCAATATGGATACAGCTCGACGGTGGCGCAGCGCTGCGTGACGGGCTTCGGCGGTTTGCCGGGCGTGCCGGCCAATTTCCGGCAGACGGACAATACCGGCACGCCGGTGACGGGGCCGGGCGCTGGAGGTATCACCAACAGCTATAACGGCGGCAACCCCAACCTGCGGCCGGAAACGGCGTACAACGCCGACATCGGCATGGTGTACAGCCCCTCGTGGCTGCCGGGCTTCAATGCCACCCTCGACTGGTGGAACTACAACATCCGCAACCTGATCACCGGCATCAGCAACGACCAGGTGCTGGCCGATTGCTATCAGTTCGGCCTCACCTCGGCCTGTTCGCAGTTCCAGCGCGAAGGCGGCACGGGTCCGTTGGCCGGCCAGATCATCAACCTGATGAATCTGGAGACCAACGCGGGCTGGCTGAAGGAGCGCGGTTGGGATTTCGGCGTGAACTACACCTTGCCGGAATACAGCTTCGGCAAGTTCAAAGTGGCGCTGCAGAGCACCTATATCGCCACCAACAACGTGCAGCCGACGGTGGGCGCAGCGGTGCAGTACACGGCCGGCACCTCGCTGGGCAACCTCGATGGCGCAGTGTGGCGCGTGCGCGGCACCTTTACCGTGGGCTGGGACTGGCACAACTTCGGCGCGGATTGGACCGTGCGTTACTTCTCGCCGCTCAAGGGCTCCTGCGCCTATCCGCCGCCGACCACCACCACGGTATTCCCGTGCAGCCTGCCGAGCTACTACGCGCCCGGCGTGGGCATCTCGCCGATGAACCAGCAGGCTTCGGTCACCTTCAACGACTTGCAGGTGCACTGGAAAGCACCCTGGAACGCCACCTTCTCGCTGGGTGTGAACAACATCTTCAATCGCGTGGGCCCGTACATCTACGGTGGCGGCTTCAACTCGGGCACGGACAGCTACAACGACTACAACGCTTCGTATGACATCGGACGGTTTGTCTACATGCGCTATCAGCAAAAGTTCTAAGGTAGAACTGTCGCGGTTCGCGCGGAGTCTTTCCGCGCGAACCGCGCCGGATCGTTCGTTTCAGTCGGCGCGTTGGATTCGCCGGCGACCTGACGCTTGAGAGGTTTTCGATGCTTCACGTGTATCCCCGTATGCCGGAAAAGAAAGCAAACACCGTGTCGCGCCTGCGCTTGACCGGCTTGGCCCTGGGGTTGTTGTGTGCGTGCGCCGGCAGCGTCGGCGCGGCTCGTGCCGATGATGCGGCGATCCTGAAACCGGGCTTGCCGGCTTACACCAGCCAAAGCGGTTCGGCCAGTTTCGGCAATGCCGCGCTGGTGGCCAACTGGAGCGTGGCGGACGGCAAGCTGTCTGGCCTGGCGATTACCGACCGCGACGACGGCCAGGTACTGAAGGTGGATGCGCCCTTTACGCTGGTGCTGCCGAACAAGCAGACGATCAAGGGCAGCGACATGCATTTGTTGTCGTCGCCCACCGAACGGGAGCTGGCGGTGAATGCCAAGGCTTCCAACCTGGCCGACCGCATGCCGGGCAAGGCGATCGCTGCCAGCTTCGGCGATGCCGATGGGCGCTTCCGCGTCGATTGGCAACTGGTGCAGCGCGAAGGCTCCGCCTATCTTCGCCAGATCGTGACGATCACCGCCCTGAAGCAGGACGAGCCGCTCACCACGGTTTACCTGCTGCCTTCCACCATCGATCACGCCGAAGTAGACGGTGTGGTGAAGGGCTCGCCGGTGGTGGCAGGGCGCATGTACTTCGGCTTTGAAAATCCGCTGTCCGACAGCGACGTGCGCGGACAGCACGTGATGCTCTCGATGGCGCGCACGCTGCCACTGCACAAAGGGCAGTCGATCACCTATTCGGCAGTGGTGGGCGTAACTCGCGAAGGGCAGATGCGGCGCGATTTCGCGACCTATGTGGAGCGCGAGCGGGCTCATCCGTATCGCCCGTTCCTGCATTACAACTCCTGGTACGACATCGGCTACTTCACGCCTTACAACGAGGCGGAGGCGCTGGACCGCATCAATACCTTTGGCCAGGAACTGACCGTCAAGCGCGGCGTGAAGCTGGATTCCTTCCTGTTCGACGACGGCTGGGACGATCGCTCCGGCAGTTGGGGTTTCAGCAAGGATTTTCCGCGCGGTTTCGTACCGCTGCGCGAAGCTGCCGCCAAATACGGGGCGGCGCCGGGCATGTGGTTGTCGCCCTGGGGCGGCTACAGCACGCCGAAGGAAGAACGGGTGAAGAACGGCAAGGCCGCCGGTTACGAGATCATCGATGACGGCCTGGCCTTGTCGGGGCCGAAGTATTACCAGCGCTTTCACGACGTGGTGATGAACCTGGTCGACAAAGACGGCATCAACCAGTTCAAGTTCGACGGCACCGGCAATGCCGACAGCGTGTTCCCCGGCAGCCGTTTCGACAGCGATTTTGCCGCGGCGATCGAGCTGATCAAGAATATCCGCGCTGACAAGCCCGATACCTTCATCAACCTCACCACCGGCACCTGGGCTTCGCCGTTCTGGCTGCGCTATGCCGATTCGATCTGGCGCGGCGGCGAGGACGACTGGCATGCCGGCGTGGGTACCGAGCGCGAGCAGTGGATCACTTACCGCGACCAGCAGACTTACGAGAACATCGTGATCCAGGGACCGTTGTTCCCGATCAACTCGCTGATGCTTCACGGCATCATCTACGCGCAGAAGAACAAGCGGCTCAACACCGATCCGGGTCACGATTTCGCCAACGAAGTGCATTCCTACTTCGGCACCGGTACGCAGTTGCAGGAGATGTACATCACACCCTCGCTGCTGAGCCAGCAGGATTGGGACACCTTGGCTGCATCGGCCAAGTGGTCGCGCGCCAATGCCGACGTGCTGCGCGATACGCACTGGATCGGCGGCGATCCGGGGCGGCTGGACGTGTACGGCTGGGCTTCGTGGTCGCCGGCCAAGTCCATCATCACGCTGCGCAATCCGGATTCGCATCCGCAATCGGCGGTGATCGACCTGCAGCGCCAGCTGGAATTGCCGCAGGGTGCCGCGCGCCGTTTCGCCGTGCACGACGTCTGGAAGAGTGGCGGCGATGTGCCGCAGCACCTGGACGCCGACCACGTGAGCACGATCACGTTGGCCCCGTTTGAAGTATTGACCCTTGAACTGACGCCTTGAGGTAGGCTCGGGCGCTTCCCTCGATACTCCCTCTGCCGAGTGCAGAGGGAGCAGCGCCCCACAAGGTACGGATCGATGCAGCGACGCGATTTTCTTCGATTTGCAGTACTCACCCCATTTGCCGCCGCCATGCCGGCGATTCACGCCGCGACCGGTCCGGTGGCGGCTGGCGAACCGCTCCCCGACGGCCGCAGCCACCGTTTCGAATTGAGCCGGCAGCATTTCCTGCTGGACGGCAAGCCGTTCCAGATCCGCAGCGGCGAAATGCATCCGGCGCGTATTCCGGAGGAATACTGGCTGCATCGCATCGGCATGGCCAAGGCGATGGGGTTGAACACCATCGCGATCTACCTGATGTGGAATTTCATGGAGAGCGAGCCGGGCGTATTCGAACTCAGCACCGGCCGCCGCGATTTCGTTCGCTTCATCAAGATGTGCCAGCAGCAAGGCATGTGGGTCTACCTGCGTCCAGGTCCCTATGTGTGCGCGGAGTGGGACATGGGCGGCTTGCCGCCGTACCTGCTGCGCGATCCCACCATCCGTGTGCGGACCAAGGACGATGCGCGCTACATGCAGGCCGTGCAGCGTTACATCGATGCGGTGGCGCCGCGGCTGGCCCCGCTGATGGCCAGCCAGGGTGGGCCGATCCTGATGGTGCAGATCGAGAACGAATACGCTTCCTTCGGCAAAGACCTCGACTATCTGCTGCGCCTGCGCTCGATGTGGCAGCAACGCGGCATCGACGGGCCGTTCTCGATTTCCGATGGCCTGGCGCAGATCCAGAAAACCAGAACCTATGTACCGGGTGCGGCGTTGGGCCTGGATGGCGATACCGATTTTGCTTCCGGCCAGTTGATCGCGGGCGAAGCGCCGGTGTGGGCGGGCGAGGCGTATCCGGGCTGGCTCACGCATTGGGGCGATCCGGATTTCCAGCGCGGCGACCTCAAGGGCACCTTGCGCCAGCTGCTGGCCGATGGGCGCTCTTTCAATCTGTACGTGGTACATGGCGGCACCAACTTCGGCTTCACCGCCGGCGCCAATGCCCACAACGACTACTCCGGCTTCGAACCGGTCATTACCAGCTACGACTACGGCGCGCCGATCAACGAACGTGGTGCGGCGACGCGCGATTTCCACACCTTCCGAAAAATGATTGCCGCGCACGTTGCGCATCCGTTGCCGGAGCTGCCGCCACCGCCGGCATCGGCGCATTTCGACCAGGTCTATGCCAAGCCCTATGCCTGCATCTGGGACAACCTGCCGCCCGGCCGGCACGTGGAGAAACCCAACCCCAACGAGATGCTGTTCGGGCAGGACCACGGCATGGTGATGTACCGCAAGACGCTGTCCACCGGCGGCTTGCTGCACATCGAGGGTCTGCGCGACTACGGCACAGTATTCAGCCAGGGCAAATATCTGGATTACCTGTCGCGCGTGAACAAGCCGGGCTTGAATGTGATCCAGAACATCGAGGTTCCGCCGCCGGCCAATGGCGCAGGTGCCACGCTCGATATCCTGGTCGACAGTTTCGGCCACGTCGGCTACGGCCAGGCGATGTACGACTTCAAGGGCATCGTTGGCGCCGTCACATTGGACGGCGATGAATTGAGCGGCTGGCAGGCGCACAGCCTGCCGCTGGACGATGCCTACGTCGCGGGCCTGCCGCCGATGACGGATGCCTCGACGATTCGCCCCGGCATGTTCTTCAAGGCCGAGGTGATGCTGGAACACACCGGCGACTGCTATCTGGACATGAGTGCGTGGGACAAGGGCTACGTGTGGGTGAACGGCCATCTGCTCGGACGCTATTGGCGCATCGGCCCGCAGCAGCGGTTGTTCTGTCCGGCACCCTGGTTGTGGCCCGGTCGCAATGAAATCGTGGTGTTCGACATGCACCGCGTCAGCGCCACCCCGATCGGCTGCAGCGATCGGCTCGGCAATTGAAAAACGAGAGGCGATGCATGACCCCGATCAAGGCTTGGATAGCGTGTTTGTGTCTGGCGATACCGGCCATCGCTTTGGCCTCGAACACGCCGGGCAGCTATACCCACTATGCGTTCGATCCGGCGGTGAAGGGTATGCAGGCCGTGGACTTTGGCATCACGGTGCAAACCGACCCGGGTTACCGCGCCAACGTGTTCTGGAGCAACCAGTTCAGCCTCGTCGGCGGGCAGGGCGGCTATACGGGCATGCAGAGCAACGGTGGCGACAAGCGCATGTTTCTGTTCTCGCTCTGGGATGCGACGGAAGCGAAGCCGGGCAGCGCCGGCAGCTATTGCCTGAGCTTCGGCGGCGAGGGCGTGGGCAGGAGTTGCCGCATGGCGCACGCATGGAAAGCGGGGCACAGGTATCGTTTTCACCTTGCCTTCGAAGGCGATCGCTGGCTGGGCGTAACGGTGACGGACACGACCACTGGGCAATCGTTCAAGCTCGGCAGCATACGCGCCAAGGTCGACGAGATTTCGCCCAAGGGCATGGTGGATTGGACCGAGTATTTCGAATGGAACTCGCCGCTGGCCGATTGCAATACGCAGCCCTATGCCAGCGCCCAATTCGATTTGCCCAGTGGCGACGACGGGCATGCGATGGCGCACGTCGCCAACACAGAGGCCAGCAAGAGTTGCACGTCGTACACGGCGATTGATCGTACTGCCGCGGGCAGCGTGCAGCGCAACGGCATCGGCAATTCGTTGCGCGGTGCGGTCACCAACGGCAGCGGGCAATGTGCGGCAGTTGCAAAGAATGCCAAGACGGCGGTGGCCCGGAGTTGTCGTAGCGACGACGGACAGGCGTGGGTGTATGCCATCGATCACACGCTGCGGCTGCAGAACAATACCTGCCTGGGCGTAGCTTCGGATCAGTCCGCCAATGTGACGTCGTCCGCCTGTACTGGGGGTCCTTCCCAGCAATGGGAAGCGGCGGCAGGACAATTGAAAAGTCGCGCCAATGGGCGTTGCCTGACCTCGTCGACTGACGGCGCACCGTTGACGGTGCAAGCGTGCAAAGGAGGCTCAGCTCAGAGCTGGCAGTTGCCCCCGACTCCGCGTTAGCGCGTAGTGCGCAGGTCGGGTTAGAACTCGACGTGCGCGCGCAATCCCGCGAAACGCGCGGGACCGCGATCGCGGTTGTAGCCGGGGTTGCGGATGAACTGAAAATCGGGGCTGAGGGTGAGGTGATCGATCACCGCCACGTTGTAATAGACCTCTGCAATCTGCTCCGGACCGTAGCGCAGCGTGCCGTCGCCGAGCAGGAAACCTTTTCCGCCGTTTTGCAGGTAATCGGCGTGAATGCGTGACAGGCCGTCGATGGCGATACCCACGCCCAGACGATCGTCCGAACGTCCCCAATGCACGCCGGAAAGCTGGAAGCCGCCGCTCAGCAAGCGGTCCACTTCGGTGAAGATGAAGGACTCGGTGTGGCCGTCGTTCCAGCCCGTACGCATGAAGAAGCCGGTATCGCCGTTGTCGGCCACCGGCAGTTCTCCGTTGATGCCGAAGCCGAACTTGTGCCGGCCGGGTGCGTCGTCGGCGTGGATGTCCGGTACCTGGCCGGTCAACTGGGCGATGTCGAGGGCTTGCTGGTAGATGCCCATGTTGCCCTTGTTGTAGAAGCCAAGGAAACGCAAGGCCCAGCCGTCGGGTTTGGGTTGCAACGTAAGTTCGAGCTGCTGGCCATTGGATTCGCTGAGCGATGAAATCAGCCGCTGTCCATTTGCTTCATAAGGCATGCGGTAGATGCCGTAGCGCAGGCTCCATCCGGGCATGATCCAGCCGAGCATCACACCGTAGGTATAGCCGCGCGTATCGGCGGCAAAATCCCAGGTGGTGTTGTTCCACAGCGACCAGTTCATGAACTGCGTGCGGGTGGAGTCGGCGTAGCGGTTCTTGTCGAAGTCGTCGTTGACGGCCATCAGTCCGGCTTTGACTTCGATGTGCTTGACGGCTTCGCTGCCCGGCAATTGATCCTGCCCGCGCTCGACGGGTGCGGTTTCATCGCCAAGCGGAACGGTCCAGCGCAGATAGCTGCGCGCGACGTAGGGCGTTTTGCCGAGGCTGGCCACCCCGGAGCGGATGATGTCGCCATTGGTGAGGCCGCCCAGGCCAGTGGCGTTGCTCACGCCTTCGCCCTTGAACATTTCCACGTCGACGTAGATTTGAAAGCGTGCCGGCAGCTGGATGCCGAAGTAGGCGCCGAAGGTGTGCGAGCGCGCGGTCGAGCCGTTCGCATCGAGGCTCAATGGACCGCTGTAGGGCGAATGCACGCGCCACTGGTGCTGATCGACAAACGTGTATTGCGCGCCGAGCCATTGCGGCACGAACAGCGGTGCGTCATCGGCGTGTGCGACCAGCGGCAAGGCGGCCAGTAGCAGGCACGACAAAATCTTGCGATGGTTTAGACGTTTAACCCTGCTGATCATGAGCGGAAAGAGCGGACGTTGGACGTCCCCATCGCGAGTGCGTCGTGGATGCTGCAGGGTGAGAAGGAGACTGTCAACGGCGACACATTACGCCCTCCCCCGGAGGGGAGCAGGGGAAAAGCAAAAGGCCACCTTGCGGTGGCCTTTCGTGATCTCGTGCAGCCATCAACCGGCGCTGCGCGAAGCCTTTTTGCGATCGTTCTCCGTCAGGTGCTTCTTGCGCAGACGGATTTCCTTCGGCGTCACTTCGACCAGCTCGTCGTCGTCGATGAAGTCCAGCGCCTGTTCCAGCGAGAACTTGGTGGCCGGCGTGAGCTGGATGGCGTCGTCCTTGCCGGATGCGCGCATGTTGGTCAGCGGCTTGGGCTTGATCGCGTTGACGGTGAGGTCGTTGTCCTTCGCATGGATGCCGACCAGCTGGCCTTCATACACGGAGTCGCCTTCCGCCGCGAACAGCTTGCCGCGATCCTGCAGCGGCCCCAGCGAGTAGGCGGGGGTGGTGCCGGCGGCGTTGGCGATCATCACACCGTTGAGGCGCTTGGCGATCTGGCCTTCTTCTTTCGGGCCGTAGTGATCGAACACGTGGAACAGCAGGCCCGAACCCTGGGTGAGGGTCTTGAACTGGTTCTGGAAGCCGATCAGGCCCCGCGCCGGGATCATGTATTCCAGGCGCACGCGACCCTTGCCGTCCGGCTCCATGTTCTTTAGCTGGCCCTTGCGGACGCCGAGGCGCTCCATCACCGGACCCTGGTGGTTTTCTTCCACGTCGACCACCAACTGCTCGATCGGCTCCATCTTCTGGCCGTCGATTTCCTTGATGATCACTTCCGGACGCGACACGGCGAGCTCGTAGCCTTCGCGGCGCATGTTTTCGATCAGCACCGACAGATGCAGTTCGCCGCGTCCGGAAACCAGGAACTTGTCGGCATCCGAACCCTGCTCGACGCGCAGCGCCACGTTGTGCACCTGTTCGCGGTCGAGGCGGTCCTTCAGCTGGCGGCTGGTGAGGAACTTGCCGCCGGAGAGATCCTTGTTGCCGGCGAACGGAGAGTTGTTCACCTGGAAGGTCATGCTGATGGTGGGCTCGTCGACAGTCAGCGCGGGCAGCGCTTCCGGAGTATCCAGCGCGCAGACGGTGTCGGAAATGGTCAGCTCCTGGATACCGGAGATGGCAACGATGTCGCCCGCTTCGGCGGTGTCCTGCTCGATGCGCTCAAGGCCGAGGAAGCCGAGCACCTGCAGCACCTTGCCCTGGCGCTTCTTGCCGTGGCGGTCGATCACCGCCACCGGCATGTTCTTCTTCAGCGTGCCGCGCTGGATGCGGCCGATGCCGATCACGCCCACGAAGTTGTTGTAGTCGAGCTGGCTGATGCGCATCTGGAACGGGCCGGTCGGATCTACGTCCGGCTTCGGCGCGTGATCCATGATCGCCTGGTACAGCGGGGTCATGTCGCCTTCGCGGGCATTCTCGTCGAGCGAGGCATAGCCGTTGAGCGCCGAGGCGTACACGATCGGGAATTCCATCTGCTCGTGGGTGGCGCCGAGGCGGTCGAACAACTCCCACACCTGTTCCACCACCCACTCCGGACGGGCGCCCGGACGGTCGATCTTGTTGACCACCACGATCGGCTTGAAGCCCATCGCGAAGGCTTTCTGGGTCACGAAGCGGGTCTGCGGCATCGGGCCGTCCATCGCGTCGACCAGGATCAGCACGGTGTCGACCATCGACAGCACGCGCTCGACCTCGCCGCCGAAGTCGGCGTGGCCTGGGGTGTCGACGATGTTGATGCGGTTGCCCTGCCAGGTGATGGCGGTGTTCTTGGCCAGGATGGTGATGCCGCGTTCCTTTTCCTGGTCGTTGCTGTCCATCACGCGTTCGGCCAGCACGGTGCGCTCGGACAGGGTGCCCGACTGCTTCAGGAGCTGGTCGACGAGGGTGGTTTTGCCATGGTCGACGTGGGCGACGATGGCGATATTGCGCAGATTTTCGATGGACATGGGTAAGAGGCTTGGGCCAACCGTAAGGCTGCCGCGCAGGTTTGAGTAAGGGTTAACCTGCGGATTATACGGGGTTATGTGACAGCTTGCTTGACGGGTTTGCCCCCTCCTCCTTGAGAGGGGGCAAACCCGCGGGAGGGCCCCAGGGGGGGCCGGCCGTTGGCATCAGGCCTCGGCGTCTTCCTCTTCGTCCTCGTCTTCTTCGTCTTCTTCGAACTCGGACAGCTCTTCGACGCGCACGAAGTTGGCCGCTTCGTCGGCGAACGCGATGCGCTTGCCGTCGGCGCTCATCGGGCGCACTTCCTGCTGCCGGGCGCCGTTGTCGAGGGTTTCGACCAGGGCAAAGCAGACCAGGGCCGCGGCACTTTCCTCGCCGCTTTCGTCATACACGGCGACCCAGCCGTTGGCCGGGAGAATCTGCAGGATGTTTGTTTGCTTGGACATGATGGCTCCGCGTGCTGAAAGGCGCGCACGATGGCTCATCGGTCATGACATTGGCAAGCGCGGAGGGCAAAGCTAGACGAGTCCGGTTGCGTAGAACACCGCGATCACCACCAATACCGCCGCGGTCTTGATCACGGTGATGGCGAAAATGTCCCGGTAAGACTGCCGGTGCGTCAGGCCGGTCACGGCCAGCAGGGTGATGACGGCGCCGTTGTGAGGCAGGGTATCCATGCCACCGGAAGCCATTGCCGCCACCCGGTGCAGCACTTCCATCGGAATGCCCGCCGCCTTGGCGTTGTGGATGAACGTGTCGGCCATCGCCGCCAGCGCGATGCTCATGCCGCCGGAAGCCGAGCCGGTGATGCCGGCCAGGGCGGTCACAGAGATGGCTTCGTTGACCAGTGGATTGGGCACGGCATGCAGCGCGTCGGCTACCGCGCGGAAGCCGGGCAGGGCCGCGATGACCGCGCCGAAGCCGTATTCGGAGGCGGTGTTCATCGATGCCAGCAGGGCGCCGGAGACGGCAGCCTTGCTCCCTTCCGCGAAATGTTTCGTTACCGGCCCCCAGGCAAACATCAGCACGCACAAGCAGCCCAGCAGCAAAGCGCCTTCCACCGCCCAGATCGCGGCGATTTTCGACACCTCCTGCACGACCGGCGGCGGATGGCCGATCACCGCCGGCACAAACGATTGCACGCTTCCGTACCAGTGCGGAATCCAGCGCGTCAGCAACAGATTGCCCACGCCCACCAGCACCAGCGGCAGCAGCGCGATCAAGGGGTGGGCCAAACGGCCGCCCTCGAACGGCGCGGGCTCGTTGACCAGGCTGGTGCCATAACCTTCGCCGTTCGCCACGGCCTTGCGCCGGCGCGATTCCAGATAAAGCATGCCCACGATCAGGATGAACAGCGAACCGAGCGTACCCAGCCACGGCGCGGCCCATGCGTTGGTGCCGAAGAACGAAGTGGGAATGATGTTCTGGATTTGCGGCGTGCCCGGGAGGGAATCCATGGTGAAGGTAAACGCGCCCAGCGCGATGGTGCCCGGGATCAGGCGCTTGGGAATATTCGATTCGCGGAACAATTCCACCGCGAACGGATAGACCGCGAACACCACCACGAACAGCGACACGCCGCCGTAGGTAAGCAACGCACACACCAGCACGATCGACAGGATCGCGCGGCTGCGCCCGACCAGACCGATGGTGGACGCCACGATGGCCTTGGAGAATCCGGATAGCTCGATCAGCTTGCCGAATACCGCGCCAAGCATGAATACCGGAAAATACAGCTTGAGAAAGCCGACCATCTTGTCCATGAACAGGCCGGTGAACATCGGCGCGACCAGCGCAGGATCGGTCAGCAGCACCGCACCCAACGCGGCTATCGGTGCAAACAGAATCACGCTGTAGCCGCGGTACGCCGCCAGCATCAGGAAGCACAATGCCGCCAGCACGATAAGAAAGGCCATTCCTGTTGTTCCTTGCGCGTTCGTCAACCGATGTCTTGGGTGACGAGTATCCCGGCACGCTTGCATGGCGCGGCACTGTACGAAAGTACAAGTGTGGCCGCGCCGCGCCCTGCCTATGCTGCGCAGCATGGGCATCCGTGGGTGGATGCACACATTGCGAGGGGAAACATGAAGCGTAGCCATTTGAGTCTGGCGATCGGTCTGGCCGTGGGGTTGGCCGGCGCGGCGCCGCTGTATGCGCAACAAACCAGCGGAAACGGCAGCCAGGACAGCAATAGCCCGGCCAACGCCAAGAAGCTCGATCAGATCGTCGTCACGGCGCGCAAACGCGAAGAGACCCTGCAAGATGTGCCGATTGCGGTAACGGCACTGACCGCGCAATCGCTCTACGATCAGAACGTGCAGGACTTGAGCGATCTGCAAGGCAAGGTGCCGGATCTGCAGATCTATGCCGCACGCGGCTCCAACACCACCTTGACCGCCTATATCCGCGGCATGGGGCAGGCCGATCCCACCTGGGGTTTCGATCCTGCGGTTGGCATCTACCTGGACGACGTCTACATGGCTCGTCCGCAGGGCACCTTGCTGGATGTGTTCGACGTGGATCGCATCGAAGTGCTGCGCGGCCCGCAAGGCACGCTGTACGGCAAGAACACCATCGGCGGCGCAATCAAGTACGTATCCAAGCCTTTGCCCACCAAGACGGAAGGTTCGGTGGAAGTCACCACCGGCACGCACGGCGAAAAAGACGTGAAGGCGGCGCTGGGCGGCGCATCGGCCGATGGCGTGTGGCGCGGGCGGGTGGCGGTGGCCAGCGAGCACAACGACGGCTTCGGCACCGACCTGCTCAATGGCAGCCGCAACGGCAACAAGAACACCAATGCGGCACGCGCCACCCTCGGGTTCTTTCCGACCAGCAATTTCAATGCGCAGTTGGAAATCGACGGCATGCACGACAATTCCAATCCGCGCGGCGCGAAGATGCTGGAGGCCAACGAGTTCTACCCGCAGTACCAGCCGCTATCGAGCGACTTCAATACGCGCAGCGACATGCCGCAGCTCAACTGGACGCGCATGAAAGGTGCCGCGCTGACCTTGAACTGGATCGTCAGCCAGGATTGGACGCTGAAGTCGGTTACGGCCTATCGCAGTTCGAAAACCGACAGCAATATCGACTTCGACACCTTGCCGGTTGCGGTGGCCGACGTCGGCGCAATTTACCAGGATCATCAGTTCTCGCAGGAAATTCAGGCCAATTACGATGCGGGTGGCGTGATTCACGGCGTGATGGGGCTTTATTACTTCAACGGATCGGCGGCCGGCGAAATCCACAACGTGTTTCTTGGCTCGCCGCCGTACAGTCTGCTCGGCTTTTCCGAATACGGCAGCACCGGCGGCAGCATGGGCACGCGCAGCTATGCCGGCTATGGCGATTTCACCTGGGATATCAGTCCCTCGTGGAGCCTGGATGTGGGTGCGCGCGTCACCGACGAAACCAAGACGGCGGTGATCCAGAACTACGAATATTCCGACGACACGTTCACAGTGCCGATCGGCGTGCTGGCCGACTTCACCGGCTCGCATACGTCGCACAACATATCGCCCAAGGTATCGCTCGATTACAGCTTGAGCGACGACGTGAAGCTGTATGCCAGCTATAGCGAAGGCTTCCATTCCGGCGGTTACAACATCCGCGCCAACTGTGCCGTGATTCCTTCGTCGTGCAAGCCGATCCAGGACGAGAATGTGAAGTCCTACGAACTCGGCAGCAAGATGAGCTTCTTCGACAACAGCCTGATGATGAACACGGCGCTGTTCCACAACATCTATTCCAATATCCAGTTGTCGGTGTTTACGTCCTACACCGAGCCGAACGGCAGCGAGGGTTTCTTCGGCGACTTCACCAATGCGGGCAAGGGTCACATCGACGGCCTGGAGGAAGAGTTCGCCTGGTATCCCTCGCAGAACTGGACCTTCAGCGGCAATTTCGCCTACCTGCATACCAAGTACACCGAGTTCTACAGCGGTGGCGTCAATATCGCGAACACCCAGTTCTTCACCAACGCACCGAAATGGGCGGGCGGCTTGACCTTGCAGCGCAGCTTCCCGCTGGCCAGCTACGGCGAGCTCGATGCGCGCCTCAACTACAGCTACCAGACCTCGGTGTGGCCGGAAACGACCTTGTCGCCGCTGATCAAGCAGGGCTCCTATGGCCTGGTCAACGCGGGGCTGATCTGGCAGATCGACAAGCCTTGGTCGATCAGCCTGCAAGGCAGCAACCTGGGCAACAAGTCGTATCGCACCACCGGCTACAACATCGCCGCGCTTGGCATCGTCACCGGCTTCTATGGACCGCCGCGCATGGTTACGCTATCGGCCAAGTATACGTTCTAGGTTCTCCCCGGAACCGGCCCGTGGACTCCCTCGCTACGGGCCGGTTCTCTCTTTTGGCAAAGGATAAAGCGATGCGCTGGATCAAATGTTTGTGCGCGGGCCTGGTGCTGGCCGCTGCCGTGGCGCATGCCGATGACACCGTGCAGCCGCTGCCCAGATTGAAGCTGGATTCAGCGCGCACGGCGGTGACTGGATTGTCTTCCGGTGCCTATATGGCGACTCAGATGCAGATCGCCTATCCGGACATTTTTCCGAATGCGGCACTGGTGGCGGGCGGCCCATATGGCTGCGCGCAGGACAAACTGCAGGTTGCTCTGAGCACTTGCATGAAAGGCACGCCGGCGCCGGATGTTCAGGCATTGGTGGCCTCGGCCAAGCAACGAGCAGCTTCCGGCGACACGGGGCCGTTGCAGGATCTGGCCCATGCCCGCGTCTACCTGCTGCACGGTAGCGAAGATGCAATAGTTGCGCCGGCGGTGGCGGAGGCTGCGGCGCATTTCTATGAAGCTCTGAAGGATCAGCCTGGCTTGGCGGGCTTGCAGGTGAACGACGACGGCCAGCGTGCATTCGGCCACAACCTTCCCACGGCAGCCAGCGGCGACGATTGCGGCAAATCGATTTCGCCGTATCTGGGGCATTGCGGGTTTGATGCGGCGGGTGCGATCTTCGCGCAATTATTCGGTACGCCTGCGCACGCCGCCGCTGCGGAAGCACGCGGCACGCTGCAGCGTTTCGATCAGGATGCGCTGCGCCCGGACGGCAAGGACGCGCTGCTGGCGTCCACTGGCTATCTCTACGTGCCGCCCGATTGTGCCGCGGGCAAACGCTGCGGTTTGCTGGTGGCCTTCCATGGGTGCAAGCAGAATGCAGATGCGGTGGGGCAGGCGTTCGTGAAGGATGCGGGCTTCAACCGCTGGGCCGACGTTTACGACGTCGCCATCCTGTATCCTCAAACCAGGGCGAGTTTCGCGCCGTTGAATCCGCAGGCATGCTGGGATTGGTGGGGATATTCAGGCAGCCATTACGACACGCGCACGGGCGTGCAGTTGCTGTGGGTGGTGAATGCGGTAAAGGCGCTGGGGTTGCCGGTGAAGCATTGATGGTTGGCGTTGATGACGGTTCGCTTCCCTGTATGCAGGGAAGCGGGCACGAGCGAAGGGCGCGATGCTAAGCGCCGGGCTCATTGCCACCGCTGCATTGATCTGGTTGGGCCTGCTGTTCGGCGTGGCCGTCATCGGCGAGCGCCGCCCGCACCTGTTCGAGAAACGCTGGGCGATCATCTACGCGCTTTCGCTCGCCATCCATTGCACGTCGTGGACGTTCTACGGCACCGTGACCCAGGCCAGCCGCTCCGGCTGGTGGTTGCCGCCGACGTTTGTCGGGGCGATCCTGATGTACGTGTTCGCGGTATCGGTACTGCGCCGGCTGGTGCAGCTGGCGCGTGAATACAACGCGGGTTCGATCGCGGATTTGATCGTGGTGCGCCTGGGGCGGCATGCCGGACTGGCCGCGCTGGTGACGGTGGTGGTGCTGGTGGGCATCGTTCCGTATATCGCCTTGCAGCTCAAAGCGGTGGCGATGAGTTACACGCTGTTGCGAAGAGGTGAGCTGGCCGAATCGGCGCCTTGGCACGACAGTGCGTTGTACGTAGCCCTGCTGATGGCGTTGTTCGCGATGTTGTTCGGCACGCGGCGCGCTTCGGCCATGGCGCACAATCGCGGCCTGGTGCTGGCGATGGCGTTCGAATCCTTGTTCAAGCTTGGCGCGATGCTGGCGCTGGGTACGCTGCTGTTTACGCCGCTGCCGGCCGGGGCGGCGATCGGTGCGCCGCCGCCGCACGAAAGCAGCGGGTTTCCTGCGCTGATCCTGCTCGGCGCCTTGGCCATGTTTACCTTGCCTCATCAATTTCATGCCGGCGTGGTGGAGTGCCGCGACAGCTCGCACGTGCGCACGGCGCGTTGGCTGTTTCCGCTGTACATGCTGCTGATCGCCTTGCCGATCCTGCCCTTGGCGAAATTGGGCGACGCGTGGCTGGCACCCAGCGGTGTGCCGTCCGATTTGTATGTGCTTGCGTTGCCGTTGGCGCGTGAGCAACACGGTCTGGCCTTGCTGGCATTTCTCGGCGGCCTGAGCGCGGCCACCAGCATGGTGGTGGTGGCGACGCTGGCGTTGAGCCTGATGGTGGTCAATCATTTCATTGCGCCGTTGCGCGTGCGTGCGGGTTGGGGACGCGATGAGCGCGGCGATCTGCGCGGAGAGGTGCTCAACCAGCGCCGTGCGGCAATCCTCGCGGTAATTCTGCTGGCCTGGGCGTATAGCCGCTTGCTGGCGCGCAACGATGCGCTGGCGGATATCGGCGCGATTTCGTTTTCCGCCCTGGCCGGCTTGGCGCCGGCTTTGCTGGCTGCGGTATATCGGCCGCAATTGGGGCCGCGTGCCGTGGTGTGGGGTCTGGCGGTCGGCACCCTGGTGTGGTTTTACGTGTTGCTGCCGGCCGGCGTTTCTTCGTTGCCTGATTGGTTGCAGCAAGGTCCGTTGGGGTGGCGCTGGCTGACGCCGGACGGATTCATGGGGCTGGACGACTGGAGTCGCCTTGGCCGCGCGGTGATGCTGAGTCTGGTGGCTAACGTGCTGACGATGCTTGCTGTAGCCAATACGCAGTATGGACGCCGGCGCTGGACAGCCGGTGTGAGCAACGTGAGCGTGGTGGAGCTGCGCGCCCTCGCCGAGCGTTTTTTGCCGCACGAACGGGTCGAGCGCCTGTTCGCCGGCATGGATACGCAAGGTACGGCCGGCAGCGCGCGGGTCGCCGAGGTCGAGCACGAACTGGCGGCGGTGATCGGTGCGGCATCGGCCAGGCTGTTGCTGGAAGTGGTGCATCGGCAAGGGCGGGCCGAGTTGGATACGGTGGCGGCCATCGTCGGCGAGGCGGCGCAGGATCTGCACTTCAGCCAGCGCGTACTGGAAGCCGCGCTGGAAAACATGAGCCAGGGCATTTGCGTGGTAGACAGCGACTTGTGCCTGGTCGCCTGGAACAGGCGCTATGTTGCGCTGTTCGGCTATCCGCCCGAATTGCTGCAGGTGGGCTTGCCGGTGGCGGAATTGATTCGCCGCAATATTGCCGCGGGCATTATCGGTCCGGGTGACGTGGATGCGCGCGTGCGCCGCCGCCTTGCGCACATGCGCGCGGGCACCGAATTGCTGTCTGAGCGCCTCTTCCCCGATGGCACCGTGGTGGAGATTCGCGGTCACCCGATGCCAGGCGGTGGTTACGTGGCAACGTTTACCGACGTTACCGCGTTCCGCGAAGCCGAAAACGAACTCACGCTGGCCAACGAAACGCTGGAGCTGCGCGTGGCTGAACGCACGCGCGAGCTGGCGCAGGCGAGCGCGCAGGCGCATCGCGCCAATGAGGCGAAAAGCCACTTCCTGGCAGCGGTCAGCCACGACCTGATGCAACCGCTGCATGCGGCGCAACTGTTTGCACATGCACTGGCCGGACGCGGTTATGACGCTGCCAATGCGCGGCATCTCAACGACTCGCTGGCTGCTACGGAAGGTTTGCTGGCGGGGCTGCTGGATATTGCGCGACTGGAAGGCGGGCGCCTGCATCCGGAGCCGCGCGATTTTCCGCTGGCGGAAGTGCTTGAGCCGCTGGCGGCGGAGTTTCGTGCGCTGGCGACCGACCGCGGCGTGCGCCTGGGCGTGATCGAAAGCCGCGCCTGGGTGCGCTCCGATCCCTTGCTGCTGCGGCGCGTGTTGCAGAACTTTCTTTCCAATGCGTTGCGCTATAGCGAGCGCGGACGTGTCTTGCTCGGCGTTCGCCGTCATGGCGCCGGCTTGCGCCTGGAAGTGTGGGATACCGGCCCGGGTATTGCCGAAGCGGAGCGCGGCATCATCTTCGAGGAATTCCGGCGCGGCAGTGCGGCAGGCGGCGGGCAGGGGCTCGGCTTGGGACTGTCGATCGCACAACGCGTTGCAACGTTGCTGGAACATCCATTGGGGCTTCGCACCTGGCTGGGACGCGGCAGCGTGTTCTATCTCGACCTGCCACGTGCAACGTCGGCTTATCACGCTTCGGCGCCGACCATGGATGAGGTGCGTCCGCTGCCTGCCGGGCGTGCCTTGATCCTGGATAACGAACCTGCCGCGCTGGCGGCGCTAGCTGCCTTGCTGGGCAGTTGGGGCTGGGAAGTGCATGCGGCTGCCCAGCCTGGGCACGCGCTCGCGGCGCCTTGGCGACCCGATCTGTGCGTGCTGGATTATCACCTGGACCGGGGGCAGACCGGACTGGAAGTGCTGGACGCGCTGCGTCGCCAACACCCGCAACTGCAGGCGGTGATGCTTACCGCCGATCGCGATGGAGCATTGCGCCAACGCATCCTCGAAGCCGGTGCGACAGTGTTGTACAAGCCGCTCAAGCCGCTGGCGATGCGTCAGGTGATGTTGCGCGTAATGGCGGCTCGGGTGCAGTGAACGCGGCGAATCGGTGCTTACACGTGATGCGCATCGCCGCCCGGTTCGCCCAGATCGAGCGAGCGCAACAGTACGCTCGCCTGGGTGCGATTGCGTACGCCGAGTTTTTCGAAGATGGCGGTGGCGTGTGCTTTCACCGTGCGCTCCTGGATGCCCAGGCGATCGGCGATCTGCTTGTTGAGCAGGCCTTCGGCGAGCAGGCTCAGCACGCGATATTGCTGTTCGGTAAGTCGTGCCAGTCGCGCGGCCAGATCCGTATCGGCAGGGTTGCCGGGCAGGGCGGCGACGCTGCGTGACAGGGTTGGCGGCAGCCAGCTGCCGCAGTCGAGCACGGCGGCGACCGCTTCGCCGATCTGACCAGGGTCCGCACTTTTGGGAATGAAGCCGGCGGCACCGTGATCGAGTACGCGTCGCACCACCTGCGGTTCGTCGTGCGCGGAAACCACCAGCACTGCAGCCGCCGGATATTGGCCGCGCAGGGCGGCGAGTCCGGATAGGCCGTGGCTCCCGGGCATGTGCAGGTCCAGCAGCACCAGGTCGATGTCGGGATCGGCGGACAGCGCATCGAGCACGCCGGGCAGGTCGCTGGCCTCCTGCACGCTGCAGGTGTCCAGGTGCTCGCTTGCCGCCTGGCGCAGCGCGGCGCGGAACAAGGGATGGTCGTCGGCGATCAACAAGCGTGGCATGACGCGAACCATAGCGGGGGCCGCAGGTCGCGTCGAGGTAAAAAATGGCGGGTCCCCGGGTAAGCATGTTGTACTTTCGTACGATAGCCCAGCCCACCGGGCTTGCTATGGTAGGCGGATGAATATCCGCACCTGTCTGATTGGTATCGCCGCCCTGGCGTTGGTTGCCGGCGTGGCACGGTCGTCGACGACGGAGCCTTCGATGCAAGGGATCGAATTTGTGCGGGGCGAGGTGAGCGTCACCACGCATCGCGATCACGACGATCTGCTCAGTGCCGGGCTCGGGCTCGCCGGCCTGAAAGGGGCGCTGGCTCCCTTTGCGGACGCCGCGCATCCCACCGTTGAGGAATTGCGCCGGCGCGCGATCCAGACCAGTTGGAAAGGCATTGCCGATCTCGGTCCGCTGGGCGGCTACGGCACGGTGTACGGCGCGGTGCCGGACGTTCCGGGGCGCGAATTCGAAGCCTTTGCGATGATTCCGGGAGCGCACGCGCCGCATCGCGTGCTGGTGCAGGTGCCCGATCATTTCGATCAGGCGCATCGCTGCCTGGTGGTGACGGCGTCGTCCGGTTCGCGCGGCATTTATGGCGCGATTGCGCTGGCCGGCGCATGGGGCCTGCCGCGCGGCTGTGCAGTGGCGTATACGGACAAAGGCACGGGGTCCGGCTACTTCGATTTCGCCGACGACAGCGGCGTGGCACTGGATGGCCAGCGCGCCAAGCGCGGCACTGCCGCGTTGGAGTTCGAGCCGGTTGCTACGAAGGGCGAAGGCATCGCCGTCAAGCACGCGCATTCGGGCGACAACCCGGAGGCGGATTGGGGGCGGCACGTTTTGCAGGCGGCACGCTTCGGCCTGGCGATGCTGGATCGCGCGTTTCCCGAGCAGGCACCGTTCACTGCGCAGAACACCAAAATTATTGCCACCGGTTTGTCGAACGGCGGCGGCGCGGTGTTGCAGGCGGCCGGTATCGATGATCAGCACTTGCTGGCCGGCGTAGTGGCGCTGGAGCCCAACGTGCACGTGCCTGGGCACGGGCGAGCGCTGTACGACTACGCGAGCGAAGCGGCGTTGTGGTTGCCGTGCGCTCTGGTCGATCAGCGTTTCGCATCGGCGCCGTTTGCGCGCGATGCGCACGGTGCGCAACATGCGGCGTGGGTAACCCGGTGCGCGAGTTTGCACGCGCAAGGGCTGTTGAAAAGCAGCACGCTGGATGCGCAGGCCAACGAAGCCTACGAACATTTGCGCAGCACCGGTTGGACCGACCAGGCGATGGCGACGGCGGCTTCGTCCACCGCGCTCGATTTGTGGCGGGTGATCGGTGTCGCCTATGCCTCCGCGTATTTGCGTCGTGGCGCCGACGACATGCCATGTGGCTATCGTTACCAGGCACTGATCGACGGCAAGCCCGGCGTGGCTGACGAGGCTACGCGCGCAAGCTGGTGGGCGGATGCGTCGGGCATTCCCCCCGGCAACGGCATCGGTCTGTTTGGCGGCACGGACAACGGCGCCGACCCGCAGCTGGTCGGTATCAACTGTCTGCGGCGCTTGTGGACCGGCGATGATGCGGATGCGCGTGCCTTGCACGTGTCGGTGCGGGCCTTGGCTGTGCATCTACCGCGCAAGGATCTGCCGCTGTGGGTGATGCAGGGTGCGGACGACGGTCTGCTGCCGACGGCGTTCACCTCGGAACCTTATGTCGCGTGGCTACGCGAGGAAGGGCGCCGGCCGCTGTATTGGAAAGTGCCGCATGCGCAGCACTTCGATGCCTTCCTCGCCTTGCCGGGTTTCGGTGACCGGCACCTGCCGTTGTTGCCCTACGGCTACGCGGCGTTGGACCGGTTGTGGATGCATTTGTATCAGGGCGCGCCCTGGCCGGAGCAAGTGCCGGTGCCGCAAGGGCGGGCGCGTGGTGCGGGTGCGCTGGAGCGAGCGGCGTTGGCGTTGCCTTGATCCCGCTACTGAGCGTCGTTGGCGAGCGCATCCAGCCGCTGCTTCATGGCGCTTAGCAGACAGGCGGAATCGGTTCCGCAAGCATCCCGTTTGCTCAGCCACGCGCGTTGTGAAGTCGTCAGTGGGGTCATGCTGTTTCCCGCACTTTTCGCGTCGTCGCGTGCCACTTTGTAGGACCAGGCTACGCTGCGGTCGAAAGATGCCAGCTGGATCGAGCCGCAGATGGTTTTTTCGACGGGCGACGCTGCCTTGCTGCAATCGAATGAAGCTTGCGGCTTGGCATCCTGGGGGAGGCGATTCAATACCAGCAGCGTTTCGTCGCGCCAGCGGATCACCAGTTGTCCTGCAGGCGTTACATACATCCACGAACCCATCATGCCTTGGCCCGTTCCCAGGTCGCTCTGCCAAAGTCCGCCCTTGCAGGTGATGCTGATCGCATCGACTTGCTCATTGGGCGTTGCTTTCAATTGGTAAGCCTCGGGATTGGGCATGGAATCGGGATCGCTGTCGTCGCCGGTGTGGCCCAAGCTTCCGTCCATCAGCTTCACCAGCGCGACGTGCATGGTGGTTGCCTGTGGCGTTTCGCAGGTCGTCGAATCCGACGTGTCGTCGCGCACTTGCGAGCTTGAGAAGTTGAAGATGCGCCAGCGCAGCCGTGCGTCATTCCACACGTAATTGGTTTTGAAGGTGGCGTTGGTATTGGTGTGTACTTCGGCGACTTGCCAGCGGCCGAGCAACGCATCGGGAAGCGCGGCGGCGTAGCAGGGCATGGTGAATGCCAGGAGAGGCGCCAGCAGGGCGCTCGTGCGACGGAGAATGCGAAGCAAGGAAATGTCCTCGGAGCCGGAAATAAATGCTTTGTCGTCAGGAGATGGGCTGGCCATTCATTTCATACTTGCCGAGCATGAACAGCTTCACCTCGTCGGCACGGCGATGGGTCAAACCCTTGCTGACCTTGCCGCCCGTCGTATTGCCGGCCTTTATGACTTTCATGGCTTCAGCGGCCTTGCCGCCGTTGAGCAGGCGGGTGACGTGCGACCAGCGGCCGGCAGAGTTGTACGCGAAGCTCACCAGCGCATCGAACTCGTGTTGAGCCAGCGGCACCTTGAGCGACCTGCGAACGATTTGTTCGTAGTGAGGCACGATGTGGTGCAGCAGTTTCAGCTCCTGGTCTGGGTTGAGATCCACGTCCTTGTGGTGGTCCTTGACGAATTTGAGCATGTCCGCATTGGTGTACGTGCCACCTTTCTTGACCACCATGCCGGCTGCCTGCGAAACAGTCTTTGCAGCGTCGTCGGACAGGCCGATGGATTTCATGTCGGCGGTGATATCGCTCGCCGACCTGGCGCCCATGTCGTAACCGGGGCCGAGCGTGATGCCGCTCGAACCTCCGGGCCAATGAAGGTGATTGGAAACACCCTTCCACGCCTCGTGGGCGTAGATGAACTTGTAGCCCATCGGCGACAGCGAGCAGAGCTTGGCATCGGTCCTGACGTCGTTGGGCGGCATCAACGGAACCAGCACCGACAAGGTGCAGGGGTCGTTGGCCACCAGTCCCCAGCTCAACGGCGTTTCGGCCGGCAACCCGAACGGTGCCGAGCTGTTGCCGAACAAGGAGGCAGTCGGCTTCCAAGGGTTGCCGAGGATGGACGCGGGGTCCCCCATTGGGGCGGGGTTGCGAAAATTTGCCATGCCCTTCTCCCTGGACCGTCGAGATGGGCGAAGCATAGTCCATGGATAGGTATTGCGGTTGAAAGTGAAAGGGTTTTCACGGGCCGGTTTGCAGAACTGCGACAGGCGCAAATGAGTGCCTGCGCGAAGCATGGGTATCCAGCGGAAACGGGGACTGTCACGGCTGCGAGGGGAGCGGGCCGGTCGCAGGCCGGCCCCACTGGCGTTATCCTTACCGATCCAAGCCCGTCCGTCGGGCACCGTACCCGTTTAAGACCCAAGGAACATCCATGGCCATCAACGTCACGTTCACCACCAATCGCGGTCCCATCCACGTGCGCCTGCACGACGACAAAACCCCTGTGACGGTGGCCAGTTTCGTCAATCTGGCCAAGCGCGGCTATTACGACGGGCTGTCGTTCCATCGCGTGATCGCCGACTTCATGATCCAGGGCGGCTGCCCGGAAGGCAGTGGCCGCGGCGGTCCGGGCTACCGCTTCGAGGATGAGTTCGATTCCTCGTTGCGCCACGACAAGCCGGGCATTCTGTCGATGGCCAATGCCGGTCCGCGCACCAACGGCAGCCAGTTTTTCATCACCCATGGCCCCACCCCGTGGCTGGACGGCAAGCACAGCGTGTTCGGCGAAGTGCTGAGCCCGGCCGACCAGGCTGTGGTCGATGCGATCAAGCAGGGCGACACGATCGAGAAAGTGACCGTGGAAGGCGACGTGGACGCGCTGTTGGCGGCCCAGTCGGCACGCGTGAAAGAGTGGAACGAGGTGCTCGATCAGCGCGGCTGATCCTGCCTCCGGCACAGTTGGGAAACGAAAGGCCGCCAGGGTTCTGCCCGGCGGCCTTTTTCACACATTCGTTACCAATGTGTCGTAGAGGTGGACATAAAATCAAAGGGTTGGATCCCTCTCTTCAAAGGAGTGCAGTGATGTCTCTACTCGACAGTTTAGGTAGTCTGCTCGGCGGCAATCAGGGCGGTGCGAACGGCGCCTCGTCACTGGTCAACGTGGCGGGCCAGTTGATTCAGCAGGCGGGGGGCATCCAGGGCCTGGCCAGCACGTTGCAGCAGCATGGCATGGGCGACGCGATGCAGTCCTGGATTGGCAACGGCGCCAACCAGGCCATTTCCGGCGACCAGCTCAACCAGGTATTGCAGAAGTCCGGACTGGACTCGGTGGTCAACGATGCCGCCGGCAAGCTTGGCATGGACCCGGGCCAGCTCATGGGCCAGGTGGCGCAGGTGCTGCCGCATGCGGTGGATCACGCCACGCCGGACGGACAGGCACCGGCCAGCGGCGGCGGTTTCGATCTTTCGACGCTGGGTGGCCTGGCCGAGAAACTGCTGGCGGCAAAGACTGCCTGAATTCCCGCAGGCACAAAAAAGCACGGCGTGGGCAACCCGCCGTGCTTTTTGTTTGCCTCGAAGGTCCGGGCCGGTCAGTGCTCGATGAACTTCAGCAAGAACAGCAGAATGACGGCGCCCACGATCGACATCAGGAATCCGGCCGCATGGAATTTCTGGCCTGGGGCGGGTTTGTTGAACATGGTGCCGATAAAGCCGCCGATGACCGAACCCACGATACCGACGATGGTGGTCATGATGAAGCCGTAGTGCGCTGCGCCCGGCACGATCCAGCGGGCAATGAGGCCGACGAAGAAACCAACGATGATGGACCAGATAAGGCTGAACATAGGCATCTTCTCCTTGAGTCTGTGTTGGCTGGCGATCAGATGACGTTCCTCCGCCCAGGTCTGCAGCGGCTTGGGGCGATGGCCCCCAGGACATCATGCCAGTGGGCGACATGGGCGCAATAGGAGTTTTTCAACGGGCTGGAAGGGGGAGGCGGTTGACGCACCGCCGCATGCTAAAATCACCCGGTTTGCTGCCCCAAGTCCCCCAATCCGAGGAAACCATGCCCCAGCTCGCCCAGCGTGTCGGCCGCGCCAAACCCAGCGCGATCATGGTCATCGCCGAAAAGGCAAAGCAGCTCAAGGCTGCCGGCCGCGACATCATCAGCTTCTCCATCGGCGTTCCCAATTTTCTGCCCGGCGAGCACGTCTATGCTGCGGCCCGCGAAGCGCTCTCGCACGACAGCGGCCAATACGGCAGCAATCGCGGCGCCGAGGTTTTGCTGGATGCTTTCCTCAAGCACATCGAGGCATTGGGTTTCACCGGCTACGCCCGCAACAACCTCTCGGTAGGCATCGGCGCCAAGCAGGTGCTGTACAACCTGGCCGAAGCGCTGCTCAACGAGGGCGAGGAAATCTGCTTCGCCGCACCGTACTGGACCACCTATCACGACATCGCCGATATCGTGGGTGCGAAGGTCAACGTGCTGCACTGTGGCCCCGCGCAAAACTACAAGCTCACGCCGGAACAGCTCGAAGGCGCACTGGCGCGCAAGCCGAAGGTGTTCCTGTTCAACAACCCGTCCAATCCTACCGGCATGGTCTATACGCGCGAGGAAATCGCCGCGCTGGCCGACGTGCTGGCGAAATATCCGGACACCTGGATCGTCACCGACGACATCTACAACTCGATGGTGTTCGACGGCATCGGTTACCACAACTTCGTGTTTGCCAAACCGGAATTGCGCGATCGCCTGATCTTCGTGGACTCGGTGTCCAAGACCTACGGCATGCCGGGCTGGCGCGTGGGGCTGATCGCGGGGCCGGAGTCGGTGGCCAAGGCGATCACCACGCTCAATTCCAACCACATCACCAGCGTGCCGGAAGTGATCACGGCTGCTGCGGTGGCAGCGTTCAGCGGTCCGCAGGATGTGCCTCAAGCCAAGTGCAAGGAATTCGCACACAAGCGCGACATCGTGCTGGCTGCGCTGGCAAAGATTCCCGGTGTGGTTTGCCCGCGCCCGCAGGGTGCGTTCTATGCATTCCCGGACGTCTCGGGCGCCTTCGGCAAGAGCCATGGCGGCAAGCTCATCGGGAACGACGTGGATCTGTGCGCCGTGCTGCTGGAAGCCAAGGGCGTGGCCTGCGTACCGGGTTCGGCGTTTGGCGAGCCGCGTGCGATGCGCATTTCCTACACCTGTCCCACTGCTCAGCTTGAACCCGGCCTTGCCCGCATCGTCGAGTTCTTCGCCGAATTGAATTGAATCCTCTAGCGGCCCGCGTCATACGATGCGGGCCTCGTTTTATGCACCTGAAGGAGTTGCCACGATGAAAGCCCCCGTTCGTGTTGCCGTGACCGGCGCTGCCGGCCAGATCGGTTACGCCTTGCTGTTCCGTATCGCCGCCGGCGACATGCTCGGTCCGGACCAGCCGGTGATCCTGCACCTGCTCGAAATCACGCCCGCGCTGCCTGCGCTGCAAGGCGTGGTGATGGAGCTCAACGACTGCGCGTTCCCGACCCTGGCTGGCGTGGTTGCCACCGACGACGTCAACGTCGCCTTCAAGGATGTCGATTACGCACTGCTGGTCGGCGCGCGTCCGCGCGGCCCGGGCATGGAGCGCAAGGATCTGCTGGAAGCCAATGGCGCGATCTTCTCGCCGCAGGGCAAGGCGCTGAACGATCACGCCAAGCGCGACGTGAAGGTGCTGGTGGTGGGCAACCCGGCCAACACCAACGCGCTGATCGCCCAGCAGAACGCTCCGGACCTGGATCCGAAGTGCTTCACCGCGATGGTGCGCCTGGACCACAACCGCGCCCTGTCGCAGCTGGCCGAGAAGACCGGCAAGCACACCACCGACATCAAGAAGGTCACCATCTGGGGCAACCACAGCTCGACCCAGTATCCGGACCTGCACCACGCCACCGTGGACGGCAAGGCTGCGCTGAGCCTGGTCGACCAGAACTGGTATCAGACGGATTTCATCCCGACCGTGCAACAGCGCGGCGCCGCCATCATCAAGGCGCGCGGTGCTTCGTCGGCCGCGTCGGCCGCGTCGGCCGCGATCGACCACGTGCGCAACTGGGCGCTGGGTTCGGCGGAAGGCGACTGGGTCTCGATGGGCATTCCGTCCGACGGTTCCTACGGCATCGCTCCGGGCGTGATCTACGGTTACCCGGTGACGGTGAAGAACGGCAAGTACGAAATCGTGCAGGGCCTGGAAATCAACGATTTCTCGCGCGCCCGCATGGATGCCACCGAGAAGGAACTGCGCGAAGAGCGCGCCGGCGTCGAGCACCTGTTCGCCAAGAAGTAAGTTTCGGCGTTACTGCAACGAAAACGAACGGCCACCCTTTGCGGGGTGGCCGTTTGCTTTGGTGCGATCGGTTTTCAGTGCAGTTGATAGCTGAACGAGAAATCCACGCGCGGCTCGCGATGCGGTGCGCCGATCGGTACGTCGCCCACCGGTTCGGCGACGGTGAGGTCGAATGCGTAAAAGCGTTTGTCGGTCCAGCGCACACCCACGCCAGCGGTGCCCAGTTCGTTCACGGTGGGCGCGCCGACGTTGAGGTAGACGCGCGCAAACTGCCCGATCAGATACGGCGTGACCTGTTTCACCCAGCGGGTGGATACGTCGTAGTGCCGGTTGAGTTCCAGCGAGGCGCCCCAGCCGCTGTCGCCTGCGGTTTCGCCCGGGTCGTAAGCCAATCCGTAACGCGGACCGCCGAAGCTGACTTGCTCAGTGGTCGGCAGGGTGTCGTTGCTGTATTGCCCGGTGATGTTGAATACGGTGCCAAAGCGCTGCGGCCACGTATTGCTCTGGGTAAAGGTGATGTCGTAGCGGGTGAACGCCGGGTCGGCCGGCGATACTTCGACGAGATTGCCCAGCCTGACCACCGTGCTTGCATTGGCACCCAAGGCATCCAGGCCGCGAGCTATTTCCACGTTGACCTTTTGCACACTGGTGTCGCTGGCTTTGACGTAATCCAGTTTGGTGTCGAGCACGCGCAAACCATATTGCTGGATCAATTTGCCGCCGTTGATCGAGTTGGTATAGATCTCGTCCAGCGTGGTGGCGTACGCGCCGCCCGTGGCAGTGAGGTTGGTGTGATTGTCCAGCAGCAGCGGATAGCTGAAGGAAAATGCGTATTGGTCCTGATGCAGATTCTGTTTCAAGTAATAGGGCAGCTGATTGTCCAGATCGGGATTGCCCTGGTAGTGCGAGCCGCTGACGTGCAACATCAGGCCGTCGGACCACAGTGGTTGCAGATACGTCAGTGCATACAGGCGCTGGTCGTCAGGCCCTGACGGCAACAGGGTGGAGAAGGCGATTTGTTCGGATTGCGACAACAGGCCGTTTTCCGTCACGCTGGTGAGACCTTGCACACCCGGATGGTTGAAGTCGATGCCGGTGCTGGCATTGAAGCGCGTGCGCTTGACGGTCAGTACCAGTCGGGTCGCGCCATCGGTGGTGGTGGGGGCGGGCACGTTGGCATCGATGTGCAGGCCGGGCAGCATGCCCAGTATTTGCAGATATCGTTCAAAGGTTTTCTGCCGCAGTGGGCGATCCTTGACGATGTGCCGTGCGACGGCGCGAATCTTCGCTTCCTCGTTGCCGGCATTGCCTTGGATATCGACCGCCGCGACATAGCCTTCGACGACGGTGATGCGCACCTCGCCGTTGGCGAAGTTCTGCATGGGCACAAAGCCGAAGGAGAGCGCATAACCACGCGCTTTGTAGATGTCGCCGATTTTGTTGGCGGCGGCCAGCACATCGGATACGTGTACGTTCTTGCCGGTCATCGGGCTGAACAGCGCGGCGACCTCTTTGAACGGTACGGCATGCACGCCGGTGACGTCGAAGCGACGCGGCGTGATCGGTGTCGCGAGCAGGGCGGCCAGGCGAGGATTCGGTGCCTGGGTTTGCACCTGGGTCTGTACGCGGGGCGTGACCGGCGTTTCCACGCGCGGCAGGTTTTGCAGCGGATTGGCGGTGACCGGCGTGCGTACCTGCGCCTGCACCTGCATCGATACCGCGATGGAAATGCCGAGTGCCGGGCCGATCCATGCCTTCATGCGATGCCCCCTGTTTTGTTGCCCTAAAGCGTGCAGTGCGAATCTGCGCGCCGTTGATACGCTGGAGGCGGCCGTGCGGCCGCCTCCACTTCAACGCGTGATGCTTTTTGTTTGTCCGTCAGTGCTTGCCGAGCAGGCCGCCCAATCCGTCGTTGCCGCTCTTGCCGCCACTGCTGGACGACGACCCCGACAGCGCCGAGCCCAACCCTCCGAGAAGGCCGCTGCTGCCACCGCTGCCACTGCCACTGCTGCCGGATAGGCCAGGCAGGCTGGTGAGATTGGCGACGCCGTTGACCACGTTGCTCAGCGCCTGGGTTACCGGAGTCAACGGGCCATTGACCGCGCCCGTGGTGCTGGTGCCCGCCGAAGCAACCGCGGCACCGGCGTTGTTGACCACCGAGCCGACCAGGCTGGTCACCGGATTCAGTCCCGCGGTCGGGCCGGTGCCCAGACTTGCCAGTGCCTGACCCGTACCCTCGACAGTCTGGCCGAGGCCGGCCACCGTGCTCGTTGCACCCGCCAGCGTCGTGCCGACCGAATTGCCCGTACCAGCATGGCCAAGGCCGGCGGTGACGCCGTTGCCCAGGGTCGTCACCGAACTGCCCACACCTTCCACGGTGCCGCCAAGCAGGGAGGTGACCGGTGCGGCAGGCGTGGACGCGCCGGTGCTGCTTATCCCCGAGCCCAGCGAGGAAACGGCCGAGCCTACGCCACTGGTGGTATTGCCGCCGGCAGTCGATACGGCCGCGACGAGATTGCCGGCGCCGCTGCCGCCGTTGCTGCCAGTGAGTCCGGTCGCAGGATTGAGTACATCGCTGGCCGTCTGTGTCACGGTCTTGAGGAGGCCGCTGTTCAACGAACCTTCCAGCGGGACGCTGCCGGCAGAAACGTCGTTGCCGATCGTGGAAACCAGGTTCCCGGCTCCCGACGTAATCGGTTCGATGGGCGAACCTTTGAAGTCGCCGACGCTGCCGACCGTCTCGCCGAGGTCGGTAACGGCCTTGCCGGTATCGTCGACCACGCCGCCCGTCCCGCCGAGGCTATCGACGGTAGTGCCGACCGGGTTGCTGCTATTGCCGACCTGGCCAAGGCCATTGGCTACGCCATTGCCCAGCGCGCTGACGGCATTGCCGGTGTTCTGGACCACGCCCGACAAACCTTGTGTGGTCGCGGTGTTGCCAAGCGGTGTATTGGTAAGTTGCGAACCGACCGTACTGACCGCGCCGCCCAAGGCGGTGACGACATTGCCAGTGCCCGTGGCGACCGCGCCAACCACGTTGGTCGGTTGCGGTGAGGGTGTGGGCGTTGGTGTCGGTGTTGGCGTGGGAGTTGGTGTCGGCGTGGGTGTAGGTGTAGGCGTTGGGGTCGGTGTTGGGGTGGGTGTCGGCGTCGGTGCGCCGGAACCATTGCCATTGCCACTGCCGTTGCCGCCGCTGCTGCCGGAAATGCCGGTGCTGCCGCCCGCGCCCGTGCCCGACGGGGATCCCGTCGACGAGCCCGAGCCACTGGGGCTGCCGCTCGACGGACTGGCCGAGCTAGAGCTGCCGGCAAACGGAGAGCGCACCGAACCGGAGCCGCCGCAAGCCGTCAATGAGACGAATGCCACGGCAATCAGGCTGGAAAGAAGGGTCCGCTTGAGAACTTTGCCCGAAGATATGCTACGCATGATCATCACTCCACGAACGCATTGCGTTCCACCTGTAGTGGGTGCGAGAAAGTAGACGTCTATCCTCCCGACCGGCTCATGCATGCCGGTGAATTGCAGCCGCGCGGCCGCTCCTTACGTGACGCCTAGATGCCTACATGAGTGGGGATCGGGCAGCTTGATGCTGCGAGCAGTCGCGTGAATGCCCTGTGCAGGATATGTGTAGGGCCGAAGTACGGAATGTGATGCAGTAACCGCAAATGGACTGCTAAAACCTGGATAGGCCCAGGTTGGCACGATTTATTCCCGGAGTGCCTTCAATTCGCGGCTTTCGGGGCCGATTTGCAGGACCGAACCCTGATCGTACCAGTCGCCAAGCACGATGCGTTCGGCCGCTTGGCCGTCCAGATCGAAATGGTGCACAGCGGGGCGATGCGTGTGGCCGTGAATCAGGTGCAGGGTGCCGGCGTCGTGCATGGCTTGGGCAACGGCAGCGGCATTCACATCCATGATGGTTTCCTGCGTGCTGCCGGTATGCGCGCGGCTGTCTTCGCGCGCCTTGGCGGCAAATGCGCGCCGCGCTTCCAGTGGCATCGAAAGGATCTGGGCTTTCCATTCGGGGGTGCGCACGTTGCGGCGCACTGCCTGATAGGCGACGTCGTCGGTGCACAGTGCGTCGCCATGCATCAGCAGGGTCGGCGTGCCGTAGAGATCGTGCACGGTGCCGTCGTCGAGCAGGGTGAAACCGGCGCGTTCGGCAAAGGCTTCGCCAAGCAGGAAGTCCCGGTTGCCGACCATGAAGTACACGGGAATGCCGGCATCGCGCACGGCGCGGGTTGCCCGTGCAATGCGCTGCGGCAGGTCGTCGTCGTCGTCGTCGCCAATCCACGCTTCTACCAGGTCGCCCAGGATATACAGCGCCTGGGCACGGCGAACTTCGTCGCTGGCGAGGTAGTGCTCAAACAACGAAGTGATGTGGGGGCGGCTGTCGTCGAGGTGCAGGTCGGCGATGAACAGCGTGCTCATGGGGACTTGTGCGAATCGTTGCCAGCAGCGGGTGCGGCGGGTACCGCTTCGCCCTCGACATTGACGCTTTCGATGATGACCGGCGGATTGGGCACGTCGGCGGCAAACGGGCCTTGGCCGCGCGTCGGGAGTGCGGCGATCTTGTCCACCACATCCATGCCCTTGACCACTTTGCCGAACACCGTATAGCCCCAGGTCAAGCCGCTCTGGTTGCCGACGTAATCCAGGCGACGATCGTCCACCAGATTGATGAAGAACTGCGAAGTGCCGGAGTTCGGATCGGCACCGCGTGCCACGGCCACGGTGCCGCGCAGGTTGGATAGGCCGTTGTCCGCTTCGCTGGGTACGGGCGAGTGCGTGCGGCGCGGCTGCAGATCCTTGGTATAGAGGCCGCCCTGGATCAGGTAACCGGGAATCGCGCGGTGAAAAACCGTGCCGGCGTAAAAGCCTTCGTGCACGTAGCGTAGAAAGTTGGCCACGCTCTTGGGCGACTTGTCCGCGAAGAGCTGCATGGTGATGTCGCCCTGCGAGGTATGCAGCACCACCGTCGGACTATCTGCCGCGGGAGCCTGCGCGGTTGCCGCCGGCTTGGCGGTCTGTGCGCTGGCCAACGGGGCGGCGAGCAGAAAGAGGGCGGTCAGCAGATGCTTGGGCATGACGGTCGGGTGGCGCGGCATAGACATCCGCCCATGATACGCGGCCGGGAGGCGCTGTGGCTTAAACGACAGGGAATCGAGCAACGGGAGTGGGGAGTTGCCAAGACAGGGCGCGTGGGGCCCTTCGCGATTTCCGATTCTTCGTTCTCGATGTCCGGCTCATGCCGCCGACAGCGTCAACCCCAGCCCCAGTTCGGACATCGGCGTGACTTCCTGTTCGAGGTCGGCCTGGCTGAGCGGATGCTGGTCCAGCCATCCGGACGGCAGCAGCAGGTTGAGCCGCTGGCTGGTGGCGGTGAGGTGCAGCGGTGGAATGGACTCCGCGCGTCGTGCGCGACGGAACAGCACGGCCAGGCGCAGCAGCGCCGTGATGTATTTGGCCAATTGCCGGTAGCGCTGGGGCAGGGTGGAGAAGGTGGCCTTGTCCGGCTTGCGGCGATGCGCTTGCACGATGGCGGCCAGCAGATGCTGTTCCTGCTTGGAAAAGCCGGCCAGGTCGGCATTGCGCAAAATGTAGGCACCGTGGTGGTGGTACTGGCTGTGCGCGATGGCCAGGCCGATCTCGTGCACGCGAGCGGCCCAGGACAGCCATTCGCGCGCTTCTGCATCGAGCTTCCAGTTGGCGGCGATCTGGTCGAACAGCACCAGCGCGGTGGACTCGACGCGGCGCGCCTGGGCGCGGTCCACGCCGTAGCGATTGGCCAGTGCATCGATGCTGGCCGTGCGCGGATCGCTGCCACCGGCGCGGCCGATCAGGTCCCACAACAGGCCTTCGCGCATCGAGCTTTCGCACACCTGCAGGCGCTGGATGCCGAGCGCGGTGAAGGCTGCCTCGAAAATGACCATCGCGCCGGCGAACACGGGAGCGCGTTCTTCGGCCAGCCCGGGCAGCTTGAGCGTGCTGATCTGTCCTTGCTCGAGCATGGCGTCGCGCAGGGTGGTGATGGATGCCAGCGTGACGCCGTGGTCGGACAGTTTCATCGCCTGCACCACCGCACCGATCGCCTTGGCGCTGCCGGAGGAACCATAGGCATCGGTCCAGCCGGCTTCCAGGTATTCCTCGGAAAACTGCTGCAGCAGTACGCCGATTTCGTCGCGCGCGCGCTGCCAGCGCTTGCGCGTCAGCTTGCCGCCCGGAAAGAAGCGCTGGGTGGACGCGATGCAGCCGACCTGCACGCTTTCGGTATGCAGCGGTGCCAGCCCGCGGCCGATGATGAATTCGGTGCTGCCGCCACCGATGTCGATGACCAGGCGCGGCTCGCGCGAGGCGGACAGATCGTGGGCCACGCCCAGAAAGATCAGGCGGCCTTCCTCACGGCCGGAGACCACCTCCACCGGATGCCCGAGCTCGGCTTCGGCGGCGGTGAGAAATGCCTGCGGCGATGCCAGCCGGCGCACCGAGTTGGTGGCCACGGCGCGCACGCGCATGGTGGGGATGCCGGCAATGCGCTGACCGAACTTGGCCAGGCAGTTGAGCGCGCGGGCGCGGTGCTCGGCATCGAGGGTGCCGTCCGCACGCAGGCCGGCCGCCATGCGCACGGTCTCGCGCAGGCGATCGATGACACGCGGTTCGCCGTGCTCCATGCGCGCAACGACCATGTGGAAACTGTTTGAGCCGATATCGACGGCGGCCATCAGCTCGCCATCCTTGATTTGCATCGGGTCGCCGAGGCTCATAGGAATGCTCTGTTCAAGGCGTTCACTTCCCTTGTGCCGGGAGGCAAGCGGATGGGTCGAGTTTGAAATCCGAGGATAGCTCAGATGACGCGCCGCATTTTCGCATGCTCGTGTGCGCGGCCAACATCAATTGCCGGTCGATGTTGCGAGATTGGTACCGCTCAGGCAGGCGAGCAGCGTTTCCTGCGCCGAGTGCGGCGGAAGGTCGCCGGGTGTGGCGCGCGTGTACTGTCCTTGGCTGTCCAGCAACCAGGCTTGCGTGTTGTCGGACAGATAATTGGCCAGCGTCTCTTCGTAGACGCGGCGGGCAAGCGTCGGCTCGAGAATGGGGAAGGCCACCTCGATGCGGCGCATCAGGTTGCGCTCCATCCAGTCCGCGCTGGCGCAGTAGAGTTCCGGCTCGCCGCCGTTCTCGAACCAGTACACGCGGCTGTGTTCGAGAAAGCGCCCGACGATGGAGCGCACGCGGATGCGCTCGGAAACGCCCGGCAGGCCGGGGCGCAAGGTGCAGGCGCCGCGGACGATCAGGTCGATTTCCACGCCGGCCTGGGCGGCCGCATACAGGGCTTCGATGACGTGGGTCTCGTTCAGCGCATTGAGCTTGGCCACGATGCGCGCCGGACGACCGCTGCGCGCAAAAGCGGCCTCCCGCTCGATCTTTTCGATCACGCTCCTGTAGAGCGTGAAGGGCGAATGCAGCAGACGCTTGAGACTGATCGAGGGCCCGAGTCCGGACAATTGCTGGAAGACCTTGTGCAGGTCTTCGCCGATCTCCGGGTGGGCGGTCATCAGGCCGATATCGGTATACAGGCGGCTGTTGGCCTGGTGATAGTTGCCGGTTGAAAGATGCACGTAGCGCCGCAGATGGCCGTCTTCGCGGCGCACGATCAGCATCATCTTGGCGTGCGTCTTGAAGCCGACCACGCCGTATACGACCTGCACGCCGGCTTCCTGCAGGCGTTCGGCCAGCCGGATGTTGGCTTCTTCGTCGAAGCGCGCGCGCAGTTCGATCACCACGGTGACGTCCTTGCCGTTGCGCGCCGCTTCCACCAGCAAGTCGACCAGCGGCGTGTCCTTGCCTGCGCGGTAGAGCGTCTGCTTGATCGCCAGCACGTCCGGATCCTGTGCAGCTTCGCGCAGCAGGTCGATCACGGTGGTGAACGATTCATACGGATGGTGCAGCAGGATGTCGCGCTGGCTGAGCGTATCGAACATCTTCTTCTTGCCGTTGCCGAATACGGCCGGCATGGCGGGCGTGAAGCGCGGGAATTTCAGGTTGGGGCGATCGATTTCGTCGTAGATCAGGCCCAGGCGGATGATGTTGACCGGACCGTCGCAGCGATAGACGTCGGTGTCTTCCAGTTGGAAGTTGCTGATCAGCATGGAGACGATCGATGCCGGGCAGTCATTGCCGATTTCCAGCCGCACCGGACGTGCGTAACCGCGGCCGATCAACTCTTCGCTCAGGGCGCGTGCAAGGTTGTCGACTTCCTCCTCCACGATCAGCTCGCTATTGCGAGTGACGCGGAACTGGTAGGCGCCGGCCACCTTGAAGCCGGGGAACATCGCGTCGACGAAGGCCTGCAGCAGCTCCGCCAGGAATACGAAGTGATCGCCCTGGCCGCTGACTTCATCGGGAATCCGGATGATGCGCGGCAGCGAACGTGGTGCGCGCACCAGCGCCATGTGTCCTTCGTGGCCGAAGGCATCGCGGCCTTGCAACACCACTGCGATATTGAGCGTCTTGTTGAGGATGCGCGGGAAGGGATGGGCCGGATCGAGGCCGAGCGGCGACAGCACCGGCAGCACTTCGTTTTCGAAATAGCCTTGCAGCCAGCGCCGCTGGCGCGTGGTCCACTGCTTGCGCGTGAGGAAGTGGATATTCTCGGCGACCAGCGCCGGGCCGAGCTCGTCTTGCCAGGTTGCGTATTGTGCGCTGACCAGGTCGAGCACGCGCTGGCGAATGTGTGTCAGCAGTTCGCCCGAAGCCATGCCGTCCGGCCCGGTGATGGCGGAGCCGATCTGGTGACGCTGCTTGAGCATCGCCACGCGCACCTCGAAGAACTCATCGAGGTTGCTGGCAACGATGCTGAGGTAACGCAGACGTTCCAACAGCGGCAAGCTCGAATCGCGGGCTTGCGCGAGGACGCGGAAGTTGAATTCGAGCGCGCCCAGTTCGCGGTTGAGGAACAGCTCGGGCTGGGGCGTTGCAGGAACGACGGGATGAATGGCTTGGCGGCGTGGCATCCGCCCATTCTTACTCACGTGCGCCGCTGCGGCTATGAATTTGTAAGAATCCGTTCAACGTTCTGTAATCAGGGCGGCCGGGCCGCATTTCGTAGTTTTGCTGCGTAGATCGCCGCATTTGTTGGGTTACCCCCGGATCAAGTCCGGGGTAACCCAACCTGCCGACGTACCGCTCGTCACTGGTTTTCCAGCGACCGGCTTTCGTGTATTTCCGGTGCCAGCAGCCGCTCGCGGCCGAAACAGCAGGTAAAGGTGGAGCCCTGGCCTGGCGTGCTGCGGATATCCAGGCGCGCTTGGTGCAGGCTCAGCACGTGCTTGACGATGGACAGCCCCAGTCCGGTGCCGCCGCTGTCGCGCGATCGGCTGGACGACACGCGGTAGAAGCGTTCGGTGAGGCGTGAGAGGTGATCGGCGGGAATGCCGTATCCGGTGTCGATCACCGAATAATTGGCGCCTTCGGCCGTACGCTCCCAGCGGATGGTGATGCGTCCGCCCGTGGGGGTGTAGCGCACGGCATTGCTGACCAGGTTGGACAGCGCGCTGTGCAGGTCTTTGGGCGAGCCGAGCAAATCCAGTTCGGCGCTGGATTCGACCGTCACGCTGTGGCGTCCCTGGCTGAGCGCTTCGGCTTCTTTGCGCAAGGTGGCAAGCAGCGGCGCCATCGGCACGCGCTCTTCGCCGACGTGATCCTGTGTTTCCAGGCGCGACAGCGTGAGCAGGTCTTCGACGATCTGCCCCATGCGCTTGGATTGCGCGCGCATTTCGCTGAGTACCGGAGCCAGATGCGGCACGTCTTCAGGATCGAGCAATTCCAGGTAGCCGTGGATGACGGTAAGCGGCGTGCGCAACTCGTGCGAAACATTCGCCACGAAATCGCGGCGGATCTGCTCCAGGCGCGACATGTGGCTGATGTCGCGTGCCAGCAGCAGGCGCTGGCGCTGGCCGAAAGGCAGCAGCGTCACATTGATGTGGCGGCTGGGCTGGCCCGGGGCGCTGACATCGTTCAACGGTTCGGGCGAGGCTTCCTGCAGCCAGCCGGCCAGTTCCGAATTGTGCAGTTTGTCTTTCAGCAGCACGCCGCGGTCCTGCGGGCGGCGCAGGCCGAGCAGGCTTTCGGCGGCGTGGTTGAACCAGCGAACGTGCTGGTCCTGGTCGAGCAGAACGATGGCGTCCGGCAGGCTGCCGGCGGCGCGGCGCAGATCGTGCAGATTGGCGGCTAGGCGTCGGGAGCGCATCATGAATCGGTCATGCCGGGGTTGATCGGGGTCAACATAGGGGGAGGGGGAACGCGAGCTCATCATGGACTTAGCAATGTGACGCAACTGCGTCAGCAGCAAGACAATCTCTGCGACAGCGACCAGTGCCACACCGGTGGCCACGTGGCCACCGGCGAACCAGCCGGCCAGACCGCCTGCGACGAGGCAGATAGTCAGCAGAAGAGGAAGTTTCCAGGTGCTCTGGGTTGCGGGCATGGTGGGCATCAACAGGAATAGGGCGGCTTGAGCCGGAAGAGGTGAAAGCGCTTCGGGTTGCCGCTTTTTACCATTCCCGACTCCCTATTCTCGATCCCCGGTATCAAGGACTGGCTGAGAATCGGTAGCCCGCGCCGCGCACCGTCTGCACCATGTCCTCGAGCTTCCACGGCTCGAGCGTCTTGCGCAGGCGGCGGATGTGCACGTCGACGGTGCGTTCCTCCACGTACACGCTGCCGCCCCAGACGTGGTCGAGCAACTGGGCGCGTGAATAGACGCGTTCCGGGTGGGTCATGAAGAAGTACAGCAAGCGGTATTCGGTGGGGCCGATCGGCACCGGCTCGTCGCCGGCGAACACGCGGTGCGCAGGGCCGTCGATGCGCAGGCGGCCCAGCTCGACCATGCCCGAACCGTCGTCGCCCTGGCTGCGGCGCAGCACGGCCTTGATGCGGGCGATCAGCTCGCGGGTGGAGAAGGGCTTGACTACGTAGTCGTCCACGCCGGCTTCCAGGCCGTTCACACGGTCCATTTCTTCGCCGCGCGCGGTGAGCATGATGATCGGCACTTCGCGGCTCAGCTCCTCCTTGCGCAGGCGGCGGGCCAGATCCAGGCCGCTGGTGCCCGGGAGCATCCAGTCGAGCAGGATCAGGTCAGGCACCTGTTCGGCGATGGACATCTGGGCGGTGCGTGCATCGGCGGCCTGCGCGGTATCCATTCCGGCCTTGCGCAGGGCGAAGGCGACCATGTCGCGGATGGAGGCTTCGTCTTCAACAATGAGGATGCGTTTGTGCACGCTAAGTCCGATTAGGGTGGCCTATGACGCAAATATTGCAGCGGCGAAATGTTACGCGGCAATGACAGTGTGTGAAAAAGCCGTCCCAATCTGAAAAATTAACTCACATCAGGGCCTGCCATTGCCCAGGCCGAAGCAGAGTTTGCCACTACAGACGCCGTTCGAGTCCAGTTGCTGCTGGCCCTGGTTGTTGCCATCCGGGTTGTCGTCGGTGGCCACCCGGCGCTTGCGCAGCTCCATCACCAGGGGGGTGAGTTCGGCGATGTGGGCCTGGATGCGGGCCCGGGCGTAGTAATCCAGGTCGCCGCGCTTGAGCAGCGTCTTGAGCTGCTCCATGGCGTCGAACGGCCGGCCCGACAGGTAGCTCGCCTGGGCGTAGGCCTCGCCGGCCCGAACGCTGTCCCCGGCTTTTTCACTGGCCTTGGCGTAGGCGGTGAACAGGTCGGGCTCGTCGGTATCCTCAAGCATCGGGCGCAGCATGTCGGCGGCCTGGGATGCCTGGGCTTTTGAGCCCCCTACGGTCAGCGCATGGGCATAGGCCACGCCGATCGCCTTGTTGCGCGGCGACTGCGTATTGAGGGTGCTGTAAAGGGCGAGCGCGGCGGCGCGCTCCCCGGCCTGGTAGCGCGCGTCGGCCATGGCCAGGCGCAGGACCAGGTTGTCGGGATATTTTTCCAGCAGCGGCTGCAATTGCGAAACCGCCTTGGCCCCTTGCCCGCAGCGGGTCAGGGCAAGGGCGTAGCCGTAGAGGTTTTCGGGTGTCTTGTTGCTGCCGTCCTGGCGGGAGAGCAGCGCGCCGTAGTAGGCGCTCGCGCGGAACGGATCATCGGACAATACCCGTACGCGCTCGCGCATCAGCAGGTAGTTGTTCGGGCCCGGGGCGGCGCTGTCGGACGCGAGCAGGGTGGTGGGGTCCTTCACGTAGGCGATCGGGGCGGTCTGCTGCGACCAGCTCTTTTTGTCGAGCAGGCTGCCGCTGGGTTGCGACTTCTGTTCGGCGATCAAGGCACCGGCACGGGATTTGGCATCGGCGATGCGCTGGGCCGTCACCGGGTGGTCCTGCAGCAGCGACGGTACGTTGATGCCGCCGGAGTCGGCGCTTTGCACGTCTTCCATGCGCTGGAAGAAATTTGCCATCGCGTTCGGATCGAAGCCGGCCTTGGACAAGGTCATGATGCCGGTGCGGTCGGCTTCGGCCTCGTCCTTGCGGGTGAAGTTGATTTCCTTCTGCATGATCGCGCCCTGGCCGCCCAGCAACGCGGCCGCGGCGGCCTGCCCACCGGCGGCGCCGCCGGCGGCGATCGCGCCCAGCGCCACCAGCGCCATCAGCGGGGTGTCCTTCTTGGCCGATTCGTAGGCGCGCTGCAGATGGTTTTGCGTGATGTGGCCGATTTCGTGCGCCATCACGGCTGCAAGCTCGTCTTCGTTGCGGGTGATGACGAGCAGGCCGGAATTGATGCCGATGTAGCCGCCCGGCGCCGAGAACGCGTTGATCACCGGATCCTTGGCGATGAAGAAGGCGAAGTGATCCTTCGGCTTGGCCGAATTGGCCACCAGGCGGAAGCCGAGGTTGTTGATGTAGTCGTCCAACAGCGGGTCGTCCACGACCATGTCGAGCGCGCGCATCTGCTGCAGCATCATGGCGCCGTAGTCCTGCGCCTCCTGCGGCGAAATCAGCGCGTTGGCCGAGCTGCCCAGGTCGGGCAGGCGGATATCGTCGGGCTTGTCCTGGGCGCTGGCGGCGAACGTGAGCGCGGCCAGCACCAGGGCAGTCAGCAGGTGTTTACGAAGGTGTCGTGGTGCCATGGTCATAGATCAATCACAATAGCAGCTGAGACCTTTCCAGAAGGTTGCAGTTCAGCATCAAACGGCTTGTTTTTAAAGGCCGTAATCGCCATTTAAGGCGCAAGTAATTTCGGAGTTTCGCAATGCCCAAGATCGAAGTCTATTCCAGCGCGGTATGCCCATACTGCGTGGCCGCCAAGAACCTGCTGAAGGCCAAGGGCCTGAACTGGGAGGAGGTACGCGTGGACACCGACCCGGCGCAGCGCGAAACCATGCTTCAGCGCAGCGGCGGCCGCCGTACGGTGCCGCAGATATTCATCAACGACCAGCACGTGGGCGGTTACGACGACCTGGTCGCCGCGGACCGCAGCGGCAAGCTGGCGCAGTTGCTGGGAGAGGCCGCATGAGCGCTGAAAAGGACCGCGTGGCCGAATTCACCGCCTTCCGCCAGCGCATGAACGAACGCATCCTGGGCGAAGACAACCAGGTGGTACGCCGCTTCTTTGCGCTCGACACGCAGACCTACAAGGCCGGCGCACTGGACGTGAAGACCAAGGAGATGCTCGGCCTGGTCGCATCCATGGTGCTGCGCTGCGACGACTGCATCAGCTACCACGTGGCGCAGTGCAAGGAGGCGGGTGTCAGCCGCGAAGAGTTCTTTGAAGTGTTCAGCGTCGGGCTGGTGGTGGGCGGCTCGATCGTGATCCCGCATCTGCGCCGCGCGGTGGATTTTCTCGACAAGCTGGAGTCGGGTGATGCGGCTGGTGCTGCATGTGGTGACCACGCATGAGCTTTGCTCCCTCTCCCCTCGGGGGAGAGGAGGCGAAGGCGAAGGGCGCATCGTTCGAATAAAAGCGATGCTGCATGCGAGTATTTGCAACGCTTCCGCGGCTCTCCGGGCTGTTCGCCGACAGGCGTATCAGCGATAATTGAGCGGATTTCCACCAGGCGCCGCCTCCCCGCGCGCCGGTTTTCCTGCTTCATTCCAAGGAGTTCCCCCATGAGCAAGACCATTGCGGTGATCCCGGGCGACGGTATCGGCCCGGAGATCATGAGCGCCACGCTGCGCGTGCTCGATGCGCTGGAATGCGGCCTGAGCTACGACACCGTCGAAGCCGGCATGATCGCGCTGGAAAAGCACGGCGATCTGCTGCCCAAGCCCACGCTCGATGCCATCGCCCAGCACAAAGTGGCGCTGAAGGGCCCGTTGACCACGCCGGTCGGCGGCGGCTTTACCTCGATCAACGTGACCCTGCGCCGTCACTTCGACCTCTACGCAAACGTGCGTCCGGCGATCAGCTTCCCGGGCACCAAGGCGCGCTACGAGAACATCGACATCATCACGGTGCGCGAGAACACCGAAGGCGCGTATCTGGCCGAAGGCCAGACGCTGTCCGAAGACGGCGAAGTCGCGACCTCGATGATCCGCAATACCCGCAAGGGCAGTGCGCGCATCGTGCGCTACGCGTTCGAGATGGCGGTGAAGAAGGGCCGCAAGAAGGTCACGGCCGTGCACAAGGCCAACATCATCAAGACCGCTTCGGGCCTGTTCCTCAACGTCGCGCGCGAAATCGCCAAGGAATACCCGCAGATCGAGTTCAACGAAATGATCGTGGACAACGCCTGCATGCAGTTGGTGATGCGCCCGGAACAGTTTGACGTGATCGTCACCACCAATCTGTTCGGCGACATTCTGTCCGACCTGTGCGCCGGACTGGTCGGCGGCCTGGGCCTGGCCCCGGGTGACAACATCGGCGAGCAGGCAGCGATCTTCGAAGCCGTGCACGGCTCGGCGCCGGATATTGCCGGCAAGGGCATTGCCAATCCGTGTGCGCTGCTGCTGGCGGCGGCGGACATGCTCGATCACCTGGGCATGGTGGAGAAGGGCACCAAGCTGCGCCAGGCGATCCGCGACACCATGACGAACGACCGTGATCACGTCACGCCGGACCTGGGCGGCAAGGGTTCCACGCAAAGCTTCGGCGAGGCGATCGCCAAGCGCCTGAAGGCCTGAGTTTTCCCGGTTCAGAAAAAGCCGCCCTTGGGCGGCTTTTTTTGTGTCTGGTGAAGCAGCGGCTCAGGCAACCTTGCGTTCTGCCGGCTTGAAACTTCCCGGTTCGGTCTTCGACGGCACGGCAATGCGGTTCCAGCCGTTGATCATGATCACCAGCAGGTTGAGGTCCATCAATTCGCGTTCGCTGAATTGTGTGCTTGCCTGTTCGTATACCTCGTCCGGCACGCCACGTACGGGATCGAGCCGGGTGACGGCTTCGCACCAGGCCAGTGCCGCGCGTTCGCGTTCGCTGTAGAACGGCGATTCGCGCCACGCCTGCAACAGGTACAGGCGTTGCTCGGTTTCGCCGTCGGCGCGGGCTTCCTTGCTGTGCATGTCCATGCAGTAGGCGCAGCCGTTGAGTTGCGATGCGCGCAGCATGACCAGGTGAACCAGATTTTTCTCCAGTCCGCTGCGGTCGATGTGGGTCTTCATCGCAAACAGCGGTTTCAGGGCTTCGGGATAGTTGTAATAAGAGAAACGCGACATGGGGAAGTCCTCGTATCGAGCGGTCGTTATTGGCCGTTTCAATGTAAGGACGGACCATCCGGCGATTTCGTGACAGCCGCCAGGCGGGCGAGTTTTTGCGGGTTGCGCAATGCGTGCAGGGCGACGATGCGCTCGCCGTCGCACTCGATCCAGGTGGCGGTGACGAGCTGTCCGTCGGCCCAGGTCAACATGACGGGGGCGCCGTTCAGTACGTGCAGGCGTCGACGCACATCGTGGCCTTCTTCCTGTTTGGCGACCTGGAAATACAGGCGCGCAATGCGCTCGCCGCCGAGCAGCGGGCGCAATGCCGCTCTTGCCAGGCCGCCGCCGTCGGAAACGTGCAAGGCGTCTTCGGCAAAAAGGCTGCGCAGGTTTTCCGTGGAAGGACGTTCCAGCGCCGCGGCAAAACGCTCCAGCAGGCGGCGCTGGGTTTGCGCGTTGGCGGTAAAGCGCACGCGTTCGTCGCGCAGCCGCTGCTTGGCACGGTGGGCGCGCTGGCGTGCGCTGTCTTCGGTAATGCCAAGCATGCCGGCCGCTTCGGCGTGGCTGTAGTCGAAGACGTCGTGCAGCAGGAACGCGGCGCGTTCGTCGGCGGTAAGGCGTTCCAGCATCAGCAGGAACGACAGGGCGAGCGTTTCGGCGCGCTCGGTTTTCGCCTCGGGGTGTTCTTCCGGTTCGATCAGCGGTTCGGGCAGCCAGGGGCCGGTATAGCTTTCGCGCTCTACCTTGGCGTGGCGCAGGCGGTCCAGCGCGAGGCGGGTGGTGACCGTCACCAGCCAGGCTTCCGGGTCATCCAGGCCGGCTTTGTCCTGGGCGTGCCAGCGCAGCCAGGCGTCGTGCAGTACGTCCTCGGCGTCGGCCGGGGTACCGAGCATGCGATAGGCCAGCCCGAGCAGGCGAGGACGGTGCTTCTGGAACAGTTCGGTATGCGGATCCATGGCGATTTCCCTCGGGAAGCTGCAACCAGGACGCGCGAGTCCGCGTATTCGTGACAGTTGCTCAGCGCACGAAGGGCCAGGGGGCCAGAAATACCAGCCAGATAAAAATCACCATGCCGATGTATTTCACGGTGCGGAACAACCTGGGGTATTTCTTCTTGAAGGCGCGGTTGCGCTCGCGGCTGCGCTGGTTGAGGGCGAACAGCCGGTTGACGAAGCCGGTCTGTTCTTCCGGCGATTCGGTATTCGGCGAGGCGGTGATCTTGCCCATGAAAGCCCCCACGCGGTGGTTGATGGCGTTCATCAGGCGCGTGCGCAGCGGGCGCTCCACGTCGGCGAACAGGATGACACGGGTCTGGTCGGTCTTGTTTTCCACCCAGTGCACGTAGGTCTCGTCGAACACCACATCCTTGCCGTCGCCCCAGGCGTGCTCCTCGCCATCGACGAAGATGCGGCAGTCGCGCGAATTGGGCGTGATCAGTCCAAGGTGGTAGCGCAACGAACCGGCGAAGGGATCGCGGTGCGGATTGAGCCGGCTGTGCGGCGCCAGCGTGGCGAACATGGCTGCCTTCACGCTGGGAATGGATTTGAGCAAGGCTACCGTTTGCGGGCAAAGCGCCTCGGCCGAGGCGAGCGGCTCGCCGTACCACTTCAGGTAAAAGCGTTTCCAGCCCTGCTTGAAGAAGCTGTTGAAACTGGCGTCGTTGTGGTTCTGGGCGGCACGTATGTGCCCTTCGTCGAACAGTTGCAGTGCTTCGTCGCGAATGGTCTGCCAGTTGGATTGCAGTAGATCCAGCTGAGGGAAGCCGCGGCGATCGAGAATCGGCCTGGCCGGCACCGCCGAGAACGCATACATCAGCAGGTTGTAAGGCGCGAAGATGGCCGAGTGGTCCACCAGTTGGCGATCGAAGCGCAATCGTGCACGGCCGCGCAAATGCACCAGCAGCACGCATAGCGCAAAGGCCAGCAGTACGTAGAGGACGATGAAGCGGGGACTGAGGAAATCCATCAAGAAAGCGGCTCGGATAACACCTTGGGCAAGGTCGGAGTATGTGGCCGGATGGCCGCAAGTCAACGATTTTACCGCAGGCGCTCAGTGCTCCAGGACGTAAGCGGCCCCGCCGCCAGGGCGATAGCCGCGTTCCAATGCCCGGTGGACATAGGTGGCAGCCCGGCGCACCGCGGAGCGTGGCGCGCGGCCCAGGGCGAGCTCGGCCGCGATCGCCGAGGCCAGCGTGCAGCCGGTGCCGTGGCCTTCGCGAGGCAGGCGGGCATGGCGGATTTCCACGACGCCTCGGTCGTCGAAGTAGCGGTCCGTCACCTCGCTTCCGCGCCCGTGCCCGCCTTTCAGCAGCACCCCGGCGGAGCCCATGGCGAGCAGATCGGTACCGGCGTCGGCCATTTGCCTGGCCGTGCGTAAGGGTCGGCCTAGCAGGGCTTCCGCTTCAGGCAGGTTGGGAGTGAGGACGTCGGCAAGCGGGATGAGTTCGTTCACCAGCGCGTCGATGGCATCTTCGTCCAGCAGGCGCGAACCGCTGGTGGAGATCATCACCGGGTCGACCACCAGCCATGCCGGCTTGCGTTTGCGCAAAGCGCTAGCGACCAGTTGCACCGTCCTGGCGTTGCCGAGCATGCCGGTTTTTACGGCGGCGATCGGGAAGTCGTCGAAAACGGCATCGAGTTGGCTGCGGATGTGCACGAGCGGAACCGGATGCACCGCCGTGACGCCTCGCGTGTTCTGCGAAGTGATCGCCGCGATCACCGACAGCCCGTGTACGTGGTGCGCGTGAAAGGTTTTCAGGTCGGCCTGAATGCCGGCACCACCCCCGGAGTCGGAACCGGCGATGGTGAGGGCAACGGGTGGAGTGGGCTTGTCTGGCACTTTGGTTCGTTTGCGGCGCTACAAGGCTTCGGACGCGAAATCCGCCAGCCGCGAGCGTTCGCCGCGCCGCAAGGTGATGTGCGCCGAGTGCGACCATTGCTTGAAGCGGTCGACGGCGTAGGTCAGGCCCGAGGTGGTTTCGGTCAGGTAGGGCGTGTCGATCTGCTCCACGTTGCCCAGGCATACGATCTTGGTGCCCGGGCCGGCACGGGTGATCAGCGTCTTCATCTGCTTGGGCGTGAGGTTTTGCGCCTCGTCGATGATCAGGTAGCGCGAGAGGAACGTGCGTCCGCGCATGAAATTGAGCGAACGGATCTTGATGCGCGAAGCCAGCAGATCGTTGGTGGCCTGGCGTCCCCAGCTGCCCCCTTCTTCCGGATTGGCCAGCACCTCGAGGTTGTCGGTGAGCGCGCCCATCCACGGCGTCATTTTTTCCTCTTCGGTGCCGGGCAGGAAGCCGATGTCTTCGCCGACCGACACCGTGGCGCGCGTCATGATGATTTCGCGATAGCGCTGCTGGTCCATCACCTGGGCCAGGCCCGCCGCCAGCGCGAGCAGGGTTTTGCCGGTGCCGGCGGTGCCCAGCAGGGTGACGAAGTCGACATCCGGGTCCATCAGCACGTTGAGTGCGAAATTCTGTTCGCGATTGCGCGCGGCAATGCCCCACACGCTGTGGTTGCTGTGGCTGTGATCGTCCAATAGCACCAGCGTGACGCGCTGCTCGTCCACGTGCAGCACGCGCAGTTCCACGTTGTCGTCGCCGGGCAGGAACAGGCACTGATTGGGATACCAGTCTTCTTCGTCGTGGCGGTCCAGCTTGTAGAAAGTGCGGCCGCGCTCGTTCCACGATTGCACTTCCGGGTGCTTGTCCCAGAAATTTTCCGGAAGCTCGGTGGAGCCGGTGTAGAGCAGGGCGAAATCGTCGAGAGCGCGATCGTTTTCGTAGTCTTCGGCATCGATGCCGTAGATCTTGGATTTGATGCGCAGGTTGATGTCTTTGGTGACCAGGATCACCGCGCGGTCCGGATTCTGTTCGCGCAGTTCGATCACCGCGGAGAGAATCTGGTTATCCGCCTTGCCTTGCCCGTTGCTGGTGCGCTGCTGGAAATACAGCCGGCCCACCGCCGCGCCGCGCTTGAGCGTAACGCCTTCGGGGCTGCTCAACTCCAGGCCGTTGCTGATGCCGTGGCCGTTGCCGCGTTCGATCAGTTCGTTGAGAAAACGGCTGACCTGGCGGCCGTTGCGCGAGACTTCCGAAGCGCCTTTCTTCTTTTCGTCCAGCTCCTCCAGCACCGTCATCGGAATGAAGACGTCGTGCTCTTCGAAGCGGAACAGTGAAGTGGGATCGTGCAACAGCACATTGGTGTCGAGAGCGTAGATGCGCTTGCTTCCGGTCATGCGGAAGGAACCTCACGTGGCAGGAGGTGGAAGGGGGCGTGCACGTTGGCTGGGACTTGATACGTGGAGATCACCGCAGGGGTCACACCTGGGAAATGGCGTCGAGCACTGCCTGCGCGTGCCCGGGCACTTTCACGCCGCGCCATTCTGCGGCGAGCTTGCCCTCGGGATCGATCAGGAAGGTACTGCGTACCACGCCCAGGTGACGTTTTCCGTACAGCACTTTTTCGTGGATCACGTCGAAGGCGTTGCACCAGGTTTCATCGGCATCGGAAACCAGCGGGAAGGGCAGTTCCTGCTTGCTGGCGAAATTGGCGTGGGATTTCACCGAGTCGCGCGAGACGCCGATGATTTCGGCGTGGCGTTTCTTGAACTTCGGGTAGAGGTCGCGAAAGTCTTTGGCCTCATTGGTACAGCCGGGTGTGCTGTCCTTGGGGTAGAAATAGATCACTACCCATTGGCCTTTCAGTGAATCGAGTTTCAGCGTGCTGCCGTCGCCGGTGACGCCTTGCAGCTTGGGGGCTTTCTTGCCGAGATCGGGCATGGGTTCTCCGGAAGCCAGACTTACTTTTTTCTGTGGCTGTGGCGGAGACTAGCGCGAGTGATGTGACGGAAACAGCCTTGTCAGGCGGGTTTCATCGGAGCATTCTTCACAGCCTGCACGGGGGCGACGCGAAGCGGCGTCAAAACTTCACCGGATCCATGATGGCGTCCAGATTCAGGCCATCGCAGAACTCGAGGAAATCGTCGCGCAAGGCGGCGATGTGCAATTTGTCCGGCACCCCGATCGTGAACTGCGCCTGGAACATGGCGGCGCCCGTCTGCATGGCCTGGTAGCGCATCGAGCTGAGCTGTTCCACGCTGATGTCGTGGCGGCTGAAAAAATCGACGATCTTGACCAGGATGCCGGGGCGATCGGACGACACTACTTCCACCAGATAGGGCAGCAGGTGGCCGCTGGGCTCGCGCAGGTTGGTGCGGTAGTGGGTGAGGCGCAGTTCCTCTTCGCGGCCCAGTTTGGTCAACGCCGTTTCCAGCTTGGCCACGGCATCCCAGGCGCCAGTGGCCAGCAGCGTGAGCGAGGTGTCGGCACCGATCGTGGAGACCCGCGCATCGGACAGATTGCATCCGGCATCGGCGATGCGCCGGGCCAGCAGCAACAGTGGCGTGCGCGACGCCGGCGTGAGCGTCTGGATCAGCAGTTGGTGGTCGTTGCTGGATCGCGCGGAAAAAGGGTTGATGGACATGGATGCTGGCGACCCCGCGTCGTGCGGGATGACGACGAACGATACGCCAGCTTACTTGCCCGTCCCGCGAGCCCGCAAGTAAGATGCTGGGTCTCATTTTTTGTGCGGATGACGCCATGAAGATCCACGGAAGCGTCTGCGCGCTGGTTACCCCGTTCGGATCGAATGGGGCGCTCGATATGGCAGCATTCGGCCGCCTGCTCGACTTCCAGATCGCGGGCGGCACCCAGGCGGTGGTCATTGCCGGCTCCACCGGCGAAGCTCACATGCTCGAAAACGATGAATACGAGCGCCTGCTGGCCTTCGCGGTCGAGCGCGTAGCTGGCCGTATCCCGGTCGTCGCAGGTACCGGCGAGGCAGGCACCGCCAAGACGGTGGCGCTCACCAGGCGGGCGCGCGCGTTGGGTGCGGATGTCGCGCTGGTTGTCGCGCCCTATTACGTGCGTCCCACGCAGGAAGGCCTGCGCCGCCACTTCCTGGAAGTGGCCGAGCAGGGCGGCCTGCCGGTGCTGCTCTATAACGTGCCTTCACGCACCGGCTGCGACCTGTTGCCGGAAACCACCTCGACGCTGCGCGACCATCCCGCCATTGTCGGCATCAAGGAGGCGCGCGGCGATGCCGAGCGCATCCGGCAGTCCGCGGAACTTGTGCGGCCGGATTTCGTCTATCTGTCCGGCGACGACGCCAGTGCGGGCGAGGCGATGCTCGCTGGCGCGGCAGGCACCATCTCGGTGGTGGCCAATCTCGTACCCAAGGCTTTTCGTGCGTTGTGCGACGCGGCCGCCGCGGGTGACCGGGCCGCCACGGCGCGCAACCACGCCGCACTCGACCCGCTGGTACAAGCGCTCAACTGTGCGCCCAACCCGATCGCGGTCAAGGCAGGATTGCCGGACCTGGGGCTGGGAACGGCCGTGCCGCGCCTGCCGCTGGTGGAGCTGGAACAGGGGCCGGCGCGCGAGCAGTTACGCAAGGCTTTGGCAACTCTGGCATCCTTGGCGGATGCCGCCTGACTCAATTACGGAACATCACGGAATCTCACTCACATGAAGAAAACGTCTCTCGCCGTTGCCCTGCCGGCCTTGGCTCTCACTGGCCTGCTGCTTTCGGGCTGCGGTATGTTCCGTTCCGAACGGGCGTGGCAGAACGCCAAGCAGGAATCGCCGCTGGAAATTCCCCCGGGCCTGGATACGCCTTCGGCCACGGCCGCCCTGGTAATTCCGCCGGCCGGTAGCAACCAGCCGTCGCCCAACGGCGCCACCGCCCGCGTGGGCAACACCCCGGGCACGATCACCGACGGCTTCATCCTGGCCAACAACGTGGACGAAACCTATCGCCGTGTCGGCGAGGCCTTGGCCAATGGCGACATCGGGACGCTGCAGAGCCACGACGATGCTGCACACACCTACACCCTCAGCGTGATGGCTTCCGATCAGCCGACAGAAAAAACCGGTTTCTTCGGTCGCATGTTCGGCAAGGGCAGCAGCTCCAATGGTCCTGCCGTGGCACCGCGTTCGGTGGTGGTGGCGGTCAACAGCAGCGGCCAGGGTTCCAGCGAAGTGCGCGCGCAGGGCGAAGCCGCTGCGGTGGCGAAGGTCGTCGACAGCCTGAAGTCGCGCCTGGGCGGCAAGGGCTGAGCCATTGGCTCAGTCCGCGACAACATGAAAAAAGCCGCCCTTTGGGGCGGCTTTTTTGCATCCGTTGAAGCCTGTTCAGCGCTCCAGCAGTTTGAACTTGTCCGGTTTGCCGTCCCATTCCTTGGCATCGGGCAGGGCTTCCTTGCGCGTGACGATGACCGGCCAGGCCTTGGCCAGATCCTTGTTCAACGCGGTGAAATGCTCCTGGCCGGCCGGCACGTCGTCTTCCGGGAAGATCGCATTGGCGGGGCATTCGGGCTCGCACAGCGTGCAGTCGATGCATTCATCGGGATCGATTGCCAGGAAGTTGGGGCCTTCGTGGAAAGCGTCGACGGGACAGACTTCAACGCAGTCGGTGTATTTGCATTTGATGCAGTTGTCGGTGACGACGAAGGTCATGCTGCCGTATGCCTCTGGGGATCGAAAAAACGATCATACAAGGAGGGTGGCGCTCCCAACGAGGTTCGAACTCGTGTTCCCGCCTTGAGAGGGCGGTGTCCTAGGCCACTAGACGATGGGAGCGTATTGTTGCGAGGCGCGGTAGTATATCTGAATTGTCTCATCCGGCAACGCCCGCGGGCGCCGGCCCCAAGACTGGGGAAACGCCCGCAGAACCGCGCTTACGGCCCGATGCAATGATTGCTCGGCAAGCCTGACGCGTTCGGCTTAGCCTCCGGAAGTTGGATACCCGCAAGGATTTCGATCGCTTGAATCCCAAAGCCAGGAACCCGCAAGCGCTGCACCTCATTCCGCGCGAGCAGCACACGATCTCCCGCAAGAACATCAGCAAGGCGGCCTTGCGCGTGCTCTATCGCCTGAATGAGGCCGGCTATAACGCCTATCTGGTGGGTGGCGCCGTGCGCGACCTGCTGCTGGGCGGGCACCCCAAGGACTTCGACGTGGCGACCAGCGCGACGCCCGACGAAGTCAAAAAACTGTTCCGCAACTGCCGCCTGATCGGCCGCCGGTTTCGTCTTGCCCACGTGGTCTATGGCAACGAAATCATTGAGGTGGCCACCTTCCGCGGCACCAGCGAGGAGCAGGGCGAGGGCGACCGCCACATCGTGGACGGGCGCATCGTCCGCGACAACGTCTGGGGCACCATCGAGGAAGACGCGCTGCGCCGCGATTTTCGCGTCAACGCGATGTACTACGACATCAGCGATTTCTCGGTGCGCGATTATGTCGGCGGCATCCAGGATCTGAATGATCGCGTGCTGCGGTTGATCGGCGATCCGGCCACCCGTTACCACGAAGATCCCGTGCGCATGCTGCGCGCGGCACGGCTTGCCGCCAAGCTCGACTTCCGCATCGATCCGGAAGCCTCCGCACCGTTCGCGGAATTGGGTCCGCTGCTGAGCAGCGTGGCGCCGGCGCGCTTGTTCGACGAGTCGCTGAAGATGTTTCTTACCGGGCATGGGCTGAAGAGTTTCCGCATGCTCGAGCAATGCGGCCTGCTGAAGTTCCTGTTCCCGGCTACGGCGCGCGCGCTCAAGCGCGGCGACGAGGCATTGCGCGTGTTGATCGAGCGTGGGCTGGAAAACACCGATGCGCGCGTGTCCGAGGGCAAGTCGGTAACACCGGCCTTCCTGTTCGCCGTGCTGTTGTGGGGCGAAGTGCGCGACTTGGCGCATAGCTGGACGGCGCGCGGCAAGGACGGCAATGAATCCTGGTCGCGCGCGGCCGCACACGTGGTGGCAGAACAGTGCCAGCGCGTGGCGATTCCACGTCGCTTTACCATCACCATGGAAGAGATCTGGTCGCTCCAGCCGCGCTTCGAGCAGATCCAGCGCAAGAAGGTTTTTCGTCTGCTGGCGCACCCGCGCTTCCGCGCCGCGTTCGATTTTCTGTTGTTGCGCAGTGCCGAATCGCCGGCGATGGGCGAACTGGGGCAATGGTGGGCACATGCCCAGCAGCTTCCGCATGAGACGCTGGCCGCTGCCTTGCCTTTGCATCATGCCGGTGGCGATGCCGGGCCTGACCCGGTCCGTGCCACCGCGCCGCGCAAACGCAAGCGCCGGCGCAAGCCGGCCGCAGGCAAATCCGGGGCAAGTTGATGCGCGCCTATGTTGCGCTGGGAAGCAATCTTGGCGATTCGCGGCGGCACCTGCTCGACGCCATGACGGCTTTGGCAGAATTGCCGAGCACGGAGCTGCTGCTGCGCTCGCATCTCTACCGCACGCCGCCGTGGGGCGTGCACGATCAGCCGGATTTCCTCAACGCCGTCGTTGCGCTGGAAACCTCGCTGCCGCCGCACGAGCTGCTCGATGCCTTGCTCGGCATCGAACGCGCTGCGGGCCGCGAGCGCCAAGGCGAGCGCTGGGGGCCGCGCACGCTGGACCTGGATCTGCTGCATGTCGCCGGCGAGGCGGTCGACGACGAACGCCTGACGTTGCCGCACCCGCACATTGCCCAGCGCGCGTTTGTCTTGCTGCCGCTGAACGAGCTGGCGCCGGAGCTGGAGATTCCCCGGCAGGGAAGGGTCGCCGACCTGCTGCGCGCCGTTGATACACGGGGCTGTGAAGTCATTGCTTGAGCGATGGCCATCCGGCACCGGATAATTGTTCACCGCAACATTGAAGGGAACGGCCGTGTACGTGGAAAACAGCAGCGCGCCCGCTCGCAAGCCGGTCACCGTACCGAGCCTGCACGCGATGAAGGCGGAAGGACGCAAGATCGTGATGCTCACGGCTTACGACACCAGTTTTGCCGCGCAGGTCGAGCATGCCGGCGTCGATATTGCCCTGGTGGGCGATTCGTTGGGCATGGTGGTGCAGGGGCAGCGCAGCACGCTGCCGGTGACGCTGGAGCAGATGGTCTATCACGTGACCATGGTGTCGCGCGGCCTGTCGGCCACCCTGCTGGCTGCCGATATGCCATTCATGGCCGATCGCAGTGTTGATTTTGCGCTGGAAGCCGGCGCCCGCCTGGTGGGCGAGGCCGGTGCGGCGATGGTCAAGATCGAAGGGGCGGCTCCGCACATTCTCGAGGCCATTCATGCGCTGACCGAGCGCGTGATACCCGTATGTGCACACCTCGGCCTGACGCCTCAATCGGTACACAAGTTCGGCGGCTACAAGGTGCAGGGCCGGGCGCAGGACGATGCCGAACGCGTGCTCAGCGAGGCGCTGGCCGTACAGCAGGCGGGCGCCAGCCTGCTGGTGCTGGAGGGCGTGCCCTCGGCGCTCGGCGAGCGCGTGACCAAGGCGTTGGACATCCCGGTGATCGGCATTGGCGCCGGCCCGCAGTGCGACGGCCAGGTGCTGGTGATTTACGACATGCTCGGCATCACGCCCGGCAAGCGGCCCAAGTTCAGCAAGGATTTCCTTGCCGGCCGCGCTTCGGTGGCCGAGGCGATCGGCGCCTTTGTGGCCGATGTGCGCAATGGTGCCTTCCCTTCAGCCGAACACAGTTACAACTAGTACAAGTTCAAGAAGGGCCACAACATCATGCAAACGGTGCAAGACGCAGCAGGCTTGCGCGCCACGGTTCGTGGCTGGCGCTCGCAAGGGCACACGGTCGGCTTCGTGCCGACCATGGGTAACCTGCATGCAGGCCATCACTCGCTGGTCAAACTGGCACGGGCGCGCACGGACCGCGTCGTGGCCAGCGTGTTCGTCAACCCCACGCAGTTCGGCCCGAACGAGGATTTCGAGCGCTACCCGCGCACCCTGGCGCAGGACCAGGCCGGGCTGGCCGAATCGGGCTGCGACCTGCTGTTCGCTCCTGACGTGGCGACCCTGTATCCCTTCGGCGCGGCCGGCAGCGTGAGCCTGCGCGTTCCGGAGATCACCGACACCCTGGAGGGAGCCCATCGGCCCGGCCATTTCGATGGCGTGGCGACGGTAGTCTGCAAGCTCTTCAACCTAGTGCAGCCGGATATCGCAATCTTTGGGCAAAAGGACTTCCAGCAGCTGAAAGTGATCGAGCGCATGGTGCGCGACCTTTCCCTGCCGGTGAAGGTGATGGGGGCGCCCACCCAGCGTGCGGACGACGGCCTGGCGCTCAGCTCCCGCAACCAGTACCTGTCGCCGCAGGAGCGCGCCGAGGCGGTGCAGATCTACCAGACCCTGCAGCAAATGCGCGACCTGATCGCCAAGGGGCATGCCCGCAAGGTGGTGGAGCAGGCCGCGGCGTCCAAGCTGGAGCGTGCGGGCTTCCTGCCCGACTACACCGCGATTCGTCGCGCCGACGACCTCTCCGAGCCCGCCGAGGGCGAAACCGAAGGCCTGGTGGCACTGATCGCCGCCCGGCTGGGCACCACCCGGCTGATCGACAACCTGTCGTTCGACTGAGCGGGGGATTGAACCGCCTGGGCCGGCCCCCATCTACGGGGCGCCGGCCGATGTTGCGGCGCAACGCCGGCGGCTCGATAATATTCCGACTACGCAGGCCGTTCCTGCTGGGTGAAGTCATGCAACTGAACATGCTCAAGGCGAAGATCCACCGTGCCACCGTGACCCACGCGGAGCTGCACTATGAAGGCTCGATCGCCATCGATGGCTTGCTGCTCGACGCGTCGGGCATTCGCGAGTACGAACAGATCCACGCCTGGAACATCAACAACGGCAAGCGCTTCGTGACCTACGCGCTGCGTGCCGAGGAAGGCTCGGGCATCATCTCGGTGAACGGCAGCGCCGCGCACCGTGCACAGCCGGGCGACCTGGTGATCATCGCCTCGTTCGTGCATCTGAACGAAGCGGAGCTGGAGCAGTTCCAGCCCACGCTCGTCTACGTCGACAAAGACAACCGCATCAGCCACACGAATCGCTCGATTCCCAAGCAGATGGCGGCGGCCTGATCAGTCGCGCTCTCCCGACCGGGAGAGCGCATCGTGTTTCGCCAGCGCCCAAGCCACGTGTTCGCGCACGATGGCCGAAGGGTGCTGCGCGCGCGTCAGCAATGCAGCATGGACGTCAGGCGACGATGGCGCGTTGCCAAGCGCCACCGCAATGTTGCGCAGCCAGCCTTCATAGCCGGTGCGGCGAATCGCCATGCCTTCGGTGCGGCGCAGGAATTCCTCTTCGCTCCAGGCGAACAGCTCTACCAATTTGGCGCCATCCAGGCGATGTCTTGGCGCGAAATCCGGCTCCGTCGCGTCCTGCGCGAATTTGTTCCAGGGGCAGATCAGCTGACAGTCGTCGCAACCGAAGATGCGGTTGCCCATCGGCGTGCGCAGCTCTTCGGGAATCGAACCTTTCAATTCGATGGTGAGATAGGAAATGCAGCGGCGCGCATCGAGCCGATACGGCGCCACGATGGCCTGGGTCGGGCAGATGTCGATGCACTTGCGGCACGTGCCGCAGTGCGCGCCTGCCGGTGCATCGACGGGCAACGGCAAATTCGTATACAGCTCGCCGAGAAAAAAGTAGGAACCGGCCTGGCGGTTGATCAGCACCGTGTGCTTGCCGATCCAGCCCAGCCCTGCATTGCGCGCCAGCGCTTTTTCCAGCACGGGAGCCGAATCCACGTAGGCACGGTAGCCGAAATCGCCGATCGCGCCGCGGATGCGCTCGGCCAGTTTTTGCAGGCGGTTGCGCATCAGCTTGTGGTAGTCGCGGCCCAGTGCGTAGCGCGCGACGTAGCCGGCCTCGGCATCGTTGATCACATCCCAGGCGAACGACGTGCCGGGCGGCATGTAGTCCATGCGCACGGAGATCACGCGCTGGGTGCCGGGCTCGAGCTCGTCCGGGCGGCTGCGGCGCGTGCCGTGGCGCGCCATGTAATCCATCTCGCCGTGGTAACCGTCATCCAGCCAGCTCTGCAGGTGCTGCTCGTCCTGTGCCAGCGACACGCCGCTGATGCCGGCCTCGGCAAAGCCGAGTTCCTTGGCCCAGCGCTTGATCTCGCTGGCCAGCGCGGCGTAATCGGGGGCGTCGGTGGACGGGCGTGGCGTGGACATGCGCCTAGTGTAATGGCTGCCTATAATCGGCCGATGCACGCTGCCAAGCATCATCGCCATCTCTATACCGTCGAACAGGTGCGCGCCCTCGACCGGCGCGCCATCGACGAACTCGGCATGACCGGTTTCGAATTGATGAGCCGCGCCGCTGCGGCCGCCTTCGCCCACCTTTGCCGCCATTGGCCCCAGGCACGGCACATTGCCGTGTTTTGCGGCCCCGGCAATAACGGTGGCGACGGCTATCTGCTCGCCAGCCTCGCGCACGACGCGGGCATGATGGTGGAGGTGGTCGAGCTGAGCGACGAGCCGCACGGCGACGCTGCTCGCGCAAGAGATGCGTGGCAACGACATGGCGCGTCGACTCGGCGCTGGCAACCGGACACCACGTTGCCGCGGGCCGACACATACGTGGATGCCCTTTACGGCACGGGCCTGAATCGTGCGCCGGAAGCCGCCATTGCCGACTTGATCGAATGTATCAACGCATCGGCGACACCCGTACTGGCGCTCGATGTTCCATCCGGATTGAATGCCGATACCGGACATTGCCCCGGCGTGGCGATTCGTGCCGCGCTCACGGTCAGTTTCATCGCGGCCAAGCGCGGTGCGCACACCGGACAGGCAGCGAGCAAGGTAGGCGTTTTGCAGCTCGACACGCTCGGCTTGCCGGACGTGCTGTGGCAAAACGTGCACGCCGATGCGAGCTTGCTCGAACCTTCGTGTCTTCCTCCGCGCGAGCGCGATGCGCACAAAGGCGATGCCGGGCACGTATTGGCGATCGGCGGGGACCATGGCACGGCCGGTGCCATTCGCTTGTGCGGAGAGGCGGCATTGCGTGGCGGCGCCGGCCTGGTCAGCGTGGCCACGCGGATTGAAAATCTCATGGCCTTGAACGCAGCACGCCCGGAGCTGATGGCGCACGGCGTGCATGGACCACAGGAATTGCAAGCGCTGCTGGATCGCGCCGACGTTCTTGCCGTCGGGCCGGGGCTGGGGCAGGGCGCGTGGGGACATGCCTTGTGGCTGACTGCGCTGGACAGCGGCAAACCGCTGGTGCTCGATGCGGATGGGCTCAACCTGCTCGCACGCGAACCGCGTCGATTCGCTGCGCCGGCCGTGCTGACGCCGCATCCCGGCGAAGCGGCACGGTTGCTTGGCAAGACGATCGCCGATGTGCAATGGGATCGTTTCGCATCCGCGCGTGCCTTGGCACAACGCTATGGCGCGGTCGTGGTGCTGAAAGGAGCGGGCAGCCTGATTGCCGATCCGAATGGACGTCTGGACGTCTGTATCTGGGGCAATCCCGGCATGGCCAGTGGCGGCATGGGCGATCTGCTTACCGGCGTGATCGCCGCATTGCTGGCGCAGGGGTGCTCGGCCTGGGACGCGGCGCGCATGGGGGTAGGCTTGCATGCGCGGGCTGGCGACATCGCGGCACGCAACGGCGAGCGAGGCCTGCTCGCCAGCGATCTGCTTGAACCCCTGCGTGCACTTTCCAATGGGATCGAACGTGACTGAGCTGCACTGGGAACTGGCCGACGAGGATGCCACCCGCGCCGCGGGCATCCGGCTTGCCGGAATGCTGGATGGCGGACTGGTGGTGTATCTGCACGGCGAATTGGGCGCGGGCAAAACCAGTTTTGCGCGCGCCTTGCTCACCGCGCTGGGCGTGGGCGAGCGCATCAAGAGCCCGACCTACAGCCTGGTCGAGGGCTATCAGGGCAGGCACCGACCTGCCTGGCACCTGGATCTGTATCGCATTGCCGATCCGGGCGAGCTTGAATGGCTGGGACTGGATGCCTTGTCCGATCCCGATGCCGTGGTGTTGGTGGAGTGGCCCGAGCGAGGGCGTGGGGCGCTTCCTGCAGCCGATCTCGAATTGCAGTTGAGCTATAGCGGCTTGGGCCGGCATGCGCGTCTGATTCCGCATTCGGGAAGGGGCGAGCGTTTGCTGCAAAGGCTCGCCTTGATCGCTTGAGCAAGCGCTAAGTATGTGTTCCGCCTGGGAAAACTGAACGGGCGGCAGAGGCCCGGCTTGCCTGCGAAATACGTGGCTTAGGGTCGATAGCTTGAGTCCATCTGACAAATGGGCTGCAGGTTATGGATATTTAAAGGAAAACCTCTTGCATTCAGGAAAGCGCTGCGCTTCAATGCCGCGCTATGAGGGGAATCCTTACTCGCGCTATCTGCCTGACTGCCACCGCGATCCTGACCGCGGTACCCGCCATTGCGCATGCTGCCGACGTCAAAGACGCCCGTGTCTGGGCCGGCCCGGACTACACCCGCGTCGTTTTCGACCTTTCAGCGCCGGCCAAGTACAAGCTCAGTCAGCAAGGCGACCAGGTGGTGCTGGAGCTCGGCGACAGCCGCGTCGCAGGCCGCCTGGCGCCATCGGCCCAGGGCCTGTTCAAGAGCCTGGACAGTAGCAATCAGGGCGATTCGTTGCGCCTTGCCGCTTCGGTGGCTTCGGGCAGCCAGCCCAAGAGCTTCCTGCTTGGACCTTCCGGTCAGTCGGGATATCGCCTGGTGCTGGATCTTTACCCGGGCACGGCCAGCGCATCCGTACCGGCCAAGGTGGCGACCGTCGACAAGCCGGCGGCTACCTCCCGTGCAGCGGTGACCCCGCACCAGCCGGCGCCGGCAGCTTCCAGCGAAGACGTGGCCGACGATACGTCGCCGGCTCCGGTCGTGGTCAATGCCAGCAGCAAACTTACCAGTCGCAAGGGCGTCACCACGCGCCAGGCAGCCGTACTGTTGAACAGCCAGCGGCAGGTCGTGGTGGCGGTCGACGCCGGGCACGGCGGCAAGGATCAGGGCGCGCACGGTCCGGATGGCACCTTGGAGAAAGACGTGACGTTGGCAGTCGCGCGCGATCTCGCTGCCCAGATCAATCGCCAGCCGGGCATGAAGGCGATCCTCACCCGCGACGGCGATTACTTCATCCCGCTCAAGCAGCGCTACGAAATTGCCCGGCAGAACCAGGCCGACCTGTTCGTGGCCATTCACGCCGACTCGTTCACCAGCAGCGACGCGCGCGGATCTTCGGTGTGGGTGTTGTCTCCGCGCGGCAAGAGCTCGGTGGCGGCGCAGATGCTGGCCGATCGCGAAAACAGCTCCGACCTGATCGGCGGCGTCTCACTGGCGGCGGAAAACGACAGTCTCGCTTCCGTGCTGCTGGACATGCAGCAGGGTTGGGCGGTGCAGGCCAGCGAAACGGTGGCGCAGAAGGTATTGAGCGCCCTGTCCGCCCTGGGCCCGACCCATCGCGGCTATGTCGAGCACGCTAACTTCGTGGTGTTGCGCTCGCCGGATGTGCCTTCGATCCTGGTCGAGACCGCCTTCATCAGCAATCCGATGGAGGAGCGCAAACTGCGCGATTCCGGGCATCAGCAGCAGCTCGCCACGGCCATCATGGATGGCGTGAAAGGCTATTTCACCTCCAACCCGCCGCCGGGCACCTGGTTTGCGGCAGAAGCTGCACGGCGCAATGGCGTGCTGCAGGGCAATGCCGGCGAAGTGGCGAGCGCGAGCAAGTCCTCCGACAAACTCGCCAGCGCCGCTGCGCCAGCCGACGCCGACGTGCGCGACATGCACCGCGTGGCCAATGGCGAAACCTTGCGCAGCATTGCCAAGCAATACGGCGTGAGCATCAGTTCGCTCAAGAGTGTCAACGGCATCAGCAGCAATAGCGTGCGCGTCGGCACCATGCTGGAAATTCCGGATAGTTGAGCCGTGGCGCGGCTGTTAAGCTTGCGCCCATGCCACGGATCAAACCCCTTCCTTCCGACCTCATCAACCAGATCGCCGCGGGCGAGGTGATCGAGCGGCCGTCATCGGTCGTCAAGGAGCTGGTGGAAAACAGCCTCGATGCCGGCGCCACGCGCATCGAAGTCGACATCGAACTCGGTGGCGCGCGGCTGATTCGCGTGCGCGACGATGGCGACGGCATTGCTGCCGACGACCTGCCGCTGGCGGTCACTTCGCATGCCACCAGCAAGATCGGCAGCTTCGACGATCTCGAGCACGTTGCCAGCATGGGATTTCGAGGCGAGGCGCTGGCGTCGATGTCCTCGGTGGCGCGTTTCGCCATGACATCTCGTCTGCGCGGCGAAGACCAGGCTTTTCGGATCGAAGTGGACAGCGGGCGCATGCAGGCGGCACGTCCTGCGCAGCATCCGCAGGGGACCAGCGTAGAAGTGCGCGACCTGTTCTACAACGTGCCGGCGCGACGCAAGTTTCTCCGCGCCGAGCGCACCGAGTTCGCCCACATCGACGACCTGCTCAAATCGCTCGCGCTGGCGCGCAGCGGAGCCGAGTTTCGCTTGAGCCACAATGGCAAATCGGTGCGCGTGTGGAAGGCAGCACGCGACGAGAATGCAATGTTGATGCGCGTGGCAGAAGTGCTGGGCGCGGAATTTCCGCAGCAGAGCTTGCGTATCGATCACGCCGCGGCCGGCATGCGCCTGTCCGGCTGGGTGGGATTGCCGACGGCCTCGCGGGCGCAGGCCGATTCGCAATATTTCTACGTCAATGGGCGCCTGGTGCGCGATCGCGTGGTGGCTCATGCGGTAAGGCAGGCTTATGCCGACGTGTTGTTCCACGGCCGCCATCCGACCTTCGTGTTGTATCTGGAGCTGGATCCGGTCGGCGTGGATGTCAACGTGCACCCGGCCAAAAGCGAAGTGCGCTTTCGAGAACAGCGGCTGGTGCACGATTTCCTGTTCCGCACCTTGCATGAAGCGCTGGCGGAAACGCGCGCCGGACAAACCGTTCAGCCGGAAAGCACGGCGTGGGATGGTGCATCCGTTGCGTCGACACCGGCGCCGGCCATGCAACTGGCAAGCCGATCCCACACTGGCTGGCAGGGTGCGGGATTCGCACAAAGCCGTCTGCAACTGGGCGTGCGCGAAGAACCCTTGGCCGACTATGCGGCGCTGCTTGGCGAAGCGTCGATGGACTCCACGCAGGCACCGCAGCCCATGCCGCCGGCCAACGACGGCGAGGCACCGCCGCTGGGCTATGCCATTGCGCAACTGAAGACGATTTATATCCTGGCCGAGAATGCGCACGGCCTGGTGCTGGTCGACATGCATGCGGCACACGAGCGCATTACTTACGAAAAGCTCAAGTCCGGCCGCGCTTGCAGCAATCTTCGCTCGCAGATTCTGCTGGTGCCGTTGTCGGTGGCGGTAAGCGCCAAAGAAGCCGCTGCTGCGGAAGAACACGGCGACGCGCTGGCCGATTGGGGCCTGGAGCTTTCGCGCAGCGGTCCCTCGGCCGTGGTGGTGCGCCGCATTCCTGCCTTGCTCGAAGGCGCCGACGTCGGCGAGCTCACCCGCAACGTGCTGTCGGAGCTGGCACAGCACGGCAGCTCGCGCCAATTGCAGGAGCTGGAAAACGAATTGCTTTCCACCATGGCCTGCCACGGTTCGGTGCGTGCCGGCCGGCGGCTCAGCGTGCCGGAGATGAATGCCTTGTTGCGCGAGATGGAAGCGACCGAGCGCTCGGGTCAGTGCAATCACGGTCGCCCGACCTGGGTCCAGCTGGGCATGACCGAACTGGATAAGCTTTTTCTCCGCGGTCGTTAGGTGCTGGTTGTTCCCTCCGCAAATGGACGTCCATACTGGACCTTCTTGGATTGAGCGGAGAGCCCACGTGTGGCGTAATGTCCTGATCGGAACAATCCTAAGTAGTGGAGTGGCTCTCGTGCATGCCCAAACCCCCAACCCCGCCGTTACGCCGGATGGCTACCAGCAAAGCATCGAGCAGTGGCGCACTCAGCGCGTTGCGAAGCTGACTGCGCCGGATGGCTGGCTGAGCCTCATCGGACTGGAATGGTTGCAGGAAGGTGCCAACAAGGTCGGCAGCGCTTCCGACAACGACGTGGTGCTGCAAGCAGGGCCTGCACATCTTGGCGTGGTCACGCTTGACGGGGCAGGGCAGGTGCACATCAAGCTCGCCCAGGGCAGTGATGCCAGCGTGGATGGCAAGGCCGTTCACGAGGCTGCGCTGATCGATGACGTGCACGTGGCGGAAGGTGCATCGCCGACCACGGTGGCGTTCGGTACGGCGAGCTTTTTCGTGATCGACCGCGATGGGCGAAAGGCTCTGCGCGTGAAGGATTCGACTGCCGTCGCGCGCCAGCATTTCCAGGGCATCGACTATTTCCCGATCGACCCGTCCTGGCGCATCGTGGCTGACTGGGTGCCGTTCGATCCGCCGCACGACCTGCAAATGGGTTCGGTGATCGGCACCATCGATACGGTGAAGGTGCCCGGCAAGGCGGTGTTTACCCGCGATGGCCACACCTACGAGTTGTTGCCGTATCAGGAAGAACCGGGCGGGGAGTTGTTCTTCGTGCTCGCCGACCGTACCTCCGGCCACGAAACCTACGGTGCGGCGCGTTTCCTGTATGCCGCGCTGCCACAGAACGGAAAAGTGGTGCTGGATTTCAACAAGGCCTACAACCCGCCTTGCGCATTCACGTCCTTTGCCACCTGTCCTTTGGCGCCGCCGGAGAATCGGTTGGATCTGCGCATCACGGCCGGCGAGAAGAAATACCAAGGCTCGCATCACTGACTGTTCATCGAGCCACTCCTCCCCTGCAAAGCAGGGGAGGAGACCTGATGCGGTAGCTCAGCGGCCCTTGAACGTCGCCTTGCGCTTTTCCAGAAAGGCCGTGGTGCCTTCCCGCATGTCTTCGGTCGCAAAGGCCAGCGCGAACGCCTGGGTTTCGAATTCCAGCCCCTGGTCGATCGAAGTCTCGCCACCCAGCAATACGGTGTCCAGAATCCCGGCGGCGGCCAGCGGCGCGGCGGCGGCAAGCTGATCGGCGAGCGCGTTCACGGCCTCGTCCAGGGCGTCAGGCGCAACCAGGCGATTGACCACGCCCAGTTCGTAAGCCCGTTGCGCGGTGATCGTGGCGCCGGTCAGGCACAGTTCCAGTGCTGCGCTGCGGCCGGCCAGCCGTAACAGGCGCTGAGTGCCGCCGAAGCCGGGGATCAGGCCGAGGTTGATTTCCGGCTGGCCGAACTTGGCCTTCTCGCTGGCAATGCGCAGGTGGCAGGCCATGGCGAGCTCCATGCCGCCGCCCAGCGCGAACCCCTGGATCCTGGCCACCACCGGCTTGCCCAGGCGTTCGATGGTGCTCATCAGGCGCTGCCCGGTGCGCGAAAAACTTTGCGCCTGTACCGGCGTATAGCCGTTCATTTCGCTGATGTCTGCGCCAGCCACGAAGGCTTTCTCGCCCGCCCCGGTCAACACCACGGCGCGCACGGAATCGTCCTGGGCGGCCTGGGTAAAGGCCAGGGTCAGCTCGTTCAAGGTCTCGCGATTCAAGGCGTTGAGCTTGTCCGGACGATTGACGACGATCGTGCGCACGGCGTCGCGGTTGCTGATCTCGAGGTTGCGGTAAGCCACGGGGCACTCCGTATTGAACGTGAAAAGGGGGATTCTAGATCGAGCCCCCGTGCTTCGCATGAGCCACGCGGTTCCTAAAGCCCGGTTTTCGCCGGCGGGAACCTTTATCGCCCCGCAGCTTTCTTAGACAAGTTCATACGGTTGCAACGAACGCCCGCGTAGCTGCAACAATCGGCTGAACCCCTTAGGATGGCGTCTTTGGCCCTATGCTTGCCGCCATGGAGAATCGAATGGCACACGTGCGTTGGCTGGTTCCAGGTTTGTTGCTGCTTGCCGCGTGCTCAGTGCAGGCGCAGCAACTGCCGGCTGCGCCCAATGTGAAGCCGGCAGCGGCGACCAAGATCGACAAGCACAAGCTTTCCTATGCGCTTGGCTATCGCATCGGCACGAAGTTCTCCGAGGGCGATTTCCCGATCGACCTGGCCGTGTTGCAAAAAGCCATCGAAGACGCCTACGCCAAGCGTCCGCCGGCGGTTCCGAAAGAAGAGATGTATCAGCAAATGCTTGCCCTGGACGCGCTCATGCGCGAGGAGGCATTGGCCGAATACCATCGCATCGCCACCGAGAATGCGCACAAGAGCGCCGAATTCCTTTCGCACAACGCGTCCCTGCCGGGCGTGGTGCAACTGCCGTCCGGGATTCAATACTCGGTGATCAAGAAGGGCGACGGCACCAACTCGCCCGGTATCGACAGCCTGGTCACGGTGAACTATCGCGGCATGCTCATCGATGGCACCGAGTTCGACAGCACCTGGGCGCATGGCGCACCGGTCAGCTTTACGGTGGACAAGGTCATCCGCGGTTGGCAATACGTGATTCCCCGCATGCACGTCGGCGATCGCTGGAAAGTGGTGATCCCGCCGGCCCTGGCCTATGGCGAGGGAGGGATGCTGCCACGCATCGGCCCGAACCAGGCACTGGTCTTCGATATCGAGTTGCTCGACATCAAGCCGCCCAATCCGCAGGCGGCGGGGCCCTGACGGAGCCGTGCTTCCCGGTCCGCGTGTTAACATCGCCGGCGCATGACCACTGATTCCCCCGTCCCCCTACAAGCCATCCTGAGCCCTTGCGTCGGCATTTGCCGGCTCGATCCGCATGGGTATTGCCTTGGCTGCTACCGCACCGGCGATGAAATCGCACGTTGGCGCGCCATGACCGACACCGAGCGCAATCATTACTTGAACGTGGTGCTGCCAGCCCGCGAGTCGACGTGATGGATGCGCTGTTGCGTGCGCTGCGCCCGCTATCGCAACCGCCTACGGCCCCGGGTTGGAATCACGCTTCGATGAAAGAACTGCTCGGCGACACGCCGCGCAGTCCTGCGTCCGTGCTGATCGGTTTGCGCGGCGAGGCGCATCCGCGCGTGGTGTTTACCGTGCGCACCGATCACCTGAGTTCCCATGCCGGGCAGGTGGCATTTCCGGGTGGCCGCATGGATCCGGCGGACGGCGATGCCTTGACCACGGCCCTGCGTGAGAGCGAGGAAGAGATCGGCCTGGATCGCACCCTGGTTACGCCGCTGGGTTATCTGGATTGCTTTGAAACCGTCAGCGGCTTCTGTATTACGCCGGTGGTGGCGCAGATTGCCGACGAAGCACGCTTTCATCCGGCACCCGATGAAGTGGCGGAAGTGTTCGAGGTGCCGCTGACGTTCTTTCTCGAACCGGGCAACACTCGGCGTTACCAGACGGAATACCGTGGGCATCGTCGCGAGATGGTGGAATTCCAGCACGACGGCCATCGCATCTGGGGTGCGACCGCCGCGATGCTGCAAAATTTGTTGCAGAGGATGGAGCAGGCATGAAAAACACGCTCGTTTCCGTAGCCGAACTGGCCGCGTTGCCATCGTCCGAAGTGCTGATCGTCGACTGTCGCTACGACCAGTTCGATGCGGGCAAGGGCGAACGCGATTACCTCGCCGAACACATTCCGGGCGCGGTGTTCGCCAGCCTTGATCACGATCTTTCCGATCTCAGTCGCATTCCCCTTGGACTTGGGCGTCATCCCTTGCCATCCGAGCAGGCTTTTTCTGCAACGCTGGGCCGCTGGGGCTGGCAACCTGGCTTGCAAGTGGTGTGCTACGACGCCGGCAACGGCGCGCTGGCCGCGGCGCGGCTCTGGTGGCTCTTGCGCTTGTGCGGCGTAAAACACGCAGCCGTACTCGACGGCGGTTATGCCGCGTGGAAGGCGAGCGGCCAGCCGGTTTCGACGGATGTTCCGCAGCGCGCACCGACGCAGGTCTCGCTGCACTACGACGCAGCCCAGGTCATGCTCGACCACGCGGTTGCGGGAGCGCTCACTCAGGATTTGCTGCTCGATGCGCGCGCCACGCCGCGCTACCTCGGCGAAGTGGAACCGCTCGATCGCGCCGCCGGCCACGTGCCTGGCGCGGCCAATCGTCCTTTTGCGGAAAATCTCGAGCCGGATGGCCGGTTCAAGCCGGCAAACGTGTTGCGGCAGGAGTTTCTGGCGGTGATCGGTCAGCACGCTCCGGACCAGGTCGTACACATGTGCGGCTCAGGCGTAACGGCCTGCCACAACCTGCTTGCCATGGAGCATGCGGGGCTGACCGGATCGCGACTCTACGCGCCGTCGTGGAGTGGTTGGGTGAGCGACTCGTCGCGACCGGTCGCAACCGGCCGCGAATAAAGCTGGGCAAAGCATCGGTACACCGATACTTTGCGATGCGAAGTTATTTCGCTTTGCTCTTCAGGCGAGCTACCAATTCCTGCAAGGTCTTCTGCGTCTCCGGATGGAAGAACGCATCGACAAACGTGTCGATCGGCAAGCTGTCGATATCGGCGTACGTGCTGGTCAGGTCGGCGCGGGCGATCCGGCGCGTAGCGAGCATGGCGTGTGACGGCAGTGCCAGCGTTTCGTTCAACCAGTGCAAGGCGCGCGTGGTGACTTGGTCCACCGCCACCAGTTCGTCGACGAAGCCGCAGGCCAGCGCCTGCTCGGCGTCGACCAGCGCGCCGGATACCAGCAAACGCTCGGCACGGTATGCACCTACGACACGGCGCAACACCATCTGGATGCAGTCGGGGGCCACCAGGCCGACCTGCACTTCGTTGAGGCCGATGCGATAAGGCCCCTGCGCCATTACGCGGTAATCGCAGAACAGGGAAAGCACTGCGCCGCCAGCCGGGCTGTGTCCCGTGATGGCGGCTGCCACCGGCACAGGAGCATGCGCCAGCGCAGCGCAGGTGGCGAAGAATTCGCGCCAGAATTCGCGTACGCCGGCACGATCCAGGGTAAGTAGAGCAGGCACGTCCACGCCGGCGGAAAACAGGCCTTGCAAGCCGGACAGCACGATGCCCCGGCTGTTGTCGCGCACGGCGTCGGCGAGCGCGCCCTGGATGGCGCGCAGCAAGTCGATATTGAGTGCGTTGACCGGCGGGCGCGCCAGCTGGATTTCAGTGACGGCGTCGTGCTTGACGAGGTTCAGCATGGTCGTACTCCGAAAGCGTAGTCGTGCATCATTTCACAAACCGTCACGGCGGCGAAGATCCGTGACGGTGTCTGCGCGCGATCAGGATTGCGGCTCGTCGCCGGCCGTCCAGGTGTAGTGCACGGCATAGTCGAGTACGGCCTTGCCGTTGGCAGGAACGTCAACCTTGAAATCCAGCGTATCGGTGCTCTGTTTGCTCGGCTTGGTACTGGAGGAAGTCAGCGCCCAGGTCCGCCAGCGATTGGGATGTTCGCGCACGGTGACGGTGCGTGCGTCGCTACCGGCATTGGTCAGCGTGATGCGGAAAGCTTCGTCCATGGTGCGGCCGGCCTTGTCGACGTGAAAGCTGGTGCGTTCGCGTTCGCCACGCAGGTCGAAGGCGCTGCCCAGGGTGATCGTTGCATCAGTGCCCTTGGGCGTGTCGTTGATGCGACCTTCGCCGATGAATTGCGGCACGCCGTTGCGATCGGCAGCGAGCACGCGCAGGTAGCCGGCCGGCAGGCTGTCGAAGGCGGTCAGGCGCAGCGTGCTGGTGATTTCGTTGTTGCCGGAGGCGTAGTCATCGCCGATCATCGGGCGCGGCGGAAGCCAGTTGCCGCCGTTTTCGTAAAGCGCCGTGCGCTCGCAGCTCACGCTGCGCGTGGCGTACAGCGGTACCTGGCTGATGCTGCCGTCGGGAAGATCCACGGGGGCGGGCAATACGTAGCTGCGGTATTCGTCCATCTGTACCTGCTCGGGCATGCTGGCCTCCATCGCTACCGGAGCCTTTGCGGCCATGGCTCTCATCATCATCGGGCGCGGGCCGCTCGGTTTGGCAAAGTTCGGTTCGCCGGCGATGAGCGTGAGCTTGGCATCGTGCCAGTCGCGGCCGCTGCGGTTGGCGATGCTGGCGCGCGATTCGAACTGCATGCTGCAGCTGCTGCCCGGCTGCAAGGTGGCGACGTAAGCGGCTCGCCAGCCGATGCCGGAGGTGGGATAGCTGAGCACCGCGGCGGCATTTCCGGAACGCGTGGCATCCACCCGCAGACGCAGGCTGGAACCCGCGGGGAACTGTCCGCTTTGCGTGTTTACCGCCGCATAGTTGCGTACCAAGGTGGTGCCGCCACCAGCATTGCTTACGATCAGGCCGTCGTTTCCGGCGCGCAGCAGGGTGCCGCTCGCCAGCGATTGCCCATTGGTGCCGAGCACGTTGATGTTGCTGCCGGTCAGGTTGGTCAGTGCTGCGTTCGCCCCCTGGCCGAGCAACAGGCGTTGCGAAATGACCTTGGCATCGCTGCCGGGGAAACCCAGCGCCAGCGCTTCGGCATCCAGGTTGTTGGGCAAGTCGCCCAGCACCACGTCGTGTACGCCGGACTGCAGATTCACGTCGCGCCGTTCGCGCACCACGGCGTATCCGTCATTGACGGCGTCTTCGTCGCCGTTGCTTGCGTAAAGGCTGGCGCTGTCGCTGCGATACAGCGTAATGGTCGCGTTGTCGGCGGCCTGGGCCAGCGATGCGCTGCAAAATACCGCGCAGGCGAGAGCCAGGGCGGTGCGGTGCTGAATCGTCATGGTGCGCTCCATCGGCAGGGATTCCACCCCATCATAACGAGCGCGCACGGGTGTCGCGTGTGCACGCGACGCCCGTTTAATCAGGCCGTTGCCGCGGCTTCACGAACGGCTTGCGGCAAGGCGGCGGCTTTACCGGTGGCCGGATCCATCCACACCATCACCACGTGCCCGTCGCAATAGAGCTTGCCGGCATCCGCCGCATCCACGATGCGATGGCCGATCGTCATGGAGCTGTTGCCCATGCGCGAGCAATACAGCTCCACGCTCAGCTGCGCCGGCCACTCGATCGGCAGGCGGTAGTTGATCTGGCTGGCGGCCATCACCGGCACGCAGTGCTCGTCCATCCAGTTGCCGCCAAGATGCTGCAGCCATTGCAGGCGCGACTCTTCGAGGAAGGTGAGGTAGCTGGAATTGTTGACGTGATTGAACGCGTCCAGGTCGCGCCAGCGCACGCTGATCGAAGCGGTGTGCAGCGGCGTTGCCGTTGCGTTGGAATCGTTGGAAACCGTGGTCATGAGGCTACTTTGCGTTTTTGTTTGGTCTTGCCGTTACCGCTTTCGGCCTTGGGGCGTACGGTCTTGGCAGGTTTCAGGTGCGAGGCGAGGAAGCGTCCGGTATGCGAGCCGGGTGTTGCCGCGACCGTTTCGGGCGTGCCTGTGACGAGGATCCGGCCGCCGCCCGAACCGCCTTCCGGCCCGAGGTCGACGATCCAATCGGCGGTCTTGATCACATCCAGGTTGTGTTCGATCACCACCACGGTGTTGCCCTGGTCGACCAGCTGATGCAGCACGTCGAGCAACTGCTCGATATCGTGGAAGTGCAGGCCGGTGGTGGGCTCGTCGAGGATGTAGAGCGTGCGGCCGGTTTCACGCTTGGACAGTTCCTTGGACAGCTTCACGCGCTGTGCTTCGCCGCCGGACAGCGTGGTGGCGCTCTGGCCGAGCTTGATGTAGTCCAGGCCCACGGCGCGCAGGGTATCGAGCTTGCGCGCGATCACCGGCACGTTTTCGAACAGCTTGGCGGCGTCTTCCACCGTCATGTCGAGCACGTCGGCGATGGTGTGGCCCTTATACAGGATTTCCAGCGTCTCGCGGTTGTAGCGCTTGCCGTGGCAGACGTCGCAGGGCACATACACGTCCGGCAGGAAGTGCATCTCCACCTTGATCATGCCGTCGCCTTCGCAGGCTTCGCAGCGGCCGCCGCGCACGTTGAAACTGAAACGGCCGGCGGTATAACCGCGCGAGCGCGCTTCCGGCACCTGCGCGAACAGTTCGCGCAGCGGCGTGAACAGGCCGGTATAGGTGGCGGGGTTGGAGCGCGGCGTGCGCCCGATCGGCGACTGGTCGATGTCGACTACCTTGTCGAACAGCTCCAGGCCTTCCACCGATTTGTGCGCTGCAGGCTGCACGCTGGAACCGTTCAATTCCGCCGCGGCCAGCGCGAACAACGTGTCGTTGATCAGCGTGGATTTGCCCGAACCCGATACACCCGTTACGCAGGTGAACAAACCGGCAGGGACAGCGAGGTCGACGTGCTTGAGGTTGTTGCCGCTGGCGCCTTTCAAATACAGCCACGAATCCTTGTCGAGCTGCTCGCGGCGCTCCGTGGGAACCTTGATCTCGCGCTTGCCGGAGAGGTATTGGCCGGTGACCGAGCGCGGCGAGGCGAGGATGTCTTTCAGCGTGCCTTGCGCCACCACTTCGCCGCCGTGCACACCGGCGCCGGGGCCGATGTCCAGCACGTGATCGGCGGCGCGGATGGCGTCTTCATCGTGTTCGACCACGATCACCGTATTGCCCAGATCGCGCAGTCGCGTGAGCGTGCCGAGCAGGCGCTCGTTGTCGCGCTGGTGCAGGCCGATCGAGGGCTCGTCCAGCACATACATCACGCCGACCAGGCCCGCGCCGATCTGCGAGGCGAGGCGGATGCGCTGGGCTTCTCCGCCCGACAGCGTATCGGCCTGGCGATCGAGCGTGAGGTAGTTAAGGCCCACGTCGTTGAGGAAGCTCAGGCGCTCGCGAATTTCCTTGACGATCTTCACCGCGATTTCGCCGCGCCAGCCGGTGAGCTTGAGCGTGTCGAAGAAGTCCAGAGCGTCGTCGATCGAGCGTGCGGTGAGCAAAGGCAGCGGCTGGTCGGCCACGAACACGTTGCGGGCGGAGCGGTTGAGGCGTTGGCCGCCGCAGTCGGGGCAGGGATGGTCGCTGATGTACTTGGCCAGCTCTTCGCGCACGGCCGGCGATTCGGTTTCTTTGTAGCGGCGCTCGAGGTTGGGCAGGATGCCCTCGAAGGTGTGCTCGCGCGTCACTTTGCCGCCGCGTTCGGTGAGATAGCGGAACGCAATCGCTTCGTTGCCGCTGCCGTAGAGCACGGCCTGCTGCACCTTGTTCGACAATTTTTGCCACGGCGTATCGACGTCGAAGCCGTAGTGATTGGCCAGCGACAGGATCAGCTGGAAATAATGGGCGTTGCGCCGGTCCCAGCCGCGCACCGCGCCGCCTGCCAGCGAAAGCTCCGGATGGCCGACTACTCGGTCGGCAGAAAACACCTGGGTCACGCCCAGACCATCGCACTTGGGGCAGGCGCCCACCGGCGAGTTGAACGAGAACAGGCGCGGCTCCAGTTCCGGCAGCGAGTAATCGCAGACCGGGCAGGAGTAGCGCGAAGAGAACAACTGCTCGCTCGCCTTGGGGTCATCCATGTCGACCACGATCACCAAGCCGTCGCCCAGCCGCAACGCCGTTTCGAACGATTCGGCCAGGCGCTGCTTGATGTCGTCGCGCGGACGGAAGCGGTCGATCACCGCTTCGATGGTGTGCTTCTGGCGCAGCGTCAGCGGCGGTACCGCATCCAGGTCGTAGACGGCGCCGTCCACACGTGCGCGCACGAAACCCTGTGCGCGCAACTGCTCAAACACCTGCACGTGCTCGCCCTTGCGTTCGCGGATCACCGGTGCCAGCAGCATGAAGCGCTTTTCCGGATCCAGCGCCAGCGTGCTGTCCACCATCTGGCTGACCGTCTGCGCTTCCAGCGGAATGCCGTGATCGGGGCAGCGCGGGGTGCCGACGCGCGCAAACAGCAGGCGCAGATAGTCGTAGACCTCGGTAATGGTGCCCACGGTGGAGCGCGGGTTGTGCGAGGTGGACTTCTGCTCGATCGAGATGGCCGGCGACAGACCCTCGATGTGGTCCACGTCCGGCTTCTCCATCATCGACAGGAATTGCCGCGCATAAGCAGACAGCGATTCCACGTAGCGCCGCTGGCCCTCGGCGTAAATGGTGTCGAAGGCCAACGAGGACTTGCCCGAGCCTGACAGGCCGGTGATCACGATCAGCCGGTCGCGGGGCAGGTCAAGGTCGATGTTCTTGAGATTGTGCGTGCGGGCGCCGCGAATGCGTATGGTGTCCATGACGCGTCGATATTGGGGAATCGGTCAATATAGCAAGTCGGTCCGCCCGGACTGTGATCAGGCGGGATGAGCATGCTGACAACGTTCTGTCAGCAGAAACGTTTAGACCCTCACTGAGGCCTGCCCGCACCTTTGCTAACAGACCCTAGGCAGCGCGCGGACGGGCCCCTATGCTCGGCCGCTGTTTCCCGATTTCCATTTCAATGGAGAGTGCGACATGTCGGCTGGCAAATGGGTTCTGGGTCTGGGTGTTTGTCTGGCGTTGGCGGGGGTTCCCGCGATGGCGGCCCAACCCAGCGAGGCGCAGGTGCGCCAGTTGATGCAGGTGATGGACGTGCCCGGCCAGTTCACCGTCATGAACAATCAGATGGCCGCGATGATGAGCCAGCAGCTCCCTTGCGTGCCGGCCAGCTATTGGCAGACCTATATCGACAAGAACGGCGTGGCCCAGCTCGAGACGGCCATGATCCCGGCCTACCAGCATCATTTCACCGCGGACGAGGTGGACGGCCTGATCAAGTTCTATAAGTCGACGCTGGGCCAGAAACTGGTGGCCCAAATGCCGGCGACCATGGCCGAGGCCGCCCAGGCCGGCCAGCAATGGGGGCGCCAGCGCACTTCGGACATGTTCTCGGAGCTGCAAAAGCAGGGCAAACTGGACGCCCAGGGCCGCTGCCCGGCGACCAGTTCCGACGGCGGGTCCGCCCAGCCATCCCCCGCGCCAGGTGCCGGCTCAGGGCAGTAAGCGTGGGACGCCCTTAGTAGTAGGTTGGGTTAGCGCAGCGTAACCCAACGTTTTTGCTGGCTTTGTTGGGTTACGCTCCGCTAACCCAACCTACAACGGCGGAGTCCAGGCTCATGCTGGTCAGTTGTTGACCAGTAAGTCCCTTTGTCGCTAAAATCCTCAGTTCGCTGCGCCCGATAGATGCGCTGCGAACCCAAGAGAATAACGACAGAAGGGCTCAAACATGAGTTATGCAGTCATCAAGACCGGCGGCAAGCAGTACCGCGTCCAGCAGGGCGACGTCCTGCGCGTGGAGTTGCTCAACGCCGAAGAAGGCGCCAGCGTGAAGTTCGACCAGGTGCTGCTGGTCGGCGCCGGTGAAACCATCACCGTCGGTGCCCCGACCGTGGCCGGTGCCACCGTGAGCGCCACCGTGCGCAAGCATGGCCGCGCCGACAAGGTCCGCATCATCAAGTTCCGCCGCCGCAAGCACCACAAGAAGCAGCAGGGACATCGTCAGCATTTCACCGAAGTCGAGATCACGGGCATCAACGCCTGATATAGCCGGAGTAAACAGTCATGGCACATAAAAAAGGCGTAGGTTCATCCCGCAACGGTCGCGATTCGAACCCCAAGTACCTCGGCGTGAAGGTGTACGGTGGCCAGGCCATCGAAGCCGGCAACATCATCGTGCGTCAGCGCGGCACCCAGTTCCATGCCGGCACCGGCGTGGGCCTCGGTCGTGACCACACCTTGTTCGCACTGGTCGATGGCAAGGTCGAGTTCAAAGTCCGCGGCGAGAACAACCGCAGGTACGTCAACGTGGTCAAGGCTTAAGCCTCCGCCACGTCCAAACGAAGGCCCCGCCCTGGCGGGGCTTTTGTTTTCTGGAAGCAGGGAACGGGGAACGTGCGGTTCTCCAGTTGATATGATCCCCGTCGGATGGTTCCCGGCTTCTTTCAAATATTTCGTTTCGCCCAGCTGCAGGTCGCTTTGCTTCCTGTTCCCCGTTCCCCGTTCCCCGTTCCCCAATCATGAAATTCGTCGACGAAGCAATCATCAAAGTCCAGGCGGGAGACGGCGGCAATGGCTGCATCAGTTTCCGCCGGGAAAAATTCATCCCGTTCGGCGGCCCCGATGGCGGCGACGGCGGTACGGGTGGCTCGGTCTGGCTGATCGCCGACGAGGGCCTCAACACCCTGATCGACTTCCGGCACCAGCGCAGCTTCAAGGCTCAGCGCGGCCAGAACGGCATGGGCAGCGACATGTACGGCAAGGGCGGTGACGACAACACCATCCGCGTGCCGGTCGGTACGGTCGTCACCAACGTCGACACCGACGAAACCATCGGCGACCTCACCACGCACGGCCAGCGCCTGCTGGTGGCGCAGGGCGGCAAGGGTGGCCTGGGCAATATCCATTTCAAGACGTCGGTGAACCGCGCGCCGCGCAAATCCACGCCGGGTACCCCCGGCGAAATGCGCGAGCTGAAGCTGGAGCTGAAACTGCTCGCCGACGTCGGTCTGCTGGGCTTCCCGAACGCCGGCAAGTCGACCTTTATCCGTGCGGTGTCGGCGGCTACGCCGCGCGTGGCTGACTACCCCTTCACCACGTTGCACCCCAACCTGGGCGTGGTCAGCCTCGGCACAGACCAGAGTTTCGTGATCGCCGATATTCCCGGCCTGATCGAAGGCGCTGCGGAAGGTGCGGGCCTGGGTATCCAGTTCCTGCGCCACCTGACGCGCACGCGCCTGCTGCTGCATCTGGTCGATATCGCGCCGATCGACGGTTCCGACGTCGTCGAGCAGGTGCACGCCATCGAGCACGAGCTGGAAAAGTTCGATCCCGAGCTGATGCAGCGTCCGCGCTGGCTGGTATTGAACAAGGAAGACGTACTGCCTGAAGACGAACGCCAGGCGGTCGCCGAAGACATCGTCAAGCGCCTCGGCTGGACCCAGCCCTGGTTCCTGGTTTCGGCCATCGCGCGCGAAAATACCTTGTCGGTGTGCCAGCAGGTGCAGCGCTTCTTCGAAGCGCAGCGCCAGGCACGCGAGGGCCGTACCGACATGCTGCCGGGCGACGTGCGCCTGCGTGGCGAAGCCGCGCGCGACGAGGGCGAATAATCCATCCGGGAGGGATCACGCAAGGCATGAAGTTGCAAGCACGTATCGCAGGCTATCGGCGCCTGCGTGATCAGCCCTTGTGGCGGCTGCTCGCCGCCGACCACGCTCCCGAACTCGTCGGATTGCTGCAGACCCTGTTGCTGGATGGCGAACGTCGCCTGCCGGGTTCGATCCTGCACGAGCGTCTGCAGCATCATCTGGATGCGATCAATGCCTCCGACCTGCCGCGCGAATTGCCGCGCACGGCCCAGGCCTATGTCGCGCATTGGCTGTCGCAGGGTTACCTGGAACGGCGCCTGCCCGAAGGCGCCAGCGAAGAGGAATACGAACTCTCCGCCCAGGCGACCCAGGCCGTCCGCTTCATCGCGGGCCTGGAAGCGTCGCGCAGCACGGCCACCGAGAGCCGCCTGTCGCTGGTCATCCAGCAGCTCGTGCAATTGGCCGAGCAGACCGAAACGGACCCGACCGCACGCCTCGACGCGCTCTACGCGGAACGCGATCGCCTGGACGCGGAAATCGCCCGCGCGAGTTCCGGCAAAGTAGCGGCCATCGACGGCAAGCGGGCAGTGGAGCGCACCCGCGAGATCATCCAGCTCGCCGACGACCTCACCGAAGATTTCCGCCGCGTACGCGACGACTTCGAGCAGCTCAACCGCGAATTCCGCGAACGCATCATCGACGACGAAGGCGAGCGTGGCGACATCCTCGACCGCCTGTTCGAGGGCGTGGACCTGATCGGCGACAGCGAAGCCGGGCGCAGCTTCAATGCGTTCTGGAGCCTGCTCAACGACGCCGAGCAAAGCGCGCAGCTGGACGCAGCGCTGGAAATGGTGCTGTCGCGCAACTTCGCACGCAAACTGCAACGTCACGAGCGGCAGTTCCTGCGCGGGCTTACCGGCGTGATGCTGGAGCGCGGTAGTCACGTCCACGACGTCATGCAGAACTTCGCCCGCAGCTTGCGCGGCTTCGTGCAAAGCCGCGGCTATCTGGAGCAGCGGCGCCTCAACCAGTTGCTCAAGCAGGCGCAGGCCGAGGCACTTCAATTGCGCGATTCGGTACAGGCGCGCCAGCGCACGCCTTATACCCTGCAACTGACGACCAGTCGCCTGCGTTCGCTTGCGCAGTGGCGTTTGCACGATCCCCGCCACGCACGCGTCGACGGCAGCATCGCACGCAGCGAAGGGGCGGCCATTTCGCTCGACAGCGTCGGCGACCTGGTGGCGCAGTCGGAAATCAACTACCGCGGCTTGCGCCGCGACCTGCACGAGCTGCTGGCCACGCACGAGCAGCTCTCCATCGCCGGCGTGCTCGCCCGGCGCCCGGCCGAACAAGGCTTGGGCAGCATCATCGGTTACCTGTCGCTGGCCACGCGGCATGGCGTGGTGGCCGATGGCGAGCACGAAGCCATTACCTGGCAGGGCAAGGACGGCAGTGAGCGTCACGCCCGCATTCCTCTCGTTTGGTTCCTGAAAGAGAAGCGCCATGAATTTGCTTGAGGACGATATCGTTCTTGCCGAACCCGTGGCGGAAAAGCCCAAGGGCGCCGCGCTGTTCGACGGCGACACCGGCAGCCTGCCGCTCGATGCGCGCCGCGCGCTGTGCATGCTGCTGGCCGGGCCAAGCCTGGATGCCGGCCGCCACAGCCAGCTCTGGACGGCGCTGTTGCGCCAGGAAGCGGCCATTCGCGCGCGCTTGTGCGAGCTGTTCCTGGAACTGGTCATCGACCGCGACGGCGGCGTGGCCTTTACCCGGCAATTCGACACCGGCGAACTGGAAACGCCGGTGCTGCTGCGCACCTCGCCGCTCACCTTTATCGATTCGGTACTGCTGCTGTATTTGCGCCAGCAACTGGCCGAAGCTGAAGCCCGCGGCCATCGCGCCGTGGTGGAAGAGGCCACCCTGGTCGATGCGCTGTCGGTCTACGAAAAAAGCGTATCCACCGACCGTGCCGGTTTTGCCAAGCGCGTGGCTGGTGCCATCACCAAGATGAAAGACAACCACATACTGGACAAGCTGCGCGGCAGCGACGAGCGCTACGAAGTGTCGCCAGCGCTGAAACTGCTGTTCTCGGCAGAAGACGTGCAGGCGCTGGCGCAGGCTTATCGCGAATTGCGCGAAGCGGACGAGGGTGAGGAGAAGCCGGATGGCGAATGAGAAGAGCGCGCCGCGAAAGACGCGCGCCAAGGCGGTGCGGGCCCCGAAGCCGGTGGTGCCATCGCTGTTTCTTTCCGATCTGCCCGATCCGCGCGACGAACAATTTCGCATGCGCCGCCTGCAGGTGTTCAATTGGGGCACCTTTACCGGCCTGGTCGACGTGCCGATCGCCGAAAAGGGATTCCTGTTCGTAGGCCGCTCCGGTTCGGGCAAATCCACGCTGCTGGATGCGATGTCGGCCCTGCTGGTGCCGCCCAACCTGGTCGACTTCAACGCGGCAGCGCGCGAGGCCGAACGTAGCGGGCGCGATCGCAGCCTGGCTTCGTATGTGCGTGGCGCGTGGGCCGATCAACAGGACAGCAGTTCAGGCGAAATCGCCACGCAGTACCTGCGCAAAGGCGCCACCTGGTCGGCGCTGGTGCTCGAATACCGCAACAACCTCGGCGCCACGGTCAGCCTGATCCGCATGTTCTGGATCAGCGGCAACAGCTCGGCCGCCGCGGACGTGCAGAAGCACTACATGGTGACCGAGCGTTCCTTCGACGTGGCCAAGGATCTGCAAGGTTTCGACCTGGATCGCCGCCGCCTGAAGACGCGCCTGGGCGAGGACGTGCATCACTTCGAGACCTTCGCCGCCTACGCCGAACGCTTCCGTCGCCTGCTGGGCATCGAGAACGAGATGGCCTTGAAGCTGCTGCACAAGACGCAGTCGGCCAAGAATCTCGGCGATCTGAATCAGTTCCTGCGCGGCTTCATGCTCGACGAGCCGGAAACCTTTGGTGCCGCCGATCGCCTGGTGACGGATTTCGGCGAGCTGGATGCCGCGCACAAATCCGTGGTGATCGCGCGCGAGCAGGTGGATACGCTGGTGCCGGCGCGCAGCTCGCACGAATCGCTGCAACAGTTGCGTCGCGCCACCAGCGAGTTGAAAGAGCTGCAGCAAGGCATCGACCTTTATCGCGAGCAGCGCCGCCTGGTCTTGCTGGATGCGCGCCTCGCCGACATACAGGTACAGGATCAGGCCCTGGCCGGCGAGCTGGCGCAGCGCCGCCAGTCGCTGGAAAACCACGATCAGAAGCTGGCCGATCTGGAACGGCAGCGGCGCGAGCAGGGCGGCGATGCGATCGACCAGCTCGAGCGCGAACTGGAACAGGTTATTCGCGAGCGCGACGAAAAGCTGCGTCGCCGCAACAAGGTCGAGCAGACCTGTCGCGAACTGGGCTGGACCATTCCAGGCACCGCGCATGGCTTTGCCGAACTGGCCGGACAGGCGCGCGAGCTGATTGATGGCGCACGTAGCCGCGCGGTGGCGCTGGAAGAGCGCATGGATACGCTCAAGCGCGAGCGCGACCAGGCTGCGCAGCGCTTCACGGAAGTGCGTTCGGAAATCGAAGCGCTGAACCGCAACCCTTCCAATATTCCTGCACCAACCCAGGCGATGCGTGCCCGGTTGTGCCAGGAACTGGGCCTGTCCGAGAACGCGCTGCCCTTTGTCGGCGAGCTGATGCAAGTCAAATCCGAGCACGCCGCCTGGCGCGGTGCCATCGAGCGCGTGCTGCACGGTTTTGCGCTCGGTCTGGTGGTGGACGAGAAGCACTACGGCGAAGTGTCGGGCTGGGTCAACAAGACCCATCTTGGTGGCAAGCTGGTGTACTACCGGGTGGGGCGCGGCGAGGTATTGAACAGCCGCAAGCTGGACGGCAAGTCGATGCTGCACAAGCTGGAGCTGCGCGACCACGCGCACCGCGACTGGCTGTCGGCGGAGCTGTCGCGTCGCTTCGACTATAGCTGCGTGGATTCTGCTGCAGCGCTGAAAAATGCGGACCGGGCGATCACCCGCGAAGGCCAGGTGAAACATCCGGGCGACCGCTATGAGAAAGACGACCGCCGCGCCGTCGACGACCGCCGCCACTGGGTGCTCGGCTTCGACAACCGCGACAAGCTTTCCGTTTACGAGAAAGAAGGACAGCAGTGGGCGCAAGCCATCGCCAAATCGGATGAAGGCTTGAAGGCGCTGCGTGAGGACAACGCGCGCGAAGGCGACCGTCGCGTGCTGGCCGGTGCGCTGGCCGGTGCAGAGTGGGAAGAGATCGACGTGGCGCCCAAGCTGCAGCGCCTGGGTGACATCGAGGCACAGCTGAAGCAACTGCGCGAAGGCGATGCCACGCTGCAGGAGATCGCGCAGCGCCTGGATACCGAGCGGGAACTGCGCCGCCGTGCGCAAAATGCGTTCGAAGATACGGCCGGGGAACGTAACGCCTTGCAGCGCGAACGCAACGGCCTCAACGAGAAGCGCGACACCTGCGAGCAGAAAGCCTCGCAAGCCGCGCTTACACCCTTGCAGGCGCGCGGCCTGCCCGAACGACTGCCGGCGCATCCGCCGCTCTCGCTGGACAATCTCGCCGACCAGTTCCGTACCTTGGAACGCGGTCTCCACGAGGCGCTGAACGGCCAGGTCGACGAAGACAACCGCCTGGTGCAGCAGACCGAGGAGTGCTTCCGCAGTTTCTGCCGTCGCTGGCCACAGGATAGCGGCGACTTCACACCCAATCTCGATTCGGCCGAAGGCTTCCTGGCCCGCCTGCGTCGCCTGGAACTGGATGGACTGCCCAAGCACGAGGCGCGCTTCTTCGAGCTGCTGCAAAGCCAGAGCAAACAGAATCTGCTGGTGCTGCAAAAGCACGTGGTCGAGGCGCGCAAGTCGATCACCCAGCGCATGGAAGAGGTCAACGAAAGCCTGGAGCGTGTGCCGTTCAACCGCGGCACCTTGCTGCAGATCGAGCTGACCGATCGCGGCCTGGCCGAAGTACGCGAATTCCAGCAGCAATTGCGCGACGTGCTTTCGCATAACCAGACCGAAGACCGCGCGCTGGCCGAGAATCAATACAGCGTCCTGCGGCAACTGGTAGCCAAGCTCGCCGCCGATGATCCGGAGCACAAGCGCTGGCGCGAGCTGGTGCTGGACGTGCGCCAACACGTCGAGTTCGTGGGCGTGGAAGTGGAGGCCGATACCCGTCGCCAGGTAGAGGTCTACCGCAGCGGCGCGGGCAAGTCCGGTGGCCAGCGGCAGAAGCTTGCCACCACCTGCCTGGCCGCAGCACTGCGCTACCAGCTCGGCGGCGACGACGGCCATTTGCCGCGCTATGCGCCGGTGGTGCTCGACGAAGCCTTCGACAAGGCCGACAACGAATTCACTGCGCTGGCCATGAACATCTTCGAGAACTTCGGTTTCCAGATGGTGGTGGCCACGCCGCTCAAATCGGTGATGACGCTGGAGCCGTTTATCGGTGGTGCCTGCTTCGTCGACATCACCGGCCGTCACGATTCGGGCGTGTTGCTGATCGAATACGATCAGGCCGAGCGGCGGTTGGCATTGCCGGAGCGCGCACGCGAAGCGGAAGCCGTGGTTTGACCCATCGCGCGCGCGACCTGTGGCATAAGACGATAGCCCGAACGGCATGGAGCGTTCGGCAGATGCCGTTTGGATTGTCACCGTCACCGAGAGAGCACCGATGAGCAACCGCCGCGACTTCCTGAAAACCTCATTGCTGGCAACGTCCGCACTGGCGCTGCCGCGCTTGTCGCGAGCCGCCCTTTCGGTGTCCGGTTCGGTACCGGGCGGCGTGGGAGCGCGAGTGGTCTCCACCTGGGATTTCGGCGTGCCGGCGAACCAGGCCGCATGGACGGTGCTGGGCAAGGGCGGCAAGCCGCTGGATGCAGTGGAAACCGGCGTGTTGATACCGGAAGCGGACTTGCACAATCACAGCGTCGGCCGCGCGGGTTACCCCGACCGCGACGGCAAGGTCACGCTGGATGCCAGCATCATGGACGGCGACGGCCGTTGCGGTGCCGTCGCCGCACTCGAACACATCGCGCATCCGATCAAGGTGGCGCGCAAGGTGATGGAAGACACGCCGCACGTGCTGCTGGTCGGCGACGGCGCGCTGGAATTTGCCTTGCAGGAAGGCTTCACCAAGGAAGACCTGTTGACGCCGGAATCGGCAAAGGCGTGGCACGAATGGCTGAAGAAGGCCAAGTACACGCCGGTCGCCAATAGCGAGAACATCGATTACCACCGCAGCACGCAAAACCTCGGCATGCCGGGCGGCAAGAACAATCACGACACCATCGGCATGCTGGCCGTGGATGCGAACGGCCATCTTGCTGGCGCCTGCACCACCAGCGGCATGGCGTGGAAACTGCACGGCCGCGTGGGCGACAGCCCGATCATCGGCGCCGGTCTCTACGTCGACAACGAAGTAGGCGCCGCCACGTCAACCGGCGTGGGCGAAGAAGTGATTCGCAACGCCGGCAGCTTCCTGGTGGTGGAGCTGATGCGCCAGGGGCGCAATCCGCAGGAAGCCTGCGAGGAAGCCGTGCGGCGCATCATCAAGAAACGCCCCGAAGCGACCAAGGAAATGCAGGTCGGCTTTCTCGCCTTGCGCCGCGACGGCGAATGCGGTGCCTTTGCGATCCAGAAAGGCTTTACCTACGCCGTGTGCGACGTGCATCAACAAGATCGCCTGCTGGCTTCGCCCAGCGTCTACCAGACCACCTATACCTGATGCCGAAACAAGCTTTGCTGGAAATCGCCGCCGGTTCGCTGGCTTCCGCGCTCGCTGCGCAAGAGGGCGGCGCCGATCGCGTCGAGCTGTGCAGCAGCCTCGTCGAGGGAGGCATTACGCCGTCGTGCGGCATGCTGACCGTGGTGCGCGATCGCGTGCACATTCCGGTGTATGTACTGGTGCGTCCGCGCGGCGGCGATTTTCTCTACGACGACGATGAATTCGAGATCATGCTGCGCGATGTCGAGACCTGCGCGCGCCTTGGTTTCGATGGCGTGGTGATCGGCGCCCTGGATGCCGATGGGGTGGTCGATCCGCGTTGCCGCGAGCTGGTGGTGGCGGCCGGCAAGCTGGGTGTGACCTTTCATCGCGCGATCGACGCCAGTGCCGATTTGCGCAGCTCCCTGGAGTCTGTAATCGGGCTGGGCTGCGAGCGCGTGCTCACCTCCGGCGGGTGCGCCAATGCCCTGGCCGGCGCCAAGGCGATTGCCGGCCTGGTGGAGCAGGCTGCGGGGCGCATCACGGTCATGGCCGGCGCCGGCGTGCGCTCGCAGAACCTGGCCGAGCTGTCCAGGCTGAGCGGGGTGCACGAATTCCACGGTTCGGCCAAGGTGGGGCACCGCTCCGCCATGCGCTATTTGAACCCGTCGCTGCTGGATCTGTCGCCGGATACCGAGCGGACCAGCGTGGCGGAGGTGCGGGCGATGAAGGCGGCGCTTGCCTCATTGGCTTCCTCCCCTGCGACACGAAGCTAGTCCCGTGGGACGAAGTAGGGGAGGGTTGGGGTGGGGTAGATGCTTGAGGACGCGCTTCACCTGAGATGTGTCGCAAGCTCGAACGACCCCCTCCCGGCCTCCCCCTGCTTGGGCAGGGGGAGGAGCAAAAGGCAGGCACGAAAAAGCCGGCGTTTCCGCCGGCCGCCGCTCCACTTGGGGGCGGTGGAAATCAAGCACGAAAAAGCCGGCGTTTCCGCCGGCTTTTAACGCCAACCCTCTACAAAAAGCCTCTGGCTTACGCCAGCTCGCGAATCTTCGCGTTCAGGCGGCTCTTGTGACGGGCGGCCTTGTTCTTGTGGATCAGGCCACGGGAGGCGTAGCGGTCGACCACCGGCTGGGCGGCTTCGAAAGCGGCCACGGCGCCAGCCTTGTCCTTAGCTTCGATGGCCTTGACGACCTTGCGGAGGGCGCTGCGCACCATGGAACGGGCGCTGACGTTGCGCAGGCGGCGCTGCTCGGACTGGCGCGCACGCTTCTTCGCGGACTTGATGTTAGCCAAGGTAGAACTCCGGAATGAAATACTGGGGTTGGAAAAAGGCGGCAATTGTGACGGTAATTTGTCGATGAGTCAAGTGGTTGGAAGCTTGCCGGCCACCCGAGCCGCCTATTCTACCGGTGTTTAGCGGGCCGTGGCTGGCTTTTTGCCCGCGAATCGTCGCTGGAATGCTGTTTCCCAGCCACGGATGGCTGTCAAACTACGCCCCGTTTCGATCCAGGACACCACCCCGACGATGAAGCCACCCAGCATGTTACGCGGGCTGCTGTCGTTCAGCAGCATGACCATGGTGTCGCGCGTGCTCGGCCTGTTGCGGGACATTTCGATCAGCCACGTGTTCGGCGCCAATGTCGCTACCGATGCGTTCTGGGTGGCATTCCGCATTCCCAACTTCATGCGCCGCATGTTTGCGGAGGGCTCGTTTTCCACCGCCTTCGTGCCGGTGTTTACCGAGGTGAAGGAGAAGGGCACCCATGCGGAACTGAAGGAGCTGATGTCGCGCGTGTCGGGCACCCTGGGCGGTGTGTTGCTGGTGGTGACGGCGTTGTGCGTGCTGTTTGCACCGCAGGTGGCAACGGTGTTCTCGCCCGGTGCCGTGGACGAGCCGCACAAGTTCGGCTTGACCGTGGAATTGTTGCGGCTCACTTTTCCGTTTCTGCTGTTCGTATCGCTCACGGCGCTTTCCGGCGGCGCGCTCAACAGTTTTCATCGATTCGGCTTGCCGGCACTGACGCCGGTCATCCTCAATCTGTGCATGATCGCGGGCGCGTGGTGGTTGTCGCGCCATCTGCAAACACCGATCCTCGCGCTGGGTTGGGCGGTGTTTGCCGCCGGCATCTTGCAAGTGCTGTTTCAATTGCCGGCGCTGCGCAAACTGGATTTGCTCGTGCGTCCACGCTGGGGCTGGCACCATCCGCAGGTGCGCCGGATCATGAGTCAGATGCTGCCAACCTTGTTCGGCTCCTCGGTCTCGCAGATCAATCTGCTGTTCGATACGGTCATTGCCTCGCTGCTGATTTCCGGTTCGCAGACGTGGCTGTCGCAGGCCGACCGCTTCCTGGAATTGCCCTTGGGCGTATTCGGCGTGGCGCTGGGCACGGTGATCCTGCCGTCGCTCTCGCGCCATCACGTTGCCACCGATCACGAGGGGTTTTCCAAAGCGCTGGACTGGGGGTTGCGCACCACCTTGCTGATTGCCGTGCCGGCGATGTTCGGGCTCATGCTGCTGGCGCAGCCGCTGGTGGCCACGCTGTTCCAGAACGGCCAGTTCCGGCCGTTCGATACGCGCATGGCAACGCTGTCGGTGACTGCGTTGAGTTTCGGCGTGCCGGCCTATGCGATGGTGAAAGTGTTGCTGCCCGCGTTTTATTCGCGCAAAGACACTCGCTCGCCGGTGCATGCAGGGGTGGCTGCGCTGCTGACCAATATGTTGCTCAATGCGGTTTTCCTGTTGCTGCTGTACGACGCGTGGGCGCCACCGGCCGTGAAGGCCGGTGCTTTATTCGACGGCTTGTCCAAAGTGCCCGGTCTGCACCTCGCGCTGGGCATGGCCAGTGCGGTGGCCAGCTACGTCAACCTGTTGCTGTTGTGGCGTGCGTTGCGCAAGGCCGATATCTATCAGCGCCAGCCCGGCTGGATGCGTCATCTGGTCCGCCTGGGCCTGGCGTGTGCGGCGATGATCGCGGTGCTGCTGGTGGGGCGCTGGTATTGGCCCGACTGGACGCAGATCGCCGTGTTCGGCCGGGTGTGGCGCCTGGCCGTGCTGGTGGGTGCCGGTGGTGCGACGTATGTCTTCATACTTTTCGCAACGGGCTTTCGTCTACGCGAATTGCACCACGACTGACCGCTATACTTGCGCCATGATGAAACTGTCCCGGGACGTTGCGGGGCCGTGCTTGGCCCCCCGCGGCAGTGTGCTTGCGGTAGGTGCCTTCGACGGCCTGCATCGCGGCCACCAAGCCTTGTTGAACGAAGTGCGCGAAAGAGCGCAAGCGCTCGGCTGCAAGCCGATCGTGGTGAGTTTCGAGCCGCTGCCCAGGGCCTTCTTTTCGAAGGACCCGGTACCGCGCCTGTCCAGCGTGCGCGAGAAACTGCTCGGCTTTGCCGCGGCAGGCATGGAGCGCACCTTGCTGATGCGCTTCAACCGGGCGCTCACCGCCATGTCGGCCGAGGATTTCGTGCAGCGGGTGCTGATCGAGCGGCTCAATGTGCGCGAAGTGTGGGTGGGGGCGGATTTCCGCTTCGGCCACAAGCGCGCAGGCGACGTGGCCATGCTGGAGCGCATCGGTGCCGAACGTGGATTCGTCGCCCACACCATGCCCGCGGTGCTGCTGGATGGCGAGCGTGTCTCGGCCAGCCGGGTGCGGGCGCTGCTGGGCGCCGGCAATTTCGGTGCGGCCGCCTCGCTGCTGGGACGTCCGTTCGTGATCGAGGGCAAGGTGGAATACGGCAAGCAACTGGGCCGTACCCTGGGGTTCCCCACCGCCAATATCCATCTGCGCGATCGCGCCACCCCAGTCCACGGCATCTTCGCCGTGCGGGTGGGGCTGGGCGAGGGCGCCTGCAGCTGGCCCGGCGTGGCCAGCCTTGGCACGCGGCCGACCGTCAACGAGGTCGCCGAACCCCTGCTGGAAGTGCATCTGTTCGATTTCGAGGGCGATCTCTACGGCCAGCGCATGGCGGTGGAGTTCGTGGCCAAGCTGCGCGACGAGATGAAATTCGACGGATTGGACGCATTAAAGGCCCAAATGAGTCATGATGCGCATTCGGCCCGGGAAATCCTGGGCATGAACCCGGTACTGATCGGCGAGTAAGGCCATGATCCTGCAACAGTCCATGTCCACCCTCCAGATCACGCCCGCAAACGCGGTCGTGGCGATCATTATTATTTGAAGCACCCGCCGAAGCGCGTGCGCTTGCCGCTCGCGCGCGGCGAGCAATAGCACGAGGCTTCGGTTCCCCTCCAGGCATCGAAGCGGTCCCCCCGTAGACACGGCTACCGAGCGATGACCCAGGACTACAAGAACACCATCAACCTTCCGCAAACCAGCTTCCCGATGCGTGGCGACCTGCCCAAGCGCGAGCCGGGCTGGCTGGCCGAATGGGAAAAGATCGGGCGTTACCACCAGATCCAGGCCAAGACAGCCGGTCGGCCGATGTTCGTGCTGCACGACGGCCCGCCCTACGCCAATGGCGCGATCCACCTGGGCCACGCGATCAACAAGATCCTCAAGGATGTGGTGGTCAAGTCCAAATGGCTGGCCGGCTTCCACGCGCCGTATGTGCCGGGCTGGGATTGCCACGGCATGCCGATCGAAATCCAGATCGAAAAGCAATTCGGCAAGAATCTTCCCACCGAAGAAGTGATGAGCAAGGCGCGTGCCTACGCGAGTGCGCAAATCGCCAAGCAGAAGGAAGATTTCAAGCGCCTGGGCGTGCTCGGCGAATGGGATCGTCCTTACCTCACCATGGCGCCGCAGAATGAAGCGGGCGAAATCCGTGCGCTGGCCGAACTGCTGCGCAAGGGCTACATCTATCGCGGCCTGAAGCCGGTGAACTGGTGCTTCGATTGCGGCTCTGCGCTGGCCGAAGCGGAAGTGGAATACGAAGACAAGACCGACATCGCCATCGACGTCGGCTTCGCCTTCGACGATCCCGATGCCGTGGCCAAGGCTTTCGGTCTTGCCAAGCTGCCCAAGCCGAGCGGCCAGATCGTGATCTGGACCACCACGCCCTGGACGATTCCCTCCAACCAGGCGCTCAACCTGCACCCGGAATTCAGCTACAGCCTGGTCGATACCGCCAAGGGCCTGCTGATTCTTGCCACCGAGCGCGTCGAGGAATGCCTCAAGACCTACGGCCTGGAAGGGCAGATCATCGCATCGGTGCCGGGCCAGGCGCTGGGCGATCTGAAGTTCCGTCATCCGTTGTATGCGGTCGATCCCGGCTATGCGCGTGTCGCGCCAGTGTACTTCGCCGACTACGTGACGCTCGATACCGGTACCGGCATCGTGCACTCCGCGCCGGCCTACGGCGTGGAAGACTTCCAGTCGTGCAAGGCGCACGGCATGAAGGATGCCGACATCCTCAATCCGGTGATGGGTAACGGCGTCTACGCATCGTGGCTGCCGCTGTTCGGCGGCATGTTCCTGTGGAAGGCCAATCCGAAGATCGCCGAGACGCTGGAGCAGGCCGGTTCGCTGCTGCATCAAAACAAATACGCGCACAGCTATATGCATTGCTGGCGCCACAAGACGCCGATCATCTACCGCGCCACCTCGCAGTGGTTCGCCGGCATGGACATCACACCCAAGGACGGCGGCAAGACGTTGCGCGAAACCGCGCTGGAAGGCGTGGAAGCCACGCAGTTCTTCCCGGCCTGGGGCAAGCAGCGCCTGCACAACATGATCGTCGACCGTCCCGACTGGACGCTGTCGCGCCAGCGCCAGTGGGGCGTGCCGATGGCCTTCTTCGTGCATCGCGAAACCGGCGAACTGCATCCGCGCACGCCGGAACTGCTGGAAGAAGTCGCCAATCGCGTCGAGCAGCACGGCATCGAAGCCTGGCAAAGCCTGCAACCCGCCGAACTGCTTGGCGCCGATGCCGAACACTACGAAAAGAACCGCGACACGCTGGACGTGTGGTTCGATTCCGGCACCACGCACTGGCACGTGCTGCGCGGCTCGCACGCCGACGTGCTGCGTTTCCCGGCCGATCTGTACCTGGAAGGCTCCGACCAGCACCGCGGCTGGTTCCATTCCTCGCTGCTTACCGCGGCCATGCTCGACGGCCAGCCGCCGTACAAGCAATTGCTCACGCACGGCTTCACCGTCGATGCGCAGGGCCGCAAGATGTCCAAGTCGCTCGGCAACGGCATCGAGCCGCAGGACATCATGAACCGTATGGGCGCAGACATCCTGCGCCTGTGGGTGGCCTCCACCGATTACCGCTACGAGATGTCCTTGTCGGAGGAAATCCTCAAGCGCGTGGCGGACATGTACCGGCGCATCCGCAACACCGCGCGCTTCCTGCTCGGCAATCTGGACGGTTTCGATCCGGCCAAGCACCTGGTACCGGTGGAGCAGAGCCTGTTGCTCGACCAGTGGGCAGTAGGCCAGGCCTACGAAATGCAACAGGCAGTAGTCGCCGCTTACGAGCGCTACGACTTCCCCGAAATCGTGCAGCGCGTGCAGAACTTCTGCACCAACGAAATGGGTGCGTTGTACCTGGACATCACCAAGGACCGCCTCTACACCATGCCGACCGAAAGCCTCGGCCGGCGCAGTGCGCAGAGCGCGATGTATCGCATCCTGCAGGCGCTGGTGCGCTGGCTGGCGCCGATCCTGTCGTTCACCGCGGAAGAAATTTGGCAGCTGGTGCCGGGCGAGCACGGCGAGAGTGTGCTGTTCGAAACCTGGTACGACGGATTGGCCAACACCCAAGGTTCGCCGGAACAGCGCCGCTACTGGGCCGACCTGTTGGCGATGCGCGACACCGCATCGCGGGTGCTCGAAGACATGCGCAAGGCCGAGAAGATCGGCGCCGCGCTGGAAGCGAAATTGGTGTTGCATGCCGACCCGGCTATCACCGAGCGCTATGCGCAGACGGCGGATGAGCTGCGTTTCTTCTTCATCACCTCGGAGCTGAGCTTCGCGCCGCTGCAGCCCCGTCCCGACGATGCCGTGGCGTCGCCGTTGGAAGGTGCCGAAGTGTACGTGGCCGCCAGTGTGAGCGATGCCGCCAAGTGCGTGCGTTGCTGGCACCGCCGCGAAGACGTGGGCAGCAACCCGGCGCATCCGGAACTTTGCAGCCGTTGCGTCACCAATGTGGAAGGGCCGGGCGAAGATCGCCGCTGGTTCTAGTTGGTACCCTGGCCGGGTAGGTTGGGTTAGCGCAGCGTAACCCGACACACTCTCGTTGCTTCGATGAAAAATCGTTGGGTTACGCCGCGCTAACCCAACCTACGGCGGCGGCAAGCGCCGCGCTGAGGATGATGATGAGTTCCAAACCCAACGCACTCCCCTGGCTGCTGGTCTCCGCCCTCACGATCGGGCTGGACCAGCTCACCAAATGGTGGGCGGTCAGCGCGTTGCAGCCGGCCGGCATGCCGCATCCGGTCATCCCTGGGTTCCTCAACTGGACGCTCGCCTTCAACACCGGCGCCGCTTTCAGTTTCCTGGCCCAGAGCGGTGGCTGGCAGCGCTGGTTCTTCGCCTTGCTGGCGGTGGTGATTTGCGCCGCGCTGGTGGTCTGGCTGGCGCGCACGGTGCGCAACGACTGGCGTACGGCCTTGCCGCTCAGCCTGGTGATCGGCGGTGCGCTGGGCAACCTGATCGATCGCCTGCATGCCTCGCAGGTCACGGACTTCATCCAGGTCTATTACCGCGACTGGTATTACCCCACCTTCAACGTGGCCGATTGCGGCATCACCGTCGGCGCGGTGTTGCTGATCCTGTTCGGCATGCGTCCGCACCACCCCAAGGCGTCCTACCAGCCCAAGTGACGAGGGCGGTCGACCGTTGCAGGTCGCAATAGGACGCAGGCGGGCAGGGCACCTTCCAAGTTGAAAGAACCGCGTGGTTGCCCGTCTTGCGGGCGGTCTGCCCCTATCTGCGCGCCTGTTGCACGGGAAGATGGGTTACACCCGATTATTCAGTCACTTGCGGCAAAAATCTCAACGAAAAAACAGCACAAACTCCGCTAAAAATGCGAACTGCATCACATTTGGTCTGGATCTTGCCTGACCCTGCCTAAGGCAAGCGTGGGTAGCCGGCCGACAGGGGAAACCGGTTATCGCACGGGGGAGATTCCGTCGACTGACCTGATGCACGGCTGATGCAGGCGTTCGCATGTCTATCGAATTCACATTGAAAAGGCGCCGGGCGCCAGCACGACGCGCCGCCATGGAGCCATCGCGATGATCGATGGCGCGGTCCATGGGCTGTTGAAATTCGCCTTTTTCTATCCGCTGGCGATGTCGCTGCTGTGGATGAGCGGGGCGATCATCTATTTCCTGCGCTGGGAAAGGGGTGCGCCGGCGCGCGCCAAGCCGCAGGCGCTGGCTTCCTATCCGATGGTCTCGCTGATCGTGCCTTGCCACAACGAAGGCGAGCACGTGCGCGAAACCATTGCGCACCTGGCGGAGCAGAGCTGGCCGGATTTCGAAATCATCGCCGTGAACGACGGCTCCACCGACGATACCGGCCAGCAGCTCGATCAGCTGATGAACGAGTACCCAAATTTGCGCGTGCTGCACCTGTCCGGCAACCAGGGCAAGGCGATGGGTTTGCGCGCCGCCACGCTGGCGGCAAAAAGCGAATACCTGGTTTGCGTGGACGGCGATGCGCTGCTCGATCGCTACGCCACGCACTGGATGATGGTGCACCTGATGTCCAGCGCGCGGGTGGGGGCTGTCACCGGCAATCCGCGTATCCGCAATCGCTCCACGCTGCTGGGCAAGCTGCAGGTGGGCGAGTTCTCCTGCGTCATCGGGTTGATCAAGCGGGCGCAGCGCGTGTACGGGCGCATTTTTACCGTCTCCGGCGTGATCACGGCTTTTCGCAAAGTGGCCCTGCACGATGTCGGCTATTGGAAAACCGACATGGTCACCGATGACATCGACGTGAGCTGGCGGCTGCAGATGCGCCACTGGGAAATCCGCTTCGAACCCAACGCGCTGTGCTGGATCCTGATGCCGGAAACCTTCAAGGGCCTGTGGCGGCAGCGCCTGCGCTGGGCCCAGGGCGGCTCCGAAGTGCTGCTGCGCTACTGGCCGAAATTGTTGCACTGGCGGCAGCGGCGCATGTGGGTGGTTGCGCTGGAATACGTGACCAGCCTGGCGTGGTCCTACGTGATGGTGGCGACGGTGCTGCTGTGGCTGTTGCAAGGCTTCTTTCCGCTGCCGCCAGCCATGCGCGTGCCAACCCTGCTTCCGCAGTGGAATGGCGTGCTGCTCGGCCTGGTCTGCATGCTGCAATTCCTGGTCAGCTTGCTGATCGATCGCCGCTACGAAAAGCGCGTCGGCCGGTATTACTATTGGATGATCTGGTATCCGATCGCCTTTTGGATGCTGACCATCGCCACGTCCGTCGTCGCCTTGCCCAAGGCCATGTTCAAGCGCCGTGGGACCCGCGCCCGGTGGACCAGTCCAGATCGAGGTGTGAGATGAAAGCCGACCCCATCATCAGCCGCCCGGAGCGCCAGCAGCCCGCGCAGCGCATCGTCTTCACCTTCGTCACCATGGTGGCCTGGAGCCTCTGGGTATCGCTGTGGCTGCCGCTGATCACCTTGATCGCGTGGATGCTTGGCCTGCAGGACGTATACGTCAAGCTCGTGCTGGATCGCTCATTCCGCACCGCGAGCGACCTGGGTCTGGTGCTGCAAATGGCGGCGACCGCCGTGCTGTTGCTGGGCGGCTGGGCGTTCTACAACCACCTGCGTTTTGCGGGCAAGCAGAAGCGCCGCGCGAACCGCTTGATCGACATTAGTGAGATGGCGTTAGCGCTCGATGCATCGATCAGCACCGCACAGCAGTTGCGCGCACGGCGCCGTACCGTGTTGCACTTCAGCGAGCAGGGCGATGTGTATCTAAGCGCCGAATGAGCGCGGTTTCGCCTTACGCGGCCAGTTCGGCACGGTTGCGTCCGTTGCGCTTGGCGGTGTAAAGCGCGCCGTCGGCCGCGGAAATGAGGTCGTCGGCGGCAGTGCCTTCCTGCGGGATCATGCTGGCAATGCCTACGCTGATGGTGACGCCACCGGTAGGGCTGTCTTCGTGGGTGATTTGCAACTGGTTCACGCGCTTGCATAGCCGCGTGGCAACCTGCTGCGCACCGGCGCCGGGTGTGTTGGGCAGGATCAGCACGAATTCCTCGCCGCCGTAGCGGGCGAGCATGTCGCCAGGGCGGCGCAACGCGTGCTGCAAAACATCCGCGACCTGGCGCAGGCAAGCATCGCCGGCAAGATGTCCGTAGCGGTCGTTGTACTGCTTGAAAATGTCGATATCGACCAGCAACAAAGAAATGACGTGCTGCCCGCGCACGGCTACGCGCCATTCGCGATCCAGCGCCTCTTCAAACGCACGCCGGTTGGGTACGCCGGTCAAGCTGTCGCGCAAGGCCATTTCGGCGAACATGGTGCGGTCGTGTCGCAGCGTTTCTTCGGTCTCGCTCAAATGCACCTGGCTCAGCGTGCTGCGCAAGCCATAGCCCAGCACCGCGACGATGATGCCGGCAACACCGATGCCGAAATGGCGCGGAAGCAACAGCAACGCCACTCCCAGCACCGCGAGCGACAGCAGGATCGGGCTGCCGCTGCTGACGAAGCGAACCAGGCCGATCGGCGGCTTGAGCGTTTGCGAGAGCCGCGTCGGCCCATGCATGGCCAATATGGCGAACAGCAGGAACGGCACGTCCACGATCACGTCATACGTGCTGCCGATGTTCTTCGCCAGATCCATGGCGACATGATGGTTGTAGTACGCGGCAACCACGCCGTAGGAAAAGATGAAAGCGAACAGCACGCCGAAGAAGTGGCGCCGTTCCACCGTATCGGCCGACAAGAAACGGATCACCGTGGTAAGCACCAGATACGCGTTTTCCACGTCGAACATATAGGCGATCATCTGCGCCGATGTCGCGTTCGACGCCCCCTTCAAATCCACCCACGAAAACATCAGTTCGAAATACAGGTAGCCCAGTGCCAGCACCAGCACGGCATCGACCACGCGCTGCATGAGGCTGCCCGTGGCAGCGCCGACCGTGGCCACCGCGTAGGAAACCGGCACCCCGTACAGCACGTAGAACAACATGGTTTCGCCGGGCGCTTCGTTGCTGTTGGCCAGGAACAGATCCTGGCGAAGACTGCTGATCATGCCCAGCGTCCACAGCAACAGGCTGGCAGCGGCGAGGCTCCAGCCGCGGTCCAGCGCCAGGCCGGTGACATAGGCGCGGCGCATGGCCGCCACGAGCGCAAGCAAGGGCGCGGCAATCAAAAAGGCATAGGACGTCACGATGGCATGCCCGGGAATCAGCCAGACCAGGCACGCATGCAAAAGGGCGAATGCGATTGCGAGCAGCACCATCATGGTGGGTCAGCACCTCCGGTTGCGTTGGCAATACCTTAGTACACGTGGCGTGGAGGGTTCCGCAAGATGGCTATTGGGGCAGAGACACTTGCTGGAGCGTTCCCTCAAAGTCACCGTCATCCCCGCGAAGGCGGGGATCCAGCGCCTTTAACGCACCGAAGTCACCGGAGGGGATGACGACCGAAAAGCCGAGGGATACTCCAGCCCTATAACGCCCCCTCTTTGACGAGATCCACAAACGCCCGCAACGGTGCCGGTAAATTCCGGCGCCCGGGGTAATACAGAAACGGCCCCGAAAAGTGCTGCCACCACGGTTCCAGCACCGCCTCCAGGCTGCCTTGATCGAGATGGGGGCGCAGCAGATCCTCGTAGAAGTGGATGACGCCAAGCCCATCGATGGCACTGCCGATGATCAGGTCCATGGCCGCAGCCGGCTTCACCAGCAGCGGGCCGGATGGGTCCACGCGCACCACTTCGCCATCGCGCTCGAACTCCCAGATGGGCAGGGCGCCGCCGGCAAATTGCGCGCGCAGGCACGCGTGCGAAAGCAGTTCGCTCGGATGCTCGGGCCGGCCACGTGCAGCGAGATAACCCGGTGCCGCCGCCGTTGCAAAACGTTGGCGGCGAGCCCCGATCGGTATCGCGATCATGTCCTGCTCCAGCCGTTCGTCGTAGCGGATGCCGGCATCGCAGCCGGCGGAAAGCACGTCGACAAAGCTGTCTTCCACCACCACTTCAACACGGATGTCCGGGTAGGCTTTCAGGAAGGCGCTGAGGATGGAGGGCAACACCACTCGTGCGACACCGGCGGGCACATTGAGCTTCAAGGTTCCGGCGGGTTTGTCGCGAAAGCGGTTCAACACATCCAGCGCCGCTTCCACATCCGACAGCGCCGGGGCCAACCGTTCGATCAACCTGGCGCCCGCCTCGGTAGGCGCCACGCTGCGTGTGGTGCGGTGGAGCAGGCGCACGCCCAGCTTCGCCTCGAGCCGCCCCACGGCCGCGCTGAGGCCCGAGGCGGAAATTCCGCCGGCCCGTGCGGCGTCGCGAAACCCGCCGGCGCGGGCGACGGCCAGAAAGGCGGCGAGGTCGTTGAAATCCATAGCCATTGTTCAGTTTATTGTACAACCTGTGCACATTAAGCCTGATTATCTAACAAAGGCCGCTGCCGCATAGTAGGCCTACGCCCACCCAGGAGATCCCCATGTCAGCCGTTTCCCGCACCTACCCCTTCGCCGGTCGCACCGTAAACCGCATGGGCTACGGCGCCATGCAGCTTGCCGGCCCCGGCGTATTCGGGCCGCCCAAGGATCGCGATGCCGCCCTGGCGGTGCTGCGCCAGGCCATCGAGCAGGGCGTCAACCACATCGACACCAGCGACTTCTACGGCCCGCACGTCACCAATCAGCTGATCCGCGAAGCGCTTCACCCTTATCCCCAGGATCTGGTGATCGTCACCAAGGTCGGCGCCGTTCGCGGTGACGAGGGCTCGTGGTTGCCGGCAGCAGAGCCGGAAGCGATTCGTCGCGGCATACACGACAACCTGCGCAACCTCGGCGTGGACGTGATCGACGTGGTCAACATGCGCATCATGGGTGCCATCCATGCGCCGACCGAAAGCTCCATCGAAAAGCAGGTAACGGCGCTGGCCGAACTGCAACAGCAAGGCCTGATACGGCACATCGGCTTGAGCAACGTCACCGCCACGCAGGTTGCCGAGGCGCAGCGCATCGCCAAGATCGTGTGCGTGCAGAACCATTACAACCTGGTCCATCGCGACGACGACGCGCTCGTCGACGAACTGGCCGGGCAGGGCATCGCCTACGTGCCGTTCTTCCCGCTTGGCGGCTTTACGCCGATCCAGTCGACGGCACTGTCGGATATCGCCGCCAAACTCGGTGCAACCCCGATGCAAGTAGCACTTGCATGGTTGCTGCATCGCTCGCCGAATATCCTGCTGATTCCCGGTACGTCATCGGTTGCGCATCTGCGCGAAAACATGAGTGCCGCCGAGTTGAGGTTGCCGCAATCGGTGCTCGACGAACTCGAAGCACTGGAACAGCCCGTCGCAGCGCACTGATCACCACGATGTAACGCATCGGCCGGGGCGGCATGCTGCCCCGGCTTTTTTGTGCGTAGGCGAGTTCGGGATACCACGACGCGGCGTGCGCCGACATGAAACCCGATTTTCGACTTGATACTCTCGGTTCGTCATCGGCGCCGTCTTTCGGGGCAACACCGATGGCCATGGCAGCAATGCTGTGAAGAGCGCGGAACGTGAGAGCTGCGAACTCCCACGAACCGCTAACCAACCAACTAAGACTGAGGTTAGTTGATATGGCTGAGCCAGATCATACGTCACTGTCACGCCTGTCGGGTCTCCCCGACCACCTGTTCACCCATCTTCCCGGCGCTCTGCCGGATTTGGCAGACAACGACGAGGAATCGCAACTGGAAATGCACTCCGCGATGGCAGGCATCGCGGATGTAAAGCATGTCATCACCTGCCTACTCGCTGACAGTGATGCCTTTCGTGAGGCATTGGAAAGCGATCGTACGGTATCGCCACGTTTGTGGCCGCTACCCGCGATGGTCTACGGCAGCTTGCTGGTGGCAATCCATTTTCTCGACGAATGTGCAGGCATGCTTCGGCGTGATTTGCATAGGTAACGTGCCAGGGTCCGCATGATCGTTACCACGGCACACCCCCGGAGGCGGTGTGCCGTACCTGGCGGAGCATTGCTATGAAAAAGAAAGAAAAGGCGGCCTTGGCGTCGCCGGGATATCTATTGCCCGAATCACTGCACCAGCAACTCACGCTGCTGCGCGATCAGCTGCTGCTGACCATGGACTTTGTGTATGCCGTAACGCAGGAAGAAGAGGATGAGCTGCTGCAGATCAGGCGATCGATGCTGGGCAGGTTGTTCGAGTCGTATGGCTTGCAAGTAGATCAGGTGCTGGCGGGGCTGCAGCGAGCAAAGCATCATTGATCAAAACAACGCCGTCGTAGGTTGAGTTACCCCGGACCAAGTCCGGGGTAACCCAAGCGAGAACGCACTTTCAGAGAACACTCCCGCCAGTCTGTTCGGTTTTCTGGGTCCACCGGTCTCGGTTGGCCCAGTGGGCCTGCTTGGCTGGGCTTCGATGAATGCTCGAAAGAGAAATTGCACTATGACCTGGGTTTCGACCCCGATTTGAGGGGCGTTGGTGTTGACTGACAAGGGCACGCCATTCAGGCTTTCCCGTAGGCTGGGTATTCCGTCACTCTGATTGGGTCTGCTATCGACCCAAAGCGGACATGATGCAAACAGGGGCGATCATGAAGAACCGTTGGCTAGGCTCGGGCACTCTGTTGCTGTTCGCGGCGGCGTCCGCCTGTGCCTCACCCTTTGGTGGCAAGTTGGGAGGCACGATGCCGGCGGGGATCGCATGCGATCACCTCAGAACTGTTATCGGCAAGCAGCTCGGCGCGAAGCATGGTGACGATGAGTATCGCTGCGAAGAGGCGCAGATGGGGCCAAATGGTTACTACGTGTTCTCACTACGCTCTAACTATCCTGCACCAAAGGGAGCCGGGCCTGACTGGGTAGGGAGCGGACTAGTTGGCTGGTATGCAGTACGGGAATCCGACGGGCAAGTTCGAGATTGGAACATCGCAAATTTCACACTAGGGAGGGTGATCAGGTAACTAGGATTGGTTACTGCGGAATGTCCACCACCCAGAGCTGACATGCCGTAAGACGCGATTGGATATCGATAGGGGATCTAAGTGTCGAGACAGACGTTTCACCTTCCGCGGCCAAAGCCACTTCGGCTTATTGCGTTGGCAAGCATATTTATTGGAGCAATGTTCCTCGCAGGGGCACTTATTCCAGGTTTTTCGAACCTTCGCGTAGGCGAAAGAACGTTAGAATGGAGTGATCTCTGGCAAACCCGGATGGCTATCGCCGTGTTGTTGGGCGGCTTACTTATGCTTGTGATCGGATTCGGTATCGTTCGTCGGCAAGTGTGGGCGAGGAATGCACTGGTTGTTTTACCGGTTTTGCAGTGTCTTCCTTTTAAAATTGTTCATTTTATTTGGTTGGCGCCAGATCCTCTGCCATTTGATAAGGGTAATTTGTTGGGGATTTTGATTTGGGTTGTCATCGGCTCAATTTATCTATTTGGTTTCAAAGCGGCTCGTGATCATTTCAAAGGCCAGGGCCTTACGGGTGCAGATTAGTGCTCGCTTTCGACCGATGGCAGACATCCGAGGCTGACTAGGAGGTTGCATGGATAGCAGTGACAAAGAAAGGGGCGAGCGCGGCGTCACCTGCAGCCTGCTGAGGATGTCCGACGGCCACCTTCGAGTAGTGCTGGACGATGTCAGAAATCTAGCGCCCGGTGAATCAGGGCCGTGGCGGCACGAAGTCTTCGTGACGTTCAAGGACTACGAGCAGGCGGAACTGTCTTCGTTGGATCTATCCGAAGAAGAGTTAGCGGCCTTCGGTCACTACGTTCTGGCGCGATTGCTCGCAATAAATGGTCTGCTACCGTCTGAGCCTTAAGGTCCGCTTTCGACCCAGAGCGGACTAGGCGAAATAAAGGGGGTATAACCGTTCGTTTTTGTCGGCAATAGGCAGGCGTTATGTGCCCCATTGTACCTCCATCGCGGCGTTTTCAGCGGCTTCAAATCAACGCGGACAGTCAAGAATTGGACCTTGGCATGTCTCTTTAGTAGCGGAGCCTCATTGATGAAATCACTTCTTCGATCAATGTTCATTCTGGCCAGTCTCCTGGCTTCTAATGCAGCTTGCAGCACCGACATTTCCGGCCAGTGGACGCTGTCCGTCGAGAATACCGAACACCATGTCGTTGCCACCCTCAGGGTTGAGTTCACGAACGAGAATGCAGCATCTTGTATGGGTGGCGAGTGGAAGGTCCTGAGAGTCATTTCAGCGACGGCGAAGGAAAAGGACTTTTTCCCAACGGCAGATCCACTTTCATATCAAGTTGATGACAGGAAATTGACGATTGGTCGCAACGAGGTATGCGATGCATACCTTTGGCTCCAAGGCGCACTCGGAGGAGCCTCGGTAAGGGGCGACTACTTCAGTCTAGGGCCGGGAGGAACCACTCCACTTGGGTACTTCAACTTGAGTCAGGGTAAATGACTGCGGAGCCGGCTATGAGACGCAGGCCGAGCGATTCCAGCAATGTGTTGTGCTGACCGGCTGAAGTCGCACACTAGAGCGGAAATTGACGACAGATATGATGGTGGAGACTACATGTTCTTCAGGTTGCTTGGAGTCATTTTGTTTTTTGCGCTATGCGGTTTCGCCTCTGCGGTTACTGGGCAGACGACCTCGTCAGTTGCACAAACACCATCCTGTGACAAAACGTGCCGACAACGGAAGGTGGATGTTGCTTTTGATGCCATCAGTGATGGGAAGTTTTCGAGGCGACCGAAGCCGAGCAGCTCGACTGAATGCGCTATGTACGATGGGCATGACCTATCAAATGTTCTGTTAGATGTGTGCGCCAAACTGAAGTACGTCCGATCGCTGCCTGTCGGTGATGCGCCCACATTCTACTGCCCTGGCGATATGAGGTCGCTCACCGGAATTCGAGCTCAAAGATTTGTTGCTATTTGGGGGACGCCAGACCTTGTGCAGAATGCGCCATCCGCCGGGAAAGGGAGCAGTGAATGGACGTATTTTCTTGGAAGTGCCAAACCCGGGTGGGCAGGCGGGGGATTTGCCGAGTTATCTCTCTATTTTGTCAATGGAGTCACGCGAAAATTTAATTGTGCGCTTGCGCAATAATATCTGCTTTCGACCCTGTGCGAATTTGGACGTTTGTGAAGTAGATGCGTGCGTGTTTCCGGGGGAAAAGTACGCGGGATGGGCGAGTGGTTTGGGACAGGCCAAGGCCGGAGTGCACTTGCCTACTGGTAGTGATCTTATGCTAGTGATAGAACGTGCATGCTGACACCGGTTTTCGCCTCCCGTCCGAGGCAAACTGCCCGGCAATTGAGGTGAATATTGCGATGGAAGACAAGGATATGGATGACCGGGCTCATTCTGTTTGGGGGATGTCGAAACGTGGGATGTGTGGCTTGTTCCGTCTGGCGGCCACAGTTTTATGCGCCAGCTATTGCGGATACGCATCGGCCCAAGACTCTACGCCTAACATCATGATGGACGCTTCACTAGCCCGAATTTTCGTGTTTCACGACTGCGAGTGGATTTCAGGACTTACCTGCAAAGTCTCCTATAACGGTAAGGGGCCGCTGCCGGCTGAAGTTTTCTTTGTAGAGCGGAATTTCAAGGGAAAGATTCTTGGATCACGCGTTCGGCTCATATACCCGGATTTGAAAGCTGGGGAGACCGGATACGCGACATTTCGCATTCATACGTCCGAGCCAGCTAGATTGGTGCTTCAAGCCAATTGGAAAGGTGCTTGGCGAAGTCCATAGTGCGTAAGGTCCAAATCGTGGCCAATGACGTAGCACGTCGTGGCCCCAGCCAAAGAAATCCGCTTTCGACTCAATGTCGCGGCCCTGGTGATGAACTGATGGCCACCTATCCAAAGAGGGCGTCGAAAAGTCCGTGGTATCTGCTCAATCACTTGACCTTGGGTAGGTGCTAAAAGTGCAACGACCGATCCCTCCTCGAATCCACGTATTACTGGCTCGCGACACTTCCGTTGCGGTAGTAATCCGCCGCGGCCCGTCGCGCCACACCGCTCTCATCGGGTGGGACCGAAAGACAGATAAATTCAAAATTGGGCAATGGTTGTACGGTCGAATCTACGAGCGTCGCTGCGATCTCTCCCCCAATGGAAAGCATTTGATCTACTTTGCAATGAATGGACGTTGGGACTCCGCTGAAAAAGGTGCGTGGACTGCCATTTCGAGGGCGCCCTACTTGAAGGCCGTCTCACTCTTTGCAAAGGGCGATTGCTGGCATGGCGGTGGGCTCTTTCGCACGCCAACCGACTATTGGTTGAATGATGGGCTTGGGCACGAACTGCAAAAGGAAGATCAAAGCCTACAAAGATCCACCGAGTTTCCATGGCACGAGCAATACGGTGGAGAGTGCCCAGGTGTGTACTACATCCGTCTGCAACGTGATGGTTGGCGACTAAAATACTCGGCGCCAGATGGAAAGGGAGGGCAAATGACTGTTTTTGAAAAGCGTGTCAACAATCACTGGACTCTCCGTAAGCGAGCCCACACCAGCCTGGGCCGTCTAGCGGGTCGCGGCGTCTATTTCGATACTCACGAGCTTTTCAACTCTCGAACTGAAGAGGTTGTTCCGAAGCTGGATTGGGAGTGGGCAGAACTTGATGGTGCTCGATTGATTTGGGCCGCCAAAGGGTGCCTGCATTCTGGGAGGCTTGACGCCAAGGGGCTGCACGGTGAGAAGTTGTTGCATGATTTTTCACCAATGACATTCGAAGCACTCACGGCGCCGTACCAATGATGACTCCGCTCGTTGAAGTGAAGCTGAGGTGCCCTTCCAAGGGCAAGATCGGAATCGGGTTAAATTGGTAGACCACAGTGATGATGGATCAAGGTTGGGCTCACGCCGCAGATCATCAAACGTGGACCTTGCCCAATCTGGCCCCCGATCTTCGCGCACCGTCAACGAAGGAGTTTCGCTTTGCAGTTTATTGAAAATAGTGTCTTCGGACTTCGTTCTGCCAGTTATCGCCTCAAGAGCCAGAACAACCCAGTCGAATTCCTGATTTTCCCCATGATTCACATCGGGACGGAGCGTTATTACCACGCCATTCAATCGGCGCTCGCCGATTGCGACGAGATTATTTTCGAAGGTGTTGCCTCGGCTCGAACAGCTTTGCTGACGACCAGCTATCGATGGGTTACCCGGCGGCGGCGTCTTGGGCTCGTAACCCAGGGGCAAGCTCTGCGATTGCAAGATTTGTCTGCCCGTTTAATCTGGGGTGACGTAAGCAGCGGTGAGTTCGACGCCGATTGGCGGAAAATTCCTTGGTATTTTCGCTTGATGGTGGTGACACTTACCCCCCCTTTTGGGAGCGTGGCTCTATGTGACCGCGACCAGGAGATCGCTGGCAAAGCGCCTTACGCTGGATGATCTGGAGAGCCGCGACGAAGTTCTTGATAAAGACACCATTCCGGGTTTTGAAAAGGCGTTCATTGAGACCAGGGATAATCGATTGATAAGTATGATCGAGGCCTCGTTAGCCCGGGCGGACGAGCCGCGGTTGGTCGTCATCACGTACGGGGCAGCCCACGTGCGCGCCGTAACGGATTACCTCATTAACGCACGCGGGTACCGCGTAGAAAAATCGGATTGGGTCGTCGTGATGGACTATGACGCGGATGGCTAGGGACGAATACTGGCTTTGATGGGTTATCCGGTGCATGAAAGGGAAGGGGATGAGCCCATGCGCATGTCTCTTTGAGTAGGCGCCTGTTGGAGCCACGCCTCTGTCCGCCTGTCCGCTCGGCGGTGTCCGCGGACAGGCGATCGTATCGATGGACACGCCCTAACTGATTGAATTCGAACGGTGCGGATCGCGGCGCTCGATGGCCCGTCGATTGCATACAAGACTGGGAGACGTGCCATCGAGTGACACCGGATGTTCGCTTACTACTTTCAGTTGGGCCTGCGCAGCCTGCGCCGCAATCCTATCCTCACCGCGTTGATGGTGATTGCGATCGGGGTGGGCGTTGCGGCTTCCATGACCGCGTATTCGGTGTTCCGCGTCGTGTCGGGAAATCCGATACCGGAAAAAGCTTCACAGCTTTACGCGGTGCAGATCGACAACTACGGGCCGCAGCACAATAAGAAAGGCGAGCCGCCGGATGAGCTGGACTACACCGATGCGCTGGCTCTGCAGCAGACGCACAAGGCGATCAGGGAGACTTCCCTCTATCCGGTATTGTTGTCGGTGATCCCTGCAAATGCGGATCTTCGGCCGATTCGCTCGAGCAGTTACGCGATGTATGCCGATGCGTTCAAGATGTTCGACATTCCTTTTCTCTATGGCCGCGGCTGGTCTGCCTCCGACGATCAGAATCGAACGCCGGTAGTGGTGATCGGGCGCGCGCTCAACGAACGCCTGTTCCATGGCGTCAACAGCGTAGGGCAGCAGATCGACCTCAATGGGCAGGAATACCGCATTACCGGTGTGATCGACAGCTGGGACCCGCAACCGCGGTTCTTCGATCCGATCAGCGTGGGACCGTTTGGCAATCCGATCCAGTTGTTTATCCCTATGAGCCGTGCCGTCGACCAGCAGCTCATCACGGCCGGCAATACGGACTGCCCCGACGAAAATAACGGCAACGGCTGGGATGCATTTCTGCACTCCGATTGCGTCTGGCTGTTGCACTGGGTCGAATTGCCGAGCACGGCCGATGCCCGGACCTACCGTCAGTACCTGCAGGATTACGCTGCCGAACAACAGCGCGTGGGTCGCTTCGAGTGGCCGCCCAATATCTGGCTGCGCAACGTCACGCAATGGCTGGATCACGAACACGTGGTGCCGCCGGAAACTTCGCTTTCGCTCTACGTATCGTTGGGTTTTTTGCTGATCTGCCTGGTCAACACCGTGGGCCTGTTGCTGGCCAAATTCCTGCGACGCGCGCCGGAGATCGGCGTGCGTCGTGCCCTGGGGGCATCGCGCCGCACCATCTATGCGCAATTCCTGCTCGAAGGTGCGGCGATCGGCCTAGCTGGGGGCGTGCTGGGCCTGCTGCTGACTGGGGTGGGTGTGTGGAGCATCGGCCTGGTCTTCGACGCGCGGGTCGCGCGCTTGGCCACCGTCGATCTGAAGTTGATGGCGTCGACCCTGGGCGTGGCCATCTTGGCCGCGGTGCTGGCGGCGCTTTATCCCACCTGGCGAGCGGCGAAAGTGCAGCCCGCCTGGCAGCTGAAAACCAATTGAGAGTACGTGCATGCTGCAGATCACTCCTGTTCTTGCCGCATTGAAGCGCCACAAGGTCGGCACCTTGCTGATCGGTTTGCAGATCGCACTGACCCTGGCGATCGTCTGCAATGCGCTGTTTATCATTCATCAGCGCGTTACGCGCGTGGACCGGCCTACCGGCGTCATCGAAGAAAATCTGCTGACGGTTCGCAACGAATGGACCAACGCCAAAGGGGCGGATCTCAGCGCACTGATTCGCACGGACATGCAAGCCTTGCGACAGCTACCGGGCGTGCAGGACGTGGCGGTGAGCTATGGCTATCCGCTACGTGGCGGCGGCTGGGACTCCAACCTGAGCATCAAGCCGGAAGATCCCAGCCGGGCGATTGATGCGGCGCGTTTCTTCGGTGACGAGCACGTGCTGTCGGTACTGGGCGCCAAGCTGATCGCCGGTCGCAATTTCCGCGCCGACGAAGTGCGCATGCTGGATTCGCACGACCTTTCTTCGCCTTCGGTGGTCATCATCACCAAGGCGCTGGCCGAGCGTCTTTATCCGGACGGATCGGCGCTGGGCAAGCCTGTTTATGTGGGCAGTTCCGCAACGCCCAGCACCATTGTCGGCATCACCGGCAATATGGCCGGGTTCTCGGCAGGTACCTGGACTGATGCGACTTACAATTACGTCCTGCTCGACCCGACGGTGCTTGTCGACAAGGCCAACGCCTACCTGATACGCACTCAACCCGGGCAACTGGATACGCTGACCAAGGCGGCGCCCGACGCGCTTTTCAAGATCAATCGCCTGCGCATTATTCCCGATGCTGAAAATGATGGGGTACGCACCTTTGCGGAGGTGCGCGCACAAGCCTACAAGGACGACCGCGGACTGGCACTGATGATGGGCGCCATCTGCCTGCTGTTGCTGATGATCACCGCGGCCGGCATCGTTGGGCTCACCAGCTTTTGGGTGGCGCAGCGTCGCAAGCAGATCGGCGTACGGCGCGCCCTGGGTGCTACGCGCAACGATATTCTTTCTTACTTCCTTACCGAGAACCTGGTGATCTGCGTGGGCGGGCTGGTGGTGGGGACGGTTTTGGCTGTCAGCCTCAGCCAGTGGCTGGTAATGCGGTTCGAAATGCAGCGCGTCTCGCCGCTTTATGTGCTGCTTGGCGCTGTCGTGCTACTGCTGTTGGGACAGGCGGCGACGTTGGCACCGGCGTTGCGCGCGTCGCGTGTGCCGCCGGTGGAGGCGACGCGCTCGGTGTGAGTGGCAATGCGTGCACCCGCCAGGGCGTGCTCACTTTTAAGATCTCGGCATCGCGAAAGGCGCCAACTGATCATTCGGCGTTGGCCGCTGGGTGCACCTGCGGCGTATTCGGGTTTTGTTGGCACGAGTATGATCCGAGACGAAACATCAGGGATGAGCTATGAAGAGACGAATATTGCACATTCTTGCTTTGGCTGCGGCGATGGGCTCGTGGTCCACGACCGCCTCGGCGAATCAATACGACGAAGTTACGCTGGGGGAAAAGGTTGCCAACTCTGACGTGGTTGTAATTGGTAAAGTTACATCTGTTTCGCTGACCAATTGTTTGAAAATGTACAGTTGTGCGGCCATCAAAATCGTTGAACAACTTAATGGCGCTAAAACTTCAAAGATCCTGGTTCTGTTCGATGGGCCGATTGCGGAAGAAAATCCAATCTGCTGCAAAGTTGGTGCAACATATCTGTTTTTCCTGAAGCACGCGCAGGGGCCGTATTTCGGCACAGTAAATGGCCCTTACGGTATCTATCGGACGAACTGACGGGTACGTTTGCAACACTGGCTTCCGCCGGGACGGCACGCCCGCCGGCGCTATTATTCAGTATCGTCATTCGACAGGGAAACGCAAATGTCAGACCAATGGGATTTCTACCGTCTGCTAGTCGACGATATGCCGGCATCGATCTTCGTTGACCTTGGAATTGCCAGTGGGGCACCGTTAGTCCAGTTTCCGAATTTGGCATTTTTAAGCGTTCGCATGCAACAGCCGAGACCGGATGGGTTGTCCAGTCAGGACGAATATGAGGCGCTAATCGCGCTCGAAGACGGCGTTTCCGAGTCCATCGGGCACAGCGGACGGTCGATCTATGTCGGGCGGAATACGTGTGGCGGACACCGCGACTTCTACTTCTATACAGACGACAGCACCATTGAGGCGGTTCTTCGGAACGCCATGGCCAAATGGCCTGATTATGAATTTGAAACCGGCACTCGCGCTGACGCGGACTGGTCCGTCTACTGGAACTTTCTTTATCCGTCTGCAGAGGATTTTCAGCGGATTAGCAACCGTAATTTGATAGATAAGTTACGAGAACACGGTGATCAAATTGAAGCGCCAAGGAAAATCGATCACTTTGCTATCTTTAAAACGCAAAGTGGAAGCGATGGTTTTGTTTCATATCTTCGCTCGAATGGCTACAACATATCGCACACGACTGGTGCATCTGGCGAACAATTTGACGTTGCATTTGACAGGGTCGACCAACCATCGCGAATGGACGAGGTCACGATTGAGTTGCATGGAGCCGCGCTGGGGCACAATGGCGAATACGATGGATGGGGTTGTTCCATCGTGAAGTAAGAGTCTATTGTGTGGGAGGCCCGTTTTCGACTCAAGTACAGACCTCACAGGCCCGAGGAAGCGCATTGGAGTGCGAGCACAGATGGATCTGGGAAGCCGAATCATGAAGGTGAACCACGCGGGCGAGTTTGGCGCGATTTCCATCTATACCGGCCAGATTTGGATGGCTCGATTGCGGGCACGCGACCTCGTTCCAGAACTTACGGAATTCAGGTCGCATGAACGTCGTCACCGGGCCATTTTTGCCGCTGAACTTGAGCGTCGGGGGCGGCCACGGTGCAAAAGCTATGCGCTCTGCGGCGCTGGTGGATTCTTGCTCGGCTTAATTACGGGGCTACTGGGGCATTCAGCAATAGCCGCGACAACGGTTGCGGTTGAAAGTGTGGTGCTAAGGCATTTGGAACAGCAATTGGAGCAACTTCGGGGTGTTGACGAAGCGGCGGTTTCCGCAATTTTCGTGATAGTTACGGAGGAAAGGGAGCATCATGATCGATCCGCTGCACACGTTTCAAGCGAAAGCTTTTGGTGTCGAACATTGCGCCCGGTTGTAGCCTTGGCTACAGAGTCTGTAATTTGGCTTGGAATGAGGCTTTAGATTTCCTCCAACTGCTTGGATCTCTGGTGATGGTGCACTTTCCTTGATCAGTTGAAACCTCCTTGGCTTCACAATCTTGGCCGGAGCGGGAAGCCTCGTTAATTAGCCTTCATGGTCAACCGTCATCAGTTCGGATGTTTGCCAATAGCGATCGCGTGAGGGCGGCAAAAAGCGCGCGCATCCCTGTATCGGATCATTTTGCGGAAGGGCTGAGTTAAGCAGCCGCGCGCTTCCGTGATGAAGTAGCAGCGGATTTGCCGCTTTTTTTCTTTGCCACACTTTTTCGGGTCGCTTTCCTGGGCTTTGGCTTGGTGCTCTCAACGACCAGCCGAAGATTTACGCCAAGCGCAGTAACCACTTTTGCAATGGTAAAGAATCCCGGTTTTGCACCAGGCTTGAGCGCTTTGTAAAGGCTCTCTCTACCCAGGCCACTGTTCTTGGCAACCTGAGACATGCCGCGCGCACGCGCAACGTCCGACAACGCGGACAGAAAGAGATCATCATCGCCCGTCGCGATGACTTCGTTCACATAGGCTGCAATGGCTTCGTCACTGTCGAGATATTCGGCAGCGTCGAACGCCGAGAATTTTGTAGGCATGGCCCAGCTCCTATTTAATCGTGAGAGGACTTGATTTGTGCCGTCATGAGCGGTGGTCAGGCATTTACATTCGCCGCGAAAATCTTCTTTGCTTTCTGAATGTCTTTGCCTTGGCTCGATTTGTCGCCACCGCACAACAACAGATAGACCGTATTGCCCTTCCTTGCCGTGTAGACCCGGTAACCAGGTCCATAGTCGATGCGCAGTTCCGTAATGCCATCGAAATGCTTTGCATCTCCTAGGTTGCCCTCGGCAAGACGCTTGATGCGCACGATAACCTTAGCCTTTGCGGTCTGATCCCGTAGACCTTTGAGCCAAGCCGCGAATTCGTCCGATTGCTGGATCGCGTACATGCGGAAAAATGTATCCATATGGATACATGGTGTCAATGTGACGACGGCCAGCCTTCTATTTCGGCCAAGCGGTGATGTTGCTCCGCTGAGATGGAATTACGACGGTGGTGGGCACTTCGTGCAGAAGTGATCAAAATTGCCGATGAGTGCCATCAGCTTACCGCGAGCTCACGAGGTTACTTGCGGGATTTCAGACACAAAAAAGCCCGCACTACTGCGGGCTTTTCGGCTTACTGAGTTTCGTTGCTGCTTGAAACTCGTCACTGGTACCGGTGATAGGACTCGAACCTACACGACATCGCTGCCAGTGGATTTTGAGTCCACCGCGTCTACCATTCCGCCACACCGGCACGTGAGCGAACGCCTATTATGCAGGTTTCAGTGGACCGGGTCGAGACTCAGTTGACGGTCGGAGCGCTCGTAGCCGTGGTCCTGGCCCTTGGGCTGGAAAACGGCACAGTGGGTCATGTTGCCGGAGTAGATGTGGAGGCTCACGGCCACGGCGTCATCGCTGGCGTTGCGGATGGTGTGGTACTCGTGAGGGGGGATCAGACTGCCGGCGGAGCCGGGGCCGGCCTGGATCGAGCCGACCGGCTGGAACTGGCACAGGCCGTCCTCGTCGGGCAGGCGCTCGTACTGCACCACTTCCAGGGCGCCGCTCCACACGCCTTCCACGCACCACATGCCGCAATGGTCGTGGATGGGGGTGCCTTGGCCGGGGCCCCAGGTCATGGCCACCACGCAGTAGCCGAGGTCGTCGCTGTGGTACAGCTCGCGGCGGGCGTAGCGGTTCTCGGCGGTCTCGAAGACGCAGGCGGGCAGCACGATTTCCTGGTTGCGGATCAGCTTGCACAGGCTGTTGCGCAGGCTGTCGGTGATCGCAGGCGTGGAGCCCTTGGCGACGGCTTCGTCGATGGCGTGGATGAGCTTCTGACAGCCGGGGAATTCCGTGGTGAGCATGGCGATCTCGGGTAAATCTGGGGGCCGCAGACAACCCCGAATGACAGAACGAACCGGCTGAAGCCTCGGCGAGGCATCTCTGCTAGCCTTCCTTATCGATCAATGCCTGATCAAGCCCAACGGGGGGATCCATGGGTACGATGGTGATTGTAGCTTACCGTCCGAAGCCGGGGTGTGCGGGGGCGCTGGAGGCGCTGGTTCGCGAGCACGTGCCATGCCTGCGCACACTGGGCCTGGTGACCGAGCGGCCGGCCCAGGCCATGCGGGCCAAGGATGGGACGATCGTGGAGGTGTTCGAGTGGGAACACGGGGCGATCGAGGCGGCCCACAACAGCTCGCGCGTGGCGGACTTGTGGGAGCGCTTCGCCAATACCTGCGAATACGTGCCGCTGGGCGAGTTGCCCGAGGCGGAGGCGATGTTCGCGGAGTTCGAGCCGATGCCGCTTTGACCTCATCGCTGCCATTCCCGAGAAAGCGGGAATGGCACGGGTGCGGTTGGCTACAGGCGTGAAAGAAACCCGCCGATGGCACGGCTGTAGTTGTCGATATCGACCAGGAACGCATCGTGGCCCTGCGGTGAATCCAGTGCCACGAATTCCACCTTTGCGCCGGCCGCTTCCAGGCCTTCGGCAATCTGTTCCTGCTGCTCCAGCGGAAACAGGATGTCGGTGCTGACGCCGATCACCAGGGCCTGCTCGATGTGGATGTGCTTGAGGCCTTCCTGCACGTGGCCGTTGCCGTATTCGCTGATGTCGAACCAGTCGCTGGCGCGCGAGAGGTAGAGATAACTGTTGGGATCGAAGGTGCGCACGAAGCGTTGCGCATGGCCTTCCAGGTAGGACTCCACCTGGAATTCGAAGCCGAAGGGTTGGTCTTCGCGCTGTTCCGGATCCAGGCGGATGCGTGCGAAGCGGCCGTTCCACTCCATCGCCGAGCGGTAGGTGATCACGCCGAGCTTGCGCGCAATGCTCATGCCGATATCGGGATATTGCGCGGCGTCGTATTGGCCGTCGTTCCAATGCGGATCGAGCCGGATCGCCTCGCGCTGCAGCGAGCGGATGGCGATGGCAAACGGCTGCGCCTGCGGGGCGGTGTCGACGCTGATGTGCGTGCGCACGCTGCCGGGGTGCAGCAGCATGTAGGCCAGCGCGCTCATGCCGCCCATGGAGCAGCCGATCAGGCAGGCGAGTGTGTCGATGCCCAGGCTGGCGACCATGGCGTGAGCCGCATGGGCCACGTCTTCCAGCGACAGGTCGGGAAAGCTCAGCCGGTAAGGCTCGCCGGTGGCGGGGTTGATCGATGCCGGGCAGGTGGAGCCTTTGTCGCTGCCCAGCGAGTTCACGCAGATGACAAACCAGCGCGAGCTGTCGATCGCCTTGCCGGGGCCGAGCATGCCTTCCCACCAGCCGGGGGTGGGGTCGGTATCGTTCGAAGCCGCATGCGCACTCGGCGAAAGGCCGGTGAGAATCAGCACGGCGTTGTCGCGCGCTTCGTTCAAGCGGCCCCAGGTTTCGTAGGCCACGTGCGCGCCATGCAGTGCGCCGCCGCGTTTCATCGCGAACGGCGAGGGCAGTTGGAAATATTGGCGTGCGTCGCTCATGACCTGTCCTTAGAAAAATGGCAGCTCCCTGCAATCAGGGAGTCTGCCCGATCAATCGTGTACTTTATCAATCACGATGTTGATCGGTGTTTTGCTGTCTGTCGCCACGACACCGGCATTGCCTTCCAGGTCGCCGGCCTGGGCCATGGCTTCCCCGTTGCGGCTGATGCGTGCGCCCACGAATACGCGCGGTACCGACGAAAGCTTCATCGAGGGCAGCATGCTCATCGCATCGCTCAGCGTCACCTTCGTTGGCAACTGCTTGGCGTCGAGCCGTGCCACGGCCAGCGGCATCGGCGGGCCGTTTTCGGCGCGAGCATAGACGAACAAAGTCTCGCCTGTCGCGAGCTTGGTTTTCAGTGCGGGCGCCAGCGCAACGTTGATTTGCAGGGCTACGCCGTTCGCACTGGCTGGCGCCGCCGCCGTGCTCGAAGCGGGTGCCGGCGCGCCGCTGGCGCGTGCATCCGCCAGGGCAATCTGCTTGGCGACGGCCTGAGCCACGCTGGAACCGGGCTGCAGCTGCGGTTGCAGCACGCGCCAGGTGGCGGCCGCATCGGCATATTGGCCTTGCTGGTAATCGCTGATGCCGAGCAGCCACAGCGCGCGCTGGTTGTCGGGTTCCAGTTTGACCGCCTGTTGCAGCAGGCTGCGGGCGCGGCCCTGGATCAGGTGATCCGGGCGTGTGGAAGCATCCGTTTCGGCCCAGCCCACCATCGCGACAGTGTCGTTCGGGGTGAGCTTGAGCACGTGGTCGAACGCGTCGCGGGCCTGTTCCGGCTGCTGCATTTCCTCGGTGGCCTGCGCCAGCAGCTTCCAACCGCGTGCGTCGTCGGGTTGGCTCGCCAGGTGTGCGCGCAGTTGATCCAGGGCCTGGTTGATGTCCATGGCCGTCTGCGTCTGGGTGGCTACGCCGCTAAGCGTGGAGGGCGTGCCGATCTTGAGGTAGAGCAGCGCCGAACCCACCGGCACGACCAGTGCGATAACCAGCATCAGCACGAATACGCTGCGCGGCCTGCCGGTGCGGCGGCCATGCCGCAGCAAGGGAAGCAGCAGTAAAGCCAGCGCCACAGCGATCATCACTGCGGCGGCTATGTAGAAAACCGATTTCACCAATCTTCCCCATTGTCGGTCGGTGCGGAAGGCGTGCCGGCCTGGCTTCGCTTGCGGATGGTGTAGCCGACCACCAAACCGCCGGCGATCAGAATCAGCAAGGGGCCGAACCACAGCAGCCAGGTGTGCGCGTTGACCGGCGGGTCGTAGAGCACGAAGTCGGAATAGCGATCGACCAGGTATTGCTTGATCTGCGCATCGCTCTGGCCTTCCTGCATCAGCTCGAACACTTTGTGGCGCAGGTCGCGGGCGAAGTCGGCGTTGGAGTCGGCCAGGTTTTCATCTTGGCAGACCAGGCAACGCAGTTCGCTGGTGAGATGCTGGAAGCGCAATTCTTCGGCGTGATCGCGAAACGGCAGCGGATCGATCGCCTGCGCCGATGCCGTGCTGCTGACGATCAACAGCGCGAGCATCAGGGTGGCGAGGGCGGCGATCCAGGTAGTGCCGGTACGGCAGGAAGAGACAGCGCTTCTTGGAAAGATCGCGTGCTGCAGCATCACGGCGCTTCCTTTTGCAGCGCCGCGATCGCCGGCTTGAGCTGCTGCGCAATGACGTCCGGCGTCAGCGGGCCGATGCGCTTGTAGCGGATCACGCCTTTGCCATCGATCAGGAAGGTTTCCGGTGCGCCGTAGACGCCGAAATCGATCGCCGTGTGGCCGGAGGGATCGGCGATCACCACGTCGTAGGGATTGCCGTGCTGGGCCAGCCAGGCTTTGGCGTCGGCGGCGTCGTCCTTGTAGTCGTAGCCGATCACCGGGATGCCCAGGGTTTTCGACTCGGCCATCAGCACCGGATGTTCTTCGCCGCAGGCAAAGCACCAGCTGGCGAAAACATTTACCAGATAAGGTTTGCCGAGCATGGATTCCTTGCTCACCATCTGCGAGGGAACATCCAGCTTGGGCAGCGCGAACGATGGCGCCGGCTTGTTGATCAGCGGCGAGGGTACGGCGGTGGGATCGTGCGAGCTGTTCCACCAGATGCCGAAGCCGAGCAGGGCGGCCAGCAGCACAAAGCCGAAGAACGGCAGCAAGCGGCTCATGCCTGCGCCTCCTGCGCGGACGTGGCGATGGGCTGCGTTGCTTCCGCCTCGCGCTTCACGCGAAAGCGGCGATCGGCGGCGCTGACGAATCCGCCCAGCATCATCAACAGGCCACCGCCCCAGATCCAGCGGATAAAGGGCTTGGTGTACAGCCGCAGCGCCCAGGCGCCCTGGATGCGGTTCGGATCCATCGGCTCGCCCAGCGCCACGTACAGGTCGCGGGTGATGCCCGGATCGACGGCCGATTCGGTCTGCACCTGCTCGTGCACATAGGTGCGCTTCTGCGGATGCATCACGGCAATGGTCGATCCATTGCGCGACACAGTGACCACGCCTTGCTCCGCTTCCCAGTTGGGACCGATTGCCTGCGTGACGCCGTCGAAACGGAATTCGTAACCGCCGACCACTGCGACCTGGCCGGGCGACATGCGCACGTCGCGGGTCACGCTGAGCGATTCGGACAGCAGCACGCCGATCACGAAAATCGCGACACCCACGTGGGCCAGCAGCATGCCGGCCATTTCGGCCGGATAGCGGCGTCCGCGCGGCATTTCACGCCAGCGCTTCAACGCATACAGCACCACGCCAGTGCCTACCCATACCGCGCAGGCCACGCCGGCAATGGCCTTCAACTGCCCTTGCACGAAGAACGCGGCCAATATCGCGCAGGCCACTGCCGCGATCCCCGTGCGCACCAGCACCTGTTTGAGCACCGGTACGTCGCTCTTGCCCCAGCGCAGAAAAGGCCCGAACGGCAGCAGCAGCATCACCGGCAACATCAGCAGCGGAAACAGCAGGCCGAAGTAGGGCGGACCGACGGAAATCTTGCCCAAGTTCAGCGCATCGCCCAACAGCGGAAACAGGGTGCCCAGCAGCACCATGGCGGCGGCGACGGTAAACATCAGGTTGCCGACCAGGATGCCGCTTTCGCGCGAAACCAGCGCAAAGGCTTTGCCACCGGCAACCTTGGGCGCGCGCAATGCATACAGCAGCAGCGAACCGCCCACCACGATGGCCAGGAAGCACAGGATGAACGTACCGCGGCGCGGATCGGAGGCGAACGCGTGCACCGAGGTGAGAATGCCCGAGCGCACCAGGAAGGTGCCCAGCAGCGACAACGAAAACGCGAACAGTGAAAGCAGGATGGTCCACGCGCGCAACGAGCCGCGTTTTTCCGTCACCGCTTGCGCGTGGATCAGCGCCACACCCACCAGCCACGGCATGAAGCTGGCGTTTTCCACCGGATCCCAGAACCACCAGCCGCCCCAGCCCAGTTCCGCATAGGCCCACCAGCTGCCCGCGACGATGCCGCAGGAAAGAAAACCCCATGCCGCATTGGTCCACGGGCGCGCCCAGCGCACCCAGGACTGTTCCATCGATCCGCCGAGCAGCGCGGCAATGGAAAACGCGAACGCCACCGAGAAGCCGACGTAGCCCATGTACAGCACGGGCGGATGGAACGTCATGCCCGGATCTTGCAGCACCGGATTGAGGTCGGCGCCGTCCGGCGGCATCGGCAGTAGGCGTCCGAACGGGTTGGAGGTAAACAAGATGAAGCACAGGAACCCGACCGAAATGATGCCGAGCACGCCGAGCACGCGCGACAAAAACACTTGCGGCAATTGCCGGCTGAACAGCGCCAGCGCAACGGTCCACACATTGAGGATCAGCACCCACAGCAACATCGAGCCTTCGTGCGCGCCCCACACCGCGGCGATGCGGTAGTACCAGGGCAGTTGCAGGTTCGAGTTGTCGGCCACGTATTGCACCGAGAAATCGAAGTGCAGAAACGCCCACACCAGGATGACGAAAGCCAGCGCCACGAAGACGGCCTGGCCGGTCGCCGCCGGCCGCGCCACCGCCATCAGCGCCTGATTGCCGCGCCACGCGCCGACCAGCGGCAGGATGCTTTGCGCCAGCGCCAGCATCAGCGCCAGGATCAGGGCAAGCTGGCCAAGTTCAGGTGTCATAGCTGCTGCTTGTCCTGGTTGACGGATTCGTCGATGTGCTTGCCAGCGTGCGCCTTGGCCATCGCGTCCTTCAGTTCCTTGGGCATGTAGGTTTCGTCGTGCTTGGCCAGCACTTCGGTGGCGACGAAACGCGCGCCGTCCAGATGCCCGGTGGCGATCACCGATTGGTTCTCGCGGAACAGGTCCGGCAGGATGCCGGTGTATTCCACCGGCATCGCGCCGCCGGCATCCACGACGGTGAAGGTGACCTTGAGCGAGTCGCTGCTGCGCTGGATCGAACCTTGTTTCACCATGCCGCCGAGGCGGAAGGTCTTGTAGTGCGTGGCATCACCGGCCTGCACCTGGCTGGGCGTGAACAGGTAGTTCATGTTCTGCTGCAAGGCGTAGACGATCAGCGCCGCTGCCACGATGACGGCCGCGAGTATGGCGATGACGAGAGTAAGTCGGCGTTGACGCGTGGGATTCATGGTTGCGCTGCAAGTCGGTGGCGTCGCATCAGGTGGATGCGGCGGAGTTTCGATGGGGACGTTCTTTGCGTGCTTCCTGTCGTGCGAGGCGCCCGCGCAATTCGCGCAACACGCGACGCTGCCTCCATTGCGGCGCCAGCCAGTCGATCAGCAGCACGACGAAGAACACGCCGTAGGCCGGCCACACATAAGCGGCATAACCGCCCATGGCGAAGAACGATTGCAGCGAACCGCTCATCGGCGCACCTCGCCTTCGGCGATCTGGCGCACCCAGTCCTTGCCGCTTTCCAGCGCCAGCAGGTCGGCACGTGCACGGCCGAACAGGCTGGCGACGTAATAGCACTTGGTGGCGATCATCATGGTGAGCAGCGGCCAGATCATCGAGGGTGCAATGGTGGAAGGGCCGAGCAGGCGGATGGTGGAACCCTGGTGCAAGGTGTTCCACCAGTTCACCGAGAAATGCACGATCGGTACGTTGACGATGCCGATCAGCGCGAGGAAAGCCGCCGTGCGCGCGCCCTGCCGGCGATCTTCGAACGAGTGATACAGGGCGATCACACCCAGGTACAAAAACAGCAGCACCAGTTCGGATGTGAGTCGCGCATCCCAGGTCCACCAGGTGCCCCACATGCGCTCGCCCCACAGCGATCCGGTCACCAGGGTGATGAAGGTAAACGCGGCACCGATCGGTGCCGATGCCATGGCCACCACTTCAGCCAGCTTGATGCGCCAAACCAGCGCGATGAAGGCGGCGATGCCCATCAGTGCGTAGATGAACAGGCTCATCCAGGCGCACGGCACGTGGATGAAGATGATGCGGTAGTCGTCGCCCTGCTGGTAATCCGGCGGTGCCAGCACCAGGCCGCCGTAAAGCGCCACCAGGCCAAGCACTAGCGCCAAGGCGATGGCCCATGGCCGCAGCGTACCCGCGAACCGGTAGAACACCGGCGGGGAGCTGAGTTTGTGCAACCACAAGGGGATCCAGTTGGCCATGGCTACGAATCCAGAGCTATTCGGAGTGCGGCCGCGCATGCCAAAGGAGCGAGCACGACGGCCAGGACGAGCGCCGCACCCAACCATGCGATAGGGGCGATCCACGGCAGCCCCTCCTGGGCGGCTGCCAAGGCCCCGGCGGCAAAGATCACCACCGGCACGCACAGCGGCAGCAGCATCAGCGCCAGGAGCATACCAGAGCGTCGCGTGCCGGCCGTAAGCGCTACCAGGATGCCGCCGAGCAGGCTGAGCAGCGGGGTCGCCAGCAGCAAGGCCAATACCAATACAGGTATGACGGAGGCGGGCAGGTGCAGCATGCTGGCCAGCAATGGCGCGATCACGATCAGCGGCACGGCGGTGGCCACCCAGTGCGCCAGGATTTTCATGCCGAGCATCAGCGACAGCGGCTGCGGCGCCAGCATAAGTTGTTCCAGCGAGCCGTCTTCGATGTCGCCGCGAAACATCGCATCGAGCGCGAGCAGCATCGCCAGCAGCACCGTTACCAGCACCACGCCGCCGGCGATCCGGCGCAGCAGGGCATCTTCCGGACCCAGCGCGAAAGGAAACAGCGACGTGACGATCAATGCATAGAGTACCGGCAGCATCACGTCGCCGCGCTGGCGCCAGGCCAGGGTGAGATCGCGGCGCAGTACCGCCACGCAGGCATGTCCCAAACCGGGACGTCGCGTGTCAGTCATGCAGGCGGATCCGTTGCGGCTCGCCGCCATGGAACTGCACGGCACCGTGGCTGGTGACCAAAGCGGCGCCGCCGTGCGCGACGTGTGCTTCCAGCAGGCCGTTCACCAGTTCGATGCCGGTGCGGTCCAGGTTGGCATAAGGTTCGTCCAGCAGCCAAAGCACGGCGGGGATCAGCAGCAGGCGCGCAAGCGCCACGCGCTTTTTCTGTCCGGCGGAGAGCTTGCGCACCGGTTCGTGCTCGTAGCCGGCCAGGCCGACCCGCGCCAGCGCATCGTCGATGTGGCTGTGTTCGCGATGGCCGTGCAGGCCGATGGAAAACGCCAGGTTTTCGCGCGGGCTCAATTCCGCTTTCAAGCCCAGTTGGTGCCCCAGGAAAACCACCTCGCCGTTGCAGCGCTCCCAGGTCAGCGGCTCGCCGCGCCAGTACAGCTCGCCTTCTTCCGGATGCAGCAAGCCGGTAAGGATGCGCATCAAGGTGGTTTTGCCGCTGCCGTTGTCGCCTTCGATCAGGGTGAGCTCACCGGCGTCGAGACGAAAATCCAGCGGGCCGAACACGGGTTCATCCTGGCGGTGAAAGCGCAGGGCACGGGCTTCTAGCAGGGGCGTGGCGGACGGGCTGGGATTCATTCCTGGCATTGTTGGAATGGTTCAGCCCGCTTGTCCATGCGGTGGTCTGTCACTGCTGAGGCGCAGGCGGGCGTACCCCAGCCCCAGGCCATGCACGTAGGCGTTCTGCTGGAATTGCTGCGCCAGCTCGTCGATGTCGGCCAAGTTGGGGCCGACCACGAACAGGCTGGCCTCGCGCCAGGCACCACCCACGCCGATGCCCGGCCGGATGGCGATGGTTCGCGGCAGGCGGCGCAGGGAAGCGAGCAGGGCATGTTGCGCAGCATGGTTCTGGGCGCGCGGTTGCGGCTGCGAACCCGGATTCCAGGCCGTGATGAAGGCCCAGTTCCGTTCGCCGATCAGCGTGTGCAAGGTGGAGGGCAAGGCGGCATCGACGTGGATGGAAACCCAGCCGCCGCGTGTGAGGCGCACCCGGTAGTCGGCGTGCCGGTAGGTATCGATCAGTGAATTATCCATGGCGTAATTGAGGTAGCGGAGGCAGCGTGGCTTGAAGCGTCGTCACGGCTGCATCGAGCTGCACATCGTCGGCGCTGGTCGAACCGTGCAGCAATTGTTCGAGCAGTATGTCCTGCGCGCGGCCGCGTTCAAACGCGTACGCATAAGGCAGGTGAGTGAAGGTGACCATGCGATAGCGTGCCATGAAATGCGTTGGCGCGCGTTCGGCCAGCCGTGCGCCCAGTTCGCGCTTGGCCAGGTAATGCGGATCGGCGACGGAGTCGCGCATTTCGATGTAGTTTTCCAGGGCCATCGCGGCGATCGCGTTGGCGTTGGGTTGCCGGATGCGCTGGAACTCGGCGAAGGCGTCGCCCGTGTCTCGTCCGGCTTCGGCCAGCAGGTTGGCCAGCACGACGGTGTCTTCGAAACCGCAATTCATGCCCTGGCCGTGGAACGGCACGATGGCATGTGCCGCATCGCCGATCAGCAGCGCGCGCCCGTCCACGTGCCAGCGGTCCAGGTAAAGCGTGGACAGGGTGCCCACCGGATGGCTGTCGTAGTCTTCGGCAAAACGCGGGATCAGCGGAAGCAGATCCGGGAAATCCTGGCGGAAGAAAGACGCTGCGGCAGCGGCATCCGTCAAGGTGTCGAAACTCGGATGAGGGCCGTGCGCGGGCAGGAACAAGGTGACGGTAAAGCTGCCTTCGGTGTTCGGCAGGGCAATGCACATGTAGCCGCCGCGGGGCCAGATGTGCAGCGCATGCGGCTCGATGGCGAAACGTTCGCTGCCGGTTCCGGGGGGAATTTCCAGTTCTTTGTAGCCGTGGCCCAAGGATTCGACCCGGATGCCAAGCGACTGGTAATCGTCCATCGCTGCGCGCAAGGCCGAACCGGCGCCGTCGGCACCGATCAGCGCTGGCGCGTCGTGCTGATGCAGCGTGCCGTTTTCGTCAGCCAGGACGATGCGTTTGCTGTGCAGATCGGCGGCGACCAGCGATTGGCCGAAATGCATTTTCACGCCGGCCGCTTCCGCCGCGTCGAGCAGCAGCATGTTCAGACCGCCGCGCGAGACCGACCAGATGACTTCGCTGTCGTCCACGCCGTAACGCTGCAAGCCGGAGGTGCCGCCGAGCGGATGCACCATGCGTCCGCGCATCATCACGGCGCGTTGCAGCACGTCTTCCGCGAGCCCCGCCGTGCGTAACGCCTGCAGGCCGCGCTCGGCCAGAGCGAGATTGATCGAACGTCCGCCGGTAAAGCCGACGCGGCGCGGATCGGGACGCTTCTCGAAGATTTCCACCTGGAAGCCGCGCTTGGCCAGTTGCTGTGCGAGCAAGGCGCCGACCAAACCGCCGCCGATCAAGGTGATTGCTTGCCGTGTCATGCTGCAGCCCGTGGGAGGAAGCACATCACTGTTCCGCAACTGGGCGTTTACTGCAAGTACGGTGCTGGCGGCAAATGACGGAAATCGTCAGAAGCTCATGAAATAGCCGCCGTTTACCGGCAGATTCGCGCCGGTGATGTAACTGGCGTCGTCGGCGGTGAGAAAAACCACGGCGCGCGCGATATCCGCGGGCATGCCCAAGCGGCCCACCGGAATATCGGCAATGATCTGCTGGCGGATTTCCTGCGGCACCGCGGCCACCATCGGGGTATCGCAATAGCCGGGCGAGACGGTGTTGACGGTGACGCCCTTGCGTGCGGCCTCCCGCGCCAGCGCCATGCTGAAGCCATGCACGCCGGCCTTGGCGGCGGAGTAGTTGGTCTGGCCGAACTGGCCGGTCTGGCCGTTGACCGAACTGAGGTTGACGATGCGGCCGAAATGCCGCGAGGTCATGCCTTCGATCACGTGCCGACAGGTGTTGAACACGCCGTCCAGGTTTACCCGCATCAGGTCGTGCCAGTGCTGCGGATCCATCTTGCGCAGACTGGTATCGCGGGTGATGCCGGCGGCATTCACCAGGATGTCGACGGCGCCGATGTTGCGTTCGACGTGGTCGATCAGGCCGCCGCAGGCTTTGAAATCGCTGACGTCGCAAGGCTCGAAGCGGATAGCGCTGCCGTAGGCGGCGACCTGTTCACGGAAGGCTTCGATGCGTTCGCCACGCGTGGCCAGGTCGACGGCTATTACCCGGCGGCCGGCGTCGGCCAGCCGCATGCAGATTTCGGTGCCGATGCCGCCGATGCCGCCGGTCACTACGGCCAGACGCGAGGCAGACGTTGACGAAGTCATCACGATTGGCTTCCCAGGCATGTCGCGCGGCAGCACGTGCTGTGCTGCAGCGGGACATGCCTATGAAGATCAGGGTTTTTTGGTGGTGCCGGGGCGCCCGGGCTGCCCGGGGCTCGGCGTTGCTTGCGAAGCGGCATCGAGAAAACCGCTCTGCATCGATTTCCAGGCATCCATATTGCGCTGCGTCAGGTCATTCAACATCGACCAGGGTGTTTGTCCCATCAGGCTGTTGAGCTGGGTGCGGAATTGCTGCTGCTGGTCCAGGAAGACCTGCAGGCTGCGCTCCAGGTACGGCCCCATGAACCCCTGCAGGGAATCGCCGTAGAAACGGATGATCTGGCTCAACAGCTGGGGCGACAGCATCGGCTGCCCCTTCTCCTCGTGCTCCGAAATGATCTGGAGCAGTACGGAGCGGGTCAGGTCCTCGCCCGACTTGGCGTCGCGGACCTCGAAGTGTTCGCCATCCAGAACCAGCTGACGGACTTCTTCCAGCGTGATGTAGCTGGAGATCTCCGTGTCGTAGAGCCGGCGGTTTGGGTACTTCTTGATGATTCGGTTTGCTTGTGCCATGCGGCACAAACTAACAGAAGGTATTGCGCCGCACCAGTCAGCACTCAGCTATTCATGCTGCACTCCGGGGTGCAGCAATGGTGTAGGGGTTGGGCGGGGGCAGGGAGGTTTTTCCTACCCCGGGTCTCGGTTTTCCCGGTCAATGCCCCATCCCGCCGCCTGCGCTGCCAAAGGGCGGGCGGGCGAACCACAGTACGGGCAGCAGCAGCACGAACAGCACGGCGCAGCCATAGAACACGTCATTGACGGCCAGGGTGTACCCCTCGCGGTCCACGATCTGGTTGATATAGCCCAGTTGCTGGCTGGCGCTCAGGCCCAGGTGCGACAACTTGTGCAGGAAATCGCCCGCCGCCGGGGCGTTCGGGCTCACGTATTCGGTCAGCGAGGCGTGGTGGTAGATGGCGCGGTGCTGCCACAGGGTCACCATCACCGCGGTGGAGACGCTGGAGCCGAGCGTGCGGAAGAAATTGGAAAGGCCCGATGCGCTGGCGATCTCCGAACCCGGCAGGCCGGAGAGGTAGATCTGGTTGAGCGGGATGAAGAAGCAGGGAATCGCCAGGCCCATCACGAAGCGCGGCACGATCAGCGCAGCGAACGACGCCCCGCTGTCGAAGGTCGAGAACCAGTACGACGTCCCTGCAAAGATGACGAATGCGATGGTCACCAGAACACGCAGATCGATCTTGTGCATGTTGCGCCCGATGATCGGCGAAAGCAGGAACGCCAGCACGCCGCTCGGCGCCGCGGCGAGGCCGGCCCAGGTCGCGGTGTAATTGATCGTGGTTTGCAGCCACAGCGGAAACACCACGTTGATGCCGAAGAAGGCGAACATGCCTAGCGACAGGCTGATTACACCGACGGTGAAATTGCGTTTCTTGAACAGCGAAAGGTCGATGACCGGATGCTTGGCGTGGATCTCCCACACCACCAGAAAGGTCAGGCACACCAGTGCGATCAGGCCCAGTGTCAGGATCAGCGGGGAATTGAACCAGTCGTGGTCGTTGCCGTTGTCCAACATGAATTGCAGGCAGCCGACGCCGACGACCAGCAAGATCAGGCCCACCGCATCGATCGGCGCCTTGGCCGTCTTGGTTTCGCGCTTGTGCAGCAAGCTCCAGGTGATGACGGCGGCAAGCACGCCGACCGGCGCATTGATGTAGAAGATCCACGGCCAGGAGAAGTTGTCGGTGATCCAGCCGCCGAGGATCGGCCCGAAAATCGGTGCGATCACCACGGTCATCGCCCACATCGCCAGCGCCACGCCCTGGCGTTCTCGCGGATAACTGGAAAGCAGCAGGGTGAGCGACAGCGCCACCATCGGTCCGGAGCCCGCACCCTGCATCAGGCGGGCGAAGACCAGCATCGGCATCGTGGTCGCCATGCCGCAAAGCATCGAGAACGTCACGAACAGCAGCACCGAGGTGACGAAGGTGCGCACTTCGCCGAAGCGCCGCGCGATCCAGCCGGTGAGCGGTTGCATGATCGCGCTGGCCAGCGAATAGGAACTGATCGTCCAGGTGCCTTCGTTCGGACTGACGGCAAGACTGCCGGCGATGTGCGGCACCGCGACGTTGACGATGGTCATGTCCAGCACCTCCATGAAGGTGCTGAACGCGACGGCGATGGTCAGCAGCACCAATGGTGTGCCGTGCAACGGCTTGAGCGGTGCTGCTTGGTCAGGATTAGCGGCCATGGAAGGATCGCTGGGCAGGAATCAGTGGGAAGTGCCGAGATTGGCGTCGATGATTTTTTCGGCCTGGGCGTCCGCCTGCGCCGCCACCTGGTCGTAAACCGACGTTTCGGCGGGAGGCTGTTGCGATGCGCTGGCCAGCACCGGTCCCTGGTCGTTGGTGATGTCGACCGTCACATCGGCCGACAGGCCCACGCGCAGCGGATGCTTGTCGAGTTCGCCGTTATCCAGCGCGATGCGCACCGGTACGCGCTGCACGACCTTGATCCAGTTGCCGGTGGCGTTTTGCGCCGGCAGCAGCGAGAACACGCTACCGGTGCCGGCGCCAAGGCCGATCACCTTGCCGTGATATTCGACGTCGCTGCCATACATGTCGGTGCTGATTTTCACCGGCTGACCGATGCGGATGTGGCCTAGTTGGTTTTCCTTGAAGTTGGCATCGATCCACAGATCGTGCAGCGGCACGATGGTCATCAGTTGCTGGCCCGGTGCGATGCTGGCGCCCAGTTGCACGCTGCGCTGTGCGACATAACCGCTGACCGGCGCGACGATGGTGTTGCGCTGGGCGGCGATCCAGGCTGCGCGGAAATTGGCGCGGGCCTGTTGCACGGCCGGATTCTGCGCGATGTCGACACCTTCGACCGTGGCGCGCGAAGCATCCGCTTGCGCCTTGGCCGTGTCCAGCGCTGCCTGCGCCTGTGCGACCGCGTCACGCATGTGCTGCACGATTTCCGGCGATTCGGCCTGCGCGGCGACCAGCGGCAGGTGGCGCTGCAAGTCGGCCTGAGCCTTGCGCAGATCGACCTGGCGTGCGGCCACCGTTGCATCGGCGCTGTTCACGGTATCCGTCTGCTGGCGCACCTGGCGCACGGCCTGCGCGAGCGCACTGCTGGTTTGACGCAAACGCACGTCGGCGTCGGTGGGATCCAGTTTCACCAATACCTGGCCGGCTTCGACGCGCTGCGTGTCGTCGGTGAGAATCGCCACGACCGTGCCGGACACCTGTGAAGACAGCGCAACCTGGTTGCCGCCTATATAGGCGTTATCGGTGTTTTCGCGTTTGGAGAAGACGAACAGCCAAAGCAGGAACCAGATCAGCCCCGCAAGCACGAACACCGCGGCGACGATAAACAGGGCCCGGCTGCGCTTGGCGGGATCCTTCGCGGCAAGGCCGCTGTCGTTGGCGTCTTTGGAGGTATCAGAGGCGCTCATGGTCGGGGGCTCCGGCGGAATTCGAGGTGGATGCGGTAGAAGAGGAATTGGGCGCTGCGGCAGCGTCGATGTCCGAGCGATAGCCGCCGCCTAGTGCCTTGATCAGCGCGAGGTCCGTGCTCAGCGCCTGCGCCCGCAGGCTGACGGCCTGGTCGCGCTGTTGCAGCAGCTGCGCTTCGGCTGCGAGGCTCTGGCGGGCGTCTTGCGTACCGCGCGCCTGGCGTGCGCGAGCGGAGGCGAGCAGTGCCTGGTTGGCGTTGATCTGCGTTTGTTGCTTCACGCGGCGGGCAGCAATCTGCTGCGCGGTAACCGCCTGCGTGCCGACGTCGCGCGCGGCATTGGTCACCGACACGTCGTATTGCGCAATGGATGCATCCAGCTGTGCGCGGCTGGCGCCGTAGTTGGCTTTCAATCGTCCGCCCTGAAAGATCGGCAGATGCACCGCCGGCGTAATGCCGAAGACGCGGCTGCCGGCCGTAAACAGGTTGCCGAGATCGCCCTTACTGCCGGTCATCAGGCCGGGAATCGAGGGGGAGCCTTGATTGGTGCTGGACAGTCCGGCCATCGCATTGATGCTGACGTCGGGGAAATATTCGGCGCGCGCGACGTCGACCTGCTTCAGTGCGGCTTCGATCTGCCAGCGGCTGGCGGCGATGTCCGGGCGGCGAGCGATCAAATCCAGTCGCACGTCATCGGGCAGGGCGCCTTCGACATCAGGCAGCGCGTGAGGCGTGAGCGCGGGCAGCTCCGACGGCGATACGTTGGCCAACGCCGCCAGGACCACTTTGCGCAATTGAACCGATCCTTCCAGGGTAACCTGCGCCTGTTGCGTGGCCGCCAGCTGCGCTTGCGCCTGTTGCACGGTGTCGGGCAGATCGACGCCCTGGTGCACGCGCAATTGGGCGATCTGCAGCAGTCTTGCCTGCACGGCGACCGACTGCCTGGCGAGAGTCAGCCGGCTCTCGTCCGCAAGCCAGCCGAAATAGGTGTCGGCGACCGCGTTCTGCAAAGTCAGTGCGGCGGCGCTGTGCTGGGCTTCGGCAGCGTGCGCCTGATCCAGGGCAGCTTCGATCGATTTGCGTTTCTTGCCCCACCAGTCGAAATCGTATTCGAGCTGTACGGCGAGGTCGGCCTGGTTGTACCAGTTGAAGCCGAGCAATGACGGCGGGATCAGTCCGTGGTCGCTCATGCGCTGTCGCGTGAGCTGCGCGCTGCCGTTGATGGTTAGGCCTTGCTGTGCCGCGGCAACGCGCACCGATTGTTCGGCCGTCTGTACGCGCGCATGCGCCTGGGCGAGATCCGGCGACTGTTTCATCGCCAGCGCGATCAGTTCGTCGAGCTGGGGATCGCGGTACACGCGCCACCAGTCGGCATCTGGCCAGCCGGCACGCGTGGGCGCCTGCAAGCCGGCCAGCGGTACGTCGTCGCGCAGCACCGGATGCTGCAGCTTCGCCGGGATCATGCAACCGGAAAGAGCGATCGCTAGCAGCGTGGCACACGCAGCGGGGCGAAGGCGCAGGGCGGTGCGGTAGGAAACGGCATTCATGGCGGATCACCCGCTTCGTATTCGAGATGGCTGAGGTTGTGGGCGAGCTTGCGCAACAGGCGACCCAGGTTGCGCTTATCGGTTTGGCTGAAGCCGGCGAAGATGAGCTGCAGGCGCGGAAACATCCCGGGCAACATCTTTTGCACGAAGCGACGTCCAGCTGCCGTGATTTGCATGACGACCTGGCGGCGATCGGCCGCGCTGGGTCCGCGTGTAATCAGCCCGCGCTTGACCAGCGCATTGGCGATACGCGTCATGTTGGTGGCGCCTTGCGAGGTGAATACGCACAGTTCGCCAGGGGTGGAGCTGCCGTCCGGGCGCGCAAACAGCATCACCAGCGTGCGGAATTCGCTGTCGTTGAGCTTGTAAGGCCTGAGCTTGTATTCGAATTCGGCATGCATGCGCTCGGAAAGCAGCAGCAGGACGCGGCAGAGCTTGGCGTCTTCGGGCAACTCCGGGATGGCTTTGCGAATGCCGTCGAAGCCTTCGTCGAGCCGTTTGAGGTGGTCGATCAGGGACATTTCATTGATGCATATTTCACTGATGAAATAAATGATGCGCCGAGGCCTGCGGCGTTTGCAAGTGCTGCCGTGCCCGCGAATGCCGGGTGAATGCTTACGCGTGACTGACCTGGGTGGAAATTCCGAACAGGCGCGCGACGTTGGCGCTGGTGGCTGCGGCGAGTTCCTGCGGGTCCTGATTGCGCAGGCCGGCGATGCAATTCAGCACATCGGGGAGATAGGAAGGCTCGTTGCGCTCTCCCCGGTGCGCGGCGCCCGGCTGGTCCGGTGCGTCGCTTTCGAGCAGCAGGTATTCGATCGGCATGTTGCTCACGATCCGGCGCAAGCGCTGTGCGCGTTCGTAGGTGACGGGCCCGCCGATGCCCAGGTGGAAGCCAAGCTTCCACAATTGTTCGGCCTGTTCCTGGCTGCCCGAAAAACTGTGGACCACGCCGCGCAGGCCGCCGGTCTTGCGCAGCGCGGCGGTCACTTCGTCGAGCGCGGCGCGCGCATGCAGGATGACCGGCAGGTCGAATTCGCGGGCCAGCGCCAGCTGTTGCCGGAAAAGGTCGCGCTGTGCCTGTGCGTCGTGATCCGGCAGATAAAAGTCCAGGCCGATTTCACCCACGGCAACGGGGTGCTGCGTTGCCAGCCAATGCGACAGTTGGTCGAGGTCTTCGGGCCGATGGTTGGCCATGAACATCGGGTGCATGCCGTACGCCGGGAATTGTCCGCTTCCGGGTGTACACAGCGCCCGGATGCGCGGCCAGCTGGCAGCCTCGGTGCCGGGAACGACCAGCACGTCCACGCCTGCCGCACGAGCCCGCTCGAGAATGGCCCGACGGTCGTCGTCGAAGCGCGCGTCGTCGAGATGAACGTGACTGTCAGCAAGTTTTGGCATGGTTTCTGGCGGCTCGTGGTTCCGGATTCAGCGGCTGGCAAGGTAGTCTTCGCGCCCGGCTTGCGGAGCGGTCGACAGTTTGATTTTTCGGTCTAGGCCTATTCAGCATCTTGGCGTTTCAATGCTCAGCGCAAGATATCGCGGGGACGCAGCACATGCTGCGGTCGTTTTTAGGTACAGGAGATTCAGCAATGAGTAAGTTCGTAGTCAATGCATTGTGCATGGGGCTGGCGACGTCTTTGGCGCTCAGTATGACCGCCTGCAACCGGCAGGCTAACGCCGACGCCAATGGCGCGGCCGCGGGCGCCGATCAGGCGGCGGCTATGCAGCAGGGTCAGCCGCAGGGTCAGCAGCCGGGCCAGCCGCCGGCAGGGCAGCCGCCGCAAGCGGCGGGCGATGACGGGCAGTATGCCCAGGTGGTCGCCGTAACGCCGGTTCGCCAGGACGTCAACAATCCCCAGCAGGTTTGCCACGATGTGGTGGTCAACCGCACCGTGCCGCCGAAAGACCAGCACCAGATCGCCGGCATGGCCATTGGCGCGGTGGCGGGCGGCCTGCTCGGTCACATGGTGGGTGCGGGCAAGGGCAACGCCCTGGCCACGGCCGCGGGCGCCGTCGGTGGCGGTTACGCCGGCAAGCGGATCGAGGAAAGCCACCAGCAGGCAAACGTTCAATCCCAGGTGGTTCACCGTTGCAGCACGGTTGCAAATAACAGCAGTAATATCGTTGCTTATGACGTGACCTACGTCTACAACGGAGTGACGCGCACCACCCGCATGGACCACGATCCAGGCAACCGCGTTAGGGTGCAGCAGAGCGTAAGCGTCGTCTCCGATGCCCAATGATCGATTTATCAAGGAGGTCGTCGTGAAAGTGAAATCCAGCAAGTTCGGTGTAGCCGCAGCACTGCTGGTGGGAATGGCGGCGCTGACCGGTTGCCAGACCCAGCCGGTCTATCAGGGGCAGACGACCTACGGTTATCGCGGTTGCCAGAGTTGCGGCGTCGTGCAGCAAGTGCAGCAGATCTACATCCAGCAGCAAGGCAGCAACAACTCCGTGCTCGGCACCGTGATCGGTGCGGTGGCCGGCGGCTTGCTGGGCAGCACGATCGGTCACGGGCGCGGCAACACGGCAACCACCGTGGTGGGTGCAGTGGCCGGCGGCGCGGTGGGTAACGCGATCGGCTCGCAGAACAGCACGCCCGGCGGCACCATGCCGGCCTGGCAAGTCGTGGTGCGCATGGACAATGGCCAGTATGCGACGGTTACCCAGGTTCCCAATCCTGGCGTGCGTCCCGGCGACTATGTCGTGATCAGCAACAATCAGGTGTATCCGCGCTGATTGGCGATGTTTTCAAATGGACGTCTAGACGTCCATTTGAATTGAAATTAAGGAAAACAAAAAGGCCCTCGGAAGAGGGCCTTTTTGTTTCTGATTCGCGATGGGATTAGTTGACCGTGTAGAACCGATGATCGCCGATGGTGACGGCGCTTCGGTTGTGCGACCAGGCCGGACTGACCGACACGGTGGCAAAGTGATCCGCATGCGGTACGAAGAAGCGACGTTCGTCTGCGGGAAGGTCCCAGTTGGTGATCGATTTGCCTGCGATATCCCAGGCTTTCTGAAACGCCGTGAGATTGTCGATCTGCTGGGTGAGAGGGGTTGTGGTGAGCGCAAACTGATGCGGTGATTTCACCACATCGCACACCGTGCCGCCCCATTGACCGCGTTCGCGTCGACGCATGGCAACTTCTGCCACGGCCATCTGACCGACCGTCGACTGGCTGCGTGCTTCCAGATAGACGGTGGTTGCCAGACAAGTCTGGTCTGCGAGCGGTTGGGGCAGTACGGACATCAGCCACAACAACATGGAAAGTTTCATATCTGCCTCCAGCTTGCAGTACGTCTCGGCACTTCATGCGTGCCTTGACGCCGTTGCGGTGGACGGGCGGGCAGGCCGTTCCACCTGGATATATCGCCGGCACCGAAACTTGTGGTGCAAGCGGTTAGCCACGACAAAGTGGCGGAATCGACCGACATGTCCGATGCCGGTCGCCATCGTTTTGGCAAATGACGCTGCGGGCCTGAAGCCTTGCTGTGCAGCGCTTTCGCGCATACGGCGAGTTGTCCTCCGGCAAGATTTCTGCCGGGTCGCGCCGATCCGGACCCCTCCGGTTCGTCGCGTATGTCGGCACCCTGTGGGCAGGCGGGGCCGAAAAAAAGTGTTGGCGGAATCTAGTGGGGCTTCCCCTTCTTTGCAAGTGCCTGGCTTGTTGGGTTCACATTTTGCTCACATTGCGCTCGTGCTTTTCGATAGTGCGCAGTCAATCCGCCCAGCTCTCCAGGATTCGCACTGCAACGCCATCATCGCTAGTGATGTCAGTGCTTTGCATCATGCTGTTTGCTGTCTCGTCGGGCATGATGGCGAGCGCTTCGATACTATCGGAGTGCGTCGTAACGGTTAGTAATCGCACGAACTCACGATTGTCGCGAAGCAGCTCCGCGCCATCCATCGCGGCCTTGGACAGTTGGATGCGATGCAGGTGCCGTTTGTTCCCGCCGCGATAGTGCAAACGCGCAACGATCTCCTGGCCTGGATAGCAACCTTTGTCGAGTGCTATCGCACCGAGTCGATGCAATGAAAGAGTGGGCGGAAGCCATTCGTTCAACGCGGTATCGGGAAGCCACGGCCAGCCTGCGCGCAGTTGTGCGAGTTGCCACGTTTCATCTTGCGCAACTCTCGCACCCAGTTGCAGCGAGTGCGTACCGCAACCCATTCGAACGACATCGCCTCGCGTATCGACAACGTGCATGGGAAGCGATTCGCCGGTTCCAAGTTTGCACTCGTCCAACACATTCAACTTCACGCGCGAACGAAAAACGAAACGACGCAAAGCATCCGCGAAATGTGTTGCGTCGCCGCCGCGCAGAAGCAGCAGCAGGCGATCATCGGCAAGTCGCGCCAGATGGAACAGGTTGCGCACGCGTCCTTGTGCATCGAGCCAACTGCTGAATTGCCACTGGCCGTCGGGCAGGGAGGCGACCTGGCTGGTGAATTGGCTTTGTGCGAAGGCGACGGCGTCAGGGCCTTCGAGGGTGACCGCTTGGGCGAGTTTGGATGTCGGCATGCGCGCTGTGATGGGGGCGGTGGGCGTATGGTGCAAGGCCGCAAGCGAATGCCTGCAACGCTTGGGGCGGTTCGTCAACTGGTTGTGCCGCTATGCCGCAAGTATTACGCTTTTGGCGATAACTATGCCCGACACGTCCTCCAAACCCGCAACCCGTCCCGAACCCGCAGCAACGGAGCGCGCCGTCACGCCCGCTTCGCCGGTGCAGGAGAAGGAACCGGCCGGGCGACCGGCTCCGGACCCCACGCGCTACGGCGATTGGGAAAAGAACGGGCGCTGCATCGACTTCTGATCCATCGCGCTTTCGTTGCGTCGTGGACGAAAGCGTTGGCACAGGGGCGCAGGTGGCAGTGCGGGCATCAAGCGATTCCACCCAGGATAGCCGCCATGGCAGACACGCAACGACCAATTTCTCCTCACCTACAGATATATAAGTGGCAAGTGCAGATGGTGACGTCCATCGTGCATCGCGCCACCGGCATCGCTCTGGCGGTGGGCATATTGATGATCGTTTGGGGCCTGCTCTCGCTGGCTGCCGGTGAAGACGCCTTCAATCAGTTCAAGATATGCATGGGCAGCCCGCTGGGTATCGTCCTGTTGATCGGCTGGAGCTGGGCGCTGTACTACCACCTGTGCAACGGCATCCGTCACCTGATCCAGGACACCGGCGCCGGTTATGCCATCCCGCAGTTCGTCCGCTCCAGCTGGATGACGGTGATCGGCAGCATCGTGCTGACGGTGATCACCTGGGCTTATGTGCTGACTGCCGGAGGTGCCGCATGAGCACGAACGCCAAGGATTTGCGCAATCCGCTCAAGCGCGCCCGCGGACTGGGTTCCGCTCAATCCGGCGTCGGGCACTGGTGGACTCAGCGTGTCACCGCTGCCGGCCTGGTCATCCTGGGCGTGTGGCTGGTGGTGCTGGTGCTGGGCCTGGTGCATTCGGACTATGCGACCGCCCGTGCAGCCGTCGCCAAGCCGTGGAACGCGGTCCTGCTGATCGCGTTCCTGATCACGGCTTTCTGGCATGCCGTGCTCGGCCTGCAAGTGGTCATCGAAGATTACGTGCACACCCGCTGGAAGGAAATCACGCTTCTGGTGGCAATTAAGTTCCTCGCGGTGCTGAGCGTGCTCGCGGGCTCGCTGGCTGTGCTGCGCATCGCATTGGGAGCCTGAGGTCGATGGAAGCCTACAAGATTCAGCAACACAAATATGACGTGATCGTGGTCGGCGCCGGCGGCGCGGGCTTGCGCGCCACCTTCGGCCTGGCCGAGAAAGGCCTCAAGGCCGCGTGCATCACCAAGGTGTTTCCGACCCGTTCGCACACTGTGGCGGCACAGGGCGGTATCGCCGCCGCGCTCGGCAACATGGGCGAGGACGACTGGCGTTTCCATTTCTACGACACCATCAAGGGGTCGGACTGGCTGGGCGACCAGGACGCGATCGAATACATGTGCCGTGAGGCCATCCCTTCGATTCTCGAACTGGAACACTACGGCGTTCCGTTCTCGCGTACCGACGACGGCCGCATCTACCAGCGCCCGTTCGGCGGCATGACCACGCATTACGGCAAGGGCACCGCGCAGCGCACCTGCGCCGCGGCCGACCGTACCGGCCACGCCATCCTGCATACGCTTTATCAGCAGGCGCTGGCGCACGACGCCACGTTCTTCATCGAATACTTCGCCATCGACCTGATCTTCGACGACGATGGCGTATGCCGCGGCGTGCTGGCGCTTGACCTGAACGAAGGTACCTTGCATCTGTTCCGCGGCCAGTCCGTGGTACTGGCAACCGGCGGCTACGGCCGCGCCTATTTCAGCGCGACCTCGGCCCATACCTGCACCGGCGACGGCGGCGGCATGGTGCTGCGCGCAGGCCTGGCGCTGCAGGACATGGAATTCGTGCAGTTCCATCCCACCGGCATCTATGGCGCCGGCTGCCTGATTACCGAAGGCGTGCGCGGCGAAGGCGGCTACCTCACCAATTCCAAGGGCGAGCGCTTCATGGAGCGCTATGCGCCGAGCGCGAAGGATCTGGCCTCGCGCGACGTGGTCAGCCGCGCGATGACCGTGGAAATCCGCGAAGGCCGCGGCGTGGGCGAACACAAGGACCACGTGCATCTGAACCTGATGCACCTGGGGCCGGAAGTGATTCACGAGCGCCTGCCCGGCATTGCCGAATCCGCGCGCATCTTTGCCGGCGTGGACGTCACCAAGGAGCCGATCCCGGTGCTGCCCACCGTGCACTACAACATGGGCGGCATTCCCACCAACTATCACGGCGAAGTGGTGCAGAAGAAGGGCGACGACGTCGACTCGGTGGTGCCCGGCCTGTTCGCCATCGGCGAAGCCGCTTGCGTGTCGGTGCATGGCGCCAACCGCCTGGGCTCGAACTCGCTGCTCGACCTGGTGGTGTTCGGCCGCGCGGTATCGCATCGCTGCGCCGAACTCATCAAGCCGGGCCTGGCGCACAAGGATCTGCCGGCTAGCGCGCTGGACAAGGCGCTGTCGCGCTTCGACGCCTTGCGCAATGCCAACGGCGGCACGCCCACCGCGAAGATCCGCATGAACATGCAGCGCACCATGCAGGACGACGCTGCGGTGTTTCGTACCGGCGAAACGCTGAAGGCCGGTTCGAAGAAGATCTCCGAGGTCTACGACTCGTTCAAGGACGTCCGCGTCACCGATCGCTCGATGGTGTGGAATTCCGACCTCATCGAAACCCTGGAGCTGTCCAACCTGCTGGGTCAGGCCGTGGCGACCATGCATTCGGCCGAGCAGCGCGAGGAAAGTCGCGGTGCGCACGCCCGCGAGGATTTCCCGGAGCGCGACGATCACACCTGGATGAAGCACACCCTGGTGAAGGTCGACGAAAACGGCAAGACCAGCTTCGACTTCCGCCCGGTGCACATGTACACCTTGACCCCCGAGGTCGAAGTGGTGCCGCCGAAGAAGCGCGTCTATTAAGCATTACCGACTGGAGAGCCAATCGTGGCCGAGTTCACGCTACCGAAGAATTCCAAGATCCAGCCGGGCAAGCACTACCCGGCGAAAGATGCGAAGAAACCACGTACGTTCCGCATCTATCGCTGGTCGCCGGATGATGGCCAGAACCCTCGCGTCGACACGTATGAGGTCGATCTGGCCTCGTGCGGCCCGATGGTTCTGGATGCTCTGCTGAAGATCAAGAACGAGATCGATCCCACGCTCACGCTGCGCCGTTCCTGCCGCGAAGGCATTTGCGGTTCGTGCGCGATGAACATCGACGGCACCAATACGCTGGCCTGCACCAAGGCCATCAGCGAGTGCCCGTCAGGCGACGTAAAGATCTACCCGCTGCCGCACATGCCGGTGGTGAAGGACCTGGTGCCGGATCTGACGCATTTCTACGCTCAGTTCGCGTCGATCAGGCCCTGGCTGCGCACGCAGAGTGCAACGCCGGACCGTGAGCGCCTGCAATCGCCGGAAGACCGCAAGAAGCTCGACGGCCTGTACGAGTGCATCCTGTGCGCGTGCTGCTCGACGAGCTGCCCGAGCTACTGGTGGAACGGCGACCGTTACCTGGGCCCGGCGATCCTGTTGCAGGCGTATCGCTGGATCGTCGATTCGCGCGACGAGGACACCGGTGCTCGCCTGGACGACCTGGAAGATCCGTTCAAGCTGTATCGCTGCCACACCATCATGAATTGCGCCCGCACCTGCCCGAAGGGTTTGAACCCGGCGAAGGCGATTGCGGAGATCAAGAAATTGATCGTGGAGCGGCGCGCGGCCTAAAGCTGCGTATGCCTCTTTCCCTTTGGAAAGGGGCGGGGTGAGGGGCCATCTCGTGCCGCGGGTGAGTCGAAGCTTGCTTCGATCCACGTCCGGCGCAGGCCCCGATCCCTCACCTCAATCTTCTCCCGGTGAGGGAGAATGGGCGAAGGAGGCGCTTCGCGCGTCATTGCTTTATGGATACTGCCCGCATCAAACGCCTGCAATGGCGCACCCGCCGCGGTACCCGCGAACTGGATGCCCTGTTCGGCGGCTGGCTGGAAACCTCGTTTCCGACGGCCGACGAAGCCCAGCGCCAGGCTTTCGACGAATTGCTCGACGTACAGGACCCGGACCTTTGGGACTGGGTCATGGGCCATGCCCGTGCGCCGCGCGCGGACTGGCAGGCCATCATCGATGACATCCGCGCCCGCCATCGGCTTTGAATACCGGCCTTCGCGCTGGGTTGCCGGCCTTTTGGTGGTCGTGACGCTGCTGACGCTACTGGCCGCCATCTCGTGTGGAGCGCCGTGGATGGTGCGGTCGGGTTTGGCGGTGCTCGCGGTCGTTTGCGGCGGCCGCGCCCTGCGCCGCTTGCGCCTGCCGATCTCGGCGGCGGGCTGGAACCGGGGCGGATGGACGCTGCGTGGTCTGGACGGCTCGGACGATCCGGCCGCCCTGATTTCCTCCAAGGTCATGCATGGCGTGGTGCTGCTGCACCTGGCCAGTCCGCGGCATGGCAAGCTGACCCTCTGGCTGATGCCGGACAACTCCGATCCGGATATCCGCCGACGTTTGCGCATGCGTCTGGCCGTTCTGGGGCAGGGCGAGGCCGCGCAGTAGGCCCCGCAGTCCCGGAAGGTTGCTGCCATGCGCGGCTTCGGGCACTCTGCGCGCGCGGCATGGTCCTAAGGATTCCCGGGATGATCGACGATCACCAGGCAACCGGAAGGCCTGCCATCCGACCTCACAAGCGACCCTTACATGTTCCGACCGCTCGAGCTCTACATCGGCCTGCGCTACACCCGTGCGAAACGGCGCAACCAGTTCATTTCCTTCATCTCCACGGTATCCATCGTCTGCATCACGGTCAGCGTGATGGCATTGATTACCGTGATGTCGGTGATGAACGGGTTCGACGACCAGTTGCGCTCGCGCATTCTGGGCGCCTTCTCCGACGCCACGGTCGCCGGCCTGCCGGGCGAAACCGTGCAGAACTGGCAGTACGCCATGAAGGTGGCGGAAGCCAATCCGCACGTGAAAGGCGCGGCTCCCTATGTGGAGATTCAATCCTTCATGCAGGCGCAGCGCTCCGGTGGCGCGATCGTGCGCGGTATTGATCCTGCGCAGGAGCCGAAGGTTTCCGATCTCAACACGCACTTGATTTCCGGTTCTTTCGATTCGCTGACGCCGCGCAGCTGGAACATCATTCTTGGCAAGGATCTGGCGTTGCAGCTCGGCGTCAATGTCGGCGACCGCGTCACCCTGGTGGTGCCGGTGTTGCGCGCAACACCGATGCTGGGCTCCTTGCCGGTGCTGCGCAGTTTCAAAGTAAGCGGCATCTTCGAGATGGGCATGGAGGAATACGATTCCGGGTTGGGCCTGATCAGCATGAGCGACGCCGAAGCACTTGCGGGCGTGCACGACCCCACCGGCATCCGCCTGAAACTGGACAACAAGGACAACGCCGATGCGGTCGCCCGCGAGCTGGCGAACACGCTCGGGCAGGTCTACTCGGTGACCACCTGGATGGATAGCCACAGCAATTTCTTCTCCGCCATTTCGATGGAGAAGAAGGTGATGTTCATCATCCTCTCGCTGATCATCCTGGTAGCCGTGATCAACCTGATTTCCATGTTGATGATGCTGGTGACCGACAAACAGGCCGATATCGCCATCCTGCGAACGCTGGGTTCCACGCCGCGCAGCATCATGGGCATGTTCATGGTGCAGGGCGTGCTGGTCGGCGTGGTCGGCATCGGTTTCGGGGTGATCTTCGGCTCGCTGCTGTCCTGGCAGTTGCCGGTCATCGTGAAGTGGATCGAGCACGTCACCGGCATCGTGTTCCTTTCGCCCGACATCTATTACATCAGCGAAGTGCCCAGCAAGCTCGACTGGCACGACGTGACCTGGGTGGCGGTGATCACCTTTGCTTTCTCCTTGCTCGCCACGCTGTATCCCGCCTGGCGTGCATCGCGGACCCAGCCGGCGCAGGCGCTGCGCTATGAATAAACCTATGACGAACGCCTCTACCGACATCGTGCTGCGCGCCAGCCACATCGCCAAGACCTATGAAGAAGGCGATCTGAGCACCACGGTGCTTACCGACGTGAACTTCACGCTCAAGCGCGGCGAAACGCTGTCCATCGTCGGCGCATCGGGTTCGGGCAAGAGCACGCTACTGCACATCATCGGCGGTCTGGATACGCTCACCCGCGGCGAAGTGGAGGTGGACGGGCAACTGCTTTCCAAGCTCTCCGATGCCGAGCGCGGGCGGGTGCGCAATCGCTCGATGGGTTTCATCTACCAGTTCCATCACCTGCTGCCGGAATTCACCGCGCTGGAAAATGTCTGCATGCCGTTGCTGATCCGCGGCGTCGGCATTGCCGAGGCGCAGAAGCAGGCCAAGGTGCTGCTTGGGCGCGTAGGTCTCGGGCAACGCCTGGAGCACAAGCCGTCGGAGCTTTCTGGTGGCGAGCGGCAGCGTTGTGCGGTGGCGCGCGCGTTGGTGACCCGTCCGGCCTGCGTGCTCGGCGACGAACCCACCGGCAACCTGGACGAAGACAATGCCGCCCACGTTTACGCCTTGATGCTGGAGCTCAATCGCGAGATCGGCACCAGCTTCATCCTGGTTACCCACGACACTCGCCTGGCCGCGCGCATGGACCGCACCCTGGTGCTGCACAACGGCGAGTTGATGGAGAAAGGCGGCAACTGAGTTTGCCGGGGCTTCATCCCCGCAAGAAGGTGGGGTGAGGCCCTACACGGGAAAGGCAAGGCCTGCATTACCTTCGTTCGGATCGAACGATGGAATGGCGGCACGTGCGGCACGCAGAAATCAGGCCCGGAGCAATTGCAGCAGCGCTCGCGCTGCTGAGCGGTGTGCTCGCAGCACAATGGTTGCCGGCATTGCCGCCGCGCTGGCTGTTGATCGCGTCATCGGCGCTTGCGCTGATCTTGGCGTGGCGCACTCCCCGTTGGCGCTGGCTGCTTATCGTAGTGCTGGGTTTTGCGTGGGCCTGCTGGCGTGGCGGAGCCGCCATGGATGCGCGTTTGCCCAGCGCTTGGGAAGGCCAGGATTTTGCCGTGAGCGGCACGGTTGAAGGTCTGCCATTGAGCCGCGCCGATGCAACCAGTTTCCTGCTCCGAATCGACCGGGCCGCACGCAACGGGCATACCGTTCCCTGGCACGGCCTTGCCCGCATGAGCTGGTATGGGAAGCCGCCCGCCGAACTCGCGCCCTGTTCGAGTTGGCATCTGCTCGTTCGGTTGCGTCGTCCGCGCGGCATGATCAATCCCGGCGGCGCCGATGGCGAGCGCAGTGCGCTCGCGCGTGGCATCGCCGCGGTGGGCTATGTGCGCGATGACTCGTCCAACCATTTGCAGGCGCATGCTCATGGATGTCTGGATGGCGTGCGTGCCTCGCTGGCCGGCGACATCCAGGCGCGCGTCGGGGATGTCCACGACGCGGCCTTGCTGCGTGCTTTTACCGTTGGCGATACGCGAGGCCTCGAAGAGCGTGATTGGGACATCGCGCGCGCCAATGGCGTGTCTCACCTGATCGCCATTTCAGGGTTCCACGTGGGTGTTGCCGCGATATTCGGGGTATGGCTGTGCCGGCTTGCGTATGGGTTTTGTCCATCGCTGGGTTTGCTTTGGCCGCGTCCGCAGACGCAGGCGATGGGCGCGTTACTGGTCGCCCTGGTGTACGCAGCGTTGGCGGGCTTCGGCATGCCGACGGTACGCACCGTGTTGATGATTGCAGCCGTCGCGCTGGCGCGGTGCAGCCGGCGCGGCGCGGGGCCGACCCGTGCCTTGGCGCTCGCGCTGATCGCGATCGTGCTGGTCGATCCGCTGGCGGTATTGGAGGCGGGGTTCTGGCTGTCCTTCGTCGGAGTGGGTTTTCTGATCTTGTGCCTGCAAAGCAGCGGGCACGGCGTGCTGGCCTTTCTGCGTGAACTCACCTTGGGCCAGTTGGTCATGACGGTTGCGCTGTTGCCGTTGACCTTGTGGTTTTTCGGCGAGGCTTCCCTGGTCGGTGCGTTGTCCAATCTCGTTGCGGTACCGTTCGTGAGTTTCGTGATCGTGCCGTGTGCGCTGGTCGGCCTTTTGCTGTTGTTGATGTGTCCGCCGTTGGCGACCCCGGCGTTGTGGCTGGCGGCCCGGCTGGCGCGCGCGCAATGGTGGCTGCTGGAACAGACGGCCAATTGGCCGGGAGCACACTGGTTCCTGCCGGCCGTGCACCTTGGCGCACTGGTGCTCGCCATGCTCGGCGCCGCGTGGCTGTTCATGCCGCGCGGCGTGCCGATGAGAGCGCTGGGCGCCGTGTTGTTCCTGCCGTTGCTGTGGCCCGCACGACAGGTACCGGACCAGGGCGCTTTCCAGGCATGGGTGCTGGATGTGGGGCAGGGTCTGTCGATCATTTTGCGGACCCGCCATCACACCATGGTTTACGACACTGGTGCGCGTTATCCCTCGGGTTTCGATCTGGGCGATGCCGTGGTGATTCCATCGCTGCATGCCCTCGGTATCGATCGGCTGGATGCGCTGATGGTGAGTCACGCCGACAACGATCACGCCGGCGGCGCGGCCGCGGTGGCGCAGGCGTTCCCGATGGCACGTCGTTACGGAGGCGAACCGGACCGCATGCCGTTGCCGATGGAGGCCTGTGTCGCCGGCCAGCATTGGGAATGGGACGGCGTACGGCTGAGTGTGCTCAGTCCTGCAGCGGCAGGTGCGGCGTCGACGGCCAACGATCGTTCCTGCGTATTGCTGGTCGAAGGCGCGGGTGGTCGCCTGTTGCTGACGGGGGACATCGCATCGGACACCGAGCCGCGCGTGGCGGCGGCGCTGGGATCGGGAGCGCCTCCCGTGCTCCAGGTGCCGCATCACGGCAGCAGGACATCGTCTAGCCCTGTTTTCATCGCGGCAATCAAACCGCAACTGGCGATCGTTTCGGCCGGTTGGCGCAACCGCTTTGGCCATCCGCGAGCCGAAGTCCTGCAGCGTTACGCCCAAGCCGGTGTGCCGGTGCTGAATACCGCACTGGATGGTGCCATTCAGGTTGATTTTCCTGCTGGCGAGCCGTCGTTCGTGGCCGCCCGCTGGCGATTGCTGGAGCACCGTTACTGGCGGGAATGAGCGGAGCGCCACGCTGCCCCTTGCCACGCAACGAGCTCGGATCCGTTCGGACGTCTTGCCGGATGCGTGGAACAGGTCAGAGCATCCCCGGGCGACGCTGCTATCATGGCCGCTTCACGCAGACGGCAGGGCCGGGAGTTTGTTGTGGGTGATTTGGGTCAGATTCTGATGGCTGGCGGTTGGGCGATGGCGCCCATCCTGATCTGCTCGGCGATAGCGCTGGCGATTGTGCTGGAGCGATGCTGGACCTTGCGTCGCAGTTCGGTGCTGCCGCCCGGACTCTCGCAGGAAGTGCGCGAATGGGCACGCTCCGATCAGCTCGATCCGGAGCATCTGGAAAAACTTTCCACCGGCTCGCCGCTGGGCGAATTGCTGGCCGCCGCACTGGCCGTGCGCAATCGTCCGCGCGAGCTGATCAAGGAACGTATCGAAGATACCGGGCGCCACGTGGTGCATCGCATGGAGCGCTACTTGAATACGCTCGGCACAATCGCCTTGATCGGCCCGCTGCTCGGCCTGTTCGGCACGGTGATCGGCCTGATCCGCATGTTCATGCAGGTGATGGTTGGCGGCATGGCCGACCCGACCAAGATGGCCGGCGGCATCGGCGAAGCGCTGATCTGCACGGCGGCCGGCCTTACCGTGGCGATTCCGGCATATGTGCTGCATCGCTATTTCCGTTCCAAGGTGGCGGGCTACTGCGTGGACATGGAAAAGCAGGCGACCCTGCTGCTGGACGACCTTACCTTTTCGGCACCGGCGTCCGCTCCGCGTCCGCGCCGCGCTCCTGCCGCGCCCGGCGCTTCGGTCTGACCCATGCGTATCGGTAACGACCGCCGCGGCGACGATTTCGAGATCAACGTTGTCTCGTTGATCGACGTGCTGTTGACCTTGTTGATGTTTTTCGTGCTCACCACGACTTTCGTGCAGCATTCGCGCCTGAAAGTGAACCTGCCGCAGGCCAGCGCCGAAGACCGCGACATGCAGCCGCCGGCGATCACCGTGATGGTGGATCGCGAAGGCCATTTCTACGTGGGCAGCGACGAAGTGCTGGGGCAGGGCGTTGAGCCGCTCAAGCAGGCGATTGCCCGCGTGGCCGGCGACGATCGCAACCAGACCGTGACCATTCGCGCAGATGCCATGACGGCGCACCAGAACGTGGTCACGGCCATGGATGCGCTGGGTCAGCTTGGCTTCACCCATCTTTCCATCGCTACCACGCCGACGCAGTCGGAAGCGGGCCAATGAGCGAAGGCAAAAAGAAGGTTTCGCTGTGGGATGAGGAAAGCCGCCGCACCTACAAACGGCTGCTGGCCTATACCGCGCGCTATTGGCCGGTGGTGTTGGTTACCATCGTCGGCTTTGCGGTGGATGGCGGCTGCCTGGCCTTCTTCACCAACAAGCTGAAGCCGATCATCGACGATCTGTTTGCGAAGAAAGATCCCTATCTGATCTTCTGGATGCCGATCTGGATCATCGCCATCTTCACAGTGCGCGGCATCGCCACTTTCGTCAGCAACTACGGCATCGGATACGTCGGACGCAACGTGGTGCAGGCGATGCAACGAGACGTGTTCTCGGCCTATCTGCGGCTGCCGGCGACCTTCTTCGGCAGCGAGCACTCGGGGCATCAGATCTCGCGCATTACCTACACCAGCGAGCAGATTGCCGGTGCATCCACCGACGCGCTCAAGGTGGCCGTAACCGAAAGCGTCACCGTGGTCGGCATGTTCTACGTGATGCTGAGCAATAGCGCCTATCTCACCATCGCACTATTGTTGCTGATTCCGGCGATCGTGCTGATTGCCACCCTGGTCAGCAAGCGCTATCGCGTCATCAGCCGGCGTATCCAGAGCATGATGGGGTCGGTCACGGGAACGGTGGCCGAGGCCGTCGAGGCGCACCGCGAAGTGCGCATCTATGGTGGGCAGGAAGAGGCGGCAGAACGCTTCAAGCAGGTTTCCGATCACGCGCGTTATCTCAACCTGAAGATCATCGCGACTGCCGCGACTTCCAGCGCGTCCATCCAGACGGTAGCCGCTCTTGCGCTGGCGGGCTTGGTATTCCTGGGCTCGCGGCCGGGGGTGATCGATAGTATTTCCGCTGGCGTGTTCGTGACGGTGTTGACTGCGATGGGGGGCATGATGCCGTCGCTCAAGCGCCTGACCAATGTGCAGGCCACCATGCAGACCGGTATTTCCGCTGCGGAAAATCTGTTCGCGGTGATGGATCTGCCGCCCGAGGTGGATCACGGGACCAAGGTGCTGGAACGCACCAGGGGCGATCTGCGTTTCGAGGACGTGCGTCTGGTGTATCCGCGCAATGACTTCGAAGCGCTGGCCGGCGTCAATCTGCATTGCGCTCCCGGTACGGTCACCGCACTGGTCGGCCGTTCCGGCAGCGGCAAGAGCAGCCTGGTGAGCCTGCTGCCGCGCTTCAATGCGCCCACCGGCGGGCGCATTCTGCTGGACGGCGAGAACTACGAGTCCTACACGCTGCCGTCGCTGCGCAAGCAGATCGCGTGGGTGGGGCAGAGCGTGGTGCTGCTCGATGGCACGGTGGCCGAAAATATTGCCTACGGCGAGCTGGCCGGCGCTAGCGAGCAAGCCATCATTGCGGCGGCTGAGGCTGCCAATGCGATGGAGTTTATCCAGCGCCTGCCAAAAGGCATTCACAGCAATATCGGCGAAGGCGGCAATATGCTGTCCGGCGGGCAACGCCAGCGCATCGCCATCGCGCGCGCCATCCTCAAGAACGCGCCGATCCTGGTCTTGGACGAGGCGACCAGTGCGCTGGATACCGAATCGGAGCGCTTGATCCAACAAGCGCTGCAGCGTTTGATGCGCGATCGAACCACGCTGGTCATTGCGCATCGCCTGTCCACCATCGAGCACGCCGACCAGATCGCCGTGATGGAGCACGGGCGCATCATCGAGCGTGGCACGCACGTCGAACTGATCGCCATGGGCGGCCATTACGCGGCGCTGCATCGCATGCAGTTCAACGAACCTTCCGTTGCCGTGGTTGCCGATTGATTCGATGAGCCTGGACGAGACGCTCCAGAACGGCTGGTATGGCAAGGGGCGTCTACCCTGGTGGTGCCATCCGTTGGCCGGGCTTTACGGATGCGTGGTCGCCTTGCGGCGGACCTTGTACAGGTCGGGATGGTTGCAGACCGTGCGTCTACGTCGGCCGGTGATCGTGGTGGGCAACCTGACGGCCGGCGGCACGGGCAAGACGCCACTGACTTTGGCTTTGATCGACGCGTTGCGCGAGCGTGGCTATCGGCCTGGCGTCGTGAGCCGTGGCTATGGCGGCACGCTACGCGGCCCCGCATTGCTCGACGAACTGCCCAATCCCGCCGAAGTAGGGGACGAGCCGGCATTGATCCGAGCCGTTGGCGTGCCCGTGGCGATTGGCCGGGATCGGCCGGTTGCCGCCAAGCTGCTGGTGGATGCCGGCTGCAACGTGCTGATTGCCGACGACGGGTTGCAGCACTATCGGTTGGCGCGCGACATCGAGATTTGCGTGATCGATGGGGAGCGCCGCTTCGGTAACGGAAAATTGCTGCCGTTGGGGCCGCTGCGCGAGCCATTGAGTCGTTTGGGTCGCGTGGATTTTCGTGTTTGCAACGGCGGCGATGCGCAAGCCGGCGAAGTGCCGATGCGTTTGCGTGGCGACGTGGTGCGTGCTTTGCTCGATGGGCGCGAGCAGCCGCTAAGCGACTTTTCCAAAACGCGTGTCCACGCGGTTGCCGCCATCGGCCATCCGCAGCGGTTCTTTGCCAGCCTCGCGGCGCGAGGGGTGGAGGTCATCCCGCACGCGTTTCCCGATCATCATGCTTTTGTGCCTGCCGATATCGCTTTCGGTGACGGCCTGCCGGTACTGATGACAGACAAGGATGCGGTGAAATGCCGGGCTTTTGCCCAGGCGGACTGGTGGAGCGTTCCGGTCAAGGCTGAGCTCCCGGACGAATTTTTCGACGCGATCTGCCGGCGGTTGAGCGCCAAGGCATAAACCCCGCGCCGAGGCGGTATCATGGGCGCCGTTTCCGGCCGCAGGCCGGCCTTCTTCCGTTCGAGGTTTTCATGAGCCTGATCCAGGTACCGGTGTCCTTCGGCGAACTGATCGACAAAATCACCATCTTGGAGATCAAGTCGCGCCACATCGTCGATCCGGCCAAGCTGGCCAATGTGCACAACGAGCTCAACCTGCTCAATGCCACCTGGGCCAACCACCACGCCTCGCAGACCGACATCGGCAAAGAACGCGAGCGCCTGCTCGCCGTCAACGAAACCCTGTGGGATATCGAGGACCGCATCCGCCTGAAGGAAAAGGCCCAGGCGTTCGATGCCGAATTCATCGAGCTGGCGCGCTCGGTGTATTTCCAGAACGACGAGCGCGCAGCGGTGAAGCGCGAAATCAATCTGAAACTGGGTTCGCAACTGGTCGAAGAGAAGTCCTACCAGGACTACCGCCAAAAGAGCTAACCGATGCCCATGGCGCCGGCTGCGGCTTCGAAGCGTTCGACGACGTCGTCCACTTCGATCAGCTCCATCACGCCTGGGTGTTCGATCTTGCTGCCCCAGGGAATCTCGCTGGCCGGCTTGCCAAGATATTTGCGCGCAGCGTCGTCGTATTTGTCGACACACCAGCGCCGATCGGAATAAGGCCCCGAGCGCGCCGGATTGCTCGCCGCATGCAGGCCCAGCACTTTCGTGCCCGCGGCATTGGCCACGTGCATGGGGCCGGAGTCCGGGGTGAGCAACAACTGCGCGCGGCTGCACATTGCCAGCATCTTCTTGAGCGTGTCTTTGCCGGTCAGGTCGAGCGGATCTTCGCGGCAAGCGGCAAGCACGGCATCGGCCATGGCTCGCTCGCCGGATGAGGGGCCGCCAATCAGCACCACGCGCCAGCCGCGGGCTGCGGCATGATCCATCACCGCTGCATAGCGTCCAGGCAGCCAGTTGCGCAGGGCGTGGCTGGATGTCGGGCTGACCAGCAAGGTCGGCCGATCGTCCGGCCATTGCTCGGCCGCCCAGGCGCGATCTTCCTCGGAGACCGGAATGTCCCAGCGCACTTCGGTCTGTTTGAGTCCCAATGGCTCGCAAAAACTGCCGATGGCCTGCAGCACGTGCTCGCCGGTGCGGGCGGGGATGCGCTCGTTGATCACCAGGCCGTGCAAGTCTTTGGCGCGCGCGCGGTCGTAGCCGATTCGGCGCTTCGCTTTGATGCCCAGGCTCAGCAGATTCGAGCGTAGCGCCACCTGCATGTGGAGGAGGGCATCGAATTGCCGGCCTTGCAGGGCGGCCGCAACGTCGCGCATGCCGGCCCATCCTGCGCTCTTGTCGAAGGTGACGAATTCCACCCCGGGCAGGTCGCTTACCAGCTTGCGTTCCAGCTTGCCGACGATCCACGTCAGCGAGGTCTGTGGCCATGCGCGTTGCAAGGTACGCACGAGCGGCACGACGTGGGTGACGTCGCCGATCGCGGAGGTGCGCAACAGGCAGATGGACGAGGGAGCGGACATGTAGAATCGCCTGACATTGAGCCAATACGGAGCCGCGGCAGCACCGATGCACGAGCAACTGCGCCAAGACGCCGAAGGTGCGATTTTGTTCGACGCCAGCGTGTCGCCACAAGTCGGCCGCGATTGGTTCGATCCCGGCTACTGGCAGGCGCGCGGGGCATTGAGCCGCCAGGCCGGCGGCCGCGGCGGCGTGGCCATGATCGCCACCCCGGCCGGCGAGTGTGTGCTGCGCCATTACCGGCGCGGCGGCATGGTGGCGGCATGGATGGGGGATCGCTATCTGTGGACGGGGGCGGACCGCACCCGCAGCTTCGCCGAGTTTCGCCTGCTGCTGGACATGCAGCGACAGGGGCTGCCGGTACCCAAAGCCGTTGCGGCAGGGTATCGGAAGGTCGGTTTGCACTATCGCGCGGATCTGATCACCTTGCGCATTCCCGATACCCGGACCTTGGCCGAATGCCTGGCCGAAAATCGATTGGATACCGAACTGGCCCAGGAAGCGGGGGCACTGGTGGCGCGCTTTCACCGCGCGGGCGTCTGGCATGCCGATCTCAATGCGCACAACGTGCTGGTTGCGCCAACGGCGCTTTACCTGATCGACTTTGACCGCGGATGCAAGCGCGCGCCGGCTGAATCCTGGCGCATGGCCAATCTGCAGCGCTTGCGCCGTTCGTTGTTGAAACTGGGCGCGGGGCAAGCTGGCGAAGAAGCTTTCGACCGCGAAATCTGGACACCTTTGCTAAACGGTTACGAGCGTACCTTCAGCGCATGAATGACTGGCATTTGCACTTTCTGGGCACGGGCGCGGCGCATGCGGTCGAGTTGGGTTCGTCATCCGCGGTACTGGAGCGCGACGGCAGGCCCATGCTGCTGATCGATTGCGGCCCCGACACGCTGGATCGTTACCTGGCCGCCTACGGCGAACCGCCGCGCGACATCTTCGTCACCCATACGCACCTGGATCACGTTGGCGGGCTGGAGCGGCTGTTCACGCGCTTGTGGTTCGACGAAGCACTGCGTGGCCGCACGCGCGTTTTTACGCACGCTGCGCTGGTGCCGTGGTTGCAGACGCGCGTGGCCGACTACCCGGGCGCGCTGGCCGAAGGCGGCGTGAACTACTGGGAAGCATTCCGCTTGGTACCCTGTTCGCGCGGGTTCTGGCTGGACGGCTGGTGGTTCGATGTCTTTGCGACTAGGCATCACCGTCCCGGTACGTCATTCGGATTGTCCCTGCGCGGATGCTTTGCATTTACCGGCGATACCCGGCCCATTCCCGAGGTGCTGGCGCAGCATGCCGAACAGCCGACCTTGATTGCCCACGATTGCGGCCTGGTCGGCAATCCGTCGCATACCGGGATCGACGATATCGAGCGCGAATACGACGCGGCCTGGCGCCCTCGTCTCGTGCTGTACCACTACGGCAGCGTTGCCGACGGCGCGACGTTGGCCGCACGCGGTTATCGGGTGGCTGGTGCGGGGGAGCGCATCCCGCTGCCTGCGCCGGGCGCACCTGGAGCGGACGCTGGTTGAATCGCTCTCTTGTCTGAGATCCAACCAGACGCTATGCTTCCGCTTCTTTGCCAGCCCCGCGCCGGCAAACAGAGTTACCCAGTGCGGAGAGATGTCCGAGTGGTTGAAGGAGCACGCCTGGAAAGTGTGTATACGGCTTATCCCCGTATCGAGGGTTCGAATCCCTCTCTCTCCGCCAGTTATTGAAAGACGCGACGGCATGGCCGCCGGCGCGAAGTTAGGAAATTCACGGATAAGAGAGAGGGTGAGAACCCTCGCGGTTCGACAAATTCGTCTGGAACGAATTTGGACAGCCGAAGGCTGGTCCCTCGCGATAGCGAGGGATGAGGCTTATGGACGGGCCGAACAATCCCTCTCTCTCCGCCAAATTGCAGTGATTCCGGCAACGGATTTCGATCCATCGCCAGAATCGGGCTTCGATGCCCACCCTATGGTGGCCCCGTCGGTCCCCCCGCGACGATAGTTCGCAAACCCCGCCAGGTCCGGAAGGAAGCAACGGTAGCGGATGATTCGGGTGCCGGGGTGTGGCTGGCGGGGCCGCCGCCTTTTTGCGGCGGCAAGCGGCACCACGTGACTTGCCAAGAGCGACTTGGCACAATCGGGTTCTGGCCCAACTGCCTCTGAGCATCCCCAACGCATGTCCTATCAGGTACTCGCGCGTAAGTGGCGCCCCCGCAAGTTCGCCGAACTGGTCGGCCAGGAGCACGTCGTACGCGCCTTGACCAACGCGCTGGACAGCGGGCGCATGCATCACGCCTATCTGTTCACCGGTACGCGTGGCGTCGGCAAGACGACCATCGCGCGCATCTTCGCCAAGTCGCTCAACTGCGAGCGCGGCGAATCGGCCGATCCCTGCGGAGAATGCTCGGTCTGCATGGCGGTCGATGCCGGCCGCTTCGTGGACCTGCTGGAAATCGACGCGGCCAGCAACACGGGCGTGGACGATGTGCGCGAAGTGATCGAGAACGCGCAGTACGCACCCGCGCGCGGACGTTTCAAGGTGTACCTGGTGGACGAGGTGCACATGCTTTCCAAGCCGGCCTTCAACGCCTTGCTGAAGACGCTGGAAGAACCGCCTCCGCACGTGAAATTCCTGCTCGCGACCACCGATCCGCAAAAGCTGCCGGTGACCGTGTTGTCGCGTTGCCTGCGTTTCAATCTGAAGCGCTTGCTGCCCGATCAGATTGCCGGCCAGATGCGCCACATCCTGGGCGCCGAACACATCGAATACGACGATGGCGCCATTGCCGAACTGGCGCGCGGCGCTGATGGTTCGATGCGCGACGGCCTGTCTTTGCTGGACCAGGCCATTGCCTATGGCGGCGGCGCGCTGAAGGCCGACGAAGTAAGAGCCATGTTGGGCAGTGTCGAGCGCGGGCAGGTACTTGGCCTGCTCGACACGCTGGCTGCCGGCGATGGACAGGCGTTGCTGGCGGAGTGCTCGCGCATTGCGTCGTTCTCGCCGGACTTCGGCAGCGTGCTGGACGATCTCGCCGCCGCCCTGCATCGCATCCAGCTCATCCAGCTGGTGCCGGGTTATCGGTTGGACAGTGAGGGTGAAGCAAGCACGTTCGCCACGCTGGCCGAGCGGATGACGGCCGAAGACGTGCAGCTTTACTACCAGATTGCCACCACCGGCCGTCGCGACCTGGCCCTTGCGCCTGACGCCCGCACCGGATTCGAAATGGCCATGCTGCGCATGCTGGCGTTTCGTCCGACGGATGAGGCAGGCCCGGTTGCCGGATCGGGCGGGCAGCGCCATGCGCCCGCGCCCCCGCAGCGTCCGACGGGTGCTTCATCCGCACCTGCGTCTGCACCCGTGCAACAAAATGTTCGCCCGGCGACGGCTGTCGCCCCTCATCCCGAAACGTCGCGGGAGCCGGTTGCGCCCGCAGTGCCCGTGCAGCGCATCGCGGACACTGGAGGCCTTCCCGATTGGGAAACTCTGATCCAGCGTGCCGACCTGCGCGGCCCCTTGGGGCAGCTCGCTCAGAATTGCGCGCTGCGCAGCAGGGAGGGCAGCACCCTGGTGCTCGCACTGCAACCTACCTACGTGCATCTTGCGGTCGAGCCGATGGTCAGCCAGATCGCCGATCGCCTCAGCGAGGTGATGGGGGAGCCGATCAAATTGCGCTTCCTGAGCGACAGCCAAGGCGCCGCACATACGCCGGCTGCGCGTGCGGCAGTAGCTCGCAGCGAGGCGCAATCGGCCGCCGAAGCGTCGATCGACGGCGACCCGCTGGTGCAGGCGCTCAAACGCGAATTCGGCGCGCGGGTCGTGCCGCAATCCGTCAAACCATTCGAATCCTGATATTTCGGAGTACACGTTTATGAGAGGACAACTTGGCCAGCTGATGCAGCAGGCGCAGCGCATGCAGGAAGACATGAAGCGCGCCCAGGAAGAAATCGCCAAGCTCGAAGTGACCGGCAGTTCCGGTGGCGGCCTGGTCAGCGTCGTGATGAGCGGCTCGCACGAAGTGCGCCGCGTGCAGATCGACCGCAAGCTGTTTGCCGACGATCCGGAGATGGCCGAAGACCTGGTGGCTGCCGCGATCAACGACGCGGTGAACAAAGTTGCCGAGGCGAGCAAGGACAAACTCGGCGGCGTCACTTCGGGCATGAATCTGCCGCCCGGCTTCAAGATGCCGTTCTGATGAAGAGCGGGGAACAGGGAACAGGGAAAGGGAAACGTGAAGCGGCACGGCGATACCCGTACCTGAGCCAGGCATGCTGCTCGTTCGCAGCGAGCGAAGTGTGGCCGGTCCCCCTTGCGCGAACTGCACGTTCCCCGCTTTTATGAGCTCATCTCCTCTTCTCAGCGAACTCATCGAAGCCCTGCGCTGCCTGCCCGGCGTGGGCGGGAAAAGTGCGCAACGCATGGCGTTTCATTTGCTGGAGCGCGAACGCGAGCGCGGTTTGAAATTGGCCGCGGTGTTGCAACAGGCGATGCAGCAGATCGGGCACTGCTCGCGCTGCCGTAATTTCAGCGAAACGCCGACGTGTGCGATTTGTGCAAATCCCGGCCGCGATCGCCACGTGTTGTGCGTGGTCGAATCGCCGACTGATCTGGCTGCCATCGAGCAGGCGACCGGCTATCGCGGTCAATACTTCGTTCTGATGGGGCGGCTTTCTCCGCTGGACGGGCTCGGGCCGGAAGAGCTGGGGTTGGACCTGTTGAGCGAGCGGCTGGCGGAGGACGACGTGCAAGAGCTGATTCTTGCCACCAATCCCACCGTTGAAGGCGAAGCGACGGCGCACTATTTGGCGCAATTGGCGCGTGCTGCGGGGATCCGTCCGACTCGGCTGGCGCACGGCGTGCCGCTCGGCGGCGAACTGGAATACGTCGATCGCGGCACGCTGGCGCATGCGTTCGGCAGTCGGCAATCGGTGGACTAACCGGCTCAACACAAAGGAATACGCTCATGGGTGACACCATCTTCGGCAAGATCGTCCGGCGCGAAATCCCTGCCGACATCGTCTATGAGAACGACGACGTGCTGGCTTTTCGCGATCTCAATCCGCAGGCGCCGGTGCACGTGCTGTTCGTGCCCAAGCGCGCGATCGCGACCTTGAACGACGCCACGGCCGCCGACGCGGAGCTGCTTGGCAAATTGCTGCTCGCCGCGGCGAGCTACGCCAAACAGATCGGCGTGGACAAGGAGGGATACCGCACCGTCATCAACTGCAACGAGCAGGGTGGCCAGACGGTTTTCCATCTGCACGTACATTTGTTGGCCGGTCGCCGCATGACCTGGCCGCCGGGTTGATCGGCAGCGTGGGATGAAGCACAAAAAAACGCCGGCGGAAGCCGGCGTTTTTCGTTGCAGGTCGATGCGGATCAGCGATGGCGAACCACGATGACCGGCGGCGCATACCAACCGCCCCAGCCACCCCAGCCCCAACCGGGACCCCAGTACGGACCCGGGCCCCAGAAGGGGTCGTACCAGCCCGGCCCGTAATACGGATAGCCGACCATGACGGGGCGCTTCGGCCACAAATAGACCACGCTGGCTTCGAGACGCGGATAGGCGTAGTCGTAATCGCCAACCTTACGCGTCATCGTGCCCTGGACCGTGCCGGTGAAGGTTATTTCGCGGCCAGGCTTGAACACTTCAGGATCGTAGAAGCCCGAATGACAGGCGACGAAGCGGCCCTGGGTGTCGTTGTTGCCGCCGACGGGGCGAGCCTGGCTGTCGAGCGGATGCGCCAAGACATAGAAGCAGGTCGACTGCTGGCCAGGCTCGGTGCTGATGATGTTGCCGCCCCACCTGACCTGCGTGCCATTGGCACTGCTGCCTTGTTGGGCGTTCATGGAGGTGACGTTGGCAAAGTTGCCTTGCAGCGGCTGCGGCACGGTGGCGCAGGCGGCCATCAGGGCGCATACCGCACTGATGCTGAGAATTCGGTAGAGGGGAGACATGGTGTTTTTCTCCATCGTGGGCGGTTGCATGCTACATCGTTGCGCTCGGATTAGACCACGCGACGCGGTTGGAAATTCCGTACGGCGCGTTGAAAGGCGCGCAAGGACTCAGGGAGTGGTTCGGCGGTGGCGTAACGCAGGTCGATATAGCACCTCATCAAATGGTCCAGTTCGATGCGTTGCCCGGGCAACGCTCGGATAGCGCGGCGGAGGTAATGTCGCGGTCCCTCGCTGCGTCCGCGGGCAACCCCGGCTCGGGCAAGCTTGCGCTCCAGCGCACGCATGGCCGCGAGGGCAGGGTCGCCCTCCGGTCGACGCCACAGCGCCCACGTCAGTCCGGCAGCACCGAATAGCGCGATGCTCACGGCCAGCAGCTTTTCCAGCATGCCGGTGTCGACTTCGCGGATGCCGAAGGGAGTCAGCAGGCCGCGTTGGCGCAATGCGTCGAAACCGATAACGCCTTCGTTCCACCATCGGTTGACGATGTCCCAGTGATTTCGTGCAGATTCCATGAATCCGGATTCGTACCAGGGCAGCAGGGCGTTACCATCGGCTGCCGGGGCGCCCAGGTCGATGCGCTGCGGGCTTACCGCCGCGGTCGGATCGATGCGCACCCAGCCGCGGCCGTCCAGCCATACCTCGCTCCAGGCATGGGCATCGGAGTTGCGCACCAGCAGATAGTGCGCCATGGCATTCCAGAATCCACCCTGGTAACCGGTGACGACGCGGGCCGGAATGCCCGCCGCGCGCATCAGCACCGTAAAAGAGGATGCGTAGTGCTCGCAAAAACCTTCGCGCGTATGGAATAGAAAGTCGTCGACGGCGTCGTGTCCTAGCGGTGCGGGAGCGAGCGTGTAGCGGAAGCCGTCATCGTGAAACATCTGCAACGCGGCCTGGATGATGGCTCCGTCGTTGCGGCCGAAGCGTCTGCGCAGCTGGGTCGCCAGCGCGTGGGTGCGAGGATCGAAGTCGTTGGGCAGCAACAGCGCGCGCAAGCGCGTGGCGGGATCGAGCGTGGCCTGGAAGCGGTAACGCAAGGCGGAGCGGAGCGAATAATCCAGAACTTGGTCGACCGGCTTGTCCGCAAAGACCTCTCCGTCGGCACGCGTTTGCGCTTGCTCGGGGGCCTGCAAGGGCACGTCCAGAACAGGCAGTACGTGCTGATGGGTGGGTTCCAGGCTGATGCGGTAGTGAATGCTGCTGATGGCTTCGATCGGGATGGCGGCAGCGCCGGTATCGTCGAGTCGTCTCCAATCCTTGCCGTCGTAGTCCCACAACACATAGGCGCGGAAGTAGCGCTGGTTTTTGGAGGGCGGCGCTCCGTCGAAACTCACCCGCATGGCGGGGCTGTCGTCGTTGAGCAACTCGGTGAAGTCGCCGGGCGACATGTCGTCGCTGAGTCCGCTGCGGGCTGCCTGGGAGTTTCCGGTTCCCCAAAGCGGCGAGCTGAGTCGCGGTACCAGCACAAAGGCCGTGGCCGCCAGTGGAAACGATGCGGCCAGCAGTAGCGCAGCCGGCAGCATTTGGCGCGGCATGCTGACCGATGCCTGCGTGGGTTCGAGCGAGCGCCACGTACTCATGGCGGGCAGCAGGCCCAGCGCCACGACGACCGTTGCGATCAACCCCTGCCCAAACAACAACGCGGCCATCAGCAGAAAGCAGGCGAATGCCGCCGCGACCCGTGCATCGCGCGGAGCCTCGGTTTCGGCAAGTTTCAGCACCAACAGGCCGCAGGCCAGCGCAGATCCCGGGTCGCGACCGAACACGTTGCCGTAGACCAGAATCACCGCGCCAACCAGCAAAAGCAGCGCCGGAAGTTTCAGCCACGCCGGCACGCGCACCGGGCGATACCGGCGTTGCCACCAGCGCCAGGCGAGCGCGCCGGCCAACGTGACGCTTAGCCACGCGGGAAGGTGCGGGGCATGCATAGAAAGGACGAATGCCGTGGTGAGGCACAGCAGATCGAAGCTGCGATCGTTCAGGCGTTCCTGGATGCGGCGATGCGGATGGAGGCCGATCATGGCAGCAAGGCCAGCGCGGTCATGCAGCGTGCGTAGTGGCTTGGCCCGCTACCCAGTTCGATCGCTTCGCCCGGCAGCCACAAGCTCCAGTGGCGTCCCTGCGCCTGGGCTTCGCCCAGCCAGCGGGCGAGGCGGGCAATGCGTGCTTCGTCGCTCAGCCCTTTGAGCTGACGCCAATCCAGGCACCACTCCTGGCGGGCTTCGGGTTGCTCGTAGTCTTTGACCAGCAGGTTTTCGTGGCGCGCGCTCGCCTTCCATGCCACGTGCCGGATCGAATCGCCACTGCGGTAATCGCGTAATGCCGCGAGGTCTTCGCCGCGGTGCAGGCGTTGACGGTGGCTGTCTTCCACCGGTAATGCCGGTGCGGGTCCGGAATGCTCTGGTTGCGGCCACACCAGCACGGCTTGCTCCGGATGCATCCAGCTCCACGCACGGAACAATCCCATCGGCCAGGTCGTCCATATGCAAAACCGCGGCACGCTGAGCCAGCCGCGGCGTTCGGTGGGAATGCTCAACGTAACGTCGGTTCGCCCATGAACGTCAAATGCGCGCGAGCTCTGGGCGATATCCAGCCGAACGGCCTGGCGCAGACGGCGGGCCTCGAAATCAAAGGTGATGTCGACGGGTTGTCCCGCCGTCGCGTGTCCCGCACGCAGGCCGCGCAGGCGCAAACCGTTGAGGGTGCGAAAAGCGATCAGCATGCTGATGCAGGTGGCCGCGCCCAGCAGGCAGGTAAGCAGCAAGGCCGCATTGTTGGAATAGTTCAGGCTGCCGACCATCATCACCAGCAGCAGCAAGGTAAAGGCCACGCCAAAACCGGTGGGCAGGATGTAGACGCGCCGCCGGTGCAAGTCGATGGGCAATGTTTCCGGGCGGCGGTGCCGGGTGAGTGCAGGCAGCCGCCGTTCTGCCCATTGCTGCACACGCTGGTAGGAGGCGCGCATCGAGGTCAATCGACGGCGACTTCGCTCAGCAGAGTGCGCGCCAGCGTCTCGCCGCTGGCTCCGCGGGTTGCCGAGAGCCGGTGTGCGGCCAACGGGACAAACAAAGCCTGGATGTCCTCCGGCAAGACGTGGGAGCGGTCGCTGAGCATTGCCCATGCGCGTGACGCGGCGAGCAGCAGCAGGCCTGCACGTGGCGACAATCCGATGCGGATGTCCGGATGGCGCCGGCTGGCCGTCAGCAGTGCTTGCAGATAGTCCAGCAGGGCAGGGCTGGCCGTGATGGTTTGCGCTTGCTGGTGCAAGGTGTGCAGGCTTGCGGCATCCAGTTGCGGGGTCAGTCGCGTAAGCAGGTCGCGCCGGTCGGTGCCGGTGAGCAGTTCCCGTTCGGCACTGGCGTCGGGATAGTCGAGCGAGACGCGCAGCATAAAGCGATCGAGTTGCGAATCGGGCAGCGGAAAGGTGCCGGACAAATCGAGCGGGTTCTGCGTGGCGACCACGAAGAACGGGTCCGGCAGCGCATGTGTCTGGCCGTCCACGGTGACTTGCCCCTCGGCCATCGCCTCGAGCAAGGCGCTCTGGGTTTTGGGCGTGGCGCGATTGATTTCGTCAGCCAGCAGCAGGCCGGCGAACACCGGTCCGGGATGAAACCGGAACTGCGCGGTCTCGCGCTCGTACATGCTGACCCCGATAATGTCGGACGGCAGCAGGTCGCTGGTGAACTGCACGCGCTGGAAGTCGAGCGCGAAGCTTGCTGCGAGCGCATGCGCGAGCGTGGTCTTGCCGACGCCGGGCACGTCTTCCAGCAACAGGTGGCCGCCAGCGATCAGGCAGGTGAAGGCCAGTTTGACCTGGCGCGCCTTGCCAAGCAGAACGCGGTTGACTTGGGCAATGGCGGCGTGAAGTCGTCGTTGCAGGTTTTCATCACGAAGTGGGGTGATGGCTGACATGAGTTTGCGGAAGACGAGGACGGATGTGGGAGACGACGCCAGTTTAGTCGCCGGCCTTGCGCGCTGGCGAGCGGCATTCGTCACGTTCTTCCTGTGTCTGCTTGGGGTGAAGCTGCTGCTCGTTCTGGAGCTTCAGCCGTTTGGCGACGAAGCCTTCTATTGGCAAGAGAGCCGGCGCCTTGCCTGGGGATACAGCGACCTGCCGCCACTGACGGCATGGCTCATTCGCCTGGGCGAGGCGGTGGCCGGGCATGGGCTGATGGGCATGCGCTGGCCGTTTCTGCTGCTGGGCAGTTGCCTGCCTTGGTTGTTGGTGGCCTTTGGGCGTCGTGCGTTCGATGCGCGTACCGGCTGGCAGGCCGGTTTGCTGTGCCTGTGCTTGCCGTTGGCCGGCAGCTTGGGTGTCATGGCGATGCCGGACGTGCCGCTTACCGTGGCAGGTGCCGTTGCCATGCTGGCACTGTTGCGAGCGATGGACGAAAACCGCTGGCGCGATTGGCTGTTGCTGGGGGTGGCGCTTGCGGTTTGCTGGGCCAGCCACTACCGCGCGGCGATGTTCATTGTGGCGGGATTGGCGCTGTTGCTGTTGACGCCGCGTGGCCGTCAGCAGTGGACGCGCGGAGGTTTCTGGCTGGCAATGGGCGTTGCGGCCGTCGGCTTGCTGCCGATGGCGATTTCCAACTGGCAACAGCACGGCGCCGGCCTGGCCTTTCAGCTGGTCGAGCGCAACCCGTGGCGTTTCCATGCCGACACTCTGGTGCAGCCGCTGGAGCAGGCCGTCACCTGTACGCCGCTGCTGTATGCGTGCCTGCTTTGGGCCGCGTGGCATAGTTGGCGTCGGCGCCGCGACGGTGGTCCATGGGACGTGATCGCCGCGTTGTCGCTGACGTTCGTCGTGGTGTATTTCGTTGCCGGATTGTTCGCCGACGATCAACGTTTTCGCGTGCACTGGCCGTTGCCCGGTTATTTGCCCTTGCTGGCGGCGTTGCCGGCATTGCTGAGGGAAACGGGCGCGATTCGCGGTTGGCGGATCTTCGTTGCGGTCGGGGCAGGGTTGGCTGTGCTGGCGCAGTTGACCGGCCTGTTTTATCTGGGGCTGGCGGCCTATCCGCGTACCGCTGCTTGGTTGGGCACGGCGTCGGCGTTTCCCACGGCCTTCATGGGATGGCAGGAAAGTGCCGATATCGCGAAGGCACAACTTGCCGCGCGGCCTGCTGTGCTGGTCGCCGACAATTTCATGATGGCTGCCGAACTCGATTTTCAGTTTGACGGACGGCGTCCGGTCTATACGCTCGACAGCCCGCTCAATGTGAAATATGGGCGAGCGCCTCAGATAGCCTGGTGGGGCATGGGCGAAGCGGGCCTGCGTCGCTTGCACGCAGGCGAACCGGCCCTGCTGGTGGTTGACGAGCACGCTTTGCGGGAACGCGAGCGCGGATCGTGGCTGGGTTCGCTGTGTTCTCGCATCGAAAATCTGCGGCCCGTGCAAAGGCTCGACTTGTTCGATGGCCGCAAAACGGTGTCGTTCTATCGTGGCGTGATCGCACGTGCAGCATCGGAGCATCCGAACGACCCCGATGCATGCGTTACGTGGCGCAATGCCGCTATGGTGCAGCGGTGACTAGGGAACACTGAGCCCAGCATCGCGCAGCAATTGCGCCAATGCGATCAAGGGCAGGCCGATCAGGGCGGTGGGATCGCTGTTTTCAATGCGCTCGAACAAGCTGATGCCGAGACCTTCGCATTTGAAGCTGCCGGCGCAATCCAGCGGTTGTTCGCGTTCGATGTAGCGGGCGATTTCCGCAGGCTGAAGCTGGCGGAAATGGACGCGGGTGAGGTCGAGATGGGTGTGCTGCCGGGCATCCCGCGTATCGAGCACGCACAGTGCCGTGTGAAAGGACACTGTGCGGCCCGAACAGGCTGCGAGCTGTTGCTGTGCAACTGCTGCGGAACCTGGTTTTTCCAGCAAGGTGCCGTCCAGCTCGGCAACCTGGTCTGAGCCGATCACCAGGGTATCGGGCATCCCTGCGCCCGCGTCGGAGGCTTTGGCGATGGCCAATCGCATGGCCCGCATCGCTGGTGCTTCGCCGGCCAGCTCGCGCTCTTCGGTTCCGGGCGCCCGTTGTTCAAAGTCCAGGCCGAGCCGTTCCAGCAATTGGGCTCGGTAGCGGGAGGTGGAACCCAGGACCAGGCGCCGTGCCGTCACGAGGTCGGATCCTGCCGGATGTGCTCGCGCATGGCGGAGTCCAGCTCGTTCTGCGCCTGGCCGAGGGCCTGGAGCAGGGGGCGGAGCCGTGCGCGGGTCTGTTCCATATCGTGGGCAGCCGCATCCAGCTCGGCCAGGCTGGCAGAAGGTGCCTTGTCGCGAATCCATATCCGCTGCTGCAGCAACGCCCTCAACCCGGCGTCCACGGCGTGGTCGGCTTCTTGCTCGCTGGCCGCAGGCAGGTCCGGGTTCATCGACATGACAGCATGGGCCTGTTGCAGCCGGGCGCGGCAGGATTTCAGGTCCGCCTCCAGCCGGTCGGCCAGCTCCAGCAGGCGTCGCAGGCTTGCGGTGCGCAGGCTCATCCGGCGCAGCAAAAAGGCGCCGCTCAGGGCCGTGGCCACTAGAATCAAGAAGATGGCCACGCCGACCGTGAGATAGATATTCACTTAAAATGGGCCGTTCAGGCAGGAATAGGACCAGTCTGCCGTATGTGCCGAGTTCAGGCAAAGCAGGCGGATCGGTGTTGCGACGCGGTTTGCGATCGGCCGGTGCGGGGCGGTCGTGGTTGACTTCGACTGCCCGGTAAATTTACTATTTCATAGTTATGTCCGCCACACTGCCAGAGTCCGTGGACGCTTGGCGCATGGTTTCGGCGCGGCGTTCGTTCCAGGGGTCACTGCCCATCGCCGCAATGCCTCGCCTGTGCGAAGTGTTGGCGGATGATGCAGGTTCGGCCACGTATGAGCTCGACTTCGGTCGGGACGAGTACGGCACGGCATACGTCGACGTTCGTGTCCGGGCGCCGCTGTGGCTGGTCTGCCAGCGCTCTCTCGAGCCGTTCGTGATGCCGGTTACGGTTGAAAGCCGACTGGGTCTGATCCGTTCCGAGCGCGAGGAATCCGCGTTGCCGGGCGGGGTGGAACCCCTGCTGGTGGCCGAGGATGACAAGCTGAACCCGATCGATGTGATCGAGGACGAATTGTTGTTGGCACTGCCGCTGGTACCGGTCAATCCGGACAGCGAGCTGCCCGAAGAAGTCACACGCCCGCCGGCGGAAGCAACGCCTGCCGGAGAGCGTTCCGATAACCCGTTCGCGGTACTGCGCGAACTCAAGAAGAACTGATTAAGCTGGAGAACCACCATGGCCGTTCAAAAGAGCCGCAAGACCCCGTCCACCCGCGGCATGCGTCGCTCGCATGACAAGCTGAGCACCGTGCAGCTGGCCACCGATCCGACCAGCGGCGAAGTGCATCGTCGTCACCACGTGACGGCCGATGGCTACTATCGCGGCAAGAAGGTCATCGAAACCAACGTTGCGGTGGTCGAAGAAGACTGAGCTGTGCTTGGGAGCCTTGATGGCTCCTGAGGAACCGGTTCGGCAAGCGGCGCGGTGACGCGCCGCTTTGCGTTCCGGTGCCCAGCAACGTAACGTTGCTGTTCTGGTGTGCCCGACCGCCTTGCGGAGGGTGCCGAACACTCTTCGCCTGCTGATGGATTTTCAATGGCTCAGATCTACTCCCGCATCCTTGGTACCGGCAGCGCGCTGCCAGAGCGCGTGGTCACCAACGCCGACCTCGAGAAGTTTGTCGACACCAGCGACGAGTGGATCCGCGAGCGCACCGGCATTCGCCAGCGCCACTTCGCCGCCGATGGCGAAACCACCGGCGACTTGTCTACGTTGGCGGCGCAGCGCGCGCTCGATGCCGCGGGCGTCAAGGCTTCGGAGCTGGACCTGATCGTGCTGGGCACCACCACGCCCGACATCATTTTTCCCTCCACCGCGTGTCTGGTGCAGCATCGCCTGGGCGCGAACGGCTGCGCGGCGTTCGACGTCAACGCTGCATGCTCGGGCTTCGTGTATGCGCTGGGTGTGGCCGACAAGTTCATTCGCAGCGGCCACTCGAAGAAAGTGCTGGTGATCGGTGCCGAAACACTGACCCGCATGATCAATTGGGAGGAGCGCGAAACCGCCGTGCTGTTTGGCGATGGCGCCGGTGCCGTGGTGCTGGAGGCGTCCAGCGAACCGGGCATCTACGCCACTTGCCTGCATGCCGATGGCGGCCACAAGGAACTGTTGTACAACCCGGTCGGTGTTTCTGCAGGTTTCAAGGACGAGCCCAATCACGGTGTGCGCATTCGCATGTCCGGCCGCGAAGTGTTCAAGGTGGCGGTGAAGACGCTCGATTCGCTGGTCGAGGAGACGCTGGCGGCTGCGGGCATGGAAGCATCCCAGCTCGATTGGCTGATTCCGCATCAGGCCAATTTGCGCATCATCGAAGCGACCGCAAAGCGTTTGAACATGTCGATGGATCAGGTGATCGTCACCGTCGACAAGCATGCCAACACCTCGGCTGGATCCGTGCCGCTGGCGCTGGATTACGCCGTGCGTTCCGGCAAGGCGAAGCGTGGCCAGAATCTGCTGCTGGAAGCGTTCGGCGGCGGCTTTACCTGGGCTTCCGCGCTGTTGCGCTTCTGATTCGCCCTTCGGAAAATCGGATGGTGCGTCTCGAGCGCATTGCCGAATATTCGTTACAAGTTAAACGCGACGCCCTGTCCCGATTCGGGCAGGGCGTTTTCGTGATGGATTCGCGAATACGGCTGCGTATGCACGCCGATGCTGGCACCATTACGCCTTTCCAATCGAGAGACATGCATTCCCCATGACGGCCGCTTCGCTCGCTTTCGTTTTTCCAGGGCAGGGTTCGCAATCGGTAGGCATGCTTGCCGATCTCGCTGCAGCCCACCCCGATGTGAAAGCTACCTTTGACGAGGCTTCGCAGGGGGCGGGTGTCGACTTGTGGGCGCTGAGCCAGCAAGGTCCGGAAGACCAGCTCAACCGCACCGAAAACACGCAACCGGCTTTGTTGGCTGCCAGCGTGGCGGTGTGGCGCGCGTGGCAGAAACTGGGCGGCGCACAGCCTGCGCAGCTTTCCGGCCACAGCCTTGGGGAATACAGCGCCCTGGTGTGTGCTGGCGCGCTTTCCCTGCACGACGCGGCGGCCCTGGTGGCCGAGCGCGGTCGCCTGATGCAGGCCGCAGTGCCGGCCGGCGTCGGCGCGATGGCCGCGATTATCGGTGGCGACGACCAGCAGATCGCCGATGTCTGCGCAGAAGTGGCACAGGGTCAGATCGTGGCGCCGGCCAATTTCAATTCGCCGGGACAGCTGGTGATTGCCGGCCATGCCGAGGCGGTGGACAGGGCGCTGGCCCGGCTCGCCGAGCTGGGCGTGAAAAAAGCGGTGAAGCTTGCCGTTTCGGTTCCCTCGCACAGCGCCTTGATGCGCGAAGCCTCCGACAGATTGGGCGAGCGCATGGCTTCGATCGCGTGGCAATTGCCTGCCATTCCGGTCGTGCAGAACGCCGAGGCGCGCGCGTACACCTCGCTGGAAGACATTCGCGGTGCCTTGCAGCGGCAGTTGTACCTGCCGGTGCGCTGGACCGAGTGCGTGCAGGCGCTGGCTGCCGGTGGCACCACGCGCATCGCCGAATGCGGCCCCGGCAAGGTGCTCGCGGGATTGATCAAGCGCATCGATAAAAGCATTGAAGCACGCGCGATCGGCACGCCTGCCGAATTCGATGCTGCGCGCGGCGAATGGGCCTGAGCGCCCGACCCAACTGATCTGAAGGAAATCAAAGGATGAGCACTCTGCAAGGCGAAATTGCGCTGGTCACCGGCGCCAGCCGCGGCATCGGTGCGGCGATTGCCGACGAGCTGGCTGCCATGGGCGCCACGGTCATCGGCACCGCAACCAGCGAGGCGGGCGCTGCGGCCATCGGCGAGCGGCTGGCGGAGCGCGGCGGCCATGGGCGGGTGCTCAATGTGACCGACGCCTCGGCCGTGGATGCGTTGATCGACGATATCGCCAAGCAGTTCGGGCCGGTGTCGATCCTGGTCAACAACGCGGGCATCACCCGCGACCAGCTGTTGATGCGCATGCGCGACGAAGACTGGCAGGCCATCATCGACACCAATCTCACCTCGGTCTATCGCACTTCCAAGGCGGTGATGCGCGGCATGATGAAGGCGCGCAAGGGTCGCATCATCTCGATCGCCTCGGTGGTGGGGGTGACCGGCAATCCGGGGCAGGCCAACTACGCGGCAGCCAAGGCCGGCATCATCGCTTTCTCCAAGTCGCTGGCGCGCGAGATCGGTTCGCGCGGTATCACGGTCAACGTCGTGGCGCCCGGTTTTATCGATACGGATATGACCCGCGGCCTGCCCGAGGATGCCAAGCAGGCCATGCTGGGCCAGATTGCGCTGGGGCGGCTGGGCGAGTCGAGCGAGATCGCCAAGGCCGTGGGCTTTCTTGCGTCGCCGGCGGCCAGCTACATCACCGGCGAGACCCTGCACGTCAACGGCGGCATGTACATGCCCTGATACATCGCCGGCCCTTGAAAAGGGCCTGGCAGGTGCAAGCTTCGGTTCGAAGGCAGGGCGCAAGCCGCCTGCATTGTTTGAAACTTGCCGGCCCCGGAAGGGGCGGCAGGCGCCAGGAGTCGTCACGGGCCCCGTTTTAGGCGACAATCGGCGTTTTCGCGCCGACGCGGATACCGTGGCGGTTCGTTTTCACTGGCACTTGTGGCGGCTTAGCGACTTAGCCACTACAATGCCGCAGAATTTGCCGGCGGAAAAACCGGTGAGACAGACACACCCCTTGGGAGGTATAGGCAACATGAGCACCATCGAAGAGCGCGTCAAGAAAATCGTCATCGAGCAGCTGGGCGTGAAGGAAGATGAGGTCACGGCGAACGCTTCGTTCGTGGACGATCTGGGCGCTGATTCGCTGGACACGGTGGAGCTGGTGATGGCGCTCGAAGAGGAATTCGAAACCGAAATCCCCGACGAGGAAGCCGAGAAGATCACCACCGTGCAGCAGGCCGTGGATTACATCAAGGCTCACACCAAGGAGTGATCCGTCGTCTTGCGGCGGCGCTTCAAGCGTCCCATGCATTGCGTACTGATACCGGAATCTGCGCCGTCTCGGCGCAGTTTTCGTTTCTGCAAGATGTAACGTCCGATCACGTATGGTGTACACGATCGGCGCGCATCGCGATTCGCGGCAGGTGAAGCCTGGCGGCCGATCCTCCGAACCAGTAAGGAATTTTGATCCATGAGCAAGAGACGAGTGGTAGTAACCGGCATGGGCATCATCTCGCCGGTTGGCAACGACATCGCCACCGCCTGGGACAACATCCTCAAGGGCGTCAGCGGCATCGGTCCTGTGACGCATTTCGATGCCACCGCGTATGCCACGCGCATCGCCGGTCAGGTACGCGATTTCGATCCGGCGCAGTGGATTGCTCCGAAAGAAATCAAAAAGATGGACCCGTTCATCCACTATGGCATCGCCGCGGGCACCCAGGCCTTGCGCGACTCCGGCCTGGAAGTCACGGAGCACAATGCCCCGCGCATCGGCGTTGCCGTGGCCGCCGGCATCGGTGGGCTCAACACCATCGAAGACACGTCCATCGAGCTGCATGAAAAGGGACCGCGCCGCGTGTCGCCGTTCTTCGTGCCCAGCTCGATCATCAACATGGTCTCGGGCCATCTGTCGATCATGTACGGCCTGAAGGGGCCGAACATTGCCTGCGTCACGGCATGCACCACCGGCACGCACAACATCGGCCTGGCTGCCCGCATGATCCAGTACGGCGATGCCGACGTGATGATCGCCGGCGGTGCCGAATTCGCCACTACCGGTACGGCGATGGCAGGTTTCTGTTCGGCCAAGGCCATGTCCACGCGCAACGACGACCCGACCAAGGCCAGCCGTCCGTGGGACAAGGACCGCGACGGTTTCGTATTGTCCGATGGCTCCGGCGTGCTGGTGCTGGAGGAGTACGAACACGCCAAGGCCCGCGGCGCGAAGATCTATGCTGAGCTGGTCGGCTTCGGCATGAGCGGCGACGCTTACCACATCACCGCTCCCAGCGAGGGTGGCGAGGGCGCGGCACGCTGCATGGAAAGTGCACTCAAGGACGGCGGCATCAATCCGTCCGAGGTGCAGTACATCAATGCGCACGGTACGTCGACGCCGTTGGGCGACCTGGGCGAAGTGCTGGCCGCCAAGCGAGTGTTCGGCGATCACGCCTACAAGCTGGCGATGAGTTCGACCAAGTCCGTCACGGGCCATCTGCTTGGCGCGGCCGGCGGCGTGGAAGCGATCTTCAGCATCCTCGCCTTGCGCGACCAGGTGCTGCCGCCCACGATCAATCTCGACGAGCCGAGCGAGGGTTGCGATCTCGACTTCGTGCCGCATACGGCTCGCGAGGCCAAGCTGGATGTCGTGATCTCCAACTCGTTCGGTTTTGGTGGTACCAACGGTACGCTTGCTTTCCGTCGCATCTAGTGACTGCCATCCACCGTACGCTAGCCGGCCGGCGCGATCTGCTCGCGCCGGCCGCTGCATTTCCGGAGCGCTATCCCGCGTTGCTCGAGAGTGTGACGCGCGGTAGCGAGCACGCGCGTTACGACATTCTGTTCGCTTTTCCGAAGGCGACGATCACGCTGAGTTCCGATGGCGGCGTGCGCGATGCCAAGGGCGATGTGCAAACTGGCCGTTTCCTCGACGTGCTCGACGCGGCATGGCGTGCCGAGCGTTTGCTGCACGAGGCCGATGACGGCTTGCCCTTTCACGGCGGCTGGGTATTGCTGCTTGCTTATGAGCTGGCGGCGGAAATCGAACCGACGCTGCACCTGCGTCATTCGGACTATTTGCCGGTGGCGCAGGCCGTACGTTGCCCGGCTGCGATCATCGTGGATCACCTGCGCGAATGCACGGTGCTGGTTGCAGAGGCAGGGCAGGAGGCATTGCTCGATGCCATGGCGGCGGACCTCGAGGTTCAGCGGGCGATTCCTGCATTGGCCATGCCCGATGTCGTCGAAGAGGACGAGCCGTCTTCGTTCCTGGCCGGCGTGGCGAAGGTTCAGGAGCACCTGCATGCCGGCGACGTGTTTCAGGCCAACTTGTCGCGGGCATGGCGTGCGCATTTTGCCGAGGCGCCGTCGGCCATCAGCCTTTATGCGGCCTTGAGGCAGGCCAACCCCGCGCCGTTTGCAGGACTGTTGCAATGCCGCGATTGGGCGGTGGTCAGTTCTTCGCCCGAGCGCCTGGTCGAAGTCAGGCGTGGCGTGGCGCAGACCAGACCGATTGCGGGGACGCGGCCGCGTGTCGAGGGCGACGACGATCTCGCACGCATCCGCGAACTGACCGCGCATCCCAAGGAACGGGCCGAACACGTCATGCTGATCGACCTGGAGCGCAACGACCTCGGTCGCGTCTGCCGTCCGGGTACGGTCGAAGTGAACGAACTGATGGTGGTGGAGAGCTACGCGCACGTGCACCACATCGTGTCGAACGTTCGTGGCCGATTGCGCGACGGCGTCACACCGGGCCAGGTGATTGCCGCGACGTTTCCCGGCGGCACGATTACCGGGTGCCCCAAGGTGCGCTGCATGGAGATCATCGCCGCGCTGGAAGACGCGCCGCGTGGCGCCTACACCGGTGCCTTGGGGTACCTGGACCGCAACGGCGATCTCGACTTGAACATCCTGATCCGCACCTTGACCCTGCATGGGCAAGAGGTGAATTTGCGCGCGGGCGCAGGCATCGTGGCCGATTCCATCGCGGTGAAGGAGTTGGACGAGACGCGCGCCAAAGCCCGCGGCATGCTGCGGGCACTGGGAGCGAACGGTTGATGATGCTGGTCAATGGCCAGCCGCAAGACAGCATATCGGCGCTGGACCGCGGGCTGGCCTATGGCGACGGGTTGTTTGAAACCATTCGCCTGGTCGGCGCGCACGCACCGCTGTGGGGCCGGCACGTCCAACGTCTGCTGGCCGGTTGCAAACGCTTGCGCATCCCCGCGCCGGATATTCAGCAGCTCTGGCAGGAAGCCTTGCAGGTCAGCAAGGGTTTGCCGGACGCAGTATTGCGCATCACTGTAACGCGCGGAGCCGGCGAGCGCGGTTACGCGCCACCGGCCGACAGCGCCGCTACGCGTATCGTGGCTGCGTTCCCGCTGCCCGACACCGCGGTCGATATCTATCGGGAAGGCATTCGCGTGCGTTTGTGCGCGACCCTGCTCGCGGACCAGCCGGCGCTGGCAGGAATCAAACACCTGAATCGGCTGGAGCAGGTGTTGGCGCGCGCGGAGTGGAATGATCCGCGGATTGCCGAGGGCTTGGTTTGCGATCAGCGCGGCCACGTCATTTCGGCAACGGCTGCGAACCTGTTTGCCGTGATCGACGGCACGGCCGTGACGCCTTCGGTGGACCGTTGCGGTGTTGCCGGCGTTGCGCGCGCCACGGTGCTCGAGGCAATGCCGGCGTGCCAGGTGCGCGAGTTGCCCCTGGCCGAATGCCTGGGTGCCTCCGAGATATTCCTCAGTTCCAGTGTCCGCGGCATCCTACCGGTTCAGGCGGTGGGCGATACCGTGTACGCTCCCGGCCCGGTGACCCGCGCCATGCAAGCACTCTGGCGCGATTTAGGCTTTCCGATGGAGCTGGCATGAATCGAAGTGGCGCAAACCAGGGGCGTATCTCGTGGCGCTTCCTGTTGCTGATCCTGGTGCTGGCGTTTGCCGGTACCTGTACCTGGTTCTGGCGCGATTTCACGCGCTTCGGCGCGACACCCCTGCACGTCGCGGCGCAGGGCGAAAGCATCGACATTGGACGCGGCACCAGTTTCAAGGACATCGTGCACCAGCTTCGCGCCGAGGGCTTGAGCACCTCCACGCCGTTTTATTGGCGGCTGCTGGCCGAGCGCATGGGCGTTGCCGGGCGCTTGCATGCCGGTGAATACGCGGTCGTCCCCGGCATCACGCCGTCGCAATTGCTGGCCAACATGGCGCAAGGCAAGGTGATGCAGCGGAACGTCACGATCGTCGACGGCTGGACTTTCCGCGACGTGTTGCAGGCCTTGTCCAAGGCGGACAAATTGAAGCATGACGCCGAGGGGCTCGACGACGCCGCGATCATGCGCAAGATAGGTGCGCCGGATGAAAAGCCGGAAGGGCAGTTCCTGCCGGAAACCTACGCCTACGTAAAAGGCGACAGCGATCTCGACGTCCTGCGCCGTGCACACGAAGCCATGACCAGGACGCTGGCGACACTGTGGGCACAACGCGCTTCCGACCTGCCGCTGGCCAAGCCCTACGATGCGCTGATTCTCGCCTCGATCGTCGAGAAGGAAACTGGCCGCGCCGACGAGCGCGCACGTGTGGCTGGTGTCTTTATCAGGCGTCTGCAGAAGAACATGTTGCTGCAGACCGACCCCAGTGTGATCTACGGCATGGGGACCAGCTATACCGGCAGCATTCACAAGAGCGACCTGACTAACGACACCCCGTATAACACCTATACCCGGCTTGGCTTGCCGCCAACGCCGATCGCGATGCCCGGCAAGCCGGCGATCGAGGCGGCCTTGCATCCGGCCGCGGGCGATGCGCTCTATTTCGTGGCTCGCGGCGACGGTACGCACGTTTTTGCAGCGACTCTGCAAGAACAGAACAAGAACGTAGCCTGTTACCAACTGAAGCATTGCCCATGAATCGGCGCGGATATTTCATTACGCTGGAAGGCGGGGAGGGGGCCGGCAAAAGCACGCTGCTGGCCGGCCTGCGGGATCATTTTTCGCAGCGAGGTGTCAACTTGTTGCAGGTGCGTGAACCTGGCGGTACGGCGCTGGGCGAAGCGGTCCGCTCGATCGTGCTTGATCCGGCGCTTGCCGGCATCAGCCCGGAAAGCGAGTTGCTGTTGATGTTCGCCGCACGTGGGCAGCTCGTGCGCGAGCGCATCCTGCCCGCGTTGGATGCGGGCCAATGGGTGTTGTGCGATCGCTACGTCGACGCCAGCTATGCATACCAGGGCGCCGGCCGCGGACAACCTGCCGATCGCATCGCCGAACTTGAGCGCTGGGCATGTGCCGGCCTGAAAGCCGATCTGACCTTGCTGCTGGATCTGCCCGTCTCCATCGGTCGGGCCCGCGCCGCCGGCCGTGGCGCGGCCGACCGCATTGAAGCGGAAGCGGACGCATTTTTCGAGCGGGTGCGCAATGCTTACCGGGATCGTGCCCAGGCAGAACCGCAGCGCTTTCGCGTGATTGACGCCAGCTTGCCGCCGGAGCAGGTTTTAAATGCGGCCGTCGAGGCTGTGGCACATTTGTTCGAGGCGAATACGTGAGCGCCCCCTGGCATGCCGAGCATTGGGCGCGCTTGCAGGCGCGCCGGCAGCGCGAGGCCCTGGCGCATGCGCTGTTGCTATGCGGTCCGAGGGGATTGGGTAAGCGTGAATTCTTGCGTCGCTTCGTGCGCGGCCTGCTGTGCCAGCGATCGAGCGAGGGCGAGGCGTGCGGTGCTTGCCGCAGTTGCGCCTTGTTTGATGCGGGTACCCATCCGGACTACGTATCGCTGAGCTTTGGGTTGCGCAAGGATGGTGTGCAGCGTTCGGAAATCGTGGTCGACCAGATTCGCGAACTGTCGGCGCGGCTGGCTACCGCCAGTCAATTCGGCGGTTGGCAGATTGCAAGTATCGACCCGGCGGACGCCATGAACGCCGCGGCAGCCAATGCCTTGCTGAAAACGCTGGAAGAGCCTGCTTCGCAAACCATGCTGATTCTGGTGGCGGACGAGCCCTGGCGCATGCCGGCCACCATTCGCAGTCGCTGCCAGCGGATCGATTTTCAGTTGCCTGCGGCGGAAGCGGCGCTGGACTGGCTGCAGCAAGCCGGTGTACGGGATGCCGAGGCGATCTTGGTGGCGGCCGGCGGCAATCCCGGTTTGGCCCGAGCGTGGTCGGAAGAGGGGGCGCTGGCCTGGCGCCAGGAAGTCCGCAAGGACCTTGCGGCATTGGCAGCGGGCCGTGGCGATGCCATGGAGATCGGCAAGCGATGGCTCGACGGCGCCACCGAACAGCGCCTGTGGTTTGCCGTTCAAGCGGTGGCCGACGAAATGCGCGCGCGCGCCACGCTGCAGGCAAGTCCGCTGGCCAGTGCATTGGATATCGAGGGCCTCGGTACCTGGTGCGATGCGGCCAACCGCGCGCGCGAGGCCCTGCGAGGCCCTCTGCGAGGCGATTTGCTGTTGCTGGAGCTGCTGGGGCGCTGGCGCTGATGCAGCCATGGTCCGTTTCTGCGCAGGCCCGCTTGCTGGTCGTGGCGCCGCATCCGGACGATGAAACCCTGGGCTGCGGCCTGTTGATACAGCAAGTATTGGCCAGCGGCGGAGCTGTCCAACTGGTGTTGTTGACCGATGGCGACAACAATCCCTGGCCGCAGCGCTACCTTGAGCGCCGCGTACGCATCGACGCCGCCTCGCGTCAGCGCTGGGGGCGACGGCGGCGGAACGAAGTGCTGCAGGCGATGGCCAGGCTTGGCGTGCCGGCGCCCGCGCTCTGCCCGTTGGGGTGGCAGGATATGGAAGTCACTTCGCGCTTGCGCGCAGACGTGCCGGGTACCGTCGCCGCGCTGCGCGACGTCATCCTGGCGTTTCGTCCCAGTCTGGTTTGTTGCCCGGTGCTGGGAGACAGCCACCCGGACCACGGGGCTGCGCACGTGCTGTGCAGGTTGGCCGTCGCTGGCGCGAGTCCTGCCCCGGAGTTGTTTGCTTATCCCGTTCACGGCGAAGCCGACGAACTTGCCTATCCCATCAGGATGGATGCCACCGGGGATCAGCAGCGTCGCAAACTGCTCGCACTCGCCGAACATCAGACGCAGATGAAGCTGAGCGGTGCGCGTATGCGGCGCCTGGCGCTTAGTCCGGAGCGCTATGTGCGGGTTGATGCGGCGGCCGGCAGTCCGCGATTGCCCTGGCGGCCGCCGATGGCCTTGAGGCCATGGTTGCGCCTGCTGGTGGTTACGGGCGAGGGCGCGCGGGACTGGCGCTGGACGGAAGCCCCCGTGGCGCGCGACCCGGACGGGGGGTATCGGCTGGATCTGCCCGCAGCGGCGTCGGGTCTGCGTTTCGTGAAATTGCATCTGGACTGGCCTTCTCCCTGGATCTTCGATCACTGGGGTTGGCACATTTTGTGATCGAGCCCGGCCGCTTGGGCAAAAACGCCTTTGCGCAGTGGGGGTGGGCTGGTTAGGATGTGTTTCCGCCAACTGCCGACAGCGTCATACGACAGGAGCAGGCATGAACCCGGTCGCCGCCCGCCAGGGCATCATTTCCCTGAAATTCAAGGACACGGCTGCGCTCTATAACGCGTATATGCCGTTCCTCAAGCATGGCGGCCTGTTCGCGCCCACCGCGCAGCGCTACTCGCTGGGCGACGAAGTCGTGTTGCTGATCAGCCTTATCGACGAAAGCGAGCGTTTGTCGGTCGCCGGCAAGGTGGTGTGGATTACGCCGATCGGTGCTCAGGGCAATCGCACTGCCGGTATCGGCGTGCAATTCAACGAGTCGACCGACGGTGAAGCGGCGCGCGGGCGCATAGAGTCTTTGCTGGCGGGTGCTCTGGGTTCGGAGCGGGCCACTCAGACGATGTAAGCGCTGATTGAGGCTATCCGGGCTCGCGTGCAGGGGCGCCAGCGTCCTTCGGCCCGGCCCTGCAGCCTTCGACGATCACCTTCTTGCAAGAAATATCCCATGGTGCGCCACGCAAGGCTTGTCGGCCTACCCATGCGCGCTGATACAATATCTCGATCCCTGGGCCCGCCCCGAGGATCGTCGAGCACCTGCATTCTGCACGTCAGCGTACAGGGCTGGACAGCCCGCTGAATCGAACTCCGGACCGTTATACCCCAACGGTCACTGATGCACCTTTGTGGTGCGGAGGTAAGTTAAATCGTGCTTGCCGAATATTGGCCCGTTCTCCTGTTCATCGCGGTTGCCGCTGGAATGGGTATCCTCCTCATCACGCTCGGCCTGCTGGTCGGTCCGCGGCGCCCCGAGTCAGACAAGCTCTCGCCCTACGAGTGCGGCTTCGAGGCCTTCGAGGATGCGCGCATGCAATTTGACGTGCGCTATTACCTGCTTGCCATCCTCTTCATCATTTTCGACTTGGAAATCGCCTTCCTGTTTCCGTGGGCGGTGGTGTTCAAGCAGATCGGCATCGTTGCGCTGATCGAGATGGGGCTGTTCCTGCTGTTGCTGGTGATCGGTTTTGCCTACGTGTGGAAGAAGGGAGCGCTGGAATGGGAGTGATCTCCGCCATTGATCGGGTGATGCACAACCCGCAGCCGTTGAACGTGGTGGACGATATCCTGCGTCCGGCCGGCGACAACCCCGTCATCCAACGTGGCGCCGTCACCACGACCGTCGATGCGCTGATGAACTGGGCGCGTACCGGCTCCATGTGGCCGATGACTTTCGGTCTGGCTTGCTGTGCAGTGGAAATGATGCACGCCGGCGCTGCGCGCCTGGACTTGGATCGCTACGGCGTGGTGTTCCGTCCCAGCCCGCGCCAGTCCGACGTGATGATCGTCGCCGGTACGCTGGTCAACAAGATGGCCCCCGCGCTGCGCAAGGTTTACGACCAGATGCCCGACCCGAAATGGGTGATTTCGATGGGCAGCTGCGCCAATGGTGGTGGTTATTACCACTACTCCTATTCTGTGGTGCGCGGTTGCGATCGCATCGTTCCGGTGGACATCTACGTACCGGGCTGCCCGCCCACCGCCGAGGCGTTGATTCACGGCATTTTGCAGTTGCAAAAGAAGATCCGTCGTACCAGCACCATCGCGCGTTCCTGAAAGGCGTCGTCATGAGCGATACACAAACGAACTCGCTGGCCGAGCGCCTCAACGCGCGATTTGGCGATCAACTGAAAATTACCGTCTCGCACGGTCAAGTTACCGCAGTAGTGGCTGCCGCCAATTTGCTGTCGGTAGCCACCGCGCTGCGTGACGAGCCGGGCTTTCGCTTCACCGAAGCGGTCGACCTGTGCGGCGTCGATTATCTGAGCCACGGCCAGACCGAGTGGGATACCACCGACGTCACGAGCACCGGTTTCTCGCGCGGCGTGGAAGGCGAGGCGGTCGGCCGTTTCACCTGGGCAGATCGCCCGCGTGACGTGGCAATACCGAACCGTTTCGGCTCGGTGGTTCACCTGCTATCGATCGAGCTCAACCAGCGCCTGCGCGTACGCGTGTTCTGCGAAGACGATTCGCTGCCGGTAGTGCCGTCGCTGGTGCACACCTGGCCGGGCCTGAACTGGTTCGAGCGCGAGTCGTTCGATCTGTTCGGCATCATCTACGACGGCCACCCGGACCTGCGCCGCATCCTTACCGACTATGGTTTCGTCGGCCATCCGTTCCGCAAGGACTTCCCGCTGATCGGCAACGTCGAAGTGCGTTACGACACTGAGCAGAAGCGTGTGGTCTACGAACCGGTTTCCATCGAACCGCGCGTGCTGGTCCCGCGCGTGATCCGCGACGACGCCGACCTGATCCAGGCCAAGGCGGAAGCCGCCGACCACTGGCGGGAGAACTGAGCATGAGCGCCCAAGAAATCCGCAATTACACGATGAACTTCGGCCCGCAGCATCCCGCTGCGCACGGCGTGTTGCGCCTGGTGCTGGAGATGGACGGCGAAACCGTCGTCCGTGCCGATCCGCACATCGGTCTGCTGCATCGTGGTACCGAAAAGCTGGCCGAATCCAAGCCGTTCAACCAGTCGATCGGCTACATGGACCGTCTCGACTACGTGTCGATGATGTGCAACGAGCACGCCTACGTGCGCGCGATCGAAGCCCTGCTGGGGATCGAGGCGCCGGTGCGTGCGCAGTACATCCGCACCATGTTCGACGAGATCACCCGCATCCTCAATCACCTGATGTGGGTGGGTTCCAACGCACTCGACCTGGGTGCGATGGCGGTGTTTCTGTATGCGTTCCGCGAGCGCGAAGAGCTGATGGACTGCTACGAGGCAGTCTCCGGCGCGCGCATGCATGCCACGTATTACCGTCCCGGCGGCGTCTATCGCGATCTGCCGGGCAAGATGCCACAATACCGTGAGTCGCCCTGGCACAAGGGTGCGGACCTCAAGCGCCTGAACAGCTGGCGTGAAGGCTCCATGCTCGACTACCTCGATCAATTCACCGCCGACTTCTTCAAGAAGGTGGATGAATACGAGGAACTGCTCACCAATAACCGTATCTGGAAGCAGCGTACCGTCGGCATCGGCGTGGTGTCGCCGGAAATGGCCCAGCAATGGGGCATGACGGGTGCGCTGCTGCGCGGTTCGGGCATTGCCTGGGATCTGCGCAAGAAGCAGCCCTATGCCATGTATGCCGATGTGGATTTCGACATCCCGGTCGGCGTGAACGGCGATTGCTACGACCGTTACCTCGTCCGTGTCGAGGAAATGCGCCAGTCCAACCGCATCATCCAGCAGTGCGTGAAATGGCTGCGCGCCAATCCCGGCCCGGTGATGGTGGACAACTTCAAGGTCGCGCCGCCCAAGCGCGAGGCCATGAAGGAAGACATGGAAGCGCTGATCCATCACTTCAAGCTGTTTACCGAAGGCTACGGCGTGCCGGCCGGTGAAACCTATGCGGCGGTCGAAGCCCCCAAGGGCGAGTTCGGCTGCTACCTGGTTTCCGACGGTGCGAACAAGCCGTTCCGCGTGCACCTGCGCGCACCGGGCTTTGCCCACCTGTCGTCGATGGACGCTGTCGTACGTGGCCACATGCTGGCTGACGCGGTGGCGGTGATCGGTACCTATGACCTCGTGTTCGGCGAAGTCGATCGCTGAGCCCGGAGGATAAGCACACATGAAAGCCACCGGAAATTACGAGCAGGTCAAGAACGTCGATCCGCTCGCCGTGCTCAACGAGCATACCCGTCATCACATCGATCACTGGCTGGGCAAGTTCCCGCCGGATCGCAAGCGTTCGGCGCTGATCCAGGCGCTGTTCGCCGCGCAGGAACAGAACAACGGTTATCTCACCGATGAGCTGATTACCGCGGTCGCCAAGTACATCGACGTGCCTGCGGTGTGGGCCTATGAGGTGTCCAGCTTCTATTCGATGCTGGAAACCAAGCCGGTCGGGCGCAACAACGTGGCCGTCTGCACCAACATCTCGTGCTGGCTCAACGGCGGCGAAGACCTGCTGCGCCACTGTGAGAAGAAGCTCGGCATCAAGGCAGGCGAAAGCACGCCCGATGGCCGCGTGTATCTGAAGAAAGAAGAAGAGTGCATCGCTGCCTGCGTGTATGCGCCGGCGATGACGGTCAATGGTCATTACCACGAGCGTCTCACGACCGAAAAGGTCGACGAGATCATCGACGGTTTGAAATAAGGGCAGGGCAATGGCAGTCGGACCCGCACCCCAGGAACATCAGGTCGTCTACACCACGCTGCATTTCGACAAGCCGTGGGCGATGGACAGTTACCTACAGACTGACGGCTACAAGGCGTGGAAGAAAATCCTCGCCGAGAAGCCCGATCCCGCTTCGATCGTCGAGATCGTCAAGAACAGCAACCTGCGCGGCCGTGGCGGCGCGGGCTTCCCGACCGGCTTGAAGTGGTCCTTCATGCCCAAGGGCAACATGCAGAAGTACATTCTCTGCAATTCCGACGAGTCGGAGCCGGGCACCGCGAAAGACCGCGACATCCTGCGCTACAACCCGCACTCGGTGGTCGAAGGCCTGGCGATCGCGTGCTACGCGACCGGTTCCACGGTGGCCTACAACTACCTGCGTGGCGAATTCCATCACGAGCCCTTTGAGCATTTCGAAGAGGCGCTGAAGGAAGCTTATGCGGCCGGCCTGCTGGGCAAGAACATTCAGGGCACCGGCATCGACGTGGACATCTATGGCGCACTCGGCGCCGGTGCCTACATCTGCGGCGAAGAAACCGCGCTGATGGAATCGCTGGAGGGCAAGAAGGGCCAGCCGCGCTTCAAGCCGCCGTTCCCGGCCAACTTCGGCCTGTACGGCAAGCCGACCACCATCAACAACACCGAAACCTATGCTTCGGTGCCGGCCATCCTGCGCAATGGCGCGGAGTGGTTCCTCAATCTCGGAAAGCCAAACAACGGCGGTCCGAAGATTTTCTCGGTGTCGGGTCACGTCAACAATCCGGGCAACTTCGAAGTCCGCCTGGGTACCTCGTTCAAGGATCTGCTTGAACTGGCTGGTGGCGTGCGCAACGGCAACAAGCTGAAAGCGGTGATTCCCGGCGGCTCCTCGATGAAGGTGCTCAACGCCGAGGAAATGATGTCCGCCACCATGGATTACGATTGCCTGCAGAAGCTCGGCTCGGGCCTGGGTTCCGGTGCGGTGATCGTGATGGATGAGACCACCTGCATGGTCAAGGCCTGCCACCGCATTTCGCAGTTCTATCACGCCGAATCCTGTGGCCAGTGCACGCCTTGTCGCGAAGGCACGGGTTGGATGTTCCGCGTGCTCACGCGCATCGTGGAAGGCAAGGGCACGCAGGACGACCTGCATCGCCTCAAAGCCATCGCCGGCCAGATCGAAGGCCACACCATCTGCGCGTTCGGCGAAGCCGCCGCGTGGCCGGTGCAGGGGTTCCTCGCCAAGTTCTGGAACGAATTCGAATACTACGTGCAGCATGGTCGCTCGATGACCGAAGACCAGCTTGCCGGTAACCTCCGTGGAGTTGCTGCATGAGTGCGCAGCCAGCCAATACCGCGCCTGATCTCCTGAACATCGAGATCGATGGCAAGCCCACGCAGATCCGCAAGGGCGCGATGATCATCGAGGCAGCTGATGCCGTCGGCATCGCGATTCCGCGCTTCTGCTATCACCGCAAGCTGCCGATCGCCGCCAACTGTCGCATGTGCCTGGTGGACGTCGAAATGGGCGGCCGTCCGATGCCCAAGCCGCAGCCGGCTTGCGCCACTCCGGTGGCCGAGGGCATGAAGGTCACCACCCGCACGGAAAAGGCGCTGAAGTTTCAGCGCGACGTGATGGAATTCCTGCTGATCAATCATCCGCTCGATTGCCCGATCTGCGATCAGGGCGGCGAGTGCGAACTGCAGGACGTGGCGCTCGGCTATGGCCGCAGCGTGTCGCGTTACACCGAGCGCAAGCGCACCATCGCCGACGAAAATCTCGGCTCGCTGGTTGCCACCGAAATGACCCGCTGCATCCAGTGCACCCGCTGCGTGCGCTTCACCAGCGAAATCGCCGGCACCTATGAACTGGGTGGCATGAGCCGCGGTGAAAACCTGCAGATCGGCACCTACATCGGCAAGACGCTGGAAACCGAACTGTCGGGCAACATCATCGACGTCTGCCCGGTCGGCGCGCTGACCAACAAGCCGTTCCAGTTCAAGGCGCGCGCCTGGGAACTGATCGCCAAGCCGTCGATCGCTTATCACGACGCGCTCGGTTCCAACCTGTGGCTGCACACGCGCCGCGGGGAAGTGCTGCGCACCGTGCCGCGCGACAACGAAGCCATCAACGAATGCTGGCTGTCGGACCGCGATCGTTACAGCTACCAGGGCCTGTATGCAGCCGACCGCGTGCATGCACCGCAAGTGAAGCGCAACGGTCAGTGGCAGGCCACTACCTGGGAAGATGCCCTCGCCACGGCGGCCGAAGCACTGAAGGGTGTATCGGGCAACGACCTGGGCGTGCTGGTGCATCCGGCCACCACCAACGAAGAAGGCAGCCTGCTGGTGCGCCTGGCGCAAGGCCTCGGCAGCGCCCACGTCGACCACCGCCTGCGTCAGCTGGATTTCGCCGACGACGCCAGTGCGCGTAAGTTCGGCATGCCGGTGGCGGACGTGGACAAGGCCAAGGCCGTGTTGCTGGTCGGCTCCGATCTGCGTTACGAATTGCCGCTGCTCAACCACCGCGTACACCAGGCGGTGAAGAAGGGCGCGAAGGTTTACGCCGTCAATCCGGCCGAGTTCCATTTCAACTACAAGCTGGAAGGCGAGGCCGTCGTGCCGCCGCAGTTCCTGGTCGAGTCGTTGCTGGTGCTCGCCAAGGCGCTGATCGAAGCCGGCGCCACTGCGCCGTCCTTCATCCAGAACGATGCCATGGCCCATCTGCAGGTCACCGAAAAGGCGCGCGAAGCGGTCAATTCGCTGAAATCAGGCCACTCCGTGGTAATTCTGGGCGAACTGGCCGTTACCCATCCGCAGGCTTCCTGGCTGCGCGCCATCGCCCGCTTCATCGCCGAAGCGACGGGTGCTGCGTACAACGAACTGCCGGTCGGCGCCAACGCCATCGGGCTGGCCAAGGTCGGCGTGCTGCCGGGGCAGGGCGGTCTGCATGCGCAGGCCATGCTGGCCCAGCCGCGCAAGGCTTACGTGCTGTACGGCTTGGAGCTGCCGCATGATTTCGCCGATGGCGTAGCCGTTACCAACGCCTTGCATGGCACCCAGCACATCGTCGCCTTCGCCGCCTTCGCCAGTCCGGCGCTGCGCGACGTGGCCGATGTGATCCTGCCGATCGGCCTGCTGCCGGAAATCCAGGGCACGCTGGTCAACGTTGACGGTGTTGCACAGAGCGTGGAAGCAGGTGCCAAGGCGCCGGCCGACGCACGCCCAGGCTGGAAGGTCTTGCGTGCGTTGGGTGGGCTGATGAAGCTGCCTGGTTTCGAGTTCGACGATATGGCCGGTCTCCGCAGCGGCATCGTGGAGAATGCTCCCGCGACATCGTCGAATCTGGCCGAGCGCAAGCCGGTGCAGGGTTTGAGCCGGCTGGCCAGCTGGCCGATCTACCGTAGCGATGCGGTGCTGCGCCGTGCTACTGCGCTGCAAGCGCATCCGCTCAATCGCGCCGCGGCGGTCCGCGTGAATGCTGCCGAAGCACAGCGCATCGGGCTGGCCGAGGGCGACCAGGTCAAGCTCGCCAACACCGTCCTGCCGTTGGCCATCGATGCAACGGTGCCCGATGGTGCCGCATGGATTGAGGCTGCCCACGACCAGACCGCGACGCTGCCGCCTTACGGCGCGGCCATCACCTTGAGCAAGGCGTAAATCATGGTCGATCAGATTTTTCATCAGCTAATCATTCCCATACTGCTGATTCTTGCGGTCGTCATTCCGCTCACTCTGACGGTGGCGCTGTATGTGTACTGGGAACGCAAGGTGCTGGGCTGGATGCACGTGCGCATGGGGCCCAACCAGGTAGGCCCGTTGGGCTTGCTGCAGGCCTTTGCCGACGTGGTGAAGCTGATCTGCAAGGAAGTGATCCTTCCGACCAGCGCCAACAAGTTCCTGTATTACACGGCGCCGCTGCTGGCCTTGATTCCTGCATTGGCGGCATGGGCCGTGGTGCCCTTCGGCGCGCGCTTTGCCATATCCAATGCCAATGCGGGGTTGCTCTACCTGCTGGCGATGACCTCGCTGGGCGTGTACGGCATCATCCTGGCCGGCTGGGCGTCCAACTCGCGTTACGCACTGTTGGGCGCGATGCGTTCGGCAGCGCAGGTGATCTCCTACGAACTGGCGATGGGCTTGTGCCTGGTCTGCGTGCTGGTGTTGGCGGGCAGCCTCAATCTCACCGACATCGTCATGGCGCAGGGCGGCCACAAAGGCATCGCCGACTGGTTCATGTGGCCGTTGCTGCCGGTGTTCGTGGTGTATTTCATTTCGGGCGTAGCCGAAACCAACCGCGCGCCGTTCGACGTGGCCGAAGGCGAGTCGGAAATCGTTGCCGGTTTCCACGTGGAATATTCGGGTTCGGCCTTCGCGCTGTTCTTCCTGGCCGAATACGCCAACATGATCCTGGTCGCCTTCCTGGCCTCGATCCTGTTCATGGGCGGCTGGCTGAGTCCGTTCCCGGAAAGCGTGCCGTTCCTCGGCCACGCCAGTTTCATCTGGCTGTTGGCGAAGGCTTTCTTCTTCGCATTCCTGTTCCTGTGGTTCCGTGCCACTTTCCCGCGCTATCGCTATGACCAGATCATGCGGCTGGGTTGGAAGGTGTTCATTCCCATCGCCATCGTGTGGGTGTTTGTCGCCGGCTGCATGAAGTACTACGGCTGGGTTCACATCGGCACGGGGGGCTAAAGAAAGCCATGTCTAGCATTACCAACTATTTCAAAAGCCTGTTGCTCATTGAGTTGCTCAAGGGCATGGTGCTGACCGGCCGCTACCTGGTCAGCCCCAAGTACACGATGCGCTACCCGATGGAGCACATCCCCAAGTCCAACCGTTTCCGCGGTCTGCATGCCTTGCGCCGTTACGCCAACGGCGAAGAGCGCTGCATTGCGTGCAAGTTGTGCGAAGCGGTGTGCCCGGCGCTGGCGATCACCATCGACTCCGCTCCGCGCGAGAGCGACGGCCAGCGTCGTACCACGCGTTATGACATCGACTTGTTCAAGTGCATCTACTGCGGCTTCTGCGAAGAGAGCTGCCCGGTGGACTCGATCGTCGAGACGCACATCCACGAATACCATTTCGAACATCGCGGCGAAAACGTGGTGACCAAGCCCCAGCTGCTCGCCATTGGCGATCGCTTTGAGGCCGAAATCGCGGCGGCACGCGCACAAGATGCGGCCTATCGCTGAGGACACTATCGATGATTGATCCGTCCGTGTTCCAACTCGTTTGTTTCTACGCCTTCGCTGCCGTCACGGTGATTGCGGCGCTGTCGGTGGTGACGCTGCGCAACTCGGTGCATGCCGTGCTCGCGCTCGTGCTCACCTTCTTCAGCACCGCCTGCATCTGGATGCTGGCCGAAGCCGAATTCCTCGCCATCGCCCTGATCGTGGTCTACGTCGGCGCCGTGATGGTGTTGTTCCTGTTCGTGGTGATGATGCTCGACATCGACCAGGAGAAGCTGCGCGAGGGCTTCGTAAAGTACCTGCCGGTCGGCCTGATCGTGGCTGTCGCGATGCTGGTGGAAATGCTGGGTCTGATCGGCGTGCGCGTGATGCACGCGCAGACGATGGGCGAGAACCCGGCCACCGCCGCAGGCATGTCCAATACGGCGTGGCTGGGCCAGGCGCTCTACACCCAGTACCTGCTTCCGTTCGAAATTGCCGCGCTGATTCTTACCGTCGGCGTGATCGCCGCCGTGGCGCTTACCTTGCGCCAGCGCACCGGCGTGCGTCACCAGCAGGCCAGCGAACAGGTGGCGGTGAAGGCCAGCGATCGCGTGCGCATCGTGAAGATGGCGGCGGAACGCCCGGCCGATAGCCAGCCTGCACCGGCTCAGGAGCCCAAGCCATGATTACGCTTTCACACTACATCGTGCTTGGCGCGATCCTGTTCTGTATTTCGGTGGCGGGCCTGTTCATCAACCGCAAGAACGTGATCGTGCTGCTGATGGCGATCGAGCTGATGCTGCTCGCCGTCAACATCAACTTCGTGGCCTTCTCGCGCTTCAACCACGACGTGGCGGGGCAGGTCTTCGTTTTCTTCATTCTCACCGTGGCTGCCGCAGAGTCTGCGATCGGCCTGGCGATCCTGGTCCTGCTGTTCCGTAATCGCAGCACGGTCAACGTCGCCGAAATCGACAGCATGAAGGGCTGAGCACCATGGAACTTTCCTCCTCCATACTGTTGACCATCGCACTGGCGCCGCTGGTGGGATGCTTGCTGGCGGGTTTCCTCGGCAAGCAGATCGGCCGCGCCGGCGCGCATAGCGTCACCATTCTCGGCCTGCTGATTTCCTGCGGCCTGTCGTTCTACGTGCTCTATCAGATCACGGCAGGCGGCGCGCCGGTCTACAACCACAATGTCTACACATGGTTCGAGATCGGCAAGTACACGGCCAGCGTTGGCTTCCTGATCGATCGCCTCACCGCCATGATGATGGTGGTGGTGACCTTCGTGTCGCTGTTGGTGCACGTGTACACCATCGGCTACATGGCGGATGACGACGGTTACCAGCGTTTCTTCAGCTACATCTCGCTGTTCACCTTCTCGATGTTGATGCTCGTGATGAGCAACAACTTCCTGCAGCTGTTCTTCGGCTGGGAAGCGGTGGGCCTGGTGTCGTATCTGCTGATCGGCTTCTGGTACAAGCGCCCCACGGCGATCTTCGCCAACCTCAAGGCGTTCCTGGTCAACCGCGTCGGCGACTTTGGCTTCCTGCTCGGTATTGCTGCCATCCTGTATTTCCTTGGCACGCTGGATTACGCCACCGCGTTCGCTTCGGCACCGACGCTGGTGGGCAAGACCCTGGCGATCACCCAGCACGTGCAGTGGGACGCGGCGACCGTGATCTGCATCCTGCTGTTCATCGGCGCGATGGGTAAGTCTGCCCAGGTGCCGTTGCACGTGTGGCTGCCCGATTCGATGGAAGGCCCGACCCCGATCTCGGCACTGATCCACGCCGCAACGATGGTGACCGCCGGCATCTTCATGGTGGCGCGCATGTCGCCGCTGTATGAGCTGTCGGATACCGCGCTGAGCTTCGTGCTGGTGATCGGCGCAACGGGTGCCTTGTTCACTGGCTTGATCGGTATCGTGCAGAACGACATCAAGCGCGTGGTTGCTTACTCCACGTTGTCACAGCTGGGCTACATGACCGTCGCACTTGGCGTGTCGGCTTACGCCGGCGCCGTGTTCCACCTGATGACGCACGCCTTCTTCAAGGCATTGCTGTTCCTGGGTGCGGGTTCGGTGATCATCGCCATGCATCACGAGCAGGACATGCGCTACATGGGCGGCCTGCGCAAGTACATGCCGATCACCTGGATCACCATGTGGGTGGGTTCGCTCGCTCTGGTGGCAGTACCTTTTACCTCGGGCTTCTACTCTAAGGATGCGATTATCGAGGCGGTTGGCGAGTCGCATCGCTGGGGCTCCGGTTATGCGTATTTCTGCGTAATGGCCGGCGCCTTCGTCACGGCGTTGTACACCTTCCGCCAGATGTACCTGACCTTCCACGGCAAGGAACGCTTCACCGTAGTGGAGCATCACGGGCACGGTCATCACGACGACCATGATGATCACGGCCACCACAAGCCGGGCGAGCTGGCCCACGCGCCGCACGAGTCGCCATGGGTGGTGACCCTTCCGCTGGTGCTGCTGGCGATCCCGTCGCTTCTGGTCGGCTTCTTCACTGTTGGGCCGATGCTGTTCGGTGGCTGGTTCGGTGGCGCGGTCCACGTGAATGAGGTCAACAACGTGCTGGGCGAGATGGGCGCGCACTTCGAGGGTGCGGCAGGCATGGCGCTGCATGGCTTCTCGCTGTTTGGTCCGTTCGGACTGGTGTTGCTGGCCTTCGCGATCCAGACCTACATCTATCTGTTCAACCCCTCGGTGGCGGACAAGATCAAGAGCGCGCTGAAGCCGATCTGGGTGCTGCTCGACCGCAAATATTTCGTTGACGACATCTACTTCGCCATCTTCGCGCGCGGCGGTGTCGCTCTCGGCCGCATGTTCTGGAAGGGTGGTGACGCCGCCGTGATCGACGGCGTGCTGATTGACGGTTCGGCCAGCATGATCCAGCGCATTGCCTCCGGTGTGCGCCGTCTGCAGTCCGGTTATCTGTATCACTACGCCTTTGCGATGATCCTCGGCCTGATCCTGCTCTTGGGCGGGTATTGGCTGATCGGGCAATAAGGGAAGCGAGCTCCATGTTCAATCATCTGCTCAGCCTGCTGATCTGGCTGCCCATCGCAGGCGCTGTGCCTGTCCTGCTGGCCGGCTCCGGTCGTCCTAACCTGGCGCGTTGGCTATCGTTGCTGATGGCCATCCTCACCTTCGCCGTGAGCCTGTTCCTCATTCCGCAATACAACGCGGATGTGGGCGGCATGCAGCTTGCCGAAAGCCACGTGTGGATCTCGGCGCTCAATGTCCATTACTCGCTGGCGGTGGACGGCATCTCGGTCGCTCTGATCCTGCTGACCACCTTCGTGGGCATCCTGGTCATCATCGGCGCCTGGGACGTGATCCAGGACAATCCGCACCAGTACATGGCTGCCATGCTGGTGCTCGAAGGCCTGATGATCGGCGTGTTCTGCGCCACCGACGCCTTGCTGTTCTATGTGTTCTTCGAGGCGATGCTGATCCCGATGTTCATTCTCATCGGTATCTGGGGTGGTCCGCGCCGCGTCTATGCAACCCTGAAGTTCTTCATCTACACGTTCCTGGGCTCGATCTTCATGCTGATCGGCCTGATCTACCTGTATCTGAAGGCTGGTACGTTCGATCTGCACACGCTGGCCACGCTGCCGCTCACCCTGACCGAGCAGAGCTGGCTGTTCTTCGCCTTCCTGATCGCCTTCGCGGTGAAGGTGCCGATGGTGCCGGTGCATACCTGGTTGCCGGATGCCCACGTGGAAGCGCCAACCGGCGGTTCGGTGGTGCTGGCGGCGGTCATGCTGAAGATCGGCGGATACGGGTTCCTGCGTTTCAGTTTGCCGATCGTGCCGGATGCCTCCGCGCAGTTCGCCTGGTTGGTGATCCTGCTGAGCCTGATCGCCGTGGTCTACATCGGCTACGTGGCGCTGGTACAGGAAGACATGAAGAAGCTGGTGGCCTATTCGTCGGTTGCCCACATGGGCTTCGTGACGCTGGGTATCTTCATCGGCTTCATGCTGGTACGCCAATTCGGCAATACCGATGCCGCCCGCCTGGGCATGCAGGGTGCGATGGTGCAGATGATCTCGCACGGTTTCATTTCCGGCGCGATGTTCTCCTGCATCGGCGTGCTGTACGACCGCATGCATACCCGCATGATCAAGGACTACGGCGGCGTGATTAACGTGATGCCGTGGTTCGGTTTCTTCTACGTACTGTTTGCCATGGCCAACTGCGGTCTGCCGGGCACCAGCGGTTTCGTGGGCGAATTCATGGTGATCCTGGCCAGTTTCAGTGCCAATCCGTGGATTGCGTTCTTCGCCGCGTTCACCCTGATCATCGGTGCGGCTTACACCCTCTGGCTGGTCAAGCGCGTGTTGTGGGGCGATGTCACCAATTCCCACGTGGCCGAAATGAAAGACATCAACGGGCGCGAAACCCTCGTGCTGGGCGCGTTCGCCGCACTGGTGCTGATCGTCGGCATCTGGCCCGAACCGCTGACGCACCTGATGAACAGCTCGGTCACGCAGCTTGTCCAGTTGTTGGCCGTCCACAAGGTTTGATCGAGAGCCACCATGCCGACTTTTAACGACATTCTCATCATGGTGCCGGAGTTCTATCTGGTTGCCGCGGCGTGCGTACTCCTTCTTGCGGATGCCTTCCTACCGGCCAGCCAGCGCGGCCCCACCCTCCATTGGGCTTCCATCTTCGTGTTGGTAGCCGGTATCTACCTGGTGGTAGCGCATCAGCCGAGCGGTACCGTCACGGCGTTCAACGGCATGTTCATTCGCGATGGCGTGGCGGAGATCCTCAAGGTCTTTGCCTTGTTGTGCACCATCCTGGTGTTCATCTACGCCAAGCCGTATCTGAGCGACCGCAAACTGTTCGTCGGCGAGTTCTACACGCTGATGATCTTTGCGGTGATCGGTGTGATGCTGCTGGTCTCGGCCGGCAACCTGATCATGGTGTACCTGGGGCTTGAGCTGCTCACGCTGTCGTCGTATGCGCTGGTTGCGTTGAACCGCGACTCGAAGCTTTCCTCCGAGGCGGCAATCAAGTATTTCGTGCTGGGTGCGTTGGCCTCGGGCATGCTGCTGTACGGCATGTCGATGGTTTACGGTGCCACCGGTACGTTGGACCTGACGCAACTGCGCAGTGCGATTCCGCACAGCGGGATGCCGCATCTGCTGGTGTTCGGCCTGATCTTCATGCTCATCGGTATCGCGTTCAAGCTGGGCGCAGCACCGTTCCACATGTGGATTCCGGATGTTTACCAGGGTTCGCCGACCGCGGTGACCGTGTTCATCGGTTCGGCTCCCAAGCTGGCTGCCTTCGGCATGGCGTTCCGCCTGTTGGCGGTCGGCATGGGCGATCTGTCGCAGCATTGGCAGTTGATGCTGGCGGCGCTGGCCGTGCTTTCGCTGGCGGTGGGCAACCTGGTTGCCATCGTGCAGACCAATCTCAAGCGCCTGCTGGCTTACTCGACCATCTCACACATGGGTTACCTGTTGCTGGGCCTGGTCAATGCCGGGCCGGAAGGGTATGCCTCGGCGATGTTCTATGCGATCAGCTATGCGCTGATGTCGACCGCAGCCTTCGGCGTGATTCTTGCGCTCAGCCGTGCCGGTTTCGAGTGCGAGGAAATCTCCGATTTCAAAGGCCTGAACCGGCGCTCGCCCTGGATGGCCTTCATGATGCTGTTGTGCATGTTCTCGCTCGCTGGCGTGCCGCCGCTATTTGGCTTCTTTGCCAAACTGCTCGTGCTGCAGGCGGCGATCCATGCCGGCATGATGTGGTTGGCGATCGTGGGTGCGGTGTTTGCCATCATCGGCCTGTACTACTACCTGCACGTCGTGAAGGTGATGTATTTCGACAAGCCCGACGAGGGAACTGAAGTGCGTCTTCAGCCCGATTTCACGCTGCGCCTGGCGTTGTCGTTGAATGCGCTGGCATTGCTGGTTCTTGGTTTCTATTGGGGACCGCTGCTGAGCTGGTGTCAGCAGGCATTTGTGAGCTGAAATAGTCGTTTTATTTCAGTGAAGTGAAAAATAAAGAGTTTCAAGGCTTGCAAGAATTCGGCCACGTCGCTAGAATTCTCGGACTCTGATGCGGGGTGGAGCAGTCTGGCAGCTCGTCGGGCTCATAACCCGAAGGTCGCAGGTTCGAATCCTGCCCCCGCTACCAGGTCTTTCTTGGACAAGAAAGCCTCCTCAGGGAGGCTTTTTTGTTGGGCGCAAGGATGCGGCGCGCGTTATCGGGCCATAATGGGCAGCGGTGGGCGCGGGGAAAGAGCCTGGAGGAGTCGGGACATCGGCGAGATAAGGGAATGGGCCGCTTGAGCCCATTTTTTGTTTCTGGCGACAGCTGACGGACGACATGGACACGCAAGCTCTGGCACGACGATTTACCGAGGTTTTGGCTGATCTTCAGCTCGAATGCATCGGCGTGGAATTCAGCCCTTCGCAGGGGCAGAGCACGCTGCGCGTCTACCTTGATACCGAGGGACGCGAAGTAACGCTCGACGATTGCGAAGCAGCCAGCCGCGAGCTGTCGGCGCTGCTCGACGTTGAAGATCCGATCCCTGGGCATTATTTGTTGGAAGTGTCTTCGCCGGGAATCGACCGGCCGCTGTTCACCGCTGCCCAGTTCGGCAAAGTGGTGGGACAGGAAGTGAAGATATTGTTGAAGGCGCCGATCGAAGGCCGCCGTCGATTGCGGGGAAAGATTGCTTCGGTGGAAGGCGAGCAGATCTCGCTGGAGGCCGAGGGCAAGATGTTTCAATTCGAGCACGATGCGGTGGAAAGCGCGCGCATCGTGCCCGACTGGGCTGCGCTCGGTTACGTGCCGCAACCCAAGCTCGGCGGTCGCAAGCCGGGCGCCAAAAAGAAATGAGTGTTGAATTGGTCAATCTGTCGATGGAGCGCCGGACGGCGTTCACGGAGTGGTTGCAATGAGCAAAGAACTTTTGCTGGTGGTAGACGCGGTTGCCAACGAAAAGGGCGTGCCGCGCGACGTGATCTTCCTGGCCATGGAAGCCGCCTTGGCGTCTGCTGCCAAAAAGCGCTACCCCGAGGAGGATCCGGATATTCGCGTAGCCATCGACCGCAACTCGGGCGACTATGAAACGTTTCGCCGGTGGGAAGTCATTGCCGACGATGGCGAGATGGAGTCGCCGTTCCACCAGTTGCGCCTGATGGATGCCGTCGACGAGCGTGCCGATGCAGTCATAGGCGATTACATCGAGCAGCAGATCGAGAACGCCGAATTCGGCCGCATCGCCGCGCAGGCCGCCAAGCAGGTGATCGTGCAGCGCGTGCGCGAAGCTGAGCGCCAGCAGGTGGTGGACGCGTTCAAGGATCGCGTGGGCGAACTGGTCACCGGCATCGTCAAGCGCGTCGAGCGCGGCAACATCTACCTGGACCTCGGCGGCAATGCCGAAGCCTTCATCCCTCGCGACAAGACCATTCCGCGCGAATCGCACCGCGTCGGCGACCGCGTGCGCGGTTATCTGCAGGAAGTACGCTCCGAAGTGCGCGGCCCGCAGTTGTTCGTCTCCCGCGCAGCACCGGAGTTCATGATCGAGCTGTTCAAGCTCGAGGTGCCGGAAGTCGGCCAGGGGCTGGTGGAAATCAAGGGTTGCGCGCGCGATCCGGGCGACCGCGCCAAGATCGCCGTGGTGGCCCACGATACGCGCACCGATCCCATCGGTGCCTGCATCGGCATGCGCGGCTCGCGCGTGCAGGCCGTGTCCAACGAGCTCAACGGCGAGCGCGTGGATATCATCCTGTGGCACGAAAATCAGGCTCAGTACGTCATTAACGCCATGGCGCCGGCCGAAGTGCAATCCATCATCATGGATGAAGACAAGCACTCGATGGACATCGCGGTGGCTGAGGACAAGCTCTCGCAGGCCATCGGCCGCGGCGGCCAGAACGTGCGCCTGGCCAGCAAACTCACCGGCTGGCAGCTCAACGTGATGACCCAGGACCAGGTGGCAGCCAAGAGCGAAGCCGAGCAGGAATCCGCTCGTCAGCTGTTCATGGACAAGCTGGAAGTGGACCAGGAAATCGCCAACATCCTCGTGCAGGAAGGCTTCTCCAGCGTCGAGGAAATCGCCTACGTGCCGAGCGCCGAACTGCTGGCGATCGAGGGTTTCGACGAAGACATCGTGGAAGAGCTCCGAGCCCGCGCCCGCGACTCGCTGCTCACCGAAGCGCTTGCCGTCGAAGAAAACATCGACGAGCACCAGCCCTCGCAGGAATTGCTCGAACTCCACGGCATGGATGAAGCCACGGCTTATGCGCTCGCCGAGCGCGGCGTGGTGACGATCGACGATCTGGCCGATCTCGCGGTCGACGACTTGATCGATATCGAAGGCATGGACGAAGACCGTGCAGCCGCACTCATCATGGCCGCACGCGCGCCGATGATTGCGAAGCTGGAGAAGGGCGGCTAACCGCGGGCGGCCACGTCCTGGATGGGCGTGCCGAGGAGCCCTTTGGGTTTCCACCAAGGATGGCGATGACCGTGCAAAGCACTTTGTACGGACGATAAGCGCGGGAACGGCGGAGAAAGAACACGATGTCGGATGTCACGATCAAACAACTAGCCCAGGTCCTGGGTATGCCGGTCGACAGGCTGCTCACGCAGCTTGGCGAAGCAGGCATGAAATTCTCCGATCCGGAGCAAGTCATCAGCAGCACCGAAAAGGTGAAGTTGCTCGGCTTCCTGCGTCGCACGCATGGCAAGTCTGACGTTGCTGTCGAAGCGGAAGATTCCTCGCCCCGGCAAATCACCCTGAAGCGGCGCAAGATCAGCGAGCTCAAGGTGGCCACGCCGGGCGGTCGCGGTGCACCCAGCGGCGCGAAGACGGTGAACGTGGAAGTGCGCGCCAAGCGCACCTACGTCAAGCGCAGCGTGATTGCCGAAGAAGCAAGCTCGGATGTTGAGCGCGAAGACGCGCTGCGCAAGCTGCAGGAATCCCAGCAGCAGCGCGAGCACGAAGAAACCGAACGCGTCGAGGCAGATCGCCGTAAGCAGGAGGAAGTGCTCCTGCGTGCGGAGGAAGAAGCTCGTCTCGAAGCCGAGGCCGAGCGCGCACGCCAGGAAGCCACCGCTGCTGCCGAGGCGGCAGCGCAGGCAGCTGCTGCTGCGGCAGAGGCGCACGAGCGCCGGCTTGCCGAAGAAGCTTCCGCCGGCGAAGCCGAAACTGCACACGCTGTACCTGCGCCGACGCCCGCACCCGCCCCTGTGGAGGCCGAGCCGAAGGTGGCGGAAGCCGAGCAGCAGGCACCGGCCGTGCAGCGCATCGACCAGCATTCGCTGGGCATGATCCTTCCGCGTATTCACGAACCGCGCAAGCGCGAAAAGAAGCCGGTAGCGGCTCCCGCGCCTGCGCCCGCGCCGGCTCCTGCACCCGCGGCCGCGGGTGCAGCGAACGCCAGCGGCGGTGCGGATAATCGCGCTAAGCCCCGTCACGGCGTACGCGAACGTGATGACGTGCCAGGCGGCAAGCGATTTGCCGCGGGTGAATTGCACCTATCCGAGGCGGATCGCGCGCGTCGTTCCAACAAGCGCGGCAAGCCCGGCAAGGGTTCTGGGCGTGAAACGCCGCGTGGCGGCAGCCCTGCGGCCGCCACGGCTCACGGCTTCTCGCGCCCGACGGCTCCCGTCGTGCGCGAAGTGGTCATCGGCGATGCCAACGTCGTCGCCGAGCTGGCACAGAAGATGGCAGTAAAAGGCTCCGAGGTGGTCAAGGCGCTGTTCAAGATGGGTGTCATGGCAACCATCAACCAGACCATCGACCACGACACCGCCGTGCTGGTGGTGGAAGAACTCGGCCACAAGCCGGTGGAAGCCAGCGACCAGGGCGCGGAAGCGGCACTGGCCGCGCACACGCAGAATGCCGAGCTGGAAGGCGAGCGCTCGCTGCGTCCGCCGGTGGTCACCATCATGGGTCACGTCGACCACGGCAAGACCTCTCTGCTCGACTACATCCGCCGCACCAAGGTGGCAGCGGGCGAAGCGGGCGGCATTACCCAGCACATCGGCGCGTATCACGTGGAAACGCCCAAGGGCGTGATCACCTTCCTCGATACGCCAGGCCACGCGGCATTCACTTCCATGCGTGCACGCGGCGCGCAATCCACCGACATCGTGGTGCTGGTGGTGGCCGCTGACGACGGCGTCATGCCGCAGACCAAGGAAGCCGTGCAGCACGCACGCGCTGCCAAGGTGCCGCTGATCGTTGCCGTCAACAAGATGGATAAGTCGGATGCCAATCCCGACAACGTGAAGCAGGGCCTCGGCAACCTCGAGGTGATCCCGGAAGAGTGGGGTGGCGACACGCCGTTCGTGCCGGTATCGGCCAAGACGGGCATGGGTATCGACAGCCTGCTCGATGCGATTTCGGTGCAGGCCGAAGTGATGGAGCTGACGGCGGTCAAGGACGGCCCCGCCTCGGGCGTGGTGATCGAATCCAGCCTCGACCGCGGTCGCGGCCCGGTGGCTACGGTGCTGGTGCAGCAGGGTACGTTGAAGCGCGGCGACTTCGTCGTGTGCGGTATCGAATACGGCCGCATGCGCGCACTGGTCGACGAAACCGGCAAAACGGTCCAGGAAGCCGGTCCGTCCATTCCCGTGCAGGTGCTCGGCTTGTCCGGCGTGCCCGAATCCGGCGATGACTTCGTGGTGGTGGCCGATGAGCGCCTGGCCCGTGAAGTGGCGGCCGAACGTCAGCTCAAGCGTCGCGAAACGCGCATGGTCAGCAAGGCCAACCGTCTGGAAGACATCATGGCGCAGATGGGCCAGGGTGCGGAGCAGCAGACGCTCAACATCCTGGTCAAGGCGGATGTGCAGGGTTCGGTACAGGCTTTGCGCGAATCGCTCAGCACGATCGGCAACGAGAACGTGAAGGTGAACGTGATCGCGTCCGGTGTCGGTGGCATCACCGAATCCGATGCCACGCTGGCCGCTGCATCCAAGGCGTTGATCATCGGCTTCAACGTTCGCGCAGATGCTTCGGCGCGCAAGGTGATCGACACGGCGGGTCTGGACGTGCGTTACTTTTCGATCATCTATGACGTGATCGATCAGGTGAAGCAGGCCGCTTCCGGTCTGCTTGGCGTAGAGGTGCGCGAAGAGATCATCGGTGTCGCACAGGTGCGCGACGTGTTCCGCAGCTCCAAGTTTGGCGCCGTGGCCGGTTGCATGGTGGTGGAAGGCGTGGTCAAGCGCAGCAAGCCGATCCGCGTGCTGCGTGACAACACGGTGATCTTCCAGGGCGAACTGGAGTCGCTGCGCCGCTTCAAGGACCTGGTCGACGAAGTGCGCAACGGCATGGAATGCGGTATCGCCGTGAAGCAATACAACGACGTAAAGGTCGGCGACCAGATCGAATGCTTCGAACGCATCGAAGTCGCCCGTACGCTGTAATCGAAGGAACGGCGGCGAGAGCTCCCGTTCCGTTGATCCGAAGCCCGGGCACGCGCCCGGGCTTTTTCACTTGTCGTAACCTAGCGGAGCGGCACACGTGCCGTCCGCTGCCAGCTCCCCGTTTTCAGGGGTAAGGAGTCATCCATGCCATCACGCGACTTCAAACGCACAGACCGCGTTGGCGCCGAGTTGCGCCGCGAGATCGGTACCCTGGTGCATGCCGCCGTGCGCGACCACGGCCTGCCATCTTGCAGCGTGTCGGATGTGGAGGTGACGCGCGACCTGGACTGGGCCACCGTCTGGGTGACGGCGTTGTTGCCTGAGCAATCGAAGGAGGCTGTCAAGGCGCTCAATGAGCTGGCGGGCGAATTTCGCCGCGCCCTGTCTCGCCAGATGCGTCTGCGCCGCGTGCCTGAGTTGCGCTTCAAATACGACGACTCGGTCGACAAGGGCGAGCGAATCGAACACCTGCTGCGCCAGGATGCGGCTCATCCGGAGACGGACGAGGGCGAAGGCTGAGTTCTCGCTGCTGCGCTTGCCATCACCATGAGTCGTCGTCGAAAACGTCCGGGCGCGCGGAACCTGCACGGTATCCTGTTGCTCGATAAACCTTTGGGAATGAGTTCGAACAAGGCCCTGCAAATGGCCTTGGCGATCCTGCGCGCCGCCAAGGGAGGCCATACCGGTGCCCTGGATCCGCTGGCCACCGGCTTGTTGCCCCTGTGCTTTGGCGAGGCCACCAAGATCGCTGGCGGCTTGCTCGGCTCACGCAAGGCGTATGTCGCGGAATGCCGGTTGGGTATCACGACGACGACGGCCGATCGCGAGGGCGAAATCGTGGACGAGCGTCCGGTTCCGGTCTTGAGCGAGGCGGCTATCGAGGCTGCGCTGGCCCCGCTGCGCGGACGAATCGTGCAGGTGCCGCCGGTGTACTCGGCGCTCAAACAGGACGGCGAGCCGCTTTACCTGAAGGCACGGCGAGGGGAGTCCGTTCAGGCTCCCCCGCGCGAAGTAGAGATCGACCGGCTGGAACTGGTCTCCCGCACCGCAGATACGCTGACCCTGCACGTCGAGTGCGGTTCCGGCACCTATATCCGCAGCCTGGCCGTCGACCTGGGGCAGAGCCTAGGCTGCGGCGCGCACCTGACCGCCTTGCGCCGCCTGTGGGTGGATCCTTTCCGGGAGCCGACCATGGTGAGCCTGGATCAGCTTCGCGAGGCCGCGGAGCAGGGGGAATCGGTGCTGGACCGTCTCGTACTGCCCGTTTCGGCCGGCCTGGCCGATCTGCCCTCGTTGCGGCTGGACGCGGCGGCGAGTCATGCCGTCTCACAGGGCCGTCAGATCGAGTGGCCCGGGGCAGCCCCTGGCGAGCGATCAACCGCCTTTGCCAGCGACGGACGCCTGCTGGCCCTGGTCGATTGCGACGAGCAGGGGCGCGTGCGGATTCTGCGGGGGTTTAACATCCCGGCCCATGCCGCGGAAAGCCATTCCTAGCATGGTCTTGTTGCCGCCTGCCCAGGCTAGCTACAATATCCCTCTTGATTCAGTACCTTCGTTCAACCTGTCGGAGCTTGCGCAACGTCATCGGGAGGTGACGTTGCGCAAGTTCCGCACCCGTTTTTATAGGAAGAGATAAACATGTCCCTCACCGCAGAACAGTCCGGCAAGATCATTGCTGACTTCGGCCGCAAGCCGAACGATACCGGTTCGCCGGAAGTGCAGGTCGCCCTGCTTTCCGCCCGCATCGAACATCTCACCGGTCACTTCAAGACCCACAAGCAGGATCACCACTCGCGTCGCGGCCTGCTCAAGCTGGTCAACCAGCGCAAGAGCCTGCTCGGCTACCTGAAGAAAAACGACCTGGCTCGCTATCAGAGCCTGATCGAGCGCCTCGGCCTGCGTCGTTGATTTTTTGCGCTCATCCGTGATCGCGAAAGTCAACAAGCGGCCATCCACGGCAGCACTTTTAAATTCAGGACAATCCAAGTGGCGAAAGTAACCAAGTCATTCCAGTACGGTAACCACGAAGTCACTCTGGAGACGGGCGAAATCGCCCGCCAGGCTTCGGGCGCCGTCATGGTCAGCATGGGCGGCACCGTTGTGCTCGTTTCCGTGGTGGCCGCGGCCAAGGCGAAGGAAGGGCAGGACTTCTTCCCGCTCACCGTCGATTATGTCGAGAAGTTCTACTCCGCCGGTCGCATCCCGGGCGGCTTCTTCAAGCGCGAAGGCCGGCCGACCGAGAAGGAGACGCTCACCTCGCGTCTGATCGATCGTCCGGTGCGCCCGCTGTTCCCGGAAGAGTTCAAGAACGAAGTGCAGGTCATCGCACAGGTCGTTTCGCTGAATCCGGAAATCGACGGCGACATCGTCTCGATGATCGGCGCTTCCGCAGCGCTGACGCTCGCCGGCATCCCGTTCAAGGGTCCGATCGGTGCTGCACGCGTGGGTTACGCCAAGGGCCAGTACCTGCTCAATCCGACTGCCACGGAGCTCAAGACCTCCGATCTGGACCTGGTTGTCGCCGGTACCGCCAATGCGGTGCTGATGGTGGAATCCGAAGCCAAGCTGCTCAGCGAAGAAGTGATGCTGGGTGCCGTGGTGTTCGGCCACCAGCAGATGCAGGTGGCGATCAAGGCCATCAACGAGTTCGTGGCCGAAGCCGGCCGCAAGACGTTCACGTGGTCTGCTCCGGTCCGCAACGATGCGTTGTTCAACGACATCCAGAGCATTCTGGGCGATCGTCTGGAGAAGGCTTTCCAGATCCGCGACAAGCTGGAGCGCCGCGACGCCATCTCCGCGCTCAAGGCCGACATCAAGACCGGCATCGCCGAAACGGCTGCTTCGCATGGCTGGAGCGACCTCGATATCAGCAACGCGTTTGCCGAGATCGAATACCGCACCATGCGCGACGGCGTGCTGAAGACCAAGGTCCGCATCGACGGTCGCCAGCTCGACGACATCCGTCCGATCAGCGTGCGCGTCGGCGTGCTGCCGCGTACCCATGGTTCGGCGCTGTTCACCCGCGGCGAGACCCAGGCACTGGTGGTGGCTACCCTCGGCACCACGCGCGATGCGCAGATCATCGATGCGCCGGAAGGCGAGTCGAAGGACAGCTTCCTGTTCCATTACAACTTCCCGCCCTTCTCGGTCGGTGAGACCGGTCGCTTCGGCGCGCCGAAGCGTCGCGAAATCGGCCACGGCCGTCTCGCCAAGCGCGGCGTGCAGGCGGTCAAGCCGACCATCGAAGAATTCCCGTACGTGCTGCGCGTGGTGTCTGAAATCACCGAGTCGAACGGTTCCTCCTCGATGGCCTCGGTGTGCGGCTCCTCGCTCGCGATGATGGACGCCGGCGTGCCGCTCAAGTCTCCGGTGGCGGGTATCGCCATGGGTCTGGTCAAGGAAGGCGGCGACTTCGTGGTGCTGTCCGACATCCTGGGCGACGAAGATCACCTCGGCGACATGGACTTCAAGGTGGCCGGTAGCGCCGATGGCGTGTCCGCACTGCAGATGGACATCAAGATCGAAGGCATCACCGAAGAGATCATGAAGTTGGCGCTGGAGCAGGCCAAGCGTGGCCGTCTGCACATCCTGGGCGAAATGGCCAAGGTGATCAGCACGCCGCGTTCGGAGATGAGCGAGTACGCCCCGCGCCTGCTCACCATCAAGATCCATCCGGACAAGATCCGCGAAGTCATCGGCAAGGGCGGCGCCACCATCCGTTCGATCACCGAAGAAACCGGTACCACCATCGACATCAGCGACGACGGCACGGTCGTGATCGCCTCGGTCAACCGCCTGGCGGCCGACGAGGCGAAGAAGCGCATCGAGCAGATCGTCTCCGACGTCGAGCCGGGTCGCATCTACGAAGGCAAGGTTGCCAAGCTGATGGATTTCGGTGCGTTCGTAACGATCCTGCCGGGCAAGGACGGTCTGGTGCACGTGTCGCAGATTTCCAACGAGCGCGTCGAGAAGGTTTCCGACAAGCTCAAGGAAGGCGATATCGTGAAGGTGAAGGTGCTCGAAGTGGACAAGCAGGGCCGTATCCGCCTGTCCATGAAGGCCGTTACCGAAGACGAAGGCGCCAGCGCCTAAGTCTTTCGCTGACAAGCCGATCATCGAAAACGCTCGACTCTTGTAGTCGGGCGTTTTCATTTTCGCAATCTTGTATTTGGTAGGATGCTGGCTTCGTTCGAGGATGCCGGCATGTCGGATCAGGGTCATGATTTTCTGAAGGACTACCAGGCCTTTGCGCGCCAATCCTGGGATTCCTGGATGCGTTATCTGCAGCAATCGGGTGCTCCCGCTCCCTTCGGGATACCTCCTTCCGCCCCCAATGACGACCTGCTCACCCGCAGCCTCGCCAGCCTCAAGGCTTACGGGAGCTGGCTGCAGCAGGCCGCGGGAGCTGGGCCGGCCGGATTCGGGCCCATGATGGGAATGGGGAACTGGCAGCAGCCCGCGGCGATGCAGTCGTTCCTGGCCGCCTTTACGCCACCTTTCGCTCAAACGGTCGCAGGCATCGACAGTGCGTCCGCTTTCGGCCTGGACCATCAGTGGCAATCCTGGCTGCAGGCCATGCAGCGAGCCGGCATGAGCGGCGTCAATGGCATGAACGCAGCCGGGGCCATGCAAGGGCTGCCGGCGTTCGGCCTCACGCGCGAAATGCAGTTGGACCAGCAGGCGCTTGCCGCGGCAATCAACGACTACGTGCAAATCAACGCGCGCTATCACGCCTTGTTGCAGCAAGTGAGCACGCGCGGCATTGCGCGCCTGCAGGAAATGCTCGGCCAGCGCACGGAGCCGGGAAAACAACTCGACTCCATGAAGGCGCTGTACGACCTGTGGGTCGATGCCATGGAAGAGGCGTACTCGGAACTGGCCTTGTCCGACGAGTATCGCGACGTCTTCGGTGCCATGGTCAATGCACAGATGCAGGTGCGCAAGCTGCAGCAGCAACAGACCGAAAAAATGTGCCGCGAGCTAGGCATTCCCACTCGCAGCGAAGTGCATAGCCTCGGCCAGCGCGTGCAGCAACTGCGTCGCGATCTGCAGGCAAGCAAGCAGCGGGAATTCCACGCGGGTTCGAACGAAGTCGGCGCACTGCAGGCGGAAATCGCCGAGCTCAAGCGTGAGCTGGCGGCCAGCAAAGCCGCCGCCAAAGTCAGGCCGATTGCCGGCAAGCCGGAAGAAGGCAATGGCAAGTCCGCAGCGGTATCACGCACCAAAACAGCACGTTCCGCCTCGAGCAAGCGCAAGTAAGGATCGCCCATGCAAACTCCGTTGCACATCGACCCGCAGCAGGCTTTCAACGAAATGGCCGCGCTCCAGCGCAAGCTGGCTGCCGGCATGCAGAACCTGCGCGGCCTGGGCGAACAGGAATACGCCAATACGCCGCGCGAAGAAGTCTATCGCGAAGACAAGCTCACTCTGTGGCACATCAAGGGCAGCGACCGGCCTACCGCAAAGGTGCCGACGCTCATCGTCTACGCGCTCGTCAACACCGTCTGGATGACCGACCTGCAGGATGACCGCTCGCTGGTGCGCAATCTGCTGGCGCAGGGCGAAGACGTCTACCTGATCGATTGGGGTTATCCGGACGGCGCGGACCGCTGGCTGACGCTGGACGATTATCTCAACGGATACTTGGATCGCTGCGTCGACATCATTCGCCAACGCCATGGTCTGGAAGCTATCAACCTACTCGGCATCTGCCAGGGCGGCACATTCTCGCTGTGCTACACCGCGATGCACCCGGAAAAGGTGAAGAACCTCATCACCATGGTGACGCCGGTGGATTTTCGCACCCCCGACAACATGCTTTCGCACTGGGTGCAAAGCATGGACGTGGATCTGTTCGTCGACGCCATGGGCAATATCCCGGCAGAGCTGATGAATTGGGTGTATCTGATGCTCAAGCCGCTGCGCTTGAATCAGCAGAAATACATCAGCATGGTCGACATTCTCGACAATCCCGCCGAGTTGAAAAATTTCCTGCGCATGGAGCGCTGGATTTTCGACTCACCCGATCAGGCCGGCGAAGCGTTCCGCCAGTTCATCAAGGAATTCTTCCAGCAGAACAAGTTGATCAAGGGCGATTTGCAGATCGGCAGGCAGCCGGTCGACCTGGGCATGATTTCCCAGCCCATTCTCAACATCTACGCCACGCAGGACCATCTGGTGCCGCCGGATGCTTCCCGGCCACTGGGGCGCCACGTCAGCACCACCGATTACACGGAGCTTGCTTTCAAGGGAGGACACATCGGTATCTATGTGTCCAGTCGAGCTCAGCGCGAAGTGGCGCCGGCCATTCATCAGTGGCTGCGCGATCGCACCTGAAACGACACTCCCCAAACGGCACCGGCCGTAGCGGCGTAGGCTGGGTTAGCGCAGCCTGCCGCCTGCGGTCGGGCCTGATAGAATGGGGCGATGACGACCGCCTCCGTTACCCAACAAACCCACGACACCATTCGCGCCGTGCAATGGCATGGTGATTACCTGCAATTGCTGGATCAGCGCCTACTGCCGGCCGAGGAACGGTGGCTCGACTGCCGTGACGCAGCTGCAGTCACGTTAGCCATCAAGGATTTGGCCGTGCGTGGTGCGCCCGCCATCGGCATTGCCGCGGCCTGGGGCGTGGTGCTTGCCGCCAAACAGGGAGCACCGCTTGACCAGGCGCTGGCGCAATTGCGTGCAGCCCGCCCGACGGCAGTAAACCTGATGTGGGCACTCGACCGCATGAAGTCGCGCATCTCGGCTGGCGCGGACGCCGATGCGCTGGAGTGCGAGGCGCAAGCCATTCAGGACGAAGACCTGGCCGCCAACCGTCACATGGGCGAACTGGGTGCTGCGCTTATCGCACCGGGTTCCTGTGTGATGACCCATTGCAATACCGGTTCGCTAGCAACCTCAGGCTACGGCACCGCGTTGGGAGTGATTCGTGCAGGTGTCGCAGCCGGCCGCATTGAGCACGTCTATGCAGGCGAGACCCGGCCTTGGCAACAAGGCGCGCGCCTCACCATGTGGGAGCTGGTTCGCGACGGGATTCCTGCCAAGCTGATCGCCGACTCCGCCGCCTCGCACCTGATGAAAGCGGGTGAGGTGAAGTGGGTGATCGTCGGCGCCGACCGCATCGCGGCCAACGGCGATACTGCCAACAAGATCGGCACCTACCAGCTGGCCATTGCCGCGCGCCATCACGGCGTGAAGTTCATGGTGGTGGCGCCATCATCGACCGTCGACATGGCCACCGCCTCTGGCGACGACATCGAGATTGAATTGCGCGATGCGGCGGAGCTGCTAAGCGTGGCCGGGCGCCGCACCGTGGTGGAGGGTGCGCAAGCCTGGAATCCGGTTTTCGACGTCACGCCGGCCTCGCTGATCGATGCCATCGTTACGGAGCGCGGCGTGATCGAACATCCCACCACGGAACGTATGCGAGCCGTTTTCTCGGTATGAAATTGCGCCACGAAGTGATGCTGTTTGCCGTCGGCGGCGCCATCGGCTTCGTCGTCGATGCCGGCATCGTGCAGATGCTGGTCAGTTTCGTGCATTTCAATCCGTATGGGGGCCGGGTGATTTCGTTCCTCGCCGCGGCCACGGTCACCTGGTGGTGGAATCGAAGCCAGACCTTTGCGGCCCGTCAAAGCAACCGGTCGCTGGTCACCGAATGGCTGCATTGGATGGCCTTGATGGGGGGCGGTGCGGCCATCAATTACGCGGCCTATGTGGCATGTCTCGTCGAGATTCCAAGCTGGCACAAGTGGCCCGTGCTGGCAGTTGCCGTGGGATCGTTTTTCGCGGCATTCGTCAATTTCGTAAGCGCCCGGACACTCCTTTTCAAGCGCGCCAAAACTCATTCATAACTCTTTGATTGGGAAGGGTTATTTGGGCGCCCTCCAAGCCCTTTTGTGGTACACTCCGAAGCTACCGTCTGATCCTTGCCGACAAGCGCACCGCGCCTGTCGCGAGGCTCCTATTTGTTACCAGGGAAGCTGATTGATGGCAGAGCTCGCCAAAGAAGTCATCCGCGTCAATATCGAAGACGAAATGCGCCAGAGCTATCTCGATTACGCCATGAGCGTGATCGTGGGACGCGCCCTCCCGGACGTCCGTGATGGTCTGAAACCCGTGCATCGCCGCGTGCTGTTTGCGATGAACGAGCTGGGCAACGCCTGGAACAAGCCTTACAAGAAATCCGCCCGCGTCGTCGGTGACGTCATCGGTAAATACCATCCGCATGGTGACGCGTCCGTTTACGATGCCATCGTGCGCATGGCTCAGCCATTTTCGTTGCGCTACATGCTGGTCGACGGGCAAGGCAACTTCGGTTCGGTCGACGGCGACAACGCTGCGGCAATGCGTTACACCGAAGTGCGCATGGCCAAGCTTACGCACGAGCTGTTGGCCGATATCGACAAGGAAACCGTCGATTTTGGCCCCAACTACGACGAAAGCGAGCACGAGCCGCTGGTATTGCCCACGCGTGTGCCGAATTTGCTCGTCAACGGCTCGGCTGGCATCGCGGTGGGCATGGCCACCAACGTGCCGCCGCACAATCTGACGGAAGTCGTCTCGGCAACCATTGCGTTGATCGACGAACCGTCGCTCAGCATCGACGACCTCATGCAGCACGTGCCCGGTCCGGATTTTCCGACCGCCGGCATCATCAATGGTGCAGCCGGTATTGTCGAAGCCTATCGCACCGGCCGTGGTCGCATTCTGGTGCGTGCACGCACCGAGATTGAAACCGAATCCAACGGCCGCGAGACGATCCTCGTCCACGAGCTGCCGTACCAGGTGAACAAAGCGCGCCTGATCGAAAAGATCGCCGAACTGGTCAAGGAAAAGCGCCTCGAAGGCATTTCGGAGCTGCGCGACGAATCCGACAAGGACGGCATGCGCATCGTCATCGAGATCCGCCGCGACTCGATGGCCGACGTGGTACTGAACAACCTGTTCCAGCAGACGCAGCTGCAGGTCACGTTTGGCATAAACATGGTGGCGCTGGTCGACGGCCAGCCGCGCACGCTTAATCTGAAGGAAATCCTCGAGGCGTTCATTCGCCATCGCCGCGAAGTCGTCACGCGCCGCACGATTTTCGAGCTGCGCAAGGCCCGTGCCCGTGCGCACATCCTGGAAGGCCTGACGGTTGCGCTCGCCAACATCGACGAGATGATCGAGCTGATCAAGACCTCGGCCTCGCCGCAGGAAGCACGCGAGCGCATGCTGGCGCGCAAGTGGGAACCGGGCATGGTGGGTGCGATGCTCGCCGCCGCGGGTGCAGAGGCTTCGCGCCCCGAAGACATGGATCCGCGCGACGGACTCAAGTCCGGGGGGTATCAGCTTTCCGAAACGCAGGCGCAGGAAATCCTCGCCATGCGCCTGCATCGCCTCACCGGGCTGGAGCAGGAAAAGCTGTCCGACGAATACCGCGAGATTCTGGAAATCATCCGCGGCTTGATCCAGATCCTGGAAGATCCCGCGCGATTGCTCGCCGTGATCCGCGAAGAGCTGGAAGCGGTCAAGACCGAGTTCGGCGACAAGCGCCGCACCGAGATCCAGCATTCGCAAGAAGATCTCAACGTACTCGACCTGATTGCGCCGGAAGATGTAGTTGTCACGCTATCGCACGCAGGTTACGTGAAGCGCCAGCCTGCGAGCACCTATCGCGCACAACGGCGCGGCGGCAAAGGCCGGTCGGCATCGGCGCTGAAGGAAGAGGATTTCGTCGAACAGTTGTGGGTGGTCAATACCCACGACACCTTGCTCACGTTTACCAGCACCGGTCGCGTTTACTGGCTGAAGGTTTACCAGATGCCGGAGGCGGGCCCGAATGCGCGCGGAAAGCCGATGGTGAACCTGCTGCCGCTGGCGGAAGGCGAAAAGGTTCAGGCTGTGTTGCCGGTACACGAGTACAGCGAAGATCGTTTCGTCTTCTTCTCGACGGCGCAAGGCACGGTGAAAAAGACGCCGCTGACCGAATTTGCTTATCAATTGCAGAAGGGCAAGATCGCCATCAATCTGGATGAAGGCGATGCGCTGGTCGGCGTCGAGCTTACCGACGGCAATAGCGACGTACTGTTGTTCGCATCGAACGGCAAGGTGGTACGTTTCGACGAAGGCGAAGTGCGTTCCATGGGACGTACCGCCACCGGTGTGCGCGGCATGAAGCTCGCCGACGGTGCGAACGTGGTGTCGCTGATCGTGGCATCCGAGGGCGATGTTCTGACTGCTACCGAACGCGGTTACGGCAAGCGCACGCAGCTCGAGGAATTCCCCAAGAAGGGGCGTGGTACGCAGGGTGTGATCGGTATTCAGTGCTCGGAGCGCAATGGCGCGCTGGTCGCGGCGGTGCAGGTCACCGATGCACACGAATTGATGCTGATTTCCAATCAGGGAACCCTGGTGCGCACCCGCGTCACCGAGATTTCCCAGCTGGGCCGCAATACCCAGGGCGTGACCCTGATCCGCCTGCCTGCCGAAGAAGCGCTCGTCAGCGTGGTGCGTCTGGACGCCGACGAAAGCAACGGCGAAGAGACGGAAGCCGGCGACGAGCCTGCCCCGGAGCAGGGCGACGCAAACGAAGCATCGTGATGACGCACGTGAGCTTCCCTCTTGAGAGGGAAGCTCACGTCGGCAACATCAACGGTAGGTCACGCTGATCAATTGGGCGTTCTTCGGAGCGTACGTTGCAAAATAATCGAGCACGTCGCTCGACAATTTTCGCTGGGCATCACGGAGCGCGTAGGCTTGGCTGGTTTGTGCCAACTCGGCATGGTTGTGTGGTGTTGCCGGCGAAGACGCTGAGGCCATCTGAACGATGCCCCCTCTGAACGTGATGATCCCGCCGGATGTCGTGCTCGCCTGCACATCGGCCATACACAAAAGGCACAGGGTTGCTGTGGCCAATACGTTGCGAATTTTCACACCGGATCCCCTTGAATCCGGCATGGCCTTGGCGCCCTTTCGGAAATGTCGGCGGGGCGTTGCCAACACGTGCGCAATACAAAGCAGGCGCGGATCGCTATAAGTTGCCCGCTGCTACTTTGTAGGAAAATGACTGCAGACAAATGTGATATTCATCTCGTCATTTTGTAGGGTCTAGCTCAGCAGTTGCTGCAGAACCGCTTCCGCACCGCTCACTCGTAACTCTCCGGGACTCTCGACGCCAATCCATTTGACGATACCGTTTTCGGCATGCAGTGCGAACCGGCGTGAGCGGATGCCCATGCCGTAAGCGCTACCGTCCATCTCCAAGCCCAGAGCCTTGGTCAGTGATGCATTACCGTCTGCGAGCAGCTTCAGGCCTTCCGGCACGTGTTGCGACGCGCCCCAGGCTTTCATGACAAATGCATCGTTGACTGACATGCCATAGACATCCATGCCGCGCGCCTTGAATGTCTGGTAGTGCTTCACGTAGCCGGGTAGATGGCGTTCCGAGCAGGTGGGCGTAAAAGCGCCGGGAACGCCGAACAACACGACGTTCCTGCCCGCGAAAAGCTCGCTGGACGGAATACGCTTGATCTCGGCTGCGCCGTCGACCACGGCAATTTCGACATCGGGCAGGGATTGGCCAATCTGGATGGGCATGAGGGAACTCACTGAAGTGAAGGCAACGGCCGCATGCTACTGCCGTGCGGGGCGGCTTGTCGCCTTGAAATGAAGCACTTCGGAACTATCTAGCTCTCAAGCGGTGGTCGCACCGCACCTATTTCGAGGTAGACAGCTATGAATCCGAGCCGCAGTGCCGTTTGGGGCGCCAACGCTTTTCCGTCGGATGTCCGTCACGTATTCGATCGCTTGTTTCAGCACGACGAGAGCGATGCATCCAATGTGCCGACCGGCCAGTGGGCTCCGCGTGTGGACATCAAGGAAGAAGAACGGCGTTTTGTGATCTTCGTGGACGTGCCCGGGGTCGACCCGTCTTCGATCGAGGTGAGCATGGACAAGGGCGTGCTCTCCATCAAGGGCGAGCGTGCCGTCGAGAAGAGCGAGCAAAACAGCCGCTTTACACGAGTGGAGCGTGCGCACGGTCGTTTCCACCGCCGCTTTACCTTGCCCGACAGCGCCGATGCCGAGAATGTCAGCGCCACCGGCAAACACGGTGTGCTGGAGATCGCGATTCCCAAGAGGGCGCAGGTCGCGCCGCGGCGCATCACCATTCATACCGCGCAGTAACGTCAGCTATCGCTTGATGTTGCATCGGCAGCCCGCCACGGACGATGATCCGTGGCGGGCTGCCTGTGTTGTGCAGATCAATGCTGGGGAGTGGCAGTGGAATTCAAAGATTATTACGACATCCTGGGTGTGAAGCCCGATGCCAGCGAGGCCGATATCAAGGCGGCTTATCGCAAGCTGGCGCGTAAATATCATCCGGACAAGAACAAGGACGCTGGCGCCGAAGAGAAGTTCAAGGCGATCAACGAGGCCAACGAAGTGTTGCGCGATGCCGAAAAGCGCCGTGCTTACGATCAGTTGCGTGCGGGCGGCTATCGGTCAGGCGAGCAGTTCCGCCCGCCGCCGAACTGGCAAGGCCAGGGCTTTGATTTCGGTGAGGCCGGGGAAGGCGATTTCAGCGATTTCTTCGAAAGCCTTTTTGGCCGGGCTGCAGGCGGAGCCCGTCAGGGAACGCCGAAGGCCCGCCGGGGCCGCGATGTGCAGGCTCACGTGCAGATCGACCTGCAGACCGCTTTCGATGGTGGCCGCACCCGCCTCAGTCTCGACGACGGCAGCGGCAGCGAGCGGGTGCTCGAGGTGAAGATTCCTGCGGGCATCCTGCCCGGCAAGGTGATCCGGTTGAGCGGCCAGGGCCAGCCCGGCATGGGAGGCGGCCCGAACGGCGATCTGCTGCTGGAAGTGGGCATACGCGAGGATGCACGCTTCAAGCTGGATGGACACAACGTGCTTTGCTCGCTGCCGATCAGCCCCTGGGAGGCTGCCCTGGGGGCGACCGTGCCGGTACCTACGCTGGCCGGCGCAGTCGACCTGCGTATTCCGGCGGCTACCCAGTCGGGCCGCAAACTGCGCCTGAAGGGGCGTGGCATGCCGGGGCACGTGCCTGGCGATCAACTGGTGGAAATATCGATCCGCGTCCCGGCGGTCGAGAGTGAGGCGCAACGTGAAGCCTATGAAGCATTGCGCGCGCAATTTGCGCACTACGATCCGCGTCACTGAGGGGCTGCCCTCGCGGGTAGGAAACAAAACGGCGCCGTAAGGCGCCGTTTGCGTTTATCGGGTTTGGCTGGACTCTTCAGGCCGGCAGCAGTTCCTTCAGCACCGCGACCAGTTCTTCTTCCTTGATCGGCTTGGTCACGTAGGCTTTTGCGCCCTGGCGCATGCCCCAGACTTTGTCGGTTTCCTGGTCCTTGGTGGTCACCAGCACGATCGGAATGTGCGCGGTTTCCGGATCCTTGCTGATGGTGCGCGTGGCTTGGAAGCCATTGAGATTGGGCATCACCACGTCCATCAGGATCAGGGCAGGCTTTTCCTGCTTGGCTACCGCGACACCTGCTGCGCCGTCTTCGGCGGTCAGCGTCTCATGGCCGAGTTTCTCGACGATGCGCTTGATACCGAGGAGCTGCGACGGCGAGTCGTCGACGATTAGGATGCGTGCCATAAGGTGGGGATCCCCTGTTGTTTCGTTAATTCTAAGTCGCCGTGACGGCGCTTCCAAGTTTAAACGCGGTCGCAGGCGTCAAACGGTGCCGACGCGCACAATGGTACGGCCAAACGACTCGCCTGCCAGCATACGCTCGAACACTTCTGGCAACTGCTCCAGCGTGACCTCCCGGGTGGCGATCCGGTCGAGATGGAGCGGCTTCCAGTCGCTGGCTAGATGTTGCCACACCTCATCGCGCTGGTCGCGGGGTGTGCCGGCGGAAGCGATGCCGAGCAGGCTGGCGCCGCGGATGATGAACGGCATGACGGTCCCGTCGAAGGCGATGCCGCCGGCATTGCCGCAGATGGCGACGTTGCCGTAGGGCACGATGAGCGGAAGCAGCCCGGCCAGCATCGCGCCGCCGACGTTGTCCAGCGCGCCGCCGAAGCGGGCCGAATCCATGGGTTTGCCGCTGAATGCAAGCTGGTGGCGGTCGATGCATTCGGTGGCGCCGAGGCTGCGCAGGAAATCGAATTGCGCAGCCTTGCCGCTGATGGCGTGTACCTCGTAGCCGGCCCGGCTGAAGACATCAATCGCAAGCATGCCCACGCCGCCGCTGGCGCCGGTGACGGCGATCGGGCCCTGCGCCGGTGTCTGGTGGTTGTCTTGCATGCGCAGCAGGCCCAGTGCGGCCGTAAAGCCGGCGGTACCAAGGATCATGCTTTCGCGCAGAGTCAGGCCCTGGGGCAGGGGGATGGTCCAGGCCGCCGGCAGGCAGATGTACTGCCCGTAGCCGCCGTCGCGCGTTTCGGACAGACCGCTGCCGGTGCACAGGACGGCGTCGCCTTCCTTGATGTGCGGGACGCTGGAGGCGGTCACCACCCCCGCCGCATCAATGCCGCCGTTGAGCGGGTATTGGCGAAGAATTTTGCCCTTGCCGGTGCCGGCCAAGGCGTCTTTGTAATTCACCGACGAGTAGGCGACCTTGACCTGCACTTCGCCTGCGCTGAGCTCTGCGGTGTTCATCGTCGCGATGCCGCCACGGTAGCCGGCAGTATCGTTGTGGATGCGAAAGGCGCGGAAATCGGTATTTGTGCTCATGATGGCGTTCTCGATCAGGCTTTGACGCTGTGGTTGTCGATCCATTTGGGCAGGTGATCGCCTTGATAATGCGACATCCATTCGAAAAGCTGCGTCACGTCGTCACCGAACCAGATGCCTTGGCGATTCTCGGTACGCACGAAAGACTCCGAAACCATGTGATCCATCATGTCGCGCAACGCGGTGTAATAGTTGCGCACATTGAAGAAAGCGCACGGGTATCGATGCAATCCCAATTGCGCCCAGGTGAGCATCTCGAACATCTCGTCCATGGTGCCGAAGCCGCCGGGGAGGGCGACGAAGGCGTCCGACAGTTCGTACATGCGGGTCTTGCGCTGGTGCATGGTCTCGACCACGTGCATCTCGGTCAGGCCCGGATGCGCCACTTCGCGTTCCACCAGTTGGCGAGGGATGACGCCGATGGCTTTGCCGCCGGCCGCCAGTACCGCGTCGGCCACCGTACCCATCAGGCCGACTTTGCCGCCGCCGTAGACCAAGGTGATGCCGCGACGGACCATTTCCGTTCCGAACGCACGAGCGGTTTCCACATAGTCGGGGTGATTGCCGGAACTGGAGCCGCAATAAACGCAAAGGGCGGTTGGAAGAGGCATGGTGAAGACGACTCCGTCAGGTGAACACGCACGATATCGATTCGTCGTTTTCGGCCAGACCGAAAACAAAGGCCCGCTCATGTCGCCACGAGCGGGCCATCGATGCTGTATCCCGGAGCCCCACGCGTTCGCGCGTTGTCCCGGGAGGGGTCATCCTGACCTCAGTTGCCCTTGTGAATGGCGCGCTTGTCGACCGAGAGCGCCGCTTCGTGCACGGCTTCCGACAGGGTCGGGTGGGCGTGAACAATGCGGGCCAGGTCTTCGGCGGAGCCCTTGAACTCCATCGCGACCACGGCTTCGGCGATCAGCTCGGATACGCCCGGGCCAACCATGTGCACGCCGAGCAGGCGATCGGTTTCGGCATGCGCAATGACCTTCACCTGGCCGATGGCTTCGTTCATCGCCACGGCGCGGCCGATGGCGGCGAACGGGAAGGTGCCGATCTTATACGGAACGCCGGCGTCCTTCAGTTCCTTTTCGGTTTTGCCGGCCCAGGCGATTTCCGGTTCGGTGTAGATCACCCACGGAATGGTGTCGAAGTTGATGTGGCCCGCCTTGCCGGCGATCCACTCGGCGACTGCAACGCCTTCTTCGGAACCCTTGTGCGCGAGCATCGGACCGCGCACGGTGTCGCCGATCGCCCACACGCCGTCCACGCCGGTGTGGTTGTGTTCGTCGACCACGATGCGACCACGCTCATCCAGCTTTACGCCGGTGTCGTCGGCCAGCAGGCCTTCGGTGTAGGCGCGGCGGCCCACGGCGACCAGCAGCTTGTCGACGGTGATTTCGTGCGAGCCGTCCTTGTCTTCGTAGGTCAGCGCGACTTCGTTCTTTTTGACTTCGGCCTTGGTCAGCTTGGCGCCGAGCTTGATGGCCAGGCCCTGCTTCTCGAATTCCTTCTTGGCGATCTTGGCCACGTCGGCATCGGCCACCGAGAGGAAGTCCGGCAGCGCTTCGAGGATCGTGACTTCCGAACCCAAGCGGTTCCACACGCTGCCCAGTTCCAGGCCGATCACGCCGGCGCCGATCACGCCCAGGCGCTTGGGCACTTCATTGATGTCGAGCGCGCCAGCGTTGTCGATGATGTTCTTGCCGTCGAACTTGGCGAACGGCAGCTCGATCGGCACCGAGCCGGAAGCGAGGATCACGTTGGTGGCGCTGATGGTCTGCTTGCTGCCGTCGTTACCAGTGATCTCGACGTTATTACCTTTCAGCAGCTTGCCCTTGCCGAAGAACGGCGTGATCTTGTTGGCCTTGAACAGCTGGCCAATGCCGCCGGTGAACTGCTTGACGATCTTGTCCTTGCGGCCGATGAAAGTGGCCATGTCGACCTTCGCGTTCTCCACCGAAATGCCGTGTGCCGGTAGGTTGTGCGCGAGGTTGAAATACTGCTTGGAAGAGTCGAGCAGCGCCTTGGACGGGATGCAGCCCACGTTGAGGCAGGTACCGCCGAGAGCCTGCTTGCCGTCCTTGCCCACAAAGGCATCCACGCAAGCGGTCTTGAGGCCGAGCTGCGCGGCGCGAATGGCGGCCACATAACCGGCAGGGCCGGCGCCGATGACGATGACGTCGAATTTGTCGCTCATGGTTTCGAGTTTCCTGGGGAGCGGATCGTGCCGTATATGGCGGCGCGTAAGGGATTTCGAAAGGGGTGTGCCGCGACGGACGGAAGCGCACCAGGGCGCTGCCGTCCGTCAGATCGCATTACATGCCCAGCAGCATGCGCTGCGGATTCTCGAGCTGGTTCTTGATGTCCACCAGGAACAGCACCGCGTCCTTGCCGTCGATGATGCGGTGGTCGTAGCTCAGCGCCAGGTACATCATCGGCGCGGCGATCACCTGGCCGTTCTCGACGATCGCACGTTCCTTGATGGTGTGCATGCCGAGAATCGCGCTCTGCGGCGGGTTGACGATCGGCGTCGACAGCAGCGAACCGAAGGTGCCGCCATTGGTGATGGTGAAGGTGCCGCCCTGCAGGTCATCCAGCCCGAGCTTGCCGTCGCGCGCCTTCTTGGCGTAGTTGACGATGCCCTTTTCGACATCGGCGAAGCTCATGTTCTGCGCATCGCGCAGCACCGGCGTGACCAGGCCCTTGTCGGTGGACACGGCGATGGAGATGTCCTGGTAGCCGTGATAGATGATGTCGTTGCCGTCGACCGAGGCGTTGATGACCGGATGGCGCTTCAGCGCTTCGGTGGCGGCCTTCACGAAGAAGCTCATGAAGCCGAGCTTCACCCCGTTGGCCTTTTCGAACTGCTCGCCCAGCGTCTTGCGCATCTTGCTGACTTCGGCAAGGTTCACTTCGTTGAACGAGGTGAGCATGGCGATCGAGTTCTTCGACTGCATCAGGCGCTCGGCAATGCGGGCGCGGATGCGGGTCATCGGCACGCGTTCTTCCGGACGCGAACCCGGCGTCGGTGCCACGGCAGCGGGAGCTGCGGCAGGAGCGCCGCCCTTGCCGTAGTTGACCAGGTCTTCCTTGGTCACGCGGCCATCGCGGCCGGTGCCGGCGACCTTGGACGCATCGATGTTTTGCTCGGTAGCGACGCGCAGGCCGGCCGGGGAAAGATCCGCGGAGCCCGCGGCAGCCTTCGGCGCGGTTGCAGCGGCCGGAGCGGCGGCGGGTGCCGGTGCAGCAGCGACCGGAGCCGATGCGGCAGCCACAGCGCCTTCCTCGATGACCGCGATCACCTGCTGGCTGTTGACGGTGTCGCCGCTTTGGAACTTGATTTCCTTCAGCACGCCGTCGACCGGTGACGGCACTTCCAGCACGACCTTGTCGGTTTCCAGATCGACCAGGTTTTCGTCACGCTTGACCGCTTCACCGGCCTTCTTGTGCCAGGTGGCGATGGTGGCGTCGGAGACGGACTCGGGCAGAACGGGGACTTTGACTTCGGTGGACATAGATGAATCCTTAGGTTTTAGCGCTCGTCCATGAACGCGTAGATCAAAAAGCGGTCATCCCGGCCGCACTCCTAAACACGTTTATTCTGCTGAGTGATCGAGACCGACCGCTGCAACCAGTGCCTGATCGACCAACGCGGCCTGTTCGGCGACGTGATCGTTGAGGTGGCCGGCGGCAGGCGCGGGCGAACGCGCGCGGCCTGCATAGGACAGGCTTTGCTTGGTGCCCACGCAGGCTTGCAGGTGATGGCGGATCTGGAACCAGGCGCCCTGGTTCATCGGCTCTTCCTGGCACCAGATCACTTCCTTCACGGAAGGATACTTTTCCAGTTCGGCCATGACTTCCGGACGCGGGAACGGATAGAGCTGCTCGACGCGCACGATGGCGACATCGTTGACGCCGCGCTTCTCGGCATCTTCCAGCAGGTCGTAGTAGACCTTGCCGGAGCACAGCACCATGCGCTTGACCTTCTTGGCCGGCAGGTCGCGATGTTCGCCGATCACCAACTGGAAGCTGCCGTTGGCCAGCTCGTCCAGCGTGGACACGGCCAGCTTGTGGCGCAGCAGCGACTTCGGCGTCATCACGATCAGCGGCTTGCGCACTGGGCGCAGCATCTGGCGGCGGATCATGTGGAAATCCTGCGCCGGCGTGGTCGGTACGCAGACCTGCATGTTGTCCAGCGCGCAAAGCTGCAGGAAGCGCTCAAGGCGGGCGGAGGAGTGCTCCGGACCCTGGCCTTCGTAGCCATGCGGCAGGTACAGCGCCAGACCGCACAGGCGATCCCACTTGGCTTCGCCGGAGCTGATGAACTGGTCGATCACCACCTGCGCGCCATTGGCGAAGTCGCCGAACTGCGCTTCCCAGATGTTGAGGGTGTGCGGATCGGTGGTGGCATGGCCGTATTCGAAGGCCATCACAGCCTCTTCGCTGAGCAGCGAGTCGATCACTTCGACATCGGCGTCGGGACGCAAGGTCGCCAACGGCATGTAGGTATGGCCGTCCTTCTGATCGTGCAGCACAGCGTGGCGATGGAAGAAGGTGCCGCGGCCGGCATCCTGGCCCACCATGCGCAGATTGTGGCCTTCGTCGATCAGCGTGGCGTAGGCGAGGTTTTCGGCAAAGCCCCAGTCGCCCGGCAGTTCGCCGCTGGCCATCTTGCGGCGGTCGTCGTAGATCTTGGCAACGCGCGACTGCAGCGTCAGATCCTTCGGCAGGTCGAGGATGCGGTTGGCCAGTTCGAGCAGTTTGGTCTTCGCCACGCCGGTATTGGCAGAGGCGGAAAGCTTCTTGCCGATGAACTGACTCCAGTCCACTTCCACGTCCTTGGTCAGCGACGGGTGCAGATCGGTCATCGCCGCGCCGGCTTCGAGGCGGTCGCGATAGGCGTCGAATTGCTTCTGGGCATCGCCTTCGGCCAGCAGGCCCTGCTTCACCAGTTCCTGGGCATACAGGTCGCGCGTGGTGGGACGCTTGCGGATGATCTGGTACATCACCGGCTGCGTGGCGGACGGTTCGTCGGCCTCGTTGTGGCCGTGGCGGCGATAGCACACCAGGTCGATGACCACGTCCTTGCGGAACTCCTTGCGGAATTCGTAAGCAAGGCGGGTCACCTGGATAACGGCTTCCGGATCATCGCCATTCACGTGGAACACCGGCGCGTTGACCATCTTGGCCAGGTCGGTGCAATAAAGAGTGGAGCGGGCGTCCTGCGGATTGGAGGTGGTGAAGCCCACCTGGTTGTTCACTACGATGTGCAAGGTGCCGCCGATCTTGAAGCCGCGGGCCTGCGACATGTTGAACAATTCCATGTTCACGCCCTGGCCGGCCAGCGCGGCGTCGCCGTGGATCAGCACGGCCAGCGACTGGGTGCGATCGTTGTCCTTGCGGCGGACCTGGCGTGCATGCACCGAACCGGCCACCACCGGATTGACGATTTCCAGGTGCGAGGGATTGAACGCGAGCGCCACGTGTACGCCGCCCTTGGGCGTACGCACGTCGGCCGAGAAACCCATGTGGTACTTCACGTCGCCGGAGTGGGCCGGGTCGTCCACGGCATGCTCGAACTTGCCTTCGAATTCATTGAACAGCGTCTTCGGCGGCTTGCCGAGGATGTTCACCAGCACGTTCAGGCGGCCGCGATGGGCCATGCCGATCACCAGGTCCTTGATGCCGTTGTCGCCGGCCGCGCGGACGACGTCGTCCACCATCGGGATCAGGCTGTCGCCGCCTTCCAGCGAGAAACGCTTCTGGCCGACGTACTTGGTGTGCAGGTAGCGCTCCAGTCCTTCGGCAGCGGTGAGGCCGTCGAGCACGCGCTGCTTGCCTGCCTTGTCCAGGCTGGCGGTGCCGTTGGCCTGCTCCAGGCGGGAGTAGATCCAGTTGCGCTGCGTGTGGTCGGAGATGTGCATGAACTCCGAGCCGACCGTATTGGTGTAGACGCGCTTGAGGCGCGAGAACAGCTCGCGCAGCTTCATGCGCTGGCCGCCACCGGCGAAGTTGCCGCAGTCGAATTCGGTATCCAGGTCGGCGTCGGACAGGCCGTGGAAGGGCAGGTCCAGGTCCGGGGCGTGGGTCTTGTGCGCCAGGCCCAGCGGATCGAGGTCGGCGGCGAGGTGGCCGCGCGAGCGATAGGCCGTCAGCAGGCGCAGGACGCCGGCCTGTTTGCGCGCATGTTCATCGCTGACCGGCGCCGCGACGGCGCCGCTGGGGCGCTGCTTTTGCGCCGCCTCTATACGCGCAATGGCCGCGGAATGAGGAACGTCCCCAGACTCGCGGCCTTTGAAGGTCTTGAAGTACGTATTCCACTCGGCGGGCACCGACTCGGGGTCGGCCAGCCAGGTTTCATACAAGGATTCAACATAATCGGCGTTGCCGCCTGCGAGTTGCGAGGATTCGGAAAACTCGCGGATTAGGTTTGTGCTCACGTCACCACCGGCAGGGAAGGGAGGCCCCCAGCGAGTCACCCGTCGAAGGCGCTTTCGCTGGCGAAAAATCCCGTTAATTATAGCCTGGGGCTGCTGCGACGCGGCAAGCTGATTGGCGATGCGGCATGACGATGGCTGCTACCCACCGACGAGGAAGAGCGCATGGGCAACAAGGCCTTAGCTCTCCCGATGGACTGTTGGAGCGCGAAACCCGCTTGTTTGCTGCGGTTATTGTTCAGCCTGCGGTTTACAAACCCAGCGGTTGGAGCTGGGTGGCTGGCGTGGCGCGCTCCCACATTCGCTCAAATTGCAGTTGCAACGGTGCCTGTCCGGGGCCGTCGCGCAGCGCGGTCCTGCCCTCGGCTCGATCTGCGTCGGGAAGGAACAGGTAGCCATAGACGTCATTGAGCAGCCAGGCGTGGTTGTCGCCTGTGCCTTCGTCCCCTTCTTCGCTGGCCGGGGTGCGGATCTGGAATGCCGTCGGCAGCCGCTGGACGAGATCGATCAGCCGGTGTCCGGCGCGCAGCGCGGCAGCCGGGTCGCCGAGCAGGATGCGGATCTCCGCTCCGCGCCCGGACGTCGCCAGGCGCCGCAACTGGTTCAGCTCAGCCTCGCTGCTGTACAGGTCGGGCGAGAGAACGGGCAGGCGGATGGCCAGCTTGTGCCGGGCGGCAGTCAACAGTTCCAGTCGTGCGGCAGCCAGGTCTTCGCGCCCCTTCGTGGCTCGCGGAGCGTGATCGGGCGAGGAAGGGACGATTTCACTCATTGGCGGCGTCCGCGCAGCTTGCGGGTGATCAGATGCCCGTCGTTGACCAGGGCCAGCATCAACTTGCGCTCGTCAGTTGTCAGCTGGTGCGGCGGTGCCACGACGCGCTGCCCACAGAGCCGCGCTGCCGCGGAAACCGACGCGGGATAGGCATGGCCGTTGGCGAACAAAGTGCAAGCCTGGCGGCGCTGGGTCCACGCCATGCGCGACCAGGGGTGGCGCAGCAACGAAGCACCGCCATCGAGTTGCTTCATCAAGGCCGCTTCGCTGAGCGGCTTGTCCGGCGGGAGCGGTGTTTGGGCGGCGCGGTAGCGGGTGATGAAGCGGCCGAACCAGTCGGCCAGGGTGGCTTCGTCCAACCCCGCGGCGAGCGGCACGGCTTCCTGGGCGCGGGCCAAGGCCGCCTTGTCGATCTCTCCGGGGCGTTTGGCTGGTGCCAGATCGGGATCGGCGTAGCGCTGGTCCTCGGATAGATGCTCGGCCAGATAGTCGGCCAGGTCACCGACCAGTTCGGCTTGCGAAGGCGCACGCATACCTACCGAAAAGGTCATGCAGGGGCCGCCGAAGGCGATGCCGTCGTGGGGCACGCCCGGGGGCAGGTACAGCATGTCGCCCGGCTCCAGCAGCCATTCGTGGGTGGGCTCGAACTGCTGCAATTGTTTGAGTTCCACATCGCTGCGGAAGTCCTTGGGCGCATCCGGGTCCGTGCTGATCGCCCAGTGGCGCTGCCCCAGTCCTTGCAGAAGGAATACATCATATTGATCGACGTGTGCCCCCACGCCGCCGCCCGGTTCGGCATAGGACACCATCACATCGTCCACGCGCCAACTGGGCAGGAAACTGAAATGTTCCAGCAGCGCGGCGACGTCCATATCCCATTTGTCGACGTCCTGTACCAGCAGGGTCCAGTTCGCGTCGCCGGTCTTGGCAAAATCCCCCTCGCTGAGCGGACCGGTTTTCATCCGCCAGCGCTCGCGATCCTCATCGTGCTGGATCAGCCGCGAGAGTGCGTTTTCCTCGCACGCCAGGCCGGCCAGGTCTTCCGGGGCAAGCGGCGGATGAAAGTCAGGAAACGCGTCGCGAATGAGCAGTGGACGTTTTTGCCAGTAATCGCGCAGGAATTGCGCGGTGGTCATGCCTAGTGGCAGCTTCGACGTGCCGCGCACCTCGATCGGTAGCGGCTTGCGGGGGGCTTGGGTCAGGGTCATGGCCGGCATTGTAGGGAATCTGTTTGCGGGAAAGCGCGGGCAGCCCATCTGGCACGTGAGGCGCGATCAAGGCCGGGCGTATGCTGCGGGACACCTTTTCTGCACGGCATGGCACGGGAGGAAGGCATGGCACTGGGAAAGCGGATTGCAACCACGTTCCTCCTACCCTCAATGCTGATGCTGATATCCCTCAGCGGAGCCGCTTTCGCGACCGCAGCGCCCGATCCCACGGCAGTCATGGCCGGACCGCAGCGCGACGGCTCGCACGATTTCGATTTCCTCATCGGGGATTGGAAGGCGCACGTCCGTCGCTTGCCCGATCGCCTGGTCGGCGCCCACGACTGGGTGGATTACGACGGCATCTCCAACCATCACAAACTGTTTGATACCAACGCGAACCTCGAGCAGTTCGACGTCACCAGCACCGACAAGACGCAGCGGCTCAGGGCTCAGACCCTGCGCATGTACAACCCGCACACCCACCAGTGGATCATTTACGGCATCGATGCGGACAACGGCGAGCTCGATCCGGCAGCTCCCGTGGTCGGTGAGTTTCACGGCAACCGCGGCGAGTTCTACAACCGGATTGTCTGGAACGGGCGTGTCGTGCTGGTGCGCTGGGTATGGCTCGACGTTTCGCCCCGTGCGGCGCACATGGAGCAGGCGTTTTCACCGGATGGCGGCAGAAACTGGGAAGTGAACTGGATCTGCGACCTGTCGCGCTAGGTCTGGCGCGGCTGCGCGGTGCTCAGCGCAACAAGTGATAGGCGTTGTACAAGCCCAGCGCCATCACGGTCAGGCCTGCCAGCAATGTCGATACGCGCGGCGGCAACCGGCGCACCAGCCATGCGCCAAAGGGGGCGGCAACGACGCCGCCAATGATCAGGCCGAGCACGATGTGGAGTTTGCTTTCGCCGATGCTCAGCAGGAACGTGATGCTGGCGGCCAGGCTGACGACGCATTTGGCCAGGTGCACGCTGCCGATCACCACGCGAGGTTCCTGCCCGCGCGCCACCATGGTGGTAACGGTCAAGGCGCTCCAGCCGCCGCCGCCTGCCGCGTCGAGTACGCCTGCCACGAAACCCAGCACACCGGTGCCGCGCGGGACGTCCTGCCGGCGCTCCTTGCGGCGAGTGGTGCGAAAGAGCAGGAAAAGCCCCATCAACAACAGATAGGGGGTAAGGAAATAGCGGATCCAGATCGGCGGCAGATGGGCAAGCAAGGTCGCGCCGATGACCGCGCCGATGACACCGGGAATCGCCAAGACCCAGAACAGGCGCTTCTGCACATTGCCGGCCCACCAGTGGCTCAGGCCGGAGGCCCCGCAGGTAAAGGTCTCCGCATAGTGCACGCTGGCGCTGGCCAGCGCCGGTGGCATGCCCATGCCCAGCAGCATGCCCGCGGAGGTCACGCCGTAGGCCATGCCCAGTGCGCCGTCCACCAACTGGGCGAGCGCACCGATGCCGGCAAAGATCAGGAATTCGGAAAGAGGCGACATGATGCTCGTTCAGACCGGGCAGGGGGCATGATGACAAATGCCGCCCCGCTTTGTCCGGTCCGGCGAATCAGATCCTTTTTGCCAGATTAGCGGCCAGACCGGTGTAGGTGCCGGGCGTCAGATCGAGCAGACGCTGCTTGGCGTCCGCGGGCAGCGCCAGGCTGCCGATGAACTGGCGCATGGAGTCGCGGGTAATGCCCTGGCCACGTGTCAGCGCCTTCAACTGCTCGTAGGGCTCCGGCAGGCCATAGCGACGCATCACGGTCTGCACGGCCTCTGCGAGCACTTCCCAGCTGGCATCGAGGTCGGCGGCGAGGCGGTCCGCATTGACGTTGAGTTTGCCCAGGCCCTTCTGCAGCGACTCCAGCGCCACGAGGGTGTGGCCGAAGGCGGTGCCGAGGGCGCGCAGCACGGTGGAGTCGGTGAGGTCGCGCTGCCAGCGGCTGATAGGCAGCTTTTCGGCAAAGTGGCCGAGCAGGGCGTTCGCCAGGCCGAAGTTGCCTTCGGCGTTTTCGAAATCGATCGGGTTGACCTTGTGCGGCATGGTCGAGGAGCCGACTTCGCCAGCCTTCAAGGCCTGTTTGAAATAACCCAGCGAGACATAGCCCCAGACGTCGCGGGCCAGATCGATCATGATCGTATTGGCGCGACGGATCACGTCGCAGTATTCCGCGACGCCATCGTGCGGTTCGATCTGCGTGGTGTAGGGGTTGTAGTCCAGGCCGAGGCTGGCGACGAAGCTCTGCGAAAACGCGCGCCAGTCAACTTCCGGATAGGTGATGGCGTGCGCGTTGTAGTTGCCCACGGCGCCGTTGATCTTGCCGGGTACTTCCAGCGCGGACAGCTGCTTGCGTTGGCGCTCAAGCCGGGCCACGACATTCGCCAGCTCCTTGCCCAGGGTGCTGGGCGAAGCGGTCTGGCCGTGCGTGCGCGACAGCATCGGCAGATCGGCATTGGCGTGCGACAGCTCGCGCAGCTTGGCGATGATCTTGTCGAGCCAGGGCAGCAGTACGTGGGTACGCGCATCGCGCAGCATCAGCGCATAGGAAAGATTGTTGATGTCTTCGCTGGTGCAGGCGAAATGTACGAATTCCTTGGCCTGGGCCAGTGCTTCATCGTTGCCGATGCGTTCCTTGATGAAATACTCCACCGCTTTCACGTCGTGGTTAGTGGTGGCTTCGATGGCCTTGATGCGGGCGCCGTCCTCGACACTGAAGTGGGTGGCAATCGCTTTGAGCTTGTCTGTCTGCGCCGGGGTGAAGGGGGGCAACTCGGCGATGCCTGCCTCGGCGGCCAGGGCCAGCAGCCATTCGATCTCCACATGTACGCGGCGATGCATCAGGCCGAATTCGCTGAAAATGGGGCGCAGCGCTTCGGTCTTGCTGGCGTATCGGCCGTCCAGCGGGGACAGGGCGGTGAGGGCGTGGGTGGACATCGGTCGAGTTCCGGCGGGCTTTGAGAATCCGGCATTTTACATTGCCGCCGGGTTTACGTCGGCGGCCCTATAGTTCCCAGGCCAGGATTGCGCCGTAGGAGCCTTGTGATTTCACGGCACGTTCCTCATCTCGGGCATTCAACCGGTTTCCCAGTACGAGGCACGGCCATGAGCGGTTTTCGCATCGAGCACGACAGCATGGGTGAGTTGAAGGTACCTGCCGACGCCCTGTACGGCGCGCAGACCCAGCGCGCCATCGATAACTTCCCCATCTCGGGTCTGCATCTGCCGCGGGCGTTCATCCGGGCTCTGGGCTTGATCAAGGCTGCTGCGGCCGAGGCGAATCTGGCGCTTGGCCATCTCAAGAAAGGGCAGGCGGCGGCGATCCGCAAGGCCGCGTTGTCGGTGGCCGAGGGGCAGTTCGACGCCCAGTTTCCGATCGACGTGTTCCAGACCGGATCGGGCACCAGCACCAATATGAACGCCAATGAGGTGATTGCGCACCTCGCCGCCAAAGCAGGTGCCAAGATCCATCCGAACGATCACGTCAATTATGGGCAAAGTTCCAACGACGTGATTCCGACTGCGATCCACGTCAGCGCGACGCTCACCGCACACGAGGATCTGCTGCCTGCGCTCAAGCATCTCAAGCGCGTGATCGATCGACGTGCGCAGCAATTGCGCAACGTACCCAAAACCGGGCGTACCCATCTGATGGATGCCATGCCGGTGACCTTCGGGCAGGAGCTTTCCGGCTGGTCGGCACAGGTCGAGTCGGCGATCGAACGCATCCAGGACGCCCTGCGGCGCATGCGGCAATTGCCGCTGGGTGGCACCGCGGTGGGCACTGGCATCAATGCGGATCCGAAATTCGGCCCGGCCGTAGCGCGTGAGCTGAAGAAGCTGACGGATGTGCGCTTCGAATCGGCGGCCAATTATTTCGAAGGCATGGCTGGGCAGGACGCGGCGGTGGAACTGTCAGGCCAGCTCAAGGCGCTCGCGGTGGGGCTGATGAAGATTGCCAACGACTTGCGCTGGATGAATTCCGGGCCGCTGGCAGGGTTGGGTGAAATCGAACTGCCGGCCCTGCAGCCCGGTTCGTCGATCATGCCGGGCAAGGTCAATCCGGTGATTCCGGAAGCCACCGCGATGGTGGCGGCACAGGTGATCGGCAACGATGCGGCGATCACCGTCGCCGGGCAGTCCGGCAATTTCCAGCTCAACGTGATGCTGCCCCTGATCGCCTACAACCTGCTGCAGTCGATCCACATTCTCGCCAACGTGTCGCGTCTGCTGGCGGACAAGGCGATTGCCGGCTTCCGTGTCAACACTGAGCGGGTGGACCAGGCGCTGGCCATGAACCCGATCCTGGTGACGGCCCTCAACCCGGTCATCGGCTACGAGAAAGGCGCGGCGATTGCCAAGCAGGCCTATAAGGAAAAGCGGCCGATCATGGATGTGGCGATCGAAAAGTCAGGCTTGTCCAAGGAGGCGCTGCGGAAATTGCTGGATCCCCGCGCACTCACCAAGGGTGGCATCCATGGCGGCGGTGGCGGTGGCTGACGGGTCGGTTGCAATGCCGCCCGCCATGGGCGGCATCAGTTGACGTAGATGTCTTTCTTGCAGTCGTTGACGTCGCCGCCGTTGACGATCTGGCCGTAGGGCTTGAAGGCCGGCAGCTGTGCTACGAGCTGATCCTGTGCAAGCTGGATGCTGCCCAGATCCTGGCAAATTTTCAGCGCTGCCTGCTTCACGGTTTGCGCCTTTGCTTCGACCTGTTGCTGGATCTGATCGGTGTGGCCGCTGGCCAGACCGCTGGCCACGCTTTTAAGGGCTTGCGCGCCCACTGCTGCACCGGCCTTGCCGGTGGCAATGCCGTCGTTACGGACCATCAATGCGTTCTGGTAATACGACTGGAGCAATGCGCGTACTGCCGGATCGACCGTAACCGCCTGGTCGTTGATTTTCAGATCGCCGTTGGCGCTGATGGTGGCATCCGGCGCGCTGGATGCTCGCAGCGTGATATATCCATCGTGGGCCTGGATGCTGCCATGCAGATTAAAGTCGCCATCGGAGTTGATGGATGCCTGGTTCGATCCGCTGCAGGCAGCGAGCAGGGTGCAAAGCGCCAAGCTAAACGAGACGACGGCTGTCTTCGTGGCGAGGCGTGTTATCTGGCCCACGCGGGGGAAGGTAATGCGGACGGTGCTCATGGTTTGGTGTTGTCCTGGCAGCTTGCGACGCTATCCTGCGTAATGATGTTTCCGTACGGTTTGAACTCCGCCAGTTGCGTGCTCAGCTGATCCTGCACCGTCTTGATGTTGGCGCGGTCCTGGCACATCTTCTGGCTAAGCACTTTCATTTGATCGCCGCCGTGCTGGGCATCGGCGTTCTGCTGCGCGTCCGACTTGCCTTCTATTTTGTTCTTGAGGGCTTCGCCGCCCATCTTGGCACCGACCCTGCCCATTTCCTTGCCGGTTTGATTGACGTCCAGCACGCTCTGGTAATAGAGCATCAGCAAACCACGCTGAGCGGCATTCACCGTCACCACCTTGTCGCCGATCTGCAACTGGCCGGATTCGTTGATGGACGCGTCCGGGTTGCCTTCGGGGTGCAGGCTCACGATGCCGTCTTTCATCGTGATGGCACCGTTCTCCATGGTGGTATCGGGTATGTTGCAGGCGCCGACCGCGGCACAAGCGGCAAGCAGCAGAATCGTGCGCTGGTACTTCATGATGCATCCCCCTCTCGGATCCATGAATGGTGCAGTGGCCAGTGTGTCGCTTCAGGCGTCGTTGCGCCAGCGGCGGAGCCAGATCGCGGCAACCAGCATGGCGCCGCCCACGATGATCCCGATCCATGCATCCGGCGCAGCCAGTGCAGCGTAGTTACCGGCCAGCCCCAACTGATCCAGCATGGTGACGTGGTCCGGCGAATGGACGTGGAGTTTGGATGAAAACTCCAGCCAGTTGACAGGGGGCAGAGCGAACAATAGACGCGCCGTGATGTGCTGGAAATACCAGCTTGCGTTGAGGTTCAGCAGGCCGATGACGTCCAGCCACCACACGATCAGGTTGCTTGCCAGGGGAATCACCAGCGCCCAGAGGAAGGGCATGCTGCGTGCGCTGGCGGAGCACAGCATCAGCCAGCCGATCGTGGGCAGTGCGCAGAGTGCATAGAGCGGGATCAGGGCGATGATGTCGAAGGTGACTTGGATGGGATGCGCGGCGCCCAGGAGATGCCAGGCATTGAATCCGTGGAACATCAGGTAGAAAAGCCCGAGGGCGAGCAGCACCAGCCCAAACAGAACACCGATGACGGTGGCGATGACCGGGGCTACGACGGTGGCACTCAGAACCTTGGAAAGAATCGTTTTCCAGTTCGAAATCGGCAGCGATTCCCAGAACAGAATGCTGCGATCCTTGCGATCTTCGTAAAGCGATCCCAGGCAATAAAAGAACACCACGATCGCCATCACTGCCAGCACCACCACGGCGCTGAAGCAGAGAAAACCGTCGAGTGTCGTCCCAACGTGTTGGAACTGTTCGGGAGTCAAGGGATCGTTGCCGCGCGGGATGTCATTCAGTGGGAACAACCCCATCCGCCGCCCCACGATCTCTCCGCCGATGATCGACATGAGCGCGATCGCCAGGAGGGTTGTGGCCGTGATCGCCGGCGCCCAGAGGAATCCGCCGCGATGTTCCCAATATTCGCGTTTCATCAACCAGTACAGGGTTTTCATGCGTAGGTCCCCTTCATGGTGGCGACGAACAGATCGCTGACCGACGGTCGGCGGATTTCACCAAGCGATTCCAGCCTGGCGTGGTCGACACCGTCGAACAGAAAGATGCTCTTGCCGAAGACTTGGCGTTCGTCCAAGGGATTCAACTGGCGTGCGGTCGAAGCCATCTCGGCGCTGACCATCACTTCGGCAAAGCGTTCTCCGACGGCTTCCATGTCGGTGTCCAGCACGATCTTGCCGTCGCGGATGAACATCAGGTCGGTGAGGATGTGCTCGATCTCCTCGACCTGGTGCGTGGTGACGATAATCGTCTTGTTATCGTCGAAATATTCTTCCAGCAGGCTTTGGTAAAACTGCTTGCGGTAAAGGATGTCCAGGCCCAGCGTGGGTTCGTCCAGCACCAGTACCTTGGCGTCGATGGCCATCACCAGGGCCAGGTGCAACTGCACGATCATGCCCTTGGACATCTGGCGTACGCGCTGGTTGGGCTGAAGCTTGGTACGGGCGAGAAAGGCTTCGCATTTGGCCCGGTTGAAGCGAGGATGCACATTGGCGACGAAGTCGATCGCCTCGCTCACGCGGATCCAGCGCGGCAATACGGCAACGTCGGCGATGAAGCACACTTCTTCCATCAGCTTGTCGCGCTGGGTGCGCGGGTCCAGCCCCAGCACGCTCAGGTGACCCTGAAAGTTGGTAAGCCCCAGCATGGCTTTCAAGGCGGTGGTCTTGCCGGCGCCGTTGGGGCCGATCAGGCCGACGATGCGACCGGGCTGGATGGTGAAGTTCACGTTGTCCAGCGCAACGGCGTCCTTATAGCGCTTGCTCAGACCATTGGCGGTGATGACCGCATTCATGACTGGTTCTCCGTATCCTGCGGCGCTTCGCGCATCAGGGTTTTCAGATCCAGGCCCAGGCGTTGCAGACGTGCGAACAGCGCCGGCCATTCTTCGCGCAGGAAGCGCTCGCGCTCGGACTTGAGCAGCGCCTCGCGAGCCCCATCGGTAACGAACATGCCCAGCCCCCTTCTTTTTTCCACGAGTTGATCGTCGACCAGTTCCTGGTACGCCTTGGAAACCGTCAGCGGATTGATTTGGAAATCCGCTGCCACCTGGCGTACTGACGGCAGCGGGTCGCCCTCGTTCAAGGCGCCGTCCAGGATCATGGCCACTACGCGTTCGCGCAATTGGCGGTAGATCGGGACGCTGTCGTTCCAGGTGATGGACATGGATTTATTCCTTGCTGATGCCGGCGAACTTGGTGGTGCCGAACGAATAGTAGGGCATGGTCAATTGCGCACTGAGCAGGCTGGCGTCGCTCGCGATTCCGCTGGCGGTGGTGAAGCTGGTGGCGGTCAGCAGAGCAGCAGCGCGCTCGTCGTCGGCCGAGGGGCGGACATCGACCGGGGCCAGGTTGATGACTTTCAGGCCATCGATTTCGGCGGCAGGAGACCGTGGGGTGCTCGGGCTCAAGGCAAGCAGGCTGATCGAGGTGAATAGAACCGCTGCGGTGATGGCGATCGGGTTCGGTGTTTTCATGACGGCTCTCCTTAGTGATGTCGTGGACCGGTGTTGTAGTGAACTATAACACCACTTCGAAGCCTGTCAACAAGGGCCTGCTGTGACTGATGGCCTAGGCGAACCTGGATGCCGGAAGCGGTGCTGGACCTGTGATTGAGCGGGCTGGCCAGATGGGCCAGCCCGGTCCGGGTCTGGAGAAAAGCATGCGCTGCGGCGGTCGGAGCGGGCAGCGGCGGATGTCAGATATCGTTCTTGACAGATATCACCCGCCAGGGCGTTACGAATGTTGCGATTGCGCGCCGTGGAGCGAACGGACCACGCGCCTGCGTAGCAGTGCGGATTGGAGCACCCCCACGCTACCGGCCCCCGCCCAGTAGAGGCATAGCCCGGCGCTCAGATGCCAGGTCACCAGCAGAGTCACGATGACCGGCAACCAGTGGAGCAGGGTTCGGACCTGCTCAGGCATCGTCGGATTGAGCAGGATGGCCACGCTGCTGAGCAGTGCCACGATCAGCGCCAGCGACAGATCCGGTCGCGCCAGCTTGGGAATCCACAGAAACGAGCCGGCCCCCGCCACCCCTTGGCGGATGGCTGCATAGATGCCGGCGCCGAGCGGCGCCTGCACGATGGCTGTCAACATGCCGCTGCCCAGCCCCCCGCTTATGCCGTGTTTGCGGTAGAGATCCTGCATCGCGCCCGCGTAGGCGGTCGGATCCTTGGCGTGACGCTCACGCAACCGTTCGAGTTCGGGTTTCAGCCGAAACAGTTTGTGCTGCCGGTGCCACGCCTGTTCGGCCACGCGCAAGGTCATGGGCAACAGGACCAGCCTCACGATCACGGCCATGACCAGTACGGCGAGGCCGTAACTCCCGTTCAGCCAGTGCGCGCCCTGCGCCAACAGCGTGGAAAGGCTCTCAACGAACATCGACCACATGACGACACTCCCCTCGATGAATACCGTACGCGCCAAGTGGGTACGTGGCAGGGCGATTCAAGGCGGCCTTACGCCGCAGGTCGCGCGAAGATCGTAGATGCGCGCTCAGTCGGCTAAAATCACGGATTGCACTTGGGAGCGCGACAGCATGTGGTACGCCATCATCGGCACGGATCATCCCGATTCACTCGAACGCCGCCTGGCTGCGCGTGGCGAGCACCTGGCCCGCCTGGAAAAGCTGCAGGGCGAAGGCCGCATGCTGCTGGCCGGCCCGTTTCCGGCCATCGATGCCGAGCAGCCGGGGCCTGCGGGTTTCTCCGGCAGCCTGATCGTTGCCGAGTTCGCCTCGCTGGCCGAGGCAGAGCAATGGGCCAAGGCCGATCCGTACGTGGCCGCAAACGTCTATGCCAGCGTCAGCGTAAAACCCTTCCGCAAGGTGCTGCCGGCATGACCGTGGCCATGGTGGAGGAAATCCGCCAGCGGCTCGTCACGGCCCTGCATCCCTTGGAGCTCGAAGTGCTGGACGAGGGCTACAAGCACGCAGGGCATGCCAATGAAGGCAAAGGGCATTTCCACGTGCGGATCGTCAGCCCCGCGTTCGCCGGCGCCTTGCCGATCAAGCGGCACCGGCTGGTTTATGCGGCGCTGGGGGAATTGATGGACAACGGAATTCATGCCCTGTCCATCGATGCCAAGGCACCGGATTGAGCCTAATCAATAGCTTGGGCCATTCTTCTCGAGATCGAATCGTCGATCCCGATGCATTGCGGCGCTGTCCCGCGTTTGGCACAGTGACCCGTCACCCGCGGTTGCGGGCCATCACCTTTTGAGCCGCTGATCTCAATGCGCCTAACCACGATCAAACTCGCCGGGTTCAAGTCTTTCGTCGACCCCACCACCTTGCATTTGCCGACCAACATGACCGGCGTGGTCGGTCCCAATGGCTGCGGCAAGTCCAACATCATCGACGCCATTCGCTGGGTGATGGGCGAAAGCGCGGCCAGCCGTTTGCGCGGAGACTCGATCACCGACGTGATCTTTTCCGGCTCGAACGCGCGCAAGCCGGTCGGACAGGCGACCGTCGAGCTGATTTTCGACAACTCGGACGGCACCATCCAGGGCGAATACGCCCAGTACGCCGAGATCTCCGTCAAGCGCCAGGTGACGCGCGATGGCCAGTCGTCGTATTTCCTCAATGGCGCCCGCTGCCGCCGCCGCGATATTACCGACCTGTTCCTGGGCACCGGTCTCGGGCCGCGCAGCTACTCGATCATCGAGCAGGGCATGATCAGCCAGATCATCGAGGCGCACCCGGAAGAACTGCGCACGCACCTGGAAGAGGCTGCCGGCATCTCCAAATACAAGGAGCGCCGCAAGGAGACCGAAAGCCGCATCAAGGCCACGCGCGAAAACCTCGATCGCGTGCGCGACGTGCGCGACGAGGTGGACAAGCAGCTCGAACACCTCAATCGCCAGGCGCGCGCAGCGGAACGCTGGAAAGCCTACAAGGAAGAGCAGATCCGCAAGGAAGCCGAACTGCGTGCCTTGGAATATCGCGGGCTCAAGAGCCAGCACGAAGGCAAGGGGCAGGGGCTCTCCGCCGCCGAGCTCGAAATCGAGAAGCAACTGGCAGCACAACGCCAGATCGAAGCGCAGATCGAAACCGCGCGCGAGCGTCATGGCGGGGCCAGCGAACATTTGAACGAAGTGCAGGCCGAGGTCTACAAGGTCGGCTCGGAGATCGCGCGCGTCGAGCAGCAGGTTCGCTTCAATCGCGAAACCGCCGATCGGCTGCAGCGCGCACAGGCCGATACGGAGCGCGAACACGGTGAGCTGGCCGCCCACATCACCACCGACCGCGATCAGGTGGAGACGCTTCGTCTGGCCTTGTCCGAAGGCGAGCCGAAGCTGGAATCCCTGCAGCAGATGCAGGACGAAACCGCCGAAACGCAGCGTGAAACCGAAATCAAGCTGGCCGATTGGCAGCAGCGTTGGGATACCTACACCCGCACCGCTGGCGAGGCGAGCCGGGCGGCCGAAGTCGAACGCACCAAGCTGGCCTACCTCGACCGCCAGTCGATGGATCTGGGCAAGCGCAAGGAAGCCCTGGAAAACGAGCAGAAAGCCACCGACGTGGCGGCGCTCGATGCGGCCGCCGAGCAAATGCATGGCGAGCACGATACGCAGCGCGAACGCGTTGAATCCCTAGGCGGCCTGCTCGATCAGCACAAATCGAGCTACGAAAAGGTGCTCGACGAGGAGCGCCAGGTTCAAGGCGTGCTGAATGAAGCGCGCCAGCAATTGCAGACGGCGCGCGGGCGCCTGGCGTCGCTGGAGGCGCTGCAGAACGCCGCGCTGGGGCAGGAAGAAAGTGCGGCCAGCAACTGGCTGTCGCAATTCGGGCTGGACAAGAAGCGTCGCCTGGGCGAAATGCTGCAAGTCGAAGCAGGTTGGGAGACGGCGGTCGAGACCGTGCTGTCCGGCTTCATCGACAGCGTGCTGGTCGACGGTGCGCACGATTTGGCGCGCGAATTCCCGGGCATCAAGGATGCCGACGTCGCGCTGCTCGATGCGGCAGAGGGCGGAGTGCCTGCCTCGGGAACGCTGGCGGCGCACGTGCGCGGCCCGGCCTCTGCGATTGCCATTCTCGGCCACGTGCTGATTGCCGAAACGATTGACGATGCGCATCGGCGCGTGGCGGAACTCTCCGCGTTGGCGCCGTATCAGTCGGTGATCACCCGTACCGGCGAATGGCTGGGGCCGGGCTGGGCACGCGTGCGCCGCGCGCAGGGCAATCAGGTCGGCGTGTTGGCCCGTGAACGCGAAATTCGCGTGCTGACCGAGCAGACCGAAACGCTGGAAGCGCAGATCGAGGAGGCCACGACGCGCCTCGATGCCTTGCGTACCAGCAAGTTCGAAGCCGAGCGTGCACGCGACGACGCGCAGCGCGAGTTGTACAACGCGCACCGCCGGCAGTCCGAATTGGCCGGCCAGTTGCAAAGCCATCGCGGCAAAGTGGAAACGGCGCGGGCCCGCGCCGAGAAGGTGGCCGGCGAAATTTCCGTACTGCTCGAGCAGATGGACGAGTTGCAGGTGCAGACGCGCGATGCGCGTGCACGCCTGGACGAGTCGGTCAACAACATGGGCGATCTGGAAGACCAGCGCCGCGAGCTGGAGAATGAGCGGCGTGCCCTGCTGGAGGCTCGCGAAGAGGCGCGCATGAATGCGCGTGAAGCGGCCGACCAGGCGCATGCCCTGGCACTGAGCCTGGAATCGAAACGGTCTTCGCTGACGTCGCTGGAACAGGCGCTGGCCCGCATGGACGGCCAGATTCGCCAGATCGAAGCGCGCCGTACCGAGATTGCCGAACAGCTTGCTGCGGGATCCGATCCGATCGCCGAGCTGGAGGCCGAGCGCCAGACTTACCTCGACCAGCGCTTGTTGGTGGACCGCCAATTGGTGGAGGCGCGCCGCGCACTGGAAGACTGCGACATCGAGTTCCGCAAGCTGGAACAGCAGCGGCACAATTTTGAGCAGGAGCTGTCCGGTCTGCGCGAAAAAGTTTCCGAGCAGAAACTCGCCGCACAGGCGCTGCAGATGCGCGCCGACCAGCTTGCCGAAGCCATTGCGGCTTCCGGCCTGGATCTGGAAACGTTGCTGACCGAATTGGCTGAGGACGTCGATGCGACGCAATGGCGGCAGCAGTTGGCCGATCTGGGGCAGAAGATCGCTCGCCTGGAACCGGTCAATCTGGCTGCGATCCAGGAGCATGCCGAACAGAGCGAGCGCAAGACCTACCTCGACAATCAGCTCACCGATCTGACCAGCGCGATGGAAACGCTGGAAAACGCGATCAAGAAGATCGATCGCGAGACCCGCCAGCGTTTCAAGGAGACTTTCGACCGCGTCAATGCAGGTGTGCAGGAATTGTTCCCGCGCCTGTTTGGCGGCGGCCATGCCTACCTGGAACTCACCGGCGACGACTTGCTGAGCACGGGCGTATCGATCATGGCGCGCCCTCCGGGCAAGCGCGTTTCCAATATCACGCTGTTGTCCGGTGGCGAAAAAGCGCTTACCGCCGTATCGCTGGTGTTCGCTATTTTTGCGCTGAACCCCGCGCCCTTCTGCCTGCTGGACGAAGTGGACGCGCCGCTCGATGAAGCAAACGTGGGACGCTTCTCGAACATGGTGCGCGAGATGAGCGAAAAGGTGCAGTTCATCTTCGTCAGCCACAACAAGGCCACGATGGAAGCGGCCAGCCAGCTTTGCGGCGTTACCATGCGCGAGGCGGGCGTTTCGCGCCTGGTGCAGGTCGATCTTGCCGAGGCGGCCAAATTGGCTGGCGCTGCCTGAGGAGTTACATCATGTCTGGAATTGATTTGGCGTTTGCGTGGAATCCTTGGGTCGGCGTCCCGTTGATGATCATCGGGCTCGTCGTGCTGGTGCTGGTGTGGCTGTTTGGCGAACCGAAGAAAGAGCAGGGCAAGCGTCGCCCCATGCCTGAAGCCGGCGCAGAGCGCCGCGAGCCTACGCTGGGCGGTTCCGCTGACGACGTGGATGCTTTCGGCGACGTGGCCGACGATCGGCGTGATCCGCTGTTTTCGGAGTCGGGTCCGCACCAGGGCGAACTGGATGTCGGCCTGCGCGAGGAGTTGGAGAAGCTGGGCGCGACCCTGGCCGAGGAGCGCCACGGCGGCGCCGCGCACATGCCCAAGCCCACCGGGCACGCCGCTTCCATCGTTGAGGCATTGCGCTCGCCTTCGTTTCCGGAAGCGACGTCCAAGCCCTCCGTCGAGCCGGCGACCACCGCATTTGATCTTCACGAAGCCCCGGTAGTCGCGCCAGCGCCGGTTCCCGCGCCGACGCCTGCGCCAGCTCCTCGTGTTCCGCCTCGTTCCGATCTGGGCAAGCGTCCGGCGCAGATGCCTGTCGAGCGCATCGTCAGCCTGTTTGTGGTCGCCCGCGAGGGCCATGCTTTCAATGGTGCCGACTTGGTCGTCGCGGCGGAAAAGGCCGGGTTGGAATACGGAGACATGGGTATCTACCATCGCCTAGTCGATGGCAAGCGCGAAGTGGGACCGATCTTCAGTGTCGCCAACATGCTCAAGCCGGGCAGTTTCGACCTGACGCGAGTCGATGCGTTACGCACTCCGGGTCTGAGCTTCTTCATGGCTTTGCCAGGAGCGGTGCCTGCCTTGGACGCCTGGGATGCCATGCTGCCGACGGCGCAGCGACTGGCCGAATTGCTGGATGGCCAGGTGCTGGACGAAGAGCGCAACGCGCTCGGTCGGCAGCGCATAGCCCACATTCGCGATGAGCTGCGCGGCTGGGATCGCGATCACGATGGCGGCGAAATCCGCTTCGGACGCTGACCGTTCGTTTGCGCCACGAAAAAAGAGCGCCCGCAAAGGGCGCTCTGCATGCCATCGGGTATTTCTCAGGGGTTTCGGATCAGGCGGCCTTGCTAACCAGGTTACCGATCGTGATGTGGGCGGAGGCGATGGCGTTGGTCTTGTGATCGGCGCTCATATTCACGCCTTCGGCGCGGATGAATTCGATGTCCGTCACGCCCAGGAAACCAAATACCGTACGCAGATACGATTCCTGGAAGTCCATTGCCGCGGCCGGGCCGGTGCTGTAGACGCCGCCGCGCGAGGAAGCCACGATCAGGCGCTTGCCGCTCACCAGGCCCTTCGGACCCGACTCGGTGTAGCTGAAGGTTTTGCCGGCCACCGCGATGCGGTCGATCCAGGCCTTGAGCTGGCTGGGAATGGAGAAGTTGTACATCGGGGCGCCAATGACCACGATATCGGCGGCAAGGAATTCGTCCATGATCGCCTCGCCGAGCTTGGCCGCTTCGCTTTGGGCGTCCACGACCGGTGTCCAGTGAGGCAGCGGCTGCGCGGTAAGGTCGCGGTAGGTCACGGAAAGGTCGGGGGTTTCCCGGGTGATCTGGGCGACGACCGCGGCCGTCAGCGCGCGCGACACGGAATGCTGGCCCAGCGAGCTTGCGTCAAGATGCAGCAGTTTCATGGTGATACCTCGATTCCAGTCGGGTAGTCCGACGTTGGGAATAAGATAAATTCAGAACAAATGAGCGATAAGATGGATCTTTTTGAACTTATTGTTCTAAATAAGGAACGACGATGACGGCCTTACCGGGTGCCATGCAGGACCTGAATGACCTGTACTTCTTCGCGGCCGTGGTGGAGCACGGTGGCTTCTCGGCGGCGGGGCGCGCGTTGGGTGTGCCCAAGTCCCGCCTGAGCAAGCGGATCGCCCAGTTGGAGGACCGCCTTGGTGTCCGTCTGCTGCAACGGACCACCCGGCGCTTCGTGGTCACCGAAGTAGGGGAGCGCTTTTATGGACACTGCCGTGCGGTGCTCGAGGAGGCCAGGGCGGCCCAGGATGCCGTGGATGAACTGCGCGCCGAGCCGCGGGGCGTGGTGCGGCTGAGCTGTCCGATATCGATAGCCCAGACCGTGCTTGCGCACATCCTGCCCGAATTCATGGCGCAGTATCCGAAGCTACAGGTACGCGTACTGTCTAGCGACCGCCGCGTCGACCTGATCAGCGAAGGGGTCGATCTGGCCATCCGCGTGCGTGCCAAGCTCGATACCGATGCCAATATGATCGTGCGCAGCTTCAGCCAATCGCGCGTGCTGCCGGTGGCCAGCCCGTCTTTGCTCAAAACGCATGGTTATCCCAAGCACCCGGATGACCTGGCTCGCTTGCCGGCTCTGTCAATGCAGGAGCACGAAGGTGCGCAGATATGGGAGCTGATCGATGCGCAAGGCGAGCGGGTCAATGTGGAAGTGCAGGCGCGCCTGATCACTGGCGATTTCGCCGTCTTGCTGCAAGCGGCCAGAACCGGGCTTGGCGTGACCTTGCTGCCGGAGTTCATTTGTGCGCCAGCGATCACCGCCGGGGAGCTCGAGGTCGTGCTGCCCGAATGGAGCGCGCCGCAAGGTGTCATGCACTTTGTCTACCCTAGTCGGCGAGGCATGCTGCCGGGCGTGCGCGCATTGGTGGATTTTCTTGCCGAGCGCCTGCCGGAGGCGACGCGCCTGAAGCACGAGCAATGCATGCGGCGGTCGTTGGAATCGCTGGAGATTCCGGGTCAGCCGGCCCCCTGAACGAGCCGTGTTAGTCTTTGCGTTTGGACATCCATACTGCCGCCCATGACCATCGAAACCAAGCTTCCGAAAGTAGGCACCACCATTTTCAGCGTGATGAGCCATCTGGCCGTGCAGCACCGGGCGGTCAACCTCGGCCAAGGGTTTCCGGATTTCGAGCCGCCGCAACCGTTGCGCGATGCGTTGAGCCGCGCCATGGCAAACGGACTCAATCAATACGCGCCGGGTATCGGTACGGCCGCACTGCGCGAGCAGATCGCGTTGAAGACCGGGCGGCTTTACGGCTACGAGGTAAGTGCGGATAGCGAGGTCACTGTCACCTCCGGGGCTACGGAGGCGTTGTTTGCGGCCATTGCGGCGGTGGTGCGCGCGGGCGACGAAGTGATCGTGTTCGACCCGGCTTACGACTCTTATGAGCCCGCGATTGATCTGCAGGGCGCACGAGCGGTGCACATTCCGCTGACGGTGCCGAGTTTCTCGATCGACTGGCAGCGGGTGCGCGACGCCATCACGCCGAAGACGCGCATGATCCTCATCAACAGTCCGCACAATCCGTCGGGGGCGGTGTTGTCAGCGGCGGATCTGGATGAGCTTGCTGCCATCGTGCGCGATACGTCGATTGTGGTGCTGTCGGACGAAGTGTACGAACACATCGTGTATGACGGCGCTGCGCATCAGAGCGTGCTGCGCCATCCGGAGCTCGCCGCGCGCAGCATCGTGGTTTCCAGTTTCGGCAAAACCTATCACTGCACCGGCTGGAAGGTCGGCTACGCCGTGGCGCCGGCCAAACTGTCGGCCGAGTTTCGCAAGGTGCATCAATACCTCACGTTTTGCACCTTTCATCCGGCTCAGGCGGCATTCGCGGAATTTCTCGCCAGCACGCCGGAGCACTACCTGGAACTGCCTGCGTTCTATGAGGTCAAGCGCGACCGCTTTCGCAAGTTGCTGGCTCCTTCGCGGCTGAAGCTGCTGGATGTGCCGGGCGGCTATTTCCAACTGGTGGACTATTCGGCGATTCGCGATGAAGACGACATCGCGTTCTGCGAGTGGCTGGTGAAGGAGGGCGGAGTTGCGGCGATCCCGCTGACGCCTTTCTACGACAAGGCGCCGGGTACGCGTCTGGTGCGACTGTGTTTCGCCAAGAGCGACGCCACCATGGATGCGGCAGCGGAGCGTCTATGCAAGCTCTGAATGTTTCACTGGTGCAGGGCGCGACGCGCTGGCACGACGCCCCTGCCAATCGCGATTACTACGGTGCGCTGGTGCGATCGGTCGCAGGACGCAGCGATCTGATCGTGCTGCCGGAGACATTTCTCTCCGGTTTCAGCAACGACACGGGAAGCGCCGCCGAAGGCATGGACGGCGAAGGCGTGGCATGGATGCGTGCGCTGGCCGGCGAAGTCGACGCCGTCATTACCGGCAGCCTGGCGATCAGGGAAGGCGACAAGGTTTATAACCGCCTGATCTGGGCGCGCCCCGATGGCAGCTTTGCGCAATACGACAAGCGCCATCTGTTTCGCATGGCAGGCGAGCATACCCGCTATGGTGGCGGTTCGACGCGCCTGATTGTGGAATTGAAGGGTTGGCGCATCCTGCCGCAGGTCTGCTACGACTTGCGCTTTCCTGTTTGGTTGCGCAATCGACGGATGGAATCGGCAACGGGCGGCATGGATTACGACCTTGCCTTGTTCGTCGCCAATTGGCCTGCACCGAGACGGCAACCTTGGCGTACTTTGTTGCGTGCACGCGCCATCGAAAACCTGGCCTATGTCATCGGCGTCAACCGGGTTGGCACGGATGGCAATGAGCTTCCTTACGCGGGCGACAGTGCCGTCATCGATCCTGTTGGCGAGCCGCTGGTGGAACTCGGCGTGCAAGAGCAGGTGGTTACGGTGCGGCTTGATCCTGCGCCGCTGCAGGCGCATCGACAGCGTTTTCCAGCCTGGATGGATGCGGACGATTTCGCGCTCGACCTGACCTGAGCAAGCACGAGTTGAACCAAATATTTCAAAAAAATTCACAAAGAGTATTGACGAGTGCGGCCAGTACCTGAATAATTCCGCTTCTTGCTTCGGCGCCTTCCAATAACGGGAACCAGCCGGTAGCGATAAGTTTTGACCACGCGCCCGTAGCTCAGTTGGATAGAGTACCAGGCTACGAACTTGGTGGTCGGGAGTTCGAATCTCTCCGGGCGCGCCAAAATTTTTAGATGCGATAGCAATTGGGTCGTGTCTGTGTTGCAGGCAAAATACCGCTTGCGAAACCGGACAAAAGTTTGAAGTCCGGCGTGTTCGATACGGATTGACGGGCCAGAGTGTCACCCGTAGGATTTCAGGGCTCAGGTACGCGAAAGCTGACCGGGTTTCGAAATCGGGGTATAGCTCAGCCTGGTAGAGCGCCAGCTTTGGGAGCTGGATGTCGTGGGTTCGAATCCCTCTGCCCCGACCAGCAGGTGTTCTGCTTCAGTCAAGCGCCTGTAGCTCAACCGGATAGAGCATCGGCCTTCTAAGCCGACGGTTGCAGGTTCGATTCCTGTCGGGCGCGCCAGATTCGTGGTTACGGTGGGCGTAGCTCAGTTGGTTAGAGTACCGGATTGTGATTCCGGTTGTCGTGGGTTCGAGTCCCATCGTCCACCCCAATTCGCAAGTTTAAAAAATAGGTTTTCCGGGCCGTTAGCTCAGTTGGTAGAGCAGTTGACTCTTAATCAATTGGTCGTAAGTTCGAATCTTACACGGCCCACCAAATGCACGAAGGACCCGCAGCGATGCGGGTCCTTTTTGTTTGCTTTGCCTACAGGCGCCATAGGCGGCTGGCGCTTGTGCTGGGCTGCCACGCAACCGTAAAATGGCTGGCTTGGCATAAGGTAATCATCGACTTAGGGTCGCAGCCTGTCAGCTTTTCTGCATTTTTTTGGCGCATGCGCTGAAAATCGTTGAAAATCTGCGGCTTGCAATCTTTCGGCCGATGCGAAAGTGGCGGAATTGGTAGACGCACTGGATTTAGGTTCCAGCGGGTAACCCCGTAAGGGTTCGAGTCCCTTCTTTCGCACCATCGACCTTGAGCTTGATTTTGCGGGCGGCCGGGGCCGCCGCGGCGCCAGCAAGGGCCATCACAGGTAATTCCAGGAGACGTCATGCAGTTTTCCGTTGAAAACGTCGGCAAGCTTGAGCGCAAGCTCACGGTCAAATTTCCCGCTGAGCGGTTCGAGACTCAGGTGAGCGCTCGCATTGCCGAAATGAGCCGCACGGTGCGCCTGAAGGGCTTCCGTCCCGGCAAAGTGCCGGCCAACGTGATCCAGCAGCGTTTCGGCGCGCAGGTTCGTGGCGAGGTGCTTTCGGACCTGATCGGCAGCACGCTGCGCGAAGCCTTCGAAAAGGAAAACCTGCGTCCGGTCGCCAACCCGGCCATCGATACCACTGGCCAGCCGGAAAACGGCGAGATCGCCTATACCGCCACCTTCGAAGTGATGCCGGAATTCCCGGAAATCGACGTCGCGACGCTGGAAATCAGCCGTCCGGCGGCAGAAGTGAGCGACGCCGATATCGAGAAGATGATTGAGACCCTGCGCCAGCAGCGTCGCAGCTTCGACGAAGTCGAGCGCGGCTCCGCCGAAGGCGACTTCGTGATGTTCGAATACTCCGCCGCCGTCGGCGACTACCGCTTCCCGGCGGAAGGCCTGGAACGCGCCGGCAGCATCATTGGCTCGGGCACGTTGTTCAAGGCGCTCGACGCTGCCTTGACGGGCCGCAAGGCCGGCGAAGAATTCGAGTCCGACATCGAATTTCCCGCTGATTTCCGCAACGACCAGCTTGCTGGCAAGACCGCCAAGGTCAGCTTCAAGATCGTCAAGGTGCAGGAACAGAAGCTGCCGGAAGTCGACGCGGAATTCATCAAGCTGTTCGGCATCGTCGACGGCAACCAGGAGACCTTCCGCAAGGAAGTCCGCTCCAACCTCGAGCGCGAACTGAAGGCTGCCCTGATGGCTCGCCTGAAGTCCCAGGTGGCCGAAAAGCTGGCCGAATCGCACAAGGATCTCGAAGTGCCGAACCTGATGGTTCAGTCGGAGGCCCGCAACCTCGCCGCCAACAGCGTGCCGCGCGGCCAGCAGCCGCCGCAGCCGTTGATCGATTCGGCCGTCCCGGCTGCGCGCATGCGCGTAATCGCCGGCCTCCTGATGGGCGAAATCGCCCGCAAGCAGGAGCTGAAGCTGGATCGCACCCGCCTGGCCGAGCAGCTCGCCGCCATCGCCTCGACCTACGAGGAGCCGGAAAAGGTCATTGAACTGTACAACGGCGATCCCCAACTCATGTCCGGATTGCAGAACCGTGTCATGGAAGATCAGGTGGCGGAGTGGGTGGCCGAACACGGCAAGACCACGATCCAGAGCCTGAGCTTCGACGAAGTAATGCGTCCGGTCGGTGCCTGAGACGATTCGATCAGGTCCGGCTATAGTCTGACCTGATTGCACGAATCGCCATTCAGTCCCCACACGCGGAGAATCACGCGCATGTCCATGGATCCCGTCCACAACCTCAATCTGGTGCCGATCGTCGTCGAGCAAACTGCTCGTGGCGAACGTTCGTATGACATCTACTCGCGCCTGTTGAAGGAGCGCGTGATCTTCCTGGTCGGTGAAGTGAACGACCAGGTGGCCAACCTGCTGGTGGCCCAGATGCTATTCCTGGAGTCGGAAAACCCCGACAAGGACATCCATCTGTACATCAACAGCCCGGGCGGCGCGGTAACCGCCGGTCTGGCCATTTACGACACCATGCAATTCGTCAAGCCCGACATCAGCACCATGTGCATCGGCCAGGCCTGCAGTGCCGCGTCGCTGCTGCTGATGGCCGGCGCCAAGGGCAAGCGCTACTCGCTGCCCAACTCGCGGGTGATGATCCACCAGCCGTCTGGCGGCGCCCGTGGACAGGCCACCGATATCGAGATCCAGGCTCAGGAAATTCTCTATCTGCGCCGCCGCCTGAACGACATCTACGTTCAGCATACCGGCCAGCCCCTGGACAAGATCGAGCGGGACATGGAGCGCGACCGCTTCATGAGCGCCGAGGCCGCCAAGGAATACGGCCTGATCGACTCCGTCCTGGACCGCCGGGCCGTGGAAACGGTCAAGTCGGCCTGATTCCGGTCGATCACAAGCTTAGGCATAGTGGGGTCCCGCGTCCGGGTGCGGACTCGGGACCCTGTGCTATTCTCGGCCCGTAACTGGGATTTTTCAGCAGGATCAAACGAATGAGCGACGAGCGGCAAGGCCGTTCCAACGACAGCGGCAAGATTCTTTATTGCTCCTTCTGCGGCAAGAGCCAACACGAAGTACGCAAGCTGATCGCGGGTCCGTCCGTGTTCATCTGCGACGAGTGCGTGGAGCTGTGCAACGACATCATCCGTGAGGAACTTGAGGAGAAGGCCGCCTCCGGGCGTAGCCAGCTGCCCAAGCCCAAGGAGATCATGGAGACCCTCGACCAGTACGTGGTCGGGCAGACGCGTGCCAAGAAGGCGCTCGCCGTCGCGGTCTACAACCACTACAAGCGGATGGAGTCTCGCCAGCGCAGCGACGATATCGAGCTGGGCAAGTCCAACATCCTGCTCATCGGTCCGACCGGCTCGGGCAAAACGCTGCTGGCCGAAACGCTGGCGCGCTTGCTCAACGTTCCGTTCACGATCGCCGACGCCACCACGTTGACCGAAGCAGGTTATGTGGGCGAGGACGTCGAAAACATTATCCAAAAGCTGTTGCAGAAGTGCGACTACGACGTCGAGAAGGCGCAATCGGGCATCGTCTACATCGACGAAATCGACAAGATTTCGCGCAAGAGCGAAAACCCGTCGATCACACGCGACGTTTCCGGCGAAGGCGTGCAGCAGGCACTGTTGAAGCTGATCGAAGGCACACTTGCCTCCGTGCCGCCGCAAGGTGGTCGCAAGCATCCGCAGCAGGAATTCCTGCAGGTCGACACCAAGAACATCCTGTTCATTTGCGGTGGCGCGTTCGCAGGTCTGGAAAAAGTCATCCAGCAGCGTTCCGAGACCACCGGCATTGGCTTCTCGGCCGAAGTGCGTTCGAAGGAACGCACTGAAAATCTCGGCAAGGTGCTAGCCGAAGTCGAACCCTCGGATCTGGTGCGTTTCGGTTTGATTCCGGAATTCGTCGGTCGCTTGCCCGTGGTCGCCACGCTGGATGAGCTGGATGAACCGGCGCTGGTGAAGATTCTCACCGAACCCCGCAACGCGGTGACCAAGCAGTTCCGCAAGTTGTTCGAGATGGAAGGCGTCGAGCTGGAATTCCGTCCTGAGGCGCTGCAAGCCGTGGCGCGCAAGGCGCTCAAGCGCAAGACGGGCGCTCGCGGCCTTCGCACCATCCTCGAGCAGGTGTTGCTGGACACCATGTACGAACTGCCGTCGCTGGAGCACGTCAGCAAGGTGGTCGTGGATGATGCGGTTATCGAAGGGCAGGCCGAGCCATACCTGATCTACCGCGGAAACTTGCAGCAACAACCGCGCATCAGCAGCGAAAGCGGCGACGCCGCCGCCTGATCACTGCAACCTCGCAGATTGCGGCCCCGGTGGGAGACCCCCGGGGCCGTATTTTTGTTGCGCGGCGTGGGCTTGAGGGCCGGCCCGATCGCCTCCACTTGACGAGACAGTGACCTCGGCGCAGTGTCGTGGTCGTACGCCTCTTTTTTTCGCGAGAGATTTCCTGCGATGGCAAAAACTGCTGCAAATCCAGCTGCCACCGGCGCCTCCCTGGACGCACTGCCGGTGCTTCCCCTGCGCGATGTCGTGGTTTACCCGCACATGGTGATCCCCCTGTTCGTGGGCCGCGACAAGTCCATGCGGGCCCTCGAACGAGCGATGGAGGGTGAGCGCCAGATTTTGCTCGTGGCGCAGAAGAGCCCCGACATCGACGATCCCGCCATCAAGGACCTGCACGAAGTAGGGACTCTGGCCGGTGTGTTGCAATTGTTGAAATTGCCTGACGGTACCGTGAAGGTGCTCGTCGAAGGCCAGTCGCGCGTAGCGATTGAGGAGTATCACGACGACAGCGGCATGCTCACTGCGCGCTCGCGTGTCATCGAACCCATCTACGCCGCCAAGGATCGTGAGCTGGACGTCGTTTCGCGCACCCTGGTGTCGCTGTTCGAGCAATTGGTCAAGCAAAGCCGCAAGCTGCCGCCGGAAGTGCTGGCGACCTTGTCGGGCATCGAAGATCCTTCCCGGCTCGCCGATTCGATCGCCGCGCATCTCACCGTGCGCATGTCCGACAAGCAGAGGGTGCTGGAAACCGCCGACGTGGGCCAGCGTCTGGAGTTGTTGATCGGCCTGGTCGACGGCGAAATCGACTTGCAGCAGGTTGAGAAGCGCATCCGCGGCCGCGTGAAGTCGCAGATGGAAAAGAGCCAGCGCGAGTACTACCTCAACGAACAGATGAAGGCCATCCAGAAGGAACTGGGCGAGGGCGAGGACGGCCCCAACGAAATCGAAGAGCTGCAAAAGAAGATCGAAGACGCCGGCATGCCCAAAGCCGTGCTGACCAAGGCGCGGCAGGAGTTCGGCAAGCTCAAGCAGATGTCGCCGATGTCGGCTGAAGCCACCGTGGTGCGCAACTATCTGGATTGGCTGATCGGCGTGCCGTGGAAAAAGCGCAGCAAGGTCCGCAAGGATCTCGCGCTGGCGCAGGAAGTGCTGGACGCCGACCATTTCGGTCTGGAGAAGGTCAAGGAGCGCATCCTTGAATACCTCGCGGTGCAACAGCGCGTCAGTGCCATGAAGGGCCCCATCTTGTGCCTGGTCGGTCCGCCCGGCGTGGGCAAGACCTCGCTTGGCCAATCGATCGCCAAGGCGACCAATCGCAAATTTGTTCGCATGAGCCTGGGTGGCGTGCGAGACGAGGCGGAAATCCGCGGTCATCGCCGTACCTATATCGGTTCGATGCCGGGTCGCATCGTGCAAAACATGAACAAGGTCGGCAGCAAGAATCCGCTGTTCGTGCTCGATGAAATCGACAAGATGTCGATGGATTTCCGCGGCGATCCGTCGTCGGCATTGCTGGAAGTGCTCGATCCCGAGCAGAACCACGCATTCAACGATCACTACCTGGAAGTCGATCTCGATCTTTCCGAGGTGATGTGGATTGCCACGGCGAACTCGCTGAATATTCCCGGTCCTCTGCTTGATCGTATGGAGGTCATTCGCATCCCGGGTTATACCGAAGACGAGAAACTCGCGATTGCGCAGAGATACCTGCTGCCCAAGCAGATCAAGGCCAACGGTTTGAAGCCGGACGAAGTCGCTGTCGACCAGGAAGCGGTGCGCGACATCGTGCGTTACTACACGCGCGAGTCGGGCGTGCGCAATCTCGAGCGCGAGATTTCCAAGATCTGCCGCAAAGTGGTCAAGCAGCTGACGTTGACCGAACACAAGAAAGCCAAGGCGGCGGAAACGAAGAAGGGCAAGGGCAAGAACGCGCCCGGCAAAGTGCAGATCAATTCGGCCAATCTCGACCAATTCCTGGGTGTGCGTCGCTTCGATTTCGGCCGCAAGGAATTGCAGAACGAAGTCGGTTTGGTCACCGGTCTGGCGTGGACCCAGGTCGGCGGCGATCTGCTCAGCATCGAAGCGTCGATCGTGCCCGGCAAGGGACGCCAGGTGCATACCGGTCAGCTTGGCGACGTCATGAAGGAGTCGATCCAGGCCGCGCTTTCGGTGGTGCGCGCACGCGCCAGCCGTTTTGGCATCGATCCGGATTTCCACGAAAAGCTGGACCTGCACATCCACGTGCCGGAGGGTGCTACGCCCAAGGACGGCCCGAGTGCAGGTATCGCGATGTGCACGGCCCTGGTGTCCGCGTTGACCAAGGTGCCGGTCCGCTCCGAGGTCGCCATGACGGGTGAAATTACCCTGCGTGGGCGTGTGCTTCCGATCGGCGGCCTGAAGGAAAAACTGTTGGCTGCCCACCGCGGTGGCATCACGACGGTGATCATCCCGGACGAAAATCGCAAAGATCTGGCGGACATTCCGGAAAACATCACCAGTTCGCTCGACATCCATCCTGTGCGCTGGATCGACGAAGTGCTGGATATTGCCTTGGAACGGCCGCTGCAGCCACTGCCCGCCAAGGAGGAAACGGAATCCGCAACGGCGGCGACAGAGGCCTCGCCTCACGAAGACTCGGCCGAAGCGCCTACCCGTACCCATTAAATGCGCTGAGTTTCACATCTTGCGATAGGCGGCACGTTTTACGTGCCGCCTGCTTCACGCCGCGCCGTTCCGCCACCCGATAGCGATCGCGTGGGGTGTGCCCGTGCGTGAAGCAATACTGCTGAATCCCTGCAAAGTGTTGGTATTGCTCATATTGCGGACCCCGGGGGGCGCTGGTATAAAGGCTCACCGCCATCCTGGGGCTGCAGCAGCATGCACAGCGATGCGGGATCGCGTGGCAACGCCTTCCTTAGAATCCTTTCGATCCTTTCCTGCGTTGTCCCGTCCCAAACCTATTTCCGCGGGCCGAATACCTGTTTAAGGGAGTTACTCAATGAATAAAACCGATCTGATCAATGCCGTCGCCGAACAGGCCGAACTGACCAAGGCCGACGCAGGCCGCGCGCTCGAAGCGTTCTTCGAGACCGTGCAGAAGGCTCTGAAGAATGGCGACGACGTGTCGGTCGTCGGCTTTGGCACCTTCACCGTGCGCAGCCGCGCCGCCCGTACGGGCCGCAATCCGCGCACCAACGAAGAAATCAAGATCGCCGCCTCCAAGGTTCCGGCGTTCAAGGCTGGCAAGACGCTCAAGGACGCCCTAAACTAAGCGGCCCGCTAGGTTGCGGGCGCTTAGCTCAGCGGTAGAGCGTCGCCCTTACAAGGCGAGGGTCGTAGGTTCGATCCCTACAGCGCCCACCAGTATGTGGAGCGGTAGTTCAGTCGGTTAGAATGCTGGCCTGTCACGCCGGAGGTCGCGGGTTCGAGTCCCGTCCGCTCCGCCACGGTCTGCAAGGGCGCCCCCGTGGCGCCCTTGTTGTTTAGGTAACGCGCGGAAACGCGTCAACATCACAGCGGGAAGATCTATGCTGCAATCACTACGCGACAAAATGCACGGATGGCCAGCCATCGTCGTGCTGGGTATCGCCGTATTTGCGATGTCTTTCTTCGGCATCGAAGGTTATTTCAGCTCGCAGGCCGAAACCTTTGTCGCCAAGGTCGGCAAGCAGGAGATCAGCCAGCAGCAATATCAGGACACGATGAACCGCATCCGTCAGCAGCAGCGTGCGCAGATGGGTGATCAGTTCGACGGCAGCCTGTTCGACAAACCCGAATTCAAGCAGCAGATCCTGGACGAGCTGATCGGCCAGCAGTTGCTGTTGCAGGCCAACCAGGATCTGGGCATGCAGGTGTCCAACCAGTCCCTGCGCGACACCATCGCTTCGACCCCGGCGTTCCAGGTCGATGGCCAGTTCAATGCGGACATGTATCGGGCGCAACTTGCCGCAGCCGGCATGACGCCGGACATGTACCAGAGCAACATTCGCACGTCGCTGGAAAGCGGCCTGCTGCCGGATGCGATCTCTGGCAGCACCATCGTGACTCAGGCTGATATCGACCGTTATCTCGATATCAAACTGCAGCGCCGGGATATCCGTTATTTCGTCTTGCCGCAACAAGCTCCGGCGGATAGCAAGGTTACTGACGCGCAAGTGCAGGATTACTACAAGGCACACCAGGCGGATTTCATGAATCCGGAGCAGGTGTCGCTGAAATACGTCGAAGTGAATGCCGCCGACCTGAAGTCGGAAGCGACGCAGCCTACCGATGACGAACTCAAGAAGCGCTATCAGGACGAGATTGCTCGTTTCGGCCTGCCGGAACAGCGCGAGGTTTCGCACATCCTGATCAACGTGCCGAAAAATGCCACGCCGGCGCAACAGAAGGCCGCGTTGGACAAGGCGAACAAAATCGCCGCGGAAGCTACCCCCGATAACTTCGCCAAGCTGGCACAGCAGGATTCGGACGACGTGGGTTCGAAGCTGCTGGGAGGAGACCTGGGCTGGCTGCAGAAGGGCGTAACCAATCCCGCCTTTGAAGCCGCCATGTTTGCTTTGCAAAAAGGTCAAATTTCCAAGCCCGTGTTGTCCGATGAGGGCTACCACATCATCTATCTGCGCGACGTTCGCAGTGGCCAGACCAAGTCCTTCGCGGACGTGCGCGATCAGTTGCTCAAGGAAGCCACTACCGCCGATCACGATCGCGCTTACAACGACGCCGCCGGCAAGATGACCGACCTCACCTCGCAGAATCCTGGCTCGCTCGAGCCGGCTGCGCAGGCACTGCAATTGCCGGTCAAGGAAGTTCCGCTGTTCAGCCGCACCGGCGGGCAGGGCATTGCCGCCAATCCGAAGGTGATCGCGGCAGCGTTCTCCAACGACGTGCTCAATTCGGGCAACAACTCCAACCTGATCGATCTGAGCAAGACCGATTCGGTAGTGGTGCGCCTGGACAAGCACGTACCGGCCTCGCCGCAGCCGATTGCGCAAGTGCATGACGCGATCGTGCAGAAGATTCTCGACGAGCGCATGGCGGACGCCGCGCACCAGAAGGCTGATGTGCTGGTTCAGCGCTTGAGCAAGGGCGAGGATATGGCGGCGATCGCCAAAGCCGAACACGCTGACCTGCAGACAGTGGGCCAGGCGCAGCGCGTGCAGCAAGGTGTGCCGCAACCTATTTTGGACAAGGCGTTCGTGACGCCGCATCCCGCCGATGGCAAGTCGCAGTTCGCGGACATCGCTACGGATCATGGTGCCTACGCAGTGATCGCGGTCGACAAGGTACAAGGCAGCGATCTGTCCAAGTTCACAGACGACGACCGTCGCCAGCTCTATCGTCAAATGATGCAAGCATATGGCGGTGTGGAAACTCAGGGCTTCGTCGACATGCTCAAGGCGAAAACCAAGATCCAGATCGCCAAGGACCGCATGTAAACTGCGTCGTCACCTTGAAAAACGGCCCCCGAGGGGGCCGTTTTTTTGCCTGTATGCTACGTGCCGGCTATGCCAAGCGTGTTGTAGCCCGCATCCACGTAGGTGATCTCGCCCGTAATACCCGAGGCGAGATCCGAACACAGAAAGGCGCCGACGTTGCCCACTTCGTCGATCGTTACACTGCGACGTAGCGGCGCGTTTTCTTCCACGTGTTCGAGCATCTTGCGGAAATCCGCGATGCCGGCGGCGGCAAGCGTTTTGATCGGCCCGGCCGAGATCGCGTTGACGCGGGTCGTCTCCGGACCAAGGTTGAACGCAAGGTAGCGCACGTTGGCTTCGAGGCTGGCCTTGGCGAGCCCCATTACGTTGTAGTGAGCCATGGCGCGTTCGGCTCCGAGATAGGTGAGCGTGAGGATGGCGCCGTTGCGGCCGGCCATCATGGGCCGTGCAGCCTTGGCCAGCGCGGTCAAGCTGTAACTGGAGATGTCGTGCGCAATGGCGAAATGCTCTCGCGTCAAATGGTCCAGGAACTCTCCCTGGATAGCCTCGCGCGGAGCGAAGCCGATCGAGTGCACCAGGATATCCAGGCCGTCCCAGTGCTTGCCCAGTGCCGCAAAAAGATTTTCGATTTGCGCGTCGTCCGCGACGTCGCAGGGGAGCACGAGGTTGGAGCCGAATGCATTCGCGGCCTCGTCGACACGATCTTTCATGCGGTCGCTGGGGTAGGAAAAGGCGAGTTGCGCGCCTTCTCGATGCATGGCGTTGGCAATTCCCCAGGCGATGGAGCGCTGGCTGGCAACGCCGGTGATCAAGGCTCGTTTACCGTGAAGAAATCCCACGTGACCTCCCACAGGTGACCCGTACCTTACAGCGGCCCGGGTGCCAGCAGTCTAGCAAGCGGAAGACTCAGGGGTTGTCGAGCTTGAGCACTTGTCCTGGCTTGAGCGCCTTGCCGTGCAGATGGTTCAGGCGCTCGAGCGTATTGACGCTGGTCGAGTAGTTCTTGGCGATTTGCCAAAGGCTTTCACCGTTGCGCACCGTGTGCGTGCGGACGCGATGCGACTTGGCCGGCGTGCTGGAGCCGTCGTCGTCCTGATCCGATTTGTCCGCAAACACGGCAGCGGTCGGTGTACTGCCGCTGCCGGACAGGCTGGCCATCATGTCCTGGTCGTTGGCCATCTGCATCGCCGTGCGCAGCTGTTCGGCATTGCGGCGCGGCATCATCAACAGGTAGCCAGGGACGCTGGCTTCCACGTTGTCCGTCTGCAGGGCAGGGTTGAGCCGCTTGAGTGCGTCGGTATCCATGCCGGCACTATTGGCAGCATGGGACAGGGTCATGCCCTGGCGGACCTGGACCGTTTCGAGGTGCTGCTCCGGGGCAAGCGTGGGCAATTCCACGTTGAATCGTTCTGGTTCCCGCACCACGCAGGAAATGGCCAGCAATTTGGTCAGGTGCTCGCGCGTAATGCGCGGAACCGGCAGCTTCGGAATCGCAGGCTCATCGGGAGGCAGGCCGTGTTGCTGCACCATGCGCTGCATGCCGAATTCGCCGCGGTTGAAAGCGTAGTCGACCAGTCGCCAATCGTGCAGGTTGTCGTAGTAATCGTGCAGCATGCGCATGACGCTGTCGGTCGATGCGGCCGTATCCAGGCGGCCGTCATAGCCTCGATTGGAGTGCAGGCCGATGACGCGCGCCGTACTGGATACGATCTGCCACATGCCTGCGGGCAAATTGCGGTGTCCCGGGACCGGGCGATATTGGCTTTCCACCCAAGGGAGCAGGGCGAACTCGCCGGCTACGTCGTATTTTTCGGCCACTTGCTCCACATAGATCAACTGCGGGAGCGCGCTGCTCATCTGCTCTTCGAAGCGTTGCGGATTCTGCGTATAGCGATGCGCCCAAACCATGATCTGCGGATCGGCATCGCAGTCGGACATGGCGAAACTGCCGCGCAATTTGTCCCAGACCTGGGTTGCGTCGGTTTGCGTTGGCGATGTTCCTGGTTGCTGCGCAAGTGCAGGGGCCGGCGCGGGAGCCGGCGTTGGCGATGACGTCGGAGCAACTGTTTTTGACGCGCGCGAGGGACCGGTCGACGGTGGAGTCGCGCAGGCTGCGAGCAATGAAGCGAGGACAATCGGAAGTATTCGTTGCGTTGCTTTCATGCGCGAAATACATCCTTGGCGGAACGCAGCGCTGCAAAGCGGGCAACGGAATCGTTGGCGGCCCCGTGCTGACGGCACCATTCGATGACGTTGGCGCTGTCCACGCGCAAAAACGGATTGCAGGCCAGTTCGCTGGACAACGTTGCCGGCAAGCTCGGCCGATGATCGGCGCGCAGTCTTGCCACTTCGTCCAGCCGCTGCTTGAGCGCGGCATTCTCTGGTTCAATCGTCTGTGCGAATCGGCCATTTGCCGCGGTGTATTCGTGACCGCAGCAGACCAGCGTATCGCCCGGCAGTGAAGCAAGGCGCTGCAGCGAGGAAAGCATCTGAGTCGGCGTGCCTTCAAACAGACGGCCGCAGCCAAGGCTGAACAAGGTGTCGCCGCACAGCAATACGCCTTCGCCCGCATAAACGATGTGGGTCAGCGTGTGGCCCGGCACCGCGATGATCTCGAAGTGCGCTGACGGGTACTGCAGGCGCAGGATTTCCCCGTCTGCGACACGATGGGTCGCCACGTCGATACGCGCGTCGTTGGGAGCGTACACAGGAACGTCATAGGTATCGCGCAGGCGGCCCGCGCCACCGATGTGGTCGGCATGATGGTGAGTCAGCAGCACGGCACGCAGGGTCAACCCGCGCGACTGCAGTGCGGCCTCGACCGGGGCAGCTTCGCCCGGGTCGACCACGATGGCCTGGCGGCTGTCGTCGTGCAGCAACCAGATGTAGTTGTCGGCAAGCGCCGGTAACGGTACGACGTGCAAGGCGTTCTCCGCTCTGTTTCGTATCGACTGGCGCAGGCATCCGGCTTGCGCGTGACCCCGGACTATAGAACCCGGGGGATGCTGGGTCGTTAGATATCCGTTAATCGATATATCTTTCGAACCCTGTTGAGTGCTGGTTCGTGTTTGTGAAGCCAGCCGGTAAACTCTGAGGCCACCCGCCCCGCGACAGGCCCCCGGTACATGCCACAGCGCGCCCACGATATCTATGCCAGTGCGCCTATGCGTGGCCTGCTGGCTGACGAGGCGGTCGCCTACCTGCCGGATCTGCGCCGCTGTGCCGGGACACGCGCGCTGCTGCTCTCTGCGGCCAGCGAGGACGGTCCCCCCAATCCACCCTATCTGGGGCAATGGGTGACGCTCAAGGCGGCCCAGGCGGGCTTGCACGGCGACCTTCGCGCCAGTACCAGCGAACCGCTGCCGTTTGTGGATGGAGCGTTCGACCTGGTCCTGTTGCGCCACGTGCTGGAGCTGGCCCCGCTTCCCCTGGAGGAGATTGTGCGGGTGCTGGCACCTGGGGGGATGTTGGTGCTTACCGGGATCAACCCATTGAGCGGCTGGTCCCCCTGGTGGCTCTGGCAGACGCGAGGCGATCCCCTGCACGCCACCTCGCCCATCCGGCTGGCGGCCCGCTTGCGGCGCATCGATCTGCAAATCGAGCGCGTGCAGCGGGTAGGGCGTGCGCTGCCGTTGCCTTCGAAGGGGCCGAGTGAGGTGTCCGGTTGGCTCGGTGGCGGCTATGTACTGGTAGCACGCAAGAAAGGGCCGATGAGCGTACCAACCCGCTTGCGCCCGAAGGCCGTCACCGCGCCAGTGCGCGCGGGCCTGGCGCCTGGCGCACGGCGCAACGTCGTCGGTTGATAGAAAATCGCACCCGTAACCAAAAAGATAAGCGGAGCAGCACGAGTGGCAGAAGTGGAAGCGTTTACCGATGGGGCATGCCTGGGCAACCCCGGTCCTGGTGGGTGGGCAGCATTGCTGAGAGCCAAGGGGACCGAGCGATTGCTGAGTGGCGGGGAGTCGCAGACCACCAACAATCGCATGGAGCTGCTTGCCGCCATCAGCGCGCTCGAGGCGCTCAATCGCCCTTGCCAAATAACGGTAACGACCGATTCGCGCTATGTGATGCAAGGTATCGAAGAATGGGTGCCGCGCTGGATCAGCAATGGCTGGCGAACGGCGGATAAAAAGCCGGTAAAGAACCAGGATCTTTGGCAGCGACTGGCCGCTGCGGTGGCGCCGCACCGCGTTCGCTGGCAATGGGTACGTGGCCACACCGGGCACGTCGAAAACGAGCGTGTGGATCAAGCCGCGCGCGAACAGGCAGAGCAGTTCAGGGACAAGGCATGAGACAGATCGTTCTTGATACGGAAACCACCGGCCTGGAAGTGCGGCAAGGGCACCGTTTGATTGAAATCGCCTGTGTCGAATTGATCGAGCGCAGGCCGACCGGACGTCACTACCAGACCTATCTCAATCCCGACCGGGCGATCGACGAAGGTGCCCGCGAGGTAACCGGCATTGCCGACGAGTTCCTGCTCGACAAGCCACGTTTTCCGGACATCGTCGAGGAATTCCTCGCGTTCATCGACGGCGCCGAGCTGATCATTCACAACGCAACCTTCGACGTCGGCTTTCTGAATGCCGAGCTCGCGCTTGCCGGCGAGCGCTATGGCCGCATCAGCGATCGTTGCCCGGTGCTGGACACGCTGGTGATGGCGCGAGAGCGTTACCCAGGCCAGCGCAACAGCCTGGACGCGTTGTGCAAACGCCTTGGCGTAGACAACTCGGCGCGCGATTTGCACGGTGGCTTGATCGACGCGCAGTTGCTTGCCGACGTCTATCTGGCCATGACGTCCGGGCAGGTCGTGCTCGACCTGGGTTTCGAAGGCGCCAAAGAAACGGGCGGCAAGGCAGTCGTCACGCCTCTGGTACTGGCGCGACGTCCCAGGGTGCTGCGCGCCAGTGACGAAGAACTCAACGCGCACGCTACCCGGCTCGATGCGCTGGACAAAAGCGCGGGCGGGCAGTCGGTGTGGCGGAAGCAGGAAACGGAGGCCTGAGCCCGCCCAACGGGGTCAGCGCATTCGCGCAAGAATCGCCGTGACGTTGTCGCTGCCGCCGTGATCGAGCGCGGCCAGCAGCAAATGATCGATGCATTCCTGCGCCGCGAGATCTTCGCGGCCAACGATGCTGGCGATGGTTTCGTCGCCGACTTCCTCAGTCAGGCCGTCGCTGCAAACCAGAAAGCTCATGCCGGGGGAAAGCGACCCTTTTGCCATGCTGATGTGCAATTGCCCTGGCGCCGTAATACCTAGTGCCTGGGTCAGCACATTGCGCTGAGGGTGTCGTTTGGCCTGCGATTCGTCGATGACGCCGGCCTTGACGAGGTTTTGCACCAGCGAGTGATCGTGGCTGATCTGACGCAGGCCATTTTTCCATTGATAGATGCGGCTATCGCCCACCCAGGCAACTTCGTAGCCCTGTTCTGAAATACGGATGGCTGCCATGGTGCTACCCATGGGAAGCGCGTCGTCGTAGCGCTGCGCGCGTTTGATCACGGTGGCGGCGGCGTTCTGGATGGCTTCGACCAACGGTTGCGCGCGACGCACCCCTTCCACCACCGCATCCCTTGCCAGTGCCGAAGCGACCTCGCCATGCTGATGCCCGCCCATGCCGTCGGCCACCAGGAACAGGCCAAGCGCAGCGTCGGCGTAATAGGTGTCCTCGTTGCGCGTGCGGCGCAAACCGACGTGGGTTCCGTGTCCGAATTCGATCATGGGCATTCGCTGGGTGAATGGGTGCAGCATGCAGGATGTGGATGTCTGGCGCAAAAAAAATCTAAGGGAAAGGGGCGACTGGCGTCCGGTCTCCGCCAGATACGCAAAAAGCCCCACGAGGGGGCTTTTTGCGTATCTGGCGGAGAGGGTGGGATTCGAACCCACGGTACGCTTACACGTACGCCTGATTTCGAGTCAGGTACATTCGACCACTCTGCCACCTCTCCGGGAAGGTCGCGTGGTCTGCGCGAGCCGGACATGATACGTGCTGGATGTGGTCCTGACAACTGTCTTGCCGGGGATTTACTCAAGCGCGTTGCCCGAGTCATCGAGCCGGGCGGCAAAGCGCCGTTTGCGCGGGAGGTAGTCGTTATCCGGGTCCAGGGACAGCGCGACGTAGCGGGACCGCCCCACGATCTCCTTCCGCGGGAAAAAGCCGAAATAGCGCGAATCCATGCTGATGTCGCGATCGTCTCCCATTAACAGGTATTGGCCGGCCGGGACGGTCACCGGGCCGAAATCGCGCTTTTCGCTCGGGCGGTACAGCGACAGCCGGATCAGGTGCTGCATGCCGGCTACGCGTTCCATTTCGTAACTGGCCGGATCCTGCAGGTCGTCGTGAATGCCCGTTACGGTCACGGGCGAGTAGGTGGCCGGCGTGCCGTTGACGTACAGCACGTTTGCGCGCAGTGCGACTTCGTCGCCGGGCACGCCAATGACGCGTTTTACCAGGCGTTCGTGAGCAGCGTGCGAATCGAGTACCACGATGTCGCCCCGTTGGGGATCGGCCAGATGGATCAGCGAGATGTGGGTAAGGGGCAGACGGATGTCGTAGGCCGCCTTGTCCACCAGGATGCGATCTCCGATCCGGATCGTCGGTTGCATGGAGCCGGTTGGCACCACGCTCCAGTCCGCGCAGGCACTGCGGAACACGATCATGCCGAGCATGAAAGCGATAAAGCCCTTGTTGCGAGAAAGGAGTTGCAGCAATGCGCGCATGGCAGGCCCCAGGTGGGTGGTGAGGTGTAAGGCGACGGACAATGGACCGCGCTGCGCGCGCACAGTTTCTATGCCTGAAGTCACGCAAAAGAAACGGGGCGATGTTGCCATCGCCCCGTCGTTTCAACGCTGATGCCCGGGCTTAGCCGGCCTTTTTCTTCTTGGCCAACCGCAGCCAGGTATCGACCACAGTATCGGGGTTGAGCGATACCGACTCGATGCCCTGGTCCATCAGCCATTCGGCGAGGTCGGGGTGATCGGACGGGCCCTGGCCGCAAATGCCCACGTACTTGCCACGCTTGCGGGCAGTCTGGATCGCCAGCGACAGCAGCTTCTTCACCGCCGGATCGCGTTCATCGAACAGGTGCGCCACCACGCTGGAGTCGCGGTCCAGGCCCAGGGTGAGCTGGGTCAGGTCGTTGGAGCCGATCGAGAAGCCGTCGAAGATGTCGAGGAATTCGTCGGCCAGCAACGCGTTGGACGGCAGCTCGCACATCATGATGACCTTCAGGTCGTGCTCGCCTTGCTTGAGTCCGTTCTTGTCGAGGACTTCCACCACCTTGCGGCCTTCGTCCAGGGTGCGCACGAACGGAATCATCACCCACACATTGGTGAGGCCCATCACTTCGCGCACGCGTTTGACAGCCTTGCACTCCAGCCCGAACGATTCGGCGAAACCGGCATCGACGTAACGGCTGGCGCCGCGGTAACCGATCATCGGATTTTCTTCGTGCGGCTCGTAACGCGAACCGCCGAGCAGGTTGGCGTATTCGTTGGACTTGAAGTCCGACAGGCGCACGATCACCGGCTTCGGATACACCGAGGCGGCAATGGTGGAGATGCCTTCGGCCAGGCGATCGACATAGAAGCTCACCGGGTCGGCATAGCCTGCGATGCGTGCATCGATCTTCGCCTTGGTTTCGGCGTCCTGCTTGCCGTATTCGAGCAGGGCCTTGGGATGCACGCCGATGTGGCTGGCGATGATCATTTCCAGGCGGGCCAGGCCGATGCCGGCGTTCGGCAGCATGCCGAAATCGAAGGCGCGTTCCGGGTTGGCCACGTTCATCATGATCTTCAGCGGCGCTTCGGGCATGGCGCCGAGATCGGCGGTGACGCGCTCGAACTTCAACTGGCCGTCGTAGATCATGCCGGTGTCGCCTTCGGCACAGGACACGGTGACGTCGTGACCGTCCGGAATGGCATCCAGTGCATTGCCGGTACCGACGACGGCGGGCACGCCCAGTTCGCGCGCGATGATCGCGGCGTGGCAGGTGCGTCCGCCGCGGTTAGTGACGATGGCCGAGGCGCGCTTCATCACCGGCTCCCAATCAGGATCGGTCATGTCGGCAACCAGTACATCGCCGGGCTGAACCTTGTTCATGTCGGCCAGCGAGCGGATCACGCGCGCCTTGCCGGCGCCGATCTTCTGGCCGATGGCGCGGCCTTCGGCCAGCACCTTGCCTTTCTCGCTGAGGTGGAAGCGCTCGAGCTGAGTGGCGTGCGCGCGCGACTTCACGGTCTCCGGGCGGGCTTGCACGATGTACAGCTTGCCGGTGTTGCCGTCCTTCGCCCATTCCACGTCCATCGGGCGGCCGTAGTGCTTTTCGATGACGAGCGCCTGCTTGGACAGCTCCTGTACGTCTTCATCGGAGATGCAGAAGCGATTGCGGTCGGCGGCGGGCGTTTCCTCGATGAGCACGCGCTCGCCCGGCTTGCTCGAATACACCATGCGTTGCTGCTTGGCGCCGAGGCTGCGGCGCAGCACGGCCGGCTTGCCTTCCTTCAGCGTGGGCTTGAATACATAGAACTCGTCGGGATTGACCGCGCCTTGCACCACCATTTCGCCCAGGCCGTAGCTGCCGGTGACGAAAACCACATCACGGAAACCCGATTCCGTGTCGAGCGTGAACAGCACACCCGAAGCGCCGACATCCGAGCGCACCATCAGCTGCACGCCGGCCGACAGGAACACGTCTTCGTGCTTGAAGCCCTGGTGTACGCGATAGGCGATGGCGCGATCGTTGTAGAGCGAGGCGAAAACTTCCTTCACCTTGTGCAGCACGTCGTCGATGCCGACCACGTTGAGGAAGGTTTCCTGCTGGCCGGCGAAGGAGGCGTCGGGCAGGTCCTCGGCGGTGGCTGAGGAGCGTACGGCCACCGCGATGTTTTCGCTGCCGGCGTCCTTGCAGAGCTTGGCGTAGGCCTCGCGGATGGCATTTTCCAGCTCGCCGGGCAGGGCGGTGTCGACGATCCAGCCACGGATTTCCTTGCCGCCGGCCACCAGTGCGTCGACGTCGTCCACGTCCAGCGTGGCCAGTCGTTCGGCAATGCGCTTGGACAGGCCGCTCTTTTCCAGGTACTGCTGGAAGGCATCGGCGGTGGTGGCGAAGCCGCCCGGCACGGAGACGCCGAGCTGGGCCAGGTTGCCGATCATCTCGCCGAGTGACGCATTTTTGCCACCGACCTTGCCAAGGTCGGTCATGCGCAGTTGGTCGAGCCAAAGCACCAGGTCGTTCAAGGCAATCTCCTCAAGAGCTCGTCATTAATAAGCCGGGGCGGTGTAGGGGAAATCCGTACCGCGAAAGACTGGTATTGTCTGCTGTCGATGGTGCGTGGCACAAGAAGACCATTGCATACGGATGCAGCGCCAACTGCATACCAGTCAGGTCTTGGTCAAGCAAAGACAGCGATTCCTGCTTGCGATATGGTGCAGGGCAGGAACCCCCTCAGCCCATGGAATACGCATGCAACGTTCGGTTTTTTTCATTTCCGATTCCACTGGTATTACGGCCGAGACGATCGGAAACAGCATTCTGGCCCAGTTCGAGGGGGTGCAGTTCGAAAAGCACCGCCTGCCGTTTATCGACAACCCGCAAAAGGCGGAGGCGGCGGCGACGCGCATCAAGACCCGCTATGCCCAGAGCGGGGAGCGGCCGATCGTGGTCAATACCATGGCCGATCGCGCGCTTTGCGACATCGTCGCGACTAGTGGCGCACTGATGCTGGACGTGTTCGCCCCGTTTATCGGGCCGCTGGAGGAGGAGCTTGGCACCCGCCATTCCGGTGCGGTGAACCGCTCCCACGGCCTGGTGGATTTCGACAAATACGAGGCGCGCATCAACGCCACCAACTACGCCTTGAGTCACGATGACGGCATTGACGTGGACTACGCGCAGGCCGACTTGATCCTGGTGGGGGTGTCGCGCTCGGGCAAGACGCCCACCTGCTTGTACATGGCCTTGCATTATGGGGTCAGCGCCGCCAATTACCCGCTCACCGACGAGGATCTGGAAAAGCTCGAGCTGCCGTCCAGGCTTCGGGCCTACAAGAATCGGCTGTTCGGCCTGACCATTGAGCCGGCGCGTCTGGCGCAGATCCGCGAACAGCGGCGCCCGGGCAGTCGTTACGCCACCCTCAAGCAGTGCAAGTGGGAGCTGGAGCAGGCTGATCGCCTGTTGCGGCAGGCGGGGATACCCTGTCTCAATACCACCCACGTGTCGATCGAAGAGATTGCGAGCAAAATCTTCGATCAGTTCGGTATCGAAAAAACCATGTTCTGACCGATGGAGAAGTTGCTATCCACATGAGCGCCGTACTCGACCGCCGTACTGCCTTGCTGCCAGGCCGCTTTGAGTTCCTGATGGGGCTCTATGCCGAGAACTATCATCGGCTGACGCGTCTGTTCGCGCCGCAGAAGTTGGAAGTAGGCGACTACGTGTCCGACGTCGACGACGGCTTGCCCGTGCACCTGGTCGTGCAGGAGTGTCATCCCTACACGCTGGAGCTGGAGCTTACCTACGGCTTCGTCGATGCGCAGACGGGGCGGCGAGCGCCGTCCGCGCAGTTGCGCGTGTATAGCGATGCGCACGTTGCCGAGGCCCTGCATTGTCATCCGGGGCGGCATCTGTGGCAGGTGCTGGGGCCATTTACGCCGGCTCACACGGTGTTCCAGCATCGGTTGCAGATGAACAGTTTTCTCGCGCGTTGGCTGGAGTACCTGGCAGAGCAGGGGCACTCGTCCGGGACGTTGCAGCGCGTACCTAAATGAAGTGATGGGTGTCTGTTTCGGGCAACAAAAAAGCCCGCGCAGTGGCGAGCTTCCTGTGATAACGGCTTTGATAACAAATGGCGGAGCGGACGGGACTCGAACCCGCGACCTCCGGCGTGACAGGCCAGCATTCTAACCGACTGAACTACCGCTCCGCATTGTTACTGCCTTCCAGCGCACTCCAACAAACTAAGTCCTTTTCCAACCTTGGGCGGTAGCTGGTCGGCTACCGCTCGAATTGGCGTCCCCACGGGGATTCGAACCCCGGTCGCCACCGTGAAAGGGTGATGTCCTAGGCCTCTAGACGATGGGGACGTATTTGTTGGTGGAGCCAGGCGGGATCGAACCGCCGACCTCCTGCATGCCATGCAGGCGCTCTCCCAGCTGAGCTATGGCCCCACGGCTGGAAGCCCGAAAGAATAGGATGGGTTTGGAATTCCGTCAAGCGAATTTTTATAAAAATCTCATCATTCGATGAATCGGATGTTTTGTTCTGGCTGCAGCTCGGTTGTTGCTTCAGTTTAAGCTGGCAAAGAGACAACGCCACGAGGAAGGCATGCACGACATCGGTTTCATTCGCGACCTTGCACTCGTGATGCTGGTGGCTGGCGCCACGACAGTGTTGTTCCAGCGTCTGCGTCTGCCTGTGCTGCCGGGCTACATTCTTGCCGGTGTGCTGATCGGTCCGCACACGCCCGGCGTGCTGGTGGCAGATCCGCGCGCAATCGGCGACATCTCCAACCTTGGCGTGGTGCTGCTGATGTTTACCCTGGGGCTGGAATTCAGTGTGCGCAAACTGCGCCAAGTCGGCGGCGCGCTGTTGCTGGTCACGGTGGTCGAAGTGGGTTTCATGCTTTGGATCGGCTACCAGCTTGGATTGCTGTTCGGCTGGAGTGGCAGAACCTCGCTATTCCTCGGCGCGATCATGGCGCTGTCTTCGACCATGGTGGCAACCCGCACCTTGGCCGAGAGCGGCTTGCGCCAATGGCCGTTTGCGCGACTGGTGGTCGGCATGCTGGTCGCCGAAGACATGCTGACCATCGTGTTGCTGACCTTGCTTTCGGCCATCGCCATCGGCGGAACGGTGCAGACGGTTGCTGCGTTCAGTCTGGTTGGGCATCTGGGCCTGTTTGTCGTTGCGGGGATGATTGTCGGCTTGCTCCTGTTGCCGCGTCTGGTGGACTACATCGCCGGATTCGATCGCGACGAAACGCTGCTGGTCAGCGTGCTCGGCATCTGTTTCGGAACCAGTCTGCTGGCTGCCTGGCTGGGCTTCAGCGTGGCGCTCGGTGCTTTTTTGGCGGGAGCCGTGGTAGCCGAGGCGCGCAGTGCGCCGCGTGTCGTGCATTTGGTGGAGCCTCTGCGGGACATGTTTGCGGCGCTGTTTTTCGTCGCCATCGGCTTGAAGATTGATCCGGTACAGCTCGGCCACTATGCATTGCCGGCGGTGGTGATTGCGCTGGCGGTGATGATTGGCAAGAGCGTGATCTGCAGCATGGGGATGTTCCTCATCGGGCACGATGCGCGGACGTCGTTGCGCACCGGGCTGTGCATGGCGCAGATCGGCGAGTTTTCATTCGTGATCGCAACGCTCGGGCTTACCCTCGGCGCCGTGAACGACTTCATCTATCCGATTGCAGTGGCGGCCGCCTTGATTTGCATGGTGGCATCGCCGTATCTGCTTCGTTGCGCCGACCTGCTGGCGCTCACGGGGCAGCGCGCGGCGCCACGCCCCCTGCGCTTGTTGCTGAGCAGCTATAGCGGCTGGCTGGAGAACCTGCGGCCGGTCGACGAAAATGCTGCCCTGGCCGCGATGTTTCGTCGCCTGCTCTGGCACATCGCCGTGAACATTGCGCTGGTGGTAACGCTTTTTGTCATTGGCGCCTACGTCAATGCGCACAATGCAAAGTGGTTCGAGAGCTGGGGTCTGGACCTCGAGATGCGCCATTCGGTGATCTGGGCGTCGGCACTGTTTCTTTCGTTGCCGCTGCTGATTGCGGTCTACCGCAAGGCCGAGGCGCTGGGCATGCTGCTGGCCGAGATCGGCATACGGGAGCGCTTTGCCGGCGCTTATACACAGGCGATTCGGCAGGTTCTTGCGAAATTGATCCCGTTGGCCACCCTGATGGTGCTGGCCATTCTGGTGAGCGTGCTTGGTTCTGCGATTTTGCCTCCGCGTGGTGTAGCTCTATCCCTCGTCGTGGTGTGCGTCGTGCTCGCTATCGTGCTGTGGCGCGGGCTGGTGAAAATGCATGCCCGGCTGCAGGCTGCGCTGCGCGAAACGCTGGAAAAACCTTCACCTGACGATCACGAATCAAGCTGAACGAACAGCTTCTCTCGCTGTAGAGGGTGAACCTTTGGAATATGCCGCTGTCTAGCCCCAAACGTCGTTGCCAAGACCGGACTGGACACCGCACAATGGGTGGCCAGCCTCCATTTGGGGGAGGTCCGGCCGGCACGCCGGCATATCCATGACGAGGGAGTACCAAATGAAGCAATTTCTGCGACCCACGCTGACGGCGGCCGCCCTGGCTGTTGCGCTGGGCATGACCGCTGGCGCGCAGGCACAGACGTCGAAGTCGACCAGCACTGCTACGACCGGCACGGTAGACAAGATCAAGGCAAGCACCGTGGTTGGTTATGAGTTGGCTGGTTCCGTGCCGCCGATCATGCGTGACGCCGTGGACCCGGCGACCGTTGCCAAGGCTGTCCAGGACGCGTTGTCCGGCAAAAAGCCGCCGATGAGCGAAGCGGAGTTCAACTCCACCGCGCAGGCTTTCGAGTCCCAGTTGCGTGCCAAGGCCAAGCAGGAGTTCGACGCTGCCTCGACCAAGAACAAGGCCGAGGGCGATGCGTTCCTCGCCAAGAACAGGTCGGCTGCGGGCGTGAAGACCACTGCTTCGGGCTTGCAGTATCAGGTGCTCACCCAGGGCACCGGTGCCCGTCCGGGTCCGAACGACACGGTGAAGGTGAACTACACCGGCACTTTCGTAAACGGCGAAGTGTTCGACAGCTCGTCGAAGAACAACCCGCCGGGACCGACGTCCATTCCGTTGTCCCGCGTGATCCCGGGCTTCCGCGAAGGTCTGCAGCTGATGCAGGTCGGTGGCCACTACAAGCTGTTCATTCCGGCCAATCTCGCCTACGGTGCTGAGCCGCAGCGTCCGTTCCCGCCGAATTCCACGTTGATTTTCGACGTGACCCTGGTGAGCACCGGCCCGACGCCGGCCAGTGCGCCGCAGGGTGATGCCGGTGGCAACGGTAGTAGTCCCGCCGGTGGCAGCAGCGAGCAGTAATTACTGCTGATACACCCAAGTGGAAAGAAACGGGGCGCGAAGTCATTCGCGCCCCGTTTGTTCGTGTCTGACCATGCCGCTGACACTGGGGTTTCTTATGTGCCCTGTTAGAATCAGCGTTCTTGAACAAGTCTGCGATCTCATCCAATGAAAGTTACCCTTTTCGGTACTGGTTACGTTGGCCTGGTCACTGGGGCCTGCCTGGCCGAAATGGGCAACCACGTCGTTTGCGTGGATATCGATCAGGCCAAGGTCGAGCGCCTCGAACGTGGCGAGATACCTATTTTCGAACCGGGGCTGGAGCCCATCGTGCGGCGCAATCACGCCAACGGGCAGCTCGAGTTCACTACGGAAGCGGCGCCAGCCATCGGGCATGCGCAAATCATCTTCATCGCCGTGGGTACGCCGCCGGATGAAGACGGCAGTGCCGATCTGCAATACGTTCTGGGCGTGGCCCGATCGATTGGCCAGCACCTGGATCGCTACGCGGTCATCGTCAACAAATCCACCGTGCCGGTGGGTACGGCCGATCGCGTGCGAAAGGCCGTGGCAGAAGAACTCGCCGCGCGCGGCGCGAACATCGAGTTCGACGTCGTATCCAATCCGGAATTCCTGAAAGAAGGCGATGCGGTTGAAGATTGCCTGCGCCCGGACCGCATCGTGATCGGCACCTCCAGTGAGCGAGCGGTCGATCTGTTGCGCAAACTGTATGCCCCGTTCAATCGTAATCACGACCGGACCGTGGTCATGGACGTGCGTTCCGCCGAACTGACCAAATACGCCGCCAATGCCATGCTGGCGACCAAGATCAGCTTCATGAACGAGATTGCCAACATCGCCGAGCGCGTGGGGGCGGATGTGGAACTCGTTCGCCAGGGCATCGGCTCGGACCCGCGCATAGGCTATCACTTCATCTACCCGGGTGCAGGTTATGGCGGCTCGTGCTTTCCCAAAGACGTGCAGGCGCTGGAGCGCACGGCGCGTGCGGTAGGCTACGAGGCACGATTGCTTGGCGCAGTGGAAGCGGTCAACCACGATCAGAAAGCCAAGCTGTTCGAGTTTATTCAGCGCTACTTCCACGGCGACTTGCACGGCCGAACCATCGCGCTGTGGGGGCTCGCCTTCAAGCCCAATACCGATGACATGCGCGAAGCATCCAGCCGTCGTTTGATGGAGGCCTTGTGGAGCGCTGGGGCCAAGGTGCGGGCGTTCGATCCGGAGGCGCGCGAGGAAACGCAGCGCCTGTATGGGCATCGTGACGACATGGTGTTGTGTGACAACGCCTATCAGGCATTGGAAGGGGCGGACGTGTTGGCCATCGTGACCGAATGGAAGGCCTTTCGCAGTCCGGACTTTGCGCGTATTCGCGCCATGCTCAAGGCTCCCGCCATTTTCGACGGACGCAACCTGTATGAGCCCGAAGCGGTTGAAGAAGCCGGTCTGGCGTATTACGGCATCGGGCGCGGGCGCAGTCTGTTGCGGTCCGAGTGATTATGAGCAACCTCGAACAACGACTTACCGAGCTGGAAGTGCGCCTCACCTTCATCGATGAGGCCGTGCAAGCGCTGACTGCCGCGGATGCCGACCAATCCCTGCGCCTGGTCGAATTGGAGCGCCTCGTGCGCGATTTGCGCAACGAGTTGGCGACGGTGAGAACGGGGCAGGGGCATGATCCGCACTCTGAGCCGCCTCCGCCGCATTATTGAAACGCACCACGTAACATCGGATTTCGATCATGGTTGATTCACTGCGAGATCAGCTGCTCAAGAGCGGCATCGTCAAACAGATCAAGGACGAAAAGCGCCAGCAACAGCCGGCGCCCAGGCCGGGCGGTGCCCACGGCAAAGGCAAGCCGCCGCACAAACCCGAACGGCCTGCGCGCAGCCAGGAAGAGATCGATCTGGCCAAGGCCTACGCCATACGCGCCCATACCGAGGCGGCTGAGCGCAAACGCGCCGAACAGGAAGCCGCCGAGCAGGCGCGTCTGAAGCGCGAGCGGAAAGCCAAGGTGCAGCAACTGCTACAAGGCCAGACGCTCAATAAGGCCGAGGCCGACCAGGTGCGCCACTTTGAATACGGCGGCAAGATTCGGCGCATCTACGTCGATGCCGCGCAGCTGGCCGAACTCAACGCCGGCAAGCTGGGCATCGTGCAAAACGGCGGCCGGTACGTGCTGGTGAGTCAGGCGGTCGCCAAGCTGATCAGCGAGATCGAACCGAATCTCGTGGCCCTACTGGTCGATGCCTCATCCGGCGGTATCGGCGAAGATGGGGTGCCGGACGACTTGATGTGGTGAAGAGGTAAAAAAAAAGGTGCCGCCTGGGCACCTTTTTTTGTGGGCGTCTGCGTTTTGGCGTGTCGCGAGGCTGGCGGTCAGCTTGCGGCAGGAAATGCGAAACCGTCCTGCTTCAATGCCGGATGATCCCAGCCGTTCTTTGGCGTGAAACGCTCGCCGTAACGCTTCGCCAGCACGTCGAGTTTTTGGCGGACGTTTTCGGCGCCTTCGGCGCGCACGTATTGAATGGGGCCGCCGCGGAAGAAGGCGAAGCCGGTACCGAAGATCACCCCGGCGTCCAGCAGATCCGCATCGTCGACCACCTCGTCGCCCAGGCAGGCGACGGCTTCATTGATCAGCGACAGGATCATGCGGTCCTGCAGATCCGGCGGCGGGGTGTAGTCGGGGTCCACTTCGGGTTTCTGCGGTTTGCCGTCCTGCCACGTATACAGGCCCTGGCCATCTTTCTTGCCGCGTTTGCCGGCCTGCAGCTTGTCTTCCAGACCAGGAGGCAGCTCAAGGCCAAGGAACGGGGCCAACTCCTTGCCGACCGCGGCGCACACATCCAGCCCAACGGTATCTGCCAGCTCGATCGGCCCCATCAGCATGCCGAAGTTCTTCGCCTGCTTGTCCAGAACCGGGCCAGGTACCCCTTCGCTATACAAGCGCAAGGCTTCGAGCAGATAGGGCATCAGGATGCGATTGACGAGGAAACCAGGCGTTCCCTTGACCGCCACCGGCAGCTTGCCGATGGCTTTGCAGAAAGCCAGTGCACGTTTTTCGATCGCCGGATCCAACTGGTCGTGACGTACCACTTCGACCAACAGCATCTGCGCCACCGGATTGAAGAAATGCAGCCCAAGAAAGCGCTGCGGTGCTTGCAGCCCTTTGCGCAATTCGTCGAGTGGAATCGACGACGTATTGCTGGCCAGGATTTCATCCTTGCGGAATTGAGGTTCGATGGTGGCGTACAGCGCTTCCTTGGCCGGGGCGCTTTCAAAGATGGCTTCGATGGCCAGGTCGGCCTGGGCTATGCCGGAACCCTCTACGTCGGCGCGCAGGCGGCGGGTTGCCGAGTCCACTTTTTCGGGTGTTTTCAGCTTTTTCTCGTACAGCGTGCGAGCACGGTCCAGGGCGGGCTGGATGTACTTCATTTCGCGGTCTTGCAGCGTGACCTCGAAACCCTTCAGTGCCGCCCATGCCGCAATGTCGCCGCCCATGACACCGGCACCGACCACGTGCACGTGCCGGATGCCCGCGTCGACGCCGCTGCCTTGATTTTTCAGGCGCTCCTGCAGGAAGAAAATGCGGATGAGATTGTGCGCAGTCGGCGTATTGGCGAGCTTGGACACCGAACGTGCTTCCAGCTTCAAGCGTTGCTGGATATTGCCGCCGCCGCGCTTCCAGACGTCGATGAGCGCGAAGGGGGCCGGGTAGTGTTCCTTGCGAACTTTCGCGGCGGTCTGCTTGATCACCATGGGCGCCAGGATTTGCCGCGCCAACCAGGTATTGGTCGCCCAGGCGGTGACGCGCTGGGCCAGCGGGCGCGTCTGGGGGTTGCGCAGCAGAGAGCGCGCCTCCGCCAGCAGTTCGTCGGCCCGGGCCAGCCGATCGACCATGCCCAGGTTTTTGGCCCGGCGCGCCGACAGGGGGCGGCCGGTCAGCATGATCGGCAGTGCCTCGGGGGCGCCGATCAGGCGCGGCAGGCGGGCCGACCCACCCCAGCCGGGATGAATGCCCAGTTGCACTTCGGGCAGCCCGATCCGGGTCTTGTCGTCGTCGGCTGCGATGCGCTGTCGGCAAGCCAGCATCAACTCGGTGCCGCCGCCCATGCAGGCACCATGCACGGCCGCCACGGTTGGGCAGGGCAGTCGCGCCAATGCCTCGAAAACACGCTGGCCGTTCTCGATGTTTTCCTGCACGGTGCCGTGCTTGGCGTACTCGACGAATTCCTTGATGTCCGCGCCAACCGCAAATCCGTTCGATTTTGCTGAATGGATGATCACCCCGGCCGGCTTTTCGATGGCAAGGCGCTCGACAATCTGGCCAAGCTCATCGAGCACTTCCCGCGAAATGGCGTTGACGCTGCTGTTGGCGCGATCCAGGGTTAGCGTGACTATGCCGCTGTCGTCCAGGCTCGTTTTCCAATGGTTAAAGCGCAGTCCTTCGAACATGGGGCTAGGGCGGTGGCCGAGAGATCGTCACCATACCGTCCCGCAGCGTTGATTGCGAGACGCTCCGGTCCAGGAAAGGCGCCCATGCCGCAACGCCGCATGAGGGGGAGCCACGAGATGCCGCATGCGTCACGCCACGGCACGCCGCCTATTGCGCTTGGCGCGCGAGTGCGTAACGTACGAGGCGCAACGTTCCTTTCTGACATGGGCGCTATGACTCCCCTGATGGCTCCAGCGCCGCTTGCCGGCAGCGATCTCTACGAGCGCATCCTGACTGCGCCGGGCGGGCTGGTTGTGCTCGAGCACGGCGACAGTGCGGCCCTGGTCGAGCAGTTCCGGGCCCTTGCCAGGCACAACGGGCAGTCCGTCTATGCCTGGAACCCCGAGGGCGGCATGGAGAATCTGCGTGAAGCGCATGCGCGCGTACCGGGATCGCAGCGGCTGAGCAACGCGCTGCGCTACATCCAGCAAAGCATTCATTTCGGTGTTTATCTGCTCGCGCAATTTCCGCTCCCCTTGACGGCGTCGGACAGTACCTTGCTGCGGCAACTGGCGCGCGCGCCGGCCGGACACGTGCGCCGCGTGGTCCTGCTGGATGCGGCGCCCAGCTTGGTGGCGAGCTTCGACGATGTCGCCGTGCGGCTGAGCAGTACTGCGCCGATGGCGCAACGCCCGCGACTGCGAGACGGCCGATGGCTGCTGTGAACGACGCCACCTTGACAACCGGCATTCTGCTGGTGGCATCGCAGCGGGAGCTGCGGCGCGAGTTGTTCGACGTACTCGATCGTGAAGGCCACCCCACCATCCACTCCGCGCGCGATACGACGCACGCCGCCATTCTGCTGGAAGGGCGCGAACCGCTTGCACTGATTGTCGTGGCCATGGATGGCGATGGGCGTTCGAGCCTGACGCTATGCGAGCAATTGCGCTTGCTGCCTCCATGTTCCGACGCGCCCATCATTGCGGTGCTGGTGGACGATACGACGATCAAGCCCACGCAGTTGCCGCCCATGATCGCCAGTTGGCTCTATGCGTCGCAGGTTGCCGCTGAGTTGATTCCTCGTTGGAAGCAACTGCAAGGCGAGGTGCCGGCGGTGGCGCCGGTGAAGCCCGTGGCTCCACCCGTCGCACCGGTATTGCCGTCGTCCGGCGGCGACTATCGGTTTGTTTTCGAAGAGGGTGAGGGCGACTGGCTGATTGTCGATCCGGTCACCGAACGCGTGGTGGAGGCCAGTCCGGCATATACGCGCCACAGCGGCCTGGCCAACAGTGTGTTGACCAGCTTGGCGCTGCGTGAAGTCTTGTCTTTTGAAAGCGCCGGCCTGGAAAAAGTGTTCGGCGATGCTGATCGTCGCTGGCTGGCCTGCCAGCGCAAATCGATTCGCGGGCACGACACTGGCGAAGCAAGCACGCGCCGGGTGAATCATGCCGGCCGTGCTTTGATCGCATTGCAGTTTCGCAGCGATCGCGCAGGCGTCCGTCCTGCCGTGGCGCTCGGCTTGCTCGCGCGCCTTTTCAGCGGTGGGCACGACGACGCCGGTGTGATGGAAGCGGCGCAGTTGCTGCTCGACGAAATGGGCCTGGATTATCTGGCCGTGTGGTCGGCGCGCCCGGAGGAGAGCAGCGTCCCGGCCCAGGTCATCCAGCGCTGGCGTGGCGACGATCATCTTTTGCCGGGTCCGCAATTGCAGAGTTCTCTGCGTCTGGTGCTGGGTGGACGCGCCCTGATGCATCCGCACGATGCCAGGCGCCTGGCGGATGTCGATCCGCTGATCGGCCAGTTGGGATTGCGCGGCTTCGTAGGTCTGCCTTTGCTCGACGAGCGCCGCAACGTGCTCGGCGCCTTGCTCGCCGGCAGTTGCAATCCGTTCGGAAATTCGGAGATCGTGGCGCCGGTATTGCATTGCGCAGCGGCGCACTTTGCGCACACGCTCGAGTTGCGGCGCACGCGCGAACAGGGTCGCGCCGAAGGCCTGCTGGATGCCTTGACGGGATTGCCCAACCGCCTGCTGTTCAACGATCGCCTCGATACCATCATTCGCGAGGCGAACCGTACCGGCGAAACGTTTGCGGTGCTGTTCGTCGACCTTGATCGTTTCAAGTTCATCAACGATACGCTTGGCCACGCCGTGGGCGACCAGGTGCTGGTTGCCGTCACGCAGCGGCTGCGCAGCAGTGTGCGTGCCTCCGATACCGTGGCTCGCTACGCCGGCGACGAGTTCACCATCGTGCTGCGGCACATCGTGAAAACGGATGATGTGCTGCGCGTCGCCGAAAAGATCGTGCAGTTGATGGACGTGCCTCTGCATCTGGACGACGGTCCGGAATTGCAGGTGACTGCATCCATCGGCGTGAGTTTTTTCCCGGAAGATGCGCCGGATGCCGAAACCTTGCTCAAGCATGCCGACGAGGCCATGTACGCGGCCAAGAGCATGGGGCGCAACAACTACCGTGTCTACGACGTCAGCCCGGCCCAGGAGCAGCAAAACGCGGCTCTGAAAGCGCGCCTTCGCCATGCCGAAGGCAACGGCGAGCTGCGCGTGTTCTATCAGCCGCAGATCAATGCGGGGACGGAAGACATCGTCGGCATGGAAGCCTTGCTGCGCTGGGAGCATCCGGAACTGGGCAACATCGGTCCGGGCTTCTTCATTCCGCTGGCCGAGGAAACCGGGCTGATCGTTTCGATCGGCGAGTGGGTGCTGCGCAATGCCTGCAAACAGGCAAAGGCCTGGGAAGACCGTTTCGGCCTGGGTCTGCGGATCGGGGTGAATCTTTCGGCCGTGCAATTGATGCAGCCCGATCTCTCCGAGGTCGTGGCCACCGTGCTCCAGGAAACGGGATTGGACCCGAACCAACTGGAACTGGAGGTCACCGAGAGCATCAGCATCAAGGCGGCCCCAAACTTGATGGAAAACATGCAAAAGTTGCATCGGCTGGGTTGCCACATCGCCATCGACGATTTCGGCACCGGTGCCGCTTCCCTGGACTACCTGCGCAAGCTGCCCGCCGACCGCATCAAGATCGACCAGAGTTTCGTGCGCAATATCGGGGTGGACCCGGACGATGAAGCCATTGTCCGCGCCACCATCGAGATGGCGCATCGATTGAAGCGCGGTGTGGTGGCGGAGGGCGTGGAGATCGAACAGCACCTGCAATTCCTGCGTGCCAATCATTGCGATGAGCTGCAGGGGTATCTGTTCTGCCGCCCGCTGCCCCAGGCCAGTTTCGAGCGCCTGCTGGCAGAGCGGGAGCGCCTGCTGTCCGGCGCCCTGGAAAAGCTGCCGGCTTGAGCCCGGCCTGGATGGCCATATCCTAGAATGCCAACGGGAGCTCGACGTTCGTGCTGAACTTGCGCGTGCGGACAGGGTCAGATCAGCCTACCCATCCGATGGACGGCATTCCGGTATGGTGCAGAAACGAAGGAGACGGCCCGGATGGGCGAGAACGAACTCGATAGTGCGCTGGTTGAGCGTGTTCAAAATGGGGACAAGCGTGCTTTCGATTTGCTCGTGCGCAAGTACCAGCACAAGGTCCTGGGGCTGATTTCCCGGTACGTGCACAATCATGCCGAGTGCGAAGACGTGGCTCAGGAGGCCTTCGTGCGCGCTTGGCGGGCCATTGGCTCGTTCCGTGGGGAAAGTGCTTTCTATACCTGGATGTACAAGATTGCCGTGAATACGGCCAAGAACCACCTGGTGGCCATGGGGCGGCGCCCGCCCATGGACGATATTGCGGTCGAGGACGCGGTTTTCGTGCCCGGAGCCGACCGCATGCAGGAGGGGGCCACCCCCGAGCGCGAATTAATGCGCCAGGAAATTGAACAAACGGTGTTTAACACTGTCCAAGCGTTGCCTGAGGAGCTGCGGACGGCCATCACCCTGCGTGAAGTGGAAGGCCTCAGCTACGAAGAGATTGCCGAAGCCATGGGCTGCCCGATAGGCACGGTGCGTTCACGCATCTTCCGGGCACGTGAGGCGATCGATGAAAAGTTGCGGCCACTGCTTTCAGACCGCGAGGATCGGATGTCATGAGTGAAGCGAACATGGAAAACATTTCCTCGGCGATGGACGGGCAACTGTCCAAAGACGAACTGCGCTTTTTGCTGCGCAGGCTGGATCGCGATGCTTCGCTGGTAGATGCCTGGGCCCGCTATCACGTCGCCGGCGACAGCTTGCGACGCCAGCTGCCGGCGGTGGCCAGTGTCGGCTTCGCGATGCGCGTGATGGAGGTCATCGAAGGCGAGCAGGAGGCAAGTCCGGTAGCGCACAAGCGCCGCGACTGGCTGCGCCTGTCCGTGGGCGGCGCCATCGCCGCCAGCGTGGCCGTGGTCGCGCTGATGGTCTCGCAGCCTACGGCACCTGATTCCGCACGCGCCGCCCGGACCACCGCCGACGTAAGCCCCCAAGGGGGCCATGCCGATGCGGCGCTGGCATCGGTCAATCCGGTGCACGCCAGCAACGATGTACTGGCTGCCGTGCCGCCCTCGCTGAGTGCCTATTCGGCCTCCGGACTCAGCCAGCGTGCGTCCGTGACATTGGGTGATCCGTCCGACAACCCGTTGTTCCAGCAGTATCAGGCGGGGCAGCGCTATTCCGTGAATGGCTATCGAGCCATGAACAATCACGACGGCAGCTACCTGCTGCTGATCGATACGCCGCAGGCCAAGTCCGCGGTGCGGCAGCAGCCGGCCTACCAGGTAGGTGCGGGGCGTTGATGCCCCGCCTTTCCTTGCATCCAGGCTGAGAGGCCTGCAGTCCCTTTCTTAAAAGTTGGCCCCCCTTCTCGTTCCCACGCTACGAGCCACGGAGCGGGAGTCGGGCTGCCCAGAATCGAGGAGGAACCATGAGTCACCCCCGTCTCGTCAGCACTCGTCTTTTCAGCGGCTTGATGTGCTGCGCCTTGGTCGTGGGATTCGCCAGTCCCGGCATGGCGTGGGCGCAAGCCGCCCCGACGGTTGCCGGACTGCCCGATTTCACCGGAATCGTGCAGAAAAACGCCCCGGCCGTCGTGCAAGTGGAGGCGAAGTACACCGGTCGCCGCCCCAAGGGAGCGCGCGGCATGCCCATGCAGGGCATGGATCCGGGACAGGCGGAAATTTTCCGGCGATTCTTCGGCATGCCGATGATGCCCTCACCTGAAGACCAGGCCCACACTTCGCTGGGTTCGGGCTTCATCATTTCCGGCGACGGCTACATCATCACCAACAATCACGTGGTGGAAGGCGCCGATACGGTAACGGTTCGCCTGCAGGATCGCCGCACGCTGACGGCCAAGGTGGTCGGCACGGATGCAACCTATGACATTGCCCTGTTGAAGGTGGATGCGCGGAGCAATCTGCCGGCGGTGAGCATTGGCGACTCGCGCTTGCTCAAGCCGGGGCAATGGGTGCTGGCGATCGGCTCGCCGTTCGGTTTCGACTACACCGTGACGCAGGGCATCATCAGCGCTGTCGGTCGCAACCTGGGCAGCCAGGATCAGCCGGCCACCTCGTTCATTCAGACCGACGTGCCGATCAACCGAGGCAATTCCGGCGGCCCCCTATTCAACCTGCAGGGTCAGGTGGTTGGCGTGAATTCGCAGATCTATTCGAGCTCGGGCGGTTATCAGGGCGTTGCCTTTTCAATCCCGATCGATTTGGCCATGAACGTCGTCGGCCAGCTCAAGACCAAGGGCTACGTCACTCGCGGCCAGTTGGGCGTGGAGGTCAAGCCCGTCGACGACGATGTGGTGAAGGCGCTCAAGCTGGATCGCGCGCAAGGTGCGATCGTGGTGACGGTGACGCCGGGTAGCGCCGCGCAAAAGGCCGGCTTGCAGGCGGGCGACATCATCCTTGGGTTCAATGGGCACACGATCGACCAGGGGGCGGATCTGCCGCCGCTGGTATCGATGACTCCGCCGGGCACCACCGTGCCGGTGCAAATCTTGCGCGATGGCAAGGAAAAGACCATCAACGCGACCATCGGCACCATGCCGCGCAACCAGAATTCGGTTGCCGGAGCCGGGGCGGCTGCGCCGAGCAAGGGGGCTGATGCGCTGGGTCTTAGCGTAGAGAGCGTGGATGCGTCCACGCGCAGCCAGCTCGGCCTGCAAGCGGGCGAGGGCGTAGCCATCACCAACGTGACCGGAACGGTTGCCGCTCAGGCCGGACTGCAGCCTGGCGACGTGATCCTGATGGTCAACCAGAAGAAGGTTGGCAGCGTGGAGGCCTTCCGTGCCGCGACCGCGGGGGTGAAACCCGGGGATACCGTGCTGCTGCTGGTGCGCCGTGGTGACAGCAGCAATTTCATCGCCTTGACCGTGCCCGACCAAAACGACTGACCTCGCCTGACCCAGGGGCCTGTCACGTGACAGGTCCCTGACTGCGGCGCGCCCGGTTCGGTTCGGTTTCTCAATCCATGCGATAATGAACGGCTAATGTCGCCATCCCGGTGATAGGCTGCCCGCGCGTCGCGCCGGGTTGTGACGCTGACAGTGCATTCCATGGACCTGATCCGCAATTTCTCCATCATCGCCCACATCGATCACGGCAAATCCACGCTTGCCGACCGCATCATCCAGATTTGCGGAGGACTGGCCGAGCGTGAAATGGAAGCCCAGGTGCTGGACAGCAACCCGATCGAACGCGAGCGTGGCATCACCATCAAGGCCCAGTCCGTATCCCTTCCTTACAAGGCAAGGGACGGCAAGACCTATCAGCTCAATTTCATCGACACGCCCGGGCACGTCGACTTCTCCTATGAAGTGAGCCGCTCGCTCGCCGCCTGCGAAGGCGCGCTGCTGGTGGTCGACGCCGCGCAGGGCGTGGAAGCGCAGTCCGTAGCGAACTGCTATACGGCGGTGGAGCAGGGGCTGGAAGTGGTGCCCGTGCTCAACAAGATCGACCTGCCCACGGCCGATCCGGAAAAGGTGAAAGGCGAGATCGAGGCGGTGATCGGCATCGATGCCACCGACGCCGTGGCGGTCAGCGCCAAGACCGGGCAGAACGTCATCGAAGTGCTCGAGGCGATCGTTGCGCGCATCCCTGCGCCGAAGCCGCGCGACACCGATCGCCTGCAGGCGCTGATCATCGATTCCTGGTTCGACAACTACCTGGGTGTGGTGTCGCTGGTGCGCATCATGCAGGGCGATATCAAGCCGGGCGACAAGCTGCAGGTGATGTCGACCGGGCGTACCCACGAAGTCAGCGAAGTGGGCGTATTCACGCCCAAGCGCAAGAAGCTCGACAAGCTTTCGGCGGGCGAGGTGGGCTGGATCACGGCCGCCATCAAGGACGTGCACGGCGCCCCGGTGGGCGACACCCTGACCCAGGCCGGCAAGCCGGCGCCGCATCCCTTGCCCGGTTTCCAGACCATGCAGCCGCGCGTGTTCGCCGGCCTGTTTCCGGTCTCGGCCGACGATTACCCCGCCTTGCGCGAAGCGCTGGACAAGCTGCGCCTTAACGATGCCGCCTTGTTCTTCGAGCCGGAAAGCTCCGAAGCGATGGGTTTCGGTTTCCGCTGCGGCTTCCTCGGCATGCTGCACATGGAGATCGTGCAGGAGCGCCTGGAGCGCGAATACGATCTCAACCTCATCACTACGGCGCCGACGGTGGTCTACGAGATCCTCAAGACCGACGGCACGGTGATGGAGCTGGACAACCCCGCTCGCCTGCCGGCGTCACCGCAGATCGAAGAGATCCGCGAGCCGATCATCGTGGCGAACATCCTCACGCCGCCCGACTACATCGGCAACATCATCACCTTGTGTGAAGAGAAGCGTGGTGTGCAGCGCTCGATCCAGTACCTGGCCACCCAGGTGCAGATCAGCTACGAATTGCCGCTGGCCGAAGTGGTGCTGGATTTCTTCGACAAGCTCAAATCGGTGTCGCGCGGCTACGCCTCGATGGACTATCACCTCGAGCGCTTCGATGCCGGTCCGTTCGTGCGCGTGGACGTGCTGATCAATGGCGACCGCGTCGACGCACTCAGCCTGATCGTGCACCGCAGTCATGCCGATCGCCGCGGGCGCGAGCTGGTGGAGCGCATGAAGGATTTGATTCCGCGCCAGCAGTTCGACGTGGCCATTCAGGCCGCCATCGGCGCGCAGATCATCGCGCGTTCCACGGTCAAGGCGTTGCGCAAAAACGTGCTTGCCAAGTGCTATGGCGGCGACGTCAGCCGTAAGAAGAAGCTTCTGGAAAAGCAAAAAGAAGGCAAGAAGCGCATGAAGCAGGTCGGCCGGGTCGAGATTCCGCAGGAAGCCTTCCTCGCCGTACTCAAAGTGGACAAATAGCAACACGCTATGGAGTCATTGCATGGATTTTGATTTTTCGGCCATTTTGCTCGTCCTTACCGTCGTTTTTGGCGTGGTATGGGGCCTTGATCGCCTGTTTTTCTATAAGAATCGCAAGGCGAAATACGATGCAGCGGGCGAGGAGTATCGCGATCCGGCTCCGGTAGATTGGGCGCGTTCGCTGTTCCCGGTGATCTTCGTCGTGCTGCTGCTGCGTTCTTTCGTGGCCGAACCGTTCCGCATTCCGTCGGGATCGATGATGCCCACGCTGGATGTCGGCGACTTCATCCTGGTCAACAAGTTTGCCTACGGCCTGCGCCTGCCGGCCTTCAACAACAAGATCGTCAGCGTGGGCGAGCCCAAGCGCGGCGATGTCGTGGTATTCCGGTTTCCCGGCTTTCTTTGCCAGGACGAAAACGGCAACGTCATTCGCAGTGGCGACGTGACTTGCGCCGATCCTCACGCACCGGTCGCCAGCCAGAACTGGATCAAGCGCGTGGTGGGCCTTCCTGGCGACACCATCGAGGTGCACGACAGCCAGATCGTCATCAACGGCAAGCCGGTCATCGATACGCAGATCGGCCCCTTCAAGGGCAATGTGAGCCGTTCGGAAGACAACTACCTGCTCTATAACGGCGCAACCATCTGGAGCGAGCAGTTGGGCACGGCGAATCACTTGATCGCGCGCATGCCTTCCCTGCAGACGCCGCCTATCCCGAATGCGCGGGTACCGTCGGTCGTGCCGCCAAATTGCTACATCGTGATGGGCGACGACCGTGAAAACAGCGAAGACAGCCGCTGGTGGGGCTGCATGCCGGAGCAAAACCTGGTCGGCAAGGCTTTCATGATCTGGTTCAGCTGGAAGGGCGTGCACACCGGGGCCGTGGATTTCCATCGGATCGGCATGCTCATTCGTTGAGTGGGCGCGCCGGCCCGGACGGAATCGTGAACGCGTCGCTGGCGGCGGGCGCGCCGACCGGGCAAAGTATGCGCAAACGGGTTCAGGCAAGGCGCGCCACAAGGGCGACATAGCGAGGGGACTATGCAATCCAGGCAAACGGGTATTACGTTGTTTTCGTTTTTGATCGTGGTACTGGTGGCCGGCTTTTTCGCCTATATGGCGATGAAGCTGGTTCCCGCCTACACCGAATTCATGGGCGTGCAAAAAGCCATGACCGAAGTGTCCAGCGAAAACGTGGACGGAAAATCGCCGGAAGAAATCCGTCGCGATCTCATGAAGAGAATGAACTACCAATACGTCGGCGACGATACCGTCCAGGCCGGCGACATCTCGATCGGACAAGGCGCGCAGGGGTCGGAATTGCGCGTTGCCTATGACAAGGACATTCCGTTCATTTACAACATCGACTTCCTCGTCCACTTTGAAAAGGCCGTGCCCATCCAGGGCAATATCGCGGCGCCGAACTAAGAACGTAAGTGGAACTGCTTCATCATTTTCGCGATACCTCGCTTGCCGCGCTGGCCTTGACCCATCGCAGCGCGGGCAAGCCCAATAACGAGCGCATGGAATTTCTCGGCGACGCCCTGCTCGGCGCGATCGTCGCGGAAATGCTCTACGAAACGCATCCGAAAGCGTCCGAGGGTGAAATGTCACGCCTGCGCGCGCAACTGGTCAACGGGCAGGCCCTGGCGGTGATGGCCCGGGAGCTGGAACTGGGCGATCGCCTCAAGCTGGGCTCCGGCGAACTGAAGAGCGGCGGTTTCCGGCGCGATTCGATTCTTGCCGACGCGTTCGAGGCCCTGGTGGCGGCGGTTTACCTGGACGCGGGCTTCGAAGCCTGCCGCAAGGCTGTCCGCACCCTGTTTGCCGACCGCGTGGCCGCGTTGCCGCGCTCATCCAAGGATGCCAAGACCCGGCTGCAGGAATGGCTGCAGGCCCGTGGCTGGCCTCTGCCTCAGTACGAGTTGGTGGGGGCCGAAGGCGAGGACCATGCACGGACCTTCGATGTGAATTGCGCGGTGAGCGAACCCTTGGTTGTCACTGCCTCCGGCCGCGGCGGCAGCCGGCGTCTGGCCGAACAGGATGCCGCCGAAATCGTCCTGAGCCGCCTGCAGGAGGCCCAGGACGGGGGCTGAGTCCGCCCTCCCGGCCTGTTCCGGTCTTACCTCCGCTTGTTTAAATCAGTGGCGTTCGCCGGTGTGCGGAGCCATGCTTATACCCGCCTACAAAAAGTATCTATAAAGAGTATTGCGTGCCATGAACGACGAACGCGACGATGACATCGCCCAAAACGAACTGCCCCATCCGGATTTCCGATGCGGTTTCGTAGCACTGGCTGGCCGCCCGAACGTCGGCAAGTCGACCTTGCTCAATGCGCTGATCGGCTTTCGCCTGTCCATCGTCAGCCCACGGCCGCAGACCACGCGCCACCGCATTCTCGGCATTGCCACCAGCGAGGCCGGGCAGGTTCTTTACGTCGACACGCCGGGTCTGCATCGCGGCGCCAAGCGTGCGATGAACCGCAGCCTCAATCGCGCGGTGCGCTCGGCCATCAGCGAGGTTGAGCTGGCCGTGCAGGTGATCGAAGCTGGCCGCTGGACCGATGAGGATCAGGCGCTTTACGAAGCCCTGGCCGAGCAGAACGTTCCCCGGCTGCTGGTCATCAACAAGGTGGACCTCAGCAAAGACAAGTCCACCATGCTGCCCTTCGTCGCGGAGTTGTGCGAAAAGCACAGCTTCGAATCCGTGCATTACATCAGTGCGTTGAAGCGCAAGGGTCTGGAATCGCTGACCAAGGACATTCTGTCCCGCCTGCCGGTGCGTGCGCCGATCTTCGGCGAAGACGAAATCACCGACCGCAGCGAACGCTTCCTGGCCGCCGAAATGGTGCGCGAGCAATTGATGCTGCGGCTCGACCAGGAGTTGCCCTATGCCACGACGGTCGAAATCGAGCAGTTCAAGGATCGCGAGGATGGCGTGGCCGAGATCCACGCCGTGATCTGGGTCGAGCGCGATGGGCAAAAAGCCATCGTCATCGGGCAGGGCGGGGAGCAGCTAAAGGCCATTGGAACTGCCGCGCGCCGGCACATGGAAAAGATGTTCGACCGCAAAGTCTTCCTGCGCCTGTGGGTCAAGGTGCGTGAAGGCTGGGTGGACGACGAGTCCATGCTCAAGCAGTTCGGCTATACCGACTGATACCTGAGCCCGGCAGGGAAAGGCACCAGGATGCTGATCGAGCAACAACCTGCCTTCGTGCTGCACAGCCGGCCGTATCGGGAAACCTCGCTACTGCTTGAATGCTTTACCCGCGACCACGGCCGCCTGGGCGTCGTGGCGCGTGGCGTGCGCAGTGAGCGCGGCCGCATGCTGCGCTCACAACTCGAGCCCTTCCAGCCGCTGCTGCTGGACCTGCAGCTTCGCGGCGAATTGGCTACCTTGCGGACCGCCGAGCCGGCGGGCCCGGCGCAGCGTTTGTCCGGAGATGCCGGCCTGGCTGGCTTGTATGTCAACGAGCTGGTCGTGCGCCTGACCGAACGCCAGGATCCGCACCCATCACTGTATGCCGCCTATGCGCGGGCTCTCGAGCGCATGGCCGGGCAGCCGCCGCTGGCGTGGCAGTTGCGCCGTTTCGAGCGCGACCTGCTCGCGGCATTGGGCTATGCGCTGCAGCTCGAAGAGGATGCGGACCTGGGCGAGCCGCTACAGGCCGAGTCTTTGTATGTCTACCGCCCCGAGCATGGTCCCGTGCGTTGTCGCGTGCCCGAACCCCACGCCGTGCGCGGGGGCGATCTGTTGTCGCTGCAGCGGGATGCCATGCCCGACGCGCAGGGCTTGCATGCATTGCGCGGCATGATGCGCGAGCTGATTCGTTTTCACCTGGGTGGCATAGAACTGCGTGCATGGCGCGTTCTGCGCGGAGCGCTCACGCGACGATGACGCCATCAAGGCGTGCCTAGCGCCTGGATGGTCTGCCGCAGCGATTGGCGAAACTCCCCCAAGGGCAGCATCGCCCCCTGATGCGAGAGTTTCAGGTGCTGCTGCAACGATGCCGCGTGCTCGCCCAACGAGATGGCACCGCAAAAGCCGCAGGATGACCGCAGCTTGTGCAGGCGTGCTTCCAGTGTCTTGGCGTCCTGGCACAACGTTTCCAGTTCCCGGTCGATAGTTATCAGTTCCTGGTAGAACAGGCCGCGCAAGGCTTGCACGACGGCCGGCGAGCCACCTGCACTCAGCGCCTGCCCATCATCCAGCAAGGGCAGCTTCTGCCTGTCCGTCACCGCCAGGGCGAGGATGTCTCTCAGGTCGCTCAATGTGCAGGGTTTCAGCAGCACGGCATGAAAGCCGGCAGCGAGCAACCTCCGTCTAGCCTGTGCGTCGATTTCCGCGCTGCTGGCCACGGCGGGGGCGCAGACCGAATGTGCTTCATGGGTATTGCGCAAATCCCTCAGCACGCTTTCGGCATCGCCGCCCGGCATGCGGCAATCGAGTATCAATAAATCAAATATTTCGCTGCGTGCGCGGTCAAGGGCGGAGCTGCCATCCGGACTCAGTGTGACGATGGCGCCGAGCCGATGCAGCGCATCGCCCAGGAAGCAGAGGCTGGTTTCATCGTCATCGGCTACCAGGACCCGGGGCGCTGATAAACGATCAGAGGGGGGGCTGGATAGTCCCTGCATGCGTTTCATGTCCGTATCGTTCAGCTGAGTTTGGCAGAATGGGCGTACATGATGTGTGCTCCCCTCCGCCTGCTGCTGTGCATGTGTGTGCTTTGCGGCCTCTTCGGGGCGATGCCCGCGTGGGCGGATACCGTGCTGGCAGCCAAGCGGGTCGACGTGTCCGGTGTCAGCCTGCAGGACGTGCGGGCACGGCTGGCCCCTGGTGCCACTCCCGATACGTTGCAGATTACCTTGCAGGCAGCCAAGGCGGACATTCCGGTCTTTGGCTGGCGGCACGTAGGGCTCACGTTAGAGGGCAACCTGCACCGCGACGCGCAGATGCGCTGGATGTTCGATGGCAAGGTGCAATTGAGCGGCGCGCCCGGCGGGGCATTGAGCAATGCCGTCGTGAGCCTGGTGGTGGACGCCTCGGCCAATACCCTGGCGATCAACACCAACCAGGGGCCAACGCTGATCAACACGGCTTTCCCGCTCGATCAGCCCAGCCATGCGCAGATCAACTTGCGCAATCTCCCCGCCGCCTGGCTGCAGGGGATATTGAGCGCGTCGTGGCCCGGACACATTACGGGTGGAAAGCTCGATGCGGATCTTGCGCTGGACATGCGTGGAGAGGGCTATCAGTCGTCCGGCGATTTTACGGTTGCGGATCTCAAGTTCCTCACCCCATCAGGCAATCCGGGCGGAGAGGATCTCGTCGGTCACGCTCGTTTCTCGCTCGACGCCACCGGCCATCCCGCCCAGCTTGCGCTCAACGGCGGCGTGCACGGCGGCCAGTTGCAGCTAGGTCCGGTGCTGGCGCGGCTTCCTGCGCACGATGTGGTGTTCGATCTGGGTGCCAACGTGGAGAAGGGCGGCCTGACCATCAGCCATTTGCGCATGGACGATGTCGACGCCATGCAACTGGACGGCTCGCTTTCCATCGATGCCAAAGGCCGTTTGCAAAAAATCCGGCTGGATCATTTCCAGGCCCGCTTCCCGGCAGCCTACGATCGTTACGGTCAGCCCTGGCTCGATAGCGCCGCTGCGCCCAATCTTCGTGTCGCGGGGCAGGTCGAGGGGCACGTCGACTACGCTGCCGACGCCTTGCACAGCTTTGCGTTCCACACTGACGGACTCGACCTTGCCGATGGCGGCGGGCATTGGCAGGCCGATGGCGTGCACGGCGATGTCGATTGGTCGGCCCAAGGCGACCGGCCGGTAACGATCCTGGGTTGGAATCAACTGGTGCTGCGCCAGTTCGGCATCGGTGCAGAGCAGACTCGCTGGCGTAGCCACGGCGGTGCCTTGAGTCTGCAATCGCCGCTCGAGATCCCGCTGCTCAAGGGGCAGATGCGCGTCGCGAGCTTCGCGTGGCGGCCGGCGGCCGCGAAGGCGGAACGTGTCGATCTGGCGGCAAACCTGTCCAATGTGGATGTGGCTGCACTGGCACAAAGCATGGGTTGGACCCCGTTCCCCGGCCGGCTCGGCGGCAATATTTCTTCGATGCAATGGCTGGACGGCCACTACGCGTTGGAAGGCGAGCTGGCCATCCAGGCCTTCGATGGCTCCGTTGCGATCAATCACCTGTCCGTCGAACAACCTTTCGGCGTCGTCCCGGTCGTAGGAGCGGACATCAGCCTGCATCACCTGGACCTGGCCCCGCTGGCCGATACGTTCAATTTCGGCAGCATGAGCGGATGGCTGGACGGCTCCATCGAGGACCTGCAACTGGCCGGCGGCAACCCGCTCGCCTTCAAGGCGTCCCTGTTGGCCCAGGCCGGTGGGCGCATCAGTCTGCGCGCCGCCAACAATCTTTCCGTCATCACCGGCGGTGCGCCGGCGAGCGGCTTGCAGGGCGCGGTGCTGAAGCTGTTCAAGAACAGCCTCAATTACAAGCGCATGGGCATCAACGCCAGTCTGCAAAATGGCGTATGCAACCTCAGCGGCCTGGATAACGGCGACGCCAGCAACTACACCATTGTCGAGGGGAGCGGCTTGCCCTATCTGCACGTGGTGGGCGAACAGACGCGGGTGGAATGGCCGGTCCTGGTCCATCGCCTGAAAGCGGCCTCCCAGGGGGCGGTCACTGAGCGGTAGGCCCCGCCGGCCGCTGGTATCATGCGTGGCCGGGCTCGTTTCGCCCGATTCCAAACTTTCCTCCGCCCGGGTCGGCCGATCCGGGCTTCACGTTTTCCAAGAGTGCCGATGAACGAGTTCGAAGCCCCCATCACCGATTTGAGTCACGACGGCCGGGGTGTGGCCCGCATCGACGGCAAGACGGTATTTGTCGCCGGAGCGCTGCTCGGCGAGCAGGTGCGGATGAAAATCCGCAAGCGCCACCGCAATTTCGACGAAGCGGAAACCATCGAGGTGATCACCCGTTCCCCGCACCGGGTGGAACCGCGTTGCCGCCATTTCGGCCAATGCGGCGGCTGCTCGCTGCAGCACCTGGATGCGCAGGCGCAGATCGAAGCCAAGCAGCGCGTGCTGGTGGACAACTTCACGCGCATCGGCAAGGTGGAACCGGAAAGCTGGTTGCCGCCGCTGACCGACGATGCCTGGGGCTACCGCCGCAAAGGCCGTCTGTCGGTGCGCGCGGTGGCCAAGAAAGGGCGCGTGCTGGTGGGCTTCCGCGAAGAAAGCAATCCGCGCTTCGTTGCCGACATCATCCATTGCGACGTCGTGCATCCGGCGCTTGGCCCGAAGATCGGCCTGCTCGGCGAACTGGTGGGCGGCATGGATGCGGCGGCCGATATTGCGCAGATCGAGTTTGCCGCCGGCGACGACACCATCGCCCTGGTGTTTCGCCACCTGAAACCCTTGAGCGAAGGCGATCGCGCCAAGCTGATCGCGTTTGCGCAGGAACACGGCTTTGCCATCTATCTTCAGCCCGGTGGCATCAGCAGCGTGCATCCGCTGTGGCCCGAGCATCCTCGGCTCGCATTTCGCATTCCGGCGGGCGAGGGCATCGATGATGTCGAACTCGAATTCCAGCCGCTCGATTTCGTGCAGGTCAACGCCGGCATGAATCGGCGCATGATGGCGCACGCGCTGCAATTGCTCGACCCGCAACGGCAGGATCGCGTGCTCGATCTCTTCTGCGGGCTGGGCAACTTCACCCTGCCGCTGGCGCGCCGGGTAGCCGAAGTGACGGGCGTCGAAGGCGAGCACGGCCTGGTGGCGCGTGCGGCCGAGAATGCAGCGCGCAACGGCATCGCCAATGCGCACTTCCACGTCGCCAACTTGTTCGAGGACCAGCGCGGCACCGATTGGGCGCGCAAACCCTGGGACAAGCTGCTGCTCGACCCGCCGCGTGCCGGCGCAGACAAGGTGCTGGAGTATTTGCCGCACGCAGAGACCCGGCGCATCGTCTACGTGTCGTGCCATCCCGCCTCGCTGGCGCGCGATGCCGGCATCCTGGTCAACCGGCACGGATTCCGCCTGGTTTCGGCGGGTGTGATGGACATGTTTCCGCACACGGCACACGTCGAATCCATCGCCCTGTTCGAACGCAGGTAACATCCGCCGATGGGTATCGAGATCGAACGCAAGTTTCTGCTCGCCGACGACACCTGGCGGGCAGCCGTTACGGGCAGCAAGCCTATCGCCCAGGGTTATCTGGTCGATGTTCGCGCCTTGCGCGACGGAACCGCGCGGGCATCGGTGCGCGTGCGCATCAGCGGCGAGCAGGCATGGCTCAACATCAAATCGGTGGAGCTGGGCGTATCCCGTGCCGAATACGAGCTGCCCTTGCCGCTGGCCGATGCGCAAACGATGCTGGCGACACTGTGCGACGGCGTGCTGGAAAAGACCCGCCATCACGTCGAGGTCGATGGCTGGCTGTTCGAGATCGACGAATTCCACGGGCACAACCACGGCCTGATCGTTGCCGAAATCGAGTTGCCTGCCGCCGATGCAGCGTTTCCGCGTCCTGTGTGGCTGGGGCGCGAAGTCAGCGATCTGGTGCGCTACTACAACGTCAATCTGATCGACCATCCGTTTGCCCGGTGGAGCGACGCCGAACGTGCGGCAGCCGACGCACGGCCTGTTTCCGGAGAGCACGTCTGATGTTGTTGATAGGTATTGCCGGCACCGAGTTGCAACCCCGTGAAGCGGCTTGGCTGACCGCCCCGGGCGTAGCCGGCGTGATCTTTTTCTCGCGCAATTACGCCAGCCGCGAACAACTGCTGGCCTTGGTGGAATCCATCCGCGCCGTGGCGGGTGAAGATTTTCTGCTCGCCGTCGATCAGGAAGGCGGCCCCGTGCAACGTTTCCGCGACGGGTTCACCCGTCTGCCTGCGCTGACGAAGATCGGCGAGGTCTACGACCGCGACCCGGTCGAGGCCGTGCGCCTGGCCGAGGAACATGCGTGGGTGATGTCCAGCGAGCTGCGTGCCAGCGGCGTCGATTTCAGTTTCGCACCGGTGGCCGACCTTGCCCGCGGCAACGCGGCGATCGGCACCCGTGCCTTTCATGCCGATCCGGCGATTGCCGGCGAGCTCGTGCACGCCTACGTTCGCGGCATGCACCTGGGCGGCATGGCCGCCGTCCTCAAGCATTTTCCCGGGCATGGCTCGGTGGCGGCGGATACGCACAAGGCCCAGGCCATCGATCCCCGCTCGTTGGAGGAGATCCGCCAGAACGACCTGCGCCCCTTCGTGGAAGCGTTCCACGCGCACGCTGACGCGATCATGATGGCCCACGTGATCTACCCCGCCGTGGACGATCAGCCGGCGGGTTATTCACGGCGCTGGATCCAGGACATCCTGCGCGGCGAATTGGATTTCCAGGGAGCGGTGATCAGCGACGACATCAGCATGGCGGCGGCCGGTACCGCCGGCGGTGTCAGGGAGCGCATCCATGCCCACCTCGCGGCCGGTTGCGACCTGGTGCTGGCCTGTTTTCCGGAGGTCGTGGAGGAGGCCATTGCCGCGATGCCGTCACCTTCGCCGGCCAGCATGCAACGCGTTGCCAGTTTGCGGGGCGCCATCGGCGCGACCTGGGCAGGCCTGCTCGACAATCCGCAGCGCGACCGTTTTGTCGCGCGCGTCACGGCAATGGATCACTAAGGAACCACCATGACTTCCACCCAGGCACCTCCCTCTTTGGCCGATGCGCTGCTCAGCGCCGACCTGCTGTTCGGGCGCGAAGAGCTGGATACGCTCATCGCCGACATGGGCCGTGCGATCGACGCCGCACTCGACGGCGAACGCGCCGTGTTTCTCACCGTCATGAACGGTGCGCTGATGTTCGGCGGGCAACTGGCGCTGGCTATTTGCACCGACCTGGAATTCGACTACGTGCATGCAACGCGTTACCGCGGCGCTACCGCAGGTAGCGATCTGCATTGGCTGCGCGAGCCGGTCGCTGCAATGCAAGGCCGCACCGTGCTGCTGGTCGACGACATTCTCGATGAAGGCCACACGCTCAAGGCGGTACGTGACGATTGCCTGCGCCGCGGCGCCAAGCGCGTGCTGGTAGCCACGTTGTGCTGCAAGCGGCACGATCGTTGCGTCGAGGGTATCCGCAGCGACTTCAACGGCGTGGAGCTGCCGGATCGGTATGTCTTCGGCTACGGCATGGACTACTACGAGCAGGGCCGCAACCTGCCGGCCATCTACGCGCTCAAAGACTAAGTCTTTTCCAACTACATCGCTCCATCTCAGCTATGGCATCAGGCATCTCATGACTTCATCGATCGATCTGGCCGTCATCGGCGGCAGCGGCCTTTACCAGTTTCCGGGTTTGGAAAATCCCGTGAGGCAAAGCGTCGACACGCCGTTCGGCAAAGCGTCCGGCGACGTGGTGATCGGCGATTTTGCCGGGCGCCGCATTGCCTTCCTGGCCCGCCACGGCGAGAGCCACACGGTGGCGCCCCATCGGGTGAACTACCGCGCCAACCTGTGGGCGCTGCACCACCTGGGAGCGCGCCGGGTCATCGGCGTGAATGCGGTCGGCGGGATTCGCGACGACATGGGGCCGCGCGTGATCGTGGTGCCCGAACAGATCATCGACTACACCCATGGGCGCTACACAAGTTTTTGCGACGTGGAGGGTGCCGAGGTCAAGCACATCGATTTCAGCGAACCTTATACCGCCTCCTTGCGCACCGCCTTGCTTGCCGCGGCCAAACGGGCAGGGGTGAGCGTGATTGATGGCGGTTGCTACGGCGCCACGCAGGGTCCGCGCCTGGAGACCCGTGCCGAAATCGCCCGCATGAAGCGCGACGGCTGCGATCTGGTCGGCATGACCGGCATGCCAGAAGCCGCCCTGGCCCGCGAACTGGAGCTGGATTACGCCTGCCTGGCGCTGGTCGCCAACTTTGCCGCCGGTTGCGGCGACGAGGCGGAAATCAGCATCGAGGAAATCTTCGCCCACCTGGCCGCGGCCACCGCGGAGGTGCCGCCGATCCTCGCCGAACTGCTCAAAGCTTGAGCAAGAGGCCGGGTCCAGATCCCACCAGACGCAGGCGCATATTGCGCTTTACCTGAAAACATGCAGATACTTTCCCTGTGCCAGGGGCGGCGGACCTAGGGGTAGAGGTGGTTCTCGCAGAGACTTGGTGCATCCAGTCCTTAGATTCAGAGGTTCACGCAATGCGTTTCGGTACGGTCAAGTGGTTCAACGACGCCAAGGGTTTTGGCTTTATCGCACCCGAGGACGGTGGGGAGGACGTGTTTGTCCACTTCTCGGCGATCAACGCCAAGGGCTTCCGCAGTCTGCAAGAAGGCCAGCGTGTTAAGTTTGAAGTGACCACCGGCCCGAAGGGAGCTCAGGCTTCCGGGGTCGAGCTCGCTCAGTAATTTCACGCCGTTGCATGCAGTTCCGAAAAAGCCCCGCTAAGCGGGGCTTTTTCTTTTGAATAACACGCTCTTTGCCTTTGCCTCCTCTCCCCTCCGGGGAGAGGATTGAGGTGAGGGGCCACGCTTGCGAAGAGCAGCATCGAAGCGCGCTTCACTCGCTCACCTCTCCGGCGATCAGCGAACTACGCTCAAGCCACAAACTGCAACCGAGCCAGCTCTGCATACAAACCATCTTCGGCCAGCAGGCTTTCGTGCGTGCCTTGGGCCACGATCCGTCCACCGTCCATCACCACGATGCGATCGGCGCGTTGCACAGTGGCCAGGCGATGCGCGATCACCAGCGTGGTGCGCCCTTTTTCCAGGCGCTCCAGCGCTTGCTGGATGGCGGCTTCGGATTGCGCATCCAGCGACGAGGTGGCTTCGTCCAGCAAGAGCAGCGGCGCATCGCGCAGGATCGCGCGCGCAATGGCGATGCGTTGCCGCTGTCCGCCGGATAGCCGCACGCCTCGTTCGCCCAGTTCCGCGTCGTAGTTGCTCTGCAGGAGTTGGATGAAGTCGTGCGCCTCGGCGGCATGGGCTGCTGAGCGCACTTCTTCATCGGTGGCGCTTTGCCTGCCGAAGCGAATGTTGTCGGCAGCGGTACCGCCGAAGATCACCGTCTCCTGCGGAACCAGGGCAATCGCTCCGCGCAACTCCGGCAACGTCAGCGCACGCAGGTCGATGCCATCGAAGCTGATCTGGCCGCGCTGAGGATCATAGAAACGTAGCAGCAGCGCAAACACCGTACTCTTGCCGGCGCCGGAGGGGCCGACCAGGGCTACCGTTTCGCCAGGGCGGATATCCAGGTTGAAATCGTGCAGCGCCGCAGCATCCGGGCGGGTGGGATAACGAAATTCCACAGCGTCGAAACGCAGTGCGCCGCGCACCGGCCGGGGCAGGGTGCGCGGGTGCGGCGGGTCGGCAATCGTGGCCTCTTCGCCCAACAATTCGCTGATTCGCTCGATGGCGCCGGCGGCACGCAGCACGTCGCCCCAAACCTCGGACAATCCCACCACCGAACCGCCCGACAGCATCGCGTACACCAGGAACTGAGCCAGCACGCCGACGTCCAGGGTGCCGGCAAGCGCATCGCGCGCACCGACCCAGAGCACCAGGGTGATGGCGCCAAAGAACAGCGCCATGACCGCCGCGGTGAGTCCTGCGCGCGTGCCGATGCGCAGCCGCGCCGTGCTCAGCGCGCGGAGAATCGAGTTGGCATAGCGATCGCTCTCGATTTCTTCACGCGCATAAGCCTTCACCGACGGCGCCGCATTCAAGGTTTCGTTGGCGATCGCGGCCGCATCGGCCAGCCGGTCCTGGCTGGCGCGGGAAAGCTTCTGCACGCGGCGCCCAAGGATCAGGATCGGCAGCACCACTGCCGGAATCACCAAGCCAGTCAACCCGGCCAGGCGCGGGCTGGTCCAGATCATCGCAGCCGTTGCGCCGATCAGCATCACCGCGCTGCGCAGCGCCACCGAGATGCTCGATCCGACCAGCGTCTGCACCAGTTCGGTGTCCGTGCCCAGGCGCGAGATCAGTTCGCCGACGCGGCTGCGCTCGAAGAAGCCGACGTCCAACCGTATGACGTGGGCATAGAGTTTCGAACGCATCGCCGCGAGCGAGCGCTCGCCCAGCAGGCTGATGCAGTAGAACCGCGACGCGGTGGCGAAGGCCATCACCAGCGCCACTATGAACAGGCCCAGGAAACTGCTGTTGATGGCCGCGACGCTGGAATTGCGGAAGCCGTGGTCGATCATGTGGCGAACCGCGGTAGGCAACACCAGGGTGGCGCCCGAAGAGATGCCCAGGAATACCAGCCACCCGACGACCAGGCGCCAGTGCGGTTTCACGAAGGGCCACAGCAGGCGCAGCGAGCCGACGCGGCCGCGCGGTTTGGGATCGTTCGCCGGGGGTGTACTCATGAGTCCTCGCCGTGTGCAGGTTCGAGTCGACGTTGGGGCCTGCGCCAGGCGATTCAATTGCCTGACCGGGGCAGATTACCTTGCCCAGGCTGGGCCGGGTTGCCAGGGGGACCAACCTGGCTGTACACGGCGCCACAAAACTTGTCATGGCATGCAATGCCGGTGGGCCGCCGCCACAATGGCCGGTGCGCTTTTATTCGAGCGGGTAAGCCTCGCTGCGGCCGCGGCTGATATCGACAATGCGCAGCTTGGCCTCGGCCAGAAGATCCTGCGGCAGGCGCAACTGCAAGGTCACGCCGTCGGCATCGAAGTTTTCCTGTTCGATCTGCGCTCCCAGCTCCTTGAGGCGTGCCTGCATGCGTGCCAGGTCGGCGAAGTCGCAATGCACGCCCAGCCGCGCCATGAGCACGATCGGCTTGCGTTCGGCGAGTCGCAGGCATTCCGCCGCGGTGCCCCCGTAGGCGCGCGCCAGTCCGCCAGCGCCGAGCTTGATGCCGCCGTACCAGCGCGTCACGACCACCACGACGCGATCGATCCCTTGTCCTTCGATCGCTTGCAGGATCGGCCGGCCGGCGGTGCCCCCGGGTTCGCCATCGTCATTGAAGCGGTAATCCTGCCCGATCCGATAAGCCCAGCAGTTGTGCGTAGCCGTTGTATCGCTTATCGCCTGTATGTAGGCCAGTGCCTGCGGCGGCGACTCCACGGGCGCGGCCTGGGCCAGAAAGCGGCTTTTGCGGATCTCTTCCAGATGGCGGGCCGTAGTGGCGAGCGTGTGCGATATCGGTTTCACGGGATGCAGGGTAAGCGAAGTGACGCAGTTGGATACGCTACGCTGCGGACTTTTATCGGAAGGATGGGCATGCTGATCCTGCTGCTGGCATTGTTTCTACTGGGGCTCGCGTTCGGGCGAGTGCGCTGGCGCCGTTGCCAGTGGACGTTTTGGGGGCTTGGCCTGGTGCTTTTTTTCGCCGCCGGCTGCGGACCCTTGCCGGCCCTGCTGCTGAAATACCTGCAGGCCCCGTATGCGACCCGGCCGACCATTGCCTGGGCGCAACGCAATGCCATCGTGATGTTGGGCGCGGGCACGGCGCACGTTGTCGGCACGCCGCAGGTGGAGCCGCACGTGTTCGCCAACGGCCGCCTGATCGAGGCCTATGCGCTTTACCGCGCCTGTCGCCAGGGCGGCAACGAGTGCAAGATCGTGCTCAGTGGCGGCGACCCTCTGCACAACGGCCTGGCCGAAGCGGTGGCTGGCAGCAACGTGCTGGTGTCGATGGGGGTAGACCGTTCCGACCTGTTGCTGGAATCGCGCAGCTTGAACACCTGGCAGAACGCGCAGTTCGTGCAGCCGATACTCAAGGACTACCGGCCGGAGCAGGTCGTGCTGGTGTCATCGGCGACCCATTTGAATCGGGCGCTGACGTATTTCGCGCACTTCGGCATGGACCCCATTCCCGTGCGCGGGGATTACCTCGACGTGCAAATGACCGCGCGGCCCAACGCCTGGAATCTGGCGCTGACCGATCTGGCCGTGCACGAGTATTACGGCGTGATGACTTTTCACTTTTACAACTTGATGGGCTGGAACGCACCGCCGCCCAGCCGCTACGGCGCGCCATGAGCGCCGTAGCCCTCCCCGCGAAGCGGGGAGGGGTAAACCATTACGCCTGGTTTTTCAGCGAAGCCAGATCGATCACGAAACGATAGCGCACGTCGCTCTTGAGCATGCGTGCATAAGCCTCGTTGATGTCCTGGATGTTGATCATTTCCACGTCGGCGTTGACGTTGTGCTTGGCGCAGAAATCCAGCATTTCCTGGGTCTCCGCAATACCGCCGATCAGCGATCCGGCAATCGAGCGGCGACCGAAGATCAGTCCGCCCGCGTGCACCGGCGGCTCGATCGGTTCGACCAGCCCGACCAGTACGTGCACGCCGTTGAGCTTCAGCGTGGCCAGATAGGGGTTCAGATCGTGCGGGTGCGGCACCGTATCGAGGATGAAATCGAACTGTCCGGCGACGGCCTGCATCTGCTTCGGATCAGTGGACAACACCACGTGGTCGGCGCCCAGGCGGAGGGCTTCGTCTTCCTTGTCGGGGGAACGGGTGAACAAGGTGACATCCGCGCCCATCGCCTTGGCGAATTTCAGACCCATGTGGCCCAGGCCGCCCAGGCCGATCACCGCCACCTTCTGACCCTTGCCGACCTTCCAATGGCGCAAAGGCGACCAGGTGGTGATACCGGCGCAAAGCAGCGGTGCGGCCGCCTTGGGATCGACGCCTTCGGGAATACGCAGCACAAATTTGTCCGACACGACGATGCGCTCGGAGTAACCGCCATAGGTGCGCAGCCCGTCTTGGCGATCGTTGCTGTTGTAGGTGAAGGTGGTGCCTTCCTTGCAGTATTGCTCGAGGCCCTGTGCGCAGGCGTCGCAATGCTGGCAGGAGTCGACCATGCAGCCGACGCCGACCATGTCGCCGGGCTTGAAGGCGGTGACTTTGCTGCCGACCGAGGCGACCCGGCCGACGATTTCGTGTCCGGGCACCAGCGGGTACTTGCTGCCGCCCCACTCATTGCGGGCCTGGTGGATATCGGAGTGGCACACGCCGCAATACAGGATGTCCACCACCACGTCGTCCGGACGCGCATCGCGGCGCTCGAACTGGTGCGGAGCCAGCGGGGTCGTGGCGGATTGCGCGGCATAACCACGGATGCTCTGAGTCACGTGTTTCTCCTTGGGGGGACGAGAGAGATAAACCACCACAAGTATGCGGAGCACGCCCGAAAACCGGGTAGCCGAATCCTGCGAAATGTTTGCCTGATCCTACAAACCCTTGCGAAGGGGCTCGCCATCATTCGTAGGAACAGGCAAGCTGTCCGCTCCCCAGGAAAGCCTGATTTTCCTCATGATCGATCCATCAAAGCCCATGGGTTCATCCTCGCGTCTGCAGCTGGATCGCGAGGAATTGACAGTTGCCATTGAACGATACGCCCGCACCGAAGGTGTGACCACGACCGCCTGGCCGGCCTTGTCGTTCTTTCGCGCCGACGCTCCCAGTGACCGCAGTTGCGCCTTGTACGAGCCCTGTCTCGGGCTGCTGCTCCAGGGCAACAAGCACATCCTGCTGGGCGATGAGCGCTTCGAGCAGGAACACGGGGACTATCTGATCAGCTCGATCGACGTGCCGGTATCGGCACAAGTGATGAGAGCCTCGCCGCAAGAACCCTGCCTGTGCCTGACCTTGCGCCTGGACCCTCTGCGCATCGGAGAATGGCTGTCGGAAGTGAAGCTGCCCAAGCCGGCAACGGCGACCGCACGCGGCCTGGCGGTCAGGCCGGCCAGTGGCGAAATTCTCGATCCGCTGTTGCGCCTGGTCCGTCTGCTCGATTCACCGCGCGACCTGCCACTGCTGGCGCCGTTGATCGAGCGCGAGCTGATCTATCGCCTGCTGATCGGCGAACAGGGCGCGCGACTGGCGCTGATTGCCGTCGCGGGCGGGCAAGGACAGCAGATCGCCCGCGCGATCCAGTGGCTCAAGCAGCACTACAACAAGCCGTTGCGCATCGTGGACCTGGCTAGCGTAGTCAATATGAGCGCGTCCTCGTTGCACCATCATTTTCGCGAAATCACCGCCATGAGCCCGCTGCAATACCAGAAGGTGCTGCGCCTGCACGAGGCGAGGCGCTTGCTGCTGACCGAAGGCTGCGACGTGGCGACGGCGGCACATCGCGTGGGCTATGAGAGCCCGTCGCAATTCAGCCGCGAATACAGCCGCCAGCACGGTGCGCCGCCGCTGCGCGACGTGAACCGCTTGCGGCAGGCGAGCGGAGAACTGCGAAGGGCCGGGGCGGTGTCCACGGCTTGAGTGGACGCGGCGCTCTCCGCCGGAGCAGGAGAGCGCCGGATGGCACGCGAACTCGTCAAAGCTCGCGCATCACCATCAAGCGAATCTCGGTCATGTCCTCGATGGCGTAGCGCACGCCTTCGCGGCCGATGCCGGAAAGCTTCACGCCGCCATAAGGCATGTTGTCCACGCGGAAGCTGGGTACGTCGTTCACCACCACGCCGCCTTGCTCCAACTCGTTCCACGCACGCGTGGCGTGGGCCAGGCTGTCGGTGAAGATGCCTGCCTGCAGACCGTAGTCGGAGTCGTTGACCATGGCGATGGCATCGTCCAGCCGCTTGAACGGAGCCAGCAGGGCAAAGGGGCCGAATGCTTCCATGCGATTGACCTTGGCATCGTCCGGAACGTTTTCCATCAGCGTGGCTTCGAGCATGTTGCCTTTGCGCTTGCCTCCGCAAAGAAGCTTGCCGCCGGCTTTTTGCGCTTCATCGATCCAGCCGGCCAGGCGCTCGGCGGCGGCCTCGTCGATCATCGGGCCGAGGAATACGTCCTTCTTTTTCGGGTCGCCGGCCTTGAGTTTTTTCACGGCGTCGACCAGGCGCTTCTTCAGTGCATCGTAGAGCGACGCGTGCGCGTAGATGCGTTGCACGCTGATGCAGCTTTGTCCGGATTGGTAAAAGGCGCCGAAAATCAGCCGCTCGATCACCCGGTCCAGATGCGGCTGTTGATCGGCGTCCACGATGCACGCCGCGTTGCCGCCCAACTCCAATGTCACTTTCTTGTGGCCGGCCCTGGCTTTCAGGTCCCAGCCGATCTGTCCGCCGGTAAAAGACAGCAGCTTCAGGCGCGGATCTTCGACCAGCGGCGTGGCGTGCTTGCCATCCAGGGTCAGCACGGAAAAGGCACCCTTCGGCAGGTCGGTTTCGGCCAGAATCTCGCCGATGATCAGCGCCCCTATCGGTGTCTTCTCCGAAGGCTTGAGCACGAACGGGCAACCGGCGGCGATCGCCGGCGCCACCTTGTGGGCGACCAGGTTGAGCGGAAAATTGAACGGTGTGATGAACGATACCGGCCCCAACGGCACCCGCTTGGTGTAACCGTGATAGCCGTCCAGGCGGGATGCCAGTTCCAGGTTGATGGTTTCGCCGTTGATGCGTACGGCCTCTTCGGCGGCAATTCGAAACGTTTCGATCAGGCGGGTGACTTCGCCGGCCGAATCCTTGATGGGTTTGCCCGCTTCGATGCACAGCGCCATCGCCAGTTCATCGCGACGTTCTTCGAATCGCCGGGCGCAATGTTGCAGCACGGCCTGCCGTGCCCAGGGACGAAAATCCTTCATCGGACCGGCCGCTTTCACTGCCGCCTTGATCGCCTTCTCGGTAGCGCCGGCATCCGGCACCGCCACGCGGGTGGCCACCTTGCCGCTGAATTTGTCGTAGACCTCCATGGTGGTCTTGGAGGTCTGCGCCTGGTTGGCGAGATAGTAGGGGTAGCTTTTCTCGAGCATGATCGGATCCTTTGGAATCAGACGGCAGCGCTCAGGCGACGAATTTCTTCGTCCAGGATGCGGTGATTGTCGGAGTAATCGATGGCCAGATCGATCAGGTGCACACCGCCTTGATCGAATGCGCGCTTGAGCGTCGGCAAAAACTCGTCGGCGCGTTCCGGACGATGGCCGTGCGCCCCGTGCGCTTGGGCGAACAGCACGAAGTCGGGATTGCTGAATTGCATGCCGAAATCCGCAAAGCCCATGTCGGCCTGTTTCCAGCGGATCATGCCGTAGGCATCGTCGCGCAACAGCAGGATCACCAGATCCAGTTTCATGCGCACGGCGGTTTCCAGCTCCTGCGCATTCATCATGAAACCGCCGTCGCCGCAGATCGCCAATACCTTGCGATCCGGATAGACCAGCTTGGCCGCCATCGCCGAAGGCAGGCCCGCGCCCATGGTGGCCAGCGCGTTGTCCAGCAGCACGGTGTTGGCCTGGCGAGCCTTGTAATAGCGCGCGTACCACAGCTTGTACATACCGTTGTCCAGGCACAGGATGCCGTCGTCGGGCATGAACTTGCGCGTGTCGTTCACCACGCGCACCGGATGCATGGGGAAGCGCGGTTCGTCGACATACTGGCCAAGCTGTTGCTGGAAAGCCTTGCGCACTTTGTCGAAATAGCTGAAATCCCACTGAGACTGGGGCGCCAAGGCATCGGTAAGCCGTTCGATGGTATGCGCAATGTCGCCCACCACTTCGATCTGCGGAAAGTAGACCGTATCCACCTCGGCCGACGAGAAGTTGATGTGTATGACCGTGCGCCGTCCGCGCTGCATGAGGAACGGCGGCTTTTCCACCACGTCGTGGCCGGCATTGATGATCACGTCTGCCGCGTCGATAGCACGGTGGACGAAGTCGCCGTCCGACAGTGCGGCATTGCCCAGCCACAGCGGGTGGTCTTCGTCGACTACGCCCTTGCCCATCTGGGTGGTGAAGAAGGGAATGCCGAGCTTGTCGATAAAGGCGCGCAAGGCCACCGCCGTGCGCTGCCGGTTGGCGGCGGCGCCGATCATCAGGATGGGATGCCTGGCATTGCTGATCGCCTCGGCCGCCTGCACCAGTGCCGCGTCGTCGGAGGAGGGACGCCGAGCGTATTCGGTGGGGAGCAGGATGGCGTCCGGGACATCGTCGCGCGCGATGTCCTCGGGAAGCTCCAGGTGCACGGCGCCGGGCCGTTCTTCCTCGGCGCGGCGGAACGCTTCTCGGATGCGCGCGGGAATCGTGGCCGCCGAGACGATCTGCCGCGTGTACTTGGTCAGCGGCTGCATCATGTCGACCACGTCGACCAACTGGAACAGCCCCTGCTTGTGCATGCGGATCGGCTTTTGGCCGGTGATCATCAGCATCGGCATGGCGCCGAGCTGGGCATAGGCCGCGGCCGTGACGAGATTGGTGGCACCCGGGCCCAGGGTGGAGAGCGCCACGCCCGCTTCGCCGGTAAGCCGTCCCCAGGTCGCCGCCATGAATCCGGCCGCCTGTTCGTGGCGGGTGACGATCAGTTGGATCGACGATTCCCTGAGGGCTTCGACCAGGTCCAGGTTCTCTTCGCCGGGTACGCCGAAGATTCGCCGCACCCCCTCTGCTTCCAGCGCTTTTACGAATAGAGCCGCCGCCTTCATACATCGCCTCCGGGTTGAGGAAAAGCAGACGCTATGTGTACACGATTCTTCGATTTGTTCGGAAAAGCGTTTAAGTCGTGCGAGGAATCAAACAGCCGGATCGCGCGCCGGCACTAGTGTTCCGAGCCACGGCACAGGCCGCGCCAGCTTGGCACGACACGGGTACAAACGGCGTGACGGATGTCGATTTGGCGCCTTCCCAATCGTCGTCCAAATGCAGGGTTTTGTTGGGCTGGATGCGCTTGGTCCGGCAGGGCTGAGTGCACCCGGATGCACCGTGCGGGGCGGAAACAGCGGCCCAGAGGAAAAAGGGTCCGCTTTTCCAAAAGTTTGGTTCCACGGATGTTTGACCGGGCCAGGGAAGACGCGCCGGCAAAAATTGCCGCCTCTGCGGCCATGGCTGATCGGGATGCCTTCTTTCCAGAGAGGAAGGGACCGGCGGCATCGCTGCATTACGCAAACGAGCACTCACAAACAAAGGAGTTCGCAGACGAGTCATCACTCTCAATGCAATGGGAGGACCCAGCATGAACGCACGACATCAAAAGATGGCTGATGCCATACACGTGGCGTTGGTTCTCGGGAGTTGCATGTGGGCGGCGGTTGCGGTGGCGCAAACCACAACGTCCGAACCATCATCCCCCACGGTCAATCCACCGGCGGCTTCCCCGGCCGTCTCGCCCGCAACGACAGGCGAGCAGTCACCGTCGGCGCAAACGCAAAACGCAAACGCGCCGCCATCGACGCAGAAGCCCGTTACTTTGCAAGGCATCACCGTGACCGGCTCGATGATTCGCAGCGTGGACGTGGAGACCGCGCAGCCGGTTACCGAGCTCTCGCACGAAGCGCTGCAGCAGCAGGGCTTCGTCAGCGTGGGGCAGATCCTGCAGAACGTTTCATCGGTAGGCTCTTCGGGTACCAGCAGCCAAAGCGCACTCGGCAATATCGTGGGCCAGTACGTGAGCCTGCGCGGCCTTGGCGCGCCGCGCACCCTGGTGCTGGTCGACGGCCAGCGTTGGACCACGGATATTTTCGGCCAGACGGATTTGAGCACGATCCCCAGCTCGATCATCGATCACGTCGAAATCCTGCAGGATGGCGCATCGGCGATTTACGGTTCCGATGCGATCGCCGGTGTGGTCAACATCATCACCAAAAAGGATTTCGATGGCCTGCAGCTCGATACGTACAACAGCACGTACTCCCCGCAGAACGACGGCAAGACCGGCCAGTTCAGCCTGACCGGCGGCAAGAAGTTTTCCAGGGGCTCGATTCTGTTCAACGTTACCGCGCAGAACACCGACGCGCTGATGGCGAACGACCGTGACTACAGCAAGTACGGCTTTTTCAGCTTCGGGCCGAACTATCCCCAGAGCCAGGCCGTTCCTTCGCCCTACGGCACCATCACCGGCGCGCTCAATCCGGCAACGGGTCTGCCGGTCAATCTGGCGCCATTGGCCAATGGCCCGATCACCGTGAACATGGGCCAGAACGGGCTGGATATCGCCAACTACCACCTCAATACGTTCGGTATTCAATACCCGTCGCCTTACTTCAACAACGACTACCAGAACTCGTCCTTCCTGGAGACGCTGACGCCGGACAATCGGCTGCGTTCGTATTTCCTGAAAGGCGATTACAAGCTGACTGATCACATCACCGCGACGCTCATCGGCACCTACAACACCGCCGATTCCAGCACGAGTACCAGCGGTTACGAGCTCAGTTCGCTGACGCCAGCCAACGGTGCGCACCTGGCTCAAGCGCTGGGCATGCCGGCCGGCGCGTTCCCGCAGGTTTACTTTCCAACCTTGTCCTCGCAGAGCTATTACAACCCGCTGCCGGGGAACAACCTCGAGTTCCTGCTGCCGCTGCAATACCCCGATCGCATTACCTACAACAAAATCAAGCAGTACGGTTGGCGCGCGGGCCTGGAAGGCGATTTTTCGATCGGCGAAAGGGAGTTCAACTGGGATGTGGGCTATAGCGACTTTCGCTACGACCAATCGAGTTTCGGTCCCGGTAATCTCAACATGGTCCACGTCGAGCAAGCGGTCGGCCCGTCGTTTCTCGGTCCCAATGGCGTGGTGGAGTGCGGCACGCCGGGCAACGTGATCGCCGGTTGCGTACCGCTCAATCCGTTTTCCGGAGCGGGCGGCATTACACAGGCTGAAATCAATTATCTGAACATCGTTGCCGGCACCAGCTCCTACAGCGAAATGAAAACCGCATCGGCGAATCTGACCGGCGACGTTTTCACGCTGCCACAATCCATGGGCGAAGGCGATGTGACGTTTGCCGTTGGTGCCGATCATCGCGGCATTTCCGGTGGTGCTACGCCGGACCTGTACACGCAGCTCGGCCTCAACACCAACCTGCAGCAGAACATCGGACGAGGTTCGTACGGCCTCAACGAGGCTTATGCCGAACTCAATCTGCCCGTTCTGAAAGACATGCCGGGTGCGCAGCTGCTGGACATCGATCTTGCGCACCGCTTCTCGCGATACACCAACTTCGGCAATACCAACAACAACCAGTTCAAGCTGTCGTGGCAGCCGATCAACGATCTGCTGGTTCGTGCCAGCTATGGTACGGGCTTTCGTGCGCCGGCCATCGCCAATCTGTATGGCGGCACCTTGCAGAGCTTCACCACTTACACCGATCCGTGCGACGTCAATTTCGGTTTGACGGGAAATTCCGTAGTCCAGCAGCGTTGCCTGAACGGATTTGCCGGGCTGCCCGCGGTCGGCCCCGGCTTTACGCAGCTCAATCCGAATGGCCAGCCGGTTCCCGCGCCCAACACGACCAGCACCACGCCGTTTTTTACCGGCGCCAATGCCGGCCTGAAGCCGGAAAGCTCGCGCAGCTATACGGCGGGCTTCGTCTACAGTCCGCATTACCTCACCGGCTTCAATGCCACCCTGGACTGGTATCGGATACGGATCAAGAACGTCATCACGTTGCCGACGGCTTCCAGCATCCTGGACAACTGCTATCTGCTGGGCGATGCGCAGCAGTGCGCGCAATTCCAGCGCTCCACGGCAGGCGGGCCATTCAACGGGCAAGTGATCAACCTGCTGCAAACGCTGGTCAACCAGGGCTTCGTGGAAGAGCGTGGCGAAGACCTGGATCTGAGCTACCGGTTTCCCGATACGCCCATCGGCAAGTTCAAGTTCGACTCGACCAGCACCTATATCGACTCGGTAAAGGAGCAGATCACACCCGGTGGCCCAATCATTTCTAACACATTGGGCGCGTACGACACGGTACTCGGTCCGCTGTGGCGCTTCCGTTCCACCGTCAATCTGAATTGGAGCTACAAACATTTCGGCGCGACCTGGACGGTCCGCTACTACTCGTCGCTGTCGGAGCCGTGCATACCGGCCAATCCGTCATTGAGCGAGTTTCTTCCCTGCAACAATCCTGACAAGGATCTGGCCAACTCGCCGCATGGATTGAACCGGCAGGGCGGCCTCGCCTTCAACGATTTGCAGGTGAACTGGGAGACGCCGTGGAAGGGACGCATCGCGCTGGGCGCGACCGATATCTTCAATCGCAAAGCGCCGCTCTCGTACACCGGCGTCTATAGCGTGGCCGGTCCGCTCGGCCCGACTGGAACGGATGGCTACGGCGATTATCCCTACAACCCGCAATACGATATCGGGCGCGTCATTTACCTCAAATACGAGCAGAAGTTTTTCTAGTTGCCTAGGGCCTGTTAGCACTATTTTCGTAGCCCGCGCCGGCAAGGATGTTTCCTCCGCATGCCCCAAGCGGCATGCGGAGGAGGCGAGCGTCATTCGTCGCTGACCCGCAAAGGTAGTTCGCCGTCGGCGAGGCGGGCGCGTAGCGGTGTGTTTGCGGCGACGTTCTGCGCCGAGCGCAATACTTTGCCGTCGGCATCGAACAGAATGGCGTAACCGCGCTCAAGGGTCGCCAACGGACTTACGGCGTGCAAGGCGCGCGCGGTCTGCTGCAAAGTCAGGCGTTCGCGTTCCAGCTTGTGTTCGACCAGCCGGCGCAAATGCACCGCTTGTTGTTCCAGCCGGTGCCGCAGCAACGCTAGTTGCTGCTTGGGGTGCCGGGCCAGCAGGCGCGCATGCATGCGATCCACGCGGGCGTGCCGCTGCATCAACTGCGTGAGAACACTGGCCTGCAAACGCCGGCGCAGTTGCAGCAAGCGCTCCCGGTCGCGGGCCAGCCGGGCTTGCGGGCGCTGTGCTTGCAAACGGGCCAGCAGGTGGTCGATGCGCTGGATGCGCGCCTGCAACCGGCGTTCCTGGATCGCTACGATGCGTTGGCGCAGTTGGTCCAGATGCCGCTGTTGCGCGCGCATATCGGGTACCAGCAATTCCGCCGCCGCCGAGGGTGTCGGCGCGCGCAGGTCGGCGACGAAGTCGGCGATGCTGAAGTCGATTTCATGCCCCACGGCGCTGACCACCGGCACGGCACTGGCGTAAATGGCGCGGGCGACCTGCTCGTCGTTGAAGGCCCACAGGTCTTCCAGCGAGCCGCCGCCGCGGGTCAATAGCAGTACGTCGTAGCGGCCGCTGGCGGAAGCCTTGCGCAGCATCGACACGATGGCCGGCGGGGCTTCGCGGCCTTGCACGGGTACCGGAAGCACTTCCACGTTCGCGAGCGGCCAGCGTCGTGCAAGCACGCTCAGCACGTCGCGGATGGCCGCGCCGGTGGCCGAGGTGATGATGCCGATGCGGCGCGCGAAGACGGGCAGGGGACGCTTGTGCTCTTGCGCAAACAATCCTTCGGCATCGAGCTGTGTTTTCAGTCGCTCGAATTCGCGCTGCAAGGCGCCTTCGCCGGCCGGCTCAAGGTGCTCGGCGATGAGCTGAAACTCGCCCCGCGGCTCGTACAGGCCCACGCGGGCGCGCACCAGGACCTGCATGCCGTCCGTGGGCTTGAAGCGCAGCCAACTGCTCTTGGGTTTGAACATGGCGCAGCGGACCTGCGCTCCGCTGTCCTTCAGCGTGAAATAAAGATGTCCCGAAGCGGGCCGCGCCACGTTGGACAGCTCGCCCTCGATCCAGATCAGCGGAAGCGCATCCTCCAGCAGGTCGCGCACCAGCCGGTTGAGCGTGCTGGGCGTGAGGATGTGCCGTGGCGGCTGTCCGCCGGCACCGTCGCTGTGATCGTGGGGCTCGTGCATGGAGGCGGGAGACTAGCACGAATGGCTTGAAGAACATCCCATTGCCGCGCGATGCGCAGGTTGCTTCTTATCCAATGAGTATAAGCTATTGGAAGAAATAGATTTTGTGACGCTTTTTCGGCCTGGCTTGAGAGGTGCGTCGGCACTGGCAGCGGGCTGCCCCGGCCTCGGCCCGCCGCTTCCGAAGGCTTTCACCCTATGTTAGGGTCGCGAACCATTTTGTGGGAAAACAGGCTGCTCGCTTCCAGGCAGCTCTTTAGTGACCCCTAGCGAGCGCCGAGCCTGCCTTGATGCAATACCGGAAAGACATCAGCGGCCTGCGCGCAGTGGCCGTTCTCCTGGTGCTGTTGTTCCACGGCCGATTGGCGATGTTTCCTTCGGGATTCATCGGTGTCGACATCTTCTTCGTGATCTCCGGTTATCTGATCACGTCGATCATCCAATCGCAGTTGCTCAAAGGCACGTTTTCGCTGTCCGACTTCTACGTGCGCCGGTTGTGGCGCATCCAGGTCGCCCTGCTGGCGGTGGTGCTGGTCACCTTGCTGGTGGCCTTGGCGTTCTACCTGCCCGCGGATTTGAATGCCTACCTGCGCTCGGCCATCAATGCGCTGGGCTTCATTTCCAACCGGTATTTCTCGCACGCGACGACGGCGTATGCGGCCACCGATTCGCAGGTGCTGCCGCTGCTGCATACCTGGTCGCTGGCGGTGGAGTGGCAGTGGTACCTGATTCTGCCGCTGTGGCTGATGTTGCTGCACCGGTTCGCCACGCCCAGGCAAGGGCGGGCCATCGTCGCGGCGGTGACGGTGCTGATGGCGGCATGGGCCATGGTGATGGTGCAGCGGGATGGCGACAGCGCCTATTTCTATTTCACGCCGCGCATATTCGAATTCCTGGTCGGCGCCAGCGTGGGGTTGTTCAGCCTGCAACGGCCGCCCATGCGCGATGGCTTGCCGGCCAACGTGCTCGGCGTGCTGTCGCTGCTGGCCATCGTTGCGATAGCGATGAAGGCCGGCGTGATCGGCGACTATCCGAATCTCTATGCGATCGGCGCGAGTGTGGCGAGTGCCGGCGTCATCGTGGCAGGGGGCAATGGGCGCAGTTGGGTGGCGCGGGCGCTGTCGTGGCGAGTGCCGGAATTCCTGGGTGAAATTTCCTACTCGCTATACCTGTGGCATTGGCCGATTTTTGCCCTGGTGCGCTACCTGGACATCGCGGAAACCACCGGCGTGCTGCTGGGTTGCTATGCGCTGACCCTGGTCCTGGCTTATCTCTCCTATCGCTATATCGAGGAGCCGTACCGCAAAAAGCATCCGGGGCTGTTCAAGTCGCTGCTGTGGCTGGTGTTCATTCCGGTGTTGCTGGTGTCAGGGTTCTACAGCGTGGCCAACCGGCTGCATTTCATGCCGTCCCGGTTCGGCGCCGAGGTGGTACGCATCGATCGAACCCTGGACAGCTATACGCCTCGGCAACGGCATCGCTGCATGCAAAGCAGCGGTCCGCGCATGACGGATGTGAGCGGTTGCACGTTCGGCAGTACGCAGCCCTCGCGCACCGCCTTGATGATCGGCGATTCCTATTCCAATCAAAGCTGGAATTTCATCGACGTGATGGCGCGCGATTCGGGGCTTGCCGTAACTGCCGTTTCCACGCCGTCCTGCCTTGCCTTTCCGCATCTGGCGATGGAAGGGTGGTGGAAGATGACGCGCCGCCAATACCAGGTGTGTGTCGATCACGTGCAGAGCGACTACCAGCGGATCGAAGCGGGCCACTACAACTATGTCATCGTCGGTGAGAACTGGCTCTACTACGAGCCGGATGACATCGTTAGTGCTGAAGGCGACAGTCATTCCGTCGCTGCCGGCCGTGCAAGGCTGGAAGCTTCCGTTCGACAGGCGTTGGACATCATCGTGAAATCGGGAGCGATCCCGGTGTTGATCGAAAGCCCGGTCACCATGCCGGCGGATTACCAGACCTGTTTCTATCACCATCTGAAATGGCGCCAGCCCGCGAAAGCCGACGCGTGTCCGGTTCTCCTGCAGGACGACGAACAGGCCCGGTGGCTCAACGGCCTGTTCGCACGGCTCAAGACCGACTATCCGCCACTGATCCTGATCGATCCCAAGGATGCGCAATGCACCGGTGGGCAGTGTGCGTCAAACCTCGATGGCATGCCGATTTATCGGGACGTCGGGCACTTTACCGACTACGCCTCCTACCGGTTGGGCCAGATCTACCTTGAGCGCAAGGGCAATCCTTTCCAGTCCGGCGCGACGGCGCGCTAACCGTATTATTCGCTCTTGCTAGCGCGCGGGCTTCTGGCATGATGCCCTCATGTTGCCAGAGCAGCGTTTTACGGACACTGACGCTTGTGCGCAGCTGATTGTCGAACGGCTGGGCGCGGATCTGCGCGTTGCCGCCCCTCTGGGGCTAGGCAAGCCGCATGCTTTGCTCAACGCCTTGTACGCTTTGATGCGGGCCGATACCTGGCGCTCGATGACCTTGTACACGGCTCTTTCGCTCACCCGGCCGCAACCCAGGCCGGGCTTGGAAGCGCGTTTTCTCGCGCCCTTTCTGGAACGCCATTTCGGCGCCGACTACGTCGATCCCCTGTATGCCCTCGACCAGGAGCGCGATCGGTTGTTGCCCAACGTCGCGGTGCACGAGTTCTACGTGCAGTCCGGTGCCTTGTTGCAATCGTCCAGCGCGCAGCGCAACTACATCAGCCAGAACTACACGCACGTTGCCCGCGACCTGGTGGTGCAGGACATCAACCTGCTGGTGCAACTGGTGGCGCGGCACGAAACGCCGGGCGGCACGCGCTACAGCCTTTCATGCAATCCCGACCTGACCCTGGATTTCCTCGATCGGGTGAAGGCGGCGGGCAAGGCGCGTCCGTTGTGTGTCGCGGTAGTGCATCCTGCTTTGCCGTATATCGGCGGACACGCCGAAGTACCGCACGATTTCTTTGACCTCGAACTGACGCCGACGTTTTCACCGCCGTTGTTCGCGCTGCCCAGGCTGCCGGTCGACCTGACCGAATACGCCATCGGCCTGCACGCCAGCGCCCTGGTCAAGGACGGCGGCTGCCTGCAGATCGGTATCGGCGTGCTGTCCGATGCCTTGGTCAAGGGCTTGTTGTTGCGGCACGAAGACAACGTCTCCTGGCGTCAGATGCTGGTGGCGCTCGACAAGGGCGGCGCAACGCATGCTCAGGCCGGTCGCATCGGCGGCCTGGGCAGCTTCAGTAGCGGCCTGTATGGTGCCAGCGAAATGGTCATGGACGGCTTCATGTATCTGGCGAAAGCCGGCATTCTCAAACGGCGCAGTTGGGACAACCTAGCGCTGGAGCGTGCCGGCGCAGCCGGACGCCTGCCCGACGACGTACCAGGCGGCCATTACCTGCGCGGCGGGTTCTTCCTCGGTTCGCGCGAGCTGTATGACTGGCTGGAGGTCACCGCCGGCAGCGACCCCGATGCGATCGACATGACGCGCATCTCCAACGTCAATCAGCTCTATGGCGATCACCAGCAATTGGCCACGCTGCAGCGGCGCGGTGCGCGATTCTTCAACACCTGCATGATGGCGACCCTGCTGGGCTCGGCCGTCTCCGATGCACTGGAAGACGGCCACGTGGTCAGCGGCGTAGGCGGACAATACAACTTCGTGGCCATGGCGCACGAATTGCCGGACGGTCGCTCGATCCTGATGCTGCGCTCGACCCGCAAGGGCCGAAGCGGTATTGAAACCAATATCCGCTGGAACTACGGCCACACCACCATTCCGCGTCATCTGCGCGACATCGTGATCACCGAATACGGCGTTGCCGACCTGCGCGGCAAGAGTGACAGCGAATGCATCGAGGCGATGCTGGCGATCAGCGATGCGCGCTTCATCGACGCGCTGACGGCAGAGGCGAAATCGCACAGCAAGCTGGCGGCTGATTTCAAGATTCCCGATGCCTGGCGCCTGCACCTTCCGGAAACCTTGCGCGAAGCATTGGCCAAGCCGATGCGCAAGGGCCTGTTGCCGACGTTTCCATTCGGCAGCGACTTCACCGAGGTGGAACAACGACTGCTGCCGGCATTGGAATGGCTTCGCTCGTCCGGTGCGAGCTGGAAGGGGCGATGGCAGTTGCTGAAAGCCGTGCTGCGTCCCGGCGAAGCGGGAGCGGAGGAAGCCGTTGCGCTGGAGCGCATGGGGTTGGTGCAACCCACGCGGCTTGGCGATCGGTTGCAACGTCGCCTTTTGCAGGCCGCGCTGCGACGCTCCGGCTGAACCTTGCAAAAGGTTGACGGGCGTGCAAGTTGCACCGATGTCCCGTATAACTTTTGCTTGCTCGTTTGCCGCGCATCCATCGATGATCTGCGCATGGCAGCACATCGGGCCGAGGACGGCCGGTGGCAAAATGCGCTTTCACCAGGCGCCCCCGGGGGAGGGCAGGTTAGTGGTTTTCAGCCCACAGTTTCGAACAGCGGCCACCTATGTGCTGGTTTCCGGTGTGTACATATGGTTCTCCGGGCATCTGCTCGGCAGCCTCGTGCGCGATCCGCATCAACTGGTCGTCTACCAGATCATCAAGGGCTGGATGTTCGTGCTGGGCACGGGCCTGTTGCTGTACTGGATGATCGGTCGCACGGTGCACCGCATGGCCGAGGCCAATCGTCGCCTGCTCGACGGTCACGAACAGGCGTTGCGCGTGCTCGTGGGGGCCATGGACGTGCGCCACAAGGAGACCAGCGATCACTCCGAGCGCGTCGTGCGCATGGCGACGGGGTTGGCCAGGATTGCAGGGGTGGAGAGCGACGCGTTGCGCGACGTCAAATTCGGGGCGCTGCTGCACGACATCGGCAAGCTGGCGCTACCGGACCACATCCTGATCAAGCCAGGCAAGCTGGACGACGACGAAACGCGACTGATGCGCACGCATCCGCGGATCGGCTACGACATGCTGCAGCAGATCGAATTCCTGCGCGGCGCCAGCGACATTCCGTTCAGTCATCACGAGCGATGGGACGGCACCGGTTATCCGCAAGGACTGGCCGGCGAAGCCATTCCGCTGGCGGCGCGCATTTTCAGCGTGGTGGACGTGTGGGATGCGCTCAGCTTTCCGCGCGTGTACAAGCCGGCGTGGCCGGAGGAAGAAGTTCTGGCGTATCTGCGCAACGCGGCCGGATCGCAACTGGACCCGACCCTGGTGCGGACGTTCATGGATCACTACGCCGAGCTCAAGGCGCTTGCCCTGCATCCGGTATCGTGAAGTCGTCGCCCAGCAATACCTGCGATGAGGACGTGGGCGGCACGTTTTTCCATTGTTGAAGATCGAACGGCGCGGTGACCAGGTCCTCGATCGCGTCCAGAAAGACGCTGCGCGGAATTTCGACGGCGCCCAGCCCGAGCAGGTGCGGATTACCGACCTGGGCGTCGATCAACGGAAATTGCCAGCGGCGCAATAGCGCCGCCAGGGCGCACAGCGCCAGCTTCGAGCCGCCGCTGCAGGTGCTGAACATCGACTCGCCGCAGAACAGCCGTCCGATCGAGACGCCGTAGACGCCGCCGACCAGGCGATCGTCTTCCCACACCTCCACACTGTGCGCATAGCCTTGGTCGTGCAGCGCGCCATAGGCGTCGATCATCGCCCGGCTGATCCAGGTGCCCGATTGCTTCGGCCGCGGCGCGGCGCATGCCCGCATGACCTGCCCAAAGGCACGGTCCACCGTCACCCGCCAGTTTTTTTCCGCCAGGCTGCGGCGCAGGCTGCGATTGGGGCGCAACGACGCGGTGTGGAAAATGCAGCGCGGATCGGGCGACCACCAGAGAATCGGCTCGTCCGCGTTGAACCAGGGGAAGATGCCCAACGCGTAAGCGGTCTTCAGGCGCGCAGGCGACAAGTCCCCGCCGAAGGCCAGCAGGCCGTTGGGTTCCTCCAGCGCCGTGTGCGGATCGGGAAAGCGACCCGGGGCGTGTTCGTCGAGCAGGGGCAGGCGGATCATCGCTTGGCGAATGGGCTGTGATCGAGCAGTTCTTCGGCATAAGCGTCCACGCCTTCGCGCTCCTGCGCAAGCGCCCGTGCAACGGCATCACGGAAGCCTTCGTGCAGCAGATAGTGGCGGGAATGCGTATGCGTGGGCAGGAAGCCGCGCGCCAGCTTGTGCTCGCCCTGGGCGCCGGGTTCGAAGCGTTGCAGTCCGTGGGCGATCGCATACTCGATGCCCTGGTAATAGCACAGCTCGAAATGCAGATCGGGCAAGTCGACGCAGGCACCCCAATAGCGCCCGTACAACGTGGTGGAACTGCGCAGCAGCAAACCCATCGCCACGATTTCTTCACCTTGCCACGCCAGCGCCAGTTGCACCGCGTTGCCGAGTTCCTTGCGCAGGTGTTGGAAAAAGGATTCGGTCAGTGCGGCGTGATTGCCCTTGGCATCGAAGGTGGATGCATACAGCGCATGCACGCGTCGCCAACTTTTCGCATCGAGCTCGGCGCCGCCGCGGATACCGATGCGCAAGCCATGGGCGGCGACGCGTTGGCGTTCGTGGCGGATGTTTTTCCGTTTCTTGTGGTTGAGCGTGGACAGGAAGCCGTCGAAGTCGGCGTAGCCTTGGTTGTGCCAATGAAACTGCACGTCGCTGCGGGCCAGCCATTCGCCGTGAAAAGCGCGCAGATCCGGCGCATCGAGAAAATTCGCGTGCACCGACGACAAGCGCAGATCTTCGGCCCGTTGCTGCATCGCCTGCACCAGCAGCTCCCGCAAAGCAGGTGCTTGCCCGGCATCGCGGCCCACCAGCAGGCGTGGACCGGTGACGGGAGAGTAGGGCACCGCATTGAGCAGCTTGGGGTAGTAGTCGCCCCCCGCACGTTCCCAGGCGCTGGCCCAGCTCCAATCGAACACGAACTCGCCGTGCGAATTGCCTTTGAGGTATAGCGGCGCGGCGGCGAGCAGCTCGCCGTTGCGATAAAGACCCAGGTGATGCGCCTGCCAGCCCCAGTCGGGGCGAATGCACCCGGTCCGTTCCAGGCCGGCGAGGAAGGCGTGCGACAGGAAGGGATTGTCGTCCGGACACAACGCATCCCACTTCGCGGCGGGGATGTCGTCGATGCTGTCGTGGAAGCGTGCTTCGATCTGCATGGGGAAACAATACAAGGTTGGGTTACCCCGGACTTGATCCGGGAGTAACCCCACTTACCGGGCTGCGCTTCAGCCGACCGTCTTGCCCTGGTCCAGCCAGCGCTCGGCGTCCAGCGCCGCCATGCAGCCGAAACCTGCCGAGGTGACAGCCTGGCGATACACGTGATCGGCCACGTCGCCGGCGGCGAACACGCCCGGCACCGACGTCATCGTGGCCATGCCTTCCAGGCCACTGCGGATCTTGATGTAGCCATCGTGCATGTCCAGCTGGCCTTCGAAGATACCCGTGTTCGGCGTGTGGCCGATGGCCACGAAGAAACCGGTGGCTTCGATGTCGCGGGTGGCGCCGGTGTTGATGTCCTTCACGCGCACGCCGTTCACGCCCGAAGCGTCGCCCAGCACTTCGTCGATGGTGTGGTTCCACACCAGCTCGATCTTGCCGGCGGCGGCTTTCTCGAACAGCTTGTCCTGCATGATCTTCTCGGCGCGCAACTTGTCGCGGCGATGCACTAGGTACACCTTGCGGCCGATGTTGGCCAGGTACAGCGCTTCCTCCACGGCGGTGTTGCCGCCACCGACCACGACCACGTCCTGGTCGCGGAAGAAGAAGCCGTCGCAAGTAGCGCAGGCCGAGACGCCCTTGCCCTTGTAGTGCTCTTCGCTGGGAATGCCCAGGTATTTGGCGGTGGCGCCGGTGGCGATGATCAGCGCGTCGCAGCTGTACTCGCCGGAGTCGCCCTTCAGTCGGAACGGGCGCTGCTTCAGGTCCACCGTGTGGATGTGGTCGAACACCATTTCCGTCTCGAAGCGTTCGGCATGCTCGGCCATGCGCTGCATCAGCTCAGGACCCTGCACCCCCTTCACGTCGCCCGGCCAGTTGTCCACTTCGGTCGTGGTCATCAATTGGCCACCCTGCTGCATGCCGGTGATCATGGTCGGCTTGAGGTTGGCGCGAGCTGCATACACGGCCGCGGTGTAGCCGGCAGGACCGGAACCGAGGATCAGCAGGCGGCTATGTTTGGGGGTGGTCATTGCTATAATCCTTGAGGTTTTGCTGGCGGCTTGTACGGTGGTTCGCCGGGACGGCGGCATGGGTTGCAGTCGTGCTCCGGAAGTCCGCAAGGATGGGGAAGTCGCCGGGGGTATTCAAGGCATCGATGAGGCCGGCGGCCCATTCATCTGCGATCCAGCCGGTCCGGTCATCCTCACGCAGGGCGTCTCAACTCGCCGATCCGGGCAGGCGCCAGGCCAATCATTCCACGCGGCAATCGAGGCCGGCTTTGAGCCCCGCGTGGCCGCTACGCCCTTGCACCTTGTTACACTGCTTCGCGCAAATTTATGCCAAATCCCGAAACTGCAAGGAAAAAGACCCCGGTGGCGCGTAGCGCGAACGTACGAAAACAGAAAGAAAAGCCGGGCATGAGCGAAGAGCTCAAGCGCCGCCTGCGCGAGGCCGGCGCGCTGCTGCTGTTGCCGCTGGCGCTTTATCTGCTGGTCTGCCTGTTGAGCTACGACGGCACCGATCCGAGCTGGTCGCATGCCGATACCAGCGGACACGTACACAACCTGGGCGGCACCGTCGGTGCCTATATCGCCGATCTGTTGCGCTATCTGTTTGGCGGCGTGGCCTATTTCTTCCCCTTGCTGCTGCTGTTCCTCGGCGTGCAGGTGCTGCGCAACCACGGCGCCCGCAGCGTGCAGCCGTGGGAGCCCTCGCTGCGCCTGATCGGGTCGGTGTTCTTTTTCATCACCTTGCCCGGCCTGTGCTGGATCAATTTTCCCGACAGCAGCATGGGCCCCGAGGGCGCCGGCGGTGTGATCGGTCACGCGGTCGGCCACGGCCTGCTGCGGGCCTTTGGCGACAAGGGCGCGCCGCTGTTGTTGCTGGCGCTGTTCCTGATCGCGGTGACACTGGCTACCGGCCTGTCCTGGTTCAAGGTGATGGACCTGACCGGGCAGGGCGTGCTGAGACTGTTCTCCTGGTTCGGCGGCAAGCTGCGCGAGGCGCCGGAAGTGCTCGCCGCCCACCAGGCGCGGGTCGAGCGCGAAGCGGTGAAGAAGGTCGAAGCGGTCAAGCAGGCCAAGCGCGAGCCCGTGCGTATCGAAGCGCCTGCCGCGCCGGTAGTTAAAAGCGAACGCGCGCGCGTGGAAACGCAGATCCCGCTGTTCGTCGGCGCCGCGCAGCCCGGTGAGCTGCCGCCGCTGTCGCTGCTGGACGAAGCGCCGGAGCAGGGCCCGGGCTATTCGGAAGAAACCCTGGAAGTGCTGTCGCGCCAGGTCGAGCTGAAGCTGAAAGACTTCAAGATCGAGGCCAAGGTGGTCGGCGTCTATCCCGGTCCGGTCATCACCCGCTTCGAACTGGAACCTGCCGCCGGCGTACGCGGTAGCCAGGTGTCGAGCCTGGACAAGGACATCGCGCGCGGCCTTTCGGTGGTCAGCGTGCGCGTGGTCGACGTGATTCCGGGCAAGAACGTGATCGGCCTGGAAATTCCCAACGCCAAGAAACAGATCGTCTACCTGTCGGAGATTCTTCGCTCCGACAAATACGATCAGCAGAAATCGCCGCTGGCGCTGGCGCTCGGCAAGGACATCGCCGGCCGTCCGGCCGTGGCCGACCTGGCTAAGATGCCGCATCTGCTGGTGGCCGGTACCACCGGCTCGGGTAAATCGGTGGCGGTGAACGCGATGGTGCTGAGCCTGCTGTACAAGGCCAGCGCCAAAGACGTGCGCATGATCATGATCGACCCGAAGATGCTGGAGCTTTCGGTCTACGAAGGCATTCCGCATCTGCTCGCGCCGGTCGTGACTGACATGAAGGAAGCCGCCAACGCGCTGCGCTGGTGCGTGGCCGAGATGGAACGCCGCTACAAGCTGATGGCCGCGGTCGGCGTGCGCAACCTGGCCGGCTTCAACAAGAAGGTGAAGGACGCCGAGAACGCCGGCCAGCCGCTGCTGGACCCGCTGTTCCGCCCCAACCCCGAAATGCCCAACCTGGCCGCCGAGCCGCTGGAAACGCTGCCTTACATCGTCGTGATCATCGACGAATTCGCCGACATGATGATGATCGTCGGCAAGAAGGTGGAAGAGCTGATCGCCCGTCTCGCCCAGAAAGCGCGTGCGGCCGGCGTGCACCTGGTGCTCGCCACCCAGCGTCCGTCGGTGGATGTGATCACCGGCCTGATCAAGGCCAACATTCCCACCCGCATCGCGTTCCAGGTATCGAGCAAGATCGACTCGCGCACGATTCTCGATCAATCCGGCGCCGAAACCTTGCTCGGCCACGGCGACATGCTCTACCTGCCGCCGGGCACCGCCACGCCCGATCGCGTGCACGGCGCTTTCGTCGACGACCACGAAGTGCATAACGTGGTTGCCTGGCTCAAGGCGCAGGGCGCACCGCAGTACATCGAAGGCGTGCTGGAAGAAGTGCAGGCCACCAGCGACGGCAAGTTCATCAACGACTCCGGCCTGCCGCAGGATGGCGAAGAAGGCGGCGATGCCGACGCACAGCTTTACGACAAGGCCGTGCGCATCGTCACCGAATCCCGGCGTGCCTCGATCTCCGGCGTGCAGCGCCACCTGCGCATCGGCTACAACCGTGCCGCGCGCCTGATCGAGCAGATGGAACAGGACGGCGTGGTCAGCGCGCCCCAGCACAACGGCAACCGCGAAGTGCTGGCGCCGCCGCCGCCCAAACACTGACGCCTGCCGCCCCCTGCTGGCAGGGGGAGGAGCGGGCATTAAGCATTCCAACTGCAAACTTGTCCCACCCGATTCCAGGAACAGGACCCATGAAACGCCTTCGCTTCGCCGCGCTCGCCGGCTTGTTCGCGTTCTCCCTCAGCACGCTGTCCTACGCCGCCGGCCCCGCACGGGCGCGGCTGGATGCGTTCGCGCAAGGGCTGCATGCGATCTCGGGCAACTTCACCCAGACGCTCACCGATCCCAGCGGCAAAGTGCAGACCAGCAACGGCACCATGGTGATGGAAGCCCCGCGCCAATTCCGCTGGGATACGCTGGCCCCGCAAAAGCAGATCCTGGTGGCCGACGGCAGCCGCATCTGGCTGTACGACCCCGACCTGGAACAGGCCACCGTGCGCAAGCAGGATTCCGAAGAAGCACACAGTCCGTTGATGGTGCTCACCGACCTGAAGATGCTCGACAAGGATTTCAAAGTCACCGAACAAGGTGAACACGACGGCTTGCAGTGGCTGCGCCTGACCTCCACCGGCGCGGACCCGCAATTCAGCTACGTCGATCTCGGCTTCGACGCCAACGGGCTGGTGCGCATGCAGTTCAAGGACCAGCTCGGTTCGGTCAGCGACATTCGCTTCTCCAACTGGCAGCGCAATCCGCCCATTCCGCCGGAAGATTTCAACTTCACCCCGCCCAAGGGCACGGACGTGGTCGGCGACCAGCCGGAACTGACCACCCAGCCGCTCAAGAACTGAAAAAGGACGCCCGCATGGGCGTCTTTTTTTGCCAGGCTCAAGGCTGCTTGGGACAGGCGCCGAATTCTTCGCCGGGAAGCGCGACATAGCGGCCTCGTGCAGCGTTCCACACCAGCGGCGGCGGACAGAACGTTTGAAGCACGCCGGCGTTATCCACTCTCGTGGAGATCCGACCGGGCATATCGCCGTGCCAGTCGCCAAAGCTGATCGTGGTGTCGCCCGGGCCGTCGGAGAACAGCGGTTCGGGCAACGTCCCGACCGCTTTGTCGCCAGCGGTCAGCACGATGGGGTTCGGAACCGGATCCCCAGCGTCGTGCAGCAACGCACCGTTGACACCGTCCCACGGCTTGCCGTGAATGAAATACAAGTGATTGGCGGCGGCGGCCTCGTCTTCCCTCAATGCCAGGATTTTCAGCACTTCCACGCCACGTGAATTCACAACCGGACAGATGACAGCATAAGGCGCATACGTTTTGGCGTGCTCGCCCAATAGTGCTGCAAGATTTTCAGGCAGCCCGCTTGCAGGAGCCCGACAGGTGGCAAGGTCGAGCTTTGCCGTTGGCGCCTTCGCGAATGCGGAAGGCATGGCACCCAGTCCGACCATCAACGCCAGCCACAACCTTTTCATGGTGCGGGCGCCTTCGTCCAGAACGTCACTTTTTGAAAGGTTTTTCGGTCGCCCCAGGGATCGAAGACTGTCTTGTCGCCATCGCTCTTGGCACCCGGCCAATCCCCTAGTGCGGTCGACATCACCAGCGGGTACTGGCCGGTATGGGGCATCACTTTGCCGCGCGCCGTGTAGCCGCCGCTGCTTTTCCATTTGCCGGGCAGCACGATCACCACGTGGCCATGTCTTGCTTCGACCAACCCACCAACGACGACCTGTCCCTGGTCGGCCAACCTTGAAGCTTCTTCGAGCGTTACCTTGCGCCAGCCACTGCCTTTGACCTCAAAAGATGCCAGCAGCTGATTGGCAAGAAGGTATTTTGCGTCCGGATCGACGAGTTGGTTGATGACGTAATGCACCGATCCCGAACAATTGTTGGGAAAGAGCGTGTACGCCTTGTGTGCCGTCGTAAGGAGGTTTTGTACCGCTGCAGGATCGGGAGCCTTTGCCGCATTGGGATCCTGGCTCTGTGTGGCGGCGGCATTGGGGTTTTGCGCGGCGCCGGGGTTCGGCACTTGTGCCGCGGCAGGACTGGTCGGACTGCTTGCCGAACTGGCGGGCGTTGGCATGGCGTCAATACTTCCCTGTGACGTTGACGATGATAGGCCGGATTGTGGCCGTCATCGTGTGGCGTGCCATCCGGCAAGTCAAGTTGTCACGATGCTGGGCGGCAGCGTCGCTCCGGCCGCCAGGAAGGCGGCCGGACACGAGCTTTTCCATCAACGGGCGTCGCCGCCATCCATGGTCTGCGATGGATGATCCGGCAAGCCCAGTGCATGCCGCAATTCCAACCGTGCCGCCTCGTAATCCTGACGCCAGCTCGCATCTTGCATGATGTCGGCCGCAATCACCGTGCCGGCAAGACGGCCTGCTTCGATATCGGTGGGAAAATGCGCGCCCATCACGATGCGGTGTTCGGCATATTCATCCGCACGAGCAAAAATCGCCGCACGTTTTTCCGGCAGCATGTTCGCCAGCAGAACCGCCGTGGTGTAGCCAAAGGTGGCGTGACCGCTGGGATAGCTCCAGTCGTTGGCCTTTTCCTTTGCCAGCGGGTGAACCTGATCGGATACCTCGGCCGGACGCGGGTGATGCCAGAACGTCTTGGCTTCCTTCACGGCTTGCTTGTCCAGCGCCGTCGTGCGTGCGAAAAACGCGGCCGTTTTCGGCAGCATTTTGGCCTGCAAGCCCGGCCCCAGCGTATCGGTAAAACGGAACACCGATCGCTCGGCGTCCGCCTTTGCCGCTGCCGCTTCGGCATCCGTACGCGTTTGTTGCATGGCCAGCACGACCTCCAGGTCGTGCTGAGCCGCAGTCGAACCTGCTGCCGGCGGAGGCGGCAGCAGGTTCGACAGTTCGACGGTGGCGTGACTGGCGTCACCGTCGTCGGCCAGTGCGGTCTGGCCGATCAGGAGCATCGACAACAACAATGCGCAGCGTTTCATCAGAACAGGTCGGCCGAAACGGTGAAGTTGAAGTTGCGCGCCGGAATAGTGAAGAACAGCGGCGTGCCGTCGGCAGCCGTGGTACCGGCCAGGGCGTTGATGTGTGTGTTGTTGAACAGGTTGTTGAGCTGGAAGCCGATCTTCAGGTCCTTCACGTTAGTGATGTGCGGATCGAACTTCCAACTGGCGGTGAAGTTGGTGATCGCATAGCCGCCGATCGGCGTGTCATCGTTGCTGTTGGCGGTGTAGTAGGTCTTGCCCACGAACTTGTCCATCAGCGAGGCATAGATCGAACCGTTGCTGTAGATGAAGCCCACGGCAGCGGTCTTGTGCGGTGTGTTCGGGTTCCAGGTGTTGCTTTCGGTCTGGATCGCGCGGTTCAGCGAGCCGTTGGCGTACGCGCTGAAGCCCGCGCCCAGCATGTAGGTGCCTTCCAGCTCGACGCCTTTGTAATGCACGCCGCCGCCGTTGTAGAAGTAGGTGTTGCCACCGTGCTTCTCGCTCTGGATGAAGTTGTTGAAGTCGATCTTGTAGACGTCGCCCGACACGCTCAGGCGGTCGCTGCTCCAGGTCGTGCCCAGCTGGATGTTGGTGGTCTTCTCCGGCTCAAGCGCGCTGTCGGAGATCGAAGGGTTGGTCACGTAGAACAGGTTGAGGTTCGGGGCCAGGAAGCCCTTGGCCCACTGCGCATACGCCGTCCAGTTGGAGGTGAAGGCATAGTGGAACGAAGCCGAGGGCAGGGTAGCATTCCATTCCTTGGAATAATCCAGCGGCGTACCGGTCTTCTGGTTGTACAGCGAATCGATGTTGCGCTGGAAATCCTCATACTTCACGCCGCCGATCAGGTAGGCCTGGTCGGTGATGTTCCACTGGTATTCCACGAATGGCTGCAGGGTGCGCAGCGAATCGGTCATGAAACGGTCGACCGGGCTGTCGCTGCCCTTGGTCGGCTGGCCGGTCGTATTGATGGCGGGCTCGTCCAGCGTATCGTCGAACTCGTATTCCCAACGCAGGTTGTCCTGGTCGTCGAACCACATGCCGGTACGCAGTTCGCCCGGGCCCAGCTCCTTGCTTACGCGCAGGATGTCGCCCCACGAGCGATACCAGTTGCGCATGTGCTGCGCCGGCACGTCGTTCGGATCCTGGCAATCGTTGCCCTTGCCGTTGCAGAAGGTGCCGTTGGGCGTTTCGCCGTTCGGGTCCAGGCCGTTGAAACCGAAATGGTTGTAGGCGTAGGTGTAGCCCTTGTTGTCGATCGTCCAGCCGTCGAATTCCGAGTGCAGGCCGACGTAACCCATGTACGTGGTGATCTGGTCGTTGGTGTAGCGGTAGTAATCCTGGCTGGTCGGATCGTTGTTCAGGCCGTAGTTCGGGCCGTACTCGGCGATCTCTTCCTTGGTGGCGCCAAAGGGCACGTACTGCTTGATCTTGTTCCACATGCCGCCGAAGGTCAGCGTGGTGTTGTCACCTAGCGGCTGCACGATCTTGGCGAACACGTTCTGGCGCTGCTGGCCGGCGTAGGTCAGGTAACCGTCCGATGAACTGTTCTGCACGTTCACCACCGCGCTGGTGCCGCTGCTGTTGAGGCTGCCGGTGTCGATGCGGGCGCCTTCCACTGCGGTTTCCCAGCTGCCGAAGCTGATGTACGGACGGATGTTGAACTGGCTGGTCGGATTGATCGATTCCACCGACACCGTGCCGCCGAAGGTGGCATCGCCCAGCGTGCCTGCCGTACCCGGGCCGCGATCGACCGTCACGCTGCTGGTGTCCTGGTTGGTGAAATAGGACGTGGAGTGATGCGTGAAGTCGTTGGAGTCGCCCCACGGAATGCCGTCGAAGGTGACGTTGTACTGGCCGTCCTGGAAGCCGCGGATCGAGGCCACCGAGGTTTCCATCAGGCCCGAACCGTTCGGCGCGATGGTGTAGACGCTCGGCGAGATCGCGATGGCGTCGGTGTAGTCGCCGGTCGGTGGAATGTTTTCCTGGATGAAGGTGCTGCCGATGATCGACTGCGGCTCCGTCGCCACGGTGGAACCCTGGGTGGGAGCAATGGTGCTCACCGCCGAATTGGCCGTCACCTGCATGCCGGCGAGGGTTTTCGCGTTCTGGGACGAGGTGCCGTCATTGGTGTCGCCGCTGGCGCTCGGGCCAGTGGCGGCGGGGCCGCCGTTGTTGGTCGCATCCTGCGCGGAAACCGGGGTTGCAATGGCCATGGCCAGGCATAGAGCTAGATAGGCCGGCGGGCAGCGGTACAGCGCACGTGTCGATCGGTTCATTGCTTTTTTTCCGGTGTTGGCGGGGTGTAGAAAGGCCGACACCGTAGGGACGTCACGTGACACTTAGATAACAAATAAATTAAAAAGGCATTTTCTTTTGTAAGAAAGAAAATATGCTAAGCCTGCCCTAAGATTTGAATTAATGCTGTAATGAAAAGCACGTCTTTTGATTATTAATTGAGCAACATAAGCTTGCTCTAAGAAATGCTGAATTAGCCTAATGCGGGATTTAAAAAGATAATAATCACAGTCCGCCCCGGGCCGCAAGGCGTCGGCCACTTCGTGCGCAAACGCGAGCCGCGCATCGGATGCCCTATCATCTGTTGATGGATCGACAGCATCACACCACCGAACTGTTCGCAACCGACTCGGACGAACTCAAGCCACTGGCCGAACGCATGCGTCCGCGCGATCTGCAGGAGATCGTCGGCCAGCAGCGCCTGCTGGCCCCAGGCAAGGCGCTGCGCCGCGCGCTGGAATCGGGAAAGATCCACTCCATGGTGTTGTGGGGGCCGCCCGGCTGCGGCAAGACCACCCTTGCTCTGCTGGTGGCGCGTTACGCCGAGGCGGATTTTAGCGCCATTTCGGCCGTGCTTTCAGGCTTGCCCGAAGTGCGCAAGGCGCTGGCGGAAGCAGAAGCCAATTTTGCCCAGGGCCGACGCACCGTGCTGTTCGTCGATGAGGTGCACCGTTTCAACAAGGCGCAGCAGGATGCGTTTCTGCCGCACATCGAGCGCGGCGTGATCATCTTCGTCGGCGCCACTACCGAAAACCCATCCTTCGAACTCAACTCCGCCTTGCTTTCGCGTTGCCGCGTGCACGTGCTGGACGCGGTGTCGCCCGAGGACATCGCCGCGGCCCTGCGCAGGGCGCTGGATGACGAGCAACGCGGCCTCGGTGCATTGAATCTCGACGTGGCCGAATCGGCGCTGCAACTGATCGCACGCGCCGCAGATGGCGACGTGCGCCGTGCCCTGACCCTGCTGGAAATAGCCGCCGAACTGGCCGAGGACGGCGTCATCGACGACGGGACGCTGGAACAGGTGCTGGCCGATCGCACGCGCCGTTTCGACAAAGGCGGCGAGCAGTTCTACGACCAGATCTCGGCCCTGCACAAATCCGTGCGCTCATCCGATCCCGATGCCGCCGTGTACTGGCTGGCGCGCATGCTCGACGGCGGCTGCGATCCGCTCTACCTCGCGCGCCGGCTCACCCGCATGGCAGTTGAGGATGTCGGCCTGGCCGAACCGCGCGCCTGGCGCATGGCGCTGGACGCCTGGGATACCTACGAACGCCTAGGCAGCCCCGAAGGCGAACTGGGCTTGGCGCAATTGGCGATCTGGCTGGCCATCGCGCCCAAGAGCAACGCTGCCTACGTGGCCTACAAGCAGGCTCGCGCCCTGGTCGGCGAAACGGGCACGCTCGAAGTGCCGATGCACTTGCGCAATGCACCTACCCGGCTGATGAAAGGCTTGGGCTATGGCAAAGGCTATCAATACGACCACGATGCCGAAGGCGGCGTGGCGCTCGGCCAGCAATGCTTGCCGGAAGGCTTGGAAGGCACGGAGTTCTACCAACCGGTGGAGCGCGGCCTGGAGCTGAAATTGCGCGAGAAGCTGCTGGCGTTGCGCGAGGCGCGCAAGCAGGCGCGAGGGAAATAGCCAGTAGGTTGGGTTACCCCGGACTTGATCCGGGGTAACCCAACGGCGCCTCGCGACATCGTTGGGTTACGCTGCGCTAACCCAACCTACGGGGCTGCTTTCCATCAGGAATTCGGCTTCTTTCCGGAATGAAACCGCGCGATGAAAATTGCCCTCAGCTTGTTTCCTCTGGCGGTATGCGCAGCGCGTGACGCCGTGTCTTTTCACGAGCGCCTGCTTCAAAGTGAGACGCTGAAAAAACGCGCCGATTACGAGGAATACCTTTCGCAATTGGCGGTGTTTCTGGACGAGATCGTGCACGCATACCGGAAGACCGAAGCGAGCCTGGGTCTCCCATTGAACCGCTTCTTCGAGTCGGATATTCCGATCATGGCCTATCCGCGACAGGCGGAAAATGGGGGCGGGCAGGGGCGGCAAGACGGCGTCGAGATTTCCGACCCTCATTCGCTGCTCATGGTTTCTTCGGTGCGCGATGCGATGTTGTACCGTGAGAGTCTCCTGCGGAACGAAGCCCCCCCTGAGGTACTCCGCAACCAAACGGAATACTTGGCGCACCTCGCCAGACTCCTCGACTCGATCAAAGCGGAATACCGGAAGGTCGAGTCGCGGGTAGGCGTTCCGCTAGCGAGGCTGCTGCATCAGGAAAGCCGCTAGCTCGGCCGGCTCGCGGGCCACGTGAGCGAGCAAACCCGGTGGGTGAGGAGGGCAGCCAAGTCTCGCCGAAAGCCCGCCCGGCCTGGGTCAGGGCGCCGCGTTGCGACCGTGCGGCCCCGGCAGCGATAATCCCCCGATCTTGCCCTGAAATCGGATCCCAACATGCTGGACCCCGCATTGCTGCGTTCGCGCCTGGCCGAAACCGCCGAGCGCCTGAAGGAAACCCGAGGCTTCGTACTCGACGTGGCCGCCGTCGAGGCGCTGGAAAGCCAACGCAAGCAACTGTCCACCGAGACCCAGGAGCTGCAGAACCTGCGCAACACGCGCTCCAAAGCCATCGGCCAGGCCAAGGCCAAGGGTGAGGACGTCGCCCCGTTGATGGCCGAGGTCGCCGGCATCGGCGACAAGCTCAAGGCCAACGAGCATGCGTTGGCCGAGGTGCAGGGCAAGCTGTCCGATATCGCGCTGCTGATTCCCAATATCCCGCACGAATCGGTGCCGGTAGGCAAAGACGAGGCCGACAACAAGGAAATCAGCCGCTGGGGCACCCCGCGCAGCTTCGATTTCGAAGTGAAAGATCACGTCGACCTGGGCGCACGGCACGGCTGGCTGGACGGCGAAGCCGGCGTGAAACTGTCCGGCGCGCGCTTCACCGTGCTGCGCGGCCAACTGGCGCAACTGCATCGCGCGCTCGGCCAGTTCATGCTCGACCTGCACACGCGCGAGCACAGCTACCTGGAATGCAACGTGCCGGTGCTGGTCAACAGCGATTCGATGTACGGCACCACGCAGTTGCCCAAGTTCGAAGAAGATCTGTTCGCCACCCACGTGGGCGACTCGCGCCGTTACCTCATCCCCACCGCCGAGGTCTCGCTCACCAACCTCGTGCGCGACACCATCCAGGATGTCGAAGCACTGCCGTTGCGCATGGCCGCGCATTCGCTGTGCTTCCGCGCCGAAGCCGGCAGCTACGGCCGCGACGTGCGCGGCATGATCCGCCAACACCAGTTCGAAAAAGTGGAAATGGTGCAGGTGGCACGCGCCGGCGAATCCTACGCACAGCTCGAAGAAATGGTTGGCCACGCCGAAAAAGTGCTGCAGAAACTCGGCTTGCCTTATCGCAAGCTGCTGCTCTGCACCGGCGACATGGGCTTCCAGTCGTCCAAGACTTACGACCTGGAAGTGTGGCTGCCCAGCCAGAACACCTATCGCGAAATCTCCAGTTGCTCCAACTGCGAGGACTTCCAGGCCCGTCGCCTGCAAGCACGCGTACGCAACGCCGAAACCAACAAGCCCGAGCTCGTCCACACCCTCAACGGCTCCGGCCTCGCCATCGGCCGCACCCTGATCGCGGTGATGGAGAACTACCAGAACGCCGACGGCTCCATCACCGTTCCCGAAGTCCTCCGCCCCTATCTGGGAGGCGCAGAGAAGATCGCATGAACACGCCGGCGCGCACGTCCTGGGACAAAGTGGAGTTCTACACCAGCTACTTCCTGATGGCCGTGCTCGCCTCCGTGATCGGCACGCGACTGGGCTTTGCCGGTGTGTGGGAACTGCCCACGCTGGACCTCGTGCTCAGCATCGTTGCCTTGGTGCTGGTGGTAGCGAGCTTCTGGATCGCCCGCCAGCGCCGTAGCTGGCGTCTTTGGATCATTGCCTTCGCTACAGTCACGCAACTTCTGCCGATGATTGTGCGTCACCCGGCTATCTTGTTCCCGGTGCTGGGGGCGTTGATTCCGGTGGTCATCATGGTCTGGGCGCTGATGGCGCTTTCTCGGAAAGGGCCCAATAACCCGCGAGTACGCGGTTCCTGATAGGATTGGCGCCCTTGCAAGGCCGGCTGGGTGCGAAACCGGCAGGCATACAATTCGGAGAGATGGCCGAGCGGTTTAAGGCAGCAGTCTTGACGCGAAGGCAGGAAGCCGAAGCGAACATCGGCGAAGCCGATGGCCCCGAAGGGGCGGAGGGCAGGATGCCCGGAGTCAAACTGCCGTAGAGGTGCGCAAAGCGCACCTGCTCGAAAAGTAAAACGGAGAGATGGCCGAGTGGTTTAAGGCAGCAGTCTTGACGCGAAGGCAGGAAGCCGAAGCGAACATCGGCGAAGCCGATGGCCCCGAAGGGGCGGAGGGCAGGATGCCCGGAGTCAAACTGCCGTAGAGGTGCGCAAAGCGCACCTGCTCGAAAAGTAAAACGGAGAGATGGCCGAGTGGTTTAAGGCAGCAGTCTTGAAAACTGCCGTAGGTGTAAGCCTACCGTGGGTTCGAATCCCACTCTCTCCGCCAGATACGCAAAGGCCCTGTTTTTACAGGGCTTTTTGTTGTACGGAGAAAGTCCAGTCAGTCCACATATCGCTCCACAAGGAACGGTATGCGCATCCCGAATTACCTTCGGCTAGCGACATCTGGAATCTGGCATTTTCGCCAAAGATTTCCGACGCATTTGTCTCGCAAAGCGGGCAAAACTGAAATCACCAAGAGCCTTCGAACCCGTGATCTCTTCACGGCTCAAAGACGTGCTTTGGCATTGGTCCAAGCGTATGCTCAAGCCTTCGCACAGGTCGGGGGGCTGGGTGTGTCAGTCGCTAGGGATGGCTTACCTTCTGTTGAAGAAATCGCCAAGGCCATTGCCTTGGGATATCGGGTCATTGTCAGACCCGATGGCACCGTAGAGATTGAAGCCACTGGCAAAGAAGACCATGAGCTTCTCATGGATGCGGTGGAGCACATCGGTCCTTTGAATAAAGAGCCGTACTATCAGGAATACGTCAAAGCTGAAGCTCAACGCATCATCGACCAAGCCCAAGCTTCTTCCGCAAAAAAAACCGCCAATCCTTCGTCTTCCATTCCCAGCATTGCCATCGGTAAGGCTCTCGTGCAGTGGCTCGCTGAGATCAAGTCTTCGACCAAAACCAAGACGTTTAAAATAAAAACAACTGCGGTTGAAGGGTTCGCCAAACACTATGGTGAAAAGAACCCGTTGAAGGATGCCCAGCGCATCGATGTTGGCAATTGGGTGCAAGCGTTGAGGGGAAGCAAGCTTGAGACACCCACCATCGTCAACAAACTTTCTTACTTGCGCGGGTTCTTTGATTGGGCCAAAGCGCGTGGGTACTACCCATCATTTTCAAAAGACGAGAACCCCGCAGCCGGACAAGTGGTGTATGGGGTTCGAGAAAAACGCCAGCGTCGTGCGCTGGGTTTTAAGCCGTTTTCCAAAGAACAGGTTCAGGCCTTGTATGACTCCAAGGCAATGGAAAAGGGCTTGAGTGAATCGGCCCGATGGGGCGCGTGGATTGGTCTTTACACAGGTGCGCGAGTTGCGGAGGTTGGTCAGCTTACTTTGGCTGACTTCGTGGAAGCCGATGGGATTCCATGTATCCGCATTTGCGATGAGTCAGAAGGTCAGTCCGTCAAATCCGACGTCAGTATCAGAACGATTCCTGTCCACCCTGCCTTAGTGAGGCTTGGTCTCCTAAAACGGGTCAATGCCCTGCGTAAAGCAGGGGAGACACGTCTGTTTCCAAGCGTCAAAACGGACGGTGTCAACGGCATGGGCAACTGGTTATCGAAGGCTTTTAGCCGTCATGTGCTGGCGACGGTTGGAAAACCAGAGAAGGGAAAGTTCGGTTTCCACAGTCTCAGAAAGTCTGTTGTTCAAGGTCTACAGACTTTGGGTGTTCCTTCTGAAGTACGCGCAGCCTATGTAGGGCATGAACTTGATGATGAACATCATGCTTCTTACAGCAGAGCGCCGACCATGAAAGAGCTGTTGGATGCGGTGAAGAAGTTGGATTGGAACCTTTCATGAAAGACGTTTTTTTATGAAAGCAAAGAAAAAGAATAAGCCGAGTTCTCGCGGTGAGCGATGTGGAGAATGGTGATTGCCGATGGTGTCGTTGACAAATAAGCAACTCAGAACCCTCAAGAAGGGCCTAGAAGGATTCTTCGGCAAGAACGGCGTGACTACTTCCATAAGTGCTGGTTGGAAGGGTCCAGATCGGCTTCAACGAGAATTGCGCGTTCGAAACGGGAGGTCTCTGTGGATGACAGACTTGGGCCTGTCCTCCTTAAGAACGATAGTCACCATTTTAAGTGACGTCGACCTGTTTGAAGGATGTGCCGGCTACTCTGACGTGCACAGTGGCTGTTTGAACGTCCTGAACCGATGTCTAGCGGAGAGGGTTCAGCCAGAGAATGCAGAAGAATTGGTTTCTTTGGTTAAGGCCGAAGTTGAAGAAAGTATTGATGATCGAACATTCGTTGTTCCTATGTATGGCATTGAGCTCGTCGATGTCGATGCATTGCAATTGGGAACTTTGCGGATAGTTGATGCGTCCATCGATCTTTTTGATAAAGACATTCTCGAGAGCAATCACGACATGGTTGACTTTTCGATGAAAAAAACGAAGGTCAGGTACTGGTTGATCGGTAGCGTGCATGGAACATCGCGTGTTGCAGAAGAAAAATTCCTACAGAAATCCGAATTCGTTGTTGGTCTATTGGCGCTGTACGCAGCATCCATGTATGAGCGGGGAGATAGTGGCTTTCGTATCAGTGCTGCGATGGCGCCAAAAGATGCTTTTGGCTACTCCGAATGGTTTTCATGGAGAAGTAAGCAGCGTGTCCTGAGTGTTCATAGTAGTTATTTTGCCAAGCAGCCTTTCATGGTGGACAGGGAGTTGATGACTCAGTTCGCTGAAGAAGGTGTTCTGGATGTGGCTTGTCGCATCTTTGAGTCCAAGGAACGAAATCAGCTTGAGGAGGCAATTGCCAAGGCAGTGTACTGGTATGCAGACGCTCATCGGGAAGTTGTTCCTGTGATGAAGCTCATCAAGTATTGGAGCGCCGTTGAGGTCTTTTTTTCGGGAAGTAGAGTCGACATAACAGAATCATCATCCATTGGCGTGGCGACGGTTCTGGTGTTTGGCGGGTGCGGCTTTGTGTCGGACGAGCAGTACGATGAAACCAGAAAGCGTGTGAAAGATCTTTATGCGTCAAGGTCCAAGGCTTTGCACAGTGCGTTTCATGACCATGTGTCAGGAAAAGATGTGGCGGAGATGAGCCAGTTGGTAGCCTGGATGCTGATCAATATGATCGTGCTTCAAATGCGTGGCTATACGACATTGGATGAAGTTAAGAAGCAGGCTGAGCGTTTGGATTGGGTAATGAAATCAGCGAAAGATAGGCCTGAGTTAGGTTAACTAATTTGCAATCTTAGCTAGTCGGATTCATTGATATTTTTCGCATGAAATGTCGATAGCTTGGCGCTAGAAATATTTGGAGGAAGGCCAGTGGTAGAAGATAAGTTCAATTTCTCTAAAAAATTCAAGTACGCCGTCGAGGTGTATCACGACACGCTTGGAAGTTTTGGAAATGCGACATTGGTCTTCGGCAAGCATGACATGGTTCGCCTCAAATTTGAGGGTCACAGTATTAGCGGACATGTTGCCTATGGAAAGAGTTATGACGTTCTAAGAGCTCGTACGAACGATGGCGATTCATTCACGTTGTTCGCCTGCAAGTGTTATGGATTTGCTTGTTATGCGTACTACGTGGTGGTTGGCGATGTTGGCGATAAGTTTAAAGCAATACAGATTCGATACAGCGATGTATCTGAGTGGTTCATGCACTGGCAGAGAGTTGTTGGTGACGTAGGTGAAAAGCTTTCATGGGAAAATATTCCCGATCAGATATCGGCTCACGTAAAAAATGACGGGGAGGAGTTCTCCGTCAAGACAGAGATAGTAGGCAGCCGAAAGAAGACTGGGGAGAACTATCTAATCAATGAGCACATCGTTTTTGTCTTTGAGAACATCGCTTCAATGTTCTGTGCTGAAGACATCAAGAATAAATCCCATGAGATGGCAAACCTATTTTCTATCCTCCTGGCGCATCCCATTTCAGCAATCAGTGCTTGGGTGAGCGAGGATGGCTCGCGCTGGTATGAGGCGTACTTCCCAACGTTCAAAAGGGCTAAGAGGGATATATCGGATGGTGGGTTTTTTATCAGGTGTTTCGCTTCAAGGTCTATGCTCGAAGGAAAGTGGCAAACATTGATAGAAAGTTACTATAAATCTCACTACAGAGACATATCGTGGGTCTGGCTGGCTGGAATGCAGCGTTACAAAGGGTTTTGGCAGTACAAAGTGTTGGGCTACGTCGCAGTTCTGGACAAGTTCGTAAGCCAGTTTTCTAAAGGTCAAAAAGCGCGAAAAGGGCCGTCTGGTAAGGGCTTGAGGAAGTTGGGTAATGCCCTAAAGAAGCTTGCCGACCCACTCACTCAGGCGCAACAGAAAGAAGTGTTGGATCTGGTTGAGAAGTCACTGTCTGGTACTCGTGAACTCAACTTCGGTGAAGAGTACAGATACGCGATAGCCAATTCTGACTCTGACGTGGTCCAGGTCATCAATATTTCCAAGGATGACTTCAAGCACATCAAGAAGGCAAGGGACAAAATTGCGCACGGTGATGCCGTGACCTCGGTGACAAATGACTTCACTAGAGAGAATGGAATCCTAGACAAGATCACGCTCTTGTTGACGTATTGGGCCTTTAGAGACTTTGGGTTGACAAAGAATGACTTCCTAAAGTGTCTTACTGGGAATCACAGCCGCCTTTCACTCAATCCAGCTTTGGATAGAGTCCATCTGGAAAGGGTCACGAAAACCTCGGGCTTCTACGGCGTTTCAAATGCAGAGTTCGAGCGCATATCTAAGGTAAAAAAGAACAAGATGGCCTTCTGTTTTACGCTCGGCAAGAAGGGGCGTGTGACCTATTCAAAGAAATATACAGAGTTGCATGAGGAGGCTATCCATAAGCATCCAGGGAAGGGTGGCCCAGTGAAGATTGAAGACATGCTTGGATTAAGAAAGGAGCAACTCAAGTATTGGCCGAAGGCTTACTTCGAGTGTGGTGATAAGTGCGTGTCGCTACATAGTTGCTATTTTATTAGCGAATGAATCTTCCTTTTGCGACATGTGAAGGGTCGTAAAGAGGTGACCATGATGGACATCAAGAAGATGTTGGATAGGGCCGAACAGTTCAAGGAATCGGTTGATGAATTGTTTGGTCACATTGAAGTGAAGGATTCCGGAGAGCATCGAGTTGCAATGATGTTGATGCTGACCATTGCAGAGCAATACGCGGTAGCGCTTCAGCTTTTCCAATGGGGCTCCTCGTCCCATGCTCCCATTGTATTGAGATCGATGCTTGAAGCTCTTGTTAGCCTTAATCTTCTTGTGAGGGACCCTAAGCATGCTGACCAGATGCGATTTAAGGACGCTTCCGAGAATGTGCGTCTGTGCGATGACTACATCAACGATTTGGATATGCAACAAGACAAGGAGATGGTGGGGTTGCTGACTAAGTTGAAGGCGGAGGCGGAAAAGGATTTCAAAGAACTTCAGGCGAAGGGGTTCAAGAAAAAACATATAGCCGATGAGTTTGAGTTGGCAGGTATCAAAGACAACTATCTAGCCTACCGAGTTTACTGTGGTGCTACACACAACCAATTGACAGCCCTGATGGCACGCCATGCAGGCGACCCGTTGCGTTATCACGAGGAGCCTCCTGAGAGTTCAAGGGAGGCCATACTAAGTTGCATGGTGACCATGCTCGCGCGGGCAGTTCATACGCTACCTGCTTACACCACTGCCAAAGAGGTGGAAGTGGCTGAGTTGGTCGATGGGGTCGACGAAGATTGGAAGGTGCTTCAAGTCAGGTAGTTTGGTGACTCTGGTCAATCTTGCCTTCTCAGTTATCCAAGGGGGGCGAGAAGGTCATGTAGTCACGCGCTCTTGCCAATTCGCGTCAATCGGTTATATGTGAGGGATACCTTCTATTGTCCTTGCGCATATGATTTCAAAAGAATTTACATCTAATTATTTTCTGAATCTTGGCTGGGAGCTAGTTGATGCCCCTGATGATCTCAAGATAAAAAGGCCATGGGTAAAATGGTTGCTCATCCCTCTTCCTTCTTCCAAGGAACGAGAAAATCAATTTGAATCACTGGGTGATGTTTGGCGGCACTGGAAGAAATCGCTTCGACGGTATTTTCTGATCCGTCGTTGTTACGAACTCATACTCGCGCGTTACGAAGTGGCTGATGAGCAAGAGCGCCAAGAGATACGGGAGTGGGTCAAAGAAAAAGGGTGCACTTTCTGGAGGGCCACATTCCACGGAATAGAAGATGAGGCCGCACGGTCTGTTCGTCAGATTAGGCTCAATCCAGGCTGGATTGAACAAATGCGCGACATCTTTCGCTGTTCACCAGAACTTCACTGGGACGGCTTTTATCAGGTGTTGCAAACATTGTTAAGCGAAAGCGACATAAAAAGAGAAAGGCTGGCATTGGATGAGAGTCTTCCAGCGTCGTCGTGTCAGCGGGTAGGTGCTCAAAGAATTTGACTAGGATAGTATGGCTTCTCCAAAAAGGAGGAGTTATGACTTCATCAAAAGATAAGCCTATCCTTCGTGATTTTAAGTCTGTGATGGCTTTCTTGGAAAAAAAGAAGCCAATTGAAGCTGCATTCGAGCTTGCGATAGACGGTCTTGCTCAACGTCTAACAGTTGAGGCTGATGAAGAATCAATAACATCAGCTTTCCTCGGCGGTGTTATCAGCAACTATCCTTGGTGTGCTTTGTTGTCGTCAATGGACGATGATGGGTTAAAAAAATGCTCTTGGGCGCATTATAAGAAGAGTGGAAGCGGAGTAGATGCTGAGCCTCAATCAGGCGCTGATTTTGCTCTAGTTATGCATCGAGACAATTTTGTGCATGTCGCAGTTTTTCAGGCAAAGAAAGGTCATCGGGTGAATGAAAAATATGCAGTAGATGTGCACCGAAAAAGAGAGAAGGAAGGCACCTCATTTATCCAGATTGTTGCCTTGAAGGAAGCAAGTGAAAAATTGGCCAAGATCGCACTTGGTAGAGATATTGAGCCAGCGGACCTGGGTTGGGTTCACTATCTCTGTTACTACCAGGGGAAGGTAGAGTGTGTACAGCTATCTAAACTGGAAGACGTAGTTGAAGATGCGAAAACTAATACTCAAAGTTATATGGATGTCTTCTTGGAAGAAAGGGCAGCGCGGCCTTGGATTAAGGTATTGATGGAAGGCATGTCCAATGGCCCAGTGGATGGCTGGCTTCGCATGAATTTGACGGTGGCCGAAAAGAATCTTCCAACATTGTTGCCTTTGATGAATGTCATCATTGTTGAAGAGGGCAGAGGTGGAAGAAGTCTGAAATTGCCTTCTGGCGAAAAGGTGTTTGATAGATCAATTAACAGACGGGGTATCAAACAAGGATTCGAAAAAAAATTTTCCAAAGTTGAACATCCAGATTCCCAAGGAAAAGAAAAATCTGACAAGACTCAAGGAAAGAGCACGGCTCCTGCTACCAGGAAAAATCCGTAGAGCGCGTCTTAGTGTTGTTCCAACACGACGCTCAAAGCTAAGCGTTAACGAAGGTCCTTCGCTCTTCATCATGAATTAAGTCTAAGGTTTCGAGGGGAAAGCATGCCGTCACTTCTATGTTGGCATTCCTTATGTGTTTTCCCCCTTCCCAAGGATGGGGCGAAGATTTTTGGCTTTCCAGAATTTTTGGCTGCGCTTGCTCTGATGGTCCTGGCATGGACGGTGGGGGATATCCAGTACCGCTTCAGAGGCCGTATTGCACCTGTTCCATTGCCACCGCTTACTTTTTATTCCATCACGACCATAGGGGTGTTGACCCTTCTCACGGACCTATGGCGGGCAGAAGGGTGGCTTGTCCTTGATACGGGTCCGTTTTCCCCGCTGACTTGGCAAGCCTTCTTAGGCTTTGGATTTCTAATAACCTTCCTAACCTGGGGTTGGTATGCGTTTATCAATCCACCGATCTTCAGTGAGAAGAATGCGAAGAGATACGGGCAACTCCTGTACTCAGTGATTCTCAAAGGTTCACCGACCGAAGTCCCCGTTATTGCTTCTGAGTTGGCCGATTCAGCCCATGAAATTGTCTCCAGGTCGTGGTTGATACCTGAGCTGGAAAACAAGGAGCTGATTTCTTCAAGGAAAAAGTTTCGATTCGATCCATTTGGGTGGAAAAGGAAGCGTTACCTTCTGTCCAAAGATGTGGCTTATGACATCCTTCTTCTGATCGCTGACCGTAAGTTTTGTAGGCATGTCGTCCAGTCATCTCAGTGCACGGCTTTGGAAATTTTCGGAGCCATGACTAAGATGGAAAAGTACCAACTTCCTGTTGGACCTTTTGCTAGGAATATCACCGAAGAGGCAATTAAGAACAAAGACTCCTTTGTATTCCATGAGTCAAGCGGATATCAGTCTGGACTGCTTGGTTTCCATAAGCCACTCACTCAAACGCTGTACAGTAACTACCGTATGGTTAAGGAAGTCGAGGACTTCTTTGATGTTGACTACATGGAAACGCAGAAGTGGGACCACGATCAATGGGAAGCATATGGTCGATTGGTTCTTGTTTCTTTTCGTGACTATGCAAAGAAGGAACTTGGCCATCACGCTCCCGTGTTCTGGCGGTCCTTCGAACGCATCCTTCGTTCTGTATATGACCTCTACGAAGTCAATCGACTGGAAAGGAACTACTGGGATACTCCACAGTGCAAGCGATTGGATAAGGTTTGTCACTTTTTTAAAGAAGCGATAAATGTACTTTCGAAGCATCCAGTCCCAGATCGTGTTCATTTGCGAGAGAGGCTTCGTCCGCAACGCACTAGCATTTATGACTTGATTGCGAGGGAAGTGTCTGAGCTAGTTTTTTATGCTGGACAAGTGGCTGAGCCAAGAGAGCTTTGCTGGTCCATACAGCACAATGCGGTATGGTCTGAGATTTTTGATTCGTTCGAAGAGGACTCGGCGGCTAGGAAATTTATCAGGCACAAAGTGCGGCGTGCGCTTTGGGATGAGATAGGAGGAATGACTAAATTTCCCAATTTTAAAGGGGCACGTATGATTGCCTTTCTTTTGAATGTATTAGGATTCGTCGTTCAAAACGACGATAGACATCATGATTGGGTGGCTCTTCACAAAGTGCTGTTGAAGTGGCTAAAGAAAAACTACGCCAAGCTCTACATCTACAATCCTAGCGTCGCATCCGCATGTTTGGTGGCGGGCTATACCTATGACCAGGCTGAAAATCAGTTGATTTTTACAGCGCCTGCTGAAGGCCTTCGTAGAGTGCCCTACACGAACACTTTACCGTTGGGTCCAGCAGATGAGAGCGAAATACCTGATCCATAAGTGTTGTAAAACGGTGCTTGTGAATTTTTTGGTGGAAGAGCCATTGACGGCTCTTGAAAATCTGCTTTGATGTTTTGGCAACCTTAAGCGTTGCACACAGGTCAAGGATTGACCTATCGCTAACTAGCAAATGTCATGGAGGACATCTATGCAAGTACATCAACACGCACGTCCACATATCGAAACCCACAACCGCTCAAAGAATCATTCTTCTGTGGCTGGTGCCGCCTATCGTCTAGGTTTGAAGCTTTATGATGAAAGGGCTGGGATTTGGCATGACTATCGGAAAAGAGAGTTAGGTGAGGAAATCGTCAGAGCATTGACGATTGCTCCTGCTGGTGCACCATCATGGGCAGCTGATCCCGCTCAGTTGTGGAACCGAGTTGAAGCATCCGAAAAACGGAAAGATGCACAGGTCGCCCGAGACTATCGCATCCCAATTCCTTTTGGCTTATCTGACCAAGACGCGGGTGACTTGGCTGAAGAGATGGCGCGTTTTATCTCGGATGAACTACATACACCCGTTTCCCTTGGCTTGCATCGTGATGCAGATAGGGATGCGTTAGGGAATTTGAAGCCTTCAGACAGACAAGGCTTTCACGCGCACTTGTATTTCCCCACCCGCCGCCTTTCTGATGTTATGGCAGGAGAAGGGGATGGTGGTGGCACAGGTTTTGGAGAAAAGCTGACCATTTTATCTAACAAAAACAGTTCAACCGTGTTCGTTGAAATGCTCAATGCGAAGTGGTCAGAGTTAGCCAACGACTTCTCTCGGAAAATCGGTTCTGATCTCAAGTTTGAGTACAAGAGCTACAAACGCTTAGGTTTGAGCCTGACACCACAGCCCACCCTTGGGCAGTCAGCCAGTGCGATGGAACGTCGTGGGATCTACACCAATCGGGGTGACTCACTTCGCGAAGCCTTGGCTGTTGCCCAGGTCTACCAGAAAGCCCATGCAGGCGCTCTGAATGCGCAACACGCTCAGGCCCTTCAAGACGTGAGACGTGAGGCAGGGAGGGGCACACAAGCCCAAACAAAGGCATTGAAGAAGACGATGGTTTCCTTGTTTGGGTCTAGGAAGTCTCAGTCATCGATCCCCGCTATGATTTTTCGTCAGGGCTCATTGGCCTATCGACTCAAAGCCTCTGCACCTGCACCCAAAACGAAAGAAGAGGCCGATGAGCTTGAGAAGTCGCTTGTACTGATTGAGGCGTTGGACAAAGCCTTTGCTGTCTACCACGAACTCATGCAACAGCTTGAAGAAGTGTTGAAAATGATCGAAGTGAGTAGGGCTTCCAAGTTGGATGTGGAGTATCAGGTTGACCGAAGTCGAGAGCATCGCAAGGTTGCACAGGTCAAGCTAAGCAATTGGGAAAGCGAACACCATTGGCGCGTTAAAATGTTTGCCAGCATGGGCGGTGTTCCACATCCAACCCATGAAAAGTTGCGTGCAGATGTTCGACTGCACAACGGCCATGTTCAAGCGGGAAAACAGACCATCGCGCGCCATGCTGAGGATGTGGGCAAAGCGGGGAGGGAGGTCAGTGCCTTGAGGGCGAAAAAACAAGAGACGCTTTCGACCATTCGCAATGCTATCGTCAAGTTGCACGATGCAGAATCTCCACTACTTCAAGAAATGATGAAGGCTCTCTCATCAAGTGAGAGAACCTTCATCAAAGAACAGCTTCCAGTTCTTTTCCCGCCTATGGATGATAAGGGGGTGGAAGGGGAAGATGCGGTGTTTTTTTCTGATAAAGCACCAGCTTTGAAGAAAGAGAGTGTCAGGCCTTGATAAGCCTATCTATCACCAATGGACCCAATGACCATCCGTGCCACGATAGACCTGAATTGGATTGAGGTTGGTGTCACTTTCGCCACCAAACCTGATGTAGCAGTTAAAAAGTACGCCATTGCCACGCGGTTGGTCAGGAGCTTTTTTGCAATGATCAACGATTGCTTCGGGTGGAAGTGGGCGTGTCGGTTGTCCCAATTTTTGCTCAGTTGTTGCCCAATCTTTGTAAGCATTCAATACATCGGTCGCGCTTGGGCTTGATGACCCGCATGCAGTCAGTGTCAGGGCGACGCCCAAAAACAATGCCATTTTAGAAAGAAAAATCTTCATCGCACTCTCCCTGTGTTGAATTAAAAGCCCAGCTTTCGGCTGACCCGAGTCATCAGACCGTGCGCGGTTGTTTCGTTTAAACCGTTGGCAAGTAAGTATCCACGGCCACCCGATTGCGCTTCTAAAATGAAAGAATTTTCGGCAAACCAAGCTGTGCGCTTATCCCTTGCTTGCATACCCCTCGACCCGATTGTTCCAAATGAAGAGTTGGTGGTTTCTTCATGGGCAATCGTTGAGCGGATGACAAGGCGGTCAATGCTGGAGGCATGCAACGTGGTCATGTTGGCGTTGCTGGTTGGGGCGGATGGAATGTTGAGGGTGGTGTTCGAAACATAGAAGCGACCAGGCCGAACACCGTGACGGCGCTCCCTATGCAAAATGCGAAGACACAACCAGGCCACCCCAACCGCCATGATGGTGGTGACCAGAGCAGGTATGAGGTTGCCTGTACCTAAAAGGAAGTAATCCAGCCCGAGAATCGGGACTGCAAAGCCCACAACGATGACGCCCGAGTCAAACGTAAACATGGGCTTGGAGGCGGGGTAGGTCTGGAAGCAAATTTGGCCGTCGGATTGCTCCTGTACCTCATAACGGCTGGTGATGGTTTTGGCGTGGGTTGGTACTACATGAGCGGTTGCGACGTTCATCCAAGATCCCTGTTCCATGAGTTGGTGATCAAAATTTCACCACATGCGAAGATCACATATGTGAAGCTCGCATAAACGGTCATCACATATAGCTTTTCAAGCCACTCAGAGGGTTGAGCGGTGGCAAGGAAAAGCATCTACAGGCCAGAGCACAGAATCTTCGCGGAGTTGCTCCGCGATGTTCGGACCCATGCTGGGTTCACTCAGGAACAACTGTCCCTGGCTCTGGATGTAGACCAAGCCTTCGTCAGTGAGGCAGAGCGGGGCAGGCGCAGGCTAGACACCGTCCAAGTCCATGACTGGTGCCTTGCCTGCAAGACCGACCTCGTTCACATCAGCAAAGAGTTTCAAAAGCGACTGACTGATCCTCAGTATCAGGAACCTCGCGAACCCGATGCTCGGCGCCGAAGCCGTTAGATCAAGGCAACACTCTTAGGTGGGCGCCCCCGCTTCTTTTTGACAACCACGGCCACGCGTTCTTCAGGCGTTGCATTCTTCGTGACCTTGTCCAGATAGTCTTTATATTGACGCCAGTGATAGGGCACCAAGTCTAATTTTGGGAAGACCATTTGGAGCATGGCTTTGTTGCACTCTTCGAGTGTAGCGTCCTTGATGTAATGCACTCGCCAGATGGACATGCCACGCCCATATCCACATAGGCGGATCAGGGCTGTCTCTAAAATTTCGGACCGATCCCCGACGGTCTCAAAATGGTTGCGAAAAGAATGGAAGGTCTTGGTGTCGTCAGGAATCTCACACTGGTTGCGTAGATACCCATTGTTGAACCATGAGCTGACTTCTCCACCAGGGCCGTTCTCACCCCATTTCAGCCCAGGGAACAAGTGTTTGAGACCACGGGCTTTGATGTCGTCCAAATACCTCAGCAAACCAAGCTCAATGAGTTTCGAGTGCATGGGAATAGTTCGCTTCGCATTTCTCGACTTCAGCCTCTTTTTCCCATCCGCGTCCAACTGAACTTTGAAGCAATAGATCTTTCTTGTATCGCCCGTTGCGATATCGAAGATTTCTTCTTGTGTAATGTCACTGGTGTAAAGCTGTGCGATCTCATTGACTCTCATGCCTGTATAAAGCCCAATCAGAGGTATCCAATACTCGTCAGGGTGCTTGTACTTCAGGACCCGTGCATGCGCAAAAATTTTCTCCAGATCATCTTTAGAGAAAGGTGTGCCGGCTTGGTCGTCATCCCGAACATACTGCGTCATATCGACACCTTCGGAAGCGTCCCGATTCAAGTTGAACTTGTCGGCGAACCAGTGGAAGACGGCCTTGAGTATTTTGATATGGCGTTGCTGGGTGGACAGCTCGATAACGGGAGCCCCGATCTGCTGCCCAATCTCTATCATCTCTTTGTAGGTGCAGTTATCAAAAGCCCGGTTCAGATGGGGGTATCGAGGAAGCTTACTGATAGCATTCGCGTAAACATTGGCATCGGCATACCGGTAATCGCTGAGCTTCTTGTCTCCAACAATCTCGATAAAAGACTTAAAGAAGAAGTGGTATTCCCGAATGGTCTTGGGATGTTTCCGCCTGATTCTATCCGTTGCCAAGAAGTCGCTTTGGGCTTGACTGAGAAGACAACTTCCCTCGGGCTGCATGGCCAATGCGTGTTCTTCAAGCTTGGCAGCCATCCTCTCTTCACTGGCCTGGATGGTGTTTTCAACAAGCTTTACCACTTTCTCCAGTAGTTGAGCTGTGGATGGCTCTGTCGACGTTTCGACTGTAGGGGCCTGCCTCTCTAGCACGGGTCCAGGTGTAACAATGGTTGGTTCTGGAATGGCCGTAAGTGCCCCCGAAATGTCGAAGACGACGCTTTCATGGCCGACATGAGCGATGTCATGCCGAGTGATGCTTTCAGAAATGGGGAAGCTTTGGAGAGGGGAGGGCAAGCAAGTCAGGGGCGCAGGTGGTTGCCCCGAAGAGCCTATTTGTTGGATCAAGTGAAGTGCTCTTTCGAGTCCTTCGGCTCCAAGCGTTGCGATGGTGAGGTCGTTCAAATTGACTTCGTAATAAGCGAGCTCTTTTTGCCGAACGAGATTCTTTAAGAAATTAGATAACATGATAAACATCCTTTTGAAGTAATCAGTGCTCCTGTTGGGTCTACGGCACAGAAGATGGCTGACGGTTTTAATAAAAAGACCGCTTCCGTCAATGGATGCCTTTTTGATTTTGTGAGTCAATTCACGAAACGATGAAATAATTTCTTAAAGGATGGCCTAATTTATTTTTAAGCCATTGACAGTTTTGAGTTTTATATTAAATATCTTATTTAATAAGTTATGATTCATGAAGAATCCTACTTCCCTAAATATTTATTAGTCCAAAAAATGAAGCTCCATGGGTTCTGTCGCATAAGTCATATCTCCGCGAAAATCTTATTCATCATACCGGATTATTTTGAACTGTATAAATTTTGACCGATTTGAGTTTTACAAAACCTTCTAAAAAGGACTTTCACGGGGTCATGGATGACCTTCTCGGACGAGGTACAAGGTGGTTTTTAATTACAAGTAATAAGATACATAGTGAGTAATGAAATTTTATTATTTCTATTGACAATGGTAGAAAATCAATTATATTATTCTTAATCGAAGCGATGCTTCTTTTCATTTCCCCGTATTGCGGGGGTGTTCCAGAACTGAAGTTATTTGCGTAAGCAATGATTCTTCGATTTATTTTCCCTGCTCTAGCAGGGATGTCTCAAAAAAGGAAGTTAGTTGCGTAAGCAATGTTCCTTCGATTTATTTCCCTGCGTTAGCAGGGGTGTCTCAAAAAAGAAGCAAATTGCGTAAGTTATGATTTTCTAGATTTGATTTCCCCTCGGGGTAAAGAAAAAGCCATCCATCAGGATGGCTTTTTTGTCTGACAACCCGAAGTTTCCTAGCGCCGAACTTTTTTCCGCGTCGCCTTCTTGGCGGACTTTTTGGAAGCCTTCTTGGTGACCTTCTTAGTAGCCTTTGGCGCGCCACCAATCAGCAGGCTTTCTGCGGTCACACCGCGCTTCTTGATGGCCGAAGCAAACCAGAGAGGGGACCTGCCGCGACCCGTCCAAGTTTCAGAGGGGTTCTCGGGGTTGCGATACTTGGGAGCTACCGAACCCTTGCCACCCCTGGCGCCTCTTTTACCAGTCTTGGCTTGAGTGCCGTAGATATCGGCAAGCGTCAGCCCACTGCTATGGAGGATGGCATCGATCTTCTCCTTGACCGCATGAACTTGGTTGGCCCGTGCTTCCTGCATATGGGATTCGGCGTTTGTGATGAGGGCTTGGAGTTCTTTGGGGGAGAGAGATTTCAGATCGACTGCCATAGATGGTCCTTATAAAGAGATGTGGTGGTAGATTAGCTTGAACGGTGGGTTGGCTCTAGGATTAACATCAAAAGCCGTAAAAGGGGGAAGCATGCAACTCAAAGAATATTACCAGTCGCTGTCAGTTGAGTGCTACGCGCTGAAGAATAGGGTTAGGCACTTTATTGATAGGAAGAATTGGCTGACCGATGGAGAGTGGAAGGAGTCAGTGCTGAGAAGCCTTATCAGTCGAAGTTCACCAGACTCCGTAAAAGTAGGCCGAGGCTTTGTTGTCAGCCATGACTGGGCAAGTACTCAGATAGATATTTTGCTGTACGACTCATCTCATCCAGTTCTTTATCGAGATGGCGATCTGGTGTTTATTTCACCCTCTGCCTGTAGAGGTGTTATTGAGGTCAAAACATCAGTAGATGCGACAACGTTTGCTAAGGCATGCGATAAGCTCGCAGATAACGCACAAAACGTTAGGGAAAGGAAGGGTGAGGAAATATTTGTTGGTATCTTTTCCTATGAAGCCAGTGCAAATGATCTGGATGCAAGAAAGCTGTTGGAGCTAGCCAAATCGTCTGCGAATGGCGACCCACTGAGAATCATAAATCACGTATCGCTGGGTAGATCGTTCTTTGTCAGGTATTGGGCGTCTGAGCCTAATGAAATTCATGGTCCTGAGCGGAGAGTTTCCTCAAATGGTTCAAGGCGTAGAGCAGGCAAATACCAAAGTTGGCATCTTTACAGATTGCCGGACATGGCGTTTGGATACTTTATCCACAATGCGTTGGTGAGCATGGCATCAAACCTATCTATTGAGGAAGAAAATGTTTACTTCCCTTTAGATGGAAAGGAGACACGATGCATCGACGTAGTCTCGTTTAAGCCATAAAAACTTTGGTTCAAAAGATGTTGCATCACAGTGCGGCTTTTAAAGGTTGCTGCGAAAGACCGAAACGAAAGCACTTATCGTTGCTCATCTTTTATTTTTCTTTTGCTTCGCTGTTTTCTTGATTCCAAGATTTTCACCCGTTTGAAGTAGTGCTCGAAGCACCCCTTAGGCGGGACTGGAATCTCCAGAGCTGGAAACCGAATCTTCGCGATGTCTTCAGCTCTTTCTTGCAACGTAGCTGGTTGGATATAGTGTCGCCTCAAAATAGAAGCCCCTATGCTGTGACCGGTGAGGCGCGCAATCCTGTGGTCAGACAGCCCCGACCGTTCTGCTAAAGAAGCGAAGGTGTGCCGAAAACTATGAAAGGTCTTAGCAGGGTCCGTTATTTTGCAGGCCTTTCTTAGGTAAGTCCTGTTGAACCAATCACCGATCCCGTCGCCTGGTCGATGCAAGCTCCAAGGGAGACTAGGAAACAATAAGTCGAAGCTATGGGCCTGAACTTCTTGGACATACTCCACAAAGCCTAGGGGCAGTAGGGAAGGGTGGAGGGGAATGAAGCGTCTGGAGCTACGGTTCTTGACCTGATGACGCACATGGAGTCCCCAGATGTCGTCGATTTGCTCCAAATCATCTGTTCTCAGTTGTCCGATTTCGTTGAGCCTCATCCCCAAGTACAAGGCAAGGATGGGACCCCAATACTTGTAGGGTCTTGTGTGATTGAAGCGCTGGCTGTCGAAGATGAGCCGAAGATCCCTTTCTGAAAATGGCAGGCGGGTTTCCTGGTCGTCTTGCTCCTTATTGGTAATGTGAAGCCCTGCACAGGGGTTGTACGTCAACAATCGCCTTTGCATACAGTTGTTGAAGAAAACTCTTAGGTGATCGAGACGCTTTTCCTTGGTGCGAGGTGCCAGCCCTTTGTCGTGGCGACGCTTGGCCACTTTTAAAACATCTCTTGGGGAGAGGCCCCTGTAAGCAGGCTTCTTGCTGGCATGGGCTGGCCACCTCCCAAGTGCTTCCAGGAACGTGTCTAGGTCAGTTGGGCTAATCTCACTTAAGTCTTTGTCGCCGACCAATCCAAGGAACAATCGAAGCGTGAAGCTCGTATCCAGATAGTTGATTTCGCCTCGTCCCTGAATTTTCATCTGGAATAGGAACGCCTTGATGCGCTCAGACAGCATTCCAACTCTTGGGGCAGCAGGGATACGGGAACTGGGAGAAGGAATAACTCCAACTTTGGTCAGTACATCGATGACGGCTTGGACTAACCGATCTTCGATTGCAGGAGTCAGGTCGAGAGGATTTCTGCTGTGAGGTACATGAACAGCCTGACGCCTTCCACATCGAGCTTTTCGGATGGTGTCATTTACAAGGCATCGGGCATCTAGGTCGCTCTCCAGACGGAGGTGGTCAAACACGTCACACAAGGCGCATTCAAGTGAGGCAGCAATAAGACGTGCCTGGTCTGGTCGTGTTCCTTGGAGACTGCGAACAATGAAGCGGCGGCCTAAGCGACCCCGCAAGTCCGTCGGTACTAAGAAGCGAACGTAAAGGCCTGTCTTTTTCTGGATCAATAAAGGTTTTGGCATATCGAGGCCCCGATATGAAATCCCCCTTTGAGCAGTGAGTATTGCAGATGATCTACGCGGCTGTTTCTTAGGAAAACTTTCTAAAATGGGGTAGGTCAACGCCTGGCGGGTCTACACGTCACGTTAACGACTTGATATGGAAAATGTGAAGTGGGGAACAAAACAGGATGACTCCGAGTGGTAGGGCCGACTCGGATGGGTGTGTCTTAGGGTCATTGTGCCAGTGAATATGACACCACGTCTCCCTGTTTGAATTCCACGGTGCTCATTGGTGAGCGCCATACGGGATGTATTTCATCAGTGTATAGAGCCGAAGAAACAGGGGTGATAGATGGTAGACACGATAAGGCATGAGCCACTTGGAAAATGCTTGTACTGTGGAGAGGACAAGCTATCACTTACAGATGAGCATGTGATGCCGCGCGGTTTGAATGGAGAGTTGCTATTTCCAAAATCAAGCTGCAAGAAATGTCAGGACATGATTAGTGATATAGAGACTCCTATCCTCAAATCAGGATGGTTGTCTGACCCGCGTTTGGTTATGGGTTTGAGGTCATATAAGCCAAAGAAGCAAGCAACACATGTGAAGATGACCTTTTTCGATGCTCGTGATCGAAAGTTTACGGAATACGTGCCTAAGGAAAAGGCAGTGGCATTGATTTCAATGCCAGGTCTAATCGCACCACGTTACCTCACGAACGAATTGCCGTTGAAGGCCACAGATGGGATGGAATTAGATTCCACCAACGATGCGTTTGTGTATAGGGGCGCTGTTGAAGAGGCTGCTGCCGCCCACTCAGAGAAACTCACAGAGGCAATCAGAAGTCTTTGTAAGATTTATGGCGCGGCCAAAATTGACCTATCGGCCAGAATTACGCCACAACCACTCATTCAATTCCTATGCAAGATTGCTCATGGTTTCCATGTTTGGGAGCGAGGTCTTTTTCCTTTGGAGGAAAGTCCCGCTATTGCGCTTCTGAAGTCGGAGCGAACAGATTATTCAAATTGGGTGGGCAGTAAATCCGTTTCGTCAGGCCAAGAACAAAATGCGGCTATGCATGAGATGTCTATCGAGGACGTCACCACGAAGTCTGGCTTGCGGTGCGTTGTGGTCAACATTGCCTTGTTCAATTCCCTTGGACCGAAGTTTGCTTATCAGGTCATTACCCGTGCTCCTGGGTGGCGAGAGCAGATCGTTGAGGCTCCCAATGAACCTAGAAGGACGGGGGAAATTCATTTGACAACGGATCTCTCCACCTAAAGACGCCTGGAGCTAGGGTTCCACGTTATCAAGCGGGTATTTTAATTTTAATCAATGGATTAGAGCGCTAGGGGAAAGGGCTTTCTAGGCCGGAAACTGCAAGAATCCTTGGATTTGAGACAATCCAGGCATAGCTTCTCAGTAGTGGTGGGTGCGCCTGATTTCTAGGCCTGAGATGTCTAAGCAACTGGATAATGGGAGCGAGGGATGCAGTTCCGACTGATATCTGCAATGGTTTTGTTTGTCGGGTCTTACTTCCCGTTGGCACTCATATTGCTGGCGCAGGACGTTCAAAAGAAGTTTCTGGATGCCTCCTTTTGCCGATGGTCTTCCTACTCTAGTTGTTCTTTCCAGATCTTTGACCATCCAGTATCTGCTTGGAGCTGTGTTCTGGTTAGTGGAGTTGCGTTGTTCATCACGCAGTGGGGGCTGCGATTGGTCGAGCCGCATATTGAGGTCACGGTCATTGAGGCGAAGTCCATACCTAATGACCTTATCAATTACGTCTTTCCATATGTGGTTGCCTTTATGGGGCTGAGCTATGAAGACTCGGGAAAGATGATGGGGTTTGTTGTTTTTTTAGTCGTATTGTTCGTCATTACATATCAATCTGGACAGGTCGTGATGAACCCATTTCTCTTTGTCTTTGGTTGGAAAATATACGAAGCAAAGATAGAGGTCGGTCAGAAGAATGAAACCAGGATCACGAGAGTGTTGAAGCGTGGCGAGCTATTCCCGGGAAAGCAAAGAGCTGAAAAAGTACAGGATTTCTACTTTATGGGGGACCCATGACTCAGAAAGCTTTTGTCCGTTTTCAGGACTTCGACTTTGACAATTCAGATGTCCATCTATGGGTCTTCAAGAGAAGTACGACCGAGGCCAAATATGTTGCTAGTTACGTCCGAACAGATGAAGATCTTGATGACGCTTTAATAAGGTTCGCGAAGCATGAGCAGGAGAGAATCACAGAGTGGTCTCCATACAGTTATTTGGCTGAGACCAACCAAAATGGATGTTTGTTGGTAAGTAAGGATGAGACAAATTTTGATTTGTTGAAGGAAGCCGTAGACGAGCATGAGCTCGATCGTTCAATCGATGACGTCAATCAATTTAAGCGAGCTTTGGGCTACTTGGTGAAATTTGTAAACCAAAGTAGGGTTGTTTATGCAGTCAGGAGGTCGCCTTCCACCTGGAAGACTGCATATAGGAAAAGAGGCGTCATTAACGCATTTTTTCGAGATGGAAAATTGTCGGCAGTTGAGGGTGAAGAGTTCGCTATTGAGCCCAATTTCGACTTTTTTGCTTTTGGAAACTTTATCTTTGTTTCCAGTAAGTCTGGGTTTGAATCGATGATGCGGTATCGAGATGGATATGAGAAAGCGTTCGAGACTCTGCAGCAGACTCAGAGCTTTACTAAAATTTTCACTGATATAAAGCCTATGGTTGAGTATGTTGGCAAAAATGCCATGCATTTGAAGCGAATGGCTACCGTTGAGCAGATGAAGTTATATATGAAGCCAAACTTCATTAAAGCGCTGCAGAAGGTAAACAAGCAAAATAATTGGGGCATCAAGTTTGATCAGAACAATCATATCATTTTGACGGCTAAAACGATGCCTGTCATCTTGAAGGTGTTCTTAGATCAGCGTCTACTGAGTGAGGTTACGCATATCACCTACGATGTTCCATCTGGGGTCAAGGTTTAGCAATTCGTCGAATGCATTTGCTTCCGTTTGGGGGACTTATGGAAAGGGAATGGGTTGTTGAAGATGCTGAGTTGACGTCTTCTTTGGAAAAGTCCTTTATTCAGGGGCCGATGATGGAAGATGGTCGGAGGCTCTTAGTTGAAGAAACAGTGGGGCGATTTGGAGCGTTTAAGGTTCAGGTTTTTTCGAATGAGCATCCACCTCCGCATTTTAGAGTTGTCTACAATGGCGAGACTGCCAACTATTCAATTAAGGACTGCACCAAGCTCAATGGCGGCTTGGGTCGTTGGGAATGGAACATCAGGGATTGGCACTCGAAGAACAAACTAAAGTTGATAGCGGTTTGGGATCGCACCCGCCCGGACGACTGTCCAGTGGGTAAGTATCGGGAGGATGGATAACCAACGTTTTGACGCTGGTCTTCGGGTTGATCTCGACCAAGTTCTAAGTCAGGATCAGTCCACACATCAACCCACGGTTTGTGGGCTGGCAGGCCTTGGGGGAGAAGAGGGAGATCGGATCCCACTCTCTCCGCCACCCATAAAAAAACGCCCAATCGGGCGTTTTTTTATGGGTGGCGGAGAGAGTGGTTAGGCAGAACCCACTCGGTTCGACAAATTCGTCTGGAACGAATTTGGACAGCCGAAGGCTGGCCCCGGAGCGCTTCAGCGCGGAGGGGTTCGGCCCATGGATGGGCCGAACAATCCCACCCGTCAGGTTGCGATTATTTCTAAAAGAGGCAAACGCTTTTTTTTAGATGACGAGCTAAACGTCTGTTGGTTAAATTGAAACGAATCTGAGTAACTAGCGGTTCTTTGCAATAAGTGAACCTGGAACCGTTATTTGGACGTAGTCGCTGACGTGTTGCACAGCGCAACTGGGCACTGCGAACGCTGCCAGCGGCCTGCGCCCTTTCGTCGGAAGACCGTTCACACCCCTTATCTGGAAGTCCATCACAAGGTGTGGCTGGCCCATGGCGGGCAAGATACGGTGGAGAATGCGGAAGCACTATGCCCAACCGTCACCGTGAGCAACACCATGATGGTTAGCCGGAGTGCGCATTCCATTTGACAGCTGCTTTGATCTATTTAGGGCTTTCAGAAGCGGCCTGGCTTATCAGATATGCTTCCCACAATGACCATAGGGGAGGGGCGTTATGGGGAACATCACGGACTTCATTTGTGAAGCGATTGAAGGTGTTGGCAATACGGTCGCCAAAGCTATCGAAGTGGGTGGTGACGTGATCATTGACGGCGTCGATTATGTACGTGAAAACCCGGGTAAAACCGCCACAATCGCAGCGGTAACTTTGGTGTCGGGCGGAGCTTGCTGGGCAGTCGCTGGCCCTATTGCCGCAGCCGCCGGAGGGGCTGGCTTACTGGGCTCAGCGAGTACGGGGACTGCTATTGCCACTCTGTCGGGAGCGGCCCTCGAAAGCGCGTCCCTGGCCGCGTTAGGCGGCGGTGCGTTGGCCGCCGGTGGGGCTGGGATGGCCGGTGGGACAGTTGTTGTCGCCGGCACTGGTGCTGCCCTGGGCGGAACAGGAGCGGTTGCCGTAACAAAGCGGATTGGTAAGAACCGCGCTTGATGTCGTGCCTCAAGCTGCGGAGAACAACGTAGAACAATAGAACAACGGGGTCGTGTTGCCTTATTTTTGATCAGACCGGTCAGCCTGCCCGTTTGGCGCGTGGCGGGCGATGCGTGGGTCGAGTTTTAATGCATCTTCCCGTCATGGCTTCAATTTCGCGCTGGAATTTTGTAGAGCCAAGTGCAGGTTGCTGTTGTATGTAGGAGCGGATATCGGCCAGGCGATCATCGTCAATGACCTGGACTGGTTGTAGGAAAGTCAACCTGACCCGGTTATTTTGATCATTTTGAGATGTTGTCGCGATCGCGAGACGCCCAACGGATAAAAGCAACCGGCCAGGCCTTCTTCACTCAACTTCTTCCACCGACCTATCTGACCCTCTCGCCTCAAGGCCAATGTCACTTCAACAAGTGATCAAAGCTTCCTTTTTTGAAGGCCGATTCGACGTAATAAATGGTCTTTTCATATATACCCATCTGCACGTCATCAAATTCCGCTTCGTGCTTCTCGTCGTATTTCGGATGATCCTCATCACGATAAGGAAATTTCAGTCTGGCCTTCTTCTTTTCGATAACCGCAAGGTCGATCAGATCACCGGCCTCTTCTTCGCTTAAAAATATAGGAGGCTGTACGTGCTCGTCGGGAAACGCATCCATCAACGACGTATAACCTTCCTTGTGAACTATTTCAGCTATCTCGCTAACCAGTTCAACTGGCATGATCACTTCTCTTTTAATCATGCGACGGCTACCTTTTTTAGCGCACCGGGATAACTCTCAATGATCTTGCCGAACCTATCGATTTTGACGTCGCACGACTTCATCATTGACGCCAATTCCGTAAGCAGCGCGGTCAATTGAAGTACTGACATGGGCTCGGACACATTAAGCAACGGATGGTCGTAGTCCTTTACATTGAACACCAAACCCTTGGGAATCCTACTTCCCCTTGGAATGATCCAAACTTGTCCCTCCAGGGACTTCGTCGCTAGCGTTTGCACGCTGTCGGCAAAAGACAGCCCTTTGGTGACATTTGGGTACACCATTTCCAGTCCCGATTGCGGGTCCATCCTCACATCCAGATCCTTCCTTCTAGGCCCATCGGCGCGAACAATTTTAGGTGTCGCTGAATTTCCGCCCCCTCTAAATATCCCGTGCAAGTCGTTGTACAACTTCCATATTTCATCCGGGCCAATGACTGTAAACTTGCCCTTGGGAAGGCTAATCGACATGACAATCTCCTTTTGATGCAGTCGCGCAAATAGAGGTAGAAAAAAACTGCGGTCATCCCAGGTGAGATGGATTATGGAACATCTGCATTCATTGGCAATAGCAAACCACGTCTAGCATAACGATTCGCACCTGACGAATTTGTCGAATCGAGAGCACTCATCTCTCTCCGCCACCCATAAAAAAACGCCCAATCGGGCGTTTTTTTATGGGTGGCGGAGAGAGTGATACGCGATGAGAACCCTCGGTTCGACAAATTCGTCTCAGAACAACGGGGTCGTGTCGCCTTATTTTTGATCAGACCGGTCAGTCTGCCCGTTTGGCACGTGGCGGGCGATGCGCGGGTCGGGTTTTAACGCATCTTCCCGTCATGGCTTCAATTTCGCGCTGGAATTTTGTAGAGCCAAGTGCACGTTGCTGTTGTATGTAGGAGCGGATATCGGCCAGGCGTTCATCGTCAATGGCCGATTTGAAAAGCTCCTTATAGGCTTCATGCGGCTGCTTCGCTACTGAGGCGAGTGAGAGGTATTGAGCGTGAGGCTTCACGAGTGGGTGGTGTTGGCCTAGAGCATTGGCATGGTAGCTCGATCATGCGTATTTCTCAGGGCTGTCTACCATCGCGGCTCTGACAGGATTGAGTTCAATGTAGCGATAGCAGGTGAGAAGGTACTCGTCTGTATCAACTAGACACGCCTTGTAACGGCCTTCCCAGAGTGTGCTGGATCGACGGTAGGTGCCATTGATGTAGTTGACGTAGCGTCATCCAAGCATCTGCATCATGTTTCCCAGTGCGCCAATCTTGACGGGTGTCACGAGAAAAAAACCGCCTGCACTTAAGCACTCCGTGCACAGGTGACCGCCTGTTTGTGTAATCCACGTGAAGGATTAGGGGATGTTGATTTGCCGCTGCTAAATCGGCTGACACAACTGGGTTTCCTTCATGTTCGCGAACACCTGACCGCGACGCAAAATCAGAGTTTCCCTAAGCAAGTGCTGGGAGTATATAGTCCCTCCGCCCACCACAATGGTGGGCATCTACGATGTATACATCATTAAGGGAGATCGCTTTGAAAATCATCTCGTGGTCTGCTGCTTTATCGGTGATCGTCGGCTTTGTCGCGCTCAATACAGGGGCAATGAGCACGCCGTCCATTACTGGCCCGAACATGGCACCGGTCTGTCAACAGATGTACCTGGATTGCCTTAAAGCCGGCATAAATCCACAGGTATGTTTGGCTCAATATCGCGGGTGCGAGGGGTCGGGTTCTAGCACCTGATACGTAAAAAAGCGCACGTCAAGTTATTACCCGGCGTGCGCTGTTCTTTAATAGCCTGCACGCAATGTGTTGACGCGCGTGCTTTGTGGCGGCCACCGTCGCATCCGGAGCGGACGTGCAGGCCTAATTGATCTCGAAGAGCGTGACGCTCTCGAATGGGATGCTGGCCTGGAGCCCTGCCAGTCATGCGGGTTGTCTCAGAAAGCATGACCTTGGACGACTGTGACCCGCCTCACGTAAGCGCTCCGCAGGTTCCTGCGCCCCCGCAGTTACACGGCTCTTTCACGCCTCACATTCAATCATGGAGGTTATAGGCCGATAGAGGGTTGGCCTAACGGGGATCAGCCAGGTATCACCTTATCGGGGAAAGGGGCACGGAGCATGGGGAAGGGGCAGTGGGGTAGGGCCTTACTTGCGCAAATCGGGGTTTGTGTAGGTTACGGATCGGCGTTCCTGGCCATTCACGCACTCAACGTCGCACAGAGCCATTGGCATCTCTATGTCGGCCTTCAGCTCATTTGCCTTTTGCTGCTCCCTTATCGCTATTGGGCAGCGCTGCTGATCGGCGAAGCCATCCCCAATGCCTTTTTGGCCTTCAAGTGTCTGGCCGACTTTGGGCCAGCGTGGGTCGCCATTCGCTGCATCCCGGAAATGCTGGTGAGCATGCCGATCGTGTGGCTATGCCGCAGCCAGCTCAACGTGTTCCCGACCCGGCACCTGGTGAACGTCAAGGCGTTGCTGACATGCGTGCTGATGGTATCCATCGCCCTCAGCACCTACGCCTATGTCTTGATGTTTTCGTCGATCCACGTTCCCGCCGCTCTCTACGCAGCTCGACCGCAAGTCATGGGCGTTTACTTGACCGGTAATTTTGGCGGCTTGCTGACGCTCGTGCCTTGGGCTCTGATCGCGCGCCTCGACTACAGGAAGGGGCGCGTAACGGCGCAATTCAAGCGACTCTGGACGAACAAGCTCCTGGTTGATGCGATGGGGATCGCTGTGCCCGTCATTGCGGGACTGACGCTGCTTGCAGCGAAGCTCCACGACGCGCCGACCCAACTGATCGAGCTGGGCATGATCGTCCCCGCCGCCTGGTTGACGGCCAAGCATGGCTGGCGTGCCGCGGCCTTGGCCGGCACCGCGGTGTTGATCTGCGATAGTCTGCTGCACCCCTTGGGTATGCCCACGCCTGCCGCACTCGAAACGATTGCCGGTCTGTGCGTAGCCGTCAGCGGCCTCTATGTGCTGGGCGCCAAGGTCTCTGCCCAGAAGATCCGTGATGAGCATGATCGCGCGGCGGCGGAAGAAGTTCACGACATGGCTCGGCAGCACCTGATGACGACGGAGCGCCGGATGCGGCGTGCAGCCGAACGTCTGGAATTCGTCGCCGGCTCCATGCACGTTGCGAATGCCCAGACGCTTGAGCACATGCGCCGGATTGTGCCCAACATCGAGTCGCACGCCTTCTACAAACAGGCGGTCAAAGCGCACGAGCAGGTTTATCTGCTGGCCGAGAGTCTTCACCCGGCAGCATGGCGCGACCGCGGCCTGCCCGCGGCGCTGAACGAAACACTCGCGCGAGCGCTGGATGAAGCAGGCTTGCAGTATCAATGCGAGATCGACGGGCGGGGCTTCATGTTTCTGGAGGCAGCGGTCCACACCGCCATCTACCGGACCGCTTGCGAGGGCATCGTCTACGTCACATCCGACATCACCTGTTCAAGCGTGAAGCTGGTCGTGCGTGCCGGCGAGACGAGTGGGCGTCGCTGGGTAGTGGTTCGTGTCGAGGGGTATCTCGATGCCAACGATGTGGCAAAGGGTATCTACTTCGGCCAGAACAGGCGCGAGCTGGCTGCGAAGCTGGGCGCGAACCTGAGCAGTGTCAAGGAAATGCGGGCACATGCACGCACCTTCGATGGCATGCTGCACGTCCGGTCGGATGCGCGCCGTGTCGTGGTCTCGGCGCTGCTGCACAGCCAGTCGCTAGGGGTGCAGAAGCACAAAAATTCCGAACCCCTGCGACTGTGGGTGAGCTGAATTACTGAGCTGACCTGGCGACAGCCGAGCAATCCAAAACGTCGGGACACGAAGCTTGCGCGACACTGAAGGTTGTCGCTCCGTTGGTTTGTGGCGTGGCTGTAACGGTCGTGGCGGCATCGCTGTAGACCGGCTGCGCAGCAGACGACGCGCTCGTTGCCGCAGTCTGCACGTTCTGCGAATCGACACCCACCGGTAGGACGAATGTCGCACCTCCAACGGCACCGACAGCGGCATGCACCGTGCCATTCAGATCGTTGATCTGGATGTATTTCACTCCGTTGAGATAGAACACATAGACGTGCCAGTTCGGGCTGGCGCTCTGGTCTGCCGCGTTCGGCCAAGCCTGACCCAACCCCGTCGCAGACGTCGAAGTTTGCGCGAAGGCAGTGGATGTCAAACCGAGGGCAACGAAACCGGCGAGCAGAGCCTTCCGAACTCCGTAGTTGCGTGACATGGGGCTTCCCCTTTGAGGCCGGCAGACCATCTGCCGGATCAGTGAAATTTACCAGCTAAATGTCGATTTCGAGATGAAGGCGACTTGACGTTTGGCTGGAGTTTTGTGAAGGAAACGTCAACGGCATGCCTTGCCTGTATGGGCGAGGCGTGTGGGGGAGAGCGCTTGGCAAGTAAAAGCTGTGAGCGGCGCAATCGAAGAAAGCAAAAGCCGCTATTCACCCCTCAATTGAGACACAAGCTCTGCTTTTTGTGGCGTGCTCAATACAACATCGTAGGGTCCGCTCGTCGGCAGGTAGAGCAAGTCGCTGCCGGTGGACAACGCAAATACCTTCCGACCATTGGCTGACCTGAACCAGCCGAGCCTAAATCCCGGCATTCCGATGCCGTTAGCCCGAAGGACCATGATGCCCCGAGGCAGATCGCTCGTGATGGCATTGAGGTCGATGGTATTCACGGGAACCGTAACCTTGTAGGCGCCGCCCCCTATCGTCAATTGCCTGGACTTGAGGGATATGGAAACGGAACGCACCTGATACAGCATCGCAGCGGTGATGGGGAGGGTGGCCAAAAATATCCCAAGGAGAAGCTTCCCGTTTGAATGCCCGGTCGCCAGGAGCAGGGCAATGAATGTGATCACCACTGGCAGCACGGTACACATCGCGATCGTCATCAGCTCGGGCTTCAAGCCGGAACTCGATACCTGAAAGGTCGTTTGTTCAGTCATTTCCATTTATTCGATTTAGTGAGGGTGTCGCACCCAACCAGGCCGTTATGAATCGCCTCTCCCATTCACGGCTAACCCGTAGCGCTTTATCAGCTTCTCCTGACAGCGGCCAAAGGTTGATTCATAAGAGAATGGAATCGTCGGGCGAGGCCTCGCAGATGGCAACCCATCGCCCGACTAGCAGTGAAGAGCGCGGATCGCATGGGAGGCAACCCATACGACCCGCTAACCACCATTAACTTAAAAGGAGTTAATCATGGCTACGCCCGATGATACGTCACGCGCCAACGCGCGTCCTCGCTCCCGAGCACCCCTCTCGTATTTCTTCACCACCGTAAGGCTGATGCGATGTCGGGCCGTCAGGGCGTCCGACTGATCCGGTCAGCCTATTCCGACTAGTCGTGCAGGATTTTTCCTGCAAGCCCTTCACGCCGTACGCAATGTACGGCGTGATCTAAACGCGTGGAGAAACCCATGAATCATTTGACGCACTCCGATGCGCCCGGCTTGCTGTTGCCAAAAAACAGCCATCTATTCCTGCAACCGGCAACGCATGCATCGATCACCGCAAGGAGTCACCTATGAAGAAGCGCGCCCAAGGTGCCTGGATCACCCTCAACGCCAGTTACTACTGTGCTCCCGTTTGCCATCCCCTGAAAATCGTGGACGACGCCAGCCTTTTGCTTGAAGGTGCGCGTGGGATTACGCAGAGCCTTGCCGATTTGCTGAGCCAGGATGTGGACATCAACCCCGACGACCTCGCCAAAGCGTTGTGGGCTGCTTCCTTATTAATGGAAATGGGGCAGAGCAGTGCGGAGGTGGCGTATGGGCGCATTCGCAAGATGCGCAAAGAAATTTCTAATGATGAAAATGCGAAGTAATGGTGTTGCACGATATGTATCGGGCTACCTTTCTAGTCTTTCGCGTTATTTTGCTCGTCATCCCAGCCTTAGCTCACTGCTGTCCGGCATGATCTTTGCGCACGCTGGAAGGACAGAAAAGTACGCTCCCTCTCCCCGGAGGGGGGAGGGAGTACGCCGCGTAAATCGGGTTGCTTTGCGAGTCTTCCTGCCACCTGACGAACGCAAGCCCATGACGGGCTTTGCATGTTCGTCGGTTCGCAAAAGGCGGGCCGGACAGTAGTGGGCCTTCGCTGGGATGACGGTGGGTGGTCTTGGAATATCTTGATCGACTCGGAAGTCGAGTTGTTGTCGTGGGTGCCATCTTGGATGGAGTCTTTTGTTTGTTGATGTTTGCTCTGTTGAGCGATGCATGCCTGATGCAGCTTGTCGCGTTGAACTCGCCACTATCACGTTGCACGCGCGGATATATGAACGAGTTCAGATATCGGTCATCAAAAACGAAGGCTCTTCACCAAGCAGAACGATACCTGACGCGCGACTGCGTTGATGGCCGATTTGTCTTGCGATAGACGGCTGCGAGGAGTAGAAATTTCCCGCTTCGTCGGGCTTGTGTCATCGGCCTGCCCTTGCACACAACAAGAAAAATTTTTGACGGTCAACCGCCAAGGCGTGCATTTGTCGAAGCGGAAGACTGGCAAAGCTGCCGGTTCCATCGAGGTGTCCGGCTTGCATTGCGCACTGACCGGAGTGACTGCCCATGTGTGGAATCGTCGCCGCTGCAGCTCAACGAGATGCGGCCCCTCTGTTGATCGCAGGCTTGAAAGCCCTCGAATATCGTGGATACGACTCGGCCGGTCTCGCCGTGCTGCAAGGCGGGCAGCTGCGCCGGGTGCGCGCCACGGGCAAAGTGCGCGAGATGGAGTCGCTTTATCTTGCGGACCCGTTTCCAGGAAGTATCGGCATAGCGCATACGCGCTGGGCTACTCACGGCGTGCCCAATGAAGCCAATGCGCATCCCCACGTGGTCGGGCGCATCGCCCTGGTGCACAACGGCATCATCGAAAATCACGCGGCTTTGCGCTCGGCATTGCAGAAGCAAGGCTATGTCTTCAGTTCCGAGACCGATACGGAGGTGATGGCGGCACTGGTCGATGCGCATCTATCGAAGGGCATGAGTTTGCGCGAGGCGGTGATCGCCACTGCTAAGGAACTGGAAGGAGCGTATGCCATTGCGGTCATCAGCAACGATGAGCCCGGGCGCGTGGTGGGTGCGCGCCGTGGTGCGCCGTTGCTGGTCGGCGTCGGCATCGGAGAACATTTCCTGGGTTCGGATGCGCAGGCGCTGGTGCAGGTCACCAACCGGATCATCTACCTGGAAGACGGCGATGTCGTCGAGATAAGTCGCGGCGGTGCGCAGATTTTTTCCCTCGATGGCACGACGGTCGATCGCCCGATCCACGAAAGCGAAATCTCGGCCGATGCGGTAGAACGCGGCGAATACCGCCACTACATGCAGAAGGAAATATTCGAGCAGCCGCGCGCCGTCGCCGAGACGCTCGAGGCGCGCGTTGGACCCAACGGCGTGCTGCCCAATATTTTTGGTGTGGATGGCGAGGAGCTGCTGACCAAGGTGCAGGGCCTGCACATCATTGCCTGCGGCACCAGCTATCACGCCGGGTTGGTCGCCAAATACTGGATCGAAGAGTACGCCAGGCTGCCGGTTAATGTCGAAGTGGCCAGCGAATATCGCTATCGCGAAGCCGTGGTGCCGCAGGGCTCGCTGCTCGTAGCCATCTCCCAGTCCGGCGAGACCGCCGATACGCTCGCCGCCATGCGCGAGTCGCGTCGTCGGGGCTATCTCGGCACGCTGGCCATCTGCAACGTGCCTGAGTCGTCCGTGGTGCGCGAAGCAGACCTGAAGCTGATGACGCGGGCGGGACCGGAAATCGGCGTGGCCTCCACCAAAGCCTTTACGACGCAGCTGGCGGCGCTGGCATTGCTGGCGCTGCATCTGGCCAAGCGGCGCGGGCTGGATCCGCAACGCTACCAGGAGCTGTGCGAGCAGTTGCAGCACCTCCCACGCGCGATCGAGCGGGCTTTGACCATCGAGCCCCAGATCGTGCAGCTTGCCGAACGTTTCATTCATCGTCATCACGCGCTGTTCCTGGGGCGTGGCATGCACTATCCCGTCGCGCTCGAAGGTTCGCTCAAGCTCAAAGAGATTTCATACATCCACGCCGAAGCCTATCCAGCGGGCGAGCTCAAGCATGGTCCGCTGGCGCTCGTCGACGAGGACATGCCCGTCGTTGCCGTCGCGCCAAACGGGCCTTTGCTGGACAAGCTCAAGTCCAATCTTCAGGAAGTACGCGCCAGAGGCGGGGAATTGATCGTCTTCGCGGACAAGGCCGCACACATCGAAGGAAATGCCGCCAATGGCAGCGTTCTTCGCATCGATGCAGGAGGGGACTTTATTGCGCCGGCAGTCTTCACCGTGCCGCTACAACTGTTGGCGTATCACGTCGCCGTGCTGCGCGGTACCGACGTGGATCAACCGCGCAATCTCGCCAAATCCGTGACCGTCGAGTGATCGGCGTTCAGTTAAGTTTTCCCATGAGATTTTGATGAACGTAAATCCATCGTAAATCGCAATTGCTTGCAGTTGCGCGTTTGTGATTCCGTCGAGATTGCGCGTGCACGGCTGGCCGGAAACTTGCGGAAGCTAGCTTGAAGTATGCCAAAAATGCGTAGCGTGTCGCTTCGCTGTCACGTTGAAATGAATGATGTTGCCGCGTGGTGTCAGAGGGCAAATCATTTCACTCCGGTTCACTACCAGACAATTCGATCATGCAATGATTGAAAAGGTCTTGGATATATCGCTCTGGCTTTCGCACCTGTTTTGGACGACGTGCATCGCACCTGCTCAAGGGACGCCAAAGCGCAAGCCGCAATAAAGTCGATGTACGCATCAGTGCTCGTGCGGAAACCATCCTCAAGCTTCGTGGAGATTGTCTAGCCAAGCATCGTTAGTCGTGCGATTCAGGAATCCATCCAGGCATGCGATTTCCGGATCGGACAGGGGGCTTCATTCACCGGCGCCGTTTCATGGCGTCAATCGGCCTACGTCCGGGAGTGTGCCAGCACCGTGTTCAAACGGATCCTGATCGTCTGCATGGGAAATATCTGCCGCAGTCCCGCGGCGGAGTACCTCTTTCGAGAGCGCATCGGCGAACGCGACATTCAGTTGCGCAGCGCTGGCATCGTCGCCCTCGTCGGCAGCCCGATGAACGACACCGTTCTTCAACTGTTGAATGAAGACGGCGTTGACGGCACGCCGCATCGCGCCCATCAGCTCACCTCTCCCATGCTGCTTCAGGCAGACCTCGTGCTGGGCATGGAAAAGAAGCACGTCGACGCGATGGTGCAGCTTGCACCCGAAGCACGCGGAAAGGTCTTCCTGTTGGACAAGTGGCTGGGAGACCGCGATGTTCCGGATCCCTATGGTCGGTCACGCTCGTCGTTCGAGCACGTCCACGAAATGATCGTGGGCGGAGTCGAAAGCTGGGCGGCTTATTTGTGACCCTTATCCTTCTAGTGACGGAATGATTGCTCGCATGTTCAATACTCAAATTCCTTTACAGCGTGATGGTGGCGGTGAAATCGACCTGAGCGAAGTGGTCGGCACGCTCAAGGACCACAAGTGGCGAATCGTCATCATCATTGCGGTATTCGTCGCCATCGCCGTGGCCTATTCCATTCTTGCCACGCCCATCTATCAAGCAAGCGCCATGGTGCAGGTCGAGCAGAAGGTGCCGGATCTGCCGGGACTGAGCGCGCTCACCCAGACACTGAGTGCCGAAAATCCGGTGGCGATGACCGAGTCGGATCTGATCACCTCGCGCATGGTCATCGGCGCGGCGGTGAACAAGCTCAACCTCACCATCGAATCCAGTCCGGATCGCTTTCCGGTGATCGGCAACCTCATCGCGCGCCATTACGCCGCGAGAAATCCGGGCAAGGTTTCCTCGGCTCCCTGGGGCCTGGCCGGATACGACTGGGGCGGCTCCAAGCTCGATATCTTCCAGCTGGACGTGCCGGACAGTCTGCTCGACAAGCCCTTGCAACTGACGGCCGGTGAAGGCGGCATCTACGTGCTGCAGGATAGCGATCACAACGTGCTGGTTATCGGGCGGGCAGGGCAATCGTCCACCGGTCATGGCATCACCATGCAGGTTAAGACGCTGGATGCCAATCCGGGTACGCGTTTCAAAGTCTTCCGCCATCGCGACCTGACCGTGATCAACAGCCTGCAGAAAAAGATCGACGTGAAGGAGCAGGGCAAGGATTCCGGCATCCTGCGCATGACCTACAACAACGCGGACCCGAAAGTAGCCGCCGACGTACTCGAACAGGTTGGCGAGCTTTATGTGCGGCAGGACGTGGACCGGAACTCCGCGGAAGCCACCAACAGTCTGAAATTTGTCCGCGAGCAGTTGCCCAATGTGCGGATGGAGTTGGAAAAGGCTACCGAAGCACTCAACGCCTTCCAGAACAAGGCGCATTCCGTCGACGTCAACTTGCAGACGCAGGCGCTGTTGAATCAGAACGTGTCGATTCAGACCAACCTGGAGCAGTTGCGCCTGCAACAAGCGGATATCCAGCGCCAATTTACGCCGGAGCATCCGCAGTACCGCGCATTGATGAAACAGATCGGGGAACTGGAGTCGAAAAAGGCCTCGATCGACAAGCAAATCGGCACCTTGCCGGATACCCAGAAAACGCTGCTGAAGCTCAACAGTGACGTGCAGGTCAGCAACCAGACCTATCAAAACCTGTTGAATCAGGCGCAGCAGCTGGATATCGCCCGCGCAGGTACGGTCGGAAACGTGCGCATCGTCGATAACGCGGCGGTGGACGTCACCGATCCGGCATGGCCGAAGACCCTCATCGTGGTGCTGGCCGGTGCCGTACTCGGCGGCGTCGTATCCATGCTGTACGTGTTCGTGCGGCAGATCCTCAATCGCGGTATCGAAGATCCTTCCATCATCGAGAATCTCGGGTTGCCGGTTTACGCGACCATTCCGATCAGTACGCGCGAAATCGCGCTTGAGGGTAGGCGAGGGCGAGGCGATACGCGCCAGCACCTGCTCGTTACCGATGCTCCCGCCGATCTGGCTGCCGAAGCGCTGCGAAGCTTGCGAACGAGTCTGCACTTCGCGCGGATGGAAGCAAAAAACAACGTGCTGATGATCACGGGTGCAAGCCCGGACACCGGCAAGACCTTCGTTTCCGCCAACCTTGCCGCCGTTGTCGCGCAAAGCGGCCAGAAGGTGTTGCTGATCGACGGCGATCTGCGCATGGGCACTCTGCACTCGGTAGTGGGCGGTCGCGCCGACATCGGGCTTTCGGAGTTGATTTCCGGCCAGGCCGAATTGAAGGATGCGATACGGCCGGTGGCGCCGTTGAGCAACAACCTGTTCTTCATCGGCCGAGGCAGGATTCCACCCAATCCTTCCGAGCTGCTGATGAATGTGCGGTTCTCCGCGCTGCTCGACCAGCTCAAGCCGATGTACGACCTCATCATCATCGACACACCGCCGATTCTTGCCGTCACCGACGCGGCCATCATCGGCAATCATTCGGGAACCGGTTTGCTGGTGGCACGCTTCGGCGTCAACCAGCCCCGTGAGCTCGACCTGGCCAAACAGCGATTCGAGCAAAACGGAGTCGTGATCAAGGGTGCCATCTTCAACGCCGTGGAGAAGCGAAGCACAGGCTATTACTCATATGCCTACTACGCTGTCGACGCGGCAGCTTCATGAGATCGACAAGTGAACTACAACAAAAACAGGGTCAGCTTTTGACGATCATCCGCGACCGCGGAACAGCTCGTCACCCCGAAGTCAAACTGGATTCCTCAGCTTGCCGCACCGCCTCAACGCGGACGGCAGGTTGGGGAGGGAGCGCGTACGGCCAATCCGGCCGTGGCGCCATTCGCAAGTCCGGTGAGATGGGGGATTACACGCAATTGGGAGCGGTTTCATGTCTGCCAGCAAGAACTTTGCGCTTATCGGTGCCGCGGGGTATATCGCGCCGCGCCACATGCAAGCGATCAAGGCCACCGGCAACCGGCTGGTGGCTGCCCTGGACCCGAACGACTCCGTAGGTATCATCGATAGCCACTTTCCGGATGCCGATTTTTTTACCGAATTCGAGCGTTTCGACCGGCACGTGGACCTGCGCAGGCGGGCCGAGTCGGAGGGCAAGATCGATTACGTCTCCATTTGTTCGCCCAACTACCTGCACGATTCCCACGTACGGTTCGCGCTGCGCTCCGGGGCGAACGCCATCTGCGAAAAGCCGCTGGTGCTCAATCCCTGGAATATCGACGGTTTGCAAGAGATCGAGCGAGAAACCGGCAAGAAGGTCAATTCCATTCTGCAACTGCGCCTTCACCCTGCCATCATCGCCTTGCGCGAAAAGGTGCAGGCCAAGCAGAACGGCAAGAAGCACGAGGTGAATCTCGCCTACATCACCTCGCGTGGCCACTGGTATCTGCAGAGCTGGAAAGGCGACTCGAAAAAGTCAGGCGGCATCGCCACCAATATCGGTGTGCATTTCTTCGATATGCTGCATTTCATTTTCGGCGATCTGCAAAGCAACGTGGTGCACTTGTACGACGACACGAAGTCGGCAGGTTATCTGGAATACGAGAATGCGCGCGTGCGCTGGTTCCTGTCGGTGGACGTGGAAGATGTGCCGCTGGCGCAACGTGAAAGCGGTCAGCGTACGTACCGGTCGATTACGGTGGATGGCGAGGAGATTGAGTTTTCCGGCGGATTTACCGAGCTGCACAATCGCAGCTACGAGGAAATCCTGGCTGGACGTGGCTTCAGCCTGGAAGAGAACCGCACGGCCATCGAGACCGTAGCAGCCATTCGCACGAGCAAGGTAGTTCCCGCGACGGACAACGGTCACCCATTCCTGAGAAAAAAATGAGCAAAATGGACTACTACCAGCATCCATCTGCCATCGTGGACGACGGCGCAAAGATTGGCGCCGGCTCGCGTATATGGCACTTCGTGCACGTGTGCGGCGGCGCGCATATCGGCAAGGAGGTTTCGCTTGGGCAGAACGTGTTTGTCGGCAACAAGGTGGTGATCGGCGACCGCTGCAAGATCCAGAACAACGTCTCGGTGTACGACAACGTGACACTCGAGGAGGCCGTTTTCTGCGGCCCAAGCATGGTGTTCACCAATGTCTATTCGCCGCGCTCGCTGATCGACCGAAAGAGCGAGTACCGCGACACGCTGGTCCGTCGAGGCGCCACCCTGGGCGCCAACTGCACCATCGTCTGCGGCGTCACCATCGGCGAGTTCGCCTTTGTCGGTGCGGGTGCCGTCATCACCCGGGATGTGCCGGCATACGCGCTGATGGTGGGCGTACCGGCGCGGCAGATCGGCTGGATGAGCGAATTCGGCGAACAGCTGAACCTACCGCTGGAAGGCGATGCCGAAGGCATCTGTCCCCACACGGGGGTTCGCTACGTATTGAAAGGTCGCACTCTGTCTAGAGAGGAGCCACGCACGTGATCGATTTCATTGACCTCAAAGCACAACAAATCCGTCTGAAAGAACGCATCGACGCCGGCATCGCCCGCGTGCTGGCGCACGGCCAGTACATCCTCGGTCCCGAAGTATCGGAACTGGAGGAAAAACTGGCGGCCTACACGGGGGCGCATCACTGCATTTCGGTGGCCAACGGCACGGATGCCTTGCAGATCGCCCTGATGTCACTGGGTGTCGGTGTTGGCGACGAGGTGGTCACCACCGGTTTCAGTCACATCTCCACGGCCGAGTCGGTCGCTGTGCTCGGTGCCAAGCCGGTGTATGTGGATATCGATCCGCAGACCTATAACCTCGACGCCGATCTGATTTCCGCGGTGCTGACGCCACGCACCAAGGCGATCATCGTGGTGTCGCTGTACGGCCAATGCGCCAACTTCGACCGCGTCAATGCCATTGCCGAGAAGCACGGTATTCCGGTCATCGAGGATGCCGCGCAGAGCTTTGGCGCCAGCTATCACGGGCGCAAGAGCTGCAACCTGAGCACCATGGCATGCACGAGCTTCTTCCCCAGCAAGCCGCTGGGCTGCTACGGCGACGGCGGCGCGATCTTTACCCGCGACCTGGATCTCGCCAAAGCGGCGCGACTGATCGCCCGGCACGGACAGGATCGCAGGTACCACCACTCGCGCATCGGTGTGAACAGCCGGCTGGATACCCTGCAGGCTGCCATCCTGCTGCCAAAGCTGGAGATCCTCGACGAGGAGATGACGCAGCGGCGCCAGGTGGCGGATCGATACGACCAACTGCTTGAGCCGTTGGACCTTACCTTGCCCGTGATTGAGCGCCACAACATCAGTGCCTGGGCGCAGTACACGGTGCGTGTAACCCATCGCGACGCCTTGCGTGCACGCCTGCTGGAGCAAGGGGTGCCAACCGCCGTGCACTATCCGCTTCCGCTCAACCGGCAGCCCGCGCTGGTGGACGGCAGCGTCTATCACCTGCCCAGGACCGACGAGGCGGCGCAACAGGTGATGAGCCTGCCCATGTCTCCCTATCTCGACACGAAGACACAGGATTTCATCGTTGAAGCGCTGGCTTCGAACACGATGGCCGAGTTATCCGCGAACTGATCCGGTGAGGAAACACGTGCCCGTACCGTTCTACCGGTTGCCCGATCACGCAGGTAGGTACCGCCTGGAACGAATGGGATCGACTCCATGAGAATCGCCTTGCTCACCAATGCCTATCCCTATCATCCCGGTGAGCAATTCATCGAGGATGAGATCGAGTATTGGGGCAGGGACCCGTTGGCGCACGTCACCGTGCTTCCGGCCGTGGCGAGAGGCGAAGCGCGACCCGTGCCCAATGCCGTATCGGTCGACCTGTGCATGGCCAACGGCACGCTGCCGGCGCGGCTTTTCGCGATGTGGCTGGCCTTGTTTTCCGGCACGTTGTGGCGCGAATGGAATTATTTGCGCAGGGCGGGCAAGTGGAGCGGGTATACGGTGGCGCGCGCGCTGCTGCATACCTCCAAGGTCATCGCCCAGGCCAGGAGCCTGCGTCGGTATATACGGCGCCATGGCGAGATCGACGTGGCGTATTGCTACTGGAACGACACCCAGTCCTACGCCGCTTTGCTGGTCAAGCAGGCCGGCGGCATCCGCAAAGTCATTTCACGCATACACGGCATCGATCTTCACGAAGTACGCAAGCCGCACAACTACATGCCGTTGAAGCGGCAGTTTATCCACACCTACGATCGGGTGTTCACCACGTCCGGAGCGGCGCGAGACTATCTGCAGGAAACCTACGGCGCCGCGGCCGCAAGCATCGCGGTAAGTCCGTTGGGCGTACCCCTGGCAAGGGTGTTGTCCAAGCCGAGCCGCGCGGGCGTGCTGCACGTTGTTTCCGTGTCGTTCTGCCTTCCCGTTAAGCGTCTTGACCGGATTGTCGAGGCCATGCAGCTGTTTGCGCTGAGGCACCAGGAGATCGCGATAACGTGGACCCACATCGGCGGCGGCCCGCTGCTGGGAGACATCAGCCGACTTGCCGCGGAGCGCCTTTCCGGGATCGGCAATATCTCCTTCGAATTCCTCGGTGCGATGGAGAACGATGCGGTGAAAAGGTATTACGCGGGCACGCCCGTCGATGTGTTCATCAATGTGAGCGAATCCGAAGGCGTGCCGGTTTCCATCATGGAAGCCATGAGCGCAGGCGTGCCCGCAGTAGCGCCCGACGTCGGCGGTATCTCCAACCTGGTGTCGAACCAGTGCGGCGTGCTGCTTGGCAAATCACCGAGCAGCCAGGACATCGTTCGTGCCGTGGAGACCGTGGCATTCGGCGAAGAGAAAGACGTGTTGCGCACGAATGCCCGCAAGATGGTCGAGGAAAATTTCGATTCCGAAAGAAATTATTCGGGGTTTGTCGCGACCGTCATGGCCATCGGCGCCCATTAGGGAGACGCATAGCGGATACGACACAACGAGGTTCCAGATGATTTCATCACGGACAAAAAAAATACTGACGATTCGGCAACGAGAAATCGTCAGGTTTTGAAAGGTAGGAAAGTGAATATAAAAACAATCATGGCATTCGCTTTTGGACCTATCGCAACCGCTGGCCTCGGTTTGCTGACGGTGCCGGTCATTGCGTGGATTTTTCCGCCCGCGGATGTTGGTCGTCTGAATATCGTTCAGATATCCGTGTCGTTCGGCGTACTACTATTCAACCTCGGTCTGGATCAGGCTTACGTTCGCGAGTATCACGAATGGACTGATCGAGGCGCATTGCTGAAGTCTTGCTTTGCGCCGGGATTTGCAGTGCTCCTGCTGGTCATTGGAGCCTCGCTTCCTTACGACGATCGCATCTCGATGTGGTTGTTCGGCCTCGGGCACGTCGCCTACTACTGGATTCTCATCGCGTGCGTGATAGCGAATTTCATTTCGCGATTCCTGTCACTCATTTTGCGCATGCAGGATCGCGGCATGGCTTTTTCCATGAGCCAGGTGATGCCGAAGATCGTGCTTTTGCTGACCTTGGTCGTGTTGGCATCGCCCCTGTTTTCCAAGACGTTTGCGGAGTTGGAAATCGCCTATCTCATGTCGCTGCTGTCGGTCCTTACCCTGTATACGTGGAACACCCGGCGTGATTGGAGTCCGGCGTTGTCTGCCAGCGTGTCGCGGACGAAAGTCCGCGGGCTGCTCAGCTACGGTGTGCCGCTGATATTTGCCGGCGTCGCGTATTGGGGGCTCGATGCGACCAGCAGCCTGGTATTGCGCTCGATGTCCACGCTGTCGGAACTTGCGGTCTACTCGGTCTCGGTGAGCTTCGCCGGCGTGGGTGTGGTCTTCCAAACCATTTTTACCGTGCTGTGGGCGCCGCTGGTCTACAAGTGGGTGGCTCATGGCGTGGATATGCGCCGGGTGGATCACGTCGCCCAGCAGGCATTGGCCGTGGTGTGCGTGCTGTGGGTGTTGTGCGGGACCTTTTCCTGGGTGGCCGACCTCATCCTGCCTGCTCGCTACGTGCAGGTGAAATACTTCATGTTGTGCTGCATCGGCCAGCCACTGCTCTACACCTTGTCCGAAGTCACCTGCGTGGGTATCGGCATTTCGCGCAGGTCCATGTTTTCCCTGTGGGCGACCTTGTCCGCGTTGATCGTCAATGTCGGGATAAGCACGTGGCTGGTACCGACACGTGGCGCTTCCGGTGCGGTGATTGCCAATGCGCTGGCGTTCCTGGTGTTTTTCGTGGCCAGGACCGAGGCGTCCGCCCACGTGTGGCGCCCCTTTCCGCGTGCAAGGCTTTATGCGTTCGTGGTCACTGCGGTGGCCATGTCCATCGCAACCTTGATATTCGGGCCGGAGCTCCCGGTTCCTTTCGGCTTTATCTGGCTTGCCATCTTGCCGCTCGTCGTTTGGCAATTCCGCGCCGAGTGGCTGGACATGTATCGGAAATTTCAAGCGGCCATGAGTGCCGACGGCTTGCCCTCGCTTGCAGGAAGGGGGCGCAATGTTCGCACTTGATAGGCATGGCTGTCTCGCCACGCTGACCTCTGACGGGAGGTGCGTATAGCGTAGCGACGCAGGGCGCACGGACGCGACAAACGACATTTCATTTCACTGGCGCATTGGGGGTGCGACATGCAGGCTGGCTGAGGGTCAGGCAATGAAGCGCATCAATTTGTTCGTGTTTGCGACACATCACTTGTCCAACAACGTCGCGGCCCAGCGATTCAAAGGGCTGCTGAAATATCTGGATCCCGCGAAATACCGGGTCTTCATCTTTACGCGGGAGCCGCCCGCAGGAGCGCGTGCTCCAGATCTGCCTGCGGCTCTGGACGTGACGGTGATTCCATTGCCCGGGCGCTGCGTGGGCAGCGAATCTTCCGCGGCTTCGTCGCTGCTGACGTTGGCGGCCGCGTTCATACGCCCGCTGCCATTCATGCTCGCCGGTTCAGGCGTCGCATCCGGTGTGTGGTTCGTCTCCGCTTTGACCCAGGCCGATCGGTTGTGCCGGGAGAAGCTGGCCGCTGGCGAGCGTTGTGTGGCTATTGGCACCTATTCCCCGATCGATTCGCTGGTTGCGGCGGCGGCCCTGGCGAGCCGCTGCGGCATTGCCTGCCTGCAGGATTTCAGAGACGGCCTGGTCTTCGAGCCGCTGGGCAGGCCGGGGTGGCTGCGCACCGCTTTGCGAAAGCTGATCGAGTGGCGCGTGGTGGCCGGCAGCAAAATGATTACGTCGGTCAGCGGACCGCTGGTGGACGATTTTCGCCTGCGCTATCCGGGAAAGACCACGCAGGTGCTGCCGAACGGCTATGACCCTGCGGATTTTTCGGGCCTGACGAAAGATGCCGACAGCGAACGGCGCGCCGATGCCATTTTGGCGCGAAACGTCCCGGCGGGTTCCGTGCTGATCGGTCACTTCGGACGCATCGGCGCCAGTGACGGATCGGCATCGCAAAGCCTTGCTTGCTTCATCGAAGCGATGAATGCCTCGGCTTCCGCTTCGGCGAATGTCCACGTGATGTTCGTCGGCGAACTGACTCCTGCCGAGCGGGAGTTGGTAAAAGGCGCAAACTTTTCCACCAGCATGCTGCAACCGGTCGAGCGAACGCTGGCCATCGAGCTCATGAAACGGTGCGACAGGTTGCTGCTGCTGACCGGCTCGCGCGCCAGCTGCGCCACGGGAAAATTGTTTGAGTACCTGGCTGCCGGCGCCGAGGTGCTGTGCATCTCTGGGGTGCACAACGCGGCAACCGACATCCTTGCGGAAACCGGCGCCGGCCAGACCTTGCTGACCAGTGAGGTCGCAGTGAGGGGAGGCGCGCTGCAGGAAGTGTTGGCGCCTGGTGCGAATCGCGCCAACCGCGACATCAAGGCCTATAGCAAGGTCGAGCAAGCCAGCATGCTGGATGGTTGGATTTCACAAATGGTGCTGACATGAGTCCCGCTGATAATCGTTCGCTCGCGCCCCCGATGCCACCGGGCTTGTCGCCGGCGCCATTGCCGCGTGCCAATCACTACCGGTTGACGGTTCGCCACCTGTTTCTCGGCGTAGTGCTGCTATTGCTGCTGTGCGCCGTGGTCGTACCCAATTCGCTGCCCGTCACCACCGCGGTGGCGATGGCGGGTTCGGTTCTGATGGCTCTTCCTGGAATACGGTTCAGCCAGTCGTTGAGGAATTTGCTGGCACTGTATGCGTGCACGGTCATCGTGACGATCGTGTATCTGATCGTGGGCGGCATGCATGGTGCGCCCATGGAGGCAATGGCCGAAGTATCCGCGGTGTACATTGCTTCGCCGCTGGCCTGGATGATCATTGCTGAGGGACTGCATCGGCAACTTGGTGCCGAACGCCTGATCGAGTGGTTCATTTGGCTCAGCGTCTTGTGCGTGATGAGCGTGGCGGCGTTCTTCTATCTCTTCCTGACGCGTGGTGCGGCGGCGGTGGAGTTCTTCTTTCAGGGGGCTAACGTCAACCTGAGCGAAGGGTTCTCCGGCGCAACCATGCACGTCTACGGCTCGTTGATCTTTCTGGCCGGTGGCTTCTTCAGCACGCCGGAACTCATAAAGAACAAGTTGTTGCGATTTTCGCTATTGGTGGCGCTGGTTATTTGCGCCCTTACGTCAGGCCGTTCGGCCTTGATCATTTCCGTGCCGATCGGATTGCTGATCGGCTGGATGCTGTCGTCCCGCACGGTCGAACACGTGGGAAAGTCGGGCATCATCCGCGTGCTGCAATATGGACTTCCGCTGCTGATCGCCTTCGTCGCCGCACTTTATCTGTTGCAGGCTTATACGCAGATCAGCATTTCATCCGTGCTAGACATCGTGTTTGACAAGGTTGCCTCCGGCGGCGGCGAGGCGCGTGCCGAAATGTCGCGTTCGCTTTACCAGGGCATCTTCGAGAACGGCGGGTTGGGGGCGGGTCATGGTGTAGGTGTTACGTTCGTCAGCGATCCTCTGCATCCGTGGCGTTACGAAGTGGTGTGGCTGGCTACGCTCTACAGGGTCGGCATCGTGGGTACGGTGATCTACGTGTTGCCGTTCCTGCTCTACGCAATAGGCGTGACGCGGCTGGCACTCGCCCGCCTTTTGCCGGCACGCCACAAATTCATGTTCAGCGGGTTTGTCTGTGCATTTCTCGCCACCAACACCAATCCCTACATCGAGGCCTTTGCCTTGCAGTGGATGTATGTGATTCCGCTGGTGCTTTGGTACATCGAATATCCAATGATCTTGAAGCGGGTGTCGCAATGAAGCGTATCAAGGTACTTCTCTTTTCAAAGTATTCCAGGCTCGGTCCCAGTTCGCGGCTGAGAAGCCTGCAGTACCTGCCCGCGTTGCAGGAGTACGGGATCGACGTCGAGGTGCACGCGCTGTTTCCGGATGCTTATCTGGAAGAACTCTACCGCGGCAGCTCATCGGCGGCCTGGTATCGCGCCTGGTGGCACGGCATGCAGCGTCTCATGCAGCTTCTCAAGCGCAGCGATCACGACCTCACGTGGATCGAGGGCGAGCTGTTTCCGTACTTGCCGAACTGGATCGAGTCGGCGCTGGCGCGCTCCGTCGCCCCGTATGTGGTCGATTACGACGATGCGCTGTTCCACAAATATGATCTTTCCCATAGCCCGCTGGTGAGAAGGGTGCTCGGCAGGAAAATCGACAAGATCATGCGTAACGCGACCTGCGTCATCGCCGGAAACGGCTATTTGGCATCGCGGGCGCTGCAGGCCGGTGCCGTGCGGATCGCGATTATCCCCACCGTCGTGGACGAACGGCGCTATACCACGGTCAACCACGGCCCAGACCGGCAGCCGGTCATCGGTTGGATCGGCTCGCCGTCCACCGAACACTACGTGCTGGACAACCGCGACGTTCTGCGCAGCGTCTGCGCCAAGTACGGTGCCCGCTTGCTGTTGGTCGGTCCACGTGCCGAGATCGCGAAGCAGTTCGACGGGGTGGCCACGGAAGTGGTGGCGTGGTCCGAGGACAGCGAAGTCGCCATGATCAATCGCATGGATATCGGCATCATGCCGCTGCGCGACGGCCCATGGGAACGCGGCAAGTGCGGGTACAAAATCATTCAATACATGGCCTGCGGTTTGCCGGTGGTGGCCTCCTCGGTCGGCACCAATAACGATATCGTTCGTCACGGCGAAAACGGCTTTCTTGCGGACGATGTGTCCACCTGGGAAGAGCGGCTCGGTCAATTGATCGCCGATGGGTCCCTGCGTTCTCGCATGGGGCAGGCGGGCCGTAGCAGCGTCGAGAACGAATACAGTCTCAAAGCGCAGGCGCCGCGGCTTGCCGAAGTGCTCCGCAATGCGAGACAGGGCACATGTGCGGCCTGACCGGATTTTGGCAATGGCGCGGCGCCAGCCGCGAAGCCCTGCGAAACCAGGCCGAGGACATGTCGAGACGACTGACGCATCGCGGCCCCGACGACGGCGGCCTGTGGTGCGACGAGAGCGTGGGTATAGCGCTAGCTCAGCGGCGTCTGTCCATTCTCGATCTTTCGGAGGCGGGACACCAACCCATGCATTCGGCATGCGGCCGTTATGTCATCACCTTCAACGGCGAGATCTACAACCATCTCCAATTGCGTGGACGGTTGGCGGCAGAGGGGGCTGCGCCGGTTTGGCGGGGACATTCCGATACCGAAACGATCATTGCTTGTTTTGCCGCCTGGGGCATTGAGCGAACGCTGCGTCTGAGTGTCGGCATGTTTGCTTTTGCAGCCTGGGACCGTCAGCAGCGCACACTGACGCTTGCTCGCGACCGCATGGGCGAGAAGCCGCTCTATTACGGGTGGTGCGGAGATATTCTTCTGTTCGGTTCGGAACTGAAGGCGTTGAAGGCGCATCCTTCCTTCGATGCGCGCATCGATCGCGATGCACTGACGCTGTTTCTGCGCCACGACTGCGTTCCCGCGCCGTATACCATCTACCGCGGGGTATTGAAGTTGCAGCCGGGGCACCTGCTGCGCATGTCGATGGATGCGCCGAGAAACGCGCAACCGGAGGCCTATTGGCGCTATAACGACGTCGTGGCCAAGGGACTGAGCGAACCCTTGGAGTGCAGCGACGCCGAGGCTGCCGACGCGCTGGAAAATCAGCTCAGGGAAAGCATCAGTGCGCAAATGCTGTCGGATGTGCCGCTGGGTGCGTTTCTCAGCGGCGGCATCGATAGCAGCACGATCGTCGCCTTGATGCAGGCGTCCAGCCGCCGTCCGGTCAAGACCTTCACTATCGGTTTCGATGAGAATGGCTACGACGAAGCTGTTCACGCCGGCGCCGTCGCGGAACATCTTGGCACGGAGCATACGGAACTCTATATCCGTCCCGAGGATGCGCTGGCGGTCATTCCGAAACTGCCTTCCATTTTTTGCGAACCCTTCGGCGACAGCTCCCAGGTGCCTACGTTCCTGGTCAGCCAGATGACCCGCCGCGAGGTAGTCGTGGCATTGAGCGGCGACGGCGGCGACGAGCTTTTCGGCGGCTACAACCGCTATCTGACGGCGCGCACGACGTGGCGGCGCATGCTGCACGTGCCGCGGTTCGCAAGGCAGGCCGTGGCGGGCACGCTGCGCACGATATCGCCGGCCTCGTGGGACCGACTGATGGAGCGCGCGGGGCCGTTGCTGCCCAAGCGATGGCGTCTGGCCGCTCCGGGCGAGAAGGCACACAAGTTGGCGGAAGTGTTGTTGTCGTCGAACGGCCAATCGTTCTTTCTCAACGTCGCCAGTCGATGGAAAGATCCGGCCAGCATGGTGATCGGTGCGAGCGAGCCTTCCACCCTGCTCACCAATGAGGCTGCGTGGCCCAGTACCGGCGATCTCGCGCAATGGATGATGGCCATGGATGCGCAAAGCTATTTGCCCGACGACATCCTCGTAAAAGTCGATCGCGCGGCGATGGCCAACAGCCTGGAGACACGCGTGCCGATGCTCGATCATCGCGTGGTGGAGCTGGCGTGGCGCCTGCCGTTTCATCAGAAGATCCGCCACGGGCAGGGCAAGTGGCTGATGCGCCAGGTGCTGTATCGGCACGTGCCCAAGGCTTTGGTAGAGCGCCCCAAGATGGGCTTTGCCGTTCCATTGGATAGCTGGCTGCGCGGCCCCCTGCGCGATTGGGCCGAATCCTTGCTCAGTGAAAACCGTCTTCGCCAAGAGGGCTATTTCGATCCGGCCCCGATTCGCCAGAAATGGGACGAGCACCTGAGCGGCCGGCGCAACTGGCAGTACGCATTGTGGACGGTATTGATGTTTCAGGCGTGGCTGGAGGCTAACCAGGGGGTGTTGTCGTGATGTCCCGTTGCGGATGGGGCACGGTTCGCGCCGTCTCCCACCAGCTAACGAAAATCGAAGAGGGTGTATGAAAGCCGTACTATTTGCCAATACCGACTGGTATCTCTACAACTTTCGGCGCTCGCTCGCCTTGTCTTTGCAACGAGCTGGCCACGATGTGCTGCTGATTTCGCCGGATGGACCGTACGGCAGCAAGCTGCGCGACCTGGGGCTGCGCTGGGAGCCGCTTCCGATGCAGCGGCGCAGCCTCAATGTGTTCAGGGAGCTGGCCTTGCTGTGGTATCTGGTGCGTTTGTTGCGCCGAGAGCAACCGGATCTCGTTCACGGCTTCACCATCAAGTGCGCGGTGTATGGATCGCTGGCGGCACGCATGGCCGGCATTTCCGCACGCATCAATGCCGTTGCGGGAATGGGCTACGTATTTACCAGTACGCAATGGAAGGCGCGGCTCCTGCGGCCGATCGTGCGTGCGTTGCTGCGATTGGCGCTGGGAGGGAAGGGCGCCCGGCTCATTTTGCAGAACGCGGACGATGTCGCGCTCTTCGAGCAGGCCAGGCTGGTCGACCCCGAACACATACGCCTGATTCGCGGATCGGGTGTGGATTGCGCTAAGTTTGCCAACGTACCCGAAGCCCGTACCGATGGCACGCGCCTGCGCGTGCTGCTGGCTTGTCGTTTGCTGTGGGACAAAGGTGTCGACGAATATGTCGAGGCCTCGCGAACGTTGCGCGAACGCGGTTGCGCCATCGATGCCTTGCTTGCCGGAACCTCGGACCCGGGCAACCCTGCGGCCATTCCGGAATCCACCGTAAGAGGCTGGGTAAACGAAGGCGCACTCACTTGGCTGGGGCACGTCGAGGATATGGCGAGCCTGCTCGGGTCCGTCGACGTCGTGGTTTTGCCGAGCTATCGGGAAGGGTTGCCGAGAACCTTGGTGGAGGCAGCGGCTTGCGGGCTGCCGCTGATTACGACCGACGTGCCGGGTTGCCGTGAAGTGGTGACCGATGGCGTCGACGGCCTGCTGGTTCCGGTCAAGGACGGCGAGGCATTGGCAAGAGCCATCCAGCGGTTGCGGGACGATCCCGACTTTGCCCGTCGACTTGGTCGTGCGGCGCGCATCAAGGCGCGTGCGCAATTCGACGAACGTATCGTCATCGAGCGCACCATGGATCTCTACGCGGAACTGTGTCAACCGCAGGAGCAATCCGCAACGAGTACCCAGGCCGGTCGCCTGACGCATTAAGTGTGCGGGTGGAAGCGTGGGAGCTGCCGCACGCACCCAACGGGGATGGACTCTCGATAGATGTGGGTTGCAACAGCGAGTCCATCAGAGCCGAGGTGTTTGTCGCCAAGGCCTACTTCAACCGGAGGAATTGCCATGCCAGCTTCGTCGAATGTGATCAATGTACTGAGTTTCCTTCCCGAGGCAGAGCATGCGGGCATTCGCGCCGGGACCAGCGCCTACGATTGCACGGGAGGGATCCAGGCGGCGATCGATAGCGGCGACAAAGTGCTCGTGCCTGCGGGGATTTATCACGTCAGGCAGTTGCGGCTCAAATCCGATCTGGAGTTCTACGGCGAGGGGGCCAGCAGCGAACTGTTGGCTTACGACAACTCGCTTTCCTGCGAATTCATGGTTGTCACGAATGTGGGGGACGAAGGAACTCCCAATGTCGCGGAAAACATGCGAAACATCCATTTGCACGACCTGAAACTCAACGGGCGCGTCAACGAGTTCGGCTACTCGCAGTATTTCTATCTGCTGGCGGTCAATGCCACCTCGGACCTCACGGTGGAGCGGATGGTTTTCTACGGCTTCCGCGGAGACGGCATGTATGTGGGGTCGGGAACGTTGAAATCCACGGAGCGCCACAATCAGCGTGTCGTGGTGCGCGACTGCGTGTTCGACGGTGCGGTGAAGGACAATCGCAACGGCTTGTCCATCATCGATTGCGACAAGCTTACGGTTTACGGATGCACATTTACCAATATAGGAAACAGCAAGCTGTCGCACTCGGTGGGAGGGATCGATTTCGAGCCCGACCACAACTGGAGCATCTATCGCGACGTGACCATATCGCATTGCAAGTTCATCGATATCGATACGGTCAATACCGCCGGCGTGACGTTCTTCAACGGACATCAGGCTGGCGACAACATCCACAACTGGGTGGTTTCCGACTGCCAGTTCAACAACTGCTATTGGGGCATCTGCTGCGCCACGAAACCCAAAAACGCCGAAGACCAGCCGGATAATCTTTCGGTGTTGAACTGCCAGTTTCTCAATTCCATACGTTTCGACATTACCGTCGGCGGGTTGAGCCATACGCAGATAAGCGGATGTACCTTCGAGCGGTCGCCGCCAGGGTCAGGGCCCGGCGGCGATTCGATCCGTCTGGGAATCTATACCTGGAAGACCAGCAAGAACGCCATCAAGACCGTAATTACCGGCAACACATTCAACGGCATCCGTCCCCAGATGGGTGCTATCGGCATCTACGGGGCCATTGGCCTGGTGTGCTCGGGCAATACATTCATCAACATCTATGGGCCTTGCATCAGCTTCGCGCAGGACCAATCCGCCGATGGCCAACGGCGCATCGACAATGTGATCATTTCCGGAAATAAGATCCAACGGCAGCGGCCTGCAGCAGGTCGGCCCGCTCCGATGTCGTTTCTTGGCACCAGCGACGAGCTGCGCGTGGTGAAAGGGCACCTGGTTCTGCAGGGGTCCTACAACTACGACAACGAAGTCCAGGAAGGCGTCACGCAGATGGAAGACTTGGCCGATATCCAGTTTCAAGGAATCGACAAGTAGATAACGCACCGCGATCCGGGACACTGTAGCCAGTGTCCCGGTTGCATCGTCTTGGCTCAGCGACTTGGCAATCTGGCGTGCGCGTGCTCGTTGGTGGCGATCCGATTAGGCGCAGGGCGCTCGCGTTTGCGTTTGGCTTCCTGGCGCGCTCGAACCCGGGTAACCGTGACGATGTACACCATCATGGTGAACAGGAAAGCCGCAAGGTTCAATCCGGCCGAGGTGGCCAGGTGGCTGATGAAGGCTCCTATGAGCGCAAAGCTAACTGCCACTGAGGTGAGCACGAGCAGCGTGGTGCGTGGCCCAAGGCCGGCATCCAGGAGAATGTGGTGCACGTGGCCGCGATCCGGCTTGAAGGGGGATTTCCCCTGACGTGTACGCCGCAGCATTACGGCAAACGTATCGAAGACCGGCAAGGCTACGCACCAGAGCACGTCGACCGGAGACAAATGCGTCTGCGTTGCCTGGCTCATGCGTACCAGCGACCAGGCCAGCAAGTAGCCGATGAGCATGCTGCCTGCATCGCCCAGAAAAATTTTGCGTCCCATGAAACCCAGGTTGGTCAGCAAATAGGGCAGCGAGGCCGTTGCCAGCATGGCCAGCAGCAGCACCATTTCCTGCAGGGCCGGCGGGCTGGCGAACAAGACGATGGCTGCGATGCTTACCAGCTCCAGGCTGCCGGCGAGGCCGTCGATGCCGTCCATCAGGTTGAACGCATTCATCAGGCCGATGATGGCGATCACCGTTACCGGCGGCCCAAGCCAGCCCAGGTTCACTTCATAGCCGAAGATTCGTCCAAGCGTGTGGATGTAGACGCCGGTGCTGGCAATCACCGTGAGAATGGCCAGCGCCTGGATCAGCAGGCGATCGCGCACGCTGAGGTCGTAGCGGTCGTCCAGCGCACCGAGCACGGTCAGCAGCATGGCGGTGAAGATGAGGATCTTCACGAACCAGTGGAAATGGCCATAGGCGGCCGCACCCACGGTTATTCCCATGAAAATGGCCAAGCCGCCTACCAGCGGAACGTCGCCGGCATGTTGCTTGCGCTGATCGGGATGATCCATCAGGCCCAGCATGACGGCGAATCGCCGCAGCATGAAGATGGCCGTTGCGGAGGTGCACGCGCCAACCAGGCAGTCAAAAATTACGCGGGGTTCTAGCATGTCAATTCTTTCCCGTCGCGCTCAGAAGGTCCCCCCGGCCTGCGCGAATTCATTGGTAAGTGATGAGACATCGGGCGGTGGAATGCGCGACGGCTTGAGACTATGAATCCACGATCGACGATATCGCCGCTCCAGCCCTCTTGACGACGCCTTCAGGGTGGAGCCCGAGCCTGCATCCGCGGAGCGATGTCAGGCGTCGAACCAGCGACCAGCTTTGGAACCTATCATCTTTGGATGGCAAATCACGTGTCGGCGATTGGATGTGTTCAGTGCATAACCACTTAGTTCTAGGAATGGTCAACGTCTTGTTAAAAAAATCTCGTGTCGACGAATGTGTGAACGTGCCGGATAGCTGAATGAGTGCTCTCTGCATGGATAAACGATCTCCTCTGCATTGGAGGTTTGTTGGGTGGCGTCGCCACGCACGATCGGCGTGGCAACGCTCAGCCCAGGTGTCTCACCATTGTGACGACGCGTGTGCCTGACACTCGTGCCGTGGTGAGACTGGCGCACATCAGTGAGTCGTCTGGTTCACGGAATAGTTGGTATAGGCCGCCGTACTCAACAGCGTTGCCGAAGGCAGGATCTGGCTCAGCACGCGGTTCCAGCGCGTGATGCCTGCGGGCCCGACAAACACGACATCGCCTTCTTTCACCCTGAATTCGTCGCCAAGCGCGAACGCTGAAGGGGAGCGGGCATCCAGTTGGAATACCTTGGCGGGTGCGTGCTGCAGATCGTTGGCGCCGCGAATGACGTAAACCTGTTTACCGCTTGAGGTAAGTGGATTCAGGCCGCCGACCCGACCCAGTGCCTGGGTCAGCGACAGATGGTCGGCAGTGCCGAAATTAATCGCCATGGGGCGCATGACTTCGCCCATGACATACACCTCGCGGGTATCGTTATACGGCATGTACAAGCGATCCCCGGACTTCAGGAAGATATCTTTGGCGATGCTTCGATCGCCATTGAGAGCAGCCAGGTCCAGATGGTAGTCCTGCCCGTCGCGGCTCAGGATCAGGTCGGAGAGATTGGCTACGTTGTTATTGATGGTGGCCGTGCCAAGTGCTTCCCAAAGGGTCAGCGGAACGGCAGTGATCGGTTGCGGATCGGTTTTCAGGAACGCACCCTGGATCATCACGTGCTGGCTGTTGTAGCCGACTACGTTCACATCCACCTGGGGATCCTTCACATAGGTTGCGAGCTTGCCCGTAATGGCCGCGCGCAGCTGTTCTATGGTCATTCCTGCGACGTGCACGGCACCCAGGTAAGGGTAGAAGAGCGTGCCGTCAGAGCGCACCAGGCGGCCGTTGGCGGCGGTTTGTTGCTGCATACCTGCAGGTGATGTCAGTTCCGGGTGATCCCACACCGTAATGTAAAGCGTGTCGCCGGGACCGATGCGATAAGGTTCAGGTTTGTAGGCCAGCAGCGCGTCAGGTATGGCTGCGCTGAGTGTCGTTGGGCTGTTTGCAGCGAGCAGTTGGGGCGTGATGGTCACCAGCTGAATCTGGCTGTTGTCCGTGGGTGTGCCGCGTACCAATCCTTTGTCCGACATGTATTGTCCTGGCGCCATGACGCAACTTTGAAGAAGAAGGGCCGAGCCAAGGACGATCAAGGAAGATGAGATTTTCACGATCAGCGGGATCCTTTTTTTAAGGAGGCGTACCACGAAGGTCGCCATTCACCAGCACGCCATCAGTGCCATCGAGTTCAGCTTTGTGAAACTGAACCACCGAAACAGTGATCAGAAGAACTTCTCGATTCCCTTCGCAGCGATTCAACCGCGCGCAGTAGCGATGCATGTAATGGGGATATCAAAAAAGCGGGCTACTTGATGACACAGACGGCGTGAACAGAGCATTACAATTTTTAAGAAGTTGAAAATTTTGCGGCATGCAAATTGCGACGACGTCAAATCGTCTTCTCATTCGTGAACGACGAGAAAATGAAATGAGGTGAATGACGTCCAATCGCATCCATCGAAATGCGAGTCGTGCTTTCATTGAAAAGTGACATTCGATGGAGTGCTGAGTTGGATCGGTTGCGAGCGCACGAAGACAAGTGCTCGCGATCATGGCGGACGTGGCAGTCGTGCTTCACGCAAACAGCACGGTTTCCCGTCCAGGAGCTGGGAGCTCATCGTCCACGGAAACCTTTGATGGCTCCATCGACCATGGAGCCCTGGCCGGGATTTCCTTGGATTCACGCAATGCGACTCAAGCGGCCGTCATGCCGACCGGTTCCGACCGGGCGATGGCATAGACGCGATGGTTCAACTTCTGCGCTGAAGGTTATGGGGGGAGCGTCGATACCAACATTTGGATAGAGACTGCCAAAATGAAAGTACTTGTTACAGGTACCGCCGGTTTCATCGGATCCCACGTCGCCACCAAGCTTCTCGATCGCGGTGACCACGTCATCGGCATCGATAATCTCAACGACTATTACGACGTCAATTTGAAGAAGGCACGCCTGGCGCGCCTGGCAGAGCGGCCCAACTACACCCACGTTCACGCGGACCTGGCCGACCGCAAGGCGATCGAGGGTGTTTTTTCCAAGCACCAGCCGCAGCGCGTCGTGAATCTCGCCGCACAGGCCGGCGTTCGATACGCTGCGGAAAATCCGCACGTGTATGTGAGCAGCAACGTTACCGGCTTTCTGCACATTCTCGAAGGTTGCCGGCATCACGGCGTGGAACACCTGGTATTCGCATCCACCAGTTCGGTATATGGCGCCAATACGGCCATGCCTTTTTCCGAACATGAGTCCACCGAGCATCCGCTGACCCTTTACGCAGCCAGCAAAAAAGCCAACGAGCAGATGGCGCACAGCTATGCGCATCTTTACGGCATCCCCTGCACGGGGCTGCGCTTCTTCACGGTATACGGTCCCTGGGGAAGGCCGGACATGGCGCTGTTCCTGTTCACGAAGGCCATGCTGGCTGGCGAACCGATCAAGGTCTTCAATCACGGCAGGCACAAGCGAAGCTTTACCTACGTGGCCGACATCGCCGAAGGTGTCGTAAGAACGCTGGACGTCGTACCTGGCAAGTCGGCCGAATGGAACGGGGCCAAGCCGGACCCGGCCAGCAGCGGCGTGGCTCCCTATCGCATCTACAACATCGGTAACGAGGAGCCTGTGGAGTTGCTGCGTTACATCGAAGTGCTGGAGCAATGTCTGGGGCGAAAAGCAAAAATGCAGATGCTGCCCTTGCAGGCGGGGGACGTGCCGAACACCGAAGCGGATGTCTCCGCGCTGGTGGAGGCAGTGGGATACCGGCCGCAAGTGTCGGTGGAAACGGGCGTTGCCAATTTCGTGGATTGGTATCGCAGCTACTACGGCGTGAAGTCGAGCGCGAGGGCTGTCGCCTGAACCGAGGTGCATGCAGCTATCGCCAATCGGCTCAAAGCCGATGGCGATTGCCTGCTTTTTAATGAAGGTCAACTCATGACCGCTGCTGCAGTGCATTTCGATGCACTGCAGCAGCGTTGTGAGTGATCGGCGCGACGCGGTTTTGCCGGTTCCATATAAATCATTTACTTACGAGGAAGGCAGTCCGCTTTTGTATTTATCCAGGTTCATTTTCCCCACAAATATTGGATGGCGGATGCTTCCGACTTTTCACCCAGGGTCCGTTTCGATGCATTTCCTCATCAACCCTTCAGATTCCCGCATTAAGAATCTGGGCAGTTCGATCGATGCACAGCAAGAGGGTAGGCAAGAAGGGCAAATCGTCCGGATCGCTGCTCGCTGCCATGGCACGTTGGAACTCGTGGTTTCAGCAGGGGGGCGTCCTGACTGATGAGGTTTGGCTCACATATGCCGGGCATCTTTACTATCTCGCTGGATCTAGAGTTGTATTGGGGCGTGCGTGACAGCCGCAGTTTTGGCGACTACGAGGCCAACCTGTTTGGCGAACGCGATGCCATTCGCGGCATGCTCGATCTGTTCCAATCCCATGGCGTGCATGCCACGTGGGCAACCATTGGCCTGCTGTTCTTCAAGGATGTCGGCGAGTTGCGACAGCATTTGCCTCGCGTGCTGCCTGACTACCATCGCCAAAAGCTTTCTTCCTATCGCTACATGGATGAGCGGGCGTGGGGTGACGATGACATCTATCATTTTGCGCCGGACACGATCGAGCTGATCCGCAGTTGTGCCGGGCAGGAGGTAGGCACGCACACCTTCTCGCACTATTACTGCCTGGAAGAAGGGCAAACGATCGAGGCATTTCGTGCGGATTTGCAGGCTGCGGTGGAGACAGCCAAGGCTCGAGGCATTCTCACCCATAGCCTGGTATTTCCGCGCAATCAGGGTAATCCGGCGTATTTGCCCGTGCTCGACGAGCTGGGCATCGCCTGCTACCGCGGCAATGAAAGCGCATCGTTTTACAAGCCAAGGAACCAGCTGGAACAAAGCCGGATGGTACGCGCTTTGCGCCTGATGGACGCGTATATCAACCTGAGCGGCTACAACACCTACAGCCTGGAAGAATGCGCACGACACCGTCCGTTCAATATTCCGGCCAGCCGATTCCTGCGTCCTTATTCGCGCTCGCTGGCTTTTTTGGAAAACCTTCGCCTGCGGCGCATCAAGCGCGCCATGCGCGACGCTGCGATGGGAAACAGGTTGTTCCATTTGTGGTGGCACCCGCATAATTTCGGCGCCGACGTGAAGCGCAATCTCGCTTTTCTCAAGAAAATTCTGGATTACTATGGCCAGCTTCATCAGCGCCATGGCATGCAGTCGTACAACATGGGCGAGATCGCGGCGATGCTGGAACACGTGCATGTCGGCTAGGGCGAAGATCGTGCTGCTTGCCGGCGAAGGATTGTCCACCCAGGTGATGTATCACGGACTTCGGGAGGAATTCGACGTCGTCGAGGTCATCCTGGAACAGAAGCCCTCAGCGCTCAAAATGCTGCGCCATCGCGCGCGCAAGCTCGGCCTGCTTCAGACCGCCGGGCAATTCGCCTTTATCCTGTATAGCCGGCTGCTTGGGCGCGCTTCTCAACCCCGCATCGAGCGATTGCTGGGTTTGCACGGCTTGTCGGATGCGCCCATTCCCGTACAGTCCATCACTCGCGTCTCCAGTGCCAACGAACGAGGTGTCGCGAAACATCTACGCAAGCTTGCGCCGCAGGCTGTGGTGGTGAACGGGACGCGCATCCTGTCCAAGAAGCTGTTGGAGGCGGTAGATGCGCCCTTCATCAACACGCACATGGGTATCACCCCGGCTTACCGCGGGGTGCATGGCGGCTATTGGGCACTGGCTTCCGACGATCTCGCGCATTGCGGCGTTACGGTTCATCTGGTCGACCCGGGAGTGGATACGGGCAGCGTTCTCTACCAGGCGCTGGTCACTCCCGAAGCCGAAGACAATTTCGCCACTTATCCGGTCCTGCAACTGGTGCAGGGGGTGTTGTTGATGAAGGCTGCATTGCGCGATGCCGCGGCGGGACGCCTGTCTCCTCGTGCCAGCGATGGACCGTCGCAGCAGTGGTATCACCCCACCTTGTTCGGATACTGGAAAACGCGCTGGCAACGCGGTGTCAAATAATGCTGGCTAGGCAGTGGTCTGGGTTTGCGAGTCCAGCGGATGCCGATGCGCAGCAATGCAGGACACTACGCTAAGCGCCACCAGTGCAAAGGCAAGCGCTTCCCATGGCGACGGCAGCCGGTGCTCCCACAAAAAGCCGTAGATCAAGGCGAAGAGGGTTTCAAACAGAATCATCTGCCCTACGAGGGTGAGGGGAAGCAGGCGGCTCATGCGATTCCAGAGCGAGTTGCCGACGATCGATGCCAGCACGGCCACGCCGATCGAAACACCGCCAAACTTTGCCCATGCCTGCGTGTCGTGATGAGTGAAATCGAGTGCAAGCGCCAGCGGCAGCAGGACGACCGCCTGGGCGCCGGTGACGATTCCGGTCAGCAGGTTCCAGTCGTGCACCGAAACGTGATGCACGCGCTCCAGCCATCGGCTATTGCCCACTGCATAGATGGTCCACGAGGCGAGCGCCCCGATGGCGCAGAGCAATCCGGTGGCTCTCGCAGCCAAGGGCCCGGACACTGGCGCCGCAAGGGCCTGCCAGCCGATGCAGAGGGTGCCCGCCGCACAGAGCAGCAATGATGGCGCGAGCTTGCGCAGCGGAACGGCATCGCTGTCGCGGCTGCCGATAATGGTTACGGCAACCGGCAGAAAGCCGATGATGAGCGACGTCATGGCGATGCCGCCGGTCTGCACCGCCTGCGACAGCAGAATGTAGTAGAGCGTGTTGCCGCACAACGCCAGCCACAGCAATGCCAGCCATTCGCGTCGCGTGACCGTTGCCAGGAGTGCGCGCCAGCGGGGAGCAATCAACATCGTGGAAATGACGCCGTAGGAAAAATAGCGGCCCACGGCCAGTTCCAGCGGGCTGAATGCGCGCACCAGTTGCGGGGCCAGGAACACCAGTCCCCAGACCGCTCCTGCACCTACGCCGGAGGCTATGCCAAGCGCCGTGGCGTGGCGGCTGGGTCTGCGGCTTGGGGTACTGCTCATGGTGGGTCTCTCGTGAAGAAATCGGCGGAGGAACGGGGCAGAGTGCCTGCGACAAGCAAGCCCGTGAGTCCGCCTTGGGGCAAAATTTTAAGAAAAGTCTGCTTCGGCGATTTTTATCACCGAATCGGTGGGTAAAGTGCTCTTGATCCAGGCCTCAAATGCAACAAATAATCGCTCATGGCAAACCAGACCATTCCCCAGAGCCGCGGAGTCGATGCTTTCGACCGGGCCATCCTTCGCATCATCCAGCGCGACAACAAGACGCCGCAGCGGGTGATCGCCGAGCAGGTCAACCTGTCCGCCGCCGCCGTGCAGCGGCGCATTGCAGCCATGGAGAAAGCCGGAGTCATTGCGCAGAACGTGGCGGTGGTCGATCCGGACGCGATGTCCCTGGCCATCACTGCCATCGTCGAGCTGCACTTGCGCGATGAGCGCCACACGACCGTCGATCCGGCCAAGGCGCTCTTTCGCGATACGCCCGAGATCCAGCAGTGCTACTACGTCACCGGCGGTACCAGTTTCGTCCTGATTATCGTGACGCCCGACATGCGGGCTTACAAAGAACTGACCCGTCGCCTGTTTGCACAGAATGAACTCGTCGACAGCTATCGAACGCTGGTCGTGCTGGACCGGGTCAAGTCGGATCTGGCTATCGTCATTCCTTGAGAGGGACATTCGGAAGGCTGGTGATGCCAAGGAATGTCCTCAGTCGAACGTTTCGCCTCATTCTTTCATCTGTAGCCGTCCCATGCGATTGTTGATGGGCCATTGAAAAGGAACTTTCATGCATCGGATCAGCGTGTCCAATCTGTTCGGATCGAACCAGCCCGCACGTGGGGCAAATGTGCACGCGTGGGAGCATCCGCCGATCGTCGATCTTTGCACGGTCGAGGCGGATTACGGCCATCTGCTCGCCTTGACTTCAGATGGCGCACTGGTGGGCATGAATCTCGACACCGGGATTTGCAACAGGCTGTGTTCCGTTGCGCTGCCGGCGTTGCAGCAGGGAAGCGAGGGGGTGTATTTCAGCGCACCCGGCTACGGGCTGCACGCATCCTCCGATGGGCGATACGCGGCCGTGGTCGTTGATAGAGGGCGAGAAGGAATCGTGGTGGAGGTGGCAACCGGCACGCCAACGATGCGCCTGGATGGCGGGGACTACCATCAGGGTACGGTTCCCTTCAGTGCCTGCTTTCTTTCCCACCGGGGGCGCGATCTGTTGGTTCACCGCACGGCCTGGAACCGGCTCGACGTTGCAGATCCGGTCACTGGAAAATCGCTGACCGAACGCGATGACGAGGCGGCTGATCATCACCTCGATTATTTTCATGGACAGCTCCGGCCGAATCCCGACGGCAGCCGGCTGTTCGACGATGGATGGGTATGGCATCCGGTGTCCATGCCGCGGGCTTGGTCGGTGCGCGATTGGCTGGAAACCAACCCTTGGGAAAGCGAAGACGGCACTTCCGCCGTCTATCTGACCACGCGCGAAGACTGGGGATTTGCCGCCTGCTGGATCGATAACCGGCACGTGGCGATTTGGGGATTGGCCAACTGGGATGGCGAAGAGTTTCAGGAAACGGCACAAGGTCCCGGCGTGCGCATTCTGGATGCCACGCAACGCGAGCAGTCATCCGAGCGGCGCCTGGCGATGGATCTGGATGAAGCGCGCGTGGTCGACCTCTTCAGCGATGGGGTCCATCTTTACGTGGCCTCCTTGGATGGCACAACGATTTGGCACATCGAATCCGGAAAGCAGGTGGCGGAGTTTTCCGAATTTACCGCCCGATTGCATCATCGGGGGCGCAAGGCACTGATTGCCATTCGGCCGGGTGAGATCCTCGAGTTTCCGGTGCGCGACTGGGCGGATGGAGATAGCGAGCGATGAAACGGCCAACGATGCGGCGATCGACGACGAACTTCGGACTTTCAACTTCTTCGGGCCGCGACCATACTACGGCGACCCATTCGTGAGGTGTCGCAAGTGTCTTCCGCCATTCCGCAACCAGTCATTGCAACGCTTACGAAATCGGCCATTTTCCTGGCGGTGACGCTGAAGCCCGAACCGCTCGGCGATACGGCGGTGAGAGCTTTGTGCGGCGATCTGCCGTCGCTTTTGCGCGCGGTGGGATTTCGCGATCCGGGCGGACGTCTTTCCTGCGTGATGGGGTTCGGCTCGGATGCCTGGGATCGGCTGTTCGGCCAGCCCAGGCCCGTGGAATTGCATCCCTTTCGCGAAATTCGCGGGGTGCATCACGCGGTCTCCACGCAAGCCGATCTTCTGTTTCACATTCGCGCCATGCGCATGGACCTTTGCTTTGAGCTGGCCAGCGAAATCATGTCGCGCATTGGCGATGGCGTCGCCAACGTCGACGAGGTGCACGGCTTCAAATATTTCGACGAGCGCGACCTGCTCGGCTTCGTCGACGGCACCGAGAATCCGGTCGACCAGGATGCCGCCGACGCGGCCATCATCGGCGAAGAGGACGCGGATTTCGCCGGCGGCAGTTACGTGATCGTGCAGAAGTACCTGCACGACGTGCGGGCCTGGAATGCGATGCCGGTGGAGCACCAGGAAGGGATTATCGGCCGCAAGAAGCTGTCGGATATCGAATTGGCCGAAGCGGCCAAGCCCACCTATGCGCACAACGTGCTGACGAACATCGTCGAGAACGGCGAGCAGTTGCAAATCGTGCGCGACAACATGCCGTTCGGCGAAGTGGGCAAGGGCGAGTTCGGCACCTATTTCATCGGTTATGCGCGATCGCCGCGCCGGATCGAATTGATGCTCACCAACATGTTCGTCGGCAATCCGCCGGGCAATTACGACCGCCTGCTCGATGTCAGCAAGGCCGTCACCGGGTCGTTGTTCTTCGTGCCATCGGCCACCTTCCTGGCCAACGTTACGGCCGAAGGCGCAGTCGTTGCGCCGGCCGGCACAGAAGGTGCGGCGGATGCGGAAGCATCCCGCCCTGTGTCCGATGGCTCGCTTGGTATCGGTTCGCTCAAAGGAGGACCTGCACGTGAATAATCTTCATCGGAAGCTTGCGCCGATTTCGGAAGGGGCGTGGGAGCAGATCGAGGCGGAAGCCGCCCGAACCTTGAAACGCCATCTCGCGGCGCGCCGCATCGTGGACGTGGTGGGGCCGAAAGGTTTCGATTTTTCGTGTGTGGGTACCGGCCACCTGCAAAACATCAAGTCGCCGGCCGACGGCGTGCAGGCATCGCTGCGCGAAGCGAAGGCAGTGGTGGAACTGCGCGTGCCCTTTGAATTGTCGCGCGAGGCCCTCGATTCGGTGGAGCGCGGTGCCAACGATCCGGACCTGCAGCCGCTCAAGGATGCTGCGCGCAAGATCGCGTTCGCCGAAGACGGTGCGATCTTCGAAGGCTACGAAGCGGCCGGCATTGCGGGTATTCGCCGCGGAACCAGCAACAAAGCGGTAACGCTGCCTGCTGATATCGGCAACTACCCCGTGGCGGTTGCTCAGGCGGTGAGCCGCCTGCGCGAGGCTGGAGTCAATGGGCCTTATGCGCTGCTCTTGGGTGAGCAGGCCTACACCAAGGTGAGCGGGGCCACGGATGCCGGATATCCGGTGATCAGGGACCTGCAGCGCCTGGTGGAGTCGGAGATCATCTGGGCGCCAGCGATCAAGGGCGGAGTGGTGGTGAGCACGCGCGGCGGAGATTTCGAGCTGCACCTGGGCCAGGATTTTTCCATCGGCTACCTGAGCCACTCCGAGCGCAGCGTTCACTTGTATCTGCAGGAGACCTTCACCTTCCTGCAGTTGACCGCGGAAGCTGCGGTACTGCTGACCGCGGGTGGCAAATAAAGGCCGGGCGAGTGGCCTCCTGATTGGAGCCGTGAACCATGCAGTCCTTCGACTTCTACATCAGCCCGGCGCGGCCCACGCTCGGCCTTTACGTACGCCATGGCGCAGGCCTGCCGGATCTGGTCGACGCCAAGCAGTGGCAGCTTGAAGGCCAGGCGTGGGCCAGCGAATTGCAGCCGGCGATCTTGCAGGTGCTGGATGCGAACGGTCACGCCTTTCAAGAGTTGGGAAGTTGAACGAACGCGGCGATTCGGTGAATCGCTGCGCCGGCAACGCAAACGCCATTGATCGCGCCTGCTGAATCGGATCGATGCGCCGTTGCGTTTTGTTCGCCACGGATGAACCTCCTGGCGCCAGGTTTCGAGGATGGCGCACAGGACTTTCCTCGAAAATCACTGCTATCGATGCCCTGACATGATCGTAAGACCGCGCAAGGCACACTCCGTCACGACGCTGCTGTTTGCCCTGAAGGGATCGATCGTCCCGATCATCTGGCCGCGCGTGGCCTACACCATGCTGCTCTCGCTCGCCGTGGTCGTGGCGGAGCGGCATGGGCTGGCGGTCGGCTTTACCTTGAATGCCGCGCCATTGACGTTGTTGGGATTGACGTTGGCGATCTTCCTGGGCTTTCGCAATAACGTGGCCTATCAGCGATGGTGGGAGGGGCGCACTTTGTGGGGCGACCTGTTGATCGCATCGCGCAATCTTGCCCGGCAAACGCGGGCCTTCATGCCCTCATTGGACGAGGCCAGGCATCGCGAGCTGGTCAATGGCCTGATCGGTTTCGCGCATGCCTTGCGCCATCACCTGCGCGGCAGTTCGCCCGATGCCGACCTTGCGCGCTGGCTGCCTGCCGAAGCGAGAGAAAAGGTGCTTGCTTCGGCGAACCGGCCCAATGCGTTGCTGGGATTCCTTGGGGTTTCCTACGCGCGCGCCGCGCGCGACGCCGGTATCGACAGCATGCTGCTTGTCGAAATGGATCACGAGCTCAACCAGTTGTCCCGCACCTTCGGCGGATGCGAGCGCATTAAAGGCACGCCCATTCCCTTTGCCTACATTCTGTTGTTGCATCGAACGGTGCACGTGTATTGCTTCATGCTGCCGTTCTGCCTGATCGGACCGCTGGGCTGGCTGACACCGTTGGCGGTCGGTATTCTCGCGTATACGTTTTTCGGGCTCGATGCGATCGGCGAGCAGATCGAAGATCCGTTCGACCTGCTGCCCAACGATCTGCCGCTCGATGCGATGAGCCGCACCATTGAACGCGACCTGCTCAGCCTGCAAGGGGCTTCGGATTTGCCGCCGCCGCTGGAGCCTCAGGATTTCGTCTTGCTTTGAGTTTTCGTTTGCACCCGGCCTGCAACAGCCGTTGCCGGAGCATGGCGCTCATCCCGATAGCAGATTGTTTTCGGTCTCGTCGACGAAGCGCGAGTAAGCCAGTTCAACCTGACCGTTCGGCCCGATCGTGGCGGTCACCGTCAGCTTGTACTGCGCGGGCGCACTGGCGGTGAACACCGAAGGCTGGCCCGGCACAGGATGAAAATCGGCGCCATTTATTTCGACACCCCAGGGCGTGGAGTTGTAGACATCCCACGCGGCGTTGTCGTCGTTGCCTTGCGGCGGCGGCATCGGAACGGCAAGCTTGAGATTGCCCTTGAGCATGGTCCTCTCCTCGACGTTGCGACGGTGGACTAGCTGTTTTCGCACGATGGCGTGGCATCATAGCGCCGCATGGGCGCGTTGGATGGAAGGCGCCCCGGAGGCTCGAAGTGGCAAAGCCCAACATGCCGCGCAACACCTTCAACCCGTTCGCACTCGGGCTCCTCGTACTGTTCTTGCTGGGCCTCAACCAGGTGATTGCGCATCGCTACTACCCGGCAAGCATTGCCTTGCAGGTGCTGTTTACGACTTGGCTGGTGGTGGGCTCGGCCTGGCTGGTGTGGCGTCGCTGGAAGGCGCGGAAGCGCTTTTAATCCAACGATTTTTGCGCATCCGCAGATGGCGCGAGCGCGCGGCGCAACCACGCAGCCAATGCCTCGATGCGACTGTCGTTGCGCCGGCGTGGCGCAGCCAGAATCCATTGCGCATCGGTTTGCCGGAATCCCCATGGTGCGAGCAGGCGTCCGGCGTCTAGGTCGTCTTGCACCAGTTGCTCCGGCGCAATGGCTACGCCAAGTCCTGCCACGGCCGCTTCCAACATGTAGAACAGGCGCGTAAAGCCCTGGCCGTAATGCAGCGCAGCCTGCACGTCGCCGGCTTTTGCCCAGGTCGGCCATGCCTGCGGGCGCGAGCTGGTGTGCAGCAGCGCCTCGTTTTCCAGGGCTGCCGGGCCGTGCTCGCGCAGACGGACGAGTCCCGGATAGCGTGGGCTGACCACGGGGCCGATGCGTTCCGGTGCCAGTTCATGCACCTGCCAGCCGGCCGGCCACGGGGCGGCGGCGAGCACCAGGGCGGCATCGGGTTCGGCACGCTGTGGCGCCAGGGGGTCTTCTTCGGGCGATAGATGCAGGCGGAGGGCCGGCAGATCGCGTTCCAGCCGGTCCAGCCGCGGGATCACCCAACGCGCCAGCAGGCTGCTGGGACAGCTGAGCACGAACGGAGCCTGGCCCCGGCTGCGCTGCAACTCCGACCAGCCGTCGCGCAGCTGGTCGAAAGCGTTGGCGACCCGGTCGCGCAACTGCTCGCCGACGGCGGTGAGGGCGATGCCGCGCCCAAGCCGCGTGAACAGCGGCTGCCCCAGCGCCTGCTCCAAAACCCGCAGCTGGCGGCTGATGGCGCCGTGGGTGACGTGCAGTTCTTCGGCGGCGCGGCTGACGCTGCCCAGCCGGGCCGTCGCCTCGAAGGCGCGCAGGGCATTCAGCGAGGGCAGGTCGCGGCTCAAGCGATTTGTGAGTTTTTCTGACGAATGGTGGCCATCATATCGCTTTTTTATATGGTGGAATCGCGTTATTTTCTGCCATCTGATGGCTGCGGCCATCTGTGACTTTGGCTGTCAGTACAGGACTTGACCCATGCCCACGATCGAGGATTTCCAGAGCTGGCCGGACGCCCATGGGCGCTTCGGCAATTTCGGCGGGCAATACGTCGCCGAAACCCTGATGGCGCCGCTGGCCGAGTTGACCGAGGCCTATCTGCGCCTGCGTGAAGATCCGGAATTCCTGGCCGAGCTGGACCGCGACCTGACTCACTACGTGGGGCGTCCCAGCCCGATCTATCACGCCGAGCGGCTGTCCCGGCACATTGGCGGCGCGCGCATTCTGCTCAAGCGCGAAGACCTCAATCACACCGGCGCGCACAAGATCAACAACACCATCGGCCAGGCGCTGGTCGCCAAGCGCATGGGCAAGCCGCGCATCATCGCGGAAACCGGTGCGGGCCAGCACGGCGTGGCCAGCGCCACCGTTGCGGCGCGTTTCGGCCTGAAGTGCGTGGTGTACATGGGTGCGGTCGATATCGAGCGCCAGAAGATCAACGTGTACCGCATGAAGCTGCTGGGCGCCGAGGTGGTGCCGGTCACCTCGGGCTCCAAGACGCTCAAGGATGCCTTGAACGAAGCGATGCGCGATTGGGTGACCAACGTCGCCGACACCTTCTACATCATTGGCACCGTGGCCGGGCCGCATCCGTATCCGATGATGGTGCGCGATTTCAACGCCATCGTGGGGCGCGAGGCACGCGCACAGATGCTGGAGCAATACGGGCGCCTGCCGGATGTGCTGACGGCGTGCGTCGGCGGCGGTTCCAATGCGATCGGCCTGTTCCATGCGTTCCTCAATGATCGCCAGGTACGCATCGTCGGCGCCGAAGCGGCGGGCGAGGGCATTGCCAGTGGTCATCACGCCGCTTCGCTGGCCGCCGGAAGGCCGGGCGTACTGCATGGCAACCGCACCTACGTGTTGTGCGACGACAATGGGCAGATCACCGAAACGCATTCGGTGTCTGCCGGCCTGGACTATCCCGGCGTCGGCCCCGAGCATGCTTTCCTGAAAGACGCAGGTCGCGCCGACTATGTGGGTGTGACCGACGACGAAGCGCTGGAAGCTTTCCATCTGCTGGCGCGCACCGAGGGCATTCTTGCCGCGCTGGAATCGAGCCACGCGGTGGCGCAGGCGATGAAGCTGGCGCGCGAACTGCCCAAGGACGGCATCGTGCTATGCAACCTTTCCGGCCGCGGCGACAAAGACGTCCACACGATTGCCGCGCGAGAAGGAGTGCAGGTATGAGCCGAATCGACCGTCGTTTCGCCGCGCTGAAAGCCGCAGGCCGCACCGGCTTGATACCTTTCGTCACCGCGGGCGATCCCGCACCCGAGCACAGCGTGGCGCTGATGCATGCACTGGTCGACGCCGGCGCGGACCTGATCGAACTGGGCGTGCCGTTTTCCGATCCGATGGCCGATGGCCCGGTGATCCAGCATGCCAGCGAACGCGCCATCGCCCGAGGCGTGGGGCTGGCCGACGTGCTGGCCTGGGTGGCGGCGTTTCGCGAGCGCGACCGGGATACTCCGGTGGTGCTGATGGGCTATCTCAATCCGGTGGAAATCCACGGTTATGAGCGTTTCGCCGCCGAAGCTGCCAATGCGGGCGTGGATGGCGTGCTGCTGGTCGATTGTCCGTTGGAGGAGTCCCAGGTGCTCGCGCCTTTGCGCGCAGCGGGTTTGCAGCAGATCCTGCTCGCTGCGCCAACGACCGCACCCGCGCGTATGGCGAAGTTGTGCGAAGCGGCAGAGGGTTTCCTGTACTATGTATCGTTCGCCGGCATTACCGGGGCGGGGCGTTTGAGTACCCAGGATATCGCCGCACGCGTGGCGGATATCCGGTCTCACGCCAAGGCACCGGTGGCTGTGGGCTTTGGTGTCAAGGATGCGCAGAGCGCGAAGGCCATTGCAGGATTTGCCGATGCTGTCGTGATCGGCAGTGCGCTGGTCGAGCGGCTCGAAGGTTTGACCCACGTGCCGGACATCGTGGCAAGGGCGGGAGATTTTCTCCGCCCGATCCGCGCGGCGCTGGACGAAGCTTGATTTCTTGCTCTCCCTTTGAGGAGGGGGTAAGGGCGGGAAGCCGGGATTCGCGGTAATCCAAACAGGGAACGGTTGTGGGCCCGCGTGGTCCTACAGCTTGAACGAGGCCGGGTCGTCCTCGCCCTTTTTCTTTTCGGATCAGGCTCCATAGCAAAGCCTGGCCCGAAACGGCAAAGGGATGCGCGTTTCGTACGCGTGACCGGGCGCGCCGAACAGGCGGCGCTAGTTTCCAGATTGAGGCGTATGCAATGAATTGGCTGCAAAAAATCATGGCACCCCGCGCGCGGACGCAGAGTTCCGCGGCAGGCAAGGGCAAGGTACCCGAAGGTGTATGGGAGAAATGCGCAGGCTGCGGTGCGGTGCTGTACCGGCCGGAGCTGGAGCGCAATCTGATGGTGTGCCCCAAGTGCAGCCATCATCACGCGATCGGTGCACGCGAGCGCCTGCTGGCACTGCTCGATGAAGGCAGCGCGCAGGAGCATTGGGCCAGCATGGAGCCCAGCGACCCGCTCAAGTTCCGCGATTCCAAGAAGTACCGCGACCGCATCTCTGCATCGCAAAAGTCCACCGGCGAGAAAGATGCGCTGATTGCGATGAGCGGCAAGTTGAAGGACAAGCCGCTGATGGCGGTAGCCTTCGAGTTTTCCTACATGGGCGGCTCGATGGGTTCGGTGGTCGGTGAGAAATTCACCCGCGCCGCCGAACGCGCGCTCGCCGAGCGCAGTGCGCTGGTGTGTTTCTCCGCCAGCGGCGGTGCGCGCATGCAGGAAGCATTGTTCTCGCTGATGCAGATGGCCAAGACGTCCGCCGCGCTGGCGCGTTTGCGCGAAGCCGGCGTGCCTTATATCAGCGTGCTGACCAATCCCACCACCGGCGGCGTGTCGGCAAGCCTGGCGATGCTGGGCGACATCAATGTTGCCGAACCGAAAGCGCAGATCGGCTTCGCCGGTCGTCGCGTAATCGAGCAGACGGTGCGCGAAACGCTGCCGGAAGGCTTCCAGACCTCGGAGTTCCTGCTTGAGCACGGCGCCATCGACATGATCGTCGACCGTCGCCAGATGCGCGACAAGCTGACCGACGTGCTCGGCATCTTGCGCAAGGTGCCGCGGGCTGCGTAAGCACGCATCACGTGCGAGCAAAGAGCCGCCTTCGGGCGGCTTTTTTGTTTTTCTCCGTCGTTCGCCGCAGCGGGAGAACAAGCCGTGCGTTTTCCACAGCCCACGTGGACGACCTTTGGAAAAGCCTGTGGAAAAACCTTCTATGCAGTTGTGCCATCAACCACTTGGCACGCAATGATGAAAGTTTGCGCAGAAAGTGCGCGTAGTTTTCCACAGCGATTGTGGAAAGCATCCGGTAGAGCCTGTGGATAGGTGCGCTATGTCGTTGAGCGCAAAGCACGTGCGTACAGTGTGGCGTGCGAATGACCAGCACGCGAGCGCATCAAAATGCTTGCAATGTTGCCGTGCACGTGCGTGATGCGACATTGTTTTCCACAGCGGTTGTGGAAATCATTCGGTAGAGCTTGTGGATAGGTGCGCTATGTCGTTGAGCGCAAAGCACGTGCGTACAGTGTGGCGTGCGAATGACCAGCACGCGAGCGCATCAAAATGCTTGCAATGTTGCTGCGAACGTGCGTGATGCGACATTGTTTTCCACAGCGGTTGTGGAAAGTATCCGGTAGAGCTTGTGGATAGGTGTGCTATGTCGTTGAGCGCAAAGCGCGTACGTACAGTGTGATGAGCGAATGATCAGCACACGAGCGCATCAAAATGCTTGCAATGTTGTTGCGCACGTGCGTGATGCGACATTGTTTTCCACAGCCATTGTGGAAAGTATCCGGTAGAGCTTGTGGATAGGTGCGCTATGTCGTTGAGCGCAAAGCAGGTGCGTACGGCGTGACGAACGATTGATCAAACGCGCCGATGGATCAGGCCAGCCACTGCGGCGCGTCGTGCACCAGCCACAGCGAAAGCGAACCGAGGCCGCTGCCCACGACGATGGCCGCGAGTACGTCGCTCGGATAGTGCAACCCCAGGATGACGCGCGATGCGGCGACCAGCGCGGTGAAGGTCAGCAGCAGCGGCGCCAGCAACGGGTACCAGGCCAGCGCGACGATGGTGAAGCCCACGGCCTGCAGGGTGTGTCCGGAGGGGAAGCTGAATTCATCCAGCGGCGGCACATGCGCGATCACGCCGGGGCAGGTGCGGAACGGGCGCGGGCGACGCGTCCAACGCTTGAGCAGGCGATAGAGCAGCAGCGCCACCAGGCCGGTGACGGCCATGTGCGCGGCAGCTTCCAGGCCGCGGCGGCCATCGATCAGGGCCAACGCCGCCATCAGTGCATACCAGAAGATGCCATCGCCAAGCCGGCTGATGACGCCGAAGAACAGCCCCACGGCATGGCGTGCGCCCCAGCGGTTGGCGGCGATGCACATGCGCCGGTCGAAGGCGTGGCGCGGCAGCGCGACGGGATCAGGCAGGTGCGACGATGTGGCGCTCATGCTCGTTCTCCTCGACCAGTTGTTGCAGTTGATGTTCGAATTCGCGGATCACGGCGTCCGGCGAGAGCCGTTCCACGCTTGCCACGGCAGCGCTGCCCAGGTGGCGGATCAGGCGGATGTCGCTGGCTAGCGTGACCGCTGCTGCGGTGAACGCCTGCGCGTCGCCGGAGGCGATGCGAAAGCCGTTGACGCCGTCGATCAGATGCTCGCGCGCCGCGCCTTCGTTGTAAGCGACCACCGGCAGACCGGCGGACAGCGCTTCCAGAATCACGTTGCCGAAGGTTTCGCTCAGGCTCGGAAAGGAAAACATGTCCGCACTGGCGTAATGCGCGGCCAGTGCCTCGTCGCGCTTCATGCCCACGAAGATGAAATCTGGATGCGCTGCCTGCAGTGCTGCGCGTGCCGGGCCATCGCCCACCCAGACATAGCGCGCGCTCGGCGTTTTTTGCTGGATGGCGCGGAACGTCGATACCGCCAGGTCCAGGTTTTTCTCCGGTGCGATGCGGCCGACATACAACACCACCGGCGTATCGGCATCGACACCCCAACTCTCGCGCAGCGCGTTGTCGCGCCTGGACGGATGGAACAACTTCGTATCCACCGCGCGGCGCAGCAGGCGTGCGTGGTCCACGCCCATCGCCGCCAACTCGGCGGCCAGTGCGTCGGTGGGCACCAGGGTGATATTGGCGCGGCAGTGGAAGCGGCGCAGATAACCGTGCACTACCGGTGTCAGGAAGCCCACGCCGTAGTGGTTGGCGTAAGTGTCGAAGCGGGTATGGAAGCCGGTGGCGACGGGAATGCCCAACCGGACCGCCGTCTTCACCGCCGAGCGGCCCAGCGGGCCTTCGGTGGCGACGTAGATGACATCGGGGCGTTGTTCCGACCAGCGCTTGCGCAAGGTGCGCGGCGCAGGCAGCCCGAAACGCAGGCCGGGGTAGCGGGGCAGGGCCGCGCCGCGCGTTTCCAGGGCATGGATGCCGGGTTCGTCGACGTGGCTGGTTTGCTGGCGGGGACGGATCAGGTCGATCTCGTGGCCGCGTGAGGCCAGACCGGTAGCCAGACTGTGCACGGTGAGTGCGACACCGTTGATCTCTGGCGGATACGTCTCGCTGATGATGCCGATACGCATGGCGCATCCTCGTCTTGTACGGCGGTAGCTTGCGCCTGCGTGGTTTCGTACAGGTGGCGGTCAGGTGACAGGGCGGTTACGGGCGTGACGAAACGCTGAAATCTTGTCGCCAAGCCAACACCCGGTTGCGCTAGATTGCGCGAACCGGTCTTTTCCCTGGATCAGGAGACACGTCGATGAAACGTCTGTTGCTCGCCCTGGCACTGACTACCGCCGCCGGCTATGCAGTGGCCGCCGAGGCCCCCTCGCTGCCGGCTACCAAAGCCCCTGCCGGGGCCGAGGTCTACATCATCTCGCCGCAGGACGGGGCGACCGTCCCCCAGACCTTTACCGTTCGGTTCGGGCTCAAGGGTATGGGCGTGGCGCCTGCGGGCGTGGTGCGCGAAGGCACCGGGCACCACCACTTGCTGGTGGATGTGAAAGATCTGCCGCCAGCCGGCCAGCCGATCCCCAAGGATGCGCAGCACCTCCATTTCGGCGAGGGCCAGACCGAAACCACCCTCAAGCTCACCCCGGGCACGCATACCTTGCAGCTCGAACTGGGCGATTCCAATCACATCCCGTTCGACCCGCCGCTGGTGTCGAAGCCGATTACGGTGCACGTGAAGTAACCCCAAAGAGGACGAAAGCTCCCCGCTTCCTCTTGGGAGGGGGAGTTTGCGCGCGGTATCGGTTAAAATTTCCCGTTCTGTCCCGGCGCATCTAGAGATCATGACCGTCCGCACCCGCTTCGCTCCCAGTCCCACCGGATTCCTGCACATCGGCGGTGCGCGCACCGCGCTGTACTGCTGGCTGGAGGCGCGTCGCCGCGGCGGTGAATTCCTGTTGCGCATCGAGGACACCGATCGGGAGCGCTCCACCGATGCCGCCGTGCAGGCCATTCTCGATGCCATGCAATGGCTGGACTTGAGCGCCGAAGGCACGCCGATCTACCAGACCCATCGCCTGGCTCGCTACAAGCAGGTCGCCGACGAATTGCTGGCCGCCGGCAAGGCGTATTACGCCTACGAATCCAAGGACGAGATCGAAGCCATGCGCGAGGCCGCGATGGCGCGTGGCGAAAAGCCCCGCTACAACGGCTACTACCGCGATCGCAACGAGCCGTACCGCGACGACCCCAACCGCGTCATTCGTTTCAAGAATCCGCTGGAAGGCTCGGTGGTGTTCGAGGACAAGGTGAAGGGCCGGGTGGAGTGGGCCAACACCGAGCTGGACGATCTGGTGATCTTCCGCTCCGACGGCTGGCCGACCTACAACTTCGCCGTGGTGGTCGACGATATCGACATGGGCATCACCGAAGTGATCCGCGGCGACGACCACGTCAACAACACGCCGCGCCAGATCAACATCTATCAGGCATTGGGCGCCAAGGTGCCGGAGTTCGCGCATCTGCCGATGATCCTGGACAAGGAAGGCAAAAAGCTTTCCAAGCGCACCAATTCGGTAAGCGTCATGGAATACCGCGAGAACGGGTTCCTGCCGCACGCCATTCTCAACTATCTGGTGCGCCTGGGCTGGTCGCATGGCGATCAGGAAATCTTCTCGCGCGAGGAGATGATCAAGCTGTTCGACGTCAGCGACGTCAACAAGGCCGCTTCGCGCTTCGATACCGAAAAGCTGGAGTGGCTCAACCAGCACTACCTGAAGACCGACGATCCGCAGGTGCTGGCGGCGGAATTCGGCTGGCATCTTGCCCGTGCGGGCATCGACGCAAGCAAAGGCCCGTCGCCGGCCGACGTGATCGTCGCTTTGCGCGATCGCGTGCACACGCTGAAGGAAATGGCCGAGCGCGCAAAGATATGGTACGGCCCGATCACCGAGTGGGACGACAAGGCCGTTGCCAAGCACCTGAAGAACGACAGCGCCGTCGCGGTATTGCAAGCCGCGCGGGAGTTGCTGGCAACGTGCGCATGGAAGCCCGAGCCGATCCATCAGGTGATCGAACAGGTGGCTGCCAAACTCGAACTCGGCATGGGCAAGATCGCGCAACCGCTGCGCGTGGCGATGACCGGTGCGCAGGTGTCGCCGTCGATCGACCACACGATTTATTTGACGGGGCGGGAGATCGCGCTACAGCGCATCGATCACGCTATCGCGCTGGCGCAGGGGTGATGGCCGCGAATCGGCAATCGCTTTCGCCGTCCGCGGTTGTTAACGATTTCCGCCATGGATGAATTGCTGGCCAAGGCCACCCAAGGTGTCGATCCGGATTCGCCCGGCGCATTCTTCCGGATCTTCCTCAACCTGATGACCATGATTCCCTGGAACGAACTGTTCTGGTGGAATCTGGCGTTCGTCGCCGTGGGTGCTTTGCTCGGCTGGTGGCGCGGGCGCTTGTTGGCGGGTATTGTCTGGGCACTGGTATTGGGGCCGATCGGCTGGATTATCGTGCTGCGAGCCCCCAGATCGGCCAGGCCGCCACCGTTGCCGCGCTGAATGGTCGGTAGCGGGGTGTATGATTTCGAGGAAGAGGTGATCAAGTTGAGCAACGGTTCTTCCGTCAAGGTGCACGCCCACCATCATCACGATAGCCCCAAGGATTTCGTGGCCGCGGTGGAACATGCCAGCGAAGAGCGAGGTCTGCGCCTGACCCCGCTGCGCAAGGAAGTGCTGGAACTGGTCGCCGCTGCCGGCAAGCCGGTCAAGGCCTACGATCTGCTCGATCACCTGCGCGAACGCCACGGCAATGCCGCCCCGCCCACGGTTTATCGAGCGCTCGATTTCCTGCTCGAGCACGGTTTCATCCACAAGCTGGAATCGATCAATGCCTTCGTGTCCTGCCACCATCCGGCCGAAGCGCATCAAGTGCCGTTCCTGATCTGTGACGTCTGCTCCAGTGCCCAAGAGGTGTGCGACGAGCGCGTGGCCGAGCTGATCGAAGCGCAGGCCAAGGCCTTCGGCTTCCGCCCCCAGGCGCAATCGCTGGAAGTGCACGGCATCTGCAAGAACTGCCGCAAGGCCTGACCGCTTTCGCTCCGTCCGAAGGGGGATCGGAGACGGCTTGCGTCCGCGGGTACTGTGTTATATTGTATCAATTCGTCCCGCCGGCCCAACCGGCATCACTCCGCCTGGTGTAGTCCCCTCCCTATGGATTCCACGCCAACGCCGCATACCTCCCGCTGGTGGAATGTGGCGGACCGTCTCGGTGCAACCGCATCGTTTCTCTGCGCGATTCACTGTGCAGCGTTGCCGTTCGTGCTGGCCATCCTGCCGCTGCTGGGCCTGACTTTCCTGGCCGATCACGCTTTCGAGCGCGGTTTCGTGCTGTTTGCCAGCGCGCTTGCCTTGTTTGCACTGGTCAACGGTTATCGTCGCCATCATCGCGCGTTGCCGCTGCGATTGGCGCTGCCCGGGCTGGCCTTGCTGGTGATGGGCGTGACCTTTGCAGAAAATTTCTCGATCGTGCTGCACAGTGTCATGGTGACGTGCGGCGGGTTGCTGGTCGCCAGCGCTCATTTCGTGAACCTTCGTCTGGATCGTCAACACGGGCACGAGCACGGCCCGCAGTGCGCGCATTAAGCGCCTGTCGACGATCGCTTTCCGTTGCGCAGTGATTGTGTAACGGCCCCTCAGCTTCCTAGCATTGCCGCATGAATCACGCGCATAGCCACGCCTGCGATCAACACGATGGTCATTCCCACGAAGCGGGAACGGTTGGCCGCGAACGCAAATTGCTGATCGCCGTCGTACTGACCGCAAGCATGATGCTGGTGGAAGTGGCTGGCGGCTGGTGGTCGGGCTCGCTGGCGCTGATTGCCGATGCCGGTCACATGCTGGTCGATTGCGCGGCGCTGATTTTGGCCTTGCTGGCCGCGCGCATGGCGCTGCGTCCTGCCGATGCACGACGCACTTACGGCTATGGGCGCATGGAAGTGTTGGCCGGTTTCGTCAATGCGCTGACGCAATTCGTATTGGTCGGCTTCATCGCCTACGAAGCCATCGAACGCCTGTTCAAACCGGTGGAAATCCTTTCCGGGGTAATGCTCGGCGTGGCAACCGTGGGCCTGCTGGTCAACCTGGTCGTGCTGCGCAGCCTGCACGGTCATTCGCACGATGACGTGAACATCGGCGCGGCCAGCCTGCACGTGCTGGGCGATCTGCTCGGTTCCGTCGGCGCGATCGCCGCTGCGTTGCTGGTGCGCTGGATGGGTTGGAACTGGGCCGATCCGGTGCTTTCGCTGCTGGTGTCGCTGTTGATTCTGCGCAGTGCCTGGAGCCTGTTGCGTCGCTCAACCCACATCCTGTTGGAAGGGGTTCCCGAAGGCATGGACACGCAGGAAGTGGAAACGGCCTTGCGCGGTTCGGACACCGCCATTCGCGACGTGCACCATCTGCACATCTGGCAGCTTGCTTCCGGTTCGCGCATGGCCACTTTACATCTGGAGCTGCATGAGCAGTCGGAAGGCGCGCGAGCCCTGGCCGCCGTGAATCGCACCTTGATGGAGCGTTTTGGCATCCGCCATGCCACGGTGCAGATCGACCCGGGCGATTGTCCGGATGGCACCCCGGGCTGCAGCGCGCATCCGCCGAGTGCCTCTCACCGCCATTGAGCCGCTCCGGCTTGCGCTTTGGCCTGCCACTGCTAGGATGGCTGACCGTCCACACGTATTACGATTTAAGGAGTTTCCAATGGGTAAGGGCGATCGCAAGACCCGTCGCGGCAAGACCTATCGTGGCAGCTACGGCAACAGTCGCGCGCACTCCGCGCAGCCGGCAGTGGCTGGTGCCAAGGCGACCGTGACCAAGACGGCTGCCGTGAAGAAGGCCGCCGCGCCGAAGAAAAAGTCGGCCTGAGCCTCGAGCTCGCCGCGCAAAAGCCCCCGCTTGCCGGGGGCTTTTTGTTTTCAGCGGGCGACGCCGCCCAGCCAGGCCTGGCGCACCAGCCCGCCGCCGATCCAGTAGCACAGTTCGGCTGGCTGCCTGACGTTCCACACCACGAAATCGGCGCGCTTGCCCACGTCCAGCACGCCGCGATCGGACAGCCCTAGTGCGCGTGCCGCATTCACGGTGATGCCGCGCAGCGCTTCTTCCGGCGTCAGGCGGAACACGGTACACGCCATGTTGGCCGCCAGCCGCAGCGAAAGCAGGGGAGAGGTGCCGGGATTGCAATCGGTGGCGATGGCGATGGGTACGCCGTGCGAGCGCAGGGCATCGACCGGCGGCAGCTTGGTTTCGCGCAGGGCGTAAAACGCGCCCGGCAAAAGTACCGCCACCGTGCCGGCACGGGCCATCGCCTGGATGCCTGAGTCACTGAGGTATTCGAGATGATCGGCAGACAGGCCATGGAATTCGGCCACGAGTGCTGCGCCGTCGAGATCGGACAATTGCTCCGCGTGCAGCTTCACGCGCAAACCCAGTTGCTGGGCGTGCTCGAACACGCGCTGGGTTTCCGCACGGCTGAAACCGATGCCTTCACAGAAGGCATCCACGGCATCGACCAGGCCTTCGCTGGCCAGCGCGGGCAGCAGCTCGTTGCACACCAGGTCGACGTACTCGCCGCGCCGTTCCTTGTATTCCGGAGGCAGGGCATGCAAGCCGAGAAAGCTGGTCCGCACGTTCACGCCCAGCGTTTCGCCGATGCGGCGTGCCACGCGCAGCATGCGCCGTTCCGTTTCCAGATCCAGCCCATATCCCGATTTGATTTCCAGCGTGGTGACGCCATCGGCCAATAGCGCGCGTGCGCGCGGCAGCGATTGCGCCAGCAGTTCATCCTCGCTTGCATGCCGCGTAGCGCGCACGGTGGATACGATGCCGCCGCCGGCACGGGCGATCTCCTCGTAGCTGGCGCCGTTGAGGCGCAAGTCGAATTCCTGCGCGCGATCGCCGCCGAATACCAGATGCGTGTGGCAATCGATCAGGCCCGGGGTGACCAGGGCGCCGTCGAGGTCGTGCACTTCCCGCGCCGTCGCGATCGACGCCTCCGGCAGGTCGCGCATGGCGCCGACCCAGGCGATCTTCCCATCCAGGCAGGCCAATGCCGCATCGGTGATCAAGCCGTGGCTGGCTTCGCCGACAAAGGTGGCGAGCGAGGCGTTGGTCAGCAATACATCCCAATTCATGACTTCGATTCATCCCTTGGCACGTGGGTGGGCACTACCGGTTCGCCATAGGCGCTGATGGCGTCGGCGGCTTCGTCCAGATCCTGATCTTGCTGGTCTTCATCGACGCGGGCGGCTTGCCCTTGCTCGAAGTCGCGGATCATGCGTTCGGCGAAATCCTTGTAGACCGGCGTGGGGCACAACGTCGATGCAACGGCACGAGCCAGCAGACAGGCGGCCATGATCGGTATCACCATGGCCTGGTTGTTGGTGAGTTCCATGGCAATTACGGCCGAGGTGAGCGGCGCGCCAGTGACGCCGGCGAGATAGGCGCTCATGCCGAGCAACACCACTGCCGCTTCGGGAGCATTCGGCAAAAACTGCGCGATGTTGTGGCCCAGGCCGGCGCCTACGGCCAGCGCCGGCGAGAAGATGCCGCCAGGAATGCCGGCCCAATACGACACCACGTTGGCCAGCAGTTTCGCCACACCAAAACTGTGCCCCGGAGTGACCGCTGCGTCCTGCACGAAAGCGCGCGCCTGCACGTAGCCGGTACCGTAGACGGCGTTGTGCGAAAGCACGCCAAGCACGGCCAGCGCGAGGCCGCAGCCGACCGCGAACCACACCGGAGAGCGGTCGCGCAAACGCCCGAGGGCCGCCAGCGGTCCGCTGCGGCTGAGCAGGATCAGGCGTGCGAACAGGCCCCCGGCCAAGCCGCAGATCACGCCGCATGCCAGCACGGCCAGCCACGCATTTCCGAGCGGCAGGCTGGTCTGCACCGTGCCGAAATAGGCGTAATTGCCCAGGAGACCCAGCGATACCACGCCGCCGACGAACACTGCGGTAAGCAGCAGGCCGCTGAAGCGGTGCTCGAAGGTGCCAGCGAGTTCTTCGATCGCGAAGACCACGCCGGCCAGTGGCGTATTGAATGCCGCGGCGATACCCGCTGCACCGCCGGCGAGAATGAAGCGCGACAACGACGTAGGGTCGGTGAAACCGAAGCGACGCCCCAGCCAATGCATCAGGCCCGCGCCGACGTGTACGGTCGGACCTTCGCGACCGATCGAAGCGCCCACGGTCAGCGCAAGCAAGGTCAACGCCATTTTGCTGGCCGCGATGGGCAGGGCAAGCATGCGCGAACGGAAATCCCGGTCTTCGATGTGGATCGTCGCAATCACCTGCGGAATGCCGCTGCCGCGCGCTGCGCGCAACTTTCCAGCTGTCACCCACGAGAGCAGGCCGAACACGATCGGCGTGAGGATCAGTGGAATCCAGACACCGTGCGCCAGAATGCGCAGGAACAGGCCATAAGCCCAGTCACTGGCTTTGGCGAACAGAATGGCCGCCAGCGCCACCAGTACCGCGCCGCTCCACAAGGCGATGCGCCGTTTCCATTGGTAGGGAGCGAAAAACTCGTGGCCGAGTACGGCCCGCAGCCGCGGGTTGGAGTCGTTGGCGGGGGAGGGCTCGTTTGACATGGCGCGATTATGGCAGATCGCCTCGCGCCGGCCTTGCAGCGCCTGTGATCTCCTGGCGTGGGCGCGGCATTACCGCGCCTTGCTCAACCACCGTGTTTCGTACAGGTCGTAGCGTCGGTCCTTGAGGTTTTGCACCGCACCGGCATTGCGCGCCCGCGCCAGGCTTTCCAGGCGCAGATCCGCAAACAGCACCGTTTCGATATTCGGCGTGGTATCGGCGGCGATGCCATCGCGTGCGAACGGGAAGTCGCTGGGGGTCAGGATGCAGCTCTGGCCGTACTGGATGTCGAAGTTGTTCACGCCCGGCAGATTGCCGACGTTGCCGGAAAGCACCACGTAGCACTGGTTCTCGATCGCACGCGCCTGCGAGCAATAGCGCACGCGCAGATAGCCTTCGCGCACGTCGGTACAAAAGGGCACGAACAGAATCAGCGCACCCTGGTCGACCAGATGCTTGGCCACTTCCGGAAATTCCGAGTCGTAGCAGATCATCACACCGATCGGGCCGCAGTCGGTCTGGATGGTGGCGGCGCTATCACCGCCGGTGACGTTCCACACCACGCGCTCGCTTGGGGTTGGATGCAGCTTTTCGCGCTCGTGGATCGAGCCGTCGCGCAGGCACACGTAGCACACATTGTGGATGTCGCCGTTCGACTGCTCGGTCGGATGCGAGCCGGCGACGATATTGATGTTGTAGCTCACCGCCAGGCGGCTGAAGAGTTCTTTCACCTGCGGCGTGTAATGGCTGAGCTTGCGAATGGTCTCGACCGGCGAAAGCTCTTCATTCTCGATCGACAGCAGTTGCAGCGTGATGAGTTCGGGGAAAGTGACGAAATCCGCACTGTAGTCCGCGGCGATATCGGTGAAATACTCCACGTGCGTGGCAAATTCCTCGAAGGATTTTATACGCCTCTGCAGGTACTGCACCGTGGCTACGCGCACGGAATCGGGCAGGTGTTGGGGCGATTTCACCGATGGGATATCCGGCTGATTCATCAGCGCCGGGTTGCGCCACACCAGGTGCGCACCGTAGCCGTGCGAGTCGTAGTCCATCGGCACATAGGCACGCAGCAAGCCGATGAATTCGAAATCGTTGGCGAGTTGGAAGCTGAGCGTGGGGTCGCGCCGCTTTCCTTCGATCACCGCCTGCACATAGGCTTCGGGGTTGCCGTAGCGCTGGATGTTGCGCGCCAAGCCCGGAATGCGCCCACCGAAGGTGATGCCGCGCAGTTTCAGGTCGATGCACAATCGCTTGCGCGCCTGGTACAGGCGCTGGCCGATGCGCATGCCGCGGTAATCCGGATGCACTACCACTTCCATGCCGTACAGCCAGTTGCCGTCTGGATTGTGCCGCGAAGCCATGCCGCCGCCGGTGATCTGCATCCAGGTATGCGGCTTCAAGGCCAGCGATTCGTCGATGCGGAAAGTGGCGCAGTAGCCGACGATGTTGCCTTCGTATTCGACGACGAACTGGCCTTCGGGAAAATGCGTCTGCTGAGAGCGCAGCATTTCTGCCGAATGGCCCCATTCAGCGGTGTAGACGCGGGCGGTGAGGTTGACCAGGGCTGGCACGTCGGCGGGCGTGGCCAAGCGCAAGGTGAGCTTGGGCGCGTTTTCGTTTTTCTTGGCCATATCGTCATCCTTCCGCAGGAAAGGTGAAGCGAACGCGATACTCGATCCCTATTGCCTTAAACTTCGCAAGCCATTTGGAGATTGTTCATGAGCAACGTACCTGCGGTCTACACTTTCAAGGCAAGGCATCTTTGGCAAGCAGCGGCATGGCATGGCGAAGCCGCTTTTTCGGTGGATGACCGGGGCAGGATCGCCGCCGCTTCCGCCGAGTCGCCCCAGCTTCTGGACAGCTGGGTGCTGCCCGGCATGCCCAATCTCCATTCCCATGCCTTCCAGCGCGCCATGGCAGGCCTGGCCGAGCGCCGCGGCCCAGGCGACGACTCCTTCTGGACCTGGCGCGAAACCATGTACGGCTTTGCTGCGCGCATCGACCCGGAAACTTTGCAAGCCATTGCTGCCCAGCTCTATGTGGAGATGCTCAAGGCCGGCTACACCCAGGTCTGCGAATTCCATTACCTGCATCACCAGCCCGACGGTACACCCTACGCGCAACCGGAAGCGATGTCGCTGGCCTTGATCGAAGCGGCACGCGAAGCGGGCATTGCACTGACTTTGCTGCCGGTGCTGTACGTGAGCGGCGGTTTCGACGGCCGCCCGCTATCGCAGCGCCAACGCCGTTTCGGGCACGACGTGGACAGCTATCTGTCGTTGCTCGCAAGCCTGCGCAAGCTCGAAAACGACAACCTCCGCGTGGGTGCGGCGCTACATTCCCTGCGTGCCGTTCCGGAGCAGATCTGGCGCAAGGTCATCGAGAGCGAAGCACTGAAAAGCGGGCCGATCCACATCCACATCGCCGAGCAGATCGGCGAAGTGCAGGACTGCCTCGCCACCCGCGGTGCACGTCCCGTGGAATGGTTGTTCAACCACGCGCAGGTCGATAAGCGCTGGTGCCTGGTGCATGCCACTCACCTTACGGACGCGGAAACTGCGCAGCTCGCGCGCAGCGGGGCGATCGCCGGGCTGTGCCCGACCACCGAAGCCAATCTGGGCGATGGGCTGTTTCCGCTGGCACATTACCTTGATGCGGCAGGCACGCTGGGTATCGGTTCGGACTCGCACATTTCCATTTCGCCGGTGGAAGAGCTGCGCTGGCTGGAATACGGCCAGCGCCTGAGCACGCGCCATCGCAACGTTGCAGCACGACGTGCCGAAGACAGCGTAGGCGAGACCTTGTGGCGGGCTGCATTGAAGGGGGGGGCGCAGGCCGCGGATTTGCCGATAGGTTCGCTCGCCGAAGCACAGCGCGCCGATTTCATCGTGCTGGACCACGAGTCGCCGCTGCTCGCTGCGCGCGACGAACGCTCTGCCATGGACAGTTTCCTGTTTGCCGGCAATACGCCGCTGGTGCGCCACGTGATGGCGGGCGGCCGCTGGGTGGTGCGCGATTTTCAGCATCGCGACGAAGCGCGCATTGCCGCGCGTTATCGCATGGCCATGAAACGACTTACCGAGGCGTGAGCCGAGTCGGCAGGTACATTGACTACGTGCAGCAGGTTTGCAGCCGGAGCCGGGTCATCGGAAGGCTGCTGCCCGCTACCTCGCGTGGCGGCTTCCGGCTGCAAGCCTGCTGCACGTGGTCGTCTGGCAGGGGAATGGATCGACGGTCGTTGCTTTTGGTTTGTGTTCGACGCGCTGCATAGGATGGCGGCAGCGCGATAGAAATCGGATAAAAGTTCTGCGCCGGCGCGTAGAGAATCCGTAACTTTGCCGGCGCAAACGCGGCGTTTGGCCAGGGCGCGCAGCGGAACTTGCTTTCACTGGCCTGACGATGAGGCTGAACCCTCGGCATCAGTTCAGGTTGGCGGCGTCATCGCGATGATTCCGGGCGACGTTTTCCGACGTGAGTTTCAACTCACGAGGAGATCACCATGCGCCGTTATCTTTCTGTTTTTCTGATTGCCCTGGCCGTGCTCGGCGGCACGCTGGCGCAAACGGGTTGTGTCGTCGTGGCGCCGCGCCCGGCCCGCGTGTGGGTGCCCGGCTACTGGGGCTATGGCCACGCTTGGGTGGGTGGCTACTGGCGTTACCGCTAAGCCTTTGCAGAAGGGGCGGAACGATGTCGGCCAGCCGCTTCGCGCGTACCCCATTCACGGATGAAGTCGATGAACACGCGTAGCTTGGGCGGCACCTGGAACCGGCTCGGGTAGTACAGGTAGAAGCCGTCGAACGGCGGCAGCCAGGCTTCAAGCACGCTTTCCAGACGCCCCGCATCCAGTGCGGGGCGCGCGGAAATTTCCAGCAGATTGGCGATGCCCAGGCCGTCTTCGGCGGCGCGCAACGCCAGTGAGATGTCGTTGACGGTCAGGCTCCCGTCAACGGCCATTTCGTACCAGCGGCCTTTTTGCGGGCCGCCGCGATGTGCGAATTCCCAGCGATAGATCGCGCCGCTGCTCGGCAGGCGGAACTTGATGCAGCAGTGGTTTTGCAGGTCCTTCGGATCCTTGGGATAACCGAATCGTTTGAAATACGCCGGCGCTCCAACCACCACTGCGCGCACGGCGCCGCCGATGGGAACGGCGACCATGTCGCGCTCTACGCGTTCGCCCAGGCGAATGCCGGCATCGAAGCCTTCGGCGATCAGGTCGCTGAGCGCATTGTCGACGCGAATATCCAGCTGCACGTCCGGCCAGCGCGCCATGAATTCGCCGAGCATGGGCTCGATGATCGTTTGCGAGACCACGTAAGGCACCGTCAGCCGCAGCGTGCCGCGTGGCCGCTCGCCATGCTGGCGCACGGCATCCATCGCCTGGTCCAGTTCGTTCAGTGCAGGCGTGATGCGGTGGAGCATTTCCAGGCCTGCTTCGGTGAGGCCGACGCGACGGGTCGTGCGTTGCAGCAGGCGCGTGCCGAGCTGGTTCTCCAACTGTTGCAGCGTCTGGCTTAGCGCCGAAGCGGTCACGTCGAGCGCGGCCGCGGCCCGGGTAAAGCTGCCGTGTTCGGCAATCGCGCGGAAGGCGCGCAGGGCGTAGTGGTCGCGCATGGTTCAACACTCCGCGGGTCGAGCCCAAGATTTTTGCCGTGCCAGGAGTTCGCGGGTCCCGGGCTGTGCCGGGGCAACGGTGTCCGGCCTGAAGATTAATTAGTTTTACTAAAAAATGCATCAAGCTAATGACGGTTTTTCAACAGGATCTCGTGGCGCACACTGCACCCCGTCTTCCACTGATGGAGTTCCCCCATGTCGCTCGATCAATACTTCACCCTGGGTCGTTCCGGCCTGCGCGTCAGCCGCCTTTCCCTTGGCACGATGACCTTCGGCGACGATTGGGGCTGGGGCTCCGCCGTCGATACCGCGCGTGCCATGTTCGACCGTTACCTTGAGGCAGGCGGCAACTTCATCGATACCGCCGACCTGTACACCGAAGGCACCAGCGAAAGCATGCTGGGCCAGTTCATCGAGCAAAGCGGCACGCGCGACCGCGTGGTGCTGGCCACCAAGTTCACCTACAACGCGCAGCCCGGCAATCCCAATGCGGGCGGCAACGGGCGCAAGAACATCATGCGCGCGGTGGAAGGATCGCTGCGCCGCCTGCGCACCGACTACATCGACCTTTATCTGTTGCACACCTGGGACCGCATCACGCCCGCCGAGGAAGTCGTGCGCACGCTCGACGATCTGGTGCGCGCCGGCAAGATCCGCTACGCCGGCCTGTCCGACGTGCCCGCCTGGTATGCCGCCCGTGCGCAGACCTACGCCGAAGCCCATGCGCTGACGCCGCTGGTGAACATGCAGCTCGAATACTCGCTGGCCGAGCGCAACATCGAACACGAATACGTACCGCTGGCGCAGAACCTGGGCATGGGCATCACCGCCTGGAGTCCGCTGGCGATGGGCATGCTTTCGGGCAAGTACAAGCCCAGCCAGCAGGGCGGGGAAGGCGAGGGACGCCTGGCCAAGGTGACTGCCGCCCCCGGCTTCGAACGTTTCACCGCGCGCAACTGGAAGATCGTGGCAGAACTGGAACAGGTCGCGAAGGAAGCGGGCCAGAGCATGGCGAGCGTGGCATTGAACTGGGTGGCAACCCAGCCGGGCATTGCTTCGGTGATCATCGGTGCCACCAAGCTGGAACAGCTCGATGCAAATCTTGCGGCGCTGTCCTTCACGTTGCCGGCGCCGTTGCGCGATCGCCTGGACGCGATCAGCGCCATCGACAAGCCATTTCCGTATTACATGTTTACCGATATCCAGCAGACACGCATTCACGGCGGCGTGGCCGTGGGCGACAAGCCGGAAAGCTATGCATCGCGAGTGTTCGTGCCGGCCGTTCAGGCACGTGAGATCAGCGCCAAACGCTAATTCGCGACGCCTTCCCTCTGCATGCAGGGGGAAGGCGCTACCACGCAAATTCGAGGAATAAACATGAGCCATACAACGACCCACTGGATTGACGTTCCCCACGCGCGGCTACACGCCGAAGAAGCCGGCAACGGCGAGGCCATTACCATGCTGCATGGTTTCCTGGTCGACAGCGGCCAGTGGGACGCGGAGTTCGCGGCTTTGGCCGATACCTATCGTGTTTTGCGTTACGACGCACGCGGCTTTGGCCAGTCTGAGATCGAGCCGGGCGCGTATGCGCACCACGACGATCTGGCCGCCGTGCTCGATGCGCGCGGCATCCGCCGTACCGCATTGCTGGCCTGCTCGGGCGGCGCGGCGATCGCACTGGATTTCACCCTTGCGTATCCCGAGCGCGTCAGTGCATTGATCTTCGTCGGTGCCGGCTACTGGGGTCGCTATGCAAGCAGTACGCCCGCCGCCCGCGCCTTTTTGCAGGCGCTGGGCACGCTCGATGCGAATGGCTTGATCGACAGCTCGCTGCGCGCCTTCACCGATGGTCCATGCCGTTCGCCGAATGAAGTGGATCCCGCGGCACGGAAGCATACCGAGGCGATGACGACGCACTTGTTCAAGCGCGAAACCAGCTACTACACACGTGCTGCACAGGATCAGCGCACGCCGCAGCCGGCGGCGTTGGAACGTCTGGGCGAAATCAAAGTGCCGACGGTGTTGATGGTGGGCAGCGAGGACCAGGCCGAAGTGCACGACCTGAACCGTGAACTCGCACGAGGCATCGCCCATGCTCGCGCACTGATGATCCACGGGGCAGGGCATCACGCCAATCTTGAGGCTCCAACCCAGGTACTGACTGAAATACGCCACGCGATGGCGGCAAAGATGGAAGACGCCGCGTAACCGCGACGTGGCCATGGTTCACGGCCGGGCAGCGGTTACGCCCGGGCCGTGATTGATATTCGGCAGCTATCGAGCCGGACCAGCCGCATTATCGATCGTTGCCCGGCTGCCCATTATGCTTGTGCCATTCGTTTCGACGACATCGCCATGGACACCAGCCCTGCCAGCAAAACGCCGGTCCCTTGGACCGATGACGATTTGATCCGTCACGGTACGCCGGCTTTCCGGCATACCAACCTGGCGCTGTTCGCCGCCGGACTGGCCACGTTCGGTCTGCTGTACTGCGTGCAGCCGCTGATGCCGCAATTCAGCGCGCACTACGGTGTCAGCGCGGCCGCCAGTGCCTTGTCGTTGTCGTTGACCACCGGCGTGCTGGCGTTTGCCATGCTTTTTGCGGGCGGCGTATCCGATAGCTTCGGTCGCAAGTCGGTGATGGTGGCATCGCTGCTTTCCTCGGCCGTGCTGGTCCTGCTTACCGCCTGCATGCCGAACTGGTATGCCCTGCTGACTATCCGCACCTTGCTCGGCCTGACCTTGAGCGGCCTGCCGGCGGTGGCCATGACTTATCTCACCGAGGAAATGCACCCCGAATCGATCGGCCTGGGCATGGGCTTGTACATCAGCGGCAGCGCCGTGGGGGGCATGAGCGGACGCTTGATCTCCGGCGTGGTCGCCGACTACTTCGGCTGGCGCGTGGGCGTCGCCGTCGTTGGCGTGATCGGGCTGATCTCGGGGCTGGTGTTCTGGCGATCGTTGCCACCTTCGCGCCACTTTCAGCCAAAGCCGTTGCAGTGGCGAGCGTTGTATGCGCGCTTTACGGGCATGTTTCGCGATCCGGGTCTGCCGTGGCTGTTCGCGGAAGGCTTCTTGCTGCTGGGTGCGTTTGTCACCGTCTACAACTATCTTGGCTATCGCTTGCTCGCGCCGCCCTACAACCTCAGCCAGACGGTGGTCGGCCTGATTTTCGGTATTTACCTGATCGGCACCTTCAGCTCGGCGTGGATGGGACACCTGGGCGGCAAGCTTGGGCGGCGCAAAGTGTTGTGGACGGCGTTTGCGCTGATGCTGCTGGGCACGGCCTGCACGATGACGGCCTCGCTGTGGCTGATCATCCTGGGCATCGTTGCGATCACCTTCGGCTTTTTCGGCGGACACTCCATCGTCAGCAGCTGGGTGGGACGGCGCGGCGGAACGGCCAAGGCGCAGGCATCGTCGATGTACCTGTTCAGCTATTACATGGGATCGAGCATTGCCGGTGCGAGCGGTGGGCTGTTCTACGCGGCGAATGGCTGGAATGGCGTGGCGTGGTTCGTTGGCGTGCTGGTGCTGGCGGGGTTGCTGATCGCGCTCAAGCTCTACCGCTTGCAGCCGCTGCCGCAAATCCTCACGCCGCCGGCACCGATGAGCAAGGGAGCCATGCCGTGAGACCCTAGCGCGGGTTGGTGGCGATCAGCTTGATGAAACGCGGCACCAGCGGAGAGCGCTCGTCTTCGCGGTACACCACGTGCACTTCGGACGTGGCATCGGCATCGGCCAACGGAATGTAGTGCACGTCTTCCACGTGCACGTGCCCGCACGAGGCGGGAAGAATGGAAACACCTAATCCTGCCGCGACCAGGCCGATAATCGTGGATGCCTCGCGCGCTTCCTGCGCGATGCGCGGCGCAAAGCCGGCATTGCGGCACACCGAAAACACGTGTTCGTAGACACCTGCGCCGGCCGTGCGCGCGAACACCACGAAGGGCTCCTGCGCCAGCACCCGTGCGGGCAGCTTGCCGCGGCCGTCGATGCGCTTGAGCGCGGGATGCCCGGCCGGCAAGACCGCGACCAGCGGATCGCGGAACATGCATTTGGAGACCAGCGAGCGGGGCAGCACGTTGGGGCGAAGAATGCCGATGTGCAGCTTGCGCTCGAGCAGGGCGTCGATCTGCTGCAGTGACATCATTTCTTCCAGTTGCAGATGCACGGCGGGAAACTGCTGGCGAAAAGCCAGGATCGCGCGCGGTATGTCCTGCGACAGCGGCACGGTGCGCGTAAAGCCGATGCGCAGCTCGCCCAGTTCGCCGCGTTGCGCGCGCTGCGCCAGCTCGGTGGCGCGGTCCACCTTGGCCAGGATGTCGCGTGCTTCCTGCAGAAACAACTGACCGGGCTCGGTCAGTGCCACGCGGCGGTTGGTGCGGGTCAGCAGGCGTGCACCGACCATTTCTTCCAATTGCCGGATCTGCTGGCTGAGCGGCGGTTGCGACATGCCCAGCCGTTCGGCCGCCTTGCCGAAATGCAAGGTGTCGGCGACGGCGACGAAATAGCGAAGATGGCGCAGTTCGATGCTCACGTGCGTACTTTCGCGGCAATGCGCCCAATGCTCAAGCGTTTTCGCACCATTCCCGGTCCGAATCCGGGAATGGTGTTTCCGACGTACTTTACTGTGCTGCTGCGGGGGCCGGTTTCAGCATGCCTTGCACGTCTTCGAAACGGCCGTCGTTGAAGGCCGGCGGAATGTTGAGCACGTGCGCCATCAACGAATAGACGTCCACATTCGGGAAACTGTGATAGCGGATGCCGCTCTGAAAGGCGGGGCCGTGCGCGATAAACAGCGCCTGCATCAGCGGATCTGCATTGTCGTAGCCGTGCTCGCCCAGGCTCATGGGGCCTTTGTGCTTGGCGAGATACGCCGTGGTGGTAATGCGCCAGCCCACGTCCGCCAGGCACACCAACTGGGGTACGCGCGTGTTGGAACCGTAGTTGAAGCGCTTTGGAATGCGGGTCTTGTCCCAGCAATGCACGTGCTGCTGTGGTTGTTCGAGTTGCTCTTCGATCGCATTGAAATCGTGTTTGCGCTTGGGATTGAAACCGGCCACGGTTCCCAGATTGACTTCCTGCACGTCGTCCATCTTGATCAGCTTGTCGATCAGGATGTTGTTGCCTGCGGGTACGCTTGCCATGCCGTGATCGGCCAGCACGATGATGTTGGTCTTGTCGTACAAGCCGCGTTGGCGCAGGCCATCGACCAGGCGCGCGATTGCGGCGTCGGTATCGCGCAGGGCCTGGTTGACTTGCGGGGAGTCGGGGCCGGCTTTGTGGCCGGCGTGATCGACAGCGTCAAAATACAGAGTGATGAAACTGGGGCGTTGATCGGCAGGCAGATCCAGCCACGCCAATACCTGATCCACGCGCTGGTCGGCTGTCACCTTGCCATCGTAAGGCTTCCAGAAATCCGGGTGCTTGCCCTGGATGTCGGCGGCGGAGCCTGGCCAGAACATGCTGGCCGTGCGCAAGCCGTTCGCATCGGCGGTTTCCCACAGCGGCGTACCCTGGTCCCACCACGCGCCATTGCTCACGGCCTTGTTGTCGCTCAGCGAAAACTTGCCCAGCTCGGGATCGGACATGGTGTTGTTGACGATGCCGTTGTGGTCCGGCACCAGTCCGGTAACGATGGCGTAGTGATTGGGGAAGGTGAGCGAGGGGAAAGATGGCTGCATCGAATCGGCATGCACGCCGGTGGCTGCCATTTGTTGCAGCGTGGGCGTCAAACCGCGGTTGATGTAATCCGCTCGGAAGGCATCGATCGAGATCAGCAGCAGCGGAGTGGTCGCGGCGGCCTTGGCCTGTTCGGCCTTGGTTTCGGGCGCCGGCGCGGTGGCGGCGTGATGAAAAGTGCTGCAACCGGCAGCAAGGGTGACGAGCGAGCAGAGCAGCAGGCGGGCCAGGGGTTTCATGCAGCAGATCCGTTTTTCTTGTTGGAAAGCCCGCCCATCATCGCGCAGATGTGTGACTAATTCAGCTTTTGATGATTCTTTGCGGGACGCAAGTTTTTACTCGCTTTGATGCGCCCCTGGTCTCCAGCACCAGCCGGGGTTCCTCCAGGCTGGTGCGGGAAGGCAGTCAGGAGATGTCAGGCATTGCCGCGCATCGCGACTTTGCCGGTAGCCAGTTGATACACGCCACCCACGACTTTGACGCTGCCTTGCTTGACCGCGCTCGATACCACCGGCTGGGCCGCCGCTATGCGCGCGACGTTGTAATCGACATTGGCGCCTATCGCCGCGTCGAGTACCTGATCGCCACCTGCTTTTACCGTACTTTCGACGCCAGGCCTTATCGCGTCGACGATGTCCCAGATGTGCCCGGGGAGATCGTGCGGGTCCTTGATCTCGGCAACCGTGGCCTTGATCGCCCCGCATTCGGTGTGGCCGAGCACCACAATCAGCGGCACCTTGAGCACGCCTACTGCGTATTCCAGGCTTGCCAGGCTGTCGCTGCTCAAATAATTGCCGGCGATGCGCACGACGAACAGATCGCCTGGACCCTGGTCGAACACCAACTCCGGGGCCACGCGCGAATCGGCACAGCTGAGGATGGCTGCAATCGGATACTGTGCCTTGGCCCGCGCGGCGCGGCCGACCGAGAAGTCCTTCGGGTCGAGCTGATTGGCGGCATAGCGCGCATTGCCGGCCAGCAGCCGGCGCAAGGCGGTGTCGGGCGAAATGGCATTCTGCGGCGGGGCAGCGTCGGCCAGTACCTGTCTTGGCAGCAAGGTGCCCAAGGCAAGCAGTCCAAGGCCCGCTCCAAGAAACTGACGGCGGGACTGCAGCGAATGCGAGGGATCGTCGCACATGGTAAGTCTCCACGAGGTTGTCAGATTGGAAGCCGGAAGGATCCTCCCGGCGGTCGAGCGTTACGCAGCGCAGCTTATCTAGCTGCGCGATTCCGTGCAGGATGCGTGAAAGTCGGTCACTGGGTAAGCTGCGGCCGGATACCTCGCCGAAAAGACCGCCCATCCTCACCGGATCATGGCGGGGCCGGCGGAAAAATCCACCGCGTTGCTGCCTTCTGGAGCTCCCATGTCATCGACCGAACAGCGCCCGCCGTTGCCGCCCTTTACCCGCGAAACGGCTATCCAGAAAGTACGCCTTGCCGAGGATGCGTGGAATACGCGCGAGCCTGCCCGGGTTGCATTGGCGTACACACCGGAAAGTCGCTGGCGCAATCGTGCGGAGTTCGTTCGCGGCCGCGAAGCCATCGTCGATTTTCTCACGCGCAAGTGGGCACGCGAGCTCGAATACCGCCTGGTCAAGGAACTGTGGGCCTTCGAAGGCAACCGGATCGCTGTGCGTTTTGCCTATGAATGGCGCGACGATTCGGGCAACTGGTTTCGTTCCTACGGCAACGAGAATTGGCTGTTCGACGAAAACGGACTGATGGCCGAGCGCCACGCCAGCATTAACGACGTGCCGATTGCCGCGTCGGAACGCAAATACCATTGGCCGCAAGGACGGCGCCCGGACGATCATCCGGGCTTGAGCGATCTGGGCTTGTAACTGCTAGGGCCTGTTAGCACTATTTTCGTAGCCCGCGTTGTCGTTGAGTGGCCGCCAGGTGGTAGTGCGTGGCACTGACTTGGCTGGCTGCCAAGCCGGTGCCGCGTGCTGCCGCATGGCGGCCACTCAACGGCAACCCTTCGGGCCGGGTCTGTTTGCCCGCCACCCGGCGTCATCACTCGGTCGTGTACGGACGTACACTCCCTCACTCTTCCTTGGCTGGCGCGCAAACAGCTCCTGGCGCGGGCCACGAAAATAGTGCTAACAGGCCCTATGCTCCGTGCGCGCGCAGCCACGCTGCCGCGCCGCGCCCAGCGCGATAGCCGCTGGCGAAACAGGCGGTAAGCAGGTAGCCGCCGGTGGGTGCTTCCCAGTCGAGCATCTCGCCGGCACAGAACACGCCGGGCAGGGTGCTGGACATCAGGGTGTCGTCCAAGGCTTCCAGCCGTACGCCGCCGGCGCTGCTGATGGCTTCCGCCATGGGGCGGGCGTGCAGCAGGCGCAGCGGCAGTCGCTTGATCGTGCGCGCCAGCTCGTGCGGATCGTTGAGCCTGGCCTTGTCCAGCACTTCGTGCAGCAAGGCGACTTTCACGCCGCCGAGTCCGGTCTGGCGGCGCAAGTGATCGCTGAGCGAATGGCTGCCGCGCGGCTTTTCCAGGTCGCGCTGCAATCGCTCCAGTGGACGGTCGGGAGCCAGGTCCAGTTCCAGCGTGACGTGTCCATGTTTGGCAATCGCATCGCGCAAGGTGGCCGAAAGTGCGTAGATCAGGCTGCCTTCAATGCCAGTGCTGGTGATCACGCATTCGCCCTGGCGAACGTGGCCGCGTCCCGAGGCATCGCGCCAGTGAGCCGACACCGGCTTCAGCGGCGTACCTGCATAACGCGTGGCGAGGTAATCGCTCCAGCCGATGTCGAAGCCGCAATTGGATGGCTGCAATGGCGCGACGTCGACGCCGTGAGCAGCGAGCAGCGCCTGCCACGTACCGTCCGAACCGAGCTGCGGCCAGCTGCCGCCGCCGAGTGCCAGAACCACCGCGCCAGCCTGGATGACGCGCTCGCCGTCCGGTGTGGCAAAGCGCAGGGCGCCGTCGTCATGCCAGCCCAACCAGCGGTGATGTACGTGAAAGCGCACGCCGCTCTCGCGCAGGCGATGCACCCAGCCGCGCAACAGCGGGGCCGCTTTCAAGTCGTTGGGAAAAACGCGTCCGGAACTGCCGACAAAGGTTTCCACGCCAAGCTCGCCCGCCCACTTGCGCAATGCATCGGCGTCGAAATCGTCCAGCCAGTTGCCGATGTCGGGGGCCCGTTCGCCATAGCGCTGATCGAACTCGGGCCTCGGTTCGCCATGCGTGAGGTTCATGCCGCCCTTGCCGGCAATCAGGAATTTGCGCCCGACCGAACCCTTGGCTTCATACAGATCGACCTCGATGCCGCACGCGCGCGCCGTTTCGGCAGCCATCAGCCCCGCGGGGCCGCCGCCGATAATGGCCAGTTTGGGAGGAGAGGTGAGTGTCGAGGTCATGCTTTGACGCGCCGGCTGGGCGTGCATTGTATGCCTAGCCAGCGTGTCGCATCTCAACGGATGCAGTGGCTTCGTTCCGCTCGTGCGTATGGCATGGCCCGGCGTTGCCTCAGGGATCAGCGCAACGGCATGCCGAACAGATCGCCGCGCGCAATGCCGTCTTCCATGCCAAGCAGGAACCGTTTGGTCGGCAGGCCGCCGCCGAAACCGGTAAGGCTGCCGTCGCTGCCGATGACGCGATGACAGGGCAGCACGATCGGCAGGGGATTGCGTCCGTTGGCTGCGCCGACGGCGCGCACGGCCAACGGCTGGCCGATGCGTCGCGCCAGTTCCGCATAGCTGATCGTGCTGCCATAGGGAATCTTGGCCAGTGCGTGCCACACCTGGATCTGAAACGGTGTGCCCAGCGGATGCAGCGGCAGGTCGAAATGCTGCCGCTCGCCGGCGAAATATTCTTCCAGTTGCGTGCGCGCGAAAGCGAGTTTGCCAGGATCGTGCAGCCAGCTCGGCGGCGGTTCTTTTTTGTGCTTGCCGGTCTCGAACCACACTTCGCGCAAGCCTTGGCTGTCTGCCGCCAACAACAGTTTGCCTATTTGCGTAGAGAGATGGTCGTACCAGATGGTGTCGCGTGCCGCGATGCTCATGCTACGGCTTCCTGCTGCTGGGCAAGGGGGCGTTTGGTCGTTGCGGCGTCGGCCACGCTGCGCCACAAATGCATCACGGCATACGATCGCCATGGGCGCCACGCCTGTGCCGCCTGGGTGAGGGCCTTGGTGCTGAGCATGCTGTCTCCGTCGGACGCGGCGCGGCGCAGGATCAGGTCGGCGGCGGGAAACGCGTCTGGATGGCTGAGTCCGCGCATGGCCATGTAATGGGCCGTCCATTCGCCGATGCCAGGCAGCGCCACCCAGCGTTGCACGAATTCGTCCAGCGGTTGCTCGACCCGGAAATCCACGCGGCCATCCAGCACGGCGCGGGCGACGCCGCGAATGGTCTCCGCGCGTGCGGTGGTGACGCCCAGCGTGCGCAGATCGGCATCGGCCAGCATCTGTGGCGAGGGAAACAGGCGTTCCAGACCAGGTGCAATGGCCGCCGGCAGCGATTCGCCGTATCGCTGCACGATGCGCGAGGCCAGCGTGCGTGCGGCGGCGACACTTACCTGTTGGCCGAGAATGGCGCGCACGGCGACTTCAAAACCATCCCAACTGCCTGGCAGGCGCAAGCCTGGACGTTTGCGCAACAGCGCTTTGAAATGCGGGGTGGCACCCAGTGCCGCGTTGATCGCCTGCGGATCGGCGTCGAGGTCGAACATGCGGCGGATACGCGTGACCACCGCAAGCATTTGTGCCGGTTGCGGGCAATGCAATTGCAGGTGCAAGGCGTGTTCGTTGCCGGGCCACGCACTCAGGCGCAGCCAGCCGGGGGATTCCACCGAGCCGAATACGCGCCCATAGCTGTGATCGTCCACCTGCTCGATGCCGGGTAATGCACGGCCGCGCAGAAACGTCAGCAACGAAGCGAGGTCATACGGAGGGCGGTAACTGAGCCGCAGGCTCAGGAAGTCGTCGCCCGCTGCATGAGGATGGCGGCGCAATTCGCGCGGAGCTATCCGGTTGGCCTGGGCAAACGCGGCGTTGAAACGGCGCAGGCTGCCAAAGCCCGAAGCCAGCGCAACATCGGTGACCGGCATGCGCGTTTCGGTCAACAGCTGTTTGGCGAACAGCAGGCGTCGCGTGGTGTGCACGTCGATCGGCGGTGCGCCCAGCCGCTCCACGAACAGGCGTCGCAATTGCCGCGCGCCGACACCGACGCGCCGCGCGAGCTCGTCCACGGGATGATCCTGCAGCAGCCCGTCCTCGATCAATTTCAGCGCGCGCGTCACCACGTGATCGCCGCGCTGCCACGCATCGTTGCCCGGCGCCAGTTCCGGCCGGCAGCGCAGGCATGGGCGGAAGCCCGCACCTTCCGCAGCGGCGGCAGTGCCAAAAAAACGCACGTTTTCGGGTTTGGCCGTGGGCGCCGGACAGACCGGTCGGCAGTAGATGCCCGTGCTGCGTACGGCAATGAAGAACAGGCCGTCGAAACGCGCGTCCCGGCTCAATCGGGCCCGTTCGCAGGTTTGCAGGTCGAGCGTGGGGATGGGGGCGGCTTGGGACATAGGTGCAGGCTAGCACCGTCGACGATTGGAGACTCGCCGTTTTCGGACATCAATGCTCGAAGGGCTCGTTGTCTCGTTTTCGATGCGGCAGCATGAGCACAAACAACCTGCACGTGGGCGGGCCATCACAGGGATGCCCTTTGTTGGGCGACAACCCCAGCAATGTTTGCTATATCTTGGCCTAGGGGACCCAGGCAAAGGACGCATCATGACTTCTCGGGAGCAAGGACTGCTGGCTGTGCTGGCAGGCGTGTTGGTGCTGAGCGCTTTCTATATTTATTCGCACGCAGAGCTTTGGTCTTTTACCAGTGTTTCGGCGGCCGGGGCGTCCAACCCGGGCACTCAGGTGTATCACTCGGTTGTGCGCCCAAGGCACGACCGGCCTGCAGGTGAATCTTTCAGTAAGGACATCCCTGCGTTTGCTGAAGCGGTGCGTCGCGCGGAAATGCAGTCCGATCTGCTTCAGCGCTGCCTGGACTACCCGGATCCGCCGGGCAGCCATTGGACTCACGATGCGGTGGTTGCGTACTGCCACTACCGCTTTCAACCGACTATCGGTTTTGACGAAGTCAAGCAGTTGATCGAACAAGGTAAAGCGGGCGAACTTGATCACCGCATGGACGAGGCCCTGCAAGCCCAGTTGACGCAACCGGATGCGCGTGGGCGGCTTGACCACATTTTTGTGAACGATTTTGGCGACGGTTCGTTTGCGACCCGCGAGTTGCTGGACGCCTGGAAGCGGGATTCGCCGACTAGCGCCTATGCCTACGCGGCCAGCGGTTATGCGTATGTACAGATGGCGCATGAGCAGCGTGGTGGCAGGTTTGCGAAGGATACGTCTGACGACAAGATGGCAGCGATGGACCGTCTTTTGCGAATGGCCGATGCGGACCTGCAGCATGCGATCAAACTCAATCCGCGTATTACACCCGTCTACGCGGCAATGATTGATGCTGCGGGGCTCGAATTTGGCAGGGGCTATGCAGTGCAAGCGATGAGTCGCGGCTTGCGGGTCGACCCTGCCAACTGGTCCATCTACAGCCAGATGATGTGGGTGCTCCAACCGCAATGGCTTGGTTCGCTTGAAGCCATGCAGCGGATGGCCGACACGGCTGTTGGACACGCAAACCAGAATCCGCTGTTGTGGATGGAGAAGCAGGCGGTAGCGCAGTATCTGGCTAATCTCGATGGTTGCAGTTGTGCACCGCCTCCGCAAGCTTTCAACTTCCCTGGGGCGATGGACGAATTAGTGCGTAGCGGCGGGCTGGAGGCTGCCGGAAATACGGCCGCCGATCAGGGAGCGGCACCTATTGCCGTGGTGTATTTGTCCGAGGCCCTGCGTTTTGAGCCCTCGGAAGCACTTCGCAGGCAGCGCGCGAAGCAACTAGCACTGGCCGGCGAGCCACGGATGGGTTTGGACGAAGCCAATGAGATGGTCGCCGCCGCGCCCAAAGAGGCCGGTAACTATGAAACCCGTGGCTACGTGTACATTTATACCGGCGATACCCAGCACGGTGCGCAAGACCTTGAAGCGGCGCTAGCCATCGACCCGAACGACGACCAAGCACTGGGCATGCTTGGCTTCATCTACACCAATAATACACACGAATGGGACAAAGCCTGGGATATCGCCGACCGCATCATTCGGAAATACCCTGACAGCCCACGCGCGTGGATCATGCGAGCTACGATCCAGGAAAATGAGCCGCGTGCGGGCTTACAAGATACTTACCAATATTTTCTGGCGCACTTCGGCAAAGATCCGCAGATGAAATGGCAGATCAATCACATGCGGGACCTTCTATCGAAGTCCGATGCGAGTGCATCATCGCAACGTCGTTGAACTGCTGATACCGTCATTTCCACGAAACAGGAAATGACGGTATCGAAGAAGCGCCAAGCGACCATGTTCATCGGGCCGGAATCAATCGGGCTATTTGCGCCAGCTCCAAAGCATGCTCGAAAGCACACCGTCCCTGCGAATCAGTCCGTGATAAAGCGCTGCGCCAAGATGCGCAAGAAAGGTCAGGAGCAACAGTATCGCAAGCCATGCATGTGCATGTCTGAGCATGGCAAACGCGATCGCATTGGTCGGAAAAATCGGTGGCAACCGCAGCGACTCACTGAGCATGACGGGATAACCGCCGGCCGAAAGCATGGCCCAGCCCACCAGCGGAATGATCAACATCAGCGCATACAGCAGCCAATGCGAGGCAAGCGCTGCCAATTTCTGGATGGCCGGCAGATCATCGGGCAGCGGCGGCGGAGCGTGACGCAAGCGCACGGCCAAGCGCACCACCGCAAGCAGCAGGATCGCCATGCCTAGCGGCTTGTGAATGCGCAGCAGCCATTCGTGTCGTTCGGACACCGAAGCCACCATACCCACGCCGATAAACAGCATGGCCACGATCATGGCCGCCATCAGCCAGTGCAACACACGTGCAGCAAGCACGAATTGAGTCGGTGAACGTGTCATTGCCGTGCCTCCTGCTGGGTATGAGCGGTGCCGGGCAAACGGGCCTCTTCGCTGGTGCGGCGCAGATACGAGGTTGCATAGGCAGCCGAGCGTGCAGGCAGCAGCGGGTCATCCGAGGCTTCGATGCCATTCGGCAATATCAGCGGGTCGTAGTTGATGTCGCGGCAAGGGCCGCTTTGCTGTGGTTCGGTGGCGGTCAGCACCAGCGTGCCGGCGTCGACGTCGCGGCGATCGGACGGCCAAATCTTGGTGGCGTCGTTGGTGGGGTCGCCGGGATTTGCCAGTGTGAACAGTAAATGCCAGCGTTGCGGCCCTTGCGTCAAGCGCTGCGCCAGATCCGCATCCAGATAATCGGGGTTCGCGCCGCCGGGTGTCGCATCGCCGTTTTCCGAAACCATGCGCCAGCGCACCGGGTGTTTTTCGCCTTGGGCATCGACGAGTACGAAAGCATTCAAGCTCCAATAGGTTTCCGTTGCATAGCTGGACGACGGTTTGGCGGTCTTCACCCAGGCCAGAAATGCTGCCGCTTCCGGGTGCGCGGCAAAGAACGCTGCGATGTTCTTGGGGTTTGGCTTGCCCGTAGCCGGATCGGGTTGCTGCGCTTGCAACTGCTCAAAAAAAGCCTGCGGCGTGGCCACCGGAAACACCGGCATGCTGTTCATGCCGGTACGCCATTGCTGCCCATTGGCCTGATTGAAGCGCAAGGCCATGCTGCGAATCGGCACGCTGCTGTCCGGGGCGTAGGGGTTGCCGCCAGGAACGGCAAAGCGCCCCACCACCGGCGTACGTCCCGGTGCGAACACCTGCGCCGAGGAATACGGCTGCAACTGCCCATTGCTTTCGAAATAGCCCATCACGCATACGCCTTTGGCGTGATTGCGGCGATAGCCGGGAAACACTCCTGCGTTGGTCTGCAGCTGGTTCACCAGGCGCTGCGCGGTAAGCCGCTGCGGGGCGAGCCATCCCCCTACGTAACCGAAAGCAAGCACGGTAAATAGAAGGATGGCCCCGATCAGTGCGAAACGCAGCAGTTTGCCGCCGGTGCCGAGTGGGGGTGGGGAGGACAGGGATGGCTCATTCATGGAAGCAGTTCCTGATGGGAGGGGCTTCATCGATCCACTGGAGCATCGTGCTCCTGTTGGCGCGTGTTGGGGTGTGCTTCGTACGAATACGGGGATCGGTTACCTCGATCCAGCCACTTCAAGGCCTTCGCCTTGCGCGTGGTTGGACGCCGGCCCGCGGGGCAGAGTGAGCAACCCTCGCCTTGCGGCAAAAAGCAGGCAGGCCAAGCCTTTGCCGCACTGCAGTTGGCGGCCATCCGGCGGGGCGACCATAATGGGGATCTTTCCCCATCGCAGTCGCAGGTACCCCGATGAACGCCCCTACACGCATCGACACCACCCGCACCATCCGCGCCCCGCACGGCACGGAGCTGAGCTGCAAGAGCTGGCTCACCGAGGCGCCTTACCGCATGCTCCAGAACAACCTGGACCCGGTCGTGGCGGAAAACCCGGCGGAACTCGTGGTGTATGGCGGCATCGGCCGCGCCGCGCGCAATTGGGAGTGCTTCGACGCCATCCTGCGCGCCCTGCGCGATCTCAATGACGACGAAACGCTGCTGGTGCAGTCGGGCAAGCCGGTCGGCGTATTTCCGACCCATCCGGACGCGCCGCGCGTGCTGATTGCCAACTCCAACCTGGTGCCGGCATGGGCCAACTGGGAGCACTTCAACGAGCTCGATAAGAAGGGCTTGATGATGTACGGCCAGATGACGGCCGGCTCCTGGATCTACATTGGTTCGCAGGGCATCGTGCAGGGTACCTACGAAACCTTCGTTGAAATGGGCCGCCAGCATTACAACGGCAGCCTCAAGGGCAAATGGATTCTTACCGCGGGCCTGGGCGGCATGGGCGGCGCGCAGCCGCTGGCTGCCTCGCTGGCCGGTGCGTGCAGCCTGAACATCGAATGTCAGCAGAGCCGCATCGATTTCCGCCTCAACACGCGCTACGTCGATGAGCAGGCCACCGATCTGGACGACGCGCTGGCGCGCATCGAGAAATACACCAAGGCCGGCGAAGCCAAATCCATTGCGCTGCTCGGTAATGCTGCCGACATCCTGCCCGAGCTCGTGCGCCGCGGCGTGCGGCCCGATGCGGTCACCGACCAGACCAGCGCGCACGATCCGATCAACGGCTATCTGCCGCAAGGCTGGACCGTGGAGCAGTGGTTCGAACGCCGTAAGAGCGATCCGAACGGCACGCGCGATGCCGCCAAGAAATCCATGAAGAAGCACGTGGAAGCCATGCTGGCTTTCCACGCGCAGGGCATTCCCACCTTTGACTACGGCAACAACATCCGCCAGATGGCCAAGGACGAAGGCTGCGCCAACGCCTTCGATTTCCCCGGCTTCGTGCCTGCCTTCGTGCGTCCGCTGTTCTGCCGCGGCGTGGGCCCGTTCCGCTGGGTTGCGCTGTCCGGCGATCCGGAAGACATTATCAAGACCGACGCTAAGGTGAAGGAGCTGATCCCCGACGATCCGCACCTGCACAACTGGCTGGACATGGCCGAACAGCGCATCAGCTTCCAGGGCCTGCCGGCGCGTATCTGCTGGGTGGGTCTGGGTCTGCGCCACAAGCTCGGCCTGGCCTTCAACGAAATGGTGCGCAAGGGCGAACTGAAGGCGCCAATCGTGATCGGCCGCGATCACCTGGATTCCGGCTCGGTCGCCAGCCCCAATCGCGAAACCGAAGCGATGAAGGACGGCAGCGACGCCGTTTCCGACTGGCCGCTGCTCAACGCCATGCTCAACGTGGCCGGCGGCGCGACCTGGGTCAGCCTGCATCACGGCGGCGGTGTGGGCATGGGTTACAGCCAGCACAGCGGCGTGGTGATCGTGTGCGACGGTACCGAGGCAGCAGACAAGCGCATTGCGCGTGTGTTGTGGAACGATCCGGGCACTGGCGTGATGCGCCATGCGGATGCCGGTTACGACATCGCCGTGCAGTGCGCGAAGGAGCAAGGCCTCAAACTGCCGATGATCTGACGATCGCGCTTTTGTCCGCCATTTCACGTATCTCGTTGCGCCCCTTTCGGGGCGCAACTTTTTTTTCGGAGTGCAGTCGCCTGCCGCCTTGGTAATGCGGCGTGCCGCAATGGTTGCCATGTCGTTCGGTATCAAGGCGAGCGGGAAGCGTGGATGGCCGCTTCTCCGATATCTTTGCAGAGGCTGTCCAGCCCGTTTGGACATTGAGAAGCGTCCTGTCTGATCTTGTCCAGATCGCGCGTATCGAGCGTTGTGTTGATGTGCCGCAGCACGAACGGCCGCAATGAAGGCGTTTTCGCCATGAGCCGCGAAAGCTCGGGCAGCGTATCCCAATGATCGACGAGCAGTCGGGCCACGGCTTCGGAGCTTCCCTCTGCGATGCTGCCGTCGTCGCATTGCGCGAATTTGGCGCGGTAGGCGGCAACGGCCTGCCAGCTATCCAGCGTGTCCACCGCTGAGTCCGCCGTTTCGGCCTGGCTGGCTGAGCACGTCGACGCAGGCGTTGTCGCGTGTACGCATGCGGCAGGCAGCATTGCGAGTGCAGCGAAAACTAGATGGCGAGTAACCACGTGATGCACGTCCCTTGGTCGTTTGCTGTCCATGGATTCATCCGCTGCGACAGCCGCTTCGTTGCCTTTCACGCGATGGGAGCCTTCTCAATGTGCGCCCACGTCCTGCTTGTAGATCACTCCGCCTTTCATCACGAACGGCACGTGTTCGATGGCACTGATGTCCGCTGTCGGATCGCCTTGCACGGCGATGATATCGGCATCCAGTCCTGGCTTGAGCTGGCCGAAATGGTCCTGCTGGCGAAGTATTTTCGCGTCGACCGCGGTGGCGGCCAGTAGCGCACGCGACGGCGACATGCCATCGCGCACCATCCATTCCAGTTCCTTGTAATTGGTGCCGTGCGCGAATACGCCCACGTCGCTGCCGGAGCCGATGGTGACGCCGACCTGCATGGCGGTCTTGAACGCGTTTGCCGCCTGCTGCATGTCTTCGGTGGGCGGCAGGCCGGGCTTCCAGCCGTGGAAATATTCGGCGTAGGCGGCTTCGGCTTCGAGCGTGGGCATGTAGGCGACGTCGTGCTGCTTCATCAGTTCAAACACTTCGCGCGTGCCGCCATAGGCGTGCTCGATGGTGTTCACGCCCGCCAGTACGGCGCGGCGCATACCTTCGGGCGTGGTGGAGTGCACGGCCACCGGCAGGCCCATCGAATGCGCGGTTTCCACTGCGACATTCAGTTCTTCCTGAGTGAACGTGGGTACGGAGCCCTTGCTCTTGCCGCAGTGATAGTCGGCATACAGCTTGATCCAGTCGGCGCCGTGGCCGGCCTGATCGCGTACCGCATCGATCATTTGCGCCGTGCCGCTGACCGGAATGCCGCCTTGCGGCAAGTCGATATCGGTACGAAAGCCCAACGGGCCCGGACCGTAGCAGTGCGCGGCGATGGTGGCGCGCGTGGCGACAAACAGATGCGGTCCAGGAATCAGCCCCTGGTCGATGGCGCGTTGCACGTCGACATCCGCATAGCCGGCGCCCTCGGTGCCCAGGTCGCGCAAGGCGGTGAAGCCGGCCATCAGTGTGTCGTGCACGTGCTGTACGGCTTCGATGGTGCGATAGGCCAGGGTTTCTTTCAGTACCTGGTCGTTCCATAGAGTTTCGTTGTAGGGGTGCAGAAAGATATGCGAGTGCGCATCGATCAAGCCAGGCAGCAAGGTGGTGCCGGGCAGGGCGATCGTCTGCGTGCCGGCTGGAACGCTTACCTGCGAAGCGGGCCCTACGGCAGCGATCTTGTCGCCTTGCACCAGCACCACCCAGCCGTTGTGCGTCTGCTCGCTGCGAGCGTCGAAGACGCGATCGGCCTTGAGCAGCCAGGCGTGATCGGCAGGCTTCGGAACGGTATCGGCGAAGGCGTTCGGCGCCAAAGCGGCCAGTCCGACGGTAGCCGCCACCAGCGTGGCGATGGTGCACCTGAAGCGCTGCATGGGCACGCGGGCCTCCCTCGTCGAGTTTTGATGCCGATGCCGGCGAGCATAACGTAGCCGGCACCAGATATCAGTTGGCCCTGGGAGGAAGCGCTGCCGCGACCGACTTGGCCAAGTCCACGAAGATGGCTTGACGCGCATCGTCGGAAGCATGGGATGCCGTCAGGAAGGCGGCCACGATAACCGCATGCCCATTGGGCCAGGTCATGATGCCGATGTCGTTATAGGCCGCGGTGAATCCGTCGATCGTCGGTGACGTACCGCATTTGTCTGCCAATCGAACGCCGTTCGGCAGGCCGGCGCGAAGACGGTTCGGCTTGGTTTGCGCGTACATCAGGTCGAGCAGGTACTGGCTGGAGGCTTTCGAAAGCAGTTCGTGCCGCCACAGTTTGCGCAGGAATTGGACGGCGGCAGCGGGTGTGCTGCGGTTGCCGGGATCAGCAAGAAACGCGTGGTAGCCGCGCAGATAGCGCTGGTCCTGCTGCGCGTCGGTTTCGTCTGCCGGCGGCGTTTCGCCTGTATGGAGGGCTTCGAACAATTGCGTATTGCCGGACTCGTATCTGTCTACGTGCAGACCTTCGATGCCGTGAGCGCGCAGATAGCTTTCCACGATGGCAGGGCCACCCATGAACTTGATCAAGGTATCGGCCGCCGTATTGTCGCTTTCGCTCACCATGTCGCTCATCAGCTGGCGTACGGTGAACGTTTCCTGCGTGCCTTGGAATTGCTTGCGGATGATGCCTCCTTCGAGGTCTTCGCGCTTCACCACGAGGGTTTGATCGAAGCTGTTTTGTCCGTGTTCGATCCGGTCCAGCATCGCCGCCCCGACCGCCGACTTGAACACGCTCATCATGGGGAAGGCTTGATCGGCGTTGACGCGCCAGGTCTTGCCGCTGTCCAGGTCGAGTACGGCGATTCCGAGCGCACCGGGTTGGGCACGTTGGGCCAGAGTTTGCAGTGTTGCCTGCAAGCCTGAATCGCCTGCGGTTGCCGCGACGCCATCGCCGGCCGTCGCACACCTGGGCGATCCGACCCAAGCGCACAGGCATAGTGCTGCCGCCATGGCGGACCGGCGGACAAGAGCAAGCTTCATCGTGCAGTTCCTTTTGCGGGTCACGTGGAAACGATTAGCCTGCCACCGGGAAATGGCAAAACGGGGGCATGCCACGGTCATGGGTCTGGTCTGCTCGCGGGTCATCTGCACGTGCATCGTGCGAATGGGGCGGCGCGAGAGTACGGGTCATTCGATGGGAAGAAAAATATCCACGATGGCTTCGTTCTCCGGTACGTCGGGAAAGAAGCGGACCCTTTGCAGGTAAAGCGGAAAGTCGCGCGGTTCTTCACCGCTTTGCGGCAGCCATTCGGCGTAGAGATAAGTCACCGATTGCGGCAGCGTGTCGTCGGACCCTACGTGCCGCAGCACCGCACAGCGGCCGGCGGGAATGGTTTTTTTGACGATGCCGAACGGATTTTCTGCGATGTCCTGCGTCGTGGCTACGCACAGGTCGAAGCGATAGTCCTGCGGTTCAACCTCGTAAGGGTCATCGTAGAGAATGTTGTAAGTGGCGTGTCTGGCAGGGGGCAAATGGTTCTGTTTGCGCCACGCGATGAAGTTGCGGATCGAATCACCGATCAGGTTCGGGTCGCCGCGATGCTCGAGCACGGCGACCGGGGTTTCCTGGAAATCGATCAACTGGACGTGGCGCGGATGTGCGGGCGTGGGCATGGATGCGTTCCTTAGCTGGGCAAGCGGTTGATAGATGGCATGCCAAGGCGTCCATTGCGGCTGCTTGCGAAACTCGGTGGGCGTCTGCCCCAGGTTTTTCTTGAAAGCACGGGCAAACGATTCGGGGCTGTCGTAGCCGCTGTCCAGTGCAATCTCGATCACCGGCAGGTCGAGGCGGAAGGCCAGTTGCTGCGAAGCACGCTTGAGCCGGTTCAATTGCACGTATTTGTAGACGCCGACGCCGAAGAGCTCGGAAAACTGCCGCAGGAAGTGATATTTCGAGCACGCGGCCAGGTCGCCGAGCCGTGCGAGGTCGAGGTCCTCGGCAAGATGTGCGTCGATGTAGTCGAGGACTCTTTCAAAACGGGCGCGGTAGGTATCGATGGATCGCGGACTCAACGGCGTTTCTCCTTGGCCAGCGAGAAGTTACTCGCGAAGCCGCCGCGATGCCTGACCGAAATTGCGCAATCGACGATATCAGCCGCCACGCTGGTAGGTGCCGGTAAGGATTCCCTGCGCCAGCACGTGCTTGCCGATCGCGGCCTCGAGTTGTTGTCGATCTTCTTCGGCAGGCAGCGCAGGATCGGTGTCGAGCGCATAGACGCGGAACACATAGTGATGCGCAGAACCGCCGGGCGGGCAGGGGCCGCCATAACCGGCGCGGCCGAAGTTGTTGAGCCCTTCGCTGGCACCTTCCAGCCGTTTGGACGCGGACGCTGCGCCTTCCTGGAGGTGGTGGGTATCCGCAGGGAGGTCGTATACGAGCCAATGGGTGAAATCCGATGGGGTATCGGTGTCGTCCATGACGATGGCGTAGCTGCGGGTGCCGGAAGGTGCGCCGGACCACGTGAGGTCCGGCGACAGGTTGGCGCCGTCGCAGCTGAGTCGCTGGGGTATCGGCTGACCGTTGGCGAAGCTCGCGCTGGAGACGCGCAACGGGCTCGCATTCGATGGCATGCCGGGTGGTTGCCGTGCCCATGCCGAAGCGATCGTCAAAAGCACGACGACCATGCCTGCTGCCGCGCGGCTCATCGGTGCGTTCAGTGCCATGGCGGTTTACCGTTGCCGGGGCGTCTGAGCTTAACGCCAAACCGGCGCTATCCGTGACTCACTTTCATCTGGAATCGGGCAAGTGCGGGGTCGCCACCGTTTCCTCGACAGCAGAGCGGTGGCGACGAGCTTTTTAGAAGCTTGGCTGCTGGGATTGCGCATGGCATTCCAGCGGCAACACCGTCGCAGGCACGGTGCCTCCGCACGACCAGCGAATGGCGCCGGCGCTGGAGTAGGGTGTCAGCAGCAGCACGTGGCCTCGCAAGGGAAGCTGGGTAAAGTTGATCGCAAGCGCGCCATTGTCTTCCAGCTCGATGCTTTCCACTTTCTGGTTGCCCGGGAAACGTGCCACGCCCAGCTGTTGCCACGATGCCGGCCACTGTTGGTGGCCGATGCTGTATTGCTCGATCGCCTGCCGATACGGCGCGCTTTCGCTCATGGCAAAGGTGACGGTGGCTCGTTCCACATAATTCTGATACGCCGGGATGGCGATTGCGGCCAGGATCGCGACATAGCAGATGACGATGGCGCCGCCGGCCATCCCCAGCCCGGGAATGCGCGGCAACAGCAGGCTGATGGCGTAGGCGAAAGCGTTGCGTTGACCCAGCTTGGGCTTGCGCTGCTGGGCCAGCGCACGAAGCCATGCGTGGCGCTTGCTCAGCCAGGGATAGTCGCCCACCAGCTCGTGCAGCGACATCCAGAAACCCGGCTGGGCTGCGGCACTGTTGCTGTATTCGTCCAGATCGACGGCACGCCAGCGGCGCTTGCCGGCGGCCAACGCCACCAGGCCGTATTGGGCATCTTCCGGGTTATCGCAAACGGCCAGGCCGTGCCGGTCGCAGGTGTATTCGCGTGCACGCGAATAGGCCGCGCCAAGCAAGGGCAAAAACAATGCGGGGGCGAGGATCTTCGACCAGGTCAGATGATGCCGGCGCAGATGTCCAAGCTCGTGCCCGATATAGAAATCCAGCGCACCGGGACGATCTTCCATGCTGTCGACCACATCCGACAGCAGCACCACGAAGCTGCGGCCAAGAAAACGCGTGGCGAAAGCGTTGAGCACGCCATTGCCGTTGACCAGATACGCTTCGGGCACATCGTCGATATTCAACTTGCGCGCGCAGCGATAAATGCGCTGGCACAAGTCCGGCATCTGTTTGGGCGTGATGCGGATGGCATTGCCACGCAAATGCGCGATGAGCGCAGAGTGTGCCGCCAGTGCAAAAAGCGCGATCAACAAAATGTATGCAAGCAGGGCACCGAACGTGCCCACCAGCAATACGGCCCACATGATGATGGAGAGTACCAGCGCGATGGTGCGCAGGGTCGTCTCGTTCCTATAGACGAGTTCGTTCATATCCTTATTTCCCCTTGTCGCGCATCCCCCGATGCGCCGGGGCAGTCTAAAGCACGGAGCGGGCGACGCGCTAGGGAGGTTTCGATCAAATCCACCTGGTTCGGATGCGGCTCGTCCGTCCGTGGACTTTCCCTTCCAGATACTCAGGCTTGATCAGCGCCACCCCGGCGACAGGCCGAGGAAATGGCGCACGCGCTCGATTCGGCGCAGGCAAAGGTGTTCGGTCAGCCACACCAGTAGCATGGAAATGCCGAGCAGCGGGAGAACGATGCCGAGCAAGGTCAGCAATCCGATCAATACGCGCGGGTATTGCGTCTCGATCGATACCGGCGGCGCGCCAAGCACGCCCGCCGGTCGTCGCCGCCACCACATCACCGCGGCGCTGATGCACATCGTCATCAGCCCCAGCGCGGTAAATACGCCGAGAACCTGGTTGAGCGGCGGAAACAGAGCGCCTTCGTGAATGGCGATGCCGTAGCCGATGATGCGGTCGAGCAACGGCTTCTGCGCAAAAGCCGTGCGATGCAGGATGGCGCCGGTTGCATCCAGCTCGATCGTCGTGCGCAGCGGGCGATCGTCGGCATCCGAGCGCGCGGTCCAGTGCGCGGCGTGCATCGACGGTGGTGCGATCAGCACGGGAGGTGCGATGTGTTGCGCGGCAACGACCGGCAAAAGCCGATCGATCGGCGTGTAGTCGATGCCGGCGACGGCAGGCGCATCGCCCATATCCATGCCGGGCATCGACTCGTGCATGGCATGGTTTCCCTGGGCCTGGGTGTTTTCCGCTTTGATCTGCGCACGTTCCGATGCGCTGCCGGTAGTCCAGTCCTGCGTCGCAGTGCCGGCTGCATAAGTCTGCCGCAGGGAATGCAACGCGCCGCCCCAGAATTTGCTCCACGGCAGGCCGGACAACAACAGCATCAAGGCGAATATCGATACCCACGATCCGGTCACCGAATGCAGGTCACGCCAGAATGTGCGCCGGCCGTGACGAAGACGCGGATACAAAGTGCCGCCAAGACGTGTGTTGCGCGGCCACCACAAATACAGGCCGGTGAGCAGCATCAGGATCGTCCACGAAGCGGCAAGCTCCACCAGCATCGAACCGGTGCTGCCTAGCAGCAACTCGCCATGCAGGTAGAAGATCACCTTCATGAAGCGGTCGTTCTCGCGCACTACGCCCAGTACCTGCAACGTGGATGGATTGACGAACACGCGGATCACTTCGTTGCCCTGTCCCACCAGCACCCGCGTGGCCGCCTGCGGCGAAGTCGGCAGTACATAGGTGTTGAGCACCGAGCCCGGCACCGCGCGCAGCGCCGCGGCAATCTGCGCGGAAGCCGGCTGTGCGGTGGCGAGGGTGACGTGGGCATAGCGCCGTTCCAGCAGCGGCTGCAACTGCGGCTTGAACAGATAGATCAAGCCGGTGGTGGCCAGCCACAGGACAAACGGCAGGCAGAACAGGCCGGCATAGAAATGCCAGCGCCAGATCAGGCGATAGACCTGCCGTCCGCGCGTGGTGTCAGAGTTTGAGCTTGAGGCTGGCGACATAGGTACGCTGCGGGAAGGGGTGATACAGGAAATATTTTTCGTTGTTGAGATTGTCGACGCCGAGCGACGCCGACCATTGCTCATTGATCCGATAGTTCACGCGTGCATCGAACACCAGAAAGCGATCGAACGCGCCGAACACATTGGGCGTGTCGTCGGTATTGTCCAGCGTGGAATATTGCTTGCCGCTGTAACGGCCGGCCAAGGTGAATGCCCAGGCTGCGTCGGGTCGATAAGTGGCCACGGCGGTAGCGCGCCAACGCGGCACGTAGGGTACGTGCTTGCCGTCGGCGGTGGTGCCGGCAGCGCTGACGAAGTTTGGATCGGAGAGAATGGTGGAGTCGACGAAGGTGACGCTGCCGGAAAGCTCAAGGCCTTCGAGCAGCACATTGTTTTGCTGCGCAGCCAGCTCGATGCCGCGGTTGCGCACCTCGCCTACGTTCATGGTGTAGGTAACAGGTACGGCGTAGGCGGGCAGCGTCGAGGTCTGGGCGATCAGCGCATTGCGCGTGTTCTCCTGGAACAGCGACAACCTTACCGAACCGTCATCGAGTGCGCGTTCCACGGCCAACTCGCCGCTCAGGTCGCGCTCCGGCTTGAGGTTCGGGTTCGGCGAGGTAAACGTAGAGCCGGTGGAAACGAGTTGATACAGCTCGCCCACGGTAGGAAAACGCAGGGATTTCGCCACCGATCCGGTAAGTCGCCAGGCGGGCGATACATCCCAGCGCACGGTGGCTTTGGGCGAAAAGCCCGAGGCTTTCTCCATCGGCTGATAGACGGCCGTCTTGCCGCTGAAGTTGAAACCGTCGCTGGCCTGCCATCGCTCGAAGCGGCCGCCGATGGTCGCCAGCCAATCGGGTGCCCATTGCCACGCATCCTGTAGCCACAAAGCATTAGTGCGGGTTTTGCCGCTGCCGGCCGAATACAGGCCGGAAACATTGTCCGGGTCCTGCCATGCACGGGTGCCATAGGTGGGATTGGCCAGCGTGTACTGATCGGCGTGCACGCCGGCGGAAACCTCGTGTTCGCCGCCGTAGCCTTCCGGGCGCCAGGTGCCTTGCAGGTCGGCCGTCGACCAGTTGGTGCCGGCATAGCTAGCCAGCAATCCGTTTGGCGTGAACGTCGTTCCTGCGAGCACGCCATAAGGCGACCATTGGTCGTCCTTGATGAAGTTGTAGTGGGTGATCACCAGCGAACCGTCAAAGTTGCCCTTGGTGTCGGTCTTCAACGATGCCGCCTGCATCAAATGGTGTTCGACGATGACGTACGTATTGCTGGCAAAGCCCGATGCCTTGCCGTAAGTGGGCACGCCGCTTGCGCTGGAGAGATAGGTCTGGTTGCGCGACTGTCCGTCGTTGCTCCAATAGCCCACCCAATAAGCGGCTTGCAGCCACGGGGTGATGTCGTAGGCGAACTTGCCGTCCAGATTGAGCATGCGCGTGTGCAACAAGCCGCCCGCACCGAGCACGTTGGCCGGCTGGCCCACCTTGTTGAGCGCGGGAATCGCGCCATTGGTATGGGCCGGGATGGAGCCACTGGTAATGAAGCTCAGTGGCTGGCTGAAACTGTTGGCCGAGTTCGCCCCCACGAACCAGGAGAACCGGCCGTTCCTGCCGCTGGCCGTGACACTGGTCTTGCTGGTGGCGTAGTTGCCGCGAGTGCCGTAGAGATTGAAAGTCTGCAGCGCTTCGGTCTGCTCGATGGTCACTTCCGGCTTGTCCGGCGTGCGCGTGACGATGCGCATCACACCGCCCATCGCGTTGCCGGGATAGGCGGCGGAGAAGGGGCCGTAGAGCATGTCCACGTGATCGATGTCGTCCGGCGACACCATGCCCCAGCGCGGTGCGCCGATGGTGTTGTTGTTGGCGATCAGTGCGGAGATCGGAATGTCGTCGACATACACCAGCGTGCGTGCGCTGGAGTTCACCCCCCAGTCGCGCGTGGCCAGCACCGGCTGCGTATCGCCTTCGTTGCGCTTGCGGATGAATACGCTCGGCAAATACTTGGCGGCATCTTCCACGTCCAACGCATTGACGGTGTCGTCCATTTGCGCCGCGGTCACGCTGACCTGGGTGGCGGGATAGGCGGGCGTCGTCGCGGCCGGGTGGCTGGCTTGCGCGGTGACGCTGATGGCGTTGAGCGTGACCGGGTTTTTGCTGGTCGTGGTTTTGCCGGGGACTGGCTCGCTCTGGCTGCTTTGAGCCATGGCGACGGACGAAGCCAGCACGGCAAGCGGCAACGCGGCAAGCGCGTTGATGCGTGGGGCAATGCGCATTGAAAGAGGTTCCGTTGAAAGCGTTGTCGTTCCGCGTACGGAACAACAACCGATGCACGCATCCACGCGTCGGTCACGGGCAACACCTGCATGCGCAGGCGTAACGCCAGCGCCCGAGTTTCCCGATACGTGGATGACCATGGCGCCGCAGGCGGGCGCCGGATCAGGTGTTAGCGGTCAACGGAGGTCCGCGTGGATGTGCGCTCAGCAGCGGCGTTGCGGCAATGCTGCCGGGCTTTGCAATTTGCAGCGAAAGCGCGGGCAGGTCCAGCGGAGCGAACAGTACCGCCAGGCCGGAATCGACCACTGGCGTATGCGTGAGCAATACGCAGTAGCCGCAGCGAGCGGTAGGGTCGTCCGGATGGTTGGGCGTGCCGGGATGCGGGTGGCCGGCATGGCCTTCGTGCATGGTGCACCCGGCATCCATCCCCATCATCGGGGCATCGGCCGGCATAGCGCGGGAAAGCACGGGCATCAGCACGACCAGCGCCATGGCGGCGAGAGCCAGCCATGCCACAAACCGTCGATGTGATGCGCGCTTCAACACGCTTGGATCCCTTGCTGTCGTACAGGCCTGGAGTAGGCTCCAGACATGATGACATCAAAGTACGAAAAGGTCACGTGGCAGGGTGCCGCGTCCGCGTGGCGAGCGTGATGGAAAAGGGCTTTGCGCAAGGGAAAACCGCTGCTGCGCCGGCACCCTGGGGAAGGTTTGCCGAAGACATACCTGGGCACGGTTACCGTGCCCAGGTACGGCCCCTGTTCCCAACTGGTACTTAAATTAACTCGAACTGTCTGAGGATGTGCGTGCGAGTTGTGAAGCTTCGGTGAGCGGTCATTTCACGCATCGCCGCTACAGTGTCCTGATCCGGAAATTGCGACCCTTGACCTTGCCGCTGCGCAGACGCTCCAGCGCCTTGTTTGCCAGGTCGCGGCGGATGGCGACGTAGGCGCGAGTCGCGAAAACGTCGATCTTGCCGACATCGTCGGCTGTAAGGCCGGCATCACCGGTGAGCGCGCCAAGAATGTCGCCGGGGCGGAGCTTGTCCTGGCGCCCGGCATCGATCACCAGGGTTTTCATCGGTGCCAGATTCAGCGTCTTGCCGCGTGGGGCCCCCAGCTTCAGCGGATGCCACCCCAGCGGCGTACCCAGCACCTGTTCGATGTTGTCTGCCTTGGGTTTCTCCCTGGGCGTGCACAGCGCGATGGCCAGACCCGATTGGCCCGCGCGTCCGGTTCGGCCAATGCGGTGCGTATGCGTGTCGGGGTCGTGTGCGATGTCGTAGCTGATCACCAACGGCAGCCCGGCAATATCCAGTCCGCGGGCGGCGACGTCGGTGGCGACCAGCACGGCGCAACTGCGGTTGGCGAAACGCACCAGCACTTCGTCGCGGTCGCGCTGCTCCATGTCGCCGTGCAGGGCCAGTGCGGAAAAACCGCGGCGGTCCAGCTCTTCGGCCACGGCGTCCACGTCACGCCGCATGTTGCAGAACACGAGTGCGTGCTGGCCGCGTTCGCCGCTGAGCAACTGGGCCAGTGCGTCGAGCTTGCGTGCCGGCTCCACTTCGATGAACTGCTGCTCGATCGCCGGTCTGGTTTCCGCCGGCGCATCTACCGTCACTTCCACCGGATCGCGTTGCAGGCGCCGGCTCACCTCGCGGATTTCGTCCGGATAGGTGGCCGAAAACAGCAAGGTCTGATGATGCTTGGCGATGCGCTTGACGATGTCGTCGATCGCTTCGCTGAAACCCATGTCCAGCATCCGGTCGGCTTCGTCCAGCACCAGCACGCTGATGCCGCCGCCGTGCAGGCTGCCGCGCTTGAGGTGTTCCTGCACGCGGCCGGGCGTACCCACCACGATGTGCGGATCATGCGCGAGCGAAGCCAACTGCGGACCCAGCGGCATGCCGCCGCACAAGGTCAGCAGCTTTACATTGGGGATGTTCGCGGCGAGCTTGCGGATCGCTTTGCTGACCTGGTCGGCCAGCTCGCGGGTGGGGCAAAGCACCAGGGCCTGCAGGCGGATCGTTTCCACTTGCAGCGATTGCAGCAGGCTCAAGCCGAAGGCGGCGGTCTTGCCGCTGCCGGTTTGTGCCTGGGCGATCACATCGCGGCCTTCCAGCATGGCGGGCAGGCTTTGCGCCTGGATCGGCGTCATCTGCTCGTAGCCGAGCGTTTCGACGCTGGCGAGCAGGGCGGGTTTGAGCGGGAGTACGTGAAAGGCAGTCATGCGACATGATCGCATGGTTGTCCAGCGACCCGGCACAGAGGCACAGGATGACTGCAAAAGCGCGGGCGTGTCGGATAATGCAGCAGGCTTTTTTGCAGCACGAGGAAACGCATCATGAAGATCCTGATGGTCGGTGCAGGTGCCACCGGCGGCTATTTTGGCGGTCGCCTGCTGGAAAGCGGGCAGGACGTCACCTTTCTGGTACGCGCCCGGCGCGCGCAGGAACTGGCGCGGGACGGGCTGGTGATCCGCAGCGCGGCCGGCGATCTCACCCTGCCATCGCCGGCCACTGTCCAGTCGAATGCCCTGGACCGCCATTTCGATCTGATCATCGTCAGCTGCAAGGCCTACCACCTGCCGCAGGTGATCGAAGACGTGGCGCCCGCCGTGGGGCCGGAGTCGACGATCCTGCCCGTTCTCAACGGCATGCGGCACCTCGATGTGCTCGATGAGCGATTCGGTGCGGAACGCGTGCTGGGCGGCTCGTGTTTCATTGCCACCACGCTGGATGCCAAAGGCGTGGTGCGGCATCTCAATCCGGTGCATGGCCTGACCTACGGCGAGCGCGACGGTTCGCGTTCGCCGCGGGTCGAGCGCATCGAGCAGGCGATGGCCAAGGTGCGCTTCGACCCGCGCTTGAGCAGCCAGGTCTTGCAGGACATGTGGGAGAAATGGGTGTTCCTCGCGTCCCTGGCCGGCATCACCTGCCTGATGCGTGCGCCGGTCGGCGACATCGTCGCCGCGCCAGGCGGCGAGCAGGCTGCGCTCGGCCTGCTGGAGGATTGCCGCAAGGTGGCCCAGGCCTACGGCCACCCGCCTGGCGATGCCTCGCTGCAGCGCTCCTGCTCGGTGCTGACCGAGAAAGGTTCTTCGCTGAGCGCATCGATGATGCGCGACCTGGAGCAGGGTGCCGAGGTCGAGGCGGACCACATCGTGGGCGACATGCTCGCGCGGGGCGAGGCCAAGGGACTGGATCTGCCGATGCTGCGGGTGGCGTATGCCCATCTGAAGGCCTATGAGGCGAGGCGGGCTCGTCCCCGCGCGGCGTGAGTCGGTCTTTGGTTTGATCTTTAACTTTGACCGGCGAGGCGTCGCGTTTCATCCCTTGCCGGTCTCCGTTCGTCCCACCATGGGCGCCTTTTGTCCCTCGACGTTAGCCATGAAGGGGGCAAGCCATTGATAGTGGCCACCATCCTGGGTTGAGCAGCGAGAGGGGTTCCATGAACAGGCGCGAGTTGTTGAAGGCGGCAATGGCGGTTCCGTTTCTTGCCGGGTTCTCGGTGGGCGGGGTGGGTACTGCGCTGGCGGAGGCGGGCAGCAAGCTCGCCGGGCGCTTGCGTTCACGCGTACGGCCAGGCAGCCCCGGCTGGCCTTCGGCGACCCAGTGGGACGTCTTGAAGCAGCAGGTGGGCGGGCGCTTGCTGAAACTGCAGTCGCCGTTTGCCGACCGCTCCAGTCCGGCTTACGCCGAGGCACTCAAGCACCTGGACAATCCCTTCTACATCGGCGACCAGCCGGCACTGACCCAGACCAGCGGCTGGGCCAAGGCGTGGACCTCGTGGCCGAGCACCTATGCGGTAGCGGCCGAAAGTACGGCGGATGTGGTGGCTGCGGTGAACTTCGCCCGGGCCCACAACTTGCGCCTGGTGGTGAAGGGCGGTGGGCACAGTTACCAGGGCACGTCCGATTCGGCGGACTCCCTGCTCGTCTGGACCCGGCACATGAATGCGGTGACCTTGCATGACGGCTTCGTTGGGCAGGGTTGCGAGGGTAAGCAAGCGGCTCAGCCAGCGGTGACCGTGCAGTCTGGCGCGATGTGGTGCGATGCCTATGACGCCGTTACCACGCGTGGCGGGCGCTACGTGCAGGGCGGCGGCTGCACTACGGTCGGCGTGGCGGGGCTGATCCAGAGCGGCGGCTTCGGCAGTTTTTCCAAGCGGTTCGGCACGGCCTGTTCCAACCTGATCGAGGCGGAGGTCGTTACGGCCGACGGTGTTGCGCGCATTGCCAACGCGTGCACGAACCCGGAGCTGTTCTGGGGCCTCAAGGGCGGTGGTGGCGGCAGCCTGGGCGTGGTGACGCGCCTGACCTTGCGCACGCACGAATTGCCCGAGTGGTTCGGCGCCGTAATAGGCGACATCAAAGCCTCGACCGACGACGCGTATCGCGCCTTGATCGCCAAGATGGTCAGCTTCTATCAGAGCGATCTGTTCAACCCGCATTGGGGAGAACAGATCGGGTTCACGCCCAGCAACGTGCTGCATTTTTCACTGGTGTTCGAAGGGCTGACCCAGCAGCAGGCGCAAGCCATCTGGGCGCCCTTCCTGGATTGGGTGCGCGCACGTAAGGAATACTCCTTCGAGCAACCGGTTAAAGTCATGGCGTTGCCTGCGAAGCATTTCTGGGATGCCGAATTCTTTGAGCAGCATCTTCCGGGTGCGATTGTCAGGGATGACCGGCCCGGTGCACCGCGCCATCACGCGTTGTGGAAGGGCGACCAGGAACAGGTGGGCTGGTTTCTCCACGCGTTCAAATCGGCGTGGCTGCCTGCTTCGCTGCTGCAAAAGGATCGGCAGGCGCAACTGGTCGACGCGATCTACGAAAGTTCACGTCACCGCTATCTGGGATTCCATTTCAACAAAGGCCAGGCAGGTGCGCCTGCCGACGCCATCGAGGCCGCGCGCGATACCGCCATGAATCCGCAGGTGCTGGAAGCATTTGCCTTGGCCATCATCGCGGGCTTCGGCAAACCGGCCTTTCCCGGAATGCCCGGCCCCGATCCCGACGAAGCGCGCCGCAATAAGGAATCGGTAGACAAAGCCATGGATGAAATGCTCAAAGCCGCACCCGATGCGGGCGCCTACGTTTCGGAGAGCGATTACTTCCGGCGCGATTGGCAGCAAGCCTTCTGGGGCAGCAACTATCCACGTCTTGCCGCGGTGAAACGGCAATACGATCCGGATGGATTGTTCTTCGTCCACCACGGCGTAGGCAGCGAAGAGTGGAGCGAAGACGGGTTCACGCGAAAGGCCTGATGCAACGACGCACGCCATGCTTAGGAAAAGCTTAGCGTGGCGTGCGGCTCGTATCAGGCAGTGATCGTTGTCACGTGGGTGTTACACCTGGAGCGACTTGCACGAGGCTGTCAAAAATTCTTCATTGGCGATGATTACCGTGGTCGGGTTGTGCCCTGTAGCTCCGTTCACACACCTACCCGGAGATCACCATGACAATGACTTCGCCTCACCGTATGCGTCGCCGCTATCTTGCCGCCGCGCTCGCGATCACCACGATCGCTGCCGGCGCCACCGCTTATGCCAACGATTTTTCGCACGATCGCGATTTCCATTTCTGGCCCGGCAATCTGGTGGTCAGCCGCAGTGTGTACGACAACCAGGCGAGCAACGTGCAGGTTGGCGAGATTCTGCCGCCGAACTGTCCTGCCAGCAGCGGCGGCTGCGGCACCGCACCGGGTGCGCCGTATGACGGCACCTATCCGTACGTGTGGAACAACGACATTTACGACGGCAGCTTCGGCATCACCTCGCGCATTTATCTCGACCAGATCACGCCCAACGGCTGGCTGATCAATTCGCTGGAAGTTCCCAACAGCCTGCTGCCGGCTGCGCGCGAGGGCGAGCTGGTCACCAGCTTCAGCAGCAAATCGGAACTGGGGCTGCATCTGTCGCTGGATGGCCGGTATCTCACCTTCATGGGGTATGTCGCGCCGGTCAATGCCATTGACGTATCCAATTCCAATACGCCACTGGCGGTGGATCCCACCAACCCCGACGGCGGTGCGTACTATCGCGCCGTGGCGGTGGTGAATGGCGCCGGCCATTTCCGCTTCACCGAAACCAATACGTACAGCGGCAACAACGGCCGCGCTGCGATCTACAACAACGTGGACGGCGCGAACGTGTTCTATACCGCCGGCAATGGCGGTAACGGCAGCAACCCGCAGCCGACCGGCGTGATCCAGGGCACCGGCGCGCAATGGATCGTGCCTTCCACCTTGCCCGAAGCCTTGCAGAGCCCGGTCGCCGCGACGCCGCTGGCGAGCTTTTCGGTGACCAGTCTTGGCGCCAAGGCGGACAAGGTCGGCAAGGACGATAATTTCCGCGGCATGACCGAGCACGACAACGTGCTCTATTTCACCAAGGGCAGCGGCAGCAACGGTGTGAACACGGTGTATTTCGTGGATACCACCGGTACGGCTTGTCCCAACGGCGTAGGCGTCCCGGTTGCCGGTGCGGCGCTGCCGAGTGCTCCGCTCTCCTTCAATGCTGCAACGCTGCAGAAGAACGGGCTGCCGAGCAACATGTGCATCCTCGCCGGCTTCCCGAGCGTGCCGGTGAAGACGGCGACCACGGTGTCGTATCCGTTTGCGCTCTGGTTTGCCGACGCCAATACGCTTTACGTCGCCGATGAAGGCGATGGCTATGTCGGCGGCACCGATCTGTATACGCATGCCGCCGCACAAACCACGGCCGGCTTGCAGAAGTGGGTATTCAACGCCGCAAGCAAAACCTGGAATCTGGCCTACACGTTGCAAGCCGGCTTGAATCTCGGCCAGCCCTATACCGTGCGCGACTATCCGACCGGCACCAACGCTGCCACCGGCTTGCCGTGGTCGCCGGCCACCGATGGCCTGCGCCAGATCACCGGCCGCGTGGATGAAGACGGCAAGGTCACCGTTTGGGCGGTCACCTCCACCATCAGCGGCAACGGCGATACCGGTGCTGACCCGGACAAACTGGTGGCGATTCGCGATGAGCTGTCCAATACCAGTGCGGCCGCGGTGGGCGACGAGCATTTCGTGACGCTGCGTTCGGCCAAGTTTGGCGAAGTGCTGCGCGGCGTTTCGTTTACGCCGGGCACGGACAGCCGCAAGGGCTGGCACTGACTCGAAGCAGGGGACGGGGCCATGGCAGGTCCCCGTTCCCTGCGTTTAACCGCGTTTTTAAAGATTCCCTCCGGGGAGGCATGCCGCCCCGGCAAATGCGTATGTGCCACCCGGACGTTGCCGGTTTGGGGCGCCCTGCGTTTGCTGCCGGGCAGGCGATTCATCGACCAGACCAATTCCCTCCGGCGGCGCGCGCGCCGTAGCCCGCTCGAGTGATCGTCACTTCTATAAATATCAAAATAATCATGCGCTTAAGCGCATTCAGCGGGCGTGACCAAAGGTAGGAAAAAGAGGGGTCGCAACCCCCCGCACGGATGCCCACTATGGAGATGCCGGGACCGCCCCAAGGGCCCGGTGTCGGCTGCGTTCGCAGCCGAGACGACCCTAGTAGTTATTTCCAAGTGGAGAAGACACATGCACGCACAATTTGAACGTACTGGCGCACTGACCGAACTGAGCAGCTATCCGGAGTGGGCCCAAGACCTGGTGACCGCCTGCGAAGCCACCAAGAAAGGCGTGGTTGATCACGAAGTGTGGTCGATCATGGGCGAAGCCCGCCTCGATGCCCCCGGCACGCGCGATTTCATGGTCGGCATATGGCCGGTGATCGAGCGTTTCCCCGGTTACATGGCACTGAACCTGCTCAAGACCCGCTATGGCCGCAGCAAGGGTGAAAACATGGCCAGGCGCTGGCTGGTGCGCAACATCCGGGTGGAGCAAAATCACGCCGAATACTGGCTCAACTGGGCCGAAGGTGCCGGCGTTGCCCAGGAAGAGGTACTGAATGGAGTCGCCCCGTACGGTACCGATGCCCTCGCGAACTGGTGCGAGGAAGTAAGCCGGAGTGGGCCGCTGGCGGCAGGCATGATCGCCACCAACTATGCGGTGGAGGGGGCTACCGGAGAATGGTCGCAAAAGGTCTACGAAAGCGTAGCCTATGCCGAAAGCATTCCGAAGGCGGTCCGCGCGCAAAGCCTGCGTTGGCTTCAACTTCACGCCGCTTATGACGATACTCACCCGTGGGAGGCCCTTGAGATCGTCTGCAGTCTGGTGGGTACGGACCCCCGTGCGGATGAGGTGGCCTACCTGCAAGAATGCGTCAAGCGGAGTTACGTAAGCATGAGGATTACCCTGGATCGGTGTCTGGATGTGCGTCGTGACCCTTGGCAGCTCAACGAGCCTGCGACAGACGAACCCGCCTTTACGGGGTTTGCCGCGGCGAACGAGGCAGCCGCTTAAGTAAATGTAGTCGTGGGGCGATACACATCAGCAGTAACTTCATGCAGAGTGTTGGCTGATTGTGGTTTTAAAGAGGCAAGATGCTCACCGCCCGGAATGTCCAGCAACGACCGCTGTCCCGACGCCTTATGCCCCTGGCATACGGCTTGGCGGCGGTCGTTGGCCTGGTTCTTTGCCTGACCTGGGGTGCGCTCCAGGTCCAGGTGACCCTGGCCGGCTTTTTGAACGGCGAAAGCCTCTGGTCCAAGGCACAGAAGCAATCGGTCATCGATCTCTACGCTTACGCCCGCAGCGGCGACCCCGCCAGGCTGGACAGTTTCAAGCGTAACTATGAGGTAGTGCGCACCGACCGCTGGGCTCGCGACCAGATTGCCAGGGGGCATTACGACAGCAAGCAAGTGGGCGACGCCTTCAAGCGTGGAGGCGTCATCCCCGCCGCCATTCCGGGCATGATTTTCATCCTCGACCATTTCGCGCGCGCGCCCTACATGGGGCAGGCGCTTACCGATTGGCGTTCGGTGGACGGTTCGATCGAAGAGCTCAACACGATTGCCGGCGAGTTGCAGCAGGCTTACTCCAGCGGCAAGCCTTCGGAGCCGGAGATCGTGCATCAAAGCGCACGCATCGACGCGCTCAACGATTACATCGAGCCGCGCAGCGACGAATTCTCGCTGGACATCGCGCTGGGTGCGGCGTGGCTTGGTGGCGTGCTGTTCACGGCCGTACTGATTACTGCCTTGCTCGCCTCCCTGCTATGGGTGCGCATGGCGCAGCGCATTCTCGCCGGCATCCGCGGCACCGAAGAGAAATACCGCTTGCTGTTCGACAGCGCGGCCGACGCCATCGTGATGGTGGACGAAACGCACGGCAAGATTCTGGGCGTGAACCGTACCGCCAGCGTGTGGACCGGCCGCGATCCGCAAGAGCTGATCGGCATGAACTTCCTCACGCTGTTCGTGGAAGGCAGCACGCGTGCCGCCGGCTCATCCACCATTGGCCTGTTGCGCGCGGTGAACGGGGTGATGCGCACGGTGGAAACGCACAGCAGCCTCACCACCTGGGGCGACCAGCCTGTGCGCCAGGCCATCATGCGCGACATCTCCGATCGCGTGACGATGGAACAGGAGCGCCGCATCGCTTCGGAGGCCATGGCGAGCGTCGCCGAAGGCCTGATCATTGCCGATGCCGAACGCCGCGTTACCACGGTCAACGCGGCGCATACGCGCATTACCGGCTACACGCCGCAATACCTGCAACACCATCGCTTCGACGAATTGCGCCGCATGCCGGACGGTTCGCCCTTGCCGGCATCGATCTGGGACATGGTGGCCGAAGGCGGCAACTGGGTTGGCGAGGTGCAGAGCTGGCGCTCGGATGGCTCCTCGTATCCGGAACTGCTCAGCATCAGTGCCATTCGCAATGGCGAAGGCAAGGTGCAGCATTACGTGGCGGTGATTACCGACATCACGCGCAGCAAGGCTGATCGTCAGCGCCTGGAATACATGGTGGCGCACGATCCTTTGACCGGCTTGGCCAATCGCAGCGAATTCCAGCGCCATTGCTCGCATGCCATCGAAGCGGCCGCGCGCATGAATGGTGCGGCGGCGGTGCTGTTCGTCGACCTGGATGCCTTCAAGGCCGTCAACGACAGCTACAGCCACGCCATCGGCGATCGCCTGCTGGTGAAAGTGGCCCAGCGCATCCGGCGCGAACTGGGCGAAAACGACGTGGCCAGCCGCATCGGTGGCGACGAATTCACCGTGCTGCTGGGCGGCCTGCGCACGCGCGAGCAGGCGGCGCAATTCGCCAGCCGCCTGCTGCAAAGCCTGTCCGAGCCGATGCTGATCGGCGACTACGAAATCGTGATGAGCGCCAGTATCGGCATTGCCGGCTATCCGTTGGACGGCAGCGATCCGGTGGTGCTGATCTCCAATGCGGATGCGGCGATGTACGCCGCCAAGACGCAAGAGCGCAACACGTTCCGTTTCTACACGCCGCTGATGCATGCCGATGCACGCATGCGCCTGATGCTCGGTGCCGACCTGCGCCAGGCGCTGATGCGCGATGAATTCCATCTGGTGTTCCAGCCCAGCGTGGAACTGCGCACCGGACGTATCGTCGCGGTGGAAGCGCTGCTGCGCTGGCGCCATCCGGAACGCGGCGAGCTGATGCCCGACGAATTCATTCCGCTGGCCGAAAGCCTCGGCTTGATCCGGCGCATCGATGCGTGGACCATGCGCGCCGTCTGCACGCAAATACGCCTATGGGACCAGGCCAAGCTGCCGCCGATCCGCGTGGCGCTCAATGCCTCGGCCGCCACGTTCGGGCATCCGGGATTTATCGAAAGCGTGAAGCAGGCGCTGCAACTCAGCCAGATTTCACCGCGTCGCCTGATGTTCGAAATTACCGAAAGCGCCATCCTGCGCCTGGGCGAAGCCACCGAACAAACCATGCACGCCTTGCATGCGCTCGGCGTGGGCATCGCCATCGACGATTTCGGTACGGGCTATTCGTCGTTGGCGTATCTGAAACTGTCGGGCATCGATTACCTGAAGATCGACCGCTCCTTCGTCACCGACCTGCCGGACAGCACCAACGACGTGGCCATCGTCGAAGCCATGCTCGCCATCGCCAAGAGCCTGGGCATTTGCACCATTGCCGAAGGCATCGAAACAGCCGCCCAGCACGACTTCCTGCTGCACGCCGGTTGCGCCGAAGGGCAGGGCTACTACTACGCGCGTGGATTGCCCGCCACGGAAATCGAGCGGATGCTGTCGCCCAATCCCAGGCACGAATCCTCCCGCTTGCGGCTGGTGCCGCCGAAATAGCGCCGTTGCAGGAAGGGTTGCCCGTTGATGACAAGGGCCCACTGCAATCTAAGCCACGTCCCATATACGCCGCCGAGTCGGCTCGTTACGTTCGTGCTGTCACCGGCGCACTTCGCTAATCCCGAACGCCGATGACCCATGCAGCAATGTGTGGAGAAGCGCGGATCGCGAGAGTTGGCCCTCTCACGATCCGCTAAGCCAAACCAACTAGAACGGAGTTGATCATGACCTTCATGGATCATACGGCACCCTCATGCCGATGGGTTCAAAAAGACCCAAAATCTAAATCCACTTCATCCGTCGACGATGCGCGCCTCTCTGAAAGCGCCGAGCGGGAACGACGGCAAAGCTACGCGTCTCAACAGGCCGGCACCGCGCTTGCCGTGGCGGTGATCGAGGGTCTGCTCAAGGCTCACCGCATCTCCAAGCACGCAGGCGAAACCGGCAAAAGAACGGGTCTTTTGCCGCTCAACCCCGTGCAACAGATCGGCCTGGAGACCGCCATCGACCTCCTGCATCTTCACGTCGACACGCTCACGCCCGAGGGAGGTGGATAAACCGAGCGTGTCCGTGTGATGGGGTCATTTGGCGTACTGCGTGGGAACGGTATGTCGGTTTCGGCACGTTGCGTAGGAACGGCGTGCCGCCTTTTTCGAAGGTGCAATGGGGCATGCAAATATGCCTTGGCGCTGTGCGGCAACACGGATGAAGGAGCATCGCGCAAATACGTTTGGTTTATACATCCCGGTTGAGAGATCACGGCGACGGCGTTGTGAACTCCGCTGGCCATCCGGGTAATTTCTCAAAATGATCCACGTGATCCACTACCAGCATGCCGTGTTCGCCCGCATTGGGATCGAACTTTCCAGATGCACCCTCGACCCGGAACAATCGAAGACTCGAACCGATGGAGCGAGGCGTGATAGCCGCCTCGAACTGCCCCACGTGGGAGCTGGGGCTGAGGTCATCAGCGAAACGGAATGCCACGCGTTGGCCGCGGCAATGGGCGTCCAAAAACACGACGCCATGGCGAGGATCGCGCGCGGCGATTGCTGACAAGTTCATCACCACGAGGGCGTTCCGGGGCGCTTTTGCCAACTGGCACACCGATGTCTGAATCGATGTCGGTGGTGTTCCTGCGTTTGCGGAGGCACCGATTGCCAAGAGGCAGATTCCAAGCCAAAGCGAACGCTTCACCATTTGCATGCGGTTCTACACTAAGCTTGCGTTGACCTGACAGTATTTTCGCTGATATCGGCGCGCGAGGGGGAAGAAAGTCGCCATAGTGGCGGCTTGTCAGGCCAAGCCCAGGAACAGGGGATGTCCGTTGGCGCGGGGTATGGGTTGATGAGACGTCTATGTGGCTCAACGCCCGTGAACCCCTGCTTCACAATCCGCCTCACAACTTGGTTGGTAGCAAGAATCGGCTGCCCAGTCGTGCACTAAACTATGGCCGCCTTGACTTCACCAGGGTTTCACGCCAGAACCCGGATCGTCACCGCATTTAATCCAAGCATCACATATTCACGGGTTGTCCACTTGGGGGTGGAAGAGCGATGCCGGAACTGCATTGGGGGGCGAAAACCAAGGACGGCTGGAAGCGCCTGGCGGCAGCGGCTGCCTATGGCCTCGGTGTATGGCTGATCGCCCACCTCAACGTGCCCCACTTTCTGTTGGTATGCGGACTTAACGTGTCCGTGTTGTTGTTGACGCCCTATCGCTACTGGCTGTTCCTGGCGATTGCGCAGTCGCTGTCTCAGCTTCCCGTGGCCATTGAATGCGCGTCCTCGTTTGGCATCGTGTGGTCATCGTTGATGTTGATGCCGGGCAACGCGTTGATCGGTCCAGTCATCTATTACTTCCGCGAACACTCCCACTTGTTTGATCGCAGCGGACAAGTGCGCATCGGCAAGCTGCTGCTGTGTGCGTTGCTGGTGGCTCTCGTTCTCACCCTGTTCAATGAGGTGCAGATCGCCACCGTGGTGTATCCGGCTGGCGTCACGCCGATGCGCTATCACCACCTGGCGGCGCAATGGATCCTGGGCAACTTCATTGGTGTGTTGTGCGTGGCGCCAGCGGTGTTGGCCGTGCGGCAGGCGGTTCGCGATAGGGGTTGGCGTTCGTTGTTGGCGGCCATCAGTGAAAGCCGTTCGACGTTGGAAAGCATTTGCTTCATCGTGCCGGTGCTGATGATTCTGATTTGGGCAGGCTTTGCCGAACCTCATTTGCGTGAATTGGCCCAGGTGGCCATGTTTGTGCCGGTGGTCTGGCTGGCGCTCCGTCATGGGTGGCAAGGCGCGGCTCTGGGCGGTTCGATAGCCACGCTCTCGGTGGTGTGGCTGATGCCTGAGCACTACGACAATGCCACGATCCAGGCCGAAGTGATCGTGGCCTTCGCGATCTGCACCATGCTCCTTCTCGGAGGCCGCATTGAGGTGCTCGACCGTCGGGCGGAGCGGGAGCGCAAAGAGGTGCGCACGGCGTTGGCGCTGGCTCAGCGTCAGGTCCAGCTCGGGGAGATGCAACTGCGTTCGACCGCCATGGCGCTCGAGCATGCGCGGGAAACCGTGCGGGCGGGTTACGCGATGATGATGGGGCGCCTGCGCCACTTGCAGCCGGCCGTTGACGATCGTGGCTATCAGAGTGCGGCCCTGGCAGCCCAAGACCAACTGCTGGGCATCTCGGAAAGTTTGCACCCCACGATCTATCGGGAACGAGGCTTGCCGGCCGCCCTGCGAGAAGGGGCGGTGGCCCGGATGTTGGATCATGCCGGCATTCGCTACTGGTGCGAACTGAAAGGTCCGTTGAGCCAGTTGTCTCCGGCGGTTCACCTGGCCCTTTATCGGATGGTGTGCGAATCCATCGTGCTCGGGTGCAGCCAACGTGACATCAGCGATGTATGCGTGCGTATTCGGTGCGGGGAGGTCGACGGACGGCGATGGGTGGTCGCGAGTGTTGTTTTCCGGGTCAACCCCGTGCGGCTGCCACACGTGAAGTGGGAGGATCTAGCGCCTCGATTGGTGCGGACGGCCACGGGTGGTGGCATCAAAACGCTGGAAGATCGGTCCGCGATTTTTGAAGGGCATGCCCGACAGCGAGACCTGACGGATGGGCGCCGCATTGCGTGGTTGATGCGGGACATTTGAGGAAAAAGCCCAGCGGAATTGCTGGGCTTTTTCTTGGTGCCTTTACTGAACCTGCTTGACGGCGTGACTGCCGCAAGACGCCGGGTCGCTGCAAATGTCTGAGGTCACCAACGCAGTGGTGCCGTCGCTCATGGGTGTCGCAGTGACAGCCGTTGTGCCGTCGTTATAGACCGTGGTCGGTGAGGCGGCCGGAACCGCTGTGCTGCTCGTCGTGGCCGATTGTTGCGGCGTGGAGACCTGCAAGGCGTTCCCCATTGGCAGGACGATGTATTGGCCGCCGGCGGTGCCGATGGCCCCCAGGACCGTTCCGTTCGAACTGTTGACTTGGATAAACCGCACACCATTCTGCACAAACGCATAGACGTGGTAGTGCGGGGAGCGGCTCAGATCGGTGGCATTTGGCCACTGTTGGCCCAGGCCGGTAGCAGGTGCACCTGCCCACGCAGCTCCGGAAAGACCAAGCACGAGACCGACCGTCACCACTGCGCGTGACATCTTCATATCAATATCCCCTTTTCATAGATGATGGATGCCCGCTCCACGCAAGGAAGCGGGCAATCTAGCATCTGCCCCCGCCAAAAATTGGTGAGTGCAGCGCCGAGATTCAGCAGCGCAGGGGGTGTGTGACGAAGATGTGAAGGCGGCTCGGTAGCCTTTCGATGGATCGATGGCGGAACAACGGGGTCCGGAACAACGGGGTTGTGTCGCCTTATTTTTGACCAGATCAAAATAACCGTGTCATGGAGCTTCTTTTCCGCCAGCCATGCGAGCAGCAGGTTTGGTTGATCAAAAGTAAGTCAACCTGACCCGGTTACTGACCCCGGTTATTGACCCGCTTGGGTGTGTAAGCAACCGCCGCGCCCAGGTCATCGCACTGGCGGTGGCCTCAGGCGACAAGAAGGACTGGCCCGACTTGCATTTCCCCAGCTCATCGCTGAGCTGCTGGCGGATCGACGCACTCGTCCGCTGGTGTTTGGGGTAAACAAGTTCCGTGCACGCCTGGTGCTCTATCATACCTTCCACGACCTGGCGTTGATGAGATGAACGAGCTGGGCAGAAGCCTCCCGGCGCTGCCGAATGCAAAAGCAGGCGTATAGGGAGCTGCATGCTGCGGTGACGGGCTTTCTCAGAGCGGAAGCGGTGACCGCTGCGCATGCTGCATGTCGGAGATTGTTTGGACATAGCGAGGGGTAGGGATGAAGCGACAAAAAGGGGAAATCGCCTTCGTTGTAATTGGTGTGATCGTAATTCTCGGCCTTGCATTTTTTGCCTGGTCAACGTTCAAGCATACCTATGCTGGCAACCAGCCTGAATGCGTTCAACAGATTGTAAGCAGTACAAGTGCGGCGCCATCAATTCCGCCAGCCTGCCACGAAAAGGGGACGGAACTTGTCGCAAACGAGGCCAATCAGCTAGGACAGAAAGCAAAACCAGCACCTGCAAGCACCTCTGCTCATAAGTAGCGCATTTGTGCCGCAAGTGCGCGCACGCGCGGCGCACATTTGACACGGGACCGATTGGCGCCCTTATCAGGGCGTTTTTCGACGCTAACACTCGAACGTGGTACCGCTTCATCGAGCGCGTCAAGCGCGGAGGCGGCGCTGACAACCCGTGCGCGACAATGCCGCGCCAGCGGCGGACGTGCGCTTGCTGGATAAAGCACCACTAGGCGCCGATGTGCATGTGATCGAGGTCTGACCGCCGCGACCACCACTACGCAAATAGAAAGGCCCACGCAATGCGGGCCTTTTTGCTCATGGTGTAGGTGCCGTGGTCACTTCGCGTCGATCATGTCGACGGCGACCGATCCAAACTGCACCCATAGCGGCGTAGACCGGCCCGGCACGATCAGTTCGGTCAACATCGTGTCCGGCGGTGCATCGCCCTCATATCCGTGTCCAACGGTAACGACGGTACCCGCGAGGATGGCCGCACACTCACCACGGGCGACCGTGGCGTCGACAAACTTCTCCATCTGCGCCTGATCGCCGGAGTTCATGACCTTGATTGATAGCTCAGTGGTGGCCGTCGTGGTGCAGCCGGCAACGTTGCTGCTTAGCTTGATCTGATGATGCGCTACCTTGTTGGCAGCGTGCGTGGCGGTTGATGCGATGGCGACCAGCGCGGCGGTGGCAAGGATGATGGTGGTGGTGCAGTGATTCATGTGTTGGGTCCCCTGTTCCCGGTGGCAAAAAAAACGCCAGCGTACCGGGTGAGCGGCAGGCTGGCGAGGGTGAAAGTCGTGGTTATGCGCTGACGGCCTTGTTCATTTTGGTGGTGCTGGGGCCGCTACTGGCAGGAGGCGGGTTCTGCTCTCCGCTGTTGCTGATACCGGGCGAGCATGTGCCGAATCTCCGCCTTGGTAAATAGGTCGGATTCATGTGGTCGCGTGTAGGTGATCAATGGCCCACTACCGCCATTTGCGAGGTGCTGCTTGTTGAGCTGGTCTGCCTCGGCAAGGATGGCATCGGAACAACTGGGTTATTTTTGACGAACAAGGGGGTCATGTTGCCTTATTTTTAACCAGATCAATATAACCGTGTCATGGAGCTTCTTTTTCGCCAGCCACACGAGCAAGCAGATTCGGCTGATCAAAAATAGGTCAACCTGACCCGGTTATTCCGCAACGGCATTGTAAAACGTCGTGTATTCTTGCTGAGCCGCCTGCTGCGCTTGGGTGGAGTTCCCGCCGCATCCAGCATGCTAGCCTGAAGCGTCGTCAACGCTTGCTGCAAGGTCAAGGTCGTCATTTCATGATCTTCCTAGAGTGGACGCTCGTTGAATTCGTGCTTGCGGCTCGGAAAATTCCAGACCACTTAGACAGCTTTGCCCTATGGGAACTCCAAGCATCGACTGCCTTCCTGCAGGAAGGGACCATTGAAAACCTAACGTTGCGCTGCCCGCCCCACTGGATTGGTAAGGCATGTAATTGGGAATATTCATGTTCGACTGATGAGTTCCGCCAGGTGATTGGTCCCACACAGGTTGAACGGCCTTCCAGTCATCGGCTTTGATCAAAGCCTCGACATGTTCCGCAGGTATGCAGGTAGCCTTTGAAGGGAACCAAGCTATATCCAAGTCGTACTTAAAATTGCCGCCTTCCCGGGTTTTACTTTCTCCCGTATACACCACCTTGGATCCGTCAAGACAATGCGACTTGACATAGACGTATTTAATGTTTTTGTCATCGCCGTTCTTTCCCATGCTTTCGGAGTGGGTATCGTCCACGCATTTGAGTCTGCGCATTATCATCGCATCAACTTCGTCATATGAAATTTGGCCCTGATGTTTTCTTGGTAAATTAATTAGCGCATTTAGAAAATCATCCGAGAGTTGCTGAGAATTCACGCCAGCACTCTGCGCCTGCGCATATACAGCGGCGCCACATCCGAGATAGATGGAGCTTGCAAAAATCATGAAAACCAACACGTTGCGGCGATTGCCTTCCAACCGCTTTTGACGCCCCAAAGCCCTTTGGCTCGACTTCTTTAACGTCACCAAGAGAATTCGGCAGGCTTGTCGCAGCACATTCCTATCGGTCGGCAAGTTCATTGCACTAGAGCTCCTTTGGCATTAGGAACAACGGGGTCGTGTTGCCTTATTTTTGACCAGATCAAAATGACCGTGACAGTAGGCAACCATCACGCGAGCGCTTTCACCGCATCGTAGTCCACACCGCAAAGGCTTAGCAGGTCCCGGACGTTCAATGACGCCCCCCACTCGGTGGAGCCCATGGGAGTCGAGCTCCACGTTGTTCCGGCGGCCAATTCAAAGCCAAGATCCTTCAAAACTTTCGAGCATTTTTTGCAGCAGGGTCTGGACGGGCACGAGACAGACTTGGGTGTTTCATCATGCTGCAGAAGTGCTGCGCAGTATCGGATGGATGCCTTCGTTGTCTCGCGATCGCCCGGGTTTGCCTCGATGAATCGGTGAAGCGCATCCATTTCCGCATGACCATTTCCTCGACCCGTAGATCCAGGGTAGGACGTACCGTTGATGCGTAACGTTGCTTGACAGCTTTGGCCTCGCTTGGCATTTTTATCGATTGGCGGTCTCTAGACTCAAGTGCAACACCCCCAACCGAGGTGCTGCATGGCGAGGAATTACAGTCATCTAAGTGCCGAAGAGCGCGGCGCGATCATGGTGGGCAAAGCACGTGGGGAGAGTGCCCGGC
>NZ_JADIKF010000038.1 GCF_016904945.1 Dyella mobilis
GCGAGCGCAGCATGCGCCTGCAATGCCTGATCCAGGACGGCGAACTGCAGCTCATCGCCGGCGACCTCACGCTGCCGATCCGTCCGGCTATCCGCAAGGGTGAGTACGCTGTCGCTTGAGAAAGTGCGCCTGCCCCGTTTTGAAACGTCCGCCGTGGGTTGCATTGACCCATTGAGATCGCAGTCGAAAGCGGACGTTGCCTCAACTACAGTCAGCTATCAATGGTCAACGATTTGAGGTTCGCCATCGCCCGTATCAGCCAATAGAACCAGCGGACCGCTGCTTTGGGCGAACTCACCTAGAACACGTTTGATGAGGCTTTCCCAACCCTTTTCAAAGCAGACTTCCTGAGGTAGATCGTCGCCCGTAAAGTTGTTGATGGTTAACAACGTCCAGGGGCCAGCGTCACGAGATTCTCGAGATTCGATGGATGCCTGCCATGTCGCATTCAGCCCGTTATCGCTTACGCTCACTGACAGGTCGCGTAAGCGGGAAAGGGCTGCCTTAATTTCGGCGCCGGTCGGGAATCGAGATGGCTTATCCGGATAGCCCACTCCGATCTCATCAAGCCAAGTCCGCATCTGATCGTCCAGCGGCCAAACAGTCCACAAGGTTCCCATTTTCCCTCTCCCTGTCTTCCAGCTCGCTGAGGTCCGCTATGGGTCGAAACGAGACAGTTCCAAATCTTCAAATCGCCTCGACGAGACGCAGAAATGCCGGGAAGTCGTCTGCTAGCGTCTCAACGCTTCCATCAGGATCGATTGGATCAAATGAAATGACAGGCCACGGCTGATTCCCTCGCATGTCGAAAGCCAACAGCTCCAGTCCGCCATTTCCCCCGAACACGAACACCCCTTCCATTGTGCAAACCCCGCTATGCCAAAAGGAAAGTGCGTCCTCTGCTGGATCAAGGACTAGAATCAGCGGCGGGGCCGCCAAACCGGCTTCGCCACCGTTTCCACGAGAGAGAAGGTCCAGATAGGAGGGAGGAAGAAGCGGCAGAGCTTCGCGCAGCGCGCTCAGCGCCTGCGGACTTGCCCCATTCTCTACGAGCCAGACTTCTTTGGTCATTTCCCCTCCCCTTGGCGATGACAACAGTGACCGCTTTGCCTCGAAAGCGCACGTTTCGAGAATATAGCGCGCAATTCTCCCTCAGCACGCGTGATCGCCACCAGCCGGCTGGCCAGCATCTACCGGAGTCGATGTTTATCCTGGCCGGAATCCACAATAAGGCGGATGATCTGGCAAAGCACTTGCTTCTGTCCTTCAGTTAAAGAACGGCCTAGGGGATATATGCGCATTCGGATTTGCCTGCTTTCATTGCTGGCGCTTGGCCTTAGCGCCACAGCGGTTGGCCAGGAGGTTCAACCAACCACTACTACGCAGCCGGCGCACAGCGTCACAAACGGCTCAACCCAGCTGATAGAACAGGGCGCTTACGTCAATAGGGACGGGGTGGTCGTGCATCGCCCAGCCCATACCGTGTCTGGAGCTGTCCCACCTGGTGCTTCTGCGCAGTGCCGGGACGGCAGCTATAGCTTTAGCCTCCATCACCGCGGCACCTGCTCGCATCATGGCGGTGTGTCGCAGTGGCTTAAATAAGCCAACCGATTTGTCTGGATGGATTCATCGCTTTGATCAACTGCCCGGATTGTGATCACAAAGTCAGCGATAACGCAGCAGCGTGCCCAAGCTGCGGAAGGATCATGCTGGCTTACAACGACCTAAATTTCCCCGGTCACACAAATCAGCGATAACTAACGTCGACACCTATTGCCGCACATTGATGGTCGATAACGGGTAACTCGTAGCCTACACCGGGTGCTTCCGATCGATCTATGATCGACCGACTTAGGTTCTTATCGTCAGATATCAGCGGCGATCACATAACGTCTAGGAGGGGCGCATGAAATTCACGTCATCACCACACGCTCGGATTCGCGAGCTGGAAGAGCAGCTCTATCTTGCACGGCGAACCGTTATCAAACTTACGGGCGAAACAACTAGCCAAGTTCTTTCACCGCCCTACAATCTAAAGTCGTGGCAAGAAGCCTATGACTGGTTCGAAAAGGTTATCGAGCAGGTCATTCACGAGGCCCCGATCATCCCTAAAGACCGTCGAACGGACTACGAATCTCTAGGGGAGAGAGCTATTTGCCCACTCTGTGGGGACAGTGCTCAGGACTACTACAACCCCACCAATGGTTTTGCGCATCCCGAAGGTCTTCGTCGGCACCTTGTTGGTTCACACAAAAGCACGCAATGTGAAGTTGCACGCGAAGCATTGCAACAAGCTAGGTACTTCGCGGATAAACAATCAACGGTTTAAGTAAAGCCTCTCAAGGCCACTCAACAGATTTGACCGACGTTGACGGCCCCATGGGCATGAACCGTGCGCCACTGCCATTGGCATCGGAGCTTGCTTGTTCCCTGTTACCCCACGCCGACGGACAGCGGAGGAAGCACTGAGAACTCACGATCCCTACCCTTTGCTTCGTCCACCTACTCGATGACGTCGAACACAACGCCTATCCGGAAGTACGCGGATGAGCAGTTACCTAATCGAACTCGTCCATGTCTTCCCATGCCGTGACCTTGGCGCCCTCCACCGCGGCGGCTTCACTCGGAAATCCTTCTCCAAGCGACAGGGAAATCGGGACGCCACCTTCGACCTGGTAGCTCTTCATGCGCCAGGTGCCGTGCGGGTCACGAATGACGGCGACCTCAAAAGGCAAGCCTTCGTGAACAACGGTGTGCCAGTGCTCGATCGTCCCATCCGGGTGTTGGATTTTGCGAGTAACCGACATGCGTGAATTCCTCATCCTGTTCTGCTCCCCTACCGTGAGGGCGATCAGTGCGCAATCAAGAATGCAACATGTCTTCCGCCGCTCGCGACGCAGCAATGACCGCCTGGCCTTCCGTATTGAAGACGCCAGGAACCGGACGCTCCCGGCCATCCTGAAGGCGAACACGCGCTTTCCAACCCCCACGTGGCCACCCTTCCGACAAGATCGCCGTGCAGAACTGTCCGGCTACCTCGAAACGACGCTCGATAGTGGAATCAGCCATGCGTGAGATCCCGATCCTGTTCTCTGTCCCCATGGTGAGGGCGATCCTGGAAGGTCGCAAGCTGCCACGCTTCAATGAGGGTAGATGCATGGGTATCTATTCGCATTGACTGCAGTGTTGCACGGTCAGACGCGGCCTTCAGGGGACGGCGAAGTTCCTGACACAGGAATCGAACTGTCCCCGCCACTCCACACATCTGCACTGGCTAACAGAATTGGAGGTAGCATCTGGCCTTCCAAACGTCAGCAAGGGGAAACCGCAATGAAGCTCTCGCTTATCGCATGCGCGCTCATTGGATGCTTGCTGGCCGCTGGCCTGGCGCACGCCGATGACAACGTCGACCAGCTCACACCCATGCCCCTCGGCAAGGTAATCAAAGTGCTACTGGCGCCAGCGGATCCGGATCTTCCTTGGTCCATGGGGGCCGGTGCTGATAGTTCGATTAAATGGCTATCGCAAGGAGTCCAGGATGAAGGATGCGGAGCCTACGCAACCTGTCGCCGGGGCGAAGCGCGAATTTCCGTGGGCGGGAAAGAACTAAAGAACCTTCGGCAAAAGATTGAGCCCGTGAGCTGGGAAATCTTCATCCATTCGTCTATGCCGGCGAAGTTTCCGCCGCAAGTGATTAGCCTGCAGCCACATTGCGATACCGTCGAGTGTGAGTTTTCAATCGACCATGAGCTGAAATCTGCGGGCTTCAAGGTCGACCCGGTTTGCCGGAACGAAGCCATGGGCCAGGCGGTTTCCGGAGCCCGCATTTCGATGCCAGGAAAAATCGCCTATCTCGCCTATTCGACAGGCCATGGAAGTGGTGGCGACAGCAATTCGCTTGATATTTTCCTGACGAACGGGCCGGCACCCAAAAATCTCTGCCAGATCGAATAACGCCCAACGTCACCAAGTGCATTCGCGCGCATTAGGGGGATTGGCATGTGGGACCCCGTACTCGGCCTGATCCCGACCCTCGCGCGCGTACGCGTGCGCGAAGTGGGTAGGAATGGCGCAAAGATGGGCTCCCTCCCCGTCCTCACGTCTCCTTAGACGATTCCTATATCTGTTCGATTGCCTTTGCCACCCGGTTCTTTAGCTTCCTGCGTGCCCGGAGGTCTTTCGCAGATGTGGCTTTACACGCTGGTGTTCCCAGGCCGGTCGGCGCCCCACCATGGACCTTGCAACGCCCGTTCGGATATACCCCTAGGGCACGACACGGACGGCCCGATTTAGTCCTGGTGTTGCACAAGCGAGGATCATCGCCGGCATAGTCAGCAGGAATACCTCGCTTCGTCTCGCCTGGGGCCGGGTTAGGCTTCTTGCGGAGGGTTTTCCAATATCGGAGATCGAAGCGCTCCTTTTGCCTCCCGTCATCCGCGGTCAAGCCTGCTGCAGCGGTCTCCCTGGTCATGACTGCGGCCCTCCCGTCTCAGTCGGCGTGCCCGTGCCTGGTGCATACAGGTGGGTATGGGTGTCAAACAGCACGCCGTCGATCGTCAGTCCGCTCCCGTTGAGGAGGACCGTTTTCCCGCCGAAGCTCATGGTGATTCCGTCGTCGTTGACGGTCAGGGAGGCGCTACCGCTCGATGTCCGGATGATGGCCCCATTTGGGCCCTCGATCTGAGCCGCGTCCTGGTCGATCGGCGGCGAGTTCTTGTTGCTGAGGGGCAGAAAGACAAGCGTGGCGAGATTGCCGCGGCGCCCCATGTTTGCGATGCCGGAGCCCATGCCGCTAACGCCGGCAAGGCTGACATCACCCGGAATCGTCACCCCTAAATCTCCCACCTGGGTGGGCATCCGCACCCACTGGCTTTCCGCCTTGGGTATGGTGATCTGGGGCAGGGTCCAGGGCGCGGAATCGACCTCGAACTTCACCGTTACCAGCGCTCCCTGCACGGCCACAACGCTACATGGCAGCGCACGACCGGTGCTCCGGATAGCCTGTTGTGCACGCTGGATTGCCGTGTCATTGAGACTTTGCTGAATCCAGAGTTTTGCCGAGTTGTTTGCCACGATCAGCCCCCTTCAAAACAATTGAATACGGTGGCCCAGTCCTCGCCTGAGGGAGACCGGGAATTGCCCAGGTGGCGCAGTTCGGTCACGGTGAAATTGTTTTGAAAGGCGCTCTGGTATTTAACGCTCGATGGCAAAGAGCTGCCGAGAGTGGTAACGAGTCCTGGGGCATTTTGGAATCCCTGCGGCATGGTGATGCGTGATCCGATCTGAAGGTCCGCGCGCATCACGGTTTTCATTTGCATCACCTTCGGCTGGATCCAGGTCGGCTGCCCAATCAGGTCCGTAAAAGCGATCTCAATAGGTGAGGGCTGGTAGGTCTTATCGAAGATGACGAACTTTCCCGCCTGCAGCGTAATCGTGACCTCTTGCTTGAAGACTGAGGCGGTCAGATCGCTTACGTACTGCGCCAGCTCTTCCAGCGTCGCGCAGAAATGAACCTCGGCGGTGTCGAAGACGAAGTTCTGGCCTATGTTGATGCTGACCGGAATATTGGGATAAGGAATCTTGAGCGTTGTTTTCAATGCGTCGATCAACGATTGACCTGGCAGCCAATTGACGACGAAGTTTCCCGGTAAATCGTTAGTGTATTGGGATGGATAAACCACCAATTCAAGCCGCATGTCCGTGCCTTGCCAGTTTCCATACGACTGAAAGACCTGACCTTTGAGAAGTAATCCGGCCTGGTTTGGATTCGCCAATGGGAGGCCCATCTTCATGCCGCCTGTGACGACGACTTCCATGCCAGCGAGCTGGTATGCCTGACTCAGATCCGTCAAAGGAACGCCGTGGATCGTTATGGCCTGTGCGCCGACGGGCGCCCCGTAGGCAGAGACAGGCATATCGAATTCCACCAGTGGCGCAGTGGGGTCATATTGACCATTCGGATGCGATGTCCAACGGCGAAAAGGTGTCGATCCACTGGTGGAAGTTCCGCTGGAATTGAATAGCGCTATGTCGTAATAACGCATCTCAGATCCCTCCTGAGTTCACGGAGGCCGCGATATCGGCGCCGGCTCTGTTAACAATGGTCACAGTCACGTTGGTGCCGGTCTGATTCGACCGCATCGTTTTGACAACCTTCTGGTAAAGGTTCTGGGTTTCCTGCGGCGAGTGGCTGAGCCAGTCCGGTCCGTTTTGCGCAACATCTTTATCGACAGCGCTCGGATTCCAATTCCAGGCGGCAAGCTCTTTCGCGAGATCGCCCTTGTAGCGCCGCTGCAGTTCCTCCAGCAGTTCTGCCGCCCCTAACGCGCTCTGACGCCAGTCGAATGGGTCGGTCATCCCAAGTGCCTTGGAAACTTCAGGCATGAGTTGAAATAACCCTTGCGCTCCCTTTTTCGAGACCGCCGATGCGTCGTAGCTGGATTCGTTGTAGGCAAGCGCATCCATGATTCCGGCCGGAAGCCCTTTTGCCATCTCAAGGCGTCGAAACAGTGCTTCGGCCTTGGCCCGGTCGATCACGTTCTTCGGTCCACCGGCGAAATCGGCCCCGTCGTCAAGAGCGCTGCTTGCGAGACTCCCGATTATTTTCGCGCCAACACTGTGCTGTTCAGCGACATCGCCGCTCTTCATAATGGAACCCAGGGCCAATTGCGCAGCGTTTCGCACAACATGATCGTATTCCTGCTTGCTGTAGTGCAGGAAATCCAGAGCGCGATCGACACCGTTCTCATCTTTCGGATTCTTGTGAGAGCCGCCGAGCGGGTCTTCAATGATGTCCCTGGCAGTTTGCAGATCAGATGCCGCCGGGAATTCCTTCTTGAGAAAGTCGACGACACTGGCCGTCGTATTGGCAAACTCCTTGATCGCGCTAGCTCCTGCATCGAGATCCTTCTTGAAGTCCTCAGAACCCAAGAAGCGCGCCGTATCGGACAGCGCATCCTTGATCTTGTTTAGGTTCTCCGGCTTCAGCACATCGTCGACAAGGATCTTCGCGTCGTCGCCAAGTGCATGAATGAAACCTGATAGCGCGCCGCTTCGATTCAACTCGGCGAGCTTGTCGGAAAAATCGGTCTCGAGCATTTGCCCCGCGAGCACCAATTGCCGCTTGAAGTCAAAAAGGGCATTCGTATCGTTGTCGTTGATATTGAGCTGGCGGCTGTCGTTCTGGTAATTCGTCAGCGCCGAGGTCAACTCGTCTTGCGACGCGGCGCCACTACGCTGGAACTGGGCCGTTCCCTGACCTAAGCCCTGGAACCATGGCTGCTGGCTGAGGAGCGGGCGCTGACCGGGTGACGTGCTATTCCAAAGATCGTGCTCACGCTGGGTCAGCTTTATCGCGATCGAGCCCGCATCCATGTCCATAACCTGCTGCGCAGTCAGGCCGGTCGCCATTGACAGGTAGGATCTCCCGAGAAAATCATTTTTTGCATTGGAAACCGTGTCCAACGTCGAGGCGTCCGAATACCCTCTGGAGACGACGTCGGTCCCAAAGGCCTTTAACTGACCGGTTGTCATTCCAAGGCCGCGTGCAAATTTTTGACTTTCGATAGCGCCGCCAGCGAGCTTGTCGATACCCCAAAAAGCGCCTGCGCTCGTGACTGCACCAATCACGTCGAGCTTCATCAGAAATTTGCCGAGATTGAATATGGTTCCGGCGAACTCCTTTGCCTCCTTGCCCATTTTTTTGAGCGTGATCTCGCCATCGGTCGATGCTGCAACAAAATCCTTCTGAGCGTCAGCAGCATTTTTGAGGTGATCGACCAAGTCCTTCGCATGCCGGCTGGCCTGACTCAAATTCTCAAGAAGCATTCCCGCTGCAGCGGCAATTGCTTCATGGCTCTTTTCGGCTTCCTGTGCCAACTCCTTCCATTCGTCAGGCATGTTCTCCAAATCGACACTGAACTCCTTCCACTGCTCGTAGAACACCTTAAAGCGTTCGTCGTCGATGTCTATGGAAAGGATTTTTTTGTTTGCCATGGATGTTTCCTTCTAATAGCGACGCATGTGATCTCTGCATTTAAAAAATGGCGCCATTCCGCCACGGAGAGATCAGCCATGTAATGGCGCCAGTTGCGAGATCGATTTTGGTTGTGTGCATGGAAGTCGAAATCACGATGCCCGCCTCGTGCGAAGCCCGGCTGGCTTGCGGCCGCTCTCCCAATCAAAGGCCAGGAAGGCAGCTTCCTCATTGAGCCTATCGAACAGACGCTCACCTACGACATCCTTCAGGGCGCCGCGGGGATGATTGGTTGCAATCACAACCGGGAGGTTGTTGGCATATCGGGTGTCGAGGACTTCAAACACCATTCGGTCGGTATGCTCCGTACTGCTGGCGCCCAGTTCGTCGAGTAAAAGCAGTGGAACCTTCGAATAGTGGTCAAATAGTTCGGGCTCAGAACGTTCCGCACTACGCTGATAGGTTGCGCGAAACTCCCTCCCCATTGAGGCCTGAGTGGTGTAATGCGACCGGAACCGTTGCTTGGCTAGCTCGACTGCGATGCAACAAAGAAGCATGGTTTTGCCCGTGCCAGGTACTCCTGAGAGCACTAGCCAACCGCGGTAGGTGTTGGTCGCCACGCGCGTCACGTATCGCTGGCATATCTCCAGAACTCGCTTCTGCTCCGGAAGCGACGTGTCGTAGTCGCCGAAGCTGACGCCTTTGTATCGAAGTGGCAGCCGGGCCCAATCGATATAGCCCTGCAAAATCTCACGCTGCCGGCGCTCTTCCTCCTCCCGATTCTTGGCGGCAGCTTGTTCAGCGCCGCATACGGGACACTCTGCCGGACGATCGAAATTAAATTCGACTCCATCGAGTGACTTGATCCGCTGCACTGTTTGGGCTCCATGCGTCTTGCATTGCACAGGCAGTTCGACCATCTGCATATCGAGGTTCATGCAGGACTCCTAAGCGATTCGGGAAGCTCTTCCTCGCGGGAGCTTTCGTAGTGGGCATTGGTGAACTGGTCGGTGACCGAGGGTCGGCGCGCATGTTGTTGCTGCGGTTGCACCGGGTCGTTCCAGCGTTCCTGGTTGAGATAGGTCCGCGCGTTGGGTACGTATCCACCCAACCAACGTTTGTCGCTTTCTCGCTTTGCCGAAATGTCGACCAGGATTGCGTCGGCGTATTGGTCGAGGTTCTCAGACAGCCAGAGTTCGGCGCATTGGCGCTTTTCGGTCTTCACCGGGTAGGCTGTCCAGAACTCGTCGAATCGAGTTCCTGACATATTTGGCGCACGTTTGCGCTGATGGTTGCTCTTAGTGGTGGTTAATGATGGTTCTTGATGGTTAGTGTCCGCCTGCCGGACTTCGTCGTCCGTCTCCCGGACTAGTTCACTAGGCGCATATGCCGCAGGGGTGACCGTATAGGAAGTCTTATAGCGGTTGCTTCGATCGGCCCTCAGTGCGCCGTGAGCCTCCAGCCATTTGATGGCGTCGATAACCGCGGTGCGACCAAAACACGTCCGATCACAAATCGTGGTCAATGAAGGCCAGCAGTACCCCACTTCGTTCGCCTTGTCGGCGAGCGAGATCAATACCGCTTTGGGCGTCGGCGGCATCTGGAGGGGCCAGCAGGCATTCATGACGGCATTACTCACGCCACGATCCCCGCGGATATCAGCGCTGCGCGTCGCTCGACAGTGAGCCGTTGGAACCCATCGGCCACCCGCTCCAGGTTGATCAGGGGCTGTTCCTGGAGCCCATGGGAGGCGATATGGTCAGCCAGGACGCCCATGCTGTGACAAGCCGCCAGCAGTTGGGCATCGACCTCGTCTAGCGGGCGATTGGCGCCGGTCATTGGACGGCCCCACCAGCCAGAGATTCCGCAAAGTTGATGACGTCATCACGGCGCCAAACAGTGACGCCCCGGGATAATTTCAAAGGTGCTGGTGCTTTTTGGGCCTTTACCCAAGCCCACCAGGTGGCGCTGGAGATTGGAAGGATTCCGATTTTTTCGGGTTTACCGGATTTGCGGGTCGTGACGATGTCGCCAACGCGCACGTATTGCTGAGTGGATTGTGCCTGCATGTGACCGCCCTCTAGCTGGATGGACGGTTACGGATTGCGCCGTGCCGTCCCCGATTGGTTTGGACGGTCTAGATATTGAACACAGAAAAGCTGCGATGCGAGGAAAAATAACCCCTTTATTTTTCCGATTTGGGGGGGCGGATCGGATCGATCGGTTTTAACTTCTTCATTGATTCCTTTGACACGCCGTACTTGTCCGAAATGATCTCGGAAGCTTGGTCTTTAGTCTTGCCCTCGGCCATGAGCTCACCCAACTGGAACGCAGCACCTGCATCCCGCCATTTCTTCATTTCTCGACGAGCATAACTCCCGGCCTTGGGCTTAGGCTTCCCAAAGAAAGCCTCTTCCAGCTCTACGTCGCCGGCTGCTTGCCGGTATGTGTTCCACACATCCAGGACTGTCAGCAGTAAATCAGGCGGTGGATAGAAGCCCTCCTCAACGTACTCGAAGAGCTGCGCGAGCGGCGGCTTGTTGTTGTGTGTCGAGCCGCGTAAAAGGTATCCCGCGTTTGCCTTGATGGAGGGGTCCGCCGACTCAAGAGCGTCCCATTGATCAACGAATCGCTCACGAGACGTGGCACTTGAGGGTTTCGGTCTATCGTCAATGGCCCTTTGCCAATCGTTTAGGCGCTGAAGCTGTTGCTCGACGGTGAGTGGCTCAACCTTTCCCACACTGCGCTCCTTCAAGCGCCCTTCAAATGGGAGCCGCGCCAGACGCCGAAGGTGGGCGTTGTTAGGGGATCAGCCTAGGCGCGGCATAAACCGGCTACACACAGCCTATCAAGTCATTTTGCGCTTTGCGTGTTGCGACGCACCCTCTCAAGATCGGCTCGAATCTCCTGGCAGAGGTTGTTTGCCATCTCAACGAAGTGGCGTATACCAAAGATCATTGATTGATCTTCAAGAGGGACATCGCTACTGAAGCCCAAAATGAGTTTATTGAGCATGGCCTCGACGGATTCGAGAAAACAGGAAGCATCGCTCGCCATAGCCTCTGCCGAGGTGTCTGACGACACGTTATAGGTTCCCGCGAACTGAAAAAATTTGCGAGCTTGATCCGCTTCTGCAGGGATAACCGCAATATTCTCTGGTCTCATGTTCATGGTCCACCTCTGAAAGATTTAGGGATTAGGTGTTTTTGATGATCGATAAGCGAAGGCTTCGTTAGAACCAGCCGTTGATCCGATTGGCCTCCGCGATCATGTCGCGAATGGCCCAGGCGGCGCTGGTTACAGTTCTGAAGTCACCGTCTGAGGCGGCGCCAGAGATAATCAGATCGAGAATTGCCTGGGCTTTGTCGAGTAGTGCAGCAGTCCGTTCCCTGACCTCGGCATCGTCGATGTCGATGGAGATGTTTGCTCCGGCGTTCATTTGTTGCCCTCCACGGTTTGTTGACCACCCTGCCATTGCGGCGAGGGTGGTGGACGTGCAGGAGTGAGAAACCGGCGACATAGGAAGCCGGCCAGCGGATGGCTGCCCTGCACGCCCACCGTAAAGCGGGCATAGCTCAACGGGCACAAAAAAAGCGCCGTAGGCGCTGTTGCGCCTATGTCAACTCAGGTTCTCACGCCTGGCCCCCGAATTGGCGGGGACGGATTTAGGGTGCGCCTGCTCTGACTGCTTGTCAATACTGTTGTTGGCCTATGCACATGCTAAATACTTCAAATAGCAATCAGAAGGGGAATCCAATGACGGCACCGAAGGTATTTGTCAGTCATGCAAGTGAGGACAAGGAACGGTTTGCAATTCCATTTGCGACTGCCCTGCGAGAACGTGGAGTTGATGCATGGGTGGACAAGTGGGAAATGCTGCCGGGCGATAGCCTGGTAGACAAAATCTTCGAAGAGGGACTGAAGGAGGCCGCTGCAGTTGTAATCATTCTTTCAAATGTGAGCGTTTCTAAACCTTGGGTACGAGAAGAGTTGAATGCCGCAGTGGTCAATAGAATCAGCCGCGGCACAAAGGTCATACCCGTTGTTCTCGACTCATGCGAAGTTCCGCAAGCATTGCGATCCTTGGTTTGGGAGCCAGTCAAAGACGTGCGGAACTTCAACGAATGCTTAGGGCGTGTAGTCGATTCGATATTTGGCCATAAAACTAAGCCCGCCCTCGGGAAGGCGCCATCATATGCGACAGCAACATCGCTGCCCCAAATCAATGGCATGACGCGAGCGGATGCGGCGGCATTGCAGCTACTGTTCGAAAAGTATTCGGCAGATTGTCACAACAGCTTCATTGACGCCAACACAATTACAGAAGCATCGACTAGATATGGCATCGGCACTGAGCTGCTTTCGGAAAGCTTTGAAATATTAGCCAGCCAGCATCTTGCCGAGATCATTCACTATCTCGGACCCGGTCCGTATCCCACGCGAATAACCACCTATGGCATTTCAAAAGTGCTCGGTTCCGAGGAAGGTCCCCTGATCCGCAAAGTCGGCTTCGCAATACTGAATGACAATGCAAAGGATGGCGCCACAATTGCACGCGTAGCCGAACTTTCACGTCCGCTTGTTGAACATGCAATTCATCGGCTGGAAGATGCTGGTCACATCAAAGTAGTGCGTGGACTTGGGGGAGAAACTCTGATTTTTGATACGAAGGCGACATTGCGACGCATATTGAGCACTTAATGGTGCGGAGGCACTATGCTCTTGATGACACCTCAACAATGGGCGGCGAAGTATTTCGACCAAGGTAGTCGACCGTCCGAGATCACCCTGCGCCGCTGGCTCAGCGACGGAAAGATCCCGGGCCGGAAGGTCGGCGGCTCTTGGTTCGTCGACGAGCATGCATGGCTCGCCGATGGCGATGAATTGGTGCTGCGCGTACTGGAGGATACCTAAAACGGTCTTCTTCGCAGGCACCAAAAAGTAAAGCCCCGGTTTTGCCGGGGCCTTGTACACGTCCTGTGCACGATGCCCCAATTGTCGGATCGCCACGTCCTGTAGCGCCTGACATCCGTGTCACCAGCCGAACGTCGGCGGGACTCACGGGGCATGGGCTTATTCTCCGTAACCTCGAGAGAGCGGGCTATCAGGCGCCGTCGCCATCTCTTGTAGGCGGATTCCTACAAAATGCTGCGGCCCTCTGTTGCAAGCACGCAACTCTACAGGGGGAATCGTGCCTTCAAACGGCACATACCGGGAACGGCGGCGCTGCATCAGGGGACGATTGGCGGCAAGGACGCCGCTCCGCGACGTACCCGCACAAAACGCGCGGAATGAAGCGCCTTTCGTGGCGGCGAAAAACGCACTTGTCAGCCGGCCATGCCCATGACGTTAAGCATGGGACGGCCGCAAAGCTGGTTTATACATTTACGCAAGCCCTCGCACGGCGCGTCACGAAGACAGCCACACGGGCAAACCATCTGGAGATTTCAGCGACCATGCGCCCTTATCGAGCTTCCTGGCTGATGCTTTTGTTGGCGTCGAGCATTTCGCCGTTGTACGCGCAGGCTACATCGAGCACAAAGCAACCCATTGTCGATGACTTCCGCTATACGCAAGCTCAGCAAATGGTCGAGGTGGCGCCTGGCCGGCGCCTAAATCTGTTGTGCATGGGACAAGGCTCGCCTACGGTAGTTTTCGATGCCGGCATGGGCGACGAAACCGCCGTATGGGGCTTCGTGCAGCCGGTGATCGCCAAGCTTACGCGCACCTGCTCCTATGACCGCGCGGGCATTGGATTCAGCGATCCGGCAACGCGCCCGGGGACCAGCGCCAACATCGTCGACGACCTGCACAACTTGCTGGTCCATGCACGCATCCCTGCACCCTATGTTCTGGTGGGGCATTCGTACGGCGGCCTGAATATGCTGCTGTTCGCCAGTCGGTATCGGTCAGAGGTGGTAGGCATGGTCGCGGTGGACCCCGCTAATGAACGGCAAGTCGACGCACTGCGCCAGGCGTTTCCCAACTATGACAAAAAGATGCTGTCCGGATGGATTGCGCAGCACCAAGCTTGCATCAAGCAATCCGAAATCGGATTCAAGCCAGGATCCGAACTGTATCAAAAGTGCATAACCAAGCCCGATCCCACCATGTCGGCCGCCATTAACGCGGCGTACGAAGCCAAATACGTCAAGCCGCCGTATCAGAAGGCATTGGCTTCCGAACTCGAAAGCGTGCGCGGCGGCATCAGCGATGAACAAGTTCGTGCTGCGCATCGAAATTTTGGCGACATGCCGCTCATCGTGCTTACGCGCTCGCTGGATCACGAGGCCAAGGCACCGCTCAGGGCAGACGAAACGAAGCGTTCGCGGCAGATACTTCTCGGCAACTGGATGCAGATGCACGACGAACTAGCTTCCCGCTCGACGCGTGGACAGAACCGGGTCATTGCCGACACCAGCCACTACATCCAGCTTGACCAGCCAGGTGCAGTCATCGCCGCCATCGAAGAAGTTTTGAAGGAAACCCCTTCGACCCAGACGCGTTGATGGGTCTATCTTTTCGCGGAGGGAAAATGCCAACGCCCAGTAGGTGGCGGCCATGTTTGTGACGCAATGTGGCCGTCCTAGGCGCGGCAAAACTGATCAGGCTTTTGCTTCTGCCTCATCGATCAGGCGTTGAGCATGTTGCTTTCCAATCTCTAACGCGTGATGGCTGGCTTCAATCAAGCCAGTAAAATACGTCTGAACAGTCTCGCGGTGGATCAGCTCCTCACCTAGCCTGATCACATACTCACCTTTCCATCCCCGATTCTGATCGGTGCAGGATCCAAGACTGCCTACATGATATGGGCCCACGATTGCTTCGGCCATAAATGCCCTCAAATCGCAATTTGGTGTTACGAACCTTACAGCTTCCGTGCCGATATTAGCGCCTGGCGAGCTTCACGGATCAGCCAATCTTCTCCATCTACTCGCGCACCGCACAATATGATTCTCCGCGGCCTACCGTCTGGCGCGTACAGGGGGAATCGTGCCTTCACCCTACATGTCTGCTTCGACCGGCGGCTCCGCAGTCACTTGCTACCCATCCGGAGGTAACCTTTCACTTGGTTACCGGGAGGAGAGTGGCTGATGCACGAAGTTCACGGCGAGCACATGGGCATCGCGTTTATCCACGAATACGACATAGATACCGACAGTCGGAAGGGGTGGATTCAACTCATCGAGCCACAGCACCTAGTGACCCAGGGGGCTGGCAGTGAAACGTGGGAGAAGGAAGCCCGCAAGCGTATCGAAGAGTGTCTTCGCGAAATCGATACCGAACCCGATGACGATTCGGAAGCTTAGGCCTTAACCCGCCTTACGCTGCCTTTTGCTACGCCACTCTTTCCGCCAGGCAGGCCAGCTTTCCTTCGCGTTCTTTTTGAGCAATTTGCGGCGAACAAACTGCCTTCTGATAAGCATGCACATGAGCACGAAGAGAACGAAAGCAGACTTCAGCGTTCCTTGCCATGTGATCGGACCGCTGCTTGCCAAAAGGATCATTCAACTTCCCTCAGTGCGAGTTAGTGAGTTGACGCTGAAGTAGGATAGAGCAGTGCCGCCGTGGGCAACCAAAATATCTAAAGTCATCAACCCGACTGCCGATAAGTAAGCTTCAAGGCCTAAGCTCTTGCGCTAGAGCCCCTAAATTTCTAGGAGGATACTCATGCGGGACTTCCATGCTGGTGGAGATATCAATGTGGGCGGTGACGTCTACATCCATGATCAGTCCATTGAACACAAACTCCTGATTCACTGCGCAAATGATGAATTGCATGCGGAACGCACGCATCGCAAGATGCTATTGCGCAATGAACGATTCGGAAAGGTAAAGCGGCTAGCCCTATTATGGTTGGTAGTAACGCTTTTGTTGTGCGCTGGAGCACTGTGGCTTTACTGGCATGGTCAAACAAATTTTTCCGCCCTTCTGCTAGGCGGTGGCGGCATAACCTGTGGCCTCGTGTCAGTTAAAACCTTCGAGCAGCCTACAGAGTTTGAAATGCGCCAAATCGCCGCCTTGAACGAAATCAAGCATATCCTGCGAGAGCGTGGAGCCGAGTAGTGCGATGCGCGCCAGCGGCACCGTGCCATTTATGCGGCACGGTCACCTTCTCCCTCTAATACGAAGCTTGGAAATTCAAAAAAACTTACTTTTCAAGTGCTCGTACATCCGGACGGATATCTCGGCAATCCGCTCATACGCTTTAATCAGATCCAAGCTCGGACCAACCTGCTCGAGCCGAGCGATATCATCTCGCGCCAGCTTCGACAAAGCATCTAACCTATCGAACTCTTTCTGCCATTCCTCTTCATGCATGCGCGCACATCTCCTCTGTGGATCGAATCTCATCTTGCAGGGTATCGATCACCAAGCTGTTTCGAATCCATTCTCTTGATGACGCCCAGATATTTGCCGCGTTGACGTCTGAGTTCCCTATTCTCACCGTGAGCATTGCTTTCTCGGCAGCCTCTAAGTCATTAGTCGCTTGAACGACCCGGGCTATTTCTATGTCCTGTCCTGCGGAGCCATCTTGCCTGACCTTCATCCAAATACGATATGTGTTCACGACATCCTCTCAGACATGAAAAACCCCGCCGGAGCGGGGTTAAAAAAACGGATTAAGCAGCGCGTTGTATCCAATGCCCATCATCTTTTTCAAATGCAATCTTTGCCTCCATAGCACGGGCCTCCCTATCTAGCGAATTAAAGAGCTGAATGAGCTTTCGCAATTCTGCGTTGCCGCTCATTTTTTCCTTTACCAACGCACGCAACAAAAGATCCGCATGTTGCGGTAGCGGCGTGCGCGCACGCTCCCACAACGAGACAGTCTGCTCGTCGACGTCAAGCATCTGCGCGACCTGACGTTGCGACATATCAAGCTCCTTCCTTAGGAACTTAAACGTCTTAGCATCGAGTGCCGATGCGGAATCAACTATTACCGAGGCGATCGCACAGTGCAGGCCCTCAATGTCCTCGATGGACACAACCTCATCCCCAGATTGAAGCGTACTCACCGTATAGCCATTTTGAAGGTAGACATTGTCCAGACCGCACCCCTTGTAGCGGTACAGGTTCGTCTCCATAACTCCTCTCTATTCTCTTCGATTCTGTGTGCGTAACTGCTTCTGACGTACTTAGTAGACGGTTATTACGACCACCGCTTGTCCCATCAGATCCGTATCAATTGCGCCGCCCACTGTCACTAACTGCCCGGCCGTATCTGCCCTCATGGTGAAATACCAGTTTTGATACTTGCTCCACTCGGGCCCACGGATGACTTCTCCACGAAGTAACACATGCCGGACCTGTCGCATGCTGATCTCGCGTTCCTCCATGCGCGTATATGCATGCTCTCGAGCGACGATCCTTCCACCCTGATCCAAGAGTTCCCGGATCAGGGCTACGAGCTCATCGGGCGTAAGTGAAGAGGGCAAACCACTTCGCCCGGGAAATGGGACTACGTCTGCCATGACCCATAGTATTTATGGGTATCGACCGTATTTGCAAGGCCTAAAGTCACGGTTTTCGAAACACCTTCAGCAGCCATATGCAGTCAATAGAGCGCCATGCCATCTCATCCGAGATGAGCGCCACTTTCCCCCCACAACATCTATGGAAAGGCCAGACAAGGGGGCGGCATAGGTGCCGTTAGCCTATGTACTCTGCGATTTTCACGGCTATTCGACGCTCGTTTTGGCGCGCCCGCCCTGATGGCCTGCTAACAGTACGATCTCGTCGCCTAGCTTTAACCCGTCAAGGTAGTCAGCCCATGCCCGCATGATCTTCCTACGCTCTGGCAGGTGCTGGGCCTTGTTGTAAACGCCCGCCACGCCGGGCTCCTTGTGAGAGAGCTGGCGCTCCAATGCCTCAGCACTCCACCCCATCTCTCCAAGCAGCGTACGGGCCATGTGGCGAAACCCATGCCCCGTGATGATGCCCTTATACCCAATACGAGCCAGAGCTGCATTGATGGCCCCATCCGACATGTGGCGCCTGGGATCACGCCCGCCGGGGAAGAGGTACTTCCCGTGGCCGGTTAGCTGGCGCAGCTCTCGGAGGATATCCAGCGCCTGCTTGGAGAGTGGGACGATGTGAGGCGGCGTCTGCGGGCTCTCCTTGGCTGCCTTCTTCAGCTTTCGGTTCGCCGGTGGCACCGTGTAGGTCGGGTGCTCGCCGTCCAGGTCAAAGTGGGACCATTCCGCCATGCGGATCTCGCCAGGTCGACAGAACCAAAGGGGCGCCAGCTGCAGGGCGCACTTCACGGGGAAGGTGCCGGTGAATCCGTCGATCGCGCGCATGAGATCGCCAACCTGCTTCGGGTCGGTAATGGTCGGGTGGTTCTTGGGATTCCGCGCAGGCAGGGTGTCCCGTAGGTCCGCGGCAGGGTCGCGGCTGGCGCGCTCGGTGGCCACGGCAAAGCGGAACACCCGACTGAGCTGGTGCCGAAGCCGATGGGCCTGCTCTATATGCCCCTGCTTCACCAGATGCGCCAGCAAGGGGCGGATCTCGGCCACGCCGATCGCAGCAATGGGTGCGGCGCCAATCCGCGGGAAGGCGTGATTCTCCAGGCGGAGGCGCTCCTTATCGAACTGCCCAGGGGTCCACTCCGGCTGCTTCACCTCGAGCCACTCTCTGGCGATCACCTCAAAGCTATTGGCGGCCCGCTCGGCACCGGCCACCTTCTCCGCCTTACGCTGAGCACCAGGGTCGGTCCGGAGCGCCACCAGCTTGCGCGCAGCATCCCGTTTCTCTCGAGCCTCGGCCAACCCAGTGTCGGGGTAGGTGCCCATGCTCAGCGTCTTGCGCCTACCCGCAAAACGGTAGTCAAAACGCCACCAGCGCGAGCCGTTGGGACTCACCAAAAGATAGAGGCCGTCGCCGTCTGTCATCTTGTACGGCTTGTCCGTTGGCTTGGCTTTGCGGATTGCAGTGTCGGTAAGCGCCATGACGGTAACACCCCTGACGGTAAGTCCTGTTACCGTCAAACCTACCGTCACCAGATGGTGGATTTCAATGGACGACGCTGGACGGCATGAGACAACGCATCGCCCGAAACCCTTGGTACATCTGGGTTTTTCGGACTTGTATGGACGGGGATGGATGCGTATATGGTGGCTATGGGTGGACTCGAACCACCGACCCCAGCATTATGAGTGCTGTGCTCTAACCGGCTGAGCTACATAGCCTTGAGGGTCTCGCCGCCTAGGAGCCGGATCGGCTGGATTCAGGCGGGGCGCGGCAGTGTAATAGTCTGGCCCCTGCGGTTCAAGTGGTTCGCTTGCTCCCGCTTTGTAGGCTGTGGTTGAATCGATCCCGGGTTACATGCGCTATTCCCCCGGCGGAATGCGCCTACGTGATCCGAGGAGGTTGGATGATCGACGTTGATGGCTACCGTCCGAATGTTGGCATCGTGCTGCTCAATGCAGACGGCCGGCTGTTCTGGGCGCGCCGTATCCATCGCGACGGCTGGCAGTTCCCGCAAGGCGGCATGCGCAGCGACGAAACGCCGCTTGAGGCCATGTATAGGGAGCTGGAAGAAGAAACCGGCCTTTCGCCCCAGCACGTCGAGGTACTGGGCAGTACCCGCGGCTGGCTGCGCTACAAGCTTCCCAGCCGCTATATCCGCCACCACCAGCAACCGACCTGCATCGGCCAGAAGCAGGTGTGGTTCCTGCTGAAGCTGGTCGGCGGCGAGGATGCATTGCGCCTGGATGCCTGCGACAAGCCGGAATTCGACCTCTGGCGCTGGGTGGATTTCTGGTACCCGGCCGCCCACGTGGTGAATTTCAAGCGTGACGTCTACCACCGCGCCTTGCGCCATTTCGCCCCGCTGGTGGAAACCATCCTGAGCATCGAGCTGGGCCCCCGGCCGCAACCGCGGAACAACCGGGGCCGGCAGCAGGCGGCCTGACTCCCCCGTTCAGCGAACACTTATTGACAATCATTCGCATTCGCGTTGAAATGCGGGCCATGTACATCTGTCTGTGCAACGCCATTACCGATCACGACATTCGCCGCGCCGCGACGGAAGGCGTGCGGACTTTCCCGGAACTGCAGGCGCGCACCGGCTGCTCGGACTGTTGCGGCTGCTGCGAAGCCGAAGCACGCAGCACGCTGGATGCTGCCGTGGCACAGGTCGCGCTCGATCTGCCTATCCTGGTCGCCGCCTGATTCCACCCAAAGCTTTTCAAGAGACGCCTCCGGCCTTTCCCGGTGGCGTTTTCGTATCCGCCAATAGTCCGCATTGACGCCCGTCCGTACCCAGAATCCGTATAGTGCTATTTCAGCCAACGTACGGAGAGCAGCCATGAAGGGCGACGCCAAGGTCATCGAGTTCCTCAACAAGGTGCTCTACAACGAACTGACGGCCATCAATCAGTATTTCCTGCATGCCCGCATGTTCAAGAACTGGGGCTATCAGGAATTGGCCGAACACGAATACAAGGAATCCATCGACGAGATGAAACACGCCGATCGCCTGATCGAGCGCATCCTGTTCCTGGAAGGCCTGCCCAATCTGCAGCACCTGGGCAAGCTGCGTATCGGCGAGAACGCGCTCGAATGCATCCAGGGCGATCTCGACCTGGAAATGGCGGCAACGATAGATCTGCGCCAAGGCATCGCATATTGCGAGAGCGTCGCCGACTACATCAGCCGTGACATGTTCAAAATCATTCTTCACGACGAAGAAGAGCACATCGATTGGCTGGAGACCCAGCTCAGCCTGGTCAAGGACATCGGCTCGGAGCGCTATCTGCAGTCGAAGATGGAAAGTTAACGTTAAGAAAAAGCCCGCCCGCAGCGCAGCAAAGCGACTGCGGGCACAAAGCGCGGGAAGATTCCTTGACGGTGTCGTTGCCAGCGGGCTATATCCTCGGCTTTTCCGAAACGGCCGCCCATGCCTTCCCGCCCACCACCGCGCTACGTCGTACGCCCGCACGACGCCGCCAGCCAGCGGCGCTATCTGCTGTGGTTGGGGCTTGCCTGGCTTGGCAGCGTGCTGCTGGTCGCGGTGATCGTCGCGTTCGCCGTGGGTGAATGGAAAGGCGTCGTGCCGCGCATCGCCGACCGGCGCCATTTGCGCGAACTCACCACGCAAAACGAAGACCTCAAGCAGCAGGTCGCCAATCTGCAGCGCTCCCAGCAAGTCACCGACGTTGCCACCAAAGCTTTGCGCGAAACCATCTCGCAGCGCGACGAGGAAATCAGCGGCTTGCGCGCGGATCTCAGTTTCTATTCGCGCCTGGTCGGCGGCGACGCGCAGCGCGAAGGATTGAAAGTGCAGGAAGTGTCGCTGCAACCGGTGCCGCACTCGCAAGCGTGGAACCTCGCCATCAGCCTCACGCAGAACATCAAGCGCGACGACGACACCAGCGGAACCACCACGATCAGCGTGGAAGGCTTGCGCAACAACAAGGTAGAGCAGCTCGACTGGTCCACGTTGGGCGATGCCTCCGAAAAAGCCGGAATCCCCTTTCGATTTCGGTATTTCCAACAGCTTCACGCCACCATTGCGCTGCCGTCCGATTTTCAGCCGACGCGTCTGCATGTCACAGTCCAGCCGGAAAATGGCGATCCAGTCAGCCGCGCCGTAGCCTGGAACGACGCCTTATCCAGCCCAACGACCAACAACCAGGGGGACACCACCGATGCTCAGCCGTAAACGCAACGAATCGGCACCCAGAAACGCCGAAACCAGCCTGATCGCGCACGGCACGATCATCCGCGGCGATGTCCGCTTCACCGGCACGCTGCACCTGGATGGCCGCATCGAGGGTTCGGTGCTGGGCGAAGGCTCCAGTGCTGTATTCACCCTGAGCGAGCACGGCCAGGTGCAGGGCGAGGTGCGCGTGCCGCACGCCATGATCAACGGCCAGGTCACCGGCGACATCTACGCCAGCGAGCGGCTGGAACTGGCCGCGCAGGCCCGCATAGTCGGCGACGTTCGCTACAACTCGCTGGAAATGGCAGCCGGCGCACAAGTGAACGGCCGCATGGCGCACCAGGGTGAAGATCACGTCCAACGCGAACTGCCGGCCCCGGAAGTACGCTCGGAAGCCGCGACCGCCTGAATCGGGCGCGGCGGGACCCGGCGGGCCGGGGCCGGCTGCTGATATGCTTGACTCCGCCCCGCATCAACCCCATTTCCGCGCCATGGAAACCATCGTCGCAATCCCCGATTACCGCCAGGCCGGCGCTCCGCTGGTCTTTACCGAAGCTGCCGCACGCAAGGTGCACGAGCTCATTCAGGAAGAAGGCAACCCTGAGCTGAAGCTGCGCGTGTACATCACCGGCGGCGGCTGCTCGGGCTTCCAGTACGGCTTCACCTTCGACGAGGCACGCGCCGAAGACGACTTCGCGCTGGATCGCGAAGGCGTCACCCTGCTGGTCGATCCGCTGTCGCTGCAATACCTCACCGGTGCCGAAATCGACTACACCGAGAACCTCAGCGGCTCGCAATTCGTCATCCGCAACCCCAACGCCAAGACCACCTGCGGCTGCGGTTCGTCGTTCTCCACCTGAGCGGCGACCGACACGGATGGCTTCGACGAACCTCAACACCTTCGCCGGACTCAGCCTGATCCTCGATCGCGTTTCCGAACAGCGCGACGCTGGCGACTGGGTCACTGAGCAAGCCGGAGCCCGGAACGCCCGGTATCTATTGCTCGATCCTTCCGGCGATGCCTACCTGCATCGCCACGAAGAAGCCTTGCGCTGGCTGGATGCCGCCGAGCGCGAACTGCTGCTGCCCGACGCATCGTGGAGCCTGCTCGGCATTGCCGACGGGCAGCCGCATTTCATGCTGTTGCTGGATGAGCACCACGACCACGTCTCGCTGGAATCGGCCCTCGATGCCCGCCGCATGAGCCTGCGCGAAGCCGGCTTGCGCCTGGCCGCCCCGGAGGCAGGGTTGTTCGCCTACGCCAAAGGACTGGCCCATTGGCAGCGCGAAACGCAGTTCTGCGCGCGCTGCGGCTCGCCCTTGCAACTGGTGTCGTCGGGACATCGCGCCCAATGCACCAACGCAGCGTGCGGCCGGCTCCACTTTCCGCGCACGGACGCGGCGATCATCGTCATCGTCGAATACGAGGGTGCTTGCCTGCTCGGCCGGCAAGCAGGCTGGCCGGCGGGCCGCTACTCCACGCTCGCCGGCTTCATCGAACCCGGCGAAGCGCTGGAAGATGCCGTACGCCGCGAAGTCGCCGAAGAATCCGGCGTCATCGTCGGCGACGTGCATTACCACTCATCGCAACCGTGGCCCCTGCCCGCTTCGCTGATGGTGGGCTTTACCGCGAACGCCATTTCGCCGGCCATCCGCTTGCGCGACGGCGAACTGGAAGATGCACGCTGGTTCACGCCGCGGCAGATCGTCGACGGTCTGGCCGACGGCAGCCTGGGTACGCCGAGCCGACTCTCCGTGTCCTACCAGTTGCTCTCGCACTGGTTGCGCGAACGCGCGGGGCTGGACCTGGACGCGCTGGTCGAGCGCGCGCACTGACTTCGATGGGGCCTGAACAGGCCCCCTTCGCTCGCTTACAATGCGTCATCTTTCGGAGTCCGCCTTCATGGCCATTCGCCTGCTTGCCGCGCTTGTCGCCCTGGGATTGCTGCATCTGCAGCCACAACTAGCGCATTGGCGCGGCGATGCCGGCTTTCGTCGCTGGGTGGCCCAATTGGCCGATACGCGCGGCAGCGCACGCGTGCTGCTGACCGTGCTCGCGCCGATCGCCGCTTGCGCGCTGGTCGCGTGGATCCTGCACGGCCTTCCGCTGGCGGCGCTGCTGCAACTGGTGTTCGGTCTGGCGGTCCTGCTGTTTTCCTTTGGACCGCACGCCTTTGAAGCGGACATCGAAGCCATTCTCAAAGCGCCCGACCAGCAGCGCCGCGAATCCGCCGCGCAAGCGCTGTGCGACGACTGCGAAACCGTCGCCTGGACTACCGCCGACCTGGGCGAAGCCACTGCCTATGCAGCCCTGCGCCGCCGTTTCGGCGTGATCTTCTGGTTTTTCCTGCTCGGCCCGACCGGCGCGCTGCTGTATCGGCTGGCACGACAACTGGGCCACGACAGTTCGCTGGCGCTGGACGCAGACGCCCGCACCTATGCACGCTACCTGGCCAACGGCCTGGACTGGCTGCCCGCTCAATTGATGGTGTTCACCCTTGCACTGGTCGGCCATTGGGATGCCGTCATCGGCGCATGGCGCCGCTGGCACCAGCAGGCCGCGCCCAACAGCTGGTATCTGTCCAATCCCGGCTTCCTCGGCGCCGCGGCGCGCGCCGATGTCCTCACCGATATCGAGGGCGGCGACGGCTACGCCGAAGAGCGTACCGATCCGCTACGCGAATTGCGCCGCCTGCGCGATGCATTGCTGCGCGCCCTGCTCACCTGGCTGAGCATAGTGGCCTTGATTGTCGTGGGCGGCTGGCTGCACTAGGGCCTGTTAGCGCTAGGCCAAATCTCCGCGCAGCGCTTGCACGCGATCCTGCAATACCGCGGCATCCATCTGCGCGGCAGGTGCGGCGGCGTCCACAACCAATTCGATGCGTGCACGAAAGCGGCGTGGCAGGCGCGCACGTCCGAGCATGGAATCGCGCCGGCTCCACACGCTTCCCCACAATCCGCGCAAAGCCATCGGCACGACCGGCACCGGCCTGCGCTGCAGAATTTTCTCGACCCCGGCACGGAACGGCGCAAGCTGGCCATCCCTGGTCAATCCGCCTTCGGGAAAGATGCATACCAGCTCGCCGTTTGCCAAAGCCTCGTCGATATCCTCGAAGGCCCGTTGCAACACGGCCGGATCTTCCTTCTGGCCGGCGATGGGAATCGCCTTGGCCGTCTTGAACACGAAGTGCAGCAACGGGATCTTGAATATCTTGTAATACATCACGAAGCGCGCCGGCCGGCGCAGGCTTGCCATCAGGATCAACGGATCCATGAAACTCACGTGATTGCACACCAGTAGCGCAGCGCCCTCTTCCGGCAGATGCTTCATGCCCTCCACCCGAATGCGATAAAGCGTATTCACCAGTATCCAGGTGATGAATCGCATCAGGAATTCGGGCACCAGCGTGAAGATATAGACCGCCACCACCACATTGAGCACCGCTGCGACCAGGAACACCTGCGGCACGCTCAAACCCACACGGTCGAGCACCAAACCGAACAACGAGGCGGTCACGATAAACAGCGCATTGAGAATATTGTTGCCGGCAATCACGCGGGACAACCGGTCGGCCTTGGTGCGCGCTTGCACGAAAGCGAACAGCGGTACCACGTAGAAGCCGGAGAACACGCCGATAAGCGTAAGGTCCAGCACGATCCGCCAGCTTCCCGCAGCAAGCAGGAACGCCGACCAGTTGCGCCCGTGCACCCCCGCGGCCACGGGCCCGCGCAGATACAGATCCAGCGCGAACACGGTCAGGCCGAACGCGCCGAGCGGCACCAGACCGATTTCCACGCGCCGGCCGGACATCTTTTCGCACATCAAGGCGCCGATCCCCGTACCCACCGAGAACAACACCAGCACCGTCGTGTAGACCGATGCATCGCCACCCAGATCGATGCTTGCGTACATCGGCAGATGCGCCAGCACCAGCGTGCCGAAGAACCAGTACCAGGAGATGCCGAGGATCGCGTTGAATACCGCGTGGCTCTCGCGGGTAATGCGCAGCACGCGCATCGTTTCCGACACGGGATTCCAGTTGAGTTTCAGATCGGGCGCCGTGGCGGGAGCCGCAGGAATCAGGCGGCTGGCGAAATAGCCAACGATGGCAATGCCGATGGTCATTGCCGCGGAGTAATGCGATCCCCCATCGGCGATCTGCATCACCTGCACACCCGCGATCAAGCCGATCAGGATCGCCATTTGCGTGCCCATCTCGACCAGCCCGTTGCCGCCCACCAGCTCGAAGGGTTTCAGGGCCTGCGGCAGAATCGCGTACTTGATCGGGCCGAATACCGTCGAATGCATGCCCATCATGAACAGCACGCAGAGCAACAGCAGCAGGTGATGAGTAATGAACCCATAAGCCGCCAACATCATCGCCAGGATCTCGAACAGCTTGACGTAGCGGATGATGCGCGTCTTTTCGAAGCGCTCCGCCAACTGCCCGGCCGATGCCGAAAACAGGAAGTACGGCAGAATGAACAAGCCCGGCGCGAGATTGTTGTACAAGCTCACATCGCTCTGCGGCAATGCCATCCTGTAGGAAACCAGCGCCACCATGGCGCTGCGGAACGCGTTGTCGTTGAAGGCACCCAGCGCCTGCGTCCAGAAAAACGGCGCGAACCGGCGGCGTCCTAACAGGGTGAACTGGCTCATGCTGATCCTTGGCGTTGGGCTGGGCGTAGCCTAGCGCGAAACCCTGCGCGTCATCGAAGACTTTCCATCGCCACGTCCGCGCGGCGTACCATGGCGCGACTGATCGAGGACATTCCGCGATGGCCTGGCCGCTTATCGTCGCCGACGCCGTACTGGCCTTCCATCTGGCCTTCATCTTGTTCGTTGCACTGGGCGCACTGCTTGCCCTGAAGTGGCGCTGGATTCCCTGGCTGCAACTGCCGGCCGCAGCGTGGGGCTTCTACGTGGAACTTAGCGGCAGGATCTGTCCGCTAACCTACGTGGAAAACCATTTCCGCGCCGCGGCGGGAGAATCCGGTTACAGCGGAGACTTCATCGGACACTACCTGCTGGCGACGATCTACCCTTCCGGACTCACCCGGGAGATCCAATACCTGCTTGGCGCGCTCGTGCTGGGCGTGAACGCTTGCGTGTACGCCTGGTTGATGATCCGACGCCGACGCCGCAAACCCGTCCGTTGAATCATCGTGGCGTGGATTTGCCACGCGCTGCTCGCTTAAGCTTGACCGCCTAGCCCGGAAAGGTCTGCGAGTATCGCCATGGTGATTTCAGGACGTTGTCATTGCGGAAACATCGCATATGAGCTGGATTGGAAAACCGATCCATCGCAGATCCCTGCGCGTGCCTGCACCTGCTCGTTCTGTACCGGCCACGGCGGCGTCTGGACATCCTGCCCGACCGGCTCGCTGCAGATAACCGTGCGTGATCCTTCGCTGGTATCACGCTATGCCTTTGGCACCGGCACTGCCGATTTTCAGGTCTGCGCGCGCTGCGGCGGCGTGCCGGTGGTGACGAGCCGGATTGATGGCCAGCTGTATGCCGTCGTCAACGTCAACACCTTCCAAAACGTGCCGCCCTCCCTACTTCAACGTTCATCGTCGACGCTGGACGAGGAAACCGGCGACGAGCGACTCGAACGCCGCAAACGCAACTGGATTGCGAATGTGTCATTCGCCGCCCCTGGTGAAGGCACGACCATGCAACAAGCGCTGGCTCACGTTGCGCTGGTGGTTCGCGATTACGACGAGACCATCGATTTCTACACCAAAAAGCTGCGCTTCGTCGTGCTCGAAGACAGCTATCAACCGGAGCAGGACAAGCGCTGGGTCGTCATCGCGCCGCCAGGGTCGTGCGGCACCAGCTTGCTGCTTGCGCGCGCGTCCACGCCGGAACAGGAATCCTTTGTCGGCAACCAGGCCGGCGGACGCGTGTTTCTGTTTCTCGGCACGGACGACTTCCGGCGCGACTACCGCGACATGATCTCCGCGGGCGTCCGGTTCGTGCGGCCGCCCAGTGTGCAAGCCTACGGAACGGTTGCCGTGTTCGAGGACCTCTACGGCAACCGCTGGGATCTGCTGGAATACCGCCGCGACTGAAAATCAGCCTCGGCGCAGAGCCCGGTGCGCGATGTCGCGACGACAGAAAGCACCGTCAAAGTGGATCTTCCTGACCGCCGCATAGGCATTTTCACGCGCTGCCGCGATGTCTTTGCCCAACGCACAGACGGTAAGCACGCGACCGCCGGCGGTAATCGGGCGGCCATGCACATCCAGCTTGGTGCCCGCCTGGAAAACCTTGACGTCCGCACCCAGCTCGGCATCCAGCCCTTCGATCAGGTCACCGCTTTTCACCTTGCCCGGATAACCGCTCGCCGCCATCACCACGCCGATCGACGGGCGTGCATCCCACTGCGCGTGGGTGTGGTGCAGTTCGCCATCGAGCGCCGCTTCGATCAGATCGACGAAGTCGGACTTCAACCGCAGCATGATCGGCTGGGTTTCCGGATCGCCGAAGCGCACGTTGAATTCGATCACCTTCGGCGTGCCCTGCTTGTCGATCATCAGCCCGGCATAGAGGAATCCGATAAACGGCGCCCCTTCGGAAGCCATGCCGCGCAAGGTAGGCTCGATCACTTCTTTGAGGATGCGCTTTTCCACCTCGGGCGTTACCACCGGCGCAGGCGAATAGGCGCCCATGCCGCCGGTATTGGGACCCAGGTCGTTGTCGTCGCGGCGCTTGTGGTCCTGGCTGCTGGCCATCGGCAACGCGTGCGAACCGTCGCTCATCACGATGTAGCTCGCTTCCTCGCCCTCCAGGAACTCCTCGATCACCACGCGCGCGGAAGCATCCCCAAAAGCGTGCGCACCAAGCATGTCGTGCAGCGCCAATTCCGCATCGCCCAACGTCAACGCCACCACCACGCCCTTGCCCGCCGCCAGGCCGTCGGCCTTGATCACGATCGGCGCGCCGCGTTCGCGCACATAGGCCAGCGCGGGGTTGAGCTCGGTAAACACCGCGTAGTGCGCGGTCGGAATGTTGTGGCGGAGCAGGAAATCCTTGGCGAAGGCCTTGGAGCCTTCCAACTGCGCGGCAATCGCCCGCGGCCCGAAAACGCGCAAGCCGGCGGCGCGGAACTTGTCGACCACGCCGGCCACCAGCGGCCCTTCGGGACCGACTACGGTGAGCTCCACCTTTTCGGCCTTGGCCAGTTTCAGCAACCCCTCGATATCGGTGACCGCCACATCGGCATTGCGCACGCCATGTTCGCGCGCGGTTCCGGCGTTGCCGGGCGCCACGATCACCTCGCTGACGCGCCGCGACTGCTTGAGCTTCCACGCCAGCGCGTGCTCGCGACCGCCGTTGCCGATAACCAGAACTTTCATGCCGGGGACTCCGAAATTGCCGGCGCCGCGAGGGCGCAACTGTGCAATTGTAGCGGGGACCCGGCCTGCCTTGAGCTAGGGCCTGGCGAGCAGATCCAGCAGGGCGGCCCGGGGCAGCTTGCCGGTCTCGTTGCGGGGCAGGCTGCCGACCAGGCGCAGCGGGCGGGGCAGGAACACCGGATCGATCGACGCACGCAAAGCATCGAGGATGGCCTGCTCGCTTACCCCCGGCGCGACGGCCAGGGCGGCGATGCGGCGCACGCCGATGGCGTCGGCCTCGTCGGATTGAAACACCACGCCATCCTCGACCCCCTCAATGGCCAGCAGGCGGCGGGTCAGGTCGCCGAGCGAAGCGCGCTTGCCGGCAATTTCCAGCAGGTCGGCATGGCGGCCGCACAGCTCGAAGTGCCGACCTTGCTCGTGCAACTGCACGATATCGGCGAGCGTTGCCGGTGCGTCCAATTGCGGTGCCTCGATCTGCGTCCCATCCGGCTGCGGATGCAGATGCACGCCGTGATAAAGCGACCAATGCCTGTCCACGATCACCCGGCGCGAGGCAAAAGCGCAGGTCTCGGTAGAGCCGAACACTTCCAGCAGCGGCGCGCCGAAATGGCGCTCCGCCTGCGCTGCCAGCTCCGGCGGCATCGGCGCGGTGGCTGACAGCATCGCAGCCAGCGGCGGCAGTGCCACACCCGATTCGACCAGCGCGCGCAAATGCACCGGCGTGGTGACCAGCACGCGAGGTTCGGGCATCGCGGACAGCGCAGTGGCGATATCGGCGGGGAAGAACGGCCGACCGGAGTGCACCTGCACCTCGCCCAGCAAAGGCAGCAACACCGACATTTCCATGCCGTAGACGTGCTGCGGCGGCACCGTGGCCACCACGGCAAAATGCTCGCCGACCACGTGCTGCAGCATGCGCAGGTTGCCAGCGGTGCTGGCGCACAGGCTGCGCCAGGTTTTCACGTTCGGACGCGGCGAGCCGGTGGAACCGGAGGTATAGCCGACCGCCACGGACTGCGTGGCCGGAATGGACGGCCATTCGATGGGAACGGGCACCGCGGCACCCACCGTCAACGCTGGCAATACGTGGTAGCGCTGCGGAGCGGGGTCCAGCGGACGGTCGCCAACCACGTGGCATCCCGGATAGGCGGCCATCACCTCTTCCACCGCATGCGGTGCACGAGAGGGCGGCAACAGGTTGGCCTGGCCGCGCAGGGCGATCGCGCAGAAAGCGACCAGGAATGCGTAACGGTCTTCGCACAGATTGACCGCCGCCGCGGCTTCCGGCAGCTGGGCGGCGACGTGTTCGACGTGGGCCACGAATTGCGCGGCGGTAATCGTCTCGCCTTCGTGCAGCGCCACGATGCGCAGTCCGTCGCCCGCCTTCAACAAAGGCAGCAGGCGTTCTGCTTCATCGCGTTGATAGGTGTCGTAGACGATCGCCACGCCACGTGCTCCTGCTGCCTTGCCGATGCATAACCCCGTCTGCCCGGGCAGCCGTGCTGCCGGTGATCGGAGTGCCGATTGTTATCCCCCATCCTCATGGTTGCGGCTGAATCGGCGCCTACTTGCGCCGGGTGCCGCTTGCCCGGGATTCAGGTGCGGATGATAGCGCCTGTCAGCGCATCGCGAATGGTGGTCGGCTGGGATGCACCGCCCAGGGGCGCATCGACGGCACCGTCCAGGGCAGCGCCGAAATACTCATCCAGGGTCGCCAGATCGCGCGCAGGCGGCTGGCCGTGAGGGTTGGCGCTGGTCGATACCAGAGCACCGCCAAAGGCGCGACACAGCGCAATGGCCGGGGCGTGGGCACTGACACGCAAGGCAATGCCGGCATGGGCACCGGCCACCCACTCCGGAACTTCCGCGCTGCGGGGAAAGATCCAGGTAAACGGGCCGGGCCAACTGGCCTGCACCTGGGCCAGCACGCCGCGGGGCACTTTGGGCAGATCGACGTAGCGCTCGACGTCGGCGAAGTCGGCCGCAATCAGCAATACACCTTGCGTGGCCGGGCGCTGCTTCAAGGCAAAAATGCGCTCGAAAGCCTGGCGATTGTGCGGATCGCAACCGAGGCCGAACACCGCTTCGGTGGGATAGGCCAGCACACCGCCGGCGTGCAGCGCGCTGGCGGCCTGGTCGAGCTGGGCGAGCGTGTAGTGCTTGGGGACTGTGCTTCCCGATTCCATCGCTATGTATCCAAGGCACCCCTCGCCCGAAGGGAGAGGGGGCGTGTCGATCAGGCTTTGGCTTTCTTGCTGGCAGCCTTCTTGGCCGGCGCTTTCTTGGCCGCCGTTTTTTTCGTTGCCGTTTTCTTGGCTGTCGTCTTCTTGGTTGCCGTTTTCTTGGTCGCCGTTTTCTCTGCGGCAGCTTTCTTTACCGGCGCCTTTTTAGCCGCAGCTTTCTTCGCGGCAGGCTCGGCTTTCTTGGCCGCGCTTTTCTTGCCGAAACGGCCTTTCTTGACCGGCGCCGCCGCCAGCAGCTCCATGCACTGCGCTTCGGTCAGATCCTTCGGCTCCTGATCCTTGGGGATACGTGCGTTCTTCTCGCCATCGGTGATGTACGGACCGAAGCGGCCGTTGAGAACCTGCACGCCGTTGCCGAAATCCTTGATGATGCGATTGGCGATCAGCTCCAGCTTTTCCTGCACGATCTGCAGCGCGCGCGGCAGCTCGATCGTATACGGATCGTCTTCCGCCTTCAGCGAAGCATAGGTGCTGCCCTGCTTCACGAAGGGACCGAAGCGGCCGACGCCGACGCTCACTTCATCGCCGTTTTCAGCCTGTCCGAGCTTGCGCGGCAGCTTGAACAGCTCAATGGCTTCTTCCAGCGTAATCGTGTGCATGCTCTGACCCGGACGCAGCGACGCGAACTGCAGCTTCTCGTCCACGTCCTTGTCGCCGATCTGCGCATACGGTCCGTAGCGGCCCAGGCGTACCGAAACCGGCTTGCCGCTTTTCGGGTCGGTGCCGAGTTCGCGTGCGCCGGTGGCTTCGCTGCGATCGACCGATTCGGTTTTCTCTTCGACCTGCTGCTTGAACGGCTGCCAGAAGCGCTGCATCAGCGGCACCCAGGCCTCTTCGCCTCGGCTCACCGCATCGAGCTCGTCTTCAAGCTTGGCGGTGAAGTCGTAATCGACGTACTGGGTGAAATGCTGGGTGAGGAACTTGCTGACCGCACGGCCGACGTCGGTGGGACGGAAACGGCGGTTGTCGAGCAGCACGTACTCGCGGTTCTGCAACACCTGGATGATGCTGGCGTAGGTGGACGGACGGCCGATGCCGTATTCCTCCAGCACCTTCACCAGGCTGGCTTCGGAATAGCGCGGCGGCGGCTCGGTGAAGTGCTGGTCCGCAACGATTTCGTGCAGCGGCACCTGCTCGCCTTTCTGCAAGCGCGGCAGGCGACGGCCTTCGTCGTCGTCCTCGGCGGACTTCTGGTCGCGGCCTTCTTCGTAAACGGCAAGGAAGCCGGGATCGACGATGGTGGTACCGGTGGCGCGGAACGCGGCGTCGCCGCCCTTCACCTGCTTGACGTCGAAATCCGCCGACACTGTGTTCATGGTGGCGTGGATCATCTGGCAGGCGACGGTGCGCTTCCAGATCAGCTCGTACAACTTGCGCTGCTCGTCGTTGAGAAACTGCGCCACTTCACGCGGCGTGCGCATGGCCGAGGTGGGACGGATCGCCTCGTGCGCTTCCTGTGCGTTCTTGGACTTGGTGCGATAGACCTGCGGACCGTCCGGCAGTGCCTTGTTGCCGTAGTCGCGCGCAATCAGCTGGCGCAGTTCGCCGACGGCATCGTCCGACAAAGCGGTGGAGTCGGTACGCATGTAGGTGATCAGGCCGACGTTGCCTTCGCTGCCCAGGCCGACACCTTCGTACAACCCCTGCGCCACCTTCATGGTGCGGCTGGTGCCGAAGCCCAGCTTGCGCGCGGCTTCCTGCTGCAGCGTGGAGGTGGTGAAGGGCGGTGCCGGGCGGCGCTTGCGCTCCTTGCTGCCGACTTCGCTGACGGTAAGGTGGCCGCGGGCAGCTTCCTTCAGTGCGGCGCGCGCCGCCATCGCATCGGTTTCGTTGGTGAGGTCGAACTGCTCGAACTTCTTGCCGTTGAGCTTGGTCAGGCGCGCACTGAAATCGCCGTCGGCGTGCTTGAGCTGCGCTTCCACCGTCCAGTATTCGCGGGCGACGAAGGCTTCGATTTCCTCCTCGCGCTCCACGATCATGCGCAGCGCCGGGCTCTGCACGCGGCCGGCGGACAAGCCGCGCTGCACCTTGCGCCACAGCACGGGCGACAGGTTGAAGCCGACCAGGTAGTCCAGCGCACGGCGCGCCTGCTGGGCGTCGACCAAGTCGTGCGACAGGGCGCGCGGCGCGGCCACGGCAGCCTTGATCGCCTTGGGGGTGATCTCGGAGAACACCACGCGGTGCATCTGCTTGCCGTCGGCAAGGCCGCGCTCTTTCAGGATCTCGCTGATGTGCCAGCTGATCGCCTCGCCTTCGCGATCCAAGTCGGTCGCCAGATAGATGTCGTCGGCGACCTTGGCTGCCTTGGCGATGGCGTCGACGTGTTTCTCGTTGCGCTCGATCACCTCGTACTTCATGGCGAAGTTGTGGTCGGGATCGACTGCGCCCTCTTTGGGCTTCAGGTCGCGCACGTGACCGTAGGAGGCCAGGACCTGAAAGTCCTTGCCGAGGTATTTATTGATCGTCTTGGCCTTGGCCGGCGACTCGACGATGAGCAGGTTTTTTGCCATGTGGCGGGGGGTTCCAAAGATGCCATGCGCGACCGTATGGGGACGGCCGCTCTATATATAGTTGGAAGCATGCCAGCTCGACGGCTGTCAAGCTGCCACTTGTGAAAGCGAGGTCTACGACCCTTTCCGACGCGTCTCAAACACCTGGCAAGCGCTGATAGCGACCACCCGCCAGCCCCTCGACACGGCCCTCCAGCTCCAGCATCAGCAGCATGGATGACAAAACGGCAGCGGTTTGGCCGGTGCGTTCAGCCAGCTCGTCCAAGGCCGCCGGAGCGTGGCCGAGCGCGTCCAGCAGGCGTCGGTAGTCCGGATCGTCGCGCCGGCCGTCCGAAGGCAGCCGATCGCGTTCTGTGCCTGCCTCCGGCGATTGGTCCAGGCGTCGGGCCAGTTCGACACCCAGGGCCCGCGCGGCGGGAGCCAGGGTTTCGACGATTTCCGACGCGCCTTCGACCAGCCGCACACCTTCCTTGATAAGACGGTGGCAACCACGGGCGAGCGGATTATGGATGGATCCGGGCACGGCGAATACCTCCCGCCCCTGTTCGCCCGCCAGCCGCGCGGTAATCAGCGAACCGGACTGCAGCCCTGCCTCCACCACCAGCGTTCCCAGCGACAGGCCGGCAATGATGCGATTGCGGCGCGGAAAGTGGTCGGCGCGTGCCGCCGTACCGGGCAGAAATTCACTGACCACTGCGCCAGCGGCTTCCACCTGCGCCTGCAACGGGCGGTGCTTGCGGGGATAAACCCGGTCGGGGCCGGTGCCGATCACGGCGATGGTCGGCAAGCCTTCCGTCAGGGCCGCCTGGTGGGCCGCACCATCGATCCCGTCGGCCAGGCCGCTGGTGATCACGAAGCCCGCCTGGGCCAGCTGCCTGGCAAAGGCGCCCGCGACGCTCTTGCCGGCGGCGCTGGCGCTGCGCGCCCCTACCACCGCCACCTGTGGACGCAGCAGCAGGCTGGTATCGCCGCTGACGAACAGCGCCACCGGCGCTTGCGGGATGTGTTCGAGCAGGGGTGGAAAATCGGGCTCCGTGCAACGGAGCAGGTGATGGTTCGGCGCCGCCAGCCAATCCAGGTCCGCGGCCAGTCTCGCCTCATCCGGCCGCTCCAGCCAGGCCCGCGCCTCCGGCGCCAGCAGGGCCGCCTCCTGCCGAAGCCGGGCAAGCACTCGGTCAGCCCGTCCCTGCGCCGCAGTCAGCCGCTCACGCAGGCCTGCCGGGCCCAACCCTGGCGTGCGCAGAAGCGTCAGCCAATCTCGCCATTGGGCTTGCTCATCCATGCCGCGAGTCTAAGCGAGCGCCACAAACGAACACGGCGCGGGATCGCCGCGCCGTGCTGTGGGCCGATGTCGCCTTGAAGCTACTCGGGCATCTTGGCCCTGGCGCCGATGTGCACCGGCTTGAGGCCGTCCATCACGATGCCGTAGCTCACCCGGTCGAAGGTGCGGAAAATCATCACGTGCCCGACGTACTCGTCCGGCAGGGTCACGGTCTTGAAGGCGTAGCGGTTCCACACATCGTGGGCTACGTCGTCGTAAACCTGCTCGCCCGGCTGCCACAGCGAGAAGGTCGTGCCGTTGTCCACGCCATCCTTCGAACCGATCGACAGCACCACCACGTCGTTCGGGCCGACCTGGGTAATGCGCTCGTGGGAGAAGGCGATGACGCGGCCGTCGCCCGGTGCACTCTTGGGCGGATGCGGGTAGTAGTAAGGGTCGTACGGGTTGTCGTCCACCGGCATCAGACGGTCGCCGGCGCGAATTTCCATGATGGAATTGAGCAGCAACAGGGTCGACGGATCGCCGCCGCGGAGAACTTCCGCCTGGCCGATCACTTCCACTTCCATCGCCAGGGTCTTGCCGCGGAAGACGTGATTGGGCGTGGAGCGGCCCATGTCGGTCGTCCATTCCTCGTTCCATGGCGAGCGCGTGGTAGCCACGTCGCTATCGACCAGATTGGCCGCCATGTCGTTGCTTTCCTCTTCTTCCGAACCGCCGTAGGTGCGGAAGACGTGGGTCGGGCGCACGATCGCCCAGCGCTGGCCGGGCTGCGCATGCAGATTGCGCACGTAGAGGTTGCGGCCGGCGGTGCCGGTGATGTCCGCCTCCTCGAAACCCATGACATAAGGCGCGTTCTTCACCTCGTCCGGGTCCACCACGCGCGAATCGCGCAGGAACGGCTTGAGCTGGTCCACCGAAATGGCCGGAATCGCCTCGCCCTCGTGGCGGATGGCCGGTTCCAGGCGCAGCGCGGGGCCGCCGTTAATAAAGGACAGGTCCAGCACGTCGCCCGGGTAGATCAAATGCGGGTTGTGCACCTGCGGATTGGCCTGCCAGATCTCCGGCCACAGCCATGGCTTGGACAGGAAACGGGCGGAAATGGCCCACAGCGTATCGCCGCGGCGCACCGTGTAACTGTCAGGGTGATCGGCACGAAGCTGGGTACCGGCCGCATAAACGGCCACTGTGACCAGCATGCCGGCCAGCAGCCCGATGGACTTTCTAATCATAAACCGGAATCCCCCAATGCCCCCTTGCTCGGGCGAGTGTAACCGAAGCATTAACCCAAGCAACACGTATCCAGTTGGCAAATTCGTGCGCCGACAACACGTTGAACCACGTACAATAAGCACATTCTAGACTGCGCCAGGGCTGGTTTTTTACCAATTCGCCCGCAATTCCGGCGCCTGAGGTAAAAAGCCATGTCCGTACTGACCATCCTTGAATTCCCCGACCCCCGGCTGCGCACCAAGGCTGCGCCGGTCACGGTATTCGACCCTGCATTGAAGCAGTTCGTCGATGACATGTTCGAGACGATGTACGCTGCCAACGGCGTGGGCCTGGCCGCCACCCAGGTCAACGTACACCAGCGGGTGCTGGTGGCCGACATGAGCGAGGAGCGCGACCAGCCGCTGGCCCTGATCAACGCCGAGATCCTGGAAAAGGACGGCAGCCAGGTCTACCAGGAAGGCTGCCTGTCCTTCCCCGGCATCTATGCCGACGTCACCCGCGCCTTGAAAGTGAAAGTCCGCGCCCAGGACGTCGAAGGCAAAAGCTTCGAGCTGGAAGTGGAAGGCCCGCTGGCCGTGTGCATCCAGCACGAAATGGATCATCTCGCTGGCAAGGTCTTCGTCGATTACCTGTCGCCGCTGAAGCGCTCGATCCTGCTCAAGCGGCTGGAGAAGCAACGCAAGCAGGCTGCAAGCGCTTGATCGAGAGAAACCCTGATCCGTTCCGTGCGGGCGTCATCGGCACTGTCGGTTCGCTGACTCGACCGCCAGCCAGTTTGTCCACGCCGGCGTCCCGGTGATCGGCGAACAGACAGCATCAGCGCCACCTACACGGAACAACAGATCAGTGCATCCCTTACGCATCGTTTTCGCCGGTACCCCGGAATTTTCCGTCCCCTGCCTGCAAGCCTGTCGCGGCAGCGGCGCCGAGGTGGTGGCCGTCTACACGCAACCGGATCGCCCGGCCGGCCGCGGTCGCAAGCTGACACCCAGCCCGGTAAAGGAAGCCGCCTTGGCGGCCGGCATCGCGGTCGAGCAACCGGAAAGCCTCAAGACGATCGAAGCACGCGAAACGCTCGCCGCCTATCGGCCCGACCTGATGGTCGTGGTGGCCTACGGCCTGATCCTTTCGCGCAAGGTGCTGGCGATTCCGCGCATCGGGTGCTGGAACGTGCACGCCAGCCTGCTGCCGCGCTGGCGCGGCGCCGCGCCGATCCAGCGCGCGATTCTTGCCGGCGACGCGGAAAGCGGCGTCGATCTCATGCAAATGGAAGCCGGCCTGGATACCGGTCCGGTATTGCTGGAACGCCGCACACCGATCAGCCGTGAAGACACCGGCGGCACTTTGCACGACCGGCTCTCGCTGCTCGGCGCCGACGTGCTGATGGAAGGTATCGCCCGCGTCATGGCCGGCGAAACCTTGGCGGCGCAGGCACAAGCGGAAACCGGCGTCGTCTACGCGCACAAGCTGGAAAAAGCCGAGGCGCTGCTCGATTTCGCGCGCCCGGCGCTTGCACTGGAACATCAGGTGCGCGCCTTCGATCCATGGCCCGTCGCCGAAGGCGACATCAACGGCGAGCGCGTGCGCATCTGGTCGGCGCAAGCGGTGGAGCAAGATCGCCCCGCCCCGCCGGGTAGCATTCTGTGCACGCATCGCCACGGCATCGACATCGCCTGCGGCGAGGGCGCATTGCGCGTCACCGCGCTGCAGCGGGCCGGCGGCAAGCGCATCACCGCCGCCGACTATCTCAACGCTCGTCCCGAACTGCGCAGCGCACGATGAACGATACGCGCGCACTGGCCGCACAGGCATTGGCCGATGTGGCGCTCCGCGGCACGTCGTTGCGCGAGGCCATGGAAAAAAAGGCGCCGCTGCTGCGCGACCCGCGCGACCGCGCGCTGATGATGGCCTTGCTCAGCGACGGCGCACGCTGGTGGCTGCGCTTCGACGCCGCGCTCGACCGCCTGCTCGACAAGCCGCTGCGCCGCAAGGAACCGGAAGTGCACGCACTGTTGGTGCTGGGACTGGTGCAGCTGGAAATCCTGCAACTGCAGGACTACGCCGCCGTCGCCGCCACCGTGGAAGCCACGCGCGCACTGCAACGCCCGCGCCTTGCCGGCCTGGTCAATGCCGTGCTGCGCCGCTGGCAACGCGAACGCGAGCAACTGCTGGCGGCACTCGATACGCAACCGCAGACACGCTACGCGATGCCGACGTGGCTGACGAAATCCTTTGCTGCGGATTGGCCGGCACAGCAGGAAGCCGTGCTCGCCGACAGCAATCGCGAACCGCCATTGATGCTGCGCGCGAATCGCCGCCGCGTCGCGCGCGAGGCACTGCTCGAACAATTCCACGCGGAGGGCTACGAAGCTCATCCGCATCCCTGGCTCGCCGACGGCATCGTGTTGCCGCATAGCACCGACGTCACCCGCATGCCCGGCTTTGCACAGGGACTGTTTGCGGTACAGGACGGTGCTGCACAGATCGCCGCCGATGTGGCAGACATCCGCCACGGCCAGCGCGTGCTCGATGCATGCGCGGCACCCGGCGGCAAAGCCTGCCACCTGCTGGAACGCGCGGACATCGAACTCACCGCGCTGGAATTCGACGCCAAGCGCGCCACGCGCATCCGCCAGAACCTGGATCGCCTGGGCCTGCGCGCCGAGATCTGCGTGGGCGATGCCGGCGAGCCCGCCCAGTGGTGGAACGGCCAGCCGTTCGACCGCATCCTGATTGATGCGCCCTGCTCGGCCACCGGCGTGCTGCGCCGCCGCCCCGACGTACGCCTGCACCGCCGCGCCAGCGACATCGAGGCACTGGTGACGCAACAGCGGCGCATCCTTGCAGCACTGTGGCCGTTGCTGGCCCCGGGCGGACGCCTGGTCTACATCACCTGCTCGCTGCTGCGTGTCGAAAACGAGGCCGTCGTCGACGGCTTCTTTGCCGCGCGCAACGATGCGAAAGAGGCGCCCATGCAGCTTCCGGTCGGACAGGCCGCCGCCGCTGGCTGGCAGATCCTGCCCGGCGATGGGGATCTCGACGGCATGTACTATGCCGTGTTCGAGCGGTGCTAGCGCTACTTCCCCTCTCTCTGGAGAGGGCCGGGGCGAGAGGCCAATCTTGCGGTAAGACTCGTTTGTTCCAATAGCCTATTCCAAGCCACACCGAAGCCCACGGGATCTATGGCCAGCGCAGCCCATCACGCCCCACTCTCCGCAGGAGAGCGAGCGACCACTCAGGAACGCCGCCAGTTCTGGCTGATGCTGCTGTTCACCATCGTGATGCTCGGCATCGGTATCGGCCTGCGCGATCCGTGGCCGTCGGACGAACCGCGTTTCACGCTCGCCGCCAAGCAGATGGTGGAAAGCGGCGACTGGATGTTCCCGCATCGCGGCATGGAGCTGTATGCCGACAAGCCGCCAATGCTGATGTGGCTGGAAGCGGCCAGTTTCGAAATCGTGCGCAACTGGCGCATCGCTTTCATGCTGCCTTCGTTCTTGTCGGCATTGGGCACGCTGTTGCTCGTCTACGATCTCGGACGGCGATTGTGGAATCGCAAAGTCGGTGTGTATGCCGCGATGGCCGCACTGATGTGCATCCAGTTCGTGTTCCAGGCCAAGCGTGCGCAGATCGATCCGCTGGTGGTGTTCTGGATCACCGCCGCCAACTGGGGACTGCTGCGCCATCTGTTGTGCGGGCCGAACTGGCGCATGTATTGGTTCGGCTGCTTCTGCGCCGGATTGGGCGTAATCACCAAGGGCGTGGGTTTCCTCGCGCTATTCATGCTGCTGCCTTATGCGTGGGCGGCGCGGCAAAAATGGAACGGCATCGCCGTCATGGGCGCCAGCGCGTGGTGGCGCTGGCTGCTCGGCCTCCCGGCAACCTTGGCGGCCATCGGCGTCTGGCTGGTCCCGATGCTGCTGGCAGCGCGCATGCATAGCGACAATCCGGCTTACGCCGCCTACGTCAACAACATCCTGTTCCACCAGACCGCGGGGCGTTACGCACATGCCTGGCAGCACGTGCATTCGGCGTTCTATTACCTGCCGATCCTGCTCTACAACTGGCTGCCCTTGTCGTTGACCTTTCCCGGCAGCTTCGTGCGCTGGTGGCAGGGGCTGAAAGCCAAGGATGCGCGCATCCTGCTGCCGCTTGCATGGTCGCTGCTGGTGCTGCTGTTCTTCAGCGCCTCCAAGGGCAAGCGCGACGTCTACATTCTGCCGATGCTGCCGATGGTGGCGCTGATTACCGCGCCTTATCTGGAAACCATGCTGTCCACGCGCTGGCTGCGCGCACTCGGCGCACTGTTCCTGATCGCCACCGGCGGCTGCATGCTGGGACTTGGCTTCTACGCCTTGCATGCGCATCCGGCCTTCACCACCCGGTTGGCCTATGAGCGTGGCTTCGACGGCCCGGCCGACAGCCTGTGGTGGATGTGCGTCGCCATCGGCGCCTCGCAATGGCTGGCGCTTGCGATATTCCGCTGGCGCCGCATGCACTACGCCATCGTCGGCGGCATGCTCGCGCTGTGGATGGTGTGGGGTTTGTGGGGATATCCGCTGCTCAACGACAGCAGCTCCGCCTCCGAGCTGATGGCCAATGTGCGCAAACATCTGGGGCCGCACGACGAGATCGGGCTGATCGACTGGAAAGAGCAGAACCTGCTCATGCTAGATCGCCCTGCGGTCGACTTCGGCTTCAGCACGCCCACTTCGCAACAGTTCGTACACGCCGTGCAATGGCAGGCCGCCGCGCCGGCCACCCGCTGGCTGTTTATCCAGGAACCCTCCATGGGCCCATGCGTGGATCGCAGCAAAGGCATCAACATCGGCCACGCCAATCGCCGCGACTGGTGGTTATTCAAGGCCGACGCCGTGATTTCCGGCTGCGTACCCAAGAACAGCGACGAAGCCACGGAAACGGAAGATGGCAGCCCCTGATTCCACACCACTGCGCTGCCAGCTGATCGCGCGCGACAACGGTGCCGGGCTCAGCCGCGACCTGCCGCTGCTGGCCGATGCCTTGCAGCGCGCCGGATGCGACACGCAAACGCTGGGCCTGCCGCATCGCGGCCGCCTGGCGGAATGGCTGACGCGCCTGCAACTTGCGCGCAAAAGCCCGGCATTCGACGTGAACGTGATGTTCGAGCGCATTCGCCCGGAATTCCAACGCGCGGCGCGACGCAACGTGCTGATCCCCAACCCGGAATATTTCCGCACGCAGGATCGCGCAGCGCTGCCCGGCATGGATCTGACGTGGGTGAAAACGCGTCATGCCGAACGGCTGTTCCAGGCGCTCGGCGCACGCACCTGCTACATCGGCTTTACCAGCCCCGATCGCCTCGACCCCGCGGTGCCTCGCCGCCAGGCTTTTTTCCACGGCCCCGGCCGCAGCGGAAACAAGGGCACCCAGGCGTTGCTGGCGTTGTGGAAGAAGCATCCGGAATGGCCGACGCTGACCGTGGTGTGGCGACGCAAGCGCGTTGAAATCGACGCATTGCCCGCCAACGTGACCCTGATTCGCGAACACCTCAGCGACGCCGACTATCGCCGCCTGCAAAACGAGCACCGCTTCCATCTATGCCCTTCGCAAACCGAAGGCTATGGCCACTACCTGGTCGAAGCGATGAGTTGCGGCGCGGTGGTCGTAACGCTCGATGCCGAACCGATGAATGAACTGATCACACCTGAGCGCGGCCTGCTCGTGCCGGCGCAGGCAGCGGGCACGCAGGATCTCGCCACGCTGTACGGCTTCGAAGAAGCGGCGATGGAGCAAACCGTCGAACGCTGCCTGCACCTGGATGCGAGCGCGGCCGAACAGATGGGCCAGGCGGCGCGGCGCTGGTATGAAGACAATCACGCCGATTTTCCGCGCCGGCTGCGCGAGGCGCTGCGCGCACTGGATCAGGAAACCGCAGCAAATTCCGCCACGTGTTGATCGATACCGCGCTCGCAACGCACCAGCCGCTGATCGATGCTGGCCTGGAGCAACTGGTTGTTGGGTAGCGACGGATCATTCACCCAATCCTGCGCACGCGACGAATGCTCCAGATGCATCGCCAGGGCCGCCCACTTCAATGCGCGCCGGCGCAGGCCGGCGTTTTCCAGGCGCACCACCAGTTCGCGATCTTCCGCACCGTAGCCTTCCATGCGTTCGTCGAAACCGTTGACGCGCAGCAGGTCGTCGCGCCAGAAGCTCATGTTGCAACTCATCACCCGGCCGCCGTTGCGCGAGCGGGCTTTCCAGCGCGCCAGCATCGGCTGGCGAAACGCGTAGAGCCGGCGGGTGCCGTCGAACTCGTGGAAGTTCGCCTTGACCCACGGCGTGTAGACCGCGCGTCCGCCGGCCAGCAGGCGCTGGCTTTCCAGATGATTGGCCTTCAATCTGCCGCCCTGCAAAAAAAAGCCCGGCTCGGCCAGCATCACGTGATCGGCAATGAAGCGGGGATGCATCAGCATGTCCCCATCCAATAGCACCACATAATTGCCGGTGCTCGCGGCAATGCCTCGATTGCGGCAACGCGCGGCACGAAAACCCAGGTCTTCCTGCCAGATGTGCCTGACCGGAACCGGCAGTTGCGCGGCGGCGCGCGCGACCACCTCGGCGGTGTCCGGGCCGGAACCGTCATCGGCAATCAGCACCTCGTCGGGCAGGCGCGTTTGCATGGCCACGGTTTCCAGCGTGCGCTGCAAGGCCGTCGGCCAGTTGTACGTGATGATGATCAGCGAAACGTTCATGCCTGGCTTGCCGGTTTCGCGTCCTGCCGATCGAACATCGTGGCCAGGGCCAGCGGCAGCCAGGTGATCAGCCAGCCGGGACGCGGGCTGTCGAGCAGGTGTGGCAGATCGAACTGCACCGCCACCGTGGCAAACACCCACAAGCCGAGCACCACCTGCCCCAGCGCCAGGTGCCGATGGCTCCATGCGCGCCACCCCAGCGTCAGCCAGATGCCCAGCCACAGCAACAAGGCCGGCACACCCAACTCGATCGCCAGCTGGGCGAACATGTTGTGCGCGTGATCCAGCACCTCGGTGCCCGCGTCGATCTGGAACGCGCTGCCCTGCCCCAGTCCAAGCAGCGGGTGCTGACTGATCAGATCCATCGACTGCGCGAAGATCTGCGGCCGCAGCGACCAGCCACGTTCCAGCAGAACGTGCAGCCCGGCCAGCGCGCCCAGCGCACCCAATACGCAGATCAGCCCGGCGTACAGCCATGCGCGGGGACCGCCCCGGCACAACACCAGTGCCACCAGGGCGGCGAACATGCCGGCCCATGCGCTGCGCGTAAAGGTAAGCAGCACGAACAGGATCAGCACGCTGATCGCCAGCCATTTGGCCAACATCCAGCGCCCCCTTTCCACTTGCCACGGCCAAAGCCACAGCATGGCCGCCGCCATGCCGGCCGCGGCGAGATTGGAGTTGGCCATCACACCCACGCCGACCAGGCGCCCACCGGCAGGCGGATGCAGCCCGTAGTGCACGAGGATCGCCGCCGCCACCGCCGCCATGACCATGCTGCAAAAAACCAGCATGCGCCGGGTGCGCAAAGCATTCGCACCGAAGACCCATTGGCAGGCGAACAGAAACAGCAGGATGCTCAGGTTGCGCGCGACTTCATCCGCCGGGCGCACCGCATGCGTCCAACACAGCGATATCCAGCCCCAGATCAGCAGGACGACGGACCACGACATCAACGGCAGGCGAAAAAACGCCAGCACCCGACGCGGATGGCTGGCCGTCAGGATGATCGCCGGCAGCCACAGCGTCAGCGCCAGCACATATTGGTAGGCCTTGCTGGGATTGTAGGAAGGGCCGGACGGCATCACCGCCATGCCGACCACCAGCCACACCATGCCCACCACCATCACGCGGCGCATCCAGCCGGTGAAGGCGGTGTCGTCCGGGTCGCCCCACACCTTGGTTGCCGCCATCAGATCGCTCATGCGTGCTGGCCTGCTGACGTGCGCAGGTCCGCCGGCGACTGCGCGAAATCGGCCAGATGCTTGTCCAGGCCGAACTCGGTACGAACCAGGCGCTGCTCCACGGTGACGTGCATCAGCTTGTTATTGGGCAGTTCCGGATCACTCGGGTCCTGGTTCGACACGCTGCGATGCTCCAAATGCAGCGCCAGCGCTGCGAATTTGATCTGGCTGCGGCGCAGGCCGGCATTGCGCAGGCGGATGTCGATTTCCAGATCCTCGCTGCCGTAGCCGTGCATGCGCTCGTCGTAGCCGTTGACGCGCACCAGGTCCTCGCGCCAGAAACTGACGTTGCAACCCATCGGATGCCCGGTGGAACGCGACTTGATGCGCGCCAGCCACGGCAATCGCAACGTGTGATGGCGCCGTCCGAAGTGATAGGTGCTGCGATCGCGGTCGTCGCGGAAATAGGCATCGACGAACAAGCCGAAGCGAGGCTCGCCGCCGCCGAGCAGGCGTGCGGTCTCCGCATCGGTGGTGCGGATGCGCGTGCCCTGCAGAAAGCGGCCCGGTTGCGCCAGGCGCAGGTGGTCTTCCACGAAACGGGGGTGCAGCAGCATGTCGCCGTCGAACTGGATCACATATTCGCCACGCGCCGCCGCGATGCCGCGATTGAGGATGCGCGCCTTGCGGAAACCGTCATCGGGCTGCCAGACGTGCCGCAGCGGCACGGGAAAGGTCTTGGCAATCGCACGCAGCAGTTCGGCAGTGTCTTCGCGCGAACCGTCGTCGACCACGACCACCTCATCGGGCAGGCGGGTTTGCCCGGCAACGCTGTGCAGGGCCAGCGCCAGGGCTTCTTTCCAATTGTAGGTGGAGACCATCAAGGTAACGCTGGCCACGGGTGTCTGGGACATGACGATCTCGGTTTCTCATTCAAAATCCAGGAAACGCCGATGCATTCATTTCCCCATGCGAAGCGGCAAGACCTCGAGCCCGCAAGGGTTCCGACACGAACACTTCCCTTAGCGACCGCATCTTAACCCAATGCATCCGGGCAAAATGAAGCGTGTCCCGAACGCGCCGACCCGGTCACGTGCCACGTGCACGGATTCGGCCGGATGCCCGCTAGAATGTACGCATGGCGCATCTTCTTCCGCTCACGCTCGTTGTGATCACCCGCAATGAGGCGCAAAAAATCGCGCGCTGCCTGGACAGCGTGCCGTTTGCCGCCGAAAAACTGGTCGTCGACAGCGGCAGCACCGACGACACCGTCGCCATTGCACAGGCGCACGGTGCGCGCGTGGTGCATCAGGATTGGCTAGGCTTCGGCCCGCAGCGCAATTTTGCCGCCACGCAGTGCAGCCACCCGTGGATTCTTGCGCTGGATGCCGACGAATACCTCACGCCAGCCCTGATCGAAGAGCTGCAGCAACGCCTGCCCGGATTGATGGAAAGCGATGCCGCCGCGGCCATCCTGCGCCGGCATCTCATCTACATGGGCCGCCCCATGCGCTGGTATCGCCCGGCGGTAGGCGAAAAGATGGCCCGTCTCTACCACCGCGACCGCGCCCGCTGGAGCGACGTGCGCGTGCACGAGTCACTGCAATGCCAAGGGCCGGCGATCACGCTCGATGCGCCGTTCCTGCACGACAACAACCCCAGCCTGGTCGAGAAGCAGCTCAAGGTGCTGCTGTACTCCGAACTCAAGTGCCGCGACTGGCTCGACAAGGACAAGTCCGCGCGCATGTGGCAGACCCCGTTCGTGTTTGGGCTGGCCTTCATCAAGGACTACTTCCTGCGCCTGGGCTTTCTCGACGGCTGGCGCGGCTACGCCATCGCGCAGACGGCAGCGAGCTACGCCGCCTACAAACGCATGCGCTACTACGAGATGCGGCAAAATCCGGCTTCTCGCGACACTGCCGCCGCGGCCCTGACCCGCAGCGGACTGGATCACTGATGCCCACGCCCGCTCAAAAGAAGCATTACCTGCTATACGGCTCGGAGCGCTACGCGCTCGCCATCCTGCGCCCGCTGCAGGACGCCATCCGCGCGCGCGGCGACGAAACCGCCTGGTTCTTCGACGGCCCCGGCGCAAGCGATCTGGTCGAAGGCGAGCGCCTGCTCAGCGTGGAAGAAGTGCGCCGCTGGAAGCCGATCGCGGTCATCACACCCGGCAACCACCTGCCGCATTTCTTTCCCGGCGTGAAGGTTGAAACCTTCCACGGCTTCAACGCAGGCAAGCCGCGGCACGTGTATATCCGCGGCTTCTTCGACCTGTATTGCACCACCGGCCCGAAGGACACCGCCCAGTTCGGCGCGCTGGCGAAAAAGCTTGGCCATTTCAGCGTGACCGAAACCGGCTGGCCCAAGCTCGATCCCTTCATGAAAGAGATCGCCGGCCCGCTGCCCCCTGTGCGCAAGCCGCCGGTGATTCTCTACCACTCCACGTTCTCGCCTTCGTGGAGCGCGGCGGAAACCTTGTACGAAGAAGTGAAGCGTCTGTCGCGCGACGGTCGCTGGCACTGGATCATCACCTTCCATCCCAAGATGAATCCGGAAACCACGGCGAAGTACAAGGCGCTGCAAAACGAGTACCTCACCTTCGCCGAAAACGACAACATCCTGGACCTGTTCCCGCAGGTCGACATGATGTGCTCGGACACCTCCTCGGCCCTCAGCGAATTCCTGCTCACCGGCAAGCCGGTGGTGACCTTCAAGAACCGCGCGCCCGGCCCGCAGCTGATCGACATCGACGATCCGGCCCAATTTGAGCCGGCGATCGAACGCGCCCTGGCGCGCCCGCCCGAGCTGATGCAGGCGATCCGGGATTTCGGCGACGCCATTCACCCGTATCGCGACGGCCACTCAAGTGAACGCGTGCTTGACGCGATCGACGCGTTCATCGCCGGCGGCGGTCGCAATCGCAAGCGCAAGCCATTGAATTTCTGGCGCAAATTCAAATTGCGCCGCCGCATCGGCTATTGGGGGCCGGCCTGAGCGCCCAGGCGCTCACCGCCAGTTCACCCCTTCAGCTCAGTAGAATTTCGACACCCAAGCCGGATGGCATAACTTTGTCCCCTAACAGCTATCGCCGATCCGAAAACCTGCGCGCCCTGTGGCCGTGGCTGCCACTGTGGGTGGTCGTCGCCCTGATCGCGATTTTCTCGCACGGCCCGATGCCGCTCTACTCCACGCGCACACTCGCCGTGGCCTGGGAAATGTGGAACGAGCACCACTGGCTGGTGCCATACATCAACGGCCAGCCCTATAGCGAAAAAGTGCCGCTGCTGTTCTGGCTGATCCACGCCGGCTGGCTCGTGTTCGGCGTCAACGACATCTGGCCGCGCCTGCTCGAAGTGATCTTCGGCGCGGTCCAATTGGTACTCGCGTGCGTACTGGCGCGGCGCCTGTTCCCGAATCGCCCGTGGGTGGCCAAGGCCACGCCGTGGATGCTGATGGCGCTGTCGTATGCGTTCCTGTTCGGCCAGCAGATCATGTACGAGGTGCTGCTGACCGACTTCGTGCTGGGCGCACTGCTTTGCCTCACGCCGAAACCCCAACGCGCCGAGCCGCGCTGGCTGCTGTTCGGGCTGCTGATCGGTGCGGGCCTGCTCACCAAGGGTCCGGTGATGCTGCTGCACATCGCGTTCCCGTGGCTGCTCGGTCCGCTGTGGAACGACTGGGCGCGCGAACATCGCGCGCGCTGGTACGGCCGCGGCTTGCTGGCCGTTCTGCTCGGCTTCGCCATGCTGCTGGCCTGGGCCATTCCCGCCGGTTTCAGCGGCGGCGAGGCCTATCGCCATCGCCTGTTCTTCACCCAGACCGCGGGGCGCGTAGTCAAAGGCGTGCAGAGCGATCAAAAACTGCAAAGCCATCCGCGCTGGTTCGGCTGGTACCTGCTGTCGCTGCCGATGTTGCTGTTCCCCTTCAGCGCGTGGCCGCGCGCATGGGTCGCGCTGGGTGCGCTGCGCAGGCCGCTGGATCAGGGGCTGCGCTTTGCACTGTATTGGCTGGTGCCGTCGTTCCTGGTGTTTTCGATCATCAGCGGCAAGCAGTGGTACTACCTGCTGCCGGAATTCACCGGCTGGATGTTGCTGGTGGCCGGCGCCATCGCCGTGCTGCGCGAACGGCACGCAAAGCTGGCCGAGCATTATTGGCTGGGCAGCTGGCCGCTGGGCATCGGCAGCATCCTCTTCGCCGTGCTGCTGTTTGCACTGCCTTACATCGCACACGGTCACGTGCTGCTCAACGAATGGGTGGAAGGCGCCGCACCTTTCAGCCGCACCTTCAGCGTGATGTTCCTGCTGTTGGGTTGCCTGCTGCTGGTGCGCGGGCGCGGCGAAATGCGCCGCGTGGCGCTGGCCGGACTGGTCGGCGTGCTCGCGCTCAATACCCTTTTCACGCTCACGCTGTGGCACAAGTACGACCTGGGTCCCGCAACGGCGGCGGTCTCGGCCGCGCAGGCCAATCACCAGCCGGTGGCGATCGAGGGTAACTACGAAGGCCAGTACCACTTTTCCGGCCGGCTGAACGACCCGATCACCGAGCTGTGGACCCCCGAGGCCATACAGGATTTCGCCAAGGACCACCCGAACGGCCTGATCCTCACCCATCCGAGCAATCTCGACGAGACTGCCCTGCGCTACGCGCTGCTGGTGCAGCCGTTCCGCTCGTCGTGGATCGAAGTGTGGCCGGCTTCGACCCTGGCGGATCTGCGCGCAGGACGCACCCCGTCCGAACCCGCCCAGCCGCCCACCGTCTTCCCCGCGCCAGCCACCGTGCAATACGGCGCGCAGCCGTGAACGCATCGCTGATCGCCGGCCTGCGCGCGCAATGCAACGGCCCGCGCGACGGAGCACTGCTGCGCTTCTCGCTCGGCAATGCGCTGCTGGAACAAGGCGAACACGCGGCCGCCATGGAAGAATTTCGCCGCGCCGTTGCGTTCGACGCGAACTATTCGGCAGCGTGGAAATTATTGGGCAAGGCCTGCCTCGCCAGCGGCGACAACGACGGCGCTGCACAGGCGTGGCGAAGCGGTATTGCCGTGGCGCAGAAGCGCGGCGACAAGCAGGCAGAAAAAGAGATGACGGTGTTCTTGCGGCGGTTGGAAAAAGAACAACCGTAGGTTGGGTTAGCGCAACGTAACCCAACAGCTCTTGCCAACCCGGTGAAACCGTTGGGTTACGCTGCGCTAACCCAACCTACACATTTGCGCGGGATATCAATCGTACGGACTCGGCCGGTTATCCGCCGAATAGCGCTTGTAATGCCACTGATACTGCGCGAAGGCGATATTCACGCAATCCTCCACGCCGCGATTGAGCGCTGCACACGCACGCGGCAGATCGTCGTCGGCCAAACCTTGCGGCGCCGGCAGAAAATGGATGCGATACCCCTCGCCGCGCGGCAAGCGTTCGGCGAAGGCGAACAACACCGTGGCGCCGGTACGCGCCGCCAAGCGCGGCAACAACACCATGGTCATCGCCTCGCGCCCGAAGAACTCTGCGAATTCGCCCTCGCCCGCACGCGGTTTCTGGTCCGGCAGAATGCCCACCGTGCCGCCGCCCGCCAGCCGCTTGTACAAGGTACGCACGCCGGCACCTTCGGCACGCACCTGCTCCGGCGCCAGCGCGCCACGCACTTTGCGCAGCAGCGCTTCCACCGCGGCAATGCGCGGCGGGCGATACAGAATCGCCATCGGTGTTTTGCGGCACAGCCAGTAGTTGAGCAGTTCCCAGCAGCCCAGATGCGGCGCCGCGATGATCACGCCCTTGCCCGACGCCAGCGCCGCGTCGAACAGCGCCTCGCCGCGCACCTCGCGCACCAGTCCAAGCGCCCGCTCGGCACCGGCGCCCCAGATTTTCACGATCTCGGTGATCGACTTGCCGCCCTCGAACATCGCGTCGCGCACCAGCTTCGCGCGCGCCTTGGCGCTCAAATCGGGCCGCGCAATGGCGAGATTCACCGCCGTGTAGCGCGCCATCTTCCCGCCGCGCCGCAAGGCCAGCCGCCCGAACCCCGCCCCCAACGCCTGCAGCCAGCGCAACGGCAAAAGCCCCAACAGGCGCAGCAGCAAGTAGACCAGGTAGATATCGGGGCGCATGGATGGAAACGTGTTGGAGCGGACGCGTAAGGGTAAAGGGATGGCCGGTGAGTGGCGAGCGGCCTCGAGGCGGAGGCTGAGTGAGGAAGCGCGCTCTTCCTCCTCTCCCCTCTGGGCGACGCAAGGCTAGTCCCGTGGGAGAGAGGATCGAGGTGAGGGGCCACGGCTTGCGCTGAGGCTCAGGAGCATCGCTCTTTGAATTGGCTCCAGACCAAGAGCGCCCCCTCACCCCAGCCCTCTCCCCGGAGGGGAGAGGGAGCAAAAGCACCGGCTCAAGCCGCACCGCTTCCTGCCGTTGACAAGAAAGAACCTACCTACCCTTTCCATGGCGACGACACCCGCCGCCGAACCACGCCTCTTTACCCACCCAGCCATTCCCCTGCAAAGTTGTCGCACGTACCCAACTCCCAGCACGCAATCCATGATCGCCCTGATCCAGCGCGTCCTTTCCGCGCGTGTCGATGTCGAGACCGAAACCGTGGGCGCCATCGGCCCCGGCCTGCTGGCCCTGGTGGCGGTACAGCCGGAGGATGGCGAGGCACAGGCCAAACGCATGCTGGAACGCCTGCTCGGCTACCGGGTGTTCTCCGACGAGGCCGGCAAGATGAACCGTTCCCTGACGGACACTGGCGGCGGCCTGCTGCTGGTCAGCCAGTTCACCCTGGCCGCCGATACCCGCTCGGGCATGCGCCCCAGTTTCACCAGCGCCGCAGCGCCGGAACATGGCCGGCGCTGGTTCGAGCGGCTGGTCGAATTGGCGAAATCGGCGCACCCAAAGGTGGAAATCGGTCGCTTCGGTGCCCATATGCAAGTGCACCTGGTGAACGATGGTCCCGTAACGTTCTGGCTCGACGTGCGTTAAGCACGCAGCACGCGCAACGACGATTTGAAACTACGTGCATTTACGCAGAAATCCGCTATTTGGCGCGATTTTTGCGTGGGTGTGCGTCCGAATTTTTCCACTTGAAACTGGTCAAAAAAGCAGCACATCGCTATACTGATTGGTTCCTATCCCGCGGCGGTCGGTATGAATAACAAAGCCCACGAGCAACAGTCGGAAATTAAAGCGCTCATCTCCAAGGGTTTGGAGCAGGGCTATCTGACTTACGCCGAGATCAACGATCACCTCCCCGACGACATCGTCGATCCGGAGCAGATCGAAGACATCATGGCGGTGCTCAAGGGCGTCGGCATTGACGTGCACGACGCCGCCCCGGATGCCGACCCGCTGGCCGACAACGCCCCCGGCGCCTCCACCGACGACGAAGCCGCCGCCGAAGAAGCCGTGGCGCTGCTCTCCGCCGTGGACGCCGAAGTGGGCCGCACCACCGACCCCGTGCGCATGTACATGCGTGAAATGGGTACGGTGGAACTGCTCACCCGCGAAGGCGAAATCGCCATCGCCAAGCGCATCGAAGAAGGCCTCACCCAGGTGCAGACCGCCCTGGCCAGCTTCCCGCTGACCATCGAGCTGCTGCTGGAAGAATACGACCAGCATCTGGACGGCAAGCGCCGCCTCAGCGAAATCCTGGCCGGTTTCGCCGACCTGGAGCAGGCCGCCGACGCCGCCCTGGCCGAAGCCGAGGAAATAGGCGCCGATGGCGAAGCCGACGAAGACGAAGAGGAAGGTGTCGAAGGCGCCAGCGACGACGAAGAAGCCGGCCCCAGCGGTCCCGATCCGGAAGAAGTGAAGCGTCGCATGGAGCTGCTGCGCGACTACTACGGCAAATTCCAGAAGGCCGCCCCCAAGGCGACCGACATCAACGACAAGAAAGTCACCAAGCTGCGCGACCAGATGGCCGAGGAGTTCCTCAAGCTCAAGCTGCCGTCCGCGCTGATCGACAGCTTCGTGCGCAAGCTGCGCGAAGTGGTGGGCGACATCCGTCACCACGAGCGCGTGCTGATGGAAATCTTCGTCAAGCACGTCAAGATGCCCAAGGCCGAATTCCTCAAGGCGTTCCCCAGCAACGAGGGCAACCTCGAGTGGGCCGAAGAGCTTGGCCGCAAGCGCCAGAAGTGGTCGCCCAACATCAAGACCTATCGCGAGCAGATCGACGGCGAGCAGGAAAAACTGCAGAACATCGAAAAGAAGCTGTTCCTGCCGCTGACCGACATCAAGGAAATCAACCGCAGCATGTCGGTGGGCGAGGCCAAGGCACGCCGCGCCAAGAAGGAAATGGTGGAGGCCAACCTGCGTCTGGTGATCTCCATCGCCAAGAAGTACACCAACCGCGGCCTGCAATTCCTCGACCTCATCCAGGAAGGCAACATCGGCCTGATGAAGGCCGTGGACAAGTTCGAATACCGCCGCGGCTACAAGTTCTCCACGTATGCCACCTGGTGGATTCGCCAGGCCATCACGCGCTCGATCGCCGACCAGGCCCGCACCATCCGTATTCCGGTGCACATGATCGAAACGATCAACAAGCTCAACCGCATCTCCCGCCAGATGCTGCAGCAGTTCGGTCGCGAGCCGACGCCGGAAGAACTGTCCAAAGAAATGGACATGCCGGAAGACAAGATCCGCAAGGTGCTGAAGATCGCCAAAGAACCGATCTCGATGGAAACCCCCATCGGCGACGACGAAGATTCGCATCTGGGCGACTTCATCGAAGACACCAACGCCAGCTCGCCGATCGAATCGGCGACGGAAACGGGTCTCGTCGAAACCGTGCGCGACGTCCTCGCCGGCCTCACCCCGCGTGAAGCGAAAGTGCTGCGCATGCGCTTCGGCATCGACATGAACACCGATCACACGCTGGAAGAAGTCGGCAAGCAGTTCGACGTAACCCGCGAACGCATCCGCCAGATCGAAGCCAAGGCCCTGCGCAAACTGCGCCACCCCAGCCGCTCCGAACAACTGCGCAGCTTCCTCGACATCGACTAAGCCACGCGCAGCAAGCACCAGCAAAAAGCCCCGCAAACGCGGGGCTTTTTTTGTTCACACCACCGAAAACCCACAACCCACACGACAAACCAATCTCTCAAAACCGTCATCCCAGCGAAAGCTGGGATCCAGCGACTTTGCTCCACCAACACCATCTCGCAGCCTTTCTACGACGTAGACACCCACCCCCCTACCCCACATCATAAAAAAACTGCTCCAAATCCACCTTCCCATCCTTCACGTGATAAACGCAGATCTCCGTCATCACCGAGCGCCCACGCCCCTTCATCGTGATATCCACCGTCATCTCGCAACTAAACCAATTTCCCGCCACCACCGGGTCACTCACGCTGCCACCATGCACCTGCTCGATGGCCGACTGAAACTGCCGCGTCTTCTCAAAAATCCCCGCCAACCCCTCCACCCGAACCTGCATCCCATCCGACACACCCTCCGGCTCGATACTCACCGCATTCTCCGCATACAACTCCCGCTGCGCCTTCTCGTACTCACCCGCACGACACAGTTCAACCAGGCGCTTGGCAACGGCTTCGGTACTCATCGGAATACTCCTCAACACACTGGGGGAAGCCGCAAGCCTAGACCCGCATAGGTGACAAACCTGCTAAACCGCATTCCCGCGGCACGCTGCGCATTTTGGATATCAATGGTTTATCATCACCCGGCGCCACACGCCGCCCACGGTTGTGTGGCCACCAAGTACGAAAGGGCCTATAGCTCAACGGTTAGAGCAGGGGACTCATCGAAAGGTGCCGCCACGCAGTAATGCATGGACGGGAACGGGATGAATTCAGGGAAACCTTAGCGACGCGCTCGCGCGGATCGATGGCAACCCTGAGCCAAGCCGGCGGTACACCGCCGGAAGGTGCAGAGACTACCTGAGGGCTGAAGCGCCCTTCATAACAGGCTCGAGCGTCCCGCACCCCACCCGCACGTTGTGAAACGTCGGAGGGTGAAGAGATAGTCCGCGCTGAAGGGAAACCTTCGGACAACGCGAATCCCTTGGTTCCAGGTTCGAATCCTGGTGGGCCCACCAAATGATCGTCCAATGAAGTCCATTTTGTTCGTTAAAGCATAACTTGTCCGTTTCGGACATTTTATGATTGAACTAAAGCATAAAGTGTCCGAGCAACCTGCCTGCAGCCCCCAAGACGACCTAAGCACGCCCTTATTGCCCCGGCAGGTCAGGGTGCGAAAAGCGCTGTCTGCAATAAGTGGCCGTTAGGGCATAAATTGCCCCCCTCCCTCCGCGGTAGGGGATAGTTCGCACGAATGGACAAGCCATTTTTCCTACTTTAATCTTCTAGTTAGGGTGAGCTGAGACTGTCTATGCCCGAGGTCTTAAAGGTCAAGATGGCGGGCACATTGCGCCGCGATGCATCTAAGCAGGAGATGCACTGGAACAGAGTGCCGGTATAGCCGTTCTGCAAAATCAGACAGCGCTTCAAAGCCGAATTGGCGCACTTTTGTAGTTCGCGAACCTCCGAACATGACAGGCTCAAAGTCGTGTTTCCGTAAAAACGCCACTGGTGTCAGATTGATTTGAGGATTCTCTCTGTCCAGGTATTGGCCGAAAAGGGGTATTCCTAGCGCAGACTTGCGAGTTCTCGCTTGGGCGAAGACAGCTGGAGATCCGCCGTCCATTGGATTTCCTTTAGCGTCAAGCTTCGAATCGCTTCGGAAAAACTTTGAGAATGGTTGGGCCTGAAGCCAAAATAGCGCGCATCCGGCATAAAATTTGCAGCTGCTTTGCAGTCAAAAATTAAGGGGCTAATTGGATGGCCACAAAGATCAAACGCAACCTGATTCTAAAGTTCGCTCGCTTTAGAGTCGGTCGCAGACACGACTTCACTCCACCCGCCTTGCATGAACTGCTGTTGCAGGTTCACGCGCAAACGACAAAGTTTTCTCAGAGGCACTTTCCGCCGCCCACTGCGCTTCCGAATGGCCAGCAGTGTGTCTTTATAAAGAACATCGCGCCGAGAACGGGAAAGCCAAATGACGGCGTCATATTCGAAGTATGTGCCTATACCTACGGCCTAGAACAAGATCAGTTTCGGCCAGACTTTGATAGTTCCGACCCGGACATCCAAACTGGTCGCGTCCACGACGAGGAAGGCGAGATCAGGGAAATTCTTCATACGTATCGATGTGTCGCCCTTGGGCAGGCACTGATCGTAGAAAATAATAGGGGCGCAGGGGGACTACAGTATCTCTCGCACTTGCTTGCACATCTTTTTAACAGGTATTGCGACGACACTTTACCGGGTATCGAACTTATGGATGTCGTCACCAAGGATTTAGATCACACGATAGAAGCGGGTGGAGGAGTTCAATCAATCGACCTCAAACTGGTGGACACTCGGCCATTGCCCAAGCGAACTTTTGTGACGAAACGCATGAACGACTTGCGCGAATCCGTGCCGGGTGCAAAGCAACTTAAAATTTCTTGGGTCGCAGAGGACTCCGTTCTCTCCGCAGAAGCCGCTGTGAAGGTCGCTCAGGAGTGGAGTCACAAAGAGAGTCCTCTAGAAGCACTGGCAATTCGGCTCAAAGACGGACAAGTTATTTCATCGTTGGAAACGTATCGGGCTAAACGAGAAATCGAAGTACAGGTAACGCCTGAGGGTGCCCTTGCCGTTTCGGAGATTGAGACAGGGCTGTGGCACTATCTAGATGAACTACGAATGGTTGATTCCAAAGGGTGGAGAGTTCTCGATGACCAAGGGAATCTCGTTCAGGCACAACTCGTTCCATCGAAGAGACGCTGAGCCTCTTATCAATATGAAAGAGTGGATGCCCTTCGATTGGCAGACCGCGAGCGACACACTTCGCGCAATGAGAGACGACGCGGGTCCTATTGGAGACGATTACCCGCGCAGTTTTATAGGAATTGCACTGCCATTTTTTATGGGTGCAATTCCAGGCTGGTTCTCGATGCATGGTCTATTGAAGGCAGATGTTGCCATTCCAGTAGGCCTCATTGGTGCAATCTTGGCGTTTGCTGGACTGCTCGTTGGTTTCTTGGCGACTATGATGTTGTTCACAGGCCGCATTGATGACACGCCTGACGCGACGTACGAGGTCGTGAGTGCACACGTCACGCGCGTTAAGTACCTACTTATATCGCAGGGCGTTACGCTCTTAATCTCGCTTTGCATGGCTCTGGTAGCCATGGCTTGGATGCTACTTTATGCGGTCAAAGCAAATGAATTTGTCTTGACAACAATTGGCTCAATTTTGTGCGGTTTTGCGATGCTGTGCTTAGTGCGCTCGCTGCTACTACCGCTCCAAATATACGAATTGCATGAGAATTGGCTCGGTGCCCTATTGCATAGAAAAAGGGCAAGTACAAACGCAGCCTACGAAAAACAAAACAAATAGTCGCGTTTGAATTCGTGCATTCAACTATCGCCCCCTAAGCTCGCGGAGTCACATGGAAAAGCTTGAAGCCGTTTTCGCGTACGTCACGAGCTGTACACCTTATTCCGGTGAACGCGAAAAGGGATTGCGTCGGAAGCTAGAGAAGATAGGAAACGTTTGTCTAGCCATTGGCGGAATAACCCTTTTGTCAATCATTGTGGCCGGTGCGGTCAATCAATATGTGCATCCCTTCTCGGCGCTATGGAAAGACGTTTCGCTTTGTGTCGGATTATTTGGCGAACTTGTGATGTTTGTTTTCATTCCAGTTCATATGTGGCTTGGCGTGTTGATGGCGTACGATCGTAAAAAAAAACGAGTGAAGCCGTTTGAGGTCGCCGTCCGCGAGCACGATTTCAAAAATGCTAATCCACTGACTCAGCATTCCGTCGGAATGCTTGAGTGCGTGCAAAAGTCGATACAAATTCAATGTGACAGATTTGAGCGAAAACTTGCGGTGATCATAGGAAAAGATACTGCGATCGTCGCGTTGCTTGGTATTGCCGTTGCCTCGATGAAAAACGTCGGTGATGTTCAAGGTCTTTTGACGCGCCTGAAAGTGCCGGTCATTTCACAATTGAGCGTTTCGGCACTCGTAGCGGTCGCTCTGTTTCTGTCCTTTATGATTCTTATAGCGAGCCTAATTATTCGATTTAGGAATCTCAAGAAAGCTTACGCTTTGGACATATTGGACTTGGCGATCAAACTTAAGAACGTTTACCCGCAGTCGACCGTAGCTAACTCAAGCCCCGAGCATACCGATCAGCAAAGCGAACAGGCACGCGTGAGACGCCGATCCCGCTCTGGACGACGACATTGAGTAGGCTCGTACTACGAGCACCGGGCCGGACACGCCGACTAAAAACGCGCGCAAGCATCGCGTCATGAGCATATAGCTCATGGCAAACACATCTCGCTCGAGAAGTGGATAGACAACGCTTCTGACCCATGGCGTTGGATCGAGGGGCAGAGGATCACGTTGGCCATAGAACACTAGGGAGCCATCCGCGGATGCGATAGCGATGAAAACCAATTCACTTGCCAGCGTGTCCGCCCACTCGCAATCGGGGGGACGTCGCAGTTACAAGAATTTCCGTGACGGCGCCATCGCCGGTGCTGTCGTGCGATATTTCGTAACACCATAACCGCACCAACCACCCTACGCAGATCACAGATCAACGATTCTTCTGTACTAATAGGAGTTATGGATGACATTAGTTTGCTGCTGGCTCAATAAATCGAACAGCCGAAGCCGGATCACGGCTATCGCCGAAGGACGCACATCGACACGAATTGATACTGGCTGGATGAGACATGGTGGCATGTTGATACCAAGTAGCCAGTGGGTAACGAATAGTGATACGACCACGAAGTTATATAGCTTGCACGTTCGGTGTTATGACTTATCCGCTCTTGATGGCGTGCGCGGAATTTGGTCAACTCCATACTACGCAACGGAAATTGGAATCGGATTTAGCGGACCTTGTTTCGAAGCAATGTCAATCATCGCCCTATATAGGCGCTGTCTTGAACAACTAGTCTTTACAGGAGAAAGCCTCCCGAGACCTGAACCCATTCGGCTAGTTCAAATTCTGCAAGAAATCACCACACGCTGGTTCAGTACGAGCCAAATGCCAATGGGAAGTCAGGTCGATTTTCTGGTGTTCGGATACTCTTCCGTCGACGGTCAGCCGTGGGCAGCAAAGGTAAGGTGCGGCAGCGACAAGAATGCCGAGCTTGTCGAGTTCAAGAATCCCCTGGAGTCGCAAAACCTGCAATGTGTTGGCGACGTCGGAGAAAGGCTGACTTTCAGGAAAGCGATAAAAGATATAAGGACACGTATCCAACGACATTCCAAGCGAATTCGGCCGAGGAAAGGCTTTGACGCACGCATGGACGCAGAGCTAGAAGCCGCCAGGCATGAATCGGCTGATAAAAAGGCAATTGAAAACCTAGTTATTCGTGAAATTAGGAAAGCATCCAATGAAACGGTCGGTGGCGTGGTCCAGAAAGCAGAGGCTATCTTGTGCGACGACTATCGATGCGTAGTTACTTTTTCCAAAGACGACCAGGACTACATCCTTGATGGCTTGCCTCCGGCCGGTGACGGCTTGAGTTACATACCAATCGTGGAAAAAATAGGCGGCTGACGTAATCTAGCGGGCCTCCCACGCTCTCCGTTGGTTAACTGCGGACGCGCGACAGAGGCGCCTCTTTCGCGGGGCATCTCTCCCGCCAGGCGGCTACAGAAAGCCATTCTTTGTGGGTATGGCCAAACTGTGGTTCGAGGCGCGGCTAATCTATGGTTTAAAGCGCACCATCTGTGGATTCCGGCATAAATTGGCCAAAATGGCCCGAATATGATGGAAGGTCCAGCATATTCTGGCCAGCGTAATTAGCGGCAACAATGAGTTACGCCTGACAGAAGGTTTCACGATTGTCCCGACAACTTTTGACGTCGAAAGCGGGCGGGCGTGTCATGTCTGCATGCTTTTACCGTAGCCAGCATGAGCCGCAAGGGTCTTCCCTATGACAACGCGGTGATGGAAAGCTTTTTCAGCTCGCTCAACCAGGAACTGATACATCACGAACGTTTCTAGGATCGTGATGCGGCCAGAACGGCGATCTTCGAATACATCGAGAGCTTCTACAACCGACAACGATTGCATAGCAGCTTGGACTACCGCCCTCCCGAAGCTTTCGAGAGAATGGCTGAGGTGACTAATTAAACTGTCCGTGGAAACGGGACCAATCCAGCACGACCCCGTTTACTCTGTGCGCTCGAACAAGTTATCAAGCGCCGCCCGCGCCTTACCTAAGAACACCGTTTCTAAAGTCGATGCTTCCTCCCCCATGGCTTCGCTCCATTTAGCTATTCCGTCACTCTGTTCGTGAGGTCCGCTCCGGTGGAAGCAGACCTTAGCCCGGATTGCCTTTCAAGCATGCCGCTTCGACTCAAGGAGGCTTCCGCAGGCTCAAACCCCGCTAATTAAGAGCTTGAAAGTCTGCTGAGTTTCGTTGTGCGGGTAGGCAATTTTGCAATTGCTGGGAGTGATCTCAATCACACGCGCGCCTGTGCTGCCAACGACCTGCACTGCCGTAGCCTCATTGGGGAACGTGATCGGGAAAACCAACATGACTGTCTCGCCGGGTCGCGATGTCACCGACATTCTCTGAACAAGCGTTCCATTCGCGTAAAGCGTGTAGTACTCGTTGGTCGTCACGACCTGCTGGAATTTAATGTCATTTTTTTTAGCACCCGTCAGGCCGCCGGTGAGCTTCTGTTCGCTTTGCTCAGCAAACGTCAATTCAGTTTCTCCGTGCTTGAAGGACGTTATGTGGCGTAGTAGTCGCTTCAGATTGTCGCGAAACATTAGGACCAAGAAGAGGACTAGCAGCGGCCAAGCCAAATGGCCAGTAAGCGCCGAAATGAAGTCCATTATTGCTTTATCCAAAGTCAGGTTTCCTTTGTCGCGCCGATTCCGGTGAGAGCTGACCACCATTGTCGCGTATCGTCAACAGGCATGAGTCGGCTCACGCGACAGGGAACAACTCCATGAAAGTGAGTAAGATTGCGAGTAATAAGCGCAATGCCTTTACAAATAACGAAGATTAGTCAATCATTTACTGTAATTATCCAGATGATGGGACACCAATTATCCGTTGCCGCAATCCATCCCGGATCAGAGGCAAACGACAAACTGTGTCGTTCACTGAGGCTTCGCAAAGCAAGCGTGCGGCGGCTCATTCCAATTAGTGGTTTGTGGTGGAGTACGCGCACAGCTTCGCCACATTGAACTACTGCAACCTATTGATTGAGCACCGTTAAAGGCGGAAAAACCTAAGGCCCTGACCCTCATCTCGGCACCTTCAGTGCGAACTTTTAAAGCTTTTCTTATTCGACGCTGAGCAATAACCTCACAGCAAGCTAATCAAGCTCACAGCACCGCCACAGGGGGCGAAGGTGGAGCGATGCGATATTGGTGGGTAAATCACAAACAAACCATTCGCCAAGAGGTCGAAGGCGGATACCTTTGGTCGCCGAAACGCGCAGCAGACGGAGCGCGCAATCAGTTCTACGAAAATATGCGCCGCGCTTCTCCGGGAGACATGGTGCTGTCTTTCGCAAAAGGAGTTATTAACTACATAGGCCTCATCCAGGACTTCGCCAGCCCTGCTCCAAAGCCTGATAGTTTCGGATCTGTAGGCGACTATTGGAACAACGATGGCTGGCTTCTTTCCGTACATTGGGAGCCAATAGGTCTCTCCATCCGTCCAAAAGACCAAATTCAAAAGCTGGGGCCGCTGTTGCCAATAAAGTATTCGCCCATTCAATCGGGCACGGGAAATGGCAATCAACGTACGTATCTTGCTGAAGTAGACAAGTCCGTTTTTGAGCTTCTGATCGATGGCGCGAGACTCCGCAATATAACCAGGGAATCTGAATCGTTTGCAGCTGGCGCACCTTTAGCTGGCATTGACGATGCGCTACAACGAGCCATTCAAAATGATCCGAGTTTAGATGCAACAACCAAGAAGCAACTGATATCAGCACGATATGGCCAAGGGCAATTTCGGAGGCGAATCTTTCAGTTCGAACGAGCATGCAGACTAACTCTCGTTGATAACCCCCTCCTATTAGTTGCAAGTCACATCAAACCATGGCGGCTGTGCGGCGACTCCATAGAGCGACTAGATGGTGCAAATGGCCTACTGCTAACTCCACACGTCGACCGACTATTTGATCGAGGGTTAATCAGCTTTGAGGACAACGGCAAAGTAGTTATCTCGCCCAGGCTTGATCGTACCGATCTTGTCCGGCTTGGGCTAAGCCTCGCCTGCGATAAATCCGGAATGCCGTTTCATCCAAAGCAGATGGCTTACCTATCATTTCACCGTCAAAACGTATTACTACCCTGAAATAGATATCCTTTGGCCGTTTTAGCCGACTTATGATCACCTGGAAAGCATATTGCGGCCGCATCGAATTCGGACAGAGGTCGGCCGATATTGCAAGGGCCATGCAGGAAATCAGCGCCGAGAAAACCCATGTCAGTGAAGTTTCCGCCGCTGCGATAGCCTCAAACCTCCAGCCTGTCGCCTGTCCTCGCCACCAGCGCATACAGCGCGGGCATCAGGAAAATACTGATCAGCAGACGCGTAAACAGGCCGCTGACGATGACCAGTGCAAAGGGACGCTGGGTATCGGTACCTACACCGGTAGCGAGCGCGGCGGGGAGCAAACCGAGCGCGGCGACCAGGGCTGTCATCATGATCGGACGCAGACGCAGAATGGCTCCTTGGCGAATGGCATCCGTCACCTCGACACCCGCACGACGCAATTCGTTGACGTAGGAGATATACACCACGGCTGTTTGTACGGAAACGCCGAACAGCGCAAGAAAGCCGATGCCGGACGATACGGAAAACGGCGTTCCGGTAAGCCACAGCGCAACGATGCCGCCGATCGGCGCCGACAGCAGCACGCCCATCACCGTAATGAATGGGAATTTGAAGTTGCTGTACAGCGTGAACAACAGCAAGAAGATCAACGCCAGCGTCAACGGCACGATGACGTTCAACTGCGCGCGCGATGCAGTGTATTCGGTGTACTCGCCACCCCAGTCCAGGTGATAGCCTTGCGGCAGCGAAACCTGCTTGTTGACCTGCACCATGGCGTCGCCAACAGCGCCGGCAAGATCGCGACCCTCCACTGAAAACTGCACGCCGATGTAGCGCGAATTGTTTTCGCGATAGATGAACGATGCGCCGTTGGTCACCTTGATATCGGCAAATTCCTTCAGCGGAATCTGCTGGCCACCCGGCGTGGCGACCAGGATGTTGCCGATCTCTTCGGGATTGTCGCGATATTGCTGTTCCAGGCGCACCACGAGATCGAACTGCTTTTCCTGCTGCACCACTTCGGTCGCAACATCGCCGCCAATCGCCGTCTGGATCAACGCATTGATGTCGGCGACATTCACACCGTAGCGCGCAATGGCGTCGCGGTTGATCTTGATCGTAAGGCTGGGCTGGCCAAGCTCCTGCACCAGCGTGACATCGGTAATGCCGCGCACGTGTTCCAATACCTTCCTGATGTCCTTGCCTTTCTCCTGCAGGGTATTGAGGTTGGCACCGAATATCTTGACCGCCAGCGCGCTTTTCAGCCCTGTCTCCGCTTCATCCACCGCGTCCTCAGCGGGCTGCGTGTAGTTGAACATGATGCCGGGAAAGGCCTGCAGCTTCTGGTTGATCGCTTCCGTAAGCGCGGCCTTGGTGCGGTACTTTCCCGTCCACTGCGAATACGGTTTCAGACCGACGTAAAACTCGACGTTGAAAAACCCGGTGGAATCGGTGCCGTCGTCAGGGCGGCCAAGTTCGGAGGCCACCGTCGTCACTTCGGGAAACGAGCGCAGGATGTCGCGAATCTTCGGCGTGATCTTGGCCGACTCGTCGAACGAGATCGTATACGGCATGGTGGCGCGCACCCATAGAGCACCCTCGTCCAGATGCGGCATGAATTCCGCACCGATACGCGGTATCAACAGCAGCGACGCGAACAACAATATCGCCGAGCCCAGCGTGGTCGCCCATGGACGCTTGAGGCAGGCATCGAGACCCTTGATGTAGATCGACTTGATCGCTTCGAAGATCCGATTACGCCGTTCGGTAACACCTTTGCGCATGAACCACGCGCACAGTACCGGCAACAAGGTAAGCGTCACGATCAGCGAGCCGACCAGCGCAAAGATCATCGTGTCGGCCATCGGCTTGAACAGTGTGCCCGATGCGCCCGACAGCACGTAGATGGGCAAGAAGCTGACGACGATCACCGCGACGGCGTAGAACAACGGGCGATCCACTTCCGCTGCGGCGTCACGGATGATTGCCTTCACATTGAGCGGCGTGCCCCTGCGTTCGGCGATCTGACGGAAAATGTTTTCCACCATCACCACGGCACCGTCGACCAATATCCCGAAGTCGATGGCTCCGATCGATAACAAATTCGCCGAGGCTTTCTGCACGTCCAGGCAAATGAATGCGAACAGCAGCGCTAGTGGAATGGTGACCGCGACAATCAGGCCCGCCCGAACGTCGTAAAGAAAGAAAATCAGGATCACCACGACCAGCACCATGCCACGCAGCAAGTTGTCTTCGACGGTCTTGGTGGTCAGCGCAATCAAGTCGGAGCGATCGTAGAACGGCACGACTTTTACGTCTTTCGGCAATATCTGATCGTTGAGCTCCTTGGTTTTCGCCTCGACGCGCTTGAGTACGTCCTGCGTCTTCTCCCCGGTGCGAAGCAGGATCACGCCTTCGACGGCATCGTCTTGCTTCTCGTAACCGAACTCGCCAAGCCGCGGAGCGATACCGATCGTCACGCGCCCCACATCCTTGACCAGCACGGGCGTGCCGTTGTGCACGGCGACCACCACGTTGCTAATGTCCTCCAGCGTCTGCATGCGACCCATGCCGCGCACGTAATAGAACTGGCCGCCCTGCGAATAGAAGCCGCCGCCGGAGTTGGCGTTGTTGGCGGTGAGGGATGCTTCGACCTCAGGCGCGGACAAGCCGACCGAAGCGAGTTTCGCCTGGTCCAACAGCACCTGGTATTGCATGGTACCGCCGCCAAATCCGGAATCGTCGGCCACACCGGGCACGGATTTGTATTGCGGCTCGATGGTCCATGCTTCCAGCGTCTTCAGATCCATCGGCGAGCGATCCGTGCTTTGCAGCACGTAGCGATAGATCAGGCCCGAAGGCGAGGACATGGGCGAGACCGACGGCGACACGCCGCTGGGCAGGGTGATGTCGCCCAAGCGGTTGAAGACTTCCTGCCGCGCGAAGTAATTGTCCGTGCCGGTGTCGAACGTAATGATGACGTCGGACAAGCCATACAGCGAAATCGAGCGTGTCGTCGCCGTTTTGGGAATGCCGTTCATGCCCAACTCGACCGGCACCGTGATCAGGCGCTCGACTTCTTCCGCCGCGTGTCCGGGCCATTGCGTAATGATCTCGACGATCGGCGGCGACAGATCCGGATAGGCATCGACCGGCAAACGTTGCAACGAATGCACACCTGATCCGGTCAGCACCAGCGTCAGCAGGATGACCAGGAACGATTGCCCCAGCGAAGCGCTGACGATGCGGTTCATGAACGAGGCAGTGCGCGAGGGTGTCTCGCTGGGGGGCAATGTCTCGCTCATTGGTTTTGCATGAACTGTACGAAGATGCCGCCGTCGACGACGACCTGATCGCCCGCGCGCAGGCCGCTGGGGATCTGGAACTTGTCGCCCACGCGATAGCCCTGGGTGACGCTGCGCCGCGCGAAGCTGCCGTCGGCCTGCGATACATAGACGAACGGCAGGTTCTCGTCATCGCGCAGCAGCGACGAGACCGGCACCAGCATGCCGGTTTCAGCATGCAAGGAATGAATGCGCACGCTTACATACATCTGCTTGCGCAGCAGACCCAATGCATTGTTGACGACTACGCGCGCCGCCACCATGCGCGTATCGGGGTCTACCAGTTGGGCGACATTGTCTACCTTGCCCATGATGGGCTTGGCGTCCATGCCGCTCTGCACATCCACGCTATCACCCACGTGCACGGATGAAAGATCCGAATCGGCAATCTGCGCCATCACCCACACGCGCGACAAGTCGGCAACGGTAAAGCACGCGGTGGTACCGGCCTGCAGCAATTGGCCGGGCGAGATCAGCTTCTCGACCACGGTGCCGGCGATGGGCGAACGGATCACCCCTTGCATGCGGGCGATCGGCCGTCCCTGCTCGATGTCCTTAATGGTCTGCGGATCGACATTCAGCGAAACCAGCGTTTGCTTTGCCGCATAGGCATCGGCTTCGGCGCTGGTCGCATCGGTTTCTGCCTGGTCGGCTTCCTTCTGCGCGACGCCCTGGTGTTGCAGCAGATCCTTGTCGAGGTCGGCGAGCCGGCGCGCGGTGTGGGCGGTGACCAGTGCCTTGCGATAGGTGCTTACCGCAGTCGCGAAATCGGGGGAATCGACGTAAGCGAGCGGATCACCCTTCTTCACCTTGTCGCCCGGAGAAACCACCAGACGCGAAACGGGGCCAGAGATGGGAGCCAGCACGCTGGTGGATTGATCGTTGTCGAAATCCACTACGCCGGTTGTGTCGATAGTGCGATCGAACTGCTCGGCCGCAACCGTGTACAACTTGATGTGCTGGCGTTGCGTCGCCGTCAGCGCCACATTCACCGGGGTCGTCGAGGCGGCCTGCGCGTTGCCCTCGTTGCTGGATGAGCAACCCGCGCAAAGTGCGCAGACCAGCAGCGCGACAAGCATGGTCGCATATCGGTGCTGCACCAGCGTGCGACCCGGCACGCCTGTCCAGCCGGCTAGGGAATTAATGTTCATCTGTATCCCGATTCAAGTCCGAACGATGCCACCAGCCACCACCGAGCGCCTGAAAGAGCGCCGCGGTATCCGCGAAGCGATTTGCCTGCGCCACGATCAGGTTGATCCTTGCCTGCTGATACGCCTGCTGAGCGCTCAGCAGCGACAAGTAGCCGGCGTAGCCGTCTTTCCACTGTCGCTCAGACAGGTCGAGCGTCACTTTGGCCGCGTCATTTGCCGCGGCAGCCGCTTTCAATGCCGCAGCATCCTGATCGAGCGCCGTCAACGTATCGGCCACACTCTGGAAAGCCGTGAGTACGGTGCTTCGGTACTGCTGCGCGGCTTCCACATAGGCAGCCTTGGCCGCGCGCTCCTGATGCAACAAGGTGCCACCCTGAAAAATGGGTGCGGCAATGTCGGCGCCGATACCCCAAAAGCCAGTACCGGAATGGAACACCTGATCCATCGCCAGCGCGGTGCTGCCTGCATTCGCGCTCAACGTAATATTCGGCAGGCGATTAGCCGTCGCAACGCCGATCTGCGCGCTCGCTGCGTGCATGTTCGCCTGCGCCTGCAGCACGTCCGGTCGCTGCTCGACCAATGCTGACGGCAGACTTACCGGCAAATCCTGTGGTAACTGCAGTTTCGCCAGGTCGAAATTTTCGGTAGGCGCATCGCTTGGAAAACGCCCCACCAGCACGGCAAGCGCATCGCGCTGCTGCGCAAGTTGCTTCAGCAACGGCGGCAAGGTAGCCACCGTTTGGGCCAACTGCGATTTCTGCGCAGCGAGATCCAAGCCGCTTGCATAACCCTTGTCGGCCTGGCGCTGCAGGATCTTCACCATATTCGTGTTGATGTCGATCAGCTCACGCGTCGCATCGACCTGGGCCTGCAATGAGCCTTCCTGCACGGCGGCGACAACCACGTTGGTGCTCAGCGTGATGTGCGTGGCGATCATCTGGAAGCGCACGGACGCTTCCTGCGCTTTCAGCGATTCCGTCGTGCGCCGATTCAAACCGAACACGTCGGGCACGTAAGACACGCTGAGCTGGGGCGTAAACAGGTTGTACAGAAAAGCATTGTTGTTCGGCGTCGGCGAAAGCGTGCCGGACTGACTTTGCCGCGTTGCGGAGAAATCGGCGGAGAGGTTCGGGTAATAGGCGCCACGCTGTGCCAGCGTATTCTCATGCGCCACCGCCAACGCGGCCTGCGCGGCTTTGAGACCGGGGTTGTTCTTCAGCGACTCGTCGATCAGGGCATTCAGCGCCGGGGAATGGAACAGCGTCCACCAGTCGCGGCTCACATCGCCGGCCGTCACGAAGCGCTGCGCTTCGCCACCAGCGACGCCGGGCGTGGCCTGGGTGGTGCTGACCGGCGTGCGCGTATAGCCGGAGACGGCAGGCGCCGCGGGCTTCTTGAAATCAGGACCGACCGCACAACCGGCCATCAACAGCGCCGCCACCGCGAAGCAAACCCGCACCGTTGGCGCAGCAGAAGCAAGTCCCCTGGCGCGACGGACGATCATCGCCCGCCGCCGTGATTACGTGAGTCGCCCATGCTCAAAAGCTTCCGATTGATGTCGGTCAATGAAAACCGCCGCCCCGCCTCGATTTCAATAGTAGTGCCGCCGCAGCGCGCGCGAATAATGACTATCGATCTACGAACCTGGCCAATAGCCCTCTCCCCGCGTATCGGCGTATCGCAAGCTCTTGCGCCTCCGCCACAAACGTTTCGATGCTTAGCCGCGCCCACTCTGCCATATCCGATGCGCTATGAAACGCCGGGGAGCCAAAGCGGTCAGAACACTTTTCCAGGCCTGCCTCGTGGCGGAACTCTCGCCAAACGACCGACTTCTACCTCTATGGCAGCCTGGAAGCGGCTGGCTCACCGTCAATCCGCTTCCGCCGCGCCTCATCGGGCAAGTTAAAGTGCCGGCGCCGCCCAATCAATCTGGTACGTGTGCAGAGATTCAAACATTTTCCTTGGATTGAAGAATGTCTTCATCGCGATAGGCATGAGAACGTGCATGAGCGCTTTGGCCAGCGGCCCCGACGCCTTCTGACTATTGGTCTTTGCAGCATTCGCGGCCACTTTTTCAACGCGGGCACGGCGTAGTTGCTCGTAACGAACGAAAGCGTCGTGAGGCTGGGGTATATCACGCAAACAACGTGCGAGTTGGATGGCGCTCTCTATGGCTAGCGATGCGCCTTGTCCCGAGCTGGATGACGGTGCGTGCGCCGCGTCGCCAACCAAGACCATTCTTTGGCTATGCCAGTGCGGGACAGGCGGCATCATTTCGCTTCCACCGGTGGATAGAAGCTGATTTGGGTCAGCGTGCCTCAAGAACGTTTGTGCGGGCTGGTCGTCCTGATAAAGGTCGCGCAGTCGATCCAGCCATTGAATCGCAGACACCTGGCGTACTTGCGCCATGGATAGCGGCGTGGCGTGCGGAAGGCTGCCGAACCAGCAGATGCCTAGGGCCGGGTCTTCCCAATAACCCAGGAAGGCGTGTTTGCCGAATACAAAGGTCATGGTGTCTTCTGCAACATTCGCCACGCCGCGTGGAGCGCCACCGCCGAAACCCAGAAAACCCTGGTATTGCGGCGATGGGGCATTCGGGTCGATCAATTCGCGTACGGTAGAACGGATGCCATCGGCCCCAACCAGGACATCGCCGCTGGCGGTACTGCCGTCGGCAAACTGCGCATGCACGCCGTCGCTGGTCTCGCTCGCGGCGACGAGCTGCTTTCCATGCACGATGGGTATGCCGGCTTTTTCGGTTGCCTCGCGGAGTACCTTGTAGAGATCGCTTCGCCACACCACGCGGCTCGCCTGCATGCCCTCCAATCCATTGAACGCGCCGAGCGTCTTTCCGCGGCTGTTGGCGAAGGTCATGCGCGAAATAGGCCTGCTTACCGCTTGCAGCTCGGCATCCACGCCGATGATTTTCAGCGCATTGAGCCCGTTGGGCGCCAGCATCATTCCCGCGCCCTGCCCTTCTGCCGTGGTGGGGTAGGACTCATAGATGGTCGAACGGATACCGGCCTTGTTCAGCGCCAGGGCGGTGACCGGGCCGGCGATGCCGCCGCCGATGATAAGTGCGTGTTTTACGGTTGCCATGCGTCAGCCCAGCCCTGAATGGTCATAGTATGACTATATAGACATATTATGACTACTTCCGCAAGATGTCCCTGGATTTGGTATTCAGGATGTCCGCGTGAAAACTCGCCCACGGCAACGATCTCCCCTCGCGATGGTGATCCTGGCGTTTGTATTGGAGGCCCCTTCGCATGCCTACCGCATGCATGAGCTGATCAAGCAGCGTGGCAAGGACAAGGTGGTCAACGTCGCGCAGCGCAATAGCGTCTATCAGACGATCGCCCAGCTGGAGTCGGCGGAGTTGATCCGGGTACGCGAAACGAAGCAGGACGAAGGGCGGCCGGAACGCGTGGTCTATGAAATCACGCCCCTGGGGAAAAAGACCTTCTACGCGTGGCTTGAAGCCATGCTTGGTGAACCGCGGCCGGAGTTCAACGAATTTCCGGCAGCCCTGGCGACCGTGATGGCGCTTTCACCCGATGCGGTACTGACGCAACTGCAAAGGCGCCGCGAAGTGCTGAAGCATCAGTTGGCGGAGTACGCCTCCCACACCAAGGAATGGCTCGGCAAAGGGCTGCCGCGCATTTGCATGCTCGATGACGAATACAAGCAAACAATGCTGAAAGCGGAAATAAAATGGCTGAGCGGATTGATCGAAGAACTTGAATCCGGCGAGGTGACCTGGAGCGAGAAATGGCTGCGCCAACTGGCTGCGCAATTTGAGACAGGCCACCCTGTTTGATGCTCGGCATAGCGAGCCCAGGGCACGTCACTCCGAAAGCTGAAAACCGATTGCAGTGGCGTGGATAAAAGTCGTCAAATTCAATGTGTGCGATTGAGCTTCAGACGCGACTTCCCGCTGTCGCCAGGTTCGCCTACGAACCTCTTCCACGACACGATTTAATTATTTGCTTCACCTGCGAGAACCTCCAATGACCCCATCCGATCATGATTTCGACACCGACCACGACTCCGAAGACGAGGAGAGCATCGGTGACTCCGTCGAAGCGTGTGTCTGGCAGCTGCTATGCCTGATCAACCCTGGCGACGAGGAAATGGCCCTGCAGCAATTTGCGGATTACCGCGATGCGATCGCGCAATCCGACGGCCATGAAGCGGAGCCGATTGACCTTATTCGAAGGGCGATCGATTGGCGGTCGGGCTTTTATGTTGCCGTTGACGATACGCGTGGGCTGATGCAGGCGATCGATGAGCTTTCCTCGCGCTGGAGTATATCCATCGACTGGGGCATCGATGCGGACGATGACGATTTCAACACGACAGACGTGGATGCGGCTTCGCTATTCGCTACCGCCTACGACGGCCTGCTTGAGCACGGCTATACCTTGTGGGCCTGGGAAACCGAGGATGATCATTGCGGAGGTTGGATCACGCTGAAGCGCGACAATGAGCCTTTGCGCGAGGTCGCGGCGTATCTGGGTATCAATATGCGGCCAGGCAACGAAGTCACTTGAGCCAGGGACAGAGCCTGCAAATCGTCGTACTACTAAAATCGTGGGCGTTGCCTTGAACCAGCCGCCGTTTGAGCAGCAGACCAAGGTAGCGCCATCGGCCGTCTTACCCCTAATTCACCACCCTCACGTCTCTGGATTCCTCTCCTTCGTCAACCACGACGTCAGCCTGGGCCGTGCGCCACACGTGGATGGACTCGAGCTTGCCCCGAGAAACATCCCAGGAAACATCCGATCGCAGAAGATAGTGGCCCGGCCCCACCCCGGTGAATATAAATCTACCTTGGACATCTGCTGTCGCGAACCGCGTATAGGGCTTCAAAGACTCGCCGCAAGCCTGAGCACTTTGTTCTTGGGACCGAATGCACGCTCGCACATAGGGAATATCCGGAAGCATGCTGATTTTCGCGAATGAACCGTAGCGCGTGAAGCCGCCAGCGTGAACGAGCACCACGCCCGTTATCCTGGATACCCCAGGTCGCAGCGATGCACGAAGCGCCTCGATGTCTGCCGAAACAATCGATCGTGCCGGCCTTATAACGGGCGGCGCCGTGCAGCCGGCAAGCGCTAGACACCCGATTAGAAGGGCTTTTTTATCCCTTCCAGCCCGATGTGGCTTCACCGACCGGATGCCCCCTTCGCACTACCAGCTTGACCCTGCAGCCCGGCATCGCTGTCATTCCACCGACCACCGCCTAGAGCCTGAAATAGTGCCGCGGTATCGGCGTAGCGGCTTGCACGCGCCTGCACGAGTGTGATCACCGCCTGCTGATAGGCCTCTTCAGCCGTCAGCAATGCAGGCGCACTGACATCACCCAATTGCAACTGTTGCTGCGTGATATCGCGTGTCTTGCGCGTCGCGGTTTCAGCCTCGTCAGCCGCAGCAAGAGCCTTGCTGTCTTGGTCGAGCGCATACAAGGTGTCGGCAACATTCTGGAAGGCAACCAACACCACGTTGCGGTATTGCGCCTTGGCCTGATCCAGCGCGGCCTCGGCCGAACGCTGACGGTGTTTGAGCGCGCCAAAATCGAACAATGTCTGCGAGACGGTGCCCGTCAGAGCCCAGAACACATTGTCATCCGTGAACATCTGGCTGAACTGCGTGGCGCTGCCGCCATATTGCGCTGAAAGCGCAAGCTGAGGCAGGCGATTAGCCACCGCAATGCCGACTTCGGCACTGGCCGCATGCACTTGCGCTTCGGCCGCCAACACATCGGGGCGATCGCGGATAATCTGCGATGGCAGGCTCATTGGCAATGTCGACGGCAGATGCAGCGTCGCCAGATCGAGGTGTATGTCGCCGATCTGCGAAGGCGTCTCGCCAATGAGCACGGCAAGCGCATCCCGCGTCTGCTCGAGTTGCTTCTGCAGCACCGGAAGAGCTTGCCTGGCTTGCGCCAGTGCAGCAGCTTGCGCCGCAACATCGAGGCCCGTGGCGCCGCCCATCGCAGCTTGTTGTTGCAAGATGGACAAGGCGCGCGCTTCCGCGTCAATCGTTGCCTTCGTCGCGTCGATTTGTTCGCGCAGACTAGCCTCTTGCAAGGCGGTATTCACCACATTGGCGGCAAGGGTGAGATAGGTTGCATCCAACTGATAACGCTGCACGTCGGCTTGTGCGTTCAACGATTCCACCGTGCGCCGATTCAGGCCGAACACATCCGGCACATAGCCAACGGTCAACTGTGCCGTATGCAAGGTGTAATACGTCTGGCCGGACGTGAGCGTCGGGGAAATCGTGCCTACGGCGTTGCGATTCCGGGAAGGGGAATAGCTGGCCTGCAACGTGGGGAAGTAGCTGGCGCGCTGCGCAGCGACATCTTCCTGAGCTTGCCGCACGGCCGCTTGCGCGGCATCGATGGTGGGATTGTGCGCCAGCGCGCGTTTGACCAGGTCATTGAGCTCGGGCGACTCGAATGTCTGCCACCAGTCACGCGGCACGGCTTCCTGCACGAAACGTTGCGCATCATGCGTGTCACCCGCGCTGCCAAGCGTTTCTGGAAGCGGCGTGCGCGTGAAATGCGCCGGTTCCGGCGTGCTAGGTCGATGATAGTCCGGCCCTACGGCGCAGCCGTTGCAGAGCGCAACGAGCGCCATGACACGAAGGCTCCGAGTGACGAATGAGAGCGAGTGCCTGCTCATGCCACGCCTCCTTCTTCATCGGCAAGCTGCCGCCTCGCGCGACGCGCCTGCGACCACTCCACCACCATCACCTGCAGCGCCGGCGCCACGATCAGCAACATGATCGGTCCCAGCAACATGCCGCCCACCACCACCGTGGCCAGCGGGCGCTGCACCTGACTGCCAATGCCGGTGGAAACTGCGGCGGGGAAAAGCCCGATGCAGGCAGAAAAAGCCGTCATCAACATCGGCCGCATGCGTTGTTCCGCAGCCAGATACATCGCCTCCACCGGCGACTTGCCTTCGAAGAGGAGGTGATTGAAGTAAGTGATGACGAGAATGCCATTCATCACCGACACGCCAAATAGCGATACGAAGCCGATAGCTGCCGATACGCTCAGGTTCAATCCTGACGCATACAGCGCCATGATGCCGCCGGCAATCGAGAACGGGATCGCAGCCAGGGTCAACAAGCTGTCACGCATCGAATTGAACAGCGTGAAGAGCAGCGCAAGGATCAGGCCGAGCGCAATCGGCAGCACCACGGCCATCCGCTTCTTGGCTTGCTGCATATCGGAAAACTCGCCAGCCCAAGCAAGGTGATAGCCACTGGGAAGCTTGACGTTCCTGGCAATGCGCTGCTGCGCCTCTTCCACCGTACTACCCAGATCGCGGCCGCGGACGCTGAACTTCACTGGGATGTAGCGTTCGTTGCGCTCGTGGTAGATGTAGGAAGCACCGGTATCCAGCGTAATGCTCGCCACCTCGCGCAACGGCACATAGGCCGTATTGCCGGCCGAATTCGTGTAGCCGACCATGATGTTGCCGATGGCATCGATGCTGGATCGATACTTGGGGGACAATCGCACCACCAGCGCGAATTGCTTCTCTCCCTCCTGCACCGTGGTAGCTGGCGCGCCTGCCAGGGCGGCTTGAACCACCGTATTGACGTCGCCGGTATTGAGCCCGTAGCGCGCCGCCTTGGCGCGATCGATGGTGATGTTGAGGTTGGGCTGGCCAAGCACGTGAAAGACGCCAAGATCCTGCACGCCACGCACCTGCTCCATTTGGTGCATGACTTCGTCGGCGAGCTTTTCCAGTTCGGCAAGATCGGGCCCGAGAATCTTGACCGCATTGGCGCCCTTCACGCCGGACAGTGCTTCCTCCACGTTGTCCTGGATGTATTGCGAGAAGTTGAAACTTACTCCCGGAAATTCGTCGGTGAATTGCTTCTGCAGTGATGCGATCAGCTTGGCCTTGCTGTCGCCGGATGGCCAATCGCCTTCCGGCTTCAGCGGCACGAACAATTCCACGTTGTAGAAGCCGGCCGCGTCGCTGCCATCGTCGGGGCGGCCATGCTGCGAAACCACGGTGATGACTTCCGGATGCGACTTGATGATGTGGCGCATGCGATCCACCATGCTCATGCCGGCATCCAGCGAAATCGTAGGCGGCATGCTGGCACGAATCCAGAGATTGCCCTCCTCCAGCGACGGCAGAAATTCGGTGCCGATGCGTGGCAGCAGCAGGCCAGCCACCAGCAGAAAGATCAGCCCCAATCCCACTGTCAGCTTGCGTCGCTGCAAGGCCCAACGAAGCACCGGCGAATACACGCGGCGAATCGCCCGCACGAAAATGGTCTCAACCTCATTCACGTGCTTGGGCAACAGCAGCGAAGCCAGCACCGGCGTCACGGTAAAAGTGGCGATCAGGGCGCCCGACAAGGCATAGGCATAAGTCCGCGCCATCGGGTTGAAAATCTGCCCTTCCACGCCCTGCATAGTGAAAAGCGGAATGAATGCAGCAACGGTAATGGCCGAGGAGAACAGCACGGCGCGATCCACCTGCATCGCGCTCACGTAGAGCATCCGGATACGGTCGGTCCAGCCATGCCCACCCGGTCCGACGGGACCCGCTCCTCCGCGGCTTTCAGCGTAGTAGTGCAGGATTTCCCTCCGCTCCTCGTCGCCCTTTTGCAGGTTGCGGAATATGTTTTCGATCATGATCACCGCCGAATCGACGATGATGCCGAAGTCCACCGCACCCACCGAGAGCAGGTTGGCCGAATCCCCGCACAGCACCAGGATGATGATGCTGAAGAACAGCGCCACGGGAATGTTCGCGCTCACGATCAGCGCGCTGCGCAGATCGCCCAGAAAGATCCATTGGATCAGGAATACCAACAGGCAGCCGAAGATCAGGTTGTGCAGCACCGTGTGGGTGGTGACCGACACCAGGGTGGAGCGATCGTAGAAAGGCACCACCTTCACACCCGGCGGAAGCGTACCATCGTGATTAAGACGATCCACCTCGGCCTTCACCGCGGCGACCACCTCGTTGGTGCGCTCCGTGGGATTCATCACCACGATCCCGGTGACCACGTCGCTCTGGTCGTCGCGACCGCCTTTGCCGAGGCGAGGCGCGGTGCCAATGGAAACATTGGCGACGTCTTTGACCAGCACAGGCGTGCCGTTGTTCTGCGCGAGCACCACGTCCTTGATATCGTTGGTGTCGGCGATCAAACCCACCCCGCGCACGTTGACCGATTGCTGGCCCAGGTCGATGGTACGACCGCCGACGTTTTCGTTGGCGTTGCCCAGCGCAGTGATCAGCTGGGGCAAGGTGAGCTTGTAGCCCTCCAGCTTGGGCATGTCCACATCGACGTGATATTCCTTGGTCGTACCACCCCAGGTCACCACCTGGCCCACACCAGGCACCGACATCAGGCGATGCGATACGACCCAATCCTGCAGCGTGCGCAGGTTGGTGATGCCGTAGTGCGGCGGCCCCACCAATTGATAGCGGAAGATCTCGCCCACCAGGCTCGACGCCTGAATCTGCGGTTGCGTGTTGTTGGGAAGATTGACGTTCTGCTGCAGATTGATGGCGGTACGCGTATAGGCGAAGTTGTAATCGACGCCATATTTGAACGTGACGCGCACGAACGACAAGCCGTAGAACGAGGTGGAGCGGATATTGTCCACGCCCGGCGTGGAAGCAACGCCCAATTCCATCGGACGCGTGTAGAGCCGCTCCATTTCCTCGGCCGACAAGCCGGGCGCCTGCGCAGTGATCTCCAGGATCACCGGCGCCGGATTCGGATAAGCCTCGATATTTAGCTTGTTATAAGCCATCAAGCCGGCAACGGTGAATGCCAGCAAGGCCATGATCACGACGGAACGTCGCGATAGCGCAAAAGCGATGATGCCTCGTAACACGGGTGACGCCCTTATCTAAAAGTGAGGTCGATGCGTGGCAGCCTGCGAGTCAATCGTCGTCGGGCTGCTGCACCAGCATGTTGTCGAGGAAAAGCGCACCTTCGCCGGCCACGCGCTCGCCGGCCTGCAAGCCTTGAAGAATCTGGTCCATGCCCTGTTGGCGCTTGCCGATTTTCACTTCGCGCTGATCGAAGCGACGCCCATCGCGCGTGACGTACACCATGGTGGTGCCGTCGCCTTCGCGGACGATGCCGTCCTCAGGCACGGCGAGCGAATGCTCGGGCGCCGCGGTCTGCACGGCAATGTCTGCCAGCATTTGCGGCAACAGTTCCCCGCCTGGGTTGGGGACGTCGGCACGGATCACCACGGTGTGCGTGTTGGGATCAACGGCGCTGGCGATGTAGCTCACCTCGCCGTGCAGCGTTCGACCCGGCAAGGCCGGCACCGTAATGGCAAGCGATTGATGCAACTTCAGCGAAGAGGCATCGTCCTCGGGCGCATTCGCCACCACCCACACGTTGGATAAATTGGCTACGGTGAAAGGCGTGGGCGTACTGCCAGGCTGCACCAGGTCGCCTGTCGCCAGCGAGCGATTGGCGACGATGCCGTCGAACGGACTCAAGATGCGCAACTCACCTTCCACCTTGCGCATGGTCAGCAAGCGATCGATGTCCGCCTCGCTCTTGCCGAACAGCAGCAGGGAATTGCGCGCCGCCCGGTAGTTGGCTTCAGCGGTTTGCTCGTCGGAGACTGCCTGTTCCACATCCTTTTTTGCGCTGGCCTGGATGGGCAGCATTTTCTGCGTGCGTTCGAGCGCTTTGCGGCTCAGCGTGAGCACGCCATCGGCGGCGAGCAAAGTGGATTCGGCTTGCAGCAAATCGGGGCTGTCTATGGTGAATAACAGCTGCCCCTTGTGTACGGTATCGCCCTCTTTCGCAGCCACGCTCGCGACACGCCCGGCATAGGGGCTGGAGACCTGGGCGATACGACCCTGGTCATAGTCGACGTAACCCACCGCCTGTCGCCACGTATCGAACGTGTGCGTGCCCACCTCGATCACCGATACCTGCCTGGCCTGCACGTCGGTAAGGGTGACGCCGTGCAAGTCGGTGCTGGCCTGAGGCCGTTGCGTCGAGGGCTGGCGATAGCTGAGCCAGGCGTAGCCGAGGCCCACGATGACCACAACAGCGATCGCCAGGATAGGAATGTATGCGCGCTTGGGTTGCATGAAACGGTCTTGATTCGCTGGGACAGAGCGCCGGAATATCGACCATAACGAGGGGTGGTCACTGGAAAAAGTTACCGTTTGGAAAGGTTCGCCGTTACCCATCCAAAGGGGAGCCGGGCTGCTCGTGCCCGGCCATGGCGGAAGGGTCCAAAAGGACCTAGGTCGTCGGCAAGAAAATACTGACCTTCAGTCCGGGCTGGGCATCTTCCAATCGCAACTCTCCCCTGTGCAGCGATACCACGGCCGCGACGATGGAAAGGCCAAGTCCGTTACCGCGCTGGCTGCGACTGCTGTCTACGCGAAAGAAGCGCTCCGTGACACGTCCAAGGGCATCGGCTGGAATGCCTGGGCCGTCGTCCTCGACCACGATGTGGACCCGTTTGTCATCCTGCCGGACTATCAGCCGAACCAGGGCGCCGCTGCCGGCATACTTGAACGCATTGTCCAGCAGGTTGGCGAGCACATTGGCGATCAGGTCACGGTCGGCCCGCACTATCGGGGCGCCCTCCACCTCCACGCGCAGCCGCATGCCGCGCGCTTCGGCAGCCGGCTGGTAGAGCTCCATCAAATCGTCCAGCACCGGGCGCAGCGGAAATAGCTCAAAAAGCTGGCGCCGCACGCCGGATTCGGCCTCGGCAATCTGCAACAGTTTTTCAAACACGCCGATCAACGTATCAATTTCATCGATAGCGTAGTGCGCGGCACGCTGCAGCCCGTCAGGCGATGAAAGCGGCTGCAGTGCCTCCTCCAACGCACCGCGGATTCTCCCTAACGGGGTGCGCAGATCGTGGGCAATGGTGTTGGAAACATTGCGCGCCGTATCCATCAAGCGATTGATGTCGTCGAGCATGCGGTTAATGTCACGCGCAATGCCGGCAAATTCGTCCTGTGCTTCGCCAACGTCGATGCGCCGATTGAGGTTGCCTGCCGAGACATCGTGGGTGGCGTGCTGAATAACGGCAATGCGCGCCTGCAATTGCGAGCGGAACAGCGCAGCGCCCAACACGGCAAGCAGAAGGCCGAGTGCCCCGCCGATGGCCAGTGCAGTCAGGATGGTGCGTTCCAGCTGATGTTGCTCATACAAATCGCGACCGACCACCAATGTACTGCCGTCGCCAAAACGATGTACCAGCAAGCGACTGGTCGAATCCCGCCCAAGTCGCTGCACCTTCGCATTCGTCAGCACATCGTTCACGCCAGGCAGCAGGCGCCACGAGGTCAGGTTGCCGATCTCCTTGTTGCCGTGCGGATCGAGCAGCAAGTACACCTCTGTCTCGACATCCTTGTCGTCGGTCAGCAGCGTATGCACGGCTTGCAGCAGGCCCGCATCGCCGCTGCGATCGTGCGTCTGTTCCAATTGATGCGCGATTGCGACAATTTGCTTGTCGGCATCCCGGGCAAGCAAACCGGCGGTACCGATATAGAACACGGAGGAAATGACGCCGATGGACAACAGAAAAAGCAGTCCATAGCCAAGCGCAAGGCGAAAAATCAGCGAGTGGCGCAGGCTAGTCATTGTCGCCCAGCGGCTGAATGGTGTAACCCACGCCCCGCACGGTGTGGATGAGCGCAGTGGGATGATCCCTGTCCACCTTGTTACGCAGACGGCTCATTTGCACATCGATTACGTTGGTTTCGGGGTCGAAATGGTAACCCCACACAGCCTCCAGCAGCATCTTGCGCGTAACCACCTCGCCTTGGCGTCGAACCAGGTATTCCAGTAGCTGGTATTCGCGCGGCTGCAAGGCAATGGGCTTGCCTCCACGCAAGACCCTGCGTGTTCGGGTATCGACGGAAAGATCGCCGACCACGAATATGTGCGAGTTTCCGGGGACAGATGCGCGACGACCCAGCGCTTCGAGCCGCGCCAGCAGTTCTTCGAAAGCAAAAGGCTTGGTGAGATAGTCGTCGCATCCGCCGCGTAAGCCACGCACGCGCTCATCCAGGCTGGCCAATGCACTGAGCACCAGCACGGGCGTTTGATCGTTGCGCGCACGCAGCGTGGAGAGCACCGTCAAGCCATCCATGCCGCCGGGCAACATGCGGTCAAGCACGATCACGTCCCAGGCCCGGGTACTCGCCTGCACGAGTCCACTGGCCCCGTCGCCGCAAAGCGTTACCTCATGCCCTGCTCGAAGCAGAGCATCATGGACAAAGCGTGCGGTCTGGATATCGTCTTCGATCAAGAGACATTGCATGCTGCATGAATCTCGAAATGGCTATGCGGGCGCGGCACAAATGGTACGACAAATAATCCCCGCAGTTGACCCATGAGCAATCCAGAGGGTTTCGAGGTACTGGCGAACCGCCCGCTTCGAGACCATTATCATCGACCATGACCCCATACGTTGTCGGAATTGGCAGCTTTCTATTCCTCCGTTTCAATGGCTGTAGGTAAGCGCACGCCGCACCCATCCGAAGCTTGAACGATGGCCAAGAGCCGCCTCGAACCAAGGCAGACACCAACTGGAGGTTTCCAGTGACAGTTATCAGCTTTGAAACGGTACGGGAAATCGGCGCTGCGCTGCCCGGTGTCGCCGAGGGCACGTCTTATGGATCGCCTGCCCTGAAGCTCGGAGGCAAGGTCATCGCATGTGTGCCCACCAACAAGACAGCCGAGGCGGGCTGCGTTGTCGTGCACGTTGGTTTTGAACTAAGGGATCGACTGCTGGAGCAGAGCCCGGATATCTACACCACCACCGAGCATTATCTTTCGCATCCCTGCGTGCTCGTTCGATTGGGCAAGATAAAGCGTGCTGAACTCACGCGGCTTTTGCATGATGCTCATGCTTTCGCGTTATCGACTGTCCATTCGCGACCGCTTCCCTCAACGAAGCGGGCTAAGCCGGCGACGCGCAAGGCGGTCTCTACCAGGAAGCCGTCTATTTGAGTTGTCATTTTCGTACTGAGGTTTTCCACATTTGTGCTCGTCATCCCAGCGAAAGCTGGGGGCGATTTACAACAGCGAAGCTGGTCATCTAGTGCTTTGTCGCGCCGAAGTCGCTGGATCCCAGCTTTCGCTGGGATGACGGTGAGTCGTTTTGAAGGTCTCGATCAATTCGGACGTGACGTTGATTCTTGCGGGTATTTTCAAGGAAAGAATGTGAGGGAACCTCAAACTCCAACGCTCGTTTCGGCCATTCAAGGACACAAGAGAAAGCTTCCCCCATGCCTGCGGGCGCAACTGTTTCATAGGCTTCAACGCCAGAATTCGGCGAGCTGCCTGGCGAGGGCCCTGCCCTGGTTGTAACCGGCCTGCGCCGCCGGCCGACGCGTCGACAGATCCATCGTATCGGCACCGAATGCGTTGAGCGAGTCGCTATCCGGGAAGATCGTCTCAACGCGGCTGCCGCCCGCGCGAAGCTCGTCGACCTGTGCGGCAAGGTGCATGCCCCATTCCACCGGATGCCGCGATCTGCCACCGAAGGGTGAGAGCACCAGCACTCTGGCGTACCCAGCGGCCAGATCGGCATTCTCGTTGCGTCGATAACCACCGTTGATGTATCGGCGATCGCCGATGCTGTAGGGAGGGACACCGAAGCCGTTGGACGTGCTGGCGGCGACGGCGTCCACGAGGTCGACGCCGCTGTGGCGATCGAACACGACCGGTTCACCGGTATGGGCATCGACGGCCGTGATAAGCAACGGCCGCTGCGGCCAACCGTGATGGGGCAGCCGAGCGGCAACGACAGCGCGCCACTGCGCTTGCCCGGAGCCGTCCGACGCCGCGTCCGCATCGAGCGCCGCCTTACCCATTCTGCGGCGCATGTCAGCTGCATCCTTGGCGGCGGCAATGATCTCGCTCGTTATCTCCATGTGGTTTGCTGCGGGCCCAATGGGCGCGCGCGCGCCCTCGGAACCACCCGGGCTCGTCCGCGGCCTTGGCGCAGCCGAAAGGATGGCGGCAAGCAGCTCGGCCGGGGACGCACTGGTGATCTGGGCCGCAGCCGTCGATCCAGCCGACGTCCCTATGATCAGATCCGCCTCCGTCACATCCAGCCCGGCTTCCTGTAAACCGGCGACGACACCGATCTCCCACGCATTGCCCGCCGCCCCGCCACCATGGAGAACCAGCGCTCGCTCACGTCCTGTTTGCATGCCAACCTCTGTATGGATGATTCGATCAGTCGATGATTTTGCCGACAGATCAAGAATGTCTGCCCCAAGTTGCAACTTCAGGCGGCCAAGGCAACCTTCCTTCCGTCGACGCTGATCCTGCCCAAGCCGGGACGGTAAAGGTCGCGTCGGATGCGCAATACCTGCGCGGCAAACGCCTCTTGGTTTCAATGCTCACGGGTCAGAAGACGTGCGAGCCGAGAACTTCAACCTGAATGCTGATTTATAAATGAATCATGAATATAACTGAGTGAAAAATAGCAATACCGCCATTATTTGCGTTAAATATATGATATTTAAAGTTTTTATTCGAACTGATTTCCGCCGAACTACAGCAGCCGAAATATAAATATCAGCTGAACAAATGGCTTTTGATGGATGGCATTACCGACAGAGATTTGGGAGGAGACGTCGCGCCGAGACGTGGCCTCCGACGAGTGGCGCCAATGGTCACTGCAGCGAGCGAAGCAGATCCGGGCAACGTATGAGGCGTAGACCTCGGTAAGACAGGCAACGCGCATTGCAATGTGCAACGGCGTATTCATCGAGACGGCACATCCCACGCATCAGGCCGCTCCCTGACAACTCGATGCAAAACCGCCATCGTGACGTGGGCGATAACAAATGCCCAAATCAGATAGCCGAATGCGATGTGAGCCATGCCCACACCATGAAGCACCCATCTTGGAATGGGCGCACCGAGAAAGTATCCGAGGTAATTGACGAGACCGCACATCGCGCTTCCCGTGACTGCCAGGAATCCCAGCCCATGCACCGTTCCAACGAGCGGCGCCAAATGGGACAACGAAGCATGGCTCGATGGCGGCCGCGCTTTCCATTCGCGACGCAGTGCCTCTCGTCCATCGCGCTTCAACCATGGGAAAAGATGCACATATCCCGGCTTCGCCCGCGGCAGGAGAATCCATACCCAATGGCACAAACAAATGGCGGCGACGGAGATGCCTACCTTTGCGTGCCATTCGAATGCCGCCCTATGCCAATCAGGCACGCCCAGGCCGCGGCCGGCGGGTACCTTCATGACGGCGCTCAAGAGCAACTGGGTTACGACCCCGATGGCCAGGGCGGCGTGCAGCAAGCGCGTCACCCGGTCGTATTTATTGGGCAGGATATTCATCATGGCGACGGCGCCGATTGCGGCGCCCCCAGCGATGCGATGAAGCCGTCGAGATCGTGGTTGAACACATCGGGTTGATCGAAGAACACGGCGTGTGACGCGTTTTCAACGACCGTCAACTTCGCATGCGGAAGCGACTTGAGCATGTTTCGCTGCGCATCGAGAAGCGGACTTTTGGCGGACGCAATGACGAGTGTCGGCTTGGAAAACAAGGGCAGGCTCGACCGCCGGTCTTTGGTAAAAAGATCCTGCATGAGCATGGAAACGCCCACATCGACCGGCGTTTTCGAGGCTTCTTCGTCGAGTTTCGTATAGACACTGGCCGGTGTCGCGGTACTGATGATGGCGTGCATGAGACCATCGGTATAGGCATGAGCATCGGTGGAGTACGCAGCCATACCTCGCATAATGATGGCGACAAAGGCGGGGCTCCCCCTCACATCATCCTGACCACCGCTTACCGGGCCGTCCACCAGGACAAAACCGTCTGTCTTGCCCGCACCGTACCGTGCGACATAGGCGGCCACGTCCTGGACGCCTTGGGACCACCCCACCAGCACCAGGTTTCGCACTTTCAGCTGCTCGATGACCTGAGCGATATCCGCCGCTCGGTTTTCAGGTGCGTTGCCGGTTGTCACGACCGTCGAACCGCCCTGCGATCGCGAATCCACGGCGATCACGCGAAAGCCGCGCGCTTCAAAATAGGCGATTTGCTTGGACCAGATGGACGAACTTACGGTCCAGCCGGGGATAAGCAGCAAGGTGCGGGACGCGTCGTCCGGCCCCGCTTGCAAGTAGTGAATACGCACGTGGTCGCCAACGTCGACCCATCCGGCCCGCGTCGCCGCGTCCGATCGCGTCGGTATCGCAAGCATGACCAACAGGCACCACAGACACGCAAGTTTCATGGCAGCTTCCAACCTTTCCCGTTTGGATAGGCGGCAAGTTAGCTGTCGATACTTAGGTGGGAATTAAGCGAAGCAGGCAGGTACACGCGAGCCGATAGACCCGTCCTGTCGGTGCGATTCTGCAGCTCAATGCGCATGCCGTTTCGATGTGCGGCCGACTGCGCGATGGCAAGCCCCAAGCCGCTGCCCGACTCGGTTTGGCCCAGCATCCGATAAAAGCGATCGAATACCCGGCCCAGCAGCTCGGGCGGGATGCCGGGGCCTGTGTCCACGATGTCGACGACGGGGCCTTCGGCCGAGCGCCCAAGCTTGATGTCGACGGCGCCACCTTCCGGCGTATAGCGCAACGCATTCTCGATGAGGTTGTCGAACACGCTGCGTGCATCACTCACACGCACGCGAATGATGCTTGCCTCGGGGAGGTAACAGCCAACGTCGATGCGCTTCCTGTCAGCGACAGGAAGCAGTTCCGAAACGCTGTCTTTGATGACATCCCGAATGTCGACGGTCTGAGGCTCTTGTTTGTGAACCGACCATTCTTGCCGCTCAAGCTTCAGCAACTGGTCCACCAGCCGGTGTAGCCGCTGGATGCCCAACTCCAATCGGTCCAGCTCGTCATGGGGCGTATCGCCCAACCTCGCGCGCAACCGTTCCGCCTGCAACACCAACGCCGCCAAGGGCGTGCGCAACTCGTGGGCGGCATCCTGTACAAAGCGCTGCTGTGTCGTAAATGCCGACTGCAAACGCTGCAACAAGCCGTTCATCGATACGATCAACGGCGTAATTTCCGCAGGCGCGCGGTCGACGGGAAGCTCGGCGAGGTCATGCTCGTCCTTTTGCGCAATTGTTTGGACGAGGCGACCCAACGGATGCAGGGACCGGCGCACGACAAACCACAACAACAGGATCGAAAGGGGTATCAAGAGGGCCACCGGCTCTGCCGATTTCCAGGCGGAATGCCACATCACGCGATGCCGAAATGAACTGCTTTGAACGAGTTGCACGCTCACCGGCGCTGCCAACAGGGTGTACACCCGCCAGCTGCCATTGGCGTCGACATCGCGCGGCCCACTCGCATCCTGCAAGGTCAGGCCGGGCATCGGGCGCGAACTGGACAACAGTCGCTTGTCGCTGTCCCAGAATTGAACAACCGGGGTGCCATCGTGCTCAAGGTGATCGTCGTCAACGGGCGATAGAGCCGGAAGCTTTTTGGAAAGCGTAAGTTGTTGCAGATGACTGTTGGCCAGCGCATGCAGCTGACCATCCATAAACGCACCGATGTTTGTTTCGTATTGCCGATAACTGACCAACATCGCCCCGATCGCCGTAACGACGTACAGCGGAATGAGCCATGCAAACAGCTGGCGCTTCAGGGATGTCACGCTTCGTCCTTTGGCACGCGCCAGCCAAGGCCTCGCACATTGAGTATCACACTCGCGCCAAACCGCTTCCTCAAGCCATGGATGACGACCTCGATGGCGTTGCTTCCAACGGGCTCATTCCACCCGTAGACGCGGCTTTCCAATTGCTCTCGAGACAAAATGGAACCCGGACGTTCGAGCAGCGCGTGCAAAACGGCGAATTCGCGGGCTGACAACGATTGCCGCTCGTTCCGCCGCACGATTTCCCGCGTGGCCAGGTCCAGCTGAAGCGCATCCGTTCCGATCAACGATTGCGCATGGCCATCGCGTCGCCTGATGACGGCGCGCAGGCGTGCCATCAACTCCCTCACCGAGCATGGCTTGATGACGTAGTCATCCGCACCGGCATCCAACGCCTCGACGCGTTCGTCCTCGCCATCCCGGGCCGTCATCACGATCACCGGCGTGGCATCGCCGCCGGCACGCATCGCTTGCAGCACCTGCAATCCGGAGCGGCGGGGCAATCCAAGATCCAGCACGACGGCGGCATAAGTCCCGGCGCCAAGCGCGCCTTGACCGGCCACCCCATCCTGCGTCCAGTCCACGGCAAAACCCGAGTCCTTGATGGACTCGCTCAAGTCTTTGCCCACCATGGGATCGTCTTCGATCAGCAGGATGCGCATAACCTCAAGGTACTCGCGAAACCCACGGTGCAGAAAATACTAGCCGAAGCGCCTGTGCCGATTTTGCCCTGATTCCGCCTGAGGCTCACAAAATGCTCAATCCCGGAGCGGGCATGCGCTTGTCTAAAGCAGGTCACGCACCCTGCTTTCCGGGCAACCTTGCCTCAATTCGACTTGAAGTAAAACACATAGGTCGCCGAATACGGAACCCCGACTTTCGTGCCCGCCCGCGCCGGTGCAGTCGTCGGAGCCACACCGCCGGCGGTCGAGATGCGTTGCACGTAGGCGACCTTGCTGAGGATGCCCGGTGCGGCGTCGGGGCTGACCTTGATCAGCAGCCAAGGGATATTCGCCTTGCCCTGTTTGGAAGGCACCTTGATGACGGGGACGTCTTTGTCTTCAACCACCTTGCTTCCGTCGGCGGCTTCCCAGGTGGGGCCGGCGTAGTGGTGGATGGTTTTGCCGTGGCTGGTCAATTCCGCCAGCGGAGCTTCGAAGGTCCAGGTCGGCGTGGATCCGCTGGCGACGGTGCTGGTATAGATCTGCACCCCGCTGGCCTTGGCGGTGAACGCGACGGTATAGCCGGCCGGTGGTTGCAGCGTTGCTGGCACCGGCTCTTGTGCACGTGCGGCGGTGATGCCGCCGATCAGGCATGTCGCGGCGGCCAGCGTTGCTAATGCGGTTTTTCCGTTCATGGATATGTCCAAGTTGAGATCGAAGCTATCGGTGGCGGATCGTGGACTTGCAAACAGGCAGATAATCGCGGCTATTCACGCAGCCATGGCGTCAAACCCAAGCGTCAGGGCTTGGCATGCAGCTCGCCCAGATGGCGCACGACAATGCGGTGCGTTTCGGCAGCGAAGGCGCGCAAGTCGGGATTGGTTCCGGATGTTGCTTCTTTTGCGAACGCGGCGCCATCCTTGTTGTGGATGTCGTCCATGCTGTTCAAATAGGCCGTATCGAAGGCCGATCCGGACAGCGCCTTGAGGTCGTCCAGCTTCTTTTGAAACGTCGCATTGAGCGAATTGGCCACCGGAATACCGGCGCCGTTGGCGATCGAGCTCAGCTTGTCGCCGACGAGCTGATGGTCATGGGCTTCGGTTGCTCCCTGGTCCTTGATGTCCTGCGTATTTCCCTGCTCGGCGGCAAGCTGGCCCGCTTTCACTTCGAACATGCCGCCCTGGCTGACCATCGCAACAAAAGCGCGGTCGGTAGCGGAAACGTTTCCGGCGGCTTGCACCGATAGCGGCAATGCGCTCGCCGCGACGATCACCAGCAAGGCTGAAAGATGCTGTTTCATTGCAATCTCCATCGTTGTCATGAACGGTTGATCTTGAGCACGCGTTTGCACGACAGTCAGGCGCCAGCAGCACATAGCGGTATTGCAGACAATATCCCGCCGCTCGGTTCGCACACCCCGGTGCCGCCGATATATATATGCGTAAATTCATGCAGACCCGGCCAACCCGCTCCCGCATCGGCGGCACCCAACGTGATCGGCTTAAAACGTGCAACTCGGTTATTACGACAGCGCCGGCTTGAATTCGTCTAATTGATTGTTCGAATAGAACCCATAGCCCGCTTCAATTTAGATGCCGCGTCCTGCGGGCATAAAAAGCGGCACGCCGCTCTCACAACAGCGTGCCGAAAACGGCGCATCGTTTCTGACGCCATGCGCCCAATGACCTCATCACACGGACACGCTCGGTTTATCCACCTCCCTCGGGGCTGAGCATGTCGACGTGGTGATGCAGGAGGTCGATGGCGGTCTCCAGGCCGATCTGTTGCACGGGGTTGAGCGGCAAAAGATTCGTTCTTTTGCCGGTGTCGCCTGCGTGCTTGGAGATGCGGTGAGCCTTGAGCAGACCCTCGATCACCGCCACGGCAAGCGCGGTGCCGGCCTGTTGAGACGCGTAGCTTTGCCGTCGTTCCCGCTCGGCACTTTCAGAGAGGCGCACATCGTCGACGGATGAAGTGGATTTAGATTTTGGGTCCTTTTGAACCCATCGGCGTGAGGGTGCCGTATGATCCATGAAGGTCATGATCAACTCCTTCTAGTTGGTTTGACTTAGCGGGTCGTAAGAGCTGTCACTCTTGCGATCCGCGCTTTTCCAAGCATTGCTGCATGGGTCATCGGCGTTCCGTATTTGCGAAGTGCGCCGATGACCGTGTGACGCTATCAAGTCACACTCGCCTGTGTATATGGGACTAGTACGACATGCGCACACGCCGTGCGATCGTACCCATAGCTTGGAATGAAGATCCGGCGGCGTTACGACATCAAGCGATGCGATTTAAAAAATCGGCGGCCGAGCTAATCCGTCGCCGCAAACGCGGCCAAAATCTGTCGCACGAGAGAAAAAAACAGAAGCACCCGCTCAATGATCTTGATTGGCTATTTTCTTTCGCCCTTTCAAGGCATTGAAGAACGCCGTCTTGTCGACTTTGAAGAGTTTGCCGTCGAACCGCACACTGCCATTCTCGTCGATAAAATATTTGTCTGTCGCGGGCAGCAAAACCATCGCCCTAACATCGCGACCTTCAAAATAAAATGTCGGCGGCTCGGGAACGAGCAACGACAGAAAGGTTTTGCGGCTGATTTTGTATCGGCAATATTTGGCCTGCTGGATGCTGGACTCGGTCCGGCCAACCTCCAGGCTGATTCGAAAGTCGAGAAAGCAAACCGTCACGTCGTCGGACGCAACGGCGTCCGACGCATGACCTGGCTGGCTACACGCCATGGCGCACAAAAACAACAGAACAGTCAGCGCCATGATCTTCACGTCGCGCTCCTTCTATTGACCGCCGGCAGGCGGATAGTAGCTGGTGCGAAGTGGCAGGCCCAGATCCGATCGTATGGGGTTTTCTACCTGACGCACGTCGTCGCCGAGCGGATCATTGGCCGTCGGATTATCCGGACCGTATGCCCAGGCATGCCCCAATTCGTGGCCCAGCAATACCGGTAAGGGAACCGGCTGCATGCCATCGGTTGTCGGCACCAGCGGAAGGTCGCAGATATCTACATAGATGATGTGATCGTTGTCGGGGCAACCTTCATACGAGGGTGAGCAATACTCGTCGTTGTCCTTGTTATCGGTGGGCTCGATTTTGTAGACCGTGGCGGAGTTCTCCAGGTCCGTATCCATATCTCGTGCCGTAGACGAATTCTGGTTCAGGTAGGCATAGGCATTCATGAGCACCTGCGCCGTTTGCGGGTCGCTGGCCACCACCTTCACTATCTGGCCGGAAGGATCAACCCCGCCAAGCGGATTCCCGCCCACGTAGGCATACGTACTGGGGCCTGCGCGCAAACCCAATGGGTCGCTTTCGATGTACCGCCCGGTGCTCGAGTCGTAATCGCGGTGGACGTTGTAGTTGAGGCCCGTTTCCAGATCGTAATACTGGCCAGGAAAGCCGAGATTGAGAATGTAGCCGTTGAGACTGGTGGGCGTTTTCTCATTCCACGGATTGCCCTGATAGGCATTTTGCCATTCGAGGTTGCCGCCGCTGTCCGACACCGCACGCGGCGTGCCCATTTGGTCGGCAACGATGTAGTTGATGCCAAGGTTCTCGCCAGGCACCTGACAAAGCAGCGTATTGTTGGGACCGATCGTGCAGTTCTTGTAGTGCGACGGACCGCTGCCACTGGCTCCGGTGTCCACTTCGGCAACCGGAATATCGTCCATCCAGACGTAGTCGCGGATGGTCGCTCCGTATTCGGCAAGAAGCTGTCCGGTTTCGTTGTAGTCGTAACGCTCCGTCTGGCTGCCCGCTACTTTCTGAATACGCTGGCTGAGCGCGTTGTAGGTGTATGCGCCCACCGTGCTGCCCGCGAGCTGCGCCACCACCATGCGATTGCGATCGCTGTACCCAAAGCCGTAGGTATTGCCGGCTTCGTAGATCGCCGTGGTGTTGCCATCCGCGTCGACGGCTCTGGCAGCGTTGCCCGTTGCAATCAACTGATGCGTACCCGTGTTGTAGCTGTAGGTGCCCGTCGCCAAACCGCTGCCGGCCTTGCTAAGGCGATCGCCGGTCGCGTTGTAGGTGACGCTTTCCAAGGTGCTGCCATTCGCCTCGGTTGCGGCGGTCAATCTATATAGCGGGTCGTAGCTATACGTCTCCGTTGCCGGGTTTGCGCCAGGTGCGTTGCCCACCGCGGCAATGTCGCCCACGGCGTCCCGCGCAACGTGCAGGTTGAAAGCCGGACTGGTCAGATCCGTCAGCCGGTAGTTCTCGTCATAGTTGCGTACAACCTGCTGGCCATTGCCCAGGGCGTAAGCGCGAACCGGCCCGAACGGCTGATATACCACGCCGCCGACCGCCATCGTGGTGGCGCCGCCTGTCTGGGTAACGTTGACCCCCTGGATGCGACCATCACCATCGCGCACGTAGTTGACCACGGTACCGCTGGGATAGGTAATGACGCCCACGCGACCACCCGGGCTTACGGCATACAACGTCGTATCCTTGGTGCCGCCGACGGTCTGCTGTTTCTGGATGACGTTGCCACGCTGGTCGTAGCAGTACACGGTCGTCACGCTGTTCTCGATAATCCGCGTCAATCGCCCTATGGGATAGCTGACGGTGCACCCGGTCATGCTGTTGGAATCGTCGTAGCTGTAGATGATGTTCTGCGTGGTATCGGGATAGCTGGTGGTGAGAAGACGATTCAGCGGATCGTACGTGCTGGTGGCGGTAATGCCCTTGGCATCGGTGCTCGTCAGTACATTGCCGACCGCATCGTAAGTGTGGCTGGTGACGCCGGTGTCGGGGCTCTTTCTCTGTACCAACTGGCCTACGGGATCATACGTATATGACGTCACCAGCAGACTTGGATCGCTGACCGTCAGCAGGTGGGAATCCTGATCATAGGTGTAAGAGGTAGTGGCAACCGGCTGACCGCTATCGGATGCCCCTTGCGCGACAGCGAGCAAATTGCCGATCGCGTCATAGGTGTTGGTCGTGTGATGACCCAATGGATCGCGGGTGTCCTGGAGCCGGCCATTCACATCGAAAATGCGGTTTGTTGTATTGCCATAAGCGTCTACCTGCACGCCAGGCTCATTGTCAACGTCGTAAACCATCGACTGCTGCCAACTCGGCGTCGTACTGCCGGAGGCGGTTGCGGTGACTTGGGTGCGATTGCCTACGTTGTCGTAGCTGCTGTTCTGGGTATTGCCCAGGGCATCGGTCACCGTGATGCGACGATGATCGGGATCGTAGGCGTAATTGGTCGCAACCCCATCGGGGTCGGTCACCGTGGTCACATCCCCGATGGCGTCATACGCATAAGTTGTCGTGGCATCTCCCGAAGAGGGGCTGCCACTGGTATTCGCGCGTACGATGCGTGAGGCCAACCAGCTTTGCGGCGTATAGGTAAAGTTGGTGATGATTCCGTTCGGGTCGGTACTGGCGACCAACCTGTCAAACACGTCGTAGGTGTACTGGGTCACCTGCCCCATTGCATTGGTGCTGCTGGCACGCACATCCGTACTGGGGTCGTAAGCGACGCTGCTCACGTGGCCAAGGGCATCGGTGACGGATGTCACACGTCCTTCCAGGTCGCGCTGCCAAGACGTGGTGTGGCCGTTGGCGTCAATACGCGTAGCCAGTAAGCGGTTCGGATAATACGTGTAGTTCGTCGCAATGCCCAACGGATCGGTTCGCGTGATCAGGTCGCGCACGCCATCGTAGAGAAACCTGGTGGTATGACCGTTACGATCGGTGATCGCACCAATATCCAGCTTGTTCCAATTGATGAGTACGGAGCTGCCGTCGGGGTATGTGGTCTGTATCGGCCTGTTCAGCGCATCGTAGCCGTAATGCGTCGTGCGATTCATCGTATCCGTGACGGACGCCAGACGCCCGACGGGATCGTAGGTATAGGTAGATACGCCGCCGTTCGCATCCGTCGACGACTGCAAATAACCCTGTGCATTGTAACTATAGGTAGCTTCGTGACCGAGCGCATCGGCGCTGGTGAGCAGCTGGCCGGCGGCATTGTAGGTATACGACGTCGTCGCGCCGGTTTGATCGACGTGGCTTACCACGTCGTGAAGGTTGTCGTAGGCAAAGCTTTCGCTCGTGTGGTAGCCGCTGCTGTTGCTGCGCGTGATCGCCACGACGTCTATCTGGTTGCCCGCATAGGTGTAGGTGGTAGTGAGGCCAGACGGGTCGATTGTGCTTAGCAGGTGCCCATAGCTGTCATAGCTGTTCTGGGTAAGCTGGGTGCTGCCGTTCGAAAGCACTCGACCGATATTGGTCGGCACATTGAGCGCACCGGAACCTCCCGCTATGTCGCCGGGATGGCTGTACCAGATGCGGTTTTCAAGCGGATATTTGATGCTTTCCAGCGCATCGGACGTAGTGTACGGGGTGGACACGAACTGACCGTTGATCGCCAGGTGCGCCCAGTGATAAATCACCGCATCGGCGTAGTTTCCGGCGTCGAGTTTGTACGCCTGGGCATCCCAGTAAAAGGTGTCGCGGTCGTTGATGTAGGCATTGAAGGTCGCCATGCCCTGCGGGACCTGGCTTTCGCTGTATGGAACGCCCGCCACGCCTTCGTTGAACTCCATGCGCGACACGTTGCCATCCGGATCGGTGATGTTGATCCAGCGCTGCAACCCGGATTGCCCGGTGGCGAAGCTGGTGGTGCCGTAAGGCGTGGTGGACGCCGTGATCGACGAGGTGCCGCTGGCATAGGTAAAGCTCGACATCATGCCGATCGCATCGGTGATGCTGCTCAGCTGTCCCGTGCCGTTATAGCCAAGTGTGGCGCTTCGCCCGAATGCATCGCTGACGCTGGTGACCTGCAGAGGAAAACTGGTGTTGTCGTAGTGGAAGGTGACCACCTGGCCCAGCGCATCGGTCAACGTCGCCAGGCGATTCTGTCCGTCGTAGGCCAGTTGCACGGCATTGCCGTGCGCATCGATACGCTGGGTCAAAAACACGTGCCGCGGGTAGTAACTGCTGTTGTCACTGGCCGCGTATACATCCATGCTGCCGTCGGCAAAGCGGCGCTGATAGACCACGGGGGACGTAGACACTTCGACCAGCTGCGCGCCTGTTTCCGTCTCCGGCGAAAAGGTACCGTTAGCACTGTTGTAGCCGCTGTAGAGGCGCCCAGGGCCGCCTGGCAGATACACCATCACATTGGTGCCGGGCGAGGTCGGGTTGTCCTGCACGTAGCTCAGCCAGTTGTGCGTCCACAACGGCCCAACGTTGCCGAAGGTGAAGGTCGCAGGCTGGTCGATGTCGAGCTGGTTGTAGCTGAAGGTGATGTTGATCGCCGACCCTTTGGGCGGCGAGTAACTGAGTGGCGTGTCGCGCAGAGAAAGACTGATCAGCATCGGGCTGATGCTGTAGCTGGGCATGCCGGTTGAAGGGGTGGGCGCCGGCGCACCTGCCGCACCCGGCGTATTGCCGCCAGTATTGCCGCCCGCGCCGTTGACGCCGCCAGAAGGGCCGTCCGAGCCTGTGCACGTTTGGTTGCAACCACCGGGAAAACCATGAGGATCGTTTGCGGTGGTATAGCCGGCGCCCCGCACCGTGGCCGCTTCGTTGCGGCTCACCGACCGCTCGTTCATGGCCAACACGCGGTCAGTCGCAGGCACCAGGAAATAGCCGCTGCTTTCCGCACGCACGGCCGCTTCGGTCATCCAGAGCGAACCGCCTTCCACCGTCGGATCGGCAACGCGATAACGCCCCTGTTCGTGCGCGAGGATCGTTGCAAAATGCCCGCTCTTCCAATGCACCACCGAGGGCACGGGAATCGCGGCGTGTTCATCCTGGTGGATCGCCGCAACCGGGTGATGCACCGTGTCGGCCATGGTCACCAATTGGTCCAGGCTATAACCACGATGACTTGCATCCACCTGCAGCGCCGGCTTCGCATCCACGCGAATACCCTGGGTTTGCCATAGTGCGCGTAAGGCTATCCAGCCGCATTGAAATGCACTTTGCGGATGATGCTGCATGTCCCACACATTTTCCTCGGCCATCGACATGGCCATGGAATCTTGTACGGACATGCCAAGATGTTGCGCTGCCTGTAGCAGATTCGTCACGGCGGACTCGTGGCCGAGGCGCGCCTCCAGCGTCAGCTGTTCGCTCAGCGCTCGAACTGCAATCGGATGCATGGCTGCCATGGGCGTTGCTTGCGCCGTGATGCGCGCCAGTTCGAATGCGTGAATGGCGGCGCCGAAGCGCCCGGCCGTGCGATCGGCCAGGCCGATATCCAGCCACAATGAAGCGCGCCACGGGTTATCCGGATGCGCAGCCAGGAAGGTCTGCAGTGCTGCGGTATCACCGGCGTCGCCCGCTTGGCGATACGCCGCGATGGCGCGCATCAGGGCAAGCTGCTCGTTCGATGAAGGGGGATTGGCGGCAATCAGCGGCTCCGCGAAAACCCCGTAGCGCTGAGCATCGAGGTCTGCGTCGCGCGCATGGGCAATGGTGGTCAGTCCCACCAGAAGCAATGCGTTGACGAAGGCGCAACGAAGCAACGAATGGCGTGCGTGCATGATCCTATCCTTGTGGAAAGAACACGGGACAACCACAACGTGCGAAGCAATGAAACGTTTTTTAGAGAGAAGCTTTCGATGTGTGCTTGGGCAATAGCGATTCGACGTCGATCACCGTGCCGTTGGACAATGGCTTGAAGGTTTGCGGCGAGATGGCCATGCCATCCGGGCGACGGAAAACACCCTGTACATAACGGCCAAAACAGGCCTTGTCCTGCGCGCGGCAGATGACCGCCACGCAACCGTCAACCGACCAATAGGCGCGCGCCTTCGGGTCGTCTGGCGGTAGTTCGTGCGTGCCGAAATGCGCGGAATAGCGCACCAGGTCTCCTGCTTGCGGTTTGGCAACCGCAAACTCCTCCTGCGCCATCAGCAGCGCCAGAGCTTTGCCGTTCGGCAATGCGATGCTCACGGGTTGCAACGCGGCGTAAAAGGCGGCAGGGTCATCGGGCAGCGAGGCCCAACGCCGCTGCACCCGCATATCCTTGAAGAGTTGTTCGCTTTGCTCAGCAGATGCGGTGGCCTGGTACAGACCAATGACCACATACGGGTATTGGCCTTGCGACGGCATCGTGCAGGCATGCGCATCGCAACGGAACCGATCCGCTTGTTGGGTGGGAATGGGAAGTTTGACGGGGGCATCGCTGGCCAGAGCCGACCCCACGCATCCGTACACGGTCATTGCCATTGCTATTGCCGCAACCGTCGCCATTCCCGGACGAACACGCATTCCCTGCTCCCAGCCCCTTTGCGGTGCGTGAAAGCTACTGCATCGTCTCGTGAATTTGTCGTGAAAGCGAACCGCTGTCGGGGATGCACCGACGTATTCGAGAAATGGCGCACACAACTACCGATGGTCCGCCAAACCTCCGGAAACAGACCGCCCGTTTATAAGGTTGGCCGTACGGCGCACCTGCATGAAATGAGCGCACGTACCCAACACGCATCCAACTTTCTCGTGGCATCGCTTTGATATCGCTCACGGTGACATCACCGCGCAACAGTCAGGCTGTACGCTTGCGGATGCAACTATGCCTTCGTGCATCACTCATCTCCTGCCCATTTTATCCGGGCTGCGACCTGAGGACCGTTCATGTCGACAAAGCCTTGCCCGCTGGTCGTTCGATTCGGCCGCCTCGGCGACATGCTGTTGTTGCAGCCGCTGCTGCGGCGCCTGCACGTGCGTTACGGCAAGCCATGCCATCTGCTTGCTGCGGGTGGCGGCGCGGGTGAACTGTATCGCGGCCAATCCGATGTGTCGGACGTGATCGCGATCGGCTCGCATCACCAACCCTTTCCGATCAGCCCCACGCAATGGCAGGCGGTGCTTGCGTTGCGCGGCATGAAAACACCGTGCGCGGTGTATGTATGCGAGACGCGTCCGCGTTCGGTGCAGCGCATACGCTTTTTGTTGAAGCTGGCCGGCATTCCCGACACGCATTGCGTGTTTCTGGACGATGTTCCGCTGGCACACGATGAGCACTGGATCGAACATCTGCTGCGACTGGCCGACACCACGCCGCCGGCATTCGATGATGGCACCATCAACGCTGCGCATTCCACCAGCGCCGTGCCAGGTTTTTCCATCAGCCGTGAAGAACGCGCAGCATGCGACGAGTGGCTGGCAAGGCGCGGATTTGCCGATCGTCCCTTGGTGCTGCTGCAAGCACCCAACCGGCGCACGCAACGCTGGCGCACGTCGCGCAAGATGCACGACGACGATAAATCGTGGCCCACGCAGCATTGGACGGCACTGGTCGCGGCGATCCGTGCACGTCTGCCGGGCGCGCGCATTCTGCTTTGCGGATCGCCGTCGGAACACGCTTATCTCGAAAGCATGCAAAGGTTGATGAAGCAGCCGCACGTCGAAGTGGTCGCCAACGAATTGCCGTTGTCGCGCCTGAAAGTGCTGGCGACCCGTGCGCACAGCATGATTTCCGTCGATACCGGCCCGGCGCATCTGGCGGCCGCGATGGGGTGTCCGCTGGTGGTGATGTTCGGAGCCGTATCGCCCAGCCATTGGCTGCCGCGCAGCCGTTTGCCGGATACGGTGCGCGCTGTGCGTGCCCTGTCTGCGCAGGGGCGCATCGACGCCATCACACCCGAGCAGGTCATCGAGGCCTGGCTTTCGCTGCCCCCGTGGAAAGCGACGACCGCGAAGTCCATGGGCAAGGCGCCAAATGCCAAGCGGCCGCGCGATGCAGTGCCAGCCGATTCTCGGGTACTCGCGGATACCTGATCGACGCTGCACACGGTCGAGCACGCTCCGGGCTGCCTCGGAGCTGCCAGCTCCGGCGGGCGCCACAAGGCCTTCCGCCGGGGCCTTCCGAGGCGACGCCGATGGCGCTGGATCAACCCGCGCCGGATTGCGATGATGGCGGCCTGGCCACCGGGGAAAACCATGTCGCGCACGATTCACTTCATCTCGGGGCTGCCCCGTTCGGGCTCGACCCTGCTCGCAGCGCTGCTCAAGCAGAACCCGCGTTTTCACGCCGGCATGAGCGGCCCGATGGGCGGCCTGTTCAGCACCATGCTGGCGGAAATGAGCCATCGCAACGAGATGGCGGTGTTTATCAGCGACGAACAACGCAAGCGCCTGCTGCACGGCCTGTTCGACAATTACTACGGCCCGGAGACGGATGCCGAGGTGATCTTCGACACCAACCGCTCCTGGACCACGCGCCTTCCGGCGATCAAGACCTTGATGCCGAACAGCAAGGTGATCGCCTGTGTGCGCGACGTGCAATGGATCATCGACAGCGTCGAGCGCCTGGTCCGCAAGAACGCGTTCAGTCCATCCTCGATCTTCAACTACAACCCCGGCGGCACCGTGTATACGCGCGCCAACGGCCTGGCCGGCTCCGACGGCATGGTCGGCTATGCCTACGACGCCTTGAAAGAAGCCTTCTACGGCCCCGAGGCCGATCGCCTGATGCTGGTGCAATACGACTCGCTGGTGAAGGAACCCGGGTTGACCCTGGCCGCCATCTACGCATTCATCGGCGAGCCCACGTTCAAGCACGACTTCGACAACGTGGAATACGACGCGCGCGAGTTCGATCTGCGCACCGGCACGCCGGGCCTGCACGACATCAAGCGCCGGGTGGCGCATGAGCCGCGCGAGAGCGTGCTGCCGCCGGACCTGTTCCGCCGGTTCGAAAACGATTCGTTCTGGAAGCAGGCGGAGAACAATCCGCGTGGCGTGCGCGTTGTCTGAGGTGGTGTCCGTCGAATGGGTGTTGTCGGCCAATCCGTGAAGCGACCCAATCCTGGCGGCTCCCGCTTTTTTTCGCTCGTCATCCCAGCGAAAGCGGGGATCCAGTGACTTCGATACGGCAAAGACGCTGGATCCCGGCTTTCGCCGGGATGCTGGTGAGATTCCTTTAAGGTCTTAATCAACTTGGAAGTGACGCCGCTTTTTTTTGCAGGAATGTTCAAGCAAAAAAGCGTTGGGAAACATCAGATCCCGATCCCGCCTCGAACGCTTTACCGATGTCGCTTCCACCAGTCGATAACGCTTTGCATCCACGCGTTGGCCTGGTCCGGATTCCACACGAAAGTCGCCACGCTTTCCCGCGGCATGGTGTATTGGAAACGCGTCTTGCCCTCTTCGACGGTCACAGGGCGCTCGGTCACATTGCTGTTGACCACCACCAGTACGATCGAACCGTCGGTAGCATTCTGGAACGCCACGTTGGCAAGTCCGGTATTGACGTCGTCCTTGGTGGATTCCACCCGAACGGCGCCCGGCAGCACGAATCGGCTGAAGTGAGCGAAGGCGTAGTATTCGTCGTTGCGGCTGATGGCGCCGGTCTTCGAGTCGATGGTGACCACGCCCTTGCAGGCCGCGCAGCCGCCGAAATGCGGGCCGTGCTGCTCGTCGAGCACCAGGTTCCAGTACAGCACGCCGCGCGCCCACTGCCTGATGCCGGTTACCAGCAGCTCCCGCGTAAACCAAAGCAGCTCGCCGTTTGCCGCCGACGCCCAATCGCCCCCGGAGCACTCGGTGATATAGGCATCCTTTTGCGGAAACGCGCGATGGACGCGGCCTTGCGCATACTGGCTGCCGTCATAGCAATGCCAGGCGACGCCGTCGATATAGCGTGCGGCATCGGGGTTTGCCAGCACGCTCAACGGCTGCTCGGGTTGGTTCCAGTTGTGATCCCATTCCAGGATCTGCGTCTTTTGCGCGCGGCTTGCCAGCTTCGGGCCGAGATATTGCGCAACGATGCGCGCCCGCGTGTCCGCCGGCATTTCCATGCCGGGATAGGTGATGGGTACGAAGCCGGGCTCGTTCTGCAGGGTCAAGGCGAAGATGGGAATGCCATAGCCCTGGTACGCATCGAGGTACTTCACCAGGTAGTCCGCATACGTGCTTTCGTATTGCGGCAGCAGTTCTCCGCCGATCAGGTTTTCGCTGGTCTTCATCCATGCCGGCGCGCTCCACGGCGATGCGATGATGCGCAACCCCGGATCGATGGAAAGCACCTGGCGCACCGTCGGGATCACATCGTGCAAGGCGGGCGTGACGTTGAAATGCTGCAACTGCTCGTCGGTCTGGCCGAAGGGAACATCGTCCAGGGTGTACGGCTTCAACGAGAAATCCGATGCACCGATGGTCAAGCGCATCATGTTGAGGCCGAGATCGGGCGGAGGCCCGTACAGCTCGCGCAACAGGGCCCTGCGCTGAAAGAAGTTCAGCTTGTTCTGGATCAACCACGCCGACGAGTCGGTCATCGCCGCACCGAAACCCACCATGGTCTGAAAACGCTTCTGCAGGTCGATCACGATATCGGCCGGCAATGAATCGCGGGCGGTCATGACGACGTCGGGCTGCTGTTGCAGCTTCAGCCGGCGGTCCGCCGTGCTCAGCCACACCCGCACGATGGGCATGGTTGTCTGCTTCGGCGCAATAGCCTTGGCTTTTACCCCGACGAAGGTAAAGCGTGGCGCAGAAAGGGCCGCCAGCGTAAGCACGAGGATCAGGCCAACGGAGGCGATAACCGTGCGACGGGAGTCCGGGCGGGGCTCATTCATGGGACGCAAATCGCCCGTAGCTCGCGTTGCGGTTCACCTGGATCATGCAGCTGCTTGTTTTTCTCTGGGGGCGGAGAGCTTTTTCTACATGGAAAGCGCTCCACGGGCCAGCCCTGCTCCGCATCAGGCTTCACCGAAGAGCGCGCACATTCTCGCGAATGTTCCCGGCGAGCGATACCCATCCGATCATCTTGGAAGGACCCTGACACCGGGTTTTTCACAAACCGCCTCGACCGGGCTGCCCTGAGGGCAGTTAGCCGGCGCGCCTGCCTGTCCAGCATCAGGCCGACACGTTTTCGCGCCACCTTCCCTGTTGGATCAGCCAGAACAGCAGGCCGGACGCTGCCGCGGCCGATGCGTTAATCAGCACTTCTTTTGACAGAAGCGTCGGGTGATGGCCGATGAGCGCGCTTGCTGCAGCGCCGATCGCAAATCCCGACAGAACGCTCGTCCACCAGCGAAATGCGTTCAGTCGCGCCAATAGCCGATAAAGCGGATAGCCAAACACCAGGGTAAAGCCGAGCGCAGAAATGTAGACGATCAACAAAAGCAACAGGATGGCGATGGCATTGAACCGGGTATAGAGGATCGACTCGACGACCCCGACACCGACGATCGGTATCGGGGCTATCCAGCATCCAATGGCTTCTGCGGCGCTTCGAAACATGAAAAGTCGGCTACTTGCCACCGTCGCATTGCTTGATCATCTGTTCACCCATGCGTCCCGCTCGTGGATATCGATCCGGTGGAACGATCAGCCTTCCGGCTTGTGACACACCACTTCCACGTTGTGCCCATCCGGACCGATGACGAAAGCAGCGTAATAATTCGCATGATAATGCGGGCGAAGACCGGGACCGCCGTTGTCGCTCGCGCCTACCTCCAGCGCCGCGCGATGGAAGGCGTCGACCTGCTGGCGATTCTCGGCCACGAACGCCAGGTGAAGACGCGCCGGCTTCTCCTCGGTCTGGTACAGGCACAGTGACACCTTGCCGTCCGCGCTGAGCTCGATACCTTTCTCCCCTTCCTGCACGATCACCATGCCGAGCGGCTCGAGCGACTTCAGGAAGAATGTCTTGCTCGCTGCATAATCGCTGACTCCGAATACGACGTGATCAAACATGAGAACTCCCTGGATGTTGGGTTTGCGCTTCGCCTTGCGGTTAATCAGGCGACTCGCTTTTTAATAATCGGAAAGATTTTACTCGTTGTATGGCAAATGGATTGGCATCAGTCCCACCGGTTTGCATTTTTGGGAAACCCCGGCCGCTGTATGCGCACCACGCAGAAGCGCTGTCCGGAGGATGCCTGCATCACCACCCAGCGCTCGAGGCGATCGACCACCTGGGCACCCAGCTTCTCCAGCCGAGCCACTTCGGCGGGAATGTTATCGGTTTCAATGTCCAAGTGAACCCTGCTCTCGTGCGAAACACGCTGAATTTGCACGATGGGTTCGTCTTCCGGCGTCGCCAGCATGCGGTAGTTGCCGCGCGTACCGGGATGATCCGCATCCACCGGCCGGCCCAACGCTTCGGCCCAAAAGTTGGCGGCCTGATCGATATCCGGCGTGTTGCAATCGATGAGCACGGCGCAAAGACGGGAATGATGCATGGCTTATTTATCCTTACCGGGTGCGGGAATGTAGGGCATCCGCCGTGAAGCGAGCGCTTGCGCAGGTGCCGCGCACTATCGCCGCAGCGCGAGGCATCCGCGCCGCTCAATCATTTCGTCCACTTTTGTCACGATTCGCTGCAATGCAGATTGTGGGACGCGCGGCTCCGTGATACTACATAAAAGCTTAGGGGTTTAATCGATTTAAATGATGCCTGTTTAAATGACACCTGTGAAAGGGAGGTAGTGCCGTGCCCACCCATTTGTACTCCGCAAGAACTCTGAAACTTCCCCTCGTGCAGTGCATCCTGGCCGTTCTGGCCGCCGGGAGTTGCTCGACTGCCTTGGCACAATCCTTGACGATCGGCTCGCACAATGTGGCCGTTGCCGATCCGACCATACCGGCGCCGCCGACGACACCGTGCGTGGTTCCGCTCTACACCAACCAGTCGTTCGACAACCCCAGCGGCCCTACGCCGATCAACTACACGCCGCCCGCCGCCTGCCCCGGCCCGTGGCAGAAAGTGGTGCTCAGCATCGACATGAGCATGCTCGGCACCAACCAGTACGACCGCACCGGCTCCATCTGGCTTGGCGGCGCCATTCTCTATTTCGGCACCACGCAAGAACCCAGCGTTGCGCCGCCCAATGCGACCACCTGGCACATCGATCGGGATGTAACCGACTACAGCTCCGTGTTCACGACGGCGCAGTCCGGCCACTCCGACTTCGTCAATTACGTGGAGGGCCAGTTCGACGGCAAGCTCAGCGGTTCGGCCAGCCTGTATTTCTACCCGGTAGCGCACCGCCGCGATCACGATCGTGGTCACGACCATTTGCAGCCGCGTCCGGATGTCGTGCTTTCGATGAATGCCAATCAGGCGAACGGCACGTTTGCCTTGAACACGACCACCGACCAATACACGGCCACCTATACGGCATTGCCCAGAAATATCGAGCGCGCCTATCTGGATGTCTACGCGCAAAGCCAGAGCAACGATGAAATCTGGTACTCCTGCAATCCGAACGACCAGGGCAGCCTGAGCTTCTTCGGCTGCAACAATACGGCGTTCCGCGAAACCGAAATCAGCATCGACGGCCAGCCGGCCGGCGTCGCCCCGGTCTACCCGTGGATCTACACCGGCGGCACCGGCAACCCCTGGCTGTGGGAGCCCACGCCCGGCGTACAGACGCTGTCTTTCGTGCCGTATCGCGTCGACCTCACTCCGTTTGCCGGCATGCTCGACGACGGCAAAACGCACACGGTATCGATGAGCGTGTTCAATGCAAACGGCTATTTCAGCGTGGCGGGCAACCTGTTGCTGTATCTCGATCACGGCTCGAAGCAGGTCACCGGATCGCTCCTTACCAACACCCTGAGTGCCGCGCCTACGCCCAAGGTCGTGGAAAACCTGACCACGGACGCCAACAACAACGTGACCGGCGGAAATATCACCGTCACCTCCAAACGCAGCTTCACCATTGCCGGCGTGGTAAACACCTCGCACGGCGCGGTGAAAACCGAAGTGGACCAGACCGTCGATTTCTCCAATTCGCAGGACTACAGCCTGCCGGCCAACAGCGAAGGCGAGAACATCGTGCAGAACACGACGGTGGACTCGACCACGACGCGCTCCAACGGCCGCTGGAACGAGGTGGTGCTGCACGAGCATCGCAGCTATCCGCTCAAGCTCGACCTGGGCTTTTTCCAGCAAACCGACGGCACGTTCCAGCAATACAGCGACGTGAAGGAACAAGGCTTCCGGCAGTCGGTATTCCTGCAGCCCGGCTTCGGCATGCCGACATCGGCCTCGCTGGACAACACGTTCAAAGGCAACAACACCGTTCTCTATACCGCTACCCAGCAGTTCAACGGAACCACCGATACCTACAGCAGCCAGGACTATCGCTACAAAGACACCTTCGGCGAATGCTACAACCGCAAGATTTCCTCGAAGGACAACGCACTCACCGGTTGGGTGGACGGCCGCGGCTGCTGGCTGGGCACCAACAATCTCTCCTGGCGCGATCAGTTCTCGCGTTATGCGTCGGACGCCTATGGCGCCACGGTGCAGTTGTTGCCCTGATACAAGACAAGCACGTGTAGGCAAAAAGGGACCGCTCGCGCGGTCCCTTTTTGCTGGGACCGTCGTGGTGGATACGAGCCCTTCCCCGGGGATGACTTTTGGCCTATCCGAGATGGCGCACTGCAAGCGGGAAAACCGCGCTTGCCGCGAAATTTCCGCTTTTTTTTCCAAAACAGCGCGAGAGCCCGACAGGCTCAAGTGACATTAGTCACAGCTTCCTAAAGGTAGGGAAGCCAATTCCCTTTGCGTCTTAGTCTGTGGTGCCAAAGCACCCACGGGATCGCCCGTGACTTTCAACTAGAGAAACGAGCGCGGCCTGCCGCGCTGAACCAAGGGGAGCTACACATGATGAAGACAATGATAGCGGTTGCTATCGGAGCGGCTTTACTGGGAAGTAGCGCAGTCAGCGCACAAACGGCATCCGCATCGCAGTCCTCGCCCTCGCAGAGTCAGTCCGCCTCGACTCAGGATCAGGCATCCAACGGCAGTTCGTCATCCAGTAGCACCTCCAGCAAGAAGGCTACGCGGCTGGACACCATCGTGGTCAGCGGCTCGCTGATCAACGATGCGCAGATTCAGACGGCCACCCCGGTTTACACCATCACCTCGCAGCAGATCCAGGCGCGCGGCTTCAACAGCGTGCAGGAAGTGCTGCAGAACTCCGTGTTCGCCACCGGCACACCGGCATCCGGCCCGCAGAACAGCGGCGGTTTTGCCCAGGGTGCGCAGACCATCAGCCTGTACGGCCTCAACCCCGAGTACACGCTGACGCTGATCGACGGCAAGCCCATCACGCAGTTCGGCCAGCTCTATAACGGAACGAGCAACTTCAACAACCTGTCCAACATCCCGGTTTCGATGATCGATCACATCGACGTCATTCCCGGCGGCGGTTCGTCCATCTACGGCTCGAGCGCCATTGCCGGCGTGGTGAACATCGTCACCAAGCAGCACATGGATGGCGCGGAAGTGCTGGTGCGCACCGGCAACTATCACAACGGCGGCGGCGCCAACCAGCGCATCGCCGTGTCGTTCGGCCACGACTACGGCAAGCTCAACGTGCTGGGTTCGCTGGAGTTCGACAACGCCTCGCCGATGTGGGCTTCGCAGCCTCCTCTGACCAAGGCCAATCCCAATCCGCTGGGCGTGGCGTTTTTGCCCATCTACGTTAACGGGGCAGAGGTCGGCTATATCGACCCTCCCAACGGTTGCAGCCCGATTGGCGGGCTTTACCACGGCACCACCGGCCCGTATACGGTGAAGGGCCGTACGGGCTACGGTTGTGGCTCGCCTTATGTCGATGCCGAAGGCGTGACGCTGCAGAACCAGAGCCGCAGCTACGACGGCATGTTGAAGCTGCGCTACAACCTCAGCGACAACGTTCGCCTTTACAGCGACATCCTGGTCGACTGGCAGCAGCAGGCCTGGGCCGGGGGTCCGCCAAGATTCGGCGTTCTGGCAAACAGCGGCCTGGTCGAAGACGAGGCAGGCGATCAGATCGCACCGACCCGCAGCTTCGCACCGGAAGAAACCGGCGGCATGACGCCCTGGTTGGACACCCAGGACGACCTGATGTATCAGGCCGATATCGGCGCCAACGGCACCTTCGGCGACAGCGGCTGGGACTGGGATGTGTATTACCTGCGCTCCGGCGATCACACGCTGACCAGCAACCCGTATTTCACCACCGCAGGTGGCACCGCTTACTGGAACAATATTCTCGGGCAGTCGACTGGACAGGATGGCAACACTGGGTTGCCCATGTACAACGCCAACTGGAACCAGTTGTTTACGCCCATCACGCCCCAGCAGTTCAAGGGCATGATCCAGAACTTTGGCGGCGAGTCGAATACCTGGGTCAACAACACCCGCGTGACGCTCAGCAATAGCGAGCTGTTTAACTTGCCCGGCGGAAGCGCCGGCGTGGCGTGGATTGCCGAAGGCGGCAACTCAGCTTGGTACGAACCGGCCAATGCGGCTATCGCCTCCGGCGGCGCCTACGGCCTGGTCTCCAACTCAGGCGGCGGCCAGCGCGACCACTACGATTCGGCATTCGAGTTCAACCTGCCGTTGCTCAAGCAGCTGACCTTGGATACCTCGGCTCGCTACGACTATTACACCGTGCCCGGTGCAAGCAACCACAGCTTCACTTATCGCATCGGCCTGGAATACCGCCCGATCGACACCTTGCTGTTGCGCGGCAACTACGCCACCTCGTTCCTGGCACCCGATCTCTCTTCGCTCTACCTGGGACCGACGGGGCTCTACAACCCGAACGTGATCGACTACTACCTGTGCGACACCCAGGCCGGCGGCAAGAACTGCACGCAGAACTACACGGACTACATTCTCACCACGGAACTATCCAACAAGCAGCTGAAGCCGACCACGAGCAGCAGTTGGACCGGCGGCTTCGTGTGGGCACCGTTTACGGGCGCCAGCCTGAGCGTGGATTACCTGCACATTGCCATCCACAACGAAGTGGCGTTGCAGGATACCAACGAGCTGATGCAGCAGGACGCACAATGCCTGCTGGGCTCGCTGCCGATGAGCTCGACCCTGTGTAAATCCACCGTCGGCACGAACGGACAAAACGGCCAGGTTCAGCGCGATCCCTTTACCAATCAGGTGACCGGCCTCACGGAGTATTACGTCAACATCTCCAGCGAGACCACCAACTCCGTTACCGCCGAAGCCAAGTACGCGTTCCAACCCACCCCGGTGGGTTCGTTCCAGGCGCAGATCGACTACAACAACATGCTCAAGCATGCCTACCAGATCTACCCCGGTAGCGCGCCGATCAACATGCTCGCCGATCCGTTGTACAGCTACGAATTCAAGAGCATCGTCACCGGCTCGCTGACCTGGACCTCGCCCGACAGCGCCTGGACCAGCACCGCCTACTGGCACCGCTACGGACCGTCGCCGAACTACAACGCGATCCAATACGGCAACGGCACGCCCAACGCGGCACGCGTATCGCCCTGGATCACCTGGAACTGGAGCCTGAGCTACACCCCGCGCCAGATGAAGGGCCTGGAATTGTCCGTGATGATCAACAACATCATGAACAAGATGCCGCCGCAGGACGCCGGCTGGTACGGCAACTTCCCCTACTACAACAGCGAGAACTACAACCCGTACGGCCGCGAGATCATGCTGCAGGCCGACTGGCGGTTTGGGGGCAAGACCAATTGATGGTTTAGGTATTGAGTAGTGGTTGAATGAAGAAGCCACCGGTGAAAACCGGTGGCTTTTTTTCTGGCGAAATTTGTTCTATGGACTGACTCGGTCATTTTGCTTCTTAATGACGATGGAGCAACCTACCTACGCGACATGCAGAAAATCTGGCTAAATGCGAAACGGCGTTAGCTTACTTGGCCCATATCGTGTATCGATATACGGCATAGCCAACGATCGGCAAAGACACACAGCATCAAGACAGGAAAGCCAGCATGCCCAAGAAGCTGCTACCACCCGCGCATCCCGGCGAAATACTGCGCGAGGAATACATGCGGCCCCTTGGCCTGTCTGCGAATGCGCTGGCCCGCGCACTCGGCGTCACTCCCGCCCGTGTCAACGACATCGCCAACGGAAAGCGCGGCATCACTGCCGACACGGCGCTACGCCTGGCGCGCTACTTTGGAACCGATGCGCAGAGCCGGATCAATCTTCAAACGAACTACGACTTGGAAAGTGCTCGCCAGGAATTGGGCGATGCATTGAAGCGTATTCATCCGCGAGCCAGCTGATCCAATATAGCCAAGCGCTGCCCGATGAGCCCGCCACGGAGTCCCTAAAAAACCTTTCGCTGACGACGGCTTCCGCCTGCAACCCGCCTAGGCGCCTGCCATACGTCCAGGCGTCTTCAACCCGCCTGTCCTGTGAAGTCGGGAGATTCCTATGGTCAAGATCCTCGAAGCCCTGGCCTCGACGCAAAGCAACCGGGACATTCGTGCGGCTATCATGAAACTCGCCCTCGACTGGAAGAACGCTCGCAAAGGTCGACAACACCGGGCGTATTGAAGTTGGCAGACCCCGGCATCCCCAAGCCAACGATCGACACGGATAACGACTAGATCCCAGCCAGGTAACCCACTCTCAAAAAACCGGCACGCCGCTCTCACAACAGCGTGCCGAAAACGGCGCATCGTTTCCGACGCCATGCGCCCAATGACCCCATCACACGGACACGCTCGGTTTATCCACCCCCCTCGTGGCTGAGCATGTCGACGTGGTGATGCAGGAGGTCGACGGCGGTCTCCAGGCCGATCTGTTGCACCGGGTTGAGCGGCAAAAGATGTGTTCGTTTGCCGGTGTCGCCTGCGTGCTTGGAGATGCGGTGAGCCTTGAGCAGACCCTCGATCACCGCCACGGCAAGCGCGGTGCCGGCCTGTTGAGACGCGTAGCTTTGCCGTCGCTCCCGCTCGGCGCGCTCGGCGAGGCGCGCATCGTCGACGGATGAGGTGAGTTTAGATTTTGGGTCTTTCGGAACCCATCGGCGTGGAGGTGCCGTATGATTTGTGTAGGTCATGATCAACTCTGTTCAGTTGGTTTGACTTAGCGGGTCGTGGGAGCGGTAACTCTCACGATCCGCGCTTTTCCAGGCATTGCTGCTTGGGTCATCGGCGTTCCCGATTCGCGAAATGCGCCGATGACCGTGTGACGCTATCAAGTCACGCACACTCGTGTATATGGGACTAGTACGACATGTGTGCGCATCTTCCGACTTCGCCGAGAGCCTCGTGGATCAGCCGAAATATTCCCTTGTCGAGATTGAGCGCCGGTGGCTGGTGCCGTCGGAATATCTTGGGCGGCTTGAAGACCTGCCTTATCGAACGGTGGAAGATCTCTATATCGAAGGCACGCTTCTTCGCTTGCGCAAGATGACCGATTTGTCTGGCGCGGTTGTTTACAAGCTGTGCAAGAAATATGGGCGCGGTGATTCGTTGGCGAATCCGATCACCAATATCTATCTCTCGGAACGGGAATATCTCTCGCTTGCGGCATTACTGGGTTCGCGGGTCTGCAAGCGTCGCTATGGCGTGGCGGGCGGTAGCATCGATGTTTATCCGGGCGCGGATGCCGTCGCCATTTTTGAAATGGACTTTAGGTCAGAGAGCGAGGCCGCGAGTTACGTGCCGCCCGATTTTGTGGGCGATGAAGTAACGGATTGCGCGCAGTATTCCGGGGCGGTGCTGGCAAGCAGTCGGCGGTTCGATACCGAGTGAGCCCAGGCGGCTTGCTCCTGCCCCTGCCCAATAACAGGACGTCGCGCGAAAGAAGCTTCCCCGATGCCAAGCGTGCGGTAATGTACCGGCGCAACCCAACGCGTGGACCCCGAAACACATGTGCCCTTTCGAAACCCAGCGGCTTCGCATCGACTACGCATCACTCGACGACGCCGGCTTCATTCTCGAGCTGCTGAACGAACCCGATTTCATCCGGAATATCGCCGACAAGGGTGTGCGCGATATCGCGGGCGCCGAGGCCTACCTGCGCGACGGCCCGTTGGCGATGTATGCCAAGCACGGGCACGGCCTGTTGCGCGTGAGCCTGAAGCAGACCGGCGAAGTGATCGGCATGAGCGGACTGATCCGCCGCGATACGCTGGATTACCCGGATCTCGGCTACGCCTTTCTGCAACGCCACCACGGCCACGGCTATGCCAGCGAAGCCGGCGCCGCGGTACTGGAGCGGGCGCGGCAGCAGTTGAAGATCGGGCGCATCGTGGCGATTGCCTCGCCGGAAAATACCGCTTCCCATCGGGTGCTGGAAAAGCTGGGGTTTCGCTTCGATGCGGAGATCGCACTGCCTGGGCATGATGGGCCCAGCAGCTACTTTATTTGCGATGTTGGCTGAGGAAATTCGCCAACCCTGCACTCAAGCTCTGAGATTTCCCTACGTTTTTGCTTGAGTGTTCCCGAACAAAATCAGCGTCACTTCCAGGTTGATCGAGACCTTCAAAGAGACTCACCGTCATCCCAGCGAAGGCTGGGATCCAGCGACTTTGCCGCACCGAAGTCTCTGGATCCCAGCCTTCGCTGGGATGACGAGCTAGAGAACGTGGAAGTGATCTCAGACTCAGTCCTTGTTCCGCTCGATCCAATTCCGATACGTGCGGTAGTGATGGATCGCGAACCCGGCGAACGACGGATCGTTCTGCAACGCTTGCTCCACCGTAGCCATGGCTTGCTCCAGTACCTTCGGCCCGACCTTGTCGAAGGTGATCTTCTCCAGATCGCCCGGTGACACCTCCAGGCCGATCACCACTTTCTTGTTGACGCGATCGGCATAGGCGATCTCGCTGGCCGCGTGAGAGAGGATGCTGTCGCTGCCTTGGGCCTTGTGCCGGTAATCCATCAGGGCGACGTAATCGAACAGGTCGATGATGCGTTCGCTGGCTGGGCGTTTTACGCCTTTCCAGTCCACGTCGATGCCGTCCAGCCAGAACGGAATGGCGGGGCCAACTGCCAGGGTGGCGTGGTAGTCGTGCTTGATCTTCATGATCGCCTCGCCCATGTCCATGAAATCGGCCAGCAGGCGTTCGCGGGTGTTGTCGTTCCATTCGCCCAGGATGTGCGGCTCGATATCCAGGTTCGCACCGTCGAAGCGCGCGGCTACCGGCGAAGCAGCGTTGTATTGCACCACGCGGCGGAACATGTCCTCGGCCTGTTTGCGATAGGCGGGCAGCACGTAGTTTTCGGTGTGCAGGTAGGCTGAACCCAGCAGCGCGTACACCTTGAAGTGCTGCCGGTGCAGGCGCTCAATGAAGGCGCGATACAACTTCGGCTGCTCGACGATCAGGTTGTGTCCCTGATACGCATCGGCGTAGAGGTACACGGTATCGAAGTGCTGCGCTTGCAGGTAGGCCACCGCGTCTTGCGCCACGGCCGGATCTTTCACCATGGCGTAGGAGTCGGCTTCCCAGGTCCAGATGGCGCGGCTCACCTGCCCCATCGCGCTGATCGGCAAGGCACATAGCATCAGCAGCAGGCACAAACGGGAAAGTCGGATCATGGAGCGGTTCCGGTTGCGACGTTGGCATCCACCTGGATGTGGTATCGCCCCAGGCCCATCGCCTTGCCGGTTTGTGGATCGGATGGAAATACCGATACGTAGCAGCGATGGCTGCATGCCTCGGGACGCTGCAACGTGAGTTGCACCTGTTGCTGTCCGTTCGGGGGAAGCTGCAAGGCGCTGCCTGAGACTTCCTGCAACTCGCGACCGTCTTCGGCAGTGAGCACGGCCAGCGGCACGAAGGTGCTGCTCTGCTGCGCATCGCCGTTGCTGAAAATGGCGGTGAGTTGCACGCCCTGCGCGACCGCGGTTACGTCGGCCGATTCAGTCGACACGCCGTGCATGGCAGGCACATCGTTTGCCAGCTGCGCTTTCTGCGCGAGCTCCCGATAGGCGACCAGTTTGGGCTGGTCGCCGTCAGGCGCCAGCGCCAGTTTCTGCATGAAGATAGCGTTGGCCTGCTCGTAGCGCTGAAAGCGGTGCGTGACCCATGCCAGCGCCGAGGCATCGTCGGCCGGCGCAAGGTGCATGCCGTCCTGCAGCTCGAACAATTGCCCGTTGTGCAGCCACCAGCGGCCGGCGAGATAGTCCGGCGTGCTGGTCTTGGTTTGCTGCAAGGGCCATTGATGGGTGTTGCGGAAGCTGTCGTCCACATCCAGGCCGGTGCCCAGCCACGGCGTTTGTGCTGGGCGTTGCAGGCCGTAGTCGTGAGACAGCAGCGCCAGCAGCGAAGGCGTGACATCCAGTTGCGAGGACACGGCGCGGAAGTGCCTGGGCTGCTTGAGCAGCGGCGAGAAGACGATCAGCGGCACGTGGTAGCGGTCGATGTGCTCGCCCATCGGAATCTCCGGCAAGCGATGGTCGCCGGTGATGACGAAAATGGTGTTGGCATACCAGGGCAGCTTGGCCACCGTATCGAAATAGTGGCGCAGCTGATCGTCGGTGTAGAGGATGGCGCTGTAGATGTCGGCGTTGGCGCGGTAGGCCGCGAGCTGGTCTTCGGGTACGTGCAGGTCGCGCAGGCGCTGTTCGAACTTCGCCACATACGCATCCTGCCCTGGGAACTTGTAGGCGGTGTGCATGGTGATGGTCTGCATCGCCAGCAGGAACGGCGTTTGCAATGACGGACTGTCGGCCAGCACGCGCGCGACCAGCTCCTTGTCCGGATAGCCCCAGTCGCTGAAGGGGTTGCGCTGGTAGCCGGGGCCGAAGCTCTTCATGTCCACCAGGTGCTGCACGCCTTGCAGTTGCATGAAGGCGCGTTCGTTGTCGAAGGTGGTGTCGGTGCCGTTGTAGAACGCGGTGTGGTAGCCCTGTTTCTGCAACAGATTGAACAACCCCGGGCTGGAAGGCATGTGCTCGCCCAGCGAAGTGAAGCCTTCTTTGGCGAACGGTGCGGAGTTGAAAAGGCTGGGCAGGACGCCGAAGGTGCGCCCCTGGTTGGACAGGAAGTTGTCGAAGTACAGGCTGTGCGTCGCCAGCTCGTCGAGGAACGGCGTGAAGCTGCCCAACGATGCCTGCGGACCGGAGAACGAGCGCCCCAGGCCTTCCACCACGATCATCACCACATTGGGCGGACGTCCGTCGGAAGTGGGAGAGAAATATGGGCCCAGCGTGTCCGGCGTCTGCTCCGGATGCAGGAACGGAAACTGCGCATCCAGCGGCGGCTCGTCATCGCTGGCGGCAGCGGTTGCGGCCTTGCCGGATGCGGGCGCGGCAACGCTGTCGTTGTGCGACCAGCGCCAGACGTCGCCGCAGAACCATGCCAGCTTGTTGCTGGCCAGATCGCGCGCTGCATCGTCTTTCAACACGTGCGCGCCGGTCGGCAGCGACGGCAGCCACATCAGCAGGCCGATCAGCAACAGCAAGGTCGTCCAGCGGATGGAGCCGGTCGGCCATCGGCGTGCGCATACATACAAGCCAATCCACAGCACCAGCAACGGCAATACGTAGGCCAGCACGCTGCGCGGGTCGAGCGGCGTGTCGCCCGACAAGGTGGTGTGGATTTCCGCCATGCTGTAGCCGAACAGATCCGCACCCAGCGGCACGTGCGCCACCTGGAAGTATTGATTGAGCCCGGCCTGCACCAGCACGAACAGCGACCACAGCACAGCCAATGCCACGATGCGCATGCGCTCCCGCTGCAAGAGCAACAACGGCAGCGACAAGAGCAGCAGGATCGGCACCACGCGCAGCAGCACCAGCCCTGCCTGCGCGAGTGCAATGCCGGCGATGGCCCAACGCTGGCTGCCGTCCCAGGCGGCATCGGCAACGCCGTTGAATACCGCGCATGCCACCAGCGCGAACTGCGCCAGCAGCAGTGCGGGAAACGCGCCGGCAAAGCGCGACCAGGCGTTGCCGTTGTCCACAGGAGTCATCGTCGACACCCTCACCACAGCGTGTACAAGGTCAGCGACAGGATCTGCTCGTTGACATCGGGCACGTCGCTGCCCAGGCCGTAGCCGGCACTGACCTTGAAGCCCCAGCGGTGCGTCAGGTAGTGCGTCCAGGCCACGCCGAAGGCGGCGTTGTTGTCGATCACCTGCGTGCCGAAGCGGTTCAGATCGGTGCTGCGGCCGTTGCTGACGCTGACTTCCCAATAGTCGTACGCATCGCCGCGGTAGTAGTTGCGCAACAGGAAGCGGTTGCTCCAGCTGCCGGAACCCACACCCGGTACGTATTGCAGCTTGTAGCGCGCGTACCAGTTGCCCCAGTAGCGGCCGATGCCGATGCCGTAGAACTGGGTGTCGCTGGAGAAGCGCAGATGATCGATGCTGGCCGACAGTTCCCAGCCATGGCCGACGCCCTGGAAAACTTCCGCGCGCCATTCCTGCTTCGGCAGGATGCCGGAGCTGGGACCTTCCTGGTAACGCAGGTTGGCGTAAGCACGCGACCACAGCGGCACGTAGCCATCCAGGGCCCAGGCGTTGTCGTTGATGCCGTAGTGGTCGGAGCGCAGCATTTCCACCGCGAGCGAACCCTCGGTGAAGTAGTGGCGCAACGACAGGTCCCAGTCGTTCCAGCCTTGCTGGCCGCCGGTGAAGCCGGTGTGGTCCCAGCTGAGGCTCGCGCCCCAGTTGTAACCCGCGCCGTAGCTGCTGGCCGCACGCGGCATCAGGCTTTCACGCAGATCGGTGACTTCGGCGGGGTTGGCGCCCAAGGTTCCGGCGGTGTCGAAATCGGCGCGGGCAGCGGCGAGCTGACCCAGGTCGCGCTGCGCACGACCGCGTGCGATGTACGCATTCGGATCGCGCGGCGCCAGGGCTACCCAGTGCGAATACGCATCCACGGCTTGTCGCGAATCGCCGGCCCAGCGATAGGTGTCGCCCAGCGCCGACCATGCATCGGCGTAGTCCGGACTGTGCTGCACCACTTGGCGGATATCGCTTTCGGCGGCGGTGTATTGCCCGTCCCAGGCGTAGGTGCGTCCGCGCGCCAGCAGCAGGTCGCCGTTGCCGGGATGCTGGGCCAGCAAGGCGGTGTACGCCTGGATGGCCTGCTGCCGTTGGCCGCTGGTCGCAAGTTGGCGGATCTGCACCATTTGCGCGGTGAGCGAATCGGGGGCGGCGGTCTGCGCCAGCAAGCAGGGCGAAGCGGCCGTCAAGGCGAGCAACAGGGACCAGCGCAGACAGGACATCTGCCATGGCTGCCGTTGTATGACCACGGATGAATTCCTGGTTTTCATGGGTGGCTGCTCCTGTCGGCGACCGGATCGGCGGGCATCGCTTCGCCATCTGCATGCTCTTGCTGCCACGAACCGTCGCGGGAAATGTGTCCCCATCGATGGTGCTTGCGCAGCCCCAACAACCACAGCAAGGTGCCGTAGAAGCGCCACAGTGAAATCATCTGGCGGTAGCCGAAGTTTTCCAGCACCGCTACGGCAAACAGGCGGAACTGCTGCGCGGGCCGCGCATACAGGCCGAAGGACAGTTCCTCCAGCAGCATCGCGTTGACCGACAGCAGCACGCCCATGCCCACCGCCGCCGCCAGGAAAATCAGGAAGGCTTTCAGCGGCACCAGGCCGAGCAGGGCCAGCACGATCATCGAAAAGTAGCCGACCACTTCGATCACCGGCCCGAAGAACTCGAATATCAGCATGAACGGAAATGCCACCCAGCCGGCCGCACCGCCGCGCCGGTTGAACATCAGGCCGATGTTCGACCACAGGCTTTCGGCCAGTCCGCGCTGCCAGCGCACGCGCTGGTGGGCGAGCGAGGAAATGTCGGTGGGCACTTCGGTCCAGCACACCGGATCGGGCACGAACACGATGCGGTAGTCGCGTTTTTCCTTGCGCAGGTTGCGGTGCAGGCGCACCACCAGGTCCATGTCCTCGCCCACGGTATCGTCGCGATAACCGCCGATGGCGATCACGCGTTCCTTGTAGAACACGCCGAAGGCGCCTGAGATGATCAGCAGCGCATTCATCGGCGACCAGCCCATGCGCCCAAACAGGAACGCACGCAGGTATTCGATCACCTGGAAGCCGGGCAGCCAGCGATCGGGCAGGCCCACCTTGGCCAGCATGCCGTTGGCCACCTTGCAGCCGTTGAGCACGCGCAGCACGCCGCCGCTGGCGACCACGCGCCGGTCTTCCAGGAACGGGCGCACCGCACGCGAAAGGCTGTCCGGCTGCAGGATGCAATCGGCGTCGATGACGCAGTACAGCGGATAGCGCACGCAGTTGATGCCGGCATTGATCGCATCGGACTTGCCGCCATTGACCTTGTCCACCATGCGCACGTGCGGGTAGCGCGCCGAGGCGTACACGCCTTTCACTTGCGCGGTATGCAGGCGGGCACGGTAGGCTTCGGGCACTTTAACCAGGCCGAACGCCTCGATCAGCGCCTCGCAGGTGCGGTCGCTGGAGCCATCGTTGACCACCACGATCTCGAATTCGGGATAGTTGGTCTTGAGCAGCGAATGCACCGACGCCACCACCGATTTCTCTTCGTTGTGCGCGGGCAACACGATGCTTACCGGCGGCTGGTATTCGCGCAGGCCGGGCGGCAGGTAGTTGGCCCGGTATTCGCGCATGTAGCGCACGATCTGGTAGGCGGAGATGTAGTTGAGAAGCAGGTAGACCAGGTTGATCGCCACGAAATAGATCATGAAGATCCATTGGATGGACGCCAGCGCATGCTCCCATGGACCGCTCTGCAAGGCGGTCACGAACGCATTCCAGTAGGTGTTCATGCCGCGGCCCCCATGTCGTGCTCGGAAAGCACTTGGTCGATGATGTCCCGGCCGTAGGCATCGCTCTGGCGCTGCTGCACCTCGCGCAATGCAGCCGCCCCCATGCCCGGCAGCGCCAGCAGCGCCTGCGCGGCGCGATAGCGAACCCACCACACCTTGTCGGCCAGCATCGGTTCCAGCCGCAGGCTGTCGGATGCTTCGCCGATGCGGCCCAATGCCGACGCCGCGTGCATGCGCACGTGCCAGCGCGCTGCACTCAGAAAGCCGGCCACCCGCTCGCGATCCTGCTTGTCGCTCACCAGTTGCAGGCAGATCGAGATGGCGTGGTCGTCTACCGGGCTGTCGAGCAGTTGCCGGATCACTCCGGCGGCGCGCTGCGGATCGATGTCGACCAGGAAGCGCACCAGTTTCAGCATGGTGGTGGTGTTCGCACGCAACAGTGCGTTGTCCAGTTCGCGCACCGCACTGCCGTCTTCGTTGCGCGCCAGGATGCGGGCGACGTTGCCGGGCATCCAGTCGTCACGCTCCAGGATCATCGGCACGAACATCGCCATCGCCTCGGGCGGATCCACCTGCCCCAGCGCATAGGCCGCGCACAGCGAAACGATCGGGCTGCGGTCGTTGAGGAACGGCACCAGCTCTTCGAACACGCTGCGGTCGCGCAAGTGTCCAAGCGCCACGATGGCCATCGCGCGATCGTGATAGTTGCCCTGCAGCATGCGCCGCGCGGCATCCACCAGGCCCACGTGATGGCCGAGCGACAGCAGCGGCGCCAGGTCCGCGTGGCCCAATGTTTCGTGGGTGGCGTTCCAGGCTTCGATAAAGCCGGCGACTTCGTCGCGCCGCAACGAGGGCACCTGCACCTCTTCGCCGGCCAGGGCGTGCTGCATCACCTGCAACCAGTGCCGCTGCGCGCGCTTGTCGCGCAGTTCGCGCCGTTGCGAACGCGCCCGCATCAAAACGATGACCGTTAACAGGCTGAAGGCGAGCACCAGGGTGAGGATTGCCACCCAATACGCCACGGTCAGCAGCGTCGCCCCATTGGCAGGATTACCCATAACCGCCCCCTTTGTCCCCTTACGGCTCGTGGCCCCGCCCACGCTCGGTACGTGCCAAACCATGCATAACCCGCTCCAAGCATGGCCTATATTGTGATGCCCGTCACGCTCTTGACATGAAATCTTGTGATAGTGCTTGGCTATCCGGGGGTGCGGACCGCTGCAATTTTTCGAGGTCGGCCGCCATCCGGGCACGATGCTGCGAACCACCCGCCATCGAAGGTGACGGCTGTTCGAACCACACCATCCTTAGCCTGTGCGCCCCCCGGCAGTCAGGCAACCCCAAGTTCTTGGGGTGCCGCCCCCAAGTTCCGGCACCTATACCGATCCGCCCCTCAGGCAACCGTGAAGGGCATGCCGTGTCGGCGGCGATGTGCCGCGCAGGGGCGTGTGACCAAACCGGTCAGCCTTGGCCGCTAACGCGTGGCCGTGGCCGGCGGCACGCGGGAGGCCTGTCGCGCCGGCACGAACACGGCGCACTGGCCGATGGCCATCACCACGAAGGCACCCGCCAGCACATAGGCGACGGGCAAGGTCTCCATTTCAAAATAGTGCATCAACAACCTGTTGAGGCCGTAGGCGACACCCAGCCCAACAGCGGCACCGCTCCCCACCATGACCACGTTTTCCAGTTGGAAATACTGAAAAATGTCGCGCCGGCGGGCACCGAGCGCACGGCGTATGCCGATCTGCCGGCGCCGTTCGCTGACCCAGGCCTGGCTCAAGCCGGCAATGCCAGCCCCGGTAACGATCAGCAGCAAGAGGCTGATGACTCCCATCAACGAGGCTGTGCCGATGTCGGCGCGGTAGGCCTCGGCACGAATGCTTGCAAAGCTCTTCAAGCTGTCCTCATCCATCACCCGCGCGGCGTTGGCGGCATACAACGCGGGCTTCGCCGCGGCCATGGCTGCTGCGAGGCGACCCGGCCTGGCGCGAACCGCATAGAGCGTGGCAGCCGATGGCACGTGCACCGGCGTCATCACCGAGTACCAGGGCGAACTGGCTTCCTGTCCATAAACAGAAGACACGTGCAGGCGATCGACGATGCCAACGATGCTGCTCGGCAGGTTGCCGCCATCGAGATAAACGGTTTTGCCGAGCGCATCGCCCGCGGGGAACAACTTGTCCGCCAAAGGGCGCGTCACGATGACGAAGGGCTGCGAGGGGGTATCGAACTTCACATCGGCCGCCGAAAAATCCCGCCCTTCGAGCAGGCGGACACCCAACGTCTTCAACGACGATTCGTCGACGGCATACAAGCCGGCAAACGCCTCGCCGTGCGGCTGCATCGGCTTGAGGTTGAGATAGACATTCGAAGAGGGGCCGGTCAACGGCAACGCGCTGATGGATGTCACGGCCTGCACGTCGGGGAGGCTGCGCAAGGTGCGAAGATCCGCCTGAAGCAGGCTGTCGAGCCGGCTTTGGCCCGATGGCGAATCCGCATCGGATATGCCGATCCATTGCTGCGTCAGCAGGAACAGATTCTGCTCGTCCAGCCCGCTCGGCTGCCGCACCCGATCGACGCGCTGCTCGATGACAAACAGTGCATTGGCCACGATCGCCAGGCTCAAGGCCACCTGCAACACGATCAGCGACACGCTCATCTTGTGCCGATGCAGCACCGAGAGCAGAGGCGGCAAACTCAGCTTGAACCTTGCCGATGCGCGAAGAGTCGTCGCGCGCCCGGCAAGCTGTGCGCGCGCCACGCGCAGGGCCGGATAAAGCGCCGCGAGCCACGCACCGAGCATGGCGGCTGCGACCGCCAGCAGCAGCAAGGAGACATCCAGATGCGCCAATACGGCGATATTTCTGGGCAATACCCAATCCAGCACCTGCAGGCCGGCGCATGCCAGCATCACACCCGCAAGGCCCCCGGCCAGTCCCACCAGCCCCGCTTCCACGAAGCACGGCAGGTAAATCGCCGAACGGGGCGCACCAAGCATTCGCCGCACGCCAATCTCGCGTTCGCGGCGCAGGAAGCGGCCAAGCATCACGCCCGCCGAATTGGCCAGGCACACGATCAGCAAACCCAGCGCCACCAGGAACGACAAGCGTGTGTCGCTGGGCACTACGTGATGGTAATCGAGCCAGCCCATCAGGCTGCGCAAGCGCACATTGGGAGACCAGGCGAAGCGCCCTGCCCGCTGCTGGTCGCGGGCGTAGTCGAGCAAGTAGCGCTGGTAGGCCGATATCTGTTCCGCGCTGTCCAGTTCGACCAGGTAGGCAACCCACACGCAACTGGAAGACCGAGTACCTGCGAAGGTTTGCGATGACGGCCGTTCGGCGCACATGGTGAAACCGTCGTTCTCGATCGAGGTATCGATCGCCGTCGTGAACGGCATGAAGACGTCGTCGCCCTGCCCGGTAAAGCCGCCGGTGCCGGTATCCATGATGTCGTAGTAGCGCGGCTGCGGATTCCAGTGATCGAGCACACCTACGATGCGGAAGTCTTTGCCTTGCAGGTTAAGCACCTTGCCCACGCTGTTGCCGCCGCCGAACAGCTTCTGATTGAGCTTGTCGCTTATGACGACAACGGCTGCGCGCTGCGTATCGCTCTGTGCATTCCATCCGCTGCCATAGCGGAATGGAACATCCAGCATGGAAAAGAATTCCCCATAAACCGCGTGGCCGTTTGCATTGAACGGGTGGTGGATGCCGTCGGCCGGCGCTACCAGCGGCGTGATGGCATAGATGGCGGATTGGAACCGCGCGCGGTGATCCTGCATGAAGCGGGTGGCATCCAGATACGTCAGCGCATCCGGCGGCTCGCCGGCACGGCGAATGGCATGCACCGGCCCCCAAGGATCGATCTGCGGCACGAACAGGTGCGCCGACTTCCACGGAATCGGATCGCCGGAGACGGCGCGAAAGACGGCATAGGTGGTGGTCGAGGCGCCTACGCCGAAACCGATCACCAACACCATCAATATGGTCAGCCCGACGTTGTGCTTGAGGGCTCGAATGGCTTCCGAGAAGTAATACGCGAGCACTCACCCCTCCTCACACTCATGGCGCGCACGTCGAATCGGACAGAACGCAACCGACCTCGCCCGCCGGAAACATCTGCTCCTCGCCACCCACGGTACGGCTGATCAGCAAGCCTTGATAGTGCTGGATGAACTGCCCTTGCGGGTCTCTCCAGAACCAGCTCCACTGCCCCGTAGCGGGATCGAATCGCTGCAGTCCGCGCGGATGCACATAGAGCCCTTTCGGGCCCGGCGGCTCGTCGGTGTCGCCGGTCAGATACACGCTGCCCTGCAATTCGAACCACCACCCGCCGAAGCCCCCCGGGAAACGAAACCCCGGCTGCGGACCGGCACCTACGGCCCAGCGATGCGATGACGGATTGAAATATTCAATGCGAATGCGCGGATGGTTCTGGTCGCCCACGTGGACCTCGATCACGCTGCCATCTTCGCCAATCACCGGCCAGCCACCCGGGGTAGGAGAGGGTGCCGATTCGGTCCAGCGATGCGTGGCAGGCGTGTAGATCTCGACCGTTTGCGCCAGCGCGAAATCATCGGCATTCCCACCCTTGCCTTGCACTTCGCCACCGGCCACGACCACTTGCCCATCGGCAAGTTCACGCACGCGGATGTTCGTGTATGTCCCGTTGCGCCGGGCGCGCTTGAGGTGCAGCCAGCGGTGTCGGGTGAAATGCGGAACATCGTTCTTCACTTGCACCAGAAGCTGATCGATGTCGCCGCCTTGCCCCAGCACGAACAACCGGCCGTCGCGGCCCTGCCCGACGATGTCATCCGCATCGAGCTTGAGTTCGGACAGCACCTGCCACTGCACGTGCAGGCCACGCCGCGTGGATGACAACCACTCCGCAGGGGGAGACGGTGCGTCACGCCCAGCGGTCGGCAATTTTCCACCAACCACCAAAACGCTCTCGCCGATCCGGAAAACGCGAGGCCTGCTGCGCGCGTCATGCAGGGTGGGCAGTGCGAGCAGGTCGCCCGAAGGCGTTACGCCTTCCACCGTTCCCGCATACACAAAATAGTTGCCACCGGTGTTCGCCGTGCCGCCGACCAACAGTGCCGGTTGCTTCTGCGTGGGCGGAAGGAACGCCGTTTCGCTCATCTCGCGATTCGTAGCGATCGTACCTGCATTCCCGTCGCGCTTTGGCAGCGGCACGATATCGCCTGGAAAACGCAGCGATGCGAGCCCGGGCGGATCATCGGGCGAAGACAGATGCCAGTGCCAGGCGTAAAAACGGCCTTCGAGCTGGAAAGGGAAAAAGCCCGAAGCGCCGAGCTGATCGCCCCTCTCCCACGCGCCGGCGTCAAACCACGTACGCGTCGCTACGTCGAACGCGGGAAGATGGGCACTGATGCCTCGCCCGAACAGCACGATGCGCCCCTCGTAGCCTGGCAGCCAACTGCCCTTTGCAAACGCCGTGGCAGCAGGCATGGGCGGCAACGCTTCGAACGCATTGCGGCCAGGGTCCCACCGTTCTGCGGAACGCGAAGGGCCCACGCCCAAGCGATCGGTCGGCGTCCAGCCGCCCGCCACCAACACGGAACCATCGGGCAGACGAAAAGCAGCTCCCCCGGCCCTGGGCTGCAGCAGATCCGGACCGTTGCTCCACGATTTGCTGCGTACGTCCAGAATGTGAGTCGATGCCAGGCAATCATGGACACCGTAGCAGCCGTAATCTATCGAGCTGGAACCGCCCAGGAGCATGACGCGATGATCATCCAGCGCCACCAGGGCATACCCCGAGTGTGCAACCGGCAACTCCGGCATGGGTTCCAACGCAACCTGCGACCCTTTGAGACGGGCCAGGTAGCCGCCGAGGCGACCACGCTTGGGCGAGCGCTCCAGGATGAAAACCGTATCGTCGGACAAGGCGACCATGCGTATCGTGCGCACGTCGTCGGGGGTCGGGATGACGACGCTGCCCAGGCCTTGCGGCGTAAGCCAGCCAATCGTCCACGTATCGGCGGTAACCCAATGCTTGGCGCCGCAGTTCGATTGGTCCCACAAAAATACGGTACCGCCGACAACTGGTATCTGGTCTTCGACGGTGCCACGGAAACCGAGTGGTTGAACGCTAGTCGCACCCGTGGCGGGGTCCCAGCTGCGCAGCGCCAGCTGGTTGTCCTCGGCACACAGGCTGATGATGTTATCGGTCGATTCCGCAGCCACCCACTGCAGCTTGCCGCCCGCCAGCTGCCGAGGCGTCCCTAGCGGCAAAGCACCGGCGGAAGGGAACGGCGGAATATCCGCCGCCTGCGCAACCCATGGCAACAGCAACAAGGCCAGAGCAAGTCGCACTGCGTACCGACTGCGACGCGGCACGTGCCGGTCTCCAGGCCGTGGGGTCGACTGCGACGGCGGCAAGCGAAAGTCGTCCACGCGCGAGAGCCTGGTCAGGGAGTTGGCGCATGCTACCTGCTGCGTCTGGCAAACGGGTGGCATTCCCCTGGCTAGGGCCTGTTAGCACTAGGTGCTACAACGTTTGCCTGCCCGATCAACTGGCCGGAAGCGGGGCGGCGTTGATTGCCAGCTGGGCAGCGAAAGCGCGCTGGTAGGCTGGCCTTGCTTCGGCACGGGCGACATAGGCAGCCAGACTCGGAAACTCGTTGATGATGCCCGACGGTTTCAGCCTGAGCAGCACCGAGGCCATCATCAGGTCGCCGGCACTGAACGCACCATCGAGCCATTCGGCATCGCCCAGGCGTGCGGAAAGCTGGTGCAGCCGGCTGCGAATGCGCTCCACCACCAGCGGCATGCGTTCCTTCGCCCAGGGCTTGTCCCCTTCAACGAACCTGACGGTGACCAATTCGAGGATCGGCGGCTCCACCGTGTTCAGCGCGGCGAACATCCAGGTGATCGCGCGGGCGCGGGCATTGCCGTCTTGCGGCAGCAGGCCCGCGTGACGCTCGGCGATGTGAAAGATGATCGCGCCGCTTTCGAACAAAGCCAGATCGCCTTCCTCATAGGTTGGAATCTGGCCGAACGGATGCACGGCAAGATGCGCCGGTTCCTTCATCGCACTGCGGGAAACGAGCCGGACCTCGTAGGGCTGGCCGGCTTCCTCCAGCGCCCAGCGAACGCGCGTATCGCGTGCCAGGCCCATGCCGCCGTCGGGCGAACGTTCAAAGGCGGTAATGACGATGCTCATCGCGCGGTCCCTTAAAGTTGTGCAGTCTCCATGGCGACGAATCAGGCCGATCCATTTCGACACCTCTGAGTGTGCCCACTAGGGTGTCGATTGCCCCTGATCCGCAGCGGAGCTTCGCGCCAGCTCGATCACGTGCCGGATGGCGTCGATCACCACGTCGGGCCGCTCCTTCTGCACATAGTGGCGGGCCGCCACTTCGACCAGCGAACCACGCGTCGACTCGTGGACAATGCGCTGCATTTGCTGCGTATTCCAGACGATAAACCGAGCCTGCTCAGCGGTCGGCTTTCCCTTGAACGAAGACGCCTTGAACCAATCCGCCAGGATGACCACCAGCGGCAGGTTGCCAAGCGAGTGATCTGCCTGGGCGATGCTCCGTCCATCGGTCGAATCGCCCTGGTCGTCGATGGGGTAGAACAGGTTTTGCCGTTCCGAGAACAGCGTTGCCTGGTAGGAAGGCCGTGTCTCCATCGACCGCATCGCGTGCGCCAGCGCCTCCTCGCGCGGGTCTCCTTGCGTATCGAAATCGTCCAGGCACTTCAACGGGTCTGCCGCCTCGGACTGCAACGCGTGCTGCAAGGCGGCGCGCTGGCAATCCTGCATTTGCTGGCCGCGGCCAAGGTACCGTTCGTACGTACGGACATAGTTGAGCGTCGTCGCCGGCGACAACTTCTCCGTAACGGACGGATCCACCAACACCATCCCCGCCACGCGATCGGTGTGCTGATAGGTGAAAAGGCGCGCATTCAAACCGCCGCGCGAATGGCCGACGACAATCACGCGACTGCCGAGCTGAGCGTGGTCGATCAGCGCCAGCATGTCGTCCACGGCCGCCTACGCAGTCGCTTTGCGGTCGACGGGGTCGCTGAAAAAATAGTTGGCGCGATCATAGGAGCACGCGCGAGTTGTCTTGGCGACTTCTCCCTGCACCGCACGCCACGCCAGGGTGCCGTCACCGAGGCCGGATTCGAACAATACCGTCGGCTCGCCTTCGCCGATGCAGTAAAGATTGAGCTGCCGTCCTGGCGCAACCTGCACGCGCTTTTGCGGATGCAGATAGTCGGATGTCGGAAGCAGGTCGGAGGCGGCGGCGGGTGCCATGGCCAGGAATGTCGTGCAAAGAGCCAACGTAACTTTGAAGATGCAGCGATATCCGTTCACGCTTTAAATCCTGTTGTCTACGAACGAGGGTTCAGGTGGCATAGGCTCCACGCGAGGATTCATTCCCCAAGCAGAGCGCGCATCGGCGGCGTACGCCCGGCGCGCACCGCCGGCACCAGGCACGCCAGCACGCCGGCACCGGCAAGCACCGCGCAGGCGACCAGCATCGCCCACGGATCGAACACGCTGCGGCCCAGTTGCACGACAACCGCGCGCAGCACCTTCGATCCGGCCGCGCCCAACGCCATGCCTACTATCAAGCCCAGCACGATCTGCATCAGGCCGCCGCTCAACACCAGCAGCAGCAAGCGAAGCGGCGACGCACCCAGCGCGGCACGTACGCCGAATTCGCGTTCGCGCGCGGCAACCGCCACCGCCATCACCGCATACATGCCCACGCCGGCGAGCAGCAGGGCCAGGCCGCCGAGCAAGCCGATCAACATCAGATTGAATTCGATGTCGGTGGTGGTGTCGTGCACGACGTAGGCCATGCTGTACACGTGGCTGATCGGCTGGTTGGGCGCCACTTCGGCCACCGCCCGCTCGACCGCTGCACGATAGCCTTCCGGTTCGCCACTCACCTTGAGCGCAAAACGCATCGGTTCGTACGCGCGGAACATGCTCAGGGCGTCGTCGGGCATCTGCGCCAGCGGCAGGTAAAGAATGGGCTGGATCGAGTCGGGATCTACGGGCCCGAACTGATACGTGTCCGCGACCACACCCACGATGCGCGCCGAAAGCATGCCAGCGCCCGAGCCCTGCTGGATCGTCTGGCCCAAGGCATGGCCTGCGTAATATTCGTCGGCGAAAGCGCGATTGACGATGGCCACCGCCTCGCCGCCGCGCACGTCGGTCGTTGCGAACACGCGGCCCTGGCGAAGGGAGATATCGAAGACCTGGAAGAAGCCGGGGTCTACCGCATGGAACTGCGCGCTGAAATTCTCGCCGCGCGGCAGGTGCAGGGCGCCGACATTCCACTGGCCCGTCAAGCCGCCCGCCGGCAGATTGGTACCGGCGGCTGCGTGGCGTACGCCGGGGATCTGTCGCAGGCGATCGACCACGCTTTGCGACAGCCGCTGGACCGAGACCGCGTCCGGATACGTGGCCTTGACCGGTGCCAGTTCGAAGGTGAGTACGCCGCGCGCGTCGAAACCCAGATCGACTTTGGACGCCATCAGCAAACTGTGCAGGAACACACCCGCCGCACACAGCAGCAGCGAGGCGAGCGCCACCTGGGCGATCACCAGCACCTTGCCCAGCAAACCGCTGCGGTGTCCCGGCCCGCTGCGGCCGCCTTCGCGCAGGCTGTCCATCGACAAGGCGGCATGACCGCGCCACAAACCCAGCACGGTGGCGACCAGTGCGCCGAACAGGCCGACCGCCATCGCCAGAGCCCAAGCGGCCCAGCCCATGCTGAGGCCGCCGGGACGCATCCATTCCACCGACATCCAGTCGACCGGCATCCACGTGTGCAACGCCCACAACGCCAACGCAGCCAGCGCCTGCCCGAACAGCACGCCGAGCAGACCGATCAGCAGGCCCTCCGCCATCGAGGGCAATGCCACCCGCCAGGCTGGCGCGCCGAGCGCACCGCGCACGGAGGCATCGTGGCTCCGCCCCATCGTGCGCAGCATCATCAGGTTGGTGAGGTTGACCATCGCGATCAGTAGCAGCAATGCCGCGCAGGCCAGCCACATCAGCGAGGTTGCTTGCTGACCCGCGTGTTCTTCCGAACCGAAGTCCTGTGCGCCGAATTGCACCCGATGCCAGAAATTGTCGTTATAGGCGTGCTTGCCTTGCGCAACGTAGAACGCATGCAGGCGCGTTTGCACTTGTGCGCCCAGCGCTTGCGGCGTGAAGCCGGACGCGAGCCTGGCTACGGCGGTGTAGTTGGTGCCATCGTCATTCGAGTGCGCAACCAAGGCCATGGGCAGCGCAATCGCCGCCTGCCCCAGGTCGAAACCTGCCGGCAACACGCCGACGATGGTGTGCGGCACGCCTTCCACCTGAAGGGTCTGGCCGATCACCGCCGGATTGCCGCCGAAGCGTTGCAGCCAGAAACCGTGATACAGGAGCACCGCCGCAGGTCCGTGCGGCTGATCCTCCTGTGCCGTGAAATTGCGCCCGAACGCAGGTTGTACGCGCAGCGTGGGCAGTACGCCGCGATCCATTTCCAGCGCCGGCACCTGCATCGGCTCGCCATAGCCGGCAATGTTGGCGGCGGTTGTTTCGCCCATGAAGATACCTAGCGAACCCACGCCAGGCAGATCGCCCAGTTGCTGGTATTGCTGTGGCGACACGGGCCGGACCACGCCGTCCTGCATCGGACCCAGCGCCACCAGCCGATGCGGCTGGGCATAGGGCAGGGGGCGCAGCAATACGCCATCGATCATGGTGAAGACTGCACTGGCCGAACCCACGCCAAGCGCCAGTACAGCGGCAGCCAGCAACAGGAAGCCGGGCCGGCGCAGGGCGGCACGCCAGGTGCGCCAGATTTCTACGAGCCAGATATTCACGTGCGAATGGCCTCTTCCATGGGTTCGGTCCCCGCGCAGAACGTGCATGGGCATCGACCACAAGTGGCAAGCCGCATGCCAACCGGCTTCAAGTAAAAAAACCCTCGCGAATCAAGGCCGGTTCGTTGTCGTTACCCTAGCGCATTGTCCACATCCGGATCGTGCTGTCCGCCAACGGACAGCGCTCGCAACCTGCTGGACCGCGGCCAGCTGCCGGTGACTGCCGTGGAACGGAGCGGATACTCAGGCTATCGGCGTAGTCGCGTACCGACTTTCCCGCCGTGCCCACATCCGGCGCACCGGCTCGCGCAGCCGCAGGCACGGACGCTCCACCAGATAGTGAAGCGCCGCTCCCGTTGCGAGTACGGCTGCCGCGTAGATCAACGCGGTCCAGATGCCGTGGCCATCGACCCACGGCGCAAAACGCCCGTGCAATTGCCCGTAGACCATCTTGTGGGTCAGGTAGAGGCTATAGGATGCCGCCGCAAACCACGCCGCGCCCGGAATTCGAATACGGGACAGCACGCTGCGCTGGCCCGCCGCCCCTGCCACCAGTGCCGTCATGGCCAGGGCGAGCATCGGGTAGCCGAACACGTTGGCCGCGAAGCCAAAGCGTTGCTGCCCGTTGAAACCCCACATACACAGGCCGGTGAGCACCACGCCGGCCAACAGCACGACGTTGGCGTTGCGTTCGATCCACGCCCAGCCGCGCGTGCGATAGCTGCGCGCGGCGGCCAGCGCAATGCCGCCAAGCAGATCGTCGAGGCGTGCATAGGTGGGGTAGTACAGGAGTTTCAGGTAAGTCACGCCGTCATCGCCGCCTTTGGCTTCCACCGGTCCAACGGCATGCAGCCAGAGCCACGCGCGAAGCACGATGCCGCCCAGGATCAGCGCCGCGATAACGGCCACGCCGCGCCCCAGCCGACCTTTGCGCGCCAGCAGCAAGGCAAGCAACGGAAACACCAGATAGAACTGCTCTTCCACGCACAACGACCACGCATGCGAAAAAGCACCGCGATTGGGGTCGATGAAGAGATTCAGCGTGTAGGTAAGGAATTGCCACAGCGGCATCATGCCCGGCTCTTCGCGCAGCGAAGGCCACGCGACATAGACAGCCAGCACCACGAAGTACGCCGGCAAGGTCCGAAAGCAGCGCCGGAGATAGAAGTCGACGAAGTCGACCCTGCCGCGCGAGGCAAGCGCGTTGAAAACCTGCGAGCCGATCAGGAAGCCCGAGAGCGCGAAGAACAGATCCACGCCCATCCAGCCGCTCCAGCGCAGCACGCCTCCGCCCGTGTAGCCGGCCAGGTAGCTGTGAAAGGGCATCACCCACAAGATGGCGACCGCACGTAGCAGATCCAGCCCCGGCTTTCGTTCCATGATTTCCCTTGCTGAGCATGCTGGCAGGCAGCGAACGCGATGCGCGCTCGTCACCGCAGACCCTGTACACCTGCGGTGACACTAACGTAGCCGGCAATTGTGGCTTTGCTCTGGCGCGCGTCAAGCCGAACTGTGGCGCCGCGGCCTATTGTCCTTAGAAATAGGCGCGCGTTCTGCGGCACTGTCCTGTTGGGGCCGGCTTGTCCGCCAGAGCAAAATCGTCCGGCGTCTCCCCCTTCACGCCGTCAGACGGCATCCGCTTTCGCCGTGGAGCGCATGGCCTGATATCGGGCGATCACGGATTTTCCCGCGTTGACGAACGGCACTTCGATCACCCGGTGCATGATGGCGGCGAGGATGAGCGTGGTCACGATGCCGAGCGTCGCGGTGGCTGTCTCGCCGAGTTTCGGCATCAGATCGACGATGAGCTGGCGCGCCGGCACGTGGATCAGGTAAAGCGGATAGCTGATGCGGCCGAGCCAGCGCAGCACGGGCGTGTCGATGTTGCAGCGCATGAAGGCGGCGAACAGGCCGATGCCTACCAGGTAGGCCACGATGAATCGATGCGGCGTTTCGCCGGCACCCCAGTCCGTGCGGTAGGCCAGGAGCAGGCAACAGGTAAGAATCGCCGCCGCCCCGCACAGCAAGGCCCTCAACTGCCGTGGCGAAAGATAACCGGCATGCCGGTGCTGATACAGCACGAAGCTGGCGAACATCACCACCAGGCTGAAAGCCGGCGCGACGGGTGTCTTCACCGACAGCGCGACGCGCGGAATCGCCATCACGACAGACAGTGCACATGCACCCAACAGGCACCAGACACTGACGCGCGGATCGGCGAGCTTGCCGGCGAACAACAACCCCGCGATGAGCACGTAGAAGATGAGCTCCACCTGCAACGTCCAATAGACGCCGACGGCATCGGGCACGCCGATGAAACGCTGGGCCATGGTGATATTCGCCAACAACTGATGCGTGGCAAGGGGAAACACCAGGGCGGCAAACGCGAGAGAAATCCAATAGGCGGGATAAAGTCGGAACGCGCGACTCAACGCGAACTGTCCCACCGTCGTCGGTTTGCGCAACACCGACCAGGGAATGACATAGCCGCTGATGCAGAAAAACGCGACGACGCCCATCGTGCCCGGGTCGATATAGGTCGCGACAGGCCCCAAGGCCGAGATTTTGAAGTAATGCCGAATCAGGACGAGTATGGCTGCGGCCCCACGCAGCGCATCCATCCAATCGATTCTAGGCTCCCTCGCACAGGTCATCACCCTGCACCTTTCGAAACGAATCCAGCGGATTCTGTTCACGGCTGGATGAACGAGGGAGCAATGCCTTGCGGCGCGTTTATGCAGCGTCCATCAGAGAGACCAAACGCAGCGAAGATTTTGAAATGCACCTGATCGCTTTCGTAGGCACTCACGACGAAGGCGCGCACTGAACCTGGCCGTCCAATAAACCGGGCAGGATGGCGATGCAGATCGCGCAAACCCCAATAACACTCGGCAAATCGACTAGTTAGCGCTTTTGCATGGCGCCAGATGTTCGGACCAGGCGCGCCGAACCTCGTCGTAGGAACCGGTTTCGAAATAAATCCGGGTCAGCTTCAGCACCAGCTCGATCTCCACGATCAAGTTCTTGCGCTCGCAAAAATAACCTTGATCGCTTTGCCAGAGACGAACCTCTTCGTCGCTTCCGTTCGGGTCTTCCAGCCGCCAGCCGTTCATCTCCGACAGCGCAAAACCGCAGGCCACGCCACCGAAGATATTGAACGAGGACTCGTCTTCGCAGCAGGTTTCCACGTCTTCCCAGCTCAATTGAACGACGGGGTATTCGTTGTCGTCCATCCGCCTTATCGCGGCGGCAATGTCCTCCCAACTAGGCGATTCCACCTCCATGCATCGATAAGGCTGGCGTGGCGGGTAATGCATGATGGTCAGATGATGCGCAGTCACTGCGTTACCCCCTTGGCGATGCGGCAATTTATTGCGATGCCGGGCATGGTGCGCGGCTACCTGACGAGCGAGCACGACTGCGTTTTTGCGCATCACTCCCGTGCAAGAAATACGTGCAAGGCGCGGGGCGAGCTTAAATGCCGCACGCAGCGGAAGCCAGCCTTGGTCAAGTCGATGCCGCCCAGCAGCGACTCGCCGCGACCCAACAACGTAGGCGATATCGCCAGATGCAATTCGTCGACGAGCCCTGCCTGCACATACTGGCGGACGGTTTCCACGCCGCCACCCAGGCGGATATCCCGTCCGCCCGCCGCTGCCCGGGCCCGCTCCAGTGCCTCGTGGATGCCGCCGGTCACGAAGTGAAAGGTCGTGCCTCCCTCCATCGTGATCGACTCGCGCGGGTAATGCGTCAACACAAATACCGGCACGTGATACGGAGGATTGTTGCCCCACCAGCCCTTCCAGCTGTCGTCGGGCCACGGGCCACGCACCGGGCCAAACATATTGCGGCCGAGAATCCACGCACCGATGTTGACGAAGCTTTGCTTCGCAATTTCATCGTCAATGTCCGTATCGCCGCCCGGTCCTTGTTCGGTCATTTCATGGAAGGTGCGGGTGTGAAAGAACCATTCGTGCAACGACATGCCGCCAACCCCGAGGGGGTTCTCCAGACTTTGCTCGGGACCTGCGCCAAAACCATCGATCGATACCGAGAAAGCCTGGACTTTGAGCCTGGACACGGGAACCTCCAACAAGAGTGGTCGTTGTACGCATAGCGACGAACGGAGCGCTGCCGGATCGACAGACGTTATCACTCAAGCGGAGCGGTCTACTGTTGTGCAGATACCCTCCCTGCCGTACGAGACCAGCTTCGGGTCGCAAACAGAGGTGAGAGAAAACGTGGGTCAGCGGGCCGCCGCCCACTCGATCGCATCTGCACCGGCTGGCGTGGACATCGGGCACGCCGGATCGTTGGCGGCGCGCCACACGGCCTCGGCGACATCCTGCGCCGTGGTGAGCGCGGACGGCTGCTGCCAACCGGCGAAGACGCGCTGAACCGTGTCGACGTAAGGTTCGGGATAGCCCGTTTGCATGCGCGCGCGGGCGTTTTCGCCAAAGCGGGTCTCCGGTGAGCGGCCCGGCAAGACCAATCGCACGCGCACATTGAAGGGTTCCAGCTCGAGCGCGAGCGACTCGGTAAACGCGTTCACCGCGGCCTTGCTCGCCGTGTACACGGAAAGCAGACTGAGCGGCCGGAGTGTCACCGTCGAGGTGACGTTGACGATGACACCCTCCCTGCGTTCGCGAAATTGCGGCAGCACGGCCTGGGTCATGGCCATGGTCCCCAGCGTGTTCGTCTCGAAGATGCTGCGAGCCACCTCCATCGGAGTGCCTTCGAGCGCATTCAGCCAGCCGATTCCGGCGTTGTTGACCAGCACATCGATCGGTCCTGCCGCATCCACCGCCGCGCGAATGCTTTCCTGGCTGGTGACATCCAGCGGAAGCACGCTTAGCCGAGAAGAACGCGGCAGCACGTCTTCGCGTGGCGTACGCATCGTGGCAATCACGTTCCAGTCGCGATCGAGGAAATGGCGTGCCGTCGCCAAGCCAAAGCCGGACGAGCATCCGGTAATGAGGATGGTCTTCATGGGGGAGTCCAATAAAGGGGTGTCCAAACAAGATAGGGACTGGAATCCGGACTTGCTACACTAAAAAGTCCGCTTTTCATTGGCAGGAGTCCAGGCATGATCGACCCGCTCGCCGAAGTCGTCACGCTCCTCCAACCCGGCGCGCCCCAATTCGAAACTGGTCAGCGCCGCCGGGCATTGGAGCGTCCAGCGCGCGCGCATGGGGCGACCTTATTACTGTGCGATTCTCGAAGGCTGTTGTGTATTCACCCCAACCTGCGGCGAATCCATTCTCCTTCGCGAAGGCGATTTCCTGCTGGTTCCCGCTGCCGACGATTTCGTCATGTCCGCACTGGAACCGAAGGGTCCCGACGACAGCGCGACCTCGACCACGTTCCTGCCACGTAACGAAGTGCGGCACGGCCGACAAAGCGGACCTCCCGACGTGCGCCTGCTGGTGGGGCATTGCGTATTCGGATCGCCCGACGCAGCACTGCTGGTTTCGCTGCTGCCGCAACGGGTGCACATTCGCGGCGAAAAGCGTTTGACCACCCTCGTTCAACTGGTCCGCGACGAATCGCTGGAAATGCGGCCAGCGCGCGATGTCGTTCTGGCCCGCCTGCTGGAAGTGCTGTTGATCGAGGCTTTGCGATCCGCCGCCGAAACACAGGCATCGCCCGGACTCTTGCGCGGCCTGGCCGACGAACGGCTTGCCTCCGCGCTACGGCAAATGCACGAGAAGCCGGCGCAACCCTGGACCATCGCTTCGTTGGCGAAAATAGCCGCATTATCACGTTCGGCATTTTTCGAGCGATTCCAGTGCGCCGTAGGTGTTCCGCCGATGTCGTACCTGCTTGCCTGGCGCATGGCGCTGGCAAAAAGCCTTCTTCGTCGCGAAGAAGGCAGCATTGCCGCGATTGCCGAACGCGTCGGCTACCGCTCCGCCAGCACCTTCAGCGTCGCGTTCACGCGCCACGTCGGCATGGCGCCGACGCGATATGCGCGGGAGCGGGAAGCGCCACCACAGCCGTAACCACCGTCTCGACCCCGATACGCCGGGACGGTGGCACCGCGACTATCGTCGCGCGTCGGTCTAACGCGCAGCGCTTGCGATCGAATCCTGCGAGGCACCGCGGTAGCAGCGCGCCGTAAAGGCCACCACCAGCGCAATAACCAGCATGGCCAACGCATAACCGATGAAACCGCGCTCGTCGTGCTTGGGTGAGCGATCCACCACGGCGAACAGGTTGAACGAAAAATTGCTCGCCGTGTGGAACAGCAACGCGACCAGGATGCTTTGCCGCGTGCTCACGTAGCCCCACACGATCACGATGCGCAGCGCGACGGTAAACACCAGGAACGCCCAGAACGGCAGGAACGACTGCGTCAGGCCGGTGATAAAAAACAGCGGAATGTGCCAGCAGCCCCAGATCACGCCCAGCCACACCGCCGCACGCAGCAGGCTCTGGCGCTGCTGCAGCCGATCGGTGGCATAGCTCCAGCCGAACTCCTCGTTGACCGAACCGCCGAAGATGAACAGTTCTGCATACAGCAAGGGAAAGTGGCTCAGCGAGACCTGCAGGGCGAACGGCGCCCCGCCGTGGCCGGCCATCCACAACATCGACACGGCGCCGGCGATCGGCACCAGCAACATCGCCGCGAGAAAGTAGAAAAGTCCCATGCGATAACGCAGGGCGCGACCGGCAAATTCGCGTACCGCCAGCCAACCGCCATCGCGATAGACGGCGACAAAAGCGCTTATAAAAGGTCCAAAGGAGCCGGCGAACAGGCAGGCCAGTTGCACGCCATGGCCTACCGGCAACGCGCCGCGGCTTGCCAGCACGGGCACTAGCCAGAACGCCCACGTGATGCCAAACGCAAGCACGAAGTAAAACCACCCCGGTGTACGAAAAGACGAATGCATGGACACGCCCTCTCTACGTTGCTCGTAATGGAAACTTCTAAGTTCTGGATCGCTTGAACATTCCAGCGAATGAGTAGCCGATACACAACAACCAGGCTCTCACGTAGCAATAGATCACCATCGTGATCAGCGCCATTACTGAACCGATGATGCTCGGCAACACGCCGCCGAACGTATAGGCCATGCCGAGCACCAGGCCCAGCAGGCATTCTGCCCGATAGATGGGCAGGAACAATGCAAGCAGAAACAGCGACTCGAACATGCCGTTGCTGACCGCCTCGATGTCGAGCGTGAAAAATACGGACAACAGCACACCAAACAGCACGGCCGCGGCAAAACCGAACAGCGCGTAGCGCCTGGCACCCTCGCCCTGCAATGCGATGCGCTTCTGCGTGCGGCCAATCAAAAACCACGTCATCAGCGGAAGCAGCAAACCGCCCCACCAGTTCGAAAAGGCCGGCAGGTCGGCACGATCGAAAAGATGATGGCTCGGCACGCCGCCGTGAGCGCGCTGCCAAAGCAGAAGCATCAGAAAAGCGGCAGCCACTGCCGCCGTGGAAACACCGCGTACATATCGCCGATCGCTCATAAGTCCCCCGGGACGCTGCGTTGACAAGCCTGTTCCAGGCACTTCGGAAACGCGCAAGAGAGATCCCTCGATGGAATCATCATCGCCGCCCGCACCGGCACCCAGTGCCATTGGTCACCGGCATGACCAATGGCGCCGGCCCTGTCGGGGCACGTCTCCAGCCGGTGCTGCCGGCCATCACGCCGCGATGACGTTTCGCCGGCAGCCAGCTTGGAGCGGCTACCCTGTCGAGACGATCAGACTGGAGATGCCGCCATGTCCGAGGCTACGAAGACTCCGTTCGAGCACGTCAACGACGTCATTGCGCAACTCAAGGAGATGCGCCACTATGCGGGGAACAACGTCGAAACACTGACGGCGCAATGGCTGCTGTTCGACGGCGAACTGAAGAAGCTCAAGCAGGCCGGAGCGATCGAAACGCTGATGACGCGACAGAGCGAACTGCACGACGCCATGGACGAGCAGATCGCCGCCTTCGAGGAACTGCTGGTGAAGCTGCAGCCTCCTCCTCCCGCCGAGCCCTAGGCTCTTTCAAGTATTGCGCATGCTCGCCATGATGCCGGCCAGCTGCCGCACCGCCGCTTCGGAGGCGGCGCGGTTGGGCGTGAGGTCGGCATTGTTGAAATTGCCGGTATCGCCCAGCACCTGCACCAGTACGCCGTCGCGGCGCGGCACCATGCTGAGGTTCTTCGCGTTGAGCGCGTAATTCACTTCAGGTTGCGGAATCAACCGTGCGGTCTGGCCGCGCACGGGAATGATCGAGTCGTCGTTGAACAATGCCCTGGCGCCGTAGCCCGTAGCGTTGATCAGAGTGCGCTCGGGCAATGCCTGCAACTCGCGCGGATGGACGAATTCGCGCACGGTGATTTTTCCGCCCGCGAGCAGAAAATCGGACATCAGCATGCGCGCATAGCTGGTGATGTTGAACATCATGATGCTGAAGCGGCGTGCCGGCAACGGAAACGGCGTGCTGCCGAGGGGAAGCGTGACGGAGCCCGGCCCCAGATCGCTGATGCGATCGCTCAGATCGCCGTAGTCGGGCTCATCGGAAACGACGTCTTTTTGCTGGCCAGGAGCGGTATCGAGCAGGTGATAGCCGTCGATCCATTCGATCGGATCGCCGGGCAAGCCCAGCATGCTCTGGTACTGGGCATACGAGATGCGCGCCATGGTTTCCCAGCGGTCGCCGAATTCGGCGGCGTGCTGCGCATCGCAGATGCGCGAATCGGGCGTCCACAGGCCGGTGGCACGCATCGAAAACACATCCGGCGGCAGCGCCTTGGCGTAGATGCGCACCGACAAGCCGGCACGCTGCGCCAGCAAGGCCGAAGTAAGTCCCAACGCGCCGCAGCCGATGACGCCCAGTTCACGCACGCCGGTGGTCTGCGCCATGCGCACGGCAAGCGTGCTCGAACCCCACGACAGCGACCAACCGCTGCCGCCGTGTCCGTAGTTGTGCACGATGGCTTTCTCGCCCAGCTTTTCCAGCTCGATGCGCGGGCCTGCCGCACGGAATGGACGCGTGCACACATAGACACCGGTAATGCGGTCCACCTCGGCCCTGACCGGCGCCAGCTCCGCCATGCCCGATGCCAGTTGCGCAGCGCGCGGAACCGCCGACTTCGCGCTCGGCATGACCGCCTGGCGGACGCAACCGGCAAGCGTGGCGGTGGAAGCGAGCGCGAGCGTCGTGCTCGCGTGGCGCAGAAATTGACGTCGTTGCACGGACACATTCCCCTTCGATGTGGAAACAACGCGAGTCGCGGCCGAATGCGCGAAGTATAGGCTTGCGCGAGGCTGTCGCCGTGAAAGCCGGAAAGAAACAATGCTCTTCACGCCACCTCGACGCAGTCGAAAACATTGCGCTCGCCGCCTAGCGATTTCGTGACGGTAAACGGTCAGATCACTGTCACGACAGCCGCAAGGATGTGACGGCGCAAGCAGGAAGCCGGGCTCGCAACACTGGCCAGTCAACGCGCAAGCGTGGCGCTTCGTTGATATCGGCTGTATTTGCGCGAGTCCACTCACTGACAGGAGATTCGATCATGCCAAGCCGTATCGCTTTTCTAACTGTTGTCGGTTCGCTGTGCCTGCCTTTGCTCGTCAACAATGCCCTGGCCCAGACCATTCAACCACCCGCCAGCGGTGCTTACTTCGGCGCATGGGTCAATCCGCCCGGCACCAACGATCAGTTTCCCCAAGCCACCAAGAATCTGGAAACCGCCATCGGCCGTACCTTGGCGCTGCACATGCATTACTACGCGTGGCGCCTGAAGCCGGGCTCCGACACCCAAAGCTTTCCCGACTCGACCATGGAGGACGATGCCTTGAACGGCCGTACACCAGTGGTCACCTGGCATTGCGGCGACAGCGACGACAACGTGGTGGCCGGCGCGGACGACGCCTTGATCGAGAACACCGCCAATGCCATCAAGGCCTTCGGCCATCCGGTCTTCATCCGCTGGTATTGGGAGATGAATCTGCCGGACGCCAATCACCAGAATTGCCTCGGCACCAGCGGTGCCGCCGGTTATATCAAGGCGTGGCGCTATATTCACCAGATTTTCCAGAACCAGGGAGTGACCAATGTGACCTGGCTGTGGAATCCGAACCGCGCCGATGATTCCTCGGAAGACCCCATGCCCTACTATCCCGGCGACGACGTGGTCGACTGGATCGGCGTCGATGGCTACGACAAACAGGACGTCAACGACTTCGGCCCGATCTTCAGTCCCTTCTATGCGGAGTTCCAAAGCAAGGGCAAGCCCATGTTGATCTCGGAAACGGGCGAATGTCCCGCCGAGCAGGCCACCTACCTGGGCCTCGCTGCCGCGGAACTCGAAGGCAAGCCCAATCCCGGCGGCTATGCCTTTCCGCTGGTGAAAGGTTTCATGTATTTCGACGCTGTAGGCAACTACGCAACGTGCGCGTGGACGTTGGGCACCGGTACTGGCGGAGGCGTCGATGCGTTCGGTGCGATGGGGGCGACCAGCTATTTCGCGCCGGTTCCTTCGAAGAATTGAGCTGCCGGTTTCGGCTGTGCCATGCTCTCTGGACAGACGGAACGCGCTGCCGAACGACCACCGCAAAAAGGGAACGCGCATGAAAGCGCTTTTGTTGGCAATGCTCGGTTTGGCTTCGGCAAGCACAACGGCCAAGGACTCCTTTGACCAGCGCGTATCGACGGCCAGCAAGTTGGAAGAGACGCCGCAAGGCCAGGCATACGACAAGGTCCTGTATGGCGCCATTGGCAACGACGTGCAAAAGGCCATGGTCCTTTGCTTTCCGAAGGGCACAAAGGCAGACACCGGGCGCTTCACCTTGGTCGCAACCCTTTTGAGCAACGGTTCGGCCAGTGACATAGAGGTGCGGCCGGCCACGAAAATGGCCAAGTGCTTCGCAGCCAAATTCGCGGCCGCACCGTTCCCCGCACTGCCCGCCTATGCCAGTGAAGATGGGCTACCGATTTTCATGGACATGCAAATCACGCCTTAAGACCATGCTTGCCCGAAGCTGAGACGTTATCCGGCGCGTTACGAAACCGACGTGGAGCGAAAAGTCCATGCAAGACACCACCGCGACCGCATCAGGGATACGAGAGCCTGGTGATTCGACTGTGGCTCCAAGCGCCGAGAAGGCGTCGGGCCGACACAAAGCGGTACGCACCGCCGCCGCAGGGCTTCCCGCGATGCGGTTCGCCGCGGCGACTTGGTGGGCCGTCGCCATGGCCGGCCAGGCCGCATTCGGCGCATACATCGTCGGCACTTATGGCGTCGCGACGCTGACCGGTCGCGTGGCGACCTGGAACCGCGTGTTTCCCACTGGCTATGTCCGCGACCAGCCGCTGGCCAATCTGATCGTTGCCGTCCACGTACTGCTAGCCGCGATCGTCGCCTGCTGCGGAGGGCTGCAACTGATTCCCGCGCTGCGCCGCCACGCACCGTGGTTCCACCGCTGGAATGGCCGCATCTACGCCACGGTTGCGATCATCGTCGGGCTGGCGGGACTGGTCATGATGGCAGCCGGTCGCGACCTCGTCGGCGCTTCGCAAAACGGGAACGTCGCCATCAACGGCGTGCTTTTGCTGGCATGCGCGGTGCTGGCGTGGCAGCGCGCACGCGCCGGCGATTTTGCGGCGCATCGGCGCTGGGCATTGCGGCTGTTCGTGCTCGCTGCCGGCGTGTGGCTTTTTCGTATTGGCTTGGCTTCGTGGATCGCCATCAACGGCGGCGTTGCCGGCTTCGATCCGCGAACGATGCGCGGACCGGCATTGCTTGCATTGGCAGCTGGCGAATGGATCGTGCCGCTGCTGGTGCTCGAGGCCTATCTGCGCGCCGAAAAGGCACGCGCCGCGGCGGGTCGCTACGCGGTTGCCACGCTGCTCGTGGCGTTGGCGGCATTGACCGGCTTTGGCGTCTATCGTGCACTGATCGGCATGTGGTTGCCGTTGATGCTTTCGTGATCGCCGCAGCGAAGCGCCACAGAAAAGTTCGATGATCTGCCATAGCAGGATACGCAAGCCATGCACACTCGCGCACCCGTCTTCGTTATCCGCGAAGACGATCTGACCGGTCCATTCACCCAGGATCTGCTGACCTTTCACTTGCGGGAAATGCACGCCAGCTCGCCGGCAGGCAGCGTGTTCGCGCTCGATCTCTCCGGCTTGAAGGAACCGAATGTCACCGTCTGGAGTGCATGGCTCGACGACCGGATCGTATCGGTGGGCGCACTGCGGGATCTAGGGGACGCCACCGGCGAGCTGAAATCCATGCGCACTCATCCGGATCGCGTGCGGCTGGGCGGTGCCGCGGCCATTCTGGAGCACATCATCGGCGTAGGAAGGGAGCGCGGCATGAAACGGCTAAGCCTGGAGACCGGCAGCGGTGCGCCGTTCGAACCGGCGCTTACCCTGTACCGCAAGCGCGGATTCAAGCAAGGCGAAGCGTTTGCTGATTACACGCCCAGTGCCTTCAACCAGTTCCTCCATTTGGAACTTTAGCTTCTGCACGTCTTGCCCTATGCGCTCGCGTAGCAGGTGTCGCTGCTAGCCGGGCGTGAGGTTCTTCCACGCCCGGCCACCATTTTCCCGCTATTAGCGATCAACCAATTTCTTCAAATCCCGGTCGGCATGGGTTGCTTGCGGTAAGCCTGCAGCACCTCAAGCGCCAACATCGGAGGCGATGACCCTTGCAGGTTGGTCAGCACGATCGTCGTGATGTGGCTCTTGGGAAGCGTAACGATCCACACTGCCGCTCCGCCGCCCGAGGATACGGTGGGCTCGCCTGTTCCCGGGAACGGGTCGGGGATCAATCCCAATCCGAAGTCGCCCGCTTTACCATCGCGCAACTTGTAGGCTTCGCCCATCATCGCCAGCGTCTGCGGCTTGATGACTTTTCCGCTCCAAAGCGCGGACTCCCAGCGCACCATGTCCTGGATGTTGCCATTGAGGCCCGCGGCAGGCGTCAGCCATTCGGGAACCGCTTTGGACCCAAATGCGTGAATGCCGGTCTTGGACATCACCGGTTCGCCTTTCGCGTCGATCTGCAGCTTCAAGCGATCGGAGGTCGGTTCCACCGCCGTATAAAGCGAGGCACGACCAGGGACCACCGTCCAGGCATCGCCCCACTGCATGTCGGTAATGCCCTGCGGTTTCAGCAGCCGGTCTTCGATGTATTGCTTGTACGGCTTGCCGGTCACGCGTTCGATGATGTCGCCGAGCAGCATGAACTCGGTCTGGTTGTAGACCGTCTTCACGCCAGGCTGCCCGACGGGACGCGTCACCAACAGCTTCATCAGATCGGCTTGTGTGCCCGCCAGCGGCGTGACATTGACGTTGTCGGCGGCGTCTCCATCGGGCAGGCCCGAGGTATGCGACAGGCAATGCCGGACGGTGACCGCCCCCCAACTGGCCGGGAGCTCCGGCAGATAGTCACGAACGGATTTGTCCAGCGACACCTTGCCGTCCTCCACCAGTGCCATGATGGCTACGGAGGTGAATTCCTTGGTGGTGGAAGCAAGCGTATACAGCGTCTTGTCCGTAACGGGCACGTTCAACTCGACACTGGCCAGACCGTAACTGGCTTCCTTGACCAACTTGCCGTCCTTGATCACAGCCACCGAGGCGCCGGGGATCTTTTTTTGCTGCATGTACTGCCTTACCACCCGATCAACGTCGTCGCCACCCGCTTGCTCCGTGGCTGACGCTGCCGTTGCGTGCATGGTCGCCAAGGAAAAAACGAGCGCGGCCGCCAACGTGACTTTTGACATAAATGGAGCCCCTTTTGATGACCAGGCGCCTAATCGCCCGGCTCGCTGATATCAAAGCGCACCAGCACTCGGTGCGTATGTGCCGGAGGATGCATTGACTACGGTCGCATAGCCCCGCGATATTGAATGCCTGGACTCAGTTGTAGAGTGTCACCCACTTCCACGACTCACCCGCGCGAGAAAATGCAACCAGGCGATCGCACCAAGATCATTCGCGGCAGAACGCCGGAATCGGCAAAGATGGTCGCCGATGTCAAAAGAGCGGGACTGATCACCGCCGCGCTCAACCGTTTGACATTCAGCGACGGCGACGACATTCGCACCCTGTTCGGCGAACTCATCGGCAAACCGGTCGACCCGGGCTTCACCCTGATCCCGCCTTTCTACACTTCCGGCGGAGATGAGATAAGCGTGGGGCGAAATGTCTTCATCAACCAGAACTGCACGTTCTACGACCTGGGCGGCCTGCACATCGGCGACGACGTGATGATCGGGCCGAATGTCAGCATCATCACGTCGGGCCATCCGCTAGATCCGGCGCAACGCCGGTCGGTTACGATCGGCAAGCGGATCGTGATCGAACGGAACGTCTGGATCGCGGCCGGCGCTACGATTCTTGGCGGGGTAACGGTGGGCGAGAATGCCGTCGTCGCAGCAGGCTCGGTGGTCACCCGGGATGTGCCTCCCAACAGCCTCGTTGGCGGCAATCCCGCGCGTTTCATCCGCTCCGTTCACGAATAGATCGCTAGGACATCGATGCTTCGCCACGTGTCAGCCTGAGGCAACAGCTCCGACCCGAAAGGGATATTTCCAGCCACAACCAGAGGAAGGTCAATGAAACGTGCAGCACCCTCGATGCACCTGCGTGATGGTCTGGCTCGCTTTGCACTGATGTGCATACTGCTCTCGATCGCCGCGCACGCCGCCGCCTACCTGATCCACGAATATGCACATAGCGTGCTGGCGTGGTCGCTTGGCTGGATGTCCTCGCCGTTCGGGATCGACTATGGGAGCCCCACGCTGTCCAACGTCATTTTTCTTGGCGACGTTTCCGACAACGTGAGCTACACCCCGATCTTCGCCAGTGGCCATCGCGTCGCTGCTGCCATGATCGCGCTCGCCGGCACCTTCCTCGGCAATGGCCTCGGTTACCTGCTGGCCATGGCCGCTTTCTATCGCCTGGCCAATCGCCGCTGGGCCGCACTCGCCTGTTTCTGGTTCGCGCTGATGTGCGCCGGTAATGTATGGAGCTACGTGCCCATGCGGGTTTTTGCCACCCATGCGGACATGGCGCTCGCTGCCCAGGGGTTGGGATTGCCGGGCTGGGGCCTGCTGTTGTGCCTGCTTCTGCCCGCCGGCTGGATCATCTGGCATTTCCTGGCGCGGCTGTTTCCAGCCGCATGCCTGGCAACCACCGGCCATTCGACAGCAAGCCGCGTTACATTGATCGCCATGGGGGCGTTCTGGTTCTTTTCGTTCTTCGTCGGCGACGAGCAGGGTGGCGCATACGGCTCGATCGCGCAGGTCCTGTCGATGCTGTCTGGCTATGCGCTATTCCCTCTCTACGTCGCGGCATTGTCCAGCGCGACGTTGCGGGAAGCCGTCGAATAGGCGTGTCCATTTCGGCTTGCCACATTCGTCGTAGAGATCAGAGGGCTGTCCTCTACTTGCGGAGTTAATCCATGTCGACTCAAACCGTGCGGCTCCACCGCGTTCTCCGTGCCAAGCCCGAGCGGGTCTATCGCGCCTTCCTGGATGCCGAAGCCCTGGCCAAGTGGTTGCCGCCCAACGGCTTTACCGGCAAGGTCCACGCGCTGGATGCCAAGGTGGGGGGGAACTACCGGATGTCCTTCACCAACTTCACCACCGGCGGCGGCCACTCGTTCGGCGGCGAATACCTGGAGCTGGTGCCCAACGAGCGGCTTCGCTACACGGGCGTATTCGACGATCCGAATCTGCCGGGGACCATGCAGACAACGGTATCGCTGCGCGAGGTTTTCTGCGGTACGGAGCTGACCGTGGTGCAGGAAGGTATTCCGCCGATGATTCCCGCGGAGGCGTGCTATCTGGGCTGGCAGGAGTCGCTGGTGTTGCTGGCGCAGCTGGTCGAAGCCGAAATTCGTCAGTAACTAGCGCTCGTCGCCGGTTCAACCATTGGGTCTGCCCATGACTAAACGCATCGCCTCATGCAGCTGCGGCCAGCTGTCCGTGACGACATCCGAAGACCCCATCCGGGTGTCGATTTGCCACTGCCTCGACTGCCAGCGCCGATCCGGCAGCGTGTTCGCCGTACAGGCGCGTTTTCGCCGGGACGGCCTGGAGCTGTCGGGCACGTCGACCCGGTATGTTCGGATCAGCGACGAGGGCAATAGAGCCCACTTCGAGTTCTGCCCTCACTGCGGCACCACGGTTTACTACGTCACCGAAGGTAATGAGGATCTCGTCGCCATTCCCGTAGGTGCGTTCGCGGACCCGCGCTTTCCCGCGCCCGTCGCATCCAATTACGAAGAACGGATGCACGGCTGGGTATCGATGCCTGCAGACATTGAACATCATTACTAGTTAATTTCGTCGCTGCGATCGATCACATCAAGGAGGAGCAACGTGAGCATCGCCACACAGGTTGCAAAGGTCCGTCGATGCTGGCTTCTCGTACTGACACTCGGCACCTGCAGCTTGGTTGGCGCAAACAGGCAGGCCGCAGCGGCGGATACCCAGGCACCGTCGATAGCGGGCACTTACGAGATATGGATTTGCCGCGGGCTGTGCGCTTCGGCGGACAGCTCGAATGTCCTGGTGAAAGGGCACGTGGTGCTCTTTGACAAAACGCTGGACCGATCCACGGTGAGTCGCCTGGATTCGTCGTATTCCCCTTCGGCACCGGGTGCGCGACCCAATGCATGCTACGCATTGACGCGCATGAGTCAGCGCGGATACCACGGATACGCGGGTCTTTCGCCGTTTGGCATTACGGATTGGCGTTACCTGGACAGCTTGGTGACATTGGAGCTCTTTCGTTCACCGGATGCGGGCTACGGCGTCACGGTAAAGCCGACGCCCAACGGCCTGTTCGGCGAAGGCGATTCCTGGAATGCCGTCGAGGCGGCATCGGGGCAGCCCGATAACCAAATCATCGTGGCGCGAAGAATCGGCGAGGCGGATGTTCGGCGATGCGAGGCATGGGCTTCGCGCAAGCGATAGTGGCGTGGTGCGGGTCCTTCTTGGGTCGTTCGCAACGCTGACAACCACTTCGTCACTTTGCGCGTTTGCCACTTGGTGAGCGCTCTTCTTTGGGCGCAGAATCGTTGCCCCGGTTGAGGTTCCTGCCGGGGCAGAGGGTCCAATGTCCTCAGTTGGCATGGTGCATCCCGGACGGAGCGATTGCTGCACGCCGTCTGCAAATGGGCAAACGACCTCTTTTCAACCACATCCAGGGGTGGAGAAGATCATGAGCAACAAGCCTGCTGTCGTGTTGGTTCACGGTTTCTGGGGCGGAGCGGCTCATTGGGCCAAGGTCATTCTGGAACTCAGACGCCTGGGCTACGACGAGCTTCATGCGGTCGAGATGCCACTGACCTCTCTCGCCGACGATGCCGAACGCACGCGCAAGATGCTGGCCCAGATCCAGGGGCCGGTGGTACTGGTGGGCCATTCTTACGGTGGCGCCGTCATCAGCGAAGCGGGGAACCAGCCGAACGTCCGTGCGTTGGTTTTCATCGCGGCCTTTGCGCCGGATGCCGGCGAAAGCCCGGGTGGCATCACGCAGGAAAACCCGCCGGAAGCCGCGCCCAACCTGGCGCCGGACAGCGACGGATATCTGTGGCTGAAGCAGGACAAGTTTCACGAGAGCTTCTGCCAGGATCTGAGCGCCGACGAAGGCCTGATCATGGCCGTGACCCAGAAGGCACCGCTGGCGACCACATTCGGCAACACCGTGACCGATCCGGCCTGGCGGCACAAACCGTCGTGGTATCAGATTTCCAACCACGACCGGATGATCCATCCTGAAAACCAGAAAAAGATGTCCGGGCGAATGAACGCCAAAAAGACCATCCATCTCGAAGCAAGCCATGCCTCGCTTGCTTCGCGGCCAGGCGAGGTCGCCGCACTGATCAACGAGGCAGCCTCTGCGGCAACCGCATAGATGAAGGCCATCACCGTCGCTGCCATCGCCGAGCAGCACCACGAGGAGATCGGTTAGTGAGACATGCAGTGATGTGGATGGCGCTTGCCGCCATGGCCGGCAACGTAGCGGCCGGCGAGCCAGATGTTCGCCAGCAGATAAACGCGGTGTATGAGGTTGGCCATTTCTATGTCCTGCCTTCCATTCCCGGCAGCAAGCCGCTGCGTTTGCTGGTCGATACGGGTGGAGCCGGCGGAAGTGGATTGTTCGTGCTTGCCGCCGCAACCGTAAAACGACTTGGATGGAACACCAGGTCGTGCGGGTTCGGCAATGCTGAAATACCCGTAGTCGACGCGCCGCTGCTGGCGGCATCGCTGCCGTCGCCGTCACGCGCGACGCCCTGCCACGCGACGGCCATGGTGCTGCCCGACAAGGTGTTTGGCGCCGGCAACCTGGATGGCATTCTCGGCGCCGGCTATTTGCCGGGCCAGACGTGGACGTTCGACTATCCGCACCAGCAGCTGTGGCGCGAAGCAAGCCATTGGACGCCAACACCCCGGTACCACGAAATAGCGATGGAACTGCCGCACGATCCCGACGGCCATCCGGCGGGCCTGCCGCGCATTCATCTGCGAATCGACGGCGAAGACCTGCCGATGCTGCTGGATACCGGCGCCACGGCCAAGCCCACCGCGGCAGGCGAACAGGCCGCAGGCACGCCTACCGTGCACGGCTATGGGGTAACGAGCTACGCCCCGCGCAGCCTCATCGACCGCTGGCATACACATCATCCGGAGTGGCCCGTTGTCGAGAACGGCGACGACCTGGTGGGCCACTCGCGCTTGATTCGCGTACCGCAAGTACAAATCGCCGGTTGGTCGGTCGGCCCTGTGTGGTTTACCGAACGGCCAGACCGAAACATCGACAACCTCGAAAACTATATGAGCGGCCCGGTGCAGGGCTCGGCAGGCGCCAACATCTACCAGCACTTCGTGATGACGCTGGATTACCAGCACGGCAAGGCCTATTTCGCCTGCGCCACGGGCTGCCGTTTGTTCATCGTCACCAAGGCCGCGGCAACGGCGAGATCCGTCATTACGACGCAAGCGGCACTGGATGCGTACCTGAAGGAAACACCCAAAGGTGCTTCCCCGCTCGATCAATTTTCGCCGGGCGCACGCACGCGTTTCCTGGCGTCCCTGGGTTTCACGCCACGGGGCCTCGGCACATTCGGCATGGACGATGCGTCCAATGAATTGACCAAGTCACAAGCCGCAGCGGTGTACGCACTGTTCGGCCTGCAGACCTATACGCAAGGAATCGGCCTGGACGACGCCAAGGCAGCGCAGTTGCGTGGCGAACGAGAAGCGGATGCGAAACGGCGCGGCTGTGCCGTCGATCAATGCCCGGAGAGCGACATCGAGCAGCGCTACGATCATCTCGTACTTGCCAAGGAAAATTTTGCCTTGCCCGACCAGGCCCGGTTCGACGCTTACCGTCAGCACTATGAGCAGCTTTTTGGCATGTATCAGAATCCGGCGACCATCCGGTCGGTGAGCGCTCCCGACCTTCGCTTGCTCAAGCGCGCCGCGCAGGCGGCCGTCTCGCTCGATCCGCACGATGAAGAAGTCGGCCAGCTTCACTTCGATCTCGCCGAAATGGGTCGTCGCGGCATGGCCGATGACACGGATTATGCCGGTCTGTATCACGCCTTGATTACGCTGCGTCAGTTCGATGCCGCCCGCCAGCTGTCCGCGCAACATCCAAAGATGGGCGGCGACAGCCTGCCGACGATCCACGTGCAAAGCCCGTTGCACGAGGGCTGGCCCACTGCGCTTTCGCTCGACCGCACGACCAACGTGGCCACCCGCGAGGCTTTCGATCTGTCGACGCCGCTGCGTATCGTGGTGGTGGCGTCCTGCCATTTCTCGCAGGACGCGACGCGGGCGATCGAAAGCGATCCCTCGCTGCACGCATTGTTCGTCAAGCACGCCATCTGGCTGGCTTCGCAAGACGAAGCGTTCGATCAAGTCAGGGATTGGAACACGAAGTTTCCGGACATGCCTATCGACATTGCATGGCAGGAGCGCGAATGGACCCGCCTGGATTCGTGGGCAATGCCCACGTTCTACGTCTTCAAGAATGGGCAACTGTCGGGCAAATTCGCCGGATGGAACGGCATTCCCTCGCTGCGCGAATCGCTGAAAAAGATGGGAGCGATACCGGTTGCCGCTCCCGGGCCAGCGACCAAATAAAGAGATCCCGTTGCATGACCAAGACCAAGAAGAAATCTCTGCCCAAGGACATCGAACAGTTGTTGGAGCTAGGCGATGTCGCCGAACTTAAGGCCGTATTCGACACCTGCGACGTCAATGCGCGCGGCGGATTCGCCAAACAAACGACACTGGCTTTTGACAATTGCCCCGATGAGCTGGCGGCGTGGCTCGTTCTTCAAGGTGCAGACCTGCTGGCTGCCGATACCTGGGGCTTTACGCCGCTGCACGCCAGGGCGCGCAGCCGCCGAAGCAGCATTGGCGTGCTGCTGGACCTGGGTGCCGATATCCACAGCGATACGTCCTCATTGGGCACTCCGCTGCACTGCGCAGCCAGCTCCTATCACGTCGACAATGTGCGGCTTCTCGTTAACTGGGGGGCTGAGATCGATCGACCGAACAAGCAGGGATTGACCGCCCTGGAGCTGGCATTGAGCCGATGCAACAACGCCGATCTGGAGCGCATGGCCAAGTTTGGCGAGTGCCTGCTCGAACTTGGCGCCAAGCGAACCGCGAGAATGCAGGAGCTGGTGGAAGCCATCGGTAAACGCTTCGAGTTTCACCGCAGCGGCTTCAATCCCGACCTGATCGATGCCGCCAGCACCGGCCTGGACAAGCTCTACGACCTTTTCTCGGTGCAACCCGTGGAGCGTCGCGTCATGCACGATTCGAAATCACCCATCCGCGTGAAGTCGAACACGTGGCAGGAGCAACATCAGGAGTTGTGGGAGCTGCTGGTTCCTTCAAACGGCCACGCGATGACGGCTCAAGGCGAAGCCATTCGCATAACGGGGCGCATATTTCGCGAAATTCACCACAACGGCGGTAACAACTGGGATACGGACTTCAAAAAGATGGCTGATGCGTTCCTTCAAATCGTGCAGCGAGGTCATGCCTTGCCGCCGGACGATATCGAACAGACCCGTTCGCTGGTCGCGGCGGTGAAGCGCAAATCCGGTGATCCGGAGCGCCTGGCGCAATTGGCGGTGTCCTGGGTGCTTCTGAATCCCGCCCCCATGAACATGGAAGCGCCGTCTTACAGTCGCTAGAAGCGCGTCATCGGGAGTTTCGTCGTGATTGTCGATATCGCCATCGGAGATGCCTATGGTGCCGGCTTCGAGTTCGCACCCCGCGAGAAAATCGAACGCTTCAATACATTGATGCGTTTCGTGCCGCACGAAACGGGCATCGCTGCGGGCCATTACACCGACGACACGCAGATGAGCATTGCCGTCTGCGAAGTATTGTTGTCCGGTGGGCCAGCCAGCAGCGACGAATTCGCCGAGGCATTTGTCCGCTGCTATCGCCGCGATCCGCGGCAGGGCTATGCCAAAGGGCTGCAAGGCCTTTTCGATCAAAGCCGCGATGGTCGACACTTTCGTTCGCTGATCCGTCCGGGCAGCCGGCGCAACGGTGCCGCCATGCGCTCGGTTCCGCTTGGCTTGCTGGCATCGGTTGCCGAGATCGATCAGGTCTCGCGTTCGCAGGCGGTCGTCACGCATGACACGCCCGAGGGCATTCTTTCGTCCAAGGTGGTCGCCTTAATGGTGCATTACGCGTTGTACCAGGACAAAGCGGTAGCCGAGCTTGCACGGCTCGTCGAACGCGATACGGGTTTCCGCTTGCGCGGCGACTGGCACGGCGAGGTGGAGTGCGACGCCATTCAAACGTTGCACGCGGTGCATACCGCCTTGCTCAACAACCGTTCCACGTCGGGCCTGCTGCGTGACTGCGTCAATTACGGCGGCGACGTGGACAGTGTGGCGGCGATCGCCATGGGGGTGGCGTCGGTGTCGCTGGACTATGTCGATGACACGCCGGATGTACTACGGCGAGGCCTTGAAGCGGGGCCCTACGGCCAGCCATTCCTGCTGCAACTGGACGACTCGCTGCGCAAGCGATTTCCGAGACTGGCGAGCCGCTCGCGGTAGCTTCGCGGCCGTCTGTTCACGCATCCCGCGTGCCCAGCAACACGCGTCCAAAATCCTGTAGCGCAGGCCGCGAGAGTTTGTAGAGGGCCGCCGGTCGCCCCGCACCCGTATGCAAGTGTGCACCGCGTGCCTTGACGATCATGCCTTGCTCGGCCACCTTGCGCCGGAACGTCGACTGATCCAGTTGCTGATCCAGCACAGCCTCGTAGACCGCCATCAGCTGAGGAAGCGTAAAGGTGTCCGGCAGCAAAAACGCCGGCAACGATGAGTAGGCGGCCTTGCCGCGTACACGCGCCAGCGCCTGCGCCACGATGGCGCGATGATCGAACGGCAGGTCCGGACAAGGGCGCACCGTTGCCCATCGGGTGCGCTGCTCGTCGAGCCCGGTGACCTTGTGCTCGGGCAGCAGCGCCAGGTAAGCCACCGATAGCGACCAGCCGCGCGGATCGCGCCTGGCGTTGCCGAAGGTGCAAAGCTGCTCCATGTAGGCCACTTCTCCGCCGGTCTTGGTGCGAAATACTCTGCGCACCGTGTCTTCGAGCGAGTCGTCGCCATCCACGTGCACGAAGCCGCCAGGCAGGGTCCACACCCCGGGCGCAATGGCCGCATCTTTCGCCCGCTGTGCCAGCAGCAACTGCAACACGCCGTCCTTCAAGGTGAGAACGACGACATCGACAGTCACGATCGGCTTGGGGAAATCCTCGCTCATGAAACGGCCCTCCGGATTTCTTTTCATTTTGCAAGAAAGTATGCCTTTTTATTAACTATAACAACGGCTTTAGCCTTGTTATTTGCCTCGTATTTATTTAATTGCAAATAGCAAATATTTGCTAGCATATTTTGCATGGACCTGTTCAACGCCACCGCCGCCGATCTGCTTGCCGCCTCCGATAGCCTGTGGGAAACAGCACTGCCTGCCGCGGCTTCCGATCGCTTGATGACCCTGCGCCGCCTGGCCGGCCGCTGGCATCCCGACCACTGTGCCGACCCTGACGCCGGCGCGGTGTTTGCCAGAATCCAGTTGCAACGCCGGCACGTAGCGGGAGACACGCGCACGCTCGCCGCCGATCGCCGCGCGACGGAAGCGCACCCGGTATTTGCAAGCACCATGGCCGCCGACGGCCGGCGCTGGACCATGCCGTATGTGGCAAGTTACGCCGACGAACTCGGCACGGTGTATATCGGCCGGCGCACCTTGCTTGAGGTAGTCTCGCCGGATCTCGCCGATCTGGCCGCGCGCAACGCCGCGCAGACGGCTCACTGGAGGTTTGTCTCTTCCGACATGGAACGTCAGATTCGCCCCTGCCTGCCCGCCGCCGCCACGGTACATCGCACCGCCGACGCCGTGCTGGTGGTGCGTTCGCGCGACCCCGACCTGATACGCCTCGCCGATGTGGTGGCGCACGTCGGCACGGTTCCGCCCGCGCACGTGGCGTGGATCGGCAGCGGACTGTGGAATCTCGCCTGCTATCTGGAATACGCGCAGCGCGCGCATCCGGTGATCGATGCCTCCACGGTGTGGATCGACACTGCTCGTCATCGCGTGGCGCTACTTGGCGGATGGGCTTACGCCGGTGCGCTGGGCGAACGGTGGGCAGCGCTTCCCGCGAGCGCCTTGGCCGATGTCACGCCGGTGTGGCGCAGCGATCCCGTGCAGCGCAGCGCGCTGGGCCACATCAAGATCCGCCGCCTGTTGCGGGAGTTGCTTGGCGACGTCACCGGCATGGGCCCCGTGCCGGCTTGCGCACCGGCACCGCTCGCCGCCTTCGCCCGCAGTCCGGCCGCCGGCACCGCGGTCGAGCAATACCGATCCTGGCAAAAGGCCATAGAGGCCGCTTTCGGTCCTCGTCGCTTTTCGGCCTGGAATCTTCCCCCGACCCTCATCTATCCGGAGAACTGACATGGGCTCTGCACGTTGGAATCCCGCCGACTGGGATCGTTATGCCGCCAGCACCAGCAGCAAGTCGCGCGATGCCATCTTCGCTTCGCGCGGCATGAATCCCGCCTTCGATCCGAAGCACATCAGCGTGCGCGAATCGGTCGATTCGGACGTCAATCCGCAATCGACGCCGCTCATCGTTGCGCTGGATGTCACCGGGTCCATGGGCACGATTCCCGAAGCGCTGATCAAGGGCAGCCTGGGCACCTTCATCGAAGAGGTCTACAGCCGCAAGCCGGTGACCGACCCGCACTTGATGTTCATGGGCGTGGGCGATGCGTTCTACGATCGCGCACCGTTGCAGGTCACCCAGTTCGAAGCGGACCTGCGCATTGCCGAACAGCTGGCCGCGATGTTTCTGGAAGGCGGTGGCGGCGGCAACAAGAGCGAGTCCTATCACTTGCCGTGGTACTTCGCCGGCCTGCGCACCAAGATCGATTCCATGGCCAAGCGCCATACCAAGGGCTATCTCTTCACCGTCGGCGACGAAGAAGTGCCTCCGGCCTTGACCGTAGCGCAGGCGCAGGCAGTCTTCGGCGACACCATCGAGCGCGACTACAGCCCTGCCGACCTGTTGGCGCTGGCCGAGCGGTCGTATCACGTGTTCCACATCATCGTGGAACAGGGCAATGCCTGCCGCGCGCCCGCCAGTCGCGCCGCCGTGTTCGAAACGTGGCGCGAACTGATGGGCCAGCGCGTCATCCCGTTATCCGATTACACCAGGTTGTCCGAGGTGCTGGTCTCCACCATCCAGGCCAACGAGGGCGCTCACGTTGCGGACGTCGCTGCCAGCTGGTCGGGCGACACCGCCTTGGTGGTGCGTCACGCGCTTGCCGGGCTTACCAGCCCCAGCGCGGGCCCTGCGCCTGCGTTGACGCGGTTCTGAGCCTCGGGATCGGTCATGCTCACGCGTATGCAGGCGGTCATCGGTGCGGGATTCGGCGACGAAGGCAAAGGCCGCACGGTCGATGCGCTCGTCGCCAACGCGCAACGCGACGGATTGCGCCCCTGGGTCGTGCGCTTCAACAGCGGCGCCCAGGCGGGGCACACCGTGGTGACTCCGGATGGCCGCCGGCACGTGTTTCATCAACTGGGCAGCGGCACGTTTCTCGACGCCCCGACTTATCTGGGCGCCGAGGTGGTGCTCAATCCCTGGTTGCTGGATGCCGAGCTGGAAGCCCTGGCCGATCTGGGTGTGCGTGCACCGCGCCTGCTGGCCGATCCGCGCGCGCCTGTTTCGGTGCCGTGGGATGCGATGATCAACCAGGCGCTGGAGCACGCACGTGGTGCGGGGCGCCATGGAAGTTGCGGCGTAGGTTTCGGCGAAACCGTACAGCGCTCGCAACATCCCGGCTACGCACTGCAAGGCGCGGATCTGATGTCCGAAGCACGTGTGCGCGCACGATTGACAGCGATACGCCACGAGTATCTGCCGCGCAGACTGCGAGAAGTCGGTCTGCCTCTGGATGCATTGGGTACGTTCGTCGACAACCCGGCGCTGGTCGATCGCTTCGTGGCCGATGCGCTGAGCCTGGGCCGGCGATTCGAATGGCGTACTCCGCTGGTGTTGGCGGAGCAGGACGCGCTCGTATTCGAAGCTGCACAGGGATTGCGCCTGGACCAGGACCTGGGCGAGTTTCCCTACGTAACCCGCTCGCAGACGGGATTGCCCGGCATCGCACGCATGGCCCGCGAAGCGGGACTGTGCGCCTTGGCCCCGCTCCAGGCGCATTACGTGACGCGTGCCTACCTGACCCGTCATGGCGCCGGCCCTCTGCCCGACGAACTCCCTGCCCCGCCTGCACCGGGATTCTCCGACCCGACCAATCGGCTGAACCCATACCAAGGTACCTTGCGCTTTGCGCATCTCGATCCGGACGCGCTGCGCAGGGATATTCGCAGCGACCTGCAACGCATCGCGATATCAAAGACTTCAAGCACGCCAGATCGCAACGAAACGCTGACGGTGCATCCGATGCTGGAAGTCACCTGCCTGGACCAGATGGGTTCAACGGTGTTTCGGCGCAACGGCACCAGCGTGCCCGTTGCCGACCTGGCTGTCGCCACCGCCGCAGCCGTAGGTATTGCACTGGCGGCAGAAGCGTGGGGGCCTGCGCGCACTGATCGTCGCGTGGTTACGATGGATGTGCAGCGTCGAGAACTGGTTCTTCAAGAATGACTTCATCGACCCACGCGAATGCGATGCAGCAACGAACGGATCGCCAATGAAAACAAAAAACTATCTGGAACTGGTACGCAGCTGGCCGCAGGTTGGACGCCACATCCTGGGGCAGTTCGACGAAAGATCCATCTATGTATACCAGGCCTACCGGCCTTCCATTGCCGAATATGCCGTCGCAAACCAGCGTTTTGGCGGTGACTTCAGTTATGCACGCATGAGTTGGATCAAACCGAACTTCTTGTGGATGATGTATCGCTCGGGATGGGCGACGAAGGAAGGGCAAGAACGCATCCTGGCTATCCGCCTTGGCGTCACCTTTTTCGATGAATTGTTGCGGTCCTCCGTCCCCTCGTCCCGTGACCCTGAGCGATTCGACTCCGACGCGTCGTGGCGGCAGGCAGTTGCGGAATCGGACGTGCGAATGCAGTGGGACCCTGATCACGACCCAAGCGGGCGCGCGCTGGAGCGGCGCGCCGTCCAGCTGGGACTTCGGGGAGAGATGTTGCGTCGATACGGCGAGCGAGAGGTACTCTCCATCACCGACATCACCGACTTCGTCGCGGTACAACGCCGACACCTCGAAAGCGATATCCGACTTCTTGAGGTGCCAAGCGAGAGCGTCTATGTGCCCGAGGTCACGGCGGCCCGTGTGGCTGGCGTCGAAGCCGTGCCTGTGTAAAAAGCGGTTGGCCGTCGAGCAGCTCAACGAATGGATAGCAAGCTCGAGTCTCCAAGTTCGTTCCAGCTATCCAGAGAAGGGGTCATGAAAACCTTCCCCGCGAAGGAATTGCGCAATATCAACTAGCCTCGTACGGAGCGAACACGATGGAGCCAACAACACAAGACGTACTAAAGGATCGCATCGTTGGCGGACTGCAAGGACTGCTGATCGGCGATGCGCTGGGCGTTCCTTATGAGTTTCACGACGCCGCGGACATCCCTGCTTTGGCGCTCATCGATTTCAACCCTCCCGCCGGCTTCTCTCGATCCCACCTGGGCGTTCCTCCGGGCACGTGGTCGGACGACGGCGCCCAGGCTTTGTGCCTGCTGTCCTCGCTGCTGGCATGCAACGGACTGGATCTGCGCCACTTCGCGGGCCGGCTGCTCAACTGGGCGGGCTGGGGTTATCTCGCGGTCGACGGCTACGTCTTCGATATCGGCGTGCAGACGTTTCGCGCGGTGGAAGCGCTGAAGGCCGGCGTTCCGCCTGAGCAATCCGGACCGGCGGGCGAATACGACAATGGCAACGGCGCATTGATGCGCGTATTGCCGCTTGCGCTGTGGCATACCGGCGATGATCCGTCGCTGATCGCCATGGCGGCGAAGCAATGTTTGCCCACGCATGGACACCCACGCTCCGCGGTGGCTTGCGCCCTGCTCTGCCTGTGGGCGCGCGCGGAACTTGCCGGTGTGGCGTCGAGTTGGCAGCAGGCCGAGGCAGCACTGCGCCGTCTTGGCCCCGAGGCCGGCTTTCCCTCCGAAGAGATCGAGCTGGTGCTCGATCCCGCGCATCTGCAACGGGCAAGCGGGAGCGGCTACGTCGTAGACACGTTGTGGTCGGCCCGCCTGGTGCTCGACGAGGCGAACGACTATGCAGGCACCGTTCGAAGAGCGATTGCCCTGGGCAATGACACCGACACCACCGCCGCTGTCGCAGGCGGCATGGCCGGCATACGCTTCGGTTTGTCCGGCATACCCGCAACGTGGCGCGAACGCTTGCGCGGACAGGACATCGTGGACGATCTGCAGACGGCGCTCATTGCGGCGTCGGAATCTTAGTCAGATAAAAAAGCGCCTCATCATAGATTGAGGCGCAGAGAACGATGACGCGAATGTGCTTGGCTCACACCGCCTGCTATCGATTTAGTTGCTGTCACTTTCCGAAGCTGGCGTAACCGTGAGCGCCATCGGGCAGCAAATATTTGCCTCGCCGCACGACAAGCATCTCTTCAACTATATCTATAGTTGACAAGCCGGTTCGCCCCGAGTATCTACTGACTTCATAGTAGAAACTATGTGCACAGGCTCCAAAGAGATATCCCTCACCCACCCTCGCGCGACTGAGCCTCGTCGCGCAAACCACCGAAACAATCCCCTGCAACGCACCTACCTTTTTGGAGATGTGACACTTGCACGCAACTCACAGTCGCTTAGCTCATTGCGTTGCCGCCATGCTTTTAACGGCTCTGGCGACGGCGTGTCTTGCTCAACCCGATACAGGACCAGCACACTCGAGTGACCCTGCGCTGGCAAGACTCGATGGGTTTACGGCGGACCTGGCTAAAGCAGGCAAGTTCTCGGGCGTCGTGCTGGTCGCGAAGCATGGGCACGTATTGTTCGAGAAGGCCTACGGAAAGCGTGACGCCAAGGGTGATGATCCGGCCACGCTGGATACGCGCTTCAATCTCGCCTCGGCCGGCAAGATGTTCACCAGTGTGGCGGTGTTGCAGCAAATAGCGGCGGGACGGCTGTCGCTTGATACCCGCGTCGGCGACGTGTTGAAGGATTACCCCAACCGCAGCTTTGCCGACACGGTCACCGTGCGCGAACTGCTCACGCACACCAGTGGCGCGGGCGATGCCGGGCTGTTGGGTACCGAGAATGCGGCCAATCGGGCACGCGTGCACAGTGTTGCCGACATGGTCGCGCTGGAAAGCAAGAACCCGCCCGCCTTCCCGCCCGGCACCAAGCAGGTCTACAGCAATTTCGGGTTCGTCGTGCTAGGCCGCATGGTTGAAGTCGTCTCGGGCGAGGACTTCCAGAGTTACCTGCGCCGCCACATCTTCGAGCCGGCCGGCATGGCGCACAGCGGATTTATCGACTGCGCATCGACGGCTCCGGATCTCGCCCGGGGCTACACCGCCGACGATGGCAAGCTGGAATTCGATTGCGAAACCTTGCCCGGCTTTCCAGCCGGCGGCGAGGCAGCGACGGCCGGCGACATGTACCGTTTCGTTCAAGCCTTGCAGACCGGCAAGCTCATTCCGCCCGCGCTGTTCGCACGGGCCACGAAGACCTACCGCATGTTCATGGGCCTGGGATTCTTCGCGACCGACTATGGCCCGAACATTCCCAAGCGCGATTTTCGTTGGGGACATGGCGGCTCTGCCAGTGGCGTGTGCACCGATATACGCACCTATCCACTTACTGGCGAAACGATTGTCACGCTGAGCAACCAAAGCCCGCCTGGTTGTTTTTCCGTGGCGAAATTTCTTCATCAGGACTATGCGAAGACGCATCAAGAGCAATGATCAACGTAACATGCCTGGCTGATGCGACTTGAGCACGAACCCGGCGTTCGCTTACGTGCAGGCAAGTCCATCAGCCAGCCAAGCCTCGAGGTCACCTTTGCCACGCCACGTTCTTTTCATCTGCACGCAAAATCGCCTGCGAAGTCCGACCGCCGAGCAGGTTTTCGCGGATTGGCCGGGGATCGAGACGCAATCGGCGGGGCTCGGCCACGACGCCAACGTGCCCGTTTCGCCGGAAGTCCTGGCGTGGTCGGATCTGATCTTCGTGATGGAGAAGGCGCATCGCAGCAAGCTCTCCGCGAAATTCCAAAAATACCTGGGCGGCAAGCGAGTGATTTGCCTGGATATCCCCGACCAATACGACTTCATGGAACCCGCGCTCGTGCAGCTGCTGCGCCAGAAGGTCACTCGTTTCCTGCCAGGCTCCGGCTAAAACCCATCTGGTTGAATCCGATCGGCGGAGTTGCCGCATCCAAGGGATCAATACCGCCACGTCGGCCGGTAATCCAGAGAGCACTCTCCATGATCGACCGCACTTTTATCGTTCGGGCTACGGCTCGCGCGCTCCGGCTCGCTCCCTTGTGGGCATCCATTTCGCTGTGTTGCGCATCGGCTCCGTCCATCGCCGCACCACTCATGCACCCGCAATTGCCCGATTCGCCGGTGGGCCGGCTCGCCGGCGAGCTGATCCGTCACGTCAATACCGACAGTCCCGCGCAGCTCCGTCAATGGGCATCAGGTGTCCTGTCGTCGTCGGTCGCCTCCGACGACAAAGCCGCGTTTATCACCGATCTCGCCTCTGTCGCGAGCGAGAGCGGCGGCGTGAATGTGTTCGATGTGCGCACCGACCCGCATCAACCGGGCATGCTCGAAGTAGCGGTCAAGGCACACCGTCATGCTCAGGCCGCCGCCTTGTTCTGGCTGCAGACCGATCCGGCGCATCCGGACCAGCTGGCACAGGCCATGTTGGTCGAAATGGACGACCCGCTTTTTGACAACTGGCCCAAGGGGCCGGTGTCGCACGCGGAATTGGGAAAGCTGATTCACGTGGTGTTGGATAAGCTCGTGAGCCAATCCGATTTCTCCGGTTGCGTCACCGTTGCCGATGGCGGCGAGATCGTATTTGACGAATGCCGCGGCCTGGCGGACCGCAGCTTCAACGTGCCGATCGATCACCAGACGAAGTTTCACATCGGCTCGGTCGGCAAGATGTTCACCGCGGTTGCCATTGCGCAGCTGGTCGAAGCCGGCAAGCTGTCGTGGAACGACACGCTGGCAAAACTGGTGCCGGAATATCCCGACCAGGCAACGGCGAAAAAGATCACCGTGTGGGAACTCCTGCATCACACGTCGGGCCTTGGCGATTTCATGGTGCCCGACTATTTCGACCACTCCACGAACTTCATCAACCCGGCCGACTATCTCGGCCTGATCGCCCGCCAGCCCAAGATGGGCGAGCCCGGCAAGGGGTTGAGCTATAGCAACGCCGGCTACGTGCTGCTCGGGCGCATCATCGAGAACGTGTCGGGCGAAAATTATTTCGACTACATCCAGCAGCACATCTTCAAACCCGCGCAGATGACCTCCAGCGGCTTCGACAGCGCGGACCAGATCGTGCCGGAGCTCTCAGTGGGCTACTACCACGACGATGGCGTGTTCTCCCCTACGTGGAAGGCCTGCTGGGTGAAGAACGTCTACAAGGGCAGTCCCGCGGGTGGCGGCTATTCCACCAATGCCGATCTGTTGCGGTTCGCCAAGGCCGTGCAGGGCGGCAAGCTGCTTGGCCCGGCAACGCTGGCAAAGATGTTCGACGGCGTCATACCCGCCGGCGCCGGCGCCATCGGAGCCGGCATCGACGAACGCCTTTCGCACGGCCGCCACATCCGTGGTCATCAGGGTGGTATCCAAGGGACGACGACAGACCTGGAGATGGTGTGGGAGACCGGCGCGGCTGTCGCCCTGACCAGCAATGAAGGCATGTCGCAGCACTGGTTGCTGGCCGAATATATCGCCGACCTGCTCGCCGCGGAGGGCGCAAAAAACTGACGGTGTCAAAGCGCGCCAGGGAAGGCCGCGCATTCGACTTCTTTTGCATCCAGGGATAGAGTCCGGTTTCGGCCCGGATCCGCCATTGGCCATCTTCCTGATGCCTTGGGGGGCGGATGTTTCAGGACGGCTTTCGAATCCTGGCGACTCGGCCGAAAGGAACGCGCTGCAATCGGATGGCTCAAGGGGATCTCGGTGAGAAGGCTTTTGATAGCTGTTGGCGGCTATCTATGCCAAGAAGCGGATGCCCACATCGGGCAGCGGCATCGCCTTCACGAGGTCCTGGGCCTGGGCCGCTCCCGCAGTGTGCCTATCGGCGATCTTTGTCCTCGTGCTCGGGTCGGGAATCAAACTGTAGTGACGAGCGTCCGTGTGCCATCCATTTCGACTTGCAACAACGAAGTGCCAGGATGCCTCTACCGATGGAAAACGCGTTGATTCTCTTTGCGCTAACAAAACGCGGCCTCGGCGATTTGCTCGCCGTGGCCCGTCAAAGCCGAACGCTGATCTGGGTGAATCACGGGATAGTGGATGCATCGGAACTGGAGCGGCTGAGAGCCGATGGCATCGACCTCACGCATTTCACTCGCTGGATAGACCCGTTCGACCGCGAAGCCGTTTTAGTGGCCGTGACGACCATCCGGGAGCATCACCCGGACGGCGCTATCTTCGTAGAATCGATTTGAAACAGCCTTGCCTCCGTGCCGGAGATGGCATGAAAGGGCAGCCACACTTGAGAAAGGCCGTCCGGCCTGAATAGCAAAGATCATGATTCCAGCATCTGTAAGTAACGAAATAAAACGACGCATCGAGCGAGCCGAGTCGGAACACGACGTGCGAGTGCTGCTGGCCGTTGAATCGGGCAGCCGTGCCTGGGGTTTCGAGTCGCCCAATAGCGACTACGACGCCCGATTCATCTATGTGCATCGAAGGGACTGGTATGCCTCGATCGACCTGGAAGACCAGCGCGACGTCATCGAATACGAGATCGTCGACGATATCGACTTGAACGGCTGGGATCTGCGAAAGGCACTGCGCCTGTTCTGGAAATCCAATCCAGCCTTCGTGGAGTGGATTCAATCGCCGATAATCTATAAACAATTCGCCGCTTTTCGCGAACGCGCGCTGGAGTTGCTGCCCTCCACATACTCTTGCGATAGCGGCGTCTATCACTATCGAAGCATGGCGAAGAGAAACTATCGCGGCTACCTGAAATCGGAGCTGGTGCCGTTGAAGAAATATTTCTACGTGTTGCGACCGCTGTTGTCCGTGCGTTGGCTGGAGCGCTACGGCAATGCGGCGCCGATCGAGTTCCAAAAGCTCCTGCATCTGATTGAAGACCAGCCGGCACTGCTGGCCGATATCCACGCATTGCTGGAAAGGAAAAGAGCGGCTCCGGAAATGGGGCTCGAGCCTCCCGTCCCTTCCATTCAGGCATTTATCGAGATTGAACTGGAACGCCTCGACAGGCTGAATCCATCAAAGCCGAATGGTTCGGCGACGCTCGATGCACTCAATGGCATTTTTCGCCGATGCTTGGCGGATGCCTGGGCTTGAGGATATTTGAAGACCACATCGGTTCTTGAGAGGAATCATGCACGTGCTTTCCAAGGCTTTGGCGATCTTCGCCGCGACGTTCATTCTTGGCTGCTCGGCCGCAGCGCCTCCTACAGCCCTCTTAACTGTTGGCAGCGCCCACGTCTCTGCGCAGCTCAACCACGTTTCTCATCATCAGGACTCGCTCTTCATCCATGGAGAACTCACCTTGAGTGACGCGTCCAGGAAACTCAAAAGTGCGAACCTCAACTGCTTCGCCTTGACGCTCGACGGCACGACGAGTGAAGGTATTTCCGCGGATAGCATTGCTTCCATACTCATCGATGCCTATCACGCAGACGCGAACGGCCAGATCAAGGCGCCCGTCTACTGGGTGTTCCCGGCCGGGAAGTTCGCAGATTCGCCCAACCTTTCCACTGCGACTTTAAGGCTCAAGCCGGGGCAGCAGGCCTGTTTCAACTACTGAAGGACATTTTTCGACCTGATGCAGACGATGTCCGTCTCTCATCCGGAGAAAATCTCCCCATACAAGGAATACAGATGGCCCGTGATTCCATCGAAAAAATCGACGACTGGCCCCAGCCGTCAACGGTAGGCGAAGCCAGTATCAACGCTTGCCGCAGTCCGTACCTGATCTCGTATGCGACACGTGACGCACGACTTGCGGTGATTGAAATCCATCAATGCCATTACCTGGTCTACGGCCATCCCAATGATGAGTCGCTGCATGGACACCCACTGTTCAAGTCGGGACTGGACTATTACTCGATCCATAGAATAAGAAACTCAAGCCTCATAGAAATGCTTGAAATGCGCAATGCGGTACATCCAATGCACAGCAAGGCAAGATTTCTTGCCGACATGGACCACTATCTCGTGACATTCCAGGACGCCACATTGGAGTTTGTAGCCAGGGTCAATGAGAAATTTCCGCTGACCGTTCACATCTTCAACGATGCGGCGCATGCGGAGGCATCACTCGGCAGAAATGTGACTTGACGATCGAGCACGGCTGATCTTTCATCGCGCCAATACCTGGATCTCCGACCGATCATGAAGTTGCACGACACCTATTTTCGCCCCAAGCGGTCACCAGGCGCGACGACGCGCGTGGATAAGTCATGATCACAAGAACGATTGAACTCACTTTCGCCATCACGATTTTGGCCATATTGACGTCCACCCCATCCGTGGCGTCCTCGGTCGCGCCCGAGGTGGCCACCGTTTGTGAACTGACTCGCTTTGGGCCAGCGCAAGAGGGAGCGATATTTCGCGTCGACGGTATCTACAAAACGGATTTCAGGCACTTCGCTATGTTGGTAGATGCCAAGAACGACCGTTGCTTCATTGATCTTGGAGTCAAGCAAAGCGATCTTGACGGATCAGTGGCAAAGTTCAACCAGGCCGTGGTGGATACAGCCATGCGATCCGCGCCGGGTATTGGTCATTGGGTGGACGCGGAGGTTGTTTTTCATTGGGTGACTTTGGAGCAAGATTCATTCCACTTCCACACCAAGTCCCCCGTTGGAAATCTTGAATTTCTACGAGTTTTTCATTCAACACCGATACCGCGATCAACGGCCAGCCAATAAAACGTCACGATCTGGCTCAAGGGGGAAAAGCATGAAAAAACTGAGCGCAAACGGCGCTTCCCTGTTGGCAGCTTCGATGCTTCCCGCCTTATTCTTTGGTTTTGCCACCCATTCGGTACTTGTCGCGGTGATCGCTCTCGTAATCGCGCTGGCATACGCTTGGATACTTGCGTTTCCAATTATTCTCCTGCTTCAAAAGCGCCAATGGTTCCGCTGGTGGCTTGTTATCGCTGCGGGAGCGCTCGTTGGGGGTGTGCCATCTGCCATTTGCTCATGGCCTTATTTTTCAGGGAAAGGCAGCGGATACTCGGCTTGGGATGGAACGAAGCTTGTCGCCTATGTCGTGGATGGAAAGCCAACTTTGGCGGGCTGGAAATTGTATGCCGATACGGTTACACAAATGGCTTTCTGGGGTGCCGGGTGTGCCTTGTGTTACTGGCTGACTTGGCGACTCCTCAAGGGTTTGGAGGGCAGAGATGCTGTCACCTGAGTCGCGGAGACAGCCGCTTACGACCCGTGGTGGGCGTCCGTAGATACATTTAGCATTCGCTTTGGGAGGATGGCGATGCCATTAACGCGACAACAACATCGATTGGCTGATCGCCAGGCGAAGAAGAAGATTCGGCCCAGCGCGCTTACGCCAATGCTTGGCAAGAATGGGCCCCAAACGGGTGACGAAACCGTGTCGTGCCCATGTTGTGGTGAAGCGATTTACCCGAAGACGAAGGACTATTTCCCCCGACCAGGAACATTCAAGCAGTACCGCTGCGAGCACTGCGGCACTTGGCTCACCATCGACCTCCGATCCCGAATCAAGCTCATTGCCGTGTCATCCATGGGCCTCATAGTAAGCTGCGTCATCTACCTCAAGCTGTTGATCGCCTTGGGCGTCCCGGTGCGAGAACACCAGAATGCCGTCCTCTGGCCATTTGCGATCGTGACTTTGTTTGGCGGAGAGCATTTACTCGCTCGGTATATGCAAAGAATTGCCCGATGGAAAGACGTCGAAAATTGATGCGCCGGTAGACGGGGCGACATGAAGTTTCCGCTTTCGACTGCGACTTCAGCCGGTCAGCGCAACACATTGCTGGAGGATTGAGGGGCATGGCCAATCTCTATAACGGATGCTCAATGTGCCATCACAGAGGATTGCGCCCCGGCATACTCGACACGAAGCACGGGGACTACGGCGTCCAGGCCAAGTTCCCGCCGAATTGAATCAACCCCGCATCGGCGGAGCTTGTTGTTTACCCTGCCGTCCACCCCAGCGCATCCGCTAGACTGTCCGCAGCCGGGACGACAGGGGAGCGGCGATGTCTGATATTGAGCAACTGCAGTTGCTTCTGAAGCATGCGGCAATCGGCTTTGCCATGGCGCAGTTAGTCGGCACTTTCGTTGTCACGTGGGGCGCCAGGTTTGCTGCAGCTACACGCTGGAGGTTCGTGCAGGCCTTTGCGGTGTCATTCATGCTGCAGTTTATCGTCGTTTTAATCGCGGCGGGCTTTGGCAGCGTCGTGTACGACCATCCCGACCATCCAGGCGTCGCGCTATGCATCGCATTGCCGCTGACGATCTGGGCGCAGACGAATATGGCGCATTTCACCTTTCAATTGATGAATCCAGCGACGCCCCTGGCGCGTTCGTGCGTGTTCGGCCTAGTCTATTTTGCGACCACCTTATTACTTCCCGTCGCCGCGATTGAACACTTCTTCGGCTAGCCGCACCCTTAGTCGCCTATTGCTCCATGGGAGCACGTGGGAGCTACCGCAGGTGTGTGCGGAGCTTCGGTAACCTGAAGACCACGAATGCGCTGCTTTTGACTTCGAGCCATGAATCCAGCACCTCGCCACGACAGCGAAATCCCCGCACGCTTCAACGAAGAAGTGGTTCTGGATAAACCCGCTTCCGCGGTCTGGAAGCATCTCGTCGACCTTCACAGCATGCGCGAATGGCTCGGCGGCGACGATTATTCCGTCGAAGTGGAAACGACCTGGGTACCGGGGAGCACCATTGTCATCCGAGGCAGGCACCATCTTTCATTCGAAAACACGGGCGTAGTCCTGGCATTCCAACCATGCGAAGAACTGAGCTTCACTCATTGCAGTTCTTTGTCCCGCCTTCCGGATCAGCCGTCGAGCGACACGAAACTAAGCTTCGTCATCCAGGCGGACGGGGACCGAACGGTTCTGAAGTTCGAAGCATCCGGATTTCCCACGGTGGCCATCTACAGGCATTTGCACTTCTATTGGGCCGGAACGCTTGATATCTTCAAGCGGCACGTAGAGTCGCGACAAATCGTCTGAGGGACGATGTCCGCTTCCTACCCATGACCGAATCGATCAGCAACCCGGGGAGAGAACCATGGAGTTGGATGATTCCGTTCACGCTCAAATACAAGCCCTGTGCAAACAGGGTGACAAACTGGCCACGGCGCGGCACTTTGATTTGGCCCGCGAAAAATACGAGTCTGCGCTACAGCTCCTGCCCGGCGACCATAAGCAGTGGGAGGCGGCAACCTGGATCTATGTCGCCATTGGTGACGTGCATTTTCGCACTGCCGATTATGAAAAGTGCTTCAAGTGCTTTTTCAATGCGGTGCAATGCGCCAACGGCCTGGGCAATCCCTTTATCCATCTTCGCCTGGGGCAGAGTTATTTCGAGGCGGGGAACCTGGATAAATCGGCAGATGAGCTGACCAGGGCCTACATGGGTGCCGGGCTGGACATCTTTCTGGAAGATGACCCCAAGTACCTGGATTTCCTTGAAACGCGCATAGATATCTGACTGGAATGCTTCGCTTTATCATGAGCGGGCTGCAGATTAAGCCGGTCGATGCAACACCCCAGCTACTCGCGCAGTCTTTAGTGCGCTGCATCGACCGGCTGAATCCGCAACCCAAAACGGACAGTTCCTGGCAGTGGCTTATGCGGTTTGGTCGACGTTGAAATCTACCTATGGCTGGACATGGCGATGCATGCGAGACGGATGGACTGGCAGCACGTAATCACGGAATTTCAGGGGCTTGAAGCGGGTAGAAGCTATTCGGTCCTCAGGTCATTCGTTGATGCGGATGGCGATGAACATAGGGCCGGGGAAAGCTGGCGGCTGCTCGGCAGCATGTTCTCGAAGTTCGACGACCTGGTGACCTTGTGCGTGACACTCAGGGACGGTTCGCAGTGCGAGGTGCCGCTGATTTGGCGTCCCGAAGCTCAGGGTCAGTTAGTCGAGAAGTTTTCGGAATATCTGGCCGCGGCATGATATCTATGCGCGAAGGGTTCAAGCAGGCTGGGTTGCTAGGTAAGTGCCCGCTTTCGACCCTAAGCGGCCATTTTTTTGATCAAAGAAAGTCAAATGCCTAGAGAAAAATGGTTGGCGGACAAACCTGCGAGCCACGCCGCCTTGAAAGCACTTCGAGATGCTGTGCCTTCACTTCCTGAGGCGTATCTCGACCTACTTTCTAGAGGTGATGGTGGCGAAGTCGAGCTAACGGTTTCACCTCCTAATCTTCGTATTGATTCCGCCGAGCTTGCTCTGGATTATTGGCGAAGCGGAACCTACACCATGTAGGGTGTATTTGTTTTTTTGGGAATGAGGGTGGCGTCTATCTTGCATTTGATATGCGCGGTCAAGAACCATGGCCCGTGATCTCCTTCGACCCGATCGATCCTGACGGCAGCATCGAGAAAGTGGCAGACAATTTCTCAGAGCTTTGGGGTCTGATAAGGGTTGAATGAAAACTTCGGTACACCCGCTTCCGAGCCGGAGCGGACAGCCTCTCCAGAATCCCCGTGTCGATCCCGCAGGCGCTCATTCGTCGCGTACATGCAGGTGACCGTGTCGGCCACCCTTCTCGCCAAGGTGACAATCATGTCCTACATCGATGGTTTCGTGATCGCCGTACCCAACGCCAACCGCGAACAGTTCATCGCGCACGCCCGAACCTTCGACGCCATTTTCCTGGAGTTTGGCGCCATCCGAGTGGTGGAGTGCTGGGGCGAGGATGTGCCCGACGGCAAGCTCACCGATTTCCGCCGCGCCGTGCAGGCGACACAGGATGAATCGGTGGTGTTCTCCTGGGTGGAATGGCCCGACAAGGCCACTCGCGATGCCGGCATGGCGAAATTCATGCAAGACCCGCGCATGGAAGCCGCCGCTCACTGTCCTTTCGATGGCAAGCGCATGATCTTTGGCGGCTTCAAGACGGTGGTCAGTCTGCCGGACTAAGGGCTTTGAGCTGCGCTTTTCAAGGCAACTTCAGCTTCCGGCCCAAAACTGACAATGTATCGTCGTATGACTTGTTACCCACGCACCTAGCCGACAACTCGTCCTAATGTGCCATCGGCAGAACCGTGCCTACCTTTGGTGAGCGTATGAACAATTGGTTGATTGCGGCCGGCCTGATCGCAGGATTGCTGACGTCTGCGCCTTCGGCTGCAGTTCACGCGCCCGCAGCATGTAAACCAGGTACAGAGATCTCGGAAGAAGGTTTCGTGCCGATCGACGGGATCGAACAATGGGTGACCATCCATGGTGCGAATTGCGCCAATCCTGTTGTATTGATGGTGCATGGTGGCCCGGGCAATCCATCGACACCCTTTGCAGAAAAGCTCTATGGTCCGTGGGAAAAGGATTTCACCCTCGTTCAATGGGATCAGCGCGGCAGCGGCAAGACGTTTGCGCAAAATCCCGACACGGCCAACAGCTCGCTCACGATGGCACTGATGGCAAGGGACGGCGTTGATGTTGCGACCTATGCGACGCATCGTCTGGCCAAGCGACAGGTGATCTTGTTCGGCGGATCCTGGGGTTCGGCGCTGGCAGTCAACATGCTCAAGCTGAGGCCCGAGCTGTTCTCCGCCTATCAAGGCACATCACAGCTGGTCGAATATCACGCGAATCAGGACGCGACCTACAAGCGCGCTTTGGAGCTGACGCGCGCTGCTGGCGACAACAAGGCGATTGCGTCGCTCAAAGCTCTTGGCGCACCACCCTGGGAAAATCCGCGCGCCTTCGGCATTGTCCGCCGGATTACCCGTCGGTACGAGGCAAAAGCCACTCAACCTGCACCGGACTCGTGGTGGCAGTACCCGTCGCAGTACGGGACCGCGGCCTACCAAGCGGCCTATACCGCCGGCGAAGACTATTCATACATGCAGTTCGTGGGCATGAGGGGCGATGGCATGCTCTCGCGCATCGACTTGCCAGCCCTTGGCACGACCTTTCCTATGCCGATCTTCATCATCCAGGGCAAAGAAGATCTCCTCACCATGCCGGTCGTTACCAAGGCGTATTTCGATCGCATCCAGGCGCCGACCAAGAAATACATCGTGCTCGACAAGGTAGGTCATGATCCCAATCCGCTCATGATCGACGCACAGTTCAAAGTGCTGAAGACGCAGATCGCCCCGCTAATTCACGACTAGATCGAACCAGTCGTACAGTTCACAGGTTCCAGGGAAGGAACCTTTCCATTTTCGACAGGGCTGACGATCTGTCTACGGGTGTTGGTGCCTGGAGAGCAGCAGTCATCAGGCGATGACGGTATGTCGTGAAGAGTTCGCTTCCGACCCAATGCAGACCTAATTAGAGGGACACAAGGTGACGAAAGATGAGGCTCGAAGGCTGGTCGAGGCGAGGATATCAACGTGGCGACCCATGGCGCCTGGGGCCGAAATTGTGATCGTCGACGCCTCAACCACAGAAACCGATTCTGGTTGGATATTCTTCTATCAATCGAAGCAATATCTCGAAACAGGGTTCTGGAATATGCTCTGGCGGGGAATGCACCATTTATCGTTGATCGCGATAGCGGGGATATCGTAGAAACGGGAACGGTGCACTCTATCCAGCACTACATCGAGGAATATCAAGATAGGTGCAGATAGATGAGGTCTGCCTCCGACGGCGGCCCGAAGTTCACGTATGAGGTGAGTATGGTTAAGCGGAGGGCCGCGAAATGATCTTCGCGTTATTTTTTTATCTGGCTTTCGCCGCGCCCATGTTTCTTCTGCTCATTGGTGTTTGGTACGCGGTCAGGCGTATGCATGATCCTTGGAGGTCGCTCGTTCTCGTTGCGATGGCTACGCTTCTGCTGACGCCGTCGTTGGGCCCAGCAACTATCACCGTGGTACCTGTCCCGTTCGGCTTCTTGTTCACCGTTACACTATTCACTTGGTCTTGGGGTGAGCTTGCAGGGTTGGTAGGCCTGTTCCCGCTCTGGCACGCCATAGCTTTTCCATCTACCGCTTTGGTTTCGTACCTTTTGATTCGAAGACTTCTTTCTGGCAATTCGTTCAGGTGAGACACCTAGCCAGCATGTCCGCTTTCGACCCAAACCCGACAATCCAGGCAACCAGCCTCACTCATGCCCGCTGCGTAACGAGCGAACGCAGCGTAGCCGTTTCAGCCTGAAACGCCGCGATCTGCCCATTCAGCCGATCGATTTCACCGTTCAACTGCTCGATCTTCAGCGCATGCAGGTCCAGGCCAACGTGGCGCGTCGCCCAGCCGATCAGTTCGATTTCGTCGGGCCTTAGCGCGTGTCCCGACGGCTTGGGGCCGACGATGGCCACGCCGATCAACTCGTTGCGGTTGATCATGGGTGCGACCAGGCAGCCGGTAAGGGCACCCTCGTGCGCTTCGATCGGTTCCGGCGCGGCACGCACGCTCACCAGCGCGGGGAGATTCACGTCGAGCTCGGCCGGCGCACTGGCGATGCTGCCTGCCGCTCGCGTGTAGCTGCCCTTCTCCGCCACATAGACCGCCGCCTCGGCGCCACCTGTGTAATGACTCAGGGCGCGGGCGAAAGCCGATGCCAGCGACGATGCCTCGGTGACAAAGGAAGCCTCTTTCACAAACCGGCGCAGGTCCGCCTCGGCTTTCTTCCAGTGGCTGAAGAACAGGCTCTCGATCACGTGCTCGACCCAGTCGCGCACCCGATGGAAGGCCAGGAACACGCCGACCGCGACGGCCGCATCCACCAGTACGTTCTTTTCGCGTCCGCCGATGGACACGAAGTGATCCACGGCCCATTCGACTAGCCCGAAGGTGGCGAGCAAACTTGCGCTCACCACCGCGTAGACCAGCGTGCGGTTCACCGCGAAACCGATATCGATGACGCGATGACGCAGCACCGCGTAGGCGAACACGCTGGCGCCCATGATCGTGCACACGATCAGGATCAGCACCAGCGGATTGGCCAGCGTCCATTGGGTACCGGTCAGGTTGATCAGGACGCCCATGAGCTCCAGGCACGACAGCAGGCCGATGGCGACCAGCATGAAGGCGTAGCGCGTGCGATCCATGCCGCGGGCTTCGCGCCATGCGGCACCGAGCGCGAAGATCGCCAGCAGCAGACCCGCACCCAGCAACGTGGTTCGCCCCACCACCACCGCGTGAGCATTCAGCAGCGATCTTCCCACCAGGGCCGACCAGACATCGTTGCCGGTCAAGACTGCCGGCATCAGGGCGTAGGCGCCCAGGGCGATCATCCAGCCCCGCGGGATGTTGCCGCTGGTCTCCCGGCGCGCAACGAGGGCGAAGGCGAGGAACAATACCGGCGGCGCGTACTTCACGGCCGTCGCGACGCAGTAGAACGCAGGGAAGAACCAGGCGGCGCTTTCGGCCAGATTGGGAGCATTGCCGGAGCAACTGAGGCAGATCAGCGCAGCGCCCAAGAGCAGGGTCGACGCGCGGCGACCACTGCGCAACGCCACAAACACGCCGATGAGGCCTGGAATGCTCATGATTCCGCTCAAGAACACAACCAGGCGAACTTGGGCTGGCGAAGCAGCCGGGACAGGCACGGCGATCATTTCGTGATGTGAAACTGCGCCGTTGCGCCGAAGGGTGAACCCGACCGCCTGGCCGGCCCGGAACGAGCGGAATCCATCGATGGCTCGGTCGTAGCCGATGGCGTCACCTTGGCGCACGCCGGCCATCGCCAGCGGACTGCCCGGCATCACGGCAATGACGGACCAGTAACCGTCCGGGTCCGGTCGATTGAGATCGCCCAAGACACTGCCTTCGGCCACCGATCCTGCACCCGAGAAGCCGTTTGATACATCCCACATCGACCCAGCGTTGTGGACGAGCACCAACAGCCCGAGCACGACGATGAAGACCTGCCAATAACGCGAGACGCGCGCCGGCTCCCCCTGGCTGGCAACCGTGCTGCTCGATGCTGTCACGATGATGAAGTCCCCGAGAATTCCCGCCGATTAGGGTAATGGACGCCGGCTTCGCAGGCGAGCGTCCAGCAGGCTAATGCTCTCGTGTTCCCGACGGCGTGAGGTGCATCCATCTCGTAGCGCCCTCCCCCGCTGCCGTCAGAATTTTTCCCTGCACCGGCCACTCGAACAGCACCGGTGCCATTGCATAATGGTGCAAACAGGGGAGGCAAGATGAAACGGACCATTGCAGACTCGTTGGGGCTATTTGCAGTGTTGGCTTCCCGGACAGCGGCAAGCACCCAACCTCATTCCCTGCTGTCTGGACAGATTGGCGCAATGCCTGGCAAACAAAGCATTGGATGCGCTCAGGGAACGAAGCAGTCGACCCCGTAACGTACCCGCCTCGTCCGATGCGAAAGGCACTCAACACTCACGGAACGAAGAGATTGGAGAGTCGGGAATGACCGTATCCACGCAAGCGCTGCTTTTAGCTTTCCTGCTGACGGTTTCCGTGGGTGGAGCAAAGGCACAGGACGCGAAACCGCGCCCTGCGCGAGACACGCTCCTCTCATCGATCGACCTGGCGCGATCTTTTGGCGCCAAATCAAACTGGCGCTTCATGGTTGTGCAGAGCCCCGAGACCACTGATCAGGTGGTCGGACCAATGCCCGGGAAAATCACGCTGTGCATTACCCACGACGGCGGGGCATCGTGCCTTCCCGACCTTGACCACATTTTGCGCCCGCCTTCGGGAGGCGACGGGTATTCCGATCCGCATTATTTGATCGATGCGCGGATCGTGCGTCCTCGTAACGACCGGCCCCTCCTGCTCATCCGGGTCGCCAGCCAGCACTCCATGGACGGCGATCAGCGTCAGGCAACCGTGGCCCTGGCTTACGACTCTACCCGAGACGCCTTCACCCCCGTTTATGAAAAGCGGACAAACAGGAACAACGATCAGGAAATCCGCTATTTCGCCGAGGGTCCGCTAAAGGGAGCAATCATTTCCGCCGAACCGACCGAAGACGCACCATTTGGCTTCTGGGTCATTGTCGACCGGCTTGGTGCTACAGGTGTATACGAGCAAATCCTGCGCTACCGCAGTGCGACTCGATATGGCGACGGCAATACCCTCCCCGTTATCGACTCCGAAATGCCGAACATCCTGAGGCAGCTCAATCTCTGGCATCCCGGCATGGCACTCCCCCTTCCAACTGGAAAATGTGCAAAGCCGCGGCTGGTTGGGCAGGAACTATGGTGCTAATTGGAAATAGACTATTGGCTACCGGTGCCACGCGGACGTTTCAACGAGGCCGCTGGTCGACACTTCACCCCGTTGAGATCTCGGAATGATTGAACGCCTGGTGTCCTCGTATGTGCCGGGGCGAATAGTCACGACTGGCAAGACCGCACAGTTGGGATGGTTGATATTTCGCGCGGCAAAAGTTGGTCAGGCCTTCATTTTCGCAACCATGCTTATCCTAACCTCGTGTGCGAGCGACTCAGTGTCCGTTCGCCTCGCTAAATCCGAGGTTGTCGGCACCTATTACTTCGGTGATGGGATCGGTCCTGGTGAAGAATTGGTGCTTCACAGCAACGGCACATTCGACAGCACTATAAGTGGAGACCTGATCACCAAACCAGTCGGATCTGGCGGCACGTGGACACTCGACGCCGAAAAGATCACGTTTCACGACGCCGTGCTGGCACGAGGTGGAAAGCCGTTCCATACCTTTGCACTTACACAAACATACAAGAATCAGATCGTCCTGATCCCGGGCGATGATGCCAAAAGAAAGCACGTCAGCCTTAATTTCGTTTACAGGAAGCAGCCCGATAAATGAGATCCAAATATCTGCTTAGGGCAGCACCGCTTTCCGTGCCGCTTAAAATCGGCTGCGACGACGGAGCTTACCCATGAATAGCGTGAGGCATTGGAGGCATCCCGGCGGCAGCGCGATCCAGCATCGGACGCGCAAAGCAATGCATCCGCATGATCGGCACAAATCCCTATTTGCCTACGGCGGCATAGCGGAAGTCATCGACGCCGAGGAAAGGTTCTCAATGGCCGCATTGGGGAGAAGCAACTTGAACTTGTCGAAGCAGGAATCGGCACTTGATCTTCGAGAAGCTCTTATCAATTTAAGCTGCTTGTCGAAAACTGACATGCACCTTCTGTGTACGGATCGGGACAAACAGGTGCTCACCGACGCAGGCGATTACCTGGCGGCGCACCCCGACCCAGACCTGTCCACGCTGAACCCAAATTGGAATGAAGGAATTAAGTTCTGTGATTCCCAACATCCCGATCCAAGGGTCACTGTCAACTACGTGACCACTGGCGCAGAATGATCGGCAAGCGTGGCGGTCCTCGATCCGGTGCGGTCACCGCCAATACCTGAAAGCTGCAAAACCTTTGAGCCTAATGCATGGATTACGACAACCCGGAAGTCGAAGAACAGTGGTGCGCGGAGCGTCGCAACGACGTGTCTGCCTATTTACAGCGACAGGGCGTCCAGCACGGACAAGTTGGCGAGTGGGCAGCTTGGCATTTGGCGCCCTACGTGGCGATCTGGGCTATAGAGAGCAAGGTCGCGCCTGGACACGTAGGCTGGTGGGCTATTTCGGGCGACCTGCCCACGGACTATGTTTCCGCTTCCGCCATCAAGCACCCTCGCGAGGCAATGGCTGCCATAGCCGCCCGCTGGCGCGACATAGCGGAAAACCAGCGGTCTGGCCAGATCATGCCCGGCATCTCGATGGGGAATCCCACCAACTGGAAAGATCTAGCCCCATTGCTGGCGGCCCGCGCTGCGTTGCTGCAAGACTGGGCAACCGAACCAGGGTTGTGGGAAGGCCTGTAGGCTTTTTTTAAAGGCCGGACCCAGCTCACGCGTGGGTTTAACAGCTCGACGTCCGATTTGGATAAATGGCACGCATAGTTATCAGGGGATGGGAATGATACGGACAAGTGCGGCAATGCTTTTTCTCGTTGGCCTGCTCTTCGCGTCAACATCGCGCGCGCAGGACGTGGCGCAATCGTGTGATCAGTCCACGCTGGACGCGGTAGGCACATTTCTTCACGTCAAAAAATTCCAACAAGCGAGCTATCAGGACCAAACGGAAGCGGTCGTTGCCGCCTCATGCAAGGCGTGGCCCAAGGACACGAACATAGTGCTGGTCGCAGCGGCGTATAGGTTGCCCAGCGACCCGAAGCGGCCAGATGATCAGGCCGATCGCCACTTTGTGGTCGCCATGGTCGACGCCTCTCGCTCGGCGGTTGTCAGTAGCTTCAAAGGCATGGTCTCCCAGGATGCTACCTTGCAGATTCAGGGTCATGATGACTTCCGCCTGGACACCGCGCGTTACGACTTGGCGCCGGGAGTGCGCGCATTCGGCGTCATTTTTGTCGGTGGCCAGGAGCCACAGGCTGCGGATAATTGGGCGAGCGACTACTTGGTCTTATTTGTGCCCGACGGACCGAAATTACGACACGTACTCGAGGTGCCTCTGGAGCAAATAGAGGGTAGCAATGCTTCTCATTTGACGATCGGCGTCGAGAAAACCAGCTCCCACGGCTTTGCAGATCTGTCGATAACCGCCCGCAACGAAACGGACGAAAAAAGCAAAGGAGCCCGGACAATCCTTCAATACAACGGCAAGTCGTACGGAGAAAACGACGGAAATTTTCAAAGCGCGTATGACGAAATTTTTCAATAGCATTCGAGAAAGCGCGTAGCGAGATTGGTTGACGCGTTAATCCGGCGAAAAGCTTAGACGAATGGCCGCTTTCGACCCACAACGAAAGGCAAGTCTCAATCAGGTTATCTCCAACGTGCGGAGCATCACCAATGCCAAAAACGATGGCGCCCGAGCGTGTACGCGAGTTCGACGAACTCTCCCATTATGTCGACTTCTTCGCAACTCACCTCTGGAACATTGACCCAGCATCACCGTCCCACCCGGCTCATTCCCTGACGACCATCATCCAGAAATACGGCATGTCAAGGGCGCTGCAGGGGCTTCGTCAGGCAGTCAACGGCACCCTTGAAAGCACCGCTCACTTGCCCATCGCATCGCTTTTGGAACTGGACTCCCGGTTCGGGTCTGCCGGCATCATTTCGATTTCCGAGATGCGGCGCCGTTACTCAGCGAGATATCGACACGTCGTCAAACGTGGCAAGATTCGAAACGACACGGAGTATTACTTGGTTAATGGCATTCTCGCTGATGCGGCTATTCAGATGACGGATGAGCAACGCGCGCTCCTCCAAAAACTGCTTGATGCTTACGAGGATTCGACAAGCAACTCCCCTTGATGTCCGCTTTCGCCTCAAAACGCACGCATCCAGAAGCGGAGTTGGGCGGACGTTCAACATAGCCCATTTTGCTCTAGCCTGAAGGCGAGGCTGGTCATTTGCGCTCAGCAGGCTATAGTGGCGGCTCTTGTCACATATCTTGGAAGGGGCCTAGATAATGATGGGTAAAATCAACGCAGGCGAAAGGAATTTTTCGCGCAAGCATTTCGCAGTGCTCGCGCTTTGCCTCGTAGCCGCCAACGCGATATTCCTGGTCTTCGCCACCAGCGGCTTGATCAACCATTTCATCGCCTTCGGGGTTTCCATAACCTTCGCGCTCTGTGCACTTGCGCTTCTCGTCATGGTTGCAAAGTCGCGACGCCGAGCCTGATCTCTTGTTCGGTTGACCGATTTCAGCCGTTGAGCCGGGCACGCATGGATCCAGTAGGAGAAAGTCCGCCGCTAGTACCCTGGGGAAAGTTGGTCCTCACTCCAGCTTACGTGGTGATGATGTTCCACTTCACAGTGCGACAAGCAAAATAAAAACGCATATTCATGGCCTAGATCGAACTCAAGATCAAAGGCTTGAATACAACATTTTCTCAGGGGGAAATCATGTATCTGCGCAATTTTTCACAGGTCGCCATCTTGTTGCTGCTAACCTCTTGCGCACAGACGCCGCCAAAATCTGCGAGCAACGTGCCGCCTTCGACTGAAAATACACAGCCGCAAACTATCGTGCCGCACTATGTCACCGCGCCCTCCTCCACTCGCCCAGCGGCCCAGGACATTACCTACAATTCGCGCAATCCGCCGCATTTCCCATTGGAAGCCATCAGGGCTGGCCACTATGGTGTCGTGGTTTTGATGGTCTATGTCGGTGCCGACAGTGAAGTTGGCGATGTCCGCATAGATCGAAGCAGCGGCTTTCCCGAGCTCGACGCAAGCGCCATCGATGCCGCAAAACATTGGAGGTATGTGGCGGAGTTCAAAAATGGCGCACGTCAGCCATCGTGGATGAGAATTCCAGTAACTTTTGGCCACCACGTTCCAGCACCTCCTGCAACGTAATGGCATGACAGCCCGCCATCTCTTGGGGACGCCGCCATGTTATCGGCGCCCAATCCATTGAAGATGGCGTACGAAATGGTCAGGGAGGCCCGCTATCGCTCCCATACGAACAACGTCAGTCGGCTGCGGAGGGATGGATGATGAAGAGTCCTAAGGCGTTCCTCAGTTGGATATGCGTTGTCTTATTGGTCGCCGGCCTCGTGACATACCTTTACGGCGTACCGATGCTTTCTGAAGGGGCCAAAGCATGCCATTACGCGCACACGAGGTCATTCGGATGCACCACGTCCTTCGGAACATTCATGACCTTCCTGTGCACCGGTGTCGCGTTAGCGGTAGGTTGGCTATGGAGTCGATTTGGTCGTTGAGTAAAGATAAGTTTTCGAGCAGTAGCGGTCACCTTGTACAGCCAGGCATAGCTGCTTTCAGTCCGCGACCCAAGGCCAGTTGTCAACCACAAGCGCATTGAAGGAATGAAGCGTGAATAAAAGGATTTGGTTGCTCTCGGTAACGGCTATTTTTTTGCTAATTGCGAAACCGGTGTTAGCCGACGCGCCATGCGTTGATGCCGACATTCGAATAACACCCGATCACAAAGCAGTTCTATTTAAAGTCAATCTTCCGAACGATGTTCGTGCATTGCGGCTCGCTGATTTTGATGGCTACCGGCGCAGTCAGCTGTGGCTGTCTGAAGACGATTCGGCAACGGTGACGGACGCGGCGCTTACGCCAACGCATGCCAGGTCCATGCAAGCAAGCATGAACGTAAGCGAAAACCTGGATAGAATCGATCGCGTTTATCCGCCTTTCTTGCGCTTCTCAGACGGAACCGTGGCGGTGGACAGTGCGCTTTATCGTGCTAATTCTGATTCACCATCATTATGTGCGCACTTTATTCCTGCGCCCGGCGAAGAAGTGGCCGGCTTTGGTACTGTCACAACCAAGGCATTGACTCTGCCACCTCAGGCATCTTCAGGATACGTCGCATTTGGCACTCCAAGGATCGACCGCCGCTTTGGGGTAACGATTGTCAGCGACAGAGGGATTCCAGCGTGGGCACTCGACCAGGTCGCACGCGCAATTCCGCATATCGCTCATTTCTACAGCAATTATCTAGGGCCAATAACGCTACCGACGGTGTTTTTTTACAGTCAACCCAGCGATAGTGCGGACACGGACTATCACGGCGAGCGCCTTCCCGAATCCATCACGTTGGGGCTCATTGGCAATGGCTGGCGTCAGCCCGACACCCAGAAAGCCGATAAATTAATTGCCTTCGTCGCGCACGAGGTCTTTCACGCCTGGAATGCGGCCAACGGCATGCATCCCGCCGATGACGAATCAAACCTCGCCGTAGAGGGCGGCGCGGAATTTGCGAAAATATTGGCGACCGCCGAACAACAAAAGCAAAACCAAAGTGCCTGGTGGGCAGGCGTAAGCGACGCTCTCAATCGATGCCTACTTGAGTTGCCCACACGAGGAAGCCTATCGGACGGGCATCTTGGCCACGGCATGCTCCCCTACGATTGCGGGGTTCCAGTGATGCTGGTGATAGGCGCTGCCAACGATCCGCAGCGACCGGGCGAGGGATTTTTCCTGGCTTGGAAGCAACTTATTCAGCGCAAGCGTGACGCCACGGATCGGTCGTACCGCTGGACCGATTTGGTCATGAGCTCCGCTGATCCCAAGATAGTCCAAACTCTCGAAGCTGCCGTGCGTCAAGATCAGGCGTATTCGACTGCCATCGTGCGTGCGCTAAACCTGGCCGGCTTCAAGCTGCAGCCTGTCAGCAACGCATCCAGCGAAGAACGCGAAGCAATAAATGGGAAATGGATGGCGGCGTTCATGGCACAGGACTGCCACGGGCGTATCAGCTTCTGGAAAAAGCCGAATGGCTTTCTTTTGGATCACCCTCTTCCCTCCTGCAGTAATCTTTCGGCAGGGAAGATTGTCGTCTCGCTTGCGGGTGAAGCCTTCGCAACGTCTCAACCCCCACAACTGGCATCGGCCATTTATTCTCAATGCGCGACTGGCCACGAGGCGTCTGCCGCTTACGACGATGGTTCCAGTGCAAGCTTGGCTTGCCCGGTGACGCCGCCGGTGCTGCCGCAATTTGTGGAAATCCTTGCTTACAAACATCCGTAGACGCTGAGCCATGGTGGTTTGCTGATATCCGCTGTCGACTCATAGCGGACAGATCGGGCACTGATTAGTGAACGATTGGGCGTACGAGCTCCACGGTGTGCCAGAGCTGAAGTCCGCAGACCTGATCGGCTCCATGGGGAGTGATTTTCCAAATCTGGCCCGAGTCCTCTGGTACGGTATCGGACGTCAGCTCGAGATAAGTTACGCCATCCATGCTTACGATTTTCGCGGTTTGCATGTTATGAGGAAGAAGCTGGATCAGTTTTTGGTTGGCATCGGAGGAGAGGTCGGCCACGCCCTGCTTGTTGAAATACACGGGGAATAGCTCTGCGTCGCTGTAAGTGCCGTCGCCTGCAGTCGATTCGTCGTCTGCAAACGAGACGAGGCCTACGTGCTGCACATTCCCGCTATTGTCGAGGTCGACGTATCCAGCACTTTCAAGCGAATATTGAACCTCCGAAGCGCGTTCGTTGTTGTGAAAATGAAGCGTCGTACCCTTGGTGTCGTCCGGGTGCAGCTTGATCGGTTCCTTGATGTAGTTCTGAGGTGGAAGGTTCAACGCAAGCGACTCGCCTTGCGTTGCTTGATGCATCGCCAAAGTATTCAATCGATCATCGAGGAACGCATGGCAAACACGATCATTAGTGCTCGATACGATTTTTCTCTGATTCATCGACTGGCCGTGCATTTCGCACGTGGGAATGATGTCGCCGTTCCTGTCAATAACCGACAGATACGCGCCATTGGTGCCTCCTCCCTCCCAGCTACGCACCATGGGCCGCCCAAGCACCATGACAACGTCTTCACTCACGCCAAATCCCCACGCATCCGCGCCAGCATTCTCAGCGTCGCGATCATCCCTGTCAGGCGGTGATAACCGGCTCTTCAAGTCATTGCTGAGCACATAGACCTCCGTGTCGTGACTGGTTCCACCAGAGTCGACCACGCTGACGACCAAGGGCCTGCCGTCGACGACGACGTGGGCGATCTGTGTCGGTGAGCCGTTCGCGCCGGCCTCCAGGCCCGTCTTGGCAAGCAGTTTGTCATCCGCGTTCGTCATCGCTGGCGAGGCCAGTGGGGTACCGTTGTTCATGGTGTCCTGCGCCGCCTTGCACAACATGGCGGCGCCAGGCGGCAAGACGCTGCGCTCCGCTCCCGTCGTCTTGATGCGTTTCCCGTCTACCCAACCGGTCGATACCCGCTTTGGGCCATGGAAGCGGACGTAGTCAAAGCCGTCGCAGGTCGTGACAAGGTCGACCTCGTCACCTGCAATCAGGTAGCCATCGTCGGGCCGGATTTTCATGGCGTCGCGATCTTCGCCGGGATGACTGCCCAGAAGCATGAGATGCTCCTTCGGCTTCCCGACAACTTTCGCAGGCGTGACGGTCATTTGTCCTGCGGCGATCCACGTGGATAAACACGCTGGACGATCAGCCCAACTGAGTTGGGGTAGCAGACCAAGGCAAATTACCCAAAGCCAAATCATGCTTCGTGTAGTCGCCAGCCTCATGCCATTCCCCTGGTTGAAGTCCATTTGTTGAGTGGAGAGCGTAGCACCGGCTGGATGACAAAAGTCGCGCAGAAGCTCGTGCGGAGGCAGTCTCGCCCACCCTTCGGCGCCAGCATTGCTCTGGCCATTGACGGACCAAAGAGCTGGCTCGACTGCCTGGCTAATGTCCGCTTTCGACTGCTGATTTCGTTGGCGCCGTTTGCCGTGAGAATGGCGGGAATTGCTAGATCGCTGTCGCATTGCATTTCTTAGAGTTTGCACACGGTCCGGCCCGAAGGGCGGCCCGCCCCATACAAACTCTCAAGGGTCTTTCAACGTGAACGCTAAAGTTGTACTCGTCACAGGTGCGTCTTCCGGCATTGGCGAAGCCACTGCCCTGGAATTGAAGAAGCTCGGCTACACGGTCTACGCCGCCGCCCGACGCGTCGACCGGATGCGTTCCCTGGCCGGTGCCGGGGTCCGCGTGCTGGCCATGGACGTAACGAACGATGCCTCAATGGAGGCCGGAATCAAGGACATCATCAGCCAATCGGGCCGCATCGACGTGTTGGTCAATAACGCCGGTTACGGCTCCTACGGTGCCGTGGAAGACGTTCCCATGAGTGAGGCCCGCGCCCAGTTCGAAGTCAATGTCTTCGGCGCGGTTCGCCTGACGCAGCTGGTGTTGCCGCATATGCGTCAGCAACGCTCGGGCACCATCGTCAACATCACGTCGATGGGGGGCAAGATCCACACGCCGCTTGGCGCCTGGTACCACGGCACCAAGTTTGCGCTGGAGGGCATCAGCGACGCCCTGCGCATGGAAGTGGCGTCTTTTGGCATCGATGTGGTCGTGGTCGAGCCTGGTGGCATCAAGACGGAATGGGCTGGCATTGCCGCGGACAATCTGCAGAAGGTATCCGGCCTGAGCGCCTACGCCTCCCAGGCCAGCGCGGTGGCGAAGATGATGCGGACGGAGGCCAACGGCAGCCGCCAATCGCCGCCCGAGTTGATTGCGAAGACCGTCGCCAAGGCCGTTACGGCGCGTCGTCCCAAGACGCGCTATGCCGTTGGTTTTGGCGCCAAGCCCCTGATCTTCATGCGTCGCCTGCTGTCTGATCGCGCATTCGACGGCCTGATGCGCACGGCTGCCGGCATGCCGAAGCCCTGATCGCTCTCCATCAGCCATCAACCCTGTGGTTTTGCGTGCGCAACCCTTCATGCAGCGGAATGTGGCCATGCCGTGGCGTGGCCAGCGCACGACAGGTTCCGTCCGCGCCCACTCTGGCGGTCACCTTGGTGATCGCCGCATCATGAAGCGAGTTGACCGACCATGGCGACCAACGTGACCTTTCCAGTCGAGCAAGGCTTGCGCCCCCTCATGAAGGACCTGGGTATCCGGGCAGATCACGTACTGCGTCGAGCAGGCCTGCCCGACGACCTGTTTTCGCGCCCGGGCAGCGGATTGTCTACGACCGAACACTTCCGCCTGTGGCAAAGCCTCGATGCGGAGGCTGCTGATCCCTTGCTGCCGCTTCACCTGGCCGAAGCTATCCAGGCGGAGTCGTTCGTCCCGCCGCTTTTTGCCGCGCTGTGCAGCGTCAACATGCTGCAGGCAGCCCAGCGGCTGGCGACCTACAAGAGACTGATAGCCCCCATGCGGTTGGCCGCGGTCACCGGCTCCCAGGGAGAGCTGTCTCTGTCTCCCCAATGGATAGCTGCGGAAGGCGAGGCACCCTTCATCCTGGTGGCAAGTGAATTGGCTTTCCTCATGCGCGTGGTCCGCATGGCGACGCGCGAACCCGTGAGGGCGGTCAAGGTGACGATGCCCACACTACCGGCCAAGGCCCAGACAAAGGCCTATGCGGACTACTTCGGCATCCCGGTACGGCGCGATGGGGCTCCGTCCCTCACGCTATCTGCGGTCGACGCGAATCGCCCTTTCCTCACCGCAAACGATGCGATGTGGCAAGTGTTCGAGCCCGATCTGCGCCGACGCCTGGGCGAACTGGACGCGGCGGCGACGACCGCGCAACGGGTGCGTTCCGCGCTTCTCGAATTGCTGCCCGGCGGGCAGCCGGGGATCGAGACGGTAGCCAGTCGACTGGCGATGAGCAGCCGCACGTTGCAACGTCGCCTGGAAGCGGAGGGCGACAGCTTCCGGAGCGTCGTCAATCGAACCCGAGAGGACCTTGCGAGGCACTACCTAACGCAGACGAAACTTTCGGCCAGCGAGATTGGCTTCCTTCTGGGCTTCGAGGATCCCAACTCCTTCTTCCGAGCCTTCAACGACTGGACGGGCAAAACGCCTGAAGCGTTGAGAGAGTCCGGTCCGTCAAGCACGCCGTAGCGGTATCAGTGCATTGACTCCCTCTCTCCCTTTGGAGGCGGGGCCGCCATGACAGGCATGATCCACAACGAAAAGCGAGGCTAGAAAATGAGTTTTCGCGTCTTGGTCGCCGGAGGTACTGGGCAAGTTGGGTCGGCGTTGGTACGCGCTTTGCTCGCGACCTCCCCGTGCGTCGAAGTCATCATGGTCAATCGCCGGACGAGTCCGCTGGCGAGTGATGCGCGATTACGCCAGGTGGTCATGGAGACCAGTGCCCCAGGCTTAGCCGACGAGATCGCGAGACTTGCCAAGGACTGCAGTGTGCCTGGCGAGCCGCTGTATGCCGCGTCATGCATCGGCATCGGCAAGGGGAGCCAGCATTGGAGCGACGAGGACATCAGGAAACTTGAGATTGGCGTCGTCGGCGCGTTCGCACGTGGCTGCCTGGCCGGGGGCGTTGAAGCCTTTGGGTTACTTTCAGCCGCCGGGAGTAGCCCAACGAGCAAGATCCGTTACGCGCGCATCATGGGAGAAAAAGAAGACGTGGTGCGCGGGCTCAGGTTCAAGCGCCTGGCCATTTTTCGCCCAGGCATCATTGCGGGCAATGCACATACGCCAGCGCTTCTCGCTTGGCTCGGGCGTCTCGTTCCGGGTCCGTTTGGTACGATTGATCAGGATGTTATTGGCCGCGCATTTGCTGAAGAGCTTCTTCACGGACAAGACGGCACGACGATCCTGGAGAATGCTGCGATGGGGAAACGGTCGCGTACCATTCTTCCTTCTGGCTGAAGTCGCAACCCGAAGCAAACGTTTCTGACTTACAAGCAAAATAATTCACCTGAAAGAATCGACCTGTTCAAGGAGTGGGGATGGAGACCATATGTAGGGCATGTGGATACCAGAGAAAACCGGCGGATCAGGCACCAGATTGGGAATGCCCTGCATGCGGCAAGGCGTACTCGAAAACATCACAGGGTTCCCCTGGATCACTTTCGAGCAATGCACAGAACTCACCGTCTGAGTCAAGCAAACCTCTCGTTGACGAGGATGCCTGCGCGACTTATCTGGCGGCACACTATGGATTGCCGCAGGCGTACCGCGACTCTTTACTGCGGCGCATGGTGATTCCGGTGCTTGCGATGATAGGTATGCTCACCATGATCACCTTTCTCGCGGCTTTGTTTTTGGAATCAATCAAGCATGCATCGCTGCCAGGCTGGCTGATCTTCGCCACGTTCGGTCTCATGTCGCTGGTGGTGTACTACGTGGCCAGTTTAACCAAGCGGGGCATGACCATTCGTGCCGATTCGATCGAGATCGTGCAAGCATATTCGACTCAGGTCATACACGCCCGAGACGTACTCGGCTATGCAACCGATTATGTGCGAGTTTATAGATCTTCCGGCTGGCGATATGCCTTTGTTTATCGTCCGCACGGTCGCTCGGAGGAGCGCATGTATTTTTCGCTCGGGCCGGAAAATCTGAAGGACCCACGCCTGCTCGGCTTGTTCAGAGCCATGCACAATTACGGGAAATCGAGCCTTGACCAACTTTTGAATGAAGAGAAAAGCGGCGAACTCCGCATGCTGGATCAATTTAGCGCGGCGTTGCTTTTTCTTGTAGACATCTTTATTGCGTGGAGCATCTGGCCACTTATCTTCACCATGGTCAGGAGAATGTGATATGACATTTTTTTGCATTAAGCGCGCCCTATGGTCGGAGACGTTGGGACGATCCTAGAGATGTATGCAGACGCCTACGAGGTTGAGTGCTCGGCATCGGATGGATCGACCATCTAGCTGGATGCGATATATCAAGACGAACTAGAGTCTACTGAAAGCTAAGGCAATTTCCGCTTTCGACCCATGACGGACGTGGCATCATCGCGCTTCCGACTTCGTCAGCCAAGAAAGGGCGACTCCTTTGGAAATCTCAGGCATCCCATTTGGAACAACCGACTGGTCGTCCGTGGATGCGACCCAACACGAGGGTGAATCCGGCCTCGCCTATTGGCGCACCCAACAGTTCGGCAGCATGAGGGTGCGGATGATCGAATATACGCCCGGCTATCTTGCAGATCACTGGTGCACCAAAGGACACATCCTGTTGTGCGTGGAAGGTGAGCTTCACACGGAGCTCGAAGATGGTCGCACCTTCACCTTGAGGCCTGGCATGAGCTATCAGGTCGGTGACGGTGCGGAACCGCATCGCTCGTATACGAAGATGGGGGCCAAGTTGTTTGTCGTGGACTAGTTGATCGGGCTGGCAGTGTCCGCTCCCTAAGCTGACATTGCATCTCGCTTTACGTAATCTCGTGATGGCTATCCAGGGACTGCGCGACATGATTTTATTTGTACTTCCGCTGTCAATCGTAATCGCAGCGATAGCGATGATTTCCCTGTCTCCGATTGGAGAAGAAGATCTTCGCCAACGGATCGGGACGATGCAAATCTACAAGTTCCCCGCGGGTACCTTCTATGTGAGCCTCTTGCCAAGCATACTTTTTGCAATGGCGCCGCTGTGGCTTGGGCATGATGCTATAGCTTTGGCATTGTGCGGAGGCTTTTCACTGCTTGGACTAGCAGGCGCGTACTACACGCGTCAGTATCGATTAATCATAAATTGCCACCAGGTCACCATTTCCGGGATTTTTAAGCGGCATTTCAACACGAGCGACATAGCGGAGATGGATATGGATGATTCTCGGTACGATCGTGGTCTCCGCATCAAGCTCTACGATGGAAGGAGATTCTTCATATCGAAGAGCATTATTGAATACGATGCGCTGGTCGGCATTCTCATTAATGCCGTCAAGCCGGTGGAGCGGCAATAGTTGCTTCCGGAGGTGTGCGCTGTCCGCTTTCGACCCAAAGCGAAAAGGTGGGCATTTTGGTCTTTTAGGGGGATAGGTGCGCGAAACCATCGTCGATGTTTTCAAGGCAATCACCAGATTCATTTTTGAAGTGATCATCTGGGACTTCGTGCTTTTCCACTTGGGACGGGTTGCAATGCTCACTGTCACTTTGGGCCGATATCCCTCACGCAAGGATTGCACTCAATCCCGGGGACATATCCAAGTAGCTGGAATAGCGACGCTTGCGACCTTTTGGTCTGCGATTGCCATCTTTAACAATCTGAGAGGGAAGCCGTAGCCCTTACGCCGGCTTTCGACCCTAGGCGGACATTCATTGGGCACGTAAAGGTACCTATGGCCAAGACTCTCTACTGTTGGCGATGCGAACGAGATGTTTCGATGCTCGACGAACAAGAATGGGCCGTCATCGAGCCTCAATTGTCCGAGGTAATTTCTAAGATTCAGCGCTATCGCCAAAAGAATGAGGTGTTACTAAGCGAAACCTTGCGCCAGGATTTTGGCAGAGAGGTTTTGATGCGATATCGAGAACTCACAGGCTTTAAGGAGTCCGACGTTCAAGCTCTATGGCATCATCGCAGTAGCCTGTATGGTCCACCATGTGCCTCTTGCGGGAAACCATTACGCTCGGCCAAGGCAAGCTTCTGCGCCGCTTGCGGAGCTCAGCGGGACTGATCAAGTGTTCAAAAGCAGGCCTTAGGTGACGCATAACTAATTTGCCGGATGTCCACTTCCGACGGCGGCCTCAGCCGGTCAACGCAACCCATAGCGGACCTCAGCACGTGCTCCAGGCTCTCATCGGCGCCGCAAAAACTCGCGGCGGCCCATGCGCCGCTATGGCGAGACGCACGTGGCTGGCCGGCCACCCAATCCAGGTTTACCGACCTGGCCCTGGGCGGGATTGCATACGTCCATCCGTTGTCGCCGGGGTGTTCTCGCTATTAAAGTGGGGTTCGCACAACTCAGGAGGGGGAAATGCGCTTCTATCTATTTGCGATTTTGAGCTTGTTCGCAGTCGCCGCTCATGGCCAGTCGATTTTCAAATGCAAACTGCAAGATGGCTCCACGGCATACCAGGACCATCCTTGCCCTGGCGCGACCAATACCAAGCCGACCATGACGATCACGCCAGACGATGCGACGAGCCCAAAGCAGGAACAATCTCTGAACCTGACGCCCGAGCAACGAGCGCGATTGGAACAATCCTTGGAGCGCTTAAAGGTTATTACCGAGGAGATTTCCGCGAAGCAAGCGCAAATGAGAAGGGCTGCACAGCAAAGCGGGTCGGCAGATTCTCATTAGATGCAGCGGAGATGGGTGCTCAAAGTCAGTGACGGTGAGCCAAACTCTCCGCGTGACTCGGCGCCATGGGTGACATGTCCGTTTTCGCCAGTTGAATCCGCCGCCCGAAGAAAACACCTGATGATCCCGCAAGGATGACTGCCATGCGCCGATGGAATTCCGCGGTAAGCGTACTTTTAGCATTGGCATTGGCTGCAGGCCCCGCATTCGCAGGGCCTTCCGGATGCGGCCTGCCGCAAATATCGGGCTCACGTGAATTGAACCAATTCCTGAGCCTTCGGGCGATTGACGTGGTCAAGCGTGCAGCAAGCTCGGATGCAGGGCTTGCTGCGTTGGTCGCCCCCTCCGCGAGTTTCAACCTTGGTGCGGGCGACGTCGCCCGTCCCTTGGGAACGGGAGTCGATGGCGCTCGCGCGCTTGCACAAGCGATGAAAGCGGACACGTATCGTTTCCTTGGCTGGGATTACATGGACATGCCGGCTGACCCGTGCTCAAAGCAAAAGGTTGAAGTCGAGTTCATCGATAGCCTAGGCAAAAGCGTGTACCGAATGGAGTTCACGTTCGAAGCGGGTCGCGTGACGAGCGCCGATGGGTGGGAGAGATCGTTTGAGACTGGTCGGTTATAAGGCTGAGCGTAGTCGGGTTGCCAATGTCCGCCTCCGACCCGAAGCAGCTAGCATGGACAATGGAATGTAGGTCGGTATTAAGCCCGCTAAATCAATGTGTGAGGTCGTGCATGGAACGTCGTAGCCCGCGAAAAGCTCGCCTACTGGTAAATATCCCTCCTGAACGAGTGGATGAAGCCGCCGGGAACGGTCCCAGCGCCAAGGCTGGCGATATCATCGAACTCGATCACGGATATACCGGCCCAAATGGGGAGCCCATGGGCATGGTTGTTTGCCGCAACGCGGACGGAAGTATTCGTTGGGCTGGGGACGTGTTCGATTCGGAGATCGAAGCACTGCCATGACTTTTCTGCGATGGCGGATCACCCCCAAAGCAGATGTGCGCATCTAGCGAGGTACGCCCGCATCCGGTCCACAGAGGGTCCTTTCGAAATTCTTGGCGGCACTACGTACATCGCGCACGTCTCTCAGTGATAAGGTTTTACCAAGGGGCTAGGCAATGGTTGAAACTTCAAAGCGATTGCTCACTCAGGCGGACATTTCCTTACTCAAGCGCGAAAGCTACCCACACCTTAGCGACCTCAGCTCAAGATATTTGCCTGAGATCAACGTCGCCAAGGGCTTTCCAGCGAAGGCTGAATTCCTTGATGTCCTTCGTACATCCTGGTTGCTTGACACCTCTCCGGATCGACCGGAACTTGAGTGCGTCATTCTAGGCCTTGGCTATGCTCTCGGCTTGATCATTCGCGACCGATTCGGGTTCGACTGGTACCACATAAGAAACGAGTTCGGAGAAGCCATTGCCATGGTTGGACTGAATGACGCGGGGAGCCAGATCACGGTTACACCTTTTGCCTATGTGGAAAAGAAGGGAGACTTCCCAAATGCCGAGGTCTTTATTGACCTATTTCACCTACTTGCACGCCAGGGGGTGAACGAAGTGAAGACCGGTACGGAATGACATTTCAATGATGGCTCGAAGTGACTGCTCTCGACATCGCATTCAACCGCTCGATGCAACACACTAATGATTGAGCGATTACTACAGCTGCTGCGTCGATGGTGCCTAATCCAAAACCCTAATCGGCTCAGTGGAAAAGTTCCAAGTCGTGGAAACATTGACTAGAACAAGGGGAAGGACCATGCGTATTTTTTCAAGAATAGTTGGTGTCCTCATGTCACTGGCTTGGGGATTTACTTTCGTAATATGTGCGATGAGCATTTATAGAACCGACGCCGACGCACACGGATATGGCCTCTTGGCTTCCCATATGGGCTATTCCTTTGATCCAACGAAATGGAAATTGCATTGGATTTTCTTTAATTCTTGCATTATGGCGTTTGCCATTGTCGGATGTTTTGGGTCATGGAACCTCTTGCGCCTGCAGAGCAGCGGCTATTTGCTTTTAAGCACTTCCTTCTTGCTGTGGCTCGTATTGGTGACTTCGATAGCGCTTCTGCACTTCGCGCCCTACGGTTACGAGCGCGTAGGAATCTTTGGAAGGCTTGAGCTCTTGGGTATCTCTCTCTTTTTCCTTTTTCTTTTCTTTGTGTCGCGACGAAAGGCGTCCGCTACCGCCCAAGCGCGATAGTTTCATTGTCTGAATCCGCAACCCGAAGCGGACATCAAAGTATTCGACAGCGAGGGGCATTCATAGGTAGCCTCTTACGGCGCCACCCGCCGACGGAATGCGCTAAGGAAGTGGAATCGCCAATCAGATCAGGCTGGCTATATTCGGCGGCCATCAACAGGGGAAAATGATGACAGTTTCGAATCCGCAGTCGCTCTTGCGCGAACTTGGCCGCGACGAGCGGCTTTTGTGGAGCGGCGTGCCGCGGCGGGGAGTCGTTTTCCGGCCAAGCGATCTTATGACCATTCCGTTCACCCTGCTCTGGGGCGGATTTGCCGTTTTCTGGGAATATTCGGTGCTGTCGAAGGACGCTCCCTTCTTCTTCGGTATCTGGGGCGTCCCTTTCGTGCTCATCGGGCTTTATATGATCGTCGGTCGTTTTTTTGCCGATGCATACCTGCGTGGCCGAACCGAGTACGGCGTGACGAGTCAACGGGTGATCATCGTCAGCGGCCTGTTGTCCCGTGAGGTCAAAAGCCTGCCACTTGCCGCTATGGCCGACATCACGCTTAGCGAGCAATCCAATCGAACCGGCTCGATACAATTTGGGCCGACCCCGCCAGGTCGCGCCTGGATGGCCGGCACTCCATGGCCGGGCATGGCCAAATCCCAGCCACCGACGTTTGACTTGATCGGTAACGTGCGCGAGGTCTATGACCTGATCATCAAGGCGCAGCAAGCATGTCGAGACAGGACCACCAGTTAGTGGCAAGGGCTGTATAAATCGACTCCAGGTGAATGGTCAGGAGATGCCTGGGCCCGATCTCACCCAAGTTTGGCGGTCGACGTCAATGATTGCAGTGAATGTTTGCGTGCAAGGAGGGCAATGTGAGTTTTGACCTGTTCCTGCAACGGTTCGATTCAGGCACCTCAGCGCAAGTAGATCGCGCTGCCGTCCTGTCGGTTCTCCGCACGGTCTGCCAGCAGCCCGAGGATCGGTTTGGATTTTATCTCGTCGAATTTCCTGACGGATCGCACGTCGAGCTTTCCGCAAAAGGGCTCGAAACCGATGATGAATTTACCGGCTGTGCATTTCACCTACGAGGCTTTTCGAAGAGTCTCATTTTCTTCGTCTATGACATAGCCGTCGCCGGGGATATGGTCATCTTCAATGCTCAAGGCAGAAGCGAATCGCAAGCCGAAATGCCTATGACCATACTTACGAGCGCAGATCAGGCGCCTCACTTGCCTTCTGCAGTGGCTGAATGCTTCGCGATTTGCAGCTCGGGCGTGCAGCTTGCGCAATTGCTGGGTGCCAGCATTGAAGATTGGGAAGGCTATAGGGACCGGGTTGTCGGCCACTAGGCGGGTAAATCGTGTCGTGATTCAGGGCATTGCAGATGTCTGATTTCAGCTCGTTGCCGGTACTGCCGCCATCGAAATTGATGGTCGTTTTTCCCGGTCAAGTGGATCACGCGAGATTGCCGGCGATCCAAGGCGGGCACGTGCACTGAAGTGAATTCAGGGGAACCGATGAAAGAACACATCTCTTCGGAAAGACTTGCTCTGCTGCTTCTATGTGCTGCGATCCTTCCCGGCACGGCATCAGCGGGAATACAAAAGGATGCGTTTTGCTCGCCACTTAAGACCTTTGTCGCTTCGGTCGGGAAAGGCGAAACCAGAACCCTCGAGTTTCATACCTCCTGGGGACGTGGCTTCAAAAGCTCGCCAAAGAATGTTTTCTTCGAAAAGCGGTGTCTTGATGGCGGATTCGCGCCTGCCAAGAGCACGTGCGATTACTTGATGCAGCACGGACAAGTTGAATTTGCCGGAAACAACGCCTTGCGCGCCATCGAATGCCTGTCCGCTGGTACTCATTTTGCGGATATGCTTCAGCTGGCTCGAGTGGGCGTTTCGTTTTCCTACGGCACCGAGGAACGCGGCAGCAACGTCACTATCCAGTACGGAGAAGACAACAAGCTAGGGGGAATGGTCATGACTATCTCCGCGGACGGATATTAGCCGATTGTTTTTTGCCCTACCCTCCACGGCCTGCCTTCAATCCAAACCCGAGGCCGACGCCGTAACAATTGTTCAAGCGCAAGCCTAAGTCGAGATGAGATTAACGCGGGAGTGGAATCTAAATTGGCCTTTGCGGTTAGCGATCATTGGTTTGTCGGTGGCTCATCTGCTTTTCGCCAGGCCGTGGATGGAGCACGATCCGTCGAAGGAGATAGATGCGTACACCTGTTCCATAGCTACGCTGGTTTTGGCCATCGTTCCAAAGCGAACGCGACTTTGGGTCGCCACCTGTGCCGCACTGGCAGTGCCACTTCTAACGGAAATCGTCATCGGTGCGTTGAATTTGATGCCGGAGTCGACAATCCGGCATGCTCGCAACACGGAGCTGACATTCAAGCCTTTTATCCTACGCACATAGTTACGCCCATCCATGCGGAGTAAACGGCGATGCTGCTTGAAACCCTGCGCGTGCTGGAAATATCGCTCCACGATCCTCACGTGCGGTCAAATCAGGCGCGTCTTGAGGCACTCCTGCATCCCGCCTTCCGCGAGCTTGGCCGCTCAGGCATGCAATATTCGCTAGAAGACATCGTTGCCCACGTCGTCAACGAGGGAGTTCAACCCGTCATCTGGTCGCAGGATTTCGAGTTGGAGCAATTGGCGCCGGATGTGGCGCTTTTGATATATCGCTCTGCTCACGTGGCCGCCCTGGATCAGCTCGAATGCTACACAAATCGAGCGTCGCTGTGGCAGCACACCGAAGACGGATGGAAGATGCGCTTTCACCAAGGCACGCCGACATCGGCGTTTGATAAGCGCGACACCTAGCCACGCGCAGGCAGCTTTGGAGGTGCGCCACGTGCCCGCCTTCAACCGGAAGCATCTACCGCGCATTACTAGAAAATCCAGCTACTGGTGAGCACCTGCAGACGCCCCAATTTTGACGGCGATGCCAAGGATCAATTGGGCCGGTTAGTTCCCCCGGAGATCGGCAAGCCCTGCGTCGCGTTACTTGCACCGCATGGCGAAGTCGCATTAGGCTTTTTGGAAAATCAGGCCAAGGGAGCGGGGGCGTATGGCTGCTGGGGTTTTACGGACGGGATTTGTCTTGCTTGCGTTGGGATGGGGCGCAGCTTGTTGTGCGCAGGCGGCGCCTGCGGCACCAGCCGCTGAAACATCGGCCGGCTCGCCGGTTGACGATGCGGCCCAGGAGAAGCTTCTTCAGCAGGCTATGGAGCAGATCAAGGCGGGCATGAACGCCGATGCCATCAACGGCCCGCTCGCGCAAGTCATCCACACCTACGAGACGGCCTACGCGCATAGCAAACAGCAAATCTATTGCGCCGAAACCCTGCCGGAGGCGCTCGTCTATTCAGGCATCGCTTCCAAGAATCACAAGAGTTCGGTGGTCCTGAGCAAACCGGACTGGGCGCTGGCTTATTTTCTTCGTGGCTACGCGTATGGATCCATGAACGATCTGCCTCATGCCGAGGAAAGTCTCAAGCAAGCGCTGGCGCTCTCACCATTCAATTCCCAGTTTCTCTCCGAGCTTGGGGATGTCTACGAAAACGAAAAGAACTGGCCAAGCGCGCTGGATACGTTTCAGAGTGCATATGGCGTCGCCGATTTCGCGGCGCCCGAGAAACAGACCGCGCTCCGCTGCGTAGCCCTGCGCGGTCAAGGCTACGTGCTGGTCGAACTTCACAAGCTCGACGAGGCGACACAGAAGTACAACGCTTGCCTCGCTATCAGCCCGGGAGATCAGAGATCGATCAACGAGCTTGGTTATGTCAAAGGACTGCAGGCCAAAGCGCAAAAGTGATTTCCATGCAGTGCCGGCCAGGACGCATGGAATGAAAATGCACGCGCTCGATACACGTGCATGCGTGCCTTGATCGCGTTCGCCGGCAATATCGCTACTCTTTGCGCGTAACTTTTTGACCCTGCAAGATATCGGCTTTCGATTTCAGGCAACACCTCATCAACTCGTACGCCGGCTAGCAGCTGGGAAAATTCACGTGTACAAACTTGATCGAAACACCGATTTTTCATTTCTTGCCGGAGTCCACATTGATCAGATTTGCGTCAGCACTGGGGCATCTACCATCGCTGGAGATCGGCAAGTAGTCATCAAGATCTTTGGCGGATTTGCAATCGGCCAATCCAGACCTCCCTTGAAGCGATTCGAGGGAGAGATCGAGGACGCGGTGGCATTGTTTTCGCTGCTTGGGGACGGAATCAAAAGCGCCAACGCGGCTGTCGACGGCGGGCTTGAATTGGCTTTCGATTCTGGCACCGTGCTGGAAATTTTCAGCGATAACGATCAATACGAATGCTTTACCGTAGAAAACGGTGATGTGCTGGTGGTTGCGTAGCCAGTCACGTGTAAACGTCCGCTTTCGACCACCGTGCCCAGCATGGAAGATGCTCGCTTAATTTCAATCGCCACTTTTCACCTCACGAAACCCGGCAGGTATCCATGAACTCGTTTCGCCACCCCTTGTGTTCCGCTCTGGCAATTTTGTTTGCCGGGCTCACTGTGACTTTGAATCCAAGCGTTGCATCGGGTCAGCAACAGTCGAACACGTCGACTGATCGGACTGCGAAAGAGATAGATGCGATTATTTACGCAAGTTCCACGCGGGATGAAATTCTGGCCAAACTGAAGCCGTACGCTGCCCCGATGCAGACCATGGAGGACGTTCGAAAGAAGCTCGATTTGGGCTTTTGCTTTGGGAGCGGCCCTGGTGTCATGCAGTGTCAGGTTGCCAATACCGGTTTGAGCCTCGTGTTCGATCCCGATAAGAAGCTTCGACTGATACGCCGTGATGCCCAGGTGGTCAATGGTGTTTCATACCCGGAGATGTCCATCACCGATCGCGGGTTTGAGTGGCACGGATACCGTCGCTTGTATGAAAACTAGTGAAAGAATGGAATGTGAGGGGAAGCACGTGGATATCTGCCAGGCATTTCTAAACCGCGAAGCGATACCCGGCGTACGCTTTATGCACAACGATTACGTTCAAGTTGTATCCGGAGAACTGGCGGGCTCTTTTGGTTCGCTGGTGACGATAGTGGAGCTGCATCCGGATCCGCTACTTGTCCTGGAGTTGGAAACCGGATGTGACGTCAAAGTCAGGCAATCCGCCGTCAAACTCATTAAAAGATAGCCAGTGTTCCGCCACTTGAGGCGGACATGGCCACCTTGACCCAAGCGAAATAAACCAGGTGCGAGATGATCGACAAGCAACTTCAACCGGTTGAATGGTGCTCATTTATGTATGAGCTCGAAGATGCCCTGGAGCATCTCGGAAACCTGATAAAGGATATCGAGCACGATCCGGACTATAGCGATGAAGACCTTCGCATAGACCTGGGTCACGTATACGCGCATCTCAACCGGGCCTGGCGGCGAAGCGCCAAGGCGGTGCCCGATGGCGACTGGGATTGGGCATCCCGTTTTCCGGATGATCTGGAGCCTGTCGGTTGAAGTCCGCCTCACGCGGCAAAGCCGGTGTCGCCTGCCTTGGCTGCTGCCTCGTGCAACCAGACACCGCGGTACACGTGCAGTCACCAACGAAGCACACGCCTGGTACGTGCCGAGCGCTGGATCACACCAAATTCACCAGCTCACGTGCTAACTCCGCCACTGCGCCGCCGAACGGGTTTTTGTCAGCCACGCGCAAGCGTGGGTCGATGCTGCGTCGCGCAACACGTTGCGCGGATCTTCTTGGCATATTGCTCAAACATTGGTGCTGGGGAGCGCCAATGCGCTGATGGACGAATCATTCCATCAATGCCGTTGTACTTGCGTCCATAAATCAAAGAGGGGATTTTATGACCGTTGGCCGAAAGGGCATGCCATGCAAACGTCACGCACTGTGGCTGTCGTTGGTTGTCGCAGGGTTGGCTGTTTCATCACTCCACGCACAAGACACTGCCTCGCAAAGTGACAGCTCCCAGCAGGGCAGCAACGTCAAGCAGCTGCAGCAGGTTATTGTTACGGGTACGCGTACCACCGATCGCACGGTGGCCGAATCGCTCTCGCCGATCGATGTGATTTCACCCGGAGATCTGCAGGCCACGGGCCAGACCGATCTTGCCAGCGCACTGAACGTGTTGCTGCCCTCCCTGGACTTTCCGCACACGGCCATCACCGACGGCAACGATGGCCTGCGCCCCGCGACCTTGCGCGGACTCTCGCCCGACGACGTGCTGGTGCTGGTCAACGGCAAGCGCTATCACACCTCTTCGCTGATCAATTACAACTACGCGGTCGGCCGCGGCTCCGCGCCGGTGGATTTCAACTCGATTCCGATGTCGGCCATCGACCACATCGAAGTGCTGCGCGATGGCGCAGCAGCGCAATACGGCTCCGATGCGATCGCCGGCGTGGTCAACGTCATCCTCAAAGGCGCCCCGGGTGCCGGCAAGAGCGAGATCGACACCTACGGCGGCATCATGGACAAGGGTGATGGCGCCAACAACGGCGTGGAAGGTTCCACGGCCATTCCGCTGGGCAAGGCCGTCAACGGCGGCACCGCGCCGGGGTGGCTGCGCCTGTCCTTCAATTACCAGAGCGTGATGAGCACCAACCGGGCCGCGGTCACCGACCCCACGGTGAACTATCCGCCGGCCGTCTTCTACGGCACCAACTTCCCGCCGCCGACACCTTACGAGCGCTACGGCGAACCGGCGCAGAAGATCTACCAGGCGGTGCTCAATTTCCAATACGACCTGAGCAGCGCCGCCCAGCTGTACGGCTATCTCGATCTGAGCAAGCGCACCACCCGCTCCAACGGCTTCTGGCGCTTCTGGAACAACTACGACAACAACGTACCGGCCGTTTATCCGGACGGGTTCCTGCCGCATTTCGACAACCCCACCAAGGACTACCAAGGCGTGTTCGGTGTGCGTGGCCGGGCGCTGGGCTGGAACTGGGATCTTTCCGCCAACTACGGCGAGAACAATCTGCAGTTCAACATTGACAACTCGATCAACAGCAACCTGTATTACTCCACCGGTTACTCACCGACATCCTTCTATGCCGGCAGCTACACCACCCGGTTGTTCACGCTGGACTTCGACGCCAACCGCGAGTTCGATCTGGGCTTCCTGAAAAACCCGCTGTCGGTGGCCTGGGGTGCCGAATTCAAACAGGATACTTACGCCATCGGCTCGGGCGATGCCGCATCCTGGTACTTCAACCCCAACACCATCGATCCCAACACCGGCGACGTGTACACGGCCGGTTCGCAGGTATGGGGCGGCATCAAGCCCAGCCTTGCCGGTACCTGGAAACGCGATAACGGGGCCGTCTATATCGACTTGGAGAACGACGTCAGCGACAAGCTGTCCGTCGGCGCCGCCGGCCGCTTCGAAGACTACGACGACGGCATCGGCAGCGTGGCCGCCGGCAAACTGTCGGCGCGCTACCAGTTCACCGACACGTTCGCACTGCGCGGCACGGTGTCCAACGGCTTCCGCGCGCCCTCGCTGGCACAGATGAACTACAGCTCCACCGTAACCCTGGTGGAGAACGAGCAGCTGGTCCAGGTGGGCACGTTGAGGCCAAACAATCCGCTGGCCATCTCCTACGGCGCCAAGCCGCTTACCCCGGAGCAATCCACCAATATTTCGGTGGGCGGTGTCTGGCAGCCCAACAACAACATCAGCAGCACTGTGGATCTGTACCAGGTGCGGGTGAATCATCAGATCGTCTACAGCGATCAGATGAACAATACCAACCCCAACTATCCACAATACGGCGAAATCCAGTTCTTCCTCAACGGCGCCAATGTCACCAGCCGCGGCGCCGATGTCGTGTTCAACGGCACCGAGAGCCTGGGCAATTGGGGCAACCTGGTCGGCAGCGTCAGTGCCAACTACAACCGGATCAGCGTCAACGGCGTCACCAACCCGGATCTGTTCGGCCCGTACAGCCAGGCGTTGCTCACCGATGGCACGCCGCGCACCAAGTACGTGTTCAGCGGCGACTGGAACTACCACCATTTCAAACTGCACGCCGACGTCACCCGCTATGGCGAGGTGAGCGAAATCAGCATCGATACACCGCAATCCATCAACGACTTCGGCGCTCCGTCGACCGGGCAGGTCTATGCCGCTCGCTGGATCACCGACCTCACCGCCTCTTACAACTGGCGCCAATGGACGTTCTCGGCGGGCGTCGACAATCTGTTCAACCAATATCCCACCAAGGTGCTCCTGGCCAATATCGCCGGTGACGAATACGCGGCCGTCGGCCTGCAATACTCGTCGCTGTCGCCGTTCGGATTCGACGGGCGGTATTGGTTTGGGAAGATTGCGTACAACTGGTAAGCCGATGTCGATAGCGGCTGGAGGTAGTTGAATGGGTCTTGCTACCTCCAGCCCCGAGACTCTCACTCGTTCACCGTCACAAGAAACTGCTGGCTAACGACGGAAATTTTCAGGGGATCTGGAACTTATGCAATCGAAGGACCTGCGTATGATGCGCTTCATAGCTGGGATGCTTTCCGTTTTGCTGCTCGCAATGTCTCCTGCCCATGCAGATACGGCGTGGGACTTCGGTGGCATGTTCGGGTACACCAATGGCGGGATATATCCCAACCCCTATACCAACGCAGCGTCATGTCCGGATGGCTACAGCGCGTATCTCGTTTACGGGACATCCAACGTCGACTGGTCAATGTATTTTTGCGGACGTCAGCACGTCGCCGGACAAGCGCCCTTATACGATTTTGGCGGCATGGTCGGACTGGCTGGCAGCACCGCTTATTATGCGGTCCCATGGAAAGGCTATTTTTACTACGTCAATCCTTTCACGCACACAGATAGCTGCCCTCCAGGCTACAGCATGGCAAAGGTTCTCGGCACTCCGAATGTCGACAACAATCTCTTTTATTGCTACAGGCCGCACTCAAACGACTCCACTAGTGCGGTCATGTATTTTGGCGGCATGACGGGGGATGGAAGTAATCCTTACACCAATCCCGCAACAGGGACCCCTTTGACCTGTCCTGCTGGTTATACCGCCTATCCAGCACTTGGCACGCCTAATGTTGATTACCGCTTTTTCTACTGCGGGCAGCCACAAAATGCATCGACCGTGCCGGCCGGAGCCGGAAGCCTGGGTATCGGCGAGGAAATGGTTGAAGATGCGAACCTATACAGCGGTTGGACTATCAGTGCCCAAGTCAATGCCCTGAATGGAAACGGCATCAACGCGCGGGTAGTAAGGCTATGGACGCTCTCGGATGATTTGCTCCAGAGCCCGACACAGGTCAACACTACGAACATGGCATTAGCTCAGGAGGCCGTATCCCAACTACAGAGCAACGGCATAACGGTTATTGCAATGGATGGTAGATATCCAGCATGGATGACAGGGGGCATTGCAGACTACATCCCATGCAGGAATACCACGCCAGGCAGTGCTTATGAGACGTTCCTGAGCAACTATGCACAAGCGAGAGCCACCATGGCTCAGGCGCTTCCAACAATCCAATTCTGGGAACCCGCCAACGAAACAAACGGACTGCTGCTACCCGACACTTCTCCAGCAGACAATTTTTGCCCGGGCCACCTTGCCTACTTTACCCCGCAGGAATCCGCAGCCATCACGACTGACCTGATGTACGCCGCGCATGCCGCCATACACGGTCAAATTCCGAATGCGGTCGTGTTTATGCCGCCGCCGAGCCCTACGGAGCCCGACGAAAATGGAAACATGAAGTACGACGGCACTTTTCAAAATTTGGCGAACTTCGTCAGTTCCATCTACGCAGATATCGATTCTGGATCGTGGCCAAGCAAAAATCATCGCGACTATTTTGACGGCGGAAGCTGGCACCCTTACATTCTTGGCGACGCAACAACCTCGACCTGGGTAACACCCAATAACACGGTATACAACGTCTTTACGCAGCACGGAGACGGGTCCATACCGATGATTTTCTCTGAAACCGGATACTCGGTATGCGCTTCTACCGCGCAATCCTCCTGCCCAACGGACTCGCAAGCTACGGCCGCGACGTGGATGGCCGATGCCGTTACTTTGAGCCAGGAAAACTTCCCTTGGCTCACGTACTTCATTTACTTCAGGGCATTCCAGGCAGAAGACACGCCAGGCTACGGCATCATGAGCTCGCCATCTCCCTACCCCGCTCCGTCTTCGTATCCGGGAACGTGGCTCTCGACAGCAACTTCAAATCCAAACGCGTCAGGCTTCTGCTACTTCACGGGCTGCAACTATCCGTCGCCCAAGCCTTGATTGAACGGTGGCGGGGGCGAAACGGAAGTCGGAGTGCACCTCCCCAAGGGAAAGGCGCACTCTGACCCAGATTTCCTAAACCCGGGCGGATGTTGAAAGCTTCGTTTAAATCCTTCCATGCGACGTAGGAGTAACAGCGTGCCTAGCAAATGGACGCTTGTCGTGGCTCTCTTTTCTTTGACTGCGGGCGTGGGTACTGCCAGCGCGATGACCCACAACTCCGGCGACACCAGCTCGTCGGGCCCGAATCTTTTGTGCCTCGGTGCAGACCATCTATCAAGGCCGAGTCGCACCATGCATCCCGGCTGCCTCATCGAGCAACCACTGCCTGATGCGAAGGATGGTCAACGTCTGCGGAAGGGCACCGTACCGGTGTGGTACTCCGGTGGGGCCGTGGCCGGAACGGCTTATTCGATCGACCTGTCCTGGGCGATACGCGCCAAGGGGAACGTTTATGTCTGGCTGAAGGCCGACTACTCGCCTGCAAAGATCGTCGGCGCCGACAGCTATACCACTCGCATCAGCGAAGTAATGTTCAATTGCACCACGCGCAACGCGATCGAGCTGAGGGGCTGGAATTACGACACCACCGGCAAGGCTTTGGTGGCGAACGTGCAGCGAGGTGCCATCCTCAACCTCACCGAACACGCCCTCTCTACTCTCGAAGGCCAGTGCACCGCAGCGCCTAAGGCATACTGATCGAGTTCGCGCTAAGACGACGAAAGCTGGGATCGGAGTGAACTTTACCGAGACCATTCGGAAAGCTCCTCTCTCATTCAACCAATGACACGATTGCCGCGAGCGCACTGGGATAAATTATCGTGGGACATAGCGCGCTTTACGCCACTGATTCTGCCCAACGCAAAGCGCAACTAATAAATTGACGCGGACATTTTTATGAGCACCGATGCGACACCGATCGAGGATTCCGCAGACGAGCAATTGAAAGTCGGCATTTCTTTTATGTTGCTCATGCTGATCGGTGGCCCCGCTTTCCTGTTAATAAGCCTGTCCACTTCCACCGGGGTGGGCCTGAAACCCTTCGTCACCGAATATCTGCTCCCACCGGCGGCTTGCCTCTTAGCGGCGGCCATCACCTGGTTGTGGTGGAAGAAGCTAAAAAGCAACGGATTCAGATATCACGACAGAAGTGGCGCCACACTACAGGCTACGCCGGGTTCCGCTGCTGCCAGAGGCGTCCTCCTCCTTGCCGTACTCGTGCCGATAAGCTGGTTTTGTGCTCGTGCCATTTTGCGCTTCGTCGTGATCCTTGCGCCCGGGCATCCGGTGACGACCCAGGCGACGGTGCTGGGCGTGAGCTCATACAAGAATTGCCCGATGGTTATAACTTATCGAGACGAGATCACGTCCGAAGACGTCACCACCTGTCAACCTCGTGCATACGGTAGACCATTCACGGGAGAATCGATAATCGTTCAAGATCACGTAAATCTATTGGGCGCAAATATGGTTTCGATCTCTTGGTGACAACTTTTAAGCCTCAAGAACGATGACTTATCGAGACCCGGTGCTTCTGTGCGGGAAAGTCGCTGGACCCCAGCTTTCGCTGGGGTGACGGCGAGCCTTTTTGAAGGCCTCGATCAGTTTGGATGTAACGCTTATTTTGCAGGAATGATCGAGCAAAACACCGCAGGGAACCTCCAGACTCAGCTCCGGGGTTGACCTCAACCAAACGCATAATTCAGATCAAATGATGGAAATCAGCATCATTGATCAAATGCTTGAATAATCTCAATAAAGCTAACCTCGTTCGCATTTCCAATTGCGAAAAGGCCGGTCGCCCCATAAATGAATTTATAAAAATTTTACTAGACCAACAAAGAGGTTATCGGGCCATTATCGCTTTGCTCCTTGACTCGGCGATTTACTGAGCGTAAGAAGCTCAATGCCAACTGTCACAGGGAGAATGACGTGCGCGCATTAGTGATTCCCGCTTTAATCGTCGTGTTGCTCGGCAGTATGAATGCCATTGCCGACGGGCCGGCGACGCTGGGCTATGCCAATAACCACGATATCGAGCCGGTATTGGTGCACGTAAATGCACAGGGCAAAATTACCGATATCTCGCCGGCTTATAAACTTTCGCCCGATCTCATGAAGCTGCTGCGCAGCAACTTGGCCGACATGATCCATACGCCGGCCAAGGACAAAGATGGGAAGCCGATGGCGTCCCAGTTCATCATCAACCTGGCGCTGCAAACCGACGCGCTTAGTACGGGCGGCTACAACGTTCATTTCGCGTATGTCTCGGCCAGTCCCGTACCGACTGGCAGTTGGTATTGGGGGCACGACTCCACCGGCAAGTTGGGCCTGGTCAGTCGCGACGTTTTGAACAACTTCACCAATATGCAGAGTAGCTTTACCCCTTCGGCCCCACCGGCCACGATCTCCGGCAACTACGGTGGCCGCGGACGTTAGGCACGCGCCGATCAATTCCAGCACACGGCATCATGCTCAAAAGGTTCACGAAGAAGTGCGCGCCTCACTCAGGCTCGTTGCCTGGGTGAGGCGTGAACATCACCCTTTACGAGTGACCCTTACTCCGCCAAACAGGACCATGATGGGAGAGACCACCGTAGCAACGATGTGGATTAAAACGCTGCCGACGATTTGATGAGACTTCTTGAGTGACAAAGCATATTTTCGTAAAGCCCAGGCCGATCCCGAAAAAAATGACGCTAAATACGCTTTCCTGGCCAGCGTGTACTCGGGTACTTCATACAATTCTTCATAGACTCTTCCCATGAGCAGGTAGGCAAGATGCCTCAGACGCCCTCGTGTCGCGTCCTGGCAATAGCGCATGGCCTTCTCTCGATTAACCAGTTCGCGCCGCGCCAGAAAAATTCGGACACAGCCGAGATAACCTTCATCATCATTAAACTTTATGGCGAGATTTCTATAGAAAAATAAAGCCTTTTCAAGATCTGCAACGCCATTCAACCAGCCTCTTTCCATGATCAAGCCGCAGGTAAAAAATGCCGACGGCACGTTTTCCTCCACCAACTTCTCCGAAAGTGCGAGCGCGAGCTGAAAGTCGTGTCGCTTGAACGCTGCGCCGGCCTTTTCTTTCATCTCCAAAATATATTTGCTTTCAACATTCATTTATTTTTATCCGGAGTAATTTGCTTATCTACTTCAGATTAGGCGTCGGGTTTGACGAACCAAACCAACTATCGCTGCAAATGAAAATGCGTCTTCACCCGCCAACGTCGGCTCGCTTCGATATCCCGATAATCCAGCACATGGGCAACACCACACATGCAGCCAACCCTGCGCCGGTTAGCGCTCCAAAAGCGAGTGGTCGCCAACTGAGGGGGCCTACTTTGCCGATAAATTGAACGACCCACATCGCAACCACGCCACATAGGACCGCCGCAACACAGGTGTTGAGAGTGGACAGACGCGAATGTCTCTTTAGCCAGTAGATGCACGGCATGCCAAGAAGCCACGTCGCGAGGTAACTCACGGGTAGAACGAATGCCACCGTTGCCGCTACGCCAGCCTGCCAGTCGTGAGTTCCTTGAACCCACCCATCTGTCGCCACGCTACAAAGCGATATAACTAGAAAGAACATCAGTGGGGCAAACAATGGAGCAATGAGACCACCCACCTAAAGCGGACGCATATCAGCGAGCCTCGTTGATGTTTCATGGATTTCAGGAGGTTACCTGAAAGCCAGCGATGGGTAACCATCCCCTGGATCACATTGACCCTACGCTTTTTCCGCGCATGGCATTAGGCTTTTGCCCAGTCACCGACTTGGAAAGGACGGACCCTCCGTGAAGCGATCACTCTTCGTCGTTGCGTTTTTACTGGCCGCGCTTTCTTTGCCCGCGGCGTATTCCCATTTTTTCCCATTGCCCGCGTTTGACCAGACGCTTACGGCTTATCCCGGACAGATACCGCTGGTGCTTGGCGGCCGCGATGGCTTTTCGCAGGGAAGCAGCTATCACCGTCGCGACTATGTCTTGCTGCCATCTTTCTTCTTGAAGCCGAAGCTCATCAAAGTGACGCAGGTCGGCGATGCACCACCTGAAGTGACTGAGACAAATGAAACGGTAGCGTTGTCTTCCTTTTTGACGGCCATCCTACTCGGCGCAGTGGCTTATGCGCGTAAGTCGCGACGGCGCGAATAAAGCGCCCGCCTGATTGGCCAGGATGAAAGTCTTCTATTCATCAAAAAGCCGGCACTCCGCTCTCACAACAGCGTGCCGAAAACGGCGCATCATTTCTGACGCCATGCGCCCAATGACCTCATCACACGGACACGCCCGGTCTATCCACCTCCCTCGTGGCTAAGCGTGTCGATGTGATGATGCTGGAAGTCGATGGCGGTTCCAGGCCGATCCGGGGCCAGCGCAACGCAAGAAATGGAAAGAGTTCGTGAGGAACTGCACTCTGACCCTGAGGCTTCCCCTTGATGGACTGCAGGGCCAGCATGGCCGACACCAATGGTCCATTTGCAGGCCGTGCCCTCATACGCATTAGGCGGCTAGCCCCCGACGTCTACAAGGACCGCCTCTTGCCAGAACTCAACATTGCACTGATTGTTAATTCTCAGGACGGTTACTGGCGAACTGCTTTAGGGTAACCTGCTGACACCGTTAGGGGACAATGAGGAAGAAATATGGCTGGTCAGGGAAGCCGCGGGCTTTGGATAAAGCTGTTTATTTACCTACTCTTCTTAATCACGAGCAGTGCATTACACGCTCAGCAACAGGGGACAGTCACTTACGTCTACACCGATCCGCAGGGCACGCCGCTTGCAGAAGCTGATGCCAATGGCAACATCACACAGACATACGATTACACGCCTTATGGAACAACAGCTTTAGGCACATCGCCGAGCGGACCGGGTTACACGGGGCACGTTAATGATCCCGAGACGAACCTCGTCTATATGCAGGCGCGTTACTATGACCCAGTAATTGCGCATTTCCTAAGTGTCGATCCGGTAGGCATTGCCCCGGGCAATGCCTACAAGTTCAATCGGTACGGCTACGCAAATAACAATCCAATTCTGAATATCGACCCGAACGGCAGGCAGTCTTTACCGCTTGCTAACGAGTTGGGCACGGATGACCCTGCTTTAATTGATCACGTGCAAGTGGCGCAGCTAGAAGCTGCGGACAACTTCATGGAAGTTGCAGATCAACTTACGCAGCCACTAGTTGCGGAACAACCTGAACTTGGCGCCATTCCTGCGGGACTGAATAAACTGGCTGACGTGTTATTCAGCGCAGTCAAAATAGCTCCTGAACTGAAGCCAGCAGTTACAGCAGAAAGTCGAGCCCAAGAGCTGGCGGCCATGCTCGATCCGGTTGCTCAGAATCATCGAACTGTGGCAGTTTTGGATACTACACAGGGGGTTAGAATTCTCGGACAAGGCGGTCGAGATTTAGAGCCAGCACAGCGTGCCACGCAGATGGCAGGCGAGATTTTGGGAAAGCAGTCAAGGGCGCACGCGGAAATAACAGTTCTATCGACCTCTGAGACGCAAGGATATGCACCATCATTTATGGCAACTTCGAGACCGTTTTGCCCTGATTGCCAGCAGGCAATTCAGCAATCAGGCGGAACCATTACCAGTCCAACAACAGCTGTATGGCGTGCACCGCTGCTATGAACATTTTAATATTTGATGAGCCTTCATTGGTTCAACGACTTTCTACACTTCAAATAAAATCTGCCATCACGTTTGCTTTGTGTTGCGCAACACGGCAGCTAAATGCTTACGAGGCTTATGCGGATAAATTCGCGCCCGAAGCGCGCGCCGTACCACGCCGTATAGTTGAAAAATTGTGGGAGTTTGTCGATTCCGCAAAGAGCGACGATACGCACTGGTCCGAACAGTTGAAAATTGTCGAGTCTCTGTATCCAGAAGAACAGACTGATTGGGCTCCGCTCCATATTTACAGTGAGCATACCCTTTACTCATTGACATATGTCATTCGATGCCTGATGACCTGCGATGTTCAGGAAGCTGCATATGCGGCTCGGGTGGCCTATATAGCTGCGGATCAGGCCGCCATACGGGCCATCGAAGAATCGCGCGACTCACTAAACTTTGAACAACTCGTTTTGGCCAGTGATGTCGTTCAAAAGGAGCTTCGTCGCCAGTCGGATGATTTGGGTGCGCTGGAGATTAAAACGGACGCTTTGGTCCTTCAACTCAGGAGCTTTGCTTTTGCGAGCCAGATACTTACTGTGAGTGAGATGCTTGTGTAATGCACGCGCTTATGTCTTCAGTGGTATCCATATCGCTTTAGCATTTCCATTTGTAACGCGAAGCAGCATGCGCCATGCCGGTGCTTAACCGAAAAGCCGGGGCGCTCATTGGTCTTTTATGGAATAAACGACTTGGGAAAGAAAGCATCCTTTGTGCTGCTACTGCTCTCTTTGGTTGGATTTTTACTGATCCCATTTTTATTGCCATCCGTGGTGTACACCTACTTTTTCCCGCTGCCTGCGTTTGACCGTGTACTTATGGCTTACCCTGGACAAATGCCGCTGGTGCTTGGCGGCCGCGATGGCTTTTCGCAGGGCAGCAGCTATCACCGTCGCGACTATGTCTTGCTGCCGTCTTTCTTCTTGAAGCCGAAGCTCATCAAAGTGACGCAGGTCGGCGATGCACCACCTGAAGTGACTGAGACAAATGAAACGGTAGCGTTGTCTTCCTTTTTGACGGCCATCGTACTCGGCGCAGTGGCTTATTCGCGCAAGTCTCGACGGCGCGAATAAAGCGCCCGCTCGATTGGCCGGAACGCAAGTCTTTTATTCATCAAAAAACCGGCACGCCGCTCTCACTACAGCGTGCCGAAAATGGCGCATCGTTTCTGACGCCATGCGCCCAATGACCTCGTCACACGGACACGCCCGGTCTATCCACCTCCCTCGTGGCTGAGCGTGTCGACGTGAAGATGCAGGAGGTCGATGGCGGTCTCCAGGCCGATCTGTTGCACCGGGTTGAGCGGCAAGAGATTCGTTCTTTTGCCGGTGTCGCCTGCGTACTTGGAGATGCGGTGAGCCTTGAGCAGACCCTCGATCACCGCCACGGCAAGCGCGGTGCCGGCCCGTTGAGACGCGTAGCTTTGCCGTCGCTCCCGCTCTGCACGCTCAGCTCGGCGTGCATCGTCGACGGACGAAGCGGATTTAGATTTTGGTTCGATGGGAACCAAATGCCGTGAGGCTGCCGTATGATCCATGGAGGTCATGATCAACTCTCTGATAGTTGGTTTGACTTAGCGGGTCGTGAGAGTTGGTGCTCTCACGATCCGCGCTTCTCCAAGCATTGCTGCATGGGTCATCGGCGTTCGGGATTAGCGAAGTGCGCCGATGACGGTATCAGGCTAATAAGCGGCGGCGTTGCCTGTATATGGGTTCGGGATGATGTGCGTGTGCGGGGTTTTCCCTGGCGTCGCACGTGCTATCGGTGCATGCCTTCGTACTTATTCGCAACCGCTATCGGCTACGGCATGAACACGGCCATGGCCGGGTAGTCGGTGAGGCCGCGCGCATCGCCGCCGAACAGGGTGTTGCGATCGTGCACGTTGAGCGGTGCGTTGATGCGCAGGCGTTCCGGCAGATCGGGATTGGCGACAAAGGGACGGCCGAAGGCGACCAGGTCGGCCCAGCCTTCGTTCAACGCGCTGCGTGCGCGCTCGGCGGTGTACTTGCCGGCGTAGATCAGCGCGCCGGGATAGACCTCGCGCAGCTTGCGCTTGAAGGTGGCAGGCATGTGCGGTGCATCTTCCCAATCTGCTTCGGCGATGTGGATATAGGCCACACCGAGTTTGCCGAGCAGCTCGGCGGCGGCGATGTAGGTGGTTTGCGGATCGGCGTCGGCGCAACCATTGAGCGTGGTGAGCGGCGCCAGGCGGATGCCTACGCGGCCCTTGTCGCCGGTGCCTTCGATCATCGCCTGGGTGACTTCGGCGAGAAAGCGCAGGCGGTTTTCCAGCGAGCCGCCGTATTCGTCGGTGCGATTGTTGGCATTGGAATCGATGAACTGATTGACGAGATAGCCGTTTGCCGCGTGCAATTCCATGCCGTCGAAGCCGGCAGCCATGGCGTTGCGCGCAGCCTGGCGGAAGTCGTCGACCAGGGCGTGGATGTCGTCGATCTGCAACGCGTGCGGTTGCGATGCCTGCACGAAACCGGGTTGGCCATCGCTTTCGGCGACAAACACGTTCACCCCTTCGGCCTGGATCGCGGAGGGAGATACCGGCGCGCGGCCGTCGAGGAGGCTGGTGTGACTGAGGCGGCCGACGTGCCACAGCTGCGCGAAGATGCGCCCGCCCGCATCGTGCACCGCCTGGGTCACCTTGCGCCAGCCGGCCACCTGCGCGGGCGTGTAGATGCCTGGTGTCCACGCATAGCCTTTGCCTAGCGGCGACACCCAGGTGCCTTCGCTGACGATCAAGCCGGCGCTGGCGCGTTGGGCGTAATACCGGGCCATCAGGTCGTTCGGCTCGTCGCCGGGCTGGCTGGCGCGCGAGCGTGTCATCGGCGGCATCACGATACGGTTGGGCAATTGCAGTGTGCCGAGCGTGTACGGTTGGAACAGTGGATCAATGTCGTTGCGCATGATGTGTCTCCTTCAATCCCACACCGGGGCCAGGCCCTGCGGGCTGACCTCGCGGCCGTTGCGTTCGAGCCTGGCGATCTTTGCCATATCGTCGGCATCCAGTTGCAGCCCGCGGGCGAGCAGATTGCTGGCGAGGTTTTCGCGCCTGGTCGACGAGGGAATCACCGCGTAGCCGAGTTGCAGCGCCCAGGCCAGGGCCACCTGCGCAACGGTTGCGCGGTGCTTGTCGGCGATCTGCGCGAGCACGGGGTCTTTCAGCACCTTGCCGTAGGCCAGCGTCATATACGAGGTGACGGTGATGCCCTGCTCTTTCAGAAACGCCGTCAGCACGTGGCTTTGCAGATAAGGGCTGAGCTCGATCTGGTTGGTGGCGATTTCGTTCTTGCCGACGATGGCAATCGCCTGCTTGGTCAGTTCGATATTGAAATTGGATACGCCGATCTGCCGCGTCAGGCCGAGCGCCTTGGCTTCGGCTAGCGCGCTCAGTGTCTCGGACAAGGCCACGCCATTGCCCGGCGCCGGCCAGTGAATGAGGGTGAGGTCGACGTGGTCGGTACGCAGCTTCTCCAGGCTTTCGCGCAGGCTGGGCACCAGTTTGTCTTTGGCGTAATTGTCCACCCAGATTTTGGTGGTGACGAACAACTCGCCGCGCGGGACACCGCTTTCGGCGATCGCCTGGCCCACCTCGGCTTCGTTGCCGTAGATCTGCGCCGTATCCACGGCGCGGTAACCGAGTTCGAGCGCGTTGCGCACCGAGTCGATCACGGTCTGGCCGGTCAGGCGGAAGGTGCCGACACCAAAGGAAGGAATGCTCATGGAATGACTCCGGTAGCGTTGAACGAGGAATGCAGAGGCGCAGTCTGCTCGCTTTACATTTGCAGATTAAGCCGCGTATAAGGGAAATACTTTTGATTTGAAATCAAATATGAAAAGCACCCTCGACGAATTGCAGGCATTCGTAGCGGTGGTGGATACCGGCTCCATCACGGCGGCCTCGGAGCAGTTGGGGCTCACCATCTCGGCCACCAGCCGAACGCTGGGGCGCCTGGAAGAAAAGCTGCAAACCACCCTGCTGCAACGAACCACCCGGCGCCTGGAGTTGACCGAGGAAGGAGAAGCCTTTCTGCAACGCGCACGCGCCATCCTCGCCTCGGTGGACGAAGCCGAAGAGCAGATGGCTGCACGGCGCATGCGCCCGGTGGGACGTTTGCGCGTGGATGCCGCAACACCGTTCATGCTGCACGTGATCGTGCCGCTGCTGGACGGTTTCCGCGCACGCTATCCGGAGGTGGAGCTGGAACTGAATTCGAACGAGGGCATCATCGACCTTATCGAGCGGCGCACGGATGTGGCCTTTCGCATCGGCTCGCTGAAAGACTCCACTCTGCACGCCCGCCCGATCGGCAGCAGCCGCGTGCGCTTGCTTGCGAGCCCCGCCTATCTGGAACGCCACGGCACGCCGACCAAACCGGCACAGCTCGGCCAGCACCAGTTGCTCGGCTTCAACCAGCCGGAGACCTTGAACGACTGGCCGCTGCGCGGTGCGGATGGCAATGCCGTGCACATCAAACCCAACATTGCGTCATCCAGCGGCGAAACCATCCGGCAGATGGCGCTGGCAGGACTGGGCATTGCCTGCCTGTCGGACTTCATGACGCGCGGCGATCGCAAGAGCGGCCGGCTGGTGCCGCTGTTCCCCCGGCAAACGCTGGACGTGCGCCAGCCGATCAATGCCGTCTACTACCGCAACACCACACTCGCTTCGCGCATTACCTGTTTTGTGGATTACGTGGTGGGCGCGCTGGGCAAGCAGCCTTTTGACGATTGAAACGCAGCGACGAACCGCGCTTGTAGGTTGGGTTACCCCGGACCTGCTCCGGGGGGTAACCCGATTGGTTTTGTCAAAGCGTCTCAGATCGTTGGGTTACCGTCGGATCAAGTCTTGTCTCTTGATCACATCTTTCGTTTTGGCTTTCATGGAAATCGAGGTGGTTCCAGTAAGCCAAAAACCTTTCATATCGTCATCCCGGCGAAGGCCGGGATCCAGTGTCTTCGCCGTGTAAAGTCGCTGGATCCCGGCTTTCGCCGGGATGACGGCGGAAAGATGGAAGGGTTTGGGGCATTTGAGCCACCTCGATTTCGCTGACGTGGCAGAGCGTAAAGATGTGATCAAGAGACAGGGATCAAGTCCGAGGTAACCCAACCTACGACCCGATGGTGGGTGACCGCACTGTCCGGACAGTGCGGACAAGCGTCCGCGGACATCGTCACGCTCTCCTCCGTATCCTGAAAAACCGCATTCCCATGCGGTTTTCGCCGCTTTGGCGCGGTTGGCATCGAGCTTGCAACAACACACTCGAAAGCCTCATCCAACCGTTTACAGGAGTACCGCCATGAAATTCGAAACCCTGATGCTCAGCAGCTTCTTCGCCACCTGCGTAGTGCTTTGCGTGTCGACCCTGGCTGCCATGCTGGCCTGATAAAAGAATTCACCTGGATCCATACACGCTTCACTAGATCCCGATGAACAGCCTCGCCATCGATGCAACGACGCACCATGCCACGATGGCCAAAGCGGACCAACGCGCGGAAACCTCAACTACGCGCACTCGAACAACGCCATGAACCCGAAATCCTGGTGCAGTTGCACGTGGCAGTGGAACAGCGACAGGCCGCGCTGGTCGGCGGTAAAGTCGACTTCCATGCTCTGATAGCCGCCTAGCATCGCCACGTCCTTGATGATGCCGCCGGTTGGCTGGCCGGCGATGCTGGCGATCTCGAAGCTGTGCCGATGCAGGTGCATCGGATGGATGTCGTCGCTGCCGTTGTGCATGCGCAGGCGGTAGCGCTTGCCGTATGCGAGCTGGAACATCGGCTTCATCGCCTGCATGTCGAATGCTACCCCGTTGATGGTCCATCGATTGAAACTGTGGTCGGCGGCATTCTGCTTGGCGAAGGTCAGGTCGATGATCTGCTCCGGTTCGGTCGCGCGCGTATTCGGCAGAGCGAATAGCCGGTAATCCCAACCGAAGGGCGGCGGCGCGATCCATTGCGGTTTTCCGCTATGCCCGGCGTATTCCACCACGATGCCCATGCCGTGGCCGCGATCGTCATCGTCGAGATCGCCCAGCACCCAGGTACCTGGATGATTCATCTCGACGACGGCGCTGATGCGTTCGGCGGTGCCGATCCACAGCACCGGCACGTCGGCCGGATGCGGCACGGGATTGCCATCCAGCGCGATGACTTTGAAGACGTGGCCAGGCAGGGCAAGGCTGCGTATTTCGGTGGCGCTGCCGTTGAGCACGTGCAGCAGCACGCGCTCGCCCTGCTTCACGCGGATCGGCTCGCCGGACCCAAGCGCGCGACCGTTGATGGCAAACGCCTGATAGCCCACTTCATAGCCCTTGGCGTGACCGCTGGCCAGCGATGCCTGCATGGCAGACTCGCCGCGCTGCTCCAAAGTGCGATCGCGCTGGGCGGGGCGCAGGAAATCCATCGCCATGTCGCCGCCCTTGCTGAAGAACGGATCGAATTCCTTGAGCGTCAGGAATATTTCGTGATCGTAGTTGCCCGGTTCGTGGCGCGGCTCGATATACACCGGACCTACCTGGCCGCTGTATTGGCCCAGGGTCAAATCGCTGCCGGCCACGACGTGGGTGTGATAGAAGCGCAAGCCCCCAGGACCCGGCACAAACGACAGCCGGCGCATGCCGTGCGCGGGAATGTATGGCGTGCCTTCTTCGGCGGCGCCGTCGACATCCACCGGCAGAAACTGGCCGTGCCAGTGCAATTGCTCCGGCACGTCGGTGTCGTTGTACACGTCGACCACCACGCGCCGACCTTCCTTGAGGCGGATCAGCGGCCCCGGAAACTGGTCGTTGTACGTGGTGGTCGAGACGATGTGATCGGGAGACAGTTCCACCAGGCTGCGCGCGATGCGCAAGGTGTAGTCGGCATTGCCTGCCATGGCCATAGCCGGCCCGGCCGCCTGCGCCAGCGTGGGCAAGCCACTGCTCAAGGCAGCGAGGCCACCAAGCTTGAGGAAATCGCGGCGATCGATCGGCATGGGGCGTTCTCCCGGTGTGCCCGGATGGAGAAGCAAGAACTTATCTTAGCCCCTCTGCGCCACCGGAACGGATGCGCTCACCGCCCGTCACGTCCACTTGCCCCACCTGTCGCGATGCCGGTACACCAGCCCGAATTTATCCGCCCGCGCCCTGATCAGGCCGCACAAGCCAGGCACGTCTTCGAAGCTGTCGCTCAGCGTGAAAATGCGCCGCTCGCCCGCATCGAACGCCGATAGCGTCATGCCGCCTTTTCCGCCTTGGACCAGCGTCAGTTTTTTGATGTCTTTATAGCCGACGAATGTTTCGCGGCTGAAACGGGTGATGCGCAGGCCACTCTCAACGGCAACGATGGAGAACGAGCGCATGTAGATATAAAGAAAAGTCGCACCGACGGTCGGCAGTATCCCCGCGAGCAGGTAGGGATACAGCGCCGTTCCGGTTGGCCGTGGATGTGCCAGCACGTACGTGCAAAAGCTAAGCAGGGCAAATGCCGGTGCGCAGATGAGCAGGGCCGTCAGATTCGACTTCTTGTATCGAAAGACTTCCTCATCGCCGCTTACGTCGTGCACCGACGAGCGGGTCAACGCGACGAATATCGCCAGCGTGACCAAAACGAGCAGCGAAACCAGACCGATGATCATGGATTGCTATCTGCCCCATCCATAGCGGAGAAAGGTGTGCCCGTCGTGCCGCCCACATTGCCTACTGCCACCGTGCTGTGCAAGGCCGCAGACAGCGACCTGCTACGCAAACTGTTACATTCCGCTGCCAGACTGAACCTCACGGGCAGGTCTTACACGATATGAACAGCACTTACAGCGTAACCATGGGCGACAACGTTGCGGCCTCTCCCGCATTGCCGCCGGCACAAGCCTTTGACCTGTTTGCCACCCGCATCTGGCAGGTACCGCTGAAGTATCCGGCGCCGCAATATGCGTCGTGGGTGCAGGCCATCGAGGCGATGCGCACAGCGAACCCCGCACCCGCCGGGCGTACCAATCGCGGCGGCTGGAACAGCACGGACAACGCGGTGTTGCAGCAGCCGGCGTTTGCGGATCTGCTCGGCGTCACCCGCGGCTACTGCGCACAGGCGTTCGCCGAGATGGGCCTTGGCAACCCGGCGTTCGCCTTGCAGTCTTGGGTGAATATCCACGATCGCGGCGGCTTCAACTTCCAGCATCTGCACGAAGGCGCCCTGCTCTGCGGCACGTTCTACCTGCAGGTGCCGGAGGGATCCGGCGCGCTGGTGTTCAAGGATCCCCGCCTGGGCGTGCTCAATTCGTTTGCCAAAGGCAACGGCGCGAACGCCTATAAAGATATCCAGCTACGTCCTTCGGCCGGCTTGCTGGTGCTTTTTCCGCACTGGCTGGAGCACTTCGTGGAGCCGCACGGCAACGACCTGCCGCGCATTTGCATTCCGTTCAACGCGGTGCGACCCTGAGCCCCGCCCGGGGATCTACACGAAAGCGTCACACATTCACCCTAGTCTCTGCGAACTTCCAAGTACCGTAGCCGGTTGCGGCCGGCACGGTCGAAGAGGTCTTGATGCGCGAAAAGCATGCGACCTGGTCGGCATTGTTCGCAGAGAAGCGGGCAACGTTGAGCAGCTATTTTCTGCGGCGGGTGGCGCATCGCTGGGATGCACAGGACCTGGTGCAGGAGGTTTACCTGCGCCTGTTGCGCATGGAGCCGGCCGACGCCGCCAACATACTCAGCCCCGAAGCCTACTTGTTCACGGTGGCGGCCAACCTGGTGAAGGAACACGCCGTACTGCGCCAGCAGCAGCCGCTGGGCAGCGATGAACTGGAACACGTCGTGGAGCACCTGGTGGCGCCCAGCAACGTCGAAGCGGATGTGGACAGCGAATCGCGGCGGCGCCACCTGGCCTCGCTGATGGAACGCCTGCCGCCCAAATGCCGGGCGGTGATGGTGATGCACTATCGCGACGAGCTGTCGTACCGGGAAATCGCCGAGCGCATGTCGATTTCGACCAATATGGTCAAGAAGTACATCGTAAAGGGACTGGCAGCGTGCCGGCAGCGGATGGCCGACTATGAATGAATTGACCCAACTCGACGCCGCGCGGCAAGCGCGCCGCATCACCGAGCAGGCCGCGGCCTGGTACATCGAGCAGCAGGAACCGCTCAGCGAACGGCAGCGCACCGCATTTCTGGACTGGCTGCGCGCCTCGCCCCTGCACGTGGCCGAATATTTCGCGATCGCACAGATGCACGGCGACGTGAAGGCCGCCGCCGCACTCGAGAAGCTCTCGGCGGACGAGCTGGCGGAGCAGGCGCGGCACAGCAATCCGATCGTGATGTTTCCGCGCGTAGGGAAAGCCGAACCCGGGACGCGAAACCCGCAGCCCGCGCGCAGGTCCCACATCGGGCTCGCGCTCGGCGGTGTCGCCGGCATGGCGGCGGCCATCGCCGCAGCATGGCTTGGCCTGGCGCCCAGGCATGCTGTGCCCGTGCAGACGGTCGCGCAGGCGTCCGTGCAGAGCTATGCGGGCAATGCCGCCGGCGTACGCGCGCTGACGCTTTCCGATGGCACGCTGATCCAGCTCGACCGCGACAGCCGCATCGAGGTGCGGTTCGATGCGCATCAGCGACGCATTGCAGTACTGCGCGGGCACGTGCTGTTCGACATCGGCAAGGATCGCGTGCGCCCGATGCTGGTCGACGTCGGCGGCCACGTTTTGCAGGATATCGGCACCATCTTCGACGTCAGGCGCGATGCGGCCGGCGACACGCTCACCGTCATCAGCGGCCGCGTGCGCGTATTGAAAGCGCAAACTCCGCCAGCCAAGGGCGATGAACTGCCGCCGCCGGGGGATTCCGTCGCCGACCTTACCGCGGGCCAGCAGATCGACCTCGATGTCTCCGGCACGAGTCGCATCCACACCGTGCAGGCCGCTCAAGCTACCGCGTGGCTGCCGTCGGAAATCAGCTTCCAGCACGAAACCATCGGCAACGTCGCCCGCCGCTTCAATGCCTACACCAGCAAGCCGTTGGCGATCGAGGACGCCGGCATTGCCGGCCAACGCATCAGCGGCATCTTCCACGCCAACAATCCGCAAGCCTTCGTTGCCTACCTCGCCACCTTGCCGGATGTGCGCGTGATCGATGCCGGAGATCGCATCCGCGTCGTGTCCGTTTCGCATGAAACCAACACCAAGGCCGGGCAGCTGTAACAAAAAATTCACTGAAGTCGCGGTACCCGGTTTTGCGCGTGGAGACTCTTGATTGATAAGTGCTGGCGAAAACGCCCGCTCCACTCGTCCCTCAGAGCCTCCCTTCTCATGCGAAATCGTTTGGCACTACACATAGCGCTCGTGCTCGGCACGAGCACCCCATTGGCGGTGTTCGCACAAGCCGCCACCGCATCGCACACGGTGGCGATCGCGCCGATGCCGCTGGCCAAGGCGCTGCAAAGTTTCTCGCACGAAGCGGGCATGCAGATCGTCTACAGTTCCGATATTCCCGACAGCATCCGCAGCCCCGGTGCGCAGGCGGGCTTGGCGCCGGAGCAGCAACTGCGCCAGCTGCTGGCTGGAACGGGCCTCACCTATCGCTTCGTCACGCCCAATACGGTAACCATCGTCCCGGGAAACGTGGCAGCCAATGCGGGCAATCCGGCCCCCGCTGCGGCAGCGACGGCCGGTAGTGCAGGCTCCAACCCCAACAACAACGGCGCGGCGTTGACCGGCCCGGAAAAAACCGCGAAGGATCTGGCCAGCGTAGTAGTCACGGCGCGCTCCGGCGTGGACGTGCGCACACGTGCGCAAACCAGCTATTCGGTCACCACCATCGATGAAGACCGCCTGCGCATGCAGGCGCCGACCAGCGTGACCGAAGCGGTGAAATCGGTGCCGGGCTTCTGGGTGGAATCCTCCGGCGGCGAAGCCAGCGGCAACATCCGTGCGCGCGGCATTCCGGTGGACGGCTACGGTTCGGTCAATCTGCTGGAGGACGGCATTCCGGTGCAGCACGATCCGGCGCTGGGCTACCTCAACGCCGACCAGGCATTCCGGTTGGATGAAACGATCGACCACATCGAAGTGGTGCGCGGCGGTCCGTCTTCCATTTTCTATTCGAATGCACCGGCCGGCGCGATTAATTTCATTCCGCGCCAGGTGGATGACATGCCCGATGGCCTGGTGAAGTACACCGTCGGCAATTATTCCTTGAACCGCCTGGATTTCTGGTACGGCACGCCGATCGGCGACGGCTGGAAATTCAGCACCGGCGGCTTCTGGCGCACCGACAACGGCATACGCAAACCCGGCTTCACCAATGACGATGGCGGGCAACTGCGCGCCACCTTGTCCAAACAGTTCGACAACGGCGATATCAGCATCGACCTGAAACACATGGACGACAAGGTCGGTTTCGACCTCGGCATTCCGATGTACCGCAACCCGAGCGGCGACCTGGTGGCGGTGCCCGGCTTCAACGGCAATTACGGCACCGTGGCCGGCCCCGAAACGGAGCATGCGTCGCTTCAACAAGGCAATGGCAGCTATTACAACTTCAACGACAGCCTCGGCACCGACGTGAAGCGCACGCAGTTCACGGTGAAGTTCGACTACAACCTGGGGGACGACTGGAAGCTGTCGGAAGACCTGCGCTACAGCGACACCGATACGATCCGCAACGGTGTCTACCCGAACGCCATCGAGACCGCAGACGCATTCTATGCCTCGGCCAAGTCGCATCTCTTGCAGTATTACCCTGGCGCTGCCGGCATGCAGCTGCAGTACGTCGATTCCGGTGCAGCCTTCAATAACACCAACCAGAATGGCAACGGCCTGGTGATTCTGGGCGGCCTGCGCGGCATCACCATGCCCATGCACGAGATCACCAGCGATACCCGCCTGATGCGCAAGTTCGAATTCGGCGACCAGACCCACGACGTGACGTTCGGCTACTACCACGCCTATTTCGCGCAGAACTTCGACCGCTTCTCCTCCACCGTGCTATTGGATACCTCCGATAACGCCAAGCTGCTGAACTTGGTGGCGGTGAATGCCGACGGCGCGCCGATCGGCATGCTCACCGACGACGGCGTTTACAACAACGGCTACGAATGGGCGCATTCCTCGGGCAAATCCAACACGGACGCGTTCTACGCATCGGACGAATGGCAGGTGACCGATGCGCTGCGCATCGACGGCGGCGCGCGCTGGGAGCGGGTGAATACCGTCGGCTGGACCGAGTCTTCCACCACCGCCAATCTTGGCACGCCGTGGAGCGCCGACATCCTCACCGGCAGCGGGCAATACGTCGACTACAACCACAGCTTCAGCAAGCTCGGCTGGACCCTGGGCGCGAACTATCAGTTCAGCGATCACCAGGGCGTGTTCGCGCGCTATACCTCCACCTTCCGCCTGCCCAATCTCAGCTCGTACATCACCACGCCGACGGCCACGCCGATCACCCAGACGATGATCCTGCCGGAGGTTGGCTACAAGTTCGCCAACGAGTACATCGAAACCTACGAAACGTTTTTCTATACGCGCTACGACGACGTAGGCTTCAGCAACTACGTGTTCAACCCCACGTCCGGCGCATCGACCGCGCAAACCGGTTACGCGGACACCGAGACCTACGGCCTGGAGCTGGAGGGCACGGTGTATCCGGTGAAGTGGTTCGATATCCAGTACAGCGCCACACTGCAGGATCCACGCTACAAGGGACTTCGCTACACCACCGTCACGGCGGGCGCGCCGGTGTTGAACGACTATGACGACGACCAGCTGATCCGCGTGCCGCGGAAGAGCGCGCGCATCGTGCCGGGCGTGAACCTGCTGAACAACAAGCTGCGCCTGCAGGCGGCTTTTGAATACGAAGGCAAGCGTTTCTCCGATACCGCCAACTCGGTGGTGCTGCCGCAATACACCACACTGGGCTTCAGCGCGCGCTACCAGGCCACGCCGGATCTCTCGTTCTTCGTGTATGCCGACAACATCACCAATTCACTGGGACTGACCGAAGGCAATCCGCGTTCGGGCGAGTTGAAGAGCACCGATGCCGGCGCGACGGTGTTCATTGCCCGGCCGTTGCTGGGGCGTTCGTTCCGCGCTTCGGTGATGTATCGGTTTTGATCGGCTGGTCTCCCTCCCCTGCGACGCGAAGCTAGTCCCGTGGGACGCAGTAGGGGAGGGAGCAGTGTTTTCCGCATTCGTGCTCCTCAGCTCCCTAAGCGATATCTCATGAAAATCCGCAGCGCGATCGGCTCGTTGGTGCTCATGGCCCTGCTCCTGTGTTCCGCTTGCATCGTCCACGCCGATGACACACCGCCGAGCCTCGTTCTCAAGGGTCAGGTTCGCCCTGCGGAAAACCACACGTATCAATCGGTGCCGTTCGAGGTTCCCGCCAACGTCAACCGCATCACCATCCAGTTCGACTACACCGGCCGCAACCAGCGCACCACGATCGACCTCGGTTTGCTTGGACCGGACGGGTTTCGCGGACAGGACGGCTTTCGCGGCTGGAGCGGCGGAAGCAAGAAGATATTCACCGTCAGCGCCACCGATGCCACGCCGTCGTTCCTGCCGGGAGCCATTCGCCCCGGGCGCTGGACTCTGTTGCTTGGCATTCCCAATATTCGCCCCAACGCGACGGCCGACTACACGGCGAAGGTGTGGTTCGGGCATCCGGGCGATCCGGCGTGGTTGCCGGAAGTGTTGAATCCGCCATTGCGCCAGGAAGCCGGCTGGTATCGCGGCGACTTGCATATGCATGGTGCGCACAGCGACGGCAGCTGCGCCAGCCAGAGCGGCAAGCAGGTACCCTGCCCGCTGTTTCTCACCATCGACGCGGCGCTGCAGCGCGGGCTGGACTTTATTGCGTTGAGCGATCACAACTCGGTGTCGCAGGCCAACGACATCCGCGAGCTGCAACCCTATTACGACCGCCTGTTGCTGATCCCCGCGCGCGAACTCACCACGTTTACAGGGCACGCCAACCTGTTCGGCTCGGATCAGCCGATCGATTTTCGTGTCGGCAGCACCTCGGTGCCGGATTGGAACACGTTGCTGCGCGCGGCTGCGACGTTGCATGGGCTGGTTTCCATCAACCATCCGATCCGGCCGGACGATGAAACCTGCATGGGCTGCGGCTGGGCGCCGGCCAAGCCGGTGGACATGCATCTGGTACAGGCGATCGAGGCTGTGAACGGCATCGATGCGATGCTTCCCGATTCGGGCATTCCGTTCTGGCAGCACCTGCTCGACCAGGGCTATCGGCTGACCGGCGTGGGCGGCAGCGACAATCACGATGCCAAGCAAAGCATCGGCACGCTGATCGGCACGCCGACTACCGTGGTGCATGCCAGCGAGCTCTCGATGCCGGCCATTCTCGCCGGCATTCGTGCGGGACACGTCTTCATCGACGTGCAAGGCACGCGCGATCGCTTTCTGGATCTCAGTGCCAGTGTCGGCACGCAGACGGCCGACATGGGCGATGCGATCACCCTGGCTGCGGGCCAGCGCGCGCGCATCACCGTCAAGGCCTCTGCGCCGCAAGGTAGCCGCGCGGAAATCATCGTGGATGGCAAGGTGTGGCAACCGCCGAATGCCGATCTGCTGGTGCGTGGAACGCTGGATCAGTCGTTTGACTGGCAGAGCGACGGCAAGCGACATTGGATCCGCGCCAATGTGCGCGGAGCGGCTGGGGAGCTGTTGCTGGTGGGGAATCCTGTTTATGTGAACTGAGGTGGTGTGGGGCGCAAGAACTTAAAAGCTGAAGAGCTGAAGAGCTTTACCCCCTCCCCACCTCCCCTGTCCCACGGGACTAGCTTTGGGTCGCTAGCAGGGGGAGGAGTAAAGCGCGGCGGCCGCTGCACAATGGCACTCCCTCTCATTGGCCCGTTGGCGCGACAATGCCGGCTGCAACGTCAATTGGGGAACGCAGCAATGAAGACTCGGATGGTGGGAACGACCTTGCCCGTGCTGGAAGTGGGCCTGGAGCAAGGCGACCGGATTATTTCGGAGCCGGGACGGTTTTCCTGGATGACGCGCAACATCACGCTGCAAACCTCGGCGCGCACGGCCGGCGCCAAGGGCTTTCTTGGCGTGGTGGGCCGCGCGCTTTCCGGCGGCGGTCTGTTCATGAACGAATACACGACATCCGGCTCACCCGGCATGGTCGCTTTCGCCGCGCACGTACCCGGGTCGATCGTTGAAGTGCAGGTCAATCCCGGCCACACCTATTTCATCCATCGCCACGGTTTCCTGTGCGGTACCGAAGGCGTGGAACTGTCGGTCGGCTTCCAGCGCTCGCTAGGCGCGGGCATCTTCGGCGGCGACGGCTTCATTTTGGAGAAGCTGACCGGCAATGCCCGCGCATGGGTGGAGCTGGGCGGCGAGATCGTCACCTACACGCTGGCACCCGGCGAAACGCTGCAGGTGCATCCGGGCCACATCGGCATGTTCGAAGGCACGGTGAATTTCGAGATCAGCCTGTTGCCTGGCTTGAAGAACAAGCTGTTCGGCGGCGATGGCCTGTTCGTGGCCAACCTCACCGGCCCCGGCCAGGTCTGGTTGCAGACGCTGACCATGCCGAACCTGGCGCATGCGCTGGAGCCCTATCTTGCACGCGAAGGCGGCGGCGGCTCGGTGTTGACCGGCGATTCCAGCTCGAGCATCGGCGGTGCGATTGCCGGCGGCGTGATCGGCTCGGTGCTCGGCGGATTGTTCGGCAAGGACGACTGAAGCCTGCGCGCACTTCTTCGTTTGCAGAAAGGCCGGAGCCTTGACGGACTCCGGCTTTTTCTTTGCGCGTGCGCCGTTGCGCAGTAGCGGAGCACCGCGCTTTTGGCTTAGTTTCGAGTTTTGGCCGCCAACCTGGAAGAATCGATGAAGACGCTGATGCTGGCCATCGCCCTCGCGCTCACCACCGCAGTCGCCGCGGCCGAGGACACTCCCGCCGCAAAGATCGACGCCGTATTTGCGCACATCGGCCCGGGCGACGTACCCGGTTGCGCCGTCGGCGTGCAATTCGGCGACGGCACCCCCGTGCGGCGCGCCTTCGGCATGGCCGATCTGGAGCACGCCGTACCGGTCAATGTCGACACCGTGTTCGAAGCCGGTTCGGTGAGCAAGCAGTTCACCGCGGCGGCCACGTTGATCCTGGTCGGCGAAGGCAAGCTGTCGCTCGACGACGACATCCGCAAATACCTGCCTGAAATGCCGGATTTCGGGCATCCGATCACCATCGCCGAATTGCTGGGACATACCAGCGGCCTGCGCGACTGGGGCGATATCGAGGCGATTGCCGGCTGGCCGCGCACCGAGCGTGTCTACGATATGGCCGACGTGCTTGGCATTTCCTCGCGCCAGCGCGCGCTGAACTTCGTTCCCGGTACGGCGTGGTCATACACCAACACGGGTTTCAACCTGCTGGCGATCATCGTGCAACGGGTGAGCGGCACCACGTTCGAAGCCTTCACTCAGCAGCACCTGTTCGCGCCGCTCGGCATGACGCACACCCAATGGCGCGACGATTTCCGTCGCGTGGTGCCGGGCCGCGCCATCGCCTATCACCGCGTATCGGCCGGTGTTTACGAGCAGATGATGCCGTTCGAAAACACCTACGGGCATGGCGGCCTGCTGACTACGGTCGGCGACCTTTTGTTGTGGAACAAAGCGCTGACCGATGGACGCCTCGGCGCTTTCGTCACCAAGGCGATGCAGACGCGTACCCTGCTCTCGGACGGGCGGCCCACGGTTTACGCACGCGGCCTGTTCCTGCGCAGCTATCACGGCCTGCGCGAGGTCTCCCACGATGGCGCCACGGCCGGCTATCGCACGTGGCTTGGCCGTTTTCCCGAACAGCATCTGTCGATGGCCATCCTGTGCAACGCCGACGATGCGATTCCCTCCACCGACGCGCATGCGCTGGTCGATCGCTACCTGCCTGAAGCCAAAGCCGAGCACAAAGCCTTCACCGCCACGCCACCGGCCAGCCTTGCCGGCGTATATGCCAGCGAGCGCGACGGCGTGCCGCTGCATCTCAGCTTTCACGACAACCACCTTCAAACGGACAACGGTCTTACCGTGATGGCCGGACCGGATGGAAAGCTTTCGGTCGCGCGCGCCAACGGCGATGTCGCGGCGACCGGTGCCGTGTTGGCGGACGGGCGTCTTCGTTTCGATTCGCAGGGCGATGCCACCTACTACGATCGCACGCAAACCTACGCGCCAACCGCGGCGGATCTCGCGCGCATCGCCGGACGCTTTCACAATGACGAAGTGCCGGTGACGTATCGCGTTACCGCCGCAAAAAACGGCCTCGACGTGGTCGCGGAAGATCGTCCTAGCAAATCCCGCTTGTTTGTTCCTGCCTATACCCGGGCTTTTATTTCCGGCGACGTGATATTGCGCCCCATTTACGCTGCCGACGGCAGCGTGAAGGGCATTCGCATTTCGGATGACCGCGTGTGGAATTTGCCGTTTGATCGGGTGCCTTGAGTCGAGCGGTCCTACCTTCGGCCACCGCCCTGCCTTGCAGGGCGGTGGCTCACGGAATATCGGACACATTTTCACATAATATTCACGTTATTATTTATTTGCATTATTAAAACCGCCTCTCCACTCAAATACGCGGTTTTTCCAGCGTAAATCCCATTACCCATCATTAATAAGATCGATTCAGGTGTGCGCCCTATCACAGCCGCAATGGGCCGGGATTAAAGCCGCCCAATAACGGGCCGATAGATCAGACGTGCAACGGTATGCCTGGACTGCCATCGCCGGGGGAAAAGCGGATGGCGGCCCGTCAAGGACGACGGTTTTCTCGCGCATCTAATTTCGCAACCGCATCGGGCACCGGCTCATACGGCGTCAGTGCGTTTGTCCTTGAATGTTTTCAGGAGACAGTCATGGGTAAAGAAACGCCGGATATGCCGCTCGAACCGGTCGAGCTGAAAGCCGTTATCGATGCTTTGCATCGCGTGCAGGCGATTATCGAATTCGATCTCGAAGGTCACGTCATTACCGCCAATGAGAATTTTCTCGACGTGCTCGGTTATAGCCTCGAGGAAATCCAGGGCAAGCATCATCGGATATTTTGCGAACCCGATTATGCGGCCAGCCAGGAATACAAGAATTTCTGGATTCGACTTGGCAAGGGCACCTTTGATCACGGCATTTACAAACGCATTGGGCGCGACGGACGCGAGGTGTGGATCAGTGCTTCGTACAATCCGGTGTTCGACGGCAAGGGCAAGCCGTACAAGATCGTCAAGTTCGCCACCGACATCACCGAGGTACGCCAGCAGTCCGCGGAAAACGAGGGCAAGATCAACGCCATCGATCGCGCGCAGGCGGTGATCGAATTCGATCTTGACGGCCACGTGCTCGCCGCCAACGAGAATTTCCTCAATGCGCTGGGCTATCGCCTGGACGAAATCCGCGGCAAGCACCATCGCATCTTTTGCGATCCGGAACACGCGGCCAGCCAGGCTTATGCGGATTTCTGGGCCAAGCTCAACCGCGGCGAATTCGACTCCGGTTGCTACAAGCGCATTGGCAAGGGCGGACGGACCATCTGGATCCAGGCCACCTACAACCCGATCTTCGATCTCAACGGCCGCCTGGCCAAGGTGATCAAGTTCGCCACCGACGTTACCGCACAGGTCGAACTGGAACAAAGCGTCAAGCTTCGCGCGGAGCAGGATCAGCGCAAGGTGGAAGACCTGCTGGCCAAGGTCAGGCAGGCGGCGGAAGGCGACCTCACGGCCGAGATCGCCGTCAACGGCCACGATCCGATCGACCAGCTGGCCGGCGGCATCAAGCAGATGATGGGCGACCTGCGCGGCGTGATCGGCAAGGTGGTGCACTCGGTGAACGGGTTCTCCAGCTCTTCGCAGGACATCGCCGAGCGTTCCGGTGTCGTCGCCAGCGGCGCACAGTTGCTCGGCGCGACGGTGGAGGAAATGAACGCGTCGATCGAAGAACTGACCGCGTCGATCAATTCCATCGCCGACAACTCCCGCAGCGCCGACCATCTCGCCAAGGACACGCAACAGGAAGCCGAGCGCGGCTCCAAGGCGATTGCCAAGTCGATCGAATCGATGGAGCTGATCAACAAGTCCTCGGAAGACATCAGCGAGATCATCAAGGTGATCGGCGAGATTGCCAGCCAGACGAACCTGCTGGCGTTCAACGCAGCGATCGAGGCGGCGCGGGCGGGCGAGCATGGGCTCGGCTTCTCGGTGGTTGCCGACGAGGTGCGCAAGCTGGCGGAGCGTTCGTCGCAGGCCACCAAGGAAATCTCCAAGCTGATCAACGAGTCGGTGAAGCGCGTGGCGCACGGCAGCGAGATCTCCAAGCAGGCGGGCGAGGCGTTCGAAAAGATCCTGACCGGGGTCAGTCGCACCACCGAAGCCATTTCGGAGATTTCCTGCGGCGCCAACGAGCAATTGGTTGCGGCGCGCGAAGTGAGCGCGGCGATCCAGCAGGTGGCGGAAGAGACGGAGAAATCCGCCGCATCGTGCGACACCATCGCGCGGTCCACCACCAACCTGTCCAAGGGTGCCGACGACCTGAGCCAGACGGTGGCGCGGTTCGTCGTTTGACGGAGCATGAGCGTGGACATCAACGACGACGTCGATCGCCCCACCCGGCAAGCACTGCTGGCAAGCGTGCACCGCCACACGGGCATCACGATGACCGAGAAGAAGTGGCCGCTGCTGCAGGGTCGCTTGCGGCGCCGGCTGCAAGCGCTGTCGCTGGACAGTTATCGCGATTATCTCGACGTGTTGGACAGCCGGGCCGATGAAGCCACCTACTTCATCGACCTGGTGACCACCAACGAAACGTCGTTCTTTCGCACGCCGCGCATCTGGGATTATCTGTGGCAGCAGTTCCTGCCGAGGTGGCACAACGAACACGCCGGCAGCATCTTGCAGATCTGGTCGGCCGCGGCCTCGTCGGGCGAGGAAGCCTATTCGCTGGCCATGCTTTGCGAGGAATACCGCGAGCGTCATCCCGCTTTCCGCTACCGCATCCTGGCAACGGACATCGCCAAGTATGTCGTGGGTGCCGGCGAGATCGGGCTTTACCAGGGGCGCAGCATCGACGGCCTGCGGCGCAGCCGGCCGGCGTTCTTCGAGAAATATTTCGCGAAGATCGACGACCGCTTCGCCGTGGTGCCTGCCCTGCGCGCCAATGTATCGTTCCGCGAGCACAACCTGTACCGGCGTCTGGCCGATCCGCTACGCATCGACCTGGTGCTGTTGCGGAACGTGCTGATCTATTTCGACGATGCCGGGCAGCAGGCCGTGGTGGACAACGTCGCCAGCTCGCTGGTGCCCGATGGCGTATTGATCATCGGCGAGTCGGAGTCGCTGAGCCGTCACCGCACGGGCTTCGATTTCGAGCAGCCGCTGATCTATCGCAAGCAGGAGGCCATGCGTGAGCGGCGGGCGTGAAATCCAGGTGCGCATGTGCGAGATCGGCATCGGCCGCGGCCACGATGTCCTGCGCGCCACGCTGGGCTCCTGCGTTGGTATCGGCCTGATGTGGCGCAATCGCGGCGTCTACGGCTTGGCGCACTGCCTGTTGCCGGAAGCACGCGAGCCCAGCGCCGGCATCGGCGCCAAGTACGTGACGCTGGCGGTACCGTCGCTGTTGAAGCTGATGAGTATCGACAAAGCGGATGTAGACCAGATTGAAGCGGTGATCGCCGGCGGCGCCAGCATGGTGCAGCAGCAGACGATGCCGCGGCACGGGATTATCGGGGATCAGAACGCGCAGGCCGCCAAGCGTCTCCTGGCCGCGGCCGGCATCCGGGTGGTGCACGAAGACCTGGGTGGCGAGCAGGGCCGGCAACTGCTGATCGATTGCGCGCAACACTGTTACGCGGTGCGAACCTTCAGCCGCGCTACTTGAACGGGGTCATGCTCATGGAACACATTGCGTCGTCTGCGGCACAGGATACGGTCGAGCTGTTCGGCTCCTTCCATCTGGCGGATACCGAGCTGGCCTTGTCGGTGTCCGACTTGCAGGAAGTGGTGAACTATCCGGCGCGAGTCACCCAGATTCCGCTGGCGCCCTCTTTCCTGCTTGGCCTGTTCAATCTTCGCGGCACGCTGATTCCCATCGTGCACCTGAGCGAATTGCTCAACCTTCCCGACGGCGAGGATCGCGACGCAGCGAAGATCGCCATTGTCGAAGTTGGCCACAGCAAGGTCGGCCTGCTGTTCGATGCAACCGGAGAGATTCTTCGCGTGCGCGACGAGCAGAAGATCCGCTTCGTGCATGCCGACGGCACGGCGCCGATGATCGGCGGTGCGCTGAAGCTGGAAGGCGGCGAGCGCATTCTGCAGATTCTTTCGCCCGGCGTGCTGGTGAAGTTGCAGGATGTGCCGCAGTTGGAGGCCAGCCGGACCACTTCGGCGGCCAGCCGGCATCACGCGCAAAGCCAGCGGCGCCAGTGCGTGTCGTTCCGCGTGGCCGACCGCAGCCTGGCGTTGCCGATGGGCGCCATCCACGAAATCATCCGATTGCCGGAACTGAAAAAGTCGGTGCTTGCCAGCGAGCATTGCGCCGGCTTGCTCAATCTGCGCGGCAATACGGTGCCGGTGATCGATTTCGCGCGCTTTCTCGATCTGCCCGCCACGGCTCCTGCCGCAGCGGCCACGGATGAAGTGGATGACGAGCGTCGCATCCTGGTGATCAAGGATGCAGATGTCTATTTCGGGCTGCTGGTGGACGAAGTGCAGAGCATCGTCGGCTATCGCGACGACGAACTGCTGGTCATGCCCTCTTTCGACCAGTCGCGGCCTTCGCTGTTCGCCGGCTGCCTGCACGTGTCGGACGAGCAGAGCATCATCCTGCTGCAGCAGGAGGCCTTGATCGCCGACGAAAAGGTGAAGGAGCTGACCGCCGGCCATCGCTCGCTCTATCAAATCGCGGGGACCGGCGACAAACAAACGAACGCACGCCGCTCGGGCGGACGCGAAACGTATGTGACGTTCCGGCTTGGCCGGCTGATGGGCATGCGCATCGATCAATTGCGCGAGGTGATCGATTTCCCTGGCGAACTGACCCGGCCGCCAGGCGCGCCGTCGTTCGTGTGCGGCATTCTCAACCTGCGGCAGAAGCTGGTGACCGTGGTCGATCTGCGCGCGCTCTACGGCATGCCGGCGCAGGAAGATTTTTCAGCGACCAAGGTGATGATCGTCGAGCACGAGTCGGAGAAGTATGGGCTGGTGGTGGATGCCATCGAGAACATCGTCACGATCGACGTATCCAGCAAGATGCGCGTGCCCAGCGTGCTGCTCAACCAGATCGACAACGTGCTGCGCAATGACATGCGCGAAGTGGTGGAACTTCCCGATCGGCATACGTTGATGTTGCTGGATGCCGAACCGTTGAAGGCCCGCCTCACCGGTCAGGTTTCGCACTAACTGGCGACGGGCAAGCCAAAGCTTGCCCTGATCGACGGCAGGTTAGCTAAGGCTTGCTTGCGAACAACCCAAGGTCGATCGACTCGGCCATTGCCCGATAGCCTGCATCGTTCGGATGCAGGTGGTCGCCGCTGTCGAACGCCGGCAGAAAACGATTCGGGCGCGCAGGATCGCGCACGACCTTGTCGAAATCGATCACCGCGTCGAAGGCACCGGATTGGCGTATCCACGCATTCACGGCCTGGCGCTTCTGTTCGGCGGCGAGCGTGTGGTACGGCCAGTCCGCACCGCCGAAGGGCAGCAAGGTGGCGCCGTAGATTTTCAGCCCTTTGGCGTGTGCCCGACCGATCAGCGTTTTCATGCCGTCGATGACTTGCTGGGCGGAAACTGCGTCCTTGGGTGTGTCCGGCTGGCTGGACTCTCCGATGTCGTTGATGCCTTCGAGCAGGACGATCCAGTGCACGGAGGCTTTCTGCAGTGCATCGCGGTCGAAGCGCGAAAGCGCGCTGGGTCCTGCGCCCTCATTCAAGATGCGATTGCCGCTGATGCCCGCATTCACCACCGCGACAGCCTGCGTGGCCTGGTCGGCATGCAGACGCGCAGCGAGTACATCCGGCCAGCGGCGATTGGCGTTGGGTGTCGACCGATAGCCGTCGGTGATCGAATCGCCGAACGCGACAACAGCTTTACTGGCAGGCGATGCAGCCACCTCGACGTCGGTGAGAAACACCCGGCTGGGAAGTTCTTCTTCGCCGGGAAACGACACTGCTGCTGCCGCGTTGCCGCTGTCGGTGATGTAGGTGGTGGCCTGGGCGTCACCATGCTGGGTAGAGGGATTGGTCTGCGCAGGTACGTAGAGACTTACCGCCAGCTCTTGCAGCGGCGCCACCGCCATGGCGACCGGATCGCTCAATACGCTATCGTCCTTGGCGATGGTGACCGTGGACGAACCGTGGAAGGTGAGCGCGTGATCGCTGCCCGGCTGGATGGACGCGCCGCTGGCATGCAATGCCACGTGGACGGGGCCTAGCGTTACCGGCCCAGTACCCATCAGGTTGCTCAAGCGCACGCGTATCGCCGTGCCTCCCGCGCTGACGCGAACGATTTCCCGCAGCGTCTGGTCTTTGAAGCCCGGACCTTGCGAATCGGGCACTGCGCTCCAGGTGGCTACCCAGTGTGAGCCCGCGTCCGTGGCGGCGCAGGCTGCCGTGGTGGCAGTTCCCAGAAGCATGCTCAGTGCAACCCGTTTCAGCATCGAACCGTTCATCGGATTCCCTTGTGGTATCCGCCACATTGCGGCGGTTGAATGTAGAGCTTATACGAGGTGTTCACTACGTGACCTACGACAGATATGCAGCACCGAAAGTGAAAACCCGCTCCCTCCCCTGCGACGGAAGTGGAGGGAGAACGCAACGTCAGCGCATATCTCGTTCGCGCGACTTCCTGGTTATCCGTCGCCATACCCAGCGCCAACCCAAGGCCAACGGAAACGCCAGCAGCAGGAACGGAATGCCGTAGGCGAGCATCTGCAGGGCATCGCGAATCCCTTCGTAGAGCTGATCGATGCTGCTATCCAGCGAGATTCCAAGATGGTGACCGCCGCCCTCCTCGACAAAATCCAGCTCGAGTAGATTGGTGTCGATGCGCCGCTGCTGCTGCGCCGAGACGTTCTGGAGATTTTCCCGTTCCACCTGGATCTGCGCTCGTTCGTGACCCAGCGCGATCAGGTCGCTGGGCGAGAGATCCTTGCGCTGTGAAAGCTGCTCCATCTGCGCGGAGTAGGCGTCCAGTTGTTTCAGCTTCTGGTCGTTGTCCTGGACCGCGTCGGCCAGGTCTTCGGCATGCGTCTGCCGCCAGGCCAGCTTGCCGTTTTGCCCGGCCATGGTGGCGAGCGGCTCGACTCCGGCAGGCACTACGCGCAGTGTGAGTGCTCCGCTGTGCTCGCTCTGCTCGATGCTCAATACGTTGCACGCACCGAAGCGCGCCGATTCGCAGGCTTCGCGTACGGCTGCCACGCGCGGCGCGATCTGCGCATCGGGCAATTCGATGCGCAGATGATGCTCGTAGGCCAGCTTGGCGCCGGCCTTGCCCGTTTCGCCGGAGATAAACGACGCTGGCGCCGCCACTGCGTGCTTGTTCGCACACCCGGCGGTCGCCAGTATCAAAATGACCAGCCACGTTGCCCGTCTCGTCACGTGCATGCGATTGCCTTCCTCGAAGTCATGGCGAACTTCCGAAACGCCGGCCGAGCAAGCGGCCGAACCGGCTCTTCAATGCAGGGGCATCGTATTCATCGAGTATCTGCGCATGCTCGACGGCAACTTCGTAGCCGCGAATGCTGCCCATGTCGCTACAGCTGCTGTGCGGCGGCGCTTCGGCGATGACGAGCAAGCGGCCTGGACCGAGCCAGCCTCCCGCGCCGACATTGGGAATTTCCGCACAACCGCCTTTCCTCGCCTGAAACTTCGCGGCGACGAGCTTCGAAAGCTCGTACGAGTGCAGGCCGTCGGGTGTCACCGCATAGGCGGTAACCGTCCAGGTGCCCACCCAGCCGCCGTCGCTCTGGGTTACCGCGAACTCGCGCGAATCCGGCGCCCAATTCACCTCGGCGAGGTCCTCGATCTCAAGCGGTTTCGACGCGGCCTTGCCGCTGGCATCGATGACCGCCAATGCGTCATCGGTTACTTTCAGCGCAAGCGTGTGGCTGGGCGACCGGACGGTGCTGACCCGTGTTCCCGCCGGCGCATCGGCAATGTCGGTTTCACCTGGCCACAAATACACGCCCGCTGCACTCCATTGCCCGGGTTGCTCGACTTCGACAGTGGATTGCTGCGCGGCGCAGGTCGCGGTTGCGATCAAGGCCAGGACGATGACAACGTAACGACGCTTCCGATGCTGTGCCATGAGTCGGACACGATCCCGCTGGTGTGATGTCTTCGGTACGGTAGAAGGCCCGGCAACAATGTGCTGCCGGGCCTCGATGTCGTTAGACGACTATCGCGCGGACTCAGCCGCCGCTGGACGAACTGGACGCCGGTGCCGATTTGTCGGCGGCCGGTTGCTCCTTCGACTTGCTGTCGGATTTGTCACCGCTCGCCGCCGCTTCGCCGCGGGTGTAGACGATGGATTTGTTGCCTTCACACTGGCCGACCACCTTGCCGCCATTCTTGTCGGCCTGATCGGCCGAGACCACGTCCAGGCTGTAATTGCTTACACCGGCGGCCTTGATCTTGGCATCGATACTGGATTTCACGCTGTCGCACGACGCATGGGCAAGCAACGGCAGCGACATCAACGTCAAGGCGGCAATACACAAACGCTTCTTCATGGCTTCTCCTCGTTGGCCTGTTTCACATCGAAAGTAGGACGACGCCACGCGGGGGCATGAGTCGGTATTCACTTCCCTGATTTTCCCCGCGGCACGTGGCCATCCTAGAGGGGCGGAACGAATACATCCAGAGGCAGCCCGGCTGCTTCCCCGAAAAACGCCCGAGTTCGAAAGAAACCTGCCGGTTATGGGCCGCCTGCGCGCTTTTCCAGCCGTGGCGTGCCCGTGCCATCCGGATAGCATTCCAGCGCCGTCACGTGACTATCCCGTGATTTCACAATGTGGACATAAAGAAGTCGCCCGCAGCGGGGATTTCGGACGCGGGAATCGGGGTGGTGTGCCGAAAGGCACTTCAACCGATGGTTATGCTTGACCAATTCTTCGCAGCCTCGACTCACCGCACTACCCGACGTCTTCGCCAATCCACGTGGAAAGGAGCCAGTGTGAAACGATTAGCCGTAGTTATGGGAGCCTGCATGCTTGCCGCGAATGCGGTGGCGGCCGATTCGCTCATTCCCGCGCGCGTGGAGCAGGCCATCCGCGATCGCGTGGCCGCCGGTGAAAATCCCACCGTAGTGGTGGCTGTGGTCGACGGCAGCCAAAGCGCTATCTATGAATTTGGCAAACTCGATAGCGGAGCGGCGCCTACCCCCTCAACGGTGTATGAGATCGGATCCGTCACCAAGACCTTCACCGCCACGCTGCTGGCCAACTTTGTCGTCAAGGGGCAATTGCGCCTGGATCAGCCGCTGTCCACGCTGCTTCCCGGTTTTACCATTCCATCCAAGGACGGCAAGGCGATCACGCTGGCCAACATAGCAGAACAAAATTCGGGGCTGCCGCGCCTTCCCTCCAACATGAAGCCCGCCGATCCCACGGACCCTTATGCGGATTACGACGCGGCCAAGCTCAAGCAATTCCTGGCCGCGTATACGCTGCCCAGGGATCCCGGCGCACGCTACGAATACTCCAACCTTGCGGTGGGCCTGCTGGGTTATGCACTGGGGCAACACGCGGGAACCGGCTATCCGGCGCTGCTGAAGTCCACGATTTTCGATCCGCTGAAAATGAAAGACAGCTCCGTGGGCGTGAGCAACCCAGATCCCACGGGCATGGCCGGCGGACACGATGCCATGGGAAAACCGGTACCCGGCTGGCACCTCGACGCGCTGGCCGGCGCTGGTGCCATCCGCAGCACCGGCGCGGATATGCTGCGCTATCTGCAGGCCAATATGGGGCTGCTGCCTTCGCCGCTGCTGCCCGCCATGCAACTGGCGCAAACGGCCAGGACATCCGCGGGCAGCTCAACCGTGCAAATCGGCTTGATCTGGATGACGCAGCATGACGGCCGCCAGCCGGAAATCGTCTGGCACAACGGCATGACCGGTGGCTACGCCAGCTTTATCGGCTTTACCTCCGACCGCAAGCACGGCGTGGTGATCCTGACCAATGCGCAGGTCGACGTTGACGATCTCGGCTTTGCTTCGCTGCGGCCGGACTGGCAACTGGAGCCGTCGCGCAAAAGCGTGGCGATGTCGCCGGACCAACTGAAGGTCTACGAAGGCGCATATCAGTTGTCGCCCAAGATGGTGTTGAGGCTCAGCCTGGCCGGCGACCAGCTGATGGCACAGGCCGCCGGCCAACAGGGCATTCCGATCTACCCTTCCAGCCGCGACGAATTCTTTGCGCGGATCGGCGGGATCAGCATGAGCTTCAAGCGCAACGCGGACGGCAGCATCAATCGCCTCGTGCTGCATCAGCACGGCGACCATCCGGCGCCGAAAATCACTGAGGCCGCCGCCGCTTCGATCGAAGGCGTCAAGGAGACCACACTTGATCCCGCCGTGCTGCAGCAGTATGTGGGGCGTTACAACCTCGTGCCGGACGGCACCTTCGTGATCACGGTCGATCAAGGACAGCTGATGGCCAAACTCGCCAGCCAGCCGACTTTTCCCATCTACGCCAGCGCCAAGGACCATTTCTTCTATCGGGTGGTCGATGCACAGATCGATTTTGAGCGCGATGCTTCCGGAAAGGTCACGGCGTTGGTCCTGCATCAGAACGGGAAAACGATGCGGGCGCCCAGGGCGGGCGGTTAAATCGGCGAGCGCGTGCATTCGACCCCGAACCCGGCACATTCGCCCGCCGGGTTCGTCGCGATCGCCATGCTTCACGCGGGAACACGTGATGGGCGTTACGTCGCATACCGATTGATTACCTCCGAGGTAATTGGCGCGATGAACTCGTGCGCCTAGAGTGGCTCCACACCGTCGATATCGACGTGCCATTCAAAGAGGACGCTCCCCATGTCAGCCTTTCCCGTTCACACCATCGAATCCGCACCCGAATCCTCCAAGCCCGCCCTGGAAGCATTGCAAAACACGTTTGGCGTCATCCCGAATATTGCCCGCGCCATGTCCACATCGCCTGTGCTGATCGGCAGCCTGGTCGGGCTGTTCGGCAAGGTCCACGGCGGAAGTTTTTCGGAACCACAGGTTCAGATCGTGCTGCTTACCAATGCGGTAACCAATGCGAGTTCCTGGGCCGTGGCCTTCCATTCGTTCCTGGCTGCCAAAGAGGGTATCGACGCGGCGGATATCGAGGCCATCCGCGAGCGCCGGCTGCCCAAGGATGCACAGTACGCTGCGCTCTCCACGCTGGCGCGAACGCTGATCGAAAAACGCGGACATCTCGACGATCGCGACCGGTCGGCGTTTCTGGACGCCGGATTCGGCGAGGATCGCCTGCTGGAGGTTATTGCCATCGTCGCCGCATCGGCCATCACCAACTACACCGGCAACGTGACCTTGCCGCCGCTGGAGCAGGATTTTCAGGATTATCGCTGGCATGCGCCGAAGGCCTGATCGACCGATAGAACGCTTTTGGAGCGATGTTCGCAAACATGCACGCAAGCAAGGCTAATATCCAGGCAAGACCTATTAGGGCCTGTTAGCACTATTTTCGTGGCCCGCGCCGGGAGCTGTTTGCGCGCCAGCCAAGGAAGAGTGAGGGAGTGTACGTCCGTACACGACCGAGCGATGACGCCGGATGGCGGGCAAACAGACCCGGCCCGTAGGGTTGCCGTAGAGTGGCCGCCATGCGGCAGCACGCGGCACCGGCTTGGCAGCCAGCCAAGTCAGTGCCGCGCACTACCACCTGACGACCACTCAACGACAACGCGGGCTACGAAAATAGTGCTAACAGGCCCTAGGGAGGTTCACGTGGGCACCCCTCGCACGGATCGAACGCGGCCATCCACTGACCTTGGCGCCCTCCTGCGCCATTGGCGGGAAGTGCGCGGCGCCAGCCAATTGGGGCTGGCGCTCGAGGCCGGCATGTCCCAGCGGCACTTGAGCTTTATCGAAAGCGGCCGCAGCGCACCCAGTCGGCAGGTATTGACCAGCATCGTGCAGTCGCTGGATGTTCCGCTGCGCGAACGAAATGCCGTGTTCCTCGCGGCAGGTTATGCGCCGGTCTATTCGGAAGCACCGTGGAATGCCCATGAAATGCAGGGCATCACGCGCGCGCTTGAGCGCATGCTTCGCCAGCACAATCCCTATCCGGCCCTGGTCATGGACCGCTATTGGAATGTGTTGAACGCCAACGAATCGTCGCCGCGCTTCTTTGGCTCGTTTATCGACTTGGCGGCGCGCAGCGGTCCGCGCAACATGCTGCACTTGATGTTCGATCCCGACGGCATGCGGCCGTTCGTGCAGGATTGGGAAATCGTCGCGCAAAGCCTGGTTCAGCGCGTCTATCGCGAAGCGACCGGGCGCGTCCTGGATGAACAAGCCCATGCGTTGCTTGACGAGTTGTTTGCCTACCCCGGGGTCGATCCGTCGTGGCGATTGCACGGATCGGTGGGTCCCGCTCCGAATCTGCCGATGATTCCCATCGGCTTCAAAAAGGATGGCACGGTCCTGCGGTATTTTTCGATGATCACCAGCGTGGGCGCACCGCAGAGCATTGCCGCGCAGGAGCTTCGCATCGAATCCTTGTTTCCTTCGGACGAGGAGACCGAAGCGTTGCACGAAGCGTGGATGTCGTAGGTTGAGTTAGCGCAACGCAACCTGACGTTTTTCGCGGAATTTGTTGGGTTACGCTGCGCTAACTCAACCTACGAATCTGCAGCGTCCAATGGACCAGCACTTCTCCGTTGTGGTTGAGCTCCGATCCAACGCTTGCAAATCCCAGCTTTTGCACGACGCGCGTCGAGGGAGCATTGAGTTCCCTCACCTTGGCCAACACCTCGCGAACCTGTCCGCTGTTGAAGGCGATCAGCACGAGCGCTTCGATGGCACGTGTGGCGATGCCGCGGTTTCGGCGCGCAACGGATACCCAATAGCCGATCTCCACCTGCCCATTGTGCGGTTCGCCTTTGAATCGGCAGCCGCCGATGATGGTGTCGTCGGGCTCGCGGATGTAGAAGCTGTTGCACCACGGAGGCTGCTGGCCTTGATAAACCAGGTTCAGCGATCGGGTGGCAACGGATGGAGGCGGCAGTGCGTCTTCCAGGGCGATATGGGCCAATCTCTCGGGAACCGAAGCCTTCGCGAAAGCGATCAGGTCTTCTACGGAAATCGGGTCCAGGGCGATCATTCGTCAACGGCCTCATCACCTTGCATACGAATGTGAAGACTTGGAATCGCATTGGCCAAGCCGGCTAGAGCTTATGTCACCTTTTTATGAGATTGGTTCCGCTGAACGGCCAAAGTCGCCCTCTTCGCCCCTCGATCGCGCGAATCACGAAACAATATCGATGCTGAAGAGGGGTGCCGAGCGGCGACGTCTTTTACCTGAAGAGCGACTAGCCTAGGGCACTCTGCAACGGCGCCAAAGCGTGGGCACGGGGTAACCACCTTGGCGGCACAGCGGATCTTCGTGTTACTGGAGCGCCGTCATGAAAGACCTGATCAAGCGAATCCCCGTCTTAGGCCCCGTTGCCCGCAGCGTTTACCGGCGCTGGCTCAATCCCCCAAAACCGTTCCACGGCTCGGAAGATTATTGGGTGGAGCGATATCGCGAAGGCGGCAACTCCGGCGCGGGCTCGTATAACCGCCTCGCCGAATTCAAGGCGGAGGTGCTGAACGATTTTGTCGCCAGCCACGATATTCGCGAAGTCATCGAATTCGGCTGTGGCGACGGCAATCAGTTGACACTGGCGAAATATCCGTCCTATCTCGGTCTGGACGTAAGCCCGGATGCCATCGAGCGCTGCACCCGCCGCTTCGCCAAGGATGCCAACAAGGCGTTCATGCTGGTGCACGACTACGCGGGGCAGACCGCGCAGCTCGCGCTGTCGCTGGACGTGATCTATCACCTGACCGAGGACGAGGTGTTCGAGCCGTACATGGAAACCTTGTTTGGCGCGGGGCGGGATTATGTAGTGATTTATTCCTCCGACAAGGACGAGCCGCACACGCCGTCCGCGCACGTGCGCCACCGCCAGTTCAGCCAATGGGTGCGCGCGAATGCGCCCGGCTGGCGATTGCTGCGCCACATACCCAATCGCTATCCCTACGCCGGCGACAACGACACCGGTTCACTCGCCGACTTCTATATCTATGGCAGGGGCAGCCTGACCTGAGCGGCTCAGCCGACGTGCAGGACTCGAAAGCGATCGTGCACGTGCGGATCGCGATCGGCGACCTGCACGGGCGGCCAGGCCCATTGCCACGTGCTGATACCGGGCTGGCGGGAAAACGCGATTTTTCCGCGCGTGCCTTCGACCGTCACCTGCGACCAGCCATCGGCAGACGGCGCAGCATCTCTACGCAATAGCTCGGCAAGCACCAGCAGCGTGTCGTAACCCTCGAAGGCGACGAAGGACGGCGCCTCGTTCAAACGTTCGCGCAACGACGCCTCGACGCGCACGCCGAAGTCACCCAGGTGTTCCGGCAGATAGCGCAGGAACGGAATGGCGGCGCCATCGCTACCCAACAAGGCAATCCACTCGGCGAACTCCGGCTGGCCCGCCGGAGCACCGATCAGCACGTGGGCGAGACGCGGATCGCCGCGAACGGCCCTGACCAGCGACGCCGCCGGCTCGGGATAGCCGACGAGCAGAAGCAGCGCCGTAGCGCGGTGCTCGACCAGCTCTTCGCACAGTGCTTCGGCTGCAAGCGTCCGCGTATCGAGTTCCACGACGCTGCCGCCGCGCGAAGCGAGATGGTCACGCAAAATGCGCGTACCGGAAGCCCAGTACACACTCGGCTGAGTGGCAACGGCAATGCGGCGATGCCCTGCCCCAATCAGAAAGTCCGCATAGATCCGCCAACCGTGCGATTGCGCCGGAGCCAGACGCGCCACCCAGTCTGCAGGTTGCTCGGTAAGCGCATCGAGCACCGCCGAAGCGCAAAGAAAGGGCAGGCCGAGCGCGTCGGCGCGGGCAGCGGCGGCACGCGCGACAACGCTGTGATATTCCCCGGCCAACGCGGCGACACCCATGCCAGCCAGCTCATCCACGGCATCGGCGGCCTTCCGCGGATCCGCCGCGGTGTCTCGCACGATCAGCTCGATGGGCTTGCCGCAGATCCCGCCGGCACCGTTCACCTCGCCAACAGCCAGATCCAGACCGGCAAGCAGATGCCGTCCCGCCTCGACCCAGCCGGGACGGCTAAGCGGAACGAGTGCGCCAATGCGCACGGAGGATTTGCCTGTCTTCACCGGGACGGGATTCACAGCGAGACATAACTCGCATAGACGAGCGCAAGCGCTGCCACGAGCGACGCGATGGAACCCAGCACGTTGCCGGTAAACACGAGTTTTGCACTGAGCGTGCTGCCAGAGGAAAGACCGCGATGACCGCTCATCGCAGCCAGCGGCAGCGAGAACGAAAAAGCATATGCGGAAACCATCAGCGCGATCGCCACCAACCACTTCACCTGCGCCGTCACCGCAAAAGACGACAGCAATGCCGCCACGGCGAACATGAGTATCGCGCCAATGGGCAGGCTGGCGTGCGCCACCCGCCAGGAGTGGACGATGTTGGCAGGCGCGTTACGGCTGATGGCGCGTCCATAAGGCGCACCGCAAAGCAGGCCGATCAGCAAAACGATACTTCCGTGAAACACGAGATGGCGTGCGGACAGGTCCATGATTGCTCACGAGTAGGGTTCAGCGCCAAAGCTCTGGAGGCCTCAGTAGTCCCGGATATCCAGGGCGATGAAGCAACGCGCGCTATAACCTTTGTCCGTCGATGGCCAATTCAAGTGCCCCAGCAGACGATCGCCGGCCAGCCAGGGCTCGTTATCCAGCAGCGCTTCGCTGGTGACCGTTCCATCATCCAGGCGGCGGTGGAACAGGCGGATCCAGTGCAGTTCGCCGCTCAGGGATTCGTTGCGAAGGGCTTCCTGCAAGGCGGGCAGCAAGCCGTCGGGCGCCGCGACATCGTCGCGATCGAACGCAAGCGGGCCGACGAAAATATCCCAGTTGCGCACGCCGATGTCCCAGCTTTGCAGCTGGATGCGCCGATCGTCCGTGACATACCAGCACGCCGCCAGCAGCACGTGCAGGACGTTGCGCTCGAACGCGGCCAGCGCATCGCGCAGGCCCACTTCGCCGCGTCCGCTGCCGGCAAAGCTGTCCTCCATCTGGCGTTCCTCGCTGATCACCACGTCCACATCCAGCCGGCCCGGCGAATCTCCCTCTCCCTCGTGCCAGTTGGCGCGCACGGCGGGAAAATCGCCATCGGTCACCAGCCAGTCTTCATCGGGCTCCAGCTCCACCTCGTAGCGCTCGAACAGGCGAAGCAATGCTTTTTGCAGGGTGTCGGAAGTGACCATGGCTACCTCGGGGAAATCGCGGCCGATTTTGTGCGAAAACGGACGGAAAAAATCATTTGGTGAATTGCTTGGCCAGTACTTCGCCCGATCGAGGATCGATCGTGCAGGCAAAGCAAGCGTAGTTGAACACGGATAGAGGGACTTCGGCGACGATGTCCGTATAGGCATCGATGGCGTGCATTCCGATGTCCTGCGCCCGCCACAGGTGTTCGCCGTTCAAGCCGAACCCAAAGAGATTGCGGGCAGGCTCGCCTCTGGGAAAGGCCATCCAATCGCACAGAACCACGATAACGTCCTCGATCCGCCGCGCGTCGATGATGGGAAACCCCACCTCGATCGGCCCGCCGGGCGCGTCAAGCCTGCTTCCCTGAAATTCCAGCTTCAAAACCCGCTCCGATAGCAAACACCGCCATCATTCGGCGGTTCGTGGATCATTCTCGTTGCTCAAACGGCAGTGCGATTATCGCGCAACCGCCGTCGAGAATCGCAGGCGATTGCCGTCGGGGTCGGTCACGACGATTTCCCGTGTTCCCCACGGCGTCATTTTCGGAGGATTGGCGATGGCCACGCCGCTGGCGTGGAACTTGCGGTAGCACTCGTCCACGTCCGGGACCGAAAAATACACCGCTCCGCCCACCTCGCAATCGCCGGCACGCTCGGTGAGGAAGATGGTCTGCCCCGACCGGGTGAGCTGGATAAAGAGTGGAGCGCCCGCCCCAACCTGATGCTGCCAATCGACCATGAAACCCAGGCCATGCACATAGAACTGCAGGCTGGCGGCTGCACGGGTGATCCTGAGTTGCGGGATGACGGTTTGACTCATGGCGCCCCTCCATTGCTGCCCGGTGGACTATACCCTTCGCACGGGCCAACGGGAGCCGATCAGCGCTTTGCCGGCCGAAATTTCACCGTAATGGTATGGGCGGGCACACCGTGTTCGGCCGGGGCCTGCTTGAGATAAGCCATGGCCGCAGCGTCGTGTTTCAGATAGGCGTCGAGGAACTGCAAGGTGTAGCGCGCAACCAGCGCATAGCCCGTCGCACCATCCTGCCGGCCATAGTCGTCCTTGTAACCCACCTTCTGCCACATCACCTCGTCGCGCTGATTCATGGCGCTGAATTCCTGATGGGCAAGACCCATCACGTGCACGGTCACCAGATCGCCGTGGACCCATTGGTTGAGGACATTCGGCCCCTGGCTGGCTTCCTTGAAATAGCGCTGCTCGTCTTCGAGAGTGATATCGCCCTGGGTGAAGGCGAGCAGCGGTATCTTCATCTGCTGCGGATGCACGTCGCCCGCTTGCTCTACCAGCGCAGGGAAGTAACGCAGGCTGCCGTCGATCGATACCAGCGCATCGACACGGTTGCTCCGTGCGGCGGCGAAGAGGCTGGCGAGTCCGCCCCAGCTGTATCCCGCTACGGCGAGCCTGGACATATCGGTATCGGGCAATGTCTGCGCATAGTTGATCAGAAAGGAGATGTCGCGCGCCTGCGCATTGACACCTGCGAGATCGAGCTTCATGTCGCGTGCGCTCGCACCGATGCTTGGACTTGCGATAACCACGTAGCCATGGCTGGCCAGGTATTCGCAAAGATCGAAATTTTCCGGCGCGAGACCGCCGGCGCCCGGCGCGTAAATGACGACGGCAAAATGTCCAGGCACCGGCGACGCATCGCGTACGGCCCACGACGACTGGGTCAAGGCAGGTGCCATATCGGCCAGGTTCTGCTTCCAGTCCTGATCCAGCCGGGGCTTGCCGAAGCTGGTTTCCGTCGCCGTCACGTTGAGGTAATCCATGACGGTCATCGGTTTCGCAGCAGTCTTTTGCGCCGGATACCAGATGAGTGTCTGCACCGGCCGGGAGTGCTCGCTCCGCTGGGACTGGCCTTGATGGTCGGCATCGCCCTGGAAGCTGCGCTCGCGATCGTATTGCTCGACAACCTTCAATCCCACCGCATAAGGGCCGGGACTTTCCGTGAACTTGAAGATTTGAACGGCCTGCGCGTCGACGTGGAAAGAGAGTGCGCAAAGCGCAAGGAACACCATCGCAAGCGTCGTCAGGCGCATTGATAGGTTCTCCTCGAACCCGATTATCTGTGAAAAAGAAAGTGTTGCATAACCCAGTGGCGCACCGCTGGTTTCATAGCCGCGATCATTCACTATCACACCGACCGCGTAGCCTCGATGGGGGGAACGCTCGAGGCACTCAGCGCCGGCCCCAGTACGGCGGCCTGACCCAGGATGAGCAGCAAAACGACTCCCGACACCACGTAAGGCATGGGAAGACGATGCATCTCGAACTGGGTGACCATCCACAGGTTGAAGCCGATCGCGAGCGCCGCGCCGAGCACGACGCCGCAGGTGCTGATCAACGCATTCTCGGTAAGGAAGTAATAAAGAATGCTGTGCCGGGTTGCGCCGAGCGCACGGCGCACGCCGATCTGCTTGCGGCGCTGCCCCACCCAGAAACTGGAGAGCCCCACGATGCCCGCCGCCGTGACGGCAAGAAGCGTGATGCTGATGGCGACCATCAACTGCGCCAGGCCCACGTCGCTCTTGTAGGCCTCTTCGCGGATCTGCGCAAACGTGCGCACACCGGCCTTGTCGCCCTGGCCATCCGGAATGACCCGCTGCGGATCTTGCGCATAAAGCGCGGCCGGCACGCTTTTCATGGCGGCTTCCAGGCGGCCGGGCTTGGCACGGACCACGTAGTACCGCTGCGACTCGGTCATGCGATACGGAAGCAGCATGCTGTTCCAGGAAAGATTGTCGGAGTCGGTTTGGCTGGCCGCGCTCTCCAACCTGTCGACGATGCCGATGATGGTGCTGGGCTTGGTCGCGCCGCCGACCATGTAAACCTGTTTGCCCAAGGCATCGCCATTGGGAAACAACTCATCGGCCATGTGCTTGGTGATGATGACGACCGACGGTTCGAGCATGCCCAGCAAGGTGTGCTGGGCGATTTCGTCGGGCTGGAAATTGCGTCCGGCAATGAGCTTGATGCCCAGGGTCGATATGGCGTGATCGTCTGCATAGACCATTGCGCCGGGTGCGCCGCGGCGATCGTCGCGCGATCGCTTCAGCCCGAGCGTCCAGTTGTCGTTGGACAGCGGAAGCATTTCCGATTCATACGCGTCGGCCACGTCGGGCAGTTTGCGCAGCGTTTGCAGGTCGCCCTGGATGTCGGCGTCGATGCGCGCCTTGCCGCTGTCCGTATCGGCACTGAGGCCGGCGTGGGACGTGGATACGAACAGGATGTCCGCTTCGTCGATGCCGGTGACGCGATGGATGCGTTCGAGCCGCTGCGTCACCACGAACAACGCGTTGCAGACGATGGCAAGGGTGAGCGCGATCTGCAGAACGATCAGCACCGTGCCGGTCTTGTGCTTGCGCAACGCTGCGATGATGGGATGGATGGCCACGGTGCTTTCCTCAATCGATCTTCAGCTGCATGGCCGGGCGTACCCCGCTAGCGCGCAAGATGGGATACAGGCCGGCGAGAATGGCCGACACGATGGCAAGCAACAATGTTTCCGCCAGCAAGGTCACATCGATCCGGGTCAACGCGGCCACGTCCTCCGGCAGTGCGTGGTGCATCCACGCGATGCCGCCCCAGGTAAGCAGCAAGCCGATGATGCCGCCGGTAATGCCGATGGTGGCCGCCTCTACGCCAAATTGCAGGGCGATGGCTCCACGCGTGGCCCCCATGGCGCGGCGCACGCCGATTTCGCCGGAGCGGCGCATGAACTTCGCCAGCAACAGGCCGATGGCGTTGACCATGCACACGAGCAGGAAACAGGAAGCCACCACCACCGACATCTTGGTCTCCGGCGGTACCACCTGTTCCAGATCCATCCAGGCGGGAAGGTTGCGCAGCTTATAGTTTGGCGGCCAGTCGAAACGGCCCGCCTTTTGCTGATCGCTGAGATAGCCTTGCAACAGGGTGCGGAACGACGCGACCTGGCTGGCGTCATCGAGCTCCACCAGGTACGCCACCCACACGCAATTGGAGTTGAGGATGCCGGCGAATCCCGATGCAGGCAGCGCTGCCCCGCAGCCAAAGCCGCCATTGGTCGGCATCTGCTGATCGACCGCCGCGGTAAACGGTATGAATACGTCGTCAGCCGGACCGAATGCGATGCTGTTGGCCAGATCGTAGAACTTCGGTTGCGGGTGCCAATGGTCGAGCACGCCGACGATCCGGTAGGTACGGTCATTCAGGCGAAGATCTTTGCCAACGCTGTTGCCGCCGCCGAAAAGCCGCTCGTTGAGATCGCTGTTGATGACGGCAAGCAAAGCGTGGTTCTGGTCGTCCTGCGCCGACCACGCGCTGCCGTAGCGGAACGGCGTGTCGGCGATCTTGAAGAAATCCCCGTAAACCGCATGGCCACCCACCGCGACGGATTTTTTCGTCGGATCATCGGGATAGACAGTCGGCGCGATCGGATACAACGCCGTCTGCGGCACATCCGTGCGGTGGCGCATCAGGGCCATCGCATCGGTATAGGTCAACGTATCCGGCAGCTCGCCATTAGCCTGATTGCCCGCGCGCGATTTAGGTCCCCAGACGTCCAACTGCGGAAAATACAGTTTGGACGATTTCCACGGAATCGGATCGCCGGACATGGCGCGGAACACCGCATACGTGGTCATCGATGCGCCGACGCCAAACGCCACCGACATCACCATCAGGGCGGTCAAGATGGGCGCCTTGCGTAGGCTGCGAAAGCCGAGCGACAAGTAGTAGGCAAACAAGACCGACTCTCCTTGGTTCGTTGGAGCTACCGCAGCGGACACTCTCCAGTGCTGGGCGATCGAAGCAAGCCACGTGCCACGCTGAGCCGATGAAAAACGGCGCGGCAATTCAGTGGCTTAGCTTGGCGCTATCGCAGCGATGAGTGTCCGCGGACACTTTGCTCGGACACGCGCGCGGACGACGGCGCCTGGAGTGCGGCGGCGATCCTATCGAACGCAGGCAATTGCTTCACGTGCCCCTTAAGCAGCAATCACTCCATCACCAGGCTCAGCGTCGCCCGCAAACCACCTTGCGCCCGATGGGAAAGCGCAAATGCCCCGCCGTGTGAGGCGGCAATGCGCGTCACGATGGCCAGGCCCAGTCCGGCGCCGCCGGTTTCGCGGCTGCGCGATCCTTCCAGGCGGGAAAACGGCTTGAGCACTTCCTGCAGTAACGCCTCGGGTATGCCTGGACCGTTGTCATCCACGTGGATATCGACGTAGCCGGGTCGATGCTCGATGGACAGCTTGGCATCGCCGGCGAAACGCAGCGCATTGTCGATCAGGTTGTCGATGGCTCGGCGCAACGCGGCGCTTTCGGCCAGCACGAGAGTCTCGTCGCTGCCGGCATGGAACTCAACGTTTTGCGCGACCGAACGGCGGCCTTCCGCCACATCGGCCAGGAACGCCGTCAGGTCAATGCATTCGCGATGCAGAGGGCGATGATTGAAGCGGGCGTAATCGAGCAACTCGGCGGTCATGTCCGCCATGCGGTCGATGTCTTCGATCACGCGCTGGCGTTCCGTGGGAGGCATGAATTCGGCGCGGATGCGCAGACCCGTCAACGGCGTGCGCAAATCGTGCGCAATGGCCGCGAAGATCTTCAAGCGTTCGTCGGCCTCGTCAGCGAGGCGCGTGTGCATGGCATTTATGGCCGCGCCGACTTCTCTCACTTCCCTTGGGCCTTCCACCGGAAAGGGATGCGAGGTGTGCAGCGCGCTGCCTGCCGCGGCTGTCGCAAGTCGTTGAATGGGTCGGGTCAGGCGCCGGGCTGCATACCAGGTAGGGAAAGCGAGCAGCACGAGCGCCAGCCCCAGGGCGATCAGCATCCTCAGTCGCCACGCGGCAAGCCGCAGGTCGACCGGCGACACCGATTGCCAGGCACCGTTGGCGCCTTGGTACCAGGCCATGAACGGCGGCATCTCGGTATCGGCGGCGAAGGTTTCGTTGCCGCTCCAGCGCATGCGCAGTCCTTCATCGTCGCTGTCCACCAGCAACGCGCGGTTGCCCACCAGCACGACACTCTGGCCGACTTGCCTGGCCATGCTTGCAACGCCCAGCCAACGTGCATGCACACGGCTGGGATTAACGCCAAGGGCTTCTGCGATAGCCGTTTCGACCTGCGGAATGCCAGGGCCCGACGGCGGCGCCACGCCACTGTCCAGCGTGAAATTGCGGCCAGGCTTTCCCTGCAACGCGGCAACGGCATCCCCGATGGTCATGCGCAGCGGTTTCGGTGCAGGCGTGGCGATGACCACGGCAAAACACAATGCAAAGGCGAGCAGCAACGTGGCCAGCGCCAGCGCCGTCACTTGCGCCAGGATCGATAGCGGCTTCACCGGCGAACCACCGCAGCACGCCACCGGTAACCGAAGCCGCGCACGGTTTCGATCAGGGATTCGCCGCCGTGGCTGGCCAGCCTGCGGCGCAAGCGGCTCACGGCAAGATCGACGGCGCGGTCGAACGGCCCATCGATGATTTCATGGGTGAGATCGACCAACGCATCCCTGGAAAGCACGCGCATCGGGTGAGTGACGAAGGCCAGCAGCATTTTCAATTCACCCGCGGTGAGGCGCACGACGTGACCGTTGGGTGCGGTGAGCTGCAACAGCTCTTCTTCGAGCAGCCAGCCGTCGAAGCGATAGCAGGCGCGGCTTGTTTCCGGGCGCGCATCCCGGCGCAGCACCGAGCGGATCCGCGCGAGCAGCTCGCGCGGATCGAACGGTTTGCTCAGGTAATCGGCCGCACCGATTTCCAATCCGACGATGCGATCAGCCGTATCGCCCAGCGCGCTCAGCATCAGCACGGGCGGCCCGCTCGCCAACAGCCGCTGGCAGATGGACAGGCCGTTTTCACCGGGAAGCATGATGTCCAGCACCACCAGGTCGGGCATTTCGTTGGCGAGCAGGCTGTCGAGCTCGCGACCGTCTTTGGCGGGCACGGCGTGATAACCGTGCATCGCCAGGTAGCCGACGATGGCGTCACGCACGCTGCCGTCGTCTTCCACGACGATGATTTTTTTCGCTTGGCTGCTCACCTGGGCGGTATATATCAGAAATGTATCGCCATCGTGTCCGTGCAGCCGTCGGCCGATACAGAGCAGGCATGAAGCAGGTACCGGGGCCGCCTACAACGGACGTACCGCACTGCCTGGAAGATCCCATGTTCGTCACCACTCGATTGGCTCGCAAGCTCGTCACGGGAGCCTCGCTCGCCGTCATCCCGTTCTGGCTGCTGGCTCCCAGCCTGGCTCGCGCAGCGGCCGTCTCGCCTGCAACGGCGATCGCCGAATTCAATACGCTCTGCGCGCGAGACCAAGGCCATCTTTGGGGGCAAAACCTTTGCGGGCCGCTGCTGCTGGTCGACGCTGCAAGCCGGCGGATCGTCGCCAATCAGAACACACGCGACGGCAGCCTGAAGCGCGACGCAGACATCTACACCGGCGTCTTGCCGCCGGACGTGGGTATCGCCAATACCTCGACCGAGTGGCAAGGAACGCGCTGGATCATGGTGATGCTGCCGCTGCCGACAGATCAGACCCGGCGCGACGAACTGCTCATGCACGAGTCGTTTCATCGCATCCAGCCCAGCCGGCTGCCGCCTCCCCCCGCACCGCTGCCGGAGCATCTGGCGACGCTGGAAGGGCGGGTATCCATGCGACTGGAATGGCGCGCGCTGGCCAAGGCGCTGAGCGAACACGGCCAGGCGCGCAAAACGGCGGTGCGCGATGCGCTGGCTTTTCGCCAATGGCGCAGATCGCGCTTTCCCGACGCGGCGGCAAGCGAGAATGCGCTGGAAATCAACGAGGGGCTGGCCGAATACACCGGCAAGCGCCTGGGCAATCCCGCCGATTCGATCGCTTCCGCGTTGAAGGCGCTGGCCGACTACGATCACCGCGATGCGTACGTGCGCAGTTTCGCTTATGCATCGGGCCCCGCATACGGCTTGTTGCTGGATATCTATTCGCCGGGATGGCGCACGCGCTTGCGCCCCGACAGCGACCTGGGAGCGATGCTGCACGAAGCGATCGGCAATGCGCCGCTGCCTTCGGCGAGTTCCGTGCGCGGCCCATACGGCTACGCCGGTATCGCAGAGGAAGAAACGCAGGCCAAGCACGTACGCGATCAGGCGGCCGCCAAATGGAAGTCCAAACTGGTGGACGGCGATACGTTGAAACTGCCGTTGCTGCACGTGCAGATGGAATTCAATCCGCAGAATCTTTTTCCGCTGCCACCGTTCGGCATCGTCTATCCCACCGCGGTGCTGCACGACGATTGGGGAACACTCACGGTCGATGGCGGCCTGCTCGTGTCGACCGATGGAAAGACCGCCACGGTCGACGGCGCCTTCCGCGTGAACGATGGCACGTACACGGGGCCGGGATGGACGTTGAGGATCGCTCCAGGCTGGGCGATCTCGGCAGGATCGCTCAGGCACGCCGCGCCCGGATCGGCGGCATCGGCGCAAAAATCCCGCTGATCCACAACGCCATGGACGGCCGTCAGCGCAGCTCTTGCGCGACCGGGTCCGGCCCGAGATTGAGCGATCCGGCCATCTGCTTGATCACCGGCGCCCAGGTCGCCTGCTCGCTCGTGTCGTATTCGAAGCGCACGCTGGCGAGGGTATCGTCGCGAATGATCACCTTCTGGTAGACGACGCGGCCTTGCGGGTTGAGGCAGGAATACGCGACCAGGTCCGGCTTGCTGACCCGATAGGACACCTTGTCCTTGGCACAGTCGTGGTCGAGATCGAATTTCAGCAGCGCTGCGGGGGAATCTTCGTTGGCGTTGTATTCGCCCCAGGCGCGAATATCGGCATCGCCCGACTTCGGCGCAAAGCGCAAGCCATCGTCGTTATCCGCCGGCTTGCCCGGCACCAGCAGTTGCGTCGGGTAGTTGACGGTGAAATTGAAGCGGTCATTGGCATAGGTATCTGTCGTGCTGCCGGACGTTGCCGCCGGGGCTTTCACGACAGGCTTGGCCGCTTGCTGCGGCGGGTTCGCGGTGGCGATGGTCGCTGCCGGGCGGTTCGCGCCGGATTGGCTTTTCCAGGCATAGATGCCTGCACCCAGTACCGCCACCAGCAACAACAGGCCGATGGCCCACGTTTTCTTCCCCGACATGCGCTTGCTCCATTCACGGGTGGCCATCAAACCGGCAGCGCGCTCATTCTCTCGCTCATTCGCAAGCTAAAAAAGGGGCGTGCGATGTAAAGCATGCTTGACACCGCTCCCGCCCCATCCTCCAATCTTCCGCCGTACTGTGATTTTTTCTTCCGCCACGCGAATCATGGGATGAACCGGAAAGCAAACGAGCGAGCATGAGTCCGCGAACCGATCCACGACAGTTCCAAACCCTGCTCCGCGAGCACGAGGGCATCGTGTTCAAGGTGGCCGGCCTCTACGCCCATCACAACGAAGACCGGCAGGATCTGGCGCAGGAAATCGGGCTGCAGGCCTGGCGCTCGTTCGCGCGCTTTGATCCGTCCAAGGCGAAGTTCTCCACCTGGCTGTACCGGGTGGCGCTGAACGTGGCGATCTCGCAATTGCGCAAAACCAGCGGCAGCTGGAACGGAAAGTTGGAACCGCTCGACCAGCAGCACCGGGACAGCATCGGCGCCGAACCGATGCCCGAGCCGGACGAGCGGCTGACCGCGCTGTACGCCTTTATCGGTCAGTTCGATCCGCTCAACCGCGCACTGATTCTGCTGTACCTGGAAGACAAGTCGTATGCCGAGATCGCACAGATCCTCGGCATCACCGAAACCAACGTGGCCACCAAGATCGGCCGCATCAAGCAAACGCTGCGCGGACAAATGACCGGCGCGGCCTCGACGGGAGCATGACCGTGGAACTCGACGAAATGAAGCAAGCCTGGCAAGCGCTCAACCATCGCCTGGACCGCCAGCACGTGCTCGACCGGCAGCTATTTCGCAACAGCCTGGCCGATCGCCTGCGTCGCGGGCTGCGAACGCTGGTGTGGGGTCAGTTGGCGCTGATGGCGCTGGGTGTGGTCATTGCCCTGTGGGGCATCGGCTTCTGGTCCTCCCACATCGGCATCTGGCAGGCGATGGCTTGCGGGATCGCCATGCAGGCATTCGGCACCTTGTCGATCATTTTCCCGGCGCGCGTATTGGCGCTGGTGCACACCGTCGATTACGCCGCCCCGGTGCTGGAGATACAACGGCGCCTGGCCCAGCTTCGCGCGTGGCGGGTAAACGTGGAGGCACGCGTATTTGGCGTATTGGGCAGCATCATCTGGATTCCAGTCATGCTCATGCTGGCGCAGTACGCCATGGATCGCGCCGGCGTCAACGCGTGGGACCAGGCCTCCGGTTCGCTGCCGTGGCTCGTGTTGCTGGGTGCGGGCTCACTGCTCGTGGTCGGCCTGGCGTATGCATTGATCTGCAAGCTCGGCCAGCGTCAACGCCTGGAAGACAGCTTTGCCGGAAGCTCGATCAAACACGCCGAGGCAATGCTGCAAGACATCGCGCAATTCGAGCGGGAATGAAGGGAAAAGGAACCTAGCCCGATGCCTGCTCTCTCGGCCATCGCCACGCATACCCGACGATCGCCAGCGACAACGCCATCTCGATGACGCCGAACATCACGTAGAACCACCACGCGCCCGGCATGGAAACCAGCATGATCACGGTATAGATCAAGCCGAAGACGATGTTCGCCACGCGGTTGATCGACGGCTTCATCACCAGCGACAGAAAAATCATCAGGCTGGGAATGGCCATCATCACCGACAAGCCCAGCAGCACGGGCTGCGTCGTGGCACCAAGCGGACCCATTTGGCCCTTGAGCATGCCTTCGAGATTGCCGGGCTGCCAAAGCCCGAAGTAGTCGCCGTAGATGTAGCAGAACATCAGGCTGGTCCACAGCGCGGCGAGCTTCAGCTTGATGGGTACCTGGATATCTTGCAGCGCAGTCGGTTGTGTCGGGCTTGGTCTCACGTGGCGACTCCGGAAAAGATTAGCGATAGCGAAAAGGGGCTTCCCTAAGCGCCTCATTGGCCAGGGGTGCCATTCCATTTGCCGCATGGTTGTTACGCAAAGTCATCAGGGCAGGCAGCCTTCCTTACCACTGATCAAGAAAACGCGACCCAACAACAACCTTACTGACCAACTAGCTCGTTATACGCCGGGAGGTTAATGACCGTCGAAGCCAACTCGCCGTAGGCCCGCTCAAGATCATCCGCGGCTTGTTGCCAGTCATCCAGGATTTGAAAGGCCATGGGGTCGGACTCGTCAGCAAAATCGATGTGCATAGCGCGAATTTGCGCATCAACGGCCTGGATGGCGACTATTAGCGTTTGATGCTTGATTTGAACCATTACGTCCACCTGAGATGCCGGTTATTAACCCATCGGACTTTTTCTTTAGCCTGATGGCATTACAACTCAACTGCTGCTCTCGCCACATTGTCGTGCGCTCCATTGAAGGTTTCCAAAGCAAGGCTGGGTTGAGCTACGCCCCGTTTTGCCATCTTCAGTTCATGGGTTACGCAACCAAGCTCCAAAAAACCCGAGCACCCTCGCCCGATAATCGGCTCCGACATACCGGTACAAATCAACGTGCCTGGCACCGTGCACCACCCATAGCTGCTTGGGCTCCGCCGCCGCGCTGAACATGGCGCGCGATTCGGCGATGGTCGTGTCTCGATCGCGGTCGCCCACGATCAGCAGCTTGGGCATGGATAGACGGCCGATGTGGTCGATGGGGCGCAGCTGTTGCGCATCGATGCCCAGATGAGCATGCAAGGTCGCCAGCAGGAGCGGAGCGAACCACGGTCCGATGGGCCCCAGGTGGATGGCCAGCCTGTCTTCGGTTGCCTGTCGGATGGTGGGATAGACCTGTTCCAGTATCACCGCGTTTGCATCGACGTCGGGTTCGGCCAGTATCGTGGCGGCGCCGCCCATCGATGTGCCGATGATGCCCACGCGCTCGCCGGGAAGCCGTTGATGGAGATAGCGCAGCGATGCCTTGACGTCTGCCGCTTCGCGATAGCCGAAGGTGATCGCCGTTCCGGGGCTTTCCCCCGCTGCCTGAAAGTCGATCAGCAGTACCGCATAACCCGCTTCGTGCAGGAATCTGGCACGGTCGATCATGGCGCGCCGATCTGCACGCACGCCGTGGAGCAGCAGCGCCGCACCTTGGCCTTTTTCGCCCGCGACAAACCAGCCGTGGATGGGCTGGCCTGCGGCATCCGGAAAAACGATGGTCTCGACGGGAAGGTCCGCTGGTGGTGCACCGACGGCATTTTGTGCTGGACGGATGAGCGACGAGCCGGCCAGCCACACGCCGACACAACCTAGTAGCGCAGCCAACGGAAAGAACAGCAACCACGATGCTGTCTTGGCGCGAATCATCAGTGCGTCAACCAGGTACCCAACACGTAACCAAGACCCACCAGCACACCACTCAAAATCGCCGCGCGTTCCGTGGACAACTTCTTCTCTTCGCGAATGACCTGCGCCAGCGCGAGGCCGGCGGCGATACCCGCGGCCACGAACGGTCTGAACGCACGTTCGTGAAAGAAAGACTCCACCAGCGTCAGCAGCCAAATCACCGCAAAACCTATGGCGAACGACACCAGGAACGATTTCAACATTTTCATCAGCAGATCCTTGCAAAGGGTTACTCCGGTGAATCCAGCCTGGATTCACCGGTACTCGAACACGCTCAATGTCCGCTTTCGGTCAAACCGAATTTGGCAGCCATGATCTGGATTCGCGGATTGATCGCGCGAGCGGCAGCCATGTCGGCATGGCCTGCGTCCGCCTGGCCATTGCGCACTTCGGCCAGGCCAAGGCCGTAGCGCGACCAGGCCAAATGCGGATTCACTGCCAACCCCTGCTGGTAGGCCTTGATCGCATCGTCGTAGTGCCCCAGACGCAATTGCACCAAGCCGAGGCTGTCGAGATAGGCCGGCTTTTCGCCATCGCGCTTGATCGCCTTGCGGCAGTCGCTGAGCGCATCGTCGAGCTGCTGGTTGAGCTGGCCGCGCGCCCAGCAGCGCGCATTGAGCGCGATGCCCAGCATGGCGTCGTTGCCGTGCGTGTGAATCCAGGCATCGAGCAAGGGGATCGCCGCATCGGGCTGGCCCAGTTCGATGTACACGTCGGCAATGATCAGCGACTGCCTCGAGTCGGGCGGCACCAAGCTGCTGGCGGTGGTCAGATCGATGGCCGCGCCGGCCGGATCCTTGTGCCGGACTCGCCATTGCGCACGCGCCAGCAACGCATCGACGTTCTTCGGGTCCAGGCTCAACGCCTTGTTCAGATCGGCAAGTGCCGCATCGAACTGCCTGTCGGCACCAAGCGCCCTTGAGCGGGCAACGTAGTAGGCAGGCTGATCGGGCGCCATGCGAATCGCTTCGTTTAGATCGGCAATGGCTTCCTTCGGCTCCCCGCGAGACAGGTGCGCTTCGCCAGCCAGGTCGTAATCGCTCGCGGTCCTGGGCTTGGTATCATCACCGTCTGCGCCCGTTGCCGCATCGGCTTTGCCGGTGTCGCTCGGCGCCTGGGCACCAGCGAATACGCGTCCGCCGTTGTAGGTGAAATACATTTTGTGCTGGCTGTTGGCGATGAATACGCGATGGGCGAGCAGAAAATCCGCGCCGAGCAGCATGTCGGTGCCGATGTTGGTGAAGCTCCCATCCAACACCTCCATCTCGCTGTTGTGGATGGTTTCCGTGCCGACCGAAAACGCATCCACGTGCACGATCCACGTCTTGACCACTTTGGAGCCAATGCCGTAGGTGCCGCTCACCTTCACACCCGGTGCGTTGAGGTCGAGACCGGCGCGCTCGGCCGCGTCGCGGCTTAGCATCGTGGCGTGCGCTCCCGAATCGATCAGCGCTCGCACTTTCTTGCCGTTGACCATCACGTCGACGAAGGTGCGCCGGTCGTTTTGATTATAGGAGTCTTCGGTGTTGGCCACCTGGTAACCGGTTTTCGTCCAGTACGCCATGGCCCATTTATCGCAATGCTCCGGCTTGAACAAAGTGACTTTGCCGTCGGCAAGATCGAGTTCCAGGTCGGCGATATCGAGCAGGTTGGCGCCGAGCAAGCCATAGCCGATATCCGTGCCGCCGACGATAAACTCGATGTCCTTGAGTGTCGTATTGAGGATGGTGAATTGCTGCGCTATCCCGATCTGCGCACTCGTAGAACCGCCAATGCCGCCGATGCGAAAGCCGAAAGGCGCAGCCCGCAGCTTGAGCCCCAGCGATTGCGCGTTGGCTTTGGACATGCTGCTGAAGAATGCGCCGGTATCGACCAGGAGGCGCGCGTCCTGTCCGTTGATCTTCACCGCGGTGACGGCCTGGCCGCCAATCATTTCCACCGACAACGTACCGAAGTCTTTTACCTGGCAGGTACTACTCGCCCAAGCCTGGCCGGCAAGCAAGCAACCGACAACCACGCAACCAACGCGAACCATCCCCATTCCCCTAACTCCCTGTGTGCCATTGCGGCAGGACGCAAGCCTAGCAGGCGGTTGGCGGCTCGCCCAGCGCGGCAAGGCCGTGCGAATTTTCGATCGCCGTAAAGCGCCATCGCGATGACGAACGAGACGATGGGGCCGGATTCAAGCGCACGGATTCGGTCCTGCTCGGCGGCGAACCGGTCGGCGCGCGCCCGACATAGAAAGGCCCCCTTGCGGGGGCCACGAGCTTCACTTTGTTGGGGGCGTGAAGCTCAAAGGGGGTTACACCGGAAGCACAGAGGTTTGGCCCCCGGCTTGGCTAGATTGCGCCTGATGTCCACGTCGGGAAATCAGGGGCGACCCCGATGCTTTGTAGGGTTAGGACTACATACGGCATCCAAGCGAAAACCTGCCGCGACAGCGAGTCCGCGTTGCGTCATTAATGGCGGGCGTCCAGGTAACCGATCTTGGTGCTCACCGGCGCAAACACTCCGGCTTCGGTAAACCACAGCCGATCGGTTTTCCGGTCGAGCACGATGTTGTAGTAGCCGCTGTCGGGCGAGGGAATGGCGTATTCGGTGAAGCGCGCGGTCCAGGGGTCCAGGCGGCCGAGCAGCCCTTTGTCCTCCTCGAACCAGAGCTGCCCGCGGCGATCCACGCGCATGTCTTCGGCCTCGGCATCGGCGGTCGGGATGGGGTACTCGGTCCATCCCTGGCTGCGCGATGGCTGGGCAGTATTCGCGCTGGGGCTGACCGGTGTGTCGGTGCCTTGCGCGGGTCCGCTGACGGCGGGTGATATCGATGCCACCTGCGGGCTGGATGGCAGCCGGTTCGGCACGGCCACTGCATCGCTGTGTGCGGCCAGTGCGGGGATGAGCAAGGCGATGGCGTTGGCGTAATACTCCGACACCCACACGGTGCCATCGGCGTTCGCCAGCACGCCAGCGGGATTGCCGCCAAAGGTCGGCACCTGGTACGTGCTGATGACATTGGTGCGCGGATTGAGGCGGCGCACGTCGTTGGTACCCGCCGCGCCGCCGCCGTCGAAATTGCGCTCGGCGAACCAGACGTTGCCGAACGGATCCAGGCTCAGCTGCTCGATGTTGTCGTCGTCGTGCTCCAGCGTGACGGACCACTCGGTGATCGTGCCACCCGGCGAGAGACGCCCAACACCGGCGGTTTCGGAAAACCATTTGCTGCCGTCGGCTGCGATCTGGATAAAGAACGGCGATGCGCCGGAGGGAATGGCGTATTCCACCACCTTGCCGCTTTTCGGATCGAGATGGCCGATGGCCTTGGTGGCGCTGTCGGTAAACCAGATGCCGTCTGCACCCGCTTTGAGGATGAACGGCTGGCCGCCGTTGGGCAGCGGGAATTCCCTGGAGGTTTTATCCGGATGCAGCACGGCGATTTTCCCCGCTGCGGTTTCGGAGTACCACACGCTGCCGTCGCGGGCGATATCCACGCCCTGCGGAGAACTGGCCTGGGTGGGTGTCGCGTATTCGCTGATCACCGCTTGGTGCGCGGCGGACTGGGCCGGTGCGGCGCATGGCGCTGCGCTCGCCGCGATCGGTATGGCCAAATACAGAATGCGTTTCATCACAAACCTCCCTATGCATGATGGTGCGGATACTGCAACGGTGCGGGCGTGGCCCGGGATCGCGCGGAACGCTACACGCGGCAGGGTCAGGGAGGAGTGAAGGTGAGGGCGAAAAAAAACGGCACGCTGTTCCTGCTCAGCGTGCCGAAAACGACGCACTGCTCTCACTCAATGCGCCAAATGGCTGCATCACACGGACACGGGTGGTTTATCTATCCACCCTGCTCCGGTGCGAGCGCATTGACGTAGTGATGCAGGAAGTTCAAGGCGGTCGTCAGGCCGGCGAGCTGCACGGGATTCAATGGCAGCAGTCCGCTTTTCGCGCCACATGCGCCACGTTTCACGAAGGCACGATGCGAATCGCGCATGCCTTCGAGCACCGCGACGGCTACCGCGATGTCGGCGACTTGGGCAACCTGGGCTTGACGACTTTCCTCATCCGAACCCCGCGTGGGGGGCTTGCCGTCGTTCGATGAGGTGGATTTAGATTTTGGTTCGTTGCAAACCAAATGCGGCACGCGTGCCGTATGATCCTTAGAGGCCATGAGCAACAGTCCTACCTATGTTGTTGTTTGTGGTTTAGCGGGTCGTGGGAGTGTCCGCTCTCACGATCCGCGCTTTCCATACATCGCTGTATGGGTCATCGGCGGGCTGGTTAAGCGCAGCACGCCGATGACAAAGACACACTAATGAGTTGCATGGCGCATCCATGTAGGGTTTGGATGGCGTTTATCGTCAGCGATGCGCTTGCTTGCAGGCGATCGCGCAACCTCATCGCACAATGACTTCTGGCAGGGAATGACCTGCGCCACTGTATGATGCCGACCGGCAGCTACCAAACTGCCGTCACATCTACGGGGGATCATCGATGTTTGTTTCTGGCCAGAAGGTCGCTTTTTCCATTCCCGCCGGGGCGAAGCCTTGGCAGCGCTGGTTGTTGTATTCGTCGATAGCGCGCTTGCTGATATTTATTGCGCTGTTCATTCCCGGGGTCATCGCCATAACCCACGCCATGCATGCGTTGGGGTGGACACATACAGCCGGTCCCTTGCGCGCCGGGCTGGGGCAGCTGTTTGGACGTATCGTGCCGGCGCTGGTCGCGTATTTGCTGCTGACCTATTTCGTGGAACGACGCAGGCCTGCCGAACTGTTCTCGCGCAACGCGCCTTCCCGCGCCTTGACCGGACTGCTGGTGGGCACAGTGTTGTTCAGCGCCGTTGTCGGGGTGATGTGGCTGCTGGGCAGCTACCACGTAACCAGCTTCAATCCGGGCGCCAATTGGGTGACGGCGCTGCTGATGGTGGGCTTTGGCGCCGGTATCGGCGAAGAGATCATGTTCCGCGGTGCGCTGTTCCGCATCCTGGAAGAAGGCTTTGGCAGCTGGGCGGCGTTGTTCGTCTCGGCGCTGTTCTTTGGCTGGGCGCACATCAGCAATCCCGGCGCAACGGTGTGGAGTTCGCTCGCCATCACCATCGAAGCCGGCCTGCTGTTCGGCCTGCTTTATGTGGTGACCCGCTCGCTGCCGCTGTGCATGGGCGTGCATGCCGCGTGGAATTTCTGCCAGGGCACGGTGTACGGCATTCCGGTATCTGGCACGTCGGCTGACGGTTGGCTGGTGTCCACCCGTACGGGACCCGATTGGCTTACCGGCGGTGCGTTCGGTGCCGAGGCGTCGGTGATCGCGCTGTCGCTTTGCACGCTGGTTACGCTGGCGCTGCTCGCCGTTGCGTTCAAGCGCGGCTGCATCGTTTCGCCGGCTTGGGTGCGGCGTAGGCAGTCCGTGGCAGCGATGGGTGGCGTGAGTACGGCTGAGTTGTGACCCAGCACGTAGGCTGGGTTAGCGCAGCGTAACCCAGCGATACCGTGCGGCTGTGTTGGGTTATCCCCGGATCAAGTCCGGGGTAACTCAACCTACCTGGCGATTCTTCGAAGACTTTGCGCGCCACCTCAATCGCCGTGTTGGCGCAAGGCTAGCCCGCATAGAACGCTACGTGCGTGCGATTGAGTTACGACCCAGCACGTAGGCTGGGTTAGCGTAGCGTAACCCGGCGATGCCGTTGGGTTACGCTGCGCTAACCCAACCTACTTGGCGATTCTTCGAAGACTTTGCGCGCCGCCTCGATGGCGGTGTTGGCGCAAGGCCAACCCGCATAGAACGCAACGTGCGTGATCAGCTCGATCAGCTCTTCACGCGTCACGCCGTTCTGCTGCGCAAACTTCAAATGAAACGGCAGCTCGTTGTGGCGGTAGAGCGCGACAAGGGTGGCAACGGTGATCAGGCTGCGGTCGCGCTTGGGCAGTTCGCCGCGCTCCCACACCTGGCCGAACAGCACCTGGCGGGTGTAGTCGTTGAGTGCGGGGGCGATATCCGCATAGGGACCTGCATTGGCGGGCGTTTCGTTGCTCATCACGATGCTCCGTTTCCGGCCAGATATTGTTCGTCGGTGACGTGTTCCATCCATTCCACGGCCTTGCCGTCGAGGTATTCCTGCACGGCGATGTGGGTCATGGCGGTGGTGGCGGTGGCGCCATGCCAGTGGCGATGGCCGGGTGGGCACCAGATCACGTCGCCTGCGCGGATCACTTGCACCGGCTCGCCTTCGCATTGCGTCCAGCCGCAACCGGCGGTGACGATCAAAATCTGGCCGAGCGGATGGGTGTGCCAGGCAGAACGCGCGCCAGGCTCGAACGTGACGCTGGCGCACCCGACACGCGCCGGAGCCGGAGCGTTGAAGTAGGGATCGACTCGTACATCGCCGGTGAAAAAGTCGGCCGACCCTTTGGCCGATGCCTGCGTACCGCCGCGAATGAGGTGCATGAGCGCGCGCTCCAGAGGATGGGATGACGCTAGTCTGGACCCGCCGGCGTCTATTGATTAGACGGAAATATCGGATTAAACATATAACCTGTATTTATGAATAGGGTTGCGGCCATGGCCCGCCGGAATCTCAACGACCTGCTCGCTTTCACCGCCGTGGCGCGCTTGCGCAGCTTTACCCGCGCGGCGGCCGAGCTGGGCGTCAGCCAACCCGCCTTGAGCCAGACCGTCCGCAACCTGGAAGCGCGGCTGGGCGTGCGCCTGCTTACCCGCAGCACGCGCAGCGTGTCGCTTACCGACGCGGGCGAGCGCCTGCTTGACAGCATCGGCGGTCGCCTGGATGAGATCGAACGCGAACTCGATGCACTGAGCGCGCTGCGCGACAAACCCGCCGGTACCGTCCGCATCACCACCGGTGAGCACGCGCTGGCCACCATCCTGTGGCCGAAACTGCGACCACTGCTGCGCAAGTATCCGGACATCCAGGTGGAGTTCGACGTCAGCTATAGCCTGAAGGACATCGTTGCCGAACGCTTCGATGCCGGCGTGCGCATGGGCGAGCAGATCGAAAAGGACATGATCGCCGTGCCGATCGGGCCGCGCATGCGCATGGCGGCGGTGGCGGCACCCGCCTATTTCGCGCAGCGAAGCCGGCCGAAAAAGCCGCAGGAGCTGGCCGAGCACCGTTGCATCAATCTGCGCCTGCCTACCTACGGCGGATGGTATGCGTGGGAGTTCGCGCGGCACGGCCGCGACGTGCACGTCCGGGTGCACGGGCAACTGGCGTTCAGCACGGCGCCGCACGTGTTGAGTGCGGCGCTCGACGGTTTCGGCGTGGCCTATGTTCCGGAAGACATGGTGCTGGCTCACATCAAGGCCGGCCGGCTGGTGCGCGTACTGGAAGACTGGTGCCCGCCGTTTCCTGGCTATCACCTGTATTACCCGAGCCGGCGGCAGCATTCGCCGGCGTTTGCGTTGCTGGTGGATGCGTTGCGTTACGGGGCCTGATCAGTCGGCGCCAGATTATCCCTCCCTTGCTGTCGCAAGGGAGGGAGAGGTTGCTGCGGTTTGATGGTTCGCGTCAGAGTTGCGAGTTGGTCGTCGCGTCGAATTGCGTACCCAGGTTGGTTTCCAGATTGCCGATGGCATTTTCCAGCACGCTGAAGACTTTCGCGCGGTCGCCTGCGTTGCTCAGGTCCAGCGTATCGGTAGTGGCGACGTTCGCCTGCGTCAGCGCCGTGTTGAATGCCGTCTGCGCCTGTGCCGCGGAGATGTAGGCATAGCTGCCGGAGTTGTTTACGTAGGCCAACGTCTGGAACACGTTGGAGAAAACGTTTTCCAACGACGTGACAGGAAAGGCGACGTGATTGGCCGGCGTCACCACGGTGGTCAGGCTGGTGGTGGGAATCGGATTGTCGTAGAGCTGATCCAGGTAATAGTGCACCTGGTAGGGGTATTGCTGATAGGTGTTGTTGCTGCCCCAGATCGAGCTGTACGAATTCACCGATGCAACCGTGGATGCGTTCGCGGTGGCGCCAAGCGTGCTGTAGCTGCCGACCAGGCCGCCGTAGTAGCCCTGGTTGTAGGCCACGTTCAACAGCACGTCGAGGAAGTTGTTCGGCAAGCTCTTGAAGTTGGTCAACGCGTTGTCGTACGCCGGCTGCCACGGCGTGACCCAGCCATCGGGTCCGGTACCGGTGACGATCAACGACACGAAGTCGTTGTAGTGGAAGTAGGCCGTCAACATCGGCCCGTAATACTTGTTGTTGAACGAAGGCGGCGTCGGCTGGCTGTATTGCGTCGCCGCATTGGCCATGGTGTAGCCGATGTTCTTCTGCAACGCGACGTAGTTGATCAACGAATGGCCGGCTGGTGTGTACGAGCCGGACACCATGTCCACGGCGTAATTGTTGATCTGGTACGGGCCACCCTGCCCGGCACCCATCACTGCTTGCTGATCGGGCGAAGGATCAATCAGATCGCTGCTGTCGAGGTAATACTCGGTAGCAATGTTTTCCTGCAGCAGCTGGCCCATGATCGAGCCGTACAGGTAGTCCTTGTCGAACTGCATGCCCGGATAGTATTCCTGCACCAGATGGCCATACATCACGCCGGCGATCACGTTGGACATGATGAGGTCGGTGTAGTTGTCGCCCGCCAGCTGGATCTGATCCTGCGCCGAGCCTGCGCCTAGCAGCAGGTGGAAGTTGACTGTGCCGGTGGTGATGACGGGCGACGGCGTGGGCGTTGGTGTTGGGGTCGGCGCTGGAGTCGGGGTGGGAACCGGCGTTGGTGTGGGAGTGGGAGTCGGCGTGGGCGCAGGGGTCGGTGTCGGTGTTGGCGTCGGCGATGATCCGCACGCTCCCTGCGACGTCCACGGTTGACCGCTGCCGGCGCCACCGTTGCTGGTGGCCGGGTCGTTGCCCTGGGTCCACCAGTTCGCCTGGTAATTGATGCCACTTTCGCTGGCGACATCGCCCGCGGTGTAGATCGCGGTGGCGCTCCACGCCGCTGCGCACGAGGTCTCCGCATGCACGGCCTGCACCGGCACCGCCGTCAGCACGGCGGTGGAAAGCACGGCGCCTATCGCGCCGCTCAAGGAACTGAAGGTAAGCGCGGACCACTTCGTCAACTTCGATGTATGCATGGACTGTCTCCCTTGGACGAGTTCGCAACCTCTACGCCGCACCGGCGCGGCGCCGGTGCGTACTGGAATTCCGTGCGGGGACAGCCGCCATCGCGCATCCCTGCACGTGTCTGCGTGCAATGCGTTTTCGAGCGCTAAAGTGCGGCGAGTATCGACGCGAAATGACAACGTTGTCCAGTGCGTCTGGCCGCTATGGCCACGTCGCAACGTGATGGACTTCGCAAGAAGCGCGGATCGATGACGTGAAGAAAGAATTCACGCATATTGCGGCAAAAATTAATCGCTCGGCCGACGACTATCGACTAACTGCATGCATGCGCCGCCAAGACACGGCCAACCGGGTGGACGCGACTCGATCATCTCGCGATGACAACGATTTCCTTCGTCGTACCTGCCTCAGTAGCTCAGTTCTTTTTCCTGGTTCGATGGCGTGCTTACGACATAGTGATGTGTCTGCAGCGTGCACATCTGTTTGGCATCCGTCCTGGTGAGCTTCCACACGCTTTCGACCGGCGCGTCGGCCACATTCTTTGCGTCGGTCAGATCCAGATTGACGACTTCGACGTAAGTGGCGCCCTGGAACTCGATGAGGCGTATCGATCGGGTCCTGGAGCCCCACTGGATATCGCCGGGCTCGCCAAGCAGGGACTTATAGTCGGCCTGGAATGTCTTGCCAGAAGGATCGGCACGGCCCGCTTGATCGAGCAGCACCGGCAATTGGAGCGTCGCGTCCGAACCGCAGCCGCCGCCGAAATCCCACTGATGAGTAACGATCCCGACGGGACGCTTCGTGCCGCTATTGTCCAGATCGGCCATGCCTGTCTGCGAAAGGGTGAAATGGCCGGGGACGTCTTTGATCTGATCGGTGCGCAGCAGAGCTTTGCCGTTCGCTGGCGTAACGGCTTGCATGGCAATCGGCTTCAGCGAGTGCGCCGCCACCGCATCGCAAAGCGCCGTATCGCTTCCGCTGATCACCGTCTGCTTGCGCAATGCAACGTCACGTCCGTGACAGACCAGCTGCATGTCGCCGGTTTCGTCGATGGCGGACAATTCGAAGTCTCCGCCGGTGCCGCTGGATAGCATCATCGGCCGGCCCTTGATGCTGACGATATGCTCGCCCAGGTCCATGGCCCAATCCTCACCACCGTAATGAAGCCGCACCGGATCACGGCTGACGACATCTGCAGGCGAAAGGCGCCGCTTCAGATCGCCCGACCAGATATAGATGCTTTCGGAGGGACACGTACCGCCATCCGAATAGTCGATGGCGGCCACGTGCCGGTTACCGATATCGAACGGGGTGAAGCTGGGGACGGTTCCGTTGCCCTGACTCAACTCGGGATCCGCATCGACATTGAATCCGCCTTCCGGGATTTGACTGGAGGGCAGCACATCAAGATTGGTCCAGCCCGCGGCATGCTTGGCATTGACCGCGTCTTGAACGCCGGCACACAGCGCTTCGGCGCCTTCCGGCAGCGGCACGTAGGGCGTGCCCAGCAAGGTCACCCGATTCCTCGACACCCATCCGGTGGTGGTGCGCGTCTTTCCGTGAAAGCGCACATAGGCGTAGTCGCCGCAGTCGTACACGTGATCGACGGCATCGCCGCCCAGCACGTAGCCCGATGTCGTGTTATCGGCGCCCGCCGCGGGCACCTGTCCGTAGAGCGAGACCCGCTCGGTCGCTGCGCCCGCGATCTTTGCCTTGGTGATGTGCAAGGTGCCGGGTGGAGCGAATTGCGACTGAGAAGCGCAGTCGTTGCTGTCAGCTGCCAGCACCACGCGAGGCAACGCGCCGCTCACGATCAACAGCAACACCACCGCCAAACGGACCATCCATGCCATGGCTCACCCCTGTATGCGTTATCCAGCTGCATGCGGAAGCGTAATACCAAACTGTGGATTTTCCAGGACCGCAGCCGGGCACCGGACGGATTCGCCGATCGATACGACCAAGCTCCGCCCCGCGTTTGGCACGGGGCGAAGCTTTTTTGCTATCACACGCGCAGGATCAGGTCAGGCTCATACGTTGCGAGGCAAGCTTCCCGGGCCGGGAGCACGCGAATCTTCCGCGCCTTCCTTCAGTTCGAGTTTGTCCGCCATGAAAGCGTTGGCGAGCTGCGCCAGCGTCGACAGTGCGTTGCCATCGTTGCCGCCCAGCGCAATCTTCGGAACGATGGCGATGTTGCCTTCACGCAGCGCATCGGCGAATTGCCGGCCGAGGTCGTTGATCAGCTGCATGCGCGCACCTTCGCCGGTAAGTGCCTCGGCCTTGGCGCGAATGGCGTTGGCTTCGGCCTTGCCTACCGACTCGGTCGCGGCGGCCTTGCCCTCGCCCACCGCGATCTGGCGCTTGCGCTCGGCTTCCGCATTGATGTTGATCACCTGCGCCTCCTTGCTCGCCGCGGCAATGGCCGCGTCGCCCTCGTTGGTTCTGATCTTGACGCTAATTTCCGACTTGGTGAGCTCGGTCTGGATCTGAGTTCTGGCCTGAGCTTCGCGCAGCGTGCGCTCCTTGTCGGCGGCTTGTTGCTGCTGGTCGTAGGTTTCCATCTGCTCTTTCGCCACCTGGCGATCGCGCAGCTGATTGAGGATGGTGTCGATGCGCTGGCCGGATGCATCGCCGGTATTGCCGTGCGGCGTGCCGATCAGCACCTCCTGCAATTCGAGGTTGTAGGCCTCGAAGCGCCCTTTCATGTCGATGCCGGCCTTTTCCTGGATCTCCGAGCGCTCCTGCAACAATTCGATCAGGGTCTTGGTCTGTCCGGTATTTTTGAAATACGCCGACACCATCGGATCGAGCGTCTGATCGACCAGGCGCTTGATGTCGCCGAAGCGTTGCACGACCAGAGGCGCCTTGCGGTAATCGATGTGCACCACGACCGACAAAGGCATCAACGGTTCGAACGCATCCTTGGTGATCAGCGCCACTTCGGTCAGGTTCTCGTCGTACTTGTGGGCGTTGGTGACCTCTTTGGACCACTTCAGTATGAAGTTGGTGGTGGGCACCAGCTGGATCTTGCCCGCATAGGTATTGAAGGCGTACTTGCCCGGCAGCAGCGGCTCTTTCCACACGCCACGGCAACCGTTGTCGACCAGTTCGCCGTGTGAGTAACCATCGCCCGAGCGATCGGCGCCCGCTTTGCCATAGTAGGAAACCACTACACCCACGCTGCCGACCGGCACAATCGTCTTGCGAATGAACTCCACCGTGGCAAACAGGCGATTGAGGTAGTACGTGCCTTCCACCAGCACCTGGTGCTGGCGACCGCGACGGCCGCCGGCGCGCAGGAAGGCGCTGATGTTCTGGAAGTTGTTGTGGAAGGTTGCGCGGTTGGTCGGATCTTCGCCAACCCGCGGCGCGACAATTTCATCGGGCGGCAAGACCGGGCCGTCGTGGATGGTGACCACGCCAAGCACGTCGCTGGCATCGTCGTCGCCCTGAGCGCTCTTCTCCACGGGCAATACCTTGGACGCGGTGCCGCCTACGACCACCGGCGCAAAGCCTTTGCGCTCGCCGAGCATGCGGCCCATGTGGTCGACGGTGTCTTTTTCCTCTTCCGACAACAGCAAGCCGTGCACGCGCGCAGCCGTGATGATGGCGAACTGTGCCACGTTGATCGCATGCGTGCCTTCGCGAATGATCGCGCGCTGCGGACCTTTCTGCCCACCGGCTTTGAGAAACGCGGCAACGTCTTCGATGTTGGCATCGACGATCTCGCCGAGCGCCTGGCCATCCAGCAGTTCGCGGCCGTCGCGGGCGAAGATGTAGCCTATTTCACCCTGCGGTATCGTCACCAGGTCCGCCTTGTGCACGCGGTATTGGAAGGGAAAGAAATAATGCAGGCCGCCGCGCAGCACCTGCGGCTGATAGCCCACCTCGCCGCTCAGCGCGATCAGGCCGCGCGTCAGCGACGGCGCACCCCACAGCCGCTCGACGATACCGACCCGGTCGTTGGGTATGTAGACGATGACGTTGGATGCAAAGATCAACGCGACGATGACGACAATTGCTACGGCTATGGCAATGAGAATGGTCATGGATGTCTGTCCTTGATGCGGATGGCCTGACCTCGGTCAGGGTTGGCAATGCGTGCAACGAATCAGGTCGTGACGATGGTTCACCTCGGAAAAAGGACGTACTTGGCCGCAACGCGCGGCAGCGGCCGGCATTGGCGAAAGACGTCGGTGGTTGGTTGGAATGGGAGTCGGCGCCGAGAGTCGCGGCTATCCACTGGGCCATGGCGCGGTGACCATTCCCTACGTGGATGGGCGACGAAGTGCCGTTTAGGTGGTTTGCCCTGTCATGAGGCGCGTGTCGCGTGAAACGTCAGCACGCTGAAGCGAAAGGCTTCCGAAGCGCTGGCGAATCGAGCGTTGGGATGAGTGGGGGATGTGTCCCGGCTAGGTGGGGCGCTTGGGCGTGGCAGTCTTTCGTCGCGCGTCGGGGAGAGCTTGACCTTGAAAGATGCGAATCATGTCGGTGGGTCGGTTGACCTGGAATGCGCGTATTCTACTCCCGATTTTTGAGAGTGGCGTGTTCGCGTATCGTTCTCAAATCATACGTAATAACGTTGCAGGAATGGCGCGGCGCACGCGCCGCGCACCACACCTCTGCACTGCACTCGACTAGCCGCCAAGGCTGCCTTCTTTTACTTGCTGTTCGGAAAAAGCCGTGGGGGAGCCATCCTCTCGCACGGAGAGTTTGATGCGGGTAAAGCTCATGCGTATCGGCGCGACGGGCTGCTTGTCGCCAGCGGTGTACCAGTCCTGGATCAGATGTTTGTCGTCGACGAAGTGCCAGGTGGTCGAATGAAAGTGCACCGGATATTTGTCCAGGTTGGTGGCGGAGACGAATTTGAAATCGATGACGTTGGCATCGTTGGGTGCGGCCTCCAGGCGATAGCGCGGTTCGTTCTTGTAATCGCAGAAATGATCGGCGTGCAGCTCGTTGCCCACTACATAGAACACGGTGGAGGTAATGTGCCTGCCGTTCTCCCATTCTTCCGCCAGCACCTTGGTGCCATAGGCGAACGGCCGGAAGATGTTGACCATGGAGCCGTTGCCGTCGAGCGGTGCCTGCCACTCACCGGTGAGACTTTTGATTTTCTGGAACAGCGCGAGGCTTTGGCGTCCTTCGGCATTGAGAGCCGCACTGGAAGCAGCGCTGCTCGTGTCCTGCATCTTCATGGCACTGTTGGCGGAAACCGGACCTGCCCAGGATGCCGCACAAGCGAAAAGGGACGTGGCGATGGCGATACTGCATTTCATGGAATTCTCCTCACGAAACGGGGATGGGGAGCACTTGCTACCGCTTGAATGTATCGATACAATTTGAAAATATTGTATTTATTGTATCGATTATAGCGACGCTACAATCGGGAGGCGCGGCATGTCAAGACAGCCCCAGGTCACTACGACGTGGCTCCCCGAACTCTCCGGTTCCGGCAAACGCTGGGCGGAGCGCCTGGCCGAGGCGATCGCCTCGGACGTCGCTGCGGGCAAGTTGCGTCCGGGCGATCAACTGCCAACCCAGCGTGCCTTGGCCCGGCATCTGGGCATCACCACCGGTACGGTGAATCGCGCTTACGCCCTGGCAGAACGTGCCGGGGTGGTCAGTGCGGAAGTCGGGCGCGGCAGCTTTGTGACCGCAGGCAACGACACCGCGATCCACAGCACTGGGTTGGGCCGGGCGTCGGCGATCAACTTCGCGCTCAACTATCCGGCATGCGGCGACACCGAACAGGCACTCGCCGAAACGCTCGGTGCGTTGAGCCGGCGCCAGCCCTTGTCCGGCTTATTGAGTGTGGCGCCGTATGCGGGTTTGGCGCGCCATCGCCAGGCTGGCGCACGCTGGCTTGCTCGCTTGGGCGTATCGGCACACGAGGACGATGTGCTGGTGTGCACCAGCGTGCAGCATGGACTGGCCGCCAGCCTGGCCGCGCTCACCGCACCGGGCGATGTCGTGCTTACGGAAACCTTGACCAGCCCGAGCATCAAAGCGCTTGCGGCCATGCATCACCTGCGATTGATGGGAGTGGCCGGCGATGATGAAGGCATGTTGCCCGATGCGCTTGAAAGTGCGTGCGAGTCCACTGGCGCTCGTGCCGTGTACGTGATGCCGACGCTGCACACGCCCACCACGCTCACGATGTCCGAACGGCGCCGTCGCGATATCGCGCAGGTGTTGCACAAGCGGCAATTGCTGGCTATCGAAGACGATGCATGGGGCTTCATGGCACAAAGTGCGGTGACGCCGTTGCAGGCGCTGGCGCCCGAGTGGGTGGTATATCTCACCAGCTTTTCCAAGTGCCTGGCACCGGGATTGCGCGTGGGTTACGTCGCGGCGTGTTCGTCTACGTCACGGCAAGCCATCACTTCGTGCATCGGCGCCACCACCTGGAGCAGTCCGCTCAATGCCGAGATCGCCAGCCGCTGGGTCGATGACGGCACGGCATGGTCCATGGCGCAGCAACGCATCCGTACTGCCAGGGAACGCGAACAACTGGCCAGGCACCGGCTTGGTTCCGCTTTCGCATCGCCCACCATGCCCAGCTTCCACCTGTGGCTGCCATTGCCGGAACCCTGGCGCGCGAACGAATTCATTGCCGAGGCGGACAAGCTCGGCGTATCGCTGGCCTCCACCGAGATCTTCGTGCCGGGACGCGCGGCAACGCCGCACGCGGCGAGGATATGCCTGGGCGCGGAAGCTCGCGCGGACCGCGTGGAAGCAGGTCTCGCGGTGTTGGCGCCATTGCTCCATACCGGACCAGGCGCCTACGCGGCTGCCCACGTGCAGTGATGCATCACTGCTTCGTGGCGCCCTGCCCCTGCAGCAGCATCAGATAACTCGCCGCCGCCCAGCTGAAGTTGCGCGATTGATAGCCCTGTCCGGTGAGCGGATCGTAGTTTTCATACGTGGGAGCCTGTTCGCTCAAACCCTTGGCGTGCATCAGCAGATCGCGCGCCATCGCATCGGCCTGGCTGGCGTAGCCGTAGTTTCTCAACGCCACTACGCCGAAGTACGCCTGATCCAGCCACACCGGTCCGCGCCAATAGCCCTTGATGGGCGAGAAGTGCGTGTCATCCCTGGCCAGCGTGGGGAACGGCAGGAAGGTGGCGAATTTTTGCGGATCGGTCATCACCTGCATCACCGCTTTCGCCTGCTCCGCACTGGCGGCGCCGGCCCAAAGCGGCGCCCAGCCATCGGAACCGTAGACGCGGACGAAGGCGCCGCCATCGAGCTTGCGGTCGAAGAAATAGCCGTGCGCGGGATCGAACAGGCGGGTCTGGATCAACTGCTTCATGGCAGCCGCCTGCTGCAACCAATGCGCGTGATCGTCCGTTTTGCCGAGCACTTGCGCGATTTCGGCAAGGTCGAGCTTTTCGCGGTAGAGATAGGCGTTGAGATCGGCCGACTCCTGATCCATCGACCAGGCGCCTTCGCCATTCTTGAGCATGCGGATATCGTCGAAGCGCACGGCATTGTCCATGCCGCTTTCCCACTTGGCGGCGATCGCGGTGCCGTCGGTCGCGCCGAATTCGGCCAGGCCGTCGTGCGCGTGGTCGCGCTTGGCGAACCACCAGCGGTGATAGCGCACCAGCTTGTCGTACATCTCGCCGAGAAACGCCTTGTCGCCGGTGGCGCGGTACACCGCCAGCGTGGCCCAGGTGGCCAGCGGCGGCTTGCTGTCGCGCCAGTTGTCGTTGGATTTATCCAGATAGATGCAGTCCGGCACCATGCCGTCGGCGGCCTGGTAGTCGAACATCGCGCGGATCTGGTCGCGTGCGAGATCGGGAGCGAAGGTGGCCAGCGCCGCGGCGTGCTTCCACGAATCCCAGGCCCAGAAGCCGTTGAAGTCGGGATTGGAGTACGAAGGAATGACGCCGTCGTGATGCAGGTCGCCTCGCGCTGCGCGCCAGTTGCCCAGCAAGGTGATCATGGCCTTGACGGCGATGCGCTGCGCAGTCTCTTCTGGCACGCCGGCGAGGTGGCTGTTGGAAACGCCGTGCAGGTAACCGGCCCAGCGCTCGCGATTGTGCTGCCACGCGGTAGTGTCATCGACCGCTGCGGGCTTGTCCGTGCGCGGGTCGTAGACCAGGGTCTGGTCGATGTAGACCGTGACCGACTGGTTCGCCGCCAGGTGCAACGGCTTGTCCAGATCGATGCGGTATCCCACGGCGGACAGCGTGACGTGGCTGGCGCCAAGGCCGCCGGTTTGCAGGCTCGTCGTCAGTACCGAAGGCGCCTTGGTGAAGGTTTGCACCACCTCACCGCCGTTTGCGGCGAGTCGTGTCGAGGGCGAGGAAAAGATGCGCCCTTCGACACCGAGGTCGACGTCCTGCGCCTGGCTCGCGGTCAAGGTGACCTGCGCCAGCGCGTGCCAGGAGTTGGCAAAGAAAAAAATCTGGCTCACTTTCAGTCTGGGGGTAGAAAAGCGGCGAACCAGATAACCGGGGGCAGCATGGCTTTCGACCGGCGCCAGCGCGATGGCTTGATGCGTCGCGGCGTCGCTCAGTACCAGCTGCGCGAAGCGCGTGCCGACCCACTGACCATCGCCGAGACTGTGCACGAACGGGCCGATGAAACCGGTAGCGCGATCGCCGACGGGCGGCAGGCTGTAGCCCTGCCACGCGCCGGCGTCGAAGAAGATGTTGAAGCTGCGATCGTCGGGGGACGCCGGTGCGCCATGCAGGTCGAGTACGTCGTAGTAGCGTGCGTCGTCCTGCGCGCCGGCGATCCGTGCAGCGCCTAGCAGCACGGCGAAGGCGAATAGCGAGGTTTTCTTCAATGCATGCATGGCTGGATGGTGGCTTGCGATATCGACGCGCCGGTTGCGCCCTCTGCCTCGCGGCGAGAGGGCGCAGTGCCGACGTCAGAACTTGTACTTCACCTGGACATTCACTTCACGGCCTTCGATCGAGCGCGCCAGAATCACGCCGCCGCCGCTGGCAAAGCCGAACAGGCGCGCATTGCCTTCGGTGATGCCGATCTGGTTGGTCATGTTCGTGCCGCGCAAGGTGACCATCCAATCCTGGCCGATGTTGGCGATGGCGCCGATGGACAGATCGTAGTACGTGCCCAGCGGCTGCTGTTGCAGCTGGTCGCTGTAACGGTTGCCGATGTGCTCGTAGGTCATCCAGAACTTCATGCTGCCCCAACTGGTGGGGAACTCATACGCAGGCGTGACGCGGAACTGCAGGCGCGGCTGCCGGTCCATGTCCATGCCGTTGATGCTGCTGCACTGGTTGCTGCCGTCCTGCGCCACGTAGGGTACGCAACCGGCGTAGCCCGAGTAGTGGCCGTCCATGTAGTTGCCGCTCAGCGCCACGGAGAAGTGATTGAACGGCTTGATCATCACCTGGGTATTGAGGCCCTTGGTGGTGGAGCCGTAGACCAGGTTGATCTGTCCGGTATCCAGCGTGATCGAATACGGCACGCCGTAGAACAGGCGGCGATAGGCGCTGATGTCGGCATAGATCCACGGCGACTGGTATTTGAAGCCCAGTTCCATGTTGTGGATCTTCTCCACCGGGGTGCTAGGCAGCGGCTGCACGTCGTCGAAGGTGGGCAGGAACACGCCGTCGTTCACGCGCGCGTACACGCTCATGTTGCTATTGATGGCGTAGTTGGCGCCGATCGTCCAGGACGGTGCGGTCTTGGAATACGACGGATGCTGGAAGCTGTCGATCAGGTATTCCGCATCGTTGTTGTACACCGTGTACGGATTGGCATCCAGGTCACCGGAGGCGGTGTTCTGGAACCAGCCGCCGATGTTGATGTACTGCACGCGCAGGCCGCCGTCGAAACGCCAGTTGCCGATATTCCAGGTGTCGGCCGCGAACAGGGCGGTGGTCATGGCGTGCCACTTTTCGTTGAACGCCATCCACGACTGCGGCTGGTTGTTCCAGAACAGGCCCTGGCCGTCGGTGAGCTGATAGGTGTTGGTGCCATCGGTGGCGCTCAACACGATCGGGTTGGGGTTGTTCTTGGCCTGCATCAGCATGTTCAGGCCGTCGTCTTCCTGGTGGAACTCCGAATACACCGCGGTGTAATTGCCCAGGGTCAGCGTGTTGCCGTCGAACAGATCCTTGCTGATGTGGAACTCGTTGCTGACCGACTGGATGCGCTTGTGAATGTATTCGGGGTTCTGGACGGTGACGTTTTCATTCAAGTTGGCCGGCTTGCCATTGGTGTAGGTCGCCGTCGTCGTGAGGTTGGCGGGCAAACCGAAAGACTGTTCGTCGCTGGTGATGAAACTGCCCAGCGTCATCGGGTTCTGGCCGGTGCTGAAGAAGGCGCTGGTATCCATGTTGCCGCCCAGCAGGATGAACTTGTCGGACAGCGACCAGCCGTTGTCGAAGTCCAGGTCCAGGTTGCCGCCAATCACGTGCACGTCGCCGCCCTGGCCGTTGGCCATGTCGATGTTCATGCCGCCCGGCGCACAGCCGGCCGTGAAGCACGGGGTGGTCTGCAGGAACTGGAAGCGGTCGGCGTTGCTGCCGAAGGTGCCGGTAAGCGGGTTGAAGCCCGGATATGCCGAGAACTTGCCCGGCGCCGGATTGAGGATCGGCGTGTCGGTGACGAACTGGTTCTTGTCCTGCAGCTCGCGCGCATAAAACATGATCGAGCCGTGTTCCAGGTCGTGGCTCAACGTGGCAGTAAGCTGGCCACCCTTGTCGGAGGCGAACTGCGGATCGCGCACGCCGTCGGACTTGCGCCAGAAACCGCCGATGCTGCCGTACCAGCCGCTGTCTTTGCCGAACAACGGGAAACCGTAGAAACCGTCCAGGCGCACCATGCCTTCCGAACCGTAGGTGATGCCGACGTCGCCACCCGGCGTGGAGCTGCCTTCCTTCAGGATGAAGTTGGCGATCAGGCCGGGCTGGCCGTTGCCGTACAGCACCGAGGGGCCACCCTGCACGGCTTCCACGCGATCGATGGTGTCGTCGAGGCGGAACATCGCGTCGGTGAAGTATTCCCATTGCGGAAACAGCGGCGAGCCGTTGAGCTGCAAGGTGACGAACGGCGCGCCGCTGTCGGAGGGGAAGCCGGCCACTTCGATGTTGGCGCCGGTCTGGCCGCCGGAGGATTCCGGATACACACCGGGCGACATCTTCAACAGGTCCGCCGTGCTGAGCGGGTTGAGTTCCTTGATCTGTTCGCTGGTGGCGGTGGTGACCGAGTAGCTGGCGTCGATCTTGCGAATACCGCCGAAGCTGGAGTTGCCGGTGACCACGACCTGGTTGAGGGTGGTGGCGTTCTGCGTTGCGCCGGCCGCGTTCTTCGCGGCGGGCTTGGCCTGGCTGGGCTGGGTAGGCTGCGTACCGGTGGCCTGGGTCTGAGTGTCCTGGGCCTGCACTGCACCGGCCGTCAACAAAGCGCCTATGGCGACCGCCAGCGTGCGCCGGCTGATCTGCTTGCAAATGCTCATTGAATCTACTCCCCGAGATTTCTGGCTGTTTTTTTCCAGGACCCATCGCGGCGACGCTTGCGCGCCGGCAGTTTCGGAGCCGCCTGCCCCTAGCTGCGTTCTGGCCACCGGCTTTGTTGCCGGTTGACGTGAGCTTAACTCAAAACATCGTATTTGTACTACAATAGTAACATACGCTTGAAATATGAAAGCGCACCTGTGCCATTCGGCATGCCCAGTCGCTCCATCCCATCGACCAAGCCATTCGCCGCAGGGGGTGAGCGTACCGAAAGCGGGCGCTACGGCTCTGATTTGCAAGGCTTCCGGGCATTGCCGGGTGGCCGCCACGTGCGCGCCACGCAAAGCTCACACAATATGTTTGTATGATAAATTTTGTCGACCGTTGCGCTGCAGCAAATCGTGACGCCGCACCCTCATGGCAGACGGCCTTGCACGCACCTGGTACGCGGCAAGGCAACGAACGCCGAGTTACGGAGAAACCTCGAAGATGAAAGCTACGGATGCGCGCAATTTGCACGGCCACGTGGTGCGGGAAGTCGGCAAGCGGATCGTCACCGGCGAACTGAAGCCGGGCGAGGTGCTGCCGCGCGAGGAAGCGCTGGCCGAAAGCATGAGCGTCAGCCGCACCGCGCTGCGCGAAGCCTTGAAGGTGCTCACGGCCAAGGGCCTGATCGAAGCGCGGCCGAAGATCGGCACGCGCGTGCGCCCGATGGAATTCTGGAACCAGCTCGATGCCGACGTGCTGTCCTGGCGCTGCGCCTCGATGCCGACCGACGATTTCATCGACAAGCTGGTGGAGATGCGCGAGATCATCGAACCGGCCGCCGCTGCCGCCGCCGCGCGCAAGCGCACCGCCGCGCAGCTGGCGAAGATCGATACCGCGTATCACCAGATGGAAGCTTCCCGCACGTCCGACGAATGGGCGGTGGCCGATCTGAACTTCCACGATGCAGTGCTGCAGGCCACCGGCAACGAGTTGATGATCTCGCTGTTTTCCGTGGTCGAGAGCGCGCTGGGCATGTTCTTCGTGCTGTCGGCGCAGACGGCCGGCGACTTCAAGTATTCGCTGCCGCACCATCAGAAGGTGCTGGACGCGGTACGCCGCCAACAACCGGAAGTGGCGCGCAAGGCGATGCAGGCGATGATTGCCGACTCGCAGGCGAATCTGCACAAGCGCCGCAAGGTCGCGGTGAAAAAATCAGCCGAAACCCGGCAAAAATAATGGCGTGCCGCGACGACTCGCGGCACCGGCCACACCCGCAGACGCTGCGACTTACAGGCGGCTGACGAGCGCCGGGGGCGCATCCGTCCATGACAAATGTATTGCAATCAAGCCAATGAGGCTCGCTTCACAGATGCCCGGCATGCTACTTAAAGTCTGTAGACACATAGAGTGCAGAATTCCAGATTTGGCGGCGTGACACATTCCAAAGAAGCCAAGAAGTTCGGCGACACCGTTCGGCGAATGCGAGAGGCAGCGGGCATTTCGCAGGAAGAACTCGCAGCTCGATGCGGCCTGCATAGAACCTATGTAGGTTCGGTGGAGCGGGGAGAAAGGAATATCAGCCTGGCAAATATCGTCCGCCTCGCGCGGGCGCTGCATGCCAAACCCGGTTCTTTATTGGAGGATGCGTGATGCAAGGACCGTATCATCAGTTATCGCAAGAGCTTTGGAGCCACAAAACCGACGAACTCATCGCAGCGTTTCCATTGCGCATGAACGAACTGGTCGAAATCGTTCTCTCCAGCTGGAGCGACATTTTCAAGACGACCGTCGGCGCCAGAAAGTTCGCCATCGGGCAGCAGCTGATCTTTCCGCCGCAGGTACTGGGCAGCATGCTGGAGCAGCTCATCGGCCACGAACTGAGCGAGCGACACCCCTGGCAATGGCGCCTGGGGAGTGAAGCGAGCGAAAAGGACGTGGTTTGCATTCCCGACTCGAACTTTTCATTCGAAATCAAAACCTCCTCGCACCGCTCGCAGATCTTCGGCAACAGAAGCTATGCGCAGCCGACCGAGAACGGCAAAAAGAGCAAGTCGGGTTATTACCTGGCTGTCAATTTCGACAAGGTCGAGCGAAACGCAAAAGATCCGAGCATCCGGAAAATCCGCTTCGGCTGGCTGGACCACAGCGACTGGCGCGGACAGGCTGCCGCCACCGGACAGCAGGCAAACTTGTCAGTCGAAGTCGCCCGCCACAAGCTCCGCACCCTTTACGAAGGAAGCGCCAGCAAATGACAAATGGCCTTGCGCAGCGTTGCGCTCGGCAACTTCCTGGAGATTGTCGAGCCGGCGCTCGATGATCTCCAGGTATTTCGATTCCACTTCGAAACCCAGCGACAAGCGGCCGGTTTTCCTGGCGACCGCCGCCGTGGTGCCGGAACCGGCAAACGGATCCATCACCAGCGCTCCCGGCTGGCTGCATGCGCGCACGATGCGCTCGATCACCGCCACCGGAAATTGTGCGGGGTGAGAGGTGCGTTCCACCGATGAGCGGTTCGCACCGGAAGTGACCTTGGCGATTTGCCACACGTCCGTGGGATTCTTGCCCAACGGATTGCATTTCAGTTTCCCGTTCTTCTTTTGATTGGGATACTTGACGTTCGGATCGCGCACGTCGTCCAGGTTGAACACGTAGTCCAGCTGGTTTTTCACGTACCACAGGAATTTTTCGTTCCTGGGCGAGAAATTGCGCTTCGACGCCACACCCGCACCGTAATTCCAGACGATTTCCTGAATTAGGAAAAACGGAACCTTGTCCCACAGCAGATAGGGAATGGGCAGGCATTTGGCCTGATTGGGCAGCGACAGATAACCCACGTTCAACCAGAACGCGGCGCTTTCGCGCGATATGCGATGCACCTGCGCGATCCAGCTTGCACACCAGTCGACGTATTTTTCGACGGCGAGCTTGTTCTCGTATTCCTTGCCGATGTTGTAGGGCGGCGAGGTAACGGTCAGGTCGACCAGCTCCTGCGGCATCGCCTGCATGGCTTGCAGGCAGTCGCGCTGGTAGATCAACACTCCGGGACGTTCTATGTCTGGCCGGCCCAAGGCTTCGCGAAGGGCGCCAAGGATGCGTTCGGAGTGTTTCTTCGACGTCATGTTGCTGCTCATGGTAGGCGAGGCCCCAAAGTGAGTCCAGACAAGGGACCCCTGCCTCGCCGCGCCATTATAGCGGTGGAAGCTGCTAGGGCCTCTCAGCACTCAGCACCGTATCCAGCTTGTCCAGAAACTCCTCCGCATTCGCCTGGCTGAAGACGATCGGCGGCTTGATCTTCAACACGTTGTCGTCCGGACCTTCGGTCGACAGCAAGATGTGGCGGTCCTTCATGGCCTCCACCACGTCCTTGGCCTTTTGCCGGTCCGGCGTGCGCGCACCGCGCTCGCTCACCAGTTCGGCGCCGATGAACAGGCCGCGTCCGCGCACCTCGCCGATGCATTCGTGCCGTTGCTGCAAATCGCGCAGGCCATCCATCAGGAAGTTGCCGACGCATTGCGCATTGGCCTGCAGTTGTTCCTCGGCAATCACGTCGAGTACGGCGAGTGCGATGGCGCAGGACACCGGGTTGCCGCCGAAGGTGTTGAAGTATTCCATGCCGGTGATGAAGCTCGCCGCGATGTCCGGCGTGGTCACCACCGCGCCGATCGGATGGCCGTTGCCGATCGGCTTGCCCAGGGTGACGATGTCCGGCACAACGTCCTGGCATTGGAATGCCCAGAAGTGTTCGCCGGCACGACCGAAGCCGACCTGCACTTCGTCGGCCAGGCACACGCCGCCGGCAGCGCGCACGTCGGCATACGCTTGGGCCAGGTAGCCCTGCGGCAGCACGATCTGGCCGCCGCAGCCGAGCAGCGATTCGCAATAGAACGCGGCCGTCTCGACTCCGCGCTGGTGCAGGCCGGCCATGGCCGGCGCCAACAGCTGGCCGTATTGGCGGCCGGCATCGGGGCCTTCGCCGAACAGGCCGCGATAGGTATCGGGCATGGCGACCACGCCGACGTGCGGTGCGCGGCCTTCGCCGCCCTTGCCGTTGAATTTGTACGGGCTCAACTCGACCATCGACGGCGAATGGCCGTGATAGGCGTGATCGACCACCACCACGCCGCGCGCCTTCGTGTGCGCACGCGCCAGGCGCAGGGCAAGGTCGTTGGCCTCCGTACCGGAGTTGGTGAGGAACACCACCGACAGCGGCTTGGGCAAGGTGGCGGTGAGGCGCAACGCGTATTCGACGATGTTGTCGTGCAGATAGCGCGTGTTGGTATTGAGCTGCGCCATCTGCGCCTGCCCGGCCGCGACCACGCGCGGATGGCAGTGGCCGACGTGGCAGACGTTGTTGACCATGTCCATATAGGCCTGGCCCTGCTGGTCGTACAGCCAGATGCCTTCGCTGCGCACGATCTTCAGCGGTTCGCGATACGACACGCTGAGCGTGGGATTGAGCAGCTCCCTGCGCAATTGCAGGATTTCCTGGTTGCCGCGCTGGGGCACGCCATCGAGCACGGTGCGGTGAGCGGTATCAATCATGGCTGGATTCCAGAAAGGGGCCGGCAATGGCCCCGCGGTCGATGTCGGCGAGATGCCGCAGCAAGGCGCGCACGCCTCGTTGCGACACCATGATGAAGGGATTGTCGGGATCTTCCCGATGCGCCCGGGTGGCCATCAATACGCTGTGGCACAGGCGCGCAAGAATGAAGTCGTGCAGGTGTTCCAGTTCCGCGCGTTGCAGCGGGCATGCGGCGAGATAGCCGCCGACGATGGTGCGTGCGCAAGCCATCGGGTCTGCCTCGTGCTGCATGGCGTAGGTGCAGGCGATGGCCAGGTCGGCCAGACGGAAGCTGGTGCACATGTCGCCGAAATCGATGACGGCGCTGACGCGCGGCACATCGTCGCCGACCGCCACGATCACGTTCAGATCGTTGGCATCGTTGTGCAGGACGGCGATCGGCAGGCGTTTGCGCCACTCGGGCAGGTGCGCGCAGAAGGCATCCAGATGGGCCTGCACGATGGCGCGCAGACCCTCATCCTCGATGCCGCTAATTTCGCCGCGCAGCTCCGGCAGGCGCAGCAGGTTCCAGTCGTGCCTGCGATCGGCGGCGGGGTGTTCGAAGCCCTGCAAGCCGCGCGTGAGCAAGCCGACCGCACGGCCGAGACTCGCATGCAGGATTTCGCGCTGCGCCGGCCCTAGGCCCTCGATCACTTCCGCATATGTACAGCCCGGCACGAAGCTCACCATCCGTACGTGACAGGTTTGCCCGTGGATGGGCAGGGTCAGCAGGTGCTGCCCGTCCGTCGCGCGCTGCACCTGGGGCCAGTGCAGGCCGGGCTCGCGCGCGGCCAGCGTCATCATGGCCAGGTTTTCCAGCTCCAGGTCCGGGCGCGACCAGGACGGATGCGCCACTTTCAGCACGTACTCGCCGGCGGCGCTGCGGATGCGGAAGTTCTGGTCTGCGTAAGAAGGCAGCGCGCTGACGGTGCCGCGGATGTGCCAATGGCGGTCGGCCAGTTGCAGCGCTTCGTCGGGGGTCAGAACATCCATAAGTTCGCGCGCGGCCAATATTGCGGGAGGTCAAATAGTAGTATAAGTTGACATTTGAATTCAGCTGAAGGCTTATCGCATGTTTCGGCCCTTGCTAGCGGCAGTTCTGGCCGCTGCCGTGATGACTACTGCTGCCGCCGCGACACCGCTCGACCTGGGCGGCCCGCATCCGGCTGCCTTGCGCGGCGCGGCCCTGCTACACCAGCAAGACCCGATGAGCTTCGGCGTGTTCTATTACCCGACGCAATGGCCGCAGGATCAATGGCAGCGCGATTTCCAGGGCATGGCCAAGCTGGGTTTCCAGTTCACGCACGTGGCCGAGTTCGACTGGACCTACCTGGAACCGGAAGAAGGCCGCTTCGATTTCAGCTGGCTGGATCACGCCATCGATCTGGCCAGCAAGGCCGGCTTGCGCGTGATCCTGGGCACGCCTTCGGCCGCGCCGCCAAGCTGGATGGACGAGCGCTATCCGGAGGTATACCGGGTGGACGAGCACGGCCAGCGCCACGAGCACGGCATCCGCGCGGAGGTATCGCTGGCCAATCCGAAATACCAGGCCTTCGTGGCGCGGCTGGTCACGGCCATGGCGCAGCATTACGGCCACGATCCCCGCGTGTGGGGCTGGCAGGTCGACAATGAGCCGAGCACGTTCCTGGATTTCAGCGACAGCGCGCGCACCTCGTTCCAGCAGTGGCTGCAAAAGAAATACGGCAGCATCGATGCGATGAACAAAGTGTGGGCCGGTTCGTTCTGGAGCACGCGCTACGGCAGCTTCAAGCAAGTGCACCTGCCCAACGCCACGCTGGCCGCCGAAGACAAGCTAAGCCCGCACGCGCAACTGGATTTCGCGCGCTACCAGGCCGACACCACCGCGCATTTTCTCGATGCGCAGGCGGCGATCATCAAGAAGTACGCGCACAACCAGTGGGTGACCACCAACTACACCAATGTCACCACTGCGACCGATCCGCGCCGCAGCCACGACCTGGATTTCCCCACCTTCACGCTGTATCCGGTGCAGGGCTCGAATGTGCTGGGCGGCGACAGCTACGCCATCGGCAAACCCGCCAACCTGATGGAGGCGGCGGCGTATTTCCGCCCGATCAATGGCACCTTCGGGGTGATGGAACTCCAACCGGGCCAGGTGAACTGGGGCGAGATCAATCCGCAGCCGATGCCCGGCGCGGTGGGTATGTGGATGTGGCACGCGTTCGCTTCCGGCGCCTCGCTGCTCAGCACGTACCGCTATCGCCATCCGGTGCAGGGCAGCGAGATGTATCACGAAGGCATCATCGGCACCGACGGCGTGACGCCGTCGCGCACCGGGCGCGAATTCGTCGACACGCTGCAGCAGATCAAGGCGCTGGAAGCGCAGCTCGACCCCAAGGCACCGTTGCCGCAGAAATTGGCCGCGCGCTATACCGCGTACCTGTGGAGCCAGGACGTGTTCTGGGATCTGGAAATCCAGCCGCAAACCACGCTGTGGAACAGCTGGAAATATCGCAACGGCTACACGCTGGCGGTGCAGAGCACCGGCGCGCCGATGGATTTCATCGCCGAAGACGACGATTTCAGCCGCTACCCGTTCCTGATCGCGCCGGCTTATCAAATGGTGAGCAAGGCGCTGGCGGAGAAATGGCGCCGCTACGTGGAACAGGGCGGCCACCTGATCCTCACCGCCCGCACCGGCCAGAAAAAAGAGGACGGCCACTTCCCCGAAGGCCCGTGGTCGCAGCCGATTCTGGACCTGATCGGCGACGACGTGGACGGCTTCGACATGCTGCCGCCGAGTGCGGACGGCGAAGTGACGGCGGATGGCAAGCCGTACACCTGGCATCGCTGGGGCGACATCCTTACGCCGCGCCCGGGCACCACCGTGCTCGCGACGTACGCCAATCATTACTACGCGGGCAAGGCAGCGGCGACCACGCGTACGCTCGGCAAGGGCACGGTCACCATGATTGGCGTTTCCACCGACGACGGCGTGCTGGAACGCGAGCTGGTGCGCGGCGTCTATCAGCGCGCGGGCGTGCCGATCGACGACCTGCCCACCGGCGTTTTTCTCAATTGGCGTGGCGGTTTCTATTTCCTGTCGAACTACAACCCGAAGCCGTTTTCACCTGCGCTTCCGGCCGGCGCGCACATCGTGCACGGTCAGACGCCGCTGATGCCGGCGCAGACGTTGATCTGGAAGGATGCTTCGCCATGACGCATCGCCCATCCACCCTATCGGAGCACCTGCTGACGTGAGCGGCCTGATCGCACTGGACTGGGGTACTTCCAGCCTGCGCGCCTACTGGCTGCAGGCCGGCAAGATCTGCGACACGCGTGCGCATGCGTGGGGTATCCGCCATCTGCCCGAAGGCGGTTTCCAGGGCGCACTGATCGACATCACCGCCGGATGGCCGCGCTTGCCGCGACTGGCTTGCGGCATGGTCGGCAGCCGCCAGGGCTGGCTGGAAGTGCCGTACCTGGATGTTCCTGCCACGCGCACACAATTGGCGCGCGCTTTGCGCAGCGTCCGCGCCGACGACGGCATGGATGTGCACATCGTCGCCGGCCTGCGCAATCCGCTTGGGCCGGACGTGATGCGCGGCGAGGAAACCCAGCTGATCGGTGCCTTCGCCACGCAGCCGGCGCTGGCCGAATACTCCAGCTGGATCATGCCCGGCACGCACAGCAAATGGGTCAGCGTGCGCCAGGGTGCGATCACCGATTTCTGCACGCTGATGACTGGCGAGTTGTTCGCCGTGCTGCGCCAGCATTCGATACTTGCCGCCGGCATCGACGGCGAAGCGAGCGATCCGGATGCGTTTGCGCGCGGCGTGGTGGTGGCACGCGACAGCGGCGCCGCCGGCGCGCTGAGCCGATTGTTCTCCGCGCGCGCCTCGATGCTCGATGGCGCACTGGCAGCTGCCTCGGTGCCGGAATATCTCTCCGGCCTGCTGATCGGCGAGGAACTGCGCAGCGGCCTTGCCACGCAGCGGTTCCGCCAAGATGCCGCGATCCAGCTGATCGGCGATGCCGCACTGTGCGAGCGTTATCGCGCGGCCGCGCTGTTGTTCGATCTCGAGCTCGCCCAACCCATCGCCGACGCCGCGGCGCACGGACTCTGGCACATTGCCTGCGACGCAGGCCTGGTCGACGCCGGGCCGTTCGCGGCATCCAAGGAAACATCGTCATGCTGAAACCCTGGCTGCATCCCCTGCCCCTGGTCGCGATCCTGCGCGGCATCCTGCCCAGCGAGAGCGTCGCCATCGGCAGGGCGCTGGCCGATGCCGGCTTCCGCGTGCTGGAAGTACCGCTCAACTCGCCGCAGCCGATGGAAAGCATCCAGCGGCTCGCGCAATCGCTGGGCGACGGATTCCTGGTCGGTGCCGGCACGGTGATGACCGCCGAGCAGGTGCAACAGGTGGCCGACGCGGGCGGACGCCTGATCGTGATGCCGCACGCCGACACCAGCGTGATTCGCGCCGCCAAGCAGGCCGGCCTGCTATGCGTGCCCGGCGTGGTGACGCCGACCGAAGCGTTCGCCGCACTGGCCGCGGGCGCGGACGGACTGAAACTGTTCCCGGCCGACCAGATCTCGCCCGAAGGCCTGAAAGCCTGGCGCGCGGTGTTGCCCAAAGACGTGCCGGTGTTGCCGGTCGGCGGCATTACGCCCAACACCATGGCACCGTGGATTGCCGCCGGTGCGCAAGGCTTCGGCATCGGTTCGGCGCTGTACGCGCCCGGCATCGATCTCGCCCAAATCTCCCAACGCGCCCGCGCCTTTGCCCAGGCCTGGAACGCGGTTTCCCCACCCTCGAAGGAACGTAGTGCATGAAGATCACCCGACTCACCACTTTTCTGGTGCCACCGCGCTGGCTGTTCCTGCGCATTGACACGGATGCCGGCATCAGCGGATGGGGCGAGCCGGTGGTGGAAGGCCGCGCGCATACCGTGGCCGCCGCCGTGGAAGAACTCTCCGATTACCTGATCGGCAAGGATCCGCGCCACATCGAGGATCACTGGAATGTGATGTACCGCGGCGGCTTCTATCGCGGCGGCCCGATCCTGATGAGTGCGATCGCCGGTATCGATCAGGCGCTGTGGGACATCAAGGGCAAGCACCTTGGCGTGCCGGTGCACGAGCTCCTGGGCGGCCCGGTGCGCCAGCGCATTCGCGTGTATTCGTGGATCGGCGGCGATCGCCCGGCCGACACCGCGCGTGCGGCCAAGGCTGCGGTCGAGCGCGGCTTTACCGCGGTAAAAATGAACGGCACCGAGGAAATGCATTTCGTCGACAGCCACGCCAAGGTCGATCGCGTGCTGGAAAACGTGCAGGCGGTGCGCGAGGCGGTCGGTCCGCACGTGGGCCTGGGCGTGGATTTCCACGGCCGCGTGCACAAGCCGATGGCCAAAGTGCTGATGCGCGAGCTGGCGCCGTACAAGCTGATGTTCATCGAGGAGCCGGTGCTGTCCGAACACCTGGAAGCGATCCCCGAGCTGGCTTCGCTGGGCGTTGCACCGATCGCGCTGGGCGAACGCCTGTATTCGCGCTACGACTTCAAGCGCGTGCTGGAAACCGGCGGCGTGGACATCATTCAGCCCGATCCTTCGCACGCTGGCGGCATTACCGAAACGCGCAAGATCGCCGCGATGGCCGAGGCCTACGACGTGGCCCTGGCCCTGCACTGCCCGCTGGGCCCGATCGCGCTGGCGGCAAACCTGCAACTGGATGCGGTGTGCCACAACGCCTTCATCCAGGAACAGGGGCTGGGCATTCACTACAACGCTTCCAACGACCTGCTCGACTACGTTTCCGATCGCAAGGTTTTTGCCTACGAAAACGGTTACGTCACGATTCCGGAAGGCCCCGGCCTGGGCATCCAGATCAACGAAGACTACGTCGCCGAGCGGGCCGAAGTCGGCCATCGCTGGCGCAATCCGCTGTGGCGGCACGATGATGGCAGCGTGGCCGAATGGTGAGCATCGCCGCCGCCTCATTGCCTGATTCCGGAGCCCGCTGATGTCTTCGTTCGCAACCTACCCCAGCCTGGTCGACCGCAGCGTGCTGATCACCGGCGGTGCCAGCGGCATCGGCGCGGCCTTCGTCGAACACTTCGCGCGACAAGGCGCACGCGTGGCTTTTCTGGACGTGGACGATACGAGCGCCGTCGCCCTGTGCGCATCGCTCGGCGACGCGCGATACGCGCCCAGCTACCTGCATTGCGACCTCACCGACCTGGCTGCGTTGCAGGCGGCCATCGTGGAGGCGCGCAAGCAGATCGGGCCGATCGGCGTGCTGGTCAACAACGCGGCCAACGATGCCCGCCATCAGTTGGCCCAGATGGATGCAACGGCGTTCGAACGCAACGTGGCGGTGAATCTGCGCCACCAGGTCTTCGCCACCCAGGCGGTGATTGCGGATATGCAACGGCTCGGCGGCGGCTCGATCATCTGCCTGGGCTCCACCGGCTGGATGAAAAAGAACGGCGGCTATCCGCTGTACGCGATGGCCAAGGCCGCGGTGCACGGTTTCGTCAACGGCATGGCGCGCGAGCTGGGCAAACAGAAAATTCGCATCAACAGCCTGGTGCCGGGCTGGGTGATCACCGAGAAGCAGGCGCGGCTGTGGCTGGACGACGCCGGCCGCGAAGAAATTGAGCGCGTGCAATGCCTGCCCGGTTTCCTGATGGCCGAAGATCTGGCGCGCGCCGCGCTGTTCCTGGCTGCCGACGACAGCCGCATGTGTACCGGACAGGATTTCATCGTCGACGGCGGCTGGGTATGAGCGCCGCGCTGGACGTGCTGCTGGATGCCGGCAACGTGCTGGGCGAGGGCATCGTCTGGTGCGAACGCGCGCAGGCGCTTTATTGGACCGACATCCAGCGCGCCACGCTTTATCGCATGGCGCCCGCCAGCGGCAAGCTGGAGCAATGGCCGATGCCGGAGCGGCTCGCTTCCTTCGCGCTATGCGAAGACGACGGCTGGCTGCTGCTGGCGCTCGCCTCGCGGCTGGCATTCTTTCGCTTGTCCGACGGTTATCTGCAAACCCTGCACGAGGTGGAGCCCGACCTTCCCACGCGCAGCAACGACGGGGCCTGCGACCGGCAGGGCCGCTTTGTGTTCGGCACCCTGCACGAACCGGTGACCGGCGCGAAGCAGGCCGTAGGCAGTTTCTGGCGGCTGCACGCCGATCTGCGCCTGGAGCAGCTGGCGCTGCCGAAAGTGGCGATCAGCAACAGCATCGCCTTCAGCCCGGATGGTTCCACGATGTATTTCTGCGATTCGCTGTCGCGCCGCATCCTGCAGTGCGCTTATGACGACACGCTGGGCGAAGCGCATCTGTTTGCGCAGCTGGACGACGCCACCGGCGAACCGGATGGCTCGTGCGTGGATGCCGAGGGTGCGTTGTGGAACGCGCAGTGGGGCACCGGCCGGGTGATCCGCTATGCGCCGGATGGTTCGGTGCGCGACACGTTGCCGCTATCTGCAACGCAACCGACCCGCCCGGCGCTGGGCGGCCCGCACCTGGATACGCTTTATGTCACCAGTGCGCGCGACGGCCTGTCTGCGGCGCAGCTGGCGGATGAGCCCGATGCCGGCGCGCTGTTTCATACTCGGGTGCCGGTGCGCGGGCTGGCCGAGCCGCGGTTTGCCGGAAAACCAACCTGCCCCTGATCTTTCTTCTGATGGATGTCACGTTCCTACGATGCCCGTGACCGCCATCAGCATCATCCATCACCACCCGCTGCCTGCAGGATTTTCCCAATGAATGCTGTTGCGACATCTCCACACAAATCGTCCCGCGCCACCGCGGTGTTCACCTGCATTCTCGCCGCGCTGGCCGGGTTGATGTTCGGCCTGGACATCGGCGTGATCTCCGGCGCGCAGCAGTTCATCCAGAAGGATTTCGGCATCGGCGACAACACCATCGGCTTGATCGTGAGCATCATGATGCTCGGTGCCGCGCTGGGCGCACTGGTGGCCGGCTGGCTGTCCAGCCAGCTTGGCCGCAAGCGCACGCTGATTCTCGGTGCGGTGCTGTTTGTCGGCGGGTCGGCGCTGTGCGGTGCGGCCTGGTCGCCCGATGTGCTGATCGCAGGGCGCATCGTGCTTGGCGTGGCGATCGGCCTGGCCAGCTTCACCGCGCCGCTGTACCTGGCCGAGATCGCGCCGGAATCGATTCGTGGCGCGATGATTTCGCTGTATCAGTTGATGATCACCATCGGCATCCTGGTCGCCTTCCTGTCCGACACGGCCTTCAGCTACTCGGGCAACTGGCGCTGGATGCTGGGTGTGATCGCCGTTCCCGGTGCGCTGTTCCTGCTCGGCGTGTTCTTCCTGCCGGAAAGCCCGCGCTGGCTGATGATGCGCAACCGCCAGCCGGAGGCCGAGCAGGTGCTGCACAAGCTGCTCGGCAGCAATGATGCGATCGCCCGCGAGATCGGCGAAATCCGCGAGCAGCTGAAGACGCCGCAACGCGGCGTGCTGATGTTCTTCCAGAATGCGAACTTCCGCCGCTCGGTGGGATTGGGCGTGCTGTTGCAGGTGATGCAGCAGCTCACCGGCATGAACGTGGTGATGTATTACGCGCCGCGCATCTTCCAGGGCATGGGCTATGACACCGAATCGCAGATGTGGTTTACCGCCATCGTCGGCCTGGTCAACGTGCTGGCCACCTTCATCGCGATCGGTCTGGTCGACAAGCTGGGGCGCAAGCCGATCCTGTACATCGGCTTCGTGGTGATGACGCTGGGCCTCGGCGTGGTCGGCACCATGATGCACGCGGGCATCCACACGCAGGGCCAGCAGTTCTTTACCGTGGGCATGCTGCTGATCTTCATCGTCGGCTTCGCGATGTCGGCCGGTCCGCTGATCTGGACGCTGTGCTCGGAAATCCAGCCGCTCAAGGGCCGCGACTTCGGTATCGGCTGCTCCACCTTCACCAACTGGGTGGCCAATTGGCTGGTCGGCATTTCCTTTCTGCCGCTGCTCAACGGCATTGGCGAGGCGCAGACGTTCTGGCTGTACGCAGCCTTCAACGCGGTGTTCATCGTGCTCACGTTCTGGCTGGTACCGGAGACCAAAGGTGCAACGCTGGAACAGATCGAGTGCAATCTGATGGCCGGGCTGCCCTTGCGGCAGATCGGCCGGCACCCGGCTGCCGCCGGCACGCCGGAGCACCTCGGCAAACAGTCGGCTTATTCGCAAGACGCCGTATCCTGAGCACCAGCAATCGTCCTGCCCGGGGAGAGCAAACGATGGCGGCTACACCCATGGCGGAGAGCGAGCCGGGCCTGCGCCGCGTGCTGGGCACGTGGGACCTGGTGCTGTTCAATATCGCCGCCATCATCGCCCTGCGCTGGCTTTCGGTGGCGGCGCAGGTCGGGCCTTCCAGCCTGGTGCTGTGGTTGCTGGGGCTGGTGTGCTTCTTCCTGCCGCTGGCGCTGGCGGTGCTGGAACTGAGTTCGCGCGTACCGGGCGAAGGCGGCCTTTACCTGTGGTCGAAGGCAGCGTTCGGCGATCTGCACGGCTTTATCGTCGGCTGGACCTATTGGGTTTCCAATCTCGCCTACTTTCCTTCGATGCTGTTGTTCAGCGCGGGCATCTTTTTGCACGTGGGCGGCGCGCACTGGACGGCGCACGCCAACGACGGCGGCTACAACCTGGTGTATTGCCTGGGCGTGTTGTGGGCGGCCACGTGGTTGAGCATCCTCGGCCTGGAACGCGCGAAATGGCTGCAGAACATCGGCGGCGCCGCGACTTGGTCGGCCGGTGTGCTGATTCTGGCCGGCGGCGCCATCGCGATGTATCGCTTCGGGCCGGCCACCCACATCACCGCGCACAACGTGTGGCCCGATTTCGGCAAGCTCGCCACGTTTACGACCTTTGCCACCATCGCACTCGCGTTCCAGGGGTTGGAACTGGGACCGATACTCGGCGGTGAAATCCGCGAGCCGGAGCGGCGCATTCCGCGCGCCACGCTGATTTCCTGCGGGGTGATTGCGGCGGTCTACATCGCCGGCACCGCTTCGCTGCTGATCGCGTTGCCGGCTTCGACCATCGACGTGATCGGCGGCATTCCGCAGGCCTTGTCGGCGATCGGAGACCGCATCGGCCTGCCGGTGTTCGGCCCGATCACCGCCTTGCTGGTCACCATGGGTTCGATCGGCACGATTGCCGCCTGGGTCACCGGCACCGCGCGCCTGCCGTTCGTCGTCGGCGTCGACCGCTATCTGCCGCCCGCGCTGGGACAACTGCATCCCAAGCACGATACGCCGCACGTGGCGCTGATCACCCAGGGCGTGCTGACGTCGCTGATGCTGCTGGCGGCATTGTCGGGCTCCACCATCCACGAGGCCTACATCATCCTGATCGACATGACGGTGATCATGTCGCTGCTGCCCTTGTCCTACATCCTGCTGGCATTTCCGTTGCTGCGCCATCGTGCGAAGGGACGCAACCAGGGCGTGAATCTCGTGCCGCTGGGCAACGTCGGCAGTTGGGTGGCAGGGCTTACCGGTTTTGCAGTGACCCTGCTGGCAATCGCCACGGCGATGATCCCGCCGGCGGACGATCCTCATCCGGCGCTGTTCCTGCTCAAGGTGATCGGCGGATCGGGGTTGCTGATCGGTATCGGCTTGATGTTCTACCGGCAGCGCCATCGGCGGATGCAGGCAGCGCAATCCGCTTGACCGTCAGTTGCGCGGCGGTGCTGCCGAACGCCAGCGTCACGACGTCAACGGGACCAGCTTCAACTGATACCCAAGCGCGTTGGCCACCTTCATCGCCGTTGCCAGGCTCGGATTGCCGTCCGCCGACAAGGCCTTGTACAAACCTTCGCGCGTGAGGCCCGTATCACGCGCAAGCTGGCTCATGTTGCGCGCCCTCGCTACTGCACCCAGTGCGGCAGCCATCAACGCGGGATCATTCTGTTCAGAGCAAGCTTCCAGATAGGCCGCGATATCTTCCTCGCCATGGAGGTAATCGGCCGTATCGTAGCGACTGAACGTTTCTTTTATTTTCGTGGCCAAGGTTAACTTCTCCAAGCACGTGCGATACGCATGGCATCGGCTATGTCAGCCTGCTGGGAACTTTTATCGCCACCGCACAACAAGATGACCAGCGTTTCACCACGTATCGCGTAATAGATCCGGTAGCCAGGGCCGCAATCGATCTTCATTTCGCTGATGCCGCCAACCAGTTGCCGATGCTGGCCTGGATTTCCAAGCTTCAGACGATCAATGCGCATCTGGATTCGCGCTTTCGCATGACGATCCCTGAGCTCCCGCAGTCAGCGGTCGAACGTCCTGCTCTTAACTATCTCCATGAAGTGCAGTGTTAACCATGGTTATCATCATGTCAACCATGATTCACACCTCTCCTCCAGCCAAGACGGGTGCAGGCACCTATCAAACCAGCACGCTGCCACCATCCACCACAACGACCTGCCCGGTGGCATATCGATTGGTCATCAAGTGCAGATACGTCTGCGCGACGTCTTCGGCATCGCCCACACGCCCCACCGGAAGTGCGGCCCCGTAGCTGGCATAGGTGGCTTCGCGTTCGGCTTCGGGCATGCCTTCCCACATCGGGGTACGCACGAGTCCCGGAGACACCAGGTTGACGCGCAGCGGCGCCAGTTCCACCGCCAGGGCGCGGGTCAAGCTTTCCATGCCGCCGCAGATCGTCGCCGCCACGGTCCAGCCTTTTTTCGGTCGCACGGCGGCAATGCCGCCGGTCAGCACGATGGAACCGCCGGGCCGCAGCTGCGGCGTTGCGTATTTCACGGCGGCCATCGCGCCGAACAGGCGCACGTCGAAGAACTTGCGCGCCGTCGATAGCGGCGTTTCTGCAAGCGCGCCCAATTGCAGCGATTCGCCCGCGCTGTAAACCAGGTGGTCAAAGGGCCCGAGCTGCTTGAACATGCTTTCCACGGCGGTTTCGTCGGCGGCATCCAGCGCGTGGCCTTCGGCACCTTCGCCGAGCAAGGCCAGCGCCTGCTCTACCCGCTCACGGCGCGAGGAAACGACGACCACCCGCGCGCCGGCGTGCTGCGCAGCCCGTGCGGTGGCCAACCCGATACCCGAAGTACCCCCCAGCAAAACGACCCGCTGTTGCTTAAGCGAATAGGCGGCAGTGTTCACGTGGATGTCCCGTTGTGGAGAGACCGCCACTATCATTCGTTACGTACGCTGGATAAACGCGCGATTTCTTCACTTACTCATAAGCGGAAATTACGAATGGATCGCTTCACCAGCATGGCGATATTTGTGCGCGTGGTGGAACGCGGCAGCTTTGCGGCGGCGGCCGAAGGAAGCGGCATGACGCCGACCATGGTCGGCAACCACATCCGCGAACTGGAGCGGCGCCTGAAAGGCCGCTTGCTCCATCGCACCACCCGCAGCCAGAGCCTGACCGAGCTGGGCAAGCGCTATCACGCGCGCTGCCTGGAGATTCTGGCCCTGGTCGATTCGGCCGAGCTCGATGCGCGCGAGATGCAGGCCAGCCCGCGCGGACGTCTGCGCATCAGCTGCCCGATAGCCTACGGCACGCGCGCGCTGGTGCCGGTAATGGCCGGCTATCTCGATCGGTATCCGGAGGTGCAGGTCGACTTGTCGCTCGAAGATCGCTATGTCGATCTGGCGGTGGAAGGCTTTGATGCGGCGATCCGCGTTGGCGTGCTGCCCGATTCCGGCCTGATCGCCCGCCCGCTGCGTCCGTCCCCACGGATTGCCTGTGCCTCGCCTGCCTATCTCGCGCGCCACGGGACGCCGCGAACACCTGCCGAACTTGCACGACACAACTGCCTGGCATTGGCGCTTCCGTCCGGGCCGGAACGCCGCTGGCGTTTTCCTCGGCCCGACGGCAGCGGTGAGGAATGCGTGCCGACGTGCGGCGCACTCGACGTGAATGGCGTCCTGGCGCTGCGCGAAGCGGCGCTGGCGGGGCTGGGCATCATTCTTCAACCGCAAATGATCTTGCAGGATGACCTGGACGCCGGCCATCTGGTGCGCCTGTTTCCCGATTGGCCGGCGCCCACCTGGCCGGTGCACCTCGTGCATCTGCCGGACCGCAGCCTGCCGCCCAAGCTGCAAAGTTTCATCGCCTTTGTGCAGGAAAAACTGGGGCGCGACAGCCCGCTGCCGTGATGAAGCGGCTTCAGCGTTGCCAAAGCTTCGCGTAACGCAGGAAGCGCGTCAGCAGCAACGCGAAAAGCAGCACGATGAACGCGGCGTACGCATATTGCGTGCGCGACACGCCGGTCCCCCAGGGAAACCAGATGCCTTGCAGGCCGATGGCACTGAGCTCCGAAGCGAACAGGCCCATGCCGATCAATATCGCAGCCAACGCCGACAATAGGTTGGAAGGCTTGGGGTGTTCGGCCAAGGCAAGGCCGATCATCCACAGATAAATCACGGCGTAGACGAGGCGCACGCCCTGTACCAGCACGTCGGCAGCCGTCTTCAAGCCGTGGCTCGCTTCCAGGGCAAACCAGGGTCGGCCGACCAACGCAGCTGCCACGTGAATCAGCAGCAGCACGAGGATGACGTGCCGCATCGGCACCCAGCGATGATCCTCCAGCCGCCACCAGTCCCGCCACGCGAGTGTCCAGGTGGCGAAGGTGAGCGGTACGAACAGCACCGCCGTCATGACGTCGTAAACGCGCAAGCTCTCCAGCTGCGTCCAGAAAAAGAACACCTGGTTGGAGCGCAGCCATGCGGTGCAAAGCAGTGCCGCGGCCAGCCAGCCATAGCCCTCGCCGCGGCGGCAGGCCATCAGCACGAGTGCCAGGATCGCCAGCGATACGAAGGCGATGGGTTCGACGGCATCGACCACGTAGCCTTTGAAGGTCTGCAGCCATTGCACTTGATACAGCTGGTTAATGTCGTCGAGGCGGCCTATGGTCGGCGCTACGTGGATGCCGCCGCCATCGTCAGCCGCATCGAGAGGATCCATCCACACACGCAAGGCAATCACATAGGTATGCGTCCCGCTCGACGCTGCCGGCAGCCGATAGACACGTGGCTGCACGCTGTACACCGTCGGTGTCGTGCCGAAAAACACACCCGGCCCGCCCAGTCGCCTGCCATCCACGTAAAGCTGATAGGTGCTGTCGACGTCGGTAGGGCCGGCCAGCGCGAGTGGCGCATCGCTGTCGACGGTGATGCGCAAGCGGTACCAGGCGTAACCGGTGTAGCCGGCGTGGCCGCGCTTGCTCCAGCCGGGCACGTAGCCGGGCAAGCCCACATCGCCATCGTGCGCACCGGGAGCGGGCGTGAGATCGACCGATTCCCAGCCACTGTCATCGAAGTCCGCCGCGGCCCATGCAGGGTCGTCGCCAACCGAGAATCGCCAAGGGCCGTTCAGTGCCATGGTGGCGGGGCCGAGCGTGATCGGCTGGGCAGGCGCAGGCTGCGCCGCGAGCAGACGGCCCGTCGCAAAAACAGTCATGAGCACAACGAGCGAAACCAGCCATCCCGTGCAGCGCATCGAGCCACTCCAAGGCAATCATTTTGTTTTGGCGCGACTCTACCTGTCTCTGCGCCGTACCGCTTCGTGGTACGGCGTTTGTCGCCGCGGGGTGGAGCATAAACGAGGTCCGGCACCCGGCTGAGTGCCGGTTTTCCTAGGGCCCTAGGCCGCTGCAGCCGCTTTCAGCGTAACGGGCACCGACTTGTAACAAGGCGTGCCGGATTGCTCGTCGTGGCTATCCAGGCTCACCAGGCAATTGCCTTCGGGGTAATACATCGCGACGGTGCCCTGCGCGATCGGATAGGCCACGGCGGTGAAGCCGCGCACCGCGCGAACCTGCCCGCGGCTGTCGACCGCATTGGGCCCCACCACTTCGATATCGATGCGGTCGCCATGGCTCAGCCCCTTGGCAGCGAGGTCGTCGGCGTGGATGAACACCACGTCGCGCCGGCCGCTGATGCCGCGGTAGCGGTCGTTGAGGCTGTAGATGGTGGTGTTGTACTGGTCGTGCGAGCGAATGGTGGTCAGGGTGAGGTGATCGCCATCGAGCAGCGGATCTTCGTCGATGCCTCGACCGACCAGGAAATGCGCCTTGCCGTCCGGCGTCAGCCACTTGCGCTCGGAAGCGCCGACAAACAGGCGGAAGCCGCCCGGCTGGCGCACGCGCTCGTTGTAGTTGGCGAAGATGGGATACACCACTTCGATCTTGTCGCGGATGCGATCGTAGTTGGCAACCAGGTTGTCCCAGTCCACGCGCGTGCCGGGCAAGGTCGCCTTGGCCATCTGGGCGACGATCCACGGCTCGGAGCGCAGATGCTCCGACGCCGGCTCCAGGCCGCCTTCGGAGGCGTGCACCATCGACATGGAGTCCTCGACGGTAACCGATTGCGTGCCATCGGCCTGCACGTCCAGTTCGGTGCGGCCAAGGCAGGGAAGAATGAAAGACTGTTTGGCGGTGATCAGGTGCGAGCGGTTGAGCTTGGTCGCCACGTGCACGGCGAGATCGAGCTTGCGCATGGCATCGAAGGTGGCTTCGGGGTCGGGCATCGCCACGGCGAGATTGCCGCCCAGGCAGACCAGTGCCTTGGATTGGCCGTCGCGGATCGCGCGCACCGCCGCCACCGCATCGTGGCCGTGCTTCTTGGGGAAGGTGAAGCCGAACGCTTTTTCGATGCCTGCAACGAGCCGGTCGTCCGGCTTTTCGGTGATGCCGACGGTGCGGTTGCCCTGCACGTTGGAATGCCCACGCAACGGACAGATGCCGGCGCCGGGCTTGCCCATGTTTCCGCGCAGCATCAGCAGGTTGGCGATCTGCTGCACGTTCTGCGTACCGTGCGCATGCTGGGTGATGCCCATGCCGTAGCACACGATCACGCGCTCGGCTTTGGCGTAGATCTCCGCGATGTGGATGATTTCATCGCGCGACAGTCCCGACGTGGCCGTGATGGCATCCCAGCTCGTTGCCTGGATATCCGCCAGCAGATCCTCGAAGCCGACCGTGTGCTCGGCAATGAAATCGCGATCCAGCAGGCCCTTGCCGCCATGCGAAAGATCGCCGGCATCCAGCTCCAGCAGCCACTTCATCATGCCCTTGAGCATGGCGTCGTCGCCGCCGCATTTGATCTTGTAATAAGTGGATGCGAGCGGCGTGGCGCTGCCGGTCACCATTTCCAGCGGGTCCTGCGGCGAGGTGAACCGCTCCAGCCCGCGCTCGGGCAACGGATTGATGGCAACGATCGGCACGCCGCGCTTGGCTACTTCGCGCAATGTAGAGAGCATGCGCGGATGGTTGGTGCCGGGATTGTGGCCGATGCAGAACAGCGCGTCGCAGTGATCGAAATCTTCCAGCGTCACCGTGCCCTTGCCCACGCCGATGGATTGCGGCAGGCCGACGCTGGTGGCCTCGTGGCACATGTTGGAGCAATCGGGGAAGTTGTTCGAACCGAACTCGCGTACGAATACCTGATACAGGAATGCCGCTTCGTTCGACGCGCGGCCGGAGGTGTAAAACTCCGCGGCATCCGGCGTGGGCAACGCATTCAGGGCCGCGCCGATACGGCGCATGGCTTCGTCCCACGCAATCGCAACATAGGTATCGGTCGCCGCATCGTACGCCATGGGATGCGTGAGGCGACCCAGGCCTTCCAGTGCGTAGTCGCTCATCTTCCACAGCGCCGACACCGGATTGGCGGCGAAAAATTCCGGGCGCACGCGCTTGCCGGTCGCTTCCCACGACACTGCCTTGGCGCCGTTCTCGCAGAATTCGAAGGAACTGGTGTGCTTGGGATCGGGCCAGGCGCAACCCGGGCAGTCGAAACCGTGCGGCTGGTTGACGCGGGTGAGCGCGAGGGTATCGCGGCCCACCGACATTTGTCCGGCCAAGGCGCGCGCCACCGCGCGCAAGGCGCCCCATCCACCGGCCGGCCCTTCGTAGGTGCTTATGCCTTCAAGATCGGGCTCGTCGCTCATGGCCGGTCTCCTACGAAAATCAGGGCCATAGGCTACACCTTCGGCGGAAGAAATAGGTTCAGGCGAACTTACGCGTGAGTGATCGAATCCACGCGATCCGGATAGAACGCCAGGTATTGCTCGATGTCGCTTACCGCCGGGTAAGGGTGCTCATAACTCCAGACCGCATTGACCGAGCGCTGCCCGCCGATAGGAATGCTGTAGTAAGAACACTCGCCCTTGTAAGGACAATGGGTGACGTGATGGCTGCGCACGAGCAACGCCACATTCACGTCGCGACGCGGGATGTATTGCACCGGCGGATAGGAAGCTTCGCGCAACGTCAGCGCGGCCGAGGTATCGGCAATGACCTGCCCGGCTACGCGAACCACGATGCGTTCGGGATTCGGCTCGATGGTGATCGGGTGGTCGGGTCCGGGGATGCGTGGTTCTGGGCTGGTCATCGGTTTCACCTCGTCGCTGGTTTGCCGGGAAGTCTTGGCGGTTCCCGGCCCTCGTGAACGCGTTCGCCCGCGCGAATCGTCAGGCTACTTTTCGGCTTGCTTGATCAATCCGATCATGTCGGCCATTTGAGTCTTGCCGACCAGGCAATTCTTAGGGGCGGTCTTGTAATTCAGATATCCGTGGTCGAGATAGCCGTCGATATCCTCGCCCGGGCCGAACAGATTGGCATCAAGGCAGACATCCGCCGGCGACGGGTAGGCCCCGTACACGGCTTGGTAAATCCTGATCGCCATCAACGTGGATAACGGGTAACCGGGATGCATGTTCTTGCCGAACCACGCCCACGACTTGTGCCTGGCGCTCAGCGCATTGAACGTGTTGGATATCTCGATGTAGCGGGCGCCCATCTTTTGCGCCATCACCTTCTCGCTCTTGACCAGCGTCCGGCTGCTTTCATCGGTCGCCTGATACGTCCCCAGATAATAAGGCGTTGCTCCCGCTTCCCTGGCCCAGTTGGCGATGATTTCATGCGCCTGGACGGCGTTCTTGCACGAGGGCGTATCCGACAGCTGCGGATAAGAAACGCAGATGTCGTCGCCGCCGCGCTCCTGGATGATCACCGCGTCATAGGCGTGGCTGCGGATCACCGCCTGCAGGCGCCCGTCCTTCACGTAGTCGGACAACGCTCCGCCGCTCTTGGCGAACAGGTCGACGGTCAGCCCTCTGGATTGGGCCAGGAAAGTCAAAATCGACGGCAGGTTGTTCGTATAGACCAGGCTGTTGCCGACGATCAGCAGGTTCAGCGGCTTTGCCGGACTGGCCGTGTCGGCTTGGGCCACCTGCGCAAGCACCAGGGCCATGCACGCACCGAAGCCAATCATCAGTCGCTTGAGTCTGTTCACATACATGCCGGCATGGCTCCCTGAGGCCGAGGCAGTGAATCGTCGAACCCTTTCCGCCGCCCTCCTTCCCACGAGGAATGCAGCGCCGAACGGGTGCATTCGGCGGACATGGGGGCTGCGTGGGCAAAAAAAAGCCGCCCGTAAGGCGGCTTGGTTCGACCATGCCGTGCCCGAGCTTTGCCGGGCACGGCGCCATCTCATGCAGCAATGGCTTCTTTCTCTTCCACCGGCAGGCGAATCAGATAGTCGAAGGCGCTCAACGATGCCTTCGCGCCCTCGCCCATCGCAATCACGATCTGCTTGTACGGCACGGTGGTGACGTCGCCGGCGGCGAACACGCCCGGCACCGACGTTTCGCCGCGTGCATCAACTTCGATTTCGCCGCGCGGGGAAAGCTTCACCGCACCCTTCAGCCATTCGGTGTTCGGCAGCAAACCGATCTGCACGAAGATGCCTTCCAGCTCGACGCGATGACTGCCGCCGCCGTGGCGGTCGGTGTAGGCCAGGCCGGTGACTTTCTGGCCGTCGCCCAGCACTTCGGTCGTTTGCGCACTGACGATCACGCTGACATTGGACAGACTGCGCAACTTGCGTTGCAGCACTTCGTCGGCGCGCAGCTTGCCGTCGAATTCCAGCAGGGTGACGTGGCCGACGATGCCGGCCAGGTCGATCGCCGCTTCCACGCCGGAATTGCCGCCGCCGATCACCGCCACGCGCTTGCCCTTGAACAGCGGGCCGTCGCAGTGGGGGCAATAAGTAACACCTTTGTTGCGGTACTCCTGCTCGCCCGGCACGTTCACGTTGCGCCAGCGCGCGCCGGTGGACAGCACCACGGTCTTGGCTTTCAGCGAAGCGCCGCCGACCAGCTTCACTTCGATCAGGCCGCCGGGCTCGTCGGCCGGAATCAGTTGCTCGGCGCGTTGCAGGTTCATCACGTCCACGTCGTATTCGTGCACGTGCTGCTCCAGCGCCGTCGCCAGTTTCGGGCCTTCCGTGTATGGCACGGAGATGAAGTTCTCGATGGCCATGGTGTCCAGCACCTGGCCGCCGAAGCGTTCCGCCGCCACGCCGGTGCGGATGCCTTTGCGCGCGGCATAGATCGCCGCGGCGGCACCGGCCGGGCCACCGCCGACCACCAGCACGTCGAAGGCCGGCTTGGCCTGGATTTTTTCGGCCGCACGCTGGGCGGCGCCGGTATCCAGGCGCGCGGCGATCTGTTCGATCGTCATGCGGCCCTGGTCGAACGTTTCGCCGTTGAGGAACACGGTGGGCACGGCCATCACCTGGCGCCGCTCCACTTCGTCCTGGAACAGCGCGCCGTCGATCGCCACGTGCTTGATGTTGGGATTGAGCACGCTCATCAGGTTAAGCGCCTGCACCGTGTCGGGGCAGCTGTGGCAGGACAGCGACATGAAGGTCTCGAACACGTACTCGCCTTCCAGCTGACGCACCTGCTCGATCACTTCCTGCGACACCTTCGGCGGATGGCCGCCGACCTGCAGCAGGGCCAGCACCAGCGAGGTGAATTCGTGACCCATCGGAATGCCGGCGAAGCGCACGCTCACGTCGGTGCCCAGGCGGTTGATGGCGAACGAGGGTTTGCGCGCATCATTGCCGTTCTGGCGAAGCGAGACGCGCTCGCTCAGCGAGGCGATGTCCTCGAGCAGTGAAAGCAGTTCCCGCGACGAAGCGCCGTCGTCGAGCGAAGCCACCAGCTCGATCGGATGCACCACCTTTTCCAGATAGGCCTTGAGCTGGGTTTTCAAGTCGTTATCCAACATGGCGATGTCTCCTTTGAAAGCTTGGGGGTGAGCGCCGCCGCATCCGCTCAGAGCGAATGACGGCGACGACTCGGGGATAAGGTGGGCCTGCCCGGGTGGGAGCAGGCCCGGTGCGGTTCGGCAATGGACACGAACCGCAAGGCGAAGCGAGGGATTAGATCTTGCCGACCAGTTCGAGCGACGGCTTCAGGGTGGTGGCGCCTTCCTTCCACTTGGCCGGGCACACTTCGCCCGGGTGGGAAGCGACGTACTGGGCAGCCTTGACCTTGCGCAGCAGCTCCGAAGCGTCACGGCCGATGCCGTTGTCGTGGATTTCGCACAGCTTGATCTGGCCTTCCGGATTGATCACGAAGGTGCCGCGCAGCGCCAAGCCCTCTTCTTCGATCATCACTTCGAAGTTGCGGGTGATGGTGCCGGTGGGGTCGCCGACCAGCGGGTAGTTCACTTTCTTGATCGCGTCGGAGGTGTCGTGCCAGGCCTTGTGCGAGAAATGCGTATCGGTCGAGACGCCGTAGATCTCCACGCCCAGCTTCTGGAATTCGGCGTAATGATCAGCCAGGTCTTCCAGCTCGGTCGGGCACACGAAGGTGAAATCAGCCGGGTAGAACACCACCACGGACCACTTGCCCTTCAGGGTGGCATCGGTGACTTCGATGAACTTGCCGTCCTTGTAAGCGGTGGCCTTGAACGGTTTGATTTCAGTGTTGATCAGCGACATCGGTAACTTCCGCTTTGGTGGTGGATGATGGGTCTAAAGATAGAGGCCTTGACAGGAAAGAGCCAATCGATTGTCGGGATGGCTTTGATAAACGCAGCCTATCGATCCTCGAATCGCCCTAAAAGCGGCTAGGCCATCGCCCTTCAAGCCTGTGGGCGAATGCCTACTTACCGCCCACGACGCGAGACGCGAACCGCGCCACGACGCGCTTTGCCGGCATGGGTGCACTCGCGGCATTGAAACCTTCTATCAGCGTGATGCGAACAATCTATTAGACGGTCGCACGACCGGCCGTCGCTAATGGAGGTGCCGCTGCGCACTCATTTCATCACCAGGAGATTTCATGAAAACGACAACGAGCCTCGCAAGGAAGTCGATACTGCTTGCGCTAAGCCTGAGTACCGCCTTGGCGGTCAGCGCACAGGAACGCCTGACCACCGATGCCGGCGCACCGGTGGGCGACAACCAGAACTCGCAAACGGCCGGCCCCGACGGCCCGGTGTTGCTGCAGGATTCGCACCTGATCGAAAAACTGCAGCGCTTCGACCGCGAACGCATTCCCGAACGCGTGGTGCATGCGCGCGGCACCGGTGCTTTCGGCGTGTTCACGCCCACGGCGGACATCTCCGCGCTGAGCAAGGCCAAGGTATTTACGCCCGGCACCGACACCCCGGTGTTCGTGCGCTTTTCCACCGTGATGAACTTCCGCGGCTCACCCGAACAGGCCCGCGATCCGCGCGGCTTCGCCACCAAGTTCTACACCCAGGAAGGCAATTGGGATCTGGTCGGCAACAACATCCCGATCTTTTTCATTCGCGATGCGATCAAGTTCCCCGACTTCGTGCACGCCAACAAGCCCAGCGCGGTAACGGGCGTGCAGGATCCCAACCTGGCGTTCGACTTTTTCGCGCATGCGCCGGAAGCCACCGCCGTGCTGACGCGCCTGTATTCCTGGGAAGGCATGCCCGACTCCTATCGCCACATGGACGGCTTCGGCGTGCATGCGTTCAAGCTGGTCAATGCCAGGGGCGAGGTGCACTTCGTCAAATTCCACTGGGCGAGCCAGCAGGGCCTGCACAGCTTGCGTCCGCAGGAAGTGCCCGCCTCGATCGCCAAGGACTGGAACCACTACACCAACGATTTGTACGGCGCGATCAAGGCCGGCGAGTATCCCAAGTGGGACCTGTATATCCAGGTGCTGGATGCCAAGGACCTGGCCCGCTATGACTTCAACGTGCTGGACGACACCAAGGTCTGGCCGGGCATTCCGGAAGAGAAGATCGGCACCATGACGCTCAACCGCGTGCCGGACAACTTCTTCGAAACCACCGAAGAAGTGGCCATGGCTCCTTCGCGCATGGTGCCCGGCATCGAAGCGTCGGCCGACCGCATGTTGCAAGGCCGCCTGTTTGCCTATGCGGACACGCAGATGTATCGCCTGGGCGCCAACTTCCAGAGCATTCCGGTGAACCGCCCGTTGGTGCCGGTGCACAACGAAGACCAGGACGGCGCGATGAACGTCGGCCATCGCACCGGCGAGGTCAACTATGAACCGTCGACCCTGCATCAGATTCCGGAAGATCCGGATGCACGCCTGGTGGAAACGGCGCTGTCTGGCACGACGCAGCAGAAGGCCATTGCCAATCCGCGCAATTTCGAACAGGCCGGCGAGTTTTACCGCGCACTGTCTGCGCAGGAGAAAGCGGACCTGATCACCGCGCTCAGCGCCGACTTGGGCCAGGTCACCAATGACCAGAACAAGTACGCCATGTTGTCGTATTTCTATAAAGCCGATCCGGACTACGGCACGCGCATGGCCAAAGCGGTCAAGGCCGACGTGGCCCGCGTAAAGGCGGCCGCCGCGCAATTGCAGGATTGACAGGGACGCTGCGTCCCAGAGGGCGCCACGTCGATCGCGGCATCGATCTCGATGCGATCGGCAGCACCAAGGATGGTGGGCGCGAACCGGTGCACGTTCCGACCCGGTTCGCCCATGCCGGACTCGATCGGATGTCGAGTCCGGCGCAACGAGCAAGTGCAGGCACGCACACGTGGCACAAGGATGTGCCGCACGGGAGGGCAACCTCCAGGGACTTTTTTTTTCAAGGGAGTTAAACGTGACTTACCGTATCGCCCGCACACGTCGCTGGATCATCGCCGGCGTGCTGCTGATGAGCCTTTTGACTTACGCGGCCTATCTGTGCTCACCCGCGTTGCGCATGCAGCTGCACGGCCGTCAACTCGACGAGCTTTCCCAGGTGCAGCGAGTGGATGCGCATCGCTACGACCAATCCTGGTTCGATGCCGCACGGCTGGGCCGCGTGGATATTCTGCAAGCCCTGCACGAAGCGCAGTATCCCATCGACAGCCGCACCTCGAGCGGATACACCGCCACGATTCTCGCCGCCTACGACGATCACCCCGAAGCGCTCGACTATCTGCTTGGCGCGGGCGCCGATGCCTGCCAGCAGGACCGCAGCGGCAATACCGCCTTGATGGGTGCCTTGTACAAAGGCAACCTGGTCGTCGCAAGGCGACTGCTGGCTACGCGCTGCCCCGTCGATCAAATCAACAACGCCGGCGAAACCGCGTTGTCGTTCGCCGCACTGTTCGGCCGCCAGGACATGATGCGCGAGCTGGTTGCGCGCGGCGCCGATCCCAATCACGCGGATATCCACGGAGACACGCCGTTGGCGGTAGTCATGAAGCAAGGCAACGGCGATTCGGCCACCGTGTTGCGGCAACTGGGCGCTCGACGCTAGCGCCTGTCAGCACTTATCCGACCTTGGCGAGGGAACAATCCGATGGCGAATGTCATGCGTACTCCGTAACCTCGTCGCATCGTGAGACTTTCCTACAAGGGTGACCTGCGTGCAAAAAGTTCAGCACACCATCGGCGAAGCGCCTATCGCCGCCACCGTGTATCTACCCGCTAAAGAAGGGAAATATCCGGTCGTCGTACTTTGCCATGGTTTCTGCGGCGTGCAGGATCTGCTGCTGCCGCAGTTCGCCGAAGCATTCGCGCACGCCGGCTATGCCGCCGTCACCTTCGATTACCGCGGTTTCGGCCGCAGTGGCGGCGACCCAGGGCGACTGGTTCCCGCGCTGCAGATCGAGGACATCCTCGAGGTGGTGCGCTGGGTGCGGACCAGGGAGGAACTCGATGGCGAGCGCATCGGCCTGTGGGGTACCTCGCTGGGCGGCGGGCACGTCATGGGTGCGGCGATGCGAACCGAAGACATACGTTGCATCGTCAGCCAGCTCGCTTTCGCCGATGGCAAACAGGTGGTTGCCGGCGCGATGTCACACGAAGAGAAACTCGCCTTTGCCGATACGCTGGAACGCATGCAGGCAAAAAAAGAAAGCACCGGCAGGGAGACCATGGTTTCGCTTCCGCGCGTGCTCAGCGACGAGCAGTCCAAAGCTTTCTACGAAAAGTACCGCGCCGATCACCCCTCGCTGGACATCAAGATTCCTTTCCTCACGGTGCGGGAGATGTTCCGTTATCGGCCGGCCGAGACGGCAGCACAGGTCACCTGCCCTACGTTGGTGATCGTTGCGGGCAGGGACAAGGTCAACCCGCCCGAGCAAGGCATCGCCCTCTACGAAGCCTCGGCGGCAGCGGAAAAAGCCCTGCACGTGGAAGAAACGGCCACTCACTACGATCTATATGAAGGCGACCACTTCGATCGCGCGGTCACGCTTCAACTGGATTGGTTCGAACGCCATCTGCGCAACCGCTAGGTTTTCACGAAAGCGATTGGCGGTAGACGCGTCGAACGATCTCGTGAAAGTGATGTACGGCATTTTCGCGTAACGGATTCAACCGCCCCGCTTCATAGGATCCGGAAGCCAGGCCGCGCTGCACGTCTTCGCAGATCGTGACGTCTTCGTCCTGCACTTCGTCGCTGAAGGCGATGTCTTTGGCACGCCGCGCCTGGGCTTCCTCGCTGCCGTCGGGCGCGTAATAGAAATCGAACTCGACGCGGCAGCGATCCACGCCAAGCGGCAGCACGCGATTGGTCTGCAGTCGCCCGGGCAGGATGTTGAGCATGGTGTTGGGATACAGGAAGTAATACAGCGCCTCGCCGCTGCCGTACAGGTCGGAGGCGCTTTCCAGCGGGCTGTACTGGAACGAATACCACTCGGCGGCTTCGGTAATGTAGCTGCGGTAATCGAGCAGGCTGTTCAAGCCGGGATGAATGTGCGGTACGTGGTAACCCTCCAGGTAGTTGTCCACGTATACCTTCCAGTTGCAACGCACCTCGTAGCTGATGCGCCGATGAAATTCGTAGCCGTGCAGCGAGCGCTGCGGCCCAAGGCGTTCGTCGATACCGGCAACGAACGCCTCGAATGGCGGCGCTTCGCCGATGGCGATGAACACCAACCCCTGCCAGACGTGCACGCGCACCTCGGGCAGACGGATATCCGCCGGATTGAAATCCGGCGTGCGGCCCATTTCCGGTGCGCCGCGCAGCACGCCGTCCAGGCCGTAGGTCCAGCCGTGGTAGCGGCAGCGCAGGTTTTGCGCGCCCTTTCCGTCGCAGCTGGCGATCGGTCCGGCGCGGTGCCGGCATACGTTGTGAAAGGCGCGAATCGTCGCCTCATCGCTGCGCACCACCAGCAAAGGCAGGCCGGCGATTTCCGTCACCACGTGGTCGCCGATGCCGGAAAGTTGCGATTGGTGGCACACCAGCTGCCAGCTGCGCGCAAAGATGGCCGAGGCATCCAGCGCATCCATGCGTGCATCGGTATAGAAGCGCGCCGGCAAGGTCACTGCATGATCGAGCGTTTGAGAAACCAGCACATCGGCGGAAAGCAGCTCAGTCATCAGGCGGATCTCGCAGCGGCGATACCCGAGTATTTCGCGATTGCAGCGCGATGCATAGGGGCTTGCGCGGGATCGGCCGATCGACGCGCCCGCCATTCAGCCGCCAACTCAGATTTGCAGGTGCCCCGGCCGCGATGCGGCCTGCGCGCCGGATTCGCTGTCCTGCAGGCTGCGAATCAGCAATCGATAGGTATCCCTGCCGGCCGCCTTGGCCACATAGAGTGCTTCGTCCGCCAGTTTCATCAGCACATCGTCCGACACGGCGCCCTTGCACCACACCGCGCCGATGCTCATGCACACGTCCACGTTGCCGGTTCCCACCGCCACCGCCACGTGCAATCGCTCCCACAGGGAATGCACGAAGGCGTCGGCGCTGCCTTCGTTGGCGAGGTTGTCGCTGAGCACCACGAATTCGTCGCCGCCGATGCGCGCCACCACTTCGCCCTCGCGCACCAGCCGCTGCAGGGACTGGCCGACCTGGGACAGCACCATGTCGCCGGTGGCGTGACCGTGGGAATCGTTGATCGATTTGAAATTGTCGATGTCCACCAGCGCCAGCAACACCGGCTTGCCGAACTGCACGCACTGGCGCAGTACGCTGGAGATGCGCTCGTTGAAGTAGCGCCGGTTGGAAAGCCCGGTCAGCGAATCCTGGTGCGCCAGTCGCAGCAGTTCACGCTCGACGTTCTTGATGTGGGTGATTTCGGTGGTGAGCGCATACAGGCCGCGCATGCGGCCTTCGGCATCGCGGTCCGGCACGTAGTGCGCCTGGAATTGCAGCAGCCGCCCGCGGTATGTGGCCTCGTATTCGAACATCACCGATTCGCCGGCGTAGGCACGCTTGAGATAGGTCTTCAGCCGCTCGTACAGAAGCTCGCCGCGCACTTCGCGCATGGTCTTGCCGATCATTTGCGCGGGCGTCTCGCCGGACACCTGCTCCACGAAGCGATTGACGTAGGTGTAGCGCTCGGACATGTCCACGCGCGCGATCACGGCCGGCACGTTGTCGGCGATGGTGCGCAACTGAGCCTGGCTTTCCTGCAGCGCCTGCTCGACCAGTACGCGCTGGGTCACGTCGCGGCCGGTGTAGATGATTTCCGTGGTGCCGTCGTTATCCGGGCTGGCTACCAGCCGCGCGAAGGCCTCGATCCACACATAGTGGCCTTCCTTGTGTTGCAGCCGATAAGTGGCCGTGACGGTACCGCCTTCGGCACGCAAGGTGGCCACGACATCGGCGATGCGTTCGCGGTCGTCGGGGTGGATCAGGTCCTGGCGCGGCTTGGTGAATTCGCTCACTTCCCAGCCCAGCAGCTCCCTGATCGACGGCGACACATATTGGCGGTCGCCGTTGGGCCGGATGCGCATTACCAGGTCGCCGCTGTTGTCGGCCAGCATGCGGTAGCGCAACTCGCTTTCGCGCACGCGCGCCTGCAGGCGTTCGTGCTCGGCCAGCGCCAGCGCCACGGGCAAGGCGACCAGGCAGGAAACACCGATAAACACCTGCGCCATCACGATCCGCAGCTGGGGCGTGGCGTCGTGTACGAGGTTGAACGGGCCGATATCCAGCATGGTGGCCGCAGTGGTGATCAAGGCCACGATGGCCATGCCGATCACCAGGCCCGCAAAGCGATGGCGGAATACCAGCAGCAATAGCGGCGGATACACCATGAACAGCAGCGGGAAGCGCGACATGCAGAACACCGCGGCCGTGGTCAGTGCCAGCAGCGACAGATCGCGCATCAGGCGCCACGGGCGGCCGAACGGCTCGGAGAGCTGCCAACCCTTGGTCACCACGATCAGCGAAGTGCTGCCGGCAATCACCATGCCCAGGAAATGCGAGCGAAAAAGCGAGTTGAAGGTTTCCCAGAAGGCGAGCGTCGGCCAGAAATGCTGCGCCGAGGCGACCCCGAATGTGCACGCCCCGCAGGCCACCAGCGCGCTGATCAAGCCGACCCGGGCGACATTCATGAAGCGCGTGTGCGAGTTGATCTTCGGAAAGCGGCTGCGGATCGCCACGCTGACCAGCAGCGCTTCCAGCATGTTGCACAGGCCCAGCAGCACCGATGCCACGAAGGGATCGCCGAGCAACTGCTTGGCGGCCAGGAAACCCAGAAAGCCGCTGATCAGCAGCGGCCGCGCCTGCGACAGCGGCTTGCGCACCAGCGGGCCGACCATTGCGCCGTTGACCAGCCACAACGACGTCGGGCTGTGGGTGGCGCGTGCCAGCATGATCGAGTACAGCGCCAAGCCGCCCGTCAGGGCAAACAGGGCAATGCACTGCCACACTCTTTCCGGGTAATGCCGGAAAAACATATCTGACCCCTGAGCCCTGACCCTGCCGGAATGGCGACGGGTCCCCATCGCCCAGCAAAGCAAAACTCCTGCCAATGATCCGCAAGACGCCCCCCTCCGGGCGTTTGCTATAGATACATCAGCCAGGGTACTCCGTCACGCCGTCTTCACGCATTATTTCAACGACAACGCGCTTTCCCACTGCACCTGGGCCGTTGCTTCGGCGCCGCGCCACCAGCGCTCGCCGGCATGCGGCGCGGCCAGATCCAGGCGCTCGCCCATGCGCGGCGTGGCCAGGGGAATGCGCCGTTCCGTGGTCAGCGCCAGCACGCGCTCGAATGGCTCCTGCCAGGTATGCATGGCCAAATCGAAGGTGCCGTTGTGTACCGGCATCAACCAGCGCCCGCGCAGGTCGACGTGCGCCTGCACGGTCTGCTCCGGCTGCATGTGCACGTAGGGCCATTGCGCGTCGTAGGCGCCGGTTTCCAGCAAGGTGACGTCGAACGGCCCGAGCCGTTCGCCGATCGCCTTGAAGCCGTCGAAATAGCCGGTATCGCCGCTGAAGAACACGCGCAGGTCGTCGTCGACGATGACCCACGACGCCCACAATGTCTGGTTGCCGTCGAACGGCGTGCGGCCGGAGAAGTGCTGCGCCGGTGTGGCGGTCAGCTGCAGGCCGTCCACTTCGGCGCCCTGCCACCAGTCGAACTGGCGCACCTTGGATGCGTCCACGCCCCATTCGATCAGGCGATCGCCCACGCCCAGCGGGGTGAGGAACAGGTCGGCGCGTTTGGCGAGGTAGCCGATGGTGTCGCGATCGAGATGGTCGTAGTGATCGTGGGAAAGGATCACGCCGCGGATCGGCGGCAGATCCTCCAGGGCGATCGGCGGCTGGTGGAAACGCTTCGGGCCCATCCAGCGGAACGGCGAGGCGCGCTCGGCGAACACCGGATCGGTCAGCCAGTAGGCCCCGCGCAGCTTGAGCAGCATGGTCGAGTGGCCGAGCCGGAACAGGCTGCGATCCGGCGCCGCGTCCAGTTGCGCACGCGTGATGGCCTGCACCGGCACCGGGTTGGCCGGGCGGGTGTTCGCGGGCTTGCGGAACAGCGCGTTCCAGATGATGCCCAGGGTTTTGCCGAAGCCCTGCACCGGAGGCGCCACGGGATTGCGGAACCGCTCGCCCTGGCGTTGCGGGGAGGCCTGGTAGGGATCGATCCGGGAAGACATGGCTGGCTCCAAGGGGAGTGTCGGATAAATACACTACACAGTGTAGTTTATTTCCGACAAAAGTAAACCCGTCGGTGTAAAATAGGGTCATGCCCCTCCAGCCAAACCCTCCCCAGCGCCTGACCGAGCGCAAGCGCTGCGCGATCATCGAGGCGGCCATCGACGAATTCCGCACGGCCGGCTACGAAGCCACCAGCATGGATCGGATCGCCGCGCGCGCTGGCGCCTCCAAGCGCACTGTCTATAACCATTTCCCCGGCAAGGAAGCCTTGTTCGCCGAGATCCTCCATCAACTGTGGAGCACCGCCGTGGGAGGCGAGGCGCTGGCCTATCGCGCCGAACGCCCCCTGCGCGACCAGCTGCTGGAACTGGTCGCGCAGAAATTGCGCCTGTTGAACGACGAGGCTTTCGTGTCGCTGGCCCGCGTGGCGATCGCCGCCGGCATCCATTCGCCGGAGCGCGCCCGCGACATGGTCGCCCGCATGAGCGAACGCGAAGAAGGCCTGACGACGTGGATACGCGCCGCCGCCGTCGCGGGGCGATTGAAGGTGCAAGATCCGCTGTTCGCATCGCACCAACTGCAAGGACTGATCAAGGGTTTTGCGTTCTGGCCGCAAATCACGCTGGCACTGCCGCCGCTGGATCCGGCCGAACAAAAACAGGTGGCCGAGTCGGCGGTGGACATGTTCCTCGCTTATTACACTTAAGGACTGTCAGCCCTAGTCCGCCTAAACAGGATATTCCCCATGCAGAAGCTTCCACCCAACGGTTTGCCGCGCTACCGCATATTGACCGGCAAGGACGACGACGCTTTCTGCCATCGCGTTTCCGAAGCGCTGGATCTGGGCTATCAGCTGTATGGATCGCCGGCGGCCACCTTCAACGGCGAACACGTGGTGGTGGCGCAAGCCATCCTGTGGCCCGAATCGCGCGCCTGAATCGCTCGCCGCAAAGTAAAGAGGCCTGCATGGGCAGGCCTCTTTTTTCGACATCGGTGCGCTGACGATCAATGCTCGCTATTGCCGCGCCCGTCGCGCCTTTCATTGCCCTGGAAGCGATAGCCCGGGTGGGCAGTGGGCCGCTCGCCACGCTGCGGCAGCGGGCCGCGGTAACCGCTGCGCACGTCGTAACGATTGTCGACGTAGCCGTGGAAACCCGAAGGACCGCGATACCACGGCCCCACGCCGATAAACACGCCGCCGGCAAACCATTCCGGCCCGTAGTAGCCATAGGGCGCGCAGCTATACGGCGCGAAATCGTAGTAGCCATACGGGCATTCCGGCGCCGGGCCTACCGCCATGCCCACCTGCGGCCCAGGTCCCTCCGGCTCCACCGGCACAACACACGCTGTCAGTAACAAGGTGGCAACGGCGATCAATCCAGCATTCGCTACGGTCTTCACAGGTCACCTCCGGCTGATGGAAGGAGTGACGCCATAGTCCGCCGGCCCAGCTGAAATAGCAGTAACCGGCGAACGCCCGGTTTAAGCGCGGTTAGGTGGCTATGCCAAGGTTTCGGCAAACAACCTGGCCAACGCCTGCGAGTGACGCTCGGCACCCTGCGCGTTGTACGCCGGGTGATCCGGCACGGCGTAGCCATGCCGCGCGCCCGCATAGATCTCGACGTGATGATCCACGCCGGCCTCGCTCAAGGCCGCTTCGAGTTCGGCCTTCTGCTCGAGGGTGAAACCCGCATCCTCGTCCGCACCGCCCACATACACGCGCCCGGCGATGCCTTTGACGAAACGGTGAGGGCTATCCGGTTGATCGGTCACCAGGCCGCCGGCATGGAAGGCCGCGATGGCGCAGAGGTGATCCGGATAGGCGCCGGCAACCGTCAGCGCCAGCTTGCCGCCCATGCAATAGCCGGTCGTGCCGAGGCGATCCTTGAGGACCTCCGGCCGCGAGGCGAGAAAGGCGAGGAAAGCCTGTCCGTCGGACACCGTGACGTCGCGATCGAGGCTGCGCACCAGTTTCATCATGTTTTCCTTCGCCTCGGGATCGGCGAAGACCTGGGCCGGCACCATTTCCGCGTAGGGGCCGTGGCGGTAATAAAGGTCCGGCAGCAGCACGGTATAACCATGGTCGGCCAGGCGTTGCGCCATCTCCGTCATGGTCGGGCGAATACCCGGGGCATCCATGTAGAAGATCACCCCCGGCCAGGGCCCTGCGCCTTCCTTGGGTGTGAACAGCGACGCCGGGCAATGGCCATCGCGGGTTGCAATGCTGACTTGGATCTGGGACATGAGCCCTCGTCTCCCGAAGCAGGTGAATAACCGGTCCGCACCGTAGAGGAGCGACGCCTCGGGTACAAGGCCGACGATGATGGCCCGCGCGCGGAGCAAACTTCGGGCTATTGCGCTGCGGCATGCGCGGCACCTGCCGCAACTGTTAGTGTCGCTCGATATAGATCGATCTAAATTAGACGGATCGATCGCCAGGGGCATCGCGGCTCTGTCTGCCGCGGTCGATGCAACGATCCATCCCATCTCACGTGGCGAAGCAAGATGCTTGAACGAATCAGGTTGTCCGCAAAACGCGCGGCCTCGCGCCCGCTGAAACTCGCGGCCATCGCCTCGCTGCTGCCGCTGGCGTTGAGCGTGGCGCATGCGCAAACCACCACGCAGTCGCTCGACAGCGGCTGGCGCTTCCGCCTCGCCGAAGGCGACAGCCACGCCAAGCAACACGCTGCCGCCGCGCAATGGCATGCCGCCAGCGTACCTGGCACCGTGCAGACCGACCTGATGGCGGCCAAGCTGCTGCCCGATCCGTTCTATCGCGACAACGAAGCGAAGGTGCAATGGGTCGGCCTGTCCAACTGGCAATACCAGACCAGCTTCAATGTCGATGCGGCCACCTTGCAGCGCGGCCACGTGGACCTGGTGTTCGACGGCCTGGACACGTTCGCCGACGTGTACCTCAACGGCACCAAGCTCACTTCTGCCGACAACATGTTCCGCCGCTGGCGGATGCCGGTGAAAGGCGTATTGCACGAAGGCAAGAACACACTGGAAGTGCGCCTGTACTCGCCGATAGAAAAGCTGCAACCCTGGCTGCTCAAGCAGCCTTATGCCTTGCCCGGCGAATTCGACTCGGCCTTCGGCGACGAACCCAAGGGCAAGCAGACCGCCAATTACGTGCGCAAGGCCGCTTATCAGTACGGCTGGGACTGGGGTCCGCGCATCGTTACCGAAGGCATCTGGCAGAACGTGCACCTGGACAGCTGGAACGCGCTGCGCGTCGACGACTTCCACGTCGCGCAGACCTATCTCGGCGACGAGGCCGCGCAGATCGCCGCGCAACTGCAGGTGGACGCCGACACCAGCAAGACCGTCCACGTCAGCGTGGATGCGACCGGCCCGGACGGGCAGATCGCCGCGCACGTCGAGCAGGATGTCACCGTCGACCCGGGCAGCAATGCGATCAGCCTGCCGCTGCGCATCGTGCATCCAAAGCGCTGGTATCCGGCCGGCTACGGTGCGCAGGACACGTATACCGTCAAGGCGAGCATCCGCGACGGCAACGCCCAGTTGTACAGCGCGCAACACGCCATCGGCCTGCGCACCGTCGAGCTGCGCCGCGAAAAGGACGCCTGGGGCAAGAGCTTCGCCTTCGTGATCAACGGCATTCCGGTGTTCGCCAAGGGCGCCGACGTGATTCCGTTCGACAGCTTCCCGCCGCGCACCACCGATGCGCAGATGCAGCGCGTGCTGCAATCGGCGCGCGATGCCAACATGAACATGCTGCGCCTGTGGGGCGGCGGCTACTACTTCCCCGACGCGTTCTACGAAATGGCCGACCGGATGGGCCTGATGGTCTGGCAGGATTTCATGTTCGGCGGCGCCATTCCGCCCGACGACGTCGCCTTCGTCGAAAACACCCGGCAAGAGGCCATCGAGCAGGTCAAGCGCCTGCGCGACCATCCGAGCATCGTCCTGTGGTGCGGCAACAACGAAGTGGAAACCGGTTGGGATTCCTGGCCGGATCGCCTTGCCTTGAAGAAGAGCGTCACGCCTGAGCAGCGCGACGCCATCGTCACCGGCATGGTGAAACTGTTCGACAACGTGCTGCGCAACGTCGTCACGCAATACGACAACGACGTGCCTTATTGGGCCAGCACACCGAGCACCGACTACGAAGGTCCGGCCAATGTGCTGGACAACGGCGACTACCACTACTGGAACGTGTGGTCCGGCGAAGCCAAGCCGGTAGAGGAATATCTCAACATCACGCCGCGCTTCCAGTCCGAATACGGCCTGCAGTCGTTCCCCGACATGCGCACCATCGATGCCTTCACCCTGCCGGGCGACCGCCAGGCCGAGTCGCCGGTGATGCGCGCGCACCAGAAATTCGACAGCGGCAACGGCAACAAGCGCCTGATGCTGTACATCACGCGCAGCTACGGCGATCCGAAGGACTTCCCCTCGTTCGTCTACCTCAGCCAGGTGATGCAGGCGCACGGCATCCAGCTTGCCGCCGAACACCTGCGCGCCTCACGTCCGCAGGCGATGGGCTCGCTGTACTGGCAGCTCAACGACGTGTGGCCCGGCGCCACCTGGGCCAGCATCGATGTCTACGGTCGGTGGAAGGCGCTGCAATTCCACGCACGCCGCTTTTATGCGCCCTTGCTGATCGCCGCGCTGCGTAACCAAGGGCAGACAACGGTGTCTCTGGTTTCCGATCGTACCTCCGCCGCCCATCTGCGCTGGCGCATGCGCGTGATGGATTTCAGCGGCAAGACGCTCAGCCAGCACGAAGAAGACGCCAGCGTACCGGCTTTGAGCAGCCGCAAGGTGGCGACGTATTCGGATGCGCAATTGCTCAACGGCGCCGACCCGCGCGCCAGCTTCGCCGTCTTCGAATTGCTGGACGGCAACCAGGTCGTGTCGCGCAATCTGGTGTTTTTCGACGAAGCCAAGAACCTCGCCCTGCCCTCCCCGCACATCCAGGCCACGCTCGCCCCTGGCAACGACGGTTACACACTGACGTTGAGTAGCGATCAGCTCGCACGCGACGTGTGGGTATCCTTCGGCGATCACGATGCGGAGCTGTCGGATAACGCCTTCGACCTGCTGCCGGGCCAGAGTGTCACCTTGACCGTGCACAGCAAGCTTGCGCTCGACGCGTTACAGCACGCCCTGCAAATACAGAATCTTGCCGCGGTGATGGCCGGGCATTGAACACGCATCGCCCGCCTGCGCAGACCGACCGATCATTAGAGACGCTACGCCATGCCGACACGCCGTGAATTCCTGAAGTGGTCCAGCCTCGCCGCCACGGCTGGTGTTGTCGGCGACGCGCTGCCGCAGCTCGCGCTGGCACAAGGCGCACCGAACTACCTCAGCAAACGGCCGCCGCCGGCAAAACGTAAATTCGTCAGCCAGGCGGTGGAGCGCCAGCTCGCCAGCGTCAAGGCAGGCATTGGCGATCCGAAGCTCGCCTGGATGTTCGAGAACTGCTATCCGAACACGCTCGATACCACGGTGGAGTTGGGCACACTCGACGGCAAGCCGGATACGTTTGTCATCACCGGCGACATCGACGCGATGTGGCTGCGCGATTCCTCCGCGCAAGTGGTGCCGTATATCCCGCTGGCGAAAGGCGACCCAGCCTTGCAGCGACTGTTCCGCGGGCTGATCCGGCGCCAGGCACGCTGCATCCGTATCGATCCCTATGCCAATGCCTTCATGCCCGACCCGCGCGCGCAGCCGCTGAGCTGGGCGCGCCACGACAAGACCGACATGAAGCCCGGCGTGGGCGAGCGCAAATGGGAAATCGATTCGCTGTGCTATCCGATCCGGCTGGCGCACGGCTACTGGCAAGCCACCGGCGATGCCGAGCCGTTCGACGATGATTGGCGAGCCGCCATGCATCGGGTGCTGCAAACCTTCCGCGAACAGCAGCGCAAGCATGGCCGCGGCCCGTATCACTTCCAGCGTACGTCGCCGATCCCGACCGAAACGCAGATGCTGGAGGGCTACGGCAATCCGACCCGGCCCAACGGCATGATCCATTCGATGTTCCGGCCGTCCGACGATGCATGCATCTATCCGCTGTTCGTGCCCGCCAACCTGTTTGCAGTGCTCAGCCTGCGCCAGCTTGCGCAGATGAGCCGTGCGCTGCATCACGACGAAGCTTTTGCTGGCGATTGCGAGGCGCTGGCCACCGAGGTGGAGCAAGCCGTCAATAAGGACGGACGCATGCGCGACGCCGATGGCCGCGAGTTCTGGGCCTACGAGATCGACGGCCTGGGCAACCAGCTCTTCATGGACGATGCCAACGTTCCCAGCCTGCTCGGCCTGCCCTACCTGGGTTGCTGCGAACGCAACGATGCGCTCTATCAGAACACCCGCAACCGCGTGTGGAGCACGCACAATCCGTATTTCTTTCAGGGCCGCGCCGCCGAAGGCATCGGCGGCCCGCACGAGGGCCTGCGCATGATCTGGCCGATGTCGATCATGATCTATGCGCAGACCAGCAACGACCCCGCGCAGGTGCGCCAATGCCTGAAGTGGCTGCGCGACACCGACGCCGGCACCGGCTTCATGCACGAAGCCTTCGACCAGGACGACCCCTCGCACTTCACCCGTAGCTGGTTCGCCTGGGCCAATACCCTGTTCGGTGAATTGATCGTGGACGTGCAGCAGGGATATCCCGGGATGCTGCGCGACAAGCTCTGATCGGCGGAGCAAACTATCCGGCGGCTACCCGGAGGCTCCGTCATGAGCGAATCGCCGCATCCCGATGCAAAAGTGCTGTTTCGCGTTCCCGCAGAGGATGGTTCGGCGCAGGTGGAAACGCTCTGGGCCACCAGCCTCGGCAACGACCACTATCGGCTCGACAACTCGCCTTTCTTCGCCTACTCGGTATCGTGGCAGGACGTGGTCTATGCGCCGTTTGACGCCGGCGAACAATACCCGACGTTCAAACACGTGGTGTCGAAATCAGGCAATCGCACACTGCGGGTATTGCTGTCCGCCCCCGCCGACGAGGGTACGTGTGATCCGATTCTCGATGCCCTGGTCTCGCTGGGATGCAGCTTCGAAGGCGCCAATCGAAAATATATTTCCGTCAACGTGCCGGCCGGCGTGGATCTTCAACGCGTACGCGGTTATCTCATCGAAGCCGGTGCAACGTGGGAGCACGCGGACCCCACCTACGATGAGTTTCACGCCAACCACGCGTCCTGATGCCAGTGCCTGGCTAGCGCTTTTCTGCGCAAACTTCGCGCACGCATTCGCGTAGCCAGTGGTGTACCGGATCGGCATGCAACCGCGGATGCCAAATCATCGACACGTTAAACCACGGCGTGGCAACCGGCAATGGAAAACTGTGCATACCTTCGCGCAGCTTGCCGGTATGCCGCTCCGGCACGTTGGCGATCAGGTCGGACTGCTGCGCCAGGGCAAGTGCCGTGGCGAAACCGCTGACGATGGTGACGATCCGGCGCTCAAGACCCAATGCGCGCAAGGCTTCGTCGGTAGGCCCTCGCTCGCGCCCGCGGCGCGACACCACGACGTGCTTGCCGTCGGCGTAGCGCTTGGGCGTGACTCTGCCTTTGCTCAAGGGATGGCCCTTGCGCACGACGCCGATGAAGCGATCGCGGAACAGCGCCTGCACGCGAAGCTCCGGCCCTTCCTCCGTACCGACCACACCGGTTTCTAGATCGACCGTGCCATCGCGTAGCGGTGTGCTGTCCTTGCTCGATTTCTGTACGAAGCGCAGGCGCACGCCAGGAGCTTCTTCGCTGATGCGGGCGATCAGGCGCGCACCGAAGTTTTCCACGAAACCCTCGCTGCTGCGCATGGTAAAGCTGCGCACCAGCTGTTTCAGGTCGGGCCGCTGCGCCGGACGCAATACTTCTTCGGCACCTTGCACCAGCAGGCTCACGCGTTCGCGCAATTCCAGCGCCCGCGGTGTAGGTACCAAGCCGCGACCTGCACGCACCAGCAGCGGATCGCCGGTCGCTTCGCGCAGGCGCGCAAGCGCGCGGCTCATCGCCGAGGGGCTGAGCCGCAGGCGTCGTGCTGCACCGGCGACACTGCCTTCGGCCAGCAGGACATCCAGGGTGATGAGCAGGTTGAGATCGGGTGTCGACACGCGCGGCACGATGGCATGGGCGGGATGTGGCGTCAAACGCACGAATAAAGTGCAAATGCTGCACCTTCCGCCAGGTGTCGGCCGGACCCAGACTGACAGGCATCGTGTTTTGGAAAGAGTCCCGCCATGCAAACCGCTTCACATCACGCTGCCGGCGCATCGCTACGCCCGGCGCTGACCTGCCTGGCCCTGTGCATGCTGATGCCTTCGCTGGATACCAGCATCGCCAATGCCGGCCTGCCGACCCTGGCGCGGGCGCTGGGCGCGTCCTTCCAGCAGGCGCAATGGATCGTGCTGGCTTATCTGGTTGCCGTGACCACGTTGATCGTCAGCGTGGCACGCTGGGGCGATCTGGTCGGCCGACGGCGATTGCTGCTGGGCGGAATTGCCTTGTTTACGCTGGCTTCGCTGCTCTGCGGCACGGCACCCGCGCTCGGATGGCTGATTGCCGCTCGTGCAGTGCAGGGGCTTGGCGCGGCCGTCATGATGGCGTTGACCGTAGCGTTCGTCGGCGAGACGGTGCCGAAAGCAAAAACCGGCAGCGCGATGGGTTTGCTCGGCACGATGTCGGCGGTGGGCACTTCGCTGGGGCCATCGCTGGGCGGCATGCTGATGGCAACGCTGAGCTGGCACGCGATCTTTCTGGTCAACGTGCCGCTGGGCATCGCGAACTGGCTGCTCGCTTACCACTATCTGCCGCACGACCGGCCCACGTCCGCAGCCGATCGCCCGCGTTTCGATTACATCGGCACCTTGCTGCTGGCGCTGACGCTGATGGCTTATGCCTTGGCGATGACGATCGGGCACGCGCATTTCGGCTGGTTCAACGCCACGCTGCTGTCGTTCGCCGCCGTCGGCGCCGTGCTGTTTGTCCTGGCGCAAGCGCGCAGCGCTGCGCCACTGATCCGGCTGGCGCTGTTTCGCGATCCCGTGTTGAGCGCAAGCCTTGCCGCCAGCACGCTGGTTTCCGCGGTGATGATGACGACCCTGGTAGTGGGGCCGTTCTATCTCTCGCTGGCACTCGGTTTGAAGACTGCAGCGGTCGGGTTTGTGCTGTCGGCCGGTCCGCTGGTCTCCGCCTTGTGCGGCGTGCCCGCCGGATGGGTCGTGGATCGGTTCGGCGCTCCTCGCGTGGCAGCCGCCGGGCTCGCCGCATTGGCTTGCGGCTGTGCCGCGTTGTCACTGCTTTCGCCGGACTTTGGCATCGCCGGTTACCTGGCGTGCATCGTCGTCGTTACGCCGGGCTATGCCGCATTCCAGGCGGCGAACAACACCTTGATCATGGCCGACGTGCGCGCGGATGAGCGCGGTGTCGTATCGGGCCTGCTCAGCCTGTCGCGCAATCTGGGGCTGATCACCGGAGCGTCGGTAATGGCTTCGGTTTTCGCGTTTGCTTCGGCGATGAGCGGTATCGCCTCGGCCCATGCCGCAGCGGCCGCCATCGGCATGCATGCGGCTTTTGCGGTAGCCACCGTGCTGATCGTCGCCGCGCTGGCTATTGCGACGGCGAGCCGGATCCTGTTTGCGCGCCGCGCCATGACGGGAGATTCGGCGTAATTCCCGCCGTGCAAAGCCTACTGCCGCACACTGTCAGCAGTATCGGCAACGACAGCGGATTTACCGCCGATATCCAGGCACCATAGGTGCTCCCGCCCCGCCATCGACGACGCCGACATGTCCCCGCGCTCCGCTCTCATGCCGATATTGCTCGCGGTCGGCGCGCTGCTGATCAGCATGTCGTCGTATCAATGCGGTGCCGCGGTGGCCAAGCAGCTGTTCCCGAGCGTGGGCGCGCAAGGCGCCACCGCGTACCGCCTGGGCCTGGGCGCGTTGATCATGCTGTTGGTGCGTCGACCTTGGCGTTCTTTGCGCCGCGACGCCAACTGGCGCGCGCTGTGGGGTTATGGACTGTCGATGGGTGTGATGAACCTGGCGTTCTACATGGCCTTGCGCACGATTCCGCTGGGCATTGCCGTGGCGGTGGAATTCATGGGGCCACTGACCATCGCACTGCTCGGCTCGCGCCGGCCGCTGGACTTTTTGTGGATTGGCCTGGCCTTGCTCGGCCTGCTTCTTTTGCTGCCGCTGCGCGGCTCGGCACGTGCACTGGACCCGGTCGGCGTGGTCTATATGCTGATTGCCGCGATCGGCTGGGCGCTGTACATCGTGTTCGGACCGAAGGCCGGTGCAGCTTTCGGCGCCGATGCCGTCACCCTCGGCATTGCCATCGGCGCCCTGGTGGCCGTGCCGGCGGGCTTCATGCATGCCGGCCACGCGTTGCTTGCGCCGTCCCTGTTGCCGTTGGGGCTGGGTGTGGCCGTGCTCAGTTCGATCCTGCCGTATTCGCTGGAAATGATCGCGCTCACTCGCTTGCCCGCGCGCACCTTCAGCATATTGGTGAGCCTCGAACCGGTGATCGCCGCGCTGGTCGGCGCAAGTTTCCTGGGCGAACACTTGAGCAGCATGCAATGGCTCGCCATCACCGCCATCATGATGGCTTCCGCGGGCGCGGCATTCGCGGCCATGCGGCCGGTGGCCGAGCCGTTGCCCAATTGAGGCCTCGCCGCGCTCACTCGTAGCGCAGCGCCACCGCCGGATCGACACGCAACGCGCGCAACAGCGGCAACAATGCAGCCAGCGCCGACACCAGCACGATCAATACGATCACCGGGATGAACACCGCCGGGTCCTGCGCGCGCGTGCGCAGGTTCGGATCCGCCAGCAACTTCGACCATGGCGACGACAGCACCAGGCCGATGCCCAAGCCGAGCCCCAGTTGCCAGAACAACACTTTGCCCGCCTCGCACAGGATCGCGCCGTGTCCGGCGCCAATGGCGCGGCGAATGCCGATTTCGCGCGTGCGCTGCTCCACCGAGAACGCCAGCACGCCGTATAGCCCCGCAGCGGCCAGGATCAGTGCCACCAGGCCCAGCGCGCTGAAGACGTCGGTCAGCACCACCAGGCCCACCCGCGTGCTCGCCATGTCACGTGCCTGGCTGTGCACGTCGTAGACGGCGGCCTGCAGATCCACGCCGTGCACCGCATCCGTCAACGGTTGCACGAAAGCATAGGCATCGGCACGTGTGCGCACGGCCAGACCCAGGCTGCGCAAAGGCGCCTGGCCTGCTGCCTGGTCCATCGGCATCAGCAATCCCGGCAGGGATTTTTCGAGCATGTCGTCCAGTTGCAGCGACTCGATCACGCCGATCACCCTCACGATGCGCGCCCCGGGTTTACCCGGATACACCACCAGTTCGCGGTTGAGCGGATCCTGGTGCGGCCAGATGCTCTGCGCCATCTTTGCATCGATCACCGCCACGGCTGCGCTGTCGGCGGTATCGCGCGCGTCGAAGAAGCGGCCCTCGCGCAACGACACGTCGTACGTATCCAGAAAGTGCCGATCGACGATACCCATCTGCACTTCAGGCCAACCGTCCAACGGCTTGGCCTGTCCAGGCAGCGCCACGTGCTCGTGACTGCCCAGGGACGCGCCCGGCACGGTGTTGGATGCCGTGGCGCTGATCACCTCCGGATTCCGGCGCAGGCGCTCCACCACGTCGTCGAAGAATTGGATGTACTGCGCATCGCTGCCGTATGCCTTGGGCGGCAGCGCCACCTCGGCCGTCAATACTTGATGGGCGCGCGTGGCACCGGTGATCTGTTGTTCCAACAGCGCATTCAAGGCCCGCACGAAGGTTCCGGCACCCACCAGCAGCAACACGGTGAGCGCCACTTCGGCCACCACCATGATCTTTGCCGCGCGGGCGAATTTGCTGCCGGAACCTTTGTTGCCATCGCGCAAGGCATCCTGCAAATCGGGTCTGGACGCACGCCACGCCGGAATGCCGCCGGCCAACGCGGTGCTCAACGCTGCGGCAACCATGCCAAATACCACAACCCATCCGTCCACGACCGGCATGACCAGCGAGGATTGCGGGCGGCTGGCCGTCCACGTCGTCATCAGCCATTGATCGCCGGCGTGGGCGATGGGCAAGGCGACGGCCAACGCGGCCACGCTGAGCAAGGCGCTTTCCACCAGCGCACCGATCACCAGGCGCGCGCGGCTTCCGCCCAGGGCGCTGCGCAATGCCAGCTCGTGACTTCGCTGCAGGGTTTGCACCAATTGCAGGTTGGCCACGTTGGTGCATGCCAGCAGCAACACCAGCACGCCGGCCCCGAACATCAGCCACGCCCAGTGGCACGCATCGTTGGGCACGATGCCTTGCAACATCGGTCCGACGATCAGGCGCTGCGTTTGTTGCGTCGGCGGCAATGCATCCTGCAATCGGCCGGACCACGCCGCCAGTTCCGCGCGGGCCTGATCCAGCTGCGCGGCCGGCGCCAACCGGCCGAATGCCGCGATGCGCCGATGCGCTCCCGGCGTCAGGCGCAACGGCAACCAGGCCTGCGCACCACTGGGAAAGTCGAAGCTGGCGGGCAATACGCCGACCACGGTTGCCCACTCGCCATTGATCCGCACGGCGCGTCCAAGAACGTGCGGATCGGCACCGAACGCATGCCGCCACACACCTTCGCTCAACAGCACCACGGCCGGCGCGCCGGGCGCATCATCTGCCGCTGCGAAGCCGCGACCGAGCAAGGGTTCGACTCCCAGCAGCTTCAGCATGGATGCCGTCAGTTGGCAGCCCGTGTAGTGGACCGCGCCGTTGCCGCTGTCGAGACTGATACCGGCATCGTCGTAGGCGCCAAGCAGATCGAGGCTGCGCAAGCCGCCTTGCAGGATCCGAAACTGGTCGCTGTCGACGTCGCCGATGATATTGGTCAACGATTCGCCCACGGCCACCAGTCGATCGGCGCCCGGATAAGGCAACGGCTTGAGCACCAGCGAATTGACCAGGCTGAAGACAAACAACACCATGCCCAGGCCAACGCCCAGCACGGCGACGGACAGCAATGCATAACCGGGCCGTCGTTTCAGGCGCCGCCACGCACCGCGCAATTCATGCCTGATCATCGATCCTCGTCTCCCTGTCGCGTGCCCGGCGCGGACGGCGCGACCACTGGTCATGGGTCATGCGCGTGCCGATGGACACATCCCGCCCGGCACCCGGCGCAGCTATCTTTACGTCACCCCGCAGCAAGCGCCATGCCAAGGCAAAAACAGCGTGAAATCAACTCATTGATCGGCCAGGTACGTCGCGTGCCGCGGTCAAACCGGACGCCTGCGTCCGTTTGCGTACAGCCACACCCTGCCCGCAACGACGTACCGGGGACAAAGCCCGCCACGTCATGCAACCAAAAGCGCGCGGCGTGCATCGAACGATGACCGGATCTTCCACTCGAATTGAAACACCCGGACATCCCCCGTTTCTCGATTCCAACAGGGACGCCAAATGAAAGCACTACGCTCGTTGCTCGTGATGTTAGGTGTCGGCGCCGCTTGCATGACCGCCGCTGCCGATCCCGTAGCCAGGCCCATCGACATCCATTGGAATCAGGGAGCCGAGGACTGCAAGAAGACGCCGCAACCGCCCTTGCAGGTCTATGCCTACGATGCGCAGACCTACATCTTGCGCGAGAGCCCATGCGCGACGTTCGAAGCACCCTTCATGTACTTGCTGATAGGCAGCCAGAAAGCCTTGATGATCGACACGGGCGACGTGGCCGATCCCGCGGCGGTGCCGCTGGCCAGCACGGTCATGAAGCTGCTGCCGGGTGAAGGCGCGGCCAAGCTTCCGCTGATCGTGGTGCATACCCACGGGCACCTGGATCATCGCGCCGGCGATCCGCAGTTCAAGGTGCTTCCCAACGTGCAGGTGGCGGGAACCGACCTGGAACACGTCAAGCAGTTCTTCGGCTTCAACGATTGGCCCAATGGGGTGGACCACATCGACCTGGGCGGTCGCGTCGTCGACGTGATGCCCACCCCGGGCCACTATCCGTCACACGTCTCCTACTACGACGGCAACACCGGGCTGTTCTTTTCGGGCGACTTTTTCATGCCGGCCCGTCTTCTCATCGACAACAAGGACGAAGATGTCGCCAGCGCCAAGCGCGTGGCCGAATTCATCAAGGATCGTCCGGTGACCTACGTGCTGGGCGGGCACGTCGAGCTGGATGCCAACGGCAACACCTTCGATTTCGGGTCGACCTACCACCCCAACGAACACGTCCTGCAACTGACCAAGCAGGATCTGCTCGGCCTGCCGGCGATCGTCAGCCAGTTCAACGGCTTCTATAACCAGCGCGGCATGTACGTGATGATGGATCAATATCGCGTACTGATCGCCCAGCTCGTCGGATTGCTGCTGGTGGTGGGGACCATCATCACCCTCATCTGGCGATTCGTGCGTGGGCGCCGCCGCCGTCGTCGGGCCATGGCGCTTCAGGCCGCGTGATGAAGACAGGCAAGGCGCGCATCATGGCGCCTTGCCCGTAAGCGCGGCTTTTCACCCGGAAGTAGCGGCCCGCTTCGGCGATGGCGCCGTGGAAGAATCGGCGGGATATTCCTTGCGCGCCTTGAAGTCGCCGTCGAACCAGATGCCGTCGTGGCTCAACATGTAAGAGGCGCAACCGCACCCATTGCAGACCGTCGCCCGATCTCCGTCCTTGAGCGATTGCGCCATGCTTGCCGCAAAAGGTGCCTTGCCTTCCTGCCAGGCGCTGAGGATCTCGCGCGTCTTTTGATCCGGAATCGGCGTGCGCAGGTCGCATTGCACGCATACGTAGGGTTGCTGGCTGTTTTGCAGATGCACCGAATAGATGTCCGATGCATTCGCCGCGTACGGCCACGACACGAACAAAACGAGCAGTATCCATAGCTTCTTCACGGTCTCTTCCTTTACGCAGCTATCCAGCCGACGAATTTAGATAAAGAACGTGTCAGATTGTTTTCTGCGCTTGCGAGTCCGCGCCAGCCGTCCCATCGTGATTTTTTGCGACGCTGGCGTGGGGACATGCGCTGTAGTCGCGCATGTCCCTCCGGGGGTGATATACAGCACGCCCGATCAAATCCGCACCTTCGCTTTTTGATGTAGCCGATCACGCCCCACCCATGGCTTCCTGCCACTTCAGCCCAAATTCGCTCGCCGCAATTTCCGTTTACGCAATGACCACTGCCCCAACGCGACAAAAGCCATCGCGATGAGATCAGCCAATCGGGTTGAGGAGAACAGCTTCTCGCTCGTGCAAGGTCGCCTGGATCGCCGCCAATCCGCTTTCCACCTCGGCGATGGCGGCGATCAATGCCGTGCCGTCCGCTCCCTCGACCATCGAGCGCAACAAGTCAGCCTGGCCGATGAGTTGCTCGTCGTGTGCGATCAGCGTTTCAAGCGTTGCCGCTTCCGTTCGATAGCGCTGGGTCATGCGATCGTTTTCGGGTGCGGGCAATGCTTCGATGCGACCCTTTAGCGTGCCGATGGCCTGGGCTAGGCGCTCGAGACTTTGAGCGCCCGCCACCGCTTGAGGCGAAGGAAAGGGATGTTGGCGTGTCGGTGGCGGCAGTTCGGTCCGCCGATAGGACGACTCCGCCGCCTCCACCCCTTCCCGGGCTCGTCCAAGCAACCACGCGGTCTTGCTTCGCACCAACAGATCGTCGGCGCGAAGCTGGTTTTCCTTGCGGTAGAAGTTGTAGCCCCAACCGTGAAAAAGGTTGATCGCTACCTGCCGCAGGGCCCCGGCGTCGTAGAAGCCGCTGCTCACACCGAGCCGCCGCCAAGTCCGGTGTCACCATTTACCGAGTACATGCCGGTCGGCTGGCCGCCGATGTTGAACGGCATGCCGGCAGCCGCATTGGGCGCGGAAACCAGGCCCTTTTCAGCCATGCGCAAGGCCAGGTAATAGCGCACCGCTTCCACCGGCGTCAGGCCCAGTGCCTGCAAGGAGATCAACTCGCGCATGCGGTCGTCCTTGGGCAGGATCAGCACCTTCAGATCGTTGAGCATGATGCCGTAGATCTTCAGGAAATCGGTCAGGTGGTTTTTGACGATCTCGCGAATGTCGCTGATGTGCTCGTTGATATCTTCCATCTTGGTGACTTGCACCACCTGGTTGATCGCCTGCTCGATAGCCGGGCCGGCGTACTCGGCAACTTCGCGCGTATCGATGAAATTGCCGTTGAAAGGAAGATGGGTGATCAGGTCGAGCGCGGCCTGCTTGCTGTCAACGTGGATGTAGTAATCCACCTGATAAGCCATTTCGGCCATTTCGGCGCTCGTAGCAATGCCGGTATTGCGCACCAGCAACTTGGAACGGTTGATGTAGATGACTTCGAAAACCCAGGGAGAAGAACCGCCGAAAAAGCCTTGGGCGATCGAACCAAGCAGCGGCTTGTCCGGCGTGGTCAGCGCGTATTGGCCGGTCTCATAAACATTCAGCACGGCACCGCGCGACTTGAGAACGCAGAAGTGATTGCTTTCCACCGTCAACAACGAGCCCGATACGATGCTTTCGTCGACGATTTTCACCGCCAGCGCCTTGGTACCCAGCATGTCCGTGCCGTCGCGCTGCAACGAGGTAATGACTTGGCGTGTAATGGCCATCTTGCTACTCCCTGTTTGGTGTCCCTGAAAGGCACAGCATAGCTGCGCCCATGGCGGGCGATCCAGTGGCGTACCGTTATTCGAAAGAACGTGGTTTTGGCAAAAGCAGCCTTTGGCCCGCCCGCAAATAATTGCAGCTTTGTTGCAATTGGTCGCACGCAACGTGGATGACACGTGCCACCCAGACGGTTACCGATGTCACCCCACGATGCGGCCTGCCTACGGCGCCACTGCCCTAAATCGGACCCCACGAAAACAGGCGGAGCGGCTTCAAAGCGGCCTGCAGAAAGGATCTCGTGAAGCCGACGCCTTTGGTCGAATTGAGCCGGTCGATGGCATTGATGGCTGCCGGATGGTCTCTTCGCAGGCAACGATATAACCAATCCACAAAGGCCGGGTTCTTCTCCACCGAAGCCCAGTTCTTGGTAGTCGTGCCGTTAAATACGACCAAGAGCTCCGCGGCGCGTTGTCGCACGCCCGCGGTGGCACCCTCCCTGGACACGTCGGTGACCAGAGCAGTGTCGCCCATGAAATCGCCCATGATCTCGTTCACGGCACCGATCACCGTTTCAATGCTGCGATCGAAGTTGTCGTATTCGGTGGTGTGGTAGTGGCTTCGCTTCTGGAACAAATGTAGGCCGCTGGCAAAACCGATCTGGCCGCCGGCTTCGGTAGTGGCCTTGCACAGCGGCTCGAAACCGCGGCACCGGTATCTGATGAAATCGAACTCCCCGCTATCGCGTCCGTCGCCAATCGTCTCCGCAAAGATGCCATTGGAATTCAACCGATCCCAAGCGGTGACATACGGATAGTTGTCATTGCCTGTAATGCCGTCGTAATCCTTGTTCAGGATGACGTTGTAACGCGTCGTGGTTTTCTCGAGCCAAGTGTCGGTGTTGCTATCTATGAAACACAGGCGCTTCTTGATGCTGGGCTGGCTCTCGAGCCAGACCTGGTACTCGGTGCCCGGTACCCCATCAAATTTGAGCCGCGTACCACCATCTGACGCGACACGCATACCCGTCATGTAGTTGGCGCTGCCCTCAGCCATGGCCTTAAGCGCGCCTTTGACGTCGATACCCTTACCAAAGTAGGGATCGATCAGGTAGAAGCTGTCGCATATCGACCAGAACAATCCCACTGAACAGCCTACGTCGTCGCCGGAAGCCGGGTAAAGGAGCCGCCTGTTGGCGCCGGTGGTCATGGTCGCGAGATCGGAACGTATTTGGGACAACGTGCGGTTGACCATGCGATGCGTCCTCATTGCTTCGACTTTTTGAATCGTAGGTAGGTCCAACACCCAATTCAAGCTGTCTTCACCGCTTAAAACGCGGCGATCCGAACTGTCACATTCGGACGGAACGTCTCCCACCTTTGTGGCGTAGCCGCTGCCCCCCAATTCGTCATCTATTAGGTGCGGCGAAGCGCTAGAACTCCGCCATAGCCGATAAGCGCTGCACCACTAAAACGATTGAACCATTTTCGCGCTTTCGCCTGCCTGAGCAGCCCAGCACCGCGCATCGCAATCGCTCCGTAGATATTCAGTGAAAGAAACGAAATCAACATAAACGTGAGAACCAACAGCGCCGTTGAACCGAACGCGGCTCCGCTTTTTGGCACAAAAATCGGAAGAATTGTCCCAAAAAAAAACAATGGCTTTGGATTCGTTATCGCGTTGAAGAACGCGCGGCGAAATGCATGCCGGCGTGGAATATCCCCCTGCACCGGTTCTTCGTCGGGGCCACTGAGACATAGCTTGATGCCGAGCCACATCAGATAGACTCCCCCAGCAAAACGCAATATCTGCATCATCTCTGCAGATCTGACAATGAATTGCGTGAGTCCAGCCGTAATCAATATCCCAATGAGGCCTAACCCAAGTACATTCCCCATGGCGAAGGCGATGACCTGGCTTCGACCGAAGCGAGCTCCCGTATTCATCATCAGCAAATTCGTAGGGCCTGGTGTCACGATGTTTAGCGCAGCCACCGCTGCGAACGCCATCCAATGCATAAGGGTCACGTTGCTCTCCAGAGCTAAATCTTCTACGGCGTCACTTCACGCTATTTGACGATGATAACGGTCCTTTTGGGACGTAACTTGCTTAACGAGCAGACAAATCACCAATTTTTTTGCCGCTTTTGAACTCGTTACCCATCAAGTGAAGCGAGGTGTACGTCATGGGTCGAAAGCGAACCGCTGAGGCCATCCGCCACCACTTCAAGAATAGTTTCTTACCAACTGCTGGATAAACTCACGTCCCACCGATTCGCACAACGACAATCCGCGTTCCGTCTCGTCTTCCAGCAAGAGTTTGAGTGCGCGAGGGCCGAAGAAATAGCCCGTGTCAAAGTATGCGTCATCGTCCTTGCTGGGCACCGCGTGGTCAGGGACATCGGCATCCATGGCCACGATCCCCATATCTACCGGCTGCCACTGGTAGGCAACCCATCAACCGGCGCAATCCATCCAGAGCATTCCGCCAAAATCGCCTTCACCCCACATGCGTTGAGCAATGGCCTCAACCGCTGAAGGCCAGTCGGCGGAATCGTCGAGCCGAACACGATCCATGAAGCTTCCCCCGATCCGACAATCGCCACGTCCGCTTCCAGTCGAAGGCGAACCTGAGGCATCCAACCTAGATGATCGTCTGATCAATGCCGCATAGCATTGCGGCTTTCAGTGTCTCTACGTTTATATCGTGGAGCGTTTTGAACTTGATGCAATACCCGGTTACTTTTGCCTTTCCGAGACTCTTTCCATAAGCCTGCGCCAAGTATTTCCTGTCTTCGATTCCAAGAACGTAGACGGAAATTCCCGTTGTGTTTGCGCTGATGCCAATCTGGTAGAACTCCTTGGCATTTCCGTTGGCGTACTTAATCGTGCGAGTTCCATAGCCTATATTTGGGTTGGAAACGATTTTGCCTGAATCGTCCCTGCCATCCAGGAACCACAGTCTGCACTTCGGCATTAAACCCAGAATGATGCGGTGCAGCTCCTTCATGTCCGCGCGCTTTGGTTCGGGCTGACCGGCGATATATTCGTTGATTTGTTCGTCAATGCTCATACCGCTTCCTACTTGGTTGATCCGCCGTCACTCGTTGAACGCAGCAACTAAGCATTACTTTTCCGGACTATTCCCTCGCCCGGCCAACAACCCGCCATGGGAAGCGAACATTAGCCTTCCCATTGGATCGAAGTGTCGTAGGTATCTGCGCAGATCTTAAGCGCTTTGCGCCGGGCTCAAGCGGGCGTATCGCCTCTGAAATTTTGCTCTGCAACAAATACTCAAATAAAGGCATATTTATCAATCAATTACTCTTGACGCAGAAAAATTTGGATCGAGACAAATTTTTCGTTTACAGTCGCTCTGGTGAGATGCATGGATCGAGGGACCCATCGCATCCCGGCGGTTGAGTGCGTTTTGCACGGAATCTGGGTCCGTTTCTGCTCCCGAAGGTCTGTCGCTGACGCTTCCACCTGAGACAGCTTTTAATTTGGGAGAGTCCGCATGGTGTCACGTCGTCGGTTCCTACAAGGCATCGGTGCCTTTGCCGTACTCGGCAGTCCTTTGCCTGCGCTTGCGCGTTTGGCCGACGAAGGTGCCGGCGCTAAAAAGCCCATGGCCGACGCGGTCGCAAAGGCTGCCAGCGGCGTATCCAGATATGTCGACGTGTTTATCGGCACCGGCGGGCATGGCCACACCTACCCTGGCGCGTCGATGCCGTTCGGCATGGTGCAGCTCAGCCCCGATACCAATGACGCGGGCTGGGATGCTTCGTCCGGCTACCACCAGGCCGACGGCTCGATCATGGGTTTTTCGCATACCCATCTGAGCGGTACCGGCGCCGCCGACATGCTCGACGTGCTGGTGATGCCGGCGCAAGGCGAGGTGTTGTTGCAGCCGGGCGAGCGCGGCTTGCCGGATGTGAACTATCACTCGCAGTTCGATGGCGCGCCAGGACCGGGGCCGCAACTCAATGCGCACAGCAAGGCGCACCCGGGCAAGGGTTACCGCTCGCGCTATGACACCGCATCGGAACATGCGCGGCCGGGCTACTACACGGTGCGCCTCACCGATCACGACATCCGCGCGGAACTGACCGCCAGCCTGCGCGCCGGCCTGCATCGCTACACCTTCCACAAAAAGGGCGACGGCCATTTGCTGGTCGATTTCGCGCATGGTTTCCACGACGACTACAAGGTGCCGTGCAAGGTCACCGATGCCGAACTGCGCCTGGTCGGCAACGACACCCTGGTCGGCTCCCGCCGCGTGCATCAATGGGCGAACGGCCGGCACATCTATTTCGCGATGAAGGTATCGCGCCCGTTCTCGCAGGCAGTGCTGTATTCGGATGACGTGGCCGCGCCCAGCGGCACCGCCGAACTGAAAGGCACGCATCTGAAGGCTGCGCTGCACATCGAGGATGTGTCGCGCGAACCGGTGCTGGTGAAGGTCGGCATTTCCGGCGTCGACATCGACGGCGCCTTGCGCAACCTGGATGCCGATATCCCCGGTTGGGATTTCGACGGACTGCAGCAGACCGCTGCCGACACCTGGGAGCACGAACTCAGCCGCATCAAAGTGGAGACGCGTTCGGAACGCGATCTGCGCGTGTTCTACACCTCGCTGTATCACACCATGCTCGCACCTACGCTGTTCAGCGACGTGGACGGGCGCTACCGCGGCATGGATTTGCAGGTGCATCACCTGCCGCAGGGCCAGAACAACTACAGCACCTATTCGCTGTGGGACATCTATCGCGCGCAGGCGCCGCTGCTGACGCTTTATCAATCCGACCGCGTGCCCGATCTGGTCAACTGCCTGGTGCGCATGGCCGAGGAAAGCCCCGACGGCCCGCCGGTGTGGCCGCTGCAAGGCGTGGAAACCGGCTGCATGATCGGCTATCACTCAGTAGTGCTGCTGGCCGAGGCGCAGGCCAAGGGCTTCACCGGCATCGACTACGACAAGGCCTGGCCGATCTACCGCAAACGCGCGATGGACGACGATTACCGCGGCCTGCCCTATTACCGCAAACTCGGCTACGTGCCTGCCGACAAGGAATGGGAAGCGGTCAGCAAGACTTTGGAATACGCGTACGACGACTGGGCCGTGGCGCATCTGGCCGACGCGGCGGGCGAAAAAGACCTCGGGAAGAAACTGCGCGAGCGCTCGCGCAATTACCGCAATGTGTTCGATACCAAGCTGAATTTCGTGCGCCCGCGCGGCGTGGACGGTGAATGGCTGGAACCGTTCGATCCGCGCGGCATGGGCCACTCCAAGCAATGGCGCGACTTCACCGAATCCAATTCCTGGGAAGCCACCTTCCTCAACCAGCACGACCTGTATGCCTACATGGGTCTGTTTGGCGGTCCGGATGTGTTCGAGCGCAAGCTGGACGAGCTGTTTACCACCACCGCCAAGCTGCCGCCGGATGCGCCGCCGGATATCGCCGGCATGGTCGGCATGTATTCGCATGGCAACGAGCCGGGCCATCACATGGCCTATCTGTATGCCTACACCGGCTCGCACTACAAGACGCAGTCGCGCGTACGCATGCTCACCGTCACCATGTATCCGCCCGAGCCCGACGGCCTGGCCGGCAACGAAGACTGCGGCCAGATGAGCGCGTGGTACATCATGAGCGCGCTGGGCCTGTATTCGGTCGATCCGGTGAGCACCAACTACGTGTTTGGCAGCCCCCTGCTGGACAAGGCCGAGATCGCGCTGGCCGGCGGCCGCACGCTGACCATCCGCACCATCGACAACGGCCCGGATCGTCCCTACATCCAGTCCGTGCAATGGAACGGCCAGCCGTGGACCAAGAGCTGGATCAGCCATGCCGAGCTACTGGCTGGCGGCACGCTGGAATTCCACATGTCCGACAAGCCGAACGAACAGTTCGGCGCGGCACTTGCCGATCGCCCACCGTCGTTCGGTGCGGCGGCCAGCGAAGCTATCGTCATCGACGCGGCCTGAGCGCCGCGCGAGCAACAGGTGTGACATGGCGGGCCCGGTACGATTCGCGGTCGTCCGGGCCCCCTCTTTTTGTGCCGTGCCTCAGCGGCGAATCGATTTGCATCTTCCCCTGAGCACTCTATTTGTCAGCGCGGGCCAATTGCTGGTTATTTGAGGCCATCGACACGAAAATCCATTTGGGCGTCCGAACTAATCGGCAGCATGCATGCACCAAGTCTTGCATCGCTTGTGGGGCGATGCACGGGTGGCGTGATCCCAGCGCGTCGCCAGGGACCGCATCCTCACTCCCTCCAAGAACGGGAAGCGGTCCTTGAAGCCTCGGCAACCAGTCCCCGGTTGTCGAGGCTTTTTTTCGCATCGAATGCATTTTCCTGCGCACCGAACTTGTCGCGCCGGGCCAAGAACTTGTTAGCGCAGGCCAAACACGCGGATCGAGGCACCACGCTCCATCCAGCGCAGTAATGTGAAAAAAACATTTGTATTGGCGCGCGCGCCAAACAGGACGTTTTTCAGCAACGACCTCACGCTGGGTTTCACCCGGCGCGGTCACCTACTGCACTTTGTTGGGGAGAAGTTCCATGCAACCTCGCGTTGTCGATAAAAATCTTCGCAGTAAAAAGATCGCCCTGGCGGTCGCCTTGACGTTTGCCACCGGTGGCAGCGCGGTTTTCGCGCAGAGCACGTCCGGTTCGATCTACGGCACCGCCGATCCGGGTGCGCAGGTGTCGGCCACCAATGAAGGCAATGGTTCGGCACGCTCGGTCACAGTGGGCAAGGACGGGCGTTATCAGTTCAACTCGCTGCTGCCCGGCACTTATAAGGTCGCACTGGTCGAGAACGGCAAGACCGGCAACCAGGAAGTGACGGTGGTCGCCGGACAGGGCGCCAACGTCAATCTCGCTACCGCAACGGCCGCTGCAGCCGCGCAGAACCTCAGCACGATCAGCGTCACCGCCAACTCGATGGCGGCTATCGACGTCTCGTCGGTGCAGACCAACACGGTCATCACCGCGCAGCAGATGAAGGAGCTCCCCATCCCCAAGAACGTCACCGCCATCGCGCTGCTGACGCCGGGTGCCAGCAAGGGCGATTCGGCATTCGGCAATCTCGCTTCGTTCGGCGGTGCGTCGGTGGCGGAGAATGCCTATTACGTCAACGGCTTCAACGTCACCAACCAGTTCGACTCGCTGAGTTTTTCGCAGGTGCCGTTCGAAGCGATCGACCAGGAGTCGGTGCAGGACGGCGGCTACGGGGCCGAATACGGCAACGCCACCGGCGGCGTGGTGTCGGTGCAGACCAAGCGCGGCACCAACGAATGGCATGGCGGCGTGGACATCACCTGGAACCCGTCCTCGATGATGGCCGACGATCCGAACGTGTATCTCAACGACGGCCACCTTTCCTATAACGCGACGGGCAACAAGAACGCCTCCACCGTCAACAACAATTCGGCGTCGTTCAACCCGATCGACTTTACCTCGCGCTGGAACGCCTGGATCGGCGGCCCGCTGGTGAAGGACAAGCTGTTCGTGTTCGCCCTGGTCAGCCAGACCAAGACCGACTCCGATTACTACGACTACGTGGACCAGGCCGGCGGCGGCGGCTATCAGCAGCAGACCGAGAAAGACCCGTACTGGCTGCTGAAGCTGGACTGGAATATCAACGACAGCAACATCCTGGAATACACCGGCTTCAACGATACCCGCCATTACAGCAACGACGTCTACTACTCCGGCTACGACAACGACAATCCCTATCACTACGACTACCAGGGCGTGGTGAAAACCAAGGCCGGCGGCCAGACCAATATCCTGAAGTACACCAGCTATATCACCGACGACCTTACGCTGACCGCGCAATACGGCGACAACAAGAACAAGCGCTACCAGACCGCGATCGCCGCGGACGGCACGGTGGAGTCGTACGACAACCTGATCACCAGCGAAGCCTCCGGCTGTCCGCAGATCAGCGACAACCGCAACCCGGTGCTGGCCGGCACGCTGGCGCCGTATTCGCGCTGCTCGTTCGTGCCCGGCGGCACGCTCACCGGCGCACCGAGCAACGATTCGCGCAAATCCTTCCGTCTGGACCTGGAGTACAAGCTGGGCGATCACGACATTACCGGCGGATGGTCGCGCGACGTCACCACGTCGTTCTTCGGGCAGGCCTACGAAGGCGGTGCGTTGTGGAACTACGAACCGGATTCGAGCACGTCCAACGGCGATCCGGATGAGAACTACGTACAGCAGATCGTCTACAACACCGGCGCCAAGGTCAGCACCACCGAGCGCGCGGCGTATCTGCAGGACAACTGGCACATCACCGACAACTTCCTCGCCCGCATCGGCGTGCGCAACGACCAGTTCAACAACCAGAACGGCAACGGCCAGACCTATGTGAAGCAGGATCACAACCTGCAGCCGCGCATGGGCTTTGCCTGGGACGTGCACGGCGACTCTTCGCTGAAGATCTACGGCAGCGCTGGCGATTACTCCTTGCCGATCGACGCCGGCGTGGCGGTTCGCGGCGCGGCTGCATCGATCTACAGCGTGCAGAATTTCAGCTACACCGGCGTGAACGCCACCACTGGTGCACCGACCGGCCTCACCGCCCTGGGCCCGGTGTTCTACGAGAATGCCGAAGCGGGCGTGGAACCCAATCCCGTCTCCTATGCCGTGCAAGGCCTGAAGCCGTTCAAGCAGCGCGAATTCATTCTCGGCGCACAACAACAGTGGGATGACTGGACCTTCGGTGTGAAAGGCATCGTCCGCCGCGTGTTGACGGGCATCGATGACGAATGCGATTTCCGGCCGATCGCCAAATATGCCGACTCGGTCTACGGCTTCGATTACTCCACCACCTCGCTCACACCCGCCCTGGCCAACGGCGATGCGGTGGCTTCCACGCTCAACGGTTGCTTCATCAACAATCCCGGCGACGGCGCCACCTTGTATCTGCCGCTGGACCCCAACAACCCGGGCAAACTGTACAAGGTGCAGCTCAGCGGCTCGCAAATCGGCGAGCCGAACTACAAGCGCGGTTACTACGCGATGGAGCTGACCGCCGATCGCAATTTCAACAACGAGTTCTACCTGAATATCTCGTACACGCTGGCGCGCTCCTACGGCAACACCGAAGGTCTGGTGGATTCCAACATTGGCCAGGCCGACACCGGCACCTCCGAGCTGTTCGATTACCCGGAGATCATGTACGGCACCAACGGTAACGAGACCAACGATCATCGCCACACGGTCAAGGCGTACGGCGCCTGGCGCATCTCCGATCAATGGCAGGTCGGCGCCAACTTCATCGTGCAGACTGGCCGTCCGGAAAACTGCTACGGCGATGCGCCCATCGATGCCACCATCGGCGGCTACGGCGACAACGGCAGCTCGCCGTATATGTACTGCTACGTCGACGGCGTGGGCGAGTACGTCACGCGCGGCTCAGCCGGTACCACGCCCACGCTGTGGCAGCTGGACTTGAACGGCTCGTATCACCCGAACTGGCTGAAAGGCCTGAGCTTCCGCGCGACGGTGTTCAACGTGTTCAACCGGCATACGCCGCTGAGCGTCAGCGAAAACCAGAACGCGAACCAGGGTGCGACCTTGTACACCGACACGACCTACCTGACGGCGACGTCATACCAGACGCCGCGCTATCTGCAGCTTAGTGCGGAGTATGACTTCTAAGCTGGCAGCAAAAGGCCCCTCCCCCTACTTGGGGGAGGGGCCTGGTTGTCTTGGGATTCGAATCAGCGGCTCTCACTGGAAAGGAGCCGCCCGCGATACTGGCTCGGCGATTCTCCCGTCCAGCGGCGGAACGCACGGGTGAGATTGGCCGGATCGGAATAGCCCGTGCGCACCGCGATTTCGTCGAAGCGCAAGCCAGGGTTGAGCACGTCGCGCAGCACGGCATCCTTGCGCGCATCGTCTACCAGGTTGCGGAAATTCAGGCCGAGCCGGTGCAGTTTGCGCTTGAGCGTGCGGCTGGACATGCACAGCAAGCCAGCGGTTTCCTCGATGCCGGGATAGCCGGTATCGCGCCGTTGCAGCAGATCCACGATGCGAATCACCAGGTCGTCCGACCTGCGCAGGCGTGCGCGTTCGCGCTCGCATTGCGTGCGGATGTGCCGGCAGGTCGATGCGTTGGCGTTGGCCAGCGGCAGGTCCAGATATGCCACCGGAAAGCGGATCTGGCACAGTCCGGTGCCGAAACGGGTGGCGACGATGCGCTGGCGGTAGCGCGCGTAATGCAGCGGCTCGCGATCCTTGTACCAAGCTTGCAGCTCGGGCAGCGGATGCTGCACCAGTTGCTGGCACAGGCGGGTGGTCATGGTGAGCAGCCGATCGATCGCGCAGATGCGCATCGGCGCCCTCGGCGCGAGATCGTGCACGCGCAATTCGGCGTGACCGTCTCGCTCGCCGAGCTGCATGGTGAACGTGGCCGTGCGCAGATCGAGAAACCCGGTCCACCATTCCAGCGCCTCGCGCAAGGTCGCGCAGCTCATCATTCCGTAGCCCATCAAACCGTGCCAGGTGAGCGTGCTGTGCAAGCCCATCTGGTAGCCGATGCCGGGATCGCGGGTAAGCCGCACTGCGTGCATCAGCAAAGCCGCATCCTGATGCGTGGTGAGGCGCGACTGGTCCTCGAGCTGTGCCGGAAGGATGCCGGCACCGGCCAACACCTGTTCGCGCGCAAAACCCTGCTGCTCCAAAACTTGCAACAAGGCGACGGCGTATTCCACGTGCACATCGTCTTTGGAAAGTTTCTGGATGCGGCTGACACCGGCCATTGGCGCGGGGGATTCGGAAATCACCGTCGAGACAGGGCTCGCCGGCTCCGCAGCGGCGCCGGGATGCAGATTTCCAAAGTATTGAGCCGTTGCGTAAGCCATCGTGCTTCTCCAGCCATCACGAGCTGATCGGCCGTCCGCCGGTCGGCTCGTGCAATCGGGGTGTTGAGGTACCAGTCGATGGCCTGTTCAAGGCCACGAACCTGCGCTTGCGCGGCATCCAGCACGGCAAGCAATTCGTCGGCGAAGTTGCGCCAGCTCGCGTCGGCGCCGCGTCGTATCCAGCGCCTTTGCAGCTCCCGTTCGGTCATGCCGAGCCAGTTGGCGAGCTTGATACAGGAGATCGCGCCGCTGACCGGGTCGGAGATGTCTGCCAGAAAGTGCAGAAACTCGATGGCCGCCTTGCTTTTGCCTGAAACCATTGACACTGACCCGGCCCGACACCGGAGGCGGTGCCGTACGAGCCCAACCATGGCGGAGGACTGTGCAGGAAATTTGGAGATTCCGTGGAATCGCGCGTCCGCGCTTGAAACGCCGGGGATAAACCGGTGCTAATAGCGGCCGAGACCCACACTCACTTTTCGATCGATGCGATTTGGCCTTACCGCCAAGCTTTTCCTCGCCATGCTTGCCGTCGCGGTGTTTGCCGTGCTGGCGATGGGCGTTGCGGCGCGCCTGAGTTTCGACCGCGGCTTTCTCGGCTATCTCTCCGAGCAGGAAGCGCAACGCATGGAAAGCGTGGCGTCTTCGCTCACGGCGGCGTACCGCGAACACGGCAGCTGGGATTTTCTGCGCGAGAATCCGCGCGCATGGTTCGAAGTGATGCGGCCGCACGGCTTTTCCGGCGGCCCGTTCCCCGACGATATGGACCACGCGCCCGAGGACTTTGGCCACGGGCCGCCCGATCATGGACCGCCCGGCCAGCCAGGCCAGCCGCCGCCGCTTCCGCCCGGCGACAACGGCCAATCGCCCCAGGATCACCCCGGCCCGCCGCCGGGCGGCCCTCCCGGAAAAATCGCGTTGAGCGTGTCGGACCTCACCGGCACCGCCTTGCGCTTTGCGCTGTTGGATGCGCAGCAACGCTTCGTGTTCGGCAACCCCACGCCGACGATGAACTCGCCGCATACGCTCAAGCGCGCGATCGTGGTGGACGGAAAAACCGTGGGCTGGCTCACCATGCTGCCGTTCCGCGAAGTCACCGAAGCGGGCGACGTGCGCTTTCAGCAAGGCCAATACCGCGCCAGCTGGATCATCGGCACCGGGGCGCTGGTGCTGGCCATCTTGCTGGCGATCTGGCTGGCACGCACGCTGCTGACGCCGGTGCACGAGATTGCCAAAGCCACGCACGCGCTGGCCAAAGGCGACTATGCTTCGCGCGTGAATGCGCCTTCGCACGATGAGCTGGGCCAGCTTGCGCGCGATTTCAATCATCTGGCCGTGGTGCTGGAGCGCAACGAATCGATGCGCCGCGAATTTGTCGCCGATATCTCGCACGAACTGCGCACGCCGCTGGCGATCATTCGCGGCGAACTGGAGGCGCTGGAAGACGGCGTGCGCCGGTTCGACACCGATGCGCTGGCGTCGCTGCAGATGGAAGTGGGCACGCTGAACAAGCTGATCGACGATCTTTACCAGTTGTCGCTGACCGATCTTGGCGCGATGGCCTATCGCAAGACAGATGTTGATCTCGGCCGCCTGGTGGCAAGCATCACCGAGGCGTTCCAGGAACGCCTGCGCAAGGCCGGCATCGTGCTGGAATTGCGCTTGCCCGCCACACCCATCGCCGTTTACGCCGATGAGGGCCGCCTGCATCAGCTTTTCGCCAACCTGATCGAAAACAGCCTGCGCTATACCTACGCCGGCGGCTGCCTTCGCATCGAGGCGGCGGTCCGCGGCGATCGCGTCGCCGTGGATCTGATGGATTCCGCACCGGGCGTGGACGAGCAGAATCTGCCGCGTCTGTTCGAACGCTTCTATCGCGTGGAATCCTCGCGCAACCGTTCGCACGGCGGGGCGGGACTGGGCTTGGCGATCTGTCGCGCGATCGTGCAGGCACACGGCGGCTCGATCGAAGCCAAGGCCTCCCCACTGGGCGGGCTGTGGCTGTCCATCCAACTTCCCCGTGAAGGAAGCTGACGTGGACCACACCGCCGATCGCGCCGCGCGCATTCTCATTGTGGAAGACGAGCCCAAACTCGCGGCCCTGGTCGGCGACTATCTGCACGCGTCCGGCTACGCCTGGTATTGGGTGGCCGACGGGCGCGAAGCCGTGCCCGCGGTCAAGGCGCAGCATCCGGACCTGGTGCTGCTGGACCTGATGCTGCCCGGCCGCGACGGCCTGGATATCTGCCGCGAGTTGCGCAGCTTCAGCGACGTGCCGATCGTGATGCTCACCGCCAAGGTGGAAGAGATCGACCGCCTGCTCGGCCTGGAACTGGGCGCCGACGATTACATCTGCAAGCCGTTCAGTCCGCGCGAAGTGGTGGCACGCATCAAGGCAATCCTGCGCCGCGCGCGCTTCCCGGTGGAGCCCGGCCACACCGCGCTGAAAATCGATGACGAGGCCCATCGCGCCAGCTTCAACGGCACGGCGCTGGATCTCACGCCGGTCGAATTTCGCCTGCTGAAAACCCTGGCGGCCGCGCCGGGACGGGTGTTCTCGCGCGATCGTCTGCTAGACAATCTCTACCTGGACCATCGCGTGGTCACCGACCGCACGGTGGATAGCCACGTCAAAAACCTGCGCCGCAAACTGGAACAGGCGGCGCCCGGCCAGGATCCGATCCGCTCCATCTACGGGGTTGGTTATAAGCTAGAGATCGATTGATCCTTTTTGGCGAGATCGCCCCATGCGTAGCGATGTCTTGATTGTCGGCGCAGGTCCAACCGGTCTGGTGCTGGCCTTGTGGCTGACCAAGCTCGGCATCAAGGTGCGCATCATCGACAAGGCCGCCGAAGCGGGCACGAGTTCGCGGGCACTCGCGGTGCAGGCCCGCACACTGGAGCTGTACCGGCAGCTGGACCTCACCGATGCGGTGATCGAAAGCGGGCATCGCGTACAGGCAGCCAACCTGTGGGTGAAAGGCGGCAAGGCCGCGCAATTGCGCCTTGCCACGATCGGTACCGATCTCACGCCCTACCCGTTCGTGCACGTGTTCCCGCAGGATCAACACGAACGCCTGCTTGCCCAACGCCTGGAAGCGCTCGGCGTGAAGGTTGAACGCGCGACCGAGCTGCTCGGCTTCAGCGATGACGGCACCCGCGTGCTCGCGCGCCTGCGCGGCGCGGACGGCCAGGAACAAGACTGCGAAGCCAGCTACATCGCCGGCTGCGACGGTGCGCGCTCGCTGGTGCGCGAAACCATCGGCGCGGAGTTTCCGGGCGGCACCTACCGGCAGGTGTTCTACGTGGCCGACGTGGAAGCGAGCGGCCCGGCGCTGGACGGCCAGCTGCACATCGATCTGGACGAGGCCGATTTCCTCGCCGTTTTCCCGCTTGCCAACCAAGGTTCTGCACGCCTGATCGGCACCGTGCGCGACGAACGGGCCGATCGCGCCGAAACCCTGCGCTTCGAAGACGTCAGCGACCGCGCCATGGAACAGATGAAAGTCGACGTCGCCAAGGTCAACTGGTTTTCCACCTATCGCGTACACCATCGGGTCGCCAAACATTTCCGCAAAGGCCGCGCGTTCCTACTCGGCGATGCCGCGCACATCCACAGCCCCGCCGGCGGCCAGGGCATGAATACCGGTATCGGCGATGCAATCAACCTGGCGTGGAAATTCGCCAGCGTCTTGCACGGTTGCGCACCGGAAGCGCTGCTGGACAGCTACGAGGCCGAACGCATCGGTTTCGCTCGCCGGCTGGTGCACACTACGGATCGCGTTTTTACCTTCGTCACCGCCGAAGGGCGCGTAGCCGATCTGGTGCGCACGCGCATTGCGCCCTTGCTGTTACCGACGATGGCGCATTTTCAGGCCGCGCGCGAATACGTGTTTCGCACGGTGTCGCAAATCACGTTGAATTACCGCGAAGGGCCGCTCAGCCAGGGCAGTGCCGGCCATCTGCGCGGTGGAGACCGGCTGCCGTGGGCGGTGGCCGGCGATGAAGACAATTTCGCCAGCCTCGCCTTGATGGATTGGCAGGTGCACGTGTACGGCAAGGCGCCGCAGGACGTGATCGATTGCTGCAAAAGTCTGGGCCTGTCCTTGCAGGTATTCGACTGGCAACCCGAATACGCCGAAGCCGGGTTGCTGGAAAACGTCGTCTACCTGCTGCGCCCGGATACTTATGTGGCCCTGGTCGACCCGACCGGCACCTGGGAAACGCTTGCGCGCTATTTTTCGTCGCGCGGCTTGAAGCCCTTACAGCGCGCCTGAGCATCCCAGCCTACGCGCTTGTCAGGTTTCTACAGAAAGAGCGCTCACGCAAAGCAAGATTTATCTCTCCCCATCATCCGCCCCCGCCGACATACGCGGGGGCCCCGAACGCGAGATATTTGGCAAGCCGGGCGAGCTTTCGTGCACGCGATTCCCGCACGCCCGGCGTATGAAGTGAAAGAGCGCGAGCCGCATGGGTTACAGCCCACACGGCTCGCTACCACAACCAACTGAAAAGGAGTTGATCATGGGTCCCCGGATCATACGGTACACACACGTCATCGTGTCCCCGCCGTACCAGCTTTCGCTCACTTCACGTTCGTGCCTCACGCACGAAGCCGGGTCTTAGCGGATATCGGCTGAGTAGGCGTAGGCATACGCTTACACGGCTTGCAGATTTTTCTCTGTTATCCCTCGCGCCGCGCGCAATGCGCGGCGTGTCTAACGGTGTGGAGTGAAGGTATGAAAGCGTTCAAGCCCGCGGCAATGACGCTGCGTGGATATGTGTTGCCTGAAGAGCAATATCGGAAACTGGAACAGTTGCGCGATCAGCTGTTTCTGATGGCGAAAGTGATTTATGCGTCGACCGAGGAAGAGGAAGACGTGTTGCTGGAGGTGCGGCGTTCCAATCTCGGGCAGTTGCTGGAAGATTTCGGCCTGCGCGTGGATGAGGTGGTGACGGCGTTGAACTGCGACGGGCATCGATTGCAGACGCCGTCGCAATGGCACTGAAAGCCAGATGCCAGATGTAGGTTGGGTTACACCAGGATCAAGTCCGGGGTAACCCAACCCACAGACGCACGCACGCTCTCGCTCACCCAATCAATCTGCCAACTTCCGCCAACACTACCGCACGCTGCTCATCGCTCGCCTTTTCATTGGCGTAATACGCAGCAATCAGCAACGGCTTGCGCTGCGGCGGCCAGGCGATGAGCACGTCGTTGCGCTGGGTCATGCCGCTGCCGGTCTTTTCGCCGACGCGCCAATCGGCCGGAAAGCCCGCCCGCAACAAGGTTTTTCCGGTGGTAGTTTCGCACAGCCACTCGATCAACTGCCGGCGCGATGCGTCGGAAAGCACGTTGCCCAACGTGAGCTTCTGCAGATCCGCCAGCATCGCGTTGGGCGTGGTGGTGTCGCTTAAACCGTCGGCCGTCGGTCGGTTGAGTTCGGGCTCGATACGATCCAGGCGCGTGATGGTGTCGCCCAGTTGCCGCGCAAAGGTCGTAACGATCGACGGACCGCCCAGGTGCGCAAGCAGCACGTTGGCCGCTGTGTTGTCGCTCACCGCCACCGCAGCCTGGCACAGCTGCGCGATGCTCATGCCCGGCGACCCTATGTGCTGGCTGGTGACCGGCGCGTATTCCAGCACTACGTCCTTGCCGAACACCAGGCGGCGATCCAGTTGTTCCTGGCCACGGTCGACACGCGCCAGGACGGCCGCCGCCAACAGCATCTTGAAGGTGCTACACATCAGAAAGCGTTCGTCGGCGCGATACCCTTGGCGTTGCCCGTTGCCCGTATCCAGCATCGCCACGCCCAGGCGCCCACCATGCCGGCGTTCGACGTCGGCAAGCGCTGCGCTCAAGTCGCGCGCCTGGGCGGCGAGCAAAGCCGACGGGCGCAACAGAATGGCCGAGGCGCCGACCAACGCGCCTTTGAGAAGATGTCTGCGATCCATGGATGATCTCTGGTATGTAGCGCGCGCTTGCGCGATGCTGCGATGCTAAGGCGTCCTGCGGACCCTGCACGGCGCTGGATGGGGCGAAACGCAGGCAGCCTCTTTGGTATCGAAACGTGATCGGCAATTGGCTCTTGCCAGGGCATTCATTGCCCCGGTGAATAGGATGCTTCTCCTTTCCACGATCTTCGATGGAGTGCCAGACATGCAAGCGATGAGTATGGGCCGGATGGTGTTCGCATTGACGATGCTGGCGCTGGGCATCATGAGTTTGTGTTCGGGCGACTTTGCGTTCGTGTGGCAACCGGTTCCTGCGGGCATTCCCGGCCGCGCCCTGCTCGCCTACGCCTCCGGAGCGATCATGTGCGCCGGCGGCCTGGGCCTGTTGATGCGGCGTACCTCGCTGACGGCTTCCTGGGTGCTTACTCTCTACACTCTGGTCTGGTTGCTGGTTTTGCACGTGCCGCACGTCGTTGCCGCACCGCTGCAGGAGATCAACTGGGGCGCCGCCGGGGAAATCGGCACGCTGGTCGCCGCCAGCTGGATCCTTTACGCCTCCGCCGTCACCCCGGGCGATCGGCCCAGGTTCGCGTGGCTGAGCGGCCCCAAGGCGATTCGCCGTGCGCAGATCCTGTTCGCGGTCAGCGTGCCGTGGGTCGGCCTGGAGCATCTGATCTACGGCCAGGCCACCGCCGCCTATGTCCCCGCCTGGCTGCCCGGCCGCCTGGGCTGGGCCTATTTCACCGGCGCCGCGCACGTGGCCGCAGGGCTGGCGATCCTGGTGTCGGTGCTGCCGCGGCTGGCCGCGGTGCTGGAAACCTGGATGATGGGCCTGTTCACCGTGCTGGTGTGGATTCCGGTGGTGATGGCCGGCCCGGCGCAGCGCTTCAGCTGGACGGCGCTGGCGATGTCGACGGTGATTACGGCCTCGGCCTGGATCGTGGCGGAGTCGTATCGAAGCGCGCCGTGGCTCTCGCTCAGCCGCTGGCGTCCACAGGTGGCGGATCTGGCGACGCAGTAAATCGTGGGGCCGCTTAACAGCCCGATTGACGTCGGTGTCATCTTTCGTGGTTAGACTGCCAGGCAGTCCCGCGACCGATGCAGGTGCCTGATGACGGAAAGCGCTGCAGTCCCGCTGAAGAAACCGGCCATGCTGCTCGCCGGGGTTGGCGCGCTCGGGGTGGTCTTCGGCGATATCGGCACCAGCCCGCTGTATACGTTCAAGACTGTGCTGGACATGACCGGCGGCGACAATCCGCACACCATTTACGGCGTGATTTCGCTGCTGATCTGGACCCTGATCGTGGTGACCACGATCAAGTACGCCGGTTTCGCCATGCGCATCGACAACGATGGCGAGGGCGGCATCCTCGCGCTGATGGCCTTGCTGGGCGTGAAACGCCACAAGCGCCCACTGATCGTGGCGGCCGGCCTGTTCGGTGCGGCGCTGATCTATGGCGATGGCGCGATCACACCGGCGATTTCGGTGCTCTCGGCGCTGGAAGGCCTCAATATCGTGGAGCCCTCGCTACATCATTACGTGCTGCCGTTGACGGCGTTGATCCTGCTGGCGCTGTTCGCCCTGCAACCGGCAGGCACGGCGCGGATCGGCCGCACGTTCGGGCCGATCATGGCGTTGTGGTTCGTGACCATGGCGGTGCTCGGCATCTGGGGCATCATCAAGCATCCGGCGATTTTGTGGGCGCTCAATCCCTATTACGCCTTCGCTTACCTGCTGCACAGCGGCGGCTCCGGCTTTCTGGTGCTGGGCGGCGTGTTTCTGTGCGTGACGGGCGCCGAGGCGCTGTATGCCGACATGGGGCACTTCGGCGCCGGCCCGATCAAGCTGGCCTGGTCGGCCCTGGTGTTTCCCAGCCTGGTGCTCAACTACGCCGGCCAGGGCGCGATCGTGCTGGCCGGCGCGCCGACCGACGGCAATATTTTCTATCGGCTGTGCCCGTCGTCGCTCACTTTGCCGCTGATTATCCTGTCGACGATCGCCACCATCATCGCCAGCCAGTCGATCATTACCGGCGCGTTTTCCATGACGCGCCAGGCCATTCAACTGGGATGGATGCCGCGCCTGAAGGTGTCGCAAACCTCCAGGGAAGGCTACGGCCAGATCTACGTAGGTGCCGTGAACTGGTTGCTGATGCTGGTGACCATCGGTCTGGCCCTGGGCTTCGGCAAATCCGACAACCTCGCCGCGGCCTACGGTATAGCGGTATCGGCAACGATGCTGATGACCACCATGCTGCTGTTTATCGCCATGCGCGAGATATGGAAGTGGAACCTGGCGGCGAGCATCGCGGTGGCGGGCGTTTTTCTCATCGTCGACGCGTCGTTTTTCGCCTCCAACATGATGAAGCTGCTCGACGGCGGCTACGTACCGCTGCTGCTCGCAACCGCGGTGTACCTGGTGATGTACATCTGGCATCGCGGCATCGTGGCGATGGCCGCGCGCCTCACCGAGGATCCGTTGCCGGTGGATGCCTTTCTGGACGAACTCACCCGCACCGGCGTGGCACGCGTGCCCGGCACCGCCGTATTTCTTACCCGCTCGCAGGCCACCACGCCGCCGGTGATGCAGTTGTACGTCAAGCACACCATGTCCCTGCACAAACGCGTGCTGGCCGTGAAGCTGGAAATTGCGTCCATTCCCCACGTTGCAGCCAGAAACCGGCTGGCGCTCTCCGAGGTCGGCCCAAATTTCTGGTCGGTGACCGCCACCTATGGCTTTATGGAGCGGCCCGATATGCCGGCGCTGATGGCGCAGATCGCCACGAACGGCTGTCCTATCGATCCCAAAAAACTCACCTACTTCGTGAGCATGGAAAAGATCGTGCCCGGCGAAGGCCCTCACAGTCTGCCGCGCTGGATCCGCATGCTGTTCTCCGTGATGCTGCGCAACTGCGCGCGAGTCACCGACTATCTGCGCATTCCCGCGGGACAGGTCGTGGATATTGGCAGGCAGGTGGCGATTTAGCGGGATTAGAGTTTTTCGGATCTCCTGGCCGGAGGCTGCAATGCCTTCAACTTGTTCTTGTATTCCTCGGTAATGCGCCGCGCATCTTCGCTGTTTGAGATCACCGTAGGCGTGATGAGCACGATCAGCTCCGTGCGGTCGTGCGCGCGTGACGTGCTTCCGAACAAATAGCCAAGCAGCGGGATATCACCCAGCCATGGGGTCTTGCTCCTTCCTTCGGAGTCATCCTGCTGAATGAGCCCGCCGAGCAATACCGTCTGGCCACTACGCACGATCGCATGCGTGGTGATCTGGCGTTCCTGGATGGTGGGATTGCCGGCCGCATCCCCCGTCGCGGTGGTATCCACGTTGCTGACTTGTTGGCCCACGGTGAGATAAACCAAGCCACCGGGGTTGATGCGCGGCGTCACGTCCAGAATCACGCCGGTGTCCTCGTATTGCACGCTGCCAATGGTCGAATTGGCGTTGCCACCGGTATCGATGTAGTTCTGCGTGATGGGAATACGGCTGCCCACCTGCACGTGAGCGGATTCCTTGTTGGCAACGATCACCGACGGCGCCGACAACACCTTGGTGCTACCGCTGCTTTCCATGGCATGCAGGGCTGCCTGTACGCGGTGGTTGACGAAGGAATAGAAGAACGTGTCATTCGGGTTATAGGCGCTGGACCCGCGCCCGAGCGCACCTTGCCTGGGATTGGCACCGCCATCGGCTGTATCGTTGCCCTTACCTGCCAGGCCCTGCAAATACCACTGCACGCCAAACTGGAACTCACCGGTAAGCTTGACCTCCAGTACGCGCATCTCTACCTGCACCTGCAAGGGCATGGTATCGAGACGCTTGATCACCGGCAGCATTTCCAGCCAATGCTCGGCCGAGGCGCGCACCAGCAATTGATTGCCGTTGTCGGTGGCTGTGACGCGTACGCCGTTGTCCAGCATCTGCGTGGCACCACCTGGCCTCCGCGCATTGTCCGACGTTGCGGATTGCGCAGGATTTGCCGTGCCGCCACTACCGAAGCCCTGCGCATTGCTGCCCAGGCCGGGACCGGCGGCTCCGATGCCGCCTGATGAGGTGATGGTGGATGGCGTAAGGCCGGGCGCTACCGTGCCCGATGCCCGTGCAGACGCACTCGAATTTCCTGAACCATAGATGTCGTTGAGATATGCGGCCAGATCGCGGGCGTCGATATTGCGTGCGTCGTAAACGTAAAGCTGCGGCTGATTGCTGCGGCCACGATCGATCCGCTCCACCCAGCGCGCCACCTCCTCCAGATAGTCCGGTTGCGCACTGATCGCGATCAAAGTGTTGGTCTGCTCCATGGGAATGAAGCGCACCATGCCAGCCACCGGTGTCCCGGCCTTGGGGCCAAACCATTTATCCAGTTCCGCTTGCAGGTTGCCGACGTCGCTGTGCTGAAGATCGAACACGGCTACGGACATGCCTTTGAGCCAATTGACGTCAAACGCTACGATGGCACGCTCGTAGTTCTGCAGATCCTCCTCATTGCCCGCCAATATGAGCAGGTTGTGCTGATCGTCGGCTTGCAGGATCGCGTCCGGTCTGGCGAATGGTGCCAGAAGCTTCTGCATTTCACTGGCGGCGATGTAATGCAAAGGAAACAGGCGTGCCTGTAAACCCACCTGCGGCGCCGAGCCATACAATCCTGGCACCACGTTGCCGGCCAGCCCCTGTTTGGCCGGTAGCACCACATAGCCCGTACTGTTTCGCACCAAGGCGTTGTCGGTCCACGACAGCAGCATTTCCAGAATGGGTAGTGCCTGACCACGGTCCACGGGCTCGGCCGTCGAGAACGTCACCTTGCCCTGCACACCGGGTGCAAGCGTGTAAGGGTGCTTGAGCAGATCACCGAGAATCACTCCCACTACCGCCTGGATCGGTTGATCTTCGAAATCGAAATTGACGCGATCATTGCCACTTGCAGGCGGGCGTGGCTTGGCCACCGGCACCATTTGTACAAACTTGCCGGTACCGATGCTGAGTTCAGATCGGCGGCGCGGCTCATGCGGCGCATCGGCTGGGGAAGTGTAGGTGGACAGTGGCTCAGGCACCGGCTTTCCGACGCCTTCGAGCGCTTCCTGCAAGGTGGCATCCCTCTCAATCGGAACGTGGACACACGCGGAGAGTTGCAACACTCCCAGCAGAAGCAGGTGACGTGGTAGGAGTGACATGGTCAAGGACTTCCTGTCGTGGGCGACAAGCCCTTCCGCCGCTCCGTGACGATTTTCTTCAACGCGTCCATGCGCGCCTGCCTAATGGCAGCGTCATCGCCCGATGCAACGGGTTCCACGGAGGCTTTCGCATCCGTGGTAATCATTGGCGCCGGCGCGGGAATGGCTGCGGTAGTCGTGGCGGGTACCGCCACCAAATCGCCGGGAGGTAGTTTGTCCTTCGACCCCGCAAAGCTTAACTTCGTACGATCCGCTCCTTGCTCGAAAATCACTTGGTGTGGCTCGACAGACACCAGCTTCCAGCCCAAGTACATCGCATCCTTTGGAATGCGCAGAGCTTTACCGGACGCATCTTGCAGCAACGCGATCTGCAGCGACGTCGTCTGCACCACACCGGTCAAGGTGAGCCCCTCCAACCTGGCGGTCGACACCTCCGCGCTGGGGAGCCGCAACACTCTGCGAGATGGTTCGAACAACGTGTGTTGCCACGTGTCCCGCATGGCCGACAACGGCGCTGCCATCGGAACAGCGTCCGAGACCACGATGGCCGGCAAAGATCGTACTGGCAGGGTGGGCCTCCAACCAGCATTTCGGCCCATGCCACCCACCAACATCGAAAACACGATAATTAGTGCGAGGCATACCAAGGCCAACGCGCCGGTTAGACGACGCTGAAACACAGCTTTCACAACATGGAACCCGTCAACGTGAGGCACCCGGCAGCTCCTTGCCAATCGCCACATTTTCCGCTGGTTCTAACGGGCGTTCTGTAGGCGATTGCTTGAAACTGCTGCCAGTTAAGTGGGACGCGTCAATCATTCTGGCTCACGATGCAGCCATCGCCGGCGAGCACGTTCACTGAATCTAGCGAACCGGGTAGCGCGGCCAGGTTTACTTCCAACAACGCGGTCTACCAACTTGAGTCCGCCATCATCGGGAGCGCTTGCCTTGAGTTGTCTCGTGCTTTTGTTGCCAGCGCCACCCCAAAAGAACTCCGGTTACTAACACCGCGAGAGATAAAAATAACGCCAGCAATGCGTCTACGATGCGAAAGTAGATAAACAAGCCGATTACTGCGCCTAGGGAAGAGCACACCATAAACCGCCACATGCTGAGAGCATTGACGAACCCCACAACAAATTCGACTATTTCAACAATCACCTAAATCTCACCTCACAATCCACCTTTTCTTCATTTATGAGTATTTTCTATAATATTTCTAATTGCATCTTGTATGAAGTCATCGGCAGATTCATTGCTTGATGGATTTGCGGTTGGCTGATTTTCTGCTGTACCTAATGCATCCCACGACCCACTTGCCCCCGCTCCCCCAAAACGATAGTCGGGATTCTCAATGTTGCCAGAATTTACAATTTTGTTTAGGTCGTAAATACCGCTGGCCACACGAACTGGCGCTGGTATTTTTGAGTACAGTTGGTAGGCCCTCAATAAAATTGGCCAAATTAGTCCAGATGGATCTGTAAAGTTTGCCGGATCGTTTCCGACATAGGCATACAGATTTAACCCGCCTGCCGTATTGATCGGATCAGTCTGCATAAACCTCCCCAACGCCGGCGAATACATCCTCGCCCGGTTGTAATACAACCCCGTCTCCGGATCGTAACGTCGTCCCGCATAAAGATACGGCGATGGATTGTTGCTGGAACTGATCCCCGTGCCATACGCCGTGTAGGCATTCTTCTCGCTCATGATGCCGTCATCGCCGACGAGCCCAATCACCGAACCTAGCGCGTCGGTCAGTGCGAACTGGTGCTTGTTGCTTGGATCTACGATGGCTACCAGTTCGTCGATGCCAGGGCCATATACAAAGCGCTTCTGAAGCACTCCCGTACCGCTGTACTCGGCAATTTCCTGGTCGCCCACGGACAGGTAGTGCGTGGTGGCACCATTGACCGTCTTGCTTTCACGCCGCCCCAGTACATCGTAGGTGTAGCTGGCCGTCATGCCGGTCGTGGTTGCCAGATAGAGATGGTTTTCGGTGTCGTAACTGTAGTTCCAACCGTTACCCGCAATCAGGTTGCCGCGCGTATCGTAGGCCAGACTTGCGCCGTTGATGTTTGTGTACTGGTTGAGCGCGTTGCTTGCGTAGGACTGCGTATTGGCCTGCAGACCCACGGGCACGAAGCTCGGGTCGCTCACGTCCACGCCAGTCCGCTGGTGATCGGCGTTATAGCTGTATTCGTAATCGAGGTTGCCGCCCGTCCAGCTGTGGTTGAGCAAGCTGATCTGGCCACCTTTCGTCCAATCCACGTGTGTTCTTGAGGCAACGAAGGTGCCGGTGGTTTCTGCGTCCGTTCGTTGAGCGAGCACGTTGTACTCGTAGTGCGCCAACTTCTTGCCGCCACCTGGATTGCCTTCGTAGATATCCGTCAGGCGGTTCATCGCGTCATAGGCGGAACTGGTCGTATAGGCCGGTGCGCCCGGCCAGGTCAGCGAGGTGCGGTTACCGTTGGCGTCAAGAGTCCACGTGGTAGCACCGAGATCGCTGCGGGCTTCGCTAGTCTGCCGGCCGGCGCTGTCGTAGCCGTAGCTGACATTGAGGCCGGCGCTGCTGTTGGCGACGAGGCGGCGACCGGTGTAGTCATAGCCATAGCCCACTTGAGCTTCGTTGTCCGGTGTCTTGCTGTCCATGCGATTGAGCGGGTCGTAACCGAACCAGATCAATTGGCCGGAGCGATTGAGGGTGACCAGTTCGTTGCCAGCTTCGTCGAAGCCGTGCAGCTCGTAGCGGTTGTCCGGATAGCTGATTTGCTTCTGGCGCTTGAAGCCATCGTAGTAATAGGTGAGCTTGTTGCCGTTGCCGTCGGTGAGCGTGGCCAGACCGCCGGTGTTGTAGTAGGTGCGCTGCTCGCGCATCACGGAACCCAGGTTGCGGGTGATGGACGGATCCAGGTTTCCGGGGACCTGGTCGGTGATCTGGATGACACGCGAATCAGGATCGTAGGCGTAGGCCACCTGCCGTCCGCTGGATGTGAGCTCCGTGGCGGTGCGGCCGATGTTGTCGTAAGTCGTCAATTTGCTGGTGTTATCAGGCTGGATAACGTGAACGACTTTGCCGCTGGCGTTGTACACCGTAGTCGTGGTGCGCCAAGGGTCGGCCGCATCGCCGGTGGCGTGGCGTTCGGCGATCTTCTGGCCATCGGCGTCATAGTCGTACTGAGTGATGCTGCTTCCGAACGGCGCTGGCGGCGTGATCTGGGTGACGTGGCGCAGAGCATCGTATTGATAAGCCGTGGTGTTGCCGCGCGGGTCGGTTTCGGTGAGCTTGTTGCCGACCGCGTCGTAGCTGTATTGAGTGGTGAGATTGAGGCGGCCTGCGTCGTCGACTTTGCTGAGCAGGTTCAAAGTGGCTGGGTCGTAGGTGTAAGTGATGACTCGGCCCTCGGCGTCCGTCACGTCGGTGGGCAGGCCGAAGCTATAAGCCGTTTTGGTGACCGGCGCGGTCGCGACGCTACCAGGCCTGGGCACGGCTGGTTGCGAAATCTGGACCAGATTGCCTGCCGCGTCATAGGTGTTGCTTGTGACATAACCGCGCGCGTTCTTGACGACGAGCGGTTTGTTGAAGACCGGATCGTACGTCCATGATTCGGATAACGGCGTGGCTGGCTCTCCGGTGATGGTGTCGATGGCACCTGGAATCGGACGGGTGATCTGGTTCAGCACGTTGCTGTTGGCATCGTAGGTGACGGCGACACTGTCCCCGGCCGGATAGGTGGTTTGCACTTTGCGACCCACGCCGTCGAAGGTAAACAACGTGTGGTTGCCGACGCGATCGATGTCTTCGATGTTATTGCCGTTCTTGTCGTAGTAGAGCACCCAGCCATAGCCGTTCGGATCGACCTCGGAGGCGCGCTGGCCATTGGCAAACAGGTATTGCCATGCGTTGCCGGCGGCGTCGGTTTGGGTTTTCACATGGCCCAATGCGTCGTAGAAGTTAGTGACGGCGGCTGTATCCGGGAATGATGGATAGAAAATCGACGCCAGGCGGCCGGAAGGATCGTAGGTGTAGCGAGTGGTGTTACCGGCCTGATTAGTGACACCGGCAAGTGAATCGCCATTGTAGGCGAAGGTTACCGCCGTACTGCCGTTACTAACCTGGGTCAGCTTATCGCCGCTGTAGGTGAAGCTGAGCTTGGCGCTGTGATTGTTGCTGACCAGAGCGAGGGTTTTCCCCGCACCAGTGCCGTTGTAGGTAAAGCTTACGTCGTTGCCGTTGAGATCGTGCCACTGGGCCAGCTTGCCGTCGCCGTCGAATTGGTAGACGTTCTTGAATTTATCGGTGAGTGTGATCGCCTGGCTGTTGGGATCTACCGTGATGGTGGATGCGTCGCCCGGGGGCGGCACATACAGCGGCCCATTGGCGGTGGGTATCTTGACGAACTTCTTGGTGCCGCTGTCCAGGCTCAGGGTTACGGCGTTGTCGACTAGCTGATCCATCATCCAACTCGCGGCCAGCGAAGCAACCACGGTATTGCCGAGCACGGGCCGGTCGCCGTTGGATAGATCCTTCAACACATACGCCATCACTGCAGACGGTGCGGCTGCCAGAGGGTTGTCATCGCCGAACGCAAGGTAGCTGTCGCTGTCTATCATGGCTGACGTCATGAAGTTGTTGCGCCATCCTGCGCCCAAGCTCGTAGTCTGATTGACATTACTTGAGTTGTAGGAGCGATTGAAACTAAGCCGAAACGGGAAATCGCCGTTGCCCGCGTCGATGTCTTGATGGTCGTAGAGATAGTTGCCGGCGTACATATCGATCGGCTCACTGCTCTTCGGTGACGGGTCGGAGAACTGTGCTGTTGGAGCAGCAGAGTAGGAACCCGATGACACATCACTAAAATTGGGCAACGTGCCGTACCCCCCGTAATACCCCCCAGCAATCAGATACGCCATATTGAAAATATTGCCGGCCGTATCGAGCGTGTAATAGCCGCTCCCTGTCCAATCGCCAACCTTGCGTGCTCCGTTCTGGGGAATGAATATCTGGCCGTTATCCGGATGCGCCTGCAGATAACCCGCGATCGCTGCCTGGCTGGCATCGCTCCAATTCTGCAAGAGGGGCTGCACCTGTCCCCAGTTGGCATAAGTGGCCTCGATAAAGCCGGTGCCGTCGTTATTGGCGTAATCGAACATGCGCACCGTCGAGACGGCTGGATTTTTCTGCAGCTGATCGACCGCCGTGGATTCCAGGGTGCTATTGAAGATGTTGAGACCGGTGAGCGCCGCCTTCATGTCGTTGATGGACATGTTGGCGTCGAAGGGACTCAGGCTGCTGGTCTGACCTGGAAAGTCCACATAGGCCGAAGTCGTTTTGCCGGCGATGCCCATGGCTGCGTGACGCACATCGACAAAGCCAAAGTAGTCGCCCGAGAATTGCGTGGCGCGATCGGATTGGCTCAGGTACGCCGTACCGATGGCGGCTAACGCCTCGCCGGTGGCAGGTTCGCCGGTCTGCCCATTCTTGAGCTGGGTCTGCACGGCTTTTTGGTGCCGGGTAAGGCTGTCTCGCCCGAGTTCGCCCGCCACCAGCATCAGCGCATAAGTGCCGCCGGTTTTGACTTGCGGGTGCACCGTCCAGGTGGAGAAATTGGCGCCTGCCGGATAGGGGTGCTGCACCGTCATGGAGACGGTCTGCACAGGCACACCCGTAGCGCTGCCACTCGCCAGCACAGTGCCATCCAGCGCCAGTACGGGTTGAGCGGCATCGTTGTATGTGAGAGTCAGGCGTTTGCCGGCGATCTGGCTGGCATAAACATTGGTGCTAAGGCTTGGGTTGCTACCGTCCGCGCTGTCGGAGACAGTCACCGTAAAGACGGTTTCAAACGAATCCGGCAGGTTGCCATAGACCGTGCCTACGGCAGGAAAAGTCGAACCGTAGTAATCGTTGGTGATGTCTCGCCCGCCGTAGGCTTGCTTGGTGGAAGCCGATGGCAGGTTGGTTTTGAGATAGTTGGCGAGATTGCCCGAATAGGTATTGAGCAGGCCGGTGAGTTGGGCCCGATTGAAATGCTGCGCCGTCACCACGCCTGCTGGCGTGCCTGGAATCGGCGATGCGCCACCTGCACTTGCCGCCATGAGAGCATCGCGGGAATAGCCCATCGCCGCACCCAGGTCGATGGGCGTGTACGCCGCATACGACTTGAACGATGGGTCCAACTCGTAGGTCGTGCCGTTGACGGTGGCCTCGGTCCAGACTGTGTTGAGCGCAGTGTTTTGTGCATCAATATTGGCGGAGAAGCCGCCGTTGCCCAGCACCGTAGCGATAGCGGGGACGGTATTTTGCACACCGAACAGGTTGGCGACCGCTGCCGTGGGAAGCGTGACCGTGCCGTAGCGGTAATTGGCGGCGATGCACGATTGCCGAAGCAATTGGACAAACAACGTGTTCTGGTCGATGCCATTACCACGCCGATCGAGATACGTGCCCAGAGCACCCTTCTTCGAACCCCAGGTCGGCGAGTAGTCGACGTTGTAATAGACGTACTCGTAGATCAGGCTGAGGTTGTATTCCAGCGAACGCGCAAGCGCTGCGATTTCCGGTTCTGCCGGTGGCGGCGTGCAGGTCAAGGCAGGCAGGGCAGCTTGTGCGGATGGCGCGTAGATGCTGGTACCAGCGCCAACGGCGCAAAGCAGCGCGGCAACGATGGCTTGCGGAAGAATGCGAATTTGATGCGACATGACGGTTCCCGATGGCAAAGCGCCACTGGTCCCGGTCGAAACCGGGGCAATGAATGGTGGGCAAGGCTTGTGTTACTTGATGACAGCGTTGCTCAGGCCGCTGCTGGACGACGGTTTGTCGCCCTTCACCGTTTGCGTGGCTTGCGTGCTGCTGCCGATAGCAAAGTCGGCGCGGGGGAATCCCAGCGGCGTCGCGTGGCTGGTCGGCAACACGTGCCCAAGCGTGGGCTTGCTGTTGGGTAAATTCATGGCTTCGCCGCTGACACCTTCAAGCGACGGTTTTGCCGCTCCTGTTGCAGCACTCTCTCGCTGCAGCATCTTGCTGACCGGTACGTCGCTCGTCTTTACCGCGCGCTGCTGTTGAAAGCGCTGGCCTTCGTCCACGCTCATCAACGGCATGTTCAATTGCGATGGCGCCGTATTTTGCGGTGGATTGAACGTCTGCTTCGCTTCGGGCTGGGGTGGCCGGTTCTGGGCGTGCGTACTGAATGCTGCGCCAAACGTGGCGATTGCCAGCAATAAGCGTGCGCGCGATGGCAAGTAGGTGTGCATGGAAGTTCCCTCTTCGACCTGACGTTATTGGGTTTGCGACTGCGTGCGATTGCCGGCCGCGTCGTAGCTGTAGCCGCTGGTTTGGGCGGGATAGCTTTCCAGGATCAAGCGCCCCAGGCTGTCGTAGCTGTAGTTCACGCTGACCGCACTGTTGAGGCCTGAGCTGCCCGCTTGCGGGCTCTTCCCCGGCGTCGTATTGCGATTTGGCGTAGCGGCCGCGGTTGGGGTACTGCCCTGCGTTTGAGCGGCTTGGGGTGGTTGCGCGAAGGCTGCGCTGCAGAAAACGCATAGCAGCCACGTGTATCCCCATGAATAATTCGGTGCAGTCATCCGTGTCCCCAAACAGTGGCGCCGTCCCCGATGACGACGTGCAAACGATTGCAGAACGCGGCTGGAAATTCCCTCACGCTTTCTCACCAAAACTCACGCTTTCTCACCGTGGCATCGATGCGGTCACGTTTTTTTTGTGATGTTTTGGGCGTTTATGGCATTGGCCTACATCGGCATGGGGTATAGCCGCTATCGGCTTGGCGGAGATATCGACGCTTATCCGTGGCTGTTTCCGAGGCCTAGCCTCCTTTTAACGGGAGGGGGTTACTCGGCGGCATCTCCTACGAATACCTCTCGTGAATGACCAGCGAGCGCTAGATTCCGAAAAAAGTGACGCGCAGCGCGCAATCGGCACCTCTTTCGCCGTACCGGCATCCGTAAATTCTTTCGAAAGAAGCGATTTTCCGCGTTCGCTTACCTTCGCTTGCTTGCGGTGGCGAAAGGCTGCGCGCCGCGCGTGCCCTGTAACCGTTTGGACGTCTGTTTGAAATGATCCTTACACGTCATGGCATGTTCCTTGCCTGATTTCCCGGGACTGACGCGTGTCGCCATTCACCCATGATGGGTGCTGACGCGCGCATCACGTCGAATCGTCCAACGCTGAGGTGTCGGGGGAATCGGGGGAAGTGTGGCGAGCGTATCGAGCACCAACGGACATTGAACCGCGCGGCTCCACGTGTTTCAGCAATCGCTTCCGCATTCGAAAGGAATGCGGTTGAACCCTTTCCGCGCCCGGATCTCACGATGCAGTTGAACGTCGAGACATTGTCACTGGTCAACGGCTGCCAGGCTCTGGCGCTGGCGTTGATGCTGTGGTTCGGTACCCGCGGGGGAAGCACCCACGCGATCAACGGGCTGCGGCTGCGCGCCGTGGCCCTGTTGCTGGAAGGTTCTGCCGACCTGATCCTGGCGTTTGCCTCGAAAGTGTCGCCCATCTTCGTGTTGCTGGTGGGCAACACGCTCAATCTGTCCGCGCAGGCCGTGACCATCGTTGCGCTGCGCATGGTATTGCAGCGCCGGCTTTGTTGGCGCGAGGCCATCCTGCTGGGGATAGGGGGTTGGCTGGGCGTGACTTATTTGAGCACCGCCCATCCGGATTATCTCCTGCGCGTGCTGTGGGGATCGTTCTTCCTGGCCTGCAACTGCACGCTCAATATCATGGCGCTGTGGGGCGGCTGCCGTAAGCCGGATACGCGTGCGCAATGCCTGTTGATGTGGACGTATGTGCTGTCCGTGGCGCTATTGGTTTGGCGCAACATCTGGTTGTGGGCGGTGCCCACGCCGCCGCCCGGCATCGATACACCGGCGCTGATCAACACCATTTACGTGCTGCTGTTCGGCATCCAGCCCTTGTTTGCCAGTGTCGGGTTCCTGCTGCTCTACAACGAGATCCTGCAGCGCGGCCTGCACGAGCTGGCGCGTATCGATCCGTTGACCGGGGTGATCAATCGGCTTGGCCTGCTCGAGGCTTCCGAAGCGCTGGTCACGCGGGCGCGCAACCGACGCGAGCCGATCGGCGTGCTGCTGATCGACGCCGATCACTTCAAGAGCATCAACGACCGCTTCGGGCACGACGATGGCGATCGCGTGCTGCTGGAGCTGGTCGCCAATATCCGGCGCATGCTGCGCGCCGGCGATCTGGTCGGGCGCGTGGGCGGGGAAGAATTCCTGGTGCTGTCGCCCTCGGTGGAATCGAGCGACCTAATGGCGCTGGCCGAGCGCATCCGCGGTGCGGTGGAGCGCTCGTCGTTCTTTATCGCGGGTCAGCGTTGCGAGCTGACCGTCTCCATCGGCGCCGCCATCGCCGACAGCGACGAGCTGGACCTGATGGCCGCCCGCCGCCGTGCCGATATTGCGCTTTACGAAGCCAAGCGCGCGGGGCGCAATTGCGTGATGACCGCCACGCCCTGATTTACAGCGGCTTGCGGCCCACCAGCGTGCCCGGCGCGAGACTGCCCAGGCTCAGCACGCGCCAGAATACGCTGTCGATGCCGTGCATGAGGTCTACTTCGAAACCGGCGGCGCGCAGCCTTTCGGCGTATTGCGGCAAATGGCGAATATCGTCGATCAATACCTGTCCGCCTGGCCGCAGCACGCGGGCAATGCCGTCGATGGCGCGATCACGCCCTTCGGCCTGATAGATGTTGTGGATGGCGGCGCAGGACACCACCGTGTCGATCGCGCCGTCGGCGAAAGGCAGTTGGCGCATGTCGGCCGTGCGCGTTTCCACCCTGGCCGCCACGCCTTCGCGCGCTGCGTTCGCAGCCACGGCATCGGGCCCGTTGCCGCTGAGATCTTCGCTTTGCCAGATGTCGATACCCGTGACGCGACCGCGCGGCGTGCGGCGGGCTGCCGCCACGGCCATCAAGCCACGACCGCAGCCGATGTCGAGCACGTGCTCGTCGCCGCGCCAATCCAGATGGTCGAGCAGCTTTTCGCGGCGACGCAATTTTCCATAGTGGCTGCTCCAGATCATCGCCAGCGCGCCGATGGCGAGGCTCAGGCCCGGCCATTGCAGCCCGTTGACAATGATCGGCAGCCGATGCGCGGCGTTCAGTGCAAAGACCAGCCAGCAGGCCAGCGACCCCAGTACCAGGTTGCGCACCACCGGCGGTGCATCCAATCCATAAGGAAACAGTGTTTTCATGGCTCCCCCTCCTTGGCTGGTGATACTGCGCGATGGGGGCGATGACGTTAAGTGATGTTTGTCATCTCACGCTCATCATGCCCGTTGCACGAGCGAGCGGGATCGCCAGGCGCCTCATCACATGCGCTCCGGAACGTCGATCCCCAGCCATTGCAACGCGCGCGCAAGCACCTGACCAGTCAGCTCGCACGCAGCCAGACGCGAGCTTCGCTGTTCTTTCGTCTTGGCAGCCAGCACCGGACAGGTTGCATAGAAGCGGCTGAAGCATTGCGCCAGCTGAAACGCATATTCTGCCAGTACGCCGGGTTGCAGCTGCCGCGAAGCCTCTGCCACGGCATCGGGAAACGCCAGGCAGGCAAGCAGCAACTCGCGTTCGGCGGCGGCTTGCGGCCACGGTGTTCCCATGCTTTCGTCACGTTGACGGGCCTTGCGCAAAATTGACTGTATCCGCACGCAGGCATATTGCAGATAGGGACCGGTTCGTCCCTCGAACGATACGAAGCGCTCCGGGTCAAACTGGTAGCCGGATTCGCGATCCCCCGACAGATCCGCAAATTTCACCGCGCCGATGCCGAGCACGTGCGCCACGCGCGCTTTTTCTTCGGGTGCGAGATCGGCACCGTGGCCCGATTCGCTCATTCGTTCGGCCGCTTTATCGATCGCTTCGTCGAGCAGATCGGCCAGACGCGCAACGCCGCCCTGCCGCGTTTTATAAGGCTTGCCATCCAACCCGTTCACCGTGCCGAAACCGACGTGTTGCAGTTGCGTGTCGGGGCAAAAGCCCGCCTTTTTCGCTGCACGAAACACCTGCTCGAAATGCAGGGCCTGGCGTTGATCGACCACGTAGAGAATGCGCGCGGCGCGCATCTGCGTTACTCGCGGTATCAGCGTGGCCAGATCGGTGGTGGCGTAGAGTGCCGCGCCGTCCTGTTTGGAGAGCAGCAATGGCGGCACGGGGTGACGATCTTCCGGTTGCGCCACGGTGATCACGAGCGCGCCGTCGCTTGCTTGGGCGATGCCGCGTGCGCGCAGGTCGTCGATCATGGCGGGCATGATCGACTGCGCATCGCTTTCGCCGAGCAGCAGGTCGAACTGCACGCCCAGTGCGGCGAAATCGCGTTGTTGCGCTTGCAGGGAGAGTTCGCGCAGAGTCCGCCACAACGCGAGCAGCCCCGCGTCGCCTCGTTGCAAAGCCGCCGTGTCGGCACGCGCCCGCGCCATGCGCGCGGGATCATCGCGGCAAGCTTGGGCAGCTTGCGGGTAAAGGCGTTCCAGCTCGTCCAGCGACACCGGCGGCGCATCGGGCCACTTACCCGCGTCGTTGGGATGGAACCATGGCAAGCCCGGATCGCGTTCGCGCAGGGCCGATGTCAGCATGCCCATCTGCAGTCCCCAGTCGCCCAGGTGCGCATCGGCGATCACCCGCCAACCCCGAGCCTGCAACAATCGGCGCAGGCTTTCGCCCAGCACCAGCGAACGCAAGTGGCCCACGTGCAGGGGCTTGGCCACGTTGGGGCCGCCGAAATCGATCACGGCGACGCGACCGCAGCCTTCATCGGCGATGCCCATCCGCGCATCCGTCAGCAGCTCGGTCGCGGCCTTGGCCAGCAGCGCCGCCGCGAGCCGCAGGTTGATGAAGCCGGGACCGGCGACGGCGACTTCAGCGAATTCGGGCCGCCTCGCAAGCTGCGCCGCGGCGGCGTCGGCAACCTCGCGCGGCGTGCGGCCGCTGGACTTGGCCGCCGACATGGCGCCGTTGCATTGAAAGTCGGCCAGCTCGGGACGCGCGCAGCGCACGGCGCGCGCCTGTTCGGCGGGAAGGTCGAGGGCTAGAAAGGCGTCGCGCAGGATCGCGTCGATCCGCGCCGGAATGGCTTGAAACATCGAGGTCTCCGAAAACGTACAAATCCGCGTGACCGGCAACTGCGTGCCTGTCGCAAGAGAATCGTCAGCGTCGTCGCGAGAGAGTCGATGGATTGAGCATGCAAGCAATCTACGGGATGTCCCTGCGGCTTGTCTACGTGAACGGCGCCCGACACACGATGGTGAAGCGACGACTTCCGCGTTCTCCACCGATGGCCGACCGTCAACGTCCCGCGCGCTGGTTCGTTTGCTCCGTAAGCGTTGTTGAAGGCCAACCGCGGAATCCGGTGCCATACTGCTTCGCGACGGCGTCGTTCTTCCTGGATAAACCCGCGACGGGACACCCCACGCATGAGCACGTTGTATGACCTGTCAGCCAACGCCGTGCGGCGCATCTATGACGCGCGCATCACTACGCCACCGGTATTGGATGCCGCCAGTTATTTCCCCGGGGCGGCCAACTTCGCCACGGCGTGGCCGGCGATCCGCGCGGAGGCGCTGGCGATAGCCGCTTCGCGCATGCAGTCGGTGCCGCGCTTTCACGAAATCATGCCGGCGCAAGCGCCGATTTCCGCCAACGACGGCAAGGATTGGCGGCTTTTCATCCTGAAGGTCTACGGTGCCGAGGTCGGCAAGAACATGGCGGCCTGTCCGGCGCTGGCGCAAGTCGTGTCGTCGACGCCGGATGTGCTTTCCGCCAGCTTGTCGTTCCTGGCGCCGCGCAAGCACATTCCGCGGCATCGCGGGCCGTTCCGCGGCGTGCTGCGCTTCCAGCTCGGCCTGTCGGTACCGCTCGACGCTGAAGGGCGGCCCGCCGCCGTGCTGTCGCTCAACGACCAGGAGCATCGCATCGGCGATGGCCAGCAACTGCTGTGGGACGACACCTATCCGCACGAAGTGTGGAATCACAGCGACGACATGCGCATAGCCTTGCTGCTCGACGTGCGCCGGCGGCACATGCCGATCGACATGCAGGTGCTGTCGCACGCCTTGATCGCTTCGGTGAGCGTGGCTGCGCGCTTGCGCGGCGTGGCCTGATCGTTCGACCGCAGACCGGCCGACCGGCGCGCAACTTTTTCCCAGCTGAACGCCGGTTTGCAAACCGGCGCTTTTTGGCTGTACCGGTAACCGGTTTTCGCTATGTTTGGCGTCCCGCGTGAGCTTGGCCTGGAGGCCGGCTCCCTCATGCGTCACGCGTATTCCCTAGGGAGGGACTGTGAGCGACGAGAACAATCTGCATTGTCGGCCTGACCGCTTGGCGTGTTGCCGCCTGCGTCACGGCGACGCAGGCGGTTCGGAAATCGCCACGGTCCTCGCCACAATGACGCATCGAGGTCTTTGGTTTTTCGCCCAGCGGCCGATATAGCGGCTTGCCTTTCCGACCAGAGAATTCAGTGATCTCTCGACCCATCTGCAACCATCATCGGAGCGCCGCAGCGGACGGTCGCTCCTGCGCCTAAGGGTTCGGAGCGGGATCCATGCAGCTTCAAGCACAACTCAGGATGGGCGCGGCGTTGTTGCTGGGCGTGGCGGTGGGGATCTCGGGCTACGTGCTTCCCGGCTACCTGAATGCCTACCGGCAAAGCTCGCGCAATGTGCAAGCGCTGGAATCCTATGCACAGGTGCTCGAAGCCGGAAACGCGGTGTCGGCCGAACGGGGACCTTCCAACATTGTGCTCAGCCTGGACCAGGACGCGGGGCAGCCGTATGAGTCGACCGCGGCACGCATGGCGCGGGCGCGCGATCGCGCCGACCAGGCGCTGGCGCAACTGAGTGGACTGGTGCAGGCATTGCCGCCGGAAAATCAGCGCCGGCAGGAATTGCTGAGCACGCAACGCTCATTGATGCGCGGCCGCGCCGATATCGATCAACTGTTGCTGCACGCGCCGTCCGATCGATCGCCCCAGCAATTGCAGGACGCCATCGACCAGATGATCGACGCGCGCAAGCAGCTGGACCCGTTGATCGACAGTTTCTACGGCGAGGCCATGCAGAGCGCGCCGGACCAGGCCGGCATCGTGCAGATGGCGCGCGTGCTCAGCGATCTGCGCGAATACGGCGGACGCATGGGTTCGATGCTGATCGTTCCGCTCTCGACACCGGCTCCCATCGCCCCGGCCCGGCAGCTGGTGCTGGCCAGGCTGCGCGGCCACGTCCAGGAAATTCATCACCTGATCCCCGGACACATCGATCCGAGCGACCAGGATCACGAGGATATCGACAACGTGCGCGCACAGGTGGAACGAGGCTTCTTCCATCACACGCTGCCGCTGATCGACACTCTAGTGGCGCAGTCCGGCTCCAGCTACGCGCTGCGCGCGGCCGCGTTCACGCGCCAGGTCATGCCCGACCTGATGGGATTGGAGAAGCTGGAAAACCTGTTCATGCAGCGCGCCCTGATTCAGGTCAACCGCACCCGTCGCGACAACCGCAGGCACGTGCTGCTGATCGGCGCCTGCCTGTTGGGGTTCTGCGTTTTCCTGCTGGCCCTGCTGCGCGCCGCCGAACGCCTGGTGACGCGTCCGCTTTTGCTCGCCCGGCAGGAAATCATCAACCTTGCCCAGGGCGACCTGCGCCGTGCGCCGCGCGCCGGCAACAGCGCCGAAGTGCGCGCCTTGCACGACGCCCTGGACATTTTGCGGCGGCACCACGTCAACAGTATGCAACTGGCCTTCGAACGCGACGAGCTGAGCCGTTCCCTACGTCGCCAGGCACACACCGACGCACTGACCGGCCTGCTCAACCGCCATGCGCTGGAGGAGATCACCGGCGATCTTTCCGCCGAGCCGGTGCGGCTGTCCAAGGGGCGCGGACTGATCCTGATCGACGTGGATTACTTCAAGCCCATCAACGACGTGCACGGCCACATTGTCGGCGATCTGGTCTTGCGCGAGGTGGCCAGCCGCATCATGCGCCTGGTGGCCGCGCCGCACGTCGCGTTCCGCTACGGCGGCGAGGAATTCGCGATATTGACCAACGGCTTGTCGATGGAAGAGCTGTGCACGCTGGCCGAAAACATCCGGCACGCCATTGCGGACGACGAGATAACCGCGCCGGGCGCCCAGCGCCTGGCCGTTACGGCCAGCCTGGGCGTGGCCAAGGGCGACAGCACCGTGCTGACCTGGCTCGACCTTCTCAATGCTGCCGACGCGGCGTTGTACCGGGCCAAGGCGCAAGGTCGCAACCAGTTGGTGTCGGCATCGTCGTCATGAGTTCTTCACGTATCGGTGCCGGCTTATTCCATTCCGGCATTCACACGTGACCGCTGCGGAAAAACGTCAGCCTCGCGCAGGTGCATTCAGCTGGTTTTGTGATCTGTAAATCAGATGTAACACCTAAATTCATCCGGAGCACTGGACGGCCAAACGGGCCGGGAGCAACATCGAATCCCCGGTTTTCTGCCGGGGGCGCAGAGGGAGTTAAGCAAAGGTCAACGCGACCGCAGCCTGCACGGCTGCGTCGAGCCCACACCGCGGTCCGATGACTCCGTTCGTACCTTAGGAAGAGAGGTTATTGCGACGACATTACCGGCTTGACCGTCCATCACAGGGGAACTCGCTTTTTTCATCCATGCCTTTAGGGAGAAAAGACGTGAAAACCGAGCACGTGATGATTGGCGTATCGATCGCAGCCGCCCTTGCCGCGCTGCCCTCGATCGCCCTGGCTTCCGCTTCAAACGCCGCGCTGGCGGGTATCGACACGACCGAAGCACCGCGGGTAACGCAGACCGTCGACAACAGGGTGGTTTCCACCTTGGGCAATACGCACCTGTCGCTGCTGGACAAGGTTTCACCCACCGGGGCAGTCGCCGATTCCACCCCGATGAACCACATGCTGCTCGTCCTCCAGCGCAGCGCCTTGCGCACGAACGCACTGGAGAACCTGATCGCCGCACAGCACGATCCGTCTTCGTCCAAGTTCCACCAGTGGGTGACACCGGACGAGTTCGGCCAGAACTTCGGCGTTTCCGATGCCGATATCAATGCAGTGACTTCGTGGCTGACGTCGCAAGGCTTCAAGGTCAACGGCATATACCCCAACAAGATGCAGGTCGATTTCAGCGGTACCGCAGGCCAGGTGCGCACGGCCTTCCACACGCAGGAAAACCATTACATCGTCAATCACGTCAGCCACGTGGCCAACGCGAGCGACATCAGTATGCCGACGGCGTTGCGAGACGTGGTGGTCGGCGTGGCCGGTCTCAACGACTTCCGTCCGCAGGCACAGCACAAGCAGCCGCAGGTGGCGCAGTTCAGTGCATCGAACCAGCGCTTCAAGATCCAGCAGTCGCCCAAGTCCAACACCACCGCCGGTCCCAGTCCGATGGTGAGTTTCAGCGGCGGCGTGCGCGGGTTCGCGCCTTATGACATGCAGACCATCTACAACACGTCCCCCCTCTACACCAGCGGCCTGACCGGCAAGGGCATCACGATTGCCGTGGTGGAAGACCAGGACATGGATGTATCGGACTGGCCGAATTTCGTCACGCAGTTCGGTCTGGGCGGTTATGGCGGAACGTATAAGCAGTTCCAGCCGCTGCTGTCGCCCGATACGGGCAACTGCACGGATCCGGGCGGCAACAGCCCCGATGGCGAAAGCATCGAGACCGTGCTCGATTCGGAATACACCACCGCCATCGCTCCCGGTGCGAATATCTGGGTAGCGACCTGCAACGATGCCGGCAGCAGCAATTTCTTCGGCGGTGTTTTTACCGCAGCCAGCAACCTGATCAATGGCGCCTCGCGTCCGGATGTCATCAGCGCCAGCTACGGTTACGGTGAAGGCTTCACCGACAGCGCCAGCAAGATGGCGATCGACCTGATGTGGGCACAGGCCGATGCCGAAGGCATTTCGGTCTTCGTCTCCAGCGGCGACTCCGGTTCCAACCCGAGTTTCAACGGCTCGATCATCAATGGCGTCGGTGTCGATGCCAACGCCTTTGCCACCTCGCCCAACGATACCGGCGTCGGCGGCTCGGATACGGCCGATGTGCTCGACGGCGATTCCAGCAAGTACTTCAACACGACGTTGAACCCGGTATACGGTTCGGCGAAGTCGTATGTGCCGGAAATCACCTGGAACCAGTCCTGCGGCAACACCCGCGCAGCCAAGGACCTGATCAACAGTACCGCCTTGCAGTTCTGCAAGAACGCGCTGATCTACGATCCCTACGGCTACTACGTCACGTCGGAAAGCGGCAGCGGCGGACCGTCCTCGGTAGACAGAAAGCCGTCCTGGCAACGGATCGTGCACGGTGCGGCCAAGGATCAGTCGCGCGATCTGCCTGACGTCTCGCTGTTCGCCGGCTCGTATGGCGGCTACTCGTGGGTGATCCTGTGCACGGGCTCTTATCCGTGTGCGGCGAACTTCACCTCGCCGGTGGTATTGGAAGGCGGCACGTCATTGTCCTCGCCGATGTTCGCAGGCATCCAGGCCTTGGTCGACCAGGGCTTGTCCGCTGCCGGCGGCTCCGTAGACCAGGGCAATGCGGCACCGACGCTGTATCAGCTGGCCAATGCCGAATACGGTGGCGCGAACGGCAAGGCGCCGTCGACACTGGCCGGGTGCGATGCCAACAACGGTACCAAGGGCACCGGCAAGTGCGTGTTCCACAACATCACCGATGGCGGCAACTCCACGCAGTGCATCGAACTGCAGGGCGAAGTCCCGGCAACCACCGATTGCTACTACTACGGCACGATCCAGAACTTCGAAGGCTTGTTCGGACCGGCCCAGGTCGGCCTGACCTCGACCAGCGCGACGAAGTACAACAGCACCACGGCCGCCTACGCGGCGCAGGCGGGCTGGAGCTTCGCCAACGGGTTGGGTTCGGTGAACGCCACGAATCTGCTATCGGCGTGGAAATCCTTTAACGGACTCTGATTCCTTTCATCCATAGATGTACCAGCGCCCTGGCGGCTTTGCCGCCAGGGCTTTTTTTCGGTGCAAGAAACGGATATTACGGCGCAGAGCGAAATATCCACACTCCCCTTGCCGTAAGCTTGGCCTACCCCGTCCCCACAGCAACGCACTGACATGGATCAGCGATCTTTCCATCGCGGCATCGCGCGTGTCACTACCGCAACCAGTTTCGGCTTTGCGCTGGTGCAGCTCGATGTCAGCATCGTCAACGTGGCCCTGCCGCACGTAGCCAGCGACCTGCATACCGGCGTGGCCGGCCTGCAATGGGTGGTGGATGCCTACGCGCTGGCATTCGCGGTACTGCTGTTGAGCATGGGATATCTCGGCGACCGGCTGGGCGCACGCAAGGTCTATCTCTACGGCATGGCCTTGTTCGGGATAGCCTCGGTGCTGTGCGGTTGCGCCTCCAACGCAACAACCCTGATTGCCGGACGGGCGCTGCAGGGATTGGGCGCGGCGGCGATGATGCCGTGTTCGCTCGCACTGCTTAGCCACGCAACGGCACACGAACACGCTTTGCGTGCGCGTGCGATCGGCTGGTGGACGGCCGCAGGCAGCATCACCATTGCGGCGGGACCCATCGTCGGCGGCTTGCTGATGAGCGTCGCCAACTGGCGCAGTATTTTTTTCGTGAACATTCCGGTCTGCCTGCTGGGCGCCTGGCTCACCCTGCGCGTACCGGAGACGGAACTGAAGGCGCAGCACAAGCATTTCGACCTGCCTGGGCAACTGCTGGCGATCCTGGCCCTGACCGGACTCACCATGGCGGTGATCGAAGCGCAGCCGCTGGGCTGGACGCACCCGCTAGTGCTGGGTTGCATCGCGACCGTGCTGCTGGCCGTACCGTTGTTTCTGCGAGTGGAGTCGCGCAGCCCGGCGCCGATGCTGCCGTTGCGATTCTTCCGCGCCAAGGGATTCGGTGCCGCGGTGACGTACGGCATCGTGATGAATTTCACCTACTACGGCATCGTGTTCCTGCTCAGCCTGTATCTGCAGCGCGTGCAGGGCTATAGCGCGTTGCGCACCGGATTGGCCTATCTGCCGCTGACGGCGAGTTTCTTCGGCGTCAACGTGTTCAGCGGATGGTTGATCGGAAAAGTCGGTACACGCCTGCCCATGGTGCTGGGTGCACTGATCGACGCCGTCGGTTTCGGGCTATTCCTGCTGCTCGGCGCGACCAGCCCGTATCTGCTGATGCTGCCCGCTTTTGCGCTATTGCCGTGCGGCATGGGCCTGGGCGTACCGGCGATGACGACGACGGTGCTGTCGTCGGTGGAAAAGGAAGCGTCGGGCACGGCCTCCGGCGTGCTCAATTCGGCGCGCCAGGCGGCTGGCGCGATGGGCGTGGCCTTGTTTGGGGCCCTGGCAGGTGACAGCAACGCGCTGGTGGTACGCGGAATGCACCTTTCGGCGATGGTTTCCGTGGGGTTGCTGCTGGTGATCGCCTTTATCGCGTTTCGCAGCATCGGCGCCGCGGTGGTGAGCAAGCACCGCAGCGTAGACGTCGTGGATTATTAGACGCGCGGCAGGCACGTCTCCAGGTAGGCGAGGATCGGCCCGGCCGCTTTATCACTTGTCGCAAGCCCCACGTAGCCATCGGGACGAATCAGCAGCAGCGTGTCGCCGTGTATGCCGTAGTTTCTGCTCGCGTGGCCTTCGCTATCCTGCCAGCCGGCATCGCCCGTGACGACGCTTTTTACGCGGTTGCCGAAACGCGCTTCTGCTTCAGCCATGATCGACTGCCATCCTTCGCCGAAAGCGAGCAGGGTGATGTGCGGGCCACGGTACAGGTCGAACATCCGACATGGTTGTCCGTCGCGAAGCAGGCCTGGCGCATCCGGCGCGCGATCGCCCGCGCGCAACTCACTCGGCGCGTGGCGCAGCTCCTGCGCCAGCGAGCATCCGCGATAGTTGATGTCGAGCTGGAAGGTTTCCGCGCCGCGTCTTGGAACCAGGTGCCGTGCTGCAACCGCACGCGCCATCAATCGGTTCGACAGACCCAGCACCGCAGCTGCTACGGGCAGCCGCTCTTCTTCATAGGTGTTGAGCAGGCTTTCGTTTGCGCCACCGATAACGGCGGCCAGTTTCCAGCCGAGGTTGTACGCATCCTGGATGCCGGTGTTCATGCCCTGGCCGCCCGCCGGCGTGTGTACGTGTGCGGCGTCGCCGGCAACGAAGGCACGGCCCACGCGATAGCGGTCGACCATGCGCACATTGGCGCGCCAGTACGACATCCAACTGGCATCGATCAGGCGAATGTCACGACGGCCACTGCGGGTTTCGAGAATCTGCTGGAACAGTGCCAGTGATGGTTCCGTCGGCATGTCCGGTGTCAGTGAGGCCTGAAATTGATAGGCATCCGTCCCCGGCAACGGCGCGAGCGCCACCACACCTTCCTGGTTGCGCCACGCATGCCAGAACTCACGGTCGATGCCACTCGCGCGTACGTCGCCGACGAACATGCGATGCGTTTCCAGCGTTTCGCCGAGGAAGTCGATGCCAAGCATTCGTCGCGTCGTGCTACGGCCACCATCGCAGGCGACCAACCAGCGTGAATGGATCGTTTCCGGCACATCGCTGCGCAACACCGTGGTGGTGACGCCGGTGGCATCCTGCACGAGATTTTCCAGCGCAACACCGTATTCCACTTGCCCGCCCCATTCGGCAAGCCGCTCGCGCAGGATCTGCTCCACGCGCCACTGCGGAATGAGCAGCGGCGAACCGTACGGCACATCCGAACTCGGTTCGAGCCCTTCGCAGAGCTTCTGGTCGTGGTGATTGCCATCGGCGTCGTAAAAGCGCAGCGGAAGATCGAAGCGACCCCCCGCCAGTATCCGATCGACGACGCCGAGGTCCTCCAGCACTTCAAGCGTGCGCGGCTGCAGGCCCTTCCCACGCGAAGCATTCCAGGCTTGCGGGGCAGCATCGATCAGGCGGAACGGTACCTCGCGGCGGGCCAGTTCACAGGCCAGCATCAAGCCGGTGGGGCCGGCTCCGACGATCAGGACATCAGTGGAACCCGGAGGATTCATGATGGCACCTCTTTCTCTAACGTTGTTAGGGAGTATTCTATAACACGGTTAGAGAGCTCTTACAACGTTAGAGAAGCGGTCGGGAGAAGCTGAATGCGGGTGGGTCGGGAACCGGTGGTCAGGGCCGGACTGAAGTTGCTGGATGCGGGCGGCCTGGAAGCCGTAACGCTGCGGGCGATTGCCGCCGAACTGGGCGTCAAGGCGCCAACGCTCTATTGGCGTTTCAAGAACAAGCAGGATCTGGTGGACGAGATGGCGACCCAGGTGCTGGTCGACTGGGCCGAATCCTTTCAAGGCAAGCGACTGCCTGCCACGTGGCCGGAATGGAGCATGGCCTATGGCAACCACCTGCGCGAGGTTCTGCTGCGCTACCGCGATGGCGCCCGCATGGTATCCGGCTCCCGCCTGACCAATACGCGGCTCTACGCCTCGATGGAACGCGCCTTGACCCTGTTCCAGGCCAACGGCATTGCGCCGCCGGATGCAGCCGCGTGCCTAACGACGGTCTATAGCTACGTGATCGGTTTCACCATCGAACAGCAGGCGGTGCTGTCGCCCAGCGGCGAACGCGATCCGCGCTATACCCTCTCCGCCCGCGAGACACGGGTGGATGCGGATCTGTATCCGCTCTCGCGCAGCATTGGATCGGAGGTGTTCGATAACTATGACGCACGCTTCGAACGCGGAATGCGCGTGATCATCGCCGGCTTTGCGCAGGAAATCGCCGATTAGACGCTGGGGGTCCCCGCGGCTAGTGATCGCCACGCCACTGTAACCTGCGCGCTGCACCCTGCCGGCACGGCCACATCGGCTGCTTCCGGGTGGGTTTTTCGTGTCGTTTTTATCGGGTATCCGCCGCCATCCCATGGCGATCAATCTGCTGGCAGGCTCCGCCGCGTTCCTGGCGTACGCGTCGATGTATGCCTTCCGCAAACCCTTTACGGCCGCTTCGTTCGAAGGGCTGCACCTGGCCGGCATCGATTACAAAGTGTGGCTGGTGATCGCGCAGGTGCTGGGCTACATGCTGAGCAAGGTGCGCGGTATTACCTGGATCGCGGAAATCCAGCGGCAGCGGCGCGCCCGCACCCTGGCCGGGCTGATCGGGTTCGCATGGATCGCCTTGCTGGGCTTTGCCCTGGTGCCGGCGCCGTGGAATGTCCCGTTCCTGTTTCTCAACGGCCTGCCACTGGGCATGGTGTGGGGGGTGATCTTCGGCTACCTGGAGGGTCGCCGCGGCACCGAACTGATGGGTGCACTGATGTGCGCCAGCTTTATCGTGGGCTCGGGAGTAGTGAAGTCGGTAGGTACCTGGCTGATGGTGAGCTGGCACGTCAGCGAGTTCTGGATGCCGTTTGCCACCGGCATGTTGTTCATTCCACCCCTGTGCGCGGCGACCTGGATATTGGAACACTTGCCCGCACCGGATTCAGCCGATATCGCGGCGCGCAGCATGCGCGTACCCATGGATGCAACCACCCGGCGCGCGTTCCTCGCGCGCTTCCTGCCCGGCATCGCGATGATCGTGATGGCCTATGTCGCATTGACGGTGACACGCGATTTCCGCGACAACTTTGCCGCGGAAATCTGGAGCGACCTGGGCCGCGGCGGCGATGCCTCGGTGTTTACCGAAACCGAAGTGCCGATCGCCATTGCCGTGCTGATCATCACTGCCTTCACCATGATCGTGCGCGACAACCTTCGTGCGCTGATGCTCAACCACGTGCTGATCTTCGGCGGCTTCAGCATCGCCGTGCTGTCCACCTGGATGCACAACCACGCGATGATCGATCCGATCGGCTGGATCGGCCTCAGCGGTTTCGGCTTGTACCTGGCTTATGTGCCGTACAACGCCACCTTTTTCGAGCGCATGCTGGCGACCTTCCGCGTCGGCGGCAACGTGGGTTTCATCATGTATATCGCCGACAGCAGCGGCTACATGGGCAGCGTGGCAGTGATTCTGGTGAAGGAATTCGGCGGCATGCATCTTTCCTGGGCATCGTTTTATGCCGACACGGTGATGACGCTGTCGAGCATCGGCATGCTGATTACGCTGGTTTCGGCGTTGTATTTCTACGAGAAGGCCCGGAAGGCGAAGGCGCCCATGGCGGTACCCGCAGCCATTTGAGACTTCCTGGAACTTCTCCAGCGATCACCAAATCATAACGACTTGCGTCATATGACGCATCCCGTTATGGTTAGCTCGTGATACGGAGTTTCGCTGACAAGGAAGCTGCAAAGATCTGGGCGGGCACACCGTCTCGACGCCTTCCTCTGGTCATTCAGCCCGTTGCCAGACGCAAGCTTCGCATGTTGGCGAACGCGTCCACGCTTGATGATTTGAAGAGCCCGCCGGCGAACCGCCTGGAGGCATTGAGGGGCAATCGGAAGGGCCAGCACAGCATCCGGATCAACGATCAATGGCGTATCTGTTTCAGTTGGAAAGACGGGCACGCCCACGACGTGGAAGTCGTCGACTATCACTGAATCGGAGTTACCCGTGAAGCGTCTTCCCAATATTCATCCCGGTGAAATTCTTCTTGAAGAATTTCTGGAGCCGCTGGATATCAGCCAGAATGCGATAGCCCGCGCTGCCGGCGTGCCGCCACGCCGGATCAACGAAATTGTGCTCGGCAAGCGTGGCATCACCGCTGACACCGCCATCCGCCTGGCCCGTGTACTGGGTACCAGCGAACGTTTCTGGCTAGGCCTGCAGAACGACTACGACCTCGAAGAAGCACGGCGCGCGCTGGGCAAGGCAGTCGATGCCATTGAGCAGCTTGCTGCTTGAGGGTGTTGGCCGACGATGGAGCGGCCGCCGGGATGACTCCGCCCAAGGCCCAAACCGCATCGGCGATGAAAGTGTCATTCTGCGTATTCGAGCTTGGGATACCAATTCGTGCCGCGCCCTTCCGGCGTCATGTCCAGCACGGTCCAGATCGGCATGAGATCGGGCGCACCGCGCGGATCTTGGCCCGGGTCCGCTGTCTCTGAACTCATTTCTCCCGCCCAGAAGTGACGGATCGTGCCGTCGCGTCGCGTGAAGACGTGCAGAGCCGGAATGTCGCTGCCGTCTTTTTCGATCGCACCGTAGTCTCGGCTGTAGTTGCCGTTGATGTCCGAGTACAACCTGAGGTCACGCCAGCCGCGTTGCTGCTTGAAGGCCGCGAGGCGTTCGATCGGCGAACGCGCGATCACGGCCAGGGCAATGCGTTGATGCATGTCGCGCGCCTCGCCTTCCCACGAACTGAGCATCGAGGTGCACATGGGACACGGGCGCTCGCGCTGTGGACCGAACATATAGCTGTAGACGACCAGGGTTTGCTTGTCGCCGAACAGATCGGCAAAGCCGGCCGGCCCGTGCTCGCCCTGGAAACGGTAGTCGCCGATCACTTCACCGCCGGGTGGCAGCGCGCGGCGCAGTTCGGCCACGCGCTCGATCTGCCGGCGCAACTCGAATTCTTCGCGCAGCAGCTCATTGCGCGCCTGGCGATAGGCCTGGCTTTCGTTGGGAATCGTAACGCCGTTGCGTTTCACCAGTTCGGCGGCAGGCACGAGTTCGGCTTTCGTCATGATCGGTCTCCTCGGCAAATGGGCGGATCGCGCCAGGCTATCCCGGGCAAGCGGGAGCGCGGCCTTATCCTCACGACGAACGGACCGCGGCGAACTCGACATCCCGTACCGATCCGCTCAATGCGCGGCGCGAATCGCCTGCAACAGGGTCGAGCCGGCCTCGGCCAGGCAACCGTCGTTGCGGATCACCATGCTGCCATCGGGTACCGCATAGGCGTCGATCCGCGCCAATCTGACGGCGATATCGGCTTCATCTTCCCGCCCGCGCGCCGCCAGCCTGCCCGCTATGGCCTGCGCGCTGGCCGTGATCAGTACCGGGCGCAAAGCGGGAAAGCGCTCGCAGGCCAGCCCGAATGCACCGCGCGATCCGTTCACCAGCACGTCGGCACCGCGCGCCAGCCAATGCGCCACTTCACTGCCCACACCGTAGTGCAGGCCGTGCGCCTCCCAGGTCAGTGCGAACAAGCCGCGCCGTTCGCGCAGCAGAAATTCTTCTTCGCTCAAGGCCACGTGGTTTTCGCCGCCCGCCTGCGCCGGACGCGTGATGTAGCGGTGCGCGCACAACACACCATGCGCCACACCGTGCTCGCGTACCCAGCCCAGCACGCTGTCCTTGCCGGCGCCGGACGGACCCATCACGTAATACAACTGCCCCGCTTTCATGCCAGGTGTCCTCCGCCCAACGGAATCCGTTCGAGCATTTCGAAGTCTTTTCCAGGTTCGCTTTCGCAGCAGATGGTGAGCGCGTCGATCTGTGCGGGTGGCAGTGTCGCCAGCTTGGGTGACAGCCACGTGCACAAAACTCGCTCTTCCGACGCCGAGGCGGGCGCCGACAGGGTCAGGTGAAAGCGATAGCGCTGCAGCACGTAGGGGTAACCGAACTCGTGCAGCAGATGCAGCTCGTGCTCGTCCAGGCCGGTCGCCCGGCGGCGTTGCGCGGCTTCGCTTAGCGGGGCCCGCAGCGCATTCAGTGCACGCACGCAGCGCTCGGCCAGCGCGTTGATGGCGCTTTCGTCGCCGCAGGGGCGCAGGGCCAGAAAACCTGCCAGGCGATCGAGCTTCAGCGGTAACGTGAAAGATGTCGCCTGCCGCGCCACCGCGGCGACCGTCTCGCGCAGATCCTGGTAGCTCACCGCCTCGGCCAGTTCAAACGGCGACCGCAGCGTGGCATGCCAACCGTAGCGGCGCACGTCCGTCAGCAGGGTGCGTAGATCCGGCGGATCGATGCCGGGTATGTGCTCGGTAGCCAGCCAGTCGCGCCCGAAGGCGTCCAGCCCGCTACCCTCGGCGGGGCAAAAGTACACGGCGTAACGCATGAGGATGCTCTGGTCCATTCCACGTACCCGTCACCGCACTGCATGCGTGCAGCGCGCAGCCGCAGCGGTGCAGGCAGACTGGTGGTCTGTCAAAACGCTGGGGCTGCGCGCTGCGCGCATGCAGTGCGGCCCCAGAACAATGAAATTGATTGATAGGGTGACTTCAAAGAGGTCATGCCGGGTGCGTGTAATGGACCAGAGCATGCTCATTGATCCGCCATCAGTACCAGTTGCACCCAGTCGCCGGAAAAGCGCGTGATGCCATATTGCACCGGTATGCCGCGCGTGTCGGCATTGATCGATTGCACGTAGAGCACCGGGCGGTTCGCCGGCTGCTTCATCAGGCGCGCGGTGTTGGCATCGGGCAGGCGGGCGGAAACGCGGGTGTGTTTGCGCTCGTAGTCGGTGATGCCGAACTCGCTCAGCGTGCGCGTCACCGACAACAGGCGCCGATACACGGACGGCAGGCCGGTAAAGCGCGCGGCGGGAAAATAGGCGGTGCTGTAGTCCACGATGTGACCATCCGCGCGGCTGATCGTTTCGATGCGGTAGGTGTATTCGTGGCGATCCAGGCCCAGCGACTGCGCCACCTGGGGCGGCGGCAGCTCGCGATAGTCTTCCAGGATCTCGATATCGGCCTCGACATTGAGGTTGCGCATGTTCTGAGTGAAGCGCGTGCGGCGGCTGATGGGGTAGTCCAGCGTGTGCTCCTGCACGAAGGTGCCGCGCCCCTGCTCGGTGCGCACCAGGTTGCGCTGCTCCAGCGCGGCGATCGCGCGGCGCACGGTGTGCCGGTTCACATTGAAACGCTCGGCCAGCTCCTGTGCCGAGGGCAGTTGCTCGCCCTGGCGCAGCTGGCCCTTGAGGATGTCGGCGGCCAGGATGCCGCTGATCTGGCTCCACAAGGCCACGCCTCTCCCACGTTCGATCTCGTTCATACCACGTCCTCAACCTGTCTATTCGTCGTCATGGCAGCGGCACGCTGGCCTGCTGGAATGCCTACCCGACGGACGCCCCCTGGCGTCCCGGTCTGTCTAGATAACTAGACATTTGTGACAAGCCTAGGAACACCCATGGACACCTCCCCTCACTTGGCGCGCGCGCAATGGATGTCGCTGCTGGCGCAATCGGATCCGGCCGAGCTGGCCGCCGCCATGGACGGCTTCGCCCCGCCGGCCGACCTGACCTGGCTGCGGCCGGCGCAGACCGGCCTGTACATGTTGCGCGGCCGGGTCGGCGGCACCGGGCCGCAATTCAATTTCGGCGAGATGACCGTGACCCGCTGCAGCGTGCAGGCCGGCGATCACATCGGCCACGCCTGGGTGCGTGGCAGCAATGCCCGCCACGCCGAGCTGGCCGCCCTGGCCGATGCCCTGCTGCAGGATGGTGAGCAAAACCCGTCGCTGTGCCGGGACGTGATCGAACCGCTGCGCCGCGCACTGCATCGTCGCCGCGATGAAGCCAGCCGCAAGGCCGCGGCGAGCAAGGTGGAGTTTTTCACCGTGGTGCGGGGCGAATGATGCTGAGCGCCTTTGCCAACCCGGTTTTTGACAGCCAGCGCAATTTTCGCGAATTGCTGCAAGCGATGGCACGCCCCGCGGCGCCGCGCGAGCTGCCGGTCCTGCCGCCCTCGCCGGCGCCGATCGCCCCCGCCGCGATGGCCATTCTGCTGACCCTGTGCGATGCGACCACCTCGGTGTGGCTGCAGCAGCCGCAACCAACCGCGGTGGATCACCTGCGCTTTCATGCCGGCCTCAAACTCGCGGAACGACCCGAAGACGCGGATTTCGCGTTGATCACCGATCCGACTTCGATGCCGCCGCTTGATGCTTTTGCGCGCGGCGACCTGCGTTACCCGGATCGTTCCGCCAGTGTGATCGTCCAGGTTGCAGGGTTCGGCGCCTCCCATGGGGCCGGCAAATTCAGCGGACCCGGTATTCGCGACGTGGAAACACTCGCCATTGAGGGTTTGCCACACGGTTTCTGGCAGCAGCGCGCCGAGCTGGCCAGCCAGCTCCCGCTGGGTGTCGATCTCTATTTCGTCGCCGCGCACCAGGTCGTTGGCCTGCCGCGCACGACTCGTTGGCTGGAGGGCTGAATGTACGTTGCCGTGAAAGGCGGCGAACAGGCGATTGCCCGTTCGCTGGAATTGTTGGCCGAGGCCAGGCGCGGCGATACCGCGGTGCCCGAGCTGGAACTGAAGCAGATTCGCGAGCAGTTGCGCCTGGGCGTGGCCCGGGTGATGCAGGAAGGCTCGCTGTATGACGAGGAGTTGGCCGCACTGGCCATGCGCCAGGCAGCCGGCGACATGCTGGAAGCGATCTTCCTGCTGCGCGCGTATCGCACCACCTTGCCACGCTTCGGCTACACGCAGCCGCTGAATACCTCAGCCATGCGCGTGCGCCGGCGTGTCTCCGGCACGTTCAAGGATATTCCCGGCGGCCAGGTGCTTGGCCCCACCTACGACTACACCCAGCGCCTGCTCGATTTCGAAACGACTTCGCCGGTCGAGGTCTCGCTGGCGGACGCGCCGCTGCCGTCCAACGTGCCTCGCGTGCTGGATCTGCTCGATGCCGAAGCCTTGATCGAACGGATCGAGCCGGGCAGCGACCCCGAACCGATCGATCTCACCCGCGAGCCGCTGACCTTTCCGGCCGATCGCGCCACGCGCTTGCAGAATCTTTCGCGCGGCGACGAAGGTTTCCTGTTGGGTATGGCTTATTCCACCCAGCGCGGTTACGCGGAAAGCCACCCGTTTGCCGGCGAAATCCGCATGGGCGAGGTGGACGTGGTGGTGTGTCCGGAAGAACTCGGCTTTGCCATCGAAATCGGCAGCATCACGCTCACCGAATGCCAGATGATCAACCAGTTCCACGGCGGCAACGGCGTGCCGCCGCAGTTCACGCGCGGCTACGGCCTGTGCATGGGCGAAGGCGAGCGCAAGGCGATGTCGATGGCGCTGGTCGACCGCGCCCTGCGTTGCGACGAGCTGGCCGAGTCCAGTTACGCACCCGCACAGAATCAGGAATTCGTGCTGTCGCATTCCGACAGCGTGGAGGCCTCCGGCTTCGTGCAGCATCTGAAGCTGCCGCATTACGTGGATTTCCAGGCGGAACTCTCGCTGCTGCGCACGCTGGCTGCGCAGCACGCCGCGCATCTTCAAACCCCTCCCTCTGCTTCACCGCAGGAGGACGGAAAGGCGGGGCCGGATGCCGCGTGCTCGCAAGAGCCTGACCCCACCCCAACCCTCCCCTGCGCGCAGGGGAGGGAGCAGTTCGAGGCAGTGAAAACATGACCTACAACTTTGCCTTTCTCGACGAAGACACCAAACGCATGCTGCGCCGCGCATTGCTGAAGGCGGTGGCGATACCCGGTTACCAGGTGCCGTTCGGCAGCCGCGAAATGCCGCTGCCTTATGGTTGGGGTACCGGCGGCATCCAGGTTACCGCTGCCTTGCTCGGGCCTGACGATGTTTTGAAAGTGATCGACCAGGGCGCGGACGACACCACCAATGCGGTGAACATCCGCCGCTTCTTTGCCCGCGTGGCAGGTGTCGCCACCACCGAACACACCGTCGACGCCACGATCATCCAGACCCGCCACCGCATTCCTGAAACATCGCTGCGGGAAGATCAGGTGTTGGTGTTCCAGGTTCCCGAGCCCGAACCGCTGCGCACATTGGAACCCCGCGAAGCCGAGACACGCACCCTGCACGCCTTGGCCGATTACGGACTCATGCACGTGAAGTTGTACGAAGACATTGCCCAGTACGGACACATCGCCACCAGTTACGACTATCCGGTATTGGTCGATGGCAGGTACCTCACCTCGCCTTCGCCGATTCCCAAGTTCGACAATCCCAAGCTGCACCAGTCGCCGGCGTTGATGCTGTTCGGCGCCGGCCGCGAGAAACGCCTGTACGCCATCCCTCCCTACACCGAGGTGGAAAGCCTGGCTTTCGACGATCACCCCTTCGAGATCCAGCGTTGGGAGCACCAGTGCGAACTGTGCGGCTCCGGCGAAAGCTACCTGGACGAGGTGATCGTCGACGATCGCGGCACGCGCATGTTCGTCTGCTCCGATACCGATTTCTGCGGCCAGCGCCGCCCGGAGGCGCGGGCATGAGCGCACTGCTGAAAGTACGCAACCTGAGCCGTCACTACGGACAGCGCATCGGCTGCGAGGAGGTGAGCTTCGATCTGCATCCGGGCGAGCTGTTGTGCATCGTGGGCGAATCCGGGTCCGGCAAATCGACCCTGCTCAACACCGTGGCGGCGCAGCTGTCACCCGCCGCCGGCAATGTGCATTACCGCCAGCGCGACGGCGAATGGCTGGATATCGGCTCGCTCAACGAAGCGGACCGGCGCCGGCTGGCTCGCGAAGAATGGGGTTTCGTGACCCAGAATCCGCGCGACGGACTGCGCCTGAATGTCAGTGCCGGCGCCAATGTGGCCGAACGCCTGATGGCGCTGGGTATGCGCGATTACGGCCAACTGCGCGGCATCGCACGGAGCTGGCTGGAGCGCGTGGAGATCGATCCGGCACGTATCGATGACGCACCGACCGGATTCTCCGGCGGCATGCAGCAGCGCTTGCAGATCGCACGCACGCTGGTCACGCAGCCGCGCCTGGTTTTCATGGACGAGCCCACGGCTGGCCTGGACGTATCCGTGCAGGCGCGCATCCTGGACTTGCTGCGCCGGCTGGTAAACGAACTGGGCCTTGCCGCGGTCATGGTGACGCACGACCTGGCCGTGGCCAGGCTGCTCGCGGCGCGCACCATCGTGATGCAGGGAGGACGCGTGGTCGAAACGGGACTGACCGACCAGATCCTGGACGACCCGCAACATCCGTACACGCAATTGCTCGTTTCCTCGGTACTGACCACGTGAACACCACACTGATCCTAGAACTGCGCGACCTCAGCAAGTCGTTCGAACTGCATCACCAGCACGGCGCGCGCCTGAATGTGCTGCGGGGACTGAACCTGCGCCTGCACGCCGGCGAATGCGTGGTGCTGTCCGGTGCGTCGGGTGCCGGCAAAAGCACGCTGTTGCGCGTGATCTACGCCAACTATCGGCCCAGCTACGGCACCGTGCACCTGCGTCACGACGGCCGCTGGATCGACCTGGCCAAGGCCTCGCCTCACGAAGTGCTGGAGGTTCGCCGTCGCACGCTGGGTTATGTCAGCCAGTTTCTGCGCGTGATTCCGCGCGTGCCGACGCTGGATATCGTGGCCGAACCTTTGCTGCAAGCCGGAGCGGACGTACACGACGCACGCCAGCGCGCCGGCGGCCTGCTGCACCGCTTGAACGTGCCGGAGCGTCTTTGGCAGTTGCCGCCTGGCACGTTTTCCGGCGGCGAACAGCAGCGCGTAAACATCGCCCGCGGATTGATCGTGCCTCGCCCGATCCTGTTGCTGGACGAACCGACTGCGTCGCTGGACATCGGCAATCGCGAAGTGGTGGCGCAGTTGCTCGCCGAAGCGCGCGCCGCCGGATCGGCCGTGCTCGGCATTTTCCACGACGAAGACATGCGCGACCGCGTAGCCACGCGCCTGTTCCCCATGCAAGCCCTCGAAGCCGCCTAACCCTTTTGTAGAGACGATCATGAACGATTTAGCCCTGACCAATGCCCGCATCGTGCTCGACGACGGCGTGATCCACGGCAGCCTCATCGCCCGCAACGGCATGATCCGCCTGGTCAAAGAAGACTCGACCCAGGCACCCGGCGCGATCGACTGCGAAGGCGACTACGTGATTCCCGGCCTGATCGAATTGCATACCGACAACCTGGAAAAACACCTGATGCCGCGCGCCGGCGTCATCTGGCCATCGCTTCCCGCCGTGCTGACCCACGACGCACAAGTGGTAGCCGCCGGCATCACCACCGTATTCGATGCCCTGTCCGTGGGTGACCTGGAAGAAGAAAGCGTGCGCATCGAAACCTTGCGCAGCACTTACGACGCCATCTTGGACGGCCAGCGCAGCGGCGCGCTGCGCGCGGATCATTGGTTCCATCTGCGTTGCGAGCTGGCGTATCCGCGCCTGATCGAAGCGCTGGAACCGCTGATGGATCATTCCACCGTGCGCCTGATCTCGCTGATGGACCACACCCCGGGCCAGCGCCAGTACCGCGACCTGCAGCAATACCGCAAGTATTACAGCAAGAACCACATGAGCTGGACCGAGGACGAGTTTGCCGACGTCGTGAAGCGACGCACCGAGCAACAGGCCAAGTACAGCGCGATGCACGAAAGCGCGGTGCTAACCCTGTCGCACGGGCGCGACATCGTGCTGGCCAGCCACGACGACACCGATACGCAGCAGGTGGAGCATGCCAAGCGGGTGGGCGTGACGATCTCGGAATTTCCGACGACGCAAGAAGCCGCGGACGCCGCCCACGCGCACGGATTGACCACCGTGATGGGCGCACCGAATGTGGTACGCGGCGGTTCGCATTCGGGCAATGTCGCTGCACTGGAACTGGCACGCACCGGTCGCCTGGACATGCTTTCTTCCGACTACGTGCCGGCCAGCTTGCTGCATGGCGCCTTTCTGTTGCATACGCAGGCAGGCTGGTCGATGCCGCGTGCGATGGCGACGGTGAGCAGCAATCCTGCCAAAGCACTGGGCTTCGACGATCGCGGCCAGCTCAAGGCAGGCATGCGCGCCGACGTGGTGCGCATGCACGTGCTGGATGGCCTTCCGGTGGTGCGCAACGTATGGGTGGCCGGGCAACGCTCGTTCTGATTTTTTCTGCATCCGTCCAGCCGAATTGGTTAGACGGATTGCACGCTCCAATCCCTACGTTTGAAACTCGGCGTCGCAAGGACGTGCGCACGCCGAGATGTTTTTTTGCTCGAGCAAACTTGCTTCTGTCTGACGCACGATGCGCGGTGACATCGATAAGCATCGTCTTGCACGCATCGGTGTCATCGCACCGATTCGTTTCAAACGCGTCACGTGCTCACCTTGCGTTGTCACGTGCGCGACCGCGAAAAAAGGCGAGTTTTCTGCGGGAAATTCGCCTTTTTTTATATTGGCCAGCAGGCGTTGCGAAGGTACTGCAACAAAACCATCGCAGCGTGTCATCGTTTGCGCGTTTCACAGTCATCACACTGTCACGCCAATTCCCAAGAGTACGCGCGCCGCCGGGGGATCGGCGATGTGGATCACGCGCAAAGCTAGACAGCTTCGGAAGTTGACTAGCCTGCGTCACGAGCATTTCATCGCCCTCCCCTAGCCTGCTCGCCATCGCAGCACCAGGCATGCATGCCGGCGCTACCGGTTACCATCACCTCTGGGGACATTGACTTGAAGATCAACCCAATCACTTGCGCGGTGCTGGCCGCGCTTGCGGTCACACGCGTTTCGTATGCGGATGACACCACTCAGCCCGCTCCGACCACGCAACCCGTTGCCAATGCCCAGCCAGCCATGCCGGCCAAGCCGGATGCATCCAACGCCTCCACGCTCGGCGTGGTGACGGTTACGGCGCAGCACACCGCGCAGGACATGCAGGACGTGCCGATCACACTGCAGGCGTTCACCGGCAACACCTTGCAGCAGTTGAACATCGTCTCGTTCGACGACCTGATCAAATACCTGCCCAACGTCACCTTCGCGGCTAACGGACCGGGCCAGGGCAACATCTACATGCGCGGCCTGAGCACGGGCTTCCTGGGCAACCAGTCCAGCGCGACCATCGCGCCGTTCCCGAACGTGGCGGTGTACCTGGACGATCAGTCCATGCAGTTCCCGGCGCGCAACCTCGACGTCTACATGGTCGACATGGAACGCGTGGAAGTGCTCGAAGGCCCGCAGGGCACCCTGTTCGGCGGCGGCGCCGAAGCAGGCGCCGTGCGCTACATCACCAACAAGCCGAATCTTGACCGCGTGAGCGGCAGCGCCGAAGCCAGCGTCGGTGTCACCGACGGCGGCTCGCCGAACAATTCGGCCAACGCGATGATCAACCTGCCGATCATTCCGGGCACATTGGCCGTACGCGGCGTGATCTACAACGAACACCAGGGCGGCTACATCGACAATGTGCCGAGCACGTTCACCCGCCAGCCGACCGATGGCGGCGGTGCGATGGCTCCGTACGTGGCGGCCGGCGCCGCTCCCGTTGCCAACAATTTTTCCGTCGCGCAAAGCGATTGGAACCCGATCGATTACCAGGGTGCCCGCCTGTCTGCCTTGTGGAAGATCAACGACAACTGGAACTTCCTGATTGCCGAGAGCTATCAGGACATGAACGCCAAGGGTCAGTCGTCGACTTATCCGGTGGGTGCGGACGGCCAGACGTTGGGCACCGACCAGATCACCGCGTTCGTGCCGGGCTGGAATGACGATCATTTTTCCAACACCGCCTGGACCTTGAACGGCCAGATTGGCGACGATCTCTCGCTGGTCTACACCGGCGGCTACACCAATCGCCACATCAGCGAGCAGCAGGATTACACCAACTACGCGCGTAGCGCCGGCGGCATGTATTACCAGTGCACCGGTACCTCGGCGGGCCTGTCCAGCGCCGGCAAGCCGATCTGCTACTCGCCGGCCGGCTATTGGAACGACCACGTGGCAAGCACGCACGAAAGCCACGAATTGCGCCTGAGCACGCCGGAAGACGATCGCCTGCGTTTCATCGGCGGCCTGTACTACGAAGATTTCAACATCGACGACCACATGGCCTTCGACTACTTGACGATTCCGTCTTGTACGCCGACCAACCTCACCAGCGCACTCGCCGGCGGTTACCCCTGCGTGGCCAACGCCCAGTCCTCTCCGGGCGTGAACATGCCGGTCGGTACGGCATTCGGCGAAAACGCAGAGCGCGGCTACAAGCAGGAAGCGGCCTTCGGCTCGGTGTCGTATGACGTGCTGCCCGACGTGCTGACGCTGACTGCCGGTACCCGCTATTACCATTACTCCGAATGGCAGACCGGTACCGAGTTCTACACCACCTCCGCCCAGGTGAACGTGCCCAACGGCACCTACGTGGGCAACGATACGGTGATGGACTATCACAAGTCGTACCACGGCTTTAAGAGCCGCGTGAATGTGGTGTACCACATCACGCCCGATACGATGGTGTATTACACCTTCTCGCAGGGCTTCCGCCCCGGCGGCTTCAACCGCACGACCTCCGGCGTGGCCAAGCTCGATGGCGTGGCGCAGTACAAGAAGCCGATCAGCTATGCGCCCGATACGCTGACCAACAACGAAATCGGCTTCAAGACCACGTTCCTCGACGACCGCCTGCTCTTCAACGGCTCGCTGTACGACATGCGTTGGAACAACGTGCAGATGCAGTTCTTCAACCCGCTGGTGCTGGGCAACACCACCTTTGCGGTCAACGGTCCGAACTACAAGGTGGACGGCCTCGAGCTGCAGTTCCAGGCGAAGATTACGGACGGCCTGTCGGTCATCGGCTCGGGCTCGCTCAACCACGCCAAGCAGACCAACTCGCCGTGCCTGTACAACAACATTCCGGGTTCGGCCAACTACAACCGTTGCATCACCGAAACCGGTGCCATCGGCGACGTGAGCTCCTTCACCAACCCGTTCGGTGAAGTCGGCAGCACGCCGGCCTTCTCGCCGCGCTCGCAGTACAACGTGCGTCTGCGCTACGACTGGATGTTCAACGGCGGCTTCAAGGCCTTTGCGCAAGCCGGTTTCAACCGTACCGGCTCGATGTACAACCAGCCGGCCACGTACCCGAGCGGCGCGGGCGTGACCGACGTTACCACCGTGGAACTGCGTTACCTGCAGGGCGGCTACACCACGGTCGACGCATCGATCGGCGTGTCCAAGGACAACTGGGACGTTTCCTTGTACGGAACCAACCTCACCAACAACCACGCCAGCGTGTTCACCTCCTCGGCTCAGTTCATCGAGTCGGAAGTGCCGATCCGTCCGCGCGTGCTGGGTGTGAAGGTAGGCTTCAAGTTCTAATCCGCCTGTTCCCCTGGCGGATCGGTAGAATTGGGGTGGGCGTAAGCCCACCCCCTTTTTTTCAGGTTCTTCGAGCACTCATGAGCACTGCGGCCGTCGACTCCGTTCAATCCTCCGTCGATCAGGAAATCCGGCGCATACGCCAGTTGCAGGCCGATGGCCAGTACGCGCAGGCCTTGCAGGCAGCGCAGGAGCTGTCATCACAGGCGCCGGATCGTTATGAGGCGGTGTATCTGACGGCGCGCGCGCAACGCTATCTGGGCCACATCGACGACGCCCTGCGGACGCTGGAGCGGTTGGAACAGGACCGTCCTCTATACAGCCGCTTGCACGAAGAGCGCGGCCATTGCTACGTAGTCATGCGCGATGCGCCCCGCGCCATCGATGCACTGCTGCGCGCCGTCAACATCAATCCCGCGTTGCCCTCAAGCTGGAATCTGCTGAACGGCCTTTACCGCATGATCGGCGATGACGCCAACGCGGCAACCGCTGCCTCGCATGTCGCCACGCTCAAAAGGCTGGCGCCGGACGTGGTGCTTGCCACCGGTCATTTCTCGGACGGCGAACTCGATCCGGCCGAACAAATCATTCGCGCATATCTGCTCAAGGTCGGCAACGATATCGAAGCCATGCGGCTACTGGCGCGCATCGGCCTGGCGCGCGGCGTATTCGACGATGCCGATCTGTTGCTCGAGGCCGTATTGAAAGTCGCGCCCGAATACCGCGCGGCGCGCTACGACTATGCCTGCGTGCTGTTCGAGCGGCATTTGTATCAACGTGCCTACGAGCAAATTGAGCAGCTGCTTGCCGCCGATCCCGATCACCTCGATTACCGCACGCTGTATGCCAGCGCCAGCGTCGGCCTCGGCGAACACGATCGGGCCATCACGCTATACCAGAAACTTTTGCTGGATGCGCCAGGGGCGGCGGATGCGCATCTGTCGCTGGCACACGCCCTGAAAACCCAAGGACGACAGGCCGAAGCGATCGACGCCTACCGCGCCGCGACGGTGGCGCGTCCGAGCTTTGGCGACGCGTATTGGAGCCTGGCCAATCTCAAGACGTACCGTTTTCCTGACGAGGAAATCGATCGCATGCGGATGGTGGAGGCGTCGGCATCCACCCCGTTGATCGACCGCTACCACCTGTGTTTCGCACTGGGCAAGGCGTTTGAAGACCGCGGCGATTTCGCTCAGTCGTGGCACTACTACGAACGAGGCAATACGCTGAAGCGCTCCGAGAGCCGCTATCGCGCCGAGATCATCGAAACCAATACGCGCAGGCAGGTCGAGGTTTGCACGCGCGAATTCTTTTCCGACCGCGCGCACGTCGGCGACCCCAGCCCGGACCCGATCTTCATCGTCGGACTGCCGCGTGCCGGATCGACCTTACTCGAGCAAATCCTCGCCTCGCATTCGCAGGTGGAAGGTACGCAGGAATTGGCCGACGTTCCGCGCATCGTGCAGGAGCTCCAGGGCCGCGAACCCGATCTCGACGATCCGCGCTATCCCGGTGCACTGGCCGATCTGCAGCCGGAGGATTTCCGCAGGCTTGGCGAAAAATACCTGCGCGATACGCGCATCTATCGCGGCAACAAGCCTTTCTTCATCGACAAGATGCCGAACAACTTCCGGCACCTCGGCCTGATTCACCTGATGCTACCGAACGCCAAGATCATCGACGCGCGGCGCGAGCCGATGGCGTGCTGCTTCAGCAACCTCAAGCAGCTGTTCGCCAACGGCCAGGAGTTCACCTACAGCATCGAAGATATCGCGCGTTATTACCGCACCTATCTGGACCTGATGCAGCATTGGGACGCGGTGCTTCCTGGCCGCGTCCTGCGCGTGCATCACGAAGATGTGGTCGACGACCTGGAAGGCAGCGTGCGGCGCATCCTGGATTTCTGCGGATTGCCGTTCGAACCTGGCTGCCTTCAATTCCACAAGACGGAGCGCAGCGTGCGCACGGCCAGCTCGGAGCAGGTGCGCCGACCGATTTTCCGCGACGGGCTCGATCAATGGACGAACTATGCGCCTTATCTTGGTTCACTCAAGGATGGGCTTGGCGATGCGTTGCTGCGTTATCGCTCCGACAATCAGTAATAGTCGTCTTCGCGCTGATGCCTCAAAGCAATGATCGTCACCACGTTTTCTTCGTCGATTTTAAATAGTGCAACGTAACCAGACGATCCGAACGAAATAAGCAGCTCGCGTAAAAATGGATGGCCCGCGTCGGCCTTGCGACACGTATACGGAAACGATTCCAGAACGCCAACCGCTTTGCGAATGGCATCCAGTGCCCGCCGCGCTGCAGTGGCATCCTTTTGCAACAGGAACTGGTAAAGGCGAATCAGATCGAGGCGTGCTGCTTCCGTGTAGCGAATCTGGTAAATCAACGATTCCCTTCCTTTGCCTCAACCTGCCGCAGCATCTCTTCGAGATCGGCCAGCACTCGTTCTGAAGAAAAATAGACGCCCGTCTTCTTGGCGTCTTCATAGGATGCCAAGCCTCGAGCAATAAATTCTCGATGCATCTGCCGCCGGGTGATGCTGGCACGCAGCGATTCCTCCATGAACGACGAAAGGCTCTCGCCTTCGTTCAATACGCTTTCTGCCGCTTGACGCAACTCCGGATCGACACGGAGAGAGGGCAACGTCGCGTTTTTCATAGCGATAACTCCATGCATTGCATTTGCGATGCAAACTTTAACACGCAGAATGCCCGCTCGTACAGTAGTGCAGGCTTGTTTCCGACATAATTTAGATATATCGTTTTGGAAACACATTTCGATATATCGGAGTTATATCGTGCACAGACATCCCCTGTTTCACCGCTTCCTGCACCGCCATCATCGCTGGCACGGCATGGACGGTAGCGAGCCGTTTGAATATGGCGATGAGGCTTTTGCCTATGAATTCCACGGCGGCCGCGGTGGCCGCGGCCGTTTTGGCCATCACCACGACGGCGACGCTTTCAGCGACTGGAACGGACTGCACGGCGGCGGCCGGCGTGGCGGCGGGCGCCTGCTCGGGCATGGCGATCTGAAACTGCTGCTGCTGGCCCTGATCGAACAACAGCCGCGCCACGGCTACGAGCTGATTCGCACCATCGAGGAAATGTTTCACGGCCAGTATTCGCCCAGCCCGGGCGCGGTCTATCCGACCCTGACCATGCTGGAAGAACTCGGCCATGCGTCGGTGGCGAACGAGCAGGGCGGGCGCAAGCTGTATGCGATCACGGACGAAGGCCGCGCCTTCCTCGACCAGAATCGCGCGGCCGTGGATGCGATGACCGAGCGCACCAAGCACAGCGCGCGACTGATCGCCAAATTGTCCTTGCCGCTGGCCGTACGCAAGGCCATGCACGTGCTCAAGCATGCGGTGCTGATGCGCGCGGGCGATTGGAACAAGGCCGAAGCGCAGCGCGTCGCCGCGATTCTCGAGCGTGCCGCCACAGAAATTGCCACCGGCCGCACGGATGAAGCCTGATACGGAACAGGAATCGACCATGACGCGGCACGAACATCGCACGGTGCGGCACGTGCTCGTACGTCGTATCGTGGAGGTACGCAGCAGCAAGCGCATCACGCCGCACGTGCAGCGCGTCGTTTTGGGCGGTGATGAACTGCACGGATTCGTCAGCGCGGCGCCCGACGACCACGTCAAGCTCATCTTTCCCAATGCGCACGGCGAACTGGTGTTTCCCACGCCCGGCCCCAACGGACCCGAATTCCCGCCGAATGCCCTGCCTTCCCCGATGCGCGACTACACGCCGCGCGACTACGATGCGGAACGCCGCGAGCTGATCGTCGATTTCGTGATTCACGGCGACGGCCCTGCATCGGCCTGGGCCGAGCAGGCCGCGCCCGGGCAGCGCCTTGGCATCGGCGGTCCGCGAGGTTCATTCGTGGTCGCCGAGGATTTCGACCATTACGTGCTGGCGGGCGACGAAACGGCGCTGCCCGCCATGGCTCGCCGGCTGGACGAGATGCCTGCGGGTACGCGAGTGCACGTGCTGGCGGAAATTCCGGAAGCTGCGGATCGCCAGCCGCTGGGCTCGCAGGCGCAATTTCGCGTGACCTGGCTCGAGCGCGAAGGCACCGATGCCGCCGGCAGCCGTCTGCTGGAACTCGCCTTGCGCGAGCTTCCCGAGCGACCGGGCGATACGTTCTATTGGATCGCCGCCGAATCGCGCCGCGCACGCGCCATGCGCAAATACCTGGCCGAAGAACGCGGCGTACCCAAGGAATGGATCCGCGCCACCGGTTATTGGACGGCCGCCGGTGCGGATGACGAAGAAGAATGATCTCAACTCACCCTCCCCCGAAGGGGAGGGCCAGATTCGCGTCAGTGGGCTTTGCCCGGCTTCACCCAGGTTTCGAACAATTCGTCGATGCGACGGTATTCGTCGTACCACGAATCGGCGTGTTCGAATTCGTGGCGCTCCAGCGGATAGAGCGAGATCCAGAAATTCTTCTTGTGCAGTTCGACGAAGCGCTCATACAGGCGCAGCGAATCGCTGGCCATGACGTTGTCGTCGATCAGGCCGTGGTTGATCAGCAACGGATCGCGCAAGTTGGCGGCATATTCGATCGGCGAACTGGTCTTGTAGGCCTGCGGATCCAACTGCGGGTCGTTCAAGATGTTCGCGGTGTACTGGTCGTTGTAGGTGACCCAGTCGGCCGGCGGACGCTGGGCTGCGCCAGCGGCGAACTCGCCGGGCGCGCGCAGCAAGGCCATTTCGGTCATGAAACCGCCGTAGCTGCCGCCGTAAATGCCCACGCGCCTGGCATCCACCCCGTGGTTCTTGACCAGCCAGGCTTTGCCGTCGAGCAAGTCTTCCAGTTCCGGATGACCCATCTGGCGATAGATCGCCGTACGCCACGCGCTGCCATAACCTTCCGAAGCGCGGTAATCCAGGTCGAGCACGACATAACCCTGCTGCACCAGCAGATTGTTGAACAACTGTTCGTGCTGGTAATACGTGGCCGATTCGCTGACGTCCTGCAGATAGCCCGCGCCATGCACGAAAATCACTGCAGGCCGTGACGACGCTGCGTCGGTTTCGTTAGCCGGACCATAGTATTTGGCATAGATGACGCCGGCGCCGTGCGAAGACGGCACTTCCACGATCTTCGGCTGGACCCACGCGTGCGCGGTGAAGCCAGGTTTCATGGTGTTGGTGAGTTCGCGCGGCGCGCCGCCTTGCGCGCTTTGTACGGCGAGCTGCGGCAGCACGTAGGCCGACGAATGCAGCACGGCAAGCTGGCTGTCGTCGGGCGACAGTGCGAACTGGTCCATGCCGCCGTATTGCGTGGTGCGGTCCAGGCTGCCGCCGGTGGAAGGCACGCGATAAACGTCATAGCTGTACGGCGCCACCTGGTTGGTGCGCAGGTAGAACCATTTGCCGTCGTTGGAAAGCTGCGGCTGGCTGACTTCGAACTTGCCGCGGGTCAGCGCCTTAGCCGCACCGTCGACCGGTTTCACGTAGAGCTGGGAATAGCCGCTTTCTTCGCTCAGGTACCACAGCGTGCGGCTGTCTTTGAGCCAGCCGAAATCGTTGAAGATCCAGTTGATCCAGGCATCGTTGTGCAGTCGATGCTGTGGCACCAGTTCGTGCTTGTTGAAGTCCACGCTGGCGATCCAGCGATCCTTGCTGTCGATGGATAGAAATTCCAGCGCCACGTTGCGCCCGTCCTCGCTCCACGCAATGCCGGCACTGCCGCTGTCCATGCTGTACATCGTCACCGGACGCACGTCGGGTGCCTTCAATGCCTTGGCTTCGTCATCCTTGCCGGCCTTTTCCAGCTCCGCCACGGTCTTGGCGCGAATGGCCTTGAGCGGATCGTCCTTGATGCCGGGCAGGTTGTCGGTGGAGAGCGGAAATTGCTTGTGCGCAACCAGGTCGAGCAACAGCACCGATTGCGGCGCAGGATCGTTGCGTCCGACGTAGGTACGCGCGTCTTCGGTCTCGGTGTAGCCCGAATCGGTGACGTAGTGGATCACATACGGGGCTTTGCCATCGTCGTGATGTGCGGGCTGGGTGACCACCAGCATCCAGTGGCCATCCGGCGACAGTTCGGTATCTAACGCTTGTACTTTGTCGCCGAGGTAGAACGGCAAAGGGGCGCGTGAGGGATCAGCCTGGGCCAAGGCCTGCTGCTCGGCGTGTTCGGCATCCTTGTCCTGCTTGTTTTCTCGCAGCTCCTTGAACAGATCCAGTTGCTGCCGTTCTAGCGCATCCGGCTTCTTGGCCTGGGGATCGTCGCTGAATTTCAGCACGGCGGCCGGTGCGGTGACGCCGCTGGCCAGATCGTAGACGAACCAGTTGGTGCCTTCGCGGAACTGCAGCGAGCGGCCGTCGGCCGAGAATTGCGGCGCCGATTCAGGCTGCGCGCTGCGCGTCACCTGTACGCGCTGGCCGTTGCCCAGGTCCACCAGGAAAACGTCGCCGTGCAGGATGTAGGCGGCGTGCCGATGGGCACGGTCGTAGACCGCCGGTCCCTCCGCGCGAGCCATCGCCGCGGCATCGAGCTTGCTGCCCTGGCCGCTGGCAGGGTCGACGCGATACAAGTCGTGCACCGGGCTGCCATCGCGCTTGAGGCTGTAGTACAGGTTGCGTCCGTCGACGCTCCAGTAGGGGTTTTCCACCGCATGCCCCATCCAGTCCGGATTGGCCATGATGGTTTCCAGATCGAGCGGTTGCGCGTTCGATGCGGTTTGCGCTGCCACCGGCAGAACGGAAAAAGCTATGAGGCCGGCAAGCAGCAGTCGACGCATGGGTCGCTCCCTGGTTCCAAACCCCTCAGCATAGCCAAGTGAAAAGGTCTGGCAAGCGCCAAGGGTCCCGCTTCTACCGATTCGGCCTGCGGGATAGGCTGCTTGTTTGGCCGCGCCTTTCTGCGGCCGCAGACGCGGGGAACCATCACGTGAATCCTTTATTGCGCCGCTTGCCCGTTCTTGCCCTGGCCGCCGCCGTTGCGGCGCATGCCGACAGCGGCAGCAAGCCACCGGCTTCGCCCACGCACCCGGCCTCCAGCAACTTGCATGGCGTGACCGTCGACGACCCGTATCGCTGGCTGGAAAACCCCGACGATCCGGCCGTGCAAGCCTGGATTGCGGCGCAAAACCAACACACCGAAGCGGTGTTGGCGGCCATGCCCGACGGCGAGGCGATGACGCATCGGGTGCAGCAGCTCGCCGTTACCTCGACCACGCGGTCTTCGCCCTTGCTGGCCGGCGGCACGTTGTTCTACATGCAGGAAACCCCACCGCAGCCGCAGCCGCAGCTGATGGCGCAGAAGTGGCCCGACGGCAAGGCGCGCGTATTGGTCGACCTCAACGCGGGGGACGGCAATACCGCGATGACCGGCTATTGGCCTTCGCCAAGCGGGCGTTACCTGGCTTACGGTACGGCCGAAGGCGGCAGCGAGCTGACCACCCTGCACGTGCTCGACGTTGCCACCGGCAAGGTGATGAGCGATGCCCTGCCCTACGCTGGCGGCGGCACCACGCCGCAAGGCGTTGCCTGGGATGCCGACGAGCACGGCCTTACCTATGTGCGCTTTCCGCTGCCACCGGCGGGTACGGAAGTTCGGCAGTTCGATGCGACGCTGGTGCATCACGTCATCGGACAGCCGTCCGCTTCGGATGAAGTGGTATTCGGCAAGGGCTACTCGAAGGTAGCCGAGTATCGACTGCTCTCTTCACCGGGCGCCAAGCAGCTGGCGGTACTCGCGAACGTCGGCGACGGCGGTCCCGCCGAGGTCTATCTGCGCGAGGGAACGCATTGGAACAAAGTGCTCGGCGACGAGGCGAACGTGCGCGTAGCGGCCTGGGTCGGCCAGCGCCTGTTTGTCACCAGCTTCGCCGATGCGCCGCGCGGCAAGGTGCTTGCGGTGGACGAACGAGGCAAAGTCGACACGATGTTGCCGCAACGCGATGGCGCATTGCAGGACGTCGCGCCGATTGCCGACGGCTTCCTGGTCACGCGCAGTTGGGGACCGGACTGGTGGATGGAGCAATACGATGCGCACGGCACCCTGGTGCGCCGCCTCCCGTTGCCCCAGCACGGCATCGGTATTGAGGGCGTAGCTGCCGAACAGGGGCAGGACCGAGCCTTGATCACCTACGGCGGTTGGACCTTGCCCTCGCGCTGGGCCGATTACGACGCCAAGACGGGCGTTCTGCACACCGTGTTCGAGGTCAAGCCCGCGGCCGACTACAGCAAGGTGCAAGTGCAGCGCATCGACGGCACGTCGAAGGACGGCACCAAGATTCCGGTGACCGTGCTGTCCATGCCGGGTACGACAACCAATGGGCAACGCCCCACCATTCTTTACAGCTACGGCGGCTACGACATCCCGATCGCCCCGCACTTCATCGCCTCCGAGCTGGCATGGCTGGAGCGCGGCGGCGTACTCGCCTTCGCCAACATCCGCGGCGGCAACGAAAACGGCGAGGATTGGCACGCGCAAGGCCAGAAGCTGCTCAAGCAGAATGTGTTCGACGATTTCCACGCCGCCGCGCTGGCGCTGATCGACACGCATTGGACCGACCGCCGGCACCTGGGCATTCTGGGCGGCAGCAACGGTGGCTTGCTGATGGGCGCCGCCCTGGTCGAGCACCCGCAGGACTATCGCGCCGTGGTGTCGATGGTGGGTATCTACGACGTGATCCGCCACGAAACGAATTTCGCCAATGGCGCCTATAACGTGAGCGAGTACGGTACGGTCAGCGACCCGGCGCAGTTCAAGGCCACGCTGGCGTATTCGCCGCTGCAAAATGTGAAGCCGCATACGGCTTACCCGGCGGTGTTGATGACCACCGGCGCCAACGATCCGCGCGTGGCGCCGTGGCAGTCGCGCAAGTTCACCGCGGCGTTGCAGAACGCGACGACCTCCGATGCGCCAATTCTGTTGCTGACGCGCATGAATGCCGGACACGGCATCGGCGCACCGTTCAGTCAGCGCGTGGGCAACACCGCGATCATGCTGACGTTCTTTGCCCAGGAACTCGGCCTGGATACGAAGTAGCGCGATGGCAGGCGTGAGCGAGGCGCAAGCCCGCTCACGCTTCCGGACCGCGGAATTCGCGCCGATAAGTGGAAGGCGTGGTGTTGAACGCCGCGCCGAAATGTTGCCGCATCGACAGCGCGGTGCCGAATCCCGCCCGTTCGGCAATGCGTTCGATCGGCTGGTCGGTGGTTTCCAGCATGCGCTGCGCCAGGCTCAGCCGCTGGGTCAGCAGCCATTGCCCCACGGTCATGCCCAGGTGCTGGCGAAAGTGCCGGGTAAAGCTGCGGCGGCTCATCAAGGCGCGCGCCGCCAGCGAATCGAGGCTGTGGGACTGATCCAGATGGCGTTCTGCCCAGCTCAACGTGCGCGTCAGCGGGTTGTCCTGCGCGCCGGCCAAGACCGGCCGTTCGATGTATTGCGCCTGGCCGCCTTGCCGATGCGGCGGCACCACCAGGGAGCGCGCGATGCGATTGGCGGCTTCCGCGCCGAACTGGCGCCGCACCACGTGCAGACAGCAGTCGATGCCGGCCGCAGTGCCCGCGGAAGTGATCACGTCGCCCTGGTCGACATAGAGCACGTTCGGTTCGAGCTTCACCTCGGGAAAGCGCTGCGTGAAATGCTCGGTGCCTCGCCAGTGCGTGGTGGCATGCCGGCCATCGAGCAAGCCGGTTTCCGCCAGCACGAAGGCGCCAAGGCATAGCCCCACCAAGGTCGCACCTCGCTCGTGGGCGCGATGCAACGCGGCCAGCAGCGGCGCCGGTGCGGCCTCGGCGGGATGGCGCCAGGACGGCACGATGACTACCTGGGCCCGCTCCAGCTCTCGCAATCCGTACGGCGTGGTGATGCCGAAACCCGCCTGCGTGCGCAGTTCGCCGGACTCGATCGCGCATACCTGCACGTCGAACGAGGGCGCATCGTCACCGCTGGGATCGCCGAACACGGCGCAGGGTACGGACAGGTGAAAGGGCCGGATCTGGTCGAACGCGGCAATGGCGACCTTGATGAGCGGCATGGCGGGTGCCCCGGAAGCATTGGCCCGATTCTATCTCAGAATGGCAAACAGGCCACTGTGGGCAAGGCGAGCGACGGCGGACCATGTGCGCACCGGGAGCAGCGCTCCCCCTCCTCAAAAAGGTATGCAGCCATGAACCAGGCTCCGCGTCGCGCACTGATCGTCATCGACGTGCAAAACGAATACGTCACCGGCAACTTGCAGATCCAATACCCGCCCGTGGCCGGCTCGTTGCGGCAGATCGGCCGTGCCATGGATGCGGCCCACGCAGCGGGCATTCCGGTGATCGTGGTGCAGCAGTCTTCGCCCACCGATTGGCCGCTGTTCGCCACCGGCTCGCAGGGCTGGGCCTTGCACGACACGGTGGCCAGCCGGCCGCGCGACCACTATCTGAGCAAGCTGAAGGCAAGTGCCTTCATTGGCACCGACTTGGCCGATTGGCTATCCGAGCACCAGATCGACACGCTCACCGTGATCGGCTACATGACCCACAACTGCAACGACACCACCATCAAGCATGCCGCCGATCGCGGGATGCAGGTGGAATTCCTGCACGATGCATCGGGCAGCGTGCCTTATGCCAATCGTGCCGGCTTGGCCAGCGCTGAGGAGATCCATCGCGTTTTCAGCGTGGTGCAGCAATCCAACTTTGCCGCGGTGCTGAGCACGGACGAATGGCTGGAATGTCTGGCCAGCGGCCGACTGCCGGAACGCGACAACGTGCATAGCTCGCATCAACGCGCGCTGGAGCAGCTCGGGCAGACCGCGGCGGCATGAACGCGGCGCACCGGGGCGGCTGCTACGATGCCGCTCCGGTTCCCATCGTTGAAGCCCATGAGCCTGCTCCCCACCGTCGAAAACGAAACCGCCGCCAGCCCCGTCTACAGCGTCATCTGGCTGCATGGCCTGGGTGCGGATGGGCATGATTTCGCGCCGATCGTGCCCGAGTTGGTCGAAGCGCAATGGCCGGCGCTGCGTTTCGTGTTTCCGCATGCGCCGGTGCGCCCGGTCACGATCAACGGCGGCATGGCGATGCGCGCCTGGTACGACATCTACGGCTTCGACCTGGTGTCGCGACAGGACGAAGCGGGCGTGCGCGAATCCATCGCCCAGGTGGAAGCCCTGATCGCGCGCGAGCAGGAGCGCGGCGTGCCCAGCGAACGCATCCTGCTCGCCGGTTTCTCGCAGGGCGGCGCCATCGCCTTGGCCGCGGGCCTGCGCCATTCGCAGCGGCTGGCCGGCATCATTGCGCTGTCCACCTATCTGCCGATCGCCGATTCGCTGGCCGCTGAGCGCGGCGCAGCCAATGCCGCGGTGCCGATCTTCTGGGGCCACGGTACCTTCGATCCGGTGGTGGCGATGCAGCGTGGCGTCGATTCCCGCAAGGTGCTGGAAGCGCTCGGCTATCAGGTGGCATGGCATACCTACCCGATGGCGCACGCGGTCTGTGCGGAGGAAATCGCGGATCTGCGTCGCTGGATGGACGAACGCCTGCGCTGAAAGCGGCGACGGCAGCGGGCATACTTGTCCGCATGCCGGAATCCTCGTCCAAAGCACCGACTCAACCGCACAGTCCGCTGCCGGACTTCTGCAGCCTGCCGGTGATTTCCGCCCTGCTGGTAGTAGGCGCGCTGTGTGTGACGCTGTGCTGGCTGGCACCGGAAAGCACGCGGGGGTGGCGCGGCTACAGCGTCGGCATGCTGTTCGTGGAATGGCTGGCGATCGTCATCGGCGTGGCTTTGTGCAAACTGCATCCCTGGTTGCGCCGCCTGCCCGGGCTGCTGCCGTATGCCGGCGTCTGGCTGGTCATGCTGCTGATCGTGACCGCAGGTAGCATGGCCGCCGAGTGGATGGACCAGATGCTGGGCATGCAACTGATTCTTTCTGGGCCGCACGTTTTCGTGCGCGACAATGCCTTGATCGCCGCCCTGCTGGGCGCGGCCATGCTGCGCTATTTTTTCGTGCTGGCCGAATGGCAGGCGCGATTGGCGGCGGTAGCGCATGCCAGGGTCGAGGCCCTGCAGGCACGCATACGTCCGCATTTTCTGTTCAACAGCATGAATACGGTGGCCGCCTTGGTTCGCGTGGATCCGGTGGCCGCCGAACGCACGGTGGAAAACCTTTCCGAATTGTTCCGCGCCGCCCTGGGACAACACGACACGCATACCGGCACCTTGGGCGACGAATTGCAGCTGGTCGATCGCTATCTCGCGATCGAGGAACTGCGCCTGGGCGAGCGTTTGCGCGTACGCCGCGAACTTGAAAACCTGCCGCTGGACGCCTCGCTGCCGTTGTTGCTGCTGCAGCCGCTGGTGGAAAACGCCGTGCGCCACGGCATCCAGCCGCGCCGCGAGGGTGGCGAGATCGTGCTGCTCGGCAGCTGCGAGAACGACATGATGCAGATCCAGATCGACAACCCGCTTGCCGACGAACCGAGCAGCGGCGGCAGCGGCCACGGCTTGAACAATGTTCGCCAGCGTGTTGCCTACCATTTCGGGCCGCGTGCCAGCATGGAAGCGGGACCGCACGAAGGCCGCTTTGTAGTGAAGCTGCGTCTGCCGGTGGAGATGCGCCATGCGCGTGCTGATCGTCGATGACGAACCGCTGGCACGCGCGCGGCTGGCTACCTTGCTCGGGGAGTGCGAGGACGTGGAGATCGTCGGCAGCGTCGGCGATGGCGAGGCGGCGCTGACCGCGCTATCCGATAGCCGCCCGGATGTCTTGCTGCTGGATATCAACATGCCGGGGCTCGACGGCAAGGCGCTCGCTGCGCGGCTGGCCAACCGGACCCGGCCGCAAATCGTGTTTTGCACCGCCTACGAGGCGCATGCCGTCCACGCGTTCGAGCTTGGTGCCGCCGATTACCTGCTCAAGCCGGTACGGGTGGAACGCCTGCAGGATGCGCTGCGGCGCGTGCAGCAGAGGCTGGAAGCGCATCTACGCGAACCCAGCGGATGGCTGCATGCACGCGTGCGCGGAGAGCCGGTGCGCATGGCGCTGGATGACGTGATCTGCCTGCTGGCGGAAGAAAAGTACGTAGTCGCCCATCGCAGCGGCGACCAGCTGCTGCTGGATGATTCGCTGCGCCAGCTGGAAGAAACCTACCCCGACCAGTTGATCCGACTGCATCGCAACTGCCTGGTCCCGGCTCACCGGCTGATCGGTCTGAAGACGTTGGCCGACGGACGCGTGTTGGCGCGCCTCGCCGGCACGGATTTCAGCCCGGAAGTAAGCCGCCGCAATCTCCCCGCCTTGCGCAAGCTGCTGCGCATGGGGTGACCGGTGCGCGACAATAGCGACGACCGTTTATCACCGGAGCTGTCATGACGCCCACGACCCTGCGCATCGCCACACGCAAGAGCGCACTCGCGCTGTGGCAAGCCGAACACGTGGCAGGACTCCTGCGCGCCGCTCACCCCGGGCTTCGCGTGGAACTGGTGCCGTTGTCGACACGCGGCGACGAAATTCTCGACAAGCCGCTGGCCACCATTGGCGGCAAGGGCTTGTTCCTCAAGGAACTGGAGGTGGCGATGCTGGAAGGATGCGCCGACCTGGCCGTGCATTCGCTCAAAGACGTTCCAGCAGAACTGGAAGCGGGCTTCACGCTCCCGGCGATCCTGCCGCGCGCGGATGCCGCCGATGCCTTCGTCAGCAACGACTACGCCGAGCTGAATGCGTTGCCACGTGGTGCGCGTGTCGGTACGTCGTCGCTGCGCCGGCAGGCCCAACTGCGTGCCATGCGGCCCGACCTGGAATTGCTGGACCTGCGCGGCAACGTCGGCACGCGTCTGCAAAAGCTTGATTCCGGTCACTATGAAGCGATCCTGCTGGCTTGCGCAGGGTTGGAACGCCTGGGTTTGCACGATCGCATCCGCAGTCGCCTGGCGGCACCGGACTGGCTGCCTGCACCGGGCCAGGCGGCCATTGCGATCGAGGCACGCATCGACCAGATTGAAGTGCTCGAAGCCCTCGCCGTGCTGGATGACGCCGATACGCGCCTGGCGGTGACGGCGGAGCGCGCTATGAATCACCTGCTCGGCGGCAGTTGCACCGTGCCGGTGGGCGCATGGTGCACGGTCACCGAGCACGGGCTGCATTTGCGCGGCATGGTCGGCGATGTATCCAGTGGCCGGCTGTTGCTGGCGGAAGCCGCCGGCGAAGGCGACGATCCGGTAAAGCTGGGCCATGACGTGGCCCAGGCATTGTTCGCACAAGGCGCCTCGGCATTGCTTTCGCGCTGAGGAAAACCCGAGGACGATCCAACGGATCGCCCTCGTCGCAGGCACGCAAGGTTTGATCGCTCAGAACTTCTGGCTGTATTGCACGTAGAAGTAGCGATCGATATCGAACTGCGGGTTGTAAGGCGGACTGCCGGAACCGGCCGAAGCCACGTTGTAGTACAGCGGCCCTTTCTTGTTGAAGATGTTGTTGACGCCCAGCGAGAGCTTGCCGTTCCACGGCATGCTGTAGCGAAACTGCGCGTCGTTGAAGGTCGTCGAACCTTTTTGTGCCACGCCCTGGCCGGGATTTACCGGATTGGGATAGTCCGGGTTATCGCACTCGATGCCGACATCCCAGCAGCTGTCCTTGAGGCCGGAGAAGTAACGCACCGTCCAGCTTGCGCCGAATTGCTTGTAGTCCCAGTCCAACTGCACGTTGGACCGTGTGCGATACAGCGCCTGCGTACCGCTCATCCAGCCGGCGAGGTTCTTGGTCAACGACCCCGGACCATTGCTGGTTTGATAGCTGCTCAGATAATTGCCGTCCACACCGACGCGGAATTGGCCAAGGGGCGTTACCGGCAGGCGGTAGTGAATGCCGAAATCAAATCCGCGCGTATTGACCGATCCCAGGTTTACCGGGCCCTCCCGCAGCGAGTTGATGAGACCGGAACTGTCGCGCGTGATATTTGCGCAGTAGTCGGCAAGGTTCTCGATGTAGCAGTAGTTCAAAATGTCGCTGGCATCGAGGTAAGTGACCGCCTGCTTCAGGCGGATGTCGTAGTAGTCCAGGGTTACATCCAGGCCATCGACGTAGTGCGGGCTGTAGACCAGCCCCATGGTGCGCGTGCTGGACGTTTCCGGCTTCAGCTTTGGGTTTGAGCCTTGAGTGAAGGGAATGGTCGTTTGCCCGCCATTGGGACCGACTTCCCCGGATTGGCCGATCTGTCGATAGTTCGTCGGCACGCCGGCCGCTGCACAGGCGGCAGCGACGTTCGCGCTGCCCACGGCAGCACCATAAGCGCTGTCGCAAGGATCGAGGAAAGTTTCAAAGCTTTGCGCATTGCCGCCGAAAAGATCCTGCAGGGCCGGAGCACGAAAACCCTTGGCATAGGTACCGCGCAGCAGCAGATCGGTAATGGGCCGCCAGCGTATGCTGTATTTGTTGTTGGTCGTGCTGCCGAAGTTGCTGTAGTGCGAATAGCGGCTGGCGACATTGAGGCCCAGCTCTTGCGCTCCCGGCAGGTCGCGCAGCAATGGCACGTCCAATTCCAGGTACGCCTCGTTCACGTCGTAGCGGCCCTTGGTGGGATCGCTTGCGAGATTGGTCGTCAAGCCTGCCGAATCCGGACCATACGGACGGAAGTAGCCTTTTTCGCGGCGATGTTCCAGGCCTCCGGCGATATTGACCGTACCACCGGGTAGATCGAACAAGCCGCCGCTCGTGTTCACCGTGATGTCGTCCGTCTGGCTCTGTTGTCGCGCGGTACCTACGGCATTGAGATAAGACCACAACGAAGACGGTGTATGGCCCGGGCCCGCCAACACATTCCACGGCACGCAACCGGCGGCGCGTGCTGCGGCATCGGCGCATGCCAGTTGCCCATCGATCACCGTGGTGGGGCCGATCGCATTGAGCACGTTCGGCAGATACAGATTGCCGGTGGTTATTTGCTTGATATTGTTCTGGGAGAAGGTGTAGTTGGCATCCCAGCTCCAGTCGTGACTGAGAAAGCTGAAGTAGCCCTGGGCGCCCAGGTCTACGTGGGCGAGCCGGGAATTGGCCCAGGTAATGCGCGGCAGTTCCACCGTGCGGCGTGCAAAGGGCGTTTCGTAGCCGGGAAACGGGTTGTAGGCATTGTTCGGATCCATCACCAGGTTGGCGGTATCGATGCCTGATGTCGATAGCGGATATCCCGCGAGCTGGCTGCTGGTATCGCGCGTGCTGTAGGTGGCAGTGCCCGTCAGCGTGATGTCGTCGGTGAGCTTGTAGCGTTCCTGCGCGAAGATGGTTTTGAGCTTGCTGCCCGCGCGGAAGGTCGAGTCCTGGTTCGTGTTGTAGAGGTCGCTCGGGTCGCCGGTGAATCGATGGTAGTTATCCAGGTTTCCGGTATCTGCGCTGCCATGGTTGATGACGTACTGATTGGGAACCCACTGGCCGTTCTTATCGTATTTGCCGGCGCCCGGGGTGCCCTCCGCGCGTGGATCCGTCACGCGGCCCCAGGGCCCTAGCCCCAGACTATCGTCGGGGTGGCGTGGACCGGCGCCGTAGCGCGTGATGGCGCGCGTGCGATCCCACATCGGCGATTCGTCCTGATAGGACGCGCTGATGATGGTGGATGACTTCGCGGTGTTGTGGCCCCAGGTGAAATCGGCGTTTTTCTGCTGGCCATCGCCCTTTTGATTGGAGCCGTAATACACGTTGGCTTCGGCGCCGTCGAATTTCTCGCGGGTGATGATGTTGACCACGCCTGCGATGGCGTCGGAACCGTAGATGGATGAGGCGCCGTCTTTCAGGACATCGATGCGCTCGACCATGGCGACCGGAATGGTCGACAAGTCGGTGAGGCCGCTGAGGCTGGTGCTCCACCGATGACCGTTCACCAGCACCAGCGTACGCGTGGAGCCCAGGTAACGGATGTCGACGTAGCGCCCGCCCACATCCGCGCCGTTCAACAAAGTGTCCTGCGGAGTAATGTCCGGCGTACCTGCTGAGGGCAGGCGCGCCAGCACATCGTTGAGGTTGGTCAAACCCGTGGCCTGAATCGCCTGACGATCCATTGTAAAGACCGGCTGCGACGTTTCCACATCCACGCTGCGAATGTGCGAACCGGTCACGGTGATGGCCTCCAGGTTCTTGGCCTTTTTCGGTTCGCTACTACTGTCGCTGCCGACATCCTGCGCCGACGCCGTGCAGGTAAACATGGTCAATGCCGCCGCAACGGCCGATGCGATCAGGGTTTTCTGCCTCATCTGAACAGCTCCTTCTATTGTGTCTGGTCTGGTTCGGCTGCGGTGTGGCGCGGGCGGCGTTCATCGCACACACCTCTCTTTGCGCGCGCATCGTGCTGCGTACGAAATGAGCGCGGATGCCCCTGGAGGTCAGGCGATGGAAGCGGCACGAGCAAGCGTTATCGAGCCTTTTTCAGGCTCTCCTAATCACTCGTGGGATGACATAGCGAATGCGCGAAAGCCGCGTGGTTGATGGCGGAAACGCGTGTAGGCGCTTTCAGAAATCGCGCAAAGAAAAACCCCTCTGCCAAAGGCAAGAGGGGTTTGGCGTGGCATGGCCGCGCAAAGCGCGGCGGACGCTTCGGTTAGAGGTTGTAGACCACGTTGGTGGTCGTCAGCGTGTCGGTGCGGCGGATGCCCGGCAACACTTCGCTATTGTGGCGGACCTGGAAGCCGACCTTGATGGCGAGCTTCTTGGTCATGCTGACCGCAAGCCCGGCATCGTTCTGCATGTAGGTGTTCTTGCTGCCCGCTTCGGTCAGGAACGTATCTTCGAAGGAGGTGTTGTCGGTGATGCGGTATTTGTAGTTGATCAGCCCGCGTGCCACCACCTGGTGCTGGGTCGGTTCGCTTTCCAGCACCTCTTTGCCTTCGATCGTCACGTAGCCGGTAGCCGGCTGGTATTCGGTGTAACCCGGGCCGATTTCGAAAGACAGCTGGGTGCGGTCCGTCTTCAAAGCCATGTAGCCGTAGCCGACGGAGACCGTGCCCTGCCAGCGGTTGGCGGCAAAGTCGTCGTGGTCGTAGCGGCCGGCGGCCACGATGTAGCTGCGGGTATCGAGCTTGTAGCCGGCCGAAGCGCCGAAATCGTAGCGGCTGGCGGTGGTATCGAATTGCTTGATCGAGTTGCCCTGGGGATCGACTACCGTGACCTGGCCCTTGGTGCGCAGCCAGTCAGCGAAGAAGTCGTTCTTCCACTGATCGGTTTCCTGGTGCAGTTTTACTTTCGCATTGATGTTCTGCGAACGGGAATTGCCCGTCGTCGAGGCGAAGCCCAATTCACCTGAGCCGGTCCAGGTGCCCCAAGAGGTCTGGACGCCGGACGAGGTGTCCTGGGCCTGGGCAGCGAATGTGGCCAGGGTGGCAAGCGCCAGACCGGTCAGCAGGATAGTTTTCATCGCTGGTTGTCCTATTGTTAAAAAGTTGTGCAACGCGCCACTTTAATGGCACGGCTTGAATCTTCTGTGAATGTTTAGATCGGTATTAATACCGATCACGCGGCCAAAACGGTTCGATCTGAGCCGAACGTGCCTGAGCGGAGCGCGTAAGCGCAAAGTCGTAGAGCCACAGCTCCAGACTTTTTCCAATGATACAGGCAGTTGCCGCACACGGTGCCAGCCATCGGCCGCCGGGGACGATCGGCATCAGCAGCAGGCTGAGGCTGGGCACCACCCAGACCAGGATGGCGGCCAGGAATCGCCGGGACTGCAACCCCTGCGCCGCCCGCTGGTATTCGCCCAGGCCGGGCTCGGTCAGGGATTGCCAGTTCAGCCCATCGACCAGGCCCAGCAGCATGGCCATCAGCAGCAGACCGATCTCCCACGGCAAAGGCTCCACCACGCTCCCCGTGAGATCGGCCTGAAAGATCACACAGACCCACAACCACAGGCCACCGCTGTACCAGGCTGAAAGCAACCGGCTCACTGGCAATTGGATGGCGATCCCTGCCCGGCTGGCCAGACGGCGCGTGCGGTAGCCATAGGCACTCGTCACCAGGCAGGACAGGCTGCAGATCATCAGGATCAGGCTGGCCACGCGCGTGGCCCAGAAGCCGTCCGTGCCGCGGACCAGGCCCGCCAGGCCAAGCAGGGGCAGGTAGGTGGCAAGGGCCAGCATCGCCTCGCGGGTCGGGCGCTGCGCGGTGCCGACGCGCCAGCCATGCCATTCGGGCATCACGCGCGAGCGCATGCAGGCTGCCAGCAGACCGGCACTGACGAACACGCAGCCCAGCGTCAGCGGTACCAGCGCTTCCCCGCGCCCGGTGCGGTAGATCCCCAGCGCCAGGGCCAGGCCAAGCAGGGTCCACAGGCCATAGCCGCACAGGGCCAGGGCCTCCAGGAGCATGGGCGCCAACCCTGCCGGAGGGGCATGGAAGTCGCCGTTCACCGACTGCGATGGAGGGGACGAATTGATCATGAGGACCGGGGAAAGTCCGCACGCGCGCTTGCGGGCGTCACGTAGCATGCTCATGCTACACAAATCCCCGGCCGCCGAAAGTCGACATGGATCGCTACGAGCGCATTCTTACCCTGCACCGCCTGCTGAAATCGGCCCATTACCCGGTGCCGCTGCCCAGACTGATGGACGAGCTGGAATGCTCGCGCGCCACGCTATATCGCGACATTGCCTTCCTGCGGGACGCCCTGGGGGCACCGATCGAAAGCGCCGGCGGCGAGCACGCCGCGTTTCGCTACGAGGCCACCGAAGGCCAGCGCTTCGAGCTGCCCGGCCTGTGGCTGACCTCGGACGAACTGGCCGCCTTGCTGGCCTTGAACGAACTGATCGGCCGCAGCGGTCCCGGCGTGCTGGCCGGCGCGCTGGCGCCGTTCAAGGCACGCATCGAGCATCTGCTGTCGGATCGTGCCAGCGGCAAGGCGTTGCCGGTGGAACGTATCCGCGTCATTCCGTGGGGCGAGCGCAAGCTGGACCAGCAGGTTTTCCGCATCACCGCCGGTGCAGTGCTCGATCGCAAGCAGCTGCGTTTCCTCTATCGTGCGCGCACCACCAATAACGAAAGCCGACGCACGGTATCGCCGCAACGGCTGACGCATTACCGCGACAACTGGTACCTGGACGCGTGGGACCACGACCGCGAGGCTTTACGCAGTTTCGCGGTGGATCGCATCGTGGAACCGCATACCCTGGAGGCCGCTGCCACCGACGTGGCGGAAAACGACCTGAACGATTTGCTCGCTTCCAGCTACGGCATTTTTGCCGGCAAGCCGAAGGCGTGGGCCACGATCCGCTTTTCGGCGCATGCCGCGCGCTGGGTGGCGGACGAGCATTGGCATTCCCAGCAGAAAGGAAGCTGGCTGCCGGACGGCCGCTATGAATTGCAGGTGCCGTATTCCAATTCGCGCGAACTGCTGATGGATGTACTCAAGTACGGTCCGGATGCGGAGATCGTGGCGCCACTGCCGCTGCGTGAGGAAATGAAGATCATGCTTCAGCTGGCTTTGGGCGGTTATCAGTAGTCCAAACCCCTGCCATCCCGCGCTAACATGCCAGGGATGGCAGTCACCGATCCCCGACAAGAAGCTGTCGACAAAGCACCCGCACGCAAGCCCGCCGTGGCCTTGGCCCTAGGCGCAGGCGGTGCCAAGGGTCTTGCCCACATTGGTGCCATCGAGGAACTCGAGGCGCAGGGGTTCGAGATCACCGCGATTGCCGGCTGCTCCATGGGCGCGCTGATCGGCGGCATCCATGCCATGGGCAAATTGGATATTTATCGCGACTGGGTCTGTTCGCTGGACAAGTTCGATGTGCTGAAACTGGTCGATTGGTCGTTCTCCTTTTCAGGCGGGGGACTGATCAAAGGCGAGAAGCTCATCGGCACGCTGCTCGACTTGATCGGCGACACCCTGATTGAAGAATTGCCGATCGCCTTCACCGCCGTCGCCACCGATATCGAACGCGAACGCGAGGTGTGGCTCACGCGCGGCTCGTTGTTCGATGCAGTGCGCGCGTCCATCGCCATCCCTACCCTGTTCCGCCCGCATTCCATCGACGGGCGCGTATTGGTGGACGGTGCGTTGCTCAACCCCGTACCCGTGACGCCGCTGATCCGCGACCCGGCCGATTACGTGATCGCCGTGAGCATCGATGGCCCCGCCGATACGAATACGCCCGTGCAGATGTCCGCCAGTGCGACGCCGGCCAGGCGCGGCATCGGCCGGTTGCTCGGCCGGCTGCTTCCAGGCGACTCCAAGGCCGCCCAGACCAAGGTGCAGGAACACGGCGCGCTGGAATTGCTGGTGCAGTCGATGGATCTGATGCAAGCCAATCTTTCGCGTCTTCGCCTGGCGGCGTATCAACCGGATCTGCAGGTACAGATCGCGCGCAACGTCTCGAGCGCTTATGAGTTCTATCGCGCACGCGAGCTGATCGAACTCGGCCGGGCCAAGACACGCGCGGCGCTGGCAGAGTGGAATCCGGGTCGTTCGGATGCTTAGCTAGGCAAGCCCGTTCGCCTTGATCCAGCTGTCGAGATACATCTTCAGCGCAACGGCCTGGTTGTGTTCCTCATCCTTCGCACCGAAGAGCAAGGTCACGGGATGCCGTTCGGCCTGGGTCACCAAGGGTTGCCAGAAGGTTTTGCGCGCATCCAGCTCGCTGGCGTAGCGATGGCGAAAACCTTCCCAGCGGGCGGGATCGTGGCCGAACCAGCGGCGCAGTGCCGTCGTCGGCGCCAGCTCCCTCGCCCAGATGTCGAGGGCCGCATCTTCTTTCTTGAGGCCTCGCGGCCACACGCGATCCACCAGTACGCGATAGCCATCCGTTTTTTTGGCGGGCTCGTAGACGCGTTTGACGACAATACTCACGGACGGTCTCCTATACGAGACTACGACCGTCAAGCATACGCTTCAGTCATTCAATCGGCGTGATGGCGCTCAGGATTCTTCGACACGGGTGACTTTGGCCCGGCGCATCAGCCAGGCGACGCCGCGCAGGTCGGCAACGCCCACCCACAAGCGATCGAGCATGCCGTATTTGGATGTGCCGGCGGTGCGCGGCCGATGGCCGACCGGCACGCTCTGGCTGCGATAGCCGGCACGGTTGACCAGCGCCGGCAGGTAGCGATGCATGTGGTCGAAGTACGGCAGGCGCAGGAACAGCTCGCGCTCGAACAACTTCAGGCCGCAGCCGGTATCGGGCGTGCTATCGCGCAACATGCGCGAACGCACCGCGTTGGCGATCTTGGAGGAAATGCGCTTGTTGAAGCTGTCCCGGCGCGTGGTGCGCCAGCCGGCGAACAGCTTGATGCCCGGCTCGGCGGCATCGCGCGCGGCGAGCAGCTTGGGAATGTCGGCCGGATCGTTCTGGCCGTCGCCGTCCAGCGTGGCGATCCAGGCACCGCGAGCTGCGTGTACGCCGTTCCACACGGCAGTGCTCTGCCCGCTGCGGGTAACGTGGTGCAACACGCGCAGTTCCGGATAGCCGGCCTTCTGGGCGTTCAGCACGGCGCGGCTGTCGTCGCTGGAATCGTCGTCGACGTAGACGATTTCGAAATCCACTTTGCCGCGCAGCGCCGTGGCTATTTCGGCCAGCAGTGGCGGAATGTTGTCGCGTTCGTTGAAGACGGGCACGACGACGGAAAGTTGCGGCATGGGAAAGACCCTGGGTAACGGTGTGGACGCCTGGTGCGCCAGCGTAAGGTTGGAACGTTGCGGGAAAACGGCGAAAAAAGAGCGGTGTGAGAAATGAGAGAAGAGCTAAGCAAGGGCGCGGCTTCCTCTCTTGCTTTTCACGCCTCTCCACTCTCTCTTCGATCGATCAGCGCATCTTGCCCAGAATCCCTTCCAGCTCGTCATTGCTGTGGTAGTGGATGACCAGCTTGCCGCGGCCACCGCGACCACGTGCCACTTCCACCTTGGTGGCGAAGCGCTCGGCCAGCTCGCGTTCCAGCGCATCCACATTCGGATCGCGTACCGGGGCATTCTTGGCCTTGCCCTTGGGCGCGGTCTGCGCCTTGCGGGCGGCGTCTTCCAGCTCGCGCACGCTCCAGTTGTTGCGCGCAGCCTCCAGCGCCAGCGCTTCGGCCTGGTATTCCGGCAGGGTCAGCAGGCAACGGGCATGGCCCATCTCCAGCTTGCCGTCGTCGAGCAGGCGCTTGATCGATGCGGGAAGATCGATCAGGCGCAGCATGTTCGACACCGATGCGCGCGACCGGCCCACGGCGTCGGCCGCTTGCTGATGGGTAAGATCGAAATCGTCGATCAGGCGCTTGATCGCGTCGGCCTCTTCCAGCGGGGTGAGATCCTGACGCTGGATGTTCTCGATCAGCGCCATCGCCGGCACGGCGACTTCGGGCACGTCTTTCACCAGCGCGGGAATGTCGCTCAGCTGGGCACGCTGCGCGGCACGCCAGCGGCGTTCGCCGGCGATCAGCTCGTAGCTGTTCTTGCCCAGTGCACGCACCACCACCGGCTGGATCAGGCCTTGCGCCCTGATCGAGGCGGCCAGCTCGTCCAGCGCCTCGTCGTTCCAATGACGGCGCGGCTGGTATTTGCCGGGCTGGATGTACTGGATCGGCAAATGGCGCAGCTCGCCTTCCTGCTCGATCACCGATGGCGTTCCGGTTTCGCCTCCGCCGAGCAAGGCATCGAGGCCACGCCCAAGTCCACGTTTTTTCGCGGCAGACATATTCAGTGCTTACTCCTGATCAAGATGCGCCGAGGCTTCCAGCGTTTCCCCGGGAGCGTCGCCGTGCATGTCATGCAGCGCGGCTACGGCCGCCTGCGAACCCCGTTCGCGGCGGATGATCTCGCCGGCGAGCCCGATATAGGCGATCGCGCCGCGCGAGCTGCGGTCGTAGAGATGAATCGGCTGGCCGTGGCTGGGCGCCTCGGCCAGGCGCACGTTGCGCGGAATGATCGAGCGCAACACCTTGTCACCAAAATGCTGGGTGAGCTGCGCCGATACTTCGTTGCCGAGATTGTTGCGCACGTCGTACATGGTGCGCAGCAGGCCTTCGATTTCCAGTTGCGGATTGAGGTGTTGGCGCACCGCCTTCACCGTGTCGAGCAGGCTGGAAAGACCTTCCAGCGCAAAGTATTCGCACTGCACCGGAATCAGCAGGCCGTTCGCCGCGGTGAGCGCGTTGACGGTGAGCAGGTGCAGTGTCGGCGGACAGTCGACCAGAACCGTGTCGTACTTGTGCGCGACTTTGCCGAGCTGTTCCTTGAGCCGGTTTTCGCGCGCCAGCGCGTCCATCAGCTTGAGTTCCGCTGCGGTGAGATCGCCGTTGCCCGGCAGCAGGTCGTAATGCGCTTCGGTGGTGACGATGGCCTGTTCGATCGGTGCTTCGCCGAGCAGGACTTCACAGCCGCTGGGATGCGCTTCGTGCTTGTTCACACCCGACGCCATGGTCGCATTGCCTTGCGGGTCGAGATCGACCAGCAGCACTTTGCGCTTCGCCGCGGCGAGCGCAGCAGCGAGATTGACAGCAGTGGTGGTTTTGCCGACGCCTCCCTTCTGGTTGGCGACAGCGATGATACGGGCCATGTTTCGTCCGGTACCGAGTGCGTGAAAAAGAACGGCTAGATTAGCAGGATGTAGGCTCGAAGCCCGAGGAGCCGGCGCCCTAGCGCCGCCGCAGGGCGACCAGATGACGCTCCGCGGTACCCAGGCCGGGTACGTCCAGAACGTGGATTCCTTCCAGGGCGAAGCCGTCGGGAACCCCGGCAAGCTCTTCCTCCGGCGACTTGCCCTTCATGGCCAGCCAGATGCCGCTGGGCGCCAGCAGATGGCCGCCCCAGGCAAGCATGTCGGCGAGGCTGGCAAAGGCTCGCGCCGTCACGCAGTCGTATTCGCCTTCCACGTCTTCCACTCGCGACTGCAGCGCGCGTACGCCTTCCAACTTGAGCGAGCGGATGGCCTCGCGCAGGAAGCGCACTTTCTTGCCATTGGAATCGACCAGCAATACCTGGCGCCCGGGCGCGGCAATGGCCAGCGGAATGCCGGGCAGGCCGGGGCCGGTGCCCAGGTCCGCCAGGGTTTCGCCTTGCACGTGGGGAAGGATCGCCAGCGAGTCGAGCAGGTGGCGGCTGATCATCTCCGATGGATCGCGGATCGCGGTGAGGTTGTAGGTACCGTTCCAGCGCTCCAGCAGGGCCTGGTAGTCGAGCAGGCGCGGCACGGCCTCTGCGGGCAACCGCAGGCCCAGCGCATCGATGCCCCGTTCGAGCTGGGTTTGCAGAGCGGCGCGGTCGGCCATGAGCTATCCGTCGAGAAGAGTGGTCGGCCAGTATCCGGGCGGGATGGCCGCGATGCCAGCGTAAAAAAGAAGACCCGCCAACGGCGGGTCACACTTGCTCAGATTCCCCTGTGCCGGTGCTTTCTTGGGCAACCTGGCCAGATTCGGTACGCGATCAGGCGGCTTCCAGCTCCACGCGCGTCACCATGACCCCGCGTTCGCGCAGATCCTTGTTGAGGCAGGACTTGAGACGTGCGGCCATTTCGCGGCGCTCGTCCTCATTGGCAGCGGTATCGGCGAGCGCGTCGAGCACGCCGCGGCGAATCAGCTGGTCGGCCTGATCGATGACGGCGTCGGCACGCTCCGGCTCCAGCACTTGCCAATAGACCGTGCCGTGCAGCGGATGGGTTTCGGCCAGCGAGGCATCGAAGCGCAGCATGCGGCCGCCCAGATCGATGCGATGGCCGACCCGGTCCAGCAGCGGCAGAACGACGTGGGTGCCCGGTTGCAGCAGGCGGACGGGCTTTCCATGACGGTAGAGGCTGTGCACCTGGCCGACCGGTACGCGCTTGACGGCAACCGCCGCGAGGGCGGAGACGGTAAAGATCAAAGCGAGCGTCAGAACGGCCATAATGATTTAAAACAGCTACTTAGTCACGGTTTCTGAAATTTTCACGAAGCAGGATTTTACAGGCACATGAACCTGCTTGGATTAATCTTTATTTAACGGCGAATTTCCCCGTTAGGCAACCCTTTATCGTTAGCCGTCTTTAACAGCTTCCGATGGCGGAACTGGTGCATCGTTCGTGCCACCTGTCCCTGAAAAAACATCGCCCCGCCGATGAAGTTATCGGCAGGGCGATGGCTGGGCTGAAGCGTCGTTTTTTAGAATTTGCCGGCGCGGAAGTCGGCAATGGCCTCGTGGATCTGTTCGGGCGTGTTCATCACGAACGGCCCGTAGCGCGTCACCGGCTCCTGCAGAGGCTGACCAGCCACCAGCAGCACGCGCGCAGCGCCTTCCCGGCCGGCAATGCGTACGCTGCTCCCCGGGGACAAAACGGCTAGTTCGCTGCGCTGGAGCGGCTCGCCGGCGACCTGCGCATCGGTTCCATCGAACACGTAGGCGAAGGCGTGGTGGCCTTCAGGCAACGGGATGTCGACACTCGCCCCCGCTTCGACGGCCACATCCAGGTACACCGGGGCGGTGACAATTCCCGACACCGGACCGACAGCGTCACCCAGGGTGCCGGCGATGACCTTGACCGTCACCCCATTGGCCGGATGCACCACCGGAATCCGCTCTGGACCGATGTCCTGGTAGCGCGGCGCGGTCATCTTGTCCTTGGCCGGCAGGTTCACCCATAACTGGAAGCCCCACATCAGGCCGTTTTCCTGCTGCGGCATCTCCGAGTGCAGAATGCCGCGCCCGGCCGTCATCCACTGCACGCTACCGGGCGTCAGATCGCCGCGGTTGCCGTGGTTGTCGCCGTGCTGCATGTGGCCGGCAAGCATGTAGGTGACGGTTTCGAAACCGCGGTGCGGATGTTCGGGAAAGCCCGCGATGTAATCGCCCGCCTGGTCGGAACGGAATTCGTCCAGCAGCAGGAACGGGTCGAGCATGTCCAGGCCGGGCTGGCCGATGATGCGCTTGAGCTTCACGCCCGCGCCGTCGGAGGTGTCGGTGCCGCGAATGCGGCGAAGAATGCTGCGTTCGGTCATGGTTGGCTCCTGTCGGAAGGATCTGGAGCACATGATGGGCTTGCCGCATCGCATGCCCAAGTAGGGCCGTACGAACGGACTGTTTCCTGGTGAAGCTTGGCGTCTCTACGGGTCAGCGCGCCGTCGGCGCGCCGACCGTCAATGCACCCAATGGCCGCTGCGTTGCCGCGGGGGTCCGGGCTGTTCCTTACTGGTCTGGTCGCCGTGGCTGGCGGCGTCGATCTCGGCCTCGGTGGCAGGGTGTTCGAACCAGTAGTGGTTGACGGCAACCAGCACGGCGGGAAGCTGGGTCAGGCAGTCGTCGTACTCTTCCTCGCTGAGCTTTTCGAATTCCGCTTCGGCGCTGAGGATGCCCTCGTCCACCGCCAGGGCCATCACCGGGCCGAGCATTTCCATCAGCGAAGGATCGTCGGCGAGGCGCTTTTCCCACAGGCCGGCGCGCAGATCGATGCCGCGGCTGAAACCTTCGCACCAGCCCGCTGCGGACAGCGCCGGTCCTGCTTCGGTGTCGACTTCGCCCAGGATCGGCTCATAGGCATCCACGTCGAGCTCGGCGCTGATCGAATCGTTGAGCTTGGCGAGCAGGGCCAGGACGCGGTTGCCCTCGTTTTCGTCATCGAACGGCTCGTGCAGCACTTCGGGCAGCCATTCTTCCGGCAGCACTTGCATCGGGCCCACCGAAATCGCGCTCAGCAAGCCGTGCACGCCATCCAGCAGGAGGTGGCCATCCTGGGCGTGGGTGCGCAGGTAGTTGTCAAGTTCGTCGAGTTCGCTGTCGTCCAGCGAGCTGGGCCAATCTGCCTTGGTATTGCCAGTCGTCATCAGATATCCAGGTCCACCGTGACCGGGGTGTGGTCGGAGGGACGCTCCCACCGCCGCGGCTCGCGGTCGATGGTGACGGCCTTTGCCGACGATTTCAGGGCATCGCCGAGCAGGATCAAGTCGATGCGCAAGCCCATGTTGCGCCGGAACGCACCCTGCCGGTAGTCCCACCAACTGTAGTGGCCAGCTTCGGTTTCAAAAAGCCGAAAACTGTCGTGCAGCCCCAGATCCGTGATGGCTTTCAGGGCGGCGCGCTCGGGTGGCGAGCAAAGTACGTCCTCGCCCCAGCCGATCGGGTCGTACACGTCCCGGTCATCGGGGGCGATGTTGAAATCGCCCAGCACGACCAGCTTGGGATTACGCCGGATCTCCTGCTCAAGGAAGGCGTGCACGCGTTCCAGCCAGTGCAATTTGTAGGTGTACTTTTCGTCGCCGACGGCCTTGCCGTTGACCACGTACAGGTCGACTACGCGTACGCCGCCGACCGTGGCCGCGAGAATGCGCCGCTGCGGGTCGTCCAGCCCGGGAATATCGGTGACCACGTCTTCGAACGAGAATCCCGCGTCGTTGCGCGCCAGGATGGCCACGCCGTTGTAGGTCTTCTGGCCCGCGTAGACCGCCTGATAACCGGCGGCGGCCAGCTCGTCGACCGGAAATTTAGCGTCTTCGAGCTTGGTCTCCTGCAGCGCCACCACGTCGGGCTTCGCATCGGAGAGCCACTGGGTGAGGTGCGGGATGCGCACCTTGAGCGAATTGACGTTCCACGAGGCGATTTTCATGGGGGCATTGTAAGGGATGCGGATTACCGCCACCGGACCGTGCCGCAGGTCATGCTTGACGGAAAGCCAAGTGTATTGTTGTATTGATACACATGGATGCCTCATTACTCACCATACAGCCCAACGCGCCGGATCCGATCTACCGGCAGATCGTCGAGCAATTGCGGCGCCTGATCGCCAGTGGCCAGCTGACCTCCGGAGAGTTGTTGCCTTCCGTGCGCGAGGTGGCCGGCTTTCACGCGATCAATCCCATGACCGTGTCGCGCGCCTATGGCATGGCTGAAGCGGAAGGTCTGCTCGAACGCCTCCGCGGCAAGGGCATGGCCGTCGCCGCCACCCGCAGGACCGTGCAAAGCGAAAGCCAGCGCATGGCGTTGCTGGAGTCGCAGTTGCAAGAACTGGCGCGCCACGCCAACGAACTGGAACTTCCCGCCGAGCCCGTATTGCGCCGCTTGGCCAAATTGCTGGGAGATTGAGATGAATGCCGTACTTGAGTATCCGGATAACGTTTCGGCGTCTCCGCTGACTGCCAGCGGCCTGGTTCACTGCTACGAAGGCAGCAACGTGCTGACCGGCGTGGACCTCACCCTGACGCCGGGCAGCGTACTGGGCTTGGTCGGCCGCAATGGCACCGGCAAATCCACGCTCATACGGGCCATGCTCGGATTGCTCGAGCCGCTGGCTGGCTCGGCGTTTGTTTTTGGCGAACCCGCCTTGAAGTTGAGCGACGAGGCCAAATCGCGCATTGCATACGTGCCGCAGCAACCGGAGGCCCTGGCTTGGCTCACGGTGCAGCAGATGCTTGATTTCGTGGGTAGGTTTTATCCGCGCTGGGATGCTCCGTTCATCCGCACCACGCTGGAGCGCTGGAAAATCCAGCCCAACCGCCTGCTGGCAAAGCTTTCTCCGGGCGAGCGCCAGCGCGTCGATCTCATTCGCGCGTTCGCTTCGCAACCGGAGCTGCTGGTGCTCGACGAACCCGCCGCCTCGCTCGATCCGGTAGCGCGTCGCGAATTGCTGCGCGAGCTCGCGCTGCGTGCAGGCGAATCGGGCACAACGGTGCTGTTTTCCACGCACATCGTTTCCGACCTGGAACGCGTTGCCTCGGAAGTTGCCTTTCTGCACGAAGGCAAGCTGTTGCTGCACTGTGGCGTGGACGAAACCAAGGAACGCTATGCGCGTTTGTGGCTGCCCGCAAAAATGACGTCGGCCGCGCCATCGCAAAGCCTGAGCCGGCGCCGCAACCAGGACGGCAGCCTCAGCCTGATTGTCGAACGTGACCGCTACGGGCAATGGCCGCAAGCATCCACCATGCCCGGCGCACGCATTGACGCGCTGGGCCTGGAAGATCTTTTCGTGGAGATCGCCGAATGAAAGCCCCGCCGATGATGATGGTGCTTTGGCGCTCGACCTCGTTGACGATGCGCTGGACGATGTTGACCATTGCCGTACTGATCTGGTCCGCCAGCGCGATCTGCGCGATGTACTTGCATGCGCGCGAAGTCGTCTGGATAGCGGCTATCGTGGACGGCTATGCAGGCCTCTTCGCCGGGTTGACGCTGCTGGCGCCCTCCCTGTTGTTGGCGGTGGATGCCAGGCAGCTGCGCATACCGCGCATGCACAATGTCGTTTTGCCCGGAATGATTTTTTATGCGCTGACATTGGCCGCGATACCCTCGATCCTACTCACCCTTGCCGGCGGCGAATTCGCAGGTATTTTTGCGATCCAGATGCTCGGCCTGACAGCAGGAACGGCGCTGGGATTGCTGCCGCGCTCCGTCGCCGCGGTGTCCGGCTTCGTGCCTGTTCTGGTCAGCAGCTTCAGGCCGTACCTCGCGTTGCCGCACTGGGCGAGCGGCGGCCTCTTTTGTGTTTTGGCAGGTGTCGCGCTCTTCTGTAGTGTCATCGCCGTTCGCTGGCGCCGACAGCTGCGCTCGGTTGACCCGTACCGGTTGAGCGCCAGTCGCGCGCTGGTCATGCAGAACCGCTCTCAGACGATGGGGTGGCATCGTTGGGGTGGGTGGGGCCAATCGCGCGACAGCGCCCTGGCAATGCAAACGGTGCCGGCCTGGATGCTTCCAAAGGCCGACTTGAACGGCACCGGACCTCGCGACCCGGCGCGCAGCCTGCGTGTTGCTCTCGGTGGCTGGCTGCTGCCCATCACCTGGCACAGCATGTTGTTGCGCTGGGTATCTGTCCTCGTGCCGATGGCGATCATTGCGTCGCTGTGCGCCCGCAGCGCGGGTGTCTCGATACTGTCACTGCTGGGATTGATCGTGCATGGCATGACGTTCGGCGTGTGGGTGTGGTTGGCCGGCTACGGCGGCGCCGCGTTGAGTCTCGTCGTCGCGGTGACGCTGCAACAGCGCTGGCGCAAGGCAAACGCGGAATTACCCTTGTTGGCGCTGCTGCCGGCGCTTGGCCACGGCTGGCCGCTGGTGCGCAATCTGCTGCGCGCCAGCCTGTTGCGCGTATTGACCATCCAGGCGGTTCTGCTGGCCCTCGTGCTGGCCGTGGCGCTCATTCAGCACGTGGACGCGTGGAGCGTCGGCATTGCACTGCTTGGCCAAGTCGCCGCAGCGGGTATCGCGCTGGTCTTCGCGCTGTCGAACTTCGGCGGCGTTTCGGTACCCAAATGGAGCGCCGGCCTGATCGCCGCCCTGTGCTTTGGGCTGGTCGGGTTCGACAACGTTTGCATGCCGTTTTTCAGCCCCTCCCCCGTGCTCGGCGGATCTTCCACGGTCTTGCTGGCTTCGGCCTGGATGCTGGTCATTCTGGCGTTGGGATGGATGGCCTGGCGCGGTTGGTGCGGCGTACAACGGCGGCCGCATCCGTTTCTGCCGGCCTGATCCCTGTCGAGGTGCCTTCATGCACGTGGGCAGGGCCCGGATGAACTGCTAGCGTTGGGGTTTGCCCGTGTTCCCGGAACGTCGTCATGCTCAAGCCCTCTCGCCTGCTGCTGCCGCTGCTGGCAGCCCTGTTTGCCCCCCTCGCCGTTGCCGATACCCCTCATGCGACGACCACCGATCCGCGTATCGACGCCTTGCTGACCCAACTGGGCAAGGTGCGCAGCATCGGCGAGGTGGCGTTGTCGCCGGATGGCCATCAGCTGGCCTGGGTGGTGGACACGAATGACAAGCCGGGCATCATGCTCGCCGATGCCGATGGCAAGAACGCGCACAGCGTCGGCCTGGCCTCCAAGCCGGGCAGTTGCAGCGAGTCCGGACTGGCCTGGGCGCCCGATTCGCGCCATCTGGCCTTCCTTTCGAACTGCGCCAGTTCGCACAGTTCGATGGGCGGGAAGCAGGCGGATGTCTATGTGCTGGACACCCAGTCGCAGGAAAAGCCCGCCCGTCTCTCCAACCTGAGCGGCTACGTGCATGCGCTGAGCTGGGCACCGGATGGCAAATCGCTGGCCTTCCTTTACGTGGAGGGCGCCACGCGCCGCGCCAGTGCACTGGCGGCGGCGAAGCCGCAGACCGGCGAAATTGGCGTGGAAGGCATCGAAGTGCAACGCGTGGCGACACTGCCGGCTCAAGGCGGCACGGCGCAGTGGGTCACCCCTGCCGATAGCTATGTCTACGAATTCAGCTGGGCGCCGGACAGCCAGCGCGTGGCTTATGTTGCCGCTCCGGCACCGGGCGACAACAATTGGTGGATCGCTCAGCTCTACGTGCAGGGCGTGCAGGCAGACTCGGCGCGCACGGCGCTGGTCAATCCCGGCACGGTGAGCGGCCCGCTACGTGGCTTGCAGATCGCCGTGCCGCGCTGGTCGCCGGACGGTTCGCGCATCGCCTTCATCGGCGGCTTGATGAGCGACCAGGGCGCGACCGGTGGCGACCTCTACAGCGTGCCTGCAAGCGGCGGCGCTCCAACCGACCTCACGCCCGGCATTCACGTCACCCCCGCATGGTTCAGCTGGAGCTCGCCGCAGTCGATGCTGGTCAGCCAGATCAGCAGCGGCAAGGTGCAATTGGCGGAGTACGCCGTTCAAGCCGATCACGCGCAACAGCAGCGCGTGCTGTTTACCGCTCCAGGCTATGTCGGCGACGGCACGGCCGAAGCCGCGCTGTCGTTTTCTGCCGATCACCGGCAGGTCGCGTTCGGGCAATCTTCTTACGAGTCGGCGCCGGAGGTATACGCAGGCGCGATCGGTGATCGGATGCCGGCGGCGGTCACATCCCTCAATGCAGGATTGAAGCCGAGCTGGGGCAAGGCCCAGTCGGTGGAATGGAACAGCGAAGGCTTCCACGTGCAGGGCTGGCTGCTGTATCCGGTCAACTACGATCCCAGCAAGCGTTATCCGATGATCGTGAATATTCACGGCGGCCCGTCTTCGGCCGTGGTCCCGCACTGGCCGTCGGTGGGTTATGGTGCGGCGCCGTTTTCCGCGCTCGGCTATTTCGTGTTCATGACCAATCCGCGCGGCAGCTTCGGCGAAGGCGAGGCATTCGTGCAGGCCAATCGCAAGGACTTCGGTTACGGCGACCTGCGCGACACCTTGGCCGGCGTCGATGCGGTGGAGAAGCTGGTACCGGTGGACGATCGCCGCCTGGGCCTGACCGGCTGGAGCTACGGCGGCTTCATGAGCATGTTTGCACCGACCCAGACGCAGCGCTTCCGTGCAGTGGTGGCAGGCGCCGGCATCGCCAATTGGCAGAGCTATTACGGGCAGAACCTGATCGACCAATGGATGGTCCCGTTCTTCGGTGCCTCGGTGTATGACGACCCGGCGGTCTATGCGAAGAGCTCGGCGATCAACTTCATCAAGAAAGTGAAAACGCCTACGCTGATCGTGGTGGGCGAACGCGATGCGGAATGTCCCGCCCCGCAATCGTTCGAATACTGGCACGCCTTGCGCGCGCTGGGTGTGCCGACGTCGTTGGTGGTTTATCCCAACGAAGGACACCATTTCTACAACCCGGCGAATCAGCGCGATGTTCTGCAGCGTGCCTTGAACTGGTTCGAGAAATATCTGCCGCCCCAATAAGCCGGCGACGGCGGGTCGATATTGAACGCCAACCGGGATGCTTCGATCATCTGGTTGGCGTGCGGCTCCCTGGCGAATTCAAAACAGCTCGCCCTGTGGCGAGGCTTTTCGTGGCGGAATGAAGTGCGATGTGTTCAATTGCAATTCGCGCGCACGCCCGAAGCCGTGACGCCTGCAAGCGATATCGAAGCGCCGGCGCAGTAATTCAGCAAACACGCCCTGGCCGCGCATGCGCGTAGCAAAGTTGCTGTCGTAGTCGCGCCCGCCGTTCATCTGCTGCACCAGGCTCATCACGTGCGTCGCGCGTTGCGGTGCGTGCAGCTCGAGCCATTCGCGAAACAAGGCTTTCAATTCGTGCGGCAACCGCAGCACGGTATAACCTGCGCACGAAGCACCCGCTTCGGCTGCCTGGTCCAGCACCGCCTCCAAGTCACGGTCGTTCAAAGCCGGGATGATCGGTGCTACGAGCACGCCCACCGGTACACCTGCTTCCGCCAAGGTTTTGATCGCCTTGATGCGCCGGTGCGGCGCGCTCGCACGCGGTTCCAGCTTGGCCGCCAGATGGTTGTCCAGCGAATTGACGGATATGAATACCTGCACCAACCGCTCGCGCGCCATCGGCACGAGAATGTCCAGGTCGCGCTCAACCAGCGCGTTCTTGGTGACGATCGTGCAAGGGTGATGGCATTGGGCCAGCACCTCCAGTGCCGCGCGAGTCAGTCGCCAGCGCTTTTCGATCGGCTGATAGGGATCGGTGTTGCTGCCGATGTTGATCGGGCTGACCGTGTAGCCCGGCTTGGCCAGGTCGGCATGCAACACCTCGGCCAGGTTGGTTTTGGCGCGCAACTTGGTTTCGAAGTCGAGTCCCGGCGACAAATTGAGATAGCTGTGGCTGGGGCGCGCAAAACAGTAGATGCAGCCGTGTTCACAACCGCGGTAGGGGTTCATGGCCTGGCTGAACTTGAGGTCGGGCGAATCGTTCTGCGTGATGACACTGCGCGCGCGCTCTTCCGTCACTTCGGTGCGAGGGCGAGCAACTTCTTCGTCCAGCACGTCGCGTTGCCAGCCGTCGTCTTCCGCGTGATGACGGATCGTTTCGAAACGCCCTTCCGGATTGGAAGCGGCGCCGCGGCCTTTGAATGCACGAGGTAGATCGACCATTCGGCGATGATGCCCCGAAACCGTCTCAGACGGCGCGACACGTCATGGCTGTTTGGCCGTGCGCAATCGCTGCGCAAGCCAGCCGGCCATGCCTGCAAGCGGATAGTTCTGTTCCAGCTGCCGATGCATTTCGGCGAATACCGGCGGCGAGATCGCCCAGCCCAATGGCAATGGATAATTGCCCGGACACAGGCGCAGATGCCAAAGAATGTCGCTGTCGCCAGCATCCGCCGGTTGAATGTGCAGCGACGCAAGCAATTCTTCGCGCGCGTATTCGCCGCGCGCGTCGCGGGTGTCGAGCAGGGCAACGAGGGGAGCGGTGGCTTCGCCGTAGCTCGAACGTTCCGATGCGCTCGGTATCCGGCTGCACGCCGCCGAATAGAGAGGAATCGGTTGACGGGTGTCGTGCGCGTCGACAAAGTCGCGCAGGCTGGGATCGTTGCTGATGTGCAAGGCGATGATCTGCACCGGCTGTCCCTGCTTGGCCGCAATGGCGCGCAAGCGGCGGACGATTTCGCGCAGGGTGGCGGCGCCTGAATTCTCGAAATAGCCGCCATCGACCAATTGGAAGTCTGCCGGCACGGGCGATGATTCGCTGGGAAGTGCTGCTGTCTCGAGCGTGCCGGCGGGACTCAGATAAGTGAAGCGTGCGCTGTTGAGCACCACTTCGCTCAACGGTATGCGCGGATCCAGCCACAGCGAACCGTCGTAGGCGGTCGTCCAGGGACTTTTATCGAACGGCCGGAATGGGTCCTGCACGAATCGCCAGCCCTGCCCTACCGTCGTACTGTTGAAGAAGAGCGCGGGCACGTCGGTGTTTACGCTGCCATCGGCACGTGTATAGAGCTCGGAAAACGGGTGCGCGAACGCATTCATGCCTTGCGCTTGCGCAGCCTGTTCCCAGGCCGTGGTCAAGGCACGTCCCCGATCGTCGAACAGCGCGCCGGGCATCCAACGTTGAGTGAAGTCGACAAACCACGCATTGGCCATCACCGGCGCAAGAAAGTCGTGGTTGAGCATCTGCTCGACACGCGTTTGCGCGGCGAGGCCCGTTTTCGGCGCAACCTGCAAAGCGCTGACATAGGCGGCCAAGCCAAGACTTCCGCCCGATACGCCGCTTGCCGCGAACGTATAGCGCTCGAACATCGGTTCGCCACCCTCGGGCGGTACAGCCTGATCGACGAGCGTGGTGAAGCGGCTCAGCACCATCGCGGTCCAGGCCGCGCTGCGCAAGCCTCCACCTTCGGTCGACACCACGATGACCGGACAGGAATGCTGCGGCACGCATCGGCTGCGCAGCCACGTCGTGGCGTAGTCATCGAAACGGGGCCGACGATCGGCCGGTGGGACAGCCGGCCGCTGGTGCGTGCTCATGGACGGGTACTGGCGCACGCGGTGGTTGTCGTTCAAATGCAGGGCATGCAGGCTCACGGCCGCCAACAGCAGCAAGCTGAGCAGTGGAATGCCGCGGCGATCGGCGAGCATGCAGAGGAATCCACCACTCATGCAAAAGAAGCTTCCCACGATCAGCAACACGGCCAGCGAACCCAGGCTGTCGAATTGACGTGGCTGAATCACCACCAGCACGGTAATCAATACGTTGAGGATCAGCGCCGCGATAAAAATGCTGAGTGGCACGGTACCAAGCGTACGGATGGAATCGGACCTGCGCGCATGCGCATTCGAGATCCGATATCCACCCGGCAGCGAGCGCCGCCCGATGAAGAAGGTGAGGATGGCCGCGGCCTCCACCAACAGCCCCGCCACGTGCCAATTGCGCCGATGACACTGCTCGGCAGTCATGCACGTGGCATGCGGCGTGCCCCGCAAGGTCATCAAGTAGCCGAACAGCACCAATAAAGGCACCAGGGCACCGAGGACGCGCGGCAGCCATCGGCGCAACGGCGCAGCACGCGGATCCTGCAGCGCCGGCCAGCGAGGGTAGACCAGGTGGTAGGCATTGCGGGCGGAGTACCACACGGCCAGGCCAGCGAGGGCACTGGTCGCCAGCAGGGCGACATAGCGCGCGTTGCTGGGGTCGGCCCATACCGCGATCAGGAACAGTTCGCTGGCCTGATCGACGTTGCTGATCACCAGCGCTGCGAAAGCAAGCACCAGCAGGGAAACCCGGATCGGCTTGCAGTGATCCAGCCCGATGGCCAAACCGTCAAAGACCTTCCAGAGTGATTGCCGCCAGCGCACCGGTGCGCCGGGCGGATCGGGTTCGGCCATCGCTACGTATTCCCCTGCGTAGGATCAAGGCGGTCATATTAGGGCCTGTTAGCACTATTTTCGTGGCCCGCGCCGGGAGCTGTTTGCGCGCCAGCCAAGGAAGAGTGAGGGAGTGTACGTCCGTACACGACCGAGCGATGACGCGGGATTGCGGGCAAACAGACCCGGCCCGTAGGGTTGCCGTTGAGTGGCCGCCATGCGGCAGCACGCGGCACCGGCTTGGCAGCCAGCCAAGTCAGTGCCACGCACTACCACCTGACGACCACTCAACGACAACGCGGGCTACGAAAATAGTGCTAACAGGCCCTAGGCCAGACTGGTAAAGAGCTGGTGACGACATCGCATTTCCCCGCTGGCTGCGGAGCTAAAATGCTCGCTACGCGACGAGTCCAAAAGGAGCCGTCCATGCGATGGTTGTGGTTGCTGGCAACACTGTTGTCGCTGGTTTTGTGTTTTACCCGGCACGGCCCCGGCGCCATGGCTTTGTGGCTGCTGCTGGCCATCGTTGGGGCAATCGCTACCGCGTTGATGTTTGCGCAGGCGCGCATCGACGCCAACGCACAACCCGAACCGCCACTTGAACAGTGGCGAAACCGGCAGCGCGAAAAATCTGGCGAAGAGTGAATGCTGCACCGCAACTTTGGCGGTTTAGCCGCCTAAACGCTACACTCGGTGGGTTGACGCTGCGCAGGTGTCATGCAGTTCCCACTGAGAGGGCTCCCGGGCGATCGGTGAGCAGGAGGCAAGCATGTCAAAGGTTTATCCGGTCGATCCCGCATTCGCCGCCAAGGCGCGCCTGGACAAGACAGGTTACGAGCAGCAGTACGCCGAATCTATAAAGGACCCCGACGGTTTCTGGGGGCGTGTCGCCGAACGACTGGCGTGGTCCAGAAAGCCCGGCAAGATCCGCAACGTGTCGTTCGATCCCAGGGATCTGCACATTCGCTGGTATGAAGATGGCCTGCTCAACGTATCGGCCAACTGCCTAGACCGCCACCTGGCCACCCGCGGCGATAAAACCGCGATCATCTTCGAAGGCGACGACCCCAACGAATCCCGCCGCATCAGCTATCGCGAGCTGCACGCAGAGGTGTGCAAGTTCGCCAACACCCTGAAGCACCTGGGTGTCGGCAAGGGCGATCGCGTGGCGATCTACATGCCGATGATTCCTGAGGCGGCGGTGGCCATGCTTGCATGCGCACGCATCGGTGCCATTCATTCGGTGGTATTCGGCGGCTTTTCGCCCGATTCCCTGGCGGGACGCATCGCCGATTCCGCGGCCAAAGTGGTGGTGACTGCCGACGAAGGCGTGCGTGGCGGCAAGAAGATTCCGCTGAAGGCCAATGTCGACGCCGCATTGGAGCGACAGGGCACCAACAGCGTGGAGACGGTGATCGTGGTCCGCCGCACCGGCTCGGCCATACCCATGCAGTCGCCACGCGATCGTTACTATCACGTTTTGATGGAAGGGCAATCCGCCGATTGCCCACCGGAACCGGTAGAGGCCGAGCACCCGCTTTTCATTCTCTATACGTCCGGCTCCACCGGCAAACCCAAGGGCGTGCTGCATACCTCCGGCGGTTATCTGGTCTACGCCAGTTTTACGCACGAAATGGTGTTCGATCTGCGTGAGGACGACGTCTACTGGTGCACGGCCGACGTAGGCTGGGTTACCGGGCATAGCTACGTGGTCTATGGACCACTTGCCAACGGCGCCACCACCGTGATGTTCGACGGCGTCCCCAACTACCCCAACTTCAGTCGCTTCTGGCAGGTGGTGGACAAGCACCAGGTGAGCCTGTTCTACACCGCACCGACGGCGATTCGTGCCTTGATGCGCGAAGGCGAAGCGCCGGTGAAGAGCTGCTCACGTGCCAGTTTGCGTTTGCTTGGCTCGGTTGGCGAGCCGATCAATCCGGAAGCGTGGGAGTGGTATCACCGGGTGGTCGGCGACGAGCGTTGCCCCATCGTGGATACCTGGTGGCAGACCGAGACCGGCGGCATTCTGATTACGCCGCTGGCCGGCGCTATCGATGCCAAGCCCGGTTCCGCGACATTGCCGTTCTTCGGCATCAAGCCCGCCGTGGTCGATGCAAGCGGCACCGTGCTGGAAGGCGCCTGCGAGGGCAATCTGTTGATCACCGACTCGTGGCCTGGCCAGATGCGCACCGTGTACGGCGATCACGAGCGTTTCATCGACACGTATTTCAAGGCCTATCCAGGCAACTATTTCACCGGCGACGGCGTGCGGCGCGACGAGGACGGCTATTACTGGATCACCGGCCGCGTCGATGACGTGATCAACGTATCGGGCCACCGCATCGGCACTGCCGAGGTGGAAAGCGCGCTGGTTTCGCATCCCAAGGTGGCGGAAGCCGCAGTGGTGGGTTGTCCGCACGAGATCAAGGGCCAGGGCATTTACGCTTATGTGACCCTGGTGGCCGGCGAGCAGGGCAGCGATGAGTTGCGCAAAGAGTTGGTAGCGTGGGTGCGCAAGGAAATCGGACCGATTGCGACACCCGATTATCTGCAGTGGGCACCCGGTTTGCCCAAGACCCGCTCCGGCAAGATCATGCGGCGCATTTTGCGCAAGATCGGCGAAAACCAGCCCGAGCAGCTGGGTGACATCTCCACCCTGGCCGATCCGGGTGTCGTAAAAAATCTGGTCGACGAACGCTTGATTCGTTGATTCGACCTCACCGACAGCCGCCGCTTCTTGTCTCAAGCGGCGGCTGTCGGCAGCATGCGTCAATGCGCACCGTCCTCGGGCACGATATAGCCGAAATCACCTCTCGCCTGGACCGCACTTGCGTCCACGTGTGGCTGCTCGACTATCAAAGAACACAACACCGCCGCCCTTTGCTTTCGCTGCTGGGCAGTTATCTCGGGCTGCCATCCGAGCAGGTCGTATTGCGGGAGGGCGAGCATGGCCGTCCCGAACTGGCATCCCCATGGAACCGGCTTCTGCAATTCAATTGGTCGCACAGCGGGGGCAAGGCCGTTATCGCCGTCGCGCGCGACATCGTTCCCGGCATCGACATCGAACGCATCCGGCCAAGGCCGCGCGCCATCGCATTGGCTGAGCGTTTTTTTCATCCGGATGAATGCAGCGATCTCTCTGCGTTGGACGCTGCCCAGCGCGAATACGCCTTTTTGCGCGTTTGGACCGGCAAGGAAGCCGTGGTCAAAGCCCTTGGTCGAGGCGTCGCCTTTGGCCTTGATCGGCTGCGTTTGAGCGTACCGCCGCGCGAGCCCGGACTGCTCTGGCTGGATGGCGACGATGCATCCCAATGGCAGTTGCAGCAACTCGAGCTCGATACCGGCTACGTGGCCAGTCTGGCCTGGCGCGGGCCGCCTTTGCTGGTAAACATCTGGACACTTGCCGCGGACGCCTGAACGGCGCACTGTGGTCGGCCCGAAGCACGTTTTTCAAGTCCATGACCCTGCTGAGCGTCAATCTCAACAAGATCGCCGTGTTGCGCAATTCACGCGGCGGCCACGAACCCGATATCGCGCGCGCCGCGACCACCTGTATCGAAGCCGGCTGTGGCGGTATCACCGTGCATCCGCGCCCTGATCAGCGTCACATCCGGCCGGATGACGTAAGAACACTGGCCGCGTTGCTGCGCGGGCGGGTCGAGTACAACATCGAAGGCAATCCTTTCGCCGCAGCGCGCGGTGATTATCCCGGCCTGATCGCCCTTTGCCGCGAGGTGCGTCCGGCGCAGGTGACCCTGGTTCCCGACAGCGATGGCCAGATCACTTCGGATCACGGCTTCGATCTCGCCAGCGAGGCCGAACGCGAACGGTTGCGCCCGCTGATCGGCGAGTTGCGCGAGTTGGGTTGTCGAGTAAGCCTGTTCGTGGACCCTGCTGCCCAGGGGCTCGAGCACGCTACCGCCATCGGCGCCCAGCGCGTGGAAATTTATACAGGGCCCTACGCGGAAGCCTTTGAGGACGGCCACGCAGCGGAGCAACTTGCGCTGTGCGTGGAAACCGCACGCCGTGCGCAACAGGTGGGCTTGGCGGTCAATGCGGGACACGATCTCAGCCAGGCCAATCTGGGTACCTTGCGCGCAGCGATTCCCGGCCTGGCCGAAGTGTCCATTGGGCACGCGCTGATCGGCGAAGCGCTGTATGAAGGTTTGGCCAACACCGTCAGGAAGTACCTGCAAATCCTTCGCTGACAAACAGACATCCAAATAATGGGAGCACAAACAAAAACCCCCGCTTTCGCGGGGGTTTTTGCGGGTAACGCTGCACGATCATTGAACTGTTCCGATTCAATGGCCGTTTTTACTGCCCGTTGCTGTCGGTAAAGCCGATCTTGTTCAGGCCGTAGCTCTTCGCATCAGCCAGAACACGCGCAACCACCTGATAGGGGACTGCGTCAGCCGCGTCGATCTGTACTTCCGGTTGATCTGCTTCGCTCTTGGTCGCAATCACTGCAATCTGCGTCTTGAGCTGCTGCTCGTCCACCGGAGTGTCGTTCCAATAGAACGTACCGGACTGGTCGATCTTCAAATGGATCGGCTCAGGTGGATTGTTCGGCGGAATGACGTTCGGATTCGGCTGGGGCAGATCGATCTTGACCTTGTGGGTCAGAATCGGCGCCGTGATCATGAAGATGATCAGGAGCACCAACATCACGTCGACCAGCGGCGTCACGTTGATGTCGGCCATCGGCCCCTTGCCAGTTCCACTACTGAATGCCATGGCTCGTCACTCCTTACCAGTGGTAATGAAAGCGACGTGGACCATGCCTGCATCCTTGGCTTCGCCGAGAACCTTGCGAACCATCTTGAACTCCGTGTCGTGCGCGGCACGAAGTTGCAGTTCTGGCTGCGGGGACTTCTGGGCGTAGGCAGCAAACATGGACTTCAGCTCGACGTCGGTAATCGGATTCTGGCTGTCGTTCAAGAACATGCTGCCATCCGGCTTGACCGCAAGATCGATAGTATCCAGCGGCGGCGTCTTTTCTTCCTGGTGAGGATTTGCCTGGGGCAGATCCACCTTAACCCGGTGCGACATCAGTGGTGCTGTGATCATGAAGATGATCAGCAGCACCAGCATCACGTCGACCAGCGGCGTGACGTTGATTTCCGACATCGGCGAGCCGGATTCGTTTCCGGAACTCATCGCCATGGGTCAATCCTCACTTCTGAGTCTGAGCAACGCCTTCGACGCGTGCGCCGGTGGCGAAGAAGTCGTGCAGGTCGTGCGCGAATTCGTCGAAGCGAGCGTAGGTCAGACGGTTCGAGCGGGTGAAGAAGTTGAAGGCGAGCACCGCCGGGATAGCGGTGAACAGACCGAAGGCGGTCATGATCAGCGCTTCACCCACGGGGCCGGCCACAGCTTCCATCGAGGCATTGCCGGTAGCGGCGATGCGGATCAGGGCGCCGTAAATACCCCACACCGTACCGAGCAGACCGACGAACGGTGCCGACGAACCGACCGTTGCGAGCAGGGTCATGCCGCCTTCCAGACGCAGGCTCTCGCGAGCGATGGCCTGGCGCAGTGCGCGGTCGACGAATTCCGAACGGCTGAGCGATTCGGCCAGACGACCACCGCCAGCGGAAGCCTGCTGGTGGTGAGCCACGGCGGAAGCGGCGTCGAGAGCGATCTTCGAGAAGGGTTCGCCCTTGGGCTGAGCTTCCAGTTCGCGGATCGCGTCCTGGGTGGAGTTGTTGGACCAGAAGCCGTTGATCACGCCGTCGGCGCGACCGCGCACCATCGAATTGCGGATGGCGTTGGCGATGATGAAATACCAGGAGGAGAACGACATCACGACGAGCACTACAAAGACTGTCCAACCCAGGAAGTCAAAGTGGTGAATGAGGTCGCCGAAGCCCATCTGTTGCATGGCTTGGGCGTTGGCGTTGCCACCCAGAGCCGGAGCGGCGGCATCGGAAGCAGGAGTCTGTTGGAACATAAACGCTACCCTTGGAAGTCAGGCGTGAACTGTAACTGTAATTGGTATTACAGCTGATTGAGATTGAAGTTGACCGGTACGCGAACGTAGCCCTCAACCTTCTTACCGTTTTTCATTTCCGGATTGAAGCGCCATTTCTGAGCCGCTTCAATGGCCGCACGATCAAGTTCGCGGAAGCCACTGGACTGGTCGACCTTGATGTCCTTTGGTGTGCCATCCACAGCCACCAGAATCAACAACGTAACCGTGCCTTCGTGCCGTTGGCGGATAGCCTGCGGCGGATACTTCGGCTGCATACGACTGTTGTAGCTGATGTCCTGTGCGGCCTGGATATCCTGCGGCGGCGCCGGTGGTGCCGGTGGTGCTGGCGGCGGCGACGGTTGCGGGTTGGTCGACGCTTCCTGCACGGCCGGCGGCGGAGCCGGCGGCGGCGGAGTCGGCGGCGGAACCACCTGCTTGATGATCTTCGGCGGTGGCTGCTTCGGCGGCTCCGGCGGCGGCGGCGGCGGGGGCGGCGGCGGCGGCGGAGGTTCGATGAAGTTCACCTGCACAATCTTTTCTTTCTGAACTTCTGCCGTTTTCGGCGGCGCCGCAGGCGCAATCAGTATGAGGAAAGCAAAGGCATGCAGCGCAATGGCTACCGCCAGCGCCAACGTGCGCCCCCAACTGAACGGCTTAGTGCCGGTATCTTGGTTACTTGAGGCCATCTGTCGCTTTCAATCAGGAGCTAGTGAAATCGGAGTCGAGGTCGCAGCATCCGGTGGCAAAGCTGTTCCCAAGAAGGGTGACGTTTGCCACTGGACAATGCGGGAAAAGTCCAACGGTACAACAGCACGTCTAGTTTGTATAGCTTTCGTGTAGGCCTTGGATGACAACCGAATGGACGTCCATCTGACCCGCTGAAACAAACGAGGCGTGCTTACAAATCAACTGCCAATATTGGCGTCCTTGAGCCACTTCTTGGCTTGCGCAGCGGTTTCGGGGTCCTTTTCCGCTTGCATGACTGCATCGGCAGCAGCGGGCTTGTCCTTGAGCCCAATATTTGCCTGAGCCAGAGCCATGTAGGCCTTGCCCTTGTGCTTCACGCCCTTGTTGATGGCCTGTTGCAGCAAAGACTTCGCCTCGCTGTACTGGTTGGCCATCACGTAGGCCACGCCAGCCTTGTAGGCAGGCTCGCCGTCGCTGGCCGAGGGGATCGCCTTCTGATAGGCCGCAGCGGCATCGCTGTAGTTTTGGCCAATCATGTTGGCGTCGCCCATCAGCGAGTAATTCTCGGCGCTGGATTTCACGATGCCTTTGGTCATGCCGTCCTGCATAACCTGGACCGCCTTGGTCGTATCCGCGCTCGGATCCTGGTTGCTGTCTGCCTGCGCGTTATTCATGTACAGCTTGGCCATGGTGACGTAGTCGCTTTCCGTAAACGGAATCTTGCCGTCAGCACGTGCCTGCTCCATCAGCTTCAGCGCGTCGTCGAACTTTTGCATCTGGATGTCCAGACTCAACGCGTTGTGGAAGCTGGTGGAATCGGTCGGCGAGGAGCTGGCCGCTTTCGACGCGAGTGCAGCGGCTTTGTCTTTCTGTCCGGAATCGTTGTAATCGAGGATCAACAGCTGATTCCAGCGCGGGTCCGCTTTGGCGCCAGCCATCGACTGCGCTTTCTGCAGCGCGGTGATCGAGTCCGGATACTTCTGCATGCGGTAGTAGGCTTCGCCTTCCAGCGCATAGGATTCGGGCGTTTCACTCTTGCCTTCTGCACGCCACTTTTCGACAGTGTCGATGGCGGGCTGGTATTGCTGGTTCAACAGGTAGAACGTTGCCAGTTCGTATTCGACCTGAAAGTACGCATCGTTCGGCAAGCTGTTGTTCGCGAGCGCCTTGGTCAACTTGTCGATACCGGCCGGCAGGTTTTTGTTCATCGCATCGATGCGAGCCAATGCCTGCAGCGCCATCGACTGCGCGTATTTGCTTTTGCTGCTATCGACGATCGGCTGAAGAATCTGCGCGGCCTTGGTGTTGTCGTTGGCCTGAGCGGCATCGATACCTTCGTTGAGCGCCTTTTGCTCCTTCGCGTCGGTGAGATCGATCTTCGGCTCTTTACGCGTGGCGTTGGGATAAAGCGGAGCCGCTTTCTGATCGCTCGACGACGAATTGTCGCTCGCTAGCGCCGGAGTGCTCGCCAACATAAGCGCAAGCGCAGCGCCGGCCAGCATCTTCAGGGAAGCGTGTTTCATGGCGTTCCTCAAATTGAAAGGAGTCGGACTTCACGCACATGCTGTGCGGGGGATCACTGAGATTAACCCGAGCAGACTATCGATAACAAGTCGCACTGCGACATGAAAGCCTTTTACAAATCAATAACTTATAATATTCACGCCATACGCGCCCGCATTTTCTGTCACTGGACGGGCTGGTATTTCTTCAAAGCGCCGTTTATCCCCCTGGATTTGGCGAGCCAGGCACTTTATGCGCGTATTAATGCATTAATGTGTCAAATAGCGCAAAGGTGCGGCCCGGAGATTTTCCGGGCCGCATTTTTTCTCAGATGTCGAGGTTGGCGACTTTCAGCGCGTTGGCCTCGATGAAATCCCGGCGCGGTTCAACCGCCTCGCCCATCAGCATCGAGAACATCTGGTCAGCCGCGATGGCGTCCTCAACCCCCACTTGCAGCATGCGGCGGGTTTCCGGATTGACCGTGGTCTCCCACAACTGTTCGGGATTCATTTCGCCCAGGCCCTTGAAGCGCTGGATGGTGCGTCCTTTCTTGGCCTCGTCAAGCAACCAGCCGCGAACTTCGGCAAAGCGGGTGACCCCACGCGAACCGTTGCCTCGGCGCACCACGGCGTCGGCTTGGATCATTCCCGCCAACTGCTGGCTGACGGAGAGAATCGGCCGGAATTCCGAGCCACCGAAGAACGGCTGAGGCAAAAGCCAGGTGTGGCTCAGGCCATGCTGTTCTCGTACGACTTCTATTGCGGCAGGCTGTTCCGCCGTCGCAGGACGCAGTGCAAGACGGTAACGCGGCTTGCCCAGACCGCTGGCAGCCAGGCTGTTGGCCACGGCGTCCAGCCACACCTGCATGCTCGCCGGATCGTTCCACAGCTGAGCGTCGATCGGCGAACGCTCGAGCATGGCGGTGAGTACATTGGCATCGAAACGATGACCGAGGCGCTCGATCTGGTCCAGCGCGAGCTGGTATTCGCGCAGCAGCTTTTCCAGCGCTTCGCCAGTGATCGGCGGCGCATCCGGACTGTAGGTCAGTTCCGCATTGTCGACTGCGCTGGAGATCAGGTAGGCATTCAGCGCCGCATCGTCTTTCAGATAAAGCTCCTGCTTGCCCTGCTTCAATTTGTAGAGCGGCGGCAGGCCGATGTAGACGTGGCCGCGCTCGATCAAATCAGGCATTTGCCGGTAGAAGAACGTGAGCAGCAAGGTGCGGATGTGCGAACCGTCCACGTCCGCGTCGGTCATGATGATGATGCGGTGATAGCGGAGCTTGTCGGGGTTGTAGTCTTCCTTGCCGATGCCCGTGCCCAGTGCGGTGATGAGCGTGCCGACCTCGGCCGAGGAGAGCATCTTGTCGAAGCGGGCTTTTTCCACGTTGAGGATCTTGCCCTTCAAGGGCAGCACCGCCTGCGTCTTGCGGTTGCGGCCCTGTTTGGCGGAGCCGCCTGCGGAATCACCCTCGACCAGGAACAGTTCGCACAGCGAAGGATCCTTTTCTTGGCAATCGGCGAGTTTGCCCGGCAAGCCTGCGATGTCGAGCGCGCCTTTGCGGCGAGTCATTTCGCGGGCTTTGCGCGCGGCTTCGCGGGCACGGGCGGCATCCACCACCTTGCTGGCGATGGACTTGGCCTCGTTGGGGTGCTCGAGCAGGAACTCGCCCAGCTTTTCGTAGACGACCTGCTCCACCACGGTTTTCACCTCGGAGGAAACCAGCTTGTCCTTGGTCTGCGACGAGAATTTCGGATCTGGGACTTTGACCGACAACACTGCAATCAGGCCTTCGCGCATGTCATCGCCGGAAAGCGTGACCTTCGCGTTCTTGGCCAGATTCTCTTTCTCGATATAGGCCTGGATGGCGCGGGTAAGCGCAGCACGAAAGCCGGTCAGATGCGTGCCGCCATCGCGCTGCGGGATGTTGTTGGTGAAGCAGAACATCGTCTCCTGGTAAGAGTCGGTCCACTGCATCGCCAGTTCGACGGTGATGGAGTCCTGCTGGGCGCTCAGGCTGATGACATTCGAGTGCAGTGCCGTTTTCAGCTGAGCCAAATGCTGCACGAAAGAGCGAATGCCACCCTCATAGGCAAACGTATCGCGCCGCCCTTCCCCGCGTTCATCGCGCAGATCGATGGTGACGCCCGAATTGAGGAAGGCCAGTTCGCGTAGGCGCTTGGCCAGCACGTCGTAGTGAAATTCGATGTGAGTGAAGGTTTGCGGGCTGGGCAGGAACCTGACCGTGGTGCCGCGCCGGTCGGAAGGGCCGACCATTTTCACGGGGTACAGCGGTTCGCCGTGCGCGTATTCCTGGTGATACTCGTGCCCATCGCGGTGAATCGTCAGCCAGAGGTGCTGGCTGAGCGCGTTTACCACCGACACGCCCACGCCGTGCAGGCCGCCCGATACTTTGTAGGAGTTGGCGTCGAACTTGCCGCCGGCGTGCAGCACCGTCATCACCACTTCGGCGGTAGAGCGGCCCTCTTCCGGATGCATGTCCACCGGAATGCCGCGTCCGTTGTCGATGACACTGACGGATTCGTCTTCGTGGATGGTGACGATGACGTGGTCGCAGAAACCGGCCAGCGCTTCGTCGATGGAGTTATCCACGACCTCGAACACCATGTGATGAAGGCCGGTACCGTCATCGGTATCACCGATGTACATCCCAGGGCGCTTGCGCACCGCTTCCAGGCCTTTGAGTACCTTGATGCTGTTCGAATCGTAGGATGCGTTCATGCAATAACCATGTCCCGACGCCATTAATCCGCCCGACGCGGCGCCATGGATGCCGGACTGGATGTAAGCGGTTGATTATAGCAGGGGCGTCAACCGGCCTTGTTCCACGTGGAACACTCGAGCAGGCACACGTTCCAGCGCCCCTGGAGTGTCCGTTCCGGTCACCAGGACCTGGGCGGGGGTGCCCTTCAAGCTCTCCACTACCGATGCCTGATGCGCCTGGTCGAGCTCCGAGGCGAGGTCGTCCAGGCACACGATGGGCCATTCGCCGCGTATCTGCGCGTCCAGGCGCGCTTGCGCGAGAAGGCAGGCGAGCGCGACCAGCTTTTCCTGCCCTCGGGATAGGTGCTCGCGCTCGGGAGCCTGCGCAAACGAGAGCGACCAATGAGCGCGATGAGCGCCGGAGGTCGTGTGCCCTCTAGCTTGGTCGCGGGTGCGCTGAATCGCCAAAAGGGCCAGCAGCTCCTCCCCTTCTGTCCAGCCCGGACGATAGCGAAGCTCCAGATTGCCCAACTCAGGGAGGAACAGCGCCGCCTGGTCGCGCAAATGAGGAAGCAAGAGCTCCAGATATCTCCTGCGCCACTCATCGATCAATGCCCCTGCCCGAGCCATTTCTTGTTCCCAGGGCTCAAACAGAGCTTCCTCAGTAGTTGCGCTCTTGCGCAGCAGACTGTTCCGTTGCTTGAGCGCCCGCTGGTAGCGACGCCAGGTCGCCAGAAATTCGTGTTCCACGTGGAACACGCCCCAATCAAGAAACCGACGACGCTCCTCCGCCCCTCCCGCGATCAGGGCATGCGACCCTGGTTCGAAGCAAACCACCGCGCATTCCCGAACCAGCTGACCAATGGCAACGGATTCGGAGTCCATTCTGGCCTCCCATCGAGCGCCTTCCCTACCCAGGCCAAGTCGCACCAGACGCTGGTCATCGTGCCGGATGCCCGCGAACAGGCTAAGTCCCGCTGCTCCCCTCTGCGTCAAAGCGTCCCGCGCGCCGCTGCGAAACGAGCGGCCATGCGACAAAAGAAAGGCTGCCTCCAACACGGAGGTCTTTCCGGCACCGTTCGCACCCGCAAAGAAATTGAACCCCGGAGACAGGTCCAACGAGGCTTCGGAAATACAACGCAAACCACGCAGCTGAAGCTTCTCGAAGCGCATCAAACAGGTGCCCTAAAACGGCGACGCCGGAGCTCAGGGGCTCCGGCGTCGAGACAATCCAAACATCCAATGATCGCCATGCGATCCGTCAAAGCCTCAGCGGCATGATGACGTGTCGCGACTGCTCGGTGTCGTCTTCCTGCACCAGGCAGCTCGATTGGGCATCGCGCAGGCTAAGCCGGGCCTTGTCTCCACGCAATGCGGCCAACGCATCGAGTAGATAGCCCACGTTGAAGCCGACGGTCAGATCGGAAACCACCGTATCGGCTTCGACTTCCTCGACGGCTTCTTCCTGCTCGGGATTGTGCGCCACGATGCGTAGCTTCCCAGGCGAAAACTCGAGTTTCACACCGCGGTACTTCTCGTTGGAAAGAATAGCGGCGCGCTGCAAGGCGCCACGCAGAACTTCCCGATCGAGCGTGGCGCGTTTGTCGGCGCCAAGCGGGATGACCGCCTCATAGTCGGGGAACCGACCGTCGATCAGCTTCGAGGTGAATACCACCTGGCCCCTGCGTACACGCAGATGATTGCGCCCGAACTCAAGCTCCACCAAGCCCTCGCCGGATTCGAGCAAACCGACCAATTCGTTCACGCCTTTGCGCGGAATAATGATTTGGCGGCGCGTGGAAACCTTACTTTCCAGCTCCGTTTCCTTCAACGCCAAACGGTGCCCGTCGGTAGCTACGCAACGAAGCGCATGCTCCTGCAGATCGAGCAACATGCCGTTGAGGTAATACCGGACGTCCTGGTTGGCCATCGCAAAAGACGTACGCTCCATCAGATCGCGCAGCACTTCCTCCGGAAGGCTGACTCGCTCAACCAATTCGATTTCATCGATGGTCGGAAACTCTGTCGCAGGTAGCGTAGCCAGGGTGAAGCGGCTGCGTCCCGCGTTCAAGGCAACCCTGTCGCCGTTCTGCTTCAACTCGATCTGCGCGCCATCGGGCAATGCGCGGACGATATCGAACAGCTTGCGCGCCGGGATGGTGGTCTCACCCTCGACCAACTTTTCAGCTTCCGTTGCAGCGACCATCTCCACTTCGAGATCGGTGCCAGTAAAGGACAGCTTCCCGTCGCTGACTTTCACCAACAGGTTGGCCAGCACAGGAAGCGTCTGACGGCGCTCGACCACTCCGACGACCTGCTGTAGGGGCTTAAGCAGAGCTTCTCGTTGGATGCTGAATTGCATGTTTTTGCTTTCCCTATCCTGCAGTTCTGTTTTTTAAAAGAAGAGTAGTGGTTGCAGCAGGTGCCGTGGATAACTTGATAAGCTTTAAATATTCTTTAAAAACAAAAACTTAGAAAAAAATCGCCTGTGCCTCGAATGTCCCGACTGCTGTGCATCGTCAGTGGATAACTTTAGTGCTTCAGGGCGTCTTCATATTATCCACAGGATACCCTGCCGGTTTTCAAGAACTTGTTCAACTGCGCCGCTCAACCTGTAAGCGTACGAATCAGTTGTTCCCAGTCTTGTCGCATGCGGGTATCGGTTTCGCACAGTTTCTTGATGGTGCGGCAGGCGTGCAGGACCGTGGTGTGGTCCCTGCCGCCGAAGGCTTCGCCTATTTCGGGGAGGCTGTGTTCGGTCAGCTCCTTGGACAGGGCCATGGCGATCTGGCGCGGCCGTGCCAGGGAGCGGACGCGGCGCTTGGACAACAGATCCTGCAGGCGCACCCCGAAATACTCGGCAACGATCTTCTGGATGTTCGGCACAGTCACTGCCTGTGCGTGTGTCGCCAGCAGATCGCGCAGCGTCTCCTCCGCAAAGTCGGTGGTGATCGGCTTGCCATAGAAGTTGGCGCGCGCCGCCAAGGTGTTGAGGGCGCCTTCCAGGTCGCGCACGTTGGAACGAATCCGCTTGGCCAGCAGCATGGCCACGTTCTCGCTCACCGAAACCCCCTTGTCGTGGGCTTTGGCCAGCAGGATCGCCGCGCGCGTTTCGAAGTCGGGCGGTTCGATCGCCACCGACAAGCCCCAACCGAGGCGCGACTTCAAGCGAGGCTCCAGCTTGTCCACTTCCTTCGGATAGCGGTCGCAAGTAAGGATGATTTGCTGCTTGGATTCGAACAACGCGTTGAAAGTATGGAAAAACTCTTCCTGCGTCGTGTCTTTGCCGGCAAAGAACTGGATATCGTCGATCAACAGCGCATCCACAGAACGGAAGCGGCGCTTGAACTCGTCCATGCTCTTGGTGCGCAAGGCCTCGATCATCGAACCCACGAATTGTTCGGAGCGCAGGTACATGACCTTGCAATGAGGATTGTGCTCGCGCATCAGATTGCCGGCGGCGTGCATCAAATGCGTCTTGCCCAGGCCGGTGCCGCCGTAAAGCAGCAACGGGTTGTAGGCCCGGCCAGGGTTCTGCGCCACCTGCATGGCGGCTGCCTTGCCGAGCTGGTTGGACTTGCCCTCGACGAAGGTTTCGAAGGTGTAGTGCGGATCCAGGTTGTGGTTGAAGTTGGCCGGCGGCGGTTCGGCAACGGCAGCCGCCGGACGCGACGGCGCCGCTGGGCGCACATGGCCAACGCCATTGGCGCTGGAGCCGACTTCCAGACGCACGGGGACCTTTTGACCGTTGAGCAGGGTCAATACCGCCTCGATTCGCGGCAGATAGCGTTCGCGAACGGCATCCAGCGTGTAGGGATTGGGCGCGTAAAGCTGAAGTCCGTCCGCGTCATCGCGTGCCTGCAACGGCATCAGCCAGGTGTGCAGGTCCTCGGCGCTCAATTCACCTTCGAGACGCTCCAGACAGCGCCGCCACAAATCACTCATGGATACTTTCAACCACAGCAGGGGCGCTTTCGCGCAGGGTGGACCGGGAAGTCTAGCAGCAGACCCCGGGCAACTATCCACGTGGATATCCACAAGTTGCCGCTACGGTTCTATTTGACACGGCTTCTGTCATTCCGCATACTTCCAAATCTTTTTCACCCATTCACTTAGGAGGAAGCCATGAAGCGGACCTTCCAGCCCAGCAAGCTCAAGCGCGCCCGCACGCACGGCTTTCGTGCTCGTATGGCCACGGCCGATGGTCGCAAGGTGCTCAACGCACGTCGCGCCAAGGGTCGTAAGCGCCTGATCCCATAAGCATTCGCGCAGATGGCTACCGCCGGCCTGCCGCGCGAGGCGCGGATTCGCCGAGCCGGTGACTTTGCCGCCTTGCGACAAGCCAGCGGCCGCCTCGGCGGCCGCTGTTTTTCTGTGCGCTATCGACAGAACGAGCTAGGCCACGCACGGCTGGGCCTGGCCATTTCCAAGCGGGTGTCCAAGCGCGCGGTCGAACGCAACCGCATCAAGCGCCTCCTGCGCGAGTCATTTCGCCGCATCCGCCACGAGTTGCCCCCGTTGGACCTGGTGTTCATGGCCCGCGAGCAGGCCGCCGGACTGCCAGGCCCGGAGCTTCTTGCCGAGCTCGATCTCCTCTGGCGCAAACTCGTGCCGTTGAAGCGCGGCGACGACACCTCCACAATCGCGTGTTGATCTTCCTTTTCCCACCCTCAGTGGCCCGCTGGTGCGGTGCCTCCTATCGGATCGCTACGCGATGAATCAAACGCGCACCTTCCTCATGTTTGCCTTGATGGCCGTGTGTTTCCTGCTTTGGCAGGCATGGGAACAGGACTACGGCCCGCATCCGGTGACGGCCGCAACCCCTGCATCAGCGAATGCTTCCGGAAATACGGTTCCGGGCGCCGCGCCGGCGATTTCCAACGCCAGCACCGCTACCGAGGCGGGTTCCGCCCAGTCCCAGCTGATTACGGTCAGCACCGACGTGTTGCGACTCACCATCGACACGCGCGGCGGCAGCATCGTGCGTTCGGAACTGTTGAAATATCCAGTGACGCCGCGCACCAAGAAAGATCCCGATCCGGCGTCGATCCGCCTGTTGGACGACAGTGCGGCCGATTACTTCGCCGCGCAAAGCGGGCTGGTCAGCGCTGACGGTGCCGCACCGGACCACCGTGCGATCTTCCAGTCGGCACAAACCAGTTACGCGCTGGCCGACGGCCAGGATGCGCTCAACGTGGATCTCACCTGGACCGATGCCAGTGGCATCAAGGTGGTCAAGCGCTACACCCTGCATCGCGACAGCTACGTGATCGATGTCGATCAACAGATCAACAACGGCAGCAGCAAGAACTGGGACGGCAACGCGTACCGCCAGTTCCAGCGCGTCGATCGCCCCACGCCGGTGTACAGCAACTTCCTGCAGCGCATTTCCGATCAGTCGCGCTTCGGCTTCTTCGGCGCCGTCTGGTACAGCCCCGAGCAAAAATTCAACAAGCTTGCTTTCGACAAGTTTGAGAAGGACCCACTGCAAAAGCAGGTCGCCGGCGGCTGGGTGGCGATGATGCAGCAATACTTCCTCGGCGCATGGATCCCGCCGGCGAAGGAAGCGGACAGCTTCTCCAGCGCCACGGTGAATGAGCCGGAAGGAAAGCAGCGCTACGTCATTCGCGCCGTGGGTCCGCAGATCAACGTGGCTCCGGGGCAACAGGCCAGCAGCAGCGCACAGTTGTATTTGGGGCCCAAATTGCCGGATGCCCTGCAGACCATCGCACCCGGTCTGGAACTGACCATCGATTACGGCATGTTGAAGATCTTTGCCGAACCCCTGCATTGGGTGTTGGCCCAGCTCGACAAGCTGACCGGCAATTGGGGCGTGTCGATCGTCCTGCTCGTGCTGCTGATCAATCTGGTCACCTTCAAGTTCACCAACGCCCAGTTCGAATCCGCCGCCAAGATGCGCAGGCTCAAGCCGCGCATGGACGCGCTGAAAGAACGCTACGGCGACGATCGCCAGAAGATGCAGCAGGCGATGATGGAGCTGTACAAGAAGGAAAAGGTGAATCCGGCTGCTGGCTGCCTGCCGTTGCTGATCACCATTCCGATCTTCTACGGCCTCTACTACGTGCTGCGCGATAGCGTGGAATTGCGCCAGGCGCCGTTCTTCGGTTGGATCCATGATCTTTCGGCGGCCGATCCCTATTTCGTGCTGCCGATCCTCTATACGGTCGTGATGCTGGTTCAGCAATGGATGATGCCGACCACGGCCGGCATGGATCCTACCCAGGCAAAGATGATGAAGTTCATGCCGCTGATGTTCGCGGTGATCTTCCTGTTCTTCCCGTCGGGCCTGGTGCTTTACTACGTCGTCAACGGCCTGTGCCGCCTGCTGCAACAGACCTGGGTGACGCGCCGCGCCGAAGCGGCGCAGGCCAAGGCAGCCTGATAACGACGCGCGGGCGGCCAGGTGCCGCCCGCCGCGGTTATGCTGATATCCATGACCGCCACCGCTCCCAACGATGACACCATTGCCGCCATCGCCAGCGCTCCCGGCGCGGCAGGCGTAGGCGTCGTGCGCGTTTCGGGTGCGAACGTACCGCAGATCGCGCTGGCTTTGTTAGGTCGATCGCCGCAACCGAGGCACGCGCACCTTGCCGCGTTTCGCGGCGCAGATGGCCAATTGATCGATCGCGGGTTGTTGCTGCATTTCCCCTCGCCGGCTTCTTATACCGGCGAACACGTACTTGAACTGCAAGGTCACGGCAGCGTGGTGCTGCTGGATCTGTTGTTGCGGCGCGTATGCGAGCTGGGCGCCAGGCTTGCGCGTCCGGGCGAATTCACCGAGCGCGCCTTCCTCAATGGCAAGCTGGATCTGGCACAAGCCGAAGCCGTCGCCGATCTCATTGCGGCGCGATCGCAAGCCGGCGCGCGCGCAGCCTTGCAGTCGATGGATGGCGTTTTCTCGCGCAAGGTGAATGCTTCGCTGCGAGCTCTCATCGCCCTGCGCGTACACGTGGAAGCGGCCATCGATTTTCCCGAGGAAGAAATCGACTTCCTGGCCGACCCCGCGATCATGCAGAAGTTGGAAGCGCTGCGTGCGCAGTTGGATGACCTGCTGGTCGAAGCACGTCGCGGCGTTCGGCTCAACGATGGCTTGCGCATCGCCATCGTGGGGCGGCCGAACGCAGGCAAGTCCAGCTTGCTCAATGCGCTGGCCGGCAGCGAACGAGCCATCGTGACCGACATTGCCGGCACTACGCGCGATGTCGTGCGCGAAAGCATCAACCTGGACGGCTTCGTCTTGGAGTTGGCCGACACCGCCGGATTGCGCGACACGCACGATCCGGTGGAACGCGAAGGTGTGCGTCGTGCGCACGGAGAACGCGAAAGTGCCGACGTCGTCGTGCTCGTCAGCGATGTTCTGCACGCCGAAACCGATCTGGCCTGGTTGAGGGATCTCCCGGCTTCGGCAGAGCGCATCGTGGTCATCAACAAGATCGATCTGGACAGTCTGCAAACCAGAGACGAGTGCCGCGATGGCGCTCGATGGTTGTGGATTTCCGTAAAAACAGGCGAAGGTCTAGCGGTGTTGCGTGAGCATCTCAAGCAACTTGCAGGTGCCGGCAGTGGCGAGGGAACTTTCAGCGCACGCAGGCGACACGTGTTTGCACTGGAGCAGGTAGCCGTTCACCTGGAGCATGCCGCCCGCGCGCTCATCGATATGCGTGCCGGCGAATTGGCGGCCGAAGAACTTCGACAAGCACAACATGCGCTGGGCGAAATCACCGGCACTTACACCAGTGATGATCTGCTCGGCGCGATTTTCAGCACTTTCTGCATCGGCAAATGATCAATCGCGTTGTCGTGCGAGCAGCGCGTCGAGTTCGGCCGGACGCGGCATGCCGCCACGAGCGCCAAGACGCGTAACGGACAGAGCGGCCGCGGCACAGGCTTTGCGCACGGCGATCGGCAAGCCCTCCTGCAAATACACGGCAAGCGCGGCATTGAACGTGTCGCCGGCGCCGGTGCTATCCGCGGCTTCAACTTTAAAACCGCTTTGATGCACAGGCGCGCCTTCTTCGCGGAACCAGGCGCCTTCAGCGCCGCGCGTCACGACCACCGGGCACGGCGAGCGACGCATCAGCTCGCGAAAATCGATGGCTGGGTCCGCGCCCAGCAAGGTCGCCAATTCGTGCTGGTTAGGCGTGATGTAGCGCGCGAGCTTCAACCAATCCGCCGGCAAAGCCTGAGCGGGCGCGGGATTGAGAATGACCGGCACCTGCGCCTGGTGCCCGATGCGCAGCGTGGCTTCCACGGTCTCCAGCGGAATTTCCATTTGCACGAGCACCACGTCAGCCCGGGTAATGACCTCCCGCGCGCGTGCGACGTGCCCGGGTGTCAGCCGTGCATTGGCGCCAGGTACGACAACAATGGAATTTTCAGCGCCCGCCACGGTGATCGAGGCGGTACCGCTGCTGCAGTTTTCGACGTGAACCACGTGTTCGGCGTGGATGCCTTCCTCGAGCAGGGCATCGCGCAGCGGTTGGGCAAAATTGTCGTCGCCCACGGCACCTACCAGGTGTACTTCAGCGCCTAGCCGCGCGGCTGCAACGGCCTGATTGCCGCCCTTCCCGCCGTGCACGGAAAGAAAGCGCTCGCCGAGCAGGGTTTCGCCCGGCGCGGGAAACCGTTGCGCCAAGGTCACCAGATCCATGTTGATGCTGCCGACGACAACGAGACGTGTCACGTTTGCTCCCGCGTAGATACCTGACGCGCAGAGCGTAAAGCCACGACCGTCCAGGCGATAGTCGCGCCGTTGCCGAGAACCGGCACGAGTCGGTTCCCGGCAGACCTGCAGCGGCCTCGAAACGAATTAGTGGCTGTCGCTCGAATCGGCATTCGAATTGCCGTTGGAGCTTCCCGTCGATGATCCGGCGTTGCGCGCGTTCTGCGCGCGCTGCTTCATCTGTTGCTTCATGCTTGCGTATTGAGTTTGCTGCGCAGGTGTCAGTACGGCATTGATTTGCGTTGCCGTGTCCTGGCGGATGCCATGCAGTTTGGCATGCAGATCCTGCTTGGAGAGCGAGCTGTCGCCGCGGGCCGCCGCCAGCTGCTGTTGCTGGTTTTGCAGGATGGTGGTGATCTTGGTCGACTGGTCGGCGCTCAATCCCAATCGCTTGGTAAGGCGGGCGGCCTGTTTTTGGGGGTCTGGCGCCGTGTGTTGGGCACCGGACGATGGCGAGCTGCTTGCGCCGGTGGAGGTGCTGTCCTGTGCAAACGCCAAGCTAGGCGCAAGCGTCACGGCGCCCACTGCAAGGGCAAGCAGGGCAAAACGCGAAGCGAGGATGTTCATGCGATGTCTCCAGAATTCGTGGGTGAGCTCGCCGAAGGCCGGCAGTTGGAAAACGGTGAGCGCCACGCTGCGTTTACTTGCGCGCAAATTTTCTTCAGCCATTCGTAAGCTTTTGTCGACCCGGTCTTGAAAGGGATGCCGGCGGCCCCGACGCTTTCATTTTGCGTCCCGGAGCTGTCCCATGATTGAGCTGTATTACTGGCCGACGCCGAATGGCCACAAGATCACCTTGTTCCTGGAAGAAACGGGTGTGCCGTACTCCATCAAGCCGGTCAACATCGGCAAGGGGGAGCAGTTCGAACCGGCCTTCCTGAAAATCTCCCCGAACAACCGCATGCCGGCGATCGTGGACAAGGCCCCCGCGGACGGCGGCGAGCCGCTTAGCGTGTTCGAGTCCGGTGCAATCCTGCAGTATCTGGCGGAGAAGACCGGCCGCCTTCTGCCATCGGATCTGCGCGGCCGCGCGACGGTGATGGAGTGGCTGTTCTGGCAAGTGGGCGGACTTGGGCCGATGCTCGGCCAAAACCATCATTTCAATCGCTATGCGCCGGAAAAGATTCCGTATGCGATCGACCGCTACGTGCGGGAAACGCGCAGGCTCTACGGCGTGCTCGACAAGCGCCTGGAAGGGCGCGATTTCATAGCCGGCAAGGAGTACAGCATCGCCGACCTCGCCGCCTATCCATGGACGGTATCGCACGAAGACCAAGGCATGAAGCTGGAGGATTTCCCGCATCTCAGGCGATGGTTCGAACACATCCGCGATCGTGATGCGACGAAACGGGCGTACGCGATCGGCGACGGCATCAAGGGCAAGCTCGATGCGCGAACGGATGAAGAGGCGCGGCGAAATCTGTTTGGACGGTGAGCCCGCCAAGTAACAAAAAGCCCGCCATTTGGCGGGCTTTTTTAGTCTTGCATCAACGTGCTCTCAATGCGCGTGGCCGACGCCGGAGTCGCCCTGCAACAGCGGCGGCGGTGCGCCGGCTACGGCGAGCAGCGACTGTGCGTAACCGTCTTCCATGGTTACCGTCGACACTTCGTCCCACGAGAAGAAAGAGGGCTCGCGCAGCCACTCCGCATCCGGCGTGATTTCCTGCATGTTGAAGCCGTCTTCCTCGACGCTGACCAGGCGGCCGATGTAGCAGACCTCCGCCTCGTCCTCGCTATCCACGTGCACGCCGATGACCGGCGCGATGGCGCTGGCCGCCTGGACCACATCGCGGATGCTGTCGAGCGGGAAGCTGCGTGGCAGGCGCGGCACCAGATTCTTCAGCACCAACGCCTTCTCCATGAAGATGTGATGCTTGTCCGGCGTTTCCAGCTCGCTGATGTCGCGATGCCGCATTACATACATGCCGTCGTAGGTCACGCCGTCGCCGACGACCCACAACAGGAAAAACTCCCGGCCGACGCTGCCCACATAACCGCAGAAGCTGCCGTGTTCGAGTTCGCCGCGCCATAGACGCACCAGTTGCTGCGTTTGTTGCGCTTCGCGGAGCTGCGCACGCTGGCCGGTGGTTTTCAGTTCGATAATCTTGCCCATGGTCACCATTTTACCAGAGGGGTTCCAACGGCTTGTTTACAGCCCGCTAAGCGCTACTGGTTGTTAATTTTCCTATGTTAAAACAATAAGTTACGGAGACTGGCAAGCGCTTATAGGATATAACGGCTGAGGTCTTCGTCACTGACCAGGCTGCCGAGGTTTTTATCTACATATTCGGCGCTTATCTGGTAGTTTTCGCCGTTTTTATCCGCAGCTTCGTAGGAGATCTTCTCCAGAAGTCGCTCCATCACCGTATGCAGGCGGCGGGCGCCGATGTTCTCCGTGCGCTCGTTCACCTGGAAGGCCACCTCGGCCAGCCGGTCGATGCCGGATTCCTCGAAGGTGAGGGTGACACCCTCGGTACCCAGCAAGGCGACGTACTGCTTGGTCAACGCGTTGTGCGGTTCGCGCAGGATGCGCTTGAAATCGTCCACCGACAGCGCGGACAGCTCCACGCGGATCGGCAGGCGACCCTGCAGTTCCGGGATCAGGTCCGACGGCTTGGCCAGCGAAAACGCTCCCGAAGCGATGAACAGCATGTGGTCAGTCTTGATCGGGCCATATTTGGTGGAAACGGTGGAGCCTTCGACCAGCGGCAGCAGATCGCGCTGCACACCCTCGCGGCTGACACCCGCGCCACCCCATTCGGAGCGCTGCGCAATCTTGTCGATCTCGTCGATGAACACGATGCCGTTCTGTTCGGCGGCTTCCATCGCCAGGGCGCGGATTTCTTCCTCGTTGAGCAGACGGCTGGCTTCTTCTTCGATCAGCAGCGGGCGCGCCGCCTTGATCGCCAGCTTGCGCTTCTGCGTCTTGGCGCCGCCAAGGTTCTGGAACATCTGGCGCAGCTGCTGGCCCATCTCCTCCATGCCAGGGGGAGACATGATTTCCACGCCCACATTCATGTTCACGTCGAGCTCGATCTCGCGATCGTCCAGCGCGCCTTCGCGCAGTTGCTTGCGCAGTTTCTGGCGAGTGTCGCTTTCGATCGAGCTGGCGGGTGTCGGGTCGTGGCTCCAGTCGCTGGGAGCCTGGCGGCGCGGCAGCAAGGCGTCGAGGATGCGGTCTTCGGCGCGATCCTCCGCCTGCGTGCGCACGCGTTTCATCGCTTGCTCGCGGGTCAGTTTGTAGGCGACATCCGCGAGATCGCGCACGATCGATTCCACGTCTTTGCCGACGTATCCCACTTCGGTGAACTTGGTCGCTTCCACTTTTACGAACGGCGCATTGGCCAGGGTCGCGAGGCGACGGGCGATTTCAGTCTTGCCCACGCCGGTGGGGCCGATCATCAGGATGTTCTTCGGCGTCACTTCCTCACGCAGCGCCGGCTCCAGCTGCATGCGGCGCCAGCGGTTGCGCAGCGCGATGGCGACGGCGCGCTTGGCGTCGTGCTGGCCGATGATGAAGCGATCGAGTTCGTTGACGATTTCGCGAGGAGTGAGTTCTGACATGGCCGGGAATCGTAAATGGGGATAGGGAATGGGCAGAGCGGGTGTACGGGAGCCTGGGCCTGTTCGAAGCCTCGTTCCCGATTCGCGATTTACAGCTCTTCGATCGTGGTGTTGTGATTGGTATAGATGCAGATGTCGCCGGCGATCTTCAATGCGCGCTCGACGATGGCGCGCGCATCGAGCTCGGTGTTTTGCATCAAGGCCAGCGCGGCCGACTGTGCGTAGGGTCCGCCGGAACCGATCGCGATCAGGCCGTGTTCGGGCTCGAGCACGTCGCCGTTGCCGGAAATCAGCAGCGAGGCTTCCTTGTCGGCGACGGCGAGCATCGCCTCAAGGCGACCCAGGCGGCGATCAGTACGCCACTCCTTGGCCATTTCCACCGCGGCACGGGTGAGGTTGCCGCCGTGCTTGTCCAGCTTTTGCTCGAACAACTCGAACAGGGTGAAGGCGTCGGCCGTGGCGCCGGCGAAGCCGGCCAGCACGTCACCCTTGCCCAGGCGCCGGATCTTGCGCGCATTGGCTTTCATGACGGTATTGCCCAGCGTGACCTGCCCGTCGCCGCCGATGACGACGCGGCCTTGGCGGCGTACCGAGACGATGGTGGTGGCGTGGAACGATTCCATGAAGATCTCCGAAACAAAGCCAGGTTCGGAAACGTGGGGCCGCCTGGCCTGTTTCCAAGATGCGGGAGCCGCCCTCCCCGGCCGGCCGCTTCAGGAGCCTTTGCGTCGGGCGCGCGGATGCGCGGCGTCGTACACCTTGGCCAGATGCTGGAAATCCAGATGGGTATAGATCTGCGTGGTGGCGATATCGGCGTGGCCGAGCAGCTCTTGCACGGCGCGCAGGTCGCCCGAGGATTCCAGCACGTGGCTGGCGAAGGTATGTCGCAGCAAGTGCGGGTGCACGCGCTTGGCAAAGCCCTGGCGCAGCGCGAGCGTTTTCATGCGTGCCTGCACGGTGCGCGGACTGATCGGCGCACCGCGGCGACCGCGGAATACCGGGGATTCGGGTTCGCGCCCTTCGGCATCGCCCAGTGCGCGCAACGCCGTCACTGCATGGCGGCCAACCGGCACCACGCGCGTCTTGCGGCCCTTGCCGAGCACGCGCACTTCGCCCGCATCCAGGTCCAGGTCCAGCCAACGCAATCCGATCAGTTCGGACAAGCGCAGGCCGGAGGAATAGAACAGCTCCAGCATGGCGCGGTCGCGCAATCCAAGTGCTTCGTCGCCTTCGCCTTCCACGAGTGCGGTGGCCTCGTCGACGTCCAGCACTTCGGGCAATTTGCGCTGAACTTTCGGACCGCGCACCCCGGCCAGCGGATCGTGCGCCAGCACGCCTTCGCGGGTGAGCTGGCGGAACAGGCTGCGACAGGAAGACAACAGGCGCTGCAGGCTTTTGGGCGACAGTCCGCTCCGATGCTCGGCGGCAACGAAGCTGCGCATGCGATGAGGTTCCAGCGCGTCGAACGAAGAGATTTGCTGGGTTTGCATGTAGCGCACGAGCTTGGCCAGATCGCGGCGATAACCCTCAAGCGTATGCGGCGACGCCTTGCGTTCGTTGGCCATTCGGGCGAGCCACGTGTCGATCTGGCCTTGAATGTCCACGGCCAGACTCAGGCGCCGTCCTTCAGGCGTGCAAGGGCGCCGGTGAGGGTGGCGGCGATCATCTTCAAGAATGTCGTACCCATGCCAGGCTGGAAATGGTCCTGATCCTGGCTGCCGATGGCCAGCAGCCCCAGTTCGCCGAGCGGCATCACGGCAGCGGAGCGGATCTCCGGTGCGTGCTGGCCGAACAATCGATAGAGTCGCTCGGCGGACAGCCGGCCGGAAATGGGTTCGTGATGCGCCAGGAAGTCGGTGAATTCCGGCATCGCAGCGCGGCCGCCGGGTTCGTGCAGCAGCCAATCCGCCGGAGGCAGGATCAGGTCGCCGAACATCACCAGGCGAACCTGCTCGGTACCGAAGTCCTCCCGCAGCCTGACCACCACGGTACGCGCGGCAATGGCCGGGGTGTTGGCGCGTAACACGGCGACGTTGAGCTCGTGCACGCGTTGCATCAGGCGCTCGTTTTCCGCCGCAATGACGGTGAGTTCGCCCAGCCTGCGCTCCAGGTCGCCGTTCTTCTCCCGCAGCGTTTCCAGTTGATATGCCGCGAGCGAGGCCACCGCGCCTTGCTCGCGGGGCACGGTGAGCGAGGCGGCCAGATCCGGGTAATCGGCGAGAAACGTCGGATGCTGGCGCAAGTAAGCCGCCACGTCGCTGGCTTTGATCGTGTCGTCGAGCAGGGCGTTGGTCATGCGCGAAACCTCGAACGGGAAACTTGGGACGGCGAACCGCCGGTTCCGAGTGTGCGATGGACGCGCCCGCGCATCAATCACCTGATGCGATCAGGTGTCCGGCCATTCACCTTCGAAGACGAAGCTGGCCGGGCCCGTCATCCACAATCGCTCGCCGGGTCCGCGCCAATCGATGCGCAAACTGCCGCCGGGCAAATCCACGCGCACTTGCGGGTCGACCTCGCCGCGTTGCCGCAGCACCGCCACCGCCGCGCAAGCGCCCGTGCCGCAGGCCTGGGTCCAGCCCGCGCCGCGCTCGTGGACGCGCAACCTAAGGTGACCCGGGCTCACTTTTTGTACGAAGCCGGCATTGACGCCTTCGCGAAAGCGCTGGTGCCCGGTTACGGCCGGACCGAGCCGCTCCAGCGCAGGTGCTGCCAGATCATCCACCACGATTACGGCGTGGGGATTGCCCATCGAAACGGTGCCGATTTCCAGCGCCTGCCCATCCGCCGCCAGAGCGTAGCGATCGGAGATGTTGGGGGCGTCGAAGGGGATGCGGATGGGCTCGAAAATCGGTTCGCCCATGTCCACCGTGACGGTATGCGCGTCGATCAGGCGTACCGCCACCGGCCCGGATGGACTCTGGATCTGCACGGTTTCGTCCAAACCCAGTTCGCCGGCGCGATGCAGCCAGGCCGCCACGCAACGCACGCCGTTGCCGCATTGTCCGGAAGGCGAACCGTCGGCGTTCCAGATGCCGTAATAGAACGCGCTGGCGCCGTCGCGCGCGGGTTCCACGCTCAGCAATTGATCGAAGCCGACGCCGGTGTGGCGATCGGCGATGGAACGCATCGTGGCGACGCTCAAGGCTAGTGCGCCGTCACGGCTGTCGATCACGACGAAGTCGTTGCCGTTACCGTGCATCTTGGAAAACCGCAGTGCCATGACCGATCGCCCGATCAATGCCCGCTGAGTGGCTTGGTGACCACGCTGCTTGCGCTGGCGGGCTGTGCTGCCGTGCTGGCGTGCGCCGGCGCGGGAGCCGGCTGCACCGGCCTTGGCGTCGGCGGCGGCATATAAAGCGGGCCTTTGTTGCCGCAACCGGCGATCGCGGCGAAAACGAGGCAGGCCGGCAGCAGCAGGATCGGTCGACGCATGGTGCAAAGTCCTGGGGGAACGGGCGCAGTATAGCCAAGCCGCCCGGATGTCACCGCGACAGCGACTATGATGCGCGATAAACGGCACAAGGACGTGCGGGTATCTGGAGTCGTCGATGAACTGGAACGAATTGCTGCGCCTGCCTGCCACCCTGCTTGCCATCCTGGCTTGCATCGCGTTGCTGGCGGCCTTGGTCCAACTGCTGGCGGCGCGCCGGCACGTGCACAGGCGCCGGCATCTGGCCGCCACCGGCCACGTCCTGCTGATGCTGGTCCTGGTGATCGTGACGGTGTTCCTGGCCGGTTTGGCCACGACCTTGCGCGGTTATCGCTTTCTGAGCGACGAGGCGCCCGTGGTGCAGATCGATTCGCGCATCCTGTCGCCGCAACGCTGGGACCTGATCCTGACCTGGCCCGACGGCAGCATGCGCCAGGTGACGCTCACCGGCGACGATTTCCAGATCGACGCGATCGTACTCAAGTGGAAGCTGCCGGCGATGCTGGCGGGACTGCCGCCGCTGTATCGCCTCGATCGCCTTACCGGCCGCTACGACGATGCCGGACAGGAAACGAACGCGCCGCGCACCGTCATCGACTTCAACGAGGCCGGCCAGGGCGACCTGCTCGACCTGAAAAAGCAGTTCCCGAGCTGGCTGCCCGAGGTGGACACGGTGTTCGGCAGCGGCACCTTCCTGCCGCTGGTCGACGGCGGCCACTACGAAGTGAGCCTGATGCGCACCGGCGCCCTGGTGGCGCGCCCCGACGATGCCACCCGGCAGCGCATCGGCCAGCCGATGGGCGAGTGACCCAACTGCTGCTAAATCGCAAGAAATCCCGTGTTTTTGTCGTCACGATGCGGTGCTAGATTCGCCTTACCAGTCACCTGCTCTGCAGACCAAAAGGGGAGATACGCATGAAACGTTTCGTGTCCGTCGTGATGATGTCCGGCCTTGCTTTCGTCGCCACCGCCGCCCTGGCCCAGCAGCAACCGGTCCGCGATATCAGCGCCAAGCATCACCCGAACCTGGCTCGCGCCCAGCATCAGACCGATGCGGCGTACAAGAGCATCGTTGCCGCCCAGCAAGCCAACGAATTCGATCTGGGTGGCCATGCCGCCAAGGCCAAGGACTTGCTCGACCAGGCCAATCGCGAGCTGAAGCAGGCCGCCGAGGTCTCCAACGCAAACCATTGAAGCGGTCCTGCCGCAACGAAAAAGGCCTCCCGCATGGGAGGCCTTTTTTTGGCACTTACTTCAGGATCTTTTCGTAGCGAAACGCGTCCGAACCGTCTTCGTAGAACCCCTTCACCAGCGGGCCGAAGCGGTGATAGCCCAGCCGCTCGTACAGCCGGACGGCAGTGGCATTGTCGGTGCGCACTTCCAGCCGCAAGGCGTGGCAGCGCCGTTGCCGCGCCGCGGCCTCGGCGGCTTCGATCAGCGCGGTGCCCACACCCTTGCCGCGCGCCTCCGGCAGGCTGGCGATCGAATAAAGCCGCGCCACGCGGCTGCCTTTGCGGAAAAAAACCAGGGCCGTGCCGAGAAAGCGCCGGTGGTTGGCGCTGGCGACCAGCACGCGTGCCGAATCGCTGTCCAGGTGGCGGCGAAATTGCGCGCGACTGACGCGGTCGCTGTCGAAGGTGGCTTGCTCCAGCGCGACCAGATCATCGAGATCGGAAAGTTCGGCTCGACGCACCCGCACGGCGGCGGTGGCTGGCGATGGGGTCATCAACGGGTTCTCGTCAAGCGCGCCGGTGGTCGGCCTGGCGCGGGTCAGGGCAGAAGGTTCGAACAAGCGCGGCACTGTAGTGCACGACGCGCGGGAAAGCATCCCGCCAAAGTCACCCGGCGTCCACTGCACCCTCTTCGGCGCGGTGCACATTTACTCCAGCTTCAGTGCTTGCTCTTGTGCACGTCGCCGAGGTGCAAGACACTTCCGCCTTGCGTTGCGCCGCCTCGTTCCCCTACGCGACGACGTCTCTCCTGCTGGTCTGCCGAGGTGTCATGACCCGACTCGTCATCGTCGTCGAGAAAGCTTCCGACTGGGGCTCCTACTATCCGTCCGTCGACGTGGTCACCGCGATGGATTACCTGCGCGAACCGGTGGGCGGCGACGACGAGCGCACCCACGTGCTCAACCTGTGCCGCAGTTACAAATACCTGGGCACGGGCTATTACGTGTCGCTGCTGGCGGAGGCACGCGGCCATCGCGTGATGCCCTCGGTGCGCACGGTGAACGATCTGCGCCGCCGCTCGCTCTACGGCCTGGCCATCGACGACCTCAACGCCAAGCTTACGCACTTCCTGCCCGAGGGCGGCCGCGACACGACCGATTTCGGCAGCCTGGTCTACTTCGGCGAAACGTCGCATCCGGCGTTGCAGGACCTTGCGCGGCAGGTCTTCGAAATGTATCCCTGCCCGTTGCTGCGCATCGAGTTCGAGCGCGAGCGCGTGTGGCAGATCACCTCCATCAAGCCGGTGGGCCTGCACACCCTGGACGATGCGCAGGAAGACGCCTTTGCCGCCGAGCTGGACCGCTTCTCCAAGAAGCTGTGGCGCAAGCCTCGCGCAAGGCGGCTGTATCGCTACGACCTGGCTATGCTGGTCGATCCGAACGAGGCCATGCCGCCCTCCAACAAGAAGGCGCTGAAATCCTTCATCAGCGCGGGCAAGGAACTGGGCATCGAAGTCGATCCGATCGGCAAGAACGACTACCAGCGCCTGGCCGAATACGATGGCCTGTTCATTCGCGAAACCACCGCCAGCGACAACCACACCTACAGCTTCGCGCACCGCGCCGAGCGCGAAGGCATGGTGGTGATCGACGATCCAAGCTCGATCCTGCGCTGTACCAACAAGATATTCCTCAACGATCTGATGGTGGCGCGCAAGCTGGCCGTGCCGCGCACGGAAATCCTGTACCGCGACGACACCAAGGGCCTGAAGGAAGTCGCCAGCAAGCTGGGCTATCCGCTGGTGCTGAAGATTCCCGACGGTTCGTTCTCGCGCGGCGTAATGAAAGTGGAGAGCGAAAACCAGCTCGAAAAGGCTGCCGGCGAACTGTTTCAGCACAGTGCGCTGTTGCTCGCGCAGGAATTTGTCTACACCGATTTCGACTGGCGCATCGGCGTGCTCAATCGCGAGCCGCTGTATGCCTGCAAATACTACATGTCGCGTGGCCATTGGCAGATCTACAACCATGGCGCGAAAGGCACGGCCAAGTCCGGAGGTTTCGAAACCATTCCCACGCGCGACGCGCCGGCCGAAGTGGTGAAGCTGGCGCTGAAGGCCACCAATGCCATCGGCGACGGCCTGTACGGCGTGGACTTGAAGCAGGTTGGCGACAAGGCGGTGGTGATCGAGGTGAACGACAATCCGTCGATCGACGCCGGTGTGGAAGACACCTATCTGGGCGAAGATCTCTATCGCCGCATCATGCAGGAATTCCTGCGGCGCATGGAGCGCAAGCGCCTGGGCATCACCACCTAGCGCCTGTCAGCACTATTTTCGTAGCCGGCGTTGTCGTTGAGTGGTCGTCATGCGGTGTCATCGCTCGGTCGTGTACGGACGAACACTCCCTCACTCTTCCTGGGCTAGCGCGCAAACAGCTCCCGGCGCGGGCCACGAAAATAGTGCTAATAAGCCCTAGAGGGTTGTTCCGGCCCGCTCGTCCCTGAGCGAGCCGGATACGTGCGCGATCCATCGCGCTGGCTGCCGGCTAGCGACCACGTCCATGACCAGGCCGGCGGCATCCCAGGGCACGGCGCTCCGGCCGTCCCGGCTCCACTGCCAAGCGGAATTCAGTGCCAGATCAACTGGTCGGCATGGCGGCGACGAACGCGGCACAAAGCCAGCAGTTGGCGCGGCAGGCGCGGTTCCAGCGTCAGCGCGACGGCGAGCGGTGCGCACAGCAGCCAGAACAGCGGCGACCAGCCCAGCAAATCGTTGTGGGCCGGCACCAGGGTGGTGGCCAACGCAACGCTGCCAAGCAGCAGCCACAGCAAGGAGGCGGCCAGCAGCCGCTCACGACGATGGGAATCAGCAGGCTGCGAACGCATGGGAAAACTCCTGACCGGGCGATGGGGAAAGCTTGCCCGCCGCCGATCTCATAACCTGCGATGCCCAAGCCGGCGCGTGACAAGCGCTGCTGAACCGGTCGCCGCCCCAAGCCTGCAAGCACGGATCGGCGCCGTACAATGGAAAGGTCAGCAAGGAGCACTTCACGCATGTCCCGCCTCGCCCAGTTCGCCGTTTTTGGCCATCCGATCGCGCACAGCCTGTCGCCGCAGATCCATCAGGCTTTTGCGCAGCAATTCGGTATTGCGCTCCAATACCGCACCATCGATGCGGCACCTGACGCATTTGCCGATGCCGTGCGCCGCTTCTTCGCGCAAGAGGACGGACGCGGCGCGAACGTCACCCTGCCCCACAAGCACGCCGCTTTCGCCCTGGCCGACGAACGCAGCCAGGCCGCCACGCGCGCGGGCACGGCCAATGTGCTGACCCGCCTCGCGGACGGCCGGCTCGCGGCGCACAACACGGACGGCGCGGCGATGGTGCGCGACCTCACCGATCGCCACGATCTGGATCTGCGCGGCCACGACGCGCTTCTGCTAGGCGCAGGCGGCGCGGCCCGCGCGGTGGCCTGGTCGCTGTTCGAAGCAGGCGTGAGTACGCTGACCATCGTCAATCGTTCACCTGAAGCCGCCGATGCGCTGGCCGATGCAATCGGCGAACCGGCGCGCGTGCATACGCGCTATTGGGACGACCTGGGCCACATCGGCAGCTTCGATCTCGTCGTCAACGCCACCTCGGCCGGCACGCTCGGCCAGTCGCTCACCTTGCCGTTTTCGCTGATCGGATCGCGAGCTGCCTGCTACGACCTGGGCTACGGTCCGTCGGCGTTCGGTTTTCTCGCCTGGGCGCGGGCCGCCGGCGCGCGCTATGCGCACGACGGCCTGGGCATGCTGGTGGAACAGGCAGCCGACGCCTTCCAGCTGTGGCACGGCAGACGGCCGGATACCGGCCCGGTTTATCAATCGCTGAGTACGCGGAGCAGCTGAGTGGATTGCAGATCCGGTTGCGGTGCATGTTGCATTGCGCCGTCGATCACATCGCCAATTCCGGGCATGCCGCACGGCAAGCCCGCAGGTGTTCGCTGCATTCAGCTGACCGAGGACAACCGTTGCGCCATCTTTGGCAAACCGGAGCGTCCAGATTTCTGTGCCAGGTTAAAGCCGTCCGTGGAGATGTGTGGCAGCGACCGCGAACAGGCCATGCTTTGGCTAAACAGGATGGAAAAGCTCACTGCGCCATAAAAAACGGGAGGCTGGACGCCTCCCGTTTCTGATCGGCCTTTATGCCCGGCCAAAACCGGCTCGATAGGCTTCCGCGGCATCCTCCCGCGTATTGATCTCGACCATGACGCCGCCGGGAATCCGGCAGAAGAAGCGCGAACCCCTTGGGTGCCGGATCACCTCGGTTTCGAACTCGACCCCGTTCGTCTTGAAGTCTTCATACGTGGCGAGGACATCGGCAGCGCTGGGCAGCTCGAAGCCGATGTGGAAGTTGTCGGGCCACTGCACGGCGCGATCGGCAGCGTCTTCAATGACGATATCGAAATCGTGCCGCTTCAAGATCTTGCTGGTGTCGAAGTCCGAAACGGTACAACCGAGATGGCGCACAAAAAATGATGCCGTTGCATTCACATCACTGGAAGGAAAGCTGATGTGATTGAACTTCATGGTGTTGGAAACATTGAGCATTGCAGACTCCACAGAGAGCGGGAGCCACTTCATCGGCGAGCATGATCGCGGGATGTGCTGCACTGAAGACGCCACACAACACCCACAACCGCGGCTCGAAAGAGCAGTGGCTGAATTGGGCGTTGGTTGACGTAAACGCTTACGGCTGCCGGGCGGCAGCGGGCGCGATTGTATATCAGCGTCGCCTCGCCCGTGGCAATAAAAGCTCCGGCAATGGTGCAGGAGGATAATGACCTTCGCTCGTGGACAGCTTTCCAGCGCGATACCTTGCGCGCCGCAAGTTCCTGTGTCCGCGGATTTGGCCTGTCTAAATTCGGGGTCGTGCTAGCGTGGCCGGACGGGGGGCATCACTTCGCGGGGAGTTGCGCAAATGTTGCCGATGGGGAGTTTCAGTCGCTGCCTGGCCGCGGCCGGGCTTACGTTGTTTTTTGCAGGAGCGGCGCAGGCTGCTCCGGATCCCGGCAGTCCGGTCGGCACGGCCAATGTGACCGTCGCCGATCCCACCGTGCCGCGGCCACCGGGTACACCGTGCGTGGTACAGCTTTTCAGCAACGACACGTTCGATGATTTCAACACGCGACCTTTCAACTACACGCCGCCGGCCGGTTGCGGCACGCGTTGGTCGAAGGTCGTGCTGGAAGCCGATTTCTCGGTGACCGCGGGTCGACAGTTCGACCGCACTGCCACGATCTTCCTCGACGGCGTCAATCTGTTTTTCGGCACCACGCAGGAACCCACCTCGACGCTAGCGCCGAGTTGGCACGTGGAACGCGATCTGACCGACTACAGCGCGCTGTTCCGCAATGCGGGCAATGGACAGGCCGATATCGGCAACATCGTCAACGGCACCTATACCGGCGTCATCCAGGGCAGCGCGCGGTTGCTGTTCTATCCCGCCTCGGCGGTTGCACCGGCGGCGAAGGTGCCGGATGCGGTCTATCCGATCGGTAGCGATCCGGTGGGCAGCACCGTGCTGCTGCAGGCATCCGCCAACCAGATGTCGGCGACGCTGACTTTGCCGCGCAACGTCGAGCGCGCGTACCTGGATGTGTTCACCCAGGGCCAGAGCACGCCGGACGAGTTCTGGTACACCTGCGTACCGACTCAGTACGCAAACCAGACCGGCGAGTGCGGCGGCGGCAATTTCCGCGAAGCTGAAATCAGCATCGACGGCCAGTCCGCCGGCGTGGCTCCGGTTTATCCGTGGGTCTTTACCGGTGGTGCCGACCTGTTCATCTGGAAACCGACGCCGGGTGTGCAGACGCTCAACTTCTTGCCCTATCGCGTTGACTTGACCCCATTTGCAGGTCTCCTCAGCAATGGTTCGCCGCACCAGGTGACGCTGACGCTGGCAGGCGTCAACTACTACTTCATGGCCACGGCGGCCCTGCTGGTCTATGAGGATCCGCATGCCGCGCAAGTGAGCGGCCAGGTGGTGCGCAATACCCTGGCCGACCAGGCGCCCACGCCGACCATCGGCAGTACGCTGGCCACCAGCGCATCCGGCGAAACCACCGGCAACGTCACCACCAACCTTAGCCGCCACTTCGTGATCGAAGGGTATGTGAATACGTCGCATGGCCGCGTCGACACGACGGTGGACCAAACCGTCGCGTTCGCGAACACGGAAATCTTCGACGTCATACCCAACAGCATCTATGACCAGACCACCGAGCAGCTCACTTCGGTCGAGGGCCACAGCGTCAGCAGGACCGGCACCTGGGTGAGCAGCGAGTTCCACCAAAGTTACCGCTACCCGTTCTACATGCTGTCCAACCAGACCTTCACCGACAGTGCGGGCGATTCCACCATAGAGACCAACATCCGTCAGGGTTTCGACGAGCACGTGGCTTTCTCCGTCGACGGCTTCCCGCTGTATGCGGCCGATGTGCACAACCACCACGAAGGCTCGGATTCCATCGACTACGACGCCAACTACGACATCCTCAGCCACGCGGGCCAGAACAGTAAGCAAGTATTTACGTTCCGCGATTCGCTGGGCGGTTGCTATCGTGCCAGTGTCTCGGCGGCCAATGACGTGGTGACCGGCTACAACAGCGGAAACGGTTGTCCGGGCCAACAGAACCGGGTGTTCTGGTTCAGCCATCCGGACGGCGCCCCCTTCGGCGCCAGTCCCTTGCCGGCGTGGTAATGAATGGCCGGTACCCCCTCGGATGGCTCGAGGGGGTACCGGCATGCTAGTTTTGTCGGTATGTGACAGGAGCACCACGCTCCATGGAGTCTTTACCGATGCGTACCCGTCTGCTTGCCCTTTCCATCCTTGGCGTGACCGTCGCGCTTGCCGGCTGCCATCACGCCAAGCGTCCGGATGGATCGCGGGTGGAGAAGGGCGGGGTGGCGAACATGCAGCCGTTCGAGACCTTCATTGCCACGCATCCGACGCCGGAACAGTTCAAGGCGATGTATCCGGGTGTGCAGTTGATGATGCCGGGCATGATCAGCACCATGGAAATCCGCTACGACAACACCCGCTTCTTTCCGTCGCTGGACAAGGACGGGCACATCATCGGCGGCGATTTCCACTGAGCTCGATCCGGGCTTTGTGACAGCGCCTGTCACATTCGACAGGCAGAGTCATTTTGCTGACATCTTTGACGACTAACCTGCCGCGACAGCGGGGGCTGCTCTGTTGCACAGAGCAGCTGCGATTCCACGCAATAGCGCCAGGTCAGCATGTCTTCTTCCAATTCCACTGGGCCGAATCGGCGCGGGTTGTTGTTTGTCGCCTTCGCGGTGGTCCTGGCCGTGGCGGGCGGCGCTTTTTGGTACACCCATGCAGGCACGGGCGCGAAGCAGGGCGGCCACGAAGCCAATGACGGCAGTGACGTAGGCATCTTGCTTGGGCTGGCCGACACCGCTTATCACGATAAGCACCTGGTCGCCCCGGTGGGCAGCAACGTGTATGAGTTCTATTTCAGCGTATTGCAGCTCGATCCGAACGATGCCATCGCCATGCAACGCCTGAAAGAAACCTTCAAGCCTGCCTGCGACGCCGTCGAGGCCACCATCAACTCCGGCGACCTCGACGAGGCGCAACGCGAATTGTCGCTGCTGCGCATGTACGACCCGCACAATTACAAGCTGGCGTTGCTCGGCAGCGTGCTGGACGCGCAGCGCGTGATCGAGCGCCGCGAGCACGAAGCCGAAGCGGCGCGCATCCAGGCGCAGCAGGCGGCTGGCGGGCAGAATGCCAACTGGGTCTATCCGGCCAGATAGACGTCTTTCAGGCGTACGTACTGATCGGCCGAGTAGTGCAGTTGCTCGACCTGTTTGTCGCTGAGCACGCGCACGCGCTGCGCAGGACTGCCCAGCCACAACTCACGCTCGCCGACTACTTTCCCGGGTGGCACGACGCTGCCTGCGCCGACGAAGCCGTATTTCTTCACCACGGCGCCGTCCAGCACGGTGGCATGCATGCCGATCAGGCAATAATCCTCGATGGTGCAAGCGTGGATGACTGCTGCATGGCCGATCGTGACGCCTTCGCCGACAATCGTGGGAAAACCGCCAGGCAAATACGGACCGTCGTGCGTGACGTGCACCACCGCGCCATCCTGCACGTTGCTGCGTGCGCCGATGCGGATGTAATGCACGTCGCCGCGCAGGACGGCACCGGGCCAGATCGAAACGTCGTCGCCCAGCACAACGTCGCCGATCACGGTCGCGGCGGGATCGACGTAGGTACGGGCACCCAGGGTGGGCATGACGCCCTTGAAGCTGCGCAGATGATTCATGCGCGCATTCTAGCCGGTGACGGTAAGGTTCTCGTTGCCCGGCGGTGATGTATCGGGCGCGCTCGCCGACAGCACGCGCAGCGTTTCCTGGTAGCCGGCATCCACTGCCAGTTGCCAGTCTTTCCAGTCCAGCATGCTGACGTGTTCCAGCGGCGGGGTGATCAGCAGATCCGCCCGCTCGATACAGTGCAGGCTGGTCTCCTCGCTGTTCACCATCGCAGCACGCGTCAGCGTGGAGACGATGCCGGGCCAGCCGGCACCGCGGCGCTGGCGCATCCACAATCGCCACCACGGCGGTGTGGCGAATTCCTCCGCGTGAGCGCGCAACGCAATGTCCGCGCGGATGGCTACGGCGGTGATGTGGGCGATGCCGTCTTCAGCCATGACGTCGGTGGGCAGGTTGTCGACCAGGGCGCCGTCGACGTAGACGTGCCCGTGATGCAGCACCGGCGGCAGGATGCCGGGAATCGAACTGCTGGCGCGCAGCCACAGCCACAATGGACCGTGCCGATGCACCACCCTGCCCTCGCCGGAAAGATTGGTGGAAACGCAGAAAAACGGCCGCTCCAGATCTTCGATATCGATGGCGCCGAATGCCCGTCGCAGCATCAGGGCGGCGCGGCGCCCGCGCGTCAATGCGACAAATGGCAAGGTCCAGTCCGACAGCGGCTTTCCGCGCACGAAGGCGTCGTAATAGATGCGCATCATGTCGTCGATGCTCCACATGTTGGCGAGCCCGGCGCCGATGATCGCGCCGATGCTGGTGCCGCCGACCGCATCGAATTCGTGCCCGGCTTCGCGCAGTGCGCGCAACGCGCCCAGATGTGCCAGCCCGCGTGCGCCGCCGCCCGCCAGCACCAGGCCGCGTGCGTGGCCGCTGATCAATCGCGCGATACGGGGAATGTCGCTCTCCCCGCAAATGTGGTGATGCTGCAATTCCCCGCTGAATTCGGCACGCCAGCGGCGGGCCGCTCCCGGCATGACCCGATGGCCCGGATGCATCAACAACAGATGCCGTGGACGATGACGCACGCGGGCAGGATGTCCCGGTGCCGCCTCGGGCCAGGGACGCGCGGGTTGCGCCGCCAGCGCGGGTAGCAGCAACACGTCGGCCTGGCGCAGGCAGCGCATGCGCCACGATGCGTCGCCAGTGCTGTCCAGGTAGATCACGAAGCGCGCCTGCGCCTCGCGCTCGGCGAACCAGTCGCTGCCGCGGTTGGCGCCGTGCTCGGCATCGACCACCAGGCAACTGCCATAAGCCTCCAGCGCCTGCGCGAGCTGGATGGCCAGGCCGCGCACGGGCACGCCGTTATCGACCGGGAGGATGGCGAAGGTGCGGGGCTTGTCCGGCGGTTCGTCGTGGCGCTCGCGGCGCAGCAGGCGGTCCATGGCTTGCCGGGCTACTTCCAGCATGGCGCGCGGGTGGCGCTCGATCAGGTGCTCGAACAGCTGGCGGTCCAGCCGCAGCAATTCCGAATCGCGCAGGGCGCGCACGCTGTATCGAAAGGGCTCGCCGCTGAGCAGGCTGATTTCCCCGATGCTGTCGTCCACTGAGACCTGGCGGATCAGGCGCGTGGGGCCGTCGAACACGCCCAGGCTGCCGCTGCGCAACAGGTAGAGCGCATCGGCGACCTCTCCAGCCTTGAACAGGTATTGGCCGCCGGGCAGGCAGATCCATCGCAGGTTTTCGGCCAATGCCTTGCGTTGCGCATCGTTAATGTGCGCAAACAGGGAAATGCGACCGATCAGGGCTGAGGTATCGGCAGGCAGCATATTCATGATGGTACGACGTCGCTCGTGACATCGTATGGGTCGCGGAGGGAAATCCCCGCCTTGATTTCGGTACGCGACGCCAGCACGCTTTCGGGACTGAAGGAGTGAGCCATGAACCAAGACAACCCCCTGCTGGCCGATGCCGTGCTGCCGGCGTTTTCACAGATCAAGACTGAAGACGTGACGCCCGCCATCGATACCCTGCTGGCCGACAGCCGCGCCGGCATCGCCGCGCTGATCGCTCACGGCGCGCCGCGCGATTTCGCCTCGGTGATGTTGCCGCAGGAGCGGCTGGATCAGCGCATCTCGCATGCGTGGTCGCCGGTGTCGCACCTGCACTCGGTGGCGGACAGCGAGGCATTGCGCAAAGTCTATGGACCGGCCGAGGAAAAGCTTACCGATCACGCATTGGAAGTCGGCCAGAACCGCGATCTCTACGCGGCCGTGCAGGCCGTTGCCGATGCGCCGGAATTCGCCGGCCTGTCGCGCGCGCAACGTGCCCTGGTCGAACATGCGCTGCGCGATTTCAAGCTGTCCGGCGTGGCGCTGGAAGAACCCGCTCGTTCCCGCTTCCGCGAGATCGGCGTGGAATTGAGCAAACTTTCCACCGAATTCTCCAATGCCGTGCTCGATGCCACCGATGCCTGGCACGAACGCATTACCGACGAGCGCGACCTGGCCGGCATTCCCGAATCCGGCCGCGCCGTGCTGCGCCAATACGCCAAAGAGCAAGGCATGGACGGCTATCTGGTGACGCTCAAGCAACCCAGCGCGCATGCCGTGCTGACCTACGCCGACAACCGCGGGCTGCGCGAACGGGTGTACTGGGCCTATCAGACCCGCGCGTCCGACCAGGGGCCGCACGCCGGCAAATACGACAATACGGCGCGCATCGAGCGCATCCTGGCGTTGCGCCACGAGGCCGCCCAACTGCTGGATTTTGCCAACGCCGCCGAGGAATCGCTGGGCACCAAGATGGCCGGCGATCCGGCCGAAGTGCTCGTGTTCCTGCGCGACCTCGCGGCGCGCGCCAAGCCCGTGGCGCAAAAGGAACTCGCCACCCTGCGCGACTTCGCTTCGAGCGAGCTGAAAATCGACAACCTCGAATCCTGGGACGTGGCCTACGCGTCGGAAAAATTGCGCCAGAAGCAATACGCGCTGGACGAGGAACAGCTCAAGCCTTACTTCCCGCTGCCGGCGGTCATGGAGGGTCTGTTCGGGTTGGTACAGCGCTTGTACGGCATCCGTCTGGCTAATCGCGACGGCGTCGATGTCTGGCATCCCGACGTCCGCTACTACGACGTCATCGACAAAGACGGCCGCGTCTTCGCGGGCGCCTATGTCGATCTGTATGCCCGCAGCGGCAAGCGCAGCGGCGCATGGATGGATGTCTGCCGCGCGCGCTTCGACGACGGTGCGCACCTGCAACTTCCCATCGCTTATCTCACCTGCAATTTCGCACCGCCCACCGAAGGCCGCCCTGCCCTGCTTACGCACGACGACGTGCTGACCTTGTTCCACGAATTCGGCCACGGCTTCCATCATCTGCTGACTGAAGTGCCGCTGCCATCCGTGGGCGGCATCGATGGCGTGGAATGGGATGCCGTGGAGTTGCCCAGCCAGTTTATGGAAAACTTCGGCTGGAACCGCGAAGCGCTGGACCTGTTCGCGAAGCATTGGGAAACTGGCGAACGGCTGCCGGACGAACTGTTCGAGCGCATGCTGGCGGCGCGGCATTTTCATGCCGGCCTGTTCCTGGTGCGCCAACTCGAATTCGCCCTGTTCGATTTTCTCCTGCACCTGGAATACGACTCCGCCAAAGGTGCCCGCACGCTGGAGGTGCTGGAGGAGGCGCGCCGCGAAGTGGCCGTCCTGCATCCGCCCGCCTGGCAGCGGTTCCCCCACGCTTTCAGTCACATCTTTGCGGGCGGCTACGCGGCCGGCTACTACAGCTACCTGTGGGCCGAGCTGCTCAGTGCGGATGCCTTCGGCGCTTTTGAAGAACGGGCCGGCACCGGCGGCAGCGTGATCGATGCTGCCACCGGCGACCGCTTCCGCAGCGAAATCCTGGCCGTGGGCGCCAGCCGTCCTGCCCTGGAGAGCTTCGTGGCCTTCCGCGGCCGCAAGCCGGAACCGGATGCCTTGTTGCGCAGCCACGGCCTGGCCTGAGCCCCGAGCGCCCCTTTTTCGGTTGAAAAGGGGTCGCCTGGCGGGCTCAAACGGGTTCACAATCGACAGCCATTCGCTCTGCCAGTATCACCAGGGCGAGCCATCGAATCGAACACGCCGTGGGCTGGGGAGTCCGCCATGAATGCGATCACACATCTGCCGCCGGAATGGCAGGACTGGATTCGCGAAAATCTCGCGCGAGGCTGTGCGCCGCAATCGTTGATCGACGACATGGTGCGCAATCGCTTCGATCCGGTCTTTGCGCGGGCGGCGGTCAACGGCGTGATGACCCACAACGGTCCGCTGGCCGCTGCGTTCGAAGCGAAACCCAAGCCCGCTTCCGGCTACGTCTACGAAACACCGCGTTTGCCGGCCGGCAACCTGATCCGCACTTCCGATCGCGACGTGCGCGTCGTCACGCGGGTCAACCGACCGGTCATTGCCGTGCTGGAAGGCGTGCTAAGCAACGAAGAGTGCGATGAGCTGATCAAGCTCTCCGCCCACAAGATGCATCGCTCCACTACGGTGGATCCGATCAGCGGCAAGCACGAAGTCATTGCCGACCGCAGCAGCGAAGGCACGTTCTTCACCGTCAATGCCGACCCGTTCATTGCCCGTCTCGACCGCCGCATCAGCGAAGTGATGAACTGTCCGGTGGAAAACGGCGAGGGCCTGCAGGTTTTGCACTACGGCACAGGCGGCGAGTACAAGCCGCACTTCGATTACTTTCCGCCCGAAGACCCGGGTAGCCATGTGCAGATGACCATCGGCGGCCAGCGCACATCCACGCTGGTGATGTATTTGAACGACGTGGAAGAAGGCGGCACCACCATCTTTCCGGAGATCGGGCTGGAAGTGGTGCCGAAAAAAGGTTCGGCTGTCTATTTCGAATACACCAACGGCCAGAATCAACTTGATCGCCTCACCCTGCATGGCGGTTCGCCGGTGACGCGCGGCGAAAAGTGGATCGTGACGAAGTGGATGCGCCAGCGGCGCTACGGCGAATCGCTGCCGCCCACTTGAGCGACAGCGACGATCGGGCGCGCTTGAAACGGCACGCCCGACGGTGCCGTATCAGCCTTGCGCGCCGTCCGCCACCAGGTGGTAATGCGTGGCGACCTCGATTTCCTTCTTCGAACCCAGAAACACCGGCACGCGCTGGTGCAGGCCGGTGGGTTGCACCTCGAGAATGCGCTGGCGACCGGTGGTGGCTGCGCCGCCGGCCTGTTCGACGATGAAAGCCATCGGGTTGGCTTCGTACATCAGGCGCAGCTTGCCGCCCTTGCTCTTGATCTTCGCGTCGAGCGGATAGAAGAACGTGCCGCCGCGGGTGATGATGCGATGCACGTCGGCCACCATCGACGCGACCCAGCGCATGTTGAAATCCTTGCCGCGCGGGCCGTCCGTGCCGGCCAGCAGTTCGCCGATATAGCGCTGCATCGGCGGCTCCCAGTGGCGCTGGTTGGACACGTTGATGGCGAACTCGCCGGTTTCTTCCGGAATGCGGATGTCGCGGCGGCTGAGCACGAAGCTGCCCACTTCGCGATCGAGCGTGAATTCGTGGGTGCCGTGGCCGAAGGTGAGCACCAGCACGGTGGCCGGGCCGTAAACCACGTAACCGGCTGCAAGCTGGGTGGTACCCGGTTGCAGGAAATGCTCGGCCTTGGGCTCGCTGATGCCGTCGGGGCAACGCAGCACGGAGAAAATCGTGCCCACCGAAATGTTCACGTCGATGTTCGAGCTGCCATCCAGCGGATCGAACAACAACAGGTGATTGCCCTTCGGGTACATGTCGGGAATCGGCTGCGGATCTTCCATTTCCTCCGATGCGCAGGCCGCCAGCTGGCCGCCCCAGGCATTGGCTTCGAGCAGGATCTCGTTGGAGATCACGTCCAGCTTCTTTTGCGCCTCGCCCTGGATATTGCCGGTGCCGGCCTCGCCCAGTACGCCGCCCAGCGCGCCCTTGTTGGTGGCAACGGCAATGCGCTTGCAGGCGCGCGCAACCACTTCGATCAACAGGGACAGTTCGGCGTTGACGCGGCCGGCGCGACGTTCCTCGATCAGGAACTGGATCAGCGAAATGGACTTCATGGCGAACCCGCAGGCAAAGGGACCGCCATTTTCCAGGCTCTGCCTTACGGGCGCCAGTCGCGCGCCTGAACCGGCCGGCACCCTGCTGCTGACAACACGCTGGCAGTAGCAGGCGCGCAAGCTCTCATCATCGGAAAGGAGGAACGATCATGCGCGACGTGGTTTATGTGCTGGTTTTCGAGGGGTTTGCCGATTGGCAGGTGGCGCTGGCCCTGAGCGAGGTCCGCCGGCCCGGGGACTGGGAAGTGCGCACGCTGGGCCTGGATCGCGAGCCGGTCGTTTCCAGCAGCGGCCTGCGGGTGATGCCCGACAGCAGCGCGGATGAGCTGGATCTGGATGCCGTGGCCATGCTGGTGCTGCCGGGAGGTCATCTCTGGTGGCCCGCGCAAGTGGCCCAGGTTGCCCAGCTTGCTGCGCGCGTGCACGAAGCGGGCGCACCGGTCGCCGCCATCGACGAAGGCGTGCTGGCGCTGGCGCGCGCAGGCTTGCTCGAGCATTGCAGGCATACGGCCAACTGGCCGGGCCAGATCGGCCGCGAAGTGCCCGGGTACGCCGGGCACGATCAATACGATGCTCACGTCCTGGCGGTCAGCGATGGCGGTGCAATCACTGCCAGTCACCTGGGCAGCATCGAGTTTGCGCGCGAAATCATCCACGTGCTGGACCTGTATACCCGCAGCGACCGCGAGCATTGGTATCGGCTGTTCAAGCATGCCGTGCCGCCGCCGTGGCTGGGTGGCGAAACCGTTCCCGTCGTTGAACTGGCGTGAGGTGTCGAGATGAGCAGCTTGATCGATCGCATTGTGAAGGCTTATCGGCCGCTGTATCTGCGCGGCCTGTTGATGGACGGGCAATACCGCTTGTCCGAGGTACCGAAAGAGCCGCCGGTAGCTGGCAAACGGGTGGTGACGGTGCGTCCGGCTTTTGAGCCGGGACGTCGTCGAGTGCTGGTGGCGAGCGCTGTCGGTGCGGCGGCGAGCGTTTGCGCCGGCAGCATCGAATCCGCGGCGGTGCCCGCTCAGGCGAAGGCATTTGCCAAGCGTCGTGCATAGCGCAGGCGTGCTTCAAAACCATTCCACATCAAACGCTACGAGGAATCACCCGTGCAAAAGACCTACCACGGAAGTTGCCACTGCGGCGCAGTGAAGATCGAAGCCGATCTCGACCTGACGCGCGGCACGGGACGCTGCAATTGTTCCGTCTGCACCAAGACGCGGCAGTGGGGCGTGATCGTCAAGCCGGAAGCGTTTCGCCTGCTCAGCGGCGAGAACGATCTCTCCGATTACCAGTTCGGTTCGCACAGCATGCATCACCTGTTCTGTCGTCATTGCGGCGTTCGTCCGTTCGGCAAGGGGCATCTGGATGTGCTGGGCGGCGACTTCTACACCGTCAACGTGGCCTGCCTGGACGATGTCGAGCCGATCGAACTGATCGAAGCACCCATGCATTTTTCCGATGGACGCAACGACAACTGGCGTGTTGCGCCGGCCGAAACGCGTCATTTGTAATTGGAGATAGCTGCCGTGAAACCTAACGCGCAAACTTGCACCGATCAAAAGATCACCTTCTTCCACGCGCCGCAGAGCCGCTCCGGCGGAACGCTTGCCTTGCTGGAAGAGCTCGGTGCCGATTACGAATTGCGGCTGGTCAATTTCAAGCAGAACGAGCAACGGCAACCCGCTTACCGGGCCATCAACCCCATGGGCAAGGTGCCGGCCATCCTGCACGGCGGTGCCTTGATCACCGAACAGCCGGCCGTGTTTCTGTATCTGGCCGACCTCTATTCGCAGGCGCGCCTGGCGCCGCCGCCGGGCGATCCATTGCGCGGCCCCTATCTGCGCTGGCTGGTGTTCTACGGCTCGTCGTTCGAGCCGGCCATTGTCGATCGCTCGCAAAAGCGCGCGCCGGCACCGCCTATGGCTTCGCCCTACGGTGCCTGGGAGGACGTGCTGAACACGATCAACCAGCAGCTGACGCAAAGCCCGTATCTGCTGGGCGAGCGCTTCACGGCGGTGGATGTGCTGTGGGGCGGGGCATTGCACTGGACCACGATGTTTGAACTGGTGCCGGAAACGCCGGCGATTCGAGCCTATGCCGATCGCGTCATCACCCGGCCGGCCATGCAACGCGCGGCAGCCAAGGATGCCGAGCTCTTCGCGCTGCAGGCTGCGTGAAGCCAGGGTGATATGACGATGGTGCGCGCCCCAGTTTCCCTCATCCGCATCGCAAGCCCTGCGACGCGCAGGCGTGACTTCGGACGCTGGTCCGCACGCGCCGCGTGGGTGATGATGTACGGATGCGCCGTGCCGATCGCCTCTTTCTCATCATCAACGCCCTGCGCGGTCGCCGCACCGCGCTGCAGGCGCGCCAGTTGGCGGAAACGCTGGGCGTTTCGCTGCGCACCGTCTATCGCGACGTGGCAGACCTGCAGCTCTCTGGCGTGCCCATCGAAGGCGAGGCCGGCGTCGGCTACGTTCTGCGCAAGGGCTCGGACATCCCGCCGCTGATGTTTACCGCCGACGAACTCGAATCGCTGGTGGTCGGTACGCGCTTCGTTCGCGCTTTCGCCGGCGAGAGGCTGGCAGCCGGTGCGCAGGCGGCCCTGGTGAAAATCGAGGCCGTGCTGCCGCCGGAACTGCGCGAGCGTTCCTCGCGTACCCGTATCTATGCACCGATTTGGCGCGACGAAGAATCGATCGCTTTCGCCGCCCGTATCGACCAACTGCATGCAGCCATCGAGGCCCAGCACGTGCTGCGCCTGGCGTATCGCGACGAAGCCGGACGCGAAAGCGAGCGCGAGGTCGAGCCGCTGTGCCTGGCGTTCTGGGGCGGCAAATGGACGCTGGGCACCTGGTGCCGCCTACGCCAGGATTTCCGCAACTTCCGCCCTGACCGCATCGCGCGGATCGACCAGAGCGGCGAGATCTTCCAGAGCGCCCCGGATCGCGACTTGGGCTCCTATCTGCAGGCCATGCGGGGCTATTTCTCGGGCCTGGAATAGCGTCGAAGCAAACACCTGCGATTATGGGGCGTGGCCGCTGCGCCCGCGCTCGGGTACCCTGCGCGAACCACGGTAAGCGTAGGAGCACCTCATGTCTTCAGGCGTGCGTCATCCCCTGCTATCCATCGCACCGAGCAAGTTGCGCCCGACCCAGATGACCGTGGGCAAGGCCGAAGTGGCGGAAAAGCGCGCCCAATGGGAAAGGCTCGGTAAGAAGAAGCGCAAGGAAATGCTGGCCGAACACTGGTTTCCCGGTGTGCTCGGGCCCAAGAACCAGGTCTACATCGTCGATCACCACCACCTTGGGCTAGCCTTGTTCGAAGAAGGGGTCAAGGAAGTGCCGGTGATGGTCCAGCGCGATTTTTCCTGGCTGGAACCGGCCGTGTTCTGGCACACCATGGAATTCAATCGTTGGGCGCATCCCTATAACGAGCAGGGGCAGCGCGAGCAATACGACGCCATTCCCACCAAGCTCACCGACATGCGCGACGACCCGTTCCGCACCCTCGCGGCGCGCGTACGCATGGCAGGCGGCTATTCCAAGGACGCGACGCCTTACTCGGAATTTCTGTGGGCGGATTTCTATCGGCGCCACTGCAAACTCAAGAACGGCCACATCACGGCGAAAGTGGTGAAGGACGCGATGATCTACGCACACTCGCACGACACCGCGTACCTGCCCGGCTGGAGTGGCGTGATCGTCCAATGAGCACCGCTGCGCCCCGCATCTCGATCAACGCGGCGGACCTGCTGGCGGGTCTGGCGATTGCGGGGCTGCTGGTGCCCGAAGCGGTGGCGTACTCGGGCATTGCTGGCATGCCGCCGCAGGCGGGCGTGATCGCGCTGTTCATCGGACTGGTGTGCTACGGGCTGCTAGGCACCAGCCGTTTTGCGATTGTTTCATCCACCTCATCGTCGGCGGCCGTGCTTGCGGCCGGAACGCTCGCGTTGGCCGGCGGCGGCCTCGCCGCCAGGGTGGCCATGGCGGCGACCTTGGTGCTGCTCGGCGGTTTTTGCTTCCTCATCGCCGGATTTGCACGATTGGGAGGTCTATCGCACCTGATCGCCCGTCCGGTCTTGCGCGGCTACACCTTTGGCCTGGCCATCGTGATTGCCCTCAAGCAATTGCCGCATCTGGGTGGATGGCCGGATCTGCACGGCGATTTCGTGCCGCTGCTAATCAAGAATCTGGTCGAGACCTCCAATCAGGTGCACCTGGTGACCTTGGGCACCGGCGTCATTGCGTTGGCGTTGTTGTTCGCCTGCGAGCGGGTGCGCCGCCTGCCCGGCAGTTTGCTGGTGATCGCGCTGGGCGTGATCGCTTCCGGTTGGCTGGCCGCGCGCGGCGTGCCGCTGACCGGCACCATCCATTTGCAGATGAGCCTGGGCATGCCGACGTGGCCGTCGGGCGACCAGTGGCTTCCCAGTGTGGAAATGGCCGCCGCGCTGCTGCTGATTCTCTACGCCGAGTCATACAGTTCGATCCGCGGCTTCGCGCTCAAGCACAACGATCCGGTCCAGGCCAATCGCGATCTGCTGGTGCTGGGCGTGGCCAATGTGTTGTGCGGGCTGCTGCAGGGCATGCCCGTGGGTGCAGGTTATTCGGGCACCTCGGCCAACGAGGCGGCGGGCGCACAGTCGCGCCTGGCGGGCCTGGTTGCGGCGGTCACCGTGTTGCTGATGGTGCTGTTGCTGTTGCGTTGGATCGAGCGCATTCCGTTGGCGGTGCTGGCGGCGATCGTGATTCACGCCGTGAGCAAATCCTGGCGCTTGTCGGTGTTCCGCCCCTATCTGCAATGGAAGCGCGATCGCCTGCTGGCGCTGGCGGCAGTGGTGGCGGTGCTGTCGCTGGGCATCCTCAACGGTTTGCTGGTTGCCATCGTCTTCAGCCTGATTTTGCTGCTTCGCCAGCTCGCCGCCGCACGCCTGGACGTGCTTGGACGATTGGCCAATGGCCACGACTTCGTCGACGTGGCCCAGCATCCCGATGCCGCGCAGCCGCCAGGCATCCTGATCCTGCGCCCGGAAGAGCCCCTATTTTTTGCCAACGCCGAATCGGTGATGGGTCTCGCGCGCAAACGAGTGGCTGAGCGCAAGGATCTGAAGCAGGTGATCCTGAGCCTGGAAGCATCGCCGGACCTGGACAGCACCGCGCTGGAGGCGCTCGGCGATTTTTCGGCCTGGCTGCAATCGCTGGGCATCGGCTTGCACGTCGCCCGGCTCAAAGACGAAACGCGCGACCTGCTGCTGCGCGCCGGCCTGCCCCAGCTTTCGCCACAGGCACTCAATAACTGGAGCGTGGAAGATGCCGTGTCGGCATTGCTCGGCGCACCATCGTCTACGGGGAACGAGTTTAGTGAATAGCGCAACACGAACGACGCGAATCGGCTGTATGGTTTTGGGTTTGGCGTTGGCGCTGCCGGCGCTCGCGCAGCAGGACGCCGACGCGCGCTTCAAGCAGATCTACCATCAGGAATGGGCCTGGCGCACCGGCCAGTCCGGCCTCAGTACGTCCGGCGAGCCGCTGCCCAACAATGGCCGTCTCGACCAGGTGGATGCCAAGCATCAGCAGGAACGCCTGGACTACTGGCAGAAGGTGATGAGTCAGCTCGATGCCATCGACGTAAAGCAACTGTCGCCGGAAGAGCAGGTCAACTACGCGGTGTACCGCGAACAGATCCGCAACTTCATCGCCGACCAGCAGTTCAAGCAATGGCAGATGCCGTTCAACAGCGATTCGGCCTTCTGGAGCGAACTGGACGACGATCTGGGCGCCGACGGGCTGCACACCGAAAGCGACTATCGCCACTATGTCGACCGCCTGGGCCAGGTGCCGGCGTATTTCGACGAGCAGATCGACAACATGCGTGCAGGCTTGAAGCGCGGTTTCAGCGTGCCGCGCGCGGTATTGGCAGGACGCGACGTTTCGATCGCCTCCGTCGCCGATGCCAAGGACCCGACACAGACCTCGTTCTACGCCCCATTGCAGCACCTGCCGTCCAGCATTCCCGTCGCGACGGCGGCGGCGATCCAGGCGGATGCGCGCGAGAAGATCAGCAAGGACATCATTCCCGCCTACGCCAAGCTGCTGACCTTCTTCCGCAACGAATACGTGCCGCAGGCCCGCACCACGCTGGCGGCGGAAGCCCTGCCCGACGGCAAGAACTATTACCGGCAGCAGATTCGCGAATACACCACGCTGGATCTCGATCCGGACACCATTCACAAGATCGGCCTGGAGCAAGTGGACAAGATCCACGCGCAGATGCTGCAGACCATGCAGCAGACCGGTTTCAAAGGCAGCTTCGCGCAGTTCCTGCACTTCCTACGCACCGATCCGCGCTTCTATGCCAAGACGCCGCAGGAGTTGCTCGACAAGACCGCCTGGGTGGCCAAGGAAGTGGATGGCCAGGTCGGCAAGTTCTTCGGCCATCTGCCGCGCGAACGCTTCACCATCGAGCCGGTGGCGGCGGATATCGCGCCGTACTACACCTCCGGCCGCGGCGGCCCGGACGTCTATCTGGTCAACACCTACGACCTGCCTTCGCGCCCGCTTTACAACATGCCGGCGCTGACTTTGCACGAATCCTATCCCGGCCATGCTCTGCAACTTGAGCTGGCCGAAGAGGAGCACGACCAACCCGCCTTCCGTCGCAACGGTTACATCTCCGCGTATGGCGAAGGCTGGGGCCTGTATTCGGAATACCTGGGCAACGAGATGGGCATCTACAAGACGCCTTATCAGCGCTTTGGCTACCTGACCTACCAGATGTGGCGCGCCTGCCGCCTGGTGGTCGATACGGGCATCCATCATCTGGGCTGGACCCGCCAGCAGGCGATCGATTTCATGACGCAGAACACCGCGCTGTCCGATCGCGAGATTGCCAATGAAGTCGACCGCTATATCAGCTGGCCGGGACAGGCACTTTCCTATGAGCTCGGCTATCTGAAGATTCTGGAGCTGCGCGCCAAGGCGGAAAAGGCGCTGGGTCCGAAGTTCGACATTCGTGCCTTCCACGACACGATCCTTTCGACCGGCTCCGTGCCGCTGCCGGTGCTGGAGCAGCGCATCAACCGCTTCATTGCCGAGGGCGGGCCCGAGCCCGATTACGGCAATACCGCGCGCAAGGCAGGCGACTGAGCATCGTCAGGTTGACGTAGCGGGGGAATCTCCCGCTGCGTCCCGTGTTCCGAGCGGACTGGCCACAACTTCACCGGTGGAGTATTATCTTCACAAACTCTATGAGGAGAGTTTGGTATGACGGCCTATCCCCTGCCCCGCACCGAGCCCGCCGAAGGCCTTGGCGGAGCTGCCCTGCGCAGCTTCTTCAAGCTGGCCGACCTGTGGAGCCTGCGCATTGCCGATCAGCGCAAGCTGCTGGGCGATCCGCCGGAGTCGACCTTCTACAAGTGGAAGCGTCACCAGGATGGTGCGCTTGGGCGCGATACGCTGGAGCGCATCAGTTACCTGCTGGGGATCTACAAGGCATTGCAGATTCTCTTCCCCGACGTGCAGCAGGCCGACGCGTGGTTGCACAAACCGAATCAGGCGGCTTTGTTCGGCGGGCACTCCGCGCTGGAACGCATGCTGTCAGGCAATGTGGCCGACTTGTACGTGGTGCGGCAATACCTGGATGCGCAGCGCGGCGGCAACTGAACGCCCGACAGGCAAACGGTGCCGGTCGTCGCAGTCGGCGAGAGCACGTTTCGGCAGACTTCTAGTGTTAACAGGCCCTGGAGCGAGCACGGAAGACCGCGAGTCCACGCGATTCGTGCCACGGAATACTCATGCCCATCGACACGCCCCCCATTCGACGCATCCGTTGGAGCCAGGCTTATCGCATCGTGCCGAGCCGGTTTCCGCCGGCCGGATTGTTTGATCGCATCGCCGATCCCGCGGATCTAGACGCCGTTTTCGCGATTGAGGCGTTGACCAATCCACGCCTGCGCGAGGAAGCCAATACCTTGCGCCTGGTGCCGCGCGACAGGCGCATCAGCGGACCGGGTTCGACCCCGGTGATGGCGGCGTTCACCCATCTCAATCCGGATGGCAGCCGTTTTTCCGATGGCACGTGGGGGGTGTTTTACGCTGCACGCAGCGTGACCACCGCGGTGGAAGAAACGGTCTACCATCGGGAGTTGTTCCTTGCCGCCACGGCGGAGCCCGCCTGCGACATCGAAATGCGCTGCTATCGCACCAGTGTCGATTGCAAGCTGCATGACATCCGCGGCGGCTGGCCGCATGCGCATGATCCCGATAGTTATGTTGCCGGCGTGAAGCTGGCGCGCGAACTGCGTCAGGCCGGTTCGAACGGCATCGTCTACGACAGCGTGCGTCATCGCGGCGGCGAATGCCTCGCGGCTTTTTATCCCGATGTGGTGGCGCCCTGCGTGCAGGCGCAGCACCTGATCTATCGCTGGGACGGCAAGCGCATCGCGAAAGTGCTGCAAGTGAGCGAGATGAAGCGCGGATAGAGCCGCTCTTTTTTCACCACTCTCTACGATGAGACGCTTGGCCCGATGCACAGCTCGTTGCGTGCGAAGGCATCGCGCGCATCGCTTTCGCCGAGCGCAAAGGCGTCGCGAACCGTGGCGCGCGCCGTGCAGTCCAGCATGGACACGGGAATGCGGCGGCTGGGTTGCCAGTAGTAGCGATTGTCGGCGCGGAACAGGGTCGGCAATTTCCGATAGCGCCGGGTCAGCAACACCAACGTATGGGTGTGCAAGCCTTCCTGCGCCGGCGGTATGGGTGCGTTGTCGGTATAGCCGCCATCGAAGGCGATGCGTCCGGCCACGCGTCGGGCGGGAATGAACGGCTGGGCGGCGGCGGCAGCCACCAGCAGGGTCTGTGCCTCGTCGGCGTCGGCGCAGGCGTGCAGCTCGAGCAGGTCCTGGCGCAGTCCCAGCAACGTGGGCAAGCGCGGATGAATCCGGTTCGCCACGAATTTGTCGACCAGGTAAGCCAGCGTGGCAGCCGCCACCGAACCCTTCAGCCCCAGCATTTTGGCCGGCCGTGTCACGGCAACGGATAGCCGGCTCGACGATTCGCGCAGGCGCTCGAAATGCTCGGTGTCCAGGAAGCTCGCCACCCATTGGGGATAGATGTGCCGATGGGCAAAGCGCACACGCAGGCGCAGCAGATGCTTCCACTCGAACATGCGCGCGTTGGCGGCAAACAACCGTTGGCACGTATCCAGGGCAGCATTGGCCCCTGTCGTCAGGAACGAGGTAGCGACTGCCGCACCGCCGCTGGTACCCAGCAAGCGCGTGGGCAAGAACCAGCCGCGTTCCAACCAATGGTTTACGGCACCCGCCTGCCACCAGCAGCGGTTGCCGCCGCCGGCGAATACGAGCACCTGAATATCCGCAAGATCCAGTCGCTCGACGGCTTCGATGCGCATGGCATGTCCCTTCCCCTGGAGTCCGCTTCTTCGGATGTAGGCAGTCGGCCGACTTGCAAGGGGCGAAGCGAAACGGCCGGCATCAAGCCGGCCGTTTCAATCCAGGTGACCGCGCCGTCTCAGGTATCGGCGTTGCTGGCGAAGCCTTCGCGCGTACCGCGGTTGAACACGCGGTCGTTCTCCAGCACGTCGGCCGCGGCGTGCGCGGTGTGCTGCTTCAGCTCGGCATAGATCGGCGTGAAGTCCGGCCGCGTGGCGTCAAACAACTGCTCGAAGCTGTCGATCACGAAATAGGTTTGCTGGTACGTGTCGATGCGGTAGCGCGTATTCATCACGCGCTCGAGGCCGAAGCCGATGCGGTTGGGAGCGGCCGAATCCAGGCAGTAGATCGATTCGCCCTTGGAACTCACGATGCCGGCGCCGTAGATGCGCATGCCCTCATCGGTGTTGATCAGGCCGAACTCGACCGTGTACCAGTACAGGCGCGTGAGGTTCATCAATGCCTCCGGCCCGATGCCGAAGGCTTTCATGCCGCCGCGGCCGTAGGCCTGCATGTAATCGGCAAAGACCGGGTTGAGCAGCAACGGCACGTGGCCGAACAGATCGTGGAACAGGTCCGGTTCGCTCAGGTAATCCAATTGATCCGGTTTGCGGATCCACCAGCTCACCGGAAAACGGCGGTTGGCCAGGTGATCGAAGAACACCTCGTCGGGCAGCAGGCCTTCCACGGCCACCAGCTCCCAGCCGGTGGTCTGGCCCAGCACTTGGTTCAGGTCGGCAAATTTCGGGATGCCGCCGTCGCCGAGGCCGAAGCGCTCCACGCCGGCCAGGAATTCCTTGCAGGCACGTCCGGGCAGCAGCTCGCGCTGGCGCTTGTAAAGGGTGTCCCAGACTTCGTGGTCGGTGCGCGTATAGCTCTCCCACGGCTGCTCGACCACGCCAGTGGCGTACACCGGCACATAGCCGCGATCGGTCTGCTGGTGTTCGACTTTGCGTGGCGCGGTGTGGGTGTCCATCGGGGCTCCGGCTTGCGAGGGATCGAATGCATTGCTCTACTCGCAACATCATACGGCCAAGCCCTCGCACGAACCTTGTTTTATTGCAGCATCTGCGTCTGTAGGTGCAATATTTGTGCGTCTTTGACCTCAAATACAGGAGCATCGTGCATGGTCAGCCTGGATCGTACCGACCTGCGCATCCTCGCCGTGCTTCAGGGCGACGGCCGTATCACCAACGCGGAGCTGGCCGAGCGGATCAGCCTGTCTCCTTCCGCCTGCCTGCGCCGGCTGCAGCGGCTGGAGAGCGAAGGCATTCTGATCGGCTACACCGCCCAGCTCGATCCGGAGGCGGTGGGTCTCGGTTTGCAGGCGTTCGTGCGAGTGCAGCTGACCAAGCACGAGGCCGAAACCATCGAACGCTTCGTCGAGCACGTGAACACCTGGGACGAAGTGGTGGCCTGCTATGCGCTGACCGGCGACATGGATTATCTGATGCACATCTATGTGGCGGACCTGCAGCATTTCTCGCGCTTCCTGCTCGACCGCCTGCTCAATGCCTCGGGCGTGGCGGACGTGAACTCCAGTTTCGTGCTGCGCACGGTCAAACGCTCCGCGGCCTTGCCGCTGGCGCAACTGGAGTCGTGAGCGACTTCAAGCGCTTTCGCCGGCCGGCAGCATTGGCGCGTCCTGGTCGCGCTGGTCCCGGCGCTGGATGCGCAGGGCCAGGAACGCGGCCACCACGCCGGCGGCGCCGGCAATCACGAACGGCGTGAGATAGCTACCCATCTGCACGCGCAGCACCCCTGCCATGAACGCAGCGGCCGCGGCGCCGATCTGATGTCCGGCCACCACCCAACCGAACACGATCGGCGCGTCGCGATCGCCGAAGGCATCGGTGGTCAGGCGCAGCGTGGGCGGCACCGTGGCGATCCAGTCCAGGCCGTAGAAAACGCCGAACAGCGAAAGGCTGTAGAGCGAGAAATCGGAATAGGGCAGGTAGATCAGCGACAGTCCGCGCAGCCCGTAATAGACGAACAGCAGTTTGCGCGGATCGAAGCGGTCGGTGAGCCAACCCGAGGCGGTGGTGCCAAACAGATCGAACACGCCCATCATGGCCAGCACACCCGCCGCGCGCACCTCGGGAATGCCGTGATCACCACACATGGCGATGAAATGCGTGCCGATCAGGCCGTTGGTGGTGAATCCGCAGACAAAGAAAGTGGCGAACAGCAGCCAGAACACGCCGCGCTTGCTGGCGCGATGCAACGCACCCAGGGTCAGCGCCAGCAAATTGCCCGACCCGGCACCGACCTCGGCCGCTTCGTCAGCCACGGCGCCATAGCGAGTCAACCCGATGTCGGAAGGGCGTTCCGGCAGTAGCCACAGCACCAGCGGCACCAGCGCTGCGCAGACCGCAGCGATGGTCAAAACCACTGGCCGCCAGCCTGCGTATTGGGCGATGGCTGCCAGTGCGGGCAGAAAAATAAGCGTGCCGGTGGCGGTGCTCGCGGTGAGCAGGCCCATCATCAACCCCCGGTGGGTGCTGAACCAGCGGCCGACCACAGTGGCTCCCAGCACCACCGCCACGCAACCACTGCCGACACCCGAGAGTACGCCCCATGTCAGCAGGAGATGCCAAGGCCGGGTCATCCACGCACTGGAGGCGGCTGCCAGTGTCATCACCGCCAGGGCGCTGATCAGCACGCGGCGGATGCCGAAGCGCTGCATCAGCGCGGCGGCGAACGGGCCCATCAAGCCGTACAGAAGGATGCCGACGGCGGCGGCCGAGGAAATGTCGCCCCGGCTCCAGCCGAAGGCGCGGCCCAGCGGCAACATCAGCACCCCTGGCGTGGCGCGCATGCCTGCCGACGCAAGCAAGGCCAGAAACACGACAGCTACGACGACAAAGGCATAGTTTTGGCCGAAGGGCCGGCGGCGTTGTATAGTCATGTTACCGATCGGTACGGGACGGAGGCGCAGAGTACGTACCGATCGGTAACATTGTCAATAGGCCCGATCATGTCCACGCGTTCGAAATCACCGCCAACCACGGCTGCCGACACCCCGCGTCGTGCGGCGGACCGCATCCGCGACACCGCCTTCGACTTGTTCTACCGGGAGGGCATCCGCGCCATCGGAGTGGAAGAAATCGTCAACCGCGCCGGCGTGACCAAGCCCAGCCTGTATCGCGCCTACGAATCGAAGGACGAACTGATCGCCGACTACCTGCGCGATTACGACGAACGCTTTTGCCGGAGTTTCGAGGCGCCCGCGGCCGAGCATCCCGGTGATCCCAAAGGCCAGTTGCTGGCCTATCTGGACAGGCTTGCGGCGCGCGCCAGTGCCGAAGGCTATCGCGGCTGCGGCCTCACCAATGCCGTCATCGAATATCCTGACCCCGCGCATCCCGCGCACCAGGTGGCGGTCGACAGCAAACACGCCCTGCGCAAACGCCTGGGCGAGATGTGCCGCTCCATGGGCGCGCGCGATGCGGACGAACTGGCCGACAGCCTGTTGTTGCTGATCGAAGGCAGCTACGTGTCCGGGCAGGCCTTCGGCGAAGGCGGGCCGGCACGCGCGCTTGGTGTCGCCGCCCGCAAGCTGATCGACGCGGCGTTGTAGCGGAGCGCTTTCTTGCGATTTTGTGGATGCTCACGCGCTTGAAACGCTTCAAGAAAGACAGTGCGCACGCGTACTGCCGACGCGCGCCCCGATTAACGTTAAAATGATGTGCTGATGAGCATCGAAGCCGTTTCCGCCCCGGACCGAGACCTGCTGCGCCCGCTACGCTATGTGTGGCGCGTGCCCCTGCTGCTGCTGCACATCGTGCTCGGCATCATGCTTTGCGGGTTCATTCTTACCTGGAATCGCAAGGCCGTCATGAAGGACGGCCGCGAGCCGTTTACGCACCGGATGATCCGCGCCTGGTCCAAGGGACTGATGCGCATCTTCGGCTTGCGTTCCGTGCGCGTGGGCAATCCGCTGCCCGACGCGGTGCTGTTCGTCGCCAACCACACCTCGTGGATCGATATCGAACTGCTGCACAGCCAGCGCGCCGCCTGTTTCGTGGCCAAGGCCGAAATCGCCAGTTGGCCGCTGGTCGGCTGGCTGGCCTCCAGCGGCGGCACCATTTTTCATCGCCGTGGCAGCAATCATTCGCTGGCCGCGGTGATGCAGGTAATGGTCGAACGCATGCGCCAGGGCCGTTCGGTCGCGGTGTTTCCCGAGGGCGGCACCGGCCACAACGGCGTGCTGAAGGTTTTTCATGCGCGCATCTTCCAGGCCGCACTCGATGCGGAAGTGCCGGTGCAACCGGTTGCGCTGCGCTTCGCGCGCGAAGGCAAGCGCCTGATCGATGCCGGCTTTCGCGAACACGAAAACTTCATGCAGAACTTCCTGCGCATGCTCGGCGGCCCGTCGATGGATGCGGAGGTGCATTTTCTTGACCCCGTGGCAGCCAGTCAGGATGGCCGCCGCCGCATGGCCGAGCTTGCGCGCGAGCGCATCGCACTAGCGTTGGAGGATCGACGTGCATGAGCCATTCGACGCGCCTCATATCATCATCTGACGAACGTCCGACGACCGCGTGAGCCAGATGGACGCATTGAACCGATGCTTGCCCATGGGAAGGGATTTTCGTCCTTCCTGGCCGCTTACCAGCGGCCACGTGCAAACCATGCTCTCTTCCAGCGGCGTGCGCCGCATGCTGCTGCCGCGCCGCGCGTACCAGGTGCTCGAAGGCGCACAGACGGTGATGGTGGACGGCGGCGATGGCGTGCGGCTGACCGGCGCCTACACGGCGCAGAAAACCCAAGCGGTTTCGCGCGGCCTTGCCGTGCTGTTCCACGGTTGGGAAGGCAGTCTCGATTCCACCTATGTGCTGCAAACCGGCAGTCGCCTGCTGGCGGACGGCTGGGACATCTTCCGGCTCAACTTCCGCGACCACGGCGAAAGCCACGGGCTCAACGAGGCGCTGTTCCATTCCTGCCGCATCGACGAAGTGGTGCACGCCCTGGGCGACATTGCACAGCGTTGGCCGGCGCGTCCGCTGGCATTGGCCGGCTTCTCGCTCGGCGGAAACTTTGCATTGCGCGTGGCGATGCAGGCGCCCGCGAAAAGCATTCCGCTCAGCTATGCGCTCGCGGTGTGCCCGATCATCGATCCCAGCGAAGGCCTGTTTTCGCTGGAAGAAACCGCGCCGTGGTTTTACCAGGCATATTTCATGAACAAATGGCGCCACTCGCTGCGCGCCAAGCAGGCGGCCTTTCCGCACCGTGAGTATTTCGAGCTGCAGGAGCTGAAACAGAACCTGCGCGGCCTGACCGAGGCGCTGGTGTTGCGGCATACCGATTTCGGTTCTTTGCAAGCCTATCTGGATGGCTATTCGGTAGCCGGCCGCGCGCTCGCCAGTTTGCAGATACCGGCCACCATCCTCACCGCACGCGACGATCCGGTGATTCCCGTCGATGCGTTCGAAAAGTTGGAGCTGCCCGGCAACGTGGAGCTGGATATCGCCACCTATGGCGGCCACTGCGGTTTCATTCGCGGATGGGACATGACCAGCTTTTGCGACGACTACATTGCGGCCCGTTTCAACGCACTGACCGAGTGACGAGTTTTCCGTCGTTGTACTCGTAAGGCACCCCACCCCTGCCATCAGGCACCCCCGCTTGCGTGACTTCCTCCACGGGGATGCGCCAGGCCCGGGCGCGTAAGTTGCGCTACCACTGCCCGTGGTCTACGGGCGTCGCCTGGGAATCGATATGGAACGCCGTATCCGTAGGGCTTTACCCGCGTTGCTGGCGCTAGCCGCGGTTGCTCCAAGTTTTGCCGCGAGCCTTCCGCAGGATGGCGATGCCGTAAAAGGCACGGCGCATCCGGGTTGCGATCACGCTGACGCCAAAGCTTGCGTGGAGCAGGCGATCGCCGCCATGGGTGGTCGGCAGCGGCTCGCCGGCATCCACGAAGCGAGTTACGAATCGATGGGGCATGCCGTGCTGGCGGAGCAGTCGTATCGGCAGCAACCCTTCATCACTTCTTACGAACGCGACCAGGTCACGGTCGATTTCGACAAGCAGCGCCTGACGCGCGCCGTGCACGTTACCTGGCCGGAATCGGATCCGCATACGGAAAGCGTCGACGTCACCCTGGTAGCGACGCCGCAGGGTGGCGTTTATCGCAGCAAAGCTGGCGATTCACCCTGCGGCCTGTCCGATCTGGACGATACCGCCGATACCCTGGCGCTCGGTCCGGAGCGCTTGCTGCTCAACGCAGCAGCGGCCCCCGATCTGCATTACGCGCCTTCGCAATGGCTGCGTGCGACGCCGCACAGCGTGGTGGAATTCACCTGGCATGGCACGCCGGTGAAGGTGTTGCTCAATGCGTACAACCATCTGCCGGATGCACTGGAGCGCACCCGCACTTTCAATGATTACTGGTTCGCCTGGGGCGACGTCGACCAGCGCATTTACTTCGACGATTGGCACATCGTGCAAGGCGTGGTGTTTCCGACCAATCGCATCGATCAACGCAACGGGATGCTGTACGCCTCCACCCAGATATTCAATCCGGTTTTCAACGCCCCGGTCGACGACAAATCCTTCGCGATGGATGCCGCCGTCGCAGCCAAGAGTGCGCAGTCCAAGGGTTGGAACCGGATTTTCAGCGACAAGAAGCGCGTCGAGCTGGCGCCGGGCATCGAGCTCTATCGCGGTTCGTGGAACACCACCTTGATCAAGCAGGAAGACGGTGTGCTGGTGCTGGAGGCACCGATTTCTCCCAGCTACGTGCAGGGCGTGCTGGCCAAGGTGCACAGCGAGTATCCGGGCGTACCGATCAAGGGCGTGCTCAGCACTTCCGATTCCTGGCCGCACGCAGCCGGGGTGCGTCAGGCGGTGGCCGCGGGCATTCCGGTCTACGCGCTCGATCTCAACCGTCCGCTGTTGGACCGCCTGGTCGATGCACCGCACCGGTTGCAGCCGGACGATCTGCAAAACCATCCGCAGGCGCCGCACTGGATCGACGTGGGCGGCCGGCTGGAGCTGGGCCATGGCGCGAACCAAGTCGTGCTGTATCCGCTGCGTGGCGCGTCGACCGAGCGGCAATACATGGTCTATTTCCCGCAGCAAAAGCTGCTGTACGCCAGCGATACGCTGGCGCTCAATCCCGACAAGACGCTCTACGATCCGGACCTGATGTACGAAGTGGCACAAGCGGTCGCACGCGAGCATCTTCAAGTGGATACCGTTTACGCCATGCACGAGGGGCCGACGCCCTGGGCAACGGTGCAGAAGCTGCTGGATCAGGCAGCTTCGCCCCAGGCCCCCAAGACCGCCGGTTGAGCAGCCGGTTGCGAACGGATCAATCAGCCGGCACGCACCGGCCGCTGGCCCACTGGCGCAGGGTGGCGACCTGCTCGTGCATCAGCACGGAAAGCGGCCGGGTTGCGTGTAGGGCGTTGAGCAAGGTGGCCTGGTCGAGTGCGGAACCGTTGCCGGCGGCATCGTACAGTGCGCTGACCACGGCCTGTTCGATCTCCGCGCCCGAGAAACCGTCTGCAGCGTCGGCGAGGGCGTTGAGATCGAACGAGTCGACCGCCAGCTTGCGGCGCTTCAGATGCAAGGCAAAGATGGCCGCGCGCACCTCGGCGCGCGGCAAATCGACGAAGAAGATTTCGTCGAAGCGACCCTTGCGCAACAGCTCTGCCGGCAGTTCGTCCACCGCGTTGGCGGTCGCCACCACGAACACCTTGGACTTGCGTTCGGCCATCCAGGTCAGCAGATAGCCCAGCACGCGCCGCGAGACGCCGCCGTCTTCACCGCCGCCCGCCAGCCCCTTTTCGATTTCGTCGATCCACAGCACGCAGGGTGCGAGCACTTCGCAGCTGGTCAGGGCTTCGCGCAGGTTTTTCTCGGTTTCGCCCTGGTATTTGTCGTAGAGCGAGCCGAAGTCCAATCGAATCAGCGGCACGCCGAAGCCGCCTGCAATGGCTTTGGACGCCAGGCTCTTGCCGCAGCCTTGCACGCCCAGCAACAGCACGCCCTTGGGCGGATCCAGCGCCGGTGCCGGATTGGGATCGAGAAAAACCGCGCGTCGGCGCTGCACCCAGTCGCGCACGTGGCTGACGCCGGCGACATCGGCAAAGCTGGCGGTGGCGTATTCGTAATGCAGCAACCCCGAACGGTTGAGCAGGTCGAACTTGGCCTGCATCAGTTCGGGCAGGTCGTTGGCGTTGAGCGCGCCGTCGTTGTAGATCAATTTGCGTACGATGCGCCGTGCATCGGGCGCAGTGAGGCCCAGCAGGTTGCGCACGATGGTGCGGGCGGCCTCGTTATCCACTTCCAGGTTGCGGTTGTTTTCGCGCTGCCACGCGGCGGCCTCGCCACGCATGATGCCGGCCAGTTCCTTGACGTCCGGCAAAGACAGCGGGATGCGGGTCGCGAGGGGTTCGAGTTCCTGCGGCAACTCCACTTTCGCGCCCACCAGCACCAGGGTATGCGCGACGGAGTGTTGCCGCTGCACGATTTCGCGCATCTGCCGCTGCGTCATGGCGTATTGCAGGCAGGGCAGGAAATCGAACAGCAGATAGATGCCGCGCTGCTCGGCGTCGCGAATCGCGTTGAGCGTGGCGGTGGCGTCGGGGGCGACCTGCACGTCGCGCGGGCCGTTGAAATCCAGGCGTTCCAGACCCTCGGTCATGGTCCAGCGCCACAGCGGGCTGAGGGTCTGGGCAATAACGTGCTGGAAACACTCGATCACCCGTTGTTCGTCAACGGTTTCGATCACCAGCAAAGGTGTCGCGGCGCGCACCAGGGTACTTAGATCGTCAAGCTCACTCACACTCATGCTTCCTCCCTGCGAACGCGTAACTTAGCAGAGCTGTCACCGCCGGATCAGGGCGGCTGCGCTAAGCTCCGCGGCCAGATGGGGGTGCAGCCCGGCGGCCGCAAGCACTGACTTGCGCCACCTTGACGGCGCCCCCAATAAAGAAGCCTTTCCCTTGCGCCATCGGAGACACCCATGCAGCTACGCAGCGACAACTTCCAGCACGGCAAGGCGATTCCGTCCAAAAACGCCTTCGGCAAGCCGGGCGACCCGGTGGCGCTGTCGGACAACGAAAACCCGCACCTGGCCTGGAAGGACGCGCCCGCCGGCACCCGCTCGTTCGTGCTCACCTGCATCGATACCGACGTGCCGAGCAAGCCCGACGACGTGAACAAGCCCGGCCGCAGCGTGCCGGCCGATTTGCCGCGCGTGGAATTCGCGCATTGGCTGATGGCCAACATTCCCGTCGAGTGCGTCGAGCTTGGCGAAGGTGCGTGCAGCGAGGGGATCACGGCGCGCGGCAAGCAGCAGCCTTTTGGTCCGCCCGGCAGTGTGCAAGGGGTGAACGACTACACCGGATGGTTTGCCGGCGATGCGGAGATGGGCGGCACGTATCTGGGCTATGACGGCCCTTGCCCGCCGTGGAACGACACGCTGGTGCATCACTACCATTTTCGCGTCTATGCGCTGGATACGGAGAAGCTCGCGCTGAAGCCGGGTTTCACCCTGGCCGAGCTGCGCGCCGCCATGAGCGGACACGTGCTGGCGGAAGCGGCGATCACCGGCACCTACAGCATCAATCCCCACGCGGTCGCCTGATCGTCGCATCGGCGGCAGCGATGAACGTAATGAAACGGCAAAAGTTGCAGCAGGCAACCTTCACGCGCAGACGGCACGCCACGTGGAACATGGAACGCGGGGCGTGCGTGATGACGCCCCGGCTTTGCGAGGAGCGCCGTCATGCTGCACTACGCCCTGGTTTTCCTGGTTATCGCCGTCATCGCAGCCCTGCTTGGCTTTACCGGTATCGCAGGTACCGCCGTCTGGATTGCCAAAGTGCTGTTCGTATTGTTCCTGATCCTGGCCGTGGTCGCATTCCTGCGGCGGACTAACTGAACGACCGGGCGGCCGTTCAGCCAACTCGCCGATAACCCGTTACAGTGAAGTCCTTGTCATCGGAGACCGTCATGAACAAAGAAGTCCAGGCGAACGACGCGCACGAACGCGAACACGACATTCACGAGCGCATCGATCACGGTGCGGAGCGCATCAAGCAAGCCACCTCCGAGGCCGTGGCCAGCGGCAAGGAGAAGTTCGGACGCGCAGCCGATCATCTCGAAGACGGCCTGCATCGCGCCACCGACAAGGCCGCGCATGCCGCCAACCGCGCCAGCGACAAGGTGGACGACGCCAAGGAGCGCGGGCGTGCCGCCTATGGCCAGGCACGCGATCGCGCGGACGAGTGGCTGGACGAAGTGCGCGATTACGTCCGCGAAAAGCCGGTTCAGGCGGTTGCCATCGCACTCGGCGCCGGCTGGCTGCTGGGCCGGATTCTTCGCCGCTGATCCCTGACGATTCGGCACGGAGGCGGGGCGATGCACGATTCCGTGCGCGATAACGAGGCGGCCGGGCAAACCGAGCCGCCATCCGAGCAGGCCCCGGGCGGCTTGTTCGACGATGTGACTCAGCTGGCGCGCGCCATGCGCCAGCTGTTTGGTGCGCAGATGCAGTTGCTTGCCGCCGAGCTCGGGCTGGCGCGCAGCGCCGTGTCGTGGTTACTGGCTGCCGGGTTGATAGCAACCGTGGCAGGTGTTGGGCTCGGGCTGACCGTGCTCGGGCTGGTTGGTCTGGTGCTGGCCAAGTGGTTCGGTTCCTGGATCGCCGCTTTCGCCGTGCTGGCGGTGCTGGAAGCGCTGGCGCTGGCTGGCGCGATCCTGCTGTTCCGCCGCTGCATGCATTGGATGAGCCTGCCGGGCAGCCGTCAGGAATGGCGTGCGATCATGCGCGATACTTTGCAAAAGGCCGAGCAGGACGTCGAGGCCGACAAGCGTCCAGACTGAAGGGGGATGGGCTCGCCATGGGTTTGTTCAAACAGATCGAAAAAGTTCGCAAGGCGCGTGATCGCGTGGCAGTTCACCGCAACGAGGTAGCCACCCCGGCCGCGGCGCTGCTGGCGCGCGGGCATCGGCATCCCCTGACCACAATGGGCGTGGCGGCCGGCGCGGGCGTCGTGCTCGGCAGCATGGGCGTCGGTGCGTTGCGTGTGCCGGGACTGGCATCGATGATCAGCACGAGCGTGGCGGACATCGTGGCGCATGGCACGCGCCTGATCGCCGAACTGGGCATGGACGAAAGCGATAGCGATCAAGACGGCACCGACGCGTGACCGGCATCGAGCCCACGGCATTGCCAGGCGATGCGGCAGTGGCCGGAACAACCCGCGAAACATCCGCCCCGCCTCCTCCGGCCGCCCTTACCCCCAACCAGATCAAGCAGGCCGCCCACGGCGTTCACCGCCTGCGCGGGCATCTGCGGGCGATCCGCATGACGTTGAACGCGATGCTGATCCTCGCCCTGGTTTACACCATCACCCTGGTCAAGGCGTTGATCATTCCGCTGGTGCTGGCCGCGTTTATCGGCCTGGCGCTGAACCCGATCGTCGCTCGTGGCACGCGCCATCACATCCCCCGCTGGCTGGGCGCGAGCGCGTTGATGATTTTCCTGATCGCCGGCATCGTCACCGGCATCAGCCTGCTTGCCGAGCCGGCAACGACCTGGCTGCACAGCGCACCGTCGACCATTCGCAGCTTCATTCCCAAGCTGGAACACATTACCCGTCCGCTGGAAGCGGCCGGCCGCGCTACGCAGACACTGGTCAACGGTCATCCGGTTCGCCCCGAAGCCGGGCAAAGCCCGAGCGACGTGGCTTTCAGCGTGTGGGACGTGCTCGCCAATGCACCCAAAGTGCTGGCAGCGGTGCTGACCGTGTTGCTGCTGGTGTATTTCTTTCTGGTGTACGGCGACCTGATCCTGCGGCGCCTGGTCGAGATCGCGCCCAGTTTCGGCTACAAGCGCCATGCGGTAACCATCGTGCGCGGCATCCAGACTGAGGTGTCGCGCTACATTCTCACCACCGTGGTCATCAACGCCTCGCTCGGCGCGCTGACGGCGGGAATGCTGTTTCTGCTGCACGTGCCCGATCCTTTGCTGTGGGGGACAGTTGCAGCCTTTGCCAATTTCATTCCCTACGTTGGCGCCATCGTCACCACCACCACCTTGCTGCTGGTCGGCCTGGTTCACTTCAACGACGTGACGAATGCATTGCTGCCGGCACTTTGCTTCGCGGGCATCACCGCCTTCGAAGGCAATCTGATCACGCCGATGATCCTGGGCCGGCGCATGCGCGTGAGCCCGATCGCCATCCTGATCTGGCTGTTGATCTGGGGTTGGCTGTGGGGCGTTCCCGGTGCGCTGCTGGCGGTGCCCATGCTGACCAGCTTCAAGCTGATCGCTGAACGCGTGCGCGGCTGGGAGTGGTTTGCGCGGATGGTGCAGCGCTGATCGCGCGCACGTCATCCCGGCTTGCGCCGGGATGACGATCAGACAGGTTAAGCCGCTACGGCAGGCTTATTGAGTTTGTGCAACATCCGAACAATTCGCATCTCCACAAGCCTGCCACCCACCACCCAGCGCCTTGTAAAGCGACACCGCTCGCGTATCGATAGCGGTCTCGGACTGCGCCAGGTCATCTTCCGCCGCCAGCTGCACGCGCTCGGCATCCAGCAATTCCAGATAGCCGGTAGCGCCTTCCCGATAGCGGATGCGTGCGAGGTCCGCCGCGCGCTTGCTCTGCTGGCTCTGTGCGATCAGTTGCTCGATCCGCGCATGCTCGGCGTTATAGCCGACGACGGCGTTGTCCACATCCTCGATCGCCTGCAGCACCGTGCGCTGGTAATTCGCTTCCGCTTCATCGGCACGCGCTTCGCTGGCATGCAGGTTGGATCGCACGCGCTCCACGTTCAAACCGTTCCAGGTGATGCTGGGTCCGATCGAGAAGGCGCGTGAACCCGGGCCGCCGAAGTCGTTGGGCTGTCCGGCCAGGAAGCCGAAAAAGCCGCCGAGCGAGATATGCGGGAAGAAATCCGCCTTGGCGACACCGATGCGCGCGGTGGCTGCCGCGTATTGCCGTTCGGCAATGCGCACGTCGGGACGACGCGACAGCGCGTCGCCGGCATCGCCGATCGGCAACACGGTGGCGATCGGTTTGAACGTGGTCGGCGATACGTCGACGTCCAGTTCGCCAGGGCGTTCGCCCAACAGCACCGCCAGCCGGTACTCATAGGCGCGAGCCTGCGTATCCAGCACCGGCAATTGCGCCTTGGCAGCGCTGAGCTGCGCACTGGCGCTGGCGACGTCTTGTTCGGATGCGGTGCCGATTTCCGCTCGCGCCTGGATCAGCTTCAGCGTGTCGGTCTGGTTATTGATGTTGCGCTGGGCGATCGCCAAACGCTGCTGCGCGCCGCGCAGTTCGAAGTAATTGCGCGCGACCTCGGCAAACAGGCTGACCTGTGCATCCTGCAGCGATGCCTGGCTGGCGCCGACATCCGCACGCGCGGCTTCTACCGAACGACGGATGCCACCGAACAGATCCAGTTCCCACGAAGCATCGAAACCGGCCTGGTAGGTATCGACCCCGATACGCTTGGTCGATCCAAAACCAGGCTGCTGTTCGAGCGCGCGATTGGCGGAAATATCCGTGCTGATGGTCGGCAGCTGGTCGGACCTGGCCGTGCCAAGCAGCGCGCGCGATTCCTTCAGTCGCGACTCGGCGATCCGCAGATCCAGGCTGCCCTTGGCGGCGCGCTGGATCAGTGCGTCCAGCACCGGATCATTGAACTGTTTCCACCAGCTGGCCTGGAATTGCGCAGCGCTTTCGCGCGCCGCGTCCAGTCCCTGCACGTTGGCGGCAGGCGTCTGCGGAGTTTTGTAGTCCGGCCCCACGCTGGCGCAACCGGCCAGCGCGAGTGCGGCGAACAACGCGGTGTTACGAAAGAAACGTGTCATCTCAATGGCCCTCCAAAGCGGGCGTATTCGATGCGTGCTGCTTCTTGCGCGCTTCGCGGCGTTCGACCACGGCGCGGATCAGCACGTAGAACAGCGGGGTATAGATCAGGCCGAAGATGGTGACGCCGAGCATGCCGGAGAACACCGCAACACCCATCGCGTGACGCATTTCCGCACCCGCACCGTGCGAGGTCACCAACGGCACCACGCCCATGATGAAAGCGATCGACGTCATCAGGATCGGGCGCAGTCGCAGGCGGGCAGCTTCCAGCACCGCATCGTGACGGCTCATGCCTTCATGCTGGCGCTCGCGGGCGAATTCCACGATCAGGATCGCGTTCTTGCACGCCAGGCCAACCAGTACGATCAGGCCGATCTGAGTGAAGATGTTGTTGTCTCCGCCCGACAGCCACACGCCGGCAATCGCCGAGAGCAGCACCATCGGCACGATCAGGATCACCGCCAGCGGCAGCGACCAGCTCTCGTACAGCGAAGACAACACCAGGAACACCAGCAGCACGCACAACGGGAATACCAGGATGGCGGTGTTGCCGGCGAGGATCTGCTGATAGGTCAGCTCGGTCCATTCGTAGCTCATACCGTTAGGCAGGTTGTCCTGGGCCAGCTTCTCCATCGCTGCCTGCGCCTGGCCGGAACTGTAGCCGGGTGCCGGGCCACCGTTGATTTCCGCGGTGACGTAACCGTTGTAGTGCATCACGCGCTCGAGGCCGGCGGTCTTCTTCACGGTGACGAACGAGCCCAGCGGCACCATGTCGCCCTGCGCATTGCGCGTCTTCAGCTGCAGGATGTCTTCCGGTTCGTGGCGGAAGCTGGAATCTGCCGACACGTTCACCTGGTAGATGCGGCCGAAGCGGTTGAAGTCGTTGACATACAGCGAGCCCAGATAGGCCTGCATGGTTTCATCGACATCCCTCAGATCCACGCCTTCCGCCTTCGCCTTTTCGCGATTCACGTTGGCATCGACCTGCGGCACGCTCACCTGATAGCTGGAGAACAGCCCGGCCAGCGCCGGTGTCTTCTGGCTTTGTGCAATCAGGTTCTGCGTCTGCTTGTACAGCTCATCGAAACCGAGCTGGCCGCGATCTTCAATCTGGATACGGAAACCACCGATCGTACCCAGGCCCTGTACCGGCGGCGGCGGGAAGGTGGCGATGTAGGCATCCTGGATCGTGGCGAACTTCTGGTTCAGTGCAGCGGCAATCGCACCGGCGGACAGGGACGGATCGCGGCGCTCTTCAAACGGCTTGAGCGTCTCGAACACAATGCCCGAGTTGGTGCTGTTGGTGAAGCCGTTGATCGACAGACCGGGGAACGCTACTGCGCTCTGCACGCCCGGCTGCTTCAGCGCGATCTCCGACATACGTTTGATCACATCTTCCGTGCGATCCAGCGATGACGCATCCGGCAACTGCGCGAACGACACCAGATACTGTTTGTCCTGCTGTGGCACGAAGCCCATCGGCACGTGCGAGAAGCCCACCCAGGTCATGAAGATCAGGCCGGCATACAGCACCAGCGCCACCGGTCCCGTGCCCACGATGCGGCGCACGCCACCGACATAGCGCTCCGCGCCGCGGTGGAACAGCTTGTTGAACGGGCGGAAGATCCAGCCGAACAGCTTCTCGATCAGGATCGACAACTTGTCCTTCGGCGCGTCATGCCCCTTCAGCAGCACAGCGGCCAGCGCCGGGCTCAGGCTGAGCGAGTTGAACGCCGAGATCACGGTCGAGATCGCGATGGTCAGCGCGAACTGGCGATAGAACTCGCCGGTCAGGCCGCTGATGAATGCGGTCGGCACGAACACGGCGCACAGCACCAGTGCGGTGGCGATGATCGGTCCGGTCACTTCGTTCATCGCGCGGCGCGTGGCTTCGCGCGGCGTATGGCCAAGCTCGATATTGCGCTCGACGTTTTCCACCACCACGATCGCGTCGTCCACCACGATGCCGATCGCCAGCACCAGGCCGAACAGCGACAGTGCGTTGAGCGAGAACCCGACCACATACATCACAGCGAAGGTACCGATCAACGACACCGGCACCGCCACCAACGGAATCACCGACGCACGCCAGGTCTGCAGGAACAAGATCACCACTAGCACGACCAGTAAGATCGCTTCCAGCAAGGTATGCGCTACCGCTTCGATCGAGCCGCGCACGAACACCGTCGGGTCGTACACGATGTGATACTCGATACCCTGTGGGAATTCCTTGCTCAGCTCCGCCATGGTGGAGCGTACTTCGTTGGAGATCTGGATCGCGTTGGAGCCAGGGCGCGCGAAGATCGGGATCGCCACCGCCGGCTGATTGTCCAGCAAGCTGCGCAACGCATACTGATTGGAACCCAGTTCCACCCGGGCGACATCGCGCAGGTGCACCACGCTGCCATCCGGATCGGTGCGCACGATAATGTTGCCGAACTCATCCGTAGTGCTCAGGCGACCCTGCGTGTGGATGTTGAGCTGGAAGTCCGTGTTGCCCGGCACTGGCGGTGCATTAAGCGCACCTGCTGCCACGGCGACGTTCTGCTCCTGGATCGCATGCACCACGTCGCTGGTGGTCATGTGACGCTGCGCCAACTTGTTGGGATTCAGCCACACACGCATGCTGTATTCGCCGGCGCCGAACAGCTGCACATCACCCACGCCGTCGAGACGGGCGAGGAGGTCTTTGATGTGCAGGCGCGCGTAGTTCGACAGGTACAGCATGTCGTAGCGCTTATCCGGCGAGGTGAGATGCACGACCATGGTCAGGTCGGGCGAGCTCTTCTGCGTGGTCACACCCAGGCGCTGCACTTCTTCCGGCAGACGCGGCAAGGCTTGTGACACACGGTTCTGCACTTCCACCTGGGCGTTGTTGAGGTCGGTGCCCAGCGCGAAGGTGACCGTCAAGGTCATCTGGCCGTCGCTGGTCGCCTGCGAGGACGTGTACAGCATGCCCTCGACGCCGTTGATCTGTTCTTCCAGCGGCGTGGCGACGGTTTCACCGATCACCTCGGGGCTGGCGCCGGGATAGTTGGCGCGCACCACTACGGTGGGCGGCACCACTTCGGGGTATTCGCTGATCGGCAGCTTGAATACCGCGATGCTGCCGGCGATCACGAAGATCAGCGAAAGCACGGCGGCCATGATCGGCCGGTCGACGAAAAACTGTGCAATGTTTTTCATGGAAGTTCTCTCAATGCTTGCCGTAAAGGCTCCCCCTCCCTCCGGGGGAGAGGGTTTGGGCGAGGGGCTACGCTTGCGGTGAGCTAAAAGTTCAGAATGTTTCTGCTGAAGTCTTCGCGAAGTTGACCCTCGCCCCGGTCCCCTCCCCCGCAGGGGGAGAGGAAGAAAAGTGCATCAACCTTGCGGGGGCTTCGATGCCTTCGCGTTGCTGGCCTGTGCCGTGCGTGCGTCATCGCCATCCGGGTTGGTGGCTGCCGCATCGACCAACGCCTTGTCCTGCGGGCTAAGGCGCGAATCCATCGCCACCTGCTGCGGCGACACTTCGACGCCAGGACGCACGTGCTGCAGACCATTGATCACCACCACGTCGCCGGCGTTGAGGCCGTCGTTGATGACGCGCATGCCATGGAACAGCGGGCCGGGGTCGACCTTGCGGTACTCCACCTTGTGCTGGCCATCCACCACGTACACGAACTGATTGCTCAGGTCAGTGCCGACGGCACGGTCATCGATCAGCACGCGCGAACGCGGCTGGCCGCTTTGCAGGCGGACGTGCGCGTACAGGCCGGGAGTGAGCAAGCCGCCTTCGTCGTCGAACACGGCGCGCAGACGCATCGTGCCGGAGTTCGAACGCAGCTGGTTGTCGACGAAGTCGATGCGGCCGGTGTGCGGATAACCTTGCTCATCCGCCAGGCCCATGGTCGCCTCGATGCGCGGGGTGTGGCCGTTGCGGGTGGCATCGCGACGCAACCGGTCCAGCTTCAGCCAGGTTTGCTCATCCACATCGAAGTACACATAGACGGGATTCACCGACACCACGCTGGTCAGCACATCCGAGCTGCTCACCAGGTTGCCCGATTGGATGTGGGCATTGCTGACGCGGCCATCGATCGGCGCACGTACATTGGTCCAGTCCAGATTGAGCTTGGCCGTAGCCAGCGCTGCGGAAGCCGCCGCCAGGGTGGCGGTGGCGCTCTGCTCGCTGGTGCTCATGCTGTCCGCGTCTTCCTGCGAAATCGCGTGCTGGGCCAGCAAACGCTTGGCGCGGGCGGCGTTAGCCTGGGCCAAGCTCAGCTGGGCCTGCGCCTGGGCGCGGTTGGCGGTCAGCCGGTCCACCTCGGCCTGGAACGGGCGCGGATCGATGCGGAACAGCACATCGCCCTGGTGCACCTCGGCCCCTTCCTTAAACAACACGGCGTCCACATATCCACCGACGCGGGGACGCACGTCCACGGTATCGACGGCCTGCAACTGGCCGGTGAAATCGGCACTGTCACTAATCGGCCTGATCATGGCCGAGGCTACGGTGACTTCGGGCGGGCCACCGCCGCCGGGGCCCGCACCTTGGGCGTGGGCGCCGTGGTTGCTCAGTAATACCCAGCTACCGGCCATCGCAGCTACGACGAGGCCGGCCAGAATGGTCTTCTTCAACATCTTTATCGCTCCCTGGGAATAGTCGTGCCGCAATGCAGCAACGATGGGGAAACGAATAATGGGTATACGGTACAGTTTAGAAAATCCGTTTCTTGCGCAAGCCACTCGTGACTCACAGTCATGAATGGGTGCACAATGATAGGCACTCCTTTTTCTGGGCACGGCTATGGAAGACTTTTCTGCCATTTCCTCCTTCGTTCGCGTGGTCGAGGCGAAGAGTTTTGCGTCCGCAGCCGCACAGCTGGGCATGACCCCCTCGGGCGTGAGCCGTGCCGTATCCCGGTTGGAGGAACATCTGGGGGTGCGGTTGTTGTTCCGCTCCACTCGCGCCTTGCGTTTAACCGACGATGGGGCATCGTTCTATACACGTTGCAAGGAAATCCTTGCCGATCTCACCGAAGCCACCGAGGCTCTGGGCTACGCCCATCGCAAGCCGACCGGCAAATTGCGGGTCGGCATGTCGGTATCGGTAGGGCGGGCGGCGATCATTCCCCAGCTCTCCGACTTCGAGCGCCGCTACCCGGATATCCGGCTGGAATTGATGATGTGCGACTACCCCTACGACCTCAATGAGGAAGGGGTGGACTGCGCCATCCGCATGGGCGAGCTGGAAGACTCCAGCCTGATCGCCCGCAAGATCGGCTACTTCCGCAACGTGCTGCTGGCCTCGCCGGAATACCTGCAGAAATACGGCGCGCCCGGCAGCATCGATGATCTGCAGAACCACCGCTGCATCAACTATGTCTATGCCAACGGCCGTCCGCGCCAATGGCAGTTCGACACCCCTGGCGGCCGGGTCGAGATCGACATCAACGCGCATCTGCTGATCAACGACGGCGAGTCGGTGATCCAGGCAGCGGTTGCGGGCCTGGGCATCATCCAGGCTCCCCACGTACTGGCGGCCTGCATGCTGGATCTGGGCAAGCTGGAGCCGGTGATGACCGATACGGTTTCCACCGGCAAGAATGTGTGGATCGTCTATCCGCAGAAGAAGCATTTGTCCGCACGCGTGCAGGCGTTTATCGAGTGGTCGCGCGAATTGTTCGAGCGTCCCTTCGAGTCGGTATGCCAGGTGGCGGCTGCACCCGTGGTGGATGCGTTGCGGCCGGTGCGGGAGTTGCCGCCGCCCGCGCGTAGAACGCAATAAGCGTTCTACGCGCCTGCTGGAATCAGCAGCAGTAACGCCGCTCCGACCACGATGCGATAGACCGCAAACCAGGTGAAGCGATGCGTGCGGATATAGCCGAGCAGCCATTTCACCGCGATGAATGCCACCACCAGCGACATCGCGAAGCCAACGATCAGCGCGCTCCAGTCTTCGTGCGCGGCGCCGCCGCTCTTGAGCACCTTCAATAGCTCGTAACCGGTGGCGGCGTACATGGTCGGGATGCCCACCAGGAACGAAAACTCGGTCGCCGCAGGCCGGTTGCTGGTGCCGGCCAGCATCGCGGTAAAGATGGTGGCGCCCGAGCGCGACGTACCGGGAAACACGCCGGCCACGATCTGTGCGACTCCGACCAGGATCGCCACGCGCCAGGTCACCTCCCGGCGATCCAGCTGGCGTACCGCGACGGCTTCCGCACCCAGGATCCAGAACCCGCCGATCACCAGCGCCCAGGCGATCGGCGTCACCGTTTCCGGCAACTTGAAGCCGTAGCGGGTGACGACCAGCCCGAGCACGCAGGTGATCAGGAAGGCGGTGACCAGCTTGAACAGATAGCTGCGGTTGGAGGCTTCCCGCCACTGCGTCAGCAACTGCCAGATGCGTCGCCAATAGATCAGTGTGATCGCCAGAATGGCGCCGGCCTGGATGCCGACGTTGAAGAGGTCCGAGCGGGCGCCCAGCCCGAACTTCTCGGCGATCAGCAGATGGCCGGTGCTGGAGATGGGCAGGAATTCGGTAATGCCCTCGATGATGCCGAGCAAAATGACATTAATAAGATCATGCACGCAGGCAGGCTCCGGAAAGGGGCGGGACAGCCGACACAAAACGGCATAGCTTAGGCGGAATGATGATGGCCGCCGTTCGTACGACGCTGGAATTCGACGCGGCGCACGGTCGATAGGGCTTCTTCAGTTTGCACTAAATTGGTGCAAATTGGAGGGGCGACTTGGTGCATGTAGACTTTCCAGGGTCCCCGTCTTACATTCAAATGCTTGATACACCGTGCTTTTCGCAGTTGGTACGGTGCTTGCCTTAACTGCACGCGCGATCCCCATTTCTCGAATCGAGGTTTCACCATGTCCGCCAAGAAAGTTCTCGACCTGATCCAGGAGCATGAGGTCGAGTTCGTCGACCTGCGTTTCGCCGATATGCTCGGCAAGCACCATCACGTGACCTTCCCGGCGCACGCCATCGACGAGTCGACCTTCGAGGACGGCAAGATGTTCGACGGCTCCTCGATCGCCGGCTGGAAGGGCATCAACGAGTCGGACATGGTGCTGCTGCCCGATGCGGAAACCGCCTACCTCGATCCGTTCAGCGGCCACACCCAGCTGGTCCTGCATTGCGACGTGCTGGAGCCGAGCACCATGCAGGCCTACGGCCGCGATCCGCGCTCTATCGCCAAGCGCGGCGAAGCCTTCCTGAAGTCGACCGGCATCGCCGACACCGCCTTCTTCGGTCCGGAACCGGAATTCTTCATCTTCGATTCGGTGCGCTGGCAGAACGACATGGGCCGCGTGTTCTATGAAATCGAATCGCAGGAAGCCGCGTGGAGCTCGCGCTTCAAGTACGACGAAGGCAACAGCGGCCATCGTCCGGGCGTGAAGGGCGGCTACTTCCCGGTCAGCCCGGTCGACTCGTTGAACGACCTTCGCGCCGACATGTGCAAGGTGCTGGAGTCGCTCGGCCAGGTGGTGGAAGTGCATCACCACGAAGTGGCCAATGCCGGCCAGTGCGAGATCGGCGTGAAGTTCAACACGCTGGTGCAGAAGGCCGACGAACTGATGACCATGAAGTACGTCATCAAGAACGTGGCGCACCAGAACGGCAAGACCGTCACCTTCATGCCCAAGCCGATCGTCGGCGACAACGGCAGCGGCATGCACGTGCACCAGTCGCTGAGCAAGGACGGCAAGAACCTGTTCTCGGGCGACCTGTACGGCGGCCTGTCGCAGACCGCGCTGTGGTACATCGGCGGCATCTTCAAGCACGCCAAGGCCATCAACGCCTTCGCCAACTCCACCACCAACAGCTACAAGCGCCTGGTGCCGGGCTTCGAAGCGCCGGTGATGCTGGCCTATTCCGCCCGCAACCGTTCGGCCAGCTGCCGCATTCCGTTCGTGTCGAACCCGAAGGGCCGCCGCATCGAAGTGCGCTTCCCCGATCCGATGCAGTCGGGGTACCTCACCTTCACCGCGCTGATGATGGCCGGCCTCGACGGCATCCTCAACAAGATCGACCCGGGTGCACCGGCCGACAAGGATCTCTACGATCTGCCGCCGGAAGAAGAGAAGAACATCCCGCAGGTCTGCTCCAGCCTCGACGCCGCGCTCGAAGCGCTCGACAAGGATCGCGACTTCCTCAAGGCCGGTGGCGTATTCACCGACGACTTCATCGATGCCTACATCGAATTGAAGATGCAGGAAGTGACCCGTTACCGCGCCAGCACCCATCCGCTGGAATTCCAGATGTACTACGCGATCTGATCGCGCGTCGACGCATCATGGTTTGAAAACAACGGGCGCTTCGGCGCCCGTTGTCGTTGTGGGCTGCATGACCAGGGAAGCTGGCGCTGCGCCACATCGAGACTCAAAACAGACTGAAAGCGTTGCCTTACTTTGATTGTGTGATTTTCGATAGCCAACGTACAAATCGCTAGAAAATATCCGACAAGCAAAAGAAAAATTCCGACAGGCGCACGGGTATTAAACCGGATCGTACGCGGCCAACTTTCGATATGCCGCCTACCCGCGTCGTCGTTAGCATATCTCCCTGAATGTCCCGCGCAGCGACGTAAAAGACGCTCGTTCGAAGCGTCGCGAGATGTTCAGCGAGCACGCTATCGACGATTACCCAGAAATACGGTGGTCGTCGGTCATGGTGCCTTGACTGGTCAAGTGCTCGAAACAACCAACGTCATCTAGTAAAGAGCTATGCGCGAACAGGCAGTCCGCTGCCATCGTTTGCATTCCGGAGCAGGGGGCCGGGTCAGTAGCTCGAATGTGAGTTTCGAGCATCAAGGATTCGTGCCGTGTGTACAGCAGCAATGTGGATGATGCTGGATTTACTGTCGCTAGCAGGTGGAGCATGGCTTGCCCGTACCTTGTCCACTGGGCTGCCAGCATCGTGGAGCAATGAAGAAACCACCTTGGCGAGCGCCGGCAGTCTGATGCTGTTGTTGACCTTCGTGATCGCCGGCGTGTACGCACGCAAGCACCACAAAAGTTCGGCCAGCGCCGCGACCCGAATCGTCGTGTTGTCCATGCTGGCCTGGGCTGCCGCCAACCGTGCCGCCATGGAGATGGGACCGGATCGACCACAGCTATTCGGTTGGCTTGACTCCTGGTTGGCCATTTTCACGATCCTGATGCTCGCCTCGCGCCTGGCTCTCGATCCATGGATCAATCGCGCACGGCGATCGCATCTGCGCAAACGCCGAGTAGCCGTCGCGGGGGAAGCCGACTACCTGAACCCGTGGTTGCGGTCCGGTCACGACGAGACTTCGGACTATGCGGTCATCGCCATTTATAACCCGGACGCGACACGAGCCATTGAAAGCAGCGTGCCGATACTGGTGGACTTCGACAGCCTCGTTGCCAAAGCGAAAAACCAGGACTTCGATGAATTGTGGCTGGCACTGTCTATGTCCAGCCAGGAAGAAATAAGCCGTTACGTGACGGCGATGCAGCATCACTTCGTCGACATCCGATTGTTCGCGGACGTGCAAAACCTGCCGATGTTCAATCCTGCCGCGACGACGTTGGCGGGGACGACTTTCGTCGATCTGGTGACGTCGCCCTCAGCGCAGGACGACGCCTGGTCGAAATCGGTTTTCGACCGCCTGTTTGCGCTGGCGGCCTTGCTACTCCTTTCACCCGCGTTGATTGCCATTGCCGTGGCGGTGAAGTGCACGTCGCCCGGTCCGGTTCTTTTCCGCCAGCGCCGCAAGGGCGTCGACGGTCGCGAATTCACCATCCTGAAATTCCGCTCCATGCGCGTGCACCAGGAGATAACGGGGAGGCTGACCCAGGCTAGCAAGAACGACAAGCGCATCACGCCAATCGGTCGAATTCTACGCAAGACGAGCCTGGACGAACTTCCGCAGTTCATCAACGTGTTGCTTGGGCACATGTCGGTAGTCGGGCCACGACCGCATGCGATCGAGCACGACGATTTCTACATGCGTCTTATCGACGGCTACATGTACCGCTATCGCATCAAACCCGGCATAACCGGCTGGGCACAAATTAATGGTGCGCGGGGCGAAACCGAGAAAGTCGAATCGATGACGCATCGCGTGGCGCTGGATCTGTTCTACATCCAGCACTGGTCGTTTTGGCTCGATCTGAAAATTGTCGCGACGACGGTATTCAAGGGCTTCGGCGGCAAGGATGCCTACTGATGATTGTTCGCGTGCTCACCTGCTTCGCCGTTGATGTACGCGGCGGACTATCGACCGCCCGTGCCCGTCGCCGCTTTGCACCGCTGGCGGTGTTGTGCCTGAGTGGTTGCGCCCTGGCTCCAGGCATGAGCGCGCCAGTTGGCGAACCACCCGCCACGCTCATCACACCCGCGGTGATTGCAGCGCAAGCGATACCCGCCGATCCGGATATCGACGCCCTCCTGGCTGCTTTCGCAACACCAAGCGAGGAATATCGGATCGGGCCGGCGGACATCCTGGCCATCGGCGTGGTGAATCACCCGGAGCTGGTGCCGCCGGACGCGCCACCTGAGCGCAACGGCACCGACCAGCCGTTTGGCTTCGTGGTCGACGCATCCGGGCGCCTGAATTATCCGCACGTCGGCCATGTCGTCGCAGCGGGTAGAACGGTGGAACAAGTGCGCAGCGATCTGACCGGGCAGCTTGCGCAATATATCCGTGACCCGCAGATAGCCGTACGCGTGATCGGCTTCCGCAGCAAGCGCGTTTACGTGGATGGCGCGGTTCACACCGCCGGCAGCCAGGACATCACCGACGTGCCGATGACGCTGGCATTGGCATTGGCGGGTGCGGGCGGCATCCCGTCGAACGCGGATGCCAGCTGCATCACCCTCACACGTGGCGGCAAGATTCACTCCATCAGCCTTGGCTCGCTGGTGCGGGTCGGACGCGGCGCAGAAAATATCTACCTGCGCGATGGCGACCGGGTGCACATAGCCGAACAGGCGGACAAACCGGTCTTTGTCGCCGGCGAAGTGGGGCAGGCGCGAGCCGTGCCCATGCGCGATGGCGTGCTGAGTCTTGGCGACGCGCTGGCGCTGTCCGGCTCCGTCAGCCAGCTCGGCAGCAATCCACGCGGCGTGTACGTGGTGCGCATTGCCGAACGCAGCCGCACGCCTGAAATTTTCCGCCTCGATGCAGCGTCGCCCACCGGGCTGGCGCTGGCCGGCCAATTTCCGCTACAGCCGCGCGACCTCGTTTATGTACAGACGGCCGGATTGATGCGCTGGAACCGCGTCATGAATCTTTTGTTGTCGAGCACGCTGTCGCTCTACAACACCCAGCGTGCGGTTGACGGGCCATGATTCGCGGCGTGCTCTTCGTCTGCGTCGGCAATCTCTGCCGCAGCCCCATGGCAGCGGGCGTGCTTGGCCATGCCATGCCAGGCATGAAAGTGGCATCTGCCGGTATCCACGCGCAAACCGGCGCAGCGGCCGACCCAAGCGCCATCGCCATCATGCGCGAACGAGGCATCGACATTGAAACTCACCGCGCACAACCGCTGACCCGCGCGCTATGCGCAGCGCACGACGTGATATTCGTGATGGACGAGCCGCTCAAGAACCACGTGCTGTTCCGCTATCCGCAACTTCGAGGGCGAGTGCGGAAATTGTCGGAGCGATGCATCGCCGACCCCTATCAGCAATCCTATGCCGCGTTCGTCGATTGCTACACGCACGTAGCCGAGGCTGTCGGAGTGTGGCGGCCCCGACTGCATGCGCTAGCGAGGGTCTCTGCGCGAGGTGCGTCATGACCCATCAAAGGCGAACCTATGTGGCGCGTGAAAGCTCGTGCGACGCCATCGACATCATTGCGTTGCTCGATGTGTTGTGGCGCTCGTGGCGTCTCATAGCCAAAGTCGCTGCTTTGATCTTTATCGCCGGCGTCCTCTATGCGTGGCTGGCGACGCCCACATATGAATCGAGCCTGCTGGTTCAGATTGAAAGCAGCAGCGACAACGCCGGCACCGAACTGCTCGGGAGCCTGTCGACCTTTCTGGGCGTGAAATCCAGTGATGACGCCGAGATGCAGATTCTGGGGTCCAACAAGGTCATCGGCGCAGCGGTCGACGAGACCCGCTATGACATCGAGGCCGAGCCCGCGCGCTTTCCGCTCATCGGCCAGTGGATCGCACGCGGCAGCAACAGCCCGTCCAAGCCTGGCATGTTCGGCGTTGGAGGATACGCCTGGGGCAACGAATCACTGGATATCGTGCAATTCGATACACCTAGTTTGCTTTACGACGACACATTCACCTTGATGTCGTTGGGCGCGGGTCGCTACAGCCTCCACTCGTCCGATCTGCCAAACGAATACGTTGGGAGGGTGGGTGAACCTGCGCACATTCCTACGCGGTACGGTGAAATAGCGTTGAACATCGAGGGCATGAACGCCAATGTCGGCACGCGCTTCAAGCTATACCGCCATTCGCGCCAATTGACCGTTGCCGACCTGCGGCGCCGCATCGCCATCGTCGATAAGTCAAAGGATGCCGGTATCATTTCCGTGGCGTTGAAGAGTGTCCATCCGCAACGGGCAACCGAGCTGTTGCAGGCAATAGGCAGGGCTTACGTTCGCCAGAACGGCGAACGAAAAGCGCAAGAGGCCGAGAAGTCGCTGGCCTTCCTGGAACACCAACTGCCGGGCATGAAAAAGGATCTTCAAAGTGCCGAGGATGCTTTGCTGGCCTATCGCAACGCTCACGGCGCCGTCGACCTGAGCGAAGAGGCCAGGCAGGAGATGGGTCAGGTCGTGGCCCTTCAGACCCGCATCAGTTTGTTGCAGCAGGAGCGCCAGGCGAAGCTGGAGCAATTCACAGCCAGGCATCCATCCATCGTTTCCGTCGATGCGCAGATCGCCTTGCTTGATCGGCAAATGCGCGGCATCGAGCAACGGATCAAGCGCCTGCCAGCGACCGAGCAAGACGTGGTTCGCCTGACTCGCGAGGTGAGGGTCAATAACGATCTCTATGTGGCGATGCTCAACAGCATGCAACAGTTGCGCCTGCTGCGCGCTGGAAAAGTCGGCAACGTGCGTATCATCGATGATGCCGAGCTGCCTGAGCAGCCGGTCACGCCGCGTAGAGCATTGATAATGATCGGCGCGTTGGCGTTGGGCTTGCTTGCCGGCATCGTGATTGCATTGCTGCGGAGCCTGTGGCGCGGATCCGTGACCGAGCCCCACGAGATCGAGCAACTGCTCGACGTGCCAGTGCAAGCCACCATCCCTTTGAGCAAGCGCCAGCTTCGTAACGACCGCCGGGGTTTGCGGCGGTTGCGCATGCCCCTCAGGGATGGTCGGCCGGTGGCGATAAGCCAGCCTCAGGAGCCTGCCGTGGAAGGACTGCGAGGACTGAGCGTAGCGGTCCAACTGCTCGGCCTCGATGCGCGCAAAGCCGTCGTCCTGATAACCAGCGCTACGCAGGGCGTGGGCAAGTCCTTTGTAGCGTCCAACCTCGCCGTATTGCTGGCCAAGGCTGGCAAGCAGGTGTTGCTGATTGATGGCGACCTGCGCAAAGGTACTCTGCATCACACGTTCCAGCTCGCAGAAACCAAGGGCCTTTCCAGCATACTGCGCAGAGAGGCGACGCTCGCCGAGGCTGTACAAAAGACCGTCTTGCCGGGGCTGTCGCTGCTCGCCAGCGGCAGCAAGACCTCAGATCCGACCGAACTACTGCAAAGCCCCATGCTCGAGACATGCCTGGCTGAGGCCGCGACCAGCTATGACGTCGTGCTCGTGGATACGGCACCCTTGTTGCCGGTGGCGGACACGCTGTGGCTGGCTCTGCATGCCAGCACCGTTTATGTGGTCGCGCGCTACGGCATCACCAGCGAAGGCGAACTGATTGAAACTCGCGCCCGATTGACCCGTGCCGATATCGAGTTCGAAGGCATCGTGCTCAATGGCGTTCAAACCAGCCTGCAAGGTGCGCGATACGGCCAATACGGCTATGGCAGCTATCTGAGCGAAGCCGCCACCCAAACCGTGGAAAGCAAAGGCGGTTGCCCGTGATGCGTGCGACGGACTCGGCATTCCCCTCATCGCCATGCCGCGTCATTACGTTCGGGACCTTCGATGTCCTGCACCTGGGCCATCTACGTTTGCTGGAACGGGCCAGCAGGCTGGGCGACGAATTGATCGTGGGCGTGTCCACCGATGCCCTCAATTACAGCAAAAAGCATCGCTACCCGATCTACGGCGAAAAGGATCGCGCGACGCTGATTGCGGGCATACGCTGCGTCAGCGAGGTGTTCATGGAGGAATCCCTGGATCTGAAGCGCGACTACATTGTGAGGCACAGGGCCGACGTGCTGGTGATGGGCGACGACTGGCAAGGCCGCTTCGACTTTTGCCGGGACTTGTGCGAGGTGGTCTATCTCGCGCGTACGCCGTCGATTTCCACTACGGAGATCATCGAAGTGATTCGTAAGGGCTAGGCGATGGCGGATCTTCGGCTACGCACCCGCTCCGGCGGCCAGGCCGTGCTTGGCGCGATCGACCAGGCAGCCCTGGCCGCGGCGCATTTTCTGCTTGGCGTACTGGTGGCGCGCATGGGCGGCGTGATGGCGCTGGGTCAATTTGCTTTCGCCTATTCGCTGATCGTGCTGGTGAACATGGTGCACGCGGCCGCAATTGCCGAAATCTACAGCGTCGACCCAAATGTAGCGGAGAGTGCACGTCGCTACGGCACGTTGCCGCTCTTCCTCACTACGGTTTCGCTCCTATTGGGAAGCATTGGCCTGATTGCGTTGGCTGGCACGTGGTCGGAGGAGATGCAAAAGGCGACCTGGAATATCCCTTTCGTATTGGCAACGGCGCTGAGCGCCTGTTACTGGTCAGTGAAGCCGTTCTTTTATCGACAGAAGCGACCGCTGGCCGTACTGGGTACGACCGTGGCGTATGCGCTGGTCACGTTGGGCGTCACGTGGATGGGCTACCGTATGCAGGGCGCGGCGTGGCAGCCATTGTGGTCGATCGCGGCGGGTGCGTCAGCGGCGTCGATCCCGCTTTGGCGAGCCATCAAGCCGCCCGATGCCGAATGTGCCAGGCACCTGGGGCGTTATTTGAAGGCGACCTCGAAATATGCGTCGTGGGGTCTTCCCGCCGCGCTGCTCATCTGGATCAACAGCAACGGCTACACATTCGTGATGCCGCTGTATGGCGATACCGCGCAAACCGGCGGATTGCGCGCGGTGCTCAACCTGGTGGCCCCGATCAACACGTTGCTGGTCGGTGCCTGCACGGCGATCCTGCCCATGCTTGCGGATCTGCATCGCAACGGCGACGCCCCAGGCTATGCGCGAGCCATTCATCGCATGGCCGCAGCGCTGTTCGGCGCCACGCTGCTTTGCGGCTTGGTAGTGGCACCGACCAGCGCCAGGCTAATCGTGCTGATTTATGGCGAAGCCTATGTCGGATTCGCCGATGTCCTGCGCAGCGCGGCGTTCCTGCCTGCGCTTTGGGTGGTCGCATCTGTCTATCGCTCGGCGATTCGCGCGCAAGCCAACACCCGCGACCTGTTCAAGGTCTACGCCATGGCGTTGCTGCCGGTGGGGCTGGTCCTCATGGCCGTACTTGCTCGCTACGGCGCTGCTGCTGCCGTGGACGGCATGCTGGCGACGCAACTCCTGATTGTCGCGGGTTTCATCTATCACTTCCGCCGCCGGATGCTTCCGACGAAGGCAGGCTCGTGAAAAATTTCACTTTCGCCAAGGCCAACGCGGTCAAATTGGCTCGATTGCCTTTATATGCACTGGGTGGCCTCGTTGCCTGGTTTTTTCCACGCCGACGGGATCTGTGGGTATTTGGCCGCAGCACAGGGGTCGGCGAGGGGCCGTTGCGCCTCTTGCGGGTGGCACGCCAGGAATACCCGCAGTTGCGCCTGGTCTGGATAGCGCAGAACCCATCCCAATGTGAAGAGGCGAAAAGGCTGGGCCTGGAGGTCCATTGCAAGTCTTCGTGGCGTGCGCATTGGCTCACCTTGCGGGCGAGTGTCGGGGTGATGACGCATGGTTTTGGCGATCTCTGCCGACCCTTCGTGCCGGGCATGTATCTGGTCCAGTTGTGGCATGGCTCGCCCTTGAAACGCATCCAGCTGGATGCCCCCCATACGCAAACCGCCGGTGCGCAAGGGGGCGTGGGAAAGGTCGGCGCCTGGCTGGTCAGGACGGCGTTCAAAATTTCTTCACGCCTGATCAGTTGCGTGGCCTCGCCGTCGCCGATGGTCAGCGAGCGATTCAAAAGCTCCTGGGGTTGGCAGGATCTGTCACGCATCCGTCTTACCGGTGATCCGCGCTGCGACGTACTGTTGGAAGGCGAACCGGACAAGCGCAAGGCGAAAGCCTTGCGTCGGCTGGCCGACATCTGGGGAATCGAAGCCCTGCCGGGCCGGCTGGTGATGTTCGCGCCGACCTGGCGCGACGGGCAGAAAGATCCGACCCTGCCGCGCGCCGAGGCTTTGCAAGCTTTACAGGCAGCACTGAGCAGGCAGGACGCCTGTTTGGTGGTGCGTTCTCATCCGTGGGGAACGTTGCAGAATGAAGTGGCCGACGTAGAAACGGGGCGCATCCGCTTTCTGACTTCCTCGATGCTGCACGACGTCAACGAGGTGCTCAATGCGTTCGACGTGTTGATTACGGACTACTCGGCAATCGCCATGGACTACAGCCTGCTGCAGCGACCGATCGTATTTCTGGCACCGGATCTTGAGGCCTATCAGCGCAGTCGTGGACTGTATGAGAGCTACGAAAACTTCACGGGCGGCGAATGGTCCATCGATTGGCAAGGTGCCATTGATCGGCTGGAAGCCATTTTAAGTAACGAAGCAGCCCTGCAGCCCGGCGGCGACAACGCGGGTACCCGCCTGGCCAGGCGCTATCACAGCTATGCCGACGCCCAGAGTGGATATCGCGTACTGCACGAAATCGCGGTCGATAAGGAGCTGACCCGTCAGCGCCGTTCGGACGCGCCGCTGGAAATCATGCACGTCAGCGGATGCCTGGGAGGGGTGGAAACCTATCTGCAAATCTTTGCATCGCATAACGACAACGAAAAGCTGCGCCTGTCGTTCGTGTTGCCCGAAGCCTGTGACCTGTACGAGTACGCGACCGCGCAAGGCATGCCGGTGCATACCGTGCCAATGCGCCGGCCGATCGCGCCATGGGCGGATCTGAAAGCCGCTTTGGCGTTGCGCCGCATCGTGCGCCGCGCATCGCCCGACGTCGTCCACCTGCACAGTTCCAAGGCAGGGCTGGTGGGGCGCCTGGCGTGCGTGGGCCTGGGGCGCAAAGTCGTCTACACGCCACACGCCTACTTCTATCTGGCGAAACGAGGACTCGCGCGGCGCATATTCACGTGGGCCGAGCGGGTACTGGACCGGCTGGCGCGCAGCATCACGCTGGGAACCTCGCCGTCGGAAGAGCGGCGCGCCCTCGAGGATATCGGCTGCCCTCGTTCGCGTGTCGAGCACATCCTCAACAGCGTTGATCTGGAGCACCTGAGCCATCGCCGCACGCAACCGACAGGTGGGCACATAGTGCTCGTCGCCAGGGTCAGCGAGCAGAAAAACATTCCCATGTATCTGCGGGTCGTGCGCCGCCTTCGCGAGACATCGAACGCGCCGTGCTATCTGGTGGGTGTCGGCCACTACGAAGACGACCGCCGGACGCTCGCGCAAATGATGCATGCCAGCGGACTCGTCGAGCAGGACCTGAAAATCGTCGAATGGATGCCGCGATCCGATTTGATCGGCCTGATCGCCGATGCCGCCGTGGTGGTTCTCACCTCGAACTACGAAAGTTTCGGCTACGTATTGGCTGAAGCCAATGCTTTGGGCATACCAGTGGTCGGTACCGATGTCGACGGCATCCGCGACATCATCCGCGACGAACGCAACGGCTATCTGGTGCCCGCCGGCGATGCCGAGGCGATGGCTTCGCGCGTGCAGCACTTGCTGAATCACCAAGACGCCTGGTCGGCGATGTCCGCGGCGGCCACGGAAGAGGCCGCCCGCCGCTTCGACATACGGCAATCCATGCCGCTGTTCGAGGCCTTCTACGAGCGACGAACTCGTGAACGTTGAGAGAAGGAATGCACTGGCAACGCGTATCGTGCTGCTGTGCCTGTGCTTTCTGTCTGCTTGCATCATGGCCGGCCTGAAGCCGATCCCGCTACTGTACGTGGATGGGATCAGCATCCTGCAAACCAAGCTGGCATTGACGGCATTCGGAAGCTCGTATGAGGCTTCCGCCTATCTGCTTTCTCCGCTGTTCGACGTATTGCGCACGTTCGGAGTGAGGCTGGATGGCTACGGCCAGGTCTTTGACGACGATCAATTCATCGTCAATGTGCTGTTCGGTGGAATGTTCTTTCTTGGGGTGGCCGTGGTAGCCATGAGCTTGCGGGTACGCTCGAACTTGGTGAATGTCGTCAGCTTCGGCTTTTTCCTACTGGCCCTATCCCCGTTCTTTTTCTGCATTTCCAAGGAACTCGTTCCTGCATGGGTAGCGGTCGTAGCGTTGACAACTCACCGGCTCGGTTGGCTGGGTCGGCGAGGGATGTTCGCTTTCTATGTCGGCTTGATTCTTTTGTGCGGCTTTTATTTTCGTATCTACTATCTGTGCTTCGCGGGGCTGCTGTGGCTGAACTGGACGATGGATGGGCGCCGCAAGAACCTGCTGCTGTTCTATCTCCTCGGCGCAGGTGCTCTGGTCGTTCTGTACGACAAGCTGCCACTTGATCTGATCAACAAAGGTCGCGCCTCTTATTTGGAAGGCGTGTCCAACAGCCGCATCCGATATTTGTTTCCTGACAACAACGGGATCGGCTTCGTCAGCAATCGCGTACTCACGCTGCTACAACTGCTGTTGCCAGTAAGCTTGCTGGCGATCAGCCCGTCTTATCTGCCATACGTGGTCCTGCAATGCCTGCTGACCTGGATGACGCTCCGCCAGCTCAGGTATCCGAGCCGCGATTTGCGCTCCATGGCGGCCCACGTGTTGCTGGCCTTCACGATTGTGGGCGCGCTCTTCGAACCGGACTTCGGCTCGTACTTCCGGCACAAGATCGGCGTACTGCCCTTTCTTCTGCTAGTGGTTGCAGATTTCGAGTGGAAGGGAAGAGAAACGAGTGGCGTAGAACGCGCACGCCGGATCGCGCAGGAAGCGTATTGACGATGCTCCGTGCCGTAAAAGTCTGGGCCGGGGCATTCGCCTTGGCGCTATCACTGACCCAGTCGGCCCATGCGCGCGCCAACGACCTGGAAATAGGTGCTGTCGTCCACTTTTCCTATGAGGACGCAAACATCCCCCTCATCGCGTGTCTGATCAGGCAGACTCGGTTGACATCCTGGCGAACATCGCTGGTCTGGGCAGCCGTCGAGCGCGAAAAAGGAAGCTACGTATTGCCGCCACCTTTCGCGCTCGTAGTGGAACAGGCGCGCAAGGCACGGCAGCAGGGCCTGCATCCCTTGCTGATTCTGGATTACGGCAACGAGCTTTATGAGAAAGGCGGGCTCGTCACCACCGAAGAAGCGCGCACAGGCTTCGCCAACTATGCCGGCTGGGTGGCAACGCAAATGAAAGGCGTCGTGCACCACTACGAGATATGGAACGAGTGGAACATCGGCTTAGGCTCCACCACCAGGCCGCGAACCATTGGAAGCGTCGACGCTTATGCCAAGCTCGTACGCGCCGCTGCCGCCGCCATCCGTGCCGCAGACCCATCAGCCGTAGTGATTGCCGGCGGTGCGACCAACGAGGATACGCATTGGTTCGAGGCGTTCGCTCGCACCGGCGCTCTATCGGAGATCGACGGAGTCAGCATCCATCCTTACAACTACGGCAAGCCGCTATGGGGGCACACACCCGAGGCGGCCATGGCCTGGGTCGACCGGACCGAGCAATTGCTGGCCAAGGCAAGCGGCCGCCCGGTCGATGTGTATGTCACCGAAATCGGTTGGCCGACTCACGTGGGCGGTTATGCCGAGGACACAGTTGCGGATTACCTGACCCGCTTCATGAATTTGGCCAAGGCGAGCGGATACGTGCGCGGCGTGTGGTGGTACGACCTGATCGATGACGGCGGGGATCCGGAAAACAAAGAAGATCGCTTCGGGCTGTACCGCCAGGACGGGACACCTAAGCCGGCAGCGTTGCGTATGACCGAGTTCAACCGCTGACGAATTGCCGGAGGTGTGACCGCTTGCCTGACTGGCGGTCGCGCTTGAAACATCTCTGTCACGTGGCGTGCTTACGGTGCTGGCATGGCATCCGCACGTGATTCTCATTGGCAACACTCGCACTGCAAGCTTCGCTTGCGGGTTCTATCGGTTCCGACCAGGAGGATGGGAGCGTGACGGTCTCGCGGCGCGATTTCCTGCTCGGTGCGGGCAGTTTGCTAGGCGTCTGCGGCTTGGAAAGCACCTGGCGCAGCGCGGCGGCATTCGTACCGCCGCCGATGAGCATGCCCATGCGCAGCACGGCCGCAACGTTGGCTGCACCCAAGGTGCCATTGATCAGCCCCACTTCGCTGGCGCGCTTCGTCGATCCCTTGCCGATTCCGCCCGTGATGCGCGCCGCGGGTCAGCGCGCACATCCCCGCTATCCCGGCCGGCAACTTCCGTACTACCGGGTGGAGATGCGCGCGTTCAAGGCGCGCCTGCATCGCGACCTTCCGCCGACGTCGATGTGGGGCTACGAGGGCGCCTTTCCCGGCCCCACGATCGACGTAAAGCGCGACGAACCTGTGTTGGTGGAATGGATCAACGCATTGCCTGAGCGGCATTTTCTGCCGATCGATCACACGATTCACGGCGCAGAGAAAGGCAAGCCGGACGTGCGCACAGTGACGCACGTACACGGTGCGCGCGTGCCGGCCGATGCTGACGGTTTTCCGGAGGACTGGTACACGCCAGGCCGTTCGGCGCTTTATCACTATCCCAACGGTCAGGACGCGGCCACCCTCTGGTACCACGATCACGCCATGGGTATCACGCGGCTCAATGTCTACGCAGGATTGGCGGGTGCCTATATCGTGCGCGATTCCGAGGAGCAGGCCCTGCAACTGCCATCCGGGGGCTACGACATTCCCTTGATGCTGTGCGACCGCCTGGTGGCACAGGACGGCAGCCTGTATTACCCGGTTTCGGACGATCCGTCCGCACCCTGGGTCATGCAATGCAACGGCAACTTGCCGTTGTGTAACGGCAAGATATTTCCTTATCTGCAGGTCGAGCCGCGCCGCTATCGCCTGCGCCTGATCAATGTCGCCAACACCAGCTTCTTCGATCTGTCGTTGTCGCACGATCAGGCGTTCCAGCAGGTCGCCAGCGACCAGAGCTTGTTGGCAAAGCCGCTGGAGCGCGCGCGCATCGAGCTCTATCCGGCCGAACGCGCCGATGTGCTGATCGACTTCTCCGCATGGGCTGGCAAGACGATTCAGCTTCGCCACCAGTCGCAAGGCATCCTGGAGTTTCGCGTCGGTGCGAGTACCGGTAGCAAGGTCCCTGCCTTGCCGGCGACTCTGCGCGACGTGCCGCGCATCGACTCCGCCAGCGCGACGCAGCACCGCGTGATGGCCTTGACCGAAGTGGACGATGCCAATGGCAATGCCATGACGATGCTGCTGGATGGCAGGCGCTGGTCCGATCCGATCAGCGAAAAACCGCGCCAGCACAGCATTGAGACCTGGAGCTTCGTGAATCCCACCGGCGATGCGCACCCGATCCATCTCCATCTGGTGCGTTTCCAGATCGTGGATCGGCGTCCCTTCGACCTGTTTGCCTGGAATGCACGTCGCGAGTTGAAGTTCACCGGCCCTGCCCTGCCGCCCGAACCGCATGAATGCGGCTGGAAAGATACCGTGCGCACCGATCCGGGCATGGTCACGCGCATAGCGATGCGTTTTGAAGGCGAGCCCGGCCGGTACGTGTGGCATTGCCATTTCCTCGAGCACGAGGACAACGAAATGATGCGGCCTTACGAGCTGTTGCCCGCGTAAGAAGTGAAGGGTGCGTCAATGCATCCGTGCACGCCGTCATCTTTGTCGCAGAACTGTCACGTCGCACGCGCGCGATGTCGCGGCCCTGCCAACGTTGCGTCACGTGGGCGGCGCACACTTTTCGCCGCTTGCTCCGAGGCTCACTTCGCGCATGCAAGCGTAATCAGGGGGATTACTTCGATTGCAGGCTTTCCTGGAAAGCCGGCAGGAGACACCAGTCATGCCTACGAAGTTCGGCCGTAAACGCTTCAAATCATCTTTCATGAGGCCTGTTGCACTGTGCGCGCTGGCGACCGGGATCGTCGGTCTAGCCAATGCACAGACCGCCACTCCGCCGAATGACGCCCACTTCCGTTACAACGTGCCGAGCACGGCCACCACGCCGGTGAACGGCCAGCCGGGCGGCATCGTTACGCTTTACAATCCGAACGACAGGCAGGACGCCAGCAATCGCACGCGTACCCCGATCAAGCACGTCATTCTGCTGATCGGCGAAAACCGCACCTTCGATCACGTCTTCGCCACTTACACGCCGCCGGCCGGGCAGACCGTCAACAATCTGCTTTCCGAAGGCATCGTTAATGCCGACGGCACGCCGGGTCCGAACGTGGCCAGGGCCGAGCAGTGGCAGGCCAGCCAGACCGGCGACTATTCGAATTCGCCCACGCGCACCGGCGCATATACGAACCTGCCGCAGATGAACACTGGCGGCGCGCCGACCCAGCCGTATCTGTCCTCCGCCGCGCAGGCCGAAGCGATCGAGCCGGCGCTGCCGAGCGCCGACTACGTGCAACTGGCCGAAGGTGGCACCGGCCTTCCCAACGATGTCGTCGACACGCGCTTCCCGGCTACGCTGGGCAATGCGCCGGTCGACATGCATGCATCGCTCAGCTACAACGACTACGCCAACAGCCCGGTACATCGCTTCTTCCAGATGTGGCAGCAGCTCGATTGCAACGTCGCCAACGCCACCTGGAAAAATCCCAGCGGCTGCCGCGCCGACCTCTTCCCCTGGGTGGAAGTGACCATGGGTGCCGGCAACAACGGCAAGATCCAGCCAACCAACTTCAGCGACGAAAGCACGGGTGAAGGTTCCACCTCGATGCAGTTCCTCAACATGGCCGAAGGCGACGCGCCGTACTTCAAGCAGCTTGCCGAGCAGTACGCGCTTAGCGACAACTTCCACCAGTCGGTGATGGGCGGCACGGGTGCCAACCACATCATGCTGGGCTTCGGCGACGCGATCTATTACGCCGACACCAACGGCAACCCCGCGGTGCCGCCGACCAACCAGATCGAAAACCCCAACTCGCAGAACGGCACCAACAACTGGTGGGTGCAGGACGGCTACAGCGGCGGTTCCTACGTGAACTGCGCCGATGACAGCCAACCCGGCGTGGGCGCGGTGCGCAAATATCTGAAGAGCCTGCCGTACCACACCTTCCGCGGCACCGATTGCAAGCCGGGCGCCTACTACCTGGTGAACAACTACAACCCGGGTTACCTGGGCACCGGTGCACCGGCTCCGCTGGGCAACGACCTGTATACCGTTCCGCCGACCAAGCAGCAGAACCTCGCGCTGCTGCTGACGCGCCATCACGTCAGCTGGAAGTATTACGGCGAAGGCTGGGCGAACGGTACCGAATCGGGCGAAGCCGGCACCTTCTGCAATATCTGCGATCCGTTCCTGTACTCCACGCAGGTCATGACCAACCCGGCCCTGCGCGCCAACAACCAGGACATCAACAACCTGTACAGCGACATCCAGAACGGCACCTTGCCGGCAGTGGCGATCGCCAAGCCCGACGGCCTGCTGGACGGTCATCCGTCGTCGTCCAAGCTGGAGCTGTATGAAGGCTACGTGCAGAAGATCGTGCAGATGGTGCAGGCCAATCCGACCCTGTGGAACAACACCGCCATCATGATCACCTTCGATGAAGGCGGCGGCTACTACGATTCCGGTTACGTGCAGCCGATCGACTTCTTCGGCGACGGCACGCGCATTCCGTTGCTGGTGGTCTCCAAGTATTCCGCCGGCGGCCGCGTGGTGCACACCTATTTCGACCACGTCTCGTTCGACAAATTCGTCGAAGCCAACTGGGGTATCCGCGAGACCATCTCCAGCCGCAGCCGCGACAACCTGCCCAACCCGATGCAGCTTCCCTGGAACCCCTACGTTCCGGTGAACGCCCCGGCCATCGGCGACTTGATGGACATGTTCAACTTCCATCACGGCTGGGAGTCCCAGAACGGTAGCGTTGCCGCAACACAGAACTGAGTATGCTGTGGACCATGCCCCGCCCGCTTCGGCAGGCGGGGCTTTTTTTCCTCAGCCGAACGCCGAAAAATTCTCGCGATGAGTCTCTTTGCACGTTCCGTCAGCTACCTGGGCCGCTGGTCCAATCCCGCCGCCGCGCTGCTGTTGCTGGGCGCGTCCAGTACGATCAGCTCGCCCGTGCAGGCCGATCCGGGCGACTTCCAGGCCATGCCCGGTTTGTGGAAGATCACCTTGCACACCATCAAGGACGGCCACGACACGGTGAAGTGGAAGTGCCTGTACGACGGCGCCGACCCGTGGGCCACCTTTGTGGACGTGATGGCTCCGGACGCCGATTGCCAGCGCAGCAACGAACATCGCACCAGTACGGCCCTGGCCTGGCAAACTGCGTGCGGCGCCCACGACGGCCATGGACGCATTGCGCTGGATTCGCCGCAGCACTATCTCGGCAGCGTGAAACTCGACGAGCAGGATGTGCTGAAAGTCGAAGGCCAGCGCTACGCAGCGTGCACCGGCCCTGCCGACTGAGCGGCTTCACTCGCTGACCGTGGCCTGTCCGCCAAGCGCGCGCAAGCGGCGCTTGTGCACGCGCTTGGCTTTGCGCAAGGCCTTGCGTTCGCGTCGATCGTGCAACCACAAATAGATCGCCGGCGTACTGAGCAAGGTCAGCAACTGGGATACGAACAGTCCGCCGAGGATGGCGATGCCCAGCGGCTGGCGCATCTCAGCGCCCATGCCGAAACCAAGCGCCAGCGGCAGTGCGGCGCCCATGGCGACCAGGGTGGTCATGGTGATCGGCCGGAAACGCACCAGGGCCGCCTCGCGGATGGCTTCGGGCGGCGTGAGCCCGCCCTCGCGCTCGGCCACCAGGGCGAAGTCCACCATCAGGATCGCGTTCTTCTTCACGATGCCGATCAGCATCAGCACCGCAATCACCGACATGGTCGACACCTGCGTGTGCGTAACCAGCATCGCCAGGAACGCACCCATGCCGGCTGCCGGCAAGGTGGAAAGAATGGTCAGCGGGTGAATCAGGCTTTCGTAGAGAACGCCCAGCACGATGTACATGGCCAGGATCACCGCAATGAAAATGATCGCGCCGTTGGTGGCCGCTTCCATCAGCTGCTGGTTGTCGCCGGTGAATTTCTTCATGACGCCAGGCGGCAGTTGCGCGGCAAGCATGGCCTGATCGATCAGCTTCAGCCCATCGGACTGGGTTACGCCGTCCGCCAGGTTGTAGTTGATGGTCGCCGATTCGAGCTGGTTGTAATGCTGGATATCGATCGGTTCGATAAACGGCCGCACGTGCGCCAAGGCCGACAGCGGCACCATCTTGTTCTGGTTATTGCGTACGTACATGCCCAGCAGCGTCTGCGGGTTCAGCGAGCCGGCGTTGTCGTCGGTCAGGATCACCTGATACTGGTTGAGCGGCGAATAGATCACCGACACCGGCGTCTGCCCGAAGGCGTTGGCCAGCAACTGGTCGATCTGACCCATGTCCACCTGCAGGCGCGAGGCGGCGTTGCGATCCACCTGCAGCATCTGTTGCTTGCCGATGCTGTCAAAGCTGGTGCTGACGTCCCGGAACTGCTTCATCGTGCGCATCACCTGGGCCAGTTTCAGGGTCGGTCCCTGCAGGGCCTGGCTGGTGGTGCTGGTCAGGTCGAAGTCGTATTTACCCTTGGCCTTGTTGCTTGAGTTGCTATTGAAGAAGCCGATGTTGGTCAGCGATAGCTGCACGTCGGCCAGTTTTTGGTACTGCGCCTTGAGGCGCGCAATGACTTTGTCCGCCGGGTCCGAACGCTCGCCCGGGCCGTCGCCGCGCGGCTTGAGGTCGATGAAGTAGGTGGCCTCGTTCGAGACCGCGCCGTTGGTGTTGTTGCCGCCCAGGAACGAGGTGACGTCGAGCACCGCCGGGTCGGTCAGCATGGAGGCTTCCAGCGCCTGCGTGCGCTTGGCCAGCAATGCGGGCGAAATATTGGCATCGGCTACGAGGTCGGCTTCGATCTTGCCGGTGTCGCCCTCCGGCATCAGGGTGCCGCCTGCCGTCTTGACCACTGCCATCGCCAGCACCACGGTGAGAATCAACAGCAGCGGAGGTTGCCAGCGCATGATGCGGCGATGGCGCATGGCCCAGTCCAGCGCACCCGAATAGATGCGCAGCAGGCTGCGGTCGAAGCGCTCCACCGCCATTTCAAGCTTGCCCGCCTGCTTGCTTCCCTCCTCCCGCACCAGGTAACGGCCGCATAGCGCAGGCGTAAGCGTGAGGGACACCAGCGCGGAGATCACGATGGTGGCAATCAGGGTGACGGAAAACTCGCGCATCAGCATCACCATGAAGCTGTGCCCGAACACCATCGGAGCGAATACCGCGATCAACGAGAGGGTGATCGAGATCACCGTAAAGCCGATTTCCCGCACGCCGTTGAGCGAGGCTTCCATGGGATCGGCGCCGCGTTCCATGTGTCGGTAGATGTTCTCGATCACCACGATGGCGTCGTCCACCACGAAACCTATGCACAGTACCAGCGCGATCAGCGACAGCATGTTGAGGGTGAAGTTGAGCGCGTACATCAACACCAGGGCACCGGCCAGCGACAACGGTACGCTCAGCGTGGCGATCAGGGTCGGGCGCACCCTGCGCAGGAAAACCAGCATCACCAACGCCACCATGATCACGCTGAGCAGCAGTGCCACTTCCACTTCGCGCAGCGTCGACTTGGTGGAGTCGGTCAGATCGAAAATCGGGTTGATTCGCACGTCGGCCGGCACCAGCGCTTCCAGCCGCGGCACCGTGTCGCGAATGCTCTGCGCCAATTGCACGGCGTTCGCCTCCGGGCGCTTCATCACCTGCAGGATCACGGCGTGCTGATTGTTGAACCACGCGGCCTGATAGGCGTCCTGCTGGCCGTCGGTCACCGTGGCCACGTCGGAAAGCCGCACCGGGACGCCTTTCTGATTGGCGATGACCAAGTTGGCGAAGTCGCGTGCGCGGATCAGTCCGTCGTCGGCGCTCACCGTCATTTGCGTGGTGCCATCACTCAGGATGCCCTGCGGCGAGCTGACGTTGGCCGCGCGCAAGGCGTTGGCCACGTCATTGGCGGTCAGTCCCATCGCGGTGAGGGCCGCGGCGTTGAGCGAAACGCGTACGGCGTGCGGCGTGCCGCCGATGAGCTGTGCCTGTGCCACGCCGGGAATTTGCGCGATGGCCGGCCGCATCAAGGTGTCGGCCAGGTCGTAGAGCTTGTCCGGCGCCATGCTGGAAGAGGTCATGGCCAGCAGCAACACCGGGATCTGCGTAGTGTCGGCCTTGAACAATTGCGGCGGCGACAAGGCCATCACCGGCGGCAGGTCGGGGATCGCCGCATTGATGGCCGCGTTCACGTCGCGCGCCGCGCTGTCGGCGGTGCGCGAGGTGTCAAAACGGATCTGGATCTGCGTGCCGCCCGGATTGGCATCGGAGGTCATCTGCTGGATGCCGGGAATCCGTCCAAACTGGCGCTCAAGCGGCGCGACGACGGTGGACGCCACCGTCTGCGCATCCGCACCCGGCAAGAGCGCCTGCACGGTGACGGCGGGGAATTGTATCGACGGAAACGCAGCCAGTCCAAGGACCAGGTAGGCGCAGAATCCGGCGATGACCAGGCCGATCGCCAGCAAAGACGTGGCGATCGGTCGGCGGATGACGGGCTCGAAAATATTCACGCGTGGGTCCAGCGATACGCGCCGCGATATCGGGCGCGTCGAAACAGAGAGGGCGAAGAGAACATATCCATGCGCACCTCATACCCTGATCGGCCACGGCGCAAATGTGCCTTTCGTCCAACCGTGCCATTAGGTAGAGATGGTTTGAGCACGCGTATCGCCAAAGGGCGATACGCGTGACGGGCCGGATGTTTCCTTCAGGTGAATGCCGCGTGGCAAAACCGATTCAGGATGATGCCGCAGCCTGCTTGCCCAAGCGGCGCAGGCGGCGTCGCTCCGCCCGCTTGGCCTTGCGTTCGCGCCGGTCGTGTTGCCACAGGTAGATGGCCGGCGTGCTGAGCAAAGTCAGCAACTGCGATACCAGCAGGCCGCCCAGAATGGAGATGCCAAGCGGCTGGCGCATTTCCGAACCGATGCCGAAGCCGACCGCCAGCGGCAACGCAGCGCCCATCGCCACCAGCGTGGTCATGGTGATGGGGCGGAAGCGCACCAGCGCCGCCTCCAGAATCGCCTCCGGCGGCGAGAGGCCGTGTTCGCGTTCGGCGACCAGGGCGAAGTCCACCATCAGGATCGCGTTCTTCTTCACGATGCCGATCAGCATAAGCACCGAGATAACCGACATGATAGTCATCTGCGTGTGCGTTACTAACATGGCAAGGAACGCACCCATGCCGGCGGCAGGCAGCGTGGAAAGAATCGTCAGCGGATGAATGAAGCTCTCGTACAGGATGCCGAGCACGATGTACATCACCAGGATCACGGCAATCAGCAGGAAGATCGAGTTGGTGGCCGCTTCGGCAAGTTTCTGGTTATCACCGGTGAACTGCTGCGAGATGCCGGGTGGAATGTGCGCGTTGAGCATGGCCACACTGATGAGCTGCAAGGCGTCGCTCTGCGTCACGTCCTTTTCCAGGTTGTAGTTGATCGACGCCGCCTCGAGCTGCTTGTAGTGCTGCACTTCCATCGGTGCGATATACGGCTTGATGTGCGCGAACGCCGATAGCGGCACCATCTGGTTCTGGTTGTTGCGCACGTAGAGGTTCAACAGCGTATCCGGCCGCAGCGAGTTGGCATTGTCGGCCACCAGGATCACCTGGTACTGGTTGATGTCCGAGTAAATGGTGGAGACCGGTGTCTGGCCGAATGCGTCGAACAGCACCTGGTCGACCTGCCCCATGGTCACCTGCAGGCGCGCCGCGGCATTGCGATCCACCTCGATCATCTGTTGCTTGCCGATGCTGTCGAAACTGGTCGTAACGTCGCGGAACTGCTTCATCTTGCGCAGTTGCTGCGCCAGCGCCAGCGTGGGGCCCTGCAGCGGGTCGCCATTGTTGCTGGTGAGGTTGAACGAGTATTGTCCCTTCGCACCGCCGAATGACGGACCGTTGTTGCCGAACAGTTGCAGGCCGGTGACGGAAACCTGCACATCGGTCAGCTTCTTGAACTGGTCGCTGAGGCGGTTCGCCACCGTATCGGTCGAATCGCGGCGATCGTTGGGTCCGCTGCCCAAGGGCTTCAGATCGATAAAGAACGACGACTGGTTGCCTACCGAACCGTTGCCGCCGTTGCCGCCCAGGAAGCTGGCCACATCCAGTACCGCCGGATCGGCCAGGATGGCGGTGTAGACAGCCTGGGTGCGCTTGGCCAGCAATTCGGGCGAGACGTTGGCGTCGGCCACCAGGAAAGCCTGCGCGATGCCCGAATCGCTCTTGGGCATGAAGCCGCCGCCCGCGGTCTTGACGACCGCAAAGGCCAATACGCCAGTCAACACCAGCAGGATCGGCGGCTGCCAGCGCATGATGCGTCGATGGCGCATGGCCCAGTGCAGGCTGCGCTCGTAGACCGCAAGCATCCAGCGGTCCAGGCGCTCGGCCAACTGCTCGAACCGGCTAGGCACGTGTTCGCCCGGCCGCTCTTGCTTGAGATAGCGGCCGCACAGCGCCGGCGTGAGCGTCAGCGACACCACCGCCGAAATGATGATGGTGGAAATCAGCGTGACGGAGAATTCACGCATCACCGTCACCAGCCCGTTGTTGCCGAACAACATCGGCGCGAATACGGCGATCAGCGACAAGGTGATCGAGATCACCGTAAAGCCGATCTCGCGCACGCCGATCAGTGCGGCCTCCAGTGGTTCGGTACCCCGCTCCATGTGGCGAAAAATGTTTTCGATCACCACGATGGCGTCATCGACCACGAAGCCGATGCACAACACCAGTGCGATCAGCGACAGCATGTTGAGCGTGAAGCCGCAGGCGAACATCACCACGCACGCGCCGGCCAGCGACAGGGGCACGCTGACCATGGCAATGAAAGTAGGCCGTGCGCGGCGCAGGAACACCAGCATCACGATCGCCACCATCACGATGCTGAGCAGCAGCGCGATTTCCACTTCGTGCAGGGCCGAGGTGGTGGAGGGCGTAAGGTCGAAAATCGGCGTGATCTGTACATCGGCAGGAAGCAGCGCCTTCAGCCGCGGGATGGAGCTCTTGATGCTCTTCACCACCTGCACGGAGTTGGCTTCGGGTCGCTTGGCAATATTCAGCATCACCGCGCGCTGGTTGTTGAACCAGGCTGCCTGATACGCATCCTGCTGCCCGTTTTCCACCTTGGCGACATCCGAGAGATAGACCGGCACGCCCTTTTTGTTTGCAATCACCAGCGAGCGGAAATCGCTGGCGGTCTGCAAGGCATCGTTGGCGGTGACGGTCATCTGGCTTACGCCGTCGGACAGCAGGCCCTGCGGCGAGGTGACATTGGCGGCGCGCAAGGTGTTCGCCACGTCATTGGAGGTCAGCCCCTTGGCGGTCAAGGCGGCGGTGTTCAGCGATACGCGCACGGCGTGCGGCGCACCGCCCTGCACCTGCACCTGTGCGACACCGTCGATTTGCGACACCACCGGCTTGATGAACGTGTCGGCCAGGTCGTAAAGCTTGTCCGGCGACATGCTGGTGGAGGTCACCTCAAGCAGTAGGACGGGAATTTGCGATGTATTGAACTTGTAATATTGCGGTGGCGAAGAAGCCATTTGCTGCGGCAGCTGCGGCAGGGAGGCGTTGATGGCGGCCTGCACGTCGCGGGCGGCCCGGTCGACGTTGGTGCCGCTGTCGAACATGATCTGGATCTGGGTGGCGCCGTCGTCGCTTTGCGAGTCGATTTCCTGGACACCCGGAATGCGGCCCAGTTGGCGCTCCAGCGGCGCCGTGACGGTCGAGGCCATGGTCTGCGCACTGGCACCCGGCATCGACGCCGCCACCATCACGCCGGGAAACTCCAGCGACGGAAAGGCCGCCAATCCAATCAGGATGTAGGCGCAAATGCCGGCGATCACCACGCCAATGGCGAGCAGCGAGGTACCCGCGGGACGGCGGATGATCGGCGCAAAGATATTCATGCCGGTGCCCCTGCGCCGTTGTCAGTTCGGCGTAGGCCAGGCACGGGCAGCAGTCGCGAGAAATCGTGAGTAGGTTCCATAACCACTTCATACCCTCCATAGGCGCCGCGTAAATGTGCCTGAAGTCCGGCCCTGCCGGAAGGCACGGGACCGGATATGGTCCGCGGCTTGGCGATTTAGTTCCGTTGCGGAACCCAATCACCTGGGAATCGTGGCGTGGATGCGGCCTTCACCCGCTCCCTGCTAGGGCCTGTTAGCACTATTTTCGTAGCCCGCGTTGTCGTTGAGTGGACGTCAGGTGGTAGTGCGTGGCACTGACTTGGCTGGCTGCCAAGCCGGTGCCGCGCGCTGCCGCATGGCGGCCACTCAACGGCAACCCTACGGGCCGGGTCTGTTTGCCCGCCATCCTGCGTCATCGCTCGGTTGTGTACGGACGTACACTCCCTCACTCTTCCTTGATTGGCGCGCAAACAGCTCCCGGCGCGAGCCACGAAAATAGTGCTAACAGGCCCTAGGGAGCGAGTGAACGGGCAGGCGCTCAAGGCGCCGGAAGATCAATGAATGGACGGGCTGTAACGCAACGTCAGGTACCAGGTGCGGCCCAGCTGGTTGAAGTAGTACGTCGTTTCGTAGTTGTGATCGAACACGTTCGCCAGCTTGGCTTCCACCTGCCAGCTCGGCGCGAAGGTGTAGCTGGCGCGCAAGTCGGTGGTGGCGTAGCCGCCCATGCGATAGGTGTTGGCAGCATCGTCATAGCGCTTGCCGGAGGCGAAGAAAGTGGCGCCGACGTTGAATTTGCCGAAGCTGCGATCGACGTCCACGCGCGCGGTCTGCTTGGGTCGGCGCGGCAGCAGGTTGCCGTTGTCCGGGCCGCCATCGTCGTCCTTCGGTTGCATCAGTGTCAGGTAGCTCTGCACGCGCCAGTCGTCGAGGTTGAAGCCGAACTGGCCTTCGATGCCGCGGATCTGTGCGCGGCCCAGGTTGAACGGAACGTAGTTTTGTTCGGCATCGAGCACGATCAGGTCGTTGATGCGCGTCTGGTAGACGTTGACGCCCCAGTTCCAGTTGCTGAGCTGTTGGTTCAGGCCGATTTCCGCGCTGCGCGAGGTTTCCGGTTTCAGGTCCGGGTTGGCGGTAGGCACGCCGCCGAAAGCCGGGAAATACAGGTCATCGAAGGTCGGTGCATGGAACGCGGTGCCATAGCTGGCCGACAGCACCAGGCCTTGATCGAAGTGATACCCCCACGCCACGGCACCGGTGTTGTGGTTGCCGAACTGATCGTTGTGGTCGTGGCGCGCGGAAACCTGGACTTCGTTCTGGCCAAACGTGCCCTGGTACTGCGCAAACGTGCCGGTGTCGCCGCGCGTGGTCTCCTGGAAGGCGGTATCGCTGTAGATGTGTTCCTGCTGGTAATCCACGCCCACCGACAGCAACTGGTTGCTGGTCAGGGTGATGTCGTTTTGCCAGGAGGCCTGATTGCGGCGCGAATTGAAATAGCCCGTCGCCATGCGCGGGTAATACTGGCCGAAATAGGTGCCTTCGTAATACGTGTTGTCGTAATCGCGACTCTGACCGGCATTCAGCGTGACCTTCCAGATCTCCAGCGGGCTGAAACTCAGCCGCGCACCCGCGACATATTGCTCTTCGAGCGCGTCGTTGCCGACGTAAGGGCTGCCGGCGTATTCCGCGTCGCTCTTGCTGCGCATCCAGTCGAAGGCCAGTTCCGTGCCGTTATCCCAGCGATAGCCGAAATTGGCGAAGCCGTTCCAGTTGCGATACGCGTCGTTGCGGGGATCGTCCACGAAACAGGCCACGCCGGCTTCGGCCGCACCCATACGGCAGTTGGGAATGCCGCCGGTGTATTCGCCGCCGAGGCTGGCGTTGTACCAGAGATGCGAATCGCCGCCGGACACGCCGGCCTGGCCGTTGACATAGCCGTGGCTGCCGCCGGTGACCTGCGCCGAAGGCGTGATGCCGCCATTCGATTGGCCGTGGCGGGTAAAGATCTGGATCACGCCGCCAATCGCATCCGAGCCATACAGGCTGGCGCGCGGGCCGCGCACGATTTCAATGCGATCGATGGCATCGACCGGGATTTGTTCCAGCGCCGTCAAACCCAGACTGACCGAGCCAATGCGCACGCCGTCGATCATCACCAGCACGTGGTTGGGATTGGTACCGCGCACATACAGCGACGTTGCCGAACCGAGTCCGCCCGTGGTGGCGACCGAAATGCCGGGCAAGCCGTTGAACAGATCGGTCAGCGTGGCCGGCTGCAGGCGGTCGATGTCTTCGCGCGTGATCACGGTAACCGAAGCAAGCGCCTGGTTTTCGGTGATGGCCGTACGCGTCGCCGTGACGATCACCGTTTGCAGCGTGTTGTTCTGATCGGTGACCGTCTGGGCGTGGCCGGTTTGGACGGCCAATCCGAGGCTGAGCAATGCGGCTGCCAGGGCAGTTTTCTTCAACGACATAATGATTCCCCTGCCGAGCGTCCCCGCGCGGCGTGAATAAAAAAGCCGGCGAACCAGCGGTGCGGGGGACGGAATGGCGGGCGGGCGAAAGCAGCCGGAGCACGCGATCCGAGCCCCGCCCACCGCGAGTCGCCAGAACCATCGAATCGGGCCGGTCTCCGGACTCGCGAGTGGCTGCTTTTGTGCATGCCGTCGAACGATGCCTTCCCATGCAGAGCACAGTGGCGTGTGATCGTTCGTGAAACGCTCGCTTACCGTTGCGGGGGCAGCGCCGGCCTTGCTGTCGATACAGCGCACCGGCTTCCCGTTTCATCCCCTCAGCTAGGCCAGGGGACACCCGAAACAAACGCGATCTTAACTAGTTGCAGTCAGCGCGCGCAAATGGCGCGTCGCCGGGTGGCGCCCGTTGCACCTGTTTCGCAAGCTTTGCGGTCAGTCCGAATTACCTTCGCGGAAGGCTTGTGCACCATTGGGACATTTCAGCAACGGAATGAGACGGAACTATGTCGCCCCACGAATGGAAGGCGTGTTGTGGCTTGGCAGCGGTGGCGCTTTTTGCCTTCAGCGTGGTGCTGGCCAAAGAAGTCGCACCACCCGAAAAGGCGGCGATATCCGAAGTTCTGCTGCAAACCACCCGGGCCTGGGATGGCGATCGGTACAAACCCTACCCGGCCGGGCAGCCGCAGATATCTGTGTTGCGCATCTACATACCGCCGCATACCTCGCTTCCCTGGCACAGCCATCCCGTGATCAATGCCGCTTATGTGCTTACTGGCGAACTCACCGTGGAAAAGAAAAGCGATGGCAAGAAGCTTCACTTGAAGACGGGCGATGTGTTGCCGGAGACGGTCAATCAGTCGCACCTGGGCTACACCGAAGATCAATCGGCGCTACTGCTGGTGTTCTATGCAGGGGTGGAAGGAACGCCGATCACCGTCGTGGAGCGATGAGCCTGGCCGCGAAAAGCACTTCCGTGTGCCTTTGCTGTCGCTAGGCCGTCGCGTCGGCCATGGAACGTGGGGCATTTCGAGGCGTGATGGATGCATGGCCAGAGGCCGCTTCCATCTTGGATCTGATACGTGACCGGAAGCGCGCCACCACGATGGCATCGTCGATAAAGGCAAACACGAAGAAGCCAAGCATCGTTCCCACGATCAGTGCGGAGTAGTCCATCCGATAGAACGGGGTAAGCAGGCTGAACCACAGAAAGATATTCGGCAGCGATTGCATCAGGTGCAAATCGCTGGCGATGGACGAGGCTATGCGGTTATGGCTGAATCGCGCGTGGATTTGCACATACAGCATGCTGCCGAACCGCACGAACATCAGCACGGCCAGCGGACTCAGAAGATAGACATAAGCATGCCATTCCTCCAGCCACAGATCGGTGATCAGAGTGGGGCTGGATGTATTGGCAACCGCCAGGAACGCCAAGGGAATCGTTGCCGCCGAGCCAATCCAGCCCCAGTTCGTGCTGATGCTGCCAGCCCGGATCGGCTGGGAGCGACGCCAGCTCTGCGCCAGCAGGATGGGAGCGGCCATGGCCACCAGCAAGACGATCGCAAAGCGCTGCAAGCCGTGGATATCCGTCGTCATCCATGGATCGAACCATGCCACGGCGATTAGCGCGAACGGAGAAAGGATCGAAAGCCACAAGGTGTTGCGCGCGGCAAAGAAATAATCGCCGCCGCGAGAGAGCGAGAAAGTGGGAACAGAAAAAGCCGGTGGCATCAACAGCAACAGGCCGACCAGATGCACCCACGACTTGTTGAAATAGAACATCAGCAAGCCGCAAACCAGCAGCCGCAGTGCGATCAATACAACGAGGCTGACCGTGTGCGAGCCCTTGCGAGGATCGAGCACACCGGTCTCGATGCGCAGCGCCAGGAAGAAAGCATTGACGGCCAGCAGCGCCAGAATGCCAGCATCGACCCACGCTCCAGGCAACGCCGCGCCAGACAGCGCCATGACCAGGCCCGCCAGCGCCGCGCCGAGCGTCCACAGCGGCAGGTGGATTTCCACGTGTTCGGCCACGTGGTTGAGCACGGACGAGCTGCTTGCCGTCAGCGCGGTGAGGTCATTCCAGGACAGCGGATGGGAATTGGGTAGCTTGAAATCGATATATTCCGATGGCGTGCGTCCGGAAGCGATTAGCGCGAACATCTCCACGATGTATTTGTGGGCGACCACCAGCACGTGCTTGCCGGCTTGCTCAAGTGGTGCGAGCACTTGCTCGTGATACGCCTTGCAGCGCTCATACATGTCCATCCAGCTCTCGCCGGAGGGAGGCTGGCCGTCCTTGCTGTGAATGAAGTGATCGAAGCGTTCGTAGCCGAGAGCCTTCTTCAGCAGTGTCTTGTTTTCGCCTGCAAATACCCCGAAGTCGCGTTCAATCAGCGCGTCGCTGAAGACGATTTTTGCGCGCGGTGCAAGATCGTCGCCAAGAATGGTGCGCGCAGTTTCTCGTGCGCGTCCGAGTGTCGAGATGTGTACTTCATCGAAGTCCACGTGAAGCTTGCGGATGCGTGCCGCCGCTTCCCGAGCCTGGCGCCGGCCCAGCGCCGTCAGCGGAGAGTCCAGGATCCCTGCAAAGTAGTTCTGCTCATTGGCGAGCGATTCGCCGTGGCGAACAAAATAAATCGTCATCGTGTTCTTCCTGTTCGATGTTGCGACCAGATTTCCGTGCTGGTCTGGCAGCGATTCGCTGTCGACACGGACATGGTTACAACGATGAACTCACGCAGATCGAAGGCATTGCCTGACAGCGTTTAGGACGATGAAGATGCAAGAAGGAAAGTCATGGGGCGAAGACATCGGTCGCACGATGACGACGAGCCTGGGTCGCGCACTATCGGGAAATCTCGGTTGTGCTTAGTCCGTCTGCAACTCGGCCACGAAATCGTAGATGTCGCCGCGATACCAGGAGGTGGTGAACTCGACCACGCGACCGTCTTCGAGAAAGCCGCGCCGTTCGATGTGCAGGCCGGCACTGCCGGCGGTGACGTGCAGCAAGCGGGCCTGCCGCGCACCCAGCAATACGGCGCGCAGACGCTGCAAGGCGCGGATCGGGCGGCAATCGTATTTTTCCAGCGCCTCGTACAGCGAATCGTGCACTTCGTGCGGGTCGGGCAGGATGCTGGCGGGCACCACCGTGCGCTCGATCGCCAACGGCTCGTCTTCGGCGTAGCGCACGCGGTGCAGGCGCACCACCAGCACGCCGGGCGACAGGTTCAGCGCCATGGATTCTTCCGGCGTCACTTCGCCCACGCTGCGCTCGAAGAACTCCGAACGCGGATGCAGGCCGCGCGCGCGCAGGTCTTCGGTGAAGCTGGTCAGCCGCGACATCGGCTTGACGATGCGCTCGGCCACGAATGTGCCGGCGCCGTGGCGCTGCGTCAGCAGGCCTTCCTCAACCAAACCTGAAATGGCCTTGCGCACCGTCACGCGGGACAAACCCAAGGCCTGCGATAAATCACGTTCGCTGGGCAAGGTTTGGCCCGGTTCGATGTCCCGGTGCTGGATCACGTTACGGATCGCCCGGCGCAGCCGCAGGTAAGCCAGCGGCTGGTGGGTGCTGGTATCGCGGCTGAGGCGCCGGTATTCGTCGGCCAAGGCATTCTGCATAGCCGCACAATACCAATGAGGAACCACTGGGACAACTGGGTCACCCCCGCAGGGCCCCGTCGGCTTAGGAAAAATTTGCATACGATTGCAATGCACAAAACACTGGTATTGCCTGGTATGTCATTGGTACGATCAAAGCTCCCCGGCGGCCGCACGCCCGTGGCTGCCAGCATTCTCTAGAGGTGAGTTGTGACTGCACCTGCTCAACCGGTCGATCTGTTCGATCTGGTGATTTTCGGCGGCACCGGCGACCTGGCCGTGCGCAAATTGCTCCCTGCCTTGTTCCACCGCTTCGTTGACGGCCAGATCCAGGACGGCAGCCGCATCGTCGGCGTGGCCCGCGAAGCCCTCGACGACGACGGCTACCGCCAGCAGGTGCGCGCGACGCTTAACGGTGCGGCGCAATCGAAGCCGGACAAGCTGGACGCCTTCCTCAAGATGGTGCACTACCGGCCGCTGGACGCGCGCAAGGACGAGGGCTGGGACGATTTCGCCAAGCTGATGGGCGAATGCCCCAGCCACGTGCGGGTGTTCTACCTCTCCACCTCGCCGGACCTGTTTGTCGACATCTGCCAGCGCCTGGGCCATTACGGCCTCAACAAGGGCGAGTCGCGCGTGGTGCTGGAAAAGCCGATCGGCCACGACCTGGCCAGCGCCAACCGCATCAATGACGACGTCGGTGCGGTGTTCGCCGAATCGCAGACCTACCGTATCGATCATTACCTCGGCAAGGAAACGGTGCAGAACCTGCTGGCGCTGCGCTTCGGCAATGCCTTGTTCGAACCGCTGTGGAACGCCGGCCACATCGACCACGTGCAGATCACCGTGGCCGAAACGCTGGGCGTGGGCCGCCGCGGCCCTTATTACGACCACGCCGGCGCGTTGCGCGACATGGTGCAGAACCACATGCTGCAGCTGTTGTGCATGGTGGCGATGGAGCCGCCCGCTTCGCTTTCGCCCGACGCGGTGCGCGATGAGAAGCTCAAAGTGCTGCACGCGCTCAAGCCGATCGACGAGGGCAACGCGGCCCAGCTCACCGTGCGCGGCCAGTACCGCGCGGGCGCGGCCGAAGGCCAGAGCGTGCCGGGCTACATCGAAGACCTGAATGCGGACAGCAAGTCCAAGGTCGAGAAATCCAACACCGAAACCTTCGTCGCGCTCAAGGCCGAGATCGGCAACTGGCGCTGGGCCGGCGTGCCGTTCTACCTGCGCACCGGCAAGCGGCTGGCCGAGCGCGTGTCGGAAATTGTGGTGGCGTTCAAGCCCGTGCCGCATTCGATCTTCACCGCTTCCGCCGGCCCGCTGGCGCAGAACCGCCTGGTGCTGCGCCTGCAGCCGGATGAGGGCGTCAAGCTGTGGCTCACCATCAAGCATCCCGGCCCAGGCGGTTTGCGCCTGCGTCACGTGCCGCTGGACATGAGCTTTGTCGAAGCGTTCGGCGTGCAGCAGCCCGATGCCTACGAGCGCCTGTTGCTGGACGTGGTGCGCGGCAATCCCACCTTGTTCATGCGCCGCGACGAAGTCGAGGCGGCATGGCGCTGGGCCGATCCCATCCTGGCGGCCTGGGCGGCCAGCGGCGAAGCGCCGCGTCCGTACACCTCCGGTACCTGGGGGCCGAGTGCCGCGGTGGCCTTGATCGAGCGCGACGGACGCACCTGGGACGAGGATTACGAATAGTGTCCGACGAGCAAAAATTTCGCGCCTTCGAAGACGGGCAGGGCCTCGCTACCGCCTTGTCCGCCAGCATCGCAGGCCAGTTGCGTGCCGCGATCGAAGCGCGCGGCGAAGCGCTGATCGCGGTCTCTGGCGGCAGCACGCCCAAGCGCCTGTTCGAAGCGCTTGCCAACGAAATCCTGGATTGGTCGCGCGTTACCGTCACTCTGGTCGACGAGCGCTGGGTGCCCGACAGCGACGAGCGTTCCAACGCGCGCATGGTGGAAGCCTCGTTGCTGCAGCACAAAGCGGCCGATGCCCAGTTCGTGCCCTTGTATGTGGAAGCGGCGACCCCGGAGGCCGGTATCGCCGAGGTGCGCACGCACGTGGGCGCACTCAAGCTGCCGTTCGACGTGGTGGTGCTGGGCATGGGGCCGGATGGCCACACGGCATCGTTCTTCCCTGGCGGTGATCGCCTGGACGAAGCGCTCGACGTGTCCAACACCGCTGTGGTGCTGCCGATGCGTGCGCAGGGCGCGGGCGAGCCACGCATCACCTTTACGCTGCGCGAACTGTTGCAGGCCAAGGCGCTGTATCTGCACATCCAGGGCGATGACAAGCGCATCGTGCTGGATGAGGCGGAGCAGCCGGGCAGCAAGTTGCCCATCGCCAGTGTGCTGCGCGCGGGCCGGCCGCTGGATATCTATTGGTGCCCGTGATGCGGCTGCCGCGTTCCGGACTTGCTGCAGAAGGGGCTGTCATTCCCGCACGTGCGGGAATGACGGCCACACCATCCAAGCACTGTATGCGTCAACGCCGGGTTCGCCTGGCTGGAGTTTGAAATGAGTTTGCATCCCGTCGTTGCCGAAGTTACCGAACGCCTGCGCGAACGCAGCCGCGATACGCGCGCCGCCTACCTGGACCACATCAATGGCGCCGCCATCGAAGGCACGCACCGCGCGCGCCTTTCCTGCGGCAATCTCGCGCATGGCTTTGCCGCCTGCGGCGCGCAGGACAAAGCGGCTTTGCGCGAAGGACACGTGCCGAATATCGGCATAGTCACTGCGTACAACGACATGCTGTCGGCGCATCAACCGTACGAGCGCTACCCGGCCTACATCCGCGAAGTGGCGCGCGAGTCGGGCTTTACCGCACAGGTGGCCGGCGGCGTGCCGGCGATGTGCGATGGCGTCACCCAAGGCCGTGCCGGCATGGAGTTGTCGCTGTTCTCGCGCGACCTGATCGCCATGGCCACGGCAGTGGCGCTGTCGCACGACATGTTCGACGGCGCCTTGTACCTGGGCATCTGCGACAAGATCGTGCCGGGCTTGCTGATCGGCGCCTTGAGTTTCGGCCATCTGCCGGCAGTGTTCGTGCCCAGCGGTCCGATGCCCAGCGGCATCACCAACGAACAGAAATCCAAAGTGCGCCAGGCGTTTGCCGAAGGCAAGGCCGGACGCGCGGAATTGCTGGAAGCAGAAGCCGCGGCCTATCACGCCCCCGGCACCTGCACCTTCTACGGCACAGCCAACTCCAATCAGATGCTGATGGAGATCATGGGCCTGCATCTGCCGGGCGCAAGCTTCGTTGCGCCGGATACGCCGCTGCGCGATGCGCTTACCGCCGAAGCCGTGCGCCGCTGCGCCGCGCTAGGCAAGCACGGGGAAAACTTGCCGATCGGTCACATCATCGACGAGCGCGCCATCATCAACGGCGTGATCGGCCTGCATGCTACCGGCGGTTCCACCAATCATCTGCTGCATCTGGTGGCGATGGCGCAGGCAGCCGGCATCGCCCTGCGCTGGGAAGATTTCGACGCACTGTCCTCCGTCATACCCCTGCTGGCGCGCGTCTATCCCAACGGCTATGCCGACGTGAACCAATTCCACGATGCCGGCGGCATGAGCTTCCTGATCGACCAACTGCTCAGCGCCGGCCTGCTGCACGGCGACGCCCGCGCCATTACCGGCGGCACCATGGCCGATTACAACCAGGTGCCGTCGCTGAATGAGGCCGGCGAGCTGGTCTGGACGCCGGTGCTCAAGCAGAGCGGCAACCGCGGCGTATTGCGCGGCGCGGACGAACCGTTCCGTCCCGACGGCGGCTTGCGCATGCTGCACGGCAATGTCGGCCGCGCGGTGATCAAAGTCTCGTCCGTGCCCGACGATCGCTTGGTGATCGAAGCACCGGCCGTGGTATTCCACGACCAGGACGACATCAAGCGCGCCTTCGACCGCGGCGAACTCAATCGCGATTTCATTGCTGTGGTGCGTTTCCAGGGTCCACGCGCGATCGGCATGCCCGAATTGCACAAGCTGACGCCGACCTTGTCGGTGCTGCAGGATCGCGGCCATCGCATCGCCCTGGTCACGGATGGGCGCATGTCCGGCGCCAGCGGTCGCGTGCCGGCGGCGATCCACGTCACACCGGAAGCGGACGATGGCGGCCCGATCGCCAAGATCCGCGACGGCGACATCATCCGCGTCGATGCCGTCCACGGCCAGCTGGAAGTGATGGTCGACGCGGCGGAGTTCGCCGACCGCACGCCGGCCATCGAAGACCTTTCGCGGCATCAGCGCGGCATGGGGCGCGAATTGTTCGGCATGTTCCGCCGCAACGCGACGGCCGCCGATCTCGGCGCCGGCGTGCTTTGAACCTCATCTCCACGAGTCGCAACATTCAGGCTACGCCATGAACATCGAAACAAAGCAGCAGCACGTCGAAGCCACCATGCGTCTGGCGCCGGTCATCCCGGTGGTGATCATCGATGACGCCCGCCACGCCGTGCCGATGGCGCGCGCGCTGGTGGCCGGCGGCATTCCCGCGATCGAAGTCACGCTGCGCACGCCTGCGGCACTGGACGCCATTCGCGCCATCGCTGCCGAAGTGGAAGGCGCCGTGGTCGGCGTGGGAACCGTCCTCACGGCCAAGGATCTGCACGCCGCCGAGCAGGCCGGTGCGCGCTTCGCCGTATCGCCGGGCGTATCGCCTAACCTGCTCGCCGCCGCCGACAACAGCGCGTTGCCGCTGCTGCCCGGCGTCGCGACGGCCAGCGAAGCGATGAACATGCTCGAGCGCGGCTATCGCCATCTCAAGTTTTTCCCGGCGGTTCCCGCTGGCGGCACGAAATTGCTCGGCGCCTGGGCCAGCCCGCTGCCGCAGATCCGCTTCTGTCCCACCGGCGGTATCTCCGTGGCAACGGCCAAGGATTTCCTCGGCCTTCCCAACGTGCTTTGCGTGGGCGGCTCCTGGCTCACCCCGGGCGACAAGTTGAAGGCCGGCGACTGGGCGGGCATCGAGCAATTGGCGCGCGAGGCCGCAGCTCTGCGCGGCTGAAGAACACAAGATGCCGCACCTGCACGCGCAGGTGGCGGCACAGTGACTTCTGGCGTATGAAACGTGGCGCGTTTGATGCTTAAGCTGGGAATTCCGGTGTGCGCACCGCCACCGCCCGGCCCAAGGATCTCCCATGCGCAAGCTTCCGCTCGTCGTCGCCCTCGCCGCGCTCCTACTCGGCACTGCCAGCGCGGCTGACAAGAAGGACAAGACGCCGGAAGAAACGAAGCCCGATGCTGCCCTGGTGCATCCGCAGGCCTCGGCCAGCGAAGGTTCGGTGTCGGTCGAGGGCAGGCGCATTGCCTACAAGGCGGTGGCCGGCACCATCGTGCTGCACGGCAAGAACGAAAAGGAAAACGAACCTACCGTCAGCATGTTCTACGTCGCCTATTTCAAGAAAGGCGACGATGCGGCCAAGCGCCCGATCACCTTCGTCTACAACGGCGGCCCCGGTTCGGCCACCGTGTGGTTGCACGTGGGCGCATTCGGTCCGCGCCGCGTGCTCACCAAGGACGACAGCCACACGCCGGCCGCGCCGTACCAACTGGTCAATAACGACTACAGCCTGCTGGATGCTTCCGACCTGGTCTTCATCGATGCGCCCGGCGCGGGCTTCAGCCGGCTGATCGCCAACGATCCGGATGCGTCCAAGCGCGGCGACCAGATGAAGGAGCGCCGCAAGGACATCTACAGCGTCGACGGCGACGGCCATGCCTTCGCGCAATTCATAACGCAGTTCCTGTCGCGCTACGGCCGCTGGAATTCGCCGAAATACCTGTTCGGCGAAAGCTACGGCACCACCCGTTCGGCGGTGGTGGCGAACGACCTGGAAAACGAAGATAGCGTGGATCTCAATGGCGTGATCCTGCTGTCGCAAATCCTCAATTTCGACACCAGCATCGATGGCCCCGAGCAGAATCCCGGCGTCGACCTGCCCTACGAGCTGGCCTTGCCGACCTTTGCCGCCACGGCTTACTACCACCACAAATTGCCGCAGCAACCGGCAGCGCTGGAACCCTTCCTGGCAGAAGTGGAGCAGTTTGCACTCGGCGATTACGCGCAGGCCATGATGGCCGGCTCGCGCCTGGACGATGCGCGCAAGCAGGCGATTGCCGAAAAGCTGCATCAATACACCGGTCTGCCGGTGGCCTATCTGTTGAAGGCCGACCTGCGCGTCAGCGGCGGCATGTTCGAGCACGAGCTGCTGGGTGACAGCGACGACACCACCGGCCGCCTGGACAGCCGCTTCTCCGGTCCCTCGCTCGATCCCCTGAGCAAGGAATCGCAGTACGACCCGCAATCCTCGGCCATCAGTTCGGCCTACATTGCCGCCTTCAACGACTATGTGCGCAAGGACCTGAAATACGGCCAGGACCAGACCTATCGCGAATTCGCCAGCGACATGACCGACTGGGGCTTCAAGCACAACGGTCACGACGGCTCCCTCAATGTGATGCCCGACCTGGCGATGGCGATGAAGACCAACCCGAACTTGAAGATCCTGCTCAACGGCGGCTACTACGACCTTGCAACCCCCTTCTTCGCCGCCGACTACGAAGCCCATCATTTGCCGGTGCCGTCCGCACTGATGAACAACATCAGCTACGCGTGGTATCCGTCGGGCCACATGGTCTACGCCAACGAGCCGTCGCTGAAGCAGCTGCACGACAACGTGGCGCGCTTCATCGAGCAGACCGACAACCTGAAGCATTGAAGCGGCGGCGACGGGCCGGGTGGGGTAAGCTCACCACCCCTGCCCTGCCCGTTTCATGCTCATGCGCACTCTGATCGATCGCTACATCGACGCCTACAACCGTATGGACGTCGACGCCATGCTGGCGAATGTCCATCGCGAAGTGATCTTCGAGAACTACACGGCCGGCAATCTGAGTGTGAGCATCATCGGCATCGATCAGCTGCGCCTGCTGGCCGAGCGTTCGCGCGGCCTGTTTTCAGGGCGGCGCCAGACCATTACCGGTTACGCCGAAACCGATGGCACGGCGCACGTGCAGATTTTCTTCGAAGGCACGTTTGCCATCGACCTGCCCAATGGCGTGCGTGCTGGGCAACGCATCGCCATGCCGGGGCGCAGCGAATTCCGCGAACGCGACGGCTTGCTGATCTATATCGCCGACCACAGCGACTGAGCGGGCAGTGATCCGATGCGGTCATTCGCGGGGCGCGGCGGGTGACGATTTCTCGTCCGCCACCTTGTCGAGAATCGAAGCCACGATGCGCTGACTGCGAAAGCTGGACGCAATGCGCCAGAGCGTGAAGAACAGCAGCCCAAAGAACGCCATCCCCAGGGCAACGATGTCCTGCCGCAACAATCCGTAGCTGCCAAAAGCCAGGATCGGAACCAGCCATGCCGAATAGAAGCCCCATCGGTAGATCGGTTTGTCGAGCCTGGTGAAATAGGCGATGTAGCGCTTCTCGTCCGGTGTGAAGTTTATCGACACCTGTCCAGCTCCTTTGGTGTCTTCAAATGTCACCGGACATTCGATGGATCGAAATGCGGATTTTCGATCATGCCGAAACGGTTGCCGAAAGGATCGAGCACCGCGGCGACCTTGATGCCGCCGCCCACCTCGGTAACCGGTTCAAGCTGCCCGGCGCCAAGTTCGAGCAAGCGCGCAAAGGCCGTCGCGATGTTTGCCACGCCCCATAGCGGCTGGGGACCCGCGATGCCGGGTTGGGCATCGGGTATCAGCCCGAGTTCGAATCCGCCGACGTTGAAGCCCACATAGAAAGGCTCGTCGAAATAAGGCTGCTGCTCCAGCACTTGCGCGTACCACTGCTTGGCGGCGGTCAAATCGCCGGCGGGGTAAATCGCGGTACGCAGTCCCAAAATCATGGACATCTTCCCTTCCCTTAGAGATGTTGATGATGCTGAAGTCTAGCGCGTCAGTCTTCAGCGACGCACGTAACTGACGTCGCTGGTCCCATCCGGTTCCGGCCGGCGCAGCAAGGCGTTGAACCAGCGGCGTTGCTGGACCAGATCGCTATCGATCAGCCATTGAGGCTTGTTGGCAACCAGTGCGGCAACCGGCATGCCGTCCTCATACAGCACGCGCGTGCCGGCGAGGGCAGGCAGGCGGTCACCCGCAAGTACGGTGCCGACCAGATTGAGCGGATCACTGCCGCTGAGGCAAATGCATTGCTGCTCGAGCGGACGCTGGCGCACGCTGCGCAATTGGCCGATGGCTTCGGGCAGGGCGAATTGTTCGCCGACCAGTCCTTCCACGAATCGTCCGCCGCGAATTTCGCCGCGGGCTTCCAGGCGATGGTAGACGCGCAGCAGTTCGCGCCACGATGGCAGCCAGGGCGCCTCGCGTTCCAGCAGTTTCCAGAACACCACGCCGTAGCGGCGCAGCAGCGTGTGGGCGATGTGTTCGATCGGGTCGTCCGCGCCGGTTTCCCGCGAGCCGGGCGCGTCTGCCCTGCCCTCCGTCCGTTTGCGCACGAGCGACCAGCGACCGGCGTCCTCGATCTCGCTCAAGGCGTGCCGGCGCACGCGGCGGTGGCGCGGCGACTCGCGCTTGGCGGCGGGCGTGAGAAGGGCGCGCAAGCCGGCAAAGCTGTCGGCGGTGACGCGGCCGGCGGCGACCAGTTCGCCCAGCGCATCTTCCAGTTCGGTGCGCAGCAAGCGGGCGTCTTCCATCAGCTCGTCGAAGAACATCGCGCCGTGGTCGAGCAGTGTGTCCAGCACCGCTTGTGCGCGCGAGGACAGCAACGGTTGCTGCTCCTGATTGCGATCGGCGACGGAGGTCCAGATGCCGAGCTGGCGGCGCGGCAACAGCACGATGGGCGTGGCGCGCACCGGGCCGCTGCTGCCGCCGCCGCTGCGCAAGCGGTTCCAGCCGATGCGGCCGGCGCGGCACAGCTCGTCCAGCCAGCGGCTGGCATAGTCTTCGATGCGCGAGGCGAGCAATTCGCTTTCCCAGGCGCCGGCAGCGGCTTCATAGCCTTCGAGCTGGCCGATCACCGCAAACACCGAATCGGGCCCCTTCAACCGTGTACCCGGCGTGGCGTGTTGCCAATCGAGCAGGAAGCGCATCAGATCGCGCCGGCTGACCGGCTCGATTTCGCGGCGCAGGCGGCCGATGGTGTAGCGGTGGATGCGCGCGAGCAGATGGCGTTCGCACCATTCGGTTTCGCTGGCGTCCGGCGTGAAGCGGCCCTGCATCACGTAGCCTTCGGTTTGCAGGCGCAGCAACGCAAGCTCGATATCGGAAGCTTCCACGCCGAGCGACGCGGCGAGTGCGCGCACGCTGGTGGGGCCCAGTCCGGTCAGCCGGCCGCGTACCAACTCCAGCAGCGCATCTTCGCGCGTCCAGCTTTGCGCTGCGTATTCGGCAGGTGCAGCGATGGCCGGCTGCATGGCCGGGGTTGCGTGGACGGCTTGCCACAGCGGAAGTTTTTCGGCGCAGACCCACGCTCGGCACGCAGCAGAAAGATTCAACAGGGTGGCGCGATGGGCGTTGGCGAGTTTGTGCAGCCAGTCGCCCCATCCATCGTTGCGCTCCGCTTCCTCGGCTGTCACGCAGCCCAGCACGTTCAACGCTTCGTGCATTTCGTCGGCGCTGCGCACTTCGGGCCAGGCTTCGGCGCGCACCGCGGCAATCGCTTCCGGATCCAGCTTGGCCAGGTCGTCGGTGTCTTCGATGCCGTTCCAATGGCGCGTCTGCACGGCGCGCGTGCGGCGTTCTTCCAGCGGCGCGTCGTCTAGGAAGGCGTACGGTGCGGCATTGAGGATTTCGCTGGCGAGCGGGCTGGGGGCAGTGAGATCGCGTGCCACGACGGTGATCGCGCCCGATTCCAGGCCCTTCAAAATGTCCAGCAAGCCATCGACATCCATCGCCTCGCGCAGGCAGTCGTGCATGGTCTGGTTGACCAGCGGATGATCGGGCACCTCTCGCTCGCCGACGATGTTTTCCAGGCAGGCGACTTGATCGGGGAAAACGGTGGCGAGCAGATCCTCGCTCCTCATTCGTTGCAATGGCGCCGGCACCTTCTTGCCGCCGGCATAGCGCGGCAAGGCAAGCGCAGTTACAGCGTTCCAGCGCCAGCGCACCGGGAACAGCGGCGCATCGAGCAGCGCCTGTACCAGCACGTGCTCGGCGCTGCTGCTGTGCAGGTAGCGCGCCACCTCTTCCAGCGGAAAACTGTGGCTGGTGGAGAGCGACAGCACGATCGCGTTTTCGGTGGCGGCCGCCTGCAATTCGAAATTGAACTGGCGGCAGAAGCGCTTGCGCAGTGCCAGGCCCCAGGCGCGGTTGATGCGGCTGCCCCACGGGGTGTGGATCACCAGCTGCGTGCCGCCGGATTCGTCGAAGAAGCGCTCGAACACCAGCGTCGACTGCGTGGGCAACACACCCAGCGCCGCCTTGGCCTTGGCGAGGTATTCCACGATCTGTTGCGCGGACGGCTCGTTCAGCCCGAGCGTATCGCGCAACCAGTCGTAAGCCGCCTGCACGCCGCCGGCTTCGATGCGCGCAACCACTTCTTCGCGCAGGCGCGACACGCCCAGCGACAATTCGTTGCTGCGCCCGGGCGCTTCGCCCAGCCAGAACGGAAGGCTCGGCGGCGCGCCTTGCGCATCTTCCACGCGCACGCGATCGCGTTCGACCCGCAGGATGCGATAGCTGGTATTGCCGAGCTGGAAGATGTCGCCGGCCATGCTCTCGATGGCGAAGTCTTCGTTGATCGTACCCACGATCGTTGCCTGCGGCTCCAGCACCACCAGGTAGTCGGCCGTATCGGGAATGGTGCCGCCGGAAGTGACGGCGGTCAGCCGCGCACCACGCCGCGCACGCAGTTCGTGATGCACGGCGTCGCGATGCACGTAGGCAGCGCGTGCACCGCGCCGCGTGGTGAAGCCATCGGCCAGCATGCGCACGATGGCGTTGAACTGTTCGCGCGACAGCGTGCGATAGGGATAGGCGCGGCGCACCAGGTCGAACAGCGCATCCTCGTCCCATTCGGCGCAGGCCACTTCGGCGACGATTTGCTGCGCCAGCACGTCCAGCGGTTGCGGCGGCTGTTTCAGCGTGTCGAGTTCGCCGCGCCGCACGCAATCGAGCAGTGCGGCGCATTCGATCAGGTCGTCGCGGCTGCTGGGAAACAGGCGCGCCTTGGGTGTGCCGTTCACCGCGTGGCCGGAGCGTCCGGCGCGCTGCAGGAAGGCGGCGATCGAGCGCGGCGAGGACAACTGGCAAACCAGGTCCACGTCGCCGATGTCGATGCCCAGTTCCAGCGACGCGGTGGCGATCAGCACTTTCAGCTCACCGCGCTTCAAGCGCTGCTCGGCATCCAGCCGTTGTTCCTTGGCCAGGCTGCCGTGATGCGCGGCGACGGTTTCGTGGCCCATGCGTTCGGAAAGATGCCGCGCCACTCTTTCGGCCATGCGCCGCGTGTTGACGAAGATCAGCGTGGTGCGGTGCTGGTCAGCCAGCTGGGCCAGCCGGTCGTAGACCAGCTCCCAGGTATCGTTGGACATCACCGCTTCCATCGGCACCGGCGGTACTTCAATGGCGAGGTCGCGCGCACGCGTGTGACCGACATCGATGATCGTGCAGCCCTGCTCCCTCTCCTTGGCACGAAGTTCCTGCTCGCTCTCCCCTCCGGGGAGAGGGTTGGGGTGAGGGGCGGCTCTTGCGAAAAGATCGGGAATAAAAGGTTTTGTTTCGCTGGAAGGATTCCGCGAGGTTGCCCCCTTATCCGAACCTTCTCCCCGCAACGGAGAAGGCGCCAAACCTACGCCCTCCCCCACCAGGAATTTCGCCACGTCTTCAATCGGCTTCTGCGTAGCCGACAAACCGATGCGCAGCAGCGGTCGCTGGCACAGCGCTTCGAGCCGCTCCAAGGTCAGCGACAAATGCGCGCCGCGCTTGCTGGAAGCGACGGCGTGAATTTCGTCGACGATCACGCTGCGCACGCTCTTGAGCATCTCGCGGCCGGACAGCGATCCCATCAGCACGTAGAGCGATTCCGGCGTGGTCACCAGGATGTGCGGCGGTGCCTTGCGCATCAGGTTGCGTTCGGGCTGCGGGGTGTCGCCGGTGCGCACGGCGGTGCGGATCGGCGCGTCGGGCAAGCCCAGTTGCTCCAGTTGCGCGCGGATGCCTTCCAGCGGCGCCTCGAGGTTGATGTGGATGTCGTTCGACAAGGCCTTCAGCGGTGACACGTACACCACGCGCGTTTCGTCCGGCAGCGTGCCGCCGCGCGCCACCGCCTCGCACACCAGGGCGTCGATGGCAGCGAGAAACGCGGTGAGCGTCTTGCCCGAACCGGTCGGTGCGGCAACCAGCGTGTGCTGCCCTGCCCTGATCGCCGGCCACGCACCGGCTTGCGCGGAAGTGGGCGCGGGAAACGTGGCTTCGAACCACGCGGAAACGGCAGGATGGAAATCGTGCAGCGGCATCGTCGATAGCCCGCTTTGGGGCGGGAGCGGTTCGTCGATCATACATAGGGCCTGGTGGCGCAGCGGTAAAGGCCGGCCTGCCGGATGGTCCGCTGCGAGCGTCTCAATCCATGCGACGCACGCTGTCCGTCAGGCCGCGACCCGCTGGCCGAAATAGCGCGCCGGCGGGTAGCCGAAGCTGCGCCGGAACATGGCGATGAAGGCGCTGGTGCTGGCGTAGCCAAGGCTGTCGGCCACCGCGGCCACGGGTACGCCGTCGGCCAGTTGCTCCAGGCCTTTGCTCAGGCGGGCCTGTTGCCGCCACTGCGCGAAGCTCAGCGCGGTCTCGGTGCGGAACAACCGGCTGAGCGTGCGCGGCGACAGGCCTGCCCACGCCGCCCACTCGTCCAGGCTGCGGTTGTCTTGCGGTTGCTCCAGCACGGCCTGGGCAATGCGGTGCAGGCGGCGATCGAGCGGCATCGGCAGGTACAAAGGTTCGGGGCTGCCGTGGCGGATCTCGTCCAGCAACACCGTCATCACGCGTTCCTGCCGTTCGCTGAGCCGGGTCTCCCAGGTCCACGAGCTGGCGCGGTGGACCAGCTCGCGCAGCAACGGGCTGGTGCCGATCACGCAGGGATGGTGCGGCAGGCACTGGCTGACCTCTGGCGTGACAAACACGCCCCAGCCGCTCATGACGCCGCTGAGCGTGACTTTGTGCATTTCACCGGCCGGCATCCATCCGGCACGATGTGGTGGCAGCAACCACGAGCCGCGCGAAGTGTGGACCTGCACCAAGCCGCTTTCCACGCACCAGAACTGGCCGCGCACGTGGCTGTGCCAGTCGTAGGTGTGGGTGTCCTGGCTGTATTCGCCGGTGGCTTCGCCTTCGTTCCAGTAGGCAATGAGCGGCGGGCCGTCGATTTTCTCGATGTATTCGTAGAGTTCTTGCTTGGACCGCGTCATGGCCGAATCTCGACATTATTTGGCCAAATAACGTTATCAGTTCCGCCCTGACCTTGCTTAAGCTTTCTAGTACCTGGTCACCCCACCAGGTTCCCCCGGCCGCCGCCGCCGCTCGCGGCCTCGACACCCAGCCAGATCGCCTCGGACCGCGCCGCTCGCGGAAAACCCCGTCTGGCCATGGGACGTCTGTCACGGGAAGCCTCATTCGTTCGTCTTAATGAGTAACCCCCGCAAGACCTGGCACGCAGACAAGACACGCTGATAAGAACACAAGGAAAGGCTATGTCCCCGATCCAATTGGTGTCCCTGAAATCCGAGATATCCCGTTCCCCGCTGGAGACCTTCGTCGCCTGTGCCCATCAAATGCTGGACCCCGCCACGCCCGAACCGATGAGGCGTGCCATGGAGCCGCGACTGCTGGCGCAATTGCCGGCCTTGCGGGCGCTGGGCGTGTTCGACCTGTTCGAACTGCGCGACCCGGCCCTGCGCGCCTGGATGGGCGACGAACTGGCGGAACTCACCGCCGCTCCGCGCAAATAATTCATTTCTGTCCATTTGCTGTAACAATAGGTGTCCAAACTATATTTGCCTTGACAAATATTGTTAGGGGCAATAAAGTGCGCTCCCATGCAAACAGGCCCGCTCATTACCCCTACCAGCCAGGAAAGCCTTGGCGTGTTGATTGGCCTCGTCCGCGCGGAGCTGGTGCGCGGTATCGAAGCGGAAATCAATGCCAAGGGACTGGATTTGCGCTTTACTCAGTTCCTGATACTCAAACGGCTGGCCGCTCTGGGCCCGATGACGGCCACCGAGCTGGCGCGTGCCGTGGAACTGGATGGCGGCGCGATGACGCGCCAGCTCGATCAGTTGGAGGGCAGGGGATTCCTGCGCAGGCTTCCGCATGAACAGGACCGCCGAGCGTTGCGCATCGAACTGACCGAGCAAGGCGACGCGTTGTGGCAGCAATTGACCGGCTGCAACGAACGCGTGCTGCGGGCCGCACAGCGTTCGTTGACCGAAACCGAAAGCAAGCACTTGCACGACTACCTGGAGCGTGTGCTGCACGCACTTCGTGACAAGAACTGATTCATCCATCTACTCATTGCATCGAGACTTGAAAGCCATGCGTCTGCATATTCTTGCGGCTGCTGTCGGACTGACGTTCGCACTGGCGGGTTGCGCCACCTCGGGCGGCATTCACCCGGACGGTACCCCGACCGATCCGTCTTCGCTCAAGGCTGATCGCAGCCTGGCGAACGTGCAGGTATCCGATGCGGCCTGGCCGAAGAACGATTGGTGGACCGGCCTGGGCGATCCCCAGCTCAACGCACTGATCGCCGAGGCGCTGCACGACAACCCGACGCTTGCCGTCGCCGATGCGCGCGCACGCTCCGCGCAAGCGGCAGCCGGTGCGGCCGATGCGTCGCGCCAGCCGGTCTTCGACGTCGGCGCCAGCGTTGCCGAAGCACGCATTCCCACCTCCATTCCCGCACTCGGCAATGGGCACGTGGGAGCGGCCAAGTATGTCTACGGCAGCTTCAAGTGGGACCTGGATCTGTGGGGCGGCCAGCGCGCTGCGTGGGAAGCGGCTTTGGGTCAATACCGTGCATCGGAAGTGGATGCGCAGGCCGCACGCATCGAGTTGTCCACCAATGTCGCTCGTGCCTACGTGCAATTGAGCTACGCCTACGTGCAACAAGACGTGGCTGCCGCCGAACTGAAGCGTGCCAGCGAAGCGCGCGACCTCACGCACCAGCGTGTCGCCGCGGGCATCGACAACCAGATGCAGCTCAAGCAGAGCGATTCGGAAGTGGCCAGCGCGCAAGGGCAGAAGGCGCAGGCCGATCGCGCGATCGATGCGGCACGTTCTGCCTTGTCGGTGTTGCTCGGCAAAGGTCCGGACCGCGGCCTGGATATCGCCCGTCCGCAGTTGCTGCCGCCGGGTGCATTGACCGTACCGGCCAATGTTCCTGTCGACGTGGTGGGTCATCGCGCCGATCTCGTGGCTGCGCGCTGGCGCGTCGAAGCGGCCGGCAAAGAGATCAAATCCGCCAAGACGCAATTTCTGCCGGACGTGAACATCGGCGCGATGCTCGGCTTGATCAATCTGGGCGGCGCCAATCTGTTCCAGATGTCGAACCGTTTCTACGAAGCGGCCCCGGCGATCAGTCTGCCGATCTTCGACGGCGGTCGTCGCCGCGCCAACTTGAGCAGCAAGGATGCGCAATACGATCTGGCCGTGGCGCAATACAACCAGACGCTGGTGTCGGCGGTGAACGAAATCTCCGACGACTACGACGCGCTCAATTCGCTGAAAGAGCAGGTCGATGCGCAGCAACGCGCACTCGACGCGGCGAACGATGCGTGGAGCTTGTCCGAACAGCGCTACAAATCCGGCATCGGCAGCTACCTGGAGGCACTGAGCGTGCGCCAGGAACTGCTGGCCGCCGAACAGCGCATGGCCGCGCTGCATGCACAGCAGGCCGATCTGAATGTGCAACTGATCCAGGCGCTCGGCGGCGGCTTCCGTCCGCAGGCCGACACCCAACTTTCTTCCAAGTAATTACTTTCTCTGAGGCAGCCCCATGTCCAGTCCGAACCCCAATACCGCCGACACGCCGGTAGTCCAGGCGCCTCCGGTCAGCAACCGGCGCGGCTTCCTGCTGCGACTGCTGCTGGTGGTCCTCGTTCTCGCGGCCATTGCCTGGACCGCGTGGTATTTCCTTGACGGCCGCTGGTACGAAGGTACCGACGACGCCTACGTCAACGGCAACATCGTGCAGATCACGCCGCGCATCGCCGGCACGGTGATCAGCATCGGCGGCGACGACGGCGACTTCGTCAAGCAGGGCCAGGTGATGGTGCAGCTCGACCGCTCCGATGCGGATGTCGAATTGCAGCGCGCCGCGGCGAACCTTGCCAGCACGGTGCGCAAAGTGCGCGGCCTGTACAGCACGGTATCCGGCGCGCAGGCGCAGTTGGCAGTGCAGCGCGTGTCCTTGCAGAAGGCGCAGGCCGACTACAACCGCCGCCGCGATCTGGCCAAGACCGGTGCGATTTCCGCCGAAGAGCTGTCGCACGCACGCGATGCGCTGACCGCCGCGCAGAACGCCCTCGACACCGCGCAGCAGCAGTTGCAGACCAACCAGGTGCTGGTGGACGACACCGTCGTCACGTCGCATCCGGACGTGAAGGCCGCCGCCGCTGCATATCGCGCCGCCTATCTGGACGACGTACGCACCACCATGATCGCTCCGGTCACCGGTTACATCGCCAAGCGCACCGTGCAGGTGGGCCAGCGTGTACAGCCCGGTGCCGCGCTGATGGCCGTGGTGCCGCTGCACGAAGTGTGGGTGGATGCCAACTTCAAGGAAACCCAGCTCACCCAGATGCGCATCGGCCAGCCGGTGGAAATCATCTCCGACGTGTACGGCAGCTCGGTGAAATACAAAGGCCAGGTGCAGAGCCTCGGCGTCGGCACGGGCAGTGCGTTCTCGCTGCTGCCGGCGCAGAACGCCACCGGCAACTGGATCAAGATCGTGCAACGCATTCCCGTGCGCGTGGTCTTCACCGATCCTGCCCAGTTAGACAAGCACCCGCTGCGCATCGGCATGTCGCTGGACACCGAAGTGGATCTGCACAACCAGAACGGCCTCGCGCTGTCGCAGACGCCGCGCACCGAACCGCTGTTCAGCACCGACGTCTACAACCACCAGCTGACCGAAGCGAACCAGCAGATCGAGCAGATCATCCACGAGAACACGGGTGGCCGTTGAGCCCCACGCTTTTCCCTCTCTCCGCCGGGGAGAGGGAATCAAAGGCCTAATTCAGGTATAGCCAAGTGAACACCCATTTCCGTCCACCCAACCTGGTCCTGGCGACAATCGGTTTGTCGCTGGCCACGTTCATGCAGGTGTTGGACACCACGATCGCCAACGTGTCGCTGCCGACCATCGCCGGCAACCTCGGCGTGAGCCAGGACCAGAGCACCTGGGTGATTACTTCGTTCGCAGTGAGCAACGCCATCGCGCTGCCGCTCACCGGCTTTCTTACCCGCCGCTTCGGCGAGGTGAAGCTGTTCATGTGGGCGACGGTGCTGTTTTCGATCGCATCGTTCCTGTGCGGCATTGCGCAGAGCATGAGCATGCTGATCCTGTTCCGCACCATCCAGGGTGCGGTGGCCGGTCCCATGTATCCGATCACGCAGGCACTGCTGATCTCCATCTATCCACCCGCCAAACGAAGCATGGCGCTGGCGTTGCTGGCGATGGTGACGGTGGTGGCGCCGATTGCCGGCCCGATCCTGGGCGGCTGGATCACCGACAACTATTCCTGGCCGTGGATCTTCTTCATCAACGTGCCGATCGGCATCTTCGCCAGCATGGTGGTGGGCAACCAGATGCGCCTGCGCGAAGTGGTTACGCAGCGGCCCAAGATCGACTACGTCGGCCTGATCACCCTGGTGATCGGCGTGGGCGCGTTGCAGGTGGTGCTGGACAAGGGCAATGACGAAGACTGGTTCAACTCCACCTTCATCGTGATCACCGCCATCGTCTCGGCCATCGCGATCGCGATCTTCCTGATCTGGGAGCTGACCGACAAGGATCCGATCGTCGACCTGAAGCTGTTCCGTCACCGCAACTTCCGCATGGGCACCATTGCACTGGTGCTGGCCTACGCCGCGTTCTTCGCCATCGGTCTTTTGGTGCCGCAGTGGCTGCAGTTGAATCTCGGCTACACCGCCACCTGGGCCGGTTTCGCCACCGCGCCGCTGGGCGTGCTGCCGGTGTTGCTGACCTTTATCGTCGGCAAATACGCCACGCGCTTCGACTTGCGCCTGCTCACCAGCGGTGCGTTCGTGGTGATGGGCGTGACCTGCTTCCTGCGCTCGGACTTCTACATCGGCGTGGATTTCGAATCGGTGGCCTTGGTGCAGTTGCTGCAAGGCTTGGGCGTGGCGTTCTTCTTCATGCCGGTTACCACCATCCTGCTATCGGATCTGCAACCGCACGAGATCGCGGCGGGCGGCGGCGTGGCAACCTTCCTGCGTACGGTTGGTGCCAGCTTCTCCGCGTCGATCACCACCTTCCTGTGGCAGCACCGCGGCATCATCCATCACGAGCATCTGGCCGAGCAGATCACGCCGTACAACCCGCTGGTGCAACAGGCGGTGAGCCAGACCGGCGATTCGCAGACCGTGATGGCGATGTTGAACCAGACCATCACCTTGCAGGGCCTGCAGATCTCCTTCAACGAAGTGTTCCATGCACTGGGCTGGATCTTCCTGTCGCTGATCGTGGTGATCTGGATGGCCAAGCCGCCGTTCGCCGCCAAGGCGGGCGCAGGGGGAGGCGGTCACTGATACGCCAGGCACTTTCACAAACGACAACGGCCCCTTTTGGGGCCGTTGTCTTGTGCGCAACCGGAACGCGATAGATCAGAACGCGATACCTGCCACCGCCATCGTTTCGCCGCGGTTGGGCTCGTGCAGGCTGCCATTGGAAATGTGGCGGATACCGAGGCTCCAGTGATTGCCCTGGTAACCGACCGTCGTGACAAATTCGTAGGCCGTGCTCAATGCCTGCGTGCGGGCACTGTTGTAGGCCGGCTGGAAGCTTAGGAAGAACGGCTGATACCAGGCATTGGGTGTGCCGTAATGGACGCGCACGCCGCCAGCCAGAATGAAGGTGTCGTGGCGCGTGCTCGGGTTGTCGTTGTTGAACTCGGCAACCTTGCGGCCGTCGCGGCCGCCGATCCAGCCGGCGGTGACGTCCGGCGACCAGGTGAAATTGCTGCTGCCGATCTGGCTCGGATCGAACACGACCTCGCCGAATGCAACCGGCGTGTTGTAGTTGTTGTTGGGGTTGCCCATGTAGCTGACGCCACCCTGCAATTCGAACCGAGCGGCCATCGCGGGCAGCGCCGGCAGGGCACACAGCAGCGCGACTGCCAGGCCGCGGGTGATTGGATGAATACGCATTCGAAATACCTGTGGGGAAGGGGTGGTATGACGTTTATGTACTACTAAGTTTACAAATGATTAAGGCGCATGGCTAGCGACATTTGTGTCATTTTCAGCAACGCACTGTTGCCTCGGAGTGAGTGCGTGTAATCGACAGCTACGCGCAAGATTCACTTGCCACCTGCGATCGCACAATCGCTTCTCAGGTATGCCGATGCCGGTGGTGCAGATCCGGAAAATGCGCATGGCTGTGCCGCAGCGGTTCGTGCGTATGCGGATGGGTGTGCGGCTCTTTCCCGTCCCATGGAAAGTCGTGATCGTGCTGGTGATGTTCGTCGTGGCGGTGCCGGTGATTGTGGGCCAGCGCTTCGTGTACGTGCTCGTGCTCGTGGCGTTCGCTGACGTGCAGCCACACGCCCAGCGCCATCAATGCACCGGCCAGCCAGAACGCGGGAGCAGGGTGTTCGCCCAACAGCAATAGCGACACGCACGCCCCCAGGAACGGCGCGGTGGAGAAATACGCACCGGTGCGCGCCGTCCCCAGCGAACGCAGGGCCAGCACGAACAGCACCAGGCTGACGCCATAGCCCGCCCCCAGCACACCCGCGGCCACAATCTTGAACGGGGCAGGGAAGCCGTAACCGCTGGCCAGGGCTATCGCGATGTTGATGGAGCCGGCCACCGCGCCTTTAATGCCGGCGATCTGCACCGGGTCGCTGCCGGAAATCGGGCGGGTGAAATTGTTGTCCAGCGCCCAGCACAGGCAGGCGCCGACGATCGCCGCCGCGCCCGGCGCAGCGCCGCCAAGACCGAAGTGCTGCACCGACAGCAAGGCACCGCCGGCCACGATGGCCAGCATGCCCAGCAAAACCCGGCGATCCACATTCTCGCGAAACACCACCCAGGCCAATACCGCCGTCAGCACGCTCTCCAGGTTCAACAACAGCGATGCGGAAGACGCCGGCGTATGCATCAGCCCGAACATCAGCAATAGCGGCCCCAGCACGCCGCCAAAGCACACCGCCGCGGCCAGCCACGGCAGATCGCGCCGCGCCAACGGCGCTTCATCCGATGAAGATGCACACGTGCGCCGCCAGAGCATCCACAGCAGCAGTCCCGCGCCCGAGCCGCCATACAACAGCCCTGCGAGCATGCCAGGTGCCACGCTGCCCAGCAGCAGCTTGGCCAGCGGCGTGCTGACGCCGAACAGCGCAGCCGCCGCCAGCGCCTGCGTAATGCCGCGACTAAGGCTAGGCGACGCCGCGTTCACGGTTGTCCACCTGTTTGGAAGCCATGCACTGCGCGATCTGCAGAAAGGCGTGCACCATCGGGTCGTTGCCGTCGTGGCGATAGATGGCCCACACCGCAGTGGCCGCTTCCATGTCCGCCAGTGGCCGGTACACCACGTTCTCCACCGTCATGCGCTGCACCGATCCTGGCAACACGGCCACGCCGAAGCCGCCGGAGATGAGGCCGATGATGGTGGGCAGTTCGCGCACCTCGTAAAGAATGCGCGGATTGAACCCCGCCTTCGTACACAGCGCGATCACCTCGTCGTACAACCGCACGCCAAGGTGGCGTTGATAGAAGATGAAATCTTCGTTGGCCAGCTCGCCGATGTGGATCGGCCCGCGCGCGGCAGCCAGCGGGTTGCTGGCATGCATGACCACGGTCAGCGAATCCTTGAACAGCTCGATCGCGCGGATGCCGTCGGGCAAGGCTTCCGGCCGGATCACGCCCACGTCGATGGTGCCTTGCTCCAGCGCGTCGATCTGCTGTGAGGTGGCCATCTCGTGAATTAACAGGCGCACGTCGGGCAGGCGTTCGCGGAACCGGGCCAGCACCCGTGGCACCACAAACGTGAAGGGGCCGGAGGACATCAGGCCAAGATGCAATTCGCCCAGTTCGCCGCGTTGCGAGCGGGCGACCGATTCGGCCGCGCGTTCGGCCTGCGCCAGTATGCCTCTTGCTCGGGGCAGCAATGCGTTTCCCGCATGGCTCAGGCTGATGCCGCGGCCTTTGCGCTCGAACAGCTTGGCCCCGAGCCGCAGCTCAAGTGCATGAATTTGCTGGCTAAGCGGGGGCTGCGAAATGCCCAGCCGTTCCGCCGCGCGCCCGAAATGCAACTCGTCAGCCACGGTGACGAAATACTTCAGGTGCCTTAGTTCCAAGTATTCATTCGTCATGTGTATCGAGCCATTCGCCTTACTGTATCGATCTTAGCAAGTCGTACAACTAACCTTCACGTTCGGCTGGCGCCATCCCCATGGACCGGCCGTCCGAACCGGAATTTTGCATGTAAGCGGAGCATGCGGCCGCCACATCCGGCTGCACAAACCTCGTTGCGCTGCATGGTTGCCATGGACTGGCACGCGGCAGGCGCTCCGCCCCATCCTTTGGAGTTCATCCATGCTGAGGATTGTACGGCTTGCGCTGGAGCGGCCTTATACCTTCGTCGTTCTTGCCCTGCTGATCCTGATCGTCGGGCCGCTGGCCGCCCTGCGCACGCCCACCGATATTTTTCCGGATATCAAGATTCCGGTCATTGCGGTGGCCTGGACCTATACCGGCCTGCCGCCGGACCAGATGGCCGGGCGCATCAATTCGCCGTTCGAGCGCGTGCTGACCACCACGGTCAACGACGTCGAACACATCGAGGCGAAGTCGATCGCCGGCTACGGCATCGTCAAAATCTTCTTCCAGCCCACGGTCAACATCGCCACCGCCAACGCCCAGGTCGCGGCCGTGGCGCAGACCATGCTCAGGCAGCTGCCGCCCGGCACCACGCCGCCGCTGATCCTCAACTACAACGCATCCACCGTGCCGATCCTGCAGCTGGCGCTGTCGGGCGACGGCCTCAGCGAGCAGAACCTGGGCGACCTGGGCCAGAACATCCTGCGTCCGCAGCTGGTCTCGGTAGCCGGTGCGGCCATTCCGTATCCCTACGGCGGCAAGACTCGCCAGGTGCAGATCGACGTCGATTCGGCCAAGTTGCAGGCGCGCGGGCTGTCGGCGCAGGACGTCGCCAATGCACTGGCCGCGCAGAACCTGATCACCCCGATCGGCACGCAGAAGATCGGCAGCTTCGAGTACACGCTCAACCTCAACAACGCGCCGTCGGATATCAACGAACTGGGCAACCTGCCGGTCAAGCAGGTCAACGGCACCACCATCTACATCCGCGACGTGGCCCACGTGCGCGACGGTGCACCGCCGCAGACCAATATCGTGCACGTGGATGGTCACCGCTCGGTGCTGCTTAGCATCCTGAAGAACGGCTCGGCTTCCACGCTTGCCATCGTCGCCGGCATCAAGCAGCGCCTGGCCGACAGCAAGGGCATCCTGCCGGACAACCTGAAAGTGGCGCCGATCGGCGACCAGTCGTTGTTCGTGCGCGCCGCAATTACCGGCGTGGCACGCGAGGGCGTGATTGCCGCGGCACTCACCAGCTTGATGATCCTGTTGTTCCTGGGCAGCTGGCGGTCCACCGTGATCATCGCGGTGTCGATCCCACTGGCCATTCTCGGCGCCATTTCGCTGCTGTCCGCCTTCGGCGAAACGCTCAACATCATGACCCTGGGCGGCTTGGCGCTGGCGGTGGGCATCCTGGTGGACGACGCCACGGTGACCATCGAGAACATCAACTGGCATCTCGAGCACGGCAAGGATGTGGAAACCGCGATCATCGACGGCGCCAAGCAGATCGTCACGCCGGCCTTCGTCTCGCTGCTGTGCATCTGCATCGTGTTTGTGCCGATGTTCTTCCTCGACGGCGTGGCGCGCTTCCTGTTCGTGCCGATGGCCGAATCGGTGATGTTCGCCATGATCTGTTCCTTCATCCTGTCGCGCACCCTGGTGCCGACCATGGCGAAGTACCTGCTGAAAGCGCATGCGCCGCATGGCGAGGAAGTGGCGAAAGCGCCGTCGCGCAATCCACTGGTGCGTTTCCAGCGCGGCTTCGAGGCACGCTTCGAGCGCATTCGCGCCACCTACCACGGCGCGCTCGATCTGGCGCTGGCGCATCGCCGGCCGTTCGTGATCGGCTTTCTCGCCTTCGTGCTGGTGTCGTTCCTGCTGGTGCCGTTCCTGGGGCGCAACTTCTTCCCCGACGTGGATGGCGGTCAGATCCTGATGCACGCACGCGCCCAGGTCGGCACGCGCGTGGAAGATACCGCCATCATCTTCAACCACATCGAGCAGACCGTTCGCAAAGTGATTCCGCCGCAGGAACTGGGCACGGTGGTGGACAACATCGGTCTGTCCGGCAGCAGCATCAACACCACGTACAACAACACCGGCCTGGTCGGCGAACAGGATGGCGACATCCAGATCGCGCTCAACGAAGGGCACCATCCCACCGCCGAATACGTGCGCAAATTGCGCGAGCTGCTGCCGCGCGAATACCCCGGCGTCACCTTCTCGTTCCCGCCGGCGGACATCGTCAGCCAGATCCTCAACTTCGGTTCGCCCGCACCGATCGACCTGCAGATCCGCAGCCCGAACCTGCCGGCCAACTTTGCCTACGCCAATCTTCTGCTCGGCAAGATCAAGCAGATCCCCGGTGTGGTCGACGCACGCATCCAGGAATCGCAGGCCAACCCCGGCTTCAACGTCAACGTGGATCGCACCCAGGCGCAGCTGCTCGGCATCACCGAGCGCGACGTCACCAACAGCCTGGTGGTGAACCTCGCCGGCTCCAGCCAGGTGGCGCCCACGTTCTGGCTCAATCCGGCCAACGGCGTGTCGTATCCGATCGTGATGCAGACGCCGCAATACGATCTGGACAGCCTGGCGCAGCTGCGCAACCTCCCGATCAACGGTGCCAACGGCCAGCCGCAGGTGCTGGGCGGCTTGGTAACGCTCCAGCGCACCAACACCAATGCCGTGGTCGACCAGTACGACATTCAATCGGTAGTGCAGATCTACGCCGCCACGCAGGATCGCGATCTTGGTGCGGTAGCGGCGGATGTTCAGAAGGTGATCGATGACACCGCCAGCCAGCAACCGAAGGGTTCGCACGTGGTGCTGCTCGGCCAGGTGCAGACCATGAACAGCGCCTTCTCCGGCCTGCTGTTCGGTTTGCTTGGTGCGGTGGTGCTGATCTATTTGCTGATCGTGGTGAACTTCCAATCGTGGAGTGATCCGTTCGTGATCATCACCGCGCTGCCTGCCGCACTGGCCGGCATCGTGTGGATATTGTTTGCCACGCACACACCCTTGTCGGTGCCTGCGTTGACCGGCGCGATCATGTGCATGGGCGTGGCCACCGCCAACTCCATTCTGGTGGTGAGCTTCTGCCGCGAACGCCTGGCCGAACACGGCAACGCCACCCTCGCTGCCCTCGAAGCCGGCTTCACCCGCTTCCGTCCCGTGTGCATGACCGCACTCGCCATGATCATCGGCATGGCGCCGATGGCCCTGGGCCTGGGCGAGGGCGGCGAGCAGAACGCGCCGCTCGGCCGCGCGGTGATCGGCGGCCTCATCTTTGCCACCTGCGCGACGCTGCTGTTCGTGCCCGTGGTGTTCAGCATCATCCATGGTCGTCACAGCCATGCACCGAAAGAAGCGGACGCTTCCGGAGAACCCAGCTATGTCGTCTGAAGCCATTACTCATGCGCCCCAGAAACTCTCCAAGCGCGGTCTACGCCTGACCGGATTGATCGTGGCGGTGGTGTTGATCGCCATCGTGGTGATCGGCCTGATCACCCGCGCCTCCCAGGCCAGCAACATCAAGACCTGGACGCAGGAGCAGGCTGTACCCACGGTCAAGCTGGTCACGCCGATGCCCGGCGACAAAGGTCCGGTGCTGGATCTTCCCGGCCGGCTGGAAGCGTACGTGCGCGCACCGATCTACGCGCAGGTCAGCGGTTATCTGAAAGACTGGAAAACCGACATCGGCGCACCGGTGAAAGCCGGCGAGCTGCTCGGCGAAATCTCCACGCCGGAAATCGACCAGCAGTTGCTGCAGGCACGTGCCGATCTCGCCAGCGCGAAAGCGAATGCGGATCTGGCTGGCATCACCGCCAAGCGCTGGCAGGCGATGCTCGGCAGCGATTCGGTGGCGCAACAGGATGTCGATCAGCGCACCGGCGATTACGCGGCAAAAGTCGCACAGATGAAAGCCGCGCAAGCCAATGTTGATCGTCTCGAAGCCACCAAGGCATTCGCGCGCCTGATCGCACCGTTCGATGGTGTAGTCACCGCTCGCGACACCGACGTGGGCGCCCTGGTCAACACCGGTGGCGGTGCAGGCCAGGAACTGTTCGTGGTGTCGGACATCCACAAGCTGCGCGTATACGTGCAAGTGCCGCAGGCCTATGGCCCGTCGATCCGTCCCGGCAGCGATGCCGTGCTCGTGGTGCCGGAATATCCCGGCCGCGAATTCCACGCTCAGGTTGTCGCCACCTCCAACGCCGTCAACGCCACCTCGGGCACCACGCTGGTGCAGCTGATGGTGGACAACGCCGACAGCAAACTGATGCCCGGCAGCTTCGCCCACGTGCATTTCAGTCTGCCGGCGGATACGGCGGCATTGCGCGTGCCGGCCAGCTCGTTGATCTTCGACAACGGCGGCCTGCGCGTAGCGACGGTCGACGGCGACAACAAAGTCGCGTTCAAGAAAGTCAGCATCCTGTTCGACTACGGCAAGTCGGTGGAAATCGGCTCGGGCCTGGAAGCCGGCGATCACGTCATCGACAGCCCGCCGGACGGCATCAAGAGCGGCGATCAGGTGAAGATCGCCACCGACAACGCAGCGGCCAAGCCCCATGAAAAAGCTTGAGTGGATACTCTGCGCGGCCGTTGCCGCGGCGTTGAGCGGATGCTCGCTGGCACCGGCCTACAAAACACCGGCCACGCCGCAGGCCAGCGCGTATCGCGATGTCGGTCCGTGGATCTCTGCCGTACCTTCCGACCAGCTGCCGCGCGATAGTTGGTGGAAGCTTTACGACGACGACCAGCTTGATCAGCTGCAAGCCAGCTTGTTGGCCAACAACACCGATCTCGCCGCGGCGCTGGCGCATTACCAGCAGGCGCAGGCGTACAGCGCGCAAGCCCGTTCGGAACTGTTCCCGCAGATCGGCGCAGGCGCCGTCGGGCAGCGCCAGCGGCAGTCGGCCACCGCGCCGCCGTTGCGTAACCCCGCTGCGCCCTCCGACTACGATTCCTACACCGTCGGCGTGCAAGCAAGTTACGAAGTCGATCTGTGGGGCCAGGTGCGCAACACCGTCGAAGCCGGCCGCGACAATGCGCTGGCTGCGCAAGCCGATCTCGCCTCGGCGCAGCTGAGCCTGCAGGCTCAGCTGGTCGACACCTACGTGCAACTGCGCGGCTACGACCAGCAGATCGCCTTGCTGCAACAAACCATCGAGGCTTATGGGAAAGCCCTGAAGCTCACGCAAACCCTGCATGCCGGCGGCATCGTCTCCGGGCTGGATGTTTCGCGTGCGCAAACGCAGCTGTCCGATGCGCGCTCGCAATGGTCGCAAGCCTTGGCGCAACGCGCCTTGATGCAAGACCAGATCGCCGTGCTGGTAGGCGAGAACGCTTCCACCTTCACGCTGCCGGCGCAAACCACCGCGATTCCCGTGCCGGTGGTACCGGTCGGCGTACCGTCCGGCCTGTTGCAACGCCGCCCCGACGTTGCCGCAGCGGAACGCCGCGTAGCCGCCGCCAATGCCGGCATCGGCGTGGCACGCGCAGCATGGTTTCCATCGCTTACGCTCAACGCGCAAGGCGGTTTCCAAAGCACCGGCTGGGCGAACCTGTTCACCGCGCCCAACCGCATCTGGGCACTCGGCCCGCAGCTTGCCTACGACCTGTTCGACGGCGGCTACCGCAAGGCCAGCGTCAACGCAGCCAAAGCCAAGACCGACGAAGCCGGCGCCACCTACCGCGGCGTGGTGTTGACTGCATTCCAGCAAGTGCAGGACAACCTCGCCTTGCTCGATCACCTGGGCACCGCCGGCGTCAACCAGAAAGATGCTTCCGACGCCGCGCAGCACGCGCTGGACCTGTCGATGACGCAATACAAACACGGCGCCGTCAGCTACCTCGACGTAGTGCAAGCGCAAACCGTGGCCTTGCAGGAACAACGCGGCCTGCTGCAACTGGATACCCAGCGCCTGCGCGCCAGCGTGCAGCTGATCCGCGCCCTCGGCGGCGGTTGGTCCACCGATCAGCTTGCGCGCCGATAGGCTTCGTGCGGAAATAGCGAAAATTTCGGACATCGCGCATGAGCACCAAGCCCACCACGGACACCACCATCGACAAGGATGACGCCACCGGAGCTCCCAGCCATCCGGGTGGCATGCACCGTCCGGGTCACTGCGCGTTGGATACCGAAGACACCGCTGCTCACGACGAAGTACTGCACGACGCCGCCCTGCGCGACTCCTGCCTGCGCGTACCGCGCTAACACCAAGCCAAGAACGAAGCCGCGCAAGCTTTTCCCCTCTCCCCTCCGGGCGACGCAAAGCTAGTCCCGTGGGAGAGAGGGCAGGGTGAGGGGCCACTCTTGCGCGACTCTTCCGAAGGAAAGCTTTTCCTTCCCGCTCTTCAGCGACCCCACATCAGCGCACGCCTCAGTGCCGCAAGCGAACCCCCATCCCTCCAGCGCAAGCACGCACAAAACCTGCCATCGATCCCCTACACGGGTCCCGCGCACTCATTTGATAAATTGGCACCGTCATCAACGCCATCTCTAACCAGGCAACGTCGATGACCCATGCAGCAATGTGTGGAAGGCGCGGACCGTGAGAGTTACGAGCTCCCACGATCCGCTAACCAAAACCAACTTTCAGGAGTTGATCATGGCTACCCAAGATCATACGGCAGACGCACGCCCATCGGTTCGCAACGAACCCGTTTCAGAATCCTTCCCGTTCGCCAACTACCAGCTCTATCCACTGAGCCGCACGCAGCAAAAGCGGCTGACCAACAGCGCGCGCATCGCTGGCGTCATCCACGCCACCGGCACCATCGAAGCCTTGCTGGAATACAGCGAAGCCTACAAACGCGCACGCATCGGTCGCACCCGCGACCCGATCAGCCCCTGGCCTTTGATCCCGTCAGAAGCCAGCGGCCTGCACGCCGCGCTCTACTACCTGCGCCAGTACGCCGGCACGCTCCCACCTGAGCCGGGTGGATAACCCGTACTGCCGCATGATCGTCACCGCGGCACGCCGCGTGAGGAAGGGCGTGCCGCATCTAAGCGGATAGGTAGGGCTCGCGTCGGCATGACGGCGCGCCGTACGCGTAGCACGCCATGAGACAGGTGTGCTCCACCGTGACAGACAACCAGCGTGACGCAGCATCGAGACGAGACAGGCTTCATGCTCATCAAGAAGGGTGGCATGGTTCTCTCGACGTGCGGTTTGCGATAGCGTAAAAAGTTATTGGCTAAGGGTGCGTGCCTTCAGTAAGGCCGTGTGGCTGCCCGTTGATCGGGTGGCACGCGCGAACAAGGATTTGTCAGGGAGCAGTGGGGGTGAGTATCCAAGGAACGCGTCGCGCTCTTGAGCGCCTTTTCCAAAAGGATGCGTGGCAAAAAGTGGTTGGCAGCGTTCTTGGCGTTCTTCCGTTCGATCAGCCTCAGTCGGTTACACATGGCGGCTGATCGTCGGGATATCCCGCTTTCTGCGCGCTTACGAGCCATGCCGAGCTTGCTAAGGAATTCCACTTTCAGGGAAAAGGTGAAGGTATCTATGCGTTTGGGTCATGGACGTTTTCCACATTGGATTTATGTTCTCTCGCTTTTTGCAGTCTGGGGCATGCTCGTGCCAACGCACGTGTATGCGCAGGCTTTGACGACGACCTATTCACAAGCCTTGGCGGCGTGCCTCTACGTTCCAGATACGCCCGGCTATTCGCATACTTGCCAGTCAAAAACCGTCACGACGCTCTCTTCGTCGCAGTGCTGGGTGGAACTGTATTGGGACGGGCCGGGCGATCCTCACGTGCAATCACAGGCATGGCAGTATCAGTGCGGAACATCGCCTCTGAATGCCTCTGACGCCTTGTCAAAAAATTATGGCAACGGAAGCCGTTGCAGCTGCGTGATGGTGGGCGAGCCCATCAACGGGGCTACGGGCAACAGCTTTCATCGCGATGATGACTTTGACAGTGGAGCATGGCTGCGATTCAGCCGTTTCTATAACAGCGCCGCCGGTCTGGTGACTACGCCTCTCGGTTCTAACTGGCGTCATACCTACAGTCAGATGCTCTACGTATTCGGTAACCCGGCAGCGTCCATGGTGATGCTGCGACCCGACGGGAATCGAGAGGTGTTCAATAAGGTCGGCAACCAGTGGCAGGCCGAATCCGACAATGCGGACGTGCTTACCGAAACCGACAACGCGAATGGCGTTGCGACGAGTTACACCGTTTTTATCGCATCGCAAAGGACGTATGAGCTATACGGGGCAAACGGTCTCTTGCAGCAGATCACGGATGCGAGCGGGCAGAGCTTGCGGTTTGCGTACAGCACGCCATCGACGCCCTCATCCGTCGCGCCAGCGCAGGGGCTTCTGATTTCAGTGACTGATCCCGAAGGCCGGCAGCTTCATCTTGCTTATGACAACGCGTCGAACCTCGTTGCGCTGACCTTGCCCGATGGCGGGGTCATTAACTACGGTTACGATGCCAACGACAACCTCATCACGGTGGCGTACCCGGATAATTCGAAGAAGCAATATGTCTATAACGAGGCCTCATTGACGGGTGGTGCCAGTCTACCTGCTGCGATGACGGGAACCGTTGATGAGACGAATACACGTCTGGAAAGTACCTCTTACACGAGTGGTGGTCTCGCTACTTCTTCTGTATTGGCGGGAGGTGTGGATGCGGTCCAAATCACCTACGGAAGCAATGGCACATCGTCAATTCAGACGTCTTTGGGGCTGGTCGTCGACTATGGATATTCGACGACACTAGGGGTCGCGAACATCGCATCGGTGAGTCAGGCTTGCGGCCCGCAATGTAACCAGCCGTGGAAAACGCGCACCTACGACACCAACGGCAATCCGCAAACGGCGGTCGACTTCAACGGCAACACCACGGCCACCACCTACAACAGCAATAATCTGTTGACGCAGCAAGTCGATGCGCAAGGCACGCCCAACCAACGCACCACCACCTTCACCTGGAACACCGCACTACGCGTCCCGCTGACCCGCACCGTGCAGGACGCCAACGGCAACCTCGTCAGCAATACCCAATGGGTCTACACCGCCACCGGCCAAACCCTGGCCCGCTGCGCCATCGATCCGACCAACGCATCTGCGTCCGGCTATAGCTGCAGCGCCACCGGCACCGTCCCCGCCGGCGTACGCCGCACCACCGACACCTACTGCACCGCCGTCGACACCGTGCAATGCCCCCTCGTCGGCCTGCTGCTGACGACGACCGGCCCCCGCACCGACCTCACCCAAACCACCGCCTACAGCTACTACATGGCGAGTAGCGCCGTGAATTGCGGCACCCCCGGCGCCGCCTGCTACCAACCCGGCGACCTGCACACCGTCACCGATGCGCTGGGCCACGTCACCACCATCGCCTCCTACGATGCCGATGGCCGCATCACGCGCCTCACCGACGCCAACGGCACCAACACCGATCTCACCTATTACCCCCGCGGCTGGCTCAAGACCCGCACCGTCGGCGGTGCCCAGACCAGCTTCACCTACACCGCCTACGGCGCCGTGCAAACCCTCACCGATCCCGATGGCGTCACCACCACCTACGGCTACGACGCGGCCCATCGGTTGACCAAGATCACCGATGCACTCGGCAACACCATCGCCTACACGCTGGATGCCGCCGGCGATAAAACCGGTGAGAGTGTCTACGACGCCAGCGGCACCCTGCACAAAAGCCTCACCCGCACCTTCAACCCCCTGGGCCAGCTCACCAGCGTGGTCGACGGCCTCAACCAGACCGTCTTCAACGCCACCGCCAGCACCAGCTACGACGCCAACGGCAACCTGGTGCAAAGCAGCGATGCCCTGGGCATCCAGCGCCAACTCGGCTACGACGCCCTGAACCGCCTGGTGCAAACCCTGGACAACTACAACGGCACCGATACCGCCACCCAGAACACCAAGACCGCCTACCAATACGACAGCCTGGACCGCCTCACCCAGGTCACCGACCCCAGCAGCCTCGCCACCATCTATAGCTACGATGGATTGAGCGATGCGACGGGCCAGCAAAGTCCGGATACCGGCACCACCAGCCGCACTTTCGATGCCGCCGGCAACGTGCTCACCCGCACCGATGCCAAAGGCATCGTGGCAACGAACACCTACGATGCGTTCGATCGCCTGACCAGCACCAGCTACCCCGACACCACCCAGAACATCACCTACACCTACGACGAGGCCAGCAGCGTCACCGGGTGCAGCAGCTCGAACCCCGTCGGCCGCCTGACCCGCATCATCGAAAGCAGCGTGACCACAGCGTACTGCTACGACGCCTGGGGCCGCGTGATCCAGAAACAGATCATCACCGGCACCACCACCCACACCGTGGGCTACAGCTACACCGCTGCCGGCCGGCTCAGCGGCATCGTCTCGCCGGACGGCTCACTGGTCAGCTACGCACGCGACGGCGACGGCCGCATCCAAAGCCTCAGCACCACCCCGCCCAACGGCACCGCCACCACCGTCGTCAGCGGCGTCACCTACCAGCCCTTCGGACCGGTCAGCGGCTACACCCTGGGCAATGGCCAGGCCATCACGCGCACGGTCGACGCCAACTACCGCCTCACCGACCTCACCAGCCCGGCGTTTAGCTTGCACGTGGCACGCGATGCGATGGGCGACATCACTGCCATCGGCAACGCCGCCGGTGCCAATCCGGCGACGGAGACTTACAGCTACGACCCGCTGTACCGCCTCACCGCCGTCACCGAAGCCAACGGCAGCGTGCTGGAAAGCGTCACCTACAACCAAACGGGCGACCGGCTCAGCAAAACGGGCAGTGGTTTAGATACCGGTACCTACGGCTACACCCCGAACACGCACCAGCTGGTCACCATCGGCAACTCAACGTTGACGGTCGATGCCAACGGCAACACCACGGCCATGACGCAGGCCGGCAGCACGTATGGCTTTGGCTACAACGACCGCAATCGCATGGCGGTGGCACAGCTCGGTGGCAGCACCCTGGCGAACTACACCTACGATGCGCTGGGGCAGCGGATACAGAAGGTGGCGAACGGCCAGACGGAGAGCTACGTCTACAACGAGACGGGGCAGTTACTGGCCGAATACGGCGCGACGAATCGGGACTACCTCTGGATGGACGGTATTCCGGTGGCCAATATCGATACGTCCGGTGGCAGCAGCACGATGGCGTATGTGACGGCGGATCCGTTGGGGACGCCGAGGGCTATCGCTGATGCCAGCGGCAATACGGTGTGGCAGCTGCCGTATCAGGGGAATCCGTGGGCGGAGGTGGCGCCGACGAGTAGTGGGTACACGTACAACTTGCGGTTTGCGGGGCAGTATTACGACCTTGAAACAGGCTCGTCGGACAATGGTGCTCGCACCTATGACTCCGCTAGAGGCGGCTTTGATCAACCCGACCCAACCGGATTTGAGGGAGGCATCGCTCTCTATGCCTATGGAAATAACAGTCCGCTGAGTTTTATTGATCCGCTTGGGCTTTTCCCATTTCGCGCTTCCGCGCCGGCGATTGGGCCGACGAGTCCGGCTGCGCCGGGTGTCCTGCCGGAGCCGATCGTGCCGCCGAGATCCATTCCTAACCCGGGGCAAGTCGCGAAGGCGTTGATTGGGATATGTATCGAAAATCCTGTTCTGTGTACAGCTGCAGCAACTGTAGGAGGGTGTCTGTATCCGACGGCTACAGCCGATTCGTGTGCTGACGAGCCGCATCCGCCGACTGAATGTCATTCAAATGAGGATCGTTGCGAACAAAATCTGAGGCGCGACATGGAGACGTGCAGTCAGCTTGGTAAGTCGCGTGGAAAGAATGCTTTTAAAATATGCGAGCAGCAGGCGATGCTGCGTTACGGAAACTGTCTAAGCGAGCGAGATGGAGATGATGGTATCAATGCACCTCTTCCGCCGTGGCGACTTCACTGAGTACACAGTTATGACTAACAAAAAAACACGTCGTGCGGTCTTGGTATCTATTGAGCAAGAAGATGGTCGAATAAGGATTCGTCTCGATGACGTGGAAGGTGAGGAGGGGTCTAAGAACTGGGTGCGGAAAGAGCATGTGACAAACAAAACATATGATGAAAATGTTGTGCGAGAGATGGCCATTGATGAGGCGGAGTTCGCGGACTTCGGTATGTATATTTTTGCGAGGCTCAGCGCATTTTTATCAATGGGGGAGTGTTGAAAGCCAAGATCCGTAAAAGGGGGCGGAATGGATGGTCCCGATTTCACGGACACCTAAAAGCGAGGACAATCCTCGCACGGAGGTGTTCGATGGAAAAGCGCCAAAGGTTCAGTGCGGAATTCAAGCGTGAGGCGATCCGCTTGGTGCAGACAAGCGGTAAGCCGTCCGCCACGCTAGCTCGTGAATTGGGCGTGCCTCGCAATCGGCTCTACAAATGGGTACAGGATGCCGAGAAGAAGGGTGGCCAGGCGTTTCGTGGCAGTGGTCGTCCCAAGGCAAGTCAGGACGAACTGGCAGCGCTCAAGCGCGAACTGGCGCGCGTGAAAGAAGAGAACGAGATTTTAAAAAAAGCGGCGGCGTACTTTGCGCGGGAGCTGCCGTGAAGTACGCCTGGGTAGCGACCCAGCACGGTCATGCCGTACGCACCTTGTGTCGTGCGCTGCAGGTATCGCCCAGTGGCTACTACGCGTGGCGCAGCCGGCAACCTGGTGATCGAGCGTTGGAGAACCAGCGCCTGATTCAATGCATCCGGGAACTACATGTCGTCACGCGCGAAGCCTATGGGACGACACGGATATGGCAGGCCTTACGGCAAGAGGGTGAGACGTGCGGGCGTCACCGGGTGCGTCGCCTTCGTCAGCAGCACAGCATTCAAACGCGTCGGCGACGTCGTTACCTGCGCACGAGAGCCCCTTATCAGCGCGTGCCTGCCGCACCGAACCGGCTGACCTGGCCGTTCAGTAGCCCTGGACCGGACCGGATATGGGTGGCTGACATTACCTACGTGCCGACTCGACAGGGTTGGCTATATCTCGCTGCGGTGCTGGATGTTTATAGCCGTCGCATCGTGGGTTGGGCGATGTCTGATCGCCCCGAGCAAGCATTGGCGTGCAATGCGTTAACGATGGCCCTTGGGCAACGACACCCAGCGCCAGGCGCCATCCATCACAGTGATCAAGGCGCGCAGTACACAAGCAAGACCTATCGAAAACAGCTTGCTGATGCCGGATTGGTATCCAGCATGAGCCGCAAGGGTCTCCCCTACGACAACGCGGTGATGGAAAGCTTCTTCAGCTCGCTGAAGCAGGAGCTGATACATCACGAACGTTTCAAGGATCGTGATGCGGCCAGGACGGCGATCTTCGAATACATCGAGAGCTTCTACAACCGACAACGGCTGCATAGCAGCTTGGGCTACCGCTCACCCGAAGCTTTCGAGAGAATGGCTGAGGTGACTAATTAAACTGTCCGTGGAAACGGGACCCGTCCAAGCCGAATTCCAGCGTGCCGCAATACCCATTGCAAAGAAGTGAATGCAAGGCATATCGTAAATCGCTGCAGTGTGATTCTCAGTGCCCTGGCGCGCAAAGTGCAGTGATTAGAGATAAGAAACTATTGCAATACTACAAGTGTGAAGCTTGGGGGTGGTAAGTGAAAATTCTAGCTCTGATATTGCTCGCAATGTTTAGTGCTCAATGCATGGCAGACGTCGATGGGTGTAAAGAGATGTCAAAAAAAACGTCGGATGCTGCACTTCCGGAAATTAGGAAGGCGTTTATGGAATCTCATAAATTTCCAGTGAACGAGGTAAGTGTGTCAAGCGGACGTGACTGTGGTGACAGCGTCTATTACGTATTTGAGGCTACCGGGAAATATGCAAATGTTGGATATCATTGGATTGTGACTAAGTATAAGTCTTCAGGAAAAATTGAGATTACAGACGGAATTTAGTTAAAACGGAGCAGCAGTCGGGGAACAATCGGGGCCGCCCTGCGGCAATCGGGGCTGCGGCAATCGGGGCCGACGAATCGGGACTACCTCTGGATGGACGGTATTCCGGTGGCCAATATCGATACGGCCAATGGCAGCAGCACGATCACGTATGTCACAGCGGATGAATTGGGAACGCCAAGAGCTATCGGAGACGCCAGCGGCTACACGCTCTGGCGGAACGCCTACCAGGGCAATCCATGGAATGAGCAGACACCTATCAGCAGTGGCTATGTGTATAACCTTGGTCTTCCCGGCCAGTATTACGACGAGGAGACAGGGTTGTATAACAACGTAAATCGTGACTACTGTCCTGCATGTGGGCGATACACCGAAAGCGATCCCAATGGACTGTTTGGAGATCAATTGAGCACGTACGCCTACGCTGACAATGACCCATTAGGCGAAAGTGATCCGTTTGGCCTTGCTTCCGGGCAATGGCAGCAGGTTCCTGGAACCAATACGTGGGTGAGAATTGATGGTCCCCACGTGCCGGGTCAGCAAACCCATGCGCACATTCAAACAAAGGGGGGCGGAGGTGGCAATGAATTTAGATGGTACGCCTAGCCACGGATCGGACCTATCTAAAATGACGCGTAGTAAAAAAGTGTTGCAATTTCTCGCGAAGAAAGGTTTTGCAGTTGAATGTCTTTCTACGGTGGGGGATGCATTTTTTATCCAAGACCTAGTGAAGAATGTCGAGGCGGAGGCATGTTCAAGAGGGGACGCGATTGCCTGTGGGGTATATCAATCAATGAGCGGGCAGCCTCCTGGACAGCCGATGTATTGACCAAGTCAGTGTTCAATTCTAAGGGTGAAATAATATGAAACTGTATGGCTACACCGATACGGAACCTCATCAGCTGGCTGCACTTAAAGAGGTGAGCTTTATCGCAGATCCGACGGAGCTTCGTAAGTTGGCTGCATTTTTAATTAATCAAGCGGACCTTTATGCGGGAGGTGGCGAACAGGAGCATGGCCACTTTTCTGATTTTGTCGGAGATAGGGAAATGGTTGGAGACGTGATCGTTTGTAATCCGAAGTACTTTCGTGAATGACGAAAAATTTTGAGCCTGGTTGAAAAAGTGCCGGTCTCCGAGCAGCTTACGAGCAACTTAAAGGGTCTGACCCCAATGTTCGGACCGCCTCACCCAGGTCACCGATCCGAGCAGCCTCAATACCACCTATAGCTACGACGGCCTGAGCGATGCGACGGGGCAGGTGAGTCCCGATACCGGCACCACCAGTCGCTCCTTCGATGCCGCCGGCAACGTGTTGACCCGCACCGATGCCAAAGGCATCACGGCAACGAACACCTACGACGCACTCGATCGCTTGACCAGCACCAGCTTTCCCGACACCACCCAGAACATCACCTACACCTACGACGAGGCCAACAGCGTCACCGGGTGCAGCAGTTCGAACCCCGTCGGCCGCCTGACCCGCATCATCGAAAGCAGCGTCACCACAGCGTACTGCTACGACGCCTGGGGCCGCGTGATCCAGAAACAGATCATCACCGGCACCACCACTCACACCGTGGGCTACAGCTACACCGCCGCCGGCCGGCTCAGCGGCCTCGTCTCGCCGGACGGCTCACTGGTCAGCTACGACCGCGACGGCGACGGCCGCATCCAAAGCCTCAGCACCACCCCGCCAAACGGCACCGCCACCACCGTCGTCAGCGGCGTGACCTACCAGCCCTTCGGACCGGTCAGCGGCTACACCCTGGGCAATGGCCAGGCCATCACGCGCACGGTCGACGCCAACTACCGTCTCACCGACCTCACCAGCCCCGCGTTTAGCTTGCACGTCGCCAGAGATGCGATGGGCGATATCACCGCCATCGGCAACGTCGCCGGTGCCAATCCAGCCACGGAGACTTACAGCTACGACCCGCTGTATCGCCTCACCGCCGTCACCGAAGCCAACGGCAGCGTGTTGGAAAGCGTCACCTACAATCAAACCGGCGACCGGCTCAGCAAAGCGGGCAGTGGTCTAGACACCGGTACCTACGGCTATACCCCGAACACGCATCAGCTGGTCACCATCGGCAACGCGGCACTGACGGTCGATGCCAACGGCAACACCACGGCCATGACCCAGGCCGGCAGCACGTATGGCTTTGGCTACAACGACCGCAACCGCATGGTGGTCGCGCAGGTCGGTGGCAGCACCCTGGCGAACTACACCTACGATGCGCTGGGGCAGCGGATACAGAAGGTGGCGAACGGGCAGCCGGAGAGCTACGTCTACAACGAGGCCGGGCAGTTACTGGCCGAATACGGCGCGACGAATCGGGATTACCTCTGGATGGATGGTATTCCGGTAGCCAATATCGATACGGCCAATGGCAGCAGCACGATGGCGTATGTGACGGCGGATCAGTTGGGGACGCCGAGGGCTATCGCCGATGCCAGTGGCAATACGGTGTGGCAGCTGCCGTATCAGGGCAATCCGTGGGCGGAGGTGGCGCCGACGAGTAGTGGGTATACCTACAACCTGCGGTTTGCGGGGCAGTATGCGGATGCTGAGACGGGGTTTAGCTACAACGTTAATCGGGATTACGACCCAGGTACGGGCAGATATATTGAGAGTGATCCGTTAGGGGTGTTTGGCGGTCAGGCTAGTACCTATGCCTATGTGAGCGGGGATCCACTAGGCAATATCGACCCTCTCGGCCTTGCTCCTGGCGACCGATATCATACGGTGCGGTGCGCGGGATGGAATGCAGTTACAGGCATTAATCCCGAATCAAAAATTCCAGGTTTCTTTCACCCCAATGGCCGGGAATATGGTGGATGGATATATCAAAACAGGGACGGAACATTTTCCTACACCGCTCCTGTTGCTGGGGGCTCTTCGGAAATGGATCCCAATACATTTAACCCTATTCCATCAGACACTCAGAAGGCAGGTTAGTATCACACCCATGGTGGGTATGACCCTGGCGCAAATTACGACAATAATCCTGGCCCGGGGCAGGCTGGATATACTTGGGAATATGATGGAAATGAGGTTTGGTCCGAAGCTGATATCGGCTTCACAAACTCAAATCGTGTTCCTGGTTACCTCGATACGCCCGGCGACCATCCTCAGGAGCTTTATCCCTATGGGAAGTCGACGCTCTTGAGTCCTGGAAACTGCGGGTGCCAGTAAGGCGCGAATGAGGAGTTAGATATGAAAAAATTAGGTGCTGTGTTAATAGCACTGATGTTCTCAGGTGCGATATTCGGGCAGGCGACGAATGGGGTGCGACCGCACCCGGATTACGTGCCCGATGAAAGAACTGCAGAGACCATTGCTCAAGCTGTTTTAATTGCTCGCTTTGGAGAGGATAGGGTAAAGCCACAACTTCCTCTTCACGCGGTTCGTAGTCCCAATGGAAATTATTGGATAGTTCAGGGCACAACTCCTGCAATGACCACAGCCGGTGGTTTAACGGTGGTGATCGACGAGCACTCAGGATGCATCGAAGCAGTAATGACACATATGAAATAAACGAACCAAAGGTGTTCAAAATCGGAACCAAAGGGGTCGGAATGGACGGGTCCCGTTTCCGTGGATGGGTCCTGATTTCACGGACACCTAAAAGCGAGGACAATCCTCGCACGGAGGTGTTCATGGAAACGCGTCAAAGGTTTAGCGTGGAGTTCAAGAGCCAAGGGGGCCGCATGATGAAAGTCAGCGAGAAACCTGCTGCTGTCGTGGCACGCGAGTTGCGCAAGTGGCGCCAGATTCACTTTTCCCAGCCGGGAAGCGAGCTCAATCACCATTTCGGCCCTGTTTTGACCGCGGAGAGAATTTAGTCAATGAAGAAGATGGCCGCGATGATAATTTCCCCTCTGGTGCTTCCCGTGCTGTTCTTCATCGCAAAAATGATTGTTTTCGACGAACGTAATGCCAACTATTTTAGGGGCGCGGTCTTCGAAACGTTTGCTGGCGTTTTGCCTTTCAGCTATTTATTTTTTCTAATTTTTGGTGTTCCAGTCATATTGATTCTGACAAAGGCAAAGCGACTGCAAGGTCGGTTTGTTGTGCCGCTAGGGGCGTTTTGTGGCCTTCTAACGGTGGTCCTTATATTGGCCTTCACAAAAAGCTTGCGCAGTATTTTTGAGAACGGGGTTCTGCTGCTCGTGACCGCTTTGGCAGGAGCCGTGGTCGCGGGAGCGTTTTGTATAATGGCCAAGGTACCGATGAGGCAAAATAGTGGGCTGGTTGAGTAAGGGATAGTCAGTCCGATTTCAGCATCCGGATAAGCCAAGGACATTTGACGAAAAAGGCAGATGATGACGCCTCGAAAGAAAAAGTGGATGTTCATCGGGCTGGCGGTATTCACGCTCTTGTCTGCCTTGTATTGCGCGCTTGGTGTTGTCCAGGCCGCATGCCTTTTTTCTGGGGATCGAGCGGTGCGCAATGTTGAATTTTGGGGCACTTTGGCATGCATCGCCGCGGCTCTCTCGATCATCTTTGGTGTGTTCGCCATTCGAGCCATTGTTAAAGCTAAGCGCCACGTCGTTTCCTGATTCAGCAGAAAAGCGATCTCTTATTCTGAGGGTCATCGCAGTAATTGATTCGGTAGATGAAGGAAATACCCCTGCATGTCGATAGAGCAACTCGATGTCGTAGACGTCACGAGCGTGGATTCCGAAGGCGTCGTCGTCCTTACCATCAGCGACCATCTTGCATGGGAAAATGTGGATGCTCCAAGGCATCTGTGGCTGCTTCAAGAAAAGATTAACAAGTACCTGGCATTTTTCGAGAGTGGCGAGATTTACGAATCGTGCCCGCAGTATCGGGGCATGCCGGCAAAAATCAGTGTCGTGGGAAAGCACCCTTTGAGCGGCGATGCTCAGGCCTTCTACACGAAGGTATCCAGCATTGTTGAGGGCGCTGGCTTTGGCTTCGAATTTAAGCACTTCGATGTTTCTTCATCCCGCTAGGCAGGGATAGTCTTTATAAGAGCGCCATAGTCAAAGGGGCCAGAACACATTTCTAGGCCTGTCATCATCATCGGGGCCACCCACCATTTAGCCCTTCACTGACAAGGTGTTGCGACAGCCGCGGATAACACTTTCCTCGTTCCTGGCGCAAACTGGTGAATGTCCCTGGTCTGCCCCTCCGCTTGTTACTCACACGAGTTTGCAGATTCCGTAGCGGCTACCGTCCTTAGTGGGTGGATTAGTCAATTCACAGAGCAGGTTGATGGGGCGACCATCTAGCTCGCCGTTAATGTCGTAGTTCAGTTTTCCGTACTTCCAGGCTACGTATTGAACGCCCTGGTAATTAATGAAAATTTCTTGCCATACAGTAGGCGCCGCGGTAATTATTCGGCGCAACCCGGCCGGGTGTTTTATGGCGGGTAACGAAAATGCTCCATTTTCGTCGGTTACCGTGCGCTGAAGTGCTCTTTTGTTTCCCGACCATGCCGCCGTTTCTACGAGTTCGGCTCCTTGCACAGGCCTGCCATCTATCAACACCGTGCCACGAACTTCAGAAAACAGAACCAATTGATCAAATGCACCCATCGAACATCCCCCTGTCAGGCCCGATGACAAAAACACCAGGCATCCTAATGCTGCAACACTAATCCAGCGCTGCGCCTTTCGTGACCGCTCAAACGGCCTCCCATTCCCGGAAGTCAAGTTTCCCTCCTCGTAGTCTTCCCTGGCTTGGGTCTACGTCAATCGAAGCCCCATGCTCCTTCTTGCCGCGCAAGTATCGTGGCTGATTAGGATCAGAGGCGCTAGCAACCGGATCGGCTAGCAATCGGCGCCATCCACTATTAGTCCGTCACTGACAAGGTGTTGCGACAGCCACGGACAGCACTTTCTTCGTCTCTGGCGCAAAGTGGTGGGTGTCGCTGATCTGCCTTCGGTGCCCTCGATCTGCCCTTGCGATTCACACGAGTTTGCAGATTCCGTAGAGGCTGCCGGCAATAGTGGGTGGATTAGTCAACTCACAGAGCAGGTTGATGGGGCGACCATCTAGCTCGCCATTTGCGTCGTAGCTAAACTTGGCGTACTGCCAGGCTACATATTGAACGCCCTGGTAATTAATCAAAATATCTTGCAACACAGTAGGCTGCGCGGTAATTAATCGACGCAACCCGGCCCGGTGTTTCATGGCGGGTAACGAAAATGCCCCATTTTCGTCGGTTACCGTGCGCTGAAGTGCTCTTTTGTTGCCCGACCATGCCGCCGTTTCTACGAGTTCGGCTCCTTGCACAGGCCTGCCATTTATCAACACCGTGCCATGAACTTCAGAAAAAAGAACCAATTGATCAAATGCATCCATTGCACATCCCGTTGTCAGGCCCGACGACAAAAAAACCAGGCATCCCAATGCTGCAACACTGATCCAGCGCTGCGCCTTTCGTGATCGCTCAAACGGCCTCCCATTCGTTTCCCTCCTCCTAGTCTTCGCTGGCTTGGGTCCACGTCCATCGAAGCCTCATTCTCCTTCGCAAGCGCAATCTTCAAGCGCAATCAGGGCCAGCCATCAATTAATTCATTGCTGACAAAATGTCGCGACAGCCGCGGACAACACTCCCCTTGGCTCCGGCACAACGTGGCGTTCAAATAGCGGATGTCCCTGATCCGCTTCCCTTTGAAAAAGATGTGAAAACGCACCTCCGCTTGCTCACACGAGTTTGCAGATTCCGTAGAGGCTGCCGTCAGTAGTGGGTGGATTAGTCAATTCACAGAGCAGGTTGATGGGGCGACCATCTAGCTCGCCATTTGCCTCGTAGTTAAATTTTGGGTAATTCCAGGCTATATATTGAACGCCCTGGTAGTTAATCAAAATTTCTTGCGACACGTTAGGCTGCGCGGTAATTAATCGGCGCAAGCCGGCCCGGTGTTTCATGGCGGGTAACGAAAATGCTCCATTTTCGTCGGTTACCGTGCGCTGAGGTGCGCTTTTGTTTCCCGACCATACCGCTTTTTCTACGAGTACGGCCCCTTGCACAGGCATGCCATTCATCAGCACCGTGCCATGAACTTCAGAAATCAGAACCAATCGATCAAATACACCCATCACACATCCCTCTGTCAGGCCCGATGATAAAAACACCACGCAACCTAATGCTGCAACACTGATCCAGCGTTGGGTCAGAGTGCACTTTCTCGAAACCAGAAACAGGGGCGGGCTGAAGCTCGGGCCAAAGTGCACGTTCCGATGAAGGGACGTGCGCTCTAATCCCTGTTTAGCCCTCCAATATGAGCGCCTAATTTCCCGGCGACTGGACATTCTGCAGAGCGCCTACCGTCACCTTGGACTGCCACAGGCTATCCATCGACCTGAAGTACAGCGACGGCTTCCAGCGTTCAGCGCTCCAATATTCCCCACAGCCTATCGTGACCCCGCCCTCAATCGAACCTCCGCTGCAATTGGGCGGAGCCTCTCCCGCAACCAGATTTCCGCTATTCGTTCCCGATAAATATTGTTCGGGGGTGGCCGTTTGGGTATACGGCGAAAAGCCGAGCATTGATCCGGTCATGTGCAACGTTCCCTGCATCAGCTGCGCACTCATGCGGGGTTTTGCAACGGTATCTCCGTAGTTGGCGGCAAGCTTTTTTAAAAGTTCGTTGGCCTGTGCGAGCTGTTGTGGACTGAGCTGCCTTCCGATCTGGTCGCGGGTAGCCACAAACTTTGGATAGTTGCGCTCGGAAGCGAGGGCTACCCAGGCATAGGCCGCAACGGGATCTCTACGTACCCCCTGGCCATTGAGATACAACAAGCCTATGCAGAGCTGAGATACCTTGTCCGCATAGCGCGCGCCGACCAAGAAGTATTGCATCGCTTCCGTATAGTCGCCTTTTTCGTAGCGAATCAACCCTTCAAACTGGCCATGCAAGTCTGGATGCCAATCGGTCGAATTTTCGCTCATTGCCTCCAGCACCTTCAGATCGTGCTTATCAGGCAAAGTAGGTGACGGATCACCGTTGGCAGCCCATGCGCTCGACGTAAATACGCAGCAGACCAGCAAGAAAATCAGGGCAGCGCGCAGAACTTTCATAAGGCCTCCATGTCGCAATATGAAGAAGAAATATCAGGGCCGCGTGCGATAGCGAGCATAATCCTTACCATTAAAGGGCGAAACCAGGTATGGCGCTCCCGCCAATGAATGCCGATTGGAAATACGGCTTTCACTCCAAATTGGCCGAGCCTCCACATTAAGCGCTTAAGGTCTTGAGCAAAAAAGGCGCAAACCCCTCCGACATCTCACGGCAATACCCCCTGTCATCAGATTGCCGCATAGCCCGCGTCACACTCTCTGTTGCATTGCACGAAGCGCGCCTTGCTTGTATGGGGTGCGCTTCCTGGCTGGGCAGGGCGGGAGGGCGAGATGAAGATTCTGGTGGTGGAAGACGACCATGAGACCGCGAAATATCTGAAGGCCAGCCTGTCCAGCGCCGGCCAGTTCGTCGATTGCGCCGCGGATGGGTCAACCGGTTGGCAGATGGCGATGCAAGGCGAATACGACCTGCTCGTGGTGGACCGCATGCTGCCTCACACCGACGGCATATCGCTGGTGGGCAACCTGCGCCAGCGCGTGCCGAAAACTACCTTCTCGAATACGTCGAAGGCATGCCGATGCCGGAGGTGGCGTGGGGACGCATCACGCCCGCACAAGTGGGACAACTGCTCGCTCTGCACAGCATCTACAGCGACACCGTGTTGCGTACGCCGTTTATCGCGCGCGCCTATGCCGGTCCGCTGGCCGAGCACATTATGGCGACGCTGCAGCAGGCAGTCAGCGGCAAGCCGACGGAGCAGGCCATCGGCGGCGTGCAGTCCAAATTGGTTTTTCTGGTCGGTCACGACACCAATATCGAGACACTGGCCGGCCTGCTAAACCTTCACTGGCTGCTCGACGAGCCGTCGGCCGATCCGACGTCCACCGGCGATGCGCTGGTTTTCGAATTGTACGGCGACGCACAGAACAGTCAATTCATGGTGCGCGCGTATTACGTCAGCCAGAGCATGATGCAGATGCGCAACACGACCCCGCTGGATCTGGATCATCCGCCGGCGATGGCGCCGATCGCCATTCCGGGATGTAGCGACGGGAGCGATGCGAATGCCTGTCCGCTGGATCGATTCGCCTGCATCGTGCAGCGGAGCACGGCAGCGGAAGAGCATCCGTAACCACGATCGATGCGCCGCGCCGCCCCATTGCAGATCCATCTGCAGCAGGATTTCGCGTCCGTAGATGTTGGCGACCAAAAGGGGCGGAATGGAGTTTCCTTCCCACCTCACTGCTCGCCAATGGTTACGGCGTCAAAAGGGATCGTCAGTGTCTTCCACTTTCATGATCTTCCAGGTTCCGCCTTGCTGGCGCAGGAAGATGACGATGTTCGATTTTGTTGCGCCGGAGCCAAAGGTAGCCAGAATTACCGCGACGTTGTCCAACGTAATGGGCGGTCGAATCACGACGTGGCTGGCCCAATCTTTTTCGTCGAAGTCCTGCACCTTGGTGAAGTAGTCCGTATCCCCCGGCAACTTGTCGTGTTTGTAGTCATCGCGCAGGGCGTCGATCGTCTTCTTCTCGACGTAGGCATAGATGTGGTCGTCAATCAGCGGATTCTTTAGCTGAGCCGTGAGGGGGACATACCAGGCATAAAACGCCTTTACGTCAGCCTCGGGGGTGGGCGCGCCCATCGCTACCGAAAACCGCGGGCTGAGCGCGCAAATCAACAGCACTGCCGCCAACCCAAACACCCTAAATATCTTCAACATACGCCCTCTCAATTGTGGCGGTAAATCGTGTAGGACGGCTTGACCCTTCGATAATCGGGGCCAGGATAGAAACCCTCAGTGCCCGCCCTTTGCTTGAAGTCGGACACCCACTTTGAACCGTCGAACATCGCCATGTGACCATGAGAGTGGCCCGCGATTCCATCGATAACCACGACATCGCCTTTTTGAGGTGCGTCAGTGACTGCATAGAAACCAGCCGCCACCAAATTGGGGCCATAGTCCTTTGCATTATTCGTAGGGGTAACGTAGACCCCTCCCCACTGGATAGCCCGGCGCACATATGCAGCGCAATTGTTGGTGCTGTGGGGCTGCGCATGACCGTCGATAAAATTGGCTGCGCCGGTGGCATTAAATGGCATTGCGACACTCCCTCGTCGTTTGGTCCCTCGCATTTAACCCGATTATTAGGGAAAGTTCTGTCAGGAAATCCCTACAAGCCAGAAACCCGTTGGGTCAAAGGGGCCCGAGTCAAAGCAGTCAAAGGGGTCAGAGCCTGAGGTATCCCCACGTTTTTTCGCTCGTCATCCCAGCCTTCGCTGGGATGACGGCGAGACTCTTTGAAGGTCTAGATTGACTTGGACGTGGCGCAGATTTTTGGGGGAAATCTCAAGCAAAAACGTGGGGATGCCTCAGGTTCTGACCCCTTTGTACATAGGTTCACTTTCTTAGTGAACCTGGCTTCACCTTGAAGAGACTTTTTATCGCCAGCTAATCTTCAAGAAGACGCCGGAGGTGATCGGTTGACCACGCCACTGGTTGCCCAACTCCCATTGAAGTAAGAAAGTTCATCTAAAGCCGTTATAGGTCCGCCGGGTACGGGAGGAGTTCCTGACGCATTGAGCACCATGCTGATATTGGAGCCTATGGCGCAGGATGAAGTGTTCCCGATCATCTTGAACTCGATTGGGCGGTAGTTTTGTGTGTTAGCAGCTAAGTGGGAACCGTATGAGTTTGTCCCCGCCATGCTATTTGAATAAGTCGCACACGAGATAAAAATCAGGCCATGAATATCTTGGGAATCTGTTGGAAGGCCGGTGACCGTCGAGCTGTCAGTAAACAAATACCACCCTTCTCGCTGATTGTGTTCAGCGCCGCACGAGTTGAAGCTAACGCCGATGATGTTCGACAGCGCGTAGCCCCAAAGATTGTAATCGGACCCACAGGCGGTGAAAGATGAGTACGTCAGCCCATTCAAAGACCACCCAATTCCTGTGTTTTCACTGGCGTAGCTTCTAGTGGCATTTATAGACGTATGAAAGCCGTTGAAGAGATAGCCAGCACCTGCGCTCGTCGTCGCCCAGCAATCTGAGATCGTGCCCATAAAAGCATTTGTAAATACAAGGCCGCTTCCTCCGCTTTGCTGAACGCGAACGTTGCTGATCGCAAAGAGCAAGCAGAATGATCCTGTTGTATTGGTATCGTTTCCCATGCCAATCACGATGCCGTTGCCTGGCGCTTGGCTGATTTCTATGTCCTCGATACCAAAATGCGCACCAGCGTTGAACGTGATTCCGTTGGTGCCAGAAGAGGCAGTGGAGAAATTGAGAGTCGTACACACCGGCCCATCACCTCTTACGATGATGTTGTGCAATGCGTTTCCAGACGCACCGTCCGGGCTATAAGAGGTAAAGGCAAGCGTTGCACTGCATACATATTGGCCGGCCGGAAAATAAACTACACCTCCACGAGAAGTGGAGTCTTTCTCTAAAGAACTTATCGCCGCTTGTATCGCCAATGTGTCATCCGTCACCCCGTCGCCGGTAGCACCAAACGTCTTGACGTTTGTCCACATTGGCGGTGCCGGTGCCGGTGCCGGTGCACTTTGCGCGTTGGAGTTGGAAACTCCGACGGCTAGCGCGCCGCCTATTGATAACGGCAATGTTCCGATAAATTTCCTTCGCTCCATGGCTTCACCTTGTCGAGTGGTTGAAAACGCATCTATTGCTTAGCGTTATCGCTAATTGGAGTCAGTTGGAAGTAGCGCCTCCACCTGCGGTTGGCCTCAGTGCGCCGCGCTGCCCCATTGCAGATCCATCTGCAACATGATCTCGCGTCCGTAGATGTTGTAGTTCTCGACGTTGAAATACGGGTACGCGGTGTCGGTGGGGTCGGCGGGCGGCATCTTGTTGGCGATGTTGTTCACCATCAGCGAAATCTCGACGTCGCGAGTCGGGTGATAGCTCACGCTGCCGTTGAAGGTGATCCACGGCGACAGGCTTCCCGCGCCGTCATAGCCGGCGCCGTCATTCTGCGCGGCGTAGTTGGGCGATGGGCCGTAGCGGTGGCCGTACAAGGTGCTGCTCCACCGGCCGCTGGTGCTGGTCCAGGTGACGCTGCCGCTGACGATGCTCTTGAACTCGCTGCTGTACAGCGGATCGGCCAGGCGGTTGATCGGTGCCTGGCCCGGTGCGATCTGGTATTCGTGCCCCAGCATGTCGTTGTAATCCAGTTGCACGACGAAGCTGCCCAGGTGCCAGGGCGAAAAACGGTAGCGTGCGCTGCCGGTGATCGAGCGGGTGGTTTCGTTGCTGAGGTTGGCGTAGTACGTGGTGATCGCGGTGACCGGTCCCGTGCCGCCTGCGCGTTGTACCTGTCCGTCGACGGGGTTGAGGATGGCCTTGCATTGGGCCGAATCGGGATCGAGCTGCTTGAGCAGGCACTGCGCATCCATGTGCATCAGCAGGTTCACGTCTTGCAGCACCACCTCGTCGCGCACGGTGAGGTGCAGATAGTCCAGACTCAAGTTGAGTCCATCGATGGGCGACCACACCGAGCCCAGCGTCCAGCTTTGCGCCGAGGTCGGCTGCAAGGTCGGGTTGGCCAGCGACGTGCCGCGCACTTCATATTGCTGGTTGCTGCCGCATGGAGTCACGTGCTCGATCGCGCACTGGTAATAGTCGGTGATCGGCGTGTAGTAGCTGGTAGGGCCGAGAAAGATCGAAGCCAGGTCCGGCGCCTTGAACGCGGTGGTGTAGTTGCCGCGAAACAGCAGGCTGTCCAGCGGGCGGAACTCGATGCCGATCTTGTAGGTGAACTTGTGATTGTTGCTGCCCTTTTCCAGCGCGTAATGATCGTAACGGCCGGATGCATCCAGCGTCAGCGAATTCAGCAGCGGCAGGTTCCACTCGAACGCTGATGCCTCGTGCGTGCGCTGGCCGCCGCCGCCGGTGGCCGCGTGTTCGAAGATCGAGCCTTGCGTAAACAGTGGATTGACCGGCTCGTACCAGGCTTCGTTGCCGCTTTCCACCAACGCCGCGAAGCCGGCATCGCCGCCCGGCAGGGTGAACAGGGACGCATTGGTGATCGTGACGCGCGTGTCGTTGATCCAGGTATTGCTGGTTTCATTCACGCCCTGGGTAAAGCTGCCGTATTGGGCGGGCGTTACCGGTTGGAAGAACGCCGGATAGCGCGGGCTGTAAAGGTTTACGCCGGTGCCCGGGTCGACGCCGAGCTGCGGACCGAGTATCTGGTCGAAGAAAGCATCGATCGATGCCTTGATCGGCAGCGACTCGACCACCTCCGTGCGATCGCCGGTGCGCAGGTAATAGATGTCCCAGTTCCAGCCCGAGTCGCCGAAGCGGCCATTGGCGCCGAGCGTGCCTTGATAAAGCAGATCGTCCTGGCGGGTCATCTGTTCCACCACGCCGCCGGGCATTTCCTCCGGTGCGAAGTACCTGAGCAGATACAGCATTTGGCGGCTGTTGGCGTCCTCGATCAAGCCCTGCGGATAGTCGTCGGAAAACCAGTCCGATACGCCCGGATACCATCGCTGCTGCTGCGAATCGAGCATCAGGCTGCCGTAGAGGCGCAGCGAATCGCTGACTTCGTAGTCGAGCTTCAGCATGCCGTCGTAGTTACGCAGTTGATTGCTATAGGTGACGTAACCCACTTGCCGGTCCGAGCCGCAGAACTGACCCGGCTGGCTGGCCTGGTGGCTGTTCATCAGCGTGGTGCTGCCGCCGAACAGGCGGGTGTCGCAACCGGCGGGTGGGTTGAGGTAACTCAACGGATAGCCGGTGAACTGGGGCAGCGTGCCGTAGTCGAAAATGGCCGCCTGCAGGTTGGATGCCGTGCTGCCGGAAGGGCCCGAATTGCTGCCGGTGGTCAGCGGGCGCTGGAAGCCCCAGATCGGCGAGGCATTGTCGAACTCGCCGGCCGCCAGCACTCTGAGTCGGCCGAAATCGTGGCCATAGGCGAAACTCAGGCGCTGGTTCGCGCCGCCGCCGTCCGAATAGCCGCCATCGCGTACGGAAATTTCGCCGCCTTGCAGGTGCGAGAGGGTCACGATGTTGATCACGCCGCCGATCGCCTGCGAACCGTAGATCGACGATGCGCCGCCAGGCATGAAGTCGATCCGCTCGATCATGGCGATGGGCAGGTTCGCCACGCTGGTGAAATTGGCCGTGCCGTCGTATAGCCGTCCAAAATCGGCCAGCGGCTTGCCGTCGATCAGGATCAGGGTGAACTGCGGATTGAGGCCGAACAGGCTGATCGGTTGGGCGCCCTGGGTAAAGGTACTGGCCGCTTGCGGCCCTTCCACCGAGCCGGTGGCCAGCACCGAGTTCTGCAGCACGTCGGCGAGGTTGTTGAAGCCGCGCGCCTTGATCTCCTCGGCGCTGATCGAATAGATCGGCGTGGCCGTCTGGATCGAGGCATTGCCGATCAGCGAGCCGCTGACGTTCACCGCGCTGAGCATCCGCGTCGACATCGTTCCGATGTGCGTTTGCGTGGCGTCGGCGGCGCGCTGGAAAACCGGCGAGCGCTCCAGCACGAAGGTGGCATCGTTCAAGGTCTTCCAGGTCAGGCCCGTGCCGACCAGCAGCCGCCCCAGGGCATCGGCCGGGGCAAAGCTTCCGGACACGCCGCGGGTGGTCTTGCCTTCGGCCAGCTCCGGCGCATAGATCAGCTGCACCTTGCCCTGTTCGGCGAACGCATCCAGCGCATCACGCAGGCTGCCGGAGCCGATCGCGTAGGAGGGCAGCGACGAGGAGGTTTGCGCCGCGGCTTCTTGCGGGACGGCCAGCGACAGCGAGGCACCGCACAGCGCCAGCAGCAACAGGGATGCGTGGCGTACCCGGCCCGGCATGCTGGCGGCAGGCATGACGTCATGCCGGAGAGCACGCGCAAACCTTCGCCGGATAATGCCCGCCATGCCTACTTCTCGCCTCCCACTTCTTTCCCCTGCGTGATGCCGTTCGCGTTGCCGGACGGCTTGGGTCGATCATAGGGCATGGCGGCGCAATCGCGGCTTCGCCAACGGAAAAAGCCCGGCCTGTGACAGCCGGGCTTGGTGATTTCCAGGCGCACTTCCGTGCGCGCCGGGCAACGCTTCAGAGACGGATTAGAACGTCACGCTCCAGCTGTTGAGCGTGCCGTAATCGCCGTAATACTCCGGATCGTTGTCGATGACCTTCAGCTTCCACGTACCGTTGGCCGTCACCGAGGAGGCATTCACCGTCCAGGTGGTGTTGATGTTGCCGTCATCGCCGTAGTCGGGGTTTTGCAGCACGGCGTACGCACCGTTCGGCGCCACGATCTCAATGGTCAGGTCGCCCGACCAGTTGTGCGTGATGTTGGCGTGTATCTGCAGGTTGGTCGGTGCGTTGCCCGAGATGCCGGTCACCGCGATGCTGCTGGTGATGGTGGCATTGTCGTTGATCGCCACGGCCTTGTTGTTGCTGAACACGCCGCTGGTGCTGCCACCGCCGCCGGTGCTGCTGCTGGTCACGGTGACCGAGCCGGTCTTGGTGTTGGTCGCACCGGTGCTATCGGTGACCGTCAGCGTGACGGTGTAGGTGCCGGCAGCCGCATAGGTATGGCTAGGGCTGGCCGAGGTCGAGGTGCCGTTGTCGCCGAAGTTCCAGGCGTAGGTGCTGATGGTGCCGCCGGTATCGGTCGAGCTGTTGGTGAAGGTCGCCGTCAGGCCGCTCACCGTGTCGCTGAAGTTGGCGACCGGCTTGCCGGCCGGGGGAGGCGTGGTGCCGCCGCCGCCAGTGCTCGTGCCGCCCCAATACTTGGTGACGTAGGTGCTGAACTTGCTGATGTCCAGGCTGCCCCAGCCGGTGGTGGTGTCGTAGCCCGCGGCGGCGTTGTAGCCGTAGCCGCCGTAACCGTTGTTGCCCGAAGTCACGTCATGCAGCGGCGTGGCGTCCTTCGAGAAGTAGGTGTACATGTTCTGCGTCGGCAGGCCGAGCGAGTTGTTGTTGGCCGACTCGATACGTGCCCAGATGCCCACGAACAGCGGCGAAGCCAGGCTGGTGCCGCCCACCTGCTGGTTGGCCTGGCCGTTGATCACGATCAGTGCGCCGGTGCTCGATGCCGCATCGAACGCCACGTCCGGCAGTTCGCGCTTGGTGACCGTTGCGCCGAGCGCGCTGGTCTGCCAGGCCGGAGCCGCTTCGAACAGACTCACGCCGCCGCCGGTCGCCCACAGGCGTTCGTTGTCGTCGGGCGTGCCGTTGTTGTTCTGGCCTTGCGGATCGATCTGCGCCAGGCCTTCGTTCCACACCGTTTCACCGGACCAGGTGGTGGTGTTGGTGGTGCTCAGGGTGGTGCCGCCCACGGCAACGACGTCCGGCGAGCTGGCCGGTTCGCTCACGCCGTAGTGGCTGAGAGAGATCTCGGTGGTGCCGCTGGAGTTGGCGACATAACCCGGAGCGCCTTCGGTCGGATCGCTGGACCACTGGTACACGCCCGCGTCACCCGCGGCGACCGAGAAGATCTGGCCCTGCGCGACGGCCTGGGCAAACACCTTGTCGTCGGCAGCCTGCGTGCCGGAGTTGTTCGCAGCCGTTTCGTCTTCGCCCAGCGAGACGTTGATGACCTTGGCGACGTTGTCGGTCACCGCCTTGTTGTACGCGGCCGTGATAGTGGCGTCGGTCAGCTGGCTGTCGCTGCTGTCGCCGTTGATTGCGGCGTAGAAGATCAGCTGCTTGACGCCGCCGGACACGCCGATGATGTCCTGGCTGTCCAGATCCCATTCGGACGGATCGCCGTCGCTGGCCAGCGTGCCGGTGCCGCCGGCGACCGTGGAGGTGTTCACCGTGGCCAGGTTGTTGTTGCTGGTGAAGGTGTTCAAGTCGGAAATGGTCTGGGTCATGTCACCCCAGGTGATGATGCCGACCACGGTGTTCGATGCGGTGGGCGTGCTGCCGGCATCGTAGATCGAGGCGAAATCGGTCGGGTTGTGGCCGACCTGCGTACCGGTCGTCGCCAGCTTGGCGGCGTCGGCGCTAATGCGGTGTGACATCACGTGCGGACGGGCAAAATCCTGCAGGCCCAGCACGCCGTCGACGATGCCGCCCAGCGATTGCGGCACGGTCACGTCCGACGCATTGGCGAAGTGCTTCTTGCCCTTGTAGCTGAAGGTCTTCATGTTGGCGTTGAACGCCGCATTGGCAGCAGCAGAGGTACCATCCGCCGACACGAACAGATTGTTCGGTGCCACCTTGATGTTGGTGAAGCCGTAGGACTTCAGGTGCGACACCACCGTCTGCACTTGCGCTTCGGTCGGCGCGTACTGGGCCTTGAACTGTGCAGGCGTCAGGAACTGGTGATAGCTGGCGCTGCCAGGCTGGTTAACCGCATGCAGGAAGCTCTGCAGCGCATCCACGTTGCGCAGATTCAGGCTCACTTCCACGTGCAGTTTCTTGCTCTGTTCCAGCGGCATGATCTGCGAGGCCTCGATCGAAGGATGGCCCGTCATCATCAGCGTGGAAATTTTGCTGCCATTGTTCTGGATGCCCGCGTGCGTACGCGTCGATACCCAGTTGTTGCCGGCCTGCGCCGACATCGACACCAGTGCCAGCGACAGCGCCGCCGGCAACAACAGTTTGCGATTCCCCGTAAAACCAAAACGACTCGACATTGAGTGAACTCCCGAATTTTGGGACAAGCGAACCCGATGCGGCTCGCAAGCCCCATGAAGTAGTTGTTGCCGCGCGTGCGGCATCTCGAATCACTGCGTGTCTGGCGGCCCACGAAGGCTCTCAGAGGCCGACGTCCCCTACGTTCCTTGTACGTCGGTGCTGCAGTTCCGCCGATGAATAAGACGCGTGCGTGAAAGGAATCCCCACCCGCGTGCGATGACGAAGATCAACTTTGTGGCGTGGTTCGCACGAATGTCGCTTTTGTCATTTTGTCGTAAGCGTGCGTTGCGCACTGACGAATGCGAGTGTCGAATGTAGATCGGGTTAGCGCAGCGTAACCCGACAATTGCGAAAGGTTAGGAGTAAGTGGAGAGAAGTGAGAAATAAGCAAAGCCACGGCATGGCTTCGCCTTTCTCTTAATTCTCGCTTCTCTCCACTCACTCATCGGCTGTTGGGTTACGTTTCGCTAACCCAACCTACGCATTACGCGATGTGCGGTCTTACTGATTGCGCAGCAATTCGATCTGCGTAGCGCTGATGCGCTTGGTGTGGATGGGCCAGCCCTGCTGCAGCATCATTAACATGGTCTGCTGATCGTGCGTGTTGAAAACACCGCTGACGCGGATGTCCTGCAGCGATGCATCGCCAATCTGCAATTTGGTGTTGCTGTAGCGGTTCATTTCCGCGAGCAGGTCCGCCAGCCGCCAGTCGTGCACGAACAGCTTGCCCTGGGTCCACGCTTGCGCCTGCGGCACATCCACCGGATGCACGGGCGTGATGTGTCCGCCGTCGTCGTAGGCCAGGCCCTGGCCGGCTACCAATGCCGCTTCCTGCCTGGCTCCGTCGGGGGATGCCGCGGCAATGGCGAGTTTGCCCTGCAGCAGGGCGACTTCGGTGGCGTGCTCGTCGAGCCGCACCTGGAATCGCGTACCGACCGCGGTCACGGTGCCGCTGCCCGCATGCACCACGAACGGCCAGGCGTGATTGCCATGCACCGAAAACTGCGCCTGGCCGTGCATCAGATCCACGCGGCGCACGTGCGCGTCGTAGCGCACGGTCAGTTGCGTATCCGTATCGAGCAGGATCGAGGAGCCGTCGGACAGGGTGACGGTCTGCGCCTGGCCGGTGGTCGTGGCGTAGGCAACACCTTCAGATGCGGCCGGCGTTGCCAGCCAGCGAGGCAGCACTACGGCAGCCACCAGCAGGGCGAAGCCGGCGGCGAAAGCCGGAAACAGCCAGTGCCGCCGGAACCGTTCCGCCGGCTCCGGACGCAGTGCGCGGGCGGCTGCGGCCATCACGGCGGGATCTTTTACGGCGTCTTCGCTCTGCTTCCACAGCAGCTCGATTTCGCGATAAGCCGCCGCATTGGCCGGGTCGGCCGTGCGCCAGTGCTCGAATGCGGAGCGTTCGTTGGCAGGGCAGTTCGGTTCGAGCAGGCGCACGAACCAGTGCTCGGCTTCGTCGTACGAGCCCAGCGCCGCGCCCCTGTTTGTATTCCGCCTGTCCATGTCCATTAAAACGTGTCCGATGAGGAATCGCCTACCTTGCGCCGCAATTGCGACAGGGCGGTGGCGAGGTGCTTTTCCACCATCTTGACGGAAATGCCGCAACGCTCGGCGATCTGCAGGTGGCTCAGGTCGTGCACCCGCTTGAGCAGGTAGACGCGCTGGCACTTCGGCGGCAGCTCCAGGATGGCCTTGGACAAGCGGGCCACCTGCTGGTCGTAAACCGCGCGTTGTTCCGGCGTGTGCTCGGTGGCGGCGATTTCCAGCCCCTCCAGTGCGACGTGTTCTTTGCGGTGATGGGTCAGTGCCACGCGGAACTGGTCGTGCGCGACATTCACCGCGATACGGTAAAGCAGTTGCTTCCAGGCCGACGGCGGCTCCGACTCGCGATAGCGCAGCAGTCGGGTCAGGCTTTCCTGCGCGGCATCCTCGGCATCCTGCTCGGACGCCGTTCGCCCGCGCAGAAACTGCACCAGTCCGCGGAACTGGCCGCGGATGAATGCGTCGAAATGCCGTGCATTGGCGCGTACGTCGATGGCCGGGTTTTCCGGCAACGGAACGATCGACGCGCCTTCCCGCTTATTTTCCATCCCCAACTGATCACCCGCCCAACACCGGCTCGAATGTGCAGCAAAAAGCGTCTGCGTGCAACGAATTTGCCACAAAGGATGCGCGCGGCGTTCACGCCGGCATTTTTCTTTGTCAGCTTGTCGCAAGCGAAAGACGGGTATTGCGCCGACTGCGGTGCGACGCGAGCGGGGTGGATGCGTTGCGATGGTGATGCAACGTCGAACGCCACCAGATCATTTCGCTTCGATCGCCGTCCTCAGTTTCTGCGCCAAGGATTGAATGACGATCAGGTCGGTTGCTGCGTCTCCCAGGTCTTCTGCCTCCTGCGCGAGCAGGCTTTCCTGGTAGCGCTTCAATGAAAGAAGAAGGTAGGCCATTTCTTTAGGGGAAACTTCCAGGTGGATCATGGCGGCTCCGAATGGTTAAAAAAATGTAAATTCGATCGCCACCCGGTGAGCGGGCCAGGAATCGGCCTGATAAAGAGCTATTCCGAAGGCCTCCACGGCGGCCGCAAGGGGCTCGCCGCCCGCGGCGCCTCGCCCCTATGCAAATTCCAAAAATTAGTGCCATCTTATGCGTCTGCTACTTCACCAAAGCTAAGGACAAGGACACACCATGCGTATCGATCGAACAATGATGGCTCTTGCGGCAGTGGCTCTGGCAGGTTTGCCGGGCGCCGCCGTGCACGCTCAGTCCAGCAGCGGCTCCTTGCCGAGCAACGGACCGGCAGTGGCCGGCATCTGCTATTTGTCCCGCGAGGCGGTTTTCGCCAACGCCAAGGTGGGCCAGGCGGCTTCCGCGCGCCTGAAGCAGTTGGCCGAGCAGGCACAGAGCCAGATCGATGCCGAGCGCAAGCCGATCGAAGCGGACGTCCAGGCGTATCGCGCCAAGGCCAGTTCGATGTCGGCCGATCAGCGCCAAGCGCAGGAACAGGCGCTGGGCCAGCGCATGCAGGGCGTGCAGACCGACCAGCAGACCAAGGCCCGCCAGCTCGAAGCGACGCGCGCCAAGGCGATGGACCAGATCGCATCGTATGCGCAGCCGGTCATCGCCAGCGCCTACTCCAGCAAGGGCTGCGGCGTGTTGTTCGATCGCAACGTGGTGTTGAGCGGCAACATGGCCAACGACCTCACGCCTGCCGTGGTGCAGGGCTTGGACGCCAAGGTCACCACCATCTCCTTCAATCTGGAGCCGGCGCCGGTTGCCAACACGGGCAGCACCACGCGCTGAACGGCTGTCGTTTCGACGAACGCAAAAAGGAGGGGCCATGCCCCTCCTTTTTTTGTGCGGATCATTATTTGGAAATCAGCAGCAACAGCGATTGCCCGCATTGGTTGTAGGTCGCACCACTGCCGCCGATCAGCGTTTCATTGCCCGGTGTGACCCAGGTGTTGGGGCCGTCGTTCCAGTTGCAGGTGTCGGTGACGCGGTACCAGTTGGTGCCGGTGGGCGGTGGCGGCAGGGTGAAGGTCACCTGGCCGGACCAACCGTTGTAGGCGATGTAGATGGAGTTGGCATCGCCGAACGACGAACCATTGATCGTGTACGCAATGGCGTAGTTGCTGGTATTGCTCCAATAGCTGCTGGTGGCCTGCACACCGCTCGGTTCCCACCATTCCACCTGGCTGCTGGTGTACCAGTTTGCCGGACGCAGGGCTGGGTGCGCGAGGCGGAAGGCGATGGCGCGTTGCGCGAAGTTGTAGAAATTGGATTGGTCGCTGGTCCACGAGTAAGTCAGCCAGTTGGCGGTGGAGTCGACGTTGTAGGGATTGTTGTTGCACTGGAGCGAGCGCAGGTATTCGTCGCCGCCGGCCATGATCGGCGTACCGGCCGAGAGCATGGTGAATGCCAGTCCGGTGCGTGCCGCGCGGCGTTGATCCAAGGCGGCGCCGCCCTGGTTCCAGCTGTAGTTGGTGCTGTTGCCGCCGGATGAGGGACCGTAAGGCCAGCCCTGGCTATTGTTCGGGTTGTCGCAGGAGTAGATGTCGAACAGCGTAAAGCCGTCGTGGATATCCATGTAGTTGGTGGAGTTCCACGGATAGCGGCCATTGCCTTGAAAGATATTGGCCGAGCCGGTGAAGTCCTGTGCATCCTGGCCAATGGAGATGGTCATGTTGCCCAGTTCGTTCTGCGCCTGGCGAAGCGTGGCCTGGAACGCGCCGTTCCATTCCGACCAGCCGGCTGGGAATTGTCCCTGGTCGTTGCCGCCGCTGGCGCTCCACGGTTCGGCAAACAAATCCAGTCCCGTTCCGCCGCCAGCCGGACGCACGGTGAAGTTGGCGAGAATCTGGTTGATAGCCACCTTGGAATCGGAGGCATCGAAATTGAAGCCGCCGTTCGGGCAGTTCGGTGCGGCTGCTTCGTACGATTGGTTCAAACAGTTGTTGCCGAGAATCGGTCCCTCGTCGAAACGGAAACCGTCGACGCCCATCGTGTTGCTCCAGTAAGCGAGCGAATCGATGATCATCTGCTGTGCGACGGGGTTGTAGGTGTTGAAGTTGGCGCCGATGCCAGTGTCGTCGTAGAAATACTGGTTGCCGGTGGTCAGTTCGTAGTACGTGGCGTTGTCCAGGCCGCGCCAGGAAATTTCGGTGGCGGTGGTCGGATCGGTGCTGGTCCAGGTGCCTCCTTCAGCGGTGTGGTTGTACACCACGTCCATGTACACCTTGATGCCGGCGTTGTGGAATGCCTTCACCATGGCCTGGAATTCCGCGGTGGGACCGCCAGCGGCCTTGTTATAAGCGTAGCGACGATCGGGGGCGAAGAAGTCCTCCGTCATGTAGCCCCAGTAATTCTGGTCCTGGGTCGAATTGGGGATCACGTCGTTTTCGTCGTTCTGCGTTTCCTGCATCGGCAGAAACTCCACCGCCGTCACGCCGAGGCTGGCCAGGTAGCTCGCTTTCAAGCCTGCGCCGTAATAGGTGCCTTGATACTGCGAAGGAATGCTCGAATCCTGCTTGGTCAGGCCGCGCACATTTACTTCGTAGATCACGTCGTCTTTCTGCGCGCGCGTGGGTTTGGTGCCGGTGCCTTGCGTGCTGGGTGGAAGCACGATGCCCTTGGGCGCGTACGTGCCGCTGTCGATCTGGCGATACGCAACGCCGAAGGTCGAGTCGACAGTAGCGCCGGTGGCGAAGATGTCGGCGTCCTGGTTTTGCGCGTTGAGCGGATCCTGGCTGATTTCCTGTGCATAGGGATCCAGCAGCAGCTTGTTGGGATTGAAGCGGTCGCCGTTGCTGTCCACATCGGAAACGAAGCCCGTCGAAGAGCCTTTGCTCCAACTGCTGCTGTAGGGCCAGTTCGGCCCCCACGCGCGGTAGCCGTAATACACCGAACCGGTGATGCCGGCATTCTGGATCGACGAAACCGGTACCACCACCTGCCACACCCCGCTGCCTACGTTGGTCAGCGCATACGTCGCGGATTCCTGCACGCCATAGCCGGCGCTGTACAAGTACAACACCATGCGGGTGGCATTGGCGGAATACACGCGGAAGGTGATTTGCGTCTGTTGTGCGTTGTAGCTGGCGCCAAGGCTCATGCTGTCGATGGTGGCGCGGGCGGGCATTGGCGATAGCGCGGCCAGGCCTGCGCAAGCCAGCATGGCGACGAAAAATTTCGGACACTTCATTAGGGCATGCCTCCATCCTGCTTCGTAAGTGAAGAGGTGCAATGGATGTGCTGTCTTGAGTTCCCTGAAGGCGCAAGCAGGCTTCTCAGCCCGCGTTGCCGCAGCTGTGTCGTAGGCGAATCGATCTCCCCATCGATTTTGTGAAACTTGCGCTAGTGGCGAGAGCTGGTGCGAGGGATGTTAGGAAGCATCGCGGTGCAGCAACCAGCGGCTGCATACGTATTCATTGAAGAAAGATGGACGGCTTTCACGTGGAAAACACGAAAGTCGATCTGCCGCAAGAGCCAATGTGGCAACCACAAAAAACGCCGCGACGAGGCGCGGCGTTCTTTCGAATACGGTAGGGATGTTATTCGCGCATCACCACGGTATCGCGACGATGGAGGAAAGCGACTCGCCCACGAACACCGGCGTCTTGTTCGCATGCGTGTCGGTGGAAGCCAGCGCCTGCGTGCGGGCGATAGGTGCCCAGTTCGCCGAACGCAACACGGTCAGCGCCGTCATCAGGTTGTTCTGCAATGCCGGTACCGCGTGATGCACCACGTTGCGCAGCGCCGGGTTGGATGCGGAAGCCTTGATGCACTCGTAGGCGGAAATGATCTGGTTGTGATCCCTTACCAGCAAGCCGGCAAAGGTGCGGTCGAACGTGTCGCCGTCGAGCGATTGCAGGGAAGCGATGCTGGCGTTGCCGTTCGTGGCCGGTGCAGCGGGCACTCTTGCGGTGAAGGGGCTGAGCTGCGCATTGAGTGCGTTACGTTCTTCGATGACGGCATTGGCCAAGGCGATCACCTTGGGGTTCTGCGATTTCTGCAGGGCCATCGTGGCCATTGCGATCTGTGTGGCGTTGTCGGAGGTGGCGCGTGCGAGGAAGGCTTGTTCCTTTGGACTCAGCGTCTGATCGTCGCTGGCGCGGGCAAGCCCGGGTGCCAACGTCATCCACGCGAGAACCAGTGAAGCCGAAACCAGACCCAAGAAATCAGCCTTGCGCATAACCCGTCCCAACCTATTGCATGAGCAGTAGTTGCTCCCCTGGGTACCAATGTGGACTGGGAGAAGTTCAAAGATTGTTTAGAAATTGTCAGGCTCTCATACGGCGCGGTGGCAACGTGCAAGCCGGGTATGCCCGCCGTCGAAATTTTGGCGCCTGGCGCTTCAACGTCGGCGAAGCGTCAGCAGCCTCCAGGCCGCAAATTCCACCATCATCACCGTCAGGCAAGCCATCGGCGGCCACCAAAAGTAGTGTGAACGCAGCAACACCACGCATACCGCCAACACCAGCAGCACGCTTGCCAGCAGCAACCAAAGTCCCCGCCCGATGCCGGGCAGGCCGTACAGCAGCAGCGGCAGCGCCAGCATCGCCGCGGCAAGCAGGAACTGCGCAAGGAAATCGAACGGCGTAACCAGCCAGCCGCGTTCCAGCGATTCGAGCACGTTGGCCTGGTATTCCACGCCGGGCATCGGGGAATCAGGTGTCTGCAGGATGTCGCCGAGGCCTTCGGAGGTGGCGCCGATCAGTACCCAGCGGTTTTTCAGCAGCGCGGCGGGAACGTTGCCGTCGATCACGTCGCTGGCGGAAACACGCCCGAACGTGCCCGACGGGCCGGCGTAGCGCAGCAGCACGTAGTTGTTGCGCATCCACAGATAAGGCGAGGCATCGTCGTTGGCCGGGTCGTGCAGTCCCGGCAGGTCGGTGATGGGCGAACCCCGCGCAAGCTGGATCAGCGCCAACGCCAGCGACGGCCAGTACGGACTGCCCAGGCCAGCTTTGAGGTAGGCGCCGCGTACACGTTCGTCCGCATCCTTGGCCACATCGACCTGGCCCAGCGCGGCCACGCTGCTGGCAATGGCCGTCACCGGCAGGGCTTCCTGCAGCGGCCCACCGAGGTTGACGGCTTCGGCAAACACCGGCAGCACCACCTTGCCGTTGCGATGAATGGCGGCCGCCACCAGCGTGTCGTTGTGCGGATCGTCGGAGGGCGTGGACATGGTTACGTCCATGCCGATGCCGCGCACGCCGTCGGCGGTGAGGCGATCGATCAGTTGCGCGTACACCGAGCGCGGCCAGGGAAAGCGCCCGATCGCATCCAGGCTTTTCGGGTCGATCGCCACGATCACCACATCGTCCTTCGGCGTGTAGTGCCAGAAGCGCGCGTGCAGATCGTAAAGCCCGTTATCCAGCGGCGTGGTGATGCCGCTGACGATCAACAGCACCAACAAGCCCACGCCGGCCATCCAGACCATGCCGCGCACCAGCCAGGCGAAAGCGCCGGTAGGCATCAGCGGCTGGTCCGCGTCTCCCTCTCGCCGAAAGGGAGAGGGATGAGGTGAAGAGTCGGGGTTGCCGAAAGCATCAATGATGACGAGGAAGGTGCCGGGTTGTGGGTCACGGACAGCAAGCAGGCTTTTCGCAAGCGTGTCCCCTCACCTCAACCCTCTCCCCGGCGGGGAGAGGGGACGTGCGGTTTCTCTTATAGCAGCAACCACAACACCAGACCGCCGCCACCCGCCACGGCGGCGACGCGGCACCAGGTGCAACCCAGGCGAAGCTTCTGCGTTGCGCCCCAGGGGCCGGCGTAGCCGTCGGTGTCGATGGTCTGCACGCGCACATACCAGGTGCCGGAGCCGGGCTTTTTCATTTGCAGCACCGGCTGGTCCAGGGTCTGGTCGATCGTGGGATGCGCGAAGTCGGGCTTGCGGTCGAATTGAACGTGATAGTGCTGACCGGGCGCGCCAGCCTGCCAGCCGAAGCTCAACTGGTTGTGCGAGGACTTCGGCTTGCCCATGGACGGCGCGGGCGGTTGCGGCACCAGGTCGAACGGCATTGCATCGCTGTAGGGGCCGACCTTGTCGCTCTTGTCGCGGCTGGCAATGCGCCAGTAGTAGCGGCCAAAAGGCAGCGCGTTGGGTGCGCGCACGTTGTCGCCGGTGATTTTGGTTTCGCTTGCGAGCAGTTGCGTGAACTGCGCATCGCTGGCCAGCTGCCACACGTACGATTCCGCTTCCATGCTTTCGGTCCAGCGGAAACGCGGACGCGTGTCGTGCGCCTTGCCGCCGGGGATCGGTTCCATCACCAGCGGCGGTTGCGGATGACCGCTGATGTGCAGGGTGCACACGCTGTCCTCGCCTTCCAGCCGGTTGCCGTCGATGCCGTGGACGCGCACGGCGTAGTCGCCATCGGGTACGTCGGGCAGGCTGAGCTGCGGCGAATGGGTGACGTGATCGAGCAGCAGCACTTCGAACCGGTCGTTGGGCGCCAGCTGCACGCGGTAGCTTTGCGCACCGTCCAATGCGGTCCAGGCGAATACGTAGGGAATCTGGCTGACCGCCTGGGTCGGGCAATGCAGGGCCGGTGCGGCAAGCAGGTTCACCGCCTTGGTCGGGCGGGTACCGTTCGCCACCGCCACGCCCTTGTCCTTGGGAACCAGCACGTGGGCGTGGTCGCCGGCCACGTCGACGCGGCCGGTCAGCACTTCGGTCTGGGTGTGGTTGTCATCGGCACCGACGCGGAAATGCGTGCCGCGCACGCTGGAAATGGTGCCGGGCGTTTCCACGCTGAAGTGCGCACCCAGGCCGGTCATCGGCGTCACGGCATTGCTCACCCGGCCATGCTGCAGGCGCAGTCGTGTATCGACCATGCCGGTGCGGCCGTAGGCGCTCATGCGGTCCAGGTCCAGCGCGGAGTTTTCCTGCATCAGCACGCGGGAGCCGTCGGCGAACTGCAAAGTGAGGCTGGCGTTGGCGTCGGTGGTCAAATGCGTGCCGTAGGCCAGCGTCATGCCGGGCGCCACGTTTTCCGCCTGGATCTGGCCGGGCAATTGCACGTGCGCACTGCCCATCACCGCCACCACTTCGGCCTTGGCCGGCTGCACGCGCAGCCAGGCGATCGGGATGTGCAGCATCATGCCGGGCGGAAGATGCAGCGGGTCGGCGACTTTGTTGTAGTCCTGCAGTTTCTGCCAGGGCACGTCGGGCCGCAGGTAGCGACCGGAAAGTTCCCAGATGTTGTCTTGCGGGCGCACGCGGTACACCCAGTCCGCCGCGGAAACCGTCGGCACGATCAACAACACGAGGAGCAGCGCGGCAAGCTGCTGAAGCAGCCTGGTCCGGGTGGGATACATCGTCGGAACCCCCAAAGACAACGGCGCGGCATGGGCTTGCCGCGTCAACGAAACGCCCCCGACGTTACGGATCGGCGCGGGCTGGTGACCTTGGTCCTGGGGACATCAGGCTGCGCCGAATATTCGAGAGCCATTGTGAGCCAGCAGGGGAGGGGCTGCCAAGGCGGCAACCATACATTTAAGTATGGTCGGCGTGTCCCGCCAGATCCGACAGCACGCCCCGCAGGTTCTGCAGGTAGCCGGGCAATTGCCGCCATGCCGGTGCGGGGTCTTCTGCGCCGAGGTCTTCCATCAGGGCGCGTCCCTGGCTGATCACCGGTCCAGTCACGAACAATTGCAACGCGCCGAGTGTGCGGTGCAGGGTGCGGCGCGCTTCTTCGCCATCGCTGGCTGCCATGGCCTGTTCAAGCTTGTGCAGATCGGCCGCGCTGGTGCGCGCCAGCACTTGCAGCATTTCGCCGCGCAAATCCTCCATGCCCGGTTCGGCGAAGGCATCCTGATAGAGCGGCTCCGGCGGCGAAGTTGCGGTGTCGGCGGCGGGCAGCCACGCGCGCACTTTTTCCTCCAGTTGGCGCAATTGCAGCGGCTTGCTGAGGTAGTCGTCCATGCCGGCTTCGCGGCAGCGCTCGATCTCGCCATCCAGGGCGTTGGCGGTCATGGCGACGATCGGCAGGTGTTCGCCGCGTCCCGCCTCCGCCTCGTGCTTGCGCCACGCGCCGGCCAATTCGTAGCCGTTCATCAGCGGCATCTGGCAATCGGTCATCAGCAGGTCGTAGTGGCCGCGAAGCAAGGTGTCATAGGCGGCCTTACCGTCGCCAACCACCTCGCAGAAGCAGCCGAGCAGATCGAGTTGCCGTCGCACCAGCGACTGGCTGATCGGATGATCTTCGGCGACCAGGATGCGGCCTTGCATGGCGCGTGACGGTGCGAGCGCAGCGGGTGCGGCCACGCGTTCGCGCGATGGCGGCGGTAGCGGTTTCAGTGCAAGGCTGCAGGTTCGCGCCAGGGTTTGCCATTTCAACGGATTGACGTGCAGCCACCAGCGTTCGTCACCCAGCAGGCCGCTGCTGCCGTTGCTGCGCGCATCGACCAGGATAGCCTGCGCGGCGATCATGCCTGCGCTTTCCTGGTCGTCGGGATCGATAAACAGCAGATTGGCGGCAATGCCCCGGCGCATCGGTTGCACAGGCGGTATCTGCTCGACGGTCAGGCCCAGTGCGATGAGGTGGGCGCTCAACGCGGCAGCGGTGCCGGCCGATGCCAGTCGCACGATGGCGTGGCGGCCGGGGAGGTCGGCGGGGCGGTCGATCTCGCGTTGCGCGATCGGCAGGCGCAGTTCCAGCGTGACCTTGGTGCCTTCGCCCGGGCGGCTGCTCAACGTGATGCTGCCACCCATCAACTGCACCAGGTGCCGGCAGATGGCCAGCCCCAGGCCGGTGCCGCCGTAGCGGCGGGTGGTCCACGATTCGGCCTGCGAGAACGGCGTGAACAGATTGGCCTGCTTGTCGGCCGCAATGCCGATGCCGGTGTCGATGACGCTCAGGCGCAAGCGCTGCGCCTCGCCGTCGTCGCCGATCACGCGCACTTGCACGCCCACGCTGCCGTGCTCGGTGAACTTGCTGGCGTTGTTGAGCAGGTTCAGCAGGATCTGGCGGATGCGCACGCTGTCGCCCAGCAGCTTGCCGGCCAGTCCGGCATCGGCGCCGACGTCGATCTGCAAGCCTTTTTTGTGCATCGGGCCGGTCATCATGCCGACTACGTTGTCGATCAGTGTGCGCAGATCGAACGGCGCGTCGTCCAGGCGCAGGTTGCCGGCTTCCAGCTTGGAGAAATCCAGCACGTCGTTGAGCACCTGCATCAGCACGCCGGCGGAATCTTCCACCGCGTGCACCAGCTCGTGCTGCTCTTCGTCCAGCGGCGTGCGTCCGAGCAGCTCCAGCATGCCGATCACGCCGTTCATCGGCGTGCGGATTTCGTGGCTCATGGTGGCCAGGAAATCGGCCTTGGCCTTGGACGCGCGTTCGGCCGCGTCACGTGCGGCGAGCAGGGTTTCGTTGTGCGCGTTGATGCTGGTGGTGTCGATGAAGTAGCCGATCCATTCCACGCCGCGATCGGGCAGGCGGCGCGTGCCCATCACCAGGTGGATCCAGCGCAGGCCCTCGGCGCCGTAAGCGCGGAAATCCAGCGTGACAGTGCCGTGGTGGCGGGTGGCACGCTGCAGCAGCCGGCGCAAGGCGGGCGCATCCTCGGCGTGGATGCGGTCGTGGAAAGGCCAGTCGCGCAGCACGTCGCCGTTTTCCACGACATCCGCCGCTTCCAGCCCGAACAAGGCGGCGAGGTTGCCGGCGGTAAAGGCCAGCCGTTGCAGGCGGTCGCTGCCGCGGCGCACCGCGAACACCACCACCGGCACGTGCTGGGTGATGTCGCGCAGGCTTTGCTCGGTGGCGCGCGCAGCCAGTTCGATCTGGCGGTATTCAGTGATGTCCAGCAACATGCCGATTGAACCGGTAACGCTGCCATCGGACGCACGTGTCGGCGATTCCAGGAACAAGCCCGTGCGTTGCCGTCCGTCTTCGCTGAGATAATTCACCTCGCCGCGTTGCACCTTGTCTTCGCGTATCGCATCCAGCCCGAGTTGATGCACGCGCTGCACCGCCGGCGTGCCGTCCACCTGGGGCAGCCAGCGCGGGGCGTCGAGGCCGAGGCTGGACTGGCCGACCGCCTTTACCGGATCGATGCCCAGCCTACGCTGGCAGGCGGCATTCAGGGCCAGATAACGGCCAGCGGCATCTTTCACCAGGACCGGAAACGGCATTGCATCCAGTTGCACCTGTTGCCGTTCGCCTTGCTGGCGCAAGGCCGACTCGGCATCGGCCAGCTTTTGCCGCTGCACGAACACCACCCGCAAGATCGCCAGTGCCAAAATGGCGGTAAGGCTCAGCAGGCCGGCAAGCACGGTCACCGCTAGCGAAACCGGGCCGGCATCGAGCCAGCCCATCCCAGCACCGCTTGTGAAAAACGCAAGGCTCACGACAAGGTTTCGATCAGGAGGGCCGGGGTGCACGTGCAAGCCGCCCAGCGCTGCGCCAGCGGCAGCGCCATCATGCCTGTTTGCGGGGCAAGATCAATCCAAAGCGTTTGCTAGAATTCCACCCAACGGGCGGTCCGGTTCCTGCCGCCGGCTTTGGACTTTCACAAAGTTAGGCTATGTCCCCAACTGGCGAGATAACCCGGATCGTCATCGCCGATGACCATCCCGTCGTGATGCTCGGCGTCCGCGCATTGCTCAAAGGACTCGGCAACGTCGAAGTAGTGGCCGAGGCCAACAGCGGCGGCGAGCTGCTGAGCGTGCTCGGCAGCGAGCCCTGCGATCTGCTGATCACCGATTTCTCGATGCCCTACGAAGACGGCTCGGGCGATGGCCTGTCCTTGCTCAAGCGCCTGCGCCGGGATCATCCCAAGCTGCCGATCATCGTGCTGACCATGGTGCACAACCCGGCGCTCACCCGCGGCATGCTGGCCGCTGGCGTCAACGGCCTGGTCGGCAAGGTCGCGATGATGAAGGAACTGCTGCTGGCCATCGGTGCGGTGCTCAACGGCCGCACCTATATCTGCGAAGCCATGCGCGAGCACGTCGCCGACTGGTCCGCCGCGCCGCCGGAAAGCGGCACCGACCCGGCCGTGCTTTCCCAGCGCGAGGCCGAAGTGGTGCGGCTTTACGCGCAGGGGCTGACGGTGACGCAGATCGCCGAACACCTGCACCGCAGCGTGAAGACGGTCAGCCAGCAGAAGAACGACGCGATGCGCAAGCTGGGCGTCACGTCCAATACGCAGCTGTTCGAATACGCACGGGCATACGGCCTGCTCTGACCGCCCGCAAGTTCCGATAGCGCGCCCCTGCGCAGGTCGGGTTAGCGAAGCGTAACCCGACGAATTCCGCCTCATCGCAAATCGTCCGCGAAGGCCCGCGTCATGGCGAATGCGGGGTGACGCGCTGGCTCCCCCGTCTGCGCGCTTGCCTGGGCAGAAGTTGAACGAGCGCGTGCTGCGCCGCGACTTTTAGGAATCGTCCGATACAGCCTTCCGCGCCCGGAAAGCATCCTGCACACCAAGAGGCAACGCATGGCCGCGACGACCGGCAGCTGCGTTCCAGCTTTCCCGCACGACTATGGAAAGGCGTGTGTCAGCGAGTTTACGTTGGCGGCAGGTATGCACTACCCCCTGTGAGTTGTGCCTGTCGGGATTTCGTTGCAAGGAGCGGGGGTGGGAAACCCTTGGTCGCCACGCAGGGATCGCCGCCGTGCGAGGCAGGTGTTCCGCCGCGGCTGACAGCGCCACGGAAAATGTACTGTCCTGGCGCGGAGCCGGGACAGGCTGGCAGCAGGCGCCACGTGTGACGAGGTATCCACGATGTTTCTGGATATGAATGGAGAAACGCTCGAACGCCTGCACGCGGTGATCCGCGCGCATCCCCAATGGCAGTGGGAAACCGATCGCAACTGGCGCTTCACCAAGGTGGCCGAGCCGCTGCTGCAGTTGCTGGGGCGCGAGCGCGAAAGCGTGCTGGGCCAACCCGTCTACGCCTTCATGCAGGCGGCGGAAGCCGTGCGTGCGGCGCGTTTTCTTCACGCCCGGCCGGGCGCACCCTTCGCCTGTGTGATTTCCCGCCACGTACACGCCGACGGCAGCACGCTGGCGCTGGAATCCGATGCCGTGCCGTTGCGCGACGAAGCCGGTCATTGGCAGGGATACCGCGGCATCTCGCAAGGCGTGGTGGACGTGGACTTGGCGCAGAGCGAAAGCGTGTTCCGCATGCTGGCGGTTTATGACAACGCGCCCAGCGCACTGTCGTTGATCGGCCGCGATGGTCGTTATCTCACCGCCAACGCCGCCTATGCTTCCTTGTACGGCGTTTCGCCCGAAGACCTGGTCGGGCGCAAGGTGGATGCCTTCATGCACGGCGCCGGCGAGCGACTGCGCCGCAACTTCAAGCAGCTGGATGCGGGCGAGCAGGTGCCGGCACGCGAAATCGCCCTCGGCGACAAGTTCTACCAGGTGCTGGCCAATCCGGTGCACAACCTGATGGGGCAGGTGGTGGCCATCACGACCGCGCTGATGGACATCACCGACCGCAAGCAGGCCGAGCAGAAGCTCGAAGAGGCCAATCGCAAGCTGCAACACTACGCCAAGAACGACCACCTCACCGGCCTGCCCAATCGTCGCGAGGTCGATGAAGTGCTGGCAGCCGAGGTACATCGCGCGATGCGCGCGGATCATCCGCTGTCGGTATTGATGATCGACGTGGACGTGTTCAAGAAATACAACGACAGCTACGGCCATTTGCGCGGCGACGAATGCGTGCGCGCGGTGGCGGCGGAGCTGAAAAAAACCGTGCACCGCCACGACGACCTGGTGGGGCGCTACGGTGGCGACGAATTCGTCGCCATCCTTCCCGGCACCGATGCGATCGGTGCGCTGAAAGTCGCCGGTGCGATCGTGCATGCCATCCGCGCACTGAATATTCCGCACGCGCAGAGCCAGTACGGCAAGGTGACCCTGAGCATCGGCGCGGCAACGCTGGCATGCGTACCCTATGCGCAAGACGTCCAGGAGCAGTGCGATGCATTGCTGCAGACCGCTGACCGCGCGCTCTATGCGGCCAAGCTGTCCGGCCGCAATGCCGCACACGGGATGTCCGCCGCAGTGCCGCGGCGCGACCTGGTCAGTTGAGGGCGCGGCCGTGCGGATATCGCTGCGTGGCGGAGAACGTAAGTGATGCAGCGTCAGGTCACCCACCCGGCCGGGTCATTCGCCGCCTGCACCAATTGCGGGAAAGAACCGCATCACTACCGCGCACACGGTAGCGCGCGCGACGAAGCCGCGGCCTTCGCGGTATTGGCCGAACGACATCAATTGGAATGCGCTTGCGAACAGCGTACCGGCTGGTGCGACAGCCTGGCCGAGGCGGTGCGCGCGTGGGAGGAATGGTGCCAAAGCCTGTCCGCTTCGTTCGCGCGCCTGGATAACGAGCACGAAGCCGCCAACGGCGGCTGAGCCTGCGCCATCACGACCCCGGGTGGTAAGTACGCTCCACGTGCCCCTGCAACTGCTCCGGCCAGAAATACACCTCGCGCAGGTTGCCGGTGGTGTAGCGCTCGGCTTCGTCGTTGAAATGCGCTGAACCGGGATGGCCGCTTTCGCCGCCCGCGGTGATCGCGCGGGCGCGTACCTTGTCGCCGAATTCCACCACGGCCACGAAGCTGTTGCCGCTGGTGCCGTAGTAGCGCCTGGTGCCGGGCCAGCGATGCGCGCCGAACGACGCCAGCGATCCCCAGCGCGACGACGTGAAGGGCACCGGGATGCTGGGCTTGCCGTCATCGAAATGCGGTGCGATGTCGTCGTTGATGCGCTGGAAACGATTCACCTCGCCCCACGGCACGCCCCAGCTGCCAAAGTCCTTTTGCAGCCGGTCGCAGGCATCGGCCAATGCCTGCAAGCGCGTTTGCGCGCCGGCGGTTTTCGCCATCCGTTCGTAGACGGACAGACCCTCGGCGTTGTCGGCCTTGTCCATCTTGTCCCACAGGATGTCGCCCCAGTACACCGCCAAGGTCGTCGGCATCGAAGCGATGCCCCAGCGATAGTCCCAGGTGCGCAGCAGGGCGATCGGGCCGGCCAGCTTTTGCTTGAGCGGATCGCTTGCCGGCAGCGCATCGTAGTCGCCGACCAGGATCGGTATCTGCCGCGCAAACTCCGGTAGATAAGAATCGAATGCCAGGGTGATCAGCGAGGTCAGCGTAAAGCCCTGCTTGCCGGTCAACAGCATGGTGGCGTGGATGCCGCGCGGATTCTCGCCCACCGTGTCCATGTAACGCGGAAAATCCTCGCGCCTGGGGCTGTAAGGACCGGCGGCGGAGTAAGGCCAGTCGTTGGTATTCATCACCCAGCCGTTCGGCGGATTCACCACGTGCGGCAGCTTGTCGAGCGGCAGCAAGCCGTGCCAGTCGGTCGCCGGATCGCTGCCGTCCACCGGCTTGGTGTAGTCGAAGCGATCGTCGCGCTTTGGAATGAACTGCGGATGCAAATAGGCGATCTCGCCCTTGTCGTCCGCAAACAGCGTGTTGTTGGACGAATTGGCCTGCAGTTCGGCCACCTTGAGGTAGCTGGCGTAATCGCTGGCCTTGGTGCGCAGCCAACTCTGCTCCAGTGCCTGCATCGGCCTGTTCATCAACGCCTCGGCGATCCACTTGCCGTCGAGTGCACGCACGATCGGGCCGTGATGGGTGGCATAGACCGTGAAACTGCGTTGGCCCATCGAGCCGTTCGGCTTGCGGTACGGCACCGTGATCTGTCGCGTCGTCACCGGACGCAGCGCATTGCCGTAGCGATAGAACAGCTTGCCGTTCTGATGCACGATGGTCTCGGCAAACTCGTCCACCGCATCGGCCGTGGTCGAGGTATGCATCCATCCGATGTGCCGGTTGAACCCCTGGTAGACGAAGAACTGGCCCCACGTCACCGCGCCGTAGGCATCCAGGCCCTGATCGCTGCTCATCTGCAATTCGGAGCGGAAGTAGAACGAGGTGTGCGGATTGATCAGCAGCAGGGCATGTCCGTCCGCCGTCAGCCTGGGTGCGATCGCGATGCCGTTGGAACCGGAGGGCTCCACCCAGCTGGAAGGCGTATCGACCACGGCGACCGCCGGTTCGCCCTTGTCGTAGAACGCTTGCAGATCGTGCAGCGACACGCGCTCGACGTCGCCGCCGATGCTGCCTTCGCTGAAGCTGAGCGCCATCCACGGTTCGAAGTGGTTGATTACGCGCGGATGCACGCCCGGGTGCGTGGCCAGATAGTCGTTGAGGCCGTCGGCCCAGGCGTTCATCAGCGCCTTCAACCAGGCCGGGCTGTCGGCATAGTCGCGTTGCAGGTCGGCAGGGTCGATAAACAGCTTCATGCGCAGGTCGCGCCAGATCTGCGATTCGCCTTCGGCTTCGGCCAGCCGCCCCATCGCATTGAGGTAATTGGTCTCCACGCGATTGAAGTCGTCTTCGGCTTGCGCGTAAGCCATGCCGAACACGGCATCGGCATCCGTCTTGCCGTGTACGTGCGCAATGCCCCAGTCGTCGCGCGTGATCGTGACGGCCTGTGCTTCGTGTTGCCAGCGCGTTTGCTCCGCCGTGGTGGCGGAAGCGCAGACGGCCATGCCGCAAGCGATCAAGCCGGCGCAGAGCGAGTGTCGCCTGCGCGGACGAAACGAGCCCCTGGCAGGAACGATGTGCCCGAAAAGTTCGTCGAGGAAAGTTGGCATCGCCCCGTGGCCTGCTCGTTAGACGTCGGGCCATGGTAGCGAATGGCTGCTTGCAGCGAACAGGCCCGGGCATGAGCCCGGGCCTGCTTTCTTACGCTAACGACTTCGGCCGCGATTACGGCACCAGGTTGTTGATCAGCGCAGCCTGCGGGCTGCCCCAACCGGTGACCAGGTCGTAACCCTTCTCGGTGGAATACTTCAGGTTCTTGCCGCTGGTGATGTCGTGGAACGTGCTGGTGTAGGTCGAGCCACCCGGCGCGTTGTTGGCATAGATCGTCGGGTTGAAGAAGCCGACATACGACTTGCCCAGGCTGGCGGCCTGCTGGTTGGCCAGCGCGATAAACGCTGCCCACATCGGTGCCGCGAAGCTGGTGCCGCCGTATTCGTTGGCTTGGCAGCTGCCCATGGCGCAGGTGTAGAAGGTGAAGTTCGCATTGGCCGCTACGTCCGGACCGTTGCGATACGTCTTCGAACCCTTGTTGGTGGTGGTGATCACGCCGGAGATCTGCTGCCAGGTGGGAATGGCGATGTCGTTCGGCGAGATGCCGCCCGACGAATCGCTCCACGCGGTTTCCGATTTCCATGCGCCGCCGGCACTGGCCGTGGTCAGGTCGGTGCCGCCCACGCCGATGATGTGGGCATCGTCAGCCGGCCACGATTCCGCATTGCCGGTCTTGGTCCACTCGCCCGAGTCGCCGGAAGCGACGAAGAAGCTCTGGCCCTGCGCGGCCATCTTTTCGAAATACGGATCGAGCGTGGTCGCGTCCTCCGGCGTCCAGCCCCACGAGCAGCCGATGGTCTGCGGCAGCACGCCGTTGGAATCGGTTGTCGTGGTCATCGCGCTGATGATCGCGGTGTCGGTGGAGCCGACATACATGATCACGTGAGCCAGCCCCGGCGCCATGCCTTGCGCCTGGGTCACGTCCAAAGCCTGCTCGCCGTCGGTGCAGCTGCCGCTGCAATTGGTCGCCGTGCCGTCAGTGGAGACGACGGTGAGGTTGTTCGGATTGGTTTCTTTGGCGTTGGTGTAATACAGCGAAATGTCGGAAGTGTTGATACCTTCATATTCGAACAGGCCCAACGTTTGCCCCGAGCCGTTCAGCGAACCGTTGCCGTAATACGCCGCGCGCATGTCGCTGCCCAGGAACGAGGCAGACGGGCCCGAGCCGGTCGTGGCGTGCGAGACCACCGCTTCCGGCGAGATGCCGTGCGCGGCGGCGTAGTCGCTCTTCTTCACGAACTGCGGATGCGGGATCGAGAAATTGTCCAGTCCCGATACGTGCCACAGCGAAATCGCCAGCCCCGTGGTCGGCTCGCGATCCGGCGCGTAGAACGTGCGATTCTCGGTGGGATGCTGATAGGTGTGCATCTTCACGTTGAAGGCCGCCTCCACCGAGGAGACCGGACCCACCACGTGCACATCCATGCTGTCGCGGCTGCCGCCGGTAACGGTGAAGCCGTACTGCTTCAGATAGCGGACTACCGTGTCGTAGTCCTGCTGCGTCGGGCCGAAGCGGGCCGTGAACTCCTGCGGCGTCACGTATTGGCGATACTGCAGGCTCATCGGATTGGTGACGTTCGCCACGAACTGGTCGAGGCTGGCCTGGTCGCGCACCGGCAAGACCACGTCGATGGCCATCAACTTGCTGGCAGGCAGGCTCCCGACCTGCTTCGCCGTCGCCTGACTCACCGCATCCCGCACGTGATGGGTCATGAACTGCGCCGCGTTCGCCGCGCCGGCCATGCCGAACGCCATCACGATGGCAAATGAAAGGCCGCAAGTCTTGCGGCCCAGGCTGGAAATTCCTTTTGTCTGAAGCTGTCCCTTCGAATCTGATCTATTCATCGGTTGCTACTCCCAAGGTAGTCAATGAAAACGGAGAAGAGATTGCGAGGAAACGAAAGTAGTGCCCCCTCCCCAGGGGTGCCGGGGATGCGCTGATCCAACGGCCGCGGGAGCGTAGGATGAAGTTTGTGCTTGGCGAGTGAAGAGGTGCGTCAACTAACGGGGGGTAAAAAGGACACGTTGCGCATTCTTCGACGCACGTCGCCAATGCGCTTGGCCAGGACGGCTTCGCGCGAATTTTCTTGCGACGCGCGCGCGGGTTTTTCGTGCCGTCCCGAACGCCCGATTACCTCACATTCACCTGTAGGACATCCGGCAGCGACGACACTGTGCGGTCGCAAGTCGTCAAGCCGCCCCGGGCCCAGGAGCCGTAGTGCCACACCGTTACACCGATCAGCCGGATCTCCGGCGCAAGTCCTTCCGTCGTGGCGCCCTGTGTGGAGTTTTGCTGCTTACCTGCCTGGGCGCGATGCACGTTGCCCGCGCCGCTTCCACGCACAAGGAAGCGGTCCGCGATTCGAACACCAGCTCGTTCGCGATCCAGGTCAACAACGACCGCCTTACCCTCACGGTCGCCAAGGCGCCGCAGGTGTATCTGTCCGGCGTGATCGACGCCGACGCCGCGCAGCGATTCGAATCGATGATGCGCACCGGCAAGATCGCCAACGGTTCGGACATCTATTTGAATGCGTCGGGTGCCGACACCGGCGCCGGCATCGCACTGGGCCGCCTGTTTCGGGAAGGTTCGATGGTGACGCACCTGGGCACGGCGCGCCTGCCGCATCACACCGGCTCGGTGGGCAAGCCCGCGCAGTGCACGGATGCCTGCACTTACGCGTATCTGGGCGGTCTTTACCGCTGGGCACCGACGGGCGCCGACCGCATCGGTTTCAGCGCGCGTCCCGCTGGCGATCCGCCCGCGACCGCGAGCGATCCCGTGCCGAAAGCCGGCGATGAGCTAGCGAATTACCTCAAAGAGATGGACATCGACCCCGGCGCGCTGACGGCGCCGTCGTCCGCATCCAGCAACGGCATCACCTGGCTCAATGCCGACCAGATGATTGCCTCGCGCCTGGCCAACAACGGCCGCCTGCCGCTGATCGCCACCTACAAGCTGCAGGACGGCGCGCCTTACCTGGAACTCAACGAAGTGAAGCGCGGCGGTGCGCATCGCATGACCCTGCAATGCAAGCACGGGGGCGTAACGCTTACCGCCTACGACACGGTGGGCGCCGATCACGCGGGCAAGATCGTGGCGCGCAGCGCGCGTTCGTTCTTCGAAATCAATCGTGCCGAAATTCAGCCGCAGCAACCTGACAACGCCACGGTCGACGATCAGTCCGTGATGATCACCCGCTCCTATCCCTCCAGCCAGCTCGGCTATCTGACCAGCGCGCACACCATCGGTGCATGGGTACGAGACAAGAGCAGCACCCTCCGCTACGGTTTCGAGTTCCAACTGGACGGCTTGAACAACATCCTCAACAAGTATTACCAGAGCTGCTGGGAATACGCGCCGTGGCAGGCGGCTAAAAAGAGCTGATGGGGAGCTTGCAGCAGGCGCCTTGGCTCATTCCGCCTGCTTGATCCGTTCCCAGGTAAGTTCAAAGCGCGCCAGGTATTTGCGCAGGCGGTCCGCATCATTGGTGGACGCGCGGCGTTGGCGAGATGCAGCGAACAAGGTGCGGCCGGCTTCCGACAGCGAACGTGCCCTTCGGCAAATGGCGATCACGTCGCGCAACTGGGCGTGATCGAAGCGATCGATCTCCTGCAGCCGGTCGCCCAGCAGTTCCCGCAATGGCGCGTCTTCCTGCTTTCCGGGGGCGCCCCACAGGCGTTGCAGTCGCCGGATTTCCTCCTCGACGGTTTCCACGCGGATGCGCCCGGAGGCGGACAAGGTGGCCATGCGGGTCACCGATGCGCCAAGGTCGCGGAAGTTGCCTTTCCAGCTCGCCTCCACTGAAGTCGCGAAGGCCAGAAAGCGATCGCGCGCCTCGCGATTGAATGTCACCCGGCGCTGACTGGCCTTGGCAAATTTGTCCAGTTCGAAATCGAGGTTGGGTTCGATATCTTCGTGGCGATCGGCCAGGCCCGGCAGCTCGAAGGTCCACAGATTGAGGCGTGCATAGAGGTCGTCCCGAAATCCGCCGTCTTCCACGCGCCGCCCCAGATCGCGGTTGGTGCCGGCGATGAGTTGGAAATCGCTCTGCACTTCTTTGTCGCTCCCCACCGGAAGAAACCGCCTTTCTTCCAGTGCCCGCAGCAGCATCGCCTGCTCGTCGGCACCGAGTTCGCCGATTTCATCGAGGAACAGCAATCCTTTGTTGGCCGAGCGCAGCAAGCCGGCGCGTTCATTCGCCGCACCCGTGTAGGCTCCTTTGACGTGCCCGAACAGTGCGCTCATGGCGCCGTCGCCGCGCAAGGTGGCGCAGTTCACCTCGACAAAATTGCCGGGCAGCTGGTGGCGCAATTTCTTCAATTCGAAGATTCGCCTGGCGAGCTGGCTTTTGCCTGCGCCGGTAGGCCCCATCAGCAGCATGGGTGCGGCCGAGCGGATGGCCACCGTTTCGATCTGCTCGATCATCCCGTTGAATGCCGCGTTGCGCGTGGCAATGCCGCTTTTGAGGTAAGCGCGGTCTTCCTGTTGCTCGCGCTCGAATCGTTCGGCGATCCGGTCGTATTTGGATAGATCCAGGTCGATGATATTGAAGCTGCCGCTGACGCCTTCGCGCTGTTTGCGTGGCGGCGAGGTCTGCAGCAGGCGGGCAGGGAAATAGTGGCTTTCCGTGAGCAGGAACAGACAGATCTGCGTCACGTGCGTACCGGTGGTGATGTGGATGTAGTAATCCTCGGCCTCGGTATCGAACGGATAGCTGCGGCTGAATTCATGCAGCACCGAATACACCGATTCGAAATCCCACGGGTCTCCGATATAGGTGTCGCGCAACTCCACCTGAGTTTCCGGTGACACCTGCGCGATATCGGCTTGCACCTGGCGGGCCAGGTCGCCGTAGCGCCGGCAGTCCGCCAGCAGTTCGAGGCGACTTATCAGAAAGTCCTCGTGCATGCCCAGCGCGACGGAGGGCCGCCATTTCTCCCACCGTCCGGCGCTGTGGCCGGCATCCAGCTGGGTGCCGAGGAATCCGATCACGACTTTGGGTTTCATGACGATAAAATAAGATAAATAGATATCCATTTCTATCGAAATATAGAAGGCTAGCCGATCAAGCAATAGCTTCGTAAAGGAAATAACTGTATATAAATCAGCCAATTGAATTGGTGCTTCCGGTGTTGGCACGACAACTGCAATCGATAGGGCAAAGCAAGGAGATGCCCCATGGTCAACACCCAACTTTTCGCCAGTTCGCGCGGCCGGATGGTTCCGGCGGCAGAGGTCCGCAACGAAGCGGGCGGCGCGGCCTACCAGCGTTCCGCCGAGGCGGAGCTGGCGTTGTGCGCGGCAACCGGATGTTTCAACGGCATCTTCTATAGCGATGCCGCAACGCAGTTGTCGCAGGTCCTCGCCGCTTGCCGGAGGGTGTCGCCCGCTTACGTGGCCCGCACGGCGCTGTATGCGCGCCGCACGGCCTACATGAAAGACATGCCGGCTCTTTTGCTGGCATACCTCGCCGGGTGCGACGGGGAGCTGCTGGAAAAGGTGTTCGACCGGGTCATCGACAACGGACGCATGCTTCGCAACTTCGTGCAGATCCTGCGTAGCGGCGTGACAGGACGCAAATCGCTCGGTACGCGGCCCAAGCGTCTGGTTCAGCGCTGGCTGGAAAACGCATCGGTTGATGCGGTGTTGAGTGCGGCGATCGGCGAAAAGCCGTCCCTGGCCGATGTGATTCGCATGGTGCATCCCAAGCCCGCCGATGCAGAACGCGCAGCGTTGTATGCGTGGCTGATCGGCAGGCCTTGCGACGCGGCGAAGTTGCCGGCGAAGGTGCGCGAGCTGGAAGCGTTCAAGCAACAGCCGGGCGAGGCGGTGCCGGATCTGCCGTTCCAGTACCTGACCGCGCTGCCGTTGCAGGCGTCGCATTGGAAGGCTATCGCTTTGCGTGCTTCGTGGCAGACCACGCGCATGAATTTGAATGCGTTCGGGCGCCACGGCGTGTTCGAGGATGCAGCGCTTACGCAGAGCATCGTCGAACGCCTGCGCGATGCGGAAGCGATCCGGCGTGCGCGTGTCTTTCCGTATCAGCTGATGGCGGCTTTCCGGTCGGTTTCCAGAGATATGCCGCCGGCTATCGCGGAAGCGTTGCAGGACGCCATGGAGGTGGCTACCCGCAACGTGCCCAAGGTAGACGGCAACGTGGTGGTGGCGGTGGACGTGTCCGGTTCGATGGGTTCTGCGCTGACCGGATTCCGGCGCGGGGCCACCTCGGCGGTGCGCTGTGTCGACGTGGCGGCGCTGTTGGCTGCCTGCCTGAAGCGGGTCAATCCGCAGACGCGGATCATTCCGTTCGCCGAAGCCGTGCGCGATTGCCGCGTGAATCCGCGTGACAGCGTGATGACGCAGGCGGCGCAGCTGGCCGGTCTGCTCGGTGGCGGTACCGCGGTAAGCGCAGCGTTGACCGAATTGAACCGGCAGCGCAGCGAAGTGGATCTGCTGGTGCTGGTGTCGGACAACCAGAGTTGGGTGGACACGCGTACCAGCGGTGGCAGCGAAAGCATGCGGCAGTGGGCGGTATTGAAGTCGCGTTGTCCGCAGGCGCGCATGGTCTGCATCGACCTGCAGCCATACGCAACCAGCCAGACCGTGCAGACGCAGGATGTGTTGCACGTCGGCGGCTTTAGCGACGCGGTGTTCGATTTATTGGCTGGCGTGGCAACCGAAGGAACGGAAACCCGCAGCTGGGTGGAGCGCATCGAGGCGATGGCGCTCTGAAACGTCCTTCCCCGGCAGGAGTGCCTGCCGGGGTTGGGCCAGCGGAGTAAGGCGAATGCGCGAGGGACTACCTGGATCTCGCCGGTTCGAACCCGGCATCTCTCGCAAGGTTGTCGCCTTGCCGCTACCGGAATGGCACAGGTTTGTTTTGCAGCGAATGCAGATGGAGTTACTTGGTAAGCCTTCGGGCGAACGGGTTCGAGTCCCGCTTGCAAGACGACACGCTCGAATGTCGTTGCGCAGGATGCTTCATCATTCTCGTCGCTGCATCTATCGTGGGTTGGAAAAGTTTTTTGCGTCGTGGCGAATGCCAGTGGAACTACATGACTTCAGACGTCCCGTGTCGCGGGTTCGACTCCCGTCGATGCGATAGCTATCGCATCGTAGCTCAGTGGTAGAGCAGGGGTTTCACTAAAACCTAGTCGCCGCACTTTTATGATGGAAATGGACGGTCCCCGCGGTCGGGCACTGTCTCAGGGCAAGGAGAAGGACCGTGAGCAAGAGTTATCAGGTGATCAACGAGCCGGGCGCCGTGCCGATCAAGGCGTGGACCCATGGCGTGCCGCTCGAGGACGCCGCGCGCGAACAGCTGATCAATATCGCCAAGCTGCCGTTCATCCATCGCTGGGTGGCGGTCATGCCCGACGTGCATTTGGGGAAGGGTGCGACGGTGGGTTCGGTCGTGCCGACGGTGGGCGCGATCGTGCCGGCGGCCGTGGGTGTGGACATCGGCTGCGGCATGATCGCCACGCGCACCACGCTGACCGGCGCGGACCTCCCGGACAACCTCGCTGGCATCCGCTCGGCGATCGAGCGCGCGGTTCCGCATGGGCGCACCGTCGGCAAACGCGACAAGGGGGCCTGGGATACGCCGCCTGGTGCGGCGATCGATGGGTGGTCCGCGCTGGAAGAGGATTTTCGCCGCATCACGGCGAAGTATCCCAAGCTGGCGCGTACCAATAACCTGCATCACCTGGGAACGCTTGGTACGGGCAATCACTTCGTGGAGGTTTGTCTGGACGAAGAGGATCGCGTGTGGTTCATGCTGCACTCCGGTTCGCGCGGTGTCGGCAATGCGATCGGCAACCACTTCATCGAGCTGGCCAAGCAGGACATGCGCCGCTGGATGATCAATCTGCCGGATCAGGACCTTGCGTATCTGCCGGAAGGAAGCGAGCACTTCGACGACTATGTATTTGCGGTGGAGTGGGCGCAGCGGTTTGCCCGCACCAATCGCGCCATCATGATGCAGCACGTCGTCGATGCCGTGCGGCGCGTGATCACTAAGCCGTTCGAGGCCTGGGCCGAAGCGGTGAACTGCCATCACAACTACGTGAGCCGCGAGCATCACTACGGCAAGAATGTGCTGGTAACCCGTAAGGGCGCGGTAAGCGCGAAGGCCGGCGAGCTGGGCATCATTCCCGGCAGCATGGGAGCGAAGAGCTTTATCGTGCGCGGCCTCGGCAACGAGGAAAGCTTCCACAGCTGCAGCCACGGTGCGGGGCGCGTGATGAGTCGTACGGAAGCGCGCAAGCGCATCACCCTCGACCAACACAAGCAGGCGACCGCACACGTGGAATGCCGCAAGGACGCGGAGGTTATCGACGAATCGCCGGCGGCGTACAAGTCGATTGACGCGGTGATGGCGGCTCAGCAGGATCTGGTCGAGATCGTTCACACGCTGCGCCAGGTGGTCTGCGTAAAGGGATGAGGCATGCAGGCGATGGCCTGCATGCCCGTTGGAACAGAGGAAAGGGGAAACACGTGATCGAGATCGATGGCGCGCAAGGCGGCGGTCAGCTGCTGCGCACCGCTTTGACATTGAGCATGGTGACGGGGGAGCCCTTCACCATGACGGGCATTCGCGCCGGACGCAGTCGTCCGGGGCTGATGCGACAGCACCTGACGGCGGTCGACGCCGCGCGGCAGGTGAGCCATGCGAGTGTCGCCGGAGCCGAGCCTGGTTCGCGGCAACTGGTCTTTACGCCGGGTGGTGTGCGTGCGGGAGATTTCCAGTTTGCGATCGGTACGGCCGGTTCGACCACCCTGGTTCTGCAGACGATCCTGCCTGCGCTGTGCCTTGCGGATGGCCCGTCAACCATCCGCCTGGAAGGCGGTACGCACAACCCGCTGGCGCCGCCCGCGAACTTCCTGACCGATACGTTCGCACCGCTGCTGGCGAAGATGGGCACAAGTACGGACATTCGCCTGGAGCGTCACGGTTTCTATCCGGCCGGCGGCGGCGTGTTGCAGGTAAAGGTCGTGCCCGTATCCGCATTGCAGCCGTTGCATCTGGAGGAACGTGGCGCATTGCAGGCGGTATCGGCGCGCGCGCTGATTTCCGGCATTCACGACAGTGTTGCCCAGCGCGAGTTGAATGTCGTTGCGCGCAGGCTGCAGTTGCCGCCGGACGCGTTGGAATTGCGCGCCATCAGCCAGCCGCTCGGCCCGGGCAACGCATTGAGCGTGCGGGTGGCTTGCGAACACCTGGTCGAAACATTCACCGCATTCGGCGAACGTGGTGTGAGTGCCGAGCAGGTCGCCGAGCGCGTGTGCGACGAAGCGCAGGCCTATCTCAAGGCGGATGTGGCGACGGGGGTGCATTTGGCCGATCAGCTGCTGTTGCCGATGGCGCTGGCCGGGGGCGGATCGTTTACCACGATGGCACCCTCCGATCATTCCTACAGCAATGCGGCGCTCATCCAGAAATTCGTGGCGGTCGATATCGACTACGAGGAACTGGGAGCAAACCGCTGGCGCTGCGTCATACGGAAATAGAGTGCTTCAGGTGGAGGAGCCCACGCGCTCCTCCACCGCCTTGGGCGAGGCGGCGCGCAGGCCTTCGCGGATGCGCTCCATCACGCCTTTGTCTGCCTTGGCTGAATGGACGGCGTAGGCGGAATAGGAAAACTCCGGGCTGTCCGGCACCAGTGCGAGGCGGCCGTCTTCCAGATGGCGGCGCACGAAGCCTTTGCGGAAATAGCCGCTGCCGCCCACGGCGAGGATGTAATCGAGTGCGAGCGGTCCGTAGCTGGTCGACACCACTGGGTTGGGCTGCTCCGGAAAGGCGGCCTGATAGCTGACGGCGAACGCATCGCCCCAGTCGATGCGCACGTGGTCTTCCGGTTGCAGCGGATGCTTCAGCTGGGTCGAGGTGGTGCTCACCATCACCAGCTTCTCCTGGAACAGGAGTTCGGCGACGACACCCGGGCGTTGCGGCGCGGCGTAGACGATGGCCACATCCAGCAAGCCGGCCTGCACGCGATCGACCAGGCGTTCGGCATCGTCGATCTGCGCGTTCACCGCGTACTCGGGACAGGCGTGGCGCATCCACACCATCCATTCGCGCAAAAAGGGATCCCACAAGCTGAGCTCGGCGCCGATGGTCACGACCATCTGGCGCCCCGGCGGCAACGCCACCGCTTTGCGCGCGCGCTCCCACGCCAGCACCATGGTGGTGGCAAAGCGCAGGAACTGCTCGCCGGCGGCGGTCAGCCGTGCGCCGGCCTTGTTGCGCACGAACAGCGGGCGGTCCAGCTGTTCCTCCAGCACGCGGATGCGCGCGCTGACCGCGGTCTGGGTCAAATTGAGGTTGGCGGCAGCGCTGACGAAGCTGCCGGTCTTGACGATTTCCAGGAAGGTGCGCGCCGCGCTGATGTCCATCTATCAAAGATTTGGTTTTTAATGGCCTGATAATTCTAATATTTTTCTGGATGAGCCGTGAGCCCTCCGCCTGTGCGGGTGAGGTCATGACCGCGGCATCGAAGCGGGATTCTGCTCGCATCCCGCTTTAAGCGCACTTTTATTGTTGGCATCCAGCAATATTTTGATCTGAGCCCGGTGCGGCTTATCGGGCAAAATGCGTGCGCTCCTGCGGCCCCCTGGCATCCGCCCCCGGCCGTACCGGCACCTACCCGCACCTCGTTCCTTCGCCCACATGCCTGCTACCGCCCGGACGGCGCCCTCGCCGTGGTCCCTGTTTCTGCTCGACCCGCAGAAGCTCCTGTTTTCGCTGAGCAGCTTCATTGCCGCGGCGATCACCCTGGGCGTTGCCTTCGAAGCCAGCCTGCCGCGCCCCTGGTGGGCGTTGCTGACGGTGTATGTCACCGCACAGCCGATGGCCGGTGCGTTCCGGCCCAAGGTGCTGTATCGCCTGGGCGGCATTCTTACCGGTGCGGCGATGACCATCCTGCTGGTGCCCAACCTGCAGCATGCGCCGGAACTGCTGGTGCTGTGCCTGGCGGCGTGGACCGGCTTCTGCATCTATCTGGCCGTGCTGGACCGCACGCCGCGCGCGTTCCTGTTCCAGATGGCGGCCTTCAGCTCGGCGGTGATCAGCTTCCCGTACCTGGACGACCCGGCCGACATCTTCACCACCACCATCTCACGCGTGGAGGAAATGGCCGTGGCGATTGTCAGCGTGAGCGTGGTGCACGGCATCCTGCAGCCGTGGAGCGCCACGCCGGTGATCCGCGATCGCGCACACGCTTTTCTTGTCCACGCCGCGCGCTGGACACGCGAAGCGCTGGGCCGTCGCCACACGCGGCTGGAGTACGAGCATCGCCGCATGCTGGCGGCAGATGTCACCGAGCTGGGCATGATGGCCATCCATCTGCCGTTCGACCAACGCCCGGCCAGCGTCGGTCGCCTGGTGGTGCTGGGTATGCAAAAGCAGCTGGCCACGATCCTGCCGCTGGCATCGGCGGCGGCCAACCGGCTGGACATGCTCAGCGCGCTGGCACCGCTGGAACCGGCTTTGGCGCAGCTCGTCGACGATGTCCGCGCGTGGCTGGCCGAACCGGTCGCCGAGCAATGCGCCAGTGGCGGCGAACTGGCCGCGCGTTGCCGCCGGCACGCGGCGCAGAGTGAGCAGCCGGCAACGTGGAAAGGTTTGTTGCGCGCCAGCTTGTGCGCGCGCATGGCCGAATTCATCGAGGCGCAGGTGGAAGGATGCCGGCTGGCGCACCAGGTGGAAAAACCCTCCGCGCCGGTGCAGGTGGATGTTGCCAAAAACCGCCGCGAGAAATCCTTTCCGCTGGCGCGCGATCACGGCCTGGCAATGCTGGCCGGCATGGCCACCGCCGCGGCGCTCATCTTGTATTGCACGGTGTGGATCCTGCTCGCCTGGCCCAGCGGCTCGGCTACGGCAGCGTTTGCCGCATTGATCACCTGTTCTTTTGCCGCGCAGGACGATCCGGCGCCGGTGCTCGGCCGCTATCTGGGCGCGACCTTGTTGACCTTTCCGCTGGCGGCGTTCTATCTGTTTGCGGTGCTGCCGCGCGTGGACGGCTACGGCATGCTGGTGGTGACATTGGCCCCCGCGTTGCTGGCCATCGGTTACGTGCAGGCGATGCCGGCATGGTCGGCGCGCGCGCTGCCGATGTTTTCCTGCCTGATCGTTGCGTTGGGTTTTCTCGATCGCTTCATTGCCGACTTCGCCACCTTCATCAATGTCGGCATGGCGCAGGTGGGCGGCATCATTGCGACCATCGTCATCGCCAAGCTGTTCCGTTCGGTCAATGTGCGTTGGACGGCGGGACGCATGGTGCGCGGCCATTGGTCGGAAATCGGACAGATGGCTTCGCTCGCACGTCCGTTCCGGCCTGCGCAGTGGACCGGCAAGGCGGTCGATCGCCTCGGGCAGATCGCTGCGCGCATGGCGGTGGCCGAAGGCAGCGATACCTTGCATGCGGCCGACGGCCTGGCCGACCTGCGCATTGGCCGCAACGTGATCGCCATCCGGCGCGCCGCGCTGAGGTTGCCCGCACCGATGTACGAGGCCGTGCGCGAGGTGCTGGAAGGCATCTCCACGTTGTTCCAGGCGCGTGCGCGAAAGGGCGAACTGCTGCCGCCGCCGGCGTCGTTGCTGGCGAGCATCGACAAAGCCATCGCCGCGGGAAGCCGCGTCATCTTGCCGGAGCCTGCACACGTCGCGCTGCTCGCCCTGGTCGGCATGCGCTGCAACCTGTTTCCCCACGCGCCGGCGCCGAGGATGGTCAGCGATGTTTGAAGAACTGCACGTGTTCGGCGTCTATCTGCCTGCCGCGCTGGTCTGGGCCGTACTGGCCGGGATCACGGCGCACCTGCTGCGCGGGTTGCTGCAACGTTTTTCGTGGTCTGCCGTGTTCGGCCATCCGGGCGTGCTGGAACTGGCGCTGTTCGCACTGTTGTGGTGGGGCCTGACCGTGGGCGCCGATACTTTCTTTTACCGTGGATAATGCCTTGATCAACGCTTGGCTCTTGAAGATCGTACGTCTGCTTTTCACGCTGCTGGCGATCGCCGCGCTGCTGATCGCGGTGCGCGCGCTGTGGATACGCAACCAGGTTGCGCCGGTGACGCGCGACGGCAAAGTGGTGGCCGACATCGTGCCGGTGGCGACCGACGTGGCCGGGCTGATCACCGACGTGCGCGTGCACGACAATCAAACCGTGCAGCAAGGCCAGGTGTTGCTGGTGATCGATCCGTCGCGCTACGCCATCGCGTTGCAGCAGGCGCAGGCCAATCTCGGCAATCAGCGCGCGGCGCTGGCGGAAGCTGCGCGCGAAGACCGCCGCAACCGCTCGATGTCCAACGTCGTGGCGAGCGAAGTGATCGAGCAGGGGCAGACCAAGGTGGAGCAACTGCGCATGGCCGTTGCCCAGGCTTCCGCCGCGCGCGATCTTGCCCAGCTCAACCTGGACCGCACCGTGATCAAGGCACCGGTAAGCGGCGAGGTGACCAATGTGACGCTGCAACCGGGCATCTATCTCACTGTCGGCAAGCCGGCGCTGGCGCTGGTGGATATGCCGTCCTTGCGCGTGGAAGGCTATTTCGAAGAAACCAAGTTGCAGCACATCCACATCGGCGATCGCGCCAGCATTCACCTGATGGGCGTGCCCGGCGAGATCCGCGGTCACGTCCAAAGCATTGCCGGCGCCATCGAAGATCGCGAGCGCAGCGGCGACATCGCCAAGCTGGCCAACGTCAATCCCGCGTTCACCTGGGTGCGCCTGGCGCAGCGCATTCCGGTGCGCATCGCGATCGACCACGTGCCCGCGGGCATCCGCCTGGTGCCTGGCCAGACCGCCACCGTCGACGTGCAATCGGCCGATGCGCCGCGGAGGCTGCTGCCGTGGTAACGCTTCGTTCAACGCTTGCGACGCTGGCATGCGTCGCGGTTGCCGGTTGTGCGACGGTGGGGCCGGATTATCGCGTCCCGGCCAAGGCCGTGGTGAACGCATCGTCGGCACAGGGCGGTTTCGTTTCCGCATCCGCAGCGACCAGCGCCGCGCCGCTGCCGGATCACTGGTGGAAGCTCTACGACGATCCCGTGCTCGATCGTCTGATCGAGCAATCACTCGCCGCCAACACGCAGCTGCGTTTTGCCGAAGCCAATCTGCAGCACAGCGATGGCTTGCTGGCCGCTGCGCAGGCGCAGCGCTTCTCAGCCACGGTGGATGCGGCCACGGCGTGGAATCATCCTTCCGAAGAAGCCGTGCTCAAGCGCGTGGGCGTTACGCCCTATCAGAATTACAACGGCGGCATTGCCGTCAGCTACGACCTGGATCTGTTCGGCGCGATTCGCCGTGGTGTGGAAGCCGCCGGTGCGGACAACGAAGCGGCTGCGGCGGCGCGCGACCTGGTGCGCGTCAACGTGGCGGCGCAAACCGTGCAGGCGTATGCCGACATCTGCAATGCCGGGCATGAAATCACGCTCATGCAGAAGCGCATCGCGATCGAGCAGGACAATGCGCGCATGACGCAGGAGCTGGTATCGCACGGGCGCGCCTCGCCGCTGGATTTCACCCGGCAGCGCAACGCGGTAGCCACCACCCAGGCGCAATTGCCGCAACTGCAAGCGGTACAGCGCAATGCGGCGTTTCGTCTGGCTACGCTGGCCGGCCGGCCGCCGGCGGATTTCGATCGCGCCTTGCTCACCTGCAACGAGCCCCTGCACGTCGATCGGCCGCTGCCCGTCGGCAACGGGCAGGCCATGCTCAAGCGGCGCCCCGATGTGCGCGCGGCAGAGCGGCATCTGGCCGCCGCGACCGCTCGCATCGGCGTAGCCACCGCCGCGCTTTATCCGGATATCCGCTTCGGCGTCTCGGTGGGCTCGACCGGCAAGGCGGTGGATGCCCTGACCGGCTACACCAATCGCTACGCCATCGGTCCTTCGATCAGCTGGAACCTCAATCGCAATGCGGTGCGCGCACGCATCGAGCAGGCCAACGCGCAAAGCCAGGCCAGCCTCGCGGCTTTTGACGGCACCGTGTTGAATGCCTTGCGTGAAGTGGAAACCTCGCTGGACAACTACACGGCCGATCTCGACCGCCAGGATCAGCTGCAGGCAGCGCGCGACAGCGCTGCCAGCCGCGCAGCGCAAATGGAAGAACTGCAAAAGGGCGGCAGAGTCGACAGCCTCACCCTGCTGGCGGCGGAACGCGATCGCTGGACGGCCGAACAGGCGCTTGCGGCTAACGAGGCGGCGCTCAACCGCGATCAGATCGGGGTTTTTCTGGCCTTGGGCGGCGGCTGGCAGCGCTAGGGCCTGTTAGCACTATTTTCGTGGCCCGCGCCGGGAGCTGTTTGCGCGCTAGCCAAGGAAGAGTGAGGGAGTCGTCCGTACACGACCGAGCGATGACGCGGGATGGCGGGCAAACAGACCCGGCCCGTAGGGTTGCCGTTGAGTGGCCGCCATGCGGCAGCACGCGGCACCGGCTTGGCAGCCAGCCAAGTCAGTGCCACGCACTACCACCTGACGACCACTCAACGACAACGCGGGCTACGAAAATAGTGCTAACAGGCCCTAGTGTTGCGACTAGGCCGATAGGCACTCCCTCTTCGCGCCGATTTCCGACATAACCAGGATCGGCCCCGCCACTGCCATGGCGCGGGAGGGCGCGATCGGCGCCGATGACGAACCGGGGAGGTCGGCATGGCGGCGATCGAAAAGCCGTGGTCAAGAATCGGCATTTATCTTTTGCTGGTGCTTGCGCTGAGCACGGTGTTCTACGCGTTGATCATTGGATGCGGCCATCTGGCCGGCGGCCACGGCACCTATGTGCTCGCGCTCATGTGGTGTCCCGCCACGGCTGCGCTGTTGACCTGCCGCATCACCGGCAAATCGTATGCGGAACTGGGTTTCACCTGGCCGCGCACGCGCTGGGTACTTACCGCTTATTTCTTGCCGGTGATTTACGCGGGCTCGGCATACATCGTCGTGTGGCTGGCCGGCTGGGGTCGTTTCGGCAACCCACAGTTCCTGGCGGAAACGGCCAAGGCCTTCGGCTGGACGAGCGCGCCGGCGTGGCTGATCGGTGCGGGATCGCTGTTGATGTTCGGCGTGGTGGACATCGTCCGCGGCGTTGCATCCGGCCTTGGCGAAGAAATCGGCTGGCGCGGATTTCTTGCACCGGAGATCACCCGCGCCTGCGGCTTTACCGGCGGCACGCTGATCACCGGGGTGATCTGGGCGAGCTGGCACATGCCTATTCTCTTGTTCGCCGACTACAACGCCGGCACGCCGTGGTGGTTCGCCATGCCGTGCTTCGCGGTGATGGTGATCAGCACGAGCTTTGCGTTTGCATGGTTGCGATTGCGCTCGGGCAGCGTGTGGCCGGCGGCGATCCTGCATGGCAGCCACAACGTCTTCATCCAGTTGTGGCTTACGCCGATGACCGGCGCGCAAGGCCACATCACGCCCTATGCGATCGACGAGTTCGGTTTCATGCTGCCGCTGGCGGGCATCGTTGTGGGGATCGTGTTCTGGAGTAAGCGCAGGCAATTGCCGGCGATGGCGTGAACCTTTGATCGGTGCGGCGGTTAGCGAGCATTCGCTTCCGCCAACGCCCACCACGCCGCCAGCAACGACGTGCCGGCGACAACCAGCAGCACGGCGATGGCTGAGCTCGAAAGCTCACCGCTCAGCCAGTCCCGCAATCCTGCGTGAAGCAACGGCGTGGATGCCAGGCTGAGCCAGCACGCCACGCCGCCGGCCAGCAATCCCGTTGCTACGGGCCAGAACGCGACGCGGCGGCGCGGCGGTAGCTGTTGCATCACGCGATCGCAAAAGCCGTCGTCGGCCACGGGGCCTTCGAATTGTTTGCGCAGCAGCGCTTCGATCGGATCTTCGGGTTGATGATTCACGTTGTTCGTACCTCGTGGTTCGTTTCCTGCCATGCCGCCAGCCACGTTTTCAGCTTCGCCTTGCCGCGGTTGGCATGGGTTTTCACTGTGCCCAACGGCATCGCCAGCACATAAGCCGCTTCCTCGTGGCTCAAGCCCAGTTGCACGCAATGCAGCAGCACGGTCTGTTCGGCGCTCGACAAGCGCTGCATGGCGCGTTCGATATCCATCTGCAGATCCATGCTGTGCGCCGTCGCGGGCAGCTGCTCGATCGTTTCGTCGTCGGCCTCGTCCATCGACCACGACTTCTTGCGGTACGCCTGCAGAAAGCAGGAATAGGCAATGCGGTAAAGCCAGGTGGAAAACTTCGCGTCGCCGCGAAACTGGTCCAGCTTGCGCCACGCCAGCAGGAATGCTTCCTGCGCCAGGTCGTCCGCGGCGGCGTGGTCGCCGTGCAGCAGGCGGCGCAATTGCGCGCGCACCATGCCTTGATGGCGGCGCAGCAACTGCTCGAACGCGCGGCGATCGTTGCCCAGCAAGGCCCGGGCAACCAAGGCCTGGTCGATGCGCGCTTCGGCCGCGCTGTCAGCCACGCCCGCCCCCGCGCCGGTTCAGCCACCAACTGGCGAGATAGCCCAGGCCGATCATCGATGGCAGCAAGCCGATGCCCCACAGGCTGCCGATGCTGCGGCCGCTGTCGAGCTGGCCGGGCAAGGACAGAAACATCAGCATGATGCCGAGGCCGCCGCAGATGAGCACCAATGCGCGCCGCCGTTCCGTATCGGCGGCGCCGGGTTCGAGCAGCCATTGCGATGGCAGCTCCACGCCTTTGTCGGCCAGTTGCAGCAAGGTCTGGTAGCGCGCGCGGGTCTGCAGATGCTGATAGCGCAACACGATCAGCACGATCAGTATCGGCGTCAGCATCACCACGACTGGGATGAGTACAAATACAGGGGATTCCATGGTCTTGATTCCCGAAAAGTGGTTTGGATGGTCGATGAAACGAGTGTGCCTGATCCGGCATGCACTCAAGACGTTGCGGGTCCGGCGGCAGCGGGCGGGTGGCGGTGGGTCATCGGTGTGATGCTCCTGCGCATCCGTTGAGCGGCCGTCGGTGGCGGTGTCTGAAGCTTGGATGCGGCGACAGGCCCGATTGGATTCAGTCCGGTGCCGCCACGAAAATGTGAATTACGTCACATCACCGTCATAAGGTGACGCGCAGCGTCTGGCCGCCCGCGGACCGTGAACACCGGCCCTTTGCAGCGGCCCGCCAATGGTTTTTTTTGCTGGCACAAAGGTTGCTATCTGCTCCCCGATAGCTGGTCGCCAGGCTGTGCGGGAAGGGACTCGCGCGGTCTTGATGTTGCGACACCAAGGGGGCATGGCGTTGGCTGGATTCGGTTTGCAATCGCAAAAAAAAGCGATGTCGCTCGTCGGCTTGCTTGCCTTGGGGCATTGCCTGGCGTTTGTCGATCGCAATCTGCCGGCGGTCGCCGCACCCTTGTTGAAGGCGGATCTTGGCTTGTCGGATACGCAACTTGGCGTGCTCGACGGGCCCGCGTTCGTGCTGCTTTATGTGGTCGGCATCCTGGCCAGCTGGCCGTTCGCGCATTCGCGCCATCGATTTCGCCTGCTTGCCGCGTGCATCGCGACGTGGGCCATGGGCATGCTGATGTTCGCCCTTGGCCATTCGTTCGCGGCGCTGGTGGCTGCGCGCGCGTTGGTCGGTCTTGGCCAGGCAGCATACGTGCCGTTGGCGTTGGGATTGATCGTGGAGTGTTCGGCAACGACCTGGCGCGCGCGTGCCATGGCCACGTTCGCTGCGGGCGCGGCGGCGGGGCGCAGTCTTTCCATGTTGCTCGGTGGCGCCACGTTGGCGCTGTTTGCGCGGTGGATGCCTGGCGCGGGCTTTGCGCATTGGCGGTTGCTGTTCCTGGTGATGGCGGCGCCGAATCTCCTGCTGGTCGTCGCGTTGCTGCGCCGTGCGGAGCAGCCAAGCGCAGGGCTGCCTTCGGTGGCGGATGTCTTCAGGCAGATGCTGCTTGCGTTGCGCGAGCGGCCGGCGGTCATCGGCGCCTATTTTTGCGGGGCTGGGGCCAGCGTGCTGGTGGTGCAGACCATCGGCGCCTGGGCGCCGTCGGTATTGCATCGGGAACAAGGGCTTACGCCGGCAGCCGCGGCATTGATGTTCGGCATTTGCCTGATGGTGGCCTCGCCGCTGGGTTATCTGATTGCCGGCACGCTGGTCGACAAGGGCGGTACGCCGGTTGGCCGGCAGCAGGGAAAAATGTCGCCGACGGCGATCGTGGCCTGCGCCTTGTTGTTGGCGATACCGCTGTTCTATCTGATTCCTCACGCAAGCTCGGCTGCGCTGGCTTGCGGCCTGCTGGCCGCGGCTTCGCTGCTGAGCGGTGTCGCGGCTGTGGCCGCGCTGGCGGGGTTGCCGTCGCTGCTGCCTTCGTCGCTGCACGATGCGGGGTTGCGCATCTTTCTGGCATTCATCACGGTAACCGGCGTTGCCTTGGGTCCGTTCGCCACCGGCGTGGTCAGCGACGGCCTGGGGCTGGGCGGACACGGCCTGTCGCTGGCCTTGGGCAACGTGTGCGTTTTTGCGGCGTTGTTCGGTGCGGCGGCGGCGTTGCTGGCGCGAACCGGTTGGCATCGCGCGACGGCGGAGTGTGTCGCGTGAGCGAAATCTTCTGCTTTGACAGCGCCGCGTACGATCCCGATAGCGCATTTACCCACTATTGCGACCTGTACGCGCGAGGCGCGGATATCGAACGCACCGATGCGCCGTTCCATGCACGCGTGCGCAGCTGGCGGCTGGATCGCACCTTGCTGTTTGCGCGCGAATACGGCGGCATCCGCCACGTTCGCCGGGAACGCGTGGAAGCGGACGGCTTCGATCATTTCGTGCTCAGCCACGTGGTCAGCGGCGAGTTGATCGGAGGGCCCGATGGCAAGTCGATGTCGATCAAGCCCGGCGAGAGCCTGCTGATCGACACTACCGAGCCGGCCGAGACTGGCGCCGACAATGTCTCGCTGATCACCGTAAGCCTGGCACGCGACAGCGTGCGTGCCGCGGTAGGCGATGTCGAGGGCCTGCACGGCTATCTGATCGGCGCGAACGAGGGCGGGTTGCTCAGCGCCATGTTGCGCGCGCTGGTGCCGCAGATGCCGCATCTGCCGTTCGTGGCGCATTCGGCGATCACGCGCACGTTGATCGATCTGCTGTCGGTGGCCGTCAATCCGTTCGGCTCGGGTGCGCGTTCGGAGTTTTTCCGGGTCGAGCACGTGCGCTTCGAAAGCGTGCGGCGGTTGATCGAGGCGAACATCGCCACGCCGGACTTTTCCATCCAGGACATCACCCGCGCCACGGGTATTTCGCGCGCGGGCCTCTATCGCCTGTTCGAATCCAGCGGCGGCGTGAATCGCTTTATCCAGACGTGCCGGCTGCAACACCTGCGCGATCGGCTGGACGATCGCTCCTGCGATCAGCAGTCGCTGGCGGAGCTGGCGCCGACGGTCGGCTTTGCCGACGAGAGCCACGCGAGCCGTTTGTTCAAGCAGGCGTTCGGTATCGCTCCGGGCGCTTACCGCGCCGCCAGCATTCGCGGCACGCAAGACCCTTCGGTCGATTTGATGGCGCGCCGCTGGAACGGCAGCCTGACGGAGTTGCGCTGAAACTTGCGCCATCCTGTCTGTGCGTTCTAAACGTGAGACGCACAGATATGTTCCTCCCCTTGCCAAGCGCCTAGCATTGGTATCGATATAAAACTGTGATTGTTATCACACAAATAAACGACGCGAAGCGGCGGAGACCGGTCGTGTCCGGAATTTAGCTAAAGCCTACAGGGGGCTGGATGGATCGCCGGTTTCACTTTATTTCGGGCCTGCCCAGGTCCGGATCGACGCTGCTTTCGGCCATTCTGGCCCAGAACCCGCGCTTTCATGCGGGCATGAGCGGACCGCTCGGCGGCGCTTTCAACAACCTGCTGGGCGAGCTCAGTGGCCGCAACGAATACTCGGTATTCGTCTCCGACGCGCAGCGGCGCCGGATGCTCAAAGGCCTGTTCGACAACTACTACGGACCCGAATACGGCGCCGAGGTGGTGTTCGATACCAATCGCGCCTGGTGCTCCAAGATGGGGCAGCTGAAAGACCTGTTCCCGCAAGGCAAGGTGATCGCCTGCGTGCGGCACGTGTCGTGGATCATCGACAGCGTTGAGCAGCTGATCCGCAAGAACGCTTTCCAGCCCTCGTCCATCTTCAACTACCAGCCCGGCGGTACCGTGTACTCGCGCTCCGAAGGCCTGGCCAATGGCGACGGCATGGTGGGTTACGCCTATAACGCCTTGAAAGAAGCGTTCTACGGCGGCGATTCGCAGAACCTGATGCTGCTGCGCTACGAGACGCTCACCAGCGATCCGCAGCGCGCGATCCGGGCCGTCTACGACTTCATCGGCGAGCCCGCCTATCAGCACGATTTCGACAACATCAGCTACCAGGCCGATGAATTCGACCTGCGCGCGGGCACGCCCGGCTTGCACACCGTGCGCAAGAAAGTCGCCGTGCGCGAACGCCCCACCGTGCTGCCGCCGGATGTGTTCCGCCGTTTCGAAAACGACATCTTCTGGCTCGATCCGGCTTTGAACCCGCACCAAGTGCGGGTGGTTTGAACGCTGCGCGTCTGCGCAGTCAACGCTTTCCCGATTGAAGGCCGCTCATTGCGCGCAAGGAAGCACGACGCGAGCGCCTGACCGTAATTCAACAAATCCAAATACGACGCAAGTCAACAGGGGATATCGCCGTGAATCGCATCTATCGCATTGTTTTCAATCGCACGCTCGGCGTGATGCAAGTTGCATCGGAGCTGGTGAATGCACCCAAAGGTGCGGTAGTCGGTGGCGCTGACGCGTCGTCCAAGCCGGAGCTGAAATCGCGCCTGCTGGCGCTGGCGGTAACGGCGGCGCTGGCGGCGGCGATCATTCCCGTAGCGCCTGCCATGGCGCAGACCTGCACGGTGTGCGGTGTAAATGGCGGCAACGGCGGCACGGGTCATTACCAGTCCAGCGGTGCGAGTGGTGCGGGGGCTATCGCATCGGGCGCTTATGCCAATTCGGGTGGGCTGGGTGGTCTGAGCTATCAGGCCGGTAATGCCGGTCAAGGTACCGGCGCAGGCGCAGGCGGTGTTTCGCCAGGCGTGGCCGGCGGCGGTGCGGGCGGTTCGCTGTCCAGCCACGGTAACGGCGCAGGCGGCGGTGGTGGTTTTGCCGCGTATTACGGCGGTGGCGGCGGTGGTGGCGGTGGCGGCGTAGGCAAGACCGTGGCTTCCGGCTACTCGTTGACGACTGGAACCATTGCCGGCGGCAATGGCGGTAACGGTGGAACCACCACTTTCGCTGCCGGTACCCCCGGCGGTGGCGGTGGTGGTGGCGGTGGCGGTGCGGGCGCATATGTGTCCAGCGGAGCCACGCTGACGATTAGCGCGGGCACTTCGATTACCGGCGGCCAAGGTGGCATTGGCGGTGTCGGCGCCTCTGGCAACGGCGCTTCCGGCAGTGGTGGCGACGGTGTCGTGGGTACGGGTTTCACCCTCAACAACAGCGGCACGATCACCGGTGGCTATGGCGGCACGGGCGCAAGCGGCGGCGTGGGCATCGTGGCTGGTGGCGGCGCCACCATCACCAACAGCGGCACGATCTTCGGCGCCAACGGTGCCGATGCGGTCGATCTGAGCGGCGGTGGTAACAAGCTGACACTCGAGACGGGTTCCTCGATCGTCGGCAACCTGGTCAGCACCAGCGGCACCACCAACGGCGACACGCTCGATCTGGATGGGAATGGCAGCGGGGTCCTTACCGGATCCATCCAGGGCTTTGCCGTCTACGAGAACACCGGCAGCGGCGCTTGGACACTCGATGGCACCGTGACCAGCACCAGCGGCTGGTCGATCCAGGGCGGCGAATTGAGCCTGCAGGGCGCCGGCACCTCGATCAGCGGCGGCATCACCATGGCATCGGGCAGCGAGCTGTACCTCGGCAGCAGCAACAACGCCGCGGTGACGGTGACGGGCAGTGGCGGGGCAGCCGGGATCGCCGGTTACAACGGTGCTTCGGCCTCAATGGGTTCTGCACCGCAAGGCCAAGGCGGCAACGGCACGGGCGGTGGCCTCGGCGGCGATGGCCAGGCGGCCATTTCGGCCACCGGCATGATCGGCAACTACGGAACGGTGACCGGCGGCGCCGGTGGCGTCGGCGGGCAGGGCGGCTACGGCGGCAATGGCCAGCAGGCTTGGTTTGGCGACGGCTCCGGCGGTAACGGCGCCGCGGGCGGCGCGGGCGGCGCAGGTGGCACGGCCATCAGCGTCAGCAACACCGGTTCCGGCTTCTATCTTCTCAATAAGGGCCGCGTTGTCGGTGGTGCCGCTGGCGCGGGTGGAAACGGGGGTAATGGCGGCAATGCCGGTCGCGGCTACCAGAGCTACGGCCTCACCTCCACCGCCGGTTCCGCAGGAGCGGGTGGTGCAGGTGGTGCCGGCGGTGCTGGCCTTACCGGCAGCAGCGTCTTCAACGTGAACAACAACGGTTACATCGCCGGCGGCATAGGTGGCAACGGTGGCAACGGCGGCAATGGTGGCAATGCCGGCGGTTACGTCACGGGCAGCAACGGTGCTGCCGGTGGAGCCGGTGGCAACGGCGGCAACGGTGGCGTGGGCATCCAGAGTACGGGTCTCGACCTCATCCTGACCAATGGCAGCAGCGTTTTCGGCGGCGGCGGCGGCAACGGCGGTGTGGGCGGCAACGGCGGGCAGTACGGCAGCGGCCAAAGCAACGGTACGGTTTCCAATGGCATCAATGGTGTCGGCGGTGTCGGCGGCAATGGCGGTGCTGGCGGTGCAGCGATAAGCGGAACGCAAGTCACCCTGACCAACACCTCGGTGATTGTCGGCGGTACAGGTGGCTCCGGCAGCGGGGGTGGCACCGGTGGTTATAGCAACCACCATGGAAGCCAGGGGGTCGTTGGTGGCGCGGGCGGCGCGGGCGGCAACGGTGGGGTGGGCGGCGATGGCGTGGACAGCAGCGATTTGTCGCTTACCAATACTGACTTTGTCGCTGGCGGTATGGGCGGTAGCGGCAGCACTGGCGGTAACGGCGGTACCGGTGGCGGAAGCTATACGGGAGCCGCCGCTGGCGCGGGTGGCGCTGGCGGTGCCGGTGGCATTGGCGGTGCCGGCGGCACTGGCGTGGTGGTGACCACCTCCACGACCAGCACCATCAACAACACGGGTTCGATTCTGGGCTACGCCGGCGGTAGTGGCGGCGATGGCGGCAATGGCGGCTATGGTGGCCTCAACAGCAATGGTGGCCCGGGTGGTGCGGGCGGCGCCGGTGGTGTCGGTGGCATGGGTGGTACCGGTGGCACTGCCGTCGTCGGCTCCAGCGGGCTCACCCTCACCAATTCGGGCGACATCATGGGTGGCCAGGGCGGCCTGGGCGGCAACGGTGGTTCCGGTGGCGCCGGTGGTGCTGGCACCAGCAATGGCGCCGCGGGCTATGCGGCAGCCGGACAGGCTGGCATGGGCGGGGCAGGCGGTACAGGCGGCGCCGGTGTCACCGGTTCGGGCTTCACCGTGAACAACACCCTTTCCATCGTCGGTGGTGAGGGTGGCGCGGCGGGCCAGAGTGGGAACGGTTACGCCGTTGCCGGCGCTGTGGGCGGTGCGGGCGGCGCCGGTGTAAGCGGCGATTCCTTCACTCTGACCAATACCCTTTCCGGCGCCGTCGCTGGCGGCGCCGGCAACATGGGTGGCAACGGGAGCGCCGGCACCGCCGGCACCTACTCCAGCAGCGCCTTGACCACCACGGCGGGCGGCATCGGCACCGACGGCGGTGCGGGTGGCGCCGGCGGCGCGGCCGTAAGCGGTACGAATTTCACGGTGAACAATACGACTTCGCCGCTGACGGGCGGCGAAGGCGGTCTGGGTGCCACAGGTGGCGTGGGTGGCGCCGGTGGCTCCGCAGGATCGGCCAATACGTCGCCGGTAAGCGGCAGCCTCGGTGGCACGGGTGGTTATGGCGGTGCTGGCGGCGTCGGCGGTGCCGGCATCTCCGGTACCGGTTTGACCGTAACCAATGCCGGCGGATCGATCACCGGCGGCTTCGGTGGCACCGCTGGCGAGGGCGGCCAAGGCGGCCAGGGCGGCGCTTCGTACAACACGAGCGGCGGTCAGGGTGGTCAGGGCGGTGAAGGCGGCGTCGGCGGTGCTGGCGGTGTAGGTGTCGGCGCTTATGCGTCGACGACGGCCTCGACGATCAACAACAACGGCGGCGGGATCTCCGGTGGCATGGGTGGAACCGGCGGCGTTGGCGGTGGCGGCGGCCAGGGAGGCGCGGTCACTGGATCGTCGAGCACAACCGACGGTGGCAACGGCGGCACGGGTGCCGTGGGCGGCAACGGTGGCGCCGGTGGCGCAGGTGTCGTAGCCAGCAGCGGCGTGACCCTCAATAACTATTCCCTCGGAGCCTCGGTGAGTGGCGGTCAGGGTGGCTATGGCGGCCAGGGTGGCTTCGGCGGCGCGGGCACTGGCGCCACGGTAGCGGCCGTTGGTGGTAATGGCGGTACCGGCGGCCAGGGTGGTGCTGGTGGTGCTGGCGTTACCGGTAGCGGCTTCACGGTCAATAACGGTAACGGCACCATGCTCGTTGGCGGTGCTGGTGGTGCCGGCGGTACGGGCGGCATGGGTGGCTATGGTCCTGCGTTTGGATTGCCGGGTGCCTCCGGCGCGGGTGGCGCGGGCGGCGCCGGTATAAACGGTTCGAGCTTCACCGTTACCAATAGCGGACTCATCGAGGGCGGCTATGGCGGTACCGGCGGCACCGGCGAGGTCAGCAACGGCGCGGCTCTTGCGGCCGGCAATGGTGGCAACGGCGGTGCGGGCGGCACAGGTATCAGCGGCAGCCAGTTCACCGTCACCAATAGCAGCACTGGCGCCATCGAGGGCGGTCATGGTGGCTTGGCTGGCGCTGCGGGCAGTGACAACAATGGCGGTACTCCGGGTACCGCGGGCGTGGGCGGCGCCGGTGGCGTGGCCATAGTTTCCACCGGCGGTTCCACTGTGACCAACTCCGGCCTGATCGCCGGCGGCGTGAGTTCGACCGGCGCTGCGGCCGATGCCATCGATTTCAGCGGCGGCAATAACACGCTGATTCTGGAGGCGGGCTCCACCATCAACGGCAATGTCGTCAGCACCAGCGGCACGCTTCCTGGTGGCGACACCCTCGATCTGGACGGCAGCGCCGACGGCACGCTCACCGGCACCATCGGCGAGCTCGGCAGCAGCGCCCAGTACCAGGGTTTTGCCGTCTACGAAAAGACCGGTAGCGATACTTGGACGCTCGACGGCGCCGTGAACATCAACGAAGCCTGGTCGATCCAGGGCGGGGAACTGAGTGTGCAGGGTGCGGGCAGCACCTTCGACGGCGGCGTCACCCTGGCGGCGAACACTACGTTGGCGCTTGGTACGGTTGGCGCGAGCAACAATATCCAGGTGAACGGCACGGCTGGCGGCAGTGGCGCGACTGGCAACGGGGGCGCCAATGGTATTGGCGGTATTTTGCCTAGCGCGGGCGTTGCAGGCGGAGCCGGTTATGCCGGCGGTGCGGCGATTAGCGGTACCGGCGGCTTCACGGTGAACAACCAGGGTCAGGTCGCCGGTGGTATCGGCGGTGCCGGCGGTGCTGGCGGCGTAGGTGGATACGGCGACTGTGTGGGGCCTGCACCCTGGTGCATCGGCACTACGAAGCCGACGTCCGGCGCCAACGGTGGTGCCGGCGGCGCGGGCGGCATGGGTGGCGTGGGCGTGACCGGTTCCGGGCTGGTGCTCACCAATGGTGGCACGATCGCTGGTGGCCAGGGCGGCGCCGGTGGTGTGGGCGGCATCGGTGGTAGCGGCGGCAAATACTTCGGCGGCCAGACCACCAGTCCCCCCACAGGCAATGGCGCCGCGGGTGGCACCGGTGGCGCGGGTGGCCAGGGTGGCGCAGGTGTCTACGCGACGGCCCAGAGCAGTCTGACCAACACGAACTCGATCGTCGGCGGCCAGGGCGGTAGCGGCGGCGCGGGCGGCATGGGTGGCGAGGGCGGTTCTACGGGCATTGCCGGCGCTCCCTTTGGCCCGCCACAAACCGGAACGACGGGCGGCGCTGGCGCCGTTGGCGGCACGGGTGGCTCGGGCGGCATGGGCGGCGCCGCCGTGAGTGGTGCGTATTTCTCGCTCACCAATAGCATGTCGGTGAGTGGCGGCACGGGTGGCCAGGGCGGAAACGGCGGCCAAGGTGGTGCCGGCGGCAGCAGCATTGGATATCTGTCCGGTGATGGCGGTGCCAATGGCACCGGCGGTGCAGGCGGTGCGGGTGGCAATGGCGTGCAAGGCAACCAATTCACGCTGACCAATACCGGGAGTATCTACGGCGGGTCCGGCGGCAGAGGCGGCACAGCCGGCAACAGCGGCGCCGCAGCCGGAGCCGGCGGTGTTCCCAATGGCAGCATGACGACCGGTACCGGCGGCAACGGCGGCTATGGCGGCATCGGAGGTGCCGGTGGCGCCGGCGGTGATGGCGTAAGCGGTACCAACTTCCAGGTAACCAACAGCGGCTACATCAGTGGCGGCTCCGGTGCCACCGGTGGCGTTGGCGGTATGGGCGGCACCGGCGGTTTCTCGAACGGCGCCAGCAACGGCGGCACCGGTGGCAATGGCGGTGCGGGCGGTCAGGGCGGCGCTGGCGCTGCAGGCGTTAGCGGCCAGGGCTTTGACCTGACCAACAACAGCAACGGTTTCATCTACGGCGGCAGCGGCGCGCAGGGTGGCAATGGCGGCGTAGGCGGCACCGGTGGCAACAGCAGCAGCGGTACGGCAGGCTCCGGCGGCGACAGCGGTGCCGGCGGTGCCGGTGGCGCAGGCGGCAATGCCGTGGAAGGAAGCCAATTCACGTTCAACAATGCCGGCCTGGTGCAAGGCGGCAGCGGCGGCTGGGGCGGCAATACCGGCGGTTTCTATGCATCCGGGGCACCCGGCATTGCCGCGACCGGCAATGCCGGCAATGCCGGCAACAACGGTGCTGGCGGTGCGGGTGGTGCGGGTGGCGCGGGTGTCAGTGGCAGCTACGGCGACATCACCAACAACGGCAGCCTCCTTGGCGGTGCCGGTGGCGCCGGAGGTTTTGGCGGTTACAGCAATAACGGCGGCTCCACGCAAACCGCCGGCAATGGCGGCAATGGCGGCAGCGGTGGCGCGGGCGGCCAGGGTGGTGCCGGCGGCGCCGGTGTCAGCGGTGCCCACCTCGACGTGACCAATTACACGACCATCGCCGGTGGCGCTGGCGGCCTGGGCGGCGAAGGCGGTATCGGCGGCAACGCCGGCTCGACCTACAGCGGCGCGGGCGGCACCGGCGGCAACAACGGTGCGGGCGGTGCAGGCGGCGCGGGTGGTGCGGGCATCAGTGGCACGCACATCACCGTCAACAACTACAGCACGGTCACCAGCAATGGCACGGTCTTCGGCACGATCACCGGTGGCAATGGCGGCAACGGCGGCAATGCCGGCGCAACCAGCCCGACCGGCCACTATCACAATGCCGGACAGGGCGGCCCTGCGGTAACCACCGGTACCACCGGCAACGGCGGCAACAGCGGTGCCGGCGGCGCTGGCGGTGCCGGCGGTGCAGCGATCAGCGGCAGCTACCTCTCCATCCTCAACAACGCCGTCGTTACCGGCGGTAACGGTGGCAACGGCGGCTTTGGCGGTTACGGCGGCCCGGGCGGGCCGGGTGGCGCGGGCCATCCGGGTACCAGCGTCGATGGCGGCGCCGGCGGCAACAGCGGCGTGGGCGGCCAGGGCGGTGCGGGTGGCGCGGGCGTCAGCGGCACCAACTTCAGCTTGACCAACAGCCATTCGATCATCGGCGGATACGGCGGCAAGGGCGGCTACGGCGGCGTGGGCGGTAGCGGCGGCTACAGCAACGGCGGCCACGCGGGCACCAGCGGCAGCGCCGGTGCGGGCGGCGCGGGCGGCAATGGCGGCAATGGCGTGGAAGGCAGCTACTTCAGCTTGACCAACACCGGCACCATCACCGGTGGCGGCGCCGGACAAGGCGGGAACGCCACCGGAAGCAACGGGGGCGGCGCCACTCTGAGCGGCGTGCCGAGCATCGGTGCCAACGGTGCCGTTGGCGGTACCGGCGGCCAAGGCGGTGCGGCCGTTGTCGCCGGCCTCGATTCGGCCATCGTCAACAGCGGCTCGCTGGTGGGCGGTTATGGCGGCTACGGTGGCAGGGGCGGCTATGGCGGCACCGGGGGATCCTCGGCCAACGGTACCGGCGGCGCTTCGGGCAATAGCGGTACGGGCGGCCTCGGCGGCCTCGGTGGCGCAGGCGTTACCGGCCAGGGTTTCCAGCTGACCAATAGCGCAACCGTCGCTGGCGGCGTGGGCGGCCAAGGTGGCCAGGGCGGTCCGAGCCTGGCCGGCGGCCAGGGCGCGAACGGCGCCATGGGTGCCTACGGACTCTCCGCCATGGGCGGCGACGGCGGCGCGGGTGGTGCCGGCGTAAGCGGTACCGGCTTTACCGCCACCAACAGCAGCACCGGCACCATCACCGGCGGCGCCGGCGGCCTGGGCGGCTATGGCGGATTGACCCGTGAGGTCACGATTGCCGCCGGCACGGCGGGCAATGGCGGCCAGGGCGGCGCCGGCGTGGCCGGCACCGGTTTCACCATGACCAATGCGGGCGCCATCACCGGTGGCGATGGCGGCGCGGGCGGTATCGGCGGCGCGAACCAGGTGAGCGGCGGTATAGCCGGCAACGGCGGTAACGGCGGCGCCGGCGGTGTGGGCGTGAGCGGCTCCGGCTTCACCGTGACCAACACCGGAACGATCACCGGCGGCAACGGCGGCAACGGCGGCACGTATGGCGCCAACACCAATGGCACAGTCGGCAGCGCGGGCGTCGGTGGCGCCGGTGGCGCGGGCGTAGTGGCAACGGGCGGCGCTACCGTGATCAACGGCGGCACCATCGCGGGCGGTGTCAGCGCCAGCGGTGTGCAGGCCGATGCGGTGGACTTCAGCGGCGGCGGCAACACCCTGGTGGTGGAAGCCGGCGACGTGTTCACCGGCAACGTGGTCAGCACCAGTGGCAACACCAACGGCGGCGACACGCTTGCGCTCGGCGGCAGCACCGACGGCAGCTTCGACCTGGGTACGGTCGGGGCGGTCGGCAGCAGCGCGTCGCTCCAGGGTTTTGAGCAGTACGCCAAGGATGGCACCAGCACCTGGACCCTGATCGGCACCGGCAATGCCAGCCAGAACTGGACCATCACCGACGGCACGCTGGTCGGCGACACCACCAGCCTGGCCGGCAACCTGACCTTTGCGCCGGTGAGCGGCGGCAGTGCGAACGTGACGTTCAACCAGTCCAGCGACGGCAGTTTTGCCGGCGTGATCAGCGGCGACGGTTCGTTGACCAAATCGGGCACCGCCACGCTGACGCTGACCGGCGTCAACAGCTACACCGGCGGCAACACCATCACCAACGGCACCCTGGTCGGCAGCACCGCCAGCATCGCCGGCAACGTGGTGTTCGCACCGGTGAGCGGCGGCAGCGCCGACCTGACGTTCAACCAGTCGAGCAACGGCAGCTTCGCCGGCGCGATCAGCGGCAACGGCTCGTTGACCAAGTCGGGCACCGGCACGCTGACCCTGACCGCCGACAACACCTACACAGGCACCACCACGGTGACCGGCGGCACGTTGCAGGTGGCCAACGGCGGCACCACCGGCATGCTGAGCGGCAACGTGGTGAACAACGGTGCGATGGCGTTCGATCGCACGGATATCGTCACCTTCGGCTCCGCGATCAGCGGCAGCGGCACCCTCGCTCAGATCGGCAGCGGCACGCTGATTCTGGATGGCGCAAACACCTACTCCGGCGGCACCACGGTGCAATCGGGTACGTTGGAAGTGGGCGACATCTCGCACACTAGCGCGTCGGTCCAGGGCGACGTAACGGTTGATGCAGGCGGCACCTTGCGCGGCCACGGCACCATCGACGGTGACGTGACCAGCGATGGCACGGTGTGGCCGGGCGGTTCGCTCGGCGTGCTGACCATCAACGGCAACTACACGCAGAACGCGAGTGGCACGTTGCAGGTCGACGTGACGCCGACGCAGGCATCCGAACTGGTCGTCAACGGCAACGCGAGCCTCGCCGGCACCTTGAGCCTGGTTTATGCGCCGGGTACCTACGTCAGCACGTCCTACACGCTGGTGCAGGCGAATGCGGTGAGCGGACAGTTCGCGTCGACCACCGGTTCGGTGCCGACCGGCATCAGCCAGAAGGTGTCGTACAGCACCACGCAGGTGGATCTGACCTTGACGCCGACGGCAACGCCGACGCCTACCCCGGCGCCGACACCCACTCCGGCACCGACGCCCACTCCGACTCCGACTCCGGCACCGACTCCGACACCCACGCCCACCCCGACGCCTACTCCGGCGCCAGCGTCGACCCCGGCACCGACGCCCACGCCGACGGTGGTCGCACCGGCCGACGGCAGCCTGTACGCCAACCTGATGCGCAGCGTGAACCTGGTCGGCCAGCAATCGCTTGCCACCGTGCTCGACGCCACACTGCGCTCCAGCGAAACGGCGTGTGGTTCGGCGAGTGCTGCGCAGAGCAACACCGTCGCTTCCGCGTGCAACAGCGGCCTGTGGGTGCAGTACAGCGGCAGCAGCGATTCGCTTAGCGGCAGCAACGGCCTCAACAGCACTGTGTTCGGTCTGCAGGGCGGTTGGGACCAGGCCGTGGCGGATGTTGCGCACGTCGGTGTGGAAGCGGGCTTCAACCGCATCAATGGCAACGATCACGACGGCGGCAACGGTACGGTGGACAGCGTGCACGGCGGCTTGTACGCCTTCGGCAACGTGGGTCCGGTGGTGCTCTCGGGCACGATCGACGAAGCGCACAGCAGCTATCGCGTGTATCGCCAGACCGGCATTGGCCACGGCGTGGCGTCGCCCGACGGCGACATCACCGCCGCAGCCGTGCAGGCGGCGTGGCCGATGACGGCGGCGCAGTGGCAGATCACGCCGGCAGTGGGTGCGATGTACCAGCACCAGACCCTGAACGCGTTCGGCGAAGCGGTGCCGAGCACCAGTCCGCTGGCCTCCGCGTTTGCGGTGAGTGGCGCACACACCACGTACAACACCATGCAGCCGTATGCCCAGGTGTCGTTTGCCAGTTCGTTCGTGGCGCAGGGCGTGAGCTACGTGCCGCAATTCGAGGTGGGCTATCGCTACGACACGCGCAACGCCAACACGCCGGTGGTGCAGGAAACCGCGCAGGACGGCACGGTCATCGCCATGCCGGCCGACTCGCTGGGCCGCGGCGCGGCGACGGTGGGTGCACGGATCACGGCCAAGGCGGGTGCATCGTGGAGCCTGTACCTGGATTACCAGGGACAGTTCGCCAACCACCTCAACGACAACGCGCTCAGCGTGGGCTTCACCAAGGAGTTCTAAGCGTTTCCTCGGCCGCCGCGACGCAAGGATGCGTCGCGGCTTCCCTTTCATCCGTTCCTTCCCCTGCGAGCAGGGGAGGGCTCACGGCGTTAGCCTGCGCTCCATCACCCGCTCGCCATTGGCGGCAACGCCGATGTCGACAAATCCGAGTTGGCCAAGCACTCGCTGCGCACCGTGGCGCGCCAGTTTGCGGTTCTCGATCGTAAGCACCAAGCGCTGCGGCGCGCCCGGTTCGCGCGCAAGCACGCGAAAGCCCTCGGCCATGCGTCGTATCATGCGGCGCGCAAGGCCAGGCACGCGGCTTTGTGCGCGAATGAAGATGCGCACGAATCCGTAAGAGCGGCCATCGTCGTCCAGTTGAATCGCTACGGTGCAGATGCCGGCGATCACCTGCTGTTCGCCTTCCAGCAATACGCAAGCGACTTCCGCGGAGCGTCGCCACGCTTCATCGGCACTGATCAGTGCCTGCTCGTTCAACCAGAACGCCACGATGCGCTGGCGCAGCGCTTCGTCGATGCGGCCGAACACCCAGTGCACCTGAAAGCGATCGATGTTCGACACCGCATCGGCATCCGTTCTGCTCATGCAACCCCTCTTTGCGCAGCGCTAGTGGCGATATCTTCGCGCTTGCACGGCAATGGGGCCAACACTTTTGGCCATCACGCAGGCTGCCGATCGACCGCCGCGCCTGCATCAGGGATTCTTTCGCGAATACTCGCCGCGAAAAGCGGTGGTCCAGGTGCTGCCGTGATCGGAGGATTTTTCCCACCATTGATCCACGCGGTTCGGGCCGACCCGAGTGATGCGCACGCGATTGAGCACGGGTGCGCCATCGGCACCTACGCCGGGGCCGGTGAACGTCACGCCGTCGGGCGATGCCTTGCCTTCGGGAAAAGTGTGCACGCGTCCCTCGTTGTCGACGAACATGCCGTGCCAGTTCTTGTCGTCGGTGCTGTACGCGAAGATGTTTTCCCCGCGATGCCCGCGCCCGCCGTCCCATTGCTCGACCACCGCGCACTGGTCGAGCGTCAGCGACACGTGGCTGGATGCGGTGGCGCCCGCGCCTTTTCCGCCAATGGCCCAGTCGCCCACCCAAAAATCGAGCTGGCGGCTTTGCGCGTCGCTGGCGCATGGCGATGGCGTCGGTGCGGCAAGGGCGCGCGGAGCCGGTGTCATGCATGCGACGGCCAGGGAAACCAGCAACAGTTGCCTGAGTGGCTGTGTCATATCGGCGATGCTCCATCGTGGGGTTCGACGCAGCATGCGCATTGCCGGCATTTGCTGGCTATCTATACAATGACAACAAATGTCGAATTTACGACAAGCGGCAACGATCGATCGCGTAGCCCACGGCGCGGACGCGATCGTGACCTTTGTGCGCGATTACCCCGCCGGCTACACCATTGCGCTGCATCTGCACGATCGCGACCAGCTCGTCTACGCATCGCGTGGCGTCATGACGGTTCGCACCGCCACCGGCACCTGGGTGGTGCCCACCCATCGAGGCGTCTGGATACCCAAAGGCATGGCGCACACGATAAGCATGTCGGGCAACGTAGCGATGCGCACGCTCTATGTGAAAGCGCCGCGCGGGAAGGCGTTGCCGCGCGAGTGCTGCGTGATCAACGTATCGCCGTTGCTGCAGGAGCTGATTTTTCACGCGTGCACGTTCCCGTCGCTGAGCACGGCCGTGCGCGTACAGCGTCATTTGATCGACGTGATCGTCGATCAGTTGCAGGTGATCCAGATGGTGCCCCTGCAACTGCCGCACCTGAGCGACCCGCGCGCCGCGCGCGTGGCCGAGGCCCTGCTGACGGCGCCTGGCGAGCATCCGTCGCTGCACCAGGTATGCCGGGAAAGCGGTGCCAGCCAAAGAACGATAGAGCGGTTGTTCCTGGACGAGACGGGCATGACCTTCGGCAAATGGAGGCAGCAACTGCGCTTGATGCGTGCCCTGCGTTTGCTTGGTGAAGGATCGAAGGTCACCCACGTGGCGCTGGAAGCGGGCTACAGCACGCCCAGCGCGTTTATCGCCGCGTTTCGCGCGGCACTTGGAACCACGCCGGCCCGCTATTTCGAAAATCAGCGTTAGCGGTTTGCCGCCGCGCGTTCCAGCGCTGCCATGGCAAGCAAATAGGGATAGGGGCCGTGGCTGATCCGCTTCACGCCGGCCGCGGCCAAATCGGTAACCGCCAGCTCTTCATTCACCCGCATGATGTTGAGCGGCAGCGGCGAGGCGGCGGCGATTTCCCGGATCAAGGCCAGCTTGGTGAGGCCGGGCACGAACAGCCCGTCGGCACCCGCCTTCGCATACAAGGCTGCCCGCTCGATGACTTCGGCCACCATCTCGGCTTCGGTACCCGCGTTCTGGAAGAACACGTCGGTGCGGGCATTGATGAAATAGCCGGGGCAGTGCGCATCGGCGGCGCGCCGTGCTGCCGCCAGGCGCTGCGCCGCCTCGGTGGGGCTACGCACGCGGCCGTCCGAAGGCCGGCTGTCTTCCAGGTTGCAACCGATCGCTCCCGCCTCGATGCTCAGGCGAACGGATTCTTCGACGGCGGACACATCCTCGCCGTAGCCGCTTTCCAGGTCGACGGTGATGGGCAGGGTGGTGACATCGGCGATCTGGCGGATGGTGGCCAACACGGTGGCAAGCGGCATGTTTTCCCCATCGCCCAGGCCATGGGAGGCGGCGATCGCCCAACTGCTGGTGGCGATGGCTGCCGCCCCGGCCTTGGCGACGGCCTGGGTGCTGCCGGCATCCCACGAATTGAACAGGAACAGCGGGTTCGCCTGAGCGTGGAGCGAACGGAACGTCTCTGCTTTTGCGTGTTGTGACACGGTGTTGCCTCCCGATGATGAATGTCCCGTCCGCGAGTGCGGAAGGTAAGTCGTTGCTCGAAGATCCGTTGCGCGGCCAACCCTGATTCCGCTGACGCTACAGACCTGTCTGTTGCCAACAATGCTACAGATCGGTATCGTCGTCAACACCCCTGCGCTAAAATTTTTCCCGGCGGGCCAAAAACGTTTCGGAGCAGCACCGATGAGCACTCATTCCCAGCAAGCCCCAGATGTACGCGAACGCATCCTGCGCACTGCCAGCGAACTGTTCTACCGCGAGGGCACGCGAGCGGTGGGGGTGGACCTGGTGGTGGCGCAGTCGGGCGTCGCCAAGACCAGCCTGTACCGACATTTTCCCACCAAGGACGATCTCATCCGCGAATTTCTGCTGCGCGAAGACGAAGACTTCTGGCGCAAATGGGACGAGGTTTCGGCGGCGCATCCTCGCTCCGCGGAACAGGAGCTGTTTGCGCAGCTGCAGTGGCTCGGCGATCGCATTGCCCGGCCCGGATACCGCGGGTGCCCGCAAATCAACATCGCCGCCGAGTATTCGGATGACAACCATCCCGCGCGCAAGGTGGCGGTGGCCCACAAGGCCGAAATGCGCGCACGCCTCAAACGCTTGGCCAAGGCGATGGAGCTGAAGGATCCCGAGACTTTTTCGCTGGCGATGGGCGTCATCGTCGACGGCGCGCTCAGCAGCGGCACCGCGCTCCATCACAAGGGTCCGGCGCGCTTTCTGCAATCGCTGGCGCGCACGCTGATAGCGGCGCAGCGCTGAGCCGGACCGGCCATCGCCCGCTGGCGCAACTCGTACCATCCGCAGCGTCGTTCGTCGGCTGACCTCTTCCGCGTAGCGTGCCGTGCGCGAAATGCTTCTGCGCATTCCAGGGAGAGGCCCATGAGCGCATCTGCAACCGCCGTAGCCGCACACGATCTGAACACCGACGAATCGCGCTGGAAGCGCCGGGCGGCGACAGCCTTGCGAGGCGCGGCGGCCTTTTGGCTGACGGTTGCGGTGCTGGGTCAGCTGTTGTTTGCGTTCTATGTCGCCGACTTCTACGGGCGCACTGCCGTGCAGGGACGATGGCAGGCATGGAACGACGTGCTGTCCGCCGGCTATATACGCGGCGACAGTGTGGGCAACTCGGTACTCGCCGCGCACTTGTTGTGCGCCGTCCTGGTGATGCTGAGCGGCGCCGCCCAACTGGTGCCGCTGGTTCGCCGGCACTGGCCGCGCTTTCATCGCTGGAACGGCCGCTTCTTTCTGATCTCCGCCGTGATCGCTGCGCTTGGCGGCGTGTACATGATCACGACGCGCCACATCGTCGGCGACGACACGCTGCTGGGCAGAACGAGCATGACGCTCGACGCACTGCTGATCGTGGCCTTTGCCGGCCTTGCCCTGCACTACGCACGCGCGCGCCGTTTCGATGTGCATCGACGCTGGGCGCTGCGATTGTTCCTGGCGGTGAGCGGCGTGTGGTTTTTCCGCGTGGGCCTGATGTTCTGGCTCGTCGTGAACCACGGGCCGGTCGGCTTCGACCCGAAAACCTTCACCGGTCCGTTCCTGACCTTTCTGGGCTTTGCGCAATACCTGCTGCCGCTGGCGGTGTTGCAACTCTATTTTCTGGCGGAGCGAAGCAAGCGCGTTTTTGGCAAGCTCGCGATGGCTGGCGGCCTGGTGATGTTGACGCTGATGATGGGTGTTGGCATCGCCGCCGCGTTCGCCATGATGTGGCTGCCGCATCTGTAAATGGCTGGGGATTGGCGAGTGCCACGGGCCTGACTATGCTTCCGCGGTGTCCACACTGAACGTCAACGCAAAGCCGCGCGGCCTGGCGCTCGCCCTGGGCTGGAAGCGCTTGCGTTTCACCCTTGGTCTGTCGGCCATCCTGGGATTGCTGCTGTCGGGCAGTTGGAGCACCAGCCTGCCTTCGCTGCTGGCCCGAACGATGACCATCGGCCTGGCTGCGATGCTGACATTCGGGTTGTTCGAGCAGTGGCCCGCGCGCCTGCCGGCACGGCTCGCACGCTGGGTGTTGCAGGTGCTTGGTGTGGCGGTGTCCATTCCGGTGGCGACCTTGCTGATCTACGTGTACACCACCAAGGCGGGCTCGCCGGCGTTCTGGCACGACCAGGATCGCCTGCAAGGTTTCTCTACCTTGATCTTTCTCGGCATCCTGCTGGCGCCATGGGCGGCATTGGGTGCGCTCGTGCGACAGAAGGATGCGCTGGCCCGCCACCAGGCGCTGGCGTTCGATCTGGAACGCAGCGAACTGGAGCGCCAGGCGCTGGATGCGCGCCTGCATCTGCTGCAGGCGCAGGTCGCTCCGCATTTCCTGTTCAACACGCTGGCCAATGTGCAGGTGCTGGTGGACGAAGGTTCGCCGCAGGCTTCCGCCGTGCTGCGCAACCTGATTGCCTATCTGCGCGCGGCGGTACCGCGGTTGAATGAATCCGTCACCACGCTCGGCGAGGAACTGGAGCTGGTGCGCGCGTACCTGGAATTGATGCACATGCGCATGCCCGATCGCCTGCAGTTTGCATTGCACGTGGACGAAGCGGCGCGTTCGCTGCGCTGTCCGCCGCTGACGTTGCTGACCCTGGTCGAGAATGCCGTGCGGCACGGCATCGATCCCAGCGAGGACGGCGGCCGCATCGATATCCACGTGCAGCGACACGGCGCGCGTTGCCTGGTGCGTGTCGCGGACACCGGCGTGGGCTTGCAAGCATCCAGCAAAAGCCTTGGCACCGGCCTCGCCACCTTGCGCGAACGGCTTGCGCTGGCTTTCGGCGGCGATGCGCAGCTGAGCGTCGCCGCGCAATACCCGCACGGGGTGTCCGCCGAAGTGGACTTTCCGGCGCGCGAGGCAGGCGCCCCATGACTACCGCACTGATCGCCGACGACGAACCGCTGCTGCGTGGAGCCCTGGCGCAGATGCTTGCGCAAGCCTGGCCTGAATTGCAGGTGGTGGCGCAGGCGCGCAATGGCCGCGAAGCTATCAAGCAGTTCGATGCCCTTCAACCGGATGTGTGTTTCCTCGACGTGCACATGCCGGGTGTCTCAGGTGTCGAGGTGGCGCATCACATAGGCCGGCGCGCCCACGTGGTGTTCGTCACCGCGTACGACAAATATGCCGTGCAGGCCTTCGCGCAAGGCGTGCTCGATTACCTGGTGAAGCCGGTAGAGGCGGAGCGGCTGGCCGATACGGTGGCGCGCCTGAAGGAACGCCTGAGTGCCGCGCAGCCGGCGTCGAACAGCGAAACGCTGCTGCGCGAACTTGCCGCCCAGCTCGAACGCCGCGCCGCGCCGGCACCACTGCGCTGGATTCGCGCACAGGTCGGGCAGACCTTGCGCCTGATTCCGGTGGACGATGTCGACTACCTGCGCTCGGAAGCGAAATACACGCGGATTGCCTGGCGCGGCGAAGCCGGGCAAGCCTGCGAGGCGCTGATCAGCACCTCGCTGAAAGAACTCGTTGCGCAACTCGATGCCGAGCAATTCGTGCAGGTCCACCGTTCCACGGTGGTGAACCTGCGCGCCATCAGTCACGTCACGCGCGGCGATCACGAAACCGCCACGGTGCACCTGCGCAACCGTCAGGAACAGTTGCCGGTCAGCCGCAGCTACCTGCATCTGTTCCGGCAAATGTAGACGGATGTCGTGGCGAGCCGACGGCGATCAGGTCGGTGCGACCTGGCGCGTGCTCAAAGGGAATCCCGCTGCCGCAGCGGGCGCCAGCACGGTCAGTATCCTTCCGGTTCGCTCGGCGGCGACGGCCGCCATTTGCGCCATGCCGCGCCATTCGGTGGCTACGATAAACAACGTCTTGCCATCCGCGCCACCGAGCATGCAGGCGAAGCAACCGCGATCCACGGCAACGGTCTGCAGCACTTCGCCGCCTTCGCGCACGCGCACACAGCGCTTGTTGGGCACATCCGCGTACCACACGGCGCCATCGGCATCGATGCAAATGCCGTCGGGAAAGCCGTCCACCAGATCCGCCCATACGCGCCGATGCGAGAGGCCGCCATCGCCGTCGATGTCGAACGCGGTGAGCCGCTTGCCGTGGGACTCGGCGATGATCAGCGTTTTACCGTCTGGCGTAATGGCCATGCCGTTGGGAAAAGCAATGTTGTCGGCCACCTGCCGCGCGGACCCGTCCGCATTCACCACGGCGATGATGCCAGGCCCGCCGTTGACGTAAGCACGGGCGTGCCGGTCGACCACGATTTCGTTCCAGCCCGCGTCGGAAACGTCGCGCAGATCCGCGTGCGTCACCATCATGCCGTCGCTTTCCTGGCGCAGCACCAGGCTTGCGCGGCCAGCCACCACGAGCAGGCGGCCGTCGGGCAGCCAATCGATGGAGAAGGGCAGGTCGAGATGGGTGTCCATCATCACCTCGCTGTTCCCGGCCGGATCCACCGCGACGATCTGCTGCGCCCCCCAATCGGCGAACCACAATCGCCCCTGATGCCAGCGCGGCGATTCACCCATCGCGATGCCGCGCATCAGCACGCGCGCGTCCGATGACACAGATGGCTTGGGAGATAGAAGGCTGGTGTCCATGGCGAAGTCCGCGAGCTGTGGGGGATGTCACAGAGACGACGGTCAGCGGCAGGGGATTTCGACACGGGTTTCCGCCCGCGCCGGATCGGGCTGCGCGAGGTACGTGTTTTTGCCGTACTCATCAAGGAGTTGGAGTGGCGGGTCGCTGAGGTGGCCCGGTGTCCGTGCCGACCGGAAAAACATACGCTCTATGTTTGCCGGTTTAGTTAAGTAACATGGGCGGCGAACAGCCAGGGGTTAAGGGGTATGGCCTCTACCGGGGACCACATTGCATTCGATCGGGTGCTGATCGTCGAGGACGACGCGCGCACGCAGCGTCGCCTGGCCCAAGTGTTGCTGGAGCTGGTGGGCTCGATCGACAACATTGCCGTCGCCGACAGCGTGGCCAGCGCCAAGACCATGGTTTCTTCCAGCGCGCCGAATCTGGCGCTGGTGGACATCGGCCTGCCGGACGGCAACGGACTGGAGCTGATCAGCTGGATCGACCAACACCACGGCGACACGATCACCGTCGCCATTTCGGCCTGGGGTCACGAAGAAGTGGTGCTGGCGGCGCTGCGTTCCGGTGCCGTCGGGTACTTGATGAAGGAACGCGATGATGCGGAGCTCGTCGCCGCCCTGCACAGCGTTCGCCGCGGCGGTGCGTTGATCGATCCGCTCATCGCCCGGCGCATTCTCGCGTTCGTGCAACTGTCCCCGACCGAACCTTTCACGCCGACGCTTTCCGCGCAGGCGCAAAAAAGAAACGAGGCGGCGTTGTCGGAGCGCGAATCGGAAATCCTGCAATTTGTCGCGCAGGGGTTCAGCAATCGCGAAATTGCCGACCTTACCGGCCTTTCGCGCTTCACAATCGAAGGCTATACGAAAAGCATCTATCGCAAGCTCGCAGTGCGTTCGCGCACGGCCGCCGTGTTCGAGGCCAAGTCCATGGGCTTGCTATGAGCCTGCGCGCGTGGCTGGCGGTTCTGTTCCTGTTGTGCACGTGCTTCGCCCGTTCCGCCATCGCCGAGCAGCCGCTGACCGACGATGCGGCCACCATCGATCTTCGCAGCGCCGAAGCGGCGCCTGCCGGATGGGATTCGCAAACCCCGCCGGCCGCTGGCTGGGTGCCGGTAACGTTGATGGATTTCTGGGATTCGCGCTGGCCGCATCACGATGGGGTGGTGTGGTATCGGTTGCGCTGGAACCAGCCCGGCAACGGCAAGCCGGTCGGGTTGCTGGTCGACTATGCCAGCATGGCCTACGCGCTTTACGTTAACGGAAGCCTGATTTACCGCGATCCGCAGCTGGTCGAGCCGCTTTCGCGCAGTTGGATCCGTCCGCATTATTTCTTGCTCGACCAGCCCGTGCTTCGCTCGGGCAGCAACGAGCTGATGATTCGCGTATCGGGACTGTCGGCCTACCAGCCGGGGCTCGGCACGGTGACGGTAGGCAATCCGGAACGGGTATTGGCGCTGGCGCGCCGTAGCGAATTTGTCCGCTATGGCATCCACTGGTTCGACGAATGCGTCGGCGCGGTGTTCGGCGGCCTGTTTTTCATCCTGTGGCTGTTGCGGCGGCAGGACAGCTATTACGGCTGGTACGCGCTGAGTACCTTGTTTTCGTCGCTGTATACGCTCAACTTCATCGTTTCCAGCCCGTGGCCGTTCGACAGTTCCGATGCGTGGCAGGGTCTCAATGTCGCGTGGTGGTTTGCAGCGTCGGTCACCTTCGGCATTTTTCTGTTGCGCTATGTCGGTGTGCAATGGCGGCGTTTCGAGCGCGGCATGCTGGTGCTCGCCGCATCGTTGCTGGTGCTCGCTCTGTTTTTTCCGCGGGTGGCGGGTCCGTATCGCGATGTCGGCGTGCTTTTGGGCGCGCTCACGTATTACGCCGCCATGCTGGGCTTTATCGGCTATACGCTGTGGCGCCCGCGTGCCGACTACTATGCGCTGGCAGCCAGTCTGCTGATACCCATTGCCGTATCCGTGCGCGATCTGCTCCTGTATCTGAGCATCATCCACGGCGACAACATGTGGATGGCCGCCACCTCGCCGCTCACCATCATGGGCATGGGTTTCGCGCTTGCCTACCGCTTCGCCGTGGCCATGCGCCGTGCGGAAAACTACGGCGTAGAGCTGGAGCGCGAAGTGGGAGCGGCCACGCGCGCATTGACTGAAACGATGGGCCGCGAACACGGGCTGGCGCTCAACAATGCGCGCATCACCGAACGCCTCAATCTGGTGCGCGACCTGCACGACGGCTTCGGCGGCAGCCTGCTCGGCGCCATCGGCACGCTGGAAGATCCGCGGCGCCGGCAGGAGCCGGCGCAAGTCGTCGCCGTGCTGAAAGAGTTGCGCGACGACCTGCGCCTGGTCATCGACACCACCACGCACGAGCAGGACACCCACCTGGGCGGCCAGATCGCGCCGCTGCGGCATCGCTGGAGCCAGCGTCTCGAAGCGGCCGATATCGACAGCCGCTGGTCGGTGGAGGGCGTCGATCAGCTGAACCTGGGCGCCATGCGCGTGCTGGAGTTGCTGCGCTTTTTGCAGGAGGCGCTGACCAATGTGCTCAAGCACAGCCGCGCGTCGCAGGTCCACGTGCGCATCCATTGCGAGGACGACAAGCTGAGTGTGGACGTTCGCGACGACGGCCTGGGCTTTGTGCCGAACGCCGCGGAAACACGAGGCGCCGGCCTGCCAAGCCTGCGCGCCCGTGCAACCCGCTTGGGTGCTTCGTTATGCGTGGCGTCGTCGCCCGGCGACGGTACGCATTTGAGTTTTATCGCGCCGATTGCTCCGCAGCCGTAGACGCGATGCATCGCATCAGAACGCAATGCCTGCCACCAGCATCGTCTCGCCGCGATTGGGTTCGTGGAAGCTGCCGTTGGAAATGTGGCGAACGCCCAGGCTCCAGTGACTGCCCTGGTAACCCACCGTGGTGACGAATTCGTACACGGTGCTCAACGCCTGCGTACGGCCGGTGTGCACCGCCGGCTGAAAGCTCAGGAACAGCGGCTGGTACCAGGCGCTGGCGGGGCCGAAATGGAAGCGCGCACCGCCGGCCACCAGGAACACATCGTCGCGCGTGCTGGGGTTGTCGTTGGCGAACTCGGCCACCTTGCTGCCGTCGCGGCCGCCGATCCAGCCGGCGGTCACGTCCGGCGACCAGGTGAAATCGCTGCTGCCGATCTGGCTCGGTTCGAACACGACCTCGCCGAATGCCGCCGGCGTGCTGTAGTTGTTGGAAGGATTGCCCATGTAGCTGATGGCACCCTGCACTTCGTAGCGGGCTGCCATGGCCGGCAGCGCCGGAAGGGCAAACAGCAGTACGGCGGCGAGGCCGGCGGTGATGGAATGAAGACGCATTGAAGACCCCTGTTTAAAAAAGTTGGCAAGACGTTTTGTGTATTCGATGGATGGGCGGCGGCATGGAAGTGTGGCCGACCATGCCACCTTCCAAGTGATTCGGTCAGAAGGCGTAGCTGACACTCGGCCGCGCCGCCTGATCCCTGGCGTGCTGCGCGAATTGCCGCGTGTAGCTGGCATCGGCGGTGAGACGCTGCGACGAGAAGAAACGGAAACCCAGTGTCACCGCCGCCGCGTTCCGCGCTACCGGCGCGCCATCCGTGGTGAAGGCCAGGCTGCCGTCGGCGAACTGAATGCTGCTTGCCGTTTCCAGCGTAACCCTGGCATGCGCCTGGATCGTGCCTTGCGCATCCAGCTGCAGCGTACCGCGCAAGTGGAGCGTGCCATAGGTCTGCGTGCTGCTCTGCGCGTTACCGGTGAGCGCGGGCCCCCGCCTTGGTGGAGTGCGTCCGGACGAGCGCCGCACTCTCCCCGTCGTTTGTAGCCTTCGGTACTGTGCGCTGGCGGCGGCATTCCGCCCATCCCCGAAATTGGGGGTGTCGCGCGATCGGCGCGGCAACGCGCACAAAGGGCGTTGCCTCACGCAAATGGCACACAGGTCCTCATCGCCGCTTCCGGCGATCAACCGTCATTCGCGCTTCATGGCTCTGCCTGGGCTTCGGGCCGCGCGTTTCATCGAACGCGAAACAGCACCCGAAGCCCAGGCGAAAGCCCTGGATTCCCCGTACCGCGTCACAGTACGCGCCTGTGCTGCAGAAGTAATCAGTCCATTTGGACTGGTTGGCGGTCTGCGACGACCTCCGCGATCTTGCTCCACAGATCGGCCGGGGCTACCGGTTTGTGCAGCAGGGGCAGTCCGCTGGCCTGCGCTTCGCGCAGCCGTTCCGGCGCGGTGTCGCCGGTGATGAGAATGGCGGGCAGCGCGGGATGGAGTCGCCGCAAAGCAGCGATGGCTTCGGTGCCGGTGCGCTGGTCGCGCAGCCGGTAGTCGCATATCACCAGTTGCGGCGCGGCACGTGCAGCGTTGGCCAGCGCCTGTTCGATCGATTCGCTGGCCTCGCAGTCCGCACCCCACGAGCGCATCAATTGCAGCATGCCGTTGCGCACGGCCTCGTCATCGTCGACCACCAGGACACGAAGCTGCGCCATGCCCGAATTTGCATCCTCGAGCGGCACCGATGCGGCTGCGTCGGTGCACGCGCTTGCCAACGGCAACGTGATGGCAAATACGCTGCCGCGGCGGGGCTGCGATTGCAGCGAAAGCGTGCTTCCCAGGGCGTGGGCCAGGCGTTCGGCAATGGCCAGGCCCAACCCCAGTCCCTTGCGCCGGTCGCGCTCGGGATTGCCGAGCTGGTGAAATTCGCGAAACACTTCGGTGTGGTGCTCCGGCGCGATGCCGATTCCTGTATCCCACACCTCGATGCGCAGCGCGTCGCCACGGCGGCGACAGCCGATCAACACGCCTCCGCGCTCGGTGTAGCGAATCGCGTTGGATACGAGGTTGCGCAAAATCAGTTCGACCAGCGCGGCATCCGAATCGATCACCGCTTCGGTTTCGCGCAGCCGATAGACGATGTCCTTGCGATCGGCCAGCGGCGCCAGTTCGTTTTCGATGCGGTTGAGCAACGGCTGCAAACGGAACGGCCGCACATTCACCGCCACCACGCCGGCCTCCAGGCGCGAAAAATCGAGCAGCGTATTGAGCATGTCGCCCGATGCCACGCAGGCGGCGCGCGCATTGGCCAGCACGTCGCGCTGCTGCGATGACAGCTCGCCGCGCGACAACACCTCCAGGAACAGGCCTTGCGCGTGGATGGGTTGGCGCAAGTCGTGGCTCGCAGCAGCCAGGAATTTCGACTTGGCCTGATTGGCATTCTCCGCTTCGATGCGCGCGGCCTGCGCCAGCGCCGACTCCTGGCGCAGGCGTTCGACCAGTTCGACATTCTCAAAGCGCAGTTCCACCATGCTGCGGAACGCCACGCTGAGCCGACGCGCCGACGCGATGACGGCCACGCCGAACAGCACTGCACCGGCGGCAATCGCCCAGTACACCGGGTTGTGCATGGTCGCGAGCTTGGCCGCGAGCAGCACTAGAAAGGCCAGCGTATAGCCGGCAAACGCCGCCAGCACCGGCGCCATGAAGGCCATCGAGCCGGCCTGGATGGCGGCCATGAAGCAGATCAGCAAGGCGATCGCCAGCGGCGATGCGTGGTCGAAGGCAATCCACGGCAGGATGCCGCGCAGCGCGCCGGTTGCCGTGCAAGCCGCGACGACCCGGCGCGTATACCGGTCCACGACCTCGGTGGGCGCCGGGGCAACGGCGAATCCGCGCGCGAGCCGATGCAGCACCGGTACCGGCAGCCAGCAGGCCAGGGCCCAAATCGCCAGCGGTTCCACCGGCGCGCTCAATGCAAAGACGGCCGCCACCAGCACATTGGCCACGCCGCCGAGGGTGAACGAAAACGTCGCATTGGCCAGCAGCATGCGCAGCTGTTCGACGGCCACGCGCGATGGAGCTGGCGGTAAAAAACGGCGCAGCATGCAGAGCATCGACCCCTGGCGTAGCTCAACCCGCGCCAAGCATAGGCAGCGGCGCTCTAGCGCACCAGTCCTCGTTGCCGCGCCACGGCCACGGCTTCGGTGCGGCTGGATACGCCGAGTGCGGCAAGCAAGCCCGCTACGTGTCCACGCACGGTGTTTTCCGACAGGTTCAAGTGGCGGCCGATGATCTTGTTGGAATGCCCCAGGCAAAGTTGATCGAGGACTTCGCACTGGCGCGCGGTCAACGGCGTGGGCGAGACCGGGCTCGCTGCCGTAGGCTCGGTGACGGGGTCGCCGGCGAGCACGGCCTGGATCACGGCGACCATCCGCCCGGTGGGTTCGGATTTGGAGAGAAACGCAGCCGCTCCCTGCGCCACCGCAGTCGTGCGCGCGTCCGCTTCGGCGTGCGAGGTCACGATGATGATGGGCGTGGTGGGCCACTGGCGCTTGAGCAAGGTGATGCCTTGCAGTCCGTTGAGTCCCGGCAGCTCGATGTCCAGCAGCACCAGGTCGAGCTTGGCATCGGGCGTGTGCAGGGCCTCGGCCATCGAACCCGCCTCCCCGATCCGCACGCCGGGCAGGGCCGATTCGAGCACCAGGCGCAGGCCGGTGCGCAGCAGCGCATGGTCGTCGATCAGCAGCAGTTGCAGCGCAGGTTGGGCGTTCATCGTGCTCTTCTATGCCAACTCGCTGGTCAAGACAATCAGTCCAAATGGACTGGTTCCGTTCACGGCGAAGGCGGGTACTTCGGCGGTGGCTTGGGGGACGGGTGAAGAGCCTGGTCGCCATTGAAGCTGGTGCGGTGCGGACGCCCCGGTGACGGGTTGTCATCTCACCGTCACCCGGGCCGGAGACGGTCTTCACGAGGCGCAAGGCCAGCCGCAAAAATGACACGATATTCTTGGATAAGCAGCCGCTATATTAGGAAGACGCCAATATCAGCAGGGGGAGCTGAGCCGTGCTCGACTTGATAAGGAAGGTTTTGGGTGGGGATGCCAACGGGAGCGCGAAAGCCGAGCCGACTCAATTTTCCGAAGAAAAATTGAAACCTTGGCTGGCACCGATCGACGACATAAAGAGTGGGGAAAGCCGCTCCGGCATAAGCAAGGACATTTTGTCCTACGTGCTTTCAGGTTCGCCCGAGTCGGTATTGGGCGAGCTGCAAAAGTACAAAGCCGTATGTGCGCAAATTCGCGTTACCGGCTACCTGAAGAGCAGCACGAGCATTCACCCCGTCGCTCTCTATCCGGGATTTGATGACATACCGATCGACGTTCTAGTTCGCTGGACGCGAGTATTGGCAGCGGCCTATTCCGCATTAAATGCAAGGCAATGGACACTGGCGCTGCCAGGCGACGTGCGCGAACCCGAAGCGCTGCTCACGCATGCTTCAGGGGTGAATCATTCGGTGCAGAGCAATCAAAAAGGCGATATTCAGCACGTCACGGCGGTCGGCGTGGAGAAGTTGCTGGCAGCGCTTGGGCTGCAACCGTCTGCACTGTTGCTCGCGGCATTCTCGATGCCGGCCCAGCGCCTCTGGATGTTCGACTATCGCGCCAAAATGGTCACGGATCTCATCGGCTATGCCGAAGCCGTGGAGCGGCATTGCGAAGTGCTCCGGCCGACTTTGTTCCTGCCCCTGCCGCCGCAGCGATTGCACGCTATCGACATGCTCGGTGCCGCGAGCGATGCCGCCCTCATTCCATTCACGAGCGAAATCGCCGAACTTGCCACAGCCGGAAACAAGCAAGTTCGCCAGGCCGTTGACGCCTTGCTGAGCCGTACCGATTCCAAGGGATTGGATGCGCTCAAGCGCCTGGCGCGGGAAGCAAAACCCGATCAACGCGCGACGGCGCTTCAAAAAATCTGGCAAATCGCCACGGCGGGAAAAGACGAACCGCTGGAGACTTTCGCGGTACAAACGGCGAGCGCCGATAACGCGGCATCGGTGCGTGCGCTGGTTCTGGAATGGAATGCCGCGAACGAATCTGCCAGCGCCGGAGCCGATCAATATCAGTTCGAAACGCCAACGATCGACTGGTCGATACCCAACAAGTCGCAGATAGAGGGGTTGCTGGACAAACTGGATGTCCAAGTGGAGCAATCCGTTCGGCACGCCAACCAGCAATTGCAGGAGCGATACGACCGGGAATCGGCAAATGCCCCGGTAAAATGGAAACCCCATTTCGTAGCGGCTCTCGAAAAGGGCGAGTTCAAGAAGTTTCGAAGCTACCTGATGTCGGACGAGACAAAGCCCGTTTCGCCCGTGGAATTGCATCGCCGGCTTTCGCACAGCCACCTGGTTCCCGCGTTACGCACGCTGGCTGCGGATTCCGCTTTTCCGACCACGCTGCTGTTGAAGTCGCTGGCTTACTTCAGTCTCCTCAACCAACACGCGGGAGTGCTGTCCGGTACCGCCATCACCATGCTGAGCGAGCGATATCGGGCAACCGGGCACCCAACCCTGCTCGAAATCTCCGAAATGCTCAATGCGCTGGGTGTGGACGGTGCAGATTCGCTTACCAGCGCCTATTGCAACCCTTGGGATTCGACCGTTCAAAAGACCTGGACGCAAGACGCGGCGTGGCCATTCTTTGCCAAAAATCTGGCAACTCTGCTGCGTTTTATCGATCCGTTGCGCACGCGCCATTACATGCTCGACCGCAAGCTTGCGTATAAGGCGGTTGCGACGCTTCCCGAGCCCCCCGTTGCACTGATCAACACGCTTTACGACATCGCGCTGGGCGATGCGAAACTGGACCGTGTGCTTGCGCAGGCGGCCCTGGCCAACCTGCCGAACAAGGAGCCTCGCATCATCAGTGCGCTTTCGGCGGGCAAGGCGGAACGCAGAACCGTCGCCGCCCAATGGCTTGGGCAATTGCGCCACCAGCCCGCCATACCCGCGTTGGAGAAAGCCGTTTCCGTCGAGAGGCTGGACATTCCCAAGGGTGCGATGCTCGACGCGTTGCAGATGATGGGCCAGCCCATCGAAAAGTATCTGAATCGAGACGCACTCCTGGCCGATGCGACCAAGTCCTTGGCCAAGGGTGAACCCAAGGAGCTGGCCTGGTTTCCCTGGAACGCCTTGCCGGAAATCACCTGGGCCGATTCGGGCGAGCCGGTGCCGGCGCCGATCGTGCGCTGGTTCCTGATTCAGGCCGTCAAGCAGAAGGTCGTGGAGCCCAATGCCATCTTGCGCAAGTACTGCGGCATGTTCGCTGCCAGGCAAAGAGAAGCTCTCGGGCAGTTCGTGCTGGAGACGTGGCTCGCCGAAGACATCCGGCCGATAAACGCCGATGAGGCGCACAAAGCGGCGTCGGCACAGGCGGCGAACACGTTTGCGCAGGCGCAGGCCTATCCGGCGCTGGCGCAGAGTTACCCGCAATACCAAGGTACCGTGGAAGAGATCACCGCCCGTTTGCTCCCCGGCTTTCTTCAGCGGCCGGCGGGATCGGCGGTGGACAGCAAAGGCTTGCTGGCAGTGGTCGGCGCCTGTGCGGGAGATCGCGCCGCCCCTGCTGTCGCGCGCTATCTGAAGCAGTATTACGGTACGCGCGCCTCGCAAGGCAAAGCCCTGATCGCCACGCTGTCGTGGATAGAGAGTCCTGCGGCCATCCAGCTCATGCTGTCGATAGGGAGCCGCTTCCGCACCAAGAGCTTCCAGGTCGAAGCGGAAAAGCAGGCCAAGGCATTGGCGGATCGCAAAGGCTGGACCATGGACGAGCTGGCCGACCGCACCATTCCGTCCGCCGGGTTCGATGAGTCGGGCTCGTTGTCATTGAGCTTCGGGCCGAGAACGTTCACCGCCCGCCTCAAGAGCGATTTTTCGGTCGATCTTTTCAATGACGAGGAAAAGCCGATCAAGGCCCTGCCGCAGCCACGCCAGGACGACGACGCGGAACTTGCCAAGGACGCCAAGAAGGCGTGGGCCAATGTCAAGAAAGAGCTGAAGAATATCGTCGGCATGCAGACGGAGCGTCTGTACGAAGCGCTGTGCATCGGCCGAACCTGGTTGTTCGACGATTGGCAGAGATACGTCAATCAGCACCCCGTCATGCGCCACGTAACGCAGCGCGTGGTCTGGAGTGCGCGCCGGGAAGGCCAGGTCGTTGCCACGTTCCGCCCGCTGGAAGATGGGACCTTGACCGACTGCCGCGACGAAAGCGTGGCATTGAACCCAGGCGACGTCGTTTCCATCGCGCATCCATCGCATCTTTTGGACGACGATGTGAAGGTGTGGCAGCAGCATCTGGTGGATTATGAAGTTCCCGCGCTGTTCCAGCAGTTCGGCAAGGCAACCTATGTATTGCCGAGCGACCGTGCGGATCAGAAGTCCATCGCCGACTTCGAGGGCCATCTGCTGGAAACCTTCGCGCTGAGGGGCCGAGCGGCGAAACTCGGCTATACGCGCGGCCCTACCGAAGACGCCGGCTGGTTTTCCACGTACGAAAAGCGGTACCCCTCGCTTGGCATCGTGGCGATTATCGAATTTACCGGCAATCCGCTGCCGGAAACCAATCGCACCGTGGCACTGCTGAAGATGTCGTTCGCGTCGACCGAAGATGCGGGATGGCAGCGAGCGACCATTCCGCTGGGCGACATCCCGTCCGTCCTGTTGTCCGAGTCGTACAACGACATGCGAGCCATCGCGGCCGAGGGACCCGGCTTTGATCCCGAGTGGCAAAAAAAGAGTCAATACTGATGAATGCTGCGATCGATCAGCCGATTTTGCGCGCGCTGTCCGAGCAGGTGCACGCGCAGGAACTTCAACGGCTTGCCCAAAACGACAAGGGTGCGCGTCCGCCGGGCTGGGCCTTGACGCCTCGCTCGGTCCGCGCCTTCATCGTCGGCGACGACAAGCTGGGCGTGCGCACCAAGTTTTTCGGCGACAACGCGCTCGTCGATCGATGCATCGTTACGCTGATGAGCAACCGCGGGCTGCTGCTGGTGGGCGAGCCCGGCACGGCCAAGTCCATGCTGTCCGAACTGTTGGCAGCGGCGATCTCGGGCAATTCGACCTGCACGATTCAAGGTACGGCGGGCATCACCGAGGATCAAATCAAATATTCCTGGAACTATGCGCTGCTGCTCGCCGAAGGCCCCTCAGCGCGTTCTTTGGTGAGAGGCCCGCTTTACGATGCGCTGGCGGAAGGAAAGCTGTGCCGTTTTGAAGAAATCACGCGAGTGCAGCCGGAAGTCCAGGATTGCCTGATCAGCCTGCTATCGGACAAGCTGCTGCACATTCCGGAGCTGGATGGCGAGGCATCCATCGTATTCGCCAAGCCAGGGTTCAACCTGCTCGCTACGGCGAACATCCGCGACCGCGGCGTGCACGAGATGTCCAGTGCATTGAAGCGCAGGTTCAATTTCGAGACGGTGCGGCCGATCAATGACCGCAAGCTCGAGTCCCGTCTCGTGCGCGACCAGACCGAAGCCCTGCTTGGGCGCTCGAACATCGATATCCCGTTCGACGGCGACATCGTCGAGCTGCTGGTAACGGCGTTCAACGATCTCAGGCATGGCGTGACGGCGGAGGGCGTGGTCGTCGAAAAGCCTACCGCCGTGATGTCTTCCGCCGAGGCCGTCGCGGTCGGATATGCGGCGAGCCTGGATGCGCATTACTTCGGAGACGGCAGCGTCGGCGGCGAACACATCGCGCGCCAATTGATCGGCACGGTGCTCAAGGACAATCCCGAAGACGGCAAGAAACTGCGGCACTACTTCGACGTGGTGGTAAAGCAGAGAGCGCAAAAGAACAAGCAATGGAAACGGGCGCTCGAAGCGCGCGGCGAGCTGGAACGCTAGGCGCCGGCGTTCCATGGTGACCACCGCATCTCGCATCCGGGAACTCGGCGATCGTTTGATGACGCCGGAACTCATCATCTTTCCCGTGCGTCATCACAGTCCCGCGTGCTCATGGCAGTTGCGCAGGCTCTTTGCCACCGTCACGCCGTCGAGCGTGCTGGTCGAAGGGCCGCGATCCTTCACGCCGCTCATTCCGCTGCTGACTCACGAAGCGGCAAAAATGCCGCTGGCCATCTATACGTATGCGGTAATCAAACCCAAAGGCGCACCTGAGCAGCGCCACGCCTCCTATTTTCCGATGTGCGACTACTCGCCTGAGCTGGTCGCCTTGCGCGAAGCCGCCAAGCGCAGCATTCCGGCGCGGTTCGTCGACCTGGATTTTGCCGAGCAGATTTATCAGGAAGAACACTGCGATGAAAAGGACGGTAGCTCCCTGCTGGACGAAAAGCGCTTCCGTCGCAGCGCGCATCTGGAGGCCCTGGCGGAACGTCTGGGTTGCCGCGATCACGAAGAGTTGTGGGAGCACTTGTTCGAGATCGATGCCGGGCACGTGACGCTCAAAGAACACGTTTCCCGCGTGGCAGCCTACTGCGAGCTGTCGCGGCTCGATTATTCCCAGGAAGACCTCCATCGAGACGGAACGCTGGTGCGCGAGGCCGAAATGGTGCGACACATCCGCGAGGCCGTCGCCGGTCGCGCGGCAACGGATGGTCCCGTCGTAGCGATCATGGGCGGGTTCCATGCGGTCGCCATGCCGGAGCTGTTGCGGGATGCATCTCCAAGCCAGCCCTGCGCTACCGGCGATGTCGTCGAAAGCACCTCCGCGTTGATACGTTACAGCTTCGATCGACTCGAGCGCCTCAACGGCTATGCGGCGGGGATGACCTCGCCGGCGTGGCAACAACGCATCTGGGAGCGCTTCATGCTGGGCGATGCGACATCGCCGCCGCTGAAGCGAACGCGACAGGACATCGCGCTCGAGATGCTGTCGGAAGTCGCGGCGACGTTGCGCTCCAAGTACGACGTCGCCATTCCCATGCCCGCATTGAGTGCTGCCTACGAACAAACGCTTAGCCTTGCACGCCTTCGGGCCCGTCCGGCCGTTGCCCGCGTCGACGTTCTGGACGCGATAACCAGCTGTTTCATCAAAGGCGAAGTGGGTACGGCAGGGGAAGCGGTACTGGCGATCGCCAGGCAGGCGTTTACCGGTGCGAGCATCGGCACGGTACCGCCCGGGGCGGGAACGCCGCCGCTGGTGAAAGACGTGATGTGGCGGCTGCGCAAACAGAAACTGAAAATCGACAACATCGAGCGCCAGAAAACCACGCTGGACATCTATCGAAATCCTGCGCATCGGATGACCAGCCGGCTGCTGCATGGGCTGACGTTTCTTGGTATTCCCTTTGCCCAGCGCATCGCCGGCCCCGACTTCATTCACGGGCAGGGCCTGAATCGGTTGCAGGAAAAGTGGGATTACTGCCACACAGCCGCCACGGAAGGCGCGCTCGTGGAAGCCTCCGTGCATGGTGCGACGTTGCCGCTGGCGGTGGCACACCTGTTTGAAAAGAAGCTGGACGCGTTTCGGGCCGGGGGTGCTTTGGCTACGGCTCGAGCGGGAGCCGCCTTGCTTACCCAGGCATTCGTGTTGGGTTTGCACGATCATCTGCCCGCCGCGTTGGCAACTTTGCGCACGAGCATCGGTCACGACGCGGAGTTCGAATCGGTCACGGCCGCCGCGGCCGCCGTTTCGTTGCTGGCTCAGGCACGCGAGCCGCTGGAAGCGCTCGATGCCGGCGAACTGGGAGTGCTGCTCAACACGGCCTATGAGCGCGCCACGTTCCTGGGTGAGGATCTTTCGGTGCCAGCGGACGATCCTGCGAAGGTGGTCCGCGCGTTGATGCGCTGGCGCGAGATACTGGTCAGCGCGGCCGGCGCGCAGCTCGATGCCAGCCTTTACTGGGCGATGCTGGAGCGCATTCAATCCACCCACCCCGTTCCGATCATGCAGGGAGCGGCGACCGGCCTGCGCTATTCGGCGGGCTACCTCGGTGCCGATGCATTGCAAAGTGGGATCGTGGGTCATTTGCGCGGCCACGCAAAGCCGCAGGACGCCGCGGCTTTCATGCGCGGCCTGTTGCAAACCGCGCGAGAGGTTGCCTGGCAACAACCGGAGCTGCTCGACGCATTGGACGAGCTCCTCGCGCAGTGGGATGACGATGCCTTTACCGCCGTTCTTCCCGAATTGCGACTGGCCTTTGCGGAAATGACGCCGCGCGAAACGGATCGCATTGCGCGCGTGGTGGCGCAACGTCACGGCGAGGATCAGCTTGGAACGCTGGTCATCCGCGAGCACTCGGCCGCCGACGTGCAATACCACCTCGAACTGTCAAAGGTGTTGAACGGCATCCTGCACGAAGACCATCTTGCCGAGTGGGGTGGCGCGTGACTCCGCTGGAGCGTTGGCGACTCATCCTCGGCCGCTATGCCGGCCAGCGCTTGCCGGAGTTGGGCGCTGGATCGATTGCTGGTCGCATGGATGCGGCCCTGGATTATCTATACGGCCGTGAATACGCGGGTCGCGGCACGAGGGAGGAGGCGGGCCCCGGCTCGCTCGAAGCGTCGCAGCCGACGCTCGTGCACTGGTTGTCGGAAGTGCGCGAGCTGTTTCCGAAACAGACCGTCGAGGTGATCGAAAAGCACGCGCTTGAGCGCTACGGCCTGACCGAGCTGGTTACCGATCCGCAGACACTCGAACGCCTGGAACCAAGCCAGGAACTGCTCAAGACCCTGATGAGCCTGAGAGGGCACCTCAAGGGTGACGTGCTCGATGTGGCCAGGCGCATCATTCGCCGCGTGGTGGAGGAAATCCGGGCAAAGTTGGAGCCGGAGATAAGGCGCACCTTGTCGGGACGACTCAATCGCTTCCGCCATTCGCCCATGGCGGTTGCCAAGAATTTCGACGCGATGGGCACGGTTCGCCGCAATCTGAAGCATTATGATCGCGAGCGCGGCAAGCTGGTGGTCGAGCATCTGCTTTTTTTCGAACGCAATACGCGGCGGTTGCCGTGGGACGTCATCCTTTGCGTCGACCAAAGCGGCAGCATGGCAGGTTCGGTAATCCACAGCGCGATCATGGCGGGAATTCTCGCCGCGCTGCCGTCGTTCCGGGTCAAGCTGGTGGTGTTCGATACCGCCGTGGTCGATCTGTCCGAGCACGTGGATGATCCGGTCGAAATACTGATGAGCGTGCAGCTCGGCGGTGGCACGCACATAGCGCGTGCGATGAGCTATTGCGCGCAACTGGTCGAGAACCCGCATCGCACCGTGATCGCGCTGGTCAGCGATTTCTGCGAAGGCGCCCCGCCCAGCGAATTGCTGGGCGTCGTGCGGCAGCTGGCCGAAGCCCGCGTGAAATTGATCGGCCTCGCCGCCTTGGACGGGCAGGTGAATCCGGTCTACGACCGGCAAATGGCGCAACAGTTGGCTGCGCTAGGCATGGAGATTGCCGCACTCACTCCGCAGCATCTGGCGCAATGGCTCGTGAAGGTGATCTCGTGAGCCTGCGCACCGCATTGCGGGCCCAATTGCGCGCCATGGACGAGGAAGCCTTTGTGGCTCTCGCCAACCGTGGACTCTACCGGCGGGCGGGCAAGGACCTCGAATCGGTAAGCGTGCGCCTCGGCGAAGAAACCGGTGACGCGCTGCACGTGAGCGTGGGTGACAGAACGGTGACCTTCAGTTCTGCGGGCGTGGCCAACGCCCGCTGCGATTGCCCGTCCACCACGGTGTGCCAGCACATCATTGCCGCGGCGATGTGGCTCCAGAACCAGGCTGCGCTCGATGAGGCATCGACCGGCACATCGACCGGCTCGGCGCAGGATGATGCGGAAGCCTCGGTGCGCGACAGCTTGTGTGCCGAACTGGAGGCGTTCGGCGACGAGCAGCTCATCGCATACGCGGGCAAAGCTGCGTACCGCTGGGCCTGGCAGTTCGTGCAGAACATGGAGGTACTGCCGAAAATAGGCGGAGAGCGGCACATCAGTATCGAGTTGCCGGAGCTCAGGATGACTTTTCGCTATCCCGGGGGACCGCTCGACAACCTGATCAGCGAGCATCGCGGCAGCAAACTGGAAAAATATCGCATTGCCGCCGTGCTCGCTTACCGCAGAGCCAACAACCTGGAGATCGTCGCGCCTACGGTACGCGAAGAGGCACGTAGCGGGCAGATCGATTTCGGCAAAGACCATGCCATTGCAGAGCGCGCGGACCAGGCGCTTGCAACGTCCAGGCAGCGATTGCGTGAAAACGTCATCGAGCTGTTGCAGGAAAGTGTCGAGCTCGGCCTCTCGCATCTCTCCATCGGCACGCACGAGCGCTACGCTACTCTTGCTGTATGGGCCCAAGGTGCCCAGTACCCCCGCCTGGCGCTGCTCTTGCGGCGGTTGGCCGATCACGTCGAGCTGCTGCTCGAGCGCGCAAGTTCCGCCGACGAACATCGGCTGCTGGACGAGGCTTCGCTCGCCCTGGCGCTGACCACCGCGATCGACCGCTCCGCCGCAAAGCAACTCCAGCCCAAGGCACTCATCGGGCGCTCGCGGGAACAATACGCGTCCACCTCCACCATCGAGCTGGTCGGGCTGGGTGCAAGCCCCTGGCGATCGGCGTCGGGATATGTGGGGCTGACCATGCTGTTCTGGTCGCCGGAGGAAGGGGAGTTTCTTTCGTGCACGGACGCGCGCCCTGAGGCGCAAGGATTCTTCAACCCGATAGCACGCTACGAGGCACCCGGTCCCTGGTCGGGGCTGATATCGCCAGCACACGCGACCGGGCGCCGCCTTGCGTTGATGGGCGCGCGGGTCAGCGGAAGCGGCCGCATATCCGGGTCAGAAGCGACGTCGGCGCTGATCAAGACCGACCGTCATTTCGACCAGGCATTGTCCGGCTTGCCGACCCACGTGTCCTGGAAAGAGCTGGCCGAGGCCTTCATCAACGCGGGACGAAACCTGCTCAGCGAGCCCAAGCCACTGCGCTGCTGGTTTGCGCTCAAGGTCGCGCGCTTCGGCGAACCGAGCTTCGATTCCGCCAGGCAACTGCTTACGTGGCCGCTATTCGATCGCGAGCAGAATTCGCTCGTAGCGGAAATACCTTATTCGAACTATTCGGCGGCAGCGATCGACGCCTTGCTGGCAAAGGATGCGACCGGCATCGACAGCGAGGCGCTGGTGATTGCGCGCATGCGCGCGCAGGACGGCCGGCTCGTCGCCGAGCCGCTCAGTTTGTTGAGCCGCGACGCGGGCGGCGAACTGGTCGTCGAGGCGCTGTATTTTCCCGAGCAAAGCAAAAACGTGGTGGCCGCAACACCATCACTTGGCGCTGCTGCGCCGGGCGAAGCGTTTGGGCACCGATCGCACCCTTCGCAAAATCTGCGGCTCGATGAACTCGCCCACGCATTGCGGCGATCGGCGGAACGGGGCGCGAACGATGCATTCAGGCGCGAACTCGATCGTTGCATAGCCACGCTGCGCGTTACGGGTTTCAACGGCTTCACCACATCGCTGCCGCAGGAAACGCCAGCGCACTATTTGCTGCGCGCCAACTTCGTCAGGATGCAGTACCTGCGGTTGCTCGGGGATGAAGAGGAAACGGAATCCGAAGTCCTCTAGCCGGCCACTGAGGGAAAAAGTTTCACGTGGTTGCCGATAGCTCGTGCCGGCTGCCATGTGGATGCGGGCACTACGGCAGCGTAATCACCGCCGCAAGCCCGCCGCCCGATTGATTGGAAAGTCGAAGGTCGCCACCGATGGCCCGTGCCAGTTGCGCGGCGATGGCCAGGCCCAGGCCGGCGCCGCCGGTGTCGCGGTTGCGCGAGCCCTCCAGCCGATAGAAGGGTTGCAGCACCTGTTCCAGTTGATCGTCGGGAATGCCCGGCCCGCGGTCGCACACGGCCATGCACAATGCGCCCTCGTCGTTGCGCCAGCTGCTGACCTCGGCCGAACCGCCGTACTTGATGGCGTTATCGATCAGGTTGCCCAGCACGCGCCGCAGCGCCTGTTGGCGAACCATGGACGTGCCTTTGACGGAATCGGCCATGGCCACGGGTTTGCCGATGTCCTGATAGTCGAACACCAGGCTTTCCAGAAACGCTTTGACGTCCATGCGCACCGGCGTCTCCGCACCGCCATGTGCGCTGCGTGCATAGGCGACGCCTTCGCGCACGAGGTGTTCCATCTCGTGCAGGTCGCGGAGAATCTTCGGGCGCTCTTCGCCTTCATCCAGCGATTCGGCGCGTAAGCGCATGCGCGTGATGGGTGTCTGCAAGTCGTGCGAGATCGAGGCGAGGATGTGCAGGCGCTCCTTGAGGTGGCGCGCGATGCGCTCCTGCATGGTGTTGAAGGCGATCGCTGCCTTCGCCACCTCCACGGGGCCTGCCTCGCTCATGCGCGGGCCGTCCGCAGTCGGCGTCATGGCTTCCGCGGCCTGCGCAAGTTGCGCCAGCGGATGCGCGGCCAACCGCACGGCCAGCCAGGTACACGCGAGCAACAGGCACAGCTGCAACACCAGAACGATCGGCAGCCATTGCGCGATCGGCGCCACGCCGCGCGGCGTGACTTCGAGCGTGAGCGCCGAGCCGTCGTGCAGGGTGAAATGCACCTGGTAGCGCTCCGGATGCATCGAAATCGTGTCGCCCTGCACGCGGTAACCCGGGCCGACTTCTCTTTCGATCCGCTGCACGAGTTGCCGCGAGCGTTCGGTAGCCAGCGGCATGCCCGGTTGGCCCTGTCCAAGCAGGAAAAAGTAGTTGTCACGCCGCAGCAGGATCAGCCAGTCGGCGCGCTCGGCGGCGGGCAGGCGGTCCAGCATGGCCACCGAGGTACCCACTTCGTGCTCGACCGTGTCGAGCATGGTGGTGGTGGCGCTTTCGTAGCGCTCGTAGAACATCACTGCAAAGGAAAGCCCCTGCGCCAGCATCAGCCCGATAAAGATGATCAGGTAGATGCGCGACGCCATGCTGCGCGGCAGCCAGCGCTTCGGTGCCATCGATGCCGCCTGGTTCACGGGGCTTCCCCATGTACGGTGATCGGCATGCTGAACACATAACCTTCGCTGCGCACGGTCTTGATGTACGACTGCTCCTTGGCGTTGTCTTCCAGGCGCGTGCGCAGGCGGCTTACCAGCAGGTCGATCGAGCGGTCGAACAGCTCCGCATCCCGGCCCTGGGTGAGGTTGAGCAGCTGGTCGCGCGAAAGCACGCGCTGCGGATGATCCAGGAACACGCGCAGCAAGCGGAACTCCGCACCGCTCAATGGCACCAGGGTGCCGTTTTCGTCCAGCAGCTGGCGCGCGGCGGTATCCAGCCGCCAGCGCCCGAATGCCAGCACCTCGACGGTTTCGGTAATGCGCAGGTTCGGCGGCAGCATGCGCGTGCGGCGAATCACCGCTTTGATGCGCGCCAGCAGTTCGCGCGGCGAGAACGGCTTGGTGAGATAGTCGTCCGCGCCCATTTCCAAGCCGATGATGCGATCGGTTTCGTCGTCGCGCGCCGTCAGCAGCAGGATCGGCAGCGAGCGATGCTTGCCGGCGCGCAGGGTGCGGCACAGCACCAGGCCGTCGTCGCCGGGCATCATGATGTCCAGCACGACCAGGTCGAACGCCGAGGCATCCAATTGCGCAAACATGTCGCGGCCATCGACGGCGGCGCTGGCGCGCAGGCCGTTCTTCTTCAGGTAGTCCACGACACCGGTGCGGATGTCGCGATCGTCATCGACGACGAGGATGTTATCGATGTGGTCCACGTGCAGGTGCTCTCCCGATGACATTTCCATTACGTATTCTGCGAGTTACCCAGCAGCTGGCGAACGCGCTGCTCGATGCCGTCGTAGTTTCCCTCGCCGACATGGTAATAGACCACGCGGCCTTGCCGGTCGATGAGGTAGATCGCCGGCCAGTAGCGATTGCCATAGGCATTCCAGATACGGTAGCTGTTGTCCATGACCACCGGCCAGGTGATCCGGTATTCGCCGATCGCCTTTTGCAGCAGCGCCGGATCGCGCTCTTCGTCGTATTCGGGCGTGTGCACGCCGACGACCACCAGCCCATGGCTGGCGTACTGGTCGTTTAGTGCCTTGATGTGCGGCTGCACGTCGATGCAGTTGATGCATTCGCGCGTCCAGAACTCCACCAGTACCACCTTGCCGCGCAGGTTGCCGATGCTCAATGGCGGCGAATTGAACCAGCGCGTGGCGCCGGCGAAATCCGGTGCCGGCGCGCCGGTGGCAGGCTCCTGTGCACCGGCGGTGGTCCAGACGTTGGACCAGAAAAGGATCAGCACCGCGGCGGTGGCGGCAAGGACGGCGGCAATGCGAAAGGGTTTCATGAAGGGTCGGCCTGCTGTGGATAAGTGGCTGCGCCCGCGCGCTGCCGTGAGGCCTATGGGATACCCCCGACTTATCCGGCACGTGTCCGCCCCGACGGCGATTTGTATCGGTTTGTAGCCATGGGCGGTCGGGCGCGGGGTTTTGTATCAAAACGTATCAAGGCGCGGCCGCTACACATTTCGATGCCTTTGGGCGCTTGACCGGACACAACCGGGATACGCCGCCGCGGTCTCCTATGCACACCGGCCGGGACCTCGCTGCGGGGCGGCCATTCGACCACCAAGGAAACCGATCATGTCCATTCTCTACACCGCCAAGACCACCACCACCGGCGGCCGCAACGGCCAGGTCCGCAGCGACGACGGCCGCCTCGACATCAAGCTGTCGGTTCCCGGTTCCAACGGTGCCGGCACCAATCCGGAGCAGTTGTTCGCCGCCGGCTGGTCTGCCTGCTTCATCGGTGCGATGGGGCGTGCGGCGCAGGAGATCGGTGTCGCGCTTCCGGCGGAGACCTCGGTCGCGGCGGAAGTCGACCTGGGCAGTGATCCCGAACAGGGGTTCTTCCTGCAGGCACGCCTCAATGTGAGCCTGCCGGGCCTGGAGCATGCCGTCGCCCAATCCCTGGTCGACCGCGCCCACCAGATCTGCCCGTATTCGAAGGCGACGCGCGGAAACATCCAGGCCGTCGTTTCGGCGCTCTGAGCCCCCTTCCTCTCATCACGCATCCATTCCAGGAGATCATCATGAAGCGCACGCATCTGGCACTCGCCGCCGCACTTGCCCTGAGCCTCACCGGTCTTGCCTCGGCGGCAGGTACCGAAGCCCCGGCCACGTCACCGTCTGCCGCATCGGCAGCCTCGCCCGATCCGTGGGGACCGCTGAAGCACGTGCACGCCGGCGTGCTGGATGTGGCCTACGCCGAGATGGGCCCGGCCAACGGCCCGGTGGTGATTCTTCTGCACGGATGGCCGTACGACATTCACAGTTTTGAACAGGTGGCACCGGAGCTGGCGGCCAAGGGTTATCGCGTGCTGGTTCCTTATGCACGCGGATATGGCGACACGCACTTCCTGTCGGCCAGCACCATGCGCAACGCCGAGCCTGCCGCATTGGCCCAGGACGTCATCGATTTCATGGATGCGCTGCACATCCAGCGCGCGGAGTTGGGCGGCTTCGACTGGGGTGCGCGTTCGGCGGATATCGTTGCCGCCCTGTGGCCGCAGCGTGTGACGTCGCTTGTGACCGTAAGCGGTTATCTGATCGGCAGCCAGGAATCGGGCAAGGCACCGTTACCGCCCAAGGCCGAGCTGCAATGGTGGTATCAGTATTACTTCGCCACCGAGCGTGGTCGTGTCGGTTACGAACAGTATCGCCACGATTTTGCCAAGCTGATCTGGCAGCTGGCCTCACCGAAGTGGAATTTCGATGAAGCCACGTTCGAGCGTAGTGCAGCCGCGCTGAACAACCCGGACCAGGTCGCCATCGCCATCCACAACTACCGCTGGCGGTTGGACCTGGCCCAGGGCGAAACGAAATACGCGCCCCTGGAACAGCGGCTGGCACAATTCCCCGCGATCACCGTGCCGACGATCGCCCTGGAAGGCGATGCCAACGGCGCACCGCATCCGCAACCGGAAACCTATGCCAAGCACTTCACCGGCAAGTACCAGTTCCGCCTGATTACCGGTGGCATCGGCCACAACCTGCCGCAAGAAGCGCCGCAAGCGTTCACGCAAGCCGTGATCGATGCGGGTCATCTTTGATTAGGGAGAGCGACGTGAAAACTTTTATCGCAGGTTCGGCCGTCTTTCTCGCCATCGCAGGTTTCATGGCGCCTCAAGCGGGACAGGCGCAGTCGTTGCAAGGCATGCATCGCCAGGATTTGTCTCGCCACAACCTCAGCATTCCCGGTTACGAGGAAGTGCAGGCGCGCGTCGACCTCGATCCCGGCGCGACCGCGCCCAATCACAAGCATCCCGGCGAGGAAATCATCTACGTGATCGAGGGCACCTTGACCTATCGCCTCGAAGGCAGGCCGCCGGTGACGCTCAAGGCGGGCGACGTGCTGTTTGTGCCGGCTGGCGTGGTGCACAGCGCAACCAATGTCGGGCAAACCGAAGCCGCCGAACTTGGAACTTACATCGTTCCCATCGGAAAGCCGCTGGTCGAACTGGTGAAGTGAATCATTTCAGACGGGGCCAAAGTGTCCCCTCGCAAAACTCAAGGAGATAAGCAATGAAAAGCATATTCGCAGGACTGTTGTTCGCCGCTGCCGCCGTCATGGGCGGCAAGGTTTCCGCGCAGGAGCCGATGCACAAGCCCACCATTGTGCTGGTGCATGGCGCGTTCGCCGATGCATCCAGCTGGAACGGGGTCGTGAAGATCCTGCAGAAGGACGGCTACTTCGTGATCGCTGCGGCCAATCCGCTGCGTGGCGTGAAGAGCGACGGTGCGTATGTCGGCAGCCTCGTCGCCGATCTGAATAGTCCGGTCGTGCTGGTTGGCCACTCCTATGGCGGCAATGTCATCACCGAAGCTGCCAATGGCCACGCGAACGTCAAGGCCTTGGTATACGTCAGCGCGTTTGCTCCCGACACCGGCGAAACCGTCGCCGAACTCGCCGGCAAATTCCCAGGCAGCACGCTGGGCCAGGCGTTGGCCCCGCCGGCTGAGCTCGCCGACGGCAGCAAGGATCTCTACGTGCTCCAGAGCAAATTTCCCGCGCAGTTCGCCGCCGATGTTCCCGCTGCCCAGGCCGCGCTGATGGCAGCCACGCAGCGCCCGCTGGCCCAGGCGGCGCTGGATGAAAAGTCCGGCGATGCGGCGTGGAAAACCATCCCGTCATGGTTCATTTACGGTGACGCCGACAGGAACATTCCGCCGCAGGTAATGGCGTTCATGGCCAAGCGTGCAAGTGCCCGGGATACGGTAGTGGTCAAGGGTGGCTCGCACGTGGTGATGGTGTCTCATCCTGAATTGGTGGCCAGGCTGATCGAGAAGGCGGCGTCGGCGAAGTAATTCGGACAGGGCTCGCGGCCACTTAGGTGGTCGCGAGCATTTCGTTGTATTCCCGTCAGGAGCACCGCGCCGTCAAGCAGGGGCCGTAGGTAAGCCTGATCACGTCCTCGACGATGACATCGCTCGCTACGAGGCGAAGCCGTGGCCGCGGGCCGGCGAAGAATGGCTTGCCCTGGCCGACCACGATGGGATGGATATAGAGCTGATACTCGTCGATCAGGCCAAGGTCGCCGAGGCTGCGCGCCAAGCCCGGCCCGGCCACTTCGATCTCCCCGTCGTGCCTGGCCTTCAATCTGCGTATCGTCGCTTCGACGTCATCGGCGATGAGGGTGGCATTCGGGCCGACCGACTTCAGCGAGTGCGATACGACCCACTTCGGCTTGCTCCGCCACACCGCCGCGTAGGCGTGCTCATCCGCACCCCAGTCCGCCGAGTCTTCGTCCCAATAACGCATCACTTCATACATGCCGCGGCCATATACCATGCCCGCCGAGCCGCGCACTTGCTCCATGAAGTGACGAAAGAGCGAAGGGTTGGGCGGGCCGAATGCGCGATGGTCGATGTAGCCATCCAGGGACTGGTTCAATCCGAAGACAAGCTTAGCCATGGGGAATCTCCACGCCGGAGTTTTCAGGGTAGCTCGATCTGTTGCTGCAAAGAAGAGCGGCTGGGCGCACAGCGGGTGAACTTTGGAGGTGCAACGTTGCGAAGGAGCTCAGGAAGCGGACGTCTTGCACGTTTCCTGTGGTGTTACTCTACCTCGACGGATGGAGTGAATCGGATCTGCTGATTCCTTGTGGCACGAGCCGTTTTGCCAGCGTAGCAAGACCCCTTGAGAGAAACCCCGTGCTTTTGATCGACGACCGGATCGAGCGCATGTTCGATCCTGGTTGCGATGTTCTTTGGCGCGGCGCAAAGCCATTCTCCAACGAGCATTCACAATGAAAAAGAATTTGCTTAAGCATTCGTTTTCGATGTGTAGGACGCTGATTCGTTTCGGAACCATCGGTTTGATTGCGCTGGGCGGCATCGCGCATGCCGCCGGCAGTCCCGCCACGAATTGCCACATTGGCGCGTACCGACTTTCCAATGGCGACCTGGTCGACATCGGTGCTACCGATGAAGCGGCCGATTTGCGTTGGAACCGGGATGACGGAACTACCGGTCATTTGACACCCCATCACGACGGCACGTGGTCGAGTACGCTCGGCTGGACTGGCCGTCCGGACGGAATCACCGTGCGCTTCTCCGATTGCGGTGATGGCGGGATTACGTTCAATCACCTGGAGGGCAAGCGCGTCCCCTTTGACATCACGAACACGCAATTTCAGGGAGCGGGCGTAACGCTGGCAGGTCGGCTCGTCTTGCCCAAGGGCAACGAACGCGTGCCGATCGTAGTGTTGGTGCACGGCTCCGAACACGACTCGGCGCTGGAATACTACGATCTGCAGCGCATGTTTCCGGCCATGGGCATTGGCGTGTTCGTGTACGACAAGCGCGGCACCGGTGCATCGAGCGGAACTTACACACAAGATTTCCTGTTGCTGGCCGACGATGCGATCGCCGCCGTGCAGGAGGCCAAGCGCCTGGCTGGCAATCGCGCCGGCCGTATCGGCTATCAGGGCGGCAGCGAAGGCGGCTGGGTGGAGCCGCTGGCAGCGAAGATCGCACCAGTGGATTTTGTCATCGTGGGGTTCGGGCTCGCGGTTTCACCGCTGGACGAAGACCGCGAGGCCATCGAGTACGACATGCAGAGCCGAGGCTACGGATCGGACGTGATGGGCAAGGCGATGCAGATCGCCGATGCATCGGCAGCGATCCTGCTCAGCGATTTCAGCACGGGCTACGACCGGCTGGACGCGCTCAAGAAACAGTACGGCAAGGAACCCTGGTTCAAGTATGTGCGCGGCGATGTCACGTGGGCACTCCTGGCCTGGCCGGCCAACGAAGTTAAGCAAAAGGGACCGGTACTTTTTGCCGGCGTGCCTCTTCAATACGACCCGATGCCCGTGTTGCGCCATCTGGAAACGCCGCAACTTTGGATACTCGGCAAGGAGGATGACGATGCGCCCAGTGCTGAAACCACCAAGAGGCTGATCGGACTGCAAAAAGCTGGGCAGCCAATCTCGGTGGCAGTTTTTCCGCGTGCCGAGCACGGCATCTACGAATTCGAAACGGCACCAGATGGCTCACGCAACGATACGCGCAACCCAAGCGGGTATTTCAGCATGATGCGTGACTACATTCTCGACGGAAAGCTAGGTGACCATTATGGAGACGCCACGTTGTACAGCGCTCCGCCAGCGATGGTCAGTCAGTCACAGCATTGAGCGGAACAGCAAGATCGGGGTCGGGGCCACGTTGCAGATCATCAAAAGTGAACCCGGCCCGATCTTCCGATATCAAGCAGGGACATACGTCAACCTGATCAAGTCCTCGCCGATTAAATCGCTGGCCACGAAGCGGAGCGGCGGCCGAGGGCCTGCGAAGAATGGCTTGCCACGGCCAAGCACGAGGGGGCGGAAATAGAGTCGATATTCGTCGATGAGGCCGAGGTCGGTCAGGCTTTGCGCCAGGTCCGGTCCGGCGACGTCGATCTCCCCGGCGAGCTTGGCTTTCAGTTCTCGTATCGCCGCCTCGATGTTTTCGGCGACCAGGGTGGCGTTCGGACCGACGGACGTCAGCGAGCGCGACACAACCCACTTTGGTTTGCTTTGCCATACCGCGGCAAAGTCGCGGTCTTCCGCATCCCAGTCCGGAAGGTCATCGTCCCAGTAACGCATGATCTCGTACATGCGACGGCCGTACAGCATGCCCGTCAGGTTGCGCACGTGCTCTACGAAATGACGAACGGCCGATGGAGCAGGAGGCCCCAATTCCATATGGTCGACATAGCCGTCCAGGGACTGCATCAATCCGAACACGAGCTTTGCCATGGGGAATCTCCCGTCGTTCATCCGTGACGGGAGCCTACTCCGACCTGCAATGAGTTGTTCCAGCTCTATCAGTCACGGCCAACAGGCACGCGATTGGGGCGGCCTCAACCCGCGATCGCCTCAGGCGACGCTACTGCCTTGGTCGGGTAGGTAAGCAGATAGAGCAGCACCAGAGTGCCTGCGACCGGCACCAGGCTGATGAGCTGCCACCAGGGACTGAGGTTGGCGTCGCGTAGGCGCCGGGTGCACGCTGCGATCCACGGTTGCAGCACGAGTAACGCGGCGATCTCCATCGGCAGGGGGCCGGCGACCTTGGTCAACAGCTGGGCGAAGGCCAGCAGCATGACCGCGCCGAGCGCGAACCACCAGAAATCCGCGCGAGAGGTGGTGCCGGTGAAATCCAGGCCACGCAGCACGCCTTCGCGCATGGCCTTGATGGCCGGCTGGCTGGGTGCCGGGTCGCCCAACAGCAAGCTTTCGGCCGACACCTCGAATACCGCGGCCAGTGCCCGCAGGGATTCCATCGAGATCTTTGCGCCCGATTCAAGGCGCTGGATGGTCCGCAGGTTCAGGCCGCTCAGTTTGGCCAATTGCTCCTGCGACCATTGCCGGGCGGCGCGCAGCTCTCGAAGTCGGTCGCTATGGATGTGCATATCTGTTCCTGGGCATTAGGGACTCGGGCCCCGCCACTATCCTGCCGCACGCCAGCCCTCCGTGACGACAGGGCCCTGCAATGAGCACGGCACGAGCCCGACAAACCGCTGTCGGGCCGCACCGGTGCCGCCTGAGGCGCTCGATTATGGCTCAGCGGCAGTTGACCGCTGCGCCGCTGGCATTGGTGCAGCTAGCGGTGTGCGTCAGTCCTTGCCCCGGCGTGTAACTGGCGCTGCCGTTATAGGAACCGCCGCTGGCATTGGTCAGGCCGGTGCTGCGCGTCGTGGTGCCATTGGCCTGGCTCACTGCGGTGTTGTAGCTGCCGTTGGGGCCGCTGCCGCTGCGACTATATCCCTGGCCTTGCGTATAGGTGCCGCTGTGATCGTAGGTCTGGCCGTTCGCGTTGGTGGCGGTTGCGGTGTGCGTGGTGACGCCGTTGGCCGTGGTGGTGGAGGTTTGATAGCTGCCACGCGAACCGCTGCCGCTGGACTGGCTGTTGCCCGACCAGGTGCCGTTCGTGTTGCGTGAATACGCACCGTTGCTCGAGAAGTTTCCGCCGGAAGACGTATGGCCAGAATTGGAAAAATTGGCCTGGGCCGAACCATTGGAGTTGCTGCTGTAGCTGTTGTGGCCGCTGAAGTTGCCGCCATTCACGCCATTCGCCCAGTGGCCGCCTTGATGCGTCGTGGCACCGTTTGACCAGTGGGTGTAGCCGCCGCCGCTCGCAGAGCCGCGCGCACCGTTGGCGCCCATCGCATGGAAGCGGGTTTGCGCCGATGCATTGGCGGTCACGCACAAGGTAGCCATCATCACGGCGCCAGCCGCCAGCATTTTCAAAATCTTCAATACACGCATTACTTGAGTTCTCCTGAGAAAAAGGGGGTTAGCCCCGACGAGGAGACATTCTGGACAGCGGATCTAACTCAGCTATGTAGGAAACGGGGGCAAATGTAACAACCTGTTGCAGAGTGCCTCGCTGGCGCAAGGCAGCGCACGCATAGACCTAGGCCAATGGGTTCTTAACCATCGAACGTTTGGATGCATGAGCTCCAGCAGCCGGAGCTGGAGTCTTCTTGCCCAGCCCGTAATTCAGGCGAAAAAAAACACCACGTGGGTGGTGTTTAAGTGGGTGTGGAGGGGCAAGGCGACGTCGGACGGGGGGAAGGTGTCGGGGGTGCCGACGTCGCCTTGCCAGGAAAAGGCGCTAAAAACCGCGAATGCCGCGCTCAGCCGCCAGCACGGCTGGCTACAAAGGCCTTGATCTGGTTGAGCGTGATATAGCCCTGGCGATTCGTATCGATTTCATTGAAGTGCTGCGCGACGCGCGGCATACCGGCCTGAGCCTCGGCCAGGGTCAGTTTGCCGTCGTGATTGGTATCGGCGGCATCGAACTTCTGTTGCAGCGTCTGCATCATGCGCTGCGCGCGGGGAGAGCTGAGGCTGGTTTGCGGCGTTGCCACCGCAACGATGGGTGACAGGAAGGCCACCATGAAAATGGAAAGAATCTTGCGCATGAATACATACCTATGAATGAGAGAGCGACCGCCGATGGGGCCGCGCCGGCCAGATGCGGCCGACGAAGATCATGCTAGGCGCGAGATATTGGGCAGGTATTGCTGGCGCGGACCGAAATGTTTCTGGTTATGACAACGCGGGCGATGGCGTACCCGCCGGCGACGTGGCGAGCGACAACACCAAGCGTGCTTCGAGGCCATTCGGTTGGCGGCGAATCAAGTGCAGCCGCCCGCCATGCAAGCGCGCGACGCGATCGACAATGGCCAGGCCCAGCCCGGATCCGCTGATGTTGGAGCGCCCGACATCGCCTCGTGTAAACGGCTGCAGCAGACGCGTCTCATCGCCTTCCGCCAGGCCGGGGCCGCGATCGAGCACCGCCAGCACGATCGTGTCGTTCTCTCTATAAGTACGAATCTCGAGGCCGACCCCGCCGTACTTCACGGCGTTCTCCATCAGGTTGTGCACCACTCGCGTCATCGCGATCGGCCTGAATCGCCATGCCTGCAGCGGATCGAGATGCAACGCGAACACGTGGCCGCGTTCGGCAAATTCGGCAGCCAGCTGTTCAACCAGGGTATTTACATCGCCATCGACCAGGGGTTCGTCGCTGCCCACACGGCCGAAGTCGATGAATTGGCCGATGATGGCGTCGATCTGATCGATGTACTGGCCCACAGGCAGATCGCGCGCGTGCTCGTCGATCGCCAGCATCAGGCGCAACTTGGCCAGCGGCGAGCGGATATCGTGCGAAATGCCGGCAAGCATCACTGTGCGGCTGGCTTCCATCTCTTCCAGATTGTCCATCATGGCGTTGAACTGTTTCGCCACGATCGCCAGCTCCGATGCATGGTAGGTTGGAAGACGTTCCGCGCGGCCGCCGGAACCCAGGTTCTGCGCGGCCGTGGCGAGATCGCGCAAGGGACGGTTGATGCGCCGCTGGATCAGCAGTGCGCCAAGCGCGGCGGAAAGCGCCAGGCAACACCAGAGAACCAACGCCGACGTGAGCCAGCGATAAGGGAGCAATTCGTTGACGGGCAGCTTGATCCAATAGCGCTGGCCGCTGATGTCGATGTGCACCCACACCGCCAGATGTGGCGCAGTGCTCACGCGCAGGTCGATGCCTTTGGCCAGGTTTCGCCGCACTTCGCGAATAAACAGCTTTCCCAATAGCGTTTCGAATTCTGTCGCATCGGTGGATGGTTCGGCGAGCTGGGCGTGGAGCGGACCGATCCGGTTCAATCGGGCTACGTAGGCATCGCGATCGGTCGCGTGCACCTGCGATAGCGCTGCATCGAGCATGTTAACCTGCGTGGCGACCAACTGCGCCACCTCCATGACGCGGGGGCGCTGAAGCAACAGGTACAGCGCCACCGTGGACATCTGCGCGATAGCGATCAGGGCCAGCAACAACAGCAGGTTGCGGCCGAACAACGAGCGCGGCCACAGGGCCAGCTTAAGCATGGCCGCCATCCGGCGTGAACATATAGCCGACACCCCACACCGTTCGCAGGTAACGCGGCGCGGCCGGATCGTCTTCGATCTTGCGCCGCAGCCGCGAGATCTGTACGTCCAGGCTGCGGTCCATGGCTTCGTGATCGCGGCCTTTGACTTTGTCTTGAAGGTGATCGCGGCTCATCGGGCGGCGAGGATTGGCCGCGAACACGCGCAGCAACTGAAATTCCATATTGGTGAGCGGAATGGATGCGCCATCGCGCTGCAGTTCCATGCGCGAGATGTTGAGCGTGAAGGGGCCGAATTCGGTGACCTCGTCGTTACCCCACACCTGCGTGCTGTGCAGCATGTGTTGGCGGCGGCGCATCGCATTCAACCGGGCCACCAGCTCGCGCGGCTCGGATGTCTTGGGCAGGTAATCGTCCGCGCCCATTTCCAGGCCGACAATGCGATCGACCGAGTCGCCGCGTGCAGTGAGCATGAGAATGGGAATGGTCTGTCCGCTCGCGCGCAGGCGGCGGCATATCGAAAGACCGTTTTCGCCCGGCATCATCAAGTCCAATACCAGCGCATCGAACGGCTCGCGCTGCAAGAGGCGATCGAGCTGTTCGGCGCTGTCGATGGCCTGAACCTGGAAACCGTTATCGGTGAGATAGCGGCGCAGCATGTTGCGCAATTCAGCATCATCGTCGAGCACGATGACGCGCGGGGGGCGCTCGTTCACGGACATCGTCTCCTCGTCAGTGTTACGCCGCGGCCATTATGCAGCCACCCGCGAGCGGCGATACAGGTCGCCAGGGCGAGGGTGAACCCAGTCATTGCGCGGGTGCTGCCGCTATTGCCCCTGGCGCCCCGGGCGCTACCGCAAGGGTGCCGATTTCCCCAATAAGAACAATCATCTGGGCGGTGTAACAACCTGTTACAAAGTTGGCAGGGGAAGACATTTCCAGGTTACGAGTCGGGACCAAGCTGTTCTCAAGGCGCAAGACCTACAGCGCTCACAAGTCCTCACTCCAGGTACCGTGTCATGCCAAACATGCTTCATCACGCCCATTCGGTCCACATCCCCGGATTCCTGCCGATTGCCGCGATCCTCGTGGTGCTCGAAATGCTGTGGCGCCTGCTGGTGGCCGGCAAGAGTTACAACTTTCGCAGCGCAGCCAGCACGATGGTCATCGCCCTGGGTCACTCCGTTATCGAAGGCCTGGGTGCGCTGATGCTCGCGCCAGTGTTTGCCCTGGTGTGGCATTTCGCACCGTGGCATTTCTCGATGCATGACTGGCGTGTATGGGTCATCGGTTTCTTCGTCGTCGAATTCGCTTATTACTGGTATCACCGCTTCAGTCACGAAGTGCGCTGGATGTGGGCCAGTCATGCGGTGCACCACTCGCCGGAAGAGATGAACCTGCTCACCGCCATCCGCCTGGGCTGGACGAGCCTGATCTCGGCCGGTTGGCTGGTGTATCTGCCGGTGATGTTCCTGGGTTTCGATCCGCGGATGGTCATCATCCTGCTGGCGTTGGACCTGCGCTTCCAGTTCTTCCTGCACACCGAAGCGCGCATCCATCTCGGTCCGCTGGAATGGATTCTCAACACGCCGGCGCACCACCGTGTGCATCACGCGTCGAACGCACCGTATATCGACAAGAACTACGGCGGCGCCCTGATCATCTTCGATCGCCTGTTCGGCACCTTTGCCGCAGAACGTGAAGACGAACCCTTGCGTTACGGCCTCGATCATCCGCTGGGCACGCATAACCCGATTGGCATCGTGTTCGGCGAATGGCGCCGCCTGCTTTCCGATCTTCGCCGTGCGCCTAACTGGTATGCCGCTGCACGCATCGCCCTGGGTCGTCCGTAAGCAGTGCTTATCCATCGCGGCGATGCCGCGTGGCGTTTCCCCATTCCCCAAGAGAGATCCCCATCATGAACACAACACGCTATTTGCTAGCTGCCGCATTTGCCGTCGGAATCAGCGTTCAGTTGCCTTCCGCCTATGCCGCCACCGTCGTCACGTATTCGGCCAAGCCGGCTTACGCCGTGACCACCGTGCAGACGACCGCTCCCTATTGGGGTATCTACCCCGCACCCTGTTGCTATACCCGCGTAGTGGTAAAGGGCGCCGCTTCAACGGCAACCGTTACGGTGGTTCCCCCGCCCAAGCCGCCGGTGCGCGCGGTGTATGTGGCGCCGCCGGTAACCGTGTATCCGACGCGGGTCGTCTATCCGGCCACCGGGTATTACTCCGGCATGTATTACTACGGGCCGTGAGTCTGGGGAACCTTCATGAATAAAAGTATTGTGTTGCGATGCTTGTTGCCCATGCTGCTCGTGGTGGGTATGGCCGGTTGTGCCGCCACCACGCCGGTTCAATATCGAAACCTGGATTCTTCGGCACAGTTGGCGCCGAACTCGCAAAACCAAAGCAAGCACATCCCGTTCTATTACGCGTCACCGGACACGCAACTGACCAGGTACACCCGCGTGATGTTGGATACGGTAACGGTCTACGGCGGAGAAGATCAGCAATTCGGAACGTTGAGCGCGGTCGAACGACAGCAGCTCGCTGATTACATGCAGTCCCAATTCGGCCAGGCGCTTGGGCAAAAGTACGTGCTGACGTCGACAACCGGCCCGGACACGTTGCGCATCCACCTCACCCTGACCGGCGCTTCAGCCAGCGTGCCGGTGTTGAGCACGGTCAAGCAAATCGTGCCGGTGGGCGCGCTACTCGGCACGCTGAAAAGCGCCGCCGACAGGCCCTCCAGAACGTTGGGATCGGTCACGTATGCCGTGGAAATCTATGACAGCCAAAGCAACAAACTGCTGCGGGCGTTTATTGCGAAGCAGTACCCCGCGGCGGAAAACATTCCAGCCAGCCTGGGTGCTCTGGGTGCGGCCAAAACCGGTATTGAGAAGGGCGCTGAGGCGTTGTTGAAGCAGCTTCGTGAAGAGAAGGCGGGCGCGTCTTTGATTTTCAGGACATAGGCTGGTCAACGGATGAAACATCGTGGTTTGTGCATTACGTGCAAACTATGGTGCTTCGGACAATTGGACGGAACTCCAAAGTCCGTACGTTTTAGCAACTCATAGTCTGTGTCTTTGACGAACCCACGACACGGACTTTGCGTGCAATACAAATTCCAAGTTTGTGCACATTTCTTCAGATCAATGAGTTACCCATCGGATGAAGTCGTGAGTGTTGTGCGACTGAGCGGCATAGTTTGCGCGGTCATCCAGCTCTGTCGGAATCCCTGGTTATTTGTTGGGCACGGGGTTCGGCAGGTAATCGCCCGGCTTGAACGCCCTTCGCATTCGCTGCGTGGCGAAATCGACAAAAGCACGAAGTTTTGGCAGTGACTGACTTCGGCTTGGATAGTAAAGGGAGAGACCGGGAACCTCTTCACAATAAGGTTCGAGCACGGTCTGCAGACCTCCACTTTCAAGATGCGACATAACGAGCGAATGCGGCAGCTGGAAGAGCCCAACACCTCTCAATGCTGAGCGAATGCAGGCCTCGACGTCGTTGATTATAAGAGGCCCCTCGATATTCACCGTGATGCGCTCGCCATCGACGACAAATTGCCAATGATCGAGGGCTCTCACGGACTGACGGAGCAGGATGCAGCGGAAATTCTGCAGATCACGTGGTGATGCCGGTCGGCCATGCTTCCGAAACAAGGCCGGGGAGCCAACGACAACGAAGCGCTCGGGTGGCGTCAGCCACACCGCGACCATGTCGATCTGAACGAAATTTCCGAGACGTATTCCCGCATCGAAACCTTCTTCGACGATGTCGATGGGACGATCCTCGCCCACCAATTCAAGTTCGACGTTTGGGTGAGCGTCGAGAAAGTCGGGCAGCAAGCGATTCACCAGCAATGGCAGGGTTGGCCTGGGCACATTGATGCGTAGTCGGCCGGTGATCTCGCCACCCAAATCGCTGGCGGCGTCCAGCCCTGCCGTGAGCATGTCGACCGCCGGGCGAGCGTGGGCCAGCAGACGTTCGCCCGCTTCGGTCAGCCTGACGCTTCGGGTCGTACGGGAAAAGAGTGGCGCGCCTACGCGTTCCTCAAGGCTGCGTATCCCCTGGCTGACCGCGGATGGCGTGATACCGAGGTGCCGTGCCGCCGCTCGGAAGCCTTGGCACTCAGCCACGGTCAGAAACATGACAAGCCCATCCAGATGAGTGCGAGCGATTGTTAAGTTCATCTATACAGCCCGTTCCGAATGTACCTCGTAGTCGAATAATAGCGCAGGGGCTACCGTGAGCCATCGAACTAACGAAGGCGAACGCTCATGTTTTTGGTTATGGGAATTACGGGAAAAGTTGGCGGCGCGACGGCCACTCATTTGCTGAAGCAAGGCAGGAAGGTGCGTGCGCTGGTTCGCGACCGCGATAAGGCGGCAAGCTGGGCTGACCAGGGCGTCGAACTGGTTGAAGGCGACTGGAATGATGCGGCCTCCATCAAGCGGGCGCTCAAGGACGTCGATGGCGCGTTTGTCATGTTGCCTCCCATCTGGGCCCCCTCCCCGGACTTTAAGGAAGCCAAGGGCGTCATCGCGAACTATGTCGAGGCGCTCACCCACGTGTCGGTCCCGCGTGTGGTCGCCCTTTCGTCGATGGGCGCGAACCAAACCAGTGGGATGGGACTAATCACGGCCCTGTCGCTTCTGGAGCAGAGCTTTCGCGAGTTGAACTTGCCGATCGCCTACATGCGAGCCGGCGGGTTTTTCGAAAACTTCCTTTATGGCTTGCACACCGGCCAGGGCGGCACCTTGCCCGTCTTTTACGACCCCACAAATCGGAAATCGACCATGGTGGCGACCAACGATATCGGCGCGGAGATCGCAACACTTCTGAGCGGACCGGCTTGGACGGGACATCGGGCCATCGAACTCGGTTCAATGGTGAGCGCAGATGACGTCGCGGCACAATTAAGTGAAGTGATGAAGCTCGACGTTAGAGCCGTTGCCATCCCGCGGGCTGGTTGGGCGGGTGCATTTGAGCAGTTGGGCATTCCGAGAGGCCAGTCTGGCCCTGCTGAGATCATGTATGAGGCCGTTAACGCCGGAGGCATGGACATCGGGGTCGCGGGTACGGAGTACGTCCCGGGCGCGACGTCGGCGCGTGATGTTTTTGCGGCGGCCCAAAAGGCCGGTATCGCGTAGGTCTGCGGATCGATATCAGACTCATCATCCGAGGTCAGACCCATGTCCAAAATATCCTGGCGCCAAGCCTTACCTTTCGTTCTCGCCGCATTCTTCGTCGTGGGTTCACTCAGCAACATCGTCGCCCCGGGATCCATCTACGAGGAATACCTGCAATGGGGGTACCCGAGCTGGTTCCATTTCGTGACGGGCGCGCTGGAGTTCACCGCTGCTGTTTTGCTTTTTCGGGCGCCGAGTCGCCTATTAGGTTCGGCGCTCGGTTGCACTGTCATGCTTGCTGCCCTCGCGACCGTCATCGTCCACGGTGAGTACGGGCACGCTATACCGCCGTTTGTCGCGGCGACATTGTCACTTGTGGTCGGATGGACAAGCTGGCGCAAGCGGATGGCGTTATCAGCCATTGATCAGCACAGGCGGCAAGTTCAGTGATGAACAAAGGGGCGATGTGATTCTTCAGAACACATTTTCGAGAAACAGATCGGAATAAAGTGTTCTGGCCCCTTTTTACGCATCAAACTGCTGCGATTGGAGCGTACAAGAGTCTGTACATAGCGTTCCTCGGTATCGGCTGTCGTCCACGTCGCGCGCTTCCCAGGTATCGACCCATGCCAAAGGGTCATTCGCACCGATTTGTTGCGGGCAGGGCGAGCCATTACAATGACCGCCGACCCATCCGGTTTTCATGAGGTATCGTCCAATGCGCCAGTGATGTTGCCGTCTCTCCGACGGCCCTACGCCTTCATCCACAGGAATGAAGCGACGTTCGACATCACCGGAGCTTTCATGACGAACTATTCCCTGACGCTGCGCGGCGCAGCGTTTGCGTGGCCAGACGGCCGCGAACTTTTCTCGGGTATCGACCTGCAGCTCGACCAGCGCCACACCGGCCTGGTAGGGCGCAACGGCGTGGGCAAGAGCGTGCTGGCACGCCTGCTGGCAGGGCAGATCGAGCCCACCCAGGGGCATTGTGCCCGCGACGGAACCATCCACTACGTACCGCAGCAAGTGACCTGCCCGCCAGGTGCCACGGTTGCCGGGGTGGCCGGCGTACAAGCGGTGCTGGATGCGCTTGCGCGCATCGAGACCGGCGAGGTGCAGCCGGCGGACTTCGAGATCGTGGGCGATCGCTGGGATATGCGGCAGCGCTTGGCAATGCTGCTTGACGTACACGGACTCGGCCATCTCGAACCGGAGCGGGCGGCCGCCAGCCTCAGCGGCGGCGAGCTGACGCGCATCGCGCTGCTGGGGGCGTGGCTGCTTGAACCCGATGTATTGATACTCGACGAGCCAACCAATCACCTGGATCGCTACCAGCGTGATCTGTTGCTACAGAAGTTGCGCGCATGGAAAAGCGGGCTGCTGATCGTCAGCCACGATCGCGAATTGCTGGCGGAGATGCAGCGCACGCTGGAACTGTCGCCGTCCGGTATGCGCGATTACAGCGGCGGCTTCGCCTATTACGAACAAACCAGGGCGCAAGAGCAGGAGCGCGCCTTGCAGGAACTGGAACATCGCAAGGCGGAGCAACGCAAAGGTGAGGATGAGTGGCGAACGAAGCAGGAAAATTTGCAGCGCCGGCAAGCGCGTGCCACTCGCGATGGCCGTAACGCCAATCAGGCCGCCATCCTGCTGGGTGGGCGCAAGCAAAACAGCCAGATCAGCGCGGGCAAGCGACAGCGCGACTTTGACGCCAATCGGCATGAACTCGCGCAGCGTGTACGCGAAGCAGCGCTGCAAATACGCAAAGATGTGGAGGTGAGCTTGCAGGCGCCAGCGGCGCACGCCATGGCACAGCGCAAAGTCGCTACCTTGGAGAACGTACTGCTTCCATTCGGCACTGTCGCTGGCGGCAGGCTGGATCTGAAAATATGGGGAGGCCAGCGCATCGGTGTCACCGGAGCCAATGGCAGCGGCAAATCGACCTTGCTGAAGATGCTCGCCGGCATGATCCCTCCGGCGGCTGGGCACTGCGAAGTGCACGTTCCCGCAGCCTATCTCGATCAGCAGCTAAGCATGCTCGACCCGGAGTCCTCTGCGCTGGAGCAACTGCTGGCGGCCAATCCTTCCACCAGCCGGGCGACCATGCAGACCCGTCTTGCATGGCTCGGGTTGATCGGCGATACGGCCCTTGAACCTTGCTCCCGGCTCAGTGGCGGCGAACGCCTGAAAGCTGCATTGGCCTGTGTCGTGTATGCCGAGCAGCCTGCCGAATTGCTGCTGCTCGACGAACCTACCAATCATCTGGATCTGCATTCGATCGAGGCGCTCGAGCAGATGCTGGCCCAGTATTCTGGCGCCGTGGTGCTCGTATCGCACGACCAGGTATTCCTCGATGCGCTGGCATTGGATTGCCGCATCGGGCTGGCGGCGGACGGTTGCCATCTTGAGCTGGCGGAGCAGGACCTGGGCAGCAAAGGGGGCGGAACACAATTTCGGGGAACAGATCGATATAAAGTGTTCTGATCCTTTTTACGGTTAGGCCTGAACACGGCGCTAATGTTGACAACCAGCAGATGTTTCCAAGGTATGGAAGCTCGCGGCGCGGCGCCCAAGGTCGGCTTTCGCTGCGGAGCGGCAGTTGCCTTCGTCGCTCTGCCACTTTGGGTGGTGCACTTCAGAATTGAATTCGCCGAGGCGCTACAATTGGTTCCGGAGGCGGTGGCGGATTTACTTGCAAATTAGCTGCTAGTGGACAATCACTCATGTACACCACGGTCAGCATCTCCCGCTGTTCCCTTATGAAGGATATATACGAGGATGTACGACCCTTGTTTGGTCCTGAAGTGATAGTGGTCGTCGGGGAATAGGTCGGTTGCCCCCACCTGGCTAGCTGCACGATATCGCCCGCCAGCTTTTGTCTGCTTGGACACCAGGCCCGCTTTTTGTTGTTAAAACTTAGGCTTATAGCTCTATCACTCCGACCAGGGTGCTCGTCGTATGAACCCTGCGGGTTGAACTCTGTGTAGCTTCCCGTATTTCCTATGTGGTACGCCGCAAAGTTAGGGGCGACAGGAGATATTTTTTCGTGCGGGAAAGCCTTTTCCACATCAGCAAGCGTAATTTCCCAGTTAGGCTTGACCGCAAGTTTCAGAAATCCTAGCCAAAGACGCGCGTCGCTCGATGCACTTATTTCATCGCTCGCGGTATTAGTCTTGCCTGCCGGTTCCGACGTCGGGGTGGAAATCTGCTGTCCCAAAGCCGTCGACTGGCCGTTGGTCGCGATGATAATCGCGACGATAAACAAACCTTGCAATCTGTTATCTAGTTTCATGGAGATTTACCTCACGGGCGGCATGAGGTTTCCTTATCGCAACGGCAGTTATGCGGCTCGGTTCCATTATGTGATGCGATCAGTGCGGGTTGTGTCGTACCTTTTACCACAGGGGCAGGTCAACGCTGAGCGACAAGCGGACATTCGCTGCCAGCATGCGCATCTGCTCGGGGTCGACATATGCCTGCCGAAGCTCGTCCCAGCATCATCAAGCCTGTATGGTTGTAATCAGCCAGAATCGCCCAGTTTTGGTACAGACGAAGCAGCAGGCTATGGCCGTTGTCAGAACCAGCAGGATGTTCAGCGATCACCGGAATCGATGACCAGCTTGACCGGAATCTGCATTTGATACCATCTTTGCCAAGGCATGAAAGAATCCGCATGTTCAAATCCTATTCTTAAACCAATTTGCGATTCGTCTTCATCATTATCAACGTTCGCCAGTCGACGGCGGTGCTCCATTCGTCGACTCCGTTTCATAGCTTTCAGGGAGATTGCTAGGGGTGTAGCTCCTGTTTTCGCGAAGCCGCGCCTCCACAGACGAGTGAATGAGGCTACCCGCCCCGATAAATCGCGGCTCCCCTCGGGGCAGGTAGTGCCCGAACAGGCTGCGACGCCCGGGCCATTCCCGGAAACGGACGTTCTTGGGCAGCCATTCGACCAGTCGCCATGGCAGGGTCAATGAGCGATGCAGCGGACCATTTGGCGTAGGCGCCGTATATAGCTTGGCGTTCTTGCGCTTCTTGCCAAGCACCACGTGGTTCACCATGGCGCGTCGAATGCGAAGCCCCTTATCGGCTGCCTGCTCGAGCATCCAGTGCAAAGGATATTTTGACAGTGCGCTCTCGTCTTCGACGAAGCCCCCGCCAACATCCGAATGGCAACCTGCGAACCAAACTTGCCGAATATCTTGCGGAGACTCTGCCGTCGCTTTGGCATGTCGATTCGGCTTGAATGTCTGCGGATCACTCCAAGGCTCGACACGAAACATGCGCCGAAACTCGTCAATCGCCATGGCATGCCGAAATGTCGCAACCGCTGGATTGTTTGATGTGTGAGGAAGCTTTTGAAGCCGCATCTCGGAAAATGGCAATCGCCCTGGAACTACCACTGAGGCAACCGTATCCCAGACACCGAGGAAATGGATCGGCACGGGTTCCGGGCGCATGATCTCCCTGAAATCGCGCGCCAAAGCATAATCATCAGACGTGCTTGCCCCCTTGTAGGCCTTAAGTGCATAGCCGGCAAAATTCATTTGATGCTCGCGCAGCAGGCCAATGAGATAGAGCATGCCGGCAACAACTCGCACGGTGTAGGCTCCGCGACTGAAGCCAAACAAAAAAATGCGGTCGCCCTTACGGTAATGACTCGCGAGGAAGCAATAGGCGTTCAAGACATCCCGATCAAGCCCGTATCCCGTGCCCATCTCGAATAACGCACGCGCCTTCTGACGCCATTGGCCCCAGCTATCGGGCATCGCGACCGTACCGATGCCCGGTTGGTAGAAAACAATCTGGTGCTCGTTCTTTTCAGCTATGCGATAGAGCTTGAGAACATTCGAGATTTGTTTGCCTATCTCATTGCTCGTGCCGTCACAACAGACGACGAGATTGCGCGCTTCCACAGTGTCAGGTGACGCCTGGGCATCTTCCGTATGCTTATTTGTCATCAGTTGCCGCCAATTCAACGCCCATCATTGTCAGTAAAGGGGCGGAACACAATTTCGAGGAGCAGATCGGAATAAAGTTTTCCGCTCCTTTTTAGTGCCCCTGTTTGACCATTTTTCTCGCGGCCCCTGGTTTTGGTCGCATAAGTCAGAAAACAGCTAGTGAACATCATCGCCGTAACTCAGAACCCTTTTAAACAGGAAACTTCCCGAAGTTTCGGGATCGGTCTTTGATTGAAAAGCACCTTCTAATTTGACTCGCCCATGACCATGATTGGCCATGACCCATCTCATCATGTCACGCACTTTCCTGTTGTCATCGTCCCCGTCGCTGACAATGAGACGTAAGCCACCAAGCGAATTGCAATGTTCATCGAGCAAGTAACCGCCGTGAGGGCCAAGAACAAGATTGGCAGAAAGCGCCACTGATTGTCCTTCAAAGCTATTGGGTGATTTCAACAAATCGCATACGGTAACCGTTCGCTCCTGTGCATGAACGCCAATACCAGTCACACTAAGCGACGCGAAGAAAAATATGCTAAGACGTGATTTTTCTTTTGAAATCATAAGTTGATTACCTGGCAACGCATAGGCTCGATGCTGTAGTAACAAAAAAAGAGTCGGAACACAATTTCGGATAGTAGGACGGAGAAAAGGTGTTCTTCCCCATTTTTATATACCTTTTTATATCCACTTTTATATTTTTTTATAGTTTCATTTAATAGTTGAATTGCGAATCGCTAGCCCGGCGAAAAGGGAGGCAGCTTTAAGGGGCTACGCTGCACGTGGCGGACAATGTGTTGAGCTCGGTTTTCTGACTGACTCCGAATCAGTAAAAATGCATAAGTCCCGAAAAGGTAGGAACTGTCTCCGTAACGATCAATACCACATTGGCGGATCATCCGTTGTTGGTACCAACCTTCATCCGTATCGCATTGCCATGCGATGGCGGCGGCGCATAGCCGATCAACTCTTTACTCATCCAGAAGTACAATTGCCGGGGACAGCACGGTTTATCTTTAAGGCAATTCCAGAGCTTGATCATGCGTTTCTACGTAACTGTCTCAATCTGAGCGACTTGCAGTTCGTAGTATCAAAGGTTGCGGCACATATTTAACGCATGGACTCATTTGACAACATTCGCAAAGCTATCGAGGCGACTAAGGACTTTGCCACCCGCCTTATGAATGATAAATATGGCCAAGGAAATTGGAAGAATGGCTCCGGTTCGGAGTTCAATCAAATACAAAAATGGGCTGACCGCAGCTTCATGAATCCTTAGTGAGCCTTGGCGCCTTAATGTTATTTCTAATGATCAATTTCGTAATTGGTAACTGCCATGACTAGCGTATTTGTTCTGCACCACACATACGGAAACTCTGAAAGTGAGACCTACAAACTGTTAGGAGTTTTTAGCTCGGACGCGTCTGCTCAATCTGCAATACTGAAATATTTGCGCTTACCTGGATTCATCGACTACCCCGATGGTTTCGAGGTTACGGAGTACCTCATTGATGAGGCGCAATGGATCGAGGGATTTGGTTTTGATCTCCTGGATGATGTTGAGGAGTGATTCGCAAATGTTTCATAGGCTGGAAGTGCCGTAATCTCCGGGGCAGTCCACCCGACATCCCCCGCCTAGAGTGGCGGGATGCTTTGGAGTCCTTTGTCACCGTAACTGCTTTGCATAGTCCGCGGGTGTGAGCCCGCCCAATGGCTTTCACTGCGAGTCACTTTTTATCGCCGAAATTCTCGGGCATCTCATTGCTCAACTTGAATGCGCTGGCCCGTTCCTCTTCAATGGGTCGAACCTCGTAGGTCAAACCGCAGGCCAGGCAGGGATTTTGCGCGGCAAGTGCCGCAGCTTCTGACAAGTTGGCGGCCAGGAAGAACCAGTAGCCGCCCACGACCTCTTTGCCTTCGGCAAAGGGGCCGTCGGTCACGCCGCTGCTTGAGACAATTTTCGCTTCTCTGGCGAGTCGCTGTCCCGACTTCATCACCCCTTCGCTGACGAGTCGATCGTGCCAGACGTAGAAGTCGTCAATCGCTTTCTGTATTTCATCGAGCGATCTGTCTTTATCCCACTGCCCGCGGGAGATGACGAGATACTCCGATGTCGTGTCGATCGTGGATTCTGGCGGTGGTGCCACGTGTTCGTCCTCGAGGTTACAGGGCCTAACTACCGAATAGACAGGCGTTCGCGTCCGGATATACATCTGCAAACTTGTTCCGGCCTGCCTGCTTAGTTTGAGTCAGCCGTATCGGCGTCGCATGGGAGCGACGAACGGGCGTTTCGGGAATCGACATGGTGTGGCGAATGTCCCGGACGATGGGCTGCAAGCGGCCATGAGGCCTTATCGCCTGTTAGATGAGCCTGCCGCGGTTTTATAAAAACTTGGATGACTGCTTTGGACCCGGAACACCATTCGATCGTCAGGCTGGTGGCTTGGCGTTGATCGCCAATTGAGCCGCGAAAGCCCGTTTGTAGGCGGCCCGCTTTTCGCCGCGGGCAACATAGGCAACCATTCGATGGATGGAGTCCGCTCCGATAGGTGCGGGAACCTGGATCTTCTTGGTGTTAGTGGACAGAACCTCATAGTCTGTACCGTTTAGCACCCCATAGTTTGTGCATCTAAGTACGCAGGAACACAGACTATGGGATCAGCTGGGACCCATAGTCTGTGCATGTTTTTATGAATCAATGAGTTAACACTTGGGATGTCTGGGAAAAGCGACCCGGTAGAACCCCATAGTGTGTGCATTCAGCCGTCAACTACAGGCGGAAAAAGGACGGAATCTCGGCTAGGCGAGTACACGACACAACGTGGCATGGATGACCATGCTGGTTCATCGGGAAAGGGGGATGACAATGGCACCGCATGATGCAAGCCGTTTCGAGCAGCCGGCGCTTGACGCTGCGCTCCGAGAAGAGGTCCATAGCGTATGGGACAAGCTGTCGGATTTCGGCGCCGATCAGTCTGCCGCGGCCGTCAATTATCTGATCACATTTCTCTGTGGTCGGGTCGAGGCTTGGAACGCCACATGGGCCGGCGGGATCTGCTTCGCCGGCGGACGTGAAGACGATCCGCTAAAGGGGTGGCGCGTCGGAGCCATGCAGGCCTTGCATGCCATCGAACCACATACCGACGACGGGCATTTCAAGGAAATCCTGCGGATATGGGACCGGCGCGAAATCGATCCGTCGTTTCTCCTGCCGATGCAAGGCCTTGGCAAATTCCGCACTTACTCCTTTCGGCGGGAGTTGCCGCAAGCGTGGTTCGATTCCGCTTTTTACGAACGTTACTACGCCTCGGTCGGCACCTACGATGCCGTTTTCGTCGCCTTCCCTATTAACGAGGACTGCGAATCGCATTTCGGTTTTTATTCGCGCAAGACCTTCAGCGATGTGGAGATCGCAGTGCTCGCCTATGCGCTGCGCGGCATCAAGTGGTTTCACCGCCATCTGCTGCTAGGCCATGGACTGTTGATGGTGTCCTCGCCGCTGACGCCAAGCGAACGCAAGATATTGCAGCTGCTCCTGACCGACGCAACGGAGAAGCGCATCGCCAGCCAAGCTGGCATGACGCCAGCCACCACCCATCAATACATCGTCGGCATTTACCGCAAGTTCGGCGTGTCCAGCCGTGCGGGCCTGATGAGCCTGTGGTTGAACCGCTGCGGCTGACGTCTTCCAAGGGAACTCTCATACCTACTGTTTAGTAGGGCAGACAGTCAGCCATCTCATGGATATCTTCGCTGCCTAATGTGACGTGTATCATGTAACTAACACGGGCGTGGCAGTAGACCATGCCACGGAAAGGGGCCATGTATCAGCGCGCGCACTTCACCTCCGGCCTATCAGCCGTGGGTTCTGAAGCGATCCCGAATGCAACCGCGGCGCGCGCATCGTCTGACGCATTCCGGCGATGTTTTGCGCATTATCTGAGTAACGTCACAGGGGAAAAAGCACCATGAACCACACCTATCGTCTTGTGTGGAACCGCGCGTTGAACCTGCTGCAGGTGGCCTCGGAACTGGCGGGGGGGCATGCACGGGGCGGCCATGCCAGCCAGGCTGGTGCGATGCCGCAGCGGCGCGCCGGGTGGTGCGGTTTGCTCCTGCTCCTGCCGTTGACGGCCTGGGCCGGTATGCCGACGCCGATGGTATCGACGACCGTAGCGGCTCAGCCGGCTGCGGCACCGTCGGTCAACCAGTTGCCCACCAGCGGCCAGGTGGTATCCGGCCAGGGCAACGTACAGCAGCACGGCAACACGCTCACCATCGACCAGCAGAGCGCGACCCTATCGCTGAACTGGCAGAGCTTCAGCATCGGCAGCAACGCGACGGTGGATTTCCTGCAGCCCAATGCAAGCGCCATCGCGATCAACCGCGTGCTAGGTACCGACCCTAGCCAGATCTTCGGCCACCTCAACGCCAACGGCCAGGTGTTCCTGATCAATCCCAACGGCGTGCTGTTCGGGGCGAACGCGCAGGTGAACGTGGGCGGCTTGGTGGCGTCCACACTGGATCTCGCGGACGGCAGCCTGGGCAGCGGCACACTGCAGTTCGGCGGCAGCAGCACCGCCAGTGTGGTCAACCGGGGCACGATCACCGCGGCGCCCGGTGGCTATGTGGCGCTGATAGGCAACACGGCAATCAACCAGGGTGCGATCCACGCGCAAGAAGGCAGCGTGGCGTTGGCCGGCGGCAGCGCGGTGTCGCTCAATTTCGATGGTGACCAACTGGTCGGCGTGCAGGTGGATCGGTCGACGCTGAGCAACCTTGCACAGAACGGTGCACTGATCGAAGCGAACGGCGGCCAGGTGTGGATGACCGCAGGTGCGCGCGACAGCCTGCTGGCCAGTGCGGTGAACAACACCGGCGTGGTCGAGGCGCAGACGGTGCAGAGCCGGGGCGGCACCATCACCTTGCTCAGCGGCATGGATGCGGGCACCACCACGGCGGGCGGTACGCTGGATGCCAGCGCGCCCAATGGCGGTGACGGCGGCCAGATCGACACCAGTGGCGCGACGGTAAAGGTGACCAACGGCGCCACCGTCACCACCCTGGCCGCGAACGGCCGCAACGGCGACTGGCTGATCGACCCGAACGATTTCACCATCGCGCCGGGCAACACTGGAACGGTCTCTGCGACCGGCGTGCCTTCCGGCGACATCTCGGGCGCCACGCTCGGCACGGCACTGGCCAGCGGCAACGTCACCATCGAGTCCAGCGAGGGCAGCACCGCCGGCAGCGGCAACATCAATGTGGATGACACGGTGAGCTGGAGCGCCAACACGCTCACGCTGACGGCCGCCAACAACGTCAATATCAATGCCGTGATGACGGCCAGCGGTACGGCAGGCCTGGCGCTCAACCCGGCCACCGCCAATGGCAGTGACGCTGCCGTGACCAGCGGCATCGTCAATGTGATGCTGGGCAATGGCGAGGTGAACTTCACCGGTACCGGCAACAGCCTCAGCATCAATGGCAACGCCTACACGCTGGTGACCAGCGCGGCCGGGCTGAATACGATGAGCAGCGTGACGAGCGGTTATTACGCACTCGGGCAGAGCATCGACGCCAGCACGCTCACGGGTTTCACGCCCATCGGCGGGTCGACGAGCTTCTCCGGCGTGTTCGATGGCCTGGGCAACACCATCAGCAACCTGACCATCAACCTGCCGAACAACAACAAAGTCGGCCTGTTTGGTGAATCGACCGGCACAATCCGCAACCTGGGCCTGATCGGCGGTAAGGTCAGCGGAGGGAACGACGTCGGCGGCCTGGTCGGCTGGAACACTGGCACGGTAAACAACGCCTACGCGACCGGCGCGGTCAGCGATACGGCAGGCGACGTCGGGGACCTGGTCGGCGTCAACTTTGGCACGATCAGCGACGCCTACGCGACCGGCGCGGTCAGCGGCTTGAGCGGCGTCGGCGGTCTGGTCGGCTACAGCCAAGGCACGATCAACGGCACCTACGCAACCGGCACGGTCAGCGGCACGAACAACGTCGGCGGTCTGGTCGGCTTCAATGACCGCCTGGTCGGTGACTCCTACGCGACCGGCACGGTCAGCGGTTCGAATGGTTCAAACATCGGTGGCCTGGTCGGCGACAACTTGACCGGGGGCACGGTCACCGACGCCTACGCGACCGGCGCGGTCAGCATTTCGAATGGTTCAAACGGCTCGAACGTCGGTGGTCTGGTCGGCGTCAACGGAGGCAGGGTCAACAACGCCTACGCGACCGGCGCGGTCAGCGGTGTTGGCTCCATCGGCGGCCTGGTCGGCGACAACACGGCCACCATCACGGACGGCTATTGGGACACCACCACCGGCGGTGCGACTGGCGTTGGCGCGGGTAGCGCAGCCGGTGCCGCCGGCCTGGCGACTGCAGCGCTGGAAAGTGCGTTGCCCGCCGGCTTCAGCACGGGCACCTGGGGCAACGCCAACAACCAGACCACGCCCTATCTGCTGGGCATGGCCAACAATCAGGTGTTCAACGCCAACGACACCAGCAACACGCTCTACACCGTCATCCAGAACGTCAACCAGTTGCAGGCAGTGCAGAACAACCTCGCCGGCGATTACGTGCTGGGCAACGCCATCGACGCCAGCGCCACCAGCGGATGGAACGGCGGCGCGGGCTTCACGCCGATCGGCATCCCTACGGCTACAGCCTTCACCGGAGTGTTCGATGGCCTGGGTTTCACCATCAGCAACCTGACCATCGATCTGCCGAACAACAACTTCGTCGGCCTGTTTAGTCAATTGAATGGCACGATCCGCAACCTGGGCCTGCTCGGCGGCGCAGTCAGCGGTGGTTTTGAAAACGTCGGCGGCCTGGTCGGCGGCAACGCGGGCACGGTCAGCGACGTCTATGTGACCGGCGCGGTCAGCGGTTCTGAAAACGTCGGCGGCCTGGTTGGCGCCAACACTGGCACGGTCAGCAACGCCTACGCGACCGGCGCGGTCAGTGGTTCGCTCTACGTCGGCGGCCTGGTCGGCGCCAACGAGGGCACGGTTAGCGACGTCTACGCGACCGGCGCGGTCAGCGGTGCGGTATATGTCGGCGGTCTGATCGGTGCCAACAGGGACACGGTCAGCAACGCCTACGCGACCGGCACGGTCAGCGGTTCGGGCTCGTTAAGCATCGGCGGCCTGGTCGGGAACAACGCGGGCACCATCACGGACGGCTATTGGGACACCACCACAGGCGGTTCGACCGGTGTGGGGGGAGGGAGCGCGACCGGTGCAAGCGGCCTGACCACCGCTCAACTGGAAGCCGCCTTGCCTGGTGGCTTTACTACCAGGACCTGGGGCAACGCTAACAACCAGACCACGCCGTACCTGCTGGGCATGGCCGGCAACCAGGTGTTCAACGCCAACGACAGCAGCAGCACGCTCTACACCGTCATCCAGAACGTCAACCAGTTGCAGGCAGTGCAGAACAATCTCGCCGGCCATTACGTGCTGGGCAATGCCATCGACGCCAGCGCAACCAGCGGATGGAACGGCGGCGCGGGTTTTGCACCGCTCGGCTCATCGACGGCGGCCTTCACCGGGGTGTTCGATGGCTTGGGTTTCACCATCAGCAACCTGACCATCAACAACAATGGCCTGACATACGCCGGACTCTTCGGTGTGCTCAACGGCGCTGTGAGCAATGTGGCACTGGTGGGGGGCTCGGTAACAGACAGCGACCGCTACGCCGACGTTGGCGGCCTGGCCGGTTACAACTTCTACCTCGGCACCATCAGCAACGTCTATGTGACGGGGACGGTGTCTGGAGCGGAGGATGCCAGTGTCGGCGGCCTGGTCGGTTTCAGCTACGGCTCGATCACAAACGCCTTTACCACAGGGGCAGTATCCGCAGGTATGGGCGCCGCTGTCGGTGGCCTGGTGGGGTACAACGACGGGCGGATAAGCAATGTCTATGTCACGGGCACAGTGACGGGTGAAGCGGGTGGCATTGTCGGTGGCCTGGTGGGGTTGAACCTCGACACGATCACGTCTGCCTATGCCGTAGGGGCTGTGTCGGGGGGCACCGATAACGGTGGTCTGGTCGGGTCCAACGAGGGAGGACTTGGAGCTCCGGTCAGCTACGGCTACTGGAACGCCACGACGACCGGCCAAAGCCAGAGTGTGGGCGGTTCATCTGTCACCACCGCCCAATTGGAATCAGCGTTGCCCGCTGGCTTCAGCGCTGGCACCTGGGGCAACGCCAACAACCAGACCACGCCGTATCTGCTGGGCATGGCCGGCAACCAGGTGTTCAACGCCAACGACACCAGCAACACGCTCTACACCGTCATCCAGAACGTGAACCAGTTGCAGGCAGTGCAGAACAATCTCGCCGGCCGTTACGTGCTGGGCAACGCCATCGACGCCAGCGCCACCAGCGGATGGAACGGCGGCGCTGGCTTCGCGCCGCTCGGCTCATCGACGACGGCCTTCAGCGGGGTGTTCGATGGCCTGGGCTTCACCATCAGCAACCTGACCATCAATCTGCCGAGTAGCAACGACGTCGGCCTGTTCGGCCAATCGACCGGCGCGATCCGCAACCTGGGCCTGATAGGTGGTGAGGTCGGCGGTGGGAACTCCGTCGGCGGCTTGGTCGGCTGGAACACGGGCACGGTAAGCAACGCCTACGCGACCGGCGCGGTCGGTGGTTCGGTCTCCGTCGGCGACCTAGTCGGCGTTAACCAGGGCACGGTCAGCGACGCCTACGCAACCGGCGCGGTCAGCGATTCGATCGACGTCGGTGGCCTAGTCGGCGATAACCAGGGCACGGTTAGCGACGCCTACGCAACTGGCGCGGTCAGCGGCACGAGCTACATCGGCGGCCTAGTCGGCGATAACCAGGGCACGGTCAGCGACGCCTACGCGACCGGAGCGGTCAGCGGTGCACGCAACGTCGGCGGTCTGATCGGCATCAACGCAGGCACGGTCAGCGATGCCTATGCGACCGGCGCGGTCAGCGGTACGCAGGGCATCATCATCGTCGGCGGCCTGGTCGGGGACAACTTTGGGGGCACCATCACGAACAGCTATTGGGACACCACCACCGGAGGTGCGACCGGTGTTGGCTCGGGAAGCGCGACCGGTGCCACCGGCCTGACCACCGCGCAACTGGAAGCCGCGTTGCCCACCGGTTTCGGCACCGGTACCTGGGGTAACGCCAACAACCAGACCACGCCCTACCTGCTGGGTTTGGTCGGCAACCAGGTGTTCGAGGTAAACGACAGCAGCAACACGCTGTACACCGTCATCCAGAACGTCAACCAGCTGCAGGCGATACAGAACAACCTGTCCGGCTATTACGTGCTGGGCAATGCCATCGACGCCAGCGCCACCAGCGGGTGGAGCGGCGGCGCGGGTTTTGCGCCGATCGGCGGATCGACGACGCCCTTCACCGGCGTGTTCGATGGCCTGGGCTTCACCATCAGCAACCTGACCATCAATCTGCCGAGTGGCGACTACGTCGGTCTGTTTGGTGAATCGACCGGCGCGATTCGCAACCTGGGCCTGATCGGCGGTGCGACCAGCGGCGAAGATTCCGTCGGCGGCCTGGTCGGCGCCAACGAGGGCACGGTAAGCGACGCCTACGTGACCGGCACGGTCAGCGGTTTGCGCTACGTTGGCGGTCTGGCCGGTGTCAACGCGGGCACGGTTAGCGACGCCTACGCGACCGGCACGGTCAGCGGTACGGTCAACGTCGGGGGCTTGGTCGGCTTCAACTTGGCGGGCGTCAGCCTGGAGGGGGGCACGGTCAGCGACGCCTACGCGACAGGCGCGGTCAGTGGCGCGGCCGGCGTCGGCGGTCTGGTCGGGAACAACGAGGGCACCATCACGGACGGCTATTGGGACACCACCACCGGCGGCTCGACCGGTGTGGGGTTAGGGGGCACGACCGGTGCAAGCGGCCTGACCACCGCTCAACTGGAAGCCGCCTTGCCTGGTGGCTTTGCTACCAGCACCTGGGGCAACGCCAACAACCAGACCACGCCGTACCTGCTGGGCATGGCCGGCAACCAGGTGTTCAACGCCAACGACAGCGGCAACACGCTCTACACCGTCATCCAGAACGTCAACCAACTGCAGGCGATACAGAACAACCTGTCCGGCTACTACGTGCTGGGCAATGCCATCGACGCCAGCACCACCAGCGGCTGGAACGGCGGCGCAGGCTTTGCGCCGATCGGCGAATCGACTCCCTTTGCGGGCGTGTTCGACGGCCTGGGGTTCACCATCGGTGGCCTGACCATCAACAACAATCTTGCTTACGACGGGCTCTTCGGCCAGGTCGGCAGCAGCGGCGTCGTGCGCAATGTAGGGCTGGTGGGCGGTTCGGTGACGGACGTTGATACGGTAACCATCATCCCGGTCTCGGCTGGCGACCTGGTCGGTAACAACCTCGGCACGATCACGAACGCCTATGCCACGGGGGCCGTGTCAGGGTACATATCCAATGGTGGTCTGGTCGGAACAAACTCGGGCACGATCACGAACGCTTATGCCACAGGAGCCGTGTCGGGTGGTGTTGTGGACGGTGGCCTGGTCGGGGAAGGCGAAGGCACGATCACAAATGCCTACGCCACGGGAGCGGTATCAGGGAGCGCCCGCGGCGAGGTTGGCGGTCTGGTCGGTGAGAATCGGAGCCTGATCACCAACGCCTACGCCACCGGAGCGGTGTCAGGCGGCTCCTATGACGGCGGTCTTGTCGGCTACAACTACGTATTTGGCGGCGCGATCAAGAACGCCTATGCCACGGGGGCGGTGTCCGGAAGTTTCGCAGTCGGCGGCCTGGCTGGTGAAGGCGACGGGTCCATCACCGACGCTTATGCCACCGGCGCAGTGTCGGTAGCCGCCGGAGCAGCGCCCGGTTCCACCGATGTCGGCGGCCTGGTCGGACGGATATCCAACGGCACGATCACGAGTGCCTACTGGGACACCGTGACCAGCGGTACGGCGATTGGCGTTGGCTCGGGTAGCACGACCGGTACAACTGGTTTGGCGACATCGGCATGGCTCGTCAGCGGCCCAGTAGCAACCAGTGTTTTCACCTCGGCCAATGGCTGGGTCGCGGGTTATCCCTATCCGGTGCTGAGTGCACTGCCGTATGTGCTGGTGACTTGCACCTCCTGCAGCCAGACCTATGGTTCATCCACGCCCACCATCACCGGCATCCGCAGTGTCGACCAGAATGGGAACGACGCGAGCGCGCTGCTCAACACCAGCGGCCTTACCTGGTTCAGCTCCGCCAGCGCGACCGACAACGCCGGCACCGCCGTCGTACTGGGCGGCGAAGGTGGCACGGTGAGTGCGGGTTACCAGCTGACCTACATCGGCACCAACGGGCTCACGGTGAGCCCGGCCAACCTGGTCCTGAGCGGCACGCGCACCTACGACGGCACCACGGTGGTGGACGGCAGCATGCTGACGGCGACCGGTGTGAACGGCCAGACCTTCAGCGTCAGTGGAGCAGGCGACAGCAGCAACCTAGCCAGCGCCAACGTACAGAGCAACAGCACATTGGCCAGCGTCGCGGGCCTGATCCTTGGCACCAGCAGCAATGGTGGCCTGGCGAGCAACTACAACATACTGAGCGTGACCGGCAGTACGGTGAGCATTACGCCGGCGACGCTGACGGTGACGGCGGATGCAGCCAACCAGACCTACGACGGCCTGGCGTACAGCGGCGGCAATGGCGTGACGTACAAAGGCTTCGTCGACGGCCAGGCGGCCAGTGTCCTTGGCGGCACGCTGGGCTACGGCGGCAGCGCGCAGGGCGCGGTGAATGCAGGCAGCTACACGATCACGCCGAATGGCCTGACCAGCAGCAACTACGCGATCACCTTCGCCCCCGGCACGCTGACGGTGAACCCGGCGGCGCTGACGGTGACGGCGAACGCGGCCAGCCAGACCTACGACGGCCTGGCGTACAGCGGCGGCAATGGCGTGACGTACAAAGGCTTCGTCGACGGCCAGACGGCCAGCGTCCTTGGTGGCACGCTGGGCTACGGCGGCGGCGCGCAGGGCGCGGTGAATGCAGGCAGTTACGCGATCACGCCGACGGGTTTGACCAGCAGCAACTACGCGATCACCTTCGCCCCCGGTACGTTGACGATCGATCCGGCGACTCTCACCGTCAGCCTGATCGGTACGGTCAGCAAGACCTACGACAGCACCGCGCAGGCAATGCTTTCCGCCGCCAACTACCAACTCGACGGCGTGCTCGGCAGCGACGCGGTCAGCCTCAACGATCCGGGTGTCGGCACGTATGCCAGCGTCAACGTGGGCACGGGCCTGGGCGTGTCGGTCGGCGGCCTGACGCTTGGCGGTGCCGCGGCCGGCAACTACGTGCTGCTCGACACCACCGCCAGTGCCCCGATCGGCATCATCACGCCCGCCACGCTGACCTACGTCGCCACGCCGGTCCAGGTCGGGCGCGGCCAGCCGTTGCCGCCCTTGGGCGGTACCGTCACCGGCTTCCAGGGGAGCGACACGCTGGCCAGCGCCACCACGGGCAACCTGCAGTTCAGCAGCACGGTCGTGCCGACCACACCCGCGGGCAGCTATGCCATCACCGGCAGCGGACTGAGTGCGAACGATGGCGACTACGTGTTCGTGCAATCACCCGGCAACGCATCGGGCCTCACGGTGGTCAACGATGCGCTGCCGTCGCTGCCCGGCGTGAGCTACGCGCAGCAGATGCTGGGCCAACCGGCACCGTTCCCCACGGCACTGCCCGATGGGCCCTTCGTGGCGGCGGCGCTGCCATGGGCGTCTGTGGCAACGGCCACGGCGGACGCCACCGGAACAACCACCCTGACTCTGCCTTCCACATCACAGGAAACGGGTCAGGGCGGGGCGGCCTCGAACGATCTGTATACCCCGGATGTGCGGGTGGTCGGGGGCGGCGTGCGCATGCCCTGACCCCGCGGCGTCGGTTTCTTCTCTCCTTCCTGTCATCCTGCCTTGGACGTCCCTTCGTGATCCGATCGCCTCTCCTGCGCCTGTCGCCACTCGTCCTGGCCGTGCTGGCCACGCCCGTGTTCGCGCAGCAGGCGCCGCCTACCAGCGGCCAGTTGCTGCAACAGGCACAGCCGGCCGCTCCGGTGGCACCCAACCGCCAGCCGGGGCTGACCATCCAGGCCCCCTGCATCGAAGCTTTCGCAAGACACCACGCCCTTTGCAGTCACCCGCATCGTGATCGAGGGCAACACGCTGTTCGCCACCGATACGCTGCACGCGCTGGTCGCCGACGGCGAGGGTCACACGCTGACGCTGACCTCGCTGCAGGCGCTGGCTGAGCGCATCACGGCGTATTACCGTCGCCACGGTTATCCCTTGGATCGGGCGACGATCCCTGCGCAGGCCTTGAAGGATGGCGTGGTCCGCATGCGCGTAGTGGAGGCCCGCTATGACCGGGTGCGGCTGGTCAATCACAGCCGCGTGGACGACAGCCTGCTGCGCGCCACGCTCGCGCCGCTGCAGCCGGGCGACGCCGTGGATCAGGCCGGCCTGGATCGCCAGTTGCTGCTGTTGAACGATGTGCCGGGCGTGCAAGGCCATAGCCTGCTGCGGCCCGGCAGCCAGCCGGGCACGTCGGATGTGCTGGTGGACGCTCAGGCGCTGCCGATGGTCACGGGCAACCTGAGCCTGGACGATGCCGGCGATCGCTACACCGGCCGCGTCCGGCTGGGCGGCAACCTGGCGGTGAACAATCTGGCCGGCCTAGGTGATCAATTGAGCCTGAGTGTGCTCAGCTCCGACGCGCACATGCGCTATGGCCACCTGGGCTACGACTTTGCTATCAACGGCGCAGGCACCCGCGTGGGCGTGGCGTATTCGGCCTTGAGCTATCGCCTCGGCGATGGGCTGACCGACCTGGACGCGCACGGGACAGCGGCCGAGGCGAGCGTGTGGGTGTCCCAGGCGTTTCTGCGCAGCCCGGACACCAACTTCAGCGGGCGACTGGAAGTGGACGAGCACCGCCTGCGCGATGCGGTCGGTAGCACGGCCACCGACAACGATCGCCATACCTGGGACTGGACGGGTACGCTGATCTTCGACCATCGCGACAGCTGGGGCGGCGGCGGCATCACTACACTCCAGGGTGCGGTGACCCGGGGCCAACTGGGTTTCGACAACGCGGCGGCCCAGGCCAGCGACGCGGTGACGGCGGATACGCAGGGTCGTTACCTGCACTGGGACGGCAGCGCCAGCCGCCTGCAAATGCTCACCGAGCATTGGCGCGTGTACGCGTCCTTGAGCGGGCAATACAGCACGCGCAACCTCGATTCGTCCGAACAGTTCCTGTTGGGTGGCATGCAGAGCGTGCGCGGCTATGACGTCAGCGCCCTGGCGGGAGCTTCCGGTTATCTGGCGACCGTGGAACTGCGGCGCGACCTGCCGTTGCCGGCCGGCGCATGGCAGGGCACCGTGTTCGTCGACCACGGCGGCATCTGGCTGGATGCGCAACCGTGGGCGGGCGAGACGGGCAGCAACCATGCAACGCTGACCAGCGCCGGCGTGGGGTTGAACTGGAACGGTCCGGATCGCTGGGTTGCGCAGGTACAAGTCGGTCAACCGGTGGGACGCACACCCGTGCTGGCCGGCCGGCGGCCTGATGCGCAGGCCTGGCTGCAGTTGAGCAAAGGGTTCTGAAACGCTTCGATAAATGTGGAGAGCACGGGGTTATTCGACTCATCAGACGGCGTCGATGGACTCGCTGGACAAGAAATACCACTTCCGTCTGGAACAGTGGGGACGGACGGGCGCTTGTGGTTTTCCACAAGTAGCGGCGTGCTTTGGGTTGATCCAGCAAACTTGATTTCTAGAGGGCCGGTACCCCCAGTAAAAATTGGGCTGATCGGCGCAAACGGCAAAGCTTATAGATACCTCAAGCGAGCCGCGACTCCCGGCACTAAGCCACAACATTCGTTTGTCTTTCAATGCGCAAACGTTGTCGCATCCGGAGGGAATCATCTACCCCGTAGTTTGTTTGGACTGCACAAACTATGTGGTTCTGAACACGGTAAAAATATATCAAATACAATATCTTACATTTATGATTGCACCAGGCGGGCGCATTGTCCATGATGGTGCAATGAGCGAATGGCACTCCCGAGGCTGGGCGGAGCAGATGTCGACCGGGTTGGCGGTGGTCGATGGGCAGCTGCGTGTGCAGTGGATCAACCCGGCGTTGGCGGAATGGCTGGGGTTGGGGTTGCGGCACGTGCAGGGGCAGCCGTTGGGGAGTGTGTTGCAGGATTCGGCGTTGGCGGAGCAGGCGGCGCGCAGTCTGGCGGAGCAGCGTTCGGTGCAGTGTCGTGGCGTGCCTTTGTTGGGTGCGCAAGGCGGTGGGCCGCGGATGGATGTGGCGTTGCAGCCGTTGGAAGACGGTCATCTGCTGGTGGAAGTGCACGTGCTGGCGGAATCGGTGACGGGCGTGTCGCCGCTGTCGGCGACGCTGCGCGGGTTTGCGCATGAGGTGAAGAATCCCCTGGCCGGACTGCGCGGTGCGGCGCAGTTGCTGCAACGTCGTCTGGACGATGCGGACATGCAGGCGCTGGCCGGCATGGTGATCACCGAAGCGGATCGGCTTGCGGCGCTGGCCAATCGGTTGTTGCGTCACGACGGCGTGCCGCAGTGGGGTGCGGTGAATCTGCATCGCCTGCTGGAGCATCTGTGCGATCTGATTCAGGCCGAGCCGTCGCCGCCGCGCTTGCGCCACGATTACGATCCGAGCCTGCCCGACGTGCAAGGCGATGCAGATCGTTTGCAGCAGGTGATGTTGAATCTTGCGCGCAACGCGATCGAAGCGGGTGCGAAGACACTCACGCTGCGCAGCCGCGTCGAGCACGGCGTGCGCCTGGGTGAGCGCATGTTGCGCAGTGCGTTGCGCCTGGATGTGATCGACGACGGCCCCGGCGTGCCGGCGGCCTTGAGCGACACCTTGTTCGAACCGCTGGTATCGGGCCGTGCCGACGGTACGGGCCTGGGCCTGGCGTTGTCGCGCGAGATCGTGCACGAACATGGCGGCGAACTGCGCTATGTCAGTCGTCCGGGCGAAACCGTGTTCTCGCTTTATCTTCCTTTGCCGCCGCGCGGCGGCGCGGCTTCCTCGGGGCGTGCCGATGGCTAAACAGACCGAAACCTCCGGCATCTGGATCGTCGACGACGATCGCGGCGTGCGCTTCGTGCTGGCCGAAGCGTTGCGCGACGCCGGTTTGTCGGTACGCGAATTCAGCGATACGGCGAGCGTGCGCACCGCCCTGCGCGAAACAACGCCGGCGCTGGTGGTTACCGATGTGCGCATGCCGGGCGAAGGTGGCTTGGTATTGCTGGATGAACTGCGCGCGCAACACATCGGTCCGGTGATCGTGATGAGTGCCTATACCGATGTCGCCACGACGGCGGCTGCGTACCGCGCCGGTGCGGTGGACTATCTCGCCAAGCCGTTCGACCTGGACCAGGCGCTGGCTTCCGTGCAGCGTGCGCTGGCCGATGCGCCGCACGTGCCGACGGCGGACATGCCGACCGTATCGCCGCACGCGCTGCTCGGCGAAAGCGCGCCGATGCGCGAAGTGTTTCGACTGATCGGGCGCGTGGCGGCCAGCGATCTCAATGTGCTGGTCACGGGCGAAACCGGCACCGGCAAGGAGCTGGTGGCGCGCGCGCTGCACGATGAAAGCGCGCGGCGCGACAAGCCCTTTGTGGCGCTGAACACCGCGGCCATCCCCAGCGAATTGCTGGAAAGCGAGTTGTTCGGCCACGAGGCCGGCGCGTTTACCGGCGCTACGCGCCGTGTGGCGGGGCGTTTCGAGCAGGCCGAAGGCGGCACGCTGTTTCTGGATGAGATCGGCGACATGCCGTTGATCTTGCAGACGCGTTTATTGCGCGTGTTGGCTGGTGGCGAGTTTTATCGTGTGGGCGGGCGCGAATTGATTCGCTGCCACGTGCGCATCATCGCGGCGACGCACCAGGATCTGGATGCGCGGGTGGAAGCCGGGCAGTTCCGTGCCGACCTCAAGCACCGCCTGGACGTAGTGCGCATCGAGCTGCCGCCGCTGCGGCAGCGTCGCAGCGATATTCCGGTGTTGGCGCAGCACTTTCTGGCCACGGCGGTGCAGGAGCTGAAGCTGGCGCCCAAGCGCTTTTCGAAGGCGGCGCTGAAAACCATCGCGCAGCGCGATTTTCCCGGCAACGTACGCGAGCTGGAAAATCTGTGCCGGCGTCTGGCGGTGATTGCGTCGGGTGCGGAAATCCTGCCGGCCGATCTTGGAAAGTCCGTCGACACCACACGCGGCGATTGGACCGACGCCTTGCGCGATTGGGCCGAACGCGCACTGGAACACGACGAACAGGACATTCATGCACGGGCGCGCGAAGCGCTGGATCGCGTGCTGATGGAAGCGGCATTGGCCGCCAACGAAGGCCATCGCCAGCATGCGGCGGCGGCGCTGGGTGTGGGGCGCAATACCTTGACGCGCAAACTGGGTGCGTCGCGCAAGCGGCACTCGTGAACGACGGAGCAGAGACAGTGTCAACGACAACCATTCGCCTCGCCGGGCGCGACGACATCGCCAACGTGGCCGAGTGGAACCGCGCCATGGCGTGGGAAACCGAGCGCAAGCAACTCGATCCGCAAGTATTGCTGCGCGGCGTGCAAGCCGTGCTGGACGAGCCGCGTCGCGGCTTTTACCTGGTCGCCGAACGGGATGGTGCCGCAGCCGGCTGCCTGCTGGTGACCTACGAATGGAGCGATTGGCGCAACGGCGATTTCTGGTGGATCCAGAGCGTGTATGTGGCGCCGCAAGCGCGCCGCGGCGGTGTGTTCCGCAGCTTGTATGCCGAGGTTGCGAAGCGTGCCAAGGAAGCGGGCGCGGTGGGTTTGCGCCTTTATGTGGAAACGGAAAATCACCGTGCGCAGAACACCTACCAGGAGTTGGGCATGGAGCAGTGCCATTACTTCATGTATGAGCAGATGCTTTAGGTGCTACGCCGTGGGTTGAGGTTGCTTCGAATATTCGCGGCGTTTGATGTGCGCAAAGAGCACCCCCCTCCCAGCCTCCCCCTGTCCCACGGGACAGGGGGAGGAGCAAAGCGCGTTGAAGGGCTTTTCTCTCCGCGATCATCCGCACACGCCGACATACAGGGAACGGGCTGGTGCGAGATATTGCGCATGCCGGGCGCGCTTTCGTCGGTTCGATCAGCCCACGCCCGGCGTATGAAGTGAAAGAGCGCGAGCCGCATGGGTCATCACCCCACACGGCTCGCTACCACAACCAACTTAAGCAAGGAGTTGATCATGGGTCCCCGGATCATACGGCACCCGCACGCATGCGTGCCCCCGCTGTGCCAGCTTTCGCTCACTTCACGTTCGTGCCTCACGCACGAAGCCGGGTCTTAGCGGATATCGGCCGACTAAGCGTAGGCATACGCTTACACGGCTTGCAGATTTTTCTCTGTTATCCCTCACGCCGCGCGCAATGCGCGGCGTGTCTAACGGTGTGGAGTGACGGTATGAAAGCGTTCAAGCCTGCGGCCATGACGCTGCGCGGATATGTCTTGCACGAAGAGCAATATCGCAAGTTGGAGCAATTGCGCGATCAGTTGTTTCTGATGGCGAAAGTGATTTATGCCTCGACCGAGGAAGAGGAAGACGTGTTGTTGGAGGTGCGACGCTCCAATCTCGGGCAACTGCTGGAAGATTTCGGCCTGCGCGTGGATGAAGTGGTGACGGCGTTGAACTGCGACGGGCATCGATTGCAGACGCCGTCGCAGTGGCATTGATGGCGATGGTGCGAGCGCGGGGCTGTCCCTCCCCTGCTAACGGGGGAGGGTTCGTTACAAGCTGACAGCAGCCTGCTCGACCAACCGCAGTTCCAGCGCCTCGGCCGGCATCGGCGGTCCGAACAGGAAACCTTGCATCTGCGAGCAGCCGGCTTCGCGCAGGAAGGTGCTTTGCACTTCGGTTTCCACGCCTTCGGCGATTACGTCTTTGTTGAGGCTGCGCGCCATGGCGATGATGGCGCTGGTGATCGCGGCGGTTTCGGCGTCCTGGGTGATGTCGCGCACGAAGGCGCGATCGATCTTCAAGGCGTCGACCGGGAAGTGTTTCAGGTAGGAAAGGCTGCTGTAGCCGGTGCCGAAATCGTCCAGCGACAGGCGCACGCCGCGTTGGCGAATGCGGCGCAGCAGGCGAATGGTGCCGTCGCCGCCGCTCATCATGGTGCGTTCGGTCAATTCCAGTTCGAGCAGGTTGGGATCCAGTCCCGTCTCGTTGAGAATGCTGTCGAGGCGTTCGTAGAAACCGGCGTACTGAAATTGCAACGGCGACACGTTCACGGATACCGGAATCGCGCGGCCTTCGCGTTGCCAGCGGCGCGCCTGCAGGCAGGCTTCGCGCAGGGCCCAGGTGCCGATCGAAACGATCAGGCCGGTATCTTCGGCCACCGGAATGAACTGGTCGGGGACAAACAGATCCTTGCCCTCGACCTGCAAACGCAACAAGGCTTCCGCGCCCACGATGTGGCCGAGCACGGCGTCGACCTTGGGCTGATATTGCAGCGACAGTTCGCCATGCGCCAACGCGTGGCGCAGCACATTCTCGATGCGCTGGCTGGCGGCGGAGCGCTGGCTCATTTCCGGTGCGTAGAAACAGTAGCCATGACGCCCCTGGGTTTTTACTTCGTACATCGCGGCGTCGGCGGTGCGCACCAGTGCATCGGGTTCGGTGGCGTCGCGCGGGAACAGGCTGATGCCGATGCTGGCACGGATGTCGAGCGGCGGCAGGTGCGGCACGCGGGTCTGCGAGCAGGCATCGAGCAGGCGCTGCGCGAAGCCGGCGGCTTCGTCGGCGTCGTCCACTCTGGGCAGCAGCACCACGAATTCGTCGCCTGTGTAGCGGAAGGCCAGGTCTTCGCTGTCGCGCAGGGTGCTGCGGATCTGCTGCGCGACGGCTTGCAGCACCTGGTCGCCGACGCCGTGGCCGAGCGTGTCGTTGATGCGACGGAAGTGATCCAGATCCAGGTAGAGCAGGGCGCACTGGCGATGGCGCTGGGTGGCCATGGCGGTGGCCTGTTCGATGCGCGCGTACAGCAGGCTGCGATTGGGTAGGCCGGTGAGCGTGTCGTGCTGCGCCAGCTGGATCATCTTCAGCGCAAGCGTGCGGTTTTCGCTGATGTCGTGGCAGACCAGCACGCCGCCGGTGACGTTGCCGGCGTGATCGTGAATCAGCGCGGCGGAATTTTCGATCGGCGTTTCGAAGCCGTTGCGATGGAGCAGGATGGCGCGCCCGCTGAAATCGACGATGGCGTTGCGTCGCATGGCCTGACGCAGCGGGTTGTCCAGCGGCTGGCGATTGTTGATGTCGCGCAGGCGGAACACGTCGTCGAGCGGGCTGCCCTTGGCATCGGCGCTGGACCAGCCGGTCATCGCCTCGGCAATCGGGTTGAGCGAGGTGACGTTGAGCGCGATGTCGGTGGTGATGACCGCGTCGCCGATCGAATTGAGCGTGACTTCGGCCAGCTGGCGTTCGCGGAACAGTGCTTCCTCGAATTGCTTGCGCTTGGTGATGTCCTGCACCTGGATCACGGCGTAGTTGAATTGGCCCGCTTCGTTGCGGATCTGCGCCACGCTCAGCAGCACGTGCACGATGTGTCCGTCGCGATGGATGTAGCGCTTCTCGGTCTGGAAGGCTTCGCGCTTGCCCTGGATGAGTTGCCCGGCCAGCGCCTCGCTCAGGGGCAGGTCGTCCGGGTGGGTGATGTCGCGCCAGTTCATCGCGCGCAATTCCGCCTCGGTGTAGCCGAGCATCTCGCACAACGCCGCATTGACCTGTTGATAGCGTCCGGCGGGCAGGATCAGCGCCATGCCGACGGCAGCGTGCTGGAACGCCTGCGAGAAACGCTGCTCGCTTTCGCGCAGCTGTTCTTCCAGGGCGTGTCGCTCGCTGATGTCGGTAAACACGGTGAGCACGCCGCGCAGGTGGCCGTGTTCGTCCGTGTCGGGGGTGAAGCTGCCGTGCACGTAGCGGCGCCGCGGCGCGCTGAACAATTCGCCCTCGTAACTGGAATGGCGGCCGCTCAGCGCCTGCAGCAGGGCGGTGCGTGCGCGCAGGTAGCTTTCCGGGTCCAGCACTTCGCTGACCAGCCGGCCTATCACCTGATGTGCGTCAACGCCGAACCACTGGCGATGCGCATCGTTGGCGAACACGAAGCGTTCGTCGCGATCGATGTAGGAGATCAGCGCGGGCACGTTCTGCACGACGTGCGCGAGCAGCTCCGCTTCGGTCTGCGGAGTGAAGGAACGGCCTTCGGTGGGTTGGTTCGCCTTCGGCATGCGCAGAGTTGACCGGTCTAACAGCGCACATCATGCGCCGGACCGGGGCCGGTTTGCATCATGTCCGGCGCCGGCAGGGGGCGTTTAATGCAACGACGCGTTCGGCGCACCGAGCCGGCCGCTTTCGTCAAGCTGAATACGGCCCAGGGCGTGCAGCTCGTTGGTGGTGCCGAAGCGATCGGCCAGGGTGGCGATCAGCGGGCCGAGGGCATCCGGTCGAAGCGGATAAGCATGCGCAAGCGCGCGTGCGCGGCCTCCCGCACCTTGCTGCGCCACGGTGACGGCCACGATGCCCAGGCCGGCGGCTTCGTGGGCAAACAGGGCGGGGGCGTCGTAGGCGTTATCCGCGTTACCCAGCGTTTCGCTCAGCCAGCCTTGCGCGGATGCGTCGTCGCTGCCCGAAACGTCAAGGTGAAGTGAAAGAGCGTGGGCATGCAGCAGCGCCGCGTACTGGCGCAACTCGAAGATCGCGCCGGCGAATGCGTGGCTGCGCTCGGCGCCGTCGCCCGCCTGCGTGGCCAGCCACTGCGTCGGCGATTGCAGCCAGACCTTGCCGTCGGCGTAGCGCAGGCCCAGGCCGCGCGCACTCAGAGTGGTTTCGCTGCGATAGGGCGTGAGCATGGCCGCTTCGAGCAACTGCCACAGCGGAGCGAGATTGACGTGTTCGTATTGCACGCAGGTGAGGGCGAGCAGATCGTTGCGGCTCAGATACCGCGCATGTTCCAGCCGCACGCCGAAGTGGCGCATCAGCCAGTCGGCGGTCTGCGCGCCGGCTTCGCCCCGGCCGACCAGTTCCACTTCCAGGCGTTCGGCCAGATCCTCGGCCAGCGCCTCGGGGACGAGCAGGGTCAGCGGCAGCAGGCGCATCGGGCCGTCGGCGTAGGCCGGGTCCGGTTCCAGCGGCTGTGCCGGCATGTGCCCTTCGTGGCTGCCGAAGGCCACGACGTTTTCCAGCTGGCCGCGCGGCACGCGCCGTGCCAGCTCATCCAGCGTGGCCCATACCGGAAAGCCCGGGCGCAGCAGTTCGACGGTATCGAACAGCGCGCCGGCCAGGGCCAGTCGCGCCTGGGCCACGTCGGGGACCAGCTTGTGCAGGTCCTCGGCGATCAGGGCCGCCAGTTCGGCCGCCTCGTCGCGGCTGAGGCTCAAGCGTTGCGGGTGTTCTCCAGGCGAGAGTTCCAGCGCCAGGACGGCGGGCAAGGCTTGCAGCGGACCGGCTTCCACGAGCTGTTTCCAAGGACACAAAGACGGCAAGTCTAGCAGCCCGCCGGCACGCGGCCGGTTGTCGCCTTGCCGGCCGGCGACCGGCCGCGATGCGCGACAGCCTTTCTCAACCGTCCTGTAATGCACGTCGCAGACGCGCCGATACGGGCTTTCGCCACGGCACGTAGCGGGTTAGCCTTGCCGGAATCAAGGTGTATCTGGACCACTCAGGCTATGGAAAACACGCAGCAGCGCGTCGGCGTCATCGGCGGTGTGCGAATCCCGTTCTGTCGCAATAACACGGCGTATGTGGACGTGGGCAACTTCGGCATGTCGGTGAAGGTGCTGGGTGCGCTGGTCGAGCGGTTCGGGCTGCATGGGGTGGAGCTGGGCGAGGTGGCCATGGGGGCGGTGATCAAGCACTCCTCCGATTGGAACCTGGCCCGCGAGGCCGTGCTGAGCTCCGGCTTGGCGCCGACGACTCCGGGCATCACCACGGCCCGCGCCTGCGGCACCTCGCTGGACAACGCGATCATCATCGCCAACAAGATTGCCGCCGGGCAGATCGAAGCGGGCATTGCCGGCGGCTCCGATACCACCAGCGACGTGCCGATCGTGTTCAGCCAGCGCCTGCGCAAGCGCCTGTTGGCGGTCAATCGCGCCAAGACGCCGCTGGACAAGCTGAAAACCGCCGTGCGCGGCTTTTCCCTGAGCGAGCTCAAGCCCTCGTTTCCCGGTGTGGCCGAGCCGCGTACCGGCATGTCGATGGGCGACCATTGCGAGAAGATGGCCAAGGAATGGCACGTCAGCCGTCAGGATCAGGACCAGCTGGCGCTGGAAAGCCATCGCAAGCTGGCGGCGGCTTATGAATCGGGCTTCTTCGAGGACCTGGTCATCCCGTTCCGCGGCCTGAAGCGCGATGGCTTCCTGCGTCCCGATAGCAGCTTGGAAAAGCTGGCCGCGCTCAAGCCGGCTTTCGACAAGACCTCCGGCATGGGCACGCTCACCGCCGGCAATTCCACCGGTTTGTCCGACGGCGCGGCCGCGGTGCTGCTGGGCAGCGAGGCGTGGGCGGCCCAGCGCGGGCTGAAGATCCAGGCCTACCTGCGCGACGCGGAAGTGGCGGCGGTGGATTTCGTGCATGGCGAAGGGCTGCTGATGGCGCCCACCGTGGCGGTGCCGCGCATGCTGGCGCGCCACGGCTTGACCCTGCAGGACTTCGATTTCTACGAGATCCACGAGGCCTTCGCGGCGCAGGTGCTGTGCACCTTGCGGGCGTGGGAGTCGGCGGATTACTGCAAGCATCGCCTGGGCCTGGAGCAGCCGCTCGGCAGCATCGATCCGGCCAAGCTCAATGTGCACGGGTCCAGCCTGGCGGTGGGGCATCCGTTTGCGGCGACCGGTGCGCGCATCATCGCGACGCTGGCCAGGCTGCTGGAGCAGAAGGGTTCCGGGCGCGGGCTGATTTCCATCTGCACCGCCGGCGGCATGGGCGTAACTGCCATCCTCGAACGTCCCTGACCGCTGCCCGCATTGCCGATGCTTCGTCTCCGCACGACCGCCACCTTGAGCCTGCTTGCCCTGGGCATCGGCATTGCCGGTACGCAGTGGCTCAGCGGGATGTCCGGCGGCAGTGCGGCCTCCACCGGCGCGTATGTGGGGCGACGCGTGGCGTTCCATCACGCAGCACCGCTGCATCTGGCGCACCGATTGCGCGTCACACCCAGGCACGCCATCGTCGAGACGCACCCCCATTACGCCTTGATGCCGGCCATCGTGCCGGCCTTGCATGCCACGCCGCCTCCGAAAGCGGTGGAATGGGTGCCGGTGTCGATGCCGATGTCTTCCATGCCGTTTGCCCAGATGCGCGAACATGGCGCGGGCAACCTGGTGTTGCACCTGGTGGTGGACGGCCAGGGCCAGGTCGCCCAGGCCTGGCTGGCGCAATCGAGCGGCGATGCCGTGCTGGATGCCAACGCGCTGGCAATGGCGCACAAGTGGCGATTCGCCGTGCCGGCCGATCATCCGGGCGGTTTCAGCGGCGACCTGCCGCTGAGTTTCACCTCGGCCTCGACGCAGCTCGCGCAGAATCCCTGATCAGAGAATGCCTTTCACGCCCGCACCGAATGCGGTGATCAGGCGCGTGTAGAGCAGTTTCGGCGAGATCGCCACGTCGGGGAAATCGCCCACCGCCTCATAGCAGCGGCTGAAATCGGGATTGCCGGGCTGCATCGGCGGGCAGTCGGGTTTCAGTTCGTAGCTGGTGGCGTAGCGGAACGGCCACAGGTCGAAGAACGGCAGCTTGGCCGAAATGTCGCCGATCACCTGGCTGACCTGTCCAAGCACCGGAATGGTGGGTTTGCGCGGCGCGATGATCCAGGCGTTCTGCGCTTCGGTGGCTTGCAGGATCGAAGTGCGCAACTCGCTGGCAAAGCGCTGGTCGTAGACGATCACGCCGGCCTCGGTGTTGTAGTGGTCCGAGCGCGGGTCGAAGTTGTGCGAGCCGACCATGGCGAAGCTGTCGTCCACCACCAGCGACTTGGCGTGCAGGCCGAAACGGCGGCCCGCACTGAGCAGCGGCGCGGGCCGGTTGCGCTTGCCGATGCTGCCGAACAGGCCGGGGCGACGGTCGGTGCCGGGATAACGCCGGCGCCCGAGGGTGAGGAGTTTGGGCACCAGCGAGGTATCGCTGTCTTCGGTCTCGTCGATGACGTTGGCCTGGACGTACGCATCGGCGGCAACCGGTGCGTGCGGTTTCAATTCGTAGATGTTGAAGCCGAACTGGTTGAGATAGCTTTTGCGATGCTTGTACGACACGGCATACACCGCGAACGCATCGGTGGAGGCCAGCGAGTTGGTGGACACCACGATCTGCGGCGGCGGCGCTTGCCGGTGCAGGCGCTTGAAGATTTTCTGCGCGCGCCGGCTCATCACCAGATACGGCGTCTGCAGGATCACTTCGTGCTGGGCGCCGCCGATCAGGTGCATCAGGTGCGCGGTGAATTGCAGGGCGTCGCGCTTGTCCGGCTGCTCGGTTTTTGCGGGTCGGTCGCTGAAGTATTCCACCTTGCCGGTGATCAGGCTGGGGTCGATCAGGTGCTGGGTAAGCCAGTCCGGATCCTGCGCCTCGTTGACGGCGTCTTCCACGCGGGCCGGATAGGTGTAATGCGGTGTGGGCCACGGCGGCGGTGTGGGATCGCGAAGAATCAACCGGTTCACGTCGCGCAGATGGGTGAGCGGTACCGAGCGCTTGAGCTTCCAGAACAGGTTGAAGCTTGCCGCCATCTGTTGCGCGGCGGGTCCGCCGACCATGACGTCGCGATCGAGATAATCGAAATCGTTGTCCCAGTTGAAGTAGCGGTCCTGGTAATTGCGGCCGCCGGTGATGCCGATGCGGCCGTCCACCAGCAGCAGCTTGTTGTGCATGCGCTGGTTGAACTTCATGAAGCAGCACACGATGCCGGCGGCGAATTCCAGCGGCGGCGTGCGCGAGTTGTTGAACGTGGGGTTGTACAGGCGCACGTGCAGGTTGGGGCTGACCCGGGTCAGCCGTTCGAGCAGGTCGGGGTCTTCGAACGAGAACAGCTGGTCGGCCAGGATGCGTACCTTCACGCCGCGGCGTGCCGCGCCGATCAGTTCGTTGAGGATCAGCTCGCCGGTGTCGTCCTCATCCCAGATGTAGGTCTGCACGTCGATCGACTGGCGTGCGGCACGGATCAGGTTGATCCGCGCGACCATCGCCGCCTCGCTGTCGTCGAGCAGGGTGACGACGTGTTCGGGCCGGTCGGGCGTGGAATGCGCAAGGGCCTGGTCGGCGGCATCGAGCAGGGGCGAAGGCATGGCGCAAAGGTCTTCGCGATCGCACGTGCGGCGCTGGTCGACACTGGCGGCAACCACGCTGTCGGCACGTTTGATTTGCGCACGGCTCAGGGTGCAGCCCTGCAGCAAGGCGGCCAGCAATAAAGCAACGACGAGACCGCAGCGCAGATGCATGCCGCCTATGATACTTGCGACTCAGCGAATGTCGCGCTGCAGCGTGATGCTCAGATTCAGGTCGACGCTATCGGATAGCGCCAGGTGATCGCTGTTCATGCCGAAAGTGCTGCGCTGCAGACTGCCGCTCAAGGTGATCCGGCACGGCACGGCGGTCAGGCGCGTGCAATGGGCCGGTTGCACCGAAAACTGGATCGGCGCGGTGACGCCGCGCAAGGTGATGTAGCCGGTCAGCGTGCCTCCGATGTCCAGTTCGGTTTGCGCGAACGGGTCGGATACGAAGTGAATGACGGGGTGATGTTCGGCATCGAAGAACGCCGGCGCCAGCACCCATCGGCGCATGCGTGCTGAGGGCATGCTGATGTCTTGCACCGGAATGCTGGCGTCGACCACCCAGCTGTCGGGAAGCGGGCCGGGGTCTACCTCGCCGGACACCTGGGTAAAGTCACCGTTGACGTGATCCAGCCAGAACAGGCGCACCTGGAAGGTGGCCTGTGAGGTGGCGGGGTCGATGCGGTAATCGGTATGGCTGGCTTTCGCCAAGGCCGGCAACAGGCATAGCCAGAGGAAGGCCAGTCGCCGCAGAGCTTGATTGGGCGCACTGCGTGCGCAGCCGATCATGGAGACCAGAACGCATCCAGTCGTGCGTTGCCCGGCTCCAGCGGGCCATCCAGGTGAAGCACGGCCAGTCCGGCCGGAGGCATGCCGCGAAATTCGTCCGAACGTCCTTCCACCAGCAAGGCCACCAGCCGCTCGATGCCGGGATTGTGGCCGATCAGCATCACGGTGCCGGCGTCGGCATGGCCGTCGAGCAGGGCCAGCAGTTCGCCGGGCGTGGCGTTGTAGATTTCGTCGGCCGTTTGCATGGCCGAGGATTGCCCCATGGCGGCGAGTGCCAGCGCGCCGGTGGCGCAGGTGCGCTCCGACGGCGAACACAACACGCGATCCAGTTTGACGCCGTGGTTCTTGAGCCAGTCGCCCGCGGCGCGGGCTTCCTGCTCACCGCGTCCGCTGAGGCGGCGTACGGTGTCTTCGCCACCCGGCGGGGCCGGTTGGGCTTCGGCGTGACGTAGCAAAATCAGTTCGTGCATAAGTGAGATGCTCCCTCCACATTCAGTGCTGGCGCTTGATCCAGCGCAGCAGGGGTGTCCAGTCCTGTTGATGTCCGCGCACCTGCTCGGATCCGTAGTCGAAGATACCCTTGCCAAGCGAGGTCAACAGAACATAAGCCTGGGTGTCGCGCAATTGGGCGACGACCGGAAACGGTGCCTGTTCGCCCAGCTGCGCCACGGCTTCCTGGCTGGCGTGCGTCCAGGGCTTCAGGCGATTGCCGACCAGCGCCACCGGCAGCTTGCCGCGCTTGATGCGGTTGATGCCGCGCAGGTGTTCCAGGAAATGCAGGGTGGCGTGCAGGTCGAACGACGAAGGCAGCACCGGCACCAGCAGCACGTTGGCCTTTTCCAGATAAGGTTCCAGTTCTTTTTCGTGCGAACCGGCGGGGGTGTCGATCAGGACCCGTTCGGTGTCCTGCGGCAACTTGTCCAAGGCCTTGCGGCTGCCTTCAGTGGCCAGCACGCCGGGAACATTGTCCGGACGCAGCGTGGCCCAGCGATAGCTGGAACCCTGCGGATCGCTATCGACGATGGCGGTGCGCTTGTTGTCCTGCGCCCAGTGCGAGGCAAGCTGGGTGACCAGCGTGCTTTTGCCGCAACCGCCTTTGCTGCTTGCTACCAACACCGTGAGCATCGGTTACCCCTGATCGCGTGAGGTGTGGACCAAGGGTAGCAATAGGGCGGGGAACTGGGAACGGGGAACGCGTGGACTGGAGCAAGATTTATTTTGCGCTCGCCGGCAAGCGGTGGCGTTGAGGAAATGGGGCAAAAGCGCGGCTATGCAGCGCCCTGCCCGTTCCTTGCGATTACTTTGCCTGCTGGGGCTGCCAGTCGGTGGGCGCGTCGGTGGGAATGCCGTCGTCGTGCAGGGCCGCCAGCACCAGGCTCATCTGGGTGCCGCCGCTGCGGGCCAGGGCCAGCAGGTGCTGCGATTGCGCCTTGTTGTTCTGCGCGCGCAAGGACAGCGCCGCGAAGTTCTGCACCTGCCAGATCAGGTTGCGGCGGGCGTTTTGGGCATCTTGCTGCTGCCCCGGATCGGTATTGAGCGTTTCGCGCAGGTGCAGGCCCAGCGAACGCGCCAGGGGGCTGGAGCCCCACTCGAGCAACTTGCCCAGTTTCAGGCAGTCGTCCTTGATGGAGGCATCTTTGGGCGCGCCCTGTTCGCAGAAAGCGGCGGTATCGCGCAGTGCCGGCTGCGGCATGCCGGCGGCGCTGCCGAAGACGATCAACACCTGCACGCCTTCCGCGCCGGCGGCGGAGTTGGGATCGATGGTGGCGTTGGGCGGCGGCAGGGTGCTGACCGTGCTGGCCAGGGCTTGCAGGCCGATGCCGCTGTAGTCGTCATACAGCTTGGCCGACGCGGCTTTGGCCAGGTCCTGGCGCGCGTCGTCGTTCTTCTGCGACTTGGCATCCTGACTCAATTTGAGCAGCCAGACGGCAGCGTTGTCCGGCGCTTGCTGGACCAGTTGGGCCAGGGCGTCGCCATTGGGGCAATCGCCCACGGTATTGGGATTGCAGTCCGCCAACCGCGCCCAGCTTTCCGCGGGGCCGGCACCGTCGGCATGGGCGGCGCGATTGATCAACGTGGGAAAGCTCACGATCTTGGCCTGGCTCGGCAGCGGACGCGCCATCAAGGCGGCGGCGAGCAGGCGCTGGGGATCGGCACTCGGTGCGAGCACGCTGACCAGGTCGCTTTGGAACGAAGTAAGGGCCTTGTTGCGGGCGGATGCAGCGTTGATGGCGCTGGATGGGGCCTTCTTGGCTTGCGGGTTCGCCATGGCAGTCGCCGAGGCGGCAAGCAGACAGGCAAGGGAAAGGGCCAGGGGACGCCATCCACGCATGAGAGGTGCTCCGTCATTCATAAAGCGCCCAGCATACCCGGGCTGGATTAAGGATGCTCTGAACGATTCCGCGTACCCGGCATGACGTCAGAAGGCTGTTCTGAACGATTGCAGAGCGCTTGTCTGTCAGCGACTTAGGTCAGGCGCAGTAGGGCTGCTGCTCTTGCTAGGATGCCCGCTTGCCGTTGCGGTACGCAGGAGAATGCCGTGGATTCGTTTTCGATGCTGGCCGAAGGACACGCCCCGTGGTTTGTCGGGTGGGGTACCTTGGCTTTGATCAACGCCGGCCTGGCGCAGGGCAAAAACCGTAGCGGCCTGCTGTGGTTCGTGTTGTCGCTGCTGTTCGGGCCGCTCGCCACCCTGGTGCTGGTGGTGTTGCCGAAAGTGCGCGACCGATTGTTTTGATGCCCGCCTTGCGGCGGGCATCAAGGGTTTGCAACCTTATTCGCCCAGCGCTTCACGCATGAATTCGGGCAGCGCCAGCGCGCCCTTGTGCACGTCGGCGTTGTAGTAGCGCGTGGTGAAGTTCTTGCTCAGCGCGCCGCGCTCGCGGAAGCCGGCGAGGTCGCCGCCCTTGCGCGCCATGGTGCAGCTCCACCAGCCGGTGGGGTAGCACGGCTGCGGGAACGGCAGGGTTTTCACGGCGCTGAAGCCGGCGGTGCGCATGGCGGCACGCATCGACTTGATCAGTTCGATGTGGGCCATCGGCGATTCGCTCTGTTGCACCAGGATGCCGCCGTGGCGCAGGGCCTTGTGGCAGCTGGCATAGAACGCGGCGTTGAACAGACCTTCGGCCGGACCGACCGGATCGGTCGAATCGACGATGATCAGGTCCAGCGATTCCGGCTCCGCCTCGGCCATGTACTTGATGCCGTCGATGAACAGCAGCTCGGCGCGCGGATCGTTGTTGGATTCGCATAGTTCCGGGAAATACTGCTCGGCCAGGCGCGTCACGCGCTCGTCGATTTCCACCTGCGCCGCGTGCTCCACTTCCTCATGCTTGAGCACTTCGCGCAGGGTGCCGCAGTCGCCGCCGCCGATGATCACCACGCGCTTGGCGCGCGCATGGGTGAACAGCGCCGGGTGGGTCATCATCTCGTGATAGAGGAAGTTGTCGCGGCTGGTCAGCATCACGCAGCCGTCGATCACCATCAGGTTGCCCCAGTCGGTGGTCTGGTAGATCTCGATGGTCTGGAACGGGGTTTTCTCCGCATGAAGCGGCTTCTCCAGGCGGTAACCGATGGAGGAACCGGAAGCCTGGTGAGCTTCGGTGAACCAGCTGGGTTGCGACATGACGGAAAAATCCTGCAGATCGGGGTTAAAGAGATGTAATTGTAGCGGCAACCCGGGGCGGCGTCCCGGGAGAGTGACCTCAAATTGTCGCCATGGCCTATTACAATAGGAATTCGGGCCTGCAACTTTCGGACGGCTCGGCAAGTCCTTCCGGCCCCGCGGCGTGCGAGGCTTCCGGCCGGTGGACTTTCGTTCGTCAAGGCTCGCCGCTGCGACGATGTCATCCCCTGGGCCAGTCAAGCGGTCCACCAAAGAGGAGATACCGTCACATGGCGAATCCCTGGAACACCGATACCGCCCGCCATACCTATGCCGTGCCTTACTGGGGCGACGGCTACGTCGACGTGAATGACGCGGGCGACATCGTGATGCGCCCGCAAGGTGCGCGCGGCCCGGCCATTTCCCTGCCCGAGATCGTAGAGCGTGCGCGTGCCGACGGCCTGCGCCTGCCGCTGCTGGTGCGCTTCCCCGACATTCTGGCCGACCGCCTCGCACGTCTGCAGGGCGCTTTTGCCAAAGCCATCGGCGAATGGAATTACGCGGGCGGCTATACCGCGATCTATCCGATCAAGGTCAACCAGCAGCGCGGCGTGGTGGCCGAACTGGTCGCCGCGGGCGAGCACGGCTTCGGCCTGGAAGCCGGTTCCAAGCCGGAACTGATGGCCGTGCTGGCGATGGCGCGCCCGGGCTCCATCGTCATCTGCAACGGCTACAAGGATCGCGAATACATCCGGCTGGCGCTGATCGGGCGCAAGCTCGGCCTGCGCATCCACATCGTGGTCGAAAAGCCGTCCGAGCTGGAACACGTGATCGCCGAAGCGAAAGCGCTGGACGTGGAGCCGCTGCTCGGCGTGCGCGTGCGATTGGCGTCGATCGGTGCGGGCAAGTGGCAGAACACCGGTGGCGACAAAGGCAAGTTCGGCCTGTCTCCGGCGCAGGTGCTTGGCCTGGTCGAACGCCTGGAGCAGGCCGGCCTGAAGCACACGCTGAAACTGCAGCATTTCCACATGGGTTCGCAGATTTCCAACGTACGCGACATCGCCAACGGCATGCGCGAAGCGACCCGCTATTTCGTGGAACTCACGCGCCTTGGCGTGCCGCTGGAGATCGTCGACGTCGGCGGCGGGCTGGGCGTGGATTACGAAGGCTCGCGTTCGCGCAGCCACAATTCGATCAACTATTCGCTGGAACAGTACGCTGCCACGATCGTGCAGTCGCTGGCCGAAGCGGTGGATGCGGAAGGACTGAAAGCTCCGCACATTCTTACCGAAGCCGGCCGCGCGATGACCGCGCATCACGCCGTGATGGTGGTGAACGTCAGCGAAGTGGAAGCGGTGCCGGAAGGCAGCCTGCCGCCGGCCGAAAAAGATGAGCCGGCGGTGCTGCGCCATTTGCGCGAAGTGCACGACGAACTCGGCGTGCGTCCGTCGCTGGAGCTGTTCCACGAGGCGCAGCATCACTTGCAGGAAGGGCAGACGCTGTATGCACTCGGCCAGTTGTCGCTGGCCGATCGCGCGCGGCTGGATGAAATGTATTACGCCATCGCCAATGCGGTGCGCGGCCGCCTGCTGCCGACCGAGCGTGCTCATCGCCAGGCCTTGGACGAACTGGACGAAAAGCTGGTCGACAAGTATTTCGTCAATTTCTCGGTGTTCGAATCGATACCCGATGTGTGGGCCATCGATCAGATATTTCCGATCGCCCCGATTGCACGCTTGAACGAGCAGCCCTCGCGCCGTGGCGTGCTGGTCGACCTCACCTGCGATTCGGATGGCCGCATCGACCACTATGTCGACGCCGAGGGTGTGGATGTGAGCCTTCCCTTGCACGCACTGAAGGACGGCGAGCCTTATCGGCTCGGTATCTTCATGGTGGGTGCTTATCAGGAAACCCTGGGCGACATCCACAACCTGTTCGGCGATACCGATGCGGTGAACGTGCGCGTGGACGGCGGCAGCTATGTGTTTGGGCACAAGCGCCGCGGCGATACCACCGACCTGATGCTCGACTACGTGGGCTACGACCTGGAAGCGTTGCGCCGCAGTTATCGCGAACGCATTGCCAGCGCAGGCATTGCCGGCGAGTCGGCCGAGCTTCTGTTTGTAACATTGAATGAAGGTCTTACCGGCTATACCTACCTCTCCGAGGGTGTGCGCTAGTGACGTAACCCGGGTGCTTCGAACGTTTTCGAGGCACCCCGTGGTAAACCGATGTGCCGCCCCGAAGATTCCCTTTCCCCGATCCGAAGGAGTGGCACGTGACAAGTCTCAACGGCAAAGTTGCATTGATTACAGGCGCGGCAAGCGGCCTGGGTAAAGCGATTGCTGAACTGTATGCAAAAAACGGTGCAGCAGTGGCGATTGCCGACATCAACCAGCAGGCAGCGGATGCGGCTGCGGCAGAGATCAATGCTGCCGGTGGCAAGGCCATCGGTATTGAAATGGACGTCACCAACGAAGATGCCGTCAACGCCGGCACCGAAAAGACCGTTGCGGCATTCGGCAGCCTGGACATTCTCATCTCCAATGCCGGCGTGCAGATCATCAATCCGATCGACCAGTTCTCCTTCGCCGATTGGAAGAAGATGCTGGCCATCCATCTCGATGGCGGCTTCCTCACCACCAAGGCCGCGCTCAAGCACATGTACAAGGACAACCGCGGCGGCACAGTGATCTACATGGGCTCGGTGCATTCGCACGAAGCATCGAAGCTGAAATCCGCCTATGTCACCGCCAAGCACGGCCTGCTGGGCCTGGCTCGCACGCTGGCCAAGGAAGGCGCCGCGCACAACGTGCGCTCGCACGTGATCTGCCCCGGCTTCGTGCGCACGCCGCTGGTGGAAAAGCAGATTCCGGAGCAGGCCAAGGAACTGGGCATCAGCGAAGCGGACGTGATCAAGAACGTGATGCTGAAAGACACCGTGGACGGCGTGTTCACCACGGTCGAGGACATCGCGCAGACGGCGCTGTTCCTGGCGGCGTTCCCGAGTGCGGCACTGACCGGCCAGAGTTTCGTGGTCAGCCACGGCTGGTACATGCAGTAACGAGCGGTTTCATCACTCGTTCGCGGCGCACGCCCCGGCGTGCGCCGTTTCGTGTCATCACAAGGAGCGTTTCATGAAAATCGCCGACGTCAAAGCCAACGCCTTTGCCATGCCGTTGACCAGCCCCGCGTTTCCGAAGGGGCCGTATCGCTTCGTCAACCGCGAATTCCTGGTCATTACCTACCGCACCGACCTGGATGCTTTGCGCGCGGTTGTGCCCGAGCCGCTGGAAATCACCGAGCCGGTGGTCAAGTACGAATTCATCCGCATGCCCGACTCCACCGGCTTCGGCGACTACACCGAATCGGGGCAGGTGATACCCGTCAGTTTCCGTGGCGAAAAAGGCGGCTACGTGCACGCCATGTACCTCAACGACCATCCGCCGATTGCCGGTGGGCGCGAGCTGTGGGGTTTCCCCAAGAAACTCGCCACCCCCGTGCTGGAAACGGAAATCGACACCCTGGTCGGCACGCTCGACTACGGCAAGGTGCGCGTGGCCAAGGCCACCATGGGCTTCAAGCACGCCCAGGCCGATCGCGATGCGATCCTGGCCGGACTGGCGGCGCCGAGCTTCCTGCTGAAGATCATTCCGCACGTGGACGGCACGCCGCGCATCTGCGAGCTGGTGCGCTACTACACGACCAACGTCACCCTCAAAGGTGCCTGGACGGGGCCGGCATCGCTGGAGCTGCACCCCCACGCACTGGCCCCGGTGGCCGACTTGCCGGTGCTCAAGGTGGAGTCGGCCGTGCATTACATCACCGACCTGACGCTCGACCTGGGCTCGGTGGTCTACGATTATCTCGACGAGAAAGACGCCTAGGAGGCGATGCATGGCTGCGCATGAAACGCCGGAAACCCGGACCGTTACGCACCATCCCGCGCAGGAAGCCTACAAGGTCACCGCCCTGGTTCTACAGGGCGGTGGCGCATTGGGTGCTTATCAGGCGGGTGTCTATCAGGCTCTGGACGAGGCCGGATTGCATCCGAACTGGATCGCGGGCATTTCGATCGGCGCCTTGAACGCCGCCATCATTGCCGGCAATCCGCCGGGTCAGCGGGTGGAAAAGCTCACCGAATTCTGGGAAACGATCTGCAAATCGGCGTGGTGGCCCAATCGCCCCGACGTGCCCTGGATGGAGAACGTGGCGTTTCCGCCGATTTTCCGCGAGGGCGTCAATGCGCTGGCGGCATGGCGTGCCTTGACCGAAGGGCAGTCCGGCTTCTTCCAGCCGCGCATTCCGCCGCCGCTGCTGCAATGGCACGGCACGCCAGCTACCGCGAGCTGGTACGACACTGCGCCGTTGCGCGACACCCTGGAAAGGCTGGCGGATTTCGACCGCATCAACGATGCGCGTGCCATGCGCGTGTCGGTGGGTGCAGTGAATGTGCGCACCGGCAATTTCGCCTACTTCGACAATCGCAGCGAAAAGCTCCGCCCCGAGCATTTCATGGCGTCGGGCGCATTGCCGCCCGGGTTCCCCGCGGTGGAGATCGACGGCGAGTATTACTGGGATGGCGGCATGGTTTCCAACACGCCGCTGTACAAGGTGCTCTCGGAGCGGCCGCATCGCGATTCGCTGATTTTCCAGGTGGACCTGTGGAGCGCCAGCGGCGCGTTGCCGCGCGACATGGGCAGCGTGGCGGAACGTTCGAAGGACATCCAGTTTTCCAGCCGCACGCGGTTGATCACCGAATACATGCGCCAAAGCCGCGAGCAGCAGCGGCTGCTGCACGAGCTGATGGAACTGGTGCCCGAGGCCAAGCGTAGCGATCCTGCATATCGGCGTGCCGAGCGCCTCGCCAACGGTGCGCTGACCAACCTCATCCATCTGATTTATCGCGACAAGCCTTACGAAGGGCACTACAAGGACTACGAGTTCAGCGCCGCCACCATGCACGAGCATTGGCAAAGCGGCCTGACCGACATGCGCCACACGCTGACCCGGCCGCATTGGCTCGATCCGCCCAGTGGCGATAATCCCTTCGTGACGCACGACGTCCATCGTGGTTGAGCGGTTTTTCGGCCTGCGCGCAGCAGGCTCCAGCCTGCGGGTGGAGGTGCTGGCCGGCATCACCACCTTTCTCACCGCGATGTACATCATCGTGGTCAATCCGGCGGTGCTGGCGCAGGGCGGCGTACCGTTTTCCGCCGGACTGACCGCGACCGTGCTGGTGAGTTTTTTTGGCAGTTGCGCGATGGGCTTGTATGCGCGCAACCCGGTGCTGGTGGCACCGGGCATGGGCATGAATGCGTTGTTCGCCTTCGTGATGGTGCACGGAGGCGGCATGTCCTGGCAGACGGCGTTGGGCTGTGTGTTCTGGTCCGGCGTGATCTTTGCGCTGCTGGCGCTGTTCAACGTGCGCAAGCTGGTAGTCGATGCGATCCCCGAGAATCTGCGTCACGCCGTTTCCTGCGGGATCGGGCTTTTCATCAGCCTGATCGGTTTGATCAACGCCAAATTCATCGTCGGCGATCCGGTCACGCTGGTGCACTCGGCCAGGCTCAACCCGGTGCTGTTGACCTTTCTGGCCGGGCTGGCGCTCACCACGTTGCTGGTCGCGCGGCGCGTGAAGGGTGCGCTGATGGTCGGCATCGTGCTGACGACCTTGCTGGCCATTCCGATCGGGCGCCTGTGGGGCGACGGCAGCGCTTACGGCGCAAGCACCACGCTGGTGAACTGGCGGGGCTTCGTGGCGATGCCGGATTTCTCGGCGATCGGCCAGCTCGATCTGCTCGGTTCGTTGAAGCTGGCGTACTGGCCCTTCATTTTCGTCATGCTGTTCACCTCCTTCTTCGATGCCTTGTCCACCTTCATGGCGGTATCGGACGTGGGAAACCTGGTGGACGAACGCGGCGATCCGCGCAACATCCGCCAATCGATGATGGTCGACGCGTTCTCGGCCTTGTTGTCGGCGCCACTGGGGACGAGTCCGGCCAACGCGTTCATTGAATCGGCAGCAGGTATTTCGCAGGGCGGGCGCACGGGGCTGGTGGCGGTGGTGGCCGGCTTGTGTTTCCTGCCCTTCCTGTTCCTGTCGCCGCTGCTCTCGCTGGTGCCGGCGATCGCCACGGCGCCTGCGCTGATCCTGGTCGGCGTGTTCATGATGGAGTCGATCACGCGGATCGAATGGCATCGATTCGAAGAAGCCGTGCCGGCCTTCGTGGCGATGATCCTGATTCCCTTGACCTATTCGATTACCGACGGCGTGGCCTATGGGTTCCTGGCGTACGTGCTGTTGAAGCTTGCGACCGGCCACGCGCGCGAGATCAAGCCGGCAATGTGGGTGATCGCGGTGCTGGCGGTCGTGCTACTGGCGCACCTTTGACGGCTTGCGCCTCGCCGTGCGCCATACTTGCCCGTCACCCGCCGTAACGAACTTCCCGAAGGAATACGCATGACTCTCAAGGCAGCATTTATTGGACTGGGCGCTATGGGCGCTCCCATGGCCGGTCATCTGAAGCAGCGCGGCCTGCTGCACGCCGTGGCCAATCGCACGCACGACAAGGCAGTTGCGCTGGCGCGGGAACTGGGTGTCGCGGCGCCTGGCAGCCTGGGCGAACTTGCCGCTCAATGCGACGTGATCGCCTTGTGCGTAACGGCCGATGCCGACGTGCTCAACACCGTCGATGCGCTGGCACCACATATCAAGCCGGGCACCATCGTGATCGATCATTCGACCGTTGCCCCCGATACCGCCAAGCAGGCGGCGGTACGTTTGCAGGCGGTAGGCGCGCACTTCCTCGATGCACCGGTGTCCGGCGGCGTGGAGGGCGCGAAGAACGGTAAGCTGTCGATCATGGTCGGTGGCGATGCCGCCGTGCTGGAGCGTGCGCGCCCGGTGCTGGAGGCGTATGCCTTGCGCATCACTCACTTGGGCGAGGTGGGCGCGGGGCAGGCCACCAAGGCGGTCAATCAGGTACTGGTGGCCGGCATTGCGCAAGCGGTGTGCGAGGGGCTGGCCTTGGGCGAAGCGCTCGGGCTCGATCCGGATCGCCTGATTCCCACCCTGGGCGCCGGTGCCGCCGGCAACTGGTTCCTGGAAAAGCGCGGCGCGACCATGCTGAAAAACGAATTCAGCGTCGGCTTCAAGCTGGCCTTGTTGCACAAGGACCTGGGTATCGTGCGCGGCATTGCCGAGAAAGCGGGCACCTCTCGCGAAGTGATCGAGCGCTCGCTGGCCGACTACGCCAAGTTGATGCTGCAGGGACACGGCGATGACGACATTTCCGGCCTGATCCGCCTCAAGCGCGGACCTTGATCGCTGCGATCTGAAAATGAAAAGGGCGCCTTCGGCGCCCTTTTCGTTTCTCGCTGGCGATGTTTGCAGCGGCTCAGTTGCCGCCTTTCAACGCGATGGCCGAGATACCCGCCGCGGACAGGCGCTGCTTGACCGACTCCAGGTCGGTAGCCGAATGGAACGGACCCAGCCGCACGCGGTGATAGGTCTGGCCGCCGATGGTGACCGACTGCACGTTGGCCATGAAGCCCTGCAACGCCAGCTTGGCCTTCAGGGTCTCCGCATCCGATGCGTTGGGGAACGCGCCGACCTGCAACAGGTATCCGCTGGCGGCGGCAGAAGGTGGGGCGACGGCGGAAGCCGGCGCAGCGGTGATGTTCTGCGTGACGGCGGCCGGCGCGTTAGCCGGCGGTGCCGGAGCGGGCGTGGCCGGCTGGGCGGCTTCCTGCTTCTGTTGCGCAGCCTGCTGCTGCTCGGCCTTGGCCTGTGCGCTGATCTCCGAATCCGGAATGCGCACTTCCTTTTCCGACAGCACGGAATAGAAGTCGTATTGCGGCTTTTTCGGTGCCGTGGTACCGGCGGCGGGAGCGGCCAGGCCTTCGTCGCTGCCCGGCTGCGCAGTAGCCTCGGGGTTCGGTTGCGGACCCTTGGGAGCCATCGGCACCAGCGAGTGACGCATCAACACCACCACGACCAAGGCGCCGATCAGGATGCCGACGAGGATGCCGGCCCAGGCCGGGAATCCGCCGCTGTTGTTGCGCACGGCCTGGCGGCCTTTGCCCTTGCGTGTTGCCATTTACATCTTCTCCGGGGCACTGAGTCCCAGCAAATCCAAACCGTTCCGAATAACCCCGCGCGTGGCGAGCGCCAGCGTGATGCGCGCATTGCGCAGCTCAGCGTCGTCCACGATCCATTTGTGCTCGTGATAGTAACTGTGAAGCGCCCCGGCGAGTTCGCGCAGATATTGCGCGATCAGGTGCGGTTCCAGATTGCCGGCGGCGGCTTCGATCACTTCCGGATAGCGCGAAAGCTCGGTCAGCAGGATCTGCTCGTGCTCGGCGTCCAGCCGTGACAGCTGGGTGACGCCAAGCTGGGTGTCGACCGCGGGCAGGCCGCGCTCGGCCAGCTCTTCCAGTACGCGGCATACGCGTGCGTGCGCATACTGGATGTAATAGACCGGATTGTCGTTGCTCTGCGAGCGCGCCAGGTCGATGTCGAACACCAGCTGCGAATCGCTCTTGCGCGCGATCAGGAAGTAGCGCGTGGCGTCGCGGCCGGCCTCGTCGATGAGGTCGCGCAGGGTGAGGTAGCTGCCGGCGCGCTTGGAGATCTTCACCTCTTCGCCGCCGCGCATCACGGTGATCATCTGGTACAGCACATAGTGCGGCCAGTCCTTGGGGATGCCCGCATCCAGTGCCTGCAGGCCCGCTTTTACGCGTGCCAGGGTGCCGTGATGGTCGGCGCCGAGCACGGTGACGGCATTTTCGTAGCCGCGCTGCCACTTGCTGAGGTGATAGGCCACGTCCGGCACGAAATACGTATACGTGCCGTCGGACTTGCGCATGACGCGGTCTTTGTCGTCACCGAAATCGGTCGAGCGCAGCCACAGCGCGCCGCCTTCCTCGTAGGTGTGGCCGTGGGCGACCAGCTCCCGCACGGTTTCTTCCACCTTGCAGTCGGTGTAGAGCGAGGACTCCAGGAAATACACGTTGAAGTCGACGCCGAAGGCTTTCAGGTCCAGGTCCTGCTCGTGACGCAGCGCCGCCACGGCGAAGCGGCGGATGGCGTCGAGATCGTCCGGATTCTTCGCGCCGGTGACGGTGTGGCCGTCGGCCGTCACCGACTCGCCGGCGAGATAGGCGTTGGCCACGTCGGCGATGTAGTCGCCGCGGTAGCCGTCTTCCGGCCAACCTTCAGCGCCGGGAGCGATGCCGCGCGCGCGCGCCTGCACGGAGATCGCCAGGTTCTGGATCTGCACGCCGGCGTCGTTGTAATAGAACTCGCGCTTGACGTTCCAGCCGGTGGCTTCGAACAGGCGGCTGAGGCAATCGCCCAGCACGGCGTTACGGCCATGGCCTACGTGCAGCGGTCCGGTCGGATTGGCCGAGACGAACTCCACGCCTACGGTCCTGCCGGCGCCGCTCGCGTTCCGACCGTAAGCGACGCCCTCGCCCAGGATGCGCTTCACTTCGGCGTGATAAGCCGCCGGAGCGAGGAAGAAGTTGATAAAGCCGGGGCCGGCGATTTCCACCTTGCCTACCAGTTCGTTGCCGGGCAGGGCGGCGACCAGCTTTTCGGCCACGTCGCGCGGTTTGGCTCGCGCCGGCTTGGCCAGCAACATGGCGGCATTGGTGGCGAAATCGCCATGCTCGCGGCTGCGCGCGCGCTCGATCACGAAATTCGGCAATTCGATGTCGGCCGGCAGGGTGCCGTCGCCTTGAAGGGTCCGGATCGCGTGGAGGACCAGTTCGCGCAGCGCTTCTTTCACGGGAGGGGTTTGATTTTGATGGAACCGCGCATGCTAACAGACCCTTGCTGCCGACCGTGTTTGCGCGGAGTAGTGGGGGGCTGAGCGGTCACCGGGCCGGCGATCTGCTGCGATGCGGCGGCCCCGCCTGTGGATAAGTCTGTGGGGAAAGCGAACGCCGCCTCGGAGTCTTCACGGCGGAAATTTGCGGAAATCTGGCTGTCATGAAAATTTCATTTCAAAAACAATGTATTGCGATGTGAATTTGATGTGCTTTTCAGGAATATACAGGTAAGTGCCCCGAAGTGCGCTGTGTGCATAACTCTTGCGCGCCGCCATTTCGAGGCACGTCCATTGCATGTCACACGCCAGTCATGACGCATCGCGACAATAGTGGGGTATCACCGGCGTCTCCCCCGTCGGCGCGATACGGGACTGCCGCGTCCCTTAACCCTCCCCTCAAGCGGCTCCCGGCGCGAACTCCCCGTTCGCGCCGTTTTTTTTGCGACTGCACAAATCAGAGCAGGCCGCGATGGGCCATAGACACCGGTTCGGCCTGGCCGATGACCAGGTGATCGAGCACCCGCACGCCGACCAGTCGCAACGCCTGGCTGAGTTCCCGGGTGATGGCTTGGTCGGCCGCGCTGGGCTCGGCCACGCCACTGGGATGGTTGTGGGCGAAGATGACCGCCGCCGCATTGTGGCGCAGGCAGGCCCGCACCACTTCACGCGGATGGACGCTGGCGCCGTCTACGGTGCCGCGAAAGAGTTCTTCGAACGCCAATACGCGATGGCGGTTGTCCAGGTAGAGGCAGGCGAACACTTCGTAGGGCAGGTGGCGCAGGCGTGCGGAGAGGTAGTCGCCGCTTTCGCGCGGATTGCCCAGGGCGGGGCGTTCGGCCAGTTGCTCGGCCAGACTGCGCCGAGCCAGTTCGAGTGCGGCGGCGATCCGTGCCCGCTTGGCCGGCCCCAGCCCCGGGGTGCGAATGTCCTGGTCCGGCTTGCCGAGCAATGCGCCGAGGCTGCCGGCGCGCATCAGCAACTCGCGTCCCAGGGCGATGGCGTCTTTGCCGCGTACCCCGCTTCCCAGCAGAACGGCGAGCAGTTCCGCATCCGACAATGCGGCGCTGCCGCGGCTCAGCAATTTTTCGCGGGGACGCTCCCCTTCGGGCCAATCTCGAATGCTCATGCGCAAAGCATGGCTGCTGCCGATGCGATCGGTGCAGCAGTCGCCACACGTGAATCCGGTAAGCTAGCCGTCTATCACTATGTCAGACCCTGCTTACATGGGATGCCCTGATTCATTTTCCGTAGGTGGCATGATGTCCAGAGGGTTTTCGGGGTGCGTTGCGCGACGCACGCTGAGAGCGTTCTCGACATCACCACGTCATTTAAAATTTACCCGTGGGGCCGGCTTTGTCGGTCCGCATGCCTTCGGTCGGTCGGCTCGACAGTCGGCCAGTCTGCTTTCGCCGGCGGTCCTTTGGCCTGCGAACGAGCCGAGCCAATGGCGCCTACGGAAAATGAATCAGAGCATCCCATGAGCCTTGCCCAACGCCGCATTCTGCTGGGAGTATCCGGCGGCATCGCCGCCTACAAAGCCTGCGAGCTGGTTCGCCGCTTGCGCGACCTGGGCGCGCACGTGCGCGTGGTGATGACCGAAAACGCCACCCGCTTCGTCACGCCGACCACGTTTCAGGCGTTGTCGGGCGAGGCGGTGCGGGTCAGCCTGTGGGACGAATCGGCCGAAGCGGCGATGGGCCACATCGAGTTGGCTCGCTGGGCCGAACGGGTACTGATCGCTCCTGCCAGCGCCGACCTCATGGCGCGCCTGGCACACGGCCATGCCGACGATTTGTTGAGCACGCTGTGCCTGGCCACCGCGTCGCCGGTTTATCTGGCACCCGCCATGAATCAACAGATGTGGGCGCATCCGGCGACGCAGGCCAACCTGGCCGTTTTGCGCGAACGCGGTACGCACATTCTCGGTCCGGCCGCCGGCGACCAGGCCTGCGGCGAAGTCGGCTCCGGCCGCATGCTGGAACCGCATCAACTGCGCGACGCGATCATCGCCTCCTTCGGCGACCGCGTGCTGGCCGGCTTGAAGGTGGTGGTCAGCGCCGGTCCGACTTATGAAGACATCGATCCGGTGCGCTTCATCGGCAACCGCAGCTCCGGCAAGATGGGTTTTGCCGTGGCCGAGGCTGCGGTGCAGGCGGGTGCGCAGGTGACGCTGATCGCCGGGCCGGTCAGCCTGGCGACTCCGCCGGGGATTGCCATGCGAGCGGACGTGCGCAGCGCCGCCCAGATGCATGCGGCCGTGATGGAGGCGGCCGCGGACGCCGACATCTATATCGGTGCGGCGGCCGTGGGCGACTACCGTCCCAATGCCAGGGCCGACAACAAACTCAAGAAACAAAGTGGCTCGGAGCTGACATTGCAGCTGATAGAAAACCCGGACATCCTGGCCAGCCTCTCGGCGCAGCAAACGCATCCGTTTCTGGTCGGGTTCGCTGCGGAAACACAAAACGTGGAGAGCTATGCGCGCGACAAGCTGCAACGCAAAGGGCTCGATGTGATTGCCGCCAACCAGGTGGGCGACGGCCTCGGCTTCGAGACCGCCGACAATGCCCTCACGCTGTACTGGGCCGGTGGCGTTGCGGAATTGCCGCGCGCCGACAAGACCGCGCTGGCACGCCAGCTGATCGAACACGTTGCCGCTCGCTACAAGGCGGTGCGTGGATGATCGACGTCGAGCTGAAGATCCTCGATCCACGTCTGGGCGATGCCATTCCCTTGCCGCAGGCTGCCACCGCCGGCAGCGCGGGCATGGACCTGCGTGCCGCATTGGAAGGTCCGCTGACCCTGGCGCCGGGAGAGAGTGCACTGGTACCCAGCGGCATGGCGATCCACATCGGCGATCCGGGCTGGTGCGCGCTCATCGTGCCGCGCTCGGGGCTCGGTCACAAACATGGCCTGGTCATGGGCAACCTGGTTGGCGTGATCGATGCCGACTACCAGGGGCCGCTGATGATCTCCTGCTGGAATCGCAGCACCAAGCCGTACACCATCGAAGTGGGCGAGCGCATTGCACAGTTGCTGCTGGTGCCTGTGGGGCAGGCACGCTTGCGCGTCGTCGACGAATTCGCGCCCTCGGCAAGGGGCGAGGGCGGATTCGGCTCTACCGGAAAACATTGAGAGCGGATTTAAAAAACTTGGGGAATGGGGCATGGCAATGAACGGCGCACGAGCGCGTTTGCCGGGTTTACACGTCGAATGGGGAAGGCTGCTGCTGCTGGCCTGCGCCACGCTGTTGCTGGCGGTTGGTGCTTTCAGTGTCTGGCAGACCTGGCTGATTGCCGATCAGAGTGGAGCCATCCAGCAAGTTCACGTGGCACAAGATCAAGCGGTACAGGCGCTGGCGGCGGATATCGAGCACGAACGCAGCGCGATTACCGCGGCGATCGCGGGTGTCGATGCCAGCGGCTTGCCCGGTAGTGCCGCGCAGGTGCTGGATGCGCTCAAGCACCGATTGCCGCAAGCCTTGAACGTGGAGCTGTACAGCGTCGGTCTCGATGAAGTGCTGCATGCCAACTACCGCAGTTTCGGTTATGCCAAGGCGGCGCAGTTGATGGCCGCGCCGGATGCCGATGGTGCGCCTCCGGTCGAATCGCAATACCGCGGCAGCAGCGATCGCCACCTGACCATGGTGGTGCCGCTGGGTTCGCAGCAAAAGCCGCAAGCCTGGGTGTGGATCGAACTGCCTTTCGCTCCGCTGGCACACAGTTTCAATGCCATCAGCGTGGACAGCGGCCGGCTTCGGCTGCGCCAGAGCACCGATCACGGCGAGAATATGGAGTTGATGTCGCGCGGCAGTTCCGCGGCGATCGACGTCGAGCCGGTAGGCAAAGAGGTTCCCGGCAGCAATTTCAACATCGTGGCCGTGCTGCCGGGCGCTTACATCGTGTTGCCGCAATCCTTGCCGTTTGCGATGTTGCTGACGTTGATCGGTCTCGCCGGCGGCGGTTATCTGTTTTGGTTGTTTGCGCGCGGCCCGGTAAGCCGCGAGGTCCCCGTTGAGGAAGAAAGTTTGTCAGATATCGATCTACCCCAGTCCCAACCCCAGCCGGCTCCTGAACCGGTCAAGCCCGTCGTTCGCCCTGCACCCAAGCCTGCGCCAGCGCCGGTCCAAATCGATCCGGCGATTTTTCGCGCCTACGACGTACGCGGCGTAGTCGGCACGAGCCTGACCGCCGAAGTGGCCAAGCTGCTCGGCCAGTCCATTGGTACGTTGATGCGCGAGAAGGGCCTGCACGAAATGGTGGTGGGCCGTGACGGACGCCTTTCCGGCCCTGAGCTCGCGGGCGCCCTCTCCGATGGTTTGCGCGCCGCCGGCATCGACGTGATCGACGTGGGTGCCGTGCCCACGCCGGTGGTGTACTACGCCGCCTATCGTTTCAACACCGGTTGCGGCGTCGCCGTCACCGGCAGCCACAATCCACCGGACTACAACGGTTTCAAGATCGTGGTGGGCGGCGAAACCCTGTCCGAAGGCGCGATTCAGGATCTCTACCAGCGAATCGCCACGAACGCGCTCGAAAGCGACGGCAGCGGCAACCTGCGCCACGTCGACGTGGTGCCCGACTATATCGAGCGCATCACCTCGGACGTGCAGACCGAGCGTCCGCTCAAGCTGGTGGTCGATTGCGGCAACGGCATTCCGGGCGCCGTCGCGCCGCAGGTGCTGGAGGGCATCGGTTGCCAGGTCATCCCCCTTTATTGCGAGGTGGACGGCAACTTCCCCAATCACCATCCGGACCCTTCTGACCCGCACAACCTGGAGGATCTCATTCTCTCGGTGAAGCAGACCGGTGCGGATCTCGGCCTGGCCTTCGATGGCGACGGCGATCGCCTGGGCGTGGTGACGCGCAACGGCGAGATCATTTTTCCGGACCGCACGCTCATGCTGTTCGCGCGCGACGTGCTGTCACGCCAGCCGGGCGCCACCATCATCTATGACGTCAAATGCACCGGCCATCTGAAGGGCCAGATCCTCGATGCTGGCGGCAGTCCGCTGATGTGGCGCACCGGGCATTCGTTGATCAAGGCCAAGATGCGCGAAACCGGCGCGGAGCTCGCTGGCGAGATGAGCGGACACTTCTTCTTCAAGGAACGCTGGTACGGCTTCGATGACGGTATCTACGCCGGTGCGCGCTTGCTGGAAATCCTGGCCGGCGATATCGAGGGACGTACGCCGGAAGATATCTTCGCGACCTGCCCCAAGGGCGTTTCCACGCCCGAGCTCAAGGTCGAAATGGCAGAAGGCGAGCACTACCGCTTTATCGAGAAATTCCGCGAAAAGGCTCAATTCGGCGATGCCACGCTGATCACCATCGACGGCGTGCGGGCGGATTGGCCGGACGGCTGGGGGCTGGTGCGCGCGTCAAACACGACGCCGATCCTGGTGTTGCGCTTCGATGCCGACAACGACGCCGCGCTCCGGCGGATCAAGGAAGTCTTCCGCACGCAGATGCTGGCGGTGGATCCGGGGTTGAAACTGCCTTTCTAAGCGCGAGGGGAGAGCATCCCCAGACGCCCCGGGGCGTCTTCAATAGCCCCGGTCAGCCTTCTCGCCGGCTTTCAGATCGCGGTAGTGCTGCAGTGCCTGTGCCTGCTGCTGCACCAGGTCTTCGCGATGAGCTTGCTGGTGCTGCAGCAGAGCGCGCTGGTTGGCCACCACGTTGCGTTGAGCCGTAATCTGGTCAACCAGCGCCTTGGGTACGGGCTGTTTGGCGCGTTCGTCATCGGCGGCGCGGTTGAGCAGGTCGGTCAATGCGGCGTCCTGGCTGTGCAGGTTGGCGCGCGTGGTGCTTATCTGTTCGTCGAGGTCCTGCAGCACTTGCTGCTGCTCGGCCTTGAGCGCGTCCTCGTCGGGATACGTGTTGAGCATCTGCATGTCGTCGCGCTTTTGCTGCTCGACCTTGCGCTGCTGTGCGGCCTGTGTGGCAGCTTGCTGCTCGGCGGCGGCGCGTTCGGACGGCGACAGCTGCTTTCCTATGTGCGCAACGACCATGCCGTCGCTATTGATGACGTCGTAGCCGAATTTCACGGCGTCATTGGTGAGGCTGTCGCTGTAGTGGGACAGGCCGCTACCGTCCACCCAGCGGTAATGCATGCCGCTGCCCTGGGCCATGGCGGTGGCCGCCATGCCGAGCGACAAAGTGACAGATGCCATCAATACGAAACGAAGCATGATCCCCTCCTCGCCGCAGTATAGCCCGGGGGTTTTCAACGCTGGATACGGGTATGTGCCAGCGTGACTGATTTCACTGCAATGGGGCGTGTTCAGCCACGGACGCCGTAGCGTTCTCGGTAGTCGACCAGCCGTTGGTGTTCGGCCGCCAGGTCCGGCCGTTCGCCGGCATAGGCGAGTACGTCACTGAAGCCTGTGATGGCCACGACCGGAATGCCGTAATCGCGCTGCACTTCCTGGGCGGCCGAAAGCTCGCCCTGTCCGCGCTCCTGGCGATCCAGCGCGATCAGCACGCCCGCCGGCGTGGCGCCCTGGGCATGGATCAGGGCCAGGGACTCGCGTACCGCCGTGCCGGCAGTCATCACGTCGTCGATGATCAGCACACGGCCCTTCAGCGGAGCGCCGACCAGCACGCCGCCTTCGCCGTGATCCTTTGCTTCCTTGCGGTTGTAGGCCCAGGGCAGGTCGCGGTCGTGTTGATCGGCCAGCGCCATGGCGGTTGCCGCGGCGAGCGCGATGCCCTTGTAGGCGGGGCCGAACAACATGTCCACCTGCAGGCCGGAGTTCACCACGGCGGCGGCGTAGGCGCGGCCCAGTCGGGCCAGTGCGGCGCCGGAGTCGATCCTGCCCATATTGAAGAAATAAGGGCTCTGGCGACCCGACTTCAGCGTGAATTCGCCGAAGCGCAGTACATCGCGCTGCAGGGTGAGTTCGATGAAATCGCGCTGGTAGTCGTGCACGGCGGTTCCTCTCAAGCGGGCCAAACGCACATGTTACAGGCTATGCGCGCGTGGAGCCCAAGAGCGTACGGCCGGCCGGTGGTTGCTATCATGCGTCGACTACGTGAGGAGCCTCCATGCGCATCATCAGCCTGAACGCCAACGGCATCCGCTCGGCCGCCACCAAAGGGGTATTCGAGTGGCTGGGCAAGCAGAAAGCCGATGTGGTTTGCCTGCAGGAAACCAAGGCGCAAGAGGATCAGCTCACCGATCCGATGTTCCGGCCCGACGGGCACCATTGCTTCTATCGCGATGCCACCAGCAAGAAGGGCTACAGCGGCGTGGCGATCTATGCCAAGCGCGAGCCGGACAAGGTGTTGACCGAGCTGGGCTGGGATGAGTTCGACAACGAAGGGCGTTATATCGAGGCGCGTTTCGGCAATCTGAGCGTGGTGTCGCTGTATGTGCCATCGGGCTCGTCGGGCGACGAGCGCCAGCAATTCAAGTTCAAAACCATGGAGTGGATCACGCCGATCTTCGACAAATGGCTCAAGAGCAAGCGCGATTACGTCATTTGCGGCGACTGGAACATCGTGCACACCAAGGACGACATCAAGAACTGGAGCTCCAACCAGAAAAACTCCGGCTGCCTGCCCGAAGAGCGTGCCTGGCTGGATCTGCTGTTCAAGAAGAAAGGCTGGGTGGACAGTTTCCGTGCGTTGAAGCCCGATGCCGTGGAGTACACGTGGTGGTCCAACCGCGGACGCGCGCGGGAAAACAACGTGGGGTGGCGCATCGATTACCAGGTGGTGACGCCGTCGTTGCGTGATCGCCTGAAGCATTGCTCGATTTATCGCGATCAGCGTTTCTCCGATCACGCGCCCTATACCGTCGACTATGCCGACTGAGGCAGCTGCGCCGGCGGCACGCAAGTCGTCGATCTGGCGCTCGTTTTCGCAGCCGGCCGCCTGGACGATGTGCCTGCTGGGGTTTTCCTCAGGGCTGCCGTTCCTGCTGGTCGCGGGTACCTTGGCCTTCTGGCTGAAGGAAAACGGCATCGTGCTGAAAGACATCACGATGATCGCCAGCGCCGGCATGACTTACGCGTTCAAATTCGTATGGGCGCCGCTGCTCGACCATTGGCGCCTGCCGGGTTTTCGTCGCCTTGGTCAGCGCCGCGGCTGGCTGTTGTTCGCTCAGCTGGGCGTGTTGGCCGGCTTGTTGGCGATGGCGGCGCTGACGCCGCACCAGCTGATACCGTTCGTGGCGGCCACCTTGTTCGTGGCCTTCATGGGGGCCACGCAGGATATCGCGATCGATGCTTACCGCATCGAAATCGCACCGCCTTCGGCGCAAGGCGCACTGGTTGCTACCTACTCACTGGGTTATCGCCTCGGCCTGTTGGTGGCGGGTGCGCTGGCGCTGATCCTGGCCGATCACATTCCGTGGGCCACGGTCTACGCGTTGCTGGCCGTCGCGATGATCGTGCCGGTGATTACGACGCTGGCCATGCGCGAACCCGACGTGCGCCGTGCGATACCGCAAAGCTGGAAGGCCGCCATGCGCGAAGGCGTGCTCGATCCGTTCACGGATTTCTTTCGCCGCTACGGTTGGGCGGTGGCCGGCCTGACGTTGCTGTTCATCCTGCTGTTCAAGATTCCCGAGCAGGCCATCATCGGCGGCGTGATGAGCCCGTTCTATCGCGACATGGGTTTTTCCAAGACCGAAATCGGCGCGGTCACCAAGATCTATGGCGTCTGGATCGGCATTGCCGGCGCTTTTGTCGGCGGCGCATCGGTGGCGCGCTGGGGCGCGTGGCGAACGCTCGGCGTGTGCATCGTGCTGGAGAGCTGCAGCAATCTTTTGTATCTGATGCTGCTTGGACACCATGGCAGCCTGACCATGCTGACTCTGGCGATTTCCGGACAGAATTTCGCCGAAGGCTTGTTGGGGCCGCCGACGGTGGCGTTCCTTTCGCTGTTGGTGAATCGGCAACACACGGCGACCCAATATGCCTTGCTGAGTTCGCTGGTGAACCTGCCGGGCAAGGTGCTCGGTTTCTTTGCCGGGGGAATTGTCATGGCGTCGGGCTACGGCGGGTATTTCGTCATCACGGTTTTCTCCATGGTGCCGGCGATGCTGTTGTTCGCCGGGCTTTGGTGGCGCTTCGCGGCGGACGAAACGGTACCCGACGGCTGAGCCAAAACGGCGCGTAAACGCGTTCACATCCCGAGTGCGAACTGGCCCACGGATCGCCGCGATGCCCATTGCGGCCATGGACGGGGTTGGCGAGGATCGACGCACAGGGGCTACGTGGCAGGGAGCAAGGCCGTATGCCGGATATCATGATCCGTCACATCGATCGACTGATGGCAGAGCGCATCAAGCTGCTCGCCAAAGAGCGCCAGTGGTCGATCAACGATGTCGTGCTGCAGGCATTGCGGCACGGATTGGGCGTTTCCGAAAGTAACGGAATCCTCGCCGAGAACCTGTTTGAATCGCGTGACCTCACCGTTGCCGGCGGGCACTGGGATGCCGGCGAACGCGCCGTTTTTCAGGAGGCGATGCAGGCTCTCAGCACTGCGCGCTCCGAGCAACTGGCGCCGATCAATGGCCAGGCCGCTGAGCGGTTCGACTGATCAGCCAGGCAAGCGCGGCGCCGGATAGACGGCGCCCAACACGCGCAAGCCGCGTGCGCCGGTCACTGCCGGCAGGTTGCCGGGCAGGCCGAGCAAGCGCTGCCGCGCCAGCCACGCGAATGCGGTGGCTTCCAGATAATCCGGATCGACACCGCACGTTGCTGTGCTGCTCAACTTGCGCGGCATCAGGCGTCGTTGCAGGCGCTCCATCAGCGCGTCGTTGTGTACGCCGCCCCCGCATGCCAGGACATCGATTGCATCGACGGCATGCCGGTCGATCGCGTCGGTGACGCTGCGGACGGTGAGTTCGAGCAGGGTGGCCTGCACGTCTGCCGGCGACAGGAATGTGCCGCTTAACTGTGCATCCAGCCAACCGAGATGAAAGTGCTCGCGTCCGGTGCTCTTGGGTGGCGCCAGGTCGAAATACGCATCGCCGAGCAATCGCGAAAGCAGCGCCTCGTCGACCTGGCCGCTGGCGGCAAAGGCGCCGTTGCGATCAAACGTCTCGCCACGATGGCGCAGGCACCAGGCATCCATCAAACCATTGGCCGGTCCGGTATCGAAACCGGAAACGCTGCCATCGGCCGCCAGCACGGTGATGTTGGCGATGCCGCCAAGATTCAATACGATGCGCGTCTGGCCAAGACTGGCCAGCAGCATGGCGTGTACCGCCGGCAGCAGCGGGGCGCCTTGGCCGCCTGCCGCCACGTCGGCGCGACGAAAATCGGCCACGACGTCGACGCCGCTGCGTTCGGCAATCACGCTCGCATCGCCAATCTGCAGGGTAAAAGGGTATTCACCGGTCGGTCGGTGCCTGATCGTCTGGCCGTGCGAGCCGATCGCCCGCACGGACGAGGCCGGCGTGCCGCTGCGTTCGAGCAGGGCCTGCACGGCATCGGCGAAGGTCTGGCCGATGGCGACATCCAGGCGCCCGTAGGTATCGAGGTCGAGACGGACCTCATCCTGGGCAACACGCAGGATCTGGGTGCGCAAGGCATCCGGCCAGGGATGCGTGAGTGCGTGCAGCAGGTGAGGGCGATCGTGCTCGAAACGTACCAGCGCAGCGTCGATGCCGTCCGCGCTGGTACCCGAAATCAACCCGATATAAAGCGCTGAAGCCTCATCCACGCGCAGGCTCAATCGTCACTGCGCTTGGCCGATTCGCTGCGCGCAAGCTTGTAGTTGTTGTCGATTTCCGACAGGCGGGCCAGCATCGGCTTCACCACGTTGGCTTGGAATTGCGCCATCTGCGGAGCCGCCAGCGGCTCGGGCTTGGGCAGGGTGACCGTCTGCGGATTGCGCTGCACGCCGTCGACGCGGAATTCGTAGTGCAGGTGCGGGCCTGTGGCCAGGCCGGTCATCCCAACATAACCGATGACGTCGCCCTGGCGCACGTGCTGGCCGACGTGTTCCGTTGCGAAGCGCGACATGTGGCCGTAGGCCGTGCTGATGTGCGAATCGTGCTGGATGATCACGAAGTTGCCGTAGCCGTTCATCCAGCCGCGGAACTTGATCACGCCATCGCCTGCAGCGTGGATCGGCGTGCCGGTGGGGGCTGCGTAATCCACGCCTTTGTGCGCGCGCATCAGACCGAGAATCGGATGCATGCGTGCCGCGCTGAAGGGCGAGGAGATGCGGGTGAAATCGACCGGAATGCGCAGGAAGGATTTTTGCAGGGGACGGCCGTCTTCGCTGAACCAGCCGAAGCTGCCGTCGGCGCGCTTGAAGCGGTAGGCCGTGTAGCGGTGTCCCTGGTTGATGAATTCGGCCGCTACGATGTCGCCTTCGCGCAGATAGCCGCCGTCGCGATAGACCGTGTCGTAAATGACGGTGAAGCTGTCGCCCACGCGCAGGTCCTGCACGAAGTCGACGTCGTATTTGAAGAGGTCGGCGAGCTTGATCACCATCGCGTTGCTCAGCCCGGCCTTGTTGGCGGCGGCGAACAGCGAGTCATCGATCACGCCGTGTGCGATTTGTTCGCGCGTGTCCACGGCGCGCGCAACGGTAGTGACGCTGGGTGTGCTGCCGTCCAGGCGAATGACGGCGCGGGTGGATTCGTCCTTGTCGAAACGAATGCCTTCCAGGCTGCCGTTGCGACCGATCAGGAAATCGAATTCCTGGCCGGGGTGGATGTGGTGGAGCGCGCCTTTGGCATCGCCGGCGCTGTCGACCACGTGCTGCAGGTCGGTGAGGCTCAGCCCCTGGCTTTGGAAAATGTCGGACAAGGTCTGGCCCGGGCGAACCTGCACGACGCGCCAGTCTTCGACGGTCGGCGCCTTGAGCGTGGGTGCTTCGATTTTCGGCAGGGCGAGCGGCAGCAAGGTGTGCTGCACCGGCGCCAGGGCGCTGGGCTTCATCGCCGTGGCCCAGGCAGGAATCAGAAAGCCGGAAAGCACGGTGATCAGCAGCGCGGTCGCAGCCAGCATCCATCGTTCGCGATGCCAGTGAATCGGCGGCTGCTCGCCACCCGCCGGACGATTGAACGACCAGTGGGCGCAGTGTTGATAGAAGTGGGAGTGGCGGCGTTGTGCCTTGCGGCGGATGGCCAGTTTGCGTGCGATGCGCGCTTCTTGCTTACCGGCTGCCATCGCTAACAGACCCTGTTTTTCTTGTTCATGCCGACCACACCCCTGCGGTACAAAGTATCAATTGCCGCGTACCATAACGAGCTTGTGCAAATCGCGTCAATGCCTTTTCGATCAAGGATTTGCACGTTTTTTTCGGTTAACGCACAATTAACGTCATTGACGATGCCCATCACTTTATTGGCTGCCTAGGCAGCCACTTCACCGAGGACGACATGAGCGAGCTTGAGCAGGCGCTAGCCACTATTGCGCGCGGCGCTGACGAGATCATCAAGCAGGAAGAACTGGCCGCAAGGCTCAAGCTGGGGCGTCCGCTGCGCATCAAGGCGGGCTTCGACCCCACCGCGCCGGACCTGCACCTGGGGCACACCGTACTCCTGAACAAGATGCGCCAGTTTCAGGACCTGGGGCATACCGTGATCTTCTTGATCGGGGATTTCACCGGCATGATCGGCGACCCCACCGGCAAGAACATCACGCGCAAGCCGCTGACCCGCGAGGACGTGCTCGCCAATGCGGAGACCTATGCCGAGCAAGTCTATAAGGTGCTGGATCGGGAAAAGACCGAGCTGCGCTTCAATTCCGAATGGTTTGGGCAGATGACGGCGGCCGACATGATCCGGCTGGCCGCCCAGCACACCGTGGCGCGCATGCTCGAGCGCGACGATTTCGCCAAGCGCTACGCCGCGCAACAGTCCATTGCCATCCACGAATTCCTGTATCCGCTAGTGCAGGGCTACGATTCGGTGGCATTGAAGTGCGACGTGGAGCTGGGCGGTACCGACCAGAAGTTCAACCTGCTGATGGGGCGGGCGCTGCAGGAGCACCACGGCCAGCCGCCGCAGATCGTGCTGACCATGCCGTTGCTGGAGGGGCTGGACGGCGTCAACAAGATGTCCAAGTCGCTCGGCAACTACATAGGTATCAACGAGCCGGCGATCGACATCGTCACCAAGACCCTGAAGATCGGCGACGACCTGATGTGGCGCTGGTTCGAGCTGCTCAGCTTCGAAACCTCGCTGGAAGACATCGCCCGCATGAAGCAAGAAGTGGCCGGCGGGGCGCTCAATCCGCGCGACGCCAAGCTCAAGCTGGCGCGCGAGCTCGCCACCCGCTTCCACGATGCCGCCGCGGCCGATCAGGCCATTGCCGGCTGGCACGCCGTGGTACGTGGCGAGGGCGATACCAGCCTGCTGCCGCTCACTGAAATCGCCGTGCCGGCTGAAGGACTGCGCCTGCCGGCACTGTTGACGGCGGCGGGACTCACGCCGAGCAACGCCGAAGCCAACCGCAAACTGAAAGAGCGCGCCGTGCGCATCGATGCGGAAGTGGTCGAAGACGCGCAACGTACGTTCACGCCAGGATTCGAGGGTGTGCTGCAGATCGGCAAGCGCAATTTCGCGCGCGTGCTTTTGACTCAGGCATGAGTCCGGCGCGGCGACGGGAGACCGTCGCCGCGCTTTTAAAAATAAGTTTCGCTACAGAACAACATCTTACGCGAACATCGAAAAAAAATTAAAAAATTGCTTGCCAAAGTGTGGGGGGCTGCCTAAGATTCGCCTCCCCGCTCGCTGGCAACGGCCTTCGACGGCAACAACGGAATCAAAAATTTTTTGATGAAGGTGTTGACGGACTGAAGATACGATGTAAGATGAGCGGCTCACCCGGGACGAAATGCTTCGGGGCGATCTGAAGAACGGATCGCAAGTGATTGATCTTTGACAGTGTGCGCAGGTGACTTGTGTGGGCGTCTTGCGTTGGATGGGCAAATCTGTCCAAAC
>NZ_JADIKF010000037.1 GCF_016904945.1 Dyella mobilis
GTTTGGACAGATTTGCCCATCCAACGCAAGACGCCCACACAAGTCACCTGCGCACACTGTCAAAGATCAATCACTTGCGATCCGTTCTTCAGATCGCCCCGAAGCATTTCGTCCCGGGTGAGCCGCTTAATATACATCCCTTTCGCTTTCCGTCAACACCCAATTTTTGGGAAGTTGCTTCGAGGGGGAACCTTCAACGGACGGCTTCTCGTCGAAGGGGTCGAAATAATAGCGCCTCCCCATCTCCCTGGGAAGGGGGCAACGAGCATTTGATGACGATTGAATGACTGACGCCCTCTGACCCGCTCTCTTCGCGGACTCGCCACTCAAGTCCTGCAGGCGAACAGCGCCAGCAATCTGCACTTATTGGCTAAAAAGCCTATCCGCTCAATCCGGCCTTTTTGGCGGAAGCGGCGCGGGGCGACCCGGATTCGACTCGCAAGAGATGTCGGGCCGGCCTGATGGCTCGTGGCTGGGCACCAGGCCCACGCGATAGGGAATCAAGGCTTCGGGACGCAGCTTATCCAGCGCGTCCCAGTCATCTTCGAAGGGAATGAATTGCTGCATGGCCGTTCCTCGGGGCAGGATTCGCACGAGGATCATTCCAACAGGGGAAACGGCCGGCGCGCTGGCGAAATCGGGCGATTTGCAGGCAGCGCGCGGCGAATCAGTCGATTTCGATCATCTCGAAGTCATCTTTGGTCGCACCGCAATCCGGGCACGTCCAGGCGTCGGGCACGTCGCTCCAGCGCGTTCCAGGCTCGATGCCTTCCTCGGGCAAACCCAAGGCCTCGTCATAGATGAAACCGCAGACTACGCACATCCACTTGCGCAGAGTGGTGTCGGTGGACGTTTGATTCATGAATGCATCGCCATAGCCAGTGAATGGGGCATTCTCTCAACTCCTTTGCCGCGGCGAAAGCGGGCATCGGAAAGCACCGAAGAGGGCATCGCAGACGCCCGAAGCGGGTAGCGGACGATGGCGTCACGCCGGACAATGACGCGATCACGCACCCGGCCAACACATTCCGACGGCCTGCGGCGCGCCCGCCCAACTTGTGAACTTCCCCGATCGAGCCCTCATGACGAATCACGAACTCTTCCAACGCGCCCTGAAACTGATGCCCGGCGGCGTGAATTCTCCGGTACGGGCATTCAAGTCCGTCGGCGGAGAGCCTTTCTTCACCGCACGCGCCGATGGCGCTTATTTGTGGGACGTGGAAGGAAAGCGCTATATCGACTACGTCGGATCGTGGGGCCCGATGATCGTCGGGCACAACCATCCCCACGTGCGCGAAGCGGTTGAACGCGCCGTGCTAAATGGCTTGTCGTTCGGCACGCCCTGCCCCGCCGAGGTCACCATGGCCGAGACGATCGTACGGCTCATCCCGTCGGTCGACGTGGTGCGCATGGTGAATTCCGGCACGGAAGCAACCATGTCCGCCATCCGCCTGGCGCGCGGCGCCACCGGGCGCAGCAAGATCGTGAAGTTCGAAGGCTGTTATCACGGCCACGGCGACAGCTTTCTGGTGAAAGCCGGCTCGGGAGCCCTGACCTTTGGCGTCCCTACTTCCCCAGGCGTCCCCAAGGCCAGCGCCGATCTCACGCTGACCCTGCCCTATAACGACCTCGCGGCTGCACAGGCCCTGTTCGCCGATCAGGGCGCAGATATCGCCGCGCTGATTATCGAGCCGGTAGCCGGCAATATGAATTGCATTCCCCCGCAGGACGGCTATCTGCAAGGCCTGCGGGATTTGTGCACGCGCCATGGCGCCTTGCTGATTTTCGACGAGGTCATGACGGGCTTCCGGGTGGCCCTGGGCGGCGCCCAAGCGTATTACGGCATCACGCCGGACCTCACCACGTTCGGCAAAATCATCGGCGGCGGCATGCCGGTCGGAGCCTACGGCGGGCGCCGCGACCTGATGGAGCAAATCGCCCCTGCCGGCCCGATTTACCAGGCCGGCACCTTGAGCGGAAATCCGGTCGCGATGGCGGCGGGCCTGGCCATGCTGGAACTGATCCAGGCACCCGGTTTCCACGACGCGCTGGCAGCCCGGACGCGCCTGCTCACTGACGGGCTGCAAGCCGTGGCCGATGGCGAGGGCATTCCTTTCAGCACCAACCGGGTGGGAAGCATGTTCGGGCTGTTCTTTACACGGGAAAAAGTGAGCAGCTACGCGCAGGCCACCGCTGCCGATGCAGCGATGTTCAACCGCTTCTTCCACGGAATGCTCGAACGCGGCGTCTACCTGGCCCCCAGCGCCTTTGAGGCCGGATTCCTTTCCTCGGCACATAGCGACGAAGACATCGCAGCGACGCTGGATGCCGCCCGCGCAGCGATGCGGATAGCACGCGCCGGCTGATTGGCGCGATGAACGGTGCGCCACGCCGGGCCTACCGGTTGGCGCGCTCGCTGCGCGGAACGTAGACGAACGCCGCCCGGCAACGCACCACTTCCCTCAAGTATCAATCACCAGGATCCGGTGCTGGACATCGACACCCAGGGTTCGCGCGGAGGAAGGCGCCCCTCCTGCAACAGTTCGATGGAAATGAGGTCCGGCGAGCGCACGAAGGCCATGTGCCCGTCCCGTGGCGGGCGGCTGATGATGTAGCCCATCGACTGCAAATGCTCACACGTGGCGTAGATGTCCTGCACACGGAAAGCCAGGTGCCCGAAATTACGCGCCGAGCCATAGTCTTCTTCGGAGCCCCAGTTGTGGGTCAGCTCCACCTCCACATCGGGATTCTCGGGAGCGGCCAGATAGACCAGGGTGAATTTGCCTTCGGGTACGTCCGTCCTTCTCACCTGTTGCAGGCCAAGCCCTTCGCAATAGAAGCGCAACGACGCGTCGAGATCGCGTACACGCACCATGCTGTGCAAAAACTTCATCGTGGTCTTCCTGTCGGTGATCTTCAATCGCCGCGATTATCGCGCAGCAAACGCGCTCAACGCGTGTTGCAAACGTGACAGGCCGCTATCCACTTCATCATCCGTAATGTTCAGCGACGGAACGAGACGCAGCACGTCCGGCCCCGCCTGAAGCAGCAGCAATCCGCGTGACGCAGCCTCGTCCAGTATCTCACCGGCCTTGCCGCGATACGGCTCCGACAACACGGCGCCCAACATCAGTCCGCGCCCGCGCACTTCGGAAAACAGACCTGATTCCGCGCCCAGCGAAGACAGTGCATCGCGCAATCTCGCAGACTGACGTTTTACGTTGTTCAACAATTCCGCCGATGCCAGTTTGCGCAGGGCGACACGCGCCACCGCCGCCGCCATCGGGTTGCCGCCAAAAGTGGTGCCATGCGCACCGAACTGCATGACCTCGGCCACTCTCGGGCCGGCGAGCATCGCACCGATCGGAAATCCGCAACCCAGCGCCTTCGCCAAGGTCACGATGTCCGGCGTTACATCATCCTGCACGTGGGCGAACAGCGTGCCGGTGCGCCCCATGCCGCACTGGATTTCGTCCAGCACCAGCAAGGCTTCATGCTGGTCGCACAATTCGCGCACTCGTTTCAGAAAGCCCGGCGCAGCCGGCAAGACACCGCCCTCGCCCTGTACCGGCTCGACCATGACGGCCGCGACGTCGCCAGCGGCAAAAGCCTGCTCGAGCGCCTGCGCGTCGTTGAAATCCAAATAGCGGAACCCCGCTGGCAGCGGCTCGTAGCCTTCCTGGTATTTCGGTTGCGCCGTCGCAGTGACGGTGGCCAGGGTGCGCCCGTGGAAAGAGCCGCGAAACGTGATGATGACGCGTCGCTCCGCGGACCGGCCTTGCGAAGCCGCCCATTTGCGCACGAGCTTGATCGCCGCTTCGTTGGCTTCCGCCCCCGAATTGCACAGAAATACACGCTCGGCGAAGCCCGAAGCCGCCACCAATTCCTGCGCAAGACGCAGCGGCGGCTCGGTATAGAACACGTTACTGCTGTGCCAAAGCTTGCCGGCCTGCTCGGCGAGCGCCGCGAGCAGATCCGGATCCTGATGGCCAAGCGCATTGACGGCAATGCCTGCGCCGAAGTCGACATAGTCGCGACCTTCGGTATCCCACACGCGCGCGCCCTTGCCGTGATCAAGCACCAGTTCGCGCGGCCTGTATACCGGCAGCCAATAGCGTTTGCCCAGATCAACGAGAGACGGCACGGAAGACTCCTGTACGGGATGCATAAAGAGGTTCGGCGCAGCCGCAATGGCCATGCCACGGGGAAAAGTTTGGGGTGTCCTGCATCCTAGCCAGCGTGCCCCGCCGACGCCAGCCTAGGGAACCATACGGTCGCGTTGTGCACCTGGACGCGATCTGTATCACTTGCGTTACAGCCGACCCAAACCGCACCACGGCGCCATCCACGACGACGCCCGGCCGGCGCGGGCTGTAACAGCTTGTTACAGCGGCCCCGCCTTGCCTGCACGCAGCATTTACGGCAAACCGCGGTTTTCCTGGGTTTTGTTCGACTGGCACGGTGTTTGCCATCTCCTGATCAAGGACTCACGGGGGAGGCTTCGCCCATGGACAGCAAGCGCCGGCTCATCGGCCAGGCATGCCGTTGCACGTCATTCGTCGCGGCAATCACGATCAGCCTGATACCCGCCGCATCATTCGCGGACGGCTCGCACGTTGCGCAGAAAGCAGGCCCTGGCGACATCGTGCTGATCCGCAACGTCGCAGCTCGCCCCGCCGACCGCAATCCGACCGCGCCCGGGTTGGCCCTGATGGTCAACACCTCGCCCAATCCTCAACTCAACAGTGCGATCAACGGCGATGGCGGGCTGGGCGAGATGACCGATTCGGAAATCGCCGGCCTGACCAGCAACGCTGGCGCCAGCGCGGGAAGCTCAAACCAGAACAACGTGCAGCACGCATTGACGTCGGCATTGGGTGTCAACAGCGGCGGCAGCACGGGCACGGCAAACAACGGCGTAAGCAATCTGGTGAGCGGCGCTTCCGGTGCCGCGGGCGCAGTCACCGACAACACCCGCAACATCGGCGACCAGATCACCAACGCCATGTCGCAAATGCCGATGCTCGGCGCAAGTCACTGAGGCTCGGTCCATGAAGCGCGCTCATCATCGTCTAGCCACGTGCATCGCAGCCTCGCTGGCAGCCGCGATCTGTGCGAGCGCCTGGGGGCAATCCACCTCCACGCCCGCCGACAGCTACGCCGCCATGCTGAGCTATCTGGACAATGACACGATCGGCAGCAATGCGCTGGAAGGCACGCAAGGCGTCAGCTCCGTCAACGAAGCTGCCGGCAATGGCAACGTGCAAGGCAACCTGCACGCCTTTGCAAGCGCGCCCCAGGCCCAGGCCACGATTCAGGCGCAACAGCGCGCACAGAGCAGCAATCCGGGCGCAGCGCTTTACGCCAGCGCAACGATTTCCAGCCATGCCTACGACAACGGTCGGGGCATTGCTTCCATCAATCAGGTCAGCGGCAACGGCAACACCCAGTTGAACGGGGTAGCGGCCGAACTGACCAAGCAAGGCATACGCGAGGCGACGGATGGCACTTTGTCGGCCGCCGTCTCCGCGTCGGCAGGGGCGCAAACATCGTCGAATCCACGTGCACAGGCCGTCGGTACACGGAACGTGGGAGTCGATCCGACCGCAATGGAAGGATTCAGCGGTGTGATGCAACTCAACCAGGTCGCAGGATCCGGCAACGCATCAGACAACCTTTTGTTGTTATCTGCACCGCTTTCCTCGCGCTAATCACCCGCAACATCCAGTCAAGAGAGAAGACATCATGAATGCAAATCTGAGAAGGACTTTGATTGCTCTGGCTATCTCTAGCGTATTCGCCGGCCCGATGGCTTACGCGAAGCATCATCACGCCCAGCCGGATACCGGCACCGCGGCTGCCAGCAACCAGCAATCGACCGAGCACGACAAGGTGATCAACAAGTCGGGCGTGCAGAACACCAGCACCATCGGCTCGAACGCCGGCCAGTCCGCCAGCGGCAATCTTGGCGTCAACGTTGCTTCGGGCGACAACAACGCGCAGTCCAACGTGGCCGCCATCGCCAGCGAAGACGACACGACCAAGACCGACGACGTCGCCTTCCTCGGCAGCGACCAGCGCAACCGCCACAATTTCACCTTGAACGACAAGACGCAAAACACCGCGAAGGTGAGCAGCGGCGACTTCAATAGCGACAGCGGCAACGTGGGCGTCAACGTGGCATCGGGCGACGGCAACCAGCAGTCGAACACCATGTCCATGGCATCGAGCAACTCTTCCGATACCGATCTGAGCTTTGCCTTTGCAGGCGCCGGCCAGTCGGTCAGCCACGATCGCACGATCAACATCGGCAACACCAACAAGGCCAGCATCGGCGATGCGTTCAACGGCGATAGCGGCAATATCGGCGCGAACGTAGCCGCTGGCGACAACAACCAGCAGCTGAACGCCTTGTCGGCTTCGGTCGCCCCGGGCACGGCGTACGCCATGGCTGCCGCTTCGGTCGATCAGCGCTCGCACGGCAACACCACGGTGAATGATCCAGCTTATTCGTGGTGCGACACGATCGCCACCACCAATACCGCGAGCATCGCTGCAGGTGCGCTCAGCAACGACAACGGCAACATCGGCATCGACGTGGCCTCGGGCACCGGCAACATGCAGGCCAACATCATGTCGCTCGGCGCGGCCAACAGCAACGGCAAACCGTAGGGCGGTCTTGTCGACGAATGAGTTCGCCGTCGCAAGACGGCAACGTGGGCGGTAACCCGGCGACATGCCGCCGGGCACCAAGTGGAAGCCCCCTGCCCGTCCCCTGCGGGCAGGGGGTCTTCCCTTCGCAAGGACGGGGGGAGAAGCAACGTGCGATCTGCCGGATTTAATATCATCGGCTTGCTGGGTCTTGCTGCCTGCGTAGGCACCAATGCCCATGCCGGCGACGTGAGCTTCGCCGGTGTGCTGCCCAACGGCGCGCAGTACGTGACTCACGTCAACAGCATGCAGGAAATGCATTTCGCCAACATCGTGCGCCAGCACACCGACTACAGCTGCGGCGCCGCGGCATTGGCGACGATCCTGCGCTACGCGTATCACCTGGACGTCGACGAGAAAGTCGTCATCGACGGCATGCTCGGCGTCGCCGACCCGGCCATAGTCCGCCAGCGCGGCTTTTCCATGCTCGATATCAAGCACTACGTCGAATTGCTCGGCCTTCGCGGGCACGGCTATCGCGTGGACATTTCGCGCCTTCGCACACTGCGCGTACCCGCCTTGGTATTGATGAGCGTGCACGGTTACAGCCATTTCGTCGTACTCAAGCAGGTCCACGACGAACAGGTGGAGCTTGCCGACCCCATTCTCGGCAATCGCACGGTGCCGCTCGGCGATTTCATGAAGGCCTGGCCTTCGCGCGTTCTTTTCGTAGTGATCGGAAGCGACTTCGATCGCAACACCGTGCTGCTGCAGCCGGTCGACAAACCCAGTGCGAGGAAACTTTTCGCACGCCAGGGAAGCGGGGCCATTACCGATGCCGAGTTGCTGGATTTCGGCTTCACCCACGCTGACCTGAATACGTTTTGAGGAATCGGGCCATGTATAGGCGCTCTTTGATTTTTGCCGCACTCGCGTTGGCTCTAGGATGCCGATGCTCTCTCGCACTTGCCAGCAATGACGAAAACGGCCACCCAGGTTCCGGCATTCACGACGTCACCGATGAAGAACTGTCCACCATGCGCGGCCGCTTCACCGTCGGCGACAATACCGTCGTCTGGTTTGGCGTGGAGATGATCTCCACGTTTCAAACCAGCAATGGTCAGACCGTCCAGGGCGCGATGACTCTCGGCATGGATTTCAGCAAGAATCCCGGCTCGCCGCAGGTTACCTTTGTACCAACCGTGACCATCACGACCAGGAATGCTCCGCTCCCCGACACATCGGGATCTTCACCCCAGGTCAGCCGCAGCGTGCAAAGCGGCGGCATCGCAAATGTCGGCGGACTGGTACAAAGCACACAGGTAGCGGGCGACAACAATGCAGTGGCCAACGTCACCCGGCTGAACATTCAAAGCGGCGGCAGTGCACCGGCCGCCTCCACGACCGGCAACGACACCGCGACGGTCAGCACGACGAGCAGCCAGCCATCGAGCGCCAGCGTCAGCATCAGCGGGCCCATGGCAAGCACCAGCTCATCCACCAATGCCATCGCGCCCGAGAACACTGGCGGCGCGACGGCGTCAAACGGTTTGGCTTCGGTTGCGACGACGAACACGGGAATCGGCATTCCCACCGGCCGCACGGCGACCGTCGGCGACGCTTCGGCATCTTCCACTTATTCGAACGGCGATGCGGAAGTTGTCACCTCGGTCGCCGGTCAGGGTTCGGCGACGCAGTGGATCCACACCGGCAGCCTGGGACAGACGATCGCGCTCACTACCGACAATGCCGTGGTCACCAATCAGATGATCGTAAGTCTCGTTACTCAACAGCTGAGCTCCACTGCGCAGCTCGCGCACACGCTGACGCAGTCGCTCGGCTTGTCTCACCTCAACGGCCACTGAGCGTACGCCCTAGCCCAGCGCACGCTCTCATGCAGGGGATACCATCATGCGCAAGACACTCTTGGCCACCGCGATGGCATGCAGCTGCGTTTGCGGCTTCGCGAGCTTCGATGCGTCCGGACAGGATGCCCAGCCTGCACCGAACCAGGCGGCAAACACAAAAAACCAGGAGGACGTGGAAGAGCTCGTTCGCCAATTGCAGATGCTGAAGGTGAATTACGCGCAGGAAGTAAGGCGCCTGCGTGTGCTTGACGCCGAGGTACAGGCCCTGCAGTCGCGGATCACCGGCAAGGTGAGCGGGACACCCCTCCCCGCGGAACCGGCGCCTGGTTCGGAAACGGCAAGCACGACGACGAGCAACGGAAGCGGCGCTTCGGTGGAAAGCAGTCAGGCCGCATCGACCACGCAAGCGGCGCAAGCGAGCACATCCACCCAGAGCCGTAGCGTGCAGGATGCGCTCGAACAGCAGCAGAATGCTTATTTCAGCCGCAAATTCACCCTCGAGGACGACCTGACCTACAACCACTACGATCGCGCCGAGTTGACACTCAACGGCTTTCTCGCGCTGAACTCCATCTTCCTCGGCAATATTGCGATCGATCGCGTCACTTCCGATTCGTTGACCAACGACCTGATCGGTCGCTACGCCGTCACACCCCGTTTCAGCCTGAACCTGGACGTACCCTACGTGGGTCGCAATACGGACTACCAGCAAGGCGGTGCAGGCGGTTCCGCGGCGACGCTCGATGAAGCAAGCTCGACCGGCAAGGGCCTGGGCGACGTCAATCTCTCCGTCAACTACAAGATTTTGACTGAAACCGCCAACCGTCCCGACACCGTACTTACCCTCGGCATCACCGCACCCACCGGGCAGGCGCCTTACGGCATCAAGTGGGTCAACGTGGCAGCCAGTTCACAGTACGAGGAATTTGCCGTTCCCACGAAACAGCCCACGGGCAACGGTGTGTGGCAGGCGACGTTTGCTTCGTCATTCGTCAAGACCATGGACCCTGCGATCGTTTTCGGCAATTTCGGCTACATCCATTCCTTCACGCGCAGCTTCAACGACATCAATACGGATCCGCAGGAAGTCACGCCCGGCAGCGTCAAACTCGCCGACGTGTTTTACTTCGGCGCAGGCATCGCATTTGCCTTCAATGATCGCTCAAGCCTGAGCCTGTCTTTCAGCGATCGCATCAACGGTAAGGATTCGTTGCGCGACACCGGCGGCCCGTGGACCAAGATCATCGGCAGCCAAGCCAATGCGGCCACCCTGAATCTCGGCTTCACCTATGCATTGAGCCCGCACACGACGTTCGTGACCATCCTGGGCATGGGCATGACGCCCGACGCACCGAATTTCACGCTGACCTTCAAGATCCCTTACATGTTCTGAGTCACGAAGGCCTCAGGCTTGGAAACGGCGAGCGGCGCCCGCGGGCGCCGCCTACGCTTTCAGTGGATATCTTCCAGCACTAACTGGTGCTTTTTGCAGAGCCTGTAGATGGTGACGCGCGAAACCTTCAAGCGTCGGGCACATTCGCTGATGTTGAAGCGCGTTTCGCGCAGGCAGGCCAGTACGGCATCGCGCTCGGCCGAAGTGCGGGTGAGCCCAAGGCTGGAATGGGCAGTGCGGCTGGAAACCACATCTTGCAGATCCAGATCCGCAACGCTGATCTGTGCCCCTTCCGCCACCACGGCGGCGCGCTGAACACGGTTCAACAATTCGCGCACGTTTCCGGGCCAGGTGAAGTCGCGCAGTGCCTTGCGCGCCAGGGCGCTGAAGGTACGTGCATGACAATCGTGCTGCTTGCGAAACGCGTCCAGGAACAACTGCGCCAATTGCAGCACATCATCGGCACGCTCGCGCAATGCGGGCATGCGCAAGCGCAGCACGTTGAGCCGGTAATACAGGTCTTCGCGGAACCGCCCCTGAGCGACGGCCTTTTCCAGGTCAACGTGAGTCGCCGCCAGCACGCGCACGTCCAGCTTGATCGATTGCGTGGAGCCGACGCGCTCCAGCGTGCCTTCCTGCAGCAGGCGCAGCAGGCTGATCTGCGCGTCCGGAGGCAGATCGCCCACTTCGTCCAGAAACACCGTGCCGCCCGCTGCCGCCTCGAAATGACCGATGCGCCGGGCATTGGCACCGGTAAACGAGCCGCGCTCGTGGCCAAACAATTCCGACTGCACCAGATTCGCAGGCAATGCCCCACAGTTGATCGCCGCGAAGGGATGGTCCCGTCGCGGCGATAATTTGTGCAAGGCTCGTGCTGCCACTTCTTTACCGGTGCCGGTTTCGCCGGTAATCAACACCGGCAGATCGACGGGAGCGTATTTGCGCAGGCTGGCCACCACGGCCATCATCGCGGAACTGGAACCGGTAATGCCGGGCACGTCGCTGTAGACAATCGGAGCGGGCGCATCACCAGCCAGGCTGCCGAGTGTCTCGATCAGGCGCTGCATGTCGATCGGCGCAGTGAAGAAGTCGATGCTCGCGCTCAGCACGCGTTCCACTTCCGGAGTCTGCACCACCGTTTCGGCCGACAGCAGTGCCAGCCAGGGAAGCCTCGGGTGATCGGCCATCAAGCGCGCCATTTGCGCCAGCGTATCGTCATCGGCCTTGCGCAAGTCCGCCATCGCGACGACGACGTCGCCGCGCCGGATGCCCACGCCGCTTCCTTGTGCATTCGCATCGGCTACGCGCGTATGCCAGCCAGCTTGCGCCAAGCGCGTTCTTTCAACAGCGGCCGGCTCCCCAAACCAAACCACACATCGGATCGACGTGTCGCTAGTCATCGCAACGCCTCCCTCCAGGATCGCTGGTCTGTCGCCCTGCTCTTCCTGGACAGGTTCTAGCCCCAACCCCTAAACCAGCCCGCGCCCAAACACGTGACGCAGTTCGCGGAATATACAACGAGCATCCGCCGCGTGACCACTTTGTGATCAGGCGTGCAGAGATCCCCCCTGTACCCAGCCTGGGATCGTGGGAGTTGGTATGGAATCCTACGCCGGTAATGACGGCGGCGTGATGACAGGTGCCGTCGAATTAATGAACCAATTAGTTCAAGAATAGATCCGGGAGCAAGGGCGTCCCTGGCTGGTAGGCGTAGCGATCGAAATCGCGGACACCCGCTTCGCACAGCACGTCTTCGTCGATGGCGAATCTTCCGGTGCATTGGCGCGCCGGCTGGATCAGTAGTGCGTGAGCCGCATCGGCAACGATATCCGGGCGGCGGCATTGCTCGGGCTTGACCCCATCGATCATCGCGATCGCCGCCGTAGCGATCACCGTACGCGGCCACAGCGCATTGACCGCAATGCCCATTGGTGCGAATTCGGCGCTCATGCCCAGTACGCACAGGCTCATGCCGTACTTGGCAATGGTGTAGGCGGTATGCGGCGCAAACCATTTCGGATCGAGGTTCGGCGGCGGCGCCAGCATGAGCACGTGCGGGTTGGCGGCCTTCTTCAAATGCGGGAGGCAGGCCTGGGTCACCATGAAGGTGCCGCGCGTATTGACCTGGTGCATCAGGTCGTAACGTTTCATGGGCGTGCTTTCGGTACCCGCCAGCCAGATCGCGCTGGCATTGTTCACCAGGATATCGATGCCGCCGAAGCGCTCCACCGCCTGCGCGACGGCCGCGTGCACCTCGGCTTCTTCGCGAATATCCAGCTTCAGCGCAAGCGCCTTGCCGCCGGCGGCCTCCACCTCGGCTGCCGCCGTATGAATGGTGCCGGGCAGCTTGGGATTGGGCACGCTGCTTTTTGCGGCAATGACTACGTTGGCGCCATCGCGCGCGGCGCGCGTGGCGATAGCCAGGCCGATGCCGCGCGAGGCTCCGGTAATGAAGAGTGTCTTGCCTGCCAGCGTGTTCACGTGACTCTTCCTCGTTCAGGCTTTCTGGAAACGCGGCAGGATATCGCGTAACACGCCCAGCCGCTGGATCGGATCGGTCATTTCCAGCAATTGTTGCTGCTCATCCCGGGCCAGCGGCAGCAATTCGGCAAGGCGAAATCCCACCCAACCGGCATCGTCATAAGCGCTGCGCGGCGCCTTTTGCCAGTGCGGCCCCATGGTCTCGATCAGGCGCTCCAGAATCGTTTGCAGCAGGGCAAATTCGACCGGTACCTGCTGCACCTCCTCTTCCGGCCAAAGCTCCACCTCGCCGCGCAGCAATCCGTCGGCGCGTACACGCGTAGATTGCACGCGGAAGCGCTCGCCGCCCTCGGTGGCAATGCCGAGCAGCCCATCCTCGCGATGACTGAAATCGGTAATCCGTGCCAGGGTTCCCACAGCCGCGGGACGCGCCGGCGTCCCCACCTCGTGCCCGTCGAGAATCAGGCAGACGCCGAAAGCCGAGCCGGAACGGGTGCATTCGCGCACCAGGTCCAGATAGCGCGGCTCAAAGATGCGCAATTGCAATTGCCCGCCCGGATAAAGGACCGTGCCGAGCGGAAACAGGGGTACTTCGATGAAAGGGAGCCGGGCAGCCATGACAGCATGATAAAGGCAAGGCGGATGAAGTTTGCCCGTCACTGGACGGCTGACACCGATACGCGGCAGAGTGGATCGGTTCGCACGAGGATCATGCACGGATGTCTGCTTCCCACCTGGTCACTGAACCGCTCGGCACGATGCCGGCCCTGGATGCCGCGACCCAACCCGTATTGCAGGTGCGCGGGCTGGAAAAGTCCTTCAAGAAGCGCCAGGTGCTGCGGGCGCTGGACTGGTCGGTGCCGGCGGGCCGCGTGATCGGCCTGCTGGGCCGCAACGGCGCCGGAAAGACCACCTTGCTGCGCTGCCTGCTTGGGCTTTCGCCGATCGATGGCGGCAGCATCGATCTCTTCGGCCAGCCCATGATCGAACCGGGCGGCGAACGCATGCACCGTATCGGCTTCGTGCCGCAGACGTTCGACCTGTTCCCATGGATGAAGGTGGGCGCGTATCTCGATTTCACCGCAGCGTTCTACGCACGCTGGAATACCGGGCTGGCCGCTCGCCTGCTTGCCGACTGGGAACTGGATGCCAAGCAAAAAATTGGCGAGCTGTCGCAAGGGCAACGCCAGAAGCTGGCGATCGTGCGCGCCATCGCCCCCGATCCAGACCTGCTGGTGCTGGACGAACCGGTGGCCAGCCTCGATCCGCAGGCGCGCCGCGCCTTCATGGCGGAGTTGCTGGCATTGATGCGCGCGCCCGGCAAAACCGTGATTTTTTCCACGCACATCACCGCCGATCTGGAACGCGCTGATGCGGACATTGCCCTGCTTCGCGATGGCAGCATTCAATTCACGCGTCCACTGGCCGATCTGCGCGAACGCTTCAAACGCGTGGTACTTCACCGGGCCGGCGGCTGGCCGCATCCGCCGGTGCTGGCCGGTGCATTGAAAACCCACGTGCAGGACGAACAAGCGGTGTTGCTGGTGGAGGATCCCGTCATGGACAGCCTGCACGCACTCGCGGCGCGTGAAAATGCCGGCCTGCGTATCGAAACACCCACGCTGGAAGACCTGTTCGTGGAGCTCGCGTGAAAGCCTGGTGGCAACTGTGGCTGCAATCGCTTCGGCGCATGCCGGTGCTCATAGCGATTGCGGTGGCTCTGTGGGCCGCAACGTTGTATTTCGCACTGCCCTGGCTGCGCGGAGAAGCAGGCACCGGCACGTTGGCTGCCGCTTTTTTTTGCATCGCATCCTGGAGCTGGCACGTGGCCCAGGGCTTCACCCTGCGCAGCATCTGCATGCCGGAGAGCTTCATGCTTCCGCAGTTTCGTCGCCGATTGCTGGAATACGCGGCGATCGATGCATCGTTCTGGATACTGCTGCCGATCATCGTGGTGTATCTGCGTGGATTGCCGCACGCGCCCTTGATCGCCTGCGGTCTGCTGCTGGTACCGGTATTGGGTGTGATCATGGGCGGCAATCCACGCGCAAACACATTCATCTGGCCGCTGTTCATCGTGCTCGGCTGGGCGCCCACGTACTTCACCCGGCTGGTGCAAGTCGCTCTGCAGTCCGCACTTACCCCTTTGCTCATCTTGACGCTCATTGCACTGCTGCTCGCATTCGGCATCGCCCCGTTGCTGCGCATCGAGGACCGCCAGGCGGACACCTCGCCGCTGGAAAGCACTGGACTAGGCCGCAACGCGATGCGCAGCGCTCCAGGTGAGCCGCAACGAACTGGCGCCATTGGCAGACGCATCAACGCGCTGTATGACTCCACCTCGCAACGTGCCATGCATCGAGCCTTGATCGGCTATCGGCGCAACGCCAACCTTACGCACCGGATGGTGCTGGTACGCCGATTGCTGCTGCCACACGACAATCCTGAAGCGATTGCGCTGCGCGTCGCGCTGGTGGCGTCATTCGCTTGCTTCTACTTTCTCGCCGTAATGCATCGCCCGCATTTTGAGCCCGCCGTGATCGGTGCCTACGCGATCATGCTCAGCGTTTCGCGATTCCCACAGTTGAATCTCGGCATGACGCGCATGCGCCCGAACATGGCCGACCTGTATCTCACGCTGGCGCCCGAAACTCGTGCGGAGTACCAGAAAACCGTCTCCGATGCCTTGCTGGTGCTGGTGCCGATCAGCATGCTCACTGCGCTGGTCTACACGTCATTGGGCGCCGTGCTGGTGCGCGCAACGGATCCGTGGCAGATGCTGTTCGTGGCCGCCATCGTGTCGGCGGCGGCCAGCCTCGCCGCGCTCGCACTTCACCTGATCGGGCCGGAAGGCAGAACCGGACGCGCAATCGTCAATGTCTCGGTGCTGCTTGGCGTGATGGCGGTGTACTGGGGCGGCTATTGGCTGGTCGGCATCGCGGGTTATCTGATCGGCGGCGCCGTGCTGGCCCTCGTCACGCTCAGCTTTGGCGGCGGCGTGTGGTTCGCGGCGCAACGCGAGTACCAGCAGCTTGCGCCCCGTTTCGATGCACCGATCGGCTAGTCGCTCAACGCCGCTACGAAGCGGCGCGGCGCGTTTTCGAAACCGCCGTTGGACATGAAGATCACGTGGTCGCCTGCGCGCGTCTGTTGCTTGAGCGCCGCGAGCATGGCATCGACGGTCGGCGCCGTGCTTGCGCGTCCTTGCAAGGCATCGGTGACGCGCTTGGCATCCCACGGCAGCTCGGGACGATGCAGGAACACCACGCCGTCGGCATCGGCCAGCGAAGGAGCCAAGCCATCGGCATGCGCGCCAAGGCGCATGGAATTGGAGCGAGGTTCCAAGGCGACCAGGATGCGCGCGCCGCCCACGTTGGCGCGCAGTCCGGCGAGCGTGGTGGCGATGGCGGTGGGATGGTGCGCGAAATCGTCGTAAACGCGTACGCCGCCCACTTCGCCAACCAGTTCCATGCGACGCTTTACGCTTTGGAATGTGGAAAAGGCCGGCAACAGCGCGCGAGGATCGGCGCCGGCCGCCGCGGCTGCCGCCAACGCCGCAAGGGCGTTCATCATGCTGTGGTCGCCCAGTAACGACCAGCGTACTTCGCCAATCCGTTCGCCGCGATGATGCACGGCGAAGACCGAGCCATCCGCCGCGACCGGCGTGGCCTGCCAATCGCCCTTGCCGACGCCGAACGTTTCCACCGGCGTCCAGCATCCCATCGCCAGCACTTCGGCCAGATAGGCATCGTGCGCATTGACGATCAACCGGCCATTGCCCGGGACGGTGCGGACCAGGTGATGGAACTGGCGCTGGATGGCGGCAACGTCGGGAAAGATATCCGCGTGGTCGTATTCCAGGTTGTTGAGAATGGCGATGAGCGGACGGTAGTGCACGAACTTCGACCGTTTGTCGAAAAACGCGCTGTCGTACTCATCGGCCTCGATCACAAAATGCCGACCCTGGCCAAGCCGGGCGGAAATGCCGAAGTTGCCGGGCACGCCACCGATCAGGAAGCCGGGCGCCAACCCGGCACTCTCCAGCAGATGGGCCAGCAGGCTGGTCGTGGTGGTTTTGCCGTGGGTACCTGCCACGGCCAGCACATCGCGCTCGACCAGCAGGCGCTCCCCCAGCCATTGCGGACCCGATACGTAGCGCAGGCGCTGGTCGAGCACGTACTCGACTACAGCGTTGCCGCGCGTCATCGCATTGCCGACCACCACCAGATCCGGTGCCGGCTGAAGGTGCTCGGCGCGGTATCCCTGCATCAATCCGATGCCGAGTGCTTCCAATTGGGTGCTCATCGGCGGATAGACGTTGGCGTCGGAGCCTTCGACCGTTTCACCAAGTTCGCGCGCCAAGGCAGCGACGCCGCCCATGAAGGTGCCGCAAATGCCGAGAATGTGCAGACGCATGAATAACCCGTGCGAAATAACGTGGCGCGATGACCCGCGCAAAGCAAACGGGCCGCCCGCTGGCGGCCCGGGGTATTCAGCCGCTGGCGGCGGCCGTTTCGTTGGAGAGTGCGCGCTTGACGCGTGCCGTCACGTCGTCCAGCTCGCCCACGCCGTCAACCACCTGCAGCTTGCCGCGACGTGCAAAGAAGTCGGCGACCGGGGCGGTCTGTTCCGCGTACACCTTGAGGCGATCGCGCACCACCACCGGGTCGTCGTCCTTGCGGTGCTCGGCGGCGAAGCGGATTTCACAGCGCTTGATAATGACTTCGCTGGGCACTTCCAGCTTCACTACGGCATCCAGCGGCTGGCCGATCTTGGTCAACAGATGATCCAGCGCATCGGCCTGTGCCAGGTTGCGCGGGTAACCATCCAGGATGAAGCCGCCTTTGGCATCGGCTTCGGCGAAGCGTTCTTCCAACATGCCCAGCAGGAGGTCGTCGGATACCAGCTGGCCAGCGTCCATCACTGCCTTTGCTTTCAAGCCAAGCGGAGTACCGGCCTTGACCGCGGCGCGCAGCATGTCGCCGGTCGAGATGTGCGGCACACCGAGTTCGGCCTTCAGCCGGGCGGCCTGAGTACCCTTGCCCGAACCGGGCGCACCAAGGAGGACAAGTCGCATAAAACTCCACAAGATCCGCGTTCTGCCGCACACTGCGACAGCTCCACGGATTTCTAGATGAATATGGATCAAGGTAGCGTCTGCGGGGGGTGCCGTCAAACCGCCGCGCGTCCTAATTTCGGCCAAGTACCTGATACCTATGCAATCCGCGACTGAAGCCGTGCCGTCACATAGCGCCTGAATCTCGCCCCGGAGAATGCCCGATGAAGTCCCAAGCCCGCCCTGCCACCGGCCGCCTTCTGTATGCCCAGTCCGGCGGTGTGACCGCTGTGATCAACGCCACGGCAGCAGGTGTGATCCAGACGGCCCGCGCCCATGGCATCAAAGTGTATGCGGCACGCAACGGCATCCTGGGCGCCCTGCGCGAGGATCTCATCGATACTGGCAAGGAAAGCGCCGCTGCGATCGAAACCCTGCGCCACACGCCAGGCGGCGCCTTTGGCTCGTGTCGCTACAAGCTGAAATCGCTGGAAGCCAACCGCGCCGAATATGAACGCCTGATCGAGGTGCTGCGTGCCCACGACATCCGCTGGTTTCTGTACAACGGCGGCAACGATTCGGCCGATACGGCACTGAAAATCTCCCAGCTCGGCAAGGCCATGGGTTACGACATCCGCTGCATCGGCGTCCCCAAGACGGTGGACAACGATCTTGCCGTCACCGACTGCTGTCCCGGGTTCGGGTCGGTCGCGAAATACACCGCGATCTCCACATTGGAGGCGAGCCTCGATGTCGCGTCCATGGCTGACACGTCCACCAAGGTATTCATTCTGGAAGTGATGGGGCGCCATGCCGGCTGGATCGCTGCCGCGGCAGGGCTTGCCGGGGAAAGCGCCGACGCCCCGCCACACATCATCCTGTTTCCCGAGCGAGTGTTCGACGAGGCCGCCTTCCTCGCCAAGGTGAAAGCGACCGTGGAGCGCGTAGGCTGGTGCACCGTGGTGGCCTCCGAAGGCATACGCAACGCGGAAGGGCAGTTCTTGGCGGAAGCAGGTACTCGCGATGCATTCGGCCATACCCAACTGGGCGGCGTTGCACCGGTGCTCGCCGCATTGGTCAAGGAAAAGCTCGGCTACAAATACCACTGGGCTTTGCCCGATTACCTGCAGCGATCCGCACGCCATGCCGCTTCCAAGACGGATGCGGACCAGGCCTATGCAGTGGGCAAAGCCGCGGTGGAGTATGCACTTGCCGGGATGAATGCGGTGATGCCGGTGATTACGCGCACCTCCGACTCCCCTTACCGCTGGAAGATCGAACCCGCCTCCTTGGACAAGATCGCCAATCGTGAAAAGAAAATGCCTGCAGGCTTTCTGACCCGCGACGGATTTGGCATTACCGCTGCGGCGCGCCGCTATCTTTCACCATTGATCCAGGGCGAAGCACCCCTGCCCTACGGGCGCGACGGCCTGCCGAAATACGGGTCTTTGAAAAATGTGGCGGTGAAGCGCAAGCTCGCCGCCTTTGCCCCTTAACGGCGGCGGCGCACATCCGCCTGGCGCAAATGACGCAGATTCTGCCCACAAGCCTCATCGTTGCCGGCTTGCTCAGCCCAGTCGCGCGATGCGGCTTGCCACAAATCCAGCATGGCTTCCGGCAACACCTTGTCGCGACGCTGCCAGGCCAGCGCCAAGTCCATGGCAGCCTGTCGAACGTCGCCGTCGCGATAGGCGCTACGGGCGAGCAGGCCTAGCGATTCGACATCTCCGGGACCGATCACACGCAAGCAACGGTCATAGACGCGGCGTTCTTTGTCTTCATTCAATGCCAGCAACGCCTTCATGGCGCACCCCAGCGCCGGCAGCGCCACCGACGGCACTGCGGTAAGCGGCCGCGCGAGATCGAGCGCGCGCAGATAAGCCGCCTCGCGCGCCTGGTCATCCATGGCCAAGACAGCCTGCTCCAGCGCAAGCCTGCTGGCTTGCAGGCGCAAGGGCTTGTCGGTGTCGTTCAAGTGCGGCGACAGTATTGCCTCAGCCTGTTCCAGCAAAGCCCGCTTGCCGGCGTCGTTTTCGATCGACAAACGACCATGCATCATCTGCATCCACGTATTGGCGTAGTAGCGGCCACTTGGATCAAGTCTGGACAGACGCTCCAACGCATCATCGATTTCGCGATAGCGCTCAAGCGCGGCATTGCCGACCATAGGCGCCGCCACTGCGCAAAGCACATCGATCCATGCAGCGAGCACTTCGCAAGCAGAGTCTTGTTGCATGGCTTGCACGTACTCGTTATACAAATCCCGCATCCGCAGGCGTCGCGAGGCAAGGTTGAGCTGAGTACGGCGAATCTGCTCAAGCTGAGCACGCAACAAGGCCGCTTGCCAGCGCGGGCGCATGTCCGGACGGGCGCAAGCTTCCAAGCCATGACGCAGAAGCACCATGGATTCCTGCATGCGTGCTTCGGCAACCTCCGCTGCGGTGCCCGGCAACACGACGACCAACAACGTCTGCAACCACCAGGCCGCATCGGAGTCGCCAGCAGCACCGCGCGCCAGCGCCTCGCGCAAGGTCTGCTCGGCATCCTTCAACAACGCTGCGTCCACGGGCAAATCCAGCAACGCGCGGCGGCAGCGCGCCTCGCCCAGCATGCCGATACGAATCAGGTCCGGTACCGGATCGGGAATAGTGACCGCTTGCAGCGTGTCGATGCACGATTGCAACAAGCTCATCTGCTCCACCTCGTCCGATTCGCGGTCGGCCAGGTTGATCAGGCAGTGCCCCAGGCATAGACGGGCCGGCAAGTCGTCCGGTGCGATCGAAAGAACGATGCGTAACGCCTCCGTACAGCGAGCAAAGTCGCTCTGCTGCTGGCCGCGGGCGACCATTTCCCAACAAATATCCGCATAGAGCTTGGTCAGCGCGCTCGCTGCCGCACCCTGCGGCGGCTCGATGGACTGTTCAGGTGAATCGCTTTTACAGGTTCCCGGCGTGCGCAGCCAAGGTTTGACGTACGGCTCGATCAGGGACAGCGCTTCAGCTGGGTCGCCTTGCTCAAACAAGGCAGTCGCCCGGTCCACGTCCTGTTCACAAGTCGCCACCAAGACTCGCTCAGGCGGAGCGGGGACAGGCAAGGCTGGCGCCATAGCAGAGGCCCTCGCCAGAACAGGCTTGGTACGTTGCGCATCGAGCGTTACTACCGGCACCGGTGTGAACGAATGCGGCAAGGACGTTGTCCAGCCCATCGCCGACGTACGTCCCGGAGCGGATAGTGATGCGGATGGCTTGCCTCTATTTGGCACCGGGCGACGCATGGAGGCAGGCGGTTGCGACGCCACTGGGCTCTTCGTTGCAATAGGCGCCGACGTAGCGCCAACGAGCGGAGCGACGACAGAGGGCATCGATACGCGGCCCCGCGACGATTTGCGCTGGACACGCACTCGCGGCGGCGCATTGGCATTGGGACTCGCCAGCCGCTCGTCCTCCAACAAGCTGGATACGTCGAGTTTCGGCGCAACGGTTTGCGCTGCTTTGGTGTTCTTGCGACGCAAAAACACCACGATGCAAAACAGCAATCCCGACGACACCACGCCGACAATGAATGCAATGAGCATAGACACGTATGAGCTCCTTGAGTCAAGGGACCTTGCCCGATCCTTGACAACGATCAGTGCGCCATCATTCGCTGCACCGTTATCGTCCGTGACGGGAAGAGCTTCCGTGCTGTTTATAGTCGAAATCGAATCCGGAGATATAAAAAGGGGAACGCCATTGCCAGGTTTGGATGCCATTGAGACGCCTGGATAGGGCAAAGACTTCAACACCTCACCGCGAGCCGGCACCGTTTCCGCATTGAACCTGAGCGTCAAGTCACCTAACTGTGCGGCCTTGATGACTCCATCCACACTTGGAGCCACCCTGCTTCTCACCTGCTCCAAGTACCACGCCTTGGAATCCCGCCGAGCCTCCACCAGCAGATCGTTGAGCGAACGCTGCGATGCCAACTCGACGCAAGCAACCGTGCTACTGCCTAGAATTACGGAGACAAAGAGTCGGCGTATGTAACGCCATGGATGTTGAATGGCAGCGAGATGCTGCCGGAATTTGGATCTATCACTACCGCAGCACGCCACACCAAAACCACTCAAATCTCAAGCAAATACTCAAACTCGGCCGGCGCATCCCGATGGATGGCTATGACATTCTGATATGCCCAACCGGGGAAAATATTCAGCTTGTTGCCCAACAAGTTCGAAGGGTTATAAAGATAGGGATGGTGCGACCAGCACCGATAACCGTGTGTTTTCAGCGCAGCCACCTCCGTGACCGCTTGCTCCATTGTCGAAAGCCGAAAATAGATCGCGGGCTTGTGTTTCCGCAATGTTTCAGAGGCGCCAGCCAACACCGACATGAGCGCACCCGGCGGATTGATCTTGAGCAGATTCAGGGCGGTAAGCTCCATCGCATCCAGGGGCATGCAGTGAACGCGCTCAGCCGGCAATTCGCCAACGGGCTTCAGTTCGATCCGCTCCGCGCGCTCCCCCAATGCGGCATGGTGGGGATATACGTTGTGGAGATCGTTGAGCGCCACCGCGGTACACAGCCCGATGTGCTCCAGGCGCCTCGGTTCAACTACGTGCACCTCGCCGGTCTCGGCCACCAGATCGGATAGATACAGGGCGTGTGCGCCGTATTCAGCGCCGTACTGTACCGCCACGTGGCCTTCGTCAAGCAGGGTGCCTATGGTGTCCAGTTCCTGCTCGATCCACTCTCCATACCTGGTCAGCGATCGGGCCACGAGATCCGTTGCCTGGTTGGCCTTGAGGATGCCGTAACGGGTGCGCCACAACGCCACGCCAGCATTGGCGGATGCACGGGTCGACGGAGCCTTGGCGATCGCGCTGGGAACCTCGGGCACGGATATCTCGTTCTTGCTGACCTCGATTTGATCCATGACATTCCCCGGCGCGATAAAAGTGTGAAAAGTGGCGGATGCAGGAAAGGCAGGGACCTTCGCTCGGTGAAAAGCTTCAGGCCAAAGTGCCGCCTACTGCCCCTCCCCCACTCGAGTACGAAAAGGTTATTGAGCACCGCGCGCGGGTTCTATCAGACAAGCCTTAAAGACAAGACAAGCGGCGCGGCCCGGTTACCGCTGCGTTGCACAACGTGGAATTCGCATTCGTCTGCCTATACTCGACGTGAACCGTCCGTCCCGGGCGGTCGACACAACGATGAGGGGAGGCACCGATGCTGCAGCAGTTTGGCTTGTGGATCGCGTTGGCTTGCGCGGTCGTGGCGATTTTGTACGGGGCATTTTCGGTACGTTGGGTGCTGGCCAAATCGGCCGGCAACGAACGAATGCAAGAAATCGCCTCGGCCATTCAGGAAGGCGCGCGCGCCTACCTCAACCGTCAATACCGCACAATTGCGCTGGTGGGCGTGATACTGCTGATCATCATCGGATTTGCCCTGGACTGGGGCACGGCGATCGGCTTTGCGATCGGCGCGGTCCTCTCGGGCGCCACCGGTTACATCGGCATGAACGTTTCGGTACGCGCGAACGTGCGCACCGCCGAAGCGGCACGAGGCGGCCTGGCGTCCGCACTGAACGTGGCTTTCCGCGGCGGCGCCATCACCGGCATGCTGGTGGTGGGCTTGGCGCTCTTAGGCGTGGCGGGCTATTACGCGACGCTTACGCATTTCGGCTACGACACCGAGCACGCCTTGCACGCCATGGTCGGCCTGGCGTTCGGCTCCTCGCTGATCTCGATTTTTGCCCGCCTTGGCGGCGGTATCTTCACCAAGGGAGCAGACGTCGGCGCGGATCTGGTCGGCAAGGTCGAAGCAGGGATTCCGGAAGACGATCCGCGTAACCCGGCTGTCATCGCCGACAACGTGGGCGACAACGTCGGCGACTGCGCCGGCATGGCCGCCGACCTGTTCGAGACCTATGCGGTCACCCTGATTGCCAGCATGCTGCTGGGCGGCATACTGGGTGACCAGGCCGGACCGAACTCGGTGCTGTATCCGCTGCTGCTGGGCGGCGCATCGATCATTGCCTCGGTCATCGGCACCTTCTTCGTGCGTGCGGGCGGCGGCGGCAAGATCATGAGCGCCCTGTACAAGGGCGTGATGGTTTCGGGTGTGCTCGCGGCCATCGCGTTCTGGCCGATCACCTCGACCTTGATGGCCGATGCCACGCTGGGCGTCACCCATCTTTATGGCAGCGCGCTGATCGGGCTGGTACTCACCGCCGTGATCGTGGTGATCACCGAGTACTACACCGCCACCGAATACGGCCCGGTGCGGCACGTCGCGCAGTCGTCCACCACCGGCCACGCCACCAACATCATCGCGGGTATCGGCGTTTCCATGAAATCGACGGCGCTGCCGGTGCTGGCGGTATGTGCGGCCATCTGGGGCGCCTACGTGCTGGCCGGGCTTTACGGCATTGCCATTGCGGCGACCGCGATGTTGTCCATGACCGGCATGATCGTGGCGCTCGATGCCTACGGCCCGATCACCGACAACGCTGGCGGCATCGCGGAAATGGCCGAACTGCCCGCCGAAGTGCGCGGCGTCACCGATCCGCTCGATGCCGTCGGCAACACCACCAAGGCGGTGACCAAGGGCTATGCCATCGGCTCGGCCGGGCTTGCCGCACTGGTGCTGTTCGCCGACTACACGCATCAGCTGGCGCTGGATCATCCGGGCAAGGTGTATACCTTCGATCTTTCCGATCATCGCGTGATCGTGGGCTTGCTGATCGGCGGCCTGATTCCTTACCTGTTCGGCGCAATGGCGATGGAAGCGGTCGGCCGTTCCGCAGGCGCGGTGGTGGAAGAAGTGCGACGCCAGTTCCGCGAGATCGCCGGCATCATGCAAGGCACCACCAAGCCCGACTATTCGCGCGCGGTGGACATGCTGACCAAGTCGGCCATCAAGGAAATGATGATTCCCTCGTTGCTGCCGGTGTTGATTCCCGTGCTCGTCGGGTTCCTGCTCGGGCCGGTGGCATTGGGCGGCCTGCTGATCGGCACCATCGTCACCGGCTTGTTCGTGGCCATCTCAATGACCACCGGCGGCGGCGCCTGGGACAATGCCAAGAAGTACATCGAGGACGGCAACTTCGGCGGTAAGGGATCGGATGCCCACAAGGCTGCGGTCACCGGCGATACGGTCGGCGATCCCTACAAGGACACTGCGGGTCCGGCCGTGAATCCGCTGATCAAGATCATCAACATCGTGGCCTTGCTGCTGATTCCGCTGCTCTGAGCCGACAGGTGACCATCCGGAACGCGCACCTGCCGTTCCGGATGGTCCATTGACAGACCGGATCGATCCTTTGATCGCCGCTCGCAGACGCCAGCTTGGCGCTGCTCGATTGCGTCCAGCGCCTTCGCGTGCTGCCTGACTTCCCTCACTGGCGTTTTTCCGTTCATTGGGCATGCTGGGGGTTCCGCGCAGTCCGATCGACTCGCGCCAACCACGGAGCGGAAACATGCGTTTGAAGACATCCATCGGGCTGGCCCTGGCGCTCAGCATTACCATGGGCGGCATGACTCATGCCAACGACAACGCACGACCCGGCGCGACGGCAGCCAGCGACGATCCTTATCTCTGGCTCGAAGACATCCACAGCGAACGTGCCATGAACTGGGTGAAGGCACAGAACGCCCACACCCAGAAGCAGTTCGCCGACAATCCCGAATTCGCTCGCACGCGCGACCGCGTCCTGGAAGTGCTCGACTCCGACGCCCGCATTCCCTACGTGGAACGCCGCGGCGACTACCTCTACAACTTCTGGCAGGACAAGGCGCACCCGCGCGGGCTGTGGCGTCGTACCACCTTGAGCGAGTACCGCAAACCCGAACCCCAGTGGGAAGTGCTACTGGATGTCGATGCGCTCAATAAAACGGAAGACAAGCGCTGGGTATTCAAAGGCAGCGATTGCCTCAAGCCCGACTACAACCATTGCCTGGTGTATTTGTCGCCCGACGGCGGCGATGCCATCGAGGTGCGCGAGTTCGACATCCCGAGCAAATCCTTCGCCAAAGACGGCTTCCGCATTCCCGTCGCCAAGACGGAAGTGGGCTGGATCGACGAAAATCATCTCTACGTGGGCACGGATTTCGGCCCGGGGTCGATGACCAGCTCCAGCTATCCGCGCCTCGCCAAGATGTGGACGCGCGGCACGCCGCTGAGCGCCGCAACCACGGTCTATGAAGCCAAGACCAGCGATCTTTCCGTCGGCGCCACGCACGACCGCACGCCTGGCTTCGAACGCGACTTCGTCAACGTCGCGCATGATTTCTTCCACAGCGATACCTATCAGCTCAAAGATGGCAAGCTCATCCACCTGGATGTTCCGACCGACGCCAGTGTCGACGCTCATCGCGAATGGATGCTGGTGCAATTGCGCAGCGCCTGGACGGTCGGCGGCAGCACGTATCCTTCCGGCGCGCTGATCGCCACGAAATTCGATGATTTCATGGCCGGCAAGCGTCAATTCACCACGCTGTTCGCACCGGATGAACACACGGCGCTATCGGGTTATTCCTGGACGCAGCACCACATCATTCTCAACCTGATGGATGACGTGAAGAGCCGCCTCGACGTGCTTACTCCGCAGCCGGACGGCCACTGGGCACGCGCCAACATGCCGGGAGCGCCGACCTTCAGCACCATGACCGTGCTCGACACCGATCCCGATCACAGCGACGAGTATTGGCTGAGCGTGACCGGCTTCCTCACCCCCTCGTCGTTGGAGCGCGGCGTATTGGGCGAAGGCGCGGCGCAGACGCTCAAGCAAAGCCCTGCGTTCTTCGATGCATCGAAGTTCGAGGTAAGCCAGCACTTCGTCACTTCGAAAGACGGCACCAAGGTTCCCTATTTCGAGATCGCGCCGAAGAACCTCAAGCTGGACGGCAGCAACCGCACCCTGCTCTACGGCTACGGCGGTTTCGAAGTATCTCTGCAGCCGTACTACAGCGGCAGCGTCGGGCGTGCGTGGCTCGAGCGCGGAGGCGTCTACGTGGTGGCCAACATCCGTGGCGGCGGCGAATACGGTCCGCGCTGGCACCAGGCAGCCATGCAAGCAAACCGCTTGCGCGCATATGAGGACTTCGCCGCCGTGGCACAGGACCTGGTCAAGCGCGGCGTAACCTCGCCGGTTCATCTGGGCGCCGAGGGCGGCAGCAACGGCGGCCTGCTGATGGGCAACATGCTTACGTTGTACCCGCAACTGTTCGGCGCCATCGCCTGCGAGGTGCCGCTGCTCGACATGAAGCGCTACATCCATCTGTCGGCAGGCGCATCCTGGATCGCCGAATACGGCAACCCCGACGATCCCAAGCAATGGGATTTCATCCGGCATTTCTCGCCGTATCAGAACGTCAAGGCCGATGTGAAGTATCCGGACGTGCTGTTCTTCACCACCACCAGCGACGATCGCGTCGGCCCCGTGCAAGCACGCAAGATGGCCGCCAAAATGGAAGGTATGGGCTACCAGAACGTGTGGTTCTTCGAGAACACCGAAGGCGGGCACGGCGCTGGCGCCGACAACAAGCAGGCCGCGTTTATGCATGCGCTCGCCTACGATTTCCTGTGGGATCGCCTGCAATGAAAACTCTTTCATCAGCTGCGCAGAGATCGTAGTTCGGCCGTGAGCGCGAATAGGAGCAGCGGGGGCGCTAGAATGCCTCCGCTGCCCAACCCTCGTCGCCCGCTCCCATGAAATCTCGCCCCGCGATCCGCCCTGAACTTCGCGACTGGATCCTTGCCACCACGCACGCCGGCCACAGCGTGGAGGCGGTGCTCAAGCTGATGCAGGAAACCGGCTACGATCCGCGGCAAAGCCGCAGCATCGTTGCCACGGTGCTCAATATCCCGCTCACCGCGCTCGACACCCACGCGCCGGCACCCAAGGGGCAGCCGGGGCGTCGCACCCGTCATCCCGAAGCGCCGCAGCTGGCCGTCGACGGGCGCGCCGTCGACGTCACGTTGAGTGTCGAATCGCCCGCTCTGCGCGTGCTCAACAATCTGCTGTCCGCGGAGGAGTGCGAAGCCTTGATCAGGGAAGCACAGCCGCGATTGCAACGGGCGAAGACCGTCGATGGCACCGGTAAGCAACAGATCGATGCGCGGCGTACCAGCGAGGGCATGTTCTTCACCATCGGCGAGTCGCCCCTGGTCAAGCGCATCGAACAGCGCATCGCCACCCTGCTCAGCCTTCCCATCGATCACGGTGAAGGCCTGCAGGTACTGCATTACCTGCCCGGCCAGCAATACGAGCCGCACTATGACTGGTTCGATCCGGAACAGCCCGGCTTCGCCGCCATCACAGCCAAAGGCGGCCAGCGCATCGCCAGCCTGGTGATGTACCTGAATACGCCCGAGGCCGGCGGCGGCACGGCCTTCCCGGAGATCGGGCTGACGGTTACGGCCCTGCGCGGGTCGGCGGTTTATTTCGCCTACGACACCGGCGACGCCGCATCGCTGCACGCCGGCCTGCCGGTGCTGAAGGGTGAAAAGTGGATCGCAACCAAATGGCTGCGCGAGCGACCATTCCAAGCGCCGTCGCGCCGCTGAAGCCCCTGCCGCTGCCCGACAAAACCCGCGAGATGGCCGTGAGAGAGTGGCCACCCCGCGGGCGCGGGAAGTGAGGGAGCACGCCGCCGAGCCCGTTCGCCGTTGGGGGCGACGAACGAAAGGGCTCCCTCCTGGAGCCCGCGACCGTTTCAGACTAGGTATTTCGCCCCATTCCCTCCATAGCCAATTACACGTATTTTTCTGGGGCCAATTGACGGCATGTCGTTCCAACGGGAGGGTATGGCGTGTATCTGGAACTCGACGGCCACGGACCGCTGTACGATCAGCTCACACGTGCCCTGAAATCATCTATCGTCCAAGGACGCATTGCGCCGGGCACCCAGTTGCCGCCGACGCGCGAATTGGCCGACGAACTGGACCTGTCCCGCACCACCGTCCTGGCCGCCTATGAGCAACTGCGCGCGGAAGGCTTTATTGCCGGTCGCGTCGGTTCCGGCAGCTTCGTCAGCGAACTGCAGGCGCGGCCGGTCAACCATCACGCCGTAACGGCGATTCCGCCGCCCTCCCGATACGCGCAGCGCGCCCGCGAAGTACGCGACTGGGACATACCGCGCATCCACCGCGGCCTGCGTTACAACCTGCAGTACGGCAACCCGCTGGTCAATCCGGCACTCAACAATGCCTGGGGCCGCGAACTGGCGCGCGCGGCGACCTATACCCGGCTGCTCGTCAACGAAGTCTCCGGACTGGAAGCGCTGCGCCAGCAAACCTGCGAATACCTCGCGCGCCGCCGCGGCGTGCAGGCTGAGCCGGACGACGTGCTCATTGTCAGCGGCACCCAGCAGGCCATCAACCTCGTCTCGCGCGTGCTGTTGAACGAGGGCGACAGCGTAGTGCTGGAAGAGCCCCACTACTTTGGCGCACATCAGGCATTCGTTGCCCATGGCGCTACGCTCACCGCCGTGCGCACCGATGATGACGGCATCGTCTGCGAAGAGCTGCCCGAGGCATCGCCGCGTCTGATCTACGTGACGCCGTCGCACCAATTTCCGACCGGCGCGATCCTTTCGCTGGAGCGCAGAAAGGCTTTGCTGCGTTACGCGCAAAAGCACCAGTGCTGGATCATGGAAGACGACTACGACGGCGAATTCAACTATGAGGCGCATCCGATGCCAGCGCTGCGATCGCTCGACCAGGATGGCCGCGTGATCTATGTCGGAACGTTTTCCAAAATCATGTTCGGCGGCCTTCGCCTGGCTTACGCGGTCATGCCCAGCGCTTTGCTGCCGGACTTTCGCAATGCCAAATACCTCTGCGACGTGGCCTGTCCGGTGATCGAGCAGGCGGCCCTGGCGCACTTCATGGAGGACGGCGGGTTCGAACGCCACCTGCGCCTGGCGCGCAAAGAACTCAAGACCCGGCGCGAGGCGCTGATCGCCGGGCTGAAGCAATACGCGCATAGTCGCGTGGAAATCGCCGATACGCCGGCTGGCATGCACATCGTGGTTTGGTTGCGCGATTACGACCAGGCCAAATGCGAGGCTCTGATCGCCTTTGCGCACGAAAAGGGACTTGGCCTGTACCCCACCGCCCCGTTGTATCTGCACGCATCAGACCGGCCGGGCCTGATGCTCGGCTACTGCGGCGTTTCGGTGACGGAGTTGCACGAAGCCATGCAGCTGTTTGGTCAGTGCCTGGACTATTTCGAGACACGCTGACTTCAGCCCAGGGGTCGCCTCATCCCACTCATCAGCCCATTGGCCGGGCCGGGTCAGCCTGCCTGGGGACGGTATTGGTGCGTCGCGGCAAGGTTTGCCGTATGCTGAGCGGCTATCCCTGTTTTGGTTATCTGTTGAGGAGTGCCCCATGGGCCTGGATCTGGTTAGCGCCGGCCGCGACGTGCCGAACGAAATCAACGTCGTCATCGAAATCCCGAAGGATGCCGAGCCGGTCAAATATGAAGTAGACAAGGCCAGCGGCGCGATTTTCGTGGACCGCATCCTTTCCACCCCCATGCGCTACCCCTGCAACTACGGCTACGTGCCGGGCACGCTGGGCGGCGACGGCGATCCGCTCGACGCGCTGGTTATCCTGCCGCTGCCGCTGGTGCCGGGCTCGGTGATCCGCTGCCATCCGGTCGGCATGCTGAAGATGACCGACGAAGCGGGCAGCGACGAAAAGCTGATCGTGATCCCGTCGAAGAAAATCTTCCCCGGCTACGCCCACATCGAAGACATCAAAGGGGTGTCGGGCCACTGGCTGGAGCGCATCGGCCACTTCTTCGAGCACTACAAGGATCTCGAGAAGGGCAAGTGGGTAAAGGTGGAAGGCTGGGTCGGCGCCGACGAGGCCAAGGCCGAGATTCTTGCCGGCATTCAGCGCCACAAGCAGAACAAGGACTAAGCTTCTCTTGTCGGTTCCCGAGAACGGCGCGCGGCCCATCGGTCGCGCGCCGTTTCTTTTTCAGCGGATCGCCAGACCGCGCTCCCAAGGCGGCACATCGCCAATCGGCTGGTTCCCGGTTGCGAAACGGATGGCCAGACTCAACGCCGCCAGCACCGTCACGCCGCCTTATCCGTACTACCCGTATTGGAATGGGCCGTGTGCCGAACGCAATCTTCTGCCCGTTCCTGCGCTACCGTCTACACGCACCCAGAAGGAGACCTCTCCATGAAAGCCGTGGGCCTTACCCGATACCTGCCCGTTGACGACCCGCAATCCTTTTTGGACGTCGAACTGCCCACGCCTCAGATCGGTCCGCAGGATCTGCTGGTGCGGGTTGAAGCCATCTCGGTAAACCCCGTCGACACGAAGCTGCGTGCCCCCAAACCGCAGGTGGAAGCGCAACCGCGCATTCTCGGCTTTGACGCCGCCGGCGTCGTTGAAGCAGTCGGTACGGAAGTGGCCGGTTTCAAACCCGGCGACGAGGTGTATTACGCAGGCGACGTCACGCGTCCCGGCAGCAATGCGCAATATCAGGCTGTCGACGCGCGGCTCGTTGCGCTTCGCCCGCGCCGATTGGACGCCGCCGGTGCTGCCGCCCTGCCGCTGGTCGCCATCACGGCCTGGGAGTTGCTGTTCGAACGCATGCCTTACCGCCCCGAAAATGGCGGCGACGGAAAATCGCTGCTGATCATCGCGGGCGCTGGCGGCGTGGGCTCCATGGCTATCCAGCTTGCGCGGCGCGCCGGGTTTACCGTCATTGCCACGGCATCGCGCTCCGAAACCCAGGCGTGGTGCCGTGCCATGGGTGCGCAGCACGTCGTCGATCATCGTCAACCGCTTACGCCGCAGCTGCAGGCACTTGGTTTTGCGCACATCGATGCGGCACTCAATCTGGCCGACACCTCGCACTATTGGGAAGAGCTGGGCGAGCTGTTGGCGCCGCAAGGCCACGTCGGCCTGATCGTCGAGCCGAAGACGCCCCTCAACATCGGCGATCCCTATAAAGCCAAATGCATCGGCATCCACTGGGAAATGATGTTTGCACGCCCGCGTTTCCACACCCCCGACGTCGCCGAACAAGGCCGCATCCTGGCGCGCGTCGCAGCGCTGATCGACGAGGGCGAACTGCGCGGTATCCATCGCGAAGCCTTGAGCCCGATCAGTGCGGAAAACCTGCGTGAAGCGCATCGCCGGCTGGAATCGGGCAAGAGCATCGGGAAATTGGTGCTGTCGGGCTGGTAGGACCATCGCTCGCAAGCGACACCTTCCCCCACGTGATGCGGGGGAAGGTTCGACCATTTGCAGCATTACCCTCGCAATCAGGGCAAGCTGTAGTCGAAGGTATAAGCGTGCTTTCCCTGCTCGATCTGGATCAGCATGGAACCCTTCAAGCCCGTGAGTTCTTCCGTACCGGAGTCCGGCACGACGTGAATCGACAGGCTTGGGACGCCACGATCCATCGTGCCCACGTGCTGCAGCACGAAGCTGCCCCGCTTGCCATGCAGCGTGCCGGTGACGCGCTCGATCGCCACATAGCCCGCCGAGCCTTGTACGTTGCCGCCCGCCGACAGCATTTCGCCCAGGCTGCTCGCTTCCAGATCACCGCTGAAGCGCTTGTCGAGGGTTTGCCGCCCCAGCTTTGCCGCTTCGATGCCCGGCGCCGGCGGCTGGAGACTGAGCTTGACTTCAAAAGGACCGCTTGCGTGCATGATGACTTCTCCGCATTGAAGGAAACCGAGGGTCCGGCCAACCTTTCTGCCGCCAGGCCCGGCACAATGATCGACACGACCGCGTCGACTCATACCTTAGCCCGATCCATGCCCTCGCCGATTGGAAAAACGCGACAAACAACTTGCGGCCAGGCGCATTCCGCGTGAGCACCGACCTTGGCCAGCCGCGCGGCGTTCTTCATCCCGAGCTTGCCGTGGGCGAGTTCAAGCACGAGCGACGCCCGCCATCGCCTGCGCTCGCCGGTCTCGTCGAGCATTACTGGTACGTATCCTGGGACCTGCGCAACTTGCCTGCGCAACAGCAGGAAACCCTGCCGCACCCGAATGTGCATTACGTCGTCGAACCCGGATTGACCGCCATCTATGGCGTGCACACCGGGCGCTATGTACGCATGCTGGAAGGGCGCAGTCACGCCTTCGGTATCAAGTTCAAGGCGGGCGCATTCCATCCCTTCTACGGCAAGCCGGTATCCGGCTTGATGGATCGCTCGCTGCAGGCTCAAGACATTTTCGGCACGGATGCCGATACGTTCGAACGGCAAGTGCTATTGCATGACGACGTGGGGGCCATGGTCCATGCCGCAGAACATCTGCTGCTGTCCAACCTCCCCAAGGACGATCCGGAAGTTGCCCGCATCAGCGAACTGGTGGCAAACATCGCCGCGGACCGCAGCATTACGTCGGTGGAAACGCTGGCCGCGCAATGCGGATTGACCAAGCGAAGTCTCCAGCGCTTTTTCAACCAATACGTGGGCGTCAGTCCGAAATGGGTGATTAATCGTTATCGGCTGCATGAAGCCATCGCACAGGTGCAAGCCGGCAGCTCCGTCGCCTGGACCGAGCTTGCATTGCAGCTGGGTTATTTCGACCACGCGCATTTCATCCGCGATTTCCGCAAGCTTATCGGGCGCAGCCCGGCTGATTACGCTAAAACGCTGCGCAAGCCCTAGTCGTTAGCCGACTACGAACAGCCATTTTTATGGGATCTATACGGAACCCAGGGATAGATTTGTCGCAAATTTATGCGTGTTGGCAGAACAATGCCCACGTGAAAACGCCATCGATGCCACACGCTGCACTGCCTTCCAGGAGGACACGCGGTTTCGGCCTGATTGCGATGGCGGTGCTGTTTTTGCTTTCAGTCTTTCAATTGACGCATCTGCCGGCCGCACCGGCGTCGCACGACGCGATCGATCTGTGGCGAGGGCTGGCGGAAGGCTCGTTGTTTGTCTTTTTCTGCCTTCCTGCAGGACGCAACCGGCAACCTAAAGATTAGGCAGCTCCTGCAGCTGCCTAATCCGGTTTCCTCAAGCCTTGTGATAGACCTCCGCGCCTTGCGCGCGGAACTCTGCGGCCTTTTCGGCCATGCCCTCGCCCAGGGCCGCCGTCTCGTCTACGCCATGTTCGGCTGCGTAGTCGCGCACGTCCTGGGTGATCTTCATCGAGCAGAACTTCGGCCCGCACATGGAGCAGAAGTGCGCGGACTTGTGCGCGTCCTTGGGCAGGGTTTCGTCGTGGAATTCGCGCGCTTTTTCCGGATCCAGGCCCAGGTTGAACTGATCGTCCCAGCGAAACTCGAAGCGTGCCTTGCTCAATGCGTTGTCGCGCACCTGCGCACCCGGATGACCCTTGGCCAGATCGGCGGCGTGCGCGGCGATCTTGTAGGCGATGATGCCGTCGCGTACGTCCTGCTTGTTCGGTAGGCCCAGGTGTTCCTTCGGCGTGACGTAGCAAAGCATGGCGGTGCCGAACCAGCCGATCATCGCCGCGCCGATGGCGCTGGTGATGTGGTCGTAGCCGGGTGCGATATCGGTGGTCAACGGCCCCAGCGTGTAGAACGGTGCCTCGTGGCACTTCTCGAGCTGCCGCTCCATATTTTCCTTGATCAGCTGCATCGGCACGTGGCCGGGGCCTTCGATCATCACCTGCACGTCGTGCTTCCACGCGATCTGGGTGAGTTCGCCGAGCGTGTCCAGTTCGCCGAACTGTGCGGCGTCGTTGGCATCGGCCACACAGCCCGGACGCAGGCCGTCGCCGAGGCTGAAGGACACGTCGTAGGCCTTCATGATTTCGCAGATTTCCTCGAAGTGCGTGTAGAGGAAATTCTCTTTGTGATGCGCCAGGCACCACTTGGCCATGATCGAACCGCCGCGCGAGACGATACCGGTCACGCGCTTGGCGGTCAGCGGCACGAAGCGCAGCAGCACGCCCGCGTGGATGGTGAAGTAGTCCACGCCCTGCTCGGCCTGCTCGATCAGCGTGTCGCGGAACAGCTCCCAGGTCAGATCCTCGGCAACGCCGCCGACTTTTTCCAGCGCCTGGTAGATCGGTACGGTGCCGATCGGCACCGGCGAGTTGCGGATGATCCATTCGCGCGTTTCGTGGATGTTCTTGCCGGTGGAGAGGTCCATCACCGTGTCGCCGCCCCAGCGGATCGACCACACCAGCTTCTCCACCTCTTCGGCAATGCCGGAGGACACGGCGCTGTTGCCGATGTTGGCATTGATCTTGGTGAGGAAGTTGCGGCCGATGATCATCGGCTCGCTTTCCGGATGGTTGATATTGGCCGGGATGATGGCGCGGCCGCGGGCAACCTCGTCGCGCACGAATTCCGGCGTGATCAGTTTCGGCAACGCGGCACCGAAGGATTCGCCTGCGTGCTGTTTGCACAACGCACTATTGCGCAGCGCTTCGACGCGCTGGTTTTCGCGGATGGCGATGTATTCCATCTCCGGGGTGACGATGCCGCGGCGCGCGTAGTGCATCTGCGTGACGTTGGCACCGGCCCTGGCGCGCAGCGGGGCCCGCAGGTGGCCGAAACGAACGTCGTCCAGCTTGGCATCGGCAGCGCGCTGGCGGCCAAAGGCGGAGCTCAGGCCGGGCAGTTGTTCCACGTCGCCACGCTCGGCGATCCACGCGGCACGCAGTGCCGGCAGGCCGGCAGCGAGATCGGCGGTGTAATTGGGATCGGTGTACGGGCCGGACGTGTCGTAGACGGTGATCGGCGGATTGGTCTCGCCACCGAACAAGGTCGGCGTCTGCGCCTGTTCGATTTCGCGCATCGGCACTTTCAGGTCAGCACGACTGCCCTGCACGTGGATCTTGCGCGAACCGGGAATCGGGCGCGTGACGGCTTCGGAAAGTTCTTGTGCGGCGCGCACGAGATCGGAGGGCAAGGCATTCATCGGCATTCGTCCAGTGCTCAAGCGCCATCCCGAAGGACGCGCTTTATTGATGAGTCCGCACAGGGATGTGCGGGGTGTTGCGAACGGATTCGCATACCAGCAACTGAAGCGATGGCGCCAACGCACGGTGCTCCGTGCGACGAAGCTCCCTACACCGGTGCTAACCGGATCAGGTTCGAAGGGACTCTCTCAGCCGACTGCCGCCGGCACCCCCGCTTCCAGGGGGCTATTTGACCACGAAGCGGGGTTGGAAACGAGTGCGGGACTCAATGAATGGCATAGGCCCGCAGGAACATCGTCACGCCGGCGCGGGCGTTTTCCTCGATTTCCCGGGCATAGGTCTGCACGCATTCGGCACAGCCGAACATGCGGCGCATCATCATGTCGCCCTTGATCAGCGAGATGAACTGGACCGCTGCACGCGGCACGTCCTCGATCTGCAGCTTGTGGGCATCGACGGCCTGTTGCAGCAGGCGCTCCAGCAGGCCGCGGCTGCGCATCGGGCCTTCTTCCCACATCAGCTTGCCGTAGCGGGGATTGCCCTGGCGGCAATCGCTGAGGATGGCGCGGAAAGTGCCGACGGTTTCCGGGTCGCAATCGAGCCGGGCGTGCACCTGGGCGATACGGTGCAGCGTGTCGCCGATGTCGGCCTGCGGATCGAAACCATAGGTTTCTTCGGGGAGCAGATCCTGGACGCGTGCACGGATGACTTCGCGGAACAGGTTGTCCTTATCACCAAAGTGACTATAGACGGTCAGCTTGGACACGCCCGCTTCGGCGGCAATGGCATCCATGCTGGTACCGGCGAAGGCGTTGCGTATGAACAGAGCCTTGGCGGCCTCGAGAATGGCCGCACGCTTTTCCATGTCCTTCGGGCGGCCTGGCCCGTGCGGCTTGGTCAGCGGGATCGAGTTCATGGATGCACCTTCACAAATCAAAAAACCCAATTTATTATACGGGGCGGTTTAATTATTTCCTGAATGATACCGAATATTCGTCTGATGTGCGCGACTTTCCCAGAAATGGCGCTCAGCGCCCCCTATCGCAAGGCCCAGCAACGGCTGGCCGCGTGGCTGGAGCGCGACCGGACAGCCACCAGACAGGTGTTCGACCTGCGGTCGGCCCTGGCCTCCCTCGACGCCCGCGACCGGCACAGCCTGTCCCGCTGGCTGGCGTGGCTGGCCGTAGCGGCGCGGAGCCGCGGCGAGTCGATCCTCGGGCGCATCCAGCGCCTGGATCCCACGCTGGCTTCAAGCACCAGGGAAGCGCTCAAACGCTTGCCCATCGAAGTGGTCGGAGAGATGCTGCGCAAACACCGAAAAAGTGCGTAAGTGTCCGCGGACAATGGGCTTTGCATGACTTACGTCAGGTCATTGCGATGACTTCCGGCACTTCGTACACCCCGCCCCAACCCGCACGCTAACCATTGTCGAAACAGGGTCTAAACGCTTATCCTTTTTGACCTTTTTTCGATCCAGACAGGCTTTGTTTTCCATGGCGATGAACTTCGATCAGGCGCGTCAAAACATGGTTGAGAACCAGGTGCGCCCCTGGGAGGTGCTGGATGGTCGCGTGCTCGACGTGCTCGGCCGGGTGCGCCGCGAGGATTTCGTCGCGCCCGAACATCGCCAGCTCGCGTTCGCGGATCTGTGCCTGCCGATCGGGCACGGCGAAGTGATGATGAAGCCGGTCATGGAAGGCCGCGTGCTGCAGACGCTGGCGCTGAAGCCTGAAGAGCAGGTGCTGGAAATCGGCACTGGCTCGGGCTTCCTCACCGCGTGCCTGGCCAGCCTCAGTGCGCACGTCACCAGCGTGGACATCCATGCCGATTTCACCGCTGCCGCCGGCGCGCGCCTGCAGGCAGCGGGCATCAACAACGTGCAGCTCGCCACCGGCGAAGCCGTCGACACCTGGCAGCCTCAGGGCAGCTTCGATGCCGTCGTTGTCACCGGCGCCGTTTACCGTATTCCCGACCGTTTCCTCAGCTGGCTCAAGCCCGGCGGCCGCTTGCTGGCCATCCGCGGCGAGTCGCCGGTACAGCAGGTGATGCTGCTGACCAGCGAAGGCAACGGCCGCTATCGCGAAGAAAGCGTGCTCGAGACGGACCTGCCCTACCTGGCTCACGCCGAACCGCCCCGCCGTTTCGTTTTCTAACCCCGCTCCGACCCCGAACTCTACGAGGCGAACCATGCGCTTGAAGCTTCTGACCCTTGCCCTGACCCTGGCTGCAGTATCCCTGCCCAGCCACGGCGAGGATTTGCTGGATGCATACCGTCAGGCGCGTGCGAACGACCCTGTACTGGCACAGGCCGACGCGACGCGGCTGGCAGTTCACGAAGGCGTTCCGCAGGCACGCGCTTTGTTGCTGCCGCAGATCAACGGCACCCTGGGCCTGACCCAGTCCTCCGGCAGCAGCAGCCAGAACGTCGGCGAAGGCAGCGGCGATGGCGGCGGCGGTCACATCCGTCAGCGCAACATGTCGGTCGAGCTGGACCAGACCATCCTCAACCTGGCCGATATCGCCAATCTGCAGGCGGCCCATTCCACCGCCGACGCACAACAGCAGACCTACGACGCCGCCGCGCAACAGCTGTTCGTGCGCGTCGCCACCGCGTACTTCACCATCCTCAACGACGAGGAACAGCTGAAGTACGCCAAGGCCAACGAGGAAGCCTACCGGGTTACCTACGACCAGGCCGAGCAGCAGTTCAAGGTGGGCATTGCCGCGGTCACCGACGTCTACCAGGCCAAGTCGTATTACGAGGCGGCCAAGGCGCAGACGATTAGCCAGCAGAACACGCTGGACAACGATCGCCAGGCGCTGACCGTGATCACCGGCCAACCGGTGGGCGAGCTGAAGACGCTGCGCGCCGAACTGCCGATGGATGCACCGGTGCCCTCCGATCCGCAGCAGTGGGTCGATAGCGCCATGAAGAACAATCCCACCCTGCTGTCGGCGCAATTGTCGGTGGATGCCGCCGAGCACAGCGTCAATGCTGCACGCGCCGGCCACCTGCCGACCATCAGCGCCAGCCTCAGCCGCGGCAAAACCTCCACCTGGGCGGAAAACGGCAGCTTCGGCAACGGCAACGGTTCTACGCTTGGCAACGGCCGCTGGGGCAACACCATCGGCGTCACGCTATCGGTGCCGATCTTTGCCGGCGGTGCTACCCAGTCGAAGGTTCGCCAGTCGATCTACCAGCGCGACGAAGCACAGGACTCGCTGGAACTGACCCGTCGCCAGACCGTGCAGGACACCATCAACGACTACAACTCGGTGGTGGCCGGCATCAGTGAAGTGAAATCGGGCAAGGCCGCAGTGGAATCCGCCCAGGAAGCCGTGGATGCGACCAAGGCAGGCTTCCAGGTCGGCACACAGATCATGCTGAACGTACTGACCGCGATTCAAACCTTGACCCAGAACCAGAGCACCTACGCAACGGCGCGCCACCAGTTGGTGCTCAATCGCCTGCTGCTGCGCCAGTCGGCCGGCACGATCGATTACAAGGACATGGAATACGTCAACTCGCTGCTGCAGTAAATCGCAGCACGAAGCGCATGAAAAAAGCCGGGAAATCCCGGCTTTTTTTATTCCTGCAACATGCGGTCGATCAGCTTCATCACCCGGCTGACCGCGCCGCGCTCGCTGTCGAAGACGACCCGTGCCTGCTTGCCCATGCGTTTGCAGCGTGGCTCGTCCTGCAACAGGCTCAACACTTCCTCGCCCAGCGCCTCGCTCTGCAGCACGCGCTTGGCGCCGCCGCCGCGTATCAGGGTCAAGGTAATCTCCTCGAAGTTGAACGTATGCGGCCCCACCAGCACCGGCCTGGCCAGCGCCGCCGGCTCCAGCACATTGTGGCCGCCGATCGGCACCAGGCTGCCGCCTACAAAGGCCATATCGGACGCCGCGAAGAAGGGCATCAATTCCCCCATGGTGTCGATCAGGAACACCTGGTGCGAGGCGCCGGGCACGCGATCGGCGCTGCGCGTCGCCATGCTGAATCCGAGGCTGCGCACCGATTGCTCCACCACGCGGAAACGCTCCGGGTGGCGGGGCGCGATCAGCAGCAAGGCATCGGGCAAGCGCTTGAGCACCTCCAGGTGCGCTTCCAGCACGGCAAGCTCTTCGCCTTCATGCGTGCTGGCGGCAATCCACACCGGGCGCAGGCGACCCCACTGTTCGCGAAAGGTCGAACCGCCTTCCAATGCGCCCACCGGCACGGGCATGTCGAATTTCAGGTTGCCGCTCACCGAGACGAGCGCAGGGTCGGCCCCAAGCAGGCGATAGCGCGCCGCATCCGTCCGCGATTGCGCGGCAATCTGACGTACGCAGCGCAACGCGGAGCGCAACAAGGCACGCATGGGGGCGTAGCCGCGCAAGGAACGCCCGGACAATCGCGCACTGACGATCATCAAGGGAATGCCGCGGCGGTAACAGCCGAAATACAGGTTCGGCCAGATCTCCGTCTCCACGATCAGGGCCAGACGCGGCCTGATCTGGCTGAGAAAGCGGTGCACCGAAAACGGCAGGTCATACGGCAGATAGACGTGGAACACGCTGTCGCCAAACAGTTGCTGCACGCGCGCCGATCCGGTCGGCGTCACCGTGGTCACCACCAGCGGCGCGTTGGGGTAATCCACCCGCAGCGCCTTGATCAACGGCTCGGCTGCATTCACTTCGCCCACCGACACCGCATGCACCCAGATGCTGCCGCGCAGATCCGGCGCCTTGAAAAAGCCGAAGCGTTCCGGCCAGCGCTGATGGTAATTGCCGTAACGCATGCCACGCGTAAGCAGCCGCATCACGATGATCGGCGTGGCGAGATACATCAGGATCGTATAGAGATAGCGCAACGGACATTCCTGGCAGCGACGCGGAAGTATACGGTCCTGAAGACAACGGGACGCGCCACGGGGTTGCCTGCACGCAGGAATCTCCTCGACTGCCGGCGTCGCTCAGCCTGGGCGCCCAGCCGCTACAATGCATCGGATGCCCGGAACACCCCGACCTGCCTTCACCCGCTCCCTGCTTTCTCCACGCCTGTGGCCGGCGTGGATCGGCGTGGGTGTGATGAAACTGCTGGCCATGCTGCCGTTCAAGGCGCTGATGACCATCGGCCGTGCCCTGGGCGCAGTGATCGAACGCTACCCTTCGCCGCGCCGCAAAGTGGCGGCCGCCAACATCGCGCTGTGCTTTCCCGAACTCGACGCCAAGGCTCAAGCCGAACTGGTCGACGCGCATCTGCGCGACATCGGCCTGATGCTGATCGAGTTCGCACTGGGCTGGATGGGCTCGGATCGCGCCATCGCGAAGATCCCGGTGCGATTTGAAGGGCTCGAACATCTGGAAGCTGCGCGCACCGCGGGGCACGGCGTGCTGCTGGTCGGCGGGCACTTCTCGCACCTGGAGTTGTGCGCGCGCCTGGTTTCCCAACGCATCCGCATTGCCGGCATGTACCGGCGCATGGACAACCCCGTGTTCGAATGGACGGTATTGCGCGCGCGCTTGGGTTATGCGCGCGCGATGTTCGACAAGGACGACATCCGCGGCACCGTGAAATACCTGCGCAGCGGCGGCACGCTCTGGTACGCGCCCGACCAGGACATGCGCAGCAAGGACAGCGTGTTCGTGCCGTTCTTCGGCGTGCCCGCCGCGACCATCACCGCCACCCATCACCTGGCGCGCATGTCCCAATCGGCGGTGATCCCGTTCTTTCATCGCCGCCTGCCCGATGGCAAGGGCTACGTGCTGCGGCTCGGCGCACCGCTGGAACAACTGCCCAGCACCGACGCCACCGCCGATACCGCCAGGGTCAACAGCAGCATCGAGCAGATGGTGCGCGAAGCGCCCGAGCAGTATTTGTGGGTACACAAGCGCTTCAAGACGCGCCCGGAAGGCGTTCCGCAGATCTACTGAGACCGTTCGCCCCAAATCGACAGGCCAACGACAGGCTGGCCCGGTAGATAAGCGGGTTGGCCTGCTCCACACCTGTCTCCATGCTCAACCAACGCTCTGCCAACCAGCCAACCCTGCGGCCCGGCCGCGCCGGCTGCCGTAAAATCTTGCATTCGGCCCCAAGGGAATGCGCATGAGCGAGACCGTGGAACGGCAGCCCCTGACCTGCCCCATCTTCATGTACCACAACATCGGCAAGGCGCCCCGCGAGCTGCGCCGCTGGCGCAGCTTGTACGTCAGCCCCGCTGCGTTCGCACGGCAGATGTGGCTGCTCAAGCGCATGGGCTACCAGGGCCTGTCGATGGCCGACGCCATGCCCTACCTGCGCGGCGAAAAAAGGGGCCGCATCGCCGTGGTCACCCTGGATGACGGCTACGTGGACAACCTCGAATCGGCCTTGCCCATACTGCAACGCTACGGCTTCACCGCCACCTGCTACGTGGTGAGCGGCAGCCTCGGCCACTACAACAGCTGGGATGCCGAAAAGCTCGGTATCCAGAAACCCCTGATGACGCCCGCCCAGATCCGCGCCTGGCGCGACGGCGGCATGGAAGTCGGCGCCCATACCCGCAGCCATCCGCGCCTCACCCAGTGCAGCGACACTCAACTGCACGAGGAGATCGCCGGCAGCAAGGCGGATCTGGAACACCATCTCGGTACGCCGGTCACCCAGTTCTGCTATCCCTATGGCGACGTGGACGATCGCGTCGCCAAAGCCGCGTGGAACGCAGGCTACGATGCGGCCACCACGACCGAACGCGGACGCGCAACTGCCGGCTCCAATCTGTGGCGCCTGCCGCGCGTCCAGGTCGCCCGGCATCACATCCTGCCTCAGTTCGCCATGCGCGCATTTACCCAATACGAGAACCGTCGCAAGTGAAATTCCTTTTTGTCGGCACCAATCCGGAAAACACGGGCGCCGCGACGCATTTCATCGCCCTGGCGCAAGCCATGGTCGAGGCCGGCCACGAAGTCAGCGCCGTGGTTTATCCGGGGGGCTTGATCGCCAATCATCTGGCCGCGTCGGGCGTGCGCCTGTACCCGGCGAAGTTCCGCAACGTCTTCGACCTCCGCGGCTACCGCGCCACGTTCAAGGCCGCGCGCGACCTCAAGCCGGACTGGCTGGTCGGCAATTTCGGCAAGGAATACTGGCCGCTGATCCTGGTCAGCCGGCTGCTCAGAGTACCGGTGGCCTTGTTCCGTCATCGCACGCCGCCGATGGGGCGCGTATCGGGCTATCTGATCCCCCGCCTTGCCCAGCGCTTCTTCGCCGTTTCCAGCCATGCACGCCAGGCCTATCTCGACCGCGGCGTTCCGCCGCCGCTGGTGCGCGTGCTGTACAACCCGGTGAACATGGCCTGGTGCCAGCCCGATCCGCAACGGCGCAGCCAGATCCTGCACGAACTGGGCATGCCGCAAGATGCGATCGTGCTCGGCTATTTCGGTCGCATCCATCACAGTAAGGGCATTTTCACCCTGCTCGAAGCGGCCGAAGGCGCCATGGCGCAGGAGCCGCGACTGCACTGCATCTGGCTGGGGCACGGCCCGGATTCGCAACAGTTGGGCGAACGCATCGAAGCCGGCTCGTTCGCCCACCGGCACCACGTGCTGGGCTGGATCGACGACGTGCACCCGTACTACAGCGCCATCTCGATGCTGGCATTCCCATCGATCGCCACCGAAACCTTCGGCCGCGTTTCAGTGGAAGCGCAAGCCGCCGGAGCACCGGTGCTGGGCAGCAATGTCGGCGGCGTTCCCGAAACGCTCTCGCCCAATGTCACTGGTCTGCTGCTACCGCCGGGCAATGCGGCGGCGTGGCGCAACGCCATCTTGCGGATGTGCGACGAGCAAGTGCGCGAACCGATGAGCGTGGCCGCGCGCGACTTCGTCGATCGGCACTTCAGCACGCGCGTGATTGCCGACGAATTCGTGCGCATCTTGAGCGACAGTTGATGCCGCCATGCGACTCTGCAGGTTGGGTTAGCGCAGCGTAACCCAACGATCTTAGGCGCATCGGCGAAGACTCGTTGGGTTACGCTGCGCTAACTCAACCTACTCATCTATGGATTACGCGATTTCGCCCGGCGCGCCTCGTGCAACTTGGCGTATTTCAAAAACACGTAGAACGACCCCAGCACGCTGGCGATGAAACCCGCCCAGCCGCTGAGAAAATAGCGCTTGAGCAAATATTGCCGCAGGAAAAACAGCGGCGGATAGATCACCATGCGCAAGCCGGTAAAACCCTGGCCGCGGCGCAGTTTGTGCGCCACCATGCCGCTGCTGTAGCGGTTGATCTTTTCCACCCGGGTGGCAATGTCGCCATCGCCGTCATTGACGAAGTCGGCGCCCCACAGCGTTTTCACCGGGCCGCGCACTTCCACGGCGGCGTGCACTTCCACGTCGTTCATGCCGCCATGCTTGCGGTTGAACAGGCGCAAATGGCCGTTGCGATGGCTCCAGCGATGCTGCACGGTCCAGAACATGCGTTCGCGACGCGGCAGGCGGAAACCGGCATGCCGGGGATCTTCCAGTGCGCGCTCGATGATGGCTCGCGTGCCCGGCGAAAGTATTTCGTCCGCATCGAGGTTGAGCAACCAGTCGTTGCGCGCCAGATCGTAGGCCCGCTGTTTTTGCGGACCGTAGTCGTCGAACGGATGCACTTCAACACGCGCCCCGTGCATGCGGGCAATGGCCACCGTGCTGTCGGTGGAGCCGGAATCGAGCACCACGATTTCGTCGACCCAATCCACTTCGCGCAGGCAGGCATCGAGCGTGTCGGCGTTGTTGTAGGTGATCAGGACAACCGAGAGCGGCTCACGGGCCATGGCGCGTTTCCTTGCCGGCAGCACAAAGCGTCGCGCACCACAGCCCCAGCAGCCAGGCAAACAACAGTCCCCACCACGCCGAATAGAAGGCCAAATGGGTATTCAGCGGAAAGAGCATCGCAACCAGAGCTAGGCTCACTGGAAAAGCCGTTTCCCGTCCCACCTTGCCCACGCGCCGCCAGGCACGCCAGGCAAAGACCACGCCGGTCAACCACAGCAAGAGGCCGACGACGCCGGTCTCGGTGAGAATCTCCAGCACGAGCTGGTGCGGATGACAGGCGCCTACGCCGTCGCCGCAGTTCTCCGCCACCATGAAATGATCGTTGGCCGGCGCGAACTGCGGATACGCATAACGAAAATCCCGCACGCCGACACCGGTGACCGGATGCGCCGCGATCATCGCCAGGCTGTTGCGCCAGATATCCAGCCGGCCAGTGGTCGCCTGGTTGATCGCCTGCTCGCTGCCACCGAGCGCCGTCAGCGTGCGCTGCATGCGCGCATCGAAACGCGTCGAGGTTTTCCAGGCCAGCCCGCCAGCTGCCAGCAGTACCGCTGCGGCAATCGCGCAGGCGACGGCAAAACGCGGCAGCGAACCCGCCTCTCGCCACAGGAATACCAGCGCAACCAGCCCGAAGCCGATCCAGGCCGCGCGCGACCCGCTCAACATCACTGGTCCAAGCAGCAGGCCCAGACCCACGATCAAACCGGGCCTCTGCCATTGCTCCCGTGCAGCCCACAGCGCAAACGGCGACAGCACCGCCAGCGTAGGCCCGAGCTTGGGATCATCGGCGCCGAAAAGGCCGGAGATGCGCTCGGGTTCCGCATGGCCGCGCAGGCTCCAGCCGGTAAGCATCTGCATCCAGGCATCCAGGACCCAGAACGCAATCACTGCCGCCACGGCGAAATAGAAGCCGCGCACCTGCAGCTGCCCACGCATCGCGTAGCAGGCATAGGCACCCAGCGGTACATAGCGCAGCAAGCCCAGCACGGTCGACCAGCTCTTGCCCGGCATCACTGCAGTGAACGCCGAGATCAATGCCGCCCCGATATAGCAAGCCAGCAACACCAGCAGCAGCCGGATGCCGGGATCCGCACGCAATACTCCAGGTTCGCGGCGCAACGCCAGCAGGCAACCGATCACACACAGGCCCGTGGCCAGCTCGGCACTGCGCCCGAACGGCAACAACGCAATCAGCAGCCACGACGGCAGCAGCGGCGAGCGCAGCAGATCTTTCAGTGCCGGTAGGGAATAACGCATGCCAGGGTCCGCAGACGGGTCCGGGCATTGTAAGGCGCTTAGGCGGCTACTTCCTCGTAAAGCGCCAGCGCGGCGTGCTGCATGTCGATCAAACGGTAGCGTTGCAGCGGTGCGATGGGCGGTGCGACACGCAGCAATTCGGCGGCACGCTCCACCAGGCGTTCGCGATCGCCGGGCGGCACGCGGCCCGCAGGGTAGAGTTCGGCCAGCAGTTCGCCGACACCGCCATGGGCATAGCCCAGCACCGGACGGCACAACGATAGCGCCTCCACCACGGTACGGCCGAACGCCTCGGGCTTGTTCGACAACTGCAGTACCAGTGCCGACATGGCGTAGATGTCACGGACATCTTCCCGCGGCGCCGTCATCACGACCTGGCTGGCGATGCCGCGCGCGTTGACCCGTTGCTGCAACTCGGCCACATAGGCCTCGCGGCCCGGCTCGATCACACCCAGCAACAGCAATCGCGTTTCGATGCCGCGCTGCTTGAGGTCAGCCACCAGTTCGATGGCATCGTGATGCCCTTTCAGACGCGTGCCACGCGCCGGCAAGGTCAGCAGCGGCGCACCGGCGAGCTGGGGAAATTCGGTGAAGAAGGCCTTTTGCCAAGCCTCGTCCGGGCGATGGCCGTAAGGAAAGGCTTCCGGGTCGATGCCGCGCGGAATGATGCGGATACGCGAGGTATCGAGCTTGTGATAATGGCTGAGCAGATAGTCGCGAACCGTCTGCGAAACGACGACGATGCGTTCGCCGCGCAGCATGATGGCGCTGTAGCGGCCCGGCGAATTGAGGCCATGCACGGTGGTGATGAAATGCGGCCGCGGCGACATGCCCTTGAGCGCCCACCAACCCATCCAGGCGGGCAAGCGCGAACGTACGTGCACGATGTCCGGCTTCAGCTCGCGCAGCAAACGGCGCAACTGCCACAGCTTGCCCAGCGTGCGCAGCGACTTGCGCCCGATATCCAGCGTGATGTGCTCGCTGCCTTCGGCCTCCAGCTGGTCGGTCATGCGACCGCCGGCGGAGATCACCACCGAGCGATGCCCAGCCTGCACCAAAGCCTGTCCTGACTCCAGCACGGAGCGCTCCGCCCCGCCCGCGCGCAACGCAGGGATCAGCTGCACAACAGTCAGCACCCTGGCCGGCGTAGCGGCTACGGACATGATTCCCTCATTTGCGACTTTCATCCGATAAAACAAGCACTAATCGTGCCGTGTGGCGCCTCGCGGCGCCGGGATGTCGGTCGATGATCAGTCGCGCAGCACGTAATGTGCGCCACAGTAAGGACATACGGACTCGCCGCCATCCTGAACGACCGGCAGGTAGACCTTCGGATGGGAGTTCCACAGGGCCATGCCGGGCATCGGACAGGACAACGGAAGGTCCGAACGCGTCACTTCGTAACGATTTTCGGCATTCGCCAGGATGGGCTTGGCCGCGGCGGGGGAACCCGACATGGGATGTTGCTCCGGGTAAGACATTGGGTGCGCAATGGTAGCAGGCCCACGCATCCCCCGGCATGGCGCTCCCCTCCCCGGTCAAGGGGGAGAGGAGGCAAAACGCGCCTTACTTGGCCTTCGGCACCGAAGCTTCGGTGGTGATGGTGAGCTGGATGTCGTCGCTCACTTTCGGCACAAAGGAGCCGAGACCGAAATCGGAACGCTTCAGCGTGCCGGTGGCATTGAAGCCGATCGCCGGCTGGCCGGTAAACGGATTCGGGCCCATGCTGTTGAGCGTGGCATTGAGGGTCACCGGCTTGGTCACGCCGTGCACGGTGAGATTGCCCACGATCGTGTAGTGCGTGCTATCCACCTTCTGCACGCCGGTGCTCTTGAAGCTGATGGTGGGGTACTTGTCGGCATTGAAGAAGTCGGGCTGCTTCAGGTGTTCGTCCAGCGCCGCCACGTGGGTGTCAAGCTTGCTCAGCGGCATGGTGACGTCCACCGAGGACTTGGACGGGTCCTGCTGGTCGAACACTAGTTTGCTGCCCTCATCAATGCCGATGTCGGCCACCGGATTGGAAAAACCAAAATGGCTCCAGCTAAACAGCACCATGGTGTGGCTGGGGTCGAGCTGATAGGTCACCGGGGCGGCCTGGGCCGACATTGCGGCGCCGAGCAGGCCAGCCAGCATCACATAACGAAGGGTACGCATGAAAAATCTCCTGCCTCAATCATTAGGGGGGGAAGAAGGCGTCGGCGACGCCGATTCGAATGACACCGATTGCAAACCTTCCAGCTCACGCAGGTCTTCAGCCAGGCTCATCAACTGGTCGTTGCGCATGGCCGGTCCGAACACCAGATCCACTTGATCGTCACCGTCTTCCCGGCGACGCAAAATCATTTTCTGCAAAGGCAAATGCCGGCGCGAAACGATCGCCTCGATCGAACCCAGCGCCGCCGCATCGGCGAGGCGTACACGCAGACGCGGGATACCGCGCCGCCGCCACGCCATCAGGCGCCGCTCCAGCGGCTTGAGCAAGGCCAGGATCAGCCAGCACACCGCCGTGGCAATCACCGCTGCCGCATACAAACCGCTGCCTGCCGCCAGGCCGATGGACGCGGTGGCCCACAAGCCCGCCGCCGTCGTCAGTCCGCGCACGATCTGCTCGCGCTGCATGAACATGATGGTGCCGGCGCCCAGAAAGCCGATGCCGCTGACCACCTGGGCCGCGATACGCGATGGATCGAGCACCACGTTCGGCTGTCCGAGCACGTCGTGGAAGCCGAACGCCGACACGATGATGGCCAGGGCCGCCCCCACGCTCACCAGCATGTGCGTGCGCATGCCGGCGGTCCATTCGTTGCGGCTGCGGTTCAAGCCGATCACCGCACCCAGCACGGCAGCCAGGACCAGACGCAGAAAGATCTCGAGGGGTTCGATCATCGTCGGAGTTCAGCTTCGCGTGACGCTCTGCGGAGCCCCCATCTTAGGGCGCTCCGCAAAGGTGCGCGTTACTCCACGCGGCAGGCTTCATCGAACGACAGGCGCGGGCTGCGCGGGAACAGGTCGCGACTGGCATCGCCATAGCCGATATTGATCAGAAAATTCGACTTGATCGACGTACCGGCAAAGAACGCCCCGTCCACGCCCGCGTTGTCGAAGCCGGACATCGGGCCGCAATCCAGACCCACCGCCCGCGCCGCCATGATCACGTAGGCACCCTGCAGGGTTGCATTGCGGAAGGCCGTGCGCTCGATCAGCTCGGGGTTGCCGACGAACCAGCTGCGTGCATCGGCATGCGGGAACAGTTGCGGCAGCTTTTCGTAAAACTCGTGGTCGTTGGCGATGATTGCCGTGATCGGCGCCGCCAAGGTCTTGGCCCGATTGCCCTCGGAGAGGAACGGCTTGAGCTTTTCCTTGGCCTCCGCGGATTTCACGAACACGACGCGCATCGGCGAGGAGTTGGCGCTGGTCGGACCGAACTTGGCCAGTTCATACAGCGCGTGCAATTGCTCGTCCGTCACCGGCTTGGGCAGGAAGGCGTTATAGGTACGGGCATGGCGGAACAACTGGTCCAGCGCCGCCTCGGCAAGCTTCTCGCTCATCGGTATCCTCTGCATGAATGACGCGCCATCGTGGCGCAACAGCTACAAAGTGTAAGCGGAAGCGGTATCGATCCAAGACCAATGGGCGAAACGAACTGTGCACAATCCGACGACAATCGCCCTTGACCGCGTGGCCCGCGCATGAGCCACCAAGCCTTGCAGGGCGAGTGCTGGGCCATCACCGACCATGCCGCCGGCAACCAGCGCCAGGCCCTGGCCCTGGCCGAACGGATGCAGATGCCCGTCCGTCACCTGATGCTGTCGCCGCGCGCACCGTGGTCCTGGGCTTCGCCCCGGTTGACCCTGGGCGGTCGCCTGGCCCTGCCCCGTTCACAGCGAGACAGCTTCGGGCCGCCCTGGCCGGAACTGGCCATCGGCTGCGGCCGCAACGCGGCGCTGCTCACCCGCATGCTGCGCACGCTGGCTGGCCCGCGCTGCCACACAGTGCAGATCCTCGATCCGCGCATCGATCCGGCACACTGGGATACGGTCATCGCCCCCCGCCACGACCGGCTGAGCGGCCCCAACGTGCTGCAACCCCTGGGCTCGCTCAACCCGATCGACGACGCCTGGCTGCAGGATGGCCGCGATGCCTGGCCCGCCTTGGGCGATTTCCCTACGCCACGCGTGGGCGTCCTGGTCGGCGGACCGCGCAAGGGCATCCGCATCGATGACGAATACATACAGTCGTTGCTCGAAAAACTGCTCGCCCGCCAGCGTGCAGAAGGCGGCAGCCTGCTGGTGCTGACTTCACGCCGCACACCGCTTGAAGTGATCGAACGCATGCGCGCGGCCTTGCGCGACGTCCCCGGCCTGCTGTGGTCAGGTCCCATGGACGGCAACAACCCCTACCCCGGCGTGATGGGCTGGGCCGATCAGCTGGTGGTAACACCCGATTCGGTCAACATGCTCAGCGAAGCATGCGCCGTGGGTTGTGCCGTGCAAACGATGACACTGGCGCCGCTACCGGACAAACTCAAACGGTTTCATCTAAGTTTGCGCGAAGCGGAATCGCTGCACGACCTGGATGCCATACCACCGGCGCGACAGACGCCGTTGCGCGAAACGGCGGCGATCGCCCAGATGTTGCGCCGACGCCTGCTGGCGGATTGATTCGATCAATCCGCCGGCTCCATCGGTATCAGCATGCCGCGCTTGAGCGTGCTCAACGCCACCCGGGTCTGGAAGCGCCGCACATTCGCGTTATCCGATACCAGTCTTTGCATCAAGGCTTCGAAGTCCTCGACATCGCGCGCCACCACGACCAATACATAGTCGCCCGCCCCGGTGACGTACCAGGCTTCCTGGATACGCGCTTCCATGGCAATCCATTGCTTGAGGCTGGCCAGCAACTCCGGCCGCTCCCGCTCCACTTCCACGTCGACGATCATCGTCAACGGGTGGCCGGCGCGCTTGGGATCGATCACCGCCACTTCCGCCGTGATGACGCCTTCGTCGCGCATGCGCGCCATGCGCCGCTGTACTGCCGAGGCGGACAGGCCGATATCCGCTCCGATCAATTCGGCCGCGCGGCGGGCATCTTTTTGAATGACGGAAAGAATGCGCCGATCGAGCTTGTCCAGTTCCATGGCCACCTGTGCACGCGTGCCGTGTGAGTCGAGGGAAAAACCTGCAATGCCACCCAAAGTCGCGGGCGGGCCGCGCAGGCGGACCCTAGCATAGCTCGCTCTCCCCAACGCGTTGGCAGCATCCATTCCATGAAGCTCCTTTACCAGACGCACTCACCCTATGCGCGCAAAGTGCTGGTGTTCGCTCACGAGGCGGGATTGGCCGACCGGCTGGAAATCATCCATCACGAAACCAGCCCGACCCTGCGCAACGAAGTCGTATTCGCGCTCAATCCGCTGGGCAAGGTACCCGTGCTGATTTACGACGATGGCATGGTGTTGTTCGATTCCAGCGTCATTTGCGAATACCTGGACGGCCTGCATGACGGACGCAAGCTCATTCCCGCATCGCCCCCGGAGCGCTTCGCCGCACTCCGCCATCAAGCCATTGCGACGGGCCTGGCCGACGCCGGCATCGCCGTCCGCTGGGAAACCGAGCGCCGCCCCGAGCCCTTGCGCTGGGCACCTTTGCGCGAAGGTCATCTGCAAAAGATTGTCGCCGCCTGCGATTTTCTGGAAGCACACATTCGCGAAGACAAAGAACCGGATATCGGCGACATCGCCCTGGCTACCGCATTGAGCTGGATCGAGTTCCGCGACATCTACGCCTTCCAGCCGTCACGCCCTCGACTGTCCTCGTGGTACACGCGTTTCTGCCAGCGAGCTTCGATGCTTGCTACGCCGCTTTGCGGCAACACAGTCGACACACCCTCCTCCTCGGCAACGGGAGTGCGTCATGCCATCGCCGTGGACTGAGCTGCTGTTCCTGCACGGCCACATCGGCAATGTGCGGCTGGCGCGCGAACTCGCCGACCCGCGACCGCAGCCGCCGCACACGCCCTGCCGCGAAAAGAGCGAGGCCAGTCCGTTTGCGCATCGCGTGGCCGTTTACGTGCGATGGTGCCTGGGTATTGGCGATGGCAGCGTGCGCAGTCAGTAGACCATGGCGGATGCAGATGCAAATGGGCGGCCTTCCAATAAAAACAGCCTGCCAGGCATCAGGCTAGTGAATGCCTGGTATTTCCGAACAAATAGAAATGGCGCGAATCGCCGCTTTCGCGCTGTCTTTGGAGTATCCGCCGCCGCCCAGCATCACCGTCGGAATGGAACGGCGGCTCAACGCGTGCAAGGTCAATCGTTCTCGCTCCGCAACGTCATCGATGCTCAAACACAGTCCGCCCAGCCTGTCGCTTGCCAAGGTATCCGTGCCGGCCACGACAAAGGCAAGGCGATAGCCATCCGCTAATTTTTCCAGCGCCTCGGCGTAGTGCTTCAAATAAGTCTCGCCATCGGTGCCCATGGCCATGGGCGCCGGGATATCCACGCGCCTGCGGGTGTACTCGGAGGTGGGATATATCCCCACGTTGTAGACATCGAGAAGGGTCACGTTTCTGTTGTTCTTGAACGTAGCGGCGTTTCCGTTTCCATGATGCGCATCGGTATCGATGATCAGCACTTTATCGTCGGGTGCAAGCAAGCCGCGCCTGACGAGGTCCCCGTGACAGATGCCTATGTCGTTGTAGATGCAAAAGCCTTCCATGGCTTGCGGCATGGCATGGTGGTATCCGCCCGACAGGTTCCAATGGACACCGCCGCGTTCCAATGCATTCACTGCACCGAGCATCGTCCCTGCCACGCCCCAACGCATGGGGGCGAGGACCTTGCGGTCGATAAAGGAAAAGCGCATGAACGGAATGCGCGGCACTTCCAGCGCGCGCAGCACCAGCACCGCGCTGCGAACCTGCTTGGACATCAGACTGGTCAAAAAGCCATCAATGAGTTCCATGCTCGCCGGCTCCGCGGGTTCGACGAAGTTGATGCGCGAGTTGGCTTTCAATCCGTCGTGGATAGCACGGAACTTGGTGCCATCGAATGGATGAAGCCGGTTAAGCAACCCCAAGTCGATGTTGTAGTGCCGGCTGTAGATGACGTCCATTGCGCTTTTTCTGTAGTCCTTGACCAGGCCTTGAGCATAGCGAAGGGTCTCCACGGACGCACAGGTACGACTCCAATCCCACCACCATTTCAATTCCCCGGCGAACGCGGCCGCACAGCGCGCCTTTAAGTGCGGCACACCATTCCTCAAGCGGTGTGCCGCGGTGGCGATCATGCGGCAGTTACGGGTTATCCACCCGGCTCAGGCGGGAGCGTGCCGGCGTACTGGCGCAGGTAGTAGAGCGCGGCGTGCAGACCGCTGGCTTCGGAAGGAATCAGAGGCCAGGGGCTGATCGGGTCGCGGGTGCGACCGATGCGTGCGCGTTTGTAGGCTTCGCTGTATTCCAGCAAGGCTTCGATGGTGCCGGTGGCATGGGCGACGCCAGCGATGCGCGCGCTGTTGGTCAGCCGCTTTTGCTGCGTGCGACTCAGCGGATAGAGCTGGTAGCCGGCGAACGGGAAGGATTCTGAAACGGGTTCGTTGCGAACCGATGGGCGTGCGTCTGCCGTATGATCTTGGGTAGCCATGATCAACATCCTTGGTGTTGGTTTTGGTTAGCGGATCGTGGGAGTTGCTGCTCTCACGGTCCGCGCCTTCCACACATTGCTGCATGGGTCATCGACGTTGCCTGTTTCGAGTGGGCGTTGATGACGGTGCCAATTTATCAAATGAGCGCGCGGGACCCGTGTAGGGGATCGATGGCTGTTTTTGTGCGTGCCAGCAGTGCGGCGAACGTAGTCGCACCGGCAGGCGCCGACGCAACGGCGCTTTTTGCAAGGTTGGCGCGCTAGAAATGGAAGCCCAGCGCGCGGGTGACCACGGTGACATCGCCGCACAGCGTTTCCAGCTCTTCGTCGCGCGGCGCAATGCGCGAGCGCAGATCCAGCGTGCAGAGCAAGGCCCGCCGCAGCAGTTCGGCATGGGCCACGCTGAAGCAATTGGCCTGGGCGGTGTCGAGCAGGCCGGCGTCGCGGCAGGATTCGATCAGACCGGCGTTGGCCGTCACGCTGAGCAGGTTCGGATTTTTCGCCGCATGCGCCAGCACCAACCCTTGCAGCGCGAACTCGATATCGAGCAAGGCGCCATGACCCTGTTTCAGATCGATCTGCGTAGCGTCGGAGCGATCGCGCTCTGCGCGCCAGCGTTGCCGCATGTTGCTGACCTCGGCAAGCACGGCGGCGGCATCGCGCGGTACTGCCAAGGTGCGGCGGCGCACCTCGATCAGTTCGGCATTTAATGCCGCATCGCCGGCTACCGGCCGCGCACGCAACAGGGCTTGATGCTCCCAGGTCCAGGCGCGGCTTTCCTGATAAGCCACGAAAGCATCGAGGCTGCCCACCAGCAAGCCTTTGGAGCCGTCCGGGCGCAGGCGCGTGTCCACTTCGTACAAACGCCCTGCTCGCGTGAGCACGGTGAGCCAGTTCATCACGCGCTGGGTAAGACGCTGATACCAGCGCGAACCGTCCAGCGGGCGCGGGCCATCGCTCATCTCCTGCGCACGCTGGCCATCGAACACGAACACCAGGTCGAGATCGGACGCGAAACCGAGCTCCTCGCCGCCCAGGCTGCCATAGCCGAGCACCGAGAAGCCGGAACCGACCCCAGGCAAACGCCCGTGCTGCGCAATCACTTCGCGCTCGGCCAACGCGGCGACGGCGATGACTATCGATTCGGCCAGCGCACCAAGCCTGCGTGCCGTAGCCACCGCATCGGCACGGCCGTCGTTGAACGCCAGCCCAAGGCGAAACGCGATGCTGGATTTGAATTCGTTGATGCGCTCCAGCTCGGCTTCGGCTTCGCGTTCGTCCAGGGTGGTGAGGACGTGTGCGATCTCGGCGCTGATATCGGCGCGCTTGAGCGGCAATTGATCGATGCGCGGGTCGAGCACGTCATCGAGCAACAATGGCTGGGCAATCACCCGCTCGGCGAGAAAGGCGCTGTCGGCGAACAGCTGTGCCAGGCGCTTGCGCGCGGCCGGCTGCTCTTCCAGCAAGGCCAGATACGAAGGTCGACGCGCCACGGTCTGCACCAGGCGACACAGGCGCAGCAAACACGGCACCGGCGCGGAAGTCTGGCGCGCGACTGCCAACAGCTGCGGCATCAGGTGATCGAGCCGCTCGCGTGCGCGTGCCGACATGGCGCGCAACTGCGCCGCCTGCGGCAACTTCAGCAATGCTTCGGCGGCGTCCGCGCCGGGTGCGAAGCCCGAGGCTTCCATCAGCTCCGCTTTCAGCGATTCGTCGCAGGCGCGCTGCCACAACACCGCATCGGCGGCGGGTACGTGGGTCTTGGCGCCGCCTTCGGGCATCAGCACGGCGGCAAATTCGGCAGCGACGATTTCGCGATGTTTCGCCAGTTCTTCGGCGAGTGGCTCCCAGGCCGGATAGTCGAGGCTCAAGGCAAGGCGCTCGCGGCTCAGGACGTCATCGGGAAGATCGTGGGTTTGCGCGTCGCGCAGCATCTGCACGCGATTTTCCAACCGCCGCAGGAATACATACGCCTCGCGCAAGGCACGCGCACGCGCAGCCGGAATGTGGCCGCGCCCTTCGCAAGCAGTGAGCGCGGGCAGCAGGCCGCGCACGCGCAGGCTGGGTTCGCGGCCGCCGCGGATCAACTGCACCAACTGCACGATGAATTCGATTTCACGGATGCCGCCCGGCCCCAGCTTGAGATTGTCGGCCAGATCCTTGCGCGCCACTTCCGCATCGATCAGCGCCTTCATTTCGCGCAAGCCGGCGAAAGCGGTGTAGTCGAGGTATTTGCGATAGACGAACGGGCGCAGCATTTCCTGCAACTGCTTGCCGGCGCTGCGATCGCCCGCCACGGCGCGCGCCTTGATCCACGCGTAGCGCTCCCAATCACGGCCTTCGCGCTGGTAATACTGTTCCATCGCACTGAACGGCAGGGCGAGCCGGCCCGCATTGCCGAACGGACGCAGGCGCAAATCCACGCGCGCACAAATGCCGTCGGTGGTGGGCTCGTTGAGCAAGCGCACCAGCTGGCGCCCGAGGCGTACGAAATATTCGCTGTTGTCGAGCGAGCGTGCACCATCGCTCTCGCCGCCTTGCGGGTAGGCCAGCACCAGGTCAATATCGGAAGAGAAATTCAGCTCGCTGCCGCCCAGCTTGCCAAAGCCGATCACGATCAGGCGCTGCACAGTACCGTCTTCACCGCGTGCATGCCCGTAGCGCTCAGCCAGCATGCGCTCGGACCACGCCAGCGCGCTGCCCAGCAAGGCCTCGTAGAGCACACTGGTGGCGGAAAGAATTTCCGGCAGGTCGTCCAGTCCGTTGACGTCGCGGAACACCAGGCGCAGCGCCTCGGCATGCCGGAAGCGGCGCAGCGCGGACATGCTTGCCGTTTCGTCGGTATCCAGCTTCAAGGCATCGATGCGCGCGGCCGCGTCGTGACCGGAACGCAGGCGTTCCAGGCCCACCGGCGCCAGCAACTGCGGCTGGTTGCGCCAGGTTTCGAAAGCGAAATCGCTGGCCAGCAAGGTACGCCGGATGCGCTCGGCCACGCCGGCATCGTCGTGCAGGGGCACGCCTGCGGCACGGCAGCGGGCAACCAGCTGTGCGTAGCGATCGTCGATCAGCGCGCGCAGCGACGAGGATTCTGCGGAAGGGGTCATCACGGGCATGCACCCATTATGCCCGCATCGACCGCGCCTTTACCCCGGCACGGGGGTCGTCGGAATCTTTCAGCAAGCCTCAGCGTCGCCTGACAGAAGCAAATCGCTGGGACGACCAAAGTAATGGGCAGACGCCAAGGAGGTCGCTCGCTCATGCAAGGAACGGAAGCGCTGCATCCCGCACCGGAGGTTTTGCTGAAACAGGGCGACTCCGGCGAACCAGTAAAACGGCTTCACCGCCAACTGCGCCGCATCGGCTACCGCGACCTCGATGGCGAGTTGCCAGGCGATGTCGATTTTAACGATCGCACGCGTCGCGCCGTCGAGGCCTTTCAATACGATTACGGACTTGCCGTCGACGGCATCGTGGATATCAAGACCGCAGCGGCGCTGCGGCATGCCGAGCATCGCGTGAAGTGGCTCACCGGGTGAGGCTCACGCTTCCAGCCGCCGCCAGGGTCCGCTGACAACCGGCGAAGCCAGGTGCGGAGTGTGGCAATCCGCCCGCGCACAAACGCGTCCTTCGCGATCGAGCCCGAACACCGTCAACGCCTGGAATTGAACCGTAACGCGCTCACCAGAGGCATGGCGTCCGCCATCGTGCCCGTTCCAGGCGGCCTCGAGCGGTTCGTGCATGCCATCCACCTGCAAGCTGGCCAAGGTGGTGCCGGCGACGTGCCTCACGCCAAGCAGGCGCGCCGGCAGGCCTTCACCTGGGCGTGGCGAAGAAACGATGTGCTCGGGGCGCACGTGCACCTCCACCGCGTGCCACGTTTCGTCCGCAAAGCCTTCCAGCCGCCACGATGCACCCAGCACACGCAGGCTGGAAGCCGTCACTTCGCCCGGCACCGCCTGCCCGCGTGCGATGAATTTCGATACAAAAGGCGTAGCCGGCCGATGGTAGACCTGCTCGGGCGTACCGACCTGCTCAATGCAGCCGCGATTCATCACGATCACGCGATCGGCCATTTCCAATGCTTCGTCCTGGTCGTGCGTCACGAACAACGAAGTGATGCCCAGCGAGCGATGAAATTCGCGCAGCCAACGGCGCAGATTGACACGAACCTGCGCGTCCAGGGCGCCAAACGGTTCGTCCAGCAACAGCAGCCTCGGCTCGATCGCCAAGGCGCGCGCCAATGCCACGCGCTGCCGCTGCCCACCGGAAAGCTGGGCGGGATAGCGCGCGGCAAGTTGATCCAGTTCCACACGCCGTAGCAATTCATCCACGCGCGCCTTGATCACGGCCGCTTTGGGCCGCAAGCGCCACGGACGAACGCGCAGGCCGAAAGCCACGTTCTGCGCCACCGTCAAATGCGGAAAAAGCGCGTAGTGCTGAAACACCAGGCCGACGCCGCGGCGGCGCGCATCCAGTGCCAGCAGATCCTGCCCGTCGCGCTGCACGCTGCCGCTGTCGGGCTGGTCCAACCCTGCAAGAATGCGCAGCAAGCTGGTCTTGCCGGAACCCGAAGGACCGAGCACGGCGACAAATTCGCCGTCGCCGATGCGCAGGCTGATGTCGTCCAGTGCAATGAATGACCCGAACTGGCGTCGCAAGCGTGAAATATCGATACCCATGGCGTTCCCTAATGCCGCCCTTTCAGTTCGCCGCCGTGACGCCACTCGAGCAAACGCTTGATGCCCAGTGTCACCAGCGTAAGCAGCGCGAGCAATGACGCCACGGCAAAGGCGGCGGCGAAATTTTCTTCGTAAAGTTGATCGACTTGCAGCGGCAAGGTGTTGGTGAGGCCGCGCAGGTGGCCGGACACCACGTACACCGCTCCGAACTCGCCCATCGCGCGCGCATTGCAAAGCAATACGCCGTACAACAATGCCCAGCGCACTCGAGGAAGCGTGACGCGGAAGAAAATCTGCCACCCGTTCGCACCCAGGGTAAGCGCGGCCTCTTCCTGCTCGGAACCTTGTGCCTGCATCAGGGGAATGAGTTCGCGCGCCACGAAGGGCAAGGTGACGAATACCGTCGCCAGCACCAGCCCCGGCAAGGCGAAAATGACTTGCACGCCGTGAGCCTCCAGCCACGAACCCAGCCAGCCGTACTTGCCGTAGACGAGTATCAGCATCATGCCCGCCACCACCGGCGAGACCGAGAACGGCAGATCGATCAGGGCGCCCAGCAAGGCCTTGCCGCGAAACTCGAAATGCGTCATCGCCCACGCGGCGGCAAGTCCGAACAGCAGATTCAACGGCACGGCGATGGCGGCCACGGTCAAGGTCAGGCGCACCGCGGCGAGCGTATCGGGCTGGCGAATGGCATCCAGATAGAAGGCGACGCCGGGCCGCAGCGCCTCGGCAAAGATCGCCAGCAGCGGAAGCACGAGCAGCCAGCCAAGTACCAGCAGGGCGCACAGCACCAGCACCGTGCGCGCCAGCGAGATCGGCCAGGTGGGCCGTCCGCCAATGGAAATCGTTGCGGCGACCACCGCCATCAGCGCAGCACCGCCCAGCGGCGAGCCCAGCGTTGCACAGCCGCCATCGCCAGCAACAACAGTAACGATGCCGCCAGCATCACGGCGCCCAGCGCCGCCGCTCCGCGATAGTCGTATTGCGAGTCGATCTTCTGCACGATCAGGTACGGCGCGATTTCGGTTTGGAACAGGCGGTTGCCGGAAATGAAAATCACCGAACCGTATTCGCCGATGGCCCGCGCCAACGCCAGCGCATAGCCGGTCAGCAAGGCGGGCAGCAACAACGGCAGCAGCACGCGCAGGAAGCGCTGGATCGGCGAAGCGCCCAACGTATAGGCAGCTTCCTCCAGGTCGCCGTCGAGGCTTTCCAGCACCGGTTGCAAGGTGCGCACCACAAAGGGCAGGCCGACGAACACCATCGCCAGCAACACGCCCAGGCGGCTGTACGCCACTTCGATGCCCCATGGCACCAGGCGGCTGCCGATCCAGCCGTTCGGTGCATACAGCGCCGTCAGGGCAATGCCGGCCACCGCGGTGGGCAAGGCAAACGGCAGATCGACCAAGGCATCGCACACGCGCCGGAAGGCGAAGCGGTAGCGCACCAGCACCCACGCCACGAGCAGTCCCAGCAGCACATCGATGGTCGCCGCCAGCAAGGCCGCACCGAAGCTCAACCGCAACGATGCCAATACGCGCCGCGTGCCGACCTGCGCCCACCATCCGGCCGGCCCCAGTTCGCACGCCGTCCACAACAGCGCAGCCAGCGGCAACAAGACGCAACTGCCCAACACCGCCAGCGTATAGCCGGTGCTCAAGCGAAATCCTGGCAAGACGCGCCGCGTCACGGAATCAATGCTCCCCTTCCGTGATCTGGTCGAAGACGCCACCATCGGCGAAGTAGGTCGCCTGGGCTTTGCGCCAGTCACCGAACTGCTCGGCCAAGGTAAAGGTTTTTACTGCGGGAAACTGGGCGGCGTAGGCGACCGCCACCGAAGCCAGGCGCGGGCGGAAGAAGTGCCTGGCGGCAATCGCCTGCCCTTCGGGACTGTAGAGATACTGCAGATACGCCTGCGCGATTTTTTGCGTACCGTGCGCGACTGCGACGCTATCGACAACGGCAACGGGCGGCTCGGCCAGGATGGTCGACGAGGGCAGCACGATCTCGTAGTTGTCCTTGCCGAATTCGTGCTGGGCCAGCAGCGCCTCGCTCTCCCAGGCGATCAGCACGTCGCCGATGCCACGCTGGGTAAACGTATTGGTGGCGCCGCGTGCGCCGGCATCCAGTACCGGCACGTGCTGATACAACGCAGTGACATACGCACGCGCCTTGTCGGCATTGCCGCCAGGCTGGCGCACGGCCCAGCCCCACGCCGCGAGGAAATTCCAGCGCGCGCCGCCGGAAGTTTTTGGATTGGGAGTGATGACCTGTACATCCGCGCGGATCAGATCGGGCCAATCGCGGATGTGCTTCGGGTTGCCCTTGCGCACCAGGAAGACAATGGTGGACGTGTAAGGCGAACTGTTGTCCGGCAGGCGCGTCTGCCAGTCCTTTGCCAGCAGGCCTTTATCGGCCAGCACGTCGATGTCGTAGGCCAGGCCCAACGTCACCACGTCCGCCTGCAGGCCATCGAGCACCGCGCGCGCCTGCTTGCCCGAGCCGCCGTTGGAAGTCGTGATGGCGATCGCCTGGCCTGTCTGCTTGGCCCACTGCGCTTTGAAGCTCGCGTCCACGTCCTGGAAGTATTCTCGCGTGGGGTCGTAGGACACGTTCAGCAACCGCGTATCCGCCGCATGCACCCAGGCGGCAGCGAAGCTCAATACGGCGGACAGCAACACAAGACTTCGTTTCATATGCAGCGGAACTCCTCAAGGCGCAGGCGAAGACGCCCATCGTCGACTATAGATTTGGACGGCTGGACGCCTGAAAGCGCGGATCGTCCTATCCATATGGCGGACGCCGGCCGTGGCGATCAGATGAATATTTCGGCACGCAGCTCGACGACGTGCGGGTTGATCACCAACCCGCGCCGGTCGCTGAACGCCCGGATATAGTTGGCCTGCAGGCGCAGATGCGTGCCGACGTACCAGTTCGCGCCGGCCGTCCAGTCGTGCTCCCTGCCCCCGAGCACGCGGCCATCGTTGAGATCCAGCTCGCTGTAGCGCAATGCGAATTCCAGCGCACCCCAGGAATGCTCTGGAATCACGTTGCTGACGTTGCCATCGTGGTATTGCCGCGACTCCCCGGTAAGCACCCAGCTGCCGAACGCGTAGAAGCCATCGATGTCGTAATCGGGCCGGCCGTTCTTGAAGGATGTCTGGGCTTGCAGGTATTCGCTCTGGACCGACCAGGGGCCTTCGATCCAAACCTCTTCGAGACCCAGGCGGTTGATGTGATCCACCCCGGTAAACGTGCCGGAGCTGACCAGTGCGACAGTGGTGAGACCGGCCTCCGGGGGCGTCTTGAAACTGGCCGTGGCGGGCTGCTGCACGCCTAGCGCGTCGACGATCCCATAGGGCCGCTCCTGTGAAGCGGCAACGCCCAGGTGCAGCACCTCGCCGGGCTGGTGCAAGGGCACCCATGCGGCGCGCGCCGCCAAGGTGTGTCCAGGGTTTTTGCCGGCCAGGTTTTCGCCGTAGTAGCCAAGACTGGCCAGCCAGTGCGTGCGCTGGATCGCCCAATCCACGCCGATCCGGCGGTTTTCGTAGATGGCCTGCGACGGCAGGGCCAGTTCGATAAAGGTGGTCTGCGTCGAGGTGGTTACGCCCTCGAAACTCACCGGCGTCTTGCTCTGGCCGAAGCGGAGTGCGCCGAAGTCCTGATCCAGCAAGGCGGCCGACTGCAGCCGAAAGAACACGTCCTGCCACGCCTTCGACTGGAAGTCGTAATACACGGTAGCGTCGTAGACACCCGGCTTCTTTACATAGAAACCCAGGTATTTGCGGCGGTTGGTATGGGCATCGGCGAATTTGCCGTCGCCGTTCGAGAATTCGTTCGCGTCGTACTGATAGCGCAACACCAGCCCCAGATCCGTACCGTCGCCGAACGTCTCGTGGGTGGGCCAGTTGGTGAGCCAGTCGTTGGTATCCGCATTGGCCGGTCCGGCGGCTAGCACGGCAGCCAGGACCCACGGGAATGAGGCAATCGCTGACTTCGGTCTTCGAGGCATGGGTTCCTCCGGCGTCGCCGGTCACGGCGCCTGGTGATGGGGTGGACATTTCCCTGGTGCGCTCCGGGGTTGGAGCGGCACGACCCCATGCTGCCCGGCCGAGGAATGAGGGCGGAAAGGAGTGAATGGCATGCGGATATGCCACCCCATCATTTCTTGGCCAAAAAACGAAGTCCTAACATCCTTTCAGCAAATGGACGTCTATACGTCCATGGAAGAGATACGATGACCGCACTCACATTATCGCCCCTTACCGAGGACAAGCAGGCGCTTGCCGTGCGGCTGATCGATGGCCTGGACACCGCCGCACTGCATTGGCTTTCCGGTTACGTGGCCGGAGTCGCCTCGCAACGCCTCGCTGGCGCAAAGGCCTCCCACGCCGAACACCCGGCCGCCGCCACGGAGGCGCAGGCGCGACTGACCGTGCTTTACGGCAGCCAGACCGGCAATGCCAAGCGGATCGCCGAAGACCTCGGACGGCGCGCCACCTCGGCGGGCCTCGCGGTCCGCGTGGTGCGTGCCGACGCCTACCCCACCCGCGAACTCAAGCAGGAACGCCTGCTGTATCTCGTCGTCAGTACCCAGGGCGATGCCGAGCCGCCGGATGATTCGCGCGCACTGGTGGAATTTCTCAATGGCGCACGCGCACCGAAACTGGAAGGCCTGCGCTACGCGGTGCTGGGTCTGGGCGACTCGAGCTATCCGCAGTTTTGCGCCATCGGCCGCCAGCTCGACGAGCGCCTGGCCACGCTGGGGGCGCAGCGCCTGCTCCCCACCGGCGAGGCGGACGTCGACCTGGAAACCGTCACCCAGCCCTGGCTGGAGCAGGCCCTGCAGCAGGCTCGCGAACAGCTCAAGACGTCCACGCCGCTGGCCAAGGTCACCACGTTGCGCACCGCGCGCAGCACGCCAACCTGGCACCGCGAGCAACCGTTTGCCGCCCCGCTGCTGCTCAACCAGCGCATTACCGGGCGCGACAGCGACCGCGACGTGAGGCACATCGAGCTGTCGCTGGAAGGTTCCGGCCTGCGCTACACGCCGGGCGATGCGCTCGGCGTATGGCCGACCCAGGCGCCCGAACTGGTGGAGGCAGTGCTGGATACGCTGCACCTGGACGGCGCCGCCACGGTGCGCGCCGGCACCGACGAGCTGCCCTTGCGCACCTGGCTGAGCGAACGGCGCGAACTGACCCAGCTGACGCGACCCTTCTTCGCGGCACACGCCGAACGCAGCGGCGACACGCGCTTGCAGGATTTCCTGGCGCCGGCAGCGCGCGACCAACTCGCCGACCTGTTCGCGCGCTGGCAGGTCCTCGATCTGCTGCGCCGCCATCCGGTGGAATGGACGCCCGACGCCCTGGTAGCGGCACTTCGCCCCCTAGCGCCGCGGCTCTACTCGATTGCATCCAGCCAATCGGTGGTCGGCGAAGAAGTGCACCTGACCGTCAGCCACGTCGACTACGCGATCGACGGCGACGCGCGCTGGGGTGCAGCCAGCCGCTATCTGGCCGGACGCGCTGAAGGCGAATCCGTCCCGGTGTTTATCGAAGCCAACGAGCGCTTCCACCTCCCGGCCGATGACCGCGACATCATCATGATCGGTCCTGGCACCGGCGTGGCGCCCTTCCGGGCCTTCGTGCAGGAGCGCGCCGAACACGCTGCCAACGGACGCAATTGGCTGCTGTTCGGCAACCCGCATTTCCAGTCGGACTTTCTCTACCAGGTGGAATGGCAGCAAGCCCTGAAGAACGGGCAACTGCATCGCCTCGACCTGGCGTTCTCGCGCGATCAGGCCGACAAGGTCTACGTGCAGCATCGCCTGCGCGAACAGGGGCGCCGTTTGTACGAATGGCTGGACGGTGGCGCACACCTTTATGTCTGCGGCGATGCCAGCCGCATGGCCAAGGACGTGCACGGCGCGTTGATCGACATCGTCGCCGAGCACGGCCAGCGTACGGCGGAAGACGCCGAGGCCTGGTTGAACCAGTTGATCCAGCAGGGCCGCTACGCCCGCGACGTGTATTGAGAATTGCGATGAGCGACAACGACGTTTCCGAACTCGAGCACATCAAGGCAAACAGCCGCCTGCTGCGCGGCACTTTGGTGGAAGGCCTGGCCAACCCGGTCACCGGCGCCATCAGCGACGACGACAACAAGCTGCTGAAATTCCACGGCAGCTATCAACAGGACGATCGCGACCTGCGCGAGGAACGGCGCAAGCAGAAGCTGGAGCCCGCCTATCAGTTCATGGTGCGTGCGCGCCTTGCCGGCGGCGTGCTGAGCCCCGCGCAATGGCTAGCGTTCGATCACATCGCGCGCACCTGGGCCAATCACACGCTGCGCATCACCACGCGCCAGACATTCCAGTTGCATGGCATCCTCAAGCACGACCTGAAGCGCTCGATCGCGGCGATGAACGACGCGCTGGTCAGCACCATCGCCGCTTGCGGCGACGTCAATCGCAACGTAGTGGCAAGTGCCAACCCGGTCGCGACGCCTGCGCACCGCCTCGCCTATCGCTGGGCGGAACGCCTGTCCGAACACCTCAAGCCGAAGACGCGCGCGTACCACGAAATCTGGCTGGACGAGAAACTCGTGGGCGGCGGCGAAGAAGAAAGCGAACCGCTATACGGCGCCACCTACTTGCCGCGCAAATTCAAGATCGGCGTGGCGGTTCCGCCCACCAACGACATCGACGTTTTTGCGCAGGACCTTGGACTGATCGCGATCATCGAACACGGCGAGTTGCTGGGCTTCAATGTCGCCATCGGCGGCGGCATGGGTGCAACTCACGGCGATGCCAGCACCTACCCTCGCCTTGGCACGGTGATTGGCTTCGTAATACCCGAGCAACTGTTGCGCACTGCCGAAGGCGTTATCGAAGTGCAGCGCGACTACGGCGATCGCAAAGAGCGCAAACATGCCAGGCTGAAGTACACGCTCGATCGCCTGGGCGCGGCTGCGTTCAAGGCGGAGCTCGAGCGGCGCATCGGCTTCGCGCTGCAAGCCTCGCGCCCCTACCGTTTCGATCACAACGGCGACCGCTATGGCTGGACCGAAGGCGACGACGGCCGCTGGCACCTGACTTTACAGATCGAATCGGGCCGTCTTGCCGACCTCCCCGGCCAACCGCATCTCAGCGGCTTGCGCGCCATTGCCCAAGAGCATCAGGGCGATTTCCGCATGACCTGCAATCAAAACCTGGTCATCGCCAACGTCCCAACGGCGCAGCGCGCGCGCATCGACCAACTGGTCGCCGAATACAAGCTGGACGACTACCGCAGGCTCAGCGGCATCCGCCGCCACGTGGTCGCCTGCGTGGCCCTGCCTACCTGCGGACTGGCGATGGCCGAGAGCGAGCGCTACGTGCCGCAATTGCTGCCGAAGCTGGAAGCCCTGCTGGACCGGCACGGCCTGCTGGAAGAACCGATCCTGCTGCGCCTGTCCGGCTGCCCGAATGGCTGCTCGCGCCCGTATCTGGGCGAAATCGCACTGGTCGGCCGCGCGATCGGCCGCTACGACCTGCGGCTTGGCGCCGATTTCGCCGGCCAGCGACTCAACCGCGTGCTGCGCGAAAACATCGACGAAGCGGAAATCCTGCGCGAACTCGACGAGCTCTTCACTCGTTATGCCAAAGAGCGCGACGCGCAGGAACGTTTCGGCGATTTTCTCGTGCGCAGCGGCCTTCTGCCTGCAGCACAGCATGCCATTGAGGTAGAGGTATTCGCATGAGCCTGCCCAGTCCGGAGCTTGCCGCGCGCGATCCGAACACCCTCGCCAAACTCGATGCGTGGCTGTTGGGCCGTACCGCCGAAGAACGGGTGGAGTGGGCGTTGCGCGAGCTTCCCGGCGCGCACGTACTGTCGTCCAGCTTCGGCGCGCAATCGGCGGTGTCATTGCATCTGCTCACGCAGCAGTTGCCTTCCATTCCAGTCATCGTGGTCGATACGGGGTACCTCTTTGCCGAGACCTATCGGTTTATCGATGCCCTGACTGAACGTCTGTCGCTCAATCTGCACGTGGTACGCCCGGCGCTGACGCCCGCGTGGCTGGAAGCACGGCATGGCCAGCTGTGGAACCAGGGACGCGAAGGAATCGACCGCTACAACCGGCTGGCCAAGGTAGAGCCCATGCAGCAGGCATTGGCCACGCTTGAAGCGGGCACCTGGTTTGCCGGCCTGCGTCGTCAACAGTCGCTGAGTCGTGCCGCAACGCCCGTGCTCGACCACCGCCAGGGCCGCTGGAAAATGCACCCCATCATCGATTGGACCGATCGCGACATCGGCCTTTATCTGCGCCGCCACGACCTGCCTTACCACCCGCTGTGGGACAAGGGTTATGTCTCGATCGGAGACACCCACACCACGGCCCGCTGGGAGCCGGGCATGCGCGAAGAGGACACCCGCTTTTTCGGCATCAAGCGCGAATGCGGATTGCACCTGGACGTGTGAACTTCCCGCAACACCCAAACGAGCTTCACAAAAAAGCATCTGATCAGCCCCGACGAGGAAACCTATGAACGCCGTTGCCGCCGAGATCGCCTCGGCCGAACACAATGCACTGGTGGCGCCGCATGGCGGCGTCCTGCGCGAACTCTATCTGCCGCCGGAAGAGGCCGAAGCACTCAAGCGGCGCAGCGCCTCGCTGCCGCAGTGGACGCTCAACCAGCGCCAGCTATGCGACCTCGAACTGCTGCTCAACGGCGGCTTCTCGCCCTTGCAAGGCTTTCTTGGCCGGGCCGACTACGATGGCGTGGTCGCCCACATGCGACTGGCGGATGGCACCTTGTGGCCGATCCCGATCACGCTGGATGTGGATGAAGCCTTCGCGGCAAGTCTTGCCGAAGGCGCCGAGATCAGCCTCAACGATACACAGGGCACGCCGCTGGCTGTGCTGACGGTCGAAGACATCTACTTTCCCGATCACCTCGCCGAAGCGCGGCAAGTGTTCGGCACCACTGATCGCACGCATCCGGGTGTCGCCGAATTGCTGGACCGCACCGGCTCGGTGTACCTGGGTGGCAAACTGAAAGGTATTCAAGCGCCTTCGCACTACGACTTCTCGACGTTGCGCCTGGGGCCGCGCCAGTTGCGCGAGTGGTTTGCAGAACAAGGCTGGCACCGCATCGTGGCGTTCCAGACGCGCAACCCGATGCATCGCGCGCATCGCGAATTGACTTTGCGCGCGGCGGAAAAGGTCGGCGCCAAACTGCTGATCCAGCCTTCCGTCGGGCGCACCAAGCCAGGCGACGTCGATCACTACACGCGCGTGCGCTGCTATCGCGCACTGATCGAGCACTATCCCAAGCAGCACGCCACGCTTTCGCTGCTGCCGCTGGCGATGCGCATGGGCGGTCCGCGCGAAGCGCTGTGGCACGCCATCATCCGCAAGAACCACGGCGCCAGTCACTTCATCGTGGGACGCGACCATGCCGGCCCGGGCAAGGATTCGCAAGGAAAACCGTTCTACGACCCCTACGCCGCACAAGAATTGCTGGCCAGGCATCAGGACGAGCTGGGCATCGGCATAGTGCCCTTCCCCGCCATGGTCTATGCCGCCAATCGCGACACCTACCTGCCGCAGACCGAAGTGGAGCCGCATGACGAAGTACGCGACATTTCCGGCACCGAATTGCGCCGACGCTTGCATCAGGGCGAAGCCATCCCGGAATGGTTCACCTTTCCCGAGGTGGTGAAGATCCTGCGCGAACGTCATCCCGCGCGCGCGCAGCAAGGCTTTGCGCTGTTCTTCACCGGACTGTCCGGGTCGGGCAAATCCACGGTGGCACAGGCCGTTCTGGCCCGATTGCTGGAAACCGGCAGCCGCCCTGTCACCGTGCTGGACGGCGACGAAGTACGTCGGCATCTGTCCAAGGGACTGGGCTTCTCGCGCGAAGACCGCAACGCCAACATCACGCGCATCGGCTACGTAGCCAGCGAAGTCGTCCGCCACGGCGGTATCGCGATCTGCGCACCGATCGCTCCCTATGCCGAAGCGCGTACCGAAGCTCGGCAGCTGGTGCAATCACATGGGCGCTTCGTGGAAATCCACGTTTCCACACCGCTGGAAGTGTGCGAATCGCGCGATCGCAAAGGGCTTTACGCGGCAGCACGAGCGGGCAAGATCAAGGGCTTTACCGGCATCGATGATCCTTACGAAACACCCGCAGCACCGGAATTGCGCCTGGATACGAGCGCAATCAGCGTGGCGGACGCTGCCGAGCACGTCGTGGCGTGGTTGCGCGAACAGGGATTGGTCTGAAGTGGAAGTGCCCTGCACGCCTCAAGCGGCGTGCAGGGCAAGCACGATTTACTTGGCGGCTGCGGGCGCAGACGCCCCCGGCGCACCGCCCTGAGCCTGCGGCGGCTGAGCGGGGCGCACGATGTACCCCACCGGCTGCCAACTGGAACCGTTCTGCGCCATGGAAACCGTTTCCACCGTGGCCGCCTTGGCGAACCGGGTGGAATAGATCACGTTGAGATACTGCCCCGCCGGCATGCCTTGCGGGTTGTCGACCTTGCTTACGCCCACCCAGTTGCGACTCTGCTGCGCACCAGCCTGTTGACGCACGTCGGCGATGTATTTGTTCCAATCGGCCTGGTTCACGTTCTTCTGCATGGTCGGGCTGCTCGCCTTCCACATGGCATCCGCCTGATTGGCGTCAGCCTGGGCGACCCATTTGCCTGCCGCGGCGATGGCTTTTTCCAAACCGGAGGGCGCCTGCTGCGCCATGGCGGCACCCGCGCCGAACAGCGCCGCGGAAACTATGCATCCACGAATCGCGCGCCGGATCGGCGACGAGTGGGAATGGGTGGCGAACATCATGAAGAATCTCCTTGCGAAAGAGCGGTCCATTCACGCCGAATGGCCTGCCATGCTGATGACATCGCGCAGGTTCAATGCGCGAGTCATCGTGTCATGGCGGTGCAAGGTTCGCCTTCAGGGTAGGCCTAAAAGATTGTCCGCTTGCGACTTCAGATAAGGTCGCTGCCGGCTGGCACTTTCAGGCGGCGCGCGAGGTTCGGCGAACTCCGCGTTGCTGCGACTCGCTCCAGAGCGGCGGCGTGGGCCAATTGGCCTCCGCATGGCCAGCCACCACCCGGCGCAGTTCGGCTTCGTCGATCTGCGGCGCGACCAGTCGTGCCAGTTGCGCCACGTAGCTGCGCAACACGTGATCGCGGCGCAGTACCAGCCAGCTGGTGCATACCGGCAGCAGGCCGTCGATATCGAGCGTCACCAGTTCGCGCGCATCCGCCGCACCGATGGCCATCTCAGCCAGCACCCCCACGCCCAGGCCGGCCAGCACGTAGGTCTTGATCAAGTCCGCATCGGCCGACGTGCAGGCAACGCGCGGCGTGAGGTTCGCTGCGGCAAAGGCGCGGCGCAACGACGATTCCGGCTGCAGCGACGATTCGTAGCTGACCAGCGGGTATTCGGCCAGATCCTGGATGCGCAGCGGCCGCCCCAGTTTCGCCAGCGGGTGCCCCTGAGGGACCACGGCGCGGCGATACCAGCGGAACAGCGGCACGGCTATGCCGCCCTCGGGCGGCGTGCCGCTGGTGCTGACGATCACCAGGTCGACCTCCCCGCTCTCGAACAGACCGATGATGCGGCCTTCGCCCTGCGGACGGATGTGCACGCCCAGGTCCGGATATTGCTGCTTCAGGCGGGCAATCGCCTCGGGCAGAACGAATCGCGCCTGGGTATGCGTGGTGGCCAGCGAGAGTTCGCCATGGGCCTCTTCGCGCAGGTTGGCGGCCAGCGCCCGGATGTTGCGCGCCTCGTGCAAGATGCTGCGCGCCCGTTCCAGCACCTGGCTGCCCGCCGGAGTGATGGCGTCGAGACTCTTGCCGCGACGGGTAAACACCTGGAAACCCAGCTCGCCTTCCAGTTGCTTGAGTTGCTTGCTGATGCCCGATTGGGTGGCGTGGACGTTGTCGGCGGCCAAGGTGATGTTCAGGCCGGCGTCGGCGATGGCGACGATGTAGCGAAGTTGCGTAAGGGTCATGAGGTCGGCTCCAGGGTGGGTTGCGTGCAGGTCTGTGCGTTGCGCATCGCGCCGCACATACAGCTCGCACACCACCGTGGATGACGTTTCATTGCGATCTCCGGACCATTCCCAACTCGCGTGTCGATCGACCTTAACACAGCGTTATTTGGACGTCTATACACCTATAAGTCTTTTAGTTGGATCTCTTTCGCTATGTCCTGCAAGCCATATCTACGGTCTTTGCGGCCATTTCCGCTTCCCGGATCGCCGCATTAGCTTGACTGACACTCCTTTCGATGCCGGATCCGATCCATGCAGCTGTATCCCTTGTTTGCCGACCTGAGCGGCCGCCCGGTGCTGGTGGTGGGCGGCGGCGACGTGGCGGCCAGAAAGGCCTCCATGCTGCTGCGCGCCGGGGCCACGGTAACGGTCGGCGCCCCCGTACTGGGGCCCGAACTGCGCGAGTTGGTGCAACAGGGGCGCGTGGCGTACCGGGACGGCGCCTATCAGCCGGGCTGGCAGGACGGCACCTGGCTGGTGGTCGCGGCCACCCGCTCGCGCCCGCTGAACAGCCGCATCGCCGCTGATGGGCATGCCCGGCAGCGCCTGGTGAACGTGGTGGACGATCCGGCGCTTTCGAGTTTCCAGGTGCCGGCCGTCATCGATCGTTCGCCGCTGCTGGTGGCGATATCGAGCAGCGGCGTCGCACCGGTATTGGCACGCCGGCTGCGCGAGCGCATTGAGAGCCTGATCGATCCGGCACTGGGCTCGCTGCTGCAACTGGCGCAGCGTTATCGTGCGCGCATCCGCGCCCGCTACGCCGATCTCGGCACGCGCCGCCGCTTCTACGACTGGCTGCACGACGGCCCGGTAAATGCCTCGCTGCGCGCCTCCCAACCCTTGCACGCCGAGCAGCAACTGGTGGCCGCGCTGGCCCGGCACGACGAAAGCAAGCCGCAGGGATCGGTCGCCCTGGTTGGCGCCGGCCCCGGCGATCCGGGCCTGCTGACGCTGCACGCGCTGCGCGCGCTCAACGAGGCGGACGTGATCCTGCACGACGAGCTGATCAGCCCGCAGGTACTGGACCTGGCGCGCCGCGATGCCGTGCAGATTGCCGTCGGCAAGCGCGGCGGCGGCACGCATACGCCGCAGGAAACCATTCACGCGCTGCTGCTGGAACATGCTCAGGCGGGACGCCGCGTGGTGCGCCTCAAGGGCGGCGATCCGTTCGTGTTCGGCCGCGGCGGCGAAGAGCTGGCGTTCCTGCGCGAGCATGGCATCGCCTGCGAAGTGGTGCCGGGTATCACGGCGGCGCTGGCCTGCGCTGCATACAGCGGAGTGCCGCTGACGCATCGCGATCACGCACAATCCGTGCGGCTGGTTACCGCCCACTGCCAGCAATCGCTGGACACGCTCGATTGGGCCGATCTTGCGCGCGAGCGACAAACTTTGGCCGTCTATATGGGCGTCGCCAAACTGGAAGAAATCACGCGCCAGCTGGTGGCGCACGGACGCAGTGCCAGCACCCCGTTCGCCCTGGTCGAGAATGGCTCGCTACCCACCCAGCGCACGCTGGTGGGAACACTCGGCGAACTGCCCGCCCTGGCGACGAGGCACGCGGTTCGCGCGCCGGCCCTGCTCATTCTGGGTGAGGTAGCCGCGCAAGCCGAATCCTCGCATTGGTATGGGGAATTGCTGGGTGCAGTCGCCGCCAAGGCACCCGCCCTGGCCAACGCAGCCTGACGGTGCCGACCCATTCACCCAGGATTTCAAGGCGCGGCGAGACGGAACGCTCGCCGCAGCTTTTTTTTGCGAAATTTCCGTTAGTTAGCAACGAAAAGGGCTGAACCCGTCCCAACCCCGAAGCACTCGCTCGACAACCGATTCGTGTCAGTCACGTTACAGTTCACATTCCCTGACATGACAGGCCGTCGGACTGCATGACGCCCGCCCCCGCCAACACAAGTTCAAAACGTCGCATCGCCATCCAGGCCGCCCTGGTCGTGGCGATGGTCGCGGCGTTCGTCCTGCTCACCGGCCTGCTGGACGGCAACCAGGGCGTGTCGACTTCGCAACTGCTGTCGCAACCGAAGTTTCCGCTGGCCAACGCCGTGCCCGGCGTATTGCTGGCACTGCTGCTGCTGGTGCTGACCCGGCGCATTCTGTTCTCGTTCGGGCTGGCGTATTTGCTGCAGGCGGTGGTGTATGGCGTGAATGCGCTCAAGGTGGAAAACCTCGGCACACCGCTGCTCCCATCGGATTTCCGCATGGTCGGCCAGCTGAGCAAGGGCGGCCTGCACATCTTGGGAAGCTATCTGCCGCACAGCGCCTGGCCATACCTGGCCATCATTGCCGGCGCTGCCCTGATCGTGACGGCCTGGCGCCTGGAGCCGCCGCTGTTTGCGCGCCGCACCGGCGGCAAGCGCCTCCTTGCCGGCGGCCTGGCGGGCGCGACCCTGGCAACGTTGCTGCTCGGCGTACCGGGCTGGGGCAATCTGTACAACGGCCGCAAGCTTTGGCTGGAACCGTGGTCGGCCGCGGCCACCACCAGCCATTCCGGCCTGATGAGTTCGCTGGTGATGTTTCATCTGCAAGACCGGCGCGTGAAACAGAAGGCCGATCCCCGGGCCGTGGACAGCCTGCTCGCCTCCACCGGCGATGCGGTGCGCGCGCGCATGCAAAAGCCGGCGGCCGACGGCACAGCCCTGCCTGACATCGTGGTGATTCAAAGCGAATCGTTCTTCGATCCCGGCGCCATGCACGGCTATGAGAACGCCCATCTCACGCCCAACCTGACCCGCCTCGAAGCGGAAGGCATGAGCGGCCCGCTGCACGTACCCACCTATGGCGGCGGCACCATCCGCACCGAGTTCGAGGTACTCACCGGCCTGTCGCTGCGCTACTTCGGCAACATGCAGTTTCCGTATCTGCAGTTGAACAACAAAGTCGTTCCCAGCATGGTGCGCGCCTTGCGTTCGCACGGCTACGAAACGGTCGCCATCCACGGCAACGATCCCACGTTCTGGAACCGCAACACCGCGTTCAAGGCGCTTGGCTTCGACCGTTTCGTGTCGCAGTCCAGCTTCCCTGCCAACGCAGCGATGGACGGCAAGTACATGGCCGACAGCGCGATGACCGACGAGATCATGGCGCAACTGAAAGACTCCGGCCCGCCGCAATTCCTGTTTGCGATCAGCCTGGAGGCGCATGGCCCGTACGACGTGACGCCGAAAGATCCGGCCGCGCGCGACGCCATTCCGGTCCCGGCAACGGTAGCTGCCAAGGATAAAGTCGAAGTACAAAACTACATCTATCACATCCAGCACGCCGACCAGGAACTGGGGCGACTGGCCGCCATGCTTGCCAAGCGCAACCGCCCGACCTTGCTGCTGTTCTATGGCGATCACCTTCCGGGCCTGACCGACGCCTTCCGGGCAACCGGCTTCGTCGACGGCCAGGAGATGCTCAGCCAGCCCGGTACGTGGCTGCTGGTCGACCCGCGCAATCCGGGCAATGCGCAACGCGTGGACATGGCGTCGTGGATGTTGCCGGGACTGCTGCTGGAACGCGCCGGCGTTCACGACGAAGCCTATTACGCGCTGACCCAGGTGCTTGCGCCATCACTGGCCAAGCTGACCCGGGCACCGGGTGCGCCGCCGGCTGCCGAGGACGCGCAGCAAAAGCAATTCGACAGCGAGATGGCCAGCGTTGCGGTGCTGCGCATGAAGGGCAAGCTGGATAAGCATTTGCTGGCAAGCATGCTGCCCGCCAATACGGCCGTAGCGCAGCAGGATGACGACGAAAACCAGAGCATGCCGGTCTCTGCCGCCATGGGCATCCATCGCTGAGGCAAAGCCACTGACGGCTACGCGAAAAACTGCGCCTTCGACGGCGCAGTTTTCATTGGCGCGACCCGCCGCTCACGGCGGGTGTCGTGCGAGCCGGAACTGGCGCGATGCCGCCTGCGCCCGCGCGATGCGGTCTTCATCCAGGGGATGATTGGACAGGTAGCGAACCTCGCGTTCGTCAGCCGACTCAGGATGCGCACGTTCCAGCGCATGCATCGCGTCGGCGAAGGCAATCGGATCAATGCCCTGCTGCGCCAGTGCCTTGAACGCGAATTCGTCGGCATCCGCTTCGAAAGCACGCGAGTAATGGTTATTCAATAAAAAGACCGGAATTGCAGCGGTGATCCCGCTCAAGCTGGTCACGTCGCCGAACGCCATGCTGGCCATCACTGCCACGCCGGCACTGCGCATCACTTCGCGCAGTACGTGATGGTTCGCCTGGTGGCCGAGTTCGTGCGCCGACACCGCCAGGAACGCCGGGTCGTCCGGCAGCGCGTTCACCATGGCATCGGTAAACACCACCGTGCCGTCGGGCAGTGCGAAGGCATTGGCGCCGATGGACGGCGCGTCGTAAATGGCAAGACGAACCGGCGGCAAACCGGCGAGGTTGTGCGAAAACCGATCGAACAACGCCTGCAAATGCGCTTGCCGGTCCGGCGCCACGTGGCTCGGCAGCAACACGCGGCCGCGCAGCAGCGACAGCGATTGCTGCCCCATCGCCACTTCCACGCTCTGCGGCACGTGGGCGGCCACCCGATCGGCCAGCCAGGGCATGCCGTATTCGAACCAGCCGAACGCGGCCAACGCCATGATCGCGACACTGGCCAGCGCCACCCAGCTCCGGCGCTCCAGCCAATCGACCAGTGTTTCGATGCGATGCCGTCCCGCGAACCAGTCCGCGGGCATGTCGTCGTGCTCAATGTGCAACTGCGCGCCGTTGGGCAAACGCAGCGTAAAAGGCACACCGACCATGCGCGCACTGGCGTTCACGCGGGCTAGCGGCGCACTGCCGCTCACACCTTCGCCTTGCCAGCTGAGCCGATCCTCTTCGCGCACGACGTGCACCCGCCACACGCGGGTGCTGCGCCCGTCGTGATACTCCGCCGGCACCATCATCGCTACAGGCTGATATCGAAGCCGAACAGGCTGTCGATCTCGGCGCCCACGGCACTCACGCGGGTACGGCGCGTGCGCGCAGAGGACTGCACGAATTCATCCAGATTGCCGGTGCCTTCGAGCCGCAGATTCTCCGCGCGATACTGCACCACCCGGATACGCGCCCACGGCACGGCCAGGCCGAGCGTGCAGATGATCGCCACCGCATTGACGAAGTACATGCGCAGCATGTCCCAATAGCTGAGCGAGGATTCGAGCTGATATGGCCCGATGGCGGTGTGGTTGTACAGCGCATTGGTCATGCGCACTTGAATGTACGTCCACGTCGCCAGATACAGCGGCCCGGCGTAGAGGTAGCCCAACAAGCTGCTGGCCCAGGGATGCTGATGCAACTCCGACGGCGTCCAACCCAAGGTCCTCACCACCTCGAACACGATGATGGCCGCAGGAATGGCACTGAGCACATAGATCGCCGTCACTCGGCGATAGACGCTGCGATACACCTTGGCATCGAAGGTAAAGCGAAAAGCCTTGCCGCCGAAATGGTGGTGCTTGGCCATCCATTCCTGCTGCTTGCCCTTCACCCACGGATAGATGGTGAACTGGAATGTCAAAACGCCGATCGCGATCAGCAACACGGCAAGGATCTGATGTCCGCCCACGATCAGGAATTTCAGCGCCACCAGCGCCAGCACCGCCATCACCGCATAAACCACCAGATACCATTGATAGGCGCCGACGTAGTCGTCGTCGAAATGGAAATGCACACCGCGCCACGCCGAATAGCGGGCGCGGAACATCATGCCTTTCACGATCAGCCAGGGCATCAACAGCCCCATCACGCCGATGCAGCCCAATTGCAATGGCTTGGACACGTGCGAAGTCAGCGCAAAGATCGCCAAGATCGCAGCCGCCAGCAACCTGCCGCGCAGTATCGGCATGGGCTCGGCCAGGTACTCGAAACGAGAACCGCCCAGCGAGGTGTTGGCGTACATGTAGCGCTTCGTGCGCACCGTTGCCCAGGCCGAATAAATGCCCAGGGTAACGATGCTCAGCGCGGCGTTGACGATCCAGATGCGGAAATAATCTCGCGCGTTGCCGTGAAACTCGAAAACGAGCCGATCGTGCTTGCCGGAAAAGACGGTATCGTCGATTTCAGGCAAAAAAATGTGCGCAGCACCGCCTGTTTGGTTTTGCATGTCCCTTTCCCCCTAGTCCTGTTGCCGCTCCCGACGGCAAGGGGAGTGTAGCCACAGGATGGGTGCCGCGCCACGCCGCCAAAAGAAAACCCCGCTTGCGCGGGGTTCTCTCGTAACAGCTTGCGTTTGGAACGCAGGACTTAGAAGTCCATACCGCCCATGCCGCCCATGCCGCCGCCCGGGGCGCCATGGTTGTGCTCTTCCTTCTTCGGCAGCTCGGCCACCATCGCTTCGGTGGTGATCAAGAGGCCGGCCACGGAGGAGGCGTACTGCAGGGCCGAACGGGTGACCTTGGTCGGGTCCAGGATACCGAACTCGATCATGTCGCCGAACTCGCCGGTGGCGGCGTTGTAGCCGTAGTTGCCCTTGCCTTCCTTGACCTGGTTGACGATCACGGACGGCTCGTCGCCGGAGTTGAAGACGATCTCGCGCAGCGGAGCTTCCAACGCACGACGGGTGATGGCGATGCCGTGGTTCTGGTCTTCGTTGTCGCCCTTCAGGCCTTCGATGGCCTTCAGGGTGCGGATCAGCGCAACACCGCCGCCGGGCACCACGCCTTCTTCAACGGCTGCGCGCGTGGCGTGCAGGGCGTCTTCGACGCGGGCCTTCTTTTCCTTCATTTCGACTTCGGTGGCAGCGCCAACCTTGATCACGGCCACGCCGCCGGCCAGCTTGGCCACGCGTTCCTGCAACTTCTCGCGGTCGTAGTCCGAAGAGGTCTCTTCGATCTGCGCCTTGATCTGGCCGATGCGCGACTGGATCTTCGCGGCTTCGCCGGCACCGTCGATGATGGTGGTGTTTTCCTTGGTCACCACGACCTTCTTGGCGCGGCCCAGATCCTGGATGGTGGCCTTCTCGAGCTGCAGGCCGACTTCTTCGGAGATGACCTGGCCGTTGGTGAGGATGGCCATGTCTTCCAGCATCGCCTTGCGGCGGTCGCCGAAGCCCGGCGCCTTCACGGCGGCAACCTTGACGATGCCGCGGATGGTGTTGACCACCAGGGTGGCCAGCGCTTCGCCTTCCACTTCCTCGGCGACGATCAGCAGCGGCTTGCCGGCCTTGGCCACGCCCTCGAGGATCGGCAGCATTTCGCGGACGTTGGAGATCTTCTTGTCGTACAGCAGGATGAAGGGATCATCCAGCTCGACCTGCTGGCTCTGCTGGTTGTTGATGAAGTACGGCGACAGGTAGCCGCGGTCGAACTGCATGCCTTCGACGACGTCGAGTTCGTTTTCCAGGCCCGAACCTTCCTCAACCGTGATCACGCCTTCCTTGCCGACCTTCTTCATCGCGGTGGCGATGATGTCGCCGACGGCGACGTCGGAGTTGGCGGAGATGGTGCCGACCTGGGCGATCGCCTTGTCGTCAGCGGTGGGCTTGGAGAGCTTCTTCAGCTCTTCGACGGCCGACACGACGGCCTTGTCGATGCCGCGCTTGAGGTCCATCGGGTTCATGCCGGCGGCCACGGCCTTGAGGCCTTCGCGCACGAATGCCTGGGCCAGCACGGTAGCGGTGGTGGTGCCGTCACCGGCGTTGTCGGAGGTCTTGGAAGCGGCTTCCTTGACGATCTGGGCGCCCATGTTCTCGTAGGCGTCAGCCAGCTCGATTTCCTTGGCGACGGACACGCCGTCCTTGGTGACGGTCGGGGCGCCGAAGCTCTTCTGGAGCACGACGTTGCGGCCCTTCGGGCCCAGGGTGACTTTGACGGCGTTGGCGAGAGTGTTCACACCCTTGAGGATGCGAGCGCGGGCGTCTTCGCCGAAACGGACTTCTTTAGCGGCCATATACGTAGTTCCTTCGAATTCAGTAGGTAGTGGGAAGAGATGCGGGAGAGGCCGATCAGCCTTCGATCACCGCAACGATGTCGTCTTCTTTCAGGAAGACCAGCTCTTCGCCGTCGATCTTGATTTCCTGGCCGGCGTACTTGCCGAACAGCACAACGTCGCCTTCCTTCAGGGACATCGGGCGGACCTTGCCGTCTTCCTGGATGCGGCCGGTACCGGCAGCGACGACCTTGCCGCGGGTCGGCTTTTCGGTGGCGCTATCGGGGATGACGATGCCGCCGGCGGAGACGCGCTCCTCTTCCAGGCGCTTGACGATGACGCGATCGTGCAGCGGACGCAGTTTGCTCATGGGAAAAACTCCAGCAGTGGCTTGAGGTTAGAAAAATTGGCGACCCCGTGGCCGGCCTCAGGTAGGCGACTGTTAGCACTCGGGAGACACGAGTGCCAATTCTAGCCCCCAAAAAAACCCCTGGTACAGGGGCCGGTGGACGGGTTCTGAGAAGCTCAATAAGGGTGGGCGAAAGGCTTTCAAGGGTTCAGGCCGAAATTTTCTTGGTGGCCTTCCCTATCGACACCGGGGCCCGAAGCGTCAACGATTACGCATCGCACGACAACCAGGACTGAAGGCAGTGAGTGGTAGCAGTGAGCGCGCGCTTCGCGAAGAAATAGTCGCCTACGGGCTGAAGCTGACCCCGTCCGGGCTGAGTCAGGGCACCTCCGGCAATCTCAGCATCCGCTGCGGGGCCGGGTTCCTGGTCACGCCCAGCGGCATACCGTACGGTGAGATCACGCCCGAGGATGTCGTCTTCGTGGACATGGATGGCCGCTACGATCACCCGCGGCGCCCATCCAGCGAGTGGCGCTTCCACCGCGATATCTACGCCGCCCGGCCGGACGTGCACGCCGTGGTCCACGCCCATCCGCCCTACAGCACCGCCCTGGCGATCTGTCGCAGGGACATTCCGGCCATCCACTACATGATTGCGGTCAGCGGCGGCGACTCGATCCGTTGCTCGGACTATTACACCTATGGCACCCAAGAACTCTCCGACGCCGTGGTGCGGGCGCTCGACGGCCGCATGGCCTGCCTGATGGCCAACCACGGCATGATTGCCACCGGCGCCAATGCGGAGCAGGCGATGTGGCGCGCCGTGGAAGTGGAAACGCTGGCCAGGCAATACACGCTGGCGCTGCAGATCGGCACACCGGTACTGCTGACCGATGCCGAGGTAACGCAAGCACTGGAGAAGTTCGGCAACTACGGGCTGATGTCGAAGCAGACCGCAACGCCCACCCATTGAGCACGCGCCATGTCCGATCCCGATCGCGTCCTGCTTTGCTATTGCACCTGCCCCAACCCGGCCAGTGCACAACACCTGGCCGAAACACTGGTGCGCGAATCGCTGGCCGCCTGCGTGAACCGCATTGCGGGCATCCAATCCACCTATCGCTGGAAAGGCGAAGTCACCAGCGACAGCGAGGAACTCCTGCTGATCAAGACCACGGCCGGACAGTTCGAAGCATTGAAAGAACGCCTGCTTGCCGTGCACCCGTATGAGCTGCCTGAACTGATAGCCGTACCGGTGGAGCGCGGCCACGCCGCCTACCTGGAATGGGTACGCGCGGCCGGCGGCGATTGATCGAAGGTCGTCAGCTCCGCATCGGGCGCAGCGACGAAGATCACCAGCATGGTGGCCGGCTCCGTTTGGCTCGCATTGCCGCTGAGGAGGTGGTGCGTGCCGGCCGGCTCGAACCAGCTGTCGCCAGGCCCGTAGACGTGCAACGCTCCGCCGGCAAGCCGACTGCGGATGTGGCCTTTGAGCACGTACGCGTAGACGTCGCCGGCATGCCGGTGTGCAGGGCTGGATTGCCCCGGTGCATAAGTCACGGTGACTGCACTTAGCTGACGTCCGGGAGCCTGGGTCAACGGTGCGGCCAACAACGCGCGTTCTTCGGCGGCGTACGCGTTGGCGATCAACGTAAAGACCAGGGCGGCGAAAACAGCTGCAACGTGGCATGGACGACGCATGAGGTGTTCTCCTTGAAAGGCGGCGCGGGTTCAGCCGGTCGCCAAAGCTTTCAACTCTTGGCCAAGCTGCGGATCGACACCTTCGATGCGGCGCACGACGCGCCCCTTTGCATCCACCACCAGCAAGGTAGGCACGTGCATCACTCGGAAGCGACGAAACAACGTGCCCGAGTCATCCAGCGCCAGCGGCATCGTCAGGTGATGCTCACGCTGGTAGGCGAGCAGATCGTCCTTGCCGGCCCACAGCGGCGATGCGATGCCAATCCAGCGTGCATGACCCTGGCGCGACAGCACAGTGACCTGTTCGCGCACCGCCCGGCAACTTGCGGCCAGCGCCGGCCGGCTGCCGGCCAGATAGGTTTCGCACCAGGGCGACATGAAAACCAGCACGGTGGGCTGGCCGTGAGCGTGTTCGGCATCGACGTGAAAGACATCGCCGGAGAGTGTCGGCACGGCGAGCGTGGGCAACTGATCGTTGACCTGGTAGTGCGCCTCGTCACCCGACACACTCGCCACCGCATTGCCCGATGCCGGCGCTGTGCGCGCCGCCAGCAAGGCCGCATCGAGTTTCGCATTGGCCTCGTGACCGATAAAAAGAATGCGGCCATCGCGCCCGATCACCACGTGCTGAGGCGTCACGCGCAGATGAAAGGCATCGCCAATCGAACCGTCGTCGAACACGATCGGCATCTTCAAGCCCATCTCGCTGCGATACTTGCGCACGTCCTGCACGGTATCGTCGAAGCCGACGTCGATGGCGATCACGGCCAGGTCGGAACCGGCCTGCTCATAGACCTTTTTCAGATGCGGCATCTGCTCCCGGCAGGGCACGCACCAGGTGGCCCAGAACTCCAGATAAACCGCTTTCTTGCCATAAAAGCCGGCCAGATCGACGGTTTGTCCGTCGATGGTTTTCAGCACCAGATGCGGCGCTGGCGTGCCGACCAAGCCACGTGCCGCGACCTGCGCGTGCTGGTCGCCGGTTTCGGCACGCGCGGAAGAAATAAAAAATCCAAACAGCAGTATCGACAAAAAGCTTGCGACGCGCACGATCATCTCCTGAGGCTGGGATGGGTGCATCCTCGCGCGCCAGTGGCACCTACATAAGAGCCACCTTGCGACAATTGAAGGGGTCCACTTTTGCTCAGCGATCCACCAGGCGCGCAATCCTTCGAATGCCCTCCTCGATGTCCGGCGCCTCGATCCGGCCCAGGCCAAACGCCAGGCCGTTGATCGCCAGGCCATCACTTGCATAGGCATTCAAGGTATCCACATTGATCCCGCCCTCCGCTGCGCGGGTCGCAAGCGCGAGGGCATTTGTGGAAGCTGGCACGCTTGCCGACAGGTGCAGTCCGGCGTCCGACGGCCAGGGCCGCAGCAAGCCGCGTGCATGGCGCTCGATCGCGTCGAGCAAGGCGTCGCGGCGTTCGCCGTAGATCTTGCGCACGTGCCGCACGTGGCGGACCAGGTGGCCCTCGGCGATAAAAGCCGCCAACGTATCCTGAGCCAGTACGTCGCCATGGCAATCGCTCTGGTGCTTGGCATTGGCCAGTGCGCTACGCAGCCACGACGGCGCCACCGCGTAGCCGATGCGCAAGGTCGGAAACAGGCATTTGGAAAACGTGCCGACGTAACAGACGGTCTCGTTGCGATCGAGCGTCTGCAGCGCATCCAGTGGCCGGCCGCTGTATCGAAACTCGCTGTCGTAGTCGTCCTCGATGATCACCGCACCGTGCGTTCGCGCAAACTCCAGCAACGCAATGCGTCGTTGCGGCGACATCACTACCCCGAGCGGAAATTGATGCGAGGGCGTGACGTAAATGACGTTCGCATCCGGCGGCAGTTTTTCCACCACCAGGCCTTCTTCGTCCACCGGCACGCCGACGATGCGCGCACCGGCGGCGAGAAACGCCGAGTACAGCGGCGGATAGCCGGGATCTTCCACTGCCAGCACGCTGCGCCCGGGGGTGACCAGCACGCGCGCCAGCAAATCGAAAGCCTGCTGCGCGCCGCTGGTGACAATCACATCCTCCGACGAACAGGCCACGGCGCGGGCAAACGAAATGTGCCTGGCGATCGCCTCGCGTAACGCGGGCCGCCCCTGGGCAAGATCGTAGAGCGGCGCAGCCCTGGACGCTTGGCGCAGCACGCGCGCGGACAACCGTCGCCAGATGTCGTAGGGAAACTGTCGGCTCTCGGGAATGCCGAGCCGGAAATCGTGGGTAAACGACCCCAGGGGCGCCGGCGATGGAAGCGTGGTGAATTGCCGCCAATAGGGCGCCAGGCGCCCGTCGTCTCGCGCATCGCTGGTCTTGGCAGGTACCGCGCCGCGTCGCATCGCAAGATCGGCCACGAAGTTACCGGCACCGTGGCGCGCGGCGATATAGCCCTCGCCCAGCAACAGGTCGTAAGCGGCGACCACGGTGTTGCGCGACAAACCCAGGGCCTCGGCCAGGGCGCGCGTCGCCGGCAGGCGCAAGCCGGCCTTCAGGCGTCCATCGAGGATCGCCGCGCGCAACTGACCATGCAGCGCTGCCAGGCGCTGCCGCGAACCTCGCTGCGGGATATCCAGCGGAAACTCGAAGGGATGGTCCATGGCCGGCTATTGGCGCTCGAAACTGGACTGGTAGATTTGCCCTGATGTGGTCCTTTTGCAAGACCAAGCCGCCCTCTAGTCTGTATCCATCCCGAGACCCGAGGCGACCCCAATGATCGACCTGTATTTTGCCGCCACCCCCAACGGCCTGAAGGCCCGGCTGTTCCTGGAGGAGGCGCAACTGCCCTATCGCCCGATCACGGTGAGCCTGAGCAAAGGGGAGCAGTTCAAGCCCGAGTTTCTGGCTATTTCGCCGAACAACAAGATCCCGGCCATCGTCGACCACGCGCCGGCCGATGGCGGCGCGCCGATAACGATGTTCGAGTCCGGCGCGATCATGCTTTATCTGGCCGAGAAAAGCGGCCGCCTAATCCCGACCGACCTGCGCGGCCGCACCGAAGTGCTGCAATGGCTGTTCTGGCAGATGTCGGGACTGGGTCCGATGGCCGGGCAGATCGGCCATTTCAATGTGTACGCCCCGGAAAAGGTGCCGTACGCGATCGACCGCTACACGCGCGAAACGAGCCGGCTCTATGGCGTGCTCAACCAGCGCCTGGCCGATCGCCGGTTCATTGCCGGGGAATTCTCCATCGCCGATATCGCCTGCTATCCGTGGATCGTGCCGCACCGGGCGCACGGGCAAAACCTGGACGCGTTCCCGCATCTGCAACGCTGGTTCGAAGCCATGGCGGCGCGCCCGGCTACCCTACGCACCTATGAAGGCGTGGAGAACGTCTACGCGCCGAAACATTCGTCCCTCTCGGAAGAAGAACGCCGCGTGCTGTTCGGCCAGGGCGCGCGCTGAGGCACGCATTGCTGACAGGTTCTGACACGGCCCGGATCTATCTTCGTTCATCCCCACTTTTGAGCACATCGACGTGAAAAAGTCCGACCTCGCCGTCTTGCTGTTGCTGGGAGCCCTGTGGGGCGCCTCGTTCCTGTTCATGCGCATGGGCGCGGGCCAGTTCGGCAGCATGGCATTGGCCGGCATGCGCGCGATCGGCGCGGCGATCTGCTCGCTGCCGTTGCTGGCCTCGCGCAAACGCATCGCCGAATTGCGGGCGAACTGGTGGCCGGTCACTTTGATCGGACTGAGCAATTCCGCCCTGCCGTTTGTGCTGTTCTCGTACGCCGCGCAGAGCCTGCCTTCCGGCCTTTCGGCGATCTTCGACGCCATCGCTCCGTTGCTGGTGGCCGCATCCGGCTGGCTGTGGCTGGGCGAGAAGCTCGACGCTTCGCGCGCCAGCGGCCTGGTGATCGGATTGACCGGCGTGGTGTGGCTGATCGGCGGCAGCATGGGCTTCGGACACGGCGGCTCATCGACCGGCTGGGCGATGGCGGCCTGCGTCGGCGCGAATGTCTGCTACACCTTCGGCGCGCATTACAGCCAACGCCGCATGCGCACCGTGACGCCGCTGACCGTGGCAATCGGCAGCCAGTTCGCCGCCGCGGCAATGCTGCTGCCTTTCACCATCTGGATGTGGCCCGCGAAGATGCCGGGCATGCCATCGTGGGTGGCGATGTTCGGGCTGGCTGCGGGCTGCACGTCGCTGGCCTATGTATTGTTCTACCGCCTGCTTGCGCGCGTCGGTTCGGCAACGGCCATGGCGGTGCTGTATCTGATTCCGGTCTTCGGCGTGATCTGGGGCGCGGCGTTCCTGCGCGAGTCGGTCACGCTGGCGATGGCCGGCGGCTGCGCGGTGATTCTGCTCGGCGTGGCGCTGACCACCGGCATGCTGCGTCCGCGTGGTGTAACCCGGAACTGGGGTTCCATCGAAGAAGTCCCATGAGGGCCCCGTCACCGACTGGGCCATAATCCTGTCATTCGCGCCAACACGCGACCCCAATGCTGGAGCTGGAATGCGTTCGCTTCGTTTCGGCGGCATCGCCGCCCACGTACTGATCCTGATCACCCTGCTGCTTGGCACGTCGGCGGCCTGGGCGCAGGACGATACCGACAACCTGCTGCCGGTGACGGAAGCCTACAAACTCAGCGCGGACAGCAGCACGCCCGGCATCGTGAAGCTGCACTGGACCATCGCCCAGGACTACTACCTCTATCGCGGCCGCATGGACTTCAAGGGCGGCGACGGCGTAACGCTCGGCACCGCACAACTGCCCGACGGCGAAAAGCACAACGATCCGTATCTGGGCCCGGTGGAGACCTATCACCACGGCGTAGACGCCACCATTCCGTACACGCTGGCGCCCGGCACCACCAAGCTCACGCTCAGCGTTCGCTACCAGGGCTGCCACGAAACCGAGCCGAAGATCTGCTACCCGCCGCATACCGAACAGCTCGACCTGCCCATTCCCGCAGCGGCCGGCCCGACCAACAAACTGAACTCGCTATTCAATTCGCGCCCGTCCGCGTTGGCCGGCAGCAACGACGCGCCTTTGCCGGCCGAGCAGGCTTTCCAGTTCAGCGCCATCGCCCAGGACGCTCAGCATTTGCTGCTGCGCTGGTCGATGCCCAAGGGTTATTACCTGTATCGCGACCAGACCACTCTGTCGCTGAAAGATGCACCGCAGCTGTCGCTCACGCCGGCCTGGCCGGCGGGGGTCGCGCACAAAGATGCGCACTTTGGCGACACCACCGTGTATTTCGACGAAGTGGATGTACCGGTGACGGTGAAGGGCGATGCATCGGCCCTCAAATCGCTGACGCTGCTGGCCAGCTTCCAGGGTTGCCAGGACGGCGGCCTGTGTTATCCGCTGATGACCCGCGCGGTGACCGTTGATCTTGCGGCCACCGGAAGCACGGCAACCGGCCAGACCGTGCAAGGCCCGGCTCCGGAAATGCCGCCTGCCGGCGCCCAGGCCGACTCGCTGAAAATCGGTTTCCTGTACGCGCTGCTGCTCGCCTTCGGCGGCGGCCTGGTGCTCAACCTGATGCCGTGCGTGCTGCCGGTGCTGTCGATCAAGGCGATTGGCCTGCTGGAAAGCGGCGAAAATCCCCGGCGGCTGCGCACCCATGCACTGATGTATACCGCCGGCGTCTTGCTCAGCTTCATCGCACTGGGCCTGATCGTGATTGCACTGAAAACCGCCTGGGGCGCGCATCTGCAAAATCCGCTGGTGGTGGCCGTGCTCTCGCTGGTGATGCTGGCGGTCGCGCTGTCGCTGTCGGGCGTGGTGCAATTCGGTGCTTCGCTGGGCAATACCGGCAACTCGCTTGCCAGCCGCTCCGGGCCGGCGGGCGACTTCTTTACCGGCGTACTGGCCGTGGTGGTGGCCAGCCCGTGTACCGCCCCTTTCATGGGCACCGCGCTGGCGTACGCCTTCGTTGCGCCGACCTTGAGCGCCATGCTGATTTTCGTAGCGCTGGGCCTTGGGCTGGCGTTGCCCTTCCTGGCGATGGGATTCGTGCCGGCGCTGTCGCGGTTGTTGCCGCGTCCCGGCCGCTGGATGGAAACGCTGAAGGAAGTGCTCGCCTTCCCGATGTATCTCACTGCCGCATGGCTGGCCTGGGTGCTGGCCCACCAGCGCGGCGCCGACGCCGTGGGACTGCTGCTGGTCGCCGCCGTGCTGCTGGCGATGACACTGTGGTGGCTGGAGCGCAGCCGCGGGCGTGGTGCCTTGAGCAACGTCCTGGTCGCACTGCTCGCCCTGATCACGCTGGCCCCGCTGTATTACCTCGCGACATTGCCGGCAGCGGCACAAGCTGCCGACAACACCGGCAATACCGTGGCCTACTCGCCGCAAAAGCTGGCCGAGCTGCGCAAAGCCGGTACGCCAGTGTTTGTCGACATGACCGCCGACTGGTGCGTGACCTGCAAGGCCAACGAACACGCCGTACTCAGCGGCGACGCCTTCCAGGCCCTGCTCAAGCGCACCGGCACCGTCTATATGAAAGGCGACTGGACCGACGTAAATCCCACCATCTCCGCTTTCCTGCAGGAGTACCACTCGCCGGGAGTCCCCCTGTACGTGGTGTTCCCCAGGAACGGAGGGCCTGGGCGCCAGTTGCCGACGGTGCTGACCTCATCGCTGGTGGAACAGGCGCTCACCGAGGCGTCCAAGTGATGGCAGCGAGGCAAGCGTGCTGAGCCGGGACAATTTGCTGATCGTAGGCCTCGCCGTGCTGGCCGCTGCCGGTGGCGGCTGGCTGGAACACCAAAGTCGTACGGCACACTCATCCAACCAGGTCCAAGCGCTGAACGTCGGCGATCTCCGCCCAAACCTGGTCTTGCCGGACCTTGATGGCAAGCAGCATTCCTTGTCGGATTTCCGCGGCAAGCGCGTGTTGATCAACTTCTGGGCAAGCTGGTGCGTCCCCTGTCTTGCCGAAATGCCTGCCTTGAACGCTGAGCAGCGCAAGTTCGGCGATCAGGGAGGGATTGTGCTGGGTATTGCCATGGACGAGCCTTCCCGAGTACGTGCCTTCCTGACCGCCCACCCGGTCGACTATCCCATTCTGATCGGACGAATCGACGCTCCCAGCACATCCCTGCGCCTGGGTGATGCTGACGAAGTACTACCCTTCAGCGTATTGCTTGGCGAAGACGGACGCGTACTGGCCATCCGGCGCGGTCCGCTGAGCCCCAGCGATCTCGCCACCTGGCTTTCTCAGGCAACCGCGCTCTGACGCGGTTTCCGGACGCCATACGTCGACGCACGTTCCATCTCTCACTTCTCCTTCAAACATCGCCGAACTGCGTCGAACTGGACAACATCCCCGGTACCGAGCACACTGCGCGCATTCCGAGGCGCCCGGGGGCGGCCAGGAGCCTGTCATGGCAAAGCTGCTGGTCCTGCATGGACCCAATCTCAACCTGCTCGGTGTACGCGAACCGGATATCTACGGCCGGGAGACCCTCGCCGATATCAACAGCCGGCTGGCACAGCGTGCACAGGCGGCGGGTCACGAACTGGATTGGTACCAATCCAATGCCGAGCACGAGCTGATCGGACGCATTCACCAGGCCCGCGACGAGCAGGTGGCCTACATCCTGATCAATCCCGGCGCCTTCACCCACACCAGCGTTGCCCTGCGCGATGCGCTGGCCGCCGTGGCGATCCCGTTTATCGAGGTGCACATGAGCAACGTGCATGCTCGCGAGCCGTTCCGGCGCCATTCCTATCTGTCCGACCTGGCCACAGGCGTGATCTGCGGCTTCGGCAGCAACAGCTATCGCCTGGGCCTGGACGCGGCCCTGGCCAAACTTGAACCGAAGCCTGCCGGTTAGCGCTCAATACCCCTTTCTTTCACTTTTCGGCCACCAAGCTGTGGCCCCAGACCCTGAGAAGGCAAGACCTATGGATCTGCGCAAGATCAAAAAACTGATCGACCTGCTCGAGGAGTCCAACCTCGCCGAACTGGAAATCAAAGAAGGCGAGGAAGTCGTCCGTCTGTCGCGCGTTCCCAAGGGCAGCATTGCCGTCGCCCCTGCGCCGATCGCCATGCACGCGCCAGCTCCGGTGATGGCCGCTCCTGCACCGGTGGCGGCGCCTGCCGCGGAAGCCGCCAGCAGCCTGCCGGCCGGCCACGTGGTCAAGGCGCCGATGGTCGGCACCTTCTACGCCTCGGCCAGCCCCGGCGCCGCTGCCTTTGTGAAGGTCGGCCAACAAGTGAAGGCCGGCGAGACGCTGGGCATCATCGAAGCGATGAAGATGTTCAACCAGATCGAAGCCGATGTCGGCGGCACCGTGCAAGCCATCCTGATCGACAATGGCCAGCCCGTGGAATTCGACCAGCCGATGTTCGTGATCGCCTGACGGCCTGACGACTATGCAGAAACTTGAAAAGGTCGTCATCGCCAATCGCGGCGAAATCGCGTTGCGCATCCTGCGTGCGTGCAACAGCCTCGGTATCAAGACCGTGGCGGTGCATTCCACTGCCGATCGCAATCTCAAGCACGTAGGGCTTGCGGATGAAGCCATCTGCATCGGCCCCGCGCCGTCGGTCGACAGTTATCTCAATATTCCGCGCATCATCGCCGCCGCGGAAATTACCGATGCCAACGCGATTCATCCGGGCTACGGCTTCCTCGCCGAGCGCGCGGACTTCGCCGAGCAGGTGGAGCAGTCGGGTTTCATCTTCATCGGCCCGACCGCCGACGTGATCCGCATGATGGGCGACAAGGTCGAAGCGATCCGCGCGATGAAGTCGGCAGGCGTTCCGTGCGTGCCAGGCTCCGGCGGCCCGCTCGGCGACAACGTCGAAGACAACATACGCATTGCCCGCGAAATCGGCTATCCGGTGATCATCAAGGCATCCGGCGGCGGCGGCGGTCGCGGCATGCGCGTGGTGCGCACCGAGGCGCATCTGGGCAATGCCATCACCATGACCAAGCAGGAGGCCAAGGCGGCCTTCGGCAACGATCAGGTGTACATGGAGAAATTCCTGGAGAACCCGCGCCACGTGGAAATCCAGGTGCTCGCCGACGGCCAGGGCAACGCCATCCATCTGGGTGAACGCGATTGCTCCATGCAGCGCCGCCACCAGAAGGTGGTGGAAGAAGCGCCGGCCCCTGGCGTCACGCCGGAATTGCGTGCGCAGATCGGCAAGGTGTGCGTGGATGCCTGCCTGCGCATCGGCTATCGCGGTGCCGGCACGTTCGAATTCCTGTTCGAGAACGGCCAGTTCTACTTCATCGAAATGAACACGCGCATCCAGGTGGAACATCCGGTGACGGAATTGATCACCGGCGTGGACCTGGTGCGCGAGCAGTTGCTGATCGCCGCCGGCGAAAAGCTGTCGATCCGACAGGACGACATCAAGATCCACGGCCACGCGATCGAATGCCGCATCAATGCCGAAGATCCGGACACCTTCATGCCTTCGCCGGGCACGGTGAAGCGCTTCGAAGCACCGGGCGGCCCCGGCGTGCGCGTGGATACGCATCTGTACGACGGCTACCGGATTCCGCCGAACTACGACTCGATGATCGGCAAGCTGATCGTGCACGGTCCCGACCGCGAAACCGCGATTGCGCGCATGCGCCTCGCGCTGGCCGAAACGGTGATCGAAGGCGTGAAGTGCAACATCCCGCTGCAGCAGCGCATCATGTCCGACGTGGGCTTCCAGCAAGGTGGACAGAACATCCATTACCTGGAAAAGCGCATGGCGGAGCACAAGGAACATCCGCACAGCGGGCATTGAACAACGCGCATGTCGCGTTCGCCTCCCCTCCCCCTCGGGGGAGGATCGAGGCGAGGGGTTATCCTTGCCCGGCCCTGCCATCGAAGCACGCTGCCAGTGACTTCCATCGCAAGATTGGCCCCTCACCCTACCCTCTCTCCGGAAGGGAGAGGGAAAATCACGATGCTCCCTGGACCTCTGCTACGGACTCACGATGCCCTGGCTCGAACTCACCCTGATCGTCCGCGCCGAACAACAGCCGCGCGTGGAAGAAGCGCTGGACGACCTGGGCGCGCTGTCCATCACGCTGCAAGATGCCGATGCCGAAACGCCTGACGAACAGGCGATCTTCGAGCCCGGCGTAGGCGAACTGCCGCTGTGGCCCACCATCACCCTGAACGCCCTGTTCGACGCCGACAGCGACCGTCGCGGCCTGACCGAAGCGCTGGGCGAACTGCTGCCCTGGCTGGAGCCCGATCAACTCAGCTATCGCGATGTCGAGGACGAAGACTGGGAGCGCGCCTGGATGGACCAGTTCAAGCCGATGCCATTCGGGCGCCGGCTGTGGATCTACCCATGGAACATCGAACCGCCGCAGGACGACAGCGTCATCGTACGACTGGACCCGGGCCTGGCTTTCGGCAGCGGCACACACCCCACCACGGCGTTGTGCCTGGAATGGCTCGATAGCCTGGATATCGTCGGCAAGCGCGTGATCGACTATGGCTGCGGCTCGGGCATTCTCGCCATCGCCGCACTCAAGCTCGGCGCAGCTTCGGCGGTTGGCGTGGACAACGATCCGCAGGCGCTGACCGCCTCCTCGGACAATGCCGAGCGCAACGACGTGGCCGACCGGCTGGCGCTGTTTCTACCTGAAGACTTCGCCGGCGAGCCCGCTGACGTGTTCGTTGCCAACATTCTCGCCGGCCCGCTGGGAGAACTTGCTCCCACTTTCGCCGCGGCGGCGAAACCCGGCGCCCCCTTTGCCATCTCGGGTATCCTGCGGGGCCAGCAAGACGAACTGGTGGCTCGTTATGGCGAATGGTTCGATGCGTTGCGCGTGGACACGCGCGAAGATTGGGTACGCATCAGCGGATGTCGCCGCGTCGCCTGACCCCACCGGATCGGTGTGACGGGACAATCTTGCGCGAACGGTGATTCGAAGTACGCTTCGAACCGGCGCAACGCAAGCCCCGCCCTCTCACCTCAACCCTCTCCTCCAAAAGGGAGAGGAGGCGAACAAAAAAAGCCATACTCAAGCAATGTATACGCAATGCCCCGAATGCCTGTCCGTGTTCTCAGTGGACGCGCGCACCCTCGCGCAGGCACACGGCTTCGTCACCTGCGGACATTGCGGCGCAGGCTTCGATTCCATCAGCACGCTGGCCGATCAACTGCCGCCTGAGCCCTTTGCGGAACTGCCTGCGCACGAGCCTGGCGTGGAACCGCCCAAAGTGGAACTGGTGGTCTATCGCCCCCAGCCACCCGCACCGGAAGTCGCCGCACCGGAAGAAGTGCCGTCATTCGACGACGCGTTTGCCGACCTGGTCGTCACCCCCCGCTTTGCACGCGACCGCCGCGCCCAGCGCAACGACAGGCCCCGACGCTGGCCATGGGTGCTTGCGTGCGCACTTTTGCTTTCGGGCCTGACTGCACAACTGGCGTGGGCTTTGCGCGATACCTTGATTGCCGACCCCACCAGCGGCGCCGTGTTGCGCGATGTTTGCGATACGCTGCAATGCCAGCTGCCGGCGGTCCGCGACGTCGGCAAGTTGCGCTTGTTGGCACGCGACGTGCAGACACATCCGACCGTTCCCGGCGCCCTGCTGATCAGCGCTACCTTGCGCAACGACGCGGCCTTCAGACAACCTTGGCCGGTCGTCACCATCCGCCTCTCCGACGGCAATGGAAAAGTGATCGCCATGCGCCGTCTCAACCCGGGCGAATACCTCGATGACATCGACGCGCTGCATCGCGGCATTGCTGCCGGCGCTAGCACAGCTTTGGTTTTCGAGGTAGAGGACCCGGGGCACCAAGCCGTCGCGTTTGACCTTGGTTTTGAATAAAACGCGCTTAGTCCCTGTTCGGCTTGGCCTTGTAACTTTTCACGTGCAAAGGCTCTTAATTTTGTTCCCCGGCACGAGTACACTCGGTCCCTCGCGCTAAAGGAAAGCTCTGGTCCAGAGCGCGACTGCCGACCCGCCGCAAACGCGGTAACTGCCATAACCATGGCGACGGCCTATGCAGCCGTTGCGAAAAGTACGCGAGGGGAAATGTCCTTGAACGCCGTGAGACTGCCTGTCAACGAGGCCATGCGTGAAACCTCGTCGCAGAGCGCACTGAGTGAGTGCGTCAGCCGCACCGTGCGCCGCTATCTGGCGGACATCGGTGACACGTCGTGCGACGAAGGCCTGCACGCGCTGGTGATTCGCGAAGTCGAAGGTCCGCTGCTGCGCGAAGTGCTCGCTTTTCACGATGGCAACCAGAGCCGTGCTGCAGCCGTGCTCGGCATCAACCGCGCCACCCTGCGCAAGAAGCTCGCGGCCCACGGCCTGCTTTGAAGCAAACTCGCTTCATTCCTTTCGTTTAGACGTCTAAATACTCGCACGCAGCGGCACAGCCGACCGCGCTATAATGCGCGGCTTCACAGCCTTGGAAGCCGCCATGTCCGCACCCTCCGTCACCCCCATCCGCCGCGCCCTGATCAGCGTTTCGGACAAGACCGGGCTGATTGAACTGGGCCGGCGCCTCGCCGCCGCCAAGGTGGAGCTGCTGTCCACCGGCGGCAGCGCCAAGACGTTGCGCGAGGCTGGCATTACCGTCAAGGACGTCAGCGAACTCACCGGCTTCCCCGAAATCATGGACGGCCGCGTCAAGACCCTGCACCCCAAGGTGCATGGCGGACTGCTTGGACGGCGCGGCACCGACGACCAGGTCATGGCCCAGCTCGAGATCGCCCCGATCGACCTGCTGGTGCTGAACCTTTACCCGTTCGAGGCCACAGTCGCCAAGCCCGATTGCACGCTCGAGCAGGCCATCGAGAACATCGACATCGGCGGCCCGGCCATGCTGCGCTCGGCGGCCAAAAACTGGAACGACGTCGGCGTACTGACCTCGCCCGATCAATACGAAGAAGCGCTTGCCGAGATCGAACAACGCGGCGGACTGAGCCGCGCGACCCGCTTCAAGCTTTCCGTGGCCGCATTCAATCGCGTGTCCAACTACGATGGCGCGATCAGCGATTATCTTTCTGGCCTGAAGCTCAACGACGCACAGGATGCGATTGCCGGCCACGATGCTTTCCCGGAGCAGGTCAACAGCCGCTTCGTCAAATTGATGGATTTGCGCTACGGCGAAAACCCGCATCAACAGGCTGCGTTCTATCGCGACCTGCATCCGGCACCGGGCACGCTTGCAACATTCCGCCAGTTGCAGGGCAAAGAGCTTTCGTTCAACAACATCGCCGACTCCGACGCAGCCTGGGAGTGCGTGCGCAGCTTTACCAAGCCGGCCTGCGTGATCGTCAAGCACGCCAACCCTTGCGGTGTAGCCGTAAGCCTGGATGGCATCGCGCGCGCCTATGACCTGGCCTATCAGACCGACCCCACCTCCGCCTTCGGCGGCATCATCGCCTTCAATCGCGAAGTGGACGGCGCCACCGCACGCGCCATCGTCGAACGTCAGTTTGTAGAGGTGGTGCTGGCACCGGCCTATGCCGACGACGCGCTGAAAGCGTTCGCCAAGAAGACCAACGTACGCGTGCTGGAAATTCCGGTGCCGGCCTCGGGCGATCTCGCTCACGCCCATCCGGGCAACGATTGCCGCCGCGTGGGCTCGGGACTGCTGATCCAGAGCGCCGACCGCGGCATGGTCACCGCAGACGAGCTCAAGATCGTCACGCGCCGCGCACCGAGCGAGGCGGAGATCAACGATCTGATCTTCGCCTGGAAAGTGGCCAAGTACGTCAAGAGCAACGCCATCGTCTACGCCCGCGACCGCCAGACCATCGGCATCGGCGCCGGGCAGATGAGCCGCGTCTACAGCGCACGCATCGCAGGCATCAAGGCGGCGGACGAAAAGCTGGAGGTGCGCGGTTCCGTGATGGCCTCCGATGCCTTCTTCCCGTTCCGCGACGGCATCGATGCCGCCGCGGCGGCCGGCATCCGCGCCGTGATCCAGCCCGGCGGCTCCATGCGCGATGCGGAAGTCATTGCCGCTGCGGATGAGCACGACATGGCCATGGTGTTCACCGGCATGCGCCACTTCCGCCATTGATTCAGTGCAACGATGCAGGCTGGGTTGCGCAACGTAACCCAACATCGAGACGCGAGTGGATCGTTGGGTTATCCCCGGATCAAGTCCTGGATAGCCCAACGTGTGGCCCGCGCTAAGTAGCGTCAATCGGCGACCGTTACATCCCGCGCCGTCGAGGCGGCCTTGCGTCCATCCACATTCGCGCGTGCCGCATAGCGACGCGCCAACACCGCGCAAACCATCAACTGCATCTGGTGGAACAGCATCAGCGGCAGCACGATCATGCCGATCGCGTGCGCGGGAAACAGTACATTTGCCATCGGCACACCACTGGCCAGGCTTTTCTTCGAGCCGCAAAACACGATGGTGATTTCATCCTCGCGATCAAAACCCAGCGCGCGCGATCCATAACGGGTGATCAGCAAGGCGCAGGCCAGCAACACCGCATTGACGACCAATACACCCCCCAGCACCGGAAGCGGCAACTGCTTCCACAGTCCCTGCAGCACCGCTGCACTGAATGCGGTGTAGACCACCAGCAGGATCGATCCCTGATCGACCAGGCCCACCAGGGGGCGATGGCGCTGCACCCAGCCGCCGATCCAGCCTTGCGCGATCTGCCCGGCGGCGAACGGCACGAACAGCTGCAGGACGATCTCGCCTACCGAATGCCACGACATCCCGCCCTGTCCGTGCGCCTGCAACACCAGCCCCGTCAGCAGCGGCGTGATGAGGATTCCGAGCAAACTCGAGGCTGAAGCTGCGCACACTGCCGCAGAAACATTGCCGCGTGCGATCGACGTAAAGGCGATCGACGACTGCACCGTCGACGGCAGCGTGCACAAGAACAGGATGCCCACGTACAGCGAGGGCGTGACCAGCGGCAGCAGCACCGGCTTCAGCAGCATGCCCAGCAACGGAAACAGCACGAAGGTGCTGGCAAGCACAGTCAGGTGCAGGCGCCAATTGGTAAGCCCGGACACCACCGCTTCGCGTGACAACTTCGCACCGTGCAGGAAAAACAACAGCGCGATCGCCAGATCAGTCAACCAGCCAAACACCTGGGCACCGGCTCCACGACAGGGGACGAGGCTGGCGATCACCACCGTGGTCAGCAGGCAAAGTGTGAAATTGTCGGGCAGGAAACGGCGCAGGGACATGGCGGATACGCCGCAGAGCGGCGACCTGTAGGCGTTGGGACAGCGCTATTTCACTGCCACCCAATTGATAAATCAAATCGTTTTATCTGATACATTGATTCAATATGAGCATGAATATCAGCCTGCGGCAGTTGCGCGCCTTCCTGGCCGTGGCACGCCAGCGCCATTTCCGCCGCGCAGCCGAGCAACTGCACCTGAGCCAGCCGGCGGTGAGCCGGCACATCACCGAACTGGAGGCCGAACTGGGAGTGCGCCTGTTCGACCGGACCACTCGCGAAGTCGTCCCCACCGACACCGGCCGTTATCTGGAAAGCGCCTTGGAGCGTGTGCTGGACGAACTCGAAGGCGTGCTCGAGCACGTCCATTCCGAAGGCGAGCGGCGACGCGGCAAAGTGCGCATCGCTTCAGTGCCAACCCTGTCCGCCAGCCTCATGCCAATCTGCATCGCCGACTGCGCGCGTGCATATCCGGAACTGACCATCCAATTGCACGACCAGGCGCAGACCCTGGTGCTGGACAGCGTGCGTGGCGGCGAGGTGGACTTCGGCATCGCCATCGATCCACCGGAAAGCAGCGACTTCGATCGCGAGACCATCATGCGCGATCCGTTCTACCTGGCTTGCCAGCCGAGCCACCCGCTGGCCGCACTGAAATCGGTGCCGTGGAAAAAGCTGCAGGGTCAGCGGCTGATCCTGCTGGATTATTCGTCGGGCAGCCGGCGCCTGATCGACCAGGCGCTGCACAAACACGGCATTGCCGCCGACGTGGTGCAGCAAACCGGCCACACTCACACCGCTTTCCGCATGGTGGAAGCCGGACTGGGCATCACCATCACGCCCGCACTTTCATCGCCACCGCCCTCCCTGGTGATGCGTCCGCTGACGCCTACCGAACAACGCACCGTCACTTTGATCCACCGCCGCCAGCGCTCGCTTTCGCCACTGGCCGCCCTGGTGTGGAACCGCCTGCGCGAACTGGCGGCAAACGGCAGGCTCACGTCTTATTGAGCGCGTGGCCGCTATCTTCCGAGTGCTACGCGAGGAGGATGTCCATGCGTTACGAGCTCTATTACTGGACCGGCATCCAGGGCCGTGGCGAATTCATTCGCCTGGCGCTGGAAGATGCCGCAGCCGACTACGTCGACGTCAATCGCAAGCGCGGCGACAGCGCCATGATGCCGTTCCTGCGCGGCAAGCAGGAAGGCGCCCTTCCCTATGCGCCACCGTTCCTCAAGGCCGGCCGCCTGGTGATTGCGCAAACGGCAACCATCCTCGCCTATCTCGGCCCGCGCCTGGGCCTGGTGCCCGGCGGACTCGGCGCGGAAATCTACGCGCAGCAACTGCAGGCCACCATCACTGATCTGCTGGCCGAAGTGCACGACACGCATCATCCCATTGCCGTAGACCTTTACTACGAACAGCAACGCTCCGCCGCGCGCAAGCGCGCGCAGGCATTCCGCGAGGAACGCCTGCCCAAATACCTCGCTTACTTCGAGAACGTGCTTGAACGTGGCAACGGGCGGCAGGCACTGTCGCGTCATTCGTATGTCGACCTGTCGCTATTCCAGGTTGTCAGCGGACTCGATTACGCTTTTCCCAACGCCATGCAACGCGTGCAAAAACGCATGCCGCGACTACGTGCACTGGCCGGACGCATTGCCGAGCGTCCCAATGTGCGCGCGTATCTGGCATCGCCGCGACGCATTCCATTCAATCAGGACGGCGTATTCCGCCACTATCCGGAGTTGGATTCGTCGCGCTAGGGCCTGTTAGCACTATTTTCGCAACCCGCGTTGCCGTTGAGTGGCCGCCATGCGGCGTCATCACTCGATCGTGTACGGACGTACACTCCCTCACTCTTCCTTGGCTGGCGCGCAAACAGCTCACGGCGCGGGCCACGAGAATAGTGCTAACAGGCCCTAGAACAAGGCGATGACCAGCGACCCGGCAACGATCAACAAACCGCCGACCAGCACCGACCAACTGGGTTTCTCGCCCAGCACGAGCAGCCCAAGCACGATGGCCATGGCCACGCTCAGCTTGTCGATCGGCGCCACCTTGCTTATCGGCCCCAATTGCAGCGCGCGGTAGTAGCACAACCACGAAAGCCCGGTGGCGATACCGGACAGGACCAGAAACAGCCAGCTATGCCATGGCAACCCGGAAGGCCTGGCCCATTCCGAGCGCAAACTGAGAATGCCCGCCGTTACCGCGAGAATCACCAGCGTGCGGATGAACGTGGCAAGGTTCGAGTTGATCCCCGCCACGCCAAGCTTGCCGAATAGCGCGGTGAGCGCCGCAAAGAACGCCGACCCCAGGGCGAACAGCAACCAGCTCTCGCGCAGATTCACGTACGCTCCCGGCAAGCGCGTTGAGGAATGTCAGGAGCCGTTGTCTTCCGACGACGATGACGAAGCGGGCTTGCTGTCGCCCCAGTGCATGATCGTGTACTGCACCGGCTTGATCGGAGGCTGTCCATTCTGGCCCTGGATGCGGCCATCGGGGTCCACGTTGTAGATCTGTTGAGGACCGACCCTGGGCGTCACGACAATCATGTAGACCTTGCCGTTTTCGCGGTACTCCTGGATGGTATTTTCGCCTTCCTTGCGAACTTGAACATCCGGAGCCGAATTTCCATTGGCATCTGTCGTCGCCGAGGTGCCTGGCATCCTGGGCATCGGAATCGGCTTGCCCGGCAGATGGCTGGGCTGGAGTTCGGCCGGACTGGATGCCGGCTCGCCTTGGGTGGTTTCAGCCTTTGCAGGCGGCGCCTTGGCGGGATTCACACCCGGATCGTTCATGCCCGGCGGCGGCGGGGCCGGCGCGAAGTGCGGCGTGGCCGACGAGGACGAAGAAGTCTGCGCAAAGACCGGCGACGCGGCCAGAACTGCGAGAGCGTACAGACAGACGGCGTGTTTCATGTCGAAGGCCTCGTTGGGGGGACGAATAATAGCAGCGCCGGGTTCACCCGCCCGTGAACCGATCCCGGCCGCCGGCGTGCGAGAATGAGGGAATGCCAAACCTTACGCTCATCGACGGCTCCTCCTATCTCTTCCGGGCCTTCCACGCGTTGCCGCCGTTGAGCAATGCCCAAGGCGAACCGACCGGCGCCCTGTTCGGCGTGGTCAACATGCTGCGCTCCACGCTCAAGGCCAGGCCCGATTACGTGGCCTTCGTAAGCGATGCATCGGGCCCGACCTTCCGCAATACGCTATACGACAAGTACAAAGCCAACCGGCCGCCGATGCCGCCGGAATTGCGCGCGCAGATCGAGCCGATGCTGGCGATCGTCGGCGCCCTGGGTTTTCCGATCCTGCGCGTCAGCGGCGTGGAGGCCGACGACGTGATCGGCACGCTGGCCCTGCAGGCGCACGAAAAAGGCATCGAGGTATTGATCTCCACCGGCGACAAGGATCTTGCGCAGCTCGTGCGCCCCGGCATCACGCTGATCAACACGATGACCAACACCACCATGGACACGAATGGCGTGGTGGAAAAATTCGGCGTGAAACCCGAGCAGATCATCGACTTCCTGAGCCTCACCGGCGATACCGTGGACAACGTTCCCGGCGTCAACAAATGCGGCCCCAAGACTGCGGCGAAATGGCTGGCCGAATACGGCTCGCTGGACAACGTGATGGCCAACGCCGGCAAGATCGGGGGCAAGATCGGCGAATACCTGCGCGAAGCGCTGCCGGAACTGCCGTTGTCGCGCGAGCTGGTCACCATCAAGACCGACGTGCCGCTGGACAGAACGGTCACGCAACTGAATTTGCAGGAGCGCGATACCGCGGCGTTGCGCGAATTATTCACGCGCTATGAATTCAAGGCGGCACTGAAGGAAATGGACCATGCTGCAGCCGATGCCGCCGCGGCGACTCCGGCAAGCACCGAAAGCCCTGCTGCCGAACCTTCACGCATCGACACCTCGGCAACGCCGGCGGAACTGAGTGGCGAAGGCAAGTACGAACTCGTCACCACGCAGGCACAGTTCGACAACTGGCTATCGCAACTGCACGATGCACCGCTGATCGCCTTCGACACCGAAACCACCAGCCTCGACGCCATGCAGGCGGACATCGTCGGCCTCAGCCTGTCGGTGCAACTGGGCCATGCCTGCTACATCCCGCTGGGCCACGATTATCCCGGCGTACCGGCGCAATTGCCGCGCGACGAAGTGCTGGCTGCCTTGAAGCCGATCTTCGAAGACCCCAAGCGCCCCAAGGTCGGTCAGCACGCCAAGTACGACATGAACATCCTCTCGCACTACGGCATCGTGGTGCAGGGGCTGAAGCACGACACCATGCTCGAATCCTACATATGGAACGCCACCGCGACGCGCCACGACATGGATTCATTGGCCAGGAAATATCTTGGCTACGAAACGGTGAAATACGAAGAGGTCGCCGGCAAGGGCGCCAAGCAGATTTCCTTCTCGCAAGTGGATCTGGATACCGCCTGCCGCTACGCGGCTGAAGACGCGGATATCACCTTGCGCCTGCATCACGCATTGTGGCCGCTGCTGCAGAGCGAACCGAAGCTGCTCAAGGTTTACGAAGACATCGAAATCCCGCTGGTTCCCGTGCTTGCCGGCATGGAGCAGCGCGGCGTACTGATTGATGTGGACGAACTGCGCAAGCAAAGCCAGCAACTGGGCAAGCGCATGCTCCAGTTGCAGCAGGAAGCGTGGCAATCGGCGGGGCATGAATTCAATCTCGATTCGCCCAAGCAATTGCAGGCCATCCTGTTCGACGAACTCGGCTTGCCGGCCAAGCTGAAAACGCCCACCGGGCAGCCTTCGACCAACGAAGAAGCACTGGAAGCCATCGCCGACGATCATGCGCTGCCGCGGCTGATCCTCGAATACCGTGGCCTGGCCAAGCTGCGCTCGACCTACACCGAGAAGCTGGCCGAGATGGTCAATCCGCGCGATGGTCGCGTGCATACCAGCTATCACCAGGGCGCGGTGGCGACCGGCCGCATCTCCTCCAACGATCCCAACCTGCAGAACATTCCGGTACGCACCGAGGAAGGCCGGCGCATCCGCCAGGCCTTTATCGCGCCGAAAGGCTGGCTGGTGCTGGCGGCGGACTATTCGCAGATCGAGCTGCGCATCATGGCCCACCTGTCCGGCGACGAAGGATTGGTGCGCGCGTTCCAGGAAGGCGGCGACATTCATCGCGCCACCGCCGCCGAGGTCTTCGGGCTCGATCCCAAAGACGTCACCAGCAACCAGCGCCGCGCCGCCAAGGCGATCAATTTCGGCCTGATGTACGGCATGAGCGCGTTCGGGCTCGCACGCCAGCTCGGCGTGGATCGCGGCGAAGCCAGCGATTACATGGCGCGTTATTTCTCGCGCTATCCCGGCGTGCACGCATTCATGGAAGCCACCCGCGAACGCGCCCACCGCGATGGTTACGTGGAAACCCTGTTCGGGCGACGCCTGTACCTGGAAAATCTCAGCGCGCGCAATCAGGCACTGCGTGCCGGTGCCGAGCGAGCGGCGGTCAACGCCCCCATGCAAGGTACGGCGGCCGACATCATCAAACGCGCCATGATCGCCGTCGCTGCGTGGCTGAAAGGGCGCGACGATGCATACATGCTGATGCAGGTGCACGACGAACTGGTCTTCGAAGTCCGTGCCGATGCCATCGATACGGTGCGCGAAGCCGTGCGGGAGCGCATGTCGGGGGCCGCCGAACTGCACGTACCGCTGATCGTCGACGTGGGTGTCGGCAAGAACTGGGACGAGGCGCATTGATGGTCCCACCCAGGTTCCCCGCCAAGCGATGCAGCTAGGGCCTGTTAGCCGATCCACGGGAAACGCCCCACGTGCCGAAGGTCACGCATGCGTGTCATACAGATGAATCGCGGCTGACCCATTCGGGATTTTCTTTACCGGCGCGTGCAACTTCTGCGCTCTGGCGCGTTCTTAGTTATCGGATGCACGCAACGGCATCCCCCGGCGCCCACCTCCCTGGGTCGCCACCCGGATTCGGACCTCTCCCCTGGGTTCCGACTCCACCGGCCCCGAGGACTCCCCCTAAGTTCTCGGGGCTTTTTCTTGCCCTGCGGCAGGACACGGCGCAGCCCAACCGTTAGGATGACGTTATTGCGATGGCCGCGGCCCGCCGGTCGTCCAAGCAACGAGCCCGCCGCATTGTCCAAAGGGAAAGCCACCTCCTTCGATATCGCCCACATGACCGGGGTGTCCCAGTCCACGGTCTCGCGAGCCCTGCGCGGCAGCCCCCTGGTAAGTGAGGAAACGCGACAGCGCATCAAGGCCGCGGCCGACCAGCTCAACTACAAGGTGGACAAAAACGCTTCGAACCTGCGCTCGCAGCACTCCGGCACCCTGGCCCTGCTGCTGTTCGAAGATCCCACCGCGGACGAGTCGCACATCAACCCGTTCTTCCTGTCCATGCTCGGCTCGATCACCCGCGCCTGCGCGCTGCGCGGCTACGACCTGCTCATTTCATTTCAGCAGCTGTCGTACAACTGGCATGCCGACTATGCCGACACCAAGAAGGCCGACGGCCTCATCCTGCTCGGCTACGGCGATTACCTGGCCTACCTGGACAAGCTGCAGAACCTGGCCGACCAAGGCATGCGCTCCATTCGCTGGGGCGCGGTACTGCCGGACCAGCCGGACATTTCCATTGGTTGCGACAACTTCCAGGGCGGCCGCGCCATCGCCCTGCACCTGCTGGAACAGAGCTGCCGGCGGATCGCCTTCCTCGGCGACGCGTCCAGCCACTATCCGGAATTCTTCGAACGCTATCGCGGCTACGTAGCCGGATTGCAGGAAGCCGGCCTGGCGGCCGACCCCGCCCTGCAGGTCGACGCGGCCGAAAGCACCGAACAGGCCGGCTATCAGGCCCTGGAATCGCTGCTGGCGCGCGACACGCCGTTCGATGCGGTCTTTGCCGCCAGCGACCTGATCGCCATCGGCGCCATGCGCGCCCTGGCCGACCGCTGCATCAAGGTGCCTGAGCAGGTCGCCGTGGCCGGCTTCGACGACATACCGATGTCGCGCTTTCTCAATCCGCCGCTGACCAGTGTTTTGCAGGACACCAAGCTGGCGGGCGAGACGCTGGTCGACAACCTGCTGCGCCTGATCCGCGGAGAGCCCGTGGAAACACGCTTGTTGCCGGTAAAGCTGGTGGTGCGCCGGTCGAGCCAGTTCGGCAAGTCCTGAAGCCTACCCTGCGGCTTCCCCGCGCCGATCGAGGCGGGCCGATCGCGACGCGATCTGTCCGCATCTGCCCTCGCGCTTTTCTTGCCGATTCCTTCACGAAATCGAACGCTGCGCCGACTGGCGCTGCCGTGTCGATTCGGCCGATTCTGGTTCGTCGCCTCATCAGACACCCGGCAACGGGACGAATCACTCGCCTCACGGAGGAAACGTCATGCAGATCCAGCCTTATCTGTTCTTCGCCGGCCGCTGCGAAGAAGCGGTCCAGTATTACCAGAAGCATCTAGGCGCCAAGCTCCATGCGCAGATGCGCTACAAGGAAGCGCCGCCCGGCGACGAGATGGCCGCGAAGGCCGATGGCGAGCACATCATGTACTGCAATTTCGCGATCGGCGACACCGTGCTGATGGCCTCGGATGACTGCGTCAATGCCAATGTGAAATTCCAGGGCTTTTCGCTGTCGCTGAACGTGAAAGACAAGGCCGAGGCCGACCGCGCGTTCGGTGCGCTCGCCGATGGCGGCCAAGTGCACTGCCCGCTCACCCAGACCTTCTTCTCGCCCTACTTCGGCATGGTGGTAGACCGTTTCGGCGTGAGCTGGATGGTCATCATTCCGCAGCAGTAATTGCTCCGCGCGCCCAGGAGATAGCCATGCGTTTCATGATGCTGATGCTGCCCGCCGGCCATGGCCAGGCCCCGCCCGATGCCAGGCCGAGCAAGGACGCGGTGGAGAGCATGATGCGTTTCAACCGGTCGCTGCAAGAAGCCGGCGTACTGCTCGCACTCGACGGACTCCATCCGCCTTCTGCCGGTGTCCGCGTAAGCCTGGTGAACGGAAAGGTGAAAGTTGCCGATGGCCCGTTTGCGGAAACCAAGGAAGTGGTCGGCGGCTACTGGATGATCGACGTCAGCTCGCGTGAAGAAGCCGTGACCTGGGCATCCCGTTGCCCACTCGCGGCCGGCGACACGGTCGAGGTGCGCCAGGTTTTCGAAGCGGCCGATTTCCCGCCCGAAGTGCGCAAGGCAGCGGAAGGCTTCGGCGAGTTGGGACAGTCGGCCGGATGATGCGTCTTTCGTCCCTTGCGTTGGGTCCGGGCAAGTGCTGTGATCGGTGGCCATGACGGCCACCGACATCCATCGCGCGATCGACGCAGTCTGGCGCATCGAATCGGCGCGGCTCATTGCAGGTCTCGCACGCATGGTGCGCGACGTGGGCCTGGCCGAGGAGCTGGCACAAGACGCGCTGGTCACCGCGCTGGAGCGCTGGCCCGAAAGCGGCATCCCGGACAACCCGGGTGCCTGGCTGATGACGGCGGCCAAACACCGCGCCATCGACCAGTTGCGACGCCGGAAGCTGATCGAACGCAAGCATGAAAGCCTCTCCCACGAACCGGAGTTCGGACCCACGGACGAACGGCTGGAGCTGGAAACCATGCTCGATGACGATATCGGCGACGACCTGTTGCGGTTGATCTTCACCGCCTGCCATCCGGTGCTTTCGGCCGAGGCGCGCGCTGCACTCACCCTGCGCCTGCTCGGCGGCCTGACCACCGACGAAATCGCACGCGCCTTCCTGGTGCCCGAACCCACCGTCGCGCAACGCATCGTCCGCGCCAAGCGCACGCTGGCGGAAAAGCAGATTCCGTTCGAGGTTCCGCGCGGCGAAGAACGCGACGAGCGCCTGGCATCCGTACTCGAAGTGCTTTACCTGATCTTCAACGAAGGCTATGCCGCCACCTCCGGCGACGATTGGACGCGTCCGGAGCTGTGCAACGAAGCGATGCGCCTGGGGCGCGTGCTTGCCGGTCTCGCACCGCAGGAACCGGAAGTGCTTGGCTTGCTTGCTCTCATGGAAATCCAGGCGTCGCGCCTGCGTGCTCGCACCACGGCCAGCGGCGAGCCGATTCTGCTGCCGGACCAGGATCGCAGCCGCTGGGACCCGCTGCTGATCCGGCGCGGACTGTCCGCACTGGATCGCATCGAAAAACTGGGCGGCGCCAACGGCCCCTATGCACTGCAGGCCGCCATTGCCGCGTGCCACGCGCGCGCGCGCAGCGCAGAGCAAACGGAGTGGGCGCGCATCGCCACTCTCTATGCCGCCTTGGCGCGCGTCATGCCTTCGCCGGTGGTGGAACTCAACCGTGCCGTGGCCGTCGCCATGGCGTCCGGACCGGAAGCAGGCCTGGCCCTGGTGGATCAGCTGGCCGACGAACCACTATTGCGCAACTATCACTTGCTGCCCAGCGTGCGCGGCGATTTGCTCAGCCGCCTGCAACGCCACGACGAGGCGCGCGGGGAATTTGAGCGCGCCGCAACGCTGGCGCGCAATGTGCGGGAACGCAGTCTGCTCGAGCAACGCGCCGCAGCGTGCGCCGAAGCATCGCGCTCTGCGCAGCAGCCCTTCTAAGCGCCGGCAGCCGGCTCATTGACGCGCAGCACCGCCAGTCCCGCCACCAGCAAGCTGATGCCGCCCAACACTAATGCGTAGATCGGCTGGCCGTGAAAAAACACGCGCAACAGCACGCCCAGCACACTGGCTGCCAGCAACTGCGGAATCACGATGAAGAAATTGAAGATGCCCATGTATACGCCCATCTTCTCGGCCGGCAGATTGTCCGACAACAGCGCATACGGCAACGAAAGAATCGAAGCCCATGCAATGCCTACGCCGACCATCGGCAGCAACAGCCAGTGCGGATCGCGAATCAGCAGGAAAGCCACCAGCCCCGCACCACCCAGCCACAGGTTCACCAGGTGGCTGATGCGCAGCCCCCAGCGCCGCACCATCAGCGGAATCACCAGTGCCGCCAGCGCCGCAAAGCCGTTGTAGGCACCGAACAATACGCCCACCCAGTTCGCGCCATCGTTATAAGCCTGCGACTGCGGGTCGGTGCTGCCGAAATGCACCTGTGCCACGCCGGCGGTCGTATAGATCCACATCGCGAACATGGCGAACCACGAAAAAAACTGCACCCAGGCCAGCTGGCGCATCGCCTGCGGCATGACGTGAAGATCGGCCATCACCTGCGTAAACATGCCGTTGCCACGGCTTACGCTCAACCACAGTTGGGATAAGCCGAATGCCACCAGGCCTGCGGCCAGCAGATAAAGCTGTTTGTCCAATGCGTAAACGTGGACCAGCGCGGCGCCGATGACACCCGCCATCGACCACAACAGGCCATGCCGCAAGGCGCTGCTCCGATTCACGCTCGTTTCGCAAGCGGCCACGTCGTCAGCGAAAGCGTGCAGTTGCTCGGGCGGGTATTCGCGCGTGGAACAGACCGTCCACAGTACGGAACCCAGCAGCACCGCGCCGCCGATATAGAACGCATCGCGCACCGTATCGGGAATGCTGCCCGGCCCCGCTACGTTGCTCACGCCAAGCCTGGCAAGCAGATACGGCAACAGCGACGCCACCACCGCTCCTACGCCGATGAAGAAGCTCTGCATCGCATAGCCCAGCGGGCGCTGCGCCGTCGGCAGCTGATCGCCCACGAAGGCGCGGAAGGGCTCCATCGATACGTTGATAGACGCATCCATCATCCACAGCAACGTTGCCGCTATCCAAAGCGCACCGGAGTTGGGCATCCACAACAGCGCCAGCGTGGTAAGCACCGCGCCAGCGAGAAAATACGGGCGTCGACGCCCCAGCCTGCCCCAGGTGCGATCGGAGGCATAGCCGATCAAGGGCTGCACGATCAGGCCAGTGAACGGTGCGGCCATCCACAGCACGGGAATGTCACCGACCGACGCACCCAAGGTCTGGAAGATGCGGCTGACGTTGGCGTTCTGTAAACCAAAAGCGAACTGGATGCCGAGAAAACCAAAACACGTATTCCATATCTGCCAGAACGTCAGCCGCGGCTTGTGCATCATGGCGTCCTCGCCGTCGGCGCGATGAGCAGATCGCCGATGCGAGCATCGTTGAGCGGGCCATCCGCACCGCCCTTGCCGTTGGTGTAGTGGGCAAAGTGGCCGAGGTCGCTCATGTTGAAACCCTGTTGCAAATCAAAGCTGCATTGCGCGCTGCCTTTGAGCGTGACGATGCCGTAGCTGGAAAGTTGCTCGCCAACACTGTGCGGCATCACGATCGGCACGCGCTGCAAGGTGTCGTCGTTGCAGCTCATAACCAGCATTTTCACGGCGGCAGTGACGCCGGTATTGACCGGACCGTGATTGTTTTCATAGCGCAGCGCCACGCGATAACGGCCGCCCGCCGGTGCAGTCCAGGAGCGCGGCCAGTCGGTACCGATATCGGTGGGTTCTCCGGCGCAGACGATGGGACTGTGCAACGACTCCAGGCCGTGCGGCCCCTTGCGCGTAGCGCTCACGCAAGGCGGCTTCCCACCCTGCGCGATGTACGTTTCACCATCGATGTTGCCCATGCGCTGGCCGTCCGCATACAACACCACCTTGCCATCCACTTGCACCCGCCAACCTTTGTCGTCGGCCGCGACACTGGGGGCTTCCGGCGGCTTGGGGGCGTAGAGCGGCGCATCTTTGCGCAACGTGGTTGCCGGCACGTCGAGCGCCTTGAGCGTAACCAGCGTTTCCGAGCCACGCTGGACAGTCTTTCCCGCCACCAGCAGGTTGCCGCTCACATCGCGCGGCAGGCGCAAGGTGATGCTGCGATCGGGCATTTGCAGGCTGATGCTGTCGCGCTTTCCGAACAGCATCGGCACCAGCAAGACCGGCAGCTTCGGTTCCACCCGGCCATCCGCTTCGAGGCCGAAAACACCTTCGCTGACCACATCCAGATATGCCGCCACCGACCACAGCTGGCGCGGCGAATCAACCACCGGTCCACTGAGCTTGCCGTCATCAACGTGGGTGGACTGCGTGATCAGCTCGTAGTTCTCCATATTGGAGCCCGACAGCGCCGCACCACGCATGATGGACCGAAGTTCGTGCGCGATCCGTGCCGGATCATTCACCATGCGTGCTGCGCGCAGCGCATAGGCGCTGACAAAGGGCCAGATCGCGCGATTGTGGTAAATGGGTTGATCCGGTCGCTCCGGCCAGATCACCGGACTGCCCGCAGGCCAGGTGGGATAGTTGGCCAAGGCTTCGCGGGCGCGCCCACCCTCGGCGACGCCGCTGGTGATCGCCAACGCGGTACCGAGCAGATCGTAGGTGTCGTAAGGCGCCGCGTTGCCGCCGATGTAGCTCATGTACATACCGCGATCCGTGCGCCAGAAGCGCGCATTGATCGCGGCCTTCAGTGCAGCCGCCTGCTCCGCATAGCCTTTCGACGTGGCGCTGTCGCCGTGTTCGATGGCCAGGCGCGAAGCCAGTTGCAACGCCTGGTAATGCAATACGTTGGTGGATAGTGCGAACGACTGGGCAATGAACACGACGTTGTCTGCCGTCCAGGCCGGATAGGTCTGTTCGCGCCAATCGAGAAAGGATGTCTCGCCGCGGTACAACCCGAAATCGGGATCGAACGCATACAGGCGATCCTGAGCCAGCGTGTCGTTCAACGCGCGATAGACGTCATCGGCGAAAGCTTTATCGTCCAGCAGGTGCTGCGCACCCAGGAACCACACCACGCGGTCGGTACTGATCGGCCAACTGCCGCCGGAGCCCGTGTCCTGCATCACATACAGGCCTTGCGGCAGCTTGGGATCACGTACGTCCGAGAGCTTGAAGCGAAGACTGTCGCGTGCGCGCTGCGGGTCCAGCCTCCACAAGCCCAGATCGATCGAATAGGAAAGATCGCGGGTCCACACATACGGCCATTTGGCGCCTGTCTGAAAACACGCGCAGTGCACCGGCTGGCCATGATCGAACGCGTCGTCGCGGATCTCGCTGACCGAGTCCTGTTTGAGATCGTCCTGGGCCATGGCGAACAGCCCGTCGAACATCGGGCTGGCGGTATCCGTGCGCATGCGCTGCACGGGAATGTCACGCTTTCCAAAAGGACCGCTCAAGCTGAAGCCGCCATCAGCAGACGCCGTCACCTGCGCCTGCTGCCCATGCCAGGCGATCGAATCGGTGCCGCTGCCAGCACCCGCTGCCGCAGCCAGCGCGGCCATCATCATCACACTTAGCATGCCCACTCCGCCTCAAAAATCATTGGCAAGCCATCGATCTCGAATCACCCGCCACCCACCCCGTGCATCCATGCGGTATCACCGTGCCGCACGGGCAATCCCGCATGGTAGGCACGCGATCGCGTGCCTGCAGCTCCGTGCATACGTATTCATTCATCATCCGCGTGCCCATCCGGGCACAGGGAGCGGCGCGTCAGTGCGCCGCCGCGGCCGCGTGCAAACTCAGCTCGCGTGCCTGGCCGGCAGTCAACCTCACCAAGGTTACGCTGCCATAGCGATCATGGCCAACTGCCCAGCCTTCGCCCTTCGCGCCGTCCAAGGCCGCAGCGTCTGCATAAGACTTCAACGCCTGCCTACCGGCAGTCACACTGCCAGCGGCCACGCCATGCAACCGCACCAGGTAATACTTCAGCGCCGGCTTGAAGCTACCGTGCGCCGTTCCGGCGGCAAATATCGCGCCATCTGCGCTGCGCTGCGTGCTCAACCGCTGCGAGAAGAACACACCGCGCTCATAGGCATAGGTGCCGCCATCGTCGTCGTAATAGTCGAAGTGGGTCGCGTGCTCGGCGGGAAAGACGTCGACCGTCAACTGCGTCACCGGATGCTCGCCGACATAGTCCATCGGCGGCTGCGTGGGAATGATCGCTCCCTCGCGGATAAACAGCGGGATATCGGCCCAGCTCTTGTTGTCCACGGCATAGTGGATGGTCTGCCCGCCTTGATACACGGTGCCCTTGAAGTAGTCGATCCATTGTCCTTCGGGCAGGTAGATATCCTTCTCGGCCTGGCCCTTGGCGACGACCGGCGCCACCAGCAATCCCTCGCCGAACATCCAGGCATCGACGTCATCGCGCACCTGCGGATCGTCGGGATACTCGAAGAATAACGGCCGCACCAGGCCCACGCCCTGCGTGGTCGCGGAACGTTCGTAGCTGTAGATATAGGGAATCAGCGCATAGCGCAGGCGCATGGCGTCGGTGGCCGCCTTTTCGGCAACGGCGCCGTACAGCCAGGGCTGGCGCTTTTCGCCGTAGGTACCGTGGACGCGAAAAATCGGCACGAAGGCGGCAAACTCGATCCACCGCGCATAGTTTTCGTCGTCCGGATGGCCCTTGAATCCGCCGCCGTCCATGCCCCACTTCATTTCACCCACGTCGATCGCGCTGAGCATGCGCTGGCGTTGCGCAGCCATGCTGTCGAATCCCGTGTCGATGTCGCCCGACCACAGGCCGTAGGCGTAACGCTGCGAACCAAGGTAGAAGTCGCGGTTGATCGACCACACGCGGATCGGCGAATAGGCGCGCTGTCCGTCGTACAGCGCCCGCTGCATGTTGAGAAACTGGGTATCGCTGTTGGTATCGTCCGCTTCGTCGTTCCACCAGCCGACAATCCCGGTATCGAACGAATGCTTCAAGGCGTCGTTGAAGAACCACCTGCGCACCACCGGTTGATCGAAATCCAGTTCGCGTACCGGTTTGAGCGAGAAATAATCGGTGTTCTGCGGCCGGTTGGTTACCCAGTAGCCATGCGCCTCGGCATAACGCCCTTCCACGGTATCGACGTGGATGCGCGGCTTCATGATGCCGGTCATGTGCATGCCGAGCTGATCCATCATCTGTTTCAGCTTGCCGCTGGGGCCGTCCGGAAACTTCTTGGCGTTCCAGCGGAATTCGCCGTAGTTGTCGTCGCCCCAGGCTTTCCAGTCGAAATCGAAGGTGAAGTTGTCGATCGGGATGTGCCGCTCGCGGTAGCCGTGCACGATCTTCAGCAGTTCCTGCTCGTCGCTGCCCCATTGGCTGTTGGTAAAGCCCATGGACCATTTCGGGAACATCGGGGGCGCGCCGCTGAGATCGGCGAGTCCCTTGAAGATTTCCGGCGGTGTGCCGGCGATGACGTCGTAGCTGATATCCGGATGACTGAAGCCGCTGACCAGAATGTGCTGGCCGGCCAGATCGAACTTGGCGCCGATCGCATCCACCAGCACACCATAGCCGCGCGTGCTCCATACGAATGGCCCGCCGGGGTAGCCCTGCTCGCCCGCCTTGGCAATTTGCACGCCGGTGCGAGTTACTCCGCCGGTGGCCGGTTCGAAAGCGTCGAAGCCGCCGATACCGTAAAACGTATCGGAAGCATCGTGTTGCAAATCGATCCGACCGGCGATGAGGCTGGCCGGATCGGCCTGCAACAGGGTGTGGCCCTGGCTGTCTGCCACGGTGAGGTGCTGCGTGCGGCTATCCCAGGTCACGGCCAGATCATGGGTCGCCCAGGTCGTGCTGTCTGCGTTTTTGCTGACGTGCAGATCGGAAACGGTGTCGTGGCTGGCGTGTGGGTCCATCACAATGCCCGCGGGCGAATCGAAACCCTGTGGCATGCCGTGAATCTGCACGATGTTCGGCGCGGGAAAGCTCAACGTAACCCGGTCCTTGCCACGCACCAGCCGCACGCCCTGCGCATCGACGTGTTCGAGTTGAAAGCTCGTGCCGCCGCTGTCGACGGGACCTGCCTGGGCGGGTAGAGCGGCCGCGAACAACAAACCGCAAATGGCCAGATTCGGCAGTGTCGTCATCCCACCGTCCTTCTTTCGATACAGGATTTTGAACGCTTCATTGCAAGTCCGCGGCCGATGTGCGGCCGCGGGATCGCCCGACTATAACCCCAGTCTCGTGACAAAGGGGGCAATGGACGGCTAAAAATGGCTCTGCATCATCGAGCTTTATTGCAGGATCGCGGTGCCGTAAGGCGGAAGCCCGAGCTTGCCGGGAGCCAGTGTCACACCTGTCTTGCTTTGCAGCAGTACCTTGGTGACACCCGCACTCTCATCCAAGGGAACCTCGCGCGCATCGCGCGAAAGGTTATGCACCACCAGCACGCGCGAGTGCGCATCCTGCAAGGTATAGGCGAGCACGTGCGGATCATCCATCGGCACATTGCGCAGAACACCGTCGCGCAACGCACCTACTTGCTCGCGCCAGCCGATCAGCTTGCGATACAGATTGAGCAGCGAATCCGGATCGGCCTGCTCCGCTTCCACCGACACATCCGGGCCGTCACTGGTGCTCCATGGCTTCCATTGCGCCACGCCGGGTCCTTTGCCTGCGCGATACCAACGCATCGGCTCGCGGATATCTTCGTCGGGCTTGGCACCCTGCATGCCCAGCTCTTCGCCGTAATAGATGAAGGGATGTCCGGGAAGAGTCAACAACAAGGCAGCCGCCAGGCGCACGTGCGCCGCGTTGTCCTCGAGCTGGCTCATCACACGATCCTGGTCGTGATTGGACAGGAACGGTGCGTCGTCGAACTGTCCGTCGGTGTGCGCACGATAAGCCGCGTAGCTGTACTGAAGCCCTTTGCCGATGCCGAGATTGCGTTCCTGGCGCACGCTTTCGATCAACTGGCTTGCCACCGGAAAATTGAACACGGTATTCAACGGGCCCAGGTAGGGCGTCAGGTCGTCAGGATCGTGCCGCGCCACTTCGCCAACCAGCCACACGTTCGGATCGACCGCCTGCAAGCCTCGGCGGTACTCGGTCCACCAGGCAATGTTCTTCTTCAATGCAACCGGGCTGTCAATGTCCGTGCGCAGATCGTCGTAGATGTGCTGGGCGGCATCGAGACGGAACCCGTCCACACCATCGCGCAGCCAAAACCGGCCCACATCGATCATTTCCTTGCGCACGGCGGGATTGTCGTAATTGAGATCCGGCATCGCACCGGTGAATACGCCCACGTAATACTGGCCGTTCGGTGCGCGATGCCAGGCCGGGCCGCCGGTGGCGCTGATCGCCTTCAGATCGCTGCCGGGCTTGGCCCACACATACCAGTCGTGGTGCGGATCCTTCGGGTTCTGTGCAGCCTTGAACCACGGATGCTGGTCGCTGGTGTGGTTGATCACCATGTCCATGATGACCTTGATGCCGCGCTTGTGCGCTTCATCGAGCAGGTGCTTGAAGTCCTGCATCGTGCCGTACTGCGGATTGATGCCTTCGTAATCGGTGATGTCGTAACCGTGATAGGTCGGCGACGGATTGATCGGCATCAGCCAGATGCCGCTGACCCCCAGCGACTTGATGTAGTCGAGCTTGGCAGTCACACCATTGAGATCGCCTACGCCATCGCCATTGGTGTCGTAGAACGCGCGGACGAAAATTTCGTAATAGACACCGGAAGATTGCGGTGCGGCCGCCACATTTTGCGCGGCAAGCGAAGTAGCGGACCACAGTAGCGTTGCCGCGAAAACCGCGGCGCAACGAAGTACGGCGTAAAACCTTGGCATGATGGCCTCCCGGGGACGGAGCGTTGCCGCTGTGACGCAGTCGCCCGCCGAGGATAGGCTTGCAGGGTTCTGCACGATACCCACGCCGGCCTGGCCATCGCATCGATGCACCCAAGCCGCCAACCCCAGCCGGAACTGAAATAAAAGAACCCGGCTTCCCGATCGTCCAGGAAGCCGGGTAAGGGGAGTGCGCCGGGCATCGGCTGGACGATGCCCGGCGCGGCTGGGTTACAACTTCAGATCAAAGCCGAGATAGCTGGTGCGGCCGAAATACTGGATGGTACCGGTCTGCTGCGGGCTGCCGCCGAAATAGGTTCGCGTCGGCTGGTTGCTCAGGTTGAGCATCTGATAAACGATGCTGATCTGCTTGGTGATGTTGTACGACGCCTGGAAGTCGTACACCGTCTCCGAAGCAAAGGTCGCGAGCTGGTTGGTGACCGCGATCTGCGTATTGGAGAGGAACGATGAGCGATAATTTGCCGACAAGCGTGCGGAGAAGATGCCGTTGTCGTAGAACACCGCCGCGCTGGCCACGCGCCTGGACAAGCCAGGCAGACCGATGTACGTGGTGGGACCGGCCAGGTTGGTCGGGTTGTGCACGTTGCTGTTGGTAAGCGCGAGGTTGGCGTCGAAGCCCAGGCCCGACCAGATACCCGGCAGGAAGTGCGTCTTGGTGACCGACGCCTCGAGACCGCGCACGTCACCGCCCTTGGCGTTGTAGGAGGTCTGATACTCGCCGTTGGCGTAAGGCTTGCCGGTCGCCGGATTGGTGGGCACCGTGATGCCGATCGAAGCGAAGTCGAAGTTGTTGTAGGTGACGTTCTGAACGAACGAATCCACTTTCTTGAAGAACACGCCGGCCGTCACCGCACCGGTGGAATCATCGAAGTAATGCTCGTAGTCCGTATCGAACGCCGTGGCGCGCAGCGGCTGCAGCAGCGGACTGGTGCCACCCCACACGTTGTATTGACCATCGCTGACCCAGGAACCCGCACCCGCCAGCATGGTGTTGATCGGCGGACGCGATAGCACCTTCGAAGCCGAGAAGCGCACCTGGTCGTTGTCGGTCAGGTGGTAAGCCAGGTTGAGCGACGGCAGGTAGTCGGTATAGGTCTTGCCCATCTTGAGCGGCGCGTAATCGGTACTGCTGTTGCCGTTGCCGTCGACGATCAGGATGCCTTCGCCGTTGCCGACCTGTTGCAGGCCATACGCATACTGCGACTGGCGCGACACGCGCACGCCGACATTGCCGGTGAGTTCGTGATCGAACAGCTGCGAGTCAATGTCACCCATCAGGAACAGGTCACGCGTACGCTCATCCACCGAACCGCTTTGGATTTCCGACCAGCTTTGATCGGTGATGTTCTTCACCGGATTGGCCACAATGCCATGTGAAGCGAGAATCGCGGGACCATTGAGCGTGAGGAAGCAGGGGAAGCCACTGAACTTGCCCTTCCAGCACGTTACCTGCGCGTCGGCAGCCGGTATGGTCAACGGCGGCTCAGGATTGGTTGTACTAGGCGAGGTATTCCATTCCGAACCGTACACATAGACCGAGCGGTCAGCTTCGTACCCGTGGTTGTTCGCGTAGACACCCGCCTCGATCGCCGAGAACACCGGGTTGTTCGGCAGGTCGTACTGCACACTGGTGCGGAAGGCCTTGTCCTTGTCGTGATAGATGTACGGGTATACACCGTAACGCGACAAACCCATGTCATTGAGGTTGGTGTAGAGGCCCGGGTTGGCGACGGAGAAATTGCCGATGGAACGTCCGGCCAGCAGGAAGTTCGCACTCTGCGACATCAACTGCGGATTGCTGGTACCCAGGCCGGTGTACGGATCGGCGGTGGCGTCGACGTTGATCTCGTTGCTCGATGCATGCGACAGCGACAGGTCGGATTCGACGTGCCAATTGCCGTGGTTCCACTTCAGGTTGAGGCCGCCGGAAAAGATCGTGGTGTCCGTGGTGTAGTTGTCCAGCGTGGTCTCATTGGAAAACTGACCGCCCTGGGCCGGCGAGTTGGAGGTCACCGTTCCGCCGATCACCGTACCCAACGAGCTGAACACCGGATCGGTGACCTGCGTATTGTTCTGGTAGTAGTTCTGCGAACGCATGCCGTAACCGTACGACGAGTTGTCGAACTTCGAGAAGAACGTGTCGGCAGTCAGTTGCAGTTCGTCGGTCGGCTTCCACGCCACGGTACCCAGGTAGCCGGTACGGCGCTCTTCGCCGCCGTTCTGCTGGACCTGCACACCCTCGGGCAGGTATGCCTGCTGCGGGCTGTTCTTGTTGAGCTGGTAGAGACCGCCGTCGGAAGCCTCGCCCACGAACTGCTCAGCGACGTGCGGCTGATACATCTGGGCAAAACCCACGCCCACGCCCAAGGTGTTGTCGAGGAACTTGCCTTGATACGCCACGCTCAGGCGATAGCCGAGCGGATCGGCACGCGGCACGTCGTTGGCCTGGCCGTCCCAGCTGCCGCGCGCATCGACATTGAGCGTCTGGTCCTTGGTGTTTTCCAGCGGATTGGCCGTCTCCATGGCGATGGTGCCGGCCACGCCGCCTTCGATCAGCGATGCCTGCGAGGATTTGTACACCGTCGCCATGTTGATCAGTTCCGAGGGGTACTGATCGAACGCGGTGTAGTTGGTACCAGTGGTCGACGGCTGCTCGCGGCCGTCGAGCGTGGTGAGAATGAAGTCGCCCGACAGACCGCGGATATTGATCTGCGAAGCCTGGCCGGCGATGCGCTCGGCGGAAACGCCGGGCAGATGCGTGAGCGAGTCCGCAATGGACTGATCGGGCAGGCCGCCGATGTCGGCCGCCGTCACCACGTTCTGGATGGTATCGGCGTAGCGCTGGTAGTCGATCGACTTTTCCACGCTGCCGTTGAAGCCGGTCACCGTCACCGTGGACAGGCTCTTGGCCAATTGCTGCTGGCTCTTCGGGCTGCCGCTGGTCTGGTTTGCGCTGGTGGTGCTGGTCGTGCTGGTACCCGTTGTGTTGGTACCCGTCTGCTGCGTGGTGGTCTGTGCAGCGGCAACCTGCACACCAAAAGCCATGCAAAGGCCGGACGCCAATGCCACGGCAAGCACATTACGCTTGAGTTTCACGATTACTCCCCTCCCCCAAAAAATAATTGGTTATTGCGTCGTTCTTGATCGCCGGAGGTCCGTTTCCGCGCTTGGTGCAAGCGGGTTGCCCTGCACGCACGTGGCACTGCCATCGGCGTGAGTGGATGGTAGGGCGCGCATTTCAGCGCAAACCACATCGTGCATACGTATTCATAACAAGCCCCCGGAGCTGCTTATCGCAATGCAACATAACGCCCGGCCGAACTCGCAGCGGCGCCCTGAATGGCGCAAAAAAGTGCTTAATTTTAGCATTTTCATCAAACCAAAACAAAGTTGTGCGCAACGCAGCTCCGCGTATTTGCATCGATGCAATGACGCATGCGCAGCACGAATGAATACGTATGCAGGGCCCTGCGATCCGACGCAACCCAAAGGCTAAGCTGCACACCGTTCGCAGCGCAGGGCTATGGAAGTTCTGCGCCTACAGGCGGGGTTTTCAATGATCGATGCATCCTGGTGGCGCGGCGCCGTCATCTACCAGATATATCCACGCAGTTTCCTCGACACCAACGGCGATGGTGTGGGCGACCTGCCCGGCATCATCCAACGGCTGGACTATGTCGCCAGCCTGGGTGTCGATGCGATCTGGGTTGCACCGTTTTTCCGCTCACCGATGGCCGATTTTGGCTATGACATTGCCGACTATCGCGACGTCGATCCGCTGTTCGGCACGCTCGACGACTTCGATCGCCTGCTGGCCAAGGCGCACGGCCTTGGCCTGAAAGTGATGATCGACCAGGTGCTCAGCCATACTTCCGACCAGCATGCCTGGTTCAAGGAAAGCCGCGAAAGCCAGGACAACCCCAAGGCCGACTGGTACGTGTGGGCGGATGCCAAGCCAGACGGCAGCGCGCCGAACAACTGGCTGTCGCTGTTCGGCGGTTCCGCCTGGCAGTGGGAGCCGCGCCGCGGCCAGTATTACCTGCACAACTTCCTGGCATCGCAGCCGGATCTGAATTTCCATCATCCGGAAGTGCGCGCCGCAACCCTGGATAACGTGCGTTTCTGGCTGGAAAAAGGCGTCGACGGCTTTCGCCTGGATGCGATCAATTTCTGCTTCCACGACCCGTTGCTGCGCGACAACCCGCCCAAGCCGAAGGAAAAGCGCGTAGGTCGCGGCTTCAGCCCGGACAATCCGTACGCATTCCAGTATCACCACTACAACAACACGCAACCGGAAAATCTGCCGTTCCTGGGCGAGCTGCGCAGCCTGCTCGATCGCCATCCGGCCGCCGTGACGCTGGGTGAAATCTCTTCCGAGGATTCGCTCGCCACCATGGCGGAATACACGCGCAGCGGCCGCCTGCACATGGGCTACAGCTTCGAGTTGCTCAGCAGCGACTTCAGCGCGTCGTATATCCGCCACACGGTTGAGCAGCTCGAGGCGCAGGTCGACGAAGGCTGGCCGTGCTGGGCCATCTCCAACCACGACGTGGAACGCGTACTCACCCGCTGGGGCAACGGCAGCGCCTCGCCGCGGTTGGCCAACCTGCTTACCGCCATGCTGTGCTCGTTGCGCGGGTCGGTCTGCGTCTACCAAGGCGAAGAGCTTGGCCTGACCGAAGCGGAGGTGCCGTTCGAGTCCCTGCGCGACCCCTACGGCATCACGTTCTGGCCGAACTTCAAAGGCCGCGACGGTTGCCGCACACCCATGCCATGGGACGACAATCCCCACGCAGGTTTCAGCACGGCCATGCCGTGGCTGCCGATCGACGAAGCGCACAAGCTGCTCACCGTGGCGCGACAGGAAGCCGATCCGGAATCGGTACTTCACGGTTTCCGCCGTTTCATGCAGTGGCGCGCCACGCAACCCGCGCTGCGTCTGGGCAGCATCCGCTTTCTCGATGCACCGGAGCCGGTGCTGGCGTTCGTGCGCGAGCACGCTGGCGAACGGGTATTGGCGGCTTTCAACCTGGGCAAGCATTCGCAGTCGCTGAGCCTGTCGGTGGAAGGCGCTGCGTTGCCACCGCTGGAAGGCCATGGCCTGCCGCAGGGGACGCTGGCCGACGGCATACTGCAATTGCCGGGGCACGGCGTGCTGTTCGCGCGGCTCGCCTGAATCCACCGGATTTTTGAATGGGACGGACGTTTAGACGTCCCATCCACGGCAACTGGCCCGACCGCCGGCAAATATTGCCAAAGCAAACACTTACGCCTCCTCAGCAACCCTGTCGCCCCCAGCGGGAAAGAAGGGTTAAAATCCTGTAGTTCCGGCAGGGCGCACCGCATGATCCCCCATCGGACGGTTTTCGACGGCCGACTGCGACCCTGAAATCCGGCATACGACGCGCTCCCCCACGGCCACGTATCGTGCACGCCAACGCGTGCAGGGCTTAAGGTCGTGAGGGCGCCGGCGTCGCCCCCGCAATTACCGAGGAACACAGGTTTTGAACACAGCGAACGAGACGGCAGCACAGCAACGCAACCCCGGCGTCAGCGGCATGAGCCTGTATGTCCCCCAGCCCCGCGTCCCCCTGCAGGCCTGGTGCGAATGGACCGGCAATTCCTGGGACAAGGTGCAAGCCGTGGTCGGTCGCAGCTTCCGCCGGCCCGCCCCGTATGAAGACGCGTACACCATGGCGGCCACGGCCGTGCTGCGCCTGATTCGCCAATACAACCTCGATCCGCGCAACATCGGGCAGCTGGCACTCGGTACCGAAAGCAGCAAAGACAATTCCGCCGGCGCGGTGATCGTGCGCGGCATGGTTGATCGCGAACTGCAACGCATGGGCCTCCCGCGACTGTCGCGCCAGCTCGAGGTGCCCGAGTTCAAGCATGCCTGCCTTGGTGGCGTGTATGCGCTCAAGAGCGCGCTGCGCTACGTTGCTTTCGACGCCAAGGGCAAGCAGGCGATTGTGGTGTGCAGCGATATCGCCGAATACGAGCGTGGCTCCAGCGGCGAGCAGACCCAGGGGGCCGGTGCGGTGGCCATGCTGGTGGAAGCCGATCCCAAGCTGTTCGAGGTGGACCTGGCCCACGCCGGCAGCGCCTCGGATTATCGCGGCCCGGATTTCCGCAAGCCGTTCGCCCGCCATTTCGACCAGGACTATGGCCAGCGCAGCAAGCGCGCGCACGATTTCCCGGTATTCAGCGGCAAATACTCCACCTTCGCCTATCTCGACGAAACCGGCCAGGCCGTGGATGCGATGCTCGAACGCCTGGGCATCTCCGACCTCGATTTCATCAACGGCGCCGAGGGCCTGTTCTTCCACCGTCCGTACCACATGATGCCGCTGCAGGCGCTGGCCTTCATTTACGCCCGCGCCCTGGCTCGTGCACCGCAGCCCAACGCCGAATTCCAGGCCTTGTGCGGACAGGGGGGCGTCTCGCCCGAAGGCGTGGTCGAAGAATGCCGCAACAAGCCGGACCTGTTCGGCGAATTCGTGCGCCTCGGCGCCGGCGCCGACGCTGCGCAGGAGCCGCATCCGTTGACCACCAAGCTGTCCGGCGTGGTGCGCAAGAGTCCCGCCTTCCAGCAGTTGCTGGCCACCCGCGTAAAGCTGGGCACCGACTGGGCGATGGAGCTGGGCAACCTGTATACCGCTGCACTGCCGGCCTGGATTGCCGCCGGTTTCGAGCAAGCGCTGGAAAACGGCGTGGAACTGGCCAACGCCAAGCTCTATGCCATCGGCTACGGCAGCGGCGATGCTTCGGAGGCGATTCCGCTCAAAGCAGTGCCGCACTGGCGCGAGGCGGCTGGAAAGATCGGCTTCCGCAAATCCCTGGCCGCGGCCACCGACCTGTCGCAGCAGCAATACGAAGATCTGCACGATGGCAAGCACGACGTGGTGCTGGATTGCCCGCCGAGCGACCAGTTCAAGATTGCGCGCACTGGCAGCACCTATGAAGCCAGCTTCCAGGATCTGGGCGTGGACTACTACGAGTTCGTGCCCTGATTCCCCGGCCGGGACCGCCATGGCGGTCCCGGCATACACGCCCCTCCATGCGCCGGGGTGTGTCAGCCCCGGGCGCCTTTCGCTAGGGCCTGTTAGCACTATTTTCGTGGCCCGCGCCGGGAGCTGTTTGCGCGCCAGCCAAGGAAGAGTGAGGGAGTGTACGTCCGTACACGACCGAGCGATGACGTAGGATGACGGGCAAACAGACCCGGCCCGAAGGGTTGCCGTTGAGTGGCCGCCATGCGGCAGCGCGCGACACCGGCTTGGCAGCCAGCCAAGTCAGTGCCGCGCACTACCACCTGACGGCCACTCAACGACAACGCGGGCTACGAAAATAGTGCTAACAGGCTCTAGACTCCGCTCGCCACGCAAACCACGGGCCGCGCGCATCATGTTCAAACTCAAGGGCATGCTTTCGCTTCAATCCGGCGACCAGACCCTGGGCGGCGCCGACCGCATCGCCCTGCTGGCGAAAATTGCCGAGACCGGATCGATCACCGCCGCCGCGCGCGCCGTCGGCATGAGCTACAAAGGTGCCTGGGATGCGATCGACGCCATGAACAATCTGGCCGACGAGCCCCTGGTGATGCGTGCTGCCGGCGGCAAGGGCGGCGGCGGCACGCACCTGACCGAGCGCGGTCAGCGCCTGATTGAAACGTTCGCCGCACTCGAAAGCGTGCACCGGCAATTTCTCGCCCATTTCGAATCGCTGGCCGATGCTTCAGCCACCGACATCACGCTGATAAGGAGCCTCATGTTCCGCACCAGTGCACGCAATCAGCTGTCGGGCCGCGTGGTGGCGATACGCAAAGGCGTCATCAACGACACCGTCGAACTGGAACTGCCCGGCGGCGAACGCGTAGTCGCCACGCTCACCAGCGAAAGCACGCTCGATCTCGGCCTCGAAGTGGGCACCGAGGCGATCGCGCTGATCAAGGCCTCTTCGGTGCTGGTGGGGCTTCCCGATCACCGCGTGCGCCTGTCCGCGCGCAATCAATTTCCCGGCACGGTCATCCAGGTCACGCTGGGACCGGTGAATGCGGACGTGCGCATCCGCCTGGCCGGCGGCAGCGTGATGAGCGCCGTGGTCACCGTGGAAAGCGCGACGGCGCTGGAGTTGCAAGAAGGCCTGGCCGTGATGGCCATCGTCAAGGCTTCGAGTGTGATTCTCGGCACGAGTCGCTAAGGCTTCGCGGCAAAATGCCCGGCATTCGTCACGGTTATCCCCCGAAAATCGTCATATACTCGACTACATAACGCCTGCAAATGGCGCGGGGATCGTCAAGCAGATGCTTTGGGGTCGTGGATGCACCTCCATCCCGCGATGGAGCAAGCAGTATCGGCACCTGGCAGGAATCGCCTTCCTGCTGCTCGGGCTCGCGTTGCCGGTTTCCTTCGTCCGCGCACAGGCCGCTCCCACCCCGGCCAGCATTCGCGTGATGGTGGAAGGCAAGCCGCCGATGATCCTCGATCGCCACGTGTTGGCCGCGATGCCGCGCGCCAGCGTCGACACAGCAGCCATCCATCACGAACCGCCTGCGCATTGGCAAGGCGTGAATCTCGAGGATGTTCTTCAGCGTGCTGGCGCGCCAAGTGGCGAGTCCCTGCGCGGACACGGCCTGGCCACCATCGTGCGCGTCACCGCCACCGATCACTACCAGGTGGTTTTCAGCCTGGGCGAACTCGACCCGATGCTCGGCAACCAGCAGGTGCTGCTGGTCGATACGCAGGATGGCCATCCGCTGGCCAAGAACGGGCCGTTTCGCCTGGTCGTGCCCAACGACAAGCGTCCGGCGCGCTGGATTCACGACGTCTCCACCATCGAAGTCATCGATAGCCGCACCGCTACACCCTGATCCACCCGCCTTACTGCTGCGCCAACAGTGAACGTGATGTGCCATCCATTCACCGGGAGAGCCTTGCATGCGAAAGAATTGGATCATCGCCCTGGCCGCGACAGGCCTGGTCGCCACCAGCGCCGTGGCACAAGCCGACGATAGCTACGGCCTGGACAATATCTTCACCGACGGCCACGTCGACGGCGACCTGCGCCTCTACAACTTCAACCGTTGGTACGACAGCAAGACCACGCCCAACGCCAGCGCATTTTCTGTCGCGGCCTTGGTGAACGCGCAAACGGGCACCTTCTTCGGCGGCTTCAGCATCGGCGGTTCGTTCGTCACCTCCAACTCGCTGGGCACGCATTCGGACGAACTGGCCAAGATCGATACCACGCTGGCCGGCCCCAACAACTCCATCGGCGCCTTCAGCCAGGCCTACCTGCAATTCAAGCGCGACATGTTCCTGTTTCGCGGCGGCTATCAATACCTGGCCGACGACCCGTGGATGGGCAACAACGATTCGCGCATCATCCCTTCCTCGTACAACGCCTTGCTCGTGCAGGTCACGCCGCTGACCGGATGGAATCTGTTCGCCGTGCGCGAATACAGCTGGAAGAGTCGCACCTCCTACGGCATGTACCCCGACAACTTGTATTACCCGTCGAAATTCGACGGCGATTCGATGTACGGCAACAATGGCTCATTGCCGCTCCAGGCACGCACGGCACCGGGAACCTGGGAAGGCGGCACCACCTACGTAAACGGCGGCCTCAGCGCACAATTGCGCTATTACGATTTCATGAACTTTGCGCGTACCTTCTACACCGTAGACAGCTACGTGTTCCGCACCGACACGGGCTTCGATCCGGTAATCGGCGCGCAGTACCTCAGCCAGAACTACGGCTCTGACAATCGCTTCAGCGAGAACGACACCAAACTGTTCGGCATTGCCGGTGATCGCGTAAAAAGCCAGGCCATCGGCGGCGACCTTGGCGTGATGATCCCCAACGGCCGCTTCGACATTTACTACAACAAGCTCGCACGCGAAGACGGTGCGGTGGGCGGCGGCGCGCTGATCTCGCCCTTCACCACCAACTACGGCACCGACCCGCTGTTCACCACGTCGATGATCCGCGGCCTGGTCGAAGCCGGCCCCGGTCGCGCATGGAAAGGCAAATTCACCTACGACCTGTTCGACAAGAAGCTGGAACTCACGGCCGCCTATGCGAAGTACCTCACCGATTACCGCGGGCACAGCCACGATCTGTACTTCGACGTGATCTATCATCTGGACGGCTATCTGCGCGGACTGACCTTGCGCGACCGCTGGGAGCTCTCCAATGGCGGCATCGACAATCTCAACCCGACCAACCAGACCTTCGTCTATAACCGCGTGATGATCGACTACAAGTTCTAGGAAAGGCTGCGGGCCATCATGAAATTCCGCTGAGGAAGCGCGGCGAAGGCATGCCTCGCCACCTTCCCTCGATCGGATCTCGCGCCTATGATCGGCGCAATCATTTTGCGGAGTTCTTCATGCGCGCCATCCTCTTCATCATCGGCGTAGCGCTGCTGGTCGGCGGCTTGTGGGTGGTTTTCGGCCACGGCGGCTACACCCAGACCGACACCGTCTTCCAGCTCGGCTCGGCCAAGCTCACCGCCACCCATCAGAAAGCCTTTCCGGAATGGATGGGCATTGCGGGCATCGTGGTAGGCGCATTGCTCGCATTGGGCGGCATCTTCTCCAAGCGCTGACAGCTCGCCTCCGCTATCTGAAGGGGCGTGAAGGAGATGCATGGCCGCCCAGCGGCTACAATGCGCACGATGGATGTCTCCTACCTGATCGATTCGCTCAACGATGCGCAGCGCGAAGCCGTCTGCGCGCCGCCCGGCCACTATCTGGTCCTCGCCGGTGCCGGCTCCGGCAAGACGCGCGTGCTCACACACCGTATCGGTTGGCTCAACCAGGTCGAGCGCGTGCCGCCGTGGGGCATTCTCGCGGTAACGTTCACCAACAAGGCCGCCGGCGAAATGCGCGCGCGCCTGGACAACCTGATTCCGGGGGGCATCCAGGGGCTTACCGTAGGCACGTTCCACGGCATCGCGCACCGCCTGCTGCGCCGGCATTGGCGCGAAGCGGGATTGCCGGAAAGCTTCCAGATTCTGGATGCCGACGACCAGCAGCGCCTGGTCAAGCGCGTGGTCGCAGGGCTCGGCCTGGACGAAGCACGCTTTCCGCCGCGCCAGGCCACCTGGCAGATCAACAGCTGGAAAGACGAAGGCAAGCGCGCGGAAAACATCGAGCACGGCCAGCACCCGGTCACCCGCACCCTGGTGCAGATCTACCAGGCCTATGAAGATGCCTGCCGCCGTGCCGGCCTGGTCGACTTCGCCGAACTGCTGTTGCGCGCGCACGAACTTTGGTTGAAGCAGCCGGCCATCCTGGAGCATTACCAGCAACGCTGGCGCCACGTACTGGTCGACGAATTCCAGGACACCAACGCCTTGCAATATGCCTGGATCCGCGTGCTGGCCGGCCAGACCAGCCAGGTGTTCGTGGTGGGGGACGACGATCAGTCGATCTACGGCTGGCGCGGGGCCAAAGTAGAGAACGTGCAGCAGTTTCTGCGCGACTTTCCCGGCGCACGCACCATCAAGCTGGAACAGAACTACCGCTCCACCTCGAACATTCTCAAAGCCGCCAACAGCGTCATCGAGCGCAACGGCAATCGTCTCGGCAAACAATTGTGGACGGCCGGCGACGAAGGCGAGCGCATCGCCGTGTATGCCGCGTACAACGAACAAGATGAAGCGCGGTTCGTCGTCGAACGCATTCGCGAATACATCGCCGAGCATGGCGAAGCCAAGGACTGCGCGATCCTGTATCGCTCCAACGCCCAGTCGCGCAATTTCGAAGAACAGCTGATCCAGCACGATATTCCTTATCGCGTATACGGCGGACTGCGCTTTTTCGAGCGTGCGGAAATCAAGGATGCCCTCTCCTACCTTCGCCTCACCGCCAATCGTCACGACGACGCGGCCTTCGAGCGCGCCGTGAATACGCCGCCTCGCGGCATCGGCGACCGCACGCTGGATGTATTGCGCCGGCGTGCACGCGGCGAAGGCATTTCGATGTGGGAGGCTGCATTGAACGAGCTTTCCAGCAGCAACGAGCTGGCAGGGCGCGCCAAGAATGCGGTGAAAGGCTTTCTTGGCATGATCGACGGGATGGCGCGGACTTTTGCTCCCGCTTCGCAGCAGGAAGAGGGTTGGACTGAAGGGTCGCTGTTGCCCGAAGCCCCCACTTCGAACGCTCCCTCACCCAACCCTCTCCCCAGAGGGGAGAGGGCTTCAAACGCGCTGCCACTATCCGAACAGATCGATCACGCCATCGTGCAATCGGGCCTGCGCGACTTCTACGAAAAGGACAGCCGCGGCAACGCCGAATCGCGCGTGGAAAATCTCGACGAACTGGTCAACGTAGCCAGCCGCTTCGAGATGACGCCCGACGATATCGAAGCGGGCCTGAGCGAGCTCTCCGCGTTCCTGTCGCACGCCGCGCTGGAAGCCGGCGAAGGCCAGGGCGAATCGTGGGACAACTGCGTGCAGTTGATGACCTTGCATTCGGCCAAGGGACTGGAATTTCCGCTGGTTTTCCTGGTCGGCCTGGAAGAAGGCCTGTTTCCCAGCCAACGCTCGGTGGAAGACGAAGGGCGCCTGGAGGAAGAGCGCAGGCTCGCCTACGTCGGCATCACCCGCGCGCGCGAACGCCTGGTGATCACTCACGCCGAATCGCGCCGCATGCACGGCACCGAGATGCTGGCGCGCCCCTCGCGCTTCCTCGGCGAAGTGCCGCCATCGCTGATCGACGAAGTGCGTCCGCGCGTGCAGGTAAGCCGGCCGCTGTACGCCGGTCGTTTCGCCGAACCGGCACCATCGCTCAAGGAAGACCTGCCGGTGAAGCTGGGGCAGCGCGTCAACCACCCCACGTTCGGCGAAGGCGTGGTGATCAGCGCCGAAGGCAGCGGCGCGCATACCCGGCTGCAGGTGAACTTCGAAGGTGCCGGCAGCAAGTGGCTGGTTGCCGCTTACGCCAACCTCACTCCGCTATAGGAAGGGATACCGATGAGCAAGCGACACCCCATCCGCGAGAGCGCGCGACAGCTCAGCTACGTGCAGCAACAACTGGTGCAGCTCTACAAGGGCATGCCCTGGGGCCATCGCCTGCTGAAGGGCTTGTCGATGGGGCTGCAGGCCTTGGCAGGTGCCAGCCTCGGCTACGGGCTGGGGTTGCTGCTCCACACGCAGCAGGCGTTCTGGGCCGCGTTGACCGCCATCTCGGTGACCCAGCAGACGTACCTGGATACGCGCAATTCCTCCCGCGACCAGGTGATCGGCGCCGCGATCGGCGCGGCGGTCGCCATCGCGGCTACGTATCTGATCGGCGACAGCTATCTGTGCTACGGCGGCACCATGGTGGCCGTCATCATGCTGTGCTGGTGCTTCAACGTCGGCAACGCCGGCAAGCTGAGCGCCACCACCGCCACTATCGTCATGCTGGTGCCGCACGAAGGCGCGTTCTGGACAGTGGCGCTGACCCGCCTGGGCGAAGTCACCCTGGGAATCGGCTGTGCCCTGGTCGTTACCGGGGCAGCCAACTGGATCGAGCGTCGCTGGCTCAATCACTGGACTGCCGGCGACGCCTGAGGACCTGTTCAGTGTCTCGGCCCGGTCCCCTATGATGGCCCGCGTAGCCCAGACCCGAGCAGGGACCGCAATCGATGGCGAAACTGATCCCCTCCCGCAATAGCAGCCTGGCGCAGATGCAGGCGGGCGAGAAGCGCTTTTCCGAGCGTCTGGAACAGAAGCTCGAAGACGACTACCTGCTCTGGTACGACGTACCGATCGGCCCGCGCCAGACCCGGCCCGATTTCGTGGTGTTCCATCCGCGCCGCGGCCTGCTGGTGCTGGAAGTAAAGGACTGGAAGCAGGACACCATCAGCGCCGCCGACAAGACCCAGTTCACCCTGATCACCAGCCAAGGCGCCGTCAGGCAACACAATCCGCTGCTCCAGGCGCGCGCTTACGCGCTGGAAATCAAGGTGATGCTGGAGCGCGATCCAGCCCTGCGCCATCCCGCCGGACACCGGCACGAAGGCCACGTGATCATGCCCTGGGCCCATGGCGTGGTGTTGAGCAACATCAGCCGCAAGCAATTCGAAGACGGCAACCTGCAGGAAGTGATTCCCGCGCACCTGGTGATCTGCCGTGACGAAATGGTCGACACGGTCGATGCGGAAACCTTCCAGGAACGACTGTGGGCGATGTTCACGCAGGTGTTTCCCTGCGCGCTGACGCTGCCGCAGATCGATCGCATCCGTTGGCACATGTTTCCGGAGTTGCGCGTGGAATGGGGCGAAGGCCAGTTCGGCCTGCCCTATGGCGAAGACACCGATGAAAAAAAGGTCATCGCCATTCCCGACCTGATCCGCGTGATGGATACGCAACAGGAACAGCTGGCACGCTCGCTCGGCGACGAACACCGCATCATTCACGGCGTGGCCGGTTCCGGCAAGACCATGATCCTGGGTTATCGCGCCATCCATCTGGCACGCAAGCTGGCCAAGCCGATCCTGGTGCTCTGCTACAACAAGACCCTGGCCGCGCGCCTGGACCAATTGATGGGCGAGCGCGGCCTCAGCGACAAGGTGCAGGTCTACAACTTCCACAAGTGGTGCCGGAAGATGCTAGAGGCCTACCACGAACCGCTGCCGCCAGAGGGCGAGGGCTTCTTCGAGGCCATGGTCGAGCGCGTGATGGCCGCGGTGGAAGCGGGCCGCATTCCGCGTTTCCAATATGGTGCGGTGCTGATCGACGAAGGCCACGACTTCGAGCCGGAATGGTATCAGCTGATCGTGCAGATGGTCGATCCGGATACCAACGCCCTGCTCGTGCTCTACGACGATGCGCAGAACATCTACGGCAAGGCCGATCGGGCCAAATTCACCTGGAAAAGCGTGGGCGTTCAGGCGCAGGGACGCACCACCATCCTGCGCATCAACTACCGCAATACGCTGGAAATTCTCTCGGTAGCCCGCCGCTTCGCCCACGAGCTGCTCGACGAACGCGAGGGCGACAACGATGGCGTGCCGCTGATTGCGCCGGAAAGCGCCGGCCGTCGCGGTGCAGTACCCGAGTTGATCCGCACCGAAAATGCCAATGCCGAATTGCGCACCTTGATCGAGCGGCTGCGCAGCGCACGGGAACGCGGTCGCAAGCTTTCGGATGCGGCAGTGATCTTCCGCCACAAGTGGGAGGGCGAGAAAATCCAACAGGCGCTGCAAGAGGCGGGAATCGCCTGTCGCCTGGCGGACAGCATCGGCAAGCGCTCGCTGTACAGTGCCGAGGACAGCGTCAAGCTGGTCAGCATGCATTCCAGCAAGGGCCTGGAATTTCCGCTGGTGATCATTCCTTACGTGGGCGGCATGCCCAAGCCGGACCAGGATGAAGCACTTGAGGCGCGATTGCTGTATGTCGCCATGACCCGTGCCACCGAACAACTCGTGTTGATTCATCACGAGGAATCGGTATTCACTGCGCGCATTCGCGGATCGATCAACGACATCCAGCAGCAACTTGCCCCACCGCAACTGTCGGGCGCCATTTCGTAGGTCGGGTTAGCGCAGCGTAACCCGCCCTCCATGGGCAACGTTTCCACAATCAAAGCTAAACGCAGGCTCTTGCCGTGAAACCCGGCTGCCGCGAGCCGGTCCATCACTGTCGATACCCCTGTGTTTCGACAAATCATGAACAACGACGCGGAAACTCAGCCTCAGCTGCTCGATCACGACATTTGTACGCACATCTTTACCGCCTCGGCCGCCATGGTGGGCGTGTGCCTCACGGTGATCGGCATCCTTCGCGCGGTGGTTTCGCTGCGGCACACGGATGTGTTGGGTGACGATCTGCTGGCCATCAACGCCATGGCCTACCTCGCCGCCTGCCTGATGTCCTATTGGGCGCTGCGCACCCGCAGCCTGGGGCGCAATCATCGGCTGGAACGCATCGCCGATGTATTGTTTCTGGCTGCCCTGACCCTGACCGCGGTGAACGCGGCCTTCATTACCTGGGCAGTGTCCGCGTTCCACTGATCTTCCGCCGCCCTGGCCGACGCAGGGAGGGCGAAGGCCTGGAAAGCGTCGAGCGGTGACGCCCTTTCCGTCGGGCAGGTTCCCGGCCGCGTAAAAAATTTACGCGTTCTATACGCCCGCAGGGTTTTTCGCTACCCGCTTCTTATGCCCCGATCCTTACAGTGCGCAGCTGTGAGGCATTGAGTGACACCCATGGACGTTATCTACCTGCTTTTCGGCTTCGTGCTGGCTGCGGCCACGCTGGGCTTCCTGCTGCTCTGCGACCGACTGGGGCCACGCAGCTGAGCGGTCCTGCCGGACCGTGACTCTCTAACGGAGCAAATCCCATGAACTTCTTCTATGGACTGGCCGCCGTGATCGCGGTGGCGCTGACGGTCTATTTGTGCGTGGCGCTGTTGAAACCGGAGTGGTTCGAATGACTTTCAACGACTTCATCCAGATCGGCATCTATCTGGTCGTCCTGTTGCTGCTCATCAAGCCGATGGGCCGCTACATGGCGCACGTGTATGCCGACGAACCCAACCGCATCCACCGCGTGGGTGGCGGGCTGGAGCGGCTCATCTATCGCCTTTGCGGCATTCAGGCCGACGAAGAGATGGGCTGGAAGCGCTACGCGATTTCCATGCTGCTGTTCAACGTGTTCGGCATGGTGCTGACCTATGCCTTCCTCCGCCTGCATCAGTGGCTGCCGCTGAATCCGCAGCATTTCCCGGCGCTGAGCCCGGACCTGTCGATCAACACGGCGGTCAGCTTCGTCACCAATACCAATTGGCAGGCCTATTCCGGCGAATCGACGATGAGCTACCTGAGCCAGATGGCGGCTTTGGCAGTGCAGAACTTCGTCTCGGCAGCCATGGGTATTGCCGTACTGGTGGCGGTGGTGCGTGGCTTTGCCCGCAAGACCGCAAAGACCATCGGCAACTTCTGGGTGGACCTCACCCGCACCCTGCTGTACGTGCTGCTGCCGGTGTCGTTTGTGCTGGCCATGCTGCTGGTATCCCAGGGCGTGATCCAGAACTTCAAGCCGTACGTGGACGTGCCGGTGGTGCAGACCACGACGTACGCCAACCCGGTCACCGATGCGGCTGGCAATCCGGTCAAGGATGCCCAAGGCAATGCCGTCACCAAGCCGGCACAGCTCACCACGGAAACCCTGCCGATGGGCCCGGCGGCTTCGCAGATCGCGATCAAGATGCTCGGCACGAACGGTGGCGGCTTCTTCGGTGCCAACTCGGCGCATCCGTATGAAAACCCCACGCCGTTCTCCAACTTCCTGGAAATGCTGGCGATCTTCCTGATCCCGGGCGCGCTGTGCATCACCTTCGGTGAGATGGTGGGCGACCGCCGCCAGGGTTGGGCAATTCTTGCCGCCATGCTGGTGATCTTCATTCCGCTCACCATTGGTGTGACCGCCGCCGAGCAGGCCGGCAACCCGATCCTGCATGGCCTGTCGATCGACCAGCACGCCTCGGCGCTGCAATCGGGCGGCAACATGGAAGGCAAGGAAACCCGTTTCGGCATCGCTGCCAGCAGCCTGTTCACGGCCGTCACCACCGCCGCTTCCTGCGGCGCGGTGAACAACATGCACGACTCGCTCACCCCGCTGGGCGGCCTGGTGCCGATGTGGCTGATGCAGTTGGGCGAAGTGATCTTCGGCGGCGTCGGTTGCGGTCTGTACGGCATGCTCGCTTTCGCAGTGGTCGCAGTGTTCATTGCCGGTCTGATGGTGGGCCGCACACCCGAATACCTGGGCAAGAAGATCGAAGCGTACGAGATGAAAATGGCGAGCCTCGCCGTGCTGATTCCCTGCGCGCTGGTCGTGATCTGCACCGCCATTGCCGTGATGACACCCTCGGCCGTCGCCACCGTGGGCAACCCGGGCGCGCACAGCTTCAGCGAAATCCTCTACACGGTGACGTCTGCCACCAATAACAACGGCAGTGCTTTCGGCGGCCTGAACGCGAACATCCCCTTCTGGAACGTGATGCTGAGCGTGTGCATGTTCCTGGCGCGCTACACCCTGGCGATCGCGATGCTGGCGCTGGCGGGTTCCGTGGCCGCGAAGAAGCACGTGCCCGAATCGTCCGGCACGCTGCCCACGCACACGCCGTTGTTCGTGACGCTGCTTGCCAGCGTGGTGATCATCGTCGGCGCACTTACCTTTTTGCCCGCCCTGGCACTCGGCCCTATTGCCGAATACCTGATGTCGGCGCACTGATTTTTCGGCTGCTTTTATTAGGAATGTCGATTCCATGACTTCGCATACACACGCCGTCAGCTCATTCGATCGCGCATTGATCTGGAAGGCCGTCGGAGACTCGTTCCGCAAACTTCACCCGCGCTTGCAGTTCCGCAACCCGGTGATGTTCGTGGTGTTCGTCTGCAGCATCCTGACCACCCTGCTGTGGGTGCAGGCGCTGACCGGCCACGGCGAAGCGCCGACCGGTTTCATTTTCTGGGTCAGCATCTGGCTGTGGTTCACACTGCTGTTCGCCAACTTCGCCGAAGCCCTCGCCGAGGGTCGCGGCAAGGCGCAGGCAGCCGCCTTGCGCAGCTCGCGCAAGGATGTGATCGCCAAAAAACTGGCCGAGCCCAAGCGCGACGCTACCATCGTATTCACCCCGTCCAGCGAACTGCGCGCCGGCCACTTCGTGCTGGTGGAAGCGAACGAGCAGGTGCCGGGCGACGGTGAAGTGCTGGTCGGCGCCGCGAGCGTCGACGAAAGCGCCATCACCGGCGAATCCGCGCCGGTGATTCGCGAAGCCGGTGGCGACCGCAGCGCGGTGACCGGCGGCACGCGCGTACTGTCGGACTGGCTGGTGATGAAGATCACCAAGAACCCGGGCGAAAGCTTCCTCGATCGCATGATCGCGATGGTAGAAGGCGCCGCACGCCGCAAGACGCCGAACGAGATCGCGCTGACCATCCTGCTGGCCAAGTTCACGCTGATCTTCCTGCTGGCTTGCTCCACCCTGCTGCCCTACTCCATCTACAGCGTGCAGGTGGCCGGCAAGGGCAACCCGATCACCCTGACCGTGCTGATCGCGCTGCTGGTGTGCCTGATTCCGACCACCATCGGTGCGTTGCTTTCGGCGATCGGTATTGCCGGCATGGATCGCATGATCCGCGCCAATGTGATTGCCACTTCGGGCCGTGCCGTGGAAGCTGCCGGCGACGTGGACGTGCTGCTGCTGGACAAGACCGGCACCATCACGCTCGGCAATCGCCAGGCGGTGGCTTTCCATCCCGCACCGGGTATCGAAGAGCGCACGCTGGCCGATACCGCGCAGTTGGCCTCCTTGGCCGACGAAACGCCGGAAGGTCGCAGCGTGGTGGTGCTGGCGAAAGAGAAGTTCGGCCTGCGCGAACGCGAACTGGAATCCCTGCATGCCGAGTTCGTGCCGTTCACCGCACAGACCCGCATGAGCGGTGTGGACATGGGCGAGCGCCGCATCCGCAAGGGCGCGCTGGATGCGGTGGAACGTTATCTGGATGGCCAGGGCAGCCATTTGCCGCCTGCCGTCAAGCGCATGGCCGAAGACATCGCCCGCCGCGGCGCCACGCCGCTGATCGTGACCGAAGGCGACCGCGCCCTCGGCGTGATCGAACTGAAGGACATCGTGAAGGGCGGCATCAAGGAGCGTTTCGCCGAACTGCGCCGCATGGGCATCAAGACCGTGATGGTGACCGGCGACAACCCGCTCACTGCTGCCGCCATTGCTGCCGAAGCGGGCGTGGACGACTTCCTCGCCGAAGCCACGCCGGAGGCCAAGCTCAAGCTCATTCGGCAGATGCAGTCGCAAAGCCGCCTGGTGGCGATGTGCGGCGACGGCACCAACGATGCGCCGGCGCTGGCCCAGGCCGACGTGGCGGTGGCGATGAACACCGGCACACAGGCAGCGAAAGAGGCCGGCAACATGGTCGATCTGGATTCCAACCCGACCAAGCTGATCGAGGTGGTGGAGATCGGCAAGCAGATGCTGATCACGCGCGGCTCGCTGACCACGTTCTCGATCTCCAACGACGTGGCCAAGTATTTCGCCATCATTCCGGCCGCGTTCGCGACCACCTACCCTGCCCTGAATGCGCTGAACGTGATGAAGCTGGCCACCCCGCAGAGCGCCATCCTGTCGGCGGTGATCTTCAACGCGCTGATCATCATTTTTCTCATTCCGTTGGCATTGAAGGGCGTGAAATACCGCGCACTCGGTGCCGGTGCACTGCTGCGCCGGAACTTGCTGATCTACGGCCTTGGCGGCATCGTGGTGCCGTTCCTCGGCATCAAGCTCATCGACATGCTGCTCGTCTTGTTTGGACTCGCCTGAGGAGGCGTTGCGCTATGCAAACCCTGAAACTGAGTGTCTCGCTACCCGATGCTGATCACCCGCAAATGGAATTACGCGTCTCGTCCAACGATTCCGACTGCGACGTAGTGATCGAGCTACCCGTACGCGGCCAGTCCAGGGGGGAAGCCGGCAGGGCGCCTGATGCGCCCAGGACGGCGGAAGACGAATACGTGCTTGGCGGTTACGCCGGCATCTGACCAACAAAATCGGCGTCGCTTAGAGCCTGTTTGATGTCTCAGCGTAGTTCGCCTAGTTGTTGAGTCATTGCCAGGTGGTCGTGCGTGGCGCAGCGCCAGACTGGCTGTCTGGTCAAGTCACGCGCGGCCGCATGGCAATCACTCAGCAGCCAGGCGGGCTGCGGGGAGACATTAAACAGGCTCTTATCGGGCGATGCCGCCCAGTAACGCCCCGTTTGAGAGGAAGGTATGTTTTACAAGAAGGCTCTTGTCGCTTCCATTTTGCTAGCCGTCGCGCCGATGTCGCAGGTATTGGCCCAGTCGACCAACGTCAGCAGCCAGCCCGTCAGCGCTCCGCCGGCTGCGTCCGTCGTCGCGGAAAGCGGCGATTGCAGCAAAGGTTTCTTGTCGCGTTTTGCCGCTGCCTACCGCGAGGATGCGCAGCCAGCTGATCCGAATACACCTTCGCCGGCACGCCGTGCGATGGACGCCCCGCTGGACTCTCCGCCCTTCCCAAGTGCCGAATGGCAGCTGGGCGGTGTCGCGAACCCGATCGGTGTACCCGATGGAAACGACACTTATCCGCTGGAAAAAGCCCTCGGTTGCACCAAGCTGGGCAACTGGATGCAGCGTAACCACATCGAAGTCTTCGGCTGGGTCACGCCGGCGGCGAACCTGAGTACGTCCAACTCGTCCAACGCACCGCTCTCCTATAACACGCGCGCCAACCGCATCGAACTCGACCAGTTCGTCGCCACCATCACGCGCGTGGAAGATACCGTGCAGACCGATCACATCGATTGGGGTTTCGATATCTCCAATCTTTACGGCTACGACTATCACTACACCGTGACCAAGGGCGTTTTCAGCAACCAGCTGCTGAACAATCCCGCGCCGACCCAGCCGAGCAACGGCAAAATCTACGGCGACGATCCCATGCTGTTCTACGGCGACATCTATATTCCATGGGTGGCCGAGGGCATGGTGATCCGCATCGGCCGCTATCTGTCATTGCCGGATATCGAAGCTCAGTTCTCGCCGCAAAACTATCTGATGACTCACTCGATCCTCTACACCGAGGACCCGTACACCCAGACCGGCATCATGACCACGACCCGGCTGAATCAGCAGTGGACCTTCCAGATCGGCGTGAACGCCAGCAATGACACGGCGCCCTGGAACAGCTCGGCGCGACCGTCACTACAGACCTGCTTGCGCTGGGTGTCCGCCGACAATAACGACATGCTCTACCCCTGCGTGAACAATTGGAATAAATCGGACGTCAATTACAACAACGTGCAGATGTATGTGGCCACCTGGGGCCACAAGTTCAGCAAGCGCGTGCACATGCAGACCGAAGCCTATCGCCTGTACGGCCGCAACATTCCCGGTTTCGGGCCGGGCGGCACGCGAGGCGTCGCCGGCTCTTCCGAATTTGCCGGAACGGCAGGCACGTTCGGCGTTGTGAACTATCTGAACTTCGAGCTGGACAGCAACAACATGCTGTCGTTCCGCAACGAGTTCTACAACGACGAAAAGGGATACAAGACCGGCTACGCCACGCGCTACAGCAGCCACACGCTTGGCATTACGCACTACGTGACACAGGATCTGGAGATCCAGCCGGAAATCCGCTACGAGCATTCGTATGACGCCAATGCCTACAACGGCGGCAATCGCGACTATCAGTTCGTCGCCCTGCTCGACGCGATCATTCACTACTGAGGTAACCGCCATGAGCCGGTTGATTCGCAATGCCCTTTCCATGCTGATCGTGATGACCGTCATCACCGGCCTGGTCTATCCGCTGGTTGCCACCGGTGTGGCGCAAGTGCTGTTTCCGCACCAGGCCAACGGCAGCCTGATCATGCGTGACGGCAAGCCGATCGGTTCGGAACTGATCGGCCAGAGCTTCGACGACCCCAAGTATTTCTGGGGTCGTCCGTCGGCCACTTCGCCACAGCCGGACAACGGTACCGCCTCCAACGGTTCCAACCAGGGCCCGAGCAATCCGGCCCTGAGCGATGCGGTGAAGCAGCGTATCGATGCGCTGCAGAAGGCCGATCCGGATAATCACGCCGCGATACCGGCTGACCTGGTGACGGCTTCGGGCAGCGGCCTCGATCCGGAAATCAGTCCGGCTGCCGCGCAGTACCAGATTGCCCGCGTGGCACGCGTGCGCAAGTTAGGCACTGACCAGGTGCAACAACTGGTGGCGCAGTACACGCAGGGCCGTCAACTGGGTTTGCTAGGCGAGCCACGCGTGAACGTGCTGCAGTTGAATCTGGCACTGGACAAGTTGCAGGCACGTTGATTCGCTCTTCCTGCTTTTCCCTGCGAGGAGAGGATTGAGGTGAGTAGCCAATCTTGCGAAGGCGCTGCTTCAAAGCGTTTTTCCAGTCAGCGTCATCGCGAGATTGTCCCCTCATCCCAACCTTCTCCCCGGAGGGGAGAAGGAGTAAACGCAAAGAGCCCATTCATTCCCTCTCCCCGAGGGAGAGGGAGCTAAGATGTGAGCATGACCGAAGCCTCCCGTGACGCACGCGCCGACGCCCTGCTCGATGTCGTGCAGGAAGACAGCAGCCGCCGCCTGAAGATTTTCCTGGGTGCCGCACCTGGCGTGGGCAAGACCTACGCCATGCTGTCTGCCGCGCGCGAACTCAAGCGCCAGGGCATTGACGTAGTGGTCGGGCTGGTGGAAACGCACGGCCGCGCCGAAACGGCCGCCATGCTCGAAGGACTGGAGGTGTTGCCGCGGCTCACCTTGAATTACCAGGGGCGCGATTTCACCGAGTTCGATGTCGATGCGGCGCTGGCGCGCAAACCGGCAATCCTGCTGGTGGACGAACTGGCTCATCGCAATGTTCCTGGCAGCCGCCACGAACGCCGTTGGCAGGATATCGCCGAGCTGCTCGACGCGGGCATCGAGGTCTATACCGCGCTCAACGTGCAGCACCTGGAAAGCCTCAACGACCAGGTGCGCCGCATCACCGGCATCACCGTGCGCGAAACCGTGCCGGACGCGTTCCTCGATCGCGCACGCGACATCGTGCTGATCGATCTGCCGCCACGCGAACTGATCGGCCGCCTGCGACAAGGCAAGGTCTACGTACCGGAAACTGCCGCCGCCGCGCTCGATGCCTTCTTCTCGCCCACCAACCTGGGCGCCTTGCGCGAGCTGGCGGTGGACACCGTCGCTGGCCACGTCGACAGCGATCTGCGCGAGCACATGCTGGCGCGCGGCAGCGCAATGCCGGTGCGCCGGCGTGTCATGGCGGCCATCGACGGATATGCTCAAAGCGAATACCTGGTGCGCATCGCGCGCCGCATTGCAGAACGGCGCAGTGCGCCGTGGAGTGTCGTGTTCGTCGATACGGGGGCGCCGCTGGATAACGCGCGGCGCGAACGCGTCGACACCGCCATGCGCCTGGCACGCCGTCTTGGCGGCGACGCCACCGTACTGCGCGGCCATGCGATTGCCGACGAATTGCTGGTACACGCCGATCGCGAAGGCGTCGGCCAGATCATTTTGGGGCGCACGCGCGAGCGCCTGCTTGCCCGCATATTCGGCCGCTCGTTGACGCAGCAATTGCTGCGCCGGGGCGCCCATCTGGAATTGACCATTATCGCCACACCGGCGGAGCGCGTACGCGCACGCCGGCGATTGCGCCTGATGCCGGCGCGCGGGCGACGCGACGAATACATTTTCGCCACCGTGGTCACTGCGCTGGCGATCGGCCTGGCGTTCATCGCCGATCGCTATCTTTCGGTGGCCAATCTCGCCTTGATCTTTCTTACCGGCGTGATGATCGTCGCGGTGCGTACGCGCATGGCGGTGGCGATGTACACCGCCATCCTGTGCTTCATCGGCTACAACTTCTTCTTTGCGCCGCCGCGCTACACGCTGGCCATTTCCAATCCGGACGATGTCCTGGCGGTCACCCTGTTCCTGTTGGTGGCGCTGATCTGCAGTCGCCTTGCCACACGGCTGGCCAGCCAGGTGGAATCGCTGCGCGCCGCGCACGATTACTCGCACGCGCTGCTGACACTGGGCCAACGTCTCGCCGCCAGCGCCGATGCCGACGGCGTGCGCGAAGTCGGTGCTGCCGCACTGGCACACGGCCTGCGTTGCGAGGCAGCGATTCTGTCGCGCGACGTGGAACATCATCTGCAGGTATCGGCCAACAGTTCGCGCACGCTGAACATGAGCACGCAGGACATGGCCGCGGCGGAATGGTGCGAGCAACACGCCGAACCGGCCGGGCGCTTCACCGATACGCTCAACGCCGCCCGTTGCTGGATGCTGCCGCTGGGCACGGACGATCGCCATCTTGGCGTGGCCGCCCTGCACTTCGAAAACGGCAATTCGCCGGACACCGAACGGCGCAGCCTGGCGTTGGCGATGGTGCAGGATATCGGCCAGGCGCTGGAGCGTGCCAGGCTCGCGTCGGAACTGGAAGGCGCGCGCGTGCAGGGCGAAACCGAACGCCTGCGCAACGCCCTGCTGTCATCCGTATCGCACGATCTGCGCTCGCCGCTGGCGTCGATGATCGGCTCGGCCGGCACGCTTTCCAGTTACTGGGATCAATTGCCCGCCGAAGAGCGCCAGGAGCTGCTCGGCGCCATCCTCGGCGAGGGCCAGCGACTGGATCGTTATATCCAGAACTTGCTGGACATGACCCGGCTTGGCCATGGCACGCTGAAACTCAACCGCGATTGGACCGACGCGGCGGAAATCGTCGGCTCGGCCATCACGCGCCTGCGCAAACTGTTTCCCGAGTTGCGCGTGGACACGCTTCTGCCCGGCGAGACGGTGCTGCTGTTCGTGCACCCGGCACTGATCGAGCAGGCGCTGTTCAACATCCTGGAAAACGCGGCGCGCTTCTCGCCGCCCGGCGAAGCGGTGCGCGTGATCGTGCGCGTGGCGGGCGACCGGCTGTTCTTCGACGTGGTCGACCGCGGCCCCGGCATTCCGGAAGAGGAACGCGCACGCATCTTCGACATGTTCTATTCCGTGGCCCGCGGCGATCGTGCGCCGCAGGGCACCGGCCTTGGACTGGCGATCTGCCGCGGCATGATCGGCGCGCACGGCGGCAGCGTAGAGGCCTTGCCCGGCGACGGCGTTGGCACCACCATCCGTATCAGCCTGCCCCTGCCCAATCCGCCCGCGCCATGAGTGCTGCCAACCCTAGCGTGCTGGTCATCGACGACGAGACGCAGATCCGCAAGTTTCTCGATATCGGCCTGCGCGCCGAGGGTTATGACGTGCTGCTGGCGGCCAACGGCGCGGAAGGCCTGGCGCTGGCCGCCACGCGCGACCCGGATGTGATCGTGCTGGATATCGGCCTGCCCGATCGCGAAGGTCACGACGTGCTGGCCGAATTACGCCAATGGACGCAGGTACCCGTGCTGATGCTGTCGGTGCGCGACACCGAGCAGGAAAAAGTGAAAGCACTGGACGCCGGCGCCAACGATTACATGACCAAGCCGTTTGGCATCCAGGAGTTGATGGCCCGCCTGCGTGCTTTGCTGCGCAATCGCGTCGTGGGTACCGAAGCCCCGCCGCGTTATGAGGATGAGCGCCTGCACATCGACCTGGGCCTGCGCGAAGTCATGCTAGACGGCACCCCTCTGGCGCTGACGCGCAAGGAATACGCCGTGCTGGCCATGCTGGTGCGCCACGCGGGACGCGTGGTGAGTCAGCAGCAATTGTTGCGCGAGATATGGGGCGGCACGCACGTGCAGGACACGCATTACTTGCGCATCGTGCTGGGCAAGTTGCGGCAGAAGCTGGGGGATGACCCGGCCACGCCCCGCTGGCTGAAAACCGAACCCGGTGTGGGCTATCGCTTTCTTCCAGGCGGCCCTTGAACTGCGCGCCATAGTCAGCGGAACCATGGCGCGCCGCTGTGAAACACTCCTCAAGCCGACAACTTCGAGACCGCGCGCGCGATATCGTCCGCGTTGTCTACCGCATTCGCGAATGTAGGAGCATTCGGCGCTACATCCCTTTCCTGGCCTCCAGGGCGGTAAGTGGACGTATGGTTGCCACGGCCATCCAAATACCAATGATCCTTGGTACCGGCAAACGCATGACTCATCTCGTGCGTCATCGTTTCGGCAAGCGAGGAAATGTCCTTCCGTTGCACTTCATCCTTGGAGAAGATCACCTTACCGCCACCTATCGACACCGCAGCGGCCGTCGCGGGAATACCGCTCGTCGCTCCGCTCGCGAAGTCCTGAAGATCGAGATTGGCGCCACCCGCCGACTTGGTGTACTCAAGCCCGCGTAGCGTCGATTCCATGACATTCTTGATTTTCGCAAGGCCCTCCGGGGTGGCGGCAGACGGCCCGAATTGTTCGATCAGTTTCTGCATGTCCGCCGGATTATTGAGCTTGTCCAGCTTGGACAAAGCCGTTTGCACTTTCTGGATCGCCGCGTCGCAAGCTTGCATGAGTTTCAGCTTTCCAGGCTGATCGTTGCCGGACATCGCGTCAGACGTTTTCCCCTGCTGAGAAACTGGTGCCTGCGCCTGCTGCCTCGTTTGCTGAGGCGATTGGTTCCGAGGTCTGCTCTGACCTTGCGCTCCGCCTTGACCTTGCGCTCCGCCTTGACCTTGCGCTCCGCCTTGACCTTGCGCTCCACCTTGACCTTGCGCTCCACCTTGACCTTGCGCTCCACCTTGACCTTGCGCTCCGCCTTGACCCTGAGCTCCGCCTTGACCTTGCGCTCCGCCTTGACCCTGAGCTCCGCCTTGACCCTGAGGGCCTCGTTGCACCTGCTGTGGTGGCTGCGCTGAATTTGTCGCTGAAGGTGTGCATTGGCCGCAAGCGCAGCCTGCATTTGCAGCAGGTGGTGTTGCCTGCTGCTGCGTTGCGACGGGTTGCCACTCTCCTTTCGCGTCCCTCGCAAGCTCCGGCCCTCTGCCGCCCGAGGCATGATCCATCACGCGCCAAGTTTGCGTCTGCGGATTGAAGTCGGTTACCTGATAGAGCTTGTCGCCCATCTTGGCGAAGTGAAGCGCCGACTCTCCGGGTTTGCTCGAAGGAATCGTGTAGATGCCATTGCGATCGGGTTGATGGCCAGCGACCACCGATGGGGACACCTGATAGCGATCCAGCTGCGATTTCGAAGTGCCATCGCCTTGCGGCGAAGCAGTTTGTCCGGTGTTTTTTTCATGCGTGTCAACTGCGATCTTTCCCTGCCCGGCCCTCATACCACCTAAGCTCGACCCTTTATCGAAAAAATCCCCTTGCGCGTCAGCTGCGACCTTTCCCTGCCCCGCCATCAAACCACCTAAGCGCGACCCTTTGTCGGTAAAGTCCCTAAATGACTTAGTCTGGTCGGCTACAGCTTTCATCATGCCGCCCATGCGCGACAACATGCTTGACGATTCTTTCAAATTCGATGCATCAGACAATTTTGCGGCGTCAGCATGCCAGGGCGATGGATTCGGCTTGACCAAAGATCCCTGGTCAAACTGACGCGACCCCAGTCCCTTGCCATCCATGCGCTGCGTAAGCGTCAGCGCGTTATCCGCTTGAAATGTGGCGTTGCTTGAATAGCCCTTCGATAACGTATCCATCGTCACGACCTTTTGTGTAGTGACCGATAAGCTACCGAAGTCGCAAGGTCCTTGAGCATTACATATTTATGCACGACGTCCGGATAGACGAATTTCTGTCCAGAACTAAGCCGAAATGGCGCGCGCTTGAACTACACGACGAACGAACACGCGCCATCACTTCATGGATACCATCAGCGGCGCATCGGCACTGACTCGCACAACGCCAGGCCAATAACGTGCTTATCTCAACGCACTGCAAAATGCGCAACATTCCTCACGCCAAGGCACCACGCCACATACGTGGTGAGTCAACGTCGTATCGAGAGAAGCCTGGGATTGAACGCACATCCAAACCGCGCATGGCCTGCACGCCTTGTTGGGAAACCCAAGGAAAAACAGAGGGTGCTGTCGGCTGAAAACCAAGCCTGCGGCTTAGTGTCGCTTTCTGCAGGGTGCTGAATGAGCCGCCTTGGGCAATATCTGAAAAGGGGGGAGACATCCTTGTCCCAGATACATCCTGTACACCACAACCACTCGCGAAAGATCAATCAAGTGGGCAAATAAAATTTAAGTGGCTGGTGTCCGCAGAAACATCAGACCGCACTGAAATATCTAAATTAGGGATATTTCGATCAGTTGCGCAAGCGCGGCACGCCGTGCTCGTCGCGTTCCTCGATGGCGATGGGCCGCGTATCCAGACGGCCACCGATCACATTCTTGCTCGGCAATGCTTCGGTGTTTTCACCTCGTGCAATGGCGATCGCGTTGCGGTAGCAGCGTTGCGCCAGGGTGGCATCGCCCTGGCCGGTATAGGTATCGCCAAGCGCTTCCCACGCGTTGGCACTGGGTGCCAGCGCGAGCGCGCGTTCCAGATACTGATGTGCCTTGGCCCACTGACTCAGGCGCACGCACATGCGGCCCAAGGCCAGCAACAGGCCCGCATCGTTCGGATGTGCATCCTGCCAGGATTCGGCGCGGCGCAGGCGCGCCTCCAGGTCGCCGCCCGGCAGCGTGCCGTAGGTTTCGACCAGCAGCGACGACCACTCGCGCCGCAAGGCCGATTCCACTTCATCCATCGCCGGCAACTCCAACCCATAGCCAGCTGCCTTGCGTGCGTATGCATCGATGACGACCGGTGCGCGACGCTGCGTCTTGGGCAGTTGCGACCACAAAGTGTTCAACTCGGAGCCGTCGGTAGCGGCATTGATGCCTGCCACCAGTACCTGGGTCTCCAGCGTGTTGTACGCACGCGCACCGAGCACGCCGCTTTTCTGCAGCGGGCCCAATGCTTCGCGTGCGCGGCGCGTGTCGCCGCTGGCCAGTGCGGCGAGTGCATATTCACGCCAGCCGCCGGGGCTGAGATTGCCGCTATCGGCTTCCGAGGTCAGCAAGGCAAGCGCTTCGCCGGGACGTCCATCGCGACGCAAGACGCGGGCGCGCAGAACACGTGCGGCACGCGGCGCGAACTGCGCAGCCTCGTCCAGCGATTCCAGTGCGCGACTGTGTTCGCCGCGGCGCGAGGAGGCTTCGGCAGCGGCGAGCAGCGCCGGACCACGCAAGGTATCCAGGCGCGAGGCGCGACCGAGGTCGCGCTCCGCATCACCATGCCGCCCTTCCATCAACGCAACCAGGCCCTCGGCGAGGCGTTGCTGGCTGAGCCGGCGATGGCGGCGCGAAAAGGCACCGAAGGGCCAGCGAACCAGGCGCCACAACGCGGTGATGACCATCCATGCCAGCAACAGCAACACGATCGCCGCAAGCAGGCTGGTCTGCATGGTGTACCCGCGGAAGCGCACGAGCACGTAGCCCGGATCCTCCGCCACCCAATGCCAGCCGAACGCAGCCAGCGCGGCAACGATCACCAGCAGCAGAATCCATCGCCAGACCTTCATGGCTTGGTCCCGGCGGCAGGTGCCGTGGTGTCGGCACCGGGCTTGAGCACGTGCACGGCGCGCAGGTTGCGCAACTCGCCCAAGGCACCGCCCAGTTTCACCGGCATGGCCGGGGTAATCCTGGCAATCAATGCGGCAATGCCCTGATGCGCCTGTTGCACTGACGCCGACTGCGGATCGAACTGCGCCGTGAGGCTGGCATCGGCGCGCTTCAAGGCGGCGATCGCGGCGTCATCGTCCCAGGCCATCAACGCAGCCTGTGCCTGCGCCAGTTCCAAAGCTGTCATCTCGCGCACGAGGCGCGCGTCGGCGATATCGGCGAGCTGGCCGTTGCCTTGGTCGTGCTGGATGGTGATCACGCTGCGGAACGCACGGCGCAGACGCGCCCAGATGCCATCCGTTTGCGCGGTTGCGGGCTCATCCAGCGGCTTCAACGGCCATTGCGGAAGATCGCCGCGCAACTGCACGACGGCATCCAGCAGTTGCTGGCGATCGGCGGGTTGGCTTTTCATCAGCGCCTCGTGCTCGGCATCGATGCTCTGGCGTACACCGCCGAAGGCACTGTCGGTCACGCCGGCCAAGGTCTGGCTGGCCAGTGCGTAAGCTTGCGCTGCGCCCTGCGCATCGTGGAACAGCGTGTAGCGTTCGGTGCCCATGCGCAGCAGCGATTCGGTTTCATCCAGGCGCATGGCGTCCTGCCCGGACAGCGTCCTTTCCGAGAGCTTGCCGACGGCTTCTTCCAGGTCGCGTACGCGCTGGTCCTGCGCGAGCAGTTCTTCGCGCAAGGAGCGGTTGACCTGGTCGGCATCGTTCAAACGCTGCAGCAACGTGGCGCTTTGGTTGGTGCTGCCCGACAGCGTGTGCTCGACAGCGTTGACCCGCTCTTCCAGATTGGCGGCGGTGCGCAAGGCTTCGGCATCGATGTGCGCGAGCTGCCATTGCCGCCAGGCGACATAGCCCACACCGACGACGGCGATAAGCGCAAGCAGCAAAGCCAGCGCCAGCGTTCCGCCGCTGGAGCGGGCGGGTGTGGGCGGCCGACTGGCACGCGTTGGGTCGGAGGAGGCGCCGGCGGGCGCGGGGCTGCGTTCGGGGGTGAGATCGTCCTGGCTCATGGGCGCATGCTAACAGCCCGCGCGGCCCGCTTCGTGGCGTGCGCGTGAACAAACCTCCGCGGCCATCGCCAGCAGATCGGCCTGATTGGCCGAGGCTGCCACCTGCCAGCGCTCGAAACCCGCCGAGCGCGCCTGTTCGGCGAGGCGTTCGCTACTGACGATGACCATGGCTGCGCGCAATCGCAGGCGTGCCTGCCCCGACAGTTGCTGCATCAGGTGCTGCAACGCTTCGCCACTGGAAAGCAGCATGCAGGCCGTGGCAGGCAATTGCAGCACGGCTTGCAGGTGACGCCGGTTCAAACGGGGCGCGGTGCGCTCGTAGACGTGTACTTCGCGCACTACGGCACCGCGCGTGGCCAGCTGCTCCTGCAACAAGCCACGCCCTCCCGGGGCCGTGATCAAAGCCACGTGCCGGCCCTGCAACGGCTGCGCGCCGAGCAGATGCAGCACGCCTTCGCTGTCCTGGCGCGCCGCGGCAGGAATCTGTGCCGAGATACCGTGCCGCCGTAGCGCACGGGCCGTGCCCTGTCCGATCGCGATGACCATGCCTCGCGTTACCAGCGGCGCCAACGCCATCGCGTAACGCACCGCGGCGGGACTGGTGAAAATGAGCACGTCATCGTTCTGTGCGTGCTGCCACGGCTCCAGCGCAAGGGGTTGGGGAATCGCCCGCAGCGACAGGCCCGGCAGCAGCAACGGCACGCCTCCTTGCCTGCGTATCCGTCGCGCCAATGCCCCCGCCGTTCCGGCCGGCCGGGTTACGACTATCGTGCAACCGGCCAAGGGACCGGCAGCATCGGCTGGCATGGGAGGCTGGACACCGGATTCCATGAAGGCAGGACCAGGGGAGATGAAACCCGAGTCTAGGGCCTGTTAGCACTATTTTCGTGGCCCGCGCCGTGAGCTGTTTGCTCGCCAGCCAAGGAAAAGTGAGGGAGTGCACGTCCGTACACGACCGCGCGATGACGCCGCATGGCGGCCACTCAACGACAACGCGGGCTACGAAAATAGTGCTAACAGGCCCTAGCACCTACACTGTTCGCTTCCCCTCCCCTGCAACACGATCACTGGATGGACAACATCGATCAACGAGCCGCAGCCCAGGCGCTGGTGGCCTTTATCCGCGAAGGCATTCCGCTCACCCGCGCCATGGCGCTGGAATTGGGCGACTACGATGGCGAACGACTCATTCTGGTCAGCCCGCTGGCCCCCAACGTCAACGACAAGGGCTGCGCCTTTGGCGGCAGCCTGGTCAGCTTGATGACGCTGACCGGATGGGGACTGGTCGAACTGGCCCTGCGCGCCCGCGGCGAGGATTGCGACGTGTTCGTCGGCACCTCCTCGGTGCGCTATCTCAGCCCGGTCTGGGGCGATTTCCAGGCCCGGGCCATACCCGCCGAGGACGCCAACTGGGAAGTTTTCTTTGCCACCCTGGCCAGTCGTGGCCGCGCGCGCATCGAAGTGACGGCCGAAGTCCCCGGCGAAGACGGCAAGCCGGCGGCCACGCTTGCGGCACAGTTCGTGGCGAAGCGCCGCGACACTGCGGCACAATGACCGGATCTGGGAGGGAGTCGATACCTATGCGCCGTATTGCCGGCCTGATTCTGTTTTTGACGGTGCTGCTGTTGTCCGGCTGCGCCACCGACAAGCGCAGCGACGCCCTTTCGCGCACCATGATCGAATACGCCAACGCCGTGCGCTGGGATGGCTTCGAGGCGGCCGAGCGGTTCGTCGATCCCAAGGTGCGCAACGCGCACCCGCTTACCGACCTGGACCTCGCACGCTTCAAGCAAGTCCAGGTCAGCGACTATGACGACGGCAACGGCCCGATCCCGGTCAGTCCGAACGAAATCCGCCAGGTGGTGCACATCAGCCTGACCAATATCCATACCCAGTCCGTACGCACCATCGTGGACCACCAGACCTGGCACTACGACCAGGAAAAGAACCACTGGTGGCTGGAAACCGGGCTTCCGGACATCACCCAAGGCAGCGACTGAGCCACCCCGCCGCCCCTGCGGCGAACTCACGGGCAACTCGCCTATAATTGGCGTTTGCCTGCCAACCGCCCGGCCTTTTCATGAACGATTTCCTGCACAAGCTGCCCGAGTTCCTGCGCAACCACCTCGAGCTGTCATTGGCGCTCGTTGCGCTGGTGATCGCCCTGATCGTCACCGAGATCATGGTGCTGCTGCGCAAGTACAAAGGACTCACCCCGGCCGGACTGACCCAGCTGATCAACCGCGACAACCCGCTGCTGATCGACCTGTCCGCCATCGCCGATTTCGAAAAAATGCACGTGCCGGGCGCCAAGCACGTCGCGATGAGCCAGTTCGACCCGGAACACAAGGACCTGGTCAAGGCCCGCGAATTGCCCGTCGTGGTGATGGACAAGGACGGCCGCACCAGCGATGGCGCCGCACAGCGCCTGGTCAAGGCCGGCTTCACCCGTGTCTACACGCTGACCGGCGGCGTACTGGCCTGGCAGGCAGCACAGTTGCCGGTCGCCAAGGGCAAGAACTGAGCGACAAGGAATGGCACTTGTAGGTCGGGTTAGCGAGGCGTAACCCGACAATATCGCACCAGAACGTCGGGCTACGCTTCGCTAACCCGACCTACGAACCGATCAAGCCTCACTGAGGCCCGCCCGCCCGGCAAGAATCTGCGCCAGCACATCCGGCGCGTAATCGAACGAGTCGTAATACAGCCGGTCTTCCGGCAGGCCCGCTTCGACAAACAGCGTGCGACCCGCATCGATCATCGCGGGCGGTCCGCTCATGTAGACATCGTGATCGGAAAGGTCCGGTTGGTCCTCCAGCACCGCTTCGTGCACCAGGCCGGCCCGCATGCCCGCGGCCAGCGCCTGTTCCGGATCGGACAGCACGGCGTGGAAGCGCAGGTCGTGCGCGCGGGCGGCCCACGTCTCGGCCAGCGTCCGCAGGTATAGATCCTCCGGATTGCGTGCGCCCCAGTACACGTCGATGGAGCGCCGCGTACCCAGCTCCATGAAGTGCTCGAGGATCGCCTTCACCGGCGCAAAACCGGTGCCGCCGGCCATGAACACCATCGGCCGCTCCGAATCCTCGCGCGCCACGAACGTACCCAGCGGGCCTTCGATGCGCAACGCGTCGCCTTCTTTCAGCACTTCGCTGACCCACGAGGTGAAGCCGCCACCGGCGACGTGACGCACGTGCAACTCGATGGCACCGTCGGCCTGCGGCCCGTTGGCAATGGAAAAGGGGCGACGGCGGCCTTCGTCCAGCAGCACGTCCAGGTATTGCCCCGGCAGCCAGTTCAAGCGCAGTTCGCCCGGCGCAGGCTGGAGTTGCAAGCCGATCACATCCGGCGCCAGCTGCCATTTGCGACTCACCTGCACGGCCAGCTGGCGGCGCGCGATGTCCTCCACCGATGTCACCTCGCGCGCTTCCAGCAGCAGATCGCTGGCCGGCACTGCCTGGCACAACAGCACGGCGTGACGCACGCGGTCCTGCGCATTCAGCGCGGTAGGCGGATTGCGCGGGTATTCGCAACGGCCTTCGACCAGGATGGCCTTGCAGCTTCCGCATACGCCGGCGCGACAGGAGTACGGCAGTGCGATGCCGGCGCGCTGCGCGGCTTCCAGCACGGTTTCCCCGGGCTTCACCTGGAAACGGCGGCCGGAGTTCTTGAGAGTAACGGTGTGCACAATGAATGGCTCTGGGCGATCCCGCATTGTCGCCGCGGTGGCGGTCGGCGGACAATGCGGGCTTACGCCACGAGTATCAAGCCATGCGCATCTGGAAACAGGACACCGACCTCGCCCGACTCAACGGGTGGAGCAAAAACACGCTGATGGAGGCGCTGGGTATCCGCTTGACCGCCGTCGGCGACGACTGGTTGCAGGGCACGATGCCGGTGGACGCCCGCACCCACCAGCCCTATGGCCTGCTGCACGGCGGAGCCTCCGTGGCGCTGGCCGAAACCCTGGGCAGCACCGCGGCCATGCTCGTGCTGGACCCCGAAAAGGAGCGCGCGGTAGGCCTGGATATCAACGCCAATCACATCCGCGGCGTACTAAGCGGCACCGTCACCGGCACGGCCCGTCCCCTGCACGTGGGACGCTCGACCCAGGTATGGGAAATCCGCATCGAAGACGAGGCCGGCAAGTTGGTATGCATCTCGCGCCTGACCATGGCGGTAGTGCCGGCCACGGCCGTGGGTTCGCGCTGATGCACAGAAACGTGGCTCGCCCTCCCCGGCAGGACAGGGAGTAAAAGCGCATGCCCGAAGAAACCCCTTACGCCCGCCTCACGCCCGACCTGGTGCTGGACGCGATCACCGCCTGCGGACCTTGGCCGGACGGGCGGCTGCTTGCTCTGAACAGCTACGAAAACCGCGTCTGGCAGGTCGGTCTGGAAGACGGCGCGCCGGTGATCGTCAAGTTCTATCGCCCCCATCGATGGAGCGATGCCGCGATCCTCGAAGAACACGCCTTCGCGCAGGAACTCGCCGATGCGGAGCTGCCGGTGGTCGCGCCGCTTCGTTTTGCCGGACGCACACTGCTGCATCACGACGGCTTCCGTTATGCCTTGTCGCCGCGCCACGGCGGCCGTGCGCCTTCGCTGGAATCGGCCGATCAACTGGAATGGCTGGGACGCCTGATTGCGCGCATGCACAGCGTCGGCGCACGCAGCACGTTTGCACATCGAGGACGGATCGATCGCGACACGCTCATCGTGCAGCCGATGCGTGCCGTGCTTGCTTCCAGCCTGCTGCCCGCATCGTTGCATGAACGCTATCGCCAGGCAGCCGAACGCCTGGACCGGCTGGTTGCCGCGCGCTTCGATGCAGTCGGCACAGTGCGCACGTTGCGGCTGCACGGCGATTGCCATCCCGGCAATGTTCTGTGGACCGATGCCGGGCCGCATTTCGTGGATCTCGACGACGCGCGCATGGGCCCGGCCGTGCAGGATCTATGGATGCTTGCGCACGATGAACGTGCCATGGAAGCATTGGTGGAAGGCTACGCATCGATGCGCGACTTCGACTACACCGAACTGGCACTGATTCCCGCCCTGCGCGCCATGCGGCAAGTGCACTATGGGGGATGGATCGCCGCGCGCTGGCACGACCCGGCCTTTCCTCAAGCGTTTCCGTTCGCCGGCGAGCCGCGCTGGTGGGAACAACACATTACGGACCTGCACGAGCAGGCGGATGAACTCGAATAAATTTTTGCTGGAGTGCTGAATGCGTCAAATCCTGTTTCGCCTGATCGGTATCCTCGAAGTCGCCGGCGGTTTCTACGGCATGGCCATCGTGCTGCCGCGCCTGCTCGCATTTGGTCCGCTGCGGATGGCGGCTTTCGGGTTGATCGAGTTCGCGATATACGCCTTCGTGCTGGTGGCCGGCGTGCTGCTGCTGGAAAACAGCGAGCGCGGCATCCGCTTTTCGAGCGTGGCGCAGTTGCTGCAACTGCCTTTGATCGCTACCCCGATCTTCAGCTATGCCCTGCACTGCGGTGCCTGCATCGATCTGTACGCGGCGCTGCACTTCCCCACCCGGCCGGAACTTACCTGGGCCTTCGGCAGCCAGCGCTTTGCCCTGGAATTCCACGGCCCGGGCGTTCCCCGCCTTGGCGTGAACGTGCTGGCCCTGCTGTCGTGGCTGGTGCTCAAACTGCGCTGAGCCGCACGTGGCCTGCTCAAAATCGGGGCTCAAGCGGGCACTGCGGTTATCATAGGCGGATGAACAGCCCCGCCGAACTGCCCGTTATCCGCCTGAAATCCGATCGTACGCCTGGCCATCCCTGGGTCTGGTCGGCCCAGGTGCACAAGCCCGAGTCACGCATTCCTCCGGGCAGCGTGGTCGACGTGATCGACGCCAAGAACCGCTTCGTCGGCCGCGCCTTCTGGAATGGGCATGCACGCATCGCGTTGCGCCTGCTCACTACGGCTGCCGATGAACCGATCGATGCGCAGTGGATCGCCGCACGCATCGATCGCGCGGTGCAACTGCGCCGCGAACTGCTGACGCTCGACACCGTCACCGATGCGTGGCGCGTGGTGCACAGCGAAGGCGACGGACTCTCCGGCCTGATCGTCGACCGCTACGCCGACATCCTGGTCGTCGAATACTTCGCGGCGGGCACGTGGAAATTCCGCGATGCGATCCACGCCGCACTGCTGCGCCACTTCCCCGGCGCGCGCCTGTACTGGTTTGCCGAAACTCACGTGCAGAAGCAGGAATCGTTCGACTGCCGCGCCATGGAAGCCCCCACCCCGGTGGAAGTGCACGAACACGGCCTGCGTTTTCACGCTGCGCCCGGGTACGGCCACAAGACCGGCTTCTTCGCCGACCAGCGCGAAAACCGCCGCCGTTTTGCCGAACTCGCGCGCGGCCGGCGCGTGCTGGACCTGTGCTGCAACGCCGGCGGCTTCGCCGTGCATGCCGCAGCGGCGGGCGCCAGCGAGGCGGTCGGCGTGGACATGGATGCCGGCATCCTGGAAATCGCCCGCGCCAACGCCCAAGCCAACGGCGTAGCCGTGCGTTTCGAACAGGCCGACATCTTCGAATGGCTGCGCCAGGCGGTTGCCCGCGGCGAGCATTACGATGCGGTGATCCTCGACCCGGCCAAGCTCACCCGCGACCGCACCAAGGTGCTGGATGCGCTGAAGAAGTATTTCGCGATGAACCGGCTGGCGCTGGACGTGATCCCGCCCGGCGGCCTGCTGCTGACCTGCTCCTGCACGGGACTGGTAAGCGAAGCGGACTTCCTGGAAATGCTGCGCCGCGTGGCGCTCAATGCCGGCCGCGAAATCCAGATCCTGGAAGTGCGCGGTGCCGGCGCGGATCATCCAGTACGCACCGATGTACCGGAAAGCCGTTACCTCAAGGCGGTGTTCTGTCGCGTCGACTGACGCGACAGCGCGCTCTAATCGCGCTTTCCCAGCCGCCAGGCCAGCACCAGCACATAGGCGAGCAGCCAGAACGCCACCAACAGAAAACACGCATTGCGCATGACCAGTGCGTAGCCCAACAGCGATACGTCGACAAACCCGTACGGATAGGTGCCGATCAGCACACCGCGTATCAGCACATAAACGAAATACGCCACCAGATACAGGCTCCACCACAACGGCGCCGTCCAGCGCAGCGCCATGCCGCGCAACGCTGCCAGGCTGTAGATAAGAACCAGTATCGGCACAGCGTAATGAAGCAGCACATCGGCCACCAGTTGCAGGCCCTGCGGCTGCCACACGTGGCGGAGCAGCACGTAATAGGCGATGCCTACGAAGGCGATGCTTGCCGTGATCCAGCCCACTGCCGCCGGCCGCACAAAAAACCTTCCGGGCGCGGAAGAAGGTGCGAGCAACGGCAGCGTTACCGCCACGCAAACCAGCCAATTGGTGAGCACGGTAAAAAACCCGAAGTAAATCACGAGCCCCTGCCCCAAGGACTTTCCATTCCCCGCGGCGTAGCGCATCGACAGATAGAGCTGCAGCAGCACGGCCACCCAGCCGAGTATCGCGATGAGCGCCAGCAGCGGGCGGGCCTTGATGTAGGTCGGAGTCATCGTGATTCCCTTGCGGATAAAAGGCGGCCTCGTTCGTCAAATCCCGGCCGTTCGTCGCCCGGCGATCGCTGCTTGTCGCGAGACGATCTCAAGCCATGACACGGTAGCGCGTAAACTGTACCCGGCTATCCCTGGAATCGCCCATGCCCCCGATCGACATCCTGCTAGTCCTGGCCGTCATTCTTCTGATCCTGCAGGTGCTGATCCTGCTGCGCGGACGCGGCGATGCCGGCCTGCACGCGCGACTGGACGCGATCAAGGACGACAACCGCCACCTGCGCGAAGCACTCGCACAGGAGCAGCGCGCCGGACGCGGCGAACTCAGCCAAGCCTTGCAGCAATTCCGCAGCCTGGTGCAGGAACAGCTCGATGCCACCGCCGCACAACAGCAGGAACGCATCGGCCTGTTCGGCCAACGCCTGGAGTTGCTTACGGAGCGCACCGATACCGGCATGCAGGCGCTCGCCCAGCGCCTGGCCGAAGACGCCCGCCGCGGCCGCGAAGAACTGGCCGCCACCTTGGCTCGCCTGGGCGAACAGCAACAGCAGCAACTGCGCGATCTCGCCGAGAACAACGAAAAGCGCCTGGGCGAAGTGCGCACCACGCTGGAAGCCAAGCTCGGCGCCATCCAGCAGGACAACGCCACCAAGCTGGAACAAATGCGCGCCACGGTGGACGAAAAGCTGCAATCGACGCTCGAAACGCGCCTTGGCCAATCCTTCAAGCTGGTTTCCGAACGATTGGAAGCCGTGCAGCGCGGCCTCGGCGAAATGCAGTCGCTGGCCAGCGGCGTGGGCGATCTCAAGCGTGTGTTGAGCAACGTGAAGACGCGCGGCATCCTCGGCGAAATGCAATTGGGCGCTTTGCTGGAACAGATGCTTACGCCTGACCAGTACGACGCCAATGTCGCCACCGTGCCCGGCTCCGCCGACCGCGTGGAATTCGCCATCCGCCTCCCCGGCAGCGACCGCGACCACCAGGTGTGGCTGCCGATCGACGCAAAGTTTCCCAGCGAGAATTACGAACGCCTGCTGGAAGCCCAGCAACAGGCCGACGCGGAGGCCGTCGAGCGGGCCGCACTGGCACTGGAACGCCACATCCGCGAAGAGGCCAAAACCATCCGCGCCAAGTACATCGCGCCGCCGGCCACCACCGATTTCGCCATCCTGTTCCTGCCTACCGAAGGCCTGTACGCCGAAGTCATCCGCCGCCCCGGTTTGTTCGAAAGCCTGCAGCGCGAGCAGCGCGTCACCATCGCCGGCCCCACGACACTGTCGGCGCTGCTCAACAGCCTGCAGATGGGCTTCCGCACGCTGGCCATCCAGCAGCGCAGCAGCGAAGTGTGGCAATTGCTCGGCGCGGTGAAGAACGAATTCGGCAAGTTCGGCGAAGTGCTGAAAATGGTACGCAAGAAACTCGACGAAGCCGGCAAGCACATCGACGCCACCAGCGTGCGCACGCGCGCCATCGAGCGCAAGCTGCGCGAGGTGGAATCATTGCCCGGCGAACAGGCCCAGCAGTTGCTGGGCGATACGTCCATCGGCGATGAGGAAGCTGCCGAGGACTGACGTACCTGGGCAGGTTGGGTTACCCCCGGATCAAGTCCGGGGCAACCCAACCTATGACCCGCGCTTAGCTCAACGCGTGGGCAGCGGCTTCGGCGATGAGCGCGCCATCCGGCCGCACGCCCGTATAGAGCACAAACTGCTCCACCGCCTGCAACACGATCACCTCGGCGCCGGTAATCACCGGCTTGCCAAGCGAGCGCGCCAATCGGATCAGCGGCGTCTCCGGCGGCAATGCCACCACGTCGAACACGACCGTTGCGCGCTCCACATCCACGCGATCAAAAGCCAGCTGGTCCGCTTCGGGACCTTCCATGCCAATCGGCGTCACGTTGATCAACAACGCTGCGTCCAAGCCTGAGGTATCTGCCGCCCACGAGAAGCCGCAGGTCTGCGCCAGCTTGCGTCCCGCCGCTTCATTGCGCGCCACGATGTGACCCCACTTGAACCCGGCATCGCGAAACGCGCACGCCACCGCCTTGGCCATGCCTCCGCTGCCGCGCAAGGCAAGCTTCGTCTCCGGCTTGAGGCCATGGCTGTCGATCAACTTGCGGATGGCGATGTAGTCAGTGTTATACGCGCGCAGATGCCCTTCGTCATTGACGATGGTGTTGACCGAGGCGATCGCCTCCGCCGACGCGTCAAGCGTATCGACCAGCGGGATGCACGCTTCCTTGAACGGCATGGAGACGGCACAACCGCGAATTCCCAGCGCACGGATGCCGCCGATCGCCGCTGGCAGGTCCCGAGTGGTGAAGGCCTTGTAGACGTAGTTCAAGCCCATAGCCTGGTACAGGAAATTCTGAAAACGCGTACCGAAATTGCCAGGCCGGCCGGACAGGGACATACACAGCCGGGTGTCGCGATTGATGGAAAGAGACATCGGAAAAGCTCTAACAGTATGAAAAGAAAGCGCTTGGAGTTCGGCCATGCCGCCCCCACATTGCTGCGACCCTACCACCTTCACGCGGGCGCTACACTTGTAGGCCTGAACCGCACCAAGGAAACCGCATGAGCGAGCAGCACCCGCCCACCGACGTCACCCGCGAGCAGGCCGAAGAAGCGGTGCGCACCCTGCTGCGCTGGGCCGGTGAAGATCCGCAGCGCGAAGGCCTGCTGGATACGCCCCGGCGCGTGGTCAAGGCCTATGGCGACTGGTTCAGCGGTTACCAGGTGGATCCGGGCGAATACCTGCGCCGCACCTTCGAAGAAGTAGCCGGCTACGACGAGATGGTCGTGCTGCGCGATATCGAGTTCGAAAGCCACTGCGAACATCACATGGCGCCGATCATCGGCCGCGCCCACGTGGGTTACCTGCCGACCAACCGCGTGGTCGGCATCAGCAAGCTGGCGCGCGTGGTGGATGCCTATGCACGCCGTTTCCAGGTGCAGGAGAAAATGACCTCGGAAATCGCCCGCTGCATCCAGGAAAACCTGCATCCCGCCGGCGTGGCCGTGGTGGTCGACGCCAGCCACGAGTGCATGACCACCCGTGGCGTGCACAAGCGCGGCGTGTCGATGATCACCAGCCAGATGCTCGGCGCCTTCCGCGAGGACGCCCGCACCCGCGCCGAATTCCTCGATTTCATCGGCATCCACGGCGCGCGCCGCTGATGCGTATCGCCGCCGTCGCACTGTGCCTGGCGCTGCCACTGGCGGCGCTGGCGCAGGGCACGGCATCCGGACTGTTCCAGGCCATGGACAGCAACGGTGACGGCCGCGTAAGCGAAACCGAATACGTGGCCTATATGAGTCAGGGTTTCTATCGCCTGGATCGCAATCACGACGGCATTCTGGAGCCGGACGAACTGCCCGGCGGTCGCGGCAAGGCCGTGACCCTGCAGCAATGGCAGAACGATCTGCGCAAGGAATTTCGCAAGCTCGACCGCCACCATCACGGTTATCTGACGGAGCAGGAACTGATGCAGCCGCCGCAGTGAGCGCGCCGCGGTTTACGTGCTGCGGCAAGCGAGAGTGTTAAGCGCATGTCTGCGCTCCTGGCCAGGTGCGACGCTTTGTGCAAACGCAGCCCATGCCAAGTCACCCACCATCGGCTATCGTTGGGACTTTGCTCCTTTCAGCAGGCCGTCGGCGCCCCCGCATGGATTCCGCACCGAACCCCAACTCTTCCCGCCACAAAGCCGCATTCGCCTTTATCTTCGTCACGGTGATGCTGGACATGCTGGCCTTCGGCATCATCATTCCCGTGCTGCCGCACCTGATCGTGGATCTGATCGGCGGCAGCATCGCCAAGGCGGCGGTGTGGACCAGCGCGTTCGGCACCGTGTACATGCTGATGCAGTTTGTGTTCTCGCCGGTGCAGGGCACGCTGTCGGACCGCTTCGGGCGTCGCTCGGTCATCCTGATTTCCAGCTTCGGCCTCGGCGTCGATTTCATCGTGATGGCCCTGACACCGGTGATGTGGTTGCTGTTTTTCGGCCGCGCCGTTTCCGGCATCTGCTCGGCCAGCTTCTCCACCGCCAACGCCTACATTGCCGACATCGTGCCAAAAGAGAAGCGTGCTGCGGCGTTCGGCGCGATGGGCGGCGCATTCGCCCTCGGCTTTGTCGTGGGACCGGCGCTGGGAGGCTTTCTCGGCCACATCAGCCTGCGCCTGCCGTTCTGGGTAGCGGCCGGGCTGTCGCTGGTGAATTTCTGCTACGGCTTCTTCGTGCTGCCCGAATCGCTGCCACTTGAACGGCGCACCAAGCGTTTTGAATGGCGGCATGCCAACCCCTTCGGCGCACTGCTGTTGCTGCGCCGCTATCCGCAGGTATTCGCCTTCGCGACGGTGCTGTTCCTGATCAACCTCGCACAGTTCTCGCTCAATTCCACCTACGTGCTCTACACCGACTATCGCTATGGCTGGGGCCCGCAGGCCGTGGGCTACACGTTGGGCCTGGTCGGCCTTTGCAGCGGCCTGGTGCAGGCAGTGCTGGTACGCCAACTGATGCCGAAGCTGGGCGAGCGCCGCCTGATCATGCTGGGTCTGCCGCTGTGTGTGGTCGGCTACCTGTTCTTCGGCCTGTCATCCGTGGGCTGGATGTTCCTGCTCGGCATCCCCTTCCTGTGCTTGGGCGGACTGGCCGGACCGCCCTCGCAGGCACTGATCACCCGACAGGTGGATCCACACGAACAAGGTCGCCTGCAAGGTGCGCTGAGCAGTCTGGCCAGCCTCGCCGGCATCTTCGGCCCGGCCGTGTTCGCCAATCTGTTCGCCTTGTTCATCAGCGACCACGCGCCGGCCCATCTCCCCGGCATTGCCTTCGTGCTTGCCGCGTTGCTGATCAGCGCCGCCACGATGCTCGCCAGTTACGCCATCCGGCACCTCCATCCGGTACAGCCTGGCGAGAATCCCGCCACCACGCATGGCGCCGAACTTTCCCCCGTGACGGACATCGTCCATCACGAGCCCCTTGCCAACGATCAACCGGAGTCATTCCCATGAGCATCTCCATGTACCAGGCTTCCGTGCCCGTGTTCCTACGCGCACTCAACAACCTGCACCACGTGCTGAAAGCGGGCGAAGCCCACGCCAAGTCCAGGAATGTCGAGGACTCGGTAATGCTGAACACGCGACTGATCCCCGACATGCTGCCGCTGGTCAAGCAGGTACAGATCGCCACCGACATGGCCAAGAACGCCGCCGCGCGCCTGGCCGGCGTGGACCCGCTGAAGTTCGAAGACAACGAAACCTCGTTCCACGAACTCTACAGCCGCATCGAACGCGCCATCGACTACATCAAGGGTTTCAAGCCCGAGCAGATCGACGGCAGCGAAACGCGCGCCATCACCCTGCAAATGCGCCGTGGCGAGATGCACTTCGAAGGGCAGTCCTACCTCCTGCACTTCGTCATCCCCAACGTCTTCTTCCACTGCACCACGGCGTACGACATCCTGCGCTCGACAGGCACGAACATCGGCAAAGAAGACTACCTCGGCAAGCCCTGAGCTGATTGACAAGCTTTACTGACGAACGGCGCGGCTCAGTCCGCGCCGTTTTTTTCACATCATCACGTCGATGGTCTTCCGGTCACCTGACGTGGCGCGCGCACGTGCCCACATCAGTTTCAGACGCATCCCATTGCGACACCTGTTTACCGCGTATTACTAATGTACTCCCGGTTACCGAAGTCATCTGCTGATTCGTAACCGCAGCAGGGAGCCGCCACATTTTTGCAAGAACCGGACCCATCGTCCGGCGGGCAGCCTTTGCCTGAATGTGCTTCGCATGAATGTGGCGTCGCCAAAAAAATCACGACCAGGGAGATACGAGATGAAAGTAGGGAATCACCGGCGGCACGGCTACAGGTTGCTGGCGTTGGCGTGCGCGACAACTTTCGGTTTCACGGACGCCTCAGCCCAGTCCACCACCGGCAGCATCTCTGGCCAGGCACAACCCGGGACAATCATTACGGCGACCAGTGATACGGGAGTAACCCGCAAAGCAACCGTAGGCGACTCCGGACGCTACACCATCAATACCCTTCCGGTAGGCAGCTACACGGTGACACTGCAGCGCGACGACACAACGGTCGATTCGCGTGACAAGGTGCAGGTCGTGGTGAACTCCAACACCGAAGTGTCGTTTGCGTCGGAGGTCAATGCAAAATCCCTCCAGGCAATCAGCGTCAACGCGTCGGCCATTCCACGCATCGATGTATCTACCGTCGACTCTCGCACAGTCATAACGGCCAAAGAACTCGAGCGACTTCCCATTGGACGCACGGCGGAAGCCATCGCCACGCTTGCCCCAGGTGTCGTCGCCGGCAGCAGCTATTTCGCAGGACCGACGGGCAACGCACTCGTATCCTTCGGCGGTTCATCTGTTTCCGAGAACGCGTATTACATCAATGGATTCAACAGCACAGACCCACTCAATGGACTCGGCGGCATCGGCCTGCCCTACGGCGCCATTGATCAGCAAGAGACCTTCACAGGCGGGTATAGCGCGAAGTATGGGCGCTCGACCGGCGGCGTGATCAACCAGATTGGCAAGCGGGGCACCAATGAGTGGCATTTTGGAGCACAGGTCCAGTGGACACCAGGCTCACTAGCATCCGACCCAAGAAACATGTATTACCCGAACCGTCCTCTGCCTGAAGGTTACGGCTATGCCGATGGCACCTTGCCAGGAACCCTCTTTCGATCTCGGCGAGACAACACCAGCACCATAGCGACCTATGATGCTTATCTTGGCGGCCCGTTAATCAAGGACAAGCTGTTCCTTTTTGCCGCGGTGGAAGCGCAAAAGCAAAATGGACAATCAACCTCAAGCATCGCCTCCTCCCAGCCTGCCATCACCAACTACACCTACCAGCTACCCAAGCGTTACGTGAAGCTCGATTGGAACATCAACGATAGCAATATCCTCGAATTCACCAACGCATCCAGCAAGAACTCCTACAACAGCAACCTCTATGCGTACGACTATGCCACCGCCCAACGAGGGGCATTGTTTGGCCACGACCTTTCCACAAAAACAGGATCAGACATATATAGCGGGAAGTTCACCAGCTATATCACGGACGACCTTACCTTCTCAGCGACATATGACGTCAACAGGGCAATCGACTACAGCGAAGTTTCCGGTGCAAATACCAGCCTTCCTTTTCTCAGCGGCGTAACCCTTCAGGACCCTGCCATTACGGGTGGCAGTCCGATCCGCAACGGCATCACCACCTCAAGCGTAAAGTCCCCCAATGCCCATTACAGCAGTCGCGGCCTGCGAATGGACCTTGAATACAAGCTCGGCAGCCACTTGCTTTCGGCAGGCATCGATAACATCAACAGCTCTGCCCATGATGAGGGACAGCAAGTCTTTGGCCCCGGATACGCGTGGGTCTACGGCAAAGTTGCGGATCCAAGCAAGCCTATAAATCCCGACTACGGCGTGGGCGCACCTGGCGGCAGCGGCTATTACGTCTACCGGTATATCTATACCACCACGACCAGCATGTCCGTGGAACAGAAGGCGCAATACATCGAGGACCACTGGCAAATCAACGATCATTGGCTGCTAAACATAGGCTTGCGGAACGATCAGTTCACCAACTACAACTTTGCGCACCAGTCCTTTGTCCACAACACCAATCAATGGGCACCACGGCTTGGTTTCAGTTGGGATGTTCTCGGCGGCTCCACCTTCAAGGTTTTTGGCAACCTCGGCCGTTACTACCTCGCCCTACCCAATAGCGTGGCGGAACGAGCCGCGTCCGGCTCCACCTATACGACGGAATATTTCACCTACTCAGGCATTGATCCGTCCAGCGGAGCGCCAACGGGCCTCAAGCCGCTCGGGCCAGGGCCGGTCTCCGCCAATAATGAATATGGGCAAGCACCGAATCCCAAGACGGTCGCAGCCAAAAACCTGCGCTCCCAGTACCAAGACGAGGCCATCCTAGGCTTCAATAAAACACTCGGCAACGATTGGCTCTATGGAGCCAAGATCACCGTGCGCAAGCTTCAAACCGCTATCGACGATGTATGCGACACGGACAGGTTGGTGCAGACGGCCATTGCGCAAGGCGTTGATCCCGATACGGTCGACATCCCGGAAGGTTGCCTGATCTTCAATCCTGGAAGAACGAATACCTTCCTGCTGCCCAACAGCAATGGCAATGGTTTCAGCGAAGTCACCATGACCAATAGCGATTGGGGCTTCACCAACAACGCCAAGCGCAAGTATTACGCGCTTGATCTGTTCCTCGAGCATCCGTTCGATGGCAAATGGCAAGGTCGGATCGACTACACCTTCTCGCGTAGCTATGGCAATACGGAAGGTCAGGTGCTTTCCACTATCGGACAGGACGATGTTTCCAAAACGCAAGACTGGGATTTCTGGCAGCTGATGGAGTACAGCAACGGCGTTCTGTCCAATGATCGCACCCATCAATTCAAGGCATACGGCTCGTACCAGATCACTCCGGAGTGGCTGATTTCAGGCTCCTTGCAAGTCACATCCGGAGCTCCGAAAGTTTGCCTTGGTTACTATGGTTCCGACGATTCAGACCCTGTCCTCTATCGTTCGAGCTATCACTATTGCGCAGGGAAACCCACTCCCCTCGGAAGCCTTGGTCGCCTTCCGTGGACCAAACAGCTCAATCTTGGAGCAACTTATCGACCGGCTTTTGCAGACAACAAGCTCGCACTCAATCTGGATATCTTCAATGTACTGAATGATCGCAAGCCAACCGTTCTGGACGCCACCTATGAGACAGCCCCTTACACGGTATCCAACACCTATGGCATGCCGCTGTATCTGCAAACTCCCCGTTATGTGCGGCTGTCCGCCTCGTACGACTGGTAGATCAATCCACAAGGTCAGGGCCGACACCATCGGCCCTGACCTTGATAGTCATTACGCTCAGCCACATTTAGGGAGTTTCTACCTTACCTAGGTACTCGGTCATGTCACAGACGCCTGCTCTAAAAATCGACTTCGTCTCCGACGTAGTCTGCCCTTGGTGTGCCATCGGCCTGAAATCGCTGGAACAGGCGTTGAAGAATCTGGATGGCGAGATCCACGCCGACGTGCATTTCCAACCGTTCGAACTCAACCCCGACATGGTTCCCGACGGCGAGGACGTGGCCGAGCACCTCGCCCACAAGTACGGCAGCACGCCCGAACAGATGACGAAGAACCAGGAAGGCATCCGCCAGCGCGGCGCAGCGCTGGGCTTTACCTTCAACATGGATAAGCGCAGCCGCATCTACAACACCTTCGACGCACATCGCCTGCTGCATTGGGCGGAGCAGGAAGGCAAGCAATACGCATTGAAGGAAGCGCTGCTGAAGGCTTATTTCGGCGGCGGCGAGAATGTCGGTTCGCACGATGTGCTCGCGCGCGTAGCCGGAGAAGTAGGACTGGATGCCTCGAAAGCTCGCGCCGTGCTGGACAGCGACCAATTCGCCAAGGAAGTGCGCGAGCAGGAGCGGTTCTATCAGTCGCAAGGTATTCGCGCGGTACCCTCGGTGATCATCAACGGGCAGTATCTGATCCAGGGCGGGCAACCGCCCGAGGCCTTCGAGCAGATCCTGCGGCAGGTGGCAGGTGAGGCCAAAGCCACTTCCTGAGCGCACAATCCACACGTTCGTCGCCCCGGCGCAGGCCGGGGCCTGGTGACTTTGGCGGTATCCAAGCCAGCGCAAACGGTCCAAGCCGGGACGACAACCCGCTAGGCACAGCTCGAGGCGGGCTTTCCAGGCCGGAAATGTGGCCAATGGACCACGCATGCAGCGGTTTCGGGCCGGCTCTGAGACAATAGCCCGCCGTTCCATCCGCCCCGCCCTGCATGCTGCGACTCACCGACATCAAGCTGCCGCTGGACCACGCCGAAGAGGCGCTGGCGGCGGCCATTCGCGCCAAGTTGCACATCGGTGCCCAGGCGATTCGCAGCTATGGCGTTTTTCGCCGTGGGTATGACGCGCGCAAGCGCGGGGCGATCCAGCTGATCTATACGCTGGATGTGGATGTGGCCGACGAGGCCCAGTTGCTGCAACGTTTCGCGGACGATCCGCACGTGCGCCCCACGCCCGATACCAGCTACCGCTTCGTAGTTTCACGCGACATCCCTGCCGCGGAGAGCGAAGATCAAAAATCGGCCATCCATGGCCGAACTGTTCAAAAAGAGCTGCATTCCCACCGGCCGGTCGTGATCGGCCTGGGGCCCTGCGGCCTGTTCGCCGGCCTGCTGCTGGCCCAGATGGGGTTTCGCCCGATAATTCTGGAGCGCGGCAAAGCCGTGCGCGAGCGCACCAAGGACACCTGGGATCTTTGGCGCAAGCACAACCTGCATCCGGAATCGAACGTGCAGTTCGGCGAAGGCGGTGCGGGCACGTTCTCCGATGGCAAGCTGTACAGCCAGATTTCCGATCCGAACCACTATGGCCGCAAAGTTCTCACGGAATTCGTGAAGGCAGGCGCGCCGGAAGAAATCATCTATGTAAGCAAGCCGCACATCGGTACCTTCCGCCTGGTGACGATGGTGGAGAACATGCGCAACACCATCGAATCGCTGGGCGGCGAGATTCGCTTTCAGCACCGCGTGGACGATCTGCTGGTGGAAACCGATGCGCAAGGCACCCGTCACGTGCGCGGCGTAGGCCTGGCGAACGGGGAAACCATTCGCACCGATCACGTCGTGCTCGCGCTGGGCCACAGCGCACGCGATACCGTGGAAATGCTGCACGAGCGCGGCGTGTACCTGGAAGCCAAGCCATTCTCGATCGGCTTTCGCGTCGAGCATCCGCAATCGATGATCGACCGTGCACGCTTCGGCCCGCAGGCCGGCCATCCGTTGCTGGGCGCCGCCGACTACAAGCTGGTGCATCACTGCCGCAACGGCCGTTCGGTCTACAGTTTTTGCATGTGCCCCGGCGGCACGGTGGTGGCCGCCGCCAGTGAGCCGGGCCGCGTGGTGACCAACGGCATGAGCCAGTATTCGCGCAACGAACGCAACGCGAATGCGGCGATCGTGGTGGGCATCGATCCGGCCGATTTTGTGCCTTACGACGGCAGTGGCAGTCCCCTCGCAGGTATTGCACTGCAACGTCATTGGGAAAGCCGCGCCTTCGAACTGGGCGGCGGCACGTATGACGCACCCGGCCAGTTGGTGGGTGACTTTATTGCCGGCCGCGCATCCACGGCATGGGGCGAGGTGCAGCCTTCCTATAAGCCCGGCGTGCGCCTCACCGATCTTTCGCACGCCTTGCCCGACTACGCCGTCGAGGCCATTCGCGAAGCGATGCCGGCGTTCGACCGCAAGATCAAGGGTTTCGGACGCGCCGACGCGATTTTTACGGCCGTCGAAACGCGCACCTCTTCGCCGGTGCGCATTCGGCGCAACGAAGACGATTGCCAAAGCCTCAATACGCGCGGACTGTTTCCCGCCGGCGAAGGCGCCGGCTATGCCGGCGGCATTCTTTCCGCAGGTGTCGACGGCATTCGCGTCGCCGAGGCGGTGGCGTTGAGCATCACCGGCGCAGCCCATGCTGACTGACGCACTCAAGGACCGCATCCGCGACACGTATGCGCGCATCAAGGATGGATTGCCCGGCTTTCGCGCACGCCCCGCGCAGCTGCGCATGATCGCCGAGGTCGCCAAGGCGTTGGCGCAAGCCGGCGGCGCTGCGGTGATCGAAGCTCCTACCGGCACCGGCAAATCCATGGCCTATCTGGTGGCCGGCGCGGAAGTGGCGAAAGCGCAAAAAAAGAAACTGCTGATCGCTACCGCCACCGTGGCCTTGCAGGAGCAGTTGGTCGAACGCGACATTCCGCTCTACCTCAGGCTCAACGGCAGCGAAGCGAAGGTGGCATTGGCCAAAGGCCGCGGCCGTTACCTGTGCCCGCGCAATTTGCGTATGGCCGGCAACAGCCTGGGCGACAGCGGGCAGATGGGATTGGGCTTCGATGCAGATCTTGCCATGTGGAGCAAGCCACCGGCCGAGCGCGACAAGCAGGTGATGCGCAAGCTCACCGATGCCTTCGACCGCAACGAGTGGAACGGCGACATGGATGCCGCGCCGGAAACGCCCGGCGACATGCTGCGCGCCATGATCACCACCAGCGCAGGCGGTTGTACCGGCCGGCGCTGCGGCTTCTTCATGACCTGTCCGTTCTTCGCGGCGCGCCGCGCCGTGGCCGATGCGGACATCATCGTCGCCAACCAGGACCTGGTGCTGTCCGATCTCACCTTGTCCAGCGGCGAAGAGAGCTGGGGCGGCGTGTTTCTGCCCAAGCCGGAAGAAACCGTGTATGTGTTCGACGAAGCGCATCACATGCCGAACAAGACCATCGACCGCGGTGCGTCGGAAGTTCCGCTGGGGTTTGTCGTGCGACAGATCAGCCGCCTCGGCCGCCAGGTTCACGCGGCGTATTCGCTGACCGACAAGGAAGTGATCGGCAAGCTCACGCTGGATGTCGGCGACGAAAAACTGCAGGAACTCAGCGACGCGCTCGAAGCGCTGGAGAAAGAAATACGCCAGTCGTGGTTGCCGGACCCGGGCGAAACCGAGCCGATGTATCGCGGCTCGCTGGGGCAGCTGCCGGAGAACTGGGTTCATCACGCCAGCATGCTGTATGTCGCCACTGCGGAGATCCAGCGATGGCTGACCGCGGTGCGCCGCACGGTCACCGAAATGAGCGAAGGCGGTCCCACGCAGGAAGCCTTGTCGCGCGAACTGGGCATGGCACTGGAACGCCTGGACCGTCAGGTGCGCACCTGGCGCGCGTGGTCCAGCGATGACCCGGAGCACGCACCGCCGCTGGCGCGCTGGGTAACCCTTTCGCAAGACCAGCAACTGGTTTGCCATGCTTCGGCGGTGTCGGCCGGCGCCCTGCTGCGCAATATTCTCTGGGATAACGCCAGCGCCGCCGTGATGACCTCGGCCACCTTGAGCGCGGGCGGCAATTTCCGCGGCTTTGCCGATGCCGTGGGCCTGCCCGACGACGCCATCACCATCAGCCTGCCCTCGCCATTCGATCTCAGCGCGCAGGCGCGCCTGGAAGTGCCGGCCATTTCCGCATTGCCCGATGCGCGCGAACAGCATGCGCAAGAGATCACCGATTGGCTGGCCGAACATCTGGATTGGGATGCCGGCAACCTGGTGCTGTTCACCTCGCGCGCAAAGCTTGAGCGCGTGTTGCAGCGCCTGCCCATCGACAAGGTGCGCAAGGTGCGCGCGCAAGGCTCGCTGGGCAAAACGCAGCTGATCGCCGAACACACCGCCGCCATCGAAGCCGGCAAGGGCAGCACCTTGTTTGGCCTGGCCTCGTTCGGCGAAGGCCTCGACCTTCCCGGCAAGCTGTGCGAAACCGTGGTGATTACCCAGCTGCCCTTTGCGGTGCCTACCGATCCGGTCGGCGCCACCTATGCCGAATGGCTGGAATCGCGCGGCCGCAATCCCTTCATTGAAGTGGCCGTGCCCGAAGCCACGCGCCTGCTCACCCAATACTGCGGCCGACTGATTCGCAGCGAAACCGATCGCGGCCGCATCGTACTGCTGGACCGCCGTGTCGTTACGCGGCAATACGGCAGTCAGATGCTAAAAGCCTTGCCACCCTTCCAACGCGTGATCGAGCGTACTGCATGAGCATCATCCGTCTGCGTGAGTGTCCCGCAACACCCTGGAAAAACGGCATGGGTCGCACGCGCGAGCTCGCCACCCATCCTGCCGGCGCGGGCATGGACGATTTCATCTGGCGCGTAAGCGTGGCTGAAGTCGACAGTGCGGCGCCGTTTTCCGCGTTTCCGGGCATCGATCGCACCATCGCCCTGCTCGACGGCGCCGGCCTGACCATGACACTGGACGACGGGCGCACGCACGCGCTCACCACACCGTTCGCACCGTTTGCGTTTCCCGGTGAAGCGCAAGTAGCGGTCACGTTGCACGGCGGCGCCACGCGCGATTTCAACTTGATGCTGCGGCGCTCGCACGCGCAGGGCGAGTTGGTGGTGTGGGACGAACCGGGGCGACAAGTGGTGGACGATGCCGTGGCGCTGATCTACTGCGCCAAGGGCCACGTGGATACCGCCGATGGGCGTTTGCAGGCGGGTGACGCCTGGCTGCCCACCGCATCCACCGGGCGCGTCACTTTGGATCCGGGAACATTGGCACTTGTCGCGCGGGTGGAATTGCGCGGGAATTAGTGCGCTTGGATAACGCCCTCTCCCGCCAGGGAGAGCTACAAAGCTCAATAGCTACGAGGGTTCCACCATGTCCGTGCTGGTCCTCGGCCTGATTCTCTTCCTGGGCCTGCACTCCATCCGCATCTTCGCCAACGATTGGCGCAACCGGCAGATCGCGCGCGTTGGTCTCAAGCCCTGGAAGGGCGTATTTGCCATCGGCGCGATCATCGGCCTGGTGCTGATCATCTGGGGCTTCGGCCTGGCGCGGCAGCATCCCGTGCTGATCTATGCGCCGCCGGAGTGGCTGCGCCATCTCAACGGCCTGTTCATGCTGGTCGCGTTGATCCTTTTCTTCGCGGCGCGCGTGCCCGGCAATCACTTCAAGGCCAAGCTCGGACACCCGCAGGTGCTGGCGGTGAAAACCTGGTCGTTCGGCCACCTGCTCGCCACCGGCATGCTGCACGACCTGGTGCTGTTCGTGCCGTTCCTGATCTGGTCGATCGTGCTGTTTGCCGTTTCGCGCCGCCGTGACCGCCTGGACGGCACGACTTATCCGGCTGGAACGCTCAAGGGCGATATCGTGGCCGTGGTGATGGGCGTGGCGGTCTGGGCGCTGTTCGCGTTCTGGCTGCACAGCCTGCTGATCGGCGTCAATCCGATGAATTGAACGGGGGTGCCGGCAGTCATCTACGCCGGCCATCCTGGGTGAGCTAGAGTCACGCCTACTGATCTGATGGCGTGGTGAGACCCATGGTCGGCTTTCTGCTTTGGTTGGTGTTACTGGTGTTCTGCTGGCCGCTCGCGTTGCTGGCGCTGGTGCTGTATCCCATCGTGTGGCTGTTGCTGCTGCCGTTCCGCCTGTTGGGCATGACGGTTACCGCCGTGTTCGCATTCCTGGGCGCCATGCTGATGCTGCCCGCCCGCGTGCTGCGCGGACGCCCCATCTAGGGCCGGTTGGCACCAGGCCTCTTTGCATTTGCAGCCCGTAGGCGCAGGATGGGGCGCTGTCTCGCCGCGGACCCGCATTTTGCAAGCCATCGATACGCTCACGCCCTGCCCTTGCGGCAACGATGCCGGCTACGCGCGCTGCTGTGGGCCGCTGCACGAAGGGGCTGTCGCTCCTACGGCCGAGACGCTGATGCGTTCGCGTTACAGCGCCTACGTGCTCAAGCGCGAGGATTATCTGCTCGCCACCTGGCATCCGAGCACGCGCCCGGCCAGTCTAAAGCTGGCTACGCAGCAACCTGCGCCGAGCTGGCTGGGCCTGGATGTGAAGCGGCACGAGGAAGATGGCGAGCACGCCATGGTCGAGTTCATTGCGCGCCTGCGCTACGGCGGCGGCAAGGCCCAGCGCATGCATGAAATCAGCCGTTTCGTGCGTGAGCAGGGGCGCTGGTATTACCTGGACGGGCAGTTTCCGGAAAGCTGAAACGGCGCGCCGCCTTTTCCAGCGTCGGGACCTTCAAGGGCAGTTCGCTTTCACCTTCGAAGCGACCGTTCGGCCCGAAGCGCCGCTCCACGATCAGCCCTTTGCCGTCATAGCCGATCGCCACGATGGTGCTCGCGCGCGTGCCGTACTCCGATCCGTGGATGAAGGCTGACGACAGCCAGCGCTCGCGCTCCAGGCCCACACCGGTATCGGGCAACACCTCGTCCGCGGCCTGCTCCGTATTGGCCAGCGCGCGGAACAACGGGGCGAAATCCACTTCGTGGCCGGCGTCCAGCCAGGCCTGCAGGCGCGTCATCAGCGCCTTGGTCTTGGGCCAGGGCGTGTTGAAGTCGGCATTGGAAAGACCGTGCACGCCAGGCGTGACCGGCTGTGCGCGTGCCGCGGGGCGGTTGCCGATATAGAAACCGTGTTCGGCATCGAAGGTGAGCAGGTTGAAGGGGCGATAGTCCATCGCACCCTCGAGCAGGGTCTGCGCGTGCCCGGCCGCATCGTGCGCACCGGCAAGGTAATCGGTGGCTAGCAGCCCGCGAGACGTGCCTCGCTGCGGATCCCGCGGGTCGCGCACGTTGGTCACGACGCAGCAGCGCCCGGTTTCGGTCACGCCGAGCCAGGTACCGCCGGCTTCCAGATCGCGGCCGCCGATGACCGGCAGTTCGTCCCAGCGCGACAAAGGGGCACTCGGCCGCGCGTGGAATTCATCGCGGTTGCCCGCCAGCAGGAGGCGCCAGCGTGGGTGGGTATGCCAGGCGAAGGCGATCAGGCACATAGGGAGGAGGATTTTAACTCAACCGCGCCCAGCGCGCTGCCGCACCGCCTCGGCCCAGCGATGGGCGACCCGCGGCGAGGTCATGCAGACGGTTTGGTCCGTGACCGTGGTCACCGCGCGCTCCAGCAGCTGGATATCGGCCTCGTGCTGGCGGGCGACGTGCGGGTCTTCGAAAAAGATCGCGCGCTGGCAGCGGCGTTCCAGCACCCGGTCGGCGATCTGCGCGTCCCCGCCCATCGGCCCGCTCTTGTAGCGCTCCACCCAATTTCTGTCCTGCGGCCAGCCGCGGCTCCAGGCCAGCTCATTCAATTGCTGCCCGGTGGTGCCAGTGCCTACGCGATGCGCAAAACGCGAAAGCACGTCGAAATGATCGGCGGCGTAGGCCATCATCTGCGGCTTCATGGCATCGTGTGCGATCAGCGCAATCGTCTGGCTTTCCAAGGCATAGAGGTCGTCGGCACCCGGGTCCGGCGCAAAGCCGGCGTGGATGCGCTCGCTCTCGATCCAGTCCCGTGCCGAGGCCACGGTGGAAATGAATGCCTTCTGGTGAATCACGCATTGGCGCTTCAACGCCACGGCCTCCGGAAACGTGGAGGAAGGGTCCACCGGATTGATCAGGTAGATGGCGCCATCCAGCGTTCGTCCGGGCTCGGGCATGCCCACCACTTCAGCCACCAGCTTCATCAGGCCGCCTTCGTGGCCATAGGGATAGCGGATGAGACCTGGATAATCGGCCAGCAGGCCGACGCGGAGGATCGCCGCGTAGGTGCGCCCCACCGCGTGCAGGCTGAGCTGCAATTCGCGAATGCCGCGCTCGGATGCTCTCAGCCAGCGAAACAGCGCCGCGTCGTCGTGATCGTGATGAATCGCGTTGGCGGCCAGCCCCATGCGCATGCGCTTCCCCTCGAATGATTTAGCCAAAGAACCAATAACACACCGCAATCGACGCCAGCACACCGGCCAGGTCGGCAAGCAGGGCGCAGCCCACCGTGTGGCGCACACGGCGAATGCCTACCGCGCCGAAATAGACGGCCACCACGTAGAAAGTGGTTTCGGTGCTGCCCTGCACCGTCGCGGCCAGCAGCGACGGAAAACTGTCCACGCCGGAATGATGCATGGTTTCGATCATCATCGCGCGCGCCGCACTGCCTGAAAACGGCTTCACCAATGCGGTGGGCAGCGCATCCACGAAACGCGTATCCAGGTGCGCGTGCTGCGCCAGCCAGCGAATGCCGTCCAGTGCGAAATCCAGTGCGCCGGAAGCGCGCAGCACGCCCACCATGCAAAGCATCGATACCAGATAAGGCAGCAGATCCTTGGATACGTCGAAGCCCTGCTTGGCGCCATCGATAAAACTCTCGAACAGCGGCACGCGCTTGTACGCACCCGCACAGAGAAACACGATGATGATGCCGAACAGCGCCAGATTGCCAAGCAAGGACGACAGCGAAGCCAGCACCGTGGCGGACAGCGAAGCGAGAAACGCCAACAACCCCGCCAGCACCAGTCCGCCGCCCAGCAGCCACGCCAACACCACCGGATCCCACAGGCGCAGCCGCTGCACATAGGCCACGGACAACAGCCCGACCAGATTGGAAGCAAAATGCGCCAGCAGAATCGGCAGGAACACCAGGGTCGGATCGTGCGCACCGGCTTGCGCGCGGTACATGAACACCATCACCGGCAGCAATGTCAGCGACGACGCATTCATCACCAGAAACAGAATCTGCGCGTTGCTGGCCGTGGTGTCGGAAGGATTGAGCGTCTGCAACTCGCGCATCGCGCGCAGGCCGATCGGCGTGGCGGCGTTATCCAAACCCAATGCATTGGCGGCGAAGTTGAGCGTGATCAAACCGATCGCCGGATGGCCGCGCGGCACCCCGGGCATCAGGCGCGCAAACAAGGGGCCGAGCAGCCGCGCCAGCCCGTCGACCAGCCCGGCTTTTTCGGCAATGCCCAGAAAGCCCAGCCACAAGGTGAGCGTGCCGAACAGCATCAGCATCAATTTGACGGACAGGTCCGCCATCTCGAACAGCGACCCTACGATGGCGGCAAAAACCGCTTCGTCGCCGCCGATCAACCAGCGCGCGAGCGCGGCCAGCGCAGCCGCGATAAAGAAGCCGAACCACAGGCGGCTCAGCATGCGCGAAGGATGAGGTCGGAGCGGACGGGCATGCCTGCATTGTCGACGACAAAGCGGCGGCTAGCCAGCGCCATCCCCGCATAAAAAAACGGCGCACCGGATAACCGGTACGCCGTCTGGAATGCTCGATTCGAAACCCTGGATGGAGCCGCCGCAGCCGAATCCGGTTGCGGCGTATCCGTCGTCAGGCTTAGAACTTCACCTTCACGCCCACGTTGAAGAAGCGACCGATCACGCCGGCCATGTCGTAGGTGGGGTTGTAGTTCACGGCTGCGTAGTTGGCCGGATCGATCGGAGCCTTGCGGCCGAACACGTTCATGATCGAAGCGGTCACTGCGACGTGCTTGTTGATGTCGTAGTTGCCGGTCAGGTCGAAGTCGAGGAACGAACTGATGTAGCAGCTCGACGGCAGCGCCGCACCGGTCACCGTGTTGGTGTACAGGCAGCCCGGGCCGACGTCCGCGGCGGACATCTTTTCGCCGCTGGTGTAGTAGAACGTGCCGGTGATGGTGGTCGGACCGTAGGTGAAGCTGTTCGCCCACGAACCGCGTACACGCGGCGTACCTGCACCCGACGAGGTTTCGTACGGACCATTGGTGCCGACGAACTGCTCCACGGTACCGTTCGGCAGCGTCTGCTTCCAGGTGAAGATGTCGGTGGTGTTGAGGTCGCTGTTCCAGTGGACGCCGTAGCCGATGTCCTGGTCGTACTTGATTTCCAGGTCCACGCCCTTGGTCAGCAGCGAGTTGGCGTTCATGTACGGCGCTTCGACGATCAGCGGACGCGCCTGTGCATTCGGGTACTGCGGGTCCGGAATGTCGGCGATGACCTGGGTACCCGCCGGCAGCGGCTGGCCGGCGAAGTATGCCGCCAGGGCAGACGCCGGGTCCGCCTGCACGATCACGTCGGTCTTCTTGATCTGGTAGTAATCCAGCGACAAGCTCAGATTGTGCAGCGGCTGGAACACCGTGCCGAAGGTGAAGCTGGTCGACTTCTCCGGCTTGATGTTCGGATTGGCCAGCGACAGCACGCCCAACGTGTACGGCTGCACGTAGCCGTTGTTGCCATGTGCGTTAGCGAACGACTGCGGCGGGTTGAAACCGATGAAGCCTTCCGCTTCGGACGAACCGTCTTCGGCAAAGCTCGGCGCACGGAAGCCCTTCGAGAAGGTGCCGCGGACCGCGATCATTTCATTCGGCTGCCACTTGAAACCCACCTTCGGCGCAAAGTTGTTGCCGAAGTCGGAGTAGTGGTCGAAACGGCCCGAAGCGTCGATTTCCAGCGACTGCAGCACCGGAGCGTCGAATTCGACATACGCACCGGAAACGTTGCGGCTGCCGATGGTCTGGGCCAGGCCCAGGCCCTGGTACAGGCCGCCCGGGTTGAGCTGCGGCGCATTCTGCGCTTCGTGACGGATGTCCACGCCGGTGGCCAGGCCGAGCGAACCGCCGGGCAGGTCCCACAGCTCGCGGTCAGCGCGGAAGTCGATCGAATCGAGATCCGTGGTGGCCTGGCTGGCCAGGCGCGGGGCCAGTGCCGACAACACCGAGGCCGAGTTGGTCGACGGGTTGACGAAGTTGTAGGCGCCCGTGCTGACGTCGCTCATCAACTGGTCGTAGTTGACGAAGCCGAAATTGTGGATGTCCAACCAGGTGTGGTTGAGCACCACCGAGGTGTCCAGATGCCAATCGCCAGCCGTGGTGGCCACGTCGCCGGTGAGGCGCACGTTGTGGTTGGTATCGTCGAACTGGCCCTGGCTCGGCAAGTCGCCGAAAGCGTAGTTGATCAGCGCGTACTGACCGGCAGAGGCGTACGGATCGTTCGGGTTGAGCTGACCGTTGGCGAGCGTCGGCGGCAACGCGATGCCGTTGGTGTTGTGCTGGAAGCCCGACTGGATCTGGGCCGGACCGGCGGCGTTCGTCGAGAGGGTTTCCGTCTGGAAGTAGCTCGCGTCGAGGTAAGCAGTCGTGTTCTCGTCCAGCTTCACGGTGAAGCGGCCGGAAATGCCGCCGCGCTTCACTTCCGGCTCAATCTCGCCGTACTGGGTGATGAAGTTCTGCGTGCAATACTGGCCGCCGTTGTTGACCAGCGTGGAGCGCGGGCCGCAACCATTCGGGTTCAGCACCTGGTACTGGCCACCCGTAACCGGCGTGACCACACCGTTGATCATCTGGCCCGGGAACACCGAACCGTAGACCGAACCGGAGTTGATGCCCGGCTGACCCGGCAACTGGTTGTTGCCACCGATGCGGCTCAGGTCGTTGGTGTTGTACGGGAAGCCGCGATCACGATTGTAGATCGGGCTGTCCTGCTGGTATTCGATGTTGAGGTAGGCGTTGTGGCCGTCTTTTTCCAGATCGCCGGAACCGGCGAGCAGGGTGACGCGACGGGTGAAGCCGCCGCCGTGCTGCGAGGTGCCGGCCTGTGCCGAAGCCTCGACGCCCTGGAAGCTCTTCTTCAGGATGATGTTGACCACGCCGGCAATCGCGTCGGCGCCGTACAGCGACGAGGCGCCGTCCTTCAGCACTTCGATGCGCTCGACCGCGTTCATCGGGATCGAGTTGAGGTCGACGAACGAACGCTCGCCGTCATCCGGCAGCGCGTAGTTGGCCACGCGATGGCCATCGACCAGCACGAGGGTGGAGTTCACGGTCAAACCGCGCAGCGCCACGCCCGACGAACCCGCGGCAAAGCCGCTGGTGAAGGAGGTCGGGATCGAACCGCTGTTGTCGGCGGAGATGGAGCGAACCACGTCGGAAACAGTCGTGAAACCGCTGCGCGCAATCTGCTGCGCGGTGATCACGGTCACCGGCGACGGGGTTTCGGTGTCAATGCGGGGCAGAGCCGAACCGGTCACGGTAATGGTCTGCAACTGCTTGGTATTGGTCTGGTCGGCGGCCGGCTGTTGCGTCTGATCTTGGGCCGGTGCGCTCTGGGCAAATGCAGTGCCGGCAATCGGAGCCAGCAGCAAGCCCGCCAACGAAAGCGCAAGCTTATTACGAGTCATTTTACAACCCTCCAAGGAACAACTTGATTTGTGATTAGCCCAACGCAGGGATGGAACTAGAAAGGGGAACGTTGGGTGTGTGGGGACACGTCCGAAGTCTTCCACACTGTGGAGGAGTCACACAAGCCTTTAACAAAACGTAATATATTACGCATGCGGATGCAGAGATTTTTCTTGATTTTTACCGCTACAGCTAATTGATATAAAAAAGCTTTCACAAAAAAAGCCAGTAACGCATTGTTACTGGCGTATGACGAACACGTAATTATTTACGACACCCCGTGAAGCGGCTTTAACGCACCATGGCGGTCTCTTTGCGCTCCGAACTGGCCAACGAAGCGGCGATGCTGACGCCCGCTTCGCGGCCGTCGTACACCGCGCGCACCACCAGATCCGCACCGCGCACGTTGTCGCCGCCGGCAAAAATGCGCGGGTGGCTGGTCTGCTGCGCAAGCCGCCCTCGCCCGCCCGTCACCACCTTGCCGGACGCCGACAACTCCACGCCGTGCGCGGCCAGCCAGCTCGGCGGGCTGGGCAGGAAACCGAAGGATTGAATCACCACGTCGGCGACGATTTCCGATTCGCTGCCTTCGACGTTCTGCGGGCGCGGACGTCCGTCGCCGCTGTCGACCAGGCGCGTTTCGACCACGCGTACGCCGCGTACCTTGCCGCTGCCATCATCCACGATCGCCACCGGCTGGCGCTGGAACAAAAAGGTGACGCCTTCTTCGCGGCTGTACTGCACCTCGCGCGCCGAGCCCGGCATGCTCGCCTCGTCGCGGCGATACACGCAGGTGACGGATGCCGCACCGAGGCGAATGGCGGTGCGATTGCAATCCATGCCGGTATCGCCACCGCCCAGCACCACCACGTGCTTGTCGCGGAAGTCGAACATCGAAGCCGGTTCGTCGCGCAACAAGCGTTCGGTATTGGCGATCAGGAAGGGCAATGCATCGTGCACGCCTTGCAGCTCGCGTCCCGGCAATTGCGCATCGACAAAGGTATAGGCGCCCGTGCCGATAAATACGGCGTCGTAGTTTTCCAGCAATGCGCCGAATTCCACGCCACGCCCCACTTCTTGTCCCAGCAGGAAACGCACGCCCATGCCTTCGAGTACCTCGCGGCGCGTACGCACCACGCCCTTGTCGAGCTTGAACGGCGGAATGCCAAAGGTGAGCAGGCCGCCGATCTCCTGCTGCCGATCGTAGACATCCACGGCAATGCCCGCGCGACGCAGGCGGTCTGCACACGCCAGGCCGGCAGGGCCCGCGCCGATCACCGCCACGCGATGTCCGGTCTCGCGCACCTTGGAAAGATCAGGGCGCCAGCCTTGCCGCAACGCCTCGTCCGTAACCCAGCGCTCGATGCTGCCGATGGTGACGGCACCGAACTCGGTCTGCTCCAGCGTACAGGCACCTTCGCACAGGCGATCCTGCGGGCACACGCGGCCGCAGATTTCCGGCAGCGGATTCGTTTCGTGCATCAGCGTGGCCGCTTCCAGGATGCGTCCTTGCTGCACCAGCTTCAGCCAGTTGGGAATGTAGTTGTGCACGGGGCAGGCGTGCTCGCAATACGGATTGCCGCAGTCAATGCAGCGCTCCGCCTGCGTGGATGCCTGCGGCGAAGCGAATTCGCCGCCGATCTCGCCGTAACCCAGCACGCGCACCGCCACCGGCACGGTGCGCGGCGGTTGGCGCGGCACATCGAGGAATTGGAACAGCTTCGCGCTCATGCCGCCCTCCGCAGTTCTTCGGCCAGCACGGCAAGGCTTGCCGCCTTGGGTTTCACCAGCCAGAACTTGTATTGCAGGCCGCGGAAATCGCGCAGGATCTGCCGGCCCCAATCGCTGCCAGTCAATTCCACGTGGCGCGTGACCAGTCTGCGCAGATGCTGCATGTAGTTTTCCATCCCCTCGGGTGATATGCGCAGGATGTCGACCAGCTCGTGGTTGTAGCAGTCGACGAAATCGCGCTCCAGGTCGAGCACGTAGGCAAAGCCGCCGGTCATGCCCGCACCAAAATTGAGACCGACCTTGCCCAGCACCGCGACCACGCCGCCGGTCATGTATTCGCAGCAGTGATCGCCGGCGCCTTCCACCACCGCGAGCGCACCGGAATTGCGCACCGCGAAGCGTTCGCCTGCGCGGCCGGCGGCATACAGCTCGCCGTCGGTGGCGCCGTACAGGCAGGTATTGCCGATGATCGCGGCGTCCTGGCTGGCATACGGCGCATCGGCCGGAGGACGTACCACGATGCGGCCACCCGCCATGCCCTTGCCGACGCCGTCGTTGGCCTCGCCGACCAGGTCGATGTGCACGCCGCCAGCGTTCCATGCCCCCAGGCTCTGTCCCGCGGCGCCGTCCAGTTTCAATTCGATCGGCTGGGCATCCATGCCGTGATCGCCGTGGCGGCGCGCCACTTCGCCAGATAGGCGCGCACCGATCGCACGATCGGTGTTGGCGATGCGATAGCTGAAACTGCCGCCGCTGCCATTCGCGACCGCCGCCGCTGCGTCAGCCGAAATGCGCGAAGCCAGTTCGGCCTCATCGCGCATCGGATTGCGCGGCAAGGTGCAAGCGAAGTCGCTGCTGGCGCTCAAGCCCGCACCATCGATCAGCGGCGTGAGATCCAGCTTGTGTTGCACCGGCGTACCGCCTTCCAGTTGCTCCAGCAGATCGGTACGCCCGACGATCTCGCCCAGGCTGCGCACGCCGAGCTGAGCCAGATGTGCACGTACGTCCTGCGCAATGAAAGTGAAGTAGTTCATCACCATTTCGGGCAGGCCGATGAAATGGTCCTTGCGCAAGACCGGATGCTGGGTGGCCACGCCGGTCGCGCAATTGTTCAAATGGCAGATGCGCAGGTATTTGCAACCCAGCGCCACCATCGGGCCGGTGCCGAAGCCGAAGCTCTCCGCACCGAGCAGCGCCGCCTTGATCACGTCCAGGCCGGTCTTCAGGCCGCCGTCGGTCTGCAGGCGCACTCTTCCGCGCAGGTCGTTGCGGCGCAGGGTCTGCTGCGTTTCGGCCAGGCCCAGTTCCCACGGCGTGCCCGCGTATTTGATGGACGTAAGTGGACTGGCGCCGGTGCCGCCGTCGTGGCCGCTGACGGTGATCAAGTCGGCGCCGGCTTTCACCACGCCCGCCGCCACCGTGCCGACACCGGCATGCGATACCAGCTTCACCGACACCAAGGCATCGGGATTAACCTCCTTGAGGTCGTGGATCAGCTCGGCCAGGTCTTCGATCGAATAAATATCGTGATGCGGCGGCGGCGAAATCAGGCCAATGCCCGGCTTCGCATAACGCAGGCGCGCGATGGTGCTGTCCACCTTGTGACCGGGCAGCTGGCCGCCCTCGCCCGGCTTGGCGCCCTGGGCAACCTTGATCTGCAACACCTCGGCATTCACCAGATACGCCGGCGTCACGCCGAAGCGGCCGGAAGCCACCTGCTTGATCTTCGACGCGCGCTCGGTGCCGTAGCGCGCGGGATCTTCGCCGCCTTCGCCGGAGTTGCTGCGCGCGCCCAGGCGGTTCATCGCGATCGCCAGCGCTTCGTGCGCTTCGGGCGACAGCGCGCCCAGCGACATGCCCGCCGAATCGAAGCGCTTCAAGATGGCCTCGACCGGTTCCACGTCTTCCAACGCGATAGACGCAATGGCCGGCTTCAGCCCGAGCAGATCGCGCAATGCCGACGGCGGACGGTGATCGACGAAGTCGGCATATGCGCGGTAGTCGGCGGGATTGCCGCTGCGCACGGCCTTTTGCAGGGTGGCGATCACGTCGGGGTTGTACATGTGGTATTCGCCGCCGTGCACATATTTGTACAGGCCGCCCGCACGCAACGGCAACGCTTCGTTCCAGGCTTCGGCTGCCAGCAGGCGCTGCTCGTGTTCCAGTTCGGCGAAGCCGGCGCCGCCAATGCGCGAGGGCGTGCCGGGGAAACACAGTTCCACCACGTCGGGCGCGAGGCCTACGATCTCAAACAGCTGCGCACCGCGATAGCCGGCGACGGTGGAAATGCCCATCTTGGACAGGATCTTCAGCAGCCCCTTGCGGATGCCGCGGCGATAGCTGCGCCCGATTTCCTGCCGATCGCCTTCGATGTGCCCTTCGCGGCCCAGCTCGAACAGGCTTTGATAGGCCAGCCACGGATAGATCGCCGTCGCGCCGAAACCGATCAGGCAGGCAAACTGGTGCGCATCGCGCGGCGTGGCCGTTTCCACGACGATGTTGCACTGGCAGCGCAGGCCCTGCTCGATCAGATAGGCATGCACGGCGCCGGTCGCCAGCAGCGAATGGATAGGCAAGCGGTCGCTGCGCGGATAGCGGTCGCTGAGGAAAACAATGGAGCATCCCTCGCGCACCGTCTGCGCGACACGGGTGCACAGGCGGCGCAGCGCCGCTTCCAGGCCTTCTTCGGCGGCGTACATCAGGTCGAAGCGTGGCGCACCCTGGTATTGCGGCATCGCCAGCAACTGCCGCAGCTTGCGTTGCGAAAGAATCGGCGAGTTGATCAGGATCTGCTTGGCGTTCTCCGGCTTGAGCTCGAACACGTTGCCTTCCGGTCCGATCTGTGTGACCAGCGACATCACCAGCTTTTCGCGCAAGGGATCGATCGGCGGATTGGTGACCTGGGCAAAACCCTGGCGGAAGCGGTCGAACAAGGGCCGCACCTGCCGCGACATGGCGGCAATCGGCGTGTCGTCGCCCATCGAACCGGTCGCTTCCGCTTCCAGTTCGGCAATCACCTTCAATACCGTTTCGCGCTCTTCGCGCGAAAGCCCGTACAGCTTCTGGTAACAGCGCAGTTCGTCGGCGGGCAAAGGCTCGGCCGCCAGCGACGGGTCGATCAGGTCCGATTCGAGATAGCTGACGCCTGCGCGCAGCCAATCGCGATACGGTGCGCGCTTGCGGTTGATGTCGTCGATATCGGCATCGCGCAGCAGGCGATGCGCCTGGAAGTCGACGGCGATCATTTCGCCGGGCGCGAGGCGTCCCTTGGCGATCACGCGCGCACTGGGCACGTCCCACAAGCCGGCTTCGGAGGCAACGATCACGTGATTGTCGTCCGACAAGGCCCAGCGTGCCGGACGCAAGCCGTTGCGGTCCAACGTGCAGGCGGCATAGCGTCCGTCGCACATCACCAGGCCGGCAGGGCCGTCCCAGGGCTCGCTGTGCAGGGCGTAATACTCGTAGAAGGCGGCAAGGTCTTCGTCGATGCCTTCGCGCGCGGCGAAGGCCGGCGGCACCAGCACGCGCATGGCGGCGATCAAGTCCAGGCCGCCGGCCAGCAGCAGTTCCAGCGCGTTGTCGAGGCTTTCGGAATCCGATCCGGTCTGGCGCACGAACGGGCCGATGTCGCCCAGTTCGACCAGTGGGGAGCGCCAGATTTCCGCGCGCGTCTGCATCCAGCGGCGGTTGGCGCGAATGGTGTTGATCTCGCCGTTGTGCGCCAGCAGGCGGAACGGCTGCGCCAGTCGCCATTGCGGAGTGGTGTTGGTGGAAAAGCGCTGATGGAACACCAGGGCGTCGGCCACCAGCGCGGGGTGGTTGAGGTCGTCGAACACCTCGCGCAGGCGACCGGGAGCCGCCATCGCCTTGTAGCCGATCACCTGTGCCGACAGCGACACTACGTAGAACTGCGGATCGCCGCTGAGTTCGGTTTCGGCGCGTCGGCGCGCGCGGAACAGGGCGCGTTCGAAAGCGGCATCGTCCAAGTGCGCGCCGGCATTGACGAAAATCTGCCGCACGACCGGCATCGCAGCCGCCGCCAGCGGACCGCAGGCTTCGCCGTTTACCGCTACGTCGCGCCAGCCGGCCACGCGCATGCCTTCTTCGGCGACGTGCTGCTCCAGCACCTTGCGTGCGTCGCTGTCCGGCGCATCGAGAAAAACCAGGCCGGCGGCAAAGCGCTCGCCGAGCGCGATGCCCGCTTCCACCGCCATGGCCCGCAGCCACGCCTGCGGGTGATGAATCAGCACGCCGCAGCCGTCGCCGCTGACACCGTCGGCATTCACCCCGCCACGGTGGGAAAGTTTGGCCAGTGCCGCGAACGCCGTGTCGACCACCCATTTACTGGCTCGGCCGTCGATCTGGGCGACCAGACCGAAACCGCAGCTATCGTGCTCAAAACTGGCGTCGTACAAACGCGGCGCAACCGGCATGACTCGATTCCTCTTTGCTTTACTCCGGCTCACGAGGGCGCAAAACACCTGCCGTCCCCAGAACGGCATGCAGATGCGACAAGGCTTACGCCCCGACTTTACGCACAAGTTGTGCGTCGCGTCAAAGCCTTCTAGACGTCTAAATGAAATATCAATGCCGGCTGTTAGCGCGCGCGCTAACAGACCACTCCGCCGCCGACCTCCGCAAGACCGCGCCACGCCGCCATCTGCGCCATCTCGCCGGATCAGTCCAGCTCGGACATAATCCCCCGCATGCCGACACATTCCCGCGCCCTTCGCCCACTCTCATCCGCCTTGATCGCCGTCGCGATCGCCGCCGTTTCCAGCGCTTTCGTACCAGCTCGAGCCGCCCAGGACGCCAAGACCGAAGCACAGCAGGCCCAGACCAAACAGCAACTGGCCGACCTGCGTACCAAGATGGACGCGCTGACCAAGGAACAGGCCGACACCGCCGCACGCCGCGACAGCGCCAACGCCACCCTCGCCAAGCAGTCCGATGCAGTGGCCACGGCAGCCCGGGCACTGCGCGATACCGACGCGCAGATCGCTGCCAAGCAGCAACAGCTCGATCAGTTGCAGATGCAACGAACAGCACTCAACCAGAAACTGGACAGCCAGCGCGCGGCGATCGCAGAACTGCTACGCGCCACCTACGCCATCGGCCAGGGCTCGGACCTGCGCCTGCTGCTCGGCGACGAGGACATCGCACGCATTGCCCGCTCGCTTGCCTACTCCAAATACTTCCAGCAGGACCGCGTACAGAAAGTGCAGGACCTGATGGCGCAGCTAACCAAGCTGCAAGACCTGGAAACGCAGATCACCGCCGAACAGCAGGCCTTGCAGGCCACCCGCACGCAACGCGCCCAGCAGGCCGGTACGCTGGAGCAGCAGCGCAAGGCCCAGCAGCAACTGGCCGGGCAGATCGATGCGCAATACAAGAACCAGGGGCAGAAGCTGGCGGCGATGAAGCAGAACGAGCAGTCGCTCGACGACTTGCTGGTGAAGCTGCAGAAAGCCATCGACGAAGCCGCCCGCGAAGCCGAGCGCAAGGCGCGCGCCAATCCGACCGTACCCAGCGGCGGCAAGGCGCTGGCCAATATTCGCGGAAACCTGCCGTGGCCCGCGGCCGGCCCGGTGCACAACTTCGGCAACGGCGTGCTGATCGCGGCCCCGCGCGGCAGCGAAGTGCATGCGGTGGCCGCCGGCCGGGTGGTCTATGCCCATTTCATGCGCGGTTACGGGCAACTGATCATCCTCAGCCACGGCAACGGCTGGCTCAGCATGTACGGCAACAACGAAACGCTGTTGCACGCGGTGGGCGAAGATGTCGCGGCCGGCCAGGCGCTCGGCACCGCCATGCTTTCCACCGGCGACAGCACCGGCGTGTACTTCGAGCTGCGCCACAACGGCCAGCCGGTCGATCCGCGCACCTGGCTGAGCCAGAAACACTGACACCCGGGCGCTCCGGGCGGCGACAACGCCCATGCAACGAGGATCGGCGTATTCTGTGCCGGCTGAATTCGGACGGCGGCGTGCGGTCTCAACGTCGCCGTCACATCTTTTCACGTGGAGTTTGCCCCATGCGTTTCCCCCGCCATTGCCTGCTCGCCCTGCTGTTGGCGGCGCCCATGCTGCACGCGCAGGTGGCGCCCGATACGGCCGCGGACGCGTCGGACACCGATACCCCGGCAAAGGCATCTAGCACGGCGGCGCCGGCGGACCAGGTCGACCTGGACGATGTGCGCAACTTCGCGCACGTGTATCAGATCATCCGCCAGGCCTATGTGGAAAAGGTCGACAACAAGACCCTGATGAACGACGCGATCAAGGGCATGCTGTCCGGCCTGGACCCGCATAGCGCCTATCTGGACAAGGAAGGCCTGCAGGAACTCAACGAGGACACCACCGGCCAGTACGGCGGCCTCGGCATCGAGGTGATGGAGGACAACGGCCTGCTGCGCATCGTGTCCCCGATCGACGACACCCCTGCCTCGCGGGCCGGCATCAAGCCGGGCGACGTGATTACCGCGATCAACGGCAAGGCGGTCACCCCCGACAATATCGACGACATGTTCGATGCCCTGCGCGGCGATCCGGGCACCAAGATCACCCTGGGCATCCTGCACGAAAAAGCCGACCAGCCGGTCACCATGAGCATGACGCGCGAGCGCATCTCCATGACCAGCGTGAAGGTGCGCGAGCTGGAGCCGGGCTATGCGTACATCCGCATCAGCCAGTTCCAGGACGACACCGCCAGCGACCTGGAAAAGAAACTGGGCGATCTGTTGAAGAAAGACGGCACGCAGAAAGGCGCGATTCTCGACTTGCGTTCCAACCCGGGCGGCCTGCTGACGGCTGCCGTGGGCGTGAGTAACGACTTCCTCGATTCGGGCACCATCGTCACCACCCGTGGCCGCCTGCCCGATTCCAACCTGTCCTTCACGGCACACCCGGGCGGCGACATGTTGAACGGCGCGCCGATGGTGCTGCTCACCGACAACGGCACGGCCTCGGCCGCCGAGATCGTTTCCGGCGCACTCAAGGACAACCACCGTGCACTGATCGTCGGCCGCCGCACCTTCGGCAAGGGCGTGGTGCAGACCGTGCTGCCGCTCGACGACACCCATGCGGTGAAGCTGACCACCGCACGCTACTACACGCCGAACGGCACCTCGATCCAGGCCGAAGGCATCAAGCCGGATATCGCCCTGGCCGACCTCACCGTCGCCAAGGTGGACGACACGCAGGAACCGATCAACTCCGAAGCGGACCTGCCGCACCATCTGGCCAACGAAGCGACCGCCGCCGCGGGTAAGAACATCAACAACGACGGCAGTGCGGAAAACGCCAAGCTCGCAACGACGGATTACGCGCTATCGCAGGCGTTGAATATCTTGAAGGGATTGGCGCTGCGCCACGACGCCGGCGTGCCCGCCGCCAGCGCACGCTGACGCTGCTCTTCGCTTCCTCTCCCCTGCGGGGAGAGGATTGAGGTGAGGGGCCACTCTTGCGCAAAAGCAACATCGAGCAAGCTCTAACGCAGAACGTCAGCAAGCCCCTTTCTCGAAAGAAAGAGACTCACCCCCTCAAAAATCCTTCTGCAACGTTAAATACAACCCGCGACGCGGCCCGTACTGCGGCGCACCCACGCCCACGCCCGTACCGCTGCGCAGTTCGAACGTGCGATCCAGCGCATTGATCAGCGCGAGCTGCGTATGCAGCTTGCCGAAGCCGTCGAAGTTGAAATCGTGCGAGACGTTGAGGTTGAGCTGGAAGTAATCCGGTAGCGACAGGCCGTTCGGCGTCAGGCCATCCTCGCGCAAGCCGCTGCCGAACAGATAATCCGCACCGACCTTGGTATCGCTGGTGATCGCGTAGTTGACGCCGCCGGACGAGGTGTACTTCTGGTCGTGGTCCAGATGAATCCAATGGTCGGCGATATACGCCAGGTCGTCCGGATGGAAGTTGTACTGGCTGGTGATCACGTCCTTGCCCATCGCGCGGCTGAAGGCAAAGTTGAAATACGCCGACAGCGGCCCTTCGTTGTAGGTCACGCTGAATTCGTTGCCGCGAATCTTGCCGTACCTGTAGTTGAAGGTGGAGTAGACCAGCGCCGTGCCGAACTGGCCTTCATCCTGCAGGCGACTCACGTCGCGGTAATAGGAGTCGAAACCCACCGTCCAGGCCGAACCGATGTTCTGCGAAACGCCGACGTCGTAATAGTTGGAACGTTCGGTCAACGGCGTGTTGTTGCCATAGTTCTTCACGGCATTGGTGGTGTCGGCGAAGGCCTCGATCGCCCCGCTGGAGATCAGCTCCGTCTGCGGCGGAGTGAAATAGCGCGAATAGCCGGCGTGAACGGTGGTGCTGTCGGTCGCCTGCCACACCAGGCCGACGCGCGGACTCAACTGGCTCTCTTCGCGGAACGCCGTGTACTTGTCGCCGCGCAGGCCGTAATTGAGCGTCCAGTCGTCGCCGATGTTCCATTCGTCCTGCAGGTAGGCCGCATACGTTTTCGCGGTGATCGCGCTGCCGGTAAAGATGTTGAACGGTACGGTGCTGGCCTGGCTGCCATCCGGATTCGCCGGAAAAACCAGCGAGTTGGTGTTGGTGTAGGAATGGTCGTATTCGCCATACAGGCCATAACGCAGGGTATGCGAACCGCCCCACGGCATCGAGAAATCCGCCTGCAGGGTGGATGCGCGGTCGCCCTGGTTGATCTGCCCGGCCACGCCGTTGAACATCAGGTCGCCGACGTCGTCGGGGTAATACTGCAGACCGCTGTAACGCTGCCCCACCGACACCTGGTAGTTTGTGTTGCCAAACTTGCCCTGCAGCGCCAGCACGCCGAAGCGGGTCTGCTCGTTCTGGCGTTCATTCAAATTCGCGGAATCGAAGTTGGTGACGTCCAGGTAGCCGAACTGCGGCGTCTGGCTGGGGTTGTTCGGAATCTGGAAGCGGTTGTTGGTCACGCCGAACATCAGGCTCAAGCGCGTGTTGTCGTTGATCAGGTACGACACGTCGCCGAACGCCTTCACCTGGTTGGTGCGATCGTGAATCGGCGTGCGGCTGGACGTCGGGTTCTCGATGCCGACGTTGTTCTCCAGGTAGTTGGCCGTGAAGAAATAGCTCCAGTCGCCGCTGTGGCCCCAGAACGAAGCATTCGGATTAAGCGTGCCGAACGAGCCGCCGGTAATGCCTACGCTGCCGCCGTTGCTCAGATCGCTGCCGCTCTTGGTGGTGATATCCACCACCGCCGCCGTACGCTCGCCGTATTGCGCCGGCAAGGCGCCGTCGAGCAGTTTCACACTCTGGATGGTGCGCGCATCGAGGGTCTGGCCGAAGCCGGAGATCGATTCGGGAATCATCACGCCGTCGACGCGGTATTGCAGGTTGGCATGATCGCCGCGCACGTGCAGCCCGCCATAGGAATCCTGCACCACGCCCGGCGCTTGCAGCAGCACCTGGTTCATGGGCGTGGCGTCGCCCAGCGGCAGCGCCTGGATGTTCTGCGCGGTAATCACATACTGGCTGCTGCCGGTATCCGGTGACAGGCTGTTGCGTGCCTCGTCGAGCGCCGCGGTGACGCTCACCGCCCCCAGGTCTTTGACCTTGTGCGGGCGGCGAGCGCCCGAACCATCGGCCGTGTCGTCGGTACCATCTTCCGCCGGCTGCTGAGCGGCCGGCGCGGGTGTATTGACCGGCGGATTGGAGGTAGTCGTTATTGTGGTCGGAGTGGCGGCATAGCCGCTGACGGCGTAAAGCGCGAGGCTGAGCCCAAGCGCAAGCGGGGACAATTTCATGCGGGGTTCCGGCGGATATCGTTTTTAATGGGCGCAGTCGGAGCGAGACCGATATGTTATAACATTTCCATCACGCCGACGCGCCCCTCCCAGAAGTCATGCCAGCCCGCATCGCCGATGCACGCCTGGGAATTCCCCGGTTTATGCCCTCCTCATCAGACCGCCACGTGAGCGGCCTATGATCCGCTGACGATTCCAAGTGCAAGCGGAGCGAGGCATGACCGAGCCCAATCAGACAACCTCGACCGGCGCCAACCTTCCCGCCGTGATCGGCCAGGACGACGCCAGCAACCGGGTCACCCGGGCCATCCTCGATTTCATCAGCCAGATTCCCGACAGCAAGGTGCACAGCCACGGCGACCCGGAAACGGAAGCGCGCCGACTGGCCAAGCGCGCGGCACAGCGCGCGGCGATCACTGCAGGCTCGCTGGCCTTGCCGCCGGGGCCGCTGGGCTGGCTGACCATCCTGCCGGAGCTGATTTCCATCTGGAAAATCCAGGCGCAATTGGTCAGCGATATCGCGGCCGCCTATGGCAGGCACGCGGAACTGGGACGCGAACAAATGCTTTGGTGCCTGTTCCGGCACACCTCGGCGCAGGCGTTCCGCGACCTGGTGGTGCGCCTGGGCGATCGACTGATCTTCCGGCGCGTGTCCTACAGCGTGATCGAACGCGTCGCCAAGCAGATTGGCGTGAAGGTGACGCAACGTGCGCTGGGCGAAGGGCTGTCGCGCTGGATGCCGGTGATCGGCGCCATCGGCGTCGGCGGCTATGCGTACTACGACACGCGCCAGGTTGCGGCCACCACCATTGCGATGCTGAAAAGCGAAATCGACACCACCGATGGCGATGTAGTGCCGGTCCAGGTCGTCGCACGGGAAATTCCTCCGACGCGTGCGCATTGATGCGTCCCGGTGACGCTGCGCGAGGTTTGCGTCAAGCTGCGCGCCATGGCCGCCACGGCGTTGGAGCTTTCGCATGAGTCCGTCTCACCCGCATCCGGTTGCGTTGATCACCGGCGGAGCCAAACGCGTCGGCGCCGTGATCGCGCGCACGCTGCATGCCGCAGGCTACGATCTCGCACTGCATTGCCGGCACTCGATCGACGAGGCCAGGCTGCTGGCCGCGGAGCTGGAGGCGCAACGCCCCGGCAGTGTGTTGCTGTTGCAGGGCGAACTCGCCGACAGCCAGGCATGGCCGCGGCTGGTGAACGAAACCGTGAACCGCTACGGGCGCCTCGACGCACTGGTCAATAACGCCTCGGCGTTCTACGCCACGCCGATCGGCACCGCCACCGCGACGCAATGGAACGAATTGTTCGCCTCCAACGCGCAGGCACCGTTCTTTTTGGCACAGGCCGCGATGCCGGCCTTGCGCGCCGCGCGCGGCGGCATCGTGAACATTGTGGACATCTACGCCGAGCGCGCCATCGCCGAACATCCCATCTACGTGATGGCCAAGGGCGCGCTTGCGGCCATGACGCGCACCCTGGCGCTGGATCTTGCACCCGACATCCGCGTGAACGGCGTGGCCCCCGGCGCCGTGATGTGGCCCAGCGACGGCAAGCCTTACGACGATCAACAAGCCATGCTGGCACGCACGCCGCTGGGCCGCGACGGCACCCCGGAAGATGTCGCCGGCGCGGTGCTGTGGCTGTTGCGCGATGCGCCGTTCGTCACCGGACAGATCATCCGCGTGGACGGCGGGCGCTCGGTTTCCATCTGACTCCCAGCATGCCGATCGAACGCAGGCAGGGAAATCGACTTCCCTGCCCGCGCAAAACCACGTCTGCTCAGGATTTGGAGCGGAACGCCTGTTGCAGCGTTTCCTGATCGAAGCCGCCGCCGGCTTCGCCTTCATCCACATAGCGATACAAGGCCACCGCGTAGATGCCCTGCAGGCAGGATTGAGCGATCGCCAGCAGCGCAATGCCAATCACCGCTACGGCGACGGCCGTTACGGTCAATGCAGCCGAATGCGTGCTCGCCGCGCCAACCACGATCAGGGCCAGCGGAATCATCACCGCGAAGGTGATCACGCCGAACGCGAAGTTGATGCCTACGTTGCCGATCAGGTTTTCGCCCCAGCTGCGCTTGAGCATGTCGACACTACGCTGCACCGCTTCCACCGGGCCGACCTCTTCATTCGCCAGCACCGGCACGACCAGGTAGGTGGCCACGGTCCAGGCGAGGCCGATCATGCCGACCACCAGGCGCCCGATCCAGCCCAGGCGCTCCTGCAGGCTGCGCAACAGCAGGCCCACCGTCGCGGCAATCACGGCATAGCCGAGGATGGAACCGAAACGCGACCGCGCCACGGCAAGGCCGTCGGACACGCTGGCTTCGTCGCCGCGCAAACGCGCACTCGCCACACTGGCCAGCGCCGTGTTGAAGAAGATGATCACGGTGTACTGCGCCAGGTAGAACAGAAACATGAAGACGTAATGCAGCGGAGAAAGATGATGCGCTTCGCCGAGCGCGCGAATGCGTTCGTCCGCCGCGACCTCGATGCCCACCGGAGCCAAAAACGTTATCGCCACCAGCACGGTGCAAATGCCTGACAACACCGGAAACATCAGCAACGACCTGTCCGAGCGCAACACCTCCGCACTCGCCTGCAACAACGCCCAACTACGTGCAAACTTGCCGACCATCTCGGCCCCTCCCCTGTGTGATCCCAGGCGCCAGCATAGCGCGGGAAACGCCGTCGCACCGGCCGGCAGGGCCTACAGGGGCTCGACCGACAGCGGCTCGCGCTCGGCGGGAAACGCCGCCCACAGCTCGGCCATGGTGCGGCCGCTCACCGGGTGCTTCAGGTGCGGCGCGATATCCGCCACCGGCTTGAGCACGAAGGCGTGCTTGAGCTCCTTGCGCGGAATATCCAGATGCCCCGGACCCTGGGTGACCAGGTCGTCGTACAGCACGATGTCCACGTCCAGCGTGCGGTCGGAATAGCGCGGCACGTCGCGGCGGCGGCCGTGGCGGTCTTCCAGCGCGTGCAACCAATCATTGAGCGCGAGCGGAGACAGGTCCGTGTACAGGCCCACCGCGAGATTGATGAAATCCGTCCCGTCGAAACCGACGGCGGCGCTGCGGTAAGCGGGTGAGATATCCAGCTCGCCGAAGCGTGCGCGCAGTTCTTGTAGCGCTGCATGCAGATAACGGTGTGGCTCCTGGTTGGAACCGAGGCTGAGATAGACGCGCGCCATCAATCGGGCCGTTTGCCGCGCTCGATACGCACGCCCACCGCTTTCGCACCGCGCACGGCGCCAGGCTTGGAGAGCTTCAAGCTCACCCACGCCACGCCGAATTCCTCGCGAATGATCGCCGCGCAGCGCTCGGCCAGCGTCTCCACCAGGCCGAAGCTGGATTCGCCGACATAGGTCATCAAGCGCTTGGACACGTCTTTGTAATTGAGCGTGTGCGCGATGTCGTCGCTGGCGGCGGGCACGGTGTTGTCGAACGCCATTTCGATATCCAGCGACAAGGTCTGGCGCACGCGGCGCTCCCAGTCGTAGATGCCGATCACGGCGTCGATGCGCAGGTCTTCGATGAAAACAATATCCACGTGGGCAAGATTCCGTAATGCGGGCGATGCGATCAGGCCGCCGGCGGCAGCGTTTGCAGATCCCAACGCGGAAACACCTGCACCGATTCGTCCTGGTGCTGGCCATGGGCAAGCCTGATCGCGCCGGCCAGCGCGATCATCGCGCCATTGTCGGTGCAGAACTGCAGCCGCGGGAAATAGGTCTTGAAACCGTCCCGTACGCCGGCCGCGGCAAGCTCCTCGCGCAGGCGGCGATTGGCGCCGACGCCGCCGGCGATCACCAGCCGCTTCGCACCGGTTTGTTGCAAGGCGCGGCGGCATTTGATCAGCAGCGTGTCGACAATCGCCTCTTCGAAGGCCCGCGCGATGTCGGCGCGCGTCTGCTCGCTCTGGTCCGATTGCTGCCAGGCCAGCAAGACCTGGGTCTTGAGGCCCGAGAAGCTGAAATCGAGCCCCGGGCGATCAGTCATCGGCCGCGAGAAACGGAACACACCCGGCCGGCCGCTGCCCGCCAGCTTGGCCAGCGCCGGACCGCCCGGATACGGCAGGCCCATCATCTTGGCGGTCTTGTCGAAGGCCTCGCCGGCGGCATCGTCCAGGGTGTCGCCGAGGATCCGGTAGTGCCCGATCGCCTGTACCTCCACCAGCATGGAGTGTCCGCCCGAAACCAGCAGAGCGACGAACGGCGGCTCGGGCGGGTCGTCCTCCAGCAGCGGCGCCAGCAGATGCCCTTCCATGTGATGTACCCCGATCGCCGGAACCCCCAGCGCCCAGGCCATCGCCCGGCCGGTGGCCGCCCCCACCAGCAGCGCGCCGACCAGGCCGGGACCGGCGGTATACGCCACCCCGCCCAGGTCGGCCGGGGTCAGCCCCGCCTGCGACAGGGCCTCGCGCACCAGCGGCAGCAGCTTGCGCACGTGGTCGCGGCTGGCCAGTTCCGGCACCACGCCGCCATAATCGGCGTGCAGCTTGATCTGGGTGTACAGCGCGTGTGCCAGCAACCCCTGCCCGGGCGCCTGCGGCTCCCAGCGCAGCAGGGCCACGCCGGTTTCGTCACAAGACGTCTCGATCCCCAGGATGGGGCGAGGTGTGGAGGGAGAACTGGGAGCGGGCGACATCATCGACATGCACCGTTTTCGGTACTCGGACCCCCATTTTTGCCGATACCGGCCGGCCAAGCGAGCCCCGTACATCTGCCCTGCTTTTTCCTCTTTGAATTTTTGACATGAGTCGGCGTATACTTGGCGGCTCGCCCGGTTCTGCGGGCACGTTTAACATCCGGAGTTTCCATGCCCAGCGTAAAAGTTCGCGAGAACGAGCCGTTCGAACTCGCCCTGCGTCGCTTCAAGCGCACCTGTGAAAAGGCCGGCGTGCTCGCCGAGACCCGCAAGCGCGAGTTCTACGAAAAGCCGACCCAGGAACGCAAGCGCAAGCGCGCCGCTGCCGTGAAGCGTCATCTGCGCCGTCTGTCGCGCGACGTTTCGCGCAAGACCCGCCTGTACTGAGTCCGGTCCGCCTGCGGGCGGCCCTTTGTGTTCGGGCGCGTATCGCGCCGAACGGCTCGTTTACTGGCAGCCCGGCGCGTCCATTCGCAGCCGCCGCCAGCTCAGGTATCAGCACCGGCCGACGTTGCCCCGCAACGTCGGCTTTGTGCTTTCCGAAAATCGTCTTCCAGGGAGCCCATCATGAGTCTCAAAGCACAGCTCACCGATGACATGAAGACCGCCATGCGCGGCGGCGACAAGGACCGCCTCGGCGTGATCCGCCTGATCCTGGCCGCCGTCAAGCAGCGCGAGGTGGACGAGCGCATCGAACTGGACGACAGCCAGGTGCTGTCCGTGCTGGAAAAGATGCTCAAGCAGCGCAAGGACTCGGTCACCCAGTACGCCGCCGCCGGCCGCGAGGACCTGGCGAACGTCGAGCGCGCCGAAATGGCGGTGATCGAAACCTATATGCCGGCCAAGCTCAGCGACGCCGAAGTCGACGCCCTGATCGATGCCGCCATCGCCGAAACCGGCGCCAGCAGCGCGCGCGACATGGGCAAGGTGGTGGGCGTGGTCAAGGGCAAGGTCGCCGGCCGCGCCGACATGGGCCACCAGGTCTCGGCCCGCATCAAGGCCCGCCTGGGCGGTTGATACCGTCCCACGGGGTGGCGCCGGTCCGCCGGCGTCACGAAAGGTGATCACCCGCTTTGCTAGGCTGCGCCGCGCAGCATCGCATCACATCAGCAGGGATAACGCATGCACCTGATCAAATGGGCCATCATCTTCGGCATCATTTCACTGGCCTCCGGCTGGCTGGGCTTCGGCACCCTGTCCGGCGTCACCGGCACCATCGCCAAAGTGCTGTTTGCCATTTTCGTGGTGATCTTCGTGCTGGTGATCCTGGCCGTGATCGGCCTGATCCACATTCTCTAGGGCCTGCTCGGCCCGCTCCAGCACCGGATCGCGGCCGGCGCGGATATCCGCCACCGTCGTGATGACTTGGATGTCCGGAGCAATGCCGATGCCGACAAACGGCTCTCCGTCCGGGCTCGTTTCGCGTTTCACGCAAATGCGCGCCTTCCCGCCGCCGGGCAGATCGAACATCAGCGGCTGACCGGTGCTGCCCGCCGTGGGCCGCCCCACCAGCAGGCCGCGGTGCATCGCCTTGAACGAAGCGACGAAATCCTCAGCCGCCGAAAACGAGCGCGGACCGGTCAACACGGCCACCGGTCCGCTGAAATGCACCGGCTCGCTGTGTACATAGGGAACCCCGCTGTCCGGCAGCCGCCGCCATTCCAGCATCGTCTGCCCTTGCATGCGCCAGTACGGGGACACGGATAGTACGCGCTCGCGCAAGAACGGAATCGGCCGCTCGCTCAGATAGCTCAGGATCCGCATGCCGTAGTCGCTATTGCCCCCGCCATTGCCGCGCACGTCGAGGATCAATCCCTTCGCCTGCATGATTTGCGGCAGATGCTGCTCGAACGCCTTCACCGCCGCATCGCTCTCGAAATGGGAGAGCACCAGGTAGGCGATCGATCCCGGCAGCATGCGGAACGCAAAGCGGGTCGGCCACTTCTCGTCGTAGCCCTTGCGGGCAAGAGTGACATCACGCGAGGCCCCTTGCGCATTGCGTATCGTCAGTGTGACCGGCTGATCGGCATCGCCATCCAGCAAGCCGTAGTCGTACATCCGCACTTCGCCATCTTGAGGCGTGGCGATGCTGGCGTAAGGCGCCACGCGCTCTTGCGCATAACGATGCACTTCCATGCCGTCGATCGCGGTGATTTCGTCGCCCACGCGCAATCCCTTGGTCGCCAGCGCCGGGCTGAACACGCCCGTCACCAGCACGCGGTTTTCGAATAATCCGGTAACCAGCGGCGGTCTTGCGTAGAAATGCGACTGCAATGCTTCCGGCGGATAGATATTGGTATGCCCGTCGTGCAGCAGAGGCGCCAGGCGCATCAGCACTTCGTAGTAGGCCTTCGTATCCTTGGCGGCGATCACCTGGGGCAGGAAATCCAGATAGACCTGATCCCAATCCAGCTGCGGCACGTGATCGAAATGGACGAAGTTGTATTTCGCTTCCGACCAGAACAGGGAAAGGCCCGCGATGCGGTGCACCTCGTCCAATTGCGGCGTGTACGGACCGGTCAGGCTCTTGGCCTGCCAAAGGCGGCCAGCCTGATCCAGATTGGCCAGCATGGCCTGGAACCGCGGCTCATTCTGCAAGGAGGCAAAAGCTTTCTCCTGGCGGTAATACGAAGCCAACACGGGGTACAACGCTTCGGACTGCGCGGCTTCCAGCGCATCCAGCGCCGCGCTGCGGTTGCCCTGCAAGGCGTAGGCTGCCGCCAGGTCGCGCAAGACGTCCGCACGACGCGACCGCAAATAATCGTTGCCGTCGGCCAAGCCCATCACATTAGGCTGATCGAGGGTTTGCAGGGCCCGCTTGAGGATCGACACCGCCTGCTGAAGGCCTTGCTGCCCTGGGTGCGGCGCCACGATGTATGCACGTGCCTCATCCCTGGCCTGCTGCACCTGGTCGTAATAACCCATCGCGGCGGGCTCACCCGCCATGGCGGCCCATCCATACAGGCTCAGCACAAGCCCGACCAGCCAGCCACACCGTGTGCGCATACCCGCATCCCTGCTCAAGGTCCGCCCAAGACTACTCACACGTAGCGACTCTGACCAATGCTAACCGTCTAAACTAACGGCCTATGCGCGGCCGAATCCCTGACAGCTTCATCGACGAACTGCTTGCCCGCGTCGACATCGTCGACGTGATCGAGCGGCGCGTGCCGTTGAAGAAGGCCGGCCGCGAATGGACCGCATGCTGCCCGTTCCACAACGAGCGCACGCCTTCGTTCTATGTCACTCCGGCCAAGCAGTTCTTTCACTGCTTCGGCTGCGGCGCACACGGCAGCGCCATCAAATTCCTGATGGATTACGAGCGGCTGGAATTTCCCGACGCCGTCGAGGAGCTGGCGCAATCGGTTGGCATGAAAGTGCCGTACGAAGGTGCGCGCGACAACGCTCCGCGCGAAGACAAATCCGATCTCTACACCACGCTGGACGCCGCCGCGCGCTGGTACGAAACCCAGCTGCCCAACAGCGCCGATGCCAAGGCGTATTGCGCCAAGCGCGGGCTGGATGCCGAAACCATCGCGCGCTTTCGCATCGGCTGGGCGCCGGCCGGGTTCGATGGCGTGATCCGCAGCCTGGGCACCAGCGAACGGCGCATGCAACTGCTGACCGAAGCGGGCATGGTTGCCAACAACGAGCGCGGCAACAAGTACGACCGCTTCCGCGAACGGCTGATGTTTCCGATCCTGGATCGACGCGGCCGCGTCATCGCCTTCGGCGGACGAGTGCTGCAATCGGACCAGGGGCCCAAGTACCTCAACTCGCCCGAAACCCCCCTCTTCCACAAAGGCCGCGAACTGTTCGCGCTGTGGCAGGTAAAGCAAGCCAACAGCAATCTGGCGCGCATCGTGGTGGTGGAAGGCTACATGGATGTGATCGCGCTGCATCAGGCCGGCCTGCCGATTGCCGTGGCCACGCTCGGCACCGCAACGACACCCGATCACACCGAAGTCTTGTTCCGTGCCGCGCCGGACGTGGTGTTCTGCTTCGACGGCGACCGCGCCGGACGCTCCGCCGCGTGGAAAGCGCTGGAATCAGCGCTGCCCCGCTTGCGCGACGGACGCCAGGCGTATTTCCTGTTTCTGCCTGACGGCGAAGACCCTGACACCCTGGTGCGCAAGGAAGGCAAGGACGGTTTCGAAAAGCGCCTGCGCGAAGCAACGCCGCTGTCGGAATATTTCTTCCACGAACTCTCGCACGACGTCGACACTTCCAGCATCGATGGACGTGCGCGCCTGGCCGAACGTGCCCGCCCGCTGATCGCCCGGCTTCCCGATGGCGCCTTCCGCGACCTGATGGCGCAAGAGCTGGAAAAGCGCAGCGGCGCACGCGCCGTACTGGAACCGGATGCCAACGCACGGCGCACCGTGCAACGCCCGGTGGCCGTGCAGCGCTCGCTGGTGCGTAGCGCCATCTCGCTGTTGCTGGCGCAGCCGGGCATTGCCGATCAGGTGGAACGCCCTTACGGCTTTCTTCGCCTGAAAAAACCCGGTATCGAACTGCTGGCCGAACTGCTCGACACGGCGCGTGCGCGCCCCGGCATCAATCCGGCGATGCTGGTCGAACACTTTGCCGAGCGCGCCGAATATCCCTCGCTGCAAAAATTGATGGCGGCCACCGCCGTCGGCGAGCCGGAAGCGCAGCGCATGGAATTCTTCGACGCGCTGGTGCGCATGGAGCAACAGATCGTCGACCAGCGCCGCGAGGAACTGGTCACGAAAAATCGCGAAGGCGGCCTGGACAGCGCGGAAAAGGCCGAACTGCGCGAATTGCTGAAGGCACGCGCGCCGGCGCCCACCGCCGACTCGTGATTCCGGCGCCATGCAAGACGTCACAGGAAGCGCAATACTTCGCGGTGCCGACAACAAGGATCGTCGATGGATCTGCTTGAACGCCTGATCACCGTATTCGCCGAGAATGGCTACGCCGCCGTGTTTATCGCGCTGCTGCTGTGCGGCGCCGGCATTCCGTTACCCGAAGACATTACCCTGGTGGCAGGCGGCGTGATCGCCGGGCTGGGTTACGCGAACGTACACACAATGGCCGCCGTCACCATGGTCGGCGTGCTGCTCGGCGATGCGGCCATGTTCCTGCTCGGCCATCACTTCGGCGAACACATGCTGCAATGGAAGCCGATCGCGTTGCTGATGCCGCCGCGCCGCTACGCCAAGATGCAGGAGAAATTCGAGCGCTACGGCAATCGCCTGATGTTCTTCGCGCGCTTCCTGCCCGGCATGCGCACCGCCGTCTACATCACCGCCGGCGCCACCCATCGCGTCAGCTTCTGGCGCTTTCTGTTGCTCGACGGCACGGCGGCGTTGATCAGCGTGCCGTTCTGGGTTTACCTCGGTTATTTCGGCGCGGACCGGCGCGAATGGCTGACGACGTGGATCCACCGCGGCCAGAGCAGCCTGTGGATATTGGGCTGCATACTCGTGTTGATTCTGCTGGTGCTGTGGTGGCGGCGCCGCCAGCGCAAATCGCGGACTCAGTGAGCCTGCGCGTCGCCCGGCAGCAGCTGCAACTCGGCACGCAGGCTTTGCAAGCTGTGCTGATTGATCTGGATAAAGCCGCTGGCCGGCGTATCCAGGTCCGCAATCAGGCTGATGGAAATAGCCACCATCAACACCGGGATGAACGTGGCGAACCACGATCGATGACGTTGCCCATACCCCACCACCAGCGAAGTCAACGCAGCTAGAAAGCCCAGCAGCAGCCAGATGTCGACCGGAATGCGGTTAAGCGTCGCCTCGACCCGCTCGCCATCCACGTCGAACAGCATATTGAGCGATTGCGCGTAGAGCGCGACGATCGGTGTCTGGTTCTGCTGCGCAACGGCCACCGCATCGCTCCACAGCGCCTGCTGGATGGCTCTCGATTGTTCCATCGCACTCTGCTGTTCCCCGTTGCCGCGGGCGAGGCTGAAGATGGCGATGCGCGCTTTCAGGTAATCGTGCAGCAATGACGGAGCGCGGCTGCGCACCGGCTCGGCCTGCATGGCGGCACGCTGATACGCCGTGGCGATGGCATTGGCCTCGTCGGCCACCAGCTTCTTGCGCTCATCGAAACGCGACAGGCCCATGGCCATCGCAAAGCCCAGCAACAGGCTCAGCAGCACGGCGATCTGGCCACGCGTTTCGCGCACTTCCTTCTGCCAATCGCGATCGTCGCGATGAGCGGCCAAGGCACGCAGGCGATAACCGAATTCATGGGCCAGCAACAACACGATGCAAGTGACTGCAAACAGTACGGCCGGATGATCGAGCAGGTACATCGTCGCCCCCTCGGATGCCTGGATATGCTGGTACTGCGTGCCGGACACTTTAGCGGGTAATCGCGCCGCATTGCCAAGAGCTCCCCCCTCCCACCCTCCCCCTGCCGGCAGGGGGAAGAGTAATGCGATGCAGGATTTATCTCTCCCCATCATCCGCCCCCGCTGACATACGAGGGGGTGCCCAACGCGAGATATTGTGCAAGCCGGGCGAGCCTTCGTCCACGCGATCCGCGCACGCCCGGCGTATGAAGTGAAAGAGCGCGAGCCGCATGGGTTAAGGGCCCACACGGCTCGCTACCACAACCAACTTACGATACTTAAGGAGTAGTTGATCATGGGTCCCCGGATCATACGGTACACACACGTCAACGTGTCCCCGCCGTACCAGCTTTCGCTCACTTCACGTTCGTGCCTCACGCACGAAGCCGGGTCTTAGCGGATATCGGCCGACTAAGCGTAGGCATACGCTTACACGGCTTGCAGATTTTTCTCTGTTATCCCTCACGCCGCGCGCAATGCGCGGCGTGTCTAACGGTGTGGAGCGACGGTATGAAAGCGTTCAAGCCCGCGGCCATGACGCTGCGCGGATATGTGTTGCACGAAGAGCAATATCGCAAGTTGGAACAGTTGCGCGATCAGCTTTTTCTGATGGCGAAAGTGATTTATGCATCGACCGAGGAAGAGGAAGACGTGTTGCTGGAGGTGCGGCGCTCCAATCTCGGGCAGCTGCTGGAAGATTTCGGCTTGCGCGTGGACGAAGTGGTGACGGCGCTGCAGTGCGACGGGCATCGATTGCAGACGCCGTCGCAATGGCACTGAAAGCCAGATGTAGGTTGGGTTACCCTGGACTTGATCCGGGGGTAACCCAACGTTTTTCTCGCGCCGACACGAAATCTGCTGGGTTACGCTGCGCTAACCCAGCCTACGTCAATGGCTGGATGCTGCCACGTCCTGACGGTTCCACCAGCCGCCGCCGACGGCCTGAAACAAGGCCACGGAATCGGAATAGCGGGCCGCGCGCGCCTGGATCAAAGTCAGCTCGGCCTGCCGGTAAGTTACCTGCGCGTTGAGCAACGCCACCATGCTGATGTCGCCCACCGCATACTGGCGTTGTGCAATCGCCAGGCTGCGTGCGGCAGCTCGCTCAGCGCGCGAACTGGCGACCAGCGCATCGGCGTCGGACTGGGCCGCGTGCAGCGAATCGGCCACGTTTTGCAGCGCCGACATCACCGTGCTGCGGTATTGCTCGGCGGCTTCTCGATAAGTCGCCTCCGCCGCGCGCTGCTTGTGCTTGAGCGAGCCGCCGTCGAAGATCGGTGCGGTAATCGCTGCACCGAGATTCCAGAAGCTGGTGCCGTGGCCGAACAGATCGTGCATCTGGTCGGCCGCGCTGCCGCCATTGGCCGTGATGTTGATATTGGGCAGGCGCGCCGCAAACGCCACGCCGACTTGCGCGCAGGCAGCGTGCAGATTGGCCTCGGCCATGCGCACATCCGGCCGCTGCTCGACCAGACGCGCCGGCAGGCTCATCGGCAAGTCTTGCGGCAACTGCAGTTGATCCAGCTCGAAACGTGCCGGAATGTCCTGATCAGGCGGGCGCCCGCTCAACACGGCCAGCAGATCGCGCTGTTGCGCCAATTGCTTCTGCAAGGGCGGCAAACTCGCCCGCGCCTGCTCCAGCGTTGCCTGTTGCGCGGCAATATCGGCCTCGCCCACATCGCCCAGGGCCAATTGCTTCTGGTTGGTGTCGAGGATCTTCTGCTGGCTGTCGATCACATCCTGCGTAGCCGCAATCTGCGCACGCAGCGAGGCTTCGCCCACCGCTGCGTTCACCACATTGCTGGTCAGCGTGAGATACGTCGCTTCCAACTGAAAGCGCTGCGCATCGGCCTGCGCCGTCAGCGATTCCACACTGCGGCGATTGGCGCCCCACAAGTCCGGCATATAGGAAATGCTCAACTGCGCCGTGGTGAGGTTGTACAGCGTGGCGTTGGACACCACGCCGCTGGCGATCACCGAGCCGGTCTTCTGGCGAGTCGGGTCTACGCTGGCCGACACCTGCGGGAAAAACTGGCCCTGCTGCGCGCGCACGTTTTCCATGGCCGCACGCAAGGCTTCCTGTGCAGCGGCGACGTCCGGGTTGTGCTTGATCGAGTCATCCACCAGCGCGTTCAACGGCTGGGAATGGAACAGCGTCCACCACTGCCCGGGGATATTCATGTCGCGCACGAACTGCTGCGCGCCGCCATCTGCCCCGGGCGTCGAAGTGGTCGCCTTGGGCGTGCCCGCGGGCGCGTAATCCTGGCTGACCGGAGCGGCAGGCCGATGGAAGTCCGGACCTACGGCGCATGCGCCCAGCGAGATGGCGATGCCGAAGGCGAGCAGGCTGCGACCGGCGCGCCACAATGCGATGTTCTGGATAGCGGGCATGGTCAGATCTCCTCCGCCGAAGGGGCATGGCCCCAGCGCTTCTGGATAAAGTTCTCCAGTCCGTAGTACAGGCTGGGCAGAATAAACAGCGTCAACAAGGTGGCGATCGGCAAACCACCCACCACCACCGTCGCCAGACCGCGCTGCACGTCGGTGCCGATGCCGGTTGCCATGGCGGCCGGCAGCATGCCGATGCTAGCCACCGTGGCGGTCATCAACACCGGACGGAAACGCTCCGTGGCACCGACCAGCACCCCTTCGAACAGCGACAGGCCTTCCTTTCGCACGCGGTTGATGTTCGACACCATGATGATGCCGTTCTGCACCGCCACGCCGAACAGGGCAATAAAGCCCACTGCGGTGGCGATGTTGAGCGTATCGCCGCGCACGTGCAGCGCGATCAGGCCGCCCACCGTTGCCAGCGGCACCACGCCCAGCACCAGCACGGCCTGGTGGAATTTGCCGAATTCAAAGAACAGCAGCACCAGCATGATCGCCATCACCATGCCCATCACCACGATCAGGCGCGCCTGCGCGCGCTCTTCGTTCTGGAAGTTGCCGGCCCACTCCAGCTGATATTTGTCTTTGTCGAAATGCACTTTCTGCGCAATTTGCGCCTGCGCATCGCCCAGGTATTCCGACAGTGCGCGGTCGCGGTTGTCGATACGGATGGTCAGTTCGCGCTTGTTGTGCTCGTGCGCAATGGTGCTTTCACCCATGGCCAGCTTGATGTCGGCCACTTCCTTGAGCGGAATCTGCGCACCGCTGGTGGAGCTCAGCGGCAGCTCGCCCACTGCCTGCAGGCTGTTGGCCACGTCGTTCGAAACGCGCGCGGTGACGTTGTAGGTGCGGTCGCCCACGTACACCTGGGTGATCGGCGCACCGCCGATGGCGGTCTGGATCAGGTTGGTGATATCGCTGACATTGACGCCATAGCGTGCCGCCTCGTCGCGATTGGCCGTAATCGACAACTGGGGAATCGGCGGCTCCTGGAAGATCGATGCATCGGCAGTACCGCGGACACCACGCAGCACGTCCACGATCTCGCCACCGATGCGGCGCATCTCGTGGAAATCGTCGCCGTAAATGCGCAACACCAGCGGCGCATGCGCCCCGCCGACCATGTCGTTCTCGCCGTCGATGATCGGCTGGCTGATACCTACGCTGATCCCGGGAATCTGTTGCATGCGCGCATTGAACTTGCGCAGGAACTCCGCCTTGGTTTCGCCATGCCAGGTGCTGTAGGGCGTAAGACCCACCGCCGATTCCACGTGCGACGGCGTCCACGGGTCGGTACCCGAATCATTTCGGCCCAACTGGGTGACGATGTACGACACCTCTGGAAATTCGCGCACCACTTTGCGCAGCTGAGCCGTCATCTGGCTGGCTTTATCCAGCGACAGACCCGTCGGCATCTGCACCTGCAGCCACAAGGAACCTTCGTCCAGATCGGGCAGGAATTCGCGGCCGATGGTCGCACCAAGAATCAGCACGCCACAGAACGCCACGGCGGCGATCGCGTAGGCAATCGGCAGACGATGCAGCAGCTTGCCCAGGGTATGGGTAAACCACGCCTGCAATCTTTCCAACGGTTTGTTGTGGAAGAGCTTGCGCGGTTTGCGCAGCGCCAGATAAGCCAGCGCCGGCGTCAATGTCACCGTACACAGCAGCGCTGCCAGCAGCGCATAGCCCACGGTAAAGGCCATCGGGCGGAACAGCTTGCCTTCCGCATGCTCGAAGGCGAACAGCGGTGCATAGGCGGTGACGATGATCAAGGTGGCGAAGAAGATCGAACGACCGACGTGGCCGGTCACCGTCATCACGTCTTCTTCGGTCAGCACTTCGGTCGGCTTGCTTTCGCGCTGGCGCAGGATCGCTTCGGTAATCACGATCGCGCCGTCCACGATCACGCCGAAGTCGATCGCGCCGAGCGAGAACAGGTTGGCCGACATGTGGGTGAACTGCATCAGGATGAAGACAGTCACCAGCGACATCGGAATCGCCACCGCCGCCACCAGCGCCGAACGCGGGCTGCCTAGGAACAGGATCAGCACGATGCAGACCAGGCCGATGCCTTCCATCACCGTGTGAAACACTTTCTCCTTGGTGGCGTTGACCAGGTCGTCGCGGTCGATATACGGCACGATCTGCACGTCTTGCGAGCTGAGCTGCTTGTTCAGCTCGGCCACCTTGGCATGAATACCGTCGAGCACACGCGACGGATTTTCATACTTCAAAAGATCACAGATACCTTCGATGGTATCGGGGTTGCTGTCCTTGCCCAGAATGCCTTCGCGCACCTGATGGCCGTAGCGCAACTTGCCCAGCTCCCCTACCAATACCGGCACGCCGTTGTTCTGGGTGACGACGATGTCGCCCAGGTCTTTCAGCGAATGCACCATGCCGATGCCGCGCACGATGTAGGACTGCTCGCCGCGCGTGATGCGTCCACCGCCCGCATTGGAGGTATTGGCCGAGATGGCGGCGGTGACCTGATTGACGCTGACGCCATAGTGCAGCAACTGCTGCGGATCGAGTTCGAGCTGGAATTCCTTGGTGAAGCCGCCGAAGTTGTCGACGTTGATCACGCCGGGAACCTGATTCAGCGCGGGAATCACCACCCAGTTCTGAATCTCCGACAGCTGCATCAGGTTCTTGGTTTTCGATTCCAGCGTATAGCGATAGATTTCGCCCGCCGGGCCGGTCACCGGATCGAGCCCGGGCGTGATGCCCGTGGGCAGCGTCACCTGGCTGATGCGCTCCATCACGCGCTGGCGCACCCAGTAATCGTCCGCGCCATCCTTGAACGTCAGCGTGATCAGCGACAGACCGAACGTGCTGCTCGAACGCATGCTGACCAGATCCTGCGTATTGGCTAGCCCGCGTTCCAGCGGCGTGGTGATTTCCTGTTCGATTTCCTCGGCTGCCAGCCCCGGCACCTGCGTGGTGACCTGCGCGGTGACGTCGCTGAGTTCCGGATACGCCTCAATCGAAAGCTGGGTCCACGAGTAGTAGCCAAAACAGATGACGAGAATCGTCACGACGATGAAAAGCATTCGCTTCTCAAAGCAAAAGCGGAAGAGCGCGTTAATCATTGAGCAGCACTCCGCCTCGGACGATCACGCGATCGCCCGCCTTCAGCCCTTTCAATACGCGCGTACCGTCGGCTTCGTCATAGCTCAGGTCCACCGTGCGGCGCTCGAAGGTCCATGGCGACACTTCGACGAACACCGTGGTGCTGTCGTTGTTCATCACCAGCGCGGATTCGGGTACGAACACTTCGTCCGGCTGCGGGATGTCGATGCTGACATTGGCGAACATGTTCGGCTTCAGGCGCAGGTCCGGATTGGCAAACACTGCACGCACCAGGTCGCGACGCGTATCGGGTTGCAGCACGGGATTGACGAAGCTCACGGTGCCGTGGAACACATCGTCCGGATACGCCGTCAGCACGGCGCTGAGTTTTTCGCCCTTGTGCACCTGGCCGACATCGCTCTCCGGCACATTGGCGGTGATCCAGACCGAATCGAGATTCGAAATGGTCATCATCGATGCGGTCGCATCGTTGACATACGCGCCCGGCGATACCGACAGTGCCGTGATGTAGCCGCTGCTCGGCGCGGTGATCTGCATCGGGCGCGTCGCGCTGGCGCCCTGGGCGCCGCCGACGGCGGTAAGGCGCGTCTGCGCGCGGTTGTATTCGGCCAGCGCCTGGTTGTAGCCGCTCTGTGCGCCTTCCAGGTCTTTCACCGCACTGCCGCCCGCGGCCTTCACGGCGCGCGCACGGTCCAGCGTTTTCTTGGCCAGATCCAGGGCGTCCTTGGCCTTGTAGAAGTCGGCATAGGCCTGCGCCAGGTCGCCGGAATCGATCACCGCCAGCAATTGCCCGCGGGTGACCTGATCGCCCAACCCCACCTTCAGCGCCATGATCTTGCCGGTCAGCGGCGGCAGCACGTTGGTGGTGCGCGCAGGATCCGCCTCGACATTCCCCGGGAATACCTTCGCATGCGGCGCCTGGCGCATCTGCACCGGCTGCATCACCAGTTCCTTGCGCAGCGGGGAGCCATCGGGAACGGTGTAGGTGCCGTGATCGACAGTGAAAGCAGGTGGCGCTTCGGCGCCCTGGTCCGAGCCGTGCGAGCAGGCGGCCATGCTCAGTGCTACGGCAATCATGATGGACAGGCGCGAGGCGGTCTTGGTCAGATGAAACATAGAGGTGTTCCCTTCAGCTTGGCGCTTGAATGCTGCCCCGCGACCACGAGGCCACAGAGCTGTTGCAATACGGTGAAGGGAAGACTGACAGTGCATGAATTCACTATCGGATGGATCCCCCGGACCGCGGTTTGGCCGCCTAAAACCACCGCATCCGGGCAGGCTCCTGACGGAGCGCACGCGAGGCAGGGTCAGTAAGGCGGGCTAATACTGGGTGGTTCCGCTTGCGTGTGACTGTCCAAGTTCAGACTTTTCCTTCTGCCAGGTGTGCATGAGGTTGAACCAGCCGGCCCTGCAACAGGCCCGCGCGCTCCAGCGGCAGATAGGCCAGGGCCGCCAGATGCGAGTGAATGCGCTTGAGGTCGCGCAAAATGCGCAGATAGACGTCGCCGCCACCGCCATCGCGCTGTTCGCGCAGCGCGCGGATGTGCCGGTCGGAGGCGTCGTTCTCCAGCCGCCACAACAATTCCTTGCGCTCTACCAGTTGCTGGGCTGCGCGAAGATCCCCACGCATGAAGACGGCAATGCCCAGACGCAGGCTTTCCATCACCTGCCCGTGCATGGCGGCAAGGTCCTGGATGTCGTCTGCGGAAAAATCCTGCCCGCGCTCGGCCTTCTTCGCCGCGAATTCCATCAGGTTGTTGGCGGTGATATCGCCGATGTGCTCGATGTTGATCACGAAGGCGTGGATTTCCTGGCTGCGCTCGCCGTCTTCCTCATTCAAGGCTTCGCCGCCGAGATCGGCCAGGTATTGGCGAATGGCGACGCCGAGCCGATCCAGGAATGGGTCCATCTTGCTGATTTGCGCGGCACGCACGATGTCGTCCTTGCCGAAAATCTCCACCAGTCCCTTCAGCATGCCCTCGACCATGTCGGCCATGCGCATCGACTCGCGCGTGGCATTAACCAGCGCAACGCCGGCGCTTTCCAGCGCGGCATCTTCCAGGTACAGCGGCAGGCCGGGATCGGCCGGACGCGGCGGCTCCGGCTGCAGGCGCACCAGCAACTGCGCCAGCTTCTGCACCGGCAGGATAAAGAGCAGCGCCAGCGCCAGGTTGAAGGCGGTGTGGAAATTCACCGCGATGCGCGCCGGCGAATCGCCCAACGCGGCCAGCCAATGCGACAGCGGATGCAGCAGCGGCAGGCAGATCACGCAACCGAACGCGCGCACCAGCAGATTGCCCAACGGCAACCGGCGCGCCACCGGCGTATGCGCTTCCAGCAAGGCCGGCAGGGTTCCGCCCAGGTTGGCGCCAAGCACCAGCGCCAACGCACCCGGCGCATCGACCACGCCGCCGGTTGCCAGCGACACGATCAACAGCACCACCGCTACGCTGGAATGACACAGCCAGGTTAGCGCTGCCGCGACCAGCACGGCGATCACCGGCTCGCCGGCGAGCGCCTGCATGCCTTCCTTCAGGAGCTGCGCGTTTTCCATCGGCGCCATGGTCAGCACCAGCAGGTGCAGGGCCAGCAACATCAGGCCGAGACCGATACCGACGCGACCGAGGTTTTCATAGCGCACGTCGTCGCTGCGGCGATGCAGCGCCGTGCCGAGCAAAATCAGCACGGGCGCAATCAAGGCGATGTCGAACGACATCACCTGCACGATCAGCGTGGTACCGACGTTCGCACCCAGCATCACGGTGAGGCCCGGTGCCAATCCCAGGAAGCCGTTCGCCGCGAAGGACGTAGCCATCATGCCGGTGGCGGTACTGCTCTGCAGCACCGCGGTGATGCACACACCGAACAGGAACGCGGCCGGACGCCGCCCCAGGAAACGGCCCAGCGAACGGCGCAACGCGCTGCCGTAGCCACGCAGCACGCCGCTGGTGACCATGTGCGTGCCCCACAGCAGCAGTGCGACGTAACCTGCAATGTCGAATAAAGCGAATGTGCCTTTCATGGCGGCCACTCCAAAACAAATGCGTTCCGCGACTTTTTTAGATAACCATCGTTCGCGGCAAACCATGCCCTCTCCCGGAAGGGAGAGGACGTACTCACAAAAAACGCCAATCCGTGCTTAAAGCCAGTGCCCGAATCTTCGGATGTAAAACAGCTTTACCAACTGGGTCAGCGCGCAATAGGCCACCACGGTAGCGGCCAGCCAGCCGAAGTATTCGGCGGGCAAATGCACCATGCCGATCTTCGTGCCCACGTCGGTGTAGGGAATGATCATGCCGATCACGATGATCGCCGTGGTCAGGCCCAGCACTGGCGCCGCCGCCACGCTTTGCAGGAACGGAATCTTGCGCGTGCGGATCATGTGCACCACCAGCGTCTGCGTCAGCAGGCTTTCGATGAACCAGCCGGACTGGAACAGCGACTGATGATCCGCACCGTTCGCACCAAACACGTACCAAAGCAAAGCGAACGTAGTGATGTCGAACACCGAACTGGTAGGACCGATCCAGAACATGAAGCGGCCGATATCGCTGGCATTCCACTTGCGCGGCTTGCGCAGGTATTCCTCGTCCATGCGGTCGAACGGAATCGACAGCTGCGAAATGTCGTACAGCAGGTTCAGCACCAGCACCTGCAACGGCAGCATCGGCAGGAACGGCAGGAAGAAGCTGGCCACCACCATGCTCAGCACGTTGCCGAAGTTCGAGCTGGCGGTCATCTTGATGTACTTGATGATGTTGCCGAAGGTGATGCGCCCTTCCAGCACGCCCTCCTCCAGCACCATCAGGTTCTTTTCAAGCAGGATGATGTCGGCCGATTCCTTGGCGATATCGGTGGCGGTATCCACCGAAATGCCCACGTCCGCTTCGCGCAGCGCCGGCGCATCATTGATGCCGTCGCCGAGGAAGCCGACCGTGTGGCCCTGGCGCTGCAGCGACTTCACCACGCGCGCCTTCTGCAACGGCGACATCTTGGCGAACACGGTGGTGCGCTTGACCAGTTCGTCCAGCGCGTCGTCATCCAGCGGCTCAATGTCGCGGCCTTGCGCGGAGTGCTCCACGTCCAGGCCCACTTCGCGGCAGATCTTGCGCGTCACCGCTTCGTTGTCGCCGGTGATCACCTTCACTTCCACGCCGTGGTGATGCAGCGCGGCGATCGCCGTGGCGGCGGTGTCCTTCGGCGGATCGAGGAAGGCCAGGCAGCCCACCGCGGTCAGGCCGGCTTCGTCAGCCACGCCATACGCTCGGCTGTGCGGCTCTTCCTGCTTGACCGCCACCACCAGCACGCGCAGGCCATCTTCATTGAGATGGCGCGTCATCGCCTTGATCTCGCGGCGGCGCTCGTCGGTCATCGGCACGATCTCGTCGCCGCGACGCTCAGAGGAGCAGATGGAGAGCATCTCTTCCACCGCGCCCTTGCACACCAGCAGATGATGGCCATTACCGTTGGCCAGCACTACCGACATGCGGCGGCGCTGGAAATCGAACGGAATTTCGTCCACTACGCGGTAGCGCGCCACGATCGGTTCCAGATCGCGATGCGACAGCACGGCCTTGTCCATCAGGTTCTTCAGGCCGGTCTGGAAGTGGCTGTTGAGATAGCCGTATTCCAGCGCGTCTTCGGAATCTTCGCCGTCCAGATCCAGGTGACGCTCCAGCACGATCTTGTCGAGCGTGAGCGTGCCGGTCTTGTCGGTACACAGCACGTCCATCGCGCCAAAGTTCTGGATCGCGTTGAGGCGCTTCACCACCACCTTGCGCTTGGACATCGCCATCGCGCCCTTGGCGAGATTGGCGGTGACGATGAGCGGCAGCATTTCCGGGGTGAGGCCGACCGCCACCGACAGCGCGAACATCAGCGCCTCGAGGAAGCCATGTTTGTACCATTGGATGCCCAGCACCACCGGTACCATCACCAGCATGAAGCGGATCAGCAGCCAGCTCACACTGCTCACGCCGCGGTCGAAGCTGGTCTGCACGCGCTCGCCCACCAGGCTGCGCGCCAGCGAACCCAGGTAGGTCCGCGCACCGGTCGCCACCACCACCGCGGCGGCGGTGCCGCTCACCACGTTGGTGCCCATGTAGCAGATCGTGGCCAGGTCCAGCGGATTGCTCTGCTGCACGCCATGCTCGCCACTGTCCACCACGTGCGCCTGCGCCGGACCGGCTTTTTCCACCGGCAGCGATTCGCCTGTGAGAATGGCCTGGCTGATGAACAGGTCCTTGGCGTTGAGCAGGCGCAAGTCGGCGGGCACCATGTCCCCGGCGGCCAGATGCACGATATCGCCCACCACCAGCTCGCCCACCGGCACTTCGATGCGCTCGCTATGGCCGTCCGAAGCGCGGCGCGTGACGGTGGCGGTATTGCGCACCATCGCCTTGAGCTTTTCGGCGGCCTGCGAGGAACGGTATTCCTGGGTGAAGCTGAGCAGCACGCTGATCGCGACCATCACCGCAATGATGATCGGGCCGGAAAGATCGTCCGGGGTGACGAACACCTGCACCGCCGCCAGGATCAGCAGCACGATGATGAAGGGGTTCTTGAAAGCGCGCAGCAGCTGGACGGTCCAGTGCGGCGGCTTCTCGTGCGAGACCTCGTTGACGCCGTCGCGCGACAGGCGATCGGTGATCTGTTCCTCGTTCAATCCCGCCGTGCTGGTGTCCAGGCCGGCCAGCAATGCTTCGTTTTCCTTGAACGCGTCCTGCGCCGCCGCGACGCGCGGAGGCGTAGCCGCACTCTTGCCGACGGCCTTGGCCACAACAGCCTGGGTGGATTGCTTCATCATGTCTCGCTTCCGTGGAAGGTATCGCGTGCGGTTCGGAGGCGAGCGTCAGGAACGACAAGCTTCCGCTAGGGCGACCCGCCAGGGCACAGCCGCCCCGGCCGGATTCCCGGCCAAGGGGGAGGCCACCCTTTGCGCAGGTCGCACCGACGCATCAGAGGCTAGATACCAGATGAAGATGACGAGACGTGCGCGAGGACTCGGCCGGCTTGTTCAGCGGCTGGGGCACGGTAACGGTGAGGGGAACACGCACGGCCTGGCGACGGCCGGCCAGGGAAAGACGACCCGCGGTGCGCAGACGAAAGAAATCGCGAAGGAGCTTCATTGGCCCATCTCCTATAAAACGGTGCTCACGGCACCGTTAGGAGCGGGCCGGACTTCCCTAGTCGAGGAAAGCGCCGGCCAACCGCTGGCGGTTGCCGCGAACGATCAGCTTGTTATGCAATGCCGGCACCCGATGCTCGCGGATGTCGACGTTGCGACTAGGGTAAACGTCCATATGCCTTGGTTAGTTCGGACAGGGGCCCGGCCGGCCATTGGCGCGCCGGTGGGCGCGCGTATTGTCATGCTGCGATGCGGGAGTGTCAAGCTTTTGCAATACCCGCGTTCATGCGCCCCGGCGCGGCGTGCTGCCGCAGGCGAGGCGCCCTTTCATGGCCGCCAGACTACGTCCCCATCCACCGCGTAGAGGCGGCAGTCCTTGTGCATGCTGCCGCATCTGGCCAGGGCGGAAGCTACAGGGTCCAGGCCCTGGGTCGAGGCCGTCCAGCCACCATCGGGCGCAACCGCGAATGCGCGCGGCCGGTTCATCATCAGAAACTTCTCGTAGCCGAGCCGGCCCTTGTCATTGAGATAAGGCACGGCATGCTCATCCGTCAGCACCGCAAAATGGGTCGGGGGCGGTTCCGGCGTGGTGCGCGTCCATACCACCTCGTTGTCGACCGCATAGAGGCGGCAGCCCATGGTGACCTTCTGGCAATGCCGCATGGCCCACAGCATGGGGTCGAACCCGCCGGACATTTCGCCGGCGCCATGCAGGCCGATGGCCAGTGCACGAGGCAGCGGCCGTGTCAGGAATTTCTGGTAGTACGCAACACCCTTGCCGCTGGGGATCCCACCCAGGTACGGCAGCGCCTCCAGGTCGGTAAGGTCCGCATAATGGCTAGGTGGCGGCGGCGTTTGCGGCATGTACTGCGGATTAAGCAGCTTGTTCGGCAAACCATTGCGACCAAGAAAATCGTCCAGCTTCGGCACCCACAGCGACAGCCCCTCTCCCGATCCCAGCAGGTTGTGCGAGTTGGTGCCGAAGGTTCCATAGGCCACCAGTTCGGCAGGGGCGCCGGACGCGACGTAATGCTCATACATCGCACGCCATACCGGCGTGGCGAACACTTCATCGTTGTCGCCGAAAAACCAGATCGACGGCGTCGAGACTTCTTCGCCAAGCTCGCCGGCCGCCTCGATCAGCGCATGGTCCGGATCGCGGCAATCGGAAGCCTTCATGCCTCCGGCAAAACTCACCAGCGCCTTCACGCCCGGCACTTTCAGGGCACCCACCGCAAGCGCGTTCCAACCACCAAAGCTCTGCCCTGCCACCAGGATGCGCGAACCGTCGACGTACGACTGCTGCTTCATATAGTCGATGGCGGCGCGGATGTCCTTGGCATTGTCGATGCCCATCGCCAGATCATTGCAACCGTGCGAGGTCAGGCGGCCTTCCGACCCGGCATAACCGCGCATCATCGGTATCGCCACCGCATAGCCGCGCGAAAGAAAATAGTAATTGGAGAACGAAAGCCGATACCGCGGCTGCTGCGCCGCCGGCACGTCGCCGGTCGATCCGTGGTTCATCACCGCCAGCGGGAATGGCCCGGGGCCATCTGGGGTGAAGATGGTCATCACCAGCGTGACGGGATTGTCCTGGTTGCTTGGGATGCGCACGACGCGTTCGTGCAGTAGTGCGGCATCCGGTGCTTTCTCGGCATCGGTCGCATCGTCCGCACAGGCAAATTGAGCCGTTGCGAGCAGCAACAATGTCAAGGCAAGCCATACACACTTATTGTTTTTAGACCGCATCACCGCTCCCAGCCAACGTCACAAGCTATCTTCCTGAAAGAAAAGCCAGCATGACCTACAAGCCATGCTGGCCTGAGACCGTCAATTACAACGCATGTGCGCGCGCAGATGAATTAGCCAACGCATACTCCTGATGCAACATAAATGCCTGCTCCGGCTTGAAGTCATCCACACCCACGTCGTAAGCGTCAAACGCGTTCATCGCCTGCACCAACTGATGTACCTGAGCCACACCATGCAAGGCCTCCGCACTGACTTCAGCCGGGACCGCCGCACCTTGCGCCGGAAGGCCGTATAGCTTCTGGATATTCGACACGTCGCTGGCATCCAGCGTGCCGTTATCCGCCGTCAGCGCGTAATACATGATCGAGTTCACGTCCGTGTTGCTGGCCAAACCCAATGCGTGACCGATCTCGTGCAACGCAGTCTGCTCGAAGGTCGCATTGGTACCGGCATAGGTGGCATCGCCGCTAGCCTGGCTGACCAATGCATCCTGGTTCGGGTCTTCCAGGTAGATGTCGCTCTTGCGCCACTGAAAAAGCAAACCTGACGCCACTCCCAAAATGTACTCAAGACACTATTGGGAACCGCAATGACAAATTCCTTCTTTGAAGAAGCGACCGAACCCAATCAACTCACTAAGAAGCGTTAGCTCCGATCTTGTAGCCCTCTATATCCAGATGCTCTACGCATGCCTTTTCCCATTCGGATCGTTCCTTGGGATTGAAGTTGGGCGAGGTGAGCATGACCCTGACAAACTCCTTCCCGTTGGGACGATAGAAATAACCGCCAGGAGGCATCGGCGGCGCGCCGGGATGGTCCGGCAAGACGACCCATTCGTTGAGTACGATCCCAATCGCGGCAAGATCGCTCTGCACTTTTTCCAATGGCAAGCACTCATGCCCCCGCCACTCCACGTAAAGCTCCGAAGAAGGCGTGGTGTTCACCAGCCTCGAAGACGGCGCCGAACTGAATGGAACCTCCGTCAACGGCTGGACATTTACGGAAACCTGATAATTGCGCTCCGCGGCATGCCTCAAGTTGATGACATAAGGCTTCTTTTCCGTCCTATCGCCTTCGGCTTGCTCGCCAAAAATCTGCTCGAAGTCCTTACGCGCCACATAGCCACCCGGAAGGCTGGCCAGCGCCAAAACTCGTTGCCACAAATCATGAGCGGATGCCTGCGCGGGCAATGGAGTCTTGGAAGACGTTTCATTGACTCCCGCCGGGTTCGAAATATCGCTGACCGCAGACGCATTAGCAGGTGATTGCACCCAAAGGCACACCGCGACAAGACACGTTAAACCCAAGAGCTTACTCATCACTCGCCCCTCATTTCCCTATTGATTTCGAAAATGGATTCGAACTCGCTTGCCCGTCACCAACGAGATGAAACGGATGTCACGCTCGACGAACCCATTGCTTGTCGAATCCGCGTCGCACCGCTTGATTATTTGCCGACATTAGTGGCAACTATAATTTGATAACGGCTGTCATGCTCAACACCAACGTTGACGCCCTCGCGTGCCGCTGCGCCCAGGGCGATGATGCGAAATCCGGCCTCCACGCCGCCCGCCAGTCGTCTACCCCAGCGCCGGGCGAGTTGGGGCTCCACGGCCATGGCCTTTACGGTGTCGATTCCAGCGATGGTTTCCACCAGAAACGACTGACTGCCGGCGCCGCGATTGAGCTTCTCTCGAAGTCGCGCGCGCAGGACCGGCGCCAGCGAATTGCAAGTGAGAAGGCAAAAATGCAAAAACAGGACGGCGGAGCCAACCAAGCGAGGCCGCACCAACGCCCCCTTCTCAGCCACTCGGGTCCCGGTCAACGGCAGTGGAACGCTCTCTTTCTGCGCGAAGACAGCTACTGACCTTCACCGCACTGCCTCACTGCATCGGCGACACCAGCCAATGATCCGCCAGCAAAAACGCAAACAGCGCCATCAGATAAATGATCGAATACTTGAACGTGCGCATGGCGAAGTATTCGTCCGGCGGATTCATCATGCGGATCGCGTAATAGAGGAATCCTGCGCCGAGCACGACCGCACCGCCGAAATAGATCAGGCCGCTGTAACCGGTCAGCGCGGGCAGCAGGCTCACGATCACCAGCAGGATGGTGTAGAGCAAAATGTTCCAGCGCGTGTAGCGCACGCCATGGGTGACGGGCAGCATGGGGATTTCGGCGCGGGCGTAGTCGTCGCGGCGGAAAATAGCCAGCGCCCAAAAATGCGGCGGCGTCCACACGAAAATGATCAGGCACAGCTGCAACGCGAACGGATGCAGCGCACCGGTAACGGCAGTCCAGCCCAGCACGGGCGGAATGGCGCCGGCCAGGCCGCCGATCACGATATTCTGCGGCGTCGCGCGCTTCAGGTAGGCGGTATAGACCAGCGCGTAGCCGATCAGGCCGCCGAAGGTGAGCAGCGCGGTAAGCGTGTTCACCAGCAACACCAGCACCAGCATCGAGACGATGCCGAGCAGGATCGCAAACACCAATACCTGGCGTGGGCGCAGCGTGCCCGTCGCGAGCGGGCGGCGCGCAGTGCGCGCCATCAGCTTGTCGATGCGCTCGTCGATCAGGTGATTGAAGGCAGCTGCCGAGCCGGAGGCCATCCAGATGCCCAGCGTGCCGAACACCAGCGCGCGCCACGGCGGAATGCCGGGCACGGCGAGGAACATGCCGATCACTGCGCAGAACACCAGCAGCGCGACCACGCGCGGCTTGGTCAACTGCATGTATTCGCGAACCAGACTCATGCAAGCACATCCGTCACATCACGCTGCCACGGTTGCAGGCGCGCAAAGTTCGCCAACAACGTAAACAACAACAAAGCCGCGCCGCCGTTGTGCATGGTTGCCACCGGCAACGGCAAACCGAAATGCACGTTGCTGATGCCCAATACCACCTGCAGCACCAGCGCAGCGAATACCGCCGCGCCGCCAAGGCGAAAACCGCTGCGGCTCAGGCGATAGGCCAGCCAGCTCAGATAACAGAACACCACCAGCGCGCCGATGCGATGGGTGATCTGGATGGCGCTGCGTGCAGCCATGTCCAGCACGCCGCCTTCATAGTTGACACCGACCTCGCGCGACAGCACGAAGGCCTGATGAAAATCGGTCGGCGGCGCCCACTGGCCCAGGCACGTGGGGAAATCGGTACCGCAGGCAAGCGCCGCGTAGTTGGCGGACGTCCAGCCGCCCAGCGCGATCTGGCCGGCAAGCAGCACGATGCCCAGCACCACCCATCGGCGCAACGACGCGTGGTTGTTGCTGTTGGCGCCCACGCCCTTGTAGCGCAGGGCGACATACGCAAGCAGCCCGAAGGTAGTGAGGCCGCCCAGCAGATGCCCCATCACCACGATGGGCTTGAGCAACAAAGTTACTGTCCACATGCCCAGCATCGCCTGGAAGACGATCACTGCCAGCGCCAGCACGCTCACTTTCAATGCCGAGTGTTCGCGCAGCCACAAGGCGCCGGTGGTGGGCAGCAGAATCGCCAGCAGCGCGAGGCCCGACGACCATTCGCGTTCGCCATGCAGGTACAAAGCAACGCCGGTGGCGGCAAATATCGCGCTGATCACGATCGCCAGCAGCGCAAGCCGGTCGCGGCGCGCGGCAATCAGCGCCAGCAGCAGCACCAGCACGCCGAGCGTGCCCGCCAGCATGCGGTGCACCTGTTCGCGCCAGGCTTTGTCCGCCTCGTATGGACGATCGGGGAACGCCTGGTCGGCTTTCGCCACGGCCGCGGCATGCTGCGGCCAGGTCGCCTTGCCGTAGCAGGTGGGCCAGTCCGGGCAGGACAGGCCGGCGTTGGACAGCCTGACGAACGCGCCGAACATCACCAACCCGAAGGCGAAGACCGCCGCCAGCACAGCGAGATAGGGCACGAATTTGCGGGTACGCGACATCAACGAATGACCTTCTGCAGATCCTTGCGCAAGCCGCTCGGATCAAAACCGACAGGATACAGGCTCAGCGCGGTGCCGTCGGACTCCACCAGCAGCGCGGCTACGGAATCGGGCGCGGTGGGGCGATAGGCGGCCAGGCTGCCGCTCGGGTCGTCGCCCAGGCGCCAGTAGTTCTCCATCCCGCTGCCGACCGCATTCGCCGGGGGCTGGCCGACAAACAGCAGGCGCAAACGATCCGCATTGCCGTTGAGGGTGATGCGCGCCGCGGCCATTTTGGTCAGCGCATCCATGCAATGGCCGGCACAACCGGGGCCGGCCAGCGCGATCAGGGTGAGGCGCGGCGAACTATCGCGCCAGGGCCAAGCCTGGCCATCGGCCAGCCGTATCTGCACATGCTCCTGATCGAAATTGCGCTGCGGCAGGATCGGCTCGCCATACGCCTTGCCCGTGGGCTGCCAGCCGCTCAGGTTGAGCAGGCCTGCCGCGATGATCGGCGCGGCAAACACGAAGATCACCAGCAGGAATTTCAGGCGGCTTTTGCGTAGGGCTTGGTCGGTCGGTGCGGTCATGATCGGGGCTTGTTGGAACGACGCCTGGTCCGGTGCAGGACCACGAAAATCACCACCGCCGCGAGGGCGAAGGTGAACCACTGAAAAGCATAGGCACGATGCCGCGCCGGCGGCATCGAGGAAAGATCCAGCGTATGCACGCGCACGTAAATGGCCGCCGGATCGGGGTCCAGGGCAAGCATGCGCGGGTAGAGCGGCACGTGCAGGTCGGCCGCAATCTGTCCCAGATCCAGATAGATCGTGGTCTTCGGCCATTGCGCTTGCCGCGCCAGCGCATTGCCGCCCATCTCCAGCCCATTGCCCGGCGACGGCTGGTAAAGCCCCTGCAGGGTCTGCGTGTCGATCGGCAGGGGTGTCAGCTGCGGCGGTGCGCCCGAGCCATTGCCCGGCAGAAACCCCAGGTCGACCAGCAGCAAGCGGTCTTGGTGATCGGGCTGGAACGGGGCGAACACTTCCACGCCCCCTCTTTCGTCGTGCTTCGGGTTGTCCAGCAGATACACGCGGTCGGCCAGATAATGGCCTTGCACGCGCACACGCGGATACACGTCTTGGGAAGGGTGCGCCGCCGCGCTGGCGAAGTCCTGCACCGGCGCGCTGGCCGCTGCGGCATACCGTCGCAGAAGTTCGTCTTTGTAATCGGCACGGTGCAGTTGCCAGATGCCAAGACGCACAAAAACAAGGGCGCCAGCTACCGTCAGCAACACCGACCACCACGATGGCCGCCGCATCCAGCTCACGCGGCGGCCCCGATATCGATGGCTATACTGGCGATGTCGAGCCTGCTCAGGTCAATCACGTGGAAACCATCTACAAAGTCGTGCTGGTGATCATGTTCCTGGTGGTGGTGTTCAACCTGGGCCAGGCGTTGTATTTCATGATGACCGACAAAGACGGCGGCAAGCGCACGGTATGGGCGCTGACGCGGCGCATCGGCTTTTCGCTGGTGCTGATCGCCATGGTGATCGTGGGCATCAAGATGGGGTGGATACACCCGCACGGGGTGGGGCAATAAGTGTAGCGGAGGGTCATCCCTCGTTCCCCGCGGCATTTGACCGCGATTGCCCGGCATCAGGGGCGCCGGGGGAGCTTGTCCCTCAAACGCCGGCCACCTGCATCATTCAAAGAAAGCCATCGCCTGGGCGGAATTCGCGCTCGTTGCCGAATTTGTCCTTGAGCATCGTTCGGGCGCAGCCGCCAAGCGCACTCAAAATATCGTCCGCCAACCTCGGATAGCCGTCGATCGAATCGCGCACCCTGTAGATCAGATCGCCTCGACGGCGCAACTCCAGCCAATTGGCTTTCAAACCCTTGTATACGATCGCTTCGTCAATCGACGACAAGGCAATCGTCTTGCTGGAAAACAACGACGAAACGACTAGAGAGTCGGCGCTGACCATCACGCTGAAGCTTGCCGCATACCAACCCACGACGACGAAGAACAGCAGCATGCCCATGCCGAGCATGCTCCATCGGTTGACGCCGCCGTCTTCATGTACCGCCCGCAGAACCACGAGTGCGACGAATGCGGCAACGGCAAAGAACAGCACCGCTACCGTCCGCGAGTAACCAAACGATTGCTTGCTGCGTCCAGGCACACTCATCGCCATTTCTCGCCGTCAATTTCCCGTGGAATCCTGGATCGTTTCCGCAACCCCGGCGCTAATGTCATCGCCGATCACGGAGGCACCAGCAAGGTCTTCGAAACCATCCACTGTCTTGAGGGCCAGGCTACCTGACCGCGATATGCGATGACCGACACTGTCAAAGTTGCAAGCCAGGTCCCCGGTGACGACACCGGATGCATTGGCATAGCCACGGCCCATGATTTGACTGCCGGCGTCACAGCCGTACGCAGCAACGATTCCATTGGGCAGGGCAAGCATTGCACGGCGAACGAAAGCAAAAAGGCCCACCGGGAAGCGGCAGGCCTTTTTGGGACCAGAGAAAACGGTCAGAGAATATAGACAAACATGAAAAGCCCCAGCCACACCACGTCGACGAAGTGCCAATACCAGGCCACTGCTTCGAAGCCGAAGTGGTGCTCTTTACTGAAATGCCCCGCCAGCACGCGCAGCCAGATGATTGCCAGCATGATCGTGCCCAGCGTTACGTGCAGGCCGTGGAAGCCGGTGAGCATGAAGAAGGTGCAACCGTAGACGCCGCTGCCCAGCGTGAGATTCAGTTCCTTGTAGGCTTCCATGTACTCGTGGGCCTGGCAGTACAGGAACGACGCGCCCAGCAGCACGGTAACGCCCAGGAACAACAGCACCTTGCCGCGATGGCCAGCCTTCAACGCGTGATGGGCGATGGTGACGGTAACGCTGGAGCTCAGCAGGATCAGCGTATTCAGCAACGGCAGCCCCCACGGCGCCACCGTTTCGAACGCACCGCCGACGTGCGCCGGGCCATTGCCGCCGCCCGATCCCCACGATGCGGCGTAATCGCTCCACAGGAACTGGTGGGTGAGCACGCCATGGCCATAACCGCCCAGCCACGGCACCGAGAACATGCGGATGTAGAACAGCGCGCCGAAGAAGGCGCCGAAGAACATCACTTCGGAGAAGATGAACCACATCATGCCCATGCGGAACGAGCGGTCCACCTGGGTGTTGTAGCGGCCTGCCATCGACTCGTGGATCACCGAGCGGAACCAGCCGAAGAACATCAGCAGAATGCCGACGAAGCCGATCGTCAGCAGCGTCTGGCCGAAATGCGCCTCGCCGGGCTCGGCATTGAGCCAGTGCGCCGCGCCGAACACGGTGAGGAACATGACCACGGCAGCCACGATCGGCCACTGGCTCTTGCTCGGTACGTAATAGATGTCGTGCTGCTGACCCATGATCTGTATCCCGTAGATGTTCCTGGTGACCTACGTCCCTGCCGCAGCAGGGTTACTGCATGAGCGCCTCTGCAACGGCCCGCGCGTGCGCCACTGGATGATGCTGTAGCCAAAGCATTTGCCCGATCGAAAACACAAACACCACGATGGCAACGATCCCCACCGTCCTGGCGGTACGTCGCGCACGGCGTACGCGTTGTTCCTGTGCCGCATCGAGCGTCTGGTGACCGAGCTTCATGGATCAGTCCTCGACGTGGCCATGGGCCAGTTCTTCGTCGTGGATCTCCGGCGCGATCGAGAAGGAGTGATGCGGGGGCGGCGACGACAACGTCCACTCCAGGCCCCGGGCACCTTCCCACACGCGATCGGTCGCTTTCTTCTTGGAGAACCACACGCAATGGATGATCACGCCCAGGAAGATCAACTGCGAGGCGCCGAACAGGAAGCCGCCGATCGAGCTGATCATGTTGAAGTTGGCGAAGGCCACGTTGTAGTCCGGGATGCGGCGCGGCATGCCGGCCAGACCCAGGAAGTGCTGCGGGAAGAACAGCACGTTCACCCACACCACCGAGTTCCAGAAGTGCACCTTGCCCCAGAACTCGCTGTACATGTGCCCGGTCCACTTCGGGATCCAGTAATACGTGGCCGCCATGATCGCGAAGATCGCGCCGGTCACCAGCACGTAGTGGAAGTGCGCCACCACGAAATAGGTGTCGTGATACTGGAAGTCCGCCGGCACCAGCGCCAGCATCAGGCCGGAGAAACCGCCGATGGAAAACAGGATGACGAACGAGATGGCGAACAGCATCGGCGTTTCGAAGGTCATCGAGCCGCCCCACATGGTGGCGACCCAGTTGAACACCTTCACGCCGGTCGGCACCGCGATGAGCATGGTGGCGTACATGAAGAAGATTTCGGCACCCAGCGGCAGACCCACCGCGAACATGTGGTGCGCCCACACGATGAACGAGAGGAAGGCGATCGAGGCGATCGCGAACACCATCGCCTTGTAGCCGAAGATCGGCTTGCGCGCGAAGGTCGGGATGATTTCCGAGATGATCCCGAACGCCGGCAGGATCATGATGTACACCTCGGGGTGACCGAAGAACCAGAACACGTGCTGGAACAGAATCGGGTCACCGCCGCCGGCGGCATCGAAGAAGTGCGTATTGAAGTATTTGTCGGTGAGCAACATGGTCACCGCGCCTGCGAGCACCGGCATCACCGCGATCAGCAGGAAGGCGGTGATCAGCCAGCTCCACACGAACACCGGCATCTTCAACAGATCCATGCCCGGCGCGCGCATGTTGAGGATGGTGGCGATGATGTTGATCGCGCCCATGATCGAGCTGATGCCCATCAAGTGGATCGCGAACACCACGTAGGCCGTCGAAGCGCTCTGCAGCGACAGCGGCGGATACATGGTCCAGCCACCGGCAGGACCGCCGCCTGGCAGGAACAGGGTGGACAGCATCAGCGCGAAGGCGAACGGCAGGATCCAGAACGACAGGTTGTTCATGCGCGGCAACGCCATGTCCGGCGCGCCGACCATCATCGGGATCATCCAGTTGCCCAGGCCCACGAACGCCGGCATCACCGCGCCGAAGATCATGACCAGCGCATGCATGGTGGTCATTTCGTTGAAGAAGTACGGCTGCACCAGCTGCATGCCCGGCTTGAACAGTTCCGCGCGGATCACCATCGCGAAGCTGCCGCCGATAAAGAACATCAGCAGGGAAAAAACCAGGTATAGCGTGCCGATGTCCTTGTGATTGGTGGACATCACCCAGCGCTGGAAAAAATTCTGGTGCTCGTGGTGTTCGTCGTGATGCTCATCGTGGTGGTCGTGGGCGGCTGCCTGGGCCATAACCTTGAACCTCTACCTAAATGAATGCGTTTACGTGAACTGCGTAAGCAGCCGAGGAATCAACCCTGTGTAGCGTGTGCCGCCGCCACCTGCGCCGTCGCCTGTGCAGGCGCCGCGGCGGTGGATGCCGGGGCCGGCGCGGCGGCAGGCTTCTGCTGCGCAGCCAGCCACTTGGCGAAATCTTCCTGCGACACCGCCTTCACCACGATCGGCATGAAGCCATGATCTTGGCCGCACAGCTCGGCGCATTGGCCGCGGTAGATGCCCGGCTCGTTGATATTGGTCCACGCGGCATTGATCACGCCCGGGATCGCGTCCATCTTCCAACCCAATGCGGGCACGAACCAGGAATGGATCACGTCGTCGGCGGTAATCACGAAACGGATCTTGGTGTGGATCGGCACCACCAGCGGGTGATCGACGTTCAGCAGATAGGTCTGCTCGCCGTCCGACTTCACCGCCCAGGGGTCCAGCCCGGAATTGAGCTGGCGGGTGGCATTGCTCTGGTCGTCCAAGCGGGACATGAAGTCGACGTGCAGCGGCTTGCCCTGGTAGTCGACGTAGTCGTAGCGCCACTTCCACTGATAGCCGGTGACCTTCACCGTCATCTGCGAACCGGTGGTATCGGAGAATTGGCGCAAGCCATCGGTAGCCAGCCAGGCCAGCGTGATGAGAATGATGACGGGGATGACCGTCCAGATGATTTCGACGGTGGTGTTGTGCGACCACTTCTCCGGCACCGCCCCGCGCGATTTGCGGAAGCGGAACATGGCGATGAACATCGCGCCGAATACCAGGATGCCGATCACCACGCAGACGCCGAGCGCCACGTTGTTGAGCATGTACGGTACGTGGGAATACGTCGTCACGCCGGGTGTGAGGTTCAACTGCCCAGGTTGCGGATTCGCCTGGACGGTACCGCCGAACAAACCAAGGGCCATCAACCCCAATGCCCCGACTGCGTGTTTCGCCCTGAACCTGATGCCGTGCTTCCCGATGCCGCCAGCTCTCATGTTTGCACCTTTGTTGAACCTACCTGCGTTGCTGGGATTGGAAGTCCGCCAGCAGCACCCTGAGTTTCCGGAACAGCTCGGCGCGTTCCTCTTCGGCGAGGAAAGCCCCAACTTCCAGCTTGCGTCCGTGCGACGACAACAACAATCGGTAACGCCCCTCCCCTGATTCCAGCAGCACGCGCACCCAATAGGGCTGGAAGCGCACGCAGCGGCGTCCCGGCAGGGTTTGCACCTCCAGCGACTCGGCGTCGAGGGTGATGCGTTCGCTGCGGTCGCCGGCCCGCCAGGCCACGCTCAGCGCGATGGCCACGGCGGGAGCCTCGATCAGGGCGAACAACGGGGCAAATACGTTGCCCTGCCACGCTCCCAGACCTGCCGTCATCAACACCAGGGTAGCCAGCACCAGGATCAGGCGACGCAGACCGCGTCGGCTGAGCACGCGATTGGGCCGAAGCCACAACGTCACGCACGGCAGGCCGCCGAGGGCTGGTCGAAGCACGATCATGAAAAGTCCGGCGTGCCTGGAACGTTCCCGATCATAGGCCGCGATGCAGGAGTGGGCAAGGATGGGTGCAACGCGTGCGTGGCGTAGTCCACGGCGCGGTCCGAGCGCAAAAACACGAGCATCTGCGCGGATATGCGCATTGTGCGGAGTTTGCGGCTGTCACGGATTTGTGATGTACGCGACAAGGCTCGCGTTTCTGCGGTTGCTACAAATTGTCGCGGGTGCGTTTTCGCTCGGTGGTACGGCGTGCATCACGAGGACTCTCATGTGATGGGGAGGTGCGCCTCTCAGCAACTTCAAGCAGTTCATCGTCGCGACCAACTCCACAGACATCCAGACCGCCCCCTCCCCGCTAGCAGGGGAGGGTTGGGGAGGGGTCGGGCACTTGAGAAAGCCTTTCATCAGAGGTTTTCCCAAGGGCTTTACCCCCTCCCAACCTCCCTCTGCTGCGACGCGAAGCTAGTCCCGTGGGACAGGAGGAGGGGCTAGCTGCTGCCTCGTTGGAGGCGGACATCCCCTCTCCTTATCTATACGGATGCGTTCGCGCCCCGCCCCGCCGTACAATTCTGAGCTCCCAACGCCCCTATCGAACGCGCCACGCCATCGTGACCCAACCCATTCTTACCCCCGAACTGCCGACCGGCGTCGAACCGGCCCGCGCACGCATCACCGCTGCCTGGCTGCGCGACGAGACCGAAGCGGTCAACGACCTGCTCGCCCAGGCCTCCCTGCCGCCGGCCGAGCGCGAGAAAGTCATCGACCTCGCCGCCGACCTGGTCACCCGCGTGCGTGCGCGCGCCAAGGACCAGAGCGCGGTGGAATCGTTCATGCGCCAGTACGACCTTTCCAGCGAGGAAGGCGTACTGCTGATGTGCGTGGCCGAAGCCCTGTTGCGCATTCCGGACAAGGCCACCGCCGACAAGCTGATCCGCGACAAGCTGGGCGACGCGAACTGGAAGAAACACCTGGGCCAGAGCGAGTCGCTGTTCGTCAACGCCTCCACCTGGGGCCTGATGCTGACCGGCAAGCTGGTCAACCTGGCCGAGGAAACCCGCCACGACTTCACCGGCGCGCTGCGCCGCCTGGTCGGCCGCGCGGGTGAGCCGGCGATCCGCCTGGCCGTGCGCCAGGCCATGCGCATCATGGGTCACCAGTTCGTGATGGGGCAGACCATCAACGAAGCGCTGGACCGCTGCGCCAAGCCCGAATACGCGGTCTACCGCTATTCCTACGACATGCTCGGCGAATCGGCGCTCACCAGCGAAACCGCCGAGCGCTACCAGCAGGACTACCGCAAGGCGATCGCCGCCATCGGCGCGCGCGGTCCCTTCGCCAATCACACCGATGCGCCGTCGATCTCGGTGAAGCTGTCCGCACTGCATCCGCGCTATGAAGTGGCCAACCGCGAACGCGCACGCCGCGATCTCACCGCGAAGCTGCTGGAACTCTCGCAGCTCGCTATGAAGCAAGGCATCGCCTTGTCGGTGGATGCCGAAGAAGCGGATCGCCTGGAACTGTCGCTGGACATCATCGGCGACGTGTTCGCGCATCCTTCGCTGCAGGGATGGAACGGCCTGGGCATCGTGGTGCAAGCGTATTCCAAGCGCACGCCGTTCGTGATCGACTGGCTGATCGAAACCGCCCGCGCCAGCGGCCGCCGCTGGTACGTGCGCCTGGTGAAGGGCGCGTACTGGGATGCCGAGGTCAAGCGCGCGCAAGAGTTGGGCCTGTCCGGCTATCCGCTGTATACGCGCAAGCCGAATACCGACGTTTCCTACCTGGCCTGCGCACACAAGCTGTTCGATGCGGGCAGCGAGCTGATCTATCCGCAGTTCGCCACGCACAATGCGCACAGCATTGCCGCCGTGCATCACATCGCCCGTGGCCGTCCGTTCGAATTCCAGCGCCTGCACGGCATGGGCACGGACCTGTATGCCGAAGTGATCGGCAAGCAGAACCTCGATGTCCCTTGCCGCGTGTATGCGCCGGTCGGCACGCACGAAGACCTGCTGCCGTACCTGGTGCGCCGCCTGCTGGAAAACGGCGCCAACACCAGCTTCGTCAATCGCGTGGTGGACGAAACGCTGCCGGTGCGCGAGCTGGTAGCCGATCCCTGCGAAACGGTGCGCCGCTATGCCGCCGCCAATCACGGCAGCTACGCACATCCGCGCATTCCGCTGCCGGTCAATCTGTTCGGTGACCAATCTGCGCTTGCGCAGAATTCCAATTCGGTATCCAGGAAGAACTCCATGGGCGTCAACTTCTCCAACGACAATGAACTGAAGGCCCTCGCCGAGGCGGTCAACGCAAAGTCCGGCCAGTGGTCCGCAACACCGCTGGTCGCTGGCGCGCAGGGCAATGGCCCCGCCGTGCAGGTAACCAATCCTGCCGATCGCCGCGACAACGTCGGCAGCTACGTCAGCGCCGATGCCGCATTGGTCGACAAGGCGCTGGCCAACGGCGTAGCCGCTCAGCCGAACTGGGACCGCCTGCCGGCCGCCAGCCGCGCCGCGATCCTCGAGCACGCGGCCGACCAGCTCGAAGCACGCCGCGGCGAATTCATCGCGCTGTGCGTGCGCGAAGCCGGCAAGAGCCTGCCCGACGCGATCGCAGAAATCCGCGAAGCTGCCGACTTCCTGCGTTACTACGCCGCCATGGCGCGCCGCTTGTTCGGCCATCCGGAACAGTTGCCCGGCCCGACCGGCGAGAGCAACCAGCTGTTCCTCAACGGCCGCGGCGTGTTCGTGTGCATCAGCCCGTGGAACTTCCCACTGGCGATCTTCCTGGGCCAGGTGTCCGCTGCATTGGCCGCCGGCAACAGCGTGATCGCCAAGCCGGCCGAACAGACCAGCCTGATCGGCTACGCCGCAGTGAAGCTGCTGCACGACGCCGGCGTGCCGACCGACGTGCTGCAATACCTGCCGGGCGACGGCGCCGTGGTCGGCGCCGCGCTCACCAAAGATCCTCGCGTTGCCGGCGTTGCTTTCACCGGCTCCACCGAGACCGCCTGGGCGATCAACCGCGCACTCGCCGCACGTAACGCGCCCATCGCCGCATTGATCGCCGAAACCGGCGGCCAGAACGCGATGATCGCCGACTCCTCCGCCCTGCCCGAGCAGATCGTCAAGGACGTGATCGCCTCCGCGTTCCAGTCCGCCGGCCAGCGTTGTTCGGCCGCACGCGTGCTGTTCGTGCAGGAAGACATCGCCGACAAGGTGGTCGGCATGCTGGCCGGTGCGATGGCCGAGCTGAAGGTTGGCGATCCCGGCCAGCTTTCCACCGACGTGGGCCCGGTGATCGACGAAGATGCGCTGAAGATCCTCAACGACCACGCCGTGCGCATGGACAAGGAAGCGAAGAAGATCGCCGAGGCCAAGCTCGATCCGGCTGCCACCGGCAACGGCACCTTCTTTGCACCGCGCGCCTATGAAATCCCCTCGCTCGACATCCTCAAGCGCGAGGTGTTCGGCCCGGTGCTGCACGTGATCCGCTGGAAGGGCAGCGAGCTGCCGAAGGTGGTCGACGCCATCAACGGTACCGGCTACGGCCTCACCCTCGGCGTGCACAGCCGCATCGACGACACCGTGGAATACATCCGAAGCCACGCGCGCGTTGGCAACTGCTACGTCAACCGCAACCAGATCGGCGCGGTGGTCGGCGTGCAGCCGTTCGGCGGCGAAAGCTTGTCCGGCACCGGCCCCAAGGCCGGCGGCCCGCACTACCTGCTGCGCTTTGCCGGCGAGCGCACTCTCACCGTCAACACCACCGCCGCGGGCGGCAACGCTTCGCTGCTGACCATCGGCGAGTAACTTGCCGTTCCACGCCCTCTCCTCTCGAGGGAGAGGGCGTGGAAGCCGTCTGCCATGAAACATCGCGCCCTACTTCTCGCCTTGGCCTTGGCGCCCAGCGCGCTGCTGCATGCAGCGACACCCGATAAGGGCGAGCAGGCTTTCGTCGCCACCTTGCAACTCGGTGCCACGCCGCAGGTCCGCTATCTCGACTCCAACGGCAGGCCGCTCGACTACACGGCCTTCGCGCAAGAGTTGCAGCAACGCCGCACCTTCAGCATCTCCCGCGACAGCCAGGCCGGCATGGCCATGCTGCGCATACGACCGCCGGGCTCGCACGCCGGCGAACCGGGACGGTTTTCGTTTGGGCGGGGCGATGCGTTTCCGCCGTTTGCCTTGCCGTCACTGCACGGCGGCACGCAACGGCTGAGCGATTTCCACGGGCGCTACACACTGGTGAGTTTCTTCTTTGCCGAGTGCGCACCGTGCATGGCCGAAGTCCCCACGCTCAATGCCTTCGCGCGTGCGCACGGCGACGTGAACACCGTGGCCATCACGTTCGAGGATGCCGCCAGCGCACGGGGCTTCGTGGAAGATCACGGCTTGAACTGGAACGTGCTGTACCACGGTCAATCGCTCACCGACACGTTGGGTGTAGGCGTCTATCCCACCTTGATGCTGCTCGATCCGAACGGACGCGTAGCCGGCGCCGCGGTCGGCATGACGCTGAGCGACGATCCGGCCAAGCGCCTGACAGACCTGGAAGGCTGGATCGCACAATGGAAGCAGGCATCGGCAGGCGCCGCTCGATAAACATCCTCACGACACGCTCACGCCACCTACACGCCGCGCATAGCGTTTGATGCAAAGGCGCCGGCTTTGTGCGCCGCGCCAACCACCCCGCACGCATACGTGCTAGAACCGTCTCTCGCGCCGATGAGGGTCGGCCCCGGGGAATGGTCTGGCATGTCAGAGCTTGCCGTTGAAACGCATCTCGCCAGGCGCGCGCCAGCGCGCTGGATCGAACCGGACCCGCGCGCCCTGGCTGCGGATATTCCACCGAATGTGCTGGTACACCTGAGCGAACTGGCAGCGCGCCGCGGCATCTCCAGCGAGCCCTGGTTTGCCGGTTTGGGGATCACCCGCCAGCAGATCAACGACCCTTCCGTGCGTGTGTCCTATCGCCAGGCACGCACGGTGATTGCGCGCAGCTTGAAGGTGCTGCGCGATCCGGCTCTCGGCTTATTGGTCGGCCGCAACGAAACGATCGGCAGTTTCGGCCTGCTCGGCTTGGCCATGATGACCTCGCGCAATTTCGGCGAAGCCATGGCCACCGGCATCGAGAACCACAAGGTTTGCGGCAGCCTGCTCGACGTGGATTTCGCCGTGGTCGACGCGCGCACCGTCGCCGCTCAGGCATGGCCGCGTTTCGGCGAAATCGAGTTGCTGCCATTCCTGTGCGAGGAATTGTTTTCCAGCAGCCTGGCCCTGGCGCGCGAGCTGGTCGGGCCGAAGCTGATTCCCGCGCGGATGGAGCTGACCTATCCGGCGCCCGCCTACGCCGACGAATACAGCAAGACGTTTCAGTGCGACGTACGCTTCGGCGCGCAATACAACCGCATCCTGATCGACGCGCAATGGATGGATTTCCCGTTGCCCGGCTACAACCCGCTCACTTCGCGGCAAGCGCTGGCCCTGTGCCATCAGCAACTGCGCGGCACGAACAGCTCCGACGAAATCGTAGGCTCGGTGGAGCGCCTCTTGCGCAGCCGCCTGCGCGAACATCCCCGCCTCACCGAGGTTGCCCGCACCCTGCACCTGAGCGAACGCTCGCTGCGCCGCCGGCTCGCCGACAGCGGACGGATCTTTCGGGAAATCCACGATCGCGTGCGCGCCGAACGCGCACTGGAACTGCTGCATGCCGGGCAGATGAGCGTGGCCGAGATCGGTATCGAACTGGGCTTCAGCGATCCGCGCGAGTTCCGCCGTGCATTCAAGCGCTGGACGGGCATGCCGCCGCAGCTGGCGCGGCGGAGTTTTCCCTGAAGATGCGCGTGGAGCCTCGGGCGCCCGTCGCACGGTCAGTCTCACGCAACGAGAAAACGCTCTTGATGCGACTTCTTACGGAAGATCCTTTATCACTTGCTTCGAGAGGTTCTACAGAACCCATCTCCCTATAGCCGCCAAAAACAGCGCCATCGCACACGCGATAAATATGAATTTTTTTCGCGCAGAGAGAGCAGGAGATCGCAACACGCCACCAAACCCCTGCTGCGCCGCTCTTCTACTGTCCGCACGACGCCGGAGCGCGGGATCACTCTCAAGTTTCCGACTCCACCAATCCAGCGCTTGCTCTCCATAGCGCTCAGCCAACTCACCCCGAAATGTGTCGTAACGCTCCATCAAACGATTGGCCCAGACGATTCGCCAAGGCTGTACCCGTCCTCTTGGTTTGCCCTGGAAAGAGCGATAGATATTGATGGCTTCTTCGAATTCCTTGGCGTCTCTGGACATGTTGGCCGAAAGAGCATCACGCAAGGCCAGATGCTGTTTCAGGCGTAGCGTAAGGTCCGCGCGAGCCGTCAAATGCCGACTTGACACATTCCATTCATATCGATCGCTAGCCGCATCGAGCAGGGCAATATTCGTCGGCGCTGCAAAGCACATCGCCAAAACCAATTGCTCAAATGCGAATTTATCATCAAGTGCGATTAGCCTATCGTCCTCGGAAAATTTATCCAGCAACTCATAGGCCGCATCATTCCCTTCTTGCAAAAGCTCCTTTTCGAAATCACGCGCCGCGGCAATCGGCGATGACGATGCACCATCCATCCGCAGGCGGGAAGACGCCACTTGATGCGATTCACCTCGAGCTGAGTCGATCGGCGATGCCTGTTCTTCCGGAGCCGACTCAAAAATCCGCCACGAACTCGTGAAAGGATGGTCCCCCGGCTGCTCAACCCATTGGAGCGCGAGTTCATAAGCCTGACGGATTTCCTGAAAGCGCTCGGCCTCGGAAGCCCGATCGCATTCCTTTATCGCTTTTGCATAGGCCTTTCGAATTGCAACCACATCGGCGTCACTATCGACGCCAAGCACGTCAAGAAACCACGGCATCAACTTTTCTCCGAACAGAGCTGGGCTCGACGTAAATCAGCCACCGGTCGCGCGTCACTTTTACGTGACTCATCTGCGACCAAGGCAGCCGCCTGGAAACGTCGCAATTGCGCACGCATACTCCCCACGCATCGAACAGGTAAACACGTCGGCCATTGCACCGTTCATGCCATACGGCGTAGGCGGCCTGCCAAACCGCGTACAAAAGGAGTGCCAAAAATGCGGTGACCATTTCGAAAAAAACCGACCATTGCAGGGATGCCGGACGACGCAAAAGCAACGCCATTGCACGCACGATCATCGCTAAGGTCAAATACGCCCGCGGGCGGGCGCACGAAATTCGCATGCCTGCTTGAAACGTTTCGCCAAACGCGCGCCGTGGCGCTACGACTATGACCTCGCTCATGCCAAAGACCTCGCCCGTCGCCGCCAAATCAAGATGGGTGACTCATCGCTGCAGCCCGGTCCAACTCATCTAGAAAGTCACGCGACCCCGAAAGTTTGCTTGCCAGTGCAACGGCGCCATTGCGCTGCCCAACGGTCAGCGACTTGGACAACCTGGCAAGCCCGGCTGTTATTTGCGTGGGATCGCTACCACCCCTGCCCGAAGCCATGCTTAGCAAGGCATAGGCAATCATCCTGTTTTGCTGCACGCCCTCGCCAGTCTCATACATCAGTCCCAGATGAACCAATGCCGCCGCAGCGCCTTGTGCAGCCGCCTTGCGATACCAATTCGCAGCAGCAGCGTAGTCCCGCAGAACGCCTCGCCCTCCCGCGTAGAGATCGCCCAGACCGTCCTCCGCCTCGGCATCGCCATTTTTAGATGCCAATTGCCACCAATGGAGCGCGGCCCGATAGTCCTGCTTGACACCGTCACCGTTGAAATAGACCTCTGCCAATCGGTCTTGAGCAGCCAAGTGACCCTGCAAGGCTGCGGCTTTCCACCACTGAATCGCCGCCAGAGGCGTTCTTGGCACACCTTCGCCCCGCATGTACATCTCGCCAAGGTTGTATTGCGCGTCGGCAAATCCGCGATCGGCGGCTCGACCATACCAAATCAAGGCAATACCCGGATCCTTTGGCACATCCTGTCCGCGCTCGTATTTGCGGCCCAGATAATCCTCCGCATCGGCGTCCCCTTGGTCGGCGCGATGACGCAGGCGCACGACTTCGTTCTGCTCGTACGGGGAGGGCGCGGCAGGCGACAGCGACGTCGACGACAGATGATCCGCTCCTTGATAGCGGTAGTCGGACGAGAGGGTACTAGTCGTTTGCAGATCGTCTACGGACGAGGAGCTCTTTTGAAAATGATTCAAAATCGCCGTGATAATCACCAGGCAAATAAGCAAGCGCACGAAACTGGAAGGACTCATTGGAGCCGGATTCTGGGGGCGGCGCTCGATTTTCAATTGCGCGAATTCGCGCTCTTTGGCTTGCCGCTCGTGGTATGCATCAAGAAGGCCGGAATTGTCGGCCAACTTGCGGCGCCACCAGTCCAACGCTTCCGCGCCGTAGCGATCCTCGAGCTCTCGACGGAATGGGTCGCATCGATCCAGCACCTGATTGGCCTTGACGATCTGCCAAGGCTCGATTCTCAAATCAGGTTGTCGCTTGACCGCTCGATAAATCAGCAAGGCATCTTCAATTTCGCGTCTGTTTTCCGCGTTGCGCATCGACAATGCAGCCCTCAGGGCCAACTGTCGGCGCATGCGTGCAACTAGGTCCGGGCGCATAGCCAAGTGCTTGTTCGATGTCTCCCACCCAAACAGATCGCAGGCGGCATCCAGCAGGTTTATGTTCGGAGGGTTGGCGAAGCAAAATACGAGCAGCGCTTGCTCGAAGGCCATTTTTTCATCGAGCGACGTCAGTCTATCGTCTCTGGAAGACGCCTCGAGCAGTGCGTGCGCCTGTGTGCCATCAGCCTCTCGCAAGGCCACCGCCAATGCGTCGAGCACTTCATGCGCCTGTGGATGATGCCGCCTTGCCGACATCCCTGGCTGGACCGGGGATGCGGGCGTTCTCAAGCCTGGCGGAGCATCCGCGGACGAAGGCTGCTCCGGCGACACAGGCGGCGCGGCCGATTCCGCATCGCGTGTGGAAACTTGCTGCGGTGGAGCACCGGCCGCCCCCGATTCGCGCCCCTTAGCCCACTGGAGAGCCAACTCGTAGGCGCGGCGAATCTTCTGGAACCCCTCGACGTCGTTCGCCTGGTCGCACTGCTTGATGGCTTTTGCATAAGCCTTTCGAACGGTACGCGTGTCCGCATTCTGGTCGATGCCAAGCGCTTCAAAAACCCATTGCATGGCGCGCCCCGTCAAGCATCGAGCAAGGGATTGCTTTCGAAACGATCCAGCCATGCGGACAGTTGCTCCCGCGATGCCAATATCTCCCGGGGATCCTGCCTCGCCATAATCGCCTCAAACTGGCTCATGGCATTCGAAATGGCCGTACGGGACGGCCCTAGAGCCTCTTCGTAAAGCCGGTTGGCCCGCGCCAGGACGGCAACGTTGCGCGCATCGTCCCGCGGATTGAGCTTGAGCGCGTGAAGCGCTGCGAGTCTCTCCGCGATATCCTCCTTGGACAGGACTCCGGCGTGCTCCTCGATGACGATGCTCCCTTTGGTGTCCGTTCCATGCACGCTCGCTTCCACTTCGAGCAAGCCGTTGACGTCATAGGTAAAACGGACATCCGCGCCAGCCTTGCCAGCTGGCATGCCTCCTTGCACCGCAACCTCGAACTTGCCCAGTGGAATGTTATCCCTGACCAGCCGGCCTTCGCCCTGATAGACGTCAATGCACAATTTGACCTGGTTGTCGTACAACGTATAAACGTCCTTGCTCCGACTGGCGGGAACGATGGTATTGCGTTCGATAATGGGTAAATAAAACCCGTCTTGCAGCGATCCGTCGCCAGCAAGGCGCTGGGCCACTCGGATGCCGAGCGTATACGGACATACGTCGGTCATGACGATTTCGCTTAGTGCCGCATCATCCATTTGCAGGCCGGCCTGCACGGCCACGCCGAGCGCCACCACTTCGTCTGGATTCAGTGCCGTGGCGGGAAAGCGGCCGAACATCCTGGTAACCAGCTTGCGTACTATCGGCATGCGCGTGGCACCCCCCGCAAGCACCACCTCGTAAAGGTCGCTGGCACGGATGCGCGCGTCGCGCAGAGCTCGCTCGACTGGCGCACGCAAGCGCTGCAGCAGTGGATCGCACAGCGTTGCAAAACGATCCTCATCCAGCGCGTAGGTGAACTCTCCATCGCGGAGGCGAACGGGCAACTCAATGGACGACTCTATGCTCAAGCGGCGCTTGATGCCCTCGGCGATCTCCCGCAGTCGCTGCCTGTCGCCGGCCCGCAAATCCTGACTGCTGCAGTTCGATCTGCTGAGGATGTCTTCACAAAGAAGATCGACAAAATCCTCTCCACCGAGGAAATTGTCGCCGGCGCTAGCACGCACTTCCATCACACCTTCGAAAATTTCCAGGATGGAGACATCGAACGTACCGCCGCCCAGATCGAACACCAGAAACTTGCGCTCCGCACCCGCGTCGCGCACTCCATAGGCAAGCGCCGCGGCGGTGGGCTCGTTGATCAACCGATCGACCTTCAAGCCTGCCAGTTCGCCGGCAGAGCGCGTTGCCTTGCGCTGCGCATCGCTGAAATAGGCAGGGACGCTGATAATCGCCTCGCTTACCGATTCACCAAGCACCGCCTCGGCATCGGCTTTCAGGGACCGCAATACGAACGATGAAACCTCTTCAGGACGAAACCTGTGCTTCCCGAGCTCAATCTCGCGACGGCTGCCCATGTACCGCTTGAAGTTGGCAGCAGTCAGGCCAGGATGCGTTTGCAGACGATCCTTGGCGGCCTGCCCGACCAGCAATTCACCCTTGTCGGAGAACCCGACACACGACGGAGTCAGCGAGCTACCCAGACTGTTGGGTACCAGCACCGGCGCGCCGTCCTTCCATAGGGCGACGAGGCTATTCGTCGTACCTAGATCGATTCCGATGATCACTATTTTCCCCTGTAAAACCGACACCCAACCTGGCTCGGCAGCGCTTCTGTGCGCACGACCCAACCAAGTTTAGCCTCGTCACCAGCAGCTTTGCAGCGCCGTAGCTTTCTCAGCCGCTGCGAGATTTGCTTACGGCAAGCTTGCGCTTGGACGCACGCATCCGCTCCTCAGCCTGCACCTGGTGCGCCTTCATGATCGCCATGACCAGACCCGGAAAGCGCTGATTGATCTCCTCGCAGCGCGTGCTGTTGCGCATCTCCACGCCTTGCCGCTCGCTGCGGATCAGCCCCGCTTCGCGCAGGGCGCGAAAGTGCTGCGAGAGGGTGGACTTGGGAATCTCGCGGTCGCTGATCTTGAGGAAGTTGGAGCAGGTGGCACCGCTGGAGATGGCCAGCTCCGCGTAGATGGCCGCGCGCACGGGATCGGACAGGGCGTGCAGGATGCCCTCTACGGTGATGTCCTCGATCGATGGGTGAACCAGCGGCCTCATGGAAGCGATTTTATCAGGCCCTTGAATTGTAGTTCCATAGTTCATAAGTTACGAACTACTGGATTTGAGGTCCACGTTCCCCACCACTCTGAAGGGCAAACCCATGAGCAAGCTGAAAGGTAAGGTCGCCATCGTCACCGGCGCATCCAAGGGCATCGGCGCCGCCATCGCCAAGGCGCTGGCCGCCGAAGGCGCGGCGGTCGTCGTGAACTACGCATCCAGCAAGGCCGGCGCCGATGCAGTGGTTGCGGAAATCGCCAAGGCCGGCGGCAAGGCTGTCGCCGTGGGCGGCAGTGTGGCCGAGGCGGCCACCGGGCAGGCGCTGGTCGATGCCGCCATCAAGCATTACGGCAAGCTGGACATCCTGGTGAACAACGCCGGCGTGTACGAGTTCGCGCCGCTGGAAAACATCACCGAAGAGCACTACCACAAGCAGTTCAACACCAATGTACTGGGCCTGTTGCTGACCACCCAGGCCGCCGCGAAACATCTTGGCGAAGGCGCCAGCGTCATCAATATCGGCTCGCTGGTGTCGCGCATCGTGCCGCCCGCCACGGCGGTCTACACCGCCACCAAGGGCGCGGTGGATGCGATCACCGGTGTATTGTCGAAGGAGCTTGGCCCGCGCAAGATTCGCGTGAACGCGCTCAACCCCGGCATGGTGGAAACCGAAGGTACGCACGCGGTCGGTGCGATCGGCGGCGACTTTGAGCAGTACGCGCTGGCCAGCACGCCGCTGGGCCGCATCGGCCAGCCGAACGATATCGCCTCGGTGGCGGTGTTCCTGGCTTCCGATGACTCGTACTGGCTGTCGGGCGAGCGTCTGTATGCCGGTGGCGGCGCGCGCTGATTCACACGCATGGCAATGGCTGGACGAAGTCGCCAGCCATTGCCGTTTGTAGATCCAAAAACTGTTCTGGGGTTTATTGGCGGCGCAGATTGCCGTCGCCAATGCCCAGGCACAGGCGTGTCGACCTTACGACGGTGCCAGCCGCCTTGACCGCCGGGACACTGACTGGCTGGCGCACCGCAGTGGGCGATACGGCTTGCCGTGAAGAACTGCCGGTGAGAACCGGGTGAAACCGACGATCGATCCAGAAAGCGTGCATGACCATCTCCGGAGCAACTTGACTGATGTTCAAGTTACGAGCATCGCGTTCTGGCCAAAAGCGATATTTAAGCAAGCCAGGTTGAAATATTTTTCAATGCTAAAAGGTCTGACTAAACGCCCTCGTCGGCATGGGCAGGTGGCCCCTTTCTAGCGAAAGGTTGCCGTCACACGGCGCTCACGCTGGCCGCTTTGCCCCCCATCCCCGTCCCTTTCGCCCTCCCCGTGTGCGCTCCCTTGGGGGACAGTGCGCTGGTACGCGCCCGTATGGCGCACGGGGAGATTCGATCATGCGCAAGATCTGCACGCCGATCGCCATGGCGCTGCTGCTGGCCGCCTGCGGTCATCAGGAAAGCGCGACGCAAAACCAGAGCGACGCCTCGTTCGAGAGCAAGCTCGAACAGCAATTGCTGGATGCCAAGCCCGGCAGCGTGATCGACATTCCTGCCGGCCATTACTCGCTCAAGCGCGGCCTCAGCCTGCGCACCAACGGCGTCACGCTGCGCGGCGCCGGCATGGACAAGACGGTGTTGTCGTTCAAGAACCAGGTGGTCGGTCCGGAAGGACTGCTGGTGAACGCCGACGATTTCACCATCGAGAACCTCGCTATCGAAGACACCATGGGCGATGCCTTGAAGATCAACCAGGGCAAGAACATCACCATCCATGGCGTGCGCATCGAATGGACCGACGGCCCCAAGACCACCAACGGCGCCTATGGCCTCTATCCGGTGAAGACGCAGAACGTGCTGGTGGAAGATTCGGTGGTGATCGGCGCATCGGATGCAGGCATCTACGTGGGCCAGTCCAACAACATCATCGTGCGTCGCAACCGCGCCGAGCAAAACGTGGCCGGCATCGAGATCGAGAACTCGGTGAATGCCGACGTATACGACAACCTGACCACCAAGAACACCGGCGGCATCCTGGTGTTCAACATGCCCAACCTCTCGCAGGAAGGGCATTCCACGCGCGTTTTCCACAACGAAGTATTGGCCAACAACACCGGCAATTTCGCCAGGAAAGGCGCTGCCGTCGCGAGCGTGCCGGCGGGATCGGGCATCGTGGTCAACTCCAATGACAAAGTGGAGATATTCAACAACCACATCGTCGACAACCAGACCGCCAGCATCATCGTTTCCAGTTACTTCTCCACCAATTACTACAACACCAGCGGCGTCGCCGCCGACTACAACCCTTATCCGAAGGGCATCTATATCTACGGCAACCGCATCACCGGCGGCGGCGACTCGCCGGACGGGTTGAAACTGAAAACACTCAAGACCGCCGTGTTTGGCCTCAACGGACGCTTTCCGGACGTGGTGTGGGATGGCTATGCCGATCCCAAGGATGTCGTGAACGGCCTGACGCCGGCGGAAGACCGCATCTGCATCCAGGATGTCAACGGCGTGCTCGATATCGATGGCCCGCACGGCTACAAGAACCCCAGCACGGATACCAAGCCTTACCAGTGCACGCTGCCCAAGCTGCCGCCCGTCGCGTTGAACCCCGAGCCGAAGGTGTGACCGTGGCGCCGATGAAGATGTGGATGCGTTGGTGCTCGTTGCTCGCGTTGTTGTGCCTGGCCGCCTGCCATCACGGCATGGACCCGGTGGCGTTCCACGACGACGGCTATCCGCCGAAGCTCAGCGACTGGCACGTGGTGGAAGCGCGCGACGGCGTGTTGCAGTTGAACCAGGGCGTGGTGCCTTACGAATTGAACACGCCGCTGTTTACCGACTATGCGCACAAGCTGCGCACGATCTGGATGCCCAAGGGCGTATCGGCCAAATACAGCGCGACCGACACCTTCGATTTTCCGGTCGGCACCATCATCAGCAAGACGTTTTTCTATCCGCTGCCCAAGGGCGAAGCACGCAACGCTACCGACATCGCCCGCACCGACGACACCGGCCGCGATTTCGCAGGACAAGGCTTGAATCTCGCCAACGTGCACCTGATCGAAACACGCCTGCTGGTACGCCGCAAGGAGGGCTGGGTGGCCATCCCCTACGTGTGGAATGCCGACCAGACGGAAGCCAACCTTGCCCGTACCGGCGACGTGCAGGCGCTGACCCTGGTGGGCGACGACGGCTCACGCGAAAACTTCAACTATGTGGTGCCCGATCAAAGCCAATGCGCGAGTTGCCACGCGCGCGACTGGACCACGCGCGCACTGCAACCGATCGGCCCGAAGGCACGCCATCTCAATCGCGATTACCGCTATGCCGACGGCGACGAAAACGAATTGGCGCACCTGGTGCGCGTGGGTTATCTCAGCGGCGCACCGGCGCCCGCCGATGCGCCGCGCAATGCGAACTGGATGGATACCCACGCATCGCTGGACGCACGTGCGCGCGCCTATCTCGACATCAACTGCGGTCATTGCCACAACCCCAAGGGCGCTGCCAACACCACGGGGCTGACGCTGGACATCGCCACTCCCGAAGATCGCCACATCGGCATCTGCAAACCGCCGACCGCGGCCGGCCAAGGCACGGGCGACCACTTGTTCGACATCGTGCCGGGCCATCCGGACGACTCGATCGTGCCTTACCGCCTGGGTTCGGCCACGCCCGGCACGATGATGCCGGAACTCGGGCGCAGCACGGTGCATCGGGAAGGCCTGGCATTGATCAAGGCGTGGATCGCATCGCTGCCCGGACAATGCGTGGTGATTCATTGACGTGCGCGAAGCGCCGCTGCTGTTTGCACGCAGGCGCGCGCACGGCGCCGGCGTGCGACTCAAGGTTTCGCTTCGGCCTGCAGGCGCTGCAGATGGCTGGCCAGGCTCGCCGCCACCAGGCGCATGACCGACGGCGCGTCCAGCGACGGATCGTCGAACAGCATCTCCAGCGCGGCGAAGGCCATGCTGTCGGCCACGCGACTGATCAGTTGCAGTTCTTCGCGCGGAATCTCGGGAAAGGCGGCGCTCAAGCGCGCCGTCGCCTGCGCCGCCACTTCGCCGGCCGACTCCAGCCGCACGTCCTGCAACATCGGAATGGCACGCAACGCACGCATGATCCAGATACCGCCAGCGGCCTTGCGCGTCACCTCGTAGGTTTCCAGCAGCAAGCCGGTCAGCGTCTTTTCCAGCGCAGCAGCCGACTCGAACGCCGCCGGCGTCAGCCACTGGTCGATCAACGCATTTTGCTGATGCATGAGGCGCAGGCCCAATTCGTGCAGCAGCGCGTACTTGTTGGGGAAATAGCGATACAGCGCCGGCGGCGACAACCCCGCGCGCTGGCAGACCAGATTGGTGCTGAGCTGCTCGAAGCCGACCTCCGCCAGCACTTGGGCCGTCACATCCAGCAGGTGCTCGTAGGTCTCGGCGGCGCGGGACTGTGCCGGCGTCATCTTGGGTGCCAGATCCAGCTTGGGCGGCTTGGCGCTGCGGCGGGTGCGCTTGGTCGGGGCTGGCACGAGGCGGACATCCTGGATCGGGGGTATTGCGCGAATTATAGCTACAACTATATTGTAGCTATTACTAGCTTTTCGGGGAAAGGCATCCATGCCCAGCGCGGCACCAGGCGGCACGCCATCAAGCAACGAGCGCCTGATCTTGGCGGTCGACCTGGGCACGTCCGGCTGCAAATGCGCGCTGGTGAGCCTGGATGGCAACGTGCTCGCCTGGACGTTCCGGCCGATCGCCCTGCACTTGGTCGGCGAGCTTGGGGTGGAACAGGACCCTCAGGACTGGTGGCACGCCTTCCTCGATGGTGCGCAGGAATTGCTCGGTGCGGATGCCGGTCGCCGCAAACGCGTAGTCGCAGTGTGCTGCTCCACTTTCGGCGAATGCACGGTGCCGGTCGACGAACAGGGCCATGCCCTAGCGCGTGCCATGTTGTGGGTCGACATGCGCGGTGCCGAAGCGATTCGCCGGCGCGCGCGCAGCGGTCGTTTGAACATCCAAGGCTACGGCCCGCTGAAACTCGCGCGCTGGCTGCGCCTCACCGGCGGCGCGCCCTCGCTGTCGGGCAAGGACTCGGCCGGGCACGTGGCCTGGCTCTACGATCACCAGCCGGCATTGGTCGAGCGCACCTGCAAGTTTCTCAACGCGCTCGACTTCATGAATCTGCGCCTCACCGGCCGCTTCTGCGCCACGCACGATTCGGCGCTCACTACCTGGGCCACGGACAATCGCGACCTGTCACGGGTGCATTACGACGATGGACTGCTGCGCCTGCTCGGCATGGCGCGCGAGAAGCTGCCGGATCTGGTGCACTCCACCGAAGTGATCGGCTCGCTGTTGCCAGCGGTAGCCGATGCGCTGGGCCTGGCGCACGACACCAAGGTGGTGGCCGGCTCCGTCGACAACTCGGCGGCGGCGATCGGCGCGGGTACGGTACGCGACGGCGCACTTCATCTGTATCTCGGCACATCCTCCTGGCTCGGTGCGCACGTACCGACCAAACGCACACACGTCAGCCGGTTCATTGCCTCGGTGCCGTGCGCACAGCGCGATCGCTACCTGGCCATGGCGATGCAGACCACGGCGTGCGGCAACCTGTCGTTCCTGCGCGATCGCATTCTGTTTCATGCCGACGAGCTGCATGTAGACGATCCGCGCAGCGACGTCTATCCCCTGCTCGATCGCATCGCCGATCGCGTGCCCCCTGGATCGCGCGGCCTGACCTACCTGCCGTGGCTGCTCGGCGAGCGCACGCCGGTGGACGACGGTCATTTGCGCGCAGGTCTGTTCAACCTCTCGCTGGAGCACACGCGCGAAGACGTGATCCGCGCCTTCCTGGAAGGCGTGGCCTTGAACACGCGCTGGATGCTCGAGCCGATGCTGGATTTCGTGGACGGCAAACGCAGCCCGGGCATCACCATCGTGGGCGGCGGCGGGCAATCGGATGTCTGGTGCCAGATGATCGCCGACATCACCGGCATGGCGATTCAGCAACCACGTGCGCCGATCCAGGCGAACGCACTGGGCGCAGCCTTCATCGCGGCGGTGGGTTTGGGCGAGCTCTCATTCCACGACATACCCGCGCTGTGCCGTCCACGGCAGCAATTCGAGCCACGCCAGACGACGCGCACGCTGTACGACGACTGCTTTGCCACCTTCAAGCAACTGCATCGCCAGCTCGCACCCGTGTATCGACGCGTCAACCAGCACCGGAGCGCCGCGCGATGAAATTCGAAGCTGCCCGCCAGCGCGTGGTCGAGATGAGCGTGCTGCTGGCCGACCACGGCTACTTCGCCGCCACCGGCGGCAACCTGGCCTTGCGCGTGGACAACGACCACATCGCGGTGACACCGTCTGCCACCGACTACTACCAAATGAGCGCGGCAGACGTCTGCGTGCTGCGGCTTGCCGACTTGCGCAAGATCGACGGCGACCGTACGCCGTCGGTGGAAACGGGCATGCATGCGCAGCTTTTGCGCAGGCGCCGCGATTGCATGGCAAGCATTCACACCCATCAACCCGCTGCCAGCGCATTGACCTTGTTGAGCATGCCGTTGGCGGTGACGCGTCGGGCCGATTGCGACCTGCTGGGTTCGCAGGTACTGACAGTCGGCTACGCACCATCCGGAACACGCTGGTTGTCCGGCAAGCTTCGCCGCGCGCTGCGTGCAGACGTCAACGCTTATTTGTTGCGCACCCACGGCGCCATCTGCTGCGGCAGCAGCCCCGAACGCACGTTGCAGGCCATTGCCGCCCTGGAGGCGCTCGCCATCGCCTATTTGCGCGAACGCATCGCTGCCCGCGAGGCATCCGCCTCACTCGAACAGACCGTGCTGCGAAAGCTGATCGCCGTGCTCGACGCACATCCCGTGCAGGAGTTGATCCCGTGAATTTCAATCACGCCGCCGCCACGCTGCCGGCCAGCAGCGCGATATCGCAATGGCCCGATACCGATGCGCTCTATCGCTGTTTCGACGCACTGGTGCAACAACCCGTGCGACCGCTGCGCCGCGATGCGATGGAAAAGGTGCTCAACCATTTCGAACGGCACTGCGCCACTTCCAAACGGCTGGCCGAGCAAGCCAAGCACGTCATTCCCGGCGGCGTGCAACACAACCTCGCCTTCAACTACCCGTTTCCGCTTGCCATCAAGCAGACCGGTGGTGCGTACCTGACGGATGTGGATGGCAACCGCTATATCGACTTCCTGCAAGCCGGCGGCCCCACCTTGCTGGGCTCCAACCATCCCGGTGTGCTGGCCAAGGTGGAAGCCTTGCTGCACGAATGCGGACCGGTCACCGGCCTGCTGCACGAATACGAAATCAAACTGGCCGAGCTGGTCTGCGATGCGATGCCAGGCGTAGACATGCTGCGCATGATGGGTTCGGGCACCGAGGCGGTGATGGGCGCAATCCGTCTTGCGCGCGCCTATACCGGCAAGAAACGCGTGATCAAGATCGGCGGCGGCTATCACGGCTGGAGCGACCAGATGGTATACGGCATGCGCCTGCCCAACACAGGTCGCATGGAAGCCATCGGCATACCGCGCGGCGCCACCGCCAACACGCAGGAGAGTTTGCCGAACGATCTGGCAGCGATCCGCCGCAAGTTGCAGTGGAACCGGCTGCGCGGCGGCACCGCCGCCATCATCGTCGAGCCGTTCGGACCGGAGAGCGGCACGCGTCCGGTGACTCGCGATTTCAATGCGCAACTGCGCCGCCTGTGCGATGAATTCGCTACCTTACTGATCTTCGACGAAGTCGTTACCGGTTTTCGTGCCGGCATGGGCGGTGCACAGGCTTACTTCGGCGTCATGCCCGATCTCACCGTGCTGGGCAAATGCCTTACCGGCGGCTATCCGATGGCCGGCGCCATCGGCGGCAAGCGCGACATCATGATGATGCTGGTAGGCGGCATCGGCACCACGGCTAAGCGTGCTTTCGTAGGCGGCACGCTCACCGCCAATCCGCTGTCGTGCGCTGCGGGTTATTACGCATTGCAGGAAATCCAGCGCACCGACGCGGCGGCGAAAGCGGGCCGCGCCGGCGATCGCCTGCGCCAGGGACTGGAGCAGATCATCGAGCGGCTCGGCCTGCCCTATGTCGCCTACAACCTGGGTTCGATCGTGCATCTGCAGACATCCGGCGTGATGCTGCTGGACACCAGCAATCTGCTCAAGCTCGCGCGACTGAAAAACGAAGCGAAGCGGCGCAAGCACGTGATGGAGGAAATGGGCGCGGCCTACGCCGCGCACGGGCTGATCACCCTGGCAGGCAGCCGCATCTATACCAGCCTCGCCGACACCGACGAGGTGATCGACGACGCCCTCAACCGCTTCGAAGACGTGTTCAAGCAGGTGTAGCGCCCATGTCGCTTCCGGATCTTCTCAACGACGCCATGCACCGCCTGGACAGCAAACACCTGCTTGGTCCGGGCGGCAGCGTTTCGGTGCGGGTGCCCGATTCGCCGGACATGCTGCTGGCGACGCCGCAACAGCCGCCCACGCGCGTACCGCTGTCGATGCACGGTGAATCACGGCATACCTGGCACGCAGCGATTTATCGGGCGCGCCCTGATGTGGGAGCGATCGTGCTGGGCGGCGGACTCTACGCGCGAATGCTTCACGACGTGGGCAACGCATTGCCGCAGGTATTCGACGAACAGGCGCGACATTTGGGGCGCACGGCGCTGCCGCTGCCTCAGCTGGCTGGCGATCCCGATACCGCGGCACGACGCTGTCTGATTACCGGCGGCAACACCTGGATTTGCGGTGACGCCGTGATGGTATTCGGCAACACCGCACAGCGCCTGACCCTCAATGCCGAATTGCTGGAAAAGTGCGCCAAGGCGTACGTGCTGGCCAAGGCCACCGGCGCACGCGTTCACACTCTGCCCTGGTGGGTGTGCCGCATCGCCAACGGCCGCCTGCAGAAAGATCAGCGGCGCGCCGCCGAACGCTTCGCCAGCGGCTTGCTGCCCGAAGAAGTAAAAGGCTACTGAGGAGCGCACTGATGACGACACCGGTCTCAATCGCTTTTCGCCGCTCGGAAATCGTCGCCGCCCTGGCAGTGGGTTGCGTCGCGTTGATGATGCTGGGCCTGCAACCGGCGCTGCTGGGCAACCTGGTCGAACAGCGGCGCATTTCGATGGAAGGTGTAGGCCTGGTTGCGATGGGCGAAATCTTTTCGCTCGGCATCGGTGTCGTGCTCGCCGAAAAGTTCTTGCCGCTGAATCGTCTTCGCCCGGTGGCGGTGCTCGGCAGCCTGTCGCTGGTTGCGATCAACGTTCTCACCCTGTACGCGCAAGGTGACGCCGAGTGCACTGCATTGCGCGTCGTGGCCGGACTGCTCGAAGCGAGCCTGTTCTGGATCACCACCATCGTCATCGTGCGTTCGTGGCAACCGGATCGACTGGCCGGCATCTTTCTTACTGCACAAACGCTGACCCAGGCCCTGGCAGCGCTGGCGCTCGCGCAGCTTCCGCTGCATTTTCTCGGTTGGCATGCCGGCTTCATCGTGCTGGCCGCGATCTGCCTGGTGCCGTTGCCGTTCGTGGCGCGACTGCCGCGGCAGGTCGGCACGCATACCGATGCGGTCATGCCTTCGCTAGTCTCGCTGCGCGGGTTCCTGGCTTTGCTGGTGCCGTTTGCGCACATGAGTGCGATCGGCACGCTGTGGGCGTATCTGGAACCCTTGAGCAAAGGCGCCGGCATCGTCGGCAGCAACGCCGACACGCTGGTGGCCTGGGTGCTGTTGATGCAGGTGCTCGGTGGCAGCGTTGCCGCCGTGGCAGTGCGGCGCTGGCGCGTGGGCACGGCATTGGTGCTGAGCGCGGCGGCCGTCGTCGCGATCGGCGTGGGCATCCATCGCCTTGCCGCGCCCGATCCGTTCGCATTTACCGCACTGTGCGCCGTATTCGGCTTTGCCTGGCTGTTCCAGATGCCCTTCCACGTGCGGCTCGCGTTCGACGTCGATCCGCGCGGGCGCGTGGCCATGCTGGTACCGCCGGCACAACTGTTGGGATCGGGGTTCGGGCCGCTTGCGGCTTCTTTCAGCGTACGCGGCGACAACGTTCAGCACATTCCGCTGATCGCCGCAGGTTTTGCCGCGTGCGTGGTGTTGGCACTGCTGTGGGTGAAGTATCGCGCTCCTTCCGGTACGGGGAACGGGGTTTTGGCCGGGGGCGGGCATTTCAAATAAGCGACAGGCATCGGCGTTCGGCGACGATGCAACCAGTTAGGGGAGATCAACGTGACGATGCAGCAACGTACGCTATCGAAGTGCACGCGGCACGCGCTGTTCGGCGGCGCCGCTCTGTTTCTTTGCGCGCTGTGGCCGGTCAACGCAGCGGCGGATGCGCAGGACACCAGCGCCAATCCGCCTGCCGCCAAACCCGCGGCGAACAAGAACGCTCCCGACGCCAGCCAGGCCAAGCAGCTGGGCAACATTACCGTTACGGCGCAAAGCCGCTCGCAGCAGATGGAGCAGGTGCCGATTGCGTTGCAGATCCTCACCTCGCAGCGGATCGACACGCAGGCCGCCACGGACCTCAGCAAGATTTCGCTGTTCGTGCCCGGCCTGGTGGTCGACGGCAGCCAGCCGACGCAACCGAACTACTCCTTGCGCGGCATCAGCACCAGCGACTTCGGCATCGGCACCGAATCGGCGGTGGGCGTGTACATCGATGGCGTGTATGCCGCACGCTCCGGCGGCGCCTTGCTGGCCTTCAACGATATCGACCGCATCGAGGTGCTGAAGGGTCCGCAAGGCACCTTGTTCGGACGGAACGCTGCCGGTGGCGCGATCTCCATCGTCACCAACGAGCCGACCGACAAATTCGAGGGCAAAGTGACCGTTCGCGTCGGCAACGACGGCGAACGCTACGAAGACGCCCTGGTGAATATCCCGCTCAACCAGGACATGGCCTTGCGCGTGAGCGTGCTGGACAACCAGAGCGACGGCTGGATCAAGGACCAGGCCAACGGCCAGCATTACGGCAAGAACGACGACTGGGGCAGCCGCTTCGTTTATCGCTGGAACATCACGCCCGACACGCGCGTGCTGTGGTCGTGGGATCACGAGCGGCTCGACCAACCGCCGCGGCCGGCGATCGGACTGGTGGCGCTGTCCAACGACACCAACCAGCGCCCGCCCTTCCCGCCCAATCCGGAAACCTATCTCAATCCGTTGACCGCACCGCTGTACAACGATGCGACCCAGGCCGCCGAGTGGCGCCACTTCGACGGCTCCACCCTGATCATCGATCACTCCTTTCCGTGGGGCAGCTTCACCTCGACCACGGCATGGCGGCACTTCAACACCTTCAACGACGAAGACAACGACGGTACCGATCACGTCGTCAGCTACCTCGATACTGCCAACATCGAGCACAACAACAGCTATTACCAGGAGTTCAAGCTGTCCGGCGACAACGACCTGATGGATTGGGTGTCCGGCGTCAGTTTCTATTCCGAGCAGGCGCGCCAGACCAGCCAGGTCAATACCAACACCAGCAGCCTCGATACGCTGGCGCAAAATGTGGACGGGCTCGGCCTGCCGCTGACCGAAATCACCGAAGGCCTGCAGGCGCTGGGCCTGCCGTTCAACCTGCTGGGCGATCCGTGGCGCGAGGAGATCAACAACGTCGGCCGATTCAAAGCCTACGCCGCGTTCGGCGACGCGATCTGGCATCTCAACGACAATCTCGATCTCACCACCGGCCTGCGCTATACCGAAGACAAGAAAGACTTCACCTGGTACACGCCGCTGCGCCAGGCCGATGCCTTTGACCAGACCGTGTCGCAGTTGGAAGCCACCGGCATCATCGGCATGCTGCCGCCCGAAGCACAGGCTGCGCTGGGCGCATTCGGCAACAACATCATCTTCCCCAACGCCGTCGGCCAATGGGTGCAGACCCAAAACAGCTGGCACGACTTCAGCCCGCGCGCGGTATTGAGCTACAAGTTCACGCCGAACGTGATGGCCTACGCGTCAGCCACCAAAGGCTACAAGGCAGGCGGCTACAACAGCCTGCAGGTAGGCTCGCTGTACGCGCCGGAAAAAGTGTGGAATTACGAGGCCGGGGTGAAGGCGATGTTCCCCGAGTACAACCTGATGCTCAATGCATCGGCTTACTACTATCGCTATTCCAACCTGCAATCGTCGGTGCTCAATCCGAACTTCAACGGCTCCGGCGTGCCATTCTACACAGTGATGAGCAGCGACCAGCATGCGCACGGCCTGGACGTGGAAGCGCAGTGGCAGCCGGTCCGCGCGCTGCGTCTGAATTTCACCAGCGCCTATATCGACAGCACCTATATCCGCGGCACCTCCACTTCGGGTGTCAGCCTCAGCGGGCAGCCGACGGGCGAACCGTTCTTCTCGGCCACCGCGGGCATGGACTACACCTGGTTCGGGGTCCATCACGGCAACCTTGAATTCAACGCGCAATACGCCTACCGCGGCCCCACCCGCTGCAATGCCGACTCCGGTTTCCAGGGCGCCTGCCTGACCACGCCGCTGTTCACCGTGGGCACCTCCACGCAGCGCACCGACCTGCGCCTGGACTGGCATACGCCCGACCAGCGCTGGGGCGTGGGCCTGTATGCCAACAACGTCTTCAACAAGCGTTATGTGCTCAGCATCGGCAATGACAGCACCAACGATTTTGGAACGCCGTACGCGACCATAACGCCGCCGCGCGTATATGGTATTGAACTGCGAACCAAGTTCTGAGCCGCCATGAACCAGCCCGATCCGCTCGACCTGCCCAGCGAACTGATGCGCCTGCGCGAAATGCAGCGGTGCGATCCGCTTCCCGACTGGGCAACCCGCGCACGGCGCCTGCGTGCGCTCGACCAACTGGTGCGCGAGCATCGGGGAGAAATCGCCGAGGCAATCCACGCCGACTTCGGCTGCCGGCCGCGCGAAGAAACCGACATGCTGGAGGTGTTCCCAAGCCTTTCCGCCATTCGCCATGCCTTGCGCCACGGCCGCCGCTGGATGAAGCCCCGCCGCCACGCGGCGGGTCTGGCCTTTTTGCCGGCACGCACGGAAATGCGGCCGCAGCCGCTGGGCGTGGTCGGCATCATCGTGCCGTGGAACTATCCGCTGTTTCTCGCCGTCGGGCCGTTAATCGACGCGCTCGCCGCCGGCAACCGCGTGATGGTAAAGATGAGCGAATACACGCCGCGCTTCTCGCAGCTGTTCGCCGAGCTGGTGGCGCGCCATTTCCAGCCGGACGAGGTCATCGTGGTCAACGGCGATGCCAGCGTCGGCCAGGGCTTTGCCGACCTGCCGTTCGATCATTTGCTGTTCACCGGTTCGACCGCCGTCGGCCACCACGTGATGCGCGCCGCGTCGGCCAACCTCACGCCGGTGACGCTGGAATTGGGCGGCAAGTCGCCTGCCATCATCGGGCCGGGGGCGCGCTTCGAGCATGCGGTGGAACGCATCGTGTTCGGCAAGATGGTCAACGCCGGGCAGACCTGCATCGCACCCGACTACGTGCTGCTGCCTCGATCGCAGGTGGAGCGTTTCATCACCGCTGCGCGCGACACCGCCGCACGCCTGTATCCGAATCTCGCCGGCAATCCTCAGTACGCGAGCATCGCTTCCGACCGGCACTATCAGCGCCTGGCAACGCTGCGCGATTCGGCCGTGGCTGCCGGTGCGCAAAGCACGAAGCTGGCCGATGTCGAAGACCGCGCCAGCCAGCGCGTGCTCACGCCGGTGCTGCTGCAAGGCGTGCGCGACGACATGCCGGTGATGCAGGAAGAAATCTTCGGCCCGCTATTGCCGCTGGTGCCGTACGAGCATCTGGACGAAGCCATCGAATACGTCACACGCCGTCCACGCCCGCTCGCGCTGTACCTGTTCGAACAGGACCGGGCCAGTATCGACCGGGTGCTGGCACACACTCATGCAGGCGGCGTGAGCTTGAACGACACGCTGTATCACATCGCGCAGCACAAGCTGCCCTTCGGCGGAATCGGCCCTTCAGGCATGGGCGGCTATCACGGCGAAGCCGGGTTCCGTACGTTCTCGCACTTCAAGCCGGTGTTTCGCCAGGCGCGCTTCAACGGCACCGGATTGCTCAATCCGCCCTACGGCAAGCGCTTCAAGCAGATGCTGGAGATTTTGTTGCGCCGCGCTTGAGCATCAAAGCCCGGGAACAAAAAAACCTCCCCGCTCGCACGGGGAGGTTTTTCGTTTCAGCCAGGCGGCCGATTAGAACTTGTAGACGGCCGAGAGCGCGAACAGGTTGCCGTAGTCGCTGGAGGTACCGGTGATCACGTCCTCCGTGGCGCTCACGTCGCCGTTGATCGCGGCGTGGTTCACGAAGATGTGCGCGTACGACGCATTGATCGTGAGATGCTCGGTCGCCTTGTAGCCGATACCCACCGAGGCCAGCTTGCGGGTTTCGTCCGGCACGCGCACGTCGCGGGTGTCCGCGGCGGTCGGCGTGGTGTCGAAGCCGATACCGCCACGCAGGGTCAGCTGGTTGGTGAGGTAATACTCGCCGCCCAGCGAGGCATAGTAGGAGTTATGCCAGTTGAACACCTGGGTGGTGGGCGGCTGATACGGGTTGGCGTAGTTCACCGTGAGGTTCTTGAACACGTCCCACTCGGTCCACGACAGGTCCGCACCGGCGCCCCACTTGTCTTCCTGGTGCCAGTAGCTGGCGGTCGCCACCGCCGGGGTGGTGAACAGGGCGGTGCCCTGCGTGTTCTGGAACGCCTGGCCAGCTGCGCCAAGCGCCGGCGACACCTGGGCCAGCTGGCCGATCAGTGCCGTCACGTTCTGCGGCACGGTGAAATCGGCCGTGCCTTGCAGGCGGTGCTTGATCTTGGAGCGATAGTTGAAGCCCAGGCGATCCTGCGGATCGATCTTCCAGTAGCCGCCCAGCTGCCAACCCCAATCCCAGCTGTGACCGTTGACGCGCGCGTAGCCGTCGGTACCCGGCGGGATCAGGGCAGCGATCTCGGCCGCCGGAATGCCCGCCTGGGCGCCCAGCTGCTGGCCGATGGTCGCGAAATTGGTGGCCTGCGACAGCGTGGCCGTGGTGTGCTGGGCGATGGCGCTGCCGCCGATGCTGAAGTTCTCGGTGAGGTCGTAGGAGGCCGAGAAGGTGGCATCCAGCGACTCGAACTTCGACTCGATGGCGTTGTAGCGGCCGATCCAGTTGCTGTCGTAGTCGGTCTTGAAGCCGAACGGTACGGACAGCGAGGCGCCCACGTGCCAGCGGTCGCTCACCTGGGTTTCGAAGAAGATCGACGGCACCGGCAAGGTGGTGCCGGCATCACCGCCATTGGTGCCGCTGATCGGGTTGCCGAATGCGTCGTGGGCGCTACCGGAGAAGGTGGTGCCAAAGTTGATGGCGGTGATGTCCGCTTCGAAATAGGTGCCCTTCAGGTCGGTCATCGCGGCCGGACCGTTGGCCACCACCGAAACGTCGCCACCGGCAGTGAGCGAACCGGCGTAGGCACGACCCATGCCTTGCGCGCTGTCTTCCTTCAGCTGGAAAGCGCTGGCGTGAGCTTGCTGCGGCGCAGCCAAGGCACCGGCAACGGCCAGGCCGAGAGCGGCCAGGGCGAGCGGACGACCACCACGGGCTGTACTACGGGAAAACATGTGCATTGCTTGCTCCTGCTTTTTTTTGGTGACGAGTAGGGCCTTGGAGCGGCCAATATCCCCCTCGAGGGGTCGTCATCCCGTGTAAGGGCGACGGCTCGGGTCGTAGCGGGGCCACCACGGCAGAAATTCATACGCGCGTTTGATAACCCTGGCGGGCACTCTGCCGGCTCGCCCTTGGCCATGCAAGTGCGGTTGCAGCATGGCGGGGAACGGGGAACGGGGAACGGGGAACGGGGAACGGGGAACGGGGAACGGGGAACGGGGAACGGGGAACGGGGAACGGGGAACGGGGAACGGGGAACGGGGAACGGGGAAGAGCATCGCACCTACGCACCCGTCATCAAGCTTTTTCAACACAAGCTCCCCGCGAAGCGAAAAGCCCCAGCCTCCTGCAACCTAAACGTTCCCCGTTCCCTGTTCCCCGTTCCCCGCTTTTCCCACTACCCTTCACGATCCACTCGTGATTTGCGGGCTTCGCCATGCATTGCTTCGTCTACGCCAGCCAACGCAAAGCCGATACTTATCTGTGGCTATCGCAGAAAGACAACTTCCCGGCGATTCCCGAATCGCTGGCGGTGCTGCTAGGCGATCTGCGCTTCGTGCTCGAAGTGGAACTGCACGCCGGGCGACGTCTGCCGCATGAAGATGCCGAGACCGTGATGGAGCATTTGCGCACTCAGGGCTGGCATCTGCAGCTTCCGCCGCAGCAGACGTTGGCCGCTGCACCGCCCCAAACCCCTCAGGACGTCGATGGTCACGACACCGGCGACATCCCCCGCTTCCGGCAAGAGTAGGTGCAGGATTGCATTCGTTAACGAGTGATTACCGTCTGACGCGCTCCTGATTCCTATACTCGCCCACCATGCCACCTATCAAATCGCGCCGCCCATCCTCCGCCCTGACTTCGCTGATCTGGTTTTTGCCAGGCTTCGCCGTTGCAGGCATCGCCGCCGCCGTCGGCGCTCATCCGGCCACGCTCATTCTTTTGCTGCTCGCCAATACGCTGACCATGGCGGCGGTGTGCCACGCGATCGGTTTCGACCCGGAGCCCGACTTCCTGCGTACCGTGCTGCGTCGCGGCGCCGCGCACCTGACCATGTCCACCTGCTACGTGGCGCTGGTGTTCCTGCTGATCGCCTGGCCGATGTTGCGGCTTACCCAGCAACCCACGCTGGGCGCCAGCCTGCTGCTGGCGGCAGCGCTGGTGGTGGCGCTGGCGGCGCTGTGGCGACTGTGGCCAGCGTTTGCGCTGGTCTTCGTCTGGGATGACGCCTATCCCGCGCACGACAAGCACGAAGGCTCGTCCTTGTTCACCGCCTCGGCGCGCAGCATCGCGTTCGGACGGCACCTTTCGCGCGAAGAACATTTCTTCAGCCATTTCCTGCCCAGCTCGCTGGCGTTGCTGATCCTGTCGTTCGCGGCCATCGCCTTGAGCGGCCTGTATGTCGTGCTGCCGACCGAAATGCGCACGGCGGCCATCGTGCTCTATGCCGTGGTGGTACTGCCGCTGGGCGCGCTGGTCATCGCCAACCGCACCCTGCGCGTGATGCTGTGCGAAAACCGTCGACCCAAGCGCAAGGATTCGGCACGCGGCGAACGCATCGACCCTGCCGTTGCCGCACAACCTGCCGCGCCGCGGCTGAGCGAGCAGGAACTCACCGCCGGCACGCCGGAACAGGCACAGGCGCTGCTCGCCGCCACCCGCAACGGCGATATCCCGCGCGCCCTGACCCTGGTCGAAGCCGGCGCCGACCCCAATACCGCGCCCGCATCGGGCGATCGCGATCAACGGCCGGTGCTGATGTTGGCCGCGTTGCTGCCCGATCCGCATCTGCTGCGTGCATTGATCGCCAAAGGCGCCGACGTGAACCGCGCCAGCGGTGGACTGACGCCGCTGCTGGCCGCCACGCGCGACAGCTGGCACGGACGTGCGGACGCGGTGATGACCCTGCTCACCAACGGCGCAAGCCCGTTGGCCGCCGATGCCGAAGGCAACACCCCGTTGCACGGTGCGGTGCTTAGTGGAGAACCCACGGTCGCAGCGATGCTGCTGGATGCCGGCGCATCCGTCGACGCCATCAACAAGGCCGGCGCCAGTCCGCTGTCGGTCGCCTGCCGCGCAGCCAACTGGGCGTTGGTGCAGTTCCTGATCGAGCGCGGCGCCAAGGCATCGCCGGCCCACGGCGAGCCGGCGCTCGTCGCCGCTGCAGGCATTCCCGACGACGACGTCACCGGCATCAAGATGTTGCTCAAGCACCGCGCACCGGTGAATGGGCTGGACGCCAGGCAGCGCAGCGCGCTGATGACCGCCGCCGCCGAGGGGCACGAACAGATTGCCCGCGCGCTGCGCATTGCCGGCGCCGACGTGAACTTGGCGGACCATCATGGCACCACCGCGCTGATGGACGCCTCGCGTGCCGGCGCCGTCCCCGTGGTGCAGATGCTGGCGGATGCACAAGCCGATGCCCTCGCCCGCGACAAGCATGGGCGCGATGCATTGACCCTCGCCTGCCAATCCCCGCGCGCGCAAGTCGAAACCGTGCGCGCCTTGCTTGCGCTAGGCGCAGAGCCCAAGACACCCGGCGGCGATGGCCGCAGCGCGCTCGATCACGCCGCTGCCAGCGGGCGCTGGGACCTGGTTGCGCTGCTCGACCCCGAAACGCCGCTGCCCGCCAGCCTCGATCTGGATGCCATTTCCGAAGGAGCCGACACCCCGGCCCATCTGCTCGACGCGCTGCGCTTTGGCCACTGGGCGATCGTGTCCAGCTTCGGCAGCCGCGTGCGCGATTGGTCGCAAGCACAGTTGGCCCAGCTGTACCTGGAGCTCACCGATGCGGATCTCGGTTCCGCACGACGCTGGCTGCTCGACCACGGCCTGCAAGCCGAAGCGCGGCTGCAACCGCAATTGCTCGACGATACCGACGTCTTGCCGCCGCTCGGCCGGCGCCTGTTCGACGCCCTGCTGCCAATGCTGCCCGACAGCGCCAACGCCATCGCCGACCTGCTCGATGCCGGCGCCACGCCAGCGGGTTCCGGTCTGCTCGCGCAGGCGCTCAGTCGCCCGCAGCACGACGCGGCCGGCTGTGCGTCGCTGTGCTTGAGCATGCTTGAACGTGGCGCGGATCCGTTCGGCGTGGACGAACGCGACCGCACGCCGCTGCACCTGGCCGCCATCAACGGGCAAGCGGCCTTGCTGCAAGCACTGCTCACGCGCGGGTGCAACCCGAACACACGCGACAGCTACGGACGCACACCCTTGTTCGCCGCGCTCGAGCACGGCGCCGACGCATTGCCGATGGTGCGCGCCCTGGTCACGCACGGCGCCGATGCCGAAGCGGTGGACGTGAATGGCGAAACGCCGTTGGGCCTGGCGCTGGAACATTCGCAACTGGAACGCTGGCTGGACTGGAACGACTGGCAGCGCCCGCGCCGTCCGCTGCGCGCCGACGATTTGATTCACGCCGCCAAACTCGGCGCCGATGCCGCCGTGCATCGCCTGCTGGAACTGGGCTTCCCGGTCGATGCACGCGACGCACAAGGCGCCACCGCCTTGCTGCATGCCTGCGGCGCGGGTCACCGCGACGTTGCCATCACGTTGATCGAAGCCGGTGCCGACCTCGGCGCCAGCGCCCTCAACGGCATGACCCCGCTGGCTGCCGCGGTGGCTGCGCGGCGCGAGGCGCTGGTCGACCTGCTGCTGGATCGCGGCGCCGCCGTGGACCAGCGCCTGCCGGGCGATGCCACTGCCTTGATGATTTCCGCCGTACAGGGCTATCCGGAAATCGCCGAGCGCTTGCTGGAAGCCGGTGCCGATGCCAATGCCGTGGATGCGAAAGGCCACAGTGCTCTGCATGCCGCATCGCAGTTCGGTTTCGAAAAGAACGACAGCCTGCGTGCACGCCGACTCTTCGACGCCGTGCTCAAGCGCCAGGCCGATGCAAACCTGGCCGACACCGAAGGCATGACGCCGTTGCTGTTGCTGCTCGGCGCACACGTGCGTCCCGGCAGCCCTTGCGATGCCACGCACATCGGAGCCTTGCTGCCGGTGCTGCTGGATGCCGGTGCGCGGATCGAACACGCCGACCAGCGTGGCGTCACCGCCCTGCATGCTTGCGCGATGCACGCCTTGCTGCCGCCTGCGCGCGTGCTGCTGGCGCGCGGCGCCGACCGCAACGCCGCCGACAACTTCGGCCGCACCGCGGCGGATGTCGCCCGTCACCTGGGCCTGATCGATATTGCGCACGAACTGGCGGCACGCGGCACGGCCATTCCCAGCGTGCGGCAGACATTGCGCCAACCCGCGCAATCTTCCGATCAGTAAGCGCCTGAGCTTTGCCTTCCTGCCGCCATTCCGGGAATGACGGCAGGAAGCGGCAGCGCCGAAACTATTGCTCGTTGATCAGCGGCGTATCTGCGTCCGGCCCCTTCTCCACCGGCGCGGGAGTTTCCGCGTCGGCCTCGAACAGCCTGTTCAAATCGGCCACCGCCTCGCGCGTGGTCTGCAACAGCTTGGCCTCGTCGTCGTAGACCAAGTACTGGATCTTCATCAGTTCGGCGTCCTTGCGCCGGAAGCGCTCGACTTCCGCGATCGCCTCCTCCTCCGGTACACCTAGTGCTTCCAATGCCTTGCGGGTCATCTTGAGGCTGGAATAAAGCGTCTCGCGCACCGGCGCTTCCACCCCAAGATCCATCAAGCGCCAGACGTGCTGGCGGTTGCGCGCGCGCGCAATGACCTTCAGATGCGGATACATGCGCCGCACGACGCGTGCCACGTGCAGGCTGGACTCGGGGTTGTCGGTGGCGAGCACGAATACCTCGGCCTTGTCGGCCTGCGCAGCGCGCAGCAGTTCCGGACGCGCCGGATCGCCGTAGAAGATGTCGCCGCTGTTGCCGAAGCGCTGCACCAGGTCGAGCTGTTCGATGGAATGATCCAGCGCCACGAACGGGATTTTGCGCATGCGCAGCACGCGCGCCACGATCTGGCCCATGCGGCCGTAGCCCGCGATGATCACGCGCGGATGATCCACGTTGATGGTGTCGAACGGGCGCGTGGATTCCGCTTTCTTGCGTACACCCAGCACCTTGCCGGTTACCGCCACGAGCAACGGCGTCAACGCCATCGAAAGCGTGATGGCCAATACCAGCAAGCCGCTTTGCTTTTCCGCGACCAGGCCGCTGTCCGCCGCCTGGCGCAACACCACGAAGGCAAACTCGCCGCCGCTGGCCAGCAATGCCGCCAGCCGCAGCGAGTCAGCGCGATGCAAACCGCCCACGGTCAAGCCGAGCGGCCACAGCAGCACGCCTTTCACCAGCAGCAGCGCCAACGTGAGGCCAAGCACCAGCCAAGGCGACTGCAGCAGCAGATGCACCTGCATCGACATGCCGACGCTGATGAAGAACAGCCCGAGCAACAGGCCTTTGAACGGTTCCAGGTTCGATTCCAGCTCGTGCCGGTATTCCGAATCGGCCAGCAGCACGCCGGCGAGGAAAGCGCCCAGCGTCACCGACACACCGGTTTCTTCCATCAACCACGCCGTGCCCATCACCACCAGCAGCGCGGTGGCGGTGGAGACTTCCACCGAATCGGCGCGTGCCACGAAGCGGAACACCGGGCGCAACAGATAGCGTCCGCCCACCACCACCGCCACGATCACGCCGATCGTGCGCAACACGGCGTAGGAATCGATGCCGTGCTTGGCAGACGTGGACGCGAGCAGCGGTACCGCGGCAATCAGCGGAATCGCTGCCAGATCCTGGAACAGCAGGATGGCAAATGCCTGGCGCCCGTAGGCCGAGCCGGCCTCCTTGCGTTCCGCCAGTATCTGCAAGCCAAAGGCCGTCGAAGACAAGGCCAGGCTGCCGCCAACGATCGCCGCCGCCCCTGCCATCAGGCCAAACCACGAATACGCCACGGCACCGATCACCGCGCTGCAAGCCAACACTTGCAGCAAGCCGGTGCCGAACACCGACTTGCGCATGACCCACAAGCGCTGCGGCGACAGTTCCAGGCCGATCACGAACAGCATCAGCACGATGCCGAATTCGGAAATCGCCGCGACCCCGCTGGGGTCGGCAATCAACCGCAGCACTTCCGGGCCGATCACAATGCCGGCCAGCAGATAACCCAGCACCGCACCCAGGCGAAAACGCTTGGTGAGCGGTACCGCAATCACCGTGGCCAGCAGAAATACCACCGCGGTTTTCAAAAAATGATGGCTGTCCACGCCTGCTCCATGACTAGGGTTCTACCCGTGATCTGTTGCCGATTATTTCATGCGGCGCCCGCCTGGAACGTAAAAGTATGCGGCTGACGCAGATGATCAGACGTGGGATGATCCGACCCCATGAAACGACTGACCTTCCTACTCGCACTTCTCCTACTTGGCTGCGCAAACGCCGCGATGGCACAGGACGCCATTCCGGTTTACGGCTACCAGATCGTGCAGAAGTATCCCCACGATACCAAGGCCTATACCGAGGGCTTTTTCTATCTCAACGGTTATTTTTACGAAGCGACCGGCACCGTAGGCGAGTCGCAGGTGCGCAAGGTCGACGTGAAGACCGGCGAAGTGCTGCAGAAGCTCGACCTGCCGCCGCCCGACTACGGCGAAGGCATCGTGGCGTGGAAGAACCGCCTGATGGAGCTGACCTGGCAGTCGCACCACGGTTTCATTTACGACCTGAAGACCTTCAAGAAGCTCGGTACGTTCGAGTATCCCGGCGAAGGCTGGGCGCTAACGGCCGACAACAAGCACATCTACATGAGCGACGGCACGCCGACCATCCGCGTGCTCGATCCGGCAACGCTCAAGCAGGTCGGCCAGATCGACGTCACCGCCAACGGTCAGCCGCTGCACAACCTCAACGAGCTGGAGTGGGTAAAAGGACAGATCTACGCCAACGTGTGGCTGAGCAATGCCATCGTGCGGATCGATCCGGCCAGCGGCAAGGTCGTGGGCGTGATCAATCTCACGGGCCTGGCGCCCAAGCCAGGCGATACGCCCGATCCTACCAACGACGTGCTCAACGGCATTGCGTATGACGCCAAGCAGGACCGGCTGTTCGTCACCGGCAAGCGTTGGCCGTGGATCTACGAGATCAAGCTGGTTCCGCCGGCAGTCACTTCACCGGCGGCGAAATAAATTCAGGCGACTGCCGATTCGCGCAGTCGCTGCAAGATCAATTCGGACAAACGCTCCACCGCGGGCTCCGCATCCCCGCAATAAAGTGCCAGGCCGAGACTCGGCAGCGGCGGCAGATTCGCTTCCTGCGCATCGAGCGCACGCAAATCCCCGGGCAAGCTGATCGCCGTACGCACGCTGACCCCCAGGCCCGCTTTCACTGCGGCCCAGGTGCCTGCCAGGCTGGGGCTGGTAAACGCGATCCGCCACGGCACACCGGCTTGATCCAACGCCTGGGTCGCGGCGGTGCGCATCAGGCAAGGCGCATCGAGCACCACCAGCGGCAACGGTTCGCCGGGTTCGCGCCAGGTCGCCGAAGCCTCGTCGCTGCCAAAGATCCAGCGCATCGGCAAGGTATCCACGTGGACGGCATGGGCTGCGCCCTGCTCGGTCTCCCACGCCAGGGCCAGATCCAGGCGCCCGGCCTTCAACGAGTCCATCAGCACGGTATTGCGTGCCAGCTGCACCTCTACGCGCAGCTTCGGATGCGCGCGACGGAATTGCCCCAGAACTTCGGGCAAAACGCTTTCGCCGAAGTCCTCCTGCAGGCCCAATCGCACGCGCCCGGCCAATTCCACGCCGCGTACCGCACTGACCGCCTCATCGTTCAATTCCAGCAGCCGGCGCGCATAGCCGAGCATGACCTCGCCGGCTTCGGTCAGCGCCATGCCGCGCCCGGATTTGCGCAGCAGGGGCGTGCCGGCCTGGTCCTCCAGCTTTTTCAGCTGGGCGCTGACCGCTGAGGTGGAGCGCCCCAGCCGGTCGGCGGCCTTGGCGAAGCTGCCCAGTTCGATGCCGGCAACGAAGCTGCGCATCACGTCCAGGTCGAAGGTGACTCGGCTCATAAGATCATCCCGTTTTTCAGGATAGTTAATTCCAAATTTCCCGATTTTCAATAGTATGCTGGCTCGCTAATCTGACTCCGTCAAGACCACCGGAGTCCCTCATGCCCCACGATCCGCACTACGGCCAGCGCAGTCTCGGCGACCTGGCACCCAAGCTGGGCGAACTCACCGACCAGGTGCTGTTCGGCGATATCTGGCAACGGCCGGAGCTCAGCCCGCGCGAACGCAGCCTGATCACCGTTTCGGCACTGGTCGCGCTCAACCGCATCGAGCAACTTCCGTTTCATCTGCGCCGTGCCCGCGACAACGGCATCGACCGCGACACGTTGGCCGAGCTGATCACCCATCTGGCTTTTTACGCCGGCTGGCCATGTGCGGTATCGGCGGTGTCCGTTTTGCGCGCGGTCGAAGGAGAACCCACACCATGATCACCATGCAGTACCGCATCGGGCTTCCCGCCGATTACGACGTGGACATCATCCGCCGCCGCATTGCCGAGCGCGGGCATCTCACCGACGACTTCCCGCATCTGGCATTCAAGACATATCTCTACGCCGCCGGCCGCGAAAATCTCTACGCACCGTTTTATCTGTGGCGCAACCACGAAGGCATGAATGCCTTTCTTGGCGGCCGTGGGTTTGCCGGCGTGGTGGAATCGTTTGGGCGTCCGATCGTGCGCACCTGGTCGGTGTGGCGCGCGGAGACGGCAGCCGATCTTTCCGTTGCCAAACACGCCACGCGCGAAATCCTGCCCATTTCCGCGCAGCTCTCGCTTGGCACGCTGCGCGAGGAAGAAGACGCCAAAGTACGGCACGACGTCGAGCGCGGCGCGCTTGCCGCGATCAGCGCCTTCGACCCTACTTCGTGGACACTGATGCGTTTTCGCTTGTGGCGGAATGATGTCGCCAAGCCTGCCGGCGACGATGTCGACAGTTACGACGTCGGCCACGTTTCCCAGCCTGCATTCAAACACTGATCCACTCAGGAGCCTGTCATGCCTCTGGTTCGCATCTCGCTACGCCGCGGCAAATCCCCCGCCTATATCGCCGCCCTGCGCAACGGCATCTACGCCGCCATGCGCGAAAGCTTCAACGTGCCGGACAAGGATCGTTTCATCCTGGTCAGCCAGCACGATGCCGAAGAGTTCGACTACGACCCCAGCTATCTGGACATTTCACGCAGCGACAACCTGGTCATCGTGCAAATCGCCTGCAACAACACGCGCACTGTGGCGCAGAAGCAGGCTTTCTATAAATCCGTGGCAGAAAAACTGGCGGCCGACCCCGGCGTGCGGCCGGAGGATGTGTTTATCAATCTGCTGGAAACGGCCAAGGAAAACTGGTCGTTCGGCAACGGCATCGCTCAGTACGTTTAGCACTTACCCCTCTCCCGAGGGAGAGGGAAAAACTCATTCCCCGCGCAACCAGCGCGCAGCGTCGATCGCGAAATAGGTAAGAATCGCATCGGCGCCCGCGCGCTTGAATGCTGTGAGCGACTCCAGCACCACGGCACGCTCGTCCAGCCAGCCGTTCTGCGCCGCGGCCTTGAGCATCGCGTATTCCCCACTGACCTGGTACACGAAAGTCGGCACGCCGAACGCATCTTTCACGCGGCGCAGGACATCCAGATACGGCATGCCCGGCTTCACCATCACCGCATCGGCGCCTTCGGCGATATCCAGCTCGACTTCGCGCAGCGCCTCGTCGCCGTTGCCCACGTCCATCTGATAGGTGTGCTTGTTGCCCTTGCCCAGATTCCCTGCCGAACCCACCGCATCGCGAAACGGACCGTAGAACGACGAAGCATATTTGGCCGAATAAGCCAGAATGCGGGTGTGGATGAAGCCGGCACGTTCCAGCGCTTCGCGAATCGCGCCGATGCGGCCGTCCATCATGTCCGAGGGGGCGACGAAATCCATGCCTGCTTCGGCTTGTGCCAGCGACATCTTGATCAGCGCATCGACGGTGGGCTCGTTCATCACGTAGCCGTGCTCGTCGATCAAGCCGTCCTGGCCGTGCGTCGTGTAAGGATCGAGCGCCACGTCGCCGATCAGGCCCAGTTCGGGATATTTCGCCTTCAACGCACGCGTGGCCCGCTGCATCAGGCCCTGCGGATTCCAGGCTTCCGCCGCATCTTCACTCTTCGCCGACGCATCCGGCGACGGAAACAGCGCCAGCGCAAGAATGCCCAGGCGCACGCATTCGCCGGCCAGGGCCAGCAGGCCGTCGATGGAAACGCGGCTCACGCCCGGCATCGACGGCACCGGCTCGCGCTTGCCCTCTCCTTCAATCACGAAGGCGACCATGATCAGGTCGGTCGGCAGCAGCGTGTTTTCACGCATCAATGCGCGGGAGAAAGCGTCGCGGCGCATGCGACGCATGCGGATGGCGGGGAAATTCATGGGGGGACATCTCTTGCGATCTGTCCGCCTAGTTTAGCGCCAGGTCGATTCTGTGCGTTCGGACACATCGCCGCGGCGCGGCGGCGCAGAGGCTGAGATGGAGGATTCGGAGAATATCGACAGGAGCTAAACGCTCCGCTGCACGTTAGCGAGATCGACACATTTCACGTGGCATCTTCGCCCGGTGCACGTCCCCCTCCCAGGAGCCGCATCATGAGCCAGCCCACCAAGCGCCAGTCGCACTGGACCTCGCCGGAAGGCATGAAGTACCTCGGTCCGCATCAAAGCACTGACCCCATCGACATCACCATCGTCCTGCGCCGCTGCACCGATACCGCGCCACCTGCCGCATTCTGGCCGCACCCGCCGCGCTGGCCGCGCGGCGAATTCGGCCAGCATTACGGTGCGGCGCAGGCCGACCTGGAAAGCCTGCGTCGATTTGCACAACAGCATGGGCTGAGCGAGACCGGCAACGACGTGCACCGCCGCGTGTTGCATCTGCGCGGCGCGCCCGCGGCACTGGAAAAAGCGTTCGGCGTCACACTGGGCCAGTACCAGTTCAGCGGCAAACCGCCGTTTGTGGGATGCGGCCACGCCCCCACGCTTCCGGCCGAGGCCATCGCGGTACTGGGCCTGGATCGCCGCCCCGTGGCGCAACCCCGCTCGCGCCTGGCACAGGCTGCGCCCAATACCAGCTATACGCCGCTTCAGCTCGGCCAGTTGTACGAATTTCCCGCCGGCACGGATGGCACCGGCGAAACCATCGGCATCATCGAACTGGGCGGCGGCTTCACCACCAGCGACCTCACCCAGTATTTCTCGAGCCTGGGGATCAGCCCGCAGCCGAAGGTCGTGGCCGTTTCCGTGGCCGGCGGCCAGAACCAGCCCGGTGGCAGCGCCGACGACGAAGTGATGCTGGATATCGAAGTGGCCGGCGCGCTGGCCCCTGCTGCCACCATCGCGGTGTATTTCACCACCAACACCGACCAGGGCTTCTATGAAGCCATTTCGCAGGCAGCACACGACACCACCAACAAACCGTCGGTGATCTCGATCAGCTGGGGCGGCCCGGAAGAGAACTGGAACAGCTCCTCGCTCGCCGCGATGGAAACGGCCTTGCAGGATGCGGCCGCGCTCGGCGTCACCGTAACGGTCGCCGCCGGCGACAACGGTTCCAGCGACGGGGTGAGCGACAACCAGCCGCACGTCGACTTTCCCGCTTCCAGCCCTTACTCGCTGGCTTGCGGCGGCACCACCCTGGTGGCCAGTGGCAACACCATTCAAAGCGAAGTGGTGTGGAACGAAACCGCCAGCAACGAAGGCGCTACCGGTGGCGGCGTGAGTGTGGAATACGCACTGCCGACCTGGCAGCAGAACGCAAAGGTACCGGCTTCGCCCAGCGGCAGCAGCGGGCGCGGCGTACCGGATGTCGCCGGCAATGCCGATCCGATGACCGGGTATCAGGTACTGATCGGCGGGCAATCGCAGGTCATCGGCGGCACCAGTGCGGTGGCACCGCTGTGGGCGGCGCTGATTGCACGCTTCAATCAAAAACTCGGCGCACCGGTGGGCGACTTGCATGCGGCGATCTATCAGATCGGCGAATCGGCGTTTCGCGATATCACGCAGGGGAATAACGGCGCGTATCAGGCCGGGCCCGGATGGGATGCCTGCACGGGACTGGGCAGCCCGAACGGGCAGGCCTTGCTGACCGCGCTGGTCGCACAAAAAGGCTGAATTTCAGCGCCCTCCCTCCATGAGGGAGGGCGCAAGGCACGTACGCGCTGGACGAATGGGGCAACAACGGGCAGTCTTGTCGGGCTAGCCTTTCGGAATCCCCATGGATCGCTCGAATATCCCCACCCTGCTCGCCGACTTGGGCGGCACGAACGTCCGCTTCGCGCTCGCCGACACCGCCGCAGATACGCCGTTGATGATGGATAGCGTGCGCCGCTATCGCGTGAAAGATTTCGACACGCTGGCCGACACCATCCGCCAATACTTTGCCGATACCGGTCATACCGCGTCGCACGCGATCATCGCCGCAGCGGGCCGCATCGCCAATGGCGAAACGGTGCAGATCACCAATAATCCCTGGGCGGTATCCGCGCACGGCCTGCAGGAAGAGCTGCATTTGGACGGCGTGCGGCTGGTGAACGATTTTGCTGCGCAAGGCATGTCGATTCCGCTGTTGCGCAACGATCAATTGCAAACGGTTGGCGGCGCGCCCCTGCCCGTCCACGACAAACCCACACAAACGTTCGTAGTGATGGGACCGGGCACCGGGCTCGGCGTTGCCGGCCTGCTGCTTCGCCACGATCATTGGATCGTGCTGGAAACCGAGGGCGGACACGCCGGTTTCGCCGCGCACACGGCCGAAGACGTGGAAATTCTGCATCGCCTCAATGCGCGCTTCGGGCGCGTGTCCAACGAGCGCATGATCTGCGGCAACGGCCTGGTGAATCTCTACCTTGCCCTGGCCGACATCGCCGGCCAGCGCGCCGAGGAATACACCCCCGAAGACATCACAGCACGCGCCACCGACGCCAGCGATGCGCTGTGTGTGCGCACGGTGGAGACGTTGGCCGGCATCTTCGGCAGCGTGGCCGGCGACCTGGTGCTGAGCCTGGGCGGTTGGGATGGCGTGTATCTCACCGGCGGCGTGCTGAAAATCCTCATGCCCTGGCTGCAAAGCGGCGGGTTCCGCGAACGTTTCGAATCCAAGGGCCGCTTCCGCGACACGATGGTCAACGTGCCGACAATTGCGATTACGCATCCGGAGCCCGGCCTGCTAGGCGCCGCCGCGCTGGCCGTGCTGGAATCGGGACGCGTGCTACGCTGAGTTTCGCATCGAGGCCTGGGGCAAGGAGAGCCAGCCATGACCGAACAACCGATCAACCACCGCGCCTTGCGCGCCGCCGCCGAAACGGTGCGCTCCAAATTGCGCATCGCCAAAGCAGGGCCGTTCTTTACCGCGCTGTGCTTCTTCCTCGGTTATCAATTTGACCATGGTCAATACAGCGGTGTGGCGCCCGACTGGATTCCCACGGCGCTTTACGTCGCCGGGCCGCTGATCGCGGCGGCGCTGCTGATTCCTGCATTGCGCGTCGCCTGTCCCAAGTGCAAGGGGCGTTACTGCCAGTTCTCGACCATCTACCGGCGCGCCAGCAATCCGCCGCCGTGCGCGTGCTGCGGTTTCGACGTGGAAGGACACATTCCGCGCTACGGTTAACCGCACCAGGCGTTCTCGTCGTTCGACGAACGCGTCCATGCACCGTCAAGGTGGGTTGGGTTACGCTGCGCCCACCCACTTGCCTGCGAAGAACGTCATGCCTCGCTCAAGCACTGCATTTCTTTTCGACCTCGACGGCACCCTGATCGACAGCGTCTACCAGCACGTGCTGGCCTGGAAAGAGGCGCTGGACAAGGAAGGCGTGCTGCTGCCGGTGTGGAACATCCACCGCAAGATCGGCATGAGCGGCGGCTTGTTCACCAATATCCTGCTGCGCGAAACCGGCCTGGATATCACCGAAGACCGCATCCAACGCCTGCAGAAATGGCACGCCGAAGCGTTCAATCGGCATCACACACAGGGTTCGGTGCGCCCGTTGCCCGGCGCGCGCGAGCTGCTGGATTTTCTCACGCGCGAAGGCATCCCCTGGGCGATCGCCACCAGCGGGCGCATGCAGACGGCGGCGCACAACCTCGCCGCGCTCGGCGTCGATCCGGACAAGGTGCCGGTGGTGACGCGCGACATGGTGCGCCACGCCAAGCCCGATCCGGATCTGTTCCTGGCCGCGGCCGAGCGCCTCGGCGTGGACATCCATCAATCGCTGGTGATCGGCGACAGCATCTGGGACATGCTCGCCGCACAGCGTGCGCGCGCCTTGGGTGTCGGCCTGCTTTCCGGCGGTTACGGCATGGACGAGCTGCAGCGCTCAGGTGCATTTCGCGTATACGACGATCCGGCGGATCTGTTGCAGCACATTGATGAGGTGGCGGCGCGGGATTGACTCCCTTCGTTACGCTGGGCAGCGGGCTTGTGACGATCGCCTGGGAAGCGCTTTCTCAAGTATTTACCCCACCCCAGCCCTCTGCTACTGCGTCCCGCGGGACTAGCAGGGGGAGGCCGGGAAGTAGCCCCACGCGTACCACCCTCCATTAATGCCACTGCGACGGCGTCTGCAATCGATGCCCCTCACACTGCAACGCCGTCACCACTTCATCCACGCGCAGGCCGAAATCTTCCAGCAACTGCCCGAGATTGGAACGCCGCACTTCCAGCAACACGTCTTCCTCTTCCTCGGTCGACGCATAAATCACTTTCGCCATCAGAAACAACTGATCGCGCAACTGCTCCAGTTTCCGATATTGCTCTTCGTGCAAGACATATCCGCGCAGCGTCATGGCCGCAGGCTTGATCGCTTTCATACCTTCACTCCACACCGTTAGACACGCCGCGCATTGCGCGCGGCGTGAGGGATAACAGAGAAAAATCTGCAAGCCGTGTAAGCGTATGCCTACGCCCAGTCGGCCGATATCCGCTAAGACCCGGCTTCGTGCGTGAGGCACGAACGTGAAGTGAGCGAAAGCTGGCACAGCGGGGGCACGCATGCGTGCAGGTGCCGTATGATCCGGGGACCCATGATCAACTCCTTAGTCAGTTGGTTGTGGTAGCGAGTCGTGTGGGTTAGTGGCCCATGCGGCTCGCGCTCTTTCACTTCATACGCCGGGTGTGTGAAACCCTCGCTCCGAGGACACACCCGGCTTATTCAGGATGCTACGCGGGCAACTTTCTGTATGTCGGCGTAATCGGATGATGTAGGCGGGATAATTCCTGCACCGCCTATCCCGCCCCCCGGCACGCAAGTCATCGAAAATCGGGGTACGTCCGTTATGCTCTGCACTGGGGAAAGTCGTTCGGGTAGGGGTATGCTGAAAACGTCGCTGTTTGCTCTATGTACGCTCGCCATGAGCCTGTCGTTCGCTACGCCTGCCGCCGCGCAGACCGCTTCACCACCGGCCATCACGGTCAACGGCGAGGCTCCGACTACAGCGATGCAGCAAGGGGATGCCTCGCAATCCTCTCCCGCCCTCGACGACAAGAACATCAACTGCCCCACCGGACTGGAGCAGATTTTGCCGGGCGACTACTACGCCTGCGAAGCCCGCGCCGCCTACGGAAAGGAAAACTACGGCAAGATGCTCGACATGCTGAATGAGTCGGCCTATTGGGCCAACAAGGATGCGCAATACACGCTGGGCCTGGCCTATTTCAACGGCGACACGGAAGACATCGAGCAGAACCGGCCGCTGGGCCTGGCCTGGCTCGCCCTTGCAGCGGAGCGTAAAAATCCGCAATACCAGCTTGCCAATGCCCAGGCCCGTGCGCAGGCGACGGCGGCGGAACTTCGCGAAGCGCAAAAGCTGTTGAAAAAGATGACACCGAGGTACGGCGACAGTGTCGCCGCGACGCGTGCGATCAGGCGTTTCAACCAGACAATCAGGGACATCGATGACGCGGCACGTGAAGGCGGCATCGTGGATATTCCTGGCTTTTCGCCATTCCCCGAAAGCGCCTTTGTGATTGCCAACAAACTGCATGACGAAGCCACCATGGATTTCTCGACATTCCAAGGCACCGTCGTTGTCGGCAAACCGGAATGGGTGCAGAACAATCCGGGCAACGGCGCGCCAGCGACGGCATCCAGCACCGGCCATGCCTCATCTCCCTAGTTGATCTCAAAAAAACGCTACGCCTGACTCCACAAAAAGAAACGGCCGCGCAGCTTTGCGTGGCCGTTTCTTTTTTACGACACCAGCCTCATTACGCGTGATGCGGCTGTTCCTGCGGCACTACCTGATGATGCAGGGCGATGAGATCGGCCGACGCGACTTGCGCGTGAGCATGCAACACAGTAGACGCACCCGTGGCAATCTGCGCATCCACGTCCGCCACGCTGAGCGTGGCATGGCTTACGTGGTGAGTCTGGTCCGTGAACAACCCGGCATCGCTGCTGCTTAGCACGTCGCTCAGCGAGGGGCCGTGCGCAGCGTCCGTGTCGGCGTGACTATCGACCTGGGGTGCAGACGAGGAGGAAGTGTCCTGGTCCTGGATATAGACCGGGAACGCAGGACTCTCGTGATCCAGAGACGGCGCCCAGGCAATGAGATTGATTGAAATATCGTGCAAAGGCAGATCGCCGGGGCTGATGTGCACCGTCCAGCTACCGTCTTGCTGCACGGTGCTGGCGCCCACCTGGAACAATTGCCCTTCGGGAAGCTTCAGCAGCACGAAGATACGTTCGCCCGGCTCACCACCACCATGGCCGGCTACCACCTCGGGGAATCCATCGGTGGCGTTTCCGGAGCCAATGTCCGCGCCGACGTGATCGTACACGTGATCGATGGAAGGCGTGCGCTCAACGTCGGCCGCACTCAGCGTCGCTTCGACAACGTGCGTGGATGGGTCCGCCAGCTGTTCGGCATGGTCGGCGTGCACGTCGCTCGCTGACGCCACGTGCGTCGTGGCGGCGACATCTGCCGCCTGGATGGCATCGACGTGCTGAGCCGCTTCCGTCGACGATTGCGTGGCACTGGCGCTCCCACTTACCGAAATCGGATAGGTTCCGCTCACGGCGCTGTGATCGCTCAATTCAGCGCGGAATTCATGCGCGCCGGCACCGATCGTCACGAGACTGTCCGCCTGCCAGTGGCCGTTGGCATCGGCCTGTGCCGTACCCACAACCTGACCGGTGACGAGGTCATAAACGGTTATGGATGCATTCGCCGTCGCCGTGCCGAAGAATTGCGGATGCAGAGGGTCGGAGGCTTCGAAGTTCGGCCCCAGGAATGCATGCGAATCGGCATCCGGATGCAGGCCATCGAGGCTGACGAAGGGGCCTCCCGAATCCGGCGGAAAGCTGGTGGCACTGGAGTCGACGTGCAGGTCATACGCTGCGCCGGTTTTGCCGGAATCCGAAACGACGGTAAGTACGTGGTCGCCATTGCTCACGCCGGTGAAGCGGGCCGAGAACCACTTCCCGTCGCCATCGACCTTTACCGTGTCGTACTTGACGCCATCGACATACAGTGTGACGGAAGTGCCAGGCTCGCCCGAGCCATAGATGAAGGGCGTGGTGTCGTTGGTGCTGTGATAGGAACCGATTCCGCTGATGACGCCACTCTCATTCACTCGCGTCACCGATTCGATTTGCGGTGCCACACCGGCAGCGGCAGTCGTTGCGACTTGCGCTGCGTCACCGATCGAATCCCGGCCGATGCTTCCGTAGGCATTCGAGGCCGCTGGAACCAAGTCTGCTTGATCGCTTTCAATGGGGTTGCCAAAAAAATCGTAGTTGCTTGCCATGGATGAACGTCCTTTTATTGAAGTCGTGAAGTGCCTTGCGGATGCTTCGAGGCTCACCGGTGCAAAGCAGCGACCGAATCGCGATCCACGCGAGCCCAAGCGCAGAGCCCTACAACGTAGGCACCCTGCACTGCGATCAACATCAGACGACCCTTAACCCTTGGCGTGATGTGCGTCCAATAAAAAAGGTTGTGCGATGTCATCGCACAACCCTTTTCGTTCGGATGGAATCCCGGTTACCGGAGTGGCACCGAACACGTGCACATTCGATTTAGAACGACAGGCAATCAGCCCGGAGCAAGCAAGGCATCCAGGTCCGCCTGATCGAAACTGAGCCTTTCGCGCGTACCGCCGCCTTCCAATACCGCTTCGGCAAGTTCCGCCTTGCGCGCCTTCAGCTCTTCGATGCGCTCTTCGACCGTACCGGCCGTGATCAGGCGGAACACGAATACCGGCTTGTCCTGACCGATGCGGTGTGCACGATCGCTGGCCTGCGCTTCGGCGGCGGGATTCCACCATGGGTCGTAGTGGATCACGGTATCGGCCGCCGTCAAGTTGAGACCGACGCCACCGGCCTTCAGCGAGAGCAGGAACAACGGCACGTCGCCGTCCTGGAAGCGCTGCACCGGCTCGGCGCGATCGCGTGTCTCGCCGGTGAGCATCACGTAGCGGATGCGGCGGCGCTCCAGTTCGCTGGCGATCAGCTTCAGCATTTCGGTGAACTGCGAGAACAGCAGCACCTTGCGGCCTTCGGCCAGCAAGGCCGGAAGCATGTCCATCAGCAGCTCGAACTTGGCCGAATCGCGCACGCCGCGTGCCGCCTCCAGCTTCACCAGTCGCGGATCGCAACAGACCTGGCGCAGTTTCAGCAGGGCATCCAGCACCACGATGCCGCTGTGAGCAATGCCGCGCTGCGCGATGACTTCACGCAGCTCGTCGGCCAGCGACAGGCGCAGGCTTTCGTACAGCTCGCGCTGGCGACCATCCAGCACCACTCGGCGAGTGATCTCGGTTTTCCGCGGCAACTCGGAGGCGACCTGCGCTTTGGTGCGCCTCAAAATAAAAGGTGCAAGACGACGATTGAGGCGCTCCTGGCACTCTTCGTCGCGCTGCTTTTCGATCGGCACGCGATAGTGGCGACGGAACGCGCCTTCGTCGCCCAGCAGTCCCGGCACCGCCAGATCGACCTGCGACCATAGCTCGCCGAGATGGTTTTCCAACGGCGTACCGGTAAGGCAGATGCAGCGCGGCGCACGCAGCGTAAGTGCGGCACGGCGCGCCTGGGTGCGCGGATTCTTCACCTGTTGGGCTTCGTCGAACACGATCAGCGAGAACGGCTGCTTGCGCAAGGTGACGACGTCGCGCGGCAGCAAGGCATAGCTGGTCAACACGATGTCCTGCGCGGCGATCTGCGAAAAATCGCCGCTGCGTTGCGGACCGTGCAAGGCCAGCGCACGCATCGAAGGCGCAAAGCGGTTGATCTCCGCCAGCCAGTTGGGAATCAGGCTGGTGGGCACCACCACCAGCGCCGGCTGCGACAGGGCGCCGCTCTCTTTGAGCGCGAGCAAATGGGTGATGAGCTGCAGCGTCTTGCCCAGGCCCATGTCGTCGGCCAGCACGCCGCCGACGCCGGCTTCGGCCAACGCGTTCAACCAGCGCAAGCCTTCGCGCTGATAGGGGCGCAATTCGACGGTGAGCCCTTGCGGTATCGCGTCGCTGGCGCGTTCGGCCGCGTCGCGCAGGCGTGCGGTGAAACCGCGCAATTGTTCGGGCGCCTGCAGCTCGCCGCCGCTGGGCAGCGCTTCGACGATTTCTTCCAGGCGGCCGGCCTGCACCCGCGGCAGGTGCAGCTTCTTCTTGGGCTTTTCCAGGTATTCGGCGAGCGGCGCCAGCAGGCCGCGCAGTTCTTTCAGGCGCACCGGCACGCGGCGGCGCTCATCCACCGGCGCGTACCACACCGCGTCCTCAGGCTCGTTCGGCGCGGGGCTGAGGTTGAGCTGGTGTTCGGCCAGCGCCTGCGCCACGGCGGGCAACAGGTTGCGGCGCTTGCCTTCCACTTCGATGCCGATTTCCAGATCGAAAGCGTGGTCGTCGGTGTCTTCCACCGCGTTGCCGTACCAGCGCACCGGGCCTTCGAGCACTTCGAAGGGAAAGCTGGGTGCGTATTCGAGCGTGAAGCCTTCGGCTTCCAGCTTGGGTCGCAGCGCCAGCCAGCGCGCCGGCGTGTTCACTTCCAGCGCGCCGGAGTGGCCCTTGCCGGGGAACAGCCAGGCATCTTCCGGCAGGGTGTCGGCCAGATCCCAGGGCAGGCCTTCGGTATCCACGCCGAGCGTGAGTCCGGCGCGCTCCAGCTGTTCCATGGTGGACAGCTCTTCGGCGCGGCGGCGGGTGATCTCCACCAACTGGCCATTGCGTATGCGGCGCACCAGCGGCTCGCCGCCTCGGCCGGGCAGGCGCTCGCCGGCGTAATCGAAGGCGAGCCGCGCATAGGCTAGCGGCGGAGTGCCGGCGGCGAGGCGCGCATGACGGGTCAGGGCATGCAGCGTGAGCACTGGCTTGGGCGCCAGTTCGGCGCGACGCAGTTCGTCGAACACCTGCGGCAACGGAAGGCGATGCGCGAGGCGGCTGGACGGCAGACGATCGCGCAGGATGCGGCTGTATTCGTGCTTGAGCGCAGGCAGGTCGAGCCAATGCGTCTCTTCCGCATCGGCTTCCAGGTGCCCCAGCTCGGCGCGCTCGGCATCCAGGAACCAAAGACCATCCACGCGCAGCAGGCGCTGGCTGTGCGGCAGCGCCGGCAGCAGCCGCTGGCTGCCGTCGTTTTCCAGATGCCAATGCCAGTTGAGCTGGTGCGACTTGCCGCGCGAAAGACGCAGGCCGGCCAGGCCGCCGAGGAAGCAGGGGGCCGTGTCGAGCATTTCGGCCAACAGCGTGTTGCCGACGTGACCGGCCAGCCGCGCGTAGCTGCGCGATTTGCGCAAAGCCTGCGGCAGGCCCAGCACGGCTGTGGCCAGGCGTTGCTCGTGCGCCTGCATGGCCGTGTGCGCGAGCATTTTGCTTTCCAGCGGCGCCGGACGAGTGAAGCGGCCGTGTTCGACCGGTACCAGCAGCACCGGGGCGGCATCCAGGCGACCGTAAGGCGCGCCTTCTTCGGGCATCACCTCGAAGAAGAAACCCAGCACGACGTGTTCATGCGCCGCGCTGGCGACAGCCGGCTTGGCCAGCAGCTTGCGCCACACGCCTGGCAGGCTTTCCTCTCGCTCCTCGCCGGTGGCGGAAGGATCGCCGTGCTGTTTCTCGTCCGGTAGGTGCATGCGCATGCGATCCCTGGAGCGATCAAAACCTTGAGCTTAGCAGCGATCCGGGTCGGTACGACAAGCGATGTGGAGATATCTGAAACGCAATGCGCCGGGCGTCAGCATTTGCGGCCGTTTTTCCGGCTTTCGCAGTGTCTTTTGCGCTTTCCGCCGCCGTTCCTGCTCGTGCGGGAATGGCGGCGACAAGATGCAGTCTCAGCGAGGTTCGAACAGGCCGATCGGATATTCGGGCTTCTGTTCGCGCGCCATCAGGGCTTTGAGTCCTTCGGTCGGCGTCACCTCGCCATGCAGCACGGCTTGCACGCCCTTGCTGATGGGCAGGTCCAGGCCGTGCTTGTTGGCCAGGCGCATGACTTCGTCGGCCGTCACCACGCTTTCCACCACCTGGCCGATCTGCGCTACGGCTTCGTCGATACCCACGCCCTGCCCCAGTGCCAGACCAAGGCGGCGGTTGCGGGACAGATCGCCGGTGCAGGTGAGCACCAGGTCGCCCAGGCCCGACAGGCCCATCAGGGTTTCCGGTCGCGCACCCAGTGCCACGCCCAGGCGCAGCATTTCGTTCATGCCGCGGGTGATCAGGCCGGCACGGGCATTGAGGCCCAGCTTCATGCCGTCCGCTACACCGGTGGCAACCGCCAGCACGTTCTTCATCGCTCCGCCGAGCTCGGCACCGAGCACGTCGTTGCCCGAATACGCACGGAAGTTGGGCGCATGCAGCAGCACGGCCAGCTGTTGGGCGAAGGCATCGTTTTCCGAATGCACGGTGACGGCGCTGGGCATGCCGGCGGCCACTTCGCGCGCGAACGACGGCCCGGTGATGACCGCGGCGGCACGCCCAGGCAGCTTTTCGGCCACCAGTTCATGCAAAAAGCGCCCGGTGCCCGGCTCGAAGCCCTTGGTTGCCCACGCGATATTGGCGTCGGGATCGAGCAGCGGCGCGATCTCGTCCAGCATGTCGGTAAAGGCGTGGCTGGGCACCACGATCAGCACAACCTTGGCCCCGCGCACGGCAGCGGCCAGGTCGGGCTCGTAGTCCAGCCCGGCCGGCAATTCCAGGTCGGGCAGATAGCGCTGATTGCGGCGGGTCGCCTTCATGTCCGCCAGCGCCTCGGGGTTGCGACCCCAGAGGCGGGTGGGCACTCCATTGCGGGCGGCCAGGGTGGCCAGCGCGGTTCCCCACGACCCGGCCCCCAGCACAGCCATCGTTGGCTGGTCACTCATGGTGGTGAAGCTCAGCTGTTGAGCGTATGCGGCTCACCGCCGGCCACGCGGCGCTGCTGTTCGGCGTACAGGGCCTCGAAATTGATCGGCTGCAGCAGGAACGGCGGGAAACCGCCTTCCTGCACGAGGCCGGAGATGATCTGGCGCGCGTAGGGGAACAGCAGGTTCGGGCAATAGCTGCCGATGATGCCGGCATGGTCGGCTTCAGTGAAACCGGCAATGCCGAACAGGCCGGCCTGGTGCACTTCGGCCAGGTAGGCGGTGCGCTCGTTGATGGTGCAGGTGAGGGTGAGGCTCAGCACCACCTCGTAAAGATCGTTGCCCAGGCCGGTCGCGCGCTGGGTCAGGTTGAGCTGGACCTGAGGCGCTTCAGTGATTTCGCCGATTTCCTGGAAGATCTGCGGGGCATTGGGTGCCTCGAAGGACACGTCCTTCACGTAGATCTTTTGCAGCACCAGCGTCGGCTGGCCGGCGGCGGGGCCGTTGTTCTGGCCGTTGGCGGTAATTTCTGCCATGGGAATCCCTCGGTTCAAATGGGCACGCGCGCGGGGCGCAAAGGAAAGGATTGTTCCATACATCCCCGTCTGCCGCCATGAGACCGCTGCCCCGCTCTTGGTCCCATGCCGAAGCCGCCTTTGCGCAAATATTGCGCACCGCCTTGTTTTTCTGAGACAATGCGCGGCTCGCCCTACTCGACCCGGTCTTCCGGGCACGTTCGCAACGCGATGCGGACCTCACGACGCACGGCGAAAGCTCTACCTCCAGCATCGCGTGGCGCATGGCGCCGCTGGGCCGATGTCGCCCTGGCCAACGGGCGGTTCACGAATTTACGGAGGTCATCATGGCCCGTGTATGCCAAGTCACCGGAAAAGGTGTGCGGACCGGCAACAACGTCTCGCACGCTAACAACAAGACCCGTCGCCGCTGGTTGCCCAACCTGCATGAGCGTCGCTTCTGGGTTCCCAGCGAAAACCGTTGGGTGAAACTGCGCGTCTCCAACCAGGCGCTGCGTACCATCGACAAGAAGGGCATCGAGGCCGTGATCGCCGACCTGCGTGCCCGTGGTGAAAAGGTCTGAGGAGTAAGTCATGGCTAACAGCAAGCAAGACAAGATCCGCCTGATCTCGTCGGCCGGTACCGGCCACTTCTACACCACGCAGAAGAACAAGAAGAACACCCCGGAAAAGTTCGAGTTCAAAAAGTACGATCCGGTTGTGCGCAAGCACGTGATTTACAAGGAAGGCAAGATCAAGTGATGTCGGCTCCGGCCGGGCACTGATGCCTTCGAAAGAACCCGCCGCAAGGCGGGTTTTTTTTGCCCGCTTGCCAACGCCGAGGCAACGCTTCGATGATTCGCACGTGGACGAAGCCAACGCACTCTTTCCCGGCCTGCTTGGCGACACCGCCTGGCAGGCGCTACCCGAACCCGTAAGGCGCATGCATGGCAACGCGCCGCGTGTCGCTGCTCGCGGCATGGCAGACGTGGAGGGCGGCACCCACCTGGTTGTGCGCGTGCTTCGCACGTTATTGGGGCTGCCATCGCCAGGCACTCAACAGGCCTTGGCGTTTTCTATCGAACGCAGCAACGGTCGCGAAACGTGGACACGAGGTTTCGCACGCAGCCAGATGCGCTCCGTACTCGTGCGCGATGCAGAGGCACCGCATCTACTTGAACGCCTCGGACCGATAACCCTGCGGCTCGCCTTGCAGCACGATGCAACGGGCATCGACTGGCATTTGCTTGCCGCATCGGCATGGGGCATGCCCATACCTCGCACTTGGCTTGGCAAGGTAGTTTCGCGCTGCAGCGCGCGTGACGGGCGCTACACTTTTGATATCGACACGCGTCTGCCGCTGGCTGGCAGGCTGGTGACTTACCGCGGCTGGCTGGAGATCGTGCCGGATGACTGAAAAGTACGCGCAACTGATCGTGGTCTACGACGGCACCTGCCTGTTGTGTAGCCGCTGGATCCGCTTCCTGTTGAAACACGATCAGGCAGGCCGTTACCAGTTTGCCGCCATGCAATCGGATAGCGGACGCCAGCTATTGCAATCACACGGCCTGGACCCCCATTCCCCATACTCGATGCTGCTGGTCGATGACGGCAAGGGCTATACCGACACCACCGCTATCGCTCGCGTTCTTGGCGGATTGCCACAGCGGCGCTGGCAATGGTTAGGAGCAGCCACGTCACTACCGCCAAAGGGCATGCGTGATCGCGTTTACCGCTTCGTGGCGCGTCATCGCTACCGTTTGTTCGGGCGCAGCGAGCAATGCTTCGTGCCTACACCCGAACAACGTGCGCGCTTCATGCCCTGACCATCTCGGTCGATATATCCCCACAAAAAAGCCCGCCATCGAGGCGGGCTTTTTGATTTCGATGGCTGCAAGAGCAATCAGGCGTTGTTGCCCACCAAGGCATAACCCTTCAAGCGCTGCGCGAATTCCTGCAGGGCACGAATACCGCTCTGCTCGGCCTCGACGATCCACTGCTGCAGGCCTTTGAGCGCCTGGTCGGCACCGCGCTGTTCCATCAGTTCGGCAAGGCGATTGCGGAAATCGCACACGGTGCTGAGGGTCGGGCGCTTGGCCAGCACGGCCTGCATGCGTTCGCGACCTTCGCCATCCAGCCAGCGGCCGCCATCGGCAAATGCACGGCGCATGCGACGGGGAACGGACTTGATGCTCTCGCCGGCATGCTGCGCTTCGTCGGCCAGGGTCGGCACGATCACGTTGCGGTAGTAATCGGTCATTGCCTGGAAGCGGTGAGTCAGCACGGCCTTGAGCGTTTCGGCGTCCGGCAGATGCACGTTGGGGCGCACATCCAAAGTTGGCGCCACGCGCAGCACCTTCGCAAGGCCGACCGAGCGCAGCGCGCAGATCATCGCCCAGCCGATATCGAACTCCCACTTGCGCAGCGCGAATTTCGCCGAGCTGGGGAAGGCGTGGTGATTGTTGTGCAGCTCTTCGCCACCGATCCAGAAACCCCAGGGCAGCAGGTTGGTAGCGGTGTCGGAGCTTTCGAAGTTGCGGTAGCCCCACCAGTGGCCGATGCCGTTGACGAAACCGGCGGCCCAGAACGGGATCCATGCCATCTGCACGGCCCACACGGCCGCACCGATCACGCCGAACAGGGTGAAGTTGATGATCAGCATCAGTGCCGGACCCCAATAGGGGTGGGCCGAGTAGAGCTTGCGCTCGATCCAGTCGTCGGGCGTGCCGCGACCGTACTTCTCGAGGTCTTCGGTCACGTAGCTGGCGTCGCGATACAGCGCCACGCCGTCCCAGAACACCTTCTTGATACCGTAGATCTGCGGGCTATGCGGATCTTCCTCGGTTTCCACCTTGGCGTGGTGCTTGCGGTGCACTGCCACCCACTCCTTGGTGACCATGCCGGTGGTCAGCCAACCCCAGAAGCGAAAGAAATTGGCGATGGCCGGATGCAGGTCGACGCCGCGATGCGTCTGGCAGCGGTGCAGATAGAGCGTCACCGTAAAAATGGTGATCTGGGTCATGACCAACAGGTAGACGAGAATCGCCACCCAACCGGCGCCACTCACTCCATTGGAAAGGAAATGCAGCACAGCGTCTAACATCGTGGATATACCTGGAAACGTTGAAAAAGCAGTGTAGTGGGAGGGTACCCATACCTACCAGCATGGTACCGCGCCCTTGCTTGCACTTCCGTTAAAACACCGCTTCGTGACGGTGACCGGTTGTGCGCTGTATAGGGTCGCCCCGACAATCATGCAATGAACGCGCCGAACCCTGCTTCACCTCCCGTATTGCAACTTGAACAGGTCGTCCGGCACCGTGCCGGCCGCCCCGCCGTACGCGACCTGAGCCTGCGCCTGGAAGCGGGCCAAGTGCTTGGGCTGCTTGGAGTAAACGGCGCCGGCAAGTCGACCACCCTGGCCATGATCGCCGGGGCATTGCTGCCCGATAGTGGGGTGATCCGGCTGCAAGGACAGGATTTCTCAGAACACCCTGAACTGGCGCGGCAGGCGATCGGCTGGTTGCCGGAGGCTGCCCCGCTGTGGCCGGAACTGACCGTGCGTGAACATCTTGACGCGCACGGACGGCTGCGCGGTATTTCTGGCGCCAATCTCAACGCCATGCGCGACGCGGTCTTGGAGCGGCTGGACCTTAAGGACATCTCGCGCCGCCTGGCCGGCGTGCTGTCGCAAGGTCAGCGCCAGCGCTTGGGCCTGGCCTGCGCGCTGCTGCATCGCCCGGCTCTGCTGGTGCTGGACGAGCCGGCCAACGCCCTGGATCCGGTGCAGGTGGTCGCACTGCGCGGCCTGCTGCGCGAGCTGGCCGCAAACGGCACGGCGGTGATCCTGTCCACCCATCAGCTGACCGAAGTCACGGCGGTCTGCGACCGGGTGGCGATTCTGCACGAAGGCAGCTTGCGCCACGACGCGGCATTGCCGGCCGAGCAGCATGCCGCTCTGGAAAAAACCTTTTTCGACATCGCCACCCACCGAGCCCAGGCCGCATGACACTTTTTGCCGTGACGCGGCTGGAACTCCGCCGCCTGTTCGTGCGTCCGCTCGGCTGGTTCATCGCCGCCCTCGCACTGGCCGAACTGGGCTGGCGCTTCGCGTTGTTGCTGCAGATTTTCCTGCTCAACCAGGTACGCCTCGCCGCCTTGCCGGACGGCCCCGGCTATACCGACCTGGTGGCGGTGCGCATGTACAGCAGTTTCATCACCGGCAGCCCGCTGCCGTTCGGCGTCATCGAGCTGGCGCTGCTGCTGGTGCCGCTGCTTACCATGTCGACGCTGGCCAGCGAACGCAGCGCCGGCACGTTGCAACTTTTGTTTGCCAGCGGGCTTTCTTCGACGCGGATTCTGCTCGGCAAATATCTCGCCGTGCTGATCTGGCTGGCATTGTGGCTGCTTCTGGCCATCGCCATTCCGATCAGCCTTGCGCACGGCACGTCGCTGGACTGGGGCAAGCTTGCCGCCGCCACGTTGGGCACCTTCCTGGCGCTCGCCGTGCTCGGCGCGATCGGCGTGAGCTGCTCCGCATTTGCCTCGCACCCCGCCGTGGCCGCCGTCGCCGCCTTGATGGCGGGGTTGGCGCTCAACTGCGTCAATCTCGGCGCGCAACTGGCCGGCGTCAACAATGGTTTCCTCAACTGGCTGGCGATGAGCACGCACCAGGAAACGCTGCTGCGCGGTCTGGTATCGAGTGCAGATATCACGTGGTTTCTGCTGGTGATCGCCGTTGCATTGGCCTTGGGCGTACGCCGGCTCGCGGCTGACCGGGAGCGCGGCTGATGCAAACCTTGCTCCGTCGCCTCAATAGCTGGTTGTTTGCGCTGCTCGTGCTGCTTGGCGGGTTGGCGATCGGCTATCTCACCTCGCGCCACGATCGCGTCGCCGATTGGACCTACCGCAGTCGCGCCAGCATGTCGCCGGAAACGCGCGCGGTATTGGCCAAGCTGGACGGTCCGGTCGACATCGTCAGCTATGCCAATCCGCAAGGCGACCTGCGCCAGACGATCGCCGCTTTTCTGCAGACCTATATCCGAGCCAAGCCGGACATCCACCTGAGTTTCGTCGATCCGCAGAAAGATCCTGCCGCGATGCGCAACCTCGGCATCACCGTCGACGGCGAATTGATCCTGCACTATCGACAGCGCGAACAGCGGCTGGATGCGCTGAACGAACGCAGCCTCACCAACGCGCTGGAGCGGCTGGTGCGCGGCAGCGATCGCATCGTGGCGTTCGTCACCGGTGACGGCGAGCGCCGTGCCGACGGCGTCGCCAACGCCGATCTGGGCACTTTCGTCAGCCAGCTCGAACAGAGCGGCATGCGTGCGGTGCCGCTCAATTTCTCACAAACGGCAACCGTGCCGGAACAAACCGACCTGGTGGTGCTGGCCAGCCCGCAGGCTTCCCTTTCGTCGGCGGCGACCAAGGCACTGCTCGACTACCTGGGCAACGGCGGCAATTTGTTGTGGCTGACCGACCCGGGCAACCTGGACCCGAGCCTGCAACCGCTCGCCGATGCGCTGGACATCCGCGTGCTGCCCGGCGAGTTGATCGATCCTTCATCGTCGGCTGCGCTGGGCCTGAAGGACCCGCGCATGATTCCGCTGGGCGACTATCCGCCCAGCGCGATCACGCGCGGCTTCACGCTTACCACGCTGTTTCCGGAAGTCGCGCCGCTGGCCGAAGCGCGCAAAGGCGAATGGCAGCTCACACCCTTCCTGCGCTCCAGCCCCCAGGCCACGATGCAATCGGTGGGCGATACGCAAACCAATGCACTCAAGGGGCCGCTCGATTTCGGCTTTACGCTGAGCCGGCTTTCGCCCAGCCCGACCAAGAGCGAACAGCGCGTCGTGGTGATCGGCAATGGCGACTTTCTCTCCAACAGCTATCTCGGCAACGGCGGCAACCGTGCCCTGGGCGAGCGCATTTTCGACTGGCTGCTCGGCGACGACGAATTGATCAACCTGCCTTCGCGCAGCGCACCCGACCGCGTGTTGACGGTGTCGCAAAGTGAACTGAGCCTTTTGAGCTTCGCTTTCATTCTCGCCATACCCGCCCTGCTGCTGTTGATCGGCGGCTTCATCACGTGGCGCCGGCGCCGGGCATGAAGCGCGCAACACGCCGACTACTCTGGCTGATGATCGCCGTCGCCGCCTTGCTTGGGGCCGCATGGTGGCAATTGCGCAGCGACCGACTCGCCGCGCCGGGCACCTTGCTTGCACTCGATCCTGAAGCAATCACCCGCGTGGACCTGCAAATCGGCAGCGCGCCCGCCGAGCATTACCTCAAACGCGACGGCCACTGGTTGAACACGGACACGAACGCACGCGCCGATGACCTGCGGCTGGGCGAATTGATACGCATCGCGGCAGCGCCCGTGCAGAACTGGGCGCCGGCGAGCAGCTATGAGGCGGCCAAGATAGGGCTTGCCCCGGCACGGGCCAAGCTGGATCTGGACGGCCAAACGTTGCAGTTCGGCGGCGAGACCGCGATCGGGCACAATGTCTATGTGCAGGCCGGCGATCGCATCGGCATCGTTTCCCTGCGTTATGCACCGCGCTCGGCGCAAAGCACCTCCATCAAGGCACTCTGACATGCCTGAATTGCCTGAGGTCGAAACCACCCGACGGGGCATCGCACCGCACCTGATCGGGCACCGGGTAAGCAGCGTTACGTTGCGGCGCGCCGATTTGCGCTGGCCGATTCCGCGCGAGATCAGCGAGCTGCTGCCCGGCCAACGCATCGACGACGTGGAACGCCGCGCAAAATACCTGCTGTTGCATACCCAGGCCGGCAGCGCACTGCTGCATCTTGGCATGACCGGGGTATTGCGCGTGTTGCCGCCCGACATCGCCCCGGGCGCACACGATCACGTAGATATCGCGCTCGAGCCGCTACGCGGCGAGCGCAGCCGCATCCTTCGCTTCACCGATCCGCGTCGTTTCGGCTGCCTGCTGTGGCAGCCGGCGGGAGCGACGCACGACCTGCTTGACGGGCTAGGCCCGGAGCCGCTTACCGACGCCTTCGACGGCGATTTGCTGTTCCGCCGCTCGCGCGGACGCAAGGCGGCGGTGAAGCTGTTCCTGATGGACAACGCCATCGTGGTCGGCGTGGGAAACATCTACGCGAGCGAAGCGCTGTTTGCCGCCGGCATCGATCCGCGCCGCGAAGCAGGCTCGGTTTCGCGCGCGCGCTATCAGCGGCTGGCAGGCGAGGTGAAACGCATCCTGGCCTGGGCGATCGAGCGCGGCGGCACCACCTTGCGCGACTTTCTCAATCCCGATGGCGCGCCGGGCTATTTCTTCCGCGAGCTGTTCGTGTACGGGCGCGAAGGCGAGCCGTGCAGGGTTTGCGGCACGGCGATTCGCCAGACCGTACTTGGGCAGCGCTCCACGTTCTGGTGTCCCAAATGCCAGAAATGAAGCGGCCCGCGTTTACGCTTCGCCCTGGGGCCAGTAGAAAGCGACATACGTATTGTTGAATTGCGGGTCGTCATAGCCGCCGCCCAATTCGGCAGTGAGTCCGCCGAACATGCCATCGACCTCCAGCGACTGGCCATCCTTGAAATGGGCCCCCAATGCCTGAAGCTCCATCAGGCGCTGGCACAATGCTCCGGCGCGATCGATGTCGGCCGGCGGCACGTCGCGCAGGCTGATGTCGGGGCGGCCGAACTTGCGCAAGCCGCGCGTGTGGATCCACAGGCGATCGGATTGTTCTTCCTCGTCACGCAGGATCAGCACGTGATGGCGCAGCGGTGCACCGTCCTTGATGAGATAGCGCCGGCGCCACTCCTCGGCGCTGAACAAAGTGAGGATCTGCGGATCGAGAATGGCCACGCCGCCCATGTCCAGCAAGCCGGCCAGTACACCGAAGATGTCGCGCAGATAGCCCGTATCCGCGCTGTCCTTGAAGCGCCCGTGCAACACCAGCACCTGTGGTGCCGCGAGGGCTTTTTCGAAGGCTTCGGGCGAATCGTTCTTGAACAGTTCGCCCAGCGGACCTTTGAGCGGATAACCCTCCCAGTCGCGCAGCACGTGGTGGTGATGGCTGCTCAGCTGCACTTCTTCGGGCAGACCGTCGCTGCCGTAAGGCTCCGAAGGCACGCGGACCGGCTGGAATTCGCCGAACACGTAGAACTGGACGATGACTTCCTCTTCGCTGGATTGCCAGTGCGGGCGCTGCCAGGCGGGAAAATAGACGGGATTGCTCATCGATAGGTCCTTGAGAAAGCGCAGGTCAGCGCCTGTCATCCAGCGGCAGGCTGGGCTGTTGCAACTCGATCCGGCCGTGCCCCCGGGTAATCTTCTTGAACTCGGCACGGCTTACCGACACATAGCGTTCGTTGCCGCCGATCTCAACCTGGGGGCCTTCGGTAATCGCACGTCCCTGCTCGTCCACCCGCACCACCATGGTGGCCTTGCGGCCGGTGTGGCAGATGGTCTTGATCTCTTCCAGGCTGTCGGCCCAGGCCAGCAGATAGCGACTGCCTTCAAACAGTTCGCCGCGAAAATCCGTGCGCAGCCCGTAGGCGAGCACCGGGATGTTCAGCTCGTCGACCACGTCGGTGAGCTGCCACACCTGCGCCTTGGCCAGAAACTGCGCTTCGTCGACGAACACGCAATGCAGATCGCCATGGGCGGCGATATCCGCCTGCACCGCGGCACAAAGATTCTCTGTATGACTGAAGCGCTGCGCGTGCGATTTCAAGCCGATGCGCGAAGCGACGATGCCTTCGCCATAGCGATTGTCCAGGGCCGGAGTGAGGATGAGCGTGCGCATGCCGCGCTCGTAGTAGTTATACGCGCTCTGCAGCAGATTAGTCGTCTTGCCGGCATTCATTGCCGAGTAATAGAAATACAGCTTGGCCATGTTTCCCACCGTGCCTATGGCGGCACATGGTACCGCCATTTCGACTAAATCCGAGAGCCATCGGAGACTTCCGCCGGAACCGCCCCGGATCCGCCCTGTCCATAGATTCCCGCACGGTTTTTCGATGCGATCGGGAAGCCTGGAAGCCGTATTCCTCAAGGACTGACAAGGACAAACACGTGACTCCATACCGCGCAGCCGCCGTTGTCGCCATCACCGTTGCCGCTGGCATCTGCGCATCGGTAGCCGCCGATACCGCTTTAGCGGCGCCAGACGCCCCTCAAAACGCAAGCGCAAGGCACGATCTGCAAAAATTGTCCGATCAAGGTACCCAGGCTTTCCAGGACATCGAGACTGCACGACTGGCCATTTTCAATGGTCATCCGCAGGTGGCCGTGCGACTGATCCGACGCGCGCAGCAGTCGCTGATCGAAGCCGAAGCCGACGGCACCGCTTTTGACAAGGCCGAAGCCGATCTCCATCCACCGCCGGGACAAACCCATCCAGCGCCGGCCGACAACGCAAGCACGACGCGGTGGCTGCCGATCGGCGCAAACCTTTCGCTGGATACCGCCTACCAGGGTGATCCGACGAAAATCGCCGCCGTGGCGGCCGCAGACGCCTACTTGAAAAAGGGTGAGCGCAGCAGGGCCATCGAAACGCTGCGCCTTGCCGACATTGACGTCACTTACGCCCTGGCCGTCGTGCCGGTAAAAAACATCGAGGCAGACGTCGATGAAGCCGCAGACCTGCTCGCCCATGGCAAATACTACGAGGCCAACCTCAGCCTCAAGCAGGCGCAGGACAGCGTGCGCCACGATTGGGTGGACCTGAACGCGGCACGGGCCGAGGGCGCTGCCACGCCGAAAAACGGATTGAAGGAACCCGTTACCTCATCCGTCCGCGATGCCGAACCGGAACCGAGCGACGAAAAATAGTATTCCGTCGCGGCCACATCCATTGCGGCGTCTGCACGCCGGGAACCCCTAGCTCGTCCCCGGCGCCGACGAATCAGGCACTTGCGTCACCCCATTGGCAACCTGCTCGTGCCGATCGATGACAGCTCACGTATCGGAGCGCATTTCCCCGCCCCCACTGGTACCATCATGCGCCGCGCTTCTGCGCATCAAGCTGTGCCCGCCGCATGCTCAATCCCCAACAACTGGCCGCCGTCGAACACGTCGACAGCCCGCTGCTGGTGCTCGCCGGCGCAGGCTCCGGCAAGACGTCCGTCATTACGCAGAAAATTGCCCACCTGGTGCAACGGTGCAAGCTGGCGCCGTCCAAGATCGCGGCCATCACCTTTACCAACAAGGCCGCGCGCGAAATGCGCGAGCGTGTCGGCAAGCTGGTGAGCGCAGAGGATGCGCAAGCACTGACGGTGTGCACCTTCCACGCGCTGGGGCTGAAATTCCTGCAGATGGAGCACGCGCGCGCCGGACTGCGCCGCGGCTTCTCGGTGCTCGATGCCGACGACAGCGAAAACATCGTCAAGGAACTCGCACCCAAAGGTGCCAAGCCCGACGTGCTGTTCGGCATCCGCAACCTGCTCAGCCGCGCCAAGAACAGCGGCCTGTCGCCGGAAGAAGCGCTGGCTGCCGCGCGCAGTCCGCGCGAGCTGGATGCCGCCACCATCTACGAGCTTTACCAGCAGCGGCTCGCGGTCTTCAACGCGGTGGATTTCGACGACCTGATCCGCCTGCCCTTGCGCATTCTCGAAAGCGACGAAGAATGTCGCAACGGCTGGCGCGAACGCCTGCGCTATCTGCTGGTGGACGAATATCAGGACACAAACGATGCGCAATATCGATTGCTGAAAGCATTGTCGGGCGAACGCGGGCACTTCACCTGCGTGGGCGACGACGACCAGTCCATCTATGCCTGGCGCGGCGCCAATCCGGAAAATATCGACCAGCTCGGCAAGGATTGGCCGAGCCTGCGCGTGATCAAGCTGGAGCAGAACTACCGCTGCGGCAAGCGCATCCTGCGCGCGGCCAACAAGCTGATCGCCAACAATCCGCACTTGCACACCAAGAAACTGTGGAGCGAACACCCCGAGGGCGCGCCGATCCGCGTCATCGAGTGCAAGGACAACGAGCACGAAGCCGAACGCATTGCCGGCATGGCCGCCACGCTGGCCGAAAAGCACAAAGTGCGCTGGCACGACATGGCCATTCTCTATCGCGGCAACTTCCAGGCACGCCCGCTGGAAAAGGCACTGCGATTGGCACGCGTGCCCTATCACCTGACCGGCGCGCTGTCGTTCCTCGATCGCGCGGAAGTCAAGGATCTGCTCTGCTATCTGCGCCTGCTCACCAACCCCAGCGACGACGCTGCTTTTCTGCGCGTGGTGAATGTGCCCAAGCGCGAAATCGGCTCCACCACGCTGGAAAAGCTCGGGCAGATCGCGCAAACCCGGCATTGTTCGCTGTTGGAAGCCACGCGTAGCGACAGCGTCCTGCGCCAGCTCAGCCCGCGTCCTGCCGCAGCACTGGCATCGTTCTCCGAGTTGCTGGACGAATTTCGCAGCGCCTCCTTGCACGAAAGCGCAGCCGACCTGGTCGATCGCGTGCTCACGCGCACCCAGTATGCCGCGCACGTCGCCGCAGCTACCGCCGATGCCGCCGTACGCGATCGGCGCCTGGGCAACCTGCGCGAGCTGGCCGACTGGTTCCGCGCGATGCAGCGAGGCAACAACAGCGCCGGGGACCTTGCCGCCCAGCTCGCCCTGCTCAGCCACGCCGACCGCGACGAGCCCGGCAATGCATTGCGCATGATGACGTTGCATGCCGCCAAGGGCCTGGAGTTCCGCTTCGTTTTCATCGTCGGCTGCGAAGACGGCACCTTGCCGCACGATGGCGCCATCGACGAAGGGCGCACCGATGAAGAACGCCGCCTGATGTACGTGGGCATCACTCGCGCCAAGGAATTGCTGACGCTGTCCTGGTCGTCCAAGACCAAGCGCTATGGCGAAATCCACAGCAACCAGCCCAGCCGGTTTCTGCACGAGCTGCCGCAGGACGACCTGCATTGGGAAGGCAAGGATCTGGAAGCCGACAAGGAAGCGGTGCGCGAAACAGCCGAGTCGCACATGGCAAAGATCGCCGCGATGCTGGCCGGCAACTGAGAACACCTCATGACCAACCAGGGCTTTCCGGACGAACAACGCGAAGGACTGTACCGCGCCATTCGCGAACGCCGCGACGTACGCTCGCAGTTCCTGCCCGATCCGATCGCTCCGGAGATACTGGCTCGCTTGCTGCAGGCGGCGCATCTGGCGCCCTCGGTCGGCTTCATGCAACCGTGGGATTTCGTGGTCATCGACAGCCTCGAGATCAAGCACGCGGTAAAGGCGTTGTATCAGCAAGCCAACGCAGCGGCAGCCAACAACTACGAAGGCGATCGCGCGGCGCAGTACCGCCGCTTGAAGCTGGAAGGCATCGTCGACAGCCCGATCAATCTCTGCATTACCTGCGATCGGCAGCGCGGCGGCCCCCACGTATTGGGCCGCAACACGATGCTGGAAACCGACCTGTTCAGCACCTGCCTGGCGGTGCAGAACCTTTGGCTGGCCGCGCGCGCGGAAGGCATCGGCGTGGGCTGGGTGAGCATCGTCGAGCCTTCGCTGCTGGCCCAGGTACTGAAGTTGCCCGAGCACGTGTATCCCGTTGCTTACCTGTGCCTGGGCTACGTCAGCGAGTTCCTGCCCAAACCGGAACTCGAAATCGCCGGCTGGCGCTCGCGCCTGCCGCTGGAACAACTGTTGCACGGCAATACCTGGACTGGCGGCATCGATGACGATGCGTTGCTCGCTGCGGTACGCGGCAATCAGGACGGTGCAGGCATCAAGCCCAACGATTGAACCGTTCCCACCCGTTGCCTGGAAGTCTGAAACGCTCGCACCACGTCGGTCGAAACGCCCGGCATCCCGCGGGGCGGCCATCGTCAAATCATCCCTTCCGTCTCGAGCTCACTCTTGAGATACGCGTAGTAAATCGGCGCCGCCACCAGGCCGGCCAGGCCGAACGCCGCCTCCATCGCCAACATGGCCACCAGTAACTCCCACGCGCGTGCGCGGATCTGCGTGCCGATGATGCGCGCGTTGAGAAAGTATTCCAGCTTGTGAATTACGATCAGGAAGCACAGCGACGCCACGGCTACCCACACCGACACCGAGAGGCCGGCGATCGTCACCGCCGTATTGGAAATCAGGTTGCCGATCACCGGCAGCAGGCCGGCGAGAAAGGTGACCACCACCAGTGTCTTGCTCAGTGGCACGTGGATATCCAGCAGCGGCAGCACACCGAGCAGGAAGATGCCGGTGGCCGCGGTATTGATCAGCGATATCTTGATCTGCGCGAACACGATGTTGTGAAAAGCTTCGGCCAGGTGCTGGCAACGCTCGCCCAGCGCCGCCGCCAGCGGCCCCACCTGATGTGGCGGGCGGGCGCGATTGAGCGCCACCAGCGCACCCAGCACCATGCCCATGATGATGCGCACCAGCACCCGCGCGGTTTCCTTGCCGAGGTTCTGCAAACTCATGGCGTGCTTGCGCGTGAGATCCAGCGCCATCACGCGCAGTTCGTCCACGCTGTCCGGCAGCCGGCTGGTGATCGCTGCCGGTAGTTGCTGGCGCGCCTTTTCCACCAGGGGCATCAACTGGTCCTGCCACAGCAGGTCGGGGTCGCCCATTTCCCGGCGGAAGAAGCCGATCAGCGCAACGACCAGCAAGGTGAGCAGGCCGACCACGACCACACCGAGCACCGTCACCACCACCAGCCGCGCGCGTTCACCGGAAATGCGTCGCCCCAGCAGCGGCGTCATGGCGTGCACCAGCTCGTACACCAGCAAGCCGGCAAGCATGGCCGGCAGCAGATGCAACAGCAGCACCATCGTCAACGCGAAGGCAGCCAGGAGATAGCTGGTGATGCGAATGCCACGGGCGGATTGAAGCAGGGCAGACACGAGCGGGGACCTGTGGGATGACCGGTTCGGAGCAAGTCTGTCATAAACTTGCGGCATCCTCCGCGGACTTTCGTCGCTCTACAGGGTGTTTCATGTCCAAGTCCCTGCCTTTCGTTCTGGGCACCACGTTTCTTTTGTGCAGCTGCGCCAGCCAGGTACCGCGCGCACCCGCCGCAGCCACGCCTGCGCCGGTTGCTGCGCCCGCATCGCCCGCCGTCCCGGCGGACGACAACCTCAATGCCGTGGCCTGGACGCAGAACGCGCTCGAGCATGACCTGATCTACCTGGAAACCTATCGCAACGCGCAATCGCAGTTGCTGGCGGCGCTGAAGGACAAGCAATGGGATGCGCTGCCTTCGGACGATCGCATTGCGCCTTACAAGGGCCTCAAGCCGGCCGTGATTCTGGATATCGACGAGACCGTGCTGGACAACTCGCCCTACCAGGCGCGCCTGGTACGCAACGGCGGTGAATACAACGAAGCCGATTGGGCCAAGTGGTGCAAGGAAGAACGTGCACGCGCCTTGCCGGGCGCCGTGGAGTTCACGCAGTTTGCGGCCAAGCACGGCGTTGCAGTGATCTACATATCCAATCGCGCTCAAGACCTGGACCAGGCCACGCTCGACAATCTGCGCAAGGTCGGGCTGCCCGTATCGGGGCCGGAAGCCTTTTTGGGCCTGGGCACCGTGCTGCGCGGCTGCGATCAGGTCGGCACCGAAAAAAACTGCCGCCGCCAGCTCGTCAGCCAACACTACCGGGTACTGATGCAATTTGGCGATCAACTCGGCGACTTCGTCAGCGTGATGAGCAATACTGAGGCCGGCCGCGCGCAAGCCATGGCCCCCTATACGAACTGGATCGGCCACCGCTGGTTCGTATTGCCCAATCCCACGTATGGTTCGTGGGAGCCGGCGCTGTTCAACAACGACTGGAGCGCGCCGCGCGGCCAGCGTCGCCAGCAAAAGATCGATTCCTTGCGCATTGATTGAATTTTAAATCAATCACTTACAACGCAACACCTAAAGTATTGCATGAAGTTTGGCGGACCCGTATCATGGGCTCCGCCGAATCCTGCTGACCTCCAAATTCACTGCGGGCAACGGCCATTTCCCTTCCGGCGATGCCGGCATGACCCCGCGAGGCCCAACGCCCGTGGGGTTTTCTTTTGGAACCGACTCGACGTTTCTGTACGGTCCTCGTCGGACGCAAACCGCGTGTATGCGTGGAGACATGCAACAGGCTCTAAGATGCACCGCGGCGCCCTTTCCGCCGCAGGCCCAGCCGGGTCGCCACTGCCCTCACCCCTGAGAGATTCCATGCGTTTTCAGACACTTGGCCGCAGCCTGCTGGTTCTGGCGATGCTCGTGCTGGTCGCCTGCCACAACAAGGAACAAACCACCGAGGCGCCTGGAGGCGCCACGCCTGAGGCCGCCGTGCAGCAATCGGTAACCCTGCTCAAGGCAGGCGATTTCGCCGGCTTCTGGAAGCAAGCCCTGCCCCCGCCCGATTACGCCAACCTGCGCGCAGATTGGAAGCTGCCCCGACCCGACCAGCGCCCGATTACCGACGAGGACCGCGCCCGCTTCACTCAGGCCGTGCAGCAACTCACCGCCCCGAATGCGGAAACCACGTTGTACGACCAGCTCAAACCCAAGCTGGCGCAAATGGAAACGCAGTACCACGACCAATTGCCGATCATGATCGGCGTGGGCCAGGCCATCCTCACCACCGGCATTGCGCAGAGCAAGACGCTGACCGAGAACCAGAAGCAGCAGGCGCGCGACGCGCTCAATGTGCTGCTGCCTTGGGCGCAACAAGCGCCATGGTTCGACCAGGACAAAGCCAAACAGTCCGTCGGCGTCGTCGTGGCCACCGCACGCCAGCTCAACCTGAAAAGCCCGGACCAACTGCAAAGCATGGATTTCGACGACGCCATGAAGCAGTACTCGCTGGCCTACGGCGGCCTCAAGCAATTGCTGAGTGTTTATGGACTCTCGATCGACGATACCCTGGACTCCGCCAAGGTGAGCATCGTCAGCGTCGACCACGATCGGGCCACGGTGAAAATCGACTACACACTGCTGGGCAAACCCTTGAGCACCGATACGCAACTGGTGCAGGTGGATGGCCGCTGGTATAGCCAGGACCTGCTCGACAGCACCCGCGCCCAGCACGAACAACTGACCCATCCGACCGCACCCGCATCAGGAACAAGCGCTCCGACCCCGGCGACAAGCACGCAAGCTCCGGCTGCCAGCTCGTCCGCGAGCCGTGCGGTGGCGGTCAAACCCAAAGGCTGACTTACTGACGCGCGCCGTCTTCACATCACGATCACAGGCCGCGACCAGCTAACGATAGAATAGGCAGATGCCGACTATGACGACCGCGGAAACCGCCTACCGCAGCCGCGCCCCCTGGTGGTTCAATCTCGCCGGGCACCTGCTCGAACCCTGGGTGCGCATTCGCCGCGACCCGGCAGAACCTGCCGCGCTGCTGAAAAGCGATGCCACGGTTTGCTACGTGATTGAGCGCGACGGATTATCCGACGCGCTCATTCTCGACCGCGCCTGTCGCGAGGCCGGCCTGCCCAGTCCGATGCAACCGCTGGCGTATACCCGCCGCAGGCGTTCGGTGTTTGCGCTGGCCCGTCGCGATGGCGAAGTGTTCGGACGCAACCGCAAACGTTCGCCGAACGAACCGATCGGGCAACTGATCCGCTCGCTGGACGTTTTCCCCGATCACGACATCCAGATCGTGCCCGTCTCGATCTACGTCGGACGCGCACCTTCGCGCGAAACCGGCTGGTTCAGCGTGCTGTTCTCGGAAAACTGGGTAATGGTCGGCCGCTTCCGCCGCATGCTCGCGCTGTTGCTCAACGGCCGCGATACCGTGGTGCATTTCTCCGCACCGGTGTCGCTGCGTTCGGTGATGGCCGAAAGCGGCGAACTCCGGCAGGAGCGCTTTGCGCGCAAGATCGCGCGCGTACTACGTACGCATTTCCGCCGCATCCGCGCCGCCGTGATCGGTCCCGATCTTTCGCACCGACGTACGGTGGTCCACGCCGTGCTCAACGCCGAACCGGTACGCAATGCGATCACGGCCACCGCGGCCAAAGAAGGCATCGGCAACGCCAAGGCCTTTGAACGCGCACACAAGATGGCGATGGAAATCGCCGCCGACTACTCGCATCCGGTGGTGCGCTCGCTGTCGTTCCTGTTGCGCAACTTCTGGAACAAGCTGTACGACGGCATCACCATGCATCACTTCGACAAGGTCCGCGCCGCGGCACCGGGTTACGAAGTGGTATATGTGCCCAGCCATCGCAGCCACGCCGATTACCTGTTGATGTCCTACCAGCTGCACGCCTCGGGCGTGGTGGTGCCGCACATCGCTGCAGGTGTAAACCTCAACCTGCCGCTGATCGGCCCGCTGCTGCGTCGCGGCGGTGCCTTCTTCCTGCGCCGCAGTTTCAAGGGCAACGCGCTCTATCCGGTCATATTCAACGAATACATGGCGCAGCTGATCGACCGCGGCGTGCCGATCGAATACTTCATCGAAGGTGGGCGCTCGCGCACCGGCCGCCTACTGGCGCCGCGTGCCGGCCTGCTGGCCATGACCGTGCGCGCGTTTCTGCGCGCGCCGCGCCGCCCCGTGCTGTTCCAGCCCGTGTACATCGGCTACGAGAAGCTGATGGAGGGCAAGAGCTATGCCGGCGAACTCTCCGGCAAGCCGAAAGAGAAGGAATCCCTGCTCGGCCTGATCCGCGGCCTGGGCGTGCTGCGCCAGCGTTATGGCCACGTCGCACTCAACTTCGGCGAACCGATCGAACTGACCCCGATGCTCGACGCGGCCAGCAAGGACTGGCGCGAAATCACGGCCGATTCGAACGTGAAACCGGAGTGGTTGAATCACGTGGTCGACAAGCTGGCCGAGCAGATCCAGATCAACATCAACCGCGCTGCCGACGTCAACCCGATCAACCTGCTGGCCCTCGCCCTGCTGGCAACGCCCAAGCATGCGATGGCGGAAAACGATCTGCTGACGCAGCTGGACCTGATGAAGTCGTTGTTCGAGCAGTTGCCTTATTCCGACCGCATGACGCTCACCCCGCTGGCGCCGGCGGCGATCGTCGCCTACGGCGAGCAGATGGGCTGGATCACCCGCGTGCGCCACCCGCTCGGCGACGTGCTGACGGTGGAAGGCGAGCCGGCAGTGCTGCTCAGCTACTTCCGCAACAACGTGCAGCACATCATTGCGCCGGCGGCATGGGTGGCCTGTTGCTTCCTCAACAACCGCCGCATGACGCGCGCCTCGATCCTGCGCCTGGGCCGCATCATCTATCCGTTTATCCAGGGTGAACTGTTCCTACCGTGGGACAGCGAAGGCTTCGGCCAGCAATTGCAGGCCACCATCGACTTCTTCGTGCGCCGCGGCCTGCTCGAAGCCACCGGCGAAGGCCGCGTACTGGAACGCGGCCCCGGCCAGGACGACGCGGCCTACCAGCTGAGGGTGATCGCGCGCGGCCTGATCCAGGCTTTCGAGCGCTACTACATCGCCATCGCCGCCCTGGTAAAGAACGGCCCGCACACGGTTACCGCGGCCGAGCTGGAAAACATCTGCACGCTTACCGCGCAACGCCTGAGCCTGCTCAGCGAACCTTCCGCACCGGAGTTCTTTGACAAGGCGCTGTTCCGCGGCTTCATTCAGAAGCTGCGCGAAGGCCGCGTGGTGTGGACCGACGACAACGGCAAGCTCGACTACGACAGCGCACTGGAAGGCATGGTGCGCGACGCGCGTGTCATCCTGGCGCGCGAAATGCGCCACTCCATCCTGAAGATCACGGGCGGCGATCCGGAGAAGGAATCCGCACGCCCTGCCGCCAAGCAAGCCGAAGCCGCGCAATCGCCCGAACCGGATCCTTCCGCCGAACAAGGCGAATTGCCGCTCAATACCAGCGAAGAGCTACACGAGCGGCACGTGATCGTCGAGCATCGCGAACACGATCACGTGGCAGCCGATCACGACAAGCACGTATGACATCCGGGACGACAGCCTTCCGGCTCTCGTCCCGCCATGCAAGAAGAGGCCGTCCCTGGCCTCCTTCCGTCAATAAAAGACCGTTACGTCCGTCGGCGACGCGGCAGTCTGATAGCTGCATTGCACGTCTGACGAAGGTGCATCGACCTCGCCGGCAAACGGCGGGGAAGCGATCAGGTTTCCGTTGATGTCAGTGACCGATATGTCATAGAAATCCACCGATGTACTCGCTGGAAATTGCGAGCAATCGCTGATGTTGTACGCCTCCAGCACCCCGCCGAACACCCAGTACAGCGGATCGTAGGCATCGGTCTGGTAAGCCAGGCTTTGATTGTTGGTCAGGTCGATGGACGTCACCGTGGCGCTGTTGTTGTCGCATGGATCCTGCGAACAGGTCGAAGCCACGATGCCTTCGATGGTGTCGCCCGTGCTCACGTTGAATGGACCGTTGTAATAGTCCTGGCCGTTGAGGCAGCAGTTCCAGTTGGTCATGTGCCAGCCTTCGCCGAAATTGCCCCAGTCCAGCACGGGCTGGAGAATGGTGGCATTGCTGTCGGTATCGGACTGCTCCAAGCCATTGAAGAAGAAGTTGATGGCGTCGCCCGGATTGCTCGGTGCCGACGGCACCACCCAATACGAAGTGATATTGCCGATGGCGACATTGCTCTCGTAGTTCGCATCGTCAACCCAGCCGTTGACGGCCTGGGCAGCGCGGCGACGCAGCGACTGAAACGCGGGCCGGGTGACCGCGCCGTTCGGATCGATCCGCGTGCCGTCTTTCGTGTAGCGCGGCTGCGTGCACGGAGCTACGGTGCGGTGGCTGCCATCTGCCGCTTGAATGCTGCCGTCGTGACGCAGACTTTCTCCCGGCAACAAGTGATGCACACAGGCGGCGGGGAAAAATCCCTGCGGCGTGACGACATAATCGGCGGGCACGTCCGCCGGTCGCGCATTGGCGTCCAAAGATGCCACGGTGCGCAGTTGCGGCGCGGATGCATCGGCCGCTTGCGCCGTGATAGCGGTCGTGCCCAGCAAAACCAGGGCAGCAACCATCAAGCCGCCCATCCACGGGCGGCGTTTATGCTTGAACGAAGCCATAGATCGCGTACTCCTAATCTCTGAAAGATGGAAGCGCGCTCCCTCGCTGACGAAGAGCCTTTCTTCGCAGGCGTCGCGGATATAAAGCCCCAAGTATCGGCCCTCTCCAACGCGTCCCCCGGACACGTGCTTTGCATGCAAAGCACGCGCAATGTCGCCACCGCATCGTGCAGCGAATGTGAAGCATCAGAGGTCGATTTGAATTGTGCGAAGCTCCTCACAGAGGCCTTTCAGATGCGCACAAACACCCTTTCATCACGTGACGAAGTCGTCATCGCGGCGCGATGATCGCGAGAAGATTATTGCGCTGCCGGACGGAACGAATTGCCTCAACCGATGCTATTGACGAAGACCGCGGCGTCGGTACAAACACCGCTGCTTGATTGAGCAAAGGCAACGGCTCCGTGCCAATGACCATACGGGTTTCAGAAACGCAAACGGAACCCAGCGCTGACCATGGCGGCATTGGTGCGCCCCCCAGTAAGTTGGCCGTTGAGATTCACAAACCAACTCCAGCGCTTGCCGACCTGCGTGTTGACGCCGACACCTACCCAGCCACTGTTGCGCGGCGAGTTGACACCTTCCAGTTGGAACGTGGCCGTGGGCGCTCCCGCGTATGCCGCGGGAAAACTCAGATTGCTGCCGCTCATCAGGCGTTGGTACAACGCATAGGCCTGCAAGGTGGTTTGCCCTCCTTCCCAATTCCAGCGATAGGCCACGCGCGTACCGATCTGGCCGTCCGTCTGATTGAAGGTGGCCGAGGGCGAGGCGATGCCGTAGCCGCCAGCCCCTTGTTCCGCGATGCGGCCGCGATCCAGGCTTTCCAGGCCCAGCGACGCGAATGGCGTTACGCTCCATTGCGGACCGCGGATCACGTAGCCTGCTTCGCCATAGAGCGAAGTGAGATGATCCTTGCGCACGCTGGCAATCGCTTCGCTGCTGTTGCCAAGCACGGCCCAGCGGCTGGTGTTGCTGGTGATCCAGTCTTCGCCGGCGCTCGCAGCGACATACGCCTGGCCCACGTCATAGCGACCGTACAGCATGCCGCCGACGGCGCGCGAACTGCCGCTGCCGGCCTGAAGATCGTAATCGGCGCCGAGGCGATTCCAGTTCACGCCGAAGCCGGCGGACACGTGGTCGCCAATGGCAACGTCGTATCCACCCACCGATCCGCCGCCGCTGTATTTGCCGGTGGCGTAGCCCGCCTGTCCAATGTTGCCGCCGGCACCGATGGCTTGCAGCCATGCGCCATGCTGAGCGGGAGCGTCGTCCACATCAACCAGGCGATCGGCCACCGAACGATTGACGATGCCGCTCTGCTCGAAGGTCAGCGCCTGCGAGGAAACCAACATCTGGCCGGAGAGCGAATCGATCGAAGTCTGCGCCTGCTCGATCGAGGTGACGTGCAGGAATTGTCCTTCCGCCTGCAGGAAGGTGGGGCTGCCCGATGCACTGGCCGCCGTGGGCGAGTAGGTTTGGTTCAGCGCGGTCTGGATGTGCTGCGCCGTCTGTTGCGTCGTTGCGGCATGGGGCATCGTCGTCTGCGCGACACCGGCCACCGATGGACCGCTGAGCGTGACATTCACCTGGGTCGGCGTGTAGCTGGCCGAGCCGCTGCTGAACACGCTGCCTTGCACGACCAGCGCACCGAACTCGCCTATGAGTCCACCCACTGCCTGCAACACCACGCCAGTCACTTCGCTGGCCGCGTTGCTGATCACCGTAAGGGTGGAGCTGTGGAGCGATGCCTGCCCGGACACCTTGATCGGCGAGCCCATCTGCACCACGGTGTTGGCAGTGGACGATGCCGTGTAGTTGCCCTGCACCTGCAAGCTTGCCGATGAAGAGGCCGGCGGTGTGCCGTTGAGCACACCTGCGTTGGCAATGTTGCCGGCAATCACGCCGGTCGCGTACAGCGCCGCCCCTTGCGCGACATTGATCGCCGGCACGGTCAAGGAATTGCTGGTGGTGAACGAACCGCCGTTGACGCTGACGCTGCCGTCGAAAGTATCCGTGCCGGTGATGGCGAGATTCCCGCCGTTGATGGTGATGCCGGCGAAATGGTCGTTGCCGGTAAGCACAAGGTTGCCATTGCCGTCCAACTGCAGCGTGCCGGCTCCGCTCATCGTGTTGGAAAACACGCCAGAATCGCCGGCGGGTATGTTGACGTCGAACACACCCCAATCCAGCGCACCGGGACCATTCACCGCCGCCGCCGCATTGACCAGGCCATAGCCGTATAGCGATGGATCACCCAATGACGTTGCCGTTCCCAGCAAGGTCTCCTGCACATTGTTGCCGGTGAAATAAGGAAACCGCTGCCACACCAATGCTGCAGCACCCGTGACAATCGGCGCTGCGAATGACGTGCCCTCGCCCGCGCCCGAGGAAAAGGACGTGCCTGTTACCGGCGAAAAAGTGAGATTGCCCGGCGCCGCCAGGCACCATGACGCCGCCACGCCGCACGCATTGGACGGTTCCGCGCCGTGATCCAGGCTCACCACCTGGCCCGAGGCATTGATGGTCACATTGACCACCGCCAACCAGCCTTTTTGCAGCGAGGGTTCGAGATAAGGAAGTCCGGGCTCCACATCCGGCTGGCTGTTGCCGCTGTTGCCCGCTGCCCACACCAGCAACCCGCCGGCATTCACGGCCGGCTGAAAATACGCTTGCTCCTGTGCCACCAGCGAACCGCTGCCGGTGCCTTGCGACGTGATCGGCTGTTCCACGTTGTAGGAATTGTTGAACAGCCGTACGCCCTGATTGAGCAGATCCGTATACGCCTGCGGCACCAGGCTCAAATTGAAGCTCGCGTTGGCATCGCCGACACGCGCGACGTATAGCGACGACTGCGGTGCGACGCCGCCGTAGAAGGGATCGCCGATCGGACCGTCACTGTTGGCGCTACCGCCGAGAATTTCCGCCACCACCGTGCCATGCCCCGAGGGATCGGCAGGCGAGGTATTGCCCGGGTCCACGTAATCCTTGAACCAGCCGATGCGCCCACCCAACGCAGGGTTGCTGGCCTGTGCGCCGGTATCGACGATGCCGACCTTTACGCCCTGGCCTTGCACACTCGTCGAGGAACCGCCGGAAGCCCACGCCGCGGGCACGTTTTCCGGATCCAGCTGCAAACGCAACTCGGCATTGACCTGTGCCGCGGTGATCGTGGAAGTAGGCGAAGGCGATGGCGTCGCTGACGGCGACGACGAAAGCGAAGGCGAAGAGGATGGCGATGGCGCTGGAGCGGTCGTTGCCGCCGAAGTCGAAGCCTGTGTCGAGTTCAGCGACGCGGACGCAGGTGCAACACTGGACGGTTGCACATTGCCATTGCCGCCACCGCCTCCACCGCATGCGCTCAACGAAAGCGCCAAGCTCAATGAAATCGAAAAAGCCAATACGTTTTGACGCCCCATCACCACAACCCTGCCCGTTACACATCGAGACAAAACTCACCGCGCAGCCGGGTGCACGCACTCGGCCTGATATTTGGATGTGCAGTTCCCACGTGCTTGCGCGCAAAGCGCCTTCACGCTGCGTGGGCAGAAAAATTGCTGAAGCGTTGCCAGCGAGCTCGATTCAAAAAACGCGCACCGCGGCGTCGAAAGTCGAACCGCTCGCGGTGCGTGAACGCGTACACCCCTGATCTAGGCACCCATCAACTATCTAGACTGCTAAACCCGATGACAGTCGAAGCAAGACGAATGCCAGCCTTTTTTCAGACCTTTTTGTTCAGCTCGTTCAGGTCCGTGCCTGAAGAGGAGGCCAAAATGCCTTCACGCCAGCGTGAAGGCGCTCGGCGGAAGGCCTAGGCGCCGGATGGAGAAGCCCATGTCTCACCGGGGCTTAAGCGATTCTTCTTAGCAAGATGGCGCACAACGATCTCACTACGCGCTGAGCTGCGCCGAGTGACGCAAGCGTCGGAAGAATGACGCGGTGGCGTCACCCTGACGCCACCGCACAAACCTGCGATCAGCGCGGCAGCGTGCCGTGCCGGCGAATCAAAACTGGTAACGCACGCCAGCACTCAGCGTTCGGGCCTTGTTACCGCCACTCGCGAATTGCCCGTCCAGATTCAGGAAGCCTGACCAGTGATTGTTGATCACGGCATTCAACCCGGCACCGACCCAAGCGCTGCTGCGCGGCGAGTTTACGCCTTCCAACTCGAACGTTGCGTTGGGGGCGCCTGCATAGGCCGCGGTAAATCCCAGATCGCGACCACCCAGAATGCGCTGATACAAAGCATATCCCTTCAGCGAGAGTTGCCCTGCGCCCCAGTTCCAGCGATAGGCCAGACGTGTACCGAGTTGTGCATAGCTTTGGTTGAAATCTTCGCTCGATGCCGCGATGCCAAAACCGCCCGCGCCCTGTTCGTTGATCGCACCGCGATCTAGATGCTCATCGCCCAGCGACGCGAACGGCGTAGTGGTCCACGCGTCGGACTTCACATCGTAACCGGCTTCCAAATAGGCCGAGGTCATTTGGTCATTGCGCGAACTGCTGATGGCGGCCGGCATTACACCGAGCACACCCCAGCGACTGGTGTCGCTGTGTATCCAATCTTCGCCGATGCGGCCCGACACGTACGCGTTGCCGGCCAACCATTTGGCATACAACATCGCACCTGTGCTGCGGGATGTATTGTTGCCGCCTTCCAGGCTGTAGCTTGAGCCAAGATGATTCCAATCCAGCCCCACACCCAGCATGAAGTCATCGGCAAGCCTCACGTCATAGCCGGCCACGGAGCCACCGCCACTGTAGCTGCCCGTAGCGTAGCCGCTGCGTGCGATGTCGCCATCGGCACCAGTGCCCTGGAACCAGGCTCCCTGCCGTGCATTGCCGTCACCTAAGTCCACCAGGCGATCTGCCACCGTGCGATTGACAATGCCTGCCTGCTCAAAAGTCAGCGCTTGTGAGGACGCGAGCAGCTGACCAGAGAGGCTGTTAATGGACGCCTCCGCCTGAGGGACGGAGTAAACACTGTAGAAGGCATCGGCAGCGGCGGCGAATGACGACCCACCAGAAGATTTCGATGGTGTTGCAGGGTTTACAGTCGCCAACGCCGTTTGAATGTGCTGCGCCGTCTGTTGCGTCGTTGCAATGTTCGTCATCGAACTGGCAGCAACCGAAGAAACCGATGATTGTGTGAGCGCGGCAAACACATCATTGTTGTTGTAAGACAAAGTTCCCGTCGTGTACACGCCACCATTGAGAGTCACTGTGCCGAACATGCCCAACAAGGTTGTTGCGTTTAACACCAACACATTGGCTGACGCTTGATAGCCAGGCGGTATATAGAGGATCAGGTTGGAACTGTTTAGGTTCGCCTGCCCCAATACTGCCAGCGCGTCACCTGCTTGTATGATGGTCGTCGCCGAAGATGCAGCGGTGTAGTTGTTTTGAATAATTGGCAAGTTGGGATTGGGCTGAGTGGAGAGCCTGGCATCTAACGTACCGTTATTGATGACGCCGCCAGAAATCGACCCCATCAACTCCATCGTGGCGCCCTGAGCGATCGTTACCTGACTTGCCGCCAAGTAGCCTCCCATGACGAAGGTGCCCCCATTGATCTGGGCATCGTTATCCAAAGTGTCACTGCCTGTCAGCGTAAGCGTTCCGCCATTCTGTACGATGCCACCGAAGAGTCCTCCGCCGCTCAGCGTAAGCGATCCGCTACCATCCAACTGCAGGCTTCCTGCCCCGGCAATGTAGTTGGAGAACGTGCCCGACTCATTTGCTGGAATATTAACGTCGAATACACCCCAGTTCAGCGACGCCGGTCCATTGACGGCAGCAGCTGCATTAACCATTCCATAGCCGAACACAGCGGCATTGCCTCCGGACGTGGCCGTTCCAAGCAAAGTCTCCTGGACATTCGAAGCAGTAAAGAATGGGAATCGCTGCCAGACGAGCGCAGCGACACCGGTGACGACAGCCGTCGCATTTGATGTTCCATATGCGTAACCAGTGGAAAAATCCGTTCCCGGCACCGGTGAAAGATATGTCGCGCCCGCTGCAGCGAGGCACCAGCCGGCAGCAACACCGCATTGATTGGACGTTGGATCGAGCTGAGTTGGCTGGCCGCTCGCATTGACATCCACATTCACGACCGCGAGCCAATTGTGCTCAAGCGAGGGATAGTAGTACGGCACGCCCGGCTCAACATTCGGCTCCGTGTTACCGTTATTGCCGGCAGCCCATACCATCAGCTGACCATTTCCCATTACTTGCGAAAACTGCGCATAGCGAGTCGCGGCAACGCTTTGTCCATTGGTCGGATCGGTGATCGACAGGTCTACGCTGTACGAGTTATTGATCAGCTTGACGCCCTGCGCATTAAGGTCCGCAACGGCCTGACTTGCCAAGTTGAATTGATAACCGTCGCCAGTTTCGGCAATTCTCGCGATGTACAGCGATGATTGCGGTGCAACGCCACCATAGTTGTACATGCCATTGGGGCCATCTGGATTGGCGGTGCCACCTATGATCTGCGCCATCAAGGTTCCGTGGCCTACGGTATCTGTAGGCGTCGTGTTCGACGGCTCCACGTAGTCTTTGAACCACGTTATGCGATTGAGCAGCGCTGGGTTACCGAGCTCAACACCCGAATCAATAATTCCCACCTTGACGCCTTGACCTTGATTGCTGGTCGAGCTGCCGCCGACAGACCAGGCTGTCTGAACATTCTCAGGAGTCAGCTGGCTTGGGTTGTAACCCGCCGGAACGGGTGCGGGTGCGGGTGCGGGTGCGGGCGTTGGTGTTGGTGTTGGTGTTGGTGTTGGTGTTGGTGTTGGTGTTGGTGTTGGTGTTGGTGTTGGTGTTGGTGTTGGTGTTGGCGTTGGCGTTGGCGCCGGCGTTGGTGTTGGTGTTGGTGTTGGTGTTGGTGTTGGCGTTGGCGTTGGCGTTGGCGTTGGCGTTGGCGTTGGCGTTGGCGTTGGCGTTGGCGTTGGCGTTGGCGTTGGCGTCGGCGTGGACACACCAATGGTCGGTCGCACGTTGCTGTTGCCGCCACCACCACCACCGCCACCACAACCGGCCAACGTTGCCGCCAGCGCCAGGCTCACTGAAAGGGCCAACACATTTCGACGATCCGACTGACGCATCAGCACAACTCCAAGTTGTATGAAATATCCGCGCACGAGCCCGCCACGCCAGCTCGACGTTGTCCAAAGTCAGTTCTGCAAAAGGTTGAGGAGGTACGTGCGGCGCATGCAAATAACGCGCGAATGCCGCACGACGGAGCACTCACTCTCGCGCATTTGTCACGACATCGATTTGCAACAGCCATCATCGATCCATCGAGCCCCTGATGCTTCCCGCAACAACCGGACACGTCATCGTCCGGTTCTTCTGTCAGGGAGCTGGTCGCCGCGTGACGTCGACATTGGACGATTTCGGCAAAATAACTACGCTGCGCGCGCACGCGAACAGCTTCACCGCGCGTCACCCAAAGCCACCGCCGTAGCGCTGCTGGTCGAAAGCCCCTGTACTGAAATGCTAAGCGATTTCAGCAGACATTTGCAGATGATTTCGACGCGTCACGGCACTTGAACGCCACCCAGATGCATCCTTGCGCATCAGCGCAAAATTTTGCGTCCGTCAGCACGAAGCAAGACTCCGTACATCTCACGGACGAGCAGCGACCCCGCGCCCCAACAATTGTCCGTTTACGGTCGCCCCATAAAGCGATTCGGGCGTGTCGTGAAACGCTGCTCGCGTAGCCGGAATCGAGCCGGTGTAGCGCGGATCCTGCGGCCGCTCGTGTGCATCCATGAAATACGCCACGTCCCACGCATCCTGGTCGCTCAACGTATTGCCCCGACCTAGCGGCATATTGGCCTTGATGAAGCCCGCAGCGTTGTTGACCTGCTCCATGCCGGCACCCCAGTTGAAGGATTGCGTGCCCCACAATGGCGGAAACACCGTGCGTCCTGCTGCCTGCTGTCCTTGCCCGTCGTCGCCGTGGCACAACGCGCAATCGCGTTTGAACACGGCTTCACCCCGCGTGTAATCGGGTGCTATGGCTGGCTTGGGCAGTTTGGGATAGCCGTGACCCGGCGGCGCCACGCCGATCGGTTCGCCCTTGGACATCCAATACGCGTAGCTTTCCAGCGCCACCAATACCGCATCGCCTTGCGGTGGCGCCTTGCCGTTCATGCTGTAGTTGAAGCATCCCTGCAGGCGCGCGGCGAAGGTGCTGACATCGTGCGTCTTGCTGCGATACGCCGGATACATCGGATAAGCGCCCCACAGCGGCGCGGAATGCGCGAGGCGACCCGCGTCGAGGTGGCAGTTTTCGCAGCTGAGCGCATTGCCGACATAGGCCTTGGCATAGCGACCCGGATCGATGAATATCTGCCGCCCCAACGCCACCTGCTTGCCGAAATCATCGCTGGGTATGGCCGATTCCGGCGGCGGCACGAATAGAGCGGCTTTTTTGGGCGCACTCGCCGCTGGCGCCGGCGTTTTTGCCACCGGCGCGACCGCTTGCGGCGCCGAATGATTGCAGGCCGACAACGCCAGCGCAGCAACGATCAACGACAGACAAGCGGCTTTCATGGTTGCTGCTCCTTCGGCGCCATCGGCTGCGCTGCGTACCACGTGCTGATGGCGGTGATATCAGCATCACTCAAGTTTGCGGCAACGTGCTGCATCAATTGCAGCGGATCATTGTGCCGGGAGCCTCCTTGCCAGGCATGCAGCTCGTTGGCGATATAAGTCGCCGATTGCCCTACCAGCGGCGGGAAGTGATCACCCACGCCGATGCCGCCGGGCCCGTGGCATTGTTCGCAGGCAGGAAGGTTTTCCGACCAGCGGCCTCGCGTTGCCAGCATCTGGCCGGACTGCGCCACGTCATTCTTCAACGGCGGCGCCGGAACCTGCGCCGGCACCGGCAGCTTGCTGTAGTAGTCCGCCACGGCATCACGCTCGTCATCACTCAGCGACTGCGCGACCGGTTGCATGGTGGCGTTGGCGCGCGACCCGTTCGCGAAATCTTCCAATTGCTTGCGCAGGTACGCATCCGGCAGGCCCGCCAGGCGCGGAAAGCCCGCAGCGGCCATGCCGCCGCCGTTGGGCGCATGGCAGGCCATGCACGGGGCAGCACCATGGCCATTGCCTCGTTGCGCAAGCGTGGCGCCGTCGGTTGCCGCGGCCGACACGATACCCACATACGACACCGCGACAATCAGGCTGACAGTGCGCAGATATTTCATGGCTGCGGCGGCTGGAAGCCGTATTTGCGATAAATGGCCTGCGCTGGCGCAGACGTCATGAAAGCCAGGAAATCCTTGGCGGCCTGTGCGTGCGGCGCGTCTTTCATGCGTGCGGCGGTGTAGGTGGCGGTGACGTTCTGCTCGGCCGGGATCGCTACGGTTTCAACCGGGCGGTGCAACACCTGCTGCTGGAAATACGCCTCGGTCGACCACACCGGTGCCGCATCCGAGTCACCCTGCAAGACGCGCAACGGCGATTCACGATGATGGATGCGCGTGAGATAGGTGCTGCCATCCTTCACCTTGGCGTCCATCACGGCATGATCCAGCGCATCCCCGCCAGCTTTGCGATAGCTGGCTTCGATCTGCTTGGCGATGCCTTCCCATTGCGGATTAGGCATGCTGACTCGCACGTCATCGCGCCCCAGATCCTTCAACCCCTGCACGTGCTTGGGATTGCCCTTGGCCACCAGGATGGCGAGCGGATTGCGCGCATAGTCGGCGGTCTCGGCAAACCAGCCATGCTGTTTTTGCAGCTGGGCGACCGAGCCTTTGCCGGTAGTGAAAATATCCGGCTTGAGGGCAATGCGCAGATTGCCCATCACCAGCGACCCCGTCTCGATCTGCTTGGCCAGGATGCCAGGCGGCAAGGTTTCCACGTAGATGCGCTGATATTGCGGATGGCTTTGCTTGAAGGCTTCGACCAGATCGTGCACCACCATGAACTGGTTGCCGGCGAAAAACACGGTGAGCTGCGGATCGACGATGTCGCCGTGCAGATCGGCAATCGCGTCGAACGGCGGCACGGCAAACGACACGCCGCCGGTCGGCGGCGGATTCCACGGCGGCAGGTAATCCGTCTGGCCTGCGCTGGCGCTGCCGCATGCGGCAACGAGCATTCCGGCCAGCAGCGCGTGCAACCAGCGGCGGTTCGTTCTTGACGACATGGATCGGCTCCTGCGTTACAGCGGCATCAGGGCGTAACCCTGCTGCTCCAGTTCGGTGATGGTGGTGAGCGCGGACAAGCTCAGGGTCACGTCCTTGGACGCCCACTCCGCCGGGTAGTGATGCTCGGCCATCGCCTGCCCACACACCGCCACGTCCACACCGGCCTTGTGCAATTGGCTGATCACGGCGAGGTTGGGATTGGTCGTGCCAAACTGCGCCTTGTAGTGCGCATCGTCCAGCACCAGGCTGGTGGCCGGGCCATAGGCCACCGCAACGAACTTCAGGTGATCGAGCGGGACGCCGGCCGCCGCGTAGAGGTTCACCGTGCGCGCCACACGCTGAAGCGCAGGGTTGACCTGATCGGGCTTTTCGCTGGCCTTGGTCATTGCGAACACCACTTTGTAGGTGGCATTGCGGTCCGGCTGGTAGGCCGCCTTGGGCAGCGGTTGATAGGCGCCGGCAGCCGTGATCGCCTGCGGAGCGCCTTGCGCCGCGGCGACGCCGCAAGCGAGCAGGCCGGCTACGCAGGACAACAACAAGGTCGAGTGCTTCATGCTTTCCATCCCGTCAGGCAACGCTCGGTTGCGTCAGCGGGAAGGCTACGCCGCCAACGCCCATCAGGCCACTTCGCTTTGTGTATATGACAGATAAGATTGCCTTATCCGTTCCCGGCATCCTGTACCATGCCGGCATGAGCGAGCAGTCCACTACCCATTTCGGCTTCCGCGACGTCCCCGTCGGCGAGAAGCAAAAGCTGGTCGGCCAGGTATTCACCTCGGTGGCCCGCAATTACGACCTGATGAACGACCTGATGTCGCTCGGCGTCCATCGCTTGTGGAAACGGCATTTCGTTGCCATCAGCGGCATCCGCCGCGGCGATCGCGTGCTGGACCTGGCCGGCGGTACCGGCGACATTGCCGCGCTGATCAAGCCGGTGGTAGGCGAGGAAGGCGACGTGGTGGTGGGCGACATCAATGCCGCCATGCTCAACGTGGGCCGCGACCGGCTCACCGACCGGGGCCTGGTATCGGGCCTGCGCTGGGCGCAGCTCAATGCCGAGACGTTGCCCTTCCCGGACAACAGTTTCGATGCGGTGACCATGGCCTTCGGCCTGCGCAACGTCACCGACAAGGACAAGGCGCTGGCCGACATCTGTCGCGTGCTCAAGCCCGGCGGCCGCGCCCTGGTGCTGGAGTTTTCCAAGGTGCAAAGCGAGCTGTTCGGCAAGCTCTACGATTTCCACTCCTTCCAGGTCCTGCCCAAGCTAGGTCGCCTGTTTGCAGGGGATGCGGACAGCTACCAGTACCTGGCCGAGTCCATTCGCAAGCACCCGGACCAGGAAACGCTGAAGAGCATGATGGAACAGGCCGGTTTCGGTCGCGTGGAAGTGCGCAATCTCAGCAACGGCATCGTGGCGATCCATCGCGCCTACAAGCTCTGAGCGCGCGCAAATTCAGAAGCTGACATGCGCCGGAAGCAGGACAGGCATCCGGTGCCTGCCCTGCCGATTCGCCAGCTCAGGCCTCAAGCAAGTCTTGCGCGCAGGTCCTGCAACAAGGTGCCTTGACGCAGCGTTTCTTCCTCGTGATCGGGGTCACGCCAACTTTCTTGCAAAGCCGTTTCGTACCAATGCTTCATCGCTGGCAAGCCAAGCAGCTGCTGCGCATAAGTGCGGCAAGCTTCGTCGACCGGCAATTGGTAGCTTTGGATGCGGAACGCCACCGGCGCAAAGAACGCATCCACGGTCGTGAACGCAGCTCCGGCAAGATAAGGCCCGCCGAATAGCGTCAAGCCTTCGTTCCACAACTCCTGCAAGCGTGTCAGGTCGCGCATCAACGCAGCGGGCATCGTACCCAATTGCATGCGAATGCCGCAGTTCATCGGGCAATGCGAACGCAGTGCGTCGAATCCCGAGTGCATTTCCGCGGCAGCACTACGCGCCCACGCACGCGCGCGCGCATCGGTCGGCCATACCCCTGGATGGCGCTCAGCGAGGTATTCGGCGATCGACAGCGAATCCCACACCGCGATGTCGCCGTCGTGCAGGCACGGCACTTTGCCGGTTGGCGAAAACGCACGAAACGCCGTCCAGCTCGATGAAGTGCCGTGCCCGAACGGCGTGAGCTTTTCCTCGAAAGGAATGCCGAGCTGGGTCAGCAGCACCCACGGACGCAGCGACCAGGAAGAGTAATTGTGATTGGCAACATAAAGCGTGTACATGAGGGCCTCTTGAAGAATCAAACGACAATCAGACGTCCAGAATGACCAAGGTACCTTTGCTGCCGGCCCCTACGCCATGCGCAACGCCGGCGGGAACGACATAGATTTCACCGGCACGCACGAGGATGTCCTGCCCGCCGATTTGCAGCACCATTTCGCCATCCAGCACCAGCAGGCCTTCGTCGTAATCGTGACATTCTTCCGGATAGGCGGCGGCGTCCATGCGCAGCAGTTTCATGCGGGCGCTGCCGAATTGCGCCACGATGCGCGAAGTCCACGTTTGCGGCAGCTCGCGTGCCGATTCGATCAGTTTGTGGTGACTCATGAACGGGCGTGGTGGGTGTTAGCGGGGGCCGTCGACGCGGGCGCGACCGGAGTTTTGCGCCTGGCGTTGGCCAATGCCACACCACCCACGGTAATCACGCCACCGATCAACGTCAGCCAGCCCGGCTGCTCGCCCAGCCACACCCAGCCGATGAATACGGCGATCGGCGGCGAGAAATAAATGAAGCTGGACACCTGCGAGGCCGATGCGCGACGCAACGCCGCATTCCAGGTGAGGTAGCCCACGAAGGTCGGCGCAATGCCCAACCAAATCAGGGCTGCTATGTGCGACCACGGCGCCAGCAGCAAGGCATGGGGCAAGCCCAGCCCGAACGGCACCGTTCCAAGGGTTCCGGCGAAAAAGCCGAAGGCAGTCACGCCGACCACGTCATTGCGCGCAAACAGCGGCTTCTGCCCGACAAAGAACACCGCCGAAGCAATCACGCTGACCAGCACCAACGCAGCCATCGGCTGAAACTTCACTTGCTTGCCGCTGGCCAACACCACCAGCACGACACCCAGCAACGCAATCCCAAGGCCGAGCATGCGGCGCGCGCTGATGTGCTCGCCAATCCACAAGGCCGACAGCGTGGCCGTCACCGCCGGTACCAGTGAAATCAGGATTGCCGCGGTACCGCTGGCGATGCGCGTTTCGGCGTAGTTGAGGCAGACGTGATAGGCGGTAAGGCCGATTACGCCCAGTACGGCTATTTGCGGCCAATCCCTGCGTTGCGGCAACGGCGCGCGCCTGATCCACAACAGCAAGGCAAAACACAGCGAACCGATGGTCAATCGCGCCAGCGCGACCTGCCCCGGCGTGAACGAGGCCAGGGCATAGGCGATGGCGGCGTAGGCCGATGACCAGGTGACCAAGGCGATGCCGATATAAATCAAAGCGCGCCCGTCGAGGCGCTCCGTGCTGTCCATAAATCGATTCCACGTGGGGAAAGGGAACGTGCAAATGCTAGTCTCGCGCCGATCCGCGAGGAATAATGGCCCCAAAGCCCGTCTGCACGTTTCGCCATCGAACGAAATATCAATCCATGCCCACAACCTACGAATCGAAACCCGATTGGGATGCCAAGGATTGGCAACTGTTGGAAGCCCTGCAACACGACGCTCGCCTGGGTTATGCGGAACTGGGCCGCAAGGTGCGGCTGTCCGCGCCGGCCGTGGCCGAACGCGTGAAGCGGCTGGAGGAAGCCGGCGTGATCACCGGCTATCGCGCCGTGGTCGAGCCCAAGCGGCTGGGTTATGGCATCGATGCGATGGTGCGCTTGCGCTGTGACGGCGGCATTTGCGCGCGCATCGGCAAAATTGTCGAGGGCGTGCCCGAAGTGCTGGATTGCCGCCGCCTGGCCGGCGAGGATTCCGCGCTGCTGCGCGTGGTGGCCATGTCGATCACCCACCTGGAAGCGGTGCTCGACCGCCTACTGAAAATCCATCCCAGCATCAGCACCACCACCTTGATCGTGCTGCAGACGCCGCATGCCAACCGACCGCTGACCCGCGCCATGTGGGACGCCGCCAAGTCGCTGCCCGAGGATTGATACCGCGCTCGGAAACCAAAACCCCCTGCCGACGCAGGGGGTTTTGTTGGTCCGTCAATGCGATTCGTCTTTCTTTTTCGGCGGAGGCGGCGCCGGGTGCGACGGGGCCGGATGGGCCTGTGGCTGTGGGTGCTGCTGCGGTTGCGGCGCAGGGTGATAAGCCGGCTGCGGGCGCTCCTGCGGTTGCGGTGCCGGATGGTAGGCCGGCTGCGGGCGTTCCTGCGGCTGCGGCGCCGGATGATAGGCCGGCTGCGGACGCGCTTGTTGCTGCGGTGCCGGGTGATAGGCGGGTTGCGGACGCTCCTGCGGTTGTGCCGCCGGGTGGAACGCCTGCTGCGGACGCTCTTGCTGCTGCGGTGCCGGATGGAATGCCGGCTGCGCACGCTCCTGCTGCGCCGCCGGATGCGGCGCCTGCGGTGCCGGCTGTCGCACCGCCTCCTGCTGCCGCGGCGCAAACGCCGGCCGCTCTGCAGCCTGGGCCGGTTGCGGATGCGCGGCGTTGAAACGCGCCGCCTCGGCCGGACGCTCCGCTGCCGCGGCCTGCGCCGCATGCGGCGCGGGTGCCGACTGATACCCGGCACGCGCAAAGTTGGGCATGCTCATCTGCTGTGCCGGCGGATGATTGTTGACGGTTTCGTTGGTGACGTTGCGATTGAACTGATTGCGATTGTTCGTCACGTTGTTGGTGACGTTGTTGTTGTTGACGGTACGGTTGTTGTAGTTGTTGATCGTGCCGTTGTTGACGTTGCCGTAGCGATTGTTGGTGATGTTGTTGGTCACGTTGGTGTAGCGATTGATCACCGTGGTGGAACGCGACACGTAGGTCTGGTTGTTGTAGACCACTGCCGGGCGATGCCAGCCGCCACCGCCGCCACCGTTGTAACCACCACCGCCGTTGTAGCCGCCACCGTTATAGCCGCCGCCCCAGTTCATGCCCCAGGAATGCCAGCCGCCGCCGTCGTGGTGATCGTGACCACCGATCAAGGCTCCCACCAGGATCGCCGCGCCGAACGCCACCGCACCCACCGTGACCACTTCGCCGGTGGTATAGGTCGGTTGCTCATACTCGTAAGACGGGTAGACCGGCACCTCGCCGCCGTAGACCGTCTGCGGATCGTAGCTAGGCACATAAACCGCGTCGGACTGCGCCGGTTCGATCTGGATGATCTGCGCCGGCGCCGGCACCACGTCGGGGCCGGAATACACCGGCGGCGCTTCGCTATTGACCTCGTAGCCGGCCGCCTGCTCGCTGGCCTGCGCCTGCTGCACGGGCTGCACGTTGACCGCCTGCTGCGAGGAATTCTGCAGATTGCCCTGCGCACGCGCGCGCTGGCGCATCACCTGGATGGCGTTGAGCACGTCGGTGGGATCGTTGACGTAGGCCTCGCCCAGCGCGGTGGTCCACTGGATGTTCTGCGCCATCTGGCCGAGCACTGTCGGGAACTGGGTCAGGCCCTTGACGCTGGCGTCCCAGCTTTGCGGCTGCACGGCAGCCTGCAGCATGTCGCCCTTGAGGTTGGGGTTCTGCGTCAGCAGGTTTTGCGCCGCGGTGACCTGGTCCGGATAGGTGGAACCGGCCAATACCTGCGCAACGAGTTTGTCGGGGAACAGCGCGATCGGCGCCACCATCTGGTAAAGCTGGTCGGCCGTCGGCGGCGTGTAGGCCTGCTGCTGTTGCCCGGCGGCGGTAGCGGACGAGGCCGGCGCATTGGCCTGATCCTGGGCTGACGGCTGTTGATTGCAGCCCGCCACGATCAGCATGCTTGCGCAGATGCCTGCGGCGATCGCCATGCCTAGAGAATGTTGCTTGACCACAGGGCCACTCCTTCGCGATATCTGGTCACGGGAAACCTCTCGGTTTTCCACCTCGGTGCCGTGGACGCCGCGCAGGCTGCGGATCACCCCGCGGGGTAATCCCGGACCTGTCGCGACCATCCAAGGATGCGAGCGCAGTATGCCTTTGCCGTCGTTGCATTTGGGCTAATGGGCGATAAACATTTCCCGCGTTTTGTCGGCGTTAGGCTAATCGGTAAGCTTCACGTCAGCTCAATCCACCGCCACCCGGAAGGAATCGGCCCTCGCGTCGATCCCGTCACACATTCAATGGGATGCCTAGACCATGCGCACGCTGTACCCCGAGATCGAGCCCTATCGCACGCACCGGATCGCGGTGGACGATCGGCATACCCTGTATGTCGAAGAATGCGGCAATCCCGACGGGCTGCCAGTGATCTTCCTGCACGGGGGACCCGGCGCCGGCCTGGCACCCTACCACCGGCGATTCTTCAACCCGGCGCGCTACCGCATCATCCTGTTCGACCAGCGCGGCGCCGGGCGCTCGACGCCCTTTGCCGACCTGACCGACAACACCACCTGGCACCTCGTTGCCGACATCGAAACGATCCGCGAGCAATTGAGCGTGGAGCGCTGGGTGGTGTTTGGCGGCTCGTGGGGCTCCACGCTCGCGCTGGCGTATGCGCAAAAACACCCCGAGCGCGTGCTCGGCCTGGTATTGCGCGGCATCTTTTTGTGCCGGGAAGAAGAAGTGCGCTGGTATTACGAAGAAGGCGGCGCATCATGGATTCTTCCGGAAAAATGGCAGCGCTACATATCGGCCATTCCCGCCGAGGAACGCGGTCAGATGCTGGAAGCGTATTGGCGCCGCCTGAGCAGCGAAGACGAGGCGGTGCGCCTGGCCGCAGCCAAGGCGTGGGGCGCCTGGGAAGGCGGCGGCATCACCTTGGAAGAAAGCCCGGAAACCGAAGCCAGCTTTGCCGCACCGGAAGTCGCGCTGAGCCTGGCCCGCATCGAGGCGCACTACTTTCGCAACCACGCCTTCCTGGAACCCGGACAGCTGCTGCGCGACGTGGAAAAACTGCGCCACATCCCCAGCACCATCGTGCACGGCCGCTACGACATCATCTGCCCGGTAAAAAACGCCTGCGACCTCGCTGCCGTCTGGCCAGAGGCGGACCTGCACATCGTGCTGGCCGGCCATGCCGCCTCGGAGCCGGCGATCGCGGATGTATTGGTGCAGGCAACCGACCGGCTCGCCGATCGCTATGTCTGATGCATCGACGCCGCGGTGACGCGCGGCGTCCATGCACGTCTGCGCAATCGGCGAAAAAAAGGGCATAACCAGGGGGCCAGGAGATTCATGCGCGTATTGGTCACCGGAGCGTACGGCTTCATCGGAGCGCACGTCACCGCAGAGCTGACAAAAGCCGGTCACGAGGTAACTTGCGCGGTGCGCGGCGCCCGGGTCGACTCCCGCTTTCCCGGTCTCGCGGCCGTCGCCTGCGACATGGCTCGCGATACCGCTGTCGAAGATTGGCTGCCGCGACTGGCCGGCATTGACGCGGTCGTCAACTGTGCCGGCATTTTGCGCGAAACGGCACAGCAGACATTTCAAGCGGTGCACGAACGAGCGCCTGCCGCGCTCTTTGCCGCTTGCGCGCAATTGGGCATACGACGCGCGGTACAGATTTCCGCCCTGGGCGATGCCTCGGATGGCGAGTTCATCGCATCCAAGCATCGTGGCGATCTCGCGCTTGCAGACCTGCATCTCGATTGGCTGGTTTTCCGCCCCTCGCTGGTCTACAGCGCAAGCGGTTCCTACGGCGGCACTTCCTTGCTGCGCGCCTTGTCAGCGCTGCCCGGCTTGCTGTTTTTGCCGGGCAAGGGAGGCCAACGCGTGCAACCCATCTCGGCCGAAGACGTGGGAAAAGCCGTGGTGAGCGCCCTGGCCGCATCGGCACCGGTACGGCAAACGATCGAACTTGTGGGCCCCCAGGTCACGACCTTGCGCGAGTATCTGCTGCTTTGGCGGCGCTGGCTCGGCTTTGCAGAGCCCCACGTGATCGAAACGCCGAATTGGCTGGCGCATGCCGCATCGACGTTAGGCGAGCGCTTCGGCAACGGCCCGCTCGGACTGACCATGGCTCGCATGCTGGAACGCGGAAACGTCGGGAGCCCCAATGCGCTGGAGTATCTGCAAGAAAGCCTGGGGTTCGCACCCAAGCATCTGGCCCGCGTGCTGGACGAATCGCCCAGCCACGTCCAGGACCGTTGGCACGCGAGGCTCTATTTCATGCTTCCAGCATTGCGTATCGCCGTAGCCATGCTCTGGATACTATCGGGCGTGGTCGGCTGGATGCTTCCCGCCGAGGCCGTGGCGCAATCCACGGCAGGCGTCAGCTGGCCGGCAACAGCGATGCTTGCGCTCGCACGCGGCACGGCTACTGCGGATATCGTGCTCGGCGGCCTATGCCTGCTGCGCTGGCGCTCGCGGCTGGTGTTGTCGTTGATGCTGCTGATGGTATTTGGCTACACGGTGGGTATCGGCACATTGTGGCCCGTTCACTGGCTCGACCCTTTCGGCGGGCTGCTGAAGAACCTGCCGTTGCTGGTCGTGCTGTCATTGTTGATTGCCACGGATGAGCGTCGATGAATGCTTATGTCTGGTTGAAGACACTGCACATCCTGTCTTCCACGCTGCTGTTCGGCACGGGCCTGGGTACCGCTTTTTTCATGTGGTTTACCCATCGCACCGGCAACGTGACGGCTATCGCCACGGCGGCACGCTTGACCGTGCTCGCCGATTTCCTGTTCACCACGCCGGCGGTGATCGTGCAGCCCGTCTCGGGCTATCTGCTGATGCGGTTGATGGGCCTGGATCTTCATGCCGGCTGGTTGCAAGCCGCCTTGGCGCTCTACATTCTTACCGGTCTGTGCTGGTTGCCGGTGGTATGGCTGCAATGGCGCGCATCCCAATTGGCGCTGGCCTCTTTGCGAAGCGGCATGCCCTTGCCGCCGATCTACTACCGCACGATGCAGGTCTGGTTTGCGCTGGGCTGGCCGGCATTTCTGGCCGTGTTGGCCATTTTCTGGCTGATGGTAGCCAAGCCGGCACTAAGCTTCTAAAAGCACGTGTAACGGATATCGCAACGACGACGCCCGGCGAAAACTGTCGGCAGCACTTCATCGGACACGCTCATGCTTACCCTTTTCGACTACCCCGCTTCCGAAAATGCCTGGAAGGTACGACAACTGCTGCATCACCTGCAGTTGCCGTATCGCAGCGAGAAAATCAGCATCTTCGAAGGCGAGGGGCGCACGGCAGATTATCTGCGCATCAGCCCCACCGGCACGGTGCCGGCCATCCGGCTGGATGACGGACGCACGCTGTCGGAATCGGGAGCGATCCTGTTTTTCCTCGCCACCGGAACGCCCTATCTGCCGGACGACGCCTTTGGCCGTGCCAAGGTGCAGCAGTGGCTAAGCTTCGAGCAAGAGCGGGTGGAGTCGGTGATCGGTTCGCTGCGCTACTGGACGCTTACCGGAAAACTGGATCGCCGCCATCCTGCGCTGGTGGAAATGAAGCGCAGCACCGGGCAGCAGAGCCTGCAGATCCTCGAACGGGAACTGGCCGCGCGCCCCTTCCTTACCGATCACGGCTACAGCATCGCGGACATCGCCCTGTTCGCCTACACCAGCCATGCGGAAGAAGCCGGTTTTGCGCTGGCGCCCTTCCCTCACCTGCGCGCGTGGGTCGAACGGGTGAAGTCGCAGCCTGGCTTCCTGGCCACTACGCACCCCTATTCCGACGATCCTTTCAGCGCTGGCGAACTGCCCTGACAAACTTGCGCCATGGGCGGGAAAGCGGGCAGCGGTGGCATACTCGCCGCTCTCCAACCCACCGGAAGCCGCAAGATGTCCCCGCTTCGAACCCTGGCCCTCGGCGCCCTGGCGCTCCCCCTGGCGGCCCACGCCAATGACCCCTATTCCTATGCCCAGCCGGACGAGGTGCGCGTCACCCACCTGGATCTGAAGCTGAAGATCGACTTCCCGCAGCGCCAGCTCGATGGCCAGGCGACGCTCACGCTGGACTGGAAGGACCCCAAGGCCGCCGCGCTGGTGCTCGATACGCGCGACCTCAGCATCGCCAGCATCGAATCGGTCGATGCCAGCGGCAAGACGGCGCCGCTGCACTACGCGCTGGCGGCACGCGACAAGCAATTGGGCAGCAAGCTGACGATCCAGGCGCCGCAGCACCCGCACGAAGTGCGCATCATCTACACCACTGCTCCCAGCGCCAGCGGCCTGCAATGGCTGCCGCCTGCGCAGACGGCGGACAAGAAGCAGCCCTTCATGTTCTCGCAGTCCGAATCCATCCATGCTCGCTCGTGGGTGCCGCTGCAGGATTCGCCGGCGATCCGTTTTACCTACGATGCACAGGTGACGGCGCCGCAGGATACGCGCGTGGCGATGAGCGCACCGAACGATCCTAATCATCCGTTGAACGGCAGCTTCAGCTTTACGCAGACGCATCCGATCCCGTCTTACCTGCTGGCGATCGCCGCCGGCGATCTGGCTGTAAAGGAAACCGGTCCGCGCTCGGCGGTGTATGCAGAACCGTCGGTAGTCGGCAAAGCCGCGCACGAGTTCGAAGACACCGAGAAGATGATCCAGACCGCCGAGAAGCTGTACGGCCCGTATCGCTGGGGCCGCTACGACATCCTGGTGCTGCCCCCGAGCTTCCCGTACGGCGGCATGGAAAATCCCAACATGACCTTCGCCACGCCGACGGTGCTGGTGGGCGACAAGAGCCTGGTTTCGCTGGTCGCGCACGAGCTGGCGCACTCCTGGTCGGGCAATCTGGTGACTGCCGCATCGTGGCGCGACATCTGGCTCAACGAAGGCGTGACCACCTACGTGCAGGGCCGCATCACCGAAGCGCTCTATGGCGAGCGTCAGGCCAACGAAGAAGCCTTGCTCTCGATCCAGTCCCTGCACAAGGAACTGGCGCGCCTGCCGGAGAACGGCCAGCGCCTCGCACCGAAACCCGGCAACGTCGACGCTGACGACACGCTCACCGACGTGGCGTACAGCAAGGGTTCGTGGTTCCTGCGCACGTTGGAGCAGCGCTATGGCCGCGCCACGTTCGACAATTACCTGAAGAGCTACTTCGACCACTTTGCGTTCCAGAGCATCACCACCGAACAGATGCTCGACTTCCTCAAGCCGAACCTGATCGACAAATACCCCGGCAAAATGAGCTGGGATGAAGTGAAGGAATGGGTCTACGGCACGGGCGTTCCCAAGGATGCGCCGGTGCCGGCGTCGCCGAACTTCGCCACCATCGACAAGGAACGCAGCGCTTTCCTCGCCGGCACGCTGGACGCGGGCAAGCTCGACGCCAAAGGCTGGAATACGCAGGAATGGATGTATTTCCTGGACGGCATGCCGGATGCGCCGCCGCTCGCGAGGATGCAGCAGCTTGACGCCGCATGGCACCTGACCGGCACGCCGAACGCGGAAATCGGCATGCGCTGGTACGTGCATGCGATCAACGCCGGCGACAAGGCGGTATGGCCGGCGGCAGCGGAACATGCAACGCGTATCGGCCGCCTCTATCTCACCATGCCGATCTATGCAGCACTGGTGAAAACGCCGGACGGACTGGCTTTTGCGCAACAGGTGTATGCCAAGGCGAAGGACGGCTACCACCCGCTGACCCAGCAAGCCGTGGAAGCGCTGTTTGCCAAGGCCAAGGCCGGCATGCACTAAGCCGACGATAAACCCGAGCGCATCGCGTCGGCCCTGCCGGCGTGGTGCGCGAGAAGTCGCCCATCGCGAGTCATCCCATGAGTTCACCCGCAAATTCCAATCCCCGCCCACTCTGGCAGCGCCTGCTGATCCGCCGGCTTAAATTTATCGGCATCGTCGTCACGCTGCTAGTCGTACTGCTTGGCGGCAGCTATCTGTTTGCGCCGCAGTGGCTGCTCAAGGCCAACGCCATGCGCGAGGCCATGAACGCCGGACTTGAAAAACATTCCGTGCAAGCCGGCGACACCCAATGGGTGTACTACGAAGGCGGCCAAGGGCCCACCATCGTGCTGCTGCACGGCTTTGCCGCCAACAAGGATGTCTGGCTGAAAGTGGCGCCGATGCTCACCGCGCATTTCCGCGTGGTCATTCCCGATCTTCCGGGCTGGGGCGAGTCGTCGCGCAACCCCGGCGCCAGCTACAACATCGACAATCAGGCCGAGCGCCTGAACGACTTCGTGCAGACCCTGCATCTGCAGCATTCGTTGCTGGTCGGCCATTCGATGGGCGGTGCGATTGCCGGCGTGTACGCTGCCGCGCATCCGCAGGACGTGGCCGAACTGGCTCTGGTCGACAGCTTCGGCTTGAAGTTCAAGGAAAACGCATTCGCCAAGGAAGCGATGGCCGGCCACGATCCGTTTGTCTATGACGACCGCGCCGGCTTCGAACGCGCCACCGCGCTGGCCTTCGAACAGGTGCCGCACATTCCGGGTCGCTTCATCGACGTGTTCGTGCAGAACAACATCAAGAACCGCGCCTTTATCGAGAAGACCTTCAACGAACTGCGCGAGCCTGCGCAAACCACCTCGCTGCAGGATCGGCTCGACAAGCTGACCATGCCGACCCTGGGGATGTGGTGCCACGACGACAAGATCATCGACGTGTCCGCGCTGGACAATCTGCGCAACGGATTGACCCACGCCCCGGCGATCAGCACCAGCATCATCAACGGCTGCAATCACATGCCGCAGATGGAGAAGCCGAAAGAGTTCGCGCAGATCCTGACCAGCTTCGTGCTGGCGCACTGACCTTGCACGATTTTGCGTGGCGATTCCCGCAATCCGCGGGAATCGCCACGCAGTTCGAAATCAGCCGCGGCTCACAATAGCCACGGCACGAGCGCTTTGACGCGAAGCATGTAGCTTCGATACTGCTCGCCGAACAACTCGCACAACCAACGCTCTTCCAGGCGCAGCTTGCGCCAGAACGAAATGCCCACGATCAGCATGGCGATCGGGCCCCGCCATTCGCCCAGGGCCAGCGCACTCCCCAGGAATGCAAGCAGAAGACCGCTGTAGATGGGGTGGCGCACGATGTTGTAAGGGCCACGCACGATCAGCTCGTGATCCTGCTTGAGCTGTACGACGCCGCTCCAATTGCGCCCGAGCGTGACACGCGCCCAACAGGTGAAAGCAAGACCGGCCACGGTCAACAGGAAACCCAGCCACACGATCCACAGCCGGTCCGGCACGAACCGCTCGACGAGAAAGGTGCCTTGCAGCCATTGCCGGTTCCAGAACAACAGCACGGCGACCATCAGCGGCAACGCGTACTTGCCGAAACGGGAGACGTTCGACTCCACGCGCACCGCAGCTTTCACGCCAATCGCACTGATGCCCCAATAGGCGAGCCACACGAGCCAGACCAGGGTAAAGAGATAGCCAAACGACATCGTCATGAGCCATTCCTTGCTTGGAGTGGCCGCAGTGTATCCCCGTTGCTGTCGCCATGAGCTGACGACGGGTGCGTTCAGTCCGCGACGTCGGCGATCAGGCGATCCAGCTCGGCTTTCAACGTGGCGCCGTTCTGGCGCAGCCAATCGCGCTGCTCGCGCCAGTCGGGAAAGATCGATTCCACGTGCGCCCAGAAACGCGGCGAGTGGTTGCGCACTTTCAGGTGGCAAAGTTCATGCGCCAGCACGTAGCGCAGCGCGGCCGGCGGCGCGAGTGCCAGGGCGAGATCGAGGTTGATGCGATCGCGCGTATCCAGGCTGCCCCACAGGCTTTTCATGGGACGGATGCGCAGGGCGGTCGGCGCCAGCCCCAACTGCGGCACGTAGCCGGCCAGCCAACGCGATACGTCGCGGCGGATCTGGTTTTCGAAATAGGAAGCGAGCAAACCGCGCGCCACGGGCAAGGCCCGGCTGTGCGGGCGCGGGATCTCCAAAGTCACGCCGCCCTCGCAGGCGACGACACGCGGATAAGCACCCTCGGCCCAATCCAGCGTGGCGATCTCTCCGCGCAGGGGAAATTCGATCGGCACGCCCAGGCGCAACGGCGGCAACGGCTCGATCACCAGGTTCAGTTCGTCGAGCTTCTTTTCCAGCCAGTCGGCGTTGTGGCGCAGGAAGGCGTTCACCTGCGACGGATGCGTGCCTTGCGGATAGGTGATGCGCGCGCCTTTCGGCGACACCGTCAGGCGCAAGCGCCGTGCACGCGGGTGCGATGCTTTGAGCACACGAATGGTATTGCCGCTGGGTGTCGCCAACTCCAGCCAATCGCCGTCGAGGTACGCCATGATCCTGCCTTCAGAACTGCCACCAGGGGGCCAGAATGACCCTCCGGCCCAAGCAGGATGTGGGGCTACAGGGGGCTTGTGCAAGAGCCTTTTTGCCCTACCCCCGGGAAGCCCCGTCTGGCGCGAATCTCAGCTGACGTGGGACGCCCCCGGCGGCCCGGAAGGGCGCCGGCTGGCGTCTCATTCCGGGCGAGGCAGGCCGAACCACTCTTCCAGCTTGCCCAGCAGGCGCTCCAGTTCCAGGGTCAGCAGGGCGAAGCGCGCGTCCATTTCCGCAGCGGCATCCTGGCTGTCACCCAGTTCGTCGAGCACGGCATCGAGGAACTTGAGCTTGCGCAATACCAGGTCTTCGCCCAACACGAAACTGATGCGGTCATCGAAGACCAGGCCAAGCTGGAACACCTGCTTGCCGTTGCGCAGATGCTCTTTCACTTCCTCGGCATCCAGGTCTTGGCGACGACAGCGTGCGATCGCGCCGGTGGCGGTGGCCGGATCGCGCAGTTCGCATTCGTCGCCCAGCACCAGGCTGCCCGGCAGATTGCCGTTGGCAAGCCAATCGGTCATCAGCACGCGCGGCCCTTCTTCCGGCGCCAACGGCACGGCGGGGAAACTGCCGAGCGCTTCGCGCACTTGGGTCAAGGCGTTTTCTGCGGATTTGCGGCTGGAAGTATCGAGCACCAGCCAACCGTGCTTGCGGTCGACATAGGCCGACATGCGCGAGCTGCGCACGAAAGCGCGCGGCAACAGTTCGGTAAGCAGGTCTTCCTTGATGCGCTTGCGTTCGCGTCCGCCGACTTTGCGGCCTTCTTCTTCGGCGATCTTCTGCACCTTGCGCTGCAGTTCGTCGTTGACCACCGCCGACGGCAGCAGCTTTTCTTCGCTGCCGACCGTGAGCAAGGTGCAGGACTTGACCACGTGCGTCATCGCCGCCTCGTCGCCGCGGCCGACCGGCGGCACGAAGCCGCGCGTCCCCATTTCGAGCGGGCCGCAGGGACGCAGGCGATGCTCGCCCAGCGCTTCTTCTAGGCGATCCAGATCTTCGGCAACGGAGGGAGAAAAGCGGAACAGCGTGAGGTTGCGAAAAAACATGCAAGGTCCGATGAGAAAGTTCAACTCACCCTGTCACACAGGGGAGGCGTAAAAGAGTTATCAGCGTTCGTCGCAAGCCGCCGGGCTTCGCTCCACTCCAGCCCTCCCCTGCTTCAAGCAGAGGAGGGCGTCGTTGCGTCGCCTGGCCAAGAGGTCAGCGAATGACCGCCGTGACAGCCGCAACCACGTTGTCGAGATTGCCGCGATTGAGCGCAGCCACGCAGATGCGGCCGGTGCCGATGGCATAGATGGCGTGCTCTTCGCGCAGGCGATCCACTTGTGCCTTGCTCAAGCCCGAGTACGAGAACATGCCGGCCTGCTTCTGGATGAAGCTGAATTGCGGCGCACCGTTTGCGGCCAGCTTTTCCACCATGCCGGCGCGCATCGCGTGAATGCGTTCGCGCATTTCGGTCAGCTCCTGCTCCCACAGCGCACGCAATTCCGCGCTGTTGAGCACGCCGGCCACCAAGGCGCCGCCGTGCGTGGACGGGCTGGAATAGATCGAACGGATGATGCGCTTGACCAGCGACTGCACGCGCTGCGCTTCTTCGCGATTGGCGCCGACGATCGACAACGCACCCACGCGCTCGCCATACAGCGAGAACGACTTGGAATACGAGTTGGCGACCACGAACGATTCAATGCCCGATTCGGCGAACAAGCGCACCGCGGCGGCGTCCTGGTCGATGCCCTTGTCGAAACCCTGGTAGGCCATGTCGATGAAGGGCAGCAGGCCGCGATCCTTCACCAGCGCCACGACCTGCTTCCACTGCTCGACCGTGAGATCGACGCCGGTGGGGTTGTGGCAGCATGCGTGCAGCAGCACCACCGTGCCCGGCTCCAGCTTGCCCAGGTCGGCCAGCATGCCGGCGAAATCCAGGCCGTGCGTTTGCGCGTCGTAATAGGTGTAGTCCACGACCTCAAAGCCGGCCGCGTTGAACACCACGCGATGGTTTTCCCAACTGGGGCTGCTGATGGCCACCTTGGCGTTGGGCAGCGCCTTGCGCAGCAGATCCGCGCCGACGCGCAGTGCGCCGCTGCCGCCCACGGTCTGCGAGGTGGCAACGCGGCCCGCGGCCAGCAGCGGGGAGTCGGGGCCGAACACCAGCTTCTGGGTGGCCTGGGTATAGGCCGGCAGGCCGTCGATCGGCAGGTAGCCGCGCGACTTGGCTTCGCGCGCCAGTGTTTCTTCCACTTCGCGCACGGCGCGCAGCAGCGGAATGCGGCCGGTTTCGTCGTAATAGATGCCCACGCCCAGATTGACCTTGCCGGGGCGGGTATCGGCCACGAAGGCCTCGGTGAGTCCCAGGATCGGATCGCCCGGGGTCATTTCAACGGATGCAAAGAGGGACACGGCTTTACTCGATTCGAATGGGGAGAATGGACGTCTGGACGTCCGCCTGACTTTAGTGATTGTCGCCTTCGTTTCCTGCCAGCCAACCGTGGACATCGGCCCGTGCGGCTCCTTCGCGGGACCCTAGCGAGGCAAAGTCGAACAGCTGGCGATCGGCCAGTTGCGAGGGCGCCACGTTCCCCAGCGCGCGAAACATGGTCTCGCTGCGCCCGGGATGCTGGCGCTCCCACTCGTGCATCATCTGGCTTACTGCCTTGCGCTGCAGGTTTTCCTGCGAACCGCAGAGATTACAGGGAATGATCGGAAACTGCCTGTACGTTGCATATTCCGCGATGTCACTTTCTTTGCAATAAGCCAGGGGACGAATAACCACGTGGCGGCCGTCGTCCGAGCGCAGCTTCGGCGGCATGGCCTTCAGGCTGCCCTGGTAGAACAGGTTGAGGAAAAACGTGCCCAGCAAGTCGTCGCGATGATGGCCGAGCGCGATCTTGGTGACGCCGTTGGCGGCCGCCCAGTGATACAGCGCGCCGCGCCGCAGGCGCGAACACAGGCTGCACATCGTCTTGCCCTCGGGAATCACCCGCGTGACCGTGCTGTAGGTGTCCTGTTCGATGATGTGAAAAGGCACGCCGCGCTCAGTGAGGTACTGCGGCAACACGTGTTCAGGAAACCCCGGCTGCTTCTGGTCCAGGTTCACTGCAATCAATTCGAAACGTACCGGTGCCTTGGCCTGCAGGGACAGCAGGATGTCCAGCATCGTGTACGAATCCTTGCCGCCGGACAGGCACACCATCACCTTGTCGCCGTCTTCGATCATGTTGAAATCGGCGACCGCCTGGCCAACCTGGTGGCGCAGCCGCTTGGCCAGCTTGCCGGCCTCATAGGCCTGCTTGCGGGCGGTTTCTGACGGGATGACCTCGGTTTGGGCGGACATGGCGTGCGGTATCGAACGACGGGCAAGCGCCCATTGTACCCATCCCACCCACCCCGGTCCGGCGCGCTACAATCTCTGTCTCTACCGCCCCTTGCGATTGCCCGTCATGCAGGCCCAGGATCCGACCCAGATCGCCCACCTTCTGGCCGAACTACGTCAGGAACATCGCGATCTGGACGCCGCAATCGAGAAGCTGGTGAACACGCTCGGTTGCGACGAGTTGCAGATCACCCGCATGAAGAAGCGCAAGCTGCTGCTGAAAGACACCATCGCACGCCTGGAAAGCCGGCTCATTCCCGATCTCGACGCCTGAAGCACAATCTTGCCTCGAGCTTGTGCTATTTCTTGGCTCCCCTTCCCCCGCCTGCCACCGGATATGCCCTCCCTCACCCCTGTCTCCCTCCAGGACGAGCACGTCCTGCTCGAACCGCTGAGCCTCGACCACATCCCGGATCTTGAAACGGCCGCCGCCGATGGCGAGCTGTGGGAGCTGTGGTTCACCAGCGCCCCGCCTCCGGGCCAGGCCAGAACTTATGTCGAAAAGGCGCTCGAGGGCCAGGCGGCGAAAGTGATGCTTCCGTTTGCGGTGCGCGAGAAAACCAGCGGAAAGATTGTCGGCACCACCCGCTTTTATGAATTCAGGCCGGAGCTGCCGCGCGTCGCCATCGGCTACACCTGGTACGCCAAGCGCTGGCAAAAAAGCCACCTCAACACCGCCTGCAAGCAGCTATTGCTCAAACACGCCTTCGAAGCACTGGGGTGCGTAGCGGTCGAATTCCACACCGACCGGCGAAACCTCGACTCGCAGCGCGCGATCGAGCGTCTTGGCGCGCAGCGCGACGGCGTCCTGCGCGCACACGCACGCCGCCCGGACGGTTCGCTGCGCGACACCGTGTGCTACTCGATCATCGCCAGCGAATGGCCCGACGTGCAGCGCTGGCTCGACATGCGCCTGGCCCGGCTCGCCGCGCAGGGCGTCAAAGCAGCCGGTTGAGCAAACGATCCAGGCGGACCCGGCTCAGGCGGCGCAGCAGCTTGCGCACTTCGGCCGGGTAGCGGCGGGGATTGTCCAGCGCGTGATAATCGGCCAGCCGCGTTGCGTGATGCCGAAGCGATGCCCACTCGGCTTCGTGCTGCGCAATCAGCTGGCGCGACGGATCACGCAGCAGCAGGCCGTTCTCCAGATCCAGCACCCAGGCGCGCGGATTGAGGTTGTTGCCGGTGATCACCGCCAGCTCGTCGTCGATCAGCAATCCCTTCACGTGATAGCTGTTGTCGCCATCGCGCCACAGCCACAGGTTGAGCTGCCCCCGCTCGACGTGCGCCCGATGGCTGCGCGCAAAACGTCGCAAATTGCTCTCGTATAAATACGGCAGCAGCCCGATCTTGCGAAACGGCTGCCCGGGCGGGATGTAGAAATCATTCGCCGTCTTGTCACCCACCATGATGTCGATGGTGCAGCCTCGGCGCAGCAGATGGCCGATGGTCGCGCGCACCGGCCTTGGCAGGTTGAAATACGGCGTAAACAGCACCACGCGGTGCCGCGCGTGGCGCAGCAGCATCAATAGCGTGTTGTTGAGCCGGTTGTCGTTGCGGCCAAAGCCCAGCATCGGCGTGATGGCTACGCTGCCCGCAGGCACCGGCTCGTGCGGCAACGTGTACTGCGCGTGTTGCAGTTGCTTGCGCAGGTGGCGGATCTCGAGCAACAGGTCGCGCGTGGCGGGCAGCGGCGCGCGATCCAGGCGTCGTACCGCTTCGCTATCGCGCAAATGCCGGCCCACGAAATCGGCCATGCTGCCGGCCAATCCTGCGTGGCGGACCAAATGGTAGCGATCCAGCCGGTATCGACCGTGCCGACCAAGATAGACGTCGTTGATGCTGGCGCCGCTGTACAACACGGCGTCATCGATCACGAAGCCTTTCAAGTGCAGCACGCCGAACAGTTCGCGGTTCTGCACCGGCACGCCGTAGACGGCGACGCCATCGCCCAGCCGCTCGGCATAGTCGCGATACATCGCCGCATTGCCTTCGCTGGCCGCCTTGCCGATCAGCCCCCGCCGGGCTCGATGCCAGTCCACATAGACTTCGATCTCCAGCTCCGGCCGCGCCGCGCGCGCGGCATACAGGGCGTCGAGCACCTCACGGCCGGCCTGGTCGTCCTGCAGGTAGAGCGCCACCAGCACGATGCGTCGCCTGGCCTGTGCGATCAAATCGAACAGGGCCGCCCGGAAGGCAGCAGGGCCCTCCAGCGTGGTTATGGCATCAGCAGGCACGGCGAAGGCAGGCAGGCTCTCCGGCCCGCCCTTCAGGCGGCGGCCCAGAGGAAGCAATCGCCGCGCCAGGCGACGGGCGAGTGGTGGGTGAGGGGATTCCATGCCGGCATGGTACCGGGTTCGGCCGCACGGCCCATCGCCCGCCCGGATGACATCGGAGACAGGGACCTGCCCCGGCTATCTCAGCCCCTGCATGGTCTTCTCCAGCAATCGCAGCAGCTCGGCTAGCTCGCCGGGCTCAAACGACCGGACGTAGTCGCTGAGCATGCCGCTGACGGCAGGCAGCACGGCCTCCACCAGCCGCGCACCCTCGTCGCTGAGTGTCACGATCACCTTGCGTCGGTCGCACTCGTGGGAATCGCGCGCGATCAAGCCCCTCCGCCCCAGCAGATGAAGAAACCGCGTGGTGTGACTGGGCGTCTCGCCGATCACCGCGTGCAGTTCCGTCGCCGGCATGGCCCGGCCCTCGCTGCCGTAGAGCGTGGTCATGATGTGATATTCGGGATAGCTGATATCCCACGCCTTCAACATCGCATTCGCGACACCGATGGCATGGGACACCACCAGCTTCATCATCCTGATCGCGATCACCCAATCCTTGGGAAATTCCGCCTGGCTGCACGAGATGCACGATAGATTCCGATCGAGCTTGGCCAGTACATCGGATGATTTGGGGCACATTTGAGAGCAGTTCTAAGGGAGCCATCCCTATCTTCATCGCTCAATGGCCACTCCGTTAATAAAGGAATGGTGCAAAGTCGTGTGGGCCTACACCGCGACGTAGTACTCACCTGACTTGCTACAAATCTTGAAGGCATGCGCCTCTATTAGCGGCCACTAGTAGGAATACGACTCCGAAAATTTGTTTCTTATGAAACGAAACTAACGAAATCACCCCTATCCGTTTGGACGTCCATCCTTCTAATCCCATCAAAATCAACCGAAATCGACAGTTCGGAAAATTTCTCATAAAAAAAAGATTGACACGGCGCAACAGCGTGCCGTACGGTCAACGACATGCCGCAACGCAACAGCCACCGCCACATGACCTGCGCGATCCGACCTCCCTCGGACATCGGCATGCTGCAGCTCGGCGGCCTCCTTCTTATTTCCCTTGTACTCGTACTCCTTATTACTAACGGAGGTGCGGGCTGAGGGCGCGTGTCCAGGTAAAGCAAAACTAACCTAGATACCCCAAAGAACCCCGCACCCGACCAGGATGCGGGGTTTTTTGTTGCCCTCGGCACCACCCAAAACGGAGCCAGGCATGACCACCGAAACAGCAGCATCGAACGACCAGGGCGAGCGCGCCGAAAGCGCCGAAGATCGCGTACGCATCTTCGACACCACCCTGCGCGACGGCGAGCAGGCACCCGGTTTCTCCATGGACCGGCGGGCGAAATTGTGCATGGCACAAGCCCTGGAAGCCCTCGGCGTGGACATCCTGGAGGCCGGTTTTCCGCAGGCTTCGCCCGACGATTTCGCCGCCGTGGACGAAATCGCACGCACCTTGCGCAATACCACCGTGTGCGCACTGGCGCGATGTCAAAGCGGCGACATCGACACCGCCGCACGCGCACTGGAGCGCGCCAGGCATTCGCGCATTCACCTGTTCCTGTCTACCAGCCCGCTGCATCGCGAACACAAGCTCGGCATGAGCAAGCAGCAGGTGCTGGACACCGCCATCGCTTCCATCGAGCACGCACGCAAATACTGCGCCGACGTGGAATTCTCCGCCGAAGACGCGCTGCGCACCGAACCGGAATTCCTGGTTGAAATCTTCAGCGCCGCGATCGCCGCCGGCGCCAGCACGCTCAACGCTCCCGACACTGTGGGCTATACCACGCCCGCCGAAATGGTCGAGCTGTTCACCTATCTGCGCCGCAACGTGCGCGATGCCCACAAGGCGGTGTTTTCCAGCCATTGCCACGACGACCTGGGCATGGCCGTGGCCAACAGCCTGGCCGCGGTGAGCGCCGGCGCCCGGCAGGTGGAATGCACCATCAACGGCATCGGCGAACGTGCCGGCAATGCCGCGCTGGAAGAAATCGTGATGGCGCTGAAAGTGCGCGCGCCGCACTTCGGTCTGCACACGCGCATCGATACGCGCAAGCTGTTCCCCACTTCGCGCTTGCTGACCCAGCTCACCGGCCAGGCCGTGCCGCGTAACAAGGCCGTGGTGGGCGACAACGCGTTTGCGCACGAGTCGGGCATCCATCAGCACGGCATGCTCAAGCATCGCAGCACCTACGAAATCATGCGCCCGCAGGACGTCGGCATCGCCGAAACCACGCTGGTGCTGGGCAAGCATTCGGGCCGCCACGCTTTGCGCCAGCGCCTGGAAACGCTGGGCCACACGGTGGACGACGACGCCATGGAAGGGATCTTCAAGCGCTTCAAGGCGCTGGCAGACCGCAAGCGCGACATCCGCGACGAGGACCTGGAAGCCTTGGCCCTGGGCCAGGACCCGGATGCCGCCGGTCCCTGGCACATCACCCAGCTCACCACCAGCTCGCACCTGGGCAGCGGTGCATCGGCCACGGTGAAGCTGAGCCACGAAGACGGCCGCGAAGTCGGCGAGGCTGCCATCGGAGACGGCCCGGTGGACGCCGTGCTGCGCGCCATCGAACGCGCCACCGGCACCGAGATGACGCTGACCCGCTTCAATGTCCGCGCGATCAGCGAAGGCGGCGACGCGCAGGGTCAGGCGCAAATGACTGCCCGCCACGCGCAACGCGACTGGAACGGCAGCAGCGTGAGCACCGACATCATCGAAGCCACCGCGCACGCCGCACTGGCCATCGTCAACCGCATCGAGCGCCAGGCCGAGCGCAGCACGACCGATGAGTACAGCCAAGGCAGGCCGCTTTTTGACTCGCGCGCACGAGGACACGCGCAACAGGAGACCTCCGCATGACCACGCCCTTCCTCTGGCACAACGGCCGCATCAAGCCCTGGGCCGACGCCACCGTCCACGTCAGCACCCACGCGCTGCACTACGGCTCGTCGGTATTCGAGGGCGAGCGCGTGTACGCCACGCCGGATGGCCCCGCGTATTTCCGCCTGGCCGATCACACGCAGCGCCTGTTCGAGTCGGCGCGCGTGTATGAAATCGACATCGGCTACAGCGAGGAACAAATCAACCAGGCCTGCCTGGAAGTGATTCGCGCCAACCGGATGGCCTCGGCTTATGTGCGACCCATCGTTTTTCGCGGCGCCGGCGGGCTCGGCGTTCTCCCCAGGGACGGCGCACCCGTCGACGTCGCGATCTTGGCGCTGGAATGGGGCGCATACCTTGGCGATGCCGCGGAAGTGGGCGCCGACGTGTGCGTGTCGTCCTGGCATCGCCCCGCGCCGAACACCATTCCCAGCTGGGCGAAGGCCGGTGGCAATTACCTGAGCAGCCAGTTGATCGGCCTGGAAGCGCGCCGCGGCGGATTCGACGAAGGCATCGCGTTGGGCCACAACGGCCTGTTGAGCGAAGGCGCCGGCGAAAACCTGTTCCTGGTCAAGCGCGGCAAGCTGCTCACGCCGCCCTCCAGCGCCGGCATCTTGTCGGGCATCACGCGCGACACCGTCATCACGCTCGCCGGCGATCTGGGCATCGCCGTGGAAGAGCGCGATCTGCCGCGCGAAGCGCTGTACACCGCCGACGAAGTGTTCATGACCGGCACCGCGGCGGAAATCACCCCCGTGCGCTCGGTCGACCGCAAGCAGGTCGGAGAAGGCAAGCCCGGCCCGATCACGCGCACCTTGCGCGAGGCGTTCTTCGGCCTGTTCAACGGGCGCACCGCGGACCGCTACCACTGGCTGACACACGTAGAAAACGTCGAGGAGATTGCAGCATGAGCGCTCGGACCCTGTTCGAGAAAATCTGGGCGTCGCACGTCGTCGCTGCCGAAACCGCCGATACGCCGGCAGTGATGTACATCGACCTGCACCTGGTGCACGAAGTGACGTCGCCCCAGGCGTTCAGCGAATTGCGTTCGCGCGGACTGAAACTGCGCCGGCCCGATCGCACGCTGGCAACGCTGGATCACTCCACGCCTACCCTGCCCGCACAAGCCAATGGCGAGCGCCCCTATGCCAACGCCGAAGCCAAGGCACAGGTGGCGCAGTTGGAAGCCAACTGCCGCGAATTCGGCGTGCAGCTCTACGGCTGGGAAAGCAGCGACCGCGGCATCGTGCACGTGATCGGGCCGGAGCTCGGCGCCACCCAGCCCGGCATGACCATCGTCTGCGGCGACAGCCACACCTCCACGCATGGCGCGTTCGGCGCGCTGGCGTTCGGCATCGGCACCACCGAAGTCGGCCACGTGATGGCCACGCAGTGCCTGCTGCAACGCAAGCCCAAGACCTTCGCCATTCACGTCGACGGCCAGCTGCCGCGCGGCGTCGGCGCGAAGGATTTGATCCTGCACATCATCGGCGAGATCGGCGTGGACGGCGGCACCGGCCACGTCCTGGAATACCGCGGCGAAGCCATCGAAGCACTGTCGATGGAAGAACGCATGACGGTGTGCAACATGTCGATCGAAGCCGGTGCGCGCGCCGGACTGATCGCACCGGACGACACCACCTTCGCCTGGCTGAAAGGTCGCTCGCGTGCGCCGCAAGGCGCCGCCTGGGACGCCGCCGTACAACGCTGGCGCGACCTGCGCAGCGACGAAGGCGCCGTCTACGACCGCGAAGTGCGCATCGACGCCAGCCAGATCCGCCCCACCGTCACCTACGGCACGCATCCGGGCATGGCCATCGCGATGGACAAGCCCGTTCCGGCGGCCCGCAACGCGGTGGAGCAGCGGGCGCTCGACTACATGCAGGCCAAGGCGAACCAGCCGATGCAAGGCACGTCGGTGGACGTGGTGTTCGTCGGCAGCTGTACCAACTCGCGCCTGTCGGACCTGCGCGAAGCCGCCAACGTCTTGCGCGGACGTCAAGTCGCCAAGGGCGTGCGCATGCTGGTAGTGCCCGGCTCCGAAGCGGTGCGCCGCGATGCCGAAAAAGAAGGCCTGCACGAAGTGTTTCTGGCCGCCGGCGCGGAATGGCGCATCCCCGGCTGCTCGATGTGCATCGCCATGAACGGCGACCTGGCGCAACCCGGCCAACTGGTGGTGAGCACCTCCAACCGCAACTTCGAAGGCCGCCAGGGCAAAGGTGCGCGCACGGTACTGGCAAGTCCCGCCACCGCCGCCGCGTCGGCGATCGCCGGCGCCATTGCCGACCCGCGCCAATATTTCACGGAGGTGGCCGCATGAAGCCCATCACTCGCATCCACTCGCGCACCGCGGTGCTGCACGACGAAAACATCGACACTGACCGCGTCATTCCCGCGCGCTTCCTCACCACCACCGAGCGCAGCGGCCTGGGCAAGTATTGCTTCCAGGATTGGCGCTATGCGCAGGACGGCAGCGACAACCCTGCCTTTCCGCTCAACCAGCCCGAAGCGCGCGGCTGCGGCATCCTGGTGGCCGGCCGCAACTTCGGCTGCGGCTCTTCGCGCGAGCATGCGCCCTGGGCCTTGCTCGACTACGGCATCCAGGCCGTGCTGTGCAGCGAGATCGCCGACATCTTCCGCGGCAACGCGCTGAAGAACGGCCTGCTCGCCATCGTGCTCGATGAAGCCGAGCACCGCTGGCTGCTGCAAAACCCCGGCATCGAACTTTCCATCGACGTGCGCGAGCAAGTGATCCAGCTTCCCGACGGCGGCCACATCCGCTTTCAGCTGGAACCGTTCGCGCGGCATTGCCTGCTCAACGGCGTCGACCAGCTCGGCTTTCTGCTCCAGCACGCCGAAGCCATCACCCATTACGAACAGCAACAGGAGAAGGCGGCATGAAGGCTCGCATCGTTACCCTGCCCGGCGACGGCGTAGGTCCGGAAGTTACCGACGCGGCCGTGGCCGTACTGCAAGCCGTTGCCGAGCGCAGCGGGCACACGTTCGAGTTTGCATCGCATGCGATCGGCGGTTGCGCCATCGATGCCACCGGCGAACCGTTGCCGGCCGCCACGCTGGAAGCGTGCAAGAAGGCCGATGCGGTGTTCCTCGGTGCGGTCGGCGGTCCGAAGTGGTCCGACCCGCAGGCCAAGGTTCGCCCGGAACAGGGCTTGCTGGCATTGCGTGCCGGACTGGGCGTGTTCGCCAACCTGCGTCCGCTGCAGGTGCACCCTGCCTTGGCCGCGCTGTCGCCGCTGAAGAATGAAAAGCTGAAGAACGTCGACGTGCTGTTCGTGCGCGAACTGACCGGCGGCGCGTACTTCGGCGCCAAGACGCGCACCACCGATACCGCCACCGACGAATGCAAATACACCGTCGCGGAAGTCGAGCGCGTCACCCGTCGCGCCTTCGAGCTGGCGCGCGAACGCCGCCAGCACGTCACCTCGGTGGACAAGGCCAACGTGCTGGAAACCTCGCGCCTGTGGCGCAGCACGGTTACGCGCGTTGCCGCCGAGTATCCGGACGTGAAGCTGGAGCATCAGCTGGTGGACTCGATGGCGATGCTGCTGTTGACCCAGCCGGCCCGTTACGACGTGATCGTTACCGAGAACCTGTTCGGCGACATCCTTACCGACGAAGCCGCCGCATTGGCCGGTTCGCTCGGCTTGTTGCCGTCGGCGTCGCTGGGCGAAGGCAAGGTCGGCCTGTACGAACCCATCCACGGTTCCGCACCGGATATCGCCGGCAAGAACGTTGCCAATCCGCTGGGCGCCATCCTCTCCGCGGCATTGCTGCTGCGCCACTCGCTGGAGCTGGAAATCGAAGCCACCACCATCGAGGCGGCCGTTGCACACGTCTTGAACTACGGCCCGCACAGCCGCGACATCGGCGGCACGGCCAGCACCAGCGAGATGCGCGACGCCGTGATCGCGGCACTGGATGAAGTGGCCACGCCCGCCTTTTTGTGCGGTCTGCGTGCGTGCGGCTGAGCGAGGATACGATGCGTAGCGATCTCATCAAAACCGGACCCGACCGCGCACCGGCGCGCGCCATGCTGCGCGCCACCGGCCTCAAGGATGGCGACATCACCAAGCCGCTGGTCGCGGTGGTGCACACCTGGTCCAACGTCAGCCCGTGCAACCTCAACTTGCGCGAATTGGCCGAACACGTTTCCGCCGGCATCCGCGCCGCAGGCGGTACGCCGATCGAATTTAACACCATTGCGGTGACCGACGGCATCGCCATGGGTACGCCGGGCATGCGGGCATCGCTGATCAGCCGCGAGGTGATCACCGATTCGATCGAGCTGGCCGTGGACGGCCACTGCCTCGACGCGATGGTGGTGCTGTGCGGCTGCGACAAGACCATTCCCGCCGCAGCGATGGCCATGGCGCGCCTGAACATTCCCGCGGTCGCGCTATACGGCGGCAGCATTGCGCACGGCAACCACAACGATCACCCCATCACCATCCAGCAGGTGTTCGAAGCGGTCGGCGCATACGGTGCGGGCAAGATCGACGATGCCGAACTCACCGCCGTGGAAAAGGATGCCTGCCCGGGCGCCGGCGCCTGCGGCGGCCAGTTCACCGCCAACACCATGGCGATGGTGTTGCAGACGCTGGGCCTGTCGCCGATGGGCTTCAACGACATTCCCGCCACCCATCCGGCCAAGGCGCATGCCGCTTTCCGCTGCGGCGAACTGGTGATGGATTGCCTGCGCGAGCAGCGTAAGCCGCTGGACATGCTCAACGTCACCGCGTTCCGCAATGCCGCGCGCATGGTGGCCGCCACCGCGGGCTCCACCAACGCGGTGCTGCACTTGCTGGCGATCGCTCGCGAAGCGAACGTGCCGTGGACGATCGAGGATTTCGAACCGGCTTCGGTGCACACGCCGGTGATCGCCGACCTGATGCCCGGCGGGCGCTATACCGCGGTCGAACTGTTCGGCGCCGGTGGCAGTGCGCGCGTGGCGCAGGAACTGATCGCCGCCGGCATGCTGGACGATGCGCTTACCGTGACCGGCCGCAGCCTGTACGACGAATGCGCCAAGGCACCGCGCGCCGAACAACAGGATGTGGTGCATCCGGTCGGCAAGCCGCTGAAGCCGCGCGGCGGCTATTCGATCCTGTACGGCAATCTCGCGCCGGAAGGCTGCATCCTGAAACTGGCCGGCAAGGACACCAACCATTTCGAAGGCGTTGCACGCGTATTCGAAAGCGAGGAAGAAGCCTTCGCCGCCGTGCAGGGCGGCAAGATCCAGCCCGGCGACGTGATCGTGATCCGCAACGAAGGCCCCGCCGGCGGCCCCGGCATGCGCGAGATGCTCGGCGTCACCGCCGCGCTGGTCGGCCGCGGTCTTGGCAACGACGTGGGATTGATCACCGATGGCCGCTTCTCCGGCGCCACGCACGGCTTCATGGTCGGCCACATCGCTCCCGAAGCCGCACGCGGCGGTCCGATCGCGCTGCTGCGCGATGGCGACCGCATCTTCATCGACGGCGATCGGCGCGAGCTGCGCACCGACGCCGACCTGGAAAGCCGCCGCGCCAGCTGGCAGGCCCCGCCAGCGAAAGTCACCCACGGCGCGCTCGCCAAATACGCACGCCTGGTGGGCTCCGCTTCCGACGGTGCCACCACCCAACTTCGCGACACCGCTTCATCCCCCTCTTCCATCCAACGACACACGTCAGAAAAAGCAGGAGTTACCGCATGAGTACCGCTACCACCGAAACGCTCGCCAAGGCGCGCATCGCCGTCCTCGGCTACGGCAGCCAGGGCCGCGCCCACGCCCTCAACCTGAAAGACTCCGGCCTGGATGTCGTGGTTGGCCTGCGCCCCAACGGTCCGACCTGGAGCAAGGCCGTGGCTGACGGCTTTCACGTGGTCGAAGCGGCCGAAGCCGTGCGCGGCGCGGACCTCGTCGCCGTGCTGACGCCGGACATGGTGCAGCCCGCGCTGTACAAGCAGGCCATCGAGCCGAACATCAAGCCGGGCGCCGCACTGCTGTTCGCGCACGGCTTGAACGTGCACTTCAAGATGATCGAGCCGCGCAGCGATATCGATGTGGTGCTGGTTGCGCCGAAAGGTCCGGGCGCATTGGTCCGCACTGAATACGAACGCGGCCGCGGCGTGCCCTGCATCTACGCCGTGCATCAGGACGTGAGCGGTCACGCCGAAGAAAAGGCCACCGCTTACGCCGCCGGCCTGGGTGGCGCACGCGCGATGCTGATCAAGACCGACTTCAAGGAAGAAACCGAAACCGATCTGTTCGGCGAGCAGGCCGTGCTGTGCGGCGGCGCCAGCGAACTGGTGATCAAGGGCTTCGAGACCCTGATCGAAGCCGGCTACCAGCCCGAGATCGCCTATTACGAAGTGCTGCACGAACTGAAGTTGATCGTGGATCTGTTCTACGAAGGCGGCATCACCAAGATGCTGGAGTTCGTCTCCGAGACCGCGCAGTACGGCGACTATGTCAGCGGCCCGCGCGTGATCGACGCCGGCACCAAGGAGCGCATGAAGGCGGTGCTGAAAGACATCCAGGACGGCACCTTCACGCGCAACTGGGTCGCCGAATACCAGGCCGGCCTGCCGAACTACAAGAAGTGGAAGCAGGCCGACCTGGATCATCCGATCGAGCAGGTCGGTGCACAACTTCGCGCACGCATGGCATGGCTGCAGAGCGGCAGCAAGGCGGCGCAACCGGCTTTGAAGAAGGCAGGTTAAATCCATGCGGCGCTCTCCTTCCCCCCCATCCTCCGGCGGGAGAGCGTCGCATGGTCCTCTACGGGAAATCAGTCGATGAAACGTTTTCACATTGCGCTTGCCGTTCGCGACCTCGATGCATCCATCGCCGACTACAACGCGCGCCTCGGCCAGCAACCGAACGCCGTGGTGAGTGGCAAGTACGCGATGTGGCGCACGGACCTGCTGAATTTCTCGATCAATCAGAACCCCGAACGTGCCGGTGAGCTACGGCACGTCGGTTTTGAAGATGACGGCGCGGAAGGCTTTACCAGTACCTCCGATGTCAATGGCATCGAATGGGAACATTTTTCGAGCACCGCTCAGGACGAGCGGATCGTGGCGATGTACGGCGTACCCGTGAACGCCTGATGCGCAACGCCTGCCTGCATTGCTCCACAACAAACAAGAACGCGACACGCGCTTTGCAAACCACCAAGGGAACGACGTGAACATGCCACTGCTGAAACCTTCATCCGCCGCCGATGCCGATACAGGCACCGCGCGTCACCCGCTTGCAGGCCAGGACCTCAGCGGTGCGGATGTCGTGGTACAGGTATTGGCGGAGCAAGGCGTGGACGTATTGTTCGGGTATTCCGGCGGCGCGATTCTGCCGGTGTACGACGCCATCTTCCGGTTCAACGCGGAGCATCCGCTGCCCGACGGCGGCGAACCGATGCCGCTGATCGTGCCGGCCAACGAACAAGGCGCCGGCTTCATGGCGTCCGGCTATGCGCGCGCGTCGGGCAAGGTCGGTGTGGCGGTGGTCACCTCCGGCCCCGGGGCCACCAACATGGTGACGCCGGTGCGCGATTCCACCGCCGATTCGATCCCCATGGTGGTGATCTGCGGCCAGGTCGCCACGCAGGCGATCGGCAGCGATGCGTTCCAGGAAGCGCCAATCAGCAACATCATGGGATCGTGCGCCAAGCACGTTTTCCTGGTGACCGATGCTTCGCAACTGGAAGCCACCATGCGCACCGCGTTTACCATCGCGCGCAGCGGGCGCCCCGGCCCGGTGGTGGTGGACGTTCCCAAGGATATCCAGAACGCCACGTTGTGCTTCAAGGGCGAAGGCGAGCTGCCGCTGCCGGGCTACCGCGCCCGCCTGCGCGCAGTCGAGCAGGCCACGTTGAGCGACACCGATTGCGCCAACTTTTTCGATGCGCTGTCGCGCGCCAAACGTCCGCTGATCTATGCCGGAGGCGGCATCGTGGGTGGTGGAGCTGCACCGGCCTTGCGTGCCTTCGTTGACGCGTTCGGCCTGCCCGTCACCACCACGCTGATGGGTATCGGCGGCTTCGACACCACCGATCCGCTGGCCCTGCACATGCTGGGCATGCACGGCACCGCCTATGCCAATTACGCGGTGGAAGACTGCGATTTCCTGCTGGCACTCGGTGCACGCTTCGATGACCGCGTCGCCAGCGTTCCCAGCCAATTTGCACCGCAGGCAAAGTTCATCGCGCACATCGACATCGATCCGGCCGAGATCGACAAGGTGAAGCAGACGCAGTGGCATCACATCGGTCCACTGGATCGCGCCTTGCAGCGCCTGACGCAGTACGGCCTGGAACATCATCGGCAAGCGCCACGCACCGACTGGCACACCCACGTTGCAGCGCTCAAGCAGTTGCACGCCATGAACTATGACCGCGACAGCGCCTTGATCCAGCCTTATGCGGTGTTGGAAGAGATCAACCGCCACACGCAGGGCCGCGCGATCATCAGCACCGGAGTCGGCCAGCACCAGATGTGGGCGGCGCAATACCTGGATTTCCGCGCACCGCGGCATTGGCTCACTTCCGGCTCGATGGGCACGATGGGCTTCGGCCTGCCCGCCGCGATCGGCGCGCAATTCGCCAGACGCGATGCCTTGGTGATCGACGTCGACGGCGACGCCAGCATCCGCATGAACCTGGGCGAGTTGGAAACCGTCACCACCTACGGCCTGCCGCTGAAGATCGTGGTGCTCAACAATGTCGGCGACGGCATGGTGCGGCAGTGGCAGAAGCTGTTCTTCAAAGGCCGCTTCGCCTCGTCGGATAAAAGCCTGCATCGCAAGGACTTCGTGCGCGCCGCCGAAGCGGACGGCTTTGCCTGGGCGCGCCGGCTGGAGCGCCACGAGGAACTGGCCGGCACCATCGCCGATTTCCTGGCTTTCGACGGCCCGGCTTTCCTGGAAGTGATGATCGATCCGGATGCCGGCGTGTATCCCATGGTCGGTCCCGGCGCCAATTACTCGCAAATGATTACCGGCGATTTCATTCCTTCGCGTGCGGCGACGCACGCCAGCGAAGCTGCTGCCTCCGACAGCTTCTGACCTTCACCCGCGACCGATCTGGATCCTGCCATGCAACACACGCTCTCCATTCTTCTGCAGAACGAAGCCGGCGCACTGGTGCGCGTGGCGGGCCTGTTCGCCGCGCGCGGACACAACATCGACACGCTGACCGTCGCCGCCACGCCCGATCCGGCCGTATCGCGCCTCACGCTCACCTTGCGTGGCGACGATGCGTCGCTCACGCAGATCCTGCAGCAGACCCGCAAACTGGTCGACGTGCTGCAGGTGGAGCATCCGGCGCAAGCATGAACGCCTATCGCGTGCCAGGCGATCACGATCCCCTGCCCACGGCCGCCGCCGTGCTGCGCCGGGCCGAAACCGCGCGCGTGTATGAAGTGGCGCATCACACCGCGCTCGAACCGGCGCCACTGCTCTCCACGCGCATCGGCGCCAGCGTGCTGCTCAAGCGCGAAGATCAGCAGCCGGTGTTTTCGTTCAAGCTACGCGGCGCTTACAACCGCATGGCGCAACTTAGCGTCGCCGAACGCGCGCGGGGCGTGATCGCCGCTTCGGCCGGCAATCACGCGCAGGGTGTGGCCTTGGCCGCTTCACGCCTGGGCATCCACGCGACCATCGTGATGCCGATCACCGCGCCGCAGGTAAAGGTGGATGCCGTTCGGCGCTTCGGCGGAGCGTTTGCCGAGGTGGTGCTGGCCGGCGAATCGTATAGCGACGCGCAGGCCGAGGCGCAGCGTTTGCGCGAGGCGTTGGGCGCCACGTTCGTGCATCCGTTCGACGATCTGGACGTGATTGCCGGACAGGCCACCGTGGGCCTGGAAATACTCGCCCAGCACGCGGAACCGCTGCATGCGGTGTTCGTGCCGGTCGGCGGCGGCGGCCTCATTGCGGGCGTGGCGTCGGTGATCAAGGCGCGGCGCCCGGATGTTCGCGTTATTGGCGTGCAGGCGCGTGATGCCGATTCGATGGCGCGCGCGCTGGATGCCGGCAGTCGCGTGTCGCTGGATGAGGTAGGGCTGTTCGCCGATGGCACCGCGGTGAAGCAAGTGGGCGCACTGACCTTTTCGCTGTGCCAGCAATATGTGGATGAAATACTGCGCGTAGACACCGATGCCATTTGCGCGGCCATCCGCGACATCTACCAGGACACGCGCAGCATTCCGGAACCTTCCGGCGCCCTGGCGTTGGCGGGCCTCAAGCAATACGTCGCCCAACGCGGCCCTTGCGATGGAGCACTGGCGGCGGTGGTTTCCGGCGCCAACATGAATTTCGATCGCCTGCGCTTCGTCGCCGAACGCGCCGAAGTGGGCGAGCAGCGCGAGGCGGTGTTTGCCGTGACCATACCCGAGCAGCGCGGCAGTTTTCGCCGCTTCTGCGCGGCGCTGGGCCAACATGCGATCACCGAATTCAACTACCGCATCGGCGATGCCCAGGCGGCGCACATTTTCGTAGGCGTGCAGACCGCTCGCAGCGGCGAGCGCGAAGCCTTGGCCGATGCTTTCCGCGCGAACGATTTCGGCGTGCTGGATCTCACCGACGACGAACTGGCCAAGCTGCACCTGCGCCACATGATCGGCGGCCGCTCGCCGCTGGCCCGCGATGAGCGGCTGTATCGCTTCGACTTCCCGGAACGCCCCGGCGCCCTGGCGCGCTTCCTCGACCGCATGCATCCGGACTGGAACATCAGCCTGTTCCACTACCGCAATCACGGCGCCGACTACGGCCGAATCCTGGTCGGCATCCAGGTACCCGCCAGCGAGCACGCCTTGCTGCGACAGTTCCTCGCGAGCCTTAGCTACCCCTACGTAGACGAAAGCGACAACCCGGCGTATCGCCTGCTGTTATGCGCTTAGCGCGGCTGCGCAGAGGGGCGCGATCCCTTCCCTGCGTGCAGTAGGGGAGGGCCGGGGTGGGGTGAAGCCCACCTCAAGAGGCAAGCAACGTGGAGCAAGCAGCTCAGACCAACGAAGCCCTGCCCAGCGCCACATTGATCGCCCCCGCCGCATCCAGCTCGAACACGTGGTTGTCGTAATCCATGAAGTACAACGCCGTATCTTCGCGCGCCATGAAGTGCTCGACGTCGAACGTCGTCAGCTTGTCCGCGCAGGTGCGCAGGTCATTACGGCTCACTTCCAGCGAGATGTGATCGCCATTGCGCCGCGTGGGGCCATCCCCCTTGCGCAGCACGAACCACATGCCGCCCAGCTTCGCAAAGCTTTGCGACCGGCCCTCGTGATCGGCCTGGTCGATGACTACCTGGGCGCCCAGCACGCCCGCAAGCAGCTCTGCCGTGCGCGCAGGATCGCGCACGATCAGTGCTATGTGACTGACAGATGCCAACATGAATGACCCCGACCCCGAAGCGGTGGCCGATCCTAAAACGATCCCACCTCAGCGGCAATGTGCCATAGCAGGCCAACGGGGGCATGCAGCACGGTTTCCCACCCGGCCGGTCACGTTAAACTTGCGGGATGGCCCCGACCTCTCGCAAGCGCCCACGGCGCAATCCCCCTGCGCCAGCCACCAGCCGCGCGCGCGCCACCGCTCCCGCGGCCAAGCCGCCGCGCCCGGCCGACAGCTCCACGCGCGCCGCGCGCGTGCTGGACGCGCTGCTGGGGAAATTGCCTGAACGCTATCGCCAGAAAGCTCACGACATCCTGGTGCTTACGCGCATGGACCGCCCGATCGGCACCCTGCTCCTGCTGTGGCCGACGTGGTGGGCGCTGTGGCTGGCAGCCCGGGATTTTCCGCCGTGGAAGCCGCTGGTGATCTTTACGCTCGGCGTGTTTGCCATGCGCGCCGCAGGCTGCGCCATCAACGATTATGCCGACCGCAACCTCGATCCCCAGGTGGCGCGCACGGCCGGCCGCCCGATCGCCGCGGGCCGCATTACGCCACGCGAAGCCTTGATCGTCTTCGGTGTCTTGTTGCTGGTCGCCTTCCTGCTGGTGCTGCTGACCAACCCGCTGACCATCAAGCTGTCCTTTGTCGGCGCGGCGCTGGCAGCGCTCTATCCGTTCACCAAGCGCTACACCGATCTGCCGCAGGTGGTGCTCGGCGCCGCGTTCGGCTGGTCGATCCCCATGGCTTTCGCCGCGGTACAAAACCAGGTGCCGGCGGTAGGCTGGGTGTTGTTTATCGCGAACATCCTGTGGTCGGTGATCTACGACACCGAATACGCCATGGTCGACCGCGACGACGACCTCAAGGCCGGCGCACGCTCTACTGCCATCCTGTTCGGCGACGCCGACCTCATGATCATCGGCGTGCTGATGGGCACCTTCCTCACCGCGATGGTGATGGTGGGTACGCGCGCGCACCTGGGCTGGCCGTACTGGCTGGCCATGGTGGTGACGGCAGGATTGTTCGGCTGGCAGCAATGGCTGATCCGCCATCGCGAACGCAACGCCTGCCTTGCCGCTTTCCGCCACAACAACTGGCTGGGCTTGACGTTGTGGATAGGCATTGCGTTGGCGTTGGCGGTGCGCTGACGCGCCCGGCGAACGCCTTGGCGCAACTCGCCAAACCAAGCTGAAGAGCTACAACAACTTGTTCGCCGCAGCCATCCCGGGCAGGTGGCTGCAGCGACTTTTGGCATCACGGATAAGCTGCGTAGATCAACGTTACGTTCGCTTCCGCGGCGATCTTTGACAGATCGCGCTGAAACTTCTTGTCGCCTATGAAGGCAACTTCCCCGACAGCGCCTCCCTTACCCTTCAACTCTCTGAGCGCACGCCGCAATGTAGCCGCAGCTACTGCATCGTTTCGCCCCAATACAGCAAACGGCTTGGATGACGGCTGAAGCAGCTGCCCTACAATTTGCTGTGCCGCATCACTACTGCTCCCTGCATTGAGACTGACAATCAGCATTTTGTTGGCAATGAAATCATGGGCGTCTGGAACATCCATCAGCACAAAACTTCTATCTGGCACCACGCCAGCAAGCGCAACAATCTTCTTGTCGATATCGCTCGCAACCGCAGTCGCCGCGAACGCAAAGGCCAAAAGCCCAATAGATGTCATTCTTCCAAGCATTGCCACTCCTTATGGTTTGACCAATGGCCCCAACCCCATAGACGAACCATGTTGAATTGGCCGAAATGCTCCGAAAGACAGCGATGATCGCCACACGCTGACATGCGCAAGGGAAATCCCCACACGGATGCGTAGCGTGATGGAACCACTTTTGCGTTGGGGATCTGCACTTAGGCGCTAAAGCACGTGCGTGCCGCAGATCCATTCATTGGCACCAGAGAATCACGACGCCATTTTTTGCCTGCCAACCAAATGGATACGCATCAGTCAGTTTGGTATTTCGGATTGTATGGACCATACAACAGCCCGTTTGGTCGCCCGGCGGAAAGCAACCGAATGCTCGTTACGTCGGCGGTGGTATGGCTGTCGTCGGCGACGTTGTGCACGACCTGATCGATAGCCGCGCCGATCAGCGCCCCTATAAGGCCGCCGTTATTGTAATTCTTGTTTTCATCGCTTGAAGCCTTGGCCGACCCTGACCAGAGCACGGCCCCCGTGCGAAGATCGACGAGTTTTGCAGATGCCTCCACTTCCACCACGCTGCTGATGACTCGATAGCTGGTGCCGTATTTGCTTACCGTTATATACAACGCCGAATCCGCGCCGAAGATATCCCTGAGCTTTCCCGCAGGTATTTGCTGGGCATCATCCGCCGTTGTAACGCCGTTTTGCTTGAAGGTTTCATTCACCAGCGCCACCGGCATGACGTAATAGCCCGCCTCCGCCAGAGGCTCCGTGGTGACCGACAGCATGCTCAGGCTGGCATTGACGTCCGGCGACTGGTTGACCGGCGGAAGCACCAGGATGGATCGCGGCATACTTTCCTTGTAGGCGGAATAATCGCGGCCGGCGGGCCTGTTGGCCGCACAGGCCATCATCAATGCGCAGACCACGGCGATCGCACTTACCCGGAAAAGGTTTTTCATTGGGAACCTGCCTTGCCCTTGTACTTGTTCAACAACAAATCCATGTAGTGCGCCGACTCCGGATATTGGGATTTTTCGGCCAGAAAGTTTTCCGCGGCTTTGCCGTCATCTCCGGTTTCGGCGTACAGCAGGCCCAACTGGGCATGGAAGCCCGGCGGGGCGACTTGGCCTTTTCCGCGCATTTTTTCCAAATCCTGCTCCAGCGCCGCAATCTGCTTTTCCTGGCCGCTACCTTTGAAGTAACCGTACACCTGATCCTGGTAGCTTCCCCATTGGTATAGCGGTTGCGGCTTTGTACCGGCATTGCAGCCAGCAAGCATGGCCACCAGAGCGAGCGTTAAAGCACACTTCGTGCGGTAATTTTCCATCGGCATCTCCTCAACTATTTGCGGCCTCAAGGTGCCGGCTTCCACGTTCCGGCATCGATGGCGCTGGCCAGATTGCCGACGGCTTCGCGGATGGCGAGATCCAGCACCTTGCCGTTCAAGGTCGAGTCGTAGCTGGCCGTTCCGCCGAAACCGACGACCTCCCTGTTGGACAAGGTGTACTCGCCCGCCCCTTGAACGGAAAACACCACTTCAGCGGTGCGGCTACTGACAATGTTGAGGCTTACCTTCGCATACGCGACTTGTTGCTTGCCGCGCCCGAGAATGCCGAACAGTTGCTGATCGCCCACCTCTTTGCGGCCAAACTCGGTGACGTCGCCGGTCACGATGAAATCCGCGCCTTTCAGTTGCTGGATCTGCTGCTTGATCGATGTTTCCCGGAGCGTCTCGTCCAGATTGTCGCGGTCCATGACATTGAAGCGATTGGACCGCTGAAGATGGGTAATCAGGATGGTTCTGGCCTGGCTGCCCAGCCTGTCCACGCCATCTGAAAACAAGCCGCTCATATAGCTTGAGCGGTTGTCGAACTTGCCTACGGCTATCGGCGTGCGCGGACCTGCGTAGGTTGAAGCCGCGGTCGGCACGCTTTGCACCGGGATGTCCCGATGGCTTTCCGTTGCACAGCCAGCCACCCCTATGGCGATAGCTGCTGTCATCAAGATGGATTTTATGAATTTTCTATACGTGAACATGGGTGATCTCAAGATTGGCAGCCAAGGAAGTACAGACTCCCCGCACCGGATTGCAGCGAAGCATCCCGGCGTCGAAGCTCGATAAGGGCCCTACGTTCTCTATGCTATGACGCGCGTAGAAAAAGCCGCCGTCAGCGAAATCTGTATTCGATGAAAGGAAGTGCTGAAGCAGCACTTCCAGTCAAGCGAAGCGATTGCCACTTTTTACTGCCCACGCTTAACCATGCCAGCGGACCCCGCAGGCGTCAGGCAAGCCTGTATCACCTCATCGATCTCTAAGGCGACGCGCGCGAAGCATTGGGACAAGGCCGTGGACGACAGCTGCACGGTCTCTTCTTCGCCGCAGCAATGACGCACAGTGAGGTGAGCCAGCACATCCAGTTGATCGCGGATCTCACCCAGCATTTCACGCGCGGATTCCGGCAGCCGGTAATACACCTCGTCGGCGTGAAGCACGGCGGTTTTGGCTTTTCCTGCCATAGTCGTATTTCCTATTCGTACAGATGATTGCCCGCACGCTCGCACCAGGTGCGGCACACCACCTCCAGGGGGGTGCCGCGGTAACGATCATGCAGACCCTGGCGCGTTACCCGTGCGCATCACGCCGAAGCATGAGCGCGCATTCGTCGAGGAAGCGAATGGCCACCAGCAGGCTGCCGTAAACCATTGCTGGCAACGGCCACAAGCGTGGAGACGTATCACGACCACTTTCCAACACTTCACGAAAGGCATCGCTGTCGGCGAGTAGGCACGTGATGACGTGCTTGACATCCTCGATGCCTGCGATCGCAGAGTGCAGCTCCAGTAGCTCATCCTCAGTCATGTCCGCCCCGTCCGGCGGAGCGCCGGGAAGATGGGTGAACAGGTGGTCGGGGAGACCCGACAGGCGCGACAGTGACGTATGATCTGGCTCAGCCATATCAACTAGTCTCCTTAGTTGGCTTGGTTAGCGGAGCGTGGGAGTTATGACCTCTCACGTTCCGCGCTCTACACAGCATTGCTGCCATGGCCATCGATGTCGCCACACAAGCCAGCATCGATGACACGCCAAAGGTAATGAGATGCGAAACGCACGTATGTAGGCGATTGCCGCTTCGTGAGCGACTGAAATGAGTCGGTGCTCAATGGCGTGATTGCTTCAGAACCGCGAGTCGGTCGAAGCCCTCACGGAATGCACGTGGCCGCACACCGCTTTCAGGAACGCCGGTCGAGCCAAACTACGCTTGCGCTGTATATCCGTGTCGAGGGCCTGCATAGTGAGAGACAGTCGAGCTGGGCCCGCACCATGGCAGTATCGCCCTTCACATACTTCAGATAGGGATAGCGAGGCACAGCATGGAGCTTTCAGCTTATACGCTAATGATGGTCATCAAGGCCATGCAGCGAGAGATTGCGCATTTTGAAGAGCAGCCGCGAAGAGAAGACGTGCCCGAAGAGCTGGCCGGCGACTACGGCGAGTACGCACTGGATATAAGACGATCACTCAGCGAGACTAGCCATGCGTATGAGCAGGTGAAGGCTGGCGAACCAGAGTCACTTCCTTCCGCAGAAGAGCTGATGAAGAGTGATAATTGGGGATGACGAATCGGGCCGGAAGTGTCGTTCGTGCACAGCGCAATTAGCAAGGCTGGACAGGTCAAACGCCCGCGAAAATGAGACATCGCCGGCGCAATCCAGAATCGTGCAGCACGAATCGCCACACTAGCAAGTCCCTTCCGTTGCATAGGAAGCATCCCTGACGATGCTCACTAAATGGCTAGCCAAGCCTCGCACTTTCGAGCGAACCGAAAGTACGAGGCGCTTAAACGCGCAAACCCATCTACACGCTTGGATCCAACCAACCAAATTCAGCATCGCAAAATCGTTACACATCAAGAGGGCTGCAATGCATGGCAGCCGATGCTTTTTGCGCACGTGATCGCACCGGAATCAGCACAAGCAGCGCAGCGTTCAAAAGCAATGCAACAAAGCCAAATCTCCCCATGAGTATCGCTACTACGGAAAGGAGAATCGTGATAACGGCTGGAACAGCAATGAGCCATCCATTTGGCTTCGGCTTGAACCACACCTGGTGAGCCGCCACCGCATACAAGACACCAAGTACAACCCCGATAACACTATCGACAACGTGACTGCCTCCCACCAAGCGGATCACACCAACGATCAGATTCATCACGGCCGAGTATCCGGTAATTCCAAACATCGCCATCATCAACTTGCGATCGCGCTCTTCCAGATGTCGACGCTGATTACGCCGCGCGATTTCTGCCCTGCGATTGTCTTGAGTGTCCACGAGATTCCTTTCCAGTTGATTTAGCCGAATTAAAGCGGCGACACCATACCCACAGTATCCATGGGTGACTGGCCGGCCGCCATTCACCCGACCGCCGCCGATTTCCAGAGCAAAGCAAACTAACTAAGTCCGGCACCAGCTAGTTCACCCCATTTCCTATTTACACCGATAAGGGCTTTCGCTGGATAGTTCTTTGTCGGTGGCGATATCAACGATCGACACCGTTGCACCGGGATGCGCCGAGCAGATGGCATTACGCGCCGAATAGATGCTGGAACCTTCCGCGCGCATGACCACGTTGACAGGTGTTCCGTCCTTTTCTACGGCAGTCACCTTATACGACCCCGACATGGTGACACACCCCGCCAGACAAAGACCCAAACCTGCAACAACCATCTTCTTCATGAGAATTTCCTTTCTCTTGGTAATAATTCGTACAACGTCATCAACCGCTGCGCTGTGAAATGCAAGGAAGATCGAGTCGTGTTGGCGGATCACGTAGATAGTGAGTGCGGGGTGGCACCAGCGAAGCTCGGACCCACCGGACACTAATTACTTTGCAGCCCATATGCTCCAACCACATAAGAAGTGGGCTTTGCCCCGTTCGCCCATTCGTTCGCCTCCATTCGTTGCTACTGTCTTATTTTTCTTTCTCATCAGCGCGTCGCTTACCTTCTTGATACCAAGCCTGCGACACCCAATCCTCAAGAGCACACACAAAAGCTGATTCCGCAGAGAAAAAAGGGCTGCTCGGCTCATAAAATGGACTATCCTTTCCCAGTGCGACGCGGTATTCGTAATAGCACGAAGAAATCACTTTTCCATCCTCTATATCTTTAAATAGTGGCGTAAGCCATGTCAGAAGCAAATTAGCATCCATATTATCTCTTGCATGGCCCTCAAGAAGGGCGCGAAATGACTGGGCCTTTTCGCAAAGAACTTTTACTTTGTCCACGATTATCGATCTCGCAGTGAAGATTTATTTATTAGCGCTGGAGAGGTCCACTGATTACGATTCGGCACAATCGTCTGCTGCGCACCACCTGGCGCTCCTGCAAAAAACTAACGACTTCTCACAAAAAACGCCCGTCATAGCTGCAGCACAAAACACCGCTCCTTTTACAATGTATCTAGCCATTTCTTTGTGAGGCCGCTGTAATTCCGCCGACAACGACATCATGGGCCTTTATTTCGCGCTCCGGACTTTGAGGCCACCCCAAGCCCGCATTCACACCAGCTCCAACCAAATCGGCCCCTCTCAAGATATCGCCGCACCTGAGGGCTATCGAAGCGGTCAAACCCGGTCACGATTGGTGACAAGCTCACTTATCGCGAAGAACTGGAATTAGACCTCGCGACGAGCTCCAGTATCGCAATAAGGCAACCGACAACCATTCCACCCATCAATCCACCATGTAACGCAATATCAAATATGTACGGAATTCCCTTAAGGAGGCATTCGACATAAGAAAAGGCAATCACAATCAACGCGACCGCAACGAAAGCAATTGCCCCAGATCGCAGAGCGAAGAATATTCGCCTCACTTATCACTCACTCCACTTTCTTGATCATCATTACTCATATTACTAATAGACCAATTGATAAATTCTGACGCTCCATTTCCGATGACACCTACCCAGACAATCGGTTTTAGCGATGTAAACGGCCCGGTGACTGGCCTGCTGCCGATGGCATCACCTAACTTAAACCCGATCGCCGTTGCCGCGCCATTCGCAATGCCTCCCAGTAGGATGCTGTCGTTTTTTCCGTAGTACAGGTTATTCGCCTCTGTTTGCGCCATACCAACACCCGTGCCAACAAGACCATTCCAGACCGCACCGCCGCCATAGCCAAGATAGCCACCAGTCACTGCAGCTCCCACATCAATGTAGTTAACTTGGCCAAAGTGGCCACCATTCTGAACGAGCTGAGATACCAGATTTGTCGTTCCGCCCGTGGCTGCCGAACCACCGCGCGACGCCAAAATGATTTCCGCTAGTGATCCGGTTTTGGATAGCACCCGAACGCCACAGACGCGAGCAGACATGTCATACGGATGCGTCAATGCTTGCGCTTCCAATCTTTCTTGTCCTGCTCGACCTGTTGCCGATATTGGGCGACCGAAGCATCAACTTCATCTTGCGTCATAGGCTCGATGTGGACAGCCTGCACCAATCTAAGGAGCAAATTGCGACGCGCAGCTATCCATTCAGGATCAGCCACGATCATCGCATCGTAATGCGCTTGGCGTCGAAGTATGTGGGCTTCGTCGATGACGTGCTCGTAGACTTCCTTCCATTCGATAAGCTCGCCCTGCGTGGGCCGAGAAGGATTCGTTACTTTATACATTGCCAAAAGACGGTGATTCCAAACCAGGCCATTGATGGTAATGACCTCACTCTGCCTGACGACATCCGCGTAGGAGTGGCCGAATTTCGTAAAGATCTCCTTATTATTAGACGCATCCAATTGCGCCTTTTCTTCCTCCTCCTTCATATCTTTGGCGTTGAGCAATTGGTTCTTATAGGCCGATGATGCGAAATAGCCATTTCCTGACATATCCAAAGTCATCCAGCCGTGGATACCCTGCGGATCTGCATTGAAGCTATCCGTCAGTGTCATAGCTGGACGGGATGGCTTCGACGGATTAAGGGAGCAACCATTCGCACGCGGATCGCGCTTTCGCAACGACATAACCTGCATGGGGTCTGGCAATCCCGCACCATAAATACGAAGCCGCAAAGGAACAACAATCTCACCTGCGTCTACACCAGGTATCGACTGGCAAATCGGAAAGTCCAGTGGATATCTCACTGGCAGCCCCTGAGGATCTGGCGATCCAATGACGCGATATAACTGTTCGTTCGTGCACGAGGAAAGCGCCAATGCGAGTAGGCCGGCAAGCAATGATTTCATCACTCACTGCCCCCCGGCGTTTTTTTGTGCCAAAGCTCTGCTTTCTCGAGGCTCCAGTTGTAGTCCGTCCCAGCACAATTGAGCCCATAGCAACTGTGCGGATTGATCGCCCCTTCAAATACCGATCCTATGCCGGCCAATGCACCCCATAGCTGACCAGGTGATGCGCCTGGCAAATGCTGCGGTGAATTGCTATCGAGGTAGGTATAAGGAGGAAACAATGTGCCACCCACGAATGCGGCCACTGGATCTTTGGGACTCGTGAGATACAAGAGAGCTGGCTTCACGCCTTTCTTCTTGTCCTCATCTGACAAGAATACTCTATCGTGCCCTGCAATCTTGACCATCGAACTCGTCAACCCGCCAGGCCTCACTGCAGCACCAAACACACCTGTCGTCAGGCTCGAATTGGCATAACCATCCCCTGCGAGAATATTTAGTACATTGCGCGTAACGATGCTTCCCCAGCTATGGGCATAAAGACTCACCTCAGCACCATCACCTTGACGCCTCACCGCATCGACCACAGCCAAAGTGGTGGCGGAATAATCCCCATTGATCGGCGAGACAAATTTGTCATAGCCGGCCTGCATCAGATCCGAAGCGCCACCCTTTGACGCGTTATATTGAACGTAATAAGTTACGTTGTTAGCTCCATCATTTTCCTGTGAAACGTGCCCAATTTCCACGTGATCTGCACGAGCTTCGTCGTTGAGGATTCCGTTGATGGTGATGTTTCGCGCCCCTTCAGGAATTTGATCAACGAACGTAATCTCCATGCCGTTATCGCGCAGATACTGAATGCGCTGGTCGCTCGATAATCCATCAGGGATTCGGAGATTTGCGCATACCTGTGCCGTCATTTTGCAAGTCACCTTCATCGCCAGAGTTTCGTGGTGACCACGCATAGCCTTTCCTGCCTCTTCCTGCGTGTAACCAACACTGCCGCTAAGCGCGGTATAGCTCAGCCCCGAACTCAAGCTGATGTTGCCGCCCAACGCACTGATGGCTAAAGCACTGATGCTCTTGGCTATCGCCTGAGCATGGCCGCTATCGCGGTCGTCGCGCATTTGCGCGACCTGTTGATAGATTTCGCTGGCCTTCGCCGTATCACCTAACCGACTGGCTTCGTCCGCCTCAGCCTTCTTGGCGTCGATTTGCGCTTGTTGTTCGGCCAGTTTGGCGCTGTAGTAATCGTCGATGATCTCGGAGGCAAAGCTGCTCAATCCGCCCACAAAGGCTTGATCGTTCTGGATCTTGTCTAGATCGAATGGCTTCAATGCTTCGTCGCTCAACGTCGGCTGGCGATCCAACCCTGCGAGGTCGGTGTCGCCGTCGCGCGTAAGGATGAGGCCCTGGGCGACACCTGCCTTGGTTGTACTTTGCCTGCTATTGGATTGCGTCGGCGATAGAACGGGCGCGAAATGGCTGCCCCCGTTGTTACCCTTTGCGCTGCTGTAGCTTCCACCCAAACTGATCTGTTTGGCGCTGTAGCTTGCCTTGTTCTCGATATCGCTGAATGACAACGAGCCGGTGTCTAGCAGATTCTTGCTAGCATCCGCCGTGCTGGCGATAACCCCGCCAATCAGGTTCGTATTGCCACCGACGGACAGGTTGAAGCCACCGTCGCCCGCCTGAATACCGCTGATGCTCGTGACACTGGCGTAGTGGTTGTCGATCTTGCTTTGGCTATAACTGAAGCCGCCACCGCCACCCGCGCCGATGACCGCCTTGCCTCCAGCCTGCCATTGCTGACTGGCGTAGTCGTTGGTGTCCTGTTCGCTCTGTATCGCGAAGTTGTTGCCGATGGCGCCAGTGACCTGGTTTCCGGTGAGCTGGGCACCCTTGATCGTTGCATCGTTACCGCTAACCAGGGCGAGCGTGCCTTTGGCATCTACGGTGGTATCGGCATGGGTGATGCCGTTGCCGTGTTCCTTGGCCTGGCCGCCCGCGGCCTGGACGTAGATGCCGAAGCCACTGGTGCCGATCTCTACTCCCACACCCGCGCTCACGTTGTGGCTGTTGCTTTGCAGGCTGTGGTTTTCTTGTTGACTGAGTACGTTGAGATTGTTGGCTGCGGCCAGCGAGACATCTTGTCCGGCTATCTGGCTACCCACCACATTTAGATCGCCACCAGTGGCCGCAACGGTGACATTGCCACCGCTAACAATGCGGCTGCCGTAAGCCGTTTCATCATGCGCCGTGGTCGTGCTGCTGGCGCTGCTGCCGCCAATGCCCACCTGGAGGTTAATGCCGCCATCAATGCCGTCTTTGCTCAACCCACCATTGACTGCATCGAAGGCCTTGCTGCCTTCGTAGTAGGACCTGACGGCATACAGAGCGGCCAGACGACCATCGTCATGCGCCGCATCGATGCTGCTCCGAGCACCGTTGTAGGCGGCACTGGCCATACCGGCGGCTGCACCACCGATACCCACATTGATCCCCGCCTGGCTCACCTTGTGCGTCTCGGTGATGTCGCTGCTTCCCACCGCGGCATCGATGGTGACGTTGTTGCCGACGATGGCGGTGCCGGTGTGGCTGAGTACGTCGCTGCCGGTGATGTGGACGTCGTTGCCGGCGCTGAGGGTGACGTTGCCGTTGAGGCTGCCGACGGTGCTGCCGGTGTAGGTGACGTCGTGTTCGTGGTAGGTGTCGTCGGTGCTGCGGTTGCCGATCAGGACGCTCAGGCCGCCGTTGTTCATCAGGCCGGTGTGGCTGGTGCTGGTGCTTTGGGTCTGGTCGTAGGTGTTCTGGCCGGCGTTGAGGGTGAGGTTGTTGCCGGCGGCGAGGACGACGTCATTCGTAGCGACGATCTGTGCGTTGGTGGCGGTGAGGTTGTTGCCTGCAGCCACGGTGACGCTGTCGCCGCTCAACACGTTGCCGACGCTGGTGCTTTGGTTGATCTGGGCGTGGCTGCTGTTGCTGCGCCATTCGGGGTCGACCGAGCCGAAGCGTTTGGTGCTGGTGCTGAAGAAGCTGAAGCTTTTGGTTTCGGTGTCGTGCTGCTCGATGTGTTGGTCCTGGGCGTCGGCGAGGTTGATGTCGTGGCCGGCGGCGAGGGTGAGCGCGTTGTTGGCGTTGAGGTAGGCGGCCTGGGCGCTGAGATCGTTACCGGCGGCGACGCTGATGTTGTTGGCGCCGATTTGCGTGCCGATGGCGTAGGTGTCGCTGCTGGCGTCGTGGGTGACGGTGCTGGAGTTGCTGAGGAAACCTGATTTGCTGGTGCGGGTGTTTTGCACCGTGCTGTGCGTTTCCTGGCCGGCGTTGAGATTTACATTGTTACCAGCGGCAAGAGTGACGTCTCCTTGTTCGCTGCTGATCACACCGGCGGTTGCGTTGAGATCGTGTCCGGCGCTGATGGCAACGCCATTCGTGCCGCCAAGCGTGTTGCCTTGCAGGCTTTGATCGGTTTGCCGGGTGCCGACCAGGGTGTTGCCCTGGAAAGCTTGTTTGGCCTGCGTGGTGTTGCCGGTGACGGTGGTGAGATTCACGTCGTGGCCAGCGCTGAGACTGAGCTGGTCGCCAGCTTGCACGTGGCTGGCCTGACTATGGAGGTCGTGACCCGCAGCCAGCACCGCGCTGCCGCCAGCCTGGAGGGTGGTGGCGGTGTATGTGGTGGTCTCTACGCCATTCATCTGCGTGCCCTGGCGCTGGGTGCTGCCTTGGGCATTGAGATTCAGGTCGTTGCCGGCGATGAGTTGCGCGACGCCGCCAGCCTGGATCGTGCTGGCCGTAGCGGTCACATTGTTGCCGGCGGCGAGACCGAGGTTTTGGCCGGCGCTGACGTTGGCGTGATCGAGCGTCAGGTTGTTGCCGGCTTGCGCGGTGAGGTTGCCTGTCGCGATGACCTGGCCGCCGGTGGGCAGGCCAAGATTCGGCGCGCTTACACCACCCAGATTGACAGTGCCAAGCGATACGGAACCCAGCGTGGCAGCGCTGAGCAAGTCATTGCCGGCCGCCAGGCTGACATTGCCGCCGTGGATGGCGCCGGTGTTGAGCAGGTCCTGTGCGGCCTGGACGCTCAGGTTGCCGCCGGCACCGAGGCTGCCCGCGTTGAGCAGACTGCCTGCCTTGATGGTGGCGTCGCCTGCCGATTGCAGCGTGCCGGTATTGGTGAGCTGGTTCGTTGCATTCAAGCTCACTGTGGCGCCCTGGATGACGGCGCCGCTGGCGACGTTGTTGGCGGTCTGCTGACTGAGATACACCACCGGCACCAGCACGTGTTCGCCGTTTACGGTTTCGTTGACCAGCCACACCATGTCCTGGGTCAGGCTGGCCATTTGTTCGGGGGTGAGCGCCACGCCGACGGCGAGGTTGAACTGCTTGGCCTCCTGCGTGCCGGCATCCATCAGCGCTTTGTATTGCTCCAACGCGTCAGTGTCGCCATCGAGGTAACGCTTGCCGGTGAGGCCGGTGATCTGCTCCATCACCAGTTGGGTTTCGTAGAAGGCATCACCCAGGCGTTTCAGGGTGAGATCGCCTTGCAGGCCCAACTGGTTGAGCAGGTAGTCGCTGCCAAGGAAGCCGCTCATGGTGGCGAAGCGCGGATCGGTCTCCACGAGGTAGGGGCTGCCGCTGCCGGGCTTGACGGTGTAGAGGCCGTTGCTGGGGAGTTGCACGGGTAGCGGCTGGCCCGGCGTGCCGATGATTTGCGCGCCGGGCAAGGGACCGATGGCGCCGCTGCGATCGCCGACGTGATCGGCACCGCCACCACCTTGGCCAACCACGTTTTGGCCCTGGCCGTTGCTGCCCAGGCCGACACCGCTGACCGGCTTGCCATCGGCACCCACAACGGTGTTGTCGATATTCTGGGCGCTGATGTCGACAGCGTTGCCCGCGCTCATGCGCGCATCGACACCGGGCCCGACGGCCTGCCTGATCCAATCAGGGATCTGCCCGCTACCAAGCGGAACGGTGTCGGTGAGCGTCTGGCTGCCATAGCTCATCCACGGGCCGTCGATCCATTCGCGATGCGGATCTTCGACCAGCTTCTGCGTGGCCGATTGTTCGTCGATCGTGGTGACCACCGTGCCGGTCGGCACCCAGGCGATGTTCTGCACGGTGTCGTGCCCGACGTTGCCGCCCCCGGCATGGCCATCCTGCCCGTTGATCACCAGGTTGTTGCCGGCGGCGATGGTGGATGTGTCGTTGAGGACGGAGCCGTTGATCGTGATGTTGCCGCCGGCGAGTAGGCGGCCTTCGGCGCTGGCATCGTCGACGCGTGTCATGGCGGTGAGGGTGGCGGTGTAGACGCCCTGGAAGGTATCGGGCGCACCAACGCCGAAGGGGTAGCCAGCGCAGCGCTGGTTGTCATTGCTGCCATTCAAGTGATCGCAAAAGCCTTTGGCCTTGGCGAATTCGCTGCCATCGATCACCTGAGACGCATCGACGTAGGGCGGAAGATGCTGGCCATCGGCATCGTTCCAGAGATAGCGTGCCAAGGTGTACGTATAGGTGTTTTGCGCCTGCTCATCGGGACTGAGGGTGTAGATGCTGGTATCGAACACGCGCCGTTGATTGGTGAGTTGCTGCGTGGCGATGGCGATATCGCCACCGGCTTCGATATCACCGGAGAGATTCGTCACCGAGCGATTGCGTGCGCCGCTGGCATCGGCCGCGATAGCGAGGTCGCCCAGCGTGTAGAGCATGGCATCGCGATTGAGCAGATCACCGGTGACGTAGAGGTTAAGCTGGTTGACGGCGGCGATCAGCGCGGTTTGATACGGCGTGTTGTCGGTGGCCTGGCCCAGGTCGGCACCGTTGGTGAGGTTGGTGGCATTGACGGTGATCGCGTTGCCGATGATCGTTCCGGTATTGGTGATGTCGCCCGCATTGAGCGTGACGGTGTCGCCTTCGATGCGACCCGCGTTGACTTGCGTACCCGCGTTGAGCGTGGTGTCTGCACTGTTTATATCGGCGTCGACTTGATTGTCGAACCTCGTCGCGTTCACCGTGAGCGCGCCCACGCTTTGCAGGGTGGCGCCCTCGGCATTGGTAAAGGCGCCAGCCAGATTGACGATGAAATCGCGATTGGCGCATAAGGTATTGCCCGCTTGGTTGGTGTAATCGCCGGCGAGCGTCAGGTTCAGGTCGCGGCCGGCGCGCAAGCGGCCGACGCCATCGAAAGCACTGAGCTGTGCCACAACATCGCCGTTGGCGGCCATCTCACCTGCGTCGTTGTGCAGCGTATCGAGCGCGAGCGCGATCGTGCCGCCGGCGCCGATGGAGCCGGCCGTGTTGTCCAGGATCGCAGACCCGTCGTCCCAGGAAAAATTGCCGGCGGCGTACAACGTGCCGCGCTGGTTATTGAGATAGCTTCCTTGCATGGCGACGTTGCCGCCGGAAACCAGCGTACCGGCTGCATTGACCACCTGCGCAGCATTAAGCGAAACATCGCCCTGGCCACCGAACGTGCCTGCGGTGTTGTCAAACGTGCCGCCAGTGATGACGGTGGCGCCGATGTCGGCATTGGCGATACGGCCGTTGCGGTTGCTGACCGATGAGGCTTGCAACGATAGCGAGGCAGCGCCTTGACCACTGCCAGCCTCGAGACGGCCACCGTCGTTCGTCAGCGCACCGCCTAGGTTGCCATCGATGCTGCCGAGCGCCTGCAGTGCGCCGCTGTTGATGGCCCCGTTCTGGACGTTCAACCACAGATCGGAGCCAGCATAGATCTGGCCGGCGTTGGCAAGGCTTCCGGCTTGCAGATGGACGGACTGGTTGCCGCCTAGAAAGCCGTCCTCACCCATACCAAGCATCTGTGCGATGGTCAGATCGAGATTGCCGTCGAGCGCCTTGATCCGGCCACTGCCATTAAGCAGGGCGAGCGCAGAAAGATCTGCACTATTGGCTTGCAACAGACCCTCGTCGTTGGCGAGCGCACCGACGAGCGCCATTTGCAGATGATCGGCAACGACGGTGCCGGCCGCATTGTTGAAATCGCCGCCGGTGAGCGTGGCGTTGCCGCCGAGACTCAACGTTCCACCGGCGTTGTCCGTGGTGGTGCTTGCAAGGATGAGATCGCCATTGCCAAGCAGCTGGCCACCCACGTTGACCAGCGTGTTCGTCTCGATGTGCAGCACGCCGCTGCCGGCATGTTGGATAGTGGCGCCGGTATTGTTGAAGTCACCCGCACGGATGGCGACATTACCGCCGTTGCTGGCGATGAGTCCGGCGGTGTTGTCCAACAAGCCGCCGATGGCTAGCGCGGTATCCGACGTACCGGTTTGCAGCAGCTGGCCGCCGACGTTCGCGAAACTTCCGGCCTGCACGTTGACGTTGCCGGCCTGCAGGCGCCCTTGCGTATTGTTCAACGCTTGCGCGGCAGACACGGCGAGGCGCCCATTCGTCGCCAGGTCGCCGCCGGCATGGTCGATGCCGCCTTGGGTGGCAGCGAGGGCGATGTCGTCGCCGGCGCGGGTGTTTGCGCCGTGCAGATCCAGCGTGCTGCCGGTGAAGCTGAGCGCGCCAGATGCCACATTCTGGCCCGTGGCTGCCAGCAACCCTTCCGCGGACAGGCTGAGTTGCGAGGCACCGGCGAGGCTGCCATCGCCTTGCAGGCCGGCGGCCAGTACACCGTTGCTTTGCACGCTGCCGGCGGTGGCAGCGAGATGGCCCTGCGCCGCCAGCGTGCCAGCGTTGGTCAACGCACCGGTAACGGCGAGCCCGAAGTCACCCCCGCTGTACATCGTGCCGCCATTGACCAACGAACCCGCGCGCAACGCCGCATCGCCGGCACTGATCCAGTTGCCGTGGGTGTTGTCGAGCAGGCCGCCGATCTGTACCTGCGCAGGCCCGCCAATCTGCACGGTGCCATAGGCATTGCGCCACGCGGCAGCCTGCGCGTCGAGCTGGCTGGCTTGCATGGTCGCATGGCTGTTGTCGAGGGTTCCCGCCGCGCGTATCGCCAATGCAGCGGCTGTCGCCAGGTCGGCGTCGGTGTGATCGATATCGCCTGCCGTGCTGGTCAGCGCGATGTTGCCGCCGGCCTGGGTCTGCGCATGCGACAGGTCCAACGCACTGCCGAGCAGGCTGATGCCGCCCGAGGCGAGATTACGGCCGTTGGCGGCGAGACGATCGGTCGTGACCACATCGAGCGTGGCGCCACCCTGCAGGCTGCCGTCGCCCGCAAGGCCCGCCGCCAGCGTGCCGCTGGACGCGAGTTGCTGCGCACGCAGGCTTGTGTCGTAGGCGGCCGCCAGGACATTGGCGTTGCTCAGCGTTCCACCCACATCGAACGTGAGACGGCCACCGCTGTAGACGGTACCGGTATTGGCGGCGTCGCCTGCGCTTTGCAGCGCCATGTCGGTCGTGGACTGCAGCGCGCCGCGGTTGTTCAGTGAACCGGCCTGGAGCAGCAGACCATCGCCACTGAAGAGCGTGCCGCTGTTGTCGACATTTCCACTGGTCAGCACCTGCATCGAACCGCCGGATTGCAGCGTGCCACGTTGGCCGAGCGATGCGCCGTGGATAACGAACTGGCCCGCGGATGAGGTGACGCCGGTCAACTCGATGTGGCCGGCAGCATCCAGCGTGAAATCGCCGCTCTGCGACGCCAGTTGCCCGGCATTGCGCACACCGACGCCAGCCTCGGTGGCGATCAGGTGCACCGTATTGGCGTACATGCCACCCAGGGCGGCGACGTCGATGCTCAGCGCCGGCGTGTCGCCCTCACCTGCCAGAGTTTGTGCGGAAAGGTCGGCGTAGCTGACCTGGTTGGCGCCGGCGACGACGTTGAGGTGGTTGCCCCACACCTTGCCGTTGACAGTAAGGTTGCGCGAAATCAGATCCAGGCGATCGATGTTCGAGGCATCCAGGCCATCGCCCTCGATAGCGACACTGCCGCCGGTGACGTGCAGGCCACTGAGCGAGCCATCCGCGCCGAAGGTGGGCAACCCCGTGGTCAAGGTGGCCCGATTCGTGTTGATAAAACCCGCGCCGTTGACCGCAATGCCATTGGGATTGGCGATGATCACGTCGGCAGCGTGGCCTGCCACTTCCGTATAGCCACGCAGATAGGTCGGGTTGGTCGAAGTGACTTCGTTGACGATCACCCTCGCCGACTGCCCCGCCTGATAATTAGGGTTGCCGGTGACATAGCCGCCAAGCTGCGTCGTCGACACGCCTGCATCGTTATTCAGAATCAGACCCTGCCGGTCGACGTTGAATTGCCGGTACTGGTTGTGCGACACGCCGGCGGCGGACGGCGCCACGATGTTCACCACCGGCACGCCATTGCCGGCTGCACTCGTGCCGGGGCGATGAGTGGCGGCATGGGGATCGGGCGTGACTTGAGCAGCCGCAAGCAATGGAGCCGTCAGCAAGGCCGACAACACGGCTGCGCTCAGGGTCCGGCGAGAGAGCGATCTTGCAGAAGCGTACGTTTGCTTGCGGGTACTCATGATGGTCGTCCTTGATGAAATGACGTGTCGCATGGCTGTCAGAGGGAGTAAACGAGCTGGAAGCCGCTCGCCGTTCGTGTGTTGGGCAACAGATCGCGGCCATGCACCGCCTTGCCGACAAAAGCGTCCCAACTCAGTTGGCGATAGGTACCGCGCAAGCCGAAAAAGCCGCCGCTCAGTGCGGTGTTGCCGGGGATGTATTCGGTACCGGGGCCGCTCACGCGACCGGTGTCGATGCCCGCATAAAGCACCGTGGGCCAGCTGCCCATCGGCCACGACAAGGTGTTGCGCCAGTACCAGCCCTTCGCGGCGGCAAGCGTCTGGTCGCCGTCAAAACCACGCACTGTGTAGCGACCGCCGACACTGATGTATTCGGAGCCGTAGAGGTGATCGCTGCTGTACTGGCCGTGGAACTCGCTGCTCCATTGCACCGGCCGGCCGCCCAAGACGAAGGGCAGATTGAACGATGCATCGAGCGTGGTGAGGCGATAGCGGAAAGTGGGATCGTCGTGTTGTCGGTCCGCCGGATCGTGCTGGCCGCCGAACCACGGCACGCCAAAGCGTTCGGCAACACGCAGATCGATCTGCGTGTTGCCAAGATAATGGCGATGGGCGATGGCCGCCTCCAGCATGCTCATGTCGCGCCGTTGCGAATCCAGTTCCACGTCTTCGATGTAGCTGTGCGCCCAGCGTTTCCCCACACGCAACTCGGCAGTGGTTTTGCTGTGATGATCGCGATGGAGCAGCCGCTGTGCCGCCAGATCGACGGATCTGGACGTACCGCTGCTGGTGAAGGTTTGCGCGGACCCGGCGACGGTCTGGTGATACCGGTAACCGTACGCGCTGGCGGTAAACAACCAGTTGCCGTGCGGAAGGGAGTAATTGCCGTTGAAGCCCTGCGTTCCGCGCCCGACGCCGTTGAGCACGCCATGCGTAGCGCCCAACGAAAGCACATCGCTGGCGCGCAGGGGATTGTCGATGCCCAGCGTGAGGCCCGCCTGATACAGGCCTGTGGCTGCGGCACCGGAATCGTCGAGGGTGGCCACGACGTGCCAAGGCTTGCTGCGTCTCACGGTAATGATCAGATCGGACTGGCCGTTCGCTTGCGCTGGTGCAATATCGATCGCTACGTCCTGCGACGAAACGCGACGCATCTGTTCCAGGCCCTGCTCGATGTCTCGCAGGTTGAGCAGATCGCCTGCGCGCATCGGCAGGGCCGAACGCCAGCCTGACGGTGGCGAGCCATCTGCACCGCGGATGGCGTGAATGATGCCGGGCGCCAGGTTGACGGTGAGCACGCCGGTGGAGATGTCTTGCTCTTGCAGGCCCACGCGCGTGGTGACATAGCCGCGATCGATGATCAGGTCGCCGGCACGGCGCACGATCAGGCTGACGCCTTCGTGCCCGACGCAGCGACCGGCGTATCGGCTGAGATAGCGCTGCACGAACCAGAAATCGGCGGCGCGTTCGCCGATCAGGCGAATACTGCGTAGCGGAATGCAGCCGGCTTCCTCAGGCAGATCGAGGTGGCGGAAATCGGTCGCCACCTGGCGATGCAGGCGCACATCCGGCGTGCGATCACGTGCCACGCGCTCTTGCGCTTGGCGTTGCGTGCGCTCGCGCTGCTGTTGCTCGTCGAGGGTGAGCGGCCGGTCTTGCGCCATCGCCGCCGGCGACAACGCGGCGATGCCCGCCAGCGCCAACCAGCGCGTCCATTCCGGGAAAATCGGAGCCCGTTGTTCTTCCTTGGCGTACAAATCGTCCATACCTTTACGCATGCTCGTGAATCGAACATAGCGAAAAGTTCGGGCGACAAACCGGCGTTTCGCCGGCGCTTACCCCAAAATAGTTACTCCCTACACTGGAAGTACGTCATCGCCTTCAAGAGGTCGGCCATATCTTCGGAAGTTGATGTCAGATTTACCTGACTATCGGATTTCAGCGCCCTGACATCGGCGCGCGTGCCAGCGCCCATACGTCTACGCGCGAGGCGCCTGCCTTCTTGAGCACGCGCGCACATTCGGCAAGCGTCGTGCCGGTGGTGAATACATCGTCGAGCACCGCAACGTGATCGGGCAGCGCAACACCCTCTCGCACGGCGAAAGCGTTGCGCACGTTGCGCCTGCGCTGAACCGCATCGAGCCCGGTTTGCGCGTCGGTATGTCGCAAGCGCTGTAGCACGTCGTGCCTGCACGCTATGCCCAGTTCGCGCGCCAGCGGTTGCGCCAATTCCCAGGGCATGATAAAGACAACCGAAACACTATTTGACAGCTCAATTACAGGGCGATTTTGGTGACATAGCGGAGATTCGCTATGCGACTTGAGTCTTCTGCCTTGGAAGAACAGTTAAGCTCAATTTGCGCAACTTAAAAGCGACATTCCAGGCTCGATTGTAATGCGAGCCTGGCATCAGCATCGTTTAAGTTCTGTTTATGCTGGGAGGATGCGAGGACGGGGTCACAGCAATCGGCGGGCGGCAAAGCTTGGTGCCCGAAGTGTTGGGCCTGACCGACGACAAGCGTTCAACCCCCAAGTGCGTAATAAGCAACCTTTCCATTTGCGATGGCCTTCCGCTTTCACGGACTCAGGTTAATCAGCAAATGATAGAACGTCACTTCGACCGTGCCACGCCAACGGCACTCCCGCCCGACCCAAAGATTTCCGGTGTTCTCTAGCACTTCGATCGTTTTTCCCGCGGCGTCCATAGCGAAGCCGGAATAGTCTTGTTGAGATATATACGCGCGATATCCCTCTGTCAGCCTCTCGAACTTCGGTACCTGGCAGTAGGCAACTATAAAGACAGGACTGACGCATTCTTGGTCATAGCCGGCAATCTTATTGAGATGCTTTAGAATTATCGTGGTATCGACATTGAAGAGGCGAAACGCCTCAAACATTGCGATTCGTCTGCTCCATTGGTCCGTAATGTAGCCATCGACTTGACCTGGCTGGAGCCCACTCTCAGACTTTCCTGTGCGCTTTTGGTCTCGCAGTGCTATGTGGGCCTCTGCCATCCGCTTTTCGAAAAGCGAGACGAACCAATCATTGATCAAGTCCTCATCTGCAATCCTTAAATTTGTTGAGCCATCCTTGTCCTTGACGAGAATCTGCAGATTTGTCTTCCGTAGAAGCAGTTCCCGTGCGACTTCATGCGTAATTTCATAAAGAAATTCAGTGGGGGTTTTGCCTTCTCTAACTATGGCGACATAGTCATCGAACTGCTTGCCAGAGATTTCCTTGTAGTGCCTGGCAAGCTGGAGAGTCGTGCGATGAAGGCTCTCAGTAACCATCTTTGCCATGTCTCGCATCGTCATATCGTTTGACGTTGCTTGACTTAAAAGCCGCATGAGCTCATCGAGCTCAAGTCCTTCCGATGACTGATGATTATGTGAGCGGTAATTCTTGATAATTTTTGTCGCGGCGCTCGGATTTTCGTGTTTAATGAGCGTTTCGCAATAAGGGCGCAAGATCTCAATTCTGTTGCGCTGATCAGTGCTCAGTTTTGACCAGAACGCGTCCATCTCTGTTAGGTCGTCAAGCTCTTTGTAGACATTCATAACGGATGCGACGAATGCGTTGGGAATATCCTCAACGGCAATGGCTCTTAAGCTATCTAGAAATGCCGCCAGCGCGTGCTTTAAGCCATTCGGATTTTGGCTGCCGGATAGACACGCCAGCCTACTTGTAAACAACAAGAAACTGTAGTTGCGGTCCTTGGTTTCTTCAACAAGCGATTCCATGATCAGAACGCATCGCTTTGGATCCGTCTCGCGATATGCTGCAGCAATGATATAGCGCCGGAAGTTTTCGCAATCGCGCCAGTACCGAAAATCGACCGAGTGAGGATTGCCATGAGCATGGGGAATTGGTTTCTGCAGCGTCTCTTTCTCAAATAGCTCAGCGTCAGCCTTATGCTTCTCGAAAAGCAACATAAGATCCCATTTATAGCCAAAGGTGAGCCATGTTTTGTGCAAATGCGTTACGTGCTGATTTTTGCTTGATGCGAAGGGGTCACCAGCAAGTAGGTTTTGGGCTCTGGAAAGCACGCTTGTGGCAAGCGGTGTATCTCCCGCGTTGCACGCAGCAACAAATGCCTTTTCCAAATCGATCAATCCCAAATCAGCGATATCACTGAATTGGCGCGCCTCAATAACCTTCTGCAACCGATCCGCTCGCACCAGTACGGTTGTTTTCTCACGCAATGCAAAGAGCTGAGCTAGGGGAACGTTCGGGACACAGCGGTCGAAGAAGTCGTCATACATCTCATCCGGAAGTCCGTTTATGTAGGAGCAGAATTGGGACCAGAGGTCGTACTTTTCCGCGCCGAAGTAGGTGTCGAACAAAAATATACCCAAGCCGCGGTCGCCGAAACCAATATTTAGTACCAGCTCCAAGGAGCGACGCCCGAAGCGGGCCCAAGTTCCAGGTAGTCGTTCGGGAGTGCCAATGAGCATTAATACCTGCATGTGTTGCTGAATAGCTGAAGATGAGTTGAGTGGATGTTCTTGCGCGTATAGAACGCTCGCGGCCAAATTTGCACTGTCATTGGTTAGCGCCATCATTCGCGAGACGTTATTGATCGCTAATCGATGCCATGGGAGGGTTAGAAAGAATGCTGACGCCTGAAGGCCTGTGTTTTCGCCTTTGACTCCCCGCATAAATGCTTCGCGGTAGTAGTCAAAAAGTTGGTCACAAAGGGTGTCATAGGCGATGTTTGTCGACTCGGCGACGGCGGCATTTAGATGCTCGAGTACCCAGAAGCCAAGAAAATAGAGATGAAAGCTCGCTCGCGAGGGGAGTGGCTCATCCTTGCGAGCGCTTAAATGTTTAGAGAGGGCATCACCAAGGCGTAGCAACTGTTTCCCCGAAAGGCCGTCTAGAAACGTTACCAAGAACTCGTATTCGAACGTACCAGCGAAATTGGCTGCGGTGAAATTGCAGCGCTCGCCTAGATATTCTGCGACTCGAACAAGCCTAAGCCCATCCGAATCATCGTCGCCGATCGTTCGCATGTACTCGTCGCGTATCAGGGTTTGATAGCCCTTGCCGAAATGATGTGCCGAAGCATCGCCATCACGATGCCAGGGAAATATCTGTCGAGCAGATAGATGCTGCAAGCCATAGTCGCACCAACCCTGCAGCGATAGCAGAAGTAGGTTAAATGAAGTGCGAGAGTAAAATGGAAAATCGTTAAACAGTAGGTATTTGAGTGCTGGCCTGGATTTCGAGAGATCCAGAAGTGCCTCAGTGAAGCCCGTCGAGGATAGGGTTTGGCTATCGACAAAAATGCTTGCATCAATGCAGCTGAAAACGGCCCATGAATAGAAAAAATGCATGTGGCCGGAGTGCGCATACTTTGAAAGTGTGGCCGCGAACTGCAATTCGTCCAAGTCATCCAGTGAGGCATTCGGGTACGATCGCTCGAGCGTTTCTAGAGTAGGCTTGGGTAATTCTTCGCACTCAGGGTGGTTTGATCGAGAGTTATCGTCGTGGGAAATGTCAATCTGCCGCTTCATCATGACGGGCGCGGCAAGGGATGAGAAGCGCTCGGAGTTGATGATTTGCCTAAGCAAAACAGTCGAGCTTTTGCTTAGGGATACATCATCGGCCAGCTGCTTTAGCATGAGGCTATTGAACCCCTTGCTCTCCTCTAGCTCCTGGACGTCAAATTCGACTGGCACTGCGGTTCCGCCGTATACCCGTTGGCACATAATCCATCGGTTGAACGCTTCTTCGATATCTACGTGCAGACGCAACTCCTTCCATAGATACGTACTAACCAACGATTTATCATTCGTTGTCCAAGCGAAAAGCCTGAATTCGCCATCTATTTCAGTTATATCTGGAAGAAGCCGAGCCACTGCGCCCTCGCCAAACTCGTCGGACAAAGTGGCTTCGATCTCATCAGACGGTCCTGCGAAATAAGGACTAATAAAATCATTCCGCCCGTAGAGGATGTCTTTCAGGCGCTCAAGCGCTTGAATTACAGGGCGGAGGCTTGAATCGGTCTTCTCTTCGCTGGGCGTGCGCGTTAAACAGACGCTGCACCAATTGCCATAAAAGGCGATCAATCCGAGGTCTTCGAGGAAGCTCTCAGGTAAATTGATTTTCTCAAGCTTATGCAAGCCATTCTTGCTCGGCCAAGCTTCTTGGCCAGAGACTAGCCTTTCTACCGTCGCACGGTCCAGCGGGAGAGTTGCGAGTTTTGCGCGCGATAAAAATAGTGCACGTGCCCTTGCTCTCGCATGTTCGTCGAATGAACGAGCCTTCTGGGCATGATGGCCTCTGTTATATCCAGTTAAAAGCGACTTAAGAATGTTCCAACGTTGCGAATAATTGGGCATCGTGCTCGAAGTCCATATGTCAGCAGGCAAGGAGGTTCTTCTCCACCTAAGTGTAATTCCTTAGGTGCGCGCGCAGGAACGTAGGTATCACCTATTAGGGCCGCACGGACCGAGTAACTGGTAAGCATGGCTGGTCTAATTCCACCATCTGCAGGCAGCAGCCAGTCAGAAGGGACCTCTTCGTGAATATCCACGCGTCCTGGCTCGTCTTATGCTGGGTCCATAGTGCAGCCTAGGTCGTTGGACAAGGCGCCAAGTCTAGGCTGTGATTACGTGGACTTAGGGCTTCGGATTTCTGATCAAAAGGAGCACGATATATTCGTATTGGCACATGGTGTCAACGCGCTCAAGCATGAGTGGCTGTAAGCAGCGGACGTCCCGCTTCGTGCGTTCGACACGGCAGGTCCTGCGCTGGGCATTCCCGGCGCAGAGCCTGCGGCATGAGCCAATCGGGCCTCAATCGGATCGACGCGAGGCTACTGCCTTTCTGAAAATCCTTTTGCGAGCGCGTAGCGTGTGCTGCGCTCCGTGATGGGTTCGATTGGGAAATCGCCGTGGTTCTTTGCATCGGAGCGACATCCGGGTTTTGCATCCGACCCTGTGGGTGACCAGACTGTCCGCGTTGTATCCGGTATTGGTGCGATGAAGCGGATCACGGGATCGATGTAGGGCTGTTGGTAGGGTGGGTTTCGACTCCAATAGCGCCGCATACCGACAAGTGGCCGATCTTCGTCCGGATCGCCTTCGCAGAGGGACGAGACGATATACAGCAACGACTTGTCGTAAACCCCTTTGATTTCCCAGTAGCCGCTCTCTGCAGCGTCCGTGAGGGCAAATGCGCGTAGGGCGGAAACGCGGCGCTTCAACGCATCCAACCCCTGCATCGTTCGCTCAAAGCTGATGGCGGATGCGAAGGTGATTACCTCGACCTGTTGGCGCGAGGCGCCGAGCGCGGCATCCAGCGCTTCGATAAATCGCTGCACGTAGATGCCACCAGCACTGTGCCCCAATAGGGTCACTTTCAACTTTGGGTTTGCCGCCCAGGCTTCCTTGAGTTGTTGGATAAAGGCGGTCCCGCCCGCCTTGGGATCGTCGCGAAACGCCTTGTCGACGTCTACTTTCATCTGGTCCCATATTTTTTTGGTGAACTTTCCCAACCCCGCGGCCATGAACGTTTCCTCGAACACTGTCGTGTAGAGTCCGTGGTCATGGTGGGAGTTGAAGCGCTGGATGATCTTCCAAAGCAGAAGATCGGCACGCTGCGTTTTCTTCCAGTTGAGGTTGCTCGCCTTTGCTTTGCGTGCGGAGGCCCGTTGCGTCGCCAAGAAGTCCGAAAATTCATTCAGCTCCTGATGCGAGACCGATAACTGTGCGCCCACCTGTTTCGACCACACCCGGTCATAGGGTTTCGCGAATTCGGCGAGCTCTCCCAGCGGCATGGGCGGGGTGCCCTCTGGAATGGGCTTCAGCGACTTCTTCGGGAAATACTGGCGATCGACGGTCATCGCCATTTTGTTGGCGACCGTGAATACGCCTTGATTCACGGCTGCAACGAATACGGGATCCGACGCGCAACCCTCGATAATTTCCTTGAACACGTCCCAGGGGCCTGAGTTCCAGATGAAGAAAAACGGATAGGTGCCGCTGTCTGCGTAGGGCTGCATCAACGTTGTCGCTGTCTTCAACCCCTGTGCTCGATCAACCAGGCCACCGTGGAAGAACACGCATAGGTGTACGGATCCCGTTTCCATCAAGTTGGCAAACGCGTGCTTGAGGTCTTTTGGCGTGGTTTCCTTGAACGTTCCTCCCTCCAGATCGATCCTGTGCAAACAATCCGGCGGAGATGCCTCCCTCGTGTTTTTTTTCGCCATCGCGATTTCCCCCGTTGTGATTGATACGGACATCGGAGTTCGACGGAACGCGGACGCGCGATGTCGAACGCACCCGGCGCATGCAGCCTTAGGAGAAGGGTGGGACGTTTGAGCATGCACGACCGATTACCACGGGCGTAGTGCAGGTTTTCGTGCGAAATTCCCCCCCCGATTCATCCGCTTCCCCCGACGCAGACTCGGCGGAGTGTCGCGCTGGACCCGTTATCGGGAGGTGATTTTGGGCAAGGGGAAGGGAACGGCAGAGTGGGCCTTTACCGGGTGAACTTAAGGTCCAACGGCAGGTCCTGACGCCTGCTTGGCTCCCCCGCCGGTCACCTTTAGACTTCGAGCAAGCCGTCCGACCGGTAGATTTCCCTCTCAACCAAACCCGTCGCCTGGCGCTCACCGAAAAGGGCAACGGGTCGCGGACCCATCAGCTCAGGTGAAACGCGCGCCATGACGAACACGCCTGGTCTTCTTCAACCGGAAGCGCCCATTCCCAAAGGCGATGTGGCACGCCAAGCCGTTGACTCTTTGCGGGGGTATGCATACCAAGTCACGGCGGCTGCGCTCGCTTGGATTGACTTGAGTGATCACGGAAGGTTATTTCTTGAAGTGGCCGAAGACTACGCCGAGGTTGCGGGCCCGGCTCTGAATGCGACCCAGGTCAAAGACACTTCGTCGCGAGTCGCCACGTTAAAAGATGAAAATGTCCGCGCCGCGATCGCGAGTTTTGTCCAACTCGTGAAGGACAATCCAACGCATGATGTGACATTGCACTATTTTACGACCTCCATGCTTGGCACAGAACATTTGACGTCGGATCGAATCCGCGGTGAAGCCGGTTTGCAGTATTGGCGTCGCGCCGCTGCGAAGGCCGATGTCAAACCTATTCGGAAAGTTTTGAAGGGAAGCGATTTTCCAAAGGCTGTGCGCGACTTCGTCAATGATCGGGATGATGAAGCGTTGCGTCACGATTTGCTTCAGCGCATCCATTGGGATTGCGGACGTCCAAACATCGACGTTTTGCGGCAAGAGTTGGAAGAGCATCTGATCGTGTTGGGTCGCGACAAATATGGATTGTCATCCGATGAATCCTTAGGGTTGGCGGATGTCCTCATTTGTCAGGTTTTAATGCGCAGTATTCAGAAGCAACCCGCGCAACGCGTGCTCACGCGCGCCGCGCTCTACGACACGGTTGACCGGGCGCGCGGCGTGTATGTTCGGCGGTCGGATGCGATGTCAATGGAAGGCTTCGCGACGACCATGGCACAGGGCGGAGCGGGCGCGGCCTCTTCGTTACAGCTCACGATCGCAGAGCCGGGATGGATCGTGCGAAGCGAGGCGTTATCGGCGTCCACCGGTATGATCCGGCGCGAAAACGTTGAGTTGAAAATTCTTCACGCGCTGCGGGATGAGGGTGCGTGCGTCGTGTTCGGCGCCAGTGGATTAGGGAAGTCTTCGTTGGTTCAACGCGTCGCCATGGCGCTAGGCGGGGCCTTCGTGATTGCAGACCTCCGTGATGTCAGCGTCGAGGATGCACGCGCGCGCCTCGACGAGCTCTTTCGTCGCAGCGCAGATTTTGCGCGCAAGACCGTCGTTCTAGAGGACCTCAACCACCTCGATGATCCTCGTATCTCGCGGTCATTGGTGAAATTGGTCGAAGCGTTGAGGCGGCGCGATTGCACGATGGTCGTCACATGTTACCGCGTGCCTTTAACCCGCAGCATTCACGGCCTCAACCTGAGTGCTGCTTGCATCGTGGAGTGCCCTTACTTCACGGCCGACGAGACCACCGAACTGGTCGGGCTTCATGGGGGCGATGCGAAGGTCTGGGGGGCTGTGGCTCACGCGGTCGGTGCGTTCGGACACCCGCAATTGGTGTTTGCTTTCGTGGTTGGCATGCGGGCACGTGGATGGCCGCGCGAGGAACTTGTCGATGTCGTGGGCAAAGGATTTTCCAGCGGCGACATCGATGCGGAGCTTGAAGTGGCGCGACGCACATTAGTCGGAACCCTCGGTGAAGATCCTCGCTCGTTGCTCTATCGACTCAGCCTTGCGATCGGACGATTCGATAGGGCCTTAGCGTTCGTGATTGCACGTGTCGCGCCGGAGATCATGCGCAGCGGCGAGCATTTGGATGGCTTGATTGGTCCATGGATCGAAACGGTGGCGGCGGGAAGCTATCGCGTCTCACCGCTTGCTGCCCGGTCGGGCCAAGCCATGATCCCGGCCGATGAGCGATTGGCGATCCATAGCGCGATCGCCGGTCATCACCTGTCTGGTCACGTGATCAGTGGCGACAACGTGGATGTCATCCTGGCGCATGCGCTCGCTGGGAAGAACTCGACCGTTCTGTTCAAAGTAAGCTGTGCCATCATCATGGCGCAGCGTGCGATCCTCGCGCGATTAGGGTCAAGCGTTCCTGCGCTCTTGGTCTTTGGGTTCGATAGACCCATCTTCGCCGAGAATCTCGCAGTATCCGCGCTGCTGCGGTTAGCCCAATTCAAATTGATTGGTGAATCGAATCGGGGCGACAACATCGCGTCTTGTGCACGCGCGTTGTTTACGGAGATGAAGGTTATTCCCCGAAAGCCCACGGAGGGAGGGTTCCAGGCCGTAGCGTATTCAACGGTGCTATCCACGATGGGCATCGCCAATCATCTCGACGATTGGCTGGTGAGGCTTGAAGAGTTTCGTAGACTTAGCGGCGAAAGCGAATACCTTCAATCCTTGGCGGATCGCTTTGAGCAAGGGAGTCAGAACCATGTTGATATGTTCGGGACACTGTTTGCGATAGGTGCGCAAGGGATATCGAGCGTCGCCCGGCTTGAACAAATCATTGATGAGCTCAGTGCGCTCACGCCCGAACGGCGCGACCAGTTTCTCAGCGTATTGGCCATCGAAAGCGCTGATTTCTCCACGTTCATCAAGGCCCCTTGGGTTGCCGATCGCCCAGCCAATCCTGCCCAGGCCTTGGTCCACGCCGAGCGTTACGCGCGCATGGCCGCACGAACGAAGTCGTGGTCGATCCAATCGATCACCGTTCAATGCTGGATCTCACGCGCGGTGATGTTTGACGAATACGCTGATGAGCGGGATGAGGCACTTTCGGTTCTCGATAGTGCCGAACAAATCCTCGGTGAAGACATCGCGCTGACGCGTGCGCGCGCGGCCATTTACTTCCGCGCCAAGGATTACGTCACCGCCTTAAGGCTCTCCAAGAAGGTGGCGGATCAAATTGGTTTGAATGACCCCGTTGAGCGCGCCTTTGCGTTGCGCGAAGCAGCCATCAGTGCGGCCAATGTGGACGATTGGAATCTTGCGCGGTCGTGGTTCTTGGAGGCCAAGACAGCAGCTGACCAATGCTCAATTCCCGACATGTCGGTCATGGCGGTCGGCTTGGTGGCCGACGCGTCGGTGGCGGCCGCCTACTCAGGGCACCTGGCGGATGCACTGCGCGGTTTAGCGCAGGCGATGAAGGCGTTGCCTAGCATTGCTCCGGACTCATCGCTTCGCGCCGCGTTTTGCCATCGGCTGGTGCGCCACACGGTATTGTGGATGCTTTCGCATGTGGGCAAACGGGGCATCCTCATTGAAGGCACCCCACCGTTCATGACGCCAGGTGTCTGCTCCAATCCCGAACCCAGCGAACGCATCCTGTCGTCTCAACTCTGGTCCCTGGACGGCTCGTGGTATGTGCTGGCTGAGGCGGAAGTGCTGTCGGGCCAAGACGTTGGCATCACCGCCTCGCTGCCGGATCAATTGACCGCGGGCTCCATCTGGACGATGGAGATTGGACTGAGGGGAGCCCTGATCCAGAAAGCGATCGAACACTCCAACCTTCGCCCGTTTGTTGCGCATCTGTGGCGTTTCGTCGAAGCCATGGCGACGGCTGCGACGCACAAGCACCTCATCGGAACGCCCATGAAAGGGCAGGACTTTCCTCGCGGTGACATTCCCTCGCTTGCGCGTGACGTGGCTACTCCTGGGGTGACGTCCACCCTGATCGACGCGGTATTTAGCTACGCGATCTGCGCGGTGTGTAATGGCCTCGATCCCAACGTCGAGAACATCGTGAGCGCACTTCAAGCAGAGCTCGGGGGGCCGTTTCCCGGCATGGACGAGCTGATCCTTCCCTCCGACCGTGATCGGCCTCATCCAACCGGTGGCATGAAGGAGGGGTTGCTTCGGGGCTTCCGACTTTTCAAGTCAGGCGGTGCGCCGCTTCCGCCAAAGCACTACGTCATGCTCGCGATTTGGTTTTACGACTGGGCGGAACCGTCCAACTTTAAGCCTCAACTGATCCCTGCAATCGCGCGATGGATGCGGAGGGTGTGGACGCGCATTGTGGAGTCGGAAACCTTTAAATTGTCCATGCCGCGGGTCACGGTTCCTCCCATCGAACGCGCGTTGGCGGTGGAGCAAGACGACACGGCTTTCTTGGCGGTGCTCATCTTGGCCGCTGCACCGGCCGCGCAACGGTCACTACCAGCCGACATGGTGGAGAAGTTCAAAGCGTTGTGTTGGAGGCCTGATCCGGCGTCAGTCGGGGAGAGGTAACAACAGTTCTGCATACGCCAGCTTGATGGCATCGAATACCTCGGCGTCTCCGACATGGTCGAAGAACGCCTGTCCCCGCAGGTCCCGGGCGGCGAGAGTCGGGTCCACCAATGAGGCCGATCCATCCAGGCGGCGCACGACCGAATGGGTGCGCACATAAACCTGGGGCCAGCTGTCGGGATGTTGGATCAGCCAGCCCCGCACCACCTCACCACCATGAAGGGCGACGTAGCGTTCGGCATTGGCGTGACACTGGGCTTCCTGCGCGTCGGGAAAGGGAACCGAGACCAGAGGCAGGCCCGCCCGATTCTCCCGCCACCGGGACACGACTTGGGCGGCCACGGCTTGGGCTTCACTGGGCGTCATACAACCAGCGTATCTAACGTCGCGATTTGCGATTTAGCATAGGCTTGATAACGGCAAACCACATTATTAATCCGAACACGCCAGACTCAAGCGACGTGATGAAAAGAAGGTCAACTATTCGGTCTGAAGAGAGAATGCCTTGCACATGACTTTGATACGTAAAGACAAGGAATGTTGGCAGGCCAATGAACAGCCACCCAAGAACAACATTCCCCGAAAGGTTCCTGCTCAACCAGGTCACAGCTTTGGAGCCAATGACTCGCTTTATCGTTACCATTTTGCCTCCCTCTTTGGCATTACGGGCACCATCCGATATCCGATTGCATGGTTGGTCCATTTGGGAAGGGGCCGAACACAGGAGAAGTCGTTGCTTGCGAGGTGGTAAGGGACATCGGATTTGTTGCTAGATAACCTCCGCCTCCACCAACCAATGCACCCGCACCACCGCCAGAAATGCCGCCTACTGCCAAAGAGGCGACTGGCTCACCAGCAGCTGCATCCAATAGTTCCAAAGTAGCTACGCCGTCGCCACCGATTGCCAGCGCACCTGCCTCCCCGATTTCAACTTCAGGAAAACCAATTACGTTGGCTACGGCGAGTGCGCCAACGCCAATGCCACCGAGGATGCCCAATTCGGTACCCGTTCCCATATTGCTTTGCAGATTGGGATTGTAGTTTCTACTTGCATTCGGGTCCGTAGGTGGAGGTGGTAGCCAACCGCAATTCGTTGGATTGAACATGCAGAAGGTGTCGTCCTGCCCCCTGGGGTCGGTCGCGCTCAATGGATTATTTGCGACATACGCGTATGTATTGTTTCCACCGGCAAGACCTAACGGATCGCTTTGTATATACCGACCGCTTGACGAGTCGTAATCACGAAAGTAGTTGTTGCTTAGAATACTTTCCTGGTCGCTGTACTGGCCTGGGAATTGCAAATTGTAAGTGTAGTTCGATGACGTTGGAGTCAGCTCTCCCCACGGATTTCCTTGGTATGGCCACTGCCATACAACTGATCCAACGCTATTGGTTACGACCCGCGGGGTGTTGAGCTGATCCGAAATCACATAAGCGAGCGTCGCCGCCGATCCGGGGTTGTCAATGTTTGCAACGGGGACTCCATCCATCCAAACATAGTCCCTATTAGTAGCTCCGTATTCACTTAGGAGCTGGCCAGCTTGGTTGTAATCGAATCGACTAGCATTGCCATTGACAAGCTTACTGATCCGTTGTCCAAACGCATTATAGATATATGTTCCTACAGTGCCTCCAGCCAATTGAACAACAGTTAAGCGGTCGCGAGCATCGTATCCAAACCCGTAAGTGCCGGCTGCTTCCGAAACCGCGGTGGTGTTTCCATCCGCGTCGACAGTGCGAACGGAGTTCCCTATCGCATTGAGTTGATGGGTCCCAGAGTTATAACTGTATTGGCCGGTGCCAAGTGCCGAACCCGTCTTAACCAAACGGTCGCCTGATTGATTGTAGGTTACGCTTTCCAGTGTGTTTCCCGCGGACTCAAATATCCCTGTGAGTCGATAAAGAGGATCGTAAGCATAGGTTTCCAAGGCCGGATTAGCGCCTGGGGAGCTTCCGAGCGCCACGATATCGCCCATGACGTCTCGGGCGTAGTGTAACGCGATAGATGAGCTGGTGAGATCAGTGAGTCTGTAGTCCGCGTCGTATGAGCGCGAAATGATTTGTCCGTTCCCTAGGGTATAGCCGGTGACCGGTCCGAACGGTAGGTATGTAACATTGCTTGCAACCGTAGCGCCACCTCCACCAGGAATGGAGACTGCGACGGAAGTTATGCGCCCGTCTCCATCTCGAGCATAACTAACGACAGTTCCACTTGGATACGTAATCGAGGCCAGCCGCCCTGCTGGTGTAAGCGAATAAAACGTGACGTCGATGTTTCCGCCAGGCATCACTTGTTGACGCTCAATGATTTTTCCGCGCGCGTCGTAGCAAAATATCGTAGTGACGCTTGTCTCAATGATTCTAGTTAGCCGACCGATGGAGTCGCTGCTGGCACAACCAGTCACGGCATTCGATTCGTCATAGCTATATGTAACGTTTTTGGTCGTGTCGGCATATGTAGTTGTAAGGATTCGATTCAGTGCATCGTAAGTGTTGGTTGCAGTGATACCCCTCGCATCTGTGCTGGTTAGAACATTTCCAGCCATGTCATAAGTCCTTGTCGTTGCGCCTGAGTCTGGACTTGTTTGAGATGTAATGTCGCCAAATGCGTCGTGTATATACGCCGTATTTAAGCCCGATGGATCGGTTACCTGAGAGAGGTTACTCAGGTTATCGTAGCTGTAAATGGCTTTCGTGTTTTGAGTTGCGGAGTCGCTGCCATTGTAATTGTCGATTGTTTGAATCAGTCGATTAAGTGCATCGTAACTCTTCTGACGAACAATACCAAAACCGTCTTCACTTTGAAGAAGATTACCATCCGCGTCATAGCCACCTGCACCATTTACGCTGAAAATTGTATTCCCAAGTCCGTCAACGACTTTTATCAGTTGACCAAGCGAATTAAAGGATCGAGCCAAGCTCTTGTGTAGGTTTCCGTTGCTGTCAAAGATTTCTTCTCCGACTTTATCTCCAGCAGCATCTAGCGTGTATTGAATGTAGTTGCCCTCGTCATCAGCAATCGATGTCAGGCGATGGGCAGCATCGTAGCCATAGGTCGTTTGCACACCGTCCGGGTCGGACATCGTGTGGACAGCCCCATAAGGCATATACGTATAAGTTGTCGTTGCGCCTCCCACGGCAACCGATGCAAGCCAACCACGCGGCGTATAGTTGAATGTTGTGATTACGCCATTGGGATCCTGTAGGGATTTTACGTGCCCATCACTATCGTACGATGTCATGTTGGTCGTGTGACCCATAGGATCGGTGACCGATTGGACGTTCCCATTAGCAGAGTAAGTGTAGGTGGTGACCTGCGACAAGTCCGTGCGCGGACCGGTGCTGGACAGGAGCAATCCAACGATAGGGCAATTTGTTCCAGTTGCCGTGCAGTAAGAATATGACCACTGGCGAACGCCAGCTACCGCACTAGTCGCCGACCCACATGCATAATTGTAGCTGCCAGCCACATTTGGATCGTAGGCGCACTGGGCCGTAATCTCGCCGGACGCGTTGTAAACCCAATCGACCATTGCCAATGGATTCCCGCTGTTGTCTACAACAGACCACTGCGTTGGGATATGAAGTGTTTGATTCCATGTTTGATAGAATGTTCGCTGCTGCGACGTTCCTACCGTTTCAGCACGGCTCGTCTGAACGTTGTCGAAGTCGTAGGTGTATTGACTGACGTTTCCGTTAAAATCAGTGCTTGACGTGACGTTTCCATTGAAATCACGAGCATAGGATGCAACGTTTGCGCAACCTATACACGGCCCACTGTTTCCGGTTACTTGTGCCAATCCGCCCGTTATGCCGTACGTTCGAGTAGTGAGATTGCCAAGCGCATCAGTGATAGATGCTGCGTTATTAGATGCGTATGCAATCGATACGGAATTTACTCCGCCTGCTTGCAGATTGCTCGTAGCTCTGTTGCTCGAATCGTACGTGTACGTCTCGTAACGATTACCGCTTTCGTCTACGATGCCTGTTAATAGCGAGGAACCTGTGCTTCCATTTAGGTAAGGTGCTTCGTTATACAGATACTGGCGTGACGCCCCATCAGGAAAGGTAACGGACGTAAGATTTCCAGACGCATCATAACCATAAGAATAGGCTTCGCCACTAGGCAGCGTAACGCTAGCCAGTTGGCTTTGTTCATTATAGGAGAAGGAAAGGGAGTTTCCTGCGGCATCGGTGACGGAGACGAGGAGCCCTGCAGCAGGGGCCGTTGGCGAAATCGTCTGAGCCGTGCTGTATTTGAGCGTGGTTACAAAACCACCTTTTTCTTGGATGGCTACGAGTTGACCCGCCGCATTGTATTGCTCTGTGATTTTTTTCTTTGTGCGGACAAGGGTCCAACCCGTTGGATTCCCGTTGCTATCCATGGTCTCTGTAAGATCGTCCCCTACGACGATAGTGGTTCCCCAAGTATTTGATGGAGAGGTCCCCGTTAGTATCCAGGTTGTCGTTCGACCGTCTTCCTCGTTGATCGTGACTGACGGTGCTGTTCCCGCCGTGTATAGAAGAGACCGTGAATAGGTGTGTCGCCAGTGTTGTCCGATGACATCATTGGTGACCGAGCTGCTGCTGTTATAGTACCTGCTGAATTTAAGCCATCGTCCGACGGTGAAATCGTCTTCCTTTCGAAAGACATTGCCAGTGCCTATGTTTATAGGATCTCCAGCTACGTTACAGCACATCAATTCGCCATTGTTTAGTGCATTATTAAGGGGAAGGTTGTCGGGATTTCCACTATCTGGGTAATAGCATTCAGCCGTATAGTTTTGGCTCGTCCAGTTTTCATTAAATACTTTTATATAATCGGTGAAATTAAAGTAGTAAAAGATGCGCGGCGTTACGTACGTCGGTTGGTTTAGTTCTGAGTTTATGTGACACGGATTGACCACGTACCCACCGCCTGATGCGACTTCTTGTTGATTCAAAATGCAGTCAGAGAACCAAGCAGTGAGATTCGTGCACCAGTCATTGGCATAGACATACTGATTGCAACAAAGATTCATTAGCATCATTAGTGCAACTGCGACGATACCTTTTATGCCGCGCATAAGCTTGACTCCCTTTGCTGTTAGCAACTGGATTCCTAGATAGAGCGAATGGCATTGATTCTTTCGGTTGATCTGGTGATGCTGTTTTTTCGCTAGCGTACGCGCTAGTGACGCCAACTAGTGACGTCAAGTTCAAGGATGTCCCCGAGACCCCCTACATAGATCACGCGTTATTTGGCGACCGGATATGTCTTTAAGGCGTGAAAATTGATGGGCCTTCGTGTAGGTGGATTGCCCGTTAATTTGTAGGGTTTTTCGCAACACACGCATACCCTCGTCGCCAAGGGCCATACATTCGAGAATGTGTTGGTAGGATCTATGCCCATCATTGCCACTAGGAAGGTCACTGAAAAATGCTTTTAACCAATAGCCGCCCGCTGTTGCGCCGACCCTACAGCGCGCACTTCCGGCGAAAGTAACGCTTCGTTCTATGCTTGCGTATCGGCTAAAGCGACCGGGTCGAGCAGTCCAGCTACCGCCGCCCCCGTCTCTTTTGGCAACGACGTCCTACGGCTGCGGATTACGGTGACCGCTGAACAGCGTTCCGGCACGATCTGAACAATGCGCTGGTGTTGAACACGCTGCTGCTGTTGCTCAATCGGCCAGCCCGAAAAGTCCGCTGTGGGTCGAAGGCAGACCTTACGCAGTCAATCTATGCCTCTTGGCCGGAGAGACGCCACCACCGCGCTCCAGAAAGCGTGTTCCTCCACATTCCCTTGACCCAAAGCTTGTTGCGCGTATCTCTCCGCGTAAAGATGAGCCTCCCAGCCATGGCGCTCGCTAAGTTCGTGCGCCGCCCTCGAAACTTCGATGTAGTCGGGCTTCTCGTTACTCATCCAAGGCTCTCCACCAAAAGGTCCGCTTCGGGTCGAAAGCGGACACTAGGATGCGCTATTCCATAGACCGTTCTTTAGCATTCTGCCTCCACTTCCTTAGTCGGAACTTGCATTGAAGAACCGGCTCATGAGGCGTGATGTCATAGACGGAAAGGGCAGTGATTCGACGACATAGATACAGCCCATTGTCCCATGATTCGGTGGCATGTTCGCACTCCCTTGTCACCAAAAGTTGGCGGGCCTCAATCGTGACAATCGGTGACCATTCGTCCGCGACTTTCCGTCCTCGAAGGAGCATGGCTGAGAGCGCTTCCGCGTTTGTTTCCCTTGGGACATCTACTTGCGAGCCGTTCCTTCCAACTGCTGGACCGGGGGGAATCGCCAGCACTCTGTCGAGGTCATCTCTACCCACCTTCCATGTCTCAACCAAGCGTGCATGAAGGTCGCCCTGGAACCGTTCCACATAAACGATGGCCGTCGCTCCGGCGTCTGGTGTAGTCGGTACGGACAATTCCGTGTATCCGTATTCATTGACGGCAATCTTTCTAAAAGAATTTCCGGGGTAAGCCCCCAAGCTTACGGCTTGGGACGTCCCACAAATGCCGTTATCAAAAGGGCGGCAATGCATGTCGTTCCGAAGCTTCAGCTCCATTTGGTCGCACATGGCGCCACTTTTCGAATAGACGAGTTCCAAGGGACTCGCAGCATGTGCGACAACCGATGCTATCGCCGCGGCAAAGGAAATGACGAGGCAACCCAATCTACGGCGCATTCGTTCCCCAAGCTCGGCTGAGGCTAACCGCTCCAGCGCCTGCAAAAGACGGTCCTTCATTGCTTCTCCCCGGATCAACAATAGCTCGCCCCACCAGGCTCCTGCCGCGAGTGTCCGTTTTGGGTTGGAAGCAGACATTCCAGCGTAGTCTCACAGGCATGCCGCTCATTAATCAATTCACGCGGATGGAGTCGACTCGATCATGATCTCGGACCTCAAAGACTCTGCCGATGCTTCGTGACGGATGCACCATGTCAGATACGTATAAATGCAGACCGCGAATAAGTTGATGCCGAATGCCCACGGCTGCTCAAACTGCAACAACGAATATCCAAACTGGCTTCCGAAGCGCACGTCGAAGTGGAACCTTATGTCTGCGGGATAAAAACTGGCATACAAAAGACATCCGCTAGCGAACATATAGCCCGCGATCGGCGAAGAGAGAAAAGGGATCTGGACCGCCCAGAAACGACGGTTTAATCGCAGAGCCCCATTGGCGTTCTCAAGCAAAGCTACGCCGCTCCAAATGCCCCAGCCGTAGAGCGCAAGGAATGGAATAAGCAACAGTTTGTCCCAAACTGAAACAGGATTGAAAAGTTGCTCAAATCCGAGCGACAGCCCCACAAAACTGCCGCCGAGAGCAAGCGCCCCAAGAGTTCTCCGTTGCCAGAGCTGCATACATGCCCCCCTACCCTATAGTAAATATGGATCACGTTATCTCCGCCTGCCGACCGAGATGATCCAGAAAATTCGTCCCTCGGCGTCGCTCATGCCGAAGCGAAAATGCCACCGCGCGAGCGTAATGTAAGTCGGGTGGAAGTGCATATGCCCCTCCAATTAGGTCCGTCTCGGGTCGGAAGCGGCCCTTACTTAGACATAGCAAACTCGATCTCGTCCGGATACATGGCGGCAAGCCAAACGGTCGATCCATCAACATCCGAACACTCTACCTCGTAGGCGTCTGCATATACTTCGAGGATCGTCCCGACATCACCGACCAGTGGCAAACGCATGTCGAAGAGCTCGCCGCCAGCGAAACGGTCGCCTCGGATTGCGGTTACCCTAACTACGTCGAATTGCTTCATGCGTCCTCCAAACCCCTAAGGTCCGCTCTGGGTCGAAAGCGGACAATTTGCTCCTCGTTCCAAGAGATCATAAACCCCACTCACAATATTCACGACAAGGACAACCCCGCTGCATAGAAAAACAGTACTTTAGGCACTGCTCCTAATTCCTCGGGACCCTTAAGTTCTGCGCAATCGCCCATCCTGCGGGATTGCTATGCGTTACGCCTTTTATTTCCGTCGATGGGAGGGAACGTTTACGAAGCTGGCTGCCGTCGGCGCAATAACTTGGTTAGCCGCCATGAACGCGGTCGCGGCACCATCCCTTATTCCGCCCCGTGTTGAACAAGTCATTCTCGATCGAATTGCGGCAGGACAAAACCCTACGATCGTAATCGCTATCGTTGATGGCGACCGGAATGCGGTTTATGCGTTCGGCAAACTCGATAGCGGCGCCGCACCCACCGGCTCCACGGTCTATGAAATCGGGTCGATCACCAAAACGTTCACGGCCACCCTGCTGGCAGACTCCGTAGCCAAGGGCCAATTGCGCCTGGATCAACCTCTGTCCACCCTTTTACAAGACTTCAAAATCCCTTCAAAGGACGGAAAGGTCATTACGCTGGCTAATCTCGCAGAGCAAAACTCCGGTCTTCCACGTGACCCAACCAACATGGTTATGACCAGCCTCACTGATCCGTTTGCCGACTACGACCGTGCCAAGCTACAAGCGTTTTTGGCTACCTACACGCTACCCAGGTTACCCGGTGCCAGCTACGAGTACTCGAATCTCGCAGTTGGACTGTTGGGCTATGCGCTGGCACGTCATGCCGACACGAGCTATCCCTCGTTATTGAAAGCGACAATTTTTGGACCGCTAGGCATGAAAAACACCTCCGTGGCGGTAGGTGAAGGTGACCCTTCCGACATGGCCACGGGCCACGATTCCAACGGAAAGGAAGTGCCTGCGTGGCACTTCAAAGCCCTCGCTGCGGCAGGTGGTATTCGCAGCACGGGCGATGACATGCTGCGCTATCTAAAGGCCAATATGGGAATGCTGTCCTCGCCGCTACAGCGCGCAATGCAACTCGCGCAAACACCCAGAGCTTCGACTACATCCCCCGACACCAAAATCGGTTTGATCTGGATGACTGAACACGGCGTCGATAGCCATGATGGTCCTGACGTTATTTGGCATGGCGGTGAGACCCATGGATTCCAGAGCTTTATCGGCTTTACCGCTGATCATCAGCGTGGCGTCGTGGTCCTGACCAATGCAAACGCTGGCGCCCGTGATTTGGGGTTTGCCACATTACTGCCCTATTGGCCACTGGCATCCAGGCGTAAGCAGCAACGTCTGCCGATTGACCAGGGAGAGAATATGTTCTCTCGGAAATGGCCCAAGAATGAAGCCACAGATCACTCTCGAGCGAAGTCCGCTTTGGGTCGGAAGCGGACCTTAGCCGCCCAGTGCTGGCGCGCTGCCCTGCACAGCCTTCTCTTGGATCGCCGCCAGTCTCGCGTCGATGATCTTGAGAAGATGTGATGCAAGGATGAGCATTTCGCGCGCTTCGTCGCGCTGGATCTCAACCTTCCGATGGGATGCGGGATTCTTGTAGCTGCCTATGGCGCCGGTCATCAGATTCATCAGTGCGACCCTCTCACCGCGTTCCAGTGTCCTATCTGTCAGAGGGCCTTCGTCAGGATGGAATGCGGCACTCATTAGCGGAACACCGATCCTGTCGGCGCCATAGTTGCCGGCCGCACGTGTCGTTACTTCAAGAGCCTTGAAGGCTTCGAACACAGCTGTCTCGAAGCGCCCCTGCATGAACAGGGGGCGAGCGTCCCGCAGAAGCGTCGGATGCAGGAAAGCGCTCGGCAATAGTTCTTCGCTCAGCATGCCCCTGACACCACTCGCATTTGCAACCTGGCGACCAAGCTTGGTCACGCGGTCGAAGGCTGGGTTGATGCCTGTGTCGGAGCACAGGAGGCCGTTGACCTTCAGCCAGTTCCAAGCGGCTGAGATGGAATTTGCAAGCTCCTGTTGGAGTTCACGCCTGCCTCGATGGTCGTATTCGCCCTCTATCCGGCTCACGTAACTTCCGAGGTGCACCAGGCCGTGCTGGGCGGGGGAGTTCGGACCTGTAAGCACTTCCAGCAGGTAGCCACCCAGTTCGCTGGGTTGAAGATCGACCAGGGTTTGGGCATCGGGAACGAGCTGAATCAGTGTCGCCATGGGGCACCCGCTATACCCGCGCCAAGTGCGGGTAAAGAACAAACCTTAGGGGGCTGCTAGACCATTCGCAACCCGAGCTGCGTGGCTCCCGAGGGCTCTCTACTACCCAAGCTGTGCGGCAACCCCGCCGTGACCGCGCGGCCTTTAGCAATGGATGACAATGTCCGATTTGGGTCGAAGGCGGACTCATCACCGCCTCTGTGCGTTGCAGCCCCAGCCGTCATACATCGCCCCAAAAATTTGGGCGATGCACTCCATAAATCCGCACACTGATAAAACGATGTTTTGCTGTACCGGCATATGGATCTTCACACTTACGCTGTGTTGTCCATTATCTCCTTGCGCGATCGCGGTGCCGTACTGGTAATCGTTGATGAAGCCCGCAACGATTTCCGCCTTCTCCTTGGTCTCTACTCGAAACAGAAAATCAACTTCACGCGAAATGTTGAAATCATCTCCATTTCTGTCAGGGCTTCTCAATACATCCGTATCCGAAGCAGCTACTTCCATCAACTGTTGTACGACAGACATCGATTTTCCTCCAGGCCGGGGACCGTTCCATTCCTTGTTGAGAAAATGGGGGCTTTAGGCAATGTCCGCTTCGGGTCGAAAGCGGACCTTTCGATGCGCCGCTCGGCCGTCCGCCCTGAACGAAATGTCAGACATGCCTGTACAGCTATGGACGATGAGTAACCCCAATGCAAGCAACAAGCACCGCAACCAAAGCCAAAATGCCGGGTGACACGAGAATCATTCGCCACGATCTGCTTATGCGACGTGGCAATGCGAAGGCTACGCTGCCACCCAAGATTGGCGATGACAGCGCAAACAAGGTTGCTACGCCAATGTCGGACTCATCGCCGTGCACAGGTGCAACCCTGAACCTTACTGCTAAAACCAACAAAAGCAGCGCCACTAACCACGCAAAAGTAGATACGGCCAACGCGAGGTAGTAAGGGCTTGGCGATGTGTTTGTTCTGAGCATGTCAAACGCCTGAGTTAAGCCAAGCCGGGGCTTGGCCGACCATGTCTGCTTTGGGTCGGAAGCAGACATTACGAAACTAGCCAGCTTCCACTTCGAGCGGCTCCCAAAGCACTTCGACGGCGAACCTTCGAGCGTCTTCCTCGGATTCGGCGTCAAATACCTCGTAGTCGTTGTTACACAACAAATGCTTCCACGACACGAATGGGTCGTTTAGCGCATCTCTCAGCTCACGCCTAAATTCCGCCGCGTTTGCCGAAGACACCTGGCTGCGCACATACAGGCCTTTCACCACATCGAGAGAGAGACCGTCTTCGCAGTTGAAGACAGTAGATAGAACCCGTCTGATGTTTGGATAGTCGGTCATATTCCTATCGCCCCTCCCCGGGTAGGTCCGCTATGGGTTGGAAGCGGCAACACGCCGTTAACAAACTATGAGGCTAGTTTCACGCGTTTGGTAGGTAGTAAAAGTTGAACCCGTTCTTCTGCAAGAGAACAAACTTCGCAACATCCTTCTCGCCAAACATCGACTCGAGTTTCTGAAGGTCCGCACGTTCAGGGTCCAGATGATGCCTCCCAAGATCCAATGCGTGGACGCCAAACGCATTAGCCAGCTCGTAGCTAATCGAGGACTGCGGCGCGACGAAGATATTGGTTACCACCGTCTGCCCAGCTTCGACGCCAAGATAGCGCTCAGCAGGATATTCCATGGCACTAACCACGTTCTGCGAGAAACGCCCAACGGCGATCACCTGCGCGTCCAGTCCCATCCCATACTCCTAGTTTGACAACCATTATGTCCGTTGAGGGTCGAAAGCTGCCTCATTTCTGTAAGCTAATCCTGCTCGCCCAGTATGGCCATCGTTGCCGCTAAATACTGTTCGGCGTCAGCAAGTGTCTCAACGAGGGCAGGCACTTCAGTGGGACTCCAAAAGGGCAGACGCCATTGTGGATCATTCGCTTTTTTCAGCACAGATACTGTAAAGAAGCCATCCGCTCGTTTGACAATCAACGTCACTACGTCAGGACGTGGCAGAAAGCGCTCCTGCAATACATGATCCCCATCATCGAGCGGTGGACTCCAGATTGCGCCGTACTTCTCTTGCCATGCCATAAGCGTCGACTCCTTCATGTGCTAAACCTAATGTCTGCTTCGGGTCGAAAGCAGACATCACCCTACCTTCCAAACCTGCGGCGGCAATTCAAGCACAAAGATAAACTCAACCGCCTCTTTATAGGTGATGAGATATCTCCCCGGAGGCAATTCAAAGAACTGGTTTGCGTGAATCGTTCGCGCGCCTGAACCATCCTCAGAGGCAATCTCTATTGATCCAGAAATAACATAGGTTGTCTGTGTGACGTTGCATAGGCTAGGAAATTGCGTATGTGGTTTGGCCATTCGCTGCTGAACTCGGAACTTATAGTCGGGCTTGTGTCTCTCCCTTACTGCATTCAGATCTAGCGTTCCGAACATACCTTCGTCCCAGTCTTGAGGCTCATTCATGTGTGACCACCTCAGTTGAGGTAATTGGAGAATAGGCTTCTGATTGACAGCAGTGATGTCTGCCTTGGGTCGAAAGCGGACGTAGTGGCCTCTTGCTGCCTAGCGTTCAGTCTGCACCGCGACGACCAAGCATTCATTGCCGCCGACCTCTATGGACTTCCGCCAGACATGCACCTTGTTTGGGACGGCCATAAAGTCGCCCTGATATGCCTTGGACACGAGCTCCTTGTGAAGACTTGGCGTCAGGTCGGGCAGCGCACCAGAGGGAATGTTGCTGCACCACGTCGAAATAAAGCCCTTGAAATTGCTATGGCTTCCTTGTGCAACATGGCTAGCCCCCCGGTAAGACACAACATACGTATAGAGCGGCACGTTCCCTCCTGCCTCCACTAAGAGTTCTACCTGAGGTCCGCTTTGGGTCGAAAGCGGACGTGAGTGTGGTTCTAGATGGTCGCGCAAAAAGGCCCACTATGGGTCGAAAGCGGACCTAAGAGACGTGAGTGTGGTTCTAGATAGGTGTCATTGGCTGGGCCATGACTGAGGTATATGGGAAAAGCGCTCAATTACGGCGTCGTATCCCCGCGCGCTGTTGGTTGAGTCAATGATGTCGTAGCCCTCCGCCGAACAGGCTAGGAACTGAACAACATAATGAAGAGTGTCTGTACCTTCGATGCACCATTCATGATGCAAATCCTCGTGCCATGAAGGAACAGCGTACACAATGACATGTGCCTTTCCTTCAAGGCGGACCGAATTAATTGTGATGTGCCGCCATATGTCCTGAGGCCGCTTAATAACTGGAACCGTTGGAGGCTCGGCTCCGATCTCGTAAACCTTGGTCAAATAGTCGGCGAAGCATGCTCTCTCCAGAGAAATTTTCAGAGACGGCGTCCACAGCCCGATGTTATCTAGCGCAATCCGCTCCTCGCCAGTGGCGAAATCCGAATCAACTTGGACCGGAACCGAGACTCCAAGCCAAGGGAAGGTGACAGTTTCTGGCAGCGCCTTCATGACACCTAGCTATTTCCCGCCAACGATCTGATCTCGGTATTTTAGCCAGGCCTCAAGGCTGGCTCCCGGGTTCTCCGACTGCTCCAGGAATTCCCCGGACGACCAATCTAAAGCCTGCCAGTCGTGCCTGTGGCAAAGCTCGATGATCATTGGCAAGACCTTGGTCGAGGCTCGCACATGCAGAGCAAAACCCTCGTTTGGATCTGACTCGCCCATGTTGAACTCAATTGAACCATCCACTGACCCGTAAATACCCCAGGTCGGTTCGGTCCAATCCGTTCCGACGAATACTTCAGAAATAGCTCGCTGAACGCCCTCGCGTGACCCTAGAGGCAGGCATCGCTCATCCTGCGGGATTTCGCTTGCGTCAGCGTAAGGCTTGGTGAAACGCTGAATGCTTAAGTCCCAACTCATGGATAGCTCCTGGTTCCGTCCACTTTGTTGTCGACACGAGACTAGGTCCGCTTTGGGTCGGAAGCGGACCTAACCAGCTTGGTAGCACTGACGCCCGATAGCAACGCCTTGCCCGGTCATGGCGGGACAGGTGCGAAGGATGGGTCGCACGCCCCCGCAAGACGGACGGCCCAAGCATGGCCCCCGGTGTCTTTCCGCCCCCCGGGGCAAAGCCGCGTAAAATAGTCGGTTTACGCCCACTCAAGTGCCCCAATGGCCCTCACCGCCACCATCCACAAGGCCGAACTGTCGATCAGCGACATGGACCGGCACTACTACGCCACCCACGCAT
>NZ_JADIKF010000035.1 GCF_016904945.1 Dyella mobilis
ATGCGTGGGTGGCGTAGTAGTGCCGGTCCATGTCGCTGATCGACAGTTCGGCCTTGTGGATGGTGGCGGTGAGGGCCATTGGGGCACTTGAGTGGGCGTAAACCGACTATTTTACGCGGCTTTGCCCGGGGGCGGAAAGACACCGGGGGCCATGCTTGGGCTGTCCGTCTTGCGGGGGCGTGCGACCCATCCTTCGCACCTGTCCCGCCATGACCGGGCAAGGCGTTGCTATCGGGCGTAAGTGCTACCAAGCTGGTTAGGTCCGCTTCCGACTGCGGATTCAGCCGGTCGATGCAACACACTAAAGACTGCGCGAGTAGCTGGGGTGTTGCAAGATGTCCCGACGTCCAAAGATTTATTACACCAACTCTCAAAGAGCCCTGATGTGGGATCGCTGGCAGCGCGGCGAGTCACTGCATCGGATCGCCCGGCTGTTCGACAGGCACCATTCTTCGGTCCGTCGGATTCTGGCTGAGGCTGGCGGCATTCGCCCGGCACCGCGGCAACGGGCCGATCGAGTATTGACGTTGGCCGCGCGCGAAGAAATTTCCCGCGGATTGATGGCCGGACAATCGATACGTACGGTGGCCCTGCGGTTGGGGCGAGCGGGCACTTGTGCGCTCCTCTATGAAAAGCGCAAAGGAACTTTTGTCTGTGCGGGCTGTGATCAACCGCTATTTGTCGCCAAGACGAAGTTCGAAAGTGGCACGGGATGGGCAAGTTTCAATGAGCCGGAACCGGGGGGCGTCGAGACCACCGTGGACACCAGTCACGGGATGGTGCGTACCGAAGTTCATTGCAGTCAGTGTGGCGGCCATCTCGGCCACGTTTTCCCCGATGGCCCTCCGCCGAAGGGCCTTCGCTATTGTATCAATGGGGCTGCCATGAACTTTCTGCCGGACGCGGCCCAATATCCGGCGCCGTAGGGCAGGGCGATCAGGGCTGTTATCGAGGGGCGGCATGGTTCGGTGTCTTCAGTGAAGACGCCTTGCCGTGGGCACCGTTAAGCCCGCGGCCCATTATTAAACGCCTAGATGGCTTGGCTTCACTTCCGGGTGGCGGGAGCATATGGCGATGTAACGCCACTTCGCCCGCTCTATGCTGCATCTGGCTCGCATTTTCACATGCTTAATCTTGCATCGCGGGTTTGAGGACGTCCTCGCACCATTGGCGAAAGGTTGTTGAAGTTGTGTTTTTCGGCGTGCGACGTATCCCCAGATCCAAGCCTTCGTTCTTGGCGAACATCATATCGCGCATGCCTTGCGCCATCGCTTCCGAGAAGCCGTGACGAAGAAAGCGTGCTTTATAGTCGGCGAAGCCGACCTGTTCGAAACGCATCTGTATATCGAACACTTCCGAGATGATCTTTGTCATCTCGTTGAAGGAAATATCCGCGGCCCCCAACACGGCAACATCTTTCTGGCCGCTCCAGTCGCCATTGAGCAGCCAGTGACCCGCCACCGCGGCTATATCGCGAGTTGCGCAGCTAGGCATTTTTAGGTCCCCAGAGATCGGAGAAGACAGCAAGCCCTGACACTTGATGGCGCCAGCCTGCCGAGCAATGTTGTCCATGAACGATGGCATGGTCAGCGTACGCAGTGCGACGCCCGTGCTGGCGAGCAGATCGTCCATAGCCAGCGAGGCTGTGACATGGCCGGCTGTTTTGTCGAAGGGTGTACCGCGACCAAGCGCGGAGATGCTGACAACACGTTTGACCTTATGCGCCTTCAGCGCCGCCGCCGCAGGGCGCGCAAAGTCGACGAACGCCGCTTCCAGACTTTCGGCGTGAGGATTCGGCGGCAACAGCCAGAACACCGCTTCCGCGTCAAAGAAGGCACGATTCACGACCTCGGTGTCACTATGCGAGCCCTGCACGATTTGCACCCGCGATCGCATATCGTCAGCAAGCCTGGAAGGATCGCGAGCAATGATGCGTACTGGCGCATTCGCTTCAAGCAGGCGAGTGAGTACCTGCTGGCCGATATCGCTGGTAGGGGCGGTAAGAACGATCATGAGTGGCAACCTTTGGCGGGTGCCGGCGTAGCCTCGGATCAGGCGCAGTCGGCGTTGAAGAAGCCGCAGCATAAGTACTGGAGCCAGGACGATCCATGTCGTAAAGTCCGCCATATCTTCGCGATCGTCCTAAGACGGCATGGACCCCCTTTCCGATTTCCTCGCGCTTTTACGTCCCCGCAGTGCCGCGTCTTCCCGTTTCGATGCGGGTGGCGGCTGGTCCATCCGCTTTGGGGGCCAACAGCAGCGACACATCAAGTCTTATGTGGTGCTGGCCGGCGAGTGCTGGCTGGCTGTCGATGGCCGCGAAAAGATCGAGCGGCTTGAGCAAGGCGACTGCTTCGTGTTGCCAACCGGCTGCCCGTTTCGACTTGCCAGCGACCTTGGCCTGCCATCGGTGTCGGCATTGACACTGTTTCCCGCAGCGGGTCCCGGTGGAGTGGTGACACTTGCGGACGGCGATGACTTTTCAATGTTGGTGAGTCGCTTCGCGGTAACCGGCAAGCATGCGGACCAACTGCTACAGATGCTCCCCGCGGTGGTGCGGTTGCACAAGGACGCCGATCAGGCCGCATTGCGCTGGTTGGCTGAGCGCATGATGCATGAGCTTCGTGAGCCAAAACCCGGCAGTGATCTGGTCACCCAGGACATTGCGCATATGACCTTGGTACTTGCGTTGCGTGCGCATCTTAATGGAGGTCTTGATCAGGACACTGGATGGTTCTTTGCGCTAGCGGACCAGCAGCTCAGCCGAGCGATCACTGCCATGCATGCTGAACCATCCCGGCGTTGGACTGTGCGCGAACTTGGCAAGCACGCAGGCATGTCGCGCTCTGTATTTGCACTTCGATTCAAGGCAGCGGCGGGTGAGACACCCATGCAATACCTTGCACGCTGGCGCATGCTGCTGGCCTGTGATCGGCTCGAACATTCCAGCGATTCGGTCGCCACAATCGCGGAGGCGCTTGGCTATGAGTCTGAAAGCGCGTTCGGCACTGCATTTAAGCGTGTCTTGGGGTGTTCACCACGGCAATACAGTAAGGCGTGCGACGAAGACGATGCGTTAGACACGGACAAGTCATCCTCCTTGAGCCCCTAGAGAAGCGTCTGCCTACGCCCCATGCATTACAGACTGAAGAAAAATGTTTAGCCCGTGTTATCAGGGGCAGTGGGCTCGCTTTGTGAAGAGCGAATTGGCAACATCGACGCTTCCTAGTTCATTCATTATTCGCCGAAATTCCCATACAGTATTTTCCTTTCCAGACAACGGGCATAAAAATTAAACATGAGATCGCTAAGTAAGCTGTTGTTCCTAGCGTTGTTGCCTGGCCTAGTAAGTATTCATCGGACTGCCGCGGCAGCTGAAACGCCACCCAATCTGCCGCCAGTCGGTCACGTTTTCGTGATTGTGCTCGAGAACGAGCCGTTTGACGTTACCTTCGGCCCCGAGTCGATAGCACCCTATCTGGCTCACGAACTTCCAGCGCATGGTGCGCTACTGAAGCAGTACTTCGGAATCGGCCATTACAGCCTGGATAACTACATCGCGCTCATCAGTGGTCAAGCGCCTAATTCTCAGACTCAGGGCGATTGCCATAACTTCACCGAATTCGTGCCCACTACCGGCAAGCTCGACGCAAATGGTCAGTTGGCGGGCCAGGGCTGCGTCTATCCGGCCATCGTCCCCACCGTAGCGGATCAGCTGCAGCATGCCGGCTTCCAATGGAAGGGTTACATGGAAGGCATGGGCAGCACGCCGAGTCGCGAGGCGGCGCGTTGCGGTCATGTAACGATCGGTGCGCGCGATGTTACCAATGGCGAGACATTGGAAGATCGCTACGCCGACAAGCACAATCCATTCGTCTACTTCCATAGCATCATCGACCGAAGCGATTACTGCGGTCGGCACGTGGTGCCGCTGACTGAGTTGAGCGTCGATCTGCAACAAGTGGCAACTACGCCTAACTACGCGTTCATCACACCGGACCTCTGCCACGACGGCCACGATGCGCCATGTAAGAACGATGAGCCTGGCGGCCTGGTCTCAGCAGACGCCTTCCTACGCACGTGGGTGCCGCGCATCACCGCGTCACCGGCATTCCGCAAAGATGGCCTGCTGATTATTACCTTCGATGAAGGTACTGACGGCAAGGCCTGTTGCGGTGAACAGGGCTTGCCCGGCGGCCCAAAGCCCGGCCAATACGGTCCTGGTGGTGGCCGCATCGGCGCCGTGATGCTCTCACCCTTCATTAAGCCGGGTACGGTATCGGATCGCCCGTATAACCATTACTCAACATTGCGCAGCGTCGAGCAGTGGTTCGGCCTCTCGTACATCGGCTATGCCCGGCAGGCGAACCTATCGACGTTTGGCGCGGATGTCTTCACCGGGTGGACGCTACACGCCGCAAAGCAATGACTTGCTGCGGTGATCGACCCGAATGGTCAAGACCAGCTGGACGAAGTTAAGCGTATCCATCGGGTATCGGGGCTTCAGATTAAAATTATTTCCCAGCAGATCGAGCATCTTGGAGTTGAGCAATCGCCGCAGCTTGAGCATTTTACTCATATACACAAAGGCACTGAAGCGGAGCCAAGAAAGATCGCGGCATGTCGTGGTGACGAATGAGCGTCACGCGCTGAATGTTGAGGTGATATGCATGAAGTAAGTCCGTGGCAAGGATCTTGAAGGTCGGATCGAATCAGTGATCCGCGAACTGGCACGGGTCGCAAAGAAACGTGGTGATAAGTACCTTTACACCGCAAGTGAGGTGGCGAGGGTTATTCCAACTACCAGAAAGACGCTCAGAAGATATGATTTACTCGTAGAACGAGTTGTGGACGATCTCAAGTCCATGCGGCGCATGTGTCGCTTTTCCATGGCACGTGATCAAACGCCTCAGTTGAGTCAATTGCGTTGTGCGGGATCGCATAGGCTAACGCTAGGACCCGCCTACGACCTTTCTTATGAAAGAATGAGTTGCGCAACCTTCCCAGGTTATGCCTTCAGTGCTAACGGTTGGGTTAGTTGTGCCCGCAGAGAAACCATTCATCCGGAAAATCCCAAATATCGCGATCGTTTCCTTGCCAAGTGCTCAGGTGAATCTCGATTTTTTCGTTTGTTACGTCTTCGACATATCCATGATTCGCTATGCCGGTGCCTCGGCGTAGGCAAACCTCTGCACCCTTTTTCATAATACGTGGCAAGTCTCGTTTCTGTTGTTCCCTGAAAGAAAGCTCATTCGCCTCTTCGTTTGACTTTTCGGCAGCGGCGGCGATATTTCTTTCGACAAAATAGCCGTTCCGCAAAACATAAGTGAAAAGGATCGGATGTGTGGGGTTGTTCCAAGCGGTGTCGTAAATCGCGCCAGGCACAAGTACGTAGCGGTGACCCGCTAAATAGTTGAAGGTAGGAAAGACGAGTGGTGCGCTAGGAAGGTTATTGAATACACCGTGTGACCATACGGTGCTGATGACGTGATTGCCTGGTGTCACGACGATTTTTGAACTTGCGAGTCCAGACGCTCGGCCATCGACATAGCCAAGGTATAAGCAACTGATTGGATCGCCGGGATTCGCGCATGCCGAAAGTTCGTTCATGGCGATGCCGGAAACGAGAACGGCTTCGGCAGCTCGTTGCGCTGGCGTCAACGTTTGCGGAGTGGCGCATCCAGATATAATCACGGGAAAGGCGGCTAAACAGGGAAGAAACCGAACGAAACGCATCATTTATAGTGACTCCTTGAAGACCCCGGCGATCGCGCACAAAGCAAGGAATGCGGAAGGTCATCCGCTCTGTGTGGAATATTTTTGATGCGACAAAGTCGCCGTCCCCAACCGTAGGCTTATAGGGCTTGATGTCAGCGCGCGACGCTGTTGACTGAGGTCAGCGTAGTACAATTAGCCCTTTGCTGTGGTTTTAACGCTGCTTGCTTTTGACTCAATGGATTTGAGCAGCTGCTCCTTTTCGGCGGAGGGAAGGCTGTCGAATGCCAAAATTAGACGAGCCAGCCTGTCATCTTCAGCTATTAGATAGGCCGCAGGTACATCCAAAGCCTTTGCCACCCGCGTGATTGTGGCGAAGTCGGGCTCATGAATACCTAGCTCGTATCGGTTGATGCGTGTGCTGGCCACAGATGGATCTAACCCCGCCGCTATACCTACATCCTTTTGAGATAAACCAGCCCTCAACCGCGCCTCCATAAGGCGCTTCCGAAATACCTGCTGGATATCAATTTTTCGCGCCATCTTTCAAACCTACGTAGGAAAACGCTACGAGGTTCGTAGTTTTGGCTTGCCTGCGATACTACGAGTTTCGTAGTATTGATTGCAAGCAGGCAATACTAAGGTCCCAGGTCCAACGCATGTCTTTTCAACTGACCATCAATGAAGAGGTCTTCATTCCGATTCCCATGGACAACCTGACTTTGGAGGCATGGCAGCTCCAATATGGGAGGGCGGCGGAACAGGGGGCAATCGAAGGCTTCTATAAGCGCCTTGGAATGTGTTTTGCCACGACGCTGAGTGAGTGTCTGGACGCTGATCTTAAGCCGCCGACCCAGGCTCAGCTCAAATACGCCACCGCCATTGCGCGTGATCTAAACTTGGCACTTCCTCCCGAGGCGTTGCGCTTTCGAGGGGCAATGACAGATTTCCTCGGTCGATTTGCTGAGGTACACAAGCAGCAACGTCGAACGCAGGCGCAGTGATGGCGCGACGCGTAGCGATGAAGGTAAAGGGACTTGGACCAAATGCGCGAAAGGTGACTGCACGGCGACTCGAAACGCTTTTAGAGGTGGAGCGGTCGGCTTCTACCTGCGCTACGGGTAGTGATGTGCGGGATCTTGGTATTTACATGTTTCGGCGCACACGAAGCGTCGAGACAGCTTATCTTGTTTGGTATTCCGCTAAAGGGAGCGGAGGCGCGGGGTGTGAATGTGTGAACTATGCAGCATAGGCAAAAGCAACGGACGGTGACATCGGCGCAGCTAAGCGAGTTCTTAGAGGCGGCTCGAATGGCGTCGCATGGGCCGGAGGGTGTCGCGGCCCAGGATAAGGCCTTTAGGGCTATCCTTGATGCGACGGTCTATGCACACGTTCCTGTCGAACCATCGCCTTCTGGCCGCCTGCGATTTATTCAATTCGTGCGTCCTGACAATGGCCAGACCGTCCTGCCATTTTTTAGCGATCTGGCTCAGGCTGAGCAGGCTTCGAGCGATAGGGTCTCGATCATGGCGATGGCTGGGCGGAGGCTATTTGAAATCACGCGCGGAGCAACACTCATGTTCAACCCGAACTCTGACGCCGTAGCGCTGTATCCACCGGAAGTCATCGCGCTCTTGGGGGGGAAGCCCATCGGTTATTTTACCAAGGAAGCGCTTCTGGAGAGTGTGCTTATCGCTGCTGGTCTTCCCTCCGTATCAACCGAAGCCCTCGATTCGCCGTTACGTGCCTTATTTGAATCGGAACCACCGGTTCGGGCAGCCTATCTCACCGAGGTTCATCGTGAGGGCGAGCGTGCTGAGGTGTTTCTTCTCTTAACCATTGTAGCGGCACGCGCTTATCACGAGCGGATTCATCATCTCGTTTCCCTCGTGCTAACGGAAGAATCGCCGGACCTATCGCTTCCTTTAAGCATTACTTTTGCTGTCCCTGATGAGCCGCTCCCGCTGTTCTGCCACGAGGGGATTCAGTTCTATGGGACATGACCGCGATCGTTAGTCAGATTTTTCGTGCGTGAAAAAGTCCTTGTTGCGTCGACAATCACGGCAATATGTCATCAAAGGGTTTTGCATGCCGCCAGCCGCTCTATCGCAAAAGGTAGGAATCGTTTTAATTGCCCTTTCCGGGTTGCCAACTTCCAAGGAAAGATGACGTGACGTTGCCAGATGAAAGAACAAGGGCGCTCCTTTTGGCGGGGAGCTTTCTGATAGAGCTTGCTCGTAACACCGATTTGCCGATCGCTGTCAGGCAGCGAGCAATTATCATCGCGCGACACTTTCCCACCCTCGAAGATGTCTCACGCATGGCCATCTTCCGGCACCCGTCCGGATTCGGCGTGGGGCTGACCACGCCCATTAAGGGGGAGTGGGAGAAGGGTTACCCGTGCGGCCCACTTCTTCACTCAACGCGGCTAGATTGGCCTGAAGAGCATTAAACAAAACGTTTATGCCGATTGTGTTCTCCGAGCGTGGGAGTTTCGTCGTCGGCTGAAATGAGCAGTTGTTCTGCAGCAACCGCCCGATCGCACCAGAGGCCAGCGTACAAGATTGGTTGAGGAGCCTACAGCCTCGTGATCTATCGAATTCCACGAACCGTGTAACGATGTTAGTAATGAAGAACTCCAGAAGAGCTATGGTCAAGGTACCAAGGGCAGTCTTGGATCGATGGGGCAAACTGGTGGCTGCCATGCAGACGCCGCGGCAGGAAGCCGCCCTTCGAAAGCTTTTTCGAATGAACCCGGAGGGATTGGGCAGAGCCGCATTGCTTGGTGTGAAAAAGAAGAAGCAAAGTCGCGATTAAAACGGTGCAGCGATTTGTTGGAGGTGGCGAAGAATGCGCGACCTTTTGTAGACAATGGTCTCCAAAGCATCCCGCCACTCAAGGTTAAGGGGCGTCGGTTGCTCAATAGTCACCGAACTCTATGTTCAAACTATGGTAGTGAAGTCGTTCAAGATAGGGGTGGTGTGATTAAGAGGCATCACATTGATGTGTGGTTTTCGAGCGACAAGCAGGCCAAGAACTGGGGTAAAAGAGATGAAGACGTTACGGTCTGCACGCAAATTAGCGTGGCTTAAACGCGTGTTGCGTTGATGACTCTTTCACTCTTGTCTTGAGAGCAATTGCACGTTACGGAATTGCTTTCCATTAAGAGCGTTGGGTTGAGCCAAGACAGCTATTGAAGCGTCCTCGTTCCTTCGAGTCATTCAGAAATAAAGGCTGGGGTTGATAATGCCATGGCGTAGCGGATGGGAGACAGGCCACCCAACGATCGGTGTGGACGGTCATGGTTGTAACGATGTCGCCAGTCCTCAGCCATGCGGCGCACCTCGTTGAGGTGGGTATCGCCAAGCACAAGCATCTGGCTGCACGGACGTTGGGCGAAGTAGCGTCGGGTCCGGCGAGGTGACCAAGCACATGAATTGGACTATCTCATCCATTCGATCGTGGCCGGGGGCATGTAGAGAGGTTGATCTTGATCTGACGCCACTAAGCGACGCACGTCACGGCTATCTAGGCACAGCGCTTCGGTGTTGCGTCGGTCGGTCGGGATCGCAAGCGCCGATATGTGGGTATACGATGCCCTCATCCTACCTGGTGGCGATCGATATCGTCAGGTCTCGTCAGTCGGTTCTTCTCGAGGTGTGAAGAGCTTGGAAGTGACTGGTTATTTTTTAACCAATCGCGGGATGCGCTTTTTTGGGGCGGCCGGCGTTGAGAAATCGCGATGCCCTCATTTTCAATGATGGGGCATCGCCGAAAAGCCAAGCGCCTGCGACGCTTTTCTGTTAGTCAGTGTATTTCACTTACATATCGAACGAAGTGAATATCTGGGCTCTCTTGTCCCACGCGGGCGCATCATATAGATCAATGTGTATGTGGGTAATGGTGGCCATCACCCGGTTGCCATTCTTTACATCGTCAACGTGAAAATAGAGTATGCCTTTGGCGCCAAGCTTGGCGGTCGCACGCAACTGCTCGATCTTCTTGGCCGTGTCGACGTCAGTGACCTTCAGTGCGCACTCGTCGCTTCCGGTATTGCTGAAGTCGAGGACTACATTCTGGTTGTTTGCGTATCCCATGGTCCAGCACTGCTTCGCGCTATTGAATTGGAAGCTCTGGGTATTAAAGTCGTAGGGGGAGCTAAAGAAAATGTTCGGAGAGATGGCGCCATTGGGGCCGGCTACGTCGCCGAACTTGATGGCGTAATAGCTTTGGTCAGCGTAGCGCTTCAAGTTTTGTTGGATGGGCGGAAGCTCCGAAGCTATAAGATCGTGTTTTTTGAAGGCGTCGGGCTCATTAAAATATTTGGGCGAGAACATATTCAATTTCTCTTCATCGCTTGGTAGCGGACTGACCCGCGACACGGCGATATAGGTTAGCCACACTGGGCCATCCGCTTGATCGAGTTGCGTGTAATTGGCGAGAGGGACGCTTGGGTCTGCTTTGGGATGCTCGGCCTCTTTCGCCTTCTGAGCGTCGGCAAAGGCTTGCGCCGCCGCCGCATTAGAGCCAGACGTGTCCGGGGTCGTGGATGGCGCGTTGGCTGTGGATGGAGTGGCTGCTGGCGTGTCGTGCTTTCCGCATCCGGCCAGACAAAGCACGGCCAGGGCGAGGCTTCCATATTTCAATTTCATATGCGCTCCTTAGAAGCCAACTAACGCCCGCGCCCCAGCACGGGTATACGTCGTTGGCGATGATGGTGGTAATGGGAAAATTTTTGGTAAGAGGCAACCAGTGCGTAACTGCATTAGAAGCTACGGTTACCGTTGAAATCCATGGCAAATGGCGCGTGAGATATGTACGGTCACTGACAGGTACCGGTCGACGTCAATAGGATGGCGGTAGGCGTGTCGAGCCCCGTGGTGGTGCCGGCATCAAGTGCGCTTCACCGTCACCGGCATCCGCGATGGGCAGCAATCGTAAACGCTGCCCGTGATTCGCGTCGTCTTACGATTTGAATAGCTGTCCGCGTAAGGCATCAACAAAAGCGTTCGCGTCATCGCGTTGCCACGGGAACCCTCTGGCGGCACTCAGGTCTCGCCCTGCGGTATTGACCACCACGGCTGGGGAGCCCCACAGAAAAATAACGGCGAGAGCGAGAATAAGTAATCCAATGAACCCGAGAATTCCGAGGCCCGAAAATAAGAACCCCAAGCCAACCAGGAGCAACAGGATCCCGCCAAAGATGGAACGAGAAATATCCAGACGGACAGACGTTACGTGCTGCAGTGGAATATCTTCGCGGGATCCACCACTAAACCAGCCTTTGGCTCTGTAGTAGGTGACTCGTTTGTTGGTCACGGTGCCAAACGGGTTCTGCACAAACGTCTGTTCCGCTTGTGGCTGTGCCGAAGCTTCAACTGTCATTCCTTTTCCCCTGTTTTATGGCCGATTTTGGCCTTGCCTCAATAGTAGTCTAACGGTACTGCGATGCTTATTGCGGGGCAAGACGCCAGTTGCAATCTTGCCATTAGCCCGGCGTTCGAGGCGATCATGTCTCATCAATGCAGAGGCTTTCGCTATGCAGAAACACGGTCGATCAGGTCCGCTAGGCGGACTTTATGTGCGGCTAGTGCCGACTGATGCGCCTTCTCTGACAACGCTTGGACTGCTTACACTGCTGGTTCGGTATGGCGATCGGTTTGGATGTCATGCGAACAGCATTGAGGGGTTAGTCACCGATCGCCTTGCGCCGACGTGGAGCTGTTAATGATGCTGCTGCGGCAACTCAGCTATGGCTTTCTTGGCTCTCTCGTCTCCTAGGGCTGCTGCTTTGCTCCACCATTCTCTAGCCAATGTTCGGTTGGGTGCTTGCGACCCTTCGCCTTTCCAGTCCATAAGGCCGACGTTGTACATGTCTGCGGCCTGGCCTGCGTTGGCGGCTTCCGTAAACCAATATCGCGCTTGGACAGCATTTCTTGGAACGTGAGCACCATTGATATAGATAAGACCTAGAAGGTGCATCGCGTTGGCATTGCCTCTAGCGGCAGATCGCTTGAGTAATGAAATGCCGGTGTTCATGTCCACCGGCTTATTCCAGCCGGAAGTGGATAGGTCACCGGCTACGTATAAAGCGTCGGCGTCATCAGGGTACGCGTTGACAGCTTTGATGGCCCAAGTGGTCGCCGAGATGCGGTTGATTTGGGCTAGGTTATTTGTCGTGCCCTGGTCGTCGAACATCAAGACTTTGGCTAGTGGCAGATAAGCTGCCTTTTCCCCGCCTTCAGCAAGTGACAGGAGGAGCGGCCGCGCCTGGGCGAACTGCCGCTGTTCAAAGAGAGTCATTGCCTGGGAAAGCGTCGTGTTCGATATCGCGCTGGATTTTCCAAAAACGGGAATATTAGGAACGGTGATCGCCACGCCTTGAGAACGCGTAAAACCAAATACAGCTAGCGCTGTCAGTAGCGCCGATGGTAAGTAATGCAATGCGTGTGCAAGACGATGATGTCGCGCTTTTTTAACGAGCGCTATGGCTTGTTCAGCCTTCGCTTTGTTCCCGAGTGATGCGGTCAACACTGCTTTTGCTTTCCATTGCAGATGCATAATCGACGCAGGGAAGGAGAATGCCGCCACGAGCACAGCAACGATGGGGCGATGCAGCCACCATAGGGCGCCCGCGGTGAGGCCGAGAATCAGCGGCGTTGGCCACCATGTGCTCGCTCCTATGCTGGTATAGATCCTTTTTAACGCTGAAAGCAACGCAGCCCGGAGCTTATCTGCGTATTCTGGGGAAAGAATGGTGCGGAGCTCATCAGTTGGCCTGCCATGCAGGGTGGCATCGACCAGTGCGGTATTCAGTTCCGAGTCCACGACGTGACGTAGCGGTGCGGCTAGTTTTGAGATTTTTGCGGTAAATAGGCCGCCTTCATCGGAAGCTACCAGTGCTGTGCGCAGTGCCTCAAGGTCACCGCTGAGGAGGTCGGCGACAATATCATCGAGGTCGTGCCACTGACGGTTCTTGCCAAAAGCAACCACGTGGTAGCTTTCCTGATTGCACTTGGCATCCAGGTGCATGATCTGAAGGACGCCTGCGTAACTCGCCTGAATAATGCTGTGTGACCTTGATTGATTGCGATGAAGATCGGTCAAGCTAAGCGAGTGGGACTCGTGTGCAATTCTATGAAGTCCTGCCTTGGACTCTATATCGGCCGCATGGCTATCCGGGGGCGAACACCACGACATGGCATACTCGGCTTCGTGGTGAACTTCCATCCAAGCGGCCGTTCCGACGTGCCCGGAACCATCGCATGGGAGGCATTTTAAGTCACCAACGCCGGCGCATGTCTGGCAAGTGATTCTCCCGGTGGAGTGGCACGTCGTGCAGTTGATGTGCCCGCTTCCGGAACAATTGTTGCAATTTACCTTGCCAAAGTTACATTGATAGCAAGGCTCCCGCTTTGTAACCCAACGACTCTTGTACTGGGTTTCAGACTGACCATTGACCCATACGGTTTCTGAGTAGTATTCCGTTCCTGACATATCCACTTGCATAGAACCATGGCAGCGGGAGCAGTTGACCTTTCCGCTGCCATAACATTGGTAACAGTCGGTTTTCCCCCTGCCGCTGCATCGAAGACATGTCTCGTTGCAGGCGCCATGGCATGCATGGCACGTTACACGACCACGCGCGAAACAAGATGAGCAGGACTGCAGGTCGTAATGGGTGCAGGCATGTGGTAGCCACAGGCCATTCTTAACGGCATTGTAAGGCGCGCTTGTTTGATTAAGCCGATCTTCGAGATACCTCATTCCCAGGGCAAGCCGCGTCGAATGATCTGCGGACGCACTTGCGATGGCATTTGTGCACTTACTGGAACTTGATGCGCTAGGTACTGTACGGCCGTTGATGGGGAGGCTCTTGAGTTCGCCTTTCAATACATGTTTGGCGCTGAGTCTAAAAAACTGGGTAGTGGCTGCTTCAGAGACAGGCTGCACATCATTCGCGTGGAAGCGCGTGCGGGTACGAATGAGTTGGCGGAGCTTGGCGAGCGCCGTCCCGTCGTCATCTTCGACGATTTCATCAGCGCCCTCATTCTCTTCGAGCTGCAAGTCCAGGGCGGGCTCATCGGTGGCAAGGCAGTCCGCTTCCAGTGCCGTTAAGCCTATTGTTGATGATGTTTCCGAGCTTCTCGTGGTCGGGGGCTCGGTCCCTGCAGCGGAATCCAAATCCTTGTCCTGCTCATTATCTTTGCTCACAGCTCCCCCTTGAACCCGCTCCATCATATTTGAGCATTTCGGCACGATCGCATGGAGCTAAAGTCCGGCTATCGTCCATCCACAGTCGAGTCTCAATCTTATCGAGAAGGTGTGGCCAAAGGCCGTGATGTGTTCAAGTTCAGCCCCATCATTGCGGCGAGTTCCGATCCAGCACTCCCCAGGGACGCTTGTTTCGCGACTTGCGCCGTAAAAATTTGCGCAACTGTTGCAGCGTATCCATCTTCCCGTCTCGACTCTCCTGTGGCTAGCACGTCCAAGGGTGGGAGTTGGGTAGGCCGATTGATGTCGTTGCAATGCATCAGGAACGCTTGGTTCGATCGACAACGGGCTCATCGATTCGGCCCAATAAAGCAACCCCTGATTCTTGGGGTGCCCCCTGCACGCCCTCTTCACTACCCTTCCCGCGCGGGGGAGGGTGTGCATGAGCGTGGGCCATAAGCCACCATCATGAGCACTATCGCTTCCCCAACGTAAAAGCACGCCACATGCGTTAGCGCGGCACTTGGGGAACACATGAATCGTATTTACCGCTTGGTGTGGAATCGCGCGCTTTGCGTGCTTCAGGCTGTCTCAGAATTGGCGGATGCTCCCCACGGGGGCGTTGGACAAAGCGCGCCGTCTTTGATCGCGCGTCGCCATCCATTGGCCTCGGCGCTTACTCGGTTGTTCGGTGCGAGTGTGATGGGTGTGGCCGGCTTGATGCTGCCGCACCTTGGTTGGGCGCAGACCACGGGCGCAACGGGTATGTCCGGCGGTGCCGGCACTGCCGCCACGAGTACGGCCAATGGCTTGGCTGGAGGCGGCGGCCTCAGCTACCAACCACCGGCCGGATCGGGCGGTAGCGGTGGTGGCGCCAACCAAACGGGACAGGGCGGCTTGTCGTCCACGGGCGCTCAATATGCATCGACCGCCCTCGGAAAGGGCGGCGCGGCAGGTGCTGGCGGGTCATTGCTTGGCTATGGCAACGGTGGCGGAGGCAGCGGCGGCGCCGGTGCCTATGCAGGCGTATCAACAACTACCGCAACGAAAGTCACGATCATCACCACGACATACGGCGGTGGCGGTGGCGGCGCCGGTGGTGGCGGTTTGGCCGGTGCGTCATCCAGTCTCTCCGGTGTCGCCCCGCTGGGCAGCGCCACGGGCGGCTCGGGCGGCGCCGGCGGCGCAGGTGGCGCCTCCTATCAGATCGTTACGCAAGAACTCGTCACCGGAGCAACGATCACGACGAAAAGCACTCTTGCTAGCGCGGGTGGTGGTGGTGGCGGCGGTGGTGGCGGTGGTGTCGGCACGATGACCAGCAGCACAACCAACACCGTGGCGGCGGGAGTCGTCATTACGGGCGGTGCGGGCGGCAATGGCGGCAACGGCGGCATTGGCAGCGGCGCGGGTGGCGGCGGCGGTGCCGGCATAATCCTGATCGATACGGGGACCATCCTGGGCAATACCGGCAGCATTACGGGCGGGCGGGGTGGCAGTGCCGGTTACTCCCTGACGGGCACGGGTGGCAATGGCGGGCAAGGTGGCGTGGGTGTGTTGGGCGCCGCGGCGTCTTACGCGACGTCGCTCAAGAGCACGGTGATCAATTACGGAAAGATCGGCGGCGGCGCCGGCGGTTATGGCGGCGGTAGCGGTTCGGGTACCGGTGGCAACGGCGGCAACGGTGGCATGGGCGTTATCGGGATGTATGCCGCGAGCGGTGCCCGCGGCATCACCTGGACCGGCGTGATCGACAACAACAGCGGCGCAACCATTAACGGCGGAAAGGGTAAGTACGGCGGACTGGGTAGCCAGGACGGTAACGCGGGTGCCGGCGGCGCCGGCCTTACCGGCATCCTGGTCGGAAGCGGCGCCACCAACACGACGTGGAAGGCCACCATCACCAACGCAGGTACCGTAACCGGTGGCGCTGGTGGCTTAGGAGCGGGTGGTCTGGCCGCAACCCAGGCCGGTAGCTTTGCAAGCAGCCAGGCCAGCAATCAGACCGGTACCGCCGGCGGCGCGGGTGGTGCCGGCATCGTCGGCGCTTACGTTGCCAGTACGGGGGGTGGTAACGGTGGCTACGTGGCCATCACCAACTCGAGCAAGGTGTATGGCGGTGCCGGTGGCAATGGCGCTATGGCCGTGGGCAGTGGTGCCGCGGGAGCAGGTGGTATCGGTGGCGTGGGTATTGCCTCGATGCTTGGCTCAGGGGCCAGCGCGGCGACGGTTTCTGGCTATATCCACAACTCCGGCGCCGTTCAAGCTGGCGCGGGTGGTTTGGGAGGGGCGGGAACGACCGGGGCATCCGATCAGACAATACCGGCAACACCGACGGTGCTGGGCAGTACCGGCGTGGCAGGGACGAACGCGGTGCAGTCCTGCTCTTTAGGTGGCTTGTTTGGAACCTGTGTCGGCGTATCCCCACCTACGACGGGCGGTACTGGCGGTATCGGCGTAACCGGGAGCGATGGCGCGAGCGGATCAGCGGGCGGCAATGGGGCCGTGGGCGGCAATGGCGGCGCAGGCATTGCGTCGCAAGTCACGTTGACCAATTCCGGCAGCGTACTTGGTGGAGCGGGTGGAGCGGGTGGCGCTGGCGGCAAAGGTGGCCAAGGCAGTCAGGGTGGTCAGGGCGGCCAAGGCGGTACGGCTGGCGTTGGCGGCAATGGTTACCAGGCGTACACCGGTGCGAATGGCGGTACGGGTGGTCAGGGTGGTCAAGGCGGTACGGGTGGCAATGGCGGCGCGGGCGGCGTTGGTGGTGCCGGCGGTGCGGGTGGCACTGGGGTCATCCAAACGCTGACCACGCTAACCAACGATGGCTCTATTCAAGGTGGCAACGGTGCCGCCGGTAGTGCTGGCGGGTCCGGTGGCGAGGGTGGTGCTGGTGGTGTGGGTGGTGCCGGTGGCCTCGGTGGGGCGGGCGGCCAAGGAAGCGGCAGCGGGAATGCCGGTGCCACCGGTGCTGCTGGCCTGGCCGGTTGGCAAGGCGTAGGTGGTAGTGGTGCCGCGGGCGGTGCCGGCGGTGCCGGCGGAACGGGACTGATCGCGGGCCAAGCTATCGTCAGTAATGCTAGTAGCAGTCAGATCATGGGTGGCGCGGGTGGAAATGGGGGCGCAGGGGGAACCGGTTACAACGCTGCGATCAACCCATCCGTGCTTGCTGTGTTTGAAGCGTGCGGGTGCAAGTCCGCCACGAACGGCAACGGTGGCGCCGGCGGCGCCGGTGGTGCGGGCGCTGCAGGGGGCGATGGTGTCACGGATGCGCTGGGAGTTACTTCCATCACCAATGCTGGCGCCATCACCGGTGGTCAGGGTGGTGTGGGCGGGACTGGCGGAACCGGTGGTGCTCCAGCCTTTGACGGGGCTGTTAGCGCGCTGGGGGGGAACGGAGGAAATGGAGGCAACGGCGGCGCCGGTGGTAATGGCGTTTCGCTCACAGCGTCAGGCTCCTATTTGAGTAACACCAGCACTGGAACCATCACCGGGGGCCAGGGTGGTGCCGGTAGTGCGGGTGTTACGGCGCAAGGCACTTATCCCGATGGCACTGCGGTTCCGTTGGACGCCCAAACCGGTTATGGCGGCAATGGCGGTATAGGTGGCGCTGGTGGCGCGGCCGTGATGGTTAGCGCCGGCGCCTCTTTCCGCAACGCGGGCCTGATCCAAGGCGGCGCAGGCGGCGCTGGTGCTTCCGGCGGCTTGAATGACCCTACGTTGTTCTGGGATGACGGGGGCACGAGTTACACAGGATCTTCCGGCGCCGGTGGTCGTGGCGGCGATGGTGTCGATGCATCGGGGAGCATCACGCTTGCTCAGACCAGCCGCGTCTACGGCGGCGTCGGTGGCGCCGGTGGGCAAGGCATTACAGGGGCCGTCGCCGGTGGCGCCGGTGGTGCTGGCGGCAATGGCACGACAATGGGTGGGTCTGGAAACCTGAGTAACGCCGGCAACTTGGCCGGCAACTCGGGCGGCGTGGGTGGTGCCGGTGGTGCGGCCAGCAAAGCAACCAACAACACTTATATCGGCGGTGCAGGCGGTAAAGGCGGGCAAGGCGGCAGCGGTGCTTATTTGACTGGCTCGGGCGCCTATTTCGCCAACACGGGAAGTGTCAGCGGGGGCGCGGGTGCAGCCGGTGGCGCCGGTGGAACGGGCGGTACCGCCACCAGCGCCTTTGCTTCGGCAGGCGGCGCCGGCGGCAAGGGCGGGCAAGGCGGCATCGGCGTCTATCTGAGCGGCTCGGCTGCCAGCCTCGTCAACAGTGGAAGCATCACTGGCGGCGCGGGTGGTGCCGGCGGCGCCGGCGGTGCTGCCGGCACTGTGGCCAGCGGTGGCACCTCGTCTGCGGTTGCGGGTAGGGCAGGCGCCGCTGGCGCTGGCGGTGCAGGCGTGGTGGCAGTGGCCAACGACACGCTCGTCAATGCCGGAACTATTGCTGGCGGTGTCGGCGCCAATGGCAGCCAGGCCGATGCGGTGGATTTTTCCGGCGGTGGCAACACGCTGGAACTGGAGGCTGGCTATCGCTTCGTCGGCAATGTCGTCAGTACCGCTGGTGGCGATACATTGGAGCTGGGAGGCAGCGGCAATGCGAGTTTCGATGTTTCCGCGCTCGCGACGAGCGTCAGTGGCACGTACACCGCGCCGCAGTACGTCGGCTTCGTTACTTTCCAGAAAACCGGCAGCAGCACGTGGACGCTGTCCAGCACCACCACGCAGTTGACGGCGTGGACGGTCACCGGCGGCATCTTGTCGATAGCCAACGATGCGGCACTGGGCGCAAGCAGCGGCACGCTTACGCTCGACGGCGGCACGCTGCAGACCACGACAAACCTTTCTTCCGCACGTAGTGTGCTGTTGGGCGACAGCGGCGGCAGCATCGACGTGGACGGACACGCGTCCACCTTCAGCGGCACGCTCGCCGACCTGACCGGCGCCAGCGGCAGCCTTACCGTGCTCAACAGCGGCAGTGGCAGCGGCAGCGTGCTGGTACTCACCGCTGACAACACCTACAGCGGCGGCACCACGGTGGACGGTGGCGTAACGCTGCAAGTGGGCGTCGGCGGCACCAGCGGCAGCATCGCCGGCAATGTGGTGGACAACGGTGCGCTGATCTTCGACCGCAGCGACGACACCACTTTTGCCGGCAACATCACCAGCAGCGCCGCAGGCGGCGCGCTGACGCAATCGGGTGGCGGCACGCTGACGGTCACCGGCACGGTGGCCGTTACCGGCGGCGCGACAGTCAATGCCAGTGGATTGGTGCTGGCACCGAGCAGCGGCAGCAACAGCATCGCCGGCGGCAAGTACGCGGGCGCGGCGCTCAAGGGTGCTTCGTCGCTGTCCATGCGCAACACCACCATCACCGGCGGCACGGGCAAATACGGCGTCAACGGCAACAGCGGCAACGCAGGTGTGTCGATGGCCGGCGGCAGTTCGTCGCTGGGCAACGGCAGCGGCGGCGCGATCTTCGGCGGCGTGGGTGCCACCGGAAGCGCAGGCAGCAGCACCGCCAGCGCGAAAGCAGGCGGCATCGGCGGCGCAGGCGTGGGCATGTACAAGAGCAGCACCGTGAGCAACCAGGGCCAGATCGCCGGTGGCGCAGGCGGCGCCGGTGGTGCGGGCTTCAATGGCGCCGCGGCCGGTGGCGCAGGTGCCGGCGGCGTGGGCGTGGTGGCGGTCGGCAACGACACCATCACCGACAGCGGCAGCATCAGCGGCGGCTTGTCCAGCGACGGCTCCACGCGTGCCGCCGCGATCGAACTGTCCGGCGGCGGCAATACCGTGACTTTGCAGGTTGGCGCGCAGATCGCCGGCGCGATCGCCAGCACGTCTGGCGGCAACAACGGCGACACGCTGATCCTCGGCGACAACACGAGCGGCGGCGGCAGCGATAGTCTCGACATCAGCGCGGTGTCGGGATTCAGTAGCTGGCAAAAGGTTGGCACCAGCACGTGGATGCTCACCGGTATCGGCAGCGCCGACCAGGCATGGGACCTGAAGAGCGGCACGCTGCAGGGTGATGCGAATGCCTTCGCCGCAACCACGCTCAACGTGGAAAGCGGTGCCACGCTCGTCTTCGACGAAGGCGGCCAGAACACCAACAACTCGATCAACGGCACCTACGCGGGTGTGATCAGCGGTGCGGGTACAGTCAGCAAGATCGACGACGGTACGCTGACCTTTACCAGCGCGCAGCTGTATACCGGTCCCACTACGATCGTCGCAGGCACGCTGGTCCTATCGGGCACCGGTGGTATCGCTGCGAGCGACGGCGTCATTGACAACGGCACGCTGGATATCAGCAATGAAAGCACCGCGGATGTGCCCATCGTTGCGCTGACTGGTGCCGGCAAAGTGCTGTTGGGCAACCACGTGCTCACGCTCACCAGCGCCAGCGGCACCTTCAGCGGTGTCATCGGTGGTACGGGCGGGATTAGCGTTACGGGCGGCGCGCAGATCCTGGACGGCGTGAACACCTACAGCGGTACTACCACCCTTGCCGGGGGCTTATTGGAGGTTGGTGACGCGAACACGCCAACCGCCTCCATCACCAGCAACGTGGATGTGCAATCCGGCGGAACCCTGCGCGGCCACGGCACCGTCAACGGCGACGTCACCAATGACGGCATGGTGTGGCCGGGTGGCTCGGTGGGTGTACTTACCATCAACGGCAACTTCGTGCAGAACAGTGACGGCACGCTGCAGATCGACGTGACGCCCACCCAGGCATCCGAGTTGCTGGTCAACGGTACAGCCAGTCTCGCTGGCATGCTGAACTTGGTGTATGCGCCGGGTACCTACAACGCCATCAGTTACACGCTGGTGCAAGCCACGACGAGAAACGGCACGTTTGGCACGATCAACAGCAGCGGCCCCGCACCGACGGCGCTCAACCCCACGGTGAGTTACACCGGAACGCAGGTTGATCTGGGCTTGGCGACGTCTTCGACGCCAACACCGACACCGACACCGACACCAACACCGACACCGGCACCGGCACCGGCACCGACGCCGACACCAATACCAACACCAACACCGACACCGACACCAACACCAACACCGACACCAACACCAACACCGACACCGACACCGACACCAACACCGACACCGACACCGACACCGACACCGACACCGACACCGACACCGACACCGACACCAACACCAACACCAACACCAACACCAACACCAACACCGACACCAACACCGACACCGACACCGACACCAACACCAACACCAACACCAACACCAACACCAACACCAACACCAACACCAACACCAACACCAGCTCCGACGCCGACACCAGCTCCGACGCCGAGCGGTGCCCCGGACCCCGTGAAAGTTGCTCCGCTGGACGGTGCGCTTTACGCCAACCTGCTGCGTGCACAAAACCTGCTGGGCCAACAGACCTTGGGTAGTGTGCTCGACACCGGTCTGCTGCCGCGTTCAAGCAATGCTTGCCAAAGCGGCAATCAGCACACGGCGCAGAACGTCAGCCAGGCATCGTGCTCTAGCGGCGCGTGGGCGCAGGCCACCGGCAGCAGCACACAACTTGATGCGCACGACGGCTTGCATAGCACCAGCTTCGGCGTGTTGGCGGGCTTCGACGCGGCCGTGGGCGATGCTGTGCACGTCGGCATCGATGCTGGCGCCAGCCGTCTGAACGCAGACGACGATCTGGGCGGCTTCGGGCATGTGGACCGCGGCCACGCCGGTCTTTACAGCTATGCCTGGTTTGGTTCGGTCGTGCTTTCGGGCACGGCGGACGATGCGTTGGACAGTTACCAGGTCGACCGCGCCACCGGTGCGGGGCAGGCGACGTCCAGTCCGGAAGGCCACGCATTGGCTGGCGGCCTGCAGGCAGCATGGCCGTTGCAGGTGGACGACTGGCAGCTCACGCCCAAACTCGGCGTGTTGTACCAGCACCAGACGCTGGCCGGCTTCGACGAAGCGGCCACGGGCCGCAGTCTGCTGGCCGGCGCCTTCGCGATGGACGGACTGCGTAGTCGTACCACCACCTTGCAGCCGTATGTGCAGTTGGCAATCGGCAAAGCGTTTCAGTCCGGCTCCATCAGCTACCTACCCCAGTTGGAACTGGGCTATCGCTACGACGTGCGCCGTGATGCGCCGAGCGTAAGTGCCATTGCGCAGGACGGCACGCCGTTTGTGCTGCCAGGGGCAGGCACCGGCAGCAGCCTGGGCACCGTGGGCGCGCGCATCACCGCCGAACAGGGCGAGCGCTGGAATCTGTACCTGGATTACCAAGGCCAGTTTGCAGGCGGCGTGCGCGACAACGCCTTCTCGCTGGGGTTCACGCTGGGCTTCTGAGGCGGCACCGGTGCCCGCCAATCGCGGGCACCGGCTGTTCTGGATCGAGGTTGCTTGTCATGCGGTAGTGACTCGCATTTCTGATGTCCGCGTACGCACTACCCATGTTTCACGCATGACCAAATAACCCTCCAGACCAGCGAACTTCGCACGGCGTTCAATCATCCGTGCCAGATGATCGGCTTTGAGCACATTGGTGCCGCCGTGATGCAGTCGGCGGGAGGGGTAAGCCGACTCTGGCTCTGCTTCAGTCGCAGGCTCGACGTAAGGCACCTATCACTCACGAAGTGAAATTTCGATGAATTTATTCACGAGGCGAACCCCCAATTATTGGGATTGCGGTACCACCGAGAACGGCCGAAGGTGGCGACTTCCTACAGAAAGGAAAGCAAAGATGAGGGTCGCATTGGAAGCGAACGAACAAGGTTTGCCCTTGTCCTTGGATCAACCGTATCAAGGGGTTGTCTGGAGCGCAACGTTCCAGAAACACGTCGGATGTGTGGCGGAATGCGTCACACGAAGCACACTCATGTAATTCCACCCATCCTTACCAAGTAGGGGGCATCATGCAAATCGATACGAACACAGAACTTGGACCCGCCGGGATAGCACCTACGAGTTCGCTTGTAGCGCTTGACGAAAACGGTCCACTTCAGAACGTGGAAGAGGACATCAAAGTCTTATTGTGCACAGCGTTGTCGCAAATACCCTACGTCGGCTCCTGGCTCTCAGCATTTATTGGACTTCTTTGGCCTATCCATCAACCTTCTACGTGGGACCAAATCAAGGACCGACTGGCGGAACTCATTGATGACAAGATTGAATTGTTCTATGAGCAAATGTTAAAGCAAACGATCGACGGCTTGCACGGCATCCTCGGCGACTATGTGCTAACGATCCAGCAAATCAAAAAGGGGATAGATGAAAAAAAATCTCCCAATGATTTAAAGGGTCTGCGGGAGGAACTCCGTATGCAAGCCACCGCGATCCAAGGTCATTTCCAGATACTTATTGAAACATTTACCGGAGCAAGTGCGGATACGGGATGGAAAGTGCTGCCGCTTTATGTGCAGGCTGCAAATTTACACATGACATTTCTCGCTGATTATATAAGTCCCAAGAATGCAAAAGAGATATATGGCCTCGACGATGGCGTGATTGGTATTTACCGCACTCATTGGAAAGAGGCTGTGGACAAATACGCGAAATATGTCGATGACACACTTCCTAAAGCCTCGGCAGAATTCAAAAGCAAGCGCGATAAACGTGCGAAAGAAGAGTGGGTGGATCTTCGCGTTCCCTTTATTTGGAGTGCCCAGGGTAGCGGTATCGCGACCGGTGCGTGGGAGGGGCAGCGCGAACTCAATGACAAGGAAAACCATTACACGTTACAGGTACGTGATTTTCGAGAATTGTGGAAAAGCGCTCAGGATCCGACTCAAGCACATGCGAATAGAGAGCGCCCAGCGCTGACGCGCGAGCTGTGGTACGGCCCTTATGGCGTGCCAAGCGTGGGTGACAGCGGCGGCCTGATTGGGTACAAAGACCTCCTTGTCGTGCCTTCCGTACCTGCTCCGATGACCACGCCGCTGGGACGGAAGTTGGGTTACATTTCCGGCCGCGGCATGGATTTTTATCGCGATAATGAGGGCCGCAATCACTGGGATTTTCCGACCCAATTGGCGCTAGAAGGGGCGAGTGGGCCGACCGATAGAGTTCCGAACGCCACTTTTAACCTGGACCTCAACGATCCGAGGCTTGGCGGACCAGTCATCAAGATCGATGTGCACATCGGACACTACCTTGACTTAGGTTCCAACGTGGGAGATGTCACAGGTGGCTACCTGATCAGTTCGATGAATTTTATTCGAGAAGGAAATCCCGCAGCATCGAACCGTTTTGGTGACGAAGACTCTTACGGCCAAGAGATGCTCGATTACAAGACCGAAGCCTGGATCGCGCCTCCCGGGCATGCCTTGGTGAATATTTTTTGCCCGTCGCATGTCAAAAAGCTGTGGGATAACCGCAAAAGGCAGGGTCAGACAAGCATCGGTAGCGTGATGTTCTCGTGTCGCCTCAAGGATCCCACTTTGGCGCCGACCTCCAAGCAAATTGCTTTGCTCTATGTCACAAGTCCGGTAGAACTATCCGTGGATGACCTGACAAATATTGGCGCCGAATCAACCGGAACCAGGTATTCCGAGGTCGATCGTCAGCGCTTGGCTAAAGCGATCGATGGCCACAAAAGCCGATATTTGTTAGAGGATTACCGAAAGCGATACTGGGAGTCTTTGAAAAAAAGTCATCCGTGATCGCATAAGAAACGAGTAAAGTAACGACAACGTGGCGCGCCGCATCTGCGGAGAGGAGCGCGCCGCGTTGCTTTGAAGCCGAACATAACGCCATGCGCGTGATTGGTGGTGGGATTCAATTCTTCAATCACCATCGTTCGCGCTAGGCGCTTGGCATTAGGACGTCCGCGCTAGCGTATGCTTTAGCGGTCTGACCTGTGTATGAACTGCTGGGTCGTTACACTCTAGTGTAGGTCGGCCCGTTCCAGAAAGCGGAGCAGTTCGACTGGCGAGCGTATGCCCAATTTGTGCATGATTCGCGAACGATGGATCTTGATGGTTTTTTCCGCTGCACCAAGATCCATGGCGATCTGCTTATTGAGGTGTCCGGTGAGTAGGCAGGTAGGAAGGAAGGGAAATTCCAGGGTGCGCATACTGGTGTAAGGATACGCTGTGCATACACATTTTATGCACATTGCCTGTGATTGCCTGTAGCCGCAATTCGGGGAATCGAAGGAAGGGGATTAAAATCAAGTAAATGTGCCAGAGGGTAGTCTGGCAATCGGCTTGTGCGCGCCTAAAAAAAATCTTCGTATCGGCTTAAATGGAGCGATAGAGGGTACTGCGTTCTAGCGAATCAAGAATCGCTTTTGCATGCTTACGTCAGCGATTCTGCTGGCCACCGCAATCCTTCGGATGCTTGGCTGTGTGCGACTGCCCCTCCAAACGACCCCTGAAATAAGCCCAGGATTAACAGTTGGGGATGTGGTTGGTCGCACTGTCCGCGAAGCTGGCGACGCATCTATTCGTTTGCACGGTACGCTGAGTCTCATGATTTACGTTTCACCAGGATACGGATGACGCGAGCGATTTGGGCATGGGATCACATGTTTTTTTCCGTGATGTACTTGTCTTGTCATGGATATTCCAAGAGGGGAAGGATATGGAAGAGCGGGAAGATATGCCGAAATGCTTTTCACGGCCTGGAGAAGCTGCTGAGCGCCTTGCGGAACTTTTTGTCGGTGTCGCTCAGGAGAGCCGTATCCGCAATGGGGAGCAACCGGCGGAGCGTGCCGTCTTTCGAAAATTGCATGGCGTCGCACATGGACGCCTTGAAGTGCTGCCGACGATTCCAGCGTCGTTGAGGGTTGGCATATTCGAGCACCAAGGTCTTGATGCGTGGGTGCGCTTCTCGAGCGATACGGCACCCATGTCGCCCGATCTCACATCGACGTTGGGTATCGGCATCAAGCTTTTCGGTGTGACCGGTCTGAAGGCGCTGGGGGATGACGGCAACACCGCCGACTTAATCATGCAAAACCACCCTGTGTTCTTCGTTGACAATGCGGAGGATATGCTGGCCTTCACTTATGCCGGCGTCGTGGCGAAAGACTATCCCGGTTACTTGAAGGACCATCCGAAGACGGCAAAGATCCTCGACGAGATGGCCAAGGTGGAGGGCAGTACGCTTACTGCCACCTATTGGGCGATTCTTCCATTTCATGCGGGAGAAGACCGATATGTGAAATATCGGTTGGAGCCTGAAACGTTGCCGGAGAACGTACCCAACAATGAGGCCGATTACTTAGCCATTGACTTTCGCCGTCGCTTGGCCGAGCGGGAATACCGTTTCCGGTTGATGGTTCAGTTGCGCACCAACGAGAAGACCATGCCGCTTGACGAGGCGACGGTCGAATGGCCGGAATCGGAAAGTCGTTTTATGCAGGTGGCGACGCTGGTTCTTCCGCGCCAGGACGTGACGATACGAGGGCAAGCCGAGTATGGGCAGGGGTTGAGCCTCAACATCTGGCGCGTTCCGAATGTGCAACGGCCCGTTGGCTCCATTGCTGAAGCCCGCAAACTGGTCTATGCCGCAGGCGCGAGGGCGCGGCATGAGGCGAACGGACAAAGCCTGGAAGATCCTTCCAAACCGCGTGTGGCGGGTCATGCGGCTGCACAAGAAGACACGTGCATTGTCAATGCGGTCATCTATCCGTCAATCGGTATCGCGCGCGTGGGATCGAGTCCGACGGACTGGTTTATCGGGCCGGAGGTCAGCGAACCGCCACCCCATGCTCCAGGGTTTTATCGCGATAGCGAGAAACGCCTCAAGCGACAGGCTGCTAGGTTTCGCCTTTATGGCGTCAACGCCAAGGGGGAAATCGTCAAGGAACTCAACGCCTCCAATGCAGATATTGAATGGAAGGTGCAGCTCGCTAACACCAAAGCGAGTTGGTATGGATTTCAGCTTGCACAAGATATTCCTGAAGCAGCTTCGGCGCCGCCAACAACATTGCGTAACAGTGCGGTCAGTGATCGCGCCAAGCTTGCCATTACGCCAAAACGGCGCACCATATACGGAAAAAATGTGGCCGCGCAACGTTTTGACGACGGTGAATTCATGGGAAAGCGCATGTATCTGGGCGAAATCCTGACCGACGAAGATGGCAATCTAGTCGTGCTCGGCGGGCATGGTGTATCAGCGTCTTACGATGGCAGCCGCGCGATCACTTTCGCCAACAATGAGGGGTGGCATGATGACGTATCGGATGGGCCTGTTACCGCAACGGTCACTTATGATGGTCAGTCCGTGACAGTGGTTCCGGCCTGGGTTGTGGTGGCACCACCCAATTACGGTCCACAACGTAAATCGGTGCGCACGATGTGGGACCTGATGCGTGATCTGGCCATTAACGCGGGTTGGCTTCCGGCGCCAGCGAGGCCAAGCTTTACTCACGACATACTGCCTCTCTTTGAGCGACTGAACGGCCTGCAATGGGTCAACGCTGGGTTTGCCGCTGGATTTGGTTGGAAAGGGGCCGTCGATCTGACCAGTTCAGATACCCTGACGTTTTTATCGAGTGCGAGCGGTGCTTATGTAGAGATTCGGCGTACCGTTGCCAATCAGTTTCGCAATGACAATATCGACGCTTGGTCCCCAAAACCCTGGCCGTGGGTATACGGCGATGCAATGGCGGTTCCGGCTGCGCAAACACCTCGGCAGAACTGTGCGCTCACTGCCACCCAACTTGCCATGCTGGCGCAATGGGCTCAGGGAGATTTTATCGAAGACTACGACCCCAAGCGCCAGCTGCCAGCCGATATAGATCATGTGCCGCTGAAAGAGCGTGGGGATATGCTGACTCGTGCGGCTTTGGAATTTTGCCTGGCTGATGCCTTTCATCCTGGCTGTGAGATGACATGGCCAGTTCGTTCGACAAAGATGTACATGGCGCCGTTTCGCTTCAAGCATGCGCCGGACGAATGGATAGCGCCGGAGCCCGGCGAAGTGTTTACCAGTGACGATCTCAATCTGCCCAACGGCGCTCTGGCTGGACAGCAAGCTGGGGGTATTACGCGATGGATGGCTGTGCCGTGGCAGACCGATACTGCAAGCTGCCGCTCAGGCTATGACAAGTCATATGATCCTTATCTACCCACATTTTGGGCAGCACGCGTTCCTAACCAGGTGCTTACGCGGGAAAACTACAAGATCGTGATGGACTCCAAGCGTCCACTCGAGGAGAGACTGGCTGCGTTCGCCAACCGTGCGAGCTGGATCGAGCCGCTTGGTTCGACAAGCTACACGCACCAGATCAACAATATGATTCAACATTTTGATCATCTAGGAGTGGTCGAGTCGCATCAAGGGCCCAGTGACGATAATCATTTCCCAGGCGTCATCGAAGTCGAAGATCAGCACGTTCCGATCCACGATGTCGATTTGACCGGACATGGCGCGCAACAGGGGCACGATCCCGGTACCGTAAGGGTGCAAGTAGGTGCCGCAACGCGAGTAAGTGCCGTGTCCGTAGACGTCATGACGATCGAGAAGGTGCGACGCTTCCCGAATGGATTGCGAAGCTAAGAGGCGCTATGGAGCTGGAGGCTGATGTGTTGGTTGTGGGTGCTGGTCCCGCGGGCTGCACCACAGCCCTCAATCTGGCGTCATCCATGCGCGTGCTAGTTGTGGATAAAGTCAGTAACCCAGGCATGCGCATTGGTGAATGTCTACCTGCAGCCGCTAACCGTCTGCTCCAGGATATGAGGCTGTACGACTCGTTTATCGCCCAAGAGCATCTTCCTTATCGGACGATGCGTAGTGCTTGGGGAGGTAGCGCACTCTTGGAGCAGGATGAGATGCGCAATCTGGATGGTCACGGTTGGTATCTGGACCGTCAACGCTTCGACATCTGGTTGCGCGAAATGGCCGTACAACGTGGGGTAGCGGTCATCGACGAAACGACCGTGCGCGAATTCGGGCGCGCGGGCGACAACAAGTCTTGGTGTATCACGCTCGAACGCGGCGGTCGTCCGCTTATGGCGCGAGCAAAATTCGTAGTCGATGCCAGTGGTCGACGCGCCGTAGTTGGTCGTCGCCTGGGCGCGAGATACGGACGCCGGGATCGCTTGACGTGTGGCTGGATTTACGGGACCGATACCGTACCAGCTTCCGACCAAATCGGCGGTGGTGAACTGCATGCGGAGAGCGAGGGCTGGTGGTATACCTCGCCCCTACCAAGACATGGTCGTATTCTCGCGTTCTATACCGATGCAGACCTTCCTGCCGCACGCAGCCTACGTTCCCGTCAACAGTTACTCCGGCGTGCGCACGACTATGCTCCGTTAGCTAGATATTTGGTTGACTGCGGCTTTCAGGCTGCGGAGCATCATGGTGTTTGCGCTGCCCACAGCGTGATACAGGAAAACGTCGTCGATTCTGCATGGCTAGCGGTGGGGGATGCTGCGATGGCTGTCGATCCCTTGTCATCCATGGGTCTGTTCAATGCGCTTTACACGGGGCTTTCTGGCGCAAACGCGATTTACCGTTGCCATGCTTCTGATGATAATGCTTCATTCGAGAACTACAGGGAGCAGTTGAATAGCATTTGGCGCTTATACACGGAGCATCTCGCGGGATGTTATCGACTTGAGTCGAGGTGGCAGCATTTGCCTTTTTGGAGGCGTCGAACGGGGGTGATGTGACCGTCAAACCGTGGCTTGTTACATGTTGGCTCCGATGAATTAGCTAATCCGAATGCAAATAAATAGGCGTACCGTAATGAGCGTAGAAGAGTCGAGATTCAAGTCGTATTTCGATTCTGCCGAATCGGCACTGCTGGGACAGGATGGTATGTCTTCACATGCGGGGCATAGTCTCAATAAAGGGACTCCACGCGAAGAATTTGTGAGGGGATTCTTGAGGTAAAATGTGGGTAACACAGTAATGATCGGAGAAGGGGAGATCATTAGTGCAAGTTATCATCACGGTGATGCCCTCCACGAACCACAGCTTGTCGAGCGTGGTCAATCCGACGACCGTCGTTGTTCGATAACAGGATTAAATCTAAATCAAAATTCGCGTTATGGTTGGAGTTAAGGAGAAGGCAAAAGGCATTGCAAAGCCACAGGGGGCTGCATGATGCGCGCAAGTATTGCGGGATCTTTGTTATTACTACTGATGATGGCGGTAGGGGGCGTTTTTGCGAATCAGGTTTTTTCCCGCGATGCCACGCATCACGGGGTGGGCGATTTTTCCTGTGTTCGATGGACCGGTGCTCGAGCGCGTCGAGATAGCGCGTCGGAGGACGTGATGGTCGCTTGGACGGAAGGCTATCTATCAGCCAGGGTGTCCGATGGCGTGGTCACCGACGCCAGCGATGTCGAAGACATTCGCGCTTTCTATGACGACTATTGCAAAGCCAAGCCAACAGTGACGCTCTTTGACGCGGTAAACGATTGGATTGAGCAAAGAAGAAACGAGATAAAATATTCAAACTGAAGTAGGTGCTCACGGCTCGGATTGCTGCCAACTTGCCCCCGCGTCAGCGAAAGGAAAGGCAGGGAAGACTTCCAAGTGGTCGTGACGTCTATGTTCCGTAAAATCGTGCGGTGTGGGGGTTACACAACGAATTCACACGCGCCATTCAACCATTGTGGTGGGGTGGCCGGTGCCTATGCGGCCTATATCGGAAAATTCTAAGAGACGTCGCCATATCTCGCTAAAGGGGCACGGAGCATGGGGAAAGGAACAGGGGCTCGCTGGCGCGAATGGCTACTTCAGGTCGTGGTTGCCTTGGCGTACGCGTTCGTTTACATCGCCGTGCACCCCATTTCAAATGCGCACTGGCAGATCCGGACGGCCGTCCGTCTCGCCTCGCTACTGCTAATGCCCTACCGCTATTGGCCTGCCATGCTGGTGGCCGAAGCTATCCCCAATGCGTATGAAGTGCTGCCTTGTTTGTCATCATTGGGAGCGGGCTTTGTTGCTATTCGCAGTGTTCCACCGATATTACCAGCGATGCCGGTCGTGTGGTGGTTTCGCAGGTCTGGTATTTTTCCCGCGCAGCGCCTCATAGACGTCAAGATGCTGCTTAAGTGCGCATTGATCGTGACGCTCGTATCGACCGGTTATGACTACCTGTCGATCTCCTTTGTGCACATACCCAACCAGTTCGACGCTCAACCCATCATGGCTCTCGGCTATGCGATAGGAAATTGCATTGCCATCATTGGTATTGTCCCCATCGTTCTGTTGATGAGCCTTGACATTCGCAAATGGGGCTGGCGCGATCAAATGAAGCATATGTTGGGGAGCAAGCTCACTCTAGATATGGTGCTGTTTGCAGTGCCGTCGCTTGCCCTTCTTTCCTATGCGGTCCTGCGTAGTCACGACGAAGACGTTAAGCAAGTGGCCCGAATGGCTATGTTTGCTCCTGTTGCGTGGTTGACACTCAAGCACGGATGGCGAGCGGCGGCCGTGGGTGGAGCACTTGCGGCTGCATGCGTCTGTATTCTCACGGAATCACGACCTGAAGCGAAGATTCTGGAAGTGCAGGCGCCTGTGATGCTTGCGATTGGCCTCTTACTGGCGACAGGGGCTCGCATTACGGCTCAACGCATCCAAGAGGAACGCTTACGGCGCGGCGATGTCACCATGAAACGAATCGCTCGACAGACATTTCTTACGAGCGAGCGCCGTGGGCGTCAGGTATCTATTGCTTTGGAGCGTTTGGCTGGTGGTTTGCACATAAGCAATAGCCAATTCATCGATCAATTACGGCGACTCCTCCCTGGTCTAGATCACCAGACGTATGCCAAGCAGGTGAAGACGACTCAAGAAAAGGTCTATGAATTGGCAGAAAGTCTTCACCCCTTGGCTTGGCGAGAGCGTGGGCTTCCTGCCGCACTCAATGAAACAATTGCGCGTGCGCTAGATGAGGCAGGTATTGCCTATCGGTGTCACATCACCGGGCGTGGATTTATCCGAATGTCGCCTGCGCTTTTAACGGGGGCTTATCGCTGTGCTTGCGAGGCAGTTGTGCTTCTTAGTGAGAAATGGCATTGCACGCGAATAAGCCTCACGCTGCGCGGTGGTGAAACGAACGGAAAGAAATGGGTTGTATTGAGGGCTCATGGATTTTATTCGCAACGCGATGTTGCGGAAGCGGCTCTGCGATTATCCGAACGCAACCACCTTGCTCCGAGGCTCGGCGCTATTGGTCTTGATCGTGAGCAATTAGCGGATTTCGCAAGCGTTTTTAATGGATTGGTGCATGCCCGATCGCAGATGACTTGTGACCAGCTTACCATTTATCTCCGTGACGCAGGAGCGGGCGCAGAGGTCGATGATGAAGTCGAACCTCTACGTTTGTGGGTGGACTGAACGCTTACGATGAGCCTGATCCACCGCAGTTATACGGGTCTTGGCAAGCCTCTTGAGCAGTGAACTTTGTTGCTCCATTGCTTTGTGGTGTCGCAGTGACTGTGATGGTGCTGTCACTGTAAATGGTCGTTGCAGATGATGACGTCGTTGAAGATGTTGTCGTGGTGACATTTTGTGCATCAATGCCTACCGGCAATACAATCGTTGTGCCACTGGCCGTGCCAATCGCCGCATGCACCGTGCCGTTTAGGTCGTTGACCTGAACGTATTCCACGCCGTTGAGATAAAACACATACACATGCCAATGAGGATTCGCGCTGACATCGGCGGCGTTCGGCCATGCCTGGCCCAAGCCTGTAGCAGGCGTTGAAGTCTGCGCAAAGACCGTAGACGTCAAGCCGAGGGCAACAAAACCGGCGAGTAGTGCTTTGCGAACTCCATAAACGCAAGACATAGGCTTCCCCTTTAAAAGCCGGTAGACCATCTACCGGACAAAATGGAATTTAACAGGGGAAATGTGTATGCAGAAATGAAGGAAGTTAGGGTCGGTAGGTTAATGATTTATTGCGGACTCGCCAAAGTGTTGCTTTCACGTTTCCTGCACATTTACTGGCTGTGCTTTGAAGTGATGTTCGGGGACGATCCCTTGCGTGCAAGGCCCAGGGAGCGAGGTTTGCCTATTGGAAGGCGGTCCGGTGCAGACGATGATGCGATTCACTTCATTGAAGCCGATCTGGAACGCGACTTCACAACTCATTGACAAATTCGTGGACACCATGGCTCGCGCAAGGTTGTGCTCATTTTTAACTGAACCCATGGAACACGGAATGGAGGGTGACGGTATGAAGCGCTACGTGCAATTTGCGATTGCGATGCTGATTGGGATGATTGATGTTGTACATGCGGATGACTCACTAAGGGTGACATTGTCCGAGCCTACAAAGGTAGCCGATAAGCAAACGGGTGTTGTCATTCTCACGTTGACTAACGATGGGAGCGCGCCAGTCGAAGTATTGAAGTGGAAGTCTCCCTTTGTTGCAGCTGGTAGAGCGCTTCCAAATGATCTTTTTGTAATCAAGGATGCGAATGGTGCTCAAGTTCCCTACACTGGGAGCTTTGCTAAGTTCGTCGGAATGACGGCGGACAGTTTTATTCACCTTGGGCCAGGTCAGTCTGTAAGCGCGTCAGTTGACCTTTCCAAAGACTATGCACTGAAAGCGGGCGCCTACACCGTTACTTACAATCAAGACCTTTCGGCGGTACCGCCGAAAGCTGGAAAGACCGACGCCGCGCCGACGCCGTGGCTAGCAGGTGCGCATAGTGTGAGCAACGTACTTCAGATCGAAATAAGCGGAAGCCTTCTCCAGGGTAAAAAAGCTTACGAGACTAATGGAGGTGCGTTCGTTAACCCGGCTGATGCGTCATCTTGCGGTGACAACGAGTCAGTGGTTACGACAGCCTTGGCGGAGGCAAATACCCTTGCTAACGCAGGATTGACCTATGAACAAAATAATTGGAGCAACACTATGGTCAATGGTCAAATGGTGTTAGTAACTGGATACCCACTGCTTGGTATGAATACTGGTTAGGTAATGACGGGGAAATTTTGGGAACGGACTTTGAAGATTCGTCTTACACGGGTGTCATGACCGATCACGTCATGCCGCTATGGGCCATCGCAGCGATGACGTTCAAGTTGCAAAGTAACGAGATCAATTTGACGTGTGATGCCTGTGATGGGTGGAGTCCTGACACGGCAGCGCATTCCACTACGTCTACTCCATTTTTAATTTATTTGTGCCAAAAATATTTCACTCTTGGGACGACTGGTGCAGATTCGCAAGGAGGCACGATTCTCCATGAGCTGACTCACTTTACCTATTCATTCCAGGAGAATGGGTGCGAGCCATTACCCAACGATGGCGTGGCATGTCAGACGCAAACAATTACCATCAATGGAACGGGCGATTATGCGTACGGTACTGCCGCCGCAGCAGCGTTGGCAGCTTCAAATATTCATGAGGCACGGTACAACGCAGACAATTGGGAGTTTTTCTACGAAAACCCAACGAATCTGCAATAAGCATTCTCATAGCCAACCGTCGCCAACGTCTACGGCGACATGATCGGTGGCAGCGGCCTTGTTTTCCAATACCAATGACGCGAGGTATCCGCCGCTGCCATCGAGCTCGTGCGTGGCTTTGGCCACGATCCAAGCGTAGGTGGTGATGGTGACGGGCCATCCGATGAGTTGGATCGGCGTTTCCGGAAAGATGTCCGGGCGTCCGACTGCCAGATCCAGTGTAAAGGTGGCGGCACCGCGCTTTACACGTGCCAGTTCGGCCTCGGCGGCACCCTTGGTGTCCGCCTCGGTCGGGAGGTCGCCGCGCAGGATCTTAACGTGCCCATTGTTACCTGCGAGCGCCTGGTGACCGCAGGCACCATTCATGTCGTACCAGCGCGCCCGGACGCCGATGTAGGCGCTGCGGTCGATTTCCTGGAAATGATGATGATCACCGCTGCCACGCCGAAGCTTGACGGTAGGTACTCGCCTAGACGAGGAGAGGCGGCTGCGTGCTATCAATGCGTCAGCCGCCTCGGGGCTTTAAATTCTAACGGCGTCGTCCTCGTCGTCACGATCGGATTCCGGCACCGTGTCCGCGTTCTTGATAATACGGCGTGTAAAGTCCATGGGAATAATCGCTTTCCCTGTATCAATGGTGTAATCGCCAAAACGATTAATGTGTGAGGTCCGGTAGGGAGACAGGCCGCTTAGGACCTCAGGGCTGATCTCAATGCCCTCATCCCTTAGCAACTCAAGCACGCGCGACATCTGCTCGACATTGTTCAAAATCACCATGTTTGCTACAAGGTGATTGTAGGCAATGATCTTGCGTTGCTCATGGCGGTCGTTTTCACGAATGATTCCCATGCCACCAAAGAACACCCACTGTACGAAATTATTGAATTGCTCACTCTTGTTGGTGGCTGCCTGAATGACCCTCCTTACTTCAGGATCATCGATGTAACGCAGTAAAAACAGTGTGCGTATGACGCGGCCGAGCTCCTTGAATGCAAAATAGAGCTTGCTCTTGTTGAAATTGCCAAACCTGCGAAGAATTGTCGAGGCTGAAATCTTGCCCTTCATGATGGACACGGCTACACGCAACATGTCGTGGTAATGCGTCTGAATCAATCCCCAGTCAATGACGCCTTCACTGAAAAGTGACTGAATGTGCTGATAGGTGACGTCGGTATCCGGCTTGGACAGCGCAAGGTCCTTGATGTTACGGATACGCGGCATCAATTGGATGCCGAGGAGGTGCGCAAGGGCAAAGACGGGGAAATTTTGAGCCTGGGTATCACCATGCACGGTATCCGGATGGATGTCGGATTTGTTTTCGATCAGGCCATCCAGAATGTACACCGCCTCGTACGCCCCGCAGGGAATAAAGCGGCTGAAGAGGGCGATATAGTTATCCGTGACGTGGTAGTAGCCAATGCCGCCGTATCCACCGTAACGAATGTGGTACTCCGACAACATGTTTTCTTCGTACACATTCCACTTTGTTCCGTCGGCCGATGCCGACTTTCCTTTACCCCAGTAGCTGGGCAATTCGTACTTGTTGTAGGCGTTGATGACATCAGTGCAGGCCTGTTCGAGGGTATCTTCGGTCACCATCTTTAGATTCAGCCATGAGTGCTGGCGGCGATTGAGGCCGCGGATTGAGCGGGCTGTCTGCGTGGGACCTAAATTGCAGCCGTAGCAAAATAAGGTTGCGACCACTCGATTGCGAAGATCCTTGATGCGGGACTCCGAGCCGGATAATGGCTTGAAATACTTATCCATATCCATCCAGTGCGTCACGTCTACCAGGACGTCGATGATGCTCGTTTCTTCCAGTCTTTCAGTAATCAACTGGTCAATGGCGGCAAGCGCTTGAGATATTTCTGTGCGCTTGAGCTTTTTCAGCACCAGTCGGCCGTCAACGATATCGGTATCGATGTTCTCGGGGAATCGAGCGTCGACCTCCAGGCACTTGGCCCTAAGCTGCTCGCGCAGGCCCGTGATGAAAGGTTCCGGATCCGTATCGACACCGGCCGCCTCACCGTACCCCTTCAATTCCTCCAGGAAGGTGTCGTTGTCGACCAATTCCTCACGATAGTCATCGTAGCGATCGCCGCCGGGCACAAATACATCACCTGACTTCAGCTCATTCTTAATCTCGAAAAGAACGGCTAACTCGAAATAACGGCGATGCATCCATCCCGCGCGATCGGCGCCCCAGGTTTTCGGGAACACGTGCCTTCGCCAGTTGACAGACATCCAGCTAAAGTCACGTTCCATGTCCAGGCCAAAGGAAGCAACCTCAACGACTTCCTTCCGCTGTGAGCGCAGCTGACCCATTGCAAGAATCAAACGCTCCATCGTCATATCTTGTGACGACGTCCTAAGGTCCATGATCTGGAGGCAATTTAAGAGCAGTGCACGTATGCTTGCATAAGGCTTTGCCAGGAATGGTAGGAAGTTCTTGTCAGCATGCGCCATATGCTCTTCGCAATCGGCGAGAAGCTGCGAGACATTTGGCTCGACGACATCGCCGATCGCATCGATGCGTTGAGTGTCGGTGCCGTCCAGGCGATAGGCCTCCAAAATGTTCTTAAGCTGCGCAATGAGGTTGTCGGTGCGCTTGAGGTGTTGAGCCTGGTAGGCCAACAATGACTTTTGCGCGGCGTTCTCCAGGTTTTGCATCAACCGTATAAATAGGTCGGCCGCATCATCCAGGACTTTCCCCAACTGGGCACGGATAAAAATGGCAGCAAGGGCGTAGCGCTTCTCGGGCGTAAGCTCCGCTAATTCGCCGGCATCCAGAGCCCGGGCCATGTTTCGAAAATATTTGAGTTTTGAAACGGGCATTTCCATTTTTGGAATGGCATCTGCCAGGCTTTGTAGCCGCTCGACATGTTGCAAGTAGGAGCGCACTTCCTTGTTGCCTGGGCGCTTGGGTTCGCGCTTTAGCGCTTGCCATCCGGTGTAGGTATTTCCCGGTGCGACCGCAAGTAAGGTGTCAATCAGCTTCTTTGCATGGGGTGACAGGGCGTTCGTGATGTTTTCGTAATGGCCATTGTGGATCACCTCACGTGCGGATGCTGCGATGTCATCCAGCATGCGAAATGCAGGCATTTCATAACGATGGTGCGCCAGTTCTTCAACCATGACGTTGATGATGTCGGCAAGCATGTGCTTGGTGGTTGCCGCATTTTCCGCGACTGTCTTCAACCAAAGTCGGCCCTCTTCGGCGAGAGGTCGTACATTGAAGTAATCGCGAAGTTTCGCAATGTGATCGCGCCGTACACGCGATTGATCATACTCATCCAAGTCCGATGGAGACAGCTTGAGTTGATAGCTGAGGGATTTGGCGACGTGTCGAACAATGCGCTCGGGGGTGTCCTTGAGAAGACCGAATGTTCCGAGCCGTTGAAACATTTTGAGCTGCAGGGCCAGCATGACGCGGCGATGTGTCTGAGAGCTCACTGTCTGAATGAACGCCATTTCATCCAGTGTTGGCGTGTAGTAGTCGTGAAGCTCTTTTGAGGATATGTCTTGCTTCAGGCGGGGATAGTTGGTTTCGTGGGGCGCAGTCATACAATCAACGGTCTCCGTGTAGAGGTGATTGAGAGGTGCTACTAAGCCCAGCGGCGATCATGGACCTCGTCGTAAAGGGAGGCGTCCAGATCGTGATCGTGGTTGTCAGCGATCCGATACAGGTCTTCGATCAGTGAGGAGGCGATCTCACTCAGGACAACGTCGTTTTCCGCCTCGACCGTCAACGCATATTTGGATCGGTCACGATTGAGCGCGACGGCCTGATGGGGTGCCAGGCATATTCCTTCGATGGTTTGGCGTAGTTGTTTGGCGCCCTTTCCCTTACGCCTGGGCGTAAGTCGCACGGTCAGCGTCAACGCAAAGGTGGGAAGTGTCGCGGCTGCCGCCATGCTGGGCGAGGGAAGGGTGAGCGGCACGGAAGGAACGAGAGGGGAAGGAAGTGCCGCTTCGATCCGTTGTTGGCCGAACGCATCCGGTACGTCGATGTAGCGCATGGCCGACTGCACGTCCTTCCAGCCCACATATTCCATCAGGGCTTTGATGTCCCATCCACTGGCATTGGCCCAACCTGCAAAGCCGCGGCGTAACGAATGACCGCTGTAGGCTGCCGGTGCAGCCAGACCTGCTCGTGTGAATAGCCGCCGCAATAGAGGAACGACGCTGTTGGAATGCAGGGGCTTGGCTGCCAGGCCGCCCCATTGATTGACGCTTCGGAAAAGAGGGCCTTCGGTGATAGCCGCTGCGGTCATCCAATCTAGTGTGGCCGTTACCGGACACCACCGGCTCAAGGCCGGTACGGGAAATGTGGTTCCGACGTTTTGGCGATCCCCTTTCGTGCGAGGCAGGAAACAGGTCATGCCTTGGCCCGGAACAACTTTGATGTGCTGTGCTTCCAGCCGCGTTAATTCATCCGTCCGAAATCCGCGCCAGAATCCCAAGAGGAGCATGGCCTTGTCGCGCCGATGACGAAGGGCGGTGCTGACATCGCCGCATGCGTCTGCCGCTGCCTTGGCCGTATCCAGCCAGTCCGCGATCTTGGCGATAGCCGTCAATTGCAATGGCTCCGCGCGCTTTGGTTCGACCGGATGCAAAGTCTTGATGCCCTTGAGGGCATTTTTGACGATGGGCGCGGCTGTGGGATCGGCAAAGCCATGCTCGCGATGCCACTGCGCGAGCGCAGCGAGTCGGCGGCGCAACGTGCTTACGGACAGTGTCGCGGCATAGGCTGCTAAATAGTCGGCGATGTTTTGGGCCGTAGCAGGAAGCAACCCGCCAAAACTGATTTCAAAATGCCGCAGGTCGGACGCATAGCTATTCAGCGTATTTTCGCGCTGCGCAGCTTCCAGGTACTGCTCAAGGGTATGGGACGGCATAGACGATGAGTGCGTGGTGGGAAGAAAGGGATTACAGATTCAGCAAAAACGTGACATGCCGATCCGGCCATCCCAGCGGCGCGGGGGATCGCGGGCCATCTATTGACGTCATCCCTTCGAACGGGTCAACTAGAGACGCTCTTTGGGAGATGGCATACCTCCCTGAACCGCCGCGAGGCTGATGATGCCTACCAACCCGGGCTTTCGGGTGGAGGCGCTGCGTGACCGCTATCCGCGAGCTCGGCCGCTGTTTGTTGACCACCGAGTACCGCGCACCCTCGAATACGCCGACTTTTACCGTTCTTTTTACCTGACACCGATTGCATTGGGTGCTGACGGGCGAATGGGGTTCGGCATAGCGAATGGGCGTGGTGCGTCGCAGCATACTCGGATCCACTTTGGCTGACTTCGTCATTGGAGGCGCTCGTTATGAAGGGTTATTCGCTTCGTTTCTACATGCACGAAAACCAGAAACACCGTGGCATGCTGCTGTACGAATGGGTCCTGGAGAAAGCCAAGGCGACTCACGTCCACGGGGGATCTGTCTTCAAGGCCATTGCCGGTTTTGGCCGTCATGGGGTTATGCATGAACAGCATTTCTTCGAACTGGCCGGTGACATGACGGTCTTGGTGGAATTCATCGTGGATGACACGGATGCGGGCAAGTTGCTCGACATCGTCCATGAGGATGGGGCGCCCCTGTTCTGGGCCAAGTTCCCCGCGGAATTTGGTATCGTCGGAACGGATTGACGGTACCTGCTGATGGGCTAACCACGTTAGCGTCATGGCCGTCGAGACATCATCAGTAGGTGAAGGCACTTCAGTGGGTTGATGGCCCATGCTGAGAGCGGTATGTCTGCAAGGTAGATGCGGACATACCGCGCAGTGATGCGGTGCTTTAAGGCCGTATACGCCTGCCATCTAACGTCCCAGTTACGATCACTTAGCCGATTAGTGAGCCAGCTACCCGACTCAACGGGGTCTAGCCGTTCAACAGCAATGGCGGCGGCGGCGCGCACTCGCGAGTTCGCATGGTGTATCAACTGTTTGAGAGCGGCTGCCGTGGGGGTGTTCCACCGATGTATGCCAAAGACGAGTTCGTCTTCCGAAACGGCCGTCATGACACGATGCAAATTCCTGGCATTGTCACCGGTCCATTGCAGCAATTGAGTCAACAGCCAATACCGTCCCCAGGTATCTGAGGGGTGGGCATTGTCATAGATGTCTCTTTCCCTGTTAGCTCGCAGGATGTCGAGCCCAGACTCCAGGAATAGCGGTCCTGCTTGTTGCAGTCGATCACGACAGGCCGATGCCAAGATAGGATCTTTGCTTAATACGCCATGCAAGAGGGCCTCGATGGTGGCGGTGTCCTTTACGTCAGGCATCACCAGAGCGGCGGCGCTATGTACCATGCAGCACGCATGGCTCAGTGCTTTGTCTGTAAGCCCTCTTTCTACGGCAACGTGAATGGAGGCCAACCATCGAAATGCACGGACGAGAGCAAGACGCGTGCGGGGCGAATCGCTGGAAGGGTCTAACCAGGCCTGTATTGCGGCTAACACGGACTGGACGCTTTCGGGTCGCAACGCGTGAAGGGCCGATTCAGCGGGCGACGCCAGTACATCATCGGTGAGTAGCTCGACTAACGATGCCCTCAACCCGAGCACCCTCAACGTTCCCGCCGCACGAATGGCAGAGGGCAATCGTTCGCTTTGAATGGCCCAGCAAATATCGTCTACGGTGGCCTCATTTTGCACGACCAAGGCGCCCATCGCCGCATCCTTGACCCGGTATTCGGACTCAGCCAGACCGGGAGGGAGCTCGTGAAGGGGATACGCACGAAGAAGCTGACGTAATAGTTCAGGCACTCGCGCATCGTGAAGACGTCCCAACATTTGCACCGCCAGAACACGGGGTTGGGATACCGGTTGGGGACCTTGTTTTAGGTAATGGGCTAACGGTTCAATGGCGCGATGGCCTAAAGCGAGAATGTTCTCAACAGCCATCTCGCGTCTGGCCAAATCATCGAGCCATGCAGCGACCTGGATCGTATCCTTCTGGGTATTCGGGCCGTTCATGGGATCGATGCCTGCCATGCGTCGGCATGGCCGATCACAGCGCCGACTTTGCGGTGATATCGGAGGCTGACAACGGCTGCCATACAAACGTCGTAACGTGGATGATGCCGTGCCACGTGGAACGACGCGGCATGCGGATGCGCCCGCCGAGTTTCGATGCCAGTACCACCGTAGGGGTAACACGTACATGTTTCCTCGATTCTCGCGCAGCACTCCGGACAGAAGCAAACGATATGCACAGACATGGTTTAGCCCGGACGCTCTGACATTGATGACGATGCCTGACACGTCCGATCGCCTAATAATGTGGTGAGATGCTCAAGGTCGTTGTTAAGAGTTGCCGCATCGGTGGGGATCCCCGAGAGGAGAGCCCCTGACGCCTCCATGGTGTGATGGCGAAGCTCTCGCACGCGCTGATCCAGCCAATGATTGAGCTCGTTGGCATACGCGTCAAAGCATTGGTTTAAACGGTCACTCACGACGCGTTGCAGGCGCCGGCGAAATAGGGGGCGACGCCATAAGCTTAGGCCCATCCCCGATGAAATGTGCCAATCGCTCGGAAGCGTCGCAGCAAAAGGCGGCGCGCCACGCAGCACCTGAGCAACGGCCGAAGGGTTCATGTCGTGGGTGATTCGGCGCAGTTCGCCCAGGACATCGCGGACCACGGCGTCGGCGAGTGCCGCGGCACGGTCGGAGAGATCCTCTGCTGTCAGCGTTAGGTTCCTGGGTGTTTGCGCCGTCACTTCCTCAATGATGACGTCAGCGCCGCGCTCGGCGAGATCGCGAATCAGGCTGTGCAGGCGTGGATGAACATCGTCCAGATCGGCCAGAACGTCGGCATGCCCGCCCACGTCATGCTCGGGAGGAGATAGCGCGGGCAGTTCTGCAATCGCTTGCTGTAAGGTAATGCGTACTCGATTGGCCAGGTCCAGGACGCGACCCTGATGTCGGACGCTGGCTTGTTCTGCGGTCTTTTGAAGGCCCTTTCGAAATGCATCATCGAGCCACGCCTGAAGCGTGTCATGGTGTTCCGGCTGGATGCTGACAGCCTGGACAGATACGGACTCTCGCACGGCCTCACGAAGCGCTTGCGTCACATATTCACGTTGTTGGTTCAACGCGTCGCCCGATACGGTATCGGCCTTGGTGAGCACGACAAGCCAATAAGCGCCGGCATCCCTCAGCGCACGCACAATGTCCAGATCTTGCGGCATTAAGGTCGCTGCCGCATCGATAGCGATAACGCCCATATCGCAGCGCGGTAAATAATCGAGCGCATGGGCCGATGCATGCGCGTGAAGAGAGCCGAGCCCAGGCGTGTCCGCGAGAACGACGCCGTTTTGAAGAATGGCGGCTGGAAAATGGATGCTCACTTCGCGCAGGCGAAGGCGATTGCCGGGATTGCCCGCTTCGTCGACATAGTCGTGCAGATTCTCGGGCGCAATGGCCTCCACTTCACCCTCGACATTCATGGCGCGAATGTCGATGTTTTCGCCGTAACGAATGCGGGTGACGACCGTTGTAACCGGAACAGCTCCCACTGGGAGCAAAGGGTGGCCCAGAAGGGCGTTGACCAAGGACGACTTGCCGCTACTGACGCGTCCGAGAAGGGCCACCTCTACGCGGTCCCCCTGCTCGCGAGCGAGCAGAGCTTCCAGCCGGCTGCGATACTCGAACAAACGATGTCGCTCTATGATCTCCGTCAACGCAGCGAGCAACACATCATCGATTCCCGATGGCAAACGCAGCGGCTCACGGCGGAGCTCGCCGCCCATGGTGTTGAGAAGCATGACCAATTCAGCGGATAGCGCGCGGCAAGCTTGTTCATCCTCGGTACTTATTTCTCCATAACCGCGCAAATTACCTGGACGAAGCTCGTAGACGGCGTTACGTATGAGTGCAAGGTGGGTTTCAAAGCTCCAGGATGCTTCAATAAGATCATCCTGCCGATAGTCGATGCGGTACGTGTCCATGAAACGACGCATGACCGCACGCAGCCGCGCCAGATGGGCCACCAACGCGTCGATTCGCTCCTGCGAGGGAAAGTTGCGGTACTCGTGGAACAGGGCGTCCCTGTCATTCCCATGAAGTTGCGCAATCGACTCGCCTACCTCGCGTTCGATGTGGCGTAAGGCGGTAGCGAGATAGCGACGGTGGTTGTCCGAAAACATGCCTCGCCAGTGAATTTAGGTGAGACCGAGTGCAAGAATGAGCATCAACAGCACGCCCACCATGCCTAGGTAGATATTCATATGTCCCGATTGCAGCGGCCCCAGTGCCTTGGCCACGCTTTGCACGATCCGGGTGGGTGTACGAAAAACGGCCGCTTCGAATAGCGGCGACACACTGGCCGTATGACGCATCTCCTGGACAAAGTATTCGCTGTGATCGGGGCCTTGCTCCACATCGTCGGTGGGGTGGTAGACAAAGCCGTAGAACGTACGCATCGCGTTGGAGAACGCCAAGGGTGTGGTGTTGCCATGAGCGGGTTTGGGCAGGCCTCCAAACCATGCACTTGCCCGGCGCACGCGATGGCGTCGGCGTGCCATGCCAAGTAGCACGAGGGGCACAAGCGCCAGTAATGGACAGGCGATGATCAACTTGGTGGGGGAGATGAACGCGAAGGTATTGGTCAGCGGGACGAGGATCAGGCCATCGTGTAAAGGGGCGGCCGGCACATCCGCAAAGCGCGCATGGACGGCAGCGTCGATCGCACTGAGCCACCAGGGCATACCGACGGCGAGCGCAAGAACGGCCAGGCCGAGTAATCCGGTGGCGCATGCATAGCCGCGCTCTGCGCCGGGAAGTGGTGTTTTTTTGGTTGCATCACCGAGAACCCCGAGTCCGGCGAGCTTCACGAAGGTCGCAAACGCAATGGCCGCGGTTAACGCCATGCCTGCGCCGGCCAACGACAAGGTGAGTCGTGCGGGCATACCTGCCAGGTGGAAGCCTTGGAATAGCGTCTGGAAGGTAAACCATTCGCTGACAAAGCCAGCTTGGGGCGGCATCGCCGCCAAACTCATGCTGGCAAAGACCACGCCGATGCCGTAGAGCCAAGGGCTGCGTCGCAGCAGCCCACGTTGAATGAGTTCGTAGTCGCCGCTTACGCGATAGGCCCCGTCGGCCGCCAACATGAGGGCGCCCTTGGCCAAGGCATGGCCGGCCAAATGCAGGAGTGCCACCGCAAAACCGAGACCGGCCAGCGCATCCAGCCCTTCACCCCGAAAGAGCTGACTGGCGCCCAGCAGCGTGACGGCGATAGCGGCATTTTCCGCCGAAGAAAACGCTAGCAAACGACGCCAGTCATTTTCCTGGAAGGCGTACAGCACAGCGAGGATGGCGCTGAGTACCCCGAGCGCAACGGTAATGATCGCGAGTGCCACATCACCGGGAAGCCAGCTCGTGAAGGCGCGCGCCAAGGCGAAGAATGCGGCGTTTAATACGATGCCCGAAAGGATCGCACCACTGGCACCGCTGCCTTGGCCATAGGCGCCGGGATACCATTCATAGAACGGCAACAAACCCAGTTTGGCGCCAAAGCCAATGAGAAGCAGCACCCCGATAACGACGCGTCGCCACGTCGCAAAGGCGACACCCACGTTGGCGAAATGGTCGAAATCGAGGTGGCCTGCACTGGACGAAAGCATCAGTAAGGCCGTAAGCAGTGCTACCGCGCCAACCTCCAACAACGACAGCATGAAAAACAGACCGCGCCCCTCGCGGGTGTCGCCAAGCTTTTCGCCGATCAACAATACGGCGCCGCCCAAGCTCATGACTTCCCATGCCACCAGGAAGCTCACGGCATCTTGCAGGCCAAAGCACCCCAGCGCGCCCAGCATGGACAATGCGGCGCCGGAACACCAACTGCGCCACCGTAATGAGGTGGTACCCAACGCCGTGGCGAAGAACGCTGCAAGCGCACCAAAGAGCAGTAGCCATAGCGCATCGGGGGTGAGCATGAATCGTGCGCTGCCGGCCGGCCCCCATGACGTAGTGAGCGCGGGCATCGCCATGCCTCGGGGCAATTGCCAGAGCGCGGCGATAGCGAGCAGTAGGGCACCCACGGCGAGGCAGGCGCGCGCGAGCACACGTCCGATTCCCGCGCACGCCAATACGAGGCACAACAGCCATAGCACCGCGGCGAGGGGCGCTAACCATTCAGGGCGCATGGACACGTCCTCTCTGGATACGCTGTGGTTTGCGCTCCAGCAATAACAAAAGCGCTTCAATGATGGCGGCAGGATTCGGCGGGCAGCCTGGCAACCACACATCGACTGGGAGGATGCCTTCCACGCCGTGTCCACCCGCATAGGTGTCTGCACTTACGCCACCGCAGACCGCGCAGGTCCCGCAGGCGAGTACACGCCGCGGCTCGGGCATGGCTTCCCAGGTGGCCATCAGCGGCTCGCGCATAGCCGCCGTGACTGTGCCCGTCACCAGCAGGAGATCCGCGGCGCGAGGGGAGGGGGTGAAAAAGATGCCCAGCCGATGCAAGTTGTAAAACGGATTGACGAGTGCCTGCAGCTCCGACTCGCAGCCGTTGCAGGAGCCTGCATCGACGTGGCGGATGTGTAGGCTGCCGCGGAAGCTTGCATCGATATGCGATATCAGCGCGTGTTCCGAACGCGTTGCAGGATTCGATGACCAACGCAGATCCTCACGTTCGCGGACTCCAAAAGCCCATTCGGCCCCAGTCTGCAGGGTGCCGCTGGGACACGCATCGACGCACAGCTGACAGGCAATACACCGGCCATAGTCAAGTGTTGCGAGGCGGTCGCGCGTATCGAGCTGGATGGCCCGTGTCGGGCACACCTCAGCGCACGCGCGGCAGGCATCGTGACACGGCTCGGCGCCAATGGTTGGCATGCCGTAACCGCTTTGCTGACCGGTATCGCCTTCGGGGCGATCCGGCCAGTTCGTGGTCGCAATGCCTTGGCCCAATCCTCGCAGTGTCCACAGCGGCATGGGGTTCTCCTAGCGGTCGCAGCCGGCGATGGTGAGACCGAAGCTGGCCTGGTTGATGGCGTAATCCATCATGTTGGTTCGATGCACGGTGAAAGGAAACGCCCGCCAATTGGAGAAGGAGGGCGACTTGATCTTTACCCGTGCGAGCTTTCCGTCGCCATTGATATGAACGGCATAGAACAACGATCCCCGCGGCGATTCGGCCCAGCCCAAGCCTTCCGATCCGGGTTGCAGGGGACATTCGGCACGCACAGGACCGGCAGTGAGCGAGGGGATCAAGGTGTCGAGCAAGTCAAAACTGGCACGCAGCTCCGCCGCGCGGACTTTGGCTCGCGCGTAGGCATCGCCTTCATCGGCCAACGGCACCGACACTTTCAGCCACCGGTACGCCGCATACGGATGATCGCGGCGCAAGTCGCGGTCCAGACCCGACGCGCGTTCGACAGGACCGGTAGCCCCTTGATCGAACGCCACTTGCCTTGTCAGCACGCCGGTCGTGATAAGCCGATCCAGATAACTGGTCGTACGTTCCAACTCCACCAGGTAGCTATCCACTTGCTTGCGTAGCACGTACAGCGTGTTAAGGCAGTCATGCGTCATCGTGATATCGCGGCGCAAGCCGCCTGGTGTTAGCACATTGCGCAGGAAGCGGCTGCCGGTCATGTGCGCATTGAGCTGTTTGGCACGCTCCGATAGCAGCGCTCCTTCCGCATGACCCACTTTCAACGTGGTGGTATCGGCCAGATGGCCAAAGTAATAGAGATGGTTGTAGAGACGTTCCAATTCGGCCAGCACGGCGCGCCATTGCTGGGCGCGCTGGGGTACGTCACATCCGGCCGCGTCCTCGATCGCTTGGCAGTAGGCCAAGGCGTGCGCCACGCTACCCACACCGGAAACACGCTCTGCGATCGTGGTGGCGGTAAGCGGGTCACGCCCCTCGAACGCGCGCTCCATGCCGCGATGTTTGAAGAACAGACGTGGCTGATAGTGCAAGATCGATTCGCCGAGGTAATGAAAAAGGAACTGGGCTGATTCCACAGCACCGGCACGCACTGGGCCAAAGCTCAGCAGTTGCACGTCATCACCGTGCACATCCGGGACGTGATGAGGGGCATGCAACTGACGCTGCCAGCCTGATGCGTGAATCAGTGGGGTGGTGTCCATCCAGCCGTCGGCGATGAGTGGATAGGGTTGCGGATGGTCGGTGAAGCACACCCCGTACAGATCATGGATCTCGCGTTCGTACCAGCCTAGTAAAGGGGCGCACGTGGTGAGGCTCGGCAGCGTGTGTTCATCGGGGCGACAACACCAGACCTGGAAGGGCTGACTTGGCGCGGGCGCGGCCAGATAGCGTACCTCGATACGATCGGTTTGCGCGTGCCACGCGTAGGCCATTTGCATACGGCCGCCGGTGGCGAGCAACGCTTGGACACGCGCGTGTAACGCCACCGGTTCCAATGATAGCTTCTCGAACCCGAGGCTCATGGCGATGCCCCGAGTGTTGCGGCGATGCGCTGGAACAAGGCCATCCATGCAGCGGGCCACCACACGCCAAGGATCAACAATGGTGCAAGGGCGAGTGCGATGGGCCACACACGCCAGGCGGTTCCCGACGGTTCCGCGGCGACCGGTTTATCCAGGGGGGCTCCCAGATACATGGTCCGAAAGTGGTTGAGGAAGGCGATGAAGATGATGATCAGCAGGACTAACATCGCGATGGCTGCCCACAGGTTGGGGCTTGCCCAACCTGCGCGGAGGATCGTGATTTCGCTCAGAAATAAACCGAATGGCGGCGCACCGGTAATGGCTATGGCGCCGCATAGCCACAACCAGCCTGAGATGGGAAAGATCTTTAAAATGTCGCGAAGATCTTCGATGCGTTTACTGTGATAACGATGCATCGCGTTGCCGGCCCCAAAGAACAGGAGCGGCTTACAAAGCGAATGGTTGAGCATGTGGTAGAGCGCGCCGGCGATGCCGAGTGGTCCACCAAACCCAAACCCAAGCGCCAACACGCCCATGTGTTCGATGCTCGAATACGCCATCAAACGTTTGATCTGGTGTTGTCGCACGATAAAAAACGCGCCGACCAGCAGCGACAATACACCAAGCGCGACAAGTGCCGTGCGCGGAAGGAGGCTTTGTCCGGCCGCATCCGTGGCAGCAAGAAAGCGCACGATCCCAAGCATGGCCGTGTTGAGAAGTGCCCCCGAAAGCATGGCCGATACGGGGGCTGGGCCTTCGCTGTGAGCATCCGGCAACCACGTATGCATCGGCGCCAAACCGACTTTAGTGCCATAACCAATCAGGGTCAGCAGGAAGCCGAGCTTGAGCAGCACTGGTGGCATCTTGGGGGCCACCTGAGTCAGCGATTGCCACGTGAGGCTGTAGGTTTCGCCGAGCACGAAACTGCCACCCCAATAGAGCAGCGCCGTGCCGAGCAAAGCAAGGCTGATGCCGGCAGAGACCACGATAATGTATTTCCAGGCAGCTTCCATGCTTTCGGGGGTTTGTTCAAAGCCGACCAGAAAGGTGCTGACGAGCGTCGTGAGCTCGATGGCGATCCAGTACACGCCGATGCTGTTGACCAGCGGCGCGAACAGCATGCTTAAAGCAAAGCCGGCTTGCAGTGCGTAGAAGGCAGGAAGTCGTCGCTCACCGGCCTCATCGTGACGCATGTAGCCGATAGCGTAGATCGAAGAGAGCGCATAGACGATCGCGACGCACATCACGACCCATGCACCGAGTGGATCGAGTAAAAGGTACCCGTGGAGGAGTTCCTGGGGTGCCTCGATCGTGAAAGGAAGCGGCAGTCCCACGGCCAATACCATCAGGCTGGCCAGCAGGTTCAAGTACTCCGATGCGCGCGGTTGGCGCAACGCCAAACCGATGACGATCGGCAGTAGAGGAGCCCCCAGCAAGATAGCAATGCGCAATTCCATGCCTACCCCGTCAGGCGCCGTAGTTCACGGCTGCTCGTCGTACCGATATGCGTAAGCAGATAGCGCACCAATACGCCGAAACACGCCACCGCCACCAGTAAGTCGAAGAGCAGCACCAGTTCGATCATCAACGGCATGCCCGGCACCAGAATCTGGCTGCCGAGGAAAATGCCGTTTTCAAGGATAAGAATGCCCAAGATGTGACTGATGGCCTCATGCCGCAGCGTAAGCATCTGAAACCCGATGAGCTTCATGGAAAACATCACGGTAAGCGCCAACACCACGACGTTTGAATTTAAGCCCAGGCTTTCGGTGACATGGATGGCGACCAACAAGGCAAAGATGACTAACGCTGCGCCAATAATCAGGCTGCTCGCGGGACTCACGATTTCATGCACTTCGCGCTGAGCGGGCATTTGCCGAAGAATGCGCAAAATTAGCCAGGGCAGGACGAGGCCACGGAATAGCACCGTCAGTGCTGCGACGACATAGAGCTCCCGATAACCACCGTAATAACCAATCAGGGCGGAAAGAATGCCGATCAGCCACGACTGTGCGCCGAAGGCAAACATGTAGTCTTTTAGCCAGCGCGAACCGAGCATGACAAAAGCCAACAGCAAGCTGGCAATGGCCAGAAGGCTAAATAAGGAGGCGGCGAGAGGGTCGAGGTGAGCGGCAAGCATCGGCATCACCGGATCTGGTTGGCCACGATCGCCAGGACGGCGAGCATGAATGCCGCGGCGAGCGGCTCTTGGTAGCGATAAAAGCGCAGACGGGACTGCGCGGTTTCCACCACAATGACCGCGCAAGCTACGACACCGAACTTCACGCCTATACCGAGTATCGCGCCGCCGATACCGACGATCGTCCCCTGGTGCGATAACCCCCACGGCAACAACAGAACGTGACAGAAAATGGTGTAAAGGATGAACTGCTTCATCATGGATGCCCACTTCAGCAGTCCCAGCAACGGGCCGGAATACTCGAGGATGCGAGCCTCCTCGATCATGTAAACCTCAATGTGCGTGCTCGAATGTATGGGCAGTCGATCCGTTTCGGTCAACAGGAGCACAAAGAACGCGGCGACCAGAAAAAGGTGTGTCGGTCCAAGGTACACCTCGGGATGCGCGACCAAAAGATGGTTGACGACGAACGGCAGCATCGCGTGCGCCATCAGCGTGATGCCCACAAAGACCAGGATCAGGGTGGGTTCGGCCAGGATCGTAATCATCACGGTGCGGCTGGCACCGATACCCCCGTACGCGCTGCCGGTGTCCAGTGCCGCAAGGTTTATAAAGAACGTACCCAAGGTCAGGATCAGGCCACCTCCCAGGATGTCGCCCATGTCGGAAAGCGGTAACGGATAGTCCGTCAGCACCGGGATCAAAATGGGCACCGTCAGCATCGCGGTGAATGCCACCACCGGCGCCGTCCAGAAAATCCATCCGGCGGTCTTGGGGACGACGAGCTGCTTGCGAAATAGCTTCCGCAGGTCGCGATACGGCTGCAGTAAAGAGGGACCGCGCGCACGCTGCGCGCGTTCCTCATAGCGGTGGATAAAGCCCTGCAGCAGCGGGGACAGCAACAACGCCGCGAGCACTTGCGCGACTTGCGCGGCGATGTCCCGCCACATGACGGCGCGGCCTCAGCGCTGCGCCTGACGGGAAGAAGGCTTGATGGGTGGGCGTATTGCCGCCGCTTTGGGCCGGCGCACGCCGGCCGCCAGTACGGTGCCAAAGAGGGTCAACAGGGACGACAGGACGATACAGGTCATGACACGGCTCCAGACATGGAAAAGCCATCACTCGCCTGTAGGTGTCATCAGCCCTGAGGGCGGTCAGAGGCGGACACCATCGCCCTGTTGCAGGGACGGTAACACGGTTTTCCCAGTCGGGGAATGTGTCCACGCGAGGCTTTCTAAGATGTGAAAACCTCGTCAAGCCGCTCGTTTGACGTTAACGCAAGTACCTTGCCGGTGGAGGCGGGATTGCGATATGGTTTGCACAGGGAGATGGCATTCCTCCCGGGCTTGGCCCAACCGCCGCAAGGCTGATGATGCCTATCGAACGCGCTTGTTCGTAGCGCGCGTGGCGATGGGCGTTACCCGATTCCCCTCGTAACACGCGTTCCGATTCAGGCGTCCGATTAGCGACGGTTCTGGAGTCGGGCCATGCATCTCTCCCTTGGGACTGCAGCGTCATGGTGCGCACGCACACGTGTGCATCGGCGCGCGTGCGTACCCACCCCTCTCCCGGTTCCTACCCGCATCGTGCTGGCTGGCGTACAGGGGCGCCTGGCACGGAATCATTCCTATCCCCGGACAGGACGCATACGCTGTGCCTACACAAATTCTCGCGCTCTATGACCGCTCCGCGCTGGGCGATCTTGCCGTTGAAACGGCGTTTCAGGCGGCCCGCGAACAAGCCACAGCGGCGCTGCATCTATTGGCTATTCCAAGCGTTGCCGATGATGCCGCGCAGTGTGAACGCCTCAGCGATGACTTGATCGCTTTTGCACGGATCGGCCAACGGTACGGCATTGTGTTAGACGGCGCGGTCATCGTGGAGCCGACGGTCGAGCGTATAACGACCGAAGTCCGGGCGCGAAAGATCAACCTGCTTGTTATTGCCAAGCCGGCCAGTCAGCGCGGGTCCACCGAACTCAGCCGGTTGCTTGATGCTGTCGCACACGTGACCGGTATTCCAACCACCGTGGTACATGGTGGCCCGTGATGGATGCCGGCAACGACGCCATTGTTGTGCAGCTGCCCGTCTATCGCAGCAGCCTTCACGCGCGCCGGGCGTTGCGCTTTGTGGTCATGGTGGGCGTCGTCAGTCTGTTCGCCGACATGACGTATGAAGGCGCACGAAGTATCAATGGGCAATTCCTGGGACTTCTGGGCGCAAGCGGCTTCTGGGTCTCAGCCATCGCCGGCGTCGGTGAACTAACCGGCTACGGGCTTCGGCTCTTTACGGGTTACTTGGCGGACCGAACGGGACGTTATTGGTTGATTACCATTACCGGCTTTGCTGTGAACCTGCTGATGGTGCCGCTCTTGGCGCTCGCCGGCCATTGGCAAGTAGCGGGTGCACTGATTATTGGGGAGCGGATTGGCAAAGGCATCCGAACGCCGGCGCGCGATGCCATGCTGGCCCATGCGGGTCGTAGCCTGGGCAATGGCTGGGCGTTTGGCTTGCATGAAGCGCTGGATCAGGCCGGTGCCACCATTGGCCCTCTGCTGATGGCCGCAGTGCTGTTTCTACGCGGTAGCTATCACCTGGCTTATGCATGCTTGCTGCTGCCGGCGGCAGCTGGCCTGGTGGCACTCCTGTTAGCACGCTTGGCGTTCCCCACGCCACGAGACCTGGAGCGATTGCCGCATGTACCGGTCGTGGATGCGAATCGTCGCTTCTTGCTCTATTTATGCGGTACCTCGTTGGTGGCGGCTGGATTTGCAGACTATTCGCTGATCGCCTTCCACGCGCACGTGTCGCATGTGCTCCCCGATATATGGATCCCGCCGCTGTATGCGTTGGGCATGGTCTCAGCAGGTGCGAGTGCACTGATGTTCGGCCGTTGGTTCGATTGCTACGGCGTGAGTGCTTTGCTGGGCGCTACCGCACTGTCTTCGCTGTTCGCGCCATGTGTCTTCCTTGGCAACGCGACATGGGTCGCCATCGGCGTCGTTCTGTGGGGCATCGGGGTAGGGGCCCATGAATCGGTCATGCGGGCCGCAGTGTCGCGGTTGGTTCCTGCTGAACGGCGCGCCTCCGCCTACGGCGTCTTCAACACCGTTTTCGGGGTGGCTTGGTTTCTTGGAAGCCTCGCCCTGGGGTGGGCGTATGAGCATTCGCTTGGATTCATCGTGGTGCTGTCCATGGCACTCCAGGTGCTAGGTGTGCCGTTGTTGCTCTTTGCGCGAACGCCCGTTCTCTCAACCTCCATAAAGGAGCCACAGTCATGACCACAATCTTGCTCATCCGGCATGGGGAGGTCGAGGGCATCACACCGCCGCGTTTTCGCGGACGCACGAACTTGGCGCTGACGAAACGCGGGATAACTCAAGCCGAACAGACGAGGGATGCCATTAGTGATCGCTGGGTGCTCAATGCTGTCTATTGCAGCCCATTGACGCGCTGCGTACGGACTGCGGATGCCATCGCGAGTCCCTTCAAGCTGGATGTCATGCCGCATCACGGGCTTAATGACATCGATTACGGCACCTGGCAGGGCAAGCTTCTGACAGAAGTGGCGCAACGCTGGCCTAACGAGCTAACGACATGGCACAGCGCTCCCCACACGATGCGCTTGCCGGGTGGGGAATCCCTGTATGAGGTGCTTGCGCGTGCCACTGATGCCCTGCAGACCATCCTGCACGCCAACCATCACGGCACGATCGCAATCGTTGCTCACGACAGCGTCATTCGACTACTTCTGTGTCATGCCCTCGGACTATCGCCCGCAAGCTATTGGCTGACATCGCCATCGCCCTGTGGCATCAGCGATCTTCATTTCCATGAGGATCGTTTCACGATCCATTCCATCAATGAAACACAGCATTTAACTGAGAGAGAGTAAGTGCCATGGCACTCGATAAGGTTTCCCCCGGTCCGCAAATTCCAGATGCCATTCATGCCATCGTTGAAATTCCCATGGATGCGGAGCCGGTCAAGTATGAAGTAGACAAAGAGTCGGGTGCGATCTTCGTCGACCGCGTGCTATCCACACCCATGCGCTATCCCTGCAACTATGGGTATATGCCCGGTACGCTCTGTGGGGATGGTGACCCGCTGGATGTGCTGATTGTCATGCCCATGCCGCTGATTCCGGGTTCCGTCATCGTATGCCGGCCGCTCGGTGTCATGGACATGACCGATGAAAATGGCGAGGACACGAAACTGATTGCGGTGCCGGTGACCCGCACATTCGCCGGTTACGCACACTGGCAGGCTCTTGCCGACATTCCTGATACCACACGAGGCCGCATTCAACACTTCTTTGAGCATTACAAGGACCTGGAGAAAGGCAAGTGGGTTCGCTTTGAGGGGTGGCGTGATGTCGGTCCAGCACGCCAGGAAATTCTGGCCTGCATTGATCGTTATACGGCGTATCAAAGCGAGCCCAAATAGGGTTTGGCCTCATGAACGACGCCACGACCCTCGATGCAGCTCCCTTCGTCAGCATTCTGTTCGCCGGACAGGATGCGGATACTGTGGGTGAAACGTCCCAAATGCCTGAGTGCTTTCACGATCTGAATTTGGATCAGATCGTGACCGCCATTACCACGGGCAAGGAAGACTACCGCCTGGCGCCTTTTTTCTATGCCACCGCGCGTTCATTGGACGAGGTGGCATACCGCCAGGAGGTTATGCAGGACCTGGAGCGGCATGAGTTGATGGCGGCGATAGGCGTATTCGCCAGCAGCATGAAGGCGCTGCGCGACCAACTCACGCAGCGAGAGAAGCTGCACTATCGCTACGAGAGGGAGCGGTGGCTGATCGGCGCCATCAGTCTGTATGGCGCTGCCGTGGAACGTTTAGTTCAGGATCTACACAGGGAGAGGCCGCGTTCGCGTGGTCTCTGTGCTTGGATGGGCTATCTGACGCAGTACGTGCGCTCTGACGGTTTTGCACAGAGGCTAAGCGCGGCCCGATCGCTTATCGATGCATTGTCGGCCATACGCTATGGCCTGCATATCAATGGGCGAGCCATTACGGTCCGCGCCTGTGAAGGGGAGGTCGATGCCAGTGAGGCCATCGAAAAGACGTTCGCCAAATTTAGCCAAGGTGTGTCGAAAACCTATCTCGCGCACTTTTCTCGCGGGCCCGGGCTAGACCATATCGATGCCCAAATTCTGGAGCGGGTGGCCCTGCTTCAGCCCGAGGTATTTCTGGAGCTCGAAACGTTCGGCCAGGAAAACGAACAGTTCCAGGACGAGACCGTCAATCGATTCGATCGTGAAATTCAGTTTTATGTGGCTTATCTGAACCATATCGACCGCTTTCGTGCGCGATACCTACCGTTTTGTTACCCCCGCTTGTCGGACACGGATAAGGAAGTGGCGTCTTTGGAATCGTTCGATCTCGCGCTGGCCAATCGCCTGATTCGAGACAACGCTCGCGTGATCTGCAACGACTTCTCTTTGAGCGATGTCGAACGATTGCTGGTGGTGTCCGGACCGAATCAGGGCGGCAAGACGACGTTCGCCCGGATGTTTGGGCAGATGCATTGGTTGGCGGCGTTAGGTTGCGCGGTGCCAGGGAAGGAGGCAAACCTCTTCTTTTTCGATCGTCTTTTGACTCACTTCGAGAAGGAGGAGGATATCAGCAACCTCCGCGGCAAGCTCAAGGATGATCTGGTGCGCATCCACCACATTCTTGATCAGGCCACGGACCGCAGTATCGTCATCATCAACGAGATCTTCGCGTCAACGACACTGGATGATGCGATGTTTCTAGGCAAGAAGATCATGAGTCGCCTTTCGCAACTGGACGTCATTGGCGTGTGCGTCACCTTCCTGACGGACCTGGCCTCATACGGCGATATGACCGTGAGCATGACTAGCACGCTCGACCCCAAGGATCCAACGATCCGCACCTTTAAAGTGGAGCGACGCCTCGCAGACGGGTTGGCATACGCACTGGCCATCGCCGAGAAGTATCGCGTGACCTACGATTGGCTGGTAAGGCGGATTGGGATATGAAAGCCTATCTCATGCACCCTGCGAAGAATTTCGATGCAGACCAGGACCTTCCAGGCCACGAGGCTACGTTACGAAAGGATCTGGAACTGGACGTTCTGCTGAAGATCATGGCCGATGACGATGACTTCGTCCTGGATATCGCGCGCAGGGTGCTGCTTCTTTGCTTCACCAATGACATAGAAACCATACGGTATCGTCATGATGTTTTATGGGACAGTTTGAAACACCCGGACGTGGTTCGGCAGATGTACACCCTGACCGTGGAAGCGATAGAAGGCAGGAAGCGGTGTTATTGGAGTTTCTCTAGCGATCAGCCCTCGTCCATCCTGCACGGTTCGGTCGAGGTGCTGCAGTTGTTTGTGAGCGTCTTGCAAAAGATGAGGGTGGTGGCCGATGCATGCATCGGTCAGTTCGGCTCGCGCGGTCTGGGCAACATTTTTGCCATGTTGCGCGCTGAATTCTCTGACGACTATCTGTCCGGTGTACAGGCGCACCTTAAAGAGCTGAAATTTCGACATGGCGTCCTGTTGAGTGCCCAATTGGGCTCCGGGAACGAAGGCACCCATTTTATGTTGCGCCGACCGAAGGATCGAAGTCATGGCTTACTGAAACGGGTCTTTGGCAGTCCCTCACCGTCGTATACGTTTCGCCTGCATGAGCGGGATATGGCCGGGGCACAGGCGGTAGGGCAGATGCGCAACCGCGGCATCAATCGGGTTGCGAACGCACTGGCCCAGTCCATGGATCACATCATGGCTTTCTTCCAGATGCTGCGTACGGAGCTCGCATTCTATGTGGGTTGCCTGAATCTGGAGTCCAGGCTGGAAGCACTGGGGCGCCCCGTGACACTTCCCGACGTGTCGGATGCTGGCATTGGCCCCCGACACTTCAGTGACCTTTACGATCCATGCCTGGCCTTAAGCCTGGGCCGCGACATTGTGGGGAACACGTTAAACACGGATAAAAAGCACGCGGTGATTATTACCGGCGCCAATCAAGGCGGAAAGTCCAGTTTTCTGCGTAGCGTGGGTATTGCTCAGCTCATGATGCAGAGCGGCATGTTTGTCGCCGCCGGCACCTATGCAGGGGCGCTTTGTAATGCGCTGTACACGCACTATAAGCGCGAAGAAGACGCGACGATGAAGCATGGCAAGCTTGACGAAGAATTAGGCCGGTTGAGCGATATCGCCAAGGAAATCGCCCCGGACGCCATGGTGCTCTTCAACGAATCGTTCGCCTCCACGAATGAGATGGAAGGTGCTGAGATTGCCAGACAGATCACCACGGCCCTACTGGATCGGCGCATCGTGGTTTATTTCGTCACGCACCTGTACACGTTTGCGCATGGGCTGATGGAATGTGGTCGCGAGGATGCGCTCTTCCTACGCGCGGAGCGTCTGGATGATGGCACTCGAACGTTCCGCCTGGTGGAGGGCGCTCCGTTGGAAACCAGCTATGGCCATGACCTCTATCAAGAAGTGTTTGGGAAGAGGGCAGGCACGTGACGGCGAACCCCTTGGCTACGCCGAGCGCCAGATGGGGTGCGCACCGCAAAAAAACCGATCCCGCGCGCCTCAGTTCGTGGCATGCGGGATCGGTGAAAGCGTTAGCGCATGAACGCCGATCGGCCTGCAAAGCGGGCGCGCGGACCCAGTTCGTGTTCGATACGCAGCAGTCGGTTGAACTTGGCGGTTCGCTCGCCGCGACAGCCCGAGCCGGTCTTGATATGACCACAGCCGATGGCGACGACAAGATCCGCAATGAACGTGTCTTCTGTCTCACCTGAACGGTGAGATACGTAGCACCCATACCCTGCAGCTTTGGCCTGCTGTACGCAGTCCAGGGTTTCCGTGACGGTGCCGATCTGGTTGGGTTTGATGAGGATCGAGTTGGCCACACCTTCCCGAATTCCCCGTTTCAGAAGCTCGGGGTTGGTGCAAAAGATGTCGTCACCGACGAGTTCTACGCGATCACCAAGATCTTGGGTCAACTGAGCCCAGCCTTCCCAGTCATGTTCTGAAAGCGGGTCTTCCAGCAGGACAATCGGGTAGCGCTGCAGCCAGTCGTCCCAGAGTGCAATCATCGCGGCACTCTCGCGCTCTGACTGGGTGGATTTGAAAAAACGATAGCGGCCGTGGTGCCACATCTCGCTCGCAGCGGGGTCGAGGGCCAGTGACACCTGTTCGCCAGGCTGATAACCGGCTGATTTGATCGCCGCGACGATGAGCTCGATGGCCTGCTCGTTACTGTGCAAATTCGGTGCAAATCCGCCTTCATCGCCCACGCCGGTCGAGAGTCCGTGCTCTTGCAGCAGCTTACGCAGCGCATGAAACACTTCTTCACCCATGCGAATGGATTCGGCAAAGCTCTCGGCATCATGGGGGACAATCTTGAACTCTTGAAAATCCACGGTGTTGTCGGCGTGACGTCCCCCGTTGATCACGTTGAGGCAGGGCACCGGCAGGATGACCGCATCATCGCCCCCCAGGTGCTGGTAAAGAGGCATCTTCCTCGACGCGGCCGTCGCGCGTGCATAGGCGATCGATACGGCAAGGGTGGCGTTCGCACCTAGTTGACTCTTATTGGGCGTCTCGTCCAACTCGCACAAAAGATGATCGAAGGCACGCTGATCGCCGGGATCTTTGCCAAGCACGGCGCCACTTATCTCGCGCCGCACATGACCGACCGCTTTTTGGACACCTTTCCCACCATAACGGTGTGGATCGCCATCGCGCAGCTCGACGGCCTCATGCATGCCGGTAGAGGCGCCGGATGGTGTGATGGCACGGCCTTCGGAACCGTCTTCCAGCCGCAGCACAGCTTCGACGGTGGGATTGCCACGCGAGTCGAGTACTTCTATCGCGTCAATGTGGGTGATCTTCATGGGACGTGCTCCTGCGGGTAAGGGGTGGCATCAAGGAGAGGCGAGGTCAAACAATTCACGAAGATCGTTATCGTTCAGGCGTTCTAGCGGAGCCGTACTTTCACTCAGCATAGCGCCGGCCAGATCGCTCTTATGACTCTTCATGGCGTCGATCTTTTCTTCGATCGTGTTGTCGCAGATCAGCTTGTAGATAAACACCGGGTGTTCTCGGCCTAGGCGATGGGCGCGGTCGATGGCCTGCATCTCGACAGCAGGGTTCCACCACGGGTCGTAGTGGATCACCGCATCAGCGGCCGTGAGATTCAACCCGACGCCACCCGCTTTCAGGCTCGCCAGCAAGATCGGACAGGCGCCCGATTGGAAGTCGCGCACCGGTGTTGCCCGATCAGCGGTGTCGCCTGTCAACATCGTGTGACGAACGTTTGCTCCCTTAAGGGCCACGCTGATCAAGGCCAACATCGAGGTGAATTGACTGAACACCAGAATTTGACGATTTTCTTCGCGCAGCGACTGGATCAATTCCAGCAGAGCCTCAAGCTTGGCCGAATCTGGCGGTTGACTCAACGATTCAACTAAACGTGGATCGCAGCAAACCTGGCGCAAACGGAGCAGCGCCGATAGCACGACAATCCGCGATTGTTCCTGGTTATAGCTGGCCAAGGCTTCACGTACGCGCTCGTTTTGGGCCAGTCGCAGCGACTCATACAGAGTCCGTTGGCGTTCACCCATGGCGACGCGCAAGGTGGTTTCCGTTTTTGGAGGGAGTTCGGGCGCAACGGCTGTTTTAGTGCGACGCAGAAGGAATGGGCCAATCCTTTGCCGCAGAATGGCCTTCCGGACATCATCCTCGTACTGCTCAATCGGTTGGCGGAAGCTTCGCTTGAAGGAACGATAGTCACCCAGATAGCCCGGTAGTACGGCATCAAAGTGTGCCCACAATTCGCCCAGGTGATTTTCAAGAGGCGTGCCGGTTACGGCAAGCCGATGCGTGGCGTGCAACTGGCGTACGGCGCGGGCCGTCTGCGTTAGCGGATTCTTGATCCACTGCGCTTCATCCAATACCAGCATGGTGTAGTCGATCTTCTCCAAGATGGGAAGGTCGTTAGCAACCAAGGCGTAACTGGTGATAATGATGTGCGCACCGGGAAGCGCATCATGCAACGACGCTCGCGCTGCGCCGGTGAAGTTGACGTAATGAAGCGTCGGCGCAAAGCGCGCCACTTCGTCCAGCCAGTTGAAGATCAGGCTGGTTGGCGCAACGATCAGGGCGGGCCGATCCAATCGCCCGGCTTCATCCTCCATCAGAAGGTGGGCGATGATCTGGACGGTCTTTCCAAGCCCCATGTCGTCGGCAAGAACGCCCCCGAGCTCGCTCTGTCGCAAAGCCTGCAGCCACTGGAGGCCTTCGTGTTGGTAGCCGCGTAGCGTTCCTCGAAAGGACGGCGGAACGGTGATCATGGGAGACAGCGTGACCGCCGCGCGAAGCGCCGCAAGGGTTCGCGCAATATGAGACGCTTGACTGCCTTCTACGCTAACGCCCTGGTGCTGCAAGCAGCTACTCAATGCCATGGCTTGTGAGCGCGAGATGTTCAGATGGCGCTCCTGCGACGCCGTCGGGCGGTCGAGGCATTCAAGCAGCGGCGCCATCCATTCCCGTAGCTGATGAAGCGGCAGCGGAAGCCAGCGACCCGCCCCCAAGGGGGCGAGCCAATGCGCACCGGCAGGTTCGCTGGGGAGCGGGGTCAATGAAAACGCGCGCCGAGCAAGCCCGCCCAGCACAATCGGCAATACATCGATGTCTTCGCCGTCGATCGTGGCGGCGAGCTCAAATTGTGTCCAGCCGGGCCGCTCTCCCTTGTCCAGGATCGCTCTTAACTCGACGTCATGCGGTAAGACGGTGAAGGGCAATTCCGGGTCGTACTCGATGGTGTAGCCGGCATCTCCCAATGCCTGCAGCAACGTTTCGAGCGCCGAAAACGTCTCGGCACCCCCATGGTGGCAATCGCGGTGAGCAAGGGCGCCGAGGTCGGGCGTAGGCGTCAGTACACGACGCGCCTCCGGCACCAGTGTCGCGATCTCCACCAAGCCGAGGGCATGGAGAGCTTTTCGTGCACGGGCCTCTTGATCAACATCACGCTGTAAGAGCACATATTCGTGGCCGGCTTGGGCAACCCATTCCTGCTGATGCAAATCGCTCGCCAGTTCTAGTCGATGGCCAGCGTAGTCGGCATACGCCTGCGCGTAAAACACGTGATCACCACGTTGGTCGTGCCGTGAAGCACGGATGACGATCACCGGATGACACGATGCGTCGACGTGGCGAAGAGTAGGGGGAGGCGGAGGGTGGGGTACATGGATGAGCAGGGGATGAGGCGGCCACGCATGCGTAAGCGCCTCCGCCTCTCGCGTGCCCACAGGCGGCATTTGTTGAAGGATGTCCCACGCCATTTTCGACAGCGCCAGGCTGCCCAGCTCGCCCGTGGAGAGATCCAGGTAGTGCAAGCCCGCCAATTCGATCAATTGCACCTCGTGGGAGGTCTCCCAACGCAGTGCGAGACGGGCATTGGCATGGCGATCGTGCGACCATTCCCACTCGGGCTGACGCGGTTTGCCTGCGTGGATTTCCTGCAAGGCATGCGCATGCATGCATATCCCCGCGTCCAGAAACTCCGTCAGCAGATGGGCGCCGGCGGTGCCATGCAATACAAAGGCGGTGTCATGGGTGCGCCGGCGTTTCTGTGTCATGGCCAGCTGCGATTGCCACAAAATGGCCTGCCGCGATAGGTGAGGATGCGCTTTCGGCTGTTCGACCGACATCCAGCGCTCGGGCTCTGGTCCATGGGCAAGCAGCAATTGGACGGCCACTTTGAAAGGCGGGCGCTCCCCCTCGGCGTGCAGCAGGCAAACCAGTCGCCAGGACTCATTTTTGGGAAGGACGGTACCCGAGGTTTCAGGCACCTCATGCCAGCTCTCAACGCTCTGTTGCCACCGTTGCAAGGGCGTCATGGCCCGCGGCCAATCCAGCAGCTGCTGAAGTCGGATGAGCATCGCAGCCGCGTGCACGCACTGCGCAAGCCCACAACTGCACTGAGCATCCAACTGGATCTGTCCGAACAGTGCGAACAGGTACACGGTCACGCACTGAAAGCCGCCATCCATGTCCATCACGCTGCATTGCAATGCTTGCGCTTGGCTGCCTTCCGGTTGAAACCAAGCGAGCGGTTTCTGCCAGTCCTTGCTACGCAAGGCCAGCGCTTCGGCCGCTTTGAGCGTGGGGCGACCAAAGTGAGCGGCTAATGGCAGCTCACGAATGGCGTCCATCAATGAGCGGCGCGCCTCTTCGGTCCGATTGGGCGCATGAGCATGAGGACGCGGTGTCATAACGGCCTCGCTCATCCGACCACGGTGATAGGAATGGAGCAATCGTCGTGGAGCGCCTTCAACAACAGGGTGTTGGTGCGCGACGCACCGCCTTCAGGCCGGCCCATGATGATGCGATCAATCCCGTGTGCGAGCAGTATTTGCTGGAGCAGATCGGGAGTGGGGGCGTCCAGGTAGCTGGCATCCACATCGACGCCCAAGGGCGTCCCCTGGTGGGCGAACCCCACCAGGTCCTGGGTGAGCCGCTCTCCCACTTCGACCGCGGATACCGCCTCTTCTTCCAGTCGGATCGCCAGGACAAAGAGGCTGGCGTGAACTTCTGCCGCGAGCTCCAGTGCCTCCTCGACCGCCCTGCGGGTATCTGCCGAGCCGTCATACAGAACCAGCAGTCGGTTAGCCATGGCGCGGTTCGATCCCTAGGCCGCCACCACATCCGGCAGACGGCGTGGGTGGACATGCACCGATACGATGCGAAACACCTTTTAGACGGGAAACACGCATGACGACCTCCGTAGCGCAAACCTGACAAAAGCGCGCTCCGGGTCGGACTTTGGAAGGAAAGTCATGCCTACCAACCATCACGATCCGGATGGCACATTCGGTAGGCATCATTAGCCTTACGGCGGTTGGGTCGATCGGGGAGGAATGCCATCTCCCAGGGAAAAACATTACTGGAAGGGCGGCGCGCCATCAAGAGAGCGCATGGTCCGCCCCTAGGAGGGTTGCCGGCTGCCCGATTGCGAGAACTGCAGCCGATACAGGTGGGCATACGCGCCATCGGCGGCCAAAAGGCTGGCGTGGGTCCCATGCTCGATGATGCGTCCCCGATCGATCATGACAATTTGGTCCGCATGCTGGATGGTGGAGAGGCGGTGCGCTATGACCAGAGTGGTGCGTCGGTGCATCAACCGCTGCAACGCCTCTTGAATCAATTGCTCCGACTCCGTATCCAACGCGGAGGTCGCTTCATCCAAAATCAAGAGAGGCGCATCTTTTAGCACCGCACGCGCGATCGCAATCCGCTGACGCTGCCCGCCTGAAAGCAATTCGCCATCGCGGCCGATCGGCGTATGCAAGCCCTGCGGCAGCTGTTCAATAAAGCCCCACGCGTTGGCGGCCTCGGCAGCTTTTCGAATGTCCTGCTCGCTGGCTCTGCTCAGTTCCCCGTAGGCGATATTGGCCGCCACCGTATCGTCGAACAACACGACCGATTGGCCGACCCAGGAAATATTCTGGCGAAGCGACGCGAGCCGATAGTCCCGCAGATCGATCCCGTCGAGCCGAATGCTCCCGCCGCTCGGATCGTGAAAGCGCGGCACTAAACTGGATAGCGTGCTCTTGCCGCTGCCTGAGCGCCCCACTAACGCCGTAACGGTGCCGGGCCGACACCGCAATGTGATGTCTCGCAGAGCGGGTGTCGGCGCTGCGGAATAGGTGAATTGCACGTGGCGAAACTCAAGCTCCCCCTGGATACCATCCGCGAGGAGCTGGCCCTCGTCAGGTTCTGCGGGCGCATCGATGACCGCAAACAAATCTTCAGCCGCCACCATGCCCCGCTGCATCGCGGCCTGCACGCCAGTAAGTCGTTTGAGTGACGGCAGTATGCCGCCCATGGCCATGATGACAGCAAAGAATGTCCCAGGTGTCATGCTGTAGAGCAGGTTAGGGCGTGTGGCGAGGTAAATGAGAAAAGCTAAAGCGACTGCCGCCACTAGCTGGACCAAGGCAGTGGCCAGCGCACTGGTCGCCGCCACTTTCAGATTCAAGCGCTGAACACGCTCGGTAATGACAAAGAAACGCTTTTTTTCTTGCAGCTGCGCACTGTATGTTTTTATTTCACGATAACTGGTCACGGCACTCGCGACGACGGACGTGATGGTCCCCATGGCGAGTTGCATTAGCGCACTCGATCGTCGATAGGATTGACTTACTTTGGTGGCAATCAGAGCCACGGTAGGGACCATGATCAGTAAAGCAAGCGCCAGTTCGGCGCTGTAATAGATCATGACGGCGACAAGTCCGATAACAGTCAAGCCATCAATCAGAATCGTTTTAACGGCATCGGTGGCCGCCTGCGCAACCTGTTCGCAGGTATAGCTCACCCGGGCGATTTGCATCCCGTCGCTCTCCGCATTGAAGTAGTCCACGGGTAGGTACATGTACGCCGTAAATACGTCGTTACGCATGTCGTACACGACACTCCTTGCGACGTAGGCCATGGCGTAATCGCTGGCAAATGACGCAATGCTTCGAACTACGAAAATGCTGATGATCCATAGTGGCATCCAGAAAATAGTCGACGGATCTCTGTCGATGAAAAGTCGATCAAGCAGCGGCTTGATAAGCTTTGCAAAGAGCGTCATGCACAAGGCGTCCACCACCATGGCGAGCATGGCCACGGTCGCCATGCGACGGTGCGATGCGGTATATCCAAGCAATCGCCGATAGGTACGCCAGACGATACGGGTAGCAGGGGAGAAGAGCATGTTCAGGCCGCCGGCGTCACAGACTGACGATCGGCCCGGTGACGCGCCGGGCAAGGCTACGATCACCGCGGAGCAATCCGAAGACTTCCTCATGCGGCGGTGATGACACCCTATCGATCGGCATCACACCGTGTGCCCGCCACTTCATAAGTGCCAGCACAAGGACGATGCAGTCGGTAGGCATCATTAGCCGCGGGGGCGGTTCGTCACGCGAGGAGGAATGCCATCTCCCGTGGAAACAATAGCGCGGGTTCTGCCGGGCAGCAAGCGCAGCCCCACCCAAGCGTTCATGCGAACCTCCCGGAGGTGCCATGATGGGCGGCTTGATAGGCCTAATTGTCTTGTGAGCGCCGTATGCGTATTGGAATCGATTTTGGAACCAGCTATTCGGCGGCGGCGGCCATGGTGAATGGCGCATTGACCTTGATTCGCTTCGGCGATGCATCTCAATTTCGCACCGCGGTGTTCTTTCCCGAGGTACTCCCCAATCCCGATGACTTTCGCTTGACCCCGGCCTTGGAGGCGCAAGTGGAGGCGCTGCTGCTTCGTATGCGAAGGGAAAGCCCGTCCTTGTCGGAAGCGCAGCGTCATCGAGACGCGCTCCGCGTCGTGCGCCGCCAGTGGATGGAAGAGCAGACGCGTACAGCCGCCGCCTCCATTGCGAGTTTTCAGGACGCTCTATTTGGAGAAGAGGCGGTTGAAGCGTATTTGGAAGAGGGCACCGGTCACTTAATCGAATCGCCCAAGTCCATGCTCGGATACCGTCTCGATCCCTCGGTGCGGCGCACGATTGTCAACATTGCGGCTCACATTCTGGAGCACATTCGTCTCACGGCGACTCGGCAACTCGGTGTGTCGGTGCGAAGTGCCGTCATCGGCCGGCCGGTGGAATTTCGAAGCTCCATGGGTCTTGCAGGCGGCGAGCAGGCACTGGAGCTTTTGCGCGAGGCGTCCGCCATCGCGGGGTTTGATGACGTGGCTTTCCTGGAAGAACCTGCCGCCGCCGCGATGCACTATCACTTGAGCTTGGCGCATCGGCAGCACGCGTTGATTGTGGATATAGGCGGCGGTACGACAGACGTGGCCTACGCCGAGTTGGGTGGCGAAGACGATCCCGTCATCCATCAGAGTTGGGGGCTTTCCAAAGGCGGCACGGATCTGGACGTAGGAGTGAGCCTGCACAGCTTCATGCCCCATTTCGGAAAAGACGTCTCCACCGTTCCGGTCCATCATTTTGTCGAGGCGGCGAGCGTGCATATTCTCCCGAAACAGCGCGAGTTTCGGCGGCAAAACTATCGACTGGTGGATGAGCCCTTTGGTACACGGCTGCGCGCCCTTCAGCAGCTGGGCGCTACGACTCGCCTCAATCGGACTGCCGAACGCGTAAAAATCGAACTAGGCGACAACGCAGTATCGGATGCGGACCTGACGTTCATTGAGAAGGGGTTGGCGCTGGATATCGGACGAGGCGATCTTGAGCGCGCAGCCGATGATTTTCTTTCCAGGCTGAGACGCCTGCTTGGTCAAGTGCGCGATGAGATGCCTGACGTGCCTGCCAGCATTTTCCTGACGGGCGGCAGCTCTCGTTCATCGCTATTGCAGAAGGAAGTCCAAGCGAACTTCCCCGCAACGGCGGTCGTCGCGGGTGATCCTTCTTTGGGGGTGGTCTCGGGTTTGGCGTTTGCCTCGTCCAGGGGCACTTAATCCCAGCGACTCGATGCGCATCGCTGGTTACCGAAGGTAAGACAATATTTTTTCCGGATGACGGCAGGCGTCCAACATTCCTCCGTACCAAATGGCCAGCGGATGGGTATCGCTATTGGAAACTTCGCACTCGTTGGTCTCTTTGTGGTTCCTAATGGAAAAGGGGATGCAAAATCCCGGCTTACTCATCTTTGTTTGCGGTGTGGGCAAAACGTTCAGAAGATTGTGAGACCACGCATCCTGGCGCCACGCCAGTGCGTCGTCGATGGGCCCACGCTTAGGGTCATCATTGCCCCACGTCACCACGATGGCGGGCCTGCGACGCTTCCTGACCTCGGAAAAGGTGGCGTTCAAATGCGGGTCGGTAAATCCATAGCCCAAGAACAGCAGGCTGTCCGCTTCATAGACCAATTTGCAGGCCTGGGCGAAATAGGTGATGAACGGTTGGCGTAACAGCTGAACCGTCTTCCCGTAGCCCGCAATAATTGGTGAGGTCGGATATTGCATCCCCTCGAGGGAGGCTTACTTAATGCGCAGCTTATTGTTGTTCTGTACGACAGCATGCAGAACAACGTTAGTTATTAGCGATGTGCTATTTCAAAACAACGACGTCCGTTTCCTGATCCTGATCGAGGTCCATTTCCCACAATCCACGTTTCGCGCCTTGCTCAAGAGCTTCTTGCAGGGAGGCAAACCGCGGTGGGAGGTAATGGCCTTCCACCAGGAATACATATTCGAAATGCGCGATGGTAATAACCCAGGCAGCGTGCGTGGGCGATTGCGAGGCGTGCCGTCGCATGGCGCGACACATCAGGTTGAGAAATTCGTCGGTATACATGGTGCGAGCTTATCGAACGATGACGATATCCAGCTCGTCATCCTGATCGAAGTCCATTTTCCAAAACCCCCGCTGCGCACTTTCTTCCAATACAGCATCCGCCATGGGCAGGCTGGTGTCTACGCTTCTTATCTTCTGGCGCACCACGTCTTTGATGCGTGGCACAGAGATGATGCGTACCTGCCGCTGGGGCGAATAGGTGGAATGGTTCGTCACGACACGCGCGGCGATGCGGAAATGATCGTAGATATCCATGGTGGCTGTCTCCCCCCTCGGGACGGCCCAGCATCCAGTTGCTATGGCCCATCCTAGCAGCCGTCAGGGATGGAGGTAATCGAGAAGGCGATCCCGAATCCTTTCTCGGTCGGCCGGAGAGAAGCCCAGCAGTGGGCGCTGCGGGTATCGGAACCTTTTCCCGCCGGGCGTGACGCGATTCATCGCTCCTTCCTGATGGACCCGCGCCAGGCGCGCGACGCGCCCGAAAAATCCTACGTTCGCACTGTCCGGAGTGGCGGTGGCCTTGAGCCATGTGGCGGTGCGCAGCAACGTATTCCACTGGGCCATTCTGGAAGGCAAAGCTGAGGCCGACCCTACTATCGCGTTACGTGGCACGATCAAGCGCGTAAAGCACAAGCATCATGCCGCGATCACTGATTCAATGAAGATCGGGCAACTGCTGCGTGATATCGACGGTTTCACTGGTCAGCCCGTTACCCATGCAGCGCTCAAGCTGGCACCGCTTGTTTTTGTACGCGCTGGTGAACTGCGCGGAGCGGAGTGGTCAGAGCTTGATCTGGAAGGTGCGGTGTGGCACATCCCTGGAGCACGGATGAAGATGAAATTGGATCATCTGGTACCGCTGTCTATCCAGGCTGTGGCCATTCTGCGTGATTTACAATTGCTGACAGGCCAGGGGCGTTATGTGTTTCCTAGTCTGCGTGGAGCAAGCCGGCACATGAGCGAGAACGCCGTGAATATTGGGTTGCGCAGCGTTGGCTATGATGGCGACACAATGACCGGTCATGGCTTTTGTGCTATGGCATCTAGCCGTTTGAACGAAATGGGCTGGGACGAACGAGCTATCGAGTGTCAGCTAGCTCATGCAGAGCCTAATGAGGTGAAGGGCGCCTATAACTACGCTGCTAAGTATCTGGATATTCGCAAGGATATGATGCAAGCGTGGGCCGACTATCTCCATGCACTTAAAGTAGTAAACAGCAAGCCTAACTCCATGAAGGACGAGCAACAGACAGACGTCATAACACCTTCAAAAGCGCATCATGTAAAAGAAGACAGCAGCAAGCCGGGTGTTGCTCAGAACGAACCTTCGCGTGTGGTATCCATTCCTGCACGGGGTATGCCCATAGATCAACAGAATATAACCAACAATACGGAAGCTCAGGCTGAGCCTGTTCGCGTGGTGAGTTTGGAAAGAATGCTCCCACGCAACAAGCCTTGGTTGCGGAAATAGGCGTCGAATCTTGGCTTTAAAATCGCATAGCTAAGCCGTTTTTGTTCGTTAGGTTTTCCTTGTTACCGTCAAAGTTATCGTCAGGAGCTGGTCGCTTGGCTCCGAATCAAACCGCCGACTGCCGAGTTGGTATGAGATAGCTAAGCTAAGGGAGAGGCAGGCAGCTCCGGTGAATGTCCTGGCGGTCTCTCGATCGACAGAGGGCGCTTAACTCTTTTCGGCCGCATCATTGCTCGGGACGGTGGGTTCACCGAAGGCGCTCGTAGCTCCTACATGCGACGATGCTTGTGCATTGTCAGAGGTTTCACCCTCCTTCGATCGTTGCCGTTCAAAATCTTGCACCATGCGCTCGGCGAAATCCTTGTAAACCGGCGTCGGGCAGAAGATCGAAGCGGCTGCGCGCGCCAACAAGCACGCCGCCATGATGGGAATCACCATCTCTTGGTTGTCGGTCAATTCCATGGCGATCACCGCTGACGTCAGCGGCGCACCCGTCACGCCGGACAGATAAGCGCTCATGCCCAGCAGCACCACGGACGCAGCAGGCACGTCCGGCAGGAAGTAAGCGATGTTGTGGCCTAGACCGGCACCCACCGCCAAGGCGGGCGAGAAAATGCCACCCGGGATGCCTGCCCAGTAGGAAACGACATTGGCAAGGAGCTTGGCGACGCCGAAACTCTGCCCTGGCGTAACAGCGGCCCCCTGCACGAACGCACGGGCTTCATCGTAGCCGGTGCCATACACCGTGTTGTGAGACAGCACGCCAATGATGGCCATGGCAAGACCACAACTTGCGGCAAACAACACAGGTGCGCGGCCACGGAGGCGACCGATCATCGCCAATGGTCCATGCTGACTAAGGAGGATCAAACGCGCGAACAGCCCACCGAGTAATCCGCAGATCACGCCCGTGAGCAACACCGCCAGCCAGGCATGGCCCAGCGGCAGATTGGCCTGCACGACACCAAAGTACGCGTAATTACCCAAAATGCCGAGTGACACCACACCACCGACGATGACGGCGGTCAGCAACAAACCACTGAACCGATGTTCAAATGTGCCCGCCAACTCTTCAATCGCAAAGACTACGCCGGCCAGTGGCGTATTGAACGCGGCAGCAATACCGCATGCGCCACCCGCCAGGATGAAACGTGATGCGGCTTTGGGGTCGGTGAAGCCAAAACGCCGACCGAGTGAATAGAAAAGCCCCGCACCGACGTGAACGGTAGGTCCTTCACGGCCGATGGAGGCGCCCACTGCCAGGGCAATAAGGGTTAGCAGCATTTTCCCCACAGCGATCGGCAAGGCCAGCATGCGTGCGCGAAAGCTTTCGTCCTCAATGTGCAACGTGGCAATCACTTGAGGGATACCGCTGCCACGCGTGGCGCGAAGACGCCCTTCGGTCACTCGGGCGAGCAGACCAAACACCACCGGCGTCAGCAACAGTGGAATCCACGTGCCATAGCTCAGGATGTGTTGGAACAACCGATAGGCCCAATCACTTGTCTTGGCGAACAGAATGGAGGCCAACGCCACCACAACGGCACCGACCCACAAGGCAATGCGGCGACGCCACTGCTGGGGTGCAAAAAACGTATGTCCGAGGACAGCTTGCAGACGTGGATTCGAAGAAGGGATCAAGGGGCGAGTCATCCTAAAATTATTGCAGATCATGTAATGCGCCCTTGAATGAGGCGCGAGAAAATACGTCTACCGCAACCTTAAACGATCTTCCCTCAATTGAGCCAACGGAAGGCTCTGCGCAATTCGGCCTCGGCGTTCTCTGAGTAGCAGCGCCCATGGGCCAGGATCACTTGTTGCGGACGCCAGGCCAGCATCCGGGCCAAACAGGGCCGCGCATCGGCCTTATGAAAGGTCATGCGCCAATCCAGCGGAGTCTTGCCGTCGGGATCAAGCACGCCACCCAGTCGTCCGATCCAACGTAGGAAAGGGGGCAGTTTTGCCGCTTCGAGATTTTCAATCAGGTCGGTCAGGATGAGCGTTCGGCTGGCGCAATGAAAGAAGACGAACTCTTCCATCACCGAGCTACCGCGAAAGCGCAGTTGGGCCAGATCGTCCGCCCAAGCATGAGGTGGGTCGTCATGAAGGTCTGCGTCGAAAACGACCTGAGCACGTTTGCTCGCCGCGCGTTCACAGACGCCCGGTGAGGCCCATGTCACGGCACTGGGGTATCGCAGCTTCCATGTGGCGATGTGCGCATAGTGCAGTTTGTTCGGTGAGATCAAGTGCTCAACGGAACCAAGCTCATCGAGCGCAGCAAACAGGTCGGAGTTGGGTGCCGTGGGCGAATGACACCACAGCCCACCGCCAGACAGCCGAACCACCGTCATTCGGGTCGGAAACTCGACACGCAGGCCCAAGGGGGCATCCAGACCCACCAATGGCCCATCCACTGTCCAAATGCCCGGCGCCACCGACTTGAGGGTGTTCAGTGGAGGATAGAGTGTTGGATGGGTCACGGTGAATGTCCATTTCTTGACGTCACAGGATCGGCCCGGAGCAGACCAAACCGTTTATGAGGATCGGCAGCGAAGCCAATGCCATGCCTGCCAGCCCCCTCATCGGCGCGATACGACAAGCGAAGACGGGTGGCGGCGGTCACCACGAGGGCAACCGCTATCAACAAGAACGCGAGTGTGTTGAGACTGAGTTCCATTCGGCTTGCCGTCATTTGGTGAGGATTCAACCCAAGGGATACTTGGCGCGAATCGCGACACCGACAGCGTCTTCCACGGCTTTTTGAACGCTTTGTCGGTCGGCAAGATTGGCCGTGCCACCCAAGGCTCCCGACAACTGACTCGCACGACGGACCACGCAGTTCCAAGCGATCGCATGCTCGTCCTCGGAGTAGGCCACCTCCAAATGGAGTTCGCCGATTGTCGCGTTGAATTGGGCCACGCTTACACCCCCCTGCTGCTCATCACCTTCAAGACAGTTAAAGTTGACCTTTCATCCGTCGCAAACTTGGTCATGCGCGAACTGTGGTCCGCGGGTATCGTCCGTTACCATACGAATCACCACGGCATTGCTGGGCAGCCTGCCTTCCATCAATCGCCGATCAACCGATAACCGACGCCAGACTCGGTCAGCACCAAGCGCGGTGTGGCAGGGTCCTCCTCAATTTTCTGCCTCAACTGGCCAATGTAGACGCGCACGAACTGCGTATCCGTTACAGCTGCACCCCAGCCAGCAGCGAGCAATTGCTTATGCGTCACCACTTGACCCGCATGCTGTGCGAGCGTGCGCAACAGGTCGTATTCCTTGCGCGTGAGCTTGACGGGTTGACCCGACACGGTGACGCTGCGTTGAACGTAGTCAATATGCAAACCACCCGCCGAGAATGTCGTTTGTTTCACTTGCCTACGCTGGCGATAGCGCAAGGCGGCGCGAACACGCGCTTGCAATTCACCCATATGGAACGGCTTGATCACATAGTCGTCCGCACCAATGTCAAGCGCAGCGATACGCTCGGCCTCATCATTACGCGCAGACAGCACGATGATCGGTGCAATCGTCCAACTCCGCAAAGAGACAATCACATCCTTACCGTCCATGTCAGGTAAGCCAAGATCGAGCAGGATGACATCGGGAATCGCACGCGCGACTTGGCTAAGAGCATCGGTGCCGGTGCCGGCCACCGACACTTGGTAACCCGCAGCTGCCAGCGAGGGCTTAAGCACCCGCTGGATCGATGGCTCATCGTCGACCACCAGGACGCTCGGTGCAACCTCATTCACTCGATGGTCTCCAGTGCTGGATGGGCAGGCAGGCGAATATCGACCCGCGTGCCGCGATTGCCCGCGACGGGACTCACGGCCTCGACAGTGCCGCCGAACGACTCGATCAACCCGCGCGTCACCGACAAACCCAGTCCGACGCCCGACGCGCCGCGCCGATCGCTGCGGCCTCTGAAGAACTTGTCGAATACTTGATCGATCTCTCCTGGGGGTATGCCGGGTCCTTCGTCTTCGACACTGAGCACGACATGTTCGGCGTTGGTCCAGACTTTCACCACGATCGTCGAATCGGATGGCGCGTGCTCGATGGCGTTTTCAATCACATTTACCAAGGCTTGTTCGATCAGCACCGGATCGACGTAAATGCGCTGCCGCGCATTGTCAAAAGCGCGCACCAGCCGATGCTCACTGAGCTGCCGTTCAAGATGCTTCAGCGATGACGCCATCGCTTCACCCGGGTCGATCAACGCGCAATTCAATTGCAGGGCGCCGGATTCCAGGCGTGTCATCTCAAGGAGATTGAGCACATAGCGGTTTAGGCGTTCGGATTGATCCTGGATCGTGCCGAGCAGATCCAGGCGCGTGGCCGCATCGAAGTTCCCATCGTGTTCCTGCAGCGAACTCGCCGAAGCAAGGATCGTCGCGATCGGCGTCCTTAGATCGTGGGACAGCGAGGAAAGGAGTGCCGTGCGTAAACCTTCCTTCTCCGCAATGATGCTCGCGTCCGCGATCTCTGTCATGAGCCTGGCCCTGTCGATGGCGACAGCCCCCAATTCGAGGAGGGCTTGGATCCAATGCTGATCAGGACGCACAGCCGGCTCGTGTGGCAATGGCCAGATGGCCACTCCTCCGAGTACGCGGTCACCGGTTCGCAATCTCAACCGTTTGCGCACGGCTCCGATTTCGTCGACCCAATCGGGAGCCAAGAAGCACATTTGCGCTTTGTCGATGGAACCGATGGAGAGATCATGTGAGCGGACGTATACGCACAGGTCGCCCTCATCGGCGATCCATATCGCTGCCCGGCACCCTGCCTTTTCTAGGTGCCGGAGCAGACGCGCCGCCGCCACCGCAGGGTCGATCGCGCCTGACAAGTCGCGACTTGCCTCGAACAGCGATGTGATGTTGTGCAATCCAAGCTTTGCTTCACGCGCGCGATCGCTCAAACGTCCCGCAAGTCCGCCGACCAACAAAGCAACAATCAAAAACGTCGTGAACGCGAGAATGTCGGCCGGCGCCATGTGCAGTGTGAAACGCGGCGCCACGAGGAAAAAATTGTAGGAAAAGAACGCTAGCAATGCAGCGAACAGCGCAGGCCACATGCCATGCCGGACACCGGCATAAAGAATACCGACCAAGAACAGCAGAGAGAGATTGCGGGCGCCAAGCCGCTCAACCCAAATCAAACCGACAAGCGTTGGCACAAGGATCGTCAGGAACGCCCAAGCAAAATCACGAAAGCTTGGCATGTGGGGTGCCGCGACCTCAAGCCATGGTGGCATTTCCCTAGCCATCGGCAGGGGCACGCTGTTGCGGTGAACAAGTGGTAACCATTGGGGAAACGATATGTCGCCGAAATGCCATGCCAGCACGATGGATCGAATCTCAAGAACCGTCAACTTACGTGGGAAACCGAACCCGGTGCCATTATAAAATCCTTACACGCGCCTCACGTTGGGCTCCATTACAGGTCGCGTGGCATAGACATTTTGTAGACAGCCTCCGCATGTGACGGGCAGAGCTTACGGCACCTGATCCAGCTTAGAAATAGCGTGCTGGTTCGCCACGAACTCGAATCGCAAGATACGGATATTTTTTCGACCGGTGCTCAACTACATTGGACCCCCAGAAAACATTTGGAGTTCGTATGTCATTCCGCATCAGTGGCCTTTCTCCCGAACCATTCCGTCATCTATTCGGGCTTGCCGACGAGGCACTGAAGGCGCATGGCGCCATTCGCTATGTCGTCGATAAATCTCCAGGCTACCCTGAACGAATCGAACTCCGGGATGCCTCTGTGGACGACACGGTATTGCTGGTGAACTACGCGCACTTGCCGGTCAACAATCCGTACAACTCAAGATACGCGATCTACATTCGCGAAGGCGCGCAGGAGGCCTGTTCGGTGGTGGACGAAGTCCCGGATGTACTGCGCCGAAGGATCATTGCGCTGCGCGCATTCGATAAGGACAACATGCTCATCCATGCGGACTTGGCCACTGGTGATGAAATCGAGGTTTTGGTTGAGCGTCTGTTTTCGGATCAGCGCGCAGTCTACCTCCACGCACATAATGCAAAGTACGGCTGCTACCTAGCTCGTATCGACCGGGTAGCCGAATAGCTGCGGACCGCATTGGCAAGATCGTCGAACGAGAGGGCGATCTTGTCATCCTCTACGAAGTCCTTGAGCTGTTTGCCCGTCGAGGTCACCCTTGTGCGGGCGCACAAACCTTTAGCTCGGCCCCTGACCGTTCAGGGCAAAGCCGTTAGAGCCGCGCTTCCGTTCGATGTCTTGCTATTTCAGATGGAGTTGGGGCTCCTTGATCAGGCCACGCAATATTTGCGCTCGGTCCTATTTTAAACGACGATTTCGCCGGTCCATCGTGGTTTCTTGCCCCGCATTACAGGACGTACCCACCTGAGTACCAGCTCAATGCGAATTCATGGCCTGCCAGCTCCTGCGACCTGGCAGACAACCCTTCTGGAGGCATGGATGATGACGAAGACCCGTACCGACATTATTCCTTTCCATCTTCTTCTGGCCAATCCAGTCGTATGGAGTGACTCAGTGGGCCGCTGGGACAATTGTCCTCCCACGCGATGTCGCACTCAGGGAGGTCAGTCCAACGCCCAGTCTCGGGATATGCTGAAACAAGATCAGGTGCGAGGCTGACACCGTCAAGATCGGCGAAGCTGGCTGGGAAAAAATCGCCGCGCGTGACTGCCAGATCCGCGCGGCGTATCAAAACGGATTGCCGGAAGATTTCCTGAGTCTGCGCGACAACCTTACGGTGTGTCGCATTCGACATATCGTGGCAGCCGGTCCTGTTATGTGAGTTTTCAGGTCAGCATGGCGAGGCGAATATCCTGTTTCGCGGCGTCAGGAAGATTGTAAGCATTGAGCCCGGAGCCAGCGAGCGGCGCGAAGACTTCGGCATATATTTTCTCAAAGCGCATCCTTAGCAATATTTCCGCGGCGCCGAGTGGACAGCCTGGCGCTGGTGAATTTTTTTGCCGCGAAGGCCGACCAGAACGCATCGGGATGAGCGTCGAATTGGAGAATATTGGGTTTTAGATCGCTGGGACACGCCATGTGCATTACTCCTTGGATAAGCAGTTCAATGCGAGGTGGGGGCACCCGTTTCTCGGTAATGTCGCGCGAAAAAAACAACAAGAGCGCTCCAGATAATCACGAGGCCCGAGACAGCTTTGTCGCTGATGTTCGTTGGAAGGCAAGTGATGGCGCACAAAAGATATAGCAATAACGTCAGGCACGAAAAATAGAGCTCTTTATGGCTACCGATTCGCTTGACGAGCAATAGGACGATAAGGACGGCAAATGTGGCCGGCATTGCGAGGCCAAGAACTATGTACAACGTCACCATTTGTCCCCGGATGTTCTCTTTGCCCTGCCATTTACTGGGTTGTACCTCCTCTGATGGATCGTACTCTCTTCGTTTGGAAGGTACTAGCGACGTAAACATCTGCTTGTTGTACTGGTGCGACGTTCCCCATGACAGTGCTAAACGTCGCCACGCAAACTATCGGGCTTGCGCGGAATACAGGGTGGATTGCGGAAAGATTTTTAAGGGTGGGTTCAATTTCGCCACACTCTGCACTTGGCCAATCTTTTAGCGGATATCAAAGCTGGCGGCTATTAGCTGCGGGGCTCGAAATCGCCACCACGAAGCTTTCGCAACCTTGCTTCGATCCTAGCGATCGTTTCATCGGCTTGCTCCACGCGAACGACCGTGCCAAGCGCAAAGACGGCGAGGAAATAAGCGGTGCAGCCGGAGACAAAGCGTTCCACGCCATAGAGTTTCTGCGCAAAGTCGGTTATGCCGATGGCGCTGAACATCAAATTAATACCTAACAACGCGAAAACCATAAACATGTATTTAGCGATGAACGTGTAGTAGGCGCGCGGGTCATCGTGAAGCCGATGAGTCAGCACCATTTCCTTTTCAAGGAGTTTCACAGACCACTGTTGGTTCCATGCAGCAAGTGACAGGACACCAATCTTGAACACTGGAATGGCTGCGATGATGGCGAGTACAAAAACGATATTGTCTTTCGTGAGCAATTGCATGGTGTCCTCCGTATGGGGTGATTTAGGAACTCCCCGCAGATATTGGTTGAAAACCCCAAGTGGATCGTAGAGATAATGTCTGCTGGGGCGCAACGCCTGCTCAAAGAGAAGGCTGAAGCCGTGGCCAGGGGGTTCGTCAAGTGGGACTCAATGACCTCGATCAAGGACCTATCGTCACGATGGCTCGCCCATAGGGGTAGGGTGAGCTACCCCGTGTTATGGAGGATTAGCGATTAAAGCTTCGAGCCGCCGTCTACTTGCTGGGTATCACCGGTGATCCATCGCGCCTCATTGGAGGCAAGAAATGCAATGGCACCAGCGATGTCATCGGGCTGTGCGATGCGCTTGAGAGCCTGCATGTCCGGCGTCGCATCGCGGCCTTCCTCGGCCTTGGTGAAATTGGACATGTCCGTTTCCACTACCCCTGGAGCAACGGCGTTCACGCGGATGTTGCGAGAACCCAGTGTCACGGCAAAATGCTTGACCAGAGTGTCGATGGCACCCTTGGTCGCGGCATAAGCAAGCAGATTACCCACCGCAGCGCGCGCGGCGAGCGAAGAAGTGAAGATGATGCTGCTAGTGAGGCTCGATGATCGCCTCAAGCATCGACCACGGCATCATCTGGTCCATCTCCGCCAGAAATACTTCACGGCGCGTGCGCTTCTTCTTGGCGTCGAACGTCAATGAGGCGAAGGTGGTTTGTTTCATGGGCGGGCACAGTTCGATGGGATGACGCTAGGATGCACGATGTGGGGAATAATTCAGAGTGTCCCTAGACAATCTCAACGGCCACTACGATCAGAAAGGGGCCGTAATGGTTTGCAAAAGCATCCCACGCCATGGCAAAAAAGCGTGAATTAACACCTTTATTATTCAATAACTTACCATCATCGCCTCGCCGTAGAAACAGGGCAGTTTTCAGCCCCCCTTCCAACATGATAGGTTATTGCCCAGGTGATGGAGTTCACCTAAAACCGCCCCTCGGGCTAATGACTCCTATTGGTTATGTCTTCGCCAATCAGGAGTTATGTCATGCCTATCTTTGTGCTCTCATCCTCCGTGTTCCTTCCCGTTGTAGATCGTTTCTACGGGAGGGTCCGTTGATGTCCACCGCACCGCGGATCGCATCCGAAAGCCCTATGACTGCTGCGCTTGAAAGGGCGCAGACCTATGTGTTGGGCAAGCAATCGCCTCGTGGCGGTTTTTGCTTTTATCGAGGTTACTACGTCGAAGAGCCCAACTTGGCGGACACGTGGCACAGCCTTGCGGCTTTAACGTTGTTGGGCATTTCACCGAGCGAACCCGATACGCACGCCGCTTTCGTTCTGGGGCAGCCGATCGAGCCGCAACCCTTTGCGCTGTATTACCGTGTGCGTGCGCTCCATGCCCTGGATGTCGATGACCCCATGGAGATCGAGGTCAAATTGGCGGTCAGCGCCCTGCAGATCTATCGATTCGATCCCTCGCATGTATCTTTTACGACCAACCTGCAGCGTTTACGTTGCGTGTTATGGCTAAAAAAGCACTTCCATTTGCTCATAGACGCCGAAGAAACCATCGGAACGTTATTAGCCTCGGAAGATGCGTCAGGCGGATTTGGGTCGCCCCCCAATGTATTGGATACCGAGACCGCCATCGGTGTATTGCAACTCAGTAGTCGTGCCATTCCCGCCGGTGCAGGTGAATTTCTTCAACGCATGGCGGCACCCGGATTCGGGTTCCGTTTGACAGCGGGATCACTGTCTCCCAATCTGGAGACGACGTGTGCAGGCGTCATTGGTTGTTCTCGTACGAATAAGTCCGTCCTTCATGCAAAAGATGCCACTGCCTTCATTTTGAGTTGTCAGACGGGGAACGGTGGCTTTTCGCGTACGGCCGGTGCCTTACCCGATCTCGCGCTAACGCACATGGCACTCACGACATTGATAGTGCACCTGGGGGATTTGCCGCATTACCAAAGCCTCAAGGAATTGGACTGTCACGCGTGAGGTTCATCTATGAGCACGATGTATCAGTCCGATCAGATGGAGCTCTCATCAATCCTCAGGGAAGCGTCAGGCGTCGCGGGCATACCCGCCGATATCATTGCTGCCCTTCAAAAAAGGGTAGACGAGCACCTCTTCAATATCGTTATCGCGGGAGAATTTAAGCGAGGGAAAAGCACATTCATCAATGCCTTGCTTGGCGATGACGTTCTCCCCATGGGTGTCGTCCCGCTGACATCGGTTATCACCATGGTGAGGTCGGGGCTGTCGGCGTCCATCACCATACAATTCGCTAACGGCGATAGTAAGCAAGCTCCTCTGTCGCAACTTCCCGAGTACGCCACCGAGCGCGGGAATCCGGGAAACATCAAGGACGTAAAGTCCGTGACGGTGTATCACCCTAGTCACTGGCTCAACACCGGGGTGCAGTTGGTTGATACGCCCGGTGTCGGGTCCGTACACGAGCAAAACAGTGAGGTGACGCATCACTATCTGCCGCAATCGGATGCCGTCATCTTTGTCATTTCCGCCGATCAGCCGCTCAGTCGTAACGAGCTGGATTTTCTTGCCTGCATACGGGGGTATGCCGGCAAGGTCTTCTGCCTTCTCAACAAGGTTGATCTGCTATCGTCTTCTGAATTGCAGGAGTCGATTGCATTTACTGGAGGCGTGCTGCGAAAGACTATTGGGGATGAAATTCCCATTCTTCCCATATCAGCTCGCATGGCCTTGGAGGCCTATCAGTCCGATTGCCACGCTCTGCGTGAAAAGAGTGGATTGGTAAATTTCGAATATGCCCTTCATCACTTTTTAAGGAATGAGAGTGAACGCGTATGGATAGACTCCATCCGTCGACAAGTTCTGCAATGTTTGACGGAACGAGAACTGTCAAACGATCTTGAAATTCGCGCCATGGAGTTGCCCCTGGAACAGCTCGAAGTTCGCCTGGCAGCGTTTTCCAAGAAGAAGGCGGAGCTTTTAAAGGCGCGGGAAAACATGGACTGCTTGCTCCTGAGTGACTGCCAGAAAATCATCAAGGGGCGGTTGGAACCCGACCTCGCCGCTCTCAAGGCTCGTCTCCAGCTTCAATTGCATGACCACTTGAATAAATGGGCCGCGTCGTTGCGCCAGGATGGCTCCATCGCACTTCAGAAAGGCCTTGAGGAGCTTATCGTCGATGACGTGAGAGGTGGCTTTGATGCATGGCGAAAGGACGAGGGGATCGTGCTCGGCGTCGAGCTTGAGGCCATGTACACGCAGTTTTGGGGGCAAATGTGCAACCACATCGCTGAACTTGCCAAGTATTCCGCGTCCATCTTCGAGGTGACGCTCACGCCTATCAAGCCAGGTGCGCGGCAAAAAAGTGAAAAAGACTTCTTGTATAAATTTTGGTACGAGCCCAGCGGACTAAGCTTGCTAGGCAGCTTTTTTCTAAGGTTGCTTCCGACCGTGCTTAGTTATCCGATACTGCTTCGGCATGCACGAATGCGCGCCGACGAGCTGGTGGAAACGCAATCCGGTCGACTTCGTCATGATTTTGAAGAGCACATAACGAAGGATGCCAAGCGCTTTCAGCAAGAAATGGATGGCCGCTATGAGTCTATTGGATCAAATATTGAAAAATCCATACGCGCCGGTATGCAAAGCAAAGCGTTGACGGAGAGCGAGGTCATGATTCGCCGTGCGGAGCTATCGACACTCAGGGTAGACATTGACTGCGTCAAAAAGCATCTACTCGGATACGCCAAAGTGGCTGCGTGAACGACTCGCTCACTCAATGGGGCGTCTCTAATCCCTCGACATAATCGTCGAGTCGAGGCGAGCTGGAGTCATCGGCGGGAGCCAGCCCATCCAGGCGAAACCGAAGCGCTAAGTCCGTTTGTGAATCGGCCGCCTCTAGTGCTTGCTGATAATTTATACGGCCGACCACGTGTAGTTGGTAAAGTGCGTCGTCAAACAACTGCATTCCTTGCTCTTTCCCTTGTTTGATGGCGTCTCTGAGCTTATGAATTTCTCCTTTGGCAATGAGATCGGACACATAGGGGGTGGACAGCATCAACTCGACCGCCGGAATGCGCTTTCCATCGGTGCCTCGCAACAGGCGCAGGGAAACAACCGCTTTGAGATTCAGTGACATGTCGATAAGCAACTGCTGCCTCGCCACTTCCGGAAAGAAATTGATGATGCGGTCAAGCGTTTGAGAGGCATTGTTGGCGTGCAGGGTTGCCAGGCACAGGTGCCCGGTCTCGGAATACGCTATCGCTTGCTGCATGATTTCCCGGTCGCGAATTTCCCCGATCAGGATGACATCAGGCGCCTCACGCATGGCGTTTTTCAGTGCATTGGCGTAGCTGAGCGTATCGAGGCCTATTTCGCGTTGATCCACCACCGACTCTTTGTGCAAATGAAGGTATTCGATGGGTTCCTCGATCGTCAAAATATGACCGGTTCGAGTGCTGTTGCGGTAATCCACCATGGAGGCAAGGCAGGTGGACTTGCCCGAGCTGGTAGCGCCGACGACCAGGATAAGTCCGCGAGGAAGCGCAACAAGGTCCTTGAGGATGGAAGGAAGATTCAGGGCTTCGATGGACGGAATCTGGCTGGTGATATAGCGCACCACCATGGCGACATCACCGCGCTGCCGATAGATGTTGATACGAAATCGGCCCACCTCGGCCAGATTAATGGCCAAGTTCATCTCCAGGATGGATTCAAATTCGCGTTGCTGCCGCTCGTTCATGACCGAAAAGGCCATGGCATGCACTTGCTCGGCGGTCAGTCTTACCTCGCCGATATGATGGGTCTGTCCATCAATCTTTATGCTGGGTCGGCCTCCGGAACTAAGAAAAAGGTCGGAAGCGCGTTTTTCCACCATGAGATGAAGAAAGGTATGCAGATCCATAATTCGCCCCTCGGCTTGAGATGATGCCCGATATCCCATCAAGTAAGCCGGATGGGACACATGGTAGGCATCATCAGCCACATGGCGTTTTATGAAGGGAGGCATGCCATCTCCCGAGAAAACAGTACCGCAGAAACGATGCAGACGCCAACTGCAGGGGCTTTGTCTCGGAAGCGTCGACAATCGCCGTAATGGCTTCTTCTTATCGGCCCGCAAAAGAGCAAGGCCCGGTTGCTGAGAAGGTCGAATAAGTCGACAGGCCACCTAGGATCCCGTCGTAGTAAACAGGTGCAGCTCTATCGGAAGCGCTTCGAAGCGTTGAAAGATGCCGATTAGGCAGCCGATAAGAAAAGCTGCAATCCAATTCGCGGCTAACGTGCCAGGCGGCAGATGAGGGAAGAGAGAATTGAATGTCACAGACAAGATATAGCGCAGCCAGCACCCTAGCACTCCGCCAACACCCACAGCAAAAAATCCGCGTAAGTTCAGTGCTTCCATGGCAGTTGCTCCGTATGAGGGTTAGGTCAAGAAAAGGCCTAATGATCTCAATGTACAAAGTCAGCAATATTTAAGGCTGTCGGATAAAGAACATGAGCGCAGACATTGCCATCAGCCCAAGTCCCTCGCAAGAGATTCCCGGCCGATGCCGGGAATCCTCCAATCCTTTGCTTCAGTCACCGCCTAGTTGACCGGTTCCGCCACCGGTTCACAAGGAAGGAATAGTGCTCTGACATTCTTAAATTGATGCGCATGATCATCCAAGAATGCTCGCAACTTGCTTTCAATATCGATCAACTCAATGCAGTGCGGCAAATGAGGATGGGGGTGCTCCACATGATGCAATTGAGGTTTGCCACCAGCGAGATATCCTCCATGCACCTGATGCATGAGCACTTGCTCAATGCCCTTGCTGTGAGCAGATTTCATGAGGTGAGAGGCCAAGCTCGGGCGCGTAAAATGGTGCCAAAAGCGCTCGTGTTGAACCTTCTCGGCGTGGTGGAAGTAAAGACGCAGGGCAACTAGCTTATTCATCGTTGGACTCATGAAAGATGATTAGGATTTGTTGGTAGACGTGGTGATCTGACGGGTACGGCGGAGTGCCGGGATGTCCGCAAGACGAATGCCTTCGGGCCAATGCAAATGCTTGGCATGGCCCACGCGTTGGGCACGGTAGATGCTCGTGTGGCCGGAGAAGAGGTAAGCCACCACGCAGGCCATGCCGGCGTAGGTTCCAATCTCAGATCCGAATAACTCGACCGCCATGATGGTCGAGGCAATCGGCGTGTTCGCGGCGCCGGCAAAAACAGCGACGAAGCCCAGGCCGGCGAGCAGCGGGAAAGGCAGCGGGAGGATGTAACCCAAGGCGTTACCCAATGTGGCGCCGATATAAAACAATGGCGTGACTTCGCCCCCCTTGAACCCGGAAGCCAGCGTCATAGTGGTGAACGCGAACTTGCCGCCGAAGTAATAGGCCGGCAAGGGATGCGCAAAGGCGGCCTGGATAGTGGGAATGCCCAATCCCAGATATTGACGACAACCAATGGCGTATGTGGCAGCCGCCACGATGGAGCCACCTACGAAGAGCCGTAACGGCGGATATTTGATCGTTCGCTTGAAGAAGGCCGACAGCGCATGTGTAGCGTTGGCGAAGAGCATGCCGACAACGCCAAAGCAGATGCCGGCCACGATGGTCGACAGCACACCTTGCCAGCTCATATGAGGAATCACCGGCACCTTGTAGATGGCATGGTGTATACCCAGATGCAGCGTCACTTGGTCTGCGATCGCGGCAGACAGCATGCAAGGCAGCAACGCGTCATAACGAACTTTGCCGATGGCGAGCACTTCAAGTCCGAAGATGGCGCCCGCCACGGGAGTGCCGAAAACGGACGCGAAGCCCGCACTGATGCCCGCCATCATCAGGATGCGCCTGTCGTCCTTGTTTAGGCCAAAGCGATGGCTGATCTGATCGGCTATGGTGCCGCCCATTTGCACAGCCGTACCTTCGCGTCCCGCCGAACCGCCAAAGAGATGCGTAATGACCGTGCCAGCAAAGACGAGGATCGCCATGCGCTTGGGCACCAGTTTTTGCGGATCGTGAATCTCATCGATCAGTAGGTTGTTGCCGCCCTCGACGTCCTTGCCAACGCGGTGGTACACCCAACCGACGACGAGGCCGGCGACCGGTAGCAACGCCAGCATGAACGCATGGGTGGTTTGCTGTTGCGTGGCCCATTCGAGGGACCACAGGAAGAGGGCGGAGGCACAGCCAATCAAGCCGCCCGTTATGGCTGAGTAGATCAACCACCGTCCGAGAAAGGGCACCATGGCCACTTGCTCGGGCACTGTTACACGCTTCATCCAGTCTCCAAGTGTGAAATGAATCAGACCCGGACAGACGGAAAATGGTGGGCATAAAAAAGCCCACGACCTCCCTGTCAGGGAACTCGTAGGCATCATCAGCCGATCGCTCGGCGGTTCGCGGAGGAATGCCATCTCCGTTCACAGAAGTATAACAAATGATTGCTGCGGCGCAATACAGCGAAAGAAAATGGGCGCTTTTATTCACCGCTGATCAGGGTTCGAGGTCTCGCGCGCGTCTCGGTTGGGCCCGACCTGACTTTGGCGAGCACCGAGTGCTCATCGGTGGGATGGAATGCCCATCCTTTCTGTCTCGGCAATTGAGACGGCGGGCACGCAAACTATCCGCAAATGTTGGAATCTGTGACGCAGGCTATTGAAAATGTGCAAATCACTACCCATAGGGGTCATAGGTCTGGGGCCAAAACAGGGGCAGCGGACTGTATTTCTTCCACTGGCCCAATACACAGGGACGTTATGACCGGTCCGTTGATCGCAACGAACGCATTATCCAAGGGTATTCATCGCGAATGGGCGCTTCCTAACCCGACATTGGGCGAACTGTGGAAGTCCATCGTGATGGATGAGGTGCAGAAGACCCAACTGCTGTCGCAGGCGGTCGTCAACTTTACTGTGCGCCCTCGGGTAAACCGGAGCATCCTCCCTCTGCACGGGGTGATTTTGCTCGTGGGGGCGCCAGGGACGGGGAAGACCTCACTGGCCCGGGGTTTGGCGCATCGTGTTGCCGAATCCTTTTCCAGCTGCCGGATGCGGTTACTGGAGGTGGAGCCGCACTCCCTAGCCAGTTCGTCGCTAGGCAAGACCCAGCGAGCGGTCTCGGACCTCTTTGCCCAGTCCATTTCCGAAGCAGCAAGCGCCGGACCCCTCATCGTGCTGCTGGATGAAGTGGAAACTCTCGCTGTCGACCGCTCCAAGCTGAGCCTGGACGCCAATCCGATCGACGTTCATCGCGCGACCGATGCAGTCCTGGTGCAACTGGATCTGCTGGCCGAGAAGTATCCCAACTTGCTCTTCATCGCCACGAGCAATTTCCCCGAAGCCATCGACAGCGCCTTTGTGTCGCGCTGCGACCTCGTGATGGAAATACCGCTGCCCAATCGGGAGGCTTGTCGACAGATTCTGGAAGCGTGCTTGCACGGTCTCGCCAACACCTTTCCGGACATTCGAAAGCTCACCAACGCGCCACGTTTTGGCGATTGCGTACAAGCATGCGAAGGATTGGACGGCCGTGCCATTCGCAAGGTCGTCGCAAACGCATTGGCCGCCACTCGCGAGACGGCGACCGATCCCAACCGCGTCACGATCGATCATTTGCTGAAAGCCATCACCGACGCAAAAGCCAACCGCCCTCGGCAAGGGAAACGCGCATGACTACGGTCGTCAGCCGCACGATTCGCAGCACCCCAGAACGCACTGCCAGTGACACCTGGCAACTGATCGTGGCGCTACTCACGCAGGGGAGGGAAGGTACCGCACGCCAGGAACTCGATGCGGTGATCGGTATTGCTTCAAGTTTGATCGCGGATCAGGCACCGCGCCAGGCACCGATCGTTGTCACGTGCGATGGCCCGCGCACACGTATCTATTGCCTCTATGGCGAGGAAGCGCGAGACGGTGATGACGCCAAGGAAGACAGCCTGGGCTTCGATCCCCTCAATGGGGAGTGGTCGGTATCGCTGCCATGCCCGAAAGACAACTTGGCATGGGTCCAAGCCGCACTCGAACGCCATAGTTCGCGCATTACCGCACGCGACCAGGCGGCCGGCTTCGTGACGGAGGCGGCGGCCGAGACGTCGGCAACATCCCTGACATTGGACATCGCGGGGTTTAGCCAATCATGAGCGCTGTTGCCACCTACTCACGCACGCATTCGGTCACCTACGTCACGGACAACGTCCTCAAGAGTCTGAAGGACATCATTCGCCTTAGCGGCCTCAATCCCAGCCATTTCGTGGCCAACTGGGATAGCAACCAGCGCGCGGTTAAAACCTGGCTCGAGTCCGAACATCTCGACAAAGTGACCTTAGAAATTTACGACCCCAACACGAACAAGCTGATTACACGTTGGGACATCGAGGTTGTTTATGCGTGGTCGGCAGATGGCGACGGAAGCTTCTGGACCGACACCGACCAACTTCGCTATGCCATTGCTAAAAGCGGCGTCTTGCCGTCCAGCGCACTCTACGACCTAAGGCTCTACACCAAACCCAACGCGCCTACGGTTACAGGCTGGGGGCCTGTAACCGCACGCTCAACGGACAGCATGGTGCGACAAAGCTTGGGAACGACCGTCGAACACAGCGGTCTCGGCGGCCAAACCGCGTACTGGAGGTCACGTTAACCATGTTGACGCTGGACGAAGCTTTTCGAAAATTCAAATCGCGACTGGAACTCAACGACCGCGAGCAGGCTAATGCCTCGAAACGGCAGAACGAAGTCCGTGATTACCTGGAAACCAAGTTCGGTATTGCACGTAGTTTCCTGACAGGATCCTACGCACGACACACCAAGACGAAGCCGCTGAAGGATATCGACATCTTCTTCGTTCTGAAGGATTCGGAGAGGCACTACCGCGACAAACCGGCGAATGTTGTGCTGGATGCGTTCTATCAGGCTCTCGTTGAAAAGTACGGTAAAGATTGCGTTCGCAAGCAAGCACGCTCGGTGAATATCGATTTCGGCGTCGTAGTGGATGCCGAAGACAAAACCGATTACCGCGTCGTGAGTGTGGATGCGGTTCCCGCGTTCGACACGGGGACGGAGTACGAGATTCCCGACTCGGCGTCCGGGCAATGGATCAAGACGGATCCCGAGATCCACGCGCAGAAAGCGGTGGCAGCCCACAAGGCCTATTCCAGTGAGTGGAAGGGCTTAGTGCGCATGGTGAAATATTGGAACAACAACCCCAAGCACGGCACCGACAAACCGGTCAAGCCGTCCTTCTTGATTGAGGTCATGGCCATGGAATGCCTCCATGGGGGTTGGGGTGGTTCGTTTGACCGCGAAATTCAAGCGTTCTTTGCCACCTTGGCTGACCGCATTCATGACATGTGGTCCGATCCTGCCGGCCTCGGTCCCGCCATTAGCAACGACATGGATGCCGCGCGCAAGCAACGTGCGCAGCAGCTGTTGCAGGCGGCCGGCCGGGAGGCCAGTCTGGCAATCAACCTTGCTCGTCAGGGGCGAAATGGTGACGCACTCCGCGCCTGGCGGACATTGTTTGGCCCCATGTTTCCGTTGTCGTGAACCCAAGGTAGGACGTCAGCCATGCCAACTCATCAAGAACCGAAGAGTGATACGGATTGGATGCGATCAGCCTTCGTCGACGTGCAAGCCGAACTTGCACTGAAGTTAAAACGCGCATTCCAGTCGATTGAACACGCAGGTACCAAAGGCGCGGTCAACGAAGATCATTGGATCGAAATTCTTCGCGCTTACTTACCCAGGCGTTATGAGGTGTCGTCTGGGATCGTCATCGATAGCCAGGGAGGGCATAGCGACCAAATCGATATCGTCGTCTTCGACCACCAGTACACGCCCACGCTGTTGGATCAGCAGAAGCATCGATACATTCCCGCCGAAGCGGTTTATGCGGTGCTGGAATCCAAGCCGCACTTCGACAAGGATTATCTCGTGTACGCGGGGCAGAAAGCGGCGTCGGTCCGAAAACTTCATCGTACATCGGTAGCCATTTCCCACGCCGGCGGTACATATCCACCGAAACCTCACGCCAGCATCGTCTCAGGGATTGTTGCCGCAAGGTCCAGCTGGGCCGATGGTCTGGGTGGCACCTTTCATAAGAACCTGCCTGCCGACGCACTGGAGTTGCTCGATTGTGGCTGTGCATTGGAGCATGGTGCGTTCGATACGTTCGACGGGGAGCTGAAGATCGTCGGTAGTGAAGGTGCACTGATCTATTTTCTCTTCCGCTTGCTTTCCAAGCTTCAGTCGCTCGGAACGGTGCCAGCCATCGACTGGGCGGCGTATGCCGCCATCATTCATCGTTAGTGATTCGTCCGGTAGCGGTCCGCGCCCGTTGGCGTGCCGCATTTGTCGCGTTCGGACAACCCAGGAGAGGTTTTATGGCTGTCTATTTCCACACCAAGAAAGCCCAGATGCTACTCGACGCGTTCAATACCCGCATCGATCAACACGAAGCGAAAGGCAAGATCACTACTTGGCGGCGCTTGAAACTGGATTACTACACGCATGTCGCACAGCAATGGGCTGGCAAAGCGTTTTTTAGAGCAACCGTCGATGATGAATTACTACGGTTCAATATCATCAAACCTGAAAATGCATCGATTCCGGCGGACGTCTATGCCTATTATCATGGCCACTTGATTGAAACCTTTATCAATCACTTCGCACATGACTTCGAGAGTGCCACTGCAACGCCATCGCCGCGCATTGGTGACCGGGTTGCGTGACAAGTGCAATAGCCACTAGGTCGATCATTGGAAATTTCACCATGACAGAAACCAGCATCGAGGTCTTCCAGGATCTAAGGTTGCAAACCTTGCCCGGCGGAGCATCCGTCCGCGAAGCCATCTTGGGCGAGGTACGCGCGCCGTGGCGCCATGCAATGGAAAAGGAGAAGGTTCTTCTAAGCGCTGGATCGCATAGTAAGGATGTTATTGCTCTAGTGCGTGAACCGTTCGAAGGCATCGATAGATCAGCCCTCGTGTTGTGGGAGGACGCAGATGGCTATTACGTCTCCAACATCGTGCCAGAAAGCGTTGGACAGCTTAGCATCGCGCAATACAACACCATTCTCCAAGATTTTGTGGCGTGCATCGCCACGCCAGCCTCGCGCAGCGGTGCCTTTCGTGTTGAGCTGACCTCAGCCCAACGATCGCTCGCGGATTGGCTCGACGCTGGAACGGCCGCAGCGTTGCGCCGTTTCTCGGGAGCGGCCAATAAGTCCACAGGCGCAGCGCACCCTTTGGATCAGGAGCGGTGGTTTCAATTTTTGATTCGCGCCCATCGTTCCTCCGCACGGATGAGTCCCGGTGATCTTGCGCGATGGCTTAGGGAGGTAGATGCCTGGCCAGAGGAGAGCGCTCACGAACTGGCGGTGGAGTATGAGTTTGCAAGTGCGTTGCTCCAAACGTATGACGCCTTTCAGTCATGAGCCTTGCAGCCGGGGACATCACGGACCTCGTGGGCCTGGGTGCGCCCATCTTGTGCGTCGACACCTGTACGATTCTCGATGTGATGCGCGATATCACGCGTGAGTCCATCAAGATACATGACGTCAAGGCGGGTCTTGCGCTGCTGGCTTCAGCGGAGACGCGCAAGGATCTTGTTGTGCTTGTGGCCAATCAAGTGATGGCCGAATTGGACGTTCACTTGACCGAGATCGAACAAGAAGCGGCTACCAAGCTCACGCGTTTTCGGGTGCAGGCGCAACGTATCCATGACATCGCTACGGAGTTCGGTGCTAGCGGCGCCTTGCAAACACAGCACCTGCACGGTCACGTGGTGCGTGCTAGGGCGGCCTTGGATCGATGGGTTGCCGTTGCTAAACCTGCGCCCGGGAACGACGGCATCACGGCGCGCGCTTTTGCTCGGGTCAATGCACCGCGAACGCCGGCACGTAAAGGTAAGGACTCGATGAAGGATTGCGTGGTTGTTGAAACGTACCTCGAAGCCGCGCAAGAGCTCAGGACGGCGGGACTTACAGCCCCCATCGTCTTTGCATCGTCCAACACGAACGAGTACTACGTTTCGGCCGGATCCCACCTGTCATCCGACATTGCTGCCGACTTCCTGGCGGTGCGAATGAACTATGCGCCAAACTTCGGGGCTGCCAAACACAATATGGGTTTGTAGCGGGCCGCCCAAACGCAATCTGCCAAGGACGCGTACTAATACGATAACGTGAAATAGACAACTATTGCGCGAGCGATGCGGAATACTTGCCTCAAACTTTCACGAATGAGCGTCAAGGCGAGGCGCGAGTTGTTACCTGGAGCGTAGGCTTGGCGGAAGAAAAGCATCAATTTCGGCATCCGAAAACGTCAGCTCTTCCTGTTCCTTCAGCCCCCTGCTCGCGTCAGCGTAGGCCTTGGGGTTTGTCCGAGGCGCGCTCCCGTAAATCGCCACTAAACGCGCCTGCAACTCGTCTCGCTTGGCACTGGCTTTTTCCGATGTCAGGCGCTGATCATGCAGATCCGCAAGTAACGAGAGGTATGATTCGCGAACATCCCATAGCTGACTGGCGGTTTTCTTATGCTTTTCAGCCTGCTGACCAGGATCGATGTCTTTGGCATATGCATTGAGCGCCAGAAGCAATAACGAAATAAGTGCAGCGACTAGGGTGGCGGGGTAACTCACCTTGTCACCACCAAACAAGGCGGCTAGCAGGCCGCTCGTGGTCACTGCAGACAAAATGATCTGCCAGATTTTCAAGTGACCAAGGCGACGCGTGCATAGATCTGCGCACTTTTCATGGGTTTTAGTGGCATAGACAACACGGCCGTAGCACTCGCGTATCTGTGCCACGAGGGCCTGCGCGTCCAAGTCATCCGGGGAATTTAGTGCCATAGATCTCGCGCCATTTTTGTCGTGCGGCCCAACCGTAACGATCCGCCTGATATTCGCAGGCCGTCATGGCAATGTTTCTGCACTGCTTGGCCTTGTATTGAAAGTTACCACTCTTCCAGACGTACTGACCTGCACCTGGTGAGAGCCAATATTGCTGCGTTTCGCTCTGATCGCTGAGGAACGCGAAGAAATCACGACTCATAAAGTCGTAGTAGAGGTAGGACTTATTCCTGTGCTCGTAGGATCGAATAAATTGATACGCCAGCGTGTCCAGAAGATGGCCGCTGATTGGCACCGCCCAAACGTGCCGCCATGCCCGTGCCATCTTAGCCAACGCTTTTAGGTTACCGTTGCAAGTGGCATCCATAGTATTGATCTCAGCAATCTCGGGGCGCGGATTAGTGATCTTCCAAGTTCCACCGCCGTTGGCGTCCCCGTAGGTAAAGCCGCCGTCTCCGTTCTCGAACGCCGGCAATACCTCGAAGATAATTCCGTCATCAAAAGGAACCACCACGACCTGACCGTCACCACCTACGTTCGTAACAGAGTAGGTCTTTTTGATCGCGGTACGCACTTCTTGCAACATGGCTGACTGGCCATTCCCGGCGTAACCGTTGAAGCGGACGTAATCCGCATAGGGAAGCCAGAAGACCATGTCGACATCGCTGGTTTTCACGGTGGCGGTACCACGCCCGTAGGAACCGGCCTGAATGCTGTGATAGGTCTTCGAGTCGGTATTCCAAAATTCCAGGTTCAATCGGCGCGTGATCAGCTCATAGCGATCGGAGATCGTTGCCCGCTTGGCAATCGCCAGATTGCTGCAGAAGGTTTTGAAGTCTTCGCCGACGCCCATGGCGGTGAGCTCCCTGTTTTTGGCGTACCTGCACTGAGCTGATCATACCGGCCCCGTCTCGCCGTAGGGGGGGGCATCCGCCATGCCCATCCGGCGCGCCTCCGCGCCAGACTTTCCAAGCCCCTCTCGTCAGCCGCGCGCTTTTCGTACTGTTTTTGCGGCAAAACGCGTGCTGACTGGCCCTAAGGCGGGATAATCCAAGATTATTCCGCCTTATATTTACCCGCGATAGGCCCTTGACGGCATTCAAAATAGTATGTATATACATATTACGTAATACAGTACGAAATAGTGAGGAGAGGCCCATGGCGCGCGGCGGCATCTATAAATCCGAGGTCAAGCAAGCCCGAGATAGTCTTCTGGCTCAGGGCCTAAGCCCCTCCATTGACGCCATCCGCGTCGCCCTGGGGAATACCGGGTCGCGCTCGACCATCCATCGCCACATGAAAGAACTGGAAGCGGAAGAGGAAAGGGGAGGCGCTGCCGGGCAGGCCGTGAGTGACGCCCTCCAGCATCTGGTGGGGCAACTTGCTGAGCAGCTCCGTACGGAAGCGGACGAACGCATCGCCAAAGCTCAAACCGCCTGTGATGCGACCGTCGCGCAGGCCCAAGCAGCTATGGCTGAACAGGCCAAAGAGGGAAGGAGCCTCAGCGATCAGCTGCAACGCATCGAAACCCGATTGCGCGATGAGCGGGAGGCGCACGCAGCCACCCAAGAGGAGCTGCATCAAGAGCGCACGCAGTCAGCCACCCTGATCGAACGCATTGCCGGCCTGGAAGCCCGGCTGCAGGAACGGGATACACACGTTGCCTCATTGGAATCCAAACACCAGCAGGCCCGCGAGGCCCTGGAGCATTTCCGCCAGTCGTCGCGAGAACAGCGCGAGGCGGAGCTGCGCCGCCATGAGCACCAAGTGCAGTCATTCCAGGTGGAGCTGCGCCAAGCCCAAGATATCCTCACGAGCAAAAGCCAGGACGTGCTGCATCTCAATCGTGAAAACGCACGCCTCAGCGAGCAGTACGCTGAGCGCGACAAAGCGTTGCGTGAACTCCAGCGGCACCACGATCAGGCTGTAACCACCGTCAAGGAGCTGGCTGCCGTAAAACGAGAGGCTGAAACTGTAGCCCGACAATGGGTGGAGACCCATACCGAATTGGAGCAACTCCGTGGCGAATTCCAGCGCCGTGAGGCTGCCTGGGAGGCGGAGCGTATTGCTTGGCATCAGGAACGCGAAGAACAGGCACGTCACGACCAACGTCTGCAGGCCATTGAGGGGCTCTTGGCGAGTCTTAAAACTGCGCCGCACATGGCTGCGCCTAGTGCAAAACCGCCGTCGGGACCATAACGCAATACACTAGCCCTACTATCATCACCAAGCACCCTTACCATGCTGCTACGACAGGGGGAGGCTCGCAGCGACGGCGTCGATCGTCGACTTGCCTGCATACTTGCCGCCATCGCGGGCGCACTGAACACGGCAGCATTCCATGCCGTAGGTTTTTTCTCGGCCAATATGACCGGAAACGTGTCCTCACTATCCGATCATGCCGCAGCCGGTGAGTGGTGGATCAGTGCTTTCTACTTGTCCATTGTTATGGCATTTGTTTTCGGTGCCTCGGTGTCGACGTTGCTGATCAATGCGGGACGTCGACGAAGCATCCGAAGCATTTACGCCATCGGCATTCTTGCCGAGGCCATCCTAATGGTGTTGCTTGGTGGGATCGAGCTCTTCATCCCCTCGCTTGAACGCGGCCCCGTTCTTATCCTCGGCCTTAGCTTTCTAATGGGCATCCAGAACGCCGTTGTTACGCGTATTTCAGATGCGCGAGTGCGCACCACACACATTTCGGGGATGTCCACAGACATTGGCATCGAATTGAGTATGCTGTTCGACATTGCTCGTGGGCGTGAACTCAATGCCGAAGCAGCGCCTTATCGATCAAAGCTTCGCCTGCACGTTCAGACGGTTGTATCTTTCTTAGCAGGCGGCATTGCCGGCGTGGTGATCTACCAGTCAGTCGGCACAAAACTTCTTTTTGCTACTGCCGCGCTACTCTTTGCAATGGCGGGAAATGCAATAGTTCGATCTCACCTACACGCCAAGCAGTTCTTGGTTCGCTAAGCCACTGGTCAATGGAGAAAACTAATATGGCACAACGCGGGACCATTACATACACACATGTCGCGGGAAACAAGGCCCCCGGCAATACCCAATACTATTTGGCAACAACGACTGACATCATCCGCTTTTACCTCTTTGATGAACCCAGTTCTGAGGGTATGACACCATTCTCCTTCATCGATCAGCTCGATCGTACCCGCCTGCTTCCAGCGGGTGACAAAGCAACGGCCAAAGAATGGGCCAAGCGTTTTGGGCTGAAAAGCTGGACGTATGTGCGCGTTTAGTTGATCAGATGAATCCTCAAGGGGGGGGGTGAAGATTCATGTCAGATGAATGTGATGGCGATCATGAGTTGGCAGTCGCGCAAAAATATCACCTGTATTGGGCGCAGGCAACGATGGAAGACGAGCAAGGCCGAGCACTTGTTAATGGATCTTACCTTTATCGACCTTCGCGATTTTGGGAGCCATTCTGGATTCTCTTCGACAAGCTTGGGCAGCTTAACGACTACTGCTTCAACCAGTTGATTGCCTCGGAAGGCACGCTGATGAAACTTCAGCATCAAAGTGTGAAGGTCATCGGCGAAGCTTCTGTCGGCGCTGAAGCGCTGGATTATTACTCTGAAGCCATCCCTGGATGGGAAGACAACGTGGCAACCTTTGCGAAGGCAGCCCCACTGATTCTTCTTGCCAGCCTTACGGAGTGGGGTCTAAAGCATCTTGCATACAGTTTATTCGGTCACGTCCCCAAGAAGACGGATCGCTCGATGAGCGATATACAGTTTCACTTAAATTATCTTGTTCACTCAGGACTCAAACTCAACGAGCCAGAGAGCCTCCTGACTCCAATCGGAACTTTTCGTGAGGTAAGGAACAACTTTGCCCACGGAAATTGGGGCACGTTGACGGGACAACTTCAAAGTGTATGCCTTAGAGACGCAATCGAGGAGGCTGCTTGGCGTTGTGACGCCTTGACAGACAAGTAAGTGATCGCTGAGGGCAATACTTAATCCAACGCTGCCACCCTTTTGAGAACAACATGGACGCAAAAGCGCAAAGCGACTCAACGTTCTTCTATAGGTTTAGAACCATTGAAAACCTGATAGGCGCGCGAAAGGAGCTGTACAACCAATATGTATTCTTTGCGTCACCTGATCAACTTAATGACCCACTCGAAGGGCATATCAATTTGTACTGGCAGGGTGACCCGGTAGTCTGGCGAAATCTTTTTAAAAATTACCTTTTCTGCGTTGCATTTGTTTTCGGACTGTGGTCGCTATTTAAAACCGAAAGAAAGATCGGTCCAAGCGACATACCCGTTAAAGACCCTTTGATTGCTGGTCGCCACGAAAATCACGATGAACTCGAAAGAGATTTCTTCGAAAATCCAACCATCGCGCTATTCATTGATCGTATCATCAATTCAAAACGTCGCATCGGGCGAATTGAGCTCACCGCACATCTTCGATCGATACACTATTTCGTAGTGTTTCTCGTATATGAGAATTTCCGACGTCACCATGAAATGCTACACCCTGGTACGACCTCCGATACTCCATCGGGCGCGGCAATTGAATTGACGAGGATTGAAGCTTCAATCAAACTTTTTGATGCGTACGAGAGAAGTTTCGCGGATGCTCCAGAAAAAATAGAGGAAGCATATTTATATTTCTTGTGCAAGCAAGAAGACACAGACCTATTAAATTACTATGTCAAAGCGCTAGACCTAAACGACGCGAATCGCATTTTCATATTCAATGACTTTTGCATTGCATATGTGCGACAACTGAACACGATCATGCATGTGCCTTGGCACGCTGCATGTTTCATGGAAAAATGCGACGCACCATCAATGTGGTCCTATTACGGCGACAATCACAAAGGCATATGCCTGAAATACCGAGCTGAAAAGGATGAGAATGGACCCTATATCAATCTCAACACGATAGTAGGGTGGAATGGGGGCGGTAGTTTTCGCTCGATGCGAAAGCACTATTTCAAACCCGTCATTTATCGCGCCGAGCACGCGGTCATGAATTTTTTCGAATCACTCGGCGCCGCCCCCACCCCCCAAGTAAATTCCCAGTGGTATAGCGGGGAAAACGGACAAATCAGTCCTCTGCTTATCCGCGACGAGGAAGGGCGTAGCGCATGGAGGGAGAAGTATTGGCAGAAGTATCTAATTTCGGCAACGACCAAGACGAAAACCTGGGAGGCCGAACAGGAGCAGCGCCTAGTGCTGTATTCGATGTTGTCCGACTTGAGTACCGAAGATCGGAAATTAGGCTACGAATTCTCAGCGCTCGAAGCTATCATTTTTGGTGTGCGCGTACTGGCTGAGCAAAAAATCGCCGTTATACGCGTGATCGAAGAGCTTTGCCGCAAGCACGGCAGGAAAGAATTTAAGTTCTATCAGGCGTATTTTTCGAACAATCGCAATGAGGTGAAATTCGCGGAGATGTGCGTCATCGAAACAATCTTGAAGGAACCACCGCGTTAGCTAGCTTTGGCCGAGGAGTAGAAGCAATTGGCGTTGTCGATCGGCCGCGTGATGCATTTAATCTGATGCGCGTATTGGTAGCGGATAGATCCTAAAGAATTTACTGCGTCGAAAATAGTCACTTCTCGGGCTCTGGATTGTCCATGTCGCGGTAACGCTTGCGAAGAAGCACGTGAACGAGATACATGCCCAACAGTGTCAACATGAGGGAACCTATTAAGTGGCTAGCCACATGTATCGCGAACCACCGGTAGTGTCCTGCAAGCAGGAGGCCCACAGCTTCAGCCGAAAAGGTCGAATAAGTTGAAAGTCCGCCCAGGATGCCAGTCGTAGTAAATAAGCGCAGTTCTATTGGCAGTGTTTCGAAGCGCTGAAATACGCCCACCAAGCATCCGATAAAAAATGCAGCAATCCAGTTCGCAGCCAGAGTGCCGGGCGGTAGGTGAGGGGAGAGGGAATTGAACATCGCAGATAAGATATAGCGAAGCCAGCACCCCATGATTCCGCCGACGCCAACGGCAACAAATCCCCGGAAGTTCAGCCCTTTCATCTCGATTACCCCGTATGGTGATTCGGCCAAGAGACGGCCTAATGATCTCTGTCGTAGAGTTAGGAATATTTAAGGCTGTCAGATTAAGAGCATGACGACCACAGACACTGCCATTAACCCAAGGCCCAACATCATCACACCTGTTACAAACAAGGGCGAAATGTCGCGGAGAATATGAGTCCCCCTACTGGATCGCGGAGCTGCGCGAAAGCCAGCCACTGGATAGCACGTCAACGACCACGCATACAGTAAACAACCACACCCTCCCAATATGCTTACGATGGATACTTGCCGGGAGAATGTCACCAGCGCGGCCATGGCCATCGCTGCTGCCCAAGACAGCTGCCCTGGGCCTGGTCTAAGGCTGCTATCTGGTTTCATTGTCTTCCAGGTTTGAGGTGATCAAACCCGAACGAGAGGCTCGACAGGCATAAAAAAGCCTACGGCCGCCTTGTCCAGGCGCTCGTAGGCATCATCAGCCGATCTTGTCGGCGGTTAGCGGAGGAATGCCATCTCCGAATTGCCGGTTATCGTATCAGGGTCGATGCCCTTTCCATAGAACACGGATTTGATTCATGCCAACGGACCATACGCCGCAACGTCCCCGTCAGGTTTCTACTCCAGAGCACATCCGCCTCAGCATGTCCGTTGTTGATCAGTCACTCCGAGAAATGTTTCCCGACAATTACTGGAAACGCTGCATGTACGCTGCGTTCGGTCTGCAGTTATTGCTCAAGGAGGAGGGGATTGCTAGTGACATTGTTGCCGGTGACGTCGCGTGCTTCGTCCTGTATACCCAAGACAATCAGCCAGGAATGGATGGCTTCAAAACCGAAAAGCCGGGTGTCCCCGCGCACTTCTGGGTAGAAACCATGGATGTCATAATTGATCTCGGGCCATATTATCTACCCCGCGATACACGACGGCCCATCGCTAACATGCCACTCATTTGCTGGCCTCGTGAGGTCCAACTGCCGAACTATCTACGCTACCGGGAAAAGGCCCGATATCCCCCTGGCACAAAGCTGCAGGTCGCAGACGACATGATGGAGCGCATGGTGCGCTTCCTTGCTCATTGCGAATCCAGAGACCGGACCACCCCCAGTAAAGCAAAGAATGAGAGCTGGGAGCTAAAAGGGCCCGATTCATTGCAGACGGCTGCGCGCAAGGGTGACCGTTGGGCCCGTGGCGCCCAGAAGTTCGACTCTTGGGTCAATCCAAGCAAACTGCCATTCTGAAATGGTCGCCAGCTAGAGCTTCTCTTTACCGGTCAGAGCTATTTTTAAGGGACAGGCACTCTGGTTTGAGTAAGGGCAGGTCGCCTCATACTCACATTCGGCCTCCCAAATTATCTGCGTGCCTGCGAAACGACTATTTCAGCGGGCCAGGGTTTCGTTTCAGCTTCAGGATGCAGCGATGCAAGGCTCAGACCTGCAACTGTAAAAAATTAAGGAAATCATGCGGTTATAGGTCAAACTGCCGGATTTTGGCCGTTTCCCTGCCGTCCCTCCAGTAGGTGGTGCCGAGGCGCCATTTGCAGGATCTGTGCGGCAGGGCGGATAGCCTGACAAGCCAGGCGCCAAGCCGTTTAGCCCGATCTTTGATCTCTCCATAATTGCGCATAATGTATATTATGTAAAATTGGATTTGGACCCTTAAAACGGCTGAAGTCAAAATCATGCAGAGGTGAGCCTGTCGCCTCAGCGGCAGGCCCCCACGCTCACCACGGATGCCGATTCTGGTGGCTGTGGCCGTCATGAAAGAAGCCGCCCGTTGGCCCCAAGACATTAAAGGCTGCGAGTTCAACGATCACCTTCGCGGCCGCCTCCACTGTTCGATAGCCCTTGTGGTCATTGAGATCGGTGGCGGTGTACCCGGGATTCACCGCGTTCACTCTGATGCCTTCGGGCAACAACTCTTTCGCCAGCTTCGCGGTAAGCATGTTGAGCGCACTCTTGGTCGCCGAATATCCACCATAGCCGGCGCTCCATATCGGGCTTGCCGTGTCCATGGTGTCGGAAATGGATCCAAGCGTGCTGCTTACCATCACGATGCGCGCAGCTTTTGAACGCCGCAGCAACGGCAAAAACGCCTGCGTGACACGCATCGGTCCAAGCGTATTCACCTCGAACATCGCGCGCATGTCATCCACGGTTTCTTCCGTAACACGCACCGGCACGCCGCCAAGGCTGATGCCTGCGTTGTTGATCAGCACGTCCAGCGTGCCGGCTTGCTCCTGAAATTTCCCTTTGGCTGCGGCCACGCTTTGCGTGTCGGCGACATCCAGAACCAAAAGGTGCGCGTCGACCCCAGTGTTGCGTAGTTCGGACACCGCCGACTCGCCACGTGCCGCATCCCGGCACCCCAGCCAGACGGTGTAGCCCTGTTCGCCGAGCTGGCGAGCGGCCGCCAGGCCAATACCTTTGTTTGCGCCCGTGATGAGCGCGATTTCTTTGGAAGACATGAAAGCCTCGTTGAGTGGGGATCCCGTACAACTATCGGCTGACACCGCTCATGCAGCATCCATCATCACTCCAGAGGCTTGCCTGATCCTACCAATCCGACTAGTTTGTAAACCCGGACATCGAGGTTGCCGTGCTTACCAGACTCACCGAGATCGCCTGTCGCCACCTCAGCTCGTCAGGAAAGCCCACGATCGTGCCCAGCCTGACGATCAGGTCGGCGCGCGAGCCCGGCACCTATGCTCCGGGCCTCTTTGAAGCCTCGTTTTATCTCTTGCTTCAAGGCGAAAAGCGCCTGACGTTCGCCGGACTGGACCACATCTTCCGGCCCGGGATGTGCGCGGCCGCCCTGGTAGGACTGCCGTTCTCGCACGAGGTTGTCGAGGCCTCGGCGGACGAACCCTATATTGGCCTCGTACTGAGGCTCGATGCCGGGGTCATCGCGAGCCTGCTGATCGACATGCCTGATCCACCCACTACCTCGCCGGCCAAAACCATTACGGTGATGCAATCGGATGAGCGCACGCTGGACCCCCTGGCTCGCCTGCTTTCCCTGCTCGACACACCCTCCGACATTGCAGTGCTCGCTCCGCAATTTGAGCGCGAGTTTTGCTACCGGCTCCTGCAAGGACCCATGGGGACTCAGCTTCGCCAAATAGGAGGCCATGGCGCGCGGCTTGGGCAAATCAGGAAAGCGGCCGAATGGATCGCAGATCACGCCGACCAACCCATGCGCATTGATCGCCTGGCCGAATCCGTCAGCATGAGCGTCACTTCGTTCCATCGCCACTTCAAAGCCATCACCGGCTATGCCCCACTGGCATATCAGCGCTACATCCGGCTTCTGGATGCGCGCCGGCTACTCGCATCGGGATCCAGCAACGTGACGTCGATTGCATTCGCCACCGGGTATGCGAGCGCTTCGCAGTTCAGTCGCGAATATAAGAAGTGCTTTGGCGTTGCGCCGAGCAACGATCTGGCATTGCTGCGACCTTCGGCTTGATGCCGAAGCCCTGCCCATCCCTTCAAGCCAGTTCTGCCTCGGCAGACCATCGTCAACAACCGTCTGGACCTGCCAGCCAGGGTCTTGGCCATCGGGGTGGCTTAGAAAAAGGCCGTGACGCAAGCAGAAGTCGAACGTGATTTCATTGTCGCCCCACATCACTCATCAAGCGGTTGGCGACCGTAGAAGAAGTGGCCAACCTGAGTACGTATCTTGCGTCAGAGCAAGCATCCGCCACGACCGCCGCTGCCGCGCCCGCGGATGGAGGAGTGGTGCGTTCGATTGTTTGACTTGTTTTTCTTGGGCTGGGAGTTAATACGCGCCTTACCTCCGATAACAGCCCCTAATCGCGCACCTTGGCGCCTAGCCACGGCCAAAAACGATCATTCAGCACCTGGATTAAACAGAGTCGTGTAGCGGATGCTGCCGAGCTGCTGAGCCTGGTTACCGCAGCCCCTGCCCCCGGCCTGCGCGTACAATCTGCCCGGTCCAAAACCTCGTTGACCGGCACCTTGAACACCACAGGTCCAAGCGCCTTATCGTCGGAGGTATCTGCATGCGAGTGCAACATCTCGGCGCTGATGACGTCGCCCTCCAACTGGACGTGTCATACCGGCTCCGTGCACGGACTCACTGCAAGTGGCCCAGGCGCACCGCATTCCCATCACAACCCCATGGCTGCCGCCAAGACGAGTGTGCTCAGCATTGACGCCCGCTCTCACCTGGCACGCGGGCTGGATCCTGCCGACGGTCTTTTTCAAAAGGTTTTTTTAATCCAAGCAACAGAATCGCTGAAACAACCAGAATTAAGCCAGCAACACGCGCGGGCGTCGGAGGCTCGTGCAGGAACAAGTAAGCCAGGGCGGCCGAACTCAACGGTGCAAGCGCGGTAAAGACTGCCGCCTCGGAGCCGCTGACACGAGACGACCCTGCATACCACAACCAAAACCCAGCGACTGTGGGCACGATGGCATAGTAGAGAACGCCCAGAAGAGGTTCTGATCCGGCCATTTGCACGTCGTGTTTGAGCGTCGACGCTGCGAATGGGAGCGTTAGGCACAGCCCCAATCCTGACATCACCGTTGATTGTACGAGTGGCGCAAGGGGCTGGCGCAGCCGCTTGTTGAGCAGGATAAAAGCGCTTTCGCAAACGACGGCGCCGAACACCATTACATCGCCTTCCAGCGTACGATGAGCGGCGCCAGATGAGATGGTACCGACGGATGCCAGCAACACACCCAACGTGGCGAGGCCGGCTGCCACAGGGACGAGCCGTGAAGTCCGCTCACGCAGGAACGTCATAGACAACAGCGCAGATGCGCCTGGCAACAACCCAAGGATCAGGCCGGCATCGGTCGCGGTGGTGTGTTGCAAGCCCCCGATAAGCAGGATGCTGTAGCCGACGCTACCGGCGGCCCCCTGCGCCAGAAGCAGCAGTCCATCCCGCCACCCCGCAATCGTGAGCTTGCTGCGTGTCAGTCGCATCAGCACAAGAAAGATCGGGAACGCAAGCGAGAAGCGTAGCGCGGTGGCCACGACCGGGGATAACCCCTGTCCGATAAGCTTGCTAGCGACGGTGGTGCTGCCCACCGTGATCATGGCGAGGGCCAGGTACAATCGGCCTATGTATTGTCGATTCATGAGCGCCGATCCGCGGCAATGGGTACGGCCGTGATCGTCGTGGGCCACGCATGCGAAGGTCTTGGATCAATGTGCGGGCGAGTGCCGCTTGGCGTATTCACCTGGCGGAATGCCGAATTGGCTGCCCCACAACCGGTTCAGATGGCTTTGATCGCAAAAGCCAACCACCGCAGCCGCCTCGGCTAACGGCATGCCAGCGCGAATCAGGCGCCGCGCGTGCGCTATGCGCGCTTGGGTCACGTAGGCATGCGGAGTAAGCCCGAATTCACGCAGAAACCCGCGATGGAGCTGATAGCGGCTAAGACCGGTAACCTCGCTCAGCCGTGAGAGCGACAATTCTGCGCCGACATCATCGAGGATCAGCTCTTTCGCTCGCAGGATCCCTGTAGCCGACGAAGTTATCACCGGTATGCGGTGCCCAAGCCCCCCAAGCAACCGCGCGATAAGCACGAGCATGCTGGCTTCGGATGCTTCCTTGTCCGATTCAACCACGTGCCGGAAGAAAGCATCAAAAACCACCTGCAAATCAGGGGCTTCAGCCTCGGTAATAACCGGTGAGAACCACGGAAAATCCCTGCCGTTAGAGAGGGTGACATCGTCCTGGATGCCAAGGATCAACTTCGGCTCGACGTATAGTATTCGCCAGGCTCGACCGTTATCGCCGACCGGCCGCCCATCGTGAACCTCGCCCGGATTCACCAGGATCATGTCGCCGGGGCCAGCTTCCACGCGCCGTCTATCGCTGGCCGAATTGTGGCCCCCGCGGTCAATGACACCGATCCCGTAAAGGTCGTGGGTGTGGCGACCAAACGACCAGTCCGTATCCGCCGTCATGGCATCGATGCCGCTGATTGCAACTTCGTGAAAGGCGATGCCGGATGTCGTTAAGCGATTCGCCTTAGCCATTGATCGGATCTCTTCCGCCCTAGCCCCGCGCATGAGTAGCGTACCTTCGTTAAATACCAGGAAACAGTGTCTACCTGGAAAATCAAGTTAAATATCCTCTCTGCGCGGCAAACGCTGGAATGAACGCGCAGCCATATTGGTCTATTCCTTGGCAAAGTTCACCGATAGCGCCACCTGAACTCGCCACATGGCAAAGTCGATTCAGATGGGCGCCAAAAACGCGCATTCCCAACGGGCGGATGCAAAAAATGACGACATGGGCACGTGATTAGCGATCAGACGCTGTCCCTCATCGCCGAGACGAAACCTCAAGTCGCCAACGCAATTCGGGAAGCTCGCGACGGTGACCTGGCGAAAGTGCTTTCTGTCCCCTCATCTGATTACCGTCTCATCGGTCGTCAGTTGCGCGAACTGTCAGTAGAGACCCCTGGCAACTACCTCGGGTGCATGGCGCTCGGAACGCCATAGCCCGAGCCAGCTATACGGTGGCCGGGCTACGACGAAGAAATCTGGGCCGAAGCCGCCATAAGTCTTGGTCAATCCTGCCATTTGCCCTGGGCCACTTTTCAGTTTCCGCCCGATGACGATATCGTCGCCGTCACGTCTTCAACGACGCGCTGTCCCCAGGGGCACCAGCGATTACCTGGAAGAAAATGGCCGCCAACCTCGGCAAGATGCTCCTGCACATATGAAGTATTGGCGTCGCAGACTTCTACGGAAAAATCTGGGAAAGCAATCGTCTTTGGCTCGTAATGAAAGCCCCAGCGCGAATTGTACGGAGCACTGGATATGACGATGGTGCCGCTGACGTGCGGCAAGCCTTTGCTCCTGCAAGCGGGATCTTTGGAGCAAGCGATAATGGATTCTGCCTGTTTGATTTTTGCAGGATCCTTGAGCATAAAAATAAAATCGTTCGCTGGATGTCCATCAGACATGCGGAAGTAACGCTCCTGCGCTTGCGCCCCCATCGATACGGTTGAAACAACCACTGCCAAAGCACAGATCATACGTAGCTTGTTCATGAGCTTCCCCATTCGGTTGTTTGGTCGACTCGAATCGCAGCCATGCTTCACGGAACGTGATCCACCCTGAAGTGAAAGGTCCGGCGTACGCGAGTTGGCACGATTATGGCGATCCGCAGGCCATCGGGAATCCCTGGTTTTTGGGGTGTCACTTCAACGCGGATTTCACGTCACGTGTGGCTCGCGCGTGACAATCCAGATCGCCGGCTTCATTTGGGATTTTGCCGCCTCTGGCCGTGACTTTCTGCCCAGACCCGCGGTAAACCTCCGTTGCCCTACCCTCGATAACAATTGCTAACCCTCCTCCCCCAGCACCGAAACGCCATCGGTTGCTGTCTCCGCGACGTTCGCTTTGGGAGTGAGTTGTGCATTTGCGTTCATTATCATCATTCCGCCGATTTCTTTGACCAGCTTCGCAGCTACGGTGGCAGTGATGTTGGCGATGTCGCAACTGGGATTGTACTCAACAATGTCGGCACCCACGATGGGCGACGTCAAGCGATGAATGAGGTTGATGACCTGGCGCGGAGATAGGCCGCCCGGCTCTCTGTGCGCGACGCCTGGCGCGTAAGCGGGATCGAGCCCATCGATATCTATCGACAAGTAGATCGGAGTAGCAATATCAAGTCGCAAATCGTCGTGGCAGCGCCCTGCCTCGATCACTTCGACACCAAAGCGCTCAAACTGCGCACGATGATGATCGTTAATGGTGCGCAAACCTACCTGTATCAAGCGATCCGCAAGACGCTCCTCCATGATGCGTGCGAAAGAAGAAGTATGAGACCGCGGGTTGCCTTGATAGCAATCGTAGATATCAGGGTGTGCGTCGATGTGCAGTATCGTCAACTTAGGGTGGTGCCGGCGAACACCCCGCATGATTGGGTGAGTGATGGCATGGTCACCACCAAGGCAGATCAATGGACCATCCAACTCCATTATTTGAGCTACCGCGTGCTCGATGAGATCCCAAGGGTCGGACTTTTCATCGAAGATGATATCGGCGCGATCCACCAATCTGCCTGGCGCACCGAGGTTTACGCCCGTTTCGCTCCATGAGCTATACACATCGCTAAACAACTCACGCCGTATGTATGCGGGCGCACTAGCGGATCCCCGCATGAAAGAAGAGTTGGCGTCATGAGGAATGCCTAACAGAGAGATGGCGGTCATATTTGTGTCTCGTCTTGTCGAATTATCGGATAGCCCTTCGCGCGACTCCAGTGCGCAATTTGAGCTTGAGTTCGAGCATATGTCGCCAAATTAATTAGGTCTACTTCATATAACTTAGATAATATGTAAGAATATCTTTATGATTGATTTGACCCGCCTTCGTCTACTTCGTGAACTCACTTACCGTGGCACGATGACTGCCGTGGCCGATGCTTTCGGGATGACGTCGTCCGCGGTATCACAACAACTCGCAACGCTAGAGCGAGAGACGGGAACGATCCTGCTGGATCGCATCGGACGACGCGTGCAATTGACTGACGCCGGCGCGCGGCTTGCTTTGCATGCCGAAACTATTCTTCAAGCGGTCGAAGTGGCGGAGCACGATCTTCAGACAGCTCATGGAAAACCCTATGGCGAATGCGTTATCGCCTGCTTTTCGAGTTTCGCGAAAGCACACCTTGTTCCGGTGGCGTCCCGTCTCAAGATGCGTTTTCCCGAATTGCGGATTTGCATTCACGAACTCGAAACACCCGATGCCATCGAGGCCTTGCGTGAGGGTCGGTGTGATATTGCGGTGCAGTTCACCTACGACCTGGTCCCTCGACCCGACCTTTCGGGTATGACATCACGCAAACTTGCGGATGAACCCGTCGTTCTAGCTTTGCCCAAGTGCTGGCAGACGAAGCCTGGTCCTCTCGACTTGAAAAGTCTTGCAGATAAAGAATGGATCGTCGGCAGCCGCCAAACCGATGATCTTGTTTTGGCTGAGCGAGCATGTGCTGCTGCCGGCTTCGCACCTAAAATGGCCCACACGGTAGACGACTACGATCTGCTTCTTCGCATGGTTGCTGCGGGTCTTGGCGTGGGGTTTGTACCTACCCTGGGACTTCGCTTCAGCAATACAAAAGCCGTGACGATCCATACCGTCCGTGGCATGCCACTTCGACGGCACATCTACGCGGTGCTGCGAACCGCCGTCGCCACTTCTCCGGTCTTGCAAGTCGTCATGTCGGAGTTGGAGAAGATCGGCTAGCTCAAGACGGCCATGCACTACGCGCGATAACCACCCCTAACCATCGGAGCGTCACGACGCCTCTTCGCAGCAAAGCTGAAAGCGATTAAACCCCCTCATCGCCTCCGTGGCCGGCAACGATAGCCCCCCTCCCCTGGTGCATCCAAAGCAATCACCGCTCCGTATAGGTAGATATAGCCCCTGTCGGAGTACGGCCAGCCATGCGGAATTATCTACGCGGAGCCTGGATCGCCATCTTTGCTGCCTTTTCATGGGTAGCCACTGCAAATGATAATCTGCATTATCTTGGTATTGCATACGACGCCCACGGCGGTCAAAAACTGTATCTGGAAGAGCACTTCGTGTTCGACCAAAACGATCAGCGCACGCGGCTGGTTCTTTATCGTTGTCCGTCCGGTCAGCCGTTTGCACGCAAATGGGTGCGGGATGTGTCGTCGGCATCCGCTCCCGACTTCGACCTGATTGACGCGCGTACTGGCTACCGCGAAGGGGTATCCGGCCCGCCTGGGGCACGCAAGGTCTACGTCCAGGAAAACGACCATTCGCCGATGCGATCGGCGCCGTTGGATATGCCTGTTAACGCGGTCATCGATGCAGGTTTTGATGCCTATGTACGCGAACACTTCGACAGCCTCGACCCACAGGTCCGCCTAGCCTTTCTGGTGCCAAGCCGGCTGGGTTATCTGGGCCTGCGCCTCGCCGATACATCGTCCGATGCTGGCACGCGTCGCATCCGCCTGAGTCTCGATGCCTGGTACAGCTTTGCCGCGCCCTCGATCGACCTGATCTATGACACGGCCGACCGGCGGCTGATGCAATTCAAAGGCATCAGCAATATCCACGATGCAAACGGTGGTAGTCAGACCGTGCGGATCGAGTTTCCGGCCTCGGCGGAACAGCCTGCACCCACGGTGCAGGACATACGGCAGGCCGCCGACCTTCCCCTGGTGAATCGCTGCCCGCCCTGACCCCACGCCGCCGCAAAAGTTTTTTGCATCCGTCCGGCGCTTTGCTCCGTATATCTCTGTGAGCCCCCCTTTTCTGGACACCCTCATGCAACGGTCTGAGCTCCCTGCCCGCCCGGTGGATCGGCCATCGCCCAGCACGCTTGCATCCCTGCTCAACTGGTTCGACACGCAAGGCAGTCCGGATCAGGCCGGCGCACTGGGCTCACGCATCGACTGGCTGCGTGCCACGCCGTTCGTGATCCTTCATCTGGCCTGTCTGGCGGTGTTCTGGGTGGGCGTATCGCCGGTTGCATTGGCGGTGGCCGCCGCGCTGTATGCGCTACGCATGTTCGCCCTGACCGGCTTTTATCACCGCTACTTTTCGCATCGCGCCTTTCAGACCTCGCGTGCGGTGCAATTCACTTTTGCAGTGATCGGCGCGGCCTGCGTACAGCGAGGGCCGCTCTGGTGGGCCGCGCATCACCGCAACCATCATCGCCACGCCGATACGCAACTGGACCCTCACTCGCCCACGGTGTTCGGGTTTCTCTGGAGCCACATGGGCTGGTTCCTGACGCCACGCGCCTTCCACACCGACCTTGCCCGCGTTCCCGACCTGAGCCGTTACCCCGAACTGCGCTGGCTGGATCGCTACGATACCGCCGTACCCGTTGCACTCGCCGTGCTGCTATATCTCGTCGGTACCCTGCTGCATCGCTACGCGCCGATGCTGGGCACCAGCGGTGGACAGATGCTGACGTGGGGATTCTTTATCTCCACCGTGGTGCTGTTTCACGCAACGGTGACGATCAACTCCTTGGCGCACCGCTTCGGCAGACGCCGCTTTGCGACGCGCGATAACAGCCGCAATAACGTGTGGCTCGCGCTGATCACGTTCGGCGAAGGTTGGCACAACAACCATCACTTCTATCCGGGCTCCGCACGACAAGGCTTCCGCTGGTGGGAAATCGATCTCACCTGGTACGGCTTGCGGCTGCTCGCCGCAATCGGGCTGGTATGGAACCTGAAGCCAGTGCCTGCCTGGATCGCGCGCAAGGCGAGGTACTGAGCATGCGTATCGCCGTGATCGGATCTGGCATCGCCGGGCTGGCCAGTGCTTACATGTTGTCGCGCTCGCAGGACGTCACCCTGTTCGAAGCCAACGACTATCTGGGTGGGCACACCCACACGCACGACGTGCAGCAGGACGGGCAAGCCTATCGCATCGATACCGGCTTTATCGTCTTCAATCGCGCACACTACCCGCTGCTGAGCCAGCTTTTCGACGAACTGCGCGTGGAAAGCCAGCCCACCACAATGAGCTTCTCCGTCCAGAACGCTGCTACCGGCCTGGAATACAACGCCGGCACTCTCGACCAGTTGTTCTGCCAGCGGCGCAATCTGTGGTCGCCACGCTTCCTCGGCATGGTGCGGGACCTGATGCGTTTTTATCGCGAAGCGCCGGCATTGCTGGAGCAGGTGCGATCAAGCCAGACTCTGGGCGATTACCTCGCCGAACATCGCTATGGCGAGGCCTTCCGTGACGATCATCTGGTGCCAATGGCCTCGGCGCTGTGGTCGTCGCCTTCCGCACAGATTCTGTCGTTTCCGGTGCTCTACTTGGTGCAGTTCATGGCCAATCACCAGATGTTGCAGATCGCCGAGCGGCCACCATGGCGCGTCGTGCAAGACGGTTCGAACACCTATGTCACCGCGATGCGAAAACGCTGGCGTGTGCACGAACGCCTTGCGTGTCCAGTTACTTCCATACGACGCCGCGACGATGTGGTGGATGTCGCCACACCTTACGGAACCGAATCGTTCGATCACATCGTGCTCGCCTGCCACAGCGACCAGGCGCTTGCGCTGCTCGCCGATGCCAGTCCGGCCGAGCGCGATGTGCTCGGCGCGATCCGCTATCAGGCTAATGATACGGTGCTGCACACCGATGCCTCCCTGCTGCCTCGCCGTCGCAATGCCTGGGCGGCGTGGAATGCGTATGTGCCAGCGGGCAAAGATCAGGCTTGCACGGTCAGCTATTGCATGAATCTGCTGCAAGGCATTTCGTCACCCCGCCCGTTTGTCGTCACGCTCAACCGCACCGAGGCCATCGATCCAACGTGCATCCTGCACCGGATGACGTATCACCACCCTGTCTACGACGCAGCTGCGGTCGCCGCGCAACGGCGCAAATCGGAGATTCAGGGCCGGCGCCGGACCTGGTTTGCGGGTGCTTACTGGGGCTGGGGATTCCATGAAGACGGCATGCGCAGTGCGGCGGATGCCGTAGCCGAGATACAGCGCATGGGTGCTGCTGCTCAGGTGCAGGCGGCCGCGTGATGACCTCGACACTCGCCAGTGCCGTATACGAAGGCCAGGTGACGCATCGGCGCCATCGACCGCATGCCCATGCTTTCACCTATCGCATGGCACAGCTCTACCTGGATCTGGACGAACTGGATCACGTGTTCGAAGGGCATCGCCTGTGGTCGTCGGATCGTCCCAATCTCGCCGAGTGGCGGCGCAGCGATTATCTGGGACCGACCGACCTGCCCCTTGCCGAAGCAGTCAGGCAGCGGTTCGCCGAGCGTACTGGAAAGAGGCCGGGTGGTCCGGTACGCATGCTTGCCCATCTGCGATACGCAGGCTACGCCTTTAACCCGGTCGCGTTCTACTACTGCTATGCCAGCGATGGCATCACGCTGGATGGCATCGTGGCGGAAATCACCAATACGCCATGGCATGAACGGTACGCCTATGTATTGCCGATGGACGAGGCCGATAAACACGGCCGCGCACTGCACTGGCGTTTCAACAAAGACTTCCACGTGTCGCCCTTCATGGCGATGAAGCGTCGCTACGACTGGCGCTTTACACCACCCGCCGACGATCTTCGCGTACACATGAAAGTGTTAGCCGATGAAGGGCCGGATTTCGACGCCACGCTGGCCTTGACGCGCCGTCCGCTGGACAGCGCTTCGCTCGCACGCGTGTTGTGGCGTTTTCCGCTAATGACCGCGCAAGTTATCGGCGCTATCCACTGGCAGGCGCTGCGGCTTTGGCTGAAACGCAATCCGGTTTACGACCATCCCGCTCACACCGCAGCACTTAACACCCCTTCCAAGCTCAGGGATCTCCCATGAATGAGATCGCGTCTTCCGCACTTCGCTCATCCACCACCGCACCAGCACAGGGCCGCTTTCTGCGCGACCGTCTCGTCGCCAGCCTGCAGGGCCTTCGCCATGGCCGACTCGTCCTGCACGATGCGTGGGGCGACGTAGACCTTGGCAACACATCCGATGATCCGCTGACCGTGCACGTAACGGTCAGCGACGCCACGTTCTACCGCGCCGTGGCTATGCAAGGCAGCGTGGGCGCAGGCGATGCCTACGGTGACGGCCTCTGGCACTGCGATGACCTGGTCGGGCTGGTGCGCCTGCTCGTACGCAATCGCGATCTGCTGGACGGCATGGAAAGTGGCCTGGCTCGCCTGGGCAGCGCGGTGCTCAAGCTATGGCATGCAAAGCGGCGCAATACCCATGCCGGAAGCCGCCGCAACATCGCGCAACACTACGATCTCGGTAATGACTTTTTCCGGTGCTTTCTTTCGTCCGACATGATGTATTCGTCTGCGTTGTGGGCGGGCGCCAGCGATACGCTGGAGCAGGCGTCGACCCGCAAGCTCGATGTCGTCTGCCGCAAACTCGGCTTGCAACCAGGCATGCACGTTGTGGAAATCGGCACCGGCTGGGGCGGCTTCGCCATTCACGCCGCCAGGCACTACGGCTGCCGCGTCACCACTACCACGATTTCCCGCGAGCAGCATGCGTACGCGGCCGGGCGTGTACGCGAAGCCGGGCTGAGCGAGCGGGTCACACTACTGCTGGAGGACTACCGCGACCTGCAAGGCCGCTACGACCGCCTCGTATCCATTGAGATGATCGAGGCGATCGGTGCGCCGTACCTCACCACCTACTTTTCCAAGCTCGCCCAACTGCTCAAGCCCGATGGCTTGGCGCTGATCCAGGCCATCACTATCGAAGACCATCGCTACCGGCAAGCGCTCAAAGCGGTGGATTTCATCAAGCGGCACGTGTTTCCCGGCAGCTTTATCCCTTCCATCGCGGCCATGCTGGAAGCCAAGACCAAGGCCAGCGACCTGGCGCTGGTCCATCAGGAAGATTTCGGTCTCTCGTACGCGCATACCCTGCATGCATGGCAAGAACGCTTCCGGCGATCCTTGAATCGCGTTCGTGCACAGGGCTTCGACGAACGGTTTATCCGCCTGTGGGAGTTTTACCTGGCGTATTGCGAGGGTGGTTTTCGCGAACGTTCGATCGGCGTATCGCACCTTCTGTTGGCGCGACCCCAGGCGCGGCCTTCGCAGCCGCGTTGGACCTGACAGGTCGCTCGCATGATGCGCTGGATTAACATCATCGGTTATCAGCTTGTGTGGTTCGTTGCCGTTATCGGCGCCGCCCATGACCGGATATGGCCTGCTTTGCTGGTCGGAGTGGCCTTTGTGGCATCACAGTTGGTTTTGGCGCCTAAGCGCTCAACGGAATGGCGCCTTCTCGGCATGGCGCTGATCTTTGGCATGCTGATCGATGGCGTTGCGGTGCGCATGGACTGGGTATGTTACGCCACGCCGTCACCCTCCATTCCTGCACACGGTGCGCCGATGTGGATTCTGGTGTTGTGGTTATCTTTTGCGATGACCATCAACCAAAGCCTGGCCTATCTTCGTGATCGGTGGTGGCTGGCATTAGCCTTCGGCGCGATCGGCGCACCGCTGGCATATCTGGGAGCGCAGCGTGGATGGCGCGCCGTCGATTTCCCGCATCCCGCGTGGCGCGGACTGATCTGGTTGAGCGTGTGCTGGGCGATCGCCTTGCCGTCACTAGGTCTCTGCGCTCGCCGATTTTCCTTGGCCACTCGCAACGCACATATTTCTGCCGGAGCCCATCATCGATGAGCATCTCGCTGCAACTAAGCGTACTGCTTGCCGTCATGGTGATCGTCATGGCGTTTGGATGGCGCTGGCAAAAGCGCCATAGCAATGCAGGCATCGTGGATGTGCTGTGGTCGATCGGCGTCGGTTTCGGCGCTGTGTGGATGGCATGGAGTGGTGCGGGCGAACCATGGCCGCGATACACGATGGCGCTGCTCGGTGCTGCGTGGGCGGCACGGCTCGCCTGGCATCTGGCGCGCCGCGTGCTGCATGAAGCAGAGGACGGGCGTTATCGCCATCTGCGCTCGCACTGGCAAAGCCATCAAGGGAAGTTCTTTTTATTCTTCGAAGGCCAGGCCGTACTGGTGGTGCTGTTCGCCTTGCCGTTTACCGCGGTTGCACGCAATCCCATAAACGCCGTGACGCCCCCACTGATCCTGGGCGTAATCATCTGGATCATCGCTGTTGCCGGCGAAACCAGCGCCGACCGGCAGCTGGCCCGATTCCGCAGCAACCCCATGCACAGCGGCAAGACCTGTCGCGAAGGCTGGTGGCGCTATTCGCGGCATCCCAATTACTTTTTTGAATGGCTGCACTGGTTCGCCTATGTCGCGCTGGCGTGGGGATCGCCGCTGGCGTGGCTGGCATGGTCGGGGCCGATCGTCACGTATGTGTTTCTGCGCTGGATCAGCGGCGTGACCTTTACGGAAGCCCAGGCCCTGCGCAAACGGGGTGACGACTACCGCGACTATCAACGCACCACGCCGATGTTCATGCCGTGGTTTCCCAGATCCCCTACTTCTTCCAAGGAGGCCTCATGACCACCACCGCCGCAGTCCAAGACATGCCGCGTCCCGAACAGGCGGCAGCAGGCTTGCTGGGCCTGGCTGAGCGCCGGCTGCTGCCGGATGCCGTGGTGCGCCTGGGCATCCGCCGACTTTGTGCGCAACGGCTGCGCGACGAATCTGCGCAGGGCTCGACCGCGGAGTCGGCGCAGTATCAGCAGCGCATCGACTTGCTGCGCCACAGCCCGATAGCTATCCACACCGACGCGGCCAATGCGCAGCACTACGAATTGCCCGCCGCGTTCTTCCAGGCATGCCTGGGACCGCGCATGAAATACTCGTCGTGCTACTACCCCACCGGCAACGAGACGCCGGCACAGGCGGAAGAAGCGATGCTGGAACTGTATGGCGAACGCGCTGAACTGCGTGACGGACAGGACATTCTGGAACTGGGCTGTGGCTGGGGCTCGCTGACGCTATGGATGGCCGAGCGCTATCCACGCGCGCGCATCACCGCGGTATCCAACTCGCATTCCCAACGCACGCACATTCAGACGGTATGCGCCGCGCGCGGTCTTTCCAACGTCACGGTCATCACTGCCGACGTGAACACGCTGGCGATCGATGTCGAAGCTTTCGACCGCTGTGTTTCGATCGAAATGTTCGAGCACGTGCGCAACTACGAAACCTTGCTGGCCCGTATTGCGAGCTGGCTGCGACCGGGTGGCAAGTTGTTCGTACACATCTTTGCGCACCGGACCCTGCTCTACCCGTTCGAGACGGAGGGCGACACCAATTGGATGGGCCGTCACTTCTTTACCGGCGGCCTGATGCCATCGGTGGATACCTTGCTGTGGTTCCAGCGCGACCTGAGCCTGGAAAAACGCTGGAAGGTGGACGGCCGCCATTACCAGCGCACGGCCAACGGCTGGCTGGCCAACCAGGACGCCAACAAAACCGAAGTGATGCGCTCCCTGGTCAAAGCCTATGGCCGTGAAAACGCCAACCTGTGGTGCCAGCGCTGGCGGATGTTCTGGATGGCCTGTGCGGAGCTGTTCGGCTATGACTCAGGCCAGCAATGGCTGGTCGCGCACTATCTGTTTTCGCGGCAGGAGTGAAGTGGTGAATATCTTGCGTAACGCTACCATGTCCTGCGCTGTTGCCGTGATCGGGTTGGCCGGTTGCGCGGCAGTGCAACCCATGCCACACGTGGCACGGGTAGACCTGCCCCGCTACATGGGCCGTTGGTATGTGATCGCGTCGATTCCAAGCTTTCCCGAACGCCATGCCTACAACGCGGTGGAGTCATACACCCTGCTTGCCGACGGCCGCATTGCCACCGACTTCCGCTACCGCAACGCCAGCTTCGCTGCGCCGGTGAAAACCATGCATCCTGTCGGGACGGTGCAGCCCGGCACCGGCAACGCGGTCTGGGGTGAACAGTTTGTCTGGCCGATCAAGGCCGAATACGTCATCGCGTACCTGGAAAGCAACTACCGCACCGTTATCGTCGGCCGCAGCAAGCGTGACTATGTGTGGATCATGGCGCGCACGCCAACGCTGCCGGAGCACGACTACGCCCAACTCGTCGGCAAGGTCGCTGAGCTGGGCTACGACACCGGCAAGCTGCGCCGGGTGCCCCAGCAATGGCCGGAAGCGGTGCCGTGACGTTGACGTTTTCTGCACGTGAAAGCCGCGCCGGCCGCTGCCAGGCAAGCCGGCCTTCATGCTATAGATGGGGCCGTGTTTCCAGACGTCGCTCACTCGCAGGCTTTCCAACCCTCCAGGATTCTTTGCCCATGAGTGTTACCCGTACTGTCGATCAGGAAGAACTCGACCGATTGTTGCTACGCGTTGGCGATCACGATCGCGAGGCATTCGCCGAGCTCTATCGCCGATCGTCGCCGCGCCTGTACGGGGTATGCCTCAGAATGCTCACGGATCCGCGCGAAGCCGAAGAAGTGTTGCAGGAAGCCTATGTTTCCATCTGGCAGCGTGGCGCGACCTTCGAACGCGGCCGCGCCGGCGCCATGACCTGGATGGTGTCGCTGGTACGTAACAAGGCCATCGACCGGTTGCGCCAGCATGCAAACGTGCAAATGGATCACGACTTCGCCATCGACAGCATCGCCGACGACGAGCCCACGCCAGTGGCCAAGGTGGAAAGCCATCAATCCTACCGACGCCTGGAAGAATGCCTGCAGCAGCTGGATGTGCAGCAACGCCGTTCGATCCGCGAAGCGTTTTTCAGCGGCAACACCTACCACGAACTGGCGCACCGGGCACAGGTACCCCTTGGCACCATGAAGAGCTGGATCCGCCGTGGCTTGCTGCAACTTCGCACGTGCCTTGAAACATGAATACGCATAACGACGACGATCGCAATAATCTCCGTTACGCCGAATACGTGCTCGGGGTGCTGGACGCGGATACCCGCGCAGCTGTGGCACGCGAGATGATTGAAAACGCAGAAGCCGCCACCGCCGTGGCACGTTGGCAACGTCACCTGATTCCGCTGGCGGATACGCTGCCGGATGCAACACCGCCGGCACGTGTATGGATCCGTATCACCCAAAGCCTGAAATGGAGCGAAGCGCGCCAGCCCGCGCCGCGTCGTTCGTTGCTTGAAAGTCTGCGCTTGTGGCAATGGATCGGCGTGGGTGCGTCGGTGCTCGCTGCTGCATGCATCGTGGTGCTTATCCGCACCATGGCCGTGCCGACGCCGCAGATCGTGGCGAACACCGTGATGGTATCGAGCATCAGGCAGACCAATGGCGTGGTCGGCTGGACCGCCACCATGGATCTGTCGCGCAAGGAAATGATTGTGGTCTCCGCCAGCCCAACGGCTTACACGAAAAATCGCAGCACGCAGCTCTGGCTGATTCCCCGCGGCGGAAAACCCATTTCCGTGGGCGTATTCAAGCCAAACGACACCAACGTCATGTCGCTATCTCCTGCGCTACTTTCCCAACTCGGTCCGACTGCAATTCTCGCGGTATCGCTGGAGCCGCTGGGTGGTTCGCCGACCGGACAACCTACTGGTCCAGTCGTCGCACAAGGCCAGATCGGAGCCGCACCTGATGTTTAGGCACACTTGAATTGCTCAGCTCTGTGTTCGTGCTCTATTGATCGACGTTATCAGCTGAGAGCACGGCCATAGCCGCCCTCCCCTTATGGCAGTCCCTAATCATCTAGCAACGCGATCGCGGTCATGGGGGCGCTGCATCCAGTTGAGATACTGGCTCCGACGATGATGGAAGTAAGTCGCCAGTGCGACCCAGGACGGTTTGGCTCAGATCGCGCTCGACACCAATTCGCGCAGGACCGCTTCCAGCTCGACCTCGCCGTGAATGATGCCGTCTGGGTGTCCTTCGAAATCGATCCAACCTTGGTTGAATCCGTCCAGCATGCGCATCCTTGGCAGCGGATGTCTCATGCCCTGCGAACGGAACAGTGTCTCCCAAGTCTGCCTTTCAACGATTTCGGCTCGCACCGGGCGATTGAGCACCAGAGCAAAGGCCGACGCCAGTTCGTTGGGGCACACGCGCTGCGGGCCTTCGAGTTCGACAATGCGCACGCCTCTCCACGTTTGCCGCAGCAAGGTCGCCGCAACGCGTCCGACGTCCGCCGTTGCGACCATCGGCACAGGTTTGTCGAGCGGGTATAGGAAGCTGGCTATCACGCCGTGGTCGCGTGCGGGCGCAACATCCCATGCTGCGTTTTCCATAAACCAACCGGGCCGCAGGAACGTCACTGGTATCGGCAGCTCGCGCAATGCCGCCTCCATCAAGGTGCGTTGAGTCAGCAGATTGGCCTCACCGGCCTGGGCGCCGATGGTTGACAGGCAAACCACCTTTGCAGGTCGCGCTTTCAAAATCGCCATGGACACGGCCTCTATCACCGCACGCGCTTCGGGAAAACCCGGTTCCGGATCGAAGTCCGACGGAGGCAGGATAAAAACGCCCGTCGCACCGTCAAAGGCGGCGGAGAGAGATGCCGCATCTTCCATGCGCGCGGTTGCGATTTCGCAGCCCCGTTCCGCCCATGCCTTGGCGCGTACGGCGTCACGCACGACCGCACGAACCGGCAGACCCGCCGCTAATAGCTGGCTCGCAACCGCTCCGCCAACCTTGCCGGTAATTCCCGTAATGGCATACATGAATCTTTCTCCTCGCTGGTTTAAATGAGTGGGGGCTGCGCCCGTGGTGACCGAGGGTCGATCGATGAACGAGAGAAGTGTCTCGGTTGGGCGCATTTTGGGGAAATGCCGAGCACAACGAAATGACATGAATGGCACTAGATAGATGACAAAAAATCACTAATAAAGCATGCTTGGCGCAGGTGGCGGGCATCGATTTCCAATGCAGCGTGCTGGCCTTTGACGACCGCTTGCGGTCAATCGCCCAACTTCAGTCGAGCAGCCATGAGATCGAGTAGCGAGAAGTTGTCCGGGGGTATCAGCGTGTTTGCCGCCGTCGTCGACGCAGGGACGTTTGCAGCGGCTTCAGAAGTGCTGGGCATGTCTCCGCCCGGCGTCAGTCGTGCGATCGCCAGGCTGGAAAAGAAGCTGAAGATCCGGCTCTTCAACCGCACGACGCGCTCGGTTTCCCTGACTGAAGAAGGGCGCCGTTTTTATGAGCAGGTCATGCCTCACCTTGCCGGGCTTGAAGAAGCGGCTGCCGCCGCGGCGGGCGGCGCATCAGCGGTGCGCGGAAAGCTGCGAATAAATCTGGACCCGGTCATTTACTTAACCATACTCGGGCAACGACTCGATGCGTTTATGGATGCACACCCCGATCTCGAAATCGAATTTATCGCGCGCGACCATCTTGGCGACCTGGTCATGGACGGTTTCGATCTTGCCCTGCGCTTTGGCGAACCCAAAGCATCCACCTTGATCGCGCGAAAACTGCTCGACACGGCGGTTGTTACGGTCGCAGCTCCGTCGTACATCGCTCACTGGGGGCGCCCTGCAAAACCGGAAGACCTTGCAAGCAAAAAGCACCGATGCCTGGAATTTCGCAATCCGGAGACCGGCAAGCCGTTCTCGTGGGAATTCCATCGCAAACGCAAACGCATCGCCATCGACACGCGAGGGCGCCTTACGGTCAACGATCCCAGCGCACTTTTCAACGCATGCCTGGCCGGTTCCGGCGTTGCGCAAATGCTGCTACTCGGGGCCGAGCATCTGATTGCCGATGGCCGCCTAATCAATCTTTTTCCTGATTGGGCAGACGAGCGGTATCCATTATTTGCTTACTATCCGTCGCGGCACCTCCTGCCGGCGAAGACAAGAGCCTTTCTTGACTTCGTTATCGAGCTGACGGACGGTAAGTAGTGCGGTTGTTCGACGCTTGGTGTCGCATCAAGACGCCGTATAGAGAAAATATCTGCTTTCGACTTCGGATTCAGCCGGTCGATGCAACACACTGAAGACTGCGCGCGCAACGGGAGTGTTGCGAGATGTCCCAACGACCGAAGATTTATTACAACGAATTCCAGAAGACGCTAAGGCCGAATGTTTTCACCCGGCGTGGCCAACTCTTGAGTCACCCAGTCGATAAAAACGCGGACGCGTGGTGAAAGCTGGCGGCTATGCGGATAAAGCAGCGATACCGGCGTGGGTGAAGCCGGAAAGTCGGGAAGCACCGATATCAGTGCTCCTGCCGCCAGGTCCGCTTGTACGTGATAACGAGGTACCTGGATCAATCCGAGCCCGAGTTTGGCGGCCATGACGTAGGTTTCCGCGCTGGTAACAGTCACCGTTGACGGCAGCGTGATATTTCTTAGCGTGCCGTTGACCGTGAACTCGAGCGGCAATGCCATGCCGCTGGCCGACGAAATAAAACCGATGCTCACGTGCCCGGCAAGTTCATCGATGCTGCGAGGGTTGCCGTGCCGCGCAACATAGGAGGGACTGGCGCAAGTCACTTCGTCAAGCAGCGCCACGCGCCGTCCGACCATCGCACTGTCCTGCAGGTCGCCGACGCGCAGTACGCAATCGACGCCTTCGCGCACCAGGTCGACCAGGCGATCACCCTCGCCGATATGCAGTTGAAGGTTGGGATAGCAAGTGAGAAACCCCGGTAGTGCAGGCAACAGGAAGTGGCGCGCTAGCGTGCCGTGCACATCGACCCGCAGCAGGCCGCGCGGTTTGGCGTCACTGAAGGCTGCCTCGGCATCTTCCACATCGCCCAAAATCGTAATGCACCGGCGGTAGTACGCCTCGCCATCCAGAGTGGCTTTTACATGGCGGGTGGTTCGCTGCAGCAAGCGCACACCCAGCCGCTTTTCCAGATCCTTGATCACCTGGGTGGCGGTCGAACGAGGCCAGTCGAGATCCTGTGCGGCCAGGGTGAAGCTTTGCCGTTCGACGATCCGGGTGAACAGCCGCATGACGTCCAGACGGTCCATAGCCCACACTATTGTTCGCTTATACGGAATTATATTGCCATAAATTTGGTGATTATTTACCAAATTAGAAAGTCTAGAGTTCTCCCCAAGCCGGCACAAGGCCGGAATCCGGAGAAAACTCATGAACAAGCCAATGCAGAAAGTCGCCCTGGTGACAGGCGCTTCGCGCGGGATAGGCGCCGCGATCGCGCAACGTTTGGCCAACGATGGCTTTACCGTCATCGTGAACTACACGGAAAGCGCCGCACCGGCGGAGGCCTTGGTGCGCGCGATCGAACAGGCCGGCGGCCGTACTCTTGCCGCAAAGGCCGATGTCAGCGATGCCGCCGATGTACGTCGACTTTTCGATGCCGCGGAGACCGCTTTCGGCGGCATCGATGTGTTGGTCAATAATGCCGGCATCATGAACCTTGCCAGCATCGCCGACACCGACGATGCCTCGTTTGATCGCCAGATCGCGGTCAATCTGAAAGGTACGTTCAACACGCTGCGCGAAGCGGCAACGCGCCTGCGCCCGGGCGGCCGTATCATCAATTTTTCCTCTAGCGTCGTTGCGTTGCTGCAACCGACTTACGCGGTGTACGCGGCGACCAAGGCCGGCGTCGAAGCGATGACGAGTGTGTTTGCCAAAGAGCTACGCGGGCGCGCTATCACTGTCAACGCCGTTGCACCGGGTCCGACCGCGACCGATTTGTTCCTCAAAGGCAAACCGCAGGAAGTGGTCGATCGCCTCGCCAAACTCGCTCCGCTTGAGCGCTTGGGGCAGCCTGGCGATATCGCCAATACGGTGGCGTTTCTGGCGGGCCCCGATGGCGCCTGGGTCAACGGCCAGGTACTACGCGCCAACGGCGGAATCATCTGATCACACGGGAATGGCAGCGCAAGCCGTCGCGCATTTTTTCTCAACTTCGCAAACAAGGAATCCCAATCATGAAGCAGGTTATCGTCATTACCGGTGCATCCAGCGGCTTCGGCGCGCTGGCTGCTCGAGCGCTGGCCCATGCCGGTCATACTGTCTACGCGAGCATGCGCGAAACCACGGGGCGCAATGCACCGCAAGTTGCCGCCGTACAGCAGTATGCGGCCGAGCATGCTGTCGACCTGCGTACCGTCGAGTTGGATGTCGCCTCGGAAGCATCCTGCGAAGCAGGCATCCACACGATCATCGCGGCGCACGGCAGACTCGATGTAATCATCCACAACGCAGGTCATATGTCGTTCGGGCCAGCCGAGGCCTTTACGCCAGAGCAATTCGCCCAACTCTACGATATCAACGTGCTGAGCACGCAACGGGTGAACCGTGCCGCGCTTCCGCAGTTGCGCAAACAGCAGCAAGGACTGGTGATCTGGGTTTCGAGCAGCAGCGCGCGTGGCGGTACGCCGCCTTATCTGTCTCCGTACTTTGCAGCGAAAGCAGCGATGGATTCGCTCGCCGTGAGCTACGCCAGCGAGCTATCGCGCTGGGGCATCGAAACGTCGATCATCGTGCCGGGTGCGTTTACCAAGGGCACCAATCATTTTTCCCATTCGGGCTCGCCCGCCGATCAGGCTCGTGCTGCCGAATACGATCAAGGTCCTTATGCCGGCCTGCCAGAGCAAAGTCTTAAAGGTCTCGCTTCGCTAGAGCCGGCTGACGCCAACGCAGATGCTGTTGCGGACGCTATCGTTGAGGTTGTGAATATGCCCTTTGGCAAGCGTCCATTCCGCACGCATATCGATCCATCTCAGGATGGTTGCGAGATCGTCAACGGTGTTGCGGACCGAGTTCGGGCGGAACTGTTTCGTCGTATTGGCCTTGACGATTTGCTTCATCCGCGAGACCTCGCTCAATCGGTTAGTTGAAATCAACGTGGTTCTATGCCGAACGTTTCGACGCTACGCTGCCTTGGTAATCGCCTGCTGAGTTCCTCCATCGTGATGCTCCGTCGTGTATGGCCCGGCGCCGCGTTTTCATGCCGGGCCCTCTTCACCCGAGTTGCAGGACACATCCGAGGTCCGCATTGCGCGGCCGCAATGAAGGGCGGTGAAGGTGCGCTTATCGACGCCACGATTCTGCAGAGAACAGCAGAACGAAGGTTGATCTGCCCTACCCCGATAACCACCCCTAATCACCCTGCACCATTCCACCTTGGGCTGACCTTCCGTACGACGGGCCTTCAAAAAAAACGACCGACTAGATTCTGGGTTGCGGCGAATACACAGCGACAGTTCTCTTATTCAATCCAACAAGACCTCGTCTATATCTTCGAAGGGAGACGCCCTGTCAATGGGCATGACTCTGGCTAGTTCCTTTTGTCGCGCTAGACCGGCGTCTTTGTAGCGCCAAAATCGCATATGTAGATTATCCTTATCCTTTAATCCTAAAGTTATAAGCATGCCGCATTTTATCGAATGAATCAGGAGAATGGGCAATGCAAAAATAAATAGATATCTTTTAATTTTACGGTATCGAAACCTTGCCAACAGTACCGCAGATGGAATGTGTCCTGACTTCGCCCCCTTCTCCAGCATTTTTCCGGCCATTGGACGATCTTGAAAAATATCTAGTCGCGCAATCATAAATGCCCCCATAAATGGAGACGATTTGTTTGCTTTTAAAAAATAGCGCATACCCATTCTTGCGTTGCGCGCCAACCTTTTTCCCAGGAATAGCGCCTCGCCCGCAGCAACAAGAACCTCAGGATCAGTCGACCGCATACCGAAATTCGCAAAGAATTCGTATTCGGAGCTTAATCCTGTACGCTGCGCGATTAGTGGAAATTTATGGATCAGCATGGCTGCGGCAATTGCAGCTTTAGGATCACCCCCTCGCGCAGAAGCAACCTTATCCCAAAGTAAGGCGGTGTTGCTTTCTTCAGATTTGATCATTGACATGGATTCTGAGTGCCTGCCGGCAATACTGGTGGTGCGAACCAAGGTATAACCCCGGGCGGCACGATCAAAGGTGGCTCGTCTCCAGGTAGCCCACCCCGGGGCGGTTCGTCCACAGGTTCTGTTGAAACTGGAGGTGTCTCAGTAGGCGGGATGGGCTCATGTACCTCCCCAAGGCATTCCAGCGCCTGACTCAATACTTCTGCAGTTGGCATCGTGTCAGCAACTATAGCTTTGGGTGTGGCCGCGGCTCCGGCCAGCACATTTACCGACGCATCGGTTGGGCAGCATTACTTCGGCGCGCGCTGTGCCATCACCATAGCCTGCATGACCGCCTTGGCCACCGCACCCGGCTGATCGATCTGGATGTCATGCGAGGTATTGGCGACGTGCACCAGCGTACCGCTGGAGGACGTGGCGACGATCTGCGCCTGCGTGTGGGCGCGGGCTTCTTCCAGCCCTTTGCGGTCACGCGGCAACGCATCGGCGTAGGTGCTGGCGGCGGACAGCACGATCAGGGGTGTCGAACCGTGCGTCTCCTGCTTTGACACGGGCTGTTTGAATATCTCGACATTGTTTTGAAGTACCGACAGCACGGTGTGCCAGTACGCCGGCTTCGACATGAGGGCCAGGTTCACCGCGTTGAGCTTGGCGCTGGCGAGCGGATCGGGTCCGCCGAGACATTGACTCAGTTTCGGATCGGCGGATGACAGTTCGTGCTTTTCGGCGGCGGCCTCGCATTGGCGAATAAACGCGAACCGCTGTACCGAGAGGGTGTCTTCATCCTTTTGCCAGCCAGGAGCGAACCGGCCGATGTCTTGTGCGGGCGGATCGAGCAAAACCATCGCGCTCACGTCCGTCGGATAGCGACTCGCGTACAGCCGAACGATGTTGCTGCCCAGCGAATGCCCCACCATCACCAGAGGAGTGGCAAGGCCGGCGCGCTGGATCAGCGCATGCAGATCCGACACGTCGGCATCGAGACCTCGCGGCAACGGCCCCTCGCTGCTGAAGCCGAACCCTGCCCGGTCGTATGCGCAGACGCGCGCGTGCGCGGCCAAGAGCGGCTGCACCTTGTACCAGGTGGAGGAGTCGGCGACCGCGCCGGCCTCCAACAGGATGGTCTGCGGCCCGCTGCCCGAACAACGCAGATTGAGGTAGCGGCCTTGGCCGAGGTCGATCAGCTTCGCCTCGTGCGCATAGCTGTCCGGTATGCGCTGCGAGGTGGTGCCGTGGCTGGCTCCAGTGGCCGTGGCCTGGCCGAACATCGCGGCCAACAGGAGGGCGCCGCTCGCCTTCAGGTACATCCTGTTCAAGGTATGTCTCCCCTCGATGGTCCGGACAGCACGCCGAATAACCCCCTTCATCGACATGAGGCGACGCAGGAAGTTCAGGGAGTTCGGATCACGTGGGCAAAATGGGTGTGTACCGCTGAGCGGAAGAAGCGGATGACCTTGGCCAGTCCCTCGTTAACGGCCCGCTCTTTATGCCTCGATTTAAGAGTGACGCAAATCAACGGAGACGCCTCACAGCAAAGCTGTCAAAACAGGAATAACAACACAAAGCGATAACGAGACGTGGTCTCGGGAATGGAGCTTTCGTCAGGCTATCGGGCCACGCTAACGTTCGCCATGCAATTTTCCCCACTGAGCCAACGCATCGAGCGAAGGACGAAGTGTTTCTCCCAATGGCGTAAGCGCATAGCCCGCGTGCAGCTCCAGCTCAGCGCCATGGTGCATCACCATGCCGTCGCGCTGAAGTTGTGTCAGTTGCTGATTGAGGACTTTGTGCGAGATGCCGGGCATGGCGCCTTGCAGCTCGTTGAATCGTTTGGCGCCCGAGGCCAGCTCCCACAGGATCGCTGGCTTCCATTTGCCGGCGATCGCTTTCAAGGCAAGCTCAACCGGACAGATAAAGGTGTTCTGTTCAAGCAGAGACATGGCGATCCATCTTCGTTGGAGTCGGCACGCTCAACCCGACTGCGCGAGGTTACCGGATGGTGCGTATCGCGCCGCCTTCCAAGAAAACATAATGCGGCCACCATCCATGGCCATCGCGGAGAATGAGCGTGATCGTTGAGTATATTCGTTACAAATTGCCGCCGGCGACGTGCGCCGCCTTTGAAGCGGATTATGCGCGTGCCGCCTCAAGCCTCGCGGCCAGCCCATTCTGCCTCGGCTACGAATTGAGCCGATGCATGGATGAAGCCGGTACGTATGTGCTTCGAATCCGCTGGACCTCTGCCGACGACCACTTGCAGAAGTTTCGCAAGAGCGAGCACTTTCCACCCTTTCTGGCCGCCATACGCGCCTACGTGCCGCTGATCGAGGAAATGCGCCACTACGAGCTCACCGCCGTAGCAGGTGGCGTTGCTGATTGAATGTACCTGGCCGCCCCAACACGCCCGTGCGATGCTCGCCTGCCAAGTTTGGCGGCATCGTGCGGCAAATCCTCAAAAGAGGGCCTCACAACGCGGCGCCGCACAGCCATGGCGGCCCTATGCTGTCGCACCCATTCAACTGAAGCGCGTCATGGCAAACATTCTCTCCATCCTGACCAGCGACGATCCGCGCCTGCGCCGTTGCGCTGAACCAGTCGTTGCCGTTGATCGGGATATTCGCCTGCTGATCGAGGATCTTGCGGCCACGTTGGCCGAATTCCGTCAGAGGGTGGGGTTTGGCCGCGCCATCGCAGCGCCTCAGGTCGGCGCCAATCTGCGCATCATTGCCGCCCACCTCGGCGCCACGCCGTTCGCGCTGATCAATCCTTCGATCGTCTGGAAAAGCGACGAGACCATGGATGTGTGGGACGACTGCCTGAGCGTACCCGGCCGTCTCGTCAGGGTTCGGCGTCATCGCTCCATCAGCATGCGTTACGTCGACAAACACGGTCAACCGCGCCTCTGGGAACGCCTCCCGCCGGACCTATCGGAGCTGTTCCAGCACGAGATCGATCACCTTGATGGAGTATTGATGCTGGATCGGGCCGCGGGTGAAGACGCGATACGCCCCCTTTCGGAGCGGTCCCAGCTCCCGACAGTTGCCACGCCGACGCACCGTGTCACCCTCGACGGCATTCGGGCGGCCAGCCTGGAGGTGGACCCGGTGTTTCTGCACAGTCCGCAATTTCTCTGCGAGCCCCTATCCGAGGCCTTGGGATGCGAGCTGACCATCAAAGTGGAAACGCTCAATCCGATCCGCTCTTTCAAGGGACGTGGCGCGGACCATTTCTTCCGTTGCGCGCGCACTCGTGGAGATGCGCGACCCATGGCCTGCGCCAGCGCCGGCAACTGGGGGCAAGCCATGGCTTATGTAGCGCGCAAACGAAGCGAGCCGATGGATGTCTTTGCCGCCACATCCGTGAATACGCTCAAGGCCAGGCGCATGCGGCAGCTCGGTGCCACGCTGCATTTGCAGGGACGCGACTTTGACGAGGCCAAGGCGCTGGCCAGGACCTATTGCGCCGAGCACGGCAAGTGGATGGTGGAAGACGGGCTCGAACCGGAAATCAGCGAAGGGGCCGGCAGTATCGCCGTGGAGCTTCTGGCGACGACACCTGCCCCGGATGTGGTGCTGGTGCCCTTGGGCAACGGCGCCCTGCTCAATGGTATTGCGCGCTGGGTCAAGGCGGCGGCACCTGCAACACGAGTCATCGGCGTTGTCGCTCGCGGTGCGCCCGCGATGGCGCGCAGCTGGAAGGCTGGTCGCGCCATCGATGAGGATGCCGCCACCATTGCCGATGGCGTGGCTGTGCGCGTGCCGATACCTGAAGCAGTTGCAGACATGCTGCCTCTGGTCGATGACGTCTTGCAGGTCGACGACGCGGTCATCGTCGACGCCATGCGCCTCGTGCACCGGCATGCAGGCGTGGTGACCGAACCGGCTGGAGCGCTGGGCATCGCCGCCTTGCTCGCAGATACGGCCACCTATGCCGGAAAGCGCGTCGCCACCCTGCTCTGCGGCGGAAATCTCGCTGATGAAGACGTACGCCGGTATCTGTCCTGAGCTGCACCGCAAACCGGCTGAAGGATGGCTCAGGCGTGAGCAAGGCCATCTTTCAACGGTAAACTCATCGAACGACCAATCACCCAGACGATCGGAATACCCACCAGGGCGATGTGACTGAACAGCTCCTCGACAACGCCAGCGACCGCAAAATTCGGAAAGAGTGACGGCCAGCGCAAAGGCAAGACGATGAGATACATGACTGCATAGAGCACGAGTCCGTAGACCGTTCCGACAAGCACGGGACGCTCTGCAAGCTCCGGTTTGCGACCGCTGGCGAAGGCGAAAGCGCCAACCATCACGAACATGATGCAAAAATGCAGAGCCAGGCCCACGACAATAGCTGCAAAGGGCGCATGCCTTGCGCCAACCCATACCGCAGAGGCGATGCCAACGGGAACGAATACCGGGTTGTGTCCAGCGATCGCGGCATACAACCCGGCAGAAAGGATGTCGAGGACACCGGCAAGCAAGGTCGCTTTGAGAATCGCGCTCGCACTGATTTTTCGGGTACGGTCCATTTGATCTCATCCGGTAGGGAGCAAGACGGCCGAACGGGAGCGGGCCGCCCTGCTGGTGGCAAAGGCGCCGGGGAATAGTGAGCGCATCCACGATGCACGTGGCTCCGATTTCGCCAGGAGGACCGATCGAGCCGGTCGAGCGGTACCAGGACAACTTTTCAGCAGCATTCTGCTAGAGCAAACTATGCCGCGCATGGGACAAGACAGCGGACAAATCGATCGCAGGCGGTTCTGGCTATGCCAGGTTGCGGGTTGGCTGGCTTACGGCCTGGTCAGCGCGCTGGGAGCGCTGCCCTATCGAGATACGTATCCCGTATTGCTGTACTTTCTTGGCACGTCCGTCGCCGCCTTTTTCGCCAGCCTGGTGATGCTCGCCCTGTCCCGGCATCTGATCGCCAAGCGGGCGCCGTGGCTGAAGACCATTGTGCTGACCGTGGCAGTCGCCTATGTACTCGGTATTGCCTGCTCGACGACCGGAACGGTCGTGGAGGCCTTGTGCGGGCATGCAAAGCCCGGAGGGGTGCATTGGAGTTCGGTTGCCCTGGTCGGGTTCGCCAATGCGTTCGCCCCGGCGATCATGCTGCTGGCCTGGAGCGCGCTTTATCGCGGGGCCTGGCAGTGGCGCGAAGCAGGCGAACGGGAACGGCAGCTTTTGGCGGCGGAGTCGCTGGCGCGGGAAGCGGAACTCAAGGCGCTTCGCTATCAGATCACTCCTCATTTCCTGTTCAACGCGCTCAACGGCATTTCCACCCTGGTGGGCGAAGGGGAAACACAGGCGGCCCGGCGCATGATCTCCCTGCTGGCGAATTTCCTGCGCTCGACCCTGGAACCGTCGCAACACGGCGACGTCACCATCGCGCAGGAACTCACCCAGGTCATGCAGTATGTAGAGATCGAGCGCGTCCGGCTTGGTCAGAGGCTGGTCGTGTCGGTGCATTGCGATCCCGCCGTAAGGGATACGCAGATTCCCCACCTGCTGCTCCAGCCGCTGGTGGAGAATGCCATTCGCCACGGCATCGCCGCCCACACCGGCGAAGGCAGGCTTTCCATCACGGTGACGAGCGAAGGGAGCGACGTCCGCATCCGCATCGAAAACAGTACCGGCGCAACGCAGGAGCACGGCAACGCCGCCGGCGTCGGCTTGAACAATACCGCCGAGCGCCTTGCCGCCCGCTACAAAAACAACTATCGATTCTCTACTTCGGTCGACGCGCAACGTGGCTGGAACGTCACCATCGAAGTTCCGCGGCAAGCCTTAGCGGGGGTGGCGTGATCCGCGTAGTCATCGTCGATGATGAACCGCTGGCGCGCCGTGGCGTAAAGGTGTGCCTGCGGCGAGCACCTGATGTAAGCGTGGTTGGCGAGGCCGATTGCTGCGAAGACGCGGTGGAAATCATCGATCGATTGCAGCCGGAACTGATCTTCCTGGACGTGCAGATGCCGGGCCTGGATGGCTTTCAGATGCTCTCGCGACTGAAGTGCCAGGACCCGCCGCTGGTCATTTTTCTTACCGCCCATGCGAGCTACGCACTCAAGGCCTTTGACGTACGCGCCATCGACTACGTCATGAAGCCTATCGACGACGACCGGTTCGCCGACGCATTGCGCCTGGCGCGCCAACGCCTTCTGGAAAGGTCCGCCGGGAAACAGCTGGCCCATTCCGCAGGTCAGGAGAATCCCCGGTGGGAACCGCGTTTGGAAGTGCGCAGCGGCGGGAAACTGCAGTGGGTTGAAGTCAGCGATATCGACTGGATAGAAGCCAGCGGCGATTACGTAACGCTCCACGTGGGAAAGCGCACCCACATGATCCACTGCAGTCTCGACAGCATCGAGCAGCGCCTGCACCCAACGCAATTTGCGCGCATCCACCGCTCGAGCATCGTCGCGCTGGAGCGGATGCAAGGCTTCAGCCTGTTGCCCAGCCGGGATGCCATCATCACCCTGAAAGATGGCACCGAACTTCGCGTCAGCCGGCGCTTTCGCCACCGTCTGCGACTGGATACCGCTCATTCGCGATTGCCCTGAATCCGTGCAAGCTGCCGTTCGTTGCTACAGGTGCCGTGTCTCCGCAGGCGTTTCGTCCCAATTGTCGTTGAGTCCGTCGAAATACGTCACCGGCGCATGCATCAATTCATCGATATCGACGCCATCGAGGCAGGTAACGTTGATGTTGTAATACTTGCTGCCGCTCATATTGGGCATGTCGACCCATTCAAATGCCCTGATGCCGCAGTGCTTGCAGAATTGATGATGCGCGACCGAATTGCCGCGCCCCCGATAGTCGGTGAGATCGCCCTCGCCTGCCAGCAAGCGAAATGCCTCGGGAAATGCATTGACCGACCACAGGCGCATCTTGCTGCAGATGGTGCAATTGCATTTGCCGGTGCCGGCACTGATATCGAGGTCCGCTTCGAAACGAACGGCACCACAGTGGCAGCTTCCAGTGTATGTCTTGAGCATCGAATCCTCGCCACATCCCCGTGATCAATGGCCTTGCATGTCGGCAGGCGTGCCGTCGGACCAATTGGGCACGGCAACCAGGAACACCAGAATGGGCGGCAAGCCCTTCACCTGGGCTTGTTGATCCGGAGTGAAGAACCAATAGGGGCTGGACATCACGGGCGAACCGTCGGCGCCGGAGCCCCAGTCGTTGCCATCCTTGACCTGGGTAAAGAACATGAGATGCGGCATGTCGTGTCCGCCCTGGTCGGTCAGGTATGACGACTTCGACATCATGTAATCCATGGCGCCGCTTTCCAGGCTTGGCAGTTGCTTGCGCTCGAATGCCGCCTTGAGCGCCGACACGGCCTCCGCCTTGGAACGGCCCTCCATGATCATCTTGGCGCGCAGATAAATACCGGGTACCAGTGAACGCGCAGCCTGAGGATTCAGGCAATCGGCAGCCCGCACTTTCGGGTTCCAGAATTCGGGCCAGTCGAATGGCCCCATCCAACCCCTACCTACCCAGCAGACGAAGCCGTTCTTGCCCTCCACCGCTTTTTCGTAGCCATGGTGCCCCAGCACCAGGACCGTCGCGTCGCGGGAAACGGATGCCGGCGCCGCACTGCGCGCCAGGGCGATCTCGGCGGCCTTGTCCGGCATCAGGTATTGATCGACCGGGGCCATCTTCGGATAGCTTGGCGCGGCGTCTTGCGCCATCGCTACCTGTGCCGTACCAAGCCCGGCGAGCAATACGAGGCTCGAGACTATCGTTGTGCCCATCCTGTTTATGCGCATGGTCCCCTCTCCGCCATCGATCATTTCAGCTAGAAACGTGCCGTGTAGCTCAGCTCTTCCCGGGAGGCAGGCACGAGGAAAATGAGGCCGGTTGCCCCACCTTTCCTTAGTGACGAACGGCCAGACCGGAATTCGACAGCAGCCGGGAAAATTTTTGACAGGCGCGCGGGCAGCCGGAACTACATCCCCTTTCGCAGGCGCCCCACCTCATAAGGCGTAACGTCGCCCTGCTTGCCGCCGAAATGACCGATCACATAATTGGCCAGCGCGGCGACTTCGGTATCGGAATAGGTCTTGCCGAAACCGGGCATGAAGATATTCGGCCCCTGCGCGCGCAAGTCTTCGCCATGCAGAATGATTTGCGTGACATTGGCACCATGCACGTCGTTCACGCCGCGGCTGCCGAGCAACGATGCATAAGGCGTCTGGCGGCCTTTGCCATCCCATTGATGACAGCTCGCACACGCACCTTCAAACAGGTGCTGCCCGGTGCTGCCGGCTTCGCCGTTACCGGGCGCCGCAGCGTTGGAGGCCATGGCCGGCGCGGCACTGGCATCGATGGTGATGGGCATGCTCCCTTCGCGTGCAGGAACGGCGCGCAAATACGCAACCAGTGCCTTGGTGTCGGCGTCATCAAGGAAGCGCAGACTGTTTTCGACCACCTCGGCCATCGGGCCGGCCGCCGAACCCCGGCCGTCGGCGTGCCCGGTATGCAAATAGCTCGCGATGTCGTCATCGGACCAGGCGCCAATGCCGTGCTGCTTGTCGGAGGTGATGTTGTAGGCTCGCCAGCCTTGCAGTTCCTCGCCAGCCAATGCGTTGCTGTGCTCCAGGCCGAAACCGGCATTTCGCGGGGTATGGCATTCGCCGCAATGTCCAAGCGCTATCGCCAGGTACTTGCCGCTGTTCCACTGCGCCGATTGCGCGGGGTCCGGCGCAAAGCGCTGGCTCTTGAAGAAAGCGGCGTTCCAGAACCCCATCAACCAGCGCTGGCTGTAAGGGAAAGACAAGTCATTGGGGCGATCGGCTTGCGCAATCTTCGGCAAACTGAAAAGGTAGGCCTTGATTGCCAATACGTCGCTGCGGCTGAGCTGTGTGTAAGACGTATAAGGGAATGCCGGATACAGATGCTGGCCGTCCTTGCGTACGCCTTCGCGCACGGCACGCACAAAATCGTCGTCGCTCCAGCTGCCGATACCGGTCGCATCATCCGCCGTGATATTGGACGAATAGATGGTGCCGAACGGCAGCTTGAACACCACGCCACCGGCAAACGGCTCATTGGAACCAGGCACAGTGTGGCAGGCCGTGCAGTCGGCGGCCTTGGTCAGATATTCGCCGCGCGCCACGACATCGGCCGACACCGGTGCGCCGGCCATGACGGGTGCGGTTCCGTCAGAACTATCCGTGCGATTCAAATAGGCATAGGTGCCGACACCCAGCACCACCAACACCACGACGATGGCGAGGAAACGGATCACGTTGCGTCCCTCCTCTCAGGCCGGCTCGCCGATACCACCGACTTCAGCGCGTCCGGGCTTTGCACCAGCAGGCGGCGATCCACCGGAAGCTCGTACAGTCGTACGCCGGTTGCCGCAAAGATGGCATTGGCGAGGGCGGGAGCGGCGATGGCCGTGCCTACTTCGCCCAGGCCTCCCGGCGGCTCCGCATTGACCACACGATAGAATTCGACACTCGGTGCCTCGTTGATACGCAGGCTGCGATAGTCGTTGAAATTGCCTTGTTCGATGCCGCCGTCCTTGATCGTAATGGCATTGAACATGGCGGCGCTGAGACCAAATAGCAAACCGCCCTGAATTTGCGCCTCGATCGAACTGCTGTTGACGATCATGCCGCAATCGAGCGCCGCCACCACACGCCGCAGATGCACCTCGCCCTGCGGCGTCACTTCGGCTTCGACCATGGCGCAAATGCGGCTACCGAACGGTTCGCCCAAGGCGATGCCGCGCCCCACGCGTGACGGCAGCGTCTTTCCCCAGCCGATTTTTTCCGCGGCAAGATTCAATACGGCAAGCGTGCGCGGATTTTTCTGCAGCAATGCGCGTCGATATTCCAGCGGATCTTTGCCGGCGCGATGCGCCATTTCGTCCACGAAGCTTTCCACCACAAACAGATTGTGAGTAGGCCCCACGCCACGCCACCAGCCGGTAACCAGGCCGATGGGCATGTCGTGGCGAATCCATTCTACTTTCTTCGCCGGAATGTCATAAGGCATCTGCGCGACACATTCCACCGCATCGCTGTCCATGCCGTCCTTGCCCATCGCCGGTGGCGCGAAGCGTGCCAGCACCGAGCTGCCGCTGGTGCGGTAACCGAACCAGGCCGGCATGCCGTTGGCATCCAGCACCGCCGAAACAACGTCGTGATACATCGGGCGAACGCGGTCGTGGCGAATGTCTTCCTCGCGTGTCCACACCACCTTCAAGGGGTAGGAAACCTGCTTGGCCAAGGCCACGGCCTGCTCTACCCAATCCGTTTCCAGGCGGCGCCCAAAACCGCCGCCCAGGTATTGGTTGTGCAGCACGACCTTGTCTTCGGCCAGGCCGGTGATTTTTGCCGCCGCCTGCAATGCACGCATTGGCACCTGCGTGCCCGTCCACACTTCGCACTTGTCGGCAGTGACGGAAACCGTCGCATTCATCGGCTCCATCGTCGCGTGCGCAAGCATCGGCGAACGGTACTCAGAGTGGACCGTCGTGCCCTGCGCAGGACGCGAGCCGGTATCCACCGCAACGATGGATTGGCCATGGCGGGCGCTTTCCGCCAATGCATCGCGCAGTTGCTGCGTCGTCAGCGTGGCATTGGGGCCGTGGTCCCAGGTGATGTTCAGCGCCTGCAGGCCCTGTTTCGCTGCCCAGAAGTGATCGCCCACCACGGCGACGGCGTTGTCCAGGCGCAGCACCGTCACGACGCCCGGCACGGCGCGCGCCGCCTTGTCGTCCACACTTGCGAGCTTGCCGGCCAAGGTTGGACAGGCCATCACCGTGGCGATCTTCATGCCCGTCAGCCGCACGTCGATACCGAATTGCGTCGCGCCCTTGACCTTGTCCGGCGAATCGACGCGGCGCATCGGCTTGCCGAGCAGTTTGAAATCCTTGGGATCGGTCAGCTGCACTTTGTCGGGCATGGGCAGTTTGCCCGCAGCAACGGCCACCGCACCAAACGCCACGCTACGCCCCGACGCTGCGTGATGAATCACGCCGCGTTCGACGGTGCAGGCGGCGGGATCGACGTGCCATTGCGCAGCCGCGGCCGTCACCAGCATCGTGCGCGCGACGGCGCCCGCTTCGCGCAGCACCTGCCAACTGCCGCGCGTGCTGGTGGAGCCGCCGGTGATTTGTCCGCCCAGCAACGGCATGCCGTAGAGTTCGTCGCTGGGAGGTGCGTGTTCCACGTTGATCTGATCCAGCCCGACACCCAATTCCTCGGCCAGCAGCATGCTTGCGCCTGTATAGACGCCCTGCCCCATTTCCACCGACGGCATGACCAGGCGGATGGCGCCATGGGCGTCGATGCGAATGAAAGCATTGGGCGCAAACGGCGGGTTGCCGTCCGCCAATGCTGCTGCCGCGTCGCCGGGCTGGCGGCGCGCATCGATCATTGCCCTGGCCGTGCCCACGCCACCGAGCCACAGAAAGGCGATCGCCAGCCCACCCGTCTGCATGGCGTGGCGGCGCCCCAGATCGATACCGTCATCGTGCCGCGTCATGGCGCAGCTCCTTTGGGCTCGCTAACGAGGGTTTGCAGCAGTTCCTGCTTGCCCGTCGCGGCCTGTTTGATCGCGGCACGAATGCGCACATAGGTGGCGCAGCGGCAAATATTGCCGGACATGGCCGCGTCGATATCTGCGTCGCTGGGGTTGGGCACCCGCTGCAACAAAGCCGCTGCGGACATGATCTGCCCGGACTGGCAGTAACCGCACTGCACCACATCCACGTCCAGCCAGGCTTGCTGGATCTTCTGGCCGCTCGGCGTATTGCCCACCGCTTCGATCGTGGTGATGGCACGTTGGCCGATGGCGCCGACCGGCAGCACGCAGGAGCGCACCGCCTCGCCGTCCAGGTGCACCGTGCAGGCGCCGCATTGGGCAATGCCGCAACCGAACTTGGTGCCGGTGAGGCCGATCACGTCGCGCAACACCCACAACAGCGGCATGTCGTCCGGAACGTCGACCGGATGGGATTGGCCATTCACGGACAAGGTCAGCATGGATACCTCCGCACGACGCCGGCGAGCACGCGGAAGCCGGACTGAAGCCGCCAACCGGGCAAATCCGCTGTATCGCAACGGTATATCAGAAGATGGCATGAGGCGATAGGATGAATTGCATGCCACGTGAATGTTCCATTCGCCCGCGCGGCCCTGGTCCGGAGACGGTTTCGTGCGCTATATACCTCACACCATGACGCACTCGCTGCGCCTGCCTTTCCGGCGCTGGAACCGATGAATTCGGCACGTGAACTGAGCACTCTGATCGAGGCACTGCGCAAGCTGCATGACGATGCTTCGTCCAAGGCCGCGCTGACCACGCTCACCCGCACCCGCGGATCGACCTTTCGCCGCGCCGGCACGCGCATGCTGGTGCACAGCGACGGCAGCGTGGTGTGCGAACTGTCCGGTGGCTGCCCGCAACGAGACATCGTGGCGCGCGCGCTGGAAGCCATCGACAACGGCGCACCGCGCCTGGTGTCCTATAACGGCGACTCGGGGCTGGACGTATTGATGGAGATGGGCTGCGGCGGCGAGCTGGAAGTATTGATCGAACCCTTGCTGGGGCGCCGCGACACCGACTTTATCGACGTGCTCGCACACTGTCTCGACCGTCGCCTGCACGCGCACGTCGCCACGTTGTTTGCCATCGACGGCAAAGCAGTGATGCCGCAGCGGCAGATATGGAACGCAAACAGCATCCTGCACGCCTCCATCAACGACCCATCGCTAGCGCAGGCAATCATCGCGCAGACCGCCGCCAACACTTTGCAGCGCGCTACCACTCTGCGCCTGCCCTCCACGTTCGGCATGACGGATGTATTGATCGAGGCCATCACGCCGCCACACGCACTGGTCGTCATCGGCAGCAGCGCCGCTGCACGCGCGCTGCTGCCGCTCGCCCGCGCACTCGGCTGGCAAACCACCCTGGTCGACCAGGATCCGGCACGCCTGCGCAGCGTCGGTCTTCCGGCCGAATTGAACACCGTGTGCGCCACACCGGCGCAGCTGCGAACATCGTTGCCATGGGATGAACACAGTTCCGTGGTCGTGATGACGCACAATCTCGAACACGACATCGCCTATCTGCGCGAGCTGATCGGTGCGCCCATGGCTTATATCGGAGCGCTCGGCTCGCGCGAGCGTGTCGCCCGCATGCGCAGCGATCCGTCGCTCAACGGCCTGCATCTGCATGCGCCGGCAGGTCTGGATATCGGCTCGGAGACGCCCGAGGAAATCGCGCTCGCCATCGCCGCCGAAATCATGGCCGTGATCAACCGGCGCCACGGCGGCTCGCTGCGCGATAACGACGGCACCATCCATTGACCGGGCACGCACCCGCATCGCCCGTCATCGTCGTATTGGCGGCGGGAGAAAGCCGTCGCTTCGGTGGCATCAAGCAACTGGCCGAGATTGCCGGCGAACCGATGCTGCGTCGCGTGGCACGAACTGCGCTGGCCAGCCACGCACCGGTGCTGGTCGTCACGGGTGCGCATGTCGACGAGGTGGCATCCGCACTTGATGGATTGCCGCTTGCTACCGTGCATTGCGAAACCTGGCAGCTCGGCATGGGGCATTCGATCGCCCGAGGCGTGGGCGAATTGAAGCGACTTTTTCCGAACGCTTCCGGCGTGTTGCTGTGTTTGGCCGATCAACCGTTGTTGCGCCTCTCGACGATCCAGGCGCTGCTTGAACGACACGCACAGGTGCCGGATCGGCTCATCGCCACGACGCAGCATGGCGTACAGGGACCACCCGCACTGTTTCCGCGTGACTGCTTCGATGCGCTAATGTCGCTCACTGGTTCGCGTGGTGCACGCGCCGTGCTGGAAAAGCAAGCCGAGCGAGTAGACGCCATCGCCTGCGATGATCTCATCGACGTGGATACGCGGGAAGACCTCGAACGTATACATCAATGGCTGGCGAGCCAATCGTAGGTTGGGTTAGCGGAGCGTAACCCAACTGAGGAGCGTGTAAAGAAGAGCGAGAAGTAAGAGGAAGCCAATGCCGCGGCTTACATTGCTCTGAATTCTCGCTCCTCTTCACTCACGCTCGGGCCGTTGGGTTACGCTCCGCTAACCCAACCTACGCACAGGCGAATCAAATCGAATCGCCGTCAATCGCGCAGATACGTCACGATCTCAACGCGTCGATTGGGTTGCAGACATCGAATCAACGCATCGCGATTCGTATCCGGGCATTGCACGATCGGGTCCCGGCTACCCAACCCTTCGGCGCGAATCTTTTCCGCCGGCACGCCTTGTTGCACCAGTATGGCTTTAACAGCATCGGCGCGACGCTGTGACAAACCGATGTTGTAGGCATCGCTGCCCAGTCGGTCGGTATAACCGCGCACCTCGACGTGTCCAAACGGCTGCGACCTGAGTCGCGCCGCGATCTGCGCAATATCGGCCAGACCCCTCGGCCGGATGTCGCCGATATTGCCGCGATCGAAGGCGAACAGCGCATCTGCGGACAATCGCTCGACGCGTGGCGGCGGTGGAGGCGGAGGCGGAGGCGGTGCGGCGACCACGACCGGATAACCCGCAGGCACCATCGGCGCCGCTACCCACACGCCCGGCGACCAGACATAAACGCCGCCCGCCCACCGCCAGTAGCCGGGATGCCATGCCCAGTCGTGGCGCGGCATCGGAATGCGTTCATAGCGCGGCGCCGGGGCCGGCACCAGGATGACCTGGGCGCTGGCGGCCACAGGGGCCAGCAACGCAGCGCCCATCAGCGGTATCAGAAAAGCGACGGTCCATCGTTTCATATCAATCACTCTCGCTGCGAAGTATTGTCTTGCGTGAAACTGAATGCGACTTGCGCGTACAGCTGGGCGTTCATGCCGTCATTTAACGATAGGGTTACTCCCGGCGTTGACGAATCTGCGTGACAGGCAGCGCGCTGATTCACGATTCGTTTGCTATGCTCCCCGCCAGGCGTTGCAAGCCGCCACCGGGTCCGCGGAAAGGGTTTAACCCACTTGTCGATTGCTTGCCACCTACAACCTTTGTGCAGCCGGGCTTGCGGACCATCGGCATCCATTGCATGGAGGTTGTCATGAAAGTTCTACCCGAACGTGCGCACCTGGAGCACCTGCGGAAACAGGCCAAGACCCTGCTCGACGGCATCCGCCGCGGCGATCCCGAATCGCTCGAACGCATCCGTACCACCCTGCCCTCCGCCGCACGCCTGGACCACCACGCCATCGCCGCGATGCCACTGCGTTTGCACGATGCGCAATCCTGCCTGGCGCGCGAATACGGTTTCGATTCGTGGATACAGTTGAAAAACTACGTCGAGCTACAGGCCGCCTCTGCCGATGCGGCGACGCAAAAGCGTCAATGGCGACAACGGGTCTTCGGCCATGGCTACCAGCCGGCCAAGCCGCAACTGGCCGAGCGACTGCTGCGCGACCATCCTGGCCTGACGACACACGCGCAGAGTGTAAAGAGGACCCAAAATAGGCTTCGTCTTTTCGTCGTCAAAACGGCATTACCCAAATGGTTGTGGCTGATAACGTCAAGACCGTTCGCTCGCTGATCATTGCGTAAAAACGATTTGAACAACCCGGCCATCTCTGGCATCGAGGTCGATTTCCAAGCCGCCGCCGATGGATCCAGCGGGAAGCTTTCTCTCGCTGACACGCCAGATATTGCCATCGCGAACGGCGATCATGTTCCCTTGCCATTCCTCATCCGATGGTTCGTCCCGTGACGGATTCATGGAAGTCCAGATGGCTCTGGCAATTGAAATAGCCGCCACCTTGTCTCTAATGACGCCTTGCGGGGGTGGTGACCACCAGGAATTTTCTTTCGCCAAGCTTGCGTCAGCGCAAAACAAAGCGGCGAAAAGAACGAGCCAAATACAGGTGAATTTAGGTGATGTTACGTTCGCACTCATTGCCCCTCCTGGTAACAATCGCCTGCACGGAAAGCAGCTGATGGGTACTAGTCGACTATGGGATAGTCGTAGCTGACGTTATATCGAATCGCTGCATTCGGCAGACGGCATTCTGAGTAGGTCATCACTCCGCCGAATGTTCTCAAGGTCGTCACAAAGATATCTTCCACAGAGACATTGCCGAGCACATCCGGGACGTGAACACCTTGATCACGGGGCGGTTCGACCAGGCCGCCTATTTGGAATACGTGCCTCGCGTTAACCGACTTCCCGTAATTCAACACCTCTGATGAGGTCATTGCGGCGGAAATGGTTTTCACCGGGTCATAGTTTTCCGCATAGTTCAATCTAATATTTTCGATTCTTGTACGCAAAAGCCCGTTGGGCATGCCCGGCCATCTTGCCACCACCAGTCCGCGGTCGACGCTTATCTCAGGCGAAAGGACGCCTTTACTCAGGGATTTCTTTAAAGCGTACGGTAAATCCATACTTGTGCCAGACACGGCCAACGAAAGATCCGGCAGCTCGATCAATTCGGGGTTCGTATCAGAGCATCTTCCACTCACCTCCAGCAAAACGGGGACCTGCGGGCTTTGCCGCTGGATTTGCGAAACCAACGGCCACTCTTGCTGCGTGCCATCCACCCACTTGTCTTGTGACGTTGCCGTACGAGCAAAGGCCAGGCCGACCAGAAATATGATTAAGGAGAAACCGACATCCCTCCAGCTTCGCACGCACCCTCCCACCGCTGAAATTTCACGCAATCTCTAATTGAAGGTGCTTGGCAACTATCAAATCTTTGTCACGTGCTGATATTTCATCGGAACCTCCATACGGGTCGAGCGACAAGTAAATTTCACCATCGCTCGATATATAAAATTTCAGGTCTTCAACATTGTAAAAATAAAATTTATTGGAATGATAGAAAGAAAATTCAGATACTTCAGTAAATTTGAGTGTTGCCGTAGTGTAGTCAGCACCATGTCTCGATCTAAAAATTATTTCGACAGACGCCTCGCCATCGATGCCACTGATGCACAAGGATCTCAACGTCGAATCCAGAAGACTGTTTTTCCCGCTCAAGAACGCAACCGCATCGGCATCAAACATAACGTGATCCACTTACACTCCCGATTGCTTAGTTGAGTGGCATATGAAGCATTTTCAAAATGGATTGGTGGATGGCGAGCCGAATGGCGCACGATCCTTCATGTTGCGTCCAAGCCAATCAATAGGTCCCATCGCCCCGGATAGCACCGCATAATACGCAGATCGGGTTGTGCATTTATCCCCTGCAACCTGCACCAACAATAGCGAAGCTCCCACAAGAGCACCCTGGTAACCGTATTCAGCGGACTTTGTGTAGTAGTAGAGAGCCTCCAGCTTCTCCCCCTTTTTATCGCTTATTACCCCCAAACGCAGATCAACATCAACGTCATTACCTGTTGACCGAGCTTGGGTCTCGTCCTCCAGCTCATTGCCGTGATCGTCGGCATAAAGATCCAGGAGAAGATTTCTAAATTTATCACTTGATACAAGGCCTTTCTTCCAACGATCCAATCGAGAATAAAGTCGATCGCGATCTTCCGCCTGCATGGATCCGAAATACCCTCCTTTTTTCTTCATTAACCACAGTATCGAGGTTATCGGATCAAAAACGTCGTTCAATAGACGAGTCGGATCGACCTTGCTAAAGAAAGCGCCTGACAAGGTCGGATTTCTGTACACGTACCACAAAAATACTTGCATCTGCGCGGGATCAAGATCGTTGCGCGAATGCCTTAGAAAATCTTCGTTCGCTGGCGCTTTTGTTGTGCCAAATAATGTATCCAAGTAGCTGTATCTAAAGGATGCTATCGGCATATCACAGTGCACAGGAACAGCACACGAAACGCTGGCAAAGAAAATAGATGATAGTACACACGCGACGGTCAACTTTAGTCTCATTTCGCTACTTCCTATCCTTTTAAGTGCCGAGCCTATTCCCGCCCAACTTCATGCTATTGTGATGAGCGCGCGGATTATCGGCCACAGGTGAAGCTGGTTAGCAGCCCAATCCAATGCTTAGATGGACTAGTGATGAATGGCCCCGACTTCTTCATTAACATAAATATAATTAGAATTATCGATTTCAACTGCTGGCGTGTTTCCTCGAATATTTGTATCAAGCAACCTCGTTCGCTCTAATTTGTCGTCGCGACCAATTAAGCAAATAAATCTATATTTATTACCATCAGAAAAGATAAGCATAATATATACAACCGTTTTACCTGACCATGCAGCAGCACTTCCGAGCCGCACCGCGACAGGACGGCTAACGAGCATGTCATTCATGCTAAGCAATGCGTTCGAATTCGCAGTGCACTCCGCTTCTGCCCGGAAAAATCTCTCCCCTTTTTTTTGCTTCGCCGCCATACTTTATGGATTCATATAATCCAACATCGTGTCTATCCGAGGCTTCCGCAACCAGCTTCTCCCAACTCGAAGAAGCGTCAGATGCTGAGGCAGAATTTAGAATGGCCGACATAATTACCAGAAAAATGGCAGCACACCACATCAACTTATTTGCAATGATCTTGGTCATTCTAAATTTTCCCAAAAATGCCTATCCCGCAAGAATCTCAAGTTAAGCGCAATCGAAACATTGGCGGCAGTAGCGTCAAGACATCGATCAGTTGAGAGAGTCATGGACGGCCCCTATCCTTTTCCCTCATTCCACTTCGACGATGTGCAATTAGTGGGTGTCACCGATTCCATATTCCAATTTATGTGCTTCCATTATTTTTTTAATCGAAACAGGTATAGATGATGAAGATCCCAAATCCGGTCCAAGGGATAACTTCAACGTACCCACGTTAAGCGGCGCTCCATTATTTGGTGGACCCGCCATTTTTAATGCAATTTTTAGAGCTGGAATTACCCGATATGATTTTGCGCCTATATTGCCCAACGAAATCGCAATAAGACTCCTAACGGTATCGTCATCATCTTTCAAATTGTCAACAATTAAATCAATGGCATGATCATCAATGCCTTGACGACAGAGAACGCCCATTTCATCCACCAATTTCACAACACTCTCTGCCGATCTGATTCGCCGTTGAGCAACTTCTTCTTTTGGCAATTCAGTGGTCATTCGATTCAACGCGATGTAATCGCGCGCGCACTCCCCTCCAGTGCGCTCACCTTGTCCTGGGAGGGCGAAGCACAAACCATATAGCGTCGAAAGCGCAATTGCCCCCAGGCAGCTCCTTTGCCAACGTGCACGCATCGTATTACCCCCATAAGCCCGCGCTTTGCGCGCAGGTATGCGGATAGAAATAACGTAAAGCCGAGTACATCGTCAACGAGAAAATTCGTGTGGCCGCGCAGCTTCAGGATTAATGGGGTCGGCGACCCTAATTCGGCGCCCAATTTCCACCGCAGATCCGGAAAATTCACCGTTTAAGCGATGCGCTTAAAGTCACCATATTGAGATCCGTGAGATCCGGGACATCCACTATTTAAACGAAACGCTCAAAGTCACCAGCTCGGTACCTGCACCGCCCAAGGCTCATATGTCTCCCTCATCCCCATTTCTTCTACCCAAAACCTAGCACATAGGGTGCCCCGTCGCCTCATTCCACCTCGACGATGAGCAATTAGTGGGTGGCCCCGATTGCAACTGCTGCCGGCACTGCGGCCATGGCGAGCGCAGCACCAAATGCCACACATAAAATTCGTTTCACACCCATTGAAAATTACCCTGTTAGCCTGTCGACTCTGGCATGGCCCCGCCCTTTTGTCTGATCAAAAATAAGGTAACCCAACCCCGTTGTTCCCGTTGCCGGGAAAATTATGGCAAATCTTCCCCACCATAAAAATCGAGTTTCAGACCTATCGACGAGGATGCGAGATCAGACAACAACTTGCTTGGAAAATATAAAAAGAAATTATTTTCTGAATATATGCCAGCCAAGTAGAAAGACTCTCCACCAGTTTTGGCAAATCCTCTAATGGTATCGATAGGCAGATTGCAAAATGAACGCTCGATGCAGTCAATAAAGGGGTACTTCTCATCCAAAAGAACCCCACCACTTATGTCAAAGCTTATGTGCGTTTTTGAATAAACACCTCCCAGATATCTCCCACATGTTGTTTTCCGTTTTCCCCCAACCGACCTTGAGTATCTTACCGGAAGCGTAAAGTTCCGAAGAATATCCATGGCCTCAAGATACGGATGCGAGACATGCAAGCTCAAACGGTATTGATTAAGTTCTGTCATCAGATACGGGACATCCACTATTTAAACGAAACGCTCAACGCCACCAGCTTGGCACCTGCACCGCCCAAGGCTCATATGTCTCCCTCATCCCCATTTCTTCTATCCAAAATCTAGCACATAGGGTGCCCCGTCGGTTCATTCCACTTCGACGATGAGCAATTAGTGGGTGGCCCCAATTTCGCCAATTCCACCATCCTACTCGTCGGACCAATAGCTGGTTGCCTATGCGTCTTGGCGGGTGACCCCGATTCCGCCCTTAAATCTAACTTACGGCAGGCTGAGCCTGAGTTATTAAAGTGGCGCCAACGGCAAGCTCTTGGTCCGCAAGAAGCACTGCAAAACGGGGATTTTCTTCGCGCACAAAACTCAAGTGAACATGCTGATTACCAAAATCATCAACACCTAGAAATTCGCAACGCACCGCATATGAACCGCTTGGAATTGAAATCAATTCCGAGTCCGAGATACTGCTAATTTCCAACACAATATTATCTGCCACGCCGAATGGCACCTCGATAGCACGTACCGCATTGACGTGAAGAGAGCCAAAATGCTCGGGCGTATCGACTTCAATTGTATGCGTCCCGCTCTCTACCAAAGTGCGGAAAGACACACTACCCGGCCTCCAAGCAAACCCTTGCGCCACGTGTCCCGAAGTCCAGTCGTTAAACGGTCTTTGCAGCGTACTGTCGAATACGGCAATTTGACTGTAAGAAACATGCAGACCAACAGTGGCTTTCATTTCTATTTTCCGACCTGGATTTGAACTCTAGCACCATCTGGCAACGCTCGACACGCATTGCCTATGCATGCACCCGCCGACATATTGTCACGCGCATTTACCGCCCTGACACTTGCTTGGCAAATCAGGGGCGCAAATCCGAGCGCCCACTATTCAAACGAAACGCTCGAAGCCAACAGCTCGGCACCGTGGGTGATCCCGATTCCAGCCCGCCCCGATTCCGCCGCCGATTCCCGTGCCTTCAGACACCCTGGATCAATTCAACTTGAGCCCAGCCTTGCTCACCAGAACCAAGCTCCGGGTGCTCAATGGCTTCTCATCGTCGTTCCAATCCTGGATCTTTATCGATGTCACAACACCCGCTGGACTGACGTCGTATTGGTAGGCCTCAACAAGCTTGTTCACGTCAACATGCGGTGAGCAACCTGTTCGGGTAAACACCGAGCACATCGCAGAGCCATGCCATCCGCCATTCGCGAGTCGCTTAATTACTATCCTTGGCCCATCTGAATATTCCGCAGAATGCTCAGCGCCCTTTGGGATAGCGAATACTAACTCGGCGATGGATCGGCATCTGAATGCGCGGGATGAACAATTTTCAATTGGCCCATCGACCTGCGGCATGTCATTGGCGGGATTTTTTACGTCGTTGAATGCTGTGCCTATGATGGCATTATTTTCTTCTATGCCAATAAAGTAACCTTGTTGCTTATCCACATACCGTATCGGACAGGTAAGATCACTAACCGAATAGATGCTGTTATCGAAGCAAGAGGCGCTAGTAAAAGCCAGGATCATCGCCATAATAGTCATTGACCTGGCTCCAAAAAGGAAATTGCTGCGTCGTTATGAGGACGAATGGTGGGTAGCCTCGATTCCATGCCGATTCTGTTTCCCAACTCTGCAACTCCAAACTCTAAGGAAGCCAGCGCGTGATTAGAACCACCCAGAAGCCATCCCTTAGCTCTGTAGTGCCCTCAGCCGTCACCTCGTCGTCAGTGATAGTCACCCTCATTCCCCGACTAAGCTCTATGGAATTGCCATCAATTGCCTCCAATGTTTGCTTGGTCCCGAGACGAACTGCTCCATCGGCGTCACTATTACCAAAATCCACAGGAAGAATGATCGACATTTCAGTTTCCTAGTTTGATTTGGGCTTGGGGTTTTTAACCAGATACCAGATACGGGACATCCACTATTTAGACGAAACGCTCAAAGCCACCAGCTCGGCACCTGCGCCGCCCAAGGCTCATATGTCTCCCTCATCCCCATTTCTTCTACCCAAAACCTAGCACATAGGGTGTCCCGGCGTTTCATTCCACTTCGACGATGAGTAATTAGTGGGTGGCCCCGATTACCCCGATTGCCATTTTCCGACTGACAAAAGTCAGTTCGATTCTATTTCTTCGCATTGATAAACGATTTGATGGAAAAGGCGTGCGTCAAATTCCAAGTGATTCTTTGCAGCCCATCGAACTGATTCGTCAATGGCCTGGTGGGCCTCATGACGAATGTGGACTAGTGCATTTTCCGGAAACTCTTCGGGCAACGCGATTTGTACAGCGAGTATTGACATTTTCTTGAAGTAAGAACCCGTACGTACGCCGTAGAAATCGGGCTTCAGCATGTTCCCGGGAATATGGAATGCCAAGTCCAATTTCAGAGGCGTCGTTCGTCCCTGTATGCATTTCTTGATGTCATGGCGAAAAGTCTTAATAGCAAATTGCCAAGCCTGGCAATTTGCGCCACTCCCTCCGACCAAGGTACTAACTGAAAGAATGCCTATATCTTGGTTTTCTGATTGATTAAGGTCCATTGTTAACAGTCCCATTTTTCATCGCGTTACCACGCCAACTTTCATGATTTAATGGACCGGGATCACGTTCAACTATCCATCGTTCAAGGTCTAGCATCTGCCTTCTAGTTCCGGATGTAAAAATTTGCATATCTCGTCCAAACATCTCTCTTGCGGAGTAACGCTTTGCAGGATTGTATGTCACTCCCCACTTTAGAAATTCACCATTATCCGCTACCAGGCGGTACAGATCGTACAGATCAGATCCGGGACATCCAGATCCGGGACATCCACTATTTATAACTTTGCGCCGTGGCCCGGGGGAGCGTTATCCGCACCTGCCGCGACGCTTTGTCAGCGATGGACTAATGGTGGGTGGCCACGCCGCCCCCCCCCCCCGATTCCGCCAGCCCCGATTCCGCTGAGTATTTCGATGAACTGCGCCGTGCTGCAGCTGCGCAGATCGTCCGATGATTCGCAGACGCCGCCATACATCAGTTGGTCGGGCGGCGGCTGTACATTGCGTTGGCAAAACCTAGTTCGCGCCAGCCTAGATCAATAGCCGAGAAGAGAGATGCCTATGATTGTTGGGCGATTCTCGGTACACACCGTATTTGATACAAAGACGACCACTCGGGATTTCGTAGAGAAGGCAGTCAAAGCGGTGGCTAGATACGTCTTGTACCCCTGGGTGCTCGAGTTAGCCTCGTAAGCGTCCGTAGTAGTGCATCCGGCAGGATTAACAATCGCAGATGTCGTACTTACAGTGAAAGCGTCTTCATTCCATCCCGTATTGACTTGAACAACGGTCCCCGCATTATTTTGAGTCTGCGCGAAAGCTGACTGAGCCAAACATGCCACCGTCATACACACCAAACTTATAGCTTTTATTTTCACCCTCATATCCCTCCGTGAAATTAGATGCGATGCGTACATTTACAAAAATTCAGGGATCGCACACCTACTTAGAACCTCAACGCACCACGCCAAGCTTACCAGTGCTATGGCTTGGGGATATTTTTGATCGCACAAAGTTATCGCTCCATCTTGAAATTGCCAGACCTTGCTTCAAGTTAACTCAGTGATTTAAAATTAATCAGGTAAATCCAGGGGAGTTTTCAACGCGTTGCTATCAACCAATATTCTACGCGCTATTTTTTGCACGAGCATGCTCGTCTTGAGTCAATCCGCGGTAGCCGCGGGCTACAACTGCCTAGGAACCGTCAATGACGTTGCTGTATTGCCTGACGGCAGTCTGGCCATAGGTGAATTTTATGATGCGTCAACGCCTGATTATTGGCTCTACCTGTGCAACGTGAATGTCGCAGCAAATGGCGGAAATGGCGCAATTTCAACGACTATTTGCAAATCTTGGCAGGCCACGCTGCTTACCGCACAAGCCACGGGCAAAAAAATCAATATTTGGTTCAGCGACACTCTCTCTTGCGGCACGCATCCGCAGTACACAGTCGCCGATATCACGTTTGGCCCAGCTCTCGAAAACTAACGCTTGACTGCTGCCATGGAGAAGGCTGGCCCGGCGCATTCATCGCGCCCAAGCACGGTCGCCATTACTTTGGCAATTTTTACGAGATCATCCTTGAGCACCAGCATCAAGTCATCACGGCCATGTAGGCAATCTGACAGTAACCAGTGGAATCTTTGTTCGTGTACAGGGTTACTGTCTTGCCGCTGGCTTGGGCAGTCAGAAGCATCGCCAATAGTCCCTTGTAATTCGGATCGCTGACGTTGATGTAACCCCAAGTGGGGTCGACAGCACCCGGGCAGATCGTCGATTGACCTGCTAGATAAACGCGTATGTCGTAGTTACCCGGCGCACCACCGAGTCCGCCCACGCCATTTATCTGGGAAATTTTTCCCGTAGCCGTGCCATCCCACGCTGCTGCGGGCATTGCGGCCACTGCGATCGCGACCCCAATTGCCGCATGCAAAACTCGTTTCATGCCCATTGAAAATTACCCTGTTCGCCGGTCGGTTCTGGGCCGACCCACCCTCTGCCTGATCAAAAATAAGGCAAACCGACCCCGTTATTGACCCCGTTGTTGTGTTGCGCCATGGCCTAGTGAAGCGTTATCCGCAACTGACGCGACGCCTTGTCAGCGATGGACTAATGGTGGGTGGCCCCGATTCGCTTTGGCCCCGATTCGCTTTCCCCGATTCCAATCCTGGGTGGCCCCGATTCCAATCCGTTACTCATTTTTCCGACTTTCTCGCACATTTTATCCCACTAGCCACAACGAAAATTTGCGACACAGCCAGACAGAAAATAAATATTTTTCTCGTTTGGCCATATGTTCCATAAACGACGACGTTGATAGCAGTCATCCCTGCCGCCCAAAGAACTCCAAGCAGCTCATCAAATAGAACACGCTTCAATATCGGATGCATAAAAAATCCATTACTCTTGATTTTCGTTCAATTTCTCTGAACCAACCGCACCTGCCACGTCTCCGACTCTGCTCGATTGCGATGCCGTAGCCTGAAGTATCCCGGGCCGAACTGCCGTGTCACCCACCGACTTGGTGGTGTTTGAAATCGTTGTACCAATCCCTGCCGGTGTATTGATCGCTGCCTGTGACATGTCATTCATGGCACCATTGGCCGTCGCACCCGCAAAGTCGCCTGCAGCAGAGCTTATCGCCGAACTTAGAAAGCTACCTGCTATATTCGCACCAGCCGCATTAAGGGCGGCTTGAGCAGATGGCTTCTTGCCGCCGGCAATGTCATTAGCTGCCGATGAGGCAGCTCCCACGGTCCCGCTTATGGCCGCCTGTCGCAATACAGCCTGCGTTACTGTAATGGTCCCTGCCGTTGCCGCACCGGTTAGTGCCGCCCCACTTCCTCCGGTAACCGCGCCCCCCAACGCCGATATGGCAACCTCTGTTTTGTTGACAGGCTGGTTCGGGTGAAAGTATTTCTGGACACCAAAATCGATCCCTCCTCCGACAAAAGCACCAACCACAGCAATCTCTAGAATACAACCATCCCATACACATCGCCCATCCGGGTCGATGTGATTGACTGGGTTATTGTCAACATAATCATAGCGATTGAAATTGAACGTGTTGGCTGCTGCTGGCTCAACGGGATCCACGCTCAGGAATCGCCCTGTGGCTTGGTCGTAGTATCTATGCTGCATGTAAACGAGATTAGTCTCTGGATCATTCACGTGCCCTGTGTATCCAGGCCCATTCGGTACTGTCCCCGGATTACTCGTCCCTGCAGGCGCATACGTTCCATACGGCGTGTAATCAAACGTCGCCGTGATATTACCGTTGATATCAGCCTCCGCGAGCGGCGTGCCCTGCGGGTCGGTGTACACGTAGGTCACTGTGCCAGTGGTTTGCGCCACGGCATGCAGGCTCGCGAACAGCATCAGCGATGCCATCCATCTCAAGGCCCGCTGCACCAAGGCGCCGCGTTTCCGTTTCTCGTTGGCAGTCACGTGTTTCTGTCCTTCTCTGTCCGTTTTGACATCCACGTGCCGAAAGCCAGCTATCGCCGCGGCACCAACGTCCCCACTTCGCCAGTCCCGGCAATGACCCGTCACCGCCGGCTGGATTGGCATTACGAAATCAACTGCTCATTCATCGCGCTTGTACAAACGGCACGTCAATCGATGAAGCTATGTAACGAACCGACCGCTCAAAGATGTTCCATTACCCTGCAACAAGCGACGCCGTGCACGTCTGATCGGAAGCCTGGGTATACACCACGCGGACTTTCTTACCTGTAGCGTCGGCGTTCAATACGACAGCCAGCATGGCTTTGCCATAGTCCGTACTGGGATCGGCGAGATAAACCACGCCCCACAAACAGCTGAGCTGCAAAGGCTCATTGAAGATCACGTAGGTCGGGCCGCTATTTGGCGCGCCGACGGACTGGACGGTCTTGCCGTTTTCGTCGTTCGAAAAAGCCGGGAAAGACACGATCATGGCGAGCAACGCGGATAAAACAGCAGTTTTTTTGATGCGCATTTTTCAAGTCCTTGCAAGTGATATCAGAGAGCCCCTGCCATGGCATCACGGATTAATGTTGATGCCGTAAATGAGTGGACGGCCGTCCTCGGCGCAGGTCGTATTATTGACAATTACAGTCACATTCTGTCGGCTGACGACAGCCGATAATGCGGTCGCCAGGGCCGTCTTATATCCACCATTGGTGGAATACATACTGTAAGAACCGGTACTTGAGCAGTTGGCTGGATTTATATACGGACCTGGCACGGTCACGGCAAAGCCATCACTTCCCCAAGCGCTGTTGAATTGTGTAATAGGCCCCGGATTGGCATAAGTCTGAGCTAAAGCACCGCTTGCGAAGACTAGCAACGTCAACGAGAAGCACCACTTCCACATAGCCTTGGAAAACATCTTGACCCCCGCAAATAATCTTTAAAAAAGTGCCGGAATGAGCGTTGGTTTAAAGTGCCACCCACACCATCAGTCATCGTCTTCCAAAATAAAGTTGATGATGGGCGATATATTGATACTCACCTTTGTCGCCACGACGGGGCTCCACGGTCCGCATCCGGCGCTGTTACACGCCTGTACCTGATAGGCATAGGCTCCCACCGGCTTGCCCGTCGCGTCCCACGAAGCATCCGGGCCACTGTAGACGGTCGTCCATGCGCCACCCTGAAACTGCTCTTGCAAGTTGTAGGAGCTTGCATTGTCGACACCCACCCACAATACGGTGTAGTTGAGCGGCGCCGACGAGCGGTTGACGGCCAGCAACGGAGCCACCGCGGGAATACTTGGCGAGGACTGGTTGCTGACAGTCACCGTAGCCACGGCACTCCAGGAACCGCAGCTGCCATTGGCGCACGCGGCGACGCGATATTGATAAACCCCGTTCGCCTGACCGGAGACGCCAAACGCATCGGCGTCGCCGGTGTAAATGGTCGTCCAGACGCCGTTGATCAGCTCGCCCAACTGATAACTGGTTGCTCCGTTGATGCCGTACCAGCTCACCGTGTAGCTGCCCGTGGTGCTATAGGCGGGAGGGAAAAGAACCGTCACGCCCATGCCGCTCGCGTTTGCGCCGGTCGTCAGGTTGTCCTTGGCTACCAGCTTCGTCCCCAGGTAGATGAAGTTGGTGCTGGTTCCGGCAGAAGCATTCCATTGGTACAGCAGTTGCCCGGGCTGGTTATAGAAGTAATACGTGGACGCGCCGCTATTGGTGACCTTGCTCACTCGCCGGCCATTGGCGTCGTAGGCGTAACCTTCCACGCTCGGTATTTGCAGCAGCTGGTTTTCGGCATCGAAGTTGTATTGCGTGGTGGTGCCGCCGCTGGAAAGGCTATTGCGATTGCCTTGGGCGTCGTAACCGTACTGCGTAGTGACAGTGCCGCTTTGAGCCACACTAACCAATCTGTTGTTGGTGTCGTAGTTCAGTGTCAGCGGCGCGACGCTGGTTGTCCTTGTACGCAGGTTATTGAGCGCGTCATAGGTATAGCTTTCAGTGCCATACAAGCCACTGGCCGTCGCCTTAGTCAGGCGATTGAGCGCGTCGTAGAAAAAGGCCTTTGTGCGCGGACCGTTGGTTAGGTCGCCAACGCCGGTAATGTTTCCGTCTTGGTCGTAGGTAAAGTCTTCGCTAATGCTCAACGTGCTGCCAGCGCCATAGCTGAAGTTGCTCAGCAGTTGACGTCCGTTCTGTTCGGCGACGTAGCTGGCACCGTTGCCGAAATTGAAGCCGGCCACCTGACCGTTGGGGAAATAGCTGATGCCGTTGACATAGTTACCTACGGCGTTACCTACGGTGTTACCTACGGTCGTCGCGCGCCCCAATGCATCAGGGGTGTATTGAACAGTCTCACCATTGGGATAAACCAGGGCACTGAGATGGTCATACCCATCGAACTGGTAACCGACGGTCCACGGGTTCTGACCGTTAACCTGCAGTGATTCCTGCGTAACCTGGCCGCGCGAGTTGCGTACGGCCGACCAGGCGGTCGTGCCCGAAAGTGAGGCGGCTACGTTGCCCAGTGCGTCGTAGGTAAACTCCGTATCCTGCGTCCCCGCTGGCGGGGTAATGGTCAGTACGCGATTCATCGGATCGTAGGTACGCACGGTCTGCGCGCCACTCGTCACGTCGGCCTGCCCACAGGTGCCGTCGCTGATGGCCTGGCCTTGCGCACTCCATTGCAGGTTGTTGGCTGCGTCGTAGGCCATCACGGTGCTGCCGCTTTCCGGTTCGGTGGTGCGGCACAGGCGGTGGTAGCTGTCGTAGACCAGGGTCTTGGTGATGCTGTCGTTTTCGGTGCCGTAAAGGCCCGCCTGGTTGATGGAGGTGGGATTGCCGTAGATATCGCGCGCGATGGTCTGCGTGATGCCGCCCGGCGCACTGACCGAAATCGGGTCTTTGTAGTCGGGCTCGTCGAACACCTGGTAATGCGTGGTGGTGACGTTGCCGTTCGGGTCGGTCACTTGCTCGCCGGCGCCGCTGAGGTAGGCGGTGGAGGTGGTCAGGCTTCCCAGTTCGCTGTCTTCCTGCGTCTGGATCACGCGCTCCAGCGCATCGTAGGTGTGATGCGTGCCGGTGGTCACGGCGGTGACCGCCGGTGCACCGCTGACCGGGTAGGACGCAAAGGTGGTCGCGCCGGTGTAGTCGTACGCCGTGGCCGTGGTGATATCGGAATTGGCGGTATCGCTGATCGCCGTGTCGCTCAACACCGGGCGCAGATCGGCATCGAAATACGTGGTGGTAACGGCATCACCCACTGTCGTGGTGCGATCCCAATGCAACCCCGTGATTCCCCGCTCGGTGGCGCTGGTCGGCGTATAGGTGAAGGTCTTGGTGTACCAGGACACACCGTTGGGGTCGTTGGTGGGATAGGTGATTTGCGCAATGCGTCCGATCGGGTTGTAGCTGTATTGGGTGGTGAAGCCGGCCTGGTCGGTGATGGCGGTAATTTCGCTCAGGTCGTCCACCGCCAGGGTCTGGCTGGTGCCGTCGGGATAGGCGATGGATTGCGGAATACCGCGGTAGTAGTTGCTCAGGCTGGTGGTGTGGTTGTTGCCGTCGGTGAAGCTGGCCAGCTGGCCGGCACCGTTATAGGTGTAGCTCATCATGAACTCGCCGAAGTGCGAGCGCGCTTGCAGCAGGTCCAGGCTGTTGTAGGTATTGACGGCCTCCACCTCGCTCGCACCGTTGCTGGTGTTCGTCACGGTTTGCGGCAGGCCCAGCACCCACAGGTTCGTATCGTTGAGGTAGGCCGTGGTTTCTTCGAATGGTGTTTGCCCAGCGATGTCGTTGTAGCGCTTCACATCCGTGGGTTGTGCGTAGGCGTTGAAGGCCATCGCCTGCCAGGTGTAGTTCTGGCCATCCTGGGTGGTGGTGCGCTGGCTCAAGGGCGACAATTGCTCGGTTTGAAAGTAATTGTTGCGGTACGACAGGTCGGCGCCGTACACGCTTGGCCAGGCACCGGTGGATGCATTGGCGTAGGTGTTGACGACAGAACGCATCAGAGTGCTGCCATAAGCGCCGTTGTAGGTGTCGCTGCGTAGCAGCAGCCCTTCGGTGGCGTCGAAACGATTGCTGTAGGTGTAGCGGGTATCGTTGCCGTTGGGGTCGGTGACATCGGTGTAAACGGTGGTCGGGCACGTACCGGCCTGAGCGCAGGCATCCGTCGTCCAACTCGCATTCGCCGGCGAATAGCTGTAGGTCCAGGTCTGCGTCGGCATGCCCGCACCGGAGATCACTTCGCTCAGGATGGCCGGCTGCACGTACCATTCCGGCCAGATCGCCTCAGGATAATCAAACGGTGGCGTGCTTCCGCTTTGTCCCCAACACCATTGCGGCGTATACGACCGACCGCTCAATTTCATCGCGGTGTTGAAGGTGCCCGTGAGCCCGGAGGGAGTCGTGATCGTACCGCCACCGGAGCCCGGCCCGCTTAACGCAGTGGTATTGGAATACGGAGACGGAAACTGATTGAGCGAGCAGACACTGGACCCGAGGAAAAGGTTGTACGCGCCCACGTTGATGTTATAGGACCACGCGCTGCCATCGGGCAATTGGACACTGGTCAGGCTCGTTGATCCGTAGGTATACGTCCAGGTGCGCGGCGAAGCGTTGGCGGCCTTGGCGGTAATCGATTGGATCATCGGTTGGCCGGACACGTACGTGATGTCCACTTCGCGGCCGTCATTCGCCGTAATGCTGGTGAGATACCCCGAGGTGGGATCGTAGTTGTAGGTCAGCGTATTGCCGAAGCGATCCTGGATCTGCGTGACGTACATGAACGCTTCTTCGCGATACAGGACGGCAAGCCCACCCGGCCCGGCGACCATGGGCGCCACGCCCTGTCGCGTGACGGCAGGCTTGGCTGCGGCGGGAGTCTGTGCAGGGACAGGCGCCTGCGTCGCGATGATCGTACCGTCAGGAGGGATCGGACCACCCGCACCCACGATCGGATACCACCCTCGATAAACCAAGTGACTAAAGGTGTAGCGCGTGCCGTCGGGTGCAATGGCCAGGAAGCCTTCGCCGCCATCACTCGCCTTGACACCGCACGTGATCATCCAGTTGTTCTTCGTGACAATGTTGAAACTCGAGCCACTGATCGTCGGAGAGAGCGTGTTCGCGCTGTAGCGTGGCAACAGTTGTTGCTTGCCTTCGCCGGGCACCATCAGGTTGTAGCCATACCACCACTCATCCGCCACCCAACCGCCCTCGGCGTCCGTGGACAGAATGCCGGGTGGCGGATTGAACGAGCTGCAACGATTGGTGGTGCCTACGTTGGAGTCGTTCGTGCCGCCGGCCCACGTCTGCCAGCCCAACGACGACGACGCCATCGTTTCGATGCGGGGGATGTCCAGGTCCCAGTCGCCGAAGGGAAAAACGGGAGGACTACCTTGGCCAAGAGGCCACTCGAAAGATTCCCCCGATCGCGCCACGGTGATGGTCGGACCATTGCCGCGCAACGTGACGTCGGTGACGTTGAACGACAGGCTTCCGTCGTAGGTGCTGATGTTTTCGCCGAACGGATGCTCGCCCAGGGGCTCGATGTTTTGATCGACCTGGATCAGCTTCTGGTATTCCAGATCAGGGGTCGCTCCCGAGCTTTGGGCGTGGCACAAACTGGCCAGCATCAAAAACGCAGCCGCCCACAGGCAGCTCCTTTGCCAACGTGCACGCATCGCATTGTCCCCTGAAGCCCGCGCTCTGCGCGCAGGTATGCGAATAGAAATAATGCAAAGGCGCGTACACCGTCAACAGGGAAAATTCGTGCAGTTGCGCGAGTGCAAGGTCAGCTAATCGACAGGTGCGCTCGGCTACACGAACCCTTCACGCGCCATCCATTAAGGCGCATCGCCCGCCTTGCCAATCGCTTGACGCATCTTGCGAATGCGTGCATATGCAACCTCCGCACTGCTCTGCCCCATTTCCATTAATACCGAAGCAGCCCACAACGCTTTGGCGAGATCGTCGGGGTTGATGTCCACATCCTGGCTCAGCAAATCGGCAAGGCTTTGGGTGATGCCGCGTGCACCTTCCAGCAGAAGGCTGGCGTCGTCCACGAGTTTCAAAGGATGACAAATGGGAGCGCAGTAGTAGCTGGCGTTGAGGGTGATCCAGGCACCTTGGGCGCGCTTCTTCATGGGTGGCTCCTTGCGGTGATCGATGCATGCTTTGCCGGTTGCAGGAATGAATGGCTGTTTTTTGGCAACAGCGGGCCGGTCGCACTGGTGTGCGTCGAAGGGTTCACGGTTTTCTCCACACGTTTAGATCACGCCGTACATTGCGTACGGCGTGAAGGGCTTGCAGGAAAAATCCTGCACGACTAATCGGAATGGGCTGACCGGATCAGTCGGACGCCCTGATGGCCCGACATCGCATCAGCCTTACGGTGGTGAAGAAATACGCGAGGGGTGCTCGGGAGCGAGGACGCGCGTGGGCGCGTGACGTATCATCGGGCGTAGCCATGATTAACTATCTCTCTAAGTTAATGGTGGTTAGCGGGTCGTGTGGGGTGCAACCCATGCGATCCGCGCTCTTCACTGCTTGTCGGGCGACGCGGCTCTCGTTGATGGAGGCTCGCCCGACGTTTCTATTGTCGCGCTACCTGCCTTTTGTGCGCTGTCAGTAGAAGCTGATAAAGCGCTACGGTTTATCTCGCACGACGTGCTCCGTCTCCCTTCGTGGAGCGCCGCGCAACATGCTCCCTCTCCCCTTCGGGGAGAGGGTTTGGGTGAGGGGTCGGGGCTTGCGAAGAGGTATTTGCTTGCGTGGCGCGAGTGATTTTTGCTCTCGCACTAACGCAGCGTCGCGCAAGAGTGGCCCCTCACCCCAGCCCTCTCCCCGGAGGGGAGAGGGAGTACCGCGCGCACTAACGTGACGTTGCACGAGCGTGACCCCTCTCCCCAACGGAGAGAGGGGCAATGCTCGTTACCAGCCTACAGTGATGGTGGCTACCGTTGGATTGGTGCCGATCAGCGACGAACTGAAGCCTCTCACATCGTCATACGGAAAACCGTAGGTAAGCCCGTTGATGCTGTGCGCGTGCCAGAACGCGGAGTAGGAGTTGGTCGGCGAGCTGTTGTAGAAGTCCGACGAGGTATCCCACTCGGATGCATTCTCGGCGATGTGTCGGTTCAATGCAGCATCCACCTGCGCCTGGATCTGCAACTGCTTGGCGGTGGGAACACCTGCCGCGGCGTTGGTGGCGTCGTTGAATACGCCATTGCCCAGCAGCACTTCCTGTGTGGTCGGCACGTTGTTGATGTAGTACGTGCCCTGCCCGTCGGTAAATACGAACTGGTTGCCGACGACATTGCCGGTGAAGGTGCCCTGGGCATCGGTGAATACCAGCGACTGGGTGCGGTACTGGTTCCAGATGGATTGAATGTAGCTGTCCAGATAGGTGGCCTGTGCGCCGCCTGCACCGAACGCGCCATGCGCCGGGGCCACGATGCGGTAAGGCGCCTGGATCTGGGCCAACGACTGGAACGGTTGCGGCACCTGTGCCACGAATTCCTGGAACAACGCGGCGCGACTTTCCGTTTCGCCCACGGTCTGGTTATAACCCGTGATGTCTTGCAGCTGCAGCAGAATCGGCATGCCGAACTGGTCGACGCGGGTGGTGTTGCCGTAGAAGTTGGTGCTGTTGATGTTCACTTCCACGAAGTCGAAGGTCACATTGATATTGGGATCGCTGGGGTTGTCGATGTTCGGGCCGGTATAACCGTAAACCGGGTTGCCGACCGCCTGGATGTACATCGGGCTGCCCACGCTCAGATAGATGCGCGCGGAAAGGATCTGCGGCACGGTGAACGATTTGCACTGCGAGAACGGAATGGAATAGTCGGCGTAGCTCTGGCCGTTCTTGCTCAACGCACCGTTGTCGCCTGGCGCCATGGGAATGAGGTCGCCGGAGCAATCGACGTGCACGAAGGTGCCGGGGTGCGCGGGATCCTGGCCGACCATGGTCCAGTAGACCTGGCTGTCGGCATAGGTGCCGTTGGTGCCGTTGACCAGATTGAAGGTGGTGCCCGCTGACGGAAATACCGGAGTGGGTGAAGGCGTCGGCGTGGGCGTAGGTGTTGGAGTAGGTGTCGGCGCTGCATAGGTGAGCGTCTGCGAAGGTGTATTCACCGCCGATCCGTCGCTCTGGCCGATGGTGAACCAGTAACTCACCTGCTCGCCGTTGGTAAGGCCGGAAACCGCATAGGTGCTGTCGGTGCCGCTGGTGCTCATGGTCACGTTGAGCTGACTGCCGCCGGCCGGGGTGTAGTGGAGGTCGGCCCAGGTGCCGCCATCGGCATAGAACTGCGCCACGCCGCCCGCTTCGTTGGTGGCGCCATAGGTTTCCGTAGGCGTGGGAGTCGGCGCAGGTGTGGGAGCGGGTGTCGGTGTCGGCGTGGGAGCCGGCGAGCTGCCGCAACTGCCCTGCGAGGTCCAAGGCTGGCCGCTACCGGCACCGCCGTTGTTGGTGGACGGGTCGTTGCCCTGCGTCCACCAGTTGGCGACGTAATTGATGCCGCCTTCGCTGGCGGTCATGCCTGCCGTATAGACGGCCGAAGCACTCCAGGCCGCTGCGCAGGCCGTCTGCGCGTACACCGCCTGGGTAGGCGCGAGCGTCAGCACGGTGGCGGAGAACGCTGCGCACACCGCGGTGCCGAGCGAACTCATGGCGAGCGTGGACCAGGCTTTCGAATTATTTCTTTTTTGCACGGACTGTCTCCTTTCTTTAGGTCAAATCACTGCCAAACGAAGGAAATGGCGATCTCGCGGCACGCTTTCGCGCGGCCGTGGGGGACAGTCGCCGTCGGGAGTTTTCTGGTTATGGTCGCGCTCGAGGCTGAAAGTACAAGCGCTGTCATTATCAAAATACAAGCGCTGTCATTTTTCCGTGACGGGGGTCTAGTAAGTGCCTGGATGCAAGCACGCAGCCGGAAAATTCGAGGAGTGCAGTAGCTCCCTCTCCCCTCCGGGGAGAGGGTTGGGGTGAGGGGTCGGTCTAGCGATAACGCAGCTATCTCAACGCGCGTCTGCGCGGACAATTTCTTCGTCCGGGCGATTCCGCAAGAGTGTCCCCTCACCCTAGCCCTCTCCCCGGAGGGGAGAGGGAACGGTCACGCCTCAGCGCACGCCGCGCACCGGCGAGATGGCCCACGCGCTCAGCATCACGAGCACCGCTGCTACGACGAACAACACCGCATAACTCCCACCGCTCATCCACAAAATGACCGGCGCCATGGCTGGCATCAGCGATTGCGGCATGACGTTGGCGATGTTGAAGATGCCCAGATTTCCGGCCGCATGGGTTTCGCGTTGCGGCAACACGTCGGTGACCAGGGCGAGGCCCGCAGCAAGGTACACGCCCTGGGCCGCACCGGTGATCGCCATGCCCGCGAGAAACCACGGATACGAAGCAGCGAAAGCGATCATCAGCAAAGCCACCGCATAGACCAGCGCCGCACCGGAAACAAAGACCTTGCGCCGACCGAAGACATCGGAAAGGCTGCCACCCAGCGCACTGAAGATCGCCACCGCGCACGACTGCACCAGCGTGGAAAGAAAAATCCGGCGTGGCACCTCGGCCGGTGCGCAACCCAAATGGTGGATCAGATAGAAGCCCTGATACGTCATCAATACCGCGACACCGGCGAACAGCAGGAAACGGCTGCCCCAGGTCCAGGCGAAATCGGGGAAGCGTCGCGGATTGATCCAGTAGCTGCCGATGAATTCGCGCCAGCCGTAGCGCGGCCGCTGGGCCGTTGCCAAATGCTGATCGGGCAGTACCCAGGCCAAAACCAGCGCGCAAGCCAAGGCAATCGCCGCCGGCAACAGAAACGCTGCGCGCGTGGAGTCGGCAAGCGCCTGTACCAGAAAGGTGCCGCCAATCATGCCCGCCGGCAGGCTGATGCCCACGATGCCCGACACCGTGCCGCGCTGCGATGCCGGCACCTGATCGGCAAGGATCGCGGCCAGGGCCGCCAGCTCTGCGTTGTAGGCAAGCTGCGTAATGCACCAACCCACCAGCAGTTGCGAAATCGATGCGGCCGTCGCAATAACCGCCAGCCCCACTGCCCCGCCCAAGGCACCCGCGATCAACCAAGGCCGGCGCATACCCAGACGCGAGGTGGTGCGGTCCGACAGCCGGCCGAAGAACGGATTGCCGAACAGCGCCATCAGCGCACCCACGCCGGCCACCAACGACAGGCTGCCGGTGGCATGTGCCGGTGCAAGCACGCGCACGCGCATCGCCAGGCCCACCAGGATCGGCGGCAACAATGCCATCCACAAACCGGTATAAGCCATGCCATAGACAGTGGTGAACAGCCAGCCGATCGGGCGCACGTGCGATGCCGCAGCAGCGGTCGCCCCGCCCTGCGGAAATCCGCGTATCGCCGTTTCGGCCACGTCGTCCATCACCGCCTTCGCATCCCCATGAATCCGCGCTGCGGGCTCCTGGCGAACCCGATGGCGGCGAAGAGCTGATCCTACGGCTTTTTGGGCCGGGCGGTGGATGCGCGCAGTTGCATTTGATAAGGCACGCGCGCCTGTTGCCGCAGGGCCGGGTCGCGGATGGAGCGCAAGACACTTTCGACGGCCAGGCAGGCAATCTCGCGGCAGGGCTGGCGCACGGTGGTCAAGCCGGGCGAGATCAATTGCGACACCGGCGTGTCGTCGAAGCCGCATACCGAGAGGTCGTCGGGCACGGCCAGGCCACGTTCGTAGGCTTCGCGGATGACGCCGCAGGCAACGTCGTCGTTCGCAGCAAAGATGGCGGTGGGCGGACGGCGCCGGCTGAGTAGCTCTCTACCGCCGGCCACGCCCGACGCAAAGGTGAAATCGCCCTCCACTACCAGCGATTCGTCATAGGCGATACCGGCCTTGCGCAATGCATCGCGATAACCACTAAGCCGCCACGTGTATGCGCCGTGCCCCTTCAATCCGGTGACGTGCGCGATGCGCCGATGGCCGAGCGAGATCAGGTGCTCGACGATATCCGCCGCCGCCTTGCGCTCATCGAAGCCGATGTCGATGCGCGACTGGCGCAGCTTGGAGGACACCGTTGCATAACGGATGTCCAGCTCGTCGAGGCGTTGCAGCAGCTTGGTGTTGTTCGCATGCGGCGGCACCAGCACCAGCGCTTCCGGGCGATGGGTGGCCACGAAGCCATCGATGCGCGCCGCCAGATCGTCGGACGCATCGAACGGATGCAGCACCGCGTTGTAGGCCGTGCCGGTGCACGCCTGCAGCACACCCACGATCAATTCCATGATGTAGCTGGAACTGGCCGTCGGGTTGTCGTAGAGCAACGCGACCAGATACGAGCGGTTTCCCGCCAGCCCGCGCGCCGCCGGGTTGGGTACGTAATTGAGCGCGCGAATCGACGCCTCGATTCGCGTGCGCAGCGTGGCACGCACGCTTGGATGGCCGTTGAGAACGCGCGATACCGTCTTGGTAGAAACCCCGGCATGCGCAGCAACGTCTTCGATTCTCGCAGGCATGTACGCCCTATCTGTGTATGACTTGCAGGCGTCCATGCTAACCCAAGCAGAAGGCCCGCAACCATCGGGGAGACGCCCTTTTCGACCGAAAGTACCAGCGCTGGTATTTTCTATTGACAGCGCTGGTACATTTGACTAGCGTGCTTGGCGGGCTGAAGCCCGCGTGCTGCGTTGCGCAACGCAAGGGGAACCATGGGGAGGCACCTCGAAGGAGGCTGCCGCGCTGCGCTTTGCAACACGTTGCTGTCTCGCTTCCTGCGCTTGCCCAAGGCACGCGGCGGCGAGTTTTCACTGGATATGGGGAGATTCCGGAATGAATAAGCAATTCACTCGTTCGCCTGCGCACAACGCCAGCCAGCCGTGCCGGCTGTCATTCGCGATCGCCATGACATTGTTTGCCGCAGGACAACTGCATGCACAGGCTACGCAGCCTGCGCCGCAATCGAACGATCAAGCCGCACCCGCCACGCAGCAGAACACCAAGAACACCAACAAAAAGAAAGACGCCTCCAGCGCGGCCGACGAGAAAGAGGCCAAGCTGCTCGGCGGCCTGACCGTGAACGGCTTTTCGAACAGCTTGAACCAGGCGCAGGAAATCAAGCGCTACGCCGATACGGTGGTGGATGCGATCTCGGCGCAGGACGCCGGTTCCCTGCCCGACACGTCGGTGACCGAAGCCTTGAAGCGCGTGCCCGGCGTAGCGGTCAGCGCGTTCGGCGTCGCGGCCGACCCGGACCACTTCTCCATCCAGGGCTCCGACATCAGCCTGCAAGGCCTGCCCTATACCAATACGCTGTTCAACGGACGCGAGGTGTTCTCCGCCGGCGGCGGCCATGGGCTGGACTTCTTTACCGTGTCGCCGGAGTTGATCGGCTCGGTGGTGGTAAGCAAAAACCAGACGGCAGACATGCTCGAAGGCGGCATCGCCGGTTCGATCGACCTGAATACGCGCAAGCCCTTCGACAGCAAGAAAGACACCCAGGCATCCTTCACCGTCGGCGACTATTGGGGCACCCTGGACAAGAAGGGAACGCCGCAGATGTCCGGCTTGTTCAGTCACAACTGGAACACCGACATCGGCCGCTTCGGCGTGCTGTTCAATATTGCCTACGACCGCATCGATCAGCAGGACAACGCTATTTCGCTGGTCGACTTCCAGCGGCGTTGCGACGGCTGCTCGCTGCCCAACGGCCGTACCGACGACTATCCCGGACTGGCGCCGGGCCAATACGCCTATGTACCGGTGGGTGGCGACATCCGCGTGCAGGACGACACCAGCACGCGTTTCGGTCACGTGCTTTCCTCGCAGTGGGAGAGCCCCGACAAGGCCTGGCTGGCCACCCTGGAATGGGATCGCGCTTCGGATAAGGAAACCACCTACGAGCACACCTTGCAGGCCTCGACCGATGGCTGCGCCTTCGGTCAGTCGCTCGCCGGCTGCGCCATTCCGGTGCCGGGCAGCACGCCCACGTACGATTCCAACGGCGTGTTCCAGTCGGGCATCATCGGCGGCGCGCCGGGCTCATCGAGCTTCCTGCCCCTCACTTACGGCGGCGTGCAGACGCAGCTGGACAGCACCGCCTACCGCAACCGCTACGTCACCAACGACTACAGCTTCAACCTGAAGTGGAACGTCAACGACCGGCTGCACCTCAGCGGCGACGTGCAGGACACCAACTCCAACTACAACAACTTCTATTACTACATCCGCCAGTTGACCCAGGCCGACTGGGCCATCACCCAGCATGGCAATGGCGTACCCAGTGTCGCGGTGCTTTCGCCCGATCCGAACGAAACCACGGCGCAGTATTTCGCCAACCCCAACAACAGCTACTGGGCGGCGGCGCAGGATCACTTTGCGAACTCGTGGGGCAACCAGCGCACGTTCCGGCTGGACGGCACCTTCGACGTGGACGCCGATTTCCTGGACAACCTGCAGTTCGGCGTACGCCACTCCGACCAGCACGAAGTGGTGCAGAACTCGGCGTACAACTACTCGGCCATCAGCTCCCCTTACGGGCAGAATGCAGTGACCGCCGGCGACACGCCCGGGGACACTTCGCTGTACAACCTCAATCTGCCAGGCTTCAGCGGCAGCAATTTCGGCGGCGTGGTAGCGCCCTATTTCAATCTGAATCCGCTCACGCAGTTCGGGCAGGCTTCGGCCATCATTCAGCAGATCAACAAGCAGGCCATGGCGATGAATCCGCCTGGCAGTGTGGGCCAGTACTACACGCTTTACCAGCGCATGCAGTACGTCAACGGCGACGTATTCGTTCCTGGCACTTATTATCTGCCGCAGGAAGTCGACTCCAATGAGGAGAAGACCAATGCCGCCTATGTGCGCCTGAATTTCGGCAACGACAATACCGACTTCCTCAGCGGCGTGCAGATCAGCGGCAACGTTGGCCTGCGTTTCGTGCGCACCGAGGACGATGCAGCGGGCTACCTGACCCTGCCCAACCAGGTGGCGGCGCTTGACGGCATCAGCATCGCGCAGTATTGCCTCAATCAGACCAAGGGCGGTGGCACGGCAGCGCCAGGCACGTTCTGCGGACTGACTCCCGCGCAGCAACAGCAGTACGTGAACTTCGCCAACGGCGCGTACACGCCGATCAATGCCTCCAATTCCTATGGCACCTGGCTTCCCAGCTTCAACCTGGCGCTTGGCTGGACCAGCGACCTGATCACCCGCTTCGCCTTCTCCAAGTCGGTCTACCGGCCGACGCTCAGCCAGTTGCAGGCAGGTCAAACGGTCAGCGGGCTGCTGCCTTACGGCACCAACGGCAGCAGCGTGCCCACCGTGGGCAACGGCTACACCGGCACCAACCCGTACCTGTTGCCGATCTCGGCGCACAACTTCGACATCACCCAGGAATGGTATTTCGGCCACGCCGGTTCGATGTCTGCAACGCTGTTCTACAAGCAATTGAACAACACCATCCAGCAGCTCACCGATGTGGTGGATACCACGGTGACGAACAATGGTGTGACCTATCCGGAGCAGTACAGCGCGGGCCTGGTCAACCTGAAGGGCGGCAGCGTGCGCGGCGCGGAGCTGGCCTATCAGCAGAAATACGATTTCCTTCCGTACTGGCTGTCTGGCTTCGGCACGCAGATGAACTACACGTACATCCAGCCGCGCCACTTGAGCTACGGCACGGTCGACTTCTGCCCCAGCGGTTATGCGCCGCCCACGCAGTGCGTCAACCAGCTCAAGCTGCCACCGTACGAGCTGTCACGCGACACCTACAACTTCACCGTGTATTACGAGAAGGGTCCGCTGTCCACGCGCCTGGCCTACAACTGGCGTTCCAGCTACCTGATTACGGCCAACGAAGCGGACTACCCGTTCCTGCCGGTAATGGCGTCTTCGCAAGGACAGCTGGACGCTTCGATCATTTATGCACTCACGCCTCACGTGAAGCTCTCCCTGCAGGCCGCCAACATCTTGAATTCCACCTTCAAGACCCGGGAAATCGTCAATACCGGCGGCTTGAGCGTGCCCAAGGGGTTCTTCCGCGACGACACGCGCTTCAATCTCAGCATACGCGCGGACTTCTGACGAGGCGCAGCCACCGTTTCTCCCCGCTGCCGCCGCTTCCGCTTTTGCGGAAGTGGCGGCTTTTTCTTCTGATGTGTCGATAATTGCATGACGGATGATTGACTTGGCGGCAGCGCGGCACGACAGCACGCGACGCAATGGGTGGATCGCGATCGCTGCCGGGTTGGTGTTCATCGCCTTTGCAGTATTGCCGCTCTGTGCGAAGGCGGCTGCAAGTACGAATACGTTGGCGGCCACCCTGGCGCGCACGAGCTGCCATGCCATGGCCTCCCGTGTCGATGCGATACCTGGAAACACCCCAGTGCTATTGCGCAGCTATGACAGCCTGCGCGGACGCGGCGCGCCCGATCTCCCTCCCCTGCATACAGCCGCTTTCACTTACGACAACGCGCTCGCCGTGATCGCCCTGCTTGCATGCGGCAAACATGCAGAAGCCGAGCGCATTGGCGAAGCCTTGCGACTCGCCGCGATGAACGACACGCGCCTGCGCGACGCCTATCGCGCCGGCGTCGTCAAAGGCGATCGGCCTTTGCCGAACGGCTGGTGGGATCCTGCGCTCAAACACTGGGTGGACGCCGCACGTGATTATTCCGGCGCGTACCAGGACGGCACATCGAGCGGCAACGTCGCATGGGCCGCGCTGGCACTGCTGGCCCTGCACGACACTACCGGCGAGACGCGCTGGCGAGACGCCGCCCGGCAGCTTGCCGAATGGGTGGTCGTCAACGCCCGCGATACACGCGGCGCAGGCGGTTTCGATGGCGGCATCGAGGCCTATCTGCTCGTGCCGCGCAAGGCATCGTGGAAATCCACCGAACACAACATCGATCTCACCGCGCTGTTCGAATGGCTCGCCCACACCGGCGCGCCCGGCGACTGGAACGCACAGGCGGCGCATGCACGCGATTTCGTCAATGCGCAATGGGATGCCGGGAGCGGGCACTTCTGGATGGGTACCACGGCAGACGGTGCGACCCCGTTGCGCACGCCGTCCGCGCTCGACGTGCAGCTCTGGGCACAACTGCTGCCCGACGCAGCGCAAACGTGGCAACGCGCCCTGGGCTGGATCGAACACGCCAATGCCGTGCAAGGCGGTTTCGATTTCACCGATGTCCCAGATGGGCTATGGACCGAAGGTACTGCTCAAGCGGCGCTGGTTTATCGCTGGCTTGGCCGCGATGCTGATGCGGACAAGCTGCTGGTGTCGATCGCAAAGCAGGTATCGCCCGGCGGATTTCTGTACGCCACGCGGGAGCCGCGTATCACGGCGGTGTATTCCTACTATTACCGCCAGCCGCATCTCGGTGCGACGGCGTGGGCGGTGTTGGCGGCACTGGATCGCAATCCGTATCTGCCCGCCGGCCGGCGGCATTATTGATTTGCCCCCCGCATGCAGAGGGAGGGCTGGGGTGGGATCGGGCTCTTGCTCTGAAGCTCTAAAGCTCAAGAGCTTTACCCCACCCAACCTCCCCCTGCACGCAGTCTGAGGAGCAAAACCTCACGGCTGAGCACCTGCGCGTATCACCGCCTCGTTGATCGCACGCACTTTACTTTCGTCCACTTTTTCAACCTTGCGATCATAAGTGAACAAACCGTTGTGCTCACCCTCGACATCGGTGATCTGAGTGTAGACGCTGCCGGACATGCCTTTGGGCACGCCCTTGTCGCGCAGTACGGCGGTGTTGGCCACGTAGCCCGTGTTCAGCGCATCGCGATCTTTGACGGCGCCATAGGGATTGATCGGCGTGTTGGGCCAGACGTGGCCGGGAATGCCCAATGTCAGGCCGCCGTGCTCGCCGTCGATGGCGGCTCGTCGTGCATCAGGGCTCGGCAAGCCGGGACCTTGATAGTCGTGCACGTCGTAAACGTCGCCGGCATGCGGATCACCCTTGGTGTCGCAGCAGTTGGCGCCGCTGCGCGCATCGACCAGGCGCGAAGGATCGAGTTGCTTGATCTGCGCGGCCAGCTCGGCGGCGGCGGGAATGCTCCACTGGCCCCAGCCTTCGTTGAAAGGAATCCAGCCGATGATCGAGGTTTCACCTTTGAGCTGATTGACGATCGCCGACACGTCGGCGCGAAAGGTGGCCTTATCGGCGTCGCTGAGCTTGTCGTTGCTACCGGTCGGCAGCGCGGGCATGTCCTGCCACACCATCAGGCCGATGCGGTCGGCCCAGTAGTACCAGCGCGCCGGCTCCACCTTGATGTGCTTGCGGATGGTGTTGAAGCCGAGGTCTTTGGTCTTTTGTATGTCGAACTTGAGCGCCGCATCGGTGGGCGCGGTGTAGATGCCGTCCGGCCAGTAGCCTTGATCCAGCGTGGCAAGCAGGAAGGTCGGTTTGCCGTTCAACACGATGCGGTTGCGCCCGCCAGCTTTCTCGACGGTAATGGTGCGAAGGCCGGCGTAGCTGGTCACCTCGTCGTGTTGATCGCCTTGCGCAAGCGCGGCGTCGAAGGTGTAGAGGAAAGGATCTTGCGGGCTCCACAGGTGTGGATGCGCGATGGATAGGTGCAGCGGCTGTCCGGCCGGCCCGCTCGCCTCGCCCACCGCCGTGCCATTCGCGTAGGCGGTAACGTGCAAGGTGGCACCCTCGTCACGGCCATGCAGCCGCGCCCTAACGGTAAAGCCATCCAGGCTGCGCTCCGGCGTGAAGTCCAGTTGCGCGAGACTGGTGGCCGGCACCGGCTCCAGCCACACCGACTGCCAGATACCCGAAGCCGCAGTGTAGAAGATGCCTTCGGGTTTAAGCCGTTGCTTGCCGACCATCACGTTGGCGCTGTCCACCGGCGCATGCACGGCGACGACGATTTCCTGCGGACCGGGTGAATGAAGTGCCGAGGTGATGTCCGCACTGAACGACGTATAGCCGCCCGCGTGATGTGCCACCTGCGTACCGTTGACGTATACCGTGGCCTCGTAGTCCACCGCACCGAAGTTCAATCGTACGTGCTGGCCGCGTGAAGTGAAGGTGGTGGGGATGCTCACCAGCCTGCGATAAAACATGAAATCCGAATGCTCTTGCACGCCCGAGAGCACCGACTCGATCGGATACGGCACCAGCACCCGGCCCTTCAATGTCTGGCCGAACGGCGGTGCACCCGACCCGTCGCTGGGCGCGTATTCCCAAAGTCCATTCAAGCTGAGCCATTGCGGATGCGCCAGCGAGGGACGCGCCAATTGCGGACGCGGATAATCGGGCAGCGCGTTGTCGGGCGACACTACGGCCGTCCACGGCGTCGCCAATGGCGCCACGTTGCCGTTCCAGACGGCGGCCTGATCCGCTGCGGCCATGGCCGTCGAAGCGAAACCCGTTGCCACCGCCATGCCCATGCACGCGCACACACTCCACAGCTTGATGTTGCCCGTCATCTGCCCTTCCCTCATCGGTCTGGCTCGAAGCCCGTCCCGCAAGGATGGCTAATTGTCCGACAAATGTCCAAGCCTGTGCGTCACGAAGCATCCAGTGGAATTTTGAGGTAGCGCAGGCCGTTGCTCTCGAGCGGCGGAAGCCGACCGCCTCGCATGTTGATTTGCACCGATGGCAGCAGCAACCTGGGCGTTGCGAGCGTCGCATCGCGCGCGGTGCGCATGAGCACGAAATCTTCCTCGCTCACACCCTGCCGAACGTGGACGTTTGCGCGGCGCTGCTCGCCCATCGTGGTTTCGTAACGGAATTCGCTGCGCCCCTCCGGCTTGTAGTCGTGGCACATAAACACGCGCGTAGCATCGGGGAGCTGGAAAAGTTTCTGGATGGACCGATAAAGCGTGCGTGCATCGCCACCGGGAAAATCGCAACGGGCAGAGCCGTAGTCCGGCATGAAGAGTGTATCGCCGACAAACGCCGCATCGCCGATGATGTGCGTCATGCATGCCGGGGTATGCCCCGGCGTGTGCAGGGCTACCGCATCGATGCTGCCCAGCCGATAGCGTTCGCCGTCTTTGAACAGATGGTCGAACTGGCCGCCATCGCGCTGAAACTCGCTGCCGGCGTTGAAAAGCTCGCCGAACGTCTGCTGCGAAGCCAGTACGTGTTCGCCTATCCCCAGTTTTCCGCCCACGCGCGACTGCACATAAGGCGCGGCGGACAGGTGATCGGCATGCAGATGCGTTTCGATCACCCATTCCACCGTCAGGCCGGACGCCTCGACGAACGAGACCAGGGCATCGGCCAGCCCGTGGCCGGTTCGCGCGGAGGCCGGATCGTAGTCCAGCACGCAATCGAAGATGGCGGCTTTTTGCTCTTGCGGGTCCCACACCACGTAGCTGAACGTGTTGCTGGACGGATCGAAGAACGGTTTGATTTCAGGGCGCGCCATAACTGCCTCCGCTCTCGATGCGCATCGATTCGAATATTAGATATTCCCAATATAAAAATCGATCCGAGAGCGCCTGCCCCAGGGTCTCAACCCTGCTTGACGCCCTCGCCCTGGGCCATGGTCGTCCAATGGGTACGGTCATCGGACAGTTCGATGCGAACGGTCACCCGGGTCGGCGAAACGTAGTGATAGATGACGCGGTAGGTTTTCTTGTCGGCCGAGCCGTAATGTGTCCAGGTGTTGCCTGCAATGGTCATGCACGCAATGAAAGGATCGGCACCGTGGCTTTGCGAGTCGAACATTTCATAATGAAAATAGCTTTTATCGCTGAAATTGTAGGTATTGATGGCCAGCGATTTCACCACTTGCCCGGGCCAGTTCATGGTGAAGCTGCAGGCCATGAAGGCATGGTTGGCCGACCATCCGCACACTTCCACCCACGTCCACTGGCCCGCTTTCTGATCGGCGGTGGCCAGGTTTTCGCCGTGGTAGAGCCAGGTGCCCGCGGCGATGTCCAGGGGTTGAAGCTCTGCCGGCAGGGGCGTATCGGCGCTCCATGCCGGTACCGCCAGGGTCATTGCGGCCAGGCTTGCAAAGATCGTTGCACGACGCATCAGTCATCTCCGGAATGCGGCTGAAATATCCGTTACCAATTGGATATTGACGAGGCCGACGGTGTGGAACAACGTCATTCGGGCCTCCTTTTCTGCCAAAACCATGCCTGCCACGAAGATCGTCGCCTTTGTTCTGTTCGATGACGCACTGGCCCTCAACATCGCCGGGCCCGCCGAAGTGTTTGGAAGCGCCAACCGCTTGTCGGGTGAAAGCACGCCTCTTTACGAGCTTGTCTACCTGTCCACGGCAGGCGGCCTGGTGCGCACGTCGTCGGGCGTATCGATCCACACGCAGCCCATTGCATCGGTATGCGCGCACGAGCTGGATACGGTCATTGTCGTGGGCGGCGTCACGGTTACCGAAGCCATGCGCGACCAGATGCTGATCGGCTGGATCGCACGTACAGCCGCCGTCGTGCGGCGCACCTGCAGCGTCTGCACGGGCGCTTTCCTGCTCGCAGCAGCACACTTGCTGGACGGTCGCCGCGCCGTGACGCATTGGTCGGCGGTCGACGACCTGCTCGTGCAGTTCCCCGACGTGGATGTGCAACTGGACCCGATCTACGTCAACGACGGCAATATCTGGACGTCCGCGGGCATTTCTGCAGGCATCGATCTGGCGCTGACGCTGGTAGAAGGCGACCGCGATCGCCGGCTCAGCCTGGCCGTGGCCAGGGATCTGGTGGTTTTCCTGCATCGCCCAGGCGGGCAAGCGCAATTCAGCCGCGCCCTGATGGCCCAGGCCGATGCGGATAAGCGCAGCACCAAGTCGCAGTTCGAGCGACTGCATGGCTGGATCGTCGACCACCTCGATGAAGACCTCAGCGTCGAACGCCTGGCCGCGCGAGTAAAAATGACCCCGCGCACCTTCGCGCGCAAATTCGTCGATTGGCACGGGCGTACGCCGGCCAAGCTGATCGAGGATCTGCGGCTCGAAACCGCTTGCCGTCATCTTGAGGAAAACCAGGTTTCCATCAAGCAGGTTGCCTGGTTGTGCGGATTTGGCGACGAAGAGCGGATGCGCAGGGTCTTCATGCGGCGCTTGCGCGTGCCGCCGCTGGGTTATCGCGAGCAGTTTGCCGTGGCTGCGCCGGCGGCGTAAACGCGCACCGCCGTCACGACACCTGCATGTCCGCACTGAAGACCAGAACGGCTTCGCCGCCGATCCGCACGGAGACAGGCAACAGCGATTTCGGAGCGATGCCCACTTCCACCTTGACCCGTCCGCTCCTGCCTATCGCTTCGCCCTGCCCCATCCAGCACGACAAGCCTGTTCGCCACAGATGCGCCGGAATCAGCTGGTGCCTCACGATATAGGCGCCCAGCGGACCGTTCGCATTCCCTGTCACGGGATCCTCGGCGATGCCGATGGCGGGAGCGAACATGCGGCCGTGCGCAAGCACGCCTTCGTCGGGATCGGCCAGCGTGAACAGGTAAAAGCCGTTGCAACCGATGTCCCGGCTGATCGCGGACAAAGCCTGCAGGTCGGGCTTGAGCTCATTGAGAACGGCGCGGCTGCGCAATGGGATCATCACCTTGGAATGGCCCGTTGAAACGATCTCGATCGGCCCGGAGCCCAGATCGCTTTCCGCGATTCCCAGAGCTGTCGTCAAGCGCACCTGGTCTCCTGCCGACAGTGCGGGCCCGAAGAAGGGAGCGCGCTGTTGCATCCAGATTCGATAATCGCTGCCCCCCAACCGCTCAATGCTCACATTGAGGATGCCTGCTCCCGTCAACTGGCGCACCGTTCCTTGCGTCACCAGCCCTTCGACGGCGCGAACGTAGTGCGCGGCGATGGTCGCATGGCCGCAGATGGGCACTTCGGTGGTCGGCGTGAAAAAGCGCACTTGCACATCGTGATCCTCGCCCGTAGGGCGAAAGATGAAAGCCGTCTCGGAGTTGTTGAGCTCGCGCGCCATGGCCTGCATCTGAGCTTCGCTCAAGCCATCCGCGTGAGGCACGACACCGGCCGGATTGCCTTTGAAGCGTTCGCGGGTGAAAGCGTCCACCTGGTACACACGGTAAGATTTTTGCATGGTGTCTCACGTAACGGGAGCGGATGTGCCGCGGCAGACCGGACGCTATTTGCACGGGCTTTCGCTGCATGGTCGCGGGTTGTGCGCAGGAGCAGTGCGCGGGCGCAATGTCGGTGCGCCGCCATACTTGTGCATGCCGGCGACAGCCAGCAGGATGGCTGCCACGCCAATGATTTGCGCAAAAACGAGACGATGGCCGAAAGCGACCACATCGACGGCGATGGCCACGATTGGATAGATAAACGAAAGCACCCCTTGCGCATGCGTGGGAAGCTTGTGGACCGCTCCATACATCAGCACGTACACGAACCCGGTATGCACAACCCCGATCACGACCAGCAACCCCCACGTATTGAGCGACGCCGGTACGTGGCTGATGCCGGCAATCGGCGCCAGCAGCAGCGTGCCCACGCACATCTGGATCAAGGCGATAAGGTGCGGCGGCGTACCCTTGAGCTGCTTGGCGATCAGCGCAGCAACGGCCCACGTGAAAGCCGCGCCGAATGCCATCAATACGCCGACGAAGAAGCTGCCGCCCGCACGGCCGGCACCCTCGTCGAGCTGCACCACCAGCAGCAAGCCGACGAAGGCCAAGCAAAGCCACGCCAGCTTGGCGATCGTCAAGCGTTCGGCCAGAAAGATCGCGCCGAAGCAGACCAGGATAAAAGGCTGCACGTTGTAGACGGCGGTGGCGATGGATATCGAGGCGCGCGAATACGCGGCAAAAAGAAGGATCCAATTGACCACGATCGCGATGCCGCCAAGCGTGGAAAGCACGAACACGCGTAGCGAGATGGCGCGCAAAAAGCCCTTGCTTGCGCAAACCACCAAAAGCGTCGCTGCACCGAACACGCAACGCCAGAAAACGACATTCAATACCGGCTGTCCCGAGACCACCACAAACCAGCCGATCGTGCCCGCGACGGCCATCGCCACAGCCATTTCAATTGCACCACGCGCTTGCGTCGCCACCTTAGCCACCCATGCTGTTTTGGCTATGCTATCGCCGACACGACGGCTTGGTATATCGCTTATATTAGGATCATGATTGCCATCTCCTCATTAAATTAGGCCGCCGAGCGGCACGGAATTTCCGCAAATGATCGACGACATCGACCGCGCAATACTCGAACTTCTGGCGGGCAATTCGCGCCTGTCGCTGAAGGATCTCGCGGCACGGATCCAGCTCTCCTCGCCAAGCACCTCGGAGCGACTCAAGCGCCTGGAAGAGCGCGGCATCATCCGTGGCTACACCATCGACGCCGACCCCCGTTTGCTTGGTCACCAGTTGCAAGCCATCGTGAGAATCCGACCGCTGCCGGGCCGGCTTCCCAGCGTGCAAAAGCTCATCGAAGCCACTGCAGAAATTGTCGAGTGCGACAAGGTCACCGGCGAGGATTGCTTCGTTGCACGCCTGTTTGTGCGTTCGATGGAACATCTCGACGAAGTGGTGGATCGCATTGCCGAAGAAGCCACGACCAATACGGCCATCGTCAAAGGGCAGCTGATCAAGCGACGTTTGCCGCCGATTACCTATTAAGGCTCACGACGGCGGAAGTTTTACGTCCGCATCGGACAGCGAATCGGCCGGCATCGCATTCAGCAGCATGTAGGTGCGCTCGGATGCGTGCAGCGTTCCCAGCTCCTTCGACACCATGATTACCGGCCGCACCATGACCAGTTCGTCGCTTTCTACGAAGCCATTCTTGAACGTCGTGTACCCCTTCCAGCGCGCCGGGCCCGGTGTCAGGTCGACCGAATAAGTCTTGCCGCCGCGCTGGATTTGATTGGCCGGCGTTTCATTGGCCGCGAATCCGGTGCCAGATCCCTCGCGCAAGACGGTTACCTCGTGCGCGACCGGATCGATGCTGATCACGGTAATTTTCTGCTGCGCGGCAGGCCCCATCTCCCATGGCTGCGGAATATCCACGTTCCAGGTCGTGCCGACCCTGATCGTTGCCGGCGGCGTTCCCCACAGCAAAGCGTTGAAGGCGACACCACTGGCATCGGTATAGGTGCGGCACTTGCCGTTGGCGCAGAGCGTCTTGCCATCGTCGCGAATCTCGGAGCGCCCGGTTCTTGGCGAATGTCCGTCATAACGCTCTGCGTACAGGAGTTCGATCTTTCCGGGAGCAACGGCGGAGACTTTGTAGAGCGACGTGCCGCTCATGCGCAACACTTGTTCATCGAGCCCATCGCCCTTGATCGAATCGGCAATCGAAAAGACGTTGCCAAGTTGCAGCCCGACGGTGGGATGCGGCGTAAAGAACGGGCCGGAGTCATACATCGATGGATCCGCAGCGGCAGCCTTGGCATGCGCCACCGCAACTGTCATCGCCGCGGTGACCGCGATGCAGGAAAGCCGTACCGAAGTTCTCATGGATGCACTCTCCGACTGGAACGTTACAGAGGTCGACAAATTCACGAGCGGGCAAAAGACACAACGGGGCTAACGTGCATCAAGTTTCGACGTGGAAAAATAGGCCGCAAGTCACGACGAAGGCGTGCAGCGCCAACATGCGTGGTTGTCATCGCCGCATGCGCGATACGCATGACTGCCGTGCTCATCGGCCACGGCCAACGAGCGGTGGCGATTTGACGATCGCTACGCCGGCAACAGCTCCACGGAAGAAGAGGTCGAACCGCTGCCCAGTTGTTCGGCCAATGCATCGCGCATGAGTGCTACGGGGCGTATCAGTCGACCCGGCAACACCCCATGCACGAGCCAGATATTCAGTCCGCCGTGAAAATCCGCTGCCTCGATGCGCTGCAGGGTTTCGCGATGCGTGCTTTCTTCCAGCGCTTCCGGCACGGCAATGCCGATGCCCATGCCTCGCGCGACCAGCGACAGCTGCAATTCCGAACCGAACGCCTCGACCGCGACATTGAAGGACAAACCGGCCGCCGACATCGCCCGGCTCAAGGACGAACGCATGCCGCAGCCATCCTGGTTCAACACCCACGGGTGGCGCGAAAGCTCGGCAAGCGTCGTCGGCCTGTCGGGCAAGCCGAACGAACGCGGCGCCACGATGACGGTCGGCATATATCCGAGCTGCGTTGCCGTCACCGACTCGGGCAACGGAGTGCCCACGGGTATCAGCACAACGGCCGCATCGATCGCTCCGCCATCCACGCTCTGCAACAGGCCGGGCGACCAGCCGGCCGTCACGCGCAAGGTCAGCTTCGGAAAGGCTTGGCGCAGGCGATCAATGGGCCGCTCCAGCGCCATCTCGGACAGGAATGGCGGAACACCGATGCGCATCTCGCCGGTCGATTCGTTTTGGGGCGAGGCCACCGCCAGCAGATCGTCGACCGCGCGCAACAGCTGTCGCGCGAGCGCGTACACCTCGTTGCCCGTCGGCGTCGGCCTGAGCGGCTTGCTTTGCCGGTCCAGCAGCTCCGCGCCGAGCGTGGATTCCAGGTTCTGGACGCGGCGCGTGAGCCCGGGCTGGGTCAAAAACAGCTTTTCCGCCGCGCGCACCATCGATCCGCTTTCGACGACTGCTACGAACGCCTGAAGGTCTTTCGTGTTCATAACAAACTCGCATATTTTTGATTTACATAATTCAATTGTTGCATAACGAGAGGCTCCCTACGATAGGCCCGATCGACGCTTACCGAAGTGGCCCCATGACCCGCCCCACTGATCCTTCCGCGCAGCAGCTGGTGCCCTCGCCCATTCAAACCCCGCTTTCGGCAACGCCCGAATGGGTTTTGACCACCCCGCTGACCCTGTTTTTTGCTTCAGCCGTGGGGGTGATCGTGATGAACCTGACGGCGGCGCAGCCTTTGACCGGCCCAGTCAGCCGCAGCCTGGGACTGCCGCCCGAGCTCGCCGGCCTGGTCGCGATGCTGCCGCAGCTCGGCTACGCCGCCGGCCTGCTTCTATTGGTGCCGTTGTGCGACCTGCTCGAAAACCGCCGGCTGATTTTTCGCGTGCTGATCTGCTGTGCCGCCTTCCTGGGCTTGTCGGCCATCGCGCGATCGGGGTGGCTGTTTCTCGCCTCGGTGTCGCTGGCAGGGGCGACCTCGAGCGTGATCCAGATGCTGGTGCCGATGGCGGCGTCGATGGCGCCGGAGCATCGGCGCGGCCGGGCGGTCGGCAATGTCATGAGCGGCTTGATGATCGGCATCCTGCTGTCGCGCCCACTGGCCAGCGTGATCGATGGAACACTTGGATGGCGCGCGTTCTTCGGCCTGGAAGCCGGCGCCGACGCGCTGCTTGCGATAGTCCTCTACACCCGGCTGCCCACGCGCAAACCGGCTACGAGCGCGCGCTATGCCGAACTGCTGCGCTCCCTGTGGACGCTGCTGCGCACGGAGCCGTTGTTGCGACGGCGCTCGACGCTGGCAGCGCTCGCGCTCGGCGCATTCAGCGCGTTCTGGACCAGCATCGCCTTGTTGCTGAGCCAGCCGCCGTTTTCACTGAGCATGCAAGGCGTCGCCGTGTTTGCACTGGCCGGCGCCAGCGGGGCCATCGTCACCCCGCTCGCGGGCTACCTCGGCGACCGCGGTGCCGACCACGCGACACAGTTGGCCGCACATCTGTTGATGATCGCCGCCGTGCTGGTGTTGGGCGTTGCCGGCGCCGGCTGGGGCGGATTCTCGCCCAAGGCGCATCCGGAACTGGCGCTTGCGCTGCTGGTGGCCGGCGCGGCGGCGCTCGACGCCGGCGTCATCACCGACCAGACACTCGGGAGGCGCGTCATCAATCTCATCAACCCGCCCATGCGCGGGCGCTTGAATGCGCTGTTTGTCGGCATCTTCTTCGTGGGCGGCGCGATCGGCGCGGTGCTTTCCGGGGCAGCGTGGGCGTGGGCCGGATGGACGGGCGTGTGCTTCGTCTGTCTTGGATTCACCGTCGCGATACTGCTGCTCGGCGCGATCTTTCGGCGTGCACGCTGACGCGCCGGTTTCCACGACCAGGAGGGTCTCGCCGCCGCGATAGAGATCAACTTCCTGCACGGGACCGCGCGCGCGTGCCGTGTTACTAGTGCAGCAACGTCGCCGTCGGAGATATCCATGCTCGCTGTACAAAACCTGCTTGACGCGTTCGAGCGCGTCACCGAACACTGGTCGCCGAAGGTGATCGGCAAGGTCAACGACCAGCTGCTGAAAGCAGCGAAAATCAAAGGGGAACTGGTCTGGCACGCGCACGACCACGAAGACGAGCTATTCCACATCGTCAAAGGCAGCATGCGCATCGAGCTGGAAGACGGCGTGGTCGAACTGCGCGAAGGCGACTTTCTCACCATTCCCAAGGGTGTGCGCCACAACCCGGTCGCCGACGAGGAATGCTGGGTTCTACTGATCGAGCCCGCATCCACCAAGCACACCGGAGATGAAGTGACGCCGCTGACGCGAAGCATCGAAGAGCAGTTTTCCTGAGCGCACTAACCTGGCATACGGCTTTTCCGCCAATACCGCACGCTGCGTTGTCAGGACAAATACCATCTTGTAGATTCGAAAGATGGGCCTGAAGCGCATGGACAACGTAGGCATCGTCGTCGAGGACCTCACCGCGGCGATCGATTTCTTTCGCGACCTCGGCCTCGAGCTTGAAGGTCGGGCCACCATCGAAGGCGAATGGGCCGGACGCATTACCGGCTTGGGCGATCAATGCGTCGAGATTGCCATGATGCGCACGCCCGACGGCCATGGCCGGCTCGAGCTGTCCCGCTTTATCAGGCCGTCCACAGTAGCGGATCACCGCAACGCCCCAGTGAATGCCCTGGGCTACCTGCGCGTGATGTTCGCCGTAGACGACATCGACGAGACGCTCGACAAGCTGCGCAAGCGCGGCGCGCAGCTCGTCGGCGAAGTGGTGCGTTATCAGGACTCGTATCGGCTTTGCTACATCCGCGGGCCCGAAGGGCTGCTTATCGGGCTCGCGCAGGAACTCGGCTGAGCGCCCTGCTTCAGCCGGCTTTGCGGATCATCACCGTACCGTAGGTCATGAACACCCTGGTCGTGCCCGACGGGCCGCTATAGCCACCCTGCCCGCCGCCGAGATGGCAGGCCAGCGCGGTGAATACCCAGGCATCTTCCATGGACACCAGGACCTTGCGCGTGGTCAACACACTCAGCCCATATTGCTGGCCAAAGTCGCGAACGCGCCGCGCATGCTCGCCAAGCGGCGCGGGCACCGAGGGGTGATCCCATCCCCAAAGCCAGGTACCGTCTTTGGTGTTGTAGGTGCCGACCACCTGCACCGGCCCGGTCACGATCAGGCCTCTTTCTGTATTGGTAAACGTGATCGTTCCGGCCTCAAGGTCGGCATTCCACGCGGCGCCATCCAGGCCCCAGGCCTCCATCGCGGCCTGCGTGCGCATCTGCATTTCATTGTTCGCCCGCGCGATGGTGAGATCGGGTTCGGAAAGCGCAGCGTCCGCATCGTGGGCGCTGCCCGTGCCCGCCCTGGCGTCCTGATCTTCGTTGCCGAGCAACGGCTTGCGTAAACCGGCCATTTGCATCCTCCGTGTTGGAAATGATCTGCATTAATGGGTAGGCGCCGAGGCGAACCGAACCATGCGTTCACATCGCGCTGTCGATACCTTGGCACTCGCTCCGCACCCACACCACGCTCGAATCGAGGCGGCGAGGGGTGCTTAGCGACCAGCCTGTTGTTCAACCACTGCACCATCTTCAAGCTTGAACACGGCCCGCACCGGGACGGAAGGACAGCACATCGGGTCGTTCGGCCCCAGGGCATGCCCCGATACCGTAAGTATCCCGTTCTGGAATGACGCGGTAGGCGCATCGAAGGAGCGCGTTTCCCTGGCACCGACTTGCCGGAATGCCAACAGCCGATACGCGTGCGCTGGCGGATATTTTGGGCCGGCCGTCTCGTTGCGTTCAAAGAAAGCGAGGAACTGCCAGTAGCCATTGCCCATGCCCGGCCCCTCGAGCACGAAAAACACCGCGACGATCCTCGAAGATCTTTCGGGAATCGCCGCCGTTTGTTCGGCATAGAGCGTCGCATAGCCATCCGACGTCAACGCTGCGAGTCGATCCACCGCCGCTCGGAGGTCTTTATCAGGCGGAGCCGCCAGCGCCGGCATCGCAATGAAGAACAACGTGACGAGAATTGAAAAAACGAAGGCTTTCATGGGCAACCAGGTCCTCGGTTGAGTGGGCGTATCGCCTGAATCACGCGTACTTCCCTGTCGTGAAAAATTACTCGCCCGCTTCGTAAGCAATCACGGGTCCCACACAGGCTTTCTCACGGGTAGCGACGATCGCTGGCTGATCAACGACAGGAGATCGTCAAAGCCGACCAGATTCTGATCGAACCTGAGGATGCGGCCGTCGGAGAATCGAACCGCAGCCACTCTCCCCACCTTCGTCCTTTGCACGTCGATAGATGTGGCGTCTTTCAAGGCATAGGACGTGCGACGGAAGACACCCGCCTCGATGGTCGTATCACCGACGCAAACACCATAGCGCCAAGCGAAAACGCTGGCCGCGGCGATCGCAACCGGCACCATCCCGCCGAGCACATAGCCCAATGGCAGCACGTGCCCGTCATTCGACAAAAACATCGCCACAGCAAAAATGACTGCCAGGCCGCCCAGAAGCACCGACAGGAACCGCGATGCGCGAAAGACCCGCACGTCATTGGCCATTCAATCCCCCTTTCAGTTCCTCGGAACCAGCCCCTCGCCTTCGGCCGGCGAAGCAAGCTCAGGCGCCGACATCCGGCCCGGCGATCTTAATGCGCCAACCGTCCCCTTGGCACTTGTCGGGATACGTGGAAACGAACGCAGCCATGACCATCGCAAATAACTGCCAAGTCAGCTTTGCCCCGGCAAACAGGTGGCCTCCCTGCCGGTTTCAAAATTCCCGATCCGGGATGACCGCCGTCGCAAAGGGCGCCATCACCGTCCAGCCAAGGCGTTCGTACAAGCTGCGGCCATCTTCGGTCGCCACCAGCAGTTGGCGACCGATGGACGACTTCCTCGCGGACCCAAGCGCATGCATCACGGCGATACCCAATCCCTTTCGCCGATACTCCAACGCTGTTTCGATACGGTCGTAAACGTAGGCATCCATGGTTTCCGCGGCTGTGCCACTGGCGGCGATATCCCCATTCGGCGCGACAACCTGCACCCGGGCAACCGGCCCATCCTGATGAAGCTCCATTCGGTAGCCGTCCGGTATGGGGCCGGTTTGGTGGACGATGGCGGTCGCCTCCATGAAGTAGTTGCCCGGCTGAATCTCCCACCGTGCCGGAATGGCGCCGTGCAGTTCTTCATGGGTGCCGCACAGCTTCAAAAAATACCGCGGCGTCGAAATATCGCGGGCCAGCTCGTACAGGCCATCGCAGAGCACCGGGAACACCCAGCGCTTCACTTCCTTTTCCGAATGGGTATCCACCCTGTAGCCGCCGCGGTCGTGGACCGGTTCCGGGGATTTTCGGGCCAGTGAATGCGCGGCCTGCCATGCAAAAACGAGCTTTGGGTCTATGTGCGAGCTGATCATCGTTACGTGTGGGTAGTATCTGGACTGGGGATGCTTTGAACGATCGGAAGGAACGCTAAAACTTGCGTTCGTAAGCGTCGACGTGGTGGGGAAACAGCTCTTTGTACAGGGGGTATTCGATCCCAAGAACAGCGATTTCCCTGCCGTTCTCACCCAGTTCGACGGAATGATCCGTGATGTGCACGCCGCCGGCTGACCTCAGCACCGTGCCATCCGAAAGACGAATGGAGAGATGCGGCACGCCGCGCTCTTCATTCTCCAGCTCCACGGCAGCGGATCTAACCGCCTCGTAGTCTGGCGCTGGAATGAATTTCCCGAACGCGACGCCCATCGGCGGGTCTCCCGACTCAAGCTCGGACCAGCCTATTAGCAACTCGCCGCTGTAGACGTCGAACCTATACATGGCTCATTTCGCGCTATTTTCTTGCACACGGTGAAAGGCAACCCGGTCGCCATCCTCATCGATGTATCCGGATGCGCCCTTGTCATCGTTGAAGACATACGTCGCGTCGTCGGAAAGCGTAAACCACGCCGTCGCACTTTGGGGGTACATGCTTTCCGAGGGTCGCCAGGTTTGCTTGATGGTCAAGTGGTCGCCATCAACCTGCACGGAGAAACGCCCGCTCTCGCCATACGCATAATCGCCAGCGAGCAGCTTGATCTTTTTCTCATCGACCTTGCTCACGCTGCGCACGTGCGTTTGAAAAGCCGGCCAATGGTAAGCGGCCGCGACACTGCGAACGATCTCGTCAGCAAGCGCGGCGCCGATGGAGTTGTTGGTGAGTATCACCACGCCTTCGCCACGCGAATTGAGCGCGACCATTTCGCCGGCGAATCCGGTCGTGTCGCCGCCTTTTGCAAAATACTGGCCGTCGCCCGACCCTCCAACGTCAAAGCCCATGCTGCTGCCCGACTTGACCAGCTTCAGCATCTCCCGGGCCGTAGCCGGCTGAATCAGCTCGCCGTCCCGACCGTTCCAGGCTGCCTGAATATTGATCAGAAATTTCGCCAGGTCCGAGGGCGTCGTCCACAATCCGGCCGCGGCCATTTCAGGGTACCGGTACGGCCCCCCGGGTACCGCATCACCGTTCCCCTTGTGCGGCATGGCAACGTTATTCGCCCACTCCGCAGGAAGCACTTGCGCAAAGGTGCTGCGCTGCATGCCAGCAGGGGTGAACACCTGTTGCTGGAGCCACTTTTCAAACGGCGTATGGGTGAGATCGATGATCAGCTGCTGGACGACGGTGTATCCGCCGCCGGAATAGCTCCATGCGGCGCCGGGCACCGCAACAACCCGGATCGCGGGCGAATTGGCCGGAGGGCTGCCGTCCAGCACCTGCAACAGCGTGGGCACCGACTTACCCGCGGCATATCCTTCAAAGCCGTGAACGTTGACGCCGCCGGTGTGCGAAAGAAGCTGCCGCAACGTGACGAAGTGAGCGCTGGTAAAAGTGTTGGCGGGAAAATGCCAGCTGGTCAGTTTGTCGTTGACGTTTTCGTCGAGCTGAACTTTTCCAGCCTGCACCAACTGCATCGCGGCAACCGCCGTTAGCGACTTGCTGATCGAGCCCGCCTGGAAAAGCGTGTCCGAATTGATGGCGGTGCCGCCCTGCTTGGTTACACCATACCCTTTCGACCAGGCAACGCGGCCACGATCGATAACCGCAATGCTGACCCCCTGCACGTGCATGGCGGCCATTTCTTCGAGCAATCCACGTACGGGAACGGGCTTGCCGCTTATCGCCGCCGCCGGGCGAAGCCCGTTTTCGACTTGCGAAATCTTCGCAGCCGAATTGTCCGCGTCAGCTGCGGAAGCGGTCGTAAAAGCCAGGAGCCCTGCAACCAGCGCCAGATGGATTGCCTTCGATGATCGCGTCACTGCCACTGCTCCTCGATTGACCAGGGTTCATTGCGTAACAGATACGGCACGCCCACCACGCTTGCCGCCAGACGCCGACGTAGATCGAGCGCACGATGCGTTGAAACGCCTGCTCAGTGCGCAGACGATTGACGGGATATCAGAGGGTTATCTGGATCAATACGTGGATTTGCCCCCTACGGGGCAAAGCTAGCACCCAGTCGGGCGGTGGCGAGTGCCAGAGGTCACCTTGCGAAGGGGCTCGCAAAGAATGCCGCTTTCACCAAGACGTTGGTGTGGCGGCATCCCAAAGCCATTCGTTTCCCTGCTATCGCAGTGTCGTAGTGACCGGCCGAGGCCACAGCTGGAAACAGACACTTCCACAATGCGGAATCTGAGCGCTACTGCTCGCGACCATCGACTCCGTAAACCTTTCCTATACACGTGTCGTAGATGCCGGTTACATCGCCATCCCCCATGGGAATGGCAGGGCAGCTTCCGGCAAATGGCTTGTCCGATGCCTGACTTGCCTGCTTCCAAAGGACTGCCCGTCGATCGGACAGTACAACCCAGTAGATCGGCCACTCCCCCTCTTCGACCAGCACCGCCCCCTGCATCAGCGCCGGCCGGGTTTGCAGCTCCGGAAGCTTTTTCATTTGCTGCATCTGGCTTACAAATTGCGAAACGGTCTTCTTGTTCAACCACGTCCATCCAACATTGTCGTGGATATAGAACTCGACATTTGGCGACGACTTGATGTGCGCACCCAATACCGGCGACGACTGAACGAGTTGCAGCATCTGGCGGATTCGAACAACGTCAGCCGCGTTCGCCAGGGTTTTCCCACTCAACGAAAGGCGTGTCGACAACTGCAGGTTCGAAGGACCGTCAGGGAGTTGAAGATCCGCATCAAGCTGCCGACCCGGCCAAATGCCGACGACCTTGAAGTTCGCATCCAACAGGCGAACCGCATCCGGAACCTCCGACTCGGCATCGAATCGCCCGATCTGGTCGTTCAGGCCAAATTCGAGCATATCTTCCAGATCGGAGCCTTCCAGCCCGCCCTCCAGTCGCTCTTTGTTGGTGGTGCCCTTTGGCAGCAATGCGTCCAGGGCGCGCGGGATATTCGTCGAATAGGTGCGATTTCCGAGCGCGTCTTTCCAGGGAAGCATCAGATAGTGCTGCGAACTAGACTTTGCGGACAACTTCGTGCCATCGCTTAGCGTTACCTGGATATCGATAACGGGAGAGTCATCGGTATGGATGGCATCGAAGCCCCTGGTCAACGCGTCGGCAAGTGCGCCAGGGCTCCGCAAGCTGCCACGCCACGCGCGCACGTTCGCCCCCAAGCCCGTCGAAGAAGTAGGCAGCTTTGCCTGTTCAAGAATGCCGTCGATCTCATGCTGAGCATCATTCACCGCCGGCTCCAACGTGCGCAGATCGACGCGCGACTGAACCGGCGCTTCCATCGCGCCGACCAATTCAGTCACTCGCTCGGGCGATATGGTCTGCGCAGGAAACACCTGCTTAGGAAGCGGCTTCCCGTAGCGGCTTTTGCTGTGCCAGCCCGTAAGCCGATAGGAAGCGCCATTTTTCTCAATGACGATATGCGTGTTAAATGGCATTTCAGGATTGAACCCGCCCCACGCGGAATCGATGACTACGCGCTCTGGCATAGGTTCGGCGACCTGGCCATATGCGTAAAGAGGGATAAAACACAGTGCCGCTGCAATGAACCATCCGCGGTTCCGCGAAAATCCTTTGTGCCACGATTGCTCAGGCACTTCCCATCCGTTCATGACGCCCCCTGATTAAGCCACGCCGCCCGGCTGCGCCGGGCATGGCGGATTTTCCTATATCCGTTTGCACCTGTCAGGCAATTGGGATGACCTCAAATGACGACGCCATTAAGGACTGTCAGGAAGTTGAAGTCGTGCGTCCCACCGCCGGCTTTTCCAGGAAACGAGAGCAATGCCGACAGCCTTGGCGTTTGCATCCAGCAGGCGACCCGAATCTGGAGCCGCCGACTCGGTATCGAATTGTCCGACCTGGTTGTCCAGGCCACGTTCGAGCAGTTGTTTCAGATCGAAGTCATCCAGCACGCCCTCCAACCTTTCTTTGTTGGTGGCATCCTTTGGCAGCAATGCGTCCAGAGCTCGCGGGATATTCGGCGAATAAGTGCGATCTCCGCGCGCATTTTCCCAGGGAAGCATCAGGTAATGCTGCGACCTGGACTGCGCGGACAACTTCGTGCCATCGCTTAGCGTCACCTGGATATCGATAGACGGAAAGTCGTCGGTATGGGTTTGATCGAACCCCGTGGTCAACAATTGAGCAAGCGCGCCGGGGCTCCGCAAACTGTCGCGCCAAGCGAGCACCTTCGCCCACGAACCCGTCGATGCGGAAGGCTGTTTTGTGTCTTTGAGAATGTCATCGATTTCTTGCTGAGCTTCGTTGACCGTCGGCTCCAATGTGCGCAGATCAATGAGCGGTTGAACCGGCGCTTTCATCGCACCGACCAATTCAGCTACTCGCTCGGGCGCTATGTCCTGAGAAGAAAACGCCTGCTCCGGAAGCGGATTCCAGTGGCGACTTTTGCTGTGTCCGCCCGTAAGCCGATAGTGAGCTCCCTCTTTTTCAATGACGATGTGTGTACGAAATGGTGCATCAGGATCGAGTCCACCCCATTCCGAATCGATGACTACGCGCTCTGCCGTAGGCTCAACGGCCTGGCCGTATGCGTAAAGAGGGGCAAAGCAAAAAGCTGCCGCAACGAACCACGCGCGGCTCCGCGAAAATCCTTTGTGCCACGAGTGCTTAGGCACTTCCCATCCATTCATGACGCCCCCTGATTAAGCCATGTCGCCCGGCTGCGCCGAGCATGGCAGATTTTCCTGTATCCGTTTGCACCTGCCAGGCAATTAGGATGGCCTCAGATCACGACGCCATACGTTCCCTCGGGCAAAGCTTGATCAATCCTAATTTTCAGCGAGCTTGTCCAGCCACGACGCGAGATCACTGACGGCCAATTCAACGGTTTCAACAAAATCCTTGAGCGGAAAGACCATCTCCACATCCTTTCCCAAATACCGATCCTTCACAAACTCGATCTCAGGAGAGCCATGCCGTGAAAGACGAATGATACAAACCCGCTGTCCCGCGAACTGGATCTCGGCAGCGGGAGTGATATCGGGATCTTCTGTGATGAAAAGAATTTCAAATGCCATATGAAGCGGACACTATCAATTTCCTCTGGAAACCTCACTCAGCGCACGCCGCGTACCGCCGGCATCGCGCGCAACGATTAAAAATCACCGCTACGTCAAAGTATCCTTGAAAGGCTCGGCAACGATCTGATAGTCATCTTCGTAAACGACATACCCCGGGCGATCCTGCTTCAGAACCTCAACTTGGACGCCATATGCCACCAGGATTGAGGAAAAACTGCGCATTTTTGCAATGTGCTCTACAGCAGAGGGCTTGAACCAGCTCAAGGCAACTTTCTTGGCGTGCACCTTGCTGGACTTCGCGAAGGATTCCGGCACGGGAAGGTTTTCACGGAACCATTTTCGAAGCGCCTCATAGGATGCCTGCTCTTCCGACCTCAGGTACCCGTTATCTGCAATGTAACCCAAAGCCTGAAAGAGCCCCTGCCTTCGCCCCGAATCGGGGTCGATGGAATGAACAACGAAACGGATATACATCCTGCCGTTACCCCTGGAAGGCACTACGACCCCCACCGCCAGAACCGGATTCCCTGATTCACGTCCTTCGGCCCGATGTTGAAATCCCCCTCGCTGTTAGATAGCGCATTCACCGCCTCGCGAAATTTGCTTCGCCAGGTCTCCCCAAGCACCAGATCCGCGACGTCGCCGGATTCATTGAGAAGCCAGTCCATGGGTGAGTCGGCGCAAGACACGCGGAGCTTTGAAACGCTTTCGACGTCCCAAGACAACTTCCCCGGCACGGTCAGAAGTGTCCTGGACGGCACCATTAAGGAAACCGTTCGGTACGCCACCGAAATGTCACCCGAAAACGCGTCGATCAGCGCGAGAAGGGACCTGCAGCCATCAGCATCGGCGCTGAGGTGCCACCCCTTGAAAGAGCGATTCGCTCCAACGTATCGCCACAGAGATACGAGACCTCGTTGACGCCAGTTTTGCAGTGTTTGGTTCGTCATCGAAGTCGGTTTCAATTCTTTCGCGTCTGCTGGTCCAATTTTGCAAAGATCTCGCCTATCGATAGGCGGTCGTGCCAAATGTCTTCCATCGATAAATGATGAACTCGCTTTAGGTCGCTCGCGAGGGCTTCGAGCTCAAGCGCGTCAGGCCACCCCTACCTTGCGCCTCCTTCAATGGCCGAATCGGCTACGGCAACCATCGTCGCCTGTTGTTCGGGTGCACTTTGGATGGGCAACTTCAGCTGCGCGGTATACGTAACATTGCCCATGCTCCATTCGATGGTACTTGGGGAACGTGACCCACCACGACTACCTGGCAGGAAATAACCCATAACACCGTGCACCAGGCTGACCCGATGCTTCAAATTTGGAAAGTTCGAGTTCAACTTCCCAGAAAAGTAGCCCGCAAATCCTGCATCCCCAACGCCTTTTTGGTAGTACAGACGGATTTCATAGCTCGTTTCATCACCAGTGCCCGCGGATGCGTGAATGTTGGCATCTATCGCCGATGGCAGCTTGCTTGGCAGGAGCACGGAGATTTTTGTCAGTGGCTTCACTTGTGTCAGTGCCATCGAAAGCGGTTTCGATGTAATGGGCGCGGCAAAAACGCTGCTGGAAAAAGCGGCGAGCAATGAAAATCCCGCCATGGCCTTGAAACAGTTTTTCAGCATGAAAGTCGAACCTTTTGCATTCAATTTCGCCACTCGCCGCCCGGCTGAGCTCGTATTCCCGAGCAGACAGCCATTCCCGGCACCTGATTTCGGATTCGCTTCGTCGAGCCAAGCTCGTCGATTCAACATCCGTTCTCGACCGGATCCGATCAATCTTCCGGCGCTGTATAAACAGGCTTTTCCTCTTCGCCCTTTTCGGCCAACTCCAGTGCGTGCTTGCGCTCGTCCAGCTGTCCGGGATCTTTTGTACTGGGCATCAGCGCCTTGAGGATCATCACATAAGCTGTTTTCTGGGCGTCGGCTGCCGGCACCGCAACGTCCGGTTTTACGCCTACGTGTTCCCAGTTTGTCTTGGTTATGGGGTTGATCGCGCGTCCGTTGGGAATAAATGCAAGGAGGCCGTGACCAAGGGGGAACATGTCGCCGGGGTTGGCGCCGCCGCCCGTGGTCTGGCCCACCAGCGTCGCGCGCTTCTGGGTCTGGAAGTCGTAAGCACATTCTTCGCCGCCGGAGAACGTCGCCGCCGAGATCAGCACATAAACCGGCTTGGTATAACGAGGCCCCTGCACGGGAACCGTCCAGAACTCCTGGGTTCGATCGTTGGACCGCCAATAGAGGTCATTGAGGTGGCGATCGTCGCCCGCAGCAAAAAAGTAGCTGAGAAACGTTGCGACAGACTGCGGGTCGCCGCCGCCGTTCTGGCGCAGATCGAGGATCAATGCGTCAGTCCCGGCCAGCAAGGTCATGGCGGAGTCGTAGGCGCCGGGAATGAAATCGGAAGACAGGAATCCGCGCAAATCCAGATAGCCGACATTGCCGGGCAATCGTTCCACCTTGAAGAAACCGCCGGCATAGTAGTCCGCCTCCTTGCGCTCGTCGTCCATCTGCGTCTTGGAAAGGCGATCCCCTGGCGGTGTCGGCTGGAACGTAGGGTCGTACGTCACCATGAAATGCCGGTCGTTGCCGAACTTGTGCAGATCGCCAGTCAGCGCCTTGGCAAAACTGTCCGTCGTTTTGTCGTTGGCATAGGCCCCGCTGTCGAGTCTGTCATGCATGGCCGCTGCAACTTTGGCTGCGACGTCGGCAAAGACATAATTCGCCTTGAGCTGCTTGCCGAGCGCCTGGACCACTTCCTTCTGCTCCGATGCCGTAACCGGAGATGCATGCGCCGCGTCGTCCTGGGCATAGACCGAGGCAGCGCAGACCATCGAAATCAGGCAAACGAGAACACATCGATAAGCAGACACTGCGATCTCCTTGACGTTTGGTTGTAAATGCTTGGCGAGCACGACCCATTCACGTTTCGTGCCGGTGCGTAAGGCTACTTCACACCATAGAAGTCGACCGCTGCCCGGGGGGCATCTATGGCACTGGTGGTCCGCCCAAGCAAGCGTGGAAAGCGAAACGCAGGTTGGGGAACGACGTGCCCGCCACCGTGCACGGCATCGAGTTCGGCGACAACTATGCCTTGCTGCAACCAGGTCGTGCGCTCGACCCAGGTGGGGTCGCCTTGCCTGGTCGGCTCCAGCCGAACCGTAACGGGCGACGAGGTGACGCCATCGCCGGCTGCGAAGGTTTGCACCGACTGCATGGCCGGTTGCGACTGGCCACGACTGGCGAAACCAAACAGCGATACCGTGCCGCCATGGAATGGGTTGATCGGATCGTCCGTCCCATCGATCACCATCACCGGCGGAGCAGGCTTGCCGGTGGGACACGACGAATCGTCCGGCACAGGCAGGCTTACCGAGACTGCGGTGATGGCGGCCACCTCATCGGGATGCTCCAGCGCCATGCGGATCGCCATGCTTCCGCCATTCGAATAGCCGAACAGGTAGACCCGTTTCGGGTCGATCCCCGCCTCGCTCTTCAAACGGGCAATCATGGCCTGGAGAAAGCCGACATCATCGATATTTTCGAGCTTGGCCGGATAAGTGGCCTTCTTTCGACAGTCGTTCCAGTTGTGCTTGTAGCCATCGGGATAGAGCACGGCAAATTTGCGCTCATCGGCGAGGCGATCGAATTCAAAGCCGGTCCAATGCCTCATCAAGGCCCCATCCATGAGCGAGCCGTGCAGAACGATGACCAAAGGCGACGCGGGCGGCAAGTCCGCTGGCACATACGCCAGAAAGCTTCGCTGGCGACCGCCCACATCGATCATTTCGCGATGAGCTGAATGACTGAGCTTCGGTGCGACCGGAAACGGGCTATAGAGAAAATAAAATCCCATGGCCACGATCATGGCGATGAACGTCAGTACCGCGATTCCGCCAATGCGCAAAACCTTTCTCACAAAGGACCTCCCTATCCGGATTTCTTCACCTGATTCGCGAGCGCCAAGCAACGCCTGCTTCGGTTCGCGCGCAGTGCCGCGATCACGCAACGCTGCCAAACATCACGTGCGGCGACGCTCCCCAATGATGGAGGGGACGGTTAAAGCGGCCACCACGAAAATGGCAAGCATGCCGACAACCATTGCAGGAAGCAGCCAGGGCGCAGACCCGAAGAACTTGGGGACTACAAATTTCGCAAGCACGTCCCCCAAGACCGCACCTCCCAGGCCGCAGCCAGCAGTAGCAACGGCTTTACGAAAAGTGATATCACGTTTAGTCACGTCACGTATCCCAGCTGTTTTGCACAGATGTCCGAATTAAAAGGCAGCAACACGTGGCTCGCCTGCGCGAGCGACCGCGCGCAACAGATATCAACCATGCCTCGCTCTGGCCGAAACCAGGAAAACCGCAGAAATCGTGGCGAAACAAACTGCCCCGACACCATAGGCAATGACGACGCCGACCTTATCTATCCCGAATACTTCAAATGCGTGCCATGCAAAAGCCATGGCGCCGACTGCGTAGGCGCCTGAAAGTGCGCGATAGCGGCGTGGCTTTGGTGTGTCGAAAGCTCTCATTCTAGGCATCCCTGTGTATGCGCCGATCCTCGACGCATTTGATGAAATCTTGGCTTCCCGAAAGCATATAGGTAACCGAAAGCTTGCGGCCATCTTTGAAATGAAGAAAAGCCTGCTTCCCCTTTTCTTCGATCGATGCCAGCTGACCGAGGCTGAAATCCGTACGCCCAAAGGGCCACCGATTCACCGTGATGGCGTCTGGTGTCAGCACCGCAAGATAGCTGGCGAGGTAGATGGAGAAGAGAAAACAGACCACTCCAAGGGCAATCGGCGCATAACACAACATGGCCAAATTTCCAGAGTAGTGGTGATTGAGTGGCACGAACCACTGAAAGGCGCCAAATCCGGTAAACACCAGGCCGCATACCAGTATTACGTACGGTGAGCCGACAAAGCGCATGGCGGGATACCCGGACTGGTCTTTTTCCCTGGGCCGGCCCCACATCACGAAATAGAACACAACTCCCATCAAGAGCGGACCTAGCGCTCCGAAGATCATGGCGTGAATCACGTGCACCTCCCCGAATTGAAAGCGAATTGAAAACCTTCGCGAGAGACGACTGAGACTGCTAGTCACTCAGATAGAACGTATATCCCTTGGCACGACGCTTTCGTATGCCGGTAAGCAGGCTTACCGAAGCCACGCTGTCCGTGATCAATAAAGGAATGCCGCCCTTGTTGGCATCCGAATAGAGGCCGCCCGGACGCCACTCCGACAACACCGACTCTTTTGCCAGCTGCTCTGCCAACTCACTATTTGCGGCTCTAACAAACCGAGTCGCATAGAAGCCGATCACAGGATCCCCGCCACTGCTAGACGCAAGCAAAACGCCGCTACCACAGAGCAAAACCTGGAAGTACGCCATAGACCGCCGATCCATCGCAAATAAGATTGCCACTTCCAAGCTCAAAGCAGCTGTGAGTCAGACCAAATATCCGTCTGCCAAGGTGCTATTTGCATACATCTTCTTGAGGCAATGCAGCGTTGCAGCGTGCACCGGACTCGTGCGCCACATCGTGTTGGCGCGTGACGGACGCGTCCATGGCGCCGCACCCGGATGCGACCTGCTGATCACCCATTGCTCCCCCTAGGGCATCAAACGAATCGCTGATGCCACGGACAGATGTTAGCGGGAAGATCCTTTTGAAAACAACTGAATATCGGCTTCGCAAGGTGTTGCGTTGATCGACTTAAAAAGCCGCCAAAGGCCGTCATTCTGTCTGGCTAGCGCACCTTGTCCGCGGGGCCAGCTACGCCATTCAGAGCATCAGACGTAAGTTTGTCCAGTTTCTGATTCCCGCTGGTCCAAGGATTCGCCCGTCTATATTCCCTGATCGCAGAAAGGGCCCTGGACGTATCGCCTCGGGGATCGAGGCCCGCTTTCTCTGCACCGACCAATTCCGGGATTTCGCTGGTCAATCTCCATTCGAGCACGCGACGGGCATCTTCGATCTTGCCCGCGCGAATATCACTCAATGCAGCCACTGTGCCCAGCGCATCGCCGGCCTTTTGCTCGTCGTATTGCGAAGAAGCCCATTTATTCCAATCGATACCCCACCGCTCCATGTACTCGAAGACTGCGTAGCCAGCCACCACGCCGCCAATGACTGCCCCCGCGACCAGCAAGCCTATGATTTTTGTCCATCGCATGACGCCTCTCCCGCCTTGGATTGTAAAACGCCGGCTATTTAGGCTGAGAACTGAAATCGCCCACTGACCCTACATGCGACATTATGCGCGGCTCAGCAGCCCAGAATTCAATGCTACATCGAACGTATTTTGGGCAAAGGCGTGTCATTCGTCATACCGGCAGAGCCAAGCCATCGACTCATTTCCCATCCTCAACCTCACGAATCTCTTTCCGCATGCGTCGAATCCGCCCGTGCGCCACCTCCGCACTGCTCTGCCCCATCTCCATCAACAGGGAAACGGCCCACAGGGCCTTGGCGAGATCGTCGGGGTTGATGTCCACGTCCTGGCTCAACAGATCGGCGAGACTTTGGGTGATGCCGCGTGCGCCTTCCAGCAGCAGGCTGGCGTCGTCGAGAAATTTTCCGGGGTGGCAGACCGGGGCGCAGTAGTAGCTGGCATTGAGGGTGACCCAGGCACCTTGGGCGCGCTTCTTCATGGGTGATTCCTTGCGGTGATCGATGTATGCGTTGCTGGTTTGAGGAACGAACGATTGGCTTCGGGCAATAGAAGGCCGCGCGCACTGGAGTGCGTCGAAGGGTTCATGATTTTCTCCACGCGGTTAGATCACGCCGTACATTGCGTACGGCGTGAAGGGCTTGCAGGAAAAATCCTGCACGACTAATCGGAATGGACTGACCGGATCAGTCGGACGCCCTGATGGCCCGACATCGCATCAGCCTTACGGTGGTGAAGAAATACGGGAGGGGTGCTCGGGAGCGAGGACGCGCGTGGGCGCGTGACGTATCATCGGGCGTAGCCATGATTAACTATCTCTCTAAGTTAATGGTGGTTAGCGGGTCGTGTGGATGCCAGTCCATGCGATCCGCGCTCTTCACTGCTTGTCGGGCGACGCGGTTCTCATCTGCGGAGGCTCGCCCGACGTTTCCATTGTCGCGCTGCCTGCCTTTGGTGCGCTGTCAGTAGAAGCTGATAAAGCGCTACGGTTTATCTCGCGCGACGTGCTCCCTCTCCCCTCCGGGGAGAGGGTTGGGGTGAAGGGTCGGGCTTGCGAAGAGGTATTTGCTTGCGTGGCGCGAGTGATTTTTGCTCTCGCAGTAACGCAGCGTCGCGCAAGAGTGGCCCCTCACCCCAGCCCGCTCCCCGAAGGGGAGAGGGAGCAACGCTCGCCTTGATGTGGTGTTGTGCGAGATTGACCCACGTGTCGCGCGACGTGCTCCCTCTCCCCTCCGGGGAGAGGGTTGGGGTGAGGGGTCGGGGCTTGCGAAGAGGTATTTGCTTGCGTGGCGCGAGTGATTTTTGCTCTCGCACTAGCGCAGCGTCGCGCAAGATTGGCCCCTCACCCCAGCCCGCTCCCCGGAGGGGAGATGGAGCAACGCTCGGGACGGATGGCCCATCCATTTCTCGTTGAGCTGAGGTATGGTTCCCGGCGGTGAACTAGGGTGTTCACCTTCGGGGGGCGAGTGACTACATCGGATGGCAGTGCCGACGTTCTGGGCGAAGTTGCCAAAGGGCGCAAAGAGGATATAGACGCAATCACGAACGCTTCCGGCACGGGACCGGTGCAGGAGGACGAGCGGATCGTCTTTATCGATGCATTGCGCGGTTGCGCGCTGTTCGGCGTGCTGGCAGCGAATATGCGCGGTTTCAATTTGCCGCTGTCGCTCTACGACACGTCGGAAAAAATCTTCCCGGCACGGCACGACGTTTGGATGCAGGCGCTATTGGATGCCTTTGTCTCAGGCAAGGCTTATACGACGTTCGCCTTTCTTTTCGGATTGGGTTTTGCGATTCAAATGACGCGCGCCCAGGCACGCAGCGTTAGCTTTCCGTGGTTCTATCTGCGCCGACTTGGTGCTCTGGCACTGTTCGGTCTCGTGCACGGCGCCGTTATCTGGAGCGGCGACATCCTGCTGCCGTACGCGCTCGGCGGTTTCTTTCTGTTCTGGTTCCGCAAGGCGACACCCAAGGCCATATTGATCCTGGCGATCATCTTGTGGGCGATATCACCATTGCTGGTGATCGGCACCTGGATCGCCAAACATTTCCACGTCGCCGCACTTCATTGGCTGGCCGGATTTGACACCTCGACACCCGACCTGGCGAAGACTCGGCAAGTCATCGACACCTATGCACACGCCAATCTGTCCAGCCTGGTGCAGGAAAACGGACACATATGGCTTGCGTGGTTGGCTCCCCTCATACCGATCATGGCGATATCGAGCCTGCCCCTGTTTCTGGCGGGCCTGTACGTGTGGCGCAAGGGTTGGGTACAGGCGCTGCCCGAGCGAACGGCAACACTTCGGCGCGTCTGTGCGTGGACGTTGCCGCTGGGGCTTGCTGCACAAATAGCCTGTGTGGTGGCGAATCATTGGCTCATGCCACAACATGCCGACTCCCCATGGGTCTTGATCAGCACGCTGGCAAACATAGCGAGCGCTCCGCTGGCGAGTTGCGGCTACGCCACCGGCCTGGCATTGCTGTTTTACCACCCGCGTTGGCGCTCGCGCGTCACCTGGCTGGCGCCGATGGGGCGCATGGCATTGACCAACTACCTTACGCAGTCGGTTTTCTTCGTGAGCCTTTACAGCGGCCTCATTACCGGGCTGTACGGACGCGTGGGGCCGGCCTGGAACATGCTGGCGGCCGTACTTTTTTACGTGGCGCAAGTCCGCTTCAGCCAATGGTGGTTCAAGCACTTCCGCTTCGGGCCGGTGGAGTGGCTGTGGCGGGGGGTAACTTACCTGAAGTGGCCTGTCATGCGTCTGGCGTAAATAAATACGCAGCAGCCTTTCACCGCAAAAACCTGTGCCTGGCTGCGCTCGCGGATCGTGATCGGGCAAACTTCCATCGCAAATGTTAATCGCAGCGCGGGTGCAACCAGCCACCCGCCGCGGCGTCTTCCACAAGCACACCATTGACACTTTAAATTGCCGCAAGCAGGCGTATGAAAGGCGCCGTTGTGCAATGATAGTCAGCAGCCCCTCCACGACGAGTAACGCTTTCCGCCAGGGGCCTGGTTTTGCATAGCAACAGGGGACAACGGGGATAACGGGGAGCAAGCAGCTCCTATGCACTTGGACGCATCGGCGTTTTCCAGGCGGTTTCGTGCTGGCCGATGTTCGTGCACCCGTTTTTCGCGTTGCTTTTGAGAAAAACACAGGGCCGGCCGCAATGACCGCTTTGCCCATTGAGACAAGAGGCTGTTATGTATCAGGGTGGCTTGCACGGCGTTCGTAAAAATCGTCTGGCGAAAGGCATTTTTCTCGCCCTCGCTCCATCGATCGTTTTTGCCCTGACCACCGGCAACGCCCTGGCCCAGTGCACTACCTCGGGCTCGACGATCACCTGCGCCTCCGGCTCCATTACGAACTCCTTTACCAGCAGCATCAACGGGGTCACCGTCAACGTGCAAAACGGGGCGGTACTCAGCGTGCTATCCAGCGCCACGACCCCTGCCCTTACGCTCAGTGGCACCGGCATCAACCTGGACAACCACGGCAAGATCGATCCGTCCATCGACGGCGGCCTGAGCAACTACGAAACGGGCGCCGCGCTCGGCAACGGCAGCGCCTCCAATATCTCCATTACCAACGAGTCCGACGGCTTCATCGACGGCGTGATGAATCTCGCCAATTTGATGAACTTTGGCGGACAGGCACTGATCGTGAACAATGCCGGTTCATCGGTGTTGTACAACAACGGCAACATCGGCATGGATATCTTTGGCGTCGGCACCAGCACCGCCGCCGATGCGCCGGCCATCGTCGCCTACGGCGGCGGCCAGATGAACATCAACAACAGCGGCACGATTACCGGCCGCATCGGGTTTCTCGGTTCGACCGTCGCAGGCTTCGGCAACAACTTCATCAACTCCGGCACCGTCAACGGCAGTATTTACCTGGGCAACTCGATCAGCGGCAATACGTTCGAGGCTATCTCCGGATCGAGTGTGAACAGTGCCGGCATCGCCACCGCAAGCACCATGCCCGTCGGCACGTCGACGGTCAATTTTGCCGCCGCTGGCGTGGTGGATGCGGGTACCGGCAGCGGCAACACGCTGATATTGCAAAATTCCACCGTCGGCACAGGATCGGGCACGGGCGGCCCGGTGACTACTCTCAGCGCCAGCGAATACCTGCATTTTCAACTGCTCACCGTCAACAGCGGCACGTGGAATCTGCAAGGCAACCTGGTCAGCGGCAGCGCGACGATCAATGACGGCCTCGCCGGCTTCAACACTGCCGGCGTATTTGGCAGTGGCGCGCTGACGGTCAACGGCGGCGGCATCCAGGCATCGACTGCCGGCTTGTCGCTGGCGAACAACATTACGCTCAACGGCGGTCTTGACCTGGAAGGCACCAATTCCTTCGGCTTGAATGGCGCGATCAGCGGCAGTGGCTCGTTGACCCTCGACGATATCGCGCCGATCACGCTGGGCGCGGCCAATTCGTTCACCGGCGGCGTCAACGTCGATACAGGCGGCCTGGTGCTCGGCCAGGCGACTTCACTGGGTACCGGCACGTTGTCGGTGAATGGAAGCGCCTCGCTGAACACGACGAGCAGCTTGACGCTGGCCAATAACATCACGATCAACACCGGCACGCTTTCCCTGTCCGGCAGCAACCCGCTTACGCTCAGCGGCTTTTTGTCCGGTGTCGGCAGCTTGAGCTGGAACGGCAGCGGTACGCTTACGTTCGACGGCCCGGACAGCCTCAGCGGAGCGTTATTGGTCAATAGCGGCACGCTGGCGGTCGACACGGGCGGTTCGCTTTCGCCGACGGGCGCAGTCACCCTCGCCACCGGAAGCACGCTGGATATATCGCTGGGCGGCAATCAGAGCATCGGCTCGCTGGCTGGCGCTGGCGGTACGGTAAACCTTGGGGCGCACACGCTCACGCTCAACGGTCTCGGCGATACCCTGTTCAACGGCACCTTCAGCGGAACCGGCGGCCTGGTCAAGCTCGGCTCCGGCATCCAGACCATGGGTGGCGCCAGTGCGTTCAGCGGCGGCGTGGCGCTGGATGCGGGCGAGCTTCTGCTTGGCAACAACGCTTCGCTGGGCTCCGGCACCTTGAGCGTCGGCGGCGCGGTGAAGCTGGATGGAACGTCGGCATTGGCGCTCGCCAACAATGTGTCGCTGGGCACCGGCGATACCCTGGATCTGCTCGGCGGGCAAGCGCTCACCTTCAACGGCACGATTTCCGGCACCGGCAGCCTGATCAAGGACGGCGCATCGTCGCTTACCTTGAACGGCGCCAATACTTTTGGCGGCGGCATCACGCTCAACGGCGGCACCCTGACGATGGGCACTCCCGGCGCACTGGGCACCGGCATCTTGAACGTGGCCGGTAATGCAAGCCTGACCGGATCGGCGGTGCTCAGCCTCAGCAACAACATCAACCTCTCTGGCGGCGCCGTACTCACCCTCCCCGGCAGCAACGCGATGACGTTCAACGGGAGCGTATCGGGCATCGGCAGCCTGCTGATGACCGGCGCCACGACGGTGACCTTGAACGGTTCGAATACCTTCATCGGCAACTTGACCATCGACGCGGGCACGGTGGCGATGGGTGCGGCGGGCAGCTTGTCTAGCGGCATCAACGTGGACTTGGCGCCGGGCACGCTGGATCTCAGCGCGGGCGGCAACCAGACCATCGGCGAATTGCTGGGCACAGGCGTCGTCAACCTGGGCAACCACACGCTGACGTTCGGCGACGGCACCAGCCAGGCCTTCGGCGGACTGATCGAAGGCAGTGGCTCGCTGGTGAAAGTTGGCAGCGGTGTCGAGACGTTGAGCGGCTTCAATCTTTTCGGCAGCGGCATCCAGCTGGATGCGGGCGGTTTGCTGCTCGGCAATGACAGTGCCATGGGAACGGGCACGCTGTCGGTCAATGGCGCGGTGAACTTGGATGTCACCGGCGGCTCGTCGCTCACCAATAACATCGCGCTCGGCAACGGCGACAGCCTGGATCTCCTGGGCGGGCAAACACTCTACCTCGACGGTGTGATTTCCGGTGCAGGCAGCCTGATCAAGGGCGGCGCGGCCACGCTCGCCTTGAATGTCGCCAACACGTTCAGCGGCGGTGTCACCCTCGATGCGGGTGGCTTGGTGCTGGGCAATAGCGGCGGGCTGGGCACCGGCGCGTTGAACGTCAATGGCAACGCGACACTGGACGGCACGGTCGCACTGACGCTGAACAACCCGATCAATCTGGCTTTAAGCGTTGCACTGACCCTGCCCGGCGCGCAGAACGTGACGTTCAATGGTCCGATCGCCGGCGCGGGCGGCCTGATCAAGAACGGTGCGTCCACGCTCACCTTGAATGATGCCAATACCTTTTCCGGCGGCCTGACGATCACCGGCGGCAGCTTGCTGCTGGGCAACGATGCTGCGCTGGGTACGGGCACCTTGAGCGTCGGCGGCAGCGTGACGCTGAGCGGTTCGAATGCGTTGACGCTGAGCAATCAGATCATCCTGGGCGCCGGTGAAGTGCTGTCCTTGCCCGCGACGCAGAGCGTCACGCTGAGTGGTGCGATCAGCGGCGGCGGCAGCCTGCTCATGAACGGCCCTGCGACGCTGACGCTGAACGGCGCCGACACGTTCACCGGCGGGCTGACGATCAACGCCGGCACGGTGGCATTGGGTGCCAATGGCAGTCTTGCCCCGATCGGATCGCTCAGCCTGACCGGCCTGGGCGCGACCTTCGATATTTCGGGTGCAGGTAGCAATCAGACCATCGGCGACCTGACGGGTGTCGACGGCTCGGACATCTTGCTGGGCAGCAACACGCTCACCTTCGGCGGCGTCAGCAGTCTCGCGTTCGGTGGCACGATCAGTGGCACGGGCGGGTTGATCAAACAGGGAGCGGGTACCGAAACGTTGACGGGTGTCAACATCTTTACCGGTGGCCTCACGATCTACCAGGGCATTGTGGCCATGGGTGTGGGCGGCGACCTCGCCGGAAACATCAGCGTGAACCTTGCCAACCCCGGCGCGGCGTTCGACATCTCCGCGGCAGGCAGTCAATCCATCGGTTCGTTGAGCGGCGCTACGAGCACCACGGTCGTTCTGGGCGGAAGCTCGCTTACCTTGGGCGGCATCGGTAACGCCACCTTCTACGGCACGATCACCGGCACCGGCGGGCTGATCAAGAACGGATCCGGCACGCAGACCTTGAACGGCGCGAGCTCGTTCAGCGGCGGCACCGCGTTCAACGCGGGCGGCCTGGTGGTCGGCAACAATGGCGCGTTGGGCAGTGGCGCACTGAACGTCAACGGCGCGGTGACGCTCGATGCAAGCGCCAACGGCATCGCGCTCTCCAACAACGTGACGCTTGGCGCCGGCGCAGGGCTTACCGTGCAGGGCAGCAATGCACTCACGCTGAGCGGCGTGATGTCCGGCAGCGGCAGCCTCACCGTGAACAGCTCCTCCACACTCACGCTGACCAACGCCAACACCTTCACCGGCGGCACGTCGATCCTTTCCGGCACCCTGGCGCTGGGTGTCGGCGGCAGCCTGTCCTCGACGGGTGCAGTGAACCTGAGCGGCAGCGGCACGCTGGATATTTCCGCCGGCAACAACCAGACCATCGGCTCGTTGGGCGGCGCCTCCGGCAACGTCAATCTCGGCGGCAACACGCTCACGCTCAATGGCGTAGGCAATACCGATTTCGGCGGCGTGATCAGCGGCGCTGGCGGCTTGATCAAGAACGGCGCCGGCGTGCAGACGCTGGATGGCGCCAACACGTTTGGCGGCGGCGTGGCGCTCAATGCCGGCGGCCTGATCGTCGGCAACGACAGCGCGCTCGGCACCGGTGTATTGACCCTCGGCGGCAATGCCACGCTGGATTCGGATACCGCCGTCACGCTCAACAACAACGTCACCCTCAATGACGTGCTGACGGTCGAAGGCAGCAATGCGCTGACCTTGAACGGCGTGCTGTCGGGCACCGGCAGCCTGGTCAAGGACGGCTCGGCGATACTGACCTTGAACGGCGCGAACACCTACACCGGCGGTACCTTCATCAACTCGGGCACGCTGGCGCTGGGTGCGAACGCCAGCCTGGTGAGCACAGGCACGGTCAACGTCGCCATCGGCGCCACGCTGGATCTTTCCGCGGGCAACGGGACGCAAAGCGTCGGCACCTTGACCGGCGGCGGCGCGGTGAATCTGGGTGCGGACAACATTGTGGTCGGCGGCCCGACCATCGGGGTGTTCAGCGGATCGATCGCTGGTACCGGCGGATTGATCAAGCAGGGCATCGGCACTGAATACTTGACCGGCAACAACACCTACACCGGCGGCACCACGATCGACGCGGGCACGCTGGCGATCGGCGGAACCGGCAGCCTGTCGTCCAGCGGCGCGGTGACGCTCGCCGCAGCCGGCACGGGCTTCGATATCTCCTTGGGCAATAGCCAGACCATCGGTGCATTGAATGGCGTGGCTGGCAGCACCGTCACCCTGGGCAGCAAAGCGTTGACCTTGAATGTCACCGGCACCGGCAGCTTCAGCGGCGCGATCGTCAACACCGGCAGCGTGATCAAGAACGGCGCCGGCGTGCAGACCCTGAATGGCGCCAGCACATTCAGCGGCGGCACGGTGCTCAATGCGGGTGGATTGATCCTTGGCAACAACAATGCGCTGGGCACCGGCGCGATGAGCGTGAACGGTGCGGCGACATTGGATGCCGATACCGCGATCAACGTTGCAAACGGCATCGTGCTCAACGGCAACGCCGGACTGACGGTGCTGGGCTCCAATGCGATGACGCTGGCTGGCGTGATCACCGGCACCGGCAGCCTGAGCAAAGCCGGCGCGGCCACGCTCACCCTCACCGGTGCAGACAGCTTCACCGGCGGCACCACGATCACCGATGGCACGTTGGCGATCGGCAATGGCGGCAGTCTTGCCTCCACGGGCGCGGTCACCTTGAGCGGTCCGGGGACGCTGGATATTTCCGCTGCTGGCAGCAACCAGAGCATCGGTTCGCTGGCGGGCACCACCGGCAACGTCACGCTCGGCGGCAACACGCTGACCTTGAACGGTGTGGGCAACACCAGCTTCGGCGGCACGATCAGCGGTTCGGGCGGCATCATCAAGAACGGCAGCGGCGTGCAGACGCTCGGCGGTGCGAATACGTTCGGTGGCGGCGTCGCGCTCAACGCCGGCGGACTGGTGGTCGGCAACGCTGCGGCGCTGGGTACGGGTGCATTGAATGTCGGCGGCGCGGTCACGCTCGATACAAACACTGCAGTAACGCTTGCAAACAATGTGAACCTCGGCGCGGGCGATTCGCTGGATGTGCTGGGCAGCCAGACCTTGACCTTGGCCGGCACGATCGCCGGCGCCGGCAGCCTGAGCAAGGACGGCAGCGCAACGCTGACCCTGAGCGGCGCGAACACCTATACCGGCGGCACGAGCATCAACGCGGGCACGCTGGCGCTTGGCACCGGCGGCAGTCTTGCAGCCACCGGCGCGGTGGTGTTGGGCAGCGGCGCCACCTTGGATATTTCCGCCGCGAGCAGCAACCAAACCATCGGCGCGCTGTCGGGCACCGGCGGCTCGATCAACCTCGGCGCCAACTCACTCGGTTTCGGCGACGCAAGCAATCAGACTTTCGGCGGCACCATCAGCGGCTCGGGCGGGCTGGTCAAGAATGGCAGCGGCATCCAGACCCTGAGCGGCAACGACACATTCACCGCCGGCACCACGCTCAATGCCGGCGGACTGGTGCTCGGCAATGACAACGCCTTGGGCACCGGCGCACTGACGGTGACGGCAAATGCGTCGCTCGACGGCACCACGACGTTGAATCTGTCCAACGACGTGAGCCTCAATGCGGGAGCCACACTCACGCTGCCCGGTGCAGGCGGCTCGGTGACGCTCGGCGGCACAATCTCCGGCGCGGGCAGCCTGGTCGAGGATGGCAGCATCACGTTGAGCTTGAACGGCAACAACAGCTTCAGCGGTGGCATCACGGCCAACGGCGGCGCACTGCAATTGGACAACAGCAGCGGCCTGGGCAGTGGCACCTTGACCGTGAATGCGGCGGTATCGCTAGTTCCGAGCACGGCAGCCAACCTGGCCAATGACGTGGCCTTGAATACGAACGCTACGCTGACGCTTTCCGCAAACGGCGGCAACGTCGGCTTGAGCGGCGTTATTTCCGGTGCGGGCAGCCTTGCGATAAACGGTGCGTCGGTAGTGACGCTCAGCGGCGCCAACACCTACGGCGGCGGCACGACACTACAAGGCGGCAACCTGCAACTGGGCAGCGGCCAGGCCCTGGGTACGGGGGCGCTGGCGGTGACGACGGCCGCGACGCTCGGTGCAACGGCGCCGGTAAGCATTGCGAACAACGTCACATTGAACGCCACACTGACCGAAGCAGGCAGTCAGCCATTGACGTTGAACGGCGCGATATCCGGCAGCGGCAGCCTCGTGAAGAACGGCGGCGATACGTTGACGTTGAACGGTTCCAACAGCTTCACCGGTGGCACGACGATCAACGGCGGCAGCCTGGTGGTCGGCAACGACAGTGCGCTGGGTACGGGCGCCTTGTCGATCAATGGCGCGGCCTTGCAGGCCGACACCACGACGACGCTGGCCAACAGCGTCAGCGTGGGTGCGAACGGCGTAACGCTGCAAGGCACCCAAGCGCTCAGCTTGAACGGCAGCCTCTCCGGCAGCGGTATCGTCACCAAGCAAGGCAGCGGCACCGCCACGCTGGGTGGTTCGCTGGCCGGCTTCGGCGGCGGCCTCGCGGTCGATGGCGGCATCTTGAATGCGACATCGGCGTATGCCGGCAACGTGACCGTCGGCGCGGGCGCGACCGTCAATTTCAATGGCGCCAACAGCAACGTCACGGTGAACGGCCCGATGGCCGGCAACCTCAATGTGACGACCGGCAGCAACGTGAATATCAGCTACGCCAATCTCGCCGACATAACGGGCACGGTAGCCGACCCGGGCGGCGGCACCTCGATCACGATCACCGGCAACGGCACTGGCACCTTGCCGGCGTCTTCGTTCGTGAGCATCGACGATCTCGACGTTGCGGCAGGCACGCTGACGATTGCGCAAGGCGCCACCGCCACCTTCACCGGCGGCACGAATATCGGCGCCGCCAATCTGGTGGTGAACGGCAACCTGGTCGGCCCGGCAACGATCGCCGGCAGCGGCGCCTTGATCGGCGGCGGCAGCATTTCCGGCACGGTGACGATGCAAGGCACGCTGGCGCCAAGCGGCATCAACGGCGCCGGCGGCGCGGCGGCAGGCAGCGGCGCGCCCGGCACGACACTGACCGTGGGCGGACTGGTCAGCGATGCGGGATCGACCACGCAGATTCGCGCCAATAGCAGCGGCATCAGCGATCACATCCTGGTGAACGGCGCGGCCACACTCGGCGGCGTGCTGGTAGTGCAACCCTCGGCTGGCACTTATGCGGCCAGCACGACCTACACCATCATCAACGCAAACGGCGGCGTGACCGGCAACTATTCCGCGCTGTCGCAAACGGTGCTGCCGTTCCTCAACACCAGCGTGAAAACGCAGGGCGATACGGTTCTGCTGACCTTGTCGCAACCGAGTTCGACATCCGGTGGCAGTACGGGCAATACCGGTGGCGGTAGCAGCAACAGCGGCAGTGGTACCGGCGTACCGTTCAATCAATACCCGGGGCTTAACGCCAATCAATTCAGCATGGCGACGGCGCTGCAAACCATCGCCACCAGCTCCCCGAACCTCTCGACCTTGCTCAGCTACGCACGCGGCCTGACGGCAACCCAGGTCGTTCCCGCGTTCGACAGCCTGAGCGGTGAAATCTATGCGTCCGCGCCACAGGCGGCATTGGCCGGGCAAACCCAGTATCTGAACACGGTGTTGTACCGCCTGATGCTGGCGCGCGACTCGGGCGAGCAAAGTGCCGGCGCCTGGGCGGAGCCTTATATCGATTCGGCCCGCTTCAACGGCACCTTCAACACGGACCAGACCGATTACCGCGTGCATGGCCTGATCGTCGGCGTGGATGCGCCGGTCGACTCCTACTTCCGCATCGGCGCCAATGGCAATTTCGCCACCTCGCAAACCTTGCTGAGCCAGCCGGACGATCAGATCAACACGCATCAATATTCGGCCGGCCTGCATGCGTCGTTCGACAACACCGAACAGTGGTGGGCCGATACGGTCCTTTCCTATAGCTGGCTGCATGCAAGCAGCACGCGGCAGATCGAGGTGGGGAATTACCGGCCCATTGCGGATGCACGCTACGACGGCACCGCGATCAATGGCGCCATGGAAGGCGGCTATCGCATCCGTTTCGATCAGTGGCGCCTCGAGCCGTTCTTCGGCGTCTACTACACGCGGGTCAGCTACGACGGTTTCAACGAGCAAGGTGCCGGCGATGCCGATCTGAGCGTCGGTGGCAGCCGCGCGCACAATTTCCAGTATGGCCCAGGTGCGCGCTTCATCGGCGACTTCGTCAAAAACCCCAATGGCACGCAGTTCCATCCGGTGCTGGTGGTGCGTTACCTGCATGGATCGAGCGATCAGGCCACCACGCTCAACGCCGCGTTCGAGGGCGCTCCCGACGCAGGCTTCAGCGTGGGTGGCATGCAGCCTGCGCGCAACCATTGGCAGGCGGCGCTGGGCGCGAGCTTCGACCTTACGCCGCAAGCCAGCCTGTTTGCCTATTACAGCGTCGACACGGCGACCCATGCGACCAGCAACGCCGCGAACCTCGGGTTCCGCTGGTCCTTTGACAAGCCGTCGGCAAGCGAAACCTTGGGCGAAGCAGCTCAACATCTGCCCGCCCCTGCGCTGGCGTCGTCAATTCAGCCGTCGACGCAACCGGTGCGATAAGTCCGCGAAACGTTGCACACCTTGCGCCAAAGAAGCGTTCTTACACCTTCTGCGGCAGTTGATACCACTCACCACGCGGGCCGGCCCCTGCAAGGGTCGGCCCGTCGGCCGTCACACGGCGCCTTTTGAAGAGACTTCCGCCACGATCGGCCTGGGCGAAACTTTCCTGGTCTTGATCGATAACGAACTCGCACCTATCGAAGACGGTGTCGATTCGTCCCCTACGGCTTCGATGTGAATAACGCCGGCGTCGCGAGTCGATTGCACGATGACTTGCGCCAGTCCATTGAACAACGACCGCTTCGGCGCCTTGTCGCTCTCCTGGCAATTGGGGTCGCCGTTGCCGACGCCGATCAGCTTGCCTGCGCCGGTGATGCGGAACGCAATCGCGTTGTTCGCGGTAGGCACGGGCCGATGGTGCTCGTCCAGAATTTCCACGGTGATTATTGCCACGTCCTGTCCATCGGCGTCGATCTCCGAACGGTCCGCGCTGAGGCGCAGCTTTTGGCCCGCACCAGTGGTCTCGCGCCGCTCGGTCAGCACCGTCTGGCCGTTGCGGCGGCCGCGTGCCTCGATCACGCCGGGCGCGTAAGCCACGTTCCACTGCACGTGGCCAAGGCGAGGCACTTGCTTGATGCCCAGGCTCTTGCCGTTGAGCAGCAGTTCCACCTCGTCGAGGTTGGTGTAGACCCACACGGGAATGTCCTGCCCTTCCCTGCCTTGCCAGTTCCAGTGCGGAAACACGTGGAGACTGGGCGCCTTCGTCCACCAGGCTTTGTAATAGTAGTAATAGTCCTTGGGAAAACCGCAGAGATCGGCGATACCGAATTGCGAGCTGACGGAAGGCCAGCCGTAGGGCGTGGGCTCGCCGCGATAGTCGAAGCCGGTCCAGGCGAATCCGCCGGCCAGCCAGTCGCGAGTGCCGTAGAACGTCCACCACTGCTCGGGCGACTCGCCCCAGGGCACGACGCCGTCGTAGCTGCTGACCGTGTTTTTGCTTTTATCGGTTTTATATTCGCCGCGCGTGGCGATCGCGCTGGAGGTTTCCGAACCGAACACAGCACGTTTGGGATGTTTGGCGTGGAAGGCGTCGGGATAATCCAGGTGATAGTTGAAGCCGATGATGTCGAGCGAGTCGGATACGCCCTGCTCGTTGTTGCCGTTGACCGCGGCCGAGACGACACGGGTGGGATCGAGTGCGTGGCAATGCTCGACCATGGTCGCGGCGATGCGGGCGCCCTCTTTCGCCATGTCGCCTTCCTGCAGCGCCCATTCTTCGTTGCCGATCGACCAGATGATGATCGAGGGGGCGTTGCGATAGCGCTTCACCATCAGTTCGAGCTGATGCAGGCCGCTGGGGTTGGAACTCATCTGGCGGGTTTCGCACATCATCAGCATGCCCATGCGATCGCACGCGGCGACCCATTCCGGGGTAGGCATGTTGTGCGAGGTACGCACGGCGTTGCAGCCCATGCCTTGCAACACCGCGACGCGGAATGACTGCAGCCGGTCGGGCAAGGCCGAGCCGACGCCGGCGTGATCCTGGTGATTGCAGGTGCCCTGGATCTTCAGCGGTTTGCCGTTGAGGAAGAACCCGCGATCGGGATCGAAGAGCGCCGTGCGGATACCGAACGGAACGCTTTCGGCATCGCGTACCGCGTTGTCGACCACGACCTTGACCACGACGGTGTAGAGATGCGGTTCATCGGGCGACCACAGTGCGGGATTGCCGATATCCGCAGCGGCCTGATAGTGGCTCGGCGAACCCGCAGCTATCGATTGTGCGGGCGATGTCGCCTGGGCCACGGTACGGCCACTGGCATCGACGATGGTCCATTCGATCGAAGCCTGGACCGGCTGTTCGCCTTCGTTCTCGACGATCGTGGCGAGGCTCAGCGTGGCTGCCTGGTCTTTGACGACCGAGCGCACCACGCTTTCCCATTTACCCAGGTGCACCGGGTCCATCTTGGTCAACCAGACGTGGCGATAGATGCCGGCGCCTTCGTAAAACCAACCATCGCCGAAACTGGCGTCGACGCGCAGCGCCACCACATTCTTGCCGCCGTAGTTGAGAAAATCGGTAAGGTCGAAACGAAACGGGCTGTAGCCGTCGTCGTGCCGGCCGATGAAGCAGCCGTTGACGAACAACACGATGTCGCGCATCGCGCCGTCGAACTCGATCCAGATGCGCCGCCCGCTATCGCTTGCCGGTATGTCGAACACGCGTCGATACCAGCCCACGCTGGTGGCCGGAAAGCGCCGCCCGAGCGGCTTGTAGCCATGCGAGGTCAAGCGAGTGTCGTCGTCGCCGCTGTCATCGTGCACAAACGGCAGCTCCACCGCCCAGTCGTGCGGCAAGTCGCGCTCGTGCCAGCTGGCATCGTCGAACGCGGGTGTGGCGATTTTGAATGTGCCGGTCTTGGAGAAATCGCTCTGGCCGAAACCGTAGCCAAAATCCTTGCTGGGATCGGCGCCATTACCGAACGCAAAACGCCAGCCGAAATCGAACAGCAACTGCTCGCGCGGTGCGAGCGCTGCGTCCTCGGGCAGCGAAGGAAGCGCTGGCTGCGCTCCGGCCGACAGCATGCTGCCGGCCCACGCGGCGCGCGGCAAAAGACTGGCGCCAAGCAAACCGGCTCCAGAAATGACGAAGGTACGGCGAGTGATATCAACCATGAGGGCGGGCGGCCTTTTTTTGGCATTTGGGTAAAAGCGTAGTGTCACCCGCAGCGTACCGCCTCGCCATTTAGACGGAGCAAAATCCCGTTCGTACGTGAAAATCGCGTGTTCTTGCGCCAGCGATGGGGACGAAGCCGAGCGAGGCCTGGGGCGCCGATCCACGCGATGCTCCGCCTACCATCCTGGCGCAGCGGCCGGCCAGCGCAGCACGATGCGAACTACGCCTTGCTCGAACCCATTCGCACCGAATCGAGGTGGCTCACCGCTTCGATATCGCTCAGCCACACCAGCGCGCTCTGACCCGGATCGCGCGTATCGATCAGTTTTACCACGCCATTGATGCCCTCCTGTCCTTGCGGGTCACGGAATACCTGGACATTGGGCGTCACCGCGACAATACCTTCCACGGTGCCGTGATTTTCAAGCCGGACGGAGACACGCGCATTGACTGCGAGTTCCTCCACCCATTTTTCCAGGCGACGAATATCTTCGGCATGCACACAAACACGATTGGCGATTTGTCCCATGGCGGCCTTCCTGTTGCTGACGATGGTCATCGACGGCCGGCGCCGATAACGGCGAATAAAGTGCGATTGCCAGTCGCGGAATTACGGAACTGCGGTAAAAACGCACGAAACACATCTCTCTCCCTGGTGTCACGAAAATTTCCAATCATCCATGACACGACGCAGGTTAACGACGCGTGGTCGAATCATGACTGTCGAATGCGCCACGAGGAGCATCCGCGGTTCGCTTCATCGTTCGGTCATTCACCCTCGCCACACAAAATCGCTTTTGGCGTGCGTTAACATCTAAAGGGCGACGTATCGTCGATGCAGGTGCAATGGTTCAGGAGGATGAATTGGTGAGCTCTGAAGACACAGCAGCCACGGTGAATGCCGATCGGGAAGCGCGCAGCCCCCATGTGCCAACACCGGCCGATTGCTACCAGGAACTCTTCGAAGCCGTGCAACTCAGCCGTGTCTTTCCGGACAGCAAGACGTTTGTCGACTGCGCTCCAAAACACGAACCCGGCCAGATCCTCGATGAATACCGCCATCAATGCGGCAAGGCAGGATTCTGCCTTTCCAAGTTCGTGCGCGCTCACTTCGACGAGATAACGATCCACGCCAGCCATTATGTATCCGTGCCGGGACAACCCTTGCGCGAACACATCGACGGGCTGTGGGACACCTTGACGCGGCAGCCGCACAAGCATCCGCCGTACTCTTCGCTGCTGACGCTTCCAAACGACTATGTCGTGCCGGGCGGCCGCTTTGCGGAGCTGTATTACTGGGATTCCTATTTCGCCATGCTCGGCCTCTTCGAAGGCGGCCGGCACGACCTGCTGACATCGATGGCTGGCAACTTCGCCTACCTGATCGACACCTACGGCCACATTCCGAACGGGAATCGGTCCTACTACCTTAGCCGTTCGCAGCCGCCGGTTTTCGCGCTGATGATCGAACTGTTCGAGAAGCACGAAGTATGCGAAGCCATCCGCTACTTGCCGCAGCTGTGCAAGGAATACGCGTGGTGGATGGATGGCGCCGAGGAGCTCGAACCCGGCCATGCCTTCCGCAGCGTCGTGCGGCTGGATGACGGCAGCCTGCTCAATCGCTATTGGGACGATCGCGATACGCCGCGCGAGGAATCGCATCTGGAAGACGTACTCACCGCCAAGGGAGCCCCCCATCGTCCGCCCACTGAGGTTTACCGCGACCTGCGTGCAGCCGCGGCTTCCGGCTGGGATTTCAGTTCGCGCTGGTGCGACGACGGCGGCCTGCCCACCATTCGAACCACGTCGATCATCCCTGTCGACCTCAATAGCCTATTGTGGAAGCTGGAACAGCAGATCGCCTTTCTCAGCCGGCGTGCCGGACTATCGGAACAGGCTGCGCTGTTCGAGCGTCGCCATCAGGCCCGCCACGAAGCCATCGACCGCGTGTTGTGGAATGAGCAGACCGGCGCTTACCTGGACTATGACTGGCAGCGCAGGGCCCCGCGCGTCGCACTGAATGCCGCCACAGCGACTCCCTTGTATGTGCAACACGCGAGCAAGCAACAGGCGCTGCGCGTCAGCCATGCCCTGCGCGAGCGGCTGCTGCGCGGCGGCGGCATCGATACCACTGAAGTGCAAAGCGGACAGCAATGGGACAAGCCCAATGGCTTTGCCCCCTTGCAATGGCTATGCATCGGCGGACTGCGACGTTATGGTTACATCGATCTGTCCGAGGACATCGCACACCGCTGGCTGTGCACGGTCAGCAGCCTCTACCAGCGCGAGAGCAAGCTGGTGGAGAAATATGTCCTGGATCTGCTGCCCGACGGCGCCGTTGGCGGTGGCGGCGGCGAGTATCCGCTGCAGGATGGTTTTGGCTGGACCAATGGCGTGACGCGCAGGCTTTTGCACGAACGCCCCAGGCACCATGCCAATCACGCGCGGGCTGCATCGGCATCTTGACCCCCTCCTCCGCTTGCAGAGGAAGGGCAACCAGAACTCATCTTGCGCGCCGCCTCGACCCCTTCCGCTCCGGCAAAAAGATAAGCATTCTCTTCCCGTGCATAGAGGTCGGTTTCTCCCCTGGCGAGTGGCGGCGCGACTATTCCCTGCACTGCCTCGCGACGCAGGTAGACACTCCACTGTCCGCGCCAGCGCGCAGCACCGCATCCGCGAATCGCCACTGCCGTTACCGTCACCCACAGATCGTTGACGGGAATGCTGCGCATCACATTACGCCGTCGCGGCCGGCAAGGTAACGGTTGGCGGTGTTCGCACCAGCTCCAGCAGGTTCGCGCTGAGTTGCTCCGCGTGCGTGGCGAACAATCCGTGAGGCGCGTCCTGGTATGCCTCGTAGACGCAGACCGGCAGCATTTGGGCCAGGCGCGCGCCGGTGGCGGCGATCGGGGCGATGCGATCGCCGGTACCGTGCACGACCAGGGTCGGCACGTGGATGTTTTGCAATTCGCTGGTGAAGTCGGCCTCCTGGAACAACTGGATGCAGGCCAGCAGGGCTTCGGTCGATGCGTCGTTGATCTGCGACTGAATCCAGCGCTTCTGCGCCTCGCTGACAGTGGACTCGCGATCCCCTTCGAACAGCAGGTCGGTAAAGCGCGACGCAAACTCATACCGGTCGCTGCGGATATCGGCGGCCATGCGCAGAAACACCAGTTCGTCGAGGCCATCGGCGTTGTCCGCCGAACGCCGCAACGACGGCACGATGCTGCTCACCAGGGCCAGCCGGCTCACGCGCTGGCCGAGGTGACGCACCATGTAGCGGACGATTTCACCCACTCCCATGGAAAAGCCCACCAGGGTCACGTCACGCAGATCCAGATGTTGAAGCAAGACGGCAAGATCGTCCGCAAACCGGTTGTAGTCGTAGGAACCCTGCGGCCGGGACGATGCGCCAAACCCGCGCCGGTCATAGGTGATGACGCGGCACCCCTTGTCGAGCAAGGCCGCCCGCTGCTCTTCCCACGTTCCGTGGTCGAATGGCCAGCCATGACTCAGCACCACCGGAAAACCATATCCGGCATCTTCGTAAAAAAGTTCCACGTGTCGATCGAGTGTGTCGACTTCAACGTCCAGCTTGCTCATGGTTTGCTCTCCTGCCTGTGTGCTACTGACTTTTTGCTCAAGAATTGGCGGACTGCCCGGACTCCTCACCCGATGGCGACGGCGGCCGCAAGGCATCAGGCGTCAGTAAAAAGCTGGTGCGCGGATTGGCCAGTTCGATGCTCTTTTCGCGGAATCGCTTGATGATCCGTGCATTGATCTCGCGCTGCACACCCCATCTGCCGTCGTCGGTACATTGCATCTGGCCGATCAGGGTGATCTTGGAGCCGTCCATGGCATCGACGCCCCACACTTCCATGTCTTTCAGGATCAGCTTGCGATAGGCCGAATCGTCGCGCAGCTCCGCGCCGATGCTCTTGAGCTCTTCGATGGCCCGTTCGATGTCGATCTCCTGCGTCACGCTTACGGAAACCGATGCATTGCCAAGCCCGCGATGGGTGTTGTTGACGGTGGTGACGGAACTGAATGGCACCGTGTACAGCGAACCGTCGCCGCCGCGCAGTCGCACGGTGCGCACGGAAAGATTCTCGACCGTGCCCGATACGCCCGCGACGGTAACCCAGTCACCCACCTGCATGGCGTTTTCCATCAACAGGAACATCCCGGTGATGAAATCCTGCACCAGCTTCTGCGAGCCGAAACCGAGCGCGACGCCGACGATGCTCGCGCTGGCCAGCAAGGGCGTGGTGTTGACGCCGATTTCGTTGAGCGCGGTCAACCCCACTACCAGTACCACGCCGATAAACAGGCCGGTGCGCAGCATGGGCAACAACGTACGCAGGCGCGCGGCACGCAGCCTGTCGCCACGTTCGGTCCACAGATCGATGCGGCGCTCGATCGCCACGCTGGAGCCTTCCCAGATCGACACCGCAACAACGGTCGCCACCAGGATAGTCACCGCCGCCGACATCAGGCCGCGGCCGATCGCGCCGCGCGAAAACCAGTCCAGCGCATCCAGGCCCCAAGCCTGAAACAGCGCCAGCAGCGCACAGACGGTAACCGTGACGGAAACCAGGCCCTTGACCAGCGGAAAATAGGTGCGCGTGAGCCGCGCGCGCGCATTCGACGCGCCGTCCTTGGATGCGGCAGGATCGAGGTGAAAAAAGCGCCCCAGCAAGCCCTGCAGCAGGATGGTCGCGACGCGCGACGCGACGACGATGGCCGCCGTCACCACCATGAAGTGGATGAGCTTCGGAAAGCCGTCTTCCACGCCCAGCGCCCAGACCACCCAGGCACCCATGATGAGTACCACCGCCGCAGGAAGCCACGCGCGCGCCAAGCCGTTGCGCAAAGTGGCCAGCGTGCCGGTTGCCCCAGGTGCCGCCGCGATGGCGCGCCGCGCCGGCCGCCGCAAACGAAACACCAGCAGCGCGGCGGCCACGTGTACAAACAATGAGATCAGCTTGATGAAGGCCATGCGCCCTTCCGCCGACACCCCCAGCATCTGCGCCGTGTTGCCGACCGCGATGCCAAACGCAATCAACGCCACGATGCCGCGCCCCCAGTGCTGCAGGATGCGCGCGCTGCCAGCCGTTATCCGCACCACGCGCATGCTGCTGCTCGCCGGCGACAGGAACAACCGGAGCGTAGCCATGACCACGCGCGTGGTGACATAGGCATTCACGAAGCAACCGGTGACGGCATAGACCTGCTGATCGCCGGCCGACAGCCCGTGCAGCACCAGCGCCGACACCAGCAGAAACAAGGCCAGCGGGAGCAGATCCAAAACCCAGGCAAACAGCGCGTGCATCATGCGGCGCAACGCATGCATGTATCTGGCGGGACCCCGGTGGCTCGGCAGCGGGATTTCCTCCGCGGCGGGCTGATCGCTTTGGTCCTGATGGTCGATCGCCGTATCGCTATCGGTATTGCGCTTTCCTACCAGTACCTCCTCCACCCGTTGCACGCCGTTGTGCTGCACGGCAACGAGCGCGACGTCCGCACGCCTGGGTCGCGTACCCGCCGCGGCATCGGCATGCACCGCCTGTGCCGCCTGGCGTCGCCTTTCCTGCTCTGCCCTGTGCGCCGCATCGCGGTCGCGGCGGGCATCCTCCGCGGCAGCCTGCTCTTCGCGCTTGTCCGCGCGCTGGGCGAGCCACTGCAAAGGATGACGAAGCGCTCGGTGCAGTAGCCACTCCGCTGCCAGTCCGGCAACGAAACTCCCCACCAGTGCAGTGGTCGCGTGGAGCAGAAGCTGACGGTGGGTGTCGCTGATGCGCCCCCCAGATCGTGCCAGCAACACGATCAGGCCGAGCAGGACCTTGGTAAGTTCATTGAATTGCGCACCGAGGCCGCTGGCCCAGCGATCGACCTGATGCAGCGTACGCGCAATCAAGCCATTGGCCTGCAACGGTCCTTGCACCGGTTTATTGGCAGTGGGCGGGGCGCTTTTCGCCGCTGCTGCCGTTGCCGCAGCAGGCGATGGACCTTTGACCGCCGGGCCGGCGGCTTGCTCGGGCGCGTACGGCGCGCTTGCTGCCGCAGCGAACGGTGTGTTTGCGCTCGCCGCCACGTCGATCGGCACGTCCACGTGCGCCATCGCCGCTTTCAGCGGCACGAACGCGACGGACAGACACATCAGAATCACGACGGCACGACGCATGCTTGGCGCCATGCTTGCTCTCATTTGCGGTGCCGACTTAAATCTGCTCAATACGTGCTTGGTTCTGGAAATGCCAGCTTACAAAACTGCACCTTGCATCGTAAAAGTTACGTAGATGGAAAGTTTTTTTGCCACGTGCACGCATTCAGAAAAAAACTTCAAAAACTTCCCGCGCGCCTCATCGCGCGATCGCGACGATCGATTAAAGGCTAATTCAAGCTTTTTTTCACTTTACCGCATCGATAGTTGTACACAAGTTTGATGCTCGTGAATCTATCTTCCACATAAGCCATCGCGGCATATCCGGAAGACGTAGGGACGTCACGCGGAACCGTTACAGGAATATCTGGATGAATCACCCCAACACGTTGAGAACCCCTGACCCACGACAAAATCCCACTCCAAAAAGCGGCAAAACGGAACGCCAACACCCATCACCGTTGACCACGGCACCCGCCGTCGCCGACAACGACGTGACTGAAAAAATATTGTTCGTCACTTCCGAAATGAAGGATTTCATCAAGGCTGGCGGCCTTGGCGACGTCTCCGCGGCATTGCCGCGCGCACTCTCGAAGAATCACGACATTCGCGTACTGCTTCCCGGCTATCGCGCCGTACTGACATCGGGAGCGCACCTGAAGAAGGTCGGCCACACCCGCAAGCGCGGCGTGTTGCCGGCCTGCGACATAGCCGAACTGGTTACCGAGGATGGTTTGCACATCCTGGTGGTTTGCAACGATGCCTTGTTCAACCGCGAAGGCTCGCCCTACGTGGATGCCCACGGCGAGGGTTGGCAAGATAACGACGTGCGGTTTGCAACGCTTTCATCGGTTGCCGCAGATATCGCCAGCGGCCATGCAAACCTCGCCTGGCGCCCTGACCTGCTGCATCTCAACGACTGGACCTGCGCATTGGCAGCCTGCTACCTGGATTGGCGGCACGAAACGGTGCCGAGCGTGTTGACCATCCACAACCTTGCCTATCAAGGCGTGTTTCCGGAATCCGCCGCGCGGCGGATCGGCTTGCCGGACAAGGCCTCCGAATTGGATTTTCACGGCAGCGTGTCGTTCCTTCGCGGCGGGATGGTGCGCGCGGACTGCCTCACTACGGTCAGCGACAGCTACGCGCAACAAATTGTCGGCCCCGTATACGGCTGCGGCATGGACCGGCTGTTGGCTCGGCGTCGCAACGAGGGCCGCCTGGTCGGCATTCTCAATGGCATCGATCCGGACTGGAATCCGCTGCACGACTCCGCCCTGCCGGCGCCCTTCTCGATCGGTCAATGGGACAAGCGCAGGCAAAACACCGCCGACCTGCGCGAGGAACTCGGCCTGCAGGCCATTCCCGGCCCACTGTTCGTGTTCGTGTCGCGCATGGTGCATCAGAAAGGTTTGGACCTGGTCTGCGAGGCGGCACCGCAGATCATCGCCGCCGGCGGACAGCTCGCACTGATCGGTCGAGGCGAGCCGATGTACGAGCGCATGGCCAGCATGCTGGCGCGGCGTTTTCCCGGGCGGGTCTCCACCCACATCGGCTTCGACGAAGCCCTTGCCCACCGCATGTTTGCCGGGGCCGACTTTCTGTTGATGCCATCGCGCTACGAACCGTGCGGACTCAGCCAGATGTACGCGCAGGCTTACGGCTGCTTGCCGATTGCTCACGCTACCGGCGGGCTGATCGATACGATCGAGGACGGCGTGTCGGGGCTGCTGTTCGAACACGCGCGGGTCTGCGACCTGCGCAGCTGCTTGCAACGCGCGTTCCGCATTTACGCCGAGCCGTTGCTGCTGGATGCGATGCGCGGCGCGGCGATGCTGGAGAAACACGGCTGGAGCCACTCCGGCCAGCAATACACCAGCCTCTATCGCCAGCTGTGTGCGCACAAGGCGGCCGCATGAGAGTGGCAGTCGACCATCGCGTCAGTGCGCCGCCCCCGCACGAAGAGGTATTCCCCGCCGACATTGTCGAGGCGCTAGACCGCGGCCGTTGCTTGGTGCCGTTCGAATGGCTAGGCCTGCACGAGCGCAACGGAAACTGGTGGATTGCCCTGGTCGCGCACGGTGCAGGGTCGGTAGAGATTCTCGTCAAAGGCAGCGAGGCCCCGGTGCCGGCGCGGCGACTGGCGGAGGGCGTGTTCGCCGCTCGCCTCGCCGCGAAACCGGCGGACTATCGACTGCGCCTGCGTTGGCCGCAGGGCATCGAAACTACCGCCGATCCTTACCGGTTCGGACCCCTGCTATCGGAGGAGACGCTACAAGCCTTTCAGCGAGGGCAATTGCACAAACTTGCCGGCGTGCTGGGGGCGCAGCGGTGCGAAGTCGGCGATGTCGCTGGCGTGCATTTTTCGGTGTGGGCGCCCAACGCGCGGCGCGTGTCGGTGGTCGGCGACTTCAATCGCTGGGACGGCAGGCGCCACGTGATGCGCCAGCATGCCGATGCGGGCATCTGGGAAATCTTCATTCCTTACGTGGAAGCCGGCGCGGCCTACAAATTCGAATTGCTCGGCCAGCATGGCCAGTTGTTGCCGCTGAAAGCCGATCCCTGCGCCAAGCAGACCGAGTGCCCGCCGGCATCCGCCTCGGTGGTGGCGTCCCCGTTGTGGCACGCGTGGCACGACGGGTCGTGGCTGGCTCGTCGCCGCACGCTGCCTTTCGAAACAGCACCTTTGTCCATCTACGAAGTTCATGCACCCTCGTGGCAACGCGATGACGAAGGCGGCCGGCTGGATTGGGATGCGCTGGCGAAGCGGTTGATTCCCTATGTGCAGGATCAGAATTTCACGCACATCGAGTTTCTGCCAGTTAACGAATACCCCTTCGGCGGATCGTGGGGCTATCAGCCCACCGCCATGTACGCGCCCACGGCACGCCTCGGCAGTCCGGATGCGTTTGCGCGCTTCGTCGATTCGTGCCACGTGGCAGGTATCGGCGTCATCGTCGATTGGGTCAGCGCGCACTTCCCAGCCGATGAACACGGGTTGCGCGCTTTCGACGGTACGCCCCTGTATGAGCATGGCGATCCGCGCGAAGGCTACCACCAGGATTGGCACACCCTGATCTACAACTACGGGCGGACGGAAGTGCGCCAGTATCTGATCGGTAGCGCTTTGGCGTGGATCGATCGCTTTCACGTGGATGGTCTTCGCGTGGACGCCGTCGCCAGCATGCTTTATCGCGACTACAGCCGGGCCGAGGGCGAATGGATTCCCAACGAGCATGGCGGTCGCGAAAACCTCGAAGCCGTAACGTTTCTGCGCGACCTGAACAAGCTGATCAGCGAGGAGCACCCGGGCGTTCTGGTCATGGCGGAAGAATCCACCGCATGGCCCGGCGTTACGGAAAAACCCGAACGAGGCGGCCTTGGCTTCGCCTTCAAATGGAACATGGGCTGGATGCACGATGCGCTGGGCTACATCGGCCGGGATCCGCTGTTCCGGCGCTACCACCACGACGAACTCACCTTCAGCCTGGTCTATGCGTGGTCGGAGAAGTTCGTACTGCCGCTGTCGCACGACGAAGTGGTGCACGGCAAGGGTTCGCTGATTTCACGCATGCCGGGCGACCGCTGGCAGAAATTCGCCAACCTGCGCGCGTTCTACGGCTTCACCTGGGGCCATCCAGGCAAGAAGCTGTTGTTCATGGGGAGCGAGTTTGCCCAATGGAACGAGTGGCACCACGATCGCGCGCTCGACTGGCATCTGCTTGAAGACCCCTTGCACGTGGGCGTGCAGCGGTTGATCAGCGATCTCAACCGATTGCTTTATCACGAGCCCGCGCTGCATCGCTGCGACCACCAGCCTGAAGGATTTTCCTGGGCGGTGGCCGACGACACGCACAGCTCGGTGTTCGCCTTTCTCCGCTACGGAGGCGAAGGAGCGGCACCGCTGCTGGTGGTCTGCAATTTCACGCCGCAGGTGCGCAAGGATTACCGCATCGGGGTACCGGAAGCCGGCCCGTGGCGCGAGCTGTGCAACACCGACAGCAGCTATTACGGCGGCTCCAACGTGGGCAATGGCGGCGAAGTCTGCACCGAACAGATCCCCTGCCGCGGGCATCGGCACTCGCTCAACCTGTGCCTGCCCCCATTGGCGACACTGATCCTGAGGGCGGAGGGCAATCACTGATGGATATCGCTCGCGCGGAAGACATCGCCGTCGGGCTCGGCAGCACGTATGGCGCCATCGTGATCGATGCGGTACACGTGCGATTTTGCCTGTGGGCGCCAGATGCCGAACGGGTCGACCTGGTGATCGGCCACGTGCTGCATCCCATGCTTCCCGACAGCGATGGCAACTACACGCTGATTGTCCAGGCCAAGGCCGGCACCAGCTACTGTTATCTGATCAACGGCGAACATCGCATTCCCGATCCGGCCTCGCGTGCACAACCGGCAGGCGTGCACTGCGCCAGCGTGGTGGCCGATCCTTCGGACTACCTCTGGCAGCAAAGCGATTGGCAAGGCCTGCCCTGGCATCGCGCGATCATCTGCGAGCTGCACGTCGGTGCCATGGGTGGTTTCGACGGCGTGCGCCAATTGCTCCCGCGCCTGGCAGCCTGCGGCTATACGGCGATCGAACTGATGCCGATCGGCTCGTTCGAAGGCGAACGCAACTGGGGCTACGACGGCGTGTTGCCCTATGCGCCGGATGCAAGCTACGGCACGCCCGCCTCCTTGAAGGCGATGATCGACGAAGCCCATCGTCTCGGCCTGGCGGTGATTCTGGACGTGGTCTACAACCATTTCGGCCCGGTCGGCAATTACCTGCCGTTGTACGCCTCCCTCTTCTTTCGGCCGGAACTGCAGACGCCATGGGGCGCGGCCATCGATTTTCGCAAACCGCAAGTCGCCCGTTATTTCATCGACAACGCGCTGATGTGGCTGCATGACTACCGCTTCGACGGACTGCGCCTCGATGCCGTGCACGCGATCAAGCCGAAGACCTTTCTCGACGAACTGGGCAGCGCGATACGCAAATCCTGCGCAGCGGGGCGCGAGGTGTTCCTGATCGTCGAGAACGAAGCCAATCGCGCGGGCTTGCTGCGCGCCGATTACGACGCGCAGTGGAACGACGACGCACACAATGCACTGCACGTCATGCTCACCGGCGAGCACGAGGGCTATTACGCGGATTTTCAAGCCGATCCCACCGACAGCGTGGCCTGCGCGCTGAGCGAGGGCTTCGTATTCCAGGGACAACCCGATCGCCGCGGCATCAGGCGCGGCGAACCCAGCCGCGACCTGGCGCCGGCTTCGTTCGTGCTGTTCCTGCAAAACCACGATCAGATCGGCAATCGGCCGATGGGCGAGCGGCTTGCCAGCCTGATCGCGGAAGACGACCTGCGCGCGGTGACCGTGCTGGCAGCGCTAAGCCCGATGGTGCCGCTGTTCTTCATGGGCGAAGAATGGGGTTGCCGCACGCCGTTTTTCTATTTCACCGATTATCAGGATGAATTGGCCGAACGGGTGCGCGAAGGACGCCGGCGGGAGTTCGCGCATTTTTCCGGCTTCACCGATCCGGCCAGCCGCCTGCTCATCCCCGACCCCAATGCCGAAGGCACGTTCGAAGCCTCCGTGCCGCGGGTTGAAAACCCTACGCTGGCACGCACCTGGATACGCTGGTTCGAGCATTTGCTGTACCTGCGCAAGGAGCATCTTTGCGGCCGCCTGGCGCTCAGTCGTTCCCTGGGTACCACGGTGCTGGCCGAACGCGCCCTGCTTGCGCGATGGCGTCTTGCAGACGGATGCATCTGGGAGATCGCGCTCAACGTATCGCCGCGCGACGTAGCCTGGCATCGCAGCGACGGTGCGCGAATCATCTGGTCCGAGCCGCCCGATGCCGCTGGGCGACAGGAAATCCTGCCCGCCCACTCTGCCATGGTGTTGGCAAGCGAGATGCGCGATGACGACTTTGACGCTTGAAGCACGCGCACACGCGGCCGGCATCGAAACCCATTGGGTGGATGCCTACGGCGCGGCGCAGGAGCTTGCGGGCAGCACTATCGAAAGTCTGCTCGATGCCATGCGCTGGCCCTCGACCGACGCGTCATCCTGGCCACGCAGCTCATACCACCGCCACGCCTGCCCGGCTGGCGCGTCCAGCATGGTGACGGCCGACGCGGGTGGCACCGCACGGTTGCCGCTCGCGCCGGGGCATTCGTTGCCGGCAATCCTGCGCGACGAAACGGGTACCGAGCACGCGTTGCGGGTGGACGAGCAAGGCTGCTTCCAGGCACCGCATCGTTACGGCTATTACGAGCTTCACTATGGAACCGGCAGCTTGCAACTGGCGGTGGCGCCGTCACGTTGCTATGGCGTCGTGGATCGAATGCCAGCCGATCCGCCGCGCAGTTGGGGACTTGCCACCCAGGTTTATTCGTTGCGCCGCGATGGCGATGGCGGGCTCGGCGACAGCAGCGCCGTGGCCGACCTGGCCCGCTCGGTGGGCCGATCCGGCGGCGATGCACTGGCCATGAGTCCAATGCACGCGGTCAAGCGAACCGCGGCGGCATATAGCCCCTACACACCTTCGCATCGCCAGTTTCTCGACTGGGTCTATGCCGACCCCGCTCAGGTACTGGGCGAGCAGGCTGTGCGCGATGCGTTTGAGCAGGCCGGGATAGCCGCCGAATGGGAACGCGCGCAAAACACCACGCTGGTGGATTGGCCGGTCGCGTACGCATTGCGGCGCATCTTGTGGCAACAGTTGTATTGGCATTTCGAGCTGGAGCCGCACGGATTGCACGACGACCTCGAGATGTTTGCCACCCGCGGCGGCGAACTCTTGCGCACGCACGCAAGAATGGTCGCGCGCGAGGTGTTGCGCACGGCGCAGCTCAATGATCCGCAATCGATGTCCGCCAGTGCCATTCCCGAAGCCTTCCGCGCCGAGCAGGCCTTTGAAATCTTCGCGCAATGGCTGGCTGCGCGCTGCTGGCAGAAGACGCAACAAATCGCCCTGGAAGCCGGGCAGCACATCGGCCTGATCTGGGATCTTGCCGTCGGTTGCGATCCTGCCGGCAGCGAAGCGTGGGCTTATCGCGATTGCCTGCTGGAAGGCATGGAGCTGGGCGCACCGCCGGATGCCTTCAACGCCGACGGCCAATCCTGGGGCATCACCACCTTCTCGCCCTGGGGCTTGAAAGCATCGGGCTTTCGTCCGTTCATCGAATTGCTGCGCGCAAACATGCACCGCGGCGGCGGCTTGCGCATCGATCACGTAAGCAGCCTTTATCGCTTGTGGGTGATGCCGCAGGGCCTGGCCGCGCAAAGAGGGGGTTACTTGCGCTATCCCTTCGAAGACCTGTTGCGGCTGCTCGCGCTGGAATCGTGGCGCAACCAGTGCGTGGTGATCGGCGAGGACCTCGGCACCATTCCCGCAGGCTTGCGCGATACGCTGGCCGCACGCGGCGTGCTCGGCACCGACGTATTGTTGTTCATGCGTAACGCCGAGGGCGACTTCCTGCCACCTTCGCAATGGCGGCAACAGGCGGTCGCCACGACAACCACCCACGACCTTCCCCCTCTGCTTGGCTGGCGTGCCGCGCTCGACATCGAACAGCGCGCGCGCGTACAAGGCTGGCCGGACAGCCTGCGACTGGACCGGCAGAAGGAGCGCCAGTCCAGCGTGGAAAAGCTCGATCTCGCACTGTTGCAATGGCAGCAGCAACGCACTACGGGAATACCTGGACTCGGCAACCAGGTGTGCATGGATTACGTGCTCGACACACCGGCACAACTGGCACTGATTCCCATTGAAGACGTGCTTGGCCGCAGTGAACAGCCCAATCTCCCCGGCACCGTGCACGGTTACCCGAACTGGCGCCATCGCCTGCCGGCGGCGAGCGAGCAAACCCTGCAGTCGGTACTGCATCGCATCGACCAGCGGCAGCCTGGAGCGCGGACCTCATGACGGTCCTGCGCGCCACCGTGCGCCTGCAACTGAACCGCGACTTCGACTTCGCCGCCGCAGCCGCCGAGGTGCCGTACTTCGCGGCGCTCGGCCTTTCGCACATTTATCTGTCGCCGATCGCCATGGCGCGCCCGGGCTCGACCCACGGCTACGACGTGATCGATCCGGCAATCGTCAATCCCGAACTCGGTGGCGAGGCCGGGCTGGCCGCCTTGGTCGATCAGCTACATGCCCACGACATGGGCGCGATCCTGGACATCGTCCCCAATCACCTGGCCGCCGATCTCGCCAATCTATGGTGGAACGACGTGCTGGCACACGGCGAGGCCGGCACCTATGCCGGCTACTTCGACATCGAGTGGAACGCGCCGGAAGCCGAAGGGAAGTTGTGGCTGCCATGGCTGGATGTGCCGCTGGAGCAGGCCCTGGAAAACCGGCGTTGCGTACTCGCGCGACACACCGGCGGCGTCGGCCTGGGCCTTTGGTTGGACGAAGACGCGTTGCCTGTTTCCGAACGCAGCCTGCAATGGCTGTTCGAGCACGCAGGCATCGAACTTCCGCTTGCTGCCGGCGGCCGGTTGTTCGACGCCGTCAGGCTGCACGTGCAGGACGAGCCGAATCAGGCCTCCCTCGACCAGGCGATATCGGCTATCAATGCGGACACCGGCCTGATACGGGAATTCCTTGACCTGCAGCATTACCACCTGGGCCGCTGGCGTGACAGCGGCCAGCAGCTCAACTATCGCCGCTTCTTCGACATTCATTCCCTCGCCGGCTTGCGCATGGAACGCGACGAGGTTTTCGATGCGGTGCACGCCCTGCCCTTGCGCCTGATCGAGAACGGTTCGATCGACGGCTTGCGCATCGACCACATCGACGGACTGGCCCAGCCGGGACACTACCTGCGCCGCCTGCGGGAACGCGTGGATCAGTGTTCGCAGCGGGACCTGCAACGACACGTCACCCTGCACGTGGAAAAAATCCTCGCTGCGGGCGAAAAATTGCCCGATGACTGGCCGGTGGATGGCACCACCGGTTACGACTTCATGCAACAGCTTGGTTCGCTGTTACACGACCCGATTGGTTATGCCGAACTCTGCGATGCATGGTCCACGCTGATCGGCCGCCCTGCCGATTTTGCGCAGGAAGAACTCACCGCCCGGCAGTACGTGCTCAGCACTTCGCTCGCAGCCGAACTTTCGCGCTGTACGCGGCGCTTTCGCGAACTGGCCACGGCGCTTGATGACGACCGGGATGCGGAGGGAGTGCCCCGGGCTGCGGATACGGTGCGCGATGCACTGCACGATGTGCTGGCGGAGATGCCGGTGTACCGCAGCTACCTCGGCGACGACACGATCACCGCAACGGACCGGCAAGTGCTCGACCGTGCCTTTGCGCGGGCTGAAAAAGATGCGCCGCCGGACGACGAGTCCACGCGTGCCACGATCAAGCGCCATCTGCTGTTTACCGCTGAAAATACGCCTACACCGGGCCAGACGCGATTTCTTGAGGCATCGCGTTACAGCTTTGAACAACTGTCCAGCGCGCTCAACGCCAAGGCCGTGGAGGATACGGCGTTCTACCGGCACGGCGTGCTGCTTTCGCGCAATGAAGTCGGCAGCGCGCCCGCGCCGGCAGCGCCGGAGCCGGAGAGTTTTCATGCGGCCGCCCACGAGCGTGCGCTGCGCTGGCCGCGCTGGCTCCTGGCCACGGCCACGCACGATCACAAGCGAGGGGAGGACACACGCGCCAGGCTGGCCGCGCTTGGCGAGCGGCCGCAGGCTTTTCTCGAGGACTTCAACACCCTGTCCAAAGCATTCGGCAGCCGCGCCCAACCTTTTTCCTTCACCTTGTGGATGCTGCTGCAAACCTTGCTGGCCGCCTGGCCGCTGGACCTGCGCGCAGACGATGCGGCCGGCACGTTGTCGTTCGCCCAGCGCATCAAGGCGTGGCTGCGCAAGTCGGAACGCGAGGCCAAGCTGCATACGCACTGGACCGCGCCGGACGCGGATTACGAGGGGGCCTGCGACCTGCTGGTCGACGATCTGCTACGCGGTGCCGGCTACGCATCCGTGCGCAACGACCTGTGCCGTGCCGCGCACCGGCTCGATGCGGCAGGTGCACTGAATGGGCTGGTCTGCGCAACGCTCCATTTCACGGCGCCAGGCGTTCCCGACCTGTACCAGGGCACCGAATATTGGGACCAGTCGCTGGTCGATCCGGACAACCGACGCGCCGTCGATTACCACACACGCGCGCAAACGCTGAAGCAGACGCCGGATTTCAGCGCACTGCTGAAGCATTACCGCGACGGCGCCATCAAGCAGCATCTCATCTATCGCTTGCTGCAATTGCGCAAGGCGTGGCCGGGCCTGTTTGCCGAAGGTACATACCAGCCGATTCCGGCGGCCGGATCGCACAAGCAGCACGTTGTCGCCTTCGCGCGCAAACTCGGCCATCGGCAGTTGTTCGTGGCAGTACCTCGCCTGTGCTCAAACCACCTGGACCCGTCGGAACGCCCCATGGCCGATCCCGGCTTCTGGCTGGATACGCGCATCGAGGCTTTCGGCAACGATCCTGCCGGCACCTTTGTCGATGTGTTCACCAGCCGGCAGCACGCCGTAAAGGCGTGGGGTTGGCGAGCCGGCGACCTGTTTTTCGATTGGCCGGTGGCCGTACTGATTCCTTCGAGTCAAGCCGATGAGTCTCTTGCACTCCCCGGCTGAGCGGCAACGCCGGATCAGCGAAATCGCCCATCGCATCTGGGAGTCGGAAGGACGCCCGACCGGCCAGGCGCGCCGCCACTGGCAAATGGCGGAAAAGCTGGTGCAGGCCGAAGAACGCCAGGCCGCGTTGAAAAAGCCCGCCGATGAGAAGCCGTCCGTTCCTCCCAAGCACAACCCGTAACCGATGACCAAACCCATGCGCGCAGCTCGCCAAACCGGACCCACCACACACGCATCCACGCTCAAGGAAGGCCTGCCCTTTCCGCTGGGCGCCACCTGGGATGGCCTGGGCGTGAATTTTGCGCTGTTTTCGGCACATGCCACCCGGGTGGAACTGTGCCTGTTCGATGAGGACTGCAAAGAAACCGAGCGCGTCACGTTGCCCGAATATACCGACGAGGTGTGGCATGGCTACCTGCCCGATGCGCGCCCCGGGCAGCTCTACGGCTATCGCGTGCACGGCCCCTACGAGCCCGAGGCTGGACACCGCTTCAACCCGAACAAGCTCCTGCTCGATCCTTACGCGAAGCAGATCGTGGGCCAGCTGGAATGGAACGATGCCTTGTTCGGATACACCATCGGCCATCCCGACGACGACCTCAGCTATGACGAGCGCGACAGCGCACCGTTCATGCCCAAATCGCGCGTGATCGATTCGGCCTTCACCTGGGGCAATCATTACTGGCCCGGCGTGCCTTGGGATCGCACCATTCTTTATGAAGCCCACGTGCGCGGCTACACGGTGCTGCATCCAAACGTGCCGGACGCACTTCGCGGCACCTTTGCCGGCATGGCCCACCAGGAAGTCGTCGACTACATCCGCTCGCTGGGCGTGAGCTCGGTGGAGCTGCTTCCGGTGCATGCCTTTATCGACGAAAAGCATCTGTTCGACGTGGGCTTGCGCGATTATTGGGGATACAACACGCTCGGCTTCTTCGCGCCGCATGCGCGTTACATGGCCACCAACACCGTCGCCGAATTCAAGGAAATGGTGGCGCACTTTCACGAAGCGGGGCTGGAGGTGATCCTCGACGTGGTTTACAACCACACTGCCGAAGGCAACCACCTGGGCCCGACGCTCTCCCTGCGCGGCATCGACAACGCGACCTACTACCGGCTCGCCGAAAACCCGCGGCTTTACGTCAACGATACCGGCACCGGCAACACGCTCGATCTAAGCCACTCGCGGGTACTGCAAACCGTGATGGATTCCCTGCGCTACTGGGCAACGGAGATGCGCGTGGACGGCTTCCGTTTCGACCTGGCAACCATCCTCGGCCGCGAATCCCACGGCTTCGACCAGAGCGGCGGATTCCTCGATGCCTGCCGGCAGGATCCGGTGCTGGGCAGGGTCAAGCTGATTGCCGAGCCGTGGGATATCGGGCCGGGCGGTTATCAATCCGGAAAATTTTCGCCGGGTTGGGCCGAGTGGAACGATCGTTTTCGCAATGCGACGCGGGCGTTCTGGCGCGGCGACGAAGGTTCGCTGGCCGACTTCGCCACGCGGCTGACCGGCTCGGCCGACATTTTCGACCAGCGCGGGCGGCGGCCTTATGCCTCGATCAACTTCGTCACCGCGCACGACGGCTTCACCTTGCGCGACCTGGTGAGCTACAACGACAAGCACAACGAAACCAACGGCGAAGAAAACCGCGACGGCTCCAGCAACAACCTCAGCTGGAACCACGGCGCGGAAGGCGCCACCGACGCCCCCGACATCCTGCTGCTGCGCAACCGGCAGATGCGCAACCTGCTCGCCAGCGTGCTGCTGGCCCAGGGAACACCGATGCTATTGGCCGGCGATGAATTCGCGCAAAGCCAGGGTGGCAACAACAACGCCTATTGCCAGGACAACGAGATCACCTGGCTGGATTGGCAATCGGCCGTGGACTATCGCTCGCTGACCGATTTTGTGCGCCGACTCACCCGCCTTCGCTCCCATCACGCACTGTTGCGGCGAAATCGATTCCTGCACGGCACCATCGACGAAGACTCCGGCATCAAGGATGTGACCTGGCTGACGCCGGATGGCGAGGAATTCACCGAAGAGCGCTGGAACGATCCGCAATCGCGCTGCCTGGGCATGCTGCTGGACGGACGCGCCAACCCCAGCGGCGTGAAAAAGCCCGGCGTGGAAAGTACCTTGCTGCTACTGATCAACGCACACCACGAGGCGGCGACGTTCGTGCTGCCGAAGCTGCCGCCGCGTTCCGAATGGCGGCTATTGCTCAGCAGCGTTTCCGGGACGCGCAAATCGGGGTCTGCCGATCGGGCGAAGACGACATTGGAAGGGCGCAGCCTGATGCTGTACAAGACGCACCCGCCCGCGCCTTCCTGAAACACGAAGCGCTACGCGCCCGACCACAGCGACAAAGACGCCAGCTCCGCAAACACCTCGTACAAAAGCCCTGCCGCAAGAACGATCAAAAGCAGAATCTTCAACATCGGCTATCACACTCGGACGCGGTTGTCGCCGCGTCGCGACATCATTTTGACACTGATCACTTTCACATCGGTTTTCATCGCGTCTTTCGCCGCACGGCGGCGGCAACAGCCCTCATCAACCATTGAGGGATCAGTATCTGCACGATCGACGGTAATTTCGCGTCAAATTTTTCATTGACCGCCTTAACTCGCGTAACGGAACAGGGGCCGATTGCGCTGCAAAACTCGCGACGAACACCGTCAAGCTTTCGCAAGCTTCAACAGGAAAACGCTCGCGCTGCCCCCTAGGCCTGCTTGGCGTTGAGTTGCTGCCAGCGTCGATATACCTCGATGGCCGCATCGTCCCTTTGCCGCAACATGGGCAAGCGACGCTCTTCGATCGGCTTGCTGAATTCCGCGTAAAACGTATCCAGCTCGAAATATTTGCGATCGTCGCGATAGTAAGGCGCGTAGTCTTCGCGCGTCGTCACGTAGATAACCTGGCGTGGACTGCAGTAATACATCGACCCCAGGCACATCGGGCACGGGCTGGCCAGGATGTAGATATCGCAATCGGTCAGGTGCTCGGTACCCAGTTTCCGGCAGGCCTCGCGAATCGCCAGGATCTCCGCATGCGCGGTCGGGTCGCCGGTCTGGGCCACCTTGTTGGGGCTCTCGGCGACCACTTCGCCATCGCGAACGATCACCGTGGCGAAGGGACGGCCGCCCTCCTCTACGTTTTTCATGGCCAGGTCGATGGTGCGTTTTACGAAATCCATGGGGCTACCTCTGCAATGTGGAACCGTTGGAGCACAAGGTACGCCTGGCCATCCGTAAGGTAAAAGACTGGTTTATTATGGTTCCCATTGGTATTGCTTATGGGTCTGCAGCCATGCTTCTGCGCCACATCAAGTATTTCCTCGCCGTCGTCGAACACGGCGGCTTCACTCGCGCGGCGGCGGCGCTGCACGTTTCCCAGCCCGCGCTTTCGCAACAGATCCGGCAGCTCGAAGAGTCGCTCGGCGCGACCCTGTTCGACCGCACCGGCAGGCAGGTGCGCCTCACGGACGCGGGCAAGGAATACACGCTGCACGCGCGGCGCGCATTGCTGGACCTGGACGCGGGCAAGCGGGCCCTGCACGACGTGCAGGATCTGAGCCGGGGCGAGCTTCGTATCGGCATGACACCCACGTTTACTTACTACCTGGCCGGTCCGCTGGCCGAAGCCTTTCACCGACGTCATGGCGGCGTCACCCTGGCGATGAAGGAAATGCCGCAGGATCGCCTGGAGGAGATTCTGAGCGACGACCGGCTCGATGTGGGCATCGGTTTCGACGAGGCACGCTCCGCCGACATCCAGGCGCAACCGCTGTTCGAGGAAACGCTGGCGCTGGTGGTGGGCAAATCGCACCCCAGCAGCGGCAAGAAGACCATCGGCTTGCGCGCTCTCAACGACGAGTCCCTGGTGCTGCTTTCCGGGGAATTTGCCACGCGCGAGCAGATCGATCGCTACTGCCGGCAGCACCTCGTGCATCCGCGTGTCGCCATCGAAGCCAATTCCGTCGGCATGGTGGTGGAAATCGTTCGGCGTACGACCCTGTCCACGCTGCTGCCGGCGGCCATCGCACGGCAGCATCCGGACCTTTGCGCCGTGGCGCTCAATCCCGGCTTGCTCAAGCGCACGGCGGTCCTGCTGCAGCGCAAGGATGCATATCGAAGTGCCGCATCGCGCGCCGTCGTCGATCTGCTGCTCAAAGAGCGCATCGGCGTCGCAAAACGCTGAAGGTGCCTTGATGCGATCAAGGCACCTTGCGATTCCCTCGTCGCCTAATGAGCTAGAACTTCACCTTCACGCCAAGATTGAAGAAGCGACCGACGATGCCCGACTGCGCGAAGCCTGGGTTGTAGTTGAGCCCCGCGTAGTTGGCCGGATCGAACGGCGGCAGCCGGTTGAACAGATTGAAGATCGACGCGGTCACCGTAACGTGCCGGTTGATGTCGTAGCTGCCGGTCAGATCCACATCGGTGAAGGAACCCGTCCAGCAACTGTTGGGGAACGGCAGGCCGTCCGGATTGGTCGACAGGCAGGAGCCTGGAACGGGCAGCACGCCGACATCCTGCGACACCATCAGCATGCCGCTGGTGTAGCGCGCCGTCATCGTCACCGTAGCGGGGCCGTAGATCAGCGTATTGGACCAGGCTCCGCGCAGACGCGGCGTGCCCGTGCCGGCGGACAGCACATAAGGCGCCTGATACCCCACGAACTGGTACACCTGCCCGGGGCCGTACGACTGCTCCCAGTTGAAGATTTCGGTGCCGCTGAGATCGCTTTCCCACTGAATGCCGTTGTCGAACTTCACGTGGGTCTGCAGATCCAGGTCGACGCCGTTGGTCTTCAGCCAGTTCGCGTTGACGTAGGGCGCAGTAAGCACCGCCGGCGTGGGCATCATGTCCGGATAATTCGGGTCCGGCCGATTCGGCGTCACGGTAAAGCCGGCGGGAAGCGTCAGACCGGAAAAATAGTTGTTGATGGCCAGGCCCCAATTGGGGTCGGAAATCACGCTGGTTTTCTTGATCTGGTAGTAATCGAGCGAAGCGCTGAGCCAGCTCGTGGGCTGCAACACCACGCCGAACGTGATGCTGGTGGACTTTTCCGGTTTCAGAACGGGGCTGCCGACACTGAGTTCGCCTACTCCAGTGTGCTGCACGTAGCTATCGTCGCCATGCGCCGCGATATAGGAAGCCGGCGGCGTGTAAGGCGTTCCTCCGTAGGACAGCGAATCGCCCAATTGGAAGAAGCTCGGTGCGCGAAAACCTTTCGAATACGTGCCACGCAGCGCCAGCCAGTCCAGCGGCTTCCATTTCAGGCCGAGCTTGGGCGAGAAATTATTGCCCACGTCGGAGTAGTGATCGAATCGACCGGAGAGATCGGCTTCCAACGATTCCAGGATCGGCGCGTCGAACTCGAAATACACGCCCGCCACGGTGCGGTGCCCTGCAGCCTGTACGACGTTGCGGTTCTGGTATTCGTTGTTGGGATTGATTTCAGGGTAGTTCTGCGCTTCGTAGCGGAACTGCCCGCCCAAGGCCAAGGCAGACGTGCCGCCGGGAAGATCCCACAGCTCGTGGTTGGCAGAAAGGTCCAGCGCATGCAGGTCCGAGGTGGCCAAGGTGTTGAGCGGCGGCGCCAGCGAATTCAATTCGGCCTGGCTGTTGGCGCCAGGATTGACGAAGTTGTAGGTGCCGTTGACGACCGCGTTGTACAGCGCGTTGTAGTTCAGATAGCCAAGCGCCTCGGTGCTCAACCAGGTGTGATTGAGCGACAGGGAGGCATCGTAGTTCCAGCCGGCGAGCGTGCCGGAGATATCGCCGACCAGACGCGCATTGTGGTTGCTGGTGTTCTGCATCTGCGGCAGGCCCTGGAAGGCATAGCTGATCAGCGCATCCTGTTGCTGCGCGGCGAACGGATCGTTGGGATTGAGCTGGCCGTTGGCCAGTTGCCACGGCAGCACGATGCCGGTGGTATTGGTCGGCGTGGTGCTTTGAATCTGCGCCAGGCTGCCTTCCTGCGCCCAGGACTGATACTGGGACATGCTCGCCGAGACATAGGCCTTGGTGCTGTCGTTGATCTTGAAGGTCAGGCGGCTATACAAGCCGAACTGATTCGACTTCGGTTGAACCTCGCTGTATTGGCCGGAGATGTTCTGCGAACAATAGGCGCCGGGATTATTGGGATCGTTGGTGACCAGGGTCGAATTCGAGCCGCAGGGCCGCAGCGGTTGCCACACGCCGTCGGCGGTGGGCAGACCGGTGAGAATGTCGCCGTTGCTGATGGTGGCTGGCCGCACCGCGCCGTAAATGGAGCCGTTGCTGGACGGCACGTTGGGATTGGTGCCGCCGATCGAGGACAGGTCGTTGGTGTTGAACGGGAACGGCCGACTCATGGCCTGAATCGATTGATCCGTTTCCACCTGGAGGCTGACATAGAGGTTGTAACCGTCCTTGTTCAAATCGCCGGTACCGGCCAGCAAGGTGCCTTTCTTGGTAAAACCGCCGCCACGCTGGGAATCGCCCACGTCGGCAGTCAGCTGGACGCCCTGGTAAGAAGACTTCAGGATGATATTGACGACACCCGCAATGGCGTCGGCGCCGTACAGCGACGAAGCGCCGTCTTTCAGCACTTCGATGTGATCCACCGCCGCCAGCGGCAAGGTATTGAGGTCGACGAAAGAGCGTTCGCCGTCGTCGGCACCGGCGAAGTCCGCCACGCGCTTGCCGTCGACCAGTACCAGCGTCGAATCCACGGTGAGGCCGCGCATCGAGATACCCGAAGCGCCCACCGCCAGTGCACCGGGGAACGAGTTGGGCAAGGAGCCGCTGTTATCCGCTGAGATCGAACGCAACAGATCGGACACCGTGCTGAAACCGCTGCGCTGAATGTCCTGCGCGGAAATCATGGTTACCGGCGAGGGCGTTTCCAGGTCGATGCGTGGAATCGCCGAGCCCGTCACCATCACGGTCTGCAGCTGCTTGGCGCCGTTTGCGCTGGGAGCCGAAGACGGCGGGCTTTGGTCATTGAGGTTCTGCGAACCCGTTGAAGCGTTATCTTGCGACGTCGTGCCTGGTGAAGACGTATTGGACGAAGATGTGCTCTGTGCGTGACTCACACCTGCGATCGGAATGAACAGCAATCCCACCAACGAAGCCGCCAACTTGTTGCGGTGCATGCGAGTACCTCCCATTTTTTAATCTTTCTAGGCAAAACAAACGATATTTACGTCCTCCGCGAGTGATTTCTCACCGGATCTCGATACGATCTGAAGTTGCCGCGTGCATGGGCACGCGCGCATGGAATGAGCCGATGCCATCGGCCAACGATGTGATGACGTCCGGCCGAAACGCAGGGCGAAAGCGCCGCCTGCGACGAAGACAAAACCGGACGATGGCGCCTGCGCGCAATAACCTGTGACCGAGAGCTACCGCTACTCCCCATAGCCGCACCCTACTGCCAGAGCATTATTATTATAATATTGTCTTACGATTTAAATTGTCAAACCAGCAGGCACCCCACTCCAACGATTCCGGAGTCCGACCGATGGCCGACCTTCACCGCCGCACTTCAATGGGCCGTTTTCCCGCCACCACCACGCCGACTGCGACACCGCCCTGCCCGTCGCCGCGACGAATAAGCCGAACAGCAGCGACGATGTTCGCCAGCCTGGCGGCGCTGGTGTCGATCCCTGGCTTGGCCGCGAGCCCATCTACGCTGCAACTGTCCGATCTGAGCAAACTGACCAGCCTGAAAGAGCCGCAAATCTCGCCAGACGGAAAGTGGATCGCCGTGATCGTTTCCGTGCCCGACCTGGCATCCAACGAGCGACAGCAGGAAATCGACCTGGTAAACACCAGCACCGGCGCACGGCGTGCACTGACCTCGCATCGCAAGCAACTGTCCATGCCGCGCTGGTCTCCGGACGGCTCCAGGCTTGCCTTCATTGCCGAAGACGCGCATTCCGCGCAGGCGCAGATTTTCGTGCTGCCCATGAATGGCGGCGACGCCGTCAGTGTGACCAGCGCTGCGCAAGGCGTGGATGCGTACGACTGGAGTCCGGACGGCAAGCAATTGGCATTCATCGCCCAAGACGAAGCCACAAAACTCGAGCCCGGCAAAAAACAGGGAGACGCCTTCAAGGTGGATCACAACCAGTTCCTGATGCGTGCCGCGCAAGCACCCTGGAATCTATGGGTGGTTGCAAGCCAGGGCGGAGCGGCCAAACGCCTGACCCAAGGCACCGGCAGCCTGTCCACGGATCAACAGGACGATACGCCCACGCCATCCTGGCGCCGCGACGGACAAAGCATTGCCTTCGCGCAGTTTCCGGATCCGTATTGGGGCACATCGTTCAAATCCGTGATTGCCCAGGTGGCGCCCGGAGGCAGCGCGTCTGCGGTGCTGGTATCGGATCAAGGCAGCATGGATCCCACTTATGCGCCCGACAGCGATGCCCTCGCCTTCTTGCGTCCGCGCGGTGGCGACCAGAACAACGGCAATGCGGTCTACGTTGCCGAGCACGGCGCGATCCGCGATGTCACTCAGGATCTGGCACGCAACATTCAACGCTATGCATGGCTGCCCGGCGGCAGCGCACTTTTACTGGAAGGAGCGGATGGCACGACGGCGTCGCTGTGGCGACAGCCGCTGGCAGGCAAGGCGCAGAAACTCGACCTGGGCGATGTTGTCGCGCATCCGGAGATATCGGTATCCCGGCAAGGAGCCATCGCCTTCGTCGGCAGTACGGCCGTCCATCCCGACGAGTTGTACCTCATGACATCGGCAACGGCCAAGCCACGCCGGCTCACCGATATCAATGCGTTTGTCGATGGCGTCGCGCTCTCGCGCACCACATCCATCGACTGGAAAAGCACCGACGGGTTCCAGGAAGACGGCGTGCTCACTTATCCGGCAGGTTACCGCGATGGCGAAAAATATCCGCTTGCGCTGGTCATCCACGGCGGCCCCCAAGAAGCGTCGTCGGTGGCATTCGCATTCTTGCCGCAATGGCTGGCCGCGCAGGGCATCGCCGTTTTCCAGCCCAATTACCGCGGCAGCACGAATCTTGGCGATGCCTACCAGCATGCGATTTTTCGCGATACCGCCGACGGCCCCGGCAAGGATGTGATGGCCGGGCTGGCCGCGGTGGAACGGCTCGGTTTCGTCGATCAGCAACGCGTTGGCGTCAGCGGCTGGTCCTATGGCGGATTCATGGTGGCCTGGCTGACCAGCCATTACGACACCTGGAAAGCGGCTGTCGCCGGCGCGCCGCTTACCGACTGGGTGATGGATTACACCATCTCCTATTACCAGCAAGGCGACATTTTCTACTTCGGCGGATCACCCTGGGTAGACAAATACTGGGATATCTGGCGCACGCAATCGCCTATTGCGTATGCCCGCAACGTGAAAGCGCCCACGCTCATTCTCGGCGACGTCGGCGACCCGGACGTGCCGCTGGTCAACAGTTACGAGTGGTATCACGCCTTGCGCGACAACGGCGTGCCAGTGGAGTTCTACGCTTACCCTGCCGACACGCATTTTCCCCACGACATCGTGCGCACGAGCGATGTCTACCGGCGCTGGGAAGAGTGGCTGGCCCGATATCTGAAGTGACGGCTTGCGCACGTGGATCGCATCGCTTCAAAGCCTTTCACGTACCCGCTTCTGCATGCACTTCGGATGCCTGCTCGACGCGCAGCATCTGCTTGGCCACTTTGGCCGTGTGATGATTGCCATCGTGGCTCCACCCTGGCGGCATGACCAGGTACAGCAGTTTGTTGCGCAAGCCCGGCGCGTGCCACACATCCTTGCCAAGCAGCCAGAATTCGCCCAGGTAGGCATCGAGTACGCTGTAAGGTTTTACCGGCCGGGTGATGCCGTATTCAATCGGAGCGTCTTCGCGCACCTCCTCGTAGGTGCCGAAAACGCGATCCCAGATCGGCAGCAGGTTGCAGAAGTTCGTATCCATGTAGAGCACGTTGCGTGCATGGTGAACGCGATGATGCGAGGGCGTCAGCACCAGGCGATACAGCACGCCAAGCTTGCCTTCCCGCAATACGTTCTCGCCGAGATGAATGAAGCTGCCCCAAAAGCCGTCGATGATCATGATCAGGACCAGGAGCGGCGGACTCACTCCCAGCAGCATGCAGATGCTCGTGCGCACGACGTCGGCATAGGTGGCTTCGAGAAAGATGTGCGCATAGACCACGGACAGATTCATCGCCACGGGGGCGTGGTGAGTCGAATGCAGGCACCACAGCAGGCGCACCTTGTGCGCCAGAAAGTGATACACGAAATGCGCCAGTTCCCACACCACGTAGCCATACAACAACCCGTACCAGGTGAGCCCCGCCTGGAACGGAGCGAAGCGATTGAACAGGCCGATGCACAGGCCGATCATGGCGATGGAAAGAAAGGCGCCGATGAAGCGGTTCAGCACCATCACCAGCAGTGGCACCTGGTATTCCACGCGCCGGCTTCGGCGCAACAACGTGCCGCGCACCAGCTCGAAGACCAGCAGCAGCGGAATGACGGGAGCGAGCAGGCTGCCGAAGCCGTCGACCGTAAGCAGCTTGCCGTAATCGCCCGAGGCGCACATATCCAGCAATGGCCCGAGGCTGAAAAAGCCTGCCAGCTGATCGCGAATCCAACCCAGGATATCCATGGCTGCCCTCCCCGGCGGCGCTTCTACGGTGCTTTGGCAGCACGTCGGAGAGTCAATTTGTCACGATCTAAATAGGGATGCAAGCGAAAGCGGCTCCCCTGTGACGAGCGTCGCGCCTTAGTCGATGACCGGCCACTCGTAGCGCGTGATGATGGTTCTGACCGCCGGCACCGTCGGCAAGGCGCTGGTGTGCTTGCGCGTCTGCTTGATGGCTTCCATCGCGGCATCCGCCCTGTTCAGCAGTGCTTGAGCATTGGAGCAACCGGGTTCGGCCACGACCACGCCGACACTGGCGCCCTCGTAGTCGACAAGCGCCGCATCCAGTTTGAAGCGCCCGCGCGTGGCGCTTTCCAGGCGACGGGACAAGGCGGCAGCCGCTTCGTCGGCTTTCGCACGCTGCTCGACCGCGAGCACCACGAATTCGTCGCCGCCCATGCGGGCAGCCACGTCGCCGTCGCGCAGCATTCGGCGCAACCGCTTTGCCACCGTTTGCAGGAACTGGTCGCCGGCTTCGTGACCGAAGCGATCGTTGATCGGCTTGAACTCATCCAGGTCGATAAAGGCCACGATCAGGGCCTGGTCTTCCGGCAGGCTGGCAAGGCGCTGCTGCATGTCGTCCAGCAAGGCCCGTCGATTGGGCAGTTGCGTGATCGCATCGGTCAAGGCGGTGGAGGCGAGCGACTGGTTTGCTTGATGCAGCGCTGCCAGCAAGCGTTCGCGATCGACCTGCTGGCTGATCAGGTAGGCGAACAGGCCCAGCACGTGCGTGGCCGCGTCAGGCAGCGGTTTGCGCTCATCGCTCGCGGCACACAGCGTGCCGAAAAGTTCGCCGCCTTTGCCGCGGACCGGAGCGCTGAGATAAGTCACCACCCCCAGCGCGCGTGCAACTTCGCAGTCGCCCCAATGCCCGCCGACATCGTCGGTGTAGAACCGCGCCTCATCCAGTGCGCGCTTGCAAAGGGTGGCCTCCCAAGGGGTGGACAGGCCTTCGGGAATGCTCAACCGATCGGTGTTGCGGGCGTACAGCACGCAAAGCGTGCCTTCCGCCGCGTCAAGCCGGGTCAGGTAGGTCGACTCCAATCCTGTAACCCTCTGTAAAAGCTCCAGAAGCGGACGGGTCAAGCCTTCGAGCGTATGCGCATGCGTGACCGCGGCGACCAAGGCGCCGAACAGGTTGGATGGGAAGCTGGTGCGCGTAACTAGGCTCATGTGAACAGATATCGGCAACTTGAGGGGACCCCTGAACCCACCCCTCCGACATGGTGACCGGCCCGAAGGCGCGGCTCGCCCCGCAAGGCGGCAAACTCAGCGATGTTGCCCGGCCTTTTCGATAAAAGCCACATAAAAAAGCGGGATGGCCCATTTTGGGTGCCGCCCCGCGCCCAGGCGGACGCCACGGCCGGCCGGGCTGTCGATTCGTCAGGGTCCCATTCGTTCGCAAACAGAAGCCCATTGGGGCTTCGCCAATGTCACCGGGAGAGGATCGCCATGAAGCCCTATCTGCTCGCCATCTACCATCCCGGCGGCGATGGCGACGCACCGCCGCCCGACGAGCTGGAAGCCATCATGGGCAAGGTCAGGTCGGTGCGCGAGGAGATGAAAGCCGCCGATGCGTGGATCTTTTCCGGCGGCCTGGAAGCACCAAGCACGGCCACGGTGCTCCGCGCCAACGGCCGCGGCGTGCACGCCACCGACGGACCGTTCCTGGAAACAAAGGAATATATCGGCGGCCTGACGATTATCCGCGCCGCCGATCAGGACGCCGCGCTGGCGTGGGCGCGCAAACTGGTACAGGCAACCGGACTGCTGATTGAAGTGCGGCCGTTCGAGCCGCACGACGCGTGTGCCGGAATGCAGTCGGCATGGCAAGAAGCGCAAACGACGTGAGTGCGCCTAGATTCTAGTTAGCCGTTTTTTTGCGCGGCGCGGTCTTGGTACGCGCAGCGGCAGGTGCCTTCTTTTTGGACTTGCTCTGGTTGTAATCGATCGCGGCGCGAACGAGCTCCTTGAGTGCGGTGCGCGCAATCCGGTCGCCTTCGAAAAAATCGATGGCACGCCGCGCATTGCCTTCCAGGCCCGCGTTGAAGAGTCCCTTGGGATCGGGCAGTTTCGCACCGTAGGCAAAAGTAAGTTTCACCTTGCCTTTGTGCGCGTCGGCGACAGCGATGATGGTTCCGTCGCGGTACCACACCGGGCTGCCCATCCATTTCCACTCCTCGACGATGCCGGACGCGGAGTCGAGGATGCATTGGCGGATTTCGGCAAAGGTCTGGCCGCGCCAATCGGTGATGGACTCGATCAGTTGGTCGATACGTTCGGATGGATTCATGAGAACAGCGTGCCTCCCGACTGCCTGTATGAAAATTCAGTGTGTCCGGTTCAGTGCCGCCATGCAAAGCACGGCGGCACTGACGCAACATCTGCGATGAATATCAGTCCGGCTTGGCCAGCACCTGTTCCAGTGCCGCAAAGAACTTCTGCCAGCCGTACTTCGCGCCTTGGTAGGCTTGCTGCTGATCCGGCCGGAAGCCTATTTGCTCCATGCGCAGGTGCGTTCCCTTGCCCGCGGCGGTCAGCGTCCAGGTCACCACGCTTTCCAGGCCGAGCGCCGCCCAGGTGTAGGACAGCGTTTTATTCGGCTCGACCACCAGCACCTGGCAATCGACCGAGCCCCATTCGCCACGGAAGCTGAAACGATGATCCACCTGGGGCATGAAGTCGCTCTTCATCAGCCACTCTTCGATCAGGTGCGGTTGGGTCAGCGCGCGCCAGATCTTTTCCTGGGGAAAGGGAATCTCGCGTTCTACGACGACGGAAAGCGTTTCGGTAGCGGTCTCGCTCATTGGTCCATCCTTTTCAGCAGGTCTTCGAGGCGGTCGAACCGGTTTTCCCAGAAACCGGTCATTTGGCGGGTCCAGTCGACCAGCGGCGCTAGGGCGCCGAGCTGTGCGCTGTAGTGGGTCTGGCGGCCGGCGGGGCGATCGCGCACCAGGCCGGCCTGTTTCAGCACGCCAAGGTGCTTGGAAACGGCGGGCTGCGAGATTCCGGCCTGCGCCTGCAAGGCACCGACCGTCTGCTCCCCTTCGCGGCACAACTGCTCGAAGATGGCGCGACGGGTCGGGTCGGCCAGGGTTCGGAACAGCGTGTCGTGAGTCATCGGCATGGAGAAATTCATAACTCGTTGGCTATGGATTTATATATAACCACTCAGCTATGCATTGCGTCAAGGGGGCAAATTAAGGCGCGCGGCCGAGGCGCTCGATCAGGGCCTGGGTGAGCGGTTTCAAGTAATAGTTATCGCGCGGAACGACCTGTGGTTCCACACCGCATACGCGCAATGCATCCGCCACGACCGGCCCAATCGCGGCCACCACGGTTTGCCGGAGCGCTGCCGGCAATGCGACCTCTCGCTGTCCGGCTTCGGCGAGCCGGAATAGCCGCTCCACTTGCCGCACGCTGGTAAAGGCGATGGCATCGATCTCGCCGCCGTGCATCGCATGGATCAGGGCCTGCACGTCGGCATCCGCCGCCGCGTCGGCGTAAACGTAAGGCGCCACCGTCGATATCTGCGCACCGGCAGCGTGCAGGAAATCCATCAACGGTGCGTTGGGTTCGCTGCCATAGAGCTGCACGCTTACTCGACGATCGCGCAGATCGAGGGTTTCCAGCAAGGCGATCATGCCGGGCGTGGTCGCCGGATCGGCCACCAGCCTCGGCTTCAAACCCCATTCGCGCAATACGCGCCCCGGCTTCGGACCGCGCGCGACGATACGCACTCTGGCCAACTGCGCCAGAAAGCTTTCGCGCAAGGTAGGCGCGTATCGTTCGAGCTGATCATGCAGGCGATGCAACCCTTCTCCGGTAAAGACCAGCAGATCGTCGCAGGCGCCGCTGCAAAACCGGCGCAGCCACTCGAGCACGAGCGCAGGATCGGGCGCGTCGCGGATATCTATCAATGGGCACCGCCACACCGATGCCCCGCGACGTTGCAGCAGCGCCGCGAACAGATCCAGTTCGCGCGCCTCGGGAAGCGCAATGCGACGCCCCTGCAGCGGGAGATCGGATAGCACGTCAGCCATCGGCGCAAAGCTCCGGCAAGACACATTCGTCGACTTGGTGCACAGGCCGCGTCTGCTCGCCGAACCATGCGTGCCGGTTCGCCAGTGCGGCCACCTCGCCCACGATCAGAAGTGCCGGAGAACGTACGGCATGCCGCGCAGCACTTGTCGGCAAGTCGCTCAGCGCTCCGCTGATGACACGTTGCTGCGGCAAGGTGCCGTTTTCGACGATGGCAAACGGCGTGTCGGCACGCCGGCCAGCAGCCAACAAATGCCGTGCAAGCTCATCGAGCCTGGATACGCTCATATAGACGGCCAAAGTCTGGTGGTCCTGCGCCAGCACCGGCCAGTCCATGGCATCGGGCGATTCCTTGCCGTGTCCGGTGAGCAGGTGCACCGATCGCGCGTAATCGCGATGCGTCAGCGGAATGCCGGCGTAAGCCGCGCAGGCGACAGCGGAAGTCATGCCCGGCACGATCTCACAAACAATACCGTGGCGTTGCAGGAATTCCATTTCCTCCCCGCCACGCCCGAACACGAACGGATCGCCGCCCTTGAGCCGCACCACACAACGGCCGGCGCGCGCGTGCTCCAGCAGAAGCCGGTGGATCTGTTCCTGCTGCGTATGCCGTCCGCCGCAACGCTTGCCGACGTCGATGCGTTCGGCATCGCGCCGCGCCAACGCCAGCACCGCATCGCTGACCAGTTGGTCGTGCAGGATGACATCGGCCTGGTTGAGCGCGCGCAAAGCGCGCAGCGTAAGCAACGAGGGATCGCCCGGCCCTGCCCCGACCAGCAGCACGGAAGCTTTTCGCGGCGCCGTCTCGGCGGATGCCAACGTATCCAATAGCAGCCGTTCCGCCCGCTCCGGCTGCCGGCAGCGCAACGCCGACATCACCGGACCATCGAGCAGTCCATCGTAAAATGCCCGGCGCGCAGCCAGGTCCGGCCGCCGTTCGATAATGCGTGCGCGATAACGCTGGGCCAGTGCCACCAGTTCACCCAGCGCGTGATCGAGCATGCTTTCCAGCTTCTCGCGGATCCTGCGCGCCAAGGCAGGCGCAGCGCCCGCCGTGGAGATGGCAATGGTCAGCGGCGTGCGCTCCACCACAGCCGGCACCTGGAAACGGGACAACGCCGCATCGTCCACCACATTCGCAAAGATGCGCTGCCGTTGCGCCATGGCTGCGACGCGGGCATTGAGATCGCTATCGTCGGTGGCGGCAATCACCAGCCAGACATCGTCGAGCCACTCGGGCTGGAATGACGTTCCCAGATGGTCGATCCGTCCTTGCGCCACCCATTCGGCAAGCGCGCTGCAGAGTGTGCGGGCGCCCACGCGCACCTGCGCACCGGCGGCGAGCAGCGCGGCAATTTTTCGCTCGGCGACGGTGCCACCGCCCACCACCAAAACCGGCAGGCCGTTCAAATCTGCAAACAGCGGATAGAGTTTCACGTCGTGTTCGCTCCGGCGATCGTTCCCAAACCTTTTCAAGCCTTCAGGCATTCGCTTGCGCACGTACCTGTGCAATCAACTGGCGCAACTCCGGCACGCAAGATCCGCAGTTGCCGCCTGCACGCAGCAGCGCAGTAATGCTTGCCGGCGTATCCAGTCCCTGCGCGCGAATCGCATCGCAAATCGTGCGGCGCCCGACGCCGAAGCAGGAACACACCATCGGGCCGGTCGACTCCGCGGGATTGGCCGGCTCGCCGATCAGCAGCGCTGCGCGATCCACGTCGTCCAGCCGCTCGCAATCGAACAGGCTTGCCAGCCATTGCCTGGCCGGAAGATCGGGACGCGGTGCGAGAAACACGCAAGCCTCGATGCGGTCGTTGATCAGGTAGGCTGCGCGATAGACACCCGTGCTGCGATCCTCGTATTCCAGCCAGTCGGCTTCGGGATCGGTCACGCCCAGCCACCCTCGCGCCCACCGGCCGCATTCGGCCAGCGGCTCGCGATGGGCGATTTCGTAGCGACGGAATTGCTCACCACGGATGGATGTCCAATAACTGGGACCGTTCGCCGCCAGCGCATCGCGGCTGAGCGAAAAGCCGTACCAGCGGACCGGAAACGGTTCCACACTAACCGGCGTGTGCTTGAATTCGGGCTCGCCGGAGACGGGATCCACCACCGGATTGACCACGCCGCCTACGCGCGCATCGGAAGCGAACTGATCGCTCCAATGGATCGGCACGAACACCGAACCGGCCAGAATGCCGCCGCCGTGCTTTACGCGCGCCACCATGGCACCCCAGCGCGAACGGACACGCGCCAATTCGCCTTCGCGTACGCCGCAGCGCAGAGCGTCGTGCGGATGCATGTCGACGAACGGCTCGGGCAGGTGACCGGTCAGGCGCGGCGCCTTGCCGGTGCGCGTCATGCTGTGCCACTGATCGCGGATGCGGCCGGTGTTGAGCACCAACGGATACTCGCGATCCGGTGCGTGCACCGGCATGCGCGCTTCGGTTGCGACGAAACGTGCGCGGCCGTCGGCGTGGGCGTAGCAACCGTCGGCAAACAATCGCGAGGTACCCATGCCGTTCGCCTGTACCGGCCATTGCACGGGCGTCATCGCGTCGTAGCCGCCGCGGTCGAGATGCGCCAATCCTTCGAGATTGAGCTGCCTGTGCACCCGATGAGAGTCATCGCACCCGGGCTCCGCGTTGCGGTGCGCGGTCAAGCGGGCGTGCTCGAGGAAAATCTCGTGCACGTGGCGAAACTCAAAGCCTTGGGTAAAGCCCATGCGCCGCGCAACCTCGCACACGATGCGCCAATCCGCCCGCGCCTCGCCCGGGGCTGGTAGAAAGGCGCGCTGGCGCGACAACCGGCGCTCGGAATTGGTGACGGTGCCGTCTTTCTCGCCCCAGGCGAGCGCGGGAAGCAGCACGTGCGCGAAAGCCTGCGTGTCGGTGTGCGATACGACATCGGAACTCACCACGCACTCGCAGCGCGCCAGCGCCCTTTTTACCCGGTCGGCATCGGGCAGGCTCACGACGGGATTGGTGGCCATGATCCACACGGCCTTCACCCTGCCCTCGTCGATCGCCTGGAACAGCTCGACCGCTTTGAGCCCCGCTCGATCCGCCACGCGCGGAGAACCCCAGAACGACTGCACGATATCGCGATGCACCGGATCGGCCAATTCGAGATGCGCGGCCAGCACGTTGGCAAGACCGCCCACTTCGCGCCCGCCCATCGCATTGGGCTGTCCGGTGATGGAGAACGGCCCCATGCCCGGCTTGCCAATGCGCCCGGCCAGCAAATGGCAATTGATGATGCTGTTGACCTTGTCGGTACCGCTCGAGGACTGGTTTACGCCCTGCGAGAACACGCTGACCGTTCGTTCGCAAGATGCAAACCAGCGATAGAAGGCGAGCAAATCCGCCAACTGCAGGCCGCAGATGCGAGCCACCTGGGCAGGATCGCCAGCCTGCGCCTGGGCCGCTTCCAAGGCTCGTTCCAACCCTTGGGTATGAGCGTCGACAAAGCGCGCATCCATCGCGCCCTGCTGAAACAGAAAGGCCAGCAGGCCGTTGAACAGCCACACGTCGGTACCGGGCTTGATCGGCAGATGCAGATCCGCCGATTCGCAGGTGGCAGTGCGGCGCGGATCGATCACCACCAGGCGCCGGTTCGCCTGCTGCTCTTTGGCCTTGGCGATGCGCTGGAACACGATCGGATGGCACCACGCGGCGTTCGAACCCACCAGCACGATCAGTTCCGCTTGTTCCATATCTTCGTAACAGCCGGGCACTACGTCCTCCCCGAACGCACGCTTGTGGCCTGCAACGGCCGAAGACATGCAGAGTCGGGAATTGGTATCGATGTTGGCGGTGCCGATATAACCCTTGGCCAGCTTGTTGACGACGTAGTAGTCCTCGGTCAGCAATTGGCCCGACACATAAAAGGCCACTGCATCCGGGCCGTGCGCATCGATGATGCGCCGGAATGTGCCGGCCACCCGATCCAGTGCATCGTCCCAGCTCACCTGATGGAGCGCACCGTCCGCGCCGCGCAAGGCGGGATAAAGCAGGCGCCCTTGCAGATCGACGGTTTCCCCCAGCGCCGCGCCCTTCACACACAGGCGGCCCGCATTCGCGGGATGCGCCGGATCACCCCGCACCTGCGCCGAACCATCGGGTGCCGCGCGCGCGAGCACGCCGCAACCCACGCCGCAATAGGGACAGGTCGTGGCGACACTCATGCCGCCGCTCCCGCATCGGCGGCAGGTTGGCAATAGTGCTTGCCGAACAACAGCCGGTCGCGCATCGCCGTAATGTCGGTCGCGCTCTGGATCAGATCGAAATACCAGCCGCCATCCCCGATGTCGCCGTACAACACGGCGCCGACGACTTGCCGGCCTTTCAACACCAGGCGCTTGTAGATGCCGCGGCGCGGATCGCGCAACACCAGGTCTTCCGTGCCGGCACCGCCGATGAAGTCGCCGGCCGAATACAGATCGATGCCGGTTACCTTCAACTTGGTTGCGGTGCGCGAAGCGCGATAACGCCGATGCCCGAAGCGGGCCAGGTGCGAAGCGCACACGAGTGCCTGTTCCCACGCCGGCGCCACCAGGCCGAAGGTGGCGCGGCGATGCTGCACGCATTCGCCGACGGCATAGACGTGTGGATCGTAGGTCTGCAAAGTGTCGTCGACCACGATGCCGTGTTCGCAATACAAGCCGCTGGCTTTTGCCAAGGCCGCATCCGGCCGCACGCCCACGGCCATCACCACCAGGTCGGCATCGATCCGGCTGCCATCGGCAAAGGTAACCCCTTCGACGCGACCGTTGCCGTAGAACGACGCGGTTTCGGTATTCAGCCGCAAACTCAAGCCGCGCTGCTGCAGGTTGCGAATGAGCATGCCGGATGCTTGCACATCGATCTGCTGGTTGAGCAAGACGTCGGAGCGATGGACCAGCGTCACCTGCATGCCGCGGCGCGAAAGCCCGTTGGCCGCCTCGATGCCGAGCAGGCCGCCGCCGATGACGACGGCACGCCGGCAGGTTTGCGCTGCCTGCAGCATGTGCTCGACGTCGTCGATGCTGCGAAACCCGATCACGCCGGGCAGATCGCTGCCGGGCAGCGGCAACACGACCGGCCGCGAGCCGGTCGCGATCAGCAGGCGGTCGTAGCCGCGCTCCACACCCTTGCTCGAATGCACGCGCCGACGCCGGCGATCGATGCGCACCACCGGATCGCCCAGGTGAAGGTCGATGCCGCGCTCGGCATACCATGGCGGCGCGTGCAGCATGATCTCGTCGGCGCTCTTTTCGCCGCTCAGCATCATTGAGAGCAGGATGCGGTTGTAATTGCCGTAAGGTTCCGCCCCGAACACGGTGATGTCGTACAGCCCCGGCGCGAGTTGCAACAGTTCCTCCACGGTACGCATACCGGCCATACCGTTGCCTATCACCACGAGTTTCGGGCGCTTCGTGCTCACCGTTCAGGCCGCCCCAGCACGACGGTGTTGCCTTCCAGCCTCACCGCCCAGGCACGCACGGAATGCTCGGGCGCCTCCAGGCACTCGCCGGTGCGCAAGTCGAAATGCTGTTTGTAGATCGGCGAGGCCACCACCACCCGACCAGCCAGGCTGCCGACCAGACCGCGCGAAAGTACCGAGGCAGCCGCGTGAGGGTCGACGTTGTCGATGGCGTACAGCTCTCGCTCGCCGATGCGAAACACTGCCACCTGGTCGCCATTGACCAGCGCGCACACGCCGGTATCGGGCACGATATCGTCCAGATCGCAGATGGCCAGCATGCCGCTTGTCGTCACTATGTCGTCCATGGCCTTACTCCGTTGCCAGTTGAAGCGGAATCTGCTTTTCTTTGCGCGTGGCGGGTCGTATCTGCCCGCGCTCGGGCACAAAGGCGAGATTGCCGTCGCCCTGGCTGCTGTTGACGAAGTGCTTGAAGCGTCGCCGCGTCAACGGGTCGCCGACCGCCCTCTTCCACTCGCATTCGTAGGTGTCCACGATGTGCTGCATGTCCGCTTCCAGCTCGGCGGCCAGTTTCAATTTGTCGTGGATGATCACGTCCTTGAGATAATCCAGCCCGCCTTCCAGGTTGTCGCGCCAGGTGCTGGTGCGCTGCAGGCGGTCGGCGGTACGGATGTAGAACATCAGGAAGCGGTCGATGTAGCTGATCAACGTGGGCGTATCCAGATCGCCGGCCAGCAATTCGGCGTGCCGCGGCTTCATGCCGCCGTTGCCGCAGACGTACAGGTTCCAGCCTTTTTCCGTGGCGATCACGCCTACGTCCTTGCTTTGCGCCTCGGCACATTCACGGGTGCAGCCGGAAACGGCGAACTTGAGTTTGTGCGGCGAGCGCAGGCCCTTGTAGCGGTTTTCCAGGTCGATGGCGGTGCCGACCGAATCCTGCACCCCGTAACGGCACCAGGTGGAACCGACACAGGATTTCACCGTGCGTACCGACTTGCCGTAGGCATGCCCGGATTCGAAGCCCGCTGCGATCAGTTCTTCCCATATCGGCGGAAGCTGCTCCAGCCGCGCGCCAAACATGTCCACGCGCTGCCCGCCGGTGATCTTGGTATACAGGCCGTATTTCTTTGCCACCTGCCCCACAGCGATCAAGCCATCGGGCGTGACTTCGCCGCCGGCCATGCGCGGCACCACCGAATACGTGCCGTCTTTCTGGATGTTGGCAAGAAAGTAGTCGTTGGAGTCCTGCAGCGAAGCATGCTCTTTTTGCAGCACGAATTCGTTCCAGCACGACGCCAGGATGCTGGCCACGGCCGGCTTGCAGATGTCGCATCCGAGTCCCTGGCCGTGCCGATGCAATAAATCGTCAAAGTGCTTGATGCGATTGACGCGTACCAGGTGATAGAGCTCCTGACGCGAATAAGCGAAGTGCTCGCAAAGATGATTGTTCACCGCCAGGCCCTGGCGTTTCATTTGCGTTTTCATGATCTGCGTGACCAGCGGTACGCAGCCGCCGCAGGCAGTACCTGCCTTGGTGGCCGTCTTGAGTTCGCCGATCGATGCGGCACCCACGGCGACGGCGTCGCACAACTCGCCCTTGGAGACATTGTTGCAAGAGCAAATCTGCGCCGACGACGGCAGCGCATCCACACCCAGTGAGGGGCGTGACTTGCCGTCGGGTGGCGGCAGGATCAGAAACTCCGGCGCATCGGGCAGCTCGATGCCGTTCAACATCATCTGCAACAAGGTGCCGTATTCCGCCGCATCCCCGATCAACACGCCGCCAAGCAATTGCTTGCCGTCTTCGGACACCACCAGCTTCTTGTACACCTGGCGGCGCTCATCGCTGAATTGATAGCTGCGACTGCCCGGCGTGGTGCCATGCGCGTCACCGAGACTGGCCACGTCCACGCCCATCAACTTCAGCTTGGTGGATGTATCCGCTCCGGAAAACTCCGGCAGCGACTGAACTTGCTTGCGTTCCAGCAGCGCGCACAGATGTGCCGCCACCACTCGTGCCATCTCGTAGCCCGGCGCAACCAGGCCGTAGGTCTTGCCGCCCCAATACGCACATTCGCCGATGGCGTAGACGTCCCAATCGCGCGTGCGGCAATAGTGATCGACGTGGATGCCTCCGCGCTCTCCCACGCCGAGTTCGCATTGCCGTGCCAGTTCGTCGCGCGGCCGGATGCCGGCCGAGAATACGATGATGTCGGTATCCAGATGGCTGCCGTCGGCAAACTTCATGCGATGACGCGCGCCATCGCCATCGACGATTTCCTGCGTGCCCTTTCCCGTGTGTACAGTGACGCCCAGCTCTTCGATCTTGCGACGAAGCATCCGTCCGCCGACGTCGTCAACCTGCACCGCCATCAAGCGCGGCGCGAATTCCACGACGTGCGTGTCCAGACCCAGGTCACGCAATGCCTTGGCGCACTCCAGGCCGAGCAGGCCGCCGCCCACCACCACGCCGGTTCGTGCGCCCGCGCTCCAATGGAGCATCGCGTCCAGATCGTCAATCGTGCGATACACCAGGCAGGCCGACCGATCGTTTCCAGGTATCGGCGGCACAAACGGTCGCGAGCCGGTCGCCAGCACGAGCTTGTCGTAAGCGATCACCTCGCCATCGGCCGTAGTGACGCGCTTTTGCGCGCGATCGATGTGCGCGGCGCGCGAAGCCAAGCGCAAATGCAGGCCGGGTCGCTCGAAAAAGCCGGGCGCAACCAGGGAGAGATCCTCGGCGCGCTTGCCGCTGAAAAATTCCGAAAGATGCACGCGATCGTAGGCCGGCCTGCTTTCTTCGCACAGCACCGTGATTTCCAGGTCCGGCGGCTGCCGCGCCGCCAGTTCTTCCAGCAGTTTGTGCCCGACCATGCCGTTGCCGATGACCAGCAGTTTGATCGTCATACGTCCTGCTCCTCTTCGCTCAATCGATCGCCCAGGCGGCGGATGGCGGCGGCTCCGCTTGGAGCAACGCCTCCCGGTAAAGTCGTTCTTCGCGTGCCACGTGCTCGGCACTGAACCGCACGGCGAGCGCGCAAAGCGCGCCGGCGATGACGAAACATCCCAGCAACGCGAACACGTATGGCACCGAGCCGGTGCCTCTGAGCATGAGTCCGGCGGCCAGCGCACCCACGTTGCCGCCTGCGCCGACGATGCCGGCGACGCCGCCGATGGCCTGGCGGTCGATGAATGGCACCAGCGCGTAGGTCGCCCCACAGGCCAGATGCGTAAAAAGGCCGAAGACGATCATTGCCGTCACGGCGATGCCGGCCGATTGCGCACCGGAAAACCACAACAGCCCGATACCTTCGCCCAGCATGAACGCACCGAGCAGCCAGCTTCGCGCCCTTAGTCCACGCTTGCGCGCCAAACGGTCCGACGCGATACCGCCGAACGGCCGTGCCAGTGAAGCCAGCAAGCCGAAGCACCCCGCAGCGAGACCTGCATGAAACAGGTCCATGCCAAAACGGTCGATGTAATAGCTGACCGCCACGCCGTGCACGAACAGCTCGATACCGAAGCAACCAGCGTAAGCGACGAACAACATCCATACGCGGTAGTTGCGTATCGCTCTGGCGACCGCTTTCCAACCGCCCCGCTTGCTGTGGGTGCCCGCATTGCCACGAGCGCGCAAGACACGGTAATCGCCCTCCGGGCAATCCTGCGTGTGGCGCGCATACAAGATGGCGACGATGAGCATCAGCACGCCCGGCGCGCACGTGGCGACGCGCCAGCCAAGCTCGTGCCGTACGCCCAATGCGAGCATTCCCGCAAGCAATCCTGGCACCAGCCATTGCGCGGCGCCGCCGCCGGCATTGCCCCAACCTGCCACGGTGGCATTGGCGGTGCCCACGACGTTGGGCGCGAACATCACCGAGGTGTGGTACTGCGTAATGACGAACCCGGCGCCAACGATGCCAATGGCCAGGCGAAAGAACACGAACGACTCGTAGCTGTGGGCGAAGGCGATGCCGAATACGGGTATCGCTCCCACCACCAGCAAACCCGTATAGGTTCGCCGCGGACCGAAGCGATCGCACAACGGCCCCACGATCAATCGCCCGAATACCGTAACCGCCACCGCGGCCATGCCGATGTCGGCAAGCTGGCGTTGATCGAGATGAAATTCGTCCTTGATCAAAGGCATCAGCGGCGCAACGGCAAACCATGCCAGGAAGCAGGCAAAACAGGCCAGCCAGCTCAAATGAAACGCACGCATCTGTGGCGTGCGCAGCCGAAACAGTTCGATCCGCGTGGCTTTATTCGACATGTCCCATCCCACCGCAATGACTTGCCCGGAACTACGGCCCGTCCGTCACGCAAGCGTGATCGGCGAGCCTCGATGCATGATGCGATGCATCATTTGTGCCACGCCGAGGGTCCCCTGTTTTCGCAGCTTTTTCGCTGACAGGGTCGCTATCCAGATAATTTCCGCACCGCTGCAGGGCTAAGCGCGGCGCCGTTGCACCGTTGCAGTGCATCATGCTGGTGCCATGGCGTGCGAAGCCTGGCCGCGCTGCAGGTTCGAACAAAACCTTTCCGGAAATCCGTCGTGCCGCATTTGCGGGAGCGCGCTTCCTGCACCAGGCATTCGCCATTCCGTGCTGGCTCATCGACCCTCATGCATGCATCGCGATGAAGCACTCGGGCGCATCGGCCGGCAGCCCTGAAGAAGCTCTCGCAGCGAAGGACGATGCGCTTGCGGGACGCTCAATTGCGGTACGATTTCCACACCTCAAGGACAGTCTTACATCTATGACCACTCACGCGCTGGAGCCGTTGTTGTCGCCCATCGACGATGCCTCCCCCTCTGGGGAAAACCTCGAATATGACCCCGATTTCACGGCGCTGGAACGCCTGGCCGCACCCAAGGCCGAACGGGTCGTCGGCGACAGCGTCATCGCTGCCGAAGAACCGGAATGGGACAAGGTTTCCAGCCAGGCCGAAGCGTTGCTCGCCCGCTCCAAGGACCTGCGCGTAGCGGTTTACCTGACCAATGCGTGGACACGTACATCCGGCATGTCCGGTTGCAGCGACGGCCTGCAATTGATCCGCAACCTGCTGGAGCAATTCTGGGACAACGTGCATCCCCAGCTGGATGCCGAGGACGACAACGACCCCACCTCCCGCGTCAACGCGGTGGCCTCGCTGACCGACTTGCAGGGCACACTGGGCATCTTTCGCAACACCCCGTTCGTGCAGTCGCCGCGGCTGGGGCGATTCAGCCTGCGCGACCTGCGCATTGCCAACGGCACCCTGAAGATCGCTGCCAGCGAAGACGACGAAGATCCCTCTTCAGGCATGACGCAGATCGAAGCGTGCTGCATGGATTGCCCGGAAGAACAGCTGACCGGTAGCGTGGCCGCGGTCAACACCGCGCTGGAACACATCAAGGCCATCGACGGCATCTTCAACGAACACGTCGGTACCTACGGCCCGGATCTGAAGCCGCTGCTGAGCGACGTCTATGAAGTAAAGAAATTCCTGGAGCCGCAGCTGGCCAAGCGCTTGCCGCAAGCTGACGAAGGCATGGATGAAAGCGAATCCGAATCGACGTCGTCGGAGTCCTCCGGTACGACGAAATCCCGCAGCGGCCGCATCGAAACTCCGCAGGACGTAACCCGGGCCCTGGACGAACTGTGCGACTACTACGCCCGCTACGAGCCTTCCAGCCCCGTGCCGTTGCTGCTGCGCCGCGCACAACGCCTGGTCGGCTTGAGCTTTGCGGATCTGATGAAGGATCTTGCCCCGGGCGGCATGAGCGAACTGCAGGTGATTTCGGGCCTTTCAGAATAAGCACGGCACCAAGGCGACAGCCCGTCAGGCTGTCGCCTGCTCCGGCACGTGCGGGTGCCGAGCAAGTGTTAACAGGCCCTAGGGCCTGTTAACACTATTTTCGTGGCCCGCGCCGGGAGCTGTTTGCGCGCCAGCCAAGGAAGAGTGAGGGAGTGTACGTCCGTACACGACCGAGCGATGAGGCAGGATGGCGGGCAAACAGACCCGGCCCTTCGGGTTGCCGTTGAGTGGCCGCCATGCGGCAGCGCGCGGCACCGGCTTGGCAGCCAGCCAAGTCAGTGCCACGCACTACCACCTGACGGCCACTCAACGACAACGCGGGCTACGAAAATAGTGCTAACAGGCCCTAGTAAACGCCCTTGCAGACGTTGGCCGTCGAACGCACGACAACCGTGCGCGTGGATGGACTCCAGCTCATGGTCAGTCCGGCCGGAAGCCCCATCGTGATGTCCGCGACGGCACTCTGTTCGATCGGTCCTACCGATGAACTGGTACCGTCACCGAACACGACCTTGGCGCCGATGGCGTAACGCGAGGGATCGGCACACCCGCCAGCTGCCACTTGCTGCGTGGAGGTGGTCCCGTACGCCACGATGTCCGGCAGGTTGCCGGAACCGACGGGAACGTGCGCACCGTTGCAGACCGCCTGCAAGTTGTAGCTGACCGCAACGCGCAGCGACGGTGCCACCTGCAATGCCGTCAGTGCTTCGGGCTGGGCCGTGCAGCCGCGCAGGAAAGCCTTGTGCTTGGCTACCACGCGCAACACGAACACGCCCGACTCGCTCCCTGCCCCATCCGGCAGCTTCAACTCGATGCGCGTCGGCAGTGCCCCGGTAACCACCGGCTGCACATTGAGCAGCTTGCCTTTCTCGTCGATGGCGCTGACTTGCGGATCGGGGCATTGCGGATCCGCCAGATCGGTGCCGATCAACGCCAGCGCAATCGGGGTATTGCCCGGATGCAGTGCGAACACCGGACGATGGTCCATCGACTCCACGCCACTGACGACCGGTGTCGCCTTGGACGAGCCCGATGCCTTGGCCAGCCGATCGATATTGGCCGCCAATCCGCTCGCCATCGCCTTGGCATCGCTGCCGGGACAATCCTTCGCCGTATCCAGATACGTGCGCGTGCGCTGCACAGCCGCATCTGCACGCATCACCGCAACGTGCCTGCTGTCATCCATCAGGTCGGCCGGCTGGCTGGCCTTGTCGCCGAGCGATTTGCGCAAGGCGTCGGCCATCGAGCCCAATTGCTTGCTGGCCGCATCGAGGCTGTCGTCGTGCAACGACGCTGCGCGTGCCGCCAGATCCTGCTGCGCAGTCATCAACCGTGCGATTACCGCCTCGCCGGTCAGGCGTGGCGCGATCTGCGCGGTTGCGCGGCCTGCTGCTCCCGAAGCCAACAGGCCGCCACACAATGCAAAGACGCAACAGGCTTTACGCATCCGTCCTCCGCTTTGGGTCACTCATCCGAGCAATCCGAGTTGCCTTGCGCCTCGCACTTCTGCTGGTCCGTCGGCAGCAGAATGCCCGGCGCCACGATACCGAACGAACGGTAGTTGGCCGTGATCACGCTGGCGTCGATATAGGCGTCCAGGTGGTTGTTCACGTTCTGCGCGCGGCTGGAAACCAGCGACGTCGGCACGTTCACGCCGTCGCCGATGATCGGCAGGATATTCCCGAGCGGACCGACCGCGTAGAAATAGGCCGGCGGATCGCCCAACAGCCCGATGTACTGGGTGGTGAGGCCGAGCACGTAGATGGGATTGGTGGCCGTACCAATCGATCCGGTAGCCGACCAGGTACCTGTGCCGTCATACAGCCAGTTGTGGTCAGTCTGGAACAAGTCACCGGTTACGGCGAGCGATACCGGCGAAGTACCCGCATTCACGGTGTAATTGCTGCCGTTGAGCGCACTCAAGGTCAACGACTGGGCGTCGGCAAAGCTGAAGCCTAGTAGTGAGCGGAAGTCACCGAGCGTACCGACCTTGTTCTGGCCGGTGAGCGTGGTGCCGCCGCCTGCACTACCGCTCAACGAACCCGCCGCAATGGAACCGGCGGAACCTTCGCTAAGCGTGCCGGCACTGTTCAGGCTGGTGGCCGAACCGCTGACGGTACCGTTGATGGCCATGTCGCCGTTGCTGGTGGTCAACGCAAGACTGCTGCCGCCATTGACCGGGCCATTGATGGCCAGGGTCCGCGCGTTCACCAGGCTGAAGCCGTTGGCAGTGAAGCTGCCCAGCGTATCGATCTGGTTGATGCCAGTGAGATTCGTTGCGCCAGCGGAGCTGCCGGTCAAGGTGTTGGCATTGATTCCGTCGCCGCCCTCGCCGATCGCGCCGGCCGAATACAGCGCAACCGTGCTTCCGTCCAGCGCACCGTTGATATTGATGTTGCCGGCGGTGGTGGTCAGCGTAGTCGTGCTGTTGCCATTGACCGTCCCGTTGACCGTCAGCGACTGCCCGTCGGTGAAGTTGAAGCCGTTGGCGGCAAAGCCCTGCAGCGTACCGACCTGGTTGTGGCCATTGAGTGTGGCGGCACCGTTGGCGCTGCCGGAAAGCGAGCCCGCCACGATACTGCCGCCGTTTTCGCTGATCGCGCCCGCAGCATTCAAGGTGGTGGTGGTGCCAGCCACCGAGCCGTTGATGGTGAGTCCGCCACCCGTGCTGGTGATGGACGCGGCGGAGCCACCATTGACGGCACCGCTCACTGCAAGCGCTTGCCCGTCGACCAGGTTGAAACTGGCAGCACTGAAATTACCGAGCGTGCCGATCTGGTTGGTGCCATTCAACGTGACTGCACCGCCGGCGCTGCCACCCAGGATGCTTGCGGTGATGCTGCCGTTTCCGCCTTCGGTGATCACCCCCGATGCAGACAGCGCCGTATTGGTGCCACTGACGGCACTGTCGAGCGCGAGATCGCCGCTGGTCACAGTCAACGCCGTGCTTGCGCCGCCGGTCAGCGGTCCGGCGACCGTCAGGCTCTGGCCATTGGTCAGGCTGAAACCGCTCGCGCTAAACGTACCCAAGGCACCGATTGCATTATTGGCATTGAGCGCCACGGCGCCAGCCGACGACCCCGTCAAGGTGCCTGCACTGATGCTCCCCGAGCTGCTGATGCCGCCCTGGGCACTGCTCATGGTCAATGTGCCGCTGGCCGCAATGCTGTTTTGCGACGTAATGCCGTTCAAGCCCGTCAGCGAAACATTGCCTCCGCTCAGCGCGCCACCGGTCGTCAGCGTACTTCCGTTGGAAGCCAGCGAAATGTCGCCGCTGCCCGCATTGATGCCGTAGGTGGTCAGCATGCCCGTGGCATTCAGGCTGACGGCGCCATTGCCGTTGTCGGTGAGCGATGCAACGGTGAGATCGCCCGCATCATTCAGCGACACGCCTGCACCGGTGGCCGTTACCGTTCCGGTGAAAGCATTGCCGTTATTGGTCAGCGATATTGCACCGTTGCCGGCGTTGAGCGTGGCGGTTCCGGCCACCGACAACGCATCCGTCTGACCGATTGCACCGCCGTTGCTGGTGGCGACCAGGTTGCCGCTGACGTTGCCGCTACCCAGGTTGAGGCTGCCGTTGCTGGAAGCCGTCAGGTCTCCGGTGTTCAAGCTTCCCAGGTTCAATGCGGACGCATCAGCAATTTGCGTGGCGCCGCCCACGAGAGACACTGAGCCGCCAAACACGTTGCCGCCATTGGCAAGATTGATCGCCGCGTTGCCCGCATTGACGCTGCTGTTGCCGCTCACCGACAGCGCACCCGTCTGGCTGATCGCGCCACCGTTGCTGGTCGCCGCCAGGTCACCGCCGATCGCACCGCTACCCAGCACCAGGTTGCCTTGGCTGGTTACCGTAAGCGCGCCGGTATGCAACGCACCCAGGGTCAATGCGGATCCCTGGCTGATCTGCGTGGTGCCGCCGGTCAGCGCCACGGCACCGGCAAAATTGTTGCCGGGGTCGGTAAGCGTGATGGCGTTGCTGCCCGCGTTGAACGCACTCGCGCCAGTCACGACGAAGGCGCCGCTCTGGGTGATCGAACCGCCCGTGGTGGTGACCGACAAACCGCCGGCGCCGATGTTCAGCGCGTTGGCGCTGAACGTGCTGCTGGTGCTGCTAAGTCCGGTCAGCGAGGTTGCGCCGCCGATACTTGCCGTGCCGCCCGTACTAATGACCAGCGCATGCGGTCCGCTGACACTCTGGGTGAGCTCGATGGCACCGTTGCCAGTGCTCTGCAACGTGGTGTTCGTACCGAGCGTTACCGCTCCGTCGTATGTCTGCGCCCCGACCGAAGTCTCGCTGCCATCGAGCGTGATGCCCTTGCCGGTGATGGCCAAGGCGCCGCCCACGTTGGTTCCCGTGACAGCGATCGGGGCAGCGCTGTAGTCCAGGGTCAGGTTGCCTGCCACCGTGGTCGGCAAAATCACCGCCCCCGGCGTAGTGCTGCCGTTGACGAAAGTCAGGTTGTTGATTTGCGCACCGGCACCCGAACCCGCGGCAAAGGTCTCGTTGCCGCTGAATTTGTTGTTGGCGTTACCGAGCAGAATGTCTTCGCCGGTGCCATGGCTAGTGTCGTTCTGCGTGAAGCTCGCCGTACCGTTGACGATCATGCCGGCATTGCTGCCGCTGCCTTCGGTAATCGCTCCGTTGCTCGTGGCAATAAGTGCGCCTACGTTGACGCTGCCGAAGCTCAACGGTGCATTGTCGGCGATCTGCGTGGCGCCGCCGGTCAGGCTTACCGTTCCGGAGAAAACATTTCCGGCATTGCTCAGGGCAATCGCCGCATTGCCTGCATTGATCGTGCTGGTGCCGCTTACGGACAAGGCACCAGTCTGGCTGATTTGCCCGCCGCCAGTGGCAACGAGATTGCCGCCGATCACGCCACTGCCCAGGATCAATGCGTTCTGACTGGTCGCCGTAAGCGCGCCCGTCTGCAGGTTGCCGAGAATCAGCGGCGTTGCCGCACCCTGGCTGATCTGCGTCGTACCCCCGGTAAGCGTCACGACACCGGTGAATTGATTACCGCTGTCAGTAAGCGTAATGGCCTGGCCACCCGCGTTGAACGAGCTGGTGCCGGCTACGACGAACGCACCATTCTGCGACTGACTGATCGCACCGCTCGTCGTCGTCACCGACAACCCGCCAGTACCGATATTCAATCCGCCGGCGTTGAATGTGCCGCTGGTGCTGGTGAGGCCGGCGAGTGTAGCCAGGCCATCAAACGTCACGGCTCCCTTCGCGGAAAGGCTCAATGCCTGAAGAGAACCGACGGTATCGTCGAACGTAATATTGCTGCCCGCGCCGGTCGCGCTCAGAGCGGTAGCTCCCGCGCCAAACTCCACCGCACCGTCATAGGTCTGCGAGCCAACGCTGCTTTCGTTGCCGTTGAGCGCAATACTGGTACCGGTGACGCTCAGCGTGCCGCCCACGCTGCTGGCCGATATCGCTAACGGCGCTGCCGAGTAATCCAGCGTAAGGCTGCCGCTCAAGCTGCTCGGCAGGCTGACGGTTTGCGCGGTGGTGCTGGCGTAGGTATTGGTCAGCGATAGGTTGCCGATCTGCACGCTCGGGGCTTCATTGAAACTCACCGCACCGCTGAACAAATTGTTCGCGTTGCCGAGCAGCACGTCGGCGCCGTTGGCGTTCTGCGTGAAGCTCGCCGCCTGCGTGACGGTCAATCCCGAGCCGTTGCCGCTGGCTTGCGAGATCGCGCCATTACCAGCGGCAGTGAGCGTTCCCGTCACCGTGCCTTCGCCCAGATCCAGGGCGCCGCCGCTGCTGACCGTCAGGTTTCCGGTTGTCACCGTGCCCAGGGTCAAGCCGCTCGTGTCCACCACCTGCGTGGTGCCGCCGCTCAGATTGAACGTGCCGCCGAGGTCG
>NZ_JADIKF010000036.1 GCF_016904945.1 Dyella mobilis
CGCTCTTCGGCACTTAGATGACTGTAATTCCTCGCCATGCAGCACCTCGGTTGGGGGTGTTGCACTTGAGTCTAGAGACCGCCAACCAAAGAGAAGGGCACCCCCAGGGCGCGCTCGCCGGGCATCCGTGCCCGGCAAGTGCGTGAAGGGTCGAAGGGGCCCCGGGAAGAGCGGCGCGCGTCCGTGCGCGCACTCGGTGCCGGCGCTTTGCGCCGGTAGAGCGTTGCGGGTGTGAAAGCTGCTCCGAGGTTGTAAAGCTGGATGCAACGCTCAATCAATCTTGTCGACCGGCGTAATGCCTGGCGGTTGCGAAAGCGCGAGATGCTTTCGTGCAAACTGCACGAAACTCGTTGCCGCCTGGCTCATCGCCTTTTCCTGCAAAGTCAATGCGTGCAGCGGTAGCGGCGGCGCTGCGTGCGATTCGAATGCCGTGCGCAGGCGGCCGGTCTCCAGGTCTGCGTGGCAGAGATAGAGCGGCAATCGCGCATAACCCATGCCGGCCCTGGCTGCCGCCAGCAACGTCGAAACGTGGTTGCTGGTGAAGCGCGGAGACTGGCGCCGGCGTGACGCGGAGCTGGGATGCCGCGACGTCGTTGCGCGGGTGTGGCTGAGGTAGTGCTGGTCGGGAATCGAATCCGGATGATCCGGATGATCTGTCTGTGCGAGCAGTCGCGGGCTGGCTACCAGCACCTGACGAATGCTGCCCAGGGCGCGCGCGACGATATCGGCGCTGTCGGGTAACGTGTGGTCCATGCAGAGCACGATATCGGCGCGCTGCTCCAGCAAGGCATCGACGCCCTCGTCACTCTGTATGGCACTGATCCGGGTGTGCGGCCGATGATGCGAAAAACCCTCCAGCATGCCTTCCAGCAGGGGCAGCAGGCGGCTGTCCGCGTGAATGCGCACGTGGCCGCCAGGCGAACCTTTTACTTCGGCGGCGGCAGCTTGTGCTGCGGCGGCCGCTTCGCGAATCAAGAGCGCTTGCCGGTAGACCTGTTCGCCGACCGCCGTAACGGAAAAGCGGCGCGCATTCCGATGCAGGAGCTGGGCGCCGAGTCTTTCCTCCAGTTCGATGATCCGACGGCTGAGCCGCGATTTGGTGGTCCCCGCGCGGTGAGCGGCGGCAGAAAAGCCCCCGGCTTCTACCACCAGGGTCAACAGATACAAGTCCACCAGATTGTCTGGGTTATCCACTTGCGACTCCCCCTGTGTCGTCGCGTAAGTCATGCCGTTGGCGCCAAAGAGCGCCAATAGCCAAGAGCGGCGAGAGCATAGTCGCGCCTGGCGAGACGGACTTTTGCGGGAGGTGACGTGACCTTTGGGGGAAGGGAGTGCGGTGCCCGATTGCCTATAATGCGGCAGGACGTGGCGGCATTCGACGCCATGGACAGGGCCTGGTTGCCTCGTTTGCACGGCCGCAAATGAGGCGAACAGCCCCTGGCTGCAACAGGAGCCGAACAGGGGCGGCAAGACGTTGGCGCAGAATCAACCACTCATTTTGGTCATTGACGACCAGCCCGAGGAAATACGCGCGGTTATCGAGCTCTTTCGTGGCGAGCAACTGCGCGTGAACGTGGCGACCGATATGCGGCAGGGTTACGAGCGCGCCATGGCGCTGTCGCCCGACCTGATCCTGCTGGACGTGCGGATGCCGCACGTGGACGGTTTTGCCGGCAGTCGGTTGCTGAAGGAGTCGCCGCGCACGCGCGATATCCCGATCATCTTTCTCAGCTCCGCCGGCACCGAGGACGAGCGGCTGGAAGGATTGCTGCACGGCGCCGTCGATTACGTACTGAAACCATGCCTGCCTGCCGAGGTGTTGGCGCGCGTACGCATCCATCTGCGGCTGGCGTCGCGTACCGCCGCAACCGAACCATCGACGCCGCCCGAGCTGCTGTCGCCCGATGAAGTGATCTTGCGCGCGGCGATGCGTTTTATAGGGGGCAACCTTGCTGCGTTGCCGCCGCTTGCCGAGATCGCGCACAAGGTGGGGACGCACGACAAGAAGCTTTCGGCCATTTTTCGCCAATACCTGCAAGTGACAGTGTTTGCCTGGATCAGGGACGAACGGCTGCGACGCGGACGCGAACTGCTGTCCGATTCGCGCATGAGCATGCAGGACATCGCCGAGCAGGTCGGTTTTCGCAGCGCCTGCAATTTCACCACGGCTTTTCGCGAACGCACGGGCGTCACGCCGAGTGCATTCCGGCGCCGTTTGCAGGAACACGGTGACACGGCCGCTTGAGCGGTTTGGACACCTTCGTGCGGAAAGGGTGACACCTTCTGCAAAAAAATCGCCGGGCATCGACTTGCTTCACACCCGCCGCCGCAAAGCCGCCGGCCTTCATCGACATCGTGCGCAAACCGGTGCAAGCCGCCGTAAAAATGCGAAGTTGCCGCAAAAGGTGCGAACGATGGACTTTTGCCGGAGTACCCTTTTGTCACGCATGGCGAGACGCAATTTCCCGGGTTTGCGCCTTTGGGTCCGGCGTTTTCTCTCATAGCATACGTACACGCTGGTGGATCCGGAGCAACGGATTACGCGTCGTTTATCGAAGAAAAAGTCGCGCCGCTGCCATTGGAATGGCATCGTGCGCGATGCGCCATTCGGAAGACTTCCGAATGGGCTGGGGGTCGCTACTTTCGCATCAATCGACCAGTCCACCCGCGGGTGCGGGCAGCACGCGCGCCTGCCGCATGCATGGTGCGTGCGGGGCCGCGCTTGCCGGAGCTTACTCAGCAGGGGGTGTTGGCAATGGACAGGCGACTTCACGTGAACTTCCAGGACCGTTCAAGGCGACGACGCGGATAGCGCCGGCGTCCTCGATGGCGTGCGCGAAAACATCGCGCGGGTGATCGGGCTTCGGGTTGATGTCCCGCGAGCCGGAACGAATCACCACGAGATCCAAGCTGGACCATTCGCATGCGCACTGTGCGCATTTGCGTCACATCCGGCTGTGCGCGCCATTCGCTGTCGCGGTTGTTCGTTGGCCATCGGCGGAGCAGGGGCGGTACGGCGACCGCCCCTGCGGCCGCTCACGGCGCATTCAACCGGTCAGTCCAGCTCCATCGATCCGCTCATTTGCCTATTTCCCCGATGGCCTTGCATGCAGGCATGAACGCTGCTTGGCCTCGCGATCAACCCTCAAAAGGCGCGTTGAACTCATGAACCACATTTACAGGCTGTGCTGGAACCGTTCCCTTTCCCAATGGGTGCCGGCTTCGGAGCTGGCGAATGCCACGCGCGTGGGCGGCGGGTCGCGCAAGCGCGGTGTGGTCGGGCAACGCGCCTTGGCGCTCTCGCTGCTGGCCGTGTCGCTGGGCATGTCGGGGCTGGTGCACGCAGGCAACGGGCCGACCGGCGGCCAGATCGTGTCCGGTGCCGGCCAGATCCAGCAAGTAGGCAACGTCACCACGATCCGGCAGGACAGTTCGACCCTCAGCCTGAACTGGCAGAGCTTCGACATCGGCGCCGATCAAACGGTGAACTTCCTGCAGCCGGGCAGCAATGCGATTGCAGTCAACCGCATCTTCAGCAGCACGCCCAGCGACATCTACGGGCATCTCAACGCCAACGGCCAGGTGTGGCTGATCAACCCCAACGGTGTGTTGTTCGGACAGGGTTCGCAGGTGAACGTAGGCGGCCTGGTTGCTTCCACGCTGGACGTGGATGACAGCACGCTCGGCAGCAGCGAGCGCAGTTTCAGCGGCTCGGGCAAGGGCAGCATCGTCAATCGCGGCACCATTACCGCCGCCAACGGCGGTTACGTCGCCCTGTTGGGCAATCAGGTTTCCAACCAGGGAACGGTGACGGCGCAGCTCGGTACCGTGGCGCTTGCCGGCGGCAGCGCCGTCACGCTGACCTTTTCCGGCAGCCAGATCGTGCATCTGCAGGTGGATCGGAGCACGCTGAACAACCTGGCGGAAAATCGCCAGTTGATCGTCGCCGACGGCGGCCGCGTGATCATGACCGCCGGCGCCAAGGATGCCTTGCTCGCCAGCGTGGTGAACAACACCGGCAGGGTGCAGGCGCAGACCGTACAGAACCACAATGGCACCATTACCCTGCTGGGCGGCATGACGGCGGGACAGGTGAATGTCGGCGGCACGCTGGATGCGAGTGCGCCCAACGGCGGCAGCGGCGGTTCCATCGAAACCTCCGCCGCCCATTTCAGCGTGGCCGGCGATGCGCAGGTCACTGCCGCGGCACCCCAAGGCAAGGCCGGCACCTGGCTGGTCGACCCTGTCGATCTCACCATCGACAGCACCGCGGCTACCACCATTTCCAATTCGCTCAACGGCGGCACCAGCGTCACGGAGCAGACCACCTCGACAGGCGCAACCGGTGCGGGCACGCAAAGCGCCGGCCTGGGCGACATCAACGTCAATGCGGCGATCAGCTGGAACAATGCGAACGCCACGCTGGAGCTCGATGCCTATCACGGCATCAACGTCAATGCGCAGGTGAGCGGCACCGGCAAGGTGGTGATGGACGCCGCGGGCGCCAATCTCACCATCGCCAGCGGCGCATCGATCGTCGGCGGTGCAGGCGTGACGCTGGCCACCGGCGCGAATTTCGTCAACAACGCGGGCAGCGCCGCCGTTAGCACGGGCACCTCCTCGCCCTGGCTGATCTATTCCACCAATCCCACGCTCGATACCGCTGGCGGCCTCACGCCGAATTTCATCCAGTACAACGCGCCGTATCAGACTGCAGCTGCAGCCTCGGGCAACGGCTTTCTTTATAGCGTAGCGCCCACGCTGACCGTGTCGGGACTGACCAGCACGGTAACCAAGAGCTACGACGGCACCACCAGCGCGCCGCTGGCGGCCTCCAATCTCACCACCAGCGGCCTGATCGACGGAGACACGATCGCTTCGGCAACCGGCACGTATGCGTCGGCCAATGCAGGTTCGAACATCGCCGTCACCACGCCGTCCGCGGCGTCCGGGTTCAGCATCGTCAACGGTGCCGGCATTCCGGTTTACGGCTACGGCCTGTCCGGATCGGCGACCGCGAATATCGGCACGATCAATCCGGCGGTGTTGACGGCAACGATCATCGGCGACCCCAGCAAGGTCTACGACGGCACCACCACGGCGACACTGGGTTCGTCCAATTACCAGCTCACCGGTTTTGTCGCCGGGCAGGGCGCTACGGTCAACCAGCCCAGTTCGATCGCCTATGCCGGTGCGGATGCCGGCTCCCAGCAGCTCAACGCGACGTTCACCATCACCAACTTCGCCGCCAACAGCGGCACCAATCTTTCCAACTACGTGCTGCCCACCGCGGCCACCGGCCTGGGCACGATCACGCCCGCACCGGTGTTGCTCAGCGGCGTACTGGCTAACAACAAGGTGTACGACGGCGGCGCCGCCGATACGTTGAACCTCAGCAATGCCGGTATTTATGGCGTGATCGCGGGCGATAACGTCACGCTCAACAGTTCAGGCGCTACCGGCATTTTTGCCAGCGCCAATGCGGGCAACAATATTGCGGTCAGCCTCAGCGGCTTTTCGCTCAATGGCAGCAAGGCCAGCGATTACCAGTTGATTGCGCCGACCAACCTGACCGCGAACATCACGCAGAAAGCGCTGAGCGTCAGCGGCGTGACGGCGAACAACAAGGTGTACGACAGCACGACGGCCGATACGCTGAATACGACCGGCGCCACGCTCAATGGCGTGGTGGCCGGCGACGTCGTGTCGCTGCAGGCCGGTTCCGCCACCGGCACCTTCAGCCAGTCGGACGTGGGCAACAGTCTTGCGGTGACGGCGAGCGGCATGAGCCTGAGCGGTGCCGCGGCGGGCAACTACACGCTGACGGAACCGACCGGCCTGGTGGCCAACATCACGCCCCGGGCGTTGAGCGTCGTTTTCAACGGAAGTCCCACCAAAATCTACGACGGCACCGACGCCGCCACGCTAAGCCAAAGCGATTTCGTCATCACCGGGTTCGCCGGCAACGAGAGTGCGACCGTATCGCAGAGTCCTGCGGTGTATGGCGGGGTCAATGCCGGCACCAACATCAACGTCACCGCCACGCTGCAGCCCTCCGATTTCACGGTCGCTTCGGGCACCAAGCTGTCCAACTACACGTTTAACAGCACGGTGACGGGGTTGGGCACGATCGACCCGGCGCCGGTGGTGGTGTCGATCGTCGACAATCCCACCAAGGTCTACGACGGCAACACCACGGCGGCGCTCAGCGGCAGTAACTTCACCGTGTCGGGCGTGATTAACGGGGAAAGCATTACGGTTAATCCGGCAACCGGCCAATATGCATCGGCCAATGCCGGTATCGAGGGCGTCAGCGCGGCGCTTACCAGCGCCGATTTCACCGCGGGGTCCGGTACCCTGCTGTCGAACTATGCATTGACGGTTGTCGCCAACGGCTACGGCACGATCACGCAGGCACCGTTGGCCGGCAGCCTCATTGCCAGCCTCAACAAGACCATCAGCAGGCTCTACGATGGGACCAATACCTATGAGCTCAACGTAGGCGGCGCCCAGGACTTTGTGCTGAACGGTTTCAAAAATGGCGATACCGCCGTCGTCAATCCGAACATCATCGGCTATTTCGCCAGCAAGAACGTCGCAAACAACCAGCCGTTCCAGGTTACGCTGAACAGCTCGGACTTCACCTTTACCTGCGGTAGCGGCTCGGCTTGTGCCGGCAATTACTCCTATCCCAGCACCATTTACACCACGGGCAGCATTACGCCTGCGCCGTTGTCGATCAGCCTCGTCGGCAACCTCAACAAGGTGTATGACGGCAGCACGTTTGCGCAGCTCAATTCATCCAATTTCCAGATCAACGGCTTCGTCAGCGGCGAAGGCGCCACGATCACGCCGACTGCTTCGTTCAACTATGCCTCGGCGAACGCCGGCAGCAATATCGCGATCAACGGTACCGTCACGCCCAGCAATTACACTCCCGCCAGCGGCACGCTGTTGTCCAACTACACGCTGGCGAACACGGCAACCGGCCTTGGCAACATCGCGCAGGCGCCGCTCTACATAACGGGTGTCTACGCCACCGGCAAGGTCTACGACACCAATACGAGCGACACGCTGAGCACGGGCGCTGCCGGCCTAGCCGGGCTGGTGGCTTCGGACGCGGGCAATGTCACGCTGGTTACCTCCACCTCCGGCACGTTTGCCCAGTCGAACGTCGGCAACGGTATCGCGGTTACCGCCAATGGTTTCTCCATTAACGGCAGTGCCGCGGCCAATTACAGCCTGCAGCCGATCAGCGGCCTGACGGCCAATATCACTCCGGCGCAGCTGACCATCAGCGGCGTCACGGCCAGCGACAAGGTTTACGACGGCACGCTCGCCGATACGCTCAATACCGGTAGTGCCGCACTGCAAGGCATCCTCAGCGGCGACACGGTGACCCTGGGCACGAGCGGTGCGGCCGGCACATTCAGCACGGCCAACGTCGGCAACAATCTCGCCGTCAGTACCGGCGGTTTTACCTTGGGCGGTGCGCAGGCGGGCAACTACACGTTGGCGCAACCTGGCGGTCTCACGGCGAACATCACGCCGGCGACGCTCGTCGCCACGATCACCGGCAGCCCCACCAAGGTCTATGACGGCACCAATTCGGCCACGCTTACCGCGTCGGATTACACCTTGACCGGTTTCGTCAACGGGCAGGGCGCTTCGATTCCGCAATCGGCCACGGCCAACTACGTGACGCCGAATGCCGGCACCGGGCTGGGCGTGCAGTCGACCCTGGTGGTGTCGGACTTCGTGGCCAATAGCGGTACGTTGCTGTCCAACTACATTCTGCCGACGTCGGCGACGGGCAATAATGGCGTGATCACGCCGTATGTGCTCAACCTCAGCGGCACGCGCGTCTACGACACGACGACCGGTGCCAACGCTGCCTTGTTCGGAAACGGCGGCGTGCTGGCCGGCCTCAACAGCGACACCCTGACCGTGAGCGGTGCGGGCACGGTGTCCAGCAAAAACGTGGGTACCTATACCGGTGCGTCGCAATTCAGCCTCAATACGCTGGCGCTGACTGGCAATGGTTCTGCGCTGGCCAGCAACTACACCCTGATCGGCGGTACCGATACGCTGGTCATTACGCCGGCAACGCTTACCGTCAGCGGCACGGTTGCCGCGAACAAGGTCTACGACGGCACCACCGCGGCGTCGCTGAGCGGCTCGGTGCTCAATGGCGTGCTTGCAGGCGATAGCGTCACGCTCGGCAACGATACGGCCGGCACCTTCGCCACCAAGAATGCGGGTAACGGCATCGCCGTCGGTACCAACATGTCGGTCAGCGGCACCGATGCGGGCAACTATATCCTGCAGCAGCCTGCCGGCATTTCCGCCAATATCACGCCGCTTGCCATTACCGTCACTGCCACCGGCACCAACCGCCAATACGACGGCACCTTGAATGATGCCGTGACCCTGGCCGGCACGCTGGCGGGAGACAGCGTCACCATCAACGATACCTCGGCCACGTTCGGCGATGCCAACGTGGGCAACGGCAAGACCGTAACGGTCGACGGCATCTCGCTGAGCGGCGCCAGCGCGAACAACTACACCCTTAACAACACGTCCACCACGACCACGGCCAACATCACGCCGCGCGTTCTCAACCTCACCGGTACGCGCATCTACGACGCGAATACCGACGCCAATGCCAACCTGTTCGGCACCAGTGGCGTGCTGACCGGCGTGAACGGCGAAACGCTCACATTGGGCGGGTCGGGCATCGTGTCCAGCAAGAACGTCGGCAGCTATACCGGCACCTCGCAGTTCAACCTCGGTACGCTGTCACTGACCGGTAACGGTTCGGCCCTGGCCAGCAACTACACGCTGGTCGGCGGAACTGACAAGTTGACGATCAACAAGGCCACGCTCACCGTAAGCGGCACCGTCGCTGCCGACAAGGTATATGACGGCACCACCGCAGCTTCGCTGAGCGGCTCCGTGTTGAATGGGGTGTTCTCGGGCGACAACGTCACGCTCGGCAACGACGCGGCCGGTACGTTCGCCACCAAGAATGTGGGTAACGGCATTGCCGTCAGCACCAACATGACGGTCAGCGGCACCGATATAGGCAATTATACGTTGGTGCAGCCCACCGGCATTGCCGCCAACATCACACCGCTCGCCATCACCGTTACTGCCACGGGCACCAATCGCGTCTATAACGGCTCGGTGACGGATGCAGTCACGCTGGCGGGCACGCTGGTGGGCGACAACGTCACCATCAGCGACAGCTCGGCCACTTTCGGCGACGCCAACGTGGGCAACGGCAAGACCGTAACGGTCAGCGGTATCTCGCTGGGCGGCGCCAGCGCCAGCAACTACACGCTCAACAATACGTCTACCACGACGACGGCGAATATCACCCCGGTCGTTCTCAATCTCACCGGAAGCCGCGTGTACGACGCCACCACCGGTGCGAATGCCAGCCTGTTCGGCAACGATGGCGTACTGACCGGCGTGAACGGCGAAACGCTGACGCTGGGCGGGGTTGGCACACTCTCCACCGCCAATGCCGGCACGCACCAGGCTTTTGCAGGAGGCGGGCTGGGCGGCTTTACGTTGACCGGCAATGGCACTGCGCTGGCCAGCAATTACACCCTCACCGGCGGCACGGATTGGGTAACCATCACGCCCTACGTGCTCAACCTCAGCGGCACGCGCGTCTACGACGCCACCACCGGTGCTGCGGGCAACCTGTTCGGTACGGCAGGCGTGCTGAACGGCATCAATGGCGACACGCTGACCTTGAATGGTTCCGGCACGGTGTCCAGCAAGAACGTGGGCAACTACACCGGCGCGGACTTCAACCTCAACACGCTGTCGCTGACCGGCAACGGTTCGGCCCTGGCCGGCAATTACACGCTGGTCGGCGGTACGGATGCGCTGACGATCACCAAGGCCACGTTGACGGTGAACGGCACGGCGGTGGGGACCAAGACCTACGACGGCAACACCACGGCTCAGTTGAGCGGCTCGCAATTGCAGGGCGTGTTCAGCGGTGACAACGTGACGCTGGGCAACGACAGTACCGGTACCTTCGCATCGCCCAATGCCGGCAGCGGCATTGCAGTCAGCACCGGCATGAGCGTCAGCGGTACCGATGCGGGCAACTACACCCTGGTGCAGCCGGCCGGCCTTGCCGGCACGATTACCCCTTACGTGCTCAATCTCTCCGGCACGCGCGTCTACGACGCCACCACCGGTGCTGCGAACAACCTGTTCGGTACGGCAGGCGTGCTGAACGGCATCAATGGCGACACGTTGACCTTGAATGGTTCCGGCACGGTCTCCAGCAAGAACGTGGGCAACTACACCGGCGCGGACTTCAACCTCAACACGCTGTCGTTGATCGGCAACGGTTCGGCCCTGGCCGGCAACTACACGCTGGTCGGTGGTACGGATGCGCTGACGATCACCAAGGCCACGTTGACCGTGAACGGCACGGCGGTAGGGACCAAGACCTACGACGGCAACACCACGGCTCAGNCGGACTTCAACCTCAACACGCTGTCGTTGATCGGCAACGGTTCGGCCCTGGCCGGCAACTACACGCTGGTCGGTGGTACGGATGCGCTGACGATCACCAAGGCCACGTTGACCGTGAACGGCACGGCGGTGGGGACCAAGACCTACGACGGCAACACCACGGCTCAGCTGAGCGGTTCGCAATTGCAAGGCGTGTTCAGCGGCGACAACGTGACGCTGGGCAACGACAGTACCGGTACCTTCGCGTCGCCGAACGCCGGCACGGGTATCGCGGTCAGCACCGGCATGAGCGTCAGCGGTGCCGATGCGGGCAACTACACCCTGGTGCAGCCGGCCGGCCTTGCCGGCACGATTACCCCTTACGTGCTCAATCTCTCCGGCACGCGCGTGTATGACGCCACCACGGGAGCCGATGCGACGCTGTTCGGCAGCAGCGGTGTGCTGAACGGCATCAATGGCGACACGCTGACCTTGAACGGCGCCGGCGCGGTGTCCAGCAAGAACGTGGGCAACTACACCGGCACGGACTTCAACCTCAACACGTTGGCGTTGACTGGCAACGGCTCGGCCCTGGCCGGCAACTACACGCTGGTCGGCGGTACGGATGCGCTGACGATCACCAAGGCCACGCTGACCGTGAACGGCACGGCGGTAGGGACCAAGACCTACGACGGCAACACCACGGCCCAGTTGAGCGGCTCGCAGCTGCAAGGCGTGTTCAGCGGCGACAACGTGACGCTGGGCAACGACAGCACCGGTACTTTCGCATCGCCGAACGCCGGCACGGGTATCGCGGTCAGCACCGGCATGAGCGTCAGCGGTGCCGATGCGGGCAACTACACGCTGGTGCAGCCGGCCGGCCTTGCCGGCACGATTACCCCTTACGTGCTCAATCTCTCCGGCACGCGCGTGTATGACGCCACCACGGGAGCCGACGCGGCGCTATTCGGCAGCAGCGGTGTGCTGAACGGCATCAATGGCGACACGCTAACCTTGAGTGGCGCAGGCACGGTCTCCAGCAAGAACGTGGGCAACTACACCGGCGCGGACTTCAACCTCAACACGCTGGCGCTGACCGGCAACGGTTCGGCCCTGGCTGGCAACTACACGCTGGTCGGCGGTACGGATGCGATCGTCATCACGCCGCGGGTCATCACCGTCAGCGCCACTGGTCAGGACAAGACCTATGACACCGACAGCACCGCCGGCGTAAGCCTGGCCAGCAATGGCGTGTTGCAGGGCGACACGGTGAACTTCCACGATGGCGCTGCCAATTTCAGCTCGCCCAATGCTGGCAATAACGTGTCGATCGCCGTCAGCGGCATTACCGCCTCCGGCGTCGACGCCGGCAACTACAGCTTCAATAGCACGGCCACGACCAGCGCGACGATCAATCCGTATGTACTCAACCTCACCGGCACGCGCGTGTACGACGGCAGCACCGACGCAAATGCCAGCCTGTTCGGCAACGACGGCGTGCTCGCCGGCCTGAACGGCCAGACCGTGACGGTAAGCGGTTCGGGCGTGCTCGGCAGCAAGAATGTCGGTGCGCAAGGGCGCTTTGCCAATCTCGGTTCGCTGGTGCTTGGCAACGGCACCGGGCTGGGCAGCAACTACACGCTGGCCGGCGGTATCGATTGGGTGACCATCACGCCCGCCACGCTGACGGTGATCGGTACCACCACCAGCAATCGCGTGTATGACGGCACGACCAACGATGCGTTGAGCGGCGCCACGCTCAGCGGCGTGTTCGGCGGCGACAACGTCGTGCTTGGCAACGCCACCGTCGGCCAGTTCGGCGACAAGAACGTGGGCAATGGCAAATCGGTCGCCACCGACATGTCCATCAGCGGCGGCGATGCCGGCAATTACATCCTGGTGCAGCCGACCGGCTTGACCGCGGATATCACACCGCTGGCCATCGAGGTTACCGCCACCGGTACCAATCGCATGTACAACGGGAAGGTGGGCGATGTCGTTGCGCTCACGGTCAACGGCGTGTTGCCGGGAGATGCCGTAACGGTTACGGACGGGTCGGCCAATTTCGCCGATCCCTATGTCGGCAACGGCAAGACCGTCACCGTCAGCGGCATCACGGCGAGCGGCGCGGATGCGGGCAATTACCTGATCGTCGATCCGACCACGACCGCCACGGCCAACATCACCAGCGCCGGCTTTGCCGGCACCGGCGTGCAGGGCAGCTGGATTGCTCAGATGCAGGCCGGCTTGCAGTCCACGCCGATTGCCACGCCCTACGGGTCCGCCGACATGGACACGGTCGGCGTGTACAGCGGCAACCATCAGTTGCGCCATCGCCCGATCGAGCGCAACCGCGCGCGCACCGATTTCCGTTCCGGTCTTGCCCTGAAATTGCAGGGCAGCGGTGTACGTCTGCCCACGGATGCGTCGCCATGATGTTTCGCTTCTCCTTGCACCACGCCAAGCTGTCCCATCGCCCCGGTGAATTCATGAAAATCGAGCCACGTACGGCCACGTTGCGTCTTTCCCTGCTTTGCTCCGCGCTTGCCCTGTGCGTCCCGTCCGTACATGCGCAAACGCACGTCGTTGCGCCGCAAACCAATAGCGGCCAGCTGCTGCAGCAAATGCAGCAGCCCGCGCAGCAGCCTTCATCCGACCTGGATCTGAATATCCAGAAACAAAAGACCCAGCGCTCGCAGGACAACAGCAAGTTTCAAGTCCGCAGCATCGAGATCGACGGCAACAAGCTGTTGCCGGCTGCCGCCTTGCATGCGCTGGTGGCATCCGCCGAGGGGCGCGAGCTGAGCCTCAACGATCTGGATGATCTGGCGGACAAGATCAGCGCCTACTACCACGATCACGGCTACCCGCTTACCGTGGCCTATGTGCCGGCGCAGACCCTGCGCAATGGCGTGGTGCGTATCTCGGTGGTGGAAGCGCGCTACGGCAAAGTGGTGCTGCAAAACCAGAGCGCCGTAGGCAGCTATCCGCTCAACGCCACGCTGTCGCCGCTGCAGCCGGGAAATCCGGTAAGCGAATACGGCCTGGAGCGCAGCCTGTTGCTGTTGTCGGACATCCCTGGCGCGATCGTCAATTCCGTGATGCGCCCCGGCGATGCGGAAGGTACTTCCGACCTGGTCGTGGATGTCACCTCCGCGCCGCGCTACACCGGCACGCTGGGCCTGGACAATTACGGCAATGCCTACACCGATCGCCTGCGTCTTTCCGGCACGTTCGACGTCAACGGCCTGTTCCATCAAGGCGATCTGCTCGATTTCAGCGGTGTCAGTTCCGGCGAAAACATGAACTACGGTCACCTCGGCTACCGTTATCTGCTGACCGGGCAGGGCACGACGCTGGGCTTGGGCTTGACCGGCCTCGATTACAAGCTGGGCAACGGCTTGTCCGACCTGCAAGCGCATGGCACGGCCACGACGCAGAGCGTCAACCTGTCGCAGCCGTTCATTCGCAATACCCGCGGCAACCTGTATGCGCAGATCGAGTTCGATCACAAGCGCCTGTACGACGACATCGACGTAGCCGGCCTGGAAACCCATCGCCACGAAAACAACTGGGTGTTGACGGTAGCCGGCGACCAGCGCGATAGCAGCGGCATTACCAATTTCAACGTCAGCGGCACGTATGGACGCCTGTATCTGGACAACTTCCAGACCCTGTTCGCCGACTATTTCGGCGCGCGTACTGCAGGCAACTTCGTCAAATGGGATTACTCCATCTCGCGGCTGCAGCAACTCGACACCACCAACGCGCTGTATTTCGGATTTTCGGGGCAGCATTCCAACAAGAACCTGGATACTTCCGAGCAGTTCTACCTTGGCGGCCCCAACACGGTGCGCGGCTATGACGTCGGCGTGGTTTCCGGCGCGCAAGGGAACTTGGCGACCATCGAGTATCGCCACGATTTCACCTTTTCGCTATTGCCTGGACCTTGGCAGGCTTCGGCGTTTGTCGACAGCGGACACGTGCAGGCGTACAAGGATCCTTTCCTGCCGGGCGTGAACGGTGCGCGCCTCAACAGTGCGGGCCTTGGGCTGCATTGGTCCGCTTCGCACGATTGGGTGGTTGCCACCAGCGTGGCAGTGCCCATCGGCAACAAGCCGGAGCTGGCCGGCCCGCACGTCGACACGTCGGCACGGTTCTGGCTCCAGGTGCAGAAAGGGTTTTACTGATAGGGAACCGTAAAGCGTGCGCCTTCGATAACGCAGGTCGGAGGCGCGCGATTTGGCGGAGGCGTTGATTCCGCCTTGCCGCAGTCTCCGCATCGCGTCTTCGCGGGCGCTTGGGCCGGGTTTGCGTCCGCATATCGATATATGTAGACTTAATCCATGGCACCCTTCAGAGCCCCCTCTGCGCAAACCGTGATGCTCCTGGCAGCACTGATGTCGCAGCGTACTCAGTGGCTGCACGGCTACGACCTGTCGGAGCAGACCGGGCTTCCTTCGGGAACGCTCTATCCCATCCTCATGCGCTTGAGCGATCGGGGCATGGTCGAATCCAAGTGGGAGCCGTCGCCGCATCAAGGCCGTCCGCCCAGAAAGCTCTATCGCCTCACTGCGGAAGGGGCGGCTTACGCGACCGAGCACGTGCGTGCGAGCCAGGTGAAATGGCGGCCGCTGTCGCCGGGGCGCGCCTGATGGGTGACGACGGCGCCAAGTCCAGGGCACTGACGGCGGCCATTCGCTTCGCGACCTGGATGCTGCCGGCGCACCGCAAAGAATGGGCCGATGCCACCTTCAACGAGGTGGCTTATATCGACACGCAGCTCGCCAGGTGGCGATGGGTGCTCGGTTGCACGCTCTTCGCCGTCAGAGAGAGGGCGGTCCACGAACTGGCCACGACGTTTTCGGCGCGCAGCACGTTGCGTGCGCTATGCGGGCTGAGTGCCGCGTCGGTCATGCTGGCGGTCGGCATCTTCATTATTCAGAAGCCCTACCAACAGGAGCGCATCGTGCTCATGGTTCTTCACAGTGTCGGCTTGTCGGCCGCGCATCGCCCCGGGTCCGCACCATAGCGGCTCACGCTACGACGGAACGCAGGAGATGGCGCACACGTGACTGACGATCCGATTATCGAAACGCGCGGCCTGAGCCGGCGCTATGGCAGGGTGGAAGCGGTACGCGATCTGAGTTTTACGGTGGAGCGCGGCCAGATCACCGGGTTTCTGGGGCGCAACGGTGCCGGCAAGAGCACCACGATCAAGATGCTGCTCGGCATGATCCGCCCCACCGCAGGCACCGGGCGGGTGCTGGGATACGACATCGACGATCCCGTGCAAAGCGTGCAGATCCGTCGGCGCATTGCCTACGTGGGCGAAGACAAAGGCTTGTACGGCTACATGAGCGTCGGCGAGCTCATCCGCTTTACCCGTTCGTTCTATCCGGACTGGCAACCGCAGATCGAAGCGCGCCTGCTCCAGGACTACCAGTTGCCGCTGGGGCGCAAGGTCAAGGCCATTTCCAAAGGCATGCGCACCAAGCTGGCCCTGTTGCTGGCACTGGCCAGGCGGCCGGAGCTGATCATTCTCGACGAACCTTCGGAAGGTCTCGACCCGGTGTCCATCGAAGAGCTGCTGCAAGCGTTGCAAGAGATCCGTGCCGGCGGCACCAGCGTCTTCTTCTCTTCGCACCAGTTGAGCGAGGTGGAGCAGATTGCCGACCGGGTGTTGATGATCGATCATGGGCGGCTGGTCATGGACACTTTGCTCAGCAACCTGCTGAACAACTATCGCAACATCACTGTAGAAATCGCTGCGCAGGAGCCGATGCCTGCTTTCAGTCTGGCTGGGGTGGAGCGCACCCGTGTTACGGGGCGGCAGGCGAGGGTGCTCGCCAGTTCCAATGTCGAGGGCATCGTGGACTATGCGCGCGCGCTCAGTGCGACCGTACAGGTGACGCCGGTGAATTTGCGCGAAGTCTTTCTCGACATGGTCAGGGACACCACCTGATGCTCTGGTACAAGATGTGGCGGGAAAGCCGGATCCGCTTTGCCATCGGCGCCGCGGCCTTGCTGTGGATGTGCGCGCTGGTGGTGGCACTGCAGCAACGCGTACGCGCACGTGCCGATGAACCGCTGAGTTATGCGCGCTACATCTGGGCCGCCGTTTATAAAGCCAATGTGCTGGACCTGTTTATTCTCCTGGTGATCGTACTTGGGCTGGGCGGGGTGCTGCAGGAGCGTGCACAAGGTACTGCCGGATTTACGCTCTCGCTGCCGGTAAGCCGATGGCGGCTTGTCAGTGCCAGGGCTTCCATGGGACTGATCCAGGTTGCGTTGCTGGCACTGTTGCCCGCATTGCTGATTCCGTTGCTGTCCCCGTTTTTCGGCGAAGCTTATTCGTTTGCACGCGCCTTGCAGTTCAGCGCGTTGTGGGCCGGCTGCGGCATGCTCGTCTTCGCCATGGCGTTCTTCTTTTCCTGCGTTCTGCCCGGAGCCTACTCGCCGGCCGTGGCTTCGGTAGCGGGATTGCTGGCTTATTCGGTGCTCGCCGACCTGTCTTGGCTGGCGCGTTTTCCTGCGTTGGATTTGTTCGGCACGATGCATGGCGCGCAGCTTTCCGTGCAGGCTGCGCCGACGCTGGCGAGCTTCGCCGCACCACTGCCTTGGCTTGCGCTTGGCCTCTACGCGGGGATCGCGCTGGGTCTCATTGGGGCGGCCGGCAGCGTCGTGGCACGCAGGGATTTTTCATGAGTGTGACGATGCCCTTGCTGTTCAAGGCCTGGCGCGAGAGCAGTGGGCGGTTCCTGCTTGGTGCGGCGCTGCTGGCTGCCACGTGCGTATTGGGTGTGGTTTGCCGCGACGGCCTGATCGGGTGGTACGCGCCACGCGGGGAGTTCATCGGCGACCGGTATGTCGGCTACATCTACCGGCTGATCTATGGCGGACCGGCGCGCGCCTTGTTCGTGATCCTGTCCATGGTGCTTGCGTTGGGCGGATTACAACGCGAGCGCCTGCACCGAACGGTGGGATTTACACTGGCCCTGCCGGTGAGTCGCTTGCACCTGACGTTGGCGCAGGCGCTGTTGGGCGTGGGGCAGATTGCCGTGCTCTCTGTATTGCCGCTGCTGACGTTGATGATGTGCTCCCGCCTGGCGCACGTGTCCTATCCGCTGGGGCAGATGGCTCGCTTCGCGTTGTTGTGGTTTGTCGGCGGCACGGTCTTCTTCGCCATAGCCTTCCTGTCAGCAATACTGTTTAGCAGCGAATATGCGGCGCTGGCCATTTCGTTCGTCTTTTCGATCTTCTATCCGGTGGCGACGCTGATTCCTCCGCTGAGCCGCTATCCGCTGAATATCCACCACATCATGAGCGGCATGGCGATGCCGTATTTCGATGCGCGCGAGGCGTTGCTGGTCGGTGCGCCGCCATGGATGCTGCTGGCCTGCATGATGGCGGTTGCGGCTGCGCTGATTGCCGTGGCGGTTCAGGTCGCGCGGCAAAGGGATTTTTGTTAATGAAGTACCGGGCCAGGAATGCTTGAAGCGCCGAAGCCTTCCTGCGTGACGTGCCCCTCCACGAGCCGCGCGCCCTGCGAGCGGCTTTGTTTCCTTGACTAATGGCGATCAGTGCCGTTCGGCGCGCACTTTGTCCAGGAGCGTGTTGAACTGCACGACGGTCTGCTCGGCAGGGAAGTTGCAGTGTCCTTCGCCGAACGGTGGCAGGACAGTCAGCCACTTGCTGTCGCCTGCCGCACGGACTTGCTCGGGGTAGATGGAGTGGAATCGCGCGGGAATGGTTGGGTCGCTGGTATTCCACTGCATGACCAGCGGTATGTCGATGCGACCGGTCAAGGTGACATTGCGGCGGGCGTAGTCCATGGCAGCGGGTGAGCCGGTGTAGCGATGTACCTTGCGGTTGAACGCGTCGTCGTCACCGAAACCGCGATAAACCGTGTTGCGATTGTCCACCGGCATGCCGCCCGCACGGTGCTCGATTTCGCGCAACGCCATGTAATAAAGCGAAAACGATGTCGTTTCCAGTCGCCGACTCAGGATGGCGGCCTCCTTCGGGTGCGCTTGCAGCGCTTTGTCGAAGACAGCCGCTGGAATGAAAGGAGGCGAATCGGGAGCGGTCAGATCGGGCAGTACGCCAGGTATCAACGCGTCGAATGCCACCAACGGGGTGAGCAGGCCCCGCGCGACCATTTCTGGAGTCGAGACCGTCACGCCACAGGTGATCAGCGCGCCGTCATAGGCGTGCGGATAGTGTTCGATGCTGGCCGCAACCTCCATGCCACCCAGCGAAAAGCCGTAGATATACGTATGCGCAGGTTGTGCAAAGGCATGAATGAAATATCGCCGAAGCCGTTCGTTGTCGACGACGGCATCGCCTACGGCCCAGCCTTGCGATGAATATTGGCTTTGCGCAACGGCATAACCCAGGCCAAGAAAGTTTGACGTGGCGTCCGCCGCCCTCATCGGGTTTTTTATCGGTGCACCTACGGGCTGGTAGCCGTGCATCAGCATGACCAGGTCGCCGTTCCAGTTGGCCGGGATGTCGATGCGGTAGAGCGCGCCTTGCAAGGTTCCAGTGTGCGCACCTGGCTGCAGGCCGGCGGCCTGTGCTGGCAGCGAAGCGATGCCGATCCAGACTGTCAGCACGAGCCAGCTAGTGAAGAACCGAATGGGGATGCAGCGCGATAGTGCTCGTTTCACGTGATTATTCCTCGCTCTTGAAGATGTGCGTGCCGGGCCGGTAGGCATGGAAATGACAGAGGTCGAACCGGCGCGTGACGATGCGGTTGCCGTCCGAAAGCGTCGTGCGCAGATCGTGCAGGCAGCCGCCGCCGTCGCGAATCTGCATCAAGACGGCGGATCCGCTGTCGAACGACGATTCCTGCATGGGGCGCATGAAATCGATTTCGTTCCAGCGATCGGTTCCGGCGGGAGTGATCGAAAACGAATCGATGTGGCTGCGCGTGTCGTTGATGATCTCCAGGACAAACGAAGAATGAGACGCGCCACCGGTATCCGCTTTGGGGGCTGCGGCCTGCACGAGCGGAGATGCGATTCCGATCGAGGCTGCCGCCAGGCAACGTACGGCAAGATCTGCTGCGGTATGTTTCACATCATCACTCCTGAGGGGGAAGGAGGCACAGGGGTGCCGTTGCGGCCATTCGCAATGGCCACAGGTCGATGGAGGTGGGAGAGGGTGCAGCCGGGTCCCCGGCCGAGGACCGTCAAACGCGAATCGGTTGAAAACTCGTTTATCGGGAGCGCAAAGCGCTTACCAGGTTCGCGTCCCCGTGTACTGGAGAGCGCTCACCAAGGTTTCGTTCGCGTCGATCACCATCAACACCGTTTCCGTACCGTGTTGCCGTTTGACCAGGTAACTGTCCTGGCCGAACTTGGTGACTCCCGTGAAGGTGTAGGATTCGACCGGGCCGAGTTCAGCGAGAAACTTCTCCCGCGATGCCCTCTGCTCCGCGCGTATGCGGGCCAGGTCGTCGCTCATGCCGGCGCCGCTGACGGGGTCGCTGAGAAACAGCTGCAACGCTTTCTCGCTTCCCGGGAACGGCTTTTGCGCCTTGATGCGTGCCGCGAGCGCAGCGTTGATCCGCTCGGCGGTGGTGGCGTCGATGCGCGTCACGTCCAGCACGTCGCGCCCGTTCTGGCTGGCGATCAGTCGTGAGGCGCGGCCATCGGCGTCCATCACGAAATGCACCGTGGCCGGTCCCGGGCCGTCTTTCACGGCAAACAGCGCCTTGCCTGAAGGAGTCAGGTGGAAGGGTTTCGGCGCGGCGATCTGTCCGCTGATGCGGACCGTGAGACCGTCGCCGGCACGCGTCACCGTAACGAGCGAGGTGGGGCTGATCTGGTAGTAGCCGGTGTAGCGATCGAGCGATTCGCCGACCGGCGGGGTTACCTGTGCTGCAAAGGCCGCCATGCCCAAGGCAACGCAGAGCAACGCAGCTGCCGATGCGCGCGCCCATTTCTTGGGCTTGCGCAGCATCTGTCGAATACGCAATTCCAGGAACGATGCGGAATCGGCCATCGCCGGCAGCACGCCGATGTGACTCGATTGGCGCTGGCCTACCTGGATCAGCGTTTCGCAATAAGCGCCAATATCATGACCGCCGAGCAGGACGCGGGCATCGCAGTCCACTTCGATGGCGCGGCGCAAGCGGCGGAACTGCCACCACATCAGCGGATTCCAGGGCATCAGCGTCAACAGCACCAGGGCGATGGCGACGAGCTGCGGATCGCGCGCGTCCAGATGCGCTCGTTCGTGGGCGATGGCGCACCGCTGCGCTTCATGGTCCGCTTGCAACAGCCACGTCGGTACCACGATGCGCGAGCGCAGCAGGCCGACGACGGCCGGCCCTGCGTCGGGCGCGACCAGGATGCGTTCGCCGTACAAGCTTTTCTCGTTCCATCGGCGTTTGCGTCGATGCAGCAACGCGGAGCCCAAGGCAAGGGTCAGCAACATCAGCGCCGAGGCGGCTGCCCAGATTCCGCGCACCAAGGCATCGACGTTGCCGGATGTCTCATAGGGTTGTGCGTCGCCAAGATCCAGCAACACCGGAGGCATCGGTATCGATGTGGCATTGCGCAACACGATCGGGGTCGGTTCGGCGTGCGAGAGGAGCGTGTCGGGAAGCCGGAACGATACGTACGCGATCGTCGTCGGAAGCACCAGCGAGCCAGCCAGCGATGCTGCCCACATCCATCGCGTCGCCGTCCGGCGGACTTTTGCCGCGCGTTCGGCCGCCAGTGCGGACGCACTCAGCGCGAACGTCACCAGGATGACGTACATCACCCAGGCGATCATTCCGATTCATCCTCGTCGAAACGCTCGGCCAGCAGCTTGCGCATGCGGCGAATCTGCTCGGGGCTGAGCTTCTGCTCCGACACCAAATGCGAAAAGAGCAATTCCGCGGAGCCCTTGAACAGCTTTTCGGTCAGATGCTGCACGGCGTTCTTGCGTGCAGCCTGCTGCTTGATGCTGGCGAAGTAGCGATGCCCGCGGCCTTCTTCTTCGTGCCCGACGTAGCCTTTGCCTTCGAGCGTGCGCAGCACGGTGAGCACGGTCGTATAGGCGAGTTCGTCGCTCAATCGTTCGCGAACCTCGGCAACCAGTGAGGGCCCGTGGTCCCACAGCGCCTGCATGACATCCGCTTCGCGATCGGTAAGGGCAATTTTCATGCTGGCTGTTCGCTCCCTTTCTACTATGGATGTAGTAGATACCTGGGGTGCGCGGCTTGTCAACTATGAGATTAGTTGATGGATGGCGGTCGAGCGGCCGCTGAATCAGCCCGCGCCAGTCGACTCCAGCAGCAGGTATTCGCCCTCGTCGGTTGCACCCGATCCTGCCTCGGTAAAGCCAAGTGCCCGATAAAACGCGAGTGCGGGCGTGTTGGCGCACAGGCATTTCAACCGATAGCGCGTCTTTGGCCAGCCGGGCAGCGCTTGCAAGAGTGCGCTGCCGACGCCTCGGCGAAAACTCGAAGGATCGACGTGAAGATGGTGAATGAACTGATCCGGCTCCCAGACGGAAATCATGCCGATCAATCGGGCAGGAGTTTCCTCCGCCACGAGCAACAGCTCGCCGTGGGTCTGCTGGTCGAAATCATCGATTCGAAACGAGTCGGCAGGCTGCCAGGCGAAGGCCTGGCGCCGCGAGGCAAAAAACAGTTCGCGAAGGGGCGGCAGGTCTGCCGTGGTGGCGAGTCGCACCGTTGCAGTCGTGATCCGTGGCGTGATCAAGTCGCGTCGCCGGTACGTGTTGCGGTATCGAGCGGCGCCTTGCGCAACCGCAGTCGCTGCGCGATTGCCCACAACAGCAAGGCCAATGCCACCCATGCGAACCAGTCGCCGAGCTGCTGGTACAGCGTGGCGGCGTGGGCGGTGGGTACGTCGGCGATGAGCGTCGCGAACGGTGCCGTATTGGTACGCACTTCGGCAAGGATGCGCCCGCGGTTGTCGCTTACGTAGAGGCTGCCGTTCTTGGCGGCGCGAACCAGGTTGAAGCCGTTCTCCACGCCGCGCATCAGGGCGATGTGGCCATGGAAGATCCAGTCAACGTTGAAGTCCCACGCCGGCACCAGCATGAGCCCGGTACCAGCCTTGCCGTAGCGGCGCGACGGGTTCGCAAAATCCATGTCCTTGCAAATGGCGACGCCCCAGGTACCCGTTGCGTGCGACAGCAAGGTCATCGATGTGCCGGGCGTGAATTTCAGCTCGAACGGCGGCAGCATGTGTTCTTTGTGGTATTCCAGCGTCGCCGCGTGCGGAGTGTATACGCGGGCTGCGTTGTAGTCGGCCTTGGTTGCTTCGTGGTCCACGCCGGCAACCAGGGTGACTCCGCTTTGGTCGGCGATGGCCTGCAGGATCGCGTCGGCGCTAGCTGCGTCGTCATGAGTCACGGTGCCGACTTTTTCCGGAATCACGACCACCTTGGCACCTTGCGCGGCCAGTTTGGCCACTTCGTCTGCGTATGCTTGCAGCAGGCGATCGGTGGGCGCCCCTTTGGCCGCCACGTTGTCGTTGTCGGGCGCATCCGATGCCACCAAGCCGACCTTCAACGTTGGTCCGCCCACCGGCGACATCAAACGCACCGTGCCGAAAACCAGCACGGCAGCCAGCACGGCAATTTCAGCACCGACGATCCAGGCTGCCCGCCTGGGCGCATCGCGGTACAGATAAGCGCCGATCGCCAGCGCGGCCGGAAACGAAAACACCAGGAAGCTCATGCCCCAGGGGCCGGTCAGCGATGCCAATTGCAGGAACGGCAAAAACCGTAGTTGCGAATAGGCAAGGCTGATCGCCGTGCCCGAAGAGCTTGCCAGGTTGACGATGTATTCGAACGACGCCCAGGCTGCCGGTACCGACAGCAGCGCACTGATATAGGCGCCACGGCGCAGCAATGCCCGGAACAGCAGCACCGTGGCGGTAAATACCAGTGCCATGGTGCTGAAGTTGATCAGGTAGTCCGCGGCGGGCACCTCGATCAACCCGTGCAGATAACTCCACATGTTGAGCGTGCCGGCAAACCATGCAACGAACGCGACAATGGCTGTACGAAAGGCCGACGCACGCGTCGCGATCAGCAATACGGGCAATGGTGCCAGCCACAGCAGCGGCCACATCGGCTCCATGCCGGTGCCGAACCACAGGAGTACCGCACTGAGAGCGACGGCGGCGACGCAGGTGCTGACGCGCTTGGGATCAAGCCAGGATGCCATGGATGTGTCTCCGAAACGATCGTTCATAGAAAGCGCGGAATTGATCGGCCGAGAGCGCCATGCGCCCGCCGAGATAAAGCATGATGAGCCCGTGCGACAGGGCGCCCATTTCAAATACCACTTCCCACAGGTCGTCCTTGCGCAGTTCGCCGCTGGCGATGCCTTCCTCGACGACGTCCGCCATTTGATTGGCGGTGGGCGACAGGCGCGCCTTGAAGTCCTGTGGATAGACGCGCGCGCCTGTGCGCTTCTGTAAAAACATCAGCTCGAACAGCCGCGGATTTTGCAGTGCGTGTTCAAGATAGATATTCCCCACCTGCACCAGGCGCGTTTCCAGCTTGCCGCGGAAGCGCCGTTTTTTTAGCGACGCGGCCAGCTCCTGGAAACCTGCGTTGGCCACGGCGTTTAACAGCGCTTCCCGATCAGGGTAATGGCGATAGATCGCCATGGGCGTAATGCCCACGGCGCCGGCCACCCGGCGCATGCTCACCGCCTCGGCGCCTTCTTGCTCCAATAGCTCGCGGGCGGCGCAGGCGATCTTCTCGGCGGTGTTCGGAGTCGTCATGTATACACTGTATACATGGATGACCCAAGGCTGCAAGTGCAGGCAGTCCGCCTGCCGCAGGTAGGTCGAAAGAGGTTATGCCAAGCGTTCGCGACTGGCGTTTATCGCGCCTTGGCTTTGGCGGAATGCCATTGCGCCATGAACTCCGTCAGCCGCTCCGGCTTGCCCAGATAGAAGCCCTGCGCGGCGTCGCATCCGTGCTTGTATAGCCAGCGATATTGCGAAGACCGCTCGATGCCTTCGGCAATTACCTGGATCTTCAGGCTCTTGCCCAGCGCAATGATCGCTTCGCAGATGGTGGACGACCTGGCATCCCAGTCGACGTTGCGGATAAAGGCCTGGTCGATTTTCAGCATGTCGATCGGCAGGTCGCGCAAATAGGAAAGGCTGGAAAATCCCGTGCCGAAATCGTCGAGCGCCACGGCCACGCCATCGGCCTTCAACTGTTTCATGATGCCGATGGCCTTGTCCTTGTGCTCGATCAGGCTGCTTTCCGTCAATTCGATGTGAATGGCGCGCTCGGCCAGGGAGTAGGCCTGGCGAATGGCGCGCAGGTTCGCCACCAGGTCGCTGCGCAATTCAGCAGGCGAAATGTTGACGCCGATCGGCAAGACGTCGAAGCCGGCCTCCTTGAGCTGCAGGCTGGCCTTGGCGGCCTGGTTCAATACCCAGCGCCCGAGCGGCACGATCAGGCCGGATTCCTCGCACATGGGAATGAACGTCGACGGCAGGATGATGGTGCCGTCGTCTTGCGGCCATCGGATGAGCGCTTCCAATCCGACCAGCTGCCGATCCGGGTAATTGGTGACGGGCTGGAAATGCAGCTCGAATTCGTGCCGCTTCACGGCCCGCCGCAGGCGAGCGGAAAGATGCAGTTTTTCCCTGGATTGCTGTGCGAGCGAAGCCGTGAAGTAGTGGATGGGCTGGCCGCTTCGGATGTGCGCGTGCGAAGCCAGCGCGGCATGCCCTAGCAGCACGTCGCTTTGAGCGCTGTCACGCGGATGATTGGCAACGCCGATCACCACGTCGATCTGGTGCTGGGTTTCCTCGTAGTGCAAGGGCTCGGTGATGGCTTGCACGATTTCGTGCAGCTTGACGGGGGTAAGTTGGCCGGCGGGGGCGACCAGCGCGAATGCCTCGTTGGTCACCGTCGCCAAGAACGCGCCGTTACCCGCGTACTGAATGAGGCGCTCGGCAACGCCCTGCAGGATGCCGGTGGGCACGTCGATGCCGAACGTATCGGCGATCGCATCCAGGCCGATCAGCTGCATATAAGCGATATCGAAATTCGAACCTCCGGCGATCAGGTCGTCCAGCCGATGGAAAAGGGCGTGCTGATTGGGCAGGCGGGTGGTGACGTCATGCAGGGCCTGGTAGGCCATTTCACGTTCGCCGGCCAGATGCGCCGTGATGTCTTCGGCCAGCACAAGGCGTGCCGGCCTACCGTTGAAGACGATATTGGCCGCATGGATGCGCACGTCGATGGCTTGTCCGCTTTTGGTGCGATGCACCCACTCTCTGGGCGCTTTCCTGGCTTCCGACGACGTAGACAGGTGGGTGACCAGGTCCGGGTGCCACTCCGGGTCCCGGATATCCAGGATCGTCATGCCCAGGAATTCTTCGCGCGTGTAGTCGTAGGCCTTTTGGGCCGCCGCATTCACTTCCAGAAAATTCAGCGTGGCAACATCGAATACCCAGAAAGGAAGAGGGTTGTGGTCGAACAGCGAGCGAAAGCGTTGTTCGCTCTCTGCTTGCTGCTGATGAGCTTCCCATTGTTCGGTCACGTCGACCACCGTGCCGGTCATGCGCTTCACGCCAGCCTGGTCGACCACCAGCTGCCCGCCGGCGGAAAGTCGGCGCAGGTTGCCATCCGGCCGCTTGATGTGGAACTCGGCACGCAACGGTGCATCGTTTCTCCAGGCGATCTTTACCTGCTCGATCAAATGCTCCCGGTCCTTCGGCACGATCAACGACAGAAATTCAGGCACGCTTGCGTTGCTGCGTCCATCGGCAAAGCCAAAAATTTCGCCCGCTTCGTCGGTGCACTGGAAATGACCGTCGTGCAAGGTCCAGATGGCGGTTCTGCCCACCCGTTGCGCAACGTGCAGGTCGTGGGTTTTGGCTTGCAGGCTCTGGATGTAGTAACGCTGCATGCGCGTGGCGCGGTACATCACGCTTTGCAGGCTGACAAAAGCAAACAGGTAGAGCAGGTAGAAAGCGATTGCCGTGGCGACCTGCCGGTGCCAGGGAGCGAGCGCCCGCTGATAGTTGATGCCGGCAATCACTCTGAACGGGTAGGGCTCGGTCTGCGCTTGGGCCCAAAGCGGAGCGACGTCGTGCAACCCGAAGAAACTGCCGACCCACCATGGCGGGCTCGAATCGCCCGGGGCGGGGGCGGCAGCTTCGTTGCCGCCCTGAACGATGGTCTGCCCGGCAACATCGACCACCTTGAAGAAAATATCGTTGATGTGCGGGATGTTTTCGGCGGTGCGCTTCAAGGCGTTGGCCTGGACATCTCCGACGACCCATTGATGCGCCGCCAGCGGCGCCACGACGGACAAGGTCGGGCCGCGTGGCGTATCCGTAAGCGGGCCAAAGCAGGGTGCTTCGCCGGGCACCGGCGCATCCGTGTGGCACGTTGCCAGTGCCGCGCGGGCGGGTACGGTCGTGGTGGCGTCTCCTTTGGGTGCCGCCGTATCGACGAAGGCGATGCCGAGAATTTGCGGTTGCCGCCGAAGTATCTCCGCGATCAATCCCTGCAGCAGTGCATCGCTTTGCTGCGGTGCAGTGCGTTGCAGGCGGTTGGATTCCTCGGCAACGAACGTGATGGCGTTGGCGCTGGTGCGCAACGGGACGCGTATCGCTTGCGCCACGTTGAGGGCTACTTCGCTCGAGCGATGGCTGCTCTCGTTCAATTGCGAGCGCAGATCGGACCTCAAGCCGTTCAACAGGATGATCAGCAGCAGCACGGCGGTAATGCTGCCGAATACAAACAGGGTCGACTGGGATGGGACCTTGGGAGGGGCGCTTACCGTCGTCACGCGGCGGCGCCCCGCATCGGGCTGCCTGCCCACTGGCAGGTTTCAGGTGCAACGAGGCGGGCAGATAAAGGCGCGCGGTGGCTCGATGGCCGTGTCGAGGCGCGCAAAAGGGCATTTACGGGCTGTTTTCGCAACTCCACGAGGTGCTCCACACATTGCCGCGCTGCTTTGTTTGTGCTGGCCGACTGCGGACCTATTGCAGCACAAAATGACAAGGTTTCGTACGTTATCGGTATCAGTCTGCCGCGGTACGTGCTTACCGTTTGCTGAAGGTGGCGTGCCGCGTTTTTGGCGGGTTTATCTGAACTGCCGAGTATTTTGTCATCGCCGGCGCAAGCCAGCCTTTGCTCCCGCGCCTGCCGGTCAGTGCATGCATCTCCGGTAAATGGGGAGAACGGGATGCCCAAGTGCCTTCTCTCTGGCAGGCGGCCGGTCTCAAAAATGAGACAACTGGACATGTCTCCTTATGCGATTCTCGCGTAGCATCCAATAAGTCTAGGCGCTCATAAAAATTTCACACAAATAGACGCAAGCGGGCGAGTTCGATGACGTCCAGGGGGATAAATGCATTGCCGTGCTCAAGCCGCCTCGAACCTTCCCAGGTTCGGGTCCAGCCTTTTGTTGCCCAGGTGGAGCGGCAATCCTCGGACACACGTGGCATCAGGCGCGATCGGGCGCACGCTTTTGCGCGAAAGCAAATGACGGATATCTGCAAATTGGCCACCGCGGACAAGGCGCGCCTCGCGCGTGAGGTAGGTCGGGATCTTCTGCGTCAGCAAGGTAAGAAGGCGTACTACGACGTGGCCAGCATCCAGGCGGCCACGTGTCGCCAGGGCTTTCCGGAAGGCTGGGAGTGCTGGGTCGTCGCGCTCTATGCATCGCCTTTCACTTTCGCCGCCTATCGGGCGAGGGCAGGCGAGAACTTCGACTATGTGGTCATGCATGGTTCCATGGTCGAAGCCATCAGCGAGGATGCGAACGCCACGCAACTCATTCATCACGATTTGGCGGGCACTGATGGGCAGCGGTTGTCCGGATTCCTTGATTCCCTTGCTGCCACCGAAAACGCCGCCCGTCCGGATTTTCCGAGCGGTGCGATAGGTAACCTGCCAACGCGTAGCGACGTGCGGGGTAGTGGCGATAGCGCACCCAAGCCCACGCCGCATCCGCGAATCTATCGCACGCCGACCGACCAGCGCGTGTTGTACGGCGTGGCCGCCATGCTGGCGCTCGCCCTGTTGCTCTACATCCTCAGGGACATCGTGCGGCACGGCATCGGCCTTGAAGATGCATTCCTGAGTTTGGTGGGCGGCACATTTGCGGGTGCCTACGGCTACCGCGCCATTGCGCCGCAAAGCGTCGAAATGACCGAAAAATCGCTCGTCGTCGAGCAGTTGTTCTCGGCAACGCGGTTGATCAAGCGCGATGACGTCGCCTTCTGCAATCTTTCCTACAACCGGTCAGGAGCACGCCTTGAGATCCGGCATCGCGATCCGGCGATGCAGCCGATCATCCTGTGCAGTTTGAACTTTGACGATGCGTTTTGGGCCTGGTTCTCCGGAGTTCCGGGCAAGCATCCGTGAGAAGGTCAAGGCTACGAAAATAACGCTAACGGGCCCTAGGTGCGGGGCGCCTGTTGTCGAATACCCGGCCACGCTGCGTGGTGCTAAGCTCCGCGGAGTCGTCATTCGGAGCAACTGGACATGATTCGAGCGATGAGGCACATCCCGTTTTTCTTGATATTGCTGGCCGCGATGTGGGTGGTCTATCCCGCGACCGCCGCCACTCCTTTATCGGGCACCTGTGTTCCGGTGCTTGAAAAGCTGCTTCCCGGTCAATTCCATTACTGCGTAGCCGTCCACGACTGGCAAAAAGGCGACGACGCCGCAGGATTCAGCGAAGCGAAATATGCTGCGAGATGGGGAGAAAAGCGCGCCCAGTTTGCTCTGGGCGTCGATTACTTCAACGGGCGTCGCGGCATCGCGATCGACAAGGCGCAAGGACTTGCGTGGCTCACGCTGGCCGCCGAACGCAAGGACCCTTACTACGCTGCCATCCTGGCCTCGGCACGTTCGCAGAGTACGCCGCAAGAGCAGGCTCAAGCCCAGGCGCTGGTGGCGAAAATGCTGCCCAGCTACGGTGACGCCCAAGTCGCCCAATACGCGGAACGTCGTTTCCAGGCGCAATGGTGGGCGATCAGGGATCACGTCTGGGATGCCATGCAAGGCACCGGTCTGGATCCCTGGTCCAAGGACACTGCGGTGGTTATCGACGGATTGGGTACCGTGCAGCCGATTCTGGCGCTAAGAAAGCTGCAAGATGCCGGCGACGGTTATTTCCAGGGTTGGGGACACGTCACGGTGGGCGTGACCATTCCTGCCAACAGCCCACTTGCGCAGGCGAGTCGGGTGTCTGCTTCAACGTCGCAAACCGATCGCTGATTACGTCAAACGCATAACGAGTTGCTCATTCATCGATGGAGGTCTTCGTGAACGCTAAGAAGGCGGCAGTGATCTGGACTCTCGTGGTTGGCAGCACGGCTTTTCCGTTGGTTCATGCGCAAGCAGCGCATACGCAGACCGGCGATAACACCAATACGGCCCGCATCGATATCAAGGGCTCGATCACGCATCAGGATCCGGGCGGCTGGGTCAGCGCCGTTTTCGTCCAGTCCAGCGATGGCGGCGGTGTGTATCAGGTGATCTTCAGCGACGCTGCGCCAAGCGCAAAGTCGTGTACCGCAACACCCGACAACTCGGATCTTGAAGGCACCGTCGACGCGCCGATGGCAGAGCCCCATCAATTGCTCGTGTCCTTCCACGCATTGAGCTCGAAAAGCGGCGTAGCCACTCCCGTGCCTTCGGCTTTCAGGCTCACCTGCGCGATCTCCTCGCCCTGATCGCGCAGCAGGGCTGAGGTTTCAGGAGAAGAAGCGCGTGATTCGCGCCTTGCTATCTTCAGTTTTTTCTTTGCTGCTCATCGGCGTAATCCTGTTTGTTCCCGCCGGAACGATCGAATGGGCGCGCGCGTGGCTGTTTTGCGGCGCTTTCATCGCTGCGGTGCTGGTCGCCATGGGCGTGCTTTCGCGCGTCAACCCCGATATTTTCTCGGCGCGCTCACGCGTGCAGCCGGGCACCATGAAGCTCGACTACGTATTCATTACCGTCATCTTCATCGCATTCCTTGCCACGTTTCCGGTGTCGGCGCTCGATTACCGCTACCAATTGGCGCAAACGCCCGATTGGGTGAGTTGGGCGGCCTACCTGCCGTTCTTCCTGGGATTTGCGGTGGCGGGGTGGGCGCAGGCGGTCAATCGCTATTTCGAGCCGGGTGTTCGCCTTCAAAACGACCGCGGACAAACCGTCATCGACAACGGCCCTTACGCGATCGTGCGGCATCCGGGCTACATTTCCGGCGCCGTACTGACCTTGAGCATTCCGCTTTGTCTTGGCTCGTGGTGGGGGTTGCTTCCCGCCGCAGTATTTGTGCTTGGGCTGATTCCGCGCACCTTGTTCGAGGAACACGTGCTTACCGGCGGCCTGGCGGGTTACGCTGCGTACAAGCAGCAGGTCAAATATCGATGGCTGCCGGGAATTTGGTGATAACCGCAACGGCTGACGGATATCGACGTCGCGGCCGATCCGGCCCGGAAACGTTACACAGGGGAAGTGTCATGCGGCGCGCAGTTATTTCACTGACTTTGACGCTATGGGCGATTTTGCCTGTCGCCGGCCATGGCCAGGGCAGCCTGGAGACCTTCAAGGTTTCCGACGACAAATTTTTTTCCAATTATCGCCCCGTACTCATCGACTACCTGCGTACCCGGCACATTCAAGCTGCGACGCATGCCTGCATTTTGGGCGAAAAGGACGGCAAGGGTGCTTATTTCGCCTGGGTGATCTGGCCGGCCGGCCATCAGATCATCCTGTGGGAGGATGGCGTCGCCGCTCTCGCGCGTTCCAGGCGAATACTCGATTTGAATAAAGATGTCGTTGCCGCCGACGATGATGTGAACGGCAGCGATTACCTGGTCACACGCCAATGGGTCGGTGACCAGGAAGACGCCTGCGGAAAAAACGGGTTGAGCGTGGACATAACGCCAGCCGAGCTCAAATGACGCATTTTCAAAAAATCTTTCGCGATGCGATCCGTTTTTACTTGCCGGATCGTCATAGGTGTATCCCAAACCCAAGGAGATGCGCCGTGTCCGACCAGTCCGTGATCCTGATCAATCTGCTGAAGGCCCAGCCCGGCAAGCAGGACGCCCTGATAGCGCTGTTGAAGCAGAGCACCCATGGGGTGATCCGCACGCTGCACGGCTGGAAATCGACCCGCCTGATCGCCGCGAGCGACGGCGCCAGCGTCGTGATCTATTCCGAATGGGAAACCCGTGAAGCCGTCGAGGCCATGCGCAGCGATCCGCGCATGGTGGCGTATTTCCCCCAGGTCGCGGCGCTGGCAAGCCTGGAATCGCTCATGGGATCGCCTGTGTTGAGCGAAACCCGCCGAACGGATTCCGATGCGTGACCACTGAGCCATTCGAGGAACGGCTGAAGGCACTGCGGCCACGCCTTCATCGCTACTGCGCGCGCATGACCGGATCGGCGGTGCACGGCGAGGATGTCCTGCAAGATGCGTTGCTCAAGGCACTGCAGGCGTGGGCGCAGGGCACCGAGGCGCACAATCTCGACGGCTGGCTGTTCCGCATTGCCCACAACGCCTGCCTCGATTTCCTGCGCGAGCGGTCGCGCGGAACGATCGTTCCGTTGACCGAAGAGATTGCGGCGGACTCCGCGTCCGAGGTGGACATCGTCGAGGTCAGCTTTCGAACTTTTCTTCGGCTGCCTGAGCTGCAGCGCTGCGCGGTGATTCTCAAGGATGTGCTGGGCCATTCGGTCGAGGAGATCGCGAGCATTGCCGAATGCTCCCAGCCGGCCGCCAAGTCGGCGCTTCAGCGCGGACGCGTGGCGTTGCGGCAACTTGCGCAAGCGCCGGAGGATGTCCGGTTGCCGCTGATGTCCGATGCGGAACGGCAGAAAATTGCCACCTATGTCCGCCTGTTCCAGTGTGGCGATTTCGACACCATTCGCGCCATGCTCGCCGACGACGTGAAGCTCGAACTGGTGAATCGGCTGCAATGGGAGGGACGCGACGAGATCGGCCGCTATTTCACCCGCTATGCGGAAGTCACGAAGTGGCGGTTTGCGCTCGGCGCGGTGGAAGGACGCCCGGCGATGCTGGTTTTCGACAGCACCGTCGACGCAGAAAAACCGGCGCATTTCGTGTTGCTCGACTGGTCGGATGGTCAGGTCAGCGGAATTCGGGATTTCTTGTTCGCGACGTATGTACTCGAGGCGATCGATTGGGTGCGGCTGGCTTAGGGCCTGTCAGCCGGGCCTCGCCCTGCGCACATAGTCTCGCGTAGCGCACAACTCCCGTTCGACTTCGCCGCACAGCCATTCGCGAAAGCGTGCAATCTTCGGGCGATGCTCCTTGGCGCTGGGAAAGACCATCCAGAACGAACGCCCGTCGGTGGCGACGAACTCGTGTGCCGGCACCAATCGCCCCGCGAGGATCTCGGCGCGGAACAGGATCGGCGATCCGATCGCAATGCCATGCCCGGCCACCGCGGCGGCAATATCGAGGTATTCGGTAGGAAGGCTGGTGCCGAATTCGCCCGGAAGGGTGTCGTCGGCGCAACCTTGCGCGCGATACCACGCGGCCCACCAATCCGGCCGGCCGAGCAGCGGGACGTCGAGTTTCGCGCGCGGGTTGGCGATGTTCTGCGCCGCGCCTTTCAGCGCAGGCGCGCAGAGCGGCATGAAGATGCTGGGAAAAAGCGGTACCGTGCGCAGCCCCGGCCACTGGCCGTGGCCGTTGCGAATGGCTACGTCAAAGCAGCCTTCGGTCAGATCGTGCGCGGGTACGGAGAGATCGAGCGTAAGCGTGATCTCCGGATGGCGCGCACGAAATTCCCCCAGCCTGGGTGTGAGCCAGGTTGTGCCGAAGGTCGGCAAGGTGGTCAGGGTCAGGCGCGATTCTTCCGTGTCGAGGGCCTTGATGAAGCTGGCACGCAGGGCGGCGAATGCCTGGGTCGCCTCGCTCGCCACCAACTGCCCGGGCACGGTCAATTCGACTTTCTGCGCATGCCGCAAAAACAGCTGCACGCCGATCTGCTGTTCGAGGCGGCGCACGTGATAACTGACCGACGCGGACGTGGTGTCCAGCTCGCTCGCCGCCCTGGCGAAGCTGCCCAGTCGTGCGGCGGCTTCAAAGGCGCGAATGGCCGAGAGCGACGGCAGGCGGGAGTCCTCCACCCCAAGTTGTGCTTGGCCTCGGCGCCGATTCTTGGGTGGTGAAGGGCTCATGGAGATGGCCAGAATGGTCTGGCCGCATCCTCTCACTGCCGACACTGGAGGTCCAGAATGACGCTGTTTAATCGCAAACCCGCCGCCGCCCTGATGGCGGTATCGCTGTTCGCCGCAGCCATGGTTGGAGTAGCCGCTGGCGACGCGCCGCAGGCTGCCGCGGATGCGGTTCCGCCGGGCTACTCGACCACGGTCACCGGAACCACGCACGATTTCGATTACTTCATGGGCAGCGGCTGGGTCACCACGCAGCATCGTCTCAAGGCCACCGGCGTGGGCAGCCACGATTGGGAGACATTTCCCGCCACGTTGTGCGGGTCGCCCTATCTCAACGGCATGGCTACCGTGGACGAAATGTACGCGCCAACGAAGCGCAACTCAGGGTTGACCCTGCGCACGTTCGATCCGGCCAAGCGGCAATGGTCGATCTATTGGGTGAGCAGCAAGGCCGGCGTGCTCGAAACCCCGGCCATGGTCGGCGGTTTCCACGGGAAGGTCGGGGAGTTCTATTCCGAGGATCACGACACCCACGGTCGTCCGGTCAAGGTGCGATTCCTCTGGACGCTCCGCGATCAAGACCATGCCCACTGGGAGCAAGCCTATTCCTACGACAACCGTACCTGGGAAACGAACTGGACCGCGGACTTCGTGCGTGGCGATCGCGCCGAGCTGTGCGAAGACGGGCGCCCGAAGCAAATAGGCGCTTGAAGACCTTTCCCGCCACAACCGTCGTCGCCCCGGCGAAAGCCGGGGCCCAGCGACTTTAAACCCGCAAGACCGCCCTGAAAATTACGCCGCGACGGCGCGCAAATCGGCCAGCTCCTTGCGCAACGCGGCGTTTTCTTCCTGCAGTTCGGCTACCTGCCGGCGAAGCCTGGTCAATTCGTCGGCCCCCTCATCCACGTCGACATCCGGTGAAGGCGCGGCCGCCTCCGGCACCGCTGTTTCACGCGGTTTGCGCTTGGATTCGCGCACCCGCTTGGCCATTTCCTTCAGCTCCTTGCTTCCCGCCAAGGCAGCCTCCCGCTGTTCCTCTTCCGGCATGCTCGCCACCGCTGCGGCGGCGTTGATGGAGATACTGCCCGAACGCACCGCCGCCACCACTTCGGGCGCTGCCTGCTTCTGGATCTTTTCGATCAGCGCTACCTGATTGCCGCTGAGCTTGGCTTCGCGCGCAAGCGCTTCCCGGCTGGGTGGGCGTTCGGCAGGTGCGGTGGAAGGGGCGGTCGGCTCATCCGCGGGAGCGGCTTCATCTTCGTGATCAACCGCCGGCACAGTCGCCGCGGGTGTGGCCGATCGCTGCGCCAGAATTTCGCGTTTGCGCAAAGCCAGTACGCCGCGCTGAAAATCAGACACGCTGCGTCGACCAAGGTGCTGTTCGATCATCCACAGGTGCACATCTTCGATCGACTGGAAACGCGGGTTTTGCACCGTCTGAAACGGCAGGTTGTGCTTGCGGCAGATGCCGTAGCGATTGTGGCCGTCCACCAGCACCTCGCCCCACAGCACCAGGGCATCGCGGCAGCCTTCTGCAAGCAGGCTGCGTTCCAGCGACTCGTATTCCTCAGGCGTCAGCGGATCGATATAAGCCTTGAGTTCTTCGTTGACGACGATGTCCATCAAAATCTGCGCTGCCCGGGATCGAGAGAAAAGGGCGCGCATTGTAGTGTGCCCGGGCAGCAATACGGAACGCCGGCCGCGAGTTGCCGAAATATTGAGCAATGCCGGCTGGACCCGTCGAACAAAAGTGCGCCGCTTGCGCGCTGTTATTCATCGGCACCGATTTCAAATCGTCGCAGTTATCAAAGAGTGGCGGCGGAGCCAGACGTGCCATCTTCATTACGGCGATAAAGATACGCAGCGTTGGCGTTTTTGAAATCAAACGGATCAAACGGAAAACGGATGTCGTCGTGAAGACTTCGTCACGACACGGCCGCGTTCGTGAAGGCTGCGTCATTTTCAATTTCATCGACATCAAAAAACTTCATCGAAGGGTAGGGAAGTTGAAATACACGGCGTTTGTATATACGCAGCACGGATACGTGCAGGGGATGACGCATCCGTCGCTGCATTTTGAAAGCAATTGCTGTTGTTGCTGTTTGTGATTACTGGTTGGTGCATCGACTCCAGAGGGGGAGGAGTGGACAAGTACAAATATTTGCCTACTTAGGAGAGAAGAATGCAGTCGAATGTGATGTTTGGCGTACGTAACCTGGTGCTCGCTGCTGCTATCGCGGGCGTATTTTGCGCAGCAGGTCTTTCTTCGCCGGCGATGGCCGCGCAAGCAAGCAACGATGCGGCCATGCAAGCGCACAAAGAAGCGCTGGGCAGCTGGCACGAATCGATCAAGCATTTGCCGCCACCGACGGCGGGGTGCTTCCACGCTTCGTTCCCCAGCACGGTGTGGACACGCATCGCTTGCGGATCGGAGCCGCATTACCGCTCCGCGATTCGCTGGAAGAAAGTGCATACGGCCAAGGGCACGCTGCTGCGCCCGGAAACCGCCGGCAACGGCACCGACTATGTTGCGCAGGCACCGTCCACCACGGTATCGGCCGTGGGCAGTTTCCCCTCGGTGAGCGGGCTGACCTCCGAAGAGGGTGTGAACGTGCCCTTCGGTGGCAGCGAGAGCGACGGTATTACCGGCGACAACCAATATACGTTGCAGCTCAATACCGATATCAACTCTTCGTCGACGGCCTGTTCCAACTTCGGCTATGCGAGCTGCCAGGTATGGGAGCAGTTTGTCTACTCGACCAATAACAACGGTACGCCGGCCGAGCCGCAGGTGTTCATCCAGAACTGGGTGTTCCCGTCGGAAAGCGATTATGAAAGCGTCGGCTGCCCGAACGGCTGGAACGATGCCAGCGGCAACGGCCAGTACGCGTGCTTCGTCAACAGCAACGCCACCAGCGTGCCAGCCGTTGCGGCGACCGATCTGGGCAACCTGACCCTGTCCGGTTCCAGCTCGGCCAACGGCAACGACACGGTGACCTTCACCGACGGTTCGGATGCGTATTCGGCCAGCGAGTCCGATAGCACCAACAGCCTGGCGTCGTGGTGGACGCAGTCGGAGTTCAACGTGGTCGGTAATGCCGGCGGCTCCGAAGCCCAGTTCAACAGCGGCACCTCGCTTACGGTGAATCTCGCCGTCAACGACGGCAACGGCGATACGCCGAGCTGCGTGGGGCCGAGCAGCTCGGGCACCACCGGTGAAACCAACAATCTGAACCTGGGCAGTTGCAGCGCCTCGGGCGGATCGTCGCCGGCCATCCAGTTTACTGAATCGAACTGAGCGTACTGATGAGGTAGGCACAGACGCCGAAGAAGGGATCTTCTTCGGCGTCTTCGATGTCCGGATTCATGCCTCCGAAACCAGTTTCCCTGCCTTCGCCCACAGCTCGCGCGGAATCTCCTGAATCACGATGTCCACGCTTTCGGGCGGGCATTTGAGAATCTCGACGGCCACTCGCGTCACTTCGCGGACGAACTCGCGTTTCTGTTCTGGCGTGCGGCCAGGGTGCATTTCCAATCGCAGCATCGGCATGGTTTGTTGCTCCGCGGGGACCCGGCGGGGTGCCGGGCGGGACGGCAGTCTCGCGCGCCGTGCCTGCGCGATAAATGCGCAAAAAGGGTTTGCACCCAGAACTGCCTGGTTGGTAATGGCGAACAACTGTCCGCCGAATCGAAATGCCATTCGGTCATTCGCCGTTGCTCTGTAAGCGCAAAGCAGGGGACGAACGATGACCGCCTCAGCCGCATTCAAAAGAAAACTCGTGTTGAAGAATGCGCGCGGTGGTCTCCGGTCTGGTCGACGAATCTCCCTTCAACGGCGATGCCGCGGCCGCACGTGCCGGCCTACGTAAATCATTGCGAGTCGTCGGCATTCACGGCCGGGGCGAAAGATGTATCTGCGTCTCACGTTTGAGACGCCCGGACATGTCCAGCCGCGCGAATCTCCCCTAGCATCGCGCCAGACATAAAAACTGATAACCGGATCACATAATTAATCGCAATTCGACGACAATCGGTTGCGACGGGCGAGTGCGCCCAGGGGGAAGCCATGGATCGCCGTGTTCAAGCCGTTTCGGACCTGCCCAGGTCCGACGCGTGGTCTTTTATCTGGAGCAACCCCCCGGCACGCCGCGGTGGCCATCCATCCCGCCGATAGTGCCCTCCACATCCGTTCAACTCTTGCACCCCGCTGCGCGGCTTCATTGCCGACGTCCACGTGGGGTGCGCAATGGCGAGCACGAAACCATGGTCATGACATCGGCCAACGTTCGCGCCTGTTGATTTTCCGCTTTCAGCCCGAGGGCATCGCACCCGGGCTTTCCATCTCGCAACGACACGGGCCATGAAGGCCCGCTACAGGGGTTGTAAGCATGAATCGTATCTACCGCATCGTATTCAATCGCACGCTGGGCATTTTGCAGGTTGCCTCGGAGTTGACCAACGCGCCGCGTGGCGCTGTCGCCGGTGGGGCGGACGCCGTTGCAAAACCCGAATTGAAATCGCGGCTGCTGGCGCTGATGGTTTGCGCGGCATTAGGCCTGCTGGCATCGCCGGCGTGGGCGCAGACCGCCGCGTCGGGTGGCAATGGCGGTAGCCCTACGGCCGGCAGCGGTGGTGGGGCGGGTGGTACGGGCGCGGTGACGACCGGTACCTATGCCAATTCCGGCGGCAACGGCGGCGCGATCGGCGCTAGCGGATCGAGCGGGCGAGGCGCGGGCGGAACCGGTGGCAGCGGCGGTGCGGGTGGCAATTACTACTCCGGCGGCGGCGGCGGTGCGGGCGGCGGCGGCGCTGGCAGCCACGGCTATGGTGGTGGTGGTGGCGGCGGCGGGTCTTACACCAATAGCTCGGTAGCTGGCGGCGGTGGCGGTGGTGGCGGCGGCGTGGGCAAGTCCCTGACAGGAGGGAGTTTCACCAACACGGGAACCATTGCCGGTGGCAACGGCGGCAGTGGTGGCTATAGCTACAACGTCGGTTTTGGCGGTGGTGGCGGTGGCGGCGGTGCTGGCGTCTACGCTACCAATAATGCGTTCATCAACAACTCGGGCACCATCAGCGGCGGCCACGGCGGCATGGGCGGTGCTGGACACAACGATGGCGGTGCGGGCGGTGGCGCTGCGGGCCTGGCCGGCAACTTCATACTCCTCAATACCGGCTCCATCAAGGGCGGCGCTGGCGCTGACGGTAGTGGTTATCCAAGCAAGTTTTTCGGCAACGGCGCAAACGGCGGTGCCGGCATCATCGCAATGGGTAGCTCCTACATCAGCAACGGCGCCACCGGGCGCATCGCCGGCGGCGCAGGCGGCAAGGGATATGTTTACGCCGCCGGGAACGTGACGGGTACGGGCGGCGCGGGTGGTGCCGGCATTTCGGTCACCAGCAACAGCGGTGTCCCGATCGTCAACCATGGCACCATCGTCGGTGGCAATGGCGGCGCAGGCAGCGGTACGGGCGGTGCCGGTGGTGTTGGCATCCTGACCAACGGCGGTGTGACCGTTACCAATGCAGGCACCATCGAAGGTGGTACGAGCGGTTCGGGTGCGCAAGCCAATGCCATTACCTTCACCGGCGGCAACAACACGTTGGTGCTTGAAGCCGGCTCAAACATTGAGGGCAATGTGACCAGTGCCGGCAGCGACACTTTCGAACTGGGCGGCACCTACGCCAGCAGCTTCAACACGGCACTGATCGGCAGCCAGTACACGGGCTTTTCGACATTCGACAAGACGGGCAGCAGCACCTGGACCCTGACAGGAAGTACCTCGGCGGTCACGCCCTGGACGATCAGTGGCGGCACGTTGGCGATTTCCGGCGATGCCAGCCTGGGCAGCGGGGTAATGGTGACGTTGGCATCGGGGGGCACGCTGGAGGTCACGCAATCATTCGGTACCGTCCGCACCACGAATCTGAGCTCTAACGGCACCATCTCTGTCGATAGCAACATGACGTTTACGGATAGCGGTCAGATCATCGGCACTGGCGCGCTCACCAAGAATGGTGGCGGCACCCTGGTACTCAACAGTACCAATAGCTACTTAGGCGGCACGAACCTCGTTGGCGGCGTGTTGTCGGTTTCCGGCGACGCCAGCCTGGGCGCAAGCGGAATCTGGCTGAATTTCCAGGGCGGCACGCTGGAGGCAACGGCATCATTCACCACCTTCCGCAACGTGCAATTGAATGCCAGCCCCATCAACGGCATTGACGTGGACATCAACCAGACATTGACGGCCACCGGCCTCATCAATGGCGCGGGCATGCTGACCGTAAACGGCGCGGGTACCTTGGTGCTCGCAGATAACAATACATACTCCGGTGGCACGACAGTCACCAACGGCGGCACGCTGTCCATTTCCAACGACGACAACCTGGGCAGTGCGACGGGTGCGCTGAGCTTGACCAACAGTACGCTGGAAACCACTGCACCGGTCACGTCGTACCGCAACGTGACGCTGGTCGGCAGTGACCATTTCCTTACGGATAGCGGCATGACGATCTTCGACGGATTGATCTCCGGCACGGGTTCGTTGATCAAGGACGGCTCCGGTACCCTGCAGCTTGGGGACACCAACAATTACACCGGCTACACGAGAATCAATGGCGGCACGCTTTCTGTCGTCAACGATGCCAACCTGGGCAATGGCGGCGCGGTGTATTTGGAGGGAGGCACGCTGCAGTTCACTGGGTCGTTCACCACCGCTCGCTCGTTCATTGGGTCCGGCGGCGATATCTATGTGGACAGTCCCAATGTGTTTGTTACCGGGGTGGTCAGTGGCACCGGCTCGCTGACGCTGAATGGTCCAGGCACCTTGACGCTCAGCGGCAACAACGCCTTCACCGGCACATATACGCTCGATTCCGGCACCTTGGCGGTGTCCGGCAATGCCCTGGCCGGCGCTCCAACGGTCGCTTTCAATGGCGGCACGCTGGAGGCCACCGGGTCGCTCACCACCAGCGGTGTGCTGAATGTGCTGGCCAGCGGCAACATCATCGTCGATTCCGGCACGACATTGACCGATCAAGGTTCCGTGACCGGCGCAGCGCCACTGGCGCTCTCCGGTGGCGGCACGCTGGCACTCACGGGTGTCAGCACTTTCTCCGGCGCCATGACCATCGAGCAGGGTGCGCTGGCGTTGTCGGGCAACGGCAGCATGGCGACGGCTGCTTCGGTCATCGTCGATAGCGGCAGCAGCTTCGACATTTCCGGTGTCACTATTGGCAGCGCGACCATCACGGATCTTTCCGGTACGGGTACGGTGGCCCTTGGCGGCAACACGCTCGCGCTCGGTACCGCCAATAACGCCGAGTTCGATGGTGTCATCGCGGATGGCGGCATCGCGGGCGGCGCAGGCGGTTCGCTGTGGAAGCAGGGCAGCGGCACACTCACGCTTACCGGTACAAACACCTACACCGGCAGCACCTCGGTCAACGGCGGCACGTTGCAATTGTCCGGCAGCGGCAGCATCGCTACGTCGAGCGGCGTGAATGTCGCCAGCGGTACTACCTTCGATATTTCCGCACTGACCGACGGTGGTACGACCATCGGCGATCTGACCGGTGCGGGCACAGTCGCCCTGGGCGGCAATGCGCTTACCTTGGGTACGTCCAACAACACCGAGTTCGACGGCACGATCCAGGACGGCGGCGTGGCAGGCGGCACCGGCGGCTCGCTGATCAAGCAAGGCCCTGGCGTGCTCACGCTTACCGGCACCAACACGTACACCGGCGGTACCACGATCAATGCCGGCACGCTGGCGTTGACTGACAGCGGCAGCATTGCCGCCTCCAGCGGCGTCGATGTCGCGAGCGGCGCCGGATTCTACATTTCCGGACTCACCAATGGCGGCACGACCATCGGCGATCTCTCGGGTGCCGGCCAAGTCTATTTGGGCGCCAATACGCTTACGCTGGGCACGTCCAACAGCAGCGAGTTCGATGGCCAAATCGTCGACGGTGCGAATGGCATTGGCGGTTCGCTGATTAAGCAGGGCACCGGTACGCTCGACCTCACCGGCGCGAATGCGTATACCGGCAGCACCACGATCAACGGCGGCACGCTGCAGTTGTCGGGCAATGGCAGCATTGACTTGTCCAGAGGCGTGGATGTCGCCAGCGGCGGCACGTTCGATATTTCCGGCATCAGCAACGGTAACGCCGACATCAGCGCACTTTCCGGTGCGGGCACGGTGGCCCTGGGCGGCAAACTGCTCGTTCTGGGCATCTCGGGCAGCCATGAATTCGATGGCGTGATCGAGGATGGCGGCATTGCAGGCGGCACGGGCGGTTCGCTGCAGCAGGATGGCAGCGGCATCACCACGCTTACTGGCGCCAACACCTACACGGGCAGTACCGACATCAATGGTGGCACGCTGGCTTTGTCAGGCAGCGGCAGCATTGCTGCGTCGAACGGCGTCAGCCTGGGTGGCGGCGATCTGGATATTTCCGGCCTCACCAATGGCGGTGCGACCCCCGGCAATGGCGGTGCGACCCTCAACGCGCTTACCGGTACGGGCACTGTTTTGCTTGGCGGCAATACGCTCACGCTTCACCTGGTCACCAATGATGAGTTCGACGGCGCCATCACCGATGGCGGCATCGTAAGCAACACCGGCGGTTCGGTCTTCGTGGACGGCACTGGCTCGCTCGACCTGACCGGTATGAACAACTATACCGGCAGCACCACGATCACCGGCGGTTCGCTGCAGCTGTCGGGTAGCGGCAGCATCAGCACGTCGAGCGGCGTCGATGTCGTCAGCGGTGCCGGGTTCGATATTTCCGGACTCAAAAACGGTGGCACCACCATCAACGACCTGTCGGGCTCGGGCATGGTCTACCTCGGCGGCAATGCGCTGACGCTCGGCACCGCCAACAATAGCGAGTTCGACGGCAGGCTGATGGATGGCGGCGCCGGTGGCGGTGTTGGCGGGTCGTTGGTCAAGCAGGGCAGCGGCATACTCACGCTTACCGGCGACAACGTCTACACCGGCAGCACCACGATCAACGGTGGCACCTTGGCTTTGTCGGGTTCGGGCAGCATCGATCAGTCGAGCGGCATCAACCTCAGCGGCGGTGCCACCTTCGATATCTCTGGGCTCACCAATGGCAGCACCAACATTGAAAATCTTTCAGGCGCAGGCGGCACCATTGCACTGGGCGGCAACCTGCTTGCCGTCACCGAGGCAAGCAACGGCCAATTCGACGGCGTGATCGCCGATGGCGGCATCGCCAGCGGCACGGGCGGTTCGTTGTCGAAGCAAGGCAACGGCACTCTCACGCTCATCGGTGCGAACACCTACACCGGCAGCACCAACGTCTCTGGCGGCACCTTGCAGTTGTCGGGTTACGGCAGCATTGCCGCATCGAGCTTTGTCTATGTCGGCAGCGGCAGCAGCTTCGATATTTCCGCACTGACCAGTGGCGGCACGATCATCAACGGCCTGATCGGTACCGGCACCGTCGACCTTGGCGCCAATGCGCTCATGATCGACACGGCAATCGGTTCGGAGTTCGATGGCGTGATCGCCGATGGCGGCATCGACGGCGGCATCGGCGGTTCGCTGATCAAGACAGGCGCGGGCTTCTTTACGCTGGGTGGCGCCAACACGTATACCGGCAACACCGACGTGCAGGCCGGTGAGCTCGATCTCACCGCCACCGGCTCGCTGGCCGCCAACGTAACGGTGGAAAACGGTGCCACGCTGGGCGGCGACGGTTCGGTCGCCGGCACGGTCAATGTCAATGGCGGTGCGTCGCTTGCGCCTACCGGCACGATGACGATCGGCAATCTCGTGGCCGCGCAAAACAGCAAGTTGAACCTGACGCTTGGTGCGCAGGGCGGTACGAGCAGCAGCGTTGCCGTCACCAGCAACCTGGAACTGGACGGCGAAGTCGTCAATGTCACCAATGGCGGCAACATGGGGCCGGGTATCTATAACCTGTATACCTATGGCGGCACGCTGACCGAGACCAACGGTGGCCTGAGTCTGGGCAATACGGACGGCCAAACGCTGGTGATCCAGAATCTCACTGGCAACAAGCAGATCAACCTGATCGACTCCACCGGCCTCACGCTCGATTACTGGAACGCCAACGGCCTGGCCAACAGCACCCAGTCTGGCGGCGGCAGCGGCACCTGGTCGGCGACGTCGTTGACGTGGACCGACGATGTCGGTTCCCTCACGTCGGCCATGACTCCGCAGCCGGGCTTCGGCATTTTTGGCGGCGCGTCGGGCACGGTGACGGTGGACGATAGCGCCGGCAGCGTGCAGGCCACGGGCTTGCAGTTCACCACCGATGGTTATGTGTTGAACGGCGGCACGCTCACGCTGGTGAGCAGCGGTAACGCCTCGCCGATCATCCGCGTGGGCAACAGCAGCAGTGCCGGCGCAAGTTGGACGGCGACGTTCGATGACGCGGTGGTGTCGTCGATGGGACTGAACAAGACCGATGCGGGTACGCTGGTGTTGAATGGCACCGGTACCTTGATTCAAAACGGCGCGACGATCAGCGGCGGCACGCTGGCTATCGGTATGAGCGGCAGCTACCGCGCCAGCGTCAGCATCTCCGGCACCAACGGCGGCGCAGGCACGACCGGCGCCAACGGCAATGGCACAGCCGGCAGCAACGGCGGCACTGCCGTCAGCATGGCCGGCGGCACCACATTCATCAGTGGCCTGGGCGGCATGGTGCAGGGCGGTGCCGGCGGAGCGGGCGGAGCGGGCGGCAGTGCGGGCTATCACGGTGGCGCGGCCACCATGGGCGGCATCGGTGGCGCGGGCGGCAATGGTGTCGACAGCGGTACGGGCAGCGCCTATGTCACCAACAGCGGTGTCATCTCGGGCGGCCAAGGTGGTGCGGGCGGCCGTTACAACGTGGCGCCCGGCGTGGCGACTGGCGGCGGAGTGGGCGGCATCGGTGGCAGCGGCGTTGTACTCGGCGCCGGCAGCACCCTGGTCAACAACAAGACCGGCAACGTCGTTGGCGCTGGCGGCGGGTACAGCGATACTTCGGTCTTTGTCGCCACTGGCCAGAGCACTTCCGGTGGTTCCTACACGATCGATGGCCTCAACGGTAGCGCGGGCGGCGCAGGCGCAAGCCTCGGTAGCAACGGCACTGTTACCAATGCCGGCTTCATCGGTGGCGGTATCGGCTCGAACGGTGGCTCCGCGATAGAGGTGGCATCCATTCCGCTGACGACCGGCTTTATCGCCACTAGCGGTAACGGCGGTGCGGGTGGCGCGGGGCTCACGATGGGCGGCAATTCAACACTCACCAACTCCGGCAACATCTTCGGCGGCAACGGTGGGACGGGTAACCCCAACAACTCCGGCAACCCATCATTCGGTTCATCGATTGCCTATGCGCGCAGCGGTACTACCGGCAGCATGCAGGCCAACGGCGGCGGCGGCGGTGCCGGTGGCGTTGGCGTGTACATGACGAGCGGCGCCAGTTTCACCAACCAGGCCGGCGCTTATGTCGGCGGTGGTGCGGGTGGCGCGGGCGGTGCGATGGGCTTCGCCATCAATGGCACCCTCATGCATGCCGGCAACGGTGGCGCTGGCGGCACGGGCGGTAACGGCGCCGTGTTGAGCGGCAACTTCAGTCAGGCGAGCAACGCTGGGTTCGTCTACGGCGGTAGCGGCGGTACGGGCGGCGGCTTTACACCGCTCGCCATTCCGCTTGCCGGGACGTTTGTATCCGCGGGCGCCGGTGGCGATGGCGGTGCGGGCGGCGTGGCACTGGTCGCAGGCGCCGGCAATTTCAGCAATAGCGGCACGATCTTCGGCGGTTACGGCGGCAAAGGTGGCTCGTTGATCGAGGAGGTCACCAGCAACGGCACTACATCATTCCATCCCGTTGCCGGTGGTGCGGGTGGTGTCGGCGGTGCCGGTGGTATCGGCGTGTACGGCACCGGCGGACTCAACCTCAGCAATGCCAGCAGTGGACGCATTGTTGGTGGCCTCGGTGGATCTGGTGGCAGCGGCGGCTATGGTAATGGCGACTACAACAAGCAAAGCACAGCCACCGCCGGTGGTGCCGGTGGTGTAGGTGGCGCAGGTGGTGCGGGTGCGTTCCTCGTTGGGGCAGCCAGCCTCACCAACGCTGGTGTAGTAACCGGTGGTACAGGCGGTGACGGCGGCGGTGGCGGCATCGGCGGTTCGGTAGCAAGCACGAATAGTGCAGCACCAGGTGGCGATGGCGGTGTAGCTGGCACCGGGGGGGTAGGTGTCGCCGGCACGGGCTTCACGCTTATCAATGGCGGCACCGTTACTGGTGGCAGCGGCGGTCAAGGTGAGTCTGGTATTCCGGGTATTTCGACGGCCGTGACATCGGGCACCCCAGGCAACGGCGGTACGGGTGGTGTGGGTGTCAGCGGTTCGAACTTTACGCTCACTAATACCGGCACGATCACCGGCGGTAATGGCGGCAATGGCGGTATAGCCAGTTCGATCGCGAGTCCCAATGGCCTGGCCGGTAACGGCGGCGTGGGCGTGGTGTCTACTGGCGGGTCGACCATCACCAATGGTGGCACTATCGCTGGTGGCGCCAATGCGAACAACGTGCAGGCCGATGCGGTGGACCTCAGCGGCGGCGGCAACATGCTGGTGATCGAGTCCGGTGCCCAGTTCCTCGGCAACGTGGTCAGCACCAGCGGCACGGCCAACGGTGGCGACACGCTTGCGCTTGGCGGCAGCACGGATGCGAGTTTCGATGTGGGCACGCTCGGCGCCGTGGGCAGCAGCGCGGCGTTCCAGGGCTTCAACCAGTTCGCCAAATCCGGCACCAGCGCGTGGACCTTGACCGGTACCGGCAACGTTAGCCAGGCGTGGACGATCACCGACGGCACGCTGATCGGCAACAGCACCAGCATCGTCGGCAACGTGACGTTCTCGCCGGTGACCGGCGGCAGCGCGAACCTTACCTTCAACCAGTCGACCAACGACGTGTACAACGGCGTGATCAGTGGCAACGGTTCGCTGACCAAGACCGGCAGCGGCACGCTGACCCTGACCGCCGACAACACCTACACCGGCGCCACCACGATCGACGGCGGCATGTTGCAGGTAGCCAACGCAGGCACCAGCGGCATGGTGAGCGGCAACGTGGTGAACAACGGTGCGATGGCGTTCGATCGCACGGACAACGTGGTGTACGGTGCGGCGATCAGCGGTACTGGCAGCGTGGCGCAGATCGGTAGCGGCACCCTGGTGCTGGACGGCGTCAACACCTACACCGGCAGCACCACCGTGCAAGCGGGTACGCTGGAAGTGGGTGACTCCGCACACGCCAATGCCTCGATCCAGAGCAGCGTGACCGTGGATGTGGGCGGCACCTTGCGCGGCCACGGCACCATCGACGGCAATGTAACGAGTGATGGCACGGTGTGGCCGGGCGGTTCGGTCGGCGTGTTGACCATCAACGGCAACTACACGCAGCACGCGGACGCCACGCTGCAGATCGACGTGACGCCGACGCAGGCATCGGAGCTGCTGGTGAACGGCAACGCCAGCCTGGCCGGTACGTTAAACCTGATCTACGCACCGGGCACCTACACCAGCACGACCTACACCCTGGTGCAGGCCAACGCTCTGACCGGCACGTTCGCCAGCACGACCACGAACGGCTCGGTGCCGACCGCGTTGAATCCCAAGCTGGCCTACACGTCGACGCAGGCGGACCTGGTGCTGGCATCGCCGGCACCGACGCCAACTCCCGCACCGACACCGACGCCGACGCCGACGCCGACACCTGCGCCGACTCCCACGCCGGTGCCAACACCAACACCCGCACCAACTCCCACGCCTGCACCGACGCCGACCCCGGCTCCGACACCTGCTCCTTCGTCGACGCCCACACCGACCCCCACGCCAGCACCTGCCGGCAACGTGGTCGCACCGCACGACGAAGGCCTGTACGCCAACCTTATGCGCAGCCAAAACCTGGTCGGCCAGCACGTGCTGTCCACCGTGCTGGATGCCACGCTGCGTTCCGGCGACAACGGTTGCAACGGCACCGATGCGGCGCACAGCAACACGGTAGCCTCCGCGTGCCACAGCGACCTGTGGGTGCAGTACAGCGCGGGCAGTGATTCGTTCACCGGCAGTAACGGCTTGAACAGCACTGCGTTCGGCTTGCAGGGCGGCTTCGAGCACGCCGTGGCCGACAGCGTGCACGTAGGCGTTGAAGCGGGCTTCAACCGCATCAACGGCAGCGATCACGAAGGCGGCAACGGCGCCATCGACAGCGTGCACGGCGGCGTGTATGCCTATGCCAACGCCGGCCCCGTGGTGCTCTCGGGCATGCTCGACGGCACGCACAGCAGCTACGACGTGTATCGCCAGACCGGCATCGGCCATGGCCTGGCCCGTCCGGATGGCGGCACCACGTCGGCCGCGTTGCAGGCCGCCTGGCCGACGACGGTGGCGCAGTGGCAGGTGACGCCAGCGGTGGGTGCGCTGTACCAGCACCAGACGCTGGATGCCTTCGGCGAAACCGTACCCAGCACCAACCCGTTGGCTCCTGCGTTTGCGCTGCAGGGCACCCACACGAGCACCAACACCTTGCAGCCGTATGCGCGCGTGCAGTTCTCCCATGCGTTCGTGGCGCAAGGCATCAACTACCTGCCGCAGTTCGAAGTGGGCTATCGCTACGACACCCGCAACGACAATGCACCGGTGGTGATGGCCAGCAGCCAGGACGGCACGCTATTCGCCATGCCTGGTGACAACACCGGCCGTGGTACGGCGACGGTGGGTGCGCGCATCAAGGCGCAGGCCGGCGCGTCGTGGAGCTTGTACCTGGATTACCAGGGCCAGTTCTCCAGCCACCTCAACGACAATGCGCTGAGCGTGGGCTTCACCAAGAACTTCTAAGCAGGCAGCAAAGACGGTGCCTCGACATGCAACGTGTCGAGGCACCCCTCAAGAAATAGATGTGCGCGCCATTAAAAACCGTGAACGTCAGTCGTCCTTGACGAAAATGTGGCGCGTCAGGTCGTCGTAGCCCGGCAGATTGACCCCTTCGGCCAGGCCTTGCTCGTATTCGGCACGCAGCGTCTCGAGGATGCCGTCGTACTGCGCCAACATTTCCTGGATCTGCATGCGGTCCTTGATCGCTCCATCCGCGCGGGCGTCGTGGCGCGTTTCGATCTCGCTCAGTTCTTGCTTGAGTTCGAGGATTTTGCGGGCCAGCAACGGAATCAGCACGGCCAGGTCTCGTTCGCTGATGGATCGCACGTGTATTCCTGGTTGGGTTGCGGGATCGAGATTGGCGGAAAGGCTGCGCCCATGCCACCGCCCCGATCTCGATCATGAAGTGATGGAGCACGGTTGGCGGGGTTTGCGCCAGCGGCCCCTTATCGTGCCATGCTTCACGCGGCGGAATTTTGATTGCCAGCCCGGTGACTCATGACGATACAGACAGCGCAAATGCCTTTGGCTTCCAAGGTGCTGGTGATCGGCCATCGCGGCGCATGTGCGCTGCGTCCGGAACACACCTTGGCCTCGTATGGCAAGGCGATCGCAGACGGCGCCGACTTTATCGAGCCGGACCTGGTGATGACCCGGGATGGCGCGATGGTCGCACGCCACGAAAATGAGATCGGCGGCACCACCGACGTTGCCGATCATGCGGAATTCGCCGAGCGCAAGACGACCAAGACCATCGATGGCGAGTCCGTCACCGGCTGGTTCACCGAAGACTTCACCCTGGCCGAGCTGAAAACCCTGCGAGCGCGCGAGCGACTGCCGCAACTGCGCAGCACCCGGTACGACGGTGAATTCCAGATTCCTACGCTTGAGGAAATCATCGATTTCGTCGCCGCCGAGTCGGCGGTGGTCGACCGCGCGGTCGGCATCATTCCGGAGATCAAGCACGGCACATATTTCCAGCGGCTTGGTCTGCCGATGGAAGACAAGTTGCTGGCCGCGCTGGCGGCGCATGGCCATACCCGCAGCGCACCGGTCGAGATCCAGTCGTTCGAGATCGCCAATCTCAAGTATTTGCATGCCAGGCTGGGCGGCGCGCAGGCCCGCAGCGAGCATCCAAACATTCGCCTATTGCAGCTCATCGGAGAGCCTGGCGAGCAACCCTACGATGTGGCGGCGGCCGGTGGCAGGCTCAATTACGCCGACATGACGACACCGGCAGGCTTGCGCGATATCGCCGCGTATGCCGATGCCATCGGTCCATCCAGCCGCGCGATCATTCCGCTGCTTGCCGATGGCTCGCTCGGACAGCCAACGGCATTGGTGCAGGATGCGCACGCCGCGGGGCTGGAGCTTCATCCGTATACGTTCCGGCCGGAAAACCAGTTTCTGGCCAAGAATTTCTGGCAGGGGAGCGATCCGAAAATCTTCAACCGGGCCGGTTCGGTCGCCGAGATTCGCGCCTATCTGCGCGCGGGCATCGATGCGTTTTTCACCGACGATCCTGCGATCGGCCGCGAGGCGCTGGACAGTCGTTAGTTTGCGGCTTGCTCAGTGCGCGGCTACGTGCCGGCGAAACTCTCCCGACCAGTCCATCCGTGTCGATCGGAACTCGGCCGTTACATCGGTAGAAGAATGCGGATGGATCACGATTTCACCGTCGACCAGTTCGTCGCAAAAGCGGCCCCCTGTAGGCGGTTCGATCGCATAGTGGCTGCTGTGCGGGTCTCCATGTACCAGATGGGCACGCAAAACGCACAGGTGCGGCTCGTGCACGTAGGCGATCAGCCGATGAGGCTCGAACTGGACTTCGGTGTAGACCCCGTGCGGGCCGCGCGCATGAAGAACGCCACCGAAGCGATGGCCGGGCGCGTGCGTGGTGCAGAGTGCGGCGAAGCTGATGGCCAGCAGCGGGATGGCCATCCACGATGCCTTGCGCTGAAACCGCGGGGTCGGTGTGGAATCTGGACCATGATCGGCCGCGCGGGCAGGAGAAGTGTCGGGCAGTGGGCGCATCGGTACATCTCAAAAATCGGGTGCCGATTAAAGCAGTTGTGAGTCGCACGCACTGAGATCAGGACAGCGAAACGGAAGACGGCGCGCTTTCATCAGGCATCGGCCGGCGAGACAGCGGCGGCGGCCGTTTGCGCGGCGACGGCGAGTTGGGACATGACGCTCCCCGCGACACGCGATGCCTCTTCGCCAAGTATCTCGGTCAACCGGCTGCGGGCTTGCTCCCAGATGGCAATGGACTCGTCCATCAAGCGGCGCCCCTCGTCGGTAAGCGCCAGGCGTTTGCCGGCGCGGCCGCGTCCGCCACGGGTGTGCACCAGATCCCTCCGCTGCAGGCTCTGTACGTTGCGGCTGAGCGTGGTGGCATCGACCCCGGCGCGCGCCGCCAACTCGGCAAGCGTCGGCTCGCGACTGCCACCGATGCCCACCAGCAGACTGAACTGTTCGGCAGTGATCCCCAGGGGGCGAAAGCAGGCGTTGTAATAACGTGTGAGCGCTCGCGCGGCGAACCGGGCCTGGAAGGCCGGGCACTCGGTTTCGACGCGGCGATAAAGATCAAAAGCTTCTGTCATGGGCGGGTCTCGACAAGCTCAGGATCGCATAATACTGTATATGCATTATTTCGAGGGAGCCACATCGTGACGGCCTATGTCCACGTCAATCTGCGTATAAAAGATCCGGCCAGGCAGGCCGCCTTGGCGCCGCGCTTTCAGGCGGCGCTGCAGGCGGCAGGAGGCCGCATTGTGCATTTCGGGCCGGTAGCGCAGGCACTGGAAGGGGACGTGGCGCCATTGCCAATGGCCGGCATCTTCGAGTTCGCGACGCTGGCAGATGCGCTGGCGTTTTATCACTCGCCGGAATACGCGCCGATCAAGCTTGAGCGTGACGCGGCGCAGGAAGCACGCATGTTTGTCGTCGACGCGGGTTGAGCGCCTGCATGGCTGTGATCGAAGCGGGCGGGGCGCCGACATCTCGTGCTTGATCCCGTATGCTCCGGTCGTCGCGGCGTTTGTTTCGCTTGGGCAATCGCCGTCGCCGCGATAGTGCTGCTGTATTTCGCCGTGCCCGCAGCCCTTCTTCATTGGGATCTCGATCGGCTGGTCTTCCGCGCATCGCCGGGTGGTCAGACGCACGAAGACAAAAGATTCGAGATAAACGTGGCCCCTGCAACAACCGTCGTGGTGCGCCGGTATGGTGAAGCGGGGCAATCCTGTGTCTTTTTCTTCCCAGGTCAACACGGTGGAATAGGTGTTTATGAGAAAACGCTTTTTCCTGCCATACGAAACATTGGCGCAGACATCTATGCCGTTTCATATCCGGGGCAGGATGGCGCCCAAGGCCAGTCCCGCATCGATCGCCTGCCGGACCAGGTTGCGTTCGCCGTTTCACAGATAAGCAAACAGGGCCTTTGCAATCCCAGTCATAGCGTCTTCATCGGCCGCTCGCTCGGCGCCACCGTTGCGCTCGCCGAAGCGGTACGGTTTCAACCCAAGGGAGTGCTGGTGGATGCGCTCGGGGCAGGGCTGCCGGAGGTTATCCGCACCTGGATGGGGCGCCACTGGTCGATGACGGGTTGGCAATGGCTTCCCATCGGCACCCTGGTAGGCAAGCGGGAGTTTTCGACCGCGGCACTCATCGAGCAAATGCCGTCCGTACCCGTGCGGGTATTTCAAGGAACCGCCGATGAGCTGACCCCGTACGCGCTCGTGCAAAGCCTGCCCAGCGGGCATTCCAATGTGTGCCTCACGCCCGTTGCCGGTGCGGTACACGAAAATGCCTACATCCTTGCGCGTGACGCGTACATCGAAAATCTGCGCTCGATGCTTGGTGCCAACCGCTGATTCAGGAAACAGCGTCCGCCTGCACTAACCGGCCGGCCGCTTCCGCAACGACCTTTTCAATGGCGCCGGTCATGGCCTTGACGCTGGCATCCGTCGAAGGCCCCAGCTCGTGCCTGGAGGCTATCCACGAGATGGTGTTGTAAGTGACCTTGGTTTTGCCCAGTTCGTCTTCCCACACGAGCACCTTGATCGGCAGGTCGATGCCGACCCGTTGATCGAGTTGCATCAGCGGGGTGCCGGCGCGCGGATTGCCGAATATGAAAACCTCGGTGGGGCGAAGAGACATGTTCGCGGCATGGGCGGCGGCAGCATGATCCACCCTGGCCAGGATCGTCATGCCGGTCTTTTCGATGGCATGAACCAGACGCGCTGTGGTTTCCGCTGTCGTGCCATTGCTGTCGATCGTTATCAAACCATGGTCGTTCATGAGTTCGGTTCCGTGATTGTCGGGTGTCGATCGGAAAGGCGATCCGCGTTCAGTGCGATAGATCGTGTTGCCGATCCGCATTCCCGCCGAGTATCGCGATGAGGGCAGCGGCGACCAATGCCGCCGCCAGCCAGGGTGCCTGGTTGAGGTCATGCCGGGCAACCAGCGCTGCAATCTCCAGATTGGCGCCGCCTGCCATCGACAGGCCGGCGCCGGCCACGACTGCGTAAACCAGCGTCAGTCCGCCGAACACCGCGCGCCGGAATTTTTTTACCTGCCGGCGCCGCTCCTGCAGGCTTTCCGATGCGGCGGTTACCGCAGCAACGAAATTGGCGGGCAGGGCGGGGGCGGGCCATTGCGACAACGCGTCGAAGATGGAGGTGTCATCCACGTGAACCCGCTCGCTGTCAGAGGCCGGGGTGACGCGGTCGTGCAGCGCACGCAGCGTGCGTTCCTGCGCTTCCCAGCGCTGCTCGTCGTTCGCACTGAAGCTTTCGGCTCGTCGTTTGCTCATGAGGGGTCTCCAAGTCGCTCCAGCACCAGTGCGCGCAGGCGCAGCCGGCCACGAAGCAGGTGACTCTTGACGGTGCCGTCGGACAGCCCGGTCACACGGACAATCTCCGGTATCGTCAATTCGTCAAGATGGTACAGGCTCAGTACGCTGCGCTGGGCCGGGGTCAGGGCGTGGATGAGTTCGGCCACGTGCGCGGCGATCTCGGCGCGCGAGGCCACGGTGCTGGCGTCGTCATCCGCAAAGACCTCGTGCAGCAGCCGCTCGCCGTCCTCGCCGGCAATCCAGCGGTCGGTAGTGTCGCGGCGGCGTTCGAGGTGCCGCAAGGCGGTCGTGTAGGCGATCCGCGCGATCCAGGTTTTCAGCGAACTCTCGAAGCGGTACTGATGCAGGTACTGGTGTACGCGCAGAAACGTGTCCTGGCATAGCTCGCGTGCATCCTCCGGATCGCGCACCAGGCGTACGACCACGTGCCAGCACAGCCCCTTATAGGTTTCGATCAGGCGTGCGAAGGCCCCCGGCGCACCGGCCAGCACGGCATTCACCAGTTCCTGATCGTCGTTCATCCGTGTACGTATCCCATGGGGACTATGGATACGGCAAGCTCGCAAAGAGTTGCAGGCAGTCGGGTGCAACTTTCGCGGAACGCTGCGTATCTACGATGCAGGAAGACCCGCCACGACCGTACCCGAGGAGATGCCCGTGGACTTGAAACACATCATCGTGCCTGTGCTGCTGTTTCTGTGCGTGACGTACGGATTCAAGGTGGCCGTGGATGCCGTGATGCGCTACCGCATGCTCAAGGAAGGCATCTCCGAGTCGCAGCTGCAGGCGATCCTTCTGCGCGAGTGGGTGCAGCAGCGGATGGCGTCGCTGCGCTGGGGCATCTTCCTGGTAGCCATCGGCATAAGCTTCGTCCTCATCGAGGTGTTCGGGTGGACGGACGTGGGTCCGGCCTCGGTCGCCGCCGTGGCGATCTGTGCCGGCATCGGACAGTTGATCTTCCACGCCATCACTCGCCAGCGCGACTGACTCCCCCATTCAAGCGGTTCATCAGCGCGACCGACGCCGTGTCGCGGGGGCGCTGCTGCGCCGCGTTTCCTCAACATCACCCGAACAGGAGCTCGTTTGCCTCATGAAATACTTGGCTTCCCTCGTTTGCACCACGCTGATGCTGGTTGCTGCCAGCGCAAATGCTTTGGCGGCATCGAATGCCGGTGCGGCGCCAACACCCGCGCAAGACGCGCTGTTCAACCAGGTTTCCAAACTGGACACCGACCTGTTCGACAGCTTCAATCACTGCGCTTCGCCCGAGCAATTGCAGAAGCATGCCGGCTATTTCGTGCCGAATGTGGAGTTCTATCACGACAATGGCGGCGCCACCTGGTCACGACAGGACTATCTGCAGAACACCAAAGATCACGTTTGCGGTCAATTCCGGCGGGTGCTCGTTCCCGGCAGCCTGCAGGTTTTTCCCATCAAGGACTTTGGCGCCATCGAGCAGGGCAGCCAAAAGTTTTGCTGGATCGCGTCGGGAAAATGTTTCGGCGAAGGCCAATTCCTGATTCTCTGGCACAACCAGGACAATCACTGGGTGGCCACCCGCGTATTCAGTTACGACCATCATTCGATCGAGTAATCGACTCGAGCCTGCGCTATCTCTCCACTCTTTGCCCGTCACCGACGCATCGAAAATATCCGCCGTCACCTGGCGAATATCGATCACGTGAAAATTGCGTGATGAAGCGTTAGGCGGGCGCTTTTGCCGCAGAATTGGCGCGAAAAATGGTTGATGAACTTTGTGATATCCATCACGATATCGGCGGGGAATACGCGCGCGTTGTTTCGAGTGCGCACGCCGGCAACCGTTGAATGATGGATACGTGCCGTGATGTTTCGTCACGGATGTGCCGTGATCACACTCCGGTCCGGCGGCACGGCAAAGCAGGGGAACAACTCAATGAAACACGATTATCGACTCGCATGAACTCAGTCATGCGCTTGGTTGTTGTCGTTTTCTGGGATGAAAGAGGCCATTGAGCGAGTGTATTTCGCGGCTTTGTGCCTTCCGGCTCATTGCAGGGGAGGGTGAGCTGCAAGGTAATCAGATAAAGAGAAAATGTTGAGTCGGTTTTACGAACTCGTGGACGCCTGAATGCGCATTCCCTGCACTCAGGCTCAACGCATTTCATCCTTTTGGAGCTAACCAAAATGCCTGTGAATCTGAGGTTGACTGGTCGCAGCAAACCCTACGAAAGCACCTCCCATGCGCACGCCGAAAAGCTGTTCTGCGAGGAACATAGGGCGTCGGATGCTACGACGTTTGCACTTACGATGGATGCGTGGCCTTGCATAGAGGGGGCCAGGGGGAAGCCTGGCTGCCATCGACTTCTGCAGATCCTTTCGATAGGCCGAACGATCACCTTGGTCGTATCGGGGGATCATGCTGGTTATGCCGTCAACCACAATCTCGCAGCTGGGTCTACCGGCACCATCGTCTACGCCAACGGATCCATTACATACGAACCGGCCAATCTCAACCCGCCTGCCATGCCCAAAGTCACCATTAAGCCCACAAAAGCTGCCGTGTCAAAACAAAAAGCTACAGCGAAAGGGAAAGCGAAAGGGAAAGGGAGGTGGAAATAAAGGTGGAATTGAGTATTTTTGAGCGACGCGTCTGGCACGAAGCCGGGCATGCAACCATGGCGCTCTGCCTGAATCAGCGAGTCAGTAAAATAGCCGTCTATAACCCCGACGATCTTTCCACTTTGGCCGCCGGATCATCGAGGGAGTTTGATGACGGCGGAGAAACGGGTGTCCTGTACGCCAGCCTGGAAGAGAAAAGTAAGCATCGTAGAGATGTAATCTGCGGAGGATACGCCGCAGAATGTTTGCTCGTCCGCGAGGGGAGGTTGCAATTTTTATCCGCTGAAGACGCAGAAAAGTACAGCAAGACGACGTGTTCGGACGACCTTTTACGCTATTTTCAGAAGGACCATGCACGTGAACTTCCGGAAGGAGCGTGGGGGAAGTTTCGCGCCGCGGGAGCATTGCTTGCCGGGTATTTGTTGGTGGGAAGGCCGCGGAAGATTCTTGGCCTGATAGCAAACGAGATCATCCACATTGGCGGCGGCGCGTTGACTGAAGAGCGCATTAAGGAACTACTGATAAATACGTAGCCGCAGGGGCCAGTGTTGGCCGATGCTCACGTTTCACTCCATGCGGCGTCAGGGTCTCACAAGCGATTCCGCGCAGGTAGCCACGTTCCCAAACCCGGGGGACTGGCCCTGGCCAGGGGTTTGATCGCAAGGATGTTTCGGCGATGGCGGCTATTGGCGCCGCCGTTTTGGCATGAATTGCTGGCGCGGCTCTTTAAGCTGTCAAAAGGTGCTGCTAGGTTATGCGGCAACTTGTCTTAGGGGGCAAAGATGGATCTGCAGGCAACGGCGGGGATGGACGGCATCCAGGCGGCGACAGAGCGGCGAACGCTTAGGCGAGCCCCCATCGACAGCCGTGCCAACGGGGTGCTTCTGGGGCTTATCGCGACCGCCGTGGCGATGCAGCTCATCGCATGGCCTTTCCTGTTGCGCCAGTGGGGCCTGCCCTGGTTGTGGGTCGCGGTGCCGCTGGTGGCGCTGACCCCGACGCACTGGGGACTGATCCACGAATCGATCCATGGACAGCTGCTGCCCCAGCGTCGGCTCAACGAATGGCTTGGGCGGGCATTGGCCATCGCCTTCCTGCTGCCCTATGACGCCGTGCGCTTCGGTCACCTGATGCATCACCGCTTTACCCGCGAAGCGCATGATCGGCCGGACGTGCACGATGGCGTGACCCATCCCGTGCTTGCCCGCATCGGTTATTACGCGCATTTGCTGGGCGGCTTTTATCTGACGGAACTGGCGCTGCCGCTGCTCGCCTTCCTGCCTGCCGAACAGGTGAGCCGGCTCGTTGCCCGCAAGCTTCGCAGTGACGATCCCATCGGGCGAGACGTCCAGCGCCTGTTTGTCGGGTTTGCCGAAAACCCGGAGCGGCGCAGCCGTATGCGCCGCGACTGGCTGCTGTCGATCGCACTGCATGCCTGCGCCTTCTATCTCTACGGCAGGTGGTGGCCTGCGCTAGCCGCAACCATGTTTCTACGCGGAATGTGGATCTCGCTGGCGGATAACCTGCCGCATTACGACGTCATGCTTGACGAGCAGGAGCGTGCGCGCAACTTTCGCGTGCCGGCCATCTGGCGCCCCGTTTTGATGAATCATCATCTTCATCGTTTGCATCATCAGCATCCAACACTGCCGTGGACAGCGCTGCCGGCGCTTGCGCGCGTTGGAGCCGAAGCCGATGCCGGCTATTTCAGGTCGGCGTTTCGGCAGTTTCGTGGGTTCGGCAAGGTGCGTTAAATCCGTTTTTAATCCAATCGCCAACAGTTGCTGTTGCGTATGCGATGGCTTCTTACCTGGTTTCGGATTTCGCTAGCGGCTGAACAGCGTTCCGGCACGGTCTGGTCAGCGCACTGGTGTTGATCATTCTGCTGCTGTTCTCTAATCCGGGCCATTCCGAAGTGTCCGCTAAGGGTTGCGACTTCAACCGGTCAACGCAATACACTATAGACGCCCAGGCGGAAGGAGTGTTGCGTTGACCGGTTGAAGTCGCAGTCGGAAGCGGACATAAGTATCGATGTAGCTTATTGGATTTCTTTTGCCATAGCTTTCGCCACCGCCTCAACAGAAGGGGTTACGTTCGGGTGTGTGCCAAGCCACAAGCCGCCCAGGTATCCAGCCAACGAGCGCCCATTGAGGAAATCCTTGAGTTCATCTGCCTTTGCCGCTCGGAGCAAATCATGGCAGCGATACATAACAGACAAGCTCTCTTTGGCTTCAGGATCGCCACACTCTTCCTGCCACTCTCGCTGGACCATGACGATAAGCTTCCCAATTGCCAGCTCTAAATCTGAACGATCCCTTGGCATTTGTGACTCCTGTGCCCATGCGCCCCATGTCTGCTTTGGGTCGGAAGCAGACTAAAAGACGCCATCCCTGTGTAGCTCATCATCATAAGCCTCAGCGTACGCAGTAGCTTGTTCGATGAGATGATGATGCTCCTCACTTTCGGCAACATCACTCGTGCCATCCAGACACCTTATTTCAGTAGACAAGGTTACGCGATGGTTTAGCGGGCCAGGCACAGAGCAAGCGTAGCCGTAGATACCTACTGGCCTTCGGTCGCCCGCAGCAATACGCGCCTTTGCATCCGAAGCCGGATTTTGCAGGTCTAACTTTGAAAGTGTTTGTTTTAGAACTGCCGTATTCGGCCCCGATTTGCCATATCCAACCTGTCGTTGGGAGCAACCGGCAGTAAGTAGTACAACTGCGACGACAGCACTTTGCAACACTATATTTCGGGTACATCGATTCGACAGACTGCTCATGGTTAACGAATCCTCATCGCCTTCCCTGATGTCTGCATTGGGTCGGAAGCGGACCATAGATTTATTGTCTCAATAAGCGAGCCGGAGCCTTAAACTGCAGCATCAAGGCTGGAGCCGTAGTACCCACGGAACTTTGCAGCCCATGCAAATCCAGCCCCAATACAGTATGCAAATCAACAAGGCGCCCCAGAAACCAAACTATTGCGGTGTTTGACCTGCGCCGGACACAACGCGCTTATATTCGCTGACTGTTTCCGTTTTCGCGGGGCTTCCGTTGTAAGAATTCGCAACCTCCTCGTGGATGGCGTTGTGATTCGGACTCATGGTGGCCCGAATCGTGGTGTGGACCTTCTCTCCGTTGGCCTCACCATCCAATTCCACCGTCCAGGAGTTGCCATCGACTTCGGTCGTAAACTCCAGGCAACCTTGCATGTTGTCGCACCACACGCTCTTGAACGCCTTCGCGTTGCCGTCCCACCACGTGTAACTCTGGCCAACGGCATAACCGCCCGTGCCGCGCGACCAAAAGTCCTGGACGACAGAAAATCCGCCGGGGCCTTTCTTGATTGTCGCAACGCCCTTGTCCATGCCACCCGAAGGCAGGCTTTTGCTTGGCATCGTTCTGATCGTGACCTGCCAAGTGCCAATTCTTGGATAAAGCAGGGACATCTGCGCGGCAGGCGCGCCACTTGCGGCGTTTGTAGTGGCAGAGGCGTCCTTTCCGCCATCATGGCCGGCCATTACCGACGGGCACACCGATACCAATAGGAAGCCGATAAGCGGAGTAAGGGTCTTCATGCCTCTGTTCCAAACGATTCCAAATCGCAGTCTTCAACAACTGCGACCAAGTTTATATCAACCATCGATGACCGCTATCGCATCAACTTCTATCAGGTAGCCGGGAGATAGCGTCGCAACTCCCAGCAGTGTGTCGACTGGTTTGTGATCGCCGAACAACGTCACCCGAGCCGCTTCGATGATCGGCAAATGTTCGTCACGATCGTAGTTGACGACGTAGATCGTAATTTTGGCTACTTGCTTGGGAGAAGCACCTGCGGCTGTAAGAGCTCGGCCAAGATTGGCGAATACTTGGTGAGCCTGCGTCGCCAAATCACCTCGACCGACGAGATTGCCATGGACATCTTCGGGTTCCTGGCCGGCGACGAATACCCACCGCGTACCCCTCGCGACGACGACTTGAGAATACGTCTGCGGAGTAGGCAGGTCCTTAGGATTGATGCATTCGAGCGTCATTGGTTTGCGGTCCTATGTGTGTTGACAACCATACGTTGCGCTACGGCAACTGTAAAACGCATCACTGCAAGCAATATTTTCATGTACATAGCTCCACGTAATCAGCGGTAAAAGCGAGCAGGGCGCAAGACTACTGCCTGGCCTTGACCACTTTAATAGGCAGGGCTGGATTCTTCGGGACACAGTGCCCGGTACAAATATGTCCGCCTTGGGTTGAAAGCGAGCATAAAAATGCCCAAGCTGGCTTCTTGTATTGCTCAGCTCGTTAACAAATGACGATGATGCGTTTTTGCGGTGAGGTGAATATCTCGACCCGATGCCTGATTGAGCGCCAAAACGTAACTCAATGACACTTAGTCACAGTGTTGGTAACAGTCTGACTTGTAGTCGTGTCGCCGTTCTGTTGATTTCCGCTCTGCTGAGTCGTCGATGTCGTGGTGCAATTGCTGTTGTTTTGCGTATTTTGGTTTTGGTTGTTCTGCTGCGATGCCCAGGCATTATCTTGCTGTTGTTGTTGCTGTCTCCACTGCGCGGCATCCCTCTGTTGCTTTTCAAGCGAATCACTGCGGCGATTCGCGAGCGACATCATGCAATCTGCAAAGCGATTGGTGCCGGGTTGGTAGCCATAACCCTGACAGGTAGTTTGATCTGCGGCGGTCTGTTGTGGAGACGGCCGGGTATCTACAGCACAGCCGGCCAAGATCATCGAGGTACCCAGCACTACAAATGCAACAAGCTCACGTGTCTTCATTTCGGTTCTCCATTGTTTGGATAGATGGCAGATAAACTGAGTTATCGATCAAACGATGTACCGAGTCACATTGGGCTGCGAGCCTTGTCCTTCTCGTTCTTCACAAAGGGCGCGGACTAAATAACACACCGAATCAAGGGGCGGCAAGAAGATATGCGGCTTCGGCCTTAGTGATTGGGGGCGGCAGCAGTGCCTATTCGCCACGCCCTAATGTCTGCTATGGGAAACGGACATGATGATTTTTTGGACAGGGTATCCCAAAACATGAAGGAAGGACCGCTAACTTGACTGCATACGTTTTAGGATCGCCAGGATCTTTTGTTCGTTCGTAGCAATTTCTGTTGCATCGCGGGCTTTCGCATGTTGCGCGAGCAGTTCGGAGAGCTCGACGAAATCACCGGCTTGCGTCCCTTGTGAAGGCGACCACGTCATGGCGCAGCTCTTTTGCATGCGTAAGTAGTAGTTGGTTCCATCGTAGCCATCACCCAGAGTTGCTTGCGCGTGATCAATGTCGTCGCGCATCACTCGCGAAAGTTGACGAGCAATTTCGCTCGAAAAACGCGAATGATAGATGATCGGCTTGCTTGGCGGATTGAACTTCGGAGGTGGAGAACCGCTGGCGTCATACAAAGGGGAGTCAAATTCGAAGTAATACAGATCTTGCCCTACCAGTCGAATCGCGTACTGAGGCGAAAATGATGGTTCTACGTCGATCGATACGTCAGGACGTCCGGAAAGATACTTTTGCAACCATCCATCCAGGTCGCCCGTGAAATAGGTGCATGGTGTCAGTCCCTTTGCATACTTCGCCATGGCCCTTTGAGCATCGCGGTGCGCTATGTTGACCTCGCGATCAGCAAGGACTTTTCGCATCACGGGAATAAGAGACGCGCAGATCGAAGCAATAGTCACAACAAAAATGCAAAGCGCCATAAGCAAAATTCTTCGATTGCTCATGGACTTATCGCGTTTACTTGCATTCATATGGAAAACTATTTCCCCACCCTTAGATGTCTGAGAAAAGCCCCATTCCGCAGGCATCTCAATTTCTACTGCGTTACATGGCACGCATCCAATCGTAGCGTCAGCTTCGGGTCCGAAGCGGACCTTTGTCTCAGGGTCTGAACTCTCGTGTGACTTCGATCAGGCCAACGATATTGTCGTTCAGGTCCTCCAGATCCTCGGCCGGCACCCACCATTCCGTGTGATGGGATCCACCGACGCGCTGGACTGTGTACTTGTCCATGAATGACTTGCGCACGTGAAATCGAGTGACCGCGCCATAGCCACTGTCGCGCTCGTTCCAGTTGCCCGCTATCTCAGCCGCGTACTGTTCGTTGGTTACCGGGTAGAAAATTGGCTGGCCCGGCAGGCGCGGAGGCCACCGTTTAAAATCTGCCTGCCGCAGCAATTCCAATTCTTCTGGGCCGACCGGTCGGTACATCATCGTCAGGTCTTCAGGTGTCGCCATATCAGCTTCCATTTGTTCTTGGGCTCAATCCGCTCTGCCTGCTTTGGGTCGAAAGCGGGCCTTTCCGGAATATAGCCGCAAGTGCCCCTGGAGCTCATTGTCATCATCGGCAGGGTGTTTGGCACTCGCCGGAATCGGTGTTCAAACTGATCGGAATCCGCGCCTGGTCGCGGCGACGCCGGAGCGCCTCATGCGGCGCTGAGAGGTGGCGATCCTTGTGAACCATGCAAATATCAATCTCTCTGGATAGCGCAATCGAAGTGCATGCAAGCGACAGCTATCCGTTCACAAAATGTATGACCTTAGGTTCAGCTTGATGGCTGTGTTTGATTAAATGAATGTAGCAAAACTATAAAAAGTTGCTTGCTTATCGCGTCTAGATGAATCTCTACATGAATGTTTCCGAATCGAGTTCACACTCTGGAAACATATGACATTGCAGAGTCGGGCCCGCCGATTTTCACGCGATGCTGGAGATTCGTTCATGCGTTCCTATCAATGTCTTGCTTATGTGTCATTGGCTGCTCTGTCCATCGGTTTGAGCGGATGCCAGGGGTACGTCAAGAAAGCAGATTTCGATGCAGCCATCACCGACTTGCGCACCAATCAGCAGAGACAGCAACAAGAGATCGATAGCCTGACGCAGCAAATGCAGCAAAAATTCGCGCAATACGACGCGAAGATCGCTGAAATGGATGGCCGCATCCGGGTCGATACAGCTTCCCACTTTGCCTTCAACGACGCCACGCTGCGCGATCAGGACAAGCCGCTGCTGGACGATTTCGCCAAGATCATGCTGAAGAGCTATCCGCAGGCCGTGATTACGGTGGAAGGCTTTACCGATTCCGCGGGCGGTTCGGCATACAACATGCGATTGGGGCGCAAGCGTGCGGATGCCGTGCGCGATTACCTGGTCAACAACGACGGCATGCAGGCCGATCAGATCCACACCGTCAGCTACGGCAAGGCGGCCAATCGCCAGGTGGTGAAGGGCAAATCGGGCGATGAGGGAGAGCCCAATCGTCGGGTGAGCCTGGTGGTGGATTTCGCCGGGCCGCAATCGCAAGCTCAGCAGCAACCGCAGCCTCAGCCTCAGCTTCAGCCGCAATCGCCGCCGCAAGCGCAGGGTTGATCGGCGAACTCGGATTTGCTGGTGCGTGAAAGCATTGCTTTCACACCTGGCAACGCAGGCCTGCCAAGAACTTCGTAACTTTTTTGGGGCGCCAACCTGACTGCAGCAGGTTGGCGTCCCGTTGGTCTAATGCTGATGCGGTCAATACCTATTGCGCCGCCACCTAGCCGGCCGGATATCAGGCTGATTTAGTACGTGCAGATGCCGATAGTCAGCCGCAGTCTCGCGAGCGCCGGCTGCACTGTCCGGCCATTGAGATGGTTATTGACGGTCCCCGTGAGTTCACGTTAAAGATGCGCGTGCAATGCGCAGTCCTTGGGGGCTTTGGTACGCGTATAGGCCAGCCCGTAGGGCACAGGACAGATGCCAGTGACGATATCAATGGGGGTAATGGTGGGCTCGGCTAATACGGACAAGTACATTCACGGGTTGTTGTTGAGCGCCGATTCCTCTGCAAAATTTTATCCGGATGGCTTTGATTTTGCGGGAGAGAGTTCGCGCGCTTCGTCGTTTGCCGAACATTTGCAGCGAACTACGGGTGATAAGACGCTGGTCGAAGACTACAGCGCAAACCAGGATGGTTCGCTTTTCTTGCGGATAGCTCTCCACAGCAGGCTTACTTTGGGGAAGGTGGCCGAGATTAAAATTTCCTCGTTCGGGCGACTGGCCACGCTGGTGGATTGCCTGCCTCACTATGAGCCGAAGATTGTCGATGCGCTGGGTCAATTCGAATACCGATACATTCCATTTGAGAAAGTCGACATCCCTTACGATGGTGAGGAGCCGGCGTTCAAAGGCGAGACGTGGTATTGCCGCTATTTTTCGCCTTGGTACATAAGCCTTTAAGTTATTGGCAAGCTTGCGATCGTTATGACTGTCGGTCTGTCGGGAGCAGTGGGCAAGCACGCACCCATTGCAAGCACCGACTCCTCACTCCCATCCTCTCCCCGAAGGGAGTGGGTCACGAGGTGCGTGGAACCGTCTCGCGCAGCGCCACATCAATGCGAGCTTTACTTCCTCTCCCCTGCGGGGGGAGGGGCGTGTCGCGCGGCGCCCCACGAAGGGAGAGGGCGTAAAGCTTGCGCGGCATAAGCCGTAGCGCTTTATCAGCTTCTACTGACAGCGCATCAATGGCAGGCGGCGCGACAATAGAAACGTCGGGCGAGCCTCCGCAGATGGGAACCGCATCGCCCGACTAGCAGTGAAGAACGCGGATCGCATGGGTAGCCCCCCACACGACCCGCTAACCACCATTAACTTCAAAGGAGTTAACCATGGCTACGCCCGATGATACGTCACGCGCCCACGCGCGTCCTCGCTCCCGAGCACCCCTCGCGTATTTCTTCACCACCGTAAGGCTGATGCGATGTCGGGCCATCAGGGCGTCCGACTGATCCGGTCAGCCCATTCCGATTAGTCGTGCAGGATTTTTCCTGCAAGCCCTTCACGCCGTACGCAATGTACGGCGTGATCTAACCGTGTGGAGAAAATCATGAATCATCCGACGCACACTCGTGCGACAGGCTTGCTATGGCCTGAAGCCAGCCATCCATCCCTGCCGTCCGCAATCACTGCAAGGAAGCACCCATGAAGAGGCGAGCCCCTGGAGCCTGGATCACCCTCAACGCCAGCTACTACTGCGCCCCCGTTGGACATCCCCTGAAACTCGTGGACGACGCCAGCTTGTTGCTGGAAGGTGCGCGTGGCATTACGCAGAGCCTTGCCGATCTGCTTAGCCAGGACGTGGATATCAACCCCGACGATCTGGCCAAGGCCCTGTGGGCGGCCTCCGTGTTGACGGAGATGGGGCAGAGCAGTGCAGAGGTGGCGTATAGCCGGATTTGCAAAATGCGCAACAGGATTCGCAATAACGACGATGCGAAGTAAATGGGGCAGGGTAATTCGCCCATAAAGTCGCCATTAGACCTCGTGGAATGACCTGCAATGCTTTGCTCGTCATTCCAGCCCCAATGCGGCCACCTTTTCAGGCTACTATTCGCCGGACGGATCAAAATGGAAGTAATCCATGGATATGTTCGACTGGGTGGATTTCGAGGATGGCAGGGCGCGGTTTTCCGGTGGCATACGCGGCTGGGATGAGCTGGGCCACGAGACGTTTTGCGTGGAATTGAACGGCGATCCCCGATACGGCGAAGCCGTTACGGTTTTCGAGCAGGAAGGGGATAACTTCGGCTTGGAAATTATTTCCTTCGGCTACCACTCGACAGGTTATGTCGGCATGCCGGCGTCCACGCGGGCCCCTTTTTCGGCGGTCGATATTGAAAAGATCAAGAGCATGGTGACGCGGCTGGCAGATATCGTGTCCCAATGCGATCACCCTCCGTTTGTGCTCTCACGCGGCATAACCTCCAGGTACACCGGGAAAGTGGTGTTCCAGGACGGCTGGATCAATGCGATGACCTAGTTGGTCAATGTCTACAGGGGGAAATGATGAAAAATCACAAGGTGCGCCTTGCGGTGCGGGCATGGGTTTTGGCTGTAATTACGGGCCTCCTTGCAACGGGTTGCACGGATGTGCAAGTGCACCCCGTGGATCGGGACCAGTCATTGAGCACGATTTGCATCGTCGTCAATCCAGCTGTTGAAGTCAGCGATTTCGTTGATGTGCTTCGCGCTGGAATTGCCCGCCACAATCTTGCGTCTCAAGTCGTTAGCCAAGAAGCATCGAAGATCTGCCAGGCCACGCTTACCTATACCGCGCTACGCTCGTGGGACATGAGCCCCTATCTCTCTTACGCCGAGCTTCATTTGTGGCGCGATGGCAAACCCATCGGCGATGCCACTTATCATCTGCGCGGCAAAGGAGGTTTGTCGCTGGAAAAATGGGAAGGCACATCAACGAAAATGAATCCGGTTATCGACAGTCTGCTGAGCCAATACCACTAAACCCGGTGACCAAATTTTCAGGATAGAATTCGCCGAATGGACCAAAATGGAAGTAATCCATGAATATGTATGACTGGGTGGATTTCGAGGACGGCAGGGCACGGTTTTCCGGTGGCATACGCGGTTGGGATGAGCTTCGTCACGAGACATTTTGCGTGGAATTGAACGGTGAGTCCCGGTATGGCGAAGCCATTACGGTTTTCGAGCAGGAGGGGGACAACTTCGGCTTGGAAATTATCTCCTTCGGCTACAGGCTGGCGGGTGATGCCGGTATGCCGGCGTCATCGCGGGATCCTGTTTCGGTGGTCGATATTGAAAAGATCAAAGTCATGGTGGCGCAGTTGATCGATATCGTTGCCCAATGCGATCATCCCCCGTTCGTACTCTCTCGCGGCATAACCTCCAGGTTCACCGGAAAAGTGGCATTCCAGGACGGCTGGATCAATACGACGGCCCATTGACGGGACACGTGGAGCAAAGGACACAAGGACGTGGCGATGGTCGATTATTCCGAATCCATAGCAAAGGTATCCAAGGCGTCTTCTTTGGAGGATATCCAGAAGATTGCCGCCAGTTATCCGGCCAAAGGCACAGGTAAGTGCGGAGTTCTCTACAGCGGACACGTTGGCAAGGTCAGGTCGGAATTGATTGCCCTGGCCCTGGCCGACAAGATCGGCTACAGCGTCATCAATAGCACCCCCAGGGCCGGTTTCCTGGTGGCCGCCGAAGTGCCGATCATTGATCGCGTGGCGGGCATCCTGGAGTCGCAAGGCATGGAGCGGATGGACGCAAAAGCGGAAGCAGCAAACTTTCTCTATGGTAGCGGGAGTGCCGCGGCAGGCAGCCCCACTTCCTTGAGGGGCTGCTTGTGGGGGCAGGCATCGCATGAATTCGCCACGTCTTTGAAAGGCGACGTCGTGTTGGTAGCTTCTGCGGCCAGCCCGGATCGCGTTTTCGGCCAGGTCGAAGTGCCGGCCGTTTTGAACGATAGCGACGTGGCCAGCCTGGGCAAGCAACCGGTAGCGGATTTGCGTGCAGCGAACGCAGCAGGTGGCAGCAAGGCGGTATTGCCCAAGGTGCAGGCATCGTTCGTACGCGCCGCGCCGCGCGGTATTTTCAACGGCAAAAGCGCATCGGACATCGTTTTGTCCAAAGAGGCGGCGGATGCCTTGGGCGTCGATTCGTCCAATATGCCAAGCCTGTCCGAGGCACTTTCTTCCGGCATGACATTGGCCCCCATCGGTATGGGCCGCCCCGCGGCGCGACTGACCGATATGCATACCTGCCCCATGACTACCGGACCCGCACCGCACGTCGGCGGTCCGATCTGCGCCCCCGGCGCACCCAAGGTTTTGATCGGCGGCTTGCCAGCGGCGCGTGTGGGGGATGCGGCGATATGCGTGGGTCCGCCGGATTCCTTGTCGGCCGGCTCATCCAAAGTGAAGATCGGCGGGCAGCAGGCTGCGCGATTGGGCGACGCCACGGAACACGGCGGCGTGGTCGTTCTTGGGTGCTTTACCGTGCTGCTGGGCGGCTGAGCCTACCGGTTTACCTCGCCCAGCAAGGCCTTGGTGGGAACCTGCATGGTCATCGAGTAGTAGGGCGCATACCCGGAGATGGTCATCACCACCTTGCATGGAATGCTGGCGCGGCCGGCAAGCAGGTTGTTGACGTCCGCCTTGCTCAAAGCATGATCGGAATTGCCGCCATCCAGGGTCTCGCTGAAAGTCAGCTCGGATGAATAAGCGAACGATGGTGGCTGCCCTTGCTCCGCCTGACCTGCCGAATCGGTGATGCCGCGCATGAACCGCCGCAGCGAGAACGCATGATCGATAGAGAAATCGGTGTCGCCATCGAGGGAGCAGATCAGCCAATGTCCCACGACGGGCAATTTGTCGGTATAGGCTGCAGCAAGAAAACCGGTGTTGGAGTTGAAGGTGAGCTTGTAGGCGTGGCTGGTTTTTTCGAACCGGACGAAGCTCACGGTTGCCGGCGGCGCTTGCAGATGCTTGACGCAGCCCGCGCAGCTCAGCAGCAGCGGCACGAACATTAGCTTTTTCACGTAATCACTCATCGGAGCCGTCATCCGTCGGGGCTCCGGTAGTGTTGTCGCGAATGGATAGGTACACCATGCCCGCCACCGACTGCCCATCGCCGGTCACAGTGTGGAACAGGCCGCCGGCATCCGCGTGATGCGTATTGGAATCCACGTTGATATTCGGTCCGGATGGAATCACCCAGCGTACCCCGAAATTCGCCACATCATCCGACGAATCCGACGTGGTCGGGTTGGCGTGGACGTTGATCCAGAACTTCGCCTTGGGCGTTTTTTCCGGGTGGAACGGGATGGCGGAAAAGAGCTCGACCCAAAAACCGCTGCCCACCGGATCCAGCGTCACCAGCATCTGCACGTTGTAGCCCGCATCGACGAGCTTGCGCGAAAGGTGCGCCCCGTTCCAGCCACCCAGGCTGTGACCGACGATATAGACGGGGTTGGATTTGGACGGAATGACGTCGATGACGAACTTTTTGATGTCCGACTCGCTGTGTATTTGATAATACCCAAGGTCGTACGACACATAGAGGTCCTTGCTCTTGAGGCCTCCTTCCCAATTATCGAGCATGGTTTTGGGCACCTCGATATTGTGATAAGGCCCTGCAAAGTAATAGGACTCTTTGTCGCCCGCGCCTCCAATAAAGAACGCGATGGCCTTTTGCGACTCTGTCGGTGCACCCATGCTGTTTTGCCATCCTTGTGCCATTGGTGTTGGCCTTTTGGGAAAAGGCGAAAACCTGTCCAATCGTCGGGCGACGGTCCCGGGGCCGGCCGCCTTCCGGACGTCAAATCCCTTGACCGGGTATGGTAATGATCCTATTGGAAAATGCTACCATTCGACCGTCATTAGGGATGACGTCTATTTTTACAAGGAGCGTAGCCGCATGACCGTAGCCATGACGATCGCGTCGGCCAAGTGCGACGATCTGTATTTCATCGAATTGAATGCGGAAGAACAACTGGGCGAACTGTTCAAGTTTCGCGTCAAGTTCGAATCCCAGGACTCCAATATCGACCTCACCGCGCTGCTCGGTTCGCCGATGACGGTGACGTTGACCACGGAAAACGGCTTCCTCCGCTATTTCAACGGCATAGTCTGCGAGGCGGCGCAAACCGGCGTCGCATCGATCGAAAACCTGCTCTACGCGCAATATTCCGTCACGCTGGTGCCAAAACCCTGGCTGCTGGGGCAGATCGTGGATTGCCGCATTTTCACCAGCATGACCACGGCGGACATTATCAAGCAGCTGTTGAGCGAATCCGGTTACAGCGACGTCAAGCTCAGCCTTACCGGCAACTACACCCCGCGCGAATATTGCGTGCAATACCGCGAAGATTGCCTGAGCTTCATCCATCGGCTGATGGAGCAGGACGGCATCTATTACTACTTCACCCACGACGAGAGCACGCACACCATGGTGCTGGCAGACGGCCTGGGCGCGCACTCCGTCACGGACGGTTTCGCCCTGGTGCCTTATGCATCCCAGGTGGATAGCGTGCTGCGCAGGCAGGCGACGATCAACAGCTTTGCTTCGGGACGGGGCGTGGATGCGGCCACCTTCAAGCTGACCGATTACAACCCGCTGAAGCCGAAGGCCTCGTTGCTCTCCAGCGACACCACCGATGGCCATCAGCCGGAGGTCAACTACAGCGTATTCGACTTCCCGGGCGCGCACGGCGATGCGGCCCTGGGCCAGCACTATGCCAACGTGCGTGCCGAGGCATTTACCGCTTCACGCTCGAAACACGTGGCAAGGACCGAGGCCTGCAATGCGCAGATAGGCAGCCTTTTCACGCTGACCAATTTTCCGCGCATGGAACTCAATCAAGAATACCTGATCACCGGCACAAAAACCTTTATGCATGGCGGCGGACGCGCCTCGGGCAGCGGCGGCGCGCAATCTTTCCAGTGTTATTTCGACGCGCTCGAAAGCCGCATTCCTTTCCGCAAGGAAATCGAAACCGAAAAGCCGAAGATCGTCGGCCTGCAGACCGCGATAGTTACCGGCAGCAAGACCGACGAAGATATCGCGGTTGATCAATACGGTCGCGTGGAAGTCACCTTCCACTGGAATACGCCGGACAAGAAAAACGCCAAGTGTTCCTGCCCGGTGCGCGTGGCATCGTCCTGGGCTGGCAAGAATTGGGGCGCCGTCAACATTCCGCGCGTAGGCCAGGAAGTAGTGGTGAGTTTTCTGGAAGGCGACCCGGAGCGTCCATTGATTATCGGCAGCGTCTACAACGCCAGCAACATGCCGCCCTACAGTCTGCCCGACAACAAGACCCGCAGCGGCATCATCAGCCGCAGCCTGCTTGGCACGGCGGCGGATGCCAACGAATGGCACTTTGAAGACAAGAAGGGAAGCGAAGATTTCTTCATGCATGCACAAAAAGACATGCATCAAGAGATTGAGAACGACATGGTGGTAACCATCGATCACGACGAAACCGTGACGATCAAGAACGACCGCTCGCATTCGGTGGGCAACAACGACACGCAAAACGTGAAAAAGGACTACACCCTGACCGCAGGCTCGCAGCTCAAGCTCGTTTGCGGTTCCGCCAGCATCACTTTGAAAAGCAGCGGCGAGGTCGAGGTCAATGGCGTCAATCTCACCTTCAACGGGCAATCGCAGGTCGGCATCAAGGGCGCGATGACCAGCATCGAAGGCAGTGGCGAGATGCAGGTCTCCGGCGGCCTCATCATGATCGGCTGAGAACAACCCATGCTGACGGTCATGCAAGGAGCGCTGGACATGGAGCTCTCCGCGCCCGCGTTGCGTTGTTTGCAATCGGGCATGGCTCCGCGCCCGGCCGTACGCACCTTGCTCGATCGGGGGCACGGTATCGACGCGTTGAAACTGATGGCGCGGCTGTTGCCAAAGGTCTACGTGGTGGCCTGGTTGTGCGAGTGCGCACGCGACGTGCCGCTCGAATGGAATGACCGGGCCGGTGTCGCACTGGCCAATGCATGGGTGCGCGAGCCGAACGAAACACATCGTTATGCGGCGTTGAATTTCTGGACGGCCGACCAGAAGCGCACCCTCGGCGCCTGGTTGGCGGCGGCATCAGGCTGGTCCGGCGGCAGCCTCACGCCACCCGGGGCGGCAGCCGTGCCGCCGCCGGACAAAATGACCGCACTGGCGGCGATGGCGGTCATCAACAAACTGTCCATGCTGGACAGCGTGGCGTTTGAGTGTCGTCGCGAAGCTTTCATAGAGCGCGCCATCCATTTGTTGGCGGATGCATAGCTGCGTCGAGTGCAGTGATCGCCGGATATAAGCGTGGCGGTATGCCATCTGTACTTGTCCACTTTGCCACTATCTGAATCTGTATTTGCCGCAACGAGGGTCTTACGCTGCCTCCCACCATCCTGGGAAGCACTGCTTTACGGCGGATTTCCATGACTGGCCGCACGCTCTTCGCACGCTCAACGACCGCCCTCGTGAGGACTGCTGATGATTCACTCCACCATTCGCCTTACCGCGATCCTGACGTTGCTTTCCGCGACGAGTGCGATGGCGAACACCTTCCCGGCAGGCATTCCCCAGCTTGAACGAAATCGGGAAATCACCATGGCACTAAGCGCAGCGCCAGCGGAGCTGCGGGTGGACGCCGGCGTCTATGTGCTCGAGAGTTCCGGGTTTGTGTTGGCCAGGCCGAGTCGCAACGGTTTCAATTGCCTCGTCGAACGCGATATCAATGTAACGGCTCCCGTTTGTTACGACGCCGAAGGTTCACGCACCACCCTGCAGGCAAGCCTCGAACGGGCGCGGATCACGATGGGCGGCGCCGATGCTGCAAGCGTCGATCGCATGATCGATGCGGAATACAGTGCCGGCCGTTTGCACGCGCCCGCAAAGCCCGGCATTGCCTACATGCTCTCCCGCGACTTCGTGCGCCTCGATCCGAAAACGGGCGTGGCGAAGCCCCTGTATCCGCCGCACGTCATGGTCTATGCGCCATTCCTGCGAAACGAAGATATCGGCGTTGCAAAACCATTCGTGCGCAATCCCTCGCACGTATGGGTGGAGGCTCCGGGCAAACCCGACGCATGCCTGGTCTTTACCAGCGCAAATTAAATTGGCCAGACGGGATGGATGCTGGCCTTTTGTCGCTCGTCCAGACCATGGGAAAGGGCGATCCACCACACTGGATTCAATCCCTGCCTTCTCAAACCCCAAAGAGATAAAGGGAAGGGTGCAGCCAATCCGCATCAACTGACAGGCTTCACTTGTTGGGCTTGTCTTTGCATGATACCTTGCAATACAAGATGACATCGCTAACAAAACCTCCCCAAGAGCCTTCGCGCAGATCGCAACTCCTCAAAGGCTTGGCCGAATTGGCCGTCCTGAGCAGCATGCGCGACGGACCGCAGTACGGGCTGAGCATCCTGGATCGGCTGAAGGACCAGGCCGGTCTGGACGTGGCCGAAGGCAGCATCTATCCGCTGCTTCACCGGCTGGAGCGGGCCGGCTCCATCAAGGCGGAATGGCGACTCGATGAAGAGGGTACGCGCCCTCGCAAATACTACGTACTCACCGCGTCGGGACATCGCGAACTGGATGCCGCGACGGACGAATGGGGGCGCATCAGCCAGGCGCTGAATTCCTTTTTGAACAGGACGGTTGACCATGATCGGAACTAGCCTGGAGACCGCGGGTAGTTGGCTTCGTCGCCTTGATTGGTCACTGCACGCGCTGCCGCAGAACGATCGCATCGAGATCATCCGCGAAATGCGCTCCCACATCGAAGATCGCATCTCACGAGGCATTGCCGAACGTGACGTTCTTGCCTCACTGGGTTCGCCAGAGGAGTACGCACGCGACTTCCACGACGAGTTCGAACTTTCCAAGGCACTCGGCAGCCGCGGACTGATCGGCATGTTGCGCGTGGCCGTCTATTGGCTTCCTCGAAGTGCGGCCGCTTTTCTTGCGCTGATGGCTGTCGGCTGCCTCGGATTGTTCGGCACCGGCGTGGCGGTGACTGCCATGATGCGATTTGTCGATCCGCTGCACTGGGGGCTCTGGCTGTCCAGTCACAGCCTCGTGTTTGGATATGCCGCCAACCTCGCCGACGAGCACGAGGTATTTGGCACGTGGATCTATCCCTTTGCCGTGCTTTGCGCGGTCGGCTGCTGGATGGCGGGGCAGGCGACATTGCTCTGGGCGCTGCGAACCATCGCGCGACGCTGACATAGCCTTCAGGAAAAAAACATGCGTGCTACCCATGAGGCAACGACTGCTTGCCGAGGAATGCTTGCGCTACTGATCATCGCCGGTGGCGCATGGGTCGAGCCGGTCTTTGCCGCAAACCAGGATGCTTCCGCGCAGAGCGCTATGCATACGCAAGCAGCATACGAAGTCGAGCAGATGAGTTTTCCTGGCGGCATGAGCGGCGTGGTACTGGCCGGAACGCTGACTCGACCGATATCGTCCGGCCCTACGCCAGCCGTCGTACTCATTGCCGGGTCCGGCAAGACCGACAGGGACGAATCCGCTTATGGACACAAACCTTTTCTGGTACTTGCCGATGCCTTGACGCGCGCCGGCTACGCCGTGCTTCGTTACGACAAGCGTGGCGTCGGACAGTCGACCGGCAATGGCCGTGCGGCAACCACGCTCGATTTCAAGACGGACGCCGAAGCTGCCGTCCATTATCTTGGCGGACGCACCGATATCGATAAAACGCGCATCGCTGTCGTTGGCCACAGCGAGGGCGGCACCATTGCCGCGTTGATGTCAGGCGATCCTTCTCCGCCTGCTGCGGCGGTATCGCTAGCGGGCATGATTGCTCCCTTTGCAGAACAGATCGTCACGCAGGAAATTCTGACGGGGCGCGACGCGGGTGCAGACGAAGCCTACGACCGTGAGGTTCGCGCTTACTACGCCAAGGTGGAGGCCGCCGCACGCGTCGACGATGACCCGCAGCGGTTTGCGAGAATGCAGGCGATCTCTGCGGCGTGGAATTCGGAATTTTCGAAGGATGCTGCCGACCGCAACGCGGCCGCAGAATCCCTGCTGGCCATGCCTAAATTCCTCGCATCGCGATGGTTCCAAACGTACTTGAAACTCGACGTGCCCAAGGCCATCGAACAGGGGGAAATCCCCGTGCTCTTTCTCAACGGCTCGACCGACCACCAGGTTGCGGCCGGTCCGAACTTGACGTTGGCACGGCTTGCGCTCGGTCGCGAAACTCCGCTGCGCCACACGCAACGGCTTCCAGGCCTCAATCATCTTTTCCAACAAAGCGCATCCGGTTCCGGCGAGGACTATGCCAAGAACACACCTACGCCGTCGCCGCTCGCCATTGGCGCAGTCATTCAATTCTTGAACCTGGCGCTTACAAAGCAATGACGAGGGGTTGCCCTCCGCGGATACACCCTCCACGCCGGCCAATCGGCGGCTTCTTGATCTGCCCTTAACAATCTCTCACGTACATTCCGCCCGCTATGGAACGGGGCCATGGGGGGCATTGCGATGGGGGATCGCAAGATCTTGTCAGAATCGTCCGCTGCCGAGTGCAGTACGGATACAGGTGCGCAGGTTGCGCTGGAAGACATTGGGTTGCGTGCCGCTACGGAAGCGGATGCGGATTTTCTGCGTGAGGTGTTTTCGTCCACGCGCGTGGACGAGTTCGTTCGCGCGGGTTTGCCTGCCGAGCAGATCGAGCCTTTGCTGGCCAACCAGTTTTCGATTCAGCACGACTACTACCGCCGGCATTATCCGGTGGGGCGTTTCGATGTCATCACGTACGGCGGAATTCGGGTAGGGCGGCTTTATCACGATTGGAGCGGCGATGCCGCGCAATTGATCGACATTGCACTTTTGCCGGCTTATCGCGGCATGGGTATTGGTTCGCATCTGATGCGCGGGCTGGTGCGCGAGGCCGCCTGCAAGCACGTTCCGATGCGCTTGTATGTAGAGCACGACAATCCCGTTCGCGCGCTCTATCGCAGGCTTGGCTTCGTCACGAGCGGGGAGAACGGCATCTACGAACTGATGGTGAGAGCAGCCATGCCCTTTGATGAAGAAGGGCCGAGGCAATCTTCGAACGACGATTTTCAATCATCGGCATTTGCGTAGCGTTCGCGGCACTGATGCGAACCAAATAGGGGGACGACATGCAGCCTGTTCCGACTCATGCAGCGCTTACGGCAGCGCTGGGCCAATTGTTCGTACTGGAGGCCGCCGACGGCCAGCGGCTTGAGGTGCGCCTGGCGGCAGCACCGAGCGGTGTTGCCATGGAAGAAGCCTACGCCTGCTACAGCGCCACTTTCGAATTGCCGATGGGCGCCTGGCTGCCCCAGGACACTTATCGCATCACGGCACCCGACGGCTCGTCCTGGGAGTTGCTTGCTACACCTACCCGGCCCAGTGCCGACGGCCGGGCCAATCTCACGGCGGTCATGCATATCAGCGTTTCACCCCCGGGCATCACGTAAAACCGAGGCGCACGGGAAGCACCACTACTCGATCCATCACTGTCAAAAAGGGGGAAATACCATGAGTGATCCGTTCCTTGGCGAAATTCGCATGGTCGGTTTCAACTTTGCACCAACCGGTTGGGCGTTGTGCGCCGGAAACTTGATGTCGATCAGTCAGAACACGGCATTGTTTTCGCTGCTTGGCACGTTCTATGGCGGCAACGGCACGACGAATTTCGCCTTGCCCGACCTTCAGGGGCGCTCGCCGGTCGGTACGGGCAACGGCGTGGGGCTTAGCCCGATAACGATCGGCGACAAGGCCGGTGTTGAAATGACCACGCTCACCATCAACCAGATGCCTTCGCATACGCATGCTGTACAAAGCGGCGGTACTGTGAATGTCACCGGCAGTGTCGCCGTACCGGCTTGTTCGTCGCCGACGAGCGGAACGGTCGGAGGCACGCCGGCGAACAACACGGTGTTGGGCACGCTGACGTCTGGCGGGCGCGCCGGCGAGCTGTACACCACGACCGCTGCCAATACCACGCTGCTACCGTTCAATGTGCAATCGACCGGAACGGCACCCGCCGTCACGCTCGCCAATACGGGCGGCAACTTGCCGGTGGCGATACGCAATCCCTACCTGGGGCTGACCTGCATCATCGCGTTGCAGGGTATTTTCCCGTCGCGCGGTTGATCGGGAAGGTATTCGAGTTGTTCGCATAAAAACTGGCGCGCCCGGCATGGGCGCGCCTTCATTTGCCACGGCGCACTATGTCAACGTTTAGTGAAGACGCAGCTCCGGTGTCGACGCATGCCTGGCATCCGTTGGCGGTAGCACGGATGCCTGTCGGGGCGCCGACGAAATTCGTCACAACTGGACTCTTGTGACGTGCGTCACAAATAAGGCAGCATTACAAGCCGACGCTGGTTTTGTAATTGACGAAATTTTGAGCAGCGCTCGCGGCGTCTGGTCGAATCGCAAGCTTCGCCTTCGCGGCAGGGGAATCAGGCGGCTGGCACACAAGCTGCATTGAATTTTGGGGTAACCGCAGCCCGAGGGACCAACTGGCTGCGGATCGTGCGTGAAGTTGGTCGCGCTGTTACCGCATGAAGTTCGGCGCCTGGGCAAGGGCGCCTCACAGGGGACAATCGAGTGAACCACATCTTTCGGCTGGTCTGGAACCGCAAGCTTGGCGTGCTTCAGGTGGCGCCCGAATTCGCGCGCGGTCGTACCAAGGGCGGACGCAGCGCAGAAGGCGGTACGCGTCGTGCCGCGTGGTTGGCCGGCATTCCCCTGAGCCTGCCGCTGATGGTGTTTGCTGCGGCGCCTTCACCGGGCATTGTCTCGGCAAAAGTTGCCATCGTCGCCACTCCCGCGGTGGCGGCCAACGCATTGCCTACCGGCGGGCAGGTCACCAGCGGCGCCGGCCAGCTGGCGCAGCGCGGCGACACGCTCACCATCACCCAGCAGAGCCAGGATCTCTCGCTCAACTGGCAGACTTTCAATATCGGCAGCCAGTCCACCGTGGACTTCGTGCAGCCGGATGCTTCAGCCATTGCGGTCAATCGCATCGCCGATACCAACGGCAGCCAGATCTTCGGCCACCTCAACGCCAACGGGCAGGTGTTCCTGATCAATCCCAACGGCGTGCTGTTCGGCCAGGGCGCGCAGGTGAACGTGGGCGGCATCGTCGCGTCCACGCTGAACGTCGCCGATAGCGCGCTGGGCACCGGTTCGCTGAGTTTCAGCGGCAGCGGCAAGGGCAATGTGACCAATCTGGGCACCATCAATGTCAATGGTGGCGGCTATGCGGCACTGCTCGGCAATCAGGTCGGCAACCAGGGCGCGATCCACGCCCAGCTGGGCAGCGTGGCGCTGGCCGGCGGCAGCGCCGTAACGCTCAATTTCAGCGGCGACAAGCTGGTAAGCGTGCGCGTGGACAAGAGCACGCTGAATGCGCTGGCGCAGAACGGCCAACTGATCCAAGCCGATGGTGGCAACGTGTGGATGACTGCCGGCGCTCGCGACAGCGTGCTGGCCAGTGCGGTGAACAACACCGGCACCATCGAGGCGCAGACCGTACAGAACCAGAACGGCCACATCATGCTGATGGGCGGCATGGGTGCGGGCACGGTTTCAGTGAGCGGCACGCTCGATGCCAGCGCGCCCCAAGGCGGAAGCGGCGGCCAGATCGAAACGAGCGGTGCGCAGGTCAACATCGCGGACAACACCAAAGTCACTACGGCCGCGGCCCTGGGCCTGGCCGGAACGTGGCTGATCGACCCCAACAATTTCACGATCGCACCCGGCAAGGCCGGAACGATAACGGGCGGCGTACCTTCCGGCGATGTTTCAGGCGCCACGCTCAGCAGCGCATTGAACGGTGGCAATGTCACCATTGAGTCCAGCGAGGGCAGCACGTCCGGCGTCGGCAACATAAACGTGGACGACAACGTGAGCTGGAGTACGCATACGCTCACGCTGGATGCCCAGAACAACATCAACATCAACGGCACGATGAGCGCGGGCACCGGAGCGGGGCTCGCGCTGAACTTTGGCAACACCAACGGTTCTTCGAGCACTACGCCAACGGCCGGCACCAGCGTCAATGCAGGCCTGAGCGACGCCGGCTTTTATGGCCAGGTGAATTTCGCGGGCAGTAACACGCTGAGCATCAACGGCACCAGCTATACGCTGATCAGCAGCGAGTCGGCGCTGCAAGCCATGACGGCGAGCGGCCACTATGCGCTTGCGGGCAATGTGGCGGCCTCCACTGCGTTCACCCCGATCGCAACCGTCGCCGCACCGTTCACGGGCGTGTTCGACGGCCTTGGCCACACCATCAGCGGCCTTACCGTCACCAGTTCTACGGCCAGCGTTGGCCTTGGTCTTTTTGCAGCAAGCTCAGGCGCGATCCGCAACGTCGGCCTGACGGGAGAGAGTATTTCGGGTTCGGGTGCGCAGTCTCTCATCGGTGGCCTGGTTGGTGAGAACGATAGTCCGGGCACCATCAGCAACGTTTTCACCACGGGCACGATGGCCGGCACGGGTACCGGCTCCTCGGGCGGCGAAACGGTCGGCGGATTGGTCGGCGAGAATGCCACGGGTGGCACCATCACCAACTCCTTTTCCAAGGGAGCCGTCAGTGGTTCGTCGTACCTCGGCAATTTCGGCGGCCTGGTCGGAACCAACTACGGCTCGATTACCAATGCCTATGCAACGGGCACCGTGAGTGGCAGTTATGGCGCTAGCGGAGCCGCAGCGGACCTTATGGGCGGTTTGGTCGGCTACAACTCGGGCAGCATCCAGAACGCTTACGCAACGGGCAATGTGACCTGGACCGGCGGTGGAGCGAACAACGAAAACTACATGGGCGGACTGGCAGGCAGTAACGACGATGCCAAGAACCCCAGTTCGATCACGGACTCCTACGCCACGGGCAAGGTGTCTTTGTCCAGTTCGGATAGCACCGACGTGCTTGGGGGATTGATCGGGTATTTTGCCGCCGGCACGATAACCAACAGCTTTTGGAATACCACGACCAACAGCGGGTTAAGCGGCCTCGGTAGCGGCACTACGACAGGGGTCACCGGTCTGTCCACCGCCAACATGATGACTCCCGCCAACTTTACCGGTTGGACCATCGCAACCAGCGGCGGCAGCAGCGATCCGTGGCGCATCTATTCGGGCAATACCATGCCCCTGATCGAAGGCCTGCTCGAGCCGCTGACGATCACCGCAAGCAACCAGACGGCGACGTACAACGCGACCAACCAGGACGCCTCGGTACTGAGCTATTCCACCTCGCCGAATCTTGCGCTCATCACATTGGGCCTGACCGCCGCGCAGCACGCCGGCACGTATACCGAGAACGTCTCGTCGGCTTATTCCACCAATTACGACCTGTCCTTCGTTACGCCGAGCGCCACCCTTACCATCAATCCGGTGGTGTTGTCGGTGAGTCTTACCAATAGCGGCGTCACCAAAGTCTACGACGGCACGACCAGCGCGCCGTCCGGCTTTACCCCGACGTACAGCTACAGCGGGCTGCTTTCCGGCGATACCAGCATTGTCATCAGCGATAGCAGTGCGGCGTATAACAGTTCGCACGTCACGAGCGCTTCCCAGGTCACCGTGTCGGGCCTCGGCATCAGCACCGTTAATGGCAGCCTCGGTTCGCAGCCCGGCGATTACTCGCTTGCGTCTTCGTCCCTGAGCGTGGCGGCCACCATCACGCCCAAGACGCTCACGGTCACGGCACCGACCATCGGCGGTACCTTGAGCATGGTGTACGACGGCAGCACGACGGCAGCCGGCGCCAGTTTGTCCGGCGGCAGCATCAGCGGCGCTATCACTGGCGACACCCTGGCGCTTGATACCAGTGGTATCAGCCTCGATTACAACAGCAGCCACGTGGTGGGGGCCAACAGCATCAGCGCCAGCGGCAGCCTCGGCGTGACCATCAGCAGCAGCATCGATGGCAGTCTGAGCAGCGATTACACCATGGCGTCGCCGACCATTGCTTCGGTGGCCGGGAGCATCACGCCGGCGCCACTGACGGTCAGTCTTGGCAATACCACCAACGTCACCAAGGTCTACGACGGCACCACGTTGGCGCCGTCCGGGTTCAGTGCGGTCTACAGCTTCAGCGGCCTGATATCCGGCGACACCGCCACGGTGAGCAGTGTGGATACGCCGGTATTCAATTCGGCGCACGTCCTTTCGGCAACGGCAATTACGCAAGGCGGCCTGTCGCTGAGCACGATCACCGGCAACGGCAGCGACAATTCCGTACTCAGCGACTACAGCTTGTCCAACTCCACGGCTTCCACCGGTGCGGGCATAGCCGGCATTACGCCGAAAACCTTGACGGTGACGGCACCGGTCATCGGCGGCGTGCTGACCAAAGTCTACGACGGCACGACACTGGCGACGGGTGCCTATTTGACGGGAGGCAGCGTCAGCGGCGCGATCACCGGCGACACCCTGGCGCTCGATACCAGCGGTATCGGGTTGGCCTACAACAACGGTCACGTGGCGAGCGCAAGCAGCATCGACGCCAGCGGCACTCTCTCGGTGGATATCAGCAGCAGTACAAACGGCAGCCTGAGCTCCGACTATCGTGCCTCGCTGCCTTTCATCGCCGACGTCCCTGCCAACATCAGCCCGGCAGTGCTCACGGAACAATTGACCAACGCCGGCGTCACCAAGGTCTACGACGGCACGACTGCTGCGCCGTCCGGCTTTACACCAACGTACAGTTACCAAGGCTTTGTCTCCGGCGACACCGGCGCCACGCTGCTCGATACTGGCGCGGCCTACGACAGTGCGCACGTCGCAACCGCCACCCAGGTTACGGTATCGGGATTGAGCATCGGCAGCATTACTGGCGCCAATGGTTCGCAAGCCAGCGATTACGTGCTGTCATCCGGCAATGCGAGCGTGCCGGCGTTGATTACACCTGCACCGCTGTCGGTGTCGCTCGGCAATACCACCAACGTCACCAAGGTCTACGACGGCACCACGGCGGCGCCCAGCGGCTTCACTCCGATCTATGACATCGCGGGACTGGTGTCCGGCGATACCGCGACGGTGAGTAGCGCGGATACACCGATATTCAATTCGGCACACGTCGTATCCGCCTCGGCGATCACGCTGGGCGGCCTGTCCCTCACATCGATCACAGGCAACGGTACCGACAATTCCGTGTTGGGCGATTACAGCTTGTCGAACACCACCGCTTCCACCGCGGCAGGGGTGGCGGGCATCACGCGGGCAACGCTGACATTGACGCTGACCAACGGCGACGTCACCAAGACCTACGACGGCACTACGAATGCACCGGCCGGTTTCAGTCCGACGTATAGCTATGGCGGGCTGGTTGCCGGCGACACCGGCGCCGACGTGAGCGACACCGGCATCGCTTACAATAGCGCACACGTGGTGAGCGCCACCGATGTCGAGGTGTCGGGCCTTAGCATCAACAGCATTACCGGCAGCAATGGCTCGCTGACCAGCGATTACATCCTGGCCTCCAACAATGTAAGTGTGGTAGCCGCCATCACGCCGGCGCAGCTGGCGGTTTCACTCGCTAATGCCGGCGTTACCAAGGTCTACGACGGCACCACGGCGGCGCCAGGCGGCTTCACACCGTTTTACAGCATCACCGGCCTGGTTTCGGGCGACACCGCCACGGTGAGCAGTGTTGATACGCCGGTGTTCAACTCATCGCACGTCGCGTTGGCGAACGAGGTCGAGCAGGGCGGGCTGTCGCTGGCGTCGATCGGCGGTAACGGTATCGATGGCGATTACGTCTTGTCGAGCACCGTGGCCACTACCGCGCCCGGCGCGGCGAGCATCACGCCGGCAACACTGACGGTGACGCTGACCAACAGCGGTGTAACCAAGGTTTATGACGGCACGGCGAATGCACCGGTCGGCTTTACGCCGACGTACGGCTTTACCGGGCTGGTCTCCGGCGATACCGGCGCCAGCCTGACCGACACGGGTGTGGCCTATAACAGCGCACACGTGACCAGTGCCAGCGACATCTCCGTATCCGGCCTGGCCATCGGCAGCATTGCCGGCAGTGACGGATCGCTGGCCAGCGATTACAGCTTGTCTTCTACCAGCGCGAGTGTGGCCGCGAGCATCACGCCGGCCACGCTGACCGCCACGCTCACCAATATCGGCGTCACCAAGGTTTATGACGGCACGGCGAATGCGCCGGCGGGCTTTACGCCGACGTACAGCTTTACCGGGCTGGTCTCCGGCGATTCCAGCGCCAGCCTCACCGACACCGGTGCGGCGTACAACAGTGCGCACGTCGCCAGTGCCAACGATCTGACCGTCTCGGGCCTGAGCCTCAGCGGCATCACCGGCAGCGACGGTTCGCAAGTCAGCGATTACAGCCTGTCCTCCAGCAGTGCGAATGTGGCAGCGAGCATCACGCCGGCCACGTTGACGGCCACGCTCACCAATACCGGCGTGACCAAGATCTACGACGGCACGACCAATGCGCCAGCCGGGTTTACACCGACGTACAGCCTTACCGGACTGGTCTCCGGCGACACCAGCGCCAGCCTCGCCGACACCGGTGCGGCGTACGACAGCGCGCACGTCATGGACGCCACCGAGGTCGCGGTATCGGGCCTGACCCTCAGCGGCATCACCGGTAGCAACGGCTCGCAGGCTAGCGACTACGCGCTGGCGTCGAACGTTGTGGCTGTGCCGGCCACCATTACACCGGCCACGTTGACGGCCACGCTTACCAACACCGGCGTCACCAAGATCTACGACGGCACCACCAACGCACCGGTCGGCTTTACACCCACTTACAGCTTTACCGGGCTGGTCTCCGGCGATACCAGCGCCAACCTCACCGACACCGGTGCGGTTTACAACAGTGCACACGTGGCCAGTGCCACCGACCTCACGCTATCGGGCCTGGGCATCGGCAGCATCACCGGCAGCGACGGTTCGTTGTCCAGCGACTACAGCTTGTCCTCCAATAGTGCGAGTGTGGCGGCGAGCATCACGCCGGCTACGTTGACGGCGACGCTCACCAACACCGGCGTCACCAAGGTCTACGACGGCACCACCAGCGCACCGGCCGGCTTTGCACCCGCATACAGCTTTACCGGACTGGTCTCTGGCGATACCAACGCCAGCCTCACCGACACTGGTGCGGCGTATAACAGCGCGCACGTTGTCGATGCCACCGATGTCCTGGTCTCGGGTCTGAGCCTCAGCGGCATTACCGGCAGCAATGGCTCGCAGACTGGCGACTACGTATTGGCGTCGAACAATGTGAGCGTGTCGGCCACCATTACACCGGCCACGTTGACGGCAACCCTCACCAATACCGGCGTGACCAAGGTCTACGACGGCACCACCAACGCACCGGCGGGCTTTACGCCCAGCTACAGCTACACCGGACTGGTCTCCGGCGATACCGGCGCCAGCCTCGCCGACACCGGCGCGGCCTACAACAGCTCGCAAGTGCTCGGCGCCACGGACATCACCGTGTCGGGCCTGAGCATCAGCGGCATTGCCGGCAGCGTGGGTTCGTTGGCCAGCGATTACGCCTTGGCATCGAACAGTGCCAGCGTGGCCGCCAGCATTACGCCGGCGGCGTTGACCGCCAGCCTTACCGGCTCGATCACCAAGGTGTATGACGGCACCACCGCCGCTACGCTCACGCCAGGCGACTACGCACTGAGCGGTTTCGTCAGCGGGCAGGGCGCAACGGTGACGCAGACCAGCGGCACCTACAACAGCAGCAACGTGGCGAGCGCCACGACCGTCACGGCAACGCTGACCGGCGGCGACTTCACCGCCGACAACGGCACGGTGCTGTCCAACTACACCTTGCCCACGAGCGCAAGCGGTGCAGCGAGCATCACGCCGGCGTTGCTGGTGGTGACTGCGAACAACGCCGGCAAAACCTACAACGGCGTAGCCTATAGCGGCGGCAACGGCGTGACCTACAGCGGTTTCGTGAATGGCGAAAACCCGTCGGTGCTCGGCGGCACGCTCGCCTACGGTGGAAACTCGCAGGGTGCGGTCAACGCGGGCTTCTATACCCTTACGCCGAGCGGCCTGAGTTCCAGCAATTACCTGATCAACTACGACAACGGCATGCTGACGGTAAGCCCGGCCACGTTGACCGCCAGCCTCGTCGGCACGGTGAGCAAGGTGTACGACGGCACCACGGCAGCGACACTGGCACCCGGCAATTACATGCTGACCGGAGTGATCGGCAGCGACGCGGTGAGCCTCAACGATCCGACCTCCGGCCTCTACGCCACCGCCAATGTCGGCAACAACATCAACGTGGAAGTGAGTGGCTTGGCGGTCGGCGGCAGCAGCGCGGGCAATTACATCCTGAGCAACAGCACGGCCACCGCACCCATCGGCGTCATTACCCCGGCCCGGCTCGTCGTTACGGCCAATAACGTCAGCGCCGTCTATGACGCGCAAGCGTACAGCGGCGGCAACGGCGTTACCTATAGCGGCCTGGTGGACGGGCAGACTGCGGCCGTACTGGGCGGCGCGCTGACCTACGGCGGCAATTCGCAGGGCGCCTTGAACGTGGGCAACTATGCCCTTACGCCCGGCGGTCTTGCCTCCAACAACTACGCCATTACCTACGGCAGCGGCACGCTTTCCATAACCCCCGCCACGCTGACGTATGTGGCGACGCCGGTGCAGGTATTTGCCGGCCAGGCGATTCCCATGCTGAGCGGCACGGTCACCGGCTTCATGGGAAGCGACACATTGACCAGCGCCACCAGCGGCACGTTGAGCTTTGCGACGCCTGCCACGGCGCACAGCTTGGCCGGGCAATACGCGATCGACGGCAGCGGCCTGGCGGCGAACGATGGCGACTATGTCTTCGTGCAGGCAGCGGGCAACGCGCTGGCGTTCAATGTGCTGGCTAACAGCGATAGTGTGTTGCCTGGCGTGGCATACCTGCAGCAGCAACTGGGTCAGCTGGCACCCGTTGTCGTCGGGCAGTCGCCGGGCGGCCTGTCGGTGCCTGCGATGGCCATGATGGCGACCGCGGACGATTCCACGACACCGCTGCAATCTGCCGCTCCGCCTGCTTCGTCGGATCTCTACACGCCGGATGTACGCGTGGTCGGCAACGGTGTGCGTCTGCCATAAGCATTCATACCCTTTCTTTTTACGCCTTTCGGATGCCTGCCTGTGACCCGATCCAACGTGCTGCGCTTGTCGCCCCTCGCCATGGCCTTGTTGGCCGCCCCTGTGTTCGCGCAGCAGACACCGCCCGGTGCCGGCCAGCTGCTGCAGCAGGCGCAACCGCAGCAGCAGCAGCTGCCCAACCGGGAGCCGAAGATACAGATCCAGGCGCCGCCGACGTCCCACGCCACCGACAACACGCCGTTCGAGGTCAGGCAGATCGTCATCAGCGGCAACACGACTTTCGATGCCCAAACGCTGCACGCACTGGTCGCCGACGGCGAAGGCCGCACGCAGACGCTCGCCACGCTCAATGCCTTGGCGCAGCGTATTACCGACTACTACCGCGCCCACGGTTATCCTTTGTCGCGCGCCGTCGTGCCAGCGCAGGCGTTGAATGACGGCGTGGTGCAGCTGCGGGTTGTCGAAGCGCGCTACGACCAGATACAGGTAACCAATCACAGCCGCGTGCAGACGAGCTTGCTCACCGCCACGCTCAGCCCGCTGCAGAGCGGCCAGCTGGTCACGCAGGACTCCCTGGATCGCCAGCTGCTGATGTTGAACGACCTGCCGGGCGTGCAGGGCCACGCGCTGGTGAGTCCTGGCCGCGAGCCGGGAACCACCGACCTCAGCGTCGATGCCCAGCCGTTGCCGGCGGTGAGTGGCAACCTGACGCTGGACGATGCCGGCGATAGGTATACCGGGCGCATCCGTTTAGGCGGCAACGTGACGGTGAACAACCTGACCGGCATGGGCGATGAGCTCAGCGCGGGTCTGCTGGCTTCCGACGGGCACATGCATTACGGCCACCTGGCTTATGACTTTGCGCTCAACGGCGCAGGCACGCGGTTTGGGCTGGCGTACTCGGCGCTGTCTTATCAGTTGGGCGATGGCCTGTCGCGCCTGGATGCACGCGGACATGCCACCGAGGCCAGCGCATGGGTGGGGCAACCGATCATACGCAGCCCCAACACAAACCTCAGCGTGCGGCTGGAAGTGGACAATCATCATCTGGCGGACGACACCGGCAGCACCGGTGTGCACGACGATCGCCACACCTGGGACTGGACGGCCAGCAGCACCTTCGACCATCGCGACAACTGGGGCGGAGGTGGTGTGACGCAGGCGCAACTGTCGCTGACCCGCGGGCAACTGACTTTCGACAACCCGATAGCGAAAGCCAGCGATGCGGTGACCGCCGACACGCAAGGACACGAGTTGCACTGGGACGGCATCATAAGCCGCCTGCAGACGCTCACCGCCACGACGCGGCTCTACGCAGCGATCAGTGGTCAGTACAGCCATCGCAATCTGGATTCTTCGGAGCAGTTCCTGCTCGGCGGCATGCAGAGCGTGCGCGGCTACGAAGTGAGTACGCTGGCCGGCGCCTCGGGTTATCTGGCCACGGTGGAGCTGCGCCACGACCTGCGCCTGCCCGGTGGTGCCTGGCAGGGCAGCGTGTTTGTCGACCAGGGCGGACTTTGGATCAATCCGCAGCCGTGGGCCGGCAACATCGGCGGCAACCATGCCACACTGAGCAGTGTTGGCCTTGGGCTAAACTGGGCCGGTCCTGATCAATGGGTGGCGCAAGTGCAAGTAGGTCAACCGGTAGGCAATACGCCAGAACTGGCGGGCAAGCGCCCGTCCACGCGGGCATGGGTCCAGCTCAGCAAGGGATTCTGAGGTGTCCGTGCCCACCTTCGTCGGCGTCACCGGCTTGCCGCGTGCGGGCTCGACATTGCTGTGCCAGCTGCTTGCGCAACATCCCGAGATTCTGTGCGAAGGACATAGCTCGCCGCTGTGCAATACCTTGCTCGGTATCCGGCGCATGATCAGCGACGATCAGTTCTTCCTGTCGCAGTTGGACTCATCGTTCGAGACCAGCTACGCGCACCTGGCGTCGGCCATGAAGGGGTTTCTGCACGGCTGGTATCACGACAGCGGCACGCACCGCGTGGTGATCGACAAGAATCGTGCCTGGCTGCATGCGGTAGAGCTGCTTCTGCACATCGAGCCGGAAGCCAGGTTGATCGTTTGCCTGCGCGAATTGGGGCAGATCTACGGGTCGATCGAAGCGCAGCACCAGCGCACGATCCTGGTGGACTTCATCGACCATCTGGCGGATTTCGACCGCTTCGGCCGCGCCGACGCGCTGTTCGCCAAAGACCGGGTGATCGGCTCGCCGCTCATCGGGCTGCAGGCGGTGCTGGATTTGCCCGAGGCGGTGAAGCAGCGGTTGTACTTCGTGCGCTTCGAAGACCTCGTTGCGCAGCCGGTGAAGTGCATGTCGCACCTGTACACGTGGTTGGGGCTGTCGCCGTTCGAGATCGATCCGGAGCGGCTCACCGCTGGCGCGCACGAAAGCGACAGCCACTATCGGATGAAGTATCCGCATCGGCAGTCCACGTGTATCGCACCTCCTGTGGAGCATGCCGTGCCGCCACGCATACAGAAGCAGATCGAGTCGGTGTGGGCATGGTTTTATCGGCTTTACTACGGCGAAAAATCGTAAAAGCACGCGTCGGGAATTATTTGGTTTTCCAAGGCGGATTATTCACGCTATTTCCACGCGGGTGCGTGATAGTTTCAAAAGGCTAACGGGGAATTCAGGGATTCATTTAGTCGGCCAGGATTGGTCCACTTGCTTTGTTCGTAATTGACCGTCGAACTTTTCGACGTTCTTTTGGCGTTTCTATTGGTTGGCTTGCCTCTCTGGCTTCGCGCTGGCGTGTTCTGTTGTGTTCGTTACGGGTGCTCGGGTTAAAGGCCTGATCGCCACGATGTCTTGCGCACTAGTTTCAATGCCTTCACGTCCTTCGACTTCAATACTGTTGTTGAAGCGAAGGGCATTACTTGTATACCTTCCATCAGGAGAGAGCCAATATGCGCGTTAAATTCGATCGTTTGGGTTGCTTGCTTGCATGCGGTGCGTTTGCTTTGATCGCCGGCGGCTTCGGTGAGGCGGCTCTGGCAGCGCCCGTTGAGGGTCAGGCCAGTCTTCAGCTGAAGCACGTATTTGCAACGTTGCAGACTGGCCAGCAGGACCAGAAGCCGGAAGATGTCGCTGCCTGCCGCAAGCAAGTATCGTCGCCCAACTCCCGCTATCTCGGCATTACCGTCACCACCAAGTATTCCGTCGACCCGCAAACGCTGATCATGAGCGCCTCGTCGATGTTGCCCTCGCCGCAAGCGACTAAGCCGGTCATGCTTACCATCAAGCTGTCGCCGCTGGGCATTGATCGGCAGTACGCTTTTGGCGCGTTCCGTCCGACTGCAATGCCTAACACCTACGTTCTGTATTCCATGGGAACGGATTTCAAAAATAAGCAATCGTCGATACTGGTTCTCAACGAAGGCGGAAATTTCAACTGCCTGGTTACCAGCAATCCGTCGCCGTTCAATGGTGGATTGAGCGCCAAGCTTGGCTCCGATCAAAAGTAACGATGCAAAAAACGCCCCGGCTGTTGGCCGGGGCGTGAGCGCTCATCCTTCAAAGTGGCGGATCAATAGCCGCCCAGATCCTTCAGGATATTGTCGGCCGCCTGGAAGGCGAGGGCGGCGATGGTCAAGGTTGGATTGCCGGTGGCGATGGTGGGAAATACGCCGCTGCCTACCATGTACAGATTGCCGTGATCCCACGATTGCTGGCGGCTGTTGAGCACGGAGTTGGATTTTTCCGTGCCCATGCAATACGTGCCCACGATGTGCCCCGCACCGTAGAACTTGAAGTTGGTCCCCTGGTACTGGAAGTTGGTGGCGGTGACCTCGTCCGCGGTACCGTAGAGCACCGGAGGCGGAGGCGCCTTGGTGTATTCGGTCGCACCCATCGCTTTGAATATCTCGGTGGACACTTCTTTGGCCGACACGAAGGCGTTGCGTTCGTAATCGCTGCTAAGGCGATAGGTCACCAGCGGGCGCGGCAGGCCGAGGTGGTCGGTCTCCGTTTCCGAGAGCTCCACGCGATTTTTCGGATCGGGCAATTGCTCGATCAGATAGCCAAGGCGTATCTGGCGAACGTAGATGGCATTGAGCGTGTCGACCAGTTGCTTGCCGAACAGCGTGCTGTTGGGCGGCAACGCCGGGTTGAAGCGCAACGCCTGGCCTTGTTCATTCACGGAGTCGCCGTTGAGCTGACTCCCATTCTGGCCGAATACGAAATCCGCCAGTGTGGTCGTGGGGTCGCCCACTGCCCACTGCCAACCTTCGTTGCCGATTTCGATGCGATAGGCGGCGCGCTTGCTGCGAAACGCGCCGTCGCGCACCGACTCGAAGCCGGACGACGAAAGCGGGCCGCGGAACGCGTAAACCGGATCCTTGGCCAGGCCCCACGCCAGGTACATCACGTGGTCCATCAGGTTGCGTCCCACCTGGCCGCTGGAATTGGCGACGCCCTTGGGGAACTTCGCGTTCTTGTTGGACATCAGCAAGAGTTTGGGCGTTTCTATCGCGTGTGCGGCGAGCACGTAAATGCTGCCGACCGCGGTGCCCGTTCCGGTGGCGGGGCCGAGGTGATCGGCATAGGTGATGTAGTCGATGCCGGTCACGGCGTCACTGGTCGGATCCAGCCGGACGTTGCTGGCAACACAGCAATACACGATGTCTACGTTGCCGGTCTGCAAGGCATTGGCCAGCGTTACGGTGGCATCGTATTTGGCCTGGATCGGGCAGATCGGAATGCAGTTGGTGTTGCCCGCGCACTGCCGCCGGTCGCCCGGCAACGAATTGCGGCCTTGCGGCGTGGACGTGGAGTAGAGAGGGATGCCGTCCACGGTCAACGACGTGACCGGGCTGACATCGAATGCCTTGTCGACCAGCGATTCCACGATGGCCGGCATCGGGTAGGCGTAATTCGGTCCGCCGGAGGTCATGCCGAACTGCGTGTAGATTTTGCTCCATGCCTGCGCATCGCCGGCTACGCCGATTTCCCGCGTGGCTTTCTCATAGTAAGGCACCAGTGCCTGATAGAACGTGTCGCCGCCGGGCCAGTCAACGCCCTGGTCGTACATGGTCTTGAGCACGAAGTCGTGCGTGAAGTGCCGCAGGCTGGTGCCCAGCCAATGCCAGGTGGTGCCGCCGCCGATGCGCTCGTAGGAGCTGGCGAAAGCGAACAGCGCATCGGGGCTGTCGCCTTTCAGGCCGAGCGCTTGAGGCGGATAAGTGAAATAGCACTGGTCGGGTTTGCGCCACGCGTTGATCTGCAACACGGTGTAGCGCGGCACGTTTTCTTTGGCCGGGTCGGGCAGGCCAAGCGGATTGGTGGGCGTGGAAGCGTTGGGGTTCTGCGTGGTCGGCGGATACGGCGATTCGGGCGTCTTTGCATTGGCCTTGTAGAAGGTTTGCATATAGCCGCTGCGATCGACCGGCACGGCTTGCCCGGCCTCGAGAATCAGCACCTTCTTGCCCTGCCGGCCGAGTTCGTAGGCCACGATCGAGCCTGAGATGCCCGAGCCGACGATGACGACATCATAAGTTTTGGTGGTCATCCCTGATCTCCTATGGATTGCCCGTGTAGTCGCTAAGCGATGCCGGTTTCGTTGCCCAATAACCGTAGCGGTAGTTGGAATCGCCCATCGGGTGCGACTGCATCACCTGCCATACCAGGCCTGCGGTGTAGCTTTCGGCGGAGATCACGTCGCCGACCGTGCTGGCGGGCTTTGACGGTCCGGGCGGTATCAGGGTGGGCCACGCGCCGGCGTACCACGTGTAGATCAGCTTGCGGCAGGCCAAGACCCAGTTCGCGCCGTTCGAGGGATCGAGCATGGCGGTGCCGATCTCTTGCTCCGTGCCGCCGCCGGCCGCGAGGCTCGCGTATTTCAGCAAGATTTGTTGCACCAGCTGCGGATCGCCGCTCTCCTGGGCGATCTTACTTTCGAAGAGCGGTAGATACTCCGACTTTATATCGACCGGGTCGAGCTCGGGTGCAAGAATCTCTTGGTTGAATCCGGTGAGTACGGCACTCAACCCGATGAAGTTTTGCATGTCGCTGCTCATGATGTTCTCCTTGATGAGTTACTGCGCGCGCTGCAGCAGATAGGTGAAGTCGGAGAATTTCCCGTTCGTTTGGGTCGCATTGTTGTGGCAGGCAATGCAGCTGCTGGACGTCTGTTTGACGTGCCCCTGGATATAGGTTTCCAGCGTGGTATTGGCGAGGAACGAAGGCGCCGGCACGCCGGTCGGGTCAGTCTTGCTTTTCGCGTTGGTGGGCCACTGCGTGCTGACCAGCTCATAGTTCTGCCAGACCGAACCGGGTACGGCCGCATTCAATGCCTGGTGGTATTCCGCGTTGAGCTGATTGGCATCGTCGGTGATGGCAATCACCCGCTCCACCTGTGTCGGTTGCGTGTATTCGTTGCCGGGGTTCCACGGGCGCGGCGGCGGCTCGTTCACCTGGCAGTCTTTGCATGCAGGGTTGAAGAAGTTGTATTCCGCCTTGCTGATGGGCTGGTTGACCGTAGGCACGTTGTCCACGTGTTCGAAGGTGGACCAGATCCATTGCGGATCGCTTATCGTCTTGTGTCCGATGTGAAAGCCCACCAGGCCGACCTGTTTCAGCGTGCAGGAAGGTTTGACGCCCGGCTCTTCCGCCGGATTGTCGTAGACCAGCGCCCAGGTGGTGAAGAATTTGGACGGATCGTACTTGCCGCCCATCTCCACCCACGAGGTCTTGATCATGATGGCCTGCTCTTGGGAGTCTTCCTTGGTCGGTGGGAAATCCGCATCCGCGTTGAAATCCTGCTGCCCTTTCTTGGAATACAGCTGGTTGTTGACGATGTAGTTGAACATCGCCTGGTTAGTGAGAATCGAAAAGCGTGCGTACTTGCCGTTCTGGTCGATCAGCGGACCGGTCTTGAACGGTTCGCCGCTCTCATCGAGCACGTTGGGCGTCTTGCCCACCTGGGTCAGGCGCAGCGTGCCGGGTGGGAGGTGCTTGGCGTCGATCTTGTCGCACTGCGGCGGAAGCGGACTGTTCTGTCCCCAGTCGGCGGGCTTGTCGCCGCCGGGCAGGAAAATCGTACGGCTCTCGCGATAGCTTTCCCACACCACAGGTTCGTTGGTGTCCTGGCCGATCGTCATGTTGGTATTGGGCGAGCCGTCGGCATTGGCCGGCCAATTCAATGCGACGAAGGTTTGCCAGGAAAACACGTCGAAATCGTGCTGCAACGAGTCAAGCGTGGGCGGGCTTGGCGGAGTGGTCACCGTTATGTTCGTGGGTATGTTCCACGACAGCGCCGGAGCCGGTGGCGGTGCGTTGCCGGTATCGGTCGCTGCAATCGCCTGTGCCGTAAGTACGGCGAGAAATCCGCACGTAAGCCACCAGGCGGTGCCTTTGCGCGGAGAGAGAAAGACGCGGTGTTTGGCTTTCATCGCTATCGTCCTTGTCTTTGGGAAGGTGGCAAAACCACGTGACGTGCCCGGCGCCGCAAGGCGCACACGTGGAGTGGCAGCCAGTCATCGAGGGGTGTGCGGCAATTGCGTGGGCGCCGAAAAAAAGGCGAGCTCACTCGACCAGGTGACGTCGTCACCCGGTGGTGCCATTCAAGCAGAACGTTCCCCCCGTTCCGGCTGTGTTTTAACAACAGCTACGAGCAAGTAAAAAACCGATGCCGTCAACGCGCGGTGAAAAATGGGTCGATTCTCAGGTCCAAACGACCAGTCCATTTGGACTGGTATACCGCGTTGCTAGTCGCCGGACCTTGGCCGCGTCACTGCCGTCGATCAATCCTATCAACAGCTCCGCCCGAGCAACGCCCCCGATTTCGGGGGTAGGCAGGTTTTCGCTTCTGGTGCAGGGCGTGCATCGACAACAGCCGTCGCTGATGTGGGCGAATGCGCTCCGAGTCGCTGCTTCCTTACCGATGCGAAACGCCTCATGATGGCGTCCGGCATCGCAAAGATGACCGAAGCGGGAAAACAAGCACAGGGGTGCACGATGGTCGCGACAACGGCGAGTCTTGGTATCGAGGAGTTGCACACTTACTGGGCCGACCAATGCGCACCGGGATCCGTCACACCGCTACCGCAGGATGTCGTGAAGACGCTGCTGGCCGGCTTGCGCCTCAACGTGCTGGAGACCCTGCGCTACTTGCATCAGGAGCGACCAAGCTATGTGCAATTCGAAGCCTGGGTATGCGAGCGCAATAACGGCGGACTGCAAGAAGCCTCGCTGGATCGCCTGCGGCGAGCACTGGCGGGTGAGACTGTCGGCGCGGAAGTTGGCGATCTCGACCACGTCGAAGGCCTGAGCGCGGACGACCTGCTGCATTGGCACGAACACGGCTACGTCATCCTGCGCAATGCGATCAGCGCTGAAGCGGCGGAAACGGCGGAGCTGGCCATCTACGATTTCTTGCAGATGGACCGCCACGATCCCGAATCCTGGTATCGCCAGACGCTGGGCCATTCCATCTGGGTGCCGCTGCTGCGGCATCCGGCATTGGTGGCCAATCGCAACGCGCCACGTATTCACAAAGCTCATGCGCAGCTGTGGGGGCGCGAAGATCTTTGGGTAACCATCGACCAGGGCGGACTCAATCCACCGCAGCGGGAAAAATGGCCGTTCCCCGGACCTCATCTGCACTGGGACGCCACGCTCGCCGAGCCGCATTGCCTGGAAATGCAGGGTATCGTGTATCTCGCCGACGTTGCCGAGGACCAAGGGGCATTCAGCTGCGTGCCGGGCTTTCATCGCGAACTCAAGCAGTGGCTGAAAGGCGTTCCCGAGGGCGTGAATGTGCACGACCACGCACGAAACACGCTCACGATGAAGCCGATCGCCGCAAGGCGCGGCGACATGATTATCTGGCATCACCTGTTGCCGCACGGCAGCAGCCCGAACCGCGCGCAACGGCCACGCGTCGTGCAATACATGTCGCTGCGGCCGACACGCTTTGCCTATACCGAGGAATGGACGTCTTGAACAACGGCCGTCTACGGCTTGGGCGAGCGATATCTAAGTGCATCGACCAGTAGCGCAAACGCAGGCGATGGCTGACGCCTACTTGGGTAGTACAGGTGATAGCCTGAAAACAGCGGGCACCAATCATCCAGCACCTGGCGCAGGCGACCGGCTTCGATGAGCGGGCGAACCATGTCTTCGGGCAGATAGGCAAGGCCGAAGCCGGCGAGCGTGGCGGTGAGGATACGTTCGAGGCTGTTGAAGGTCAGGCGACCCTCCACGCGCACGTTGAGCGCATTGCTCCCTTTTTCGAACTCCCACGCATACAAGCCACCGTGCGTCAGGAAGCGCAGGTTGATGCAGTCGTGTCCGGTGAGGTCGCGCGGCGTGGCGATCGGCGGTCTGGCATCCAGGTAGGCAGGCTTGCCCACCACCACCAGCCGCGTGGGCGGGCCGATCGGCACTGCGATCATGTCTTGTGCAATCCGCTCTCCCAGGCGAATGCCTGCGTCGAAGCGTTCGGCCACGATATCGGTGAGCGAGGAGTCGCTGATCACTTCCACGTGGATGTCGGGGTATTGCGGCAGGAAGGTCTCCAGCACCGGCCACAGGATGGAAGCGGCGGCGTGCTCGCTACTGGTGATGCGGATGGTTCCGCTCGGTTTGTCGCGCAGCTCGCTGAGCCCTGAGAGTGCCGCGTCTATGTTCTCGAAATTGGGCGCCAGCACCTGCTGCAGCCGCTCGCCGGCTTCGGTGGGCGACACGCTGCGTGTGGTGCGGGTGAGCAGGCGCAGGCCCAGTCGCTCTTCCAAGCCTTGAATTTTGTGGCTCAGCGCCGATTGCGACAGGCCAAGCTGAGCGGCCGCGCGAGTGAAGCTGCCTTCGCGCGCAACAATGAGAAAGGCCTGCAAGTCGTTGTAGTTCTCGCCGCCCATGACTGCGTCACCTCGATTGATCGACTGGAATCATAAGTCCATTCGATATTGCCCGGGTTATCAGATAAGCGGGCCGGGGGCAGACTGCTTTCCGACTGCCTATTTCTGAATTCATCGAGGTGACACGTGCAAAAACGCCTGCTTGGAAAGAGCGCCCTGGAAGTCTCGGCCATCGGCTTCGGCTGTATGGGGCTGAATTTCAGCTACGGGCATGCCCTGGCGGATGACGATTCCGTTCGCCTGATTCGTGATGCTTTCGACCGCGGCGTGACCTTCTTCGATACCGCGGAGGTCTACGGCCCGTTTACCAACGAATCGCTGGTCGGCAAGGCCTTGGCACCGATGCGCAACCAGGTGGTGATCGCCACCAAATTCGGTTTCGATATCGATCCCGCAACTGGGCAGAACAAAGGTCTCAACAGTCGCCCGGAGCACATTCGCGCCGCAGCCGAGGGTTCGCTCAAGCGTTTGGGCATCGACACTATCGATCTGCTTTACCAGCATCGTGTCGATCCCAATGTGCCGATCGAGGATGTTGCAGGGGCGGTCAAAGACCTGATCGCCGAGGGCAAGGTTCGCCATTTCGGCTTGTCCGAACCTGGCGCGCAGACCGTGCGCCGCGCCCACGCGGTGCAGCCGGTTGCTGCCTTGCAGAACGAGTATTCGCTATGGACGCGCGGCCCCGAGAGCAACGGCATCCTAGAAGCGTGCAAGGAGCTCGACATTGGGCTGGTTGCCTACAGTCCGCTCGGCAAGGGCTTTCTCACCGGTGCCATGAGCAAAGACACCCAGCTCGGCAACAACGACTTCCGCAAGAATCTCCCGCGCTTCTCACCCGAGGCCATGGCCTCCAACCAGGCGCTGGTCGATCTTCTGAAGGAGATCGCCACCGCCAAACACGCGACGCCCGCGCAAATCGCGTTGGCATGGCTGCTTGCCCGCGAGCCCTGGATCGTGCCGATTCCGGGCACCACCAAGCTCCATCGCCTCGAAGAGAACCTGGGCGCTGCCGCCGTCGAACTGACGGCGGATGATCTGGCCAATATTGAAAAGGCCGCGGCGGCCATCCGGATCGAAGGTGAGCGTTATCCACCGCATCTGATGGCCACCACGGGCCGCTGACGATCAAGCCGCACTTCATCCTCATCCATCGCGATCAATCGGAGACCTATCCATGCTGGCAACCATGATGTACGGCGCAGGCGATGTCCGTGTCGAAGAGCGCCCCGAGCCGACCATTCTCAAACCGACCGACGCCATCATCCGGCTGTCCGCAAGTTGTATTTGCGGCTCCGATCTATGGCCCTACCGCGGATCGAATCCGATCACCGAGCCCTTGGCGATGGGGCACGAATACTGCGGCATCGTGGTGGACGTGGGCAGCGACGTGAAATCCGTCAAGCCCGGCCAGTTTGTGGTGGGCTCATTCTGCATTTCCGACAACACCTGTCCGCACTGCCAGTGCGGCTTTCAATCTTCATGCGAGCAACGCGAATTCATGACCGGTGCGCAGGCACCCTTGGCGCGCGTCCCACTGGCGGACGGCACCTTGGTGGCGACCGACGAGGTTCCGCCGGATGACCTGATCCCCAGCCTTTTGGCCGTGTCGGACGTGCTTGGCACAGGCTGGTACGCCGCAGATGCGGCCCGTGTAAAGCCGGGCTCTACTGCCTTGGTAGTTGGCGATGGCGCCGTGGGACTGATGGGTGTGCTCGCGGCCAAGCAGATGGGCGCCACCAGGATCATCGCCATGAGCCGCCACAAAACGCGCCAGGAACTGGCGCTGGAATTTGGCGCGACGGACATCATTGCCGAGCGCGGAAGCGAAGGTATCGCCCAGCTCAGGAAGATGACGCGCAATGTGGGCGCCGATGCGGTTCTGGAATGCGTTGGAACCAGGGAATCCATGATGCAGGCATTGGAATGCGCGCGCCCAGGCTCAATGATCGGCTATGTCGGCGTGCCTCATGGCGTGGAACTGGATGGCCAGCAGCTGTTCTTCGCCCAAAAGGGCATGCTCGGCGGCCCAGCTCCGGTGCGTCGTTTCCTGCCGCACCTGATGGATCTTGTGCTCACGCGCAAAATCCAGCCCGGCCGGGTCTTTGATCTGGAACTTCCCTTGGCCGATGTGGCGCGCGGCTATCGGGCCATGGATCAGCGTGAGGCGATCAAGGTGCTGCTGCGCACGTAAGCGGGCGTTGATCTTGTCTCTGGTGTTTATAAGGACGCGTCATCGATCGAACTGCCCCAAGCTCTGCTGACAGAAGCTGTCAGTGCGACTTGCTAGCCTGCTCGCCGATTACTCAAAAACCACGGTAAGGAGCGGGCATGAGCAGGCTGAGTTCGCAGATCGAGACACGTGACGGCGTTTCCTTGTTTTGGCGGGAATGGGGGCAGGGGGCGCCGGTGCTTTTCGTGCACTCCTGGGCGCTTCAAAGCAGGATGTGGGACTACCAGTTCGCCGCGCTCGGTGACCGGATGCGCTGCATCGCCTTCGACCGAAGGGGGCACGGCCGATCCGATTGCCCTGCGGCCGGATACGATTACGACACGCTGGCCGACGACCTGGCGGATGTCATCAACGCCCTGGATCTACGCGAACTGACCCTGGTCGGCCACTCCATGGGCGGCTCGGAAATCATTCGCTATCTCACGCGCCATGGCAGCAGCCGGGTCAAGCGGATCGCGCTCATTGCACCGGTATTGCCGTATTTGACCAAGACGGCCGACAACCCGCTGGGCGTTCCGGCAGAAATTTTCGAGATGGTACGGGCTACCTGGCGGAACGACTTTCCCCGCTGGGTGGTCGACAATACCCCACCTTTTTTCACGCCCGAAACCTCCAAACAAATGATGGATTGGGGCGCAAAGCTGCTGCTGGAAACCTCGGTGCCCGTGGCGATCGAATGCAACCGCGCCGTGACAGGCACCGACTTCCGCGCTGAACTTCCCGGGATCGATGTGCCGACCCTGCTCATCCACGGGACCAGGGATGCATCCGTCCCGATGGAGATGGCAGGGCCGCCTACCGCCGCCTTGATTCCGCACTGCACCTTCAAAGTCTACGAAGGGGCGCCACACGGGCTCATGTATACGCATGCGGAACAGCTGCACGCCGATTTGTGTGAATTTGTGGGGGTTTGAAGCCAAAGCCAAAGCCGGAACGGGAGGTTCCAATGCAGGGGTTGCGTCCTTCACATTTCATCGAATGTGGAAGTCGTATATGTGCCGGCAGAGCCGCCGGACGGGCGAACAAGCCGGAACACACGTATCCCGCTGCCTCAACCGTCTGGCGCGAAAAAGGGGGCTCTGCGTGCTTCACCCCACGGCGTTTACCGGCCGGCGGCTCCCCATGCATTGAGGTGGTCGGAGCCCGGGCGCTCCTCTGATCATCGGCGGGTTTTCATCGAGCAGCGCCCATTATTTAGGGAGTCCACGTCATGAAGAGCCTTATTGTCGGTTTGGTGGTGGCTGGCTTGGCACTGTCCGTGAATGCAAGCGACTCGCACGCCGTGAAAGTGCAATCGCACGAGTTTTCCCCCTTCATTCCCATGTGCCCACCCGGCGAGGTGGCAACGCTGGTCAAGGTGAATGGCATTTACCGGTGGGAATGCCTTCCCGGCTGAGCTCTTGGAGTGGTGACATTACTCCCTCTCCCCGATGGGGAGAGGGAGCACGTCCCGTGACATAGCGGCAATGCGAGCTTTACTCCCTCTCCCCTCCGGGGAGAGGGCTGGGGTGAGGGGGCACTCTTGCGCGACGTTGCGTTAGTGCGAGAGCAAAAATTACTCGCGCCACGCAAGTAAATACCTCTTCGCAAGCCCCGACCCCTCACCCCAACCCTCTCCCCGGAGGGGAGAGGGAGCATGTCGCGCGGCGCTCAACGAAGGGAGAGGGAGCACGTCGCGCGGGATAAACCGTAGCGCTTTATCAGCTTCTACTGACAGCGCCCAAAGGGCAGGGCAGCCGATAATGGAAACGTCGGGCGAGCCTCCGCAGATGAGAACCGCATCGCCCGACAAGCAGTGAAGAACGCGGATCGCATGGGTTGGCGCCCACACGACCCGCTAACCACCATTAACTTATGTAGGAGTTAATCATGGCTACGCCCGATGATACGTCACGCGCCCACGCGCGTCCTCGCTCCCGAGCACCCCTCACGTATTTCTTCACCACCGTAAGGCTGATGCGATGTCGGGCCGTCAGGGCGTCCGACTAACCCGGTCAGCCCATTCCGATTAGTCGTGCAGGATTTTTCCTGCAAGCCCTTCACGCCGTACGCAATGTACGGCGTGATCTAACCGCGTGGAGAAACCCATGAATCATTTGACGCACTCCGATGCGCCCGGCTTGCTGTTGCCAAAAAACAGCCATCCATTCCTGCAACCGACAAGGCATGCATCGATCACCGCAAGGAGCTACCCATGAAGAAGCGCGCCCAAGGAGCCTGGATTACTCTCAATGCTAGCTACTACTGCGCCCCCGTTGGCCATCCCTTGAAACTCGTGGACGACGCCAGCCTGTTGCTCGACGGTGCACGCGGCATCACGCAAAGCCTTGCCGATCTATTGAGCCAGGACGTGGACATCAATCCCGACGATCTCGCCAAAGCCCTGTGGGCCGCTTCCGTGCTGACGGAAATGGGACAGAGCAGTGCGGAGGCGGCCTATGCGCGGATCTGCAAAATGCGCAACAGGATTCCCCATGATGGGGATGAGAAATAACTTGCCGGGCATAAACGCGGCCATGGCAATCGCGCCGCCGCTAAAGTAATAATTCAACCATGACCACGACATTCTTGGTATTCGCGTTATTCGCGTCAGCGCTGGCGCCTCCGTACGACTGCGGTCTGCAGGCAAATCGTGCGTTGATTGATAAGACCCGCGCTCTTGTCGAGTACCGCGCCCCCTTGAATGTCGAAACACCCGAGATGGCGTCAGGTCCTGGCCGGCAGGAATGCGTGAGATTGGAGTTTCAGCTGGATAGATACGGCAAAGTGACGAATATCGTTCTCAAAGAAAGTACCAACGAACTGCTGATGAATGTGGCCGCTGCGCATGCGCTGCGTAAATACACATTCAAAAGTGCGGCCGGAGGCACCCATGCCGTGTATTCATTGATGTTCGAAGGGGTCGTAGGCGCTGCGCCACCCTACCCGTAGTTCCAGGGTGGCTGCGCATGCTTACTGTCCTTGGTTGCTGCCGAATGCGGGCAAGTTCAATGCGTAGCCACAATTAGTTAGCTGTCGGCCTTGCATTTCATCACGTGGATTTCACTAATTTCGACGCCATCCAAGCCTCGACTGTTCTTACTCAAGGGCAGATACTTGCCTAACTGTTGGCGTGCAGCAACGGCCCAATAGATAAGGGGTTTCCAAAACATCGCCATTTTATACGGCAGCGGTTTCGCTGGCCGTTTCCGGTGTTTTTCCCCTGAATTGAAACCTTGATAGAGGTGGGTTAGGTCCATTGCAGGTTGACGATTGCACGCGTGTCTTTACGTCACCAGCAATTCAACAGGAGGATGAGCGTATGGCCGCTACAGCGAGTTCAATCAGAAAGGTTCTCATCATCGGGCTGCTGCAAAACGATGATGGCGAAATGAAGGAGATGGCGGATTGCTTCGCTGAGCAGGTCAAACTCGAAGGAGGCACGCCCGTTCGCGCGGATGCGAAGTCGTCGGGGGATCTGGCGGCGCTTGTTCGAAAGCAAGGCGGGACATTCAGCGAAGTAATGTTTGCCGGATATTCTCGCTTCAATACCGATGCTAACGCTCCCACCCGTTTCGACGACCGCAGACTTGGCGGCTTTCCGGTTCCTGAGGTCATTGCATGTTCATGGGATTGCATGATCCGTCTCAAGGTTAACGTGATCAGTTTCTGGTGCTGCGAGATTGCCACGAAAAGAGGCGCGCACATAGGCAGTGATGAAGCGAGTGCCGGATCATCACCCATGTATCAGGGCCATTTGGCCAATATCCGTCGTCGCATACACGAGGATAAATATGCCAAGGTGAGTACGCTGGAGGTAATTTGTAACGAGCTTTCCATTCTTTGTCAGAAGTACCGGATCAACAAGAGCGTCACCATTCGCGGACTCAATGGCGTTGGGTATATCACGCGGAAGAAAGGTGGCCTGCTCGATGTGAAGGCGCTCGATTTCCAACACGTAGCGCTCATTAGAAAGCTCAATCAATTAGAAATTCTTGCGGGCAAGGGCATAAAAGGGAAAAACGGCGAAAGAATAGGAAAAGAGCTTGCCGAGTGCGAGGCAAGTCTGGAGAAGCAGCTGGCCCTTAAAAGCACGGCCCATGTCATAAGCTTTGACTTAAATCCTGATTCGTGGCCGATGCCGGTAGCTGGTGCTGACATTGTGGTGATAGAAGATGAGGAAAGCGCCTGATTTCCAAGCGCAGGTGCACGTAGCGTCGCCAGGTCTCGCGCCCGCGTTGCGTCGTTAGGTGTTTGATGTCGGCGAGGTGCATTTCGATGAAGTGGCCAAGCAATTCGAGGAAGCTTTTGCGTCGTATCGAGACGAGGTGGCATGAAAACCTGGCTGCAGTGCTTGCCGACTAAGCCGCTGAGGCGCCCCGGCTTCTCAATTTCCGATCTCTATCCCGTAAGCCACGTCACGTGGCGCGGAAACGATGACGAAACGCATCGCTCACGCGTAGCGGTTCGGTAATGCCGTGCAGCCAGACCAGCAGGCGGCCATCCCCGTCCGGTTTGACCTGCCGGATCGCCGACACGCGGACTATGGCGTTACGGTGCACCCTCCAAAACACTTCAGGATCGAGCTTGGGTATCAGGTCCTTCAGTGGCGTGCGGATGTATGCGCTATCGGTGGCGGTGGCGACATCGTACACATCGATCGCGGCGCCTGCGATGCGTCCATTTTCCAGGGCTGCGACAAGTGCGGAGGTATCGATAATCGGGCCACGCGACGTATTGACGATGCGGCTCGCCGGCTTCATCTGGGCAAGTTCGGCTGCTCCGACCAGATGCCGCGTCCGCTCGCTCAACCGCACGTGGACAGAAAGGAAATCGGAGGTTGAAAACAGCGTATCTTTGTCGACCAGCGTGACGCCCTTCGACTCCGCTCGCTCGACGGTAAGGTTCTGGCTCCATGCGATGGTGTGCATCTGAAGGCGCGGCCGATTACCCCGACGGCCGAACCGATGTGCCCAAGGCCAAGCAGGCCCAGTGTTTTGCCGGACAGCTGTGTTCCGAGGCTGCGCTGCCAGCCGCCCTTGCGCAATGACTGATTCTCGACGGCGACATTGCGCGCGATCGCCAGAATCAGCGCCCAGGCAAGCTCGATGGTTGGCGTGGAAGAGTAGCCGGTTTGGAGGATTTCTATGCCGCGTCCCGCCGCTGCATCTCCGTCGATCGAATCGTTGCCTGGCCCTGTCGAGGCGATCAACTTTAGGCGGGGAAGTTGCTCGATGACCTCGCGCGTAAGCGGCGTTCGCTCTCGCATGACGCACAACACGTCGAATGGCTCGAGGCGTTCAATCAGTTGCCGAGGATCGGCCAGATGGTCGTTAAAGACCGTGATTTTTGCCCGGTGCTCCGGCGGCGACCAATCCGCCATCTTCAGGGCGACATTCTGGTAATCGTCGAGTATCGCAACGTTGGCTGGATGACCAAGCATGTCGATAGCCGCCTTCAGGCAACGATGCCGCAGATGGCAGTCCCTTTCTTTGATGCATGCAGTGCTAGAAGAAAGCAGGCGGTCGCCGACCGATTCAGCCCTTTAGCCTCTTGCGCGAGGCACGTGGGACCACGGGGCTGCGGAAAGCTTTTCAGTCAGGTAATCCATCAACATCGTGACGCGCGCGGGTTTGGTTCGACCCAGGGGCGTGACCAGGTTCAAATTGATCGTCGTGATGTGCCACTGGGGAAGAATTTCTTCCAGTTCGCCCGAACACAGCGCGTCCCATACCAGGAATTCGGGTTGCAGTGCGAGACCGTGACCAGACAAGAGTGCCGGGACGATGACATCGGCATTGTTGCTCCTGATAGGGCCCCAAACGGGCACTGCGCACTGCTCTTTTGTTTGGCTGTTATAGAAAAGCCATTGATTCGGCGACGCAAGATTGGTGTACAGGAGACACGCGTGATGCACCAACTCTTGAGGGTGTTGAGGGCGGCCGTGGCGATCGAAATAGCTCGGGGAAGCCACCAGCGGACGCCGCACGGTGCAAAGCATGCGCGAGCGCAAGGATGAATCGGGCAACTCTGCGATGCGAATCGCAAGATCAAATCCGCCGGCCAATAAATCGACGACGTGGTCGTCCAGGGAGAGGTCGACCTGGATCTCCGGATAGCGATCAAGAAATTCGGGAAGCAGTGGAGCCAGATATTTCTGGCCGAACGACATGGGTGCGGTAATGCGAATGAGCCCGCGCGCCGTTGTAGCTTGAGCGGACATTTCCGCTTCCATGGTTTCGCCTTCAATCAGAAGGCGCATTGCCGACTCATAAGCGGCCTGGCCGGTCGGCGTGAGCGATAAGCGACGCGAGGTGCGATAAAGCAGCGCCGTGCCGAGTCGCTGCTCCAAACGCGCCACCGCCTTGGATACGGTGGGCTGAGAAGTAATTAGCACTTCGGCGGCCTTGGCGAATGAGCCGCTTTCGACGACCCGCGCAAAAATGGCCCAGGCTTCAAAGTCAGGCAGTGCGGTCATGTAAAAATAAGAATAGATGGCATTCCATTTATTCTATTCCTTAATAGTTTCTCCGTCACTACGATCCCCGCCACGCCATTACGGATACGGGGATGCGGCAATGCCATGGGGATCCATCCGCTCAGCGCAACGTGACCCTCGGCCCCGTATGAGCGCCACGCGTGGAGCCGGCTGGGAGATTGGCCGGCTATCCCGCGGATTGCCCCGGACACTGAAAACACGCCTAGCCAGGCATCGCCTGAGTACGCGGCGGAACCTATCCCTTTTTGCGCTTCGAATTTAGCGGCCTTTGAACCATTCCCAACGTCCCAGCGACGGTCCAGTGGGCGCGACCTGCGTCCCTCTCTCCCCTTCCAAGCGAGAAACGACGATGCCTCAAGCCCAAGCCAAACCCGGAAAGCTGCTGCTTTCGCCTGCCGATCACACCTTGATCCTGATTGACCACCAGTCGCAGATGGCGTTTGCGACCAAGTCGATCGATCCGGTCCTGTTGCGAAACAATACAGCCCTGGTTGCCAAGGCGGCCAAGGAATTCAACGTCTCCACCATCCTTACCACGGTGGCGTCCAAGACGTTCTCCGGGCCGATCTTCGACGAGATCAAATCGGTGTTCCCCAATGAAGAGATCATCGACCGCACCTCGATGAATACGTGGGAAGACCCGCGCATCGCCGACCGCGTCAACAAGATAGGCAAGGGGCGCCTGGTCTTCGCCGGCCTGTGGACCAGTGTGTGCATCGTGGGTCCTACGCTCTCGGCGCTCGATCAGGGATTCGAGGTGTACGCGATTGCCGACGCTTGTGGCGACGTCAGCGATGAAGCACATGAGCGCGCCATGGAGCGCATGATCCAGGCCGGCGTGCGCCCCATGACGTCGTTGCAATACCTGCTGGAATTGCAGCGCGATTGGGCGCGCGGCGAGACCTATAACCAGACGGTGGCGACCTCCATTGCTCACGGCGGAGGCTATGGCCTGGGCCTGATTTACGCCAAGACCATGTTTGGCGGTTCTGAAGCGCACTGACTCGCGCAGGCAGGTCACACGACCGGAGCAACCGGGCTCCGGCCGCCTCTTTCTGACACGACCAAGCGAGGCCAACGCCCATGAAACTCTATTTGTTGTCACTGGGGGCCGGCATTCTCGTCGGCATCATCTACTGCCTGCTCAATGTGCGCTCGCCGGCACCCCCGCTGGTTGCGTTGGTGGGGCTGCTGGGCATTTTGATCGGCGAGCAAGTGATTCCGGTCGGCAAGCAGATGCTTTCCGGCACGGCCGTCGCGACGGCGTGGCAGCGCTCCGACTGCACTAAACACATCTTTGGCCAATTGCCCGGACGATTCGCTGCAACACCGCCGGCCCGTAACGAGGCCGATCACGAGGAGAACCGCTCATGACGACCGCGCCGCAAGCGCCCGATCTCATTTTGCACGGTGGACGCATCACCACGCTGGACCGATCCAACCCGACGGCGACCGCCGTGGCCATCAAGGACGGCAAGTTCACCGACGTCGGAAGCGATGCGAATATCCTGCGCCTGGCAACGGCAACCACGCGCGTCGTCGACTTGAAAGGGCGCCTGGTCTTGCCTGGCCTCGTCGACAATCACACGCACGTGATCCGCGGCGGCTTGAACTACAACATGGAGCTGCGCTGGGATGGCGTGCCCTCGCTGGCAGATGCGATGGATATGCTCAAGCGCCAGGTCGCCATTACACCGCCACCGCAATGGGTACGCGTGGTGGGCGGCTTTACCGACCAGCAATTTGCCGAGAAGCGGCTGCCGACGATCGATGAATTGAATGCCGTGGCACCCGATACGCCGGTATTCATTCTGCACTTGTATGACCGTGCGTTGCTCAACGCTGCCGCATTGCGTGTCGTGGGCTATACGAAAGATACCCCCGAACCGCCGGGCGGCGAAATCACGCGTGACGCGCAAGGCAACCCGACGGGCTTGCTGCTGGCCAAGCCCAATGCAACGGTTCTGTATGCCACCCTGGCCAAAGGGCCGAAGCTTCCCTTCGACTATCAAGTCAATTCGACGCGTCACTTCATGCGCGAATTGAACCGGCTTGGCATCACGGGCGTCATCGATGCGGGCGGCGGTTCGCAAAACTATCCGGAGGACTATCAGGTCGTCCAGAAGCTTGCCGACGAAGGGCAGTTGACGGTGCGCCTCGCCTACAATTTGTTCACCCAGAAACCGAAAGCGGAAAAAGACGACTTCCTCAACTGGACCAAGACGGTCAAATACAAGCAGGGCGACGATTACTTTCGCCACAACGGCGCCGGTGAAATGCTGGTCTATTCGGCGGCCGACTTCGAGGATTTCCGCCAACCGCGCCCGGACATGCCGCCGCAGATGGAGGGCGAGCTCGAAGAGGTCGTGAGGATACTGGCCGAAAACCGTTGGCCCTGGCGCCTGCATGCCACCTACGACGAAACCATCAGCCGTGCACTGAGCGTCTTTGAGAAAGTAAACAGGGATATCCCTCTCGACGGTATCCACTGGTTCTTCGATCATGCTGAAACCATCTCCGAGCGCTCGATGGATCGCATCTCGGCGCTGGGCGGCGGCGTTGCGGTACAGCACCGCATGGCCTATCAGGGCGAATATTTCGTTGATCGCTATGGCGCCGCCGCGGCTGAGGCGACCCCGCCCATTGCGAAGATGCTGAGCAAAGGCATTCGCCTTTCCGCAGGCACCGATGCGACGCGCGTGGCGTCCTACAATCCGTGGGTGTCGCTGGCCTGGCTCATCAACGGCAAGACCGTGGCCGGCCTGCGCATCTACCCGCAACGCAACTGCCTCGATCGTGAAACCGCATTGCGGATGTGGACCGAAAAGGTGGCCTGGTTCTCCAACGAGGAAGGGAAGCGCGGCCACATCGCGGTGGGGCAATTCGCCGACCTGATCGTTCCCGATCGCGATTTTTTCGGCTGCGCAAGCGATGAGATTGCCCACATCACCTCTCACCTTACTGTCGTAGGCGGTCGCGTGGTCTATGGTGCCGGTGAATTTAGCCATCTCGACGATCACGTGCCGCCGCCGGCGATGCCGGACTGGTCGCCTGTGCGGCAGTTCGGGGGCTTTGGCGCATGGAAGGACGACCGTTACGCATCGTCGCCGCTCCACCGCGGTGCGACTTCCGCGTGCGGTTGTGCCTCGGCCTGTGCGGTGCATGGACACGAGCACGCGCGGGCGTGGACGAGTAATGCGCCGGCCTCGGATCTGCGCTCGTTCTGGGGCGCGCTCGGTTGCGCCTGCTGGATGGTGTGACGTGGCGACTGTCCGAGCGGGGAATCCGTACTGGGTCGCCGCGCTGCTCTCCTTTCCGTGGGTGGCGCCGCTGCTACGCGTGGCGCTGGCGTCGGCCTATGTCATCGGAGGCGTGGACAAGCTGATGCACTTTCACGACGCCATGCTGGAGCAGCAGCACTTCGGCCTGAATCCGGGATGGCTGTGGGCGGCGATCACCGTCGTCGTGGAGTTGGGCGGCTCGCTGTGCGTCATCGTCAACCGATGGGTATGGCTGGGTGCCGGTGGACTGGGCGTGCTGACCGTCGTGGCGATGGTGGTCGCCAATGACTTCTGGAACCTGTCCGGGGCCGCGCACTTCGGCGCATTGAACAGCTTTTTTGAGAACTTGGGGCTGATCGCCGCCTTGGTGATGGCGACCCAGCTTGCCGACAAGAGAAAAAACCGCTCCCTGTGAGCACACATCGATAGGAGCCTTACCATCATGCGTAATTTTCGTTCTTCGTTGCTGATCGCCTTGCTGTTGGGCGGCCTGGCCACCGCTTCAACCGCTACGGCCAAAGGGCCTGCATCGGCGAGTCCCGATGTGGCCGTGGCCCCGCAATACGACACCACGCACGTGTACGTGGCACCAGAAGACTACAACCGCTTTACCGACAGCCTCGTGGCGACCTTTGGCGGCCACAAATCGCAACAAGGCGTATTCCAGGTAACGCCGACACCCAGCCAGACGATGTCGCAACTGGTCTTCACGCCAGTCGGCACGTTCTCGGTATTCGGTTTTAAAACGCCGATTCCTTATCCGTTCGGCATCGAGCGCACGGGCTATCTGGTCGCCGATATGGATGCCGCCGTGAAATCCGCCGAGATGCACGGCGCGGATATAACGGTGGCGGTCTTCCCCGATCCGATCGGCAGAGATGCGATCATCGAATGGCCGGGCGGCGTGCACATGCAGTTGTATTGGCACACCAAGGCACCGCAATACGACGCTCTGCAGACCGTGCCGGAAAATCGCGTCTATGTATCGCCCGGGCGCGCCGACGCCTTCGTTCGCGACTTCGTCGACTTTTCCCATGGCAAAATCGTTTCGGATGACCGCCAGGCACCAGGCGTCGAAATCGGTCGTCCGAACGATACCTACCGACGTGTTCGCATCGAGTCGAAGTTCGGCAAGGTGACGGTGCTGGTGACCGATGGCCATCTGCCGTATCCGTACGGTCGTGAGCTGACCGGTTATGAAGTGACGAATCTTGCCGATACGCTGCAGAAGGCGAAGGCGGCCGGCGCGCAGGTACTGGTGCAGCCGTTCACCTCCGACAAGCGCGAAGCGGCCATCGTGCAATTCCCTGGCGGATATATCGCCGAGATCCACGCTCGCGCGCAATAACCATGATGCGCCGGCGCGTGGCAAGGCACTCCGATGCATCGTCTGCCACGCGCCGAGCGACATGCCCGGGTGCCATACCATTTTTTTGCAGGGTGGGCCTTGGCACGATTCTCGGGTTCGTGTCCGTGGCCGGCATGGCGCAAACCGCGACTGACACCAGCGACGAGGCCGTGCCAGAGCGACCGGCAATTATGTTCAACCGATGGCAGGAGGACTGGTCGGGGCTGGCTGATCCGCGCGTGCCACGCGAACGGCTCGACAGCTTGAAGTACATTCCGCTGTCGTCTGGCGATCCGGATGTGTATCTGTCGTTCGGTGCCGATCTGCGCGAACGGTTCGAATCCAACGACGCACCGGTGTTTGGCACCGGCAAAAATGTGGCACAGAACTACCTGATCAGCCGTGCCGAGGCGCATGCGGACCTTCACGTCGGGCCGCACCTGCAAATGTTCGTGCAATTGCAAAGCGACTTTGCACCAGGAAAGACGCAGCTGACCACGGTTGATCAGGATCACCTGGGTCTCGAGCAGGCTTTCGTCACGCTGACCGAGCCGGTCGACCATGGCACGTTGAAGTTGAGGGTAGGGCGCCAGCAATTCGCTTTCGACATGCAGCGATTCGTGTCGGTGCGCGACGGACCCAATGTGCGCCAGTCCTACGATGCGGTCTGGGCCGATTATGAAAAGGGCAGCTGGCGTTTCATCTCCTTCTACAGCCACCCCGTGCAAACGAAGGACGAGCGCATTTTTGACGATGTCAGCAGCGGGAAGTTCACGTTTGGCGGCTTTCGCGCTGAGCGGAAATTGACGGAAAAAATCAACCTGGCCGCGTATGTCGCGCGTTACACCCAGGCGGATGCGCACTACCTCACCGTCAGCGGCAACGAACAACGAAACGTTTTCGACAGCCGCATGACCGGTGTCGCCGGCCACGCGGATTGGGATGTCGAAGGCATGAAACAGACCGGGCTCGTAGGTGGCAAGGATGTGCAAGCCTGGGGATTCGGTTCATTGGCGGGCTATACCTTTGCCGATGCGGCCTGGGCGCCGCGCCTGGGCATCCAGGCTGATGCTGCTTCTGGAAACCGCAATCCGGGTAGCCATACGCTCGGTACGTTCAATCCCTTGTTCCCCAACGGCGCCTACCTCGCGCTGGCGGGCTACACGGGCTATACGAACTTCATCCAGTTCAAGCCCTCGTTGACGGTGCATCCGTCCAGAACATTGAAGATGATGTTTGGCGTGGCTGCGCAATGGAGACAGACCACCAGCGATGCCGTTTACGCGCAGCCAACGGTGGTCGTTCCCAATACGGCGGGGCAGCCCGGGAAATACACGGGAACCTATGAGCAGTTGCGCGCGGACTGGGCGTGTTCGCGCGCCGTGTCGTTCGCGCTCGAAGCGGTTCATTTCGGTGTCGCAGACGTCATACGCCGGGCAGGCGGCCATGACAGCAACTACATCGGCGTCCAGGTAGCCCTGGGCTGGTGACGATGTTTTCGGCATGATCACTCACGCGAAGAGCCTGTATGAAAATGTCCATCCCGTTAGTGTTGACGTTCAACGGCGGCTATGTCGATACGGCAGGCTTCTTTGCTTTGCAGGGTCTCTTTACCGCCCACGTCACCGGCAATTTCGTCACCATCGGCTCCAGCCTGGCACATGGAACCTCCGGCATTGCGGCCAAGTTGCTCGCCTTGCCGATGTTCTGCATCGTGATCGGGCTGGTGCGTTTCTTCAGCGAATGGCTTTCGCGGTTTGGCGCCACCTTCCTTAATGTATTGGCCAGCATAAAAATCGTTCTTCTCATCATTGCGGCGGCCTTGGCCGTGCGATTTGGCCCGTTCCACGATGGCGACAGTGCGATGGCGATCATTACCGGCATGACATTGGTGGCCGGCATGGCGATCCAAAATGCGATTCATCGCATCTTCTTTCCCAAAGATCCGCCCACGACGTTGATGACGGGAAGTACGACTCAGATCATGCTGGATCTTGCCGACTTGCTGCGACGGAATCTGCCGCCGGAAACGCGGCTGGTGGCACGAAAGCGCTGCGTTACTCTTTTTAAGAGCGTATGCATTTTTGCTGCCGGTTGCGGCGTGGCCGCCCTGGTCTACATCCGTTTCGACGTGGCGGTGTTCGTGCTTCCGCCGATCGTGGCGGCCATGATTTTTTTGCCAAACATCCAATCAAATAGCCCCCACAGCGGCGTTGCGCGATAAGCAAAGGCGTGATCTTCAAACTGTTTAACGCAACATCCACATCATTGGGGCCTCAATCATGAACCTTCCACTTTTGGATCCAACCAACTGTGCGCTCGTCTTCGTCGACCAGCAGGCCGGCCTTGACGCGTCGCGAAACCTACGATGGTGCTCGAGCCATCGTCGAGGACTTCGCTGGCGGATACGGTATCGGTCTCGCCTACGCGCGCGACATGATCAAGCCTTGAATTGAGTAACGGAGCGGGACATGCGTAAACAGCAAACCATTGGAACTTGGCAGGGCGTGTCGATCGAGTGCGTGGCCTGGGATGGCGCCATGGCCGATGTCGATCTATCTTTCGCCTGCATGTTCACTCATGAGATGAGCTCCGGCCTTACGGGCGGGTTGCGACATCTCGATGAAGCCCTGGCGGGCAGGCTGACGCGCCTGCGGCGCGAGGGTGCATTCCGGGGCGATCTGCTGGAAACGTTGCTGATCAATCAACTGCCTACGACCGTCGCGGCCAAGGCGGTCATGCTGATTGGCATGGGCGAGCCATTGGTATGGACGACAACCATCTCCGCCAGGGCGTCCGCTGCGGCGATTCGCGCTGCCACCCAGCGCGGCGTCGCCAGCGCGGCCTTCGCGCCCAGCTTGCTCGATGCCGGCCTGTCGCCTAAGACCACGGAATGCGCGGCATGCAGCATGATGAGCGCCGTCATGAATGCCATCGATGCGCAGGTCCACATAGCGTCGCTAGGCCTCGCGCCCGAACCCACGTTGCGCCGTTGGGTGTTCGATGTCGGTGAGGCGCACTTCGATGAAGTGGCCAGGCAATTCGAGGAAGCTTTTGCGTCGTATCGAGACGAGGTGGTTTGAAAACCTGGCTACAGTGCTTGTGGGCCAAGCCATTGAGGCGCCACTGGTATTCGAGGGGATCGTGGGCGCAGCACCGCTCTACCCGTAGTTCCAACACACCGCGCGGCCCGGGAAAGCTGCGGTCGCCAGGTGTGACAGAGAAACCGTTGCCTGCTGATAGGGAGAGCGCCGAGGCGGCTGTGCAGATAGCCGCCTCGGGTTTGAGCTATTTACTGCTTTGGCACGTACCTTCTTTCCATCGCCATGGCCAGCGTTTGATGCGCGCGACCGAACCCAGGCCACGGGCATCCGCCTGAATGACTCGGCGGGTCGATCAGCTTTGGCGGGAATACGGGTGCGAGGTTTCGTGGAGGAACCACACGCGGCGTTCCGTCTCGTCGATCCAATTCTCCAGCAAGCTCGCCGTGGCAACGTCGCCATGCTCGTCGCAAAGTCCGTGTGCTTCGCGCATCACGGCTGCCAGATGCGAGTTGTCCTGAGCCAGTTCGGCAAGCATGCCTTCGGCCGTCACGAACGGCTCGTCGTTGTCGAGGACTCGCTGCGTGCGGGCAATGTGGCCGATCGAACGGAGCGTGGTGCCACCAAGCTTCCGTGCGCGCTCCGCGATCGGGTCGGTCATGGCGAACAATTGATCGCCATGATCGTCCAGCATCAGGTGGTAGTCGCGAAAATGCGGACCCGCAAGATGCCAATGGAAATTCTTTGTCTTCAGATAAACGGCAAATACGTCAGCGAGAACACCTTCGAGAGCCGCGCTTATATCGCGGACGGCTTCGAAGGACAGGCCGGATAGGCCGCGGGTTCGCGTTACTTCGTGGGCGGGTGTTGCCGACATGGACAGTGGCCTTCATGACTGGTTGGATGATCGCTTGCGCGGTTGTCATCACGCTAACCACTCGGCCGACTGAGCGCTTCGCCCCTTTTGAGGGGCTCAGGTCGCTTCGAAATGGGGTGCGCCAGCTACCTCCGCAGGGTTACCCCTTTGGAGGGTCGCCGCCGAGCCGCTGCGCACCGTGCCACTTCAGTCGATCTGGAGCATCGTATTTCCACACGTTTTGTCTCGCTCAATTCCTATTTGGCGGAAACCGGTGTGCTGTGCAGAAAATTGATGCACCATCCGTCGCCGTTGTTTTGCAATTGGGCGGATTCAAGCCAATGCATGGACTTGGTACCCGCCGCGTTTTTGATGGAGCCCTGATTGACGTAGGTGATCCAGGCCGACTTGCCCGTCACGTGAACCTCGGGCATGGTCACAGACCAGCTGAATGCCGATCCCGCTGCCTGGTATTTTTTTACCAATGCAAACAGATCATCACCCGAGAACCGGGAGCCGGCATCGAATGCGTAGAAGCCTTGGCAAGTCAGCTTGTGCAACGTGCCCTCATTGCCTTGACTGAGGGCGGAAAGAAACGCGCTGACGGTTTGCGCTACCGCGGCATCGGCAGAAGACGGGCTTTGTGCGCAAGCGACGCCCGTGGCGCAGAAAGTGGTGCACGCCGTTAAAAAGATAGCCTTGAATTTCATCTCGCTTCCTCGTGTATGGATCTATTTAGGGAATGTCGCGTTACATCGTGGCGAATGCACCGGCGTACTGCTGGCCGGCGCAGCCTCAAGATCTTATTCTGTTTTTTGCGTTTATTTCTCATGCTAAATGGGTATGAGTCCAATGCCTGGCTCCAAGGTATTGGCCGCCAGGAAAATGCGGCCAGCGCTCCACGCGGAATTCGTGAACCGCCCGCCGCCTGAGGCCTCTTCCGCAATACCTCTTTGGGATGATCTAGCCAGCGAGATGCTGGATTAACGTTGAGTCTCTCATCAGCGCAGGGTTTCCTGCACCAAGACTTTGGCGACGCTGACGAAGCAGAGCCCCCGCATCCTGACACTTGACCCCATCCTTCATCGGTCGTGGTGAAGTTCTCTTCGTGTCCTTGGTGCGTCAGTGCGGATCCACGCTGGATCTTTAGCTTTTTCGGCGCGCCGCAAGGAGTAACTATGACAGCTACGAGTACATTCATTGCGGGGCAGCAGACCTTTGATTACATCGTATGTGGAAGCGGTTCGTCCGGATCGGTGGTAGCTGCAAGGCTCGCCGAGAGCGGCGCCCGCAGTGTGCTGGTTATCGAGGCCGGCGGCAGCGATGCAGTGGCCGGTGTCAGCGACCCCAATCTATGGCCGATGAATCTTGGCGGCGATCTTGACTGGAACTTCGCTACACAGCGCGAGGCGCCACTCAGCGGCCGATCGATCCCCTTCAATATGGGAAAGGTGCTGGGCGGTGGATCGAGCATCAACGTCGGCACGTGGTCGCGCGGTCATCTGGCGGACTGGAATTTCTTTGCGGAGGAATCTGGCGAAGCCGCCTGGCGCTATGCCGAGGTATTGCGGCTCTACGTGGAGAAAATCGAAAGCTGGCGAGGTCCCGCCGACGCGCTGCGCGGCAGTGCCGGCGCCATGCTGGTAAATCCCGTGACCAAACTCCATCCGTTTGCAGAAGCCGTGCTTGATTCGGCGCAGTCGGTGGGTATCAAGCGCTTTTCCAATGCCAATGGATTGATGATGGAGGCGAGCGAGGGATGCTCCGCCATCGACGAAATTGTGGCAGATGGGGTGCGGCAATCCGTCTATCGACGTTATCTCGCGCCGTTGGCCGAAAGGAAGAACCTCACGGTGTTGGCTCACACCGTGGTTCACCGACTTCTCCGTGAACGGGATCGCGTGGTGGGCGTCGAATGCTTCGTCAATGGGCGATACGAAGCATTCCGTGCCAACGAGCGTGTGATCCTTTCCCTTGGCGCGATCAATACACCCCGTGTGCTGTTGCAATCGGGCATTGGTGCTGCATCAAAGCTTGAGCGGCTGGATATCCCGATGGCAGTGGATCTGCCGGCTGTGGGCGAGAACCTGCACGATCACATCGGTTTCAGCTGCGTATGGGGTGGTACCCAGGCCGAGCTTCCCGCCGCCCCGCGCAGCCAGGTGTGTTGCTTTTGGAAGACCGATGCGTCCCTTGATTCGCCCAATGCCTATACCTATGCCACGAGCGGTGCCTGGCTGACCCCGGAGAATGCCGCCGATCATCCCGTTCCTGCTTCGGCCTGGTCTCTGGTCGTGGGAGCCCGACTGAAGGGAAGGGGTAGTGTTGAGCTGGCCGGCCCTGGCCTGGATGCCGGCGTGCAAATCAAGTCGGGATATTTGTCCGAGAGCAGCGATATTGATACGGTGCTTTCCGTTGCGGAGCGGGCGATTGCCATGGGCAATCAAGCTTCCATGGCGTCCTTCAGCAGCGGCCCCGTGGCGCCATCCGTATCGACCCGAGCCAAACTCGAGGACTATCTCCGCAAGGGTCTGACGACTTTTTGGCATCAGAGCGGTACGGCCAGGATGGGCAAGGATGCAGGCACCTCCGTCGTCGACGGGCGCTTGAGCGTTCACGGCCTGGACGGTTTGACCATCGCGGATGCGTCGGTATTTCCGCGCGTTACGAGTGGGAACACCATGGCACCGTGCGTCGTAGTCGGCGAGATGGCAGCGAAATTCCTGCTCGATACTTGATCGCAAGAAATGGACGCCGCGCAGCCCTGAAGTTACGTGGGCTGCGCGGCGCCGTGTTTCGTATGGCGGTCGTCAGCCGTCAAACGCTGTCGCCATGGCCCGGCTGCGCCAGGCTTCGATATCGGCTTGCACGTGGGCCATTTTCTGTTCGATCCGGGCAATGCTGTCTGCGCCGAGTGGAAGACGAAAGGGCGGGTTGCCCGACTCCACCGCGTCGATGATCACCGCGACGCCTTTGGCCGGATCGCCGGCCTGGCGCCCATCTACCGCGTTGACATTACTACGCGTCTGGCCCGCCGTGTCGGCGTATGCAGGAATGTGGGCGACAGCCACGACGGCTGAGTCGTGCGAAAGAAATTCGGTGCGGAAATAGCCGGGCTCGACGATGGTGACACCGATGCCAAGCGGCTTCAGTTCGACCGCCAACGCCTCGGACATTCCTTCCACGGCGAATTTCGAGGCGCAGTAGATGCCAAATCCGGCCGACCCTGTAAAACCACCCACGGAAGAGAAGTTCACGATGTGCCCGGAACCCTGGGCGCGAAGAAAGGGCAGCGCAGCCTTGATGACGCGGTGCGTGCCTCCGAAATTGGTTGCCATGACGTGATCGACTTCGGCGTCGGACACTTCCTCGACGGCGCCGACCAATCCATAGCCGGCGTTATTGACCACCACGTCGATGTGCCCTGCAGCCTGCACGGCAGCTTGCATGGTGGCGACAACCTGATCCGGATCATTCACGTCCATGCTCACTACTCGCAGGTTGTCGTGCTCCAGCGGCCCCTTGCCATTTCGTGTGGTGCCGATGACGGTGTGTCCGCGGCGAAGCAGTTCCTCGGTCATGATCCGGCCAAATCCGCGAGAGATTCCCGTAATAAACCACGTTGACATGGCATTTTCCTCTGATAGACAAGGGGTTGGAAGGCATTTCGCCCGATCCTTTCCTTCGAATCTAGCTGGGGTCATTGGCACTCCACTAGTTCAATCCAACGGTTCTTTGCTTTAGACGAGGCTCTTGCATGGTGGAGTCTTCACGCCTCGCCGGCATTCACCTTGCAAGGTGATGGATCACTGCCAATCACTATCGAACAGTGTGTTTTTGCGTCAAAGAAATGGCTGCAAAACAATAGAATTGAACGCCGCCGCGTAACGATGACCGCCGATGACCTTGAGGCGAGAACGAGTCATGCGGCGTGGCCATTTGAAGCTTATGGAGAAAAATGACACTCACGCGATTCCGGGGCCGGATGACACAGGGCTGATGTCGGAGTGTTACTCCTATGGCTATCAGGCGGCACGAGACGTGCGGAATGTGCTCAAGGCAGCACACGATATCGAGCCGGAGATGAGTGCGGTTTCAACCTGGTATCGGTTGACCGGAATTGCCGCATTGGGCGGCCTGACCGCCGAGCAGCTCGTGCACGCAGGCCGGGCGCTGGAGGTATTGCGCTTTCTGCGATCGATTAAGGCCGGTGGAGGGCTGTCATCGTGAAATCGGGCGTGGCAGACATGTCGACGGATGCGCTGCCGTCGCGAGGAAAAGCTTGGGCGTCGCCGGATTTCCGTGGTGTAACCAAACGCATGGCCCAAATCACAGAAGAGCGCAATCGCCTGCTTGTCGACGCTTTTGGCGTGCTCGAAGTCCATTATGACTTGCTCGCGCAAGCGCTGGTGCAGGCGACAGGCGGCCGGGGTGCGGCGGCCAGGTGGATGTGTGCGCGTCAAAAAGCCTTCGGAGGACAGACTGCTTACGATTTGATCAGCGAGGGCGATATCGACCGGGTGTGGGACAGCATCCGGATCTAGCCCGCCAAACGCCATGCCCGGAACCTGGCAGGGTTTTGCGGCCTATTCGCCTTTGGGAAACACATGCCCCAAACCCGACCGTCCAAGAGGCGGCTGGGTCGCCGCGCGCCTAGGTATGCGAGCCATCCGGGTGCTACTCTTCACGAATGCCCTTGATCGCCATCATTGATGGCAGGGTTCCAATTCGCCTCTCTTCTGCGAAGTTCGATGAGGCTTAGCGTGTCGGGGGCGAAAGAGAGCCATGGTGTACCGTGCAGACGACGTTCTAGCGTTACGCCGCTGCGTGCCTGAGTGGCTTCGCCTCTTGGTCGCCATCGTCCTGGTCTCCACATTTGCAGTCTGTAGCAACGTGCGCGCGGTCGATGCGAGTCACCTGCTATCGCAGTACGGGCATACGGCGTGGCGACTGCAGGACGGGGATCTTCCATCTCCCGTCTACCCTATCGCCCAGACCGCGGATGGCTATTTGTGGATCGGGACACAGGCGGGCGTTCTGCGATACGACGGTGCGCGGTTCGTGCCACTGGATACGTTGACGAAAAGTCGGTTGAGCAATCCCTTCATCCTGGCACTTCTCGGTGCGAAGGATGGCAGTTTGTGGATCGGCACGATCGCTGGCTTGAGTCGTTGGAAAGACGGCAAGCTCACCGAGTTCAGTGACGTGCAGGGGGCGGTGAGATCATTCTCCCAAGATGAAAACGGGAATGTCTGGCTGCTCCACAACAGTAAGGTAGCCAAGCCGCTATGTGAGATTGTCGGTTCGGGCGTGACGTGCTATGGCGCAGAGAGCGGCTTGAATCCCTCCGGCCTTTGTTGCGACAACCTGATCACAGACGGCAAGGGAGCCTTCTGGATGGGGACCGATACATCGCTGGTTGAGTGGCGCGAGCACACCCAGTCCAAGTCGTTTCCCATTGTAGCGAAAATCAAGGCGGGCACGCCTGGTGAGTTGGCGCTTGCGAGAAGTCCAAGCGGTGCCATTTGGGTGGGTTTGCCGATCACTGGACCGGGTTTGGGCCTGCAACGCATGGTCGGCGGTCAATGGCAGCCCTTTCACACGGCCAGCCTGGACGGGGAGTCGCTCGCGGTACTGACGATGTTCCAGGATCGTGCCGGTTCGTTGTGGATAGGCACGATGGATCACGGCATTTATCGGCTGACGTCGGATCGTGTCGATCATTTTGATAGTAAAGACGGACTGACCAGTGACAGCGTTTATTCCTTCTTTGAGGACAGGGAAGGAAACATGTGGGTGACGACCTCGGCCGGTATAGACCGATTTCGTGATTTCAAAGTCTGGAGCTATACCACTCGTGAGGGGCTCTCGGTTGACGAAGTCGATGCCGTCCTGGCCAGTCACGACGGCAAAATCTGGGCAGGTACGGCTAACAGTTTGGCTACTGTCGACCAGGCAGGTATCCATTCGCTCCGTGCCGGGCGCGATCTGCCGGGGACCCAGGTCACATCGCTTTTCGAAGACCGTGCGGGACGCCTTTGGGTTGGTATCGAGAAAGGTCTGTGGATTTATACGGCCGGGAAGTTCACCGCCGTAATCAAACAAGATGAAAAGGTCGGCATGGGAATGGTAGCCGCCCTGGCCCAGGATGCCGTAGGAGATATGTGGGTGTTATCCATGCACCCATCCAAGCTCTTTCGCCTTCGCGACGACCACGTGGTCGAAGAATTCGATGGCCCTACCTATCAATCGGTGCGGTCCATGGCATCAGACCCAAACGGGGGGCTGTGGCTGGGCCTTCAAAACGGAGATCTTGCGCATACGGGTGCGTCTGAGCAGAGAGTTTCCACACACCTCGACGCGTCTGTGCGGGATATTGCGGTCGCGCCTCACGGGCTTATCCTGGGTGCCACGAGCAAGGGCCTGATTGTATTCAAACAAGGCGCCTTACGAATTCTATCCGCCAAAGATGGACTTCCCTGCGACGCCATGAACGGGCTCGTCACCGGTGGCGATGGCTCCCTATGGCTATACATGAGCTGCGGGCTGGCCAAGGTCGAGCTCTCGACCATCGAGGATGCGCTTCACAACCCTGATCGCACGGTCAAGGTGAACGTCATCGACGCCGTCGACGGGTTGCGTCCCGGTTACGCACCTTTTCAGAGAAAAATCGCACGCGCTCCGAATGGAACGTTGTGGCTTGCAAACGGCGTGGTCTTGCAGTCATTCGATCCAGGTGCGCACGCGGCAAGTAACGAAGCACCGCCCGTCCACATCGAAAGCCTGACCGCGGACCGAAAGCAGTACCCAGCGGGTGGCGATCTGACACTTCCAGCGCTGACACGCGACGTACAAATCGATTACACGGCAACGGAACTCGCCGTGCCACAGCACACGCGCTTTCGCTACCGCCTCGACGGGCGTGACCGCGATTGGGTTGATGCGGGCCAGCGACGTCAAGCGTTCTATACGGACCTGCCGCCAGGAACCTACCGTTTTCATGCTTCGGCAAGCAACGATGGAGCCAATTGGGAAGAGGCGCCGGCAACCTTGGAATTTACCGTGGAGCCCGCGTTCTACCAGACCGGTTTATTCATGATTCTCGTTGTCACCGCGTTCGCGTTAGCGCTTTGGTTGCTATTTGCCTGGCGTATCGCGCGCGCCAAGATTCAAATGCGCGCGCTCGTGGAAGAGCGGCACGCTGAGCGAGAGCGCATTGCTCGCGAGCTCCACGATACATTTTTGCAAGCCGTGCATGGATTGGTACTTCGTTTTCACGTCGCCGTGCAACGCATACCCTCAACGCAGCCGGCGCGCGAATTGATGGAACGTGCCCTGGATTATGCCGATGAAGTGATCGTTGAAGGTCGCGATCGGGTTACCCAGCTACGAGCCTTGGAACAAAAAGAGGCACATTTAGAAGATTCCCTTCGGTTGATGGCTCAGAAACTCGATCCTGATAGCCGCGTCATCTTTAGGCTCAGGGTTGAAGGTGCGCATCGCACGCTTGATCCCGTTGCCGGCGACGAAGTGCTGCGCCTGGCTCAAGAGGCCATGGCAAATGCTTTTGGCCATGCCAAAGCGAGCCACATCGACATCGTGGTCGGGTACGAGCGCAAGCGCTTGAGGCTCAGCGTCGTCGATGATGGAATTGGCTTTGATGCCGATACGATCGCAGAAAAACGCGCTATGGGACACTGGGGCCTGAAAGGGATGCATGAACGCGCAGAAAACCTCCGCGCGAAACTCGCAATCTCCAGTCGGCCAGGCATCGGAACGGCATTGGAGCTGGTGGTGCCTGGCTCCATTGTTTATCGCCATGCCACAAAGTCGTGGAAGCGGCGGTTGTACCAACTTCACGCGTTGGTAATGAGCAATGGAACGAAAGCGCAACCGCCTGATCGTGACGAGTAGTGAAGTGTCGGTGTGGCAGTGGACTCATCCGCAAGAAAGTGCCGTGAACATGCGCCGCCACACCCCGGGGCTTATGCCGATTTCCCGTGTGAATGTCCGCGTGAAATGGCACTGCTCCGTATATCCGCAGCACGCCGCTATTTTCGGGATCGGGTCACAGGTTTCCAGTAGTAGCGCTTTAGCCCGATCCATGCGCAAGTCGGTGACCCATTGATGCACGGACAGGCCGGTAGAAGCCTTGAACAAGCGGGAAAAATGCCCCGCCGACATCGATAGAGCCTGAGCCGCTCGGGTCGAGACATTGCTGGCGAACGCCATTTGGGCCAATACGCGCTTGGCCATGCTCAGCTGGCGCGAGTTCAGGGCGCCCCGCGTCTCGCAAAATGTAAGCACGTGGCGTTTGATCCGCTCGGCCTCAAACGCTGCGCAGGCCAGCTTGAGGTGCCTGATCAAATCTTCCTGCCCTCCGGTCTGCCGGGACGCGTCCTGGATCACCCCGTGTAGCGAGGCGATGACGTCTTCGTTCAGGGCAGAGGCGTAGAAGTCGCTGTTGTCATCCACTGGATCGATACCTTCAAAGAGCCCTTGTCGGAAAGTCCCCGGCACAGCGACGCCAAGTTACTCAAACGCACCAGAGATCGGCATCCCCCGGAAGCGGTGTCATCACTAGCACTTTGGGAGTAGCGGCCTTGCCGCGCGCCCTGGTTACCCGGAATAGGTAGTGGCGTCCTGATCTTTCCGGCGATTTGACGGTTTGAGCCGTGACCTAACGTTGCCGCTGCGATGGATGCATGGAAGCGCCGCATGCCATCGGCGAGTGCGTCAGCAGAGAGGAGGGGCAATGACCACGCATCAGTCGGATTTCGAAAGCGCCGTGGGGTTTGGCACGGGACGGCAGTGTTTGTCGCCCGATGAACACCCATCCGTTCGCATCAACGTAGCTCGTACGGCGCGCGGCCTGGCGGTCGCTTATATTCCTTCAGGCGCATCGAGCGATGCTTCTTCTTGCCATGCGATTTATTTGCACGTTCCCGTCGGCCTCGATAAGGCCGGCAAGCCATTGCATGACAGGGCGCAGCAGGAAAGCGGCGCGGAGAGGGTAGTGGGAAGCGCTATCTTGGCAGCGCTGACGCAGGGGTGCCGCGGCGCCGAACCCTTCGTTCGGCACTTGGTGACTGCACTCTGCTCTCTGAAGCAGGCTCATGCCGTGGTGGATGATTCCCAGGCAGGAGCAGGGGGCTTGCGTCCTTGGCAGGAAGTCTTGGCCAAGAGCATGTTGAGCTCGAGCATGGACGGCACGACCCTGGTTGCCGACGTGGCAGCAGCCTGCGGCTTGTCGAAATCCCATTTTGGCAAGGCTTTTCGGCGTTCGGTGGGCATGCCGCCGCATCGATGGGTCGTGATGCGACGCTTGGAGTGGGCGCAGCGGTTGCTGGGCGATGCCAGCCGAAGCGTAGCCAGCATTGCCGCGGAATGCGGCTTTTGCGATCAAAGCCACATGAATCACGTGTTCCTGAAAACACTGGGCGTGAGTCCCGGCGCGTACCGGGACAAAAACCGAGCCGCAAGGCGCGGTCGCTGGCCGGAAAAGGTGCCTGCTACCACTTCCGGGTGATCCTGATTTGAGCGGTGAAAGGTATTAAGTTCGTGGTCGAGAGGAGTATCAGCATGTATGCCATTACGTGGACCTGTCCTGGGGCGTGGTGGGCCCTGGCGAGTTTGCTGGGCGCTCTGGGCATGCTGCTGATGCTGGTGGCGCTGGTTCGTTGGCGTCGCCGGCATGCGCGCCTTGAGGCACAATCCCGGGCCGAGCGTGCTGCACTGAAATACAAGGCCAACGCGGAGCAGGAGTCGCTGCTTCAGTCCGGACAGGGGATGCTGCTTCGCTTCGAAGCCATTGCCCGCCGGCTGCCGCCGGCCCACCCGATCCGGAAGGAGTTGGCTGAAGCTCTGGATCGCGCGGAAGGATGGCTGGAAAAAGGTCTCGACCGGGCGCAACATCGGCGCGAAAACAAAGAGCAGGACAGCAAGCCGGATCTCTCCGATTAGTTTTGGACGTCACGTGAGGAAGTGCCATGAATTCGCCCGACCCGATCATTCGCATCCTCGCCGTCGACGATCACCCGATCATGCTGGACGGCCTTGCTGCGGTACTCGAGATCGAGCCAGACATGAAGCTCGTTGCGACCGCCGGATCAGGCGAAGAGGCGATCGAGCAATATCGCCAGCACCTGCCGGATGTGGTGCTGATGGACCTGGAACTGCCAGGCATGTCGGGCGAGGAAGCCATTCGTGCTCTGCACGAGGAGTTTCCCTCCGTCGTCGTCCTGGTGCTGACGACGTTTCGCGGTGATGCGCAGGCCCTGCGCACCATGAAGGCGGGTGCACGCGGCTATCTCCTCAAGAGTTCGGTACGGCACGACTTGATCGATACCATTCGAACCATGCATGCCGGCAAACGGGTGATTCCCCGTGAGATCGCGGCCGCCATTGCCGATCACGCTATCGATGAGGATCTCACCTCACGGGAAACCACGGTTCTGAAGCATGTGGCCAACGGTCTGCCCAATCGCAACGTGGCCGAGCTGCTGCGGATATCCGAGGCAACGGTAAAGGTTCACATGAAAAATATCCTGGGCAAGCTTGGCGCGATCTCGCGCACGCAGGCAGTCCAGATCGCTCAAAAGCGCGGCATTATCGAACGCTGAAGGTCATTGGCGTGCACCGGACCTCGCTCCCGGTGGGCAGCGAAGTCTGGTGTGCTGACGAGTTCCAGGTCAGTCGATATCGATCACGATCTTTCCCGAGGCCTTGCCGCTCTCTTGCAAGGCATGCGCGTCGTGCACACCATTCAAGTCGAAACGGCGCTCATCGACGCGCGGTTGTATTTCTCCCGCATCGACCAGCTTCGCGATCTCGCGCAGGATCTCTCCGTGGTGCTCGCGACCTTGCCCGGTCAGCAGGGGCAGGAGCGTAAACACCCCGGAATAGGTTGCGGCACGAAATGAAAGCGGCGCCAGGGCGTGGCTGCCCCAACCGAGTGCGCTGACGACGTGCCCAAACCGTCGGACGGCAGAAAAGGACGCGTCAAGGCTGCTGCCACCAACGGTGTCGTAAACCACGTCGAAGCCGACTCCGTGGGTATGGCGTGCCACGTATTGATCCACCGTAGTGTTGGTGTAATCGATCGGGATGGCGCCGTAATGGCGGATGACGTCCGCGCTGCCGGGCGAGCCCGTGGCAAACACGCGGGCGCCCAGAGCCCTGGCCAACTGGACCGCTGCGTTGCCCACACCGCCGGCACCGCCTTGCACGAGCACCGATTGCCCTTCGCGCACGTTGGCACGATCGACCAGCCCTTCCCACGCCGTGATGTAGACCAGTGGCATGGAGGCGGCCTGTCGCAAGGTCAGCGATGCCGGTTTGGCCGCCAGCAAGCGTGCATCGACCACAGCATATTGCGCGAGCGAGCCTGGCACGTTGCCGACGCCACCGGTCATGCCGTAGACCTCGTCGCCGATGTCGAAGTGGGTCACGCCTTCGCCGAGTGCTTCAACGACGCCAGCCATATCGATACCCAGGATGGCCGGCAGCGGGTGTTTGGCATGGGCTGCCATGCCAGCGCGGATTTTCAAGTCGAGTGGATTGACGCCGCTTGCCTTGACCCGTACCAGCACGTGGCCCGGCGCGATGGTGGGCCGGGTGATCTGTGTGTGTTTGAACGGCGCATTGTGCCCTTCAAGCACCGCCGCTCGCATGGATATTTCGTTTGCCATGATAGGGTTTGTCCCGTTGAAGGTATCTTTCCCAAGGGTCGTGCAGGCCATCCCTGGCCGATAGCATGATCAGGACGCGAATTGACGATTCGGATTACGCACCGCGTTGCGTGCCCGCGGTTTGGAAAACTTTTCAGCCAGAATCCCGCGAGCCGCATCCACGCCGATGATCCACGCGCCGGCCATCATCATGGTGTCCTTCAATACCAGGCGTCCCGCTCCCGACAGGTAAGGGAACCCGTGCTGCGCATCGCCAAGTGCCGGCACCCATGCCTCGGGCGTGGTGATCAAGAACGATAGCGTGATCATCGTGGTGCCGAATGTGAGCGCTGCACCCAGCAACCCGGCTTTCTTCGAGATCGGGTAAGCCAGTACCAGCAGGGCGGTGATCCATTCAATGACGCCCAGGCCGCGAGACAAGCCATACGTGTTGTTCTGCGTTTGCCAGGCGCGCTGCTCCGGCACCAGCTGCCCTTCATGAGTGAGGTGTTGCTTGTATTCCTGCGGATGGTCGTAGAAGAAGGACAGCGCCGGACTGTTGGCAACAAACGGTGTGATGCTGTCCGCTTCATAGGGCACGAACTTCAAGGCCCCGATCCACATGAAGACGATGGCGATAGCCACGCGCATCAGCGCCAGTCCGACACGTTCACTTTTGGAGAAGGCAAGCAGCGCTTCATCAAAAAAAGATATTTTCACGACTAATTTCCTTAGCTTGCGGTTACGCGGACTGATGTGATTTGACGGCGTCGATGACCCGAGCCGAATACACCATCGCAGCGCCGGCATTGAGAGCCACGGCCACACCAAGCGCTTCGGTAATCTCTTCCTGCGTCGCGCCGTGCTTGAGCGCTTCAGCCACGTGCACGGTGATACAGCCGTCGCAATGGGTGGTGACCGCCACGGCCAGTGCAATCAATTCGCGCGTCTTGGCGCCAAGCAGGTCGCTCTTGTTGCCGGCCTTGGAGAGCGTCTGATACCCGGTCAACGTATCCGGGCTGACGGCGCCGATTTCGCCAATGCGCCCGATGAGCTGCTTGCGGTAGTTCTTCCAATCCAACATGGCTATGTCCTCGATCAGGGGGAGGTCGACCCTTTCGACCTCCGGAGTGACGATAGTTTTCCACGCTATATTGAGAGTGATAGCATGTATTTATCTCAATAAATGGCTCAATCGTCTCATGGATGCGCTTAGCAAGCTGATCGCCGTATCAGGTGTCCAGGGCAGCCTGGATCTGCGTTGCCGCATGGCTGGCAGCTTTGCGCTGGATCACGAACAGCTTGAACCCGGCAAGGCGCCCTTCCATCTGATGCTGCGAGGCACGGCGCAGTTGCTTATGCCCAAAGGGGAAGTGCTCGAGCTGCATACCGGCGACTTCGTGTTGCTGCCCCGTGGCATGGCTCACGTGGTGCAGGGCATCGGCGACGGCGCTTCCACCGCAGTGAGCATGGATAACGATGGGCCGCTGCCCGAACGCCGCAATACGACCGGGCCGGCAGATATGGATCTGCTGTGTGGCCACTTCACTTACAGCCATGGCGGCGCGCAGCTGTTGATGAATACCTTGCCGGACGCTTTGTATATCCCCATGGCCGAGTTGGAAGGCATGGCCTTGCTCGATAGCATCGTCACTACATTGCGCCGTGAAGCCATTCACCTGGACCAGGGATCGCTAGCCATCACCAAAGCCCTCAGTGAAGTGCTGTTCGTGCTTGCGCTTCGCAGCTATGTCTCCAGGGAAGGGCTCGCACCATCGCTGTTGGGTCTGCTGATCGATGGTCGCCTCAGTACGGCCTTGTTGGCCATGATGAAAGAGCCAGGCCACGATTGGACGGTCGAATCGCTCGCGCACAAAGCCAATATGTCGCGTGCGACCTTCGCCAGGCATTTCACCGAGAAGGCAAATGCCTCGCCGATGGATATGCTTGCCGCGATACGCATGCAGCTGGCGTGCGACCTGCTTCTTGCCGGCGACTTGTCGGTCGATGCGGTGGCGGAGCAAGTGGGCTACCAATCCGTATCAGCCTTCATCAAGACATTTCAGCGCCGAATAGGCATGAGTCCGGCCGCCTTTCGGCGCCATGGTGCAACGTGATTGGCGCCATCGCCGCCGTCGTCAGATGCGCGCATCAAAGAAGCAGGCGGCATGCAATCAACGCGAACTCATGCACTTTCGAAGGTTCCAGCCTGCCGTGAGCGCCCAGAACACGAGCGTAGCCAGACCTGCCGCGAACCCGATCGATCGAAAGGCGGCCGAAGGCAAGTCGCTTCCCACTTGAAGGCATCCCAGGGCGAATACCGCAGTCGAAAAGGTGGGGGTCCAAACGGCTGCGTCATGAAATCGGCAGTAGCGGAGTAAGAACAACGCACTGCCGAGTAGCACGGGCACACACAAGGCCACGGAGAAGAAGCTGGTCGCGACCATGGTCTCGGCAAGAAGCACCTGCTCGTGCACGTCATCGGCAGCAATGTGGGACACCCGCCCTAACGCGGCCGCGGCCAGGCCTGCGCAACCCATGGCAATCCACCATGGCGCCAATGGCGCGCCCTTCAATCCAAAGCGCCACAGTCGTGCCGATGCCACAATGATGACCGCACAGTAGCCGAGCCAGCCAAGTGCGGCGCTCGCCAGGGCCAGCACGTCCAGCGTGGCAGTCACGTGTCCCGGCATGAGTTTGGCAACATCTTCTGTCGCGATCGCCGCGCCCAGCAGAGTGGCCGGCACCAGGAACCAGGTTCCATCCATCGCCTTGAGTTGCAAGCCGCGGGCCGCCAACGACCACACGAATCGGCCGACACTCGCGATAGTCAGCACCCAGGTCATGGCAAGGCAGGCAAGTAACGGCGGCAACAATGGCCAGGCACTCAAACCTGCCCATCCGCCGGTGATCACCGCCACGCCGAGCGGCACGGTGTGGATTCCCGCGTGCTCGGTTACCGGGCCGATCTCCAGCCAGGCTGCCCATCCAAGACGAATTTCGGCCCGATGCCGCAGTACGCCGATCACAGGTATCCACACGGCCTGCAGCACGGCCAACGCCAGCAGCGGCACTACCAAGTCAGGCAACCCGCACCGTCCAGCCATGCCGGAGGCGCCAGCTGTGGCCATCACGGCACCAAAAGGCAAGCCACGACGTAAGGCTGTGCTTCTGCAAGTGGCTGCTTCAACGCCGACTTTCGATCGCTTCATGCGTGCTGCAATCTGCCTCAATAGGGGTTCTCATGGAAGCACAAAACCACTTGGCACGTCGCTGATATGGCGGCTAGTGATGACTAAAACGCTCACCGGTCCGGTCCAACGGATCAATGCCGTGCAGATGACGCCAGCGAACGCGAGGCAACGCCCAAAAAAAAAGAAAGCGCGCGTTTTGATGGTGCTTGTGACCGGATGGCATCCAAAGACACGGGGGGTCGGAAGCACCTAAATTCAAGATGAGGTGTAACGGGGTAACCCTTCCTCGGGGAGTCGACGTCGTAGCCCTGCGGAGGTAGAGGACTGATCCCCTTCGGAGCAAGGCACGCCACCTCGAAAGGGTGAAGCGCCCAGTCGGGCAGGTCATTAGCGTGGCGGCATCCGCGTTTCCGCCATCGTGCTCATCAGCCATTGATGCAGCCCATACAAAACACCCGACAAAAATGAGCCGAAAAATGAAGCAAAAGGGAATAATGTCCGTTAAAAAAGTCATCTTGGCTCAGTTGACGTCTTCCGTCGTATTAGCTGCACCGGCGTTTGCGCAGAACTTACCTGGCGTTTCCGCAAGCGCGTTGGCTTCAGGCAACCCAACAGCTTCGCCTTTGGTTCCGCCATCCAGTGCTACGACCACGGGGTCATCTGGCAACAAGGTTACCCAACTGCAAGGGATCGAGGTGACGGGTTCGCTCATCCGAAGTTCCGATAAGACCGGGTTCAACCAAGTCCAGACGATGACGCAGAACGACATTCAGTACAGTGGCGCCACCACAGTTTCAAATTTTCTTCGAGATACCAGTGCCAATTCCGCCAGCAGCTGGGGCGAGGACACGGTGCTGATGAACCAGGCACCAGGTGGCGCAGGCATCGCGCTCCGCGGCATGAGCATGAAATACAGTCTCGTGCTCATAGACGGTCAGCGTGCAGCCCCGTACGCGTTTGGAGATGGAGGCACCGACACATTCTTCGATATCAATACGGTGCCGATAAACGTGATCGACCGCATTGAGATCGTCAAGACCGGTGCCGTTTCGCAATACGGTTCGGATGCCATTGCCGGCGTAGTCAATATCATCACCAAGAAGGATTTTCAGGGCCTTCAGCTCGACGGCAGCCTTGGGGGAGCACAGCATGGAGGCCAGGGCACGACAAACCTCAGTTTGCTCGGTGGCGTCGGCGACCTAAATGCAGATCGTTTCAATGTAACGGCGGCGCTTAGCTTCTATCGAGCCAGTGGCGTCACGCTTGCCCAGCGGAATATTACGAGCAACCAGGACTACTCAGAGCTATCTGGTGGATTCTTCGCTCAGCCCAGCTCTTTCTTTATGACGGATACGGGCCCACAGGCCCTGAATCCGTGCGGTCCGACGGGCATGGTCACGTCCGCGGCAAACAACCTGCAGACGCAGACACCTGGCGCCGTCTGTTCCCAGAATGGTGCTAAAGCCCAATCGCTTGCCCCGCAGGTGGAGCACACAAGCGCAAAAGTGCATGCCGATTTCAAACTAAGCGATTATGTTGTGGCGTTCGCAGACCTTTGGGGAAGTTACAACACCACGTCACTGGCTTCTGGGCTCGCCGGCTTTGGTGAGAACGCGCTCGTTCCGTCGTTTTATGATGCGGGCCATGGATTTACTGCGTTTTCTCCCATGGTCGGCGGAAACGCGCTGACCTATTATTTCCCAAGCGCGCAAGATTGGGATACAACCTCTGTCTTTTATCGTTTTTCAGTCGGCGTGAAAGGCTCGTTCGGCACAAAAAATTTAGGCGACTGGGATTGGTCAGCCTCTTATGGACACTCGCAAAGCGAGGTGTCGAACAGCTTTACAAGCCAGGTCAATGCATCGACAGTATTGAATTACACGAATGGCGTAACGCCGGCTACGTTCAGCGCCGCAAATCTCAATGACTTGCCGGGTGTGCTTGGCACTTCCCGCGATCAGGGAATTTCCAAACTTGATACGCTTGATGCGACGGCGTCGACGTCCAATCTATTTAGCATGCCCGATGGCGACGTGGGTATGGGGCTTGGCGCTCAACTCCAGCATCAGAGCGAATATATAGCCCCAGGTTCTACCGAATTTGTTAACCCATTCACCCAGGCAGTGAATGGCCAGCGCAACGTGGCGGCCGCGTATTACCAAGTTGATATTCCGCTCCTCAGCGAATTGACATTCAGTCAATCGGGGCGTTACGACTACTACGGGGACTTTGGCGGGGTCTATTCACCTCGCTTTGCGCTGCGCTATCAGCCGATAAATGCCCTGACCCTATACGCTTCGTATGACCGAGGCTTTCGTGCGCCAACGCTGATCGAGCTCTATCAGACAGCGAGCGTGACCTCTCAGCCTGTAGGTGCACGAAACGTCGATGAATATTTCGTCGGCAACCCCGAATTGAAACCCGAGCACACAAAAAACTACAACGTCGGCTTTCAGCTGTCGCCAACCTCCAGTACGGATATCGGCCTTGACTGGTACAAGATTGACGTCACCAAGGTCATCGGTCAGCCCAGTATCGTGGCAGATGTCGATGCCCATCCAGAACAGACGATTTATTACCTGGGTTACGAGAACCTTGCGTATTTGCGCACCGACGGTCTCGAAGCGACGTTCAAACAGGGGTTGTCCACGAAGAGGGGAACCTTCACGCTGTCGACCGACTTGGCCTATGTGCGGCACTTTAATATGCCCATCAATGGCATCGCGGCCGATCTTGCGGGGAATAACGATGCAAACGACACCGTGTTTGGAGGCGCCTTTCCGCGCTGGAAAGGCAATACTTCATTGACCTGGGCAGATCGTGATTGGACCACGACACTGACGTGGCAATTCACCGGTCCTTATGCGCAGGTCATTGTCGCCGGTCCAAATGTCGCGTCCTACAGCCAGCTCAATCTTCTTGTCAGCTATAGCGGCTTCAAGCATTGGAAACTTTACGCTGGCATCAACAACCTCCTGGATCATGCGCCGCCGTATGACGCATCGTGGACTTATGTGAACCGTGGATACTTCGACCCTTCGTTGTACTCGTATATAGGTCGTTATTTCCAGGTCGGTGCGACTTACAAGTTCTAATTAGGGGCTGAGCGTTCGGCGGTATCGATGCGCGCTGCCGTTTTAGGCGGGCGACCAAGAGCGCACTTTCAATTGTCCAGCTTTGAAAAGAAAAACCCCCGAGACAATATATCGGGGGGCTGGAGTAGCGGGCCGAACAAATGCGGCCTAAGGGTGCCATGGAAAAGGATGCGTACGTGCGGAAAACCCTGTTCGCATTACTGCTTGATTACAGCAGTGCGCCGCGTCCTGGGTAGGGAGATCAGATATGAAGCCATCCAGACGGCTAGCAGGATCGCAATGATGGAAAAGCCCAGTTCGTTGAAATGATCTTCGATGCTTTGAACGGCTTTCCACACGCCGCCACCCAAAGAGAACTTGTCGGCCAGTAAAGCCATGGCCTCCACGCCAGCAATAAACACGGCGATACAGACCGAAATCAAGGTGATGGCCATGTTGTAGTAGATTTTTCGAATGGGATTGATAAAAGCCCATTCATACGCCTTGAGCATCATTACCCCGTCGGTGGTATCCACCAGCGTCATGCCCGCGGCAAAAAGCAGCGGCAAAACAGCAATGGTTCCCACGGATATGCCGCTGGCAACCTGCTTTGCGGATACGGTGAACATGGCAATTTCGGTGGCCGTGTCAAAACTCAAGCCGAATGCCAGGCCAAGGAAAACCATTTGCCAGCTTTTGCTGACGAGCCGGAACAATGGCATCAGGATCTTGGACAGAAAGCCGCGCTGATTGAGCAGGTCTTCAACCTTTTCAGGCTGGTAGCGTCCGGTTTGCTTGAGAGTGCGGTAGTTCCGGTACAACGAGAAAAAGATCGTCACGTTCATGATGGCGATCGCCATCAGAAACACGACGGATATCGACGTGCTCACCAGCGACCCGATGGAGCGCAGCGCATCGAATCGCGACAGATAATGTTCGGCGCTGGCCACCAGTATGGCCACGACGATGATGATCGACGAGTGCCCGATGGCGAACCAGAATCCCACGGAGGTGGGGCGCTTATTGTCCTGCATCAGCTTTCTGGTGACATTGTCGATGGCGGTAATGTGATCGGCATCGACCGCATGGCGCAGCCCAAGGCCGTAGATCAGCAGGCATACGCCAAGCAGGTCCGGCCTGTGCCCAAAGGCCACTATGGCCCAAGTCCAGGAAACCAGGTTGAACAGCAGCAGAAAGGTATACATGACGATCAGCCTCGTCCTGATGCCCGTCCGATTCATGCTGGCGGTGATGAGTGAAGTATTGCGAGGCTGATTGGCGATGTTTTTCATGCGAACGGTCCATCTGCCGGTCAAGGGTCAGGTGTGGAGGCAGCCGAAACGTGGAGAGCGCTTAGCCACCAATTACGCTTCAGCAACCTGGCTGTCTGGTTCGGCTGGCTTGGCGCGTGGATAGGCAATACTGATGACAGCCAAGGCGCCGGCTGCCCCTGCGATCTGGGCCAGGATTAGCAAAAGCGCGCGCGATACCGGAAGCGCCACGACTCCGGCGGCCCACGTGGCCGATAGCGCAATGGCCGGATTCATGTAACACGCAGGAAATGCGAGAAGCGCCGCCGTCAGCCAGGCCGCCACGGCAAAAGGTCCGGTCATCACGCGTTGCCCGCGCATGCAACCAAAAATGACGATCATCAAGCCGGCTGTCGTAACGGCCTCGGCGGCCATCAGATGCAGCACATCCGTCGGCGGATACGTGGCAGGCCGTTCACCAGCAAGCAGCACATTGGCTAACAGTGCGCCGACGACGCCACCGGCGCACTGACCTATCACATAGGCCATCGTGCATCGAATGTCTCGATCGCCGCTGATCCATTGAAGAACGGTGATCAAGGGGTTGAAATGGCCGCCTGATGCGTCGCCGAACGCCACTACCAACCCGCACAAGGCACCTCCCGTAACCAACGCAAGTACCGCGAGCGTGGCGACGTGGCTGGAAGTTACCCGCTGGATCGCTATGCCGGCACTGACTACGCAGAACACCAGCAACAGCGTGCCAGCGACCTCGGCAAATGCACGCCTGTATAACGAGACCGAAGGGTCCTTTTCGAAGAAGCAGGTTTTTATTTTGAGTGCGGACACGTCAGTCCCGCGGTCTCGCGGCCACTTCATCCATCTTCAAGGCCAGTTCGGTCGGCGAGAGAATCCGCTTCTCGAAGAGAATATTCGCAAAGGCAACGATCCAGCGCTCGTAGTAACTGAGCTTGCCGACCAGCTCGGCACCCAGGGCTTCGACGCCGCGGCGCTTTTCTTCCGTATTGATGATTTTGTGGAAATCGAGCACATCCGCCAGGGCGTGACACCTCTTTTCCCAAGGTAGAAGCACGTGGTCCGTTTGCTGAACGGTGTCAGCCTGCAAGCCGCCGATATCGTTCGGAAGCCTTTTGACGAATTGATAAGTATCGGGCATGGCTAGGCACTCTCGGTAGGGGTGTTCGCGGTGACAACGCCGATCATTGCGTCACGTGTCACCAGGGCAGCGAGCTGCTCTTCCGTATAGCCTTCGGTTCCCTCCGGTCTCATGGGAAGCACGAGAAACCGAACCAGGGCGGTGGAGTCGCTCACGCGAATTTCGACATCATCGGGAATGTGCGTGCCGAATTCCTCCAGCACCTTGCGCGGCTCGGATACGGCGCGGGCGCGATAAGGCTTTACCTTGTACCAATCGGGAGGAAGGCCAAGAACGGGGCGTGGATAACAGGAGCAGAGCGTGCACACCACGAGGTTGTGCACCGTAGCGGTGTTTTCCAGGACGATGAGTTGCGTGTCGTCATAAAAGCTGATTCCCAGCTCTTCGCACGCCCGCCGCCCGTTTTCGAGCAACCGAACCTTGAAGCCGGGGTCATTCCACGCCCTCGCCACGACCTTTGCGCCCAGGGCGGGACTGCGGGAGTCGAGAACCTCAATCTGCCGGCGGATCTCGCCGGGACCGATGAGCTTCTTCTCGACCAGCAGCTCGCGCACTGCCGTTTCCATGATTTCATAGTCGCCGCCATGTTGTGGGGCGGCTGGTTCGGAGTGGGGTGAGGAATGATCGTGAGCGCTCATGTTGAAACCCTTTCAAGCCACGTTTCGTAAATTTCGATGCGCAGGCCATCCGTTGCGGGACCCTTGTATTCGGGCCATATCTCCGACATGGGTACAGCTACGCGGTAGTAGTGCCGCTTGGATCCCACATTGCGCCCGAAGGCCTCTTCTTCGTTATCCACTGCGGCCGGTTCGATAACCTTCTCGACGGTACAAAGCTTGCCGCGCATATAGGTGGGAACGCGGTAGTGCCCTATGGGAGATCGCGCCAGGATGCGGGCTTTGTCGCCGGGGCCAAATACAGGGCGCTCGCCTTCGGCAAATACGATGCCGGTAAGCGGGTTGCCCGCGGGGGTCGTGTTATCTCGCATGAGGCTTCCTCACCGATGGCGAAATTGGAAAGCAGTTGGGACGGCGAGATCGCTGAACGCGCCCTCTGCCAGGGCAGTAAGTTAGGTCGGCTAGCGGCTCGATTCTTGTGCAAAACGACGTTCTTTGACGCGCAATAGGGCAGGGCACCTGCAACGCTTCGACGCAAATGAGTAAGCGTCATCGCCTCAACGAAGATCCTCGTTTGGAGGCAATTGCCACGTTTTTCTACAAGAAGAGGTGGTCATCTTTGCCCACGCTATGGCGACACAGCATGCTGGGACGAAGATCATGAATGAAGAAATCCTGCTCGCGGAACACACCGGCCACGCCGACGTTTCGAGCGGTGAACCCGAATTTTGGACGAATCCATCGATATCGGGCTACGGAAAAATCCACTTACTGCCACGTTCCGCCTACCAGCCGCCACCTGATCGGGTTTATCACGTCGTTTTCGCCATCTCAGCCAAGTCGAGCGAGCCAGGTATCGTGAATCCGTCACTTGAGCAAGTGGCCAGGGCGGTCAATCTGTACGTGGCGTCAGGGGTGACCGTGGAGCAATTGCGCTTCGTAGCCATTGCCTACGGAACGGCAACGCCGATCACCCTGAACGATCTTCAGCACGAAGCCATTTTTGGCATGAAGAACCCCAATCTCCCGCTGATTGAAGAGCTGGGTGATGCCGGTGTCGACGTCGCCGTTTGCGGCCAATCGGTTGCCATTCACAACTATGGCTTTGACTGGATCGACGGCAGCGTAACGATCGCACTATCTGCCGTCACGACAATTTCAAGCCTGCAGCAGAAAGGCTATGCGCTGGTCCAGTCGTAACCATCGCAGGGCCGGTGCCGCAAAGACGAATGGCCGACTCCGGCCTTCAAAAGGCCGGGTTTGCCTGCAGAGGACGGCCGGCCGCCTCGGCCACCACCTTCTCGATCGCGGCAGTCATCGCCTTGACGATAGCTTCCGTCGAGGGTTCGAGGTGATGCCTGGAAGCGATCCACGAGACGGTGTTGTATGAGACCTTGGTTTTACCTTGCTCGTCTTCCCACACGAGCACCTTGATCGGCAGATCGATGCCGACCCTTTGATCGATCTGCATGAGCGGAGTGCCTGCACGAGGATTTCCGAATATGAAAACCTCGGTAGGACGAAGCGGCAGACTCGCGGCGTGGGCGGCGGCGGCATGGTCGACCCTGGCCAGAATCGTCATGCCGGTCTTCTCGATGGCTTGAACCAGGCGTGCGACCGTTTCCGGTGTCGTGCCATTGCTGTCGATCGTAATCAAACCATTGTCATTCACGTGTTTGCTTCCGTCTCTTTCTGGCTCGGTTTGAAATGGGGTGTCGGCCCAATCTGGGCACGCGCGCACTAAGGCTATGTCTGATACAGGTGGAAATCTTGCAGGAAAAGGCTGCCTTTGACGCCAGCCAGGATCGTCGGATGCGTGCCAGCAATGGATGCCCGAAACATGGCAATGCCAGCTTTTCATAGTCCGCGCCGCCCGCGTATCCGATTGCGCCAATTACGTGGCTTTTTAACAAGAAGCGCTTGCGCGCGCTTCATACATTTTCAGCAGCGGTTGACGGTCCTGACGGTTTTCCAATTCCAGCAAAGGTGAAATTTCATGAAGATGAGCAAGCTACTGGTTCTTTCGATGGCCTTGGCCGTGACCGTCCAAAGCGGTGTGACTCAGGCCGCCGATGCGAGTGGCTTCTGGTCGAACCCGACCATCAGTCCGTACGGAAAGATCCATTGGCTGCCGGACTCTGCTTATCGGCCGCAGTCCGACCAGACCTACAGCATCGTGTTCGCGCTGTCGGTGGGGGCTACCTCGCCGAGCCAGGTCAATGCGTCGCTTGATCGCGTCGCGCGGTCCATCAACCTGTATACGAAATCCGGCGTACCTCTCAATCACCTGAAGTTCGTTGCAGTCGCCTATGGCCCGGCAACGCCGCTGGTCTTGGACGATGCGCACTACAAAGCGGCTTACGGCGTACCCAACCCCAATTTGCCGCTCATCAAGAAGCTTCGTGATGCCGGCGTCGATGTTGCTGTCTGCGGTCAGGCTGTGGCCGAGCACAAATACCAATACGACTGGGTGGACAAGAGCGTAACGATTTCCTTGTCGGCGCTCACCACCATCTCGACCTTGGAGCACCAAGGCTATTCCCTCGTCCAGCTCTGAGGGTGTTCATTTTCGCTTTTCGCCTTGGTGGCGGGCGTCGTGATGGCGCTCGCCAGGAGCAGTGTATGCACTTGAAGATAATTTTTGCCGCCGCTCTGACGCTGACCGGATCTGCTGCGAGCGTTTTTGCGTCCGATACGGCCGGCCAGGCAGTGCAGCCGACACAAGCGGCGAGTCCGCCGTGGCAGCATGGCCAAAACAATGACGCATCCGATCGAGGTTTCGAATTTACCGTAGCGGATGCCGACAATCTTGCCGATTTTCACGGCAATCCCGATCATCCCGCCCTGGTGCTGTATGTCGGAGGGAACTACTTCTTTGCCATGGCACCGCTGGTGAAGGCCTTCGAGGAAAAGTATCCGCAATACAAAGGGCGGCTTTATTGGGAAACGATTCCACCCGGTCTGTTGGTTGATCAAATGAAGGCCGGCGGCACCGTGACCGTCGGCAATATGACCTGGACGGTAAAGCCCGATGTCTATCTGGCCGGGCTCAACGCGGTGCAAAAGCAGATCGATGCCGGATTCCTGCAGATGCCCGCCGTGCCGTACGTCACCAACGACATGACCATCATGGTCGCAAAGGGAAACCCCAAGCACATCGCGGGGCTCGTCGACCTGGCCAGGCCCGATGTCACGCTTGCGATGCCCAATCCTGCGTTCGAGGGTATCTCGCGGCAAATCGAGGCTTCCCTGAAAAAGGCTGGCGGGGATCAGCTGGAAACCACCGTCTATGAAACCAAGGTCAAGCAAGGCACGACCGAACTTACGCACATCCATCATCGTCAAACGCCGCTCTGGATCATGCAGGGGCGGGTCGATGCCGGCGTGACGTGGCAATCGGAAGCTGTTTTCCAGGAACAGGCCGGCCATCCCATCAGTCACGTTGCAATTCCGGCAACACAAAACACGACGGCCATTTACGCGGCGGCGATCGTCAAGAGCGCCGCTCACGCCGAGGCGGCGCGGCGCTGGCTGGACTTCATTCGATCCGAGCAAAGCCTGGCCATTTTCGAGCGCTTCGGATTCAAGCGCTACACACCAACTTCGCCCTGAATGCTTTGGCGGCGAGATACCGCCATGGGAGTGGCTCATGTTCAAGTCGCTTTTTTTCGCGTGCCTGATCGTTGCGGTATCGCCTTGTGCGGCGAACGCCGCCGACGTTCTTCACGTGTACGGCCCTGGTGGCCCCGCGCCGGCCATGCGTGAAGCGGCCAAGGCGTTTGGAAAGGCTCATGGCATCCAGGTCGAGGTGACCGCAGGACCCACTGGCAAGTGGGCTGCAGACTTTCAAAAGAACGGCGACATCATCTACAGCGGCTCGGAAAACATGATGAGCGGGTTTCTGGCGAAGTTTACCGACACGATCGACCCGGCTACGGTCAATCCGCTCTATATCCGGCCGGCGGGGATTCTGGTGCGGCCGGGCAATCCGAAACACATTGAGGGTTTCGAAGATTTGCTCAAACCGGGGATGCAGGTGATGGTGGTGGAGGGGGCCGGGCAGATTGGCATGTGGGAAGACATCGCTGGGGCAAGCGGTGACGTTGCCACCATCCGCACCTTTCGCACGCACATCACACGCTTTGCACCGAACAGTGCCGAAGCGCTGAAGGCATGGCAAACCCAGCCTTCGTTCGATGCCTGGATCATCTTTCCCATTTGGGCGCTGGCACATCCCGGCGTGGCCGATGTAGTTCCTCTGTCGCCACCGTATCTGGTTTATCGCGATTCCGGCGTGGCGCTTACGCACAGGGGTGAGCAGCAAGCCAATGCGCGTGCCTTTCTCGAATTCCTCAGCGGGCCTGAAGGTCGCCGCATCTTCGTCAAGTACGGATGGACAGATCAGGCTGCTGCCAACTAACAGGTGGCGGACACCTGAAATCGGCGGCAATCAGGGTCAAAAGCCATGATTGCCGTGAGCGGGACATTCATCAACAGCAAGGATCCAAGATGAAAAGCTGCAATGCCACTGTAACCATCGCCGCCTCGCTTCTGCTTTTTACGTCTGTCGCGATGGCGTTTCAGCAGGGGCGCGGCTCTGCAGAAGATGCAACCGCTTCGTCCCAATACAAGGCCCTCAATCTCACCAAGGATCCAACTGTTGCTGCGGAGGGCTACTACAAGCTCGACCCGCATCACACCTCGGTCACCGCCAAGCTTGCACACATGGACTTATCGCACTACACGCTACGCTTCGACACCGTTAGCGGCGGCTTTTCATTTGAACCGGCTCATGCGACTGCCTCGGATCTGCAGATTTCCATCGACCCGAAATCGGTCGACACGGGCGACGCGGGCTTCGACAAACGCATCGCGGCCCGATTCTTTCAGGCTGACGAGTATTCATCTATCGCCTTTACTTCGTCATCGGTCACGATCACGGGCGATCACTTTTCAGTCGATGGCACCCTGAATTTCCACGGCGTCAAAAAGCCGATGCATCTGAATGTCGTCTACCGGGGTTTCACTCAGGGCCGGATGGGCTTTTCGGGCGAAGCGACTTTCAAGCGCTCGGAATTCGGCGTTGGAGAATGGGTGCCACTTGAGGCGGATGAAGTGACCATTCTAATTGAAACGGAATTCGTCAAGACATAAGCCACGAATTGTGTGGCTGGCAAAACGTCGGCAGGTTATTTCTCGCTAAAGGACTGACTTGTGACACGCCCTTCGGGGCTGCCGGTGCGCGCGATTTGAGTCAGGCGGTCAAAGAACTTTCGGCCATGCCGCGGGGAGCCAAGGCGATTGTCAGCGTCTGTGCCGATGGCCGCCAAAGCGTCGTTGAGCTGCTCGAGAACAGCCCATAACGGGCTGCAGCAACACTGGAAAACCGAGATTTTTCCGGCAAATCGTGATTGCGGTAACCGTTTTCCCCATGCCGACCGGACACGTGGCGAAACCAGGTCCGCTGCATCGGGAGCCTCGTGTTTCATCAATGCCGCCAGATTTAAACAAGCCAGCCCAACGGGATTCATCGATTCTTGGATCGATAGGCCTGATGACATCAGGTGTCAGCCAACCTCATTGAGAAAAAAAGATGCGCCGAACATTAACGGTAGGTGTCGTGGTAGGAAGCCTGCGAAAGGACTCGATCAACTTGAAGCTGGCGAATGCGTTGGTCAGTTTGGGGCAAGGGCTCGCGTTTAAATTTGTGCCGATTGCCGATCTTCCGCTCTACAACCCAGATATCGACGGCCCCGATACACCTGCAGCGTGGGTGAAGTTTCGCGAGCGTATTCACGCCGTGGACGCCGTACTGTTTGTGACACCAGAATACAACCGTTCGGTACCCGGTGGCTTGAAGAACGCGCTGGATGTGGGATCGCGCCCGATGGGGCAGAGCGTCTGGAATGGCAAACCTTGCGCCATCGCGACGGCCTCTCCCGGCGGCATCGGTGGATTCGGCGCCAATCACGCACTGCGTCAATCGCTCACTTTTCTCAATATGCCAGCCATGCAGCAACCCGAAGCGTACATAGGTGGAGCCTTCGAGCTGCTCGATGAAGAAGGTCGCCTCGTCAAGAAGGAAACCAAAAGCTTTCTCGAAAACTTCATGCTTCGATTCGCAAGCTGGGTCGAGCGCAATGTCAGCGATGACGTTCCCGTGAAAAAGGTTTCGTGAATAGCGCGGCGCTTCGTTAGTTGAGCTTGAGCCGAAAAATGGTCCCAAGTGCCAATTGGCGGCTGGCGTCGCACCGAGATATTCCGTCTGCACTTAAAACTGGCCTTCGATCCACAAACCTTCAAGGCCAGTGCGCCGTGCAAGGGCTCGCCAATTTTAAGCGATACGAATTCGAACTTTACGCCGCATCGCAGCCAGGTTCCTGAAATGGACGCGACGGCACGAACTTTTTGCAGGTAACTTTTGTGAATACGTCTCTCGCTATCAAACAGAACAACGGCTTCCAGCGCGCGTGGCGCCTTGCAGCGATCGCACTGGTGACGGTCCGGTTCGTTCAGGGCTGGATTTACTGGGGAGGCGGCTCGCGACGCTTTCTCTATGCGCCGTCCAAGTTGGACCCAAATGCACCGCACTGGATGGCGTATAAATTCCAGACAGCGATGCCGGGGGCTTTGTTCGGCATGAATCACGTGGTGTCGTGGCTTCTGCAACACTTCGTCTGGCTCTATACGAGCATCATCATATTTAGCGCGGTGGAACTCCTCGTCGGCATCATGCTGATCACGGGTACGTTGACACGCTTGGCAGCGGCTTGCTCGGTAGGGCTGGCTTTCACGTTGATGTTGCTGTTTGGGTGGCAGGGCGCCACCTGCATCGACGAGTGGACCATGGCAGCCTGCAACTTCGCCATGGGCATCACCTTGGTGCTCGCTGGAGGTGGTGCCTGGTCGGTGGATAGCTGGCTGGCACGCACGCGGCCTCACGTGGCAAGCGCGCGCTGGTTCCAGTGGCTGGGCGGCGATTCACCGCTGCCGCTCAGCGAGCGAGCCTTTGGAAAGTTGAGCGGTACCTTACTGGCAGTCAGCGTGATTTTCATCGTCGGGACCTACAGTTATTTCCGCGGCTCGGTCGTGACCCCGTTTCATGGCGGCCCGGTAAGTCCCACGGCGCATCACTGGTTACTCAGCCAAGGGCAGTTGACGCAGCAGGGCATGGTGACCTTCAAAGCTTATGTCGACGCGGGCACGCCCGAAGCGCCGTCCGACGTCGTTCGCGCCACGCTCGCTAACGACCATGGCGAGATCGAACGGGCCTGGACGGCCGAGGCGCTGGCGAGTCTTCCCAAGCAAGCTTTCCGCAACGACTACGACTACCAAAAAATCCACGCGGGACCGTTTGGCCTGGTAGGACCGGTGGGTTCCATGGCGACGGTGACGCTGCCGGCCGGTTCGAACGGAATGACGCTGGTAGCTGGGCACTACACCTTGCAACTGACATCGGTGAATGGCCGCTCCTGGACGCTTCCGCTTTCGCTTCCGTGAGACGCTCTCGACGGGGCGCTGCTGCCATGATCGTGCTGATCATGGCAGCCTTTACGACGACGAACTTTCTAACGAGTGCGTGTCGACGTCCGGCCTCGGTTACCGGCGTACGCCTTACCTCGGTTTAGAGGGAGTGCTTACAGGCCAAACCATTGAGGTATCCACGTACGTTTCTCAATGGCCGATCGTTGTTCGCTACGGCTATGTCACATGGCGCGGAAACGGTGACGAAACGCATCGCTCACGCGTAGCGGTTCGGTAATGCCGTGCAGCCAGACCAGCAAGCGACCATCCCCGTCCGGTTTGACCTGTCGGATCGCCGACACGCGGACGATGGCGTTACGGTGCACTCTCCAGAAAATTTCAGGATCGAGCTTGGGTATCAGGTCCTTCAGCGGCGTGCGGATGTATGCGCTATCGGTGACGGTGGCGACACGGGTGTACTTTTCCTCGGACTGGAAAAGAATGACGTCGCCGATGTGGATCATCCGCAGGGTGTCGCCGATGCTGGCGGTAATCCAGCTGATCATCTCCACGGGTTTCAGCCGGCCGGCCAGGGTGTCGATCAATGCGGTCAGATCGACCTGCGTGGCGGGCTGACGGCTGCGCAGACGGGTAATCGTTTCGGTGAGGCGATCGGCGCGAATCGGTTTCAGCAAGTAATCGATGGCGCCGGCATCGAACGCCTTTATCGCGAATTCGTCGTGCGCGGTGATGAAGACGACCTGGGCGGGGCTTCCAGCCTGCCGCGCCACATCGAGGCCACTGAGCCCCGGCATGCGGATATCGAGAAAGACGACGTCCGGTTTCTTTGACATCCATGCATCGAGCGCGCCGATGCCATTGTCGCATTCCGCGACGACGACCAGCTCCGGCCACAGTCGTGCCAGCATGCCGCGCAGCTCCGTTCGCTGCGGTTCTTCGTCTTCGGCGATCAGGGCCGTGATGGGTGCGGTCATGGGAACGCGATCGGCACGTGGAGGCTTGCGCTCACGCCGCCTCCGGTACGCGAGGCAATTTCGAAACGCGCGCGTGTTCCGAAACGATCGTGGAGCTGGGCGCGAACATTCGCCAGGCCCAGGCCTGGCGTGGTACCGGGCTGCAGGCCCTGGCCATCGTCCTCGACGCGTACGCTCAGGAATCCATCCGCAGCGCTGGCGATGATCTCGATCATGCCGGGGCCGGGTTTGGGCTCGATGCCGTGGGTCATCGCATTCTCCACCAGCGTCAGCAGGATCAATGGAGGGAAGGGCATGGCGCGGATCTCGTCGCTCGCATCGACGCGAATCTCGACGCGACCGGCCGTGCGGACCTTCATGATTTCAAGATAGCCCAGGCAGAGATCGATCTGACGGCCGAGCGTGGCCTCCTCGATACCCGTCGTGCGGATGCGCGGTAAGGCAATGCGCAGGTACGCTGCAAGCGCGTCGATGGTCGTCGCCGCGCGCTCGGGCTCGCTGGCGATCAGCGACCGTACCGACGCCAGCGTGTTGAACAGGAAATGCGGTTCGACCTGCGCCTGCAGCAGGGCCAGCCGCATGTCGGCGGCATTGCGTTCCGCACGCAGGTTTTCGATCTGGCGAGCAGCTGCGAACTGGGCGATGCGTCGACGCTCGCCGAGGTAGTAGACCGTGGCGTAACCGCCGCCTGCGAGAATCAGTGCAAATACGGATGCGTTGACGGTGGAGCCGAGAAAATTTGAAACGGCCACACCGAACCAACTGGTGCGCATGTGGTGCCCGGCATAGGCTTGCATGAGATGGGCGTGATAGTCGCCCACCCAGTTCAAGGCAATGGCCCCGAGCCAGAGCCCCAGCAGGATCGCCAGGACCACCAGCAGGCGCTCCACGATGACCGGAAAGCGCCGATACCGAATCAACGTGGCGAGCAGGGGGCCGGCCGAGACCGTGATCAGCGATGCGGTGCAAGCCCGCAGTGCCAGCCCGGGCCAGTCACCCCATGCACCCGTGCCCGACGCATGCCAAAGGCCATACGTGCAACCGCCGAGGATCGCCAGCGGCCACAACACGATTCCCCGGCGCAGCAACCAGGGCCAGGTGAAGGTGCGGAAGCGCTGGTAGAGCGTCCAGCCACCCAGGTCCGACAACGCGCTTTGCGGCAGTCGGGCATGCAGGTCGTCGTTGGGCAAATCCATGTGCGACACGTTAGCAAAGCAGGCGCCGGCACGCACACGAACCATCCGCGCCTGGGCCGTTTCATCGCATCGCCGACCGGTTACGTCGCATGCCCATCCCGCTGCGCTCGGGCGTGCCCTATACCTGTGGCACACACGACACCGGGAGACACCATGCAGATCAAGATTCTGGCGAAAGCTGCCATTGCGTTCGCGATTCTCGGCGGATCGGCAGCCCTGCCGTACTGCCTGCACGCGCAACCCGCAGCGCAGGACGCCACCCAAGCCGAGCCATGGGTATCCACCGCGTGGTTGGCCAGTCATCTGCACGACCCCAACCTCGTGCTGTTGCAGGTCGGCGAAGCGTCGCAGGACAAGGCGGCGCACATTCCAGGCGCGCGCTTCGTGCATCTTGAAGACGTCGCCGCCACGTCGAGCAAGCTGTCGCTGGAACTGCCGACGGCGCAGGAGTTGCGCCAGCGGCTGCAGGGCCTGGGCATCTCCGACGATTCCCGCGTCGTGGTGTATTTCGGCAACGATCAGGTCTCCGCGTCGACGCGGGTATGGTTCACCCTGCAATCGGCCGGGCTGGGATCGCGCGCCGACCTGCTCGATGGCGGCATGCCGAAGTGGCGCCGCGAAGGCCGGCCTGTGACCGACCAGGCCACCGCGGCCACGCCGGGAGCGTTGGCGCCGTTCAACCTTCAGCCAACCGTCGTCGATGCGGCGTTTGTGCAAGCGCACGTCCGGCAGCCGGGCTACGTGCTGATCGACGCCCGTGCCGCGATGTACTACGACGGCGTCGAAAAGAGCGGCGCGGATGGTCACCTCACCCGTGGCCACATTCCCGGTGCGCACAGCCTGCCGTACACCGACATCACCAACGACGATCTCACCCTGAAGACACCGGCCGAACTGCTGGCCTTGTTCCGCAAGGCCGGCGTGAAGCCGGGCGATCGGGTGATTGCCTATTGCCACATCGGCCAGCAGGGAACCGCAGTGCTGTTCGCGGCGCGTGCCGTGGGGATCGATGCCGTGCTGTACGACGGTTCGTTCGAAGACTGGACGATGCGCGAACTGCCGGTTGAGCGCTGACGATGCGCCCACGCCTCTCATATGCCGAACCCCACCTCACGGGCGTATGCCTGGGTCTGGTGCTGCTTGCCTGCTTTGCGCTGACCGGGCAGGGGCTGGGAGCATCCGGCGCATTCGCGAGCGTGGCGAGCGGTGTCGTCGGCACCGTCTCGCCCCAAGCGGCTGCGCATAGTGCCTACTTTCGCAGCTACCTGCAGGACGGTTCGCCGTGGACCGCCTGGATCGTCGTGGAAATCATCGGTGTGCTGATCGGTGCCGCGGCATCGGCGGCGCTGACGGGACGAACGCGGCTGACGTTCGTCCGCGCCGCTCGTCCGTCCGCGGGCAAGCTGTTCGCCGGCGTCGCAGGCGGCACGTTGATGGGCATCGGGGCAGCGCTGGCACGCGGCTGCACCAGCGGCCTGGCGTTGAGTGGCGGGGCGGTGCTGAGTGTCGGTGCCTGGATCTTCATGGCGGCACTGTTTCTTGCCGGCTTTCTCGCCGCGCCGCTCATGCGCAGGCTGTGGCCATGAACGATCTGCTGATGGCGGGAGGCATCGGCGCAGCGTTCGGCTGTGCACTCGAATGCGCCGGCTTGGGCGATCCGCCGAAGCTTGCCGGTCAGTTCTATCTGCGCGATTTCACCGTGCTCAAGGTGATGCTGAGTGCGATGTTGACCGCGATGCTGGGTGCCTTCTGGGGCGGCCAGTTGGGGATGTTCGATTCCGCGGCGTTCTACCTGCCCGACACCTATCTGCTTCCGCAGCTCCTCGGCGGCATGGTCTTTGGGCTTGGTTTCGTGCTGAGCGGCCTGTGTCCGGGCACCTCCTGCGTGGCGCTGGCCAGCGGCCGTATCGAAGGCGCGGCGACGATGCTGGGGCTGTTCGTCGGTGTGCTGCTGGTCGGCCTGGCTTTTCCCGCGATCGAACCTTTCTACCGCTCGACGCCGTTCGGCTCATTGACGCTCCAGCGCCTCACGGGCCTGCCTGACGGCGTCGTGGTCGCACTGGTCACGGTGGTCGCCGTTTCAGTGTTGGCATGGATCGCGAAGCGGGAGGCAAGGCCATGAAACTCGTGCGACAGCTGGGCATCGGTGCGCTTGCATTGGGTTTGGGAGCGCCTTTTGCAGGCAGTTTCTTCCGCACACAACCACGAGCGCTGGATCTGGATTCGATCGCGCGGGCGATCGACGAAGGCTCCGACCACGTCAGTGCGCGCCAGCTTGCACAGTGGATACGCGATCACCGGCCCGGACTGCGCGTCATCGACGTGCGTTCGCCCGCCGAGTTCCGCGACGATGCGATCCCGACGGCGGAGAATGTGCCGATCGACCAGTTGGCGAAGGCGCACTTTGCGCCCGGCCAGACCATCGTTCTGTATTCGCAGGAAGGGGCGCATGCCGGGCAGGCCTGGGTGATACTGCGCTCGCTCGGCGTGACCCAGGCGGTGTTCGTGCCGGGCGGCCTTGCCGATTGGCGCGAAGAGGTGCTGTATCCGCTGCTGCCGGCCAACGCCTCGGCTACGGAGCGCGCACAGGTCGAGGCGTTGAGCCATTACTTTGGCGGCGCTCCCCGGATTGGGCCAGAGCAGGGCGGCGACGTTGCGAGTGCGGCGCCGATCGTGCACGGCACACGGAGGCGCGGATGCTGACGCGCGCCATGCAACCCGCCGGTGCGGCCGATGCGTTCGACTTCGCCACGCTTCGTGCCACCGAATTTGCACGCCTGGATGCTGCCGGCATCGCCTATCTCGATTACGCGGCGAGCGCGCTGTACGGTGCGTCGCAGGCGCGTGCGCACGGTGAGCAGCTGGCACTCGGGATTTTCGGCAATCCTCACTCGGAGCATCTGGCATCCCGCAACAGCGCTGTTGCGCAGGCGGCTGCGCGTGCCGCGACGCTGGCTTTCTTCGATGCCGATCCGGACCTCTACGATGTCTGCTTTACCGCCAATGCGACGGCAGCCATCAAGCTGGTCGCCGAGAGCTATCCCTTTTCGTTGCGCCGCGGGCTCATTCTCTCGGCCGACAACCACAACTCCGTCAACGGCATGCGGGAGTTTGCCCGGCGCGCGCAGGCACCCGTCAACGTGCTGCCGCTGGATGCGCAACTTCGGCTCGAACACGCATCCGCGAACCTGCACGCAAGCATCGATCGACAGGGCGGGAGCTTGTTTGCATTCCCGCAGCAGTCCAATTTTTCCGGCGTGCTTCACGACCTGTCGCTCATCAAAGAGGCCCAGGCACTCGGATGCGATGTCTTGGTCGATGCCGCTGCGGCCGGCCCATCCGGCGCGCTCAGTCTGAGAGAGCATGCCGCAGACTTCGTCGTGTGTTCGTTCTACAAGCTATTCGGCCTGCCGACCGGCGTCGGCGCATTGATAGCGAAGAGGTCGGCCTTGAGCCGCCTTCGCAGGCCCTGGTTTTCGGGCGGAACGGTGGAGTTCGTGTCCGTCGCGCACGGACGGCATTCACTCAAGCCGGGCCACGAGGGCTTCGAGGACGGAACCCCCAACTTTCTCGACCTTGCCGCCATCGAATCCGGATTCGCCTTTCTCGCCCGCATGCCGCGCTCGTGCTTGCGCGCTCACATTCAATCCCACGTGCAACATTTCCTTGGAACGGCGGCGACACTGCGGCACCGCAATGGCACGCCTTTGGTGCGCCTGTATGGCCCTGCGGATATGGCGCAGCGGGGCGGCATCGTTGCCTTCAACGTATTGCAGGACGACGGCAGCGTGCTGCCTTACGAGCACGTCGAGCAATTGGCGCGGGAGCATGGCGTCGCCATTCGGGGTGGCTGCTTCTGCAATCCCGGGGCGGCCGAGAAAGCATTCGGGCTCGATGCGGTCGGTGTGGAGCGCTGCTTCGACAAACTCGAAGGCAGCTTCAGTATGGAAGCGCTACGGAACTGTGCGGCGCGTGCCGTCACCGTGGGTGCGTTACGTTTATCCGTTGGCGCGCCCACGACACGCGAGGACATCGAGCGCGCCCTGGCGTTGATGGCTGCGTGCGGTGTGGATTGATCAAACCATGGCCGGACACTGAGTCCAGGGCAGCCCGCCCGTATTGCATCGGGCGGAACGCTGCCGCACAGCAGGCGCCGAGGTCCGCGTGACTTGCGGCACTACTGGCTTATGCGGCCGCCGAGGCAAGCTACCCGTGCTACTGAGCGTCATGGGCCGGACAAACGGGTGATCAGTGCGCGCAATCCTCCGACGAGTCGTTCTCGTTCTCGCAAGCGTGGCTTTGGCCCTCGCTGTGATGTGGGGCGGATTGCTCTTTGCGTTCCACTTCAATTTCCATCGCGCTGCGCCAGACGCCAATTATCCGAAGCCGGCATCGCCGCTTGAGGCGCAACAGCAGGATGTCGACTATTTCGCCAAAGTGATGGCGCGCGATCGTGCCTTTTCGCCTGCCGAACGCAAAACGGCGGAGGCACGTATCGCCGTCCTCCGGGCCCTGCCGAATGCACTGCCGTCACCTGCGTTACACGTAGCGCTCATGCAGGTGATGGCGCTGGCCGACAATGGTCATTCCCGAATGGATGCGACGGCGGAGCGGGGTGCGCTGATCGTTCCGCTAAGGGTGACGCGCTTCGCGGAGGGTTTTTACGTAACGCGGGTGGAGGCGGCTTATCGCGACATGCTCGGCGGTCGCGTGGAAAGCATCGACGGGCACCCGATCGATCAGGTATTGCTTCAGCTGGACACGCTTCGCGGCGGCGTGGAGAGTTTTCGTCGGGAAAACGATGCGATATTTATCATCGTGCAGAACCTTCTCTACGGTTTGGGCATCGCAACCGACCCCAAGGCTTCGACGTGGACGGTCGTATTGCCCGACGGTCGAACCGTGACGCGTCGGCTAGATGCCTATTCGATGCACGAGGGCGACCGCCTGCCTGGTAGCGGACGCTGGTTGTCGCCCGAACCGAACAAGGGTGTCGAACAAGACTGGGGCGCCTACCATCCGCAATCCGCCGAACTGCCGGAAACGTGGCGGGACTTCAATCATCCTTTCCGGATGTTCCCCGCCGCGGGCGGCTGCGCCCAGGTTGTACGGCTACAGAGTATCGGGGACGCCGGCAGCTACCGGATTGCCCCGTTTCTCGCTTCGACGGAAGCCACGCTTCGCGCAAGCCCGCCTTGCGCCGTGATCCTCGACTTGCGCGGCGATGGCGGCGGCGATTACACCAACGTCTGGCACTTCACGCACGTGTTGCCGACCTTGCTCGCGCCAGGCGGGCGCATCTTTGTACTCACCAATTCGCAGACCTTTTCCGCCGCCATTACGGCGGCCGCATTCGTCAAAGATGCCGGCGGCGACAAGGTCACGATCATTGGCGAGCCGGTCGGCGACCGCCTATCCTTTTTCTCCGAGGGCAGCAAGGCCTGCCTGCCCAATCTAAAGGTCTGCGTGTACGCACAGACGGCGAAGCACGACTACCAGCACCCCTGCGACAACTGGCGCGAGTGCTATTGGCTCAACTGGTTCTATCCGGTCAGGGTGAAGAGTCTGCAGCCGGATATCGTCGTGCCGCTCCGGTTTGAAGATTGGAACAGGGGCCGCGACGCAGCCTATGAGACTGCGCGCCAGCTGGCTATAACCAGCCAGCAAAAGCGGCCATGACCTTCGTGGCGATGACGTAACCCGTTGGAGGCCGCCGACGAATATCGGGGTAACTCTCCTGGGAGATGCACCTATGGCAACCGGATCGGATTCCCGCACGTCGCATCCATTCAAAGTCACCCACACGGAGGCGGAATGGAGGCAGCTCCTCACCCCAGAGCAATACAGTGTGCTCCGCGGCCACGCCACGGAAAGGGCGGGCACCTGTGCGCTGCTCTATGAAAAGCGCACGGGGACCTTTGTCTGTGCAGGCTGTGACCACCCGCTATTTGTCGCCAAGACGAAGTTCGAAAGCGGCACGGGATGGCCAAGTTTCAACGACCCGGAACCGGGATCGGTCGAGACCACCGTGGATACGAGTCACGGCATGGTGCGCACCGAAGTGCATTGCAGTCAGTGTGGCGGCCATCTCGGCCACGTTTTCCCCGACGGACCTCCGCCGACGGGGCTGCGCTATTGCATCAATGGGGTTGCCATGAACTTCCTGCCGGACGCGACCTGACATCCTGCGGATTGCGGTGCCCTAGTCTTCACTCTTCGCGTTGACCGTGTGTATCGGGCGGCATTGATCGCCGTCGCAACTGATCACCACGCTGTAACTCCCACAGGGTGCGATGAACGTCGAGCCTTCGTTGATTTGTACTGCACCGCAGCCGATTTGCGTGGCGACCGACTGAGCCATCGACAGGTGTGCAGCGAGTGCAGCTTTCTCTGGCGTCAACGCGGCAGCGGGGGCGGGTGGCGGGGTAACGGCGGGCGGGCTAATACTCGCAGCCGATGGCGCCGGGGCGGTCGCAGGTGGCGGACCGGATGCCGTGTCGTCGTTACGCGAGGGTTGGACAGCGTAAAGGGGCGTCGAATAACCGTTAGGCATGGCACGTGCCGGCTGCGACAGCTTCGACAGCAGGTACTGGTGCACGTTTACGACGGTGAGATTGGGACCTAAGGCAAACGTCGCCGCATTGGCGATCGACGTACGATCCGGCGGCATGGTTGTCCCGCCGGACTTGATGTACGCGTCAAGCATGTCGATAACCGTCTGTGCACGCACGACAAGCGTTTTTTGCGGCACAATCTGGCCGTACATCGTCACGACTGCTTTCGAGTGCCATGAAACAATCGTTCCGCCCGGAACAAGGATAACCCCGCTGTAGCCGCCGGCGTGAACGTCGATCAAGTGACCATTGGCGTCACCGATAAGCACGGCGGGGTAAGCATGACCACCTTCGTCCGGATCGAAGGCGGTTGCTTTATTCATGTTGTTTAGAACGCGCGACAGCGAAAAATAGGTATAGCCGTTTTCCAAGGTTAGCTGCGCGCAGCGATATATCCAGAAACTCCAGATGCGTTGCTCGCTGGATTCTCCGTTACCGTCAAAGTAGACGATGTAATTGTTTTGATCGATCTTGGTCTCGTGATATCCGCCCCCGAAACCTCGTTTCTGGTACGGCGTGGCACAGCTCGCAAGCATCGTTACCAGCAGCAACAGTGCCACTGCCTTGATAAACCGTTCCATGTTTCCCCCTGGTTCGAATACGAACTAGCCGGGCCGCTTGAATGACTGATCAGCGCGAGCCCTCGAATTTTCACTCGCGCTTGTCACCCCAACACCCCCCAATTCGGATACTCGAAGCCCGCCTATTGGTCGCCTTCCAACTTGATGGTGTGCAGAGGCCGACACTGACCTGCGTCGCATCCGATATAGACGCCATTCTCTCCGCAAGGCGCTACATAAGCGGAGTCGCCATCGGCTTTGACCGCGCCGCATCCCATCTGGGTGGCAACGTTCTGTGCTAACGATTGCATTGACTGCTCCGCCACTACGTTGGCGGGAGCTGGCGATACTGCAGTGGCCGGTGCAGCAGCGAGGGCAGCCGCAGTCGCGGGTGCTGATGTGGCGGCCGGTACAGCCGGTGCTGGCATGGCCGCGGTTTCAACCCCGCCACTCGCACCCGTTGTTGGTGCGGCAACCTGTGTGGCCGGTGCCGCTGGCGCGGGTGGTGCAGGCGCGGCAGCCGCTACGTTCGAAATGCCCGCTTGCGGAAGCTCTCCCAACGCCACTTTGTTCGTCACCAGCGTTTTGATTTTTTCTTCGGCCGGACTGTCCAGCGCCGGTCCTGGCAGGATCTCGCCTTCTTTGCTTTTCTCGATTGCCCCGATGATCAAGCCGGCGATCAGGCCGCCTGCTAATCCGACCCCGGCAGCCTGCCCGTAACTGGTGTGCACGTGAGGGTGAACGAAGCGGCCGGTAGTCATGCCGATAGCGGCACCTGCGCCAAAGGCGACCCCCGTCCTCATCACGCTGACTTTTTGGGTATTGGGATCGACGGTATAGGTGAGCGTCGAGCAATCCGTATCGCTCGGCGCGGAGTCGGGCCGCAGAGACATCGTCGCATAATATTCGTAGAGCGTCGGTGCGGTGGCGGGGTCGTTCGGAACGTAAATGCCGCCATCGAAGGTCAAGGTGCGCCCGGCTCTCGAGGTTTCCTTTTCATCGGTACGCCGCTCGGTAAGTGCTCCTTCGGGTGCACGGTAATACACGCCATTAGCGTCTTCATATTCGGAAATATAAGCGCCTGGCGTAATCTCGGTGTCCCAGGGGATATGCAGCAACCCCCGTGTCGACGAGATGGAGATGGCTTGCTTCACTTGCAGGCAAGTCATCTTTTTCGGCTGTGGCAGTTTGCTCGACCTTACGGTGGAAGCGTGCGCAAACGGAACAACGGCGACCAGCAGGCACGCCGGCAGCAACATGCTTTTCATGTTTGATCCCCCTGAATTCTTCCCTGTAAAACCTTTAACTACCGGCGCCGCGCCTAGGCGCAGCGTTCCACACGTGAGTCACCGGTCATTCCGATGGCATTGGGGATGTATACGGATGAACAACCACCAAGAGCCACCCTTGTTCCCCTGCAACCAGCCCCTGCCGACTGCTGTATGCCACCAATCGTGCCGGGGTGAGAGTGGTACGGTCAAGACATTTGCGTAGGAGGTAGACAGAGCTGGACAAGCGCCTGATTGGCGGTTCTGGCTCGGTTGAAGTCGCGGTTGTAGGCGGACCTTTCCACAATATAGGTGCAAGCGCCCTTAGTCCCCGTGGCAGCACCAGCGAGGTGCTCAATCAGATTGGAATTCGCAAGATCTAGCGTCGTAGGGCAGGGTGCCCAGGGATTGTTACCGGGAGAGCGGATCGGCCTGAATATATCGCCCACTTGGACCGTGGCTACACGTTCGCAATCATCACCTTCTGGACGGTTTTCCAGGTGCCTTGAATCTTCAGACATGACAGTACGTCCGTGAAGACGTGCGGCGGGACCTGTAATTTTACCTTCAACACCCCGAGATTCCTCTCTACATCGGTTGAAAGGATCTGTTCGTTACGCTCGCAGCCCCGCAATTTCGGCGCCTGTATGTTGCGTACGGCCGCGAGCCAGGTTGCAATTGGCGTCACGCTCACGTTGCCGTCTTCGTCGATCTTCGTCACAGAGCTCGACGGATGAAACAAGGGGGCGAATTTTTCGGCGTCCATTTCGTAGGCTGCGTCGAAATAGGTCTGAGCGATTGATCGCAAAGCGGCGATATCCGATTCCGAATGGGCCGTATGTATACTATCCCCATCGTCAGCATCAGCCTGCCGCACTGTCTGCGCTAGTGAGTGCGCTGCGACTCGCGTGACAGGGGCGCACAGGACAACGTGGAGCCGGCTTGGCGATCGCCTCGGGTTAGTCGTTGATCTGCACGCTACGAGCAACGATGACCACGATTGCTGCAATACCCCGTATCGGGGTCCGTGGAGTCATCTATACAAAGGCTGCGCTTTTGTCAAAACTCGTCAATGCACTTCAAAGCCTTCTTAGGCAGTGTCGTCCAGCGCAAATAGCTGTTGTCCGACGCGGTCCCCCATTCCTTTTTCTTTCCCGTCAGAAAGTTGATGCTGGTAAAGGAAATGTCGCTCTTGGTGTCGCTCTCCCGGGAGTCGTAACCGATCTCCTGGAAACACTTGTCTCGGTAGCGGAACGTGAAAGTCTCGGTGATGGTATTCCAGTCCCGCTCGGCACCGTAATCCAGGGTCAGCATGATGTTTCCGCGAGCAATAAGCACGTCTTTAAGCGGGTCCCACGCGTTGATAAGGTTGCTATCTGGAACCGGCAGACCTTCCCGGGGGATCAGCGTATGGCTGGCAACCGCCAAGGAATAGGAATCTGGCGATCTTTTGTGGAAGGCCACGACGAACATGCGAGGGTTGGTATCAAAGGGAACGAGGCAGCCATCCGCGTCGATCGACACAATATTGCGTGGGCTGGTTTTGCGTAAAACCAAGACGAGGTCGGCATCTCCATCCTGGTCGAGATCCCCTTCGAGTTTCTTTTCGATTCTCCACCCGGCGGGAACAAAACCTTCGGGAGTGGTCGCCGACTTGGGCAAAGTCGGGGAGTTGCCGTCGTCAACCGGCATTGTCGTTGCAGCCTGGCCCGCAGCACCGGAGTTTCCGCAGGAAGGGTCCGCTGTTTGTGCAAATGCGTCCGTAGCGGCGACACAAAAAATCAAAAGGACTGCAATGCTTGAGACCGAACGCCACGCGTGTGCAAGCATTTGCAAGGGCTTCCTATATTAAAAAATTCAAATTTGAACTGGCATGACCAGACGTTGGCAGTAGGGTAGGTGTCTACATTCCCCACTACGCCCCATGGTGAATTATTCCATCACCGTCATTTTCCTGTCGATGTCCAAAACGATTTTTCTAAAGTTAGTGCAAGGCCGGCGGGAAATGATCCTCGGGTAATGGGCCTAAAGGCGCCGCTCATTGCTGCCACCCAGGGACGCATGACAACTGTCAAAGCCGATACCTGATCAACCACAGTGTCGATGCCCGGGCTAGCTCGGCAAACTGACGTCCATGGAGTCCACCATCACCATGGAGTCGCCTCATGAAAAAGTCGTCCCTGTTTCGTCATCTGGCAACTGCCCGGCAGCCCATGACCCTGGCGCTCGTCGCAGCTTTAGGCGCTCTTGCCGCAGGCCTGGTCATGGCGCAATCCGAGGTCGCCACGCCGCCACGGCAGCCAGCAACAGCACAAGCGGACCAACTGTTCTGGCAAACCTTCCATAGCAGCGACTACGCCCACATCCAGGCCAGCATCGAGGCTTCCACGGCAGCCTATCTACGCGATCCCAATGATGCGATGACGGCGGCTCACGTGGGTTGGCTGCATATGTGGCGCGTGGCGGAAAGCGACCGGCTGCAGCAGCGTCCCGCAAGCATCACGGACGATATCGTGCTGGCCCGCAAGTATTTCCAGAAGGCGGTCGACCTGGCCCCCGACGATGCACGCTTCCGCGGCTTCCTCGCCAGCGCGATGCTGGCCGAGGCCCGGGTTGACCGCGATGCCGCGTTACGCCAGCAGGGTGCGGATGTCATGCGCAAGGCCGTTTCCGACTGGCCCGCGTTCAACCTGTTCACCGCCGGCTACGTGGCAAGCGGGCTGCCGGCTTCCAGCGACGGGTTCAAGCAGGCGCTCGAACAACAGTGGCAGAACCTGGAGTTGTGCGGACACGTCACACTCGACCGCCATGGCGCCAACCTCGACCGCTTTGCACAAAATGTCGCCAAAGCGACCGCCAATAGCCGTGACGCGCGCGCCTGCCTCAATTCGGTCAAGGCCCCGCACAACGAGGAAGGTTTTTTCCTCAACATGGGCGACATGCTCACCAAGTCCGGCGATTGGCAGACCGCGCTCAAGGTTTACGCCGCCGCGAAGCAGTCACCCGACTATGCGCAGTGGCCGTATCGTGAAGTGCTGGAGCAGAGGCTTCGCGATGCCAAGGCGAATGTCGTCGCGTTCAATGCGGAAGTTCCACCGGGACAGAAACCGACTTCGCCCATGATGATCGGCAGCAGCTACGCCTGCATGGCTTGCCACCAGCATTGAGGTTTGCAGGGGCGCGCAGGAACCCGATCGGGCAGCTCCAGGACGACTAGCTCGACAAGCAAGGAGTCAGTTCGCTCAAACGAGCATGCATTTACGCCATGGTTGCCAACGGCGCCTCCGATTTTGAGTGGCGCTGCGGTGTCGACACAGGCAACCAGGATCTATAGCATCCAGGGCTGATTTGGTCCCCGCTTACGGAGAAGCAAAATTGAATCGGCGTAATTTCATCACCGCTGCCATGGCTACGGCTGCGAGCATGGCCGTCAATACATCAATTGCCGGGACAGCGGTGCCCCGTATCAAAGCGATTGGTTTTGATGGGCTTGCGTTATTCGATCCGCATCCCGTGCTTGCGACCCTCAGTGCAATCTCGCCCGGCGATAGCCCGGCATTTGCGGCCAGGTGGCGCGACAAGGTGTTTGAATATACGTGGCTACGAACCCTCACAAATAGCTACGTTGAATTCCCGGTAATTGCCGATGATGCGCTGCAATTCATCGCAGATGAAAGAAAGGTTCGAGTTACCGACGCGCAACGCAATCAATTGAAGGTTGCCCTGATGAGTATGAAGGCGTGGCCAGACGTTGCGCCCGCCCTCAGGCAACTGAAGCAGCAAGGTTTGATACTTGCGCCTTTAAATGACTTTTCAATTCCCATGCTTGAAGCAAGCATTCGGAATTCCGACCTTGAAGGCGCGTTTGAGAAGCTGCTGTCTACCGATCTGGTGAAAGCGTACAAACCCGATCCACGGGCGTATCAAATGGCGACATCCGCGTTCGGGCTGCATCGTGAAGAGACCGCTTTTGTTGCATTTGCCGGCTGGGACGCGGTGGGCGCCAAATCATTCGGGTATCGAACGATCTGGATAAATCGCTCCGGCGCGCCTGCTGAACACCTTGCCGTCGAGCCTGACGCGGTCGCTTCGAACTTCCAAGCGATATCTTCATTCGTAGGTTTATAGGCGATCGGAGCGTTGGCGGCCACGCAACGCACCGTCGCACTTTATTCGGGCGATGGATCGTGGGGCACCGGATGCTCTCCGGCTACGGAAGCGCTTGTGATCTGCTTCTTCACCCAGGCCCACGACGTGGGGCCTTCGTGCATGGCAAACACAGTGTCGACTTGCAGGTGCTCCCGGGCCACGGCCTGTGCGACTTCGTGCATCATCTCCGGAAAGAACAGCGTCTTGTCGGGGTTTATGGCTAGCGTATCGCTGGCATAAAGCAACCTGTACTGAGGGAAATAGACCATGTACTGGCGCTCGGTCAACGCGCCGCGCAGCGGATAGAGAATGGCTCGGTTTGGCCCTTGGCCGAGTTCCATCTGATGACCCACCGTGACCCAATGTGGCGGCGCTGGATGTGTCTGCAAATCGTCGGCACGCAGGGAGTGTGGCGCGGCGACCAGGGCATCGAGCAATGGCCGATTGAGATCGAGCACGTAGACAGGCAGGTTATCGGCGACGGCTTGCCGCACGCCGGCGATGTGCGGCCAGGAATCGGACGTGCTTATCACCCCCTTGATGGGGCTGGCCGGGTACTCGCTATGGGCCTTGGCAAGAACGGCTTTTACGAATGTTGAAGAAATGGGTGCCTCGAGTACCAGAACGCCGTCGTCTTGTTTTATCAGCGTCGTGTTCCAGGCGCCCTGATAAAGCTCGATACCAGGCGCCAGTTCGACGTGCTGCTTGTCGCTGAAGGGTGAATTCCACAGGGGTGGCGCCGTATCTCCCGTGCGCCCGTTCGAAGCCTTGGCAGACGCCTCGTTGTCAATCGCGCCATTGAAAACGGGATTGAATATTTGGGTCGAGCCCAACTCGATACCATTGCGTTGTTCGACGTAGGTGGTCGGGAGTACCACGCCTTGAACGAGACGCCAGTTATCGAAATAAACGCGCTGCCTGACATCGCCCCAGCTTAGCCAGAAGTCGCGAAACAGACGGGTTCGCTCCAAGGCATCGGGCAAATGGGTATACGCATTCAGCAACACTTGAACCTGTTGGCCGTGCCAGGTGAAAGCCAGCGCAGTATGGGGCGTTGCCCGCAACCACTGCGAAACTCCGTAGTGCAGGTCGGTGGCGGCACGTGCTTGCAGAAGAAGGCGCTCGGGAACCATGGTCAACGCATCTTCAGCGGAGTCCAGGCCGAGCAATTCGCACGGCATGGCCCCTTGCGTGCCGCGGCAACGGGCACCTTGCGGGTCGATAATCATGGTCACGTCCACATTCTCGGTATGTGGATCGGATTCGGGCCAGATAAGGTGTTCGTGGCGCACCAGCCGCTGCCCATCGAAATCCACCGTGACCTCGTCGCGTTCGTAAGCAGTGAGGAACGGATACTGTCGCGGCGATTGGTCTGCCAGCTCAACGTACCCGATGCTGTCGTAGTTGACGCTGTGAATGTCCGCGAGCCGGCGGTAACCGCCCATGGCGTCGATTGCCAGATCGAGACAGGATCGCGCATCGATTTTTTCGCAGCCCGGATGCACCTGGCTGCTGACGATGGCTCCATCTTGCATGGAGTCGTCTGCAAACGTCTGGGCGGCAAAGGACAAGGCGATAAGCGCAACGAAAACCGGAGTGGGGCGATTCATCTCTGGATTGGGCTCGAGGGCATGGCGACTGACTTTGCAGATTAAGCAGGTTCGCTTAATTGCCTACGTGCTGGAAGTCACGTCGTGATCGTCATGCTCATCTATCGCGTCACTGAAGGCGAAGACGCAACATCAGGTGGTCGTGGTGTAGCGCCAAGCCGCCATTCGACAAGCGGACCGGTTTTGCACGATAAGCGGTACGCGAGTCCTCCTGGATCGTACGGTAGCTCATGGTAAGTTAGGTCGGTGCAGGCTCCATGCGCCGCATGGGTGTACCAAACCACGTTTCTGGAAGGCGCCATGGGAAAAGCAATCAAACTGCACGTCTTGGAGGGACGCTACGGCATCAGCCGCATGAGCGGCGACGCCGCCATACCGTCGTGGGCCGATGGAAAAGGGTTCGTTTCAATTACTCGAAACGGCGACGAGCTTTCCATCGTGTGCCCGATTGAACGCATTCCGGCGGACATACAGTCAGATCGGGAATGGGTGTGCCTGCGATTTGTCGGCCCGTTTGCCTTCGGCGAACCCGGCATTGTGCTTTCCGTCATCAGGCCGTTGTCGGAAAACGGTCTTGGCGTCTTTCTGGTATCCACCTTCGACGGCGACTGCCTGCTTCTCAAGTCCGAGGATGCGGAGGCAGGCAAGCGATTGCTCGCCGCTGCCGGGCATACGATTCTCGAAGGGAAAAGCATCGGGTGATTCGGTCGGGATGGCATCGCTTTGCTCCGACCTGCCTCGGTGGTTCTCGGCACGCTCTCTTGCGAAACGTCTTGGCGACGAGTGAGCGCGCAACCTAATAGAGATATCGGAAATCGATAGCAATCGGAACTCGTCTCGACCGATAGCAGGATTCGAACTCACCAAGGCATCCTTGCCCTCCAAGAAGAATCCCTCCTGGCAAGGGTGTCCCTGCCGAGGCGAGACACATCACGAGTAGCGAAACGAAATCCCCATGACGGGGTCTTGCGTCAATACTTTCTACTTTTGTTCGACAGCCCGGGGCGTTCTGGAAAGCGCCCTGAAGGGATCGGCTCTCGTTTGTACGCAGACGTCTTTGAATATCGGATCACCTCTGTAGCAGAGACCTGCGTGCTGAACGCCTTCTCTGTTGCATAGACACTATGAATCTGGGCCGCGGAAAGCGGCTCAAGGGTGCGGGCCATAATAGGTTTGCCTAATAGACAGTCGCGAAAGTGCGCGACGGCACGAGATGAAGCCCTGCCCACAAGAAGCAAGGTAAGGCTCAGGGGCGATAGCTTGCGGTCACCCGTGAGATGTCGGGGCCGATACCCCCTAAAGACACGGGTTGATCATGGGCCCGGCGGACCCAAATAGCAATTTTTCAAATTTGTCACGGGCTCGACGGGCTTGTGATTGTGTGGAGTGAATTCAAAGATCTCACGCGTTAGGCAGGTATGGTGTACCATGGCTGCACAAACGCCATGTTTTTCCAATCAGATCCGTTGTTCGCCGCCTCACCCCTCATCTCCCGCACTAATCACCTCTGGTGCGCGAATGATGCTCTTTGGAGCATTGATGCTATGCCATTCAGCCGCTAGGCAACCATGGCTCATGTCTACTAGACCTACGAAAGGCAAGGTGCATTGCGCGTCCTGTGATGCGGTGTGCTGTCGCCTCGTGGTTTTTCTGGAGTCCGGAGACGATGTTCCTGCTCACTTCGTCACGCAGCATCCAAAAGGTCGTGACGTGATGGCACACGGTGAGGATGGGTGGTGCGTTGCTCTGGATCGCACGCGCATGTGCTGTAGCATTTATGAAAATCGTCCGGCCGTCTGCAGGCGATTCGTCAGGGGTGGATCGTATTGCAATGCCATTCGCACTGACTACGCGCGCGAGCATGATCGTGCCATTAAAATGGTTGTGAAATGAGAGGATTTCATCATGTCTAACCACCGCCAATCCGGTATTGGCAACCCTCACGCCGGCTCTGCCTTTTCCAAAGGACTCACTAGCGAGCGCATTGCGGCGGATATAGCCGCATTCAACCTGGCGGGTGGCTGTATTGAAGTGTTGGGTAACAACCCATTTCATCGCAAAGATGAAAAAGCGGAGACGCATGCCCATGCGGACCACGTCTCAACGAAATCCAAGTAAATGTTAGGTAAGAAGTGAACATCGTTCATGCAGTGAAAAACTGCATCGAGCGCCATACACACCTTCATTGATTAAACGAGGAAACACACTTGGCAAAGCCAAATTATTCATTTGAAAAGCGTCAGCGCGAACTGGCCAAAAAGAAACAGCAAGAGGCGAAGCAGGCGAAGAAGAAGGCGCCGCGCGATGACGTAAAGCCTGATGATGCCCGGCGAGGCCCGCCCGAAGGTTATCTGTGAGCGTTTCTCCCTCGGTGCATTGGCATGCTCGTTGTAAGGTAGGTATTGACGAAACCAGTGTGAAAGTTGCAAAGACCACGCCTATTCAGTGCGGGCTATACGCGGTTCATGATGGCGGTGTCGTGACGACTCCGGCGTTGACTTGAATGTGACACAGAAATGGCCATTGGCCATTTAAATTAAGAGCTTTGCCCCCGCTTGAAGCGTCCTCATTCCTTCGAGTCGTTCAGAAGCAAAGGTTGGGACTGACCCTTCCAATTCACCTCGCAATAACCAGTTTGCGCGTAGGATCGCGACAGTTTCACGGCAAATTTGCGGGTACGTCGCACGTGAAGCCACGTGCGAGCTTGCCAGACGATTTCGAGTACCGGGGATTCCTGCATATCGGGCAGGAAAGGGGGGTGCTATGAAAGCAAAGCCGTCAGCGGGACAGTCCCGTTTTCACCAGTCGCGAACAACCCATCAGGAGAGCATCCTGCGGTGTGGCAATGGCTGCGAAGCTAGATAGCTCACCTCGAAAAGCAGTTGTGTGCAAGTGATTGAGTCGGCCGGTAGGGAATCGGCGCTCAACTCCATGCGCAATACCACAGTCTCCAGAACCACTGGAGCACGGAGGGTTGCGGCAAACGTCCGCTTGCTCGAATGGTAACTAGGCAGAGGGCAGCCTTCCGCCCGAAAGCGCTCATTTGTTGCCCGAGCCATGGTTTTAACCTGGCATATTTTCCTTACTCGACCGACATCCCAGCATCTGCTGCGCTATCGCTCAAATGAGCGCTTTTGTGCTTGCGTCGACTTTCCACCCAATATCGCATCGATCAAGATACGTCATTTTTGAATGGGATGTTCGCATGGCGCGCGTTCTTCCGATGTCGCATAGGAGGTAGCCCCCAACTACTGCATCTGTTCCATGCATCCGCCAACCTCAGTTATTGATGCCTTCCACGTTGTCGCGAAAATTTGATATTTCTCAAGGGCCCGCAAAGCCGAGCGGCCGTGTCCGCCCGAGGAGGGAATATGCAAACTGCAAAGCAAGCGTCGATTCGTGTTGCTTTTCTCGCATGCATGGCCGGGTTCGCCGGGTCGTTGGCAGCCCAGGCAGTAAATGAGACTAACAGACCAAAGGAGATCACAAGCGCTACCGATGCGCAGGCCCGCGAGACCTGGTCAAAGACGATGCACCATACTCCAGCCCCAAAGGGAGGGTGCTTCAAGGCTGCTTATCCCAGTACAAAATGGGTAGAGGTGCAATGTGCGCCTCCGCCCAAAGCGCACAATGTGCGGCCGCGGCGTATCAAGAAAGAAGGCGGTACCGAGGCTGTCGGAGGTACTGCATCGGGCAGCAACGACTTGGTCGCTCAGGCTCCAACCGGACATTTTTTTTCGACTGTCGTGGGCAAATTCCGCGTTGTAAATGGCGTTACGAGTGAGACAAACGTCCAGGTTCCTGCTTACCCATACAGCGGCGTTTCTGGCTCCAATGAATTCATGCTGCAGATCAACACGAATTCGGATACTTACTCCAGTGCATGTGGCTCTTATTCGGCTTGCGTGCCATGGGTACAGTATCTGATGTCCACCAACGACATCGTGTCGAGCACGGATACCGGCAAGTCGGTGGTATTTATCGAATACTGGTTGTTCAACTATGGCGGTGCAGGCAATACATCCGGCAATTGCCCTACCGGCTTCAGTGACATTGAGCCTGATACAGACGGCTATGACTGTGAGCAGAATGGCGGGGCTACCGTCATCTATGACGGTCAAATTCCAATTACCGACCTGGACCAGCTCTCCATGTCCGCTTCCGCCACGCCAGGCGGAAACGATGAGGCCACGGTTATCTATAAAGGTGTTGCCTATAAATCAGCCACGGTCCCTGACAACTATACAAAAATCTCCAGCGTCTGGAACCAGGCTGAATTCAACGTGCTGGGGAACTGGAATGGTTGGCAAGCCCAATTCAACGACGGTACGGTTTTGGTCCTTGAGTCCGACGTTACCGATGGCACGACGAATCAGCCAACGTGTCAATTCAATGCGGGTACCACGGGCGAATCAAACAACCTCAACTTCGTTCCATCAACGACTTCCCCGACTTGCTGCCCCTATGGCGGAAGCACGCCTTCGATCCAGTTCATGGAAGTCTATGACACGAGCCACACTCACACGGCAAGCTGTGGTGCGTCCAGCATCGTTGGGGAACCGCACATCACGACCGTCGATGATGTCTACTACAATTTCCAGGCAGCTGGAGAGTTTATCTCCCTCCAGGATTCATCCGGCACAATGATTCAAACGCGGCAAACCCCGATTCCAACTCTGAAGCCCGGCGATTACGACCCTGGCAACAAAAACAACGACCAGCTGTTCAGCTGCCTGGCAGTGAACTCCGCCGTTGCCGCTAGGGTAGGGGGCCATCGCGTCTCCTACGAGCCCAGCTTTACCGGCGCTTACGGTCACGGCACATTCGATCTCCGCATCGATGGCAAACTCACGACCCTCGATGCAAAGCCCATTGGTCTGGGCAGCGGAGCCCTGGTCAAAAAGTCTTCGGCAGGCAACGGAGTCGAAATCGATTTCCCTGATGGCAAAGTCTTAACCGCGATTCCCTCAGGCAGCTACGACTCCATCCAGTATCTCAACCTCCAGTTTGAACACACCGGACTTCTCAGCGATGGCGTCGGACCATCCGAGACCGGCATCGCTGGGTACGTTCCCAAAGGCAGCTGGTTGCCCGCTCTGCCAAACGGAAAGGCAGTGGGTGCCATGCCAGCCTCCTTGAGTGGGCGCTACGACACCCTCTATCACACATTCGGCAATGCATGGCGTGTTACCAACAGCAACACACTCTTTGACTACCCTCCCGGCCAATCGACCGCCAATTTCACAAACACGGCGTGGCCCGTTGAAAACGCCAAGGTATGCACTATTCCCAATCAGTCCCCCGCAAAACCGGTTAGTGCCGAGGTCGCCGAGGTGGCCTGCAAAAATGTTACCAATGCACTGCTGCACGCCAGTTGCCTCTTCGATGTCGAGGTCACAGGCAACACCGGCTTTGCTGGAACCTACAAGGCCAGCGAGCTGGCCCATACAGTGCTTCACGTCAAACCCATTGACGTCAGCAAACTTCCTGGCAGTAAGGTCAATTAACTCACGTCGCGGCGACCGCCTAAACACGGTCGCCGCTTTTTCTCATAATTGGGGGAGGGCAGACACCCCCTTTATCGCTTGAGCGATTAGCGGTGGTTGTCGTCGGTAGCCGCGTCCCAGGGGAATGGCGTTCATCGCAATAGCCGTGCTAACGTAGCCGGGTCGGAAAAGGCAGACTTGGTTTGGTAAGCCCAAGTCCTTTCGGTAACGAAAGCTCTGGTCTTTGGCTTCGTGCTTGGGACCCCCGCGACGAATATCGGACGCCATGCGCGCCCCATCATTCGTCCTTGGGGTTCTCGAATTCGAGGAACGCTCCGGTCGAATATCGAATCGACTCTGGAGTCACCCATGCACAGTCATCATCCGAAATCCCATGACGTTGTTATTGCCGGTGCAGGCCCCGTCGGCCTGTTTCTCGCCTGTGAACTCAGACTCTTCGGCCTTTCGGTCGTAGTGCTGGAGCAATCCGCGGATCCACGTTCGCCCTTTAAGCGACTTCCTTTTGGCATGCGCGGCCTTTCGGCCCCCACCTTGGAAGCGTTCTACCGCCGCGAACTGCTGGACGCCGTGAAAGAGGCGCAGCAAGTGAAAGAAGCTTCCGGTGCCGTCCGGGCGGCGGCTCACTGGATGCAGGAAGCACGGCGTCCGGCGGGCCATTTTGCAGGCATCCCGTTCTTCGATGACCAAATCGATCGCTCACGTTGGCCTTATCGCTTGCCAAGCCCTGCGGGCACCAGTCTGATGGTGGAAATGGAATCCCTCGAAGCCGTACTCGCGACTCGGGCATGCGCCATGGGCGTCGACATTCGCCGCGGTGTTGCCGTCGAGGGATTCGAGCAGACGGACGACGAAGTGATCGTCCGCACCAAGGACGAGACCTTCTGCGGTCGCTGGCTCGTTGGGTGCGATGGTGGCCGCAGCATGGTGCGCAAGCTGGGCGGTTTCGATTTCGTCGGCACGGATCCTGAGTTCACCGGATATTCGCTCGACGTCGAGATGGAAGATCCTGATGCACTTCACCCGGGCCGCACCTACACGCCGACAGGCATGTATACCTACGCCCGGCCCGGAACCGTCGCCATGGTCGACTTCGATGGCGGCGCTTTTCACCGCACCCAGCCGATCACGCTCGATCACGTGCAGACGGTGTTGCGTCGTGTTTCCCAAACGGACGTGACGCTGACTGCTTTGCGACTCGCTACGACGTGGACGGATCGTGCCTGCCAGGCAACCGCCTATCGCAGCGGTCGGATCTTGCTCGCCGGCGACGCCGCACACATTCATTCTCCGCTGGGCGGCCAGGGACTCAATCTCGGGATCGGCGACGCAATGAACCTCGGATGGAAGCTCGCAGCTACCCATCGCGGAGACGCGCCGGTCGGCCTGCTCGACAGTTATCTGGACGAGAGGCATCCGGTGGGAAAGCAGGTTCTCGACTGGTCGCGCGCCCAGGTCGCTCTCATGCGCCCAAGCCCCAGTTCTCGGGCGCTGGAAGCCATCGTCCGCCAACTCGTCGACACGCGCGACGGTGCAACTTACTTCGCCGAGCGCGTATGGGGCGTTTCCCTTCGATACGACGTGGGTGCCGATCATCCGCTGGCAGGGCGCAGCGTGCCGGACTTTGAGCTGTCCGATGGCACAAAGGTCGGTGCACTGCTCAACCGCGGAAACGGCTTGTGGCTGGACTTCAGCGCACATACCCCATGTCGGGAGCTTGCGAGCCGCTGGCGCGATCGCGTTATGTATGTTGCAGGCAGCGTCGAAGACAACCTCAGCTTGGACGCGGTGCTGGTACGTCCCGATGGCATCGTGGCCTGGGCTGGGGAAGGGGGCTTTGACCCCGAGCAGGCGACTCGGGCGGCAACGCGGTGGTTCGGCGAATCCAGGCCGGCAACCACCCAGTGAATGGAGCCGATGGCGCATGTATCCACCGCCAACTGCGGATTACGGTGATGGCTGAACGGCGCTCCAGCATGGTCTGAACAACGCGCTGGTGTTGGCCACCTTGCTGCTGGTATCCAATTCCGGTCGTTCCGAAGGATCCGCCATGGGTCGAAAGCGGATATCGAAAAGCTACTGGATAAGATGATTTCGCCATCGGATAAGCACTTTAGCCACGTTGGCGTCATGGTCTTGATTGGCCTTCACGCCAATATGTTCTGTACTCAGCCAATGTAGATATTCGGCAACCTCTTTCCCATCGGTAGACACCTGAAGCCGCCGAAATATCTGAGGAACGTAGCTTTCGTACTCACCTCGTGCTTGAGGAACGCAAGCGACTCCGATTGGATCCCATACGTAGTAAAGAACCTCATCGATCCTCCGTAGAAGCTCCCTTTCTGCTGGCGAAAGACTCACTGATTCATCCCCGGATGTGCTTTCACATAGTCCGCTTCGGGTGGCGGCCTCAACTGGTCGATGCAACACTGCTGCTTGCACAGTCGCTAGTGTGTTGCATCGACCAGTTGAGGCCGCCGTCGGAAGCGGACATTGTTCTCGTCGGAACAGGCAAGCTTGCTTGTGGCTACCTTCGCACGAATTTCCAGACAGTCACTCCCGCGATCTACACCAAGAGCGCACCAGCGAGAATCAATGGTAAGCATATAGCCAGTGCCCAAAGTCCACACTTGAACAATGCACACTGGGAGGTTCTGTAGCTCGTGCCTGGATAGCCACGATCTTCCAAGTCCATAGCGCGACGAGCTGCCGGGATTAGGTAGACGAAAAAGTTAGCAAGAAGGAATGCAGGAAAAATGGCCGCGATGAAGGAAGGAAATAGGGTAAGGGCCTGACTTAAGGTCAATGGACCGTTATGGAACAGATTAGGCGCGTCAGGATGCACCAATCCGTGTAAGTGAGATGCGCCCTTCGTCAGCGAGAAGGTAATTGCTCCCCAAAGTGGGAAACCGAGCAACGGGAGAAGAATGTTCCACGCGCTTTTACGCCTTTGTGACCGTCGCTGGGCATTGGCAAGCCAAGTGCCATTTTTTAATTCGCCTGCCACGATGGCAAGCTGATCATTGTCGTGCTTTTGAGTATTTGCCATAGAAGCCCCCTTGCTTCCTAACGCGATTATGTCCGCCATGGGTCGAAGGCCGACATCCGTCTAGGCCTACTCCACCCTAGAAGTAGAGTCGTATTTATCAATGATTTTCACGCATTCGCCAAGTAGTGATCGACGAAACTTTGCCTCGATCCGAGCCAGCCTGTCGTCGGAATCAAGCATAGGGCCGGAACTCCATAGGAGCCGAGCGCCGCCCAGCGGAATGTCTGGCGGAATGTTCGCAATAAAAAAAGCAAAGAAAGGATGCTCGCGCTGATACGACTCACCTAACCACAAGAGTATGTTCTCAATTCGAGAAGCGCCGACTGCAAGGCCGACTTGCAGCGTAAGTAGCGCTTTCGCGGCGGAAACCAACTTCTTGCGCCGTGAGATTTCCTGCTCTGGGGTCATGCATCTACCGCTCCTGATCTTTGATAACGTTTATGCCCGCCTTGGGCGGCGAACCCTCTCGGAATCATAGCCGTAAGCGCTCTTAGCACCCATGGTCAGCACCCGTTGTGTGCTCAGTGTTTGCCGGAATCGATGCCCATCCCGACCGAAACCCTTAGCCATTTTTTTCAACACAGAAACGCAAGTGGCCCCGAGTAGGCACCTGCGTGCTGATGCCCGGCCTGGGTTCAGGGCGCCAGAGGATCTGCATGCGATTTGCACCCGTAAAGCATCCGCTTGCAAATTGCCCATCCCAAGCATACAGTGAACCATATGGTTCACTATCAGGCCCGCCTCGACGCCACCTTTGCCGCACTCTCCGATGTCACCCGACGCGGGGTGCTGGAGCAGCTCGGGGGGTCAGATGCCTCCATCACCGACCTTGCCCAACGGTTTCACATGACCCTCACGGGCATGAAGAAGCACGTCAGCGTCCTGGAGCAGGCGGGACTCGTGATCACCGAGAAGGTGGGGCGCGTACGTACCTGCAAGCTCGGATCGCGCCGGCTGGAAGAAGAGGCCGCCTGGATCGAGCAGCACCGCCAGCTCTGGAGCGCACGCTTCGATGCGCTGGACGAACTTGTCGAACAGTTGAAACGCAAGGAGAAGGCAGATGCCAAACGTAAAAGAAGGTAGTTCCGCCGTCATGAACCGCACCGCCGTGGAACGCAAGTCCGATCGCGAACTGGTGGTGACGCGAACGTTCGATGCCCCCGCGCACATCGTCTTCGAAGCGTGGAGCAAACCCGAATTGTTCAAGCTGTGGTGGGTGCCGAAGTCGGCCGGCATGTCGCTGGTCTCCTGCGACATGGACATTCGCACGGGAGGCACGTATCGCCTGGTGTTCCGCCATCCGGCCTTCGAGCAGCCGATGGCATTCTTCGGCACATACAGCGAAGTAACGCCGCACAAGCGCATGGTATGGACGAACGAAGAAAGCGATCAGGGCGCCGTGACCACGGTGACGTTCGAAGAAAATGCCGGCAGGACGCTGGTCACTCTGCACGAACTCTATCCCACGACAGAGGCCCGAGACGAAGCCCTTGCCGGTTCGGCGGAAGGCCTGCCCGAACAGTTCGCGCAGCTGGATGAGTTGCTCGCAAGCAGATCGTGACCTTGCCGCCCGCCGCGCCACCGGAAGCACGGCGGGCGTTTGCTGCGCTTTGGCGTCTCGCCCACCAGGCGGGCACACGCCGAGGAACCATCAAGCGAATCCCCTCAGCCGCGCAATTTCAAGGCGAAGATGTCTTGCGCAACGCAACTTAAATCGCCATTGAGCTGGTGATCGGCGCCGTCAAGAGGGCGCGCGAGCGCATGAGGCATTGCGCTTTCGTATAAGCGGAGATGCTCAAAGGGAACAACTTCGTCATGCGTTCCGTGATACAGAAAAAACGGCACGTCGGCAGGCAGGTGATCGGCAAGATTGCTCTTGGAGCTGATTTCATCGCTTGGCCATCCGCCGTCGCCAATAAACGGAGTCGCTATGAGAAAGACGCCGCCGAGTTTGCGCCGAGGTAGTTGATCGGCCAGCGTGTGGATGAGGATGGCGCCGCCTATGGAGTGGCCGATGAGCAACACGCCGTCTTGCAGGTCAGCAACCTCATTCCTCAAGGCGTCTCGCCAAGGCGGGTAATGGGGATCGGCCTCGTCGGGCATGCGGGGATAGCGAACGCTATAACCCGGGCCAAGTTCCTTCTTTAGACGGGCAACGAGCCTGGCGTCCCATTGGTCGTGTACGTCCCGACCACCGCCTTGCACGAATAAGATGTCGACAGTCACGTTCTTCGTGCTCCTTTCAGAAGCCATCCACTGACCGGGCAACACTCGACTTGTAGCGATGGAGGGTACGCTCAATCCTGCTGCTTGCCTGCCTTTTTTCTCGACGCGCGCTTCCTGGTACTCGCGACTGACTGTATATCCGGGTGCACCTGGGGTGCAGCCACGTTGATCTGCTCAAGCCCTGCCAGATCGTCGACATAACTGAGGAAATGCTGGAGATATCCCGGCGAGATGCCGCGCATCAGGGTGACGGCGCGGTGCACTAGCGCGCTCGAGTTGAGCGGGCCTGCATTGGTGGGCACCTGTTGCAGCGACTGCCGCATTTGGCTGTCGGCACGCAGCCTGGACCAGAGCGTGCGGAATTCCTTCAATAGTTCCGGTGCGGCAAACGAAGGTGCATCGGGAGCCTCATCGCCCGCGGCGACGTGATCGACCAATGCGCCCAGCGCGCCACGCGCGCGCGCAGCATCATCGCCGGCGCCGGTGATGTCCTGGTCGCGGCGAGGCCCGTGCTCGAGATCGACTTCGTAGGCATCAAGCAGGGTGGAGAGTCGCTCATCCAGCCTTTGGCGGGCTTCGCCTTGGTAATTGGCGGCACGCCGCTCCAGCGCATCCATGAGGTGAAACTGCAAGGGATCGAAGCGATGGGCACCGCGCTCGCGCCACGTGTCGAGCCGGGTGCGGGCATGCGTCGAGCGCTTATTCATGGGACGACGCATCACTCGCAGACGACTTAGGCACCGGAGTGATTTCCACGCGACGGTTTTTGGCGCGCCCCTCTTCGTTGGCGTTGGAACTCACCGGCTGCTCGGCACCGAACGCGGCGGCGAACACCGAGGAGGCGGGCACGCCGTCGGCGATCAGCGCGCGCGTTGCCGTCAGCGCACGCTGCGCCGACAGCTCCCAGTTGTCCGTAAAGCGGCGGTTGTCGTCCAGCACCTGCTGATCATCGGTGAACCCGCTCACCATCAGGATTTCGTCGCGAGACTTCAGATAGTCGGAGAGCGGGCCCGCCAGGCTTTTCAGCAGATCGCTGCCTTCCGGCTGCAGCTGATCCGAGTTGAGCGCAAACAGCACGCTGCCGCGAATGCCGATGCGACCGTTGACCAGCGTGATGCGTCCGGCAGCGAGTGGCGCGGCCAACGCCTGCTCAAGGGTCTTGCGGCGTTGCGTCTCGGCCTGTCGTTGCGTCATTTCATCGTTCAGCCGGTGCGAGAGTTGCAGCTGCACGCCAATGACGCCGATCAGAATCAGCACGAACGCGCCGAGCAACACCGACATCAGATCGCCGAAGGCAGCCCAGATGGGCGCACCCGATTCGGCCTCAAGCTCGATGTCGTCGGTCATGCGGTCTCTGCTCCGGCGAGCACTGGCTGACCGCCGATCTGCTGCAATTCTTCGATGATCTGTTTCTGCGCCAGCATGCTGAGGTCGACCACTTCCTTGGCCTGCATGACGTAATAGGCCAGCTGTTCATCGCTGCGTGCGAGGGACTTGTCCAGCGCGTCGGCAATGATTTGCAGGCGGTCCATCAAGGCCTCGTTGGACTGGCCGTACTGTTGCACCGCCACGCCGAAGGCTTCGCCCAGGCTGGCTACTTCGACGGCACTGCCAGTGACCTGCGCGGCGACGCCACCGAGCTTGCCGGTTTCGGCCTCCACGTGTTCGATGAAGCGGGTGCCGACGCGATCGAGCAGGCTGGCCGAGGTGCTGACCAGCTCGTCGACCGCGGTGCGTTGTTCGGTGGATGCGTGATTGACGGCATTGAGCAGCGTTTCCACGGTCTCCAGCAGGCGGCCGCGTTCTTCCAGCATGGCGGTATCGCGGACCATGCTGTCCGACAGCTTCTGGCGCAACTCGGCGACGACTTCGGCGGCGATCTTCGGCGCCTCCGACGCGGCCTGCACGAGCCGCGAAATCTCCGCCATGGTTTCACTGGCATGCGCCTGGGCCTGGGCCGAGATATCGCTGGCCGTGCGCGTGAGCGTGTCGCATATCGCCTGCTGCCGGCTCGCAGCGTGTTCGCCGGCCTGTTCCCACTTCTGGCTCAGCAACGAAGTCATTGCGCCGAGCGTCTCCGTCCACGTCGCCAGGCGTTGCTGGTCGCGAGATTCCAGCGTCGCCTGAAGCTCGGCATGGGATTCGCGCACGATGCTGACCAGCGACGCCGCGTGTTCCTCAATGGTCGTACCCGCAGCAGCCAGTGCGCGCTCGTTGCGGGCAGCCTGGTCTTCATTGGCGGACTGTTGTTGCGACAGTGCGTTGTTCCATGCCTCGGCCGCGTCATGGGCACTGGCGTCGAGCCGTGTCGCCATGCCTTCCAGCAGTCCTGTGGAACGTTGCTCGAACGTAGTGGTGAACTGCTCCAGCGTCCCGCGCAGGTCCTGGTTCAGTGTCGCGTGGGCATGGCGTTGCTCTGCCAGGGCTTCGTTCCAGATGCGCGCTACGGTAGTGGTGTTGCTTTCCGCGCTGGCAGCCAGTCCTTCCAGTTGTTGCTTCACCGCCTGCGTGATCGTGACGTGCAGTTGGGTCGTCTGCTGAGCGAGGCCCGCCATCGTGGCCTCCACCACCGGTTGCAGCGCCGATGCGCCGGCGCGAGCCCCCTGGGTGACGCTGTCTTTCAGCGTCTGCTCTACCGAAGATGCGAGCTTGAGGTAGACCGCCTCGGTCTTGCCGTGGAAGGCTTCATGGCTCGCGATCTGTCGCTCATGAGCGGCCAGGTTCTGCTGCTCGATGCCGCTCATCATGGATTGAAGGCGATCGACCAGGGCGGGCATCAGCGCCGTCTGTTGTTGCAGCAGCCTGAGGGCTTCCTCGCGTTGGTACGCCTGCGAATGAACGCGCAAGGTGGTGGCGATCTTCACGTCCAACAATTGCACGGCCTGCAGCCGCTCGCGACGGACCAGGGCCGAAAGCAGCCCGAGCATCGCCGAGCTGGCCACGCCCGCGATCGAGGTGCCGAACGCAAAGGCAAGGCCGTTCACCGGCGCGGCGAGCGAGCTGCGGATCGCCTGCAGGTCGCTCGCGCTTTCCAGCGCAAAGCCGGTACCACGAAGAGTCGCCATCATGCCCAGCAGCGTGCCCAGCATGCCCAGCAATACCAGCAGGCCGGTGAGGTACGGCGTCAGCGCGGGGGCGGGCAGGGCGATGCGGTCGCCTTCTATGCGCAGGCGCGTGCCATGGCGCAGGCTGGGATGCAGTCGCTCGAGCCAGGAAGCAAGATCGGAGGGCGCAACGGATAAATCGCCAACCGCCTTCTGCAAAGTGGCCGTTGCCTGCCGATAGCGATAAAGCTCAGACGCGCCGGACAGGTAGCAGGCACCGATCAGCAGGGCGACCGCCGCGCCAAGCGGGTTGGAGCCCACGTAGCCTGCGCCGACCCAGCCGATGGCGGCGAGGCCCAGGAGGAAGGCGGCTGGAAGGACGAAATGTTTGAACATGCTGTTCTCGTTAGCGGGTGCGAAGTGCTGCAAGCAGCCCGTCGACCGGTTGAAAGCGAAGATCCAGTTCGGCCAGCAACACGCTCTGCATGTCGCGGCGAAATACATCCAGCCACGCTCCCGATGGGGTGGCTGGGTCCTGCGATGCAGGTTCGTCGGCCGGGGAGGAGTCGCCGGCCTGGCGCAATCGTTCGAAATGTTCGCCGAGCAGGGCTGGCACCGCGGCCAACAGGGTGTGCTCGCGCGGGCTCAAGGCGCGCTCCATGACCGCATCCACCTCGGCGAGGCGGACCATGTCGGCGGTTCCCTCAGCGAGCCTGTCGCGCAAGCGACCACGCAGCCTGCCGGCGACCGACTGCATCGAGCGCTGCATGGTTTGATAACGCTGGCGAAAAGGTGCGTAGTCGGCCTGGGCGTCGGCGCTGCCTTCAACGGCGGGCGCCGGCTTGGCTGCGGGAGCGCGTGCGCCAGGCCCGTCACCCTTGATGGCCTTGGCCAGGGCGGCACGCGCAAGCGCGCATTCCTCTTCCTCGACACTGGCCGACGGCAGCACCGACCCGACGCCCGCGGCCGGCTCACTGTCAAGCGCCGTGGAAAGGGCGATCGAATGCGTCCAGTCGAGCCACTGGCTCAGGCGCTGGGGTAGCGACTGCTGCGCGGGCGTGACGCCCACGTCGATCATGCGCGCAAGGTGGCGTATGAACTGCGGCCCACGAATCGCGGCGTTTTGTGCTGTTTGCACCATGCTTCTGGCTAAAAATCGGCCATTTTACCCAGTAAAGGGGGCGGACGGCTATCAAAGCGGCACGAAACTCATTGGAGGTACACATTTCCCAAGTCAGCGTCGCGCTGCGGTTGGCCAAAAGAGGGGGCTGTCTGATTGAATCCGATACGGACTGGGAGACAAACATTCGCAAATCGTTACGCCCCTACGTTCCGAAATGCAGAGTCGGGCGCAGTTTGTCTTCGGGAATGGAGCCAACCTCCGCCCAGTCTGGTCGCGCTAGTGGAAACCTTTCGCCAAGGTACTTACATTGCGATGCGTGGCGGATGCCTGGTGTGCTCAATCTCAATTCGAATGAGCGAATGATCAGATCACAAAAGCGATGTTTCTTAGCTTTAATCAAAGGAGAAGATCAATGCCTAAGGTTCAAAAGCTTGGTGCAAGCATGTTGCGTGGGAACGAAAACAATTTCTATATACGATGCAATGATGACCTCGACGATCAAGACTGCCACACAAACAGAGGAAACTTAGAATATCCGCACATTCACGTGAAGACCGATGGCCCCTATGCGCACAACGATATTCTATATATAGGAATTACTTTCGGGCCTTACGGAGGACGCAATATTGATATCTATGATAATGGGCAATACATGCTTGAGCGCCGCAGGTTGATGGAGCTCATGCAGAGACATTTAAAAGGCCTGTCACCCGACCGGCATGAGCCGCTTTCGCAATATCTGTTTGGCACACACGTGCATGATTCCAATCAATGATAGACGATTTATTGCCACATTGATGGTGAAGCTGAAGCGTCCTCGCTGATTCGAATTACTGGCAAGTAGAGGCATCACGATCAGGAATCGTTATCAGAGGCAGGTAAGCACTACTGCCCTGCCTGCTTACGCCACATCACGGCCCATGCCAGGTGATTGAGTCGATCAAGGTCGCTGGTGGTTTTTGCCTCGATCGCAGACTTTCGCTATCACGAAAAGCTCGCGTGACTTCGACCACTTTGTGTTTTTCTCGAAACCGTTTTCGACTCAAAAGCACGTGAGCTTTTCGCGCTTCTTGCGATGCTGCGCGCGCCATCCTTGGCACGTATTCCTCGCTGGGCAAGGCTATTGGAGGCGCCAGGCCAACGTTTCTCCGGCGAGAAAGGGCACAACGGGCTGACCGCCGACATCCACCACATCAGGCACCTGCCAGGGGCTGCGCGTCAGCGTGACCCTGCCTGGATTGAGGGGTAATCCATAGAAGCGGGGGCCGTATTCGGAGGCAAAGGCTTCGAGACGGTCGAGCGCACCTTCCTCATCGAACACGTGCGCATACACTTCGAGCGCAACCGGTGCATTGAATATCCCTGCGCAGCCACAGGCGGATTCCTTCATCGCGCGCGGATGCGGCGCAGAGTCCGTTCCGAGGAAAAATTGGGGCGAGTTGGAAGTCGCCGCTTTGCGCAGGGCGATGCGATGTCTTTCACGCTTCGCCACGGGCAAGCAGTAAGCATGCGGGCGTAGCCCGCGCTGGAACATCGCGTTGCGATTTATCACCAGGTGATGGGGCGTGATGGTTGCCGCGACCTGATTGCCGCTCTCCTTGATGAAATCGACCGCATCGGCCGTGGTGATGTGTTCCAGTACGACCTTGAGTCCGGGAAAGTCCCGTACGATCGAGGTAAGCACCTGCTCAATAAAGACAACCTCGCGATCGAACACATCCACATCTGCATCCGTCACCTCGCCATGGATGAGCAGCGGCATGCCGATCCTTTCCATCGTCGCCAGTACCGGATGAATTCGGCGAATGTCGGTTACGCCATGAGCCGCATTCGTGGTGGCGTTTGCCGGATAGAGCTTGCACGCGGCAAAGACGCCTCCTGCATAGCCCGCCGCCACTTCATCAGGGTCGATACCGTCGGTCAGATAGCAGGTCATCAACGGGTGGAATGAGCTGCCCGGCGGAATGACGGCGTTGATCCGATCACGGTATAGGCGAGCGGCCTCCACGGTACACACCGGTGGAACCAGATTCGGCATGACGATGGCGCGTGCGAAGCTGCGTGCCGTTGCCGCGACGGTCTGCGTGAGCTGAGCGCCATCGCGAAGATGAACGTGCCAATCATCCGGTGTGCGGATCGAAAACGTCGTCATTGATTGCAAATCTCTTGATTGATGTCTGTGAAACCGAGAGCAGCTCAGCCGCTCATTCTGATGCCGGAAGGTGTGCTTTCCGAAGTTCATCCATAAAGGCTGCGCGCAGTTCAGGCCCGCCTTCTTTCAAGGTGCGAGCCAGGCCCTGCAACTTGGAAGCGGGCAAATACTCCTCTCCCCATGCCGCCATTTCCAGCAGAAGAGGGACTAGCGCGATGCCTTTTTCCGTAAGGCTATAAATCGCCTTCTGTTTGTGGGTCGGGTCGTCGGACTTGGTAATGATCCCTTGCTGGACGAGCTTTCGAAGTCGGTCGGCAAGGATATTCGATGCGACACCTTCCAGGGATTGGGTCAGGAGTTCGCGAAAATGCCTTCGATTGACGAAAACGATGTCGCGGATGACGAGCAAAGTCCATTGATCGCCAAGCACTTCGAGCGTTTGGTTGATGACGCATTCGGATCTATGACTCGTGCGCACGCTGATTCCAACTCGAAAGGGAATGCCAGCGCCATTCTACGACAACAAAACCAGTTGCACTATAAAACCAGTTGTGATATTCAACCATCCGCCATGACGCGAGCGCCATCCAGCCCGCGCTCGCGCGGAAGGCTGCGTCGTCAGGAACCTGAGGGTTGGGACCGAAACTTCGTGGGAGGCAAAAACATGAATATGTTCAAGCAGCTGCGCAGTCTCTGGATGCCGAGCGCTACGATTTTTGCTCTGACTTGCTTTGGCAATGCCTTCGCCCAGGTGAGCTACCAAGTTACCGATCTGGGCGTTCCGAAGAATGACAATTATTCGATGGTCATGTCCGTCAACAGCGAGGGCTGGTCGGAGATCATGGCCGGGAACTTCCTGCCAGGGCAGGGGGATTCGCTATCCGGGGTGCCTCTAAACGGACGCGCACTGATAAACGTCGACGGATACTACGTCGATCTCGGCACGCTCGGCGGACCGAACAGCTGGATGAACTTTGGCGAGATCAACGACCTCGCGCAGGTAGTGGGCGATTCCGAAACAGCTGTCCCAGACCCGAACGGCGAAGACATCTGCGGATTCGGCACCCACCTTACGTGCCTTCCGTTTCTTTGGCAGCCCTTCCAGATGAGCGCCCTCCCAACCCTGGGCGGCAATAACGGGGAGGCGAGCGCGATCAATAACCGCGGGCAAATCGTCGGCATGGCAGAAAACGGTGCCATGGACCCCTCGTGTCAGGCCGGCACCATGAATAATCGGGTTCAGCTGCCGGTGTTGTGGGAAAACGGCAAGGCCAACGCCCTTCCTACGGTGGATAAAGATCCGGACGGCTTCGCATTTTGGATCAACGATCTTGGTCAAGCCGTAGGCTATTCGGGAAACTGCAGCGGCCCCATTCACGGCATCGTGTGGGAAAACCGCACGGCGTCTGCGCTTCCCGACCTCGGAACCGGCGGCTTCGGCGAGAACATCAACAACCAGGGCCAGATTGTTGGAACAGTCGGCAGTGCTGACGGCACCACCCAGACTGGCTCGATTTGGCAGATTGCCAAAGGCACAGGCACCCCAAAACTCACCACGGTGCTCGGACTGCTGCCGGGAGACGCCGCTGGCATAGCTTTCGGTAACAACATCGAGGGCCAGGTAGTGGGAGGCGAGTGGAACGCCAACGGCTACTGGTCGCATGCCTTCATCTGGCAGAGCGGCGTGATGACCGACCTCAACACACAGTTCCCCGCCAGTTCCAGCTTGTTCGCGACCTTCGCCGCCAAGATCAACAACCGCGGACAAATCGGCGGCATGGCCATCGTTTGCAGCGGGCCGCACCAGGGCGAAATGCACGCCTTTCTGGCAACCCCTGTGCAGCAAAGCGCGGGTGAGTCGATTGCACAAGCCGCGCCCAATTGCCTGCAATCCAATTTTCCCGCAGCGGACGCGGTTACACGACTTTTGAAGAAAACCGCACCTGGCGGTCGATTTGTGCGTTAACGAGCGTTTTCGAAGCGCAGTGGACCACCTCGGGAAGTTCGGAGGCTGCTTGGTGCATATCCGATCGGCACCGGCAGCCTTCGATGGCTGAGCCAGTCCGCCCAGGCCAACAGCGCTGCCCGGCGCAAAACGAAAAAGCCCCGACAGGGTCGGGGCTTTTGACACATCCTGTGCATGATGCCTCACTCGTCAAATCACTACATCCTGTGGTGACTGACATCCTTGTCGCCAGCCGATACGTCGGCCTGGACTTACGAGGCATGGCGCTATTCTCTATAACCGCAGGCGACTGGGCTATCAGGCGCCTCCTCTTTGTTATGTAGGCGGATTCCTACAAGCAGCCCAACCAAAACCCTGGCGCAGCTTGCGGTGCCGTTGGCGACGGAGGTGCAAATCCAGATGCCGCCCCCCAACCTGGTTACGGAGGCGCTGGAGCGCCATTTGCGCTACCCACACAGCGGGGAGGATCGCCTGGGTAAGCCATGCGCAAAGCCATTGTCGCAGTCTCACTAAATTGAGCTGCTGAAGCTATGTCATTTAAAAATCAATGAGTTGAAAAATTTTCCGCCGCTTACTGCCTGCTCGAGCGCGAGTGCGTTCGATTCAGAGGGGTTTCGCGGTTATCCGCGAGTATGTGGACCGTCGCATCGCACTCGCCATTCTTCTCTCCGCCCATTCCTGCGAGCAATCTCTCTGCCTCTGTGCGGAGGCGGTCGGCTGCAGATCGATCCCCCAACAAAGCTTCCGTGCCAGCAAGGTCGGCATCGATGTGCGCGATGAGCGAAGCCGGCTTCGGCGCAATCAGATTGGCCGCCGTGAGCGCGCTTTTAAATTCCCGCTTTGCTTCCGTGCTGCGACCGACCAACCCGAGCGTTTCACCGTACAGAACACGCGCCCTGATTGCGTTTTCCGAGCTTTGCTCCGCAAGTGCGTCATACATCGCGACAGCTTCGCCAGCGAAGGTGACGGCGCGTTCGCGGGCGCCGCGTGCTGCGGCAATCTCGGCCTCGACGGTAAGCGCGAAGGCGATATCCGGATGCGCCTCACGATGGTTTCGCCTTGATTCCGCAAGTGCCTGATTGGCAGCCAGTTCGGCATCGCCGATGCGCCCGCGCGCCACGAGAATTTCCGCCAAGCTCGCGCTATCGAGGCTTTGACCGTTATCGCCATAGTCCTCGCCAAGGAGACGCTGCTTCTGGTTGATGGCATCGCGGAGGTCTGTTTCCGCATCGGGGTAAGAACCCTCGCTAAAGCGGACATGCGCCAGATGGCCGAGTGTTATGGCTTCGCCGAGCGACGGCGTCGCTGCGAGCTTTCTATCCATTTCCAGTGATTTTTCATAGAACGCGCCTGCCTCCGCGAATTTGCCTTCGCGCACGAGGATATTCGCAAGATTGTTGAGGTCGCCGGCGACGTGGGCATTGGGGCCTGTGTATGCGCTTTCGTCGATGTCGAGGGCGGAACGCATGAGCACTTCGCTCTCGGCATAGCGGCCGAGTGGAAGCAGTGCCGTTGTAAGGAGCGTCATTGCATCAGCGACTTGCGGGTGCCCGGCACCAAATAGAGCGCGTTTGCGCGCGAGCGCTTCCCGCAGCAATGGCTCGGCCTGGCCGGGGTGGCCGGCGTCCATCCATATCCAGCCAAGGTTCGTTATGGCTTCGGTCAGCGCGTCACTGTCATCCGGAAGGATGCGATGCGCGAGCGCGACAGAAGTCGTGCCAATATCGATGGCCTTTTTTGACTCGCCCAGGCGCTCATCAAGGCCGGCAAGCCATGCAAGAGCCTGCACTTCTTCAGGCGAATTGCGGTTTGGCCCCGATTGAAACGCTTCGATGGCGTTCTGCAAACGCAATCTGCCGCTGCGAACGTGACCAAGCTCATCGGCTTCTTCCGCGAGCAGATATTCGACGTGCAAGGTGCGCCTGTCGGTAGCTCCAAACTGGGTTTGCGCCAGTGACGCCGCCTCTTCGAGCGGTTGTTGTGCACGATCCGCGTGACCACTGCGGCGCTCGAGGTCACCGATCAACGCGAGAATTTCAACGTGAAGCGCGGGTTGTTTTGCGAAATCTCGATCAGCGCGATCCCGGCCTTGCGCCAGCAGGACCTCCGCACTGGCTTCTTCTCCACGCGACACATTGTCGAACAGGCCCTCCATGAATGATTTGAGCGCATCCTCGCGCTGCACCTCACTTTTGGCCGCGAGTGCTTGCGCCTGTGCATCCTTGGCGGCATGGCGTGCCAAATGTGATTCGTATAAGCCGGCTGCTGTTGTGCCGGCGAGCAGCACTACCGCGACCATACTGGCCGAGACAGCCAGAGCATGCCGTTTTGTGAAAGTGAGCGTGCGATACGCAAAGGTATCCGCCCGGGCATGCAGCGGTTTGCCATCGAGGTAGCGCTCGACATCCTCACGCAGCGCTGCTGCGCTCGCATAGCGACGAATAGGGTCCGGCCGTATCGCTTCGTGCACGATCGCGTGGAGGTCGACACCCAGGCGTTGCCGCAACTGTCCATCGTCGAACACCGACGTCGCCGCACCGACGTATTGATCAAGCCTGCGTGGCTGGAGACCGGATAGAAGTTCCGCCAGCAAAACACCGAGTGCGTATACATCTACCGAGGTTGTCGTAGCGTCGCCGATAATTTGCTCCGGCGCCGCATATGCGCGCGTCAGGCGGCGTGCTTCAGTGCGTGTCTGCGCACCCTCACCGTCGCCGACGAGGAGCTTGGCGATGCCGAAATCGACGAGCTTTACGCAGCCATCCTCGTCAATGAGCACGTTGCTTGGCTTGAGATCGCGATGCACGATCAAGCTGCGATGTGCGTGCTCGACGGCCTTGGACACGTCTATAAACAGCGCAAGGCGTCCTCGCACGTCGATACCGTACTTCTCGCAATGTTGGACAAGGTTGCCGCCCGCAACAAATTCCAGTGCCAGAAACGGCGTGCCGGTCGGCGAGAACCCCGCGTCGAGCAATTGGGAAATGTGTGGATGCTGAAGTCGCACGAGAATGCTCTGTTCATGAAGAAAGCGCCGACGCTCTTCGACATCGTGAACATCGATACGTAACAGTTTGATGGCGACCTTCTGGGGGCCGCCCGGCAGTTCACGCTCCGCCTCGAATACGCTGGCCATGCCGCCGGCCCCCACGAACCGAAGCAGGCGGTAACCTGGAATGGTAGGCAGCTTATCGGCCGCGCGGCGGTCCGGCGTCGACATCCATTGCGACATGCCGCGCTCAAGAGCCTCCGCTACGGGCACGTGATTTAGGGCCTGCGTAACGAGTACCCGGAGTGCCGCGTCTTCGCAGTTTCGACGCAACCAATCGGCCTGCTCGGTAGCGGGCAACTCCAATAGACGGTCGAGCAGCGGCTCGGCCTCGTGCCATCGTTGGATAAAATCGACGCTCATCGGCAGCTTGGGGTCGGTTACGTGACTATATAGCGCAGTCGCGTGGCTATTACCGACATGACCTCACGTTTCCGGAGCCAGGCAGGCTGCCAGAAACGTGCGCGCCTTCAACCAGTCACGTTCGACAGTGCGTGCATTGACGCCGATGGTGTCGGCAATTTCCGGGCTCGAAAGCTCGGCGAACAATCGCAGCTCGGCAACTCGAGCAAGGCGCTCGTCCAACGCCGCGAGCTTTGTCAAAGCCTCGTCGAGCGCCAACACGTCAATGATGTTCGATTGCGCCACTCCCTCCGTCATCGCGGGCGCCTGGCGTTTCTGGGCCATCTTCCGCCTTGCACGGTCGATCAGGAGATGACGCATCGTGCGGCTCATGTACGCATACAGGTGTGCTTGATCCGCGAAGGCGATACCGCTGCCGTCGAGCAGCTTCAGGCAGGCCTCGTTGACCAACGCGGTCGTCTGGAGCGTATGTGCGGCTTCGTACGACCGTTGCCGGTGCGCAAGCTGCCGCAGCGTGGCATAGACCTGCGGGATCAACGCATCCAGTGCTACCGGATCGCCATCCGCAAGAATTTCGCTCATTCGAGGCTTGGTGGTCATGGACGCGATAGGCCTGTTGCCAGGAAATGGTCCGACCGTGTCGGAAGAGGCGAGCCATTTGCGCTGTAAGGAGGGATGGCGCCATTCCAGGCGACCGCAAGTTGTTGACGCGCCATCGCCCATCTCCTCAAAACAAGGATTGAAGTCATGTCAAGCCATCACTCTTCACGCAGCCGGCTCATCGTGGCGGCTGGTCTGTTCACCCTGGTCGTTGCCGGGTCCGGCAGCGTTGCGGCCAGCCCCGGGACCGATGCAACCCCCTCCGCACTCACCCCGATAGCGGCTGCCTGCGCCAACGCCCATGCCCGCATACAGGGTATCACCGCGACGACTCCCTGCCGGCATGGTATACCCGCCGCGAATTTAGCGAGTGGCCCGGGGACTTACAGCTATCAGACGATCGACTACCCCGGCGCCTCGCAGACGACCTTTTGGGGAATCAACGATCTGGACGAACTGAGTGGGCAATACTCGGTGGGCAGTGGCGTAGCCCACGCCATGGTTTATCGCCATGGACGCTTTGAGCCGCTGGATCCCTCGGTACTGGGCACCTATTTCAGCGCTTCCGGAGGGCCCACCGACCTCGGCACGACGTTTGGTGGCTATGCCGATGAAACGGGGCTGCAGCACGGCTTCCAGATTCAGCACGGACAGTTCTCCACCGTCGACTTTCCGGGTCACCTCAACTCGAACGTGGATCAAGTCAACCTGTTCGGAGCGATAGCCGGCGTGTACTGGGATGCCGACGGAGCCTTCCACGGCGTACTTCGTGAGGGAACGGGCCACGACACACCCATCGACGTAGCCGGCGCGCGCGAAACCTATCCCCTTGGCATCAACGACGAAGGCGAGATGGTCGGCTATTGGGATACGAATCCAGCCCAGACACACGGCTTCTATCGCAGTGCAGATGGGCAGTTCTCGACCATTGACGTGCCGGGCGCTGCAGCCACGGTCATCTTCGAGATCAACGATGCAGGGCAGGCCGTTGGCTATTACATAGACGCTTCCGGTAATACCCACGGTTTCATTGAAGCGCGAGGGCAATTTCAGAGCCTGGACATGCCCGGAGCGGCAGCAACCCTTGCGACTGCCATCAACAATCTCGGCGTGATCGCAGGGGAGTATTTTGACAATGCCGGCATGAGCCATGGGTTCGTTGCCACGCCCTAGCTCATCCCGTCTTGAAATCAACTCATGCATCTACCTCCTGCAAAGACAGGGGGAGGTAGATGCGATTGCCTCGTGGCGCAGGCGTCGCAGGGAAGCCGCGGCATCCGTCCGGCGGGCATGGGATCAGGCTACTAGCCCCACCGAACCCACCGCCTGATTGGCTACGTGTTTCCGGCGCAGGTCAGGAAGGCCACGCGGATCACTTCGCGCACCGGGGGCGGCGATGGTTGCAGACCGGTTTGGTTAGCTCTCGTTGCAAACAGGGCGCAGCTCAATGCGAGGTTTAGACCAGCACTACATTCACGCCAGCGTCGCGCAGGGCATCGACCATGTCGGACGGAGCGCTGTGATCGGTGATGACTTTGTGCAGGCCATGCACAGGTGTAATGACGGACAAACTGCGTTGGCCTAGCTTGCTGGCATCGAACACTGCAATCGTCTCGCGAGATACGCGAATCATCAACGCATTGAGCGACGCTTCCAAGGGTTCGGGGGTGGTGACGCCAACTGCTGGATCGATACCGTCCACACCGAGGAATAGCCGGTCGGCGTAGATGCGAGAGAGAATTTGTTCGGCATCCGGACCAACCAGCGAATAAGACGAATGCCGCAGTAGGCCGCCCAGCATCACCACGCGGATATTGGGTAGTCCGGAAAGTTCCATGGCTATATTCAGTGCATTGGTCACCACGGTCAGCGATTCAAACCTCATTTGCCGAATCTGCCGGGCAATCTCCACGGTCGTAGAGCCGGAATCGAGAATGATGGTCTCGCCATTCTGGATGATCCTGGCTGCGGCTTGACCAATGTGCAGCTTTTGCGAATGTGAGCGGTGTTCTTTAATGTTTAGCGGAATATCGTTGACGGCTGTCTGCATGATGGGCAACGCGCCGCCATGCGAACGCGCGATCATGGCATTGCGCGACAACGACTCCAGATCGTTGCGTATGGTGACAGCCGAAGCGCCGAAAAGATGGGCCAGTTCTTCAACGGTGGCCCTGCCATGACGCTCAATGTATTCAACGATCAGGCGTCGACGCTCCTCCACGAGAAGGCGTTGGGGAGGAGCCGTTGTGTGGTCTTCACTCATGGGTAGGCCTCAAGACTCTGGCGGAATGTGTGATGGCACGTGCTGCATTGCACCGTGTATCTGCCAGGACCAGGCCCCGGATCGACCAACGGCCACGTATCGGGCGCACCGAGAGTTGCCTGCTCCGTCGCTCACGAATCGCCTCGCCTATAGCGTGGGCATTTCTCGCACATCTGCGCAGCGGGATAAAAAACCGCAATAGCGGCGCTGGCGCATCAGAAGAAGAGCGTGTCGTTGCGAGGGCAGAGCAGGTTGTTTCTCTGATCAGACGCACCTGAATAGCCCCGCAGATTTGTGCAGTGCGGAAAATTGGGCGTGCCTTAAACCCTTTCGAAAAATTCATATTGAAAGCACTTGAAAGTTTCATTTATTTATTATTATTGTAATACCATAGACCAAGACAAGCGTCTTCTATCGTTTTCTTTCTTAATGCTGACACCTGTTTCCACCACTGCGTCCTCTAAGGAGCCTGATCTGCTCTGTAGCTCATCGACCTTTGCCGCGCTCATCTGGGCAAAGGGTATGTCGTGCGCAGAGTGAGTTATCGAACGGGGATTTGATAACGGGTCTTTGGCATCTCTGGATGAAAAAGGAGCCGTGGATGCGTGTTGCTTCGTTATCTGTCGTAGTGCAGCTGCACCTTGAATCAAGAGATGAAGTGCGAAGGAAGTGAGCGGCTTGAAGCGTTGCTTGGAAAGCGTACGCGCGGGAGGAAGGAGCCAACACGATGAACCATGTCGTGAGGCGCGCTCAAAAAAATGAATGGGTCTCGTTGAAAAGATGGGCATGCGCCCATTGGCGCAGGTGGGAATGTTTATGCACTTCCAGTGCGATACGTGTAGCTGAATACGTGAGGCAACTAATTGAGGCGATAAAGCCAAAAGAAAAGGGGAGATAGCGTTATGCAAGCGAGTGTGAACCGTTGTCCGGCTCGTTGGAATGCCCGTCAATGTGAACGTGGAAGAGATTTCGCCATACGACGCACAGCCTTGTCGATCGCACTAGGTCTGAGCTTTTTGATGCCGCTTGAAGCTGTGTCGGCCCAGTCCGTCCAGGCTGCCAACGCAGGCACGCAAGGTGCGGCCGCCGGCACAACCGGTGCACCGGCTGCTCAATCGAAGAATGCTTCTGAGGCACCTAAAAATTCCTCCAATGGCGGGAAAAAAAACGCAAATAGCAAAGGCAATCCGACCGAGCTTAGTGCGGTAACTGTCACCGGAATCTTAGGAAGCATCGACAGAACCATCGATGTAAAGCGCGAGGAGACGGCGATCGTCGACGCCATCTCCGCCGAAGATGTCGGCAAATTTCCCGACACAAACCTCGCGGAGTCCTTGCAGCACATAACCGGTGTTGAAATCACTCGCGATAACAACGGCGAGGGGCAGTACGTCACCGTACGCGGCTTACCTACGGATTTCACCTTGGCGACGTTCAACGGCTTGTCCGCGACAAGTGTCGATCTTGGCGTACGCACATTCGACTATAACCTCGTATCGCCAGACTTCGTTTCCACACTCAAAGTCTACAAGACGTCTCGCGCCGATCTTGATGAAGGCGGCATTGGCGCCAATGTCGACATGGAAACTGTCACGCCATTTGGTATTGGCAAAGAAAGCGCCACTATCACCGCCAAGGGGCAGGGGTCGCCAGGTGAGCCAGACAATCGCTATTACCCCAACCTTACAGGTCTTTTCAGCGATGTGTTCGATGGCGGAAAGTTTGGCGCAACGTTCGGTTTCGATTGGAATAAGCGCGCCTTTTTGAATCAGTCGTCAGATCCGTCGCCTTTTTACGGCGTCACCCTCAACGGCAAGGGACCTTATTACGCATATTCCGAAACCGGCTACAGCAACATGGAGTCGAAAGTCGATACGAGGACGGTATATACATCGTTGCAATGGAAGCCGCTCGATTCCACCACTGCCACGTTGACCGGTTTCTACGCGCATAGAGACAGTTTCTACGTAACCGCCGACAATGGCGTGGTTCCCCTTGAACCGTTTGGTGCGCCTTCCTACAACGGCCCAGGCGCGAGTTATGCGGTCGATCAGAACGGAGTGCTCAGTCGACTCTCTGTGCCTGTCGTTGCCTACACGTTCTACAACACGTATTCCGACGATCGCGCAACCATGAAGAACCTCAGGTTGAACGTCGACACCAATGTCGGGAGCTGGGAGTTCAGCGAAACGGCTCAATACAGCAAGTCAGGCGATACGCTGGAATGGATGCGACCGTTGTTGATCAACTCTACGGTTGGCGGCCAGACCCCAACGACGGGATCTCCCGTCTATGGCGGTTACCAAATCTATCCTGGGGCGCCAATCCAAGGTTACGTCTTGGATCCCTCATTCAATGTCTCCGATCCCTCGCAGTGGGCCAACCAGCAATTCAAGGATGTCACTGAAACCGGCAACGACACCATCAAGTCATTGCAGTTCGACGTTACCCGTTATTTCGACGATGGCATTCTCGATTCAATCAAGTTCGGCGCCAAGGCTTATGATCGCCCGCGCTCTTACGATTATAACTACTGGACTTACGCTTTTCAGCCGGGCCAAACGAGCGATTCGCTCGCTACGGCGGTGCAATCCCCATCCTGGGCCACGAATGTCCTGAGCGGCTACAGCGGGCCGGGCACGCGACCGTCGCAACTGTTTTTCATCAATCCGAACCTGTGGCTCAATCAATATTTCGGCGGCTCGCTAAACAATTTTAGAAGCAATCCGCAGACTGTTTATTACAACAATCCCGGAAATAACTGGGACATGGTCGAGCGCGGTCGCGACGCCTATGCCATGGCGAATTTCAAATTCGACGGAAGCGTACCCATCTCCGGGAATGTCGGCTTGCGCTACGTCAATACCTTCGAGGAGTTTCTCTACGACTCCTACAATATCGCCGACATCACTTTTCCTTCGTGCCACATTGGCATAGCGGGCTGCGAAGGCGCCATCTTTCCACCCATAAGCCGGCAGGATACGCGCGGTGCAAGCCACGTGTTGTTGCCGAGTTTGAACGCGTCCGCCGACCTGACGGACAACATGGTCTTACGGTTTGGTGCCAGTAAGACCATTTCACTTCCCACGATCGATAGCATGGTTCCCGTGCCAACCATTACCGTCGATTCCTTCCAGATTGCCGAGGGCAACGCCAACCTCAAGCCGTTCTCGTCGATCAATTACGACTTGTCGTGGGAGTGGTATTTCCGCCCATCATCGGTCCTTTCCTTGGCCGGTTATGACAAGCAGATTCATGGGTTCATCCAACAAGGATCAACGACGCAGAATATCGGCGGTTACACCTTCTACGTCACCTATCCGGTGAATGCCAGTGACGGATATGTGCGTGGGTTGGAGGCCGATTACAAACAGGCGCTGGATTTCCTGCCGTCATTCTGGTCCGGGCTTGGGTTTGAAATTAACGGGACGATTTCAGATGGCCAAACGGACGCCGCACCTCAATACAACGTCATAGCCACGCAATTTCCTGGCTTGAGCAAAAAAATATTCAATGCCACGGTGTTCTACGAAAAATACGGGTTCAGCGGCATGATGACGCTGAATCATCGCAGCCAGTATGTTTTCGATCCCAACTTGTGGGGCTACAACACAACCGAACAGATCGCCAACGGGCGCAATCAGGTGGATATGCACCTGCAATACGCCTTTACTCCGCACCTGACGGTGTTCGTCGATAGCAAGAATTTGCTCAACACCCCCATTGTGTATAGCGAAAAACTCAGGAACGGACCTTCGACTGAGTATCCAGGGGAGTGGCTGCTCAATGGCCGTACCGTGATGTTGGGAGCCACGCTGAAGTTCTGACCTTGTGTTCCGAGGTCGTTGGCTGGCGGTAGCAGGAAGAGCCGGGGAGGCGGATTCGTTGCCTAGGCATCCCGCTATCGCCATTTCATCAACGTAACTGGAGTACGCAAATGAAGACGCTTTATTGTCGCGTCATGGCATCGTTCTATTCGCGGATGCTGATGGCCTTTCTCATTGTTCTTCTTGTCGGCACTGGATCGGTCGATGCGAAATCGCTATCCGCGTCAGCACCGAAAGCCGTCACGTCGAGTTGCGCCGCACAGCCCATCACGCCTTACATATGGACGTCAGCGGGTGGGTGGCAAAACATATCCACGATTGTCGTATCAGCAGGCACGGCGGTCGATCTTGGTCCACAACCCCAGGGAGGGACGTGGAGCTGGACCGGGCCGAACGGTTATACGTCGTCGGCCAGAGAGATCGACAATATTTCTCTCGGCAACGGCGCTAATGACTACTACGCGACTTATACGGATTCCAACGGCTGCACCAGCTCACAAACCTTTGAGGTGGCGGCCACGCAGAATTGCACCGCTCAGATTACGCCATACATATGGACGCAGTCCCAGGGATGGCAAAATATTTCCAGTGCAGCTGTCTCTGTCGGTGCCGTCGTGGACCTTGGTCCACAGCCCCATGGAGGCACCTGGATTTGGAGCGGTCCGAATGGCTTTTCGTCGAGCGAGCGCGAAATCGACGGTATCCCGCTGAGCACCGGGCCTAACTCATATACGGCCACTTACATCGATGGGTCGGGCTGTACCGGTACGCAAGCGTTTGTAGTCACCGTCAACACGGCTACCTCATCGAGCATGAGCTTTACGGCAACGGGAAGCGTGGTGGCTTCATCGCCTTCCAATGACACTCCCAATTACCCGTTCATTGACTCGAACGGGACTTTTTTCCTGCAAAACGCCTACAGTCAATACGACCAGGTTCCTGGCGACCACGTGTGGGACTTCTACACAGGAAGCAACGCGAATGCGTCGCTTACCTTGTCAACGACCAACTCCCAATACAACACCCAGACTTTGTGCGCCAGTCAAAACCCCGTATACACCGAGTTTTACCAAGGGACTGGAGACAGCCCCGGGTCGGGCGCGTACTCCGATGGAGATTTTTGCGATGTGATAGGAATCTGGGTCGATCCGGATACGGGGAACTGGTACGGACTCGTACACAACGAGATCTACCCGAACAACCCGCGCATAGATGCGATTTCGTATGCCATATCTACCGATAAGGGCAATACGTGGTCACAGCAGGTTCCCCTGTTCACCTCTCCCTATGGTGTTGGCGACAACAACGAGGACTACTACTATTACGGAGATGGCGATCCACGCATGATCGTCGATACGGCTTCAGGTTATTTCTACGTCTATTACTTCAGCCGCATCATGACACCCGCCGGGGACGGATTCGGCAATCACACCTGGGAACACGTTGCACGGGCGCCAATCAGTCAGAAGATGGCGGCGGGATCCTGGCAAAAATACTACAACGGAAATTGGAGTCAGACGCCCGGGATCAGCTGGACGTGTGACCCGTACACCTCGGCCTGCGGCCAAGGCAATGCGGCGGCCTCAATGGAAAGCAATGTCGGCGCGGATAACGACCCGGTCATCAAACAGAGCATGGTTTGGCCTGTTGCTGCCCAATCGCCCAATGACCTGCTCACCTACGGCAGCAGTTCCCTCACCAATACCAATGTTGCCTGGAACGTTTATCTGCAGAAATACCTGGCAGAGGTCATCGGCAACAACCAGATTCTGTTCTATGCGTCCAGCGACCTTTCCGGCCAGCAATGGACCTATGCGGGCAGTATTCCCTACACCAACAGCGGCGCCTGGTATTGGTGGATGATGGATGGAGGGAGTCTCACGTCATCGAACAACCTGGGCAGTTCCTTCCTGGCTTACTGCACCATTGATTGCAGCACGTACGGCTCGGAATATCAGGCGATCAATGTCGGGTTCAATCCTGGTGTCAGCTTGCCCGTTTACTACACGGGTGTGAATGGCCAAAGTAGTCCGACAAACACCTACGTGATCGAGCATCCGAATGGATCGTCTGTTTCCGGCACGGACAGCAATCGCTGGACGTTCGTCCCCGCAGGAGATGGCTTCTTCTATGTCGCTCAGGGGACGAACTATTTGCAGGTTGCCGATGGCAATGGCGGACGCGCCTGGGGGGCACAAGCAAGCCTGGCTGCGCCAATGGCATCTTCGACAGCATCCAGCGAACGGGCACGCCAACAATGGCGTTTCGAGCGGATTACCGCGATCGGCGGTGTAGCGCCTTCCACGCCGGAATATCGCCTGGTCAACCGCTATAGCGGATTGGCACTGAGCTTTGCGTCCGCCGCATTCGATTCCTCGCAGGATGGTCAGTCGGTGACTGCCCCCATTCGCGATTGGGATGCAAACACAAGTGGTTCAGTATCGGTGTGGCCGATGGCTGATCAGATCCTGGTATTTGCGCCGCAGTGAACGAGCCCTAGCTCTGGAGCACGTTAGGCGCTACTTGTGATGTTGTGAAAAGGCAACTCCCATCCTGGCGAAAGCCAGGGCGGGGGGCTGCCGAGAGGATTGGATCAATGGGGGGCGGCTGAACGCTGCTTGGACGCCGCCTTGATCTGCGATCTACACCTTGTCTCCCCGTCACTACGTCCATGGATGGAGAGAGAGGCAGGGTAGGGAGCTGCGTTCCCAGGAAACGCACTGGGTACGAGAAAACCAGAAAGCTGAGGACTCAAAAATGCGTCTCGCGGCAACGATCTTGATATTGCTTCTCCTGCCATCGCCATGGCTGCACGCCCAGACTCGCGTGTGGCAGGGCGAGTTGCCACTTGCGACGTCCGACGAAGGTCCGCCGAATGAGAACCCTCCCTTCGACATCTTTGCAACGGATCGATTCGTCTATCCCTATAGCATGCGCGAAGATGTGCGCAGCTCGGAGACGGTTCACAACTGGCGTGCAGTCTTCCTGGAAAACGAGTACATCAAGTGCACCGTTCTTCCCGATCTAGGCGGGCACATCTATACGTGCATCGACAAGCTCAACGGCCAGCCGATGTTCTATGCCAATCCGACATTGAAAAAAGCTTTGATCGGATATCGGGGAGCATGGTCCGCGTTTGGCGTCGAATTCAATTTCCCCGTGTCTCACAACTGGGTTTCGCTTTCTCCGGTTGACTACGCCTTTTCCTCGGCAGCCGACGGCAGTGCCTCGGTCACGGTGGGCAATCGCGATCGTGTCTATGGCATGGAGTGGACCGTGCAGCTGATATTGCGACCGGGCAGTACGGTTCTGGAAGAGCGAGTCACGCTAACCAATCGCAGTGACCTCAGGCATCGATTTTATTGGTGGAACAATGCCGGTGTTCAAGTGTGGGACGATTCAAAAATCTGGTATCCCACGCCATTTACGGCCGCCCATGGGTTTGCCGACGTGGACACCTGGCCGGTCAACGCCAAGGGAGTCGACCTCAGCTTGGTGGCCAATCACAAGGATGGGCCTGTTTCCCGCTTTGTGTATGGCAGCCGTGAACCCTTCATGGGCATCTACCATCCCCACACGGATGCCGGGGTGGTGCATTATGCGAACTACAGCGATCTGCCGGCAAAAAAGATATGGAGCTGGGGCGAGGATGCAGCCGGTCTTGCATGGCGCAAGGCACTTTCCGACAACGACAGCGCTTATGCGGAAGTGCAGGCAGGATTGTTTCGAAATCAGGAAACCTACGGTTTTCTGGAGCCGCAACAGGTCATCCGATTTTCCGAATACTGGATGCCGGTGAGGCATATCGGCGGCATTTCATCCGGCAATTTGAATGGCGTTGTGTATCTGTCAAGAAAGGCGGATGCCAACGGAAAGATTGCGCTTACCGCGGCGTTCAATACCAATCGAAAAGTGCAGCACGCCCGCATCGCGATTTTGGATGGCGGCAAGGCCGTTTTTGAAGAAGTCGCCTCGCTCGATCCTGCAAAAACGTGGTCGCATACCTTGAACGATCTTCCATCCGATCGCTCTTACACATTTTTGCTTGAGGACGACAACAAGGCGGTTCTTCTTAAACATACGGAAGGCGTCTATGACTGGACGCCACGCGACGAGGTGAAAACCGGACCGCAAGTTGCTCACAAGCCCGACCTGGATACCGCCGCCGGCCTGCTTGAGCAAGGCACCAACGAGGAATTGCAGGGAAATCTGCTGGCAGCCCGGAAAACCTACCAGCGAGGTCTTGCCGCATATCCGGTGAGTTTGGAATTTTTGAAAGCGGAAGGGCGTCTCGACGTCAATCTATTTCGATTCGAAGAAGCGTCAAATTTCCTAAAGCAGGTGGAAGATCGAGCGACGTGGGATGGGGAGACCCGCTATTACCGTGGTATCGCCGAACGGGCGCTTGGTCATCCACGTGAAGCGCGAACTGAATTCGAAGCAGCCTACCGTGATCCATCTTACCGCGTCGCGGGCGGCCTGATGCTGGCAGAGCTGCTTGCACAGCAGCATGATGTGCACGGCGCACTGGAAGTGCTTGCAAAAGCATGCCCCGAGGCTTCCATCGCATCAAGTTCGCAACGCTGTTCGGAAGACATCGTGGCGCTGAAACGTTCTGCAGGTCAAACCGACGAGGCGAGGAGCCTGGCCGGGACCTTGCTCGAAACCTATCCCACTGACGCCTTCCTGCAGCATGAACTTGTCCGGCTTGGATCCCCCAATCCGGGGCTCGACCGGTATCTGGGCAGCGATGTCGATCGGATACTGGCACTGGTTGTTCAATATGATCGGCTCGGGCTCTATGCTGATTCGCTTGCATTGCTCTCGCGTCACTATCCCGCCGCGTCTGCGGATGAAACAGAGCCAGATGCCGTGCCGCCGTCCCAGAATCCGCTACTAGCCTATTACAGGGGCTATTGCCGCGAGCAGCTTGGCGAGTCCGGGCGAGCCGATTATCAGGCGGCGTCCAAGATGTCGCTGCGCTACAGCTTTCCCAGCCGTGCTGAAACGATTCCCGTTTTGCGCGCCGCACTCGCCAGCAATGCTGCCGACGCATCGGCGCATTTTTTGCTCGGGTCGCTGTGGTTTTCCAAGGGAATCATTGAGCCTGCGGAGGATGAGTGGCGCCGTGCCGCCGCGCTCCGTGCTGATATTCCGACCCTTGATGCCAGTCTTGGGCGCGCGCTCTTGCAAATCAATCAACAACCCGCCGAGGCTGCAGCGGTATTCCGACATGGCTTCCAGGTCGATGCATCGAACCCGGCGCTTTACATCGGCATGGATAAGGCCATGCAGCAGATGGGCAAGCCTGCAACGCAACGAGTGGCCATGCTTGAGCGTTTTCCAAAACACGTCGACATGCCAGCCGAACTGGTGCGTGCGCTTGTCGATGCCTTACGCGAAAACGGCCAATCCGACCAGGCTGACGCATTGTTGGCAGAACACTTTCTTCCCCGCAAGGAAGGCGCTCCACCGCTTGAGCCAAAGGCCAACGCCAAACCAAAAAAAGCTGATTAGGAGATTCAGGCAGGTTGTTTCCCATTTTTCAACTTCCAAGGATACGGGTATGAATCATCGTCGATTCGGTCAGGCCGGGTTGGTGGCTGTTTCGAAGAGCGTCGTCACGCTGAAGATTCAGTTCGCCACTTAAAAACAGCCCGATCTCATCCATGAGAGCTGCGGTCACCCGAAACCTGCACGGACACGTCACACGAGATATTGGCGTGCGCATCGTTAGTGGTGAGCTGCGTCCGGGTGATGTGCTTCCGCCTGAAGAGGTGTTGGCAAAGCACATGGCGGTAAGCCGTGGAGCGCTGCGCGAAGCCATGCGCGCACTTTCCGCCAAGGGGTTGGTCGAGACAAAGACGAGAACCGGAACTCGCGTACGTAAAGAGGAGCATTGGCAACAATTCGATAGTGAGGTGCTAGCGTGGCGCTGCGCTTCCATGCCGACCGCGGATTTCGTAAAAAATTTGGCGGAAATGTGCGGAATATTCGAACCGGCTGCCGCTGCGTTAGCGTCACGCCGATGCACCGCACACCAGTTCAAACGCATCGAATCCGCCTACAAGGCCATGGAGTCCGCCCGCAGCAGCAATGAATGGGCAGCCGCCGACTTCGCCTTCCACGAGGCCATATTGCGCGCCACTGACAACGAGTTGATGATTTCCCTGCTTCCTGCCGTGGAGGCCTCGCTCGGCTTCTATTTCTCGCTTCCCGCTCATAAAGACGGCAATTTCAAGCATTTGCTTCCTTATTACTACAAGCTTTGCGAAGCCATTTGGTCGCGCAACCCAACACTGTCACGCCAGGCCATGCAGGATGTGATTTCAATTTTTCGCGCTTTTATTGTCGAAAATTCGCAAAAGCAGGGGAGGTGTGCGTGATCCAGTGGATGCGATACCGGCCAGGACTTGGGTGCCAGGCAAATGGTGCCAACGCTGAACCGTACCCCACTCAGGACCTCGCAACTGGTCGGCGTGAGCACCTCATCCGCGTTTTGGAGGTAGGCCGATAGCACGGCGGCCGTGAAAGCCAACCCGCATTGAGCCTCCAGGCAGGTGTTGGTTTCCAGGGTGCGAAAGTCGGTGACCCAACAAACGCAAAAGGGATGACCAACGATGAAAAACCTCAAGCACAGCATGCTGCTCGTTCTTTGTGCTCTGATACTTGCCGCATTGAGCGGTTGTGTCGAAGACGCCAGGACGGGATTGATTTGTCCCCCAGGCACGCATCCGGGCCCTCATGGGCACCAGTGTTTCGCCGATTGATCCGTTGGATAGGCGCCTGGGGGAAGATTAGCGACGGTTATCGAGGGTAGGGTGGGCGCCTGCTTTCGCCCATAGTTGCCATTGCCCGGCGAGAAGAAGCAAGCTGAGGTTATCGATCCACAGATTTAAGGACACACTCGTTTACGAGCTTCTGATCGAGGCATTAAAACTTGGCAAGCATGAAGGCTGCGGGATTTGCTCCCGTGGCCCATGCGTGCTGATCGCAAATCAAAACGAATGGCGAATGCGTGGCGCATTGGACTTAGCCAGATGGGCCCTGATTTCGTTATAACCGTTTATTCGAGGAACCTCGGTCAACGTGGCCGGTCTATCGGGCTGGCATGCAATACATGCGTGGATATTAGCGTTAGTGTTGTGTGGGCAATCAGCTTGAATGAGGCTGGGTTATCGAAGCTCCCGGACAGGATCGCAATCAAGCACGTGCGCAAGACGCTGCGCGTGGCAAGATTGATACGTACAAAAATCAGGCGCCCCGGGCCACGCGATCCTTGAATCCGCGAGTGAGGGTGCTGGTGCTGGCCGTAGTGTTGGCTCTACACGCGCTTTTCGCCCTGATGCTCTGGAACGCGATGCGATCGCCCTCGGAAGATAGAGAGCAGTCGCTAAGCGTGCGTTTGATCCACGTAGCAACACCAGCGAAACAGTCGCCCTCGCCCACGGCACCCGTCATGGTGTCTCTTGCACCGGCGCCGCCTGTGAAACCCAAGCCGACTGAAAAGCCGCATAGAGAGTTGAACGACTCGTCGGCTACAAAGCCCGCGCCAACGTCGGCTCCACCTGGCAACAAACCGGACGCCAGCCAAGTATTTTCCGCCGACGGCTCGATCCGCCTGCCACCCGAACACATCCAGTACTCGGCCAACACACCTTCCGAGGTAAAGACGAGCAAGCCGAAGGATGACCGCAAGATCATGGAGCATACCGACTTCACGCATTACCAGCCGACGCGCTTCAACAAATATTTCCCGCCGCCGAACGAAACCCTTGGTGGCGCGGTAGGCCGGCACATTGACGACGCGATCAAGGAAATAGCCAAGAACATGTGCGACCCGGAAAAGCGCAGCACGGCTACTAATCTTCTGTGTGGTGCGCCACCGATCCCGCCTGATCCGAAGGACACCGACGAGCGCCTCGATCTGCCGCCACCGGCGTTGGTTGGAGGCGGCTCGCCAACCCAGTCGGTGCCGCTTTCAACCTGTATCGATGAGTACGGCCAAGGCAAGGGCCTGTCGCAAGGCTGTCCGGTCAATACGCCTGACATTATTTTCCAGGCTCAAATGCGCGAGTGCATCGATCTCTATCGGGCTGGCAAACGCCTCAAGAGCTGGTGTCCGACTGATACTCCCAAGCGCGCAGCGGCGGAGGCGCCGGCAAACGCCGATTCGCATTGATAACCCTGAAGCTCACAATGCAAGAGCGGCCCTTCGCTTCCGAGCGGTAGCCAGTATGAGGGCAGGGCGATCAACCAGTGTTATCACCTACGGCTCTGCAGGTCGATGCCAGGCTGTCTTCGTAAGGCGGTAGGTAGAAGCGCGCCTCCAGATACATGTCCAGTCCCATGCCATGCACTGATCCACCTTGAAGGAAGAGTACTTGCAGAACCATTTGGATCGTGACAAATTCCTGCAAAGCTGTCATAGAGACTTCATCGACGAGATCCGTCACGCGATTCAATGCGCAGTGCACTGAAGCACCCTCGTTGCTTCGAGTCGCTCAGAAGCGGAGGTGGGGTGTCAATTGAACACTGGGAAAATCCTATAGATCCCTGCTGCCTGCTGCCTGCTGGACTGGGCAAAAGGTCACCTTCCTGAAGAGGCTGCGTATTTATAATGAAAATTGTCTTGGGGACGCTCTTCGCGCTTTTTTATGCAAGCACAGTCCTTGCAGCATCGCCAAAGTTCGCGATAGATAGCCACTTTCTTCAATCGCCCGCTGATCCAGGCGCCATTGGTGACAGTCACGGTGACATTGCCGTAGCGCCGAATGGGGACATCTATCTCAGTGTGCAGGGTGGCAGCAGATCTGGCGTACAAGTTTATGCGGCGAATGGTCGATACATCCGCAATCTACCCAATGCACCAACCGACTTCCACGGCTTCATTATTACAAACGCTGGCGGCCAATCTTTTTACCTTTTGGGTGTGCGCCTGGAAGGGCAGCAAATTATCAAGCTGGATCTGGACGGCAAGCCGCTCTTGCACATCGACGCTTCGGCGATTCCCGATCAATACAAAACTGAGGCCAAAGGCGGCCAACTTGTCGTATCCCTGACAGGAGTTGCCGCCGCGCCAAATGGGGATATTTACGCTGTAGATGGCTACGGGCGAGACTTCATCCATCACTTCGATGCAACCGGCCGCTACCTCGGAACGTTCGGAGGTGATGGTGCTCCCTGGAACTTCCATCAATGCCACAAGATCGCCATCGATCCGCGATTTCAGCCCGTCCGACTCCTCTGCACTGATCGTCTGCACGACCGCATAGTAGCCATGGGCCTCGACGGCCACGTGATAGGCACCGTCGCCACCGGACTTCGCTGGCCCAGTGCGCTCGCTTTCCATGGCAGCGAAATGGCTGTAGCGGAGTTAGGCGGCCGTGTGACAGTCCTTGGCATCCATGGCGAGGTGCTAGCCGAACTTGGGACCAACGATAACGCCGCTCAAGTCAAGACAAATGAAGTCCCGCCAAGTCAGTGGAAAGATGGCGTCTTCTATGCTCCGCATGGGATCGCCTATGATCACCACGGAAACATTTTAGTGAGTGAATGGAGTAAGTGGGGGCGAGTGGATTTCCTCCGCAGGGTAGGCGATTGATGATCTTTCCCCTGAGTCGTATCTATGGTTCGCAATAACGCTCATTCCTTCCCCTCATCCGCACTAGGATCGACGTCATTCCGGCCTTCGCCGGAATGACGATTTGCTCTGAAACAGTATTACTGCGAACTTTTGTTCCGGCTGGAATGACGCATCGTCTGCGCAGCGAACACCAACTGCTCAACACCAGCGCGAATGGCAGAAATGCTGAGCCCACCAAAACGCAGCAGCAAACCATCGCCGCCGGCAGATTCATGCCGATAAGAACTCAATAAATGAAGCGCCAGTCCGCTCGCCTCTGCCGTGCGCTGCACTTCTTGCGCATCCGGATGGCGCAACAGTATTTGCAAACCCGCCGTGCCTTTTTCCCAGCTCCACCCATGGTTGGCGAGCGGCATCAAGCCTTCCGCCAGCACGGCGGCTTTCTCGGCATACACATTGCGCATGTGTCGCACGTGCGTGGAAAAATGACCTTCATCCATGAACCGGCTCATGGCCAGCTGTATTAATGGCGCACCAAACGCATCGAGTTGGGTGCGGATGTTGGCGAGCTGCTCCACCATCGCCTCCGGCACCACGGCAAAAGCCAGCCTCAGCGACACGAACATGGACTTGCTGAGCGTGCCGAGATAAAGCACGCGTGCATGGCGGTCAAGCGAATGCAGCGGCGTCGCCGGTTGGCGCGCGTGACCGAACTCGCCGTCATAGTCATCTTCCAGTATCCACGTGTCTTGCCTGTGCGCCCATTCCAGCAACGCAGTCCGTCGCTCCGCGCTCATCACGAAGCCGCTGGGAAACTGGTGTGATGGCGTTACGCAAGCCAGCCGAGCATGCGGCGCGCGTCGTAGTCCTTCTTCAACCTGCAAGCCCTGTTGGTCGACAGGCACGGGCACGATGGTGGTTCCCGCAAGCTCCAGTGCTGCGCGCGCACCGGGATAGCAGGGGTCTTCCACCCATGCCGCATCACCCGGATTCGTGAGCAGCAACGCCAACAAGTACGACGCTTGCTGGATGCTGTTGAAGACGACTACCTGATCCGGCGCGCAGCGCACGCCACGCAGTTGCGCAAGATGGTGCGCGAGCGACCGGCGTAGCGCAGGAACGCCACGCGGATCGGTAAAGTTCATGTCGGCGCGCCGAAGGTCCCGCACGGCACGCGCCTGGATACGCTGCCATATCTGCCAGGGAAACGCCGTCGTATCGGCCACGCCGGCGTTGAAAGGTTTGAACTGGCGCATGATGCGACAAGCGACGTTGCCTGCAAGCTTATGCCCGCGGGTCGATACCGATGACACGCCCTGTATGGTTTCTTCATGCCGGTCTGGATCTGTCGGCTTCGTTGCGCGCTTGGCAATGAATGTGCCGCGCCCAACAATGCGCTCCAGCAGGCCTTCCTCCACGAGTTGACTATAAACCTCCTCCATCAAGCCACGCGACACACCGTAGTCGATCGCGGCTTTGCGACTGGATGGCACGTTCTCGCCAGGAGCAAGTGTTCCTTGCAGTACGGCATCGCGCAAGGCGAGGTAGACATCGGTGCGCCGGGGACGGCTGCCAGTTACCGGCGGAAGTAATACTCCTCGGGAGCTGCGTGGCATAAGTCCCCTGATATCGGTCCGATTTAGCCATTCAATACGGTACTGGAACACTGTTCACGCCACAGTAGCATGGCTTCGACTCCCCAACTCCCACGAGGTGCCGAATGTCTTTCAAAACGTCTGCTGCATGCACGCTGGCTTTGGCGGTGATGTGCGGTGTGATGGTCGCCGTGCAACCACTGCGGGCAATTGCCGACACGCCTGCAGAACAAGACGCGCAACACGATTTCGACTTCCATCTGGGTAGCTGGAAAAGCGACATCTCAAAGCTGCAGCATCCACTGACGGGCTCCACCACGTGGATCAGTTGCCAAGGCAAGCTGGTGGCGCGCAAGGTGTGGGATGGACGCGCGCAAATGGAAGAATTGGAAGCCGATTGCCCAACTGGCCACATGGAAGACTTGCTGCTGTTTCTCTACAACCCGGACACGCATCAGTGGAGCCTCAATGCGGCCGCCGTCGGTGACGGTGTCATAGGCAAGCCCATGTTCGGGGAATTCAAGAACGGACGCGGCGAATTTTATGACCAGGAGACCTACAAGGGCCGAACCATCCTGGTTCGACAGGTCTGGGAGGACATCACCCCGACATCACATCATTTTGAACAGTCGTTCTCGGATAATGGCGGCAAGACGTGGGAGCCCAATTTCAGGGCGACGCTTACCCGGATGCAGTGAGGGGGGCGGTCTTGGGCGGCCCAGTGATGTCACTGGGCCTTGCAAGATGCGTTTCAAAGGAACAAACCGCATCCATTACTGTAGGCGTTAGCAATTTGCTCAACCCGTTTCGCCCAACCCATCGCGGCAGGTCGTGCTGAGGGCCGCAAGGAAAAAAAAGACGGCCAAACCGGCCGCCCCTTTACCGCCAAAAAGCATCCCGCTACTCAAGGCGGGGGCGCTGCCCCCAAGCACCGTCTAACTACCGTGGAGCCCGTGTTTTGGGGCCTCCCCTCGGTCAGGCCTATGTGCTTTATCACCGGGCAGGGAGGTCGCTTCCCTACGCACCGCAGGTTGCTCGCATGGATTGATCACGTGCTTCAGCCGGTGCGCGGTCGACAGCACGGCCACCCGATGACGGACCGTTGCCAAGGTCCACGAACCCAGCTTGGCCTTGAGGCCGGCATCGACCAATGCATGGTCGACGGCCGGCGGCAATTCCCACGCCAATTCACCCTCGGCTGCGCGCCGCACCACGTGATCCACCACGAACTGCAGCACCGTGGCCTCGGCCACCGTCAGCGCCAACTCAATGCCGTAGCGCGCTGCGTGTCAGCCGGCCCAGTAGCGCAGGGCGCTGGAATAGCTGCGAGTGGTGTTGGCGGCAGCCGCTTCGGCCAGCAGTTTGCGCACCGCGTCGGCGGCCTGCTGGGCTTGCTGGATGGGCAGTGCCAGGCTGAAAGCCGGTTGGGCGAGGACGGGAATAGTGGAATTTTCTTTCATATTATGTAGTTTATATTATGAAATAGGGTGCCTAGCCACGATAGTCATCACTTATCGCGAGTACGCCAAAGTAAGGGTAGGGCACCGATCGAGGAGACGCTGGAAATGCGCAAAGGCATCACCCAAGAGCAGGTTAGCGCCGCCGCGGATGCACTCGTTGCTGCCGGTGATAAACCGACGGTCGAGAAGATTCGCCAGGCCTTGGGCACCGGCTCGCCCAATACTGTGACGCGCATGCTGGATGCTTGGCGTGGCACGTTGGCGCAGCGTCTGCAGGAAGTGATCAAGCTGCCGGAGGTGCCGCCGGAAGCAGGGCAGGCGTTTGCCGAGGTGTGGCGCCTGGCCATCGCACATGCTGACGTCCTCGCCCAGGCAGCTCTTACCGAAGAGCGGAATACCCTCTTTGCTTCGCAATCCGACCTGGCCCAGGAACGCAAGGTGTGGGAGATTGCGCTGGCCGAGGCACAAGCCAACGTGACCGAGCATGCCGCTCAGCGGGTACAGGCCGAGACGCAACTCCGCGAACGCCAAGTGCTGGTGGATCAAATGGAAGCGCAACGAGTCGACCTGGTGCAACAACGGGATCGTTTACAGGCGCAGATCGACCAGCAACAGCTGGAACTCCATACCTTACGAAGCGAGCGGGCGACCGCGCTTGACCAGGTGCGTAGCCTGGAAGATCGAGCACATCAGCAGATCGATCACACCCGTCAGGAGGTCAAGGGGCTGCAACAACTACTGGAGCGATCGCAGCGCGAGCACATCAAGGCTGTGGCGCAACTCAACACTCAGCAGGATTCGTTACGGGCGGCCTTACGTACAGCCGAGCAGGCGGCCGCACATCAGGCTGGCCGGGTGGCGGCATTGGAAGTCACACTCAGTCAATGGCGTAGCCAGGTATCACCGTCTAAACGGCAATCGCTCAAAGCGACGCCAGTGGACAAAAGCAAGCCGCGAAATCGAGCAAAAAAGACCCCACCATAGTTACGTGGACCCAGCTGGGCCGGCATTTCCATTTTGCGTCAAGGGGAAGAAAGGAAAATGGATAAGAGGCAAAGCATCCTGGAGGTAGCCACCCTTTGGGGCATGAGTGGACTATTCGCGTTACCGTTCGTTTACTGCTTACGTGGCGCACTTCGCGGTGAAATAGAAATAGGTCGCCTATCACGTAGCCCCGACCTTGAGGGCTATCTTCACGGGCCGAGAGCCTGGCTGCTCACCGCGTGTGCGTTCGCTTTTTCAGCGTCCTTGTTATTGATAACGATAGTGGGCACTTGGAGACTCCTATCGCTACTCTTGAACAAAAACATCGAACCCACTAAGACGCAGAGCGGGTTGATCGCTTGTTCATTGGGGATCATCGCCTTGTCCAGCCTTATTGCAGTAACGGACATGTATCTCATCGGGAGCTAGCGACCTTATCGAAGTCGCCCTCGACGATGTGGGTATGGTTGTTCCCTGTGGCCTGCAAATTCCCGACAAGCCGATATCCAGGGGATGTGCGTATCCTTGGGCACATTGACTACACGTGTAGTTACGAGTTAGCGTGACTACACGTGTAGTCACGGAGCGTGAGATGTCGACAATATGCAGGGCGTGGGCGGCTGTCATCCTTGGCATGGTCTCCATGCATGCGGCTTCAGGGGCCACAGCTTGTTCGGCTACCGGCTCGACTTTCCAGGCGGAAAGCATCAGCTACCACCGTCAATTTGTTCCATTGGCAGATGGAGTCCGGCTGGAAGTGCTCGATTGGGGCGGAACCGGGCGGCCACTGGTGCTCTTGCCGGGACTTGGCAATACGGCGCACGTATTCGATTCGATTGCTCCGGAACTTGCGCACCATTTTCACGTTTATGGCATCACTGGCCGCGGTTTCGGAGCATCGTCCGTGCCCAAGAGCGGCTATGGCGCGAACCGGTTGGCTGATGACGTCATGGCCGTCGTCAAAGCACTCGACATTCATCGCCCCATCCTCGCCGGTCATTCCATCGCCGGTGAGGAATTAAGCGCGATAGGGACCCATTATCAAGACAAAATTGCCGGATTGATCTACCTCGATGCCGCGCACGAATACGCGATCTACGATCAGGAACGCGGAGCCTATCTTCCTGACTTGAGTCATCTGGCCACGCAGATATCGCGCATGCATGATGACCCGACAGACAAGTCGCAGATGACTCAGCTGTTGAACGAAGTCTCCGCGCTGCAGCGAAGTCTTGGAAGCGAGCTTGCGGCGATAGCCACGGATGACGCAAGTACAGCCGGGGCTGCGCCTTCTGAACCTACGCCCAAAGATCTGGCCAGTTTCCCCGCGTTTCGTTGTTTCGTCTCTGCGCAACTCGGAGGAGCGATTCCGGAAGATGAGATACGTCAGACGTTTGCGACAAGCGCCTCCGGTGGCGTCGGAGAACAGAAAGCACCGGCGTTCGTTTACAACGGCATCCTTGAAGGCGAGGAGCGCTTCCACGCACCCTACGTGCCCATACTCTCCATCGTCCCCGTCCCACGTGCGTCAGATATTCCGGTCGGCAGTGATGCGGCGAAGCGCCAGGCAGCGGATGCGATGCACACTCGAATGCAGGAGCAAGAGATCGCTACGCTTCAGCGTCAACAACCATCAGCAAAGATCGTGCGGATACCGCACGGCCATCACTTTGTGTTCCTGTCCAATCCGAGGGATGGCAGGGAAACGTCCAAAATCCGGCAGTTTGCCCCGTAACTATTTAATACTAAAGGTTAATTTTACGGGATTGGCGAAGGCTTTGATGGTTCCAGTCTATGTCGTTACTGACTATTCGCAGATGCCATTTTTACGCCCCCTACCGCATGCGACTTCATAGTTCCCATAGCGGCTCGGTCCTTGATCAGTTGGACTGGGGGCGCGCACCCAGGGAAGCATCGCGCGCAAGCGTGCGATCGGCGCCTGCATCAGGAGTTGGACATTGCTGGTCCGGTAGTAGAAGTTCGGTGCCCAGGTCGCGCCGACACGGGAAGCGACCTGCTGCTTGGGGATCCGCCGAAAGAAATCGATGTTGCCAGCGGCCGGGTCACGCTCGACCTCGTCCAGGTTCGGATTCATCCGGAACCGGTCGTAGTAACCCCCTTCAAGTACGGGGACCGAGTGGGAACCAAAGTGGATCTGGGTGAACCGCAAAGCGCCGGCCATGCAAGGGCAAGCGCGTGATGGCCGAACGCTGGCGAGAGAAGCGTATTTTGTGGAATTCGCGCGGGACATTCAGACAGTGGCGAACATGCCGGTGATGGTCACCGGCGGCATTCGACGTCGACAGGTGGCCGAGCAAGTCATCCAAAGTGGCGTGGACATGGTCGGCATTGGCACCGCGTTGGCGATCGATCCCTATTTGCCGGCCGATTGGCGCATGGGCATCGACAACACACCGGAATTGCTACCCATCACCTGGAAGAACAAGCCACTGGCATCCTTGGCCAACATGGCGGCGGTGCGCTTCCAGATGCGAAAGCTCAGTCACGGAAAAACACCGAACCCAAAGGTATCGCCGTTGCGCGCGTTGATCGAGCAGCAAGCCGCCATGGTGTGGCGCACGCAGCAGTATCGAAAGTGGACCATGCGACGTTCCGAAGACCCGAGTGGGAAGCGATCCTTGTCGGCTCCTACCGCCATTTGGTAGCAAATGCCAAAAATATAAATGGTTGATTTTGATAAATATTTCGACAAGCAAAAACAAAAGGGCCGCCCATTTAGGCGGCCCTTTTGTTTTCTATGCGCAAGGAAGTTGAGCCTCAGCGATTGGCCTTATGTGTAATCCCTGAGTGGAGCGATGCTGGCGACTTTGTTGGGCTGGTCGATCATCAATTCTTTCAGGGTGGCCTTCGGCATCCAGGACCAGAGCTTGCGACTGAACCAGAGCCTGAGACGGCTTCGCGGGACGAACCATTCCACAGATCCCTGTCCCATTTTCTGGGCCTGGGCGACGAAGGGACGCAGGGTCGCCTCGTAGTTCGCAAAGGCCGTGGCGTAGTCGTCGCCCGCTTTCTTCAGCTCACCAGCAAGCGTATAGGCACCCGTGATGGCGATGCTGGTACCCATGCCGGCCAGTGGCGAGGCGCAGCAGGCAGCGTCACCGAGTAAGACGATGCGCCCATCTGACCAGCGGTCCATGCGGATCTGGCTGAGGGAGTCGAAGTAAAGATCGGACGCTTGATCGAGGTGCGCGAGCAACCGCGGTGCCTCCCATTTCACATCGGAAAAGATGTCGCGAAGCAACTGCTTCTGTGCGGCGGGATCGCGACGAAGCGGGTCACTGTCGGTACGGTCGAGGTAACTCGAAGCAAAATAGAAGGACGCCTTGGCACTGCCGTCGTTCTTGCTGCCGAAGTAACCGACGCGCTTGCCAAGCTGCGTGTAGTAGCGGCCTTGGTCGTGAAGACCAAGGTAGTCGGGCACCGTGAAGATGGCCAGGTAGTAGCCCATCTCGTGGAGAATCTCCGCCTCGTTGCGAAAGGCCAGCGCGCGGGTATTGGAGTGAAGACCATCGGCGCCGACCACGAGATCGAAGCGGCCACGTTTGCCGCTGGTAAAGGTGACATCGACACCCTCGGATGTTTGCGTCAGGGCGCTGATGGAATCGCCGAAGACGTAGGCAACGTCTTCGCGCGTTGCGTCATAGAGCAGCTTGACGAGATCGCCGCGGAGAATCTCGATATCGCCGCTGGTGAAGCCGTCGGGCAACTGGGCAAGTGTGTCCCCGCGCTCGTCCACCATCGCGATGGCACCCGTCCGTGTTTCGCACTGTTTCACGGCGGCGGTCAGGCCCATGCAATCCAGCACGTGCGTGGCGGTGCCACGAAAGTCGACCGCATAGCCGCCAGGGCGGATGGTCGGCGCGCGCTCGACGACGGTGACGTCGAAACCGTAGCGATGCAACCAGAAAGCCAACGCCGGCCCCGCCACACTGGCGCCCGAGATGAGGATTCGCTTGGGCATGGAATTAGCCATTCAATCCTGCCTGATCTTGCGCTGGCATGTCGCGGTAAGTTGCGGCATCACGCACTCTCGCACGAGGTTTTTTCGATACGACGGACGTGATCCAGACCGCCATCAGGGCAAGGAGCGGCAAGGCGATCAGACTGCCTTCCGGTCCGGCAGACCCGCCGCTGAGCCACGTCGGCCCTACCGAGTAGGTCGTCAGCAAGTGCCCCTCCATGACGTTGCCACTGTCGGCGGCGCCGAACAGGAAGGATTCACTCCAGTCCCAGGCTGCGTGGAATCCCCACGCCCACCACAGAGAGCCGGTGCGCCATACGGACAGGCACATCACCAAACTGAACGCGATCACTTGCAGAATGCCCGCAACGTTCTCGCCATGGTTGCCCAGATGGGCGATGCCGAATGCCAAAGACATGGTGATGGCCGCGAAGCGTGGGCCACCCCGTTTGGCCAGGAGAAAAAACAGGTAGCCGCGGAATACTGTTTCCTCGGTCAATGCCACCAGGGCGAAGCCAAGAACCCATGCAGCGCCTGATGCCAGTAGGGACCCATTGCCGCCGTCGTAATGAATTCGGGCGCCATGCGTGACCACGAGCGCGCCCATGAGAAGTGCCATCAGTACGCAGCCGGCCAGCACACCATGACCGAACAGCCCGGCACGACCCGGCCCCCTCCAGCCATAATCGAGCCACGACCTGTGCTCGATCCTGCCCATGGCCACGGTGGCTATCAGCACCGAGAAAACGAGCGCTGATTCGGTAAAAATCAGACGGCCTGGCGTCATCGCCAATCGCATGGGCAGTGGATGGTGAAGCATGAAGGCCACGTGCCCGATCACCGCTAGCACGGCCGCGGTGACTACCATGAACAGCAGTACCGACCAGCTGGTGTACAAGCCGTCGGAGTCTCGAAAAATCGCCCTGAGGCGGGAGCGCGCGGCGGTAGTTGGGATAGCCATGCTGCCAGTGTGCAGGTTCTGCGCGTGACGCCGACAGTGATGGTCGCAAGCGAAGTGAGCTGACATTTGTCATGCCCCAGCCTGCGATCAACGTGGAGCGAATGGCTCGATGGAGCTGGTGGCCGTCTTGATCTGGCTGGCTGAGCCACAAAGTGCGCATTGGGCCTGGCGATTAGCTGTCGGAGGGTGGTGCGATGCTTACGCCCGCCAAGCGAGCGATCTTATTTGTGCTTGTACGTTCGCGGACCTCTTTCACCAGAATGTGAGCGGTAGCGCCGAGGAGTGCTCTGAGCGCGCGACGCGCTTGCTCTCGATTCGAATATTTCCTCGATGTAGTGCGCGATTTCGAAAGCCATCGATGCCTCTATCGAATGCGAGTACACAAAGCGAGTCATGACTCGTATTATTTTTTGATGGCACCAATGTGCAAGCGTTCGCCACCACTGCTACCCACGGGCAACATGCGGGATGGATATGTTGGATACCAAGACATTGCAGCGTCTTTTCAAGTACAAGCTTTGTGCGAATGAAGAAATACTGGCGGCTATAGAGAAGCTGGATAGTCTCTCTCCGGCGCGAGAAGTTGCCATCAGAACGCTCAGCCACGCCTATGTCGTCGATCAAATCTTTGCGGCGAACATGGAGCGTCGCCCGCATGCGTATGCATCGTCTAATGACGATCTGGCGCCGAGCCTGGAAGAATTGTTCAGAGATACGAAGGCGAGTGATCAATGGTATGTCGATTACGTATCGGCACTTGACCGCCGGCAACTAGAGGAGGTTATCGATTTTACGTTTACAGATGGTGCGCCTGGCCGGATGTCACGTGAAGAAATGCTCATGCACGTGAGCCTCCATGGCGCTTATCACCGGGGACAGGTGAGTTGGATGTTGGCGCTCAACGCCGTGGATCCGCCGGTGGATGGGCTGACGAGTTATCTGCACAAAGCCGAGGCCTCAAGCCGCCGCCGGCCCGAAGTCACTACGGAGCTTTTCTCGCTCGATCTGGCCAAGCACGATGTAGCCGAAACCGTATCGAGCAATCGCGTTCTGAACGACGGAGCGGCAGAAGCCCCGACATGTCTCGCAGAAATGACGGAGCGCGTGAAAATCGCAGTGGGCAACGATGCCGGACTCGGAAAGACCTTGAAGTTCGACCTGCGTGGCGAAGGCTTCATTCTCATCGATGGAAGCTCGGTCACGAATGAAGATAAGCCCGCGGACCTCACGTTGAGTGCCACCATCGATGACCTGCGCGCTATCGGCCAGGGGCGCTTGGCACCTATGGCCGCTGTCATGACGGGGCGGCTCGGCCTGTCCAGCATGAGCGTCGCAATGGGTCTTCGAAGCAAGATGCAAGAACTGTTCGTCAAAATGCGATAGCACGCCTCGCATATCGAGGAACACGTGAACCCATTTGTTTTTTCGTAACTCAGGAGCGATCAGAATGACCGTACAAGACAGTCACATCGATCAGGGGGCCGTGAGTCTCCAAGATCACTGCATTTATCTGGCAGGGGGTGGACGCATGCGTTCCTATCCAAGGACTGTCGAATTTCTCAGGAACACGAGGCAAGATCCCTCGTTGGTGGGAGGTCGCATGCTCACGCTCTTTCATGCGAGTTGTTCTGAGGATGTGCACTACCCTACGTGGGAGATGCATCCTCATGGTGATGAACTCCTGATCCTTCTATCGGGCTCTCTTTCCGTCGAGTTCCGTGACAGCGGCCGGGTGGAGGCAAGCCTGTTGCAGCCACAAGCCGCATTTATCGTCCCATCCGGTGATTGGCATCGACTGATTGTCCACGAGTCGTCGACGCTTATTGCAATCACACTGGGTCACCAGACCGTTCACGAAGCTGATTGATGGTCAGTGGTTAGACCCGAACGAAGGGGTTGGTGTCATTCGCCAGCTTGGTGCTCAACATCCATTGTTGCAACCGTTCGGCGCCGTCTGCTTCATCGAGATCACGGGTCCCCCGCAATCCTCTGGGACTGCTTTTTGCAAGCGTTCGCCCGATGGCATTCACCGGAGTCGAGGGCGTACTGAGAGCACGATATCAATATCGACTAGCCTGTGTTGTCGAGGGCGGAGTGGGAGGCGGCGTGAGGGTGCGATAAGAGATGCATAGCGTCTGGACCCCGTGCGAGTCCATGCCTTCAGGCTAAGACGGACTGTGATTGAGGCAGAAAAGATCAACGTAGGCGTGGCAGACACGACCAAGCACCCCGTCGCCTCAACGAGGCTTCTCGTCCAAGGCGACGTGCTGCACTTTCCCACGATCAAGCGATATCGAAGAGGGCTTGCCCCACGTAGCCACCTTCTTTCGCACCTGGCGGGCAGGCAAACACCCCACCACCAATGTGAGTGACAAACTGATTCAACATGTCGAACTTGGACATATTGTCGAATATCTTGATGAAGCCCGTGCGTGGGTCGCTCTGGTAACACAGGAAAAGTAAACCTGCGTCGAACTCCATCGCCTGGCGCCATGGTGGCCAGCGTTCGGCCGTAAAGCTCAGGCCGTTATCGTAGGAATAGGATCGACGCAGTATTTGGGCCCCATCGTTAACGGTGGGAGCACCCAAGCGCACGTGCGAGTTGTCGGGAATGATGGGGTTGCCATCGGCATCGTTGGCGTCGAGATCCAAAGCATCTTTTTCGTGCTTGCCACCCAGCGGCGCACCGGTGTTCTTGTGACGCCCCATGACTTGTTCCTGGAAGCCGAGCTTCATGCGGTCCCAGTGCTCGAGCGCAATGCGGATGGGGCGCGCAACCAGGTAACTGCCGTGATTCATCCAGCCTGCGTCGTCACCAGCCCAAACATAGCGATCCAGTGTCGCCGAGCTGTTGATCGGCGGGTTCATCGTGCCGTCCTTGAAGCCCATCAGATTGCGCGGCGTGCCCTTGTCCTTCTGTGCGGCCAGGAAGCCCGGCTGCGCCCAGCGCATTTTCGCGGCGTCGTAGGCGAGCCGAGCGAGTTGGCGCACAGCGTGGAATGCCACCTGAGGATCGTTCGAACAAGCCTGGATACACAAATCACCACCGGTGCGCTCAGGCACCAGTTGGTCACCGTTGAACCGTGGGAGGTCTACCAATGCTTCGGGACGATGTTTGTTGAGGCCGTAACGATCTTTTCCATCCGAGGTCGCGAACAGGCCCGGACCGAAGCCGAACGTGACCGTGAGGCGGCTTGGGGTGAGACCCACCGCTTCGCCGGAATCAACCGGAGGATTGGCCACGTCATCGGTCAATGGCGCTACCGTTTGCCCTTGCGTGAGCCGAGCAGACACCTCTGTCCAACGACGCAACAGAGCGATCACATCGTCACGCTTGTCGGTCACCAGATCGAATGCCGCGAAATAGACGAACCCTTGTTGAGGAGTGGCGATGCCCGCTTGGTGGCTCCCCCAGAAGGGAATGATGTCCGCCTCGGAACTTGCCGTTCCCGATGTCTTCGCCAAAACGTGCGGCGCCGCCGCGGTAGACGTGGCGGCGATGGTGACCGCCGTGGCAGTGGAAGTCAGGAAGCGGCGTCGGCTTAAACGATCGGGATCGTTGGTGTCGTTCATTTACCACCCCGCATCAGGGTATTCATGTCGTCTTCGACATAGTAGAAACCTTGGCCATCCGGCATGAGTGCAATGCCAAACAAATCACCGTTACCGGGCGGTGATTGGGCCTGATCGGAATCGATCCACTGGCTATAGATCTGCTTGCCGGCGACGGGGTCGACTTCCACCAACTGCCCATCTTTGCCGTTGCATACCAAGAGGTGTCCGGCTGGGGTATAGACCATTGCTAACGGCCAGCTCAGGAGGCCGCCTTGCGTCACGACCTTGCCCGTGCCCGCACTGTCGGTGCGCGACAAGGCATTGGGAATGGCTGTGATGACATTGTCCAACCCATCGGTCACGTACAGCGTGTTATCCGAACCCAGCGCCAAACCGGTAGGACCCAACAAGAAGTTGTCGCGGTCTGCGCGCGCCGAAAAGCCGTTGCCAATCACGGTCTGATCGATCAAGACGGGCGGTTTGCCATCAGGAATTTGAATGTTGAGGCGTAGCACGGTGGCCTTGTGCAGAACCACCGGAAAACCCGTGGCCTTGTCGATCACATCCGGGCTGGGTAGGCCAAACCCCGCCATGCTGATGAATAGCGTGGCGGTCGAGCCGTTGTCGACCACGGCCATGTCGCCCCACGGGTCATTGATGGTCGGTCCCGACCAGGCAGCAACCATCTTGCCACTGGGATCGAGCACGATGAGGCAACCGTCGCCCTTGGTGGCGGTCGTACCGTCGGTGCTTGGGGTGCTACCCACGATGACCCAACCGGTCTTGAGCATGGTCATCGCTGTGGTGAGACCTACGCCGCCTGGACACTGCGGCAATTTCTGCGGCAGCTTGGCAAATAACGTGGTCTTCTTGGTCGATGGGCGGTAGTCGATGATGGTCGTGCCGGTACCCTGGAGGTTAGATAGGTTGTTGAAATTGTCGACCAGCACATCGCCGGCTTGGATGGTTCCAGCCGCGACCGGTGCGATCACCACTGCATAGGGATTGAGATCGCCGTTATCGGCCACGGACGAGGTCAGCAGTACGTGCCGATGGATCGTTTCCAACATGCCCTTGGGTTCGCCCGCGATGGCGTTCGCGGAAAAGATCAATACGGTTGCCGCCCATGCGGCGACCGTGCGCGACAGACTCATGCGACGAAGAACGGAAGTAGTCATCCTGGAAACCTCAGAACAGAATGTTGGTGCGCAAACCGACGACCAGCTCGTTGCCGATCCGATGGGTGGGATTGCTTGGGTTAACGACGCCACCGCCGGGGTTGAAGACGTACTGCAGGTCTGGCTGGAGCTGCCACCAAGGACGCATCTGATACTGATAGGTCAGCTCCACATAAGTCTCCGAGCTGCGAATCAAGTTGAAACTGTTCGGATCGACCGCCTCGGCATAATGCGCGGCATCGGCGTCGTATCCGGAGAGGGAGCTCGATACCCGTACGTAGCCCATACCTACACCAAAGGTGTCGTCAGGACGATTTCGGAAAGGCTCGTGTTCGACCACGCCGGCATTCATGCTGTACTTGATGAAATTGCGGTCGCTTTGGGGCGTCCCCATGGCGCGGGCGAAGGCATTCCAGGTGTGGTTGGGATCATCATGGCTCCGCCACAGCATCTGATCGGCGACTGCATATATCGAGAAATTGCCCTTGTGCTGCAGTGGAGCGCCATTGCTCAGCGGGCTGGCAAGCGGCATGCCGTTTACGTCATAGCGTTGGTCGGCAAAGCTTTCCGTGTCATACCACGCGCCCAAGCGATAGGTTCGCGCCAGCGGCGCCGATTCGCCGGGATACACCATGCTGCCCAACGCCGGGTAGGCATATTGGATCTCGGCCATGATCAATCGTCCGCCACCCAGCGGAAAGCTGGTACCGGAAGGATCGGTTTGTTGAGGGTCGCCCTGGTTATTGCTCGTGGGGCTGCCATTGAATACGCCGACGAGAATGTTGACCGGGTCGATGGGACGGTAGCGAAAGCGCACGCCAAGTGCGGACAACGGATAGGCGGGGCCGCCACCGGGCATGTTGTAGGAGGGGAGTGCGGGCCAGCCAAACATCGTGTTCACGAAGTAGGACGCGTTCTGGCTGACGATGAATTCCTGGTCAACGCTTTGTTGGCCAACCTTGATGTCGAGGCGATCTTCCTCGAGGAATTTTTGGTCGTACCACATTTCCCACAGACGCGTCGCCCGATCAGCCTCGATACCGCTTGCGGTTTGGATCGTGTCCAAATTATCTGCGCTCAGATTCTGACCGTGGATCTGCAGTGCGCTGATGTTGAACAGGCCGCCGTACCATCCAAACCCGCGATGGGTGTCCAGCTGCATCACCATCTGGGTCAAACCGTCGTACTGTGCGCCGCGACGCGTACCGCCGGTGACATTGCCAAGCACCTCGCTGGTTTCCTGGACGGCGAGCGAGATGCCGTATTTGCTTAGCCAGGTGCGCAGGCCGAACATGTCGCCGAGCATGAAATTGCTGCGCTTGAGGTTTTCCAGAAAGCTGGCGAAGTCTGCCGGTTGACCGTTGGCACCTTGTGTCGCGCTAATCGGCGCCGAGATCGGTGGCGGTCCGGCTAGCGCCGACGCGCTAGCCAGCAGCGTAATGGTGACTGCCGCGGCCACCATTCTGGCTTTGTACGCTCGCGCCCACGTGTCGGCCTTTCGGGCCGAGCTTCCCCGGATCACCATTGCACTGCCCCTTCTGGAAGTTGATGGCTTACCCGGAACAGGGCGGCTAACAGCTCGAAAGATTAGCGCGAATAATTCTCATTAACAACATTCGGCGGGCGCCGGTCAAATTGGGGGAACGACGCTCGACGGTCAGTCCGCAGCCATGCTGGCTAAGGCGCTGCCGGCGTGACATACGCTGCCGCAGGGCAAAGAGTTGACTGACAAATGAGAATCATTACCATATCCGTTGCCTAGTGGCGCAAGGTGCGCCCGCCAAACAGTCCTCCCCTACAGGGTCAACGGAAATGCCTCCCTCCTTCTCCAGAAGTGCGCTTCTGGTTGCGATCACGTTTGCGCTTGTCGCCCCCGCTTTTGCCACCGACCAAGCGCCCCAGACGGCGCCCGCGTCTTCCAGCGGCACGAACAAAGCTGACGCGAAGAACACCACTACCCTCAGCGCGGTCAAGGTCGTTTATTCCACGACCAAGACCGCTACGCTGGCGGTGAATATTCCGCAGTCGGTGAGCGTCATCACGCCGGATCGCATGGCACTGTATGGCATGCAGGGTTTGGACGAGGCTGTGCGTTACACCGCCGGTGTCGTCGGTGGTGCCTACGGTGCTGATCCACGCAGCGACTGGATGCTGGTGCGTGGCTACGATCCTGCGAAGTTCCTCGACGGCCTGCCACTACCCGATGGCTCGTGGACGGCCGATTCGCGCATCGAGCCATACGGCTTGGAGCGCATCGAACTGGACAAGGGACCTTCGTCGGCCATGTACGGCCAGCAGCCTCCGGGTGGCATGATCGACATGATCAGCAAGCGCCCGAGCCTGGATGCTCCGCACGAAATCGTCGCCACGGTAGGCAGCTTCGGCCAGAAGCAATTGGCTGCCGACACTGGTGGCGAATTTGGCGAAGAGGGGCACTGGCTGTGGCGTGTAGTGGCGCTGGCGCGCAAGGGTGATTCCAATATCAAGCACTCGACGGATGACCGCTATTACTTCGCCCCCAGCCTCACGTGGCAGCCAGACGAGGACACCTCGCTCACGTTGCTGCCGCGCTACCAGCGCGCCGTCTCCGACGGTGTGGGCGGCTTTCTACCGGAAATCGGTACGCTGCTTCCGAATCCTTACGGCCAGATCCCGAGCAACGTCAATCCCGGCGAGCCGGGGTACGACCACTACCTAAAAACCGACGAATCGTTTGGCTACGCCTTCAACCACCGCTTTAACGACGTGTGGTCGTTCCGTCAGGATCTTCGCCTGCAGAACGACAAGGTGGATCATCGCGGCATCTTCGCTTTGGATCTGGAGCCCGACTTCTACACCCTCGATCGCTACAACTATCCACTGGTGGATCACAACAACGTGTTCGCCGTCGATAACCAACTGGCGGCGAAATTCGATCAGGGAAGCGTGCAGCAGGATGTGCTGATGGGCGTGGATTACCAGCACAACCATGAAGACTACAAGTCGGGCTTTTGCTCGGCCCCGTCCATCAACATCTTCGATCCGGTCTATGGCCAAGCTTTAGCCCCGTGTCCGTACACGTACCACACCGACAGCACTCTCGAGCAGTTGGGTGCCTATGTGCAGGACCAGATCACCCTTGGCAAGTGGGGCATCACCGCCAGCGGTCGCGAAGACTGGGTGACCAACCACGTCGACGACCTCATCGGCGATACGCAACAGCGGCAGGACAACGATGCCTTCTCAGGTCGGCTCGGCGTCAACTACACCACGGACATCGGACTGGTGCCGTATGTCGCATATTCGCACTCGTTCAAGACTACGGTAGGTACCACGTTCGACGGCAGCGCTTACAAGCCCATCACTGGCGACCAATACGAAGCCGGGTTGAAATACCAGACGCCCGACGGTCATACGCTCATCACGGGCGCCGTGTACCAGCTCACGGAGCAGAATGCGCTCACCGTGGATCCCGACCATCTCTTCTTTGAGTTGCAGCAGGGCCAGGTGCGTACGCGCGGCGCTGAGCTGGAAGCAAACGTGGCGGTCACTGACCACCTAAATCTGACGGCGTCCTATGCCTATACCGATGCCAGGGTGACACGCGCCAACGATGCCTCACTGGGCAAGCAGGTGCCGTTGGTACCCAAGCAGCAGGCCTCGTTATCGGCCGACTATGATATGCACGAAGGGATGCTGGCCGGTTTCGGCTTCGGTGGCGGCGTGCGCTTCATCGGCGAGCATTACGGCGATACTTTCAACCAGTTCCGCACCGGCGGCTATACACTGTTTGATGCCCACGCACATTACGACATACAAAACTGGCGCTTCCAGATCACGGCGGCTAACCTGTTCAATCGCGGCTATATCTCGGCTTGCCAGAGCGCCGCATGGTGCTATTACGGCTATCCGCGCGAAATCACGGTTTCCGCTCGCTATCGCTGGTGAGGCGTTTGCGCAGAAGTTCGCGCTTTCCGCCGCAGTCGCCTAGTCGGCAGCGCTCGAACAAGAACGCCGCCTGCTGCACGTGAGGGGCCGACATGGGATACATCAAACAGCCGCATACACTGTGGTGGCGCAGGGCACTTTTTCAGGTACATCTCTGGCTAGGCATCGTCATTGGCCTCTATGTCATTGCCATTTGCCTCAGCGGCAGCGTATTGGTGTTCGAGCAAAACCTGCTCAATGACAGGCCGCCGCTTTCAGAGTCATCCGTCCGTGGACCTGCCACGTGGGGCCAGTTGGCCAACGTAGCGTTGCGGGCGAACCCGGGTGGCAGGCTTGCCAACATCGACATGCGCTCGGCCGAGCGGCGTGTAGTACCCATCGGCGTCACCTTTAATGGGAATACGGTCGTCGTCTACGTCGATTCCTTTACCAAAGGCATCGTGAAGCAAGTAGTCCTTGAGAAGGAGCACTGGTTCGTAGAGTCCATGTTGGCGCTTCACACCAACCTGGTTCTTGGCGCGGGTGGGGCAGTGGCTGTCGGCATAGGGGGTGTGCTGCTGTTCGTGATGGCGGTCATCGGCCTCATACTGTGGTGGCCGGGGATTCGCAGTTGGAGACGAGCCTTGTGGATCAGTTGGCGCAGCCGTTGGAAAGTCATTGCCTTCGATTTGCATAGGACTTTCGGGTTCTGGTGCTTTGTCCTCGTGGCAATGTGGGGAATTACGGGCGCATATTTCATTTTCCCGAAGCCCGTTCACCATGCGATACGCTCGCTGTCGCCCATGCCGAGCCTTGAGCAACGCCCCTCGGACTGGCATCAGGGCGATGCAATCCTTCCCTTAGATGATTTCATCGGCCTAGCGCAGCGCATGTATCCGCTGGACAAACTTGCATATGTATTCATGGATGTTGATCGACCCCATGGAGAGGTACAGGTTTACATGTCGCCGCGACCGTCGGTGCCCATGGAACAGCTCGAAGATGAAGTCGTGTTTCAGCCAGCCACTGGTGCAATGCTGATGAACACCTCAAGCGTGCACTGGACCGCGGGCGAGCGGCTTTCGCTTGCTCTTTATTCAGTGCATTTTGGCGACTTCGGCGGTTGGTGGCTGCAGATCATATGGGCATTGCTTGGCCTGGTGCCTATTGTCCTGGTAATCACGGGATATGCGATGTGGTGGAACCGCACGCTCAAGAAGAAGTGGGACAAACTAACGAAGCGCGGGCAATAGCCACTATCACGCCGCCAATAACCTTCTATCCCACCGTGCAGAAGCAGTTGCTTCGCGACATCTTTTTCGATGTGAAATGGAAGGTGCCGCGCGACGACGACCACTGGCTCCGCGACCCGCTAACGAATGGAAGTCGTCTACCTCGCCCCCTACTTACCCGCGTCTGCTTGGGGTCGGAAGCGGGCCTTAACCGCAACCAACTGGTTGGCGTTCATTGCGCATCCGCGTTGCTGACGTGAGCACGGAGTAAATGCTCTGCGGCCCCCTCCAACATGCGCGCAATTTCGATGGAACGCGGCAGCATCAAGTCCTCATAGCAGGAAACGGCCTCGCTGATCGTGTTGGACGTGGATAGCGCGCATGCAAGGTCACTTGCATCCAACATGGCTAGATTCACACCGACACCCAAGGGTGGCATGAGGTGTGCTGCATCGCCCAACAACGTTGCGGTCGGCACGTGCTCCCACTTGTGAGGAACCGGCAGCACAAATAACGGGCGGCTGACATAGGGGCCATCGTTGTCGGTAATCAGCCGCTTCATCCGCGGTGACCAATCCCGAAACTCATCCAGAAGGTATGCACGAATCGCGTTTGTATCCGTGATAAAAAGACCCGCATCTTCCATCCAATTTAGCGGCAGGCGTCGCACGACATAGGCACGCATACGACTCGCGCTGCTACGTTGTGCAACCAAGCATCGTTCGCCGTCCGCCGCGAAAGCCGTGCCTTGGCCGATGAGCGCAGCCAACTCCCCATGACGCTGATCGATGTCGTGAAACCACGCTTCCAAGAACGTGACTCCGCTGTAGTACGGAACGACTTCGGACACTGCCGATCGCACTTTAGAAAACGCACCATCGGCACCGATGACCAAATCCACTTCGGCACTGGAACCATCTTCAAAACGAAGCCATCGAGGACCGTAGGATGGACCCTCGATGTACGCAAGCGATTTACCCCATTGAACGGTTTCCGGACGCAATGAGGCCAGGAGGAGATCGCGCAACTGACCACGATCAATCTCTGGCTTGAATAGGTTCCCTTCCTCGGGCAACTCGTCATCAAGGACGTGGCCCAAGGAATTAAGTTTGCGCATCTGCTGACCCTCAGGCCGCGCCAAGCGAAAGAACTCCTCTAGCAGCCCGGCCTCTCGCAAAGCAATCTGACCGTTATCTTCATGCAGATCCAGGCTGCCGCCCTGATCTCTGATCTCCGCGGTCAAGTCTCGCTCGTAAACGGTCGCATTTAGACCCCGCCGCTGCAAAATCCGAGCGCAAGTCAGACCACCCGGTCCTCCCCCAATAATGGCGATGCGGGCCTTCGCTAAGGCTGGCGTGGTCATGGGCGGGCTCTAGAGGGTTATGGGGCGGCAATAAAATCATATTGACTACATAAGTGAAATAATTACACTTATTGTATGCTTACTAGATTGAGTTAGCTTTGAGATGACGACCGAAAACCTTGGCCGCCGAGAGCGCAAGAAGGCCGCGACCCGGCAAGCGATCGCCGACGCGGCGTTGACCTTATTTCTTGAGCGCGGCTACGACGCCGTGAGCATCAAAGACGTGGCTGATGCCGCAGACGTCTCGGTGACAACGGTGTTCAAACATTTTTCGGGCAAAGAAGCGCTGGTCTTTGATTTGGATCAGGAGATGGAAACTGGATTTGTCGAAGCCGTTCAAACCCGTCCATCGGACCAAAGCGTTGTGGACGCCCTGCACGACCACATTCTTGCGCTATGGCGAGCGTTTGAAGGTCACAGTCAGCGAAATCAGTTCGTTGCGTTGATCGATTCAACACCGGTGCTGCGCGCGTATGCTGATCGCATGTGGACTCGCCACACCAAAACACTGGGCACTGCGTTGGCAAAGGAGCTGGGACAGGATGCAAATGACCCGACTTGCCGCGCAGCCGCGCGCTTGATCCTAGACATCCCTGCTCTGACGCGAGATGGCGCCGATTCGGAAGCGGCGATCCGTGCGGTGTTTTCACTACTTCGCGATGGATGGAGTGACGGCAACCGACGCTTCAATTAACGTCAAGGTGTAACCTGTGGTACTCCGACGCGTCGATATGAAGGTGGATCCATGAAATGCAGTGAATGTTATGCAAGATGCGGATTCCGGTTTGAGTGAACACCAGTTCCGGCGACCACTGAACACCTCGCTGGTGCTGACGATGGGGGCGTGGGTCGCTTATGGCTATATTCTGGAAAGGTCCGCTTCCGACCCAGAGCGGACACTTCAATAGCGTTGGTGGCCATTACATCTCTGAGGGGGAGAAAGATGCCTAAGGTCATAGGATTGCTTCTTCTTTTGGCTCCAAGTTTGGCGTTCTCACAAAGCAATCTACTGCAATCACTGACAGATAAGTGATTGCAGTTTGCCGCTCGAATGTCCGCTATCGGCCCAAACGGGGCATGTCAGGGTTAGCAGGATGAGCGCGATAAAAGGGAGGTTTGATGTTCGCTGCAGTTCTAGTCGGTGTAGTTTTGATGGTTTTACCGTCTCGATAACCGCACGGGCTTCCTCGGACGGGTAGTAATCGATGCGCGGATAGGCGTCATCGAAATGCCGGTGGTAGTGGCCAATCGGGACGATCCTGATACGCACTTCCTTCTGGACGGCCTTCTACGCGTCGAGGCCCTGAAAGACCGAGGCGAGACGGAAATCGAGTGTCTTGTCTCAACGGATGACGAAGCGTTCACCTACAACAAACGCGTCAATCGTCTCGCCGCCAACCCCGGCAAGATCATTCAGAGGACATCGTGCATTCAGTCTGATCGGCAACCTGACCTGTCCACCGCGCCCCGAATAGTCCGGAATAGATTCCCATGCATAAGGGATCGCCGATGTTTGTGCGATTATATTGGTCGTAGTCGACCGCTATTCTGTCGCCATGAATGCCCGGTCCCCAATCGCCAACCTGTAGGTAATAGGACGTGCTCCTGCGATCTTCCACGTATTTCTGCGTAACCTGACTTGGATAGGTTTGCGGTGAGTGGTAGTCCAATAGGCGATTGAACAGCGCAGCCGTTGAGCCGCCATAGATCAGGCACAGGACGCCCAACGCCAACATTTCACCGAGCTTCGGCCTGTCAGCAACGGCCATGCGCGTTGCAGCAACATAAAATGCGAGCCATAGCAAAATGCCCACTATTGCGGCGGGCAACAGGATGTCGCCAGGGTGCAAAAGATCTGCCAGCACATTTGCCCCGACCCCAAGAAAAAGGAGGGCGGCCACCAACGGTACGAGCACGGGATCTTTGCGCTTCGGTCTCAGGAACGTCATCCGCCCGCTGCGAAAACTCCCAACTACATAGCACCATGGAATAAGAGCAACGCCGGTAAATAGCGCAGCTTGGCCGTTAAAGCATACGGCGACCAGCGCGATCAATAATAAAGCCGAGATGATCCAAACCGTCGAGGACTTGCTTGCTTCTTGGGTATCCATCGCTCCCCCGGGCGCTGTGTCCATATTTTTGCGATAGAGGAGGACGCCACTTTCCACGACGTCCCTGCCGTTCTCGCGAAGAGGGCTCATTCTATCCGTTGGATAGCTATCTTGGTCAAACTGGAGGTGCGGGCGTCATTCCAACTATCCAGTTGCGGATTCCGGTCTGACTGAACACCAATTCTGGTGGCCGTTGAACACCCCGCTGATGCTGACCATGGGCGTCAGGATCGCTTACGGCTATATTCTGGAAAGGTCCGCTATCGACCCGAAGCGGACATGTCCACCGAAACAATTGGGCAACTTGCAGGAGGTTCGTCGATGTCAAGGGAACTCACGAAACCGGAAGCCAAGGCGTATGCCAGTTCCTACATCTTGCTGAGTCTTTTGCAGCGAATGGACCAGAAGGAACCTGGGCTGATCGATGAGCTTCTGGCGGGAGCCAAAGGTGACTTTGCGGCATCGCAGGCGAACGCCGATTTGCCTCCCGCCGTTCCGCAAATATTTGAGGAAACGATTGCCTTCCTGGAGCGCGCTGCCGCCTACAAGCTAAACGAGAAAGCGCAGCCCGACGGCGAGTCGCCGTGATCGAGCAACAATGTCCGCTTTCGACCCAAAGCAGACATAGAAAAATGAGATGGCAGTAAGTGACTTTGGCGATCGAGCTAAGGAGTCAACGACATGTTTCATCGCATTAGCGGCTGTCTGTTTATTATCCTTGGTCTAAGCGTGGGTGCATTTGGTCTGAACGATTGGCTGAAAACCGATGCCTTGGTCCATACGTACGAACTTCTTTTTCGGGCGAGCACATTGCAATCAGGAGTGTTTAAACCCGAGCAGTGGTCGAGTCATTGGCGTTTTATCAATCTCATACTGATGGTTTTTGGTTGCTTGATTGCATATTCCGGCGTACTCGTATTGCTGAAAAAGTCGCTCGGATATCTGCTTTTGTCCTGTTCGCTGATTGGCATGGGCATCGTCCCGATCATTCTCCGTGTCATTGGCTATTCTCGATACAAATGGGACGGTGGAGGTCTTTGGGGCGAATTACCTTACTTTGCAGTGGGGCTTGCGGCCCTTTTGGCATACATGATGGTGAAACGGAAAAGCAGATCCGCGATTGGTCAGCGCGCTATCTAATAGCGGTGACATATTGAAGGTCTGCTTTCGACCCACGGCGGACGTTTCAAAACGGGGCAGGGGCACTTTCTCAAGCGACAGCGTACTCACCCTTGCGGATAGCCGGACGGATCGGCAGCGTGAGGTCGCCGGCGATGAGCTGCAGTTCGCCGTCCTGGATCAGGCATTGCAGGCGCATGCTGCGCTCGC
>NZ_JADIKF010000034.1 GCF_016904945.1 Dyella mobilis
AGCTCGCCACTACGCCAGCCTGGCTGCCTGCCAGCGCGCCATGGACAGCTGGCGCCATCTCTATAACTGCCGGCGACCACACGAGGCGCTGGGATTGCGTCCCCCTATCTCGCGTTATCGACCCAGTCCGCGCGCTTATCCTGCCCGTCTGTCACCGATCCTCTACGACCAAGGCGTGCACGTGTTGAAGGTTCGGCGCAACGGCCAGATCGTGTATCGCGGCCGCACGATCTTTGTGAGCGAAGGGTTGGTGGGGCTGCCGGTGGCGATCAGGCCATCGCCTACCGATGGCCTGATGGATGTGCTGTTCATGCATCGCACCGTTCAACACATCGACTTGCGTTTACCGCGCTAAACTCGCCTTTACATGTGTTACCCATGTCTCCGAACAGGCGTTACCCATGTCCCCACTCCGTACACTGCGCTAACCCAACCTACGACGGGCTTCGGGCAAGCACCCAACTAATAGTTACGGGTGGCTGCTGTTGCCTGCCGGCGGTGCGGCGCCATTGGCGTTGTCGCGCGGCTGCATATCCACTTCACGCTGGGCGGCCTGGGCAATCTTCAACTTCGACAGGTCGACCGGACGGATCTGGGTGATGACACAGGGCGCGTAGGGACGGCCGGTCAGCACCTTGTCGAAATTCACCGATACCTCGCGGAAGGTGGAGGTCAGCCCGATCGCCTGGGCCCACATCAAGTTCGGGCAGCTCCAGGTATTGAGCAAATACGCCTTGTTGGGCGTGGTGTAGATCGCCAGCTGCGTATCGGACAGCGGCTCCCACGACCAGATGCGACTCAAGAACTGAAAACTGCGTACGGGCGTGCCGGCAGCACCGTTATAGGCATCCAGCCGCTGCTGCGTGCGTTGCGCATAGGGCACGCTGGAACAGGCGGCAAGCAAGACCGCCGCACAGGCGGCCAATGCGATTTGGGTCCTCGACATGACACTCTCTCCGGTTTCTCTGTCGGCCTAAACGCGCCAGCGCCGTGGAAGTGCACAGCGCGCACCCTGCCCCTTCAGCCGGAAGATGGGTACTCCACTTCACGCTCGCGCTCACGATCCTGCGTGCTGGATTCGGGCCAGTGGTACCAGTGCTCATGCAGCGAAAACTGCTTGCACGAAAGACAGGCGGTGATTTCCCAGCGATAACCGCAGCCGGGACAAACACCGCCCGTCCAGAACGTATTCCACAGCGTGCCGCAACCGCCCATTTTCTGCGAACAAATCCAGCGGCTGGTGCATAGGGCCTGTTAGCACTATTTTCGTAGCCCGCGTTGTCGTTGAGTGGTCGTCAGGTGGTAGTGCGTGGCACTGACTTGGCTGGCTGCCAAGCCTGGGCCGCGCGCTGCCGCATGGCGGCCACTCAACGGCAACCCTTCGGGCCGGGTCTGTTTGCCCGCCATCCGGCGTCATCGCTCAGTCGTGTACGGACGTACACTCGTTCACTCTTCCTTGGCTGGCGAGCAAACAGCTCCCGGCGCGGGCCACGAAAATAGTGCTAACAGGCCCTATCGGACGCCAGGCACACTGCGGGCAGAAAATCTCCGGCTCGGCCATGGGCTCAGTGGGTCTCGGTAGCACCTGCCGACGAAGACGCGGATGCGGGTTGGCTACTGTCGCGCGGCAAGCTGTCCACGTGACGTTGCGCTTCCTTTTCCACCTTCAACTGCGCCAGGTCCACGGGTCGAATCTGCTTGATGCGGCAGGGCACATAACCGCGACCGGTGAATATCTGGTCAAACCCCACCTGCACCTGGTTGGCGAACGACGTCAGGCCGATACCGCTGGCAAAAGTGAGATTAGTGCACGGCCAGACGTCCAACAGATAGGCACGCGTGGGCTGCGTGTAGATCACCAACTGCGTGTCGCTGAGCGGCTCCCAGGAATAGAAACCGCTCAAGATCAGGCGGAAACTCTGCACCGGCGCACCGGCAGAGGCGTTATAGGCTTGCTGGCGCTGCTGCTGGCGTTGCGCATAGGGCACGCTGGCACAGGCCACCAGCGAGGCGGCGATGAGTGCGGTCAACAAAACTCGAATTTTCGACATGAGCGACTTCCTCCATGATGGGATGTGTCGTCAACGGCACCAAGACAACCTGTCACGCGCCCCGCTTATTTCTTGCCGAGATCGGTCCACTTCGAAGGGTCGTAACCGCCCGTTTCGAATACCAGCGTCTGCTTGCCGCCGTCCTGCATTTCCACGTCCATGGTGATGCGCTTGGTTTTCTCCATCGCTTCGATAAAGGGCTTGTCGTCGCGGATGAAGATCGCCGGCTCGCCGGTCGTGGGCAGGAAGGCGCGCAAGGGATGCGGCTTGCCGTCAAACTGTGCCTGGATGACGCAGTTACCTTTGCACACGAAGCCGTGCCCCGGACCAAACATAAATACACTCTGACCCCACTTGGTGTGGCGCCGCAGTATCAGGCGCACCGCGTGATCCCCTGATGGCCGTTCGCTGAAAAGGCTGGCCGTGGACTGCGTACCGCCCTCCATCGGGCCGACCTGGTAAGTCCACAGCGCAGCCAGGCGGCGCTTCTCCGTTGCGGCCTTCGCGCGCTGCTCCACCTCCGGCAAGGTTTGCTGCACTTCCTTGGCCGCATCGGTATTGGGGAAATGCTGCACGATATCCTGGCCCAGCTCCGCGGCCATTTCGTCGTTCTTCGCCTGCAACAGCTGGCGGTAATTCTGCAGCTGGGTGTTGGCCTCGTTGGCCTCCACCTGGGCCTGGGCTTTGGCCGCATCGGCCTGCGACGGCGCATTCTGCCCTTGCTGCGAACAGGCGGCCACGGCCAGCAAGCCGCAAGAGGCAGCCACAATGAGGGAGCGATGAAGAAGCGAACGGGTCATGGACGAAGCACCGGCGTTGGACAGGCCGTTAGCTTGGAACGAGCCACCGCCGGGCGCAACCGGCACGGCCCGATGTCCACCTGCCATCAGGCGACGGCGGACTGGCCGAAGCGATCGCGCAAAGCGGTGCGATAACGCCGACTGCAAGGAATTTTCACGCCATCGCGCATCAGCAGGCGCGCGTCGCCGGTATCCAGCGGCTCGATCTCGACCAGAAACTCCAGATTGACGGCATAGCTGCGTTGCACCCGCACGAACTGTTGCGCATCCAGCCGGGCTTCGATCGCGGCCATGGTGGTGCGCAAGGGATAATCGCGTCCGCGCACGTGCAGGTTCACGTAATTGCCGGACGCCTGCAGCCATTCGATCTCACGCGCCGCCAGCAGAAATTCCTTGCCGAGCTTGCGCACCAGAAAGCGCTCGGGCTGTTCGATGGATTCCACCGGCGGCCCTACGTCCGGCTCGTCCAGCAGGCGCGCCTCGCCCTGGAAACGCACCACCCACAGCCGATACAAGCCAATGCCGACCAGGAGCCAGAAATAGCTGCGGATGTCTTTCAGGTATTCGTAACCGAAGTCCTTCCACCCCTCGCCGAAAACGTAATGAGATCCGGCCAACGCATAGGCAAGCTTGCGCAAGGCCACCATGCCGACGACGTGGATCAAGCTAAACGCAAGACTGAAAGCCAGATGCAGCGGCAAGTTGCGTTGCCAGGTCTCCAAGCGCAACGGCCAGCGCCGCGATACATAGACCAGGGCGGGTATCAAGGCCAGCATTGTCACCGCACTGCTGGACTCCCATACCCAGGGTTCCCAGGTCGACGAGTCTGGATGGTCCATCACCGAAACCATACCGTTCAATACCGTGTTGACGCCGAAGTACACCGGCCAGAACGCCAGCTCGAACCCGCGGCGCCAGCGCTGGAAGCTTTCGAAAGTGAAGCCGCTGTGCTTTGTCATAAAGGCCATTCTATCGAGCCTGGATGACCGCCTCGCGTGCCGCTTTGTATACGGCCTTCCGCACCCGATAATGCACGCTCCAGGCAAGGACCCTTCATGTCGCAGTCCCCCACGTCAGGCTCCGCCGACTCGCTGTTTCAACACCGTGCTTATGTCGCCTTCTGGTGCGCACGCACCGCATCCAGCTTTGGTTTCCAGATGCTGTCGGTGGCGGTGGGGTGGCAAATCTATTCCATCACCGGACGGGCGTTCGACCTGGGCCTGATCGGCCTGGTGCAGTTTTTTCCCTCCGTGTTGCTGGCCTTGCCCGCTGGTCACCTGGCCGATCAATTCGACCGGCGGCGGATCGTGCTGATCGGCCAGATCGTGGAGTGGATCGCGATCGTGCTGCTGGCCACGCTTACCTTGCTGCATGCCATCGATGAAGCGGGCATCCTGGCTTTGATCTTTATCATCGCCGTGGCCAAGGCGTTCGAATCGCCGTCGATGCAATCGATGGTGCCCGCCCTGGTGCCGCCCACCCTGCTGCCGCGCGCCATGGCCGTCAACGGCTCGGCCATGCAGGCGGCGTCGATTGTCGGACCGGCGCTGGGCGGCTTGCTGTATGTGGCCGGGCCCGGCGTGGTGTACAGCGCGTCCGCCGTGCTGTACCTGATTGCCGCCACCATGGTGTCGCAATTGCGCTATGAGCAGGCACCGCCGAAACGCGAACCCGCCACGCTGAAAACATTGTTCGCCGGCGTGCATTTCATTCGCGAGCGCAAGGACGTGCTTGGCGTGATTTCGCTGGATCTGTTTGCCGTGCTGCTGGGCGGCGCCACCGCACTGCTGCCGATTTTCGCCAAGGATATTTTGCATACCGGCCCGTGGGGGCTGGGCCTGCTGCGTGCGGCGCCCGCCGTGGGTGCACTGCTGATGTCGTTCTGGTTGGCACGCCACAACATGGAACGGCGCGTGGGCAAGATCATGTTCGCCTCCGTCGCCGGCTTCGGCGTCGCCACACTGGTTTTTGCACTGTCGAACGTGTTGTGGCTGTCGCTCATCGCACTGTTCGCCTTGGGCGCCTTCGACATGGTCAGCATGGTGATCCGCGGTTCGCTGGTGCAGCTCGATACCCCAGATGCAATGCGCGGTCGGGTGAGCGCGGTCAATGCGATCTTCATCAATACCTCCAACCAACTGGGCGAATTCGAATCGGGCATGGCCGCAGCATGGCTGGGCGCGGTGGGCTCGGCCGTGGTCGGCGGCATCGGCACGCTGGTGGTCGTGGGCCTGTGGATGTGGATGTTCCCCAGCCTGCGCCGTCGCCAACGCCTGCATCTGGAACAACCGATACAAGATCAACAAACCTCCACACCAACGATCTGACGCCAACGGAAACCCGCCATGATCACCGTTCACCATCTCAACGATTCGCGCTCGCAACGCATCCTATGGTTGCTGGAAGAACTGGGCGTGCCGTACGAGATAAAGCATTACCAGCGCGATCCAAAAACCCTGCTCGCACCACCGGAACTGCGCGCCGTGCACCCGCTGGGCAAGGCCCCGGTAGTAACCGACGACGAACTCACCCTGGCCGAATCGGGCGCCATCATCGAATACCTGGGCGACCGCTACGGCGCCGGCAAGCTCATTCCCACGCACGGCACACCGGAGCGCCTGCGCTGCAATTACTGGCTGCATTACGCCGAAGGCTCGGCCATGCCGCCACTGCTGCTGAAGCTGGTGTTCCGGCGCGTCGAAACCGCACCGGTGCCATTTTTCGTGCGCCCGGTGGCGAAAGGGATCGCCGGCAAGGTGCAGGCCGCCTTCGTGGATCCGCAGATCGCCCTGCACCTTGCCTATCTGGAAGGCGAGCTGGCCAAGGCCGACTGGTTCGGCGGCGCGGATTTCAGCGTTGCCGACATCGTGATGAGCTTTCCGCTGGAAGCGGCGGCCGCGCGCGCCGGGCTCGACGGTCGCTATCCGCGCCTGCAAGCCTTCCTGCAACGCATCCATGCGCGCCCGGCCTACAGAAAAGCGCTGGACCGCGGCGGCCAATACAATCTGTTAAGCGGCTGAATGGCTGAACGCGCGTATGATCGATTAACGCCGCGCTCACGCCAGCGCTGGCAACTTCAACCTTCCGGGCAGTGTGGAGCATCCCCATGAGCAAGCAAGCCGATATCGAACGTCGCCTCGACGACCTCAGCACCCGCGTTCGTCATTACACCGATGGCGTCTCCGACACGGCCGACAACCTGATGACGCGCGGTCGCCGCGCAGTCAGCCGCCTGCAAGGTGCCGACACCGGCAAACGCATCGCCCGCGCCGCCGAGGATTTCGCCGACGAGGCCAACTACCAGTACCGCCGCCTGCGCCGGCACGTGAATCGCCATCCGGTGGCTACAGCGGCTATTGTCGCCGGCACGATTGGCGCGTTTCTGTTGTTGCGTCGGGCGTTCAGTGGTGACGATGAGGATTAAGTCGTTTCTTTCTGACCAGCAAAGCCCGCCAATAGGCGGGCTTTTTTTAACCCAGATAGCTAGCGGGTATGTCGCCAACTATGGTCGCTACCGATGACGACCGGGAAAATATTCTCATCCGAGGAGAGCTGCACGTAATATCTGATCCCGGAGTGAATTCGCTGAACGTCACGCTCTAAATCAACCGCATTCTCGTAAATCCCCAAATCCCTCAGCTTGAATAGATCCAAGTTTTCGATACCAGGTCTGTATTTTTTTAGCACCCGGTTTAAAAGACCCGGCCCAGTGATATTGAACACGTCGTCCATGTAGCGATTGAATTTCTCATCCCCATCCGAACCTGCTCGAGGGCGATTCTTAAATTTCGACTTATTTTCCTCGAACGCCTTGATCATTTCGCGGGTAGTCTCTTTCAGCAATGGATTGTTCGGATGCGTGGCGAAGGCACTGGAGTTGAATCCCTGATGCAAGTCGCCATGCGGCATGCTGACTTGATCCGACAACAGCATATCGCCAGGCTTCACCATCAGCGGGCCGAATATCCCTCCTTCCTTCAGATAGTCGTCCGAGTCCAGATAGACGCCACCATACTCGTCCATCAGAGAGTAGCGGAGGACGTCCGAGGCTGCCGAATAATTGACATCAGCCCCTGGGGTACTGAATAACTTGTAGGCGGGATAGGCTTCGGATGCCTGAAATTTTTTAAAGAAAGGTTCATCCCTGAGATTTTTTACCTCTATGGCTGGATAACCTTCGAAACTTTTCTTTATCTTTGCAAAGGAAGCATCATCCACATCCACGTGCACCACGTGACGATAGCCGCTCGCCTTCGCCGCGTTATTCTTGATATTGGCGATGCGATCTTCGGGCAGGTCGCCTCCTATCCAAACGTAGTGCACATCCCTCGGAATTTCCTTCAGTTCCGATTGCGCAGGAATCTCTGGAATTGCCGGAACATTAATCACGCTGGAGTAGTTGGATTGAAGCTTGTCTTTGGCAGCTTTGAATTCCTGCTCAGTTCCACCAACCCACTCGCGATCCGACGACTGCCTCCACCAGAAGCGGCCATCGTTGCTCTTCCATGCACCCACTTGAGGGTCGTAGCGTACGTCGTGATAGACCAACTGATTGCTGCTCGCATCCTTCGACGCAATTCTAGGTCTAGCAGGAAAATTCTCGACGCCGTCGGTGGGCACCACAATCCGCCTCGGCTCGCTTGCAGGGATCGGGTTTGCAGGCGCGGGCCCACCTGCGCCCCCCAGCAGCTTGGGCGTCTTATCCGGCGCCCATTGATTATTGACATCGCGTTTGAAGATTTCTCCGGTTTCTTCCTGTGTCGCCGGATCGATGACGGTGGCCCGATCAGGCTGCAAGGCATTCACGCGAACCTGATACACCCTGCCGTCGTAGGGAACGTATTGCTTACCATCCAGGTGATAGACCCCGTACCCTTCTTTCTTGGCTCTCGTAGCAAGCTCTGATGGAGTCATAGACGTCGCGTAGCGTTCGACATCTGACAACGGGGTCGACGCACCGGAAATCCCAGCCGGTCCCGAATGAGGTACTACTTCCTTTTTTTCGGTGGGGGTCGAGGAGCCCCATTGGTTCAGGTCAGCAATCTCTTCCCGACTTAGCGCTTCTCCCTTGTTGGCCTTGGCAATGACCCTGGCCAGAAACTCTTCTGCTCCATAGGGGGTCAAAGCCCCAATAGCCAGGCCGGCCTGATCGAGCAACTCATCTGCATGTTGCTGGTCCATGCCAAGAGCGCGCCCGAAGGCATTGCCGGTGAGATCGTTGACTTGGTGCAATAGCGCACCCACCGGGTTGCCAGCGAACTGCTCCATAAAACGGCTGGTACCTTCGTTGAGCCCCAGTTGCGTCAGCGCATCGCCCAGACCATAGGCGGGATTTTGTAGATGATTCAGCAACTCATCCATGAACCCGTGCAGATCATTGGCGCCGACGTTATCAGAAGCCATGCTGGCCACTCGCTTATCGAAGGCACTCTGATTGTCGAACACTTCCATGCTGGCAGAAGGCACTCTCAAGCCATTTTCCTGGACAAAGAAATGCCCTCGATCACCGGCACCAAGCAGATTGCCGTAGGCATCGTATTGATAGTTAACCGTCTCACCTTCAGCCGTTTTGCCGCGAAAGGTATCGATGCCTTTGGTGTTGCCGGCGAACTGGATGTCGCTCAGTTTGCCATTGCCCGGCGGGTAGGATCCCGCGTGACCGACACGCTTAGACACATCGCCACGTATTTCCGCATAAGCGCCTACGACGACATCGTTTTGGTAGGACACTTCCGGACTATTGGACGCGCCATTGAGCATATCTAACGAGTTCCCCACCGACGGTTGCGCGACCTCGGAAAAGTGGCTCAAGAACCTCGCGCGCCCAGTGGGGTCTTGTCCCATACGTGCGACCCAGGCGCGCAGTTCGTCCATGGAGCCAAACTCATGATAGGCATGCCCTTCACCATGGTCCGGCATATACAGCACGATGCGATTTTTTTGCGGATCGCCATTGCCGAAGCCCTGGATAATGAAGGAATCATTCGATTCCACACCATTGACGGCGAAACTGAAGGCGCGCGCATACGGCGGGGACGATAAATTGGTGTTGGGAGAGAGGAAGCGATGGGCCAACAGCTCCCCATCTGAAGTCAGGTAACCCCCTGCTTGCACGTCCTTTTGCAGGTTCTGCAGCATGGATTGCGGTTGGAGTGGTGATGCTGGCAACCCGGATAGTTGCTCATCAGGCCTTTTCATACGCGACTTAGCAAACGGGGCGCCAGGCACCGGCTTGATTTCAGGCAGGACTGAAATCCCCGAACCGCCATTGGGCAAATCATCGTTATAGGTGTAGCTTCTGTTGGTGATGAATATGCTCGGAGTAGTAGACAAGTGACACCCATCGTCGGCTCGAATGCTTTGCCACAGTATCTTCGCTGCGACAGGCACCATGACGATGGATATTTACGAAAATTGCGTGGTCCGCATTGAAATAAAAAGCCCGCCTTTCGGAGGGTTCTTTTTCCTGCATCACACCGTCTGCAGATTCGGCTTGCCCGGATCGAGCTTGCATTCGCGAATGGCACGCGCAACACCCTTCGCGCTGACCTTACCTTCCTTCGCCAGTGCTGCCAACGCAGCGTGCGCGATCAAGTAACGATTCACTTCGAAGAAATCACTCAGATCCGAACGCCCAAAGCCGTTGATACCGAGCACGGCACAGTGCATGCCATCGCATATAGCGGTGCTTTTCTGTTGCTGCGCCGCGCATTCAGTGGTGATGACAAGCATTAAGAAAAATATCCACCTGCAGCACTTCTTCCAGTCAAAGAGCCCGCTTTTTGCGGACTCTTTTTTATTGGAGCGCCGTTTCTCATACAACCTCGAAAATACACATATACCGCAGTCGGCGTAGCGTTGCGTGCAAGACTCCTTACACGCTAGGCAAGAACATGTTCTCCCTAGCCAAACCAAAGACATGATCATCCATGAATCCAGGCCAGGAATTTCTCATGAGAACGGAAACTGCAGGCTCTTCGTCCAGCTACGGCGATTACCAGCCCCCTCAGAACAAAAATACCGACGCTTCAAATCAGGGTACCGGTAACCCCCTGATCACACCGGGCGGCAATGGATTTGGCCCACAAAGACACCAACACCAGCAACCGTCACCATCCGCGCCGCCTCAAAACGGAGCACCGCCGAACCCAGATGATAATTCGGCCTTCGGCTCTTTGGGGACCAAGCACTATCCACCGCCGTGGAACTCTGACGACTTTGTAGAAAAGGGCGCCAGAGTTGAGTTCAAAGGGAACTATTACGAAGCCAAGGAGGACATTTCTCCGGCGACATCGATGGGGCCTCAAACCAATCCCGGGTTCAGACCTATCTATCGAGTCCCCCAGGATTATCTGGACCAAAAAGGCATAGGAAGCTTTCAGCAGCAGCTGGAGAATGGAGATGGGCCGATTTTTGTATCGTCGGGCGCCCCCTCTTTAAATGCTAAACCATACGATGCTGCTTCGTCTTATCAGAAAGGCGCCATCGTCAAGTACGGTGAATTCGAGTACATCGCAAAGCAACCGGTACCACCAGACCCAAATATGCCGGTGGATCCCGATAAAGATCCTCGCTACATGAAGCTCGACAATACCGAGCCGCCAGGCAATACATTGAGCACCGAGATGGTCAACGGAAAGGAGATAAAAGTACCGATATCGGAGCGCGTGCAGTCGGCCGTCGTCTCAGCCAAACAAACGCTCGATAACGCCATCAAGACCATCGACAAAACTCCCTGGGACGCCGGGACGACAAAGCAGATGGACGCTCTTTTCCCCGGTATTAGCCAATGGCCAGAGGGCAGGGCTGCGCTCAAAACCAATTGGACCATGCAGCGAGACAAGCTGGATAACATCATCAAAGGCGGCTTCGAGGCACTCAAGTATTTCCATTCTTATGAGTACGACAACGCAGGCGGGAAGACCGCTGCGGTCGCCATTAAGGACAAGCAGCAAATGGCATTCAACGTCAACAAATTACAGAGCGAGTTTTCTGACCCCGCCAAATTGGAATGGACCGTCTTGCACGAATCATCCCATCTCGTTGACAGCAAGGACTACCAATATATCAATCCGGATGGAACGGGCCGGGTAAAAGGCTGGCCAGGATTCGAGAAAGCCCAAGCGGAGAGGAGGGCGGGGCAACCTAACTGGCAATGGGGTAATGCGGATTCACTTGCTCTAGGCGCACGCATCATGTCGGGGCAATACACCGCGCCACAACCCGTGATCACCATATCGGAAAATGGCAACTAGCAGGCGATTGGAGCTCAGCTTGCCCGGGATGTTTTTGTCATGTGTGGCGCGTCCAACCCCTCACGTGGCATTCCCTTGTGCCATCGAAATAGTTTCAGCGGCCAAAGTAACCGAAATGGGTTTTCCGTAACGTTGAAAAGCGCACGACCTGCGTCAAAATCTCAAAAAGAACCCGCCTTTCGGCGGGTTCTTTTTTTGCATCACACCGTCTGCGGATTCGGCTTGTCCGGATCAAGCTTGTACTCGCGAATCGCACGCGCCACATCCTTCGCGTTGACCTTGCCTTCCTTCGCCAAGGCAGCCAGCGCAGCGTGCGCAATCCAGTAGCGATCCACCTCGAAGAAACCACGCAGATGCTCGCGCGTATCCGAGCGACCGAAGCCATCGGTACCGAGCACCGTGTAACGCATGCCATCAGGCATGAAGGCGCGGATCTGGTCGGCGTATTCGCGCACGTAGTCAGTGGCGGCAATCGCCGGACCCTGGTGGGCCTGCAACAGACCGGTGACGTACGGCACGCGCTGCTCCGCTTCCGGATGCAGACGATTCCAGCGTTCGGCATCGAAACCGTCGCGACGCAGCTCGATGAAGCTGGGCACCGACCAGATATCGGCGCTGACGCCGAAATCCTTCTCCAGCAACTCGGCAGCAGCGATCACTTCGCGCAGGATCGTGCCCGAGCCCAGCAACTGCACGCGCGGCTCGCTCTTCTTGGCCTTGCCGGCGTCCTTGAACAGGTACATGCCCTTGACGATGCCCTCTTCCACGCCTTGCGGCAGGTCGGGGTGGGCGTAGTTCTCGTTCATCACGGTGAGGTAGTAGTAGACGTCTTCCTGGTCGTCCAGCATGCGACGCGTGCCGTCCTGCAGAATCACGGCCACTTCATAAGAGAAGGTCGGATCGTAGGAGCGGACATTCGGAATGGAGCCGGCCATCAGGTGCGAGTGGCCGTCTTCGTGCTGCAAGCCTTCGCCATTGAGCGTGGTGCGACCGGCGGTGCCGCCGATCAGGAAGCCGCGCGAACGCATGTCGCCCGCCGCCCAAGCCAGGTCGCCGATACGCTGGAAGCCGAACATCGAGTAGTAGATGAAGAACGGCAGCATCGGCTGGTTGCTGATGCTGTAGCTGGTGGCCGCGGCCATCCACGCCGCCATGCCGCCGGCTTCGGAAATGCCTTCCTGCAGCACCTGGCCCTTCTGGTCTTCGCGGTAATACAGGAGCTGGTCGGCGTCCTGCGGACGGTATTTCTGACCGAACGGCGCATAGATGCCGATCTGGCGGAACATGCCTTCCATGCCGAAGGTGCGCGCTTCGTCGGCGACGATCGGTACCACGCGCGGGCCGATGGCCTTGTCGCGCAACAGCAGGTTCATACCGCGCACCAGCGCCATGGTGGTGGATATCTCGCGATCGCCGGTGCCCTTGGTGATCTGCTCGAACGCGGAAAGATCCGGCGCCTTGAGCTTGATGTCGGTATGGCGGCGACGCTGCGGCAGGAAGCCGCCGAGCTGCTTGCGGCGCTCCATCATGTACTGCACTTCCGGCGAATCCTTGCCGGGGTGGTAGTACGGCACGTCCTTGAGCTTGTCGTCGGAGACCGGGATATTGAAGCGGTCGCGGAAGTGGCGCACGGCCTCGTCGTCCAGCTTCTTTTGCTGGTGCGTGGGGTTCTGCGATTCGCCGGCCGCGCCCATGCCGTAGCCCTTCACCGTCTTGGCGAGGATCACGGTGGGCATGCCCTTGGTGTTCACCGCAGCGTGATAGGCCGCATAAACCTTGTGCGGATCGTGGCCGCCGCGGTTCAAGCGCCAGATGTCGTCGTCGCTCAGGTTGGCGACCATCTCGCGCGTCTCCGGATACTTGCCGAAGAAGTGCTCACGCGTGTAAGCGCCGCCGAAGGCCTTGCACGCCTGGTATTCGCCGTCGATGGTTTCCATCATCAGCTTGCGCAACACGCCGTTCTTGTCGCGCGCCAGAAGCGGATCCCAGTAGCTGCCCCACACCACCTTGAGCGCATTCCAGCCGGCGCCGCGGAACACGCCTTCCAGTTCCTGGATGATCTTGCCGTTGCCGCGCACCGGGCCATCGAGGCGCTGCAGGTTGCAGTTGATCACGAAGATCAGGTTGTCCAGGCCTTCGCGGCCGGCCAGGGCGATCGCGCCCAGCGATTCGGGCTCGTCGGTCTCGCCGTCGCCCATGAAGCACCAGATCTTGCGGTCGGACTTGGGAATCAGGCCGCGGTGCTCCAGGTACTTCCAGAACTGTGCCTGGTAGATCGCCTGGATCGGACCCAGACCCATCGACACCGTCGGCACCTGCCAGTAATCGGGCATCAGCCAGGGGTGCGGGTAGGAGGAAAGGCCGCGGCCGTGACCGGCCACTTCCATACGGAACAGGTCGAGCTGATCTTCGCCGATGCGGCCTTCGAGGAAGGAACGTGCATAGACACCCGGGCTGGAGTGGCCCTGATGGAACACCAGGTCGCCCGGATGATCGGCGCTCGGCGCGCGCCAGAAATGGTTGAAACCTACGTCATAAAGTGTGGCGGACGACGCAAAGCTGGCGATGTGGCCACCCAGCTCACCCGGCTTGCGGTTGGCCCGCACCACCATGGCCATGGCGTTCCAGCGGATCAGGGTGCGGATGCGCCATTCCATCGCGCCATCGCCCGGCATCTTGGCTTCCAGGTGCGGCGGGATGGTATTGACGTACTCAGTGGTGGGGTCGAACGGCATGTAGCCGCCCGAACGGCGTGCGGAGTCGACGAGGCGCTCCAGCAGGAAATGCGCTCGCTCGGTACCTTCGCGGTCGATGACGGCACTGAGCGACTCAACCCATTCCTGGGTTTCGGTGGGGTCGGGGTCCTGATGGAGGATATCGTCGAGCTGATCCATTGAAACGTCTCCGCGGCGCCGGGCGCCGCCTTGCGGTGGATGCGCGTCGCTGGGGAAGCGACGAAACCGGGGGCATCGATCCGGCGGCTTAAGGCCGGCACGGAATAAGGACCGCGTGGCGTGTTCGCCGCAGGACGAGCTGAGTCTTCCGATTCTAGCCTCCACGCGACGATCCCGCCAATTGGCGGGGCCTCAGCCATACGGGGGCGCATTGACATGCTTAACCCATCCGCTCGCGCCCTCCCCCGCCATGATCAAAAAGCCGGGCGCCCGCCTTAGCTCAATGCGGACTCAATAGTGGTGTCCGGGTGTGTTCTGCACCAAACCACACCAGCGTCTTACGCGGCCAATCCGTCACACGGCGTCAGTCGTCTTCTTCCTGCCGTTCGATGTTTGCGAGCACGGCCTCCGTAAGCGCACCACGATGCAGCTTCAAGCGCTCGTCCTCAATCGTCAGCTCGCGGGCGGCCTGGTGGAGCTGCTGTTGCAACTCCACCAGGCGACGACGGTCTTCTACCGACCTGAACATTTCCATGGCGCGCTGATGCACCAGCACCTCGATGCCCCGAGCAAGCATGTCCAACCCCGTTCCGGATTCCAATGTGCGCAGCACGTAGTCCTGGCGAAAGGTCGCGATGTCGGTCGCCATGGCGCTGACCTTGCTGCGTCTGGCTGCGTAGGTTTCCTCGCAGGTGCGGCATGCCGAAGCTGCGCGCTGCAAGGCTATTTCCTTGCGGTAGCGGCGTAGCCCGGTGACAGCAACCAGGCGGCGCAATGAGTGCGTATCGAGAGACCCGGACATGCTTTCAAATACCGGCAGGAGGGGTCGCCAACTGCGCCAGAGCTGCTGCGGTTTCAACACTGGCCGCCGCCTCCCGCAAGGGCTGCTGCAAGAACGCGCGAATATCGGGGTGCTTGGCTACCGCCTCATCGAGTTCCGCATCCGCACCAGGCCGGTATTCACCCAGCCTGATGAGCAATTCGGACTTCTGATACGCAGCCATCCATTGGCGAACCTTGCCGGCGTAGACAAGCTGCTGCCGTTCGCAGACGTTATCCATCACGCGGCTGCGGCTGGCCAGCACGTCAATCGCCGGGAAATGTCCAGCAGCGGCGAGGTCGCGCGAAAGCGCAATGTGGCCATCCAGCAATGAAATGGCCTCTTCACTGACTGGATCGCCCATTTCCTGGCCCTCGGCCAACACCGTATAGAAGCCGGTGATGGCGCCGTGATTGCTACGGCCGGCACGTTCGATCAGGCGCGGGAGCTCGGCAAATACGCTGGGTGGAAAGCCGCGGCGCGCGGGCGGTTCGCCGGCGGCCAACCCGATTTCGCGCAAGGCTCGTGCGAAGCGGGTAAGTGAATCCAACACCAAAAGCACGTGCGCACCTTCGTCGCGCAGCGACTCGGCAATCGCGCAGGCGACGTGCGCCGACTTGATACGCTCCGCCGCCGGCCTATCGGAGGTCGCCACGACGACCACCGCGCGCTCGCGCATCTGCGGCGCGATACCGTCACGCATGAACTCCTGCACTTCGCGGCCACGCTCACCGATCAAGCCGATCACCACGGCATCGACATTGGCTTGCGCGGCAATAGCGCTCATCAGAGAGGTTTTACCCACACCTGGGCCGGCGAACACACCCACGCGCTGACCCACTCCGATGGTGAGCAACCCATCAATTGCGCGCACGCCTGTTGCAAAAGGCTGGTCAACGATAGGCCGATGGAGCGGCGATGGCACTTTCGCACGCACGTCGTGCACCGCCTCTGGCAAAGGTGGAAGAGCATCCATGGGACGACAGAAGCCATCCACTACACGCCCAAGCAAAGCGCGCCCCGAAGGAATGCGTAGTCCATGGCCGACGCTTTCCACCAACGTGGTGGCTGACAATCCTTCGTTGGATCCAATCGGCATCACGATCAAGGCTTCACCGTCGAGGCCAACTACCTCGCCAAGCAACGCCTCCGGCGCTTCCGGTGAGACAAACCGGCAAAGATCGCCAACACGGGCACGAACGCCGATAACGCGCACGACCGTGCCGGTTACGCCGACGATTTTTCCGCCACGCCTCACCTCCACTGCATTCGGTGGCGACGACGCCGCGGCATTCATGCAGCCACCTCATCGGCCAACGTGACCTTGCCGGCCCCTTGTACGGCAATTTCACCGAACGGAATCTCTTCCATGGCCAACGTCGGCAAATTGGATGACACGCCGCGCAGCAGATCTGCCACGTGTGGCCGCAAGGCCGCCGAGGTCACCACGACGGCGCCTGCGGGCACCATCCCTGCCACGGGCCGAAAAGTGGCATCGGCACGCTTGAGCTGACGAGGGTCAAGTGCCAACTGCGGCTGACCGGAGGCTGACACCTGCAAAGCGCCCTGCAGGAATTGCGTGCACGCTTCGTCCAGCAATACCATCTTCATCGCATCGCTTTCCGAGTCGATTACGCTGCGCGCAATCTGCCGGCCCAGTGCAATACGTACCTTGCGCAGCATCAGCCAGTCCATTCGCTCCTCAGGACGCATACGCGCAATTGCCTCGCAAATCGCGCGCAAGTTGCGAATGGAGACGCCTTCCCTCAGCAGTTCGCGCAGCAATTCCGCCAATGTGCTTGGTGGCACTGATGCAGCGATCGACTCCACCACATCGGGAAACAACATACCCAAACGATCGAGCAGGTATTTGGTCTCCTGAGTGCCGATGAAGGCGCTTGCACGTTGAACACAGACATGATGCAAATGAAAGGCGAGCACCTGATTGGCATCGCAGTCCCAGCATCCCTGCTCACGCAAGGGCGAGGCCTGCTCGGCATCGATCCAATAACCGCGGCCGATACCTGGCACTTCGGCCGGTACGTCGCGAGCCTCTTCCGGCAACAGTGCCTCTGCACCGATCACGAATACTCGCCCGCCATGCAGATGGCCTTCGGCCACCGTTTCTGCGTCGACTTCAATGCGATAGAGCGTTGGGGTGTAGTCGCCCTCGCCTTTCATCGCCAGGCCCGGAAACGGCAAGCCAAGTTCCTGGGTGAGGCGCTCGCGCATACTACCCAACTCTTCATCAAAGGTCCCAGGATTAAGCGAACGAAACGCTTCCTCGCCGATCCGGATGCGCAGCGGATTCATGGTGCCCATCTCGATCGAATCGAGGATGTTCATCACGTAATGCGCGCCGTCCTTGGTCATGTTGCGCATCGGCGCGTCACGCGATTTCGCAAGATTCACCTCGCGCCGCCGCGTCGCCAGACCGATCAAAAACAGGACAGCGGCGATGGCCAGAAAGGCCAGGTGGGGAAAGCCCGGCACGAGGGCCAACACACAAGCACCCGCGCCGGCCATGATTACCGGACGCGGTCGATTCGCCAATTGAGCGAAAATGCGACTGCCAAGATTGTCGTCCGGGGCTTGCCCATCTTCCGATTCTTCGACTTCGCCACGGGTAATCAGCAGGCCGGCGGAAATAGCCACGATGAGCGAAGGGATCTGTGAAACCAGGCCATCGCCCACTGTAAGGATCACGTAGGTCGTCATGGCTTCCGACAGTGGCATGCCGCGCATCACCGAGCCAATCACGATGCCGCCGATGATATTCACCAACGCGACAATCAAGCCCACGATCGCATCACCCTTGACGAACTTCATGGCACCGTCGAGCGCGCCATGCATCTGAATTTCCTTCTGCAAGGTGTCGCGCCGCTGCTTGGCCTGCTCGCCGGTCAGCGTGCCTGCGCGCAATTCGGCGTCGATGCTCATCTGCTTGCCGGGAATGGCGTCCAGCGTAAAGCGCGCCGACACCTCGGCGATGCGGTCACTGCCTTTGGCGACCACGATGAACTGCACCGCGCACAATACGGCAAAAATCACCAACCCTACGACGACGTTGCCGCCCACCACCAACTAGCCAAACGTCTGGATGATGTCGCCGGCATAGGCGTGCAACAGAATCATCTTGGTGGTGGCCACTGCCAGGCCAAGACGGAACAACGTCGTCAGCAACAGCAGGGATGGAAAGGTCGCCAGGTCCAGCGGCGACCGCACGTAGACTGCCGCCGCCAGAAGCAGCATGGCGAAACAGAAATTCAGCGCAATCGCCGCATCTAGCAGGATGATCGGCACCGGCATCACCAGCAGGGTCAGCACCGAAAGCAGTACCAGCCCCATGCCGATGTCGGCATGACGTGCAATGAAACCGGTGATGTCGCGCGACTTCAGCAGCCTGTTTTTCACACTTGCGTTCATTGTCCTGCAATCTCCTTGTGAGCCGTGCGTCGCGCGCCGCGAATAATCGGGTCGCCTTCCTGCTCCTTGTGCTCGCGCTTGATCTCATCTTTTTTCATACGGTTGCGGCGAATCCACAACTGCCGCTGCACCATCAAATCGACGCCGCCCAGCAGCAGGCAGAACAACGACGAAAAGCCCAATATCTTCAAGGCGCTGCGATCTACCAGCAGGTAGGGCGAGTACCAGGGCCGGTCGCCAAGCCGCGCCACCAAGCCAAGCAATTCCTGCATCAGGAACCACGCGAGCGTGGCGATGATCGCCAGGCGCAGCAGCGCCATCAGCAGCTCCACGAAGCGTTGCAGCCCAAACAGCTTTTTCAGGCCGGCGGCCGGATTGAGGCGCTTGAAATCAATAAACTCCTTCTTGCTGGCGATTTCTCCGCGCGTCTGGAGCCATTCCGGCACCATCACATTCACCAGACCTAGCAATGCCACGACGCCAACCCCCACCAGCAGATGCAGCATTTCCCAGCCGAGCTGCAAACCGCGCTTTTCCTGGACCAGCACGCTCAGCAGCACTGTCACGTAACGCCGCAACAGCGCGAACGCGTAGGGGCCGCCTGCCAGCAACACGGCCGTCCAGGCGAGCATGCTGAAGGCGATGGTGAAATCCTTGCTGTGGGGGCGGTCGCCTTTTTTTCTGGCCTCGCGAAGCTTGTGTTCGGTGGGCTGCTCGGTACCCTCGCTCATGACACGGCCGTCAAGGTCTTGATCACGCGCAACCATTGCGGCGCCTGGGAACGCAACGTGACGCCGATAATCACCGCCACCACGAATGCCTTGAGCGCGAGGGAAATCGAAAACGGATTCATCTGCTGCGCGTAGCGCCCGGCAATGGCCGTGCAGATGTCCGCCAGCAGCAGCATCGCCGCCATCGGCGCCACGATGCGCATGGCCATTTCCAGCAGCAGCTGGGTTTGGTTGGACACCACGTGTGTGACAAAGTCCTGCAACGACCGATCGCCAGGAGGCAGCCACTGCGCTACCGGCCAGATGTCGTAAGTTGCCGCCAGCGCTTTGGCCGCGGCAAATCCACCATGACCATCCACCAGCATCAGGGTCAGCAGCGCGGTGAAGATCGTCTCGATCGGACCGGCGGTCGTACCGAATGTAGGATTGAACGTCGAACCGACGGTATAGCCAGCCTGCTGATCGAGAACGGCACCCGCACCGCCCACCACAAAAAACACGCGCGAGAGCATGAAACCTAGCGCCGCACCAAGAAAGCCTTCCTTGATGGCGAGCAACCCCACCGAGAGCGGTTGCGCGACCTCCACCACCGGTGCGGGAACACACAACGCGACCGCGAGCGCCATCGGCATGGTGAAATGCTTGCCGGCCGAGCTTTTTTTTCCAAGCGGCAGAATGGACAAGGCAACCCCCACCCGCACCATCGAGAGTGCCGTGGGAATCAGCGCATCAAGGCCGGACGGCACGGCAACCATCATGGCAGCCACACCAGGGCGACGTATCCGGCGGCAGGCACGGCACCCAGGATCAGATCGAACAAGCCGGAAATCTGGCGCATGATCCAATGCGCAGAAGCCAGCAGGGTGACGCACACTGCGGCCAGTTTCAGCACATAGCTAACGGTTTGATCCTGCACCTGCACCACTGACTGTACCAGGCCAACCAGGATGCCCACGACCATCGCCACCAGCAGCACCGGTGCGGTGGCCAGCATGATGATCTTGAACGAGGCAAGCACGATCTGTGAGCTATCCATGGCGGCCTACACGTTGTAGCTGTCGATCAGGCCGTGCAGGGTGCGCGAGAAGCCCGCCGTGGTGACGAACACCAGCAGCTTGAGCGGAATCGACACCGTGGTTGGCGGGAACATGGTCATGCCCATGGCCATCAGCAGATTGGCCGTAATCAAATCGACCACCGCAAAACCGATCGCCAGGAACATGCCGATCTTGAAGGCTGCCGTTACTTCCGAAATGACGAACGCCGGCACCAGCACCGACAAACCCGATGGCGCCTCGACATCGTCAGGCATGCGCTTGGCTACCGTCTTGGCCAGCGACTCCAGTTCCTGCGGATCAACCTGCTTGGTCATGAAATCCACGATAGGCGGCTTCACTGCGTCGACCAGTTCGGCCAGCGACGGGCGCGACTGGCCCGTCAGGATGCCCTCAAGGTCCACGCCCGCGTTGATCTGATGCATCACTGGCGCCATAACCAGCATCGTTACCGCCGATGCAATGCCGGCCAGCGCCAGGTTCGACGGCGCCTGCTGTACACCCAGCGAGTTGCGCAACAAGGCCAGCACGATGGATATTTTCGTGAACGAAGTCATCATCACCGCACCCAGCGGCAACATGCCGATGGAGAAGGTGGCGATGATGTACAGCCAAGGATCGAGCCCCTGGTAACTCATCGTCGGGTGCCCCAGCTTTCAGTGATCAGCACCGCGAGCCGCTCATCCACCTTCGCCAGCGTGCCACGCGCAAACACGCGCCCGTCGCAAGCCAGGGTGACGTGACGGCCTTCGACCGGCCGTTCCAGATCCAGGATCGCACCGGGGCAAAGCGCCGAAGCTTCATCCAGTGAGAGCGAACGGGTCGCGAGCACCACATCGATGTCGAAGCTGAGCTCCTCCAGTTCAAACAGCTGCTCGGTGGCGGGCGTAGCGGCAGGAGCATCGTGAGCTTGGCCGCGCACCACGGCGCCGCCGGTTTCGTCATTCCATTGGGCCGTCATCAGACGTCTCCTTCGTAGGTGGCCGAGATAAAAAAGCGGCGACGGGCACTCCAAAAGCACCATGGCGCCTGATTGCAAAGCGCGCAGTTCCCGTGCAGAAACCGCTGCGACCCGTAATACCGCCGTCAGCGGCACGCGCATCCAGGACCACGGCGCTGGATGTGCACGGCGAATCGCAGCGGCCAGCCACGACATCGCGCTACCGGCAATTGCGAGCTGCACCTGGCCACCGCGTTCGGCACACAAGCGCAATGTCACACTCTCGGGTGGCATGACCCGGCCAAGCGTGACCGCGCTGATGCGCAAGGCACCACCGAGCCGGGCCTCCAGCCAATCCAACCACGGCATCAAGATCCACTCGATCAGCTCGATCCGCACCGCTTCGGTTTCACATGCCGCACGCACCAGCTCCGCGGAATATTCGGGATAGAGCGCGGCACATTCGATCCCCACCGACAACGCTCCCACCGCGCCTTCCAGCTCGACACACAGCGGGTAGCATGGCAACGATTCGGCCAATTCCACCTTCAACCAATCATCGTGGACGCGTATACGTCGTGGCGGAAGCTCGTCATCAGCCCACAACGCCAGTGCGTGGCGAAGTTGTACGTGGTCCTGCGTAAATGCAGGCGCATCCCGCCATGGCAGATCGCACGCCACGGTCACGGCTGCGCTCCTTCCGACCGCAGCAATGTACTGACCCGTTCGCAAAACACGGCCAGCTCGCGGTCCACCTGCCCCTCGACCATGCCATGAGCGGTCTCCAATAGGCAGGCGCCATCGGGGAGGTATTCGGTGAGCACAAGCTCGCACGCGGGCATGTTCGCTTCTCCGATCCACGCCTGCATCATGACCTGCACCGACTTGTACATGGCCGCATTCACGTGTACGCGCAGTGCTGCAGCGCCTCGCACTTCGGCGAAGCATTTGCGCAGCTGCATTTCCATCAGCAGCGTTTTTGGCAATGCCAGCGTTGCATCCCGCAACACGGTAGCCAATGCCTGCTCGATTCTTTCGCTCACGGCACGCCATTGCCGGACATCGTCGGCAAAAGCAGTTGCGATGTCGTACATACCCTCCAGCCGGCCTTGCCGATGGCCAACCCGCCAGGCAAGAGCACGCGCACGACGAAGGCGCTCCGCCAGACACTGACGCGCTTGAACGTGGCTACGGCGCAAGCTCGCATCCAGCAAGCGCAGTTGCTCCATGGCCTGCACCTTTTCGGGGGGCAATATACGCTCGCCACCCATCTGGAACGTATCCAATTCCAAGGCGCTCATGCCGCCACCTCGGGCCGGGCGTGCAGCACACGCTGCGCGACACGAATAAGCCAATCCTTATCGTCAACGTGCGGGGCTTTGCGCCAGGCATCGCTTTCCTCAGGCGGAAATCTCAACAACAATCGATCGGCCAACAAGGGCATGCATTGACGGCCATACGCATACATCAGCGCGCCACCGGCGGCCAGCACGTCGTCAATGTCTTGCAGCGCGGGTAATGATCCAAGGTAAGGATCATCGCTGCGCAGCGCCTCCAGTAGCGGTGGCGCACCTAGCGTACGCGTGAGTGCCGCCATCAACGGGCCGCCGGCCCGCAGGCGCAGCTTGCCTCCGAACACCCAGGCGCCAGCCAGATACAAACCCCAGCGCAGGGAGGCTAGATCCTGGCGCAGCCAACTCAGCAGATCCGCATTGTCTCCACTCCGCAGTGCATGTAAATCGTGCATAGGTTTGAGAAAACTCCGACTGGCCACGCGTAACGCGCGTGCACAATCTTGTCCGCGGCGATCCGGCAAATGAGAGGCATCGGCCTGTCCAGCCGGCAGCATCAGCCATCGCAACAACGCAGGGTCGGCGTAACCACTCATCAGCCTACATCCCCACTACGCGGCCCCGGAGGGCGAGAACCACTGCCGAACGCGTCGCGCGGCCTACCACGCTTCCATTGCCTGTTGATCTGCTTGATCACGCGCTGATGCCAGCCAGCCGGCAAACCGCCGCGCAACCGCACCACGGCAACAGCGAGCGCCGCCACGATCAGCCAAGGCAGTACAAACCAAACCGTGACCCACAGTGAATCGGCCGCCACATAGCGCACACCGAACCAGCCGCTTACGACTCGTGCACTCTGACTACGCGGCGGCGGATATACGGGCAAGGTAAAGACCGAGACGTCATCCGCCGTAACGCCAGTAATACCGCGCGCAATCAAAGTACGAATCTGCGACTTCATCAGATCCACGCGCTGATCGCTGCGATAGCGCACAAATGCCGAAGCCGTCGCCTTGGGTGGATCAACCTGCTTGGGATCCTTGGGCGGCAACGCTACCTGCACGTTGGCCGACAGCACGCCATCAATGCGTTCGATCGTGGAAGCCAGCTCTTGGCCTAGCGCGTACTGATATCGCGCATGTTCTTCCAGATCGCTCGGCAGCAGGCCGGTGCCAGGGAAAATATCCGTCAGGCTCTGATGCTGCTGACGAGGCATATCGTACAGATGCAGGATCTGCTCGGCATTGGACTGTTCACCGTCCTTCAGCACCACCGACCAGGTACCGTCATTCGCGCGCTGCTTGGTTGCGGCCACACCTTCCTGCTGTAGCAACGCCACGATGTCTTCAGCCTGCGTCTCTTGCAGGTTGTCGCGCAGCGAAGTGCTGCAGCCGGCGAGCAGCCACACCATACTTAACGCCAACAACGGTGTGGCGCGCACCCTGGTCATGACTGCTGCAACTTGTCGAAGGAATCCTTGATCGATTTCGAAAGATTCGTGATCTCCTGCGTACAAATGGTCAATTTCGTAAACTCGAACTGGGCAACCATGAACTGCCCTGGACTCATGTCACCCTTGGAGAGTCGCTCAAGCAGGCTGTTGAAACCCTGCTCTCTACCCACCGTCATGGCTTCATCGATGGCCGCTAACGGCTTCGAAAAGGTCGTTGCCCGTTCCATCGAAGCCCACTGCGCCGAGGAAAATTGTGTTTGAATTGCCGCCGACGCATCAGGCATCAAGGCCGGCATGACATTGCCTAAATCCATGGGATATCGCCTCAGAAAGAGACGGCTATTGCGTGCCGTCCAACACTCAGGTCTTTACGACCAAACAAAATGACCACATGGCTGCTGCCAGAGGCGATGGGCCACTCACGTGGCCCATCGCCTTCCAAGCCCTTATTTCTGCTCCACCTACGGAGCAGAAATCTGCTTACTGGGCGCCTTCCTGCTGTTTCTTTTCCTGAGCAGCGGACTCGGCCGTCTTCTGAGCCGCCTGGATATCGCCCATGGCCAACTGAACTTCGGTCGTAGCCTTCATCGTTTCGGAAGGCTTGCTGCCACCACCGCCACCACCAGTGCTATCACCACCGCCACTGCTCTCGCCCTGCTCAAGCTGCTGAATGGAAATCTGCGCATCCTGCAACCGCTTGTCGGCGAGCTCGCCCATGGCAGCGATGAGCGACTCATAGGTCGCCTGACCGCCACCCAAAGCCGCCTTGGCCTGGTTGAGCTTCTCCTTGCTTTGACCATTGGCCAGCGAATCGCTGTACATCTGGTTGAAGTTGGTGTTGTTGCTCTGATTGACGTTCGTCGAAATGCTCACGTTGTTAACTCCTGTAATGTTTCAATTCGCAATCCTTTGATTGCGCATCAACCATAGCCAACTTGCACAAGCCACAAGCGGTATATAGATATGGGCTTTGTTTGTGCGGCGCACATTCGTTCCAACCCTATGAGCTACCTAGGGTGTTGTGGATACACTCGCCTCCGCACCATGGCTGTGCGCGATCTCGTATGCACAGGACAGCGTTTTGTCAGCAGAAAACTGAAACAGTGCCGAACCCGACGCCAACGCCACGCCGCAAGGCCCAACGCGCGCAAGCTTCCCTTCTTTCACCGAGGCACCTGGAAACAATCGCTCGCCATTGGGACTGATCGCGAAGTAGGCATCATCCCGTGTCGGAAGCACGCTGTAATCCAGAACCGAGTACGGCACGTCCACCTGGTTGGCACGTGCCTTCGCCATCGCAATGTTTACATCGCGCAACTCCGGAAGCTCGTGCCGCACCAATGCACTGATGGCGGAAAAATCCCAGCCTCCCAACCCTTTCACTGCGCTATCGGCACTCAAAGCGACGTGTACCGCACCCGGCCCGGTAACGCTGACCAACGGATCGCGATAGTACTCATCCAGCAACAAGGAAGCATTCATCGCCAGGCTCTCCATCGGCACCACGTGGATCACCGATTGGCCCTGGTCCGCAGCCATGGCCAAAGTGCGTAGATAATCCAGATCGCGCTGCCCTGTAACATAGCCCGCGTAGGTCGTAGCACCGGTAGACTTTTCGTAAGCCACATTGATGTCCGGAAAAGTGCGCCGAATGTAATCGTGCGCCTCGCGAGCGGGTTCCTTGTCGGCGTTGTAATGGTCGATCTGATACTTGGTGCCACCCACTACCGCCAGCAGTACCAACACGACCAGCGGCAGGTAGCGCAGTTGACGGCCTGCCCGCATCACCGCGAAGGCATAAGCCTTGCGGTCGAGTTGCCACAACACGGCTCGATGTGCAGAGGCCAGTCGCCGAGCCGACGTAGCCAGAATCATGGCCGGGCGATCCGGCATCATGGCCTCTTGCAACTGCACCAGCGCCATATCCACACCCTGTACCGACAGGCTCGTTCCTGCACGTACGTGCACGGCGCCTTCGGACGGAAGCGCCAGCCCAAAGACAGTGACACCTTCTGCGCAGCTTTCCAGCTGCCAGCTTTCTTCCTCCGGATCGAATACGAATCGGCATTGCAGTTCAGCCAGGCCATCATCGGCAAGCAGGATGTCTGCATCCTCGCCGGCACCGAGCATCCACCCCGGCTTGCCACCCAGGTCGATCAACGCCCCGGCATGCAAGCCGCTCAGCACGTGCAAGCCTAGCCGTTCCATGTTGTTCTCCACTCATCCATGATGATGTATCCCGTGTTCTCGCTCTCAACTCCACGCCTCGCGTGCGCAGCCAAGACATTTGCAAATGGGTTACCTGGCTTTGTTGTTGGCTTTCCCGCTGTTGGCGGCCTTCGTCTTCGGCGCGAGCATTTCCACTAGCGGCTTTTCGTCCTTGTCGGTGCCTGTCTGCGGTTCACCAACCACCGGCGTCTCAGGCGCCAACGCGGTCGCCACCGCCGCCAAAGTCTGCTTTGCTGCCTGGAGATCCCCGCTATCCCAGATCACACGCGGGGTGATCAGGAACAAGCGTTCGGTACGGTCGTGCTTTTTGCTGGTGTTCCGAAATAGCGCACCCAGGACCGGCACACGGCTGAGCCCTGGCACGCCCGACAATTGCTGGGTTTCGCTTTCATAACGGTAGCCGCCGATCAACAGCGTCTGTCCGTCGCCCACCTGGGCCTGCGTAGCGATAAAGTTTTGCTTGGACACCGGCAACTCATCCACGCGGTCGGTCTGATCCAGATAGCCATCGGTGATGTTCAAGAACAATCGGATATCGTCCGGAAGTCGAAAGTCACCCTGCTGCGCCTGGCTCGCGATCACCTGGGGGGTCACTTTCACCTGCAAGCCGGCGGTGATCGGATAGAGATTGGTGCTGTAAGCGCCGGCAACGCGCGCGTAAGCGGTGCTTTGGTTGCCGATCAGTGCTTCGATGTTGTCCAGCGTGACGATTTTCGGCTGTGACAGGATCTTGGCCTTGCCGCGCTTTTCCAACGCGTTCAAGCGGGTGGTGAGGTGTGTGATCGAGCTGCCGATCACCCCCTGAAAACTGGCACCGCCAAGATCAACTAGCGAGCCGTTGGTATTGCCACTCAATCGCGAACTGGTCAGCGCCAGATCCACACCAAGATCGCGCAGTGCGCTGCTGGAGATATCGATGATCGACATGTCCAGCTGCACCAACCGCTGTGGCTGATCGAGCTTCTCGATCGCGCGCTCGTAGTAGGCCATGGCCTCCGGACGATCATAAATAAGAATGGCGTTGGTACGTACATCCGCTTCGATGCGGATCTTGCTGCCGTCCTGCCGCACGATATAGCTGGGAACCTCCTCGTCGGCGTCCGCCTCGGCGCGCATGTCGAGCACACCGCGCAGTCCCTTCAACGGATCGGCCGAGACACTCGGCAACGCCTGGTTCTTTTTGGCACCCGGCACCAGCACGGGGCTCGTGCCGCTGAGCAAATCATTCAGGATCGTGGCCACGCCCGGCACGGTGTAATCTTCGTCGCCGATCGTACGGGTGACATCCTGTGCTTGTGCGTACTTCAACGGAAATACGCGAATCTCCATCTTTCCGGCCGGCGCCGACGTGCTATAGACACTGGCCCGCGCATTGGCCGCATGTTCGCGCTCTGCCGCAATCGCCTTCGAAACCAGCTCGACGTAACGATTGGGACCGCTGACCAGCAGACTGCCGCCCGACACCTTGATCGGGAAACGCGCATCGACCAACCCCAGGCGCGACAATGTCTGCATGGCCTGCCCTGGCGACATGGGAGCGATCGGAATCACCTCCGAGCGCGAATCGCTGCTGGCACTGATGTACAACACAGAACCATCGAAATACCAGATAAAGCCGTAAGCCGACTCCAGGCTCTGGAACACTTGCTGCGCTGACTCATCAAACTCACCATGCACGTCGCCGCGTACATCGCCGTTCACCACCACGGAGAAGGGCTGTGTGGCGAGGATGTCCTTGAGCACCTGACGTAAGGGTTTTCCCTTCGAAGAATAAGTGATGGGTGCTGCCTTCCACGGAATGGGCGCGGCATAAACCGGCGCGCAGATCAGAAGGCACAACGCGAGCCGAAAACCTGCTCTCTTCCAGATGCCTGGCAGGCACGGCGTAACGCTGACGCCCGCGCAAATTTCTCGCTCGGCGCCCGATGCGACGCTGCGCAGTCGCCGACTCCAACATTCATTACGCGTATACATGATGTTTTCCGTTCACCGTGACAACAAGCCCGGGCAGGCTTTAATCACCTGCGCGACAGAAACCACTCTTACGAGGGAGCTGAAGTTCTTTACTTGACCGAAGCGCATTTGCACTTCGCGATCGAGGTCAGCCAATAGAACGCTTTCCGACCGCCCTGTATGCAGGGCGACGTAGCGAAGCAGCTGCCAGTAAATGTGTTCGAGGCGAAGGCAGGTCGGCTTTCCATTCAAACGCATGGACCGTGCATACGGCCGGGCCAAAGCCATATCAAAATCGTCCAACGTAGTGAAATTTTCGCCCACGCCGAGGCCCAATACTTCGTTCTTAACCAGGTCCATGGCATCCATAATCACTCCATCCCAAACGGCATCGTCAGACATGCTTCCCACCCGATGAATCAACGGGAAGACATGCCAAAGAACTGGACAGCGGCACCGAAAAACGACCTACATTCGTTGCTGACCAGAGATACCGGCCATCCATCAACGAAGTGCACCTGCCTTTCGGTAAATAATGATGATGAGATGACTTAAAAACTATCGAACAAGAACTAATTAATGGATGATTTTCTATATATAAAACATAGATAAATTCAATGAAACTTCGAACACGCCGCCCACCAGTACGCATAGATATTTGCCAAATTTCCCGCCAAACACCACCAGACGATTTCGATAAGTCCACGCGAAAGCGACAGGGAACGCTTCATCCACACCCCAAGTAGAACCATCCCTAAAGAGACTCGGAAAAAATCATCGCATTCAATATTTATTTATGACCATCTAGTCGCAGAAACTTGATACGTTCCACATCGAATGCGTAAAACATCCAACGCAAAGATGTTTTGTACAAATCGACCAGAAGGTTCGCGCCATGAACGGCATCCAGAACAACAGCGTTTCACATTCATCCATGAGCGACGGCATCGACACGGGTTCCGCGGCAAAAGCCAATCTGGCGGCGGATCAGCAATCGATGGTGAAGACCAACCCGTCCGCGAACTTCGCACAGAACACAGAGAGCACTGGCAACGGCGAGCAAAGTGCCGCTCCCATGGATTTCTTCCAACAGTTGCTCGACCTCGGCAAGCAGGCCATGGGCATGGCGGGCTCCTTCACGAGCTCAATGATCTCGATGAGCCCGATGGGCTCCTCCATGGGAATACTGCAGAAGCTCGGTAGCCTGGTGGGCCTAGGCAAGTAGTCGAAAGGCTTTCATTCAAGGCGGAATATTTTCCGCGAAGCTGACTTCTAACTGCATAAATCTCTGCTCAATACGCACTATTCGTATTTATCAATCAAAAGGATTCAAGCCATGAATGGCATCAACAGCGGCGTTTCTTCCTCCTCTTACTCCAACCAGGCCAGCGCGCTGTCGGGCAAAAACGCGCGCCCCGCTTACAGCCAGAACGCGATTGCCAAGTCCAACCACAACGATAGTTTTGCTTTAGCCACCGGCAAGGGTTCGACGGGCAACCCCCTCGTGGACTTCTTCCAGAACATTGCCGATTTCTTTAAAAACCTATTCGGTCTCGGCGGCGAAGCGCAGCAAAGCGACGGCAACCTGGACGCAGGTGCGGGGACCGTGAACGAGGATGCAAACACCGTCGACGACAGCCAGCTCGTCGATCGCGATATCACGCGCCATGCCGTGAGGGACCCCAGCATGATGGCCAACCCCTCTCAGTACGTTGACCCAAACAAGCACGACGCCAGCGCAACCAACCGCGCGTAATCCCGGGAGCCACGGAGAGGGCGGAAAGTCAGGCTCCCTCTCCCCGAAAGGGAGAGGGAGTACGCCGCCTGGATCGCATTGCTTCGTGCGTCTTTCTGCCGCTTGACGAATGCAGGCCCCGGAGCAGGGCTTGCGTATCCGTCGGTTCGAAACATGCGTACTGAGCAGTAGTGCACGAAAGCGTGAAAAAGACTCAAGCAAGACGACGCACGACGGGCGACGTGCTCCCACCTAAATACATTCTGCATCGGCAGATGCCTTGCATCTACCGATGTCGCCGCCCTTTTTCGATGCTTTCGGCCGGCGAACAGCTCAACTATCGAGCAACCTCAGAAGGCGCCAAGCAAGCCTCAAGCACATCCTCCAACTCCCACTCCAGCCGAGCGAAATACTGCGACAACATCGTAGATGACAGTTGCAAAATTTCTTCCCTGTCGCAGCAATGACGCTCGGAGACCTGGACCAGCATGCCCAGCTCGTTACGGACCCTGCCGAGTAGCTCGTGCGCGGACTCGGGCAACTGGTAACACAGCTCACCGGATAGCGGCACCGGCTTTTTCGCTTTCTTTGCCATGATGGCATCTCCTTTGCGTAGGCTTTATGCGCAGCACGCCGGATGATCGCCCAGGTACGGCACACCGCCTCCAGGGGTGTGCCGCGGTAACGATCATACGGACCCTGGCGCGTTACCTATGTCGCACGTGCCGAAGCACGTCCGAGCATTGGTCGAGGAAGTGGATTGCCACCAGCAAGCCGGCGTACGTCGACGCCGGCAGCGGCCACAACTTGGGGAACACAAACTTCCCGCTCTCAAGCATCTCGCGAAAAGCATCACTGTCACCGAGAAGATGCGTGATCACACGCTTCACCTCCTCGATGCCGGCGACCGCGACGTGGATTTCCTCAAAGGCCGCCTCGTCATCGTCCACCGTGTCCGGCGGAATGACCGGAAGATGGTCGAATAGATGGTCGGGGAGACCCGACAGGCGTGCGAGTACCGTATGATCTGGCTCAGCCATATCAACTATTACTCCTAGTTGGTTGGTGAGCGGAGCGTGGGAGCTAGTGACTCTCACGTTCCGCGCTTCTCACAGCATTGCTGCCATGGCCATCGGTGTCGCCCCGAAAGACTGCACCGATGGCGCGTTCAAAGTACCAACTCCGCAGTCGTTCGTGTATAGGCGGCTGCTATTTCGTAATCGCCTGAAAGGGAGTGCCGTGGCGGCGGCATCGCCGAGACTTGGTCTCAACGGTTTTTTTGTCTGCCTGGCCTCGGCGAAGGTTTTATTCGCAAGCACTCGCGATACCGTTCACTGCAAGGCAGTGCGATAAAAAGGGGCGGCTTTTATGCCTCGTCCCTCTGGGCGCAAACCTGCACGGAATTTTTTCGTCGTCCAAGTAATCGGATCTATGCCAAGCCGTTAATCATCCTGCATGACTAACGCTCAATAACTTGAGTGTTCGGCGCAGAAGACAGCGCGGTGTTGCACCTTTACCAAACGGTATCGCCACCCTCAACTGAACAAAAACCCTTCACGTAATTCCGGGCATACATATGTACCACCATGCCACGTGCGGCCTGTGCGAGGCTTGCCGTCATGCTTGGCCATTACATAAGCGCCGTTTTCCATCGCGGTAACCAGGAAAAAGCATGATCGATCATTCCCCTATTGCCAGGAGCCACACGTGAGAACGGATGCAGCAGGATCTTCGCCGAACTACAACGACGATACACAGTCGCTTCAGAACGAGAACAAGCAGAATCAGGGAAATGCAGGGCCGCAGATCAAGCCTAACGGCAATGCGTTTGCCGCCAACAAGAACAATCCCTGGTCGCGTCCGGCACAACCCACGCCGCCACCGGCCAATACGCCAACCAGCCCATCCTTGCCGGGCCAATTCCCCAGCCTATCGTCGGCGTTGCAGGATAGCCAGCCCTCTGGCGTGCCGCAAACGCAGCCTGTCCCTGGCGTAACGGGTTCCAACAACAACGGCGTAAAAATTCTCAGCTCGATACCCATCAATCCGGGTGCGCTGCCATCTAATGCACCAAGTAATGGAGATGGAGCCAATCATCTTCTCTACAACGATTGGTCAATAGATACGGGATCGAAAGCGTTGGACAACCTGCATTTTCCAATGAAAATCGACGATTCAGCAAAAACCCTCCTTGAAGGGGATCACGCGCCGAATGGTGGCAACGCGGATGGACGTATCGGTGGAAATTTCTTTTTCCAACAATTCAGCATAAAAAACAGCGACGGAAGTGAGCCCAACTATGGCAATGACAACCTTGGAGGTCGTAACGCTGCGTATATCGGAATACAGCCCTCAGCAACCCCAGGAAAAGCCATATTCAGATTTGCCGGATTTGGCGAAGGGATAACTACTAGTACGGGCTTAGGCGGTGCTGACGGAGGACCCGGCGCACAAAACAACAGGATGCTTGATTTTCAGTACAGTCACAAATATGACCTTAGTGTCGAGGCCGACAAAAGTGATCCGCACGTGCTTAACGGCTATGTACAGGATGTAACAGACCCGCAAAACCCCGGGCCCAAGCAGTTTATTGGAAATTTACGCTACTCAAACCCCGTCAAACTGAGCACTGATGGTGGTTCTGTAGTCGAACAAGGCGGTTCCCGAACCACTGGTAGTAATCAAATTCATTACGTCAAGGGAACCTATTACAACCCTTATTCGCTCAATGAAGCCGGCAATCAAGAGAATGGATCCTATCGTGGGCATTGGTACACCGATACCGGTCAGGGCCCTTACAAGGACAGCATCACGGGCACCAGCGAGCAGATCATGGATACGGATCCCAAGTCAGGCAAAGCCTCGTTTGGCTTGAGCTTCGAGGTAGCTGGCGCAGGCTGGAAGCCCGGCACGCCGATTCCGGCACTCAACACTTCAGATGATGCGAGGCCTTGGGATCCCAACGAGACTATTTATGAAGGTCAGAATATCGAATATAACGGCTTCGTCTACAGGGCTAAAGAAAGCTTCGGACCGAGCTCAGGCCCGGGAGCCGACTCACGGTTCTTGCCAGCTTTCGAAGACGAAGGATATGGAAGCATCGAGGACCAAATCAAGCACATTAAAGAGAGTAAGGATGGCTCCAGTCGCATCATCTATGCGCCTCCTGGATCAACCGCTGCAGCCATGGATTTCGATCCAACCAAGACATACAAGCCAGGCGACTTTGTGCGCCAGGGGGGGGAATGTCTATGTAGTTGCCGATACCATCGCTCCGTCCACGCCCCCAATCACACCTGATAAGGATTCGAAATTCATTAAGGCTGGCCCTGTCTGGACGCCACCTCCTGCAGCTGCGCAACCGACCGGCCCGGCTCCGGCTCCGGCTCCGGCTCCGACTCCGACTCCGACTCCAGCTCCAGCTGCTGCGCTGTCAGCTCCGGCTTATGACCCGTACAGAACGTACAAACCTGGCGATCACGTCTCGTGGAACGGTGGCATTTGGGAGAAAACAGGTGACGGATCTTCCGTGCCTGATCCGAGCTGGAATCAGTTGGATGGGTTTAAATATATCGGCCCATCGCTCACTTAGCCGTTGCCTTGAGTCAGCCCCCTTTGAGGCACTACAAGCTCGCAACGCTTGAACAGCGGGGAGCGGGCTTTGACGAAATCATAAAGCGCGCACTTCAACAACGTGTGCCGACGTCGCGTAAAGTTCAATTACCGAAGTACATTGACGGATTCGCCGGCTTACACGCCGGCGAATCCGTTAATGTCATCGGTACAGTGCTTTTAATCTTTACTCATCTGATCGCGAATCTGCGCATCCACCGCGGCAATGGCCGTCATGTTGACCACGCGGCGCACGGTGGAAGACGGCGTGAGGATATGTGCAGGCTTGTCGACGCCCATCAGGATCGGGCCGATGGCGACGCCGTCGGTCATCACGCGCACCATGTTGTAGGCGATGTTGGCGGCATCGAGGTTCGGCATCACGTACAGATTGGCACGGCCACTCAGCGTGGTATTCGGGAAAATGCGCTGGCGCAGCGTTTCATCCCACGCGGTGTCGGCCTGCATTTCGCCGTCCACTTCGAGCTTGGGCGCACGCGCCTTGAGGATCTTGAATACCTCGCGCATCTTGGCCGCACTGGCGTTGTCGTGGCTGCCGTAGTTGGAATGCGAGAGCAGCGCCACTTTGGGCTCGATGCCGAACAGCTTGAGGCGATACGTGGCCTGCAAGGTTGCTTCGGCGATCTGCTCAGCGCTGGGATCGCACTGCACGTGGGTGTCGAGGAAGAACCAGGTGCCTTTGTCGTTGATGACGCCGCTCATGGCGGAGGTGCACGACACACCCGGGTCGAGGCCGAACACGCTGCGAATGTAGCCAAGCTTCTTGTGATAGCGACCCACCAGGCCACTGATCATGGCGTCGGCTTCGCCGCGCTCCACCATGATGGCGGCGATCAGTGTGGGACGCGAGCGAAGCAGGTTCTTGGCGGCAGCCGGTGACACGCCGCGGCGCTCGGTCAGCGAGTGGTAGTGCTGCCAGTATTCGTTGAAACGCGGGTCGTCGTTGATATTGGTCAGCTCGAAATCGACGCCCTGACGCATGCGCAGGCCCATGCGCTGAATGCGTGTTTCGATGACATCCGGGCGGCCGATGAGAACCGGATAGGCGATTTTTTCATCGATCACGGTTTGCACGGCGCGCAATACGGTTTCTTCTTCGCCTTCGGCGTACACCACGCGCTTGCGATCCGCGCGCGCACGCTCGTAGATCGGCTTCATGATGTAGCCGGTGCGATAGATGAACTGCGTGAGCTTTTCGAGATACGCCTCCATGTCGGTAATGGGACGGGTGGCTACACCCGATTCCATCGCCGCCTTGGCCACGGCCGGCGCGAGCATCACCAGCAGGCGCGGATCGAACGGACGCGGGATCAGATACTCCGCTCCGAAGGTGGGCGATTCACCGGCGTAGGCACCGGCCAGATCGTCCGATTCCATTTGCGCCAGCGATGCAATCGCGTGGACGCAGGCCAGCTTCATCGCTTCGTTGATGCCGGTGGCGCCCACGTCCAGTGCGCCACGGAAAATGTACGGGAAGCACAGCGCGTTGTTGACCTGGTTCGGGTAGTCCGAACGGCCGGTAGCGATGATGCAATCCGGGCGCACTTTCTTGGCGTCTTCCGGCAGGATCTCCGGATTGGGATTGGCCAGCGCCAGGATAATCGGCTTGTCGGCCATGGTCGCGACCATTTCCGGCTTCAGCACACCACCGGCGGACAAGCCCAGGAAGATATCAGCGCCGTCGACGATCTCGGCCAGCGTGCGCTTGTTGGTATCACGCGCATAACGCTGCTTGTCCGGATCCATGTGATCGCGGCCGGTGTAAAGCACGCCTTCGCGGTCGAAGGCGAGGATGTGTTCCGGCTTCAGGCCGAGCGCCACCAACATGTCCAGGCAGGCGATGCCCGCCGCACCGGCGCCGGCCGTGGCCAGCTTCACGTCTTCGATTTTCTTGCCGACCACTTGCAGCGCATTGACCACCGCGGCGCCGACGATGATCGCGGTGCCATGCTGATCGTCGTGGAAAACCGGAATCTTCATGCGTTCGCGCAGCTTGCGCTCGACGATGAAGCATTCCGGCGCCTTGATGTCTTCGAGGTTGATGCCGCCGAAGGTCGGTTCCATCGAGGCAATGATGTCGACGAGCTTGTCGGGATCGCGCTCGTTGAGCTCAATGTCGAATACGTCGACGCCAGCGAATTTCTGGAACAGCACGCCCTTGCCTTCCATTACCGGTTTGCCGGCGAGCGGACCGATGTCGCCAAGACCAAGCACCGCCGTGCCGTTGGTGATCACCGCCACCAGGTTGGAGCGCGCGGTGTATTCACTGGCCAGGTGCGGATCTTCGACGATCGCTTCGCAGGCATAGGCGACGCCGGGCGAATACGCCAGCGACAGATCGCGCTGGGTGATCAGCGAGGTGGTCGGCGAGACCTTGATCTTGCCGGGGCGCGGAAGGCGGTGGTACTCGAGTGCGGCTTTGCGGAAGTCGTCGGAATGGGCCATTGGATGCAGTGCAGCAAAAAAGGGAGGAAGCGGGGCCGCGTCGCGGACATTGCCGGGCATGGTATCACCCGGGTGTTGGTGGATCGCCGCTGGTTTTGTGTAGGTGTTCGCTTTGTATGGCGATGATTTAAGAGCGGGGCTTTTTCGCGATTTGCTCCTCCCCCTGCTTCGGCCTGTCTCTTGATCACATCTTTCGGTGTGGCTTTCAGCGAAATCGAGGTGGTTCCAGTAAGCAAAAAACCTTTCATATCGTCATCCCGGCGAAGGCCGGGATCCAGTGTCTTCGCCGCGTAAAGTCACTGGATCCCGGCCTTCGCCGGGATGACGGCGGGAAGATAGAAGGGTTTGGAGCACTTGAGCCGCCTCGATTTCGCTGACGTGGCAGAGCGAAAGATGTGATCCAGAGACAGGGATTCGGCAGGGGGAGCGAGAAGGCAGAGCGGCTACACGCCGATGGAAAGCGACTCGGCCTCGACCTTCGACATGCGGATGCGGTTGATAAACAAGGAGAAGGCCAGTTTGCCGGCCAGTCCGTGCACGTGTTGCATCCACGGCGGCAGCCAGTGCGGTGCGGCCAAGGCACCGGAGAGGAAGTACGGCTCCAGGCTCATGACGTCGTGCAAGGTCAGCTTGCCGGCGAACAGATAGCGCAGCAGGTCCAGGCGCCGTTCTTTCAGAGCCCAGCGGAAGAAGGTGTGCACATCGAGCAGGCCGGACAGATAGACGTTGTCTTTGGCAAAGGCCGCACCACCGGTCAATGGCACGCCGCGAAACACACGCTGGGCGGAATGGAAGCTGTCGCCCACGCTTTGCCCGCAGCGGTTGAAGAAGCGGTAGACCTCGATGAAATCCGCGCCGTTGAGGGCCATGTCGATGGCCAGGATGCGCAGGCTGATGCGCTTGAGCCGGGCGATGTCGATGGCGCCGGACATCAGCTCGGCGAATACGGCCAGACCTTCTTGCGTGGCGGTGACGCGCGGCGAGGTGCGCGCCAGCGAGGACAGCAAAGGTTGCTCGCGCCCGTTCAAGGCGGTCAGCGAATGCACGAAGGCTTCGTGGTTGAGCAACTGGTGCCGGTCGTATTGGCTGAAACGCGTGCCGCCGCGCAGGCGGATACGGGTGGCGCCGGCCGCGGCCTTGGCGGTGAGGTCGTTGTCGATTTCCACGGCGATCTTGCCGTTGCCGAAAAATTCGTCGAGGACTTTGGACAAGTCGGCACGCAACACTTCGGAGGAGATATTGGCCTCGATGTTGTCGTCGTGCAGGTCGGCGCCCAGTTCGTCGGACAGCTCCACGAAATAGCGTGCCGCATCCAGGTTGCTGCGGTCGCAACCGGGGATCGCGTCGCCGGGTTTTCCATAAAGCTGGATCGACGGCGCAGTGACGCCCGCGGTGCCTACGGCCTCCAGCATCTCGGCGGCGATGCGCCAGGATTCGGCGGTGCGCCGCAGGTAATCGCCAAGCGGGTTGTCGGTGCCGGCCTCGTTTTCGATCGCGGCCAGTTCCTTGCGTGCCTCGGAGAGATCGGGCACGCGGTAGTGCACTTCCGGCAAGGCGTATTGACCCTTGCCGTACTCCTCGATCATGCGGTCTTCCAGCGATGCCGGCCAACCCACGGTGGCGAGGATATTGATGCCCTTGACCGCCGCCAGCAGGCGCTTGTCGAGTGCGGCGTAGGGTTCGAGCCCAGCGGGGATGACGGCTTCGGCCGGCGTGCTCATGGTTTCCTCACTACTCTTTTTCCCTCTGGCCGCGCGGGCCGTGCAGCTTGCCCGTGGGACGGCCTCCACGCTGCCGGCGCAGGCGCGATTCCAGCATGGTGGCTTGTTCTTCGCGCTCGTCGCGCAGCTTCAGGTAATTACGCCAGCGCTCGGCGGAAAGTTCGCCGTCGTGCAAGGCCTGTTGCACGGCGCAGCCGGGTTCGCTGCCGTGGCCGCAATCGGCAAAGCGGCAATCTTCGGCAATGGCTTCGATGTCGGCGAAGAGATCCAGGTGTTCCTCGCCGGTGAGCTTCAGCTCGCGCATGCCGGGGGTGTCGATCAGGCAGCCGCCGCTGGGCAACTGCAGCAAGGCGCGGTAGGTAGTGGTGTGGCGGCCGCGGCTGTCGTGGTCGCGCACCGCGCCGGTGGCCATGCGCTCGATGCCCATCAGGGTGTTGGTGAGGGTGGATTTGCCGGCGCCGGACGACCCTACCAGCACGGCGCTGTCGCCCGGCTTGAGGTAGGCCAGCAAGGGCGCGGTGGTGGCCGGGTCCTTGCCGTTGATGGGGTGGATCGGCGTGCCGGCCGGCAGGCGGGCACGCAGCTCGGCGATGCTGGCTTCGGCGTCGCTGCGCTGGTCGAGCTTGCTGAGGATCACCACCGGCTGCGCCCCGGAGCCCTCGGTGAGGGACAGGTAGCGCTCGATGCGGGCCGGGTTGAAATCGCCGTCCAGGCCGGTGAGCACCAGCACGTAGTCGATATTGGTGGCGATCACCTGGCGCTCGTAGCGCTCGCCCGCGGCGGCCCGCGACAGCACGGTGCGGCGCGGCAGCACGGTGAGGATGTGCGGGGGCTTGCCCGGCTCGATCTCCACGAAATCGCCGACCGCCGGGCGCTCGGCCGGGTCCAGGCCGCGCTTCAGGAAGTGGCCCGCCGGCTGGGCGCCGAAGGTCTGGCTGCCGTCGTGCAGTTCGTAGCCAGCCCGGTGCTGTGCCACGACCCGCGCCAATTGCCGTCCATCACCTGGCAAGACGTCGCCCCGCCAACCGATGCGGCGGAGCTGTTCGATGGTTTGGGCATCGCTCATGAGGCCGGATTATGCCTGTGTGCCGGGAAAGTCGGGAATGGGGAAAAGGTCTATCAAAAGATCATTTGCGTTCGCGCGCCACGCTAAACACTCTTGAATAGGGTGCCGGACCTTGGGGTGGCCCACGTTTTTTGCTCGAGCATTCCCACAAAATCGCCGTGATTTCCAGCGTGATCCAGACCTTGCACAGCATCTTGCAGTCATCCCGGCGAAGGCCCACTGCTGTCCGGCGCGCCTTTTGCGAACCGACGAACATGCAAAGCGCGTCATGGGCTTGCGTTCGTCAAGTGGCAGGAGGACTCGCAAAGTAACCCGATTTACGCGGCGTACTCCCTCTCCCCTCCGGGGAGAGGGCTGGGGTGAGGGGACAATCTTGCGACGATGCTTGGTTCGAGCAGAAAGCTTTTTAAAAGCACTCCCGCGCACAAAGGCAGCGTTTGGCAAGCCGTGGCCCCTCACCCCAACCCTCTCCCCGGAGGGGAGAGGGAGTGTACTTTTCTGTCCTTCCAGCGTGCGCAAAGATCATGCCGGACAGTAGTGGGCGAAGGCCGGGATCCAGCGACTTCGGCCCGACAAAGACACTGGATCCCGGCCTTCGCCGGGATGACGCGGTGAGAACGGGTGGATACCTCAGCGCCCGATCCCTTTTTTCGCCCGATTTTGCCTCCCACAGCCCCCTTTTCCGCTGTTAGCATCAGCTGGAACCTGGCAGCAAGCCGGTTTTCCCCGAAGAACAAGGATTAAGCCGTTGGCCCCGATCAAACCCAGCGCGCATCTGAACGAGGTGCGTTACGAAATCCGTGGTGCGCTGACCCGCCGCGCGCGCGAACTCGAAGCGGCCGGACTGCCGATCATCAAGCTCAATATCGGCAACCCCGCCCGTTATGGCTTTACCGTGCCGGATCACTTGCGCGAGGCCATCGCCGCACACCTGCACGAAAGTGAAGCCTATGGCCACGAGCAGGGGCTGGAGCTGGCGCGCGAAGCCATTGCCGCGCAACAGCGCGCACGCGGTGCGCGCCACGTGGAAGTGGAGAGGGTGTTTATCGGCAACGGCGTGAGCGAGCTGATCGACCTGAGCCTGCGCGCCCTGCTGCAACCGGGCGACGAAGTGCTGCTGCCCAGCCCCGACTACCCGTTGTGGAGCGCGGCGACCATTCTCAACGGCGGCGTGCCTCGCTATTACCGCTGCCTGGCCGAAAACCGGCACCTGCCCGATCCGGAAGAAATCGAAGCGCTGATCACGCCGCGCACGCGCGCCCTGGTGCTGATCAATCCGAACAACCCCACCGGTGCGGTGTATCCGCGCGCACTGCTGGAACAGATCGCCGCGATCGCCGCGCGCCATCACTTGCTGCTGCTGTGCGACGAGATCTACGACGAGATCCTCTACGACGACACGCCGTTTCAGCCGATGGCCGAAGTGGCCGGCCATACGCCGTGTATCAGCTTCGGTGGCTTGAGCAAGGTGCATCGCGCCTGTGGCTACCGCGTGGGCTGGCTGAGTTTGTCCGGCGATCCGGCGCGCACGCACGATTATCGCGATGCACTGCAATTGCTGGCAGCACTTCGCCTGTGCGCGAATGTCACCGCGCAGTGGGCGGTGATTCCCGCTTTGCACGACGCGCCGACCATCAACGCCCTCACCTCGCCCGGCGGCCGTCTGCACGAAGCGCGCAAGGCGGTGCTCGATGGCGTGGCCGCCAGCCAATATCTGGACTTGGTCACGCCAGGCGGTGCGCTGTACGCCTTCCCGCGCGTGCGCAGCGATCGCATCGCCGATTTCAACGATGACGCATTTGCCTTGCGCCTGCTGGAAGAAGAATCCGTGCTGGTGGTACCCGGTTCCAGCTTCAACGTGCCCAACAGCCATCACCTGCGGCTCACCTTGCTGCCGCAGCCGGCGCAATTGCGCGAAGTGTTCGGCCGCATGGAACGTGTGCTGGACCGCATGGCCAACACCCAGATGCCGCGCGCCGCGGCGATCGCCTGATGGCGTTGCGTTATCTCGCCCTGGGCGATTCCTACACGATCGGCGAGGACGTTCCCGCCGATCAGCGCTGGCCGATGCAACTGGCGCAGAAGCTGCGCGGCCACGGAGTGGCGATCGACGATCCGCAGATTGTCGCCGTCACCGGCTGGACCACGGACGAGCTTTCCACCGGCATGGACCAGGCAGAATTTGCGGCCGGCTATGACTTCGTGAGTTTGCTGATCGGGGTCAACAACCAATATCGCGGCCGTTCGGCCACTGAATATCGCGAACAGTTCCACGCCCTGCTGCTGCGGGCCATCACCCTGGCGGGCAAGCGGCCGGAACGCGTGGTGGTGGTGTCCATTCCTGACTGGGGCGTGACCCCGTTTGGGCAGAAAAGCGGCCGCGACCTGCGCCAGATCGCCAGCGAGCTGGATGCGTTCAACGAGATCGCGCGCGAAGAAAGCACCGACTCCGGCGTGCGTTTCGTGAACATCACCGGGATCTCGCGCGACCACGCCAGCCTGGTGGCTTCCGACGGCCTGCACCCTTCCGGCGCCCAATACGCGTGGTGGACCCAGGCGATCGAGCCGAGCGCACTGGCCGCGGTGGCCGCGTAAGCGAAAAAAAGCGCGGCGGCAACCTCCCTGCAACCATTTCGCCATCGCCCGGTGACGTTTTGGCCCGAGACTGGGGACCCGGCAACCACCCGGGGACCGACGCCATGGCCATCCTTCGCTGCCGAAGCGCATTCATTTCCGATGTTCACCTGGGCACGCCTGACTGCAAGGCGGCCTACCTGCTGGATTTCCTGCGTCAGCTGCAATGCCAGAAGCTGTATCTGGTCGGCGACATCATCGACCTGGAAGCCCTGAGCCGCCGCCGCTGGTGGCATCCGGACCACGGCACCGTGATCGCCGAGGTGCTGGACATGGCCCGGCGCGGGGTCGAGGTCACCTATATCCCCGGCAACCACGACGCGGCGCTGCGCGGACTGGTGGGGCAATCGATCTGCGGCGTGCGCATCGAGCTGGACGCGGTGCACGTGGGTGCGGACGGCCGCCGCTACCGGGTCAGCCACGGCGATGAATACGATCCCGAGCAGATCGGCCGCAGCTGGATGCTGCACATCGGCGAGGCGATGCATCGCTTCATCTGCTGGGGCAATCGCCGCGTGAACGCCTGGCGCCGCCGCATGGCGCTGCCTTATCTGCCGCTGTCGATCATCGTGAAATCGCACATCGGCAAGGCGCTGGCGTATATCCGCGCCTACGAAGAGCGCGTGGCCGCCGACGCGCGCGAACGCGGCATGGACGGCCACATCTGCGGCCACATCCACTACGGCCAGGTGCGCACGGTGGACGGCGTGGTGTACCTGAATGACGGCGACTGGGTGGAGCACTGCACGGCGCTGATCGAGGACGAGATCGGCGCGATGGAGCTGATCCACTGGAGCGAGCAGCCCACCGCCCTGGGCCGCGCCAGCCGCGAGCTGGTGCTGCCCTCGCCCACTTCCGCCCTGGCGTTGGCGCCGCTGGCGCGGCGCAAGCGGGATCTGGACGAGCTGCGGCCGGCGGCTTGAAGCTTTGAAGAGAGCCGTAGGTTGGGTTAGCGCAGCGTAACCCAACAAATCCCGCGAAAACGTTGGGTTACGCTGCGCTAACCCAACCTACGAAACTGCGGCCGGCGGCTTGAGACGCCTCATTTTTCCCTCCCCTGCGACGCGCAGGGGAAGGAGCAAAAAGCAGAGGAGAAAAAAAGCCGCCTTGAACCTGTCTGACCCGGCAGCATATGTAGGGCGATACAATGCCCCTCTTTACCGGAGCCCCTACATGTCCCTCGAAAGCGCCACCCGCGAACGAATCGAAAGCCTGCTCAAAGACCACCGCGTGGTGCTGTTCATGAAGGGCACGCGCCAGCAGCCGATGTGCGGTTTTTCCGCCGCCGCCACCAACACGCTTAATGAACTGCTGCCGGACTACCACACGGTCAACGTGCTGGAAGATTCCGAGATCCGCGAAGGCATCAAGGTGTTCGGCAACTGGCCGACCATTCCGCAGCTGTATGTGGACGGTGAGCTGATCGGCGGCGCCGACATCATTCGCCAGATGTACGGCAGCGGCGAGCTACACCAGCTGTTCGGCGCCACGCCGCCGGATCGCACGCCGCCGGAAATCACCATTACCGACAAGGCCGCCGAATCCATCCGCCAGGGCACGGCCAATGCGCAGGGCATGGCATTGCACTTGGAAATCGGCCCGGATCACAGCGCGGGCTTCCAACTGGCCCCGGGCAGCGAGCACGACATCGTGGTGGTGGCGAACGGCATCGAAGTGCATTTCGATCCGGCCAGCGCGCAGCGCGCCAAGGGCATCGTGATCGACTGGGTGTCCACCATGCAGGGCGAGGGCCTGAGCCTGAAGTTTCCCGGCGCGGTCGAGCTGAAGTCGATGAGCGTGCATGAGCTCAAGCAGCGTCTGGCCAAGGGCGACCTCACCCTGATCGACGTGCGCCCCGCGCAGGGCCGCATGATGGCCGCCCCGCTGGCGCAGGCACGCGTGCTGGAAGACGAAGGCTACGCCGCCCTGGCCGCACTGCCGAAGGACACCACGCTGGCCTTTATCTGCCACCACGGCATTTCCAGCCGCAGCGCCGCCGAACGCTTCATCGCCCATGGCTTCACCAACGTCTACAGCGTGGATGGCGGCATGGATGCGTGGGCGGCCGAGATCGATTCGAGCGTTCCGCGCTACTGAGCCTCGGTCCAACGCGTTTTTCGTGAAAAGCACGGGGCGAAAGCCCCGTGCTTTTTTTGTGCCCGGCGTCCGCGCCTGGTCTCCATCGACCTTTTGCAATAGCAAGAAATAACGAAAAATCGACAGTTCATTTAATCTGTATTCATCAAAAACTTACGAAATGACACGAACCATTCCGTTCGTCGGCGTACTGTCCAACCCATCCCAGTCGCTCGTCTGAAATAATTTATTCAATTATTTTAAATAGATATGAAAAATACTCGCATCTCAGCTGCCCCCTAAGCGCGAAGCGTGCCATTCGTCTCTGTCGAAACTTTTTGCATTTCTCCGTAAGCGTTGCGTAAGGTTTGGTCATTCCGTAAGTTCGTACGTGACTGATCGCGGCGGCACAGCCACCAGGCGATCACCCGGGCGGGATACCCGGTCGAGTCGGGAGTAAGTCATCCACGAAGGAAGCGCAGGACGGGAACGAGGTTCCCTTCCTGGCCTCGCCGTGGGCGTCAGTCCGGTTCGATGAAAGCTCCAGACGCAGCAACTTTTGAAGTCGTTGTTTTAGCCCAATGGGCTCCACGGGGAGATTTTGAATAATGATCAAGCGTGACCAGACCGGCACGGGCCACTACCGTCGCCACACCCTTGCAGCAGCGCTTGCGCTGAGCTTGGGCTTTACTGGGGCGGCCTTCGCCCAGTCCACCACCAGCACGTTCTTCGGCCAGGCGCCGGTGGGCGATTCAGTGACGGTAACCAGCCAGACAGGCCTCAGCCGCGACGTGCCGGTCGACAGCACCGGGCACTATCGCGTGAACAACATGCCGGTCGGCACCTACACGGTGCAGCTGAAGAAAGACGGCACCGTGGTGGACACGCGCGACAACGTGACACTCACCGTGGGCGTGAACACGGAAGTGTCGTTCGCACCCAAGACCTTGACCACGGTAACGGTCAGCGCCAACGCGATTCCGCAGATCGACGTGGCCTCGGTGGATTCGCGCTCGGTCATCACCGCGAAGGATCTGCAGCGCCTGCCGCTGGGTCGCACCGCCGAATCGATCGCATTGCTGGCGCCGGGCGTGGTGCAGGCGAGCGGCTATTTCAACAACGCACTCTCGTTCGGCGGCGGCAGCGCCACCGAGAACGCGTACTACATCAACGGCTTCAGCAGCTCCGATCCGCTGTCCAACCTCGGCGGCGTGGGCCTGCCGTATGGATCGATCGACCAGCAGGAAACCTACATCGGCGGCTACAGCGCGAAGTACGGCCGTTCCGACGGCGGCGTGATCAACCAGATCGGCAAGCGCGGCACGAACGAGTGGCACTTCGGCGGGCAGATGATCTGGGAACCGCGCTTCCTGGAATCCACACCGGTGAACCGCAATTACCCGAACATGGCGCTGCCGGCGCATTACAGCTACGCCGATGCATCGCTGCCCGGTTCGATCTACCAGTACCGCAAGGACGACAAGCAGTGGCGCACCGTTTATGACGCCTACATCGGCGGCCCGCTGATCAAGGACAAGCTGTTCTTCTTCCTGTCGGCGGAAGCGGAAAAGGTGGAAGGACGCAGCACCAACAACGTGGAGGCGGCACAGGAGGCCTACCTCAAGTACACCAACAAGCTGCAGAAGTTTTACGGCAAACTGGATTGGAACATCACCGACAATAACTTGTTGGAACTGACCCACGTCGTCAACAAGCAGCCGGCATCGGCAGGTGCAGGCGATCCGACCCAGCCGACCTCGGGCGAGTATTACGCGTTCAACTACGGCAACCTCAGTTCGGGCGGCCCGCTCGGTTTGTATCCGGTGTACTCGAAGAACTCGACCACGCTGGATATCGTGAAGTACACCGGTTACATCACTGAAGATTTGACCTTGAGCGCGACCTACGGCCGCAACAAGGTGCTGAACTACACCACGCTGCCCGGCCTCAATCCGGACGATCCGTACATCGCCAATCCCAACTTCGAAAATCCTGCGTACACAGGCGGCTCGCCGATCACCAACAGCACCACCACCAACCAGATCGGTTCGCCCAACGCACAGAGCAAGACGCACGGCCTGCGTGTGGACATCGACTACCACCTGGGCAGCCACGATCTGTCCGCCGGTATCGACAACATGTATTTCTCCGGCAAGGACCAGGGCGTTGTGACGGCCGGCCCGGGCTATTACTGGCGTTATTACCAGACGCCGTATCCGAACAACCCGATCGTTCCCGGCGTCGTTCCTGCGCCCGGCCAGGAGTACTACGCACGCAAGCGCATCTACACCACGGCCACCAGCATGTCGGTGTCGCAGAAAGCGTATTACCTGGAAGACAAGTGGCAGGTCACCGATCGCTGGCTGCTCGATGTGGGCATCCGCAACGACAACTTCAACAACTACAACAGCAGCAACCAGCCGTATGTGCGCAGCGGCAACCAGTGGGCGCCGCGCCTGGGCGTCAGCTGGGACGTGTTTGGCGATTCCAGCCTGAAGGCGTACGCCAACCTGGGCCGCTACTATCTCGCGTTGCCGGACAGCGTGGCGATTCGCGGCGCTTCAGCTTCGACGTATACCGACCAGTATTTCACCTACACCGGCATCAATCCGACCACCGCCGAACCGACCGGCACCACGGCGCTCGCACCGCCGCACTCTTCGGATAACGAATACGGCATTACGCCCGATCCCAAGACGTTCGCATCGACCAACCTGCGTTCGGAATACCAGGACGAGTTCATCCTCGGCTTCGACAAGACGCTGGGCGACAGCTGGACCACCGGCGCGAAGTTCACGCTGCGCAAGCTGCAAAGCGCGATCGACGACGTGTGCGACATGGGTGCCCTGGCCAACAAAATGCAGTCGATGGGCCTCGACCCGAGCCTGTACAACACCACCCAGCCGGGCTGCCGCCTGTTCAATCCGGGCAGAAGCAACGACTTCCTGGTATCGCGCGTGGATGGCTCGGGTTATGCCAGCGTGCCCATGACCACCTCCGACTGGGGCTTCACCGAAGGTGCGAAGCGCAAGTATTACGCGGTGAATGCTTACTTGGAGCATCCGTTCAACGGCAAGTGGCAGGCGCGCGTGGATTACACCTTCTCGCGCAGCTACGGCAACACCGAAGGCCAGGTGCGTTCGGATATCGGCCAGACCGACGTCAGCAAGACCGAAGACTGGGATTACGCGTCGGTGATGGTGAACAGCAATGGCGTGCTGTTCAACGATCGCACGCACACCATCAAGGCCTATGGCGCGTACGCCATCACGCCGGAATGGATGGTCTCGGGCCGCATCCTGCTGCAGTCGGGCGCACCCAAGAGCTGCCTGGGTTACTACGGCCCGCAGATGTTGGATCCGTCCACCTACGGCGCGGCCTATCACTACTGCTTCGGCCAGCCGTCGCCTCCGGGAGCGCAGGGACGCATGCCGTGGACCCAGCGCCTGGATCTTGGTGTGACGTATCGCCCGATGTTCGCCGACCAGAAACTTGCGTTCGGCCTGGATGTGTTCAACGTGCTGAACCGGCAGGCTGCCACGCAGTGGAACACCACCAGCGAAAACTCGCCGGGCGTGGTTTCCAACACCTACGGTTTGGGTCTGTACTACAACCAGCCGCGTTACGTGAGGTTGTCGGTGTCTTACGACTACTAAGTTTCCCAAGGGAGCCACCTCCCCCTTTTGGTTCCCTTTTTTTCTTCTCGAACGATTCTTCGAGTTACACCATCCAGCGTAGGCCACCTTCGGGTGGCCTTCTTTTTGCGACCGATACGCACGTCATTTGTTCAGACAGCGGACTACACGACCGGCTCGTCTCGCGGTGTTTATCAGGCCTCTATCAGCGTCAGCCAAACCTTAAGAGCGCCCAGGAATTGGGCTGCATCGTGTAGGAATACATTGACTGATATTTGGTGAATCACCTACACGAGCAAAAACAGCTCCTCGAATAAGCCTTTGTGCCTGCTGCTTTTTGTATTGCGCAGCACACCGCTCCGAAGGTGACGCGACATCGGCCACGCATCGCGGTTGTCGCATGACGCGTGCTGGTCCGTAGCAAATTTTTCGCTTCGGGTAACCGTTGCATAACAACTTGCCCAAGCCCTAGCGTGTGCCCAGCCCGTGCATCGCCAGTTCAAGGCACGCCTGCCCCAGAAGCGCCACGGCAAACCAACACACGAGCGGTCCATGCAGGCCGCCAATTCCGGGGCGCCGCTGCTTCGCGGCAGCGGCTTGCCCATTGCCTGCCCATTGGAGGGAACCATGCAAATTCGTCAACACAACAACACGCCGAACTATCGGCGGATCGCCCTGAGCATCGCGCTCGTGCTCGGCGTGGACAGCGGCGCCGTGCTCGCGCAGAGCACATCGGGTTCCATCTACGGCTCCGCCCGTGCCGGCGCCGAGGTCACCATCACCAACGAAGGCAACGGTTCCAGCCGCAACGTAACCGTGGGCCCGAACGGCGCCTTTCAGTTCAACGCCCTGCTTCCGGGCAAATACGTGGTGAAGCTTGCCGATGGCGGCAGCACGTCCACGCAGGAAGTGACCGTGCTCGCCGGCCAGGGCGCCAACGTCAACCTGGCGGTTACCGCAAGCGCCGTATCGGCCAAGGCAAAAAACCTGGATACGATCAGCGTAACGGCCAATTCACTGGCCAATATCGACGTATCGTCGGCACAGACCAATACGGTGATCACCGCCGAGCAGATGAAGACGTTGCCGATTCCGCGCAACGTGACAGCGATCGCCCTGCTTACGCCGGGTGCGGTGAAAGGCGATTCCTCGTTTGGCAACCTCGCTTCGTTCGGCGGCGCTTCGGTGGCTGAAAACGCCTATTACGTGAACGGCTTCAATGTCACCAACCAGTTCGACTCACTGAGCTTTTCGCAGGTTCCGTTCGAGGCGATCGACCAGGAATCGGTACAGGACGGCGGCTACGGCGCGGAATACGGCAACGCCACCGGCGGCGTGATTTCGGTGCAGACCAAGCGCGGCACCAACGAATGGAAAGGCGGCGTAGATGTCACCTGGAATCCCGTTTCGCTGATGGCAAAGCAGCCCAACATTTATCTGAAGAACGGAAATCCCTGGTACAACGCTTCGCGCAACAACAACTACGCCATCGGCAACAGCGGCTCCACCTATCCCATCGATTTCAGCTCGCGCTGGAATGCCTGGCTGGGCGGCCCGCTGATCAAGGACAAGCTGTTTATTTTCGGCCTGGTGAGCGGCACCAAGACGAACTCGTCAGGTTATGGCTATGTCGACCAGGCCGGCGGTGGCGGCTATACCGCGCTGACTGAGAAAGATCCGTACTGGCTGCTGAAGCTCGACTGGAATATCAACGACAGCAACATCCTCGAATACACCGGCTTCAACGATACCCGCCACGTCAGCACCGACGTTTATTACGACGGATTCGGCGACAATGGACACAGCCCCTATCACTACGATTATCAGGGCGTAGTGAAGCAAAAGCTCGGCGGCCAGACGAACATCCTGAAGTACACGAGCTACATCACCGATGACCTCACCTTGACCATGCAATATGGCAAGAACCAGAACCATCGCATCAATACCGCCATTGCCGCCGATGGCACCGTGGAGAGCTATGACGGCAACATTCTCAACGCCGCCAATGCACCGGGCTGCCCCGCCATTACCGACCTGCGAAATCCGGTTGTCGCCGGCCAGATCGCTCCTTACGCGCATTGCAACTTCATCCCGGGCGGCGTGTTGACTACCGACAACGGCCAGGACAAGCGCTCGTCGTTCCGCATCGACCTGGAGTACAAGCTGGGCGACCACGACATTACCGGCGGCTGGTCGCGCGACCGCACCTCATCCAGCACGGGTCAGGCCTACGAAGGTGGTGCGCAATGGGTCTATGGCCCGCTGAATCCGGAAACCTCCGGTGCTGCTCCCGAAGATAACCAGGTGACCAACTATGTGTTTGCCACCGGTGCGAAGGTAAGCACCACGCAGCGTGCGGCGTATCTGCAGGACAACTGGCATATCACCGACAACTTCCTGCTGCGCTTGGGCCTGCGCAACGACCAGTTCAATAACCAGAACGGGCTTGGCCAGACCTACGCCAAGCAGGATCACAATCTGCAACCGCGTCTGGGCTTTTCGTGGGACGTGCACGGCGACTCGACGCTGAAGATCTACGGCAGCGCGGGCGACTACTCGCTGCCGATCGATGCGGGCGTGGCCATTCGCGGTGCTTCGGCGTCGCTGTATTCCACGCAGAGCTTTACCTACACCGGCGTCGATCCGGTGACCGGCGTGCCGCAGGGACTCACTCCGCTTACGCCGGTGCAATATCTCAATTTCGAGACCGGCTCCACGCCCAATCCGACCTCGTATACAACGGCTAACCTCAAGCCGTTCAAGCAACGCGAATTCATTCTCGGCGCGCAACAGCAGGTCGGCGACTGGACCGTGGGCGCGAAAGCCGCCTATCGCAAAGTGTTGAACGGCATCGACGATATCTGCGATTTCCGTCCGATTGCCGCCTACGCCAATGCGATGTACGGATTCGGCTATCGCACCGACAGCCTGGCGCCGATGATGGCCGATGGAAGCAATGCCAATCCGGGCCTGATCGGCTGCTTCATTGCCAATCCAGGCAACGGCGTGCAGCTGATGCTGCCGCTCGACCCGAACTCGAACCAACTGTATCCGGTGAACCTGAGCGGCGAGCAGATCGGCGAACCCAGGTACAAGCGCAATTACTATGCGTTGTCGCTGACTGCCGAGCGTAACTTCAACAACACGTATTACCTGAATTTCTCGTACACCTACGCACGCTCTTACGGCAATACGGAAGGGCTGGTGGATTCCAACATCGGCCAGGCCGACACCGGCACGTCGGAGCTGTTCGACTATCCGGAAATCATGTACGGCGCGAACGGCAACCAGCCCAACAACCACAAGCACACCTTCAAGGCTTACGGCGCGTACAAGCTGAGCAACGAGTGGACGATCGGCGCGAACCTGCTGGTACAAACAGGCCGGCCGCGGAATTGCTATGGCGACAATCCGGCGGATCTGGGCGTCGTCGGCGGCTATGCCGGCGGCAAGAATCCCGAGCCTGGGCAGCCTTCGGTATCCAGCGGCACGTCGCCGTACATCTATTGCGTCGTCAACGGCGTCGGCGCCGTGCTTCCGCGCGGATCGGCGGGCAACACGCCGACGCTGTGGCAGCTCGATTTGAATGCGGCCTACAAGCCCGAGTGGTTCAAGGGGCTGACCATGCGCGCCACGGTGTTCAACGTTTTCAACCGGCATACGCCCGTGTCGGTCTACGAAAACCAGAATGCCTTCTACACGCCATCAGCCAACGGCGGCACCTGGCAGACCCTCAACGACACCAAGTATCTGGTGCCCACGGGTTATCAGGCTCCGCGTTATGTGCAGCTCAATGCGGAATATGATTTTTGATGGTGGGCGTTTGCTCTCCCCTGCTCGCGCAGGGGAGGGTTGAATTTTGTAGGTTGGGTTAGCGCAGCGTAACCCAACTGTTTTCGGCTCTTCGACTCTCTAGCGCAAAGACGAAGACACGTTGGGTGACGCTGCGCTAACCCAACCTACGTTGCTGCGTTGTACGGGGCGTTCTTCAGACTTCCGCCCACATGCGGATCAGGTTCGCGCGGGACTTGCTGATCAGGTCGAACGAAGAGCTCTTGCCTTCGCGCTTGAAAATTTCGTGCTTGGCGTTTTCCAGATCCCACAGGACTTCCCGCCTGGCGGGATCGCGCACCTGGCTTTGCACCCAGATGATCGCTGCATCGCGCACGCCGCGAGTGACCGGCGTGACGTGATGCAGCGTGTTGGCGGGATAGGCGATCGCACCACCCGCTTCCAGCTTGAACTGGTTGCTGATGCCGTTCATGAACACGGTCAGCTCGCCGCCGTCGTAGCTTTGCGGATCGCACAGGAAGATGGTGATGGCAATGTCGCTGCGGATCGAATTGCTCATGTTGCCCATCACCGGCGTATCCACGTGAGGGCCGTATTCCATCGCTTGCGCATAACGATTGAACAATACCGGCGTCGCCCTTGCAGGCAACAATGCTGCCTGCAATTCGCCGCTGCGCATGAAGGCTTCGCGCACGATGCGCGCGATCTGCTCGTACTCGGGGCCCGACGTCACCTGCAGATTCCGTTTCACTTCGCGTGCGGACCAGCCGGCCGTGCCGGCACCATCGGCAAACGAAGCACTCTCCAATTTGGACCGGATGGCGGCCACCTCATTGGGGTTGAGAACAGCGGGAACGCAGTGAATCAAGGCGGCAGCCCTTCATGAGGTGGCATGACGCCATCCATGGTAATCGCACGCCCTGCGAAGCGGAACATCTGCCTCAGGGCGGACTTTTTTGCGGGAAGAACGTGCAAAACTAGGCATCGATTCTGCAACCGACCACGTCAGGTAGACCATGTCGCCTCCCTCCCTCTCTCCCACGGCGCAGCAGTGGCTGAGCGAAGCCGGCAAAGCGCTGTCCCAGGGACGCCCGGATCTGGCCGAGCAACCGCTGAAACGCGTGCTGGCCGAGGCACCCGGCTTGCTCAACGCGCAGTTCCTGTACGGCATCGCCTGCCTGATGCGCGGCGATAGCCACACCGCGGCCGAGTACATGCGCAAAGCCTCGAAGCAGCGCCCTGACGACCCGAACATTCTGACCAATCTGGGCGGCGCCCTTTACGACTCCGGCGCCACCGAAGAAGCCTTCGCCTGCCTGCGCCGCGCCACCAAGCTGGCCCCGATGCAGGCGTCCACCTGGTACAACCTCGGCAAGGCCCTGAAATTGGATTGGCAACTGGATGAGGCCGCGAATGCTTTGCGGCGCGCCATCGAGCTGGACGAACGACACGTGGCCGCGCGCAACACGTTCGCCGACATTTTCACCATCCGCGGCGACATCCCCGCTGCCGTGGCCCAATACCGCAAGGTGCTGGCCTTGCAGCCGGATCAGGCGCAGGCCTGGCATGCCTTGGCCAATCTGAAGACCGAACCGCTGACACCCGCGGATACGCAGCAGATCCGCCAGCTGTTGCAAAACCAGCAACTGCCCCCTGACTCGCGCGTGTTCCTTGGCTTCAGCCTGTACAAGGCCCTGGAGGACCAGCGCGACTACGTCGGCGCCTTTGCGGCCTTGCGCGAAGCCAATGCCGTCAAGCGCACGCTGGTGTCGTGGAATGCGGCAGCCGAGCATGCCTACGTCGAAGCAATCACCGAGGCCTTTCGTCATCCGTTGCCGGCTCCGCTCGACCCGACGCTCGGGCACGAAGTGATTTTCATCGCGAGCCTTCCTCGTTCCGGATCGACGCTGGTCGAACACATTCTCGCGTCGCATCCGCAGGTGGAAGGCGCCAACGAGATCACCGACCTATCGCAAGTGCTCGAAGAGGAATCCAAACGGCGCGGCAAGGAATTTCCGCTCTGGGTGAGCAACGCCACCGCGGAAGACTGGGCGCGGCTGGGCAAGAACTATCTTGCGCGTACCGCACGCTGGCGCGCCAAGCGTGCGTATTCCACCGATAAAAACCTGCAGAACTGGCAATGGGTCGGCGCCATTCGTGCGATGTTGCCGGGAGCCAAAATTATCGACTGCCATCGCGATGCAGTCGAAACCTGTTTTGCCTGTTACCGCCATTTATTCAACGAAGGCATGCACTTCAGCTACGACCTGAAAGATCTCGCCGGTTACTACAACGGCTACCAGAAACTCCGCGGTTATTGGCAAGCGCATTACCCGCACGAGGTGCTCGATCTTGCCTACGAGAAACTGGTGCAAGAACCCGAAGCGCAGATTCGACACCTGCTCGCCTGGTGCCAGTTGCCCTTCGATGCGGCATGCCTCTCGCCGCATCAGACGCAGCGCGACGTGCACAGCACGGCCAGCGCAGCGCAGGTGCGCCAACCCATACGGGGCGACACTGCACGCAGTCCGCACTATCGAGAGTTTCTGGCTCCGCTGATCCAGCATCTCGATCGCTGAAGGTGCTGAAACGAAGAAGGCCGCCGGTTGCCCGGCGGCCTTCTTCTTTGCTCCGATGGCCGACGCCATCCATGGCATCGGTGCATCGTCTATCGGTATTACCAGTCGAACTTCACGTTGAAGTCCATGTAACGCGGCGTTTCCGTCGACTGTGCGGTGTGGTAGACCGGGTTCCAGTAGATGGTGCCCGAGTTGTTGCCGGCAGGGCCACCGCCATTGCCGACGGCGTACTGCGTGTAATACAGCGTCGCAGCCTGCTCGTTGAACACGTTGTGGATTTCCCACTGCAGGGTGAGGTGCTTGTTCGCCCACTCCGGCGTATACGTCAGCGCCAGGTTGAGCTGGTGCGTCCACGGGGTGTGGCCGCTGTCGCCCGGAGGTGACGCCTCGCCGCCGAAGCCCACGAGGGTCGGCGAATTGCCTGCAGGCGTACCACCGCAGAAGTGCTGGTAAGGACCGGCATAGATATCAGCAAGGATCTCCGGACCGTAACCGCTCAAGCAGACGTTCGGTGCACCCGACTGAACGATGAACGTACCGCTGACCATCCATTCCGGCGTGATCGCGTAAGAGCCGAACGCCTTCAGGGTGTGGCGATGGCTGTTGGCCTGCTCACCGTTGGCCCACGCCATGATATCCGGGAAGTCCCACTGTGCCGTGGTCGAACCGGAAGCCCTGCCGTTGGTCTGGTTGGTGATCTGGCCGATCGGCGTATCGGTCGGGCCTTCCGTGGTGCCGTACGACTTGGAGAACAAGTAGTCGACCTTGGCGTACCACTTGCCGTCCCAGCTGTGCTCCAGGTAGTTGTCCAAGGCGTAGTACTTACGCGACGGAACCGGGAATGCGCAGTTGTTCGAGGAAACCGGGGCCCCATTGGAAACGATGTTGCAGTCGATATTCTCGCCCGTGTTCGGATTCCACTCGACGACCGTGTTGCCGGGTTGCGGGATGTAGTTGGCCTTGCCCGGATTGACCAGGCCCGGAATGGCGGAGCCCTGCGAACCGGGAACCAGGATGACGTTGGTGTCGTCGACGAGGTTGCCTGCCTTCTCCCAGGTGGCCTGCTCGCCCCACACCAGACCGGTGTCGCCGAGCTGCTTCTGGAAGCCCAACACGTATTCGTCCTGATACTGCGGACGGAGGTTGGTCGAGGCGTAATCCTTGATGTTGCCGGTGGCGCCACCGTACTCGCCGTCGGACGAGTAGAAGCCCTGCACCGGACCACCCGGGGTCGGCGCGATCGGAACCAGCTGCAAGCCGACCGGCTGGCCATTCGCAGCAATGCTCTGGTAGGTATAGGTGGCGCTGCCGTTGATGGAACCGAACTGCGGGTTGCGGCCAGCCAGACCTGCCGGCAGCGCGAGGTAGTAGCGACCCGCGTTACCGAACACCTTGAAGGTGCTGTCGTTGAACACGTCCCAGCTGAAGCCCAGGCGCGGCGCCCACTGCGGGTTGTTTTCCTTCACGTAGGCCACGCCACCGGGACCGGTGTTTTCGAACTGGTCGTTACGCAGACCAAGATCGAGCAGCAGGTTGGGCATCACCTGCCACTTGTCTTCCACGTACTGCGCCTTTTCGCGCGACGCAATGCTGACGTCCGTCGCCACTACGTTGTACTGGACGTAGCTGCCCGGAACGTTGCCCGCGCCATTGAGGAACGGCGCACCAGGGGTTACCGATGCCGGAGTGCCGATGTAGTAGTTATAGGTACCGCCGCCGATGTTCTGGCCACCGTCGTTATCGTCACGGTACTGAACGTTGTCGATACCGAACTTCAGATCGTGGTTGTCGGTGACCTTCCAATCCAAGTCGATGCGCAGGTTCTCGGTCTTGGTCGTGTGCTTGGGATTGGACAGGGTCGTATCAACCGCAGCCGGCACGGTGACACCCGGGGGCGTCGTCGGATAACCCTGGCCGAAGCTGACCGGCGGCAAGTTACCGCCCGCGTAGCTGCTGAAGTAATCCGCACCCATCAAGCCGTACATCACTTCGAGCGTGAGGTTGTCGGTGATGTAGGAGGTGTACTTCAGAATACCGATGTTGTAGGTGTTCTTGAACAGCGTACCCGGCGCGTAGAAGTTGCCGACTTGCTGATCGGTGTAGTTGTACTGGTAGAAGTTGCTGGAGGTTTCGTTCTGCTGGCTTCTGGCGCCCGTCAATTCCAGCACGTTGCTGTCGTTGATGTTCCAGTCCAACTTGCCGTACAGCTTGGGACTGCTGGTGGCCGTCGTTTGATAGAAGCCCTGCGGCGAGGTGATACCGTAGTTCGCCAGGCCACCGTCGTTGCTGTCTTTCTGCCATTCGGCAGTGATGAAGAAGAACAGCTTGTCCTTGATCAGCGGGCCGCTGAGATAGGCGTCATACACGTTCTCCCAGTCGCTGTCCTGCTTTCTGCCGTTTTCGATCTGGCCATAGCCGGGCAGATAGTTGGTGGTGCCCTGGTTCTGAGCCATGTAGGGGCCCGGAACAATGGCACCGGTACTGGTCTGCGAATAACCAATCGTGCCGACCGGGGTGAGCGGATTGGCGTACTTGATGTTGTCGTAACCGCTTTCGGCGAACGACGGACGCGTAGCGACGTATACGCCGGCATGCCACTGGTTGCTACCGCGCTGACCGATCTGGCTGATCACGCCGCCGGTCGAACGACCGTATTCCGGACCGTAACCGCTGGTGATGGTCTGCTGTTCGGAAATCGCGAAGTACGGCAACGACACGCCGCCCGCGCCACCGATGGGATCGGTGGTGTTGAAACCGTTCAAGTAATAGGCGTTTTCCACCACGCTGTTACCGCCCATCGACACCAGCGGCGCACCGGTCGGACCGTTGCCGAGGCTGGAACCGCCCATGTTCACGCCGGGGGCGAGCAGTGCAATGGCTTCGGCGCTGTGCGCGATCGGCAGCGTCTTCAGCTGCTGCGCGGTCATCACCTGGGTCTGGCGGGTGGAGGACACGTCGATCGCCGGCACCGAGTTGGCCGTGACCGTCACGGTGGACAGGTTCTTCGCATTCTGCGATCCGGCAGCAGCGGCAAACGGCACCGGCGTACCGCCGGACACGGTTACCTGCACGTGGTCCTGCGAAGCCACCACGTTGCCGCCCTGCATCAGCGACACGGTGTAGTCGCCGGTGGGCAACTGGTTGGCGCTGTAGCGACCGGCGCTATCGACCGCTACTTCGCGGGTCAGGCCGGTCTGATTGTTGACGACGCGAACCGTCTCACCGGCCGACACCGGCGCGGTACCGAATACGGAACCCGTGGTGGCCTGGCCATACGCGTACCCCGTAAAGCCCATGCTCACCGCCAACGCGGCAGTAAGGGCGTTACGGCGATAATTTTGAATTCGCTTCAAACGGTTATTCATTGAAATTTCCCCAGCGGCAAGAATTCTTCAAACAAACACAAGAGTCATCGAAGGCTTCCCCTGCCGAGGTATTTCGATATTCGAAACGCCCCGGAAGCGATGTCTTGGTTGTCCCCATCCCCTCTCAGGTTGCCTCGCAGCGCTATTCTGTTTTAACCACTGCTTAGCAATCCGATACTGCGAAAATAATTTTTCGGATAACAAAAAGTCAACGGCAATAATTTACGATCTAATAGCAAGATATTACGATTCATTAAAATGACACAATTACAAAGACTTATCCCGGGAAGCCGAGCGATACCGGCGGTATCGTGCGGCCTCCTCGCGTGAAATAACGCCCCCTGTTTGCGCGGGCGCCCTCCAGGGCCACCGCGGCCGTCACTCCACTGGGTCTTCCTCGAAGCGCAGGTGCTTGACGCTGCGCCCGTTGCGGCGGACCAGCTTCAAGGCCTCGATGCCGATCTTGATGTGCGCTTCAACGAACTGGGCAGTCACGCTGCGATCGCTTAGCTCGGTCTTCACGCCTTCGGGGATCATCGGCTGATCCGATACCAGCAACAGCGCCCCGCAAGGAATGTGATTGGCGAAGCCCGCGGCAAAGATGGTGGCCGTTTCCATATCGACGGCCATACAGCGTGTGCGGCGCAGGTATTCCTTGAAGGTTTCGTCGTGCTCCCACACGCGCCGGTTGGTGGTGTAGACGGTGCCGGTCCAATAGTCGTGGCCCAGGTCGCGGATCATCGTCGACACGCCGCGCTGCAGTTGGAACGCAGGTAACGCCGGCACCTCCGGCGGCAGATAGTCGTTACTCGTGCCTTCGCCGCGAATGGCGGCAATCGGCAGCACCAGATCGCCAAGCTTGTTTTTCTTTTTCACGCCGCCGCATTTGCCCAGGAACAATGCGGCGCTGGGCTGGATCGCGCCGAGCAGGTCCATCATGGTGGCGGCATTGGGGCTGCCCATGCCGAAGTTGATCATGGTGATGCCGTCGGCGGTGGCGCTCGGCATGGGGCGGTCGCGCCCTTGCACTTCCACACCGTGCCATTCGGCAAACAGGTCCACGTAGTGGCCGAAATTGGTGAGCAGGATGTGCGGGCCGAAGTGCTCCAGCGAAACGCCGGTATAGCGCGGCAGCCAGTTGGTGACGATTTCGTGTTTGGTCTTCATGGGAACTCTTGAGCAGAGCGCAGCGAGTGCTCGCTGCGTAAACCGGCGACGCCACGCCGGCAGGATGCCAGAACGAGCGCCGCCATCTTAGGGCCTGTCAGCGTCATTTTCGCGGCACGCGAACGCGGCCCTGGCGCGCGTCTGCGGGCTTGCTGTTGGCAACAAGGGGAAAACCCACTCGGCATTCACGCGTGCTATGGTCAGCATGCCATTGAGTTGAGGGGGTGGCGAGATGCGAATGGGCCTGGCTATCGATGCTTCCTGCGATTTGCCGCAGGACTTTCTGCTACAGAACAACATCGCCGTCATGCCGATTGCCGTACGGGTCGACAGCTCGACCTTCAAGGACAATCGCGACCCCGCCGAAATCGAGCGCTTCCTCGGCCTGAAGCTCGGCAGCCGCAGCCATTCGGCAGAGACCGAGCCGTGCTCGGTGGAAGACGTGCAGAAGCTGTTCCTGGAAAAGCTGGTGCTGGAGAACGATTGCGTGTTCTGCCTCACCATCACCGCCACGCGCAGTCCCATCTATGACAACGTGGTCAAGGCCAGTTTTGCCGTGCTCAAGCACTACCGTCAGGTACGCGAGCCGGCGGGCATCACCGGTCCGTTCCTGATGCGCGTGCTGGACACGCGCAGCCTGTTCACCGGCTCCGCCCCTTGCGTGGTGGAAGCGGTGCGCTTGATGCAGGCCAACGAGACGCCCGCGGCGATCCGCGAACGCCTCGCCTATATCGCCGAGAACTCCTACGGCTACATGCTGCCGCGCGATCTTTATTACTTGCGCGCGCGCGCGAAGAAGAAGGGCGATCGCAGTGTCGGCCTGTTCAGCGCCGTGCTCGGCTCCACGCTCGACATCAAGCCGCTGCTGCGCGGCTACCGCGGCGAAACCAGCCCTGTCGGCAAGGTGCGCGGTTGGGAACACGGCTGCGAAACGCTGTTCCACTACGCCGCCGATCGCGTGCGCGCCGGGTTGCTGGTGCCGGTGATGTGCACGGCCTACGGCGGCGATCTGGCCGAACTGCCCAAGCTGCCCGGCTTCGCCAAGCTGGCCCAGGCTTGCGATGAATGCGGCGTGACGCTGATGCAGGCGCCGATGAGCATTACCGGCATGGTCAACGTGGGCGAAGGCGCGGTCACGATCGGCTTCGCTGCCGAAGAGCACGCCGTCGACTTTTGACCGCGCGCCGCGTAGTCGCTGGGGCCTGTTAGCACTAGCTCAAAAGCCGTAGCTGAGGAATCCCCCATCCACCGCCAGGATCTGGCCGGTGACGTAGCTGGCCGCGGGCAGGCACAGGAAGGCGATGGCGGCGGCCACTTCTTCCGGCTCGCCGATGCGCCGCAGCGGCGTGTGGTCGAGCACTTCGTCGAGATAGTCCGCATCGGCGAGGGCAGGCTCGGAACGCTGGGTGCGGATGTACCAGGGCGCTACTGCGTTTACGCGGATGCCGTCGATCGCCCATTCCACGGCGAGGTTGCGGGTGAGCTGGTGCAGGGCGGCCTTGGTCATGCCATAGGGCGATCCGGTACGCACGTGCGTTTGGCCGGACACCGAACCGACGTTGACGATCGCCGCATTGGCGTGCTGCGCCAGATGCGGATGCGCAAGGCGGCACATTTCGTAGGCGGAAAAAAGATTGCGCTCGAAAATCTCGCGATACTCCGCTGCCTGATAATCGAGCGTCGCCATGGGGCGATTGCCGCCGGCATTGTTGATCAGGAGCGACAGCGGCGTTTGCAGATCGGCGATCCAGTCGAACACCGCCATGCGATCTTCCGCTTCGCTGACGTCGGCCGCGAACGACAAGACATCGATGCCGGGAAAGTCATCGGTGAGTTCCACGCAGACCTGGTCCAGATAATCCTCGTCGCGCGCCACCAGCAGCAGATTGGCGCCAAGGCCCGCCAGTTCGCGCGCAGTGGCGTAGCCGATGCCCTTGCTGGCGCCGGTGATCAAGGCGGAGTGGCCGTGCAGTTGCCAGGCGTCGATGCGGGTGTTCATGTACGAAGCTTACATTAATGAGTTATCCATCATGGGCAACTCGTGACTCAATGCCTTGTCTGTGCGCCCTTGCGGCGAGACACTGCCCGGGTCGCCATACGAGGCCATCATCATGAAAGCCATCCCTGCCCTGCTATGCCTGCTCAGCCTTGCCGCCTGCACCGGCAAGCCGCCGACGCCTCAATCAGACCCCAGCGCGGCCACATCCTCGTCCGCACCCTGGAGTGCCATGAAGCAGGACGAACAACGTGCCAAGGACGTGCAGAAGCAAGCCAATCAGCACGCGGCGGACGAGGCCAAGCAGATCGACCAGCAGACGCAATGATGCATCGGCAAGTGCGCCAACGTTTGGACGTCCGTACATTGACGCCTTGCCACGCTCGATCGATACGGGCATGGTTCGGGCATGAGCCCCGATACCACCCATCCGCAGAATGCCGACATCCCGCTGCTTGAAATCCGCGAAGCCAGCGTGTTGCGCGGCGATCGCCTGATTCTCGACCGCTTCAGCCTCAAGCTCGCCGTCGGCCAGCACGTCGCCATACTTGGCGCCAACGGTTCGGGCAAATCCACCTTGATTCGTCTGATCGCGCGCCAGCTCTATCCGCTGGCGCGCAACGACGGCGTGCCGACGATTCGCGTGTTCGGCCGCGATCGCTGGAGCGTGAGCGAATTGCGCAGCCTGATCGGCATCGTTTCGCCGGCGCTGCAACTGGACTACACCAGCGACACGCCGCTGGAAGTGTTCGACGCGGTGGTGTCGGGTTTCTTTGCCGCACGCGGACTGGGGTTGGATCATCAGGTCGCGCCATGGATGCGCGAACGCGCCAGCGAAGCGCTGCAACAGGTGGAAGCCACATCACTGATCGGCCGCGAGATGGCCAGCCTCTCCACCGGCGAGGCGCGCAGAGTGCTGATTGCCCGCGCGCTGGTGCATCGTCCGCGCGCCCTGTTGCTGGATGAACCCTGCGCCGGCCTGGATCCGGCCAGCCGGCGGCGCTTTTTACAGACGCTGCGCCAACTCGCCGGGCACGGCACGACCTTGCTGCTGGTGACGCATCACGTGGAAGAGATCCTGCCGGAGATCGATCACGTCGTGGTGCTGCGCGAAGGCCAGCTGCTGCGCGAAGGCGACAAGGCCAGCGTATTGACTGGTGCCGTGCTCAGCGCGGCGTTCGACATGCCCATGCGGGTGGAGCGCCAAGGCGAGTATTACGGCGCCGACGTAATGTAAAAGTGTTACGGCAACCACCCCATCGATGGATGGGGTGGTGAGCCGGCTCAATGCCGATCAGTGCGGCGAGCAGAAGCAATACGAATACACGTTCGGCTGCCCCGCCTGTGCCGAGCGCAGCATCTGCAGCTCCGGCGCCAGCGCCGGCAATTGCGCGAACCAGCTGGGCAGGCGAATGCCGTAGCTTTGCAGGCCCGACACCATCGCGCTCTGGTTGAGGCTGACGACGAAGCGCTCGAACGTGTTCAGCGGACGCTCCTGGTAGTGCACCGCGTAATCCTTGCCCAGGTGTGCCAGGTCTGCCGCTTCCTTGACGGCGCTTTGCAGGCCGCCGAGCTGATCGACCAGGCCGCGCTGCATCGCCTGGTCGCCGGTCCACACGCGCCCCTGCGCGATCGCATCGATCGTATCGAAACTCTTGCCGCGCGCCTTGGCCACGCCGCCGACGAAATCGCGATAGCCCTTGTCGATGACCGACTGGATCACCGCGCCGACCTTCGGATCCAGCGGCCGGCTGACGTTGAAGGCTCCGGCCAACGGCGTGGTGCCTACGCCGTCGCTGCTGATGCCGAGTTTGGCCAGCGTGTTGGGAATGGTGTAGTACATGCCGAAGATGCCGATCGAACCGGTGATGGTGTTCGGCTCGGCGTAGATCTTGTCGGCATTCATCGAGATCCAGTAGCCGCCGCTGGCGGCGACGTCGCCCATGGAAACCACGACCGGAATGCCCGCTTCGCGCGTCTGTTCCACTTCGCGCCGGATCTGCTCGGCGGCATACACTTCGCCGCCCGGCGAGTTGACGCGCAATACCAGCGCCTTGGTGCGCTTGTCTTCGCGCGCACTGCGAATCAGCGCGGCGGTGGAGTCGCCACCGATCGAACCCGGCGGCTGGTCGCCCGCGGTGATCTCGCCCTCGGCCACCACCACGGTCACGCCCGAACCGGCGAGGTTGTCGTTGACGTTAATCGTAGTGGTGTAGCGATCCAGGTCCACCCCGCGAAAACCGTGGCCGTCCTTGCCCGCTGGCACGCCTTGCGAATGCAGCATCTTGATCAGCTCCTCGCGCGTGGCGAGGCCGTCGATCAGGTGTTCGTTGAGTGCGAGCTGGGCCAGGTCGCCGTTGGTGCTGGCAATGCGGTCGGGCAATTGATCGATATCGTCGCGCACCTGCGCCGGATCCAGCTTGCGCAGCTTGGCAACGGTGTTGACGTAGCCGTCCCACAAGCCGCCCATCCAGTAGCTGTCGGCTTCCTTGGATTCCGGCGAGGCGTGGTTGAGCACGAACGGCTCGGCCGCGCTCTTGAACTGGCCGTGGCGGAACAGGTAGACGGTGACACCCAGCTTGTCGAGCAAGTCCTTGTAGAACAGCCGGTAGTTGGCCAGGCCGGTGATCATCAGGCTGCCTTGCGGATCGAGCAGGATGCGATCGGCATGCGCGGCCAGCAAATACTGGTATTGATCCAGGCTCGGCGCCCACACCAGCACCGGCTTGCCCGCCGCGCGGAAGCGGTCGAGCGCCGCACCGACTTCGGTCAGCGCGGCAAAGCCGCCGCTCTGCAGCTGGGCGGGGTCCAGCACGATGCGCGTGATGCGCGAGTCTTTCGCGGCGGCATCGATCGCACTGGTCAGGTCGCGCAGCTGCACTTCCTTGAGTCCGTTGCCGGAGAGTTTGGCAATGGCACGCTGCGCCGTGTTGATGCTGTATTGCTCTACCAGCCGCCCTTCCGGCTTGAGCACCAGCACGCTGCTGTCCTGGATGACGGTGCCGTGCTTGAGCGCACCGATACCGAAGATCAGCAGCACAAACAAAATAAAGAAGAAGAAGAACACTACGTTGATCAGGGTGAGCCTGACGATGTTGAGGCCGCGCCCGAATACGCGCAGGAAGATCCAGAATCCGTTCGGCTGCCGCAGGGGCGGTGGTGTGCTCATAAATCCATCGATTCCTTAAAGATGCGCTCAGGGTAACCGCTGGCACGTTTCAGGTCATGAGGGGATCGTGGCATCCGTCGTGGGCGACGCGACAGGGCCAAACGTACCGGGCCGGTGCCGGCGCGAGCTTCGCCAGAAACGCGCGAACAATAAGATGGCCGCCATGCTCAAGCCGGCGATCAGCCCCATCCAGATGCCGCGCGCGCCCAGGCCGAAGTGGAAGGCCAGCCACCAGCCCACCGGCATGCCGACAAGCCAATAGGCGAACAAGGTGATCGCCATCGGGATGCGGGTGTCTTTCAGGCCGCGCAGCGCGCCGTTGGAGGCCACCTGGATGCCATCGGAAAACTGGAACAGGCCGGCCAGCAGCAGCAATTGCGAGGCCAGCTTGATCACCGTGTCGTCGCGGGTATAGAGCGAGGCGATGAAATGCGGAAAGCCCAGCATCAGGCTGGCCGACAGCAACTGGGTGACCAGGGTCAGGCCGATGCCGCAGAAACCGGCGTAGCGCACGCCGGACGCATCGCCCCGCCCCACGGCGTTGCCCACCCGCACCGTGATGGCCATGGCCAACCCCAGCGGGATCATGAAAAACAGCGAGGCGATATTGAGCGCCACCTGATGGCTGGCGACGACGTCTTCGCCCATGGTGCCGATCAACAATGCGGCCGCCACGAACAGGCCACCCTCGGCCAGCAAGGTGATCGCCATGGGCAGGCCGACGTGCACCAGCGCGCCGATGCGCCGCGGACTGGGCCACTCGAAGTGATCGAAGATCCCCAGTCCGCGGTAGTTGCGGTGACTGGCGATATAGATGGCGAAGGCAATCATCTCGATCCACAGCACGGTCGCCGTGGCGATGCCGCAACCGCGCGCGCCTTGCGGCGGCAAGCCCAGCTTGCCGAACATGAAGGTGTAGCCCAGCGGCACCAGCAGCACCAGGCCGCCCAGGCTGAAGTACATCGAAGGACGGGTCATCGAGAGGCCTTCGGACAGGCCGCGCAGGGCGAAATAGCAGGTCAGCGCCGGCGCGCCCCAACTGATTGCCCGCAGAAATTCGCCCACGTCGGTATAAAGACCTGGCGTCACGCCGATCAGCTTGATCAGCGGTTCGGCATGGCGCACCGCGAACCACAGCAGCGCGCCCATGCCGAGCGCGAGCCAGATCGCCTGGCGAAATACCGCGCCGGCCTCGTGCCGACGGCCGGCGCCGTCCAACTGGGAGACGGACGGCGGCACCGACATCATCATGCCGATACCCAGCACGATCGCCAGCGACCAGATGCTGGCCCCGATCGCCACCGCACCCAGCACGTGCGCGCCCACGTGACCGGCCAGCACGGCATCGATCACGTTGCTGCCGATGGCAGCCAATTGAGCAAGGATCAGCGGCAGGGCGAGGCGCACGGTGGCGCCAATCTCCCGCGACACTCGAGCACGGTCGAGCTGGAACGAGGACATGAATGGATTCTCCGAAGGCCGCCATTGTACATCCCGCCTGTCTGCCTCTCTGGAAAGCGCACGGTTGTGTGCCAAGATCGCAGGCTGCACCGCAGGGGAACGGCCATGAAGGAATTGACCTCATTCGAGGGAGTCCAATGCACCAACTGCACGACGCCGTTGGAGGGCGAGTATTGCCACCATTGCGGCCAGTCGATGCACAGCGTGCTGCGGCCGGTACACGGGCTGGTGGAGGAATTCTTTGAGACCGTCCTGCACGTCGACGGGCGCATCCTGCACACGCTGCCGGCGCTGTTTCTCAAGCCGGGCTTTCTGACCCTGGAATATTTCAGCGGCCGCCGCGTGCGCTACATCGCGCCGTTCCGGCTGATGTTCGTGCTGTGCGTGCTGTCGTTCTTCACCTTGCACCTGGCGGCGGACACGATCGCCAATCGCGCCAACGAGCGCCATCAGCAGTCGCTGATTGCCGGATCCACGAGCGCCTTTGAGGACGACGACACCATCCAAGGCGTGCAAAAGGACCTGGACCGGAAACTGGGCGACCTGGAAGCCGCGCGCGCCGAGAACGCCAAGAACGGCGCCAACGCGGCCATCGCTGCGCAAATCGAGCACAGCGAAAAGCAGTACCGCGACGACGCCAGGCAGCGCCTGGGCAAACTGGGCTCGCCGGCAGCGGCCGCATCCACCGCCACCAGCCCCCAGGCACTGGCCGCGTCCACCGCGTCCGACGAAAGCAAGATGGACATGAACCCGGTGAACATCTCCTGGCTGCCGGCCTTTGCCAACGAGCGCCTGACCGTACTGGGCAAGTCGGCGCTAAAGAACATGCGCACCATGCTCCACGGCAACCCCGCCGAGCGCCAGGAAGCCCGCGAGCGGTTGATCACCAACATCTTCGGCACCCTGCCCGGAACCATGCTGGTGCTGATACCGACCTTCGCCTTGCTGCTGACGCTTTTCTATATCTTCAAGCGCCGGCTTTACATGGAACACCTGATCGTGGCCCTGCACAGCCACGCCTTCATCTTCCTCAGCCTGCTGCTGATCACCGTGGCAGGCATGCTGTCGGGATGGGTGCGGCCGCACGCGGCATGGGCGGGCAGCATCCTGGGAGCGGTCGAGTTCGGCCTGGCCCTTTGGGTGCCGATCTACCTGCTGGTGATGCAGAAGCGGATCTATCGCCAGGGCTGGGCGATGACCGCCGTGAAATTCTGGGTCATCGGGTGGTGCTATTTCTGGCTGCTGGTCAATGTACTGGCCATCGCAGCCATACTCGGCCTGGCTCGCTAGGGCTGACAAAGAGCGGTTTTACACAGCGTCAAGGTATTGACACGTGGCCGCGCCTGAGCGTCGATCAGAACTAGGACCAAATCGATACCATCTTTCAAACTATTGATATAGATGATATTTTTTTGCTGATCAAAAGTTGAACAGCGTGTCACAAGCTGCGTTCTGATGCGCGATTAGGCCTCCTCTCAACGGCACATCCACAGACTTATCCACAGCTCTTGTGGATAACAGAAAAACCGTGTTCCGCTGAGCCACTTAGCCCCGGTTCCTAGATGACAGAGCAGCTATCGCAGCCAAGCCCGCCCCGGCGCATTCTTCGCGGGTTTTGATCCGGACCGCTTGGCGCTCGCGATACACTCGAACCGGTACCGAGCCATCTCCTGCCCATGCCATCTGTCCTTCGTATCGCTCTGCCGGTACCTCTTCCCACCCTCTTCGACTATCTGCCGCCGACTGCCGGCGAGGCGGATGTCGGCAGCCGCGTGCTGGTGCCGTTCGGCCGCGGCAAGGCGGTGGGTGTGGTGGTGGAAACCGAGGCCGCGGCCAACGTCGACAGCAAGCGACTCAAGCGCGCTTTGCGGGTGCTCGATCCTTCGCCCTTGCTCGACGCCGAGCTGATGGCCACGCTGGCCTGGGCCGCCGACTACTGGCTTGGCGCACCGGGCGAGGCTTATGCCAACGCCTTGCCGCTGCTGTTGCGCGAAGACAAACCCTTGCCGGAAACCCAGGAGCCCGTCTGGCAGTTGACGCACGCCGGCCGCAGCGCACTGGATGCAGGCAGCCGCCGGGGTGGCAGTCGGGCGTTGCTGCAAACGCTATCGGAGGGGCCGTTGTCGGTCACCGATCTGGACACTGCGGCCTTAGGCGACTGGCGCGCGGCAGCGCGACGGTTGAGCGAAGCCGGCCTGATCGAACGCGGCGAGCAGGCACCGCCGACCGCAACGCATCCTTCCATGCCTGCGCCCGCACTGCATCCGGAGCAGCAAGCCGCCGTACACGCGGTAAGCGAAGCCTTCGACCGCTTTCAGGCGTTCCTGCTCGACGGCGTCACCGGCAGCGGCAAGACCGAGGTCTACCTCGCGCTGATCGAACGCGCGCTAGCGCAGGGCAAGCAGGCGCTGCTGCTGGTACCGGAAATCGGACTGGCACCGCAAACCGTGCGACGCCTGCGCGACCGGCTCGGTGTGCCGATCGAGGTGTTGCATTCCAATCTCGCCGAAGGTGAGCGCGCGCGCGCCTGGCTGCGCATGCGCTCAGGCGAGTCCAAGGTGGTGCTGGGCACGCGCTCGGCGGTGTTTACGCCGCTGCCCCAGGCTGGCGTGATCATCGTGGACGAAGAGCACGACAGTGCCTACAAGCAGCAAGAGGGCTTTCGTTATCACGCGCGCGACCTGGCACTGGTGCGCGCGCGCAGTTTGAACGTACCGGTGCTGCTGGGCTCGGCCACGCCATCCCTGGAAAGCCTGGCCAATGTCGAAGCCGGTCGCTACCAGGCGCTGCACCTGCGTTCGCGTCCGGCCGCGTCGCGTCCGCCGCAGGTGCAGATCATCGACATGCGTGCGCAACGGCTGGAACACGGACTGTCGCCCGCGCTGTTGCACACCGTGAGCGAAACGATTGCGCGCGGCGAACAGGTGCTGGTCTTCCGCAATCGCCGCGGCTATGCGCCGGTCCTGCTTTGTCACGGTTGCGGTTGGCACGCGGATTGCCCGCGCTGCGAGCGTCCGATGACCTTGCACGCCGCGTGGCGGCGGCTGATCTGCCATCACTGCGATCACACTTCTCCCTTGCCGGCCAGTTGTCCTGCCTGCGGCAGCCAGGAACTGAAACCCCAGGGCCAAGGCACCGAACGCCTGGAAGAGGCGCTGACGGCGCATTTTCCGCAAACACCCGTGCTGCGCATCGACCGCGAAACTACGCGCCGCCGCGACGCCTTCGAACAATTGCTGGGCCGCCTGCACGCCGACGCACCGGCGATCCTGGTGGGAACGCAGATGCTGGCCAAAGGGCACGACCTGCCCAACCTCACCCTGGTCGCCATCGTCGGCGTGGACGAAGGCTTGCTGAGCGTGGATTTCCGCGCGGGCGAGCGATTGGCGCAGTTGGTCGTGCAAGTGGCCGGCCGCGCCGGCCGCGCGCAGAAGCCGGGACGCGTTTTGCTGCAGACCCATCATCCCGATCATCCGCTCTTGCGCAGCTTGCTTTCGCAGGGTTATGCCGCCGCCGCGAAGGACCTGTTGAGCGAACGCCGCCAAGCCCTGTTGCCACCTTACGCCCATCAGGTGCTGCTGCGTTGCGACGCGCACCAGCGCGACACGGTTGATGCGTTCCTCGGCGAAGCACGCGCGGCGTTGCCGGATACGGACACGCTGCAGATCGCAGGCCCCATGCCGGCACCGATGCCGCTGCGTGCGGGACGCCACCGCGGCCAGCTCCTGATCGAATCCGACCACCGCCGTCACCTGCATGCCGCTGTACGCCCCTGGGCGATGCGGCTTGCACAGCTCCCCGGCGCGCGCAAAGTGCGCTGGTCGCTGGATGTGGATCCGATCGATCTGTATTGATGCCGCCGCGATCGCTCACGCGGCGCCAGGCAACCCGCTCTCCGGCGCCAGCTTGCCCACGTGCTGCTCGCGTCCGTGAACGATGCTGAAGACCACCGGCACGAACAACAACGTCGCGCAGGTGGCGAACAGCAGGCCGCCGATCACGGCTCGACCCAGCGGCGAGTTTTGTTCCTGGGTGATTGCCATCGGCAGCATGCCCAGGATCATCGCCAACGCCGTCATGCACACGGGACGGAAGCGCGTGAAGCCTGCTTCGAGCGCGGCCTTCATCGCGTCGCCGTGTTCTTCCAGGCGCTCGCGCGCAAAACTCACCACGAGAATCGAGTTGGCCGTCGCCACGCCCATGCACATGATGGCGCCGGTGAGTGCGGGCACCGACAAGGTCGTGTGCGTGATGAACAACATCCATACAATGCCCGCCAGCGCTGCCGGCAAAGCGGTGATGATCACAAACGGGTCCAGCCACGACTGGAAGTTCACCACGATCAGCATGTAAATCAGCACGATCGCGCCGAGCAGTCCGAACAGCAATCCGGAGAACGCGGTGTTCATCGCCGTCACCTGCCCCAGCAGGCGGATGATCGAACCCTTGGGACGGTCTTTTGCCGCGGCATCCAGCACGCGCTGGATGTCGTCCGACACGCCGCCCAGATCCCGCCCTTGCACCGCCGCGTAAATATCGAACGACGGTGCGATGTTGTAGTGAGTCACCACCGCCGGACTGGCCGTGCGCGTGATGGAGGCCAGTGCACCCAGGATCTGCTTCGCACCGGTGGCCGATGACGTGATCGGCAGGCTTTCCAGCTCTGCCAGGGTATCCATGCGATATTGCGGCGTCTGCGCGACCACGGCGTAGGAAACGCCATTGGCGTGATTGAGCCAGAACGTGGGAGCAACCTGCAGGCTTCCGGCCAGCGAAGCCACCATGCTGTTGGTGACATCGTGCTCGGTGATGCCCAGTTCGTCGGCCCTGACACGGTCGACGTCGACGTTGAGTTGCGGCGTGCCGGTCGATTGCTGCAGGCGTACGTCGGCAATGCCCGGTATGACACTCATCGCACGCAACAAGCGGATGGCGTAGGCCTGATTGGCCTGGTTGTTCTCACCCGATATTTTTACGTCCAGCGGCGCCGGCGCACCGAAATTGAGAATCTGGCTGACCATGTCCGCCGGAAGGAAGGCGAAGGTGGTGCCGGGAAATTCGCGCGGCAACTTGGTGCGCAAGGTTTTCACGTAAGCGGCGCTCGGGTCGTGATCCGGCCGCAGCAGGACCTGGATATCGCCATCCTGCGGCCCGATCGTGCCGCTGTTGTTGTAGACCATGTTGGTGCCGCTGAGCGGCAGACCGATATTGTCGATGATGCCTTCGAGCTGGTCCGGCGGTATCACCCGGCGGATGGCCGCTTCGATGCCGTCGAATTCAGCGGACGTGTCTTCGATGCGCGTGCCTACCGGAGCGCGTACGTGGATGGCGATGGCGCCTTCGTCGGTGGTGGGGAAAAAGTCGCGACCCAAAAAGGGCACGAGCGCAAATGACACGACTACAAAGCCGAGAAAACCCAGTACGAATCGACGCCGCGACCCCAGCGCCATCGACAATGTGCCGTAGTAGCTGTCGCGAACCTGCGTAAAGCGGCGCTCGAAGCCTTGCTGAAACGCCACCAGCGCGCGGCGAAGATTTCCGCGCCTCATCGGCGGATGCTGATCGCCTTCGTGATGATTGATGTACGCGTCTTCGGGATGATCGCCGCGACCGCCCTCGAGGTTGTGCGGCTTGAGCAGATACATGGCCATCGTCGGCACCAGGGTGCGCGACAGTACGAACGACGACATCATCGCGAAGATCACCGCCAACGCCATCGGCCGGAACAGGAAGCCGGCGATGCCGTCGAGCATGAACATCGGCACAAACACGATGCAGATGCACAGCAAGGAAACGAAGGCCGGCGTGACGATCTGCTTGGCGCCATCCATGATGGCGTCGCGCACGCCCTTGCCCTGCTCCAGATGCCAGTTGATGTTCTCGATGGTCACGGTGGCGTCGTCCACGAGAATGCCCACCGCCAACGCAAGACCTCCCAGCGTCATCACATTCAACGTCTGCTTGAACGCGGAAAGCAACGCGATCGCCGACAGTACGGCCAATGGAATGGAGATGGCGATGATGACCGTGGAACGCCAGCTGCCCAGAAAGATCAGGATCATCACCGAAGTCAGGCAGGCGGCAATGATGCCCTCGCGCGCCACCGAACCGATCGCGCTGCGCACGAAGATCGACTGGTCGCCCATCAAGGTCACTTTCAAGCTGCGCGGCAGGGTTTCTTTCGCCAGCGGCAGGAGTTTCTTGATGCCCGCCACCACGGCGAGCGTGGATACGTCGCCGCCTTTCAGCATCGGCATCAATACGGCACGGCGCCCATCCACACGCACGACGTTTTCCTGCGGCGGCGAACCATCGCGCACGTGGGCCACTTCGCCGATGGTGATGGTGGCGCCGTCGACGGTCTTGATCGGAAGGCGGTTGAGTTCGTCGATGGCGCGCGGGCTGTCGTTGAGTTCGACGGTGTATTCGTCGTGGCCGATCTTCATGGTGCCGACCGGCACGATCTGGTTTTGTGCGGCCAGCGCATTGCTCACGTCCTGCGCCGACAGGCCCTTGGCGGCCAGCGCCTGCGGATCCAGATCCATCATGATCTGCCGCTGCTTGCCGCCATAAGGCGTGGGAATGGCGACGCCGGCTACCGATACCAGCGTGGGGCGCAGGAAATTCTGCGCGACGTCGCGAATCTTCTGTTCCGACAGCGTGGGACTGGACAACGCCATCTGCAGGATCGGAACAGTGGATGCGTTGTAGTTGATGATCTGCGGCGGCGTGATGCCCGGAGGCATCTGCTTGAGCACCGTCTGCGAGATCGAGGTGACCTGTGCGGTGGCGGTGCGGATATCCACGCCGGGCTGGAAGAAAATCTTCACCACGCCGATACCCGGCAACGATTGCGACTCGATGTGCTCGATGTCGGTCACCGTGGATGTCAGTTGCCGCTCGTAGTAATAGACCACGCGACCGGACATGGCGCTGGGCGACAGGCCGTTATACGTCCACACCACGCTGATCACCGGAATGCCGATGTTCGGAAAAATGTCCGTAGGAGTCCGCAAGGCGGACAGCGGCCCGACCAGGAGGATGAACAGCGCCAACACGACGAAGGTGTAAGGCCGTGCCAGCGCGATGCGAACTAGACCCAACATGGGAAGGGTTCCAGCGACCACGGTTGTAATGGAGTATCACGCAATTGCAGACCGAGCGTCATGCTTGAAAGCCACGACGCTCAACCCGCGCTTGCACCCAACGCCCGCCTATCCGGTATCGACCGGCTCAGCGAGCGTTCTTGCTGCTCTTTGTTTCGTCGGCCTGCGCCGTGGAGGCGGCATCGATGCCCGCCGCATTGCGATCCCATCCGCCGCCGAGCGCGCGGACCAGGTCCACGCTGGCTTGCAAGCGGCGGGTGCGGATCGTTTCGGCACGCTGCTGGGCGGACAGTGCCGCCGTCTGCGCGGTCACCACGTCCAGGTAATTGACGATGCCTTCGCGGTAGCGATTGGTGGCGATGTTCATGGTCTGCTGGGCGGCGGCGAATGCCTGGTCTTCCTGCTCGGCCTCGGTACCCAGGTCGTTCAACAGCACCAGATCGTCTTCCACTTCGCGGAAGGCATCGAGCACGGTCTGCCGATAGTCCGCCGACGCTTCGGCGAATTCGGCATGCGCCTCGCGCAACTTCGCGCGGCGCAAGCCGCCATCGAAAATATCCAGGGTGGCAAGCGGCCCAAGCGCCCAGAAGCGGTTGCCCATGGACAGCAGGCTGCCCAGCCCGGTGTTCTGGAATCCGTAACTGCCGGACAGGCTCAGATCGGGAAAGAATGCCGCGCGCGCCACACCGATGCCCGCGTTCGCCGAATACACGCGGCGCTCGGCCGCGGCAATGTCGGGGCGACGCTCCAGCAAGGTGGACGGCACGCCGACCGGCGTCACCGGCACGTTGAGCTGTTCGCGCTCGGGCGCAATCGAGAAACTCGACGCGGGTACGCCCACCAGGGCGGCAATGGCATGTTCGGTAAGCGCACGTTGCGCCGTCACATCCATGACCTGGGCCTGCGCGTCGTGCAGCTGCGTTTGCGCACGCGAGACATCCAGGCCCGATGCCACGCCGCCGCTGTGGCGGTTTTCGGTAAGCACCAGCGCGCGCTGGTAGGCGTTGAGCGTGTCTTGCAGAATGCCGACCTGGATGTCGTAACCGCGCAAACGCGCATAGTCGTCGGCCAGCTTCGCTTCCAGGCTCAGCTTGGCCGAAGCAAGGTCTGCCTTCGACGCTTGCGCCTGCGCATGACCCTGGCTGACTTCGTTGCGGACGCGGCCCCACAGATCCAGATCGTAGTCGGCTTCCAGGCCCACCGTATTGCTGTCGTACTCATCGGGCTGGTTGTTGCCGCGCAGCGGACGGTTGTCGGACTGACGATCTCGTTGCGGGTTGGCAATGGCGCCCAACTGCGGAAACAGGCCTGAGCTGAGCTGGCTTTCGAACGCGCGCGCGGTGTCGTAGCGGGCCAGGGCTGCGGCGAGGCTGGGGTTGTTGGCATCCAGCCTGGTTTCAAGCTTGGACAAGGTGTCGTCGTGGTAGATCGACCACCAGTCGCCGCGCGAAAATTCATCGGCTGGCGCCGCCGCTTTCCACGCCGTGCCGCCTTCCTTGTAACTGGCAGGCATCGGCGGCAGATTCGGCGCGTGATACGTGGGCGCGAGCGAACAGCCGCCCAGCAGGAACGCGGCAGCCAGTGCGGCAAGACGCCACTCAGCGTGCCGAGTCACGACTTTTCTCCGAGGAGCCATCCTGCGCGGCCAGATTCTGGTCGGTGTTGTCGGCATCGACACGCACCTTGTCGCCGTCCATCAGCGAATCCGGCGGGTTCTCGATCACTTCATCGGTCGCCTTCAATCCCTGATCGATTTGCAGTGTCGTGCCAAGGTCCACCGCAATGTGCACCTCGTGCAAATGGGCGCGCCCATCCGGACCCAGCACGGCGACCTGCGCGCCACGTGAGCGGAAAATCAGCGCACTGGCCGGTACGCTCACCAGATTGGGATTCACCGGCAGATTGAGTTGCACATCGGCGTAATCGCCGGGCTTGAGCGCGCCGTCGTCGTTGGTCGCAACGAACTGCGCGAGCAGGCTGCCCGAGGTCTGGTTGATGGCATCGGAGCTGCCGACCAGGGTTGCCTGGAACGTACGGCCCGGCAATTCGGGCACGCTCAAGGTCACCTTCATGCCCGGCTTGATGCTGTCGGCATTGACCTCCGGTACCGACACGTACAGGCGCATGCGGTTGGTATCGGCCACGGTGAACAGCTCCGGCCCGCTTTCGCTGTTGGCGGTAATCAGGTCGCCCACGTCGGTGCGGCGTGCGGTAACGGTGCCGTCGAACGGCGCAACGATCTTCTTGAATGCTTCCAGTGCGTTCAACCGATCCACGTCGGCCTTGGCCGCCAGTACGGTGGCCTGGGCCGCTTCGGCCTCACCGCTTTTCTCGTCGGCTTCCTGCTTGGATACCGAATCGGAAGACAGCAGGTGCTGCCAGCGCCTGGAAGTAATGTTGGCGAGGTTCGCATCCGCCTGTGCCTTGGCGAGCACGGCCTTGGCCTGCTCCAGCTGCTGGTCCAGTTCCGGCGTGTCGATCGTGGCCAGCACGTCGCCGGCTTTGACCTTGTCGCCGATGTCCTTGTACCAGGCCTTGAGGTAGCCGCCCACGCGCGCGTGAATCGGGGCGCTATCCCAGGCTTCCAGATGGCCCGGCAAGGTGATGGCGTGATCCTTGGCCGGATCCATCGACGGAGCCAGGCGCACACTGGGAATCAATTGCGCGTCGGTCCATTGCACCAGCTCGTGGTGCTCGTGGTAGCGAAGCGCAAGGCCGAAGATGACGGCGAACACGGCGAGCACGCCGCCGCCGATACCGACGGCCTTCAGGTGTGCCGGCTTCTGCGCGACTTGCACGGTGACGGGATTATGCGACATGGGGAAGTCCTGCAAGAGAATCCAGATTCGTAGCCGGCTGCTCGCGGCCGTGGACCATGCTGAAGACCACCGGCACGAACAACAGCGTTGCGCAGGTGGCGAACAACAGGCCGCCGATCACCGCACGGCCCAGCGGCGAGTTTTGCTCGTGCGCCAGCGCCATCGGCAGCATGCCGATGATCATGGCCAGGGCCGTCATACATACCGGACGGAAGCGGGTGAAGCCGGCTTCCAGCGCCGCCTTTACCGCATCGCCGTGTTCTTCGAGGCGTTCGCGCGCAAAGCTCACGACGAGAATCGAGTTGGCCGTTGCCACGCCCATGCACATGATGGCGCCGGTGAGCGCTGGCACCGACAAGGTCGTGTGCGTGATGAACAAGATCCACACGATGCCGGCAAGCGCTGCCGGCAGCGCGGTGATGATCACGAACGGATCCAGCCACGACTGGAAGTTCACCACGATCAGCATGTAGATCAACACGATCGCGCCTAGCAAGCCGAACAGCAGGCCGGAGAACGCCGTATTCATCGCCGTCACCTGGCCGAACAAGCCCACGGTGGAACCCTTCGGGCGATCCTTGGCAGCCTGGTTGAGCACGTTCTGGATGGCGCTGGCCACCGAACCCAGGTCACGCCCCTGCACCGCCGCGTAAATATCGAACGAAGGCGCAATGTTGTAATGCGTAACCACCGCCGGCGTGGAGGTGCGCTTCACCCTGGCCACCGCGCCGAGGATCTGCTGTGCGCCGGTACCCGAGGAGGTGATCGGCATGCTGTCGAGGTCGGCCATGGTGTCGGAGCGATACTGCGGCGTCTGCGCCACGATCGGATACGACACGCCATTGGAAGGATTGAGCCAGAACGCCGGCGCAACCTGTGAACTGCCCGCGAGCGTGGATACCATGCTGTTGGTGACGTCGCGTTCGGTAATGCCCAGCTCGTCGGCACGCACGCGATCGACATTCACATTCAACTGAGGCGCGCCGTTCGATTGCTGCATGCGCACGTCCGCAATGCCGGGAATGCTGCGCATCTTGCGCATCAGTTCGATGGCGTAGGCTTCGTTGGCGGCGGCATTGCGACCGGACACCTTCACATCCAGCGGCGCCGGTGCGCCGAAATTGAGAATCTGGCTGGCCATGTCGGCCGGCAGGAAAGCAAACGTGGTACCCGGGAATTGGCGCGGCAACACCTCGCGCAGCTTCCTGACGTACCCATCGACCGAATCGTGATCGGGCTTGAGCAGCACCTGGATGTCGCCATCCTGCGGCCCGATCGTGCCGGTGTTGCTGTAGACCATGTTGGTACCGCTGAGCGGCAGGCCGATGTTGTCGATGATGTTGTCGAGCTGATCCGGCGGCACCACCTGGCGAATGGCCGCTTCGATGCGGTCGAACTGCGCCGCGGTGTCCTCGATGCGCGTACCTACCGGTGCACGCACGTGGATGGCAATGGCGCCGGCCTCGGTTTCCGGGAAGAAATCGCGTCCCAGGAACGGTACCAGCACGAAGGAAACGAGCACCACGGCGAGAAAGCCCAGCACGAAGCGGCGGCGATGATCCAGCGCCAGCGACAAAGTGCCGTAATACGCTTCGCGAATGCGCGAAAACCGATGCTCAAAGCCCTGCTGGAATGACACCAGCGCACCGCGCACGACACCGCGCTTCACGGACGGATGCTGGTCGCCGACGTGATGATTGATGTACGCGTCTTCCGGATGGTCACCCGGCTCGCCCTCCGCAAAGTGCGGCTTGAGCAGATACATCGCCATGGTCGGCACCAGGGTGCGCGACAGGATGAACGATGAAATCATGGCGAAGATCACCGCCAACGCCATCGGCCGGAACAGGAAGCCTGCGATGCCGTCGAGCAGGAACATCGGCACGAACACGATGCAGATGCACAGCAGCGATACGAAAGCCGGCGTGACGATCTGCTTGGCGCCGTCCATGATCGCCGTCTCCACGTCCTTGCGTTGCTCCAAGTGCCAGTTGATGTTTTCGATCGTGACCGTGGCATCGTCGACGAGGATGCCGACGGCCAGCGCGAGGCCGCCCAGCGTCATCACGTTGAGCGTCTGCCCGAATACCGACAGCAGCGCGATGGCCGACAGCACGGCGAGGGGAATGGAGACCGCAATGATCACGGTCGAGCGCCAGCTGCCCAGGAACACCAGGATCATCACCGAGGTCAGGCAGGCCGCGATGATGCCTTCGCGTGCCACCGAAGAGATGGCGCTGCGCACGAACACCGACTGGTCGCCCATCAGCTTCAGTTTCAGCGAGGGCGGCAAGGTTTCCTTGGCCAGGGGCAGCAGCTTCTTGATGCCGGCCACGATCGCCAGCGTCGATACGTCGCCACCCTTGAGCATGGACATCAACACGGCGCGATGGCCGTCCACGCGCACTTCATTGGTCTGCGGCGGCGAGCCGTCGCGCACGTGGGCCACTTCGCCGATGGTGATGGTGGCGCCGTTCACGGTCTTGATCGGCAGGTTGTTCAACGCTTCGACGGCGCTGGGGCTGTCGTTGAGATTGACCGTGTATTCGTCGTGCCCCATCTTGATGGTGCCGACCGGAATGATCTGGTTCTGCGCCGCCAGCGCATTGCCCACGTCCTGCGCGGACAAGCCTTTGGCCGCCAGCGCCTGCGGATCGAGATCGAGCATCACCTCACGGTTCTTGCCACCGTACGGAGTGGGAATGGCCACGCCCGCCACCGACACCAGCATGGGACGCAGGAAGTTCTGCGCCACGTCGAGAATCTTCTGTTCCGACAGCTTGGAGCTGGACAGCGCCATCTGCAGAATCGGCACCGTGGAGGCGTTGTAGTTGATGATCTGCGGCGGCGTGATGCCCGGGGGCATCTGCTTGAGCACCGTCTGGGAAATCGAGGTGACCTGCGCGGTGGCAGTGCGAATGTCCACGCCCGGCTGGAAGAAGATCTTCACCACGCCGATGCCGGGCAGCGACTGCGACTCGATGTGCTCGATGTCGCTGACGGTCGAGGTGAGCGAGCGCTCGTAGTAGTAAATCACGCGGCCGGACATGGCCGCCGGCGACAGACCGTTGTAGGTCCACACCACGCTGATCACCGGGATGCCGATATTCGGAAAGATATCGGTCGGCGTGCGCAAAGCCGCCAGCGGCCCCACGATCAGAATGAACAACGCGAGGACGATAAAGGTATAAGGGCGCGCAAGCGCAATTCGAACCAGACCCAACATGCAGCCGCTTCCAGCATATGTGGACAATGGCGCGATTATCCGGATTGCCGCACCGCAGCACCTTTCGCAGGCATGAAGATTGTTTAATGAAAGTCCGACGGTGTTCCCGCCAGACCTGCGCGGATGCCGTCAGCTGGCGGCCTGCAGCGGGCAATCCATGCCCATGCGGGTGCCGGTGCCACCGCCATCGATGCTCAGCTCAAAGTCATGCAGCTTGGCTATCGCGGCCACGATGCTCAGGCCCAGGCCGTGACCGGAGCCGTCCCGGCTGCTGTCCCCGCGATAAAACCGCTGCCAGACGGCGTGACGGAGCTCTTCCGGAATGCCCGGTCCGCTGTCGGCCACCTCGATGTGGGCTCGGCCGGCGTCGCCCAATGCTGCCGACAGGGTTACCGTTCCGCCCGCCGGGGTGAACTTGATCGCATTGCCGACCAGGTTGCCCAGCGCCTCGAACAGCAGGTCCGGGTCGGCCTGTACGACCAGGCCGGGCTCGGCGTGAAGGTCGAATTGCAGTTGCTGGTCTTCGGCGAGCGGCGCGTACAGCTCGTAGACGCGCTCCAGGGTTTCGCCGAGATCCACGGCGACGAAACCTTCGCGCCGGCGGCGATCCTCCAGTTCGGAAATACGCAGCAGCGCACGAAAGCGCGCCAGCACCTCGTCGACGTCGGACGCGCAGCGCTCGATCAGCGAGGCGTGCGGATTGTCCTCGCTCAACTCCTGCTGCACGCGATAAAGCTGGGAGCGCAGGCGGGTGAGCGGCGTGCGCAGATCGTGCGCGATGTTGTCGCAGACGCCTTTCACTTCGCCCATCAGCCGCTCGATCTGGTCGAGCATGTCGTTGACGATGGCGGCGAGCCGGTCCAGCTCGTCGCCGCGGTTGCTGACCGGAAGGCGCTGGCGCAGGTCGCCGCGCATGATCGGCTGGGTAGCCGACTCGATCTGCCGTATGCGCCGGCGCGGGCCGCGGTTGAGGATCAGGCCGCCGATGAGACCCGGCACCAGGGTGAAGGAGAAGCCCCACCACAAGGCATGCAAAATGATCCCGCCGACGCGCGCGGCGATGCGCGTGGTATGCGCCAGGACCAGGACTTCGCCATTGCCCAGGCGCGTGGCGATCACCGAGAGCATGGGCGTCGGCGGCGCAAACGGTCCGCTGATCACCTGCTCGGTAGGCATGCGCACCGAATCCGAATCGATGGCCAACCCCGAGGGAAACTGCAAGACGTCGCCATAGAGCCATTTCTTGTGGCTATCGAACAAGCCCCAGGCGTTGTAGTTGGTGCGCTCGAGAATCACGTAATCGTGCAGCGCGAGCAGCATGTGGTCTTCGTCCAGGCTGCGCAGGTAGGTAATCTGCTGCTTGAGCTGCAGGTCCGTGCGCGTTTCCAGGTAATGCCGCGTTTCCCAGTAGATATAGCCCAGCAGCACCATGCCCCAGATGACGAAGAACACGCCATAGGCCAGCAACAGACGCGAGGTCGTGGCGCGCCAATGGATCGACAGGTTTCTCGCGGCAGGACTAGCCAAGACGGTACCCCGATCCACGCATGGTGCGGATCAACGAGGCCTCGCCATCGTTATCCACTTTGCGGCGCAGGCGCGCGATGTGCACGTCGATCAGGTTGGTGCCGGGATCGAAACGCAGGCCCCACACGCTTTCGAAAATCATCGCGCGAGTCAGCACCTGTCCCGGATAGCGCATGAGGAATTCCAGCAGGCGATATTCGGTGGGCAGCAACGTGAGCTCGCGGTTGCCGCGGCGGGCCGTGCGGGAAATCATGTCTAGTTCGAGGTCGGCCACGCGAAGCTTGGTTTGCGCGGGCTGCTCCTGGCGGTGCCGGCGCAGCAGCACTTCGATGCGCGCCGCCATTTCGTCCGGCGCGAAAGGCTTGGTGAGGTAATCGTCGCCGCCGGCGCGCAGCCCACGCACGCGCTCGTCGACGTCGCCCAGCGCGCTGATCATCAGCACGGGCGTGGTCACGCCGCGTTCGCGCAGTTGCTTGACCAGGGTAAGCCCGTCCATCCCGGGCAGCATCAGGTCCAGGGTGATCGCGTCGAAGTGCGGCTCCAGCGCCCGCTCGAAACCCCGCTCGCCATCGTGCACGCGTTCGGCGCTGATGCCGTGCGCAGCCAGCTCCAGCACGATCTCGCGCGCGGTGATTTCGTCGTCTTCGATGACCAGGATGTGGGGCACGTTCCGTCCGGCTATGACTTCTCCAGCCGGGACTTAAACACAAAACGGCCTCCACGAGGGAGGCCGTTGCAAACGCTGCGTTGGAGCGACTTCAGGCGGCGAACAGGCCGCGCATCTTCTTCATGGCGTTGGCTTCGACCTGGCGAATGCGCTCGGCCGATACGCCGTACTCGTCGGCCAGATCCTGCAGCGTGGCCTTTTCTTCATTGAGCCAACGGCGCTGGATGATGTCGCGCGAACGCTGATCCAGCTTTTTCAACGCGCTGGAAAGCGTTTCCAGCTGGTTGTCGGTCTGGTCGGCATCGGCCACGTTCTCGTACGGGTCGGCACCTTCGTCGATCAGGAAGGCTTCCGGTGCGGGCTTGGCATCCTCGTCGGCATCGGCGGGAGCTTCGAAGCCGATGTCGCGGCCGGAGAGACGGGATTCCATCTCGCGCACCGTGGCTTCGGGCACGCCCAGATCCTGGGCAACCACGCGCACTTCCTCGGCGTTCATCCAGCCCAGGCGCTTCTTGCTCTTGCGCAGGTTGAAGAACAGCTTGCGCTGCGCCTTGGTGGTGGCCACCTTGACGATGCGCCAGTTGCGCAGGATGAACTCGTGCATTTCGGCACGGATCCAGTGCACGGCAAAACTGACCAGGCGAACGCCCTGGTCGGGATCGAAACGCTTTACCGCCTTCATCAGGCCGATGTTGCCTTCCTGGATGAGGTCGGACAGCTGCAGGCCATAACCGTTATAACCGCGCGCCACGTGGACCACGAAACGCAGATGCGACATAACCAGCCTGCGGGCGGAGGCAAGGTCTTCCTCCGACTGGTAGCGGCGGGAAAGATCTTGCTCTTCTTCCTGGCTCAACACCGGAATGCGGTGAACAGCCGAGATGTAGGCATCCAGACTGCCAACGACGCTGGGAACCGGCAGATTAGCCGTCGCCAAGGCTTGAGACATGTTGGAACCTCCTGATACTTGGGGTCAGCTTAGCACTCTGGTACTTGGAGTGCTAAAGGCGTCGAGAGTTCCGGCGCCTTTTGTGTACCGAATAGTACATGAATGCCCCGGCCTTGTCCATTCCCAGTGGTTGCCCAGGGGAAGGGTTTCAAGCATGACTTCGGGCAGGGAGGCCCTTGGGTTACACCCCAGGCTCAACCGGCGAGCTGCTCCCGGGGCGGCAGCGACCAGTCGATGGGCTGTTGCCGGTTCTGCTCCAGGTAACGGTTGGCCGCGGAAAAGTGCCCGCAGCCGATGAAACCGCGGTGGGCGGAAAGCGGCGAGGGATGGACGGATTTCAGCACGGCGTGGCGCCGGGTATCGATCAGCTGGCCTTTGCGCTGGGCATAGGAGCCCCAAAGCATGAAGACGATACCCTCGCGCTCACGGTTCAGGGCATCGATGGCCGCATCGGTGAAACCCTCCCAGCCTTTGCCTTGGTGCGAGGCAGCCTGGGCTTGCTCGACCGTGAGCACCGCATTGAGCAGCAGCACGCCCCGGTCCGCCCATGGCGTAAGACACCCGTGGCCGGGCGGCGAGATGCCGAGGTCGCGCTGGATCTCCTTGAAGATATTCACCAGCGAAGGCGGCGCCGGAACGCCCGGACGCACCGAAAAGCAAAGCCCGTGGGCCTGGCCCGGCCCGTGGTACGGATCCTGCCCCAGGATCACCACGCGCACCGACTCGAACGGCGTATGCGCAAAAGCGTTGAAGATCTCCGGCCCAGGCGGATAGATCACCTTGCCGTTGTGCTTCTCCGCACGCAGGAACTCCGACAGCGCCCGCATTTCGGGGCGTTGCAGGTAATCGCCGATGCGCTCCTTCCACGAGGATTCGAGCTTGATGCGTTCTTCGTCATTCATTCCGCCTGCCCTGCTTCTTCACGCGCACGCAGATGCTGCGCCACGCGCAATTGAAACAGAAGCTTGGTCACCAGCAAACGCTCCTCGACCGGCTTCTCGACCAGGTCGTTGGCCCCGGCGCGAATCAGCGCGGCCTGGTTGTCGGGGTTTTCGTCCCCCGTCATCACCAGCACCGGCAGCTTGCCCTTGCCGTAACGAAATTCGGTGCGGATGAACTTGAGCAGATCGCCACCCGTCAGCTCGCCTTTCAGGCTGACGTCGGTAAGCACGACGTCGGCGCCTACGGTGCCTTGCGCACGCTCCGCTTCCAGCATCGCCAGCGCATCTTCCACGCTGACCACGTGTCGCACGGTAAGGCCGATCTTTTCCAGCATGCGGCGGGTGGCCAGGGCCACCACGCGGCTGTCTTCCACGTAGAGCACCACGCCCTCGGCGGAGCTCTCCGGCCGCACGTAGCCGCGAATGAATTCGGCCAGAGCCTGGAACCCCAGCGACTTGTCGAAATAATCGGTAACGTGCTCGCCCAGGACGCGGCGATGCAGGCGATCGTCCACGTCGCCGGACACCACCACGATCGGCACATAGGCCTGCGAACCGGATTCGCGCACGTGGCGCGCCAGCTCAAGCCCGTCCACGTCGGGCAGGCGCAACGCCACGGTGATGAAGTCGAACACGCCTTCGCCGAGCAGTTGCTGCGCTTCGCTTCCCGTTCCGCATCCCACGACTTCGGCCTGCGGCAACTCAGTCTTCAGCACGCGCGTGATCAACTGGCGGACGACTTTGGAGCCGTCCACCACCAGCACGCGCGGCGCGGCGCTGAGGTCGCGGCTGCTGATGCTTGCACTCATCAAGAAAACCCCACCATCCCGGTCAAGCGTAGCTTCCGTGCCCACGCGTCGACGGGCACCCCCTGCGCCCGTTTGGCTCATCCATCATGCACCAGAGTAGCGGTGTTGGGTTGCGAACGACTTCACCACCCGCCGAATCCGCTCAAACGGCTTGCCGCAATTGCCAGGCACTGACCAGCCGCGCACCCAGCCAGCCCAGGCAGGCCGCGGCGAACGGCACCGCCAGCAGCAGCCACGGCGGCAATCCGCCCACCTGCAGCTTGCCGCCATAGGCCTGGCTGAGGCGCCCGACCGGTTCGGCCAGCGCGAACTCGATCGCCAGGGCCAGCCCCACCGCCAGCAGACCACTGAACAGGCCGTACCAGATACCCGCGTACAGATAAGGGCGGCGCACGAAGGCGCGACTGGCGCCAATCAACTTCAGCACCCCGATTTCATCGGCGCGACTGGTGATGTCCACGCGCACGGTGTTGCCGACCACCAGCAGCACCGCCAGCGCGAACAGTGTGGCCAGGATCAACACCGCGCGGTTGCCGACGCCCAGCAAGGCATCCAGGCGCTGCCGCCACGTGCCGCTGTCTTGCACCACGTCCACGCCCTGCATCGAACGCAGATCGTCGACGAGGTGACTGGCCGCATCGGCGGAGATGCCGTCCTGCGGCTGCACTTCCAATACATAAGGCAGCGGATTGTCGTCCAGCGCATGCAGCGAATCGGAGAAGCCCTGCATTTTGCTCAGCTCGTCCAGCCCCTGCTGCGGGGTCTTTACCGCGACACTCGCCACGCCGTCGTGTTGCTCCACCTGTTTGGCCAGCAATTGCGCATTGCCGGCGACCTGGTCGGACTTCAGAAACACGCTGATCACTTGGTTGCGACCCAGCGCATCGCCCAGCGATTGCACATTGGAAAGCAACAGATAGAAAGCCAGCGGCAAGGCCAGCGCCAAACCCATTACGGCGATGGTCAAGAGGCTGCCGACCGGCTTGACGGCAAGGCGGCGCAAACTTGCCGCGGCGCTCCAACCATGGTGCTCGCGCCAGCTCGACAACGGATGGCGATGGCTGCGCTCGCTGCGTACGGGAGCTTGAACTTCGTTGGGTGCGGTCACAGCACTTCCTCCGCTGACACATCCGCAACCAGGCGCCCGTGATCCAACACGACCACGCGTTTTCGCATGCGCTTGATCAACGGCAGGTCGTGGCTGGCGACCAGCACGGTGGTGCCAACCTGCTGGAACTCCGCGAACAACTCCATGATTTCCACTGCAAGCTGAGGATCGAGATTGCCGGTTGGTTCGTCGGCGATCAGCACGCTCGGCTTGGCGACGATGGCACGCGCAATGCCGACACGCTGCTGTTCGCCAGTGGAAAGGGACGCCGGCAACTGGCGCTCGTAATCGAGCAGGCCGACTTTCTCCAACGCGGCACGCACGCGCCGGCCGCGTTCCTGCGGCGCAATGCCACCGATCACCAGCGGCAACTCGACGTTGGCAAACACCGTGCGATCCATCAGCAGGCGATGATCCTGGAACACCATGCCGATACTGCGGCGCAACTTGGGGATGCCGGACTGGCCGATCTTGGCCAGGCTTTGCCCGTCCAGCGTGACGTGCCCGTGCGAAGGGCGTTCGATCAGCGCCAGCAACTTGAGCAAGGTGCTCTTGCCTGCGCCGGAGTGGCCGGTCACAAAAGCCATCTCGCCCTTGGCGACTTCGAACGTAAGCTGGGAGAGGGCTTCGTGCCCCCCTTCATAGCGCTTGCTGACTTGATCGAAGCGGATCACCGCGTCCCTCACCCTTGAACGTCAATGGCGGGAAGGATAAGGGATGGCTTGATGTTGTGCGCGCCTTTGCTCATCGCCTCGCCACTCGTTTCCGACGGCGAGGCGATCTCGATTCAGCGGCGGCTGAACAGTTTTACCAGGCGGCGGAAGAAACCCTGCTTTTTTGCCGCAGGCGACTCGCCGGAAGGCGATTGCGCCACAACCTGCCGCGACGGGCGGTTGCTGCCCGCGGCGGGAGTCGCTGCCTGGTTGGCGGCCACCTCCACACCGGGCGCTGCGTCCGGCCGGCGCCGGCCGCGTCCGCCGCGACGACGACGGCGCTTAGCCTCGCCGGCCACTTCGCCTTGCGGCTGTTCAGAAGGCGCAGGTGCGGACTGAGCCGGGCTGTTCACCGCATTTTGTTCGGCACGCGGCTTGCGCTGGCGATCCTCGCGGCGACGCTCTTGCGGTGCGCCGGAACGCTCCCCGCTACGACTGCGACTGCCACGGCCATTACGGTCACGCGAGCCACCCGACGGTTTGTCTCGCGACACGACCTTGTCGCCGAACGCAGCACTGTCGGCCGCCGCATCCGCCGCGAACTGCGCGTCGATCTGCTTGGGCTCCGGCATCGCCAGCAACTCCGGCCCGATGGCCGCAGTGGGAATCTTCTGCCCGATGTATTCCTCGATATCCGGCAGGGACATCGCATACAGGTCACAGGCGAAGCTGATCGCATCGCCTTCGGCGCCAAGGCGCGCGGTGCGACCGATGCGGTGCACGTAGTCTTCGGCATCCTGCGGCAGGTCGTAGTTGAAGACGTGGCTGACCGCGGGAATGTGCAGGCCGCGCGCGGCGACATCCGTGCAGACGAGGATATCCAGCTGACCGTCCTGGAAGCGCTGCAGCAGCTTCTGGCGCTTCAGCTGCGGCACGTCGCCGGACAGCGCGCCGACACGATAGCCCTGGCGCTTTACCCGGTCGGTGATCTTCTCGGCCGCCGCCTTGGTATTGACGAAGATGATGCTGCGCTCGGCCTTGGTTTGATCCAGCAGGTTGAGCAACAGCGGCATCTTCTCTTCCTTGGCCGGGAAGTAGACCAGCTGGCGCACGCGGTCGGCGGTGACGTTGTCGGTTTCCACCACCAGCTTCTCGGCGTTGTGCATGTGCTCGTAGGCCAGCTCGAGCACGCGGTGCGAAAGCGTGGCAGAGAACAGCAACACCTGGCGCTGCTCGCGCGCCGGCAGCCGACGGAAGATGAAGCGCACGTCCTTGATGAAACCCAGATCGAACATGCGGTCGGCTTCGTCGACCACCATTACCTCGACGCCGTTGAAGCCGAATACGTTCTGCTTGTGGTAGTCGAGCAACCGGCCCGGCGTGGCGATGATGATGTCGCAGCCGTCCTTGAGGAGTTGGCGCTGCTTGTCGTAATCGACGCCGCCGTAGATCAGCGCGGTGCGCAGCCCGGCATAGCGGCCGATGTTCTTGGCATCCTTTTCGATCTGGATGGCCAGCTCGCGAGTCGGCGCGATCACCAGCGCGCGCGGATCGGAATCTTTCCGCTCGGCCACCGCCGGCTGGCTCAGCAGGCGATTCATCAGCGCGACCAGGAAGGCGCAGGTCTTGCCGGTGCCGGTCTGTGCCTGGCCGGCGACGTCGCGGCCGGTCAGCGCAACCGGCAGAGTCAGTGCCTGGATCGGCGTGCAGCGTGCAAAGCCGGCTTCGTCGAGGCCTTTTTGCAGCAGCGGGTGCAAGTCGAATTGGGTGAAGAAGGTTTCTGTGAGGACGGTTTGGGACATGAATGGGAGTCTGGTGCGGGCTGGCGCGGAACGCCCTGCCCGGTCCCGCGGTCAGTCTGGCAACCTTGGGACGGGTGGATGGATGCGGTGCGCTCTACAGCTGCACCGAAAGGCGCCACGTCCCGCCGGCATAGGTGAATGGGCTCGCGGAGCCACCTCACCTATGCCAGCCGGACCTGCCGCCCTGCCCTTGAATCGCTTGAATCGCGTCCCGACTTACGCTGGAATGGAACCCTGCCGCAACGGCACCGCTTCCATTCCCGGACCGACCCGCGCCTCATGGGCATTTCTATAGTGTAGCTGATGATCGGCACGCGGTCCTAAATCCCCCCTACCCGCCTACCTCGGAGACCACGGTGAGCGAACTTATCAGTCACGTGAGCGACGACGCCTTCGACCAGGAAGTGCTGAAGTCCGATACCCCCGTTCTGCTGGATTTCTGGGCCGAATGGTGCGGCCCCTGCAAGGCCATCGCCCCGACCCTGGAAGACCTTGCCAAGCAGTACGAGGGCAAGTTGCGCGTGGTCAAGCTGAACATTGACCACAACCAGAAAACCCCCCGCACCTATGGCGTGCGCGGCATCCCGACCCTGATGGTGTTCAAGAACGGCAAGGTGGAAGCCACCCAGATCGGTGCCGTCAGCAAAGGTCAGCTGGTGCAGATGATCGACAAGGCGCTCTGAGCGCCATCGCAGTTCGCCTCGCTGCGCATGCCCTTTACGGAGCTGCGCGGCGAGTGCTAGATTCGTCAAGTCGGGGCTGTCCTGCCCCCTCGCGCGCTCCGCGCAACGCTCGTCCTCCCTCCTGTCATCAACGGCGCCCCGTGAGGTTTGCCCGTGTCCGATATCGAAAGCAAAGTTCCGTCCGACGCCAATAGCGCCGAAGCCAAACCCGTGAGTGAAGCACCTACCCGCACACGTTCACCGCGACGCTCTGCCGCCAATGCCGGTTCGGCCGCTGAAAAACAGCAGCCGCCGGCGGAAGTGTCGGCGCCGCCCGTAGATCGCCCGGCGCCCGAACGCACCGAGTCGGCGCTGCCTCCGTTGCCGCCGCCTCCTGCCCAGGAGTCGCTGCGCTACGGCAATGGCAATGGCAATGGCAATAACGGCAACAGCCAGAACACAGAGTCCCAGGAGCCACGCGAAAACGCGCAAGGCGGCCAGAATGGGCAAAACAATGGCGGCCAGAACCCCTATCAGGGTCAAGGCAACAACGGCCGCAACGATCGCAATGACCGCAACCGCCGCCGCCGCCACGAACGCGGCGGCCAGCGCCCGCAGGGTGGTCCGGGTGGCGGCGGCCAGCCGCGCAACCCGCACGGTTTGCCGGTGGACGACGAGAACGCGGATATCGGCAGCAACGACCGCGTCATCAATCTCACCGAGCTGAAGCGCAAGAACCCGGTTCAGCTGCTGGAGTTCGCCGAGTCGCTCGGCATCCAGGAAGGCGTCGCCCGCCAGCGTCGCCAGGATGTGATCTTCAATATCCTCAAGGCCCACGCCCGCTCCGGCGGCGGTATCTGGGCCGAGGGCGTGCTGGAAATCCTGCAGGACGGCTTCGGCTTCCTGCGTTCGGCCGACGAGTCCTACCTGGCCGGCCCGGACGACATCTACGTGTCGCCCAGCCAGATCCGCCGCTTCAACCTGCGCACCGGCGACTACATCACCGGACGCGTGCGTCACCCGAAGGAAGGCGAGCGCTACTTCGCGCTGCTGAAGGTCGACGACATCAATGGCGATCCGCCGGAAGCATCGAAGAACAAGATGCTGTTCGAAAACCTCACGCCGCTGTTCCCGCGCAAGGCTTTCAGGCTCGAACGCGGCAATGGTTCGAGCGAGGACATCACGGGACGTATCCTGGACCTGGTTGCGCCGATCGGCCGCGGCCAGCGTGGCCTGATCGTGTCGCAGCCGAAATCCGGTAAGACGATGATGCTGCAGAACATCGCGCAAGCCATCACGTACAACCATCCGGATGCGCATCTGATCATGCTGCTGATCGATGAACGTCCGGAAGAAGTGACGGAAATCGCCCGCACGGTTCGCGCCGAAGTGATCAGCTCCACCTTCGATGAACCCGCCGTGCGCCACGTGCAGGTGGCCGAAATGGTGATCGAGCGCGCCAAGCGCCTGGTCGAGCACAAGAAGGACGTGGTGATCCTGCTCGATTCGATCACCCGCCTGGCCCGTGCCTACAACACCGTGGTGCCCAGCTCCGGCAAGGTGCTTACCGGTGGTGTGGATGCGAACGCGCTGCAACGCCCGAAGCGTTTCTTCGGCGCCGCGCGCAACGTGGAAGAAGGCGGTTCTCTGACCATCATCGCCACCGCGCTGATCGATACCGGCAGCAAGATGGACGAGGTGATCTACGAAGAGTTCAAGGGCACCGGCAACATGGAAGTGCACCTGTCTCGCCGCATCTCCGAAAAGCGCGTGTATCCGGCCATCGACATCAACCGTTCCGGCACGCGCCGCGAGGATCTGCTGATCGAACCGGACTTGCTGGCGAAGATCTGGATCCTGCGCAAGCTGCTGCATCCGATGGACGAATTGGCAGCGATGGAATTCATGCTCGACAAGATGAAGAACACCAAGTCCAACGACGAGTTCTTCAATTCGATGAAGCGTTGATTTCCTGCAGCGCGTAAACGACAAAAGGCCGCCCGGCAGAATCGGGCGGCCTTTTTGCTAGGGCCTGTTAGCACTATTTTCGTAGCTCGCGTTGTCGTTGAGCGGCCGTCAGGTGGTAGTGCGCGGCACTGACTTGGCTGGCGCGCAAACAGCTCCCGGCGCGGGCCACGAAAATAGTGCTAACAGGCCCTAGTCGCATCACAATCGGGCGAGATAGGGGCCAGGATCCACGCGTTCGCCGCTGCGGTGAATTTCAAAATGCAGATGCGGCCCGGTGGAACGCCCGGTCGATCCGACCTTGGCAATCTGTTGCCCTGCCTTCACGTTCTGCCCTGCTTTTACCAGCAACTTTGAGTTGTGCGCATAGAGCGTTTCGAAGCCGTTGTGATGGTTGATCACCACGACGTTGCCATACGAGCGATCACCCGAGGATCGAACGACGGTACCCGCAGCGACCGCATACACCGGCGTACCCGCGGGAGCCGCCAGGTCGATGCCTCGATGAAAAACGTGTCCCTTGCCGAGCGGATTGCGGCGACGGCCGTATTCCGACGAGATGCGGGCCAGCGCCACCGGAACGTGGGTTTCCATCCGGTGAAACTTCGCCACTTCGTCCTCCGGCATCGGCTCTTCCGTATCCGAAGTGATCTGTTCGCCCTGGGCTGGTACGTGAAGGTCGGTCGATGCGCCGTAGAGGCGCGTGAGCGTACGGAAATAGCCTCCCGGCTCCATCGTCGCAGGATCGGCGTCGTGGGCTGCTGTCGCGTAGGTGCGCCTGGAAACATTGGCTTGCGAAAGCCACGACTTCTTCGGCACCTGCAGAAAATCGGGCTTGCCTTCCGCGCCGAGCGCGCCTGCGCCTGCCTGCGGTGCACTCGCTTGCGCCGCCAGAACGGTGCCCGCCGCGAGCCATACTGCCAATGCGCTGCCGGCCATGGCTGGCCATCGAAGCGTAGATAGGCCTTTTTGGATGGAAGAAAGACTGACCATCGACATCGGTTTCCAACGGCGCAAAAGCTCCGAACCCTTCGTTCAGGGGGAAAGCAACTGCGGGGGAGGTTTGAGCGAGGGCATCCGTCGTCTCGCCTGCGATGCACCGCCGTCCTTGCAAGGACGGCGGGTGCCGATCGCCATTGGGCCAAAATTCGCTCTCGACGAATATCGGACCGGCCCCAAAACGCGCCCAAAAAAAGCGTAAAAGCATTGATTTAGCTGAATAAACGCCCAATTTAATGCACTGGTGATGCCGCAATAACCCTCCGCTCACTTCATTCATCTAGGACATCGCTGTCAGCAAGTGTCACGAAACCACCAGGTCATCCGCCACTCTGTGTCGTCGGCGCGTCAACTGCTAGGATCTTGCGACCCCTCTTTCTGTTGGCCGTAATGCGCATCCTGCTAGTTGAAGATGATCCCCTGGTATCCGATGCCATCGTGCGGGGCTTGGCCACCGCCGGGTACGTAGTCGATGCCGTGACCGATGCCGAATCCGTCCAAGGCCGCCTGGACACCGCCCACTACGATCTCGCCATCGTGGACCTGGGGCTGCCCGGCGAAGACGGATTTTCCCTGGTTCGCCGGCTCCGGCGCGACGGCAGCCCGTTGCCGCTGTTGATCGTGACCGCCCGCGACGGGCTGGACGATCGCGTCAATGCGCTGGATCTTGGCGCCGACGATTACCTGGTCAAGCCGTTCGCCCTGCCTGAGCTTGCTGCACGCTGCCGCGCCCTGATTCGCCGCGCCACCGCAGCAGCAGCCAACGAGATGGTGGTCGGGCAGTTGCGCATCGACCTGGCCGGCCGCCGCGCCATCGACAACAACGGCCGCGTGCTGGAGCTGACTCGCCGCGAGTGGTCGATCCTCGAATGCCTCGCCCACCACAGCGGTCGCGTGGTAAGCAAGGAACGGCTGATCCAGGCGATCGTCAGCTGGGACGAGGAAATCTCGGGCAACGCGATCGAGGTCCACGTTTCCCGCCTGCGCGCGAAGCTTGGCGAAGCCGCCACCGTGCGCGGCATCCGCGGCCTCGGCTATCGCCTGGATGACGCCTGAGCAGCGTAAAACGGTTTGATACAGGCGGCACGATGTCCTCCAACCCAACTCGCGCACCAAGCATCCGCGGCCGCTTGCTCGGCTATTTGCTGCTGCCACTGGTACTGCTGCTGATCGCCAGCATCTGGGCGGACCATCGCACCTACGTCACGCCGATGTACGACATGTTCGACCGCGCGCTTTCGCATGCGGCCGTGTCGATCGCGTCGCACGTGCAAAAAGCCCCGGACGGACATCTTTACGTCGAACGGCAGGACCCCGGCCCGCCACTGCTGCACGGCCCCGGTCACGGGCCTCTGCCGCCGCCGCCCGGCGACGAACCTTTTGCCAAGGACAGGCCTCCGGAGCGATTCGATCCCGAATACCGTCCAATGTCCTGGATGCGGCTTTATTCGGGTGCGCGCGAGAGCTTCGTCTACCGGGTCAGCATGGCTGACGGCAGTACGCTGGCCGGTGATGAAAGCCTCCCGATCGCCGTGGGCGAGATCATCGACAACCTCACTTACGGCGACGTGCACCATCGCGGGCTGCTCTTCCGCACGGCCAGCTATCACACGATCGTGGCCGGCGCGCCCATCATCGTGACCGTCGGCGAAACCGTACACCGTCGCGACACCGTCGTGCGCCGGCTGGATACCGTCGTGGGTCTCAGCGATGGCATCCAGTTGCTGCTGGTCTTTGGCGTGTGCATGTTCGGTATCACGGTGGCGCTGCGCCCGATCAACCGTCTGCGCGATCAGATCACGCGCCGCGAGCCGTCCTCGCTGCAGCCGTTGCCGTTGGAACCGGTACCTGGCGAAGTGCGCCCGCTGGTGAAGTCGCTCAACACCTTGCTGGTCACCGTGCGGGATTCGACCCTGGCGCAACAGCACTTCCTCACCAATGCCGCCCACCAGTTGCGCACGCCGCTGACCGGCTTGAAGGCGCAACTGGAGGTCCTGGCGAGTGAAACGCGCGACAGTGCCCAGCAGGAGCGCATCAGCCGCCTGCAGGGCAGCGTGGACCGCCTGGCCCACACCGCGAACCAATTGCTGGCGCTGGCACGTGCCGAGCCTTCCGCGCATGGCCCTGGAGACTCCGTCGAGATCCAGCTCGGTACGCTGATCGAAGCCGTCGTCGGCTCCATGCTCGATCGCGCATTGGCGCACGACATCGATCTGGGCGCCGAGTGCGAGGCGGCACAGGTGCACGGCGTGTATTGGCTGCTGCACGAATTGCTGATCAACCTGGTCGACAACGCCATTCGCCACACGCCACGCGGCGGCAACATCACCCTGCGTTGCGGGCTGCACCAGAACGCACCTTATCTCGAAGTCGAAGACAGCGGCCCAGGCATCCCGCCCGCCGAACGCGAGCGCGTGCGGGAACGCTTCTATCGCGCCGCCGGCAGCGACGGCCAGAGCAGCGGCCTGGGTTTGGCCATCGTGGAGGAAATCGCCCGCAGCCACCGTGCGCGCTTCGAGATCCTGGACGCCCGCGAGGGCACCGGCGCGCGCATGCGCATCACGTTTCCGGGACCTTGACGCCCGCATCCCAGACCAGGCGAGCGCACGCCGGATAAAGGTTTCGCGAGCGCTGCGCCCCTGGAAGCCGGGGGAATCCCGTAGCTGTACTGTCACGTACAATTTTTTTCTTCGCCCCCCTTTTCACGGCCGTAGGCAGCCTCCATAGTCGGAAGCTCTCCCCGTGAGGCATGCCCCGTGTCCATACCCAGTGCCGTCAAGGGCACCCCCATCCACGGCCGCCAGCAGCTGATCGACTACCTGGCTGCCGGCGAAAAACCGCGCGACGCCTGGCGCATCGGAACCGAACACGAAAAATTCGGCTTCCACGTGGACGACCTGCGTCCGCCCACGTTCGAGGGCGACCGCGGCATTCGTGCACTGCTGGAGGGCATCGCGTCGCGCTACGGGTGGGACATCGCCCGGGAAGGCGACACACCGGTCGCGCTGACCCAGGGCAAGGCCAACATCACGTTGGAGCCGGCCGGCCAACTGGAGCTCTCCGGCGCACCGCTGGAGACCATTCACCAGACCTGTCGAGAGGTGAATACGCATCTGGAGGAAGTGCGCTCGGTGGCCGATGGGCTCGGCCTGGGTTTCCTGGGCATGGGTTTCCAACCGAAGTGGCGCCGCGACGAAATGCCGTGGATGCCCAAGGGCCGCTACAAGATCATGCGCGAATACATGCCCAAGGTCGGCTCGCTCGGCCTGGACATGATGACGCGCACCTGCACCGTGCAGGTGAATCTCGACTTCGGAAACGAAGCCGACATGGTGCGCAAATTCCGCACCAGCCTCGCGCTGCAGCCGATCGCTACCGCCTTGTTCGCCGACTCGCCGTTTACCGATGGCAAGCCGAACGGCTATCTGTCGTACCGCTCGCACGTGTGGACGGACACCGATCCGCACCGCACCGGCATGCTCGACTTCGTGTTCGAAGACGGTTTCGGCTACGAACGCTACGTGGATTACATCCTCGACGTGCCGATGTATTTCAGCTACCAGGATGGCCGCTACATCGATTTGGCAGGACAGGACTTCAAGCGCTTCATGGCCGGTACGCTCGATGCGCTGCCCGGCACGCGCGCCACGATGAAGGACTGGGCCGATCACCTCACCACGGCTTTTCCGGAAGTGCGCCTCAAGCAATATCTGGAAATGCGCGGCGCCGACGGCGGTCCGTGGAACCGTTTGTGCGCACTGCCCGCGTTCTGGGTCGGGCTGCTCTATGACGACGATGCGTTGTACGCAGCCTGGGAGCTGGTAAAAGACTTCACCCGCGAAGAACGTCACGCCTTGCGCGACGGCGTACCCAAGCACGGCCTGAAGCTGCCCTTCCGCAACGGCACCGTGCGCGACCTGGCACGCGAGACCCTGCAGATTGCTGCCCATGGCTTGAAGCGCCGCAACCGGCTCAATCAGCATGGCGCCGACGAAAGCATCTTCCTGGAGCCGCTGATCGAAATCGTCGACGCCAACCAGACACCGGCCGAGCGCAAACTCGAACTCTTCCACGGCGAATGGAACGGCAGCGTGGACCCGGTATTCAAGGAGTTCGCGTATTGATCTCCGCCGGATCGGTGCACGCTCCCTATGTCGCCGGGCTGCTGCTCGGCGCATCGCTGATCGTGGCGATCGGTGCGCAGAACGCGTTCGTGCTGCGCCAAGGCTTGCTGCGGTCGCATCGATTTGCAGTCGCGCTGTTTTGCGCACTGTCGGATGCGTTGCTGATCGGTGCCGGCGTGGGCGGGCTTGGCGTAGCGGTAGGGAAGCATCCGCACCTGCTCGCGCTCATTGCCTGCGTGGGCGCCACCGTGTTGATGTGGTACGGCGTGCAGGCGCTTCGTCGCGCGTTTCATCCGCAAGTGCTGAAGGCCGATTCGCACGCTAACACCGCCAGCGCGTGGCGGGTGATCGCGACCTGCGCCGGCTTCACCTGGCTCAATCCGCACGTCTATCTTGATACGGTCTTGCTGATCGGCAGTCTCGCCTCGGCGTGGCCCGCACCCGGGCCACGCACCCTGTTCGCCATCGGAGCCGCCAGCGCATCGTTCATCTGGTTCTTTGCACTGTCCTATGGCGCACGACTGTTGGCACCTTTGTTCAACAAACCGGCCGCCTGGCGCGTACTGGACGTGCTGATCGCGCTGGTGATGTGGAGCATCGCGATCAAGCTGCTGTGGTCCTTCCTCGCGCACTGATCAGCCGCGGCTTCGAATACCCAACCAGCGTGCCACCAAGGTATCGAGACTGGCCTTGCCCGGCCCGGCGATCAGGAACCAGAAGAAGATCAGCGAGTAGACGATCTCGTCCGCTTCGACGTAGTCGTCCAATCCCATCAGATTGCTCGACACCACCAGCGTGACTGCCACGATCATGTTGATGATCATCGGAATGCTCACCAGGCGCGTAAAGAGACCCAGCATCAGCAGCAGTCCGCCGAGCAACTCCGTCCACGCGGACAGCCCCGCGCTGAATGCCGGAAACGGTATGCCCCAGCCGATGAAGCGCTGGGTAAATCCGTCCAGGTTGTGCACTTTGGCAATGCCCGTCTCCAGCCAGAAGTACCCGAACACCACTCGCACCACCAAAGGGCCCAGCCATTGGATGCCATGCAGGAAATCCAGCGCGCGCGACGCCTTTTCCGCGATAAATTGACGCATTGCACATATTCCTTTGAATGAAGTGGGCGCATGATGCGCGAGCCCCGTGCTCACCCACCATGTCCAGACGTCCAGGCTTTCTTGCCGAGCATCCGGCAATGGCGTTCGCCGGGACAGCCCGGACGATCGGGCATAAAAGCGGGATGTTCGGGAGCAGTCGTCGGTAGCACGCAACCGCACAATGACCTCGTCGAAACCCGCAGCAGCTTCCATGCGAAGGTCGAGACATTCCCACGAGCCGCAACGCGGCGAACAAAACATTCAGGAGCCATAGATATGAACATCAAGACAGTCAATGCCAGCGCCATGGCCGTGATGGTGGCGGGTCTGTTCGCCGCCGCTGCCGTGCATGCAGCCCCGGTCGGCGCCGCATCCGGCGACCAGGCCCCGGTGAAGTGCATGAACTCGTCGTCCTGTAAGGGTCACGGCGCGTGCAAGCAGGCTACCAATGCATGCAAAGGCCAGAACGCATGCAAGGGTCAGGGTTTCACCGAGCAGAAGACTCAGGCCGACTGTGCAGCCGCACAGGCCGCAGCGAAGAAGTAATGCCCAGGCGGGGCGGCGTAACGATCACGCGCGCCCCGCCTCCTTTCAGCTCGTCGACGGTGTGATGGCCATGACCTCCAACGAACGTCCCCATTCATTGCCTTACCTCGGTTACGGACTGGGCTTGCGCGTTGAGCATTACGAGGCGCTGCTGGCCGATCCAGGTCGCGTCGAATGGCTGGAGATCGTGTCGGAAAACTACATGGTCCAGGGCGGCCTGCCGCTGATTTGGCTGGATCGCTTCCGCGAGCGCTTTCCGCTGGTGATGCATGGCGTTTCGCTGTCGATCGGCAGCACCGATCCGCTGGACGAAGACTATCTCTCGCGATTGCAGGCCCTGGCTCAAAGAGTCGAACCGGCCTGGGTATCGGATCACCTGTGCTGGACCGGCGTGCAGGGTGTCAACCTGCATGACCTGATGCCATTGCCGTATACCGAAGAAGCACTCGAGCACGTCGTAAGCCGGGTCAAGCGGGTGCAGGACACGCTCAAGCGCCGCATCCTGCTGGAAAATGTCTCCAGCTACGTGACCTTCGCCGACTCGCAATTGACCGAATGGGAATTCCTGGGCGCCGTGGCGGAGCGCGCCGACTGCCTGATCTTGCTGGACATCAACAATGTGCACGTCAGTGCGATGAACCACGGGTTCTCATCGATGGATTACCTGCGCGGCATTCCGGCGGAACGCGTGCAGCAATTCCATCTCGCCGGCTATGAGCAAGGCGAACAGTTGATCATCGATACCCACGACGCCCCGGTTTCCAACGCGGTGTGGGATTTGTATGTAGAAGCGGTGCGCCATTTCGGCCGCGTCTCGACCATGATCGAACGCGACGACAATTTCCCGCCACTGGCCGAACTCAGGGCCGAATTGGAACACGCCCGCGCATTGGCCGAGCCGCTGCTGCAGGCCGCCGCATGAGTTCCCTGCAGGCCATCCAGCAGCAACTTCTCCACGCCGTGTTGGCCGCAGACTCCATTCCGCCGCCCGTCATCAGCGGCAACGCCATCGCCAGCGCCGGCGATCGATTGGCGATCTACCAGCATGGCTATCGGGTTCGGTTGCGCGATGCGCTGAAGATCGAGTTCGGCGGTTTGCAGTGCATGGCCGGAAAGGCATTCGAAAACCTGCTGGACAAATACGTCGCGGCGCATCCCTCGGAGCACTACAACATCCGCTGGTATGGAGCTGGCCTGGCGGCATTTCTCGATTACGCGCATCCCTGGCGCAACAAGCCGCAGCTGGCGGAGATGGCGCGCCTGGATTGGGCCATCTCCACCGCTTTCGATGCTGCCGACGAATCCAGCAAAGACATCGCCGAGCTGTCCGCCGTACCGCCCGAAGCATGGGCCGGGCTGCGGCTCTCCTTGCAAAAGAATCTGCAGATCGTGACCTGCCTGTTCAATGCGGCGGCTTATCGGCGTGCCGCGGACCGCGGCGATACACGGCCGCATCTTCGCCGCTTTGACACCCCGCGCCAGATCCTGGTGTGGCGCGACGCCACGACCGTTCATTACCGGACACTGGAAAACGACGAGTGGCAAGTGCTCGTGGCGGCCCTCAGGGGCGAGACCTTCGCCGCCCTCTGCGAACTTCTGGCCGCTCATCGCGGTGAAGCCGCTGCCATGCCGCGGATGGTGGCCCTGCTGCAGCACTGGCTTGCGGCTGGCATGGTCCAAGGCTGGACCCTGTAGGAACCCCCCGATTGTTTCGTGCGCGGGCTATCCCGCGTAACCGTGGCTGATTCCCGGCGAATACCAGACATAGCGCCAAGCCACGGAAGCCCAGCCCATGTATGCCGAACCCTCATCAAGTGCCGCAGGAATGCCGCGCTCGCAGCCGGTCCAACCGGCCCTGGAGTCGCTGCTCAATCAATCGATGCTTCGGGTCGACGTGATTGCCGAACAGCAGCACTGCGGCGAATGGTTCATGGACGAGCCTCGTTACGATTGCGGTTTGTTTCACCTGGTAGGCGCCGGCGAATGCCTTATCGAAAGCGCCGCACTCAGCGAAACCTTGCATCTGCAAGCGGGCGACCTGGTGGTGCTGCCCCACGGCGATCCCCATCGCCTTTGCGCGAGGAGCAGCCTGGCACAAATTCCCACCAGCCTGATCTGCGGCGAACTCCATTTCTCCAGCCACGGATCGCACCCACTCAGCCGCGCCCTGCCCGCTTGCTTCGTCGTGCGTGCGGAACATGCGACCGCGGTATTCCGGCACCTGTCGACGATGATGGTGGATGTTGCCAACTCGGAACTGCCAGGCCGCCAGGTATTGCTGAACAAACTCGCCGACACGCTCTTTACCCTGGCCGTCTGCGACTACGCCAACCGTCACGCCGATCATCAAGGCCTGTTCGCCGCGCTCGCCGATGGCCGCATCTGCAAGGTACTGCAGGCCGTGCACGAAGAGCCCGGGCGAGCCTGGACGATGCAATCGATGGCGACGCTTGCATGCATGTCGCGCTCCACCTTCGCCGAACGCTTTGCGCAACTCATGAAGGTGCCACCCATGCAGTATGTGACGCAATGGCGCGTCAGCGTGGCAGAGCGGATGTTGCGCGACCGAAGACTGTCCGTCGCATTGATTGCAGAACAACTGGGCTACAGCAGCGAAGCGGCGTTCCGGCGCCTGTTCAAGCGCATCAGCGGCGTCAGCCCGGGCCGGATCCGCCAGGGGCTTGCCCAACAGACGTTGAACTAGGGCCTGTTAGCACTATTTTCGTAGCCCGCGCCAATCTGCAGCAGCTCAAAAAAAACGGGCCAACATCGCTGTTGGCCCGTTTCCTTTTAACCGTTGCCTGAAGCTTATTTCGTACCGCCCTGTTTGAGACCGCGATCGATCAGCATGGGCTCGATGCTCGGATCCTGGCCGCGCCAATCCTTGTAAAGCTTGGACAGCTCCACCGTATTGCCGCGCGACAGAATCATGCTGCGGAAGCGATCGCCGTTTTCACGGGTAAGCCCGCCGTGTTGCTTGAAGCCTTCGAACGCATCGTCAGCCAGCATCTGCGTCCACAGGTAGGCGTAGTAGCCGGCCGAATAGCCGTTGCTCCAGATGTGCAGGAAGTAGCTGGACCGGTAGCGTGGCGGCACATAGGAAAGATCCACGCCGTCCTTCTTCAAGGCAGCCGCTTCAAAAGTATCCGCATCCTGCTTGGGCTGATCGGCGCTCAGCATGTGCCAGTTCATGTCGAGCATTGCCGCGGCAACCAGCTCGGTCATGTCATAGCCCTTGTTGAACATACCCGCCTTCTTGAGCTTGTCGACCAGCTCCTGCGGCATCGGCTTGCCGTCTTTGTAGTTCTTCGCGTAGTTGGCAAAGACCTTCGGATCGGTCGCCCAGTGCTCGTTGAACTGCGAGGGGAATTCGACGAAATCGCGCGCCGTGGATGTGCCCGACAAGGTCGGGTATTCCACGTCGGAGAACAAGCCGTGCAGGCCATGGCCGAATTCGTGGAACATGGTGACCACGTCGTCCATCGACAGCAGCGCAGGCTGGCCGTCGGCGGGCTTGGTGAAGTTCGCCACGTTGTAGATCACCGGCTTGGTGCCGAGCAACTTCGACTGGCCCACGAAGTTGTCCATCCACGCGCCGCCGTTCTTGTTGTCGCGCTTGAAGTAATCGAAATAGAACAGCGCCAGCGACTTGCCGTCCTTGTCGAACACTTCGAACACGCGCACATCCGGGTTGTAGACCGGAATGTCCTTGCGCTCTTTGAAGGTCAGGCCATAGAGCTGATTGGCAGCGTAAAACACGCCGTTCTGCAGCACGTTGTTCAACTCGAAGTACGGCTTGATCTGCGAATCGTCCAGATCGTACTTGGCCTTGCGCACTTCTTCGGCGTAATGCTCCCAATCCCACGGTTCGAGCTTGAAGGTGGGCTGGTGCAGCGCTGCCTGATCCTTGTCGATCTGCTTCTGGATGTCGGCGGCTTCAACCTTGGCGCGCGCCACCGCGGCCGGTGCGAGCTTGCCCATGAAGCTCATCACCGTATCGGGGTTCTCCGCCATCTGGTCTTCCAGCGTCCACGCGGCGTAGTTCGGGAAGCCGAGCAGCTTGGCTTCCTGCGCACGCAGCTGGGCAAGGCGCTCGATGATGTCCCGCGTATCGTTGGCGTCGCCCTTTTCGGCGCGCGTCCAGGAGGCTTCAAACAATGCCTGGCGCGTGGCGCGATCGGTCAGGTCCTGCAGCAGCGGCTGCTGCGTGGTGTTCTGCAGGGTCAGCACCCATTTGCCGTCGAGGTGGCGGTCTTTGGCGGCCTGGGCGGCCGCGGCGATGTCTTCGTCGGAAAGGCCGGCAAGCTTGCTCTTGTCGTCGACGACCAGTGCACCGTTCTTCGCGGCGGCAAGCAGCTTGTTGTTGAACTGCGCTTCGAGGCCGGCTTCTTCCTTGTTGTAGTCCTTGAGCTTGGACTTGTCGGCGTCCGAAAGCTTGGCACCGGCCATCACAAACTGGCGATAGACCACCTCAACCAGGCGCTGCGATTCCGGATCGAGCTTGAGCGAATCGCGCTGGTCGTAAACGGTCTGGATGCGCTGGAACAGCTTGTCATTGAGGTGGATCGCGTCGGCGTGCGCGGCCAGCTTCGGCGCTTCGTCTTCCTGCACCTTTTGCAGCGCATCGTCGGTGTTGGCGGCGGTCACGCCGTTGAACACCGCCATCACGCGGTTGAGCAGCAAGCCGGTTTTCTCCAGCGCGACATACGTGTTCTCGAACGTCGGCGCATCCGGGTTGTTGGCGATCTTGTCGACTTCGGCCAACTGCTGCTTCATGCCTTCTTCGATCGCCGGCTCGTAGTCGCCGTCCTTGATCTTGTCGAACGGCGGGGCCTGGTACGGCAAGGTGCTGGCGGTAAAGAACGGATTGCTGGCCGGTGCCTCGGCTGTCGCCGTCGTGGATGCCTTGGCTGGCGCGCTACCGGCAGACGCCGGTGCCGAGTTGCCGGCGGTGTTGGGCGACTGCGAACAGGCGGCTAACGCGATCGACGTTGCAATCGCAAGAATACGAAGACGAGGCATGAAAGCTCCCCAAGGTGGCGGCCCGGCCGGAAGCCGGGCGTGAATAGTCAGCCACTGACTGTAGCCACAGCGTCCCGATCTTCCAAGCCTGCCGGACGGCATGGGCTGAAAAACCCTACGTCAAGTGCTGTAGGTACGATCCTTCCAGCGCGAGCGCACCCCGCGCCAGTAGCGGATGGCCGAACTCCAGGTCATGCCCAGATAAAGCACGGCGCCAAAAGGCAGCAACAACGCCCAGGCCAGCCGCATCTGGTAGTAGCGCAGCATGGGGAGGTAGCTGAGCATCATCGCCACCAGCGCCAGCAAGCCCAGTCGCCAGGTAGCCGCGCCGGCCAGAAGCAGGAACGGCAGACCGTAGGCCAGCACGAACAAAACCGTCACCACCAGCAGCAGCACCGTGGAATAACCCAGCTGGGTGAAGGCCGAGCGCGCCACCATGTCGTGGATCGACCCCAGCGTGCCGTAAGGGCGCAGGCTCACCACACCGCGGCTCAGGCCCAGCCAGGTGCTATAACCGGCATTCTTCACCTGCCGTGCCAGCGTGCAATCGTCGATCAGCGCGTTGCGCAGACTGGCAAAGGCGCCAGCCCGCTGCAAAGCCTCGGTGTCGACCAGGATGCAGCCGCCCGCGGCGGCGGCAACCAGGCGCGAGGAGGAGTTGGAGACGGCGAAGGGATAGAGCAACTTGAAGTAGTAGACGAACGCCGGCAGCAGCAGGCGATCCCAAAAGCTGGTGCGGCGCAAGTCGGCCATCAGCGAAACGAACTGGCGGTTCTCGCGCCGCTTGTGCATCAGCAACGCGGCAAGCAGGCCCGGCTGCAGCTGGATGTCGGCATCCAGCAGCAAAGTGATCGGCGTGCGCACGTGCGACTTGCCCTGCTCCAGCGCCCACAGCTTTCCGGCCCAACCTTCCGGCAAAGGCTGGCCGCTGACGACCTGGGCATGGGGAAAAGATGCGGCGATTTGTGCGGTTCCGTCGCTGGACTGGTCGTCGACGACGATGACTTGCAAACCGCTGCCCTGCGACTGCAGGCCGGCCAGCGTGAGGCCGATGACATCGGCCTCATTACGTGCGGGGATCAGTACGGTGATCTCGCTGAGATCGACCGGCCCGACGTGCGGGCCGGCCTCAATGCGCTCGCGGGTACTCCAGGGCCGCCACGGTGCCAGCAGCAGCCCCACCCACATCACTACCGGCAGCAACGCGGCCACCCATCCCAACGTACTCATAGGTGGCCGTGTGCGAGGTCAGTGGTTTGCGTCGGCGCCAGTCGACGAATCGCGACGCTGGATCGAGCTGATCGGGATGTGGATGGCCGTGGCATCCGCGCGATTGCCGTACTTCACCGGCAGATCCGGTGCCATCGGGCCATCGGTACGGGGGCCGAACATCGATACCTTCAGCGCCTTCAGCGGGTGAGCGAACATGTCGTTCACGGCGGTGCCTTCGAAGCCGCAGTGCGCCATGCAGTTGTCGCACTTCGGATTGATGCCTACGCCGTACTTCTCCCACTCGGTGTCTTCCATCAACTCCTTGTAGGTCTTGGCGTAGCCTTCATCGACCAGCAGGTAGCACGGCTTCTGCCAACCGAAGATGTTGTAGGTCGGGTTGGACCACGGCGTGCACTGATAGGACTGGTTGCCCGCGATGAAGTCCACGAACATCGCCGACTGGTTGAACGCCCACTTGCGCTTGCGTTCCTTGCCGATCTTGAAGATGTCGCGGAACAGCTGCTTGCTCTCGGTGCGGCCCAGGAACACATCCTGGCGCGGCGCGTGCTGGTAGCTGTAGCCGGGCGACACGGTAATGCCTTCCACGCCCAGTTCCATCGCGTAGTCGAAGAAGTCGGCGACTTCTTCCGGCGGCTCGCTGTTGAACAGCGTGCAGTTCACCGTCACGCGGAAGCCCTTGGACAGCGCCAGCTTGATCGCTGCCACCGCCTTGTCGAACACGCCGTCCATGCACACGGACTTGTCGTGCTGCTTCTCCAGGCCGTCCAGATGCACCGACCAGGTGAAGTACGGCGACGGCTTGTATTCGTCGATGTGCTTGGGCATCAGGATGGCATTCGTGCACAAGTACACGAATTTCTTGCGTGCCACGATGCCTTCGACGATCTTGGGCAGATCCTTGTGGATCAGCGGCTCGCCGCCCGGAATGGACACCACCGGTGCATCGCATTCGTCCACGGCGGCCAGCGCCTGCTCCACGCTCATGCGCTTCTGCAGGATTTCCTTGGGCTGATCGATCTTGCCGCAGCCTGCACATGCCAGATTGCACTGGAACAGCGGCTCCAACATCATCGCCAACGGGTAACGCTTTTGACCGCTCAGCTTCTTGCTGACAATGTAACGCGCGATCGTGGTCTGCTGAATAAGTGGAATACCCAAAGGATTCTCCAGTACGTCAATGCCGCGAATGCCTTTCGATCACCATCTTGGTGATGCGCCGGCATCCTCCAGCTGTAAGTTCTTACACGAGTTTCAGTATAAGCCACCTGGGTGGCCGCCGTTATTACTGCCCTGCCTAACCCTTGGATACGGGGGCGAAGACGTGCGCGTGCTCGCGACGGATCCGCTCCCATTCGATCTTGAACCACGGGGTGAAGGCCTCCGGCTTGGCCGCCATCTCCGCATCGAGTGCGTCGGGCGAGATATAGCGCAAGCCGGAAATTTCGTTCACGTTGACCGTCGGCGCATCGTCGCTGCGACCGGCATAGACCCGGCACAGTTCGTGTTCGGCACCGTCGGCATCGAATTGCGCGTGGTATTCGAACTTGAACAGATACTCCAGCGGGCAAGCCAAGCCGAGTTCTTCTTTCAGCCGGCGATGAATCGCATTGTCCAAGGTCTCGCCGCGGCGCGGGTGGCTGCAACACGTGTTGGACCAGTAGCCCGGCCACAACCGCTTGCCCGGCGCGCGCTGCTGCAAGAGCAACTCACCGTTGGCATTGAACACGAAAATCGAAAAGGCGCGATGCAACGTACCTTTGCCTTCGTGCGCCGAAGCCTTGTCGAGAAAACCGACTTCCTGGTCATTGGAATCGACCAGCACCAGCGGCTCGTCGTCGAAAGAGACGATTTCGTTCGAGTCACGCCAGTTCTGGCGCTCGAGTTCTTGATTATCCAATGTCTACCTCCATCGCCTGGTAGCCGGCGTCACGTATCGCGGCCGCTACCTTTTCACGATTCTGCGGGCACAGCGCAACGATCGAACCGCCGCCGCCGCCGCCGGTGAGCTTGGCGCCGAGCGCGCCGTGTTCGCGCGCGATCTGCACCAGCTCTTCCACTTCCCAGCTCGACACGCGCAGTGCGTTGAGCAGGCCGTGGCAGATGTTCATCAGGTCGCCCAGGCGCTCCAGATCGTACTGCTGCATCGCCTCCATGCCCTGCAGGGTCAGACCGTCAATCTGCTGGAAGATGCCGTCATACAGCGCCGGATTGCGCTGCCACGCGGTACGTACCTTGCCAACCGTCACCGCGGTGAGGCTTTCCTTGCCGCTGATGCCGATCACGATCGGAATGCGCTTGGGCAGTTGCAGCTCGCGCACCATCGGCGCATCGCCCTTCTTGCTGGCACGCTTGTATAGCAGCGGCTTGCCGTAGGTGGCTACCGTATTGTCGATACCCGAAGCGGAGCCGTGCGCAACCTCTTCGCAGCGGAAAGCCAGCGCGTTGATTTCTTCATCGCTGAGGCCCAGCTCGTAATGCTGGTCGAGTGCGCGGATCACCGCCACCGCCATCGCGGCCGAGCCGCCAAGGCCCATGGCGCGAGGCACGTTCGGGAACACTTCGATGCGCATCGAGCGCTCGGTCAGTTCCAGCGTGTCGAAGATGATGCCGAGCGAACGCTGGAAGGAATCGCGATGCGCCGGATCGCGGTGCAGGCGATATTCCACGCCCCAGCGCGGGATGAACATGTCCACGCCGCCGGACTTGGTGTCCTGCGCCACGGCGCGCACGGCAAGCGGCACCGGCGCGGCAATCGCGTGACTGCCGTAAACCACCGCATGCTCGCCCAGCAGAATGATCTTGCCGTGGCCGCAAGCGCGATGATCAACGGCCGACTGGTCGGTGATATCCGGTACGCCGCGCGACTCCTTGCGCACCTGCTCGACGATTTCCTGGGCTTTCCATATCTTGATCTCGCCGCTTTCCACCAAACGCTCCACCACGGTGTCGAAGATCTCCGCCGTGGCACCGGCGGCAACGGCGACACTGCGCGCATGCAGCGTCATGTGACCTTGCTGGATGCCTTCGGTCACCAGCGCACGCAGCGCCGAGAAGTTCTGCGCCAGGCCGACCGCACCCATGATTTCCGCCAGTTCGCGCGCCGTTTTCACGCCGAGCAGGCGCAGGTTGAGCGCCACGGTGGCATTGGATTGCAGCGGACCGCCGACGGTACCGACTTTCATCGGGATATCGAGCTCGCCGATCAGCTCGCCCTTTTCACCCTTGTACCAGCGCGTGAGCGAGGTATAGCGGCCGCCGCGTGCAGCGTAGGCGTGCGCAGCCGATTCGATCGCGCGCCAGTCGTTGCCGGTAGCCAGCGCGACGGCGTCGACGCCGTTCATGATGCCCTTGTTGTGCGTTGCTGCACGGTAGGGATCGATGCTGGCGAATTCGTTCGCGAGCACGATGCCGTCGCGCACTTCTTCGCCCGTGAAACCCTTGCCGGTGAGGTTCTCGGCCGGAATCACGCAACGTGCGCGCACCATCGAGCGATCGGTAAGGTTGGAGAGAATGCGCAGGAAGACGCGTCCGCCGGTCATCGTCTCCACCAGCGAGGCAATGCCTTCGCACATGGTGTTGACCAGGTTGGCACCCATCGCATCGCGCGTATCCACCAGAAGGTGCACCACCAGCATGTCACCGCCTTCCGGCCGCGGATGCACGTGCACTTCCAGATCCTGCGCGCCGCCGCCGCGCGCCACCATCTGCGGATGCAGGCTGTTGGCGAGGTTGAGCAGTTCGTCCTTACGCTGCAGCAGCGCGGCCTTGGCGTGCGCCAAATGCGGCACGTCCACCACCTGCACCTGGCCGATCAGCACCGGCTCGGTGCTTTCGACGGTAAACCCGCCGTTTCCGCGCACGACCTTGGCCGCCGAGGACAGCGCCGCGACGATCGAGGGCTCTTCCACCACCAGCGGCACGATGTAGTCGCGGCCATTGACCAGGAAGTTCAAGCCCAGACCGACCGGCAGACCCATCACGCCGACGACGTTCTCGATCATCTTGTCGGCCTTGTGGATCTTCAGCGTGTGCTCGCCGGAGACCAGGGCCTGATAGTCCTCGGCCGACAACCAGCCGCGCTCGTGAATCACGCGAACACGGTCGGAAACCGAGAGTTTGTAGAAAGCGGGGAATCGGGACCGTTCGGCACTCGATGATTCGGCGCTCATACCGTAAGCACTCCGTATAGGTCGTAAGTCACATACCCCAACGTCTGGACGCGTTGCGAAACACGTCGGCCAGGACGCTCAAGAACATTTGCGATCACGTCAAAATCCTTGAGGGGGGAATATCTCGCGTCTGGCGCATATGGCTGCTGATCCCTTCGGAATCAAGTCCCAGGGGGACAACGTGCATGCCGGCCGAAACAATGGCGCCTTCAAATGTCGCCAACCTTTCTGCATCGTCGGCAAAAACCACGCCGAAGTCGCCGCCGGCACCGCAGGGCTTATAGCTGACGCCAGCTGCGGAAGCCATTTCCGCCAGTGCTTTTTGCGCCGGCGAATAGATATCCAGACCGCATGCATGGCCAAATTGCTGCAAAGCCGATGCATATTGTTTTGTAAGTCCAATGAAAGATTGGCCGTCGTGGCGCTGCAAGGCTTCGAGCGCCGCTTCGGCCAACGCACCCAGCTCGTGCATGTGCCCGGCGTAATCGGACGCACGCGTCGTTCGCCAGTGCGCAAGCCGCTGCAGGAAGTCGTTGGTGGATACCGACTGCCCCGACCAGACGAACAGGCAATGCACGCCTGCCATCGGCCACCCGAGCGACGTGAATGCGGGCTCGCGCGCCGACCCGACCAATTGATAGCGGATCAAGCCGCCCGCCACGCTGGCGCCGAGATCGACGCCACTGCCGCGCCCGCCCTGCCAGCGCCCATGCATGCGCAACAAGCGGCGCAGCCATTGCGTACGGTCGTCCAGCACGTCCGCGCGGCCGGCCATGGTCGCCAGGGCCGACGCCAACGCCACCGTCAGCGCCGCACTGGAGCCCAACCCGAGCTTGGCGCGGGTATCGCCTTCCACGTGGAAAAAACCCGCGGTATCCAGATGCAAGGTAAAACCTTCGCCAGCAATCGGCGCAAGCCCCTCCTGCATCAGGCCCTGCCAGATGTGTTCCACCAGCGACAATTTGGCGGCGACGGCCTGGTCGCACTGCCAGCGCAAGCTTCCTGCCTGGACCGTCACGGCCGCGCCGCTTACGCCCAGATCCGGTGCATTCACTTCGCATACACCGTCATCGCGTTGCTCGATGCGCACGTTTGCGCGCCGATCCACCGCCAGCACCAGTGCCGGCGCGCCTTCCAGCACGGCGTACTCACCCAGCAACACCAGCTTGCCGGGCGCGCTTGCGCTGAGCTGCATCATGTCTGGAGTGCACCTGCCGGCATGGCGCGAGCACCTTCGCCGAGGCCCGTGTCCAGCACGTCGAGCACGCCCGGAATGTCGCGCAATGCGTCTTTCACCTGCTCGATCGCCGCAGGCGCGCATACAGCTTTCAACTGAGGGCCGGCATCCACGGTGAAGAACACCGGCACGCCTTGCTGGCGCAGCGCACGCACGCGATGCATGCATTCCACCGTCGCGCCGTTCCAATACAGCAGGCCCGGCTGTGCCGCCATGGCGAGCGCATGCATTTTCAGGCAGCTGTATTCGGAAATCTGCGCCAGTGCATCGAAATCACGCGCAAGGATGGCGGCGCGCGCGGTATCCAGATCGGCTTCCTGGGTGTCGACCCAGGCCGACTGGTAAGGCGACGTCTGCGCCGTGCGGCGCATGCCTTCGCTGGATCCCACCTGCTTGGCGGCCTTCGACGTGATGGCCACCGCTACGCGCAGCGGCCATGCCTGTGCATCCAGCAGCGGGCTGGCCACGGAGTCGGTGCCGTCCGCCAGTTTGCCGTGCGCCCATTCCACATAGCCGCCAAAAATGGAGCGTGCGGCGGAACCGGAGCAACGGCGCGCCAGCACCGACTGCTCGGCAAGGCTCAATGTCAGGCCCAGGGCCTGCGCGCCGGCGTGCACCAGCGCTGCGAAGCCCGAAGCCGAGGAAGCCAAGCCGGCAGCGGTGGGAAAATTGTTCTGGCTGGACACTTCGGCGCCGTAGTCGACACCCGCCCGTTGGCGCAGCAGATCCAGGCATGCGGTGATGCGCCGCGATTCGGCTTCATCGCTACGCCCGTTGAGACTGACCTGGTCGTGCTTCTGCCCGGGTACGAAACGCACCTCGGTGCGGGTCCAGAGGCTGTCCAGGGTGATGGAGATCGAGCCGACGGCCGGCAGATTCAGCACCGTGTCGCGCTTGCCCCAATATTTGACCAGCGCGATGTTCGGCTGGGCTTGCGAGGCCGCATGGAGTGCTCCGGGTGCATCGGCGCGTCGTTCGAGGTTCATACGTCTCGCAGGGGAAGGGAAATAAAAAACACATGCCGGACAAAGGGTTACTTGTCTGGCGCAGCCATCACAAAGGGTAGGCCGCCATGGATGGGGACTCGCATGGTGACCCGGCTCCACACCGTATTTCCGCCAAACAGGCTGATACCGATGTAGCCACGCAATTGCAGTCGGTTCGGACCTAGCAACCTGACCTGGCAATTATACGTGCGTCCGTTCTCGGAATTATAAACGCGACCGCCGACCCACTTCCTGTTACCGACGTCATAGTGCAGCCCTTTGAGCAGACGCAATCCGGTCAAGGGCTGCGAACGCAAGGCAGGATCGGGGTTATTGCGGTCGACGACCACCTTGCCATTGAGGTCGGGGCCGTCCTCCGGCCCATAGGTATCGTGCAACTGCCAGAGGATGTAGCCCTGATACTCGCCATCGACTTGCTCGATGCGAATCACCGCATCGCGGCTTTCCACCAGCCAGTCGCCAGCGATCGCGGACGGGTCGCTAGGCACATAGCCATCGTCGGCCAGGGCGCGAGGAGCGCCAACCGACAGCGAAACGAAGGCAAGCAAACACCAGAGGAACCCGCGGGACAACGCGGCGTGCAGCATGATCTTCATCGCGCCCCCTTGCATGAGCGGCAATCGGACCCTATGTCCCGGCCCTTTGGAGCACAGCGTGTCGGTAGCATAAGCACCCATGTCTTTGAACGGGATCATCGCCATCATTATCCATGGACTCGGCATCGGGCTCGCCTTTGCCGCTGCCGGTTATGCATGCGTGGCGCTCTGGGCTACCCGCAAAGGCACCCGCGCGCGCCACGAGGCAGTCGCCGCAAAGCCCCAGCCGGCAACGATCCTCAAGCCGCTGCATGGCGCAGAACCGCGCCTGTTCGAAAATTTGCGCACGTTCTGCCTGCAGACGCATTCGGACTATCAACTGGTCTTCGGCGTACGCGAGGCAAACGATCCTGCCATCGCCGTGGTCCAGCGGCTTCGCGAAGCCTTTCCGCAGCGCTCGATCGACCTGGTGATCGATCCGCGCATCCACGGCGCGAATTTCAAAGTCAGCAACCTCATCAACATGCTGGCGAAGGCGCGACACGACTTGCTGGTGCTGGCCGATGCCGACATCAGCGTTCCCACCGATTACCTGGCGCGCGTCGTCGCCCCGCTGGCCGATCCGGGCGTGGGCATTGTCACCTGCCTGTATTACGGCGTTCCCGGGTCGTCGCTCTGGTCGCGCCTGGGCCGGCTATTCATCGATGACTGGTTTGCGCCTTCGGTGCGGCTCTCGCACGCCTTCGGCTCGACCCGCTTTGCCTTCGGCTCCACCATTGCCCTGCGGCGCGATGTCCTGCAGGCGATCGGCGGCTTCGAAGCCTTGCGCGATCTGCTCGCCGACGACTTCTGGCTGGGCGAACTCACGCGTCGCGCGGGACTGCGCACCGTTTTGTCGGAGGTCGTGGTGGGCACGGATGTAAACGAAAGCCAGCTGAAAGAATTGTGGGCGCATGAACTGCGTTGGCTGCGTACCATCCGCTCGATTGCCCCGGCGGGCTTTGCCATGACCTTCGTGTGCTTTACCTCACCGTTATTGCTGCTGGGACTGTGTGCAGCACCCGGCTTGGCCACCGCCGGTCTGGCGGCACTCGGTGGCGGGGCGCGGGTTTTGCTACACTTTTTGCAGCGGCGCAGCGGTGACCGAGCCTTTGCCTGGCACGAAGTCCTGCTGATCCCCCTCCGCGACACCTTATTGCTGATGGAATGGGCAGCAGCCCTCGCCGGTTGGCAGGTAAGATGGCGCGGTCAGGTCATGCATGCTCGAGGCGGCGGTTCAGCGCCCTAGACCTAAGCTTTTTGAAATATTCCTGAACTATCTGCTGTCCCTGGGCAGGGTAACTGCCTCCGCAGGAGTCACACGTAATGAAAACGCTTTTTCTGCAAGCTCCCTCCTTCGACGGCTTTGACGGCGGCGCCGGTTCGCGCTACCAGGCCAAACGCGAAATCAAGAGCTTCTGGTATCCCACCTGGCTGGCGCAACCTGCTGCGATGGTGCCCGATTCGCGCGTGCTCGATGCTCCCGCCGACGAAGTCTCGGTGGAAGACAGCCTGCGCATCGCCGAGGGCTACGAGCTGGTGATCATCCACACCAGCACGCCGTCGTTCCCCACCGACGCGAAGTTCGCGGAGCTGCTGAAAGAGCGCAACCCGAACGTGCTGATCGGCCTGGTGGGCGCGAAGGTCGCGGTAGACCCGACCAGCTCGCTCACCGCCTCGTCGGCGATCGATTTCGTCGCGCGCGAAGAATTCGACTACACCTGCAAGGAAGTCGCCGAAGGGCGTCCGTTCGAAAGCATCACCGGCATCAGCTATCGCCTGGCCGACGGCACCGTGCAGCACAATCCGCCGCGCGCGATGATCGAGAACATGGACGACCTGCCGTTCGTCGCTCCGATCTACAAGCGCGACCTGAAGATCAGCAACTACTTCATCGGCTACCTCAACTACCCGTATGTGTCGATCTACACGGGTCGCGGCTGCCGCTCCAAGTGCACCTTCTGCCTGTGGCCGCAGACCGTCGGTGGCCATCGCTATCGCACCCGTTCGGCCGCCAACGTGCTCGCCGAAGCGAAGTGGATCAAGGAGAACATGCCGGAAGTGAAGGAGCTGATGTTCGACGACGACACCTTCACCGACAGCTCCAACATGGATCGCGTGCACGAGATCGCACGCGGCCTGGGCGCGATGGGCTGGACCTGGTCCTGCAACGCCAAGGCAAACGTGCCGTACGAATCGCTGAAGATCATGAAGGAAAACGGCCTGCGCCTGCTGCTGGTCGGCTATGAATCGGGCGACGACCAGATCCTGCACAACATCAAGAAGGGCCTGCGTACCGACATCGCGCGCCGCTTCACCGAAGACTGCCGCAAGCTGGGCATCACCATCCACGGCACCTTCATCCTCGGCCTGCCGGGCGAAACCAAGGAAACGATCGACAAGACGATCCAGTTCGCCAAGGAAATCAACCCGCACACCATCCAGGTGTCGCTGGCTGCTCCTTACCCGGGCACCGCGCTGTACAAGCAGGCGGTCGAGAACAATTGGCTGAAGGAAAACGAAGCGGTCAACTTGGTCAACGACAAGGGCGTGCAGCTGGCCCTGATCGAGTACCCGCACCTGTCCAAGCAGGATATCTTCCACGGCGTCGAGAAGTTCTATAAGGCCTTCTATTTCCGCCCGTCGAAGATCTGGGAAATCGTCAAGGAAATGCTGACGAGCTGGGACATGATGAAGCGTCGTCTGCGCGAAGGTGTGGAGTTCTTCCGCTTCCTGCGCGCGCACGAGGCGTGAGCGAGCCAGCGCATGCGTTCCCTGCACGGTCGACTACCGTTTCTTGAGGTTTAGCGACCGTGCAGACCTCGCCCAACCCGACGATCCGTCCGCGCCTGATCGTCACCGCCGATGATTTCGGCCTCCACCAGGCTGTCAACGAAGCGGTCGAGCGCGGCTATCGCGACGGCGTGCTGCGCGCTGCCAGCCTGATGGTGGCAGCGCCCGCCGTGGCGGATGCCGTGGCCCGCGCCAAACAGAATCCCGGCCTAGCCGTGGGTCTGCACCTGGTGCTCGCCGACGGCCGCGCGATGCTGCCGCCGGCACGCATTCCCGACCTGGTCGACGCGCAGGGCATGTTCAATTCGGACATGGTGGGCAACGGCTTTCGCTTCTTCTTCCTGCCACACGTGCGTCGTCAGCTGGCGGATGAAATCCGTGCGCAGTTCGAGGCCTTCGCCGCGACCGGGCTGTCGCTCGATCACGTCAACGCCCACAAGCATTTCCATCTGCATCCCACCATCCTGTCGATGATGCTGAGCATCGGCCGCCAATACGGCATGCGCGCAATCCGCCTGCCGATCGAACCCGGCATGGGTCCGTGGCTCAAGCCCTGGCTGGCGCTGATGCGTTGGCGCATGGACAAGGCCGGCATCGCTCACAACGATCACGTGTTTGGACTGCGCCACAGCGGCGGCATGGATGAAGCGGTAATGCTGAACATCCTGCAGCAACTGCCGGAGGGTCTTTCGGAGGTGTATCTGCACCCCGCGTCGCACGGCCATCTCACTGAAAGCATGACTGATTACCGGCATGCCGACGAACTTGCGGCATTGCTGTCGACACGCGTACGCGAGGCCATCGCCCAGCGTTATCACCTGTGCAACGGCTTCTCCGATCCGGCGGCTGCATGAACATGAAGCTCTTCAGTTATATCGCCGGCTTCCTCGGCCTGGCCGTCGCCATCGCACTGGTGGCGCACCAGGGATGGGGCGAGATCGCCAGCGCCATCGATCACGCCGGCTGGGCGCTGTTGTGGCTGCTGCCCTTCCACGTGCTGCCCTTGCTGCTGGATGTGATTGGCTGGCGCGTACTGATCGCGCCGCGCGACCCGCATCGCCAGGCCACGCTGCCTTTCCTGTTCTGGGTGGCATCGGTACGCGAAGCGAGCAACCGCTTGTTGCCGGTGGCAAACATTGGTGGCGAGATCATCGGCATCCGCCTGGTGAAATGGCGCGGCATCGGCGGCGCCGCCGCCGCGGCCAGCATCATCATGGAAGTGCTGCTGACGCTGGTGAACCAGTATCTGTTCACCGCGCTCGGCATCATCCTGCTGATCGAGCTGACCAGCAACATCAGCGCCTTCAGCACGGTCATTTCCGCGCTGGCCGCGAGCCTGCCGCTGCCGATCTTCCTGATCATCATCCTGCGTCACGGCAAGGTGTTTGCGCGCCTGGAAACCTTTGCCGAAAAGTTGCTCGGCGGTCGCTCCAAGCTGACCGAACTTATCGATGGCGCTAACCTCGACCTGGAAATCCGCGCGCAATATTCGCGTCCGCTGCGCCTGATCGCCGCCTGCGGCTGGCAGTTCATCGGCTACATCGTGGGCAGTTTCGAAACCTGGCTGGCCCTGCACCTGCTCGGCTATCCGATCAGCGTATGGGATGCCATCGCAATCGAAGCGGTCACCCAGGCGCTGCGCCACATCATTTTCGTAGTGCCCGCCGGCCTTGGCGTACAGGAAGGCGGCCTGGTGCTGTTCGGCCACGTGATCGGCCTGCCACCCGAAGCCAGTGTTGCGCTGTCGCTGGTCAAGCGCATGCGTGAAGTGGGCTTTGGCGTGCCGGCCCTGATTTCCTGGCAGTGGGCCGAAGCGCGGCGGCTGTATGCGGATTCCTCCACACGCGCCGGCTCCAGCCAACCGCCTACCTGAAGAGAATTCGAGTATGACGCTCCAACACGAAGCCTTCGATACCGAAACCCTGGTACCCGGCTTTCACGAACCCGTGCTGCCGACCGACGAACCGGATGCGGCCACCATCTCGGCGTCCGAAGCGCGCACGCGGCATTGGTCGAGCGACAACCCGCAGCAACGCCTCAAGTACGGCTCGGACGCGCACAAGCAGATGATGTGCCGGATGTTCGCGGAAACCTTCAATCCCTATCGCCCGTCGGTGCTGAAATGGCCGACGCTGGATGAAGCAGCCCTGCATCGCATCACGTCGCTGCCGATCTGGGATATCGCAGTGCAGACCGAAGGCAAGGCGCGCCTGCGCATGGCCGCTTACGCACGCACGATTGCCGATCCGGAGATGCGCAATACCCTTGCGCAGAATGCGTGGGAAGAAAATCGCCACAAGCAAGTGCTGTCCAAGATGGTGCAGCACTACAACATCCCGCTGGTGCCGGAACCGGAGTACGAATACCCCAAGGATCCCGAGTGGGCGTACCTGGTCACCGGTTACAGCGAGTGCATCGACAGCTTCTTCGCCTTCGGTCTGTTCAAGGTCGCGCACGATTCGGGCCTGTTCCCGGCCGAACTGATCGATACCTTCGAACCGGTGATGCAGGAAGAATGCCGACACATCCTGCTGTTCGCCAACTGGGTAGCCTGGCATCGCAGGAAGCTCAATCCGTTCCAGCGCATCGCCTTCGAATGGAAGGTGTTCCGCGTGTGGTGCTTCCTGGGCCTGGAACGCATGGACCTGGCCAAGAGCCTGGATGCCGACGGCAACGAACACGCGCAGGACAATAACTTCACCGTCAACGGCGCGCAATCCATGACGGAGCAGGACCTGAGCGTGGCCGAACTGATGGCCACCTGCCTGCGCGAAAACGACCGCCGCTTCTCCGGCTACGATCTGCGCTTGCTGCGCCCGACCACGATGCCTTCGATGGTCAAGTTCGCATTGCCGGTGCTGCGGTTTTTCGAGCGGCGCAAAAAGGCCAGGAAATAGTAGAGAGAGATGAGAAATTAGAGCGCAGCCGATTTTCCCTCGCGTCTCGCTTCTATTTACTCACTTCTGCAATTGAAACCAGCGCACCGCATCTTCCAGCGCCTGGCGCGCCGGACGTGCGGTGTAACCCAACTCACGCTCGGCCTTCGCGCTGGTAAAGAACATGCGCTTCTTCGACATGCGCACTTCTTCCACGGTGGCGATCGGGTTCATGCCGGTAAGGCGCGCCCAGGCCTCGGACAGGTAGGCGATCGGCATCACCACGCCGTGCGGCAAGCGCACCTTGGGAGGCGAGCGGCCCGCGATATCGGCGATCTCGGTGAGCACTTCACGCAGGCTCATGTTGAAGCCGCCGAGAATGTAGCGCTCACCGATCATTCCACGCTCGAAAGCCAGCCAATGCCCATGAGCCACATCTTCCACGTGCACGATATTCAGCCCCGTGTCGACATAGGCCGGCAGTTTGCCGGCCATCGCATCGCGCACCACGCGCCCGGTCGGCGTGGGCTTGATGTCGTGCGGCCCGATCGGCGTGGAAGGGTTCACGATGACGATAGGCGCGCCCTCCGCCGCGAACTGCCTGGCCACTTCCTCGGCCAGGAACTTGGAGCGCTTGTAGTGGCCGATCATGTCGTTCACGGACACCGGCGTGCTTTCGCTGCCAGGGCTGCCGTCCTTGGGAATGCCCAGGGTGGCCACGCTGCTGGTGTAGACGATCCGGGGGACGCCAACCTTTCGCGCAGCTTCCAAAATGGAACGAGTGCCCTCGACATTGGCACGATACAACTCGCCTGGATCGGGGGCCCACAGGCGATAATCCGCCGCCACGTGGAACAGCGCGTCGCAGCCGTCGCAAGCCGGCAGCAGGGAGGCAGGCACGGTCAGGTCGCCTTCGACCACCTTCACCTCCAGCCCCTGCAGATTGCGCCGGTCGGACCCCGGCCGCGCCAGCACCCGCACCTCGTGCCCATCGCGCAGCAGGTGGCGCGCCACGGCCGAACCCACGAAACCGGTGGCACCGGTAACCAGCGCCCTCACCGTGAAACCGCCGCGAATGCCAGCGATGGCACAGTGATCGCGATGGCGCGCGAGTTCGAAGAAATGAGAATTGTCATCACACAATTATGGACGAAAACCGCCTGCTGCTTCAGCATATCGGGATGCCAACCCCACCCCGCCAGCCCCCAGCGAGCATGCGTGAGCGTTCGCCAAACCGGTCCTCGTCAGATCCGGGAACTTCAATCAGTGCCGATCTTCCAAATTCGCACCCGTACTGGTGTGTCATAATTCCGGCGATTGAGGCATGCCAATGATCGAACTCCACAATGCCGTTCCCCATGCCGGAAGCGAAGAGGCCAACACCTACCAGGACGCGATCCTGCCCAAGGTGTCCCGGACCTTTGCGCTGACCATTCCGCAGCTCCCCCCGGAGCTGCGTCGCGCCGTGGCGAACGCTTACCTCCTTTGTCGCATCGCCGACACCATCGAAGACGAACCGGCGCTTTCGGCCGAACAGAAGCGCTCGTTCGAAAATGCCTTCGTCGACGCCGTCACCGGCGATGCCGATGCGCGGCAGGTCGCCGATGAAGTCGCCCCCCTGCTTTCGAACGAAACGCTGGAGGCCGAGCGCGACCTGATGCGCCAGCTGCCGCTGGTGCTGCAAGTCACGCGCAGCCTGCAACCGCCGCAGCAGGCGTCGATCGTGAAGTGCCTGAAGATCATGTCCCACGGCATGCACGAGTTCCAGCGCAAGGCAGGCCTGCAAGGACTTGCCACCCTGCACGACCTGGACCGCTACTGCTACTGCGTGGCCGGCGTGGTCGGTGAAATGCTTACGGAACTGTTCGTCGATTTCGAGCCGGCGCTCGCCGTCCATCGCAACACCATGCTGCGCCTGGCCGTTTCCTTCGGGCAGGGCTTGCAGATGACCAACATCCTCAAGGACCAGTGGGAAGATCGCACCCGCGGCGTCTGCTGGCTGCCGCAGGACATGTTTGCGCGCCACGGCATCAAGCTCGGCGAGCTGAAGTCCGGCAAGCAGAATGCAGGCTACGCAGCGACCATGTCCGAGCTGGTAGGCATTGCCCACGCGCACCTGCGCCAGGCGCTCGATTACACCCTGCTGATTCCCGGCAAGCACGCCGGCGTTCGCCGGTTCTGCCTGTGGGCGATCGGCATGGCCGTGCTCACCTTGCGCAACCTGCAGAACAATCTCGACTTCTCCGCCGGCACGCAGATCAAGATTTCCCGCAAGGCCGTGGCGCGCACCATTCTTTTCACGCGCATCTTCGGCAAGTCGAACGCAGCCTTGCGCTGGCTGTTCAACTCCACCGCACGCGGCCTGCCGCTCACCCCTCTCACCGCCGAGTGGAGCGAACCCTCGACGCCTGCACGTACCTGGCCCAAGCGCTCCATTCCTCACATTGCCGATGTCACCTGGCGTGAAACGGCCGATGCACAGGAAGTGCGCCACCGATGAATTCAACGACGCCCAACACCGCTAGCGCTGCCGCCAACGACTTCTTCGAGACCGCTGAAACCGGCGGACTGGATGCAGCCATCGAACGCGGACGCGCCGCCCTGCTGGCGCGCCAACACCAGGATGGGCACTGGTGCTTCGAACTGGAGTCCGACTGCACGATCACCGCCGAATACATCCTGATGATGCATTTCATGGATGAAATCGACGACGTGCTGCAGGAAAAAATGGCGCGCTACCTGCGCGACACCCAGGTAAAGGATGCGCACGGCGGGTGGCCGCAGTATTACGACGGCGACATCGATCTGTCGTGTACGGTGAAGGCTTACTTCGCACTCAAGGCCGCCGGCGACGACCCGGAAGCCGAGCACATGCGCATGGCGCGCAAAGCCATTCTGGCTCAGGGCGGCGCCGCGAAGGCCAACGTGTTCACGCGCATCCTGCTGGCCTTGTTCGAACAGGTGCCGTGGCGCGCGACGCCGTACGTACCGGTAGAGATCATGCTGCTGCCGCGCTGGTTCCCGTTCCACATCGAGAAAATCTCGTATTGGGCGCGCACCACCACGATACCGCTGACCATCCTGTGCTCGCTCAAGGCGAAGGCCGCCAATCCGCGCAAGATCCACATCCGCGAGCTGTTCGTCACGCCGCCGGAACAGGAGCGCGATTACTTCATTCGCGGCGGCCTGCTCAATCGCACTTTTCTCGTGCTGGACAAGATCGGCCGCTTTGTCGACCGCTTCATTCCCAAGGGCGTGCGACAGCATGCGATCAAGAAGGCCGAAGACTGGTTCCTTCCGCGCATGAATGGCGAGGACGGCATCGGCGCGATCTTTCCGCCGATGGTCAACTGCCTGGAAGTGATGAAGCTGCTGGGTTATCCCAAGGATCATCCGGCTCGCCAGACCTGCCTGCGCTCGATCCAGAAACTGGTCGTTCAGCGCGCCGACGGCACGGCCTACTGCCAGCCCTGCGTGTCTCCGATCTGGGATACGGTCTGGAGCGCGCTGGCACTGATGCACACCAGCGACGACGACGCCACGCAAGAAGCGATCGCCAAGTCGACCGACTGGCTGACCTCCAAGCAGGAACTGGAACTCAAGGGCGACTGGGCGGTAAAGGCGCCGGACCTGGCTCCGGGCGGCTGGGCTTTCCAATACAACAATGCGTATTACCCGGATATCGACGACACCGCCGTGGTCGCCGCCCTGTTGCACATACAGGATCGCCGTCGCGGCGAATCGGGACGCCACCGCGTCAATACCGATCGCGCCATGGACTGGATGATCGGGCTGCAATCGAAGAATGGTGGTTTTGCCGCGTTCGATGCCGACAACACGCACTATCACCTCAATGCGATTCCGTTCGCCGACCACGGGGCGCTGCTCGATCCGCCGACCGAAGACGTGTCCGGCCGCGTGGCCGCCGCACTGGCCGTGCTGGCGCGTCCGCAGGATCAGGAAAGCCTGCGCCGCTGCATCGACTACCTGCGCTCCACCCAGCTCGAAGATGGCAGCTGGTGGGGCCGCTGGGGCAGCAATTACATCTACGGCACCTGGAGCGTGTTGGCCGGTCTTGCACTGGCTGGCGAGGATCTGCGCCAGCCGTATATCCGCAAGGCCGTCGAATGGCTCCGCTCGCGCCAGAACGCCGATGGCGGCTGGGGCGAGACCAACGACAGCTATATCGACGCTGGGCTGCGCGGCACCAATCGCAGTGTCAGCACGCCGCAGACGACGGCATGGGCCCTGCTCGCACAGCTCGCGCTGAACGAAGCCTCATCCGATTCGGTGAAGCGCGGCATCGCCTTCCTGCTGGCCAACCAGCAAAGCAGCGGCGCGCTGGAAGGCCTGTGGTATCACCCCACGCACAACGCACCGGGGTTCCCTCGTGTGTACTACCTCAAGTACCACGGCTACACCGCGTACTTTCCGTTGTGGGCATTGTCCCGCTACCGGCAGTTGACTCAATCGGCAGCGGCTTGAGCCCGCACACGGCCATCGGCGCAACCGGTGTCGTCGTGGCCTTGGCGTCGGAAGCCAAGGCACTGACTGCTGAGCGCGTGCAACCCGATCGCCTCATACCGCTCGCGCACCAATCCGCGCTGTGGCTCAGTGGCATGGGGCCGGCCGCCGCGCGCCGTGCGGCACTAGGCCTGGCGGAAGCAGGCGCCACCGCGCTGGCCGTATTCGGCGTGGCCGGCTCGCTGGATCGATGCCTGGGCAACGGTTCGCTGTTCTGTCCGCAGCGCGTCCTCGACGAGAAGGGCTGCGTGCACCAGGCCGATGCTTCGTGGCGCGCACAACTGCAACGACAATTGGCAGCAGGCGCCTTGCCGCTGCGAACGGAGGGTTCGCTGCTCAGCGTGCAGCATCCGTTGCTTACAGCGACCGACAAGGTTGCCGCGCACGAGCGCTTCGCCGCCCTGGCCGTCGACATGGAAAGTGCAGCGGTGGCCGAGGTCGCCAAAGAACGCGGGCTGCCGTTCGTCGTGCTGCGCGCCATCGTCGACGAAGTGGACGATGCCATCCCGTCGGCGCTGAGCGACAGCGTGGACACGTGGGGACGCCCCCGCACCTTTGGCCTGATTGCCGCGCTGTGCCGCCATCCGTCGGTACTGGCCGATCTGCCGCGACTATACTCGCGCATGCAACGCGCCACCCTGGCGCTGCGTGCCGCCGCCGAGGCGACCGGAAGCGCGTTGGCCCGGCCATCCTGAATCACGTTTTTCGCATCGCCGTCGTTACGACCATGCCCTACTGGAGAACCGCCTGATGTCCCTGCGTCGTCATTTTGGAACCTTCCTGGTTGCTGCCGCCTGCACCCTGGCCAGCATGTCCGCTTCGGCCCACGCCATCCTCACCGACAGCACGCCCAAGCTCAACGGCACGCTGGTCGCCGGCCACGTCGACATGATGTTCAAGTACAACAGCAAGATCGACCAGCACCGCTCGCGCATCGTGCTGGTGAAGGCCGACAAGAGCGAAACCGTGTTGAGCATCGCGGCCAACGGCAGCAAGCCGAACGAGCTGGATACCAGCGCAGACCTGACGCCGGGCAACTACACGATCCGTTGGCAGGCGCTGGCGCTCGATGGCCACATCACACGCGGCGACGTGCCGTTTACGGTCGTGGCCAAGCAGTAATCCCGACTGGCAAGCCGGGCTTTTCGCGAGCACTACTTGTCGTACTGTCATCCCGGCGCAGGCCGGGATGACCACCCCCAAGCATCCAGCCTCAACTGACTGAGCCATTCCCGTGGAACTTCTCGTCGATATCTTCGGCTACCTCAGCATCATCCTGCACGGCATCACCATCGTTGCGCAGTCGATGACGCTGGGCGGCATCCTGTTCCTGGTATTCCTACTGCGCCCATTTGCGCACCTGCTTGCGCAGGGCGAGGATCTGAAGCGGCGCATCACCCGCCTTACCGTCTATAGCGCCATCGGCCTGATCTTTGCCGAAATCGCCGGGGTCGGGCTGCAAGTCGCCGTGGTCATGTCCACGGTCGACCTTGGTTTCTTCGACGTCATGCAGGCACCGTTCGCGATCGCCGGCACGATCAAGATTCTTTGCGCCCTGCTGCTGATCCCTTGCCTGGGCAAGCGCGTCGCTTCCAGCCCGCTTTCCGCCGTATTGCCGTTGCTGCTCGGCGCCGCGGAGTTGGTCGCAGCCACCTTCACCACGCACGCCTATGCGCGCCTGGACAACAATGTGCCGCTGCTGTTCGTCGAAGGCTTGCACCAGTTCGGCGCAGCCATCTGGGTCGGTGCGATCCCGTGTTTCGTGCTGGCGCTGGGCCGCCTGCACGATGCCAACGGTTGGCGCCTGGTCGGTGCGCGGTTCTCGCGCATGTCGATGATCGGCGTGGCCAGCATCGTGATCTCCGGCGCGGTCATGAGCTATTTCTACATCGGCAGCATGCAGGGTTTCTACGGCACCGCCTACGGCGTCATGGTGGGCGCAAAGATCGCCATGTTCCTCGCGCTGCTGGCGCTGGGCGCCGGCAACCTGATGGTCACCGAGCGGCTGCGCAAGAACCAGGATGCTTCGGTCATCCGCATGCGCCGCTTCGCCGAAGTGGAAATCGGCATCGGCTTCACCATTTTCTTCGCCGCCGCATCGCTCACCTCGGTGCCGCCTGCCGTCGACCTCACCGCCGATCGCGTCACTCTGCACGAAATCGCCGTGCGCAATGCGCCGGCATGGCCCCGCCTGACTTCGCCCGACCACGACAAGCTGGCCATTTCGGAAATGCAGGCGAATTTGGATCAGCAAGCCGAGCAGCGCGGCCAGGTTGCCTCGCAGGCCAACGTGCCGGGCTCGGGCATCCTGCCGCCACGCAATGCCGACGACATCGCCTGGTCGGAATACAACCACCACTGGGCCGGCATCTTCGTCCTGCTGATCGGTTTTCTTGCCCTGCTCAATCGCGCCGGCGTGGGATGGCTCAAACATTGGCCGCTGCTGTTCCTGCTGATGGCGGGGTTCCTGCTGGTGCGTTCGGATCCCGAGGTGTGGCCGATGGGCCACGAAGGGTTCTGGGTGGCGTGGCGCGACGTGGAGGTAGCGCAGCATCGCTTCTTCGTCGCCTTGATCATCCTGTTCGGCGTCTTCGAATGGGCGGTACGGACCGGACGGCTGCACAGCCCGAAGGCCGCATTGGTATTTCCGCTGCTGGTGTCGGTGGGCGGTGCGATGCTGCTGACCCACAGTCACCAGATTTCCAATGTGAAGGACCAGCTACTGATCGAACTGACCCATACGCCGCTGGCGTTGGCCGGCGTTTCGGCAGGCTGGGCACGCTGGCTGGAATTGCGCTTGCCCGGGCGCGGCGGGCGCATTGCCGGCTGGGTCTGGCCGATCTGCTTCATGCTGGTGGGCGTGATCCTGCTTTGGTATCGCGAAGCCTGAGCGAGGCGTCAGCTGTCGAAGGGCGGGGAACAGCGCAAGCTTCCCCGCCCTTCCTTTTTTTGCTGACGTAACCCTCCAAAAAGAGACGGCCACGGGCAGCATCCTAGCCGCGATGTTAAAATCGCCCGATTACTGAGCGCTGCCCGGATCTTGCATGAGTCAGACTTCCTCCAAGGCCTCCGCCTTCGATACCCGCGTACCGGCCTACCTGCAACGGCTGGAGCGCACCACGGACGCCGTTCTTCCTTCGGCATCCACCGATCCGGAGCGCTTGCATCAAGCGATTCGCTACGCCTGCGAAGGCGGCAAGCACCTGCGCGCGCTGATGGTCTATGCCGCCGGCGAAGCCCTGGGCGTCGCCGTGGAAAATTTGGATGCCGCCGCCTGCGCCGTGGAACTGATCCACGCCTACTCGCTGGTGCACGACGACCTGCCGGGCATGGACAACGATGACTTGCGCCGCGGCCGTCCCACCGTGCACAAGGCCTACGATGTCGCCACCGGCATCCTGGTCGGCGATGCCCTGCAGACTTCCGCTTTCGAAGCGCTCGCCACGACGAACGCGCTCGACGCAGAGCAGAAGGTAAAGATGATCACCGCACTGGCGCATGCCGCCGGCTCGCTGGGCATGGTGGGAGGCCAGGCGGTCGATATGGCTTCGGAAAATCTCACCCTGACGCTCACCCAACTCGAATCGCTGCACGCACGCAAGACCGGCGCACTGATCCTCGTCACCTGCCAGCTTGCCGCGATCGCCGCCAACGCGCCGGAAAACGTGTGCAGCGCACTCGATCGCTACGGTCGCTGCATCGGCCTGGCCTTCCAGATCCAGGACGATGTGCTGGACCAGATTGCCGATACCGCCACGCTCGGCAAAACCGCCGGCAAAGATCTGGCGCAGCACAAATCGACCTTCCCTTCGCTGCTCGGCCTGGAGCAGGCGCAGCAACGCGCCAACGCGCTGTTCGACGAAGCACGCGATGCGGCACGCAGCATTTCGGCGGAAGCCGAACCGCTACTGTGGCTGGCCGACTTCATCCAACAACGCAATCACTGATCCGGTTGCCGGCAACGGCAAAACAAAAAAGCACCTGCACGTTGCGCAGGTGCCTTTTTTGTTTTTCTCAAAAAGCGCGGTTACTAGGCCGGACGCACGTCGTGCAATTGCCAGTTGGCGCCAATCAGCCAATTGAGGCGTTGGCGCACGATGCTCATCGACAAATCGGTAATCACTTCCACGTCGGTGCAAAGATCCACCAGCTTTGCGCTTACCTTGGCCAGCTGATCGGTAACGCCCAGACGCTCATCGATCTCCTCCGGTTCCGGCTGCATGGCACGCCAGCGCTGGAACAACAGCGGACTGCGCAGGGCCTCCTGCAACGCCGCGGCAAAATCGTTCGGACCGGCTCCGTCATAGCTCAGCTGGGGCTCGGCACCGCGAGCGTGCAACAGATCCTTGATCTGCAGGTAGTAGTGACTGCGGTTGGTCATGAAGGCTCCGTTTTTGGCTGACCGTATGTGCCAGGAACCGGCAAGCCGGCCCTCGCTCCCTTTTCAAAGCGCCATCACGCCTTGGTCCAACAGATTCGACACCCGCTCGGGCGCCATTCCGTACGGCAAGATGCCCAGCCGTGGCGCCGGCAGCAGCTCGCATAGCGTGCCGATATTTTCCTCTATCGCGTCCATCTGCGGATCGATCTGGTTCCCAATCCAGCCAACCAGTCGACAGCCGTCCGCCACAATCGCCTCCGCTGTCAACAAGGCGTGACTGAGGCACCCCAGGCGCAAGCCCACCACCAGCACCACCGGCAACGCCCAGTCTTTGGCGATAGCCGACGCGAGCAATCCCGGCGCCAGCGGCACGCGCCAACCGCCGACGCCCTCGACCACCACCGTGTCGTAGCGCTCGCACAGCGCATCGAAAGCGGTGCGTAGCGGCGGCATGGCAATCACCACGCCTTCGCGGGCCGCGGCCAGATGCGGCGACAGCGGCTCGCGCAAGGACATCGGATTGATTGTTTCGTACGCGGGCACTGGGGCACTGGAAGCTGCCAGCAAGGCCAATGCATCGTCGTTGCGCAGGCCGTGCACGGTATCGATACATCCGCTGGCGACCGGCTTCATGCCGCAAACGGTGCGGCCGGTTGCACGCAATGCGTGGATCAGCGTGCACGCGGAATGGGTTTTGCCAATACCGGTATCGGTACCGGCAACAAACAGCGCGGGACTCATGTCAGTTGTGCCGAAGCTCGTCGAGACCAGTTGCCGGCTACGCGATAGACGACCGTCAGCAAGGCGTAAACCATACCCGGCAGCGAATCCAACCACGGATTCTGGCTGTTGGGAATGAGCAGAGCGGCGAGCATCGACAGCACGGCCACTCCGATCGACCCACACTGGACGTAATAAGTCTCGCTCGCTTCGATGCGTTGTGCAGGAGAAAGCGCCGGCGACTTCCGCAAGCTGTGGCGATAAAGCAGCGCCAGGCAGCCAGCCATGCAGGCGTAGGCCGCCGCGTAGCAGATGAAGATCGCCTTCAGCCCGTGCACGCTGCTGATCACCGGTTCGTTGGGCAACGCTACGTGCGTGTAGCCTTCGTAGAGGGAGCTGAACATCGCCTGGAACAGAAAGTCGAGCGGATAGACGAAGATCAGCGCGAAGAAAACCAGCATCAGGCTCATACGAATCGTGGCGGCATCGTGCAGGCGGAAGCGGTCGCGCCAACGCACGTGTCGATGCCAGAAAATCATCAGCGTGGCAAAACTGCACGCAAATCCCGGTATGCGATCGAGCGCCAGCAGCAGGCCGTCAACGCTGTGCGGGACCTCGGTCCCTGCGATCACCATGACGCTTACGGCGAAGGCAAATGCCGCGTCGATGAAACCGTCCAATCGATGCGCTTCGACGTGCCCGATACGTGCCGCCTCAAAGTGCTCGCTCATGCTGTTCAGGCTCCCCTTGTGCCCAGACGTGATGCGTCCCATCTTAGGGCATTGCCTTTCAGAAATCGGATCGACCCGCCATGTTCGAGATCAAGTCCAGCAGCGCCGGCAGCAAGCGCGAACTTTATGCGGAGCTGGCCGAACAGGCCCGCGGCATGCTGGCCGGAGAGCCCAGCCTGATCGCCAACGCGGCTAACTTCTCCGCGCTCGTATTCAACAGCCTGCCCGACCTCAACTGGGCCGGCTTCTATCTTTACGACGGCACCGAACTGGTGGTGGGTCCGTTCCAGGGCAAACCGGCCTGCATCCGCATCGCTTTGGGTAGAGGTGTTTGCGGCACCGCAGCACAGACCCGCCAGACCCAGCTCGTGCGCGACGTACACAGTTTCGACGGTCACATTGCCTGCGACGCGGCGTCGCAGTCCGAGATCGTCGTGCCCCTGGTCAAGGCCGATGGCAGCCTGCTTGGCGTATGGGACGTGGACAGTCCTTCGATCGCCCGTTTCGACGACGAAGATCGCGCCGGCATGGAAGCGCTGTGCGAGGTGTTCATGCAGGAACTCGCTCGCCACAGCTGATTTTTGCGCCTCAAATGAAGGTGCTTCTCTTCCCGCCATTGCCTACCAGCAATTGCCTCACCGCACTGCGCGCCTCTTCCACGCCGGTGCCGGCGGACGAGGAAAAAATCTGCACCGTGACCGGCGCACCCGTATCCAGCTCCTTGCGCAGGCTGGCCAGCGCCTGGCTGGCCTGGCTCCGCGACAATTTGTCCGCTTTCGTCAGCAGCACGTGGCAGGCAAGCTCGGTGTCCAAGCAGAAATTGAGCATCATCCGATCGAATTCCTTCAGGGGATGACGAATGTCGACGATCAGCACCACGCCACGCAGGCTGTGTCGCTGGTGCAAATAGCGATCGATCTCGTGCCGCCAGTGCTCGCGCAGGGCATCTGGCACCTTGGCGTAACCGTAGCCGGGCAAATCGATCAGGCGAGCCTCCAGGAGCGGCAGCGCTTCGCCGAGCACGATGGGCGGCAGCGAAAAGGCCACCATCTGCTGCGTACGCCCGGGTGTCTTGGACGTGCGCGCCAACCCTTTCTGGCCGGTCAGCGCATTCAAGGCGCTGGACTTGCCCGCATTGGAGCGTCCGGCAAATGCCACTTCCGCCCCTTCGTCTTTGGGCAACTGGTTGATACGGTGGGCGGCGAGCACGAATTGTGCGCCTTGCAACGGGTTCGAACTCATGGGGCGTCGTTTGACCGGCTAAAGTGACGTGGTAATAATTTCGAGGTTCTGCCAGTCACGGCACGCGGAGGGTGCGTGCCGTACATTCGATAGCAGTATTTCCTGGGAGGCAAGTGTATGAGTTTTCGGCTCGCCGGTTTTCGGCCCGCTGTAGTGAATGCAGTAGCCCTGGTTCTTGCTCTCTCTGCCGGCGTCGCGTTTGCGCAGAACACCAAAGCCCCGACGAAGGCGCCGGCCACGGCCGCCTCCAGCGAGGCCAAGCCGGCGGCGGCCAGCAGCGCTCCGGCCACCGCCACGGCAGCACCCGCCCCCGCGGCCTCCGATGACCAGGCCATGGCTTCGGCCAAGCCCGGCGACGCCACGGCCGGCCAGGCCAAGGCGGCCGCTTGCGGCGCCTGCCACGGGGCGGACGGCAATTCCAGCGACCCGCAGTACCCGAAACTGGCCGGCCAGCACGAGATGTACATCGCGCACCAGCTGCACAACTTCAAGACGGGTGCGCGCCAGAACGCGATCATGCTGGGCATGGCTTCTCCGCTTTCGGCCCAGGACATGCACGACATCGGCGCCTACTTCGCCAGCAAGCGTTCGCTGCCCGGCGTGGCCGACGAGGCCGTGGTCGAGCAGGGACAAAAGCTCTACCGCTCGGGTGATCCCGCCCGCGGCATCCCGGCCTGCATGGCTTGCCACAGCATCGACGGTCGCGGCAATCCGGGTGCGATGTATCCGCAGCTCACCAGCCAGCATGCGCAATACATCGAAGCCAAGCTCAAGGATTTTCACGACGGCGTCACCTGGGGCACTGAGGCGCATGCGCAGATCATGCCGACGATCGCCAAGAAACTCGATCCCCAGGACATCACCGCGCTGGCCAGCTATATCGAGGGCCTGCACGTCGCCGACAATCACGCCCCCGCGTCCGCATCGCCGTAACTTCCGACCGGCCGCGTTGTCCAAGGCTCTCCCGCTTTCCCCATTCTGAGACTAGCCATGCTGAAGCGTTCGACTTTCCTCTGTGTAGCACTGCTGGCCTTGGCGGCATGCAGCCACAACGGCTCCGACAACGGCGCCGCGGCTCCACAGCCCCAACCCGCCCCTGCGCAGACGGCGCCCGCCGCGCCGGCATCGGCGGCCAAGCCCGCGACGGCTTCGACGGCAGCAGCTCCGGCCGCGGCATCCACCGCCGCCAGCACGGCCCCGGCAACTGCCGGCACCGCGGCTGCGACGCAGACCCCGGCGGCACCGGCCACGCCGTTCGTGGACGACGGCAAATGGGTGGAAGGAAAGAACTACTACACCATCGAGCCTGCTCAACCGACCGGCAACCCGGACAAGATCGTGGTGACCGAAGTGTTCTCCTACGCCTGCCCGGCCTGTAACGCTTTCCACACCACCGCCGACCAGATTGCCAAGAGCCTGCCGGCGAATGCGACGATGGCCTATCTGCCGGTCGCGTTTCGCCCGGACGAAAACTTCCCGCTGTTCCAGCGCGCTTATTACGCCGCCAAGGCATTGGGCGTGGCCGACAAGACCTACGACGCCATGTTCGATGCCATCTGGAAGACCGGCGAGCTGGCTTCCGACGACCTGACCACCGGCCGCCCGAAGCCGAAGTCTGCCTGGCCGACGCTGGATGACGTGGCGAAGTTCTACGCCAAGTACGGCGTCGATCCCAAGGAATTCGTCGCCGTAGCCAACTCCTTCAGCATCAATACGCAGATGAAGCAGGCCGACGATTTGCAGAAGGCCTATGGTGTCGAGGGCACGCCCACCATGGTCGTGAACGGCAAATACCGCTTCACCCCCGGCGATGCGGGCGGCTACGCGCAATCGATCGAGCTGACCAAGTGGCTGGTGGCCAAGGAAGCCGCCGGTAAATAATTCGCTACGCCCAAGCGCCCGGTCCGCCGGGCGCTTTCCCATTTGGATCGACCGATGACGGCACGACACCGTCACCACGCAGGAACCGCCATGTTCAACACCGCCCGATTCCGCCTGACCACGCTGCTCTGCGGCCTATTGCTGACCAGTGCCTGCAGCGCTGCAAGCTCCAGTTCATCCGCCGCCGCTCCCTACACGGACGGCACCGAATACGTCACGTTGCCGGCGCCCCATCAGCGCTACAGCAACAGCGGCAAGGTCGAAGTGGTGGAAGTGTTCTCGTACGCATGCATCCATTGCGCCGAGTTTTCGCCTTATGCCGACGAACTGCGCAAGTCGCTGCCGCCGGGCGTGGAATTCAAGCTCGTCCCCGCGCCCTTCAACGACAGTTGGGTACCCTTCGCCCGCGCCTATTACGCGGCCAAGAAACTGGGCGTGGCCGACAAAACGCACGATTTGTTCTTCGACAAGAAATTCAAAGAGCAGTACCCGATCAATTCGATGAGCGAAATCGCCGATTTTTATGCCTCGCAGGGCGTGAATCGCGAGCAGTTCGTCAGCATCGCCAACTCGCCCGAAACGGATGCGCAGATCAAGAAGGACCTGGCCCTGATCCAGACCTGGGGCGTGGACGGCACACCGACCATCGTGGTGGACGGCAAGTACCGCAGCGCCAATATCAAGGACTTCCCCCAACTGGTCGACCTGACCAAGTGGCTCGTGCAGCAGGAGCTGAACGCGAAGGGCAAGTGAACACCCACGGCGTCGTTCGCGCGAACGACGCCTGAGAGCCTGCCCTCGGGCTAGACGCGGCCAACGCGGACTATGAGGGCAGGCGCCGAGCATGTAACGTTGGACCAATGACCCGCGCCACCGCCAAGCAAAGGCTGCGCCTGCTGAGCTGTAACATCCTGGCCGGCGCCAGCGTGCAGCGTTATCGCCAATACGTCACGCGCAGCATCAATGCCGTGCTGCCTGCGCGCAGCAAGCTCGACAACCTCGACCGGCTCGCCGAACTGCTGCCGCAATTCGACGTCATCGGCCTGCAGGAAGCCGACGCCGGCAGCCTGCGCTCGGGCTTTCTCAACCAGACGCGCTACCTGGCCGAAACCGCCGGCATGCCGTTCTGGAGCCACCAGCCGAATCGCCCGGTGGCGCAGCTTTCGCATACCGCCAACGGCCTGATCAGCCGGCTCGAACCGCAAGTCGTCATCGACTACCCCTTGCCCAGTCGCATTCCGGGTCGCGGCGCCTTGCTCGCGCGCTTTGGCGACGATGCCGGCGGGTTGGCGGTGATGATTGCGCATCTGTCGCTCAGCGCGCAGGCGCGCGCGCGGCAATTGGGTTTCATCGGCGAAGTGCTGCAGGACTACCCCCACGCCGTGTTGATGGGCGATCTCAACACCGAAGCGGACAGCCGCGAAATGCGCCATCTGTTCGAACGTTGCGATCTGCAGCCACCCACGCAGCCCGTGCCGACCTTTCCCAGTTGGAAACCAAAGCGCGCACTCGACCACATTCTGGCTTCGCCGGAAGTGCGTATCGAAAAAGTCTGGACGCTACCGCAGGCTTTCTCCGATCATCTCGCGCTGGCCGCTGAGATCCAGTTGCCCACGCCTTCCGTCAAAGCACACCGATGACCACCAAACGTCTGATTTCCATCGTCCTGCCATGGCTGCTCATCGTGGTGGTCGGCCTGCTCTCTTCATGGTTGCGCTACGACTTCATCGAACCGGCAGGGCTCGCTCATTTGTGCGACGAGGGCCTCAGCAACAGGCCGGCTTCGTGCGGATTCCGCCACTTCGTCGTGCTCGGCTTCAACAGCTACGGCTTCGGCATAGCCGCGCTGATCGCCACCGCGCTTGCGCTCATGCTCAAAAAGCCGGCCGTGGCGTGGCTGGCGGCGGCGATCGGCCTGTTCGCACTGACGCTGTATTGCTATTACGCAGGCGCCATCGCGCTATTGGTGGGTTGCCTGCGCCTCGTTCGCCTTCAAGCGAATCGTATGCCAGCGCCACGCAACCAGTACGGGCACGGCAATCGCCAGGTTAAGGCCTAGCCACAACCAGGTGACCTTGTTCATGCCCAGCTCCATCACCACCGGCGCGATGGCGAGCAAGGGACCGACGCAAGCCATGAAGCGCTGCTCCGCGGACGGCATGGATTGCTCGTGCGTAAGCAATCCGAACACGCCATAAGCCACACCCGGCAGCAGGAACAAGCCCATCGGGAAATCCAGATAGCGCCCGTCGAATGCCATCAGGATGTCGTAAAGCACGAGCGCAAACAGCGAACTGAAACGCCACCACGGCGCCGGCTCGGAATGATCGTGGTGATCAGCCAGATGTGCGGCGATGCGCCGTGCCAGCGCCGCGGCCACGCACAACGCCCCAAGCAGGCACGCCGAAGAGAGCAGCCATTCCCACCATGCGGCGCATGCAAAGATCATTTGCCGCACCTGCCATGCCGCCGAAGTTCCGGCGGCAAAGCCGGCCAGCAACAAGGCCAGCCAACCTCTCGCGCCATGCCATGCACGGCGCCGGGTTCCCACGATGACAAAAGCCATTGCGCCTACCGCGCCGGCCAGCCAGCCAAGCCACCAGCGCGGCTCTTCGGTCACCGGTCCGCGCATCGGAAATTTGGGGCGTTCGTTCGAGTCGAAAATGCCCCAATAGCCGCCCACCGTGCCCTCAAGCGAACGCTTCCAGGGCTGATCGAAGGTTTCGATCACGTTGTAGGGCATGTCCACGGTCGCGGCATAACGCAGAAAATCGCGGATATAAAGCGCCTCATCCACGACGCTGGGCTCGGCAGAGCGGCGCAGGCGCCCGGCACTTGGCCAGCCGGTTTCGCCGACCATCAAGGTCTTGTCGGGGAACACGCTTTTCATCTGCGCGTAGACATCTTTCAGGTGCTGCACGGCATCCACCGCCTGCACCGGGTCGTCCTCCCAATAAGGCAGGATGTGGATGGTGACGAAGTCCACGTATTTCGCCATCTGCGGATATTTCAGCCAGCGCTGCCACACATCGGCATAGGTCACCGGAATGGATTTCGGCGTCGCCGCCCGCACTTGCTCGATGTATCCGGCCAGGCGCGCGGGCGAGAGGTCCCCGCGCAACAGCACCTCATTGCCGACGATGATGCCGCGGATCGACTTGGGATAAGCGTTGGCCGTGGCAATCCCGGTTGCCACTTCCTTTTCATTGAGCTTTTCCACGCCGCCAAGCCAGATGCCCATCAACACCTGCATGTGATAACGCGCGGCGATCGCGGGCACGGCGCTGAGGCCGTTGCTCTGCGAATAGGTCCTCACGCAATCAAAGCGTTGCGATAGTGCACGCAGATCCTCGTCGATGCGCTCCGGCGTAATCACGTAATTCTGATTGAAAGGCGTTTCGCCCGGCTTGCGGAACGGTGCGTAGGACACACAGGAAATGCGATCGGACGGGGCGTCCGGCAGCGAAACGGGCCGCCCGATGTTCCACCACCAAGCCGTGCCGGCCAGCGTAGCCAGCACCAGCGCCAACCAGGCCAATCCATAATGGGCGACGTTCTTGGACGGTGACAGCATGCGATTCCTGCCATGACAACGTGGTGGAAACGTACAAGCTTAGCAGCCCGCCCGTCGGCATATTCTCACCCGTTGTCGACGCCGCAACAGGGAAACTGACGGGCTGTTCAGGGCACCCGTCAACCTTACTATTAAACTTCGCCCGGATTGTTCGCAGGAGTTTCCATGGCCCCGCATGCCGCATCGCGCTTCGGCCGTCGTCTGTTGACCGTGCTCGCCAGCTGGATGCTGGTTGCCACGGCTATCGCGCAGACCGACGCCTCCCTTTCATCGCAACGCGCCGCGTTCAAGCGAGCCTATGCGGCGGCCAGCCAGGGCGGCGACAGCTGGCGTGCATTGGCGACCAGCCTGAAGAGCTATCCGCTCTACCCTTATCTTGAAGCCGCCTCGCTGGAGCACGACATCCAGCTGATCGATCGTCCTGCGGTCGAAGCCTACCTGGGCCACTACCCCGACCTGATCCCGGCGGCAGACCTGCGCCGCCATTTCCTGCAGGAACTCGCACGCCGGCAGGACTGGAACGATTTCCAGGCGATGTACCAACCCGGCCTCGGCGACGCGCTGACTTGCGACGCGCTGCAGGCCAAAGTGGAGGCCGGCGCGCCGCTGGATTTCAACAAAGACCTGGCGGCGCTCTGGAGCGAAGCGACGCTGCCTTCCGCCTGCGATCCGGTGCTGCAAGCGGCCCACGACCAGGGCTTGCTGACCACGCCGCGACTGTGGGCGCGCATCGACATCGCTGCCGATGCCGGCAAGGGCGGCACCATTGCCAACCTGGCGAAATGGCTGCAGGGTGACGATGTTCAAGCGGCGCAACGCCTTGCGCTGGCGCTCAACGATCCGTCCTCGGCCGTGACCGCCGCGGCGAATTGGCCCGATACCGCACGCTCCCGCCAGGCCGCAACACTGGCCCTGGTTCGCCTTGCCCGCCGCCAGTCCACCACCGCCGACACGGCGTGGCAGACATTGCAGGCGAGCCTTCATTTCACTCCCACGCAACGCGATAGCATCCTTTATGCCCTTGCGCTGTTTCACGCCACGGATTACGACAGCAATTCGCTGACCCGGCTGATCAATCTCCCGGCTTCGGTACAGACCGACGTCAGCCGCGAATGGCGTGTGCGCGTGGCACTGGCTGCGCAAAACTGGAACGCCGTGCTGGCGGCGATCGAGGCTATGCCGCCCGAGCAGCAGCAAAACGACGAATGGCTGTATTTCCGCGCACGCGCATTGAGCGAACTGGGCCGCACCGCCGAAGCGCAGAGCGCCTACGCGACGGCCGCCGCGCAATCGAGCTATTTCGGCTACCTTGCGGCCGACCATCAGAACACCCCCTACACCTTGTGCGTGCAGCAGCCCGTGGTGGATGCGCAAGGCGAGCGCGCCGTGCTGGACATACCCGGCATGCAGCGCGCCTTCGAACTGTTCGCGGTGGGATTGCTCAAGGACGCCCGCCGCGAATGGAACCAGGCGATGGCCAACGCCGACCCGCAGACCTTGCGCCAGGCAGTCAACATCGCCGATCAACGCGGCTGGTATGACCGCGCCATCTTTACCTTCAACAAGGGCCAGGGCCTCAGCTACTACACGCTGCGCTTTCCGCTCGCCCGCCAGGACGGGGTGGTGGCGCAGGCCGAGCAGGCCGGCATCGATCCTTCCTGGGCCTACGGCATCCTGCGCCAGGAAAGCGCCTGGGTAAGCGATGCCCAATCCGGCGCCGATGCACGCGGACTGATGCAGTTGCTGCCAAGCACCGCTGCCGAGGTAGCTCGCCGCAATGGCTTGCCCTGGGCTGGCGGAGACAGCCTGTACGACCCCGTCGTCAACATCGAACTGGGAACGCGCTACCTCGCGCAGATGGGCAACCGCTTCGACGGCTCGCCATGGCTCACCAGCGCGGCCTACAACGCCGGCGCCGCGCGCGTGGGCCAATGGCTGGATGCGCGCGGTACCCTGCCACCCGACCTGTTCGTGGCGACCATGCCGTTCAAGGAGACCCGCGAATACGTCGCGCGCGTGATGTACTACAGCGTGATCTATGATTGGCGCCTACACGGCAGTGCCGCTCCGATGTCCACCCGGATGACGGCGATCGGGCAGCCGCCCAGCCGTCCAGATGGGCAAGGTCCGCGCAAAGGCATCACTTGCGCCGCTGCACCGGCGGCTTCGCCGGCGCCGAGGATACCGGCGCCGCCGAAGCCGATCTCCGCAGCCTCGGCCGCACCGGCCAGCAGCACTACCGCCACGGACCAGGCACACTGAATCAAGGACTTTCGCCATGACAACTCAGCGCATCGTCGTACTCGGCGGAACCGGTTTCGTCGGCAGCTACCTCGTGCCCCGGCTGGTTGCAGACGGACATCGGCTCACCCTGCTTTCGCGCAATCGCGAATCGCACCGGGCCATGGCCGTGTTGCCCGGCGTTGCCATTCGCAGTGCAGACATCTACGACAACGACACCTTGCGCCGTCATCTTGAAGGCGCCGACGCGGTCATCAACCTGATCGGCATCCTCAATCCGCAGGGGCCGCATACGTTTCAACGCGTATATGTCGATCTGGCGAAGCGGTTGATCGACGCGTGCAAGGCAACCGGCACGAAGCGGCTGCATCAGATGAGTTCGCTCAAGGCGGGCCAGGGCCTTTCGCAATATCTGAAAATGCGCGGCGAAGCAGAATCCGTAGTGAAGGCGGCACCGCTGGAGTGGACGATCTACCAGCCCAGCGTCATTTTCGGCGACGGCGACGGGCTCGTCACCCGCTTCGCCGCCTTGCTGCGCAAGATGCCCGTGCTCCCGCTGGCGCGCGCCACGTCGCGCCTGGCGCCCACTTACGCGGGCGACGTCGCCGAAGCCATCGCGCGTTGTGTCGGCAACGACAAGCAGAGTGTTCGTCGCAGCTTCGAACTGTATGGCCCGGAGGTACTGACGCTCGGCGAAATCGTGCGTGCGATCCGCGATGCCGCCGGCCTGCGCACAGCCATCGTGCCCCTGCCGGACAGCCTCGGGCGCTTGCAGGCCCAGGTTGCCGGTCTGTTGCCGGGCAAGCCGTTTTCGCCCGACAACTTCCTCTCGCTGCGCACCGATTCGGTCGGCAAAGTGGACGGTTACACAGCCCTTGGCATCGAACCGCAGCCGTTTACGCCCTGGCTGCCCAGGCTGATCCAAGGCATGCCACGCCAGCGCCGACTGGATGCCGCACGGCAGGCCTATCGCCATCGCTGAGCGTCCCTGCCGGTTCGGCGTGGCAAACTATCTTCATGCGCATCTATCTGGTTGGCGGCGCCGTCCGCGACAAATGGCTCGGACGTCCCGTGGTCGATCGCGACCACGTGGTGGTCGGTGCGCGACCGGATGACCTGCTCGCCCTCGGCTACAAACCGGTAGGCAAAGACTTCCCGGTTTTCCTGCATCCGCAAACCAGCGAGGAATACGCGCTGGCGCGTACCGAACGCAAAACCGGGCGCGGTTATCACGGCTTTGCCTTTCACGCCGATCAGGATGTCACGCTGGAGCAGGACCTGGCTCGGCGCGACCTCACCATCAATGCCATCGCCGAAGACGAGCACGGCAACCTGGTGGACCCTTACGGCGGCGTACGCGATCTGGAGCGGCGCCTGCTGCGGCACGTTTCGCCGGCCTTCGTGGAGGACCCCGTGCGCTTGCTGCGCGTGGCTCGATTTGCCGCGCGCTTCGCTCCACTTGGTTTTACCGTAGCCGACGAAACCGCAGCGCTACTGCAACGGATGGTGCTCGAGGGCGAAGTCGATCACCTGGTGCCGGAACGCGTGTGGGCAGAAACACGCAAGGCGCTCACCGAAGCGCAACCTTCGGCATTTCTGCGCGTGCTGCGCGAATCGGGGGCATTGGCGGTGTTGTTCCCCGAGGTCGACGCCCTGTACGGCGTTCCCCAGCGTGCGGAATACCACCCCGAAATCGACACCGGCGTGCACCTGGAGATGACCCTGGATGCTGCTGCACGCCTGGCACCTGGCGACGACCTGGTCGGCTTCTGCGCCTTCACCCACGATCTGGGCAAGGCCTTGACCCCGGCCGACGAACTGCCACGCCATCACGGGCACGAACAACGCGGCCTGGCTCCGCTGCGCGCGCTTGCCGCCCGGCTCAAGGTGCCCAACGAGCATGCCGAACTGGCCGAACTCGTTTGCCGCGAGCATCTGAATGCCCATCGCGCCTTGGAGTTGAAGCCGGCCACGGTACTCAAGCTGCTTCTTTCATTGGATGCGCTGCGCAGGCCGGAACGCTTACAAACCTTCCTCGCCGCCTGCACGGCCGACAAGCGCGGGCGGCTCGGCCACGAGCAGAGCGAGTACCCGCAAGCCGACTGGCTGCAGGCCGCAAGAAGTGCCGCGGCGGCCATCACCTCCGCGCCCTTTGTTGCGCAGGGGCTGCAAGGTCCCGCCGTGGGTGCAGCGATGGAAAAGGCCCGCATCCAGGCCATCGCCGAAATGAAACCATGTAACACCTGACACCATCGGCGTATAAAGCACCCATTGTTTGCCCCATTCCCCTGAGCATCCCGTGTCGTTGACCTTCTCCTCTCATTCCTCGTTGCGCGAACGCTTCCGCCCCTTGTGGTGGCTGGGCATCGTCTATGTCATTCTCGGCGCCATCACACGCGTGGCGCTGCTGCTGATGACCGGCAAAGGCGTTCCGCACGATCCCGCGGATTGGCTGTATGCCTTCGGCGTGGGATTTTGCTCGGACCTGATCACCCTGCTGTATGTCGCGTGGCCGCTGCTGCTGTTCTTGTGGATCGTGCCTTCCCGTCGCCCACTGATTTCCACCGCCAAGCAATGGCTGCTCTATGTGCTGGTGCTTGCAGCGCTTTATGCGCTTGCCTTGTATGCACTGCATCTGGCCATTCACGCCGCGGTGCGCGACGTATGGCCGGTGATCGTGGTCTTTCTATTCTTCCTGCCGCTTCCCACGCTTTGCTATGACGCACGCAGCGGGCAGCGCGCGCTCTACATCCTGTGCTTGCTGACGCTGTTCGGGCTGCTGTTCGTGGCGGCTTCCGAATTGGTGTTCTGGAACGAATTCGGCGTGCGCTTCAATTTCATTGCCGTGGATTACCTGGTGTACACCACGGAGGTGGTGGACAACATTCGCGAGTCGTACCCGATAGGCCTCTGGCTCGGCATGCTGGCGGCAACCGCGATCGTCATTCTGTTGCTTTCCCGGCGTGCGCTGCGTACGCGCGACCACGGCACACGCTTCGCCCAACGCAGCAAGGTCGTCGCGGTGTGGGCCGCGTTGACGGCGATTTCGCTGATCGTCGTGGACAGCTCGAGCAAAGACCGCACGGAAAACACCTATGTGAACGAACTGGCCGGCAACGGCATCTACCAGTTCTTTGCCGCCTTCCGCAGCAGCCACCTGGATTACGACCGCTTCTATCGCACCCTGCCGCTCGACCAGGCCTTTGCGCGGGTACGCGCGCAGCTGAAGACGCCGGATGCCACCTATGTCAGCGACAATCCGCGCGACCTCACCCGCGAGATCCGCCATCCGGGTCCGGAACAACATCTCAACGTCGTCTTGATCAGCGTGGAAAGCCTGTCGGCCGACTTTCTCAAGACCTTTGGCGCCAGCCACGGCGACGTCACGCCCCATCTCGACGCCTTGGTAAGGCAGAGCCTGTTCTTCGACCATCTCTACGCCAACGGCACACGTACCGTGCGCGGCCTGGAAGCGCTGTCGATGTCGATTCCGCCGACGCCGGGCGATTCCATCCTCAAACAGGCCAATAACGAAGACATGCTCTCGCTGGGCCGGATCTTCGACCAGCATGGCTACGTATCGCAGTTCGTATACGGCGGATACGGCTATTTCGACAACATGAACTACTTCTTCGGGCACAACGGCTACCAGATCGTGGATCGGAGCTCGATTCCCAAGGAAATGCCGATCCACGGCCAGAACGTGTGGGGCGTCGCCGACGAAGACCTGTATACGCTAGCGCTCACCCAGATGGATGCGATTCACGCGCAGGGCAAGCCGTTCTTCCTGCACATCATGACCACCTCCAACCATCGTCCCTTCACCTTCCCAGCCGGGCGAGTGAGCGAACGCAACGGCACGCGCGAAGGCGCCATCGCCTACACCGACTGGTCGATTGCCGACTTCATCCAGCGCGCACGCAGCAAGCCCTATTTCGACGATACGGTGTTCGTGATCACGGCCGATCATTGCGCATCGAGCGCCGGTCGCAGCAGCATCCCGATCGACCGCTACCACATCCCGTTGTGGATCTATGCGCCCAAGCACTTCGCCCCGCGGCGCATCTCGACGGAAATGGCACAGATCGACATCCCCACCACCCTGCTCGGCCTGCTCAACTTCAGCTACCGCAGCCGTTTCTTCGGCTATGACGTTTTCCAGCTGACACCCGGGCAGGAACGCGCCTTTCCGGCCACCTATGAAAAACTGGGCTACCTGCACGGCAAGCTGTTGAGCATCCTCGAACCCCAACGCAAGGTCGAACAGGTATTCCCGGATTTCGAGACCGGCGACGCCACGCCCGTGTCGACCATCGACCAGGATGACCTGGACAACGCCACGGCGGACTATCAGGTTGCCAGCTACCTGTTCAAACACCGACTGCTGGCCAGGCAAGCTTCGGATGCCACAACCGTGGCTCCTGTGCCGGCCCCCGCCGGCTCCGCACCTGCCCCAGCGAGCAGCTCCTCGACGCTGCACTGAAGCAACCGCCAGGAAATGGCAGGCCGGCAGGGTTTTCACACCCTGTCGGCGCATGTCACCATTTCCCAAACCTCGATGGCCGGATCACCATGCCCCGTGTCGCAGTAATCATCCCTTGCTTCAACGAGGCTGTTGCCGTCCCCACGGTCATTCGCGATTTCGCGGCTGCCCTGCCCGAGGCAAGCATTTACGTCTACGACAACAACTCCACGGACAATACCGCCCAGGTCGCCACGCGATCGTGCGCAAGCAGGAATTGCAGGGCAAGGGACACGTCATTCGACGCATGTTCGCCGACGTGGACGCAGACGTGTACGTGATGGTGGACGGGGACGCCACCTACGATGCTGCCGCAGCACGGCCGATGATTGAGAAACTGCTCGACGAAAAGCTCGACATGGTCGTCGGCACGCGCGTGAGCACGGAACTGGAGGCGTACCGTCAGGGCCACCGCTTTGGCAACTGGCTGCTGACCGAGCTCACCGGCCGCATCTTTGGCCGCACCTTCAATGACATGCTATCCGGCTACCGGATACTTTCACGGCGATTCGTCAAATCGTATCCCGCGCACGCAGGCGGCTTCGAAGTGGAGACGGAACTGACCGTCCACGCATTGGAACTGAACATGCCCGTCGCCGAGCAAGCAACCCGCTACATCAGTCGCATGGATGGTTCCCACAGCAAACTCAGCACCTGGCGCGACGGCTGGCGCATTCTCATGACCATTCTGAAATTGACCAAGAATGGCAAGCCGCTGTTCTTCTTCGGTGCCGGCGCGGCAGGCCGCTCGTTGATCGCGATCGTGCTTGCACTGCCTTTGCTCAGCACGTACCTGCATACCGGATTGGTGCCCCGCTTTCCCACTGCCATCCTGTGCGCCGCACTGATGGTGCTCGCGGGCATTTTTGTCGTATGCGGCTTGGTGCTTGATACCGTAACGCTCGGTCGACGCGAGCAAAAACATCTCACCTACCTATCCTACCCTTCGCCCGAAAGAAACGACGACGGAACGTAACGTGCCGCGCAACCGACGCACTTCCCGCACATCCAGCCACCAACCCGCGCGACCATTGACGCTTGATCAGACGCCATGAATCAGGATGAACGCATCGACCGGAAGACCCACGCGATCCTGATCGCATTCTGCCTCGCCTTCGGCGTAGCACTATCGATCCTGCTAGGGCCGGATATTTTGTGGGATACGCGCAATTACCACCTCTACAACGCATGGGCTTTCCTGCACGATCGTTATGCAAAGGACATCGCCGCAGCGGGCATGCAGAGTTACTTCAATCCGCTGCCTGACCTGCCGTATTTCCTGCTTGGCAATGGTCCACTGAATCATTGGCCGCGCCTCCTCGCCGGCCTGCAGGGCCTTTGGTTCAGCGCTCTGGTCTATGTGCTGTTTCGTATTGGCGCACGACTGGCTGCGCTACAGCAAAGACGCTTCAATCTGGCCGATATTTGCGCCGTACTCATCGGCGCCACCGGCACCATGGCCGTATCGCAAGCGGGCAGCACCACCAACGAGCTGCCTCTCGCCGTTTTGGTATTGATCGCCTTGTACAAATTGATGGCGTTATTCCGCCCGGCCGAGCGCTCGCCCGACTGGCATCCGAGTGCCTGGGCAGGCCTGTGCTGCGGATTGGCAGCCGGACTCAAACCGACGGCGATGATTTATGTCCCTGCGCTGGCTCTGGCACTCACCGCCGCGCCGCTTTCCCTGAAACAAATTCTCCGACATCTGGCGATCTTTGCGGCAACGGCATCGGCGGGCTTCCTTGTCGGCTACGGTGGATGGGCATGGCATCTGTTCCACCTTACCGGCAATCCCGTCTTCCCTCTTTTCAATCAGATTTTCCATTCGAACTGGATTGCGTCAGTCAGCGGTACCGACGATCAGTTCAAGCCGCACAATCTCGCGCAATGGCTGTTCTATCCATTTTTCTGGCTTCGTCCAAGCCGGAGGATCGTCACCGAAGCATTATTTGCCGATCCTCGCTACGCACTTGCGATGGTATCCGCTGCCATACTCAGCGTAGCTTGCCTGGTACGCCGCCGTAGCGAGCAATGGAACAGTCCCATTACGCGATGCCTCGTCATTTTCTTCGTATGCGCCTATGCATGCTGGCTGGTGCTCTTTTCCATCTTGCGCTACGCCATTCCGATGGAGGCGCTGAGCGGCCTGCTTCTGCTTCTTACCTTCAGGGGCTTTCAACCGAACTGGTGGGGAAGCACTCCGCGCAAAGCACTCCGCAATACCGTTTTCATCGTGCTGAGCATCGCCGTCATCGCTGCCTCGCGCTACCCCAATTGGTGGCGCGGCCGCTATGGAAAGCAGGTTTTCGCAGTCGAAACCGGCCAGATCGAACCGGGCAGCCTGGTATTGCTTGCAGGCAGCCCAGCCGCCTACGTCGCCCCGTTCTTTCCCGGCGCCGACGACGTGGACTTCATCGGGCTCACCTGGTTTCTGCAAGACGCAAAAGGCTTCCACCTGTGGGATGCGACGACCAACCGGATCGCCTCGCATCACGGCCCGATCTACGCCGTTGTCCGCGACGGCATAGAGCCGGACAACGCGTTGCTGCACGAACTCCTGCCTGATCGGCATTGGATTGACTGCCGCCCCATCCAATCCAATCTGGAAATCTCTCGCCGGGGCGGAACACAACTGCCTGAGTTGAAGCTGTGCCGTGCAACTCCCGCACAAGGTGAGTCTTTGTGACACGGCGGGCCGCCACGGCACTTTCGTCTACCTCACCGCTGGGCCCCGGGAAGCTCGATTCGCAGCACGCGCCACTTCATCCAATCCTGCTGCTGTCGAGCATCTCGTCGGGCTTGCGCTGGCGCTATTGCCCTCGGGCAAAACGGACGATCAAAGGCGTCCACCCTGGTCGCCCGCTAACAACTCGGCTGGCAGAGGCAGCGCAGAAAGGCCCTTGGCGAACAGCATCGCCTGAAAACTCTCGCCCATCTGATCCGGAAGAGTGAGTTTCCTCACCTGCTGGGCAAGACGAAGGCGGCTGGCGTCGTCTGCCTGCTCGTAGGCGTGTTCGAACACCTGCTGCAAACCTGCCGCGATCAGGAACTGCGCCTGCGGGAGATAGGCCGCTACGCCGAAACCGGCACTGTTGCCGGCTTCGGCCAGCGCGGTGAAATCGACAGAAGCGGTAAGGTCGTTCAAGCCCGGCAAATGGAACGGATCGCCGTGGGCGCGGTGGCGATAGTGCGCCATCAACGTGCCATCCTGGCGCTCTGGCAAATAAAACTCGCGACGCACGTAGCCGTAATCGATAAACAGCATCAGTCCCGCTTCGAGCGAACCGGCAACGGCCTGAATCCAATACGGCAATTGCGGCAGAATTTCCGAGCGATAGCCATCTTCGAATTCACGCCCCAGGTCGCGCTCGACGTGACGCACCGCGCCGGAAACCAATACGTCTGCCGGGCGATCGACGCGCAGCAGATGCCCCTCGCCATCGAGTGCCACGTACTCTTCGTAGACTTCGCCGTGACGGGTGGTGAAGCGCGTCGCCGGCAGCGCATCGATCACCTCATTGGCGAACAGCACGCCGCGCCAGCTTTCTTCCGGCGGCCGATCGATCCACGCGACGCGCTCCGCCACTTCCGGCGGGAACGCCGCTGCGATCCGCTCGCGCTGCCGCTCGCGCAGATCGGCGCTGGGCTCCAGAATCAGATAACGGCGAGGCAAGGCGCCCGCGTCGGCAAAGGCGCGCAACGCGGCATCGGCAAACGCACCGCTGCCGCCGCCAAGCTCCAGGAAATCCGCCTCGTCGCCAAGCATGACCATGACCGGCTGCACCGTCTGCACGACGCAACGTGCGAACAGATCGCCCAGTTCCGGCGCGGTGACAAAGTCACCCGCCTCACCGAATTTCGTCTTGCCCGCACTGTAGTAGCCCAGGCCCGGCGCATAGAGGCAACGCTCCATGTATTGGGAAAAAGGCATGGGACCGTGGCCGGCGATGTGCTCGCGCAAATGCTGCAGCAGGCGCTCGGAATGCGCGCGCTCGTCTGCGCTGGGTTCGGGCAGGCGGGAGGTCTTCAATGGATTCATTGGATCAAGAAGTTGCCGCTTCAGTGCCCGGCTTGAGCAGCCAGCGCACGGCGAGCACGCCAAGTTCATAGAGCAGGCACATCGGAATGGCCAGCATGATCATCGAGGTGATGTCCGGCGGCGTCACCACCGCCGCGACGGCGAACGCGCCCACCATGGCGTAACGCCGGCCCTTGCGCAGCTTGTCCAGATCGACAATACCCACAGCAGCAAGAATGACCACCGCGACCGGTACTTCGAAGCACAGGCCAAACGCAAAGAACATCAGCATCACGAAATCGAGATAGTGCGTGATGTCGGTCATCATCTCCACGCCTTGCGGCGTCACCGCCGTCAGGAAGCGGAATGCCGCGGGCAGCACCAGGAAATAGGCGAAGGCGCAACCGATGTAGAACAGCACCAGTGCAGCGATTAGCAACGGCCGCGCCAGGCGTTTTTCGTGCTTGTACAGGCCGGGACTCACGAAGGCCCACAACTGGTACAGCACCACCGGCATGCTGATGAACAGCGCCGTGTAGAACGCCAGCTTCAAGGGCGTAATGAACGGGCTGGCAACCTCGGTGGCGATCAGGTGCGCGCCTTGCGGCAAGCGCGCCACCAACGGCTCGGCCAGCAACGCGTAAAGATGATTGGCGAACGGCACCAGCGCGACCAGCACCACTACCACGGCCAGGATGGCCTTGATCAACCGCGAGCGCAGTTCGATCAGATGCGAGAACAGGCCCTGTTCCAGATCCAGGTCGGACTCAGGCGCTGCCACGTTCGGATTCCTTGGATGCGTCGACCTGGGTGATTTCTTTTTGCACGTCCGCCACGTTGCTGCGCACTTCCGTGGCAGCCGTTGCGACCTGTTCGCGAGTCGTGCGGGCCGCCTCGTTCATCTGGTTTTGCATGGCCTCGGCCTTCGCGGCCGCCTCGCGCGCGTTGCGCTTGAGCTCTTCGATTTCCAGTTCGCGCTCCACTTCGGCGCGCACGCTATCCCAGCCGGAGCGCAGGCGGCGCACCAGCGCGCCTGCCGTCCGTGCGGCATGGGGCAATTTTTCCGGGCCAAGCACGATCAGGGCGACCAGTGCCAGCAACACCAGCTTGCCGAGGCTGATCTCGATCACGGGGGTCTCTTATTTCGATTCGCTGGAATCGCGCTGATTCTGGTTGGCCTGGGTACCGCTGTTGGCGTTGGACGGGTCGGCCTGCAGTTTTTCCTGCGCCTTGCGCTTTTCCTCGTCCTCGTCGCCCTGCATGGCCTTCTTGAAGCCACGCACGGCATTGCCCAGGTCAGGGCCGATCTTGGTCAATTTGCCGGTGCCGAATATCACCAGAACGACGACCAACAGGATCGCCCAATGCCAAATGCTGTCCAAACCCATGAGAACCTCTTTGCGGACTTTGCCGTTTGCGGCCGCGGATGCAGCCGCCGGCCTTCCGTATCAGTGTGAAGTGTACTCCTCCAGCGCGTCGCGGAAGGCGACGACCGACGCAGGAACGTTGCTTACGCCCCCTTCGAAAATGCGCCGCGGGGTGATACCCGGTCCGTAAACCGCCTTATTGGCGTCATAATCGATCTTCATCACCGATCCATCCAGCGCGACGCCCGCAAACAGCCCGCGCGCACGGGAATAGGAATAGATCTCGGCCTTCAGCTGCTGGTCGGTTGCGGCCGCGGCCGTGCGCCCTACCGGGCCGGCAGCCGCGGAGGCGTCCGCGCCGATCGTAAATTTGCCGTTGACGATGGAATCGACGCCGCGCTCGGTGCGGAACACCAGGATCACGTCGGTCTTGGAGACGCCGATCTGGAAGCCCACGCTGCCGCCACCGAAGGAAATGAAGCTGGGGTTGGACCAGGTGCCATCCGGATTCTTCATCGAGATGAGCCCTTCGCCGCGACGGCCGCCGAAGACGAAGCCGACCTTCAGCACGTCCGGTACCACGGCAATCGCCTTGGCGTCCCTGAGCAAGTCGCCGGGAATGGATTTGTCGGGCGCCTGCTCGATTTCATTGAGCACGCGCACGGCATTCTGGGCACGTGCCTGAGGGGTGTCGTCATCGGCATGCACGGCGGCGACCGGCAGCAAAAGCGCCAGGGCCAGAAACGAAAAACGACGCAGCGATGCTTTGAACATGGACGGCTCCGGGTGAGTCGGGGTGGGATCGTGATCGACCGATTGTGCATGGTACCGGTGCGATGCGGAGCGCTTGTGGCAGACTTTGTCTGCTATCCAGCCGCTCTCGACACGATGCCACGCAGCCACTATACCGGCCTTGCCGGCCAATCCTACGACCAGCCTGCACAGGCTGGCGTACTGCTCGTGAACCTTGGCACACCGGATGCCCCCACGGCACCGGCACTGCGTCGCTACCTGGGAGAATTCCTGGCCGATCCGCGCGTCATTGAATACCCGCGCTGGTTGTGGCGGCTGATCCTGCACGGGGTGATCCTGCGCATCCGGCCGGCCCGCTCCGCGCGTGCTTATGCACACATTTGGACGGCCGAAGGGTCGCCCTTGCGCGTCGGCTCCGAAAAGCTGGCCACCGCCCTGCAGACCGAACTACGTCGCCATCCATCGGGACCGGTCCGGGTGGCGCTGGCCATGCGCTACGGAGCGCCTTCGGTGCGTGCAAGCATCGAGCAGATGCAGCGCGAAGGCGTACGGCGCCTGCTGGTATTGCCTTTGTATCCGCAATATTCCGGCACCTCGACCGGCTCGGTGATCGACGCCGTCGCCGCTACGTTCAAGCAATTGCGTTGGCCTCCGGAGCTGCGCATCGTCAACGACTACCACGACGACCCCGGCCACATCGAAGCCCTGGCGAGTTCCATCGAGCGCTGGTGGGCTGCGCGCGGACGCGGCGAAAAACTGCTTCTGTCGTTCCACGGCATCCCGCAGCGCTACGTGGATGCCGGCGACCCTTATTTCCGCCAGTGCCAGGTTACCGCCCGGAAGCTCCAGGCGCGGCTTGGCCTGGACGACGAACAACTGATGGTGAGTTTCCAGTCGCGCGTAGGACGCGAGCCCTGGCTGCAACCCTATACCGATGCGACGGTCAGGCAACTGGCCGCCGACGGGGTCAAGCAACTGGACGTGGCCTGCCCCGGCTTTGCCGTGGATTGCCTGGAGACCCTGGAAGAAATCGCCATGCAGAACCGCGATTTCTTCATCGCCGCAGGCGGCGAAACCTTGCGCTACATCCCGGCGCTCAACCACGGCGAAGAACAGCTTGCCAGCCTTGCGGCGCTGATCCTGCGGCACACCCAAGGCTGGCCGGAATTCGCCAGGCATCCGGCGAGCGTGGGATGAGCGCGCCGAGCGAGCTGCGCATCGCGTTGTCCTCTCACCTTTTGCTGACCGCGCAGGTCTGGGGCGCGCCGGATGCTCCGCCCCTGCTGGCCCTGCACGGCTGGCTGGACAACGCCGGCAGCTACGCGATGCTCGCGCCGCTGCTGGCGGAACGTTGGCGGGTCATTGCACTGGAGCTGCCCGGCCATGGCCACTCCAGCCATCTTCCGGCAGGCATCAACTATCACTATGTCGATTACGTCAGCGCCGTGATCGCCGCAGCCGATGCCTTGCAACTGGAACGCTACACACTGCTTGGGCATTCGCTGGGCGCAGGCATCGCCTCGCTGCTCGCGGCCGCCAAACCGCAAAGCATCGAGCGCCTGTATCTGATCGAAGGCCTGGGACCGCTGGGTGACGACGGCAGCCACACACTGCAGCGCTTCCGCGACGCATTCGCTGCGCCGGCCAGCGCGGGCAAATCGCTGCGCGTGTTTCGCGACATCGACCAGGCGGTCAGCGCACGCACCCTGGCCAGCGGCCTGCGTGCCGACTTGGCGCGGCCTATCGTGGAGCGTGGACTGACCCAGACCGAGGGCGGCTATCGCTGGCGCAGCGATCCGCGACTGACCCGCCCCAGCGCGGTGCGCCTGGCCGAAAGCCAAATCCGCGCACTGCTCGCGGGCATCGGAGCACCCACCGCCTTGCTGCTGTCACAGCCCGCAACGCCGTATCTGCCTTCCGCGATGATGCAGGAGCGCGCCAACCTGCTGCAGAGCATCGCCGTCACCGGCCTGCAAGGCGGCCATCACCTGCATCTGGAGCATCCTCGGACCGTGGCGGACTGGATCAGCGCGTCGCGCTGATCCGCCGACGGCCGGGGACGGATCACACGGAAATCGCCAACCTTTCCGAGCGATAGACGTGCGCCGTGATCAGGGCAACGACGATCGCCAGGACCAGCCCGGATGCGAAGCACATCGCTATCTGCTGCATGCCCAGCTCGCCGCCGCGCAGCAATTGGGTAATGCCCACCTGCTGGCCCAGCAAGGGCACGGCGTACATCCAGTTGGCCACTTTGATCGGCATGGCGCTGAGCAGGATCGAAGGCAGGGCCGGCACCAGCATCAGCACCGAAAGGTAGGTCTGTGCTTCGCGATAGCTTTTGGCAAACGCCGCCACCAGGGTCTGCAGCGAGGCCAGCAGAATGATCAGCGGCAGCATCATCAGCAATACGCGCACGGCAAAGGAAGGACCCAGGTCGAGCACCATGCCCATCCGTTCGGCGGGAATGAAGCGACCGCAAATGCCAAAACCGATCACGCTGATCACCAGGCTCACCAGCGAGAACACGCAGATCGCGCTGAGCTTGCCCAGGAACACTTTCCATCGCGGCACCGGATTGGCAAACAGCGGCTCCAGCGACTGGCGCTCGCGTTCGCCGGCGGTGAGGTCGATGGCCAGATACATGCCGCCCATGAAAATGGTCAGCACGAAGAAATACGGCATCATCGCGAACAACTGCCCGGCACGCGACTGGGGTGTGGCTTGGTCGCGCTCATCGATCGATACCGGCACCATCATGGCCGGCGAGAGGCCGCGCGCCACCAGGCGCATCGCCCCCTGGTGGCGGACATAGGCATCCAGCATCCGCTTCACGCGATCGACCGAACCGTCCGTATCGCGCTGCGAAGAATCGTAAATGAGTTCCACCTGCGAGGTTTCGCCCTGGCGCCAAGCCTTACCGAAATCCTCGGGAATACGCAGCACGATATCGGCATCCTGGTTCCGCACGGCAGCTTCGGGATCGGCGACGGGCGGTTGCGGCACGAATCCTTGCTGCCTGAGTGCATCGATCAGATTGGGAGCATATTGGGCGCCGATTACCGGCACCTTGATCGGCTGATCGGCCTTGTCCAGCTCGCGCGTAAGCACGGTGTGCATGATCATCACGAAGATCACCGGCCCCAGCAGCGGGCCGTACAGCAACGCGCTCATCACCGTCCGCTTGTCGCGCAGATTTTCGCGGACTTCCTTCAAGAAAACAGTCAGTGTCGTTTTCATGCGGCCAATCCTTCTTCGCTGCCGATGATTTTCACGAAGGCATCCTCCAGATTGGCCTCGCCGGTTTGCTCGCGCAATGCATCCGGGGTTTCGTCGGCCACCACGCGGCCGTGCGCGATCACCACGATGCGATCGCAAAGCGCCGCCACCTCCTGCATGATGTGGCTGGAAAACAGCACGCAGCGCCCTTCGTCTTTCAGCCGGCGCATGAACTGGCGCAGGCCGCGCGTCGCCATCACGTCGAGGCCGTTGGTCGGCTCGTCCAGAATCACGTTCTTCGGATCGTGCACCAAGGCTCTTGCGATGGCGGTCTTCACGCGTTGTCCTTGCGAAAAGCCCTCAGTGCGGCGATCCGCGATATCGGCCATCTCGAGCGCTTCGATCAACTGCCGGCTGCGCTGGCGCGCGAGGGCATCATCCATCCCTTGCAGCTTTGCAAAATAGTCGATGTTCTCGCGTGCGGTCAGGCGCTTGTACAGGCCGCGCGCATCTGGCAGCACGCCGAGCCTCCGGCGTACCGCCAAGGCATCGCGCCCTGCGTCGATGCCATCCACCAACACTTGTCCCTGGTCGGGATTCATCAGCGTATAGAGCATGCGCAGCGTGGTGGTCTTGCCTGCGCCGTTCGGGCCCAGCAGACCGGTGATTTCACCATCGCGCGCCTGGAAGCTGACGCCGTCGACGGCCTTCACCGCGCCGAAATGCTTGTGCAGATCCTTGACCTCGATCATGGCGAAGCTCCGTTGAAGTCGATGAAGGCCGGGGTCGGGCCCAGCTTGTCCAGGCACTTGGCGTCGAGCTGCGTCGGGTCGGGTTTGTCGATGAAGGTGCCGAGCAGCTTCGGCATGCAGCCCCGACCCAGCAGGGAATGCCCCTGCCCCTTGAAGACCAGCAATCGTCCGTTGCCCAGGCCGGCCAAAATCTGTTCGCCGTAGCGCGGCGGCGTCACCGGATCGAGTTCGCCGGCAAGAATCAAAATCGGCTTGTCGCTCTTCAACGGTTCGTGGAAATTGGCCGGCCGCGTGCCGTGCGGCCACACGTCGCACTGGGCCTTGATCGCGTCGATCAGATGGTTGCCGAGCATGGTGTTCTGATCTTGCGGGCGAGGCTGCAACAGGTCGGCGTCTTCGCTGCAGATCACGCTCATCGACATGCCGTTGTTCATGTCGCCGGCCAGATCGCTGTTGAGCAATTTGGATTGACCGAGCAGCGGCCCGACATCGCCGTGTGCGGCTTCGTTGATGGTCAACGGCAGCAAGGCCGCCGTTTCCGGTTGATAGGCAAACATGCGCACCACACTGGCCAGCGAGAATTCGGTCAACGGACGCTCGACAGTCTGGAAGGTTTGCGGGTCGCGAAAACTGACCGTGTGCGGATTGGCGCGCAACGCATCGCGCAGCTGGTACAGCGTCTGCATGGAATCGCCCAGGCGCTGCTTGCAAGCCGGTACGGCCAGGCAGCCGGCAAAATCTTTCTTCAGGGCGTCATCCAGATTCGCCGCAAAATCTTCGCCCAGAACCACCTGGTTCGGCGCGGCCGAATCCAGCACCACGCTGCGCACGCTGTTCGGATAATGCATCAGATATTGCTGGGCCATGCGGGTGCCGTACGACACGCCGACCAGATCCAGCATCGGAGCACCGAGCGCCTTGCGCACATCCTCCAGATCCTGGGTGGCGATCGTGGTGGTGTAATAGCGCGGATCGGCCTTTTGCTTCACCTCATCAAGGCAGACTGCCACCGCCTTGCGCATCTGGTCGGGATTGAGCGTGGTCGAATCGTCCTCCGAATCGGCCGTGTCGCCCTTGCAGCTGAGCGGATTGGAACCGCCGGTGCCGCGCTGATCCAACAGCAGCACGTCGTGGTGCTTGCGCACTTCGTCGAAAGCCGGCGCCTCGGCCACCCACGATTCGGTCGCCGCCTCGCCCGGACCGCCGGCCAGCAATACGGCAACATCCGGAGCGGGCGCCTGGGCATCGCTGCGCGCGATGGCAAGTTTCAAGCCGATGCGCCGGCTGTGCGGGTCATCGCGGTTTTCCGGCACCTCGAAGGTCGTGCACCAGGCCTCGGCCCTGGCTCCGCTGCCCGGACGCCCCAGCTCGCAGGAGTGGAAAATCAGCGACCCGCGCCGCCAGGTACGCACGACATCCGGCACGGCCTTGCTCTGCGCAGCCGCCGCTGCCGGCGCCGGACTTTGCTCCGCCTCGCCGCGGTCGCCGACGCGGAGATATTGATAAGCCATGGCCCCCAACACAGCGACCGCTATCGCGATGCGCACTACGGTTCTGGTTTGCATCCCTACTGTTCTCCGGGTACGAAGATCATTTCGATCGACAGGCCGAACAGGCGCGCGATCTTGAAAGCCAACGGCAGGCTCGGATCGTATTTTCCGGTCTCGATGGCGTTGACGGTCTGGCGCGATACGTCCAGTTTCTGGGCAAGGTCCGCTTGCGACCAGCCCCGCTCGCTACGGAGTTCGCGTATGACGTTGTTCATGGCATCGGGCACCGCGCCGTCGCGCTATTCATCGGGGGATCTCTTCCGATACGCACGCAGCAGCGCCAGGACGAGCCCCGATCCGGCAAAGGCGAATCCCGTGCCGTATATGAAACCCAGGGAGTAATCCGCCAGGTGATGGCGGCCCAGTACCGCCACGGCAAGCAATGCCAGACCCAGCAGCGCGAAGCGCACATAGAACCAGACGCTCTTTTGGTCGTCGCAGCTTGCCATGCTGGCGCCATAGCCCCGGAGTACCCGCCAGCGCGCCACCGCGTAGCTGCCCATCATCACGGGGAACACCCAGATCAGGATCGAGCCGTCCAGGCTCACGACGCCTGCGATGCAGAGGAATCCACCGGCCAGGCTCAAGGCACTGGTCACGGCAGTCGCCGCCGCCAGGGCCACCAGATGGGTCCGCTGCTCGAGCTCGTCGCAGGACTCGATGCGACGCGCCAGCAGGCCGATCACGTAGACCACCGGGACGACCGGCGCGAGCGCCAGCAGCCACTTCAGCGGCACGCTGGTCATCGTGCGCAGCAGCGGCCAGACAAACAGCAGCAGGCCGGCGTAGATGATCATGGCCAGTACGACCCTGGATTCGTATTGCTTCTGTGAAAGGCGCGTCATGGGCGGCCTCCCAGCAAGCAAGGTAAGCAACGACTGCACATATCCCCTCCCTCAAGCACGCATGTAAAGCACACTTGACAAAAGGCTAGATCGGCAACCGGTGCGTGTCAAGCACCCTTTACAATATTTTTTTGGCGCGGACTGAAGAAAGGCAAAACACCGACCTTTCGCGTCACTTTTTGACCGGGAAAACGCCCTCTTTTGTGACGGGAATCACGGAATTTTCTGATGGTGCATCGGCTAATTCCGATGGCTCTGTAGGGGGAATGTAGGAATTTTGGCCGTTCCAGATGAAAATGTGATCGGGATCACCCTTTGGCCCGTTTGTTGCTGAGCAGAGCAAGCAAGGCGTGGGCCTGCCCGTGAGGGGGCGGGAAACGCCCGGCCCACGTAAGCGATTCACCGAAACGCTGCACCTTACCTACACACGTAACTTAAGGAACACGCAATGAAAAAGACCATCATCACCGCCGCGCTCCTGGCCGCCTTCGGCGTCGCGGCCGTGGCTCCGCAGGCTGCCACTGCCGCCACTACCAGCAGCTCCGGCACGCTGACGATCAACGGCCTGGTCACCGGCTCGACCTGCTCCGTCGCCATCAACGGCGGCACCGCCAACGCCACCATCACCCTGCCGACCGTTGCGACCAGCGAGCTGTCCGCTGCCGGCAACACGGCTGGCTGGACCGCCGTCACGTTCGCGTTCAGCGGCTGCACGCTGACCGGCAACAACAGCACCGGTACGGCCATCACCTCCGTGCTGCCGTACTTCCAGCAGGGTGCAACCACCGCATCCGACGGCAACCTGACCAACGCGACGGGCAGCGCCGGCAATGTGGAAGTGGCCTTCTCCAACACCAACTCCGGCGCCACCGCCAGCCTGGTCAAGATGAACCAGCCGGTCGGTTCGCAGAATGTCACCGCCGCAACCGTTACCGGTGGCGCTGCCACTGAAAAGCTCTATGCCGGCTACTACGCCACCGGCGCCTCCACGGCCGGTACGGTTGCCACCACCGTGCAGTACGACATCGCTTACCAATAAGAACAACGCGGTAACCCATGGCTGCGGCTGAATCTTCAGCCGCAGCATTTCGCCGGTCTCTCACCGGCCTATCGAGGCGCAATCATGAACGGACCGATCCGCTCGCTACTGGTAGCGACGTTGCTCGTGTTTGGCTCCACGTTGTTCCCGGGCCAGGCACACGCCAATGTCATCATCGCCGGCACCCGCGTGGTGTTTCCCGCGCAGGATGGCGAGGTAACGGTGCGCCTGACCAACGACAACACCGTGCCTGCACTGGTCGAAGCATGGATCGACAATGGAGATCCGCATTCCACCCCGGACAAGGTGCATACGCCTTTCCTGATTACCCCGCCGCTGTTCCGCATCGATCCGCACCAGGATCAGGACCTGCGCATCCTCGCCGCATCGCCGAACCTGCCCGCCGACCGCGAGTCGATTTTCTGGCTCAACGTATTGGAAGTTCCGCCCAAGCCGACCGGCGAGCAGTACAAAGGCAAGAATCTTCTGCAAGTTGCGCTGCGTTCGCGGCTCAAGCTGTTTTATCGCCCGGCCGGCCTGCCGGGAGATGCCAACAAAGCACCCGGCTCGCTCACCTGGAAGGTCGTGAGCGACGGCAAAGGCTACGCGCTGGAGGCGCACAACCCAACGCCGTACCACATCACCGTCACGCAAACGACGGTTCAAGTTGGCGGCAAGCCCTATAACACGGAAGCCGGCATGGTCGATCCGTTCGGCACCCTGCGCCTTGCCTTCAAGCAAGCGCCGGCTCAGTTGCCGGCCGGCACCGCCATCAACTTCGACATCATCAACGACTACGGCGCCGTCGCCGTATTCAAAGGCACCGTGTCGCCGTGAGCTTCCGCCGCGGCCCGCGTCCGCTCGAATCCAGCCAACGGCTGGCTTCCCGGCGCCTCCTGCTCTGCGTCAGCATCGCCACCTGTCTGGCGGGCTGGCACGGTGCATTGGAGGCGACGCCGGTTGCGGCTGCGGCAACCGATGCCGCAGCCACGGACGCATCGGCCGCCAGCAACGGCACCGACGCGCAATTCGATCGCAGCCTACTGCCCGACGCAGGCCAGAACACCACCGACCTGTCGCGCTTCGAGCACGGCAACGTGGTGGAGGCCGGCACCTACAACGCCGACATCTTTCTCAACAACACCTGGGTCGCACGCAGCAACGTGCGCCTGGCCGCCGCCAAGCCCAACGCCAACGCAACGGCTTGCGTGACGCGGACCCTGCTCGACCAGCTCGGCCTGCATCCGACCAAGCTCAGCCCGGAACAGATCGCACAACTGAGCGACCCGAAAGCCTGCGTGAGCATCGGCAGCCTGATTCCGGGTGCCACGATGTCGTTCGACCAGTCGCGCCTGCGCCTGGACACCTCCGTGCCGCAGGCGTTCCTGCAGGGGATGCCGCGCGGCTACGTCAGCCCGGAATACTGGGATCGCGGCGTAACGGCAGGCCTGCTCAACTACAACGCCAACACCTTTCATACGGCTTCGCAGGGCGTAAGCCAGACCAGCACCTATCTGGGCCTGAATGACGGCATCAACCTGGCGGGCTGGCAATTTCGCAATAGCCTCGCCTTCACTGCGCAAACCGGTACGTCCGACACACCGACGCAGCATCGTTGGCAGAACATCCAGACCTATGTGCAGCGCCCGCTGCCGAGCATGCACGCGCAGCTGACGATCGGCGACTCCTACACCGACGGCAGCGTATTCGACAGCATCGGCATCCGCGGCGTGCAGCTGGCCACCGACGACCGCATGCTGCCCGATTCCTTGCGCGGTTATGCCCCGGTGGTGCGCGGCGTGGCCGACACCAACGCCCTGGTGACGATCCGCCAGAACAACGTGCTGATCTACCAGTCCACGGTCTCGCCCGGTCCGTTCGAAATCCACGATCTTTATCCCACCGGTTACGGCGGCAACCTGGTGGTTACCGTCACCGAGGCCGATGGCCGCGTGCACAGCTTTTCGGTGCCGTACGCGTCGGTCACGCAGTTGATGCGCCCGGGCATTACGCGCTTCGACATTGCCGTGGGCCAGCTGCGCAACATCGCCAGCGTATCGAGCCAGCCCGACGTCGCGCTGGCCGCGGTGCAGCACGGCTTTACGAACATTCTCACCGGCTACGGCGGCGTCCTCGGCTCGCAGGGCTACGCGTCGGCGCTGGTCGGCACGGCGCTGAACACGCGTTATGGCGCGTTGGCACTCGACGTTACGCAAGCCTGGACCAAGATTCCGCGCTACGGCTCCAAGTCCGGGCAAAGCATGCGGATCAGCTACAGCAAGCTGGTGCCAGAGACCCAGACCACGTTCGCCGTGGCGGCCTATCGCTATTCGACCAGCGGTTTCCTCAACGTGACGGACGCCGCGCTTGCGCGCAGCGATGCACGCGCCGGCGTCAACCCCTTCGTCTACGTGCCGCCATCGGCCGCGGCGCTGGCCGGCAGCTACACCGACCCGTTTGCGCTTCCGCAGATCACCGGCACGCCGGTGGCCGGCTCCGGCCTGCAGCAGCAGCGCGACAATTTTACGTTGTCGATGTCGCAGCGCATCGGCCAGAACGGCGGCTCGTTCTTCGCCAACGTCATCACCAGCAGCTACTGGAACCAGCGCAGCGCCACTCGCCAATACCAGGTTGGCTACAACAATTCGTTCCATCACATCGGCTACAACGCCTCGGTGATCCGCACCGTCGACCCGACGGGACGTTACGACAACGAAGTGATGCTGAGCTTCAACGTGCCGCTGGGCAGCGGTGCGCACGTACCGACGCTCTCGATGAATTTCACCCACGACCAGACCAGCGGCTCGCAGGAACAAGGCGTGCTGAGCGGCACCGCCGGCAGCGACAACCAGTACTACTACGGCGCCACCGCATCGCACGCCAGCGATGGCGGCGGCAATGACGAGAGCATCAACGGCGGTTATCGCAGCCCGTATACCGTCATCGATGCGACCTACGGTCGCGGCAGCGGTTACTCGCAAGGTTCGCTGGGATTGAGCGGCTCCATCGTCGCGCATCCGGGCGGCGTCACCTTCGGGCAGCCGACCGGCGATACGATCGCCATCCTGCAAATTCCCGGCGCGGCCGGCGCGCATCTCAATACGTCCGGCGGCGTGGAAGTGGACCGTTCCGGCTATGCGCTGGTCACCTCCCTGACCCCGTACAGCATGAACACCATCGACGTCGACCCCAAAGGCTTGCCGCTCGATGTGCAGTTGGACACTACCAGCGCGCACGTGGCGCCTTATGCGGGCGCGGTGGTGTTGCTCAAATTCAAGACCAAGACCGGGCGTACCATCATCGTGCACGCGCATCTCGTCAACGGCGAATCCCTGCCGTTCGGCGCGGAGGTTTTCGATGAGAAGGGCGTGTCGCTCGGCGTGGTCGGCCAGGGCGGCAACATCCTGGTGCGCGGCGTCCATCAAGCCGGCTCATTGACCGCACGGTGGCAGGACGAAGCCGGCACGGCGCATAGCTGCTCGTTCCATTATCAATTGCCCGCGCAGCAGAAGCACGAGCATCAGAAGACATACCAGACCTTTGACGAAACCTGCACGCCCACCGCAGAACCTCTTGCGCAGGTGACGGATGCAGGCCACTAACTGAGGGTCGATCATGCGTCAGCACACCGCCCCGATCTTTTCATTGATTTTCTGTCCAGTACCCTTGCTGCCACGTTGCAACGCTCGTAGCAGCATTGCGAGAGCCATCCCATGAAACGATGCGTCACGATGCGGCACCCTCAGGGCCTGGCTTCGCTGAACCAGGTATGCAGATATGCACTGTGCCTGTTGCTCGTCGTGCTGGGACTGATGCCAGGGCGTTCACGTGCCCAGTGCGTGTGGGACACCGGCGGCACGGAAAGCGTAAACGTAAGCATCAATGCATCGCCGGCAGGAACGTTCAACGGCACTACCAATACGGTGACGCTCACCGGGGAGCCGGCCGTGGGCACGGTATTGGCGACTTCTAATTTCACGACGCCCACCCCTGCCACGGGAGAATCGGATTGCAATAACGACGTGGCCTCTGGCTTGAGTGGTCTCACCCCGGTGCTCGGCGGTACCACCAATTCGAACCCTGGGACCAACGCTTATGTTTTTCCGACCGGGACACCGGGCATCGGATTTGAAATTCTGCACGGCACCTCATCCAGCTACTACAGCATTGGCCCCCTCTCGGGTTGCAGCGGCAACCACTGCACGATCGGCTCCGGCGTATATAGCGTCCAGTCGGCCGTCTACCTCGTGGCTACCGGCCCGATCGCTCCAGGCGCCGAAGTCACCACCGCGCAACTGGGACAGTGGTACAACGGCACGCTTGACGTCGAGAATTTCGCTCTTAACAACACCGTGCGCTTCGTGCTGCCGGCGTGCTCCATCAATACCTCGCCACAGGTGGTGACGCTGCCGACGGTAGCCGCCAAGGAGTTCGGCGGAAAAGGCAGCACCGCCGGTACGACGGCATTCTCCATTGCGCTCACTTGCCTGGCGGCTGGGCAGGCTCCTGAAACCCTGAGCATCACCTTCACCGCCGCGGGGACGGCATCCGGCATCCCCGGCGTACTTACCCCCACGTCAGGTAGCGCCAGCGGTGTCGGAGTACGCTTGCTGCAGTCGGACTACACGACTCCGGTTACGTTCGGCACGGCCATCTCCGAAGGCGTTGCGCCGGGCGGAACCATGAATCTGCCGTTCGTCGCGCAGTATTACCAGACCGCAGCGGCGATCGTTGCGGGGCCGCTGACCGCATCGGCCACCTTTACCCTGACGTATCAGTAACAGCGCTTTTTGAAGGAGCACATCATGAAGACGACCACCGCCCTGCTCGCCCTGATGAGCCTCGCACTCGCCATTCCCATGCAAGCCATGGCGGCACCGCCCGCAAAAGCCGCTCCCGTGCAGCAAACCGCTGCCCAGGCAGCCGCGCAAGCGAAAGTGAAAGCCGAACAGCAGGGAACCCAGTCGAGCGGTAGCGCCCAGAAAGCCACGGGCGACATGCAATGCAGGACCAGAAAAGGTAAACCCGCGCACTGCAACTGACGCCACGTCGACGACTCTTTCCCAGTGCCGCCATCGGGTGACGAGGCGGCACCTTTTATTTCACGTGCACGTGTAACTTCATCGCGCAAACAACCGTGCAAAGCCGATGTGAGAACTGGCTCAAGTTATTCCAGTCACGAGCCGATACATCCCTGTCGTCATTCGAAGCTTTGCGTCACCAGCACCGGATCGGCGGGGCCAGTCTGCGCAGCACGAACGTAGCTGGCGAAATAATTGAGTACCTGGTCGGGCTCGGACCGGGTGAGATGATCCACGTCGACTGCGTAGATCCGCGACGGATCCGCAGTGCTCGCTTCAGCACCGGCAGCCGGATTGGAACAATTGAACGACTGCGACGGATGCAATCCGGACGTGCCGATGAGCGCGCTCAGCGATTGCTGATCTGTCGCGACGCTGCACGTCGGCGCCACCACGGCGCCGATGAAGGAGATGGTTCCACCACCTTCGATCGAACCGCCGCCCCCTGCTTGCACAGCAGGTGCGCCCAATACTGAGAATAAAAAACAACCACCTAAGACCCACCACCGCGGACCATGCATACTGCTGCCCTCCACCGGTGCCCGCGCACATCGCGAGCACCTGTGAAGGCACATCGGCGGCGTGTACCCAGTGCTTGAGAGCCTCCGCCGAACCTTTTGGTTAAATTGCGAACCAGGTCACATAAATAGTGGAGGTCGCCCGACGGGACGTCGTAGCGGCGCCAATGGTTCGTCTTTTGTAGAAAGTGGGTGAATGCTCAGTGAAACAATTGCTTGGAATGCATTCCAAACAGAACGCTCAAGAACTGAACATCGCCGCGAAAAAAAGCGGTCCGGCATCTGGCACGAGCTGTCCAAGGGCAGTTGGATGCTTATGCAAAAACCGTGTGGCCGCTTTCAGTGCCATGATCGTGACGCTTGCGCGGGGTGCGCTGACCCGTGCAGTTATTTATCGGCAAGATTCCGACGCACTTTAGGGTGTCCTACACATTTCTTTCACGGGGCGACGTAAGCTCGCCAGCGTTCTCGCGCACGAGCATCCCCGTGCGCGAGAACCTTATCGGCATCAACGCGAGGAAATGTATTTCTCGCGCCGGATCTGCGGGATCGGCAAACCGAAGTCTTTCAACGCGTTGAAGGCCGCATCGACCATGTTGGGATTGCCGCAGAGATAGGCGATATCCCGGTCCGCCGACGGAGCAAGCTCCGCCAATACCGTTTGTACGTGGCCGAGGCGATCGTTCGGCCGCGGCACCGCGCGCGGCTGTCGGCTCAGGCACCCATGGAAAGTGAAACCGGGATGGGTTTGCGCAAACGCTTCGAATTCCTCGCCGTACAGCAACTCGGTTTCGTTGCGGGCGCCATACAGCAGCACGACTTCGCGCCCGCCGTTGGCCAACAGCTTTTCGAACTGCGGCAGCATGGCGCGATACGGCGTGACGCCGGTACCGGTGGCCAGCAGCAAGTAGCGCGGATGGGTATCGGCGTCCTGCAGGCAGAAGCGCCCGTACGGGCCGCTGGCCTCGATCGTGCCGCCCAACGGCAACTCGCTCAGCAACTTGGTGGCCGCGCCGCCTTCCACGTAGCTCACCGCGATCTCGATGCGCTGCACCGGCGAGCTGCCATCCCCCACCGTGCCGACCGAATAGCTGCGCTTGGTCGCCGTGCCATCGTCGTAATGGAAGTGGATCTGCAGGAACTGGCCCGGAATGAACGCCAGCGGCTGGCCGTCGGCGCGCTCGAAGGCCAGGTGGCGCACGGAGGGGGCCAGCATGTAGCTGTCGGCGAGACGCAAAGTGAAGTGATCAGCCACGTAAATTTCCCAGGGAAACAGTGAGTACGCCCGGCCGAACGGGTCGTCGGGACAAGGCCCGCTATAATAAAGGGCTGAAACCCATGGTGCAGCCTATGTCCCCCACCCCCGCACTGGTCGTCAAAGCGCTCCGCAAGACCTATGGCAACGGCGTCCAGGCCCTCAAAGGCATCGATCTGACGGTCCAGCCCGGCGATTTCTTCGCCCTGCTCGGCCCCAACGGCGCCGGCAAGTCCACCCTGATCGGCATCCTGTCCTCGCTGGTGAACTCCACCGACGGCGACGCCGCGATTTTCGGCGTATCAGTCAACCGCCGGCGTAACGAGGCGATGAAGCTGATCGGCCTAGTGCCGCAGGAAATCAACTTCAACCAGTTCGAGAAGCCGTTCGACATCTGCGTCAACGAAGCCGGCTTCTACGGCATTCCGCGAAAGATCGCCGCCGAACGCGCCGAGAAATACCTGAAGGAACTGCGCCTGTGGGAAAAGGCGCAGGACCAGGCCCGCATGCTGTCGGGCGGCATGAAGCGCCGCCTGATGATCGCCCGCGCGATGATGAACGAGCCGCGCCTGCTGATCCTGGATGAACCGACCGCCGGCGTGGACATCGAGATCCGCCGCTCCATGTGGCAGTTCATTAGCGGCATCAACGCGGCCGGCACCACGGTGATCCTCACCACGCACTATCTGGAGGAAGCCGAGCAGTTGTGCCGCAACATCGCCATCATCGACCACGGCACCATCGTGGAAAACACCTCGATGAAACAGCTGCTCTCGAAACTGGACGTGGAAACCTTCGTGTTCGACGTCGACAAGCTGCCTGAACACGTACCCTCGCTGCCGGGCATCACGCTCCGCCGCGTCGACGAGCACACGCTGGAAGCGGAAATGCCGCGCACCCAAGCCATGAATGCGCTGTTCGATGCGTTCAGCACGCACGGCATCACCGTTACCTCGATGCGCAACAAGACCAATCGCCTGGAGGAGCTGTTCGTGCGGCTCGTCGAAAACGGCCGGCAAGAATCGGGCAAGCAAGCGCCCGGCAAGGAGAAAGTGGCGTGAGCAACGTGTCCGGCAATCTGATCGCGCTCTACACCATCGTGCGCCGCGAAATCGTGCGCATCATGCGTATCTGGACACAGACGCTGATTCCGCCTGCGATCACCATGACGCTGTACTTCGTGATCTTCGGCAAGCTGATCGGCAGTCGCATCGGCAACATCCAGGGTGAATTCACCTATATGCAGTACATCGTGCCCGGCCTGGTCATGATGAGCATCATCACCAACAGCTACGGCAACATCTCCAGCTCCTTCTTTGGCGCCAAATTCCAGCGCTCGGTGGAGGAGATGCTGGTGTCGCCCATGTCGAACTGGGTGATTTTGCTGGGCTATGTGACGGGTGCCGTAACGCGCGGCATCGTAGTCGGCCTGCTGGTATTGCTGATCGCACTGTTCTTCACCAACCTGCACGTCGTGCATCCGCTGGTTACCATCCTGTCCGTGCTGTTCGGCGCCACGATCTTTTCGCTGGCCGGCTTCGTGAACGCGGTCTACGCCAAGAAATTCGACGACATCGCCCTCGTACCCACCTTTGTACTCACTCCGCTTACCTATCTTGGCGGTGTGTTCTACTCGGTAAACATGCTCAGCGAACCTTGGCAGGCCATCTCGCGGGTCAATCCGATCCTCTACATGGTCAACGCGTTTCGTTTCGGCGTGCTTGGCATCAGCGACGTGCAAATCGGCGTCGCTTTTGGCGTCATGTTGATCTTCGTGATCGGACTTTCCGCATTGGCATTGAATCTGCTCAAGCGCGGCGTCGGCCTGCGTTCCTGACGACACTCCATGCGCGTCAACAAATATATCAGTGAAGCGGGCCTGTGCTCGCGCCGCGAAGCGGACGAGTGGCTACTGGCCGGCCGCGTCACCATCAATGGCGAAGTGGTCGGCACCGGCGCCAAAGCGCTGGAAGGCGATGAAGTGCGCGTGGACGGCGAGATCGTCAAGGCGCGCGTGCTTGCCGCCACGCCCGCGCGCAAGACCGCCGTATACATCGCACTGAACAAGCCGGTCGGCATTACCTGCACTACCGATCACGGAGTCGAAGGCAACATCATCGATTTCGTCGATCACCAGGAGCGCATCTTCCCCATCGGGCGCCTGGACAAGGATTCCGAAGGGCTGATCCTGTTGACCAGCAACGGCGACATCGTCAACGAGATCCTGCGCGCGGAAAACCACCACGAGAAGGAATACCTGGTGGCGGTGAACAAGCCCGTCACCGACGAGTTCCTTGCCGGCATGGCGCGCGGCGTGCGCGTCCACGGCCAGATGACCAGGCCGTGCAAGACCCGCAAGATCGCCAAGTACGGCTTCGGCATCGTGCTGACGCAGGGGCTGAACAGGCAAATCCGCCTGATGGCCACGGCGTTCGGCTATCGCGTCACCCAGCTGCGCCGCGTGCGCATCATCAACGTCAAGCTGGGCCATCTGAAGCCCGGCCAATGGCGCAACCTTACCGATGCCGAGCTGAAAGGCCTGCTGCCCAACCGCACGCAGTGGTGATTCGCAGGTTGGGTTGCTCCGGCAACCCAACCTCGCCCCGCCTCAATGTTTCTTGCGCAGAGGCACATCCTGCAACAGCCAGGCCAGCAGAAAGGCCAGCACGATCACGGATGCGGCCGTGGCATACACCACGTGCAGAGCGCCGCCGAAGGCATGCAGATAGAGCTGGCGTACCGCTTCGGGGAGATGATGCACGCCGTCCGGCCCCATGGAGTGTGGCAGCACGGTTCCCGGCGGAATGCTGCGCGTCAGGCGCGCGTGCAATCCACTGCTGAACGCCGCACCAAACGCCGCCACGCCGATCGAACCGCCGATGGAGCGGAACAGGGTCGTGCCGGATGTCGCCACGCCGATGTGCTTGAAGTGCACGCTGTTCTGCACCGCCAGCACCAGCACCTGCATCACCATGCCCAGCCCCAGGCCAAGCAGGCCGATATAGACGTAGAGATGCGTCACCGGCGTGTCGTTGTCGAGCGTGCTGAGCAAGGTCATCGCGATCGATGCGAGCAGCGTGCCGAGGATCGGAAACACGCGATAGCGGCCGATACGACTGATGATGCGGCCGCTGACGATCGAGCTGATCGTCAAGCCGCACATCATCGGCAGCAACTGCATGCCCGCCTGCGACGGCGTGGAGTTTTTCACCACCTGCAGATACAGCGGCAGGAAGGTCATCGAGCCGAACAGGGAAGTACCGATGATGAAGCCGATGAGGCAGCTCAGCAGAAAGGTGCGTTCCTTGAACAGATGCAGGGGAATGATCGGCTCGGCCGCTTTCCCCTCTTCGTAGATGAAGCCGGCCAGCGCCACCAGGCCGAAGGCGAGCGTGAACCACAATTGCGGCGAGGACCAGGGCAAGGTGACCCCGCCCTGCGTGGTGAACAGCACGATACACGTGAGCGTGGTCGCCAGGAACGCCGCGCCCGCGTAATCGATCTGGTGCTTGATGTGCGCCGCACGCGGCTTGAACACCGCGCTGATCACCGACAGGGCGAGGATGCCCAGCGGCAGATTGATGTAGAAGATCCAGCGCCAGGAAAGATGCTCCACCAGGAATCCGCCGATCAGCGGCCCGATCACCGTGGCCAGCCCGAAGATGGCGCCGAACATGCCTTGGAAACGACCGCGATCCGCTGGCGGAATCACGTCGCCGATGACCGCCATCGTCACCACCATCAATCCGCCGCCGCCCATGCCTTGCAGCGCGCGCATCAGGATCAGCTGGGTCATGTTCTGGGCGAGCCCGCATAGCGCCGAACCAAGCAGGAACACCACGACCGCCGCCTGCAGCACGACCTTCCGGCCAAACAGGTCGCCGAACTTGCCGTAGAGCGGCACCACGATGGTGGAGGTAAGCAGGTAGGCGGTGACCACCCAGGAAAGGTCCTCCAGCCCGCCCAGTTCGCCCACGATGGTGGGCAAGGCGGTGGATACGATGGTCTGGTCCAGTGCGGCCAGCAGCATCACCAGCAACAGCGCGGAGAACAGCAGGCGCACCGGCGGGTGTTCGCGCGCGTCGACAGACGCGCCGGGGGAACCGGCCGCAGTGCTGGGTTGCTGGATAGCCAAGGAAGCGTCGGCGCTCATGGGGCAGCCTGATTGAAATTAATTGATGATTTAATTAATATATACTGCACTCGCCAGTACAGTCAATCAGGCATCCCCGACGATGGCCAAAGCCAGCACCGACAAGCCGGTTTCGCGCAAATCCAGGAAAGCCGTGGACGTCGACCTCCCGCGCGGCCCCGGCCGCCCTTCCGGATCGATCAACGGCCCCGAGCAACGCGTGCGGCTGCTGGATACGGCACTGCAGCTGTTCGCCCGCCAGGGCATCGTGGAAACCCCGCTCGCCGCCATTGCACGCGAAGCCGGCGTCACGCCCGCCATGCTCCACTACTACTTCAAGTCACGCGACCAACTGCTGGATGTGTTGATCGAGGAGCGCATCCAGCCGCGCCGCGAAGAAATCGGCAAAACCTTCAGTGCAGATGCTGGCGATCCCGTCACCGTCATCACGCAATTGGCCGAGCGCCTGATGCGCACCGCCACCGAGCACCCGTGGTTTCCCTCGCTGTGGATGCGCGAGGTATTCAGCGACAACGGCCTATTGCGCCAGCGCATCCAGCAACGTTACGGCACGCTGCACATGCAATCGGCGATCGATTGCATCACGCGCTGGCAGCGGGAAGGCCGGCTCAATCCGGATTTCGAACCATCCCTACTGTTCATCACGATTTTCGGCCTCACGATACTGCCGCTGATCGCCACCAAAGCCTGGCAGCAGGATCGCCTACGCAGAACGTTGGGACCGGCGGACATCGCGCGACACGCCGTGGCCATACTCTCTCACGGCGTCAGTCCCCTTCCCTGAAATCGTCGGCACGACGCACGCCTCGACATTCGAGCTGGCAGCGGCGCTGAAGCTTCATGGCGCACCGACTTCGATCCGGTTCGCCGCCGCACGTCGCTGCGAAACAGGCGTGCCGATCATGGAGCTTCACTCGTGGAAAATATCCTGCAAGGATGCCGCAGCTGGATCGCGTGCCTGGTCCTGTCATGCGCTGCGTGCGCAGCCCTTCCCGCACGTGCCACCGACAACAGTACATACTTGTTCGGCGGCTGGAACGGCGAGCGCACCCGCCTCGCCGAGCGCGGCATCCGCTTCGATGCCGGCTACACCAGCGAAGTCGCGCATAATTTTTCCGGCGGCGACAAGCATCTCACGCGCTATACCGACCAATGGAACGCGGGCGCCACCTTCGACCTGCAAAAATTGTGGGGCTGGAACGGCAGTCGCTTGCAGATCGTGCTCAGCGATCGAAATGGCCGCAATCTCACGGCCGATGCGCATCTGCCGGGCTATCAGCAGGTGCAGGAGGTCTATGGCCGCGGGCAGACGTTGCACTTGACGATCTTCGCGTTCCAACAAGATTTCTTCGACGACAAGCTGCAGTGGAGCATCGGACGATTGCCGGTCGGCACCGATTTCGATGCATTCGCCTGCGATTTCCAAAACCTTACCTTCTGTGGTTCGCAGCCTGGCAATATCGCAGGCGACTATTGGATCAACTGGCCGACCAGCCAGTGGGCTACGTGGCTGCTGTGGCATACCACCGGCGAGACCTACGTGAAAGTCGGCGCGTATCAGCTCAATCCCAAATACATCGACGACGATTGGGCGCGCGCAAATGGCTGGAAAGCAAACTTTCCCGGCGGCACCACCGGCGCACTGATTCCTTTGGAATTCGGCTGGACACCCAGCGTCAACGGCCTGCCCGGCAGCTATAAATTCGGTGGCTGGTACAACAATGCCGGCGGCGAGGATCTCTACTACGACATCCACCGCCAACCCATCGCGCTGACCGGCGAGGCGCCCCTGCAGAACAACTCGCGCTACGGCGGTTACCTGGGTTTCCAGCAACAACTAAGCGGGCACGCGAACGGCGACGGCGTCACCGTGTTCTTGAACGCCACCATGACCGATACCCGAACCTCTCCGACGGATCGCCAGTTTGCGCTCGGTGCCGAATACCACGCGCCCTTCGATCGCCCCGACGATGCGATCGGCTTCGCCTTCGGTGCTACTCACGGCAGCCATCGCCTGGCGTCCTACCAGCGGCTTTACAACCAGCTCCATCCTGGCAACACCGTGCCGGTGCAAAGCGGCTACGAGTACGCCACAGAGCTGTTCTACAACTGGTCGCCGCTGCCATCGATCAACCTGCGGCCCAACCTGCAATACGTGATTCATCCCGGCAGCAGCCACAACGGCAACGTATTCGTGCTCGGCCTGAAAACCATCGTCGCGTTCTGAAGAAAGGGCCCGGCCGAATGGCCGGGCCCAGCGCTCGATGACAACGAGCCAGTCAGGGGATGGGGCGCTTCCTGCGCCCCGTACATCATCAGAACGTGAGGCTCCAGTTGTTCAAGGTGCCGGCACGCGAGCTGGGGTTGTAGATCTCCAGCGACCAGGTGCCATTGGCGCCCACGGAAGAGGCGTTCACGGTCCAGGTGTTGTTGCCGTTTTGTGCCGTCAGCTCCGCGTAGTCACCGTTCGGTGCCACCAGATAGACATACAGGCCGCTGGCGCGGGTGTCGGAGATGTTGGCGGTCACCTTCAGGTTCGACGGTGCGCTGCTGCCCTCGCCGGACACGGAGATGTTGCTGATACTCCAGTTGTCGCCAACGATGGATACCGGCGTGTTGTTGGAGAACACACCCGTGCCACCACTGCTGGCCACCGTGACCGACTGGCTGGTGCTGTTGCTCGCACCGGTGTTGTCGGTCACCTGCAGCGACACGGTGTAGGTACCCGCGGCGGTGTAGGTGTGGCTCGGGCTGGCCGAGGTGGAGGTGCTGCCGTCACCGAAGTTCCACGAGTACGAGCTGATCGTGCCGCCCGTGTCGGTGGAGGTATTGGTGAAGGTCGCCGTCAGGCCGCTCACCGCATCGGTGAAGCTGGCCACCGGCTTGCCGGTCGCACCCGACGATACCGTCACCGAACCGGTCTTGGTGTTGGTCGCGCCGGTGCTGTCGGTCACCTCCAGCGAGACGGTATAGGTACCGGCCGCGGTGTAGGTGTGGCTCGGGCTGGCCGAGGTGGAGGTGCTGCCGTCACCGAAGTTCCATGCATACGAGGTGATGGTGCCGCCCGTATCGGTGGAGGTGTTGGTGAAGGTCGCCGTCAGACCGCTCACCGTATCGGTGAAGTTGGCCACCGGACTGCCGCCCGAGGAGCTGCCGCCGCCAGCCAGGCTGCTGAAGTTGCTGACCTGCACGCTGCCCCAGCCGGTGGTGTAGTCCCAACCGGTACCGGCGGTTTCACCGCTGTTGTTGCCCGAGGTGATGTCGTGGAAGGCGTTGGCGTAATTGGTCGACGACGATTGCGCCACCTTGTAGATCACCGGTGCGGCAAAGCCCAGGCTGGCGCCATTGGCTTGCAGCACGTGTGCCCAGAAGCCCACCGCCAACGGCGCGGCGAGGCTGGTGCCGCCGATCTGCTGGCCGGATGCACCGTCCACCGTCACCAAGGCACCGCTGTTGGGGCTGGCATCGAACGCGATGTCCGGCACGCCGCGATAGGTCTGGTTGGTGATGCCGGCTACGCCTTTCTGCCAGCTCGGGATCGGCTCGAACGTGCTCGGGCTGCCGCCGGTAGCACCTTCACTGGAGCTGAGGTCGTTCCACACGACTTCGCTGGACCAGGTGGAAGTACCGCTGGTGTAGAGCTCGGTGCCGCCCACGGAGGTCACGTACTGCGAGCTCGCCGGCCAACTCGGCGTCACGCCGCCGTTGCCGCATTCATCTGCACCGGAGTCGCCAGCCGACACGAAGAAGGTCTGGCCCTGCGCAACGGCCTGCTTGAACGTGGTGTCGTTCGACGCTGCTGCACCCGAAGATTGCGCGTCGGTTTCGCACTCGCCGAGCGAAACGTCGATGGCCTTCAGCAGGTTGTCCGACACGATGGAGCTGTAATCGGTCTGCAGATCCGCATCGCTCAACGAAGCGGCTACGTAAAAGTAATACTGCGACACGCCGGTGAAGGGAATGATGTCCTGGCTGTCCAGATCCCATTCGCCGTCGCCGGTGTTGCTGCCGCTGCCGCTGCCGACGCTGGTGTCACCCTTCAGTGTGATGGTGGTGCTGGGGTTGGTCGACTTCAGGTCGCTCAGCACGTTGGCCATCGGGCCCGAAGAAACCGAACCCACCGCGATCGAGGTGGTGTTCGCCATGCCGCTGGCGCCGTAGATCGACGGGAAGTCGGAAGGTGCATGGCCTTCGTCCGTGCCGGTGGCATTGGGATGCACGGCCATGGCATGCGCAGCGATCGGATCGCGGTAAACGGCGAACACGTGCGAGGTATGCACATTCTGCATGCCGAGCACCGCGTGCACTACGCCTTGCAGGCTGGCAGGAATCTGCACGGCGCTGCTGTTGGCGAACGCGTCGCGTCCATCGTGCGTCTTGACGTGCACGAAGTTGGTATGAAAAGCCGCCTGCGCCGTATCGGCGTGACCGTCGGCCTCAACCAGCTCATTGTTGGCAGCGATCTTGACGTTGGAGAAGCCCGCCTGCGTCAGATAATCGGCTACCGACTTTGCCTGCGCCGCCGTCGGCGCATATTGCGCATTGAACTGGGCCGTGGTCAGTGGCTTGAAACCCGGCTTGGCAATGTATTGATCGAGCTGGCTTTCGTTGCGCAGCTTCAGTGTCATCACTACGTGCATCGGCTGCGAAAAGGCCAAAGGCCCTACCACTTTGTCGCCATTGCTCAGCGCCACGGCCGGATGCAGTGCGACCAACGCGGAGCTGGCGGCGACGGCAGAAACCGCATCGCTCGCCGACGGTTGTGCGGACACGCCCATGGCACTGCCCAATGCGGCCAGACCCATTGCTACAACCAGGGTTTTCATACGGAGATTGCTTGGCATTTCTAACTCCCCAGGAATCGAGGGCGAACGAACCCGATGAGGTCGCACGCGCCCCATAACAGTTAAGTCGCGTAAGGACGCGACGCCATTGTTTCGATAGAGATTGCCCCGCGATTCCCCGAGCCTCGGTGTGCTGCCGCTCCCCCTGCGCTCCCTTTGCGGGCAGTGCCGACGTAGCGCTCGAACGACGTCATCCCCTAACCCGTGACATCGCCGCGGAATCATTCGCCGCCTGCATCCCGCAGCGAATACCATCGAAAGTATCTGCCGAATAATTCTGCGTCAAGCTGCAAAGATAGAACTGATTCGCAGATTCTCATGACGTAATCGAGCGCTTGAAACGCCGCCATTCTCTTCACGAAAATTAATGCAGAAACGCCTTGCGCAAGCTTCCGGGCTGATATCGATAGCAGTTTCGGCGCGCCACGAAGCAACATTTTGTCGCTACGGCGTGAAGCCCCTTATTCGTCAATATTTACGCCGTCTAGGCTGCGTGAAAGTGAAAAAGTTTTTCACGCAAAATATTTCGATACGCCGTCGTTGATATGCATAACAATCGCGAATGCGAATCCTGCTTCAAAGACGCTTGCAGGTATTTTTTTGTCGCAACGACTGCGCGTGACGCGCCGCGGCTTCACGTTTGCACGATCCAAATAGTGTGATCAATGACGATTGACATCGTCGTCATTGACGCAGACAAAATGAATGAATGCTGACAGCTGTTGAAAATCAGCTATCGAGGCGCACGCCGAGTTCGGCCAATCGACGCAAACCGTCGGGCGTCGGCAATAGCGCGCGGTTGCGTTGCGCACGCCGCAACCATCCTGCATCGAGCATGGCACCGGTAATGGCCACGCCAAGCGGGCCGCCCAGATGCAGGCGGCGCTCGGTCCAATCCAGGCAATGGCGCCCGCGCAAACGCAGCAACTGCTGGGTGGAAGCTTCCTGGCAGCCGGCCTGTACCAGAGCATCCGCGCCGTCGGACAACAGACTGATGCCATCGCTGCCAACGTGCAGCCAGCCTCGCTCCAGCCAGGCTTCGCACAGCACCACACCCAGTTGTCCGGCAAGATGGCGATAGCAGGTACGTGCGCGGCACAACGCCGGATCGCGCGCGGCAACGACGGTGGCGGTGCGTGCTGCCTGCGGCAGCGCCATCGCCTCCAGCCAGGCCGCCACGTCGTCATTGGCAAGTCGGAAATAGCGATGCCGCCCTTGCTCATGCAGACCCAGCAGACCGCCTTCCAGCAGCCGCTTGAGGTGCGCGCTGGCGGTGGCCGCACTGACGCCCGCAATGTGTGCCAGCTCGCCCGCCGGGCGGGTGGTGCCATCCATCAGCGCCAGCAGGATGGCCGCGCGCGCCGGCTCGGCCAGCATGGCTCCCAGCTCGGCAAGTTGATAACGGTTGAGCGGGCTAGCGTCTGTCATGCGTGCAGTCTAGCCCTCGGGCGACACGGACGTTTCGCTGAAAACCGAAATGTCTCCCGACTGGATCGCGCACACTCGAAAACGTGAAAGCCCAACACCTGCCCGACACCCTGGTCATCAACCCCCCGAACCTTTATTTCGGCGCGCCGGTGGTGCTCATCACCACGCGCAACGAGGACGGCTCCATTCACATCACGCCGATGTCTTCGGCGTGGTCGCTGGCCGACCGCGCGGTGATCGGCCTGGACGGCGGCGACCGCGGCCTCGCCAACTTGTTGCGCGAGGGCGAATGCGTGCTCAACCTGGCAAGCGATTCCATGCACGCAGCGATCGAGCACGTCGCGTCCGGCAGCGAACGCTCCGCCCGGAAACGCGGGGCAGGCTATCGCAACGAGGGCGACAAACTGGCGCTTGGCGGTCTGCATGCAAGCCCATCGATGCAGGTGCGTGCCGCGCGCATCGCGGAATGTCCGCTGCAGTTGGAAGCGCGTCTCGTCCACCAGGTGTTTCGCCCGGCGGAAGCATGGCGCGCCGACGCGGGAGGCTTTGCCATCATCGAACTGGAAGTGCTGCACGTGCATGCCCACGCGGACATCGTGGTGCCCGGTACGCAACACCTGAACCTGGCTGGCTATTCACCGCTGTTCCAAGGACTCCGCCACCACGCAAGATGTTGAACGAGCGTCGTTGCGTACGTTCGCGCGCGACGCCGGCTCACCTCGTGCGGGTCGCCACGATCGGCGGCACCGCCGCTGCACGCAACGCGGGGCCGAGCGCCGCGAGTTGCCCGACCAGCACCATCGCCGCTGCACCCAACGGCAGCCACGCCCACGGCAGATGCGGCAACTCGTAATAGCGCATCAGCCAGCTATTGCCGAAGTAGGCCAAGGCCATGCCAAGCGCCACGCCGGTACCCACGATCAGCGTGTTCTCGGCCAGGAAGTAACGCAGGATGTCGCTGCGCCGCGCACCCAGGGCTCGACGGATGCCGATCTGCGGCGTGCGCTTCTGCACCCAGAAGCCGGTGAGACCCATGATGCCGATCACCGTCACCGCCATCACCGTCAAGGCCACGCCGGCGAACAGCACCAGGGCCGCGCGGCGGCTCTTGAAGACCTCCGCGCGACGCGTCGCGTAGAACTCCGACTTGGGCGTCGAACCGGTCGGCAGCAAGGGGCCGAACTGCTTTTTGACGGCCTTGCGCACACCACGCAACGCGGCGGCGCGCATCTGCGGATCAACGCGCACCGCATAAGACAGTAGCCAGGAATCGGCCACGCGGTCGGGCAGCAACACGGTGTCATCCGCGCGGCCATTGGTAGCCATGCCCACCTGGTTGCGCAACAGGTGGCGCACCACGCCCACCACGACCGAACCGGGATCCGTTCCGTCACCGGGAGAATGCAGCAGTTGCCCCAGCGGCACGCTATCGCCGAACATTTGCCGCGCCAGCGATTGCGTGATGATGACCGGCTCCGGCACACCTTTGCCCTGGTCGCTGCCGATATCGCGATATTCGCTGGACAGAAAGTTGCGGCCGCTCACCAACTGCAGCCCGAGGGTGTCGAGCAGGTCGTCGCCTTCATAGGCGTTCGCACCCACCTTGACGCCGGTCGGGCCCGAATACGCCCGCACGCTCAGGACGCTGACGACCATCGGCAAGCCCATGGCAGCGCTCACGGCGCGCACGCCGGGCACTTCCCGCAGCGCCTCGGTGCCGGCCTGCACTTCGGCCTTCGTCCACGAGCGGTTGGGAGCGTCCAGTCCGTCGACCAGGATCAGGTTCTCCGTGTCCACGCCGCTGGGAGCGAGCATGGGCTCCATCTGCTGCCAGGCAAGAAACGACACGTTGCTCAGAATGGCGCAAGCCAATGCCACCTGCAGCATGACCAGCGTAGGCATGAAACTGCGCCGGCGCAGGGTGGAAAAAAGTATCCGGACAGACATGGCAAACTCCTTATTCGCCCTTGACCTGCAGGCCCGGCTCGACCCGCGACACCCGCCATGCCGGCAGCAACCCGACCAGCGCACCCACCATCAGCGCCGTCGCGAACAACGCCGCGAACATCGCCGGATCCAGGCGCGCAAGCCCGGAGAAGTCGTCGCTCTGCTGGCGAAGTATCCACAAGCCCAACAGAGTGAGCGGCAAGGCCAGCACGCCGCCGACAAGACACGCCAGGCCCGACTCCAGCACGTGCTGCAGGAACACCGCGCGGCGCGGCGCGCCCAGTGCGCGACGAATGCCCACGTCGCCGCTACGGTGCAGGAAACGCGCCGACAACAAGCCAATCACATTGACCATGCAAAGCAACAGGAACGAACCGGCCAGCCACACATTCAGGCGCGCGCTGTCGGGCACTACGTCGTTCTGCTTCAACCAGTCGGCCACGCCGGTCAGCTGCGAGCGCGGCGTCTTGCCGAAGCCGGCGAGGTTTGCCTGCTGCGCTACGTAGCCTTGCAGAAACTCCCGGTACGTCGCCACCTGCTGCGCCGTATCGAGCTGTACCCACACGCTCAGCGAAGCGCAGTGCGCCGCATCGACATCGGCTATGGTCGACATCTTGTACGAAGCGTCGCAGGCATCGGAGCTGTTGGGTGTCAGCCCCGCATCCAGGGCAGCCTGATACGGCACATAAAGGTTTTCGCCGCCATCGCTGCTGTAGGCGCCGAGGCTCAAGGCATAGAAGTGCGGCTGCGGCGCATAAGGTTGGATCACTCCCACCACGCGAAACAGCGTGTGCTTCAGCCGTACGGCGCGCCCCACCGCATTGGGCGTGCCAAACAGCGTTTGCGCCAGGTCGGAATCAATCATCACGACCGGCACGCGCGCGGCGTCCTCGGCCGGCGTCCAGTCCCTCCCGTAACGCAAGGCCACGCCGAACATCGGCACGAAGTCCGAGGTCGTCGCCAGCACGACCTGCTGAGGTTGCGTATGTCGACCGTCGTCGGAAACCTCGTCGGCCACCATGTCGGCCACCACGGCCTGACGCTCCGCGCGATGTGCCGACAGCAACGCCTGCGCATCGGCCAACTTGATGTTGTGAAAATCGTTGACCTTGATACCGTTCGCGGCCATGAGATCGGCGCTGGCATGGGATGGCTTCGCCAGCACCGTGTCCACCCATGCCAGGTACAAATGCTGGCTGCGCCCCGGCAACGGATCGGCCGACAGCACGTGCAGCAACGTCATCGTGGTCATGCATGCCGCCAGACCCAGTGCCACCGTCAGCACCACCAAAAGGGTGCTCTTGGGAAACCGCCGCAGCCCCCGTGCCGCCAGCTCGAAGTTATAACGAAGCACGCCCCCTCCCTGATTGCGAGTCGCTCCGATCGAAGCGCCGGCTGAAAATATTACGAATGTAATCTAAATGTCCATAGGCCACTGAAAACCGCGCGCAGCTATGGTTTGCGCCTTGCCCGCGGCGCGCTGGCTTGCTTCACGTAGTCGATCATGGCGTCGCAGAGATGGTCGTAGAGCGTGTGCACGCGCACGCTGCGGCGCAGGTCTTCGTGCATGACCACCCAGGTATCCATGTTCAAGGCAAAGGCGTCCGGCAATAGCTGCACCAGCGCCGGATCGCGTCGCGCGATGCCGACCTGGCATATGCCGATGCCATAACCGGCACGAATGGCCGCCACCGCCGCCAGGTCGTTATCCGTGCGCAAGGCAAAGTTTTCCCGCGCGTAGGGCATGCCGGCCGGACGCATGCTGCGGATAAACGGGGTTTCCTTATCGAAGCCGATCAAGGCGTGACTGACCAGGTCTGCGACGGTCTTCGGTCGCCCGTTCGCTTGCAGGTATTGCCGGTGTGCAAAGAAGCCCAGCGCTATCTTGCCGACGTGGCGCGCCACCAGCGCCTCCTGCGTGGGGCGGGCCATGCGGATGGCGATGTCGGCATCGCGCCGCAACAGGTCTTCCTGCTGATTGGATAGCGACAGCTCGATCACGATGCCCGGGTGCTGTTGCCGGAACGCCGCCAGGATCGGCGGCAGCACCTCGGCGCCGACCATCACGCTCGCGGCAATCCTCACTACGCCCGCAATGGCATCCTGCCGCGTGGTGGCGGCACGGCGCAGCGCCGCCGAGGCCGAAGCCATGGCCTGCGCATGGGCGGCCAGCTCGTGCGCCAGATCGGTGGGGCTCAATCCTTGCGGCGAGCGGGCGAACAGCGGCACGCCGAGGCTTTCCTCCAGTTCGCGGATGTGCCGCCCCAGGCTGGGCTGGGTCATGCCCAGGGCGCGCGCGGCGCCGGACAGGCTTCCCTCGCGCATCACTGCGAGAAACGAACGGTACAGCTCCCAGCCGGGCTCGGTCTTAGTCATACATATTTGTATAGCAGATCAACGCTATTAGGCAATTTTCTTTTACCTGCCCGCCACCCAGACTGTGTCCATTCCAACGGAGGACACCCTCATGCAAGCATCCAAGACAGTTCTGGTGATCGGCGCGAACGGCGGCATCGGCCGCGAATCCTGCCTGGCGCTGCTGCGCCACGGCTGGCAGGTGCGCGCCCTGGTGCGTGCGCTGCCGCCGGAAAACCAACAGCAGGGCATTACCTGGATCAAGGGCGATGCGATGAGCGCAGCCGATGTATTGAGCGCCGCGCAAGGCGTTGCGGCGATCGTGCACGCGGTCAATCCGCCCGGCTATCGCGACTGGGACAAACTTGTGCTGCCGATGATGGACAACACCATCGAAGCGGCGAGGGCCAATCATGCGCGCGTCGTCTTGCCCGGCACGATCTACAACTACGGTCCCGATGCGTTTCCGCTGCTGCGTGAAGATTCCCCGCAACACCCGCAGACGCGCAAAGGCGAGATCCGCGTGGAGATGGAACGTCACCTGGCGGATGCCGCAACCTCCGGCGTTCGCAGCCTGATCCTGCGCTGTGGCGACTTCATCGGGCCGCATGCCGGCAATACCTGGTTTTCCCAGGGCCTGGTCAAGGCGGGTTCGGAGGTGAAGACCATGCAATATCCCGGCGACTATGCGCTTGGCCACGCGTGGGCTTACCTGCCGGATGTCGCCGAAACCATCGCCCTGCTGCTGGAGCGCGAGCAAGAGCTGGCGAATTTCGAGCGGTTCCACTTCGGCGGCTTCTGGCTCGATGGCCACGCGATGCTGGAAGCCGTACGCCGCTCGGCCGGCAAGCCGCAGATTGCCGCCGGCTACTTTCCATGGTGGATGACGGCCGCGCTTGCGCCCTTCATGGTGACGCTGCGCGAACTGCGCAAGATGCGCTACTTGTGGAAATCGCCGGCGCAACTGGATGACCGCAAACTCGTCGCGTTTCTCGGCGGCCGTCCGTACACCCCGCTGGACGAAGCTTTGCGGACGACACTGACGGCGATCGGCTGCATGCCTTCGCAACGCACTGCTGCACACGTGGCGTGAGTGGATAGGACGCGTTCCGATTTTTGGAACCGGTGTTTCCCGCATGACACGCCATGCACCGTCATTGCGGAAAAAAAACGAGAACGATAGAGCGCACCGATGCACTCGATAGCAACAAACGATTTCTTGGCTTGTCGTTCGCCACCTAGATTCCATTCACCCCATCAATCGAAGGACGAAACGATGAAAGCAGCAACCCATGGGATTACCAAGACTGCTCCGCGCAAGCGCTTCCTGACCACCACTATCTTTGGGCTGCTGTCTGGCCTGTCGTTTCAAGGTGCGGCACTTGCCGAGCCGATCAACATCATCACGTTCCATGGGGCCATCAGCGAAGCAACGCCTAACTTTTCCACGATTGCATTGAATTCAGCCAAGTCCGTTGATCGCGGCCAGTATCGCGTCGACCAGGATCAGGTTTCCAAAGTCGGCGAGGAAGTCGTTCCCAAAGGCGTATTGGACTATTACGCCGAATACGCGCCACACAAGGCCAGGCTGGTGACTATTTCGTTGCGTTGACCGCCACGGCATGCCATGGGGTTGCCCCGAAATAGATCCGAGGGCAACCCGACATTTCGGTCGCCGCGCGCACCCTTCATGATGACGCTGCGTGAACTGCGCAAAATGCGCCATCTGTGGAATTCGCCTGCGCAACAGGATGATCGCAAACTCGTCGCGTTCCTAAGCAGCCGCCCGTACACCCCACTGTATGATGCATTGCGCACGACATTGACGGTGATCGGCTGCATGCCTTCGCAAAGCAGTGTGGCGCACGTGGACTGAGTCGATCGGACACGTTCCGTTTTGTGGCGTCGACGTTTCCTGCGTGACACGCCACGCACCGTCATTACGGAAAAAAGCGATAGGGCGTATTGATGCGCTCGACAGCAGCAAACGATTTCCTGGCTTGTCGTTCGCCACCTGGATTCCAATCACCTCATCAATCGAAGGAAAGAACGATGAAAGCAGCACCCCATGGAATTACCAAGACTGCTCCGCGCAAGCGTTTTCTGACTCCCGCAATCTTTGGCCTCTTGACTGGGCTGTCGTTTCAAGTCGCGGCATTTGCCGATCCGACCCACATCATCACGTTTCATGGAGCCATCGGCGAAGCAACCCCGACGTCTTCCACAATCGCGTTGGATTCCGCCAAGTCCATCGACCAGGGCCATTACCACGTCCACCACGTTCAGCTTTCCAAGGTCGGACAGGAAGTACCCAAAGACGTACTGGACCATTACGCGGAATACGCATCGACCAAGGCCAGGCTGGTGACCATTTCGCTGCATTGACTACCACGGAGTGCCATGGGGTTGCCCCGGTATTGATCCTAGGGTCACCTGACGTCCCGATCGCTACTGCTGGGTTACGCTGCGCTAACCCAGCCTACGGTTGGCGCGTCTTCGCCATTCCGTTGTCGTCAATGCCACATCGATCTGGTCGGCAAAACCTTCCAGGCATTGACTGAAGGCGCTGCGTGTTACTTGTAGGGGAATGTCCTCTTCTTCCTGCGTGACGGCGGTGATGAAGTTGGCGATCAGCAGCAGTTGATCGCGGACCTTTTCCAATCGCAGATAGTTTTTTTCGGTCAGCAGATAGCCGGACGCCGTGGCGTCCTCGTTGTGGCGCTTGGCCATTGTCGTCACTCCATGAGGGTTAAGTCACGCCGTGCATTGCACACGGCGTGATGGGTTGCAGGAAAAATCCTGCACGGAAAAGCAATACCGGCCGATATCGTTTTATCCGCTACCCGGGTTGGCCCGACGTCGCCCTGTCCGGACGCGTGTGAAGTGACTCGAAATGTGGCAGGGGAAAGATGCGGCAGTGCATCGGTGCCGTATGATGGGTTTAACCATGATCAACTCCGCTTAAGTTGGTGGTGGCCAGCGGATCGTTCGAGCGCTAACTCTTGCGATCCGCGCACTTCACTTCATACGTCGGGCGTGCGATTTCCTGAAAAACGCGGAGCACGCCCGACGTCACCAATTTCCTACTTTCGCGAGCGGCTGTATGTCGGCGCTTACGGATGGAGTGATAGGAATAAACCCCGCAAGCGCTATCGCTTTTGCGGAAAGCGCGCCGCGGCTCGACGGCATCAGGTACCGCGCGGCTTGGCGCGGTGCGTGGGCGTGGCCGTCCACGGATCGTCCGGCCAGGGATGCTTGGGATAGCGTCCCTTCAATTCCTTTTTCACTTCCGGGTAGGTGCGCTCCCAGAAGCCCTTGAGGTCCTGCGTCACCTGGATCGGGCGCCCAGCCGGGGACAACAGATGCAGCGTTACCGGAATGCGCCCGCCTGCCACGCTCGGCGTATCGGCGAGGCCGAACAGCTCTTGCAGCTTGACCGCGAGTACGGGCGCTTCGCCGGGGCTGTATTCCAAGCGGCGCGTCTGGCCGCTGGGCACGGTCAGGCTGTCGGGCGCGTGGGCATCGAGTTGGCGGCGCTGCTCGTAGTCGAACAGCGCTGCGAGCGCCTGCGAAAGATCCTCTTCCGACAACGCATCCAGTTTGCGCTTGCCTTGCAGGTAGGGCGCCAGCCAGTGCTGCAACGTGTCGAGCAGGTGCTCGTCGGAGACATCCGGCAGATCGAGCTCCGGCATCCACGCGCGCAGCGATTGCATGCGCAGGCGCAAGCGCCGCGCAGCTTCGCTCCAGGGCAAGGCATCCAGGCCGCGGTTGCGAATGGCGGCGAGCAATGCCGGGATCGCATCTTCCGCCTGCACGGGCACGCTGCGGCGTTCCAGCACGATGGCGCCGAAGCGGCGCTCCTCGAAGGCTTCCACGGCGGCGCGTTCGTCGTTCCAGCGTACGTTGCGCACGCGCTGGAATTGCGCGGGATAGTCTTGTTCGAGAATGCGCGGATCGAGCGGCGCGGCGGAAAGTATCAGGCTGTCGCGTGCTTCGTGGCGCAGGTCCAGCACCACCAGCCATGGTTCACCCAACAAGGCCGTCTGTTCGTGCAAACGCGCACCACGGCCGTTGGCCAAGGTATAGCGCAAAGGATTGCTTTCATCCTGGCGCGCAATGCGATCAGGGAAAGCATGCAGCAGCAGATCGCCCACCGCGTGACTGTGCGGCACGCCGCTTGCGGCACTGCGTACGTCCAAGCGACGGCGCCAGCCTTTGCTGGCTTGCTCGATCGCTGCCAGCGCACCGGCATCGACACCGCCATGCTGGCCGGTAGCGCTGCGGCGATCGCGCCACGCATGCAGTGCGTTGACGCGTACGCGGAAGTCGTCGCTACGTGACGCTTCTCCGCGCATCGGCGAGCGCGCATCCATCAAGGCAAGCAGATCGGCAATCAACGCATGCAACGTTTCCGGCGCACACGTAGCGGCCGCACCAAGGCGTGGCGTAGCGCCCAGCTCCAGCATGCGACGTCCCAAGGGCGTGATGCGCTCTTGCGCATCGAGTGCACCAAGCCTGCTCAGCAGTTCGCGCGCCTGCGCCAACGCGCCCGCAGGCGGCGCATCCAGCCACGGCAGGCTGGCACTGCCCCACGCCGCCAATTCCAGCGCCAGCCCGGACAGTTCCGCCTGGGTAATTTCCGCCGTGCGCGACGGGTCCAGTCGACGACTCTGCGGCCACAGCCGATACGCCGTACCTTCCGCGACACGCCCCGCACGGCCGGCGCGCTGATCGGCCGAAGCCTGGGAAATGTTTACCGTTTCCAGTCGGGTGAAGCCGGAATTGGGGTCGAAGCGCGGCTCACGTGCCAGTCCGGCATCCACCACGGTGCGGATGCCAGGTAAGGTGACGCTGGATTCGGCAACGTTGGTCGCCAGCACCACGCGTCGTGTGCCGAATTCCGCCGGCGCCAGCGCCAACTGTTGCTCGCTCAGCGACAGCTCGCCATGCAGCGCGACGATTTCTACATCCTCACGCTGCAACGATTGCGAGAGCACGCTTTGCACCCTGGCAATTTCGCGGCGGCCAGGCAGGAACGCCAGCACGTCGCCGTCGTTTTCCTCCAGCGCCTGCCGCACCACGCGCGCCAGGTGATGCTCCACGCTTTCCTGCGTGCGCGCCGGCGGATATTCCACCCGTACCGGAAAACTGCGTCCGGGGCTGCTAAGCCGCGGCGCATCCAGCCACTGCGCAATGCGCTCGCCATCCAGCGTGGCCGACATCACCACAATACGCAGATCCGGCCGCAGCGTGCCCTGGATATCCAGCGCCAAGGCTGCACCGAGATCGCCGGCCAGGTGCCTTTCGTGGAATTCGTCGAACAGGATCGCGCCGATGCCGGTGAGTTCGGGATCATCCTGGATCAGGCGCGTAAGAATGCCCTCGGTCACCACCTCGATCCGCGTCGCCGCACTCACCTTCGATTCGAAGCGAATGCGATAGCCGACCGTCTGCCCAACCTGCTCGCCCAATTGCTGCGCCATGAACTGCGCCGCCGCCCGCGCGGCGATGCGGCGCGGTTCGAGCATCACAATTTTCTTGTCGCTCAGCCATTCGGCATTGAGCAAAGCGAGTGGAACTTGCGTGGTTTTGCCGGCGCCAGGCGGCGCCTCCAGCACGAGCCTTTGTAGAGAAGTTAGGCCTGCTTGAATATCAGGCAGTAGCGAGTTGATCGGAAAATTGGGCGCGGTCATGTTCGCTATGGTAGTCCAGCGACCTAATAAAACGCCCGATCCTCTCCATTTGAACACAAATCCAAACGTCGAGGGCGCCCCGAACTTTATCGAGAGACGCCCTCAATTACTTACGCAAAGCTATTAGCTATTAGCTATTAGCTATTAGCTATTTCGAATGATGGTCCAATACTGTTTACACGGACCTAGCGTGCCCACATTTGGAATTATAAACCATCCGGCGGGTACAAAATTTGCGGAACATATCTGCAATGTCGTCCCCACTGGTTTGTCAAAGTAGCTTTCAAAAACGTATTCCACCGCTGCCTGACCTACGTTACCGCAAAGTGCATTTTGCCTCACCCCACTCCACACATAACCAGCAGGTGGAGTAAGAGTACAGCTAACCAGCGTATACAGAGGCCGAATCAAAGGAACGACTTGTGGATCAGTCGTACTTTGAGCAATCGAAGACGTCGCATAAATGGATACGAAGGAAATGACAGCAGCAAATGCTAATTTTGCTTTTTTCGCACGCATATCAACACCATCCTTTTTAATTGAATCATCCAATTGTTAAGTCACCGAATCCGGGACCTACTCACGACAATGCCATCTTCAATGGAAGAACAGGTTTATCGTCACTCATCAGACACGTCCAATTAGACAGTTCTAATTAGTAGATTCGCGTAATCACCCATTGGGACACTACTAATCCATTGAATGTACAACTGAGACCTTTGGTCGGACTACTTAATGACCAACCCTCAGGTATATTCAAGTTGGAACATACTCGGATTGAAGAGCCCACTGGCTTATCAAAATAGCTTTCGTAAATTAGAAGCAGCATTTCGTGGCCAGGCCCTCCACACGAAGCAGCATGCTGGACAGAAGTCCAGACGTACCCGTTTGGTGTAGATGTGCGGCCGCTACATCCCGACAAGATGTAATTCGGCCTGAACTTAGAAAAGTCGTAGGCATTTTCGCCTGCGTATGACAGCAATGGCAACGAACACGTTAACAATGATGCAACCACTAGGACCGACATACATTCACGCTTGAATGTTTTCACGCTCCACCTTCCTTTGTCGACTCTTTAATTCCTCAGACTCAATCATTCATTTATGCGAAGACAATACTCCAGACGCTACCTATATAGGACCAGGATCGCGTCGACTGTAATTGTGTTTTTTTGCCAGACACTTTCTATGAAATACACAATAAAACGCGACATTTCAGAAATTCCCTACAAAGAAATCATCTCTCCTGATTAGCCACGACTCTCAGCTCCAAATCGGATGATTTGAGATGTTATTCGTGGACGACGGCATCCTTTCCAACGAGGAAGGACATCGTGGCGATCAACCCGATGCGGTTCTAGTGGCCTCTGTCGCTGATAGAGTTTATGAGCTGGTACGGCACGGAAGCCAAATACTGCCGCGCGTTGTACCGCGTACGTTGGCCGCAGGGCTTTCGTTGCCCGGAATGGGCTAACCGTTCGTGATCGTCGTGAGCATGTCCACATCGTCGCGCCGAACTGTTTGCGCGAGCACGCCCTGCATCAGGTCGACTTCACGTCGGACAAGCAGGAACGCGAGCACGTCGCCGTCATTTTCTTCCAGCGACTACCACACGATGCGCGCCAGATAATGCTCCACGTTTTCCTGCGAGCGTGCCGACGGGTAGTCGACGCGCACCGGAAAGCCACCCCCCTGGCTGCTGGTGCGTGGCGCATCCAGCCACTGGGCCACACGCGCGCAGTCCAGCTCGGTCAACATCATACGATGCGCAGATCCGGCCGTAGCTTGCCCTGGATATCCAACACCAAGGCCGCACCGACATCGCTGGCAAGATGGCGCTCGTGGAATTCGTCGAACTGGATCGCGCCGATGCCGTTGAGTTTGGGATACTCCTGGATCAGCCGCGTGAAAGTGCCCACGGTCACCACTTTGATGAGCGTGACCGCACACATCCTCAATTCGAAGCGAATGCGATAGTCCACCGCCTCATCCAACTGCCACGCTATGCACCGCGCTGCCGCGTAGCGATGCAGCGCGGCTCTAGCATCACAATCTTGGTGCCTTGCAGCCAGGGCTCAGCGAGCAGCGCCAGCGAAACCTAGGGGGGGCGGCGCCAGGCGGCACCTCCAGCACGAGCTGCCGCTGTGCGGCGGGCACGCGGCGAATATCAGGAACATCGGCACGGTAATGCGCGCGATGATAATTCCGGTGCCGCCATGGACCTATGCGCAGCGTGCATGCCTCGCGGGGAGGCATGCACGTGAGCGGTACCGTTAGTGGTACGGATTGGTGACGGTGGTCGTCGGCTCAGCCGTGGTGGTACGCGGCCGCAACGGCGCCAGCGACTCGAAGCCGCTCTGGTAGTCTTCGGTGATTTGCTTGGCGTCTTCGCTGTTGGTGATCACGCGCGGGGTGATCAATACGATCAGTTCGGTGCGGGTCTTGCTCTTGCCCGTCGAACCGAACAACTTGCCCAGCACCGGAATATCGCTCAACAGCGGCACGCCCGAGCCGTTATCGGCGTTCTGTTGCTCGATCAAGCCACCGAGCAAGACAGTCTGCCCGTTCTGCACGCCGAGTTGGGTGGCCACTTGGCGCTGCTGGATGGTGTAGTTGCCCTGCGCATTGGGCGTGGCCGAGGTAGTCTGGCTGACTTGTTGATCGATGTTGAGATAGACCAATCCACCGGGATTCACGCGCGGCTGCACGTCCAGAATGATGCCGGTGGGGATGTATTGCACCTGGCCCGCGGTGGTCGGCTCGCTGCTCCCACCCACCCCGACGTAGTAGGTCTGGTTGACCGGAATCTGATTACCGACCTGGATGTGCGCGACCTGATTGTTTAGAACGACCAGCGAAGGCGCCGACAACGTCTTGGTGTTTTGACTGCTTTCCAGTGCGTTGACGGCGACCTGGAATTTGCCGTTCGAACTCAAGAAAGAATAGAAGAACGGCTGACCACTATAGGTGTTGGTCGAATTGGAATTTGACGTGGCGCCGAAGCCACCACCCAGGCCAATCATGCGGTGCGCATTCGGATTACCCGGGGTATAGCTATCGCCGTTTTGCGTACCGCCCGCCAAACCTTGCAGGTACCACTGCACGCCGTACTGGAGGTCGCCGACCAGATCCACCTCGAACACGCGCGTTTCGATCTGCACTTGCAGCGGCGGCACGTCGAGCTGTTTGACGGCGCCGAGAATCTCTTCCCATTGTGCCGGACGTGCGCGCACCAGCAACTGATTGTTGGCATCCACCGAGCTGATGCGAATGCTGCCGTCTTTGGAGCTGTAGCCCTGGTCCTGGTTGTTGTTGTTGGACAAGCCACCATTCATGCCGACGCCGCTGACACCGGTGCTACCGCCGGTACCACCGGTCAACGAGGATGAGCTACCGAAAGCACTGCTGCTGCCCGTGCCGGAGCTTGACGGGTAGCTGCTGCCCCCGGTCGAGCTACCGAGACCGCTGGACAGGCCACCCGTCGTCGAACTACCGAAGCTGCCGGCGCTGCTGCCCATGCCACTGCTCGAGCCCGATGCATTGTTGCCGACGCCCAAGGTGGTGCCACCGCCCATGCCCGGTGCGACGGCGCCGCCACGGTCGCTGCCGCCGCTACCGCCGTTGTCGGTGTAGATCATCGCGAGGTAGTGCGCCAGATCCGACGCATTGATGTTGCGCACGTCATACACGTAGAGGTGCGGCTCGTTGCCACCGCCCAAATCAATCTTGGCGATCCATTCGCCCACTTCGCTGAGGTAGTTGGGCTGCGTGCTGATCACCACCAGCGCGTTGGTGCGCTTGATCGGAATGAAGCGCAGCATGCCGGCCAGCGGCGTATCGCCTTTCGCACCGAACATGCTGTCCAGTTGCGGCATCAGGTCTTCGACGGTGGCGTGCTGCAGATTGAATACGCCGACCGACATGCCCTTGAGCCAGTCGACGTCGAAGGTGCGCACGGTGCGGTCGTAGTTGGCCAGTTCATCCGGTGTGCCGGCCACCACGATGACGTTGCGCGCGTTGTCGACCAGCAGAATCGAATCGGGGCGCGCAAACGGCTTCAGCAGTTTTTGCATCTGGTCGGCGGCGATGTAATGCAGCGGGAACAGGCGCGCCTGCATGCCGCCGGCGGGCGCCACGGCGCCGAGGCTCGGGGCAACGTTACCTTGCACGGCATCCTTTTCGGGCATCACCACGTAGCGGCCGTTGGTCTTGATCAGCGCGTTGTGGGTCCACGACAGCAGCGTTTCCAGGATCGGCATTGCCTGGCTGCTGTCCACCGGTTCGGAGGTGGAGAAGGAAATATTGCCTTGCACGCCCGGCACGATCGTGTAGTTCTGTTGCAGCAGGTCGCCCAGGATCGCCTTCACCACCGCCTGCACCGGCTGGTTTTCGAAGTTGAAGGTGACGGCGCCGCTACCGGTGGCAGCCGGACGCGGCGTCGACAGGCCGGTCGGGCGCACGAACCGGCCACTGCCGGTGCTGATGCTGGCGACCGGCGGCGCAGGAGTGGTGTTGCCGAGGCTGTTATTGAGCTGCTCGGGCTGCGGCGCCGGCTTTTCGGTGCCCGCGACGGCTTCGCGCTCCAGCGAAAGATCGGGCTGGGTCAGCGGCTTGTTGGCCGCGCAGCCACTCAGGAAAACGGCGAGCGCAATGGCGCTGACCTGCAAGCCTTGGCGTCGGTAAAACTGCGTGCGCACGTGTGTCATGAATCAATGTTCTCCCTGAGCGTTTCCGGCTTGCTGGGAACGCTGCTTAAGAATGGCGGCCCTGAGTTTTTGTAGTCGTTGTGCCTGCACGTCGTTCGGCGGAGGCATCGGGCCGGCCGGCGACGGTTGCATCATGGCGCGATTTGGCATCGGCCGTCCGGGGCCGGGGGGCGTGCCGGGCGGTCGATTCATCGGAATCGCCCCTGGCGCTGCAGGCTGATCTATGGGTGCACCGGCCGGCAATTTTAGTTCCGTACGGCCGCTGGAGGAGGCAAATATGGCCGAACGCGGCAGCACCCTGATCAGTTTCCAGGGGGTATCAGGCACGTTGCTGCCCTCCTTCACCCGCACTTCCTGGCTGCTGTCGTCGTCCTTGTTGGTGCTGGGGTGGATCGGGCCCAGCAGGGCCATGTGCAGGGACGGGGTGAGAATGATGCCGGTGAGCTGCAGGTCGCCCAGGCTTACGCCGCCGGAGTCGCCCCCGCTGGATACGATCGGCTTGCGGTCGCTGCTGAACAACGGGTGCTCCCACACCTGCGCGTAGCTAGGCAAGGCGGGTGGCGTAGGCAGGGCGACGTTGTGCACGGCAGGCAGCGGCGGCGTTTCGCGTGGCGCATTCCAGCTCACGCCATGACCGACGCCGAACAGCAGGGAAAGAAAGGCGACGCCAAGCACGGCGGCGGCGGTGCCGACCATGGGCGTGAGACGGCGCTGGGAGGCGGCATTCATTGCGCATCGTCTCCCGTCGCGTTGTCGCCGTTCGCATTGGCCCCGGGCGCATTGGCGGGCGCATTGACATAACCGGCCAGGGTGAACTGCACCTCCAGCGGCACGCCCCCGCCTTTCTGCGTGTTCATCAGCGGATTGCGGTAGACGCTGAAATCCTGCACGAACAGATACGGCTTGCCCTTTTCCAGCGTGTACAGCAGGCCGACCAATGGCTGCATGTCGCAGTGCAGGCTGATGCTCACCACCACCTTGCGATAGGGATCGCTGGAGACAGTGGTGGGATTGGGTACCGGCATCTTCTGGCTGACTTCGCAGCTGCCTTCCTGTGCGTGGGCGGCGGCGTCGTCGACCACACGCTGCATCAGGCCGGCTGCCGCCGCGTTGGGATCGCTTTCCGGCAGAAAGGTGCTGCTGTCGGCCTGGTCGTGCCCCAGCTCGGCCAGGCGCTTTTGCAGTTGCGGTTTTTCCGCAATGGCGGCGGCATAGCGGCTTTGCGTATCGCGCAAATCGTCCATCTGGCTGTCGACGTCGCGCAGCGGCGCGACGAACCACCAATGCAGCAACACGAAATACGCCAGCAGCACGACCAGCAGCAGCAAGCCGATGGCGGCCAGGCGGCTTTCCAACGGTTTCATCGGGCGCATGTTCATCGCGCCGCTCCCGTGCTGCTGCTCGCCGCCGGCTTGGCATTGCTGGGCGCACGCACTTGCGCATCCATGAAGAAGCGCTCCTTGTTGGTCGCGGGATCGCGCTGGATCACGCCCTGGAAATTGGCACCGGTGAGGAGCTTGCTGCTCTGCAGTGCGTCGATCAGCGATGCGGCCTTGGCGCTTTGTCCCTGCATGCCGACGTGTCCGCTGCTGTCGACGGTAAAGCGTTCCAGCCAGGTGTCGTCGGGAATGCGCGTGGTGAGATCCTGCAGTATGTCGACCACGGCCACGGTATCGGTCTTGCGCCGCGCGAGGAAGCCGGATGCGCCGGCGCTGTCTTCCAGTTGCTTGCGCAGCTCGGAAACTTTTTGCGCGTCGGCGTGCATGTCGTCGACCTGCGTCTGCATGGCGGCCAAGGCATCGTCGCGGTTGTGCAGCCACTGTCCGAGACTCAGCAACAACAGCAGTGCGGCGGCGCCGGCCAGCGCAAGGTTCAAGCGGCGGCGCGGATCGCGATGCACGCGTGCCACACCCGGCGGCAACAGGTTCACACCCAGCCGCTTGTCGCCCTCACACAGATCCACGGCATCGATGGCGATGCCGGCATGGCGCAGCAGATCGAGCCGTGCATCGACCACCGCACGCGGCGTGGCAATCAGCTCGGCGGCGATGCGCCCGGATGGCGCCGGGCCGGGCAGCTCGCGCAGGTCGTAGTACACCTGATCAGTGCGAAACGGCGTCTGGCGATCCATTTCAAAGGCGCCGATCTGGCGCAGATTGTCGCGCGCCGCGTCGGGCAACAGCAGGCGGCGGCGCAGTACCAGCTCCTGCGGCAGGCACAGGGCCAGGCGCAAATCCTGGCTGTCCACGCCGGCTACGGCGGCACCCAACGCGGACTGTTGCGAGGGCGCGTCGAGAGCATCGCTCCACGGCGCCGATGCCTGCGGCTGGCCGCTGCGGCGAACCTGCCACTCGCCATTGTCGTGCCGCAACAGGCACCACACGTTGCCGCCGCTGAAGAAACCCTGCCAGCGTACCGGCAGCAAGGTGCGCAGCTCACCGCTCCACCAGTCCAGAAAGGCCGGCAAAGGCGACCCGCGCCAGGCGCGGCGTACACGTTCCAACTGCGGTCGCAGTGTCTGCGTAGCGGAATTCACTCCCCATCTCCCTCTTGCCAGCGCAGCACCGCAAAAGCTTGCGAACCGGGCCGAAACCCTTGCAAGCGCACGGTGGCGCGCAATACCGCACGCGTTCCATCGGCGAGCACGGCCTCCGACCGAATACTATGCGTGATGCCATTGTTTGCGACCAGCCCTACCCCGCCTGCATTCGCAGCGGCGTTGCCGGGGCGCGCGGCTATCATCGCCGCCGCCTGTTGCAGGTTCATGCCGGGCGGAATGGAGGCTAGCGCAAGCAATGGCGCCGTGCTCGGATCCGGAGTGGCACGACCCGACCAAATCGTGACGTAAGGCGCAACCGCCTGGTAGATCGCCGGCGTTACCCCCAGCACCATCTGCAACTCCTCCACGCTGGCGAAGGGTGCATTGCGCGGACCGTAGTCGCGCCCGGCTGCCGTATAGACGGCGGCACGCTGCGCCACCTGTTGCGGGGTCATGGGGAAACTGCGCCAGTCGACGACAGCCTGGGCGATGGCCGCGGCGTGCTGTGCATCCACGCCGGCGTTGCGAAAGAGATTGGTGAGCACGTCGGGCGAGGCGGCATTGAGGTCCACCTTGCCGTTTTCGGAAACTGCCGAGACCGCAATCTTCGCGCCCTCGAAGGCGAACGGATAAACGCGACCGTCGGCCACCCAGCGATCATTGATGTTCGGCGCCTGCAGCGCATAGATCGCACGCATCACACCCGCCTCCGCCGCATAGTGCGCGCGCGTCTGCTGAAACTGATAACTGGCCTGCAAACCTTCGGTATGCGCCAGCACCGCATAGCCGCCGAGCAGGATGGCAAGCAGCGTGCACGCCCACATCACCACCAACAGGGCGACCCCGCGTTGCGCGCGCTTCATGGTCCGACTCCCGGACCGTGCAAGCCGCGCAGCAGATTGCCCGGCGCCTGCGAGGCTGCCGCATTCACGCGCAACGGCGCACTTAGCAGCGGCCACTCGCGGCCGTTGCGCAACGCCAGCTTGATGGTGACCACATTGGGCATGTTGCCGGCGAATTTCCAGTCGCTCTGCCAATCCATCAGCTTGCCTTGCTGATCCAGACCGCGATAGCTGAAACCGCCGTCGACGATGCCATCGAGCAGCACCTGTGGATCGCCCAACGGCTTGGGCTTGCTGCCATCCGGCGGAAGCACCGCCAGGCTCGCCACCAATTGCTTGCCTTTGTCGCCGTCGGAAACCAGTTTCACGTCGACGATCTGCGGGCCGCTCACACCGAGATAGCCGGGCAGCGGCGCCACGAACTGCATTTCGTTGCTGCTGCCGATGAAATAGATATTGTTATTGTTGTCGTCGTGCGCGATGGCCTGCGTCATCGCCTGCTCCAACTCGCGGCGCAAAAACATTTGCGCGGAACGCACCTGATCCAGCTGCTCGATTTTCAGCGTGCCGGCCTGCACCGTGTGGGTGGCCGAGCGCACGCCCGAATACACGCCCAGCAGCAACAGCGCCATCAGCATCAGCGCGCCGAGGACTTCCAGCAAGGTGAAACCGGCTGCGCGCTTCATAGCGAAGGAGTCGCGTTGTTGGGGCTGCCGATGCGCAGCGTGCTGAAATGCGCCTTGCGCTCGAAGGGTGCCGAGCCCCACATCACGTCGAGGTCGAGCCGGTACATCTGCATGGCGCTGGCGTTGGCAGCGGGTTGCACACCCGGCGCTACCCACGGGGTTACCTGCAGGCGCCAGCGGTAGTGATTGTCGAAGTGCCCTTCGGTAACGCCGGTCTGGATGGGATCGAGCGCGAAGCGCGTATCCAGCAGCGAGCGCGCCCACAATGCCGCCTGGGTGTGTTCTGACGCGTTCTGCGAGAGGCGGATCGATCCGCCCGCCACTTCCATCAAGGCGCCGAAGGTAACCGCCAACAGCAGGATGGCCGCGATCACTTCGAGCAAGCTGAAGCCGCGATGGCGGCGAGGCGGCGTGCTCATGAATGTGCCGCCGTGTCGAAGAACGTGATCGCGCCGGTCAGCCAGGACACGTTGACGTGCCATTCGCGCTTGCCGCTGCGCAAGGTGATGCGCCCGCCGGTGGAGCTGCCATCGGGAAAGAAGCGAATGCGCGCCACGTCGCCGCCACTCTGATCCTTGGTGGCGCTGGTCACTTCCACGTCCAGGCCCTTGGGCAGGCGCACGCTGCGCTTGTCCACACCCTGGTAACTGTCGCCGCGCACGTCGATCTGGAACGTACTCGGCTGGCCATGCACGATCGCCTGCGTGCGCGTGGCGCGCAGCGATGCGGCGATCTCGCCGGCCGCTGCGTTGATGCGCGCACTGGCCAGGCCGCGTGCCACCGAGATCGATACGGCTGCCGCCGCGATGCCGATCAGGATGATGACGGCGAGCATTTCCAGCAGGGTGAAGGCGCGCTGGGTGTGCCGCAGGGAAACGGGTAACGGGGAACGCAAAGATTTGCGCGATACCGCGCGCACTCCCACGTTCGACGAATCGTTTTTCCCAAAAGAGGAACGGGCACGAATCACGCGATGAGGCAGCGCCCCATCACGTTCCCCGTTCCCCGTTACCCGTTCCCCGTTCATTACTGCCAGTTCCCCACGTCGGCGTCATACCCTTCGCCGCCCGGCTTGCCATCGCGCCCATAAAAAATCAGGTCGTAATTGCCGTGTTCGCCGGGATATTTGTAGCCAAAGTCGTGGCCCCACGGATCCTTCAACTGCGAAGGCTTCACGTACGGTCCCTGCCAGTTGTTGGCGTTGGCGGGCTTGGTTACCAGATCCTGCAACTGTGCCGGCGGCGAACCGTTGTCCAGGGCATAGCTGTCGATGGCCTGGCTGAGCGTGGTGACCTGTGCCTTGCCCGCGCCGTACTTGCCCTTGTCCACGCTGCTGCCGACCTGGCGCACCACGATGGCACCTACGATGCCGATCAGCACGATGACCGCCAGCATTTCCAGCAAGGTGAAGCCGGCGCTGCGGGAAGGGTTACGCAGTTGCCGGGTTCGCGGATATCTGTACTGCATGGATGCATTTCTCCGTTTTCTTGTAGCGTGAACGACAGGGGTACGCCGATCGGACGAAGCCGATCATTGAATGTTGCTGGTAAGGCTGAGCAACGGCAGCAGGATGGCCGCCATGATGATGGCCACGAATACCGTCATGACGATGGTGAGCGCGGGCACCAGCGCAGCGAGCAGGCGATCGATGGAGCGGCGGCTTTCCAGCTCGAAGGTGTCGGCCACCTTCAGTAGCATGGTGTCCAGTTGCCCCGCCTCCTCGCCCACCTGCACCATCTGGATGGCCAGCCGCGGAAAGCGCTGCGAATGCGCCAGCGCCAGGCTGAGTCCGTTGCCGCCCTTGACCATGTCGGTGGCCTGGACCAGCGATTCGTCCAAGGCCTTGTTGGACGTGACCATGCGCGCAATGCCCAACGCGGAGAGCAAGGGCACGCCGTTTTTCACCAGGGTGCCGAGCGTGCGGGCCAGGCGCGCGGTTTCCACCTTCAGCACCAGCGGGCCGACCAGGCGCATCTTGAGCAGGCGTTCGTGCCAGGCCATGCGCATGGCGGGATCGCGCATGCGTGCGCGCCACACGAACGCGCCGCCGATGATCAGCACCGCGATCAGCCACCACCAGTCCTGCAAGGTGGTGCCCAGCAACAGCACGGCGCGGGTGATCCACGGAATCGGTACCTGCATGTCCTGGAAGATCGGCACGAACTGCGGCACGACATAGGTCAGCAACAGCAGCAGCGAACCCAGCACGCCGACCATCAGGAACGCCGGATAGATCAGCGCATTGATGATGCTGCCGCGCAATTGCTGGCTGCGTTCCAGGTAATCGGCCAACCGGCGCAGCGTATCTTCCAGCGAACCGCCGACTTCGCCGGCGCGCACCAGCGCGATGTACAGCTTGGGAAAAACGCCGTGCTCTTCATCCAGCGCCTGCGACAACGGCGTACCGCCGCGCACGCGGTCGCGCACGCGCTCAATCAGTTTCTTGGCGTGTTCGCCCTCGGGCAGGTCCAAGAGAATGCCCAGCGCGCGATCCAGCGGCTGCCCCGCACCCAGCAGGGTGGCGAGCTGATGGGTGAACTGCGCCAGCTGATCGCCGCTGAACGGACCGCGCTTGAACAGGCCGGCGAAACCGCCGCCTTCCCCGGCGGCATCGGCGGGTTTGGCTTCCAGCGGCGTGTGGCCCTGATCCTGCAGGCGCACGATCACTTCATCGAGGCTGGACGCCTCCATCTGTCCCTGCATGATTTCGCCGGTGGCACTGACGGCGCGGTAGCGGAACTGGCTCATAAAGGAAACAGCTCTTCGCGTTCGCCTCCTCTCCCCTGCGGGGAGAGGATTGAGGTAAGGGGCCAGGCTTGCGTGATGGCCGCATCGGAGCGCGCGCCGATGAAGGGGCTGCGCAAGAGCCGCCCCTCACCCCAACCCTCTCCCCAAAGAGGAGAGGGAGTAAAAGCGGCGGCGTCATCCTTCCTGCGTAACACGCAACACCTCCTCGATGGTGGTGATGCCTGCCACGGCCTTGGCAATGCCATCCTCGTACATCGTGCGCATGCCTTCGACGCGCGCCTGTTTCTCGATCTCGCCGGCATCGGCGCGCTGCATCACCAGGCGGCGCAGGGAGTCGCTCATCACCAGGAACTCCATGATGGCGCGACGGCCACGGTAACCGGTGGGATTGGACGCGCTGCTGCCTGGTTTCCACAAGCGAATCGGTCGTTCGTCGGTGTACTTCTCCAGCTCGAATTGCTCGACGACTTCCGGTGGTGCTTCGTAGGGAATCGCCGTTTCCGGATCGAGGCGGCGCACCAGGCGCTGCGCCAGGATGCCGTTGACGGTGGAGCCGAGCAGATAATCCTCCACGCCCATGTCGAGCATGCGGGTGACGCCGCCGGAAGCGCTGTTGGTGTGCAGGGTGGACAGCACCAGGTGGCCGGTGAGCGCGGACTGGATGGCGATGCGGCAGGTTTCCAGGTCGCGCATTTCGCCGATCATGATCACGTCCGGATCCTGGCGCATGATCGAGCGCAGCGCGTTGGCGAAATCCAGCCCGATCTGCGGCTTCACCTGGATCTGGTTGATGCCTTCGAGCTGGTACTCGACCGGATCCTCGACGGTGATGATCTTCACCCCCGGCGTGTTGATCTTCGACAGCGCCGTGTACAGCGTGGTGGTCTTGCCCGAACCGGTCGGACCGGTCACCAGCAGGATGCCGTGCGGGCGCTGCAGCACTTCCACGAAGCGATCCTGGAAAGCGCCAGTAAAGCCGAGCGAGGCGAAATCGAACACCACCGTTTCGCGGTCGAGAATACGCATCACCACCGATTCGCCGAAACTGGTGGGCACGGTGGATACGCGCAGGTCCAGTTCCTTGCCTTGCACGCGCAACTGGATGCGGCCGTCCTGCGGCAGGCGGCGCTCGGCGATGTTGAGCTTGGCCATGATCTTCACGCGGCTGATCACCGCCGCGGTGGAACTGGATGGCGGGGCTTCCACTTCGTGCAACACGCCGTCGATGCGGTAGCGCACCTTCAGGCGGTTCTCGAACGGCTCGATGTGCACGTCCGAAGCGCGCTGTTCCACCGCGCGCTGCAGGATCAGGTTGACCAGGCGGATCACCGGCGCCTCGGAAGCGAGATCGCGCAGGTGTTCCACGTCGTCTTCTTCGGCGGCGCTGCCGTCGAGGTTTTCCACGATGGTGCCCATGGCCGAACGGCCCTGGCCGTAGTAGCGCTCGATCAGGTCGTCGATTTCCGAGCGCAGGCCGATGCACAGCGATACCGCCTTGCCCGAAGCCAGGCGCACGGCGTGCAAGGGATACGGATCGGCCGGGTCGGCCACCACCAGGGCCAGGTCGTCCTCGCCGGAACGTACCGGCACCACGTGCTGCTGCTTGAGAAAGCGCAGCGATATATCGAGGTCGGCCGGCGGCATGTCCGGCACGTCCTTGATGGCCAGCAGCGGCGCATCCAGGCGTTCGGCCCAGGCCTCGGCAAGGTCGCGCTCGGACACCAGGCCCAGCCGCGCCAGCAAGGCGGTCAGCGTGCCTTCCGGGGCCTCCTCGTGCAGGCGCCGGGCACGTACCAGATCGTTGTCTTTCAGGCGCCCGCGCGCCACCAGCAGTGCACACACTGCCGATTCATGGTCATCCGTGGCCTTGGCTGCCCCAACGGACGCCGGCTTTACGACTGCCGACATGCTCCACCCCACTCGTGACTGACATCTCAAAAAACGCATCCTTGCCTACCCGACGTCCCCTAGCGTCGAACAGGCGAATCCCATTCGTAACACATCCACAAAGCGACTGGCGAGCCTTGCCAGGCAAGCTGCCGGCACGTACGGGTCAGCCGTTCATGCAGGACTGGGCGATGGCACTCAAGGAATGGGACAATAAAAACCAAAAAAGGGTTCTCCATGCAGCTCATTGATATCGGTGCCAATCTCACTCACGAATCGTTTCGGCACGATTTCGACGCCGTGCTCGACCGCGCCAAGGCGCACGGAGTCGTAAAAATGGTCGTCACCGGCGCGTCACACGCCGGCAGTGAACATGCCGTAGACGTGGCCCAAAAGCACCCTGGTGTTTTGTATGCCACGACAGGGGTCCACCCGCATCACGCCATCGACTACGGCGACGCCACCGACGCCCGCTTGCGGGAGCTCGCGCGGCAGCCGGAGGTTCGCGCGGTCGGCGAGACCGGGCTGGATTACAACCGCAACTACTCGCCGCGCGACGTGCAGTTGCAGGTATTCGAGCGGCAATTGCAGATCGCCGTTGATGTGGGCAAGCCTTTGTTTCTGCACCAGCGTGATGCGCATCACGATTTCCTGGCTTTGCTCAAGCGCTATCGCGAGCGGATTCCAGCTGCCGTGGTGCATTGCTTTACCGATACCCGCGAGGCGCTGCTCGACTATCTCGCGCTGGATTGCCACATCGGCATCACCGGCTGGATCTGCGACGAACGCCGCGGCACGCATCTGCGCGAATTTGTGCGCGAGATTCCGAGCCATCGCCTGATGATCGAGACCGACGCGCCCTATCTGCTGCCGCGCACGGTACGCCCGCAGCCCAGCCATCGGCGCAACGAACCGATGTACCTGAAGCACATCTGTGAGGAAATCGCGCGCGATCGCGGCGAGCCGGTGGACGTGACGGCGGCAAACAGCACGGAGACCGCGAAAGCATTTTTTGGCTTGTAGCGCCGCGTCAAAACGTAGGCTGGGTTACCCCGGACTTGATCCGGGGGTAACCCAGCAAATATCGCCTGGAATTGCTGAATTAGCCACGGATCAAGTCCGGGGCAAGCCAACCTGCCGCCTACGGCAAAACGACACGCGTCTGTCCAAGCGGCAGGTCATCCAACGCATAACCCCCTATCCGCACGCGGATCAAACGCAGAGTAGGAAAACCAACTGCTGCCGTCATGCGCCGGACCTGGCGGTTGCGTCCTTCGCGCAAGGTGATCGACAACCAACTGGTGGGAATGCTTTTGCGGAAGCGCACCGGCGGATCGCGCGGCCACAGCCAGCCCGGCTCGTAGGCCGGTTCGGCTTGTGCCGGCAGGGTCGGTCCGTCGTTCAACACCACGCCGCGGGACAAGGCCTGCAAAGCACAGTCGTCGATCGCACCGTCCACCTGCACCAGATAGGTCTTGGGTTGCTTGTGCTTCGGGTCGGTCAGGCGATGGGCGAGCACGCCGTCATCGGTCAGCAGCAGCAGACCTTCGCTGTCGTGATCGAGCCGGCCGGCGGGGTATACGTCTTTCTGCCGCACGTAATCGGCCAGCGTAGGCCGACCGTCCTGGGTGGTGAACTGGCACAGCACACCAAAAGGTTTGTTCAACGCAATGAGCATGGTTTTTTGCTCACCCCCGCGGGCGCTTCGATGAACGCGCCGCAGGGGAGCAAGGCCAAGGCAGGCGATGGCCCGCCCAGGCCATCAATGCGCCGGCGAGCTGGAAGACGAAGCCGGCGCCTTGGCCGGCTTGACGAAGCGCAGCGTCATGCGATCGGACTCGCCGATCGCCAGGTATTTGGCGCGATCCTGCTCGCCCAGGGTCAGGGTGGGCGGCAGCGTCCACACACCCTTGGGGTAATCCTTGGTGTCCTTGGGGTTGGCGTTGATCTCGCTCTGCGCATCCAGCTTGAAACCGGCGTCGGTGGCCAGCTTGATCACGTAGTCAGTAGGCAGGTAGCCGGTGTCCTTGACCGATTCGAAGCTGGCGCCTTGCGCCGCCCGATGGTCGGCAACACCCAGCGTGCCGCCCGGCTTGAGCACGGCATAGAACGCCTTGAACATCGCCTCCCCCGTGCCCGCCTCCGCCCAGTTGTGGACATTGCGGAAGGTCAGCACCATGTCGGCCGACCCGGCCGGCCCGAACACCGGCGTCTTGGGATTGAAGGTGATGATGCTGGCCTTGCCGTACTCGGCGGCATCGCCGGCAAACTTGGCCTGCAGCGCTGCGGCATTGCGCTTCTGTTCGGCGCCGTTGCCGGCCGGCACAGCGGCCACGTAGTGACCGTTGTCGCGCAGCAGCGGTGCGAGGATTTCGCTATACCAACCGCCGCCAGGGGTAATTTCCACCACCGTCTGATCCGGCTGCAAACCGAAGAACTGCAGCGTCTGCTTGGGATGGCGATAGACGTCGCGCGCCTTGTCGGTTGCTGAGCGCCAGGAACCGGCCAACACGGCATCCAACTGGCTGGCGGTGAAATCGCTGGCGCTGGTCGGCGGCACCAGATCGCCCGCGGGCTGATCCTGGGCGCTTTGTTGCGCATGGGCCATGCCAGCAAACAACAGCGCGGCGGACAATCCGAAGGCAAGCCTGATCTTCATGACAACTCCTTCAACAGATGCCCGCGGCACGTGGCCGCCGGCGAGATGCAGCGAAGGGACCATTTTACGATTAATTTACGACTGCTGCGTTAGCGGCGTGCGAATTGCCTCATGCCCTCTCACGCCTGATGTTCGCAGGTCGGGTTAGCGCAGCGTAACCCGGCGATTGAACCTGGAGCGGCGCGCAATCGCGCTTCGATGTTGCGCATCGCGAGCGCCGCCCCTCACCTCAATCCTCTCCCCAGAGGGGAGAGGAGGCGAAGGCGGAGAGCGCGTTACCTCATTAAAACGGGCGGGGACAGACGGATTGCAGGCCGTCGATGTGTTCGTGCAGATCCGGCGCAATGCCCTGCCACATCGGGTCGAGAATGAAGTCGATGCCTTCATAGCGTGCGAGCTTGGCGGCCGGAATGAAATCCGCGTCGCCGGCAACCAGGATGATCTGGTCCACCTGCTTCTTATAGGCAAGCGCAGCGATGTCGATGCCGATCTTCATGTCGACCTGGGTCTGGCGCATGTCCGGCTCGAAATGCTCGTCGCCCAGCTCATCCCAATACAAGGATTCGTCGCGCAGCTGCTGATAGGCCTGATGACGCAGCTTCCATTCGCCGCGATCGGCCAGGCGCCCCAACCGCAACGCCATCTTGCGCTGGCGGCGAAGCTGGTCGTGCAGGTCGCGGCGAAACGCTGCCGCGGCGGTGCGCGCGAAATCGATGCTTTCGCCGCTGATCGGCTTCACCAGCACTTTTTCCAGCGGAGGGCAGTCGTAGAAAAAAATGCGATAGAGCGATTCGCGCGGCCGATCCAGCGCCTTGAGATGTTCCAGCGCCATGCCGAACACGGTCTTGGCCACGGTGCGGGCGTCGTTGGCGTCCCGGTCGTTCCATACTTTGCGATAGCGCGCAAGAAAGAAAGCACCGTCAACCAGAATGGCGGTATTGGACATAGGAAATCCTTATGACGTGTTGCGAATGAATGGTGATGCCAGCGAACCATGGCCGGCGCCGGCTATCTTACGGCAAGCACTGCACCACTCGTCATGGGCGCGTCACAATCCATGTTTGCGCCTTTGCTTTTCATACAAACTGACGCGCTCAAAGACGGCGCTATACTCAGCCGACACTGACAGGGGGTCGTATGAAGCAAGGCATTGCAGGTCTGCTATGTATGTTGTGGGTGTGTGCTGCGTGGGCTGCCGGACCCTCAGCCGTGCGCAAGCTCGCAGAGGCTTCAATGCTGGTGACCGGCTCGATCGACGTCATGCCTGACGGTAGCGTTCGCAACTACACCATCGACCGACCCGAGAAGATTTCACCAACAGTCCTGAGCCTCATCCAGAAAAGCGTCCCCAACTGGAAATTCGAGGCCGAGAACGGCACCACCGCCGTCGAACGCGCAAAGATGAATCTTCGCCTGGTCGCCAGGCGCACCGACGACACCCACGGCTCGATCGCTATCACCGGTGCGACGTTCTTCGACGCCAATGCACCGACCACCGATTCGGTTCACTCAGGCAGCAAAAGGAGTCTACCCAGGTATCCGCCCGAGGCCATCGCGGCAAGAGTCAGCGGAACGGTGTTTCTGATCATGCAGGTGGGCCGGCAAGGCCAGGTTGAGCAAGTGGCCGCCGAGCAGGTCAATCTCGGGGTCTATGGAAGCGAGTCACAGATGCATCGCTTTCGCGACATGCTGGCCGATGCTTCGATCAACGCCGCCAAGACGTGGACCTTCAACGTGCCCACCACCGGCAAGCAGGCGTCGGATGCACATTGGAACGTTCGCGTGCCGGTCGCCTTCAATCTCACCGCCGACAACGCCTCCAACGACACCTACGGCAAATGGCAGGCCTACATTCCCGGTCCGCGTGAATACATTCCTTGGGTGCAAAAGGACCAGCTTGCATCGCAGGGTTCTGATGCGATTCCGGATGGCACCCTTGCGCCAGCCGATCAACCCTTACATCTGACCACGGCGCTCGACGGCACCTGACGCCGCCAGGTATCGGCAAGCTGCCGCCAACCCGTCAACGGTCGGCGCCCGCCTCGCCGCCCTCCGGGCCCCAGAAAATCACCCAGGTACAGAAGTCCTCGGTAAAGTTTTCGAAGCGGTGCGTGCTGCCCGCTTCGACAAACAGCACGTCGTTGGCGGCAAACCGGCAGCGCTCGCCGTTTTTGACGAAATCGCCACTGCCGCCGATCACGATGTACAGCTCGTCCTGCTTGTGCGGCTGTTGCGCATCCACCTGCTGGGGTGCGTAGATGCCCACCCGCATCGTGCCGTGCCGCAGGCCGTAACCGGCCCTCAGCACGGCAGGATCCAGCGGTAGATTCTGCCGTACCTGCTCCAGCGAAAAACGCCAGTCCGTCGAAGACATCGATCACCTCGCGTGGATTTACGCCGCCGCCTCGTCCGGCGGCCATTGCGGCATCTGCTGGCAATACGCGTCGGCTTCGCCCAGCAGCCATTCGCGGAAGGTACTCATGCCGCGATGATCTTCCGAGCGCGGCGGATACACCAAGTAATACGCCTCCGGCTCGGGCACCGGCAGGTAGCGGTCGCCCAGCACCACCAGGCGTCCGGCGTCGATCAGCGACTTGGACGTCACAATGCGGCCGAGTGCAACGCCCAACCCTTCCAACGCAGCGTGACGCAAGGCATCGACGGTATCCACATGCGCCACGTAGCGGCGCGGCGGCTTGCCGCCGTAATGGGCAAACCAGTCGTTCCAGCGGTTATTGGGATTGGGGTCGCCCAGCAGCGGCCAGTTGGCCAGGTCGCGCGGATCGGCACCGGCCATGCGTTCGACCAGTTCGGGGGCAGCGACCGGCGCAATCCATTCGCCAAACATACGCTCGGCCAGCACGCCTCGCCATTGGCCTTTGCCATAGCGCACGGCCGCATCCACCGCTTCGCGCTCGAAATTCACCAGGGCGGAGGTGGATTGCAGATTGAGCTCGAGCTCCGGATGCGCGGCCAGCAGGCGCGGCAAGCGCGGCATCAGCCAGCTGGAGATGATGCCGGGACTGGCACTGACCGAAAGCGCATCGTGCCGCCGTTCGCGAAAGCGCGACATGGCGTGGTCGATCCCGTCGAAATGCTCGCCGATGGCTTCAAGCAGGCTGCAGCCCTCCACGGTGAGGGTGACGCCGCGCGGCCCGCGCTCGAACAGGCGCCGCTCCAGGCGCTCTTCGAGCTGGCGCATCTGGTGGCTCAAGGCGCTGACGGTGAGATTGGCCTGGTCGGCGGCGCGCGAGAGATTGCCCAGTCGCGCCACCTGCACGAATTGCTGCAAAAGACTCAAAGGCACCCGACTCATCTTGAATTTCCTTCAAATCAGGCTTGTGAATATATCGCTTTTACCCGCCGCCGCACTCCCTTACTTTGAGCACACCCCAACCCCATCAAGGAACTCCCATGCGTTCGCCATGGACCGACCTGCTGTTCCTTCACGGCCACGCCACGCCCGCCAAGCTCGCCTGGCGCCCGGATGCCCCGAGCTGCCGCTGCAAGACCGAACAGGTGGAAGTGGATATCGCCCGCCTGCCCTTGCATGCCTGCGCAAGGAACGAGCCGGCCTGCTGTACCGGCGAAGGCAATCCGGCTTGATTAGGGCCTGTTAGCACCCACCTCGAAGCTTTACGCTTTACCGCGCCATTCGAGGGCTTCGTCATGCAACAACGCCAGCTTGGCCGCTCCGGCCTTTCCGTCGCACCGCTCGCCTTCGGCGGCAACGTATTCGGCTGGAGCGCGAACGAAGCGCGCTCGTTCGAACTGCTCGACGCGTTCGTCGACGCCGGCCTCAACCTGATCGATACCGCCGACGTGTATTCCGCCTGGGCCCCCGGCAACCGCGGCGGCGAATCGGAAACCATCATCGGCAAGTGGCTCAAGCGCAGCGGCAAGCGTGACAAAGTGGTGATCGCGACCAAGGTCGGCAAATGGGTGGAGCACACCGGCCTGGAACCGATGAATATCCGCGCCGCCGTGGAAGGTTCGCTGCAGCGCCTGCAGACCGACCGCATCGATCTGTACCAGGCGCATGCGGACGACGCCACCGTGCCGCTGCACGAAACCCTGGAAGCGTTCGCCGCCCTGATCAAGGAAGGCAAGGTGCGTGCGATCGGCGCATCCAATTACAGCGCCGATCGTTTCGCCGAAGCGCTGAGAGTCTCGAAGGAACACAACCTGCCCCGTTACGAAAGCCTGCAACCGGAATACAACCTGGTCAGCCGCGCCGGCTACGAAAAGGAACTGGAGCCGCTGGTGCTGCAGGAAGGCATCGGCGTGATCAACTACTACGCGCTGGCCAGCGGCTTCCTCAGCGGCAAATACCGCAGCGAGGCGGACCTGTCCAAGAGCAGCGCGCGCGGCGGCTCGGTGAAGAAATACCTCACCCCGAAAGGCTTGAAAGTGCTCGCCGCGCTGGACGAGGTCGCTGCGGCACATCGTGCGACCCCGTCACAGGTAGCGCTTGCATGGCTGATCGCGCGCCCCGGCATCACCGCACCGATTGCCAGCGCCACCAGCGTGGCGCAGTTGCAGGAATTGTTCGGCGCCACCGCCTTGTCGCTCACTGCAAGTGACGTGGCAGCGCTCAATGACGCCAGCGACGGGTTCTAAATACGGCGACATTCCAGAACGCAGCAAACACTACTGCCGGCACAAACGTCACGAGCCAGGCCACACTGCCTGGCTTGGGCCTGCGCAACCGCCTCAGCCAACTCCGTCAACTAGCCGGGCTGCAAGCGAGCCATCAAAGCTTCGTCGCCGAGATCGGAAAAACGCCGTGGCAGATCCTGCTGCTCCTTCACGTTCGGCTCCTTCTTCCGTTCATCGCTTGCGCCATTTCAGGGCGATTTCGTACGCCACATTGATGTCCTTGGACTTGGCCTCGGCAAGCTGCCGGATGTCTTCGCCCATCAGCGCAACCTTGTCCGGATGGTATTGGCTGATTTTCGCGCGATACGCGCGTTCGATATCCGCCAGGGCGGCATCCTCCGCAACGCCGAGCACCTCGAACCACGGCGGTGCCGGCGGAACCTCGATCTCGGGCAGCGGACGCTGCAACGGCTCGGGACCGCCGCCCGGGTGGGGCGACAGATAATTGGCGACCAGCCTGTAACCGAACAACAGTCCCGCGGCGATCACTACGACATCCAAGGCCGTCACGGGCGCAATCCCTCGAAATAAGCCAGATAAGCTCCCAGCGCACGTGCCTGTGCGTCGTCGGGCTCGATAAAGTGCAGGCTGGCCTGGATACGCTGGCGAAGTATCGCCGTCAGCTCATCGAGTGCCGCCGATGACAGTGCCGTGCTGGCGAGCACGCGAAGATCCACGTCCGATTGCTGGCGCAAACCGATCTTGCGAACGATGTTCAGCGCGAACGGAGCGCACAGCAACGCATCCAGTGCGATGGCGAGCACTGCGCGCCGCGACATATTCAGAGCCTTTCGCAAACGATAAACCTGCCACAGCGTCACCAGAATGACCGCATATACCGCCGCGGCCCACGCCAATAACGCCTCGACGTTTCCCGATACGAACAGAACGTACGGCAGACCGATCGCGAACAGTGCCAGCAACGAAAATATCCACGGCGCCAGGGCGGCCGAGGCGATGCGTACCCGGCGAAAACGCAGCGCCTGCCCTGCCCCGGCATAGACCCCCTGCCCTGGCCAGCTCAGGCGAAACGCGATGCGGTGAGGCGAAAACGGCGCCGGCACAAAAACGTGCCGGCCACCAAGCTCGATGCCCGAGCCGGCGGATACCCGGTATCCCCGGCTCGTTGCAATCAACAGCACTTCATTGTGATAGAGCAGCAGGGCGGAGTCGTACAGATAAAGCGCGACGACTACTCCCAACAACAGCAGCCCATCGTGCAACGTCATCGCGCCGGTTTCTTCTTGACCAGATTCTTGAACCACGCGCCAAGCGCAACGATGCCGGCTACCACGAACTTCCATGCCGCAACCAGAAATCCACCGATGACCGTGAACAAACCCTTCTTCGCCGCTACCGCCAGTGCACCGCCGGTAATCAGGGCCGCCAGCCCATATTCGGCCACACGGTCGCCGGCACGATATTCGGCATAGCTTTCGCCTTGCGCGTACTGGAATCCCGGGAGCGTGCTCTTGAAGTCATCGATGGACGTTGCAAGCCTGGAAGGCTCGGTGACCATGACCACATCCATCACGCCATGGCGCCCCAGCAGGCGCGTGTTGTAGTTGACGACGTCGGTCTGCGTCTTCTGATCCTGCAGAAGGATCGACCAGGCCAGCGATTTGATTTGCGTGTCGTATTCCGGCTTGGCCTTCCAACCAAGCACGTTGAGTTCGGACCAGCCTCGCGCCCGACGCTCCTCGTTACCCTTTTCGGTACCTTCGCGATACGACTGCAAGATGGCGTCCGGATCGAGCTTTTCGTCGTCCTTGACGTAACCGATGTCTTCGTAAGAGAAGAACGCAATCCACGCCAGGGACTTGGGCGCCAGCGTATACACATCCACATTGGCTGGCGGGTTATGCAAAATTTCATTCAACGAACGGCTGCCGGCCGGCCCCAGGAAGGCGTAGCCGTCCGGAACGTTCAGGCTCGCCTGATTGCCCAGCTTTACCGTGGCAGGCCCCATTTCCCAAGGCAGCGATGCGAGCGGATTGCGCTGCCCTTGCTGCGGCTGCTCCTGTGCAAAGAGCGTCTGCGCGGCACACGCCAACAGCAGCGCCACGAGCACTAAAAAAAACTTCTTCATTTCCGTCCCCTATGCCGAGTGATTCCGTACACCCCAGCCAACTGTATCAGGGGAGGAGACCGGGCGGTGGACCACCCGCGGCAGGGAGAGCCGGCGGCTTTTCAATGGCCTGGGGAGTCCGTTTGGCCTTGTTGCGGGTCGTCTTCGTCCGGCGCCTGCACCGTGTAGCCCGCGGCCTTCAGCTGGGCCAGCAGGCCGTCCGGCGACAAGACTTGTTCCATCGGCAGTAGCGCGAAGGTCTGGGTGTTTTGGGCGAGTGCCTCGCGTGCCGCGCCCAGCCACGCAGCATCCAGGCGTTGCGGCAGGTCGTGCAAGCCAAGTTGCTGGGCGAATTCCGCGTTGATCACCGCATCCACGCACGACTCGTAGCGATCGCTCAACGCAAACTGCCGCAGCGCGTGCACGTCTCCGACCGACCAGGCATTGGCGCGCTCGGTCAGTGCGCCCATCTGGTTCTGCACCAGGTTCAAGGTCTGGTTGAAACAGCTGATGTCGTGCAGATTGGTCTGCTTGATCGCGTTGAGCGCGTCGCGCGGATGCTCGATCACCAACTTGTATTTCACCGGTACGCGCCGGATACCGTGATCGTCCGCCATCTTGAGCACGGCCTTGTTGACGTCGTTGCCACTGGTCAGCCCGGCCTTGTCCAGCGCCCGGCGATAGAGCTTCAGCGCCACCACGATCGGCCGCCAGTATTCGACGCTGCGATCATTGCCGAAATATTGCTGCTTGAGCACTTCCCAGCGCGTATACATCTCGGCTGGAAGAATTTGCTGCAGGCTGGCGCCGCCGGGATTTTTCCGCGCGCCGTACGCCGACGGCAGCAGGAACAGCTTGCCGAAAAAACCTACGTCCGCCTTGACGTCCGCGGCCGGCGCTTCCAGCACTTCTTGAGAATGCTCGAGCGTCTGTTCCACCTCGGCCGAATGCCATTGCATCTGCCGCGGCAGGGGCTTGAGGGTGCCCAGCACCCACATCACGTGATCGCCCTTGCTGACCTTCCACAAACCCGGGCCAGGTTGCACGCCGGTGACCGTCACCGCTTGCAGCAGCGGCGCATTGGCAGCCGACGATGACGGCGTCGAGCTTGCCGTAGCAGGCGCCGACTGTGCCCACGCGTGCGCGGCCGTAAAGAGCAGCAATAACCCTAGCGTCATCGACCTGCGCATGCGTGATGGTTCCTGGATTCCGGGAGACGTCGTGGCGATTGTACTGACAGCGGGCTCGACAGCACGTTCCACGCAAGTTGTTTCGCATGCAAAAAAGAAGGGGCCGATGAGGCCCCTTCTTCAAACAGGTATCGCGCTGCCGCTTACAACGCCGCCAGCGCCGCGTTGAACGTTTCGCTCGGCCGCATGGCCTTGGTCACCAGGGCGGTGTCCGGATGGTAGTAGCCGTGGATGTCGTTGGGCTTGCCCTGTGCACCGTTGAGCTCGCCGACGATCTTGGCTTCGTTCTCGGTGAGCGCCTTGGCCAACGGGGCAAACTTGGCCTTCAGCGCGGCATCGTCGTTCTGCTCGGCCAGGGCCTGGGCCCAATACATCGCCAGGTAGAAATGGCTGCCGCGATTGTCCAATTCACCGACCTTGCGCGCGGGCGACTTGTTGTTGTCGAGGAACTTGCCGTTGGCCTGGTCCAGCGTCTTGGCCAGCACGTGCGCCTTGGCGTTGTCGTAGCGGTTGGCAAGATGTTCCAGCGAGGCGGCCAGGGCCAGGAATTCGCCCAGCGAATCCCAGCGCAGGCAGTTTTCTTCCAGGAACTGCTGCACGTGCTTGGGCGCGGAGCCGCCGGCGCCGGTTTCGAACAGACCGCCACCGGCCATCAGCGGCACGATGGAAAGCATCTTGGCGCTGGTGCCCAATTCCATGATCGGGAACAGGTCGGTGAGGTAGTCGCGCAGCACGTTGCCGGTGACGGAGATGGTGTCCTGGCCCTTGCGGATGCGCTCCAGCGAGAACTTGGTGGCATCGACCGGCGACAGCGTGCGGATGTCGAGACCGCTGAGGTCGTGGTCCTTCAGGTAACGCTCGACCTTGGCGATGATCTGCGCATCGTGCGCGCGGTTCTTGTCCAGCCAGAACACGGCCGGCGTATTGCTGAGGCGCGCGCGAGTCACGGCCAGCTTCACCCAATCCTGCACCGGGGCGTCCTTGGTCTGGCACATGCGCCAGATGTCGCCGGCTTCCACGTTCTGTTCCAGCAGCACCTTGCCGTTGGCGTCGGTGACGCGCACCACGCCGTCGCCGGCGATCTGGAAGGTCTTGTCGTGCGAGCCGTATTCCTCGGCGGCCTGCGCCATCAGGCCGACGTTGGGCACGCTGCCCATGGTGGCCGGGTCGTAGGCGCCGTGTGCCTTGCAGTCTTCGATCACGGCCTGGTACACGCCGGCGTAGCTGCGATCCGGAATCACCGCCTTGGTGTCCTGCAGCTTGCCTTCGGCATTCCACATCTTGCCGGAGTCGCGGATCATCGCCGGCATGGAGGCGTCGATGATCACGTCGCTGGGCACGTGCAGGTTGGTGATGCCCTTGTCGGAATTGACCATCGCCAGATGCGGACGCTTGCTGTATTCGGCGTCGACGTCGGCCTTGATTTCCGCCTGCTTGTCTGTCGGCAGCGCGCCGATGCGCGCATACAGGTCGCCGATGCCGTTATTCGGATTGAAGCCGATGCTCTTGAGCGTATCGGCATGCTTGGCCAGCACGTCCTTGTAGAACTCGGTGACCACGTTGCCGAACATGATGGGGTCGGAGACCTTCATCATGGTGGCCTTAAGATGCAGCGAGAACAGCACGCCCTGCTTCTTGGCGTCTTCGATCTGCGCATCGATAAAGGTGGCCAGCGCCTTCTTGCTCATCACAGCGGCGTCGATGATCTCGCCGGCGGTGAGGTTGGTCTTTTCCTTCAGGACGGTACTGTTGCCGTCCTTGCCGATCCATTCGATCTTGGCGACCGTGGCCTCGCCCAGCAACGTGGACTTTTCGCTGCCGTAAAAATCGCCGCCCGACATCTGTGCCACGTGGGTTTTGGAATCGGCGCTCCACGCGCCCATCTTGTGCGGATGCTTGCGCGCGTAGTTCTTCACCGACGGCGGCGCGCGGCGATCGGAATTGCCTTCGCGCAGCACGGGGTTCACCGCGCTGCCCTTGACCTTGTCGTAGCGGGCGCGGACATTCCAGTCGCTCACGTCCTTGGGTTCTTCGGGATAGTCCGGCAAGGCATAACCTTGCGACTGCAGTTCCTTGATCGCTGCTTTCAGCTGCGGCATGGAGGCGCTGATGTTGGGCAGCTTGATGATGTTGGCGTCCGGCGTGGTGGCCAGCTCGCCCAGTTCGGTGAGGTCGTCGGAGACCTTCTGGTCGTCTTTCAGGATGTCCGGAAACTGCGCCAGGATGCGACCGGCGAGGGAGATATCGCGCGTTTCGACGCTGATCCCCGCGGTGCTCGTGTAGGCATCGACGATCGGCAGCAGGGAGTGCGTGGCGAGATACGGCGCCTCATCGGTGAGCGTGTAGATGATCTTGGGCGTTTGGGACATGGTCTGCATGGGCCTCTGTGGCTACGGCATATCGGTGGAGCGCGGTCATCGCGACAGTCCGGACAGCGATGGGCGACCGCGAAAGCCCCTCATTGTCGCGTTTTCGGCCGCGAGGCGAAAGCGCGAAGCCCCGATCTTGGGCCAGGCAGGCCGAATCCAAGCCCCTGCCCACACGTACGGCTGGGTACAGAGGCAAGCGGTCGACACGCATCGAGAGGGTCGGCACCGGCGACCAAAACACCATCCCGGCAGTCGCGACGAATGCATCCGGGATACCCGCAAGTCCCATGCGCAAACCAGGTAGATCCGGTTAGTATTCCGCAGCTGTGTATGCCATGGGGGCCACGTGACCGGATTGAGTCAACGCATCGTCGACTACATCGCCGAACTGATGCCGCTGTATACGTTCCAGTTTGCCGACGGCCGCGACTGCGCGTTGTCGCTGGTCGATGGCACCCTGTTGATGCCGGTGGACGAATGCGGCCCCGAGCGCGAAGAAGGTTGGGTGGCGGTGCTGTGGCAGGGCGACGCGCAACGACGCTCGGAAGTGCCGGGCCCGCTGCTGGCCTATCAAGCCGCATTGCGTTGCGCCGAACTGCACGGCATCGGCCGCCTGCCGGCCGAAGTAGCCTCGCATCGCCACATCCTGTTGACGCGCCTGCGTGGCATCTGCGGCGATCTGTTGCACATCGAAATGGTTACGCGGTTCTGAACCGGAACCAACGAAAGAACGTGTTTTATCCTGAAATCGGGCGCAAAAAAACCAACTTTTCCGTCACGCGCCCGCTACGCGACACTGAACGTGAGTCTGCACGTATGTTTCGGCGAAAAAGGATCGATCGCTTCGTATCGATCCGACACTCGCATTTTTCCGAACGCCCCCTCGAGTCGCCGCGCATACCCGTCAAGCCGCTGATTGAGCGTAAAAAACCCTAGCCATCCTGACGGCCGGCAACGACAAAGCTGCCGCATATAAAACGTAGTCATCACCTACGTGCATGCCTGGTCAAGCAAACGGCCTGCGCGTTTTTTATTGCGCGCGATCAGTGCTGCCGCCACGGCGATGAAGTCCTTTGCGACCTACGCAGGATTAATATGACTTTCACGGATTGCGTACACCCGGACTACGCAACGCCACCCCTCGGGGACACCACCACGACCGGGCAAGGAGTAAGGCCAGGCTGCAATCCCGCAGCAAAACTGGGGAGTACGACCTTGAACATACAGCATCAAAACATCGCTATGGCGATCCGCACGGCTCTGCTTCTTGGCGGCTTCGCAATGACAACGATCGCTGTGGCCCAGACATCGGCACCTGCTCAAACAGGCAACCCGGACCAGACGACCAGCACCACTTCCACAGCGCCGCAAACCGCTACGCCGCCGGCACCGCCGCCGCCCTCCAACAAGACCGTGACGCTGCAGGGCGTGACCGTCACCGGTTCGCTGATCCGCAGCGTGGACGTGGAGACGGCACAACCGGTCACCGAACTCTCGCACGAGGCATTGCAGCAGCAAGGCTTCGTTACGGTCGGCCAGATTCTGCAGAACGTCACCTCGGTAGGTTCGTCGGGCACCAGCAACCAGAGTGCGCTGGGCAACATCGTCGGCCAGTACGCCAGCCTGCGCGGCCTGGGCGCGCCACGCACGCTGATCCTGGTCGACGGCCAGCGCTACACCACCGACATCTTCGGCCAGACCGACCTGAGCACCATTCCCAGCTCGCTGATCGATCACGTCGAAATACTGCAGGACGGCGCATCGGCCATCTACGGCTCCGATGCGATTGCCGGCGTGATCAACATCATCACCAAGAAGGATTTCGACGGTGTGCAGCTGGACACCTACAACAGTACCTATGCGCCTGGCCACGACGGCAACGTCGGCCAGTTCAGCCTCACCGGCGGCAAGAAGTTCTCGCGCGGCTCGTTCGTGATCAATATCACCGCGCAAAACCAGGGCGCGCTCAATGCGCCGGATCGCTCGTACAGCAAGTACGGGTTCTTCAGCTTCGGCCCCAACTACCCGCAAGCGGTGGGTCCGTCGGATTACGGGCAAATTCTGGGCGCGATCAATCCCGCCACCGGCCAGCCGGCGAACATTCCGGCGCTGGCCGGTTCCATGGTGAACGGCATTCCGGCTCCGCTGATCGTCAACGCCGGCGGCAACGGCATGAATATCGCCGACTACCATCCGGACACCTTCGGCCTGGAATATCCGTCACCGACGTTCAACAACGACTACGCCAATTCGTCGTTTCTCAATACTTTGGTACCCGACAGTCGGCTGCGTTCGTACACGTTGAAAGGCGATTTCAAAATCACCGATCACGTGACGGCCAATTTTACCGGCACCTACAACACCAATAATTCGTACGTCATGATCGGCGGCTACGACTTGAGTTCGTCGACGCCGACCAACGGCGCCAACCTGGCCGCGGCGCTGGGAATGCCGGCCGGCACCTTCTCCGCAACGTATTTTCCGGTGCTGTCCGCGCAGAGCTATTACAACCCGCTGCCGGGCAACAACCTGCAATTCTCGATGCCGCTGTTTTATCCAAACCGCTACGACGACAACAAGATCAAGCAGGCCGGCTTTCGCGTGGGCCTGGAAGGCGACTTCTCGATCGGCGAGAACCTGTTCAATTGGGACGCCGGCTACAGCGACTATCGCTACGACCAGTCCAGCTTCGGTTACGGCAATCTCAACCTGGTCCACGCCTACCTGGGCCTGGGGCCGTCCTTCATGGCAGCCAACGGCCAGGTGGTGTGCGGCACGCCGGGTAATGTGATCGCAGGCTGTGTACCGATCAATCCGTTCTCCGGCGCGGGCGGCCTCACCCCGGCGCAGATCGATTACCTCAACATCGATGCCGGCACCCGCTCCTTCAGCCAGGTGCGCAATTTCTCCGCCGACCTGAGCGGCGACATGTTCACGTTCCCGAATGCCATGGGCAGCGGCGACGCTACCTTTGCCGTGGGCGCCGACCATCGCGACATATCCGGCGGCGCGACACCGGACATGTACACGCAGGAAGGCCTCAACACCAACCTGCAACAAAATCCAGGCTCGGGCTCGTATGGGATCAACGAAGCCTATGCCGAGGTGAACCTGCCGCTGTTGAAGGATCTGGCGGGCGCCCAGTTGTTGGACTTCGACGTCGCCCATCGCTTCTCGCGCTACACCAACTTCGGCGACACCAATAACAACCAGTACAAGCTCTCGTACAAGCCGATCGACGATCTGCTGGTGCGCGCCAGCTACGGCACCGGCTTCCGCGCACCGTCAATCGCCAACCTGTATGGCGGCACCATGCAGAGCTTCACCACGTATACCGATCCGTGCGACGTCAATTACGGTCTCACCGGCAATCCCACTGTCGCCGCGCGCTGCGTGAACGGGTTTGCCGGCATCCCGGCGGTCGGCCCCGGCTTCACCCAGCTGACCTCTTCGGGCGTACCGGTGTCCGGCCCGAACTCGATCAGCGCAACACCTTATTTCACCGGCGCCAACGCCTCGCTGAAACCCGAGACGTCCAAGAGCTATACCGCCGGCTTCGTCTACAGCCCACATTGGCTGGACGGATTCAATATCACGGCCGACTACTACCGCATCCGCGTCGACAACATCATTACCTTGCCGACGGCGAGCAGCATCCTGGACAACTGCTACCTGCTGGGCGAAACCCAGCAGTGCTCGCAGTTCCAGCGCAGCGGCAGCGGACAGGTGGTCGATCTGCTGCAGGCATTGGTCAACCAGGGCTTCCTGGACGAGCGCGGCGAGGACGTAACACTGAGTTATCTGTTCCCGGAAACCCCGGTGGGCCGGTTCAAGATCGACACGACCGGTACCTATATCAACTCGCTGCGCGAGCAGGCGGTAACCGGCGGCCCGGTCGTCTCCAATACGCTGGGCAGCTATGACAGCGTGCTGGGACCGCTGTGGCGCTTCCGCGACACCACCAATATCAATTGGAACTACCGCGGCTTCGGCGTCACCTGGACGATCCGCTACTACTCCTCGCTGACGGAGTCGTGCCATCCGGCCAATCCGCTGCTGAACGAATACTTCCCCTGCAACATGCCCACCGCAGACCTGGTCGATTCGCCCACCGGCCTGCAGCGGCAGGGCGGCCTGGCTTTCAACGACCTGCAGGTAAATTGGGATACACCTTGGAAAGGCCGTATCGCCCTGGGCGCCACCGACGTGTTCAACCGCAGGGCGCCACTTTCTTATACGGGCGTATTCAGCATTACCGGTCCGCTCGGCCCGACCGGCACGGACGGTTTCAGCCAATACCCGTACAACTCGATATACGACATTGGCCGGGTGGTTTATTTGAAATATACGCAGAAGTTCTTCTGACGTCGCAACGCACGGTCAAAATAATGCAAAGCGGACCGTCAAAAACTTCAAAAACTTCAGAGCGCGGCTTGACCGCGCTCTTTTTATTAAAGCCAATTGTCGATAAAAATCGAATACCAATTGATGCCTGCGCGATTTCGATGACGTGACTTTAGTCATGCAGAAGCTAAAAAACCCCTCAAAAGAGGGGTTAACTGCGAAGACATACTTTCTCCTGGCTGACAATTAATCGCGTCATCAGCAACTTTTTGTCAATCGCGAATGAAATATATCTTTTGACACTCGATTTTTAGTTTGCATTTCGTATATGTATTAGTCACCCACACAACAAACCCACACAACCCGAATACTTCTACACGTCGCTGAGAAGACGTGGTTTGGTATGCACGCGTCATTCGTACGCGTGTAGGCATTGTCACGCAAATCTGGGGAGTATCACTTTGAACATCAAACAGCACAGGATCGCGCTTGCGATACGTACCGCATTGATTTTGGGGGGATGCGGACTGGCCACAGTGGCCGTCGCACAGACTTCAACCTCCGACCAGCAGACTTCCGCACCGCCCACTTCGCAACCCCCGTCCGCCACGCCGCAGAACGGCACCGCACAACCATCGAACAACAAGACCGTGACCCTGCAGGGCATCACCGTTACCGGTTCGCTGATCCGTAGCGTGGACGTTGAAACGGCACAGCCCGTGACCGAACTCTCGCACGAAGCATTGCAGCAGCAAGGCTTCGTCAGCGTCGGCCAGATTCTGCAGAACGTGCCGTCGGTCGGTTCGCCCGGCACCAGCAGCCAGAGTGCGCTAGGCGACATTGTCGGCCAGTACGCCAGCCTTCGCGGCTTGGGCGCGCCGCGCACCCTGGTGCTGGTCGACGGCCAGCGCTACACCTCCGATCTTTTCGGCCAGACCGACCTCAGCACTCTGCCCAGTTCACTGATCGACAGCGTGGAAATCCTGCAGGACGGTGCCTCGTCGATCTACGGTTCCGATGCTATCGCCGGCGTGATCAACATCCACACCAAGAACATCGATGGCCTGTACCTCGATACCTACAATAGTACTTATGCGCCGGGCGACTACGGCAGGCAAGCACAATTCAGCCTGACCGGCGGCAAGAAGTTCTCGCGCGGCTCGGTCACGTTCAACATGACGGTGCAGAATCTCAACCCGATCATGGCCAACCAGGTCTGGTTCAGCAGGAACGGTCTCTCGGTTCCCTCGACGCTTCCACAGTATCCGCAAAGCACCGGACCATCGGACTACGGTCAGATAATCGGCGCCACGAGTGCGGCGACCGGATTGCCCGTCAACATTCCCGGACAGGTCTACAATGCGGCACTTGGCGGCGATCTGCCGATGATCGTCAATGCGGGCAGCGACGGCAGGAACATCGCCAACTATCATCCTGATACTTTCGGCGCGATATACCCCTCGTCGACCTTCGCCAACGACTACTACAACCCGGCATCGGAACAAACGCTGATGCCGAACAACCGGTTGCGCTCGTATTTCCTCAAAGGCGACTACAAGCTCACCGATCACATCACCGCCAATTTCACCGGCACCTACAACACCAATAACGCCAACTCCTACATAGGCGGCTACCCGCTAAGTTCCAGCACCCCCGCCAATGGTCCCAATCTGGCCAACGCGCTGGGCTTGCCGGCCGGAGCCCTCGGCAGCGCATGGTTCCCGGTGTTGTCATCGCAGAGTTACTACAACCCGATGCCGGGCAACAACTTGAGTTTCTCCTTGCCGCTGATCACTCCCAACCGCGTCACCTACAACAACATCAAGCAGTACGGTTTTCGCGCGGGCCTCGAGGGCGATTTCGCTCTGGGCGAGAACGAATTCAACTGGGATGCCGGCTATAGCGACTACAAGTACATTCAGGACATGAGCGGCCCTGGCAACCTCAACCTGGTCAATCTGTATAACGCACTGGGCCCCTCCTTCATGGCCGGCAACGGCCAGGTGGAATGCGGCACGCCGACCAATGTCATCCAGGGCTGCGTACCCCTCAATCCGTTCTCCGGCGCGGGCGGCCTCACGCCGGCTGAAAGCAATTACCTCAACTACTTCACCACTTCGCACACCTGGAGCCGCCAGCGCAACGTGCAGGCCGATTTGAGCGGCGACATGTTCACCTTCCCCAATTCCATGGGTGCGGGTGACGCGACCTTCGCCGTCGGCGCCGATCACCGCGCCGTAGCCGGCGGCGTGACGCCGGATCTTTATACCCAGCAGGGACTCAACACCAACCTGCAGCAATATGCAGGTGCCGGTGCGTATGGCGTCAACGAAGCCTATGCAGAAATCAACTTGCCGCTGCTCAAGGACATGGCCGGCGCGCAATTGCTGGATGTCGACATTTCGCATCGCCTGTCGCATTACAGCAACTTCGGCACCACCAACAACAACTCGTACAAGATTTCGTACAAGCCGATCGACGATCTGTTGATTCGCGCGAGTTACGGCACCGGTTTCCGTGCAGGCTCGATCTCCAACCTGTATGGCGGCACCATGCAGAGCTTCACCACTTACACCGACCCCTGCGACGTCAACTACGGCCTCACCAACATAGCCACCGTAGAGCAGCGCTGCCTGAACGGCATCGCCAATCTCAAGGGCGTAGGCCCGGGCTTTACCCAGCTGACTGCCACCGGCGTGCCGGTGGGAGGACCCAACGGCGAAAGCGCCACCCCGTTCCTGACAGGCGCCAATCCCAGCCTGAAACCGGAAACCTCCAAGAGCTATACCGCGGGCATCGTCTACAGCCCCAGTTGGTTCACCGGCTTCAACGTGACGCTGGACATGTATCGCATCCGCGTCGACAACGTGATTACCCTGCCCTCGGCGGAGAGCATTCTGAATAACTGCTACCAGTCTGGCGAAACGCAGCAGTGCGACCAGTTCCAGCGATCCTCGACTGGCCAGGTGATCAACCTGCTGCAAGCGGTAACCAACGAGGGTTTTGTGGATGAGCGCGGAACCGACCTCACTCTCGGCTATCTGTTCCCGGAGACACCGGTGGGCAAATTCAAGATCGACACTTCCGGCACCTACATCGCCTCGGTGAAGGAAGAAAGCTCGCCCGGCAGCGTCGAATCCTGGACACTGGGTTCCTACGATCCGATCCTTGGACCGCTGTGGCGCTTCCGCGATACCACCAATCTCAATTGGTCACTGGGCAACTTCTCCGCCACGTGGACGATGCGCTACTACTCCTCGCTGAAGGAAAGCTGCCGCCCCAATACGCCATTGTCCGCGCAGCAGTCCATGTATTTCCCGTGCGATGACATCAATGGAAATGTGCAGGGCCAGCAAAAAGGCCTGTATCGACAGGGCTCTCTCGCCTTCAACGATCTGCAGTTCAGCTGGAAGGCACCGTGGAAGGGCCAGATTTCGGTGGGTTCTACCAACGTGTTCAATCGCAAGACGCAGTTGTCGTACACCGGCGTGGAGCCGGGCGTAGGTCCGCTGGGTCCGACCGGCACGGATGGCCTTACGTCGTACTCTTACAACCCGATGTACGACATTGGCCGCGTGATCTACCTGAAGTACAGCCAGCAGTTGTTCTGATTGCGCCTACGCCGGATTGCCGGCGAAAAAATAAAGAGCGCGGTAACGCCGCGCTCTTTTTTTGTGCGCGCTGCCGCACCATTCGCTGCACGCTCGATAACAATTTCGTCACATACGTGAATGCAAAAAATTTCAAGCGCATGATTTCACTATTTTAATTTCGTGCGATGAAGCGCAATTGCTTGCTATCCCTTTTTTACGTGATTTTCGTGTAAGACTCCGACCACGGCATGCGGTCAATCCACGTGCCGCAACCGAGCGAAACATAAAAACGGGCAAGGAGGCGCAAGCACTCACATCACGTCAGCTTGGGGAGTACGAACTTGAACATTCGACAGCACAAGATCGCCCACGCGGTCCGCGTGGCGCTCATATTAGGCAGTTGTGGATTGGCCACCGCGGTGGCGGCACAGACCGCCCCGGCCGATCAAACCGCGCCCCCCGCTCCGACTGCGCAATCCTCCGCGCAGTCGCAACCGCCGCAGTCTGCCTCGCCACAAACCGGCACCCCCGCTCCACCGAACAAGACTGTGACCCTGCAAGGCATCACCGTCACCGGTTCGCTGATTCGCAGCGTGGACGTAGAGACAGCGCAGCCCGTAACCGAGCTCTCGCACGAGGCGCTGCAGCAGCAAGGCTTCGTCAGCGTCGGCCAGATTCTGCAGAACGTACCTTCAGTCGGTTCTGCCGGCACGAGCAACCAAAGCGCTCTGGGCGATATCGTCGGACAGTACGCCAGTCTTCGCGGCCTAGGCGCGTCGCGCACCCTGATTCTGGTGGACGGCCAACGCTATACCACCGACATTTTTGGCCAGACCGACCTCAGCACCCTGCCCAGTTCGCTGATCGACAGCGTGGAAATCCTGCAGGACGGCGCTTCGTCCATTTATGGCTCTGACGCCATCGCCGGTGTGATCAATATCCACACCAAGAATGTCGACGGCCTGTACGTGGATACCTATAACAGCACGTATTCGCCCGGCAATTATGGCAAGCAAGCTCAATTCAGCCTGACCGGCGGCAAGAAGTTCTCGCGCGGCGATATCACCTTCAACGTAACCGTGCAGAACATCAACCAGATCATGTCCAATCAGGTCTGGTTTAGCAGGTACGGCTTTGCCTCGCCTTCCTCCGTGCCGCAATACCCGCAAAGCCAGGGACCATCCGCCTACGGCCAGATTCTCAGCGGCGTCAATTCAGCCACCGGTGCACCAACGGTCATTCCTGGCCAAGTCATTTCTCCTGTTACCGGTGGCCCTCTGCCGATGATCGTAAACATGGGCGGCAATGGGATGAACATCGCCGATTACCATCCCGATGCAGTGGGGATTCAATTCCCTTCGCCCTATCCTGGCGCCAGTTTCGCCAACGACTACGGCAACCAGGCGTATGAGGAAACACTGATACCGGACAATCGCCTGCGCTCCTATTTTCTGAAGGGCGACTACAAAATCACGGACCACGTGTCGGCCGTGTTCACTGGCACCTATAACACCAACAATGCCACCAGCTACACAGGCGGCTACGGATTGAGTTCGTCGACACCCGCCAACGGTCCGAACCTGGCGGCCGCGCTCGGACTGCCTGCAGGTAGCCTCGGCAACGCATGGTTTCCGACATTGTCAGGCAGCAGCTATTACAACCCGCTGCCCGGCAACAACCTGAGTTTCTTCCTGCCGCTCGCGCAGCCTAACCGCGTCACCGTCAACAATATCAAGCAGTACGGCTTTCGCGCCGGCCTTCAGGGCGACTTCTCGCTTGGTGAAAACGAATTCAACTGGGATGCCGGTTACAGCGACTACAAGTACATCCAGGACATGGGAGGCGGCGGCAACCTGAATCTGGTGCATTTGTACGAAGCGCTTGGGCCTTCCTTCATGGGCCCCAATGGCCAAGTGCTATGCGGCACACCAGGCAACGTGATCCAGGGCTGCGTACCGCTCAATCCATTCTCCGGCTCAGGCGGCCTCACTCCCGCTGAAAGCAATTATCTGAACTACAACTTCTTCACCCACTCCTGGAGCGAAGAGCGCCAGGTCCAGGCGAACTTGAGCGGCGACATGTTTACGCTGCCGCAGTCACTGGGCGAAGGTGACGCCACCTTTGCCGTGGGCGCCGACCATCGCGACGTTTCCGGCGGCGTGACGCCTGACCTCTATACGCAGGAAGGTCTCAATACCAATCTGCAGCAGAATCCAGGCAGTGGCTCGTACGGCATCAACGAAGCCTACGCCGAAATCAACCTGCCTCTACTGAAAGAAATGACCGGCGCACAGCTGCTGGACTTTGACGTTTCGCATCGTCTTTCGCACTACACCAACTTCGGCACGACCAACAACAATTCATACAAGATCGCGTACAAGCCTATCGACGATCTCTTGATTCGCGCCAGCTATGGCACTGGCTTCCGTGCCGGTTCGATCTCCAATCTGTACGGCGGCACGATGCAGAGCTTCACCGACTATCTAGACCCGTGCGACGTCAACTTCGGCGCAGCCGCCACCAACGCAGCAGCCGAGCAACGCTGTCTCAGCGGTATCGGCAACCTGAAAGGCGTGGCTCCGGGCTTCACTCAAACAACTACCTCCGGCACGCCCATTACGTCAAACGGTGGAGCGCAAAGCACCACACCGTTCCTCACGGGCGCCAACTCGAATTTGAAGCCTGAAAGTTCCAAGAGCTATACCTTTGGTTTCGTGTATAGCCCCAGCTGGTTTAGCGGCTTCAACTTGAATTTGGACTACTACCGCATCCGCATCAACAACGTCATCACCCTGCCATCCGCCAACAGCATCCTCGATAACTGCTACGTGGCAGGCGAGCTCAACGAATGCTCGCAATTCCAGCGCAATGCAGCGACCGGCCAGGTGGTCAATTTGTTGCAAGCGGTAACCAATGAGGGCTTCATTGATGAACGCGGCACCGATCTGGGACTTAGCTACAACTTCCCGGAGACCCCGGTAGGCAAGTTCAAGATCGATACCACCGGCACCTACATCAATTCGCTGCACGAGGAGGCAACTTCAGGGCCTGGTGCTCAAGTCGTGTCGTACGACGTTGGCACCTATGATCAGATCCTCGGCCCGGTGTGGCGATTCCGCGATACAACCAATCTCAATTGGAGCTGGCGCGCCTTCAGCGCCACCTGGACGCTCCGCTATTACTCCTCGCTGCGCGAATCCTGCCGCACTAGCAACGTGGCCATGCAAATGTACTTCCCCTGCCCCGATCCCACCGGAATCGTCCAGAACAACAACCTCGGCACCGGCCTGTACCGCCAGGGCGGGCTGGCCTTCAACGATCTACAGGTCAGCTGGAAGGCGCCGTGGAAGGGACAGATCTCGCTGGGTGCTACGGATGTCTTCAACCGCAGGGCACCGCTCACTTATGTCGGTGCGGAAAACGTGGTCGGCCCGCTGGGCCCAACCGGAACGGATGGCTACACGTCCTACGCGTACAATCCGGAATACGACATCGGGCGGGTGATTTACCTCAAATATAGCCAGAAACTTTTCTAGTCTATTTTCGCCATCGAACGTTCTCTACGAACCCCGGCAACGTGTTTGCGCACGTGCCGGGGTTTTATTTTTTTGCGATTTTACATCACACATCGCAAATACCTTCGGCACTTGGCAAACCACCTATCGTAGTGGCAGGTTTGTTTGTCGCATGCATCTGATTATCGAACGATGCTTACGCGACGCTTGCGAGATTTTGTCACCTTCATCGACATTTTTGGATGGAAATTGTCATGGATGACGCGATGATCCATTACGGCTCGACTAACATCGTCGCGCGCCACGAGACGCCTTGCGGACTTCGCTTTCCGCAACTGCACGGTACGCATTTCGAAGATATTGCGTGCCCGGACGCCGACGCAACGGCGATTTTATATCCCGACATTCTCCGCGCGTTCTCTTTAGCCGTCGCGTCCGCGCCGGATCGAACCCGCGTGAGGCTTGCCATAAAAACGTCGCAAATACGCGGCATTTCTGCTTGAAGAAAAAGAACCATACCTGCGACGACGCACGCGCGTCGTTCCCGAAAGGCGCCTACGGGGGTTACTCCTTTGACAGTGCACAACGAGTTCGAGACGGCCACTCACACATTCACGACGACGTCATCGCAGGCTATCGTCATCTCAGGCCAAGAGCGCCTGGCATGGCAATGCCACGAACACCGTGACGGAAGTGAGCAGTCGTCCACGTCTTCTTTGCTTTTGAGCATCGATGCCGAACTTTCCCGCGCCATCGAACAGCTGGCCAACCGGCACGACGCTACGGTGCTCCAAGCGATGGCGACTGCCTGGGCCGTGTTGCTGGCGCGCCTTTCCAGCCAGATCGAACTGGATATAGGCTGCCTCGTTCAACCCTCGGCGTATTTGCTCGATCTGTCGGATGTGTCCAGTGTCGGCGAGCTTCTTACCCGCTTACGCCGGGCAACGTCGACGAACCAAAATCATCCACACTCATTTTCTGGACGAACGGCGGAGACAGATTCGCCGTCCAAAGCTGATCAGTCGCCGGCATTCCAAACATTTGTTATTTGGCAGAACGACGAAGAAGAAGTACCCACAGCGCCAGAGTTGCGAACCGAACCGACGACTACGTTCTTCGACGCAACGCGTTTTGACTTGCAGCTGGCGTTTCGCGAAAACGGCAATGGCACCATCACCGGAAGACTGAGTTACGCCACCGCGTTGTTCGATGCCGCCACGATGGAACGCTACCGCGGCTATCTGTTGCAGGTATTGCGTGCAATGGCCGCCGATGCCGCGCAGCCGATTGCGCGCATCGCTCTGTTGGACGAGGCCGAGCGCGCCTTGCTGCTGCAGACCTGGAACCACACCGATGCGCCCGTTGCGCAAGCGCTGTGCATCCATCAACGCTTCGAGCAGCAAGCGGCGCATACCCCCGAGGCCGTCGCCCTCCTCTTTGAGGACCAGTCGCTCACCTATGCCCAGCTCAATGCCCAGGCCAATCAGCTGGCCCATCACCTGATCGCACAGGGCATCGGGCCCGACGATCGGGTCGCCCTCTGTGTCGAACGCGGCTTCGCCCTGGTGGTCGGGCTGCTGGCCATTCTCAAGGCCGGCGGTGCGTATGTGCCGCTCGATCCGGTCTACTCCTCCGACCGTCTGTCTCTGATCCTGCGCGATGCGCAGCCACGCTTGCTGCTGAGTGATGCCGCCGGGCGACAGGCCCTGGGCGAGGAAGCCCTTGCCCCGCTTCACGTCGTCGATCTGGACACGCCGCAGTGGCTTGCGCAGCCACAGCGCAATCCCGATCGTCAGGATCTAGCTGCGCACCATCTGGCCTATGTGATCTATACCTCTGGCTCCACCGGTACGCCCAAGGGCGTCATGGTGGAGCACGCCCAGGTGATGCGCCTGTTCTGGGCC
>NZ_JADIKF010000033.1 GCF_016904945.1 Dyella mobilis
GTCGGTTGAATCTTCGTCCTCGCGCCACCCTGGACTACCACTGTCCCGCTGAAATGTTCATGCGCGCATTAGGACGTCATGATCTGGCGGATCAAATTGATGACGCACTTCTAGATTGACTCTGCCATTGTTTTTTTAGGCGCCGTCGCCGCCCGTGCTGGATTCGCTGCCGATTTACGTTGAGGTCGTTTAGGCATGATGTCCGCCCCTTTGATCGAGAGTTGTGGATGCCTGCAAGTGCCCGAACACACCGAGCGTATCGATGTGCAAGCGCTGGACTTGATGCCTCGTGACCGCTGCCACTGAAGAACAAATACGCCTAGATGACCGTTGCCTTAGAGCAAGCGGATCGCTTTTCTAATCGATGCGAGCGAATGAAAAAGCAGGTAACGACCGGGCGGTGGCCGAGCCTGTGATCAAGCCGGCCGCCGCTACGTCGCCCCCGCGTTCCCGATCCCCTGCCATACAACAAAATTTTGATGAGGCGCCGTGAAAGCTACGTCAAGAACGGGCAGTACCTTCGGGGGTATTTGAGCGCGCACAAACAATGGGCCTCTACCTCGACGCCCAGACCATGCTTGCTGATAATTGCGGACCAAATCCAAGATTGCGGACCAAAACACGCAATTGAAAATCGCTGGGAACGGTTGGTGCCCGGAGCCGGGATCGAACCGGCATGACCTTGCGGTCGAGAGATTTTAAGTCTCTTGCGTCTACCTGTTTCGCCATCCGGGCAGGAGGCAGCTGCCGAGTGACGAGAGCTGCAGGCGCGCGAATCGTAGCATGCGCCTGAGAATCATCGGAGCGTGGAATGCTCCGTATGCCTGATTGACTCAGGCCACTGCTGTTTCGATCGGCATGCCCGGGCGTGCGTACTGCGCCAGGCGAATGGTGGAGGCGGGGCCGGGCATTTCGACACAGGTGCTGCGGCCGGAGCGGTTGTGCTCGTCGCGGGCAGCTTCGCGTGCCAACTGGATGGCAGGGCCCAGCCGCAATTGGCTGAAAAGGGTCGCCGCATCTCGGCGAATGCTCCAATCCCCGTCAGGGGACTGCCTGAGCGAATAAATCACCATCGGTATCTCCATCGGTTAGTGATTACTAGCCTTACTGGGGACTGCGAATTGCGTGACTAACTAGTTCCTATATACGGAATAATGACATTTAAATTAGGTTGTGTATGTAAGTAATTTCCTACTCAACGTGTCAGGGTTGTAGCTATATGGAAAATCCTTGCCAAACGAGAAGTTACGGGCTTGCATTGCGTCAGCGAGGCGCCTACTTTGACGCTGCACAGCACCTAACCAGGGAGGGCGCGCAATGATCGACGTTGTACTCGTGGATGATCACGAGCTGGTTCGGACCGGCTTCAGGATGATCCTGCAGCAGCCGGATATTCGCATTTGTGGGGAGGCGGGCACGGCAGAGGAGGGCTTGCGCCTGATCAGGGCGGGCAAGCCGCACATCGCGCTGGTCGACGTACACATGCCTGGGATGAGCGGTATCGAGCTGACCGAGCGGGTCGCTCGAGCGAATTTGCCTACACGCGTGATCGTAGTTACGGTCGTGGACGATGCCCGTTTTCCGAAACGGTTATTGGATGCTGGCGCACATGGGTACCTGACCAAGAGCTGCGCCGCCGAAGAATTGCTCAATGCCGTGCGCCAGGTGGCCAGCGGCAGGCGTTACCTGGCTCCGGCCGTGGCGCAGCAGTTGGCGCTGGCCACCCTGGATGGGGAAGGGTCGCCATTCGACAACCTGTCCAGCCGCGAGCTGGAGGTGGCGATGATGCTGGTACGCGGCAAGGCGCTTACGGCCATTGGCGAACAGCTGAATCTGAGTCCCAAAACGGTATCCACCTACAAACAGCGGCTGATGGAGAAGCTGCAGGTGGATCACGTGATCAGCCTGGCGCATCTGATGACCGTGCACGGTCTGCTGGATACGCACAACAACCAGGTTGGGGCGACCTGAGCGGATTTTCCTCGCACCCATAAAAAAGGCCGGACATTGTCCGGCCTTTTTGTTTGTATCGCTGTAATCAACGGGACGGTCAGGACAGCCCGCTGTCGTGCTGTTCCTTGCGCACTTCGACTTCTTCCTCGGAAGAGGGCACATCGGCCTTTTCGTGGCCGTGTTCCGTGCTTTCCGGAGTGTCGTGATGCGGCTGGTGCAGCGGGTGGGAAAGCAGGTCGCCTTGCTGTGGCTGGTGGAACAGCGGAGCGGGCGCCACGACCACCGGGGCCGTGTGGATGATTTCGGGTTCGTGCGCACGCTCGACCACGACGGTGGGTTCGGTGACCGCGATGGGCGCTTCGGTGACCACGATCGATTCGGAGGAAGCGGCGACGCTGGCTTCGTTGGCGGCGATCGTTGTCTCGTGCGGCACGCTCACCGTCACCACTTCGGCGGGTACTTCACGCGCTTCGTGTGCCGGCTCGCTCTTCGCTTCAACGACCGGCGCCTCGGGAGCTTCGACCTCTTCGCGTACCGGAATAGGCGGAAGCACCGGCAGGTTGAATGAGGAAGGAGTCGGCGCCGAAGCGATGATCACCGGCTCGGCTGCTTCTTCTTCAACGGAGGGCGTGTAGGCAACGTCGGCCACAGCCGGCTTTGCTGCTTCGATCTCGCCAACGGATGTCTTGAACGGTTCGGTGATGGCCGATGCCTCGGCCGCAACCGGAGCCGTCTCTGCGGCAGGTGCGGGTGCGGGAGCCGGTGCCGGAGCTTTCACCTCGCGCGGTGCAGCCTGCGGCTGCGGCGGGGCGACAGGTTGCGGCCTGGCCTCTGCGTGAGCAGCTTCGGTTGCTTCCGGTGCGTCATCGTCGCGGTCCTCGTCGTCCACGTCCAGCCCGTCGTTGAGCTGGTCGTTGGACACGACGCCTGCGGCAGTCGCGCTGTCGTGACGACGGCGACGGCGGCCACCACGACGGCCGCGGCGACGGCGGGACTGTGCGTTGTCGCCGGCTTCGCCAGCGGCGGCGTCCACACCTTCAGGGGTGGTCACGGCGACCGGAACGGCAACGTCCTCAGCCGGCTTCGGCGTTTCGGCCGGCTTGGTGGCTATCGGCGCGGGCGGCGCAGCTTGCGCAGCCTGTTGCTGGCGTTCGGCCTGAGGTGCGCGCTGTTGCTGGCGCTCCTGCCGCTCTTGCTGTTGCGGTTTGGCGGCCTGGGCATTCTGCGGCTGCTTCTGGCGCTGCTCGTTACCGGCGGCTTCAGTAGCGGCCGGCTTGGGCTGACGCTGTTCCTGCTTGTTGCCCTGCTGCGGCTGCTGGCGGTTCTGCTGCGACTGCTGTTCGTTACGCTGCCGCTGGCCTGCGTTCTTGCCTTGCTGATTGCGGGTGCCGCCTTGCTGGCCGTCGCGCTGCTGGTTCTGGCGTTGCTGGCCGCCTTCGGCGCGCGGGCGCTGCTCGTTGCGGCGGTTGCCGCGCGAGTTTTCCGGGCGCGCGGTGCTCGCCGGAGCGGGGGCCGGGGCGGGTTCGGCTGCGGCGTTGCCGCCAAACAGACCGCCGAACAGCCTGGAGAAGAAGCCTCCCTGGGTCACGGGAGCCGCGGCCGGCGCGGGAGCCGGTGCAGGCTGGCGCCGGGCGGCCGGAGCCGGTGCTGCGGCAGGCGCGGTTTCCTCTTCGCGAACCGGTGCCGGGCTGGCCGGTACGATGCCGCTGACGGCAGGCTGTTCGCTGCTGCCCAGCATCTGGCCCATCTTGCGGACCACGTCGGCTTCTTGCGCAGTGAGGCGCTCATAGCTGGGCTTGCTGTGCTCGCCCATGTCCGCTTCGCGAATGCGCTGAATTTCGATGTGCGGCGTTTCGAGCTTGTCGTCCGCCACGATCACCACGTGCACCTTGTTGCGCAGCTCGATCTCGACCACGCTGGCGCGCTTCTCGTTGAGCATGAAGTTGGCCACGCTGGACGGGGCCTGCACCAGCACCTGGCCGGTGTTGTCCTTCATGGCGTGCTCTTCGATCAGGCGCAGGGTTGAGAGCGACAGCGATTCCACACTGCGGATGTGGCCGTGGCCTTCGCAGCGGGGGCAGACCATCTGGGTGGCTTCGCCCAGCGAGGGGCGCAGGCGCTGGCGCGACATTTCCATCAGGCCGAAGCGCGAGATGCGCCCGATCTGGATGCGCGCGCGGTCCAGCTTGGAGGCCTCCTTCAGGCGCTCCTCGACTTCCCGCTGGTGCTTGGGGCTGTCCATGTCGATGAAGTCGATCACGATCAGGCCGCCGGCATCGCGGATGCGCAACTGGCGGGCGATCTCGGTTGCCGCTTCCAGGTTGGTATTGAACGCGGTCTCCTCGATGTCGCCACCCTTGGTGGCCTTGGAGGAGTTGATGTCGATCGCGGTCAGCGCTTCGGTCTGGTCGATCACGATCGAGCCGCCGGAGGGCAGGCGCACGCTGCGGTCGAACGCGCTCTCGATCTGCGTTTCGATCTGGTAGCGCGAGAACAGCGGGGTGTCGTCTTTATAGAGCTTGAGCTTGCGCAGGGCGTTGGGCATCACCTGCTGCATGAACTCGCGGGCGTCGTGGTACAGCGACTCCTCGTCGATCAGGATCTCGCCGATGTCGCTGCGCAGGTAGTCGCGCAGGGCGCGGATGAACAGCTTCGATTCCTGGTAGATCAGGAACGGCGCCTTCTGCGCCTGGGCGGCGCCGGAGATCGCCTTCCACAGCTGGATCAGGTAGTCGAGGTCCCACTGCAGCTCTTCGGCGTCGCGGCCCATGCCGGCAGTACGCACGATCAGGCCCATGTCGTCCGGAACGGTGAGATGCTCCAGGGCTTCCTTGAGCGCCTGCCGGTCTTCACCCTCGATGCGACGGGACACACCGCCAGCCTTCGGGTTGTTCGGCATCAGCACCATGTAGCGACCGGCGAGGCTGATGAAGGTGGTGAGGGCGGCACCCTTGTTGCCGCGCTCTTCCTTCTCCACCTGGACGACCACTTCCTGGCCTTCCTTGAGGAGTTCGCGGATGTTGGACTTGTAAGGATCCAGGCCCTGCGTGAAGTACTCGCGGGCGATTTCCTTCAGCGGAAGAAAACCGTGGCGTTCGGCGCCGTAGTCGACGAAGCAGGCTTCGAGGGATTGTTCAACGCGAGTGATGCGGCCTTTGTAGATGTTGGCCTTTTTCTGTTCGCGGGAGGGTATTTCGATATCGAGATCGTAAAGGGTCTGGCCATCAACGATAGCCACACGCAACTCTTCACGCTGAGTTGCGTTGATCAACATTCTTTTCATTGTGATTCCTCGGCTTGGCCGCGCGTCGCGCGCCGCGGTGGCGCCTGGTGTGGCGGCCTATCCGGGGATCGCGCCGCTGCGGTAAAGCGGCAAAATAAACGGTAACGTTCCCGATACCGGGGTGATTCTTGGCACGCACGCCGCGCTGTCTGTCTGCACATGAGACCGGACAAGCGGCTACCCGAACCGTTACGATTACAGGGTGTTTGCAAGCGGCTGCCGTGATGGCGACCGAACCAAACCTCACCAGCGTTACGGTCAGGCTCCCAGTCTTTACCAACGTCGGCCGACCGGGATAAGCGCCGGACGAGTATCCTCTTTAGCTAGGTTTTTTTCAATGCAGACGGCAACTTCCCCTGATGCACCTCAAGGGGTGCGTCAACTCGAGATCGGCCCGGAGCGAGACGGCCAGCGCATCGACAATGCGCTGATGACCATACTCAAGGGGGTGCCCAAGAGCATGATCTACCGCCTTTTGCGCACTGGTCAGGTGCGGGTGAACGGCAAACGCGCCAAGCCCGATACCCGTCTCAGCCTGGGTGACATGCTGCGTATTCCCCCGGTAAGGGTGGCTGAGCGGACAGCCGAACAGGGTGCCGCCCTAGGCGCCATCGCGGCGGCCGCTGACGCGGTGATCTACGAAGACAAGCACTTCCTGGTCATCGACAAGCCCACCGGCATGGCCAGCCATGGCGGCAGCGGCGTGAGTCACGGGGCGATCGAGCTGCTGCGGCAGGCCCGACCCAAGGAACATCTCGAGCTGGTCCACCGCCTGGATCGCGATACCAGCGGGGTGCTGGTGTTTGCCCGCACCCGGGCCGGGCTGACCGGATTGCAGGCGGCGATCCGGGCCGGCGAGGTCACCAAGCAGTATTTATGTCTGATGGTCGGGCATCCTTCCAAGGCCCGCTTCGACGTGAATGCGCCCTTGCAGAAGTCGATCCTGCAGGGCGGCGAGCGCATGGTGCGGGTCTCCGAAAGCGGGAAGCCTTCGCTGACCTTCTTCCGGGAAATGGAGCAGTACCCGGGCGCCCGTTTGATGCAGGCCACCCTGGGTACCGGCCGCACCCACCAGATCCGCGTACATGCGGCCCACATCGGCCATCCGCTGGCTGGTGATCCGAAGTACGGCGATCGTGACGCTAACAAGCGCTTTCGGGACATGGGGCTGAATCGCCTGTTCCTGCACGCCTCGCACATGTCCTTCGAGCTCGAAGGGAAGGCGTATGGTTTCTCCGCGCCGCTTCCCGACGATCTGAAGAACTTTCTCGATACGCTGGCGGGCCCTAAAGGAAGAAGCGGGCGCTGACTTCCAGCGACCGAAGCCAGTCGCCTCCCGCAAGTCCCGATTCGACCAGCAGGGCGCAGACGGCGTGCGCCACCCCGATTGGCAGCACCCTGCGCCAGCGCAAGTAGCACCAGGCCCAGAACAGCTCGGCTGCGAAGCACAGCTGCATCAATACGCCGTTCGGGGTGTGCAGGAGGGCGAACAGAATCGCCACCGGGATGATGGTAAGTACGCGGCGATGCTCGGCGATCTGCTCGAACCGCCGCAGTACCACCACCAACATCAGCCATTGTTGCAACAGCGCCCAGCCGAAATAGGTGAGTACGTGGCCAAGCGGCAATGGGTGCAGCTTGTGTCCGAAGAGGACGATCAGCACCACGGTGATCGGCAGCGGTTCCATCGGCCACAGCCAGGCGAGCCGCGGAGCCGAACGCCACAGCCGCGGCAGATGGCGCCGCTCGATAAACAACGCAAAGGCGAGGCCGCCACCGAAGGCGAGCAGGCCGACGGGGGTGGGATAGAGCCCCCAGTTGAGTCCCATCACCAGCCACAAGGGCCCCAGCAGGCAAGCGCCGATTTCCAGCCAGGGCCGCCACGCTCCTTTGACGGGACGCAGTGCGAACCACGCGAGCGCGGCCAGGTAAACCAGGCAGTCGAGCCACGGCGCCAGATCCCCGGAAGTTTGTGACAACGCTTGCGGCATGGCGCCCGCCGGCACGATCAGCGCCGCGGGCCAGCGGGCGCGCAATGTGTCGCGCAGGCTCAGCATGGCTTCGGCGCTGAGGCTTTCCGGCAAGCGGAACAGCGGCATGGCCATGGCTTGCGCCGGAGCAAGTGCCGGTTCGACGTTGCCGACAGGCAGATCAATCGGCGCCGTCGGTACGTCGGTCATGGGTTCGGTGGTGAGCAAGGCAACCGACGCCAGATGCAAAGAAGCGCGTGCCGGCAATTGCACGCGCAAGCGCAGCATCTGCGCGACGCCCAGCGGTGGGCAGTGGCCGCCGGCCGGCGACTGCCAGGGCAGGTTCCGCAGATCGATACGCAAACTGCGCGTGTCGGGATTGAACCTGGCGGCCAGGGTAGCCTGGCAGGTCGGTGTGAGTCCGCTGCCCCAGATCAATCCCAGCGTGCCCTTGGCGGTACTTTGCAGTTCTGCTTGAAGGATGGGCCAGTGGGCAAGATCGAGCGTGGAGGCCACCGGCAAGCCGAGCTCGAAGGCGGTGCCATCCGTGCTCGTCACAGTCAAAGCCTGCGCGTGCCCCGTCACCGTTGCAGACCCGAATGCACGGCCTGCAACGAGATCGCGCGGTTTGTGCAGGGACCATTGCCAGCGCGGAAGCCCCGCTTCGACATCCGCCAGTTGTTGATTGGCCTGATTGAGCAAGTGCGCGGCGCTGATCCGCGCGGCCAGCCAGCTCAGCGCGACGCAAATGACGATCGTGGCCAGTGCATAGCCGGCGGAGATACCTATTGCGCCCAGGCGCTGCTGCCGATCCAATGCGGCGCCGCCGGTCAGCGGGCGAGCAGGGCGTCGACGCGCGCGGCGCAGATGAAGTCGTTCAACGACAACCCGCCGACATCATGCGTTGACCAGTGCAGCTTGCAGTGACCGTAGCCAGCCTCGATGTCTGGATGGTGATCTTCGTGATTGGCCATGAAGCCCACGGCGTTGATGAAGCCCAGCGTGTGATGGAAGTTCTCGAAGCGATAATCCTTCACCAGGCCATCCCCTTTCGTGCTGAGTTTCCAGCCGGGCACCATCGGCAGCAAGGCGCCCACGGCCGCTTCGTCCAATGCGTGTTCCTTGCCTTTGCGGGGCTGGCAATGCTGGGTGGCAAGCGGAAGGGTGGTCATGAGGCTCTCCGTAGTCATTCGTTGAAGCGCCGAAACTGTACGCGAAAAAACGTGATGGGGACATTCGTGGCGAAACAGGACTAAAATGGTGCTATATAGCCCGGCCTTTCCGGGCACCGACGATGTTCCCGGAGCACGCATGATCGAGATTTCCGAACGCGCACAGCAGCATTTCCTGCGCCTTCTCTCGCAACAAGGCATTGAGGGTTTGAGTATCCGCCTGCACGTCACCGCGCCGGGAACGCCGGCCGCCGACTGCGAGCTGGAGTTCTGCGAGCCGCAGGAACTCACCGGCGGCGAATGGACGGTGGAGTGCCAGGGTTTCGATTTCCACATCGACGGCGACAGCGCATCGTGGCTGGAAGGCGCCAGTATCGATTTCGAACCGAACCAGACCGGCGGCCAATTGAACATCCGCGCGCCGAAGATCAAGGGCGAACTGCCCGGCATGGAGGCAGGGTTGGTCGAGCGTGTGCGCTATGTGCTGGAAGCGGAAGTGAATCCGCGCATCGCCGCGCACGGCGGCCGCGTGAGCCTGCTGGAGATCGACGCCGACGGCGTGGTGCTGCTGCAGTTCGGCGGCGGCTGCCATGGCTGCGGCATGGTGGATGTCACGCTCAAGCACGGCGTGGAGAAGACCTTGCGCGAGCGCGTGCCTGAAATCACCGAAGTGCGCGATGCCACCGATCACAAAGGCGGCAGCAATCCGTACTACAGCAAAAAGGAAGGGCAGTCGGCGATGGGTTGAGTACGGCGCCGCCGGCGGGGCCTATTTTCTTGTGCCATTTTCTTTGCGCAGCAGCCAGATGAAGGCGCCGATCGAAAGCAGCCCCAGTGCGAGCCCGATACCGCAGCCCCACAGCACGCCGACGGCTCCGCCACACACATAGCCGATCAACGCGCCCAATAAAAAGAAGACGAGCAGAGGCAGGCAACCCATTGGTCGCTTTCCCGGACATGCAAAGCCCGATCTTCGTGCAAAAAAGCGAAAGCCCGCAACGTGTGTCGCGGGCTTTCGTCACGTTCCGAGCTGCGATGAGCCGTCAATCGCCCTGGATGTGTCCCTTGAGCGTATCGAGCTTGGTCGGCATGGAGGAGAAGTAGGCCGCGATGTCCTCGATATCCTGATCGGAAAGATTGCCGACAAAACCCTTCATGATCGCGTTGCCGCGACGGCCGTCCTTGTATTCGTGCAGGGCCTGTTGAATGTATTCGTTGTACTGGCCGGCAAGGCGCGGATATTGCGGATCGACCGCATTGCCGTCGCTACCGTGGCAGGCGAAGCACGTTGCGGCTTTGGCTTTGCCGTTTTCCGCATTGCCGCTGGCCAGCAGCGGCGACGAAGCCAGCACGAGAGCCATACCGAACGAGAGCAGCGTAAGCGCGCGTTTCATGCAGTGGAGTCCTCGGTCCGGTTACTTCGGAGAGATGCTGGAGAGATAGGCGGCGATGTCCTCGATCTCCTGGTCGGAGAGGCTCTGCGCCTGGGCCATCATGGTCGGATGCGTGCGATCGCCCGATTTGTACTCGTGCAGCGCATTGATGATGTATTGCGCATTCTGGCCGGCGATTTTCGGCACGGGATACTGCGGATAGGCATTGTTGGTGCCCGGAATTCCGTGGCAACCGTTGCAGGTGTAGATCAACGTACGGCCATTGGCTTTGTCGCCAGTGGCGTTGGCATTACCCGCGAGAAGAACGGCGGCTGCAGCCAGGCCAAACAATTGCAATCGAGTCATCAAGAGGATCCCCACGGTTCCAGCGGATGCATGCAACGTATTCGACCGAGTATAGAGGTGCCTCCGGGCAGTCACAATGGGATACGGCGATAGCAGGAACGCGACAAAAAGCCGCGCTCCCGCCGCAGGGATCGGGCGTCTCCCGGCATGCTTTGCCGAATCAGAGCAGGCTTTTCAGGATGTGGATGCCCGCGGCGTATTCGCCGATGATGGTGCCCAGGCACACCAGGAAGAAGTTGAGCAGCGTGCGCGCTACGCGGTTGGTCCACCAGCCGCTCCAGTGCACGATGTCGTCGCGCAGCGATTCGAAATCCGCCACGCGCGGGCGGCGGATCCAGGCTTCGACCATCGCACTGATGCCGCCGGAAGGAATGCCGGGGCGAAACGGCTTGATCGGGGCCGCGATAAAAGCCGCCAGAACGCTCAAGGGATGCGCTCGTGCTGCGATGGCCCCCAATGCCGCAAAGCCGCCGGTGAACAAAACCCAGTCGCGCAATGCCTGCGCGCCCAATGCGGCATTGCGATGGAATGCCACGCCGATCGCGGCGAACACCAGCAGCACCAGGCCGATGGCCAGCCACTTGGGCCACTTGGCCTTGGGCGGAGTTTGTGCCAACTCGGCAGCCGTCGTGGCGGGATCCGTTTGCTGCGTGCGCAGGTGCTCGCACATTCCTTTGAGGTGGCCGGCGCCGATGACCACCAGCACGCGATAGGGACGGGGCGAAGCGGAGTTCGCGGCCTCTTCGCGCAGGCGCGCCGCCATGAAGGCGTCGCGTTCGGCGATCAGGCTGCGATAAAGCGGCGCCGATTCGCTGGCGAATTCGCTGAAGGCGCTTTCCAGCATGTCGCCTTGCTTGAGCTTTTCGATCTCTTTTTCGTCGATCGTTTCGCGCTCGAATACGCTGGCCAGCAGGCCGCCCAGCAATCCGAAACGTTGCCAGAAGCCGACACTGTGCCAGGCGCGCTTGAGCGTGGTGCCCACTTCGCGGTCGATCAGCCACAGCGAGAGCTGCCGTTGCTCGGCACCATCCATGGCCGCCTTCATTTCCGCGCCGGGCTGGATGCCGTACTGGTCGGCCAGCCGCTTCTGGAAGGTGGAAAGCACCAGGCTTGCCGCGACCATGCCGGCCTTGCCCTGGCGGATCACCCGGAACAGATCCATCTGCTTGAAAGCTTCCGGATCGCGCATGCCCTGGGCGCGGCTTTCGCACAGCTCCACGGCAACGGCGTTGAAGGGTTCATGGGCAAGCAATGCCTGCACCGCTTCCACGCTGCTGCGCGAAACGTGGGCGGTGCCCAGCACGACATATTCCACCCCATCGCGTTGCACGCGCTCGATCGGCTGACCGTGCAGCCCGGCGGAAGACATATCGGTGTCGGGAACGCTCATGCGATCTAAGCAGCTCAGTTGAAGGGTGGGTCAAGCATGGGGACGCGACAAACGTGGCGCAAGTCGGACAACCCCGGTTGCAAAGTCTAGCCAGATAAAACGTCGCTCAGCACAACGTGAATCAATCGCGAAAGCGGCGCAGCAAGTCAGCATAGGCGTCGATGCGGCGGTCGCGCAGGAACGGCCAGATCCGGCGCACGTGCTCGCTGCGCGCCAGATCGACGTCGGCCAGCAGCAGGTGTCGCTGGTCGGTGCCGGCCTGGGCCAGGAACTCGCCCTGCGGACCGGCAACGAAGCTGCTGCCCCAGAACTGGATGCCGGCGCCCACGTTTGATGCGTCGGCCTCGTAGCCCGTGCGGTTGCAGGCCAGCAGGGGCAGGCCATTGGCAACGGCATGGCCGCGCTGCACGGTGATCCAGGCATCGCGCTGGCGATCTTTCTCGGCCTGTTCGTCGTTTGGATCCCAGCCGATGGCGGTGGGGTACAGCAGCAGTTCCGCGCCGGCCAGCGCCATCAGGCGCGCAGCTTCCGGATACCACTGGTCCCAGCACACCAGCACGCCGAGGCGGCCGACCGAGGTGTCGATCGGCTCGAAGCCCAGGTCGCCGGGGGTGAAATAGAACTTCTCGTAGAAAGCCGGATCGTCCGGGATGTGCATCTTGCGGTATTTGCCGGCGATCGCCGCGGAGCGATCGAACACCACCGCAGTGTTGTGATAGAGCCCGGCCGCACGCTTCTCGAACAGCGACGCCACGACGACCAGCTTCAGCTCTTCGGCCAGTTTGCCCAGGCGCGCCGTGCTGGGGCCGGGAATGCTCTCGGCCTGATCGAATTCGTGCACGGATTCGTGCTGACAGAAATACGGCCCGTTGTGCAGCTCCTGCAGTAGCACGAGTTCTGCGCCCGCCGCGGCGGCTTCGCGCAGGCCGGCTTCGATGGCATCGAGGTTGGCATCGCGGCTGCCGCGGTGGGTTTCCTGCAGCAGCGCGACTTTGAGGGTCTTGCGGGTCATGCTCGTGTCCTGTTCGCTGCGATCGGCGAAAGGCCATAGTGTACCGGCACGCCTCTTTACCGTCTTGCGACGAGGGACGCCCCGTTCAGGCCGTTTCGGCGGAGGCCGCGCCCGCGGTTTTCATCTGCACGTCCACGACCGTCGCCGTAACGATGTCGCTGCCGGCATTCACCGTGGTGCGCAGCATGTCGAGGATGCGATCCACGCCCAGCACGATGCCAATGCCTTCCGGCGGTACTCCGAACGTTGCCAGCAGTCCGGCGATCAACGGTAGCGAACCGCCGGGAATCGCGGCCACGGCGACCGAGCTGAGTACTGCAAGCAGCATCAGGACGCATTGCTGCCCAATGCCCAGCTCGACGCCGAATGTCTGGGCCACAAACAACACCACGCAACCTTCGAAGAGCGCCGTGCCGCTCATGTTCATGGTGGCGCCCAGGGGCAGCACGAAACCCGACGTACTGGGTGCGAGCCGCAATTCGTCGCGAGCTACGGCAAGCGAGGTGGGCAGGGCCGCGCTGCTGGAACTGGTGGAGAACGCCGTCACCAGCACCGGCCTGATCTGCCGGAAATAGGCCCAGGGCGAGCGTTTTGCCAACCAGCGCAGCCACAAGGACATCGTGCCGAACAAGTGCAAGGCCAGGGCAGCCGCGCAGCCCACCACAAATACCGACAGCGTCAGCAGCACGCCCATGCCCACTTTGACGATCACGCTGTAGATCATCGCTGGAACCGCGTAGGGCGCGAGTTTCAAGGCGAAACCCACGATCGAGGTCATCAGGTCGTTGAGCAGATCCAGGCCGGCCTGAAGTTTTTGCCGCCTGGCGTCGTCGAGCCTGGTGCCGGCCGCGCCGATCAGGATGGCAAACACGATCAGTGGCAATACGTCGCCCAGCACGTTGCGGTTGTTGCCGACAAACGCGCCGAACAGATTTCGCGGCATGAACATGTCGACCAGGATCGCCAGGCTCATGCCGGGCCGGCTTTGCGCGTGTTCGACGGCGTGCTGGGTGCTGCCACCGTATTCCTGCATCAATAGATCTTTGGATGCCGGGTCCAGGTGGTGGCCCGGTTGCAGCAGATTCATCATCAACAGACCGATCCCCACCGCGATCAGCATGTTGGCAGCGAACAGCGCGAACGTGCGCCAAGCCAGTGGCCCCAGCCGATCCAATCGGCCCAGTTGCGCCACGCCGGACGCCAGCGATGCGAAAACCAGCGGTATGACCACGAAGAACAACGTGCGCAGAAAGACCTGTCCCAGTGGGTCCAGCACCGAGGTGGACACCGCCTGCATGGTCTTTAGTACGTCGGGATAGAACTGGCCGATGCCCAGCGTGACGATGGCCGCCGCGATGCCGGCGACCAGTGCCCAGAGTATCCGGCTGGCGAGAGACGTTGATACTGCACTCATCCGATGAGTCTCCGTATCAGGTAGGAACGCCGCGCGCCGGTTCGTGGCCCGGCGCGGGGAATGATGGCGAAGCCGCGCACCGCGAGAGATGGCAAACGTTTGCCATCTCTCGCGTCAGTGCTGGAGCTTTACATCAGGGACGCATCCTTGACGATCGGATGGTTCGTAAATGAGCGATCAGGCAAACAGCCCTTCGGGCAATTGCATGGTGATGCAATGCAGGCTTCCGTTCTGCCAGATCAGCGGCCGGCAAGGCACCTGTACCACCACCCGGCCCGGATGGGCCTCGCCGATGATGCGGGCCGCTTCGGCGTCGGCGGCGTCGCCATAAGCGGGAACCAGCACGGCGCCGTTGACGATCAAGTAGTTGGCATAGGACGCGGCCAGGCGGCGCCCCTCATCCATGACCGGTTGCGCCCAGGGCAACGGATACAGCGTATAAGGCTTGCCTTCGGTGGTGCGCAGCGCGGCGAGTTCTTCGCCCATGCGTTGCAATTCGTCGTGATGCACGTCGCTGGCGTCGTCGCACGACTGATAGACGATGCGGTCGCCCGGTGCGAAGCGGGCCAGCGTATCGATGTGCGCGTCGGTATCGTCGCCTTCCAGATAGCCGTAGTCGAGCCACAGGATGCGCGCTGCATGCAGGCTGTTACGCAGGATGGCGCTCATTTCCTCGCGCGATTGTTCGGGGTGCCGTTGTGTGAGGCAGCGCCACGTCGTGAGCACGGTTCCCGCGCCATCGCTTTCGATGCCGCCGCCTTCCAGCGCCCAATCGATGCGCTTGTGCGCCGCCTTGCCGAACACGCCGGCTTCGACCAGGCCGGCGACCAGCGCGTCATCCTGCTCCGCGCCGAACTTGCCGCCCCAGCCGGTGAAGCGAAAATCGGTGAGCTGGAAAGCCTGGCTGTCGCGCAGGGTGATCGGGCCCGAATCGCGCAGCCAGGTGTCGTCGTAGGGCAGCTCCACGAAGCGGATGCGTGCCAGATCTGCCGAGGCGCTCTGCAGTTTTGCCGTGACGTGCGCGCGCAGTTGCGCGTCGGCCACCACGATGATCAAGGGCTGGAAGCGCGTCACCGCTGCGGACAGCGCCACATACGTGGATTCGACCGCTTCGAGCCGCTCGGCCCAGTCGGTATCGGCGTGCGGCCAGGCAATCAGGACGGCGGCCTGCGGCTCCCATTCGGCCGGCAGGCGCAAGGTGGATTCGCTCATGGAAAAGACACTCGCAAAGAAATGGCGCCCGAAACGTCGCCGGGCGAGGCAAGTGTCGAAGTTTACGATGGCCGGCGGGTAGGGGGCGAGAGCCCGTGGCGAGGGTGCGTCGCACCCGTCGCCCCCATCCAGCGGTTCAGTTCACCGAGCCGGGATTGCGGTTGTTGCCGGCCGGCGTATTGAGCACCGAGTGAATCACGTGGCTCCCTTGGAAATACACAATGAAATTGGCGTATTCCCAGCGGTTGATCGTCGGATGCTTGGGTGCATCGCCGCCGCGGGGGGAAAGCTTGCGCAAGGGTGCGCCGTACGCTTTCTCGACCTGCGCCATGGACATGCCACGGGCCGGCAGATTCATGCTTTTCTCGTCCTGCACACGCTGGGTCAGCGTTTGCTGGGCGAATGCCGTCTGTGTCACGGCAAGGCCGGAGCCGATGGCGAGCGCTGCCAGCAAGGGCAGGTATGTATGGTGCTTGAACATGGTCCCCTCTCCGCGCGAAGCGTTGCCGCGTCGTTGTAGCAGAACTGTCTGCGCCATGCTACGAGCAAAATCCTCAGATGTGATCCAGGCGCGCTCTGGGCGGTTTCGAGCAATGCGCCGGCGAGCCGCCGATGGCTGGCCCACCGGTGGCTTGGATCGCCATCACCGGCATGAAGTGAATCGGAGCATGCCCGTGAGCCGCTATCATGTGCGGCTGCGGGCAGTCAGGCCCGGCCCGAGTTTGTTTCGATGATTGCGTTTCGCCACTTTGCTTTGCGCCGCGGCAGCCGGTTGCTGCTTTCCGACATCGACCTGGTGATCCAGAGCGGCTGGCGCCTGGGGGTGGTCGGCCGCAACGGCTGCGGCAAGTCGAGCCTGTTTGCCGTCTTGCAGGGACAGTTGGAGGGCGACGCCGGCGAGCTGGACATGCCGGCCCGTTTGCGGCTGGCCTCGGTGGCGCAGGAAACCCCGGCGCTGCCAGATCCCGCCATTGAGTATGTGATGGGCGGCGACGTGCAATTGGCGGCGGCGCTGCGCGACGAACTGGATGCCCAGGCCCGCGGCGATACCGAAGCCATGGCCCGCGCGCACCATCGCATCGAAGAATTGCACGGTTACGACGCGCGGGCACGCGCCGGACGGCTATTGCACGGGCTTGGCTTCAGCCCCGAAACGCACGAGCGGGCGGTATGCGAATTCTCGGGCGGTTGGCGCGTACGCCTCAATCTGGCGCGTGCGCTGATGGCGCCCTCCGATTTGCTGCTGCTCGACGAACCGACCAACCACTTGGACCTAGACGCCGTGCTGTGGCTGGAAGAATGGCTGCGCCGCTATCAAGGCACCTTGCTGGTGATCTCGCATGATCGCGAGTTCCTTGACGGCGTGATCACCCATACCCTGCATTTGAATGAAGGCAGGGGAAAGCTCTACACCGGCAACTACAGCTCGTTCGAATTGCAGCGCGCCGAACAGTTGCGCCTGCAGCAGATTGCGCACGAGCGCGAGCAGGCCGAGCGCGTGCACCTGCAGTCGTTTATCGACCGCTTCAAGGCCAAGGCCAGCAAGGCCAAGCAGGCCCAGTCGCGCATGAAGCGACTGGAAAAAATGGCGGGCACCGAAGCGGTGCGCGCGGAACGGGCTTTTCGTTTCCAATTTGCCGTGCCAGATCGCGTACCCGATTCCATGCTGCAACTGGAAGAGGTCGTGGCGGGTTATCCAGGCGAAGCCGGCGAGCCGTCCGCCATCATCCTGCACGACGTTCGCTTTCGCCTGGAGGCGGGCGAGCGCATTGGCCTGCTCGGTCCCAACGGCGCCGGCAAATCGACCATGGTCAAGACCCTGGTCGGCGAGCTTGAACTGCTCGGCGGCGAGCGCAAGTCGCACAAAGATCTGAAGATTGGCTATTTCGCCCAGCACACCGTGGAAAGCCTGCGCGAGGGCGCCAGTCCGTTCGACCATCTGCAAGACAAGGCGCCCGGTATTTCGGCGCAGGTATTGCGCGATTTTCTGGGCGGCTGGAATTTCGCCGGCGATCGCGCATTCGAATCGGTGGACGGTTTTTCCGGTGGTGAGCGTGCGCGGCTTGCCCTCGCGTTGATCGCCTGGGACAAACCCAACCTGCTGCTGCTCGACGAGCCCACCAACCATCTCGATCTCGACATGCGCGAAGCGCTGGCCGATGCGCTGGCCGATTTCGACGGAGCTTTGGTGCTGGTGTCGCATGACCGTCACTTGCTTGGCATGGTCTGCGACAGCTTCTGGCGCGTGGCCGACGGCAAGGTCGAATCGTTCGACGGCGACCTCGACGATTACGCGCGCTGGTTGCGCGCGCGCGGCAATGCACCCAAGAAAAGCGCAGAAGCCGAAGCCAAACCGATGGAATCGGCGGCCGATCGCCGCCGCGCCGCCGCCTTGCAGCGCGAGAACGAAAAGGCTACGCGCCAGCGCGTCAAGAAAATCGAGACGCGCGTGGCCGCAATCGATGTAGACCTCACGACGTTGGAGCAGAAGCTGGCTGATCCGGAAACCTATAACGGCTCCACCGCCGAGCTGATGAAACTGGGGCAGCGCCAGTCGGAACTGCGCAAGGAGAAGGAAACGCTGGAGGCGGAGTGGCTTGAGCTGTACGAACTGCTCGAGGCCTGAGCGATGAGCGATCTGCAAACCCGTGCGGTGGAGTGCTGGCTGCCGGACCTGCAGCGCTTCGATGCCCTGCATCCGCTGCGCTCCTTGCTGCGGCGCGCGGATCGGCTCGATCCGGGTGCGGTCGGCTATCTCGGAGGGCTCGCCGCATTTTTCCATTGCGCAGAGGGTTTGCCTGCCGCGGCGCTGATCCGTGAATACCTGGCAGGGGATGCGGCCGATGCGTGCTGGCTGAGTGCCGATCCGTCCTGGTTGCAACCGGATCTGAGTGGTGCTCGCTTGATGGCTTGCGGGCATTTGCAGTTGAACGCGGACGAGGCGCTGGCACTGGCCGAAACCCTGAAGCCGGTATTCGCCGATGCTGGCATGGCACTGGACATCTCATCTCCTGATCGTTGGCATCTGCGCTTGCCGCCCGGAACCGCCTTGCCGGACTTCGACCCGCCGGAAAGCGCCTTGGGCGAAGACTTGTACGAGCATCTGCCCCAGGGCGAGGAAGGACGGCGTTGGCGCGTGCTGTTGAATGAGGTGCAGGTGCTTTTGCATCAACACCCGATCAATGCCCAGCGCCGCACGCGCGGCCTGCCGCCAGTCAATACTGTGTGGTTGTGGGGGGCGGGTGCGTTGCCGTCGCAGGTCACCACCAAGCTGACCGGCGTGATCAGCCAAGATCCGCTCCTGCTGGCGCTGGCCAAACGCGCAGGCATTCCTTCGCAACCGCGCGAACAGGTATCGGTGAGCGCTGCGGGCCGCGGCTGGTTGGTCGATTTGCAGGACTTGCCCGTTGTTGATCTGGCCTCTGCCTGGTGGCCGGTGTTGCAGGCGCAAGCCCGGCGACAACCCTTGCTGCTTGCCTTTGCCAGCGGCGAGCGCTATCTGCATCGCCCCTGGCATCGCATGCGCGTGTGGCGAGGATCATGAGCACGTTGCAAATACGGCGGCGCCCGTTGCTGGGCGAGCCGGTGGGTTGGGGCAATACGCTGCATCCCTTGTTGCAACGCATTTACGCAGCTCGCGGCGTGTTCACTCCCGAGCAGGCCGAGCATCGTCTGACTCGCTTGCTGTCGCCACAACAAATGGGCGGTTTGCGCGAAGCGGTGGCATTGCTTGCGCAGGCCATTGGCGACGATCAGTCGATCGTGATTGCCGGCGACTACGACTGCGACGGTGCAACCGGTACCGCGGTTGCCGTACGCGGCTTGCGTCTGCTCGGGGCGCGCAAGGTGGATTACGTCGTGCCGAATCGCTTCGTGCACGGCTACGGGCTGACGCCGGAACTGGTGGCGTCGCTGCCGGACCACGTGCAGTTGGTGGTGACCGTCGATAACGGCGTGGCCAGCGTGGCGGGTGTTGCTGCCGCACGTTCGCGCGGCATGCGCGTGATCGTCACCGATCATCACTTGCCGGGCGAGCTGCTGCCTGCTGCCGATGCCATCGTCAATCCCAACCTGCATGGGGACGATTTCCCCAGCAAGGCGCTGGCCGGTGTCGGCGTGATGTTCTATGTCCTGCTGGCGCTGCGCGCACATCTTCGCGAGCAGGGCACCTTCGGTGTGAGTGGTGAACCGGATCTTTCCGTGCTGCTCGATCTGGTGGCCTTGGGCACGGTGGCCGATCTGGTGCCGCTGGATTTCAACAATCGCGTGCTGGTCGAAGCCGGCATGAAGCGCCTGCGCAGCCGCCGTGGTTGCGCGGGCATCACGGCGCTGGTCGAGGCCAGCCAGCGCAGCGTGGCGACGTTGTGCACTAGCGATCTGGGCTATGCCGTCGGGCCGCGCTTGAATGCGGCGGGGCGACTGGAGGACATGCGGCTCGGGGTGGAGTGCCTGCTTACCGACGATGATCGGCAGGCCCGCCATTACGCCCAGATGCTCAGCGCCATCAATCAGGAACGCCGCGACCTGCAGGCGGCGATGGTGGCCGAGGCCGAGGTGATGGTGGCGCAAGCTTCGGGTGTCGACGCGAGCACGATGGGTGTGACCTTGTTCGAGCCGAGCTGGCACGCCGGCGTGGTCGGCCTGGTGGCATCCAAGCTGAAAGAACGCTTGCACCGGCCAGTCATTGCGTTTGCGCCGGCGGGCGAAGACGATCCCGATCATCTGCGCGGCTCGGCGCGTTCGATTCCCGGCTTTCACATTCGCGACGCCTTGGCAGCGGTGGATGCGCGCCATCCCGGGCTGATCGAGCGTTTCGGCGGGCACGCCATGGCGGCCGGCCTGAGCTTGCGCCTGCAAGACTACCCGCGCTTTGCCGCCGCTTTCGACGCCGTCGCGCGCGAGTGGTTGAACGAAGAGCAATTGCAGGCCGTGCTCTACACCGACGGCGAAATGCCCGCGGGCCTGTTTACGCTGGACATGGCGCGTGCGCTGCGTTTTGCCGGGCCTTGGGGCCAGGCGTTTCCTGAGCCGGTGTTCGAAAATCGCTTCGAGTGTTTCAGCTGGCGTCCGATGGGCGAGAAGCATTTGCGCATGAGCCTGCGCGATCCGCGTGACGATGCGCTCTACGACGCCGTGATGTTCAATGCCTACGAAGGGAAGCCGCCGCCGGCGGTCATGCGTGCGGCGTTTGAACTGACCATCAACGACTGGCAGGGGCGCGAATCGCCGCGCCTGTTGCTGCGCCACGTGGAACCGGCCTGATCTAGTGCTAACAGGCCCTGGTTTCCGGCAACGGTAAACGTCGCTTTCACATTTCCTCACTTGTGTGCGGATGCGAATCGCGTTTGGATAGACTCCTGCCGTTGCGAGGAGATTTCGACGTGATCGAACAACTTCCCAATCTGCCGGCCGGCGTGCTGGGTTTTCGCATGCGCGGCATCGTTACCGCGGAAGACTACGAGAGCGTGATGGTGCCGGACATCGAAGCGGCCTTCGCCCTCAACCGCAAGCTGCGTTCGATCATCCACATCGGCGACGATTTCACCGGCTTCGCGCCCGGCGCCATGTGGGATGACGTGAAACTCGGCTTTCGCCACATCTCCGGCTGGGATCGCACCGCGCTGGTCACCGACGTAGGTTGGGTGCGTTTCATGTCCGTTACCTTTGGCGTGGTCATGCCCACCCATTTCAAGCTGTTCGGCAACGATCAATTGGACGAAGCCATGCGCTGGGTGACGGCGCCCTAGGGCCTGTTAGCACTAGCTCATTTGATGAAACTGTATTGGATCGAGCCCTGGATGCGGGTGTCGTCGTTGTAGCGGTTGTCCTGCTCCAATAGCCGGCCATGCAGGAGTTCGATGCCCGTCGTGAAGCTGGGCGAGGGACTCCAGATGAGATTCGCGGCGGCGTAGTTGCTGTCGTGGAAGTCCTCGGCACCAACCAGCGACGAATGCTGGATGCGCGCAATGCCATAGACCAGATTGCTGCGCCAGTTGCTGCTCCAGTAATGCGCGTAGGCAAGGTGGGCGCCCAGGCCGCTCAGCACGTGCAGTTTGCCGTCAGGCTCGACCACGGCGTCGAGGTCCAGACCGCCGGTATCGGCCAGATAGCGCGCGATGCCTTTGCCCCAGCCGGCGCCGAACATCAGCAGGTCGCCGTAGGGATCGGAGGGGCCGACTTTGAACGAGCCGCTCAGCTGTGCACCCCCACCCAGAACCCGGTCGCTTTGTTCGTAGTCGGTGTAGCCGATCTGGCGCAGCAGGCCGCCCAACTGCAGGTGCCCCCAGCCGCCCTCGGTACGCGCGGCAAGTATCAGATCAGGTATGTGTTGGGTGCCGTGTACGCTATTGACGATGATGTCGGGGTAGGCCGGTTGATAGGCGCTTACTTCGGATGTGGGCTGCTCCGCGGCAATCACCAGACTGCTGTTTTCACCCAGGCGAAAAAACTGGTGGATGCCAGCCTGGCGCGGTGCGATGGCGCCGGGAGGGCCTTCGAAATCCAGCGTATCGGGCAGCGAATCGAGGTCGGCAAAGGCCGACCAGCCAAAGCCGGCAAAGGTGTTGCCCAGTTGCCCGTAGGCCTGGCGCAGGCGGAAGCCATAGTTGCCGGCGCCGCCGCCGAACAGGTCGGCTTCCAGGTAAAAACGCAGGTCTTCATCGAAGATGGTCGGACGCCGCACTTCCATGCCGAAGCGGGTCTGGCGGGCCTGCATGGTGAAATTGCCGCTATCGTCATGGGGCTTGGGCACCGGAATGGCCGAGGTCACGAAGGCATCGGAGTAGCCCATGGCGCCAGTGTCATAAATCGCATCCAGCTTGGCGTAGCCGCTCAGGCGGATCAGTGTCTCGGTGCCGGGGATCTGGATAAACCCCTTGAGATCGGGATTGGTGGGCGGTGCCTCGTTGTCGATGCGCGAGACGGAGTCCTGGTTCTCGGACACGCTTTGCTGTGGCGGGAGGGGGGAGTGTTCGGCGTCCGTCAGAGCCAGCGCATTGACTTGTCCGCTGGGGACTTCGGTCAGCGTTGCCGGGGGTGCCACGGAGGTTGGCACGGGAGCTGTAGCCACGGGCGGCGCGGCAGTTTGGGGTTGGGCGGCGCGCAGCGCCTTCACCTCGGCCTGCAGTTCCTTGACCGTGCTTTGCAGGTCGTCCACTTCCTTTTGCAGCTTTTGCGTCTGCGTCTGATCCTGGCCGAACGCCGGCGATAGCAGCGCCAGCATGACCAGGCCGCCCAGGTATTTGATCCGCGCCATCGTCTGTTCCTTGAGATTGGAAAGGCCGGCCCTCGTCGACCGGCCGGAAGCGATGCATATCGCCGGCTGCTACTGCAGATTTCCATGACTACAGCGTGTGCTCGATGCCCCTGCGGATACCCGTTCCCCAGCCAGCGATCCCATCGATGACATCGCTTTCCCTGTCCGGATGCGCGGTCGCTATCTCAGCAGGGACCAGGCTAAGTGCCTGTGAAAATTCGAGGGCTTGGGATTTCGGGGTATATCCATGCGCCGGCCGCTTGCGCGTGAGCCCGCCACGTGATGTAGTCGAGTCATGAACGCTTTCGCCGCCAGCCATCTTTCCTTCATCGCCGCCCACGTGGCCGATGTCGGTTTGGCTGCCTTCGGCCTGAATAACAACGCCAATAACAATACCCGTCACTACGGGTGGGCCGGCGTGTAGACGAAAGCAACAAACACACACGCAAAAAGGGCCCGCCAAGTGCGGGCCCTTTTTTTTCGCCTCATCACTGCTCGACCTGCCAACCGACCACCGACAAATCAAAGGAACCCGCCATGTGTGCCATCTTTGGAATCTTCGACTTGCAGCCAGGCGACGACCTGGCTGCCTTGCGCCAACTTGCCCTGGAGCTGTCCCAGCGCCAGCGGCATCGCGGACCGGATTGGAGCGGGGTGTTCGTGGATGCCGGCGTGATCCTGGTGCACGAGCGCCTGGCCATCGTCGATCCTGCCAGCGGTGCGCAGCCGTTGCGCTCGCGCAGTGGCCATCTTGCACTGGCCGTGAATGGCGAGATCTACAACCATCGCGAGCTGCGTGCGAAGAGCCGCTACGACTTCACCACCGGCTCCGATTGCGAAGTCATCAACGCACTCTATGAAGAACACGGCGCGGATTTTCTCGGCAAGCTCAACGGCATCTTCGCCTTTGCGCTGTGGGATGGCGAAGCGCAGCGCTACCTGATTGCACGCGACCCGATCGGCGTGTGCCCGTTGTATTGGGGGCACGACGCGCAGGGCAGGGTATGCGTTGCTTCGGAAATGAAAGCCCTGGTCGGTGTCTGTGCGGACGTTGCGCCGTTTCCGCCAGGGCACGTCTATGACAGCGCCAGCGGTGAGTTGTTGTCTTATTACAGCCGCCCGTGGCGCGATTACGCCGTCACGAAAGGACAAGCACCGGCAGCAGGCCAATTACGCGAAGCGTTTGAGCAGGCCGTGCATCGCCAGTTGATGACCGACGTGCCATACGGCGTGCTGCTGTCCGGCGGCCTGGATTCCTCGCTGGTGGCTGCCTGCGCTGCACGCTTCGCCCGTGAACGCATCGAAGACGAAGATCGCAGCGAGGCGTGGTGGCCGCGCTTGCATTCGTTCGCCATCGGCCTGGAAGGTTCGCCTGACCTGGCGGCGGCAAAAGTGGTGGCCGATGCGCTGGGCACCGTACATCACGGCTTCATTTACACCTTCTGGGAAGGGCTCGATGCGCTACCGGAGGTGATCCGCCACATCGAAACCTACGACGTCACCACCATCCGTGCCTCCACGCCGATGTATCTGCTGGCGCGGCGGATCAAGGCGATGGGTGTGAAGATGGTGCTTTCCGGCGAAGGCTCGGACGAAATCTTCGGCGGCTACCTGTATTTCCACAAGGCGCCGTCCGCCGAGGCATTTCACGAGGAGACCGTGCGCAAACTCGATGCCTTGCACAGCTACGATTGCCTGCGCGCCAACAAATCGATGATGGCCTGGGGAGTGGAGGCACGCGTGCCCTTCCTCGATCTGGAATTCATGGAGGTGGCCATGGGTATGGACGCCGCGCACAAGATGGCGGGCAAGGGGCGTATCGAAAAGGCCGTGTTGCGCGAAGCGTTCGACGGCGCCTTGCCCGAGTCGATCCTGTGGCGCCAGAAGGAACAGTTCAGCGACGGCGTGGGCTACGGCTGGATCGACGGATTGAAGGCACACGCCGAACAGGCCGTCAGCGACCGCGAATTTGCCGCGGCCGCTGCGCGTTATCCCTTCAACACGCCGGCGACCAAGGAGGCGTACCTGTATCGCCGTATTTTCGAAAAGCATTTTCCGGGCGAGGCCTGTGCGGCAACCGTGCCGGGCGGCAAGTCGATTGCCTGCTCTTCGCCCGCGGCGCTCGCGTGGGATCCGTCGTTTGCCGCCATGGCCGATCCGTCCGGCCGCGCCATTCGCGACGTGCACGCTCATGCGCTGGATACCACGGCGTAAAGGGTGGCCAGGCCGGCTCTTCTTCCTGTACGGGAGAAAGCCGGCCTGGCGTGGGGCCTGGGCGGTACGGCGGCCGGTTTGTTAAGATAACTGTTTGATTCGCGCCCGCCCGGGCGCCCGCCACCTCAGGTTCAACCCACCATGATCGAAACCAATCCGATCCTTGCGCAGATCGCGGACCTCAAGGGCCGCATCGAGTCGCTTAGGGGGTATCTTTGACTACCCCATCAAGCGTGAGCGCCTGGAAGAAGTAAGCCGCGAACTGGAAAGCCCCACCGTCTGGGACGATCCGCCGCGCGCGCAGGAACTGGGCCGCGAACGCGCCCGCCTCGATACCATCGTCAGCGGCATCGACCGCATCACCGCCGGCCTCGACGATGCCGGCGAGCTGCTGGAAATGGCGGCCGCCGATGGCGACGAGGACACCGTGCAATCGGTGGTCAACGACGTCACCAAGATCGACGGCGAGGTCAGCAAGCTGGAATTCCAGCGCATGTTCTCCGGCAAGATGGACTCGGCCAACGCCTTCGTCGACATCCAGGCCGGTGCCGGCGGTACCGAAGCGCAAGACTGGGCAGAAATACTGTTGCGCATGTACCTGCGCTGGACCGAATCGCGCGGCTGGAAGGTCGAGTTGATGGAAGCCAGCGCGGGCGACGTGGCCGGCATCAAGTCCGCCACCTTCCGCGTGGAAGGCGATTACGCCTATGGCTGGCTGAAAACCGAAATCGGCGTGCACCGCCTGGTGCGCAAGAGCCCGTTCGATTCCGACAATCGCCGCCACACCAGTTTCACCTCGGTATTCGTTTCGCCGGAAGTCGATGACGACATCGATATCGAGATCAACCCGGCCGACCTGAAGACCGACGTGTACCGTTCGTCCGGCGCCGGCGGCCAGCACGTCAACAAGACCGAATCGGCGGTGCGTATCACCCACGTGCCCAGCGGCGTGGTGGTGGCCTGCCAGACCGAACGCAGCCAGCATGCCAACCGCGATCGCGCGATGAAGATGCTGAAAGCCAAGCTGTACGAGCTGGAGATTCAAAAGCGCAATGCCGAGAAGGACGCGCTGGAAGCCTCCAAGTCGGACATCGGCTGGGGCAGCCAGATCCGTAACTACGTGCTCGACCAGAGCCGCATCAAGGATCTGCGCACCGGCATCGAACGCACCGATACCCAGAAAGTGCTGGACGGCGATCTGGACGAATTCGTCGAAGCCAGCCTGAAATCCGGCCTGGACGCCGGCGCCAAGCGCCTGGATGCTTAATCACACCGAACACGGAGCCGCCGCATGAAAAGCAAGAATATCTGCACCATCCTGCTGGCGTGTTCCGTGTTCGCGTTGTCCAGCTATCCGGCCATGGCCGACCAGACCGTCAAGCAGGATGCGAAAGATGCCGGTCACGCCGTCGGCAATGGCGCGCGCGAAGTAGGGCACGGCACGGCGCACGTCGCCAAGGCAATCGGGCATGGCACGGCCAATGCCGCCAGGACCGTCGGGCATGGCACCGCGCACGCCGCCAAAGCGGTTGGGCATGGCGCTGCGCAAGCAGGGCACGGCATTGCGCACGGTACGCGCGAAGGCTGGGATGCCACTAAAAGCGCGGTCAAGGGCGTGTTCCACAAAGGTGATTGAAGGCAGGCGTTCCGCAGGGAAAACCGCGCCGCACAGTTAGGCCATCAAGCAATACAAAAAGTCTGCGGCGCCATCCACGAGCGCCGGCTGCCAACGGAATCTCCATGACTGAACCCACTGACAACCTGCCGCTCGACGAAAACAAGCTGATTGCCGAGCGCCGCGAAAAGCTCAACACGCTGCGCGAGCAGGGCATCGCGTTTCCGAACGATTTCAAGGTGGATGCCTTTGCCGGCGATCTGCAAGCGGAATTCGCCGACAAGGATACGCACACCGCCGAAGCGATCGAAGCGGCGGCACGTCGCGTAAAAGTCGCCGGCCGCATCGTGCTCAAGCGCGTGCAGGGCAAGGTCAGCTTCGTGCAGATGCAGGATTTTTCCGGCCGCATCCAGCTCTTCATTCACGCCGGCACGGTGGGCGAAGTATACGAAGCGTTCAAGGGCTGGGACGTGGGCGACATCGTCGGCGCCGAAGGCGTGCTGATGCGCACCAAGACCGGCGAATTGTCGATCAAGGTCGACGCGCTGCGCCTGCTGACCAAGAGCTTGCGCCCGCTCCCCGACAAGTTTCATGGACTGGCCGACGTGGAACAGCGTTATCGCCAACGCTACGTCGACCTGATTGTCACCGAGGAAGCGCGCCGCACCTTCGCGTTGCGCTCGAAGATCATCGGCTATATGCGCAAGTGGCTCGAAGCCGAGCCGCGCCGCTTCATGGAAGTGGAAACGCCGATGATGCACATCATTCCCGGCGGCGCCACGGCACGACCTTTCATCACGCATCACAATGCGCTGGATATCGATCTTTACCTGCGCGTGGCGCCGGAGCTCTATCTGAAGCGCCTGGTCGTGGGCGGTTTCGACCGTGTCTACGAGATCAACCGCAACTTCCGCAACGAGGGTGTGTCCACGCGCCACAACCCCGAATTCACCATGCTGGAGTTGTACCAGGCATACGCCACCTATCACGAGATCATGGATCTTACCGAGTCGGTGATCCGCGATACCGCGAAGACGGTGCTCGGCACCACCGAGCTCACCTGGGACGGAGCCAGCATCGACGTCGGCCCGGCGTTCCGCCGCTGGCGCATGGAAGATGCCGTGCTGGAACTCAATCCCGAGATCAAGCGCGAAGAGCTGCGTGATCGCGAAGTAATGGCCGCACACGCCAAGCGCCTTGGCGTGCACGTGAAGCCGGGTTACGGCTGGGGCAAGCTACTGCTGGAAATCTTCGAGAAGACCGTGGAGCACACCCTGGTGCAGCCCACCTTCATCATCGACCACCCGGTGGAAGTGTCGCCGCTTGCGCGCGAGAACGACGTCGACAAGGGCATCACCGACCGCTTCGAACTGTTCGTCAATGGCAAGGAGCTGGCCAACGGCTTCTCCGAATTGAACGATCCGGAAGATCAGGCGGCACGCTTCCAGGCGCAGGTCGACGCCAAGGATTCCGGCGACGACGAAGCCATGCATTTCGATGCCGACTACATCCGCGCATTGGAAGTGGGTTTGCCGCCGACCGGTGGCCTGGGCATCGGCATCGATCGCCTGGTGATGCTGCTTACCAATTCGTCGTCGATCCGCGACGTGTTGTTGTTCCCCTATATGCGTCCCGAGGCATAAGAACGCATCCGGGCAGATCCGTAGGCTGGGTTAGCGCAGCGTAACCCAGCAAGCGAGGAGCGAGTGGAGGGGAGTGGGAAGTAAGAGAAAGTCGAAGCCATGCCATGGTTTTTTCTTATCTCTCCCCATTCTCCACTCACTCCTAAGTTTTCGCGGTTATTGGGTTTCGGGGGTAACCCCACCTGCGTGGCAGCACCGCGAGCTTAGAAATCCAGCTCTTGCGAAGCGCACAGGTAATCGATCATCGGCGCCAGCCGTTTGTAGCTTTCCACCATAAAGGGCAGTAATTCTGCCGAGCACGCCAGCGATTCCTCGAAGCCTTCGCCTGCGGCGAAATCCTTGCGCTTCAAATCCTCGATCAGTTCGTGTTGCGGATCGAAGCCGCGCGGCGGGCGGGTCAGCGCTTCACCCCAGAATTGGAAGTGATCGCGGAAGGTCTTGCTCTGCGTTGCGCGTTTCCACGCGGCGGGATTGTCGGCAAGAAAGGCGCGAATGCGCTTTAGTGCATCCGATTCGGGATGCCAGATGCCGCCGCCGATAAAGCAGTCGCCAGGTTGCAGGTGCAGATAGAACGAAGGCGCCGGAATTTCGTGACGGCGCTCGTGGAAGAATCGCGCGCTGGCCCAGGGTTTGTAGGGCTCTTTGTCGCCTGAGAAACGTGTGTCGCGATAGATGCGGAACAGCGAGCCACCGTTCTTGCGCGGATCGGCGCGAAAATGCTTGCTGATCTTGGCCAGCGGCGCCTGCATGTCGGTGATCAGCTGCAGGAACGGATCGCGGACGTCCTTTTCGAATTCGGCCTTGTGCTTGAGAAACCACTCGCGGTTGTTGTTGCGCGCCAGCGCGCGCAGGAACTTGAAGGTGGCAGGCGTGAAATAGGTGCTTGGCATGAAGGAGTCCGTGGGTCAGGCAGCAATGCCGGCGTCGGCGGCGAGTTGCTCGCCCCATGCCTGCAACTGGTCGAGCAGGGCGGATTTGTCGCTGCGCGCAGGATCGCCGCGCAACGCTTGGAGCTGTTCGAAGTAGCTGCTTAGCGTCAAGGTGGTCAGCGGTGTGGAGCGCGTCAGCCGTTCGACGCGAAATTGCTCCCAACGTTCGCGCTCGTCGGGTGACAGGGTTTCCGGCCAATTGCGGGCACGATAGCGGAATAGCAGTTCGGCGTAGCGTGGATCGCGGAAAGCGAACGGGTGTTGTCCCAGCTGCGCCGGTGGCGTAGAACGCACCTCGCGCAGCAGGCGTTTGTCGGAGTCGGGCAGAAAGCCGCTGTACAGCGCCAGCTCGGGATCTTCCGGCGGCGGCAGGTTGGCGGCTCGCTGGAAGATGCGGCGCAGCTTTTCGTTCAACCCCGCGGCGGTGCGTAACGTGTCGGCGTGCGCAAGGCAGCGATCCAGGTCCAGTTGCAGGCGCCCCATATCGACGCCCTTGAGTACCGACAGTGGTGCGAGCGCGGGCGAGCGATTGGCGTGCACGGTGCGCAATGGGATTCGTTCCACACCTTCGGGAAGGTCGGCGCGGGCGGTAAAGATGCGGTCGGCAACGTCGTCGGCATCCAGTGCGAGCAGGTCGGCCGGATCTTGCGCCAGGTCGTACACGATCACTTCGCCCGAGCGGCTGGGGTGGATCGCCAGCGGGATGATCACCGCCGTGCAATGGCGGCTGGCCGGGTAGCGCGAAGAGACGTGCACCAGCGGGGTCATGCTGGCGACATCCAGCAGTTCGAACACACGCTGCTTGCGGCGCAACGCGTAGTGCCAATCCCACAGGCGAGGCTGGCGCACGCGGATCAGCCGGGCAAGGCCGATCAGTGCATGCACGTCGGACAAGGCATCGTGCGCGCGCTCCTGTTGCAGATGATTGGCGCTGGCCAGATGTTCCAGCTTGAAGCTCGGCGTGCCGTCTTCACGCGTCGGCCACGCGATACCTTCGGGCCGCAGGGCTTCGCAGGTGCGGACCAGATCGATCAGGTCCCAGCGCGAGTTGCCGTTTTCCCATTCGCGCGCATAGGGTTCGAAGAAATTGCGGTAAAACAGCTGGCGCGAAAATTCGTCGTCGAAACGCAGCGAGTTGTAGCCCACGCCGCACGTGCCGGGGGCGCCGAGCTGCTCGTGCACCCTTGCGGCAAAATCGGCCTCGGTCAGACCATCGTGCTCTGCCTGCTGGGGGGTGATGCCGGTGATCAGGCAGGATTCGGGGCTGGGCAGCGCGTCGCGCGGCGGCTTGCCGTAGAACATCACCGGCTCGTCGACGATTTCCAGCTCCAGGTTGGTGCGGATACCGGCAAATTGCACTGGCCGGTCCCGCCGCGTGTCCGTGCCCAGGGTCTCGTAGTCGTGCCAGAAGAGGGTCTGCATGGGCGGATCATCGCATGAGGAGCGTCCTATAAGCTCTGTTAAACTGCCCGCTTCGGGAGGACGCATGAGTCAAGCCAACGAAGACAACCTCATCTGGATCGATCTGGAAATGACCGGTCTGGATACTGACAACGATTCGATTCTCGAAATCGCCACCATCGTGACCAACAAGGACCTGGCCATCCTGGCCGAGGGTCCGGTTTTCGCCATCCATCACGAGGTGGAGCGGCTGGAGGCGATGGACACCTGGAATCGCAATCAGCATCGCCGTTCGGGATTGTGGGAGCAGGTCATCAACGCCACGGTCACCCACGCGCAGGCCGAGCAGGCCACGCTGGAGTTCCTCAAGGCGTGGGTGGTACCGGGCAAATCGCCGATGTGCGGCAACTCCATCTGCCAGGACCGCCGCTTCATGCATCGGCAGATGTCCGCGCTGGAGCGTTTTTTCCACTATCGCAATCTCGACGTGTCTACGCTGAAAGAGCTGGCGCGCCGTTGGGCACCGGCCGTCGGGCGCGGGTTCAACAAGGATTCCGCGCATACCGCTTTGTCGGATATCCGCGACTCCATCGACGAACTGCGTTATTACCGCCAGTTCATGGGGCCGCTGGGCGGCTTGGAGTAACCGGCATGTCGACGGATCTGTTCGCCACCGTGCTCGATTGCAACGGACGCCCGTTGATGCTGGACCGCCCGCGCGTGGTCGGCATCGTCAATGTCACGCCCGATTCCTTTTCCGATGGCGGCCAGTTCGCCGATACCGACGCTGCGGTGAAGCACGGCCTGCGCCTGGCAGAAGAGGGCGCGGACATGCTGGACATCGGCGGGGAGTCGACGCGTCCCGGCGCGAGCGACGTTTCCGTCGAGGATGAATTGAAGCGGGTCATCCCGGTGATCGAGCAATTGGCCGCGCGTACGTCGCTGCCCATTGCGATCGATACCTCTAAGCCGGAGGTGATGCGCGCCGCCGTGGCCGCCGGTGCCGGCATGATCAACGATATCTATGCCCTGCGCCGCGACGGTGCGCTGGATGCGGCAGCCGAATTGCGCGTACCGGTCTGCCTGATGCACGTGCAGGGCGAGCCGCGCACCATGCAGGACGCGCCGCACTACGACGACGTGGTGGGCGAAGTGCACCGTTTCCTCACCGACCGCCTGTTTGCCTGCGAGCTGGCCGGTATCGACCGGCGCAAGGTCATGGTCGATCCAGGTTTTGGCTTCGGCAAGGACCTGGAACACAACCTGGCCCTGCTTCGCCGGCTCGAGCGTTTCAGCGGCCTGGGCAGCGGCATCTACGCCGGGCTGTCGCGCAAGTCGATGATCGGTACGCTGACCGGCCGCAAGCACCCTGCCGAGCGCGATGCCGGGTCGGTCGCCGCGGCCCTGATCGCGGTTCAACGTGGCGCCCAAATGGTTCGCGTTCACGATGTGGCGGCTACCGTGGACGCCCTGAAGGTGTGGCATGCGGTGCAATCGGGTGACAAGCCCGACCGGCGCGACGAGCCGAAGATGCCGCGCTGGCCTGATGACGATTGAGTGAGTTTTCTGCTTCCTCCCGCCCGAGGTCCGAAGATGGCTTGATCGGGCAGGGCCATCGGGGGAGGAAAAGCTCCTCGGGCTCTTCGATCTTTTTTTGGAACGTCGGTTGCCCCATCCCGACCCCTCTCGCCTGCAAGAGAGGCGCAGAATAAAAACAGCAGCGAGGCAGGACAATCCATGACCCAACGCAAATATTTCGGTACCGACGGCATTCGTGGCCGGGTAGGGCAGTGGCCCATCAGTGCGGATTTCATGTTGCGGCTCGGGCGCGCGCTCGGCGTAGTGCTTCGGACGCAAAAGAGAATGCCGGGCCGTCCGTTGGTGCTGATCGGCAAAGATACGCGCGTTTCCGGCTACATGTTCGAATCGGCCCTGGAAGCAGGTCTTGCCGCTGCGGGTGTGGACGTCCGCCTGTTCGGCCCGATGCCGACCCCAGCCGTGGCCTTTCTTACCCGCAGCCTGCGCGCCGACGCGGGCATCGTGATCAGCGCCTCGCACAACCCGCACTACGACAACGGCATCAAGTTTTTTTCCGCGTACGGCGAAAAGCTGTCCGACGAGATCGAAGAAGCGATCGAGCGTGAAGTCGAAGCCGAGTTCACCACCGTGGATTCGGAATATCTGGGCAAGGTCGTGCGGGTGACTGACGCCGTGACCCGCTATGCCGAATTCTGCAAAGCCACCGTGCCGGAAGATTTCAGCCTGTCCGGTATGAAGATCGTTCTCGACTGCGCCCACGGCGCCACGTATCAGGCTGCCCCGAAGGTGTTTGCGGAACTGGGCGCCGAGGTACACGTCATCGGCGACCGGCCGGACGGCTTCAACATCAATCGCGACGTCGGCTCCATGCATCCGCATACGCTGCAGCGCGCGGTGCTGGAGCATGGCGCCGACATCGGTTTTGCCTTCGACGGCGACGGCGACCGCGTGCAGATGGTCGATCGCAACGGTGTGATCGGCGATGGCGACGACATGCTCTACGTGCTGGCGCGCAGCTGGCAACGGCATGGCACCTTGACGGGGCCGGTGGTCGGCACCTTGATGAGCAATTACGGGTTGCAGCTTGCGCTGGCGAAATTCAACGTCGAACTGGTGCGCGCCAATGTGGGCGATCGCTTCGTGCTACAGCAGCTGAAAGAACGCGGCGGCGTGCTGGGTGGCGAAACATCCGGACATCTGTTGTGCCTGGACCGAGCCACCACCGGCGACGGTATCGTGGCGGCCTTGGCGGTGCTCGAAGCCTTGCGGCTGGACGGCCAGGATCTGGTCGATGCGCGCCGCGGGTTGCACAAACTGCCCCAGGTCATGATCAACGTGCGCGCCGACGGTGCCCGCGAAGCCTTGAACAGCGATGCCGTGCGCGACGCGCTGGCCCGGACCGAACAGGCCCTGGAGGGGCGCGGCCGCGTCGTGCTGCGCGCTTCCGGCACCGAACCCCTGGTCCGTGTCACGGTGGAGGCGGCAGACGAGGCGGAAGTCAGGCACTTGGCAGAACAACTGGCCGGTGTCGTAAAATCCACAGCCGAACGCTCGTGAACCAGTAGCGCCGCCTGATAACGGGCTGGCGCTGCACCCAGGTCCCCAGGTCGCCAAGGAACAGGCCCGACGTGCACCGCCCCTGCGGTGGCGGAACACCATCGACCGCACGCCAACCTGTGGAAATATTATGGACACGTCCCTGAAGAAGGTTCCGACCCTCGACATTCGCCGTTACGACACCGATCGCGAGGCCTTCGTGGCCGAGCTGGGCGCCGCCTATCGCGAATTCGGTTTTTGCTGCATCAGCGGCCACGGCATCACGGCGCAACTGATCGACGGTGCCTACGACGCATTTCAGCGCTTCTTCGCGCTGCCCACCGAAACCAAGATGAAATATCACATCCCCGGTTCCGGCGGCGCGCGCGGCTATACCCCTTTCAAGATCGAAACGGCCAAGGACAGTCGCTATCCTGACCTCAAGGAGTTCTGGCACATCGGTCGCGAAATCGATCGCAATTCCAGCTTCGCCGAGGTGATGCCGCCGAACATCTGGCCGGCCGAAGCGCCTGGCTTTCGCGAGTTCGGCTACGAGCTGTTCGAGTCGCTGGATCTGCTGGGCAACCGCGTACTGCGCGCCCTGGCCTTGCACATAGGCTTGCCGGAAACCTGGTTCGACGACAAGATCGACCAGGGCAACTCCATCCTGCGCCCGATCCATTACCCGCCGATCCAGGCGGAAAACATTCCCAATGTGCGTGCGGGAGCCCACGAAGACATCAACTTCATCACCTTGCTGGTCGGTGCCAGTGCCGAGGGCCTGGAAGTGCTCACGCGCGAAGGCGAGTGGCTGCCCATTACCACCGAGGGCGACGCCATCGTGGTGAATATCGGCGACATGCTGCAACGCCTGACCAATCACGTTTACCCGTCCACCACCCATCGCGTGGTGAATCCGCAGAATGCCAACGCGCGTAAACCGCGATACTCGGTGCCTTACTTCCTGCATCCGAACCCGGACGTGATGCTCGACCCGCTGCCGCAGTGCATTTCGGCGGACAACCCGTGCCGCTATGACACTCCCATCAGCTCGCACGAGTACCTCATGCAGCGGCTGCGTGAAATCAAGCTGATCTAACTACCGCAGGTTGGGTTGGCGCAGCGTAACCCAACACGTTCGTCGCAATGCTGCTCCACGGAATCCGCGCATGGCTGCCAAGCATCATCACACCGAAAAACACTTCACCGCTTCGGACGTCGTGCGTGACCTGGTCATCGGCATGGCCGACGGCCTTACGGTGCCTTTTGCCTTGGCCGCGGGCCTTTCCGGTGCGGTGGTGGCCAGCCGCGTGGTGGTGGTGGCCGGCGTGGCGGAGATTGCTGCGGGGGCTATCGCCATGGGCCTGGGCGGCTACCTGGCAGCACGTGGCGACGCCGACCACTATGCGGCCGAGCGCCGCCGCGAACTGCGGGAAGTGCGTGAGCTGGCGCGCGAGGAAGAGCGCGAGATCGTGCAGATATTTGCGCAGTACGGGCTGGACCACGAAGCGTGCAAGCCCGTACTCGCCCACTTTCATCAGGATCACGAAGCCTGGGTGGATTTCATGATGCGCTTTGAGCTGGGCCTGGAAAAGCCCGAGCCAGGCCGTGCCTTGCGCAGCGCATTGACCATTGGCGGGGCTTATATCGTCGGCGGCCTGGTGCCGTTGGCGCCGTACATGCTGATCGAAGGCCTGCAGCCGGCATTGCGCGTTTCGGTCATCTGTACGTTGATTGCCCTGGGTTTGTTCGGCGCGGCCAAGAGCCGCTTCACGGGCATAGGCATGCTGCGAGGCGCCATGCAGACGATGTTCGTCGGCGGCCTGGCGTCCGCGGCGGCGTTTCTGCTTGCGCGCTGGATCGGCGGCTAGGGCGTTACAGCCATTGGTCGATCGGGGCTGGGCGTCCCAGCAGGTAACCTTGCCCCATTTCGCAGCCCATGCTGAGCAGCGTATCGAATTGCGCCTGGGTTTCGATGCCTTCGGCGATCACCTGGATATTCAGCGCATGCGCAAGCGCCAGGATGGCGGCGACCACGGTGGTGCTGTTGACGCTGCCTTCCTTGTCGAGTTCGTGCACGAAAGCGCGATCGATTTTCAGCATCCGCAGGGGCAGCGAATGCAGATAGCTCAGCGATGAATAGCCCGTGCCGAAGTCGTCGAGCGCGGCACCGACGCCGGCGCTGCGCAGGCGGTCGAGCATGGCGCGCACGCTTTCGGGATTGTCGAGCAACGCGCCTTCGGTCACCTCCGTGACCAGCCTGGACGGCGCCAACCCGGTGCGTTCCAGCATTTTCAGAATGCGCGTATCGAAATCGACGTGGCGAAGGTGCAATGCCGAAACGTTGAAAGTGATAAAAGGCTCGGCGGGCGCCTTATGCGAGAGCAGACGGCAGCTGAGTTCGAACAATCGCCAGTCGATCGCCTCGATCAGGCCGCTGTCCTCGGCAATCTGCACGAAGTCAGAGGGCTTGAGCAGGCCGCGTTGTGGATGGTTCCAGCGGATCAGCGTTTCATAGCCGACGATCTTGCCATCGGCGAGCCGGAAGATCGGCTGGAAATAGGGCTCGAATTCGTTTTGGCGCAGGGCCTTGCGCAGTTCGCTTTCCATGGTCAGTACATCGACCATGTCCTTGGCCAGGGCCTCGTCGAATACGGCAAAGCGCTTGCGCCCCAGTTGTTTGGCCTGATACAGCGCCATGTCGGCGTCGCGGATCAGTTCGTCCGCGTCCAGATAGCTGGAATCGCCGCAGGCGATGCCTACGCTGACCGAAGGTTCCAGTTCCTTGCCGGAGATGCGCAGCGGCGCCGCCACCGCCTGCAGCACGCGGTCGGCGATGGCCGTTGCCGTGGCGGTTACCTCGATATCTTCCAGCAGGATGGCGAACTCGTCGCCGGAAAGCCGCGCCACCATGTCCGGTTCGCGCACGTGCGCCAGCAGGCGCATGGCGATGGCTTTGAGGAATTCGTCGCCGGCCAGATGGCCCAGGCTGTCGTTGATGACCTTGAATCGGTCGATATCCAGGTACAGCAGCGCGCAACGGCGATGCGGCTCGTGCTGGATCGCGCCAAGCACCGAGTCCAGGCGCTCGCGTAAATAACCGCGGTTGGGCAAGCCGGTCAGCGGGTCGTGCATCACCTGGTGATGCAGTTGCTGTTGCATCTGCTCGCGGCGGACGATTTCTGCACGCAGTTCGCGTGTGCGCTCCTCCACCCGGTGTTCCAGGCGCAGGTTGGCCAGGTGCAGTGCCGCGGAAGAGCGGCGCCGGTAAATGCTGTTGGCGATCTGCAAGGCGACGAAGCCGAGCAGCTCTTTGTCCGCGGCACCGTAGGTGGCACTCGCATCATAGGTCTGCACGACAATCACGCCGATGGTGGCCTCGTCCACCTTCAGCGGTACGCCCAGCCAGCAGGCGCAGGGGTTGCCGATGCTGTGCGGAACCACTTCGCCGCTATGGGTGAGGGCGACGATGTCGGCGCGGGTGCCAGACCACGCCTCGCCCAGGCGCAGCACGTATTCGCTGAGTCCGCGGCCCACCGGGCGGCTGAGCACGTGGTGCACGCCGGCATCGATGTAGTAGGGAAATTCCAGTTTGGTGCGATCGTCGCTGAGCAGGGCGATGAAGAAATTCCTGGCATCCAGCAAGCGACCGACCACGGTGTGGACGCGCTCGTAGAACGTGTTCTCGTCGATATCGGCGGTAGCCAGCTGGGCTACCTGAAACAAAGCTTCCTGCAATTGCTCCGCGCGATGCCGTTCGCGTACTTCCTGGCGCAGGCCGCGATTGACCTCGGCGAGTTCTTCGGTGCGCTGGCGTACGCGCCGTTCCAGTTCGTCTTTGCTTTCCTTGCGCTCAAGGGCGGTAAGGATGTGGCTGCCGACGAATTCGAGCAAGGTCAGTTCGTCGCGCGAATAAACCAGGCCGGTGTTATAGCTCTGCACCACCAGGGCGCCGTGCACCTTACCGTTGTGCTGCATCGGCACGCCAAGCCAGTCGTCGCTGTCGGGGCCGGCGAGGATCAGCGGTCCGTTGACCTGTTCCAACAGCTGGTGATCGTCGCCCATCAGCGGCTTGCCCTGGGTAAGCAGGTACCAGGTAAGCGTGTGGCGGCGATCTTCGAGCCGGATCTCGCGCGTGGTATCGGGCTGGTTTTTGTCCTTGATGTCCGCGTAATACAGGAAACGCATGGTTTCCCGTTCGGGGTTGTAGCGCACGATGAAGAAATTCTCGGCGTACATCAGCCCGGTGACGATGCGGTGGATTTCCCGCAGCATGTCCGGCATCTCCAAGTTTGAACCGGCGAGGTCGGAGATCGCGAACAAGGCGCGCTGCAGGTTTTCCGAATGCTCCAACTGGGCGTGCGAGTCGTACAAGTCGGCCAGTTTCATGGCGTGGTAAAGCTGCCGCACGCCCAACTGCAGATAGGGACTCATCGCCGCAAGCAGCGCCTTGGCGGCCTGATCGCCGCTCAGGCTCAGCACCAGGACTACGCGCTCCTGGCTGAGCAAAGTCAGCGCATAGTGACGCCCTTCCTGGGAGTAAACACCTTCGCCGGCCTGCAATGCCGCGTTGGCCAGTTCGAGCTGGGCCGGGTCGGATGGACTCGGAGCAGGGGCGTGTCCGCCGTAGGGATTGAGCCAGAACACCTGCGCGCGAACGCAGCCAGGCTGCTCTTGCGCCAGTGCTTCGATCAGGCTGCCGACTTCCTCAGGCGTGGTGGCTTCGATGAGGCGGCCCAGCCACGCCGTGTGTTCCGGCTCATGGGCGGTGCGAGTTTGGATAGGAAGAGTCCGGCTCATGGCCACCTAACTATCGTGATACCGCCTATAAATGAGTAGTCGTCGTGCAGAAAACGTGAAATCCCGGCAAGCAAAAGGTGAACACCCCGGAGACGCCACCTTTTTATCGGTTGACGTCCGCCTGGCCTTGAGCTGCCTCGGCTTGAACGGATTGGTGGCTTCCCCCTGGCTTGCGGGCCCAGCATAGCGTGAATTGCAGCCGTTTGAGCAAGACCGGGCTGGCGCGCCTGGCCCGGGCAGGAAGCCAATTCAGGTCTTTTTTTCGGGGCAAGTGGCTCTTGGCTCCCGCTGGCGCTCTAAGAAGATAAAGCACAGCTCGGAGCACCGAATTCACGGAGCCGGAGGGTGTCATGAAAACGGGATTGGCCGCAGTTGCCGCCACAATCGCTCTTGCAGGTTGCGTTACCACGGGGGGCAAGGTTGTCGATAAACAAGTCTTGTCGGCGCTCAAGCCGGGCGTTTCGACGATTGACCAGGTCAAGACCAACCTGGGTCAGCCTTTCCAGGACACCAGGGAGCCGGACGGTACCGAGCAGCTGCAGTACATAAGCAAGGTTCGGAAGGTCAATCCGGACGTGCGCACGATCGGCTCCAACATTCCCAGGCAGATCGAGGAAAACGTTTCCGCCTTGCTGGTATTCGACCAGACCGGCCATTTTCTTCACGCTTGGACGACCGACAAGACCGTGGACGAAAACGTGCCCGGCAATTTGGGCAAGGTGCAGCAAGGTGACATTAGGCGAGGCGGCGCATTCAGTCGAGGCGGCGGGTGAAGCGGCATTGGATGTGCGTGCGGTGGCCCGCACGATAGACCTTTATCACGTGTGCGGCTTCATTCCGCTACGACAGTGCCCTGGTGATAAACGATCTTCCATCCCTGCGCCGTGCGGCGCCACAGGGTGGCGCGGCGCGTGATGCGTTCGCCTTGTCGCAGCACGTAGGTAAGCAGATAGTTGTCCGCCGCAATCTCGCGGCAATGGAAGTCGCTGGTTTCCCACGTATCTTCCACGGGATGTCGGGAACGCTCTTCCAGCACGTCGAGCACGTAGCTGCGACTGTAACGGCGGCCCGATGCACCGACCTCCCAAAAGTCGGCTTCGGTCATGGCTTCGAAATCGGCGCGGGTGGTACCGAACTCGGGGCGATGAAAAATCGGCTCGCGCCGCTTCAGTTCATCCAGCACGGGTTGCACGTGCTGCGCGGTGATCGGATCGGATTCCATGGCTTGTCGATGTACTCCCTGCATGCACGAGAGAAAGTTGGACGTTGCTGCGCTCATTCCAGCGCAAGTCGGCACACAGTTTCGCATCCACAAAAAAAAGCCGCCATTGCGGCGGCTTTGGCGGGCGAAGGACCGGGGGCAGGGGAACCCACCGGCGTCTGGGATATCGCCCTTGAGACTATTTTTCTCACAACGAATGTGATGATGGCGCAAAGAAAAAACTTGGCTTGAATGCAGCAAGTCGTGAGGGTGTCGTGAAAGAGCGCGTCGTTGGCGACGTGCATCGCGAATGCAGCGGCCTGGATCGCCAGAGTCCCGGTTGGCTTGCACTCAGTATTTGAACGTCGTATATTTTTATACGTCGTATAAAAATATGGTGCGGCATGACCAAGGCAGACAGCCGGCCCGCAGCCGGCCGCCGCGAGCGCAAGCGGCAGGAAACGGCCGACAAACTGGGCGTGGTCGCGATGGGGCTGTTCGAAATCCATGGCTACCAGGAGGTGACCATGGAGCAGATCGCCGCTGCTGCCGACGTGGCCAAGGGCACGCTCTACAACTACTTCCCGGTCAAAGAAGCCCTGCTGGCTTATCAGTTCCGCCGCGAAATCGCCGCCGGCATGGCGGCGGTCGCCAGCGAGCTCGGGCGCAAGCGCAGCTTTGCCTCGCGCATGCGCTTTTTGCTCGATGCCTCTGCCGAATGGAATGCGGCGCGGCGCGCCTATCTGCCGCATTACCTGCGCTTTCGCCTGATCGAGATCGATCCCGATGCGCGCCGTGCCGCGGATGAGGATCAGCAGAGCGGTGTGAACCGCATCCTCGAGCAATTGCTTCTAGCCGGTCAGCAGCAAGGAGAAGTACGCGGCGATCTGGATGCGCACGAGTTGGCCGGCACGTTCGAGGTGATGTGCTTGGGCGCCGTCATGGCGTGGCTGCATCACCCCGAGATTGACCTGAAGCAACGCTTTGCGTTGGTGCTGGACGTGTGGCTGCACGGTATTGCCGGGAAAAAAGCATGAGCGGCATGATTCTGGATTGGTCTGCTGCGCGAGAGGCGGGTGCCGCATGCGCCGGTGGCAAGGGTTGGCAATTGGGCGTACTCGCGGATCTAGGCTTGCCGGTGCCACGCGGTTTTGTGATCGCCGCCGAAGCCAGTGCAGGGCATCGTTGTGGCGATCCTCTGCCCGCACCGGTGATGGATGCCTTGGCCCATGCGTTGCAACGCCATGGCTGGATCGATCAACCGCTGGCGGTGCGCTCTTCGGCCGTGCAGGAAGATTCCGGGTACGCGTCATTTGCGGGCATGCATCGGTCGTGCTTGAACGTGCGCGGGCTCGATGCCGTTGCACGCGCCGTGCAGCAAGTGTGGGATTCGCACGGTTCTCCTGAAGCGGTGGCTTATCGCCAGCGCCTGGGCATCGTCGACCGCGTTGCCGCCATGGCCGTCGTGGTGATGCCGCTGTTGCCGGCGGTGGCATCGGGCATCGCGTTTACCTGCGACCCGTTGTCGGGCCGGCGCGATCAATGGCTGATCCACGCAAACTGGGGATTGGGCGAAGCGCTGGTCAGCGGACAGGCGGATGGCGACGAGTATCGGTTGCAGGAAGCGGGCGACGACGCGCGACTGGTTTTGATTGACCGGCGCGTGGGCGGCAAGGCACGTTTCAGCGCAGCCGCTGAAGCAGGCGGCACGGCGCTGCAGGACACGCCGGCGCAGCAAGCAGCTCAAGCCGTGCTGAGTACGGATCAAGTCATTGCGTTGGGCGAGATCGTACGCGAGGTCGCCAACGTGCTCGACTACGCAAACCCTCATTACGACGTGGAATGGGTATGGGATGGGCATCGCCACTGGGTGGTGCAGGCGCGGCCGGTGACCGTGACCGGGCGATATACCTATTCGGCCCTGGCCGGTCAGCCGACCATCTGGTCGCGCGGCAATTCGCGCGACGTGGTCCCCGATCCGCTGTCGCCGATGGATGTCAGCCGCACCACATTCGAGCGCATCCTGACCCGTACCACGGCGCTGGCCGGTTACCCGACCCTGCCGGGGATTCAGCGCATCGCCTTGCACGCCGGGCGGATCTACTACGACGCATCGATCATGCAATGGGAGGCTTTCGACGCGTTTGGCGCCGAACCGAAAGCCATTAACGAATTGCTCGGCGGGCACCACCCGGAGATTGCCGTGCCTGCGCCAACCTTGAAGCAGAAGCTCAAGCGCTTGCAGTACAGCTTGCGTTTTATCCGGCGCATCACCGGCCCGCGGCTTCGCGCGCATCGCCTGATCGCCGGCGTGCGCAAGGATGCGGCCGAGCGGCTGATGCAAAGCCTGCCACCCGATAACGCGGCGTTGGCATCCGGCTTGCGCGAACAGATTGCGCGCATGCGCGGTGCAGACGATCTGTTTTTACTGTGGGCGGCGGGCAGTGCGCTTTATGCCTTGCTTGATGGGATCGAGAAATATTGTCCCGGCGAAAGCCACGGGCTTGCCGCGGCCTTGATGGCTCGCGGCAAGCCCAGCGTCACGGCAGAGCAGGGCTATGCCTTGCTGGAGTTGTCCCGTGTTGCGGCAACCGATCCGGCCGCACGGGCGTGGCTGCAGAGTCAGGATCTGGTCGCTTCCGAATGGGCGCAACAATTGCCGCCAGACAGTGCATTTCGGCGAGCCTTTGAAACGTTCATGCGCGAATACGGCCATCGCGCCATCTACGAGAGCTATCTGCGCAATCCGCGCTGGCGCGAATCGCCTGGCTATCTGCTGCAAAGCATCGTCGGCCTGATGGGCTGCGATCCGGCAGCGGGGCGCGAGCGTCAGCAACAGGCGTGGATGGCTGCGCGTAGACGCCTCTCCAAGGCGCTGCCGTGGCATTTCCGGTTGCTGCTGCCGATCTTGGTGCGTTTCGCAACGGCTGAACGCAACATCCGCGAAGCCTCGCGCAGTGCCTATGTTGCGCAATTGGAAGTGGCCCGGCGCTTGACGCTTGCGCTGGCGCAGCGCATGGCTGCGCGCGGATGGACGAACGAGGACGATATCTTCAACCTCACCCTTCCGGAATGGCTTTCGCTGGCGGAGGGCCGTCTGCCGATCGCCGTTGCAACCAAGCGTGCAGCGTGGCGCCGTGCCCAGCTTGAAGTCTTTGCCGCCCATCCGAAGCCGGAAGTGATCATCGAAAAGGGCGGCATGGCCTTCGAGCAACACGCGCCGGATATCCAAAGTGCTGACGCCCACGTGTGGAGTGGCATTGCCGTCGGTGGTGGCCGCGCCACGGGAGCGGCGCACGTCGCGCACGAGCCCGGTGAAGCCTTGGGCATGCCGGTCGGTGCGGTGCTGGTCGCGCCCTCCACCGATCCGGCGTGGACACCGCAGTTTCTGAAAGCCGGTGCGCTGGTGATGGAGACGGGCGGCTACCTGTCGCACGGTGCGATTGTGGCGCGCGAGTTCGGTATTCCTGCAGTGGTCAATCTGCCCGGCATCCTGGGCCACATCGAGAACGGCGACGTGCTGGATGTGGATGGCAACCGTGGCCGGGTGTATCGCTTGGCGGCAGAAGGAATGGTGGCTGGATGAACGTGGCAATGACGGCCCTTGCGGCGCTAATTCTTTTGCTCGCCACACTGGCACTGCTTACGTGGTGGATAACCCGGCAGGCCGAACGCCAGGCGCCGCCGATAGGGCAATTCGCCGAAGTAAACGGTGCGCGGCTGCACTATCTGGACCAAGGCAGTGGACCCGCCATCGTCGCGTTGCACGGCGTAAACGGCAATCTGCGCGATTTCTATCGACTGATCGACCGGCTTGCCGAAAACCATCGTGTCATCGCCATCGACCGTCCTGGTTGTGGTTATTCGGTGATGCTGTCCGGACCGCAACCGCCGTTGCGTGCGCAGGCGTCATTGGTGGCTGCACTGATGGACCGGATCGGTGTGCAAGAGGCGACCGTGGTCGGGCATTCGCTAGGCGGCGCCCTGGCGCTGGCGTTGGCGCTGGATCATTCCAAGCACGTGCGGTCGCTGGCGCTGATCGCTCCCTTGAGCCAGGCAAAGCTGGCCGTCCCTAGGTTGTTCAAAGCTTTTCAAATGCCGCCTGCGCTGCGGCGTCTCATTGCGTATACCTCCGTGACGCCAGTGAGCCGGCTGGTGCAGAAGGCCGCTTTGACCTGGAGCTTCGCGCCCGATCCGCCTTGCTACGACTATCTGGTGCAAGGCGGCGGCGTGCTGAGCGTTCGCCCAGGCAATTTTCTCGCTGCCGCTGCCGATATCGCGAGCGTGCGCGGCGAACTGCTGCAGATGGTGCCGCGCTATGGCTCTTTGAACATGCCCGTGCACATCATTTTCGGCAGGCAGGACGCCTGCCTGGATGGTTCGATACACGGAGAGCGCCTGGCCGAATCGATCCCTCATGCGAAGCTGCGGTTGATCGATGGCGGACATCTGATCACCGTTGCGGCGGCCGATGCGGTATACGAGATGATCCGGCAAGCGGCACGCGAGGGATACAGCCCCGCCGATGATGGCTAGGTCAGTGCTGGTAACGAAGCGACGTTCTTCGCAGGGATCGTGCGCTCAAGGCGAGCGAACGGTGGTTCCGGTCTGCTCCGGCTTGGCCGAGGGTTTCTCGGCCTGCTTCGGGTTCGGGTTGCGATACGCCAGCACCAGGCCGGCGACGACCATCATCAATCCGCCCACCATTGCCGCGATGGCGCAGCGGACCTTGGTCGGGTCCCCGCTGAACAGTTCCGGCGTGACCGCGCCGCTGATGATGATGGCCGAGCTGCACAAAACGATTGCCCGGCGGTGCCTAGAGGAAATTTTCACGTTCCTGGACCCCCGTCCGATTAGGGCTCAGTCTAGCGTAATTCGGCGCAGGGCCTGTTAGCTCTATTTTCGTAGCCGGCGTTCTCGTGCTCTTCCCGCAAACAGCTCCCGGTGCGGGCCGCGAAAATAGGGCTGACAGTCCCTAAAACTACTTCACGTTGCCAAAAAAGCGCTCGCGCACCCGCTCTTCCTCGTGATGGTGGGTATAGGGCTTCAGCAGGTCGTAGCGGGTCACCATGCCCAGCAGCAGTTGCCGGTCGGCGCTGACCACCGGGATGCGATCAAGCTTCTCCACCGCCGCGCGGATGGCCACGCTCTTGCAGCTTTCGTCCGGGAAGGAGACGACCGGTTCCTTCCCAAGCACGTCGGCGAGCTGCCGGTTGCCGTCCGGATCGTCCTGGCGCAATCGGGCCAGTTCCTCTCGATTGATCACGTTGAGCAGGCGCCCATCGCTATCGATGACCGGATAGGCACGGTATTTCTGGTCGGCGCCGAAATACTTCTGCGACGCTTCGCTTACGCTGATGTTGCCGGGAATGGTCATGATGTCGGTGGTCATCACGTCTTTCACCGTGACGTGCTCAAGCCGGTCCACCGTGTATTCGCGAAAAATGTCGAAGCCGCGGCGCGCCACTTTCTCGGTAAGAATGGAACGCTTCATCAAGAACACGCTCACGCCATAGGCCGCCGTGCAGGCCACCAGCAAAGCGGGCAATGCACTCGCGTTGTGCGTGAGTTCCAGGGCAAACATGATCGAGGTGAAAGGCAGGCGCATCACCCCGGCCAGCATCGCCCCCATGCCGAGTAGCGGCCACAGCAGCGTATTGCCGCCGGGAAACACCATCGATTCGAGCGCGCCAAGGCCGGCGCCCAAGGCCAACAGCGGAGCCAACACGCCGCCGGACGTGCCGGAGCCCAGATAGATCACCCACATCAGCGCCTTGGCCAGCATGAAGACCACGATCGCGCTGCCTACCAGCTTGCCGGTCAGCAGCTGATCGATCACGTCGTAGCCCACGCCCAGCGCTTGCGGCTCGAACCAGCCGCCGATGCTTATGGCGATAGCACCGATGGCCGGCCACCACATCCAATGGATCGGCAACTTGGTGAAGCCGTCTTCCACTTTGTAAATGGCGGCGGTAAGCGCGGTGGCGAACAGGCCTGCGAGAAAGCCGCACACCGCGGCCAGGCACAAATCCGTCAGCTGCAGGTGGAATTCCACGTTGAGCGGAAACAGCGGGCCTGCGCCGAGCAGAAACGGCCGCAATGCATCGGCTACGAAGCAGGCAATGGCCACCGGAATGGTGCTGCGCGGGCGCCATTCGAACAGCAACAGTTCCACGGCCAGCAAGGTTGCAGCAATAGGGGTGCTGAAAGTGGCCGCCATGCCGGCGCAGGCGCCCGCCACCAGCAAGGTGCGCCGTTCGATGGAGGTGAGATAGAACATCTGGCCGAACAGCGAGCCCACCGCGCCGCCGGTCATGATGATCGGCCCCTCGGCACCAAACGGCCCGCCGGTACCGATGGCGATCGCCGCCGACAGCGGTTTCAAAATCGCCACCTTGAGCATCATCTTGCTCTTGCGGAACAGGATGGCCTCCAGCGCTTCGGGAATACCGTGGCCGCGGATGCGATCGGAACCGAAACGGGCCATCAGACCGATGATCAGGCCGCCCACGATCGGCGCCAGCACGATCGCCCAGGCCGAGTGCCCCAATGATGGCGGCACGAAGTCGAACGACAGACGCTGCAGAAAGGCCAGGTTGGTGACGAAGCCGATCATGCGGTAAAGCACGAACGCCACGAGTGCGGCGGCGATGCCGACGAACACCGCCATCAGCGATAGCTTGAGGATGCTGACGCTAGGTCGGAAATCGCTCTGGCTGAGCGTGTCGCGTTTCCACTTCTCGTAGATCTGCCGGGCTAGATGCGTGATGCGGGTCATGGGAATCCCGAATGACTGCCAACCACGGCCCGACCGGTATGGCACACCCGCCCGGGGCCAACGCAAGCCTGTGCGAGCCGATCTGGCGGGCAGGAATGCGGCCAGGGCAGGGTAGCGCATTCCTGCCTCGGCATCAGGTATGCCCATGCAGCCTCGACGAGCGTGGCAACCGTTCGCGTCTTTGCCGCGAAGCAGGAGTGCGTCTGATTCTCGAATTAGTGCTGAAAAAGCCCGCAAAGAAAAAAGGACGGCGGTGATCAAACCGTCGTCCCCCATTTTGCCGGTCCAACTGGTGGCAGCCAGCTGCCGAATACTCAGCTGTGCGGCGGAATCGCGCTGGGATCCATCCACATCACTTCCCAGATGTGGCCATCCGGATCTTCAAAACTGCGGCCGTACATGAAGCCGTAATCCTGGGTCGGCGTCGGATCGGCCTTGCCGCCGGCACGGGTTGCCTCGTCGACGAGGGCGGAAACCTGCTCGCGGCTATCTGCCGACAGACACAACAGCACCTGTGCCTCGGTATGCGCATCGACAATCCGCTTGCCGGTGAATTGGCGCCACTTGTCGTGGGTCAGCAGCATCGTGTGAATCGTGTCCGAAATCACCATGCACGCCGCGGTATCGTCAGTGAATGCGGGATTGTTGACCGCGCCGACGGCCTCGTAAAAGGCTTTTGATCGCTTCAGATCAGTCACCGGCAGGTTAACAAAGATGAGTTTGCTCATTATCTGGTCCTTGAGATGTAAGCCACGGCATGATCGCCGCCGCATGTTAGCGTCGAACGAGCTGGATCGGAATCGACAGCAATGGCGGATTCGATCTCCGCTTGCTGAGAGTGGGGTATGCGCCAAGGGGCGCCTTCAGCTACGGGGACGTGGAAGCCTGCGTATGCTTGAGCTCCTCGCCCCTGCTCGTGAGCCGGATTTTTCGTTCGGCATTCTGCCTGGCGTCTGCCGGCATGCAGAGCACGAGTTCTTCAAGCTGATCGACGCGGGTAATGGTCTTGAATGTCCTGTCCGCGTCTAGAAAGATCACGGCCCTCTTTTTCCGCACCAGTAATTCGATGACATTGCGAAGCGTTCCAGGGCTTTTTGTATCCCAAACCATTAGCCCTATGTCGGCTACGTCTGCCATGCGAAGGTCCTTGGCGGCAAAGAATGCCCGCGAGCTCTTGGCGTGGCGGGTAGCCACCACCTCAACGGGCCATCCCCCACGGTTGTTGCGCGGCGAATCGCCACTGCAATACACCGTGACCCGTGCGCTGCCGGCGGTGTTCAAGTACGCCTGAATCGCGGCGTCGGCGCCATCGGCATCTCCGATGACAACCTGGAAGCCCGATGCGACTATGTTGTGGATGCGCGCCTCAACGAGCGAATCGAGATGCCTGATCGTTATCGATCCCGCCATGAACACGGTCGTCACCTTGCTTGTCCCCACGTAAATCGCACAACCCTTCGTCCATGGCAAATTAGAGCCCATCAGCGCGAAACGCCAGCGCTCTTCGCCAAGTGCGGGGCGAGTAGGGTTGGGGTGCGCTCGTGGTTCGTGCCTGGGCAGCGGCCCATCCGCCGGCCCTGCATCGAAACTCACAGACGGAGGACTTCCGGCACTCAAAAGCAGTCACAGGCCGGTGCATAAAGGACTTCGAGCAGAATCCGCTGCAACGATGAACATCGGCATCTCGCTAAACGAGGGCATGCTGCATGGCTGGCGTCCATCCCGAACGATTTTCTCCCAAAGCTCTGGCCAGGGTTGTCGGCATCCTGTCCCTTGTCGGCATCGTCACTGGTGCCTTCGACATCGGCTACGTAAGAAGCGCTTTGATCGTGGCCGGCAACGCTGCAGCTACTGCTCAAAATATCGCCGCACACGAAACGTTGTTTCGCCTTGGCTTCACGGCACACATCGTTTTGCTGCTATGTAACATTCCCGCCGAGGTGATCGGCTTTATCCTCTTCAGGCGCGTCAATGTCGTCATAGCTGCCATCGCGATGAGCTGCGGCCTGATCGGTACGGCGATCGAGGGCATCGACATGCTCAACGCCTATGTGCCGCTCAAGCTGGCTGAAGAGAGCGGTGCATTGGGCATTTTCAGCACCGGGCAGCTGCAAGCCCTTTCTTATCTTTCCCTGCAGTTGCAAGACACGGGTCTGCTCATTTCCTTCGTGTTCTACGGCTTGGACGAAATGGCCACCGGCTTCAACATTTTCCGCTCCGGCTTTCTGCCAAGGATTCTGGGAATTCTGCTGGCGCTCGCCGGGCTCTCTTATTTCGCCGACGGTTTCATCAGCTTCGTGTCGCCTTCGCTGCAGGCACGTTTACTGCCCTATCTGCTTTTTCCCTGCCTGCCGGGCGAAGGTTCCATCGCGCTGTGGTTGGCGATCGTGGGGCTGAATGTCGAAAAGTGGCGCAGGTGGGTCGTCGATCCGCAAGTTGCGAATTGGATTCCTTAGCGGAGGTAATGCGCGGATACGACGCCTCTAAGCGACCCGTTTCGATCGTTGCAGGAAAGAGCCCAGGATGAGAAGCACCACGCCGAACGTGATCCCAACGTCGGCGACGTTAAAGATACCCGTCCGCAGATTGCCGACGCCCAGGTTCAAAAAGTCGAACACCTGGCCGCCGTAAATACAGCGATCAAGCAGGTTGCTGAGGCCGCCACCCAAAATGCTGGCGACGGCAATGAGTTCCATTCTCCTGAGCCGCTCTGAGCGAATCACCCAAATGAGCAGGCCGGCCAGCAGTGCTATGACGCCATAGGTAAACACCAGGTTGCGAAGCTGCAAGGGCAGGTTGGCTCCCAGGCTGAGAAAGGCGCCATGGTTATAGGAAGGAAGCAGCAGAAGGCTGCCTGCAAAAAGCGACAGCACTTCATCGGGCTTGAGCATGTCCTTGAAGAACGCCTTGCTCAGTTGATCCGCGACGATCCACGCCAGGGCACCCAGCAACGCCCAAATTATTCTCGATTTAAAAAGCACTAAATAATCCTCAACGTGGGCCAGGTAATGCGCGAAATGCTAGAGCATTCCCATTGAATGTTTGCGCCATGATGCGCTTCGCAGACAGCAAACGGTTGTGTGAGTACAAACCCTACCTTTTTTGCGCTCCGTCTGAATCGATGCCCGCGGTTCCCAAACGCAAAACTTTCCGCTTCGTCCAATTGCCCGTGTCCATTATGTCAAGGAAATGTGATGACGAACCTTTTGCCTCGAAATAAACTGTTTATTCGGTAAATAAGGTGCGATATCACCCAGCGAAAGGCACGAGTTTTTGATGGTTTTACTGCTAAATTCACCGTGGCAATCGTGCCATTAATTTTTTTTTGGAGAGGGGGCAGTATGCGATTCAATGTGACCCTGCGGGCCGGGCTTGCGCTTGCCCTAGTTGTACTGTCTGGCGCGACCTTCGCGCAGACTTCTACTTCTGCACTGTCCAGTGGCCTTGGCCAGGCCTGGCCGAACGTTGCGGACCAATCCTTGAGTCCGAACTGGCATGCCTATGTTTTTACCCTTGGCGGGGTGGAATACGTTCAAATTAACGATGTGAACGGCAACGTTCAGGGCGCGGTGGGCACGGCAGGGGGCACTCAGTTTGTCCTGCCCATGGGCGCGAACGCTCAAAACGTCATCGCTAACGCATCGGTCTCGAACGCGAGCAACGCGACGACGGTCTACCAGGACGCCAATATCACCATCTTGGCAGTTCCATCGGCGCGAGGTGTCACGCTCGAGTCGACGTGTGGCTCCAGCGTACAGTGCCAGGGCGGCCATTGAGGCCACCAGCCGCGAACGGAAAGGGAGCATTTCTGCTCCCTTTCTTTTTGCCTGAAATGACAGTGTGCGGTGCCGGGGCGGCGCCAATTAGCCAGCCCACAAGCGGAACGGAGAGGAGGTGCTGTGCTCCTTCTCTTTTTGCGCGGCATCTATCAGAAGCGTCGTGATGCGTAGACTCTTGGGATTTGCGCGGACGTGCAGCTCGCCATCGAAGAGGCGGGCGTTGTCACGGAGCTGATGCAAATCAAGGCCCGTTGCCCCGAGCTTCGATGCAAGCTGATTCTGTTGGCCTTCAAGCACAAAAGAATCGTTGGCCAACCCGTCTTCCAACAAGCCTTCGACTCGAAGAGCGACGATGCGCTGTCCGTCTACGTAAGCGCCACGCAGAAGAATGCTTACGCGCGAGCAATGAAGGTTGCCGCACACATAAACGACCGCTTCGCGCGCAAGCCGATAAATCATCGTGTGCAGGCCATTACCGACTTGGGACAGACCGCGCCCAGTGACCTTGCACTGGTACGCAATGCCCATCTCATCCAGCGCACGGCCGATGTTTTCCTTGAGCGCAGCGCTCATGCCCCTGCGCCGCCAGGCGATGGGGTGCATGCTGTCGGCAAGCTTGTAGACCTTTTCTTGCGCGGTGACGGCCTGCTTGGTGAGCGTCTGGCTTTCATTCGCCGGAAGCATCAGCCGGAAACGCGACAGGAGGCGATTGCTGTTGATTTGCATCTCGCCAACTACTTGTTCCAACGTTTCCGATGCCTGGCGCATGCGAAGTTCGCTGACCAGCATGCTTTGCCGCGCCAACTGCAATGCCTGCCGTGCGTTGGTCTTTTCAACCTCGTCTGCTTGATGCATGGCGCTGATTCGCGCGCCCATGGCAAGCAGGCAAGTGATGGAGAACGCAATGATGGCCTGCACCTGGACTACGTCTGCATCGGGAATATTGCCACCCCAGCTAAAGAGCAGGCAGATGCTGGCCACCGTCATGGTTCCACCCATCACGGTTCCCCTCCAGCCATGGCGCAGAGTCAGCCAAGCTACGGGTGCAAACTCAAAGAGCGCCCAGATTGGTTTGGTGGCTTCAGCGGAGCGGTAAGTGAGCCACGAGAGGATGAGCAGGGCGGGGAGCACTACCAGTCCGGTATCAAAGAATATGGGGCTGCGAAAGAAGGTGTGCAGGCCCTTCTTCAGGGTCCCGGCCCGGTATCCCAGCTTTGCCATGATGATCCACGGCACGATCGTGAGGAGTGCGACGTAGCTGCCGATGAGCAACGAGCCAAACAGCATCGCGTCGATGCTGTATCCCCGGTGAGGGATGAGCCAGAGCCCTGCGGCGTTATACAGACTCCAGAGGGTCGAGCAGGCAAGCGAGCATAGAATGAGCGTATTGAAGTTAATTAGGCGCTTGGTGGGGAAGAGCGCTAATTTTTCTTTGCAATACCACACCACAGGCATGGCAACCGCAGTCAGTGGGAAGGGGTATTGCAAGCTCCAGATAAACCCAAACTGGGGCTCACACTCAATTGCTTGAGGGAGCGAATACAAGCCATCCCCCAACGCGAGCGCAAACCAATAGCGGTAGGGAAAGAGGAGAAGAGCGGAAAGGCGAAGGCCTGCCGTAAGGCTCCAATGGGCATCCGATAGCGGGCGGATACAAGCGAAAACCGCGATGTAGCCCCCAGCGACGCCAAGCTGCTTGAGCAAGGTCGGCCACGTTTCCAATTTATTCCACACCATCCGCACACCCCCCAATCGGAATGCTTTGAAGCTATTCAAAAATGCGGGCCGTGAGCCAGGCCCTCACCGGATAAGCCCCGCCTCCCTCCAGGCGGATGGTCAATGATATCGAGTTGAGTGGGGTTTCGCGTGAAGGCGGTCTACACGTCCTTCGTCACGCTTTGGCTCGTAATAGCTTAAATACAAAGCCTTTTTGGATATGCATTCAACCCCGAGAAGTCGATCCAGCGTGAAGGCTTCGCAACGATGTGGCGCAGGCAGTGGTTCCCAGTTAAAACAAAAAAGCCCCAAGCGATCGCCTGGGGCTTTTTGCCATACGGCTGTTTCACTAACTTATATTCAGCGACAGGGTCGCTCTATTTCAAATTCAACGAGGTTGCATCAGGCTCTTATCGCTCTTGTTCGGCGACGTGCCGCCCAGGATCGATCCAGCCGGAGCTTCCCCACGGCAACCTCTGTCATAGATTACGCAGGCTTGTTGGTTGCCTTGACCGCACTCCTTTGCAAGTTGAAAGCAGGTACTGACAGGCAGTTCTGCCCTGACCGGTGCCGACTGCACCATGGCACCGACGCCAACAAGCAACGCGGCCATGGGGACCGTGGAAAAGATCTTCATAGATAAAAATCCCTTTATGCGTGGTCTATTACCACCCGCTTTTTCTAGTGAAGAGTAAGTGAAGATATCGTGAGGCGTAATTTTTCGTTCGACGGAGCTCTTATTTTCTCGGCACGTTTAATTTGCTTTTCAAGCGTAAATGCTGAGATGACTTTGAATGCGCGGAGGGTGATATTTATATGCCGCGATGCGCCAACGTGGCGGGATAGTCGGAAGGTGTGCAGGGCAGTCTAAATAGGCACGAGGAGTGTGGCCATCAGAGTTTCCGCCCAGGGAACTTTGCACGAAAAAGTCGAAGTTCAACGAAGAATAGATCGTTCGGATTCTCAAAGAGGTTGAGGCGAGGGCAAGAACGTGAAGGTAAGCCCTGAGCACAAACGTCCTTCAATTCAAGACTTTTAAAAAGCTGCACGATCTTGTGGTCGGCCCACTGCTTGTATTGATCACATGCAATAACGGTTTCAGGTCGGCTTATTTTTGAGGCTATGAGGCGTCCAAGATTGCGGATCGTCAGTTGCTCAAGTTACCCCGGGATGCTGTGTGCCGTCTTCGACCGGAATCTGGCCAGATGCCCATGCCGCAAGCTCCTCATCGTCATGCAGAACGCTCGCCAGGAATGTGTTCATCTCGAGGAAGTGCGGAGTTCCACTCGGCCGCAAAGCGTGATGGAACGATTTGCGGATCAGATCGTCGAAAGGGTAGGTGAACACCACTTCCTCGCCCGCATTCCGGCCCAGCCGGATACGGTCCTCGCAAGCCGTTATCGAACACGAGCGATGGGTGCGACAGTTGATGGGGCGCGCCGCGTAAAGGGTGCACAGGCCCTGTTCGCCCAACAAGCCACATCGCGAACCAGGTCCGGATTTTCCGAGTGAAGGAAGTCGGTGGGCGATCTCTGCTTTTTCCGGCTCGGTGAGTTTGAGCAATTCCCTCGCAATAACGGCAGCTTCCTGCGCGCTAAGAACGATGCGCATGTGTGTACAACACGCGGAGCATCCGCCGTCATCCGGGCATGCCGGCCTGGGATAACGGTCGCTGTCCAGCTCGTCTTTGACGATGGTATCGGCAAGGTTGAACAGGGCATGGATCTGATTGAGTGAGTCATTGTCGGGCCCGTCGCCTTCACCTGGGCCAACGATGAGGCGTGCGACGATCCTGTGCGCGCGTTCCTCAAGCAGCGGCCGGTATCGACGCATGCCTTCTTCGGATGCGCATCGCTCCTCGAGCACGGCATCGATGATTTTCGCTTCGAGCGTGTCCGGCAGTTCTTTCACGGGCGATGGATGGTCGGTATGTATCTTTTCCATTTTTACACTTGTAGAAGGTTATAAAAAACGACATTCCTTCTGTGCCGCGACAGGGATGTTTTGTCATTGTGGCTGCCGTAAACCACCGGGTGAAGGCGATGGTTAAGTCGCTTTTTTAACTACCGATGTCCCGTTTTTTCCTTGATCCGGAGTATGCAGGTCCATGCGCTCTCCATGATCTACCCGATATCACCAAAAAAACGCCCGGTGATTTCTCGCCGGGCGTTTTGCTTCATTGGTGGAGGTGGCGGGAGTCGAACCCGCGTCCGAAGGCGCTTGACGCCCGGTACTACATGCTTAGCTCACTGTTGAATCTCATCCCGCGACAGCACAGTGTGCGCAGCGCATCGAAGGACCAGCCCGCTTGATTTAACCCTTGCCGGCAGGCGGCAGCTTCGGGCGATCCCGTGATAATGACCCTACATCCACGAGCACAGGCACAAGTGGGTTCGGGGCTAGGCCTTAAGCGGCCAGAGCGTAGTTGTCGTCGTTGGCAACTATAAGTTTGCGGCTGGATTAACGAGGAAAGCTGCCCCCTCGGCATGCACCAAGCTATCTCACTACCCCCGTCGAAGCCAGGACACCCCCGGGGAAAGAAACTGCTTTAGCTCAACGAGTATATCACTGTGCCTGGGAGTGAGTGGAGAGGAGGGAGAAGTAAGAGAAAGCATCACGAGCTCTGTTCTCACCACTCGCCGCGCTCTCTTCGCTCTCAGGCGCTGCGGTTGTGCGAGCGCATGGTGCGCTGTTTTTCGCGCTGCCAGTCGCGTTCTTTGTCGGCATTGCGCTTGTCGTGCTCCTGCTTGCCGCGCGCCAGGCCGATTTCCACTTTCACCTTGTTGCCCTTCCAGTACATGGCGATGGGCACCAGGGTGTAGCCCTTGCGTTCCACCGCACCGATGAGCTGGTCGATTTCCTCCTTGTGCAGGAGCAGCTTGCGGGTGCGGCGGTCCACGGCCACCACGTGGGTGGAGGCGCTGATCAGTGGCGGGATGGAGGTGCCGACCAGGAAGATTTCGCCTTTGAGCACGACGGCATAGCCGTCGCCGAAATTGATCCGGCCGGCGCGCAATGCCTTCAGCTCCCAGCCTTGCAGGGCGATACCTGCTTCATAGCGCTGGTCGATGTGGTATTCATGCCGGGCGCGCTTGTTGAGCGCGATGGTGCCGCCGGCATTTTTCTTTTCCTTGTCCTTCGCTTTTGCCATGTCCGTTAAACTTTGGGCCTGTCGCCCCTGGGCAGGGTATCTGCACCTGGGCTTTAGCTGGATTCTTGTAAAGAGGCTACTGTGATCGAAATTCGCCGCAGCGCCCTGGTGAAATTCTCGCCGGCGCAAATGTTCGACCTGGTCAATGAGGTTGAAGCATACCCAAAGCGTTTCGCCTGGTGTGCCAGCGCCGAGGTGATCGAGCGCGGGGAGAACATGTTGGTGGCGCGGCTGGATCTCAAGTTTGCCGGCTTTCATCACAGCTTTACTACCCGCAATACCATCGCTCGTCCGAATCGCCTGCAGGTAAGCTTGGTGAACGGGCCTTTCCGCAGCCTGGACGGGTTCTGGGATTTCATCCCGCTGGGCACCGACGGCTGCAAGGTGGCCCTGGAGCTGGATTTCGACTACGCCGGGCGGTTGGGCGGCACGGCGTTGAAGCTGGGTTTCCAGGGGCTGGCCAATCGCATGGTCGACGATTTCTGCCGCGAGGCGGAACGTGTCTACGGATAACCCCGAAACCGCCAGCACCGTTACTGTCGAGGTCGTCTACGCCACCGAGGCGCGGCATTGGCTGCGCCGGCTCTGCTTGCCCAGAGGCAGCACGGTGATGCAGGCGGTGGAGCAATCGGGCTTGTTGCAGGAACTGCCGCAGTTGGAGGTGGATCCTTCGCGCCTTGGCGTTTTTTCCCGTCGTGTGGCGCCGGACGACGCGCTGCACGATGGCGACCGGGTGGAAATCTACCGGCCGCTTACTCTGGATCCGAAGGATGCTCGCCGGCGCCGCATGCGTTAGGGCCGCTCAGGCTTTCAAACCCGGCGATCAGTTGCCGCCGTTGTCGCCGCCATTGTCGCTGCCGCCGTTATCGCCACCGCTATCGCCGCCACTGCTGCCGCCGTTGCTCTTGTCGCCGGAGGTGTCGTTGACGTTGTAGTTGGTCTTGTACTTGTTGCTTTCCTTGACCAGCTTCTGCGCATCCTGGAAGTACAGAGTGCCTTCGGTGCGAACCAGCACGTCGTTATTGAAGTACAGGCTCATCGACTGCATCTTCATCTTCTCGCCGCGGTGCGAGTAAGTGGAGACGTAATCCCAGCGGTTCTGGTTGAACGGCGTGGCCACGGAAGGCGTGCCCAGCAGCACCAGTACCTGACGCTTGGTGAGACCCGGCTTGAGCTGATCGGCGAGATTCTTGTCGATGGTCTTGTCGAACAGATTGCCCTGGGCCACGTCGGGGGTATACACGATATGGCAGCCGGCCAGTGAAAGTGCCAGCGTGGCGAAGCCCAGCGTGCGAATCAGCTTTTGCATTCGTAGTGCGTCCGGATCGTGAAGGTGTCGATGATACACTAATGGCTTGATTCCACCGTGTACCGGGAGCTCGTCATGGAGCAGGAAACTCAGGAACTCCGTAAGGCCGGCTTGAAAGTCACCCACCCCCGGATGCGGATTTTGCAGATTTTCGAAGAAGACGGCGTGCGGCACCTGACCGCCGAAGACGTCTACAAGAAACTGCTGGCCTATCAGGAAGACATCGGCCTGGCCACGGTGTATCGGGTGCTGACCCAGTTCGAGGCCGCCGGCATCCTCAGCAAGCACAATTTCGAGGGCGGCCAGGCGGTTTACGAACTGGATCGAGGCCAGCACCACGATCACATGATCGATGTGGACAGCGGAAAGGTGATCGAGTTCGTCAGCGAGGAGATCGAGCGCCTGCAGCGTGAGATTGCCGCCCGCCACGGTTACGAGATCCAGGACCACAGCCTGGTGCTGTATGTCCGGCCGCTCAAGGGTGATGCCCGCAGGTAAGAGGACGGCAGGGTGTCGGTTTTTGGCCTCAGGCGTCCAAACCCCGGATTTCAGGCATAAAAAAAGCCGCGGGAGGACTCCTGTCCACCCTACGGCTTACCGTTGTCCCTTGACTGCTGTGTATCCGAGTTGCTCGCGATACGTGCATTTGTCCAGACTCCGGCGGAATGGCTCCCTGCCATTCTTCGGGCCCGCCGTCCCCACGGCCGACCCGTGCTCACCATCTTGCGATGGCGGCTCCCCCACATCGATGGAGAGATCGTAACGAACCCTTTACGGACCTGGTATTGGAAAATTTCCTAGTTACAGTGTCACAGGTCACTTGTTTCGCGGCGTGCGATGGTGCTACGCAGCAATATTCGCAGGTGAACACCTTGTTGATCGGGGCGCAGGCGAAACAGGCCGCCTAGCGAGGTCACGCGGTCGCGCATGCCTTGCAGCCCGCGTCCGCCGCGCGGCACGCGCTCGGGCAGGCCGATGCCGTTGTCGCGGATATCCAGTAGGGCCAGGGCGGTGCCGCCACGTTCGCCGATACGCAGGCGCAGGCGGAATTCGTTGGCCTGCGCATGCTTGACGGCGTTGGTGGCGCTTTCCTGGGCCAGGCGATAAATGGCGGTGCGGATGTCTTCTTCCAGCAGGCGCGGATCGCCATGCAGTTCGGTGTGGTAGGCCATGCCGGCGGTGGCCATCAGGTCGCGGATCGGACCTTCGTCGAGGGCGCGCATCAGGCCGAATTCGTCGAGCACGGCGGGGCGCAGGTCGTCCAACAGACGGTGCAGGGCGCGGCGCATGTGGCCAAGAATGCTGTTGATCGAAGTGCCGATGTCTTCCAGGCCGGCCTGCTGCAAGCGGTTTTGCGCCAGCTTCACGTGGGTCTGGATGGCGGTGAGGTTCTGGCCTAGCTCGTCGTGCAGTTCTGCGGCGACGTGGCGGCGCTGGTTTTCTTCCGCTTGCATGTTGCCGCGTGCAGCGTCGCGTAGTTGCCGCGCCAGGTGATCGAGGCGTCGGTTCACGGCGGCCAGGTACACATTCTGCTCGGCTACGCGCGCACTGCTGCGGCGTAGCGCATCGGTGGCCGAGCCGAGCATCAGCGCGCCGGTACCGGCAACGGCAAGAAACAGGTGCGAAGAAGCGGTGGGGATGACGTGCGTGAACACGCGGTCCACCAAGGCCATGCCCAGGCTGGAAACCAGCATGGACAGGCTGGCGCCGCGCCAGCCGTGGCGAAAGGCAAAAAACAATACCGGCGCCAACGACAGCACGCGGGCAAATTCGCGCTGCGGTGCTGCCTGCTCGGTAAGGATCAACAAGATGACCAGTGCCGGCAGCATCACCAGCAGGCCGTCCATGAGCAGCTCTGACATCTCCTGTTTGGAGGGCCGCGCACGCCAGATCATGATCAACGGCGGCACCAGCAATAGCAGGCCCACGTAGTTGCCGAGCAATTCGTCGCCCAAGGCGTGCAGCAGGCCTGCCGGCGGCAGTTCGTGCACCAGCGCCATCATCAGCGCATCGGTGGCGGTGGCGGCAATCACCGTAAAGCCGGCGGAGAGCAGCAGGCGCGAGACTTCTTCCGGGTCGCGCAGGCTCGGGCGCAGATTCGCGCGGCGCAGCAGCCCCAGGCAAAGCGCCACGACGATCGGTTGCGGCAGGTCGCCGTACACGAACACCCGCCAGCCCATGGAGTAGCCGTGCAAGTAATCGATCAACCCCGCGGCGATCAGTTCGCCGCCGATCAGCCAGCTCCAATAGCGCATGGGCGACAACAGCAGCACGCCGAAGCGCAGGCCGAATTGCAGGGTCCAGTCGGGTTGCGAGGTAGGCCACAGCAACGCCCAGAGCAGGGCGTAGCCAAGGCCGATGAGCGGGCCGGGGGTAAGGGGCAGGGCGGATTTCAGGCGCATGCGGAGATGGTACACGTGAACCGCTTCCGTCCGTCGTGCAGACTGTTACAGTGCACCCATGCACAGCATAGTTCTGGTCGACGATCACGCCATCGTCCGCGAGGGGTTCAAACGGCTTATCGAGATGGAGCCCGATCTTGAGGTCGTGGCCGAGTGCCGCAATGCCGACGACGCGGTGGAAGCCATCAGCCAGCGCCGCCCGGATCTGGTGGCGCTTGATCTGTCATTGCCGGACGGCAGCGGCCTGCCCTTGATCGAGCATTTGCGCAGCGTTGCCATCGGCACGCGCATCGTGGTGCTGAGCATGCACGATGGCGAACCTTATGTATCCGAAGCGCTGCGTCGCGGCGCCAGTGGCTACGTCACCAAAGGCGCGGCGCCGGAAGAACTGGTGGCCGGATTGCGCGCGGTGATGCGCGGTGAGCAGTTTTTGAGCTCCGACTTGCGCCAGCGCCGTGCCGAACGGCCCAACGACACGCTGGATCCGGTCGACCGGCTTACTGCTCGCGAACACGAGGTGTTCCTGCTGCTGGCAGCCGGGCGTGCGCCGAAGCAGGTGGCAGCGGAATTGGGCATCGGCCAGAAAACGGTGTACATCCACCGCGCCAGCTTAATGGGCAAGCTGGGCGCGGGTTCGGAATTGGATCTTTATCGGATTGCCAGCGAGCGCGGCTTGCTGCCCATCAGGGGTTGAGGGGCGGCAGGCGAGTTCAAGCCGTTTGCGCTTGCTCCAGCATCTTCTTCGCATGAGCCCGCGTTTCGCGGGTGATTTCCACGCCACCCAGCATGCGGGCGAGTTCGTCGCGCCGCCCTTCGGTGCTCAGGGATTCGATGCGGGTCTGGGTGCTGTTGCCTTCGCTGTGCTTGCTTACGCGCAGATGCGAATGGCCCTGCGCTGCCACCTGAGGAAGATGGGTGACGCATAGCACCTGGCAGCGCGAGCCCAGTGCGCGCAGCTTCTGGCCGACGACTTCGGCCACGGCGCCGCCGATGCCGGTATCTACTTCGTCGAAGACCATGCAGCCGATGGTGTCTTTGCCCAGAGTGGCAACTTCGATCGCCAGGCTGATGCGGGCCAGCTCGCCGCCAGAGGCGACCTTGCGCAGGGCGCGCGGCGGCTGGCCGGGGTTGGCGCTCACCAGCAATTCGCAGCGTTCGTGGCCTTGCGGGTCCGGATCGTCGTTGTCGGCCGGTTCCAGTGCCACTTGCAGCATCCCGCCGGCCATGCCCAGTTCGCCCATCAGCGCACTGACTTCCTTGCCCAGCCGCTTGGATGCGGTCTGGCGCGACTTGCTCAGCGCTTCGGCGGCTTTGTCGTAGTCGCGCTGCAACTGGTCCCGCTGGGCCGTCAGCCGCTCGATCGCGTCGCCGGCGTTTTCCAGTTCGGTCAGTTCGACTTGCAGAACGACGCGTTTGTCGTCGAGCTCGCCCACCGGCAAGCGGTGTTTGCGCGAAAGCTCGTGCAGGCGCGTGAGATGGGTGTCGACTTCGGTATAGCGTTCGGGGTCCAGGTCGACGTTCTGGGCGTAGTGCTCCATGCCGTCGACGGCTTCGTTGAGCTGGATCTGGGCGCCATCGAGCAGCTCCAGTATCGGTGCCAGCCGATCGTCCAGCGCGGCCAGTCGGCCCAGTTCGGCATGGGCCCGGCTCAGTGATTGGCGCAGCGCGAACTCGCTGTCGCCATCGACCAGTTCGACCACGCCGGTGATGCCTTCGGTCAGCTTGCTGGCGTTGGCCAGGCGCTTGTGGCTGGCTTCCAGTTCGGCCAGCTGGGCGGACGGGAGCGCCCACTTTTCCAGTTCGGAAAGCTCGTGGCGCAGCAGCTCCAGCCGGTGTTCGCGGTCTTCGCCGCCGGCCAGCTTGCGGATGCGCGCGCCGATGTCGCGCCACTGCATGGCTGCATCGCGTACCTGGGCCAGCACTTTGTCGTTTTCCGCGTAGGCATCCAGCAGGCTCAGCTGATGCGATCGATCCAGCAGTGCCTGGTGCTCGTGCTGGCCGTGGATCTCCACCAGCAGTGCCGCAAGATCGCCGATCTGGCCGATGGTGGCGGGGCGTCCGTTGATCCAGGCGCGGGAACTGCCTTCGGCGCGCACCACGCGGCGCAGTTGGCAGGCGTTGTCTTCGTCCAGCTCCTCGCGCTTGAGCCAGTCGCGGGCTTCGGGCAGGTCTTTCAGGTCGAACTCGGCCACCAGTTCGGCCCGGTCGCTGCCGGCACGCACGATGCCGCTGTCGGCACGGGCGCCGGCCAGCAGCATCAGGGCATCGACCAGCAGGGATTTGCCGGCACCGGTTTCGCCGCTGACCACGGTCAGGCCGGGGCCGAAATTGATATCGGCCTGTTCGACGACGGCAAGATGACGGACGTAGAGGGAAGTAAGCATGGGTGAGCGCGGCAGTGGTTCGTGCGATTGTAAGGTGAGGCGGGGAACCGCGAACAGGGAACACCCGGAGGGCCGCCGCCCCCCGTCTCGGTCCCCAGCTCTTTCTTGCATTCTCCCGTCCCAAACCTTATTTCTTTAGCGTCTCACGGATTGCCACAGCGCATGCCCAACCATCACGAACTCGACATTCGCGCCCGGCGCCTGTTGCGCACGCTGATCGCGCAATACCTGGCCGACGGCGAGCCGGTGGGGTCGCGCACGTTGTCGCGCTCCTCGGGGTTGGACGTGAGCCCGGCGACGATCCGCAACGTGATGGCCGACCTGGAAGAGGCCGGGTTGGTGTCCTCGCCGCATACCTCCGCCGGGCGCATTCCCACGCCCCGCGGCCTGCGCCTGTTCGTGGACAGCTTGATCGAATTGCAGCCGCTGCCGCGCGAGGAAATGGTGCGCCTGCAGCGCGAGTTGCCGCCGGGGCCCACCACCGTGCGCGATCTGGTCGGCAACGCGTCCACGCTGTTGTCGGCGATGACTCACTTCGCCGGCGTGGTGACCGTGCCGCGCCAGACCGATTTCCCGCTGCGCCACATCGATTTCGTGGCGCTGCCCGATGCGCGGGTGCTGGTGATCCTGGTGTTCTCCGACAACCAGGTGCAGAACCGCGTCATCCAGTTGGCCAAGCCGCTGGACGGCCGCGAGCTGGAGCAGGCCGCCAACTACATCAATGAGCATTTCGTGGGCCTGCGCGTGGACGACATCCGCGCGCACCTGCTGCGCGAATTGCGCGAGGCGAGCAGCGAATTGCATCAAATGCTGTCGAGCGCGGTGGACCTTGCGGCGGCTTCCTTTGCGCCGCAAAACGAAGACGTGCTGGTCAGTGGCCAGACCAACCTGATGGCTTATTCGGAATTGGCCAACCTGGATCGCCTGCGCGAGCTGTTCGAGGCCTTCCAGCAGAAAAATGAGCTGCTGCAGTTGATGGAAGTCTGCGCGAAGGCGCCGGGCGTGAGACTATTCATCGGCGAGGAGTCGGGCTTTGCGGCGCTGGATGGCTGCAGCGTGGTCACCGCCAGCTTCGGCGCACAGGGCAGACTGCTGGGTGCCGTGGGGGTGATCGGCCCGACGCGGATGGCGTACGAGCGGGTCATTCCGGTGGTACAGGCGACGGCAGGTTTGCTGAGCGAAGCCTTGAATCGCGCCGCGACGGCCTTATAACCGGCCCGGGAGGCGGGATTACCCGCAAGATTTTGGAGGTCGGTACGACGTACCGGCCACGGACGAGGTTTGGAGTCATTCATGCACAACAGCGATTCGCAGTCGCCGAACGAAACGCCGGAAAGCGGCACGCAGGCTGCCCCAGGCAGTGAACTGGAGGCCATCAAAGCCAAGCTGGCCGAACTGGAGGCGAGCAACAAGGACCTGCGCGAGGTGGTGTTGCGCGAGAAAGCCGAGCTGGAAAACCAGCGTCGCCGCCTGCATCGCGATCTGGAGCACGCGCGCCGTTTTGCCAATGAGAAGCTGCTGAACGAGCTGCTGCCGGTCTACGACAGCCTGGAACGCGGGCTTTCGGTAGAGGGTGGCGACGTGGCTTCGGTGCGCGAGGGCATCAGCCTTACGCTCAAGGAACTGCTGCGCATTGCCGGCAATAACGGATTGGTGCAGGTGGATCCGCTGGATCAGCCGCTGGATCCGGAGCGGCATCACGCGGTGAGCATGGTGGAGGCGCCGGGCAAGGCGCCAGGCACCGTGGTCACCGTGCTGCAGAAAGGCTATGTGTTGAACGATCGCTTGCTGCGCCCGGCCCTGGTGGCCGTGGCCAAGGACGACTGAGTCAAGAGAGCCTGTTCCCCATCTCCCCGCAGCCTGCGTGGCCCCGAGTGGCCGCCGCGTGGCGCGCGGCCTGACCGGGCCACTGGTCAGGCGCTGCACGTGGCCGGGATGTTGAACGGGCTCCAACAATTTCAACACTGCAGGGTTTAGCTGATATTGAACCGTTTTCAGTCAAACCCCATCTGACAAACATTCGCGGCCGAGGGGCCGCATGCGAGATTCCGGAGCATACACATGGGCAAAATCATCGGCATTGACTTGGGCACGACCAACTCGTGCGTCGCCATCATGGATGGCAGCAGCGCCAAGGTTATCGAGAACGCGGAGGGCGATCGCACCACGCCGTCCATCGTCGCGTTCACCAAGGACGGCGAAGTGCTGGTCGGCGCGCCGGCCAAGCGCCAAAGCGTCACCAATCCCAAGAACACGTTCTACGCGGTGAAGCGCCTGATCGGCCGCAAATTCACCGACGCCGAAGTGCAGAAAGACCTGCACATCGTGCCCTACGGCATCATCGCCCACGATAACGGCGACGCCTGGGTGCAGACCTCCGACGGCAAGAAGATGGCGCCGCAGGAAATTTCCGCCAAAGTGCTGATGAAGATGAAGAAGACCGCTGAGGACTACCTCGGCGAGACGGTCACCGAGGCGGTGATTACCGTGCCGGCCTACTTCAACGACAGCCAGCGCCAGGCGACCAAGGACGCCGGCAAGATCGCCGGCCTGGAAGTGAAGCGCATCATCAACGAGCCGACCGCGGCCGCGCTGGCCTACGGCCTGGACAAGAAGGGCGGCGACCGCAAGATCGCGGTGTACGACCTCGGCGGCGGTACCTTCGACGTGTCGATCATCGAGATCGCCGAAGTCGACGGCGAGAAGCAGTTCGAAGTGCTGGCCACCAACGGCGACACCTTCCTGGGTGGCGAAGACTTCGATATGCGCGTCATCGACTACCTGATCGAAGAATTCAAGAAGGACCAGGGCATCGACCTGCGCAAGGATCCGCTGGCGCTGCAGCGCCTGAAGGATGCCGCCGAGCGCGCCAAGATCGAACTGTCGTCCGCGCATCAGACCGAAGTGAACCTGCCGTACGTCACGGCGGATGCTTCCGGTCCGAAGCATCTGAACATCAAGCTCACCCGCGCCAAGCTCGAAGCGCTGGTGGAAGACCTGGTCAAGAAGACCATCGAACCCTGCCGCACCGCGTTGAACGACGCTGGCCTGCGCGTGTCCGACATCAACGAAGTGATCCTCGTCGGTGGCCAGACCCGCATGCCGAAGGTGCAGGAGTCGGTGAAGGACTTCTTCGGCAAAGAGCCGCGCAAGGACGTCAACCCGGATGAAGCCGTAGCCGTGGGCGCTGCGATCCAGGGCGGCGTGCTGGGCGGTTCGGTGAAGGACGTGCTGCTGCTCGACGTGACCCCGCTGTCGCTGGGTATCGAGACGATGGGCGGCGTGATGACCAAGCTGATCGAGAAGAACACCACGGTGCCGACCAAGGCCTCGCAGGTGTTCTCCACTGCCGACGACAACCAGACCGCCGTGACCGTGCACGTGCTGCAGGGTGAGCGCGAGCGTGCCAATGCCAACAAGTCGCTGGGCAAGTTCGACCTGGCCGGCATCGACGCCGCGCCGCGCGGCATGCCGCAGATCGAAGTGACCTTCGACATCGATGCCAACGGCATCTTGCACGTGTCGGCCAAGGACAAGAAGACTGGCAAGGAACAGCGCATCGAGATCAAGGCCGGTTCGGGCCTGTCCGAGGAAGAAATCCAGCGCATGGTGGCCGACGCCGAAGCCAACAAAGAAGAAGACAAGAAGTTCCACGAGCTGGTCAGCACGCGCAACAAGGCCGATCAGCTGGTGCACGCCACGCGCAGCGCCATCAAGGAACACGGTGGCAAGGTCGGCGGACAGTTGAGCGAGATCGAAGCGGCGCTGTCGGAACTGGAGAAGGTCAAGGACGGCGACGACAAAGCAGCGATCGAGTCGAAGATCCAGAAGCTGGAGCAGGTGGCACAGTCGCTTTACGCCGCAGCCCAGGGTAGCGGCAGCGGCCCGGCCGATGCCGATGCACAGCCGCACGGCCCGACCGGTTCGGCTCATTCCGACGACGTGGTCGATGCCGAGTTCACCGAAGTGAAGAACGATGGCAAGTCGTCCTGACCTAGGCTGACATTTGACGACGGGCGCCCTCTGGGCGCTCGTTGTCGTTGGAGGGGAGCAATGGAGAAGGGGCGGCTAGAAGCCTTCAGCGATGGCGTGCTGGCCATCATCATTACCATCATGGTGCTGGAACTGAAGGTGCCGCACGGCGACGGCTGGGAGGTGCTTGCCCAGCAATGGCCGGTGTTCCTGAGCTACGTGCTGAGCTTCGTCTACGTAGGCATCTACTGGAACAATCATCACCATTTCCTGCATGCTTCGGAAAAGGTGAGCGGCAGCGTGCTGTGGGCCAACCTGCACCTGCTGTTCTGGCTCTCGCTGATGCCGGTGACCACCGGCTGGATGGGTGAGAACCACTTTGCGCAACTTCCGGTGGCGGTTTACGGCGTTGTACTGCTGATGTGCGCGGTGGCCTGGATTCCGTTGCAGTACACCCTGATCGAGGCCAACGGAGGCAAAACCTCCTTCCTGGCCCAGGCGGTGGGGGGTGACTGGAAAGGCAAGGTGGCCGTCGCCATGTATCTGAGTGGCATCCTGCTGGCGTTCGTGGCGCCGTGGGTGTCGTGTTTACTTTATGCCACGGTGGCTGCGATCTGGTTTATCCCCGATCGGCGCATCGAATCGCGGATCAAGCAATGAGCAAGCGTGATTACTACGAAGTCCTGGGTGTCGAGCGGTCGGTGACCGAAATCGAGCTGAAGAAATCCTTCCGTCGCCTGGCCATGAAATACCACCCGGACCGTTGCCCCGACGATCCGCACGCCCAGGAAAAATTCAAAGAGGCCAAGGAAGCCTACGAAGTCCTGTCCGATACGCAGAAGCGTTCGGCGTACGACCAATACGGCCACGCCGCGTTCGAAGGCGGCATGGGCGGCCGGGGCGGCGGTGCCGGTTTTGGCGACATGGGCGATATCTTCGGGGATATCTTCGGCGACATTTTCGGTGGCGGCGGCCGCGGGCGTCAGCGCCGCGGCGCTGACCTGCGCTACATCATGGAACTGGATCTCGAAGAAGCCGTGTTCGGCGTCGAGAGGAAATTCGACGTTCCCACCCAGGTCAACTGCCACCATTGCAACGGCAGCGGCTCCGACGACGGCAAGACCGTGCAGTGCAAGACCTGCCAAGGGCATGGCCGCGTGCGCATGCAAAATGGCATTTTCTCCATCCAGCAAACCTGCCCGCATTGCGGCGGCAGCGGACGGGCGATCGAAAAACCCTGCAAGCAGTGTCACGGCGAAGGCCGCCTGGAAGAAACCCGCACGTTGTCCGTGCGCATTCCCGCAGGTGTCGACAACGGCGATCGCATCCGCTTGACCGGCCAGGGCGAAGCCGGCCCGGCCGGCACCGAGCCGGGCGATCTGTATGTGGAAGTGCGCGTGCGCGAGCATGCGATCTTCCAGCGCGAAGGCAACAACCTGTATTGCGAGTTGCCGATTCGCTTCGCACAAGCGGCATTGGGCGCAGAGCTGGCGGTGCCGACGCTGGAAGGCGAGGTGGGCATCACCATTCCGCTGGAGACCCAGACCGGGCAGCAGTTCACCTTGCGCGGCCGCGGCGTCAAATCGGTGCGTGGTGGGCGTGCCGGCGATCTGATCTGCCGCGTGGTCGTGGAAACACCCGTGCGCTTGACGCGCGAGCAGCGCGATCTGCTGGAGAAGCTGGAAGCGACTTTTGCCGGCAGCAATGCCGACGAGCACACACCGCGCGCCAAGACCTGGGTGGATGGCGTGAAGCAGTTCTGGTCGCGGGTGACTTCCTAACCTCACCGTGATTATTCGCACCCTCTCCCAAGCGAGAGGGACAAAGCTCGAGGAAGCGTCTACATGTCCCAGCCCATTCGTCTTGCCATCAATGGCGCTTCCGGCCGCATGGGCCGGGCTTTGCTTGCGCTGGTGCGCGAAGATCGCCGTTTCGAGCTGGTGCACGCCGTGGTTTCCGCGGGTTCTGAGCGCGACGGCACGCCGGTATTCGAAGGATTGTCCTCCGGCTTGCGCTACGCGCATGGCTGGGAAGCCGCGCCGGCTATCGACGTGATAGTCGACTTCAGCGGTCCCGACGGCCTTGCCGCGGCGCTTGCTCATTGCCGCGCGCACCACATCGCGCTGGTAACCGGCACGACCGGTCTCGATGCGGCCGCGGAAGCCGGACTCGACGGCGCCTCGGCCGAGCTGCCTCTATTGCGCGCGGCGAATTTCAGCCTTGGCGTCGCCGTGCTGACCCGCCTTCTGCGCGAGGCCGCTGCATCGCTGCGGGATTGGGATCTGGAAATCGTCGAGGCGCATCACGGGCGCAAGGAAGATGCACCTTCGGGCACCGCGCTTGCGCTCGGCCATGCCGCAGCCCAGGCGCGAGGCACCACGCTGGCGGAAGACGGCGTATACACCCGTGAAGGCCGGCCCGGCGCACGACGCAGCGGCACGATCGGTTTTGCGGTAGTGCGCGGCGGCGACGTGGTGGGAGAACACACCGCCTTGCTGCTTGGCCATGGAGAGCGGGTGGAGCTGAGTCATCGCGCCACGGATCGTTCCATTTTTGCGCGCGGCGCGCTCGAGGCTGCCGCATGGCTGGCGGGGCGCAAGCCGGGCGGCTACAGCATCGACAACGTGGTGCAGGAACGCGAACGCAACCCGGGTTGAAGGGCGGCTTGTTCGCCGGCCTTGGCGCCTGTACCATCCGCCGCAACGTCATTGGGGAGTAGCCATCCTCGCCGCATCCGGCCGCCAGGCGATGCTCCGAGGAATTCGCGTCAACACACTTGAAGCCTAGATGCTTCATGGCGCGAATGGTTGTCGCAGATGCTCCATCTGCGATGGTCCGGCGAGACCTTTGGCCACGACACGACTCACCCTGGCTGGGCGAGCGACGTGCGTGCGCCATAGGTTGTCTCGCTTGCCCGGCCCGGAACCTTTCATGCTAGTCACCATGCTGCTGTTCCTGCTTTCGGCCGGCATCATCTACGTGTCGTGCGAGTACTTCGTCAACGGCATCGAATGGCTGGGTCAAAAGCTCAATATCGGCGCGACGGCAACCGGAACGGTATTGGCCGCCTTTGGCACGGCCTTGCCGGAGAGCGCGGTCACATTTGTTGCCGTGATGATGGGAAGAACTCCCCAAGTGCGCGACATCGGCGTGGGCGCTGCGCTGGGCGGTCCGCTGGTGCTCGCCACCATTGCCTACGCGGTCGTGGGGGGCGCGCTTTGGTACAACCGGCGCCGATTGGGTCGCGAAGACCATCGGGTTCGCGTCGATCACTTGCGGCTGGCGCGCGACCAGTCCTGGTTCCTGTCGATTTTCGCGGTGAAGTGCGGGCTCGGTCTGATCGCTTTTGCGTTCAAGCCCTGGCTGGGCGTGCTCTTTATCGCTGCCTATGCGCTCTACGTGCGGCGTGAATTGAAAAACGATGATGACGCGTCGGCGGACGACGAAGTGCTGGAGCCGCTGAAATTTCAGCCTCGCGCCGCTGCGCCGATGCTCGGCATGGTGATTGCGCAGACGTGCCTGGCACTGCTGGTGATTGCCTATGCCTCGCACGTGTTTGTGTCGCAGATCCAGACGATCGGCTTGGCGCTGCATCTGCCGCCGCATCTGATCGCACTGGTATTGAGCCCGGTTGCGACCGAACTGCCGGAAACGATGAATGCGTTGATCTGGGTGCGGCAGGGCAAGGAACGGTTGGCGCTGGCCAATATCTCCGGCGCCATGATGATCCAGGCAACGATTCCCAGTGCCTTGGCGCTGTTCGCCACGCCATGGATGTTCGATACGCCGTTGATCGTTGCCGGTGCGGTCACGGTGGCAGCGATTGTTTATCTGTGGTGGCTGTTCCGTCGCGGCCAGGTGGACGGACGCCGGTTGTTGCCGGTGGCATGGCTTTATTTGCTGTTCGCCGGCTTCGTAGCCTGGTGGTGCATCCGCTAGGCGTTATTCGGGCCGAGTCTTGTGCGATGCGTTGCGGTCGCGATCCGCGCCGAGTTTGCGGTCCAGCACGCCGAACAGCTTCTTGAATGCACGCGAGAATTTGCCGCGCTTGGTCTTGCGCAGCTTTTCCTCTTCGCTGGTGAGCCAGGCGACCTGGATCACGCGGCGCTCGCCCTCGTAAGGCAGGTGACCGTGGAAAGAGTTGTCGCAGCGCTTGAATACCGCGAACTCGCCATAAAGCGGCTTGAGCTCGGGGGCGGCCAGGTCGTCGATGTTGTCGATCTTGTTGAGAAAGCGCAGGCAGCCGTCGCTGGTATCGGGCCACTGCGTATTCAAATAGAGCAGGGCGGTGGCCACTTTGGAGCGGCTGTCGGTATGGATGGTGCCGTGTCGCTTGTTCAAGGCGCGGCACAGGGTGATCAGCGTCGGATATCGCCCCAGGTCGCTGATCCCCAGGTAGTTGCCGATGGCGCTGGCGAATTCCGGCGTGGTCAGCTGCCCGACCAGCGCATTCACCGAAGGGCCGCAGTCGATCGGGTCGTAGGGAAAGAAGCCGGCGCTGGTGTATGCGGGGAAATCCCGCTCCAGGTCGCCGCGGGCCTCATCGGGGAGTTGGCCGTGGGCGATCATGAACGGAAAGGGGTGCTGCCGCACGTCCGTGTCCGGGCGGTCGAGTCGAATGGGATCGAGCAGAACCGTTGCGCTCATGGAGTTTCGTAGCTTTAGCGGGCAAGTGGCTGACAGTCTAGCGCGGGAGATGCGTTTGCGAGCGCCGAGGTGGCATTTTTCACAATGCCTGCCGGTGGACAGAAAGCGCCCTTGCACCTATCATTTCAACCCGCCCGAGACTTTCTTTGACCCAAGGTCCACAAGCCTGCTTCGATGCGGCTTGCGGACCTTGCTGCACCTAAAAGGCGGCCCCCATGCCCATTTCCGCTCTGCTTGCCCTCGAAGACGGCAGCGTGTTTCACGGCCAAGCCGTGGGCGCGACTGGTGAGACCGTCGGAGAGGTGGTTTTCAACACGGCGATGACGGGCTACCAGGAGATCCTCACCGATCCATCCTATGCCCGTCAGATCGTTACCCTGACCTATCCCCACATTGGCAATACCGGTTGCAACGCGGAAGACGAAGAATCTTCGGCCGTCCATACCGCCGGCCTGATCGTGCGCGACGTGCCACGACGCGCCAGCAATTGGCGCAGCACCGAAAGCCTGCCCGATTACCTCAAGCGCCACGGTATCGTGGCCATCGCCGGCATTGATACGCGGCGCCTTACCCGCATCCTGCGCGACAAGGGCGCACTAAACGGCTGCATCGTGGCCGGCGAGTCGATCGACGCCGACGCCGCATTGGCCAAGGCACGCGCCTTCCCCGGCCTCAACGGCATGGACCTGGCCAAGGTGGTCAGCGTGACCGAGCCTTATAGCTGGAACGAGGGTGTGTACGACCTTGACCGCACGGTTTTCAACCAGCCGGCCCGGCGCTTCAAAGTCGTGGCGTACGATTTCGGCGTAAAGCGCAACATTCTGCGCCTGCTCGCCGAACAGGGCTGCGATATCACCGTGGTGCCGGCGCAGACCCCGGCGGCCAAGGTGCTGGCGATGAAACCCGATGGCGTGTTTCTCTCCAACGGTCCTGGCGATCCGGCCGCCTGCGATTACGCGATTGCCGCCACGCGCGAATTCCTGGATGCGAAGATCCCGCTGTTCGGCATCTGCCTAGGCCACCAGATCATGGGTGCTGCCGTTGGCGCGAAGACGCTGAAGATGAAGTTCGGCCACCACGGCGCGAATCATCCGGTGAAGGATCACGACGACGGCCGCGTGCTGATCACTTCGCAGAATCATGGTTTCGCGGTGGATGTCGCGACGCTGCCCAGCAACGTCCGCGTCACGCACACCTCGCTGTTCGATGGTTCGCTGCAAGGTTTTGCACTGACCGATCGTCCGGCCTTCTGCTTCCAGGGGCACCCGGAAGCGAGCCCTGGGCCGCACGACATTGGTTACCTGTTTGATCGTTTTGCCAAGCTGATGCAGGAGGCCCGCTGAGATGGCCAAGCGTACCGATATCAAGACCATCCTCATCATCGGCGCCGGCCCGATCGTCATCGGCCAGGCCTGCGAGTTCGACTACTCCGGCGCACAGGCGTGCAAGGCGCTGAAGGAAGAGGGTTACCGGGTGATCCTGGTGAACTCCAACCCCGCCACGATCATGACCGACCCGGAAACGGCCGACGCGGTCTACATCGAGCCGATCAACTGGCAGACGGTCGAGCGCATCATCGCCAAGGAGCGCCCGGATGCCGTGCTGCCGACCATGGGCGGCCAGACCGGCCTGAACTGCGCGCTCGACCTGGCCGATAACGGCGTACTCGAAAAATACGGTGTCGAGTTGATCGGTGCCTCGCGCGAAGCCATCCGCATGGCCGAAGACCGCGAGCTGTTCCGCGTGGCAATGGCCGATATCGGCCTGGAATGCCCGAAGGCTGCCGTGGCGCGGTCGTTCGAGCAGGCCGTGGAAATCCAGGCCACCGTCGGCTACCCAACCATCATCCGTCCCAGCTTTACGTTGGGCGGTTCGGGCGGCGGCATCGCCTACAACCGCGAAGAATTCGAAGAGATCGTCAAGCGCGGCCTCGAGCTTTCGCCGGTGCACGAAGTGCTGGTGGAAGAGTCGGTGCTCGGCTGGAAGGAGTTCGAGATGGAAGTGGTCCGCGACAAAGCGGACAACTGCATCATCGTGTGCTCGATCGAAAACCTCGACCCGATGGGTGTGCATACCGGCGACTCCATCACGGTTGCGCCGGCGCAGACGCTCACCGACAAGGAATACCAGCGCCTGCGCGATGCCTCCATCGCGGTGCTGCGCAAGATCGGCGTGGATACCGGTGGCTCCAACGTGCAGTTCGGCGTGAATGCCGAAACGGGTCGCGTGGTGGTGATCGAGATGAATCCGCGCGTGTCGCGTTCGTCCGCGCTGGCCTCCAAGGCCACCGGCTTCCCGATCGCCAAGATCGCGGCCAAGCTGGCCGTCGGCTACACGCTGGACGAGCTCAAGAACGACATCACCGGCGGTCTCACGCCGGCTTCGTTCGAGCCGACCATCGATTACGTCGTTACCAAAATTCCGCGCTTCGCCTTCGAGAAATTCCCGCAGGCCGATGCGCGTCTCACCACCCAGATGAAATCGGTGGGCGAGGTGATGGCGATCGGCCGCAGCTTCCACGAATCGCTGCAAAAGGCGTTGCGCGGCCTGGAAATCGGCAAGACCGGTCTCAACCCGACCGGCCTGGACATCGCTACGGACGATGGTCTCGCGACGCTGAAGCGCGAACTGCGCGAGCCGCGTCCGGATCGCGTGTTCCACCTCGCCGACGCCTTCCGCGCCGGACTGAGCCTGGAAGAAGTGCACGATCTCAGCCGCGTCGACCCATGGTTCCTTGCCGCGTTCGAAGACATCGTGCTGACCGAGAAGGAAGTGCGGGAGCAGGGCATTACCGCGCTCGACGCCGCGCGCATGCGCGAGCTGAAGCGCCTTGGCTTCTCCGACGCACGCCTGGCAGAGCTGATCAACACCGACGAAGCCGCGGTGCGCCATCTGCGCCGTACGCTTGGCGTACGCCCGGTCTACAAGCGGGTGGATTCCTGTGCGGCCGAGTTCGCCACGACCACGGCTTACATGTACTCGACCTACGAGGAAGAGTGCGAAGCCAATCCGACCAGCCGCGACAAGATCGTGGTGCTGGGCGGCGGTCCGAACCGCATCGGACAGGGCATCGAGTTCGACTACTGCTGCGTGCACGCGGCCCTAGCGCTGCGCGAAGACGGGTTCGAGACCATCATGGTCAACTGCAACCCGGAAACCGTGTCGACCGACTACGACACTTCCGATCGCCTGTACTTCGAGCCGCTGACCCTGGAAGACGTGCTGGAAATCGTCGACCTCGAAAAGCCGAAGGGCGTGATCGTGCAGTACGGTGGCCAGACGCCGCTCAAACTGGCGCGTGCACTCGAAGCCGCCGGTACGCCGATCATCGGCACCTCGCCGGATTCGATCGATCTGGCCGAAGACCGCGAGCGCTTCCAGCAGATGATCAGCAAACTGGGCCTGACCCAGCCGCCGAACCGTACCGCACGCAATGCCGATGAGGCGTTGGCGCTGGCGCGCGAAATCGGCTATCCGCTGGTGGTGCGTCCGAGCTACGTGCTGGGCGGCCGCGCGATGGAAGTGGTGTATGACGACGCCGATCTGTCGCGCTACATCCGTGAGGCGGTGCAGGTGTCGAACGATTCGCCGGTGCTGCTGGATCGCTTCCTCGATCATGCGGTGGAAGTCGATGTCGACGTCATCGCCGACCAGGAAGGCAATGTGCTGGTCGGCGGCATCATGGAGCACATCGAGGAAGCCGGCGTTCACTCGGGCGATTCGTCCTGCTCGCTGCCGCCGTATTCGCTCACGCCGGCGATCCAGGACGAATTGCGCCGCCAGGTCGCCCTGATGGCGAAAGAACTCAAGGTGATCGGCCTGATGAATACGCAGTTTGCGATTCAGGGCGATACGGTGTTCATCCTCGAAGTGAATCCGCGTGCCTCGCGTACCGTGCCGTTCGTCTCCAAGGCGACCGGTGTGCCGTTGGCCAAGATCGCCGCCCGCTGCATGGCGGGGCGCAGCCTGATTGCACAGGGCACGACGCGCGAAGTGATCCCAGGCTACTACTCGGTGAAGGAAGCGATCTTCCCGTTCCTGAAGTTCCAGAACGTCGATCCGATCCTCGGCCCGGAAATGCGCTCCACCGGCGAAGTGATGGGCGTGGGCCGCAGCTTCGGCGCCGCCTTTGCGCGCGGCCACGATGCGGCTGGCATCAAGACGCCGCAGAAGGGCAAGGTCTTCGTATCGGTGCGCGATGCCGACAAGGATCGCCTGCTGCCGGTTGCCGAGGGCATTATCGCGCGCGGTTTCACGTTGGTCGCTACATCCGGTACGGCAAGCTACCTGTCGGAGCGTGGCGTGGCTTGCGAGCGCATCAACAAGGTGCTTGAAGGCCGGCCGCACATTGTCGACCTGATCAAGAACGGCGAGATCGTCTATATCGTCAACACCACCGAGGGCAAGCAAGCGATCGCCGATTCGTTCTCGATCCGGCGCGAAGCCTTGCAGCACCGCGTCACGTACTCCACCACCGTTGCCGGCGCGCGGGCGCTGGTGCATTCGCTGGATTTCCACGATACCGGCGAAGTCCATAGCTTGCAGGAATTGCACAAGGAGCTGAGCGCATGAGTCGCGCCCCCATCACCAAAATTGGTTCGGAGCGTTTGCGTGGCGAGCTGGATCACCTGAAGTCGGTCAAGCGCCCGAAGATCATCGCGGACATCGCCGAGGCGCGCGCTCACGGCGACTTGAAGGAAAACGCCGAATACCATGCGGCACGCGAGCAGCAGAGCTTTATCGAAGGCCGGATTGCCGAACTGGAAGCGGCGCTGTCCACCGCTGAAGTGATCGACGTGTCGCGCCTGAGTGCCGGCAACAAGGTGGTGTTCGGCGCCACGGTAAATCTGGAAGATGAAGACAGCGGCGAGGCGGTGACCTACCAGATCGTGGGTGATCTGGAGGCCGACATCAAGCAGCGTCTCATCGCGGTCTCGTCCCCGATCGCGCGCGCCCTGATCGGCAAAAGCGCCGGCGACAGTTTCGAGTTCAAGGCACCCAACGGTGTGAAGCGCTACGAGATTACCGGCGTCAGCTACGAGTGAACGATGCGATCTGCCTCCTTGGCAGATCGTGCAAAAGATAGGCCGGGTTTCGTGTTCGAAGCCCGGCTTTTTTGTTTCAGCGCACCTGCGGATTGAAACCGCTGATGAGCGGGGCGGCGCGTTGGGGATCGTCTTGGGCCGGGTTGTAGACCAGCAGGATCCGCAGGTCGATCAAAATGTGCATCAGGATAGGCAATGCCAAGCCTCCGGACAGAATGGCAAGCATGCCGAATACCGCACCGGCCGTCGTTGTTTCCAGTACACCGCGTTTGCCTTGATAGACGTGGCCCAGGCCGAACGCCAGCGAGCTGAGTACCCATGCCCAGATCAGTCCCGTGCCCGGGCCGCCGATCAGCTGGCCGCGGAAATACTGCAGCAGGAAACCTCGGTAAAGCAGTTCCTCGCCAATGCCCCCGCTCAGGCTCAGCAACACCCACCACCGGCGCTCCTGTCTGGATACAGGCAACATGAAGCGAACGAGGGAGGCCAGGTAGGCTTCCAGATAAGCCTTGCGAATGCGCTTGCGGAATACGCACTGGATACTTGGCCACAGCACCCACGCAAACAGCAGAGCGATAAGTGCGCTCGCCGCCATCGAAATCACCGAATGGCGATCCAGCCAGGGAGCGTCTGTATGACTGCGCGCAATGATCAGCAGCGTATCGAGTGGCGCGATGGCCAACGCAATGATCACGAATACCGAAGTGGCGAGCACACTGCGGCGATACAGTGCCAAACGCGCGGCAGTGCTGCTGAAACGTTTCAGGTGCTGCATGGCAGGCAGGTCGATCAAGGGAAAGACAAACACCAGCGCGACGGCAAACACGTCCTGCATCAGGCCCAGATACTCATGCATGTCCACGAGACTTCCCCCGCAACACGGTCGCGCGTAAGTTACCGGTGAATCGGGCTGCCGCTGGCAGTCTTGCACAATCCCTGCCGCCTGGCAGCGATGAGGACGATTTCCATGGGAAAAGTGGTCGTGATCACCGGCGCAAGCCGCGGCATTGGCAGGGCTACGGCACGTCTGCTGGCGGCGGACGGCTGGTCTGTCGGCGTCAATTTCGCACAGAACGAAGCGAAGGCGCAGGAGACCGCGGACGACATTCGCAAGCTGGGCGGACAGGCGCTGGCGGTGCGCGGCAACGTCGCCGACGAGGTTGATGTGGTGGCTGTGTTCGATGCGGTGGAATCTGCCTTCGGCGTCGTGGACGCGCTGGTCAACAATGCAGGCATCGTCGCGCCGTCGATGCCGCTGGCCGACATGAGCATCGATCGGCTCAGGCACGTGTTCGACGTCAACATACTTGGCGCTTACCTATGCGCACGCGAGGCATCCCGACGCATGTGCAAAGGGCGCGGGGGAAACGGCGGCGCGATCGTGAATGTGTCTTCGGCGGCGGCGAGGTTGGGGTCGCCTCACGAGTATGTGGACTATGCGGGATCGAAGGGCGCGATCGATACGCTCACCATCGGGCTGGCCAAGGAGCTCGCTTCCGAGGGCGTGCGCGTGAACGCAGTTCGTCCGGGGCTTATCGATACCGAGATCCATGCCAGCGGGGGACGCCCGGATCGGGCGGCGGTGCTGGGTGCGCAAACGCCGCTGGCGCGCGCCGGTACGGCCGACGAAGTGGCCCAGGCCATCGCGTGGTTGCTGAGTGACGCGGCGTCGTATGTGACGGGGGCGTTGCTGGATGTCAGCGGCGGCCGCTGACTCGATCGGGCCGTCTTTTATGAGAGATGGCCGGGCATAAAAAAAGCCGCTTTGCAGCGGCTTTTTTCAGATATTCGCAACAGCGATCAACGCTGACGCGCCTTGAAGCGCGGGTTGCTCTTGCAGATCACGAACACTTTGCCGCGACGGCGCACAACCTTGCAGTCACGGTGCCGCTGCTTGGCGGACTTCAAAGAGGAAAGCACCTTCACGGCAGGCTCCTGAAACGATGTGAGACGAAGAAAGCGCGAAAGTATAACTACTTGAATCGCTTATCACAAGCCCAGCGCTTTCTTGGCGTCCGTGACCGTTTCAAGGAACTGCAGCACCACGGGCGCGGGGTTCTCGGTCCGGCTGGCCACGGCAAGCAACAGGTAGGCATCCGGGTCGACCAGCGGCACATAGCTTACCCCCGCCAGTTTCACCACCTGCATGCTGGCCGGAATCAGCGCCAAGCCGATGCCGGCGGCCACCAGGGCCAGGAGGCCGTTGATCTGCTGGGCCTGCTGGCGTACCACCGGATGGAATCCGGCCTTGGAGGCCAGCCGCACCAGGCGGTCATATAGCGTAGCGGCCAGTTCGCGGGGTTGGATCACAAACGGCTCCCCGGCAACTTCGCCGAGCTCCAGGCTCGGACGGTCGGCCAATCGATGCCCGGAGGGCAGGGCAAGCAGCAGCGGCTCGCGATCGATAATGTCCAACCGCAGCGCCCGCGCATCGTCTTCGTGACTGGGCACGTCGCGTACGAAGCCGACGTCGATCTGGCCGGAACGCACCGCCGCAAATTGCGGCTCGGTGTACATCTCGCTTAGCCATAGCCGGATATTGGGTGCTCGCTGTCCAAGCAGAAGCAAGGTTTGGGGCAGGGCCGGGTGGAAGGAAACCGAAACCGTATAAGCCAGCCTCAATTGGCCGCTGAAGCCGGCGGCGGCCTCGGTCACACGAATACGGGCATCGTCGGCCATGGCCAGGATCTGCCGGGCCTGCTCGAGAAACAGGCGCCCCGGCTCGGTCAGCGTAACGTTGCGTTTGTCTCGGTCCAGCAGGCGTATGCCCAGATCCTGCTCCAGGGCCTGGATCTGCTGTGAAAGCGGCGGCTGCGAAATGTGCAGGCGCTGCGCCGCGCGCGTAAAGCTCAGCTCTTCGGCGACAGCGATGAAGTAGCGCAACTGGCGAAAATCAAACATATATGACTTTCGTATAAATAGGGGCTCAAATATATATTTGATTCTGTATCGCGTCGATCATAATATAGTCCCTGTCGCGGCACTGACCCCCTCCCCCCGAGTGCCGCTGACCCTCGCCCCGCAGCGACGCTACCCCCGCGGTATTCGGCATCCCTCCCCAGAGCCAATACCGACGCGTCGCTGGCGGGGCGCTTCCTTTTTCGCTTTTTGTATCAGTCGCTTGCAGAGCCCTGTTAAAGCTCTGCAGCTAGTCGCGTGCCCTGGGCAATGGCCCGCTTGGCATCGAGTTCGGCCGCTACGTCGGCGCCACCGATGACGTGCGTACGCTGCCCTTGGGCGATCAGGGCATCCGCCAAAGCGCGGTTGGGCTCCTGGCCGGCACAAATGATGACGTGATCGACCGGAAGAACCTGGGGCTTGCCGTCTACGGTGATGTGTAGGCCGTCGTCGTCGAAGCGATCGTAGGCGACGCCGCCCAGCATGGTCACCTGCTTGTTTTTCAGCGTGGCGCGATGCACCCAGCCGGTCGTTTTGTTCAGCCGCGCGCCGGGGCGTCCCTCGCTCCGCTGCAGCAGCCACACCTGGCGCGCGGGTGGTTCCGGCTGTGCCGGCTTCAGGCCGCCACGCTGATCCAGTTGCATATCCACGCCCCATTCGCGCGTCCAGCGCTCCACGTCGGTTGTCGGGGAGGGGGTGTGCTCGATCAGGAATTCCGCCACGTCGAAACCGATGCCGCCTGCGCCGATGACCGCCACACGATGACCTGCCAGCTGATTGTGTGCGAGGATGTCGAGATAGCTCAAAACGCGCGGATGAGTGCTTCCGGGGAAGCTCACCTTGCGCGGCGTGATTCCGGTGGCAATGACGACATCGTCGAACTTTTCAGCTGCAATTGAAGCGACATCCGCTACCTCGCCCAGGCGCATGCGTACTCCCGCGTCGGTCAGGCGATGGCGGAAGTAGCGCAGGGTTTCGTGGAACTCTTCCTTGCCGGGAATGCGTTTGGCGTAATTGAACTGGCCGCCGATGTCGCTGGCGCCATCGAACAAGGTGACGTCGTGGCCGCGTTCGGCCAGGGTTGAGGCGCACGCCATGCCGGCCGGGCCCGCGCCGACGACGCCGATGCGCTTGCGCGCGGGCGCTGGAACGACGCGCAGTTCGGTCTCGTGGCAGGCGCGCGGATTGACCATGCAACTCGCACGTTGATTCTGGAAAACGTGGTCGAGGCAAGCCTGGTTGCAAGCAATGCACGTATTGATGCGTTCGCTGCGGCCGCTTTTGGCTTTCACCGCCCAATCGGGATCGGCGAGCAACGGTCTTGCCATCGATACCATGTCCGCTTCGCCGCTGGCCAGTATTTGCTCGGCGACCTCGGGTACGTTGATGCGATTGGTGGTGATCAGCGGTATCGATACTTCGCTTTTGAGTTTCTTCGTCACCCACGCGAAGCCGGCACGCGGCACGTTGGTGACGATGGTCGGGATGCGCGCTTCGTGCCAGCCGATGCCGGTGTTGATGATGCTGGCGCCGGCCGTTTCGATGGCCTTGGCCAAGGTCACGATTTCCTGCCAGTCCTGTCCGCCTTCGACCAGGTCGAGCATGGAAAGGCGGTAGATGATGATGAAATCGGGGCCGACCGCCGCGCGCATGCGCCGTACGATTTCCACGGGAAAGCGCATGCGCCGCTCGGCATCGCCACCCCATTGGTCGCTGCGCCGATTGGTACGCTCGGCGATGAACTGGTTGATCAGATAGCCTTCCGAGCCCATCACTTCCACGCCGTCGTAGCCGGCGTCCTGCGCCAGCCGCGCGCAGCGCACGAAATCATTGATGGTGCGCTCCACGCCGCGGGTGCTGAGGGCGCGTGGCGTGAAGGGAGTGATCGGCGACTTGATCTTCGACGGAGCCACCGATAGCGGGTGATAGCCGTAGCGACCCGCGTGCAGGATCTGCATGCAGATGCGACCGCCTTCGGCATGTACGGCGCGAGTGAGCTTGCGGTGCCGCGGCTTGTGCCAGGGCAGGGTCATCCGCCCGCCGAACGGCTTGAGCCAGCCCTCGATGCTGGGCGCGATGCCGCCGGTCACCATCAGGCCGACGCCGCCACGCGCGCGTTCGGCGAAATAAGCGGCCAATTTGTCGAAATCGGCGGCCTTGTCTTCCAGCCCGGTGTGCATCGAGCCCATCAGGATGCGGTTGGGCAAGGTAACGTGGCCCAGCTGGAGCGGGGCGAACAGGTGAGGGTAGTCCATACGGCGCCGTCTTCAAACGATCGTATGAATGTGCCTGCTATGCATCCTGGGCGCAAGTGGTCCCGGCGCGGCAGGTGACGCTCAGGGCAGCAATTGTCGTACCAGTGAAATGTATTGCCGCCTGGCTTCGTCCTGGGAGATGCCCTTGAAATTGGCCCAGGCTTCTTTCTTGGCGGTGCCGATGAAATCGAAGAAGCCCGGTTCGCAACCGTGGACGTCGCCGCAGGTGGCCTGCTTATAGAGCGCGTAAAGCCGCAGCAGGGTGTCGTTGTCAGGCCGTTCGCCCAGTTGCTTGATGTCCGCAGCGGCTTGCTCGAACTCGCGTTGCAGATCATTCATGACGGCTGGCTGACACGGCAAAGTGACTGATGAAGAAGCAGAAAGCATGCGCCTGGAACCCCTGTAAACACGATAAGCTAAGCACTTCCCGTGCCATCAGGTCAGTCCATGCAAACACGTCCGCCTGCGCCCGTACTCACCATCGACGGACCTTCCGGATCGGGCAAAGGCACGATTAGCCGGCTGGTCGCCGAGCACCTGGGCTGGCGGCTGCTGGATTCCGGTGCGCTATACCGTGCGGTGGGCTACGCGGCGGGGGCGGCCGGCCTGGATTTGTCCGATGCCGAGGCCGTTACCCGTTGTGCCGAAACCACCCGGATCCAATTCCGGGCGGCGCCTAATGATGGCGAAACGCGGGTGATCGTCAATGGCCACGATGCCACAGATGAGCTGCGGACAGAAACCGCGGGCGCGGCGGCCTCGGCGATTGCGTCGGTGCCATCCGTCCGTAAGGCCTTGGTGAACATGCAATTGAGCTTCCGCAAGCAGCCGGGGCTGGTGGCCGATGGCCGCGACATGGGGACGGTCATCTTCCCGGACGCCGCGTTCAAGGTGTTCCTGACCGCCAGCGCGGCCGAAAGGGCGAAAAGACGCTATAAGCAGTTGAAGGAAAAGGGACTGAGCGTTACACTTGCTACCCTTCAGAGCGAAATTGAAGCGCGTGATGCCCGCGATGCCTCGCGAGCCGTCGCACCGCTCAAGCCCGCCGCCGATGCAGTGCTGGTCGATACCACCGGCATGGGGATCGAAGACGTGGTCGCTAAAGTTCTGGCCGTCGTAAAACCGTAAAGCGGTTGCGGCGGCTTTGGTGCTTCATGCCGCGGCATGAAGTTTTGGGTCAACGGTGCCAGGGAGCGATCCCGCAACACCCACAACCGGTGGGCCTGCCCGCGCACATACATCCGACGGCGTGCACAGGGTCAGGGCCTTTTCTTATTTCTGGAATCAACATGACTGAAAGTTTTGCCGAGCTGTTTGAACAGAGCCAACAGGCCATCTCCAAGCTGAAGCCGGGCGCCATCGTCACCGGTATCGTTGTGGAAATCCGCAACGACGTCGTCGTGATCAACGCAGGCCTGAAGAGCGAAGGCATCGTCCCGATCGAGCAGTTCAAGGACGAGAAGGGCGAGTTGGAAGTGCAGGTTGGCGATGAGGTGAAGGTTGCCCTCGACGCCCTGGAAGACGGTTTCGGCGAGACCAAGCTCTCCCGCGAGAAGGCCAAGCGTTCCATGGTATGGGACGACCTCGAGCAGGCCTTCGACAAGGAAGAGACCATCACCGGCATGATCTCCGGCAAGGTCAAGGGCGGCTTCACCGTCGACATCAAGGACGTCCGCGCATTCCTGCCGGGCTCGCTGGTCGACGTGCGTCCGGTGCGCGATCCGGTGTACCTGGAAGGCAAGGCGCTTGAGTTCAAGATCATCAAGCTGGACCGCAAGCGCAACAACGTCGTTGTCAGCCGCCGCGCCGTCGTCGAGACCGAGTTCTCCGAAGAGCGCGAGAAGCTGCTGGAGCGCCTGACCGAAGGCGCCGTGGTGAAGGGCACGGTCAAGAACCTCACCGACTACGGTGCGTTCGTGGACCTGGGCGGCATCGACGGCCTGCTGCACATCACCGACATGGCGTGGAAGCGCGTGCGTCATCCGTCCGAAGTCGTCAATGTCGGCGACGAGTTGGACGTGCGCGTGCTGAAGTACGACCGCGAGCGCAACCGCGTATCGCTGGGTCTGAAGCAGCTGGGCGACGATCCGTGGGTGAACATCTCGCGTCGCTACCCGGTCGGCAGCCGCCTGTTCGGCAAGGTCTCCAACGTCACCGATTACGGCTGCTTCGTCGAGATCGAGCCGGGCGTCGAAGGTCTGGTCCACGTTTCCGAAATGGATTGGACCAACAAGAACGTCAATCCGGCCAAGGTCGTGCAGGTTGGCGATGAGACCGAAGTGATGGTGCTGGACGTGGATGAAGAGCGTCGCCGCATCTCGCTGGGTATCAAGCAGACCCGCTCGAATCCGTGGGAAGCGTTCGCAGCGATGCACAAGAAGAACGACAAGGTGTCCGGTCAGATCAAGTCGATCACCGACTTCGGCATCTTCATCGGTCTGGATGGCGGCATCGATGGTCTGGTCCACCTGTCCGACATCTCCTGGCAGGCTTCCGGCGAAGACCTCGTGCGCAACTTCAAGAAGGGCGACGAGATCGAGGCCGTGGTGCTGGCAGTGGATCCGGAGCGCGAGCGCATCTCGCTCGGCATCAAGCAGATGGAGCAGGATCCGTTCGGTCACTTCATGGCCGTCCATGCCCGCGGCACCATCGTCAACGGTACCGTGAAGGAAGTGGACGCCAAGGGTGCGGTGATCGATCTCGGTGACGGCGTCGAAGGCTATCTGCGCGCCAACGACATTGCCAAGGAGCGCATCGAAGATGCTACGCAGCATCTGAAGGTGGGCGACAAGGTCGAAGCCAAGTTCACCGGTATGGACCGCAAGGGTCGCCAGTTGTCGCTGTCGATCCGCGCCAAGGACGAGGAAGAGCTGCAAGATGCGATGGCGGAATACTCCAGCGCGTCCGGTGGCACGACCAAGCTTGGTGCGCTGCTGAAAGAGCAGCTCAACAAGGCTGATTGATTAGTGCCTGCAGTGGGGCGGCGGTTGCGCCGCCCCAACTCGTTCCACGTCACGGACATTGGGGACCCATGACCAAATCCGAGCTGATTGAGGCGCTGGCAAAGCGTCAGACCCACCTTGCGTTCGGCGACGTCGAGCTGGCGGTCAAAAACGTCATCGAACAGATGAGTCAGGCCCTGGCCAGCGGCGAGCGCATCGAAGTACGCGGTTTCGGCAGTTTTGCGCTGCACTACCGGCCCCCGCGCATGGGTCGCAATCCCAAAACCGGCGATGCAGTGGCGCTGCCGGGCAAGCACGTGCCGCATTTCAAGCCCGGCAAAGAGCTGCGCGAGCGCGTCAACATGCATCTGGAGCAGCAAGAAAGCTGATCCTTTTTGCTTAAACGGTTATCCGACAGGCAGGCGGCCTTGGGCTGGTCCTGCCTTTCTTTTTGCAAATTTTTGCGACGTTCGAAAATCGTGATTCTTGCTGAATTACTTGCATCGACCGCCTGTGCCGCCCCAAAGCAATCAGGTAAAGTCTGCCGATGCGACTGATAGTCATGCTGCTATTGCTGTTGTTCATCGCCGGGGGAGTGGTGCTCGGGGCGCTCAATGCGGACCTCGTTGGCTACGATCTCGCGTTTGCACGCGTCCAGGTTCCCAAAGGGGCTGCTCTGCTGGCGATGCTGGCGCTCGGCTGGATCCTCGGCGGGCTGACGGCCTGGCTGGGCGTCACGACGCGACATCACCGCGACCGGCGACGCGCCCAGAAAGCCGGGGGCGCGGCCAAGGCATCGAAAGCCCCATGAGTACGTTCTATCCGCTGCTGGCCCTGTTGATTCCGGCGGCTTTCCTGAGTGGTTGGTGGACGGCCCGGCGTGCCGGCGTGCGCCGTTCCGGCGCCCAGGTCAGCGAGTTGTCCTCCGATTATTTCCGTGGCTTGAACTACCTGCTCAACGAAGAGCAGGACAAAGCTATCGAGGTGTTTCTCAAACTCGCCGAATACAATCGGGATACCGTGGAAACGCATCTGGCGCTGGGCAATCTTTTTCGGCGTCGAGGCGAAGTGGATCGGGCTATCCGTTTGCATCAGCATCTCGTCTCCAGGCCCGGTTTGTCCGAGGGCATGAAGACGGTTGCCTTGCTCGAGCTTGGCGAAGACTACATGCGTGCAGGTCTCCTGGATCGCGCCGAAGCGCTGTTCTCCGACCTGGTGGCGATGAACGCGCACGCTCCGTCGGCATTGCGGCACCTCATCGCGATCTACCAGCACGAGCGCGACTGGCACAAGGCCATCGAGCACGCGCGTCGCCTTGAAACCATGACCGGCGAAGAGGAAGTCACCACCATCGCGCAGTTCTATTGCGAACTCGCCGAGCAATCGCGGCAGCATGGAGCACGCGCCGAGGCGCGCGAATACCTGCAGCACGCGTTTGCCTGCCAGCCCGACTGCGTGCGGGCTTTCATGCTTACTGGCCGGCTGCACGCGGAAGAGGGCGAGTATCCCGAGGCCGTCGACGTGTACGAGCGCGCCGTCGATGCGGATATCGCGTTCGTGCCCGAAATCCTGCCCCCTTTGCTGGACAGTTATGCGCGTTCCAGCCAGATGGAGCGCGCCGAACGTTTCCTGCGCGATATTCTGGCCCGCTATCACGGCATCTCGCCGGTGCTGGCGCTGACGCACTTGTACGAGAAGCGCGATGGCGAAAAGCCAGCCATCGAATTTCTTACCTCGCAGTTGCGGCAACGACCGTCGGTGCGCGGACTGATGGCGCTCATCGATGCCACGATGGACAAGATCGAGGGCGAGGCGCGCGAGAATTTCCTGATCCTGCGCGACCTGACGCGCAAGCTGCTCGAAGGCCAGGCCATGTATCGCTGCAGCCATTGCGGCTTCGGCACCAAGGCCCACCATTGGCAATGCCCAAGTTGCAAAGGCTGGAGCACGATCCGGCCCATCCACGGTGTAGCCAATGAGTGACGCCGTCGTGGCCTCCTTCGCCCCGATCGCGGTTCTCGTCCTGATTGCCTTCCTGATTGCCCTGGGCGTGGTGCGGGCGGCGATTGCGTATGCGCAGCGCAAGCGCATGCTGGACCTTCCAGGGCAGCGTCGATCGCACAAGGTGCCAACCCCGCGCGGCGGCGGAATCGGCATCATCGTTTCCGTTCTAGTCGCGATGCCGGTCAGCCTTTCGTATATCCAGCCAGCCTGGCCTTTTCACGTAATCATCACGTTGCTGGCGGCTGTCGCGCTGGTTGCCTGGATCGGATGGTGGGACGACCACAGCCCGTTGCCCGCTTTGCCGCGTTTCGGTGTGCAGATGGTGGCGACGGCCCTGTTTTCCGCAGCATTGCTATACCAGGGACCGAGCAGTTGGTGGTGGCCCGTGCTGGTGTTGGCGGGTGCATGGAGCATCAACCTGCACAACTTCATGGACGGCATCGATGGGTTGCTGGCGCAGCAGGGCATTTTCGTCGCCTGCGGCCTGGGAATGCTCGCATGGCTGGCCGGCCAGAACGCCCTCGCGGGCGCCTCGGCGTGCCTTGCGGCGGCGTGCCTGGGCTTCTGGTGCTACAACCGTTCCCCGGCACGCATCTTCATGGGCGATGTCGGCAGCGGCAGCATCGGCCTGCTGCTGTTCGCCTTGACCGCCATGCTCTGGCGGGTCGATGGGATGTTGCTGTGGCCGGCTCTGATCCTCAGTTCAGCTTTCGTGACGGATGCGACCCTTACCCTACTGGTTCGTATCCTGAGTGGACGCCGCTGGTACACTGCGCATCGCGAACATCTGTACCAATGGATTGTGCGCAAGGGCCATACGCATGCGACGGGGGCGGCGTGGTACCTGGGATGGAACGTACTGGTGGCCGCACCGTTGGCGGCGCTGGCATGGGAGAGGCCTAAAGTGGGGTTGGTAGCCTGCATCGTTACCTATGCGATCGCGGCAATAGCCTGGCTGTACGCCAAGTGCCGCATGATCCGGCGAGTTCGATACAAGGTTCGTCATGTCCATACGTAAATGGGTCGGCATAGTTCATCCGCGGATAGCCGTCGTCGCGCACGATTTGCTGATCACGGCGCTTGCCTGGTGGGTGGCGAAGGAACTGCGCTACGCCCTGGATCCGCAACTGCAGATGACGTTCGGATTGTTCGAGTTTCCGATCGTGCTGCTGGTGCAGGGTGGGGTGTACGCCTGGACCGGGCTGTATAAAGGGGTCTGGCGCTTTGCCAGCCTGCCCGATCTTTGGAATATCCTGCGCGCGGCCATCGTCGGTACTGTGGCGATCGGCGTCACGCTGTTTTTCTATGGGCGACTGGATGGCGTGCCGCGCTCGATCCTGTTGCTCTATCCGTTTGTGCTGGCGCTGTTCCTGGGTACGCCGCGGTTGGCTTACCGATTCTGGAAAGACAGCCGCATCGACCTTTTCATGAGTTCGAAGACGCAGCGCGTACTCATCGTAGGAGCGGACCGCGCAGGCGAGGCACTGGCGCGCGATCTGCATCGGGACACTCGCTACACCGTGGTGGGGTTTGTCGACAACCAGCGCACCTTGCGTGGCGCACGCATCAACGGCAAGCCCGTACTGGGTACGCTTGAGCAGCTTCCGGAAGTAGCCAAGGAAGCGGCTGTACAGATGCTGCTTATCGCACTGCCCGGCGCCAGCGCTCGGGAGATGCGCCAGGTGGTGGAATTGTGCGACGTCACCGGACTGCCTTATCGCACCGTTCCCAAGCTTGAAGACGTGGTCGCCGGCCGCGCCCAGTTCAATCAGATCAAGGAAGTGTCGATCGAAGATCTGCTTGGGCGCGATACCGTCGAGCTGGATTGGACTCGTATCCGCGAGACGCTTACCGGCCGGCGCGTGTTGATCACCGGCGGCGGCGGCTCGATCGGTTCGGAGCTGTGCCGACAGGTTGCGCGGCTGGGCGTGCATGCGCTCACCATCGTGGAATCGTGCGAATACAACCTCTATCAGATTTCGCAAGAATTGCGCGCGGCTTATCCCGAGCTTCTGCTGAACAGCGTGCTGGCCGACTGCGGCGATCCCATCGCCATGCGCCGTGTGTTTACCGAGGTCATGCCGCAGGTGGTTTTTCACGCTGCCGCCTACAAGCACGTGCCGTTGCTGCAAGGGCAGTTGCGCACGGCAGTACGCAACAACGTGCTGGCGACGCGTACCGTAGCGGACCTGGCCAGCGAAACGCGCGTGGAATGCTTCGTGCTCATTTCCACCGACAAGGCGGTCAATCCCACCAGCGTAATGGGTGCGTGCAAGCGCATTGCGGAAATCTGGTGCCAGAATCTCAACGCGCATTCGAACACCCATTTCATCACCGTGCGATTCGGCAACGTGCTCGATTCGGCCGGATCGGTGGTGCCGCTGTTCCGCCAGCAGATTCACGCGGGCGGTCCGGTGACGGTCACGCACCCGGAAATCTCGCGCTACTTCATGACCATTCCCGAAGCCACCCAGCTGATCCTGCAGGCGTCCGCGCTCGGCAATGGCGGCGAAATCTTCGCGCTTGACATGGGCGAGCCGGTAAAGATCCGCGATCTGGCCGAGCAGATGATCCGCCTTGCCGGCAAGAAGCCGGGGACCGAGATTCCCATCGTGTATACCGGTCTGCGCTCCGGCGAAAAATTGTTCGAAGAGCTGTTCCACCCGCTGGAAAACTACAGCGCCACGAAGCACAACAAGATTTTCCTGGCACAGCACCGGCCGGTCTCGTGGGAGCTATTGCAGGCGCAAATGAGCAAGGCGATGGATGCCGTGCGCAGCTACGACGAAGTCGAGCTCAGAAACTGTGTGTCCAGCTTGTTGCCGTCGTTCTGCTGGAGCGACGTTGCGCAGCCAGGTAACGTGGTTCCATTACGCCGCAACGAAATTGGAGAGAAGTGAGTGAGTAAGCCATTGCGCAAGGTGGTGTTCCCGGTTGCCGGGCTTGGTACGCGTTTTTTGCCCGCAACCAAGGTCGTTGCCAAGGAAATGCTGCCGGTTCTGGACAAGCCGCTGATTCAATATGCGGTGGATGAAGCGGTCGACGCGGGTGCCGACACCCTGGTATTCGTCACCAATCGCTACAAGCACGCCATTGCCGACTACTTCGACAAGGCTTACGAGCTGGAAGCGAAGCTGCAGGAAAAGCGCAAGGACGAATTGCTGGCCTTGGTGCAAGGCACCTTGCCGCGCCACGTCCGCGCGATCTTCGTGACCCAGCCCGAAGCATTGGGCCTGGGGCATGCCGTGCTGTGCGCCAAGCCAGTGGTGGGCGACGAACCCTTCGGTGTGATCCTGCCCGACGACCTCATCTGGAACCAGGGCAGGGGCGCTCTGCGCCAGATGGCGGAGTTGGGCGAAGCGGAGCAGGCCGGCGTCATTGCGGTCGAGGAAGTACCGTACGACCAGACCGACAAATACGGCGTCGTGGACGCCGAGCCCATCGACGAGCGCAGTGCGCGTATCCGTTTCATGGTGGAAAAGCCCAAGCCGGCCGAGGCTCCTTCCAACCTCGCGGTGGTGGGACGCTACGTGTTGCCGGGCCGCATCTTCCAGTTGCTGGAACAGACCAAGCCCGGCGCTGGCGGCGAAATCCAGCTGACCGACGCGATCGAAGCCTTGCTGATGGAGCAAGGCAAGGTGCTGGCCTACCGCTTCGAGGGCACGCGCTTCGACTGCGGCAACAAGGCCGGCCTGGTCCGCGCCACCATGCACATGGCCATGCAGGACCCGGTGCTGGCCAACACCGTGCGGGAGTTTGCCAGCCAGCTTTGAGGCCGGCCGAGCCGTACCTGGAGCCGCCCGCAAGGGCGGCTTTTTATTTGTTTGCCACATCTGTGCCCTCAAGCATCCGCTCGTGCCAGAATCGTGTCTGCGCGCCGCCACTTTTCAGCGGCAGGATGCGCATGGGGAACTCCGTTCGTAGCCGCTCGTGCCTCCGGCATGAGCCTTCCCTGCAGGTATGCGAATGCCATGGCGTGCAAGGTGCCGTGGACCTTTAACGGATGGAATATCGGAAAGCATCATGGACTTGCTGCGTTTTCTCCTCGCATTGCCCGTACGCCTCATTCGCGGCGTGCTCAGCACCCTGGGTTGGATACTTCGCCCCTTGCTGGGCGAAGTCAGCTGGGCGGCACCCGGTTGGATGCATCTGGTGCGCCGACGCCCGCTGCAATCGGCGGCGGCATGCCTGTCGGTGGCCCTGGTCGTGACAGGCGGCTGGTTCGGATGGCGCTGGTACGAACATCGGCCGAAGCCGCGGGAACCGCAGCGAATCACCTGGCAAGTCAATGCGCCGGACACTACCGACTACAGCAAACTGCCTTTGGTGATTCATCCGCTGGAACTGGATTTTTCCGCTTCCGCAGCACCTATTGAAGTGGTAGGCAAACCGGTGACGGCGGGCATCGCCATGCAGCCGGAAACCAAAGGGCAGTGGACCTGGGTCGACGACAAGACCTTGCGGTTTACGCCGGCGGCCGACTGGCCGGTCGGGCAACACTACAAGGTACGTTTCGATGTCGCGCAGGCCTTCGCACACCACGTGCTGCTGGCCGACAATCACTTCGAGTTCGACACCGCTCCGTTCAAAGCGACCTTGGGCAAGGGCGAGTTCTATCAGGATCCGCAGGATCCGACCGCCAAGAAAACCATCATCCAGGTCGATTTCAACTATCCCGTCGATGCTGCCCAGTTCGAGAAGCGCATTGCGCTGAGCCTGGCCGGGCAGGGCGACCGTTCGTCCACGCCGCTCAAGTTCAGCGTTACCTACGATCCGTACAAACTGCATGCGTGGATCCATTCGCAACCGCTGGACCTGCCACGCGACGACGGCGCGGTATCGTTGAAACTGGACAGCGGCGTACGCAGCTCGCGCGGCGGCGATGGCACCGAAGCCGAACTGGACGCGAACGTGCGCGTTCCCGGCTTGTACAGCCTCACAGTGCAGGACATCAGCCCAACCCTGGTCGATAACGACAAATACGAGCCCGAACAGGTCGCGGTGGTGAATCTGAGTGGCGCGGTGCGCGACAGCGAGCTCGCCGGGCTGGTTCACGCCTGGGTATTGCCGGCGCGCAATCCTCGCGCCGAGGGCTCGGACCATGGCGACCAGCCCTACGACTGGAACGCCTCGGAGGTCGGCGACGACACGTTGCGTAAATCGCAGCAGCTTCCGTTGCAGGTCGTTCCTACCGAGAACGACTACCAGCCACTGCAGAGCTTCAAGTTTCACGCCGATCCCGGCCAGCGCATCTACGTGCGTATCGACAAAGGCTTGAAATCCTTTGGCGGTTACGTATTGGGCAGGCCGGTTGCGCAAGTCATCACCGTACCGGACTATCCGAAGCTGCTGCGCTTCATGGCGGACGGCTCGTTGCTTTCGCTCAGCGGCAGCAAACGCATTTCGGTGGTCTCGCGCAATGTGCCAGGCATGCGCCTGGAAATCGGCCGGGTATTGCCGGACCAGTTGCAGCATCTGGTCAGCCTCAACCAGGGCGATTACAGCCACCCGCAGCTCCTCTATGGTTTCAGCGAGGAACACATCGTCGACCGCTATGAAGTGAAGCGGGCCTTTCCCGGCGGCGATCCTGCGCACGCGCACTACGAAGGCATCGACCTGAGCCAATATTTGCAGGAAGGCAAGCGCGGCGTGTTCCTGCTGCATCTGCACAGCTTCGACCCTGCTGCGGCCAAGAAGCAGGCTGACGAAGCCGCCAAGGAAAAAGCGCTGGCCCTGCAGGGCATCGCACCACCGCCTCCCGGAGCGAAGCCCGATCCGGATGTGGCTTCCTCTGACAACGCTGCTGATTCGGATGGCTCCGACGACTCGGACGGTTCCGGCGATTCGGGCGATTCCAGCAATGCTACGCAGGACAACCGCCTGATCGTAGTGACCGATCTGGGCATGCTGGTGAAGCGCGCCATCGACGGCAGCCAGGACGTGTTCGTGCAATCGATACGCACCGGCCAGCCTGTTGCAGGGGCGAATGTTTCGGTGCTGGCAGTCAATGGCCAGACACTTTTCAGCCAGGACACCGGCGCCGATGGCATGGTGCATTTCCCGACTTTCAACGGGCTGGATCGCGAAAAGAAACCGACGCTCTACGTGGTGAAAAAGGCCGACGATCTTTCTTTCCTGCCCATCGGCGGCAGTGATCGACAACTTGATTTTTCGCGCTTTGACATCGGCGGCGAAGCCAGTGCCGTCAATCCGGGCACGTTGTCCGGCTATCTGTTCTCCGATCGCGGCATCTATCGCCCTGGCGACGAAATCCACATCGGCCTGATCGTTCGAGCGGCGACCTGGGTGCGCGACGTGGCGGGCATTCCGCTGCAGGCCGAGATCGTGGACCCGCGCGGCGTCGCGGTGAAGCAGATCCCGCTGAAGATGGACGACTCCGGCTTTGGCGAGCTGTCGTACACGCCGGCGGAAACCGCACCTACCGGCACCTGGACGGTGAACCTTTACATCGTGCGCGACGGCAAGGCCGATACGCAGATCGGCAACACCACCGTGCAGATCAAAGAGTTCCTGCCCGATCGCATGAAAGTCGAGGCCAAGCTATCCAGCCAGGTCGCCGAAGGTTGGGTCAAGCCTGACGGGCTCAAAGGCCTGGTCGATGCGCAGAATTTGTTTGGTACGCCCGCGGCCGACCGCCGCGTGGAAGCGACGCTGACCTTGCGTCCCGCCTGGCCGGCCTTTCACAGTTGGCCCGACTATCACTTCTACGACGTCCATCGCGCCAAAGACGGCTACGAGGAAAACCTGCAAGACGGCAAGACGGATGAGAAAGGCCACGCCGAATTCGACCTGGATTTGAAAAAATACGCCGACGCGACTTATCAGCTGTATTTCCTGGTCAAGGCACACGAGGCCGACGGTGGCCGCAGTGTGGCAGCTGCCACGCAAACGCTGGTGTCGAGCAACGACTGGCTGGTCGGTTATCACAGCGACGACAACCTCGACTATGTGGATCGCAACGCCGTACGCAAAGTACGCCTGGTGGCGATCGATCCCCAAGCCAAGTCGATGAAGCTCGATGGACTGAAGGCACAACTCATCGAGCGCCGCTACGTATCGGTGCTGACCAAGCAGGATTCGGGTGTCTACAAATACGAATCGCGCTTGAAAGAAATTCCCGTCGACGAGCAGCCGCTGTCCATCCCGGCCGGCGGTATGGATTACACGTTGCCCACGGACAAGCCAGGCAACTATGCATTGGTGATACTGCGCGGCAGCGATCGTGTGGAAGTCAATCGAGTGACTTATTCGGTGGCTGGCGCGGCCAACCTGTCGCGCTCGCTCGATCGCAATGCCGAGTTGCAGCTGAGTTTGCAGAAGTCCGATTACAACCCCGGCGATACGGTAAATATCTCTATCCATGCGCCCTACGCCGGCAGCGGATTGATCACCATCGAACGCGACAAGGTCTATGCGCACGCGTGGTTCCATGCCGATACCACCAGTTCGGTGCAGCAGATCGTCATTCCGAAGGATTTCGAGGGCAACGGTTACGTCAACGTGCAGTTCGTCCGAGATCCGTCGTCGGATGAAATCTTCATGAGTCCGCTCAGCTACGGTGTGGTGCCGTTCTCGGTGAACCTGGATGCGCGCCGCGATCCGATCACGGTCGATTCGCCGACGCTGGTCAAGCCCGGCGATACCGTCACCTTCAAGTTGCATGCGGCGCACCCGGCCAAGGCCGTGGTATTCGCGGTGGACGAAGGCATCCTGCAGGTGGCTCGCTACAAGCTGGGCGATCCGCTGACCTATTTCTTCCGCAAAAAGATGCTGGAGGTGCAGACCTCGCAGATCCTCGACCTGATCCTGCCGGACTTCGAGAAATTGATGGCCAGCGCCGCCGCACCCGGCGGTGACGCCGACGCGGCGATCGGCCGCCAGCTCAATCCGTTCAAGCGCAAGCGTGACAAGCCGGTGGTGTTCTGGTCCGGCATCGTCGATGTCGACGGCGACAAGGACTTCACCTACACGGTGCCCGATTACTTCAACGGCAAAATACGCGTGATGGCGGTTGCCGTGTCGCCGGATCGCGTCGGCACCTATGAAGGCAGCACCACCGTGCGCGGCGATTTTGTGCTGTCGCCCAACGTGCCCACCACGCTTGCGCCCGGCGATGAAGCCGACGTCAGCGTCGGTGTGGCCAACAACCTCACGGGCCTGGGCGGCAAGCAGGTGCCGGTCGCCGTGACCTTGCAGGTTGGTCCTCAATTGCAGGTGATCGGTTCGACCACGCAGAACGTCAGCCTCGGTGAAATGCGCGAAGGCGTAGTGAAGTTCCGCGTCAGGGCGACCGCGCAGCTTGGCTCCGGCCATCTGGCTTTCACGGCGGCCTATGCGGGCAAGTCCGCCCATCAGGCGGTAGATGTCTCGGTGCGCCCGGCGTCGGCATACCGCACCCAGGTCGACGTCGGCCAGGTGGCGACGCGCAGCCAGGTCGAGCTGTCGCCGCTACGGCCGATGTTCGATGCCTATGCGTCGCGCGATGCCGCGATTTCTCCTTTGCCGCTCGTGCTGGCGCAAGGCATCACCAGTTACCTGGTCAATTACCAGCACTACTGCAGCGAGCAGGTGGTGAGCATGGCCATGCCGCGCCTGATCGTGGCCAAGTGGCCGCACGTGCCGGTGTTTGCGCACGCCTTGCAATCGGCGTTCGACGATCCGGCGGACAAGACGATCAACAACGATCAAGCGATCTCGAAGTTGCTGGATGTGCTGCACGCCCGGCAAAACAGCGAGGGCGGTTTCGGGCTGTGGGCAGCGACGCCCGATGCGGAGCCGTTTGTCTCCAATTACGCGATGAATTTCCTGCTCGAGGCACGCGATCGCGGCACGGCGGTTCCGCAGGACATGGTCGACGCCGGTAACAAGTATCTGCAGCAGCTGGCCAACGACGATGGCATGGATTCGCTGGATCAACTGCGCCAGCGGGCTTATGCGGCGTACTTGCTGACACGCCAGGGCAATGTCACCACCAATGCTCTCGCTTCGATCCAGAAGCGCTTGCAGGACGCCTACCCTAAAGACTGGAAGAACGATCTGGCTGCGGCCTGGCTGGCCGCTTCCTACAAACTGCTCAAGCAGGATGATGAAGCCAATCGGCTGATGGCAGGCCCCGAGCAGGCGTTGGTGCGTTCCAAGGCCAGCGAACAGTTCGACTACGGTTATTACTACGACCCGCTGGTTCGCGACGCCAGCGTGCTTTACCTGCTGGCCAAGCATTTCCCGGAGCGTGCCAAGGCATTGCCGCCGCGCGTGTTTGAGAACATTGCCTGGCCGCTGGCGCACGACGACTACAACACGCTTTCCTCGGCCATGACGATCCTTGCGCTGGACAGTTACGCCGGCCAGACCGCAGGCGAACTGGACAAGCTGGGCATCGACGAAGTGCGCGCCGACGGCAGCACCAAGGCGATCGCCAGCATCGAAGGCAACCTGTTGCAGGCGGGTAGTTGGGATGCCTCGGCCACCAAGCTGCGTTTCATCAACCAGAGCAGCCTGCCGGCCTGGCACGTGGCCAGCCAGGGCGGCTACGACAGCACCGCGCCCAGCAAGGCGATCAAGCAAGGCATCGAGGTCGTGCGCGACTACACCGATGCGCAAGGCAAGCCCGTCGACACGGTGACGATCGGCCAGGAGATCGACGTGCACGTCAGGATCCGTGCCACGGGCGAGGAGGGTGTCGGCAACGTCGCGGTGGTCGACCTGCTGCCGGGCGGTTTCGAGCCGGTGATCCAGCCGCCGCCCGCGGCTGTCAGCACGCAAAACGGTGATAGCAGCAGCGGCAGCAGCAACGCCGGCGATAATTCAGGCGATGGCGACAGCCCCGCGAGTAATGCCACGGCAGCACCTGCGTGGCGCTCCACCATCGGTTTGCCGCAGTCGAGCTGGCAACTGGACTACGCCGACGTGCGCGAAGATCGCGTGGTGATCTACGGGACGGCCACGCCGGATGTGCACGAATTCGTCTATCGCATCCGTGCCACCAATGCCGGCAAGTTCACCGTACCGCCAGCTTATGCCGAATCCATGTACGACCGCGCCATCCAGGCCCGCTCTCCCGGCGGCACCAGCCTGACGGTGGTGGACAAGCCATGATCGCGCGCCGATGCCTTCCTGCTTCGTCAGGCAGGCATCGGCGCAGGTCCGGGGAGATATGAGCAGTTACCTCCACGCATCGATGAACGGCATGCTGCGCTGGATCCAGCGCTGGCAGAACTGGCTGGTCGCGCTAGGCATCGCTTTGGCAGTGCTGGTGGGATGCCGTTGTTGGCCTCATCAACCGCTACGTGGCTGGTTGCCGTCGTCGACGGCGGTGTACGACGACAAGGGACGCCTGTTGCGCCTCACCCTGGCCAGCGATCAGCAATACCGCCTGTGGGTGCCGCTCAACGACATCTCGCCGCAACTGGTCCAAGGCGTGTTGCTGCACGAAGATCGCTGGTATCGCTGGCATCCCGGTTTCAATCCCTACGGTTTGCTGCGCGGAGCATGGGTGACCTATGTGAAGCACGGTGCGCCGCAGGGCGGCTCCACCATCACCATGCAACTGGCGCGCCTGCTTTGGGGCCTCAACACGCGTACGCCGATGGGCAAGCTGAGGCAGATCGCGCGAGCGTTGCAATTGGAGCTGTTCTATTCCAAGCGCCAGATTCTGGAGGCCTATCTCAACGATGCACCGTATGGCGCCAACGTACAGGGTGCGGGCACGGCAAGCCTGGTCTACTTCGGCAAGCAGGCGAGCCAGCTCAGCCTGCCCGAAGCATTGACCCTTGCGGTCATTCCACAGGACCCATCCCGGCGCCTGCTGGCGGCGCAGCACGCGAATGAGGAAGCCTTGATCAGCAGCGGCCTGGCCGAGGCGCGCAATCGCCTCTACCGCGATTGGCTCGCGCGGCACTCACAAGATGTCGCCTTGAAGCCGCTGTTTGCACTTCCGTTGACGCTGCGGCCGCTCAACCGGCTGCCATTCGAAGCGCCGCACGCGGTAGAGCAAGTGCTGGCCAGCCAGGCGCTGGGCAACAGTGATGGCAGTGCCGCGCTCACGACCACCATCGACCTGAATCTGCAGCACAGCCTCGAACGGCAGATTGCGCTGTATGTGAAGCGCAACGCATCGCGCGGCATCGTCAACGCCACCGCGATTCTGGTGGATACGCGTGACATGGGTATTCGCGCGATGGTCGGCTCGGCCGATTACGCCAACGCCGCCATCCAGGGGCAGGTCAACGGCACATTGGCCAAGCGCTCGCCGGGCTCGACGCTGAAGCCTTTCATCTACGCATTGGGTTTCGACCAAGGTGTGCTGCAACCGCAGACCGTGCTGCGCGATGTGCCGACGGCCTTTGGTCCCTATACACCCGAGAATTTCGACGGCAACTTCCTGGGGCCGATCACGGCGACCCAGGCCTTGATCCGCAGCCGCAACATTCCGGCGGTATGGGTGGCGTCCCAACTGCATCAGCCCAGCCTCTACGACTTCCTGCAGCAGGCCGGCATCAGCCGCCTGGCCAGCGAGCAGCACTATGGTCTGTCGCTGGTGCTCGGCGGCGGCGAGGTCAGCATGCAGGAACTGGCGGGCCTGTACGCCATGCTCGCCAATCGAGGAGTGCTGCGGCCATTGCGCCTGCGCGCGGATGAGCCGCAGGCGGATGGCACCCGCCTGCTCAGCGATGAGGCGAGTTTCATGGTGATGGATATCCTGCGCCAGAATCCGCGCCCCGACGATGCGGCGAGCGCCCCGTCCATGCGCATGCCCGTGTATTGGAAAACCGGCACCTCGTGGGCGTTCCGCGATGCCTGGACCGCCGGCAGCTTCGGGCCCTATGTGCTGGTGGTTTGGGTAGGCAATTTCGACGGCGGCGGCAATCCGGCCTTTGTCGGCGTGGAGGCTGCGGCGCCGCTGTTCTTCCAGATCATCGACGCCTTGCGTGCCGAACACGTGCCGATGGACGAGCCGATCCGGGCCACGCCGGCCAACCTCAAGCGGGTGCAGATCTGCCTGGCCAGCGGCAACCTGCCCACGCAGTGGTGCCCACAAAAAGGCATGACCTGGTTCATTCCCGGAAAGTCGCCCATCCGTGTCGACGATATCTACCGTCCGGTGATCATCGACGACGCCACCGGCCAGGCAGCCTGCCCGCCGTTCGACGGAAAACGCACGCACCTGGAGGTCTACGAATTCTGGCCCTCCGACTTGCAGCGCGTGTTCCAGCAGGCGGGCATGCCGCGCCGCAAGCCGCCGGTCAATCCCGCGTGCGGCGGCAGCGAGCGCGTTGAGGGAGCCGCTCCGGGCATTACCTCGCCCTTGCGCGGCAGCACCTATACCTTGCGCCTCAAGCAGTTGGACGAAGAGCGCATTCCGTTTACCGCTACCAGCGACGCCGACGTGCATGCCCTGTATTGGTTTGTCGACGACGCCTATGTAGGCAAGAGCGCCTCCAACGAGTCGATGTATTGGCAACCCCGTGGCGCTGGCCAGTACACGATACGGGTAGTGGACGACCATGGCCGCTCCGACCAGCGCCTGATGCAAGTGAACCTGGCCGAATGAACGAGGCGGGCAATCCGCGTTATGCTCGGTTGCCCAGCCGCCCGGGCCGTCCGTACACAGAGGCATGAAGCAACCATCGGTTTCGTCTTACTACCGCGCTACGGCCACGCCGTACGAACCGTATGCCTCCTTGCAGGGGCGCCAGGAAGCGCGCGTGGCGATCATCGGCGGCGGTTTTGCCGGATTGAATACGGCCCTTGGATTGGCGGAACGCGGTGTACGCGACGTGGTGGTACTGGAACGCGAGCAGGTTGGATTTGGCGCTTCGGGCCGCAATGGCGGTTTTGTCTTTGGCGGTTATTCGCTTGGCGAATCGGCCCTGCATCATCAGCTTGGCGAGCAGCGCGCACGCCAGTTGTTCGACCTGACTACCGCAGCCGTGCAGCGCATCCGCGAGCGGGCCGCACGCTATGCGATACCTTGCGATGTCGTCGACCAGGGCATCATCTGGGCCAACTGGTTTCGCGATCCGGAAGTGCTGCGCAAGCGCCAGCGATTGCTGGCCGATCATTACGGCGTGCATTGGGATTGGTTGCCACAGGAAGAATTGCGCGAACGGGTGCGCAGCGATCGCTATAGCGACGGCTTGTACGAGCGCAACGCGCTGCACCTGCATCCGCTCAACTATGCGATCGGCCTGGCCGCGGCGTCGTCGGGCCACGGTGTGCGCATCCACGAAAACAGCGACACCTGGCGCCTGCGCAAGGAAAACGGCCATTGGCTGGTCAGCACGCCGCAGGGTGAATTGCGAGCCGAGCACGTGGTGCTGGCTTGTGGCGGTTATTTGGCCGGACTGAGTCGGCAGATCGATCGCGCGGTGTTGCCCATCGCCACCTACGTGATGGTGACGGAGCCATTGGGCGAGCGGCTCGACGATTGCCTGCAGACGCGCGCGGCGGTCTACGACACGCGCTTTGCCTTCGACTATTACCGCCCGTTGCCTGATCGGCGCTTGTTGTGGGGCGGGCGGATTTCCATTCGCAACCGATCAGCCCGGGCCGTGCAGCGCGTGCTCACACGCGATCTGCTGCGCGTATTTCCTGCGCTGAAAGGCGTGCGTGTCGACTATGCCTGGTCTGGTTTGATGAGTTACGCGCGTCACCAGATGCCGCAGATCGGCAGCAGCGGCGACGGCCTGTGGTGGGCGCAGGCCTTCGGCGGCCATGGCCTTGCGCCGACCTGCGCGGCCGGCGAGTTGTTGGCCGCAGCGATTGCCGAAGGCGACGAAGGCTGGAAGCAATTTGCCGATTACGGTCTCGCGCACACATACAAACCCTTCGGCTACCTGGGGGCGCAAGCCAGCTACTGGTGGCAGGAATTCAACGACTGGTTCAAGACGAGTCTGGAAGGATGAACGAGCAAACGGTTTTGAATGAAATCAGCTGGGACGATTTCCAGAAGGTAGTGATCGCAGCCGGTACCGTGACGCGCGTGGAAGCCTTTCCCGAGGCGCGCAAGCCGGCGTGGAAAGTGTGGGCGGATTTCGGGCCTTACGGCGAACGCAAGACCAGCGCGCAGATCGCAGCGTTGTATACGCCCGAATCGCTGGTCGGCCGGCAGATCGTGGGCGTCATCAATTTTCCGGGAAAGCAGATCGGCCCGTTCCGTTCGCAGTTCCTGCTGACCGGGTTTCACACTGAGCAGGGTGTGGTGATCACCACGATCGAGCGGCCGGTGCCCAACGGTTCGAGGCTGGCTTAAGGTGACTGATGCGTTGACGTTGCGCAACGCGCACGCGGCAGATGCTGCGGAAATCGCACGGCTTGCCGCGGAGCTTGGCTATGCGACGCCTGTGGAAGCGATGAGCGAGCGCCTGGGCGCACTGTTGTCCCATCCCAATCATCACGTCAGTGTCGCGGAGCAGGGCGCGGCATTGCTTGGCTGGATTGCCGTGGAGCACCGTTGCACGCTGGAATCGGGCGAACGCATCGAGATTGTCGGCCTGGTGGTCGACGCGAGCCATCGAGGCGGTGGCGTTGGGCGGATGCTGGTTGCCGATGCGGAGCGATGGGCCCGCCAGCGCGGCTTCGAAGCCATTTCCGTGCGCTCCAATATCGCTCGCGATGCTTCGCATCCCTTCTACGAAAGCCTGGGCTACGTGCGCCGCAAAACCCAACATTGCTACACAAAGACCCTTGCGCCCTAGCGGCTGCCGCGATCCAGCCAGACGGCCAGCCCCTGCGCATTGAGTTCGATATCCGTGCCGAGCCAATGCATCAATGCCGCACGATCGCCTTGCCAGCCATGCTCGGCCAGGCGTGACGCATAAAGCTCGGTCAGCGCCTGCTTCAGTTGTGCGTGCCGGTCAGGGCGTTCGCCGACGTCGAGAGCTACCTCGACCATGGCGTCGATCAATTCGTGCAGCTTTACCGCCAAATGCTCGACGTTTTCGACGCGGCCGTAATGCGTGAGATACATCGCTTCGGGTTTCAGCGCCAACAAACGGTTGATCGACGCATGCAGCGCCGCGGGATCGAATTGCACCGGTGTGGTGGTCGGCAACGTGAAGGGGCCTTGCTCGGTATCCAGTTCGCGATAGGAAAGGCCGAATGTGTCGCCGGTAAAAAACACATTCGCCTGTGCGTCGTAGACGGCCAGATGATGCTTAGCGTGGCCAGGGGTATCCAGGCAGCGCAGAGGGCGGCCGCGCAAGTCGACGACGAAATTGTCCGGGGCTTCCACCACACGTTCGGCCGGAATCGGACGGAGTTGCCCATAGGCCTTTTCCATCACCTCCTGGCCATACACCGCCAATGCCCCTGCCCAGAGTTGCGACGGGTCGATCACGTGCCGGGCACCGCGCGGATGCACTGCCAGCCGGGCATTCGGTAAATGCGGCATCAGCTCGCCAGCACCGCCGGCGTGATCCAGATGAACGTGGGTGAGGATCAGCCAATCGACTTCCGAAACGCCGATATCCGCATCGGCGAGCGCCTGCAACAAGCGGGGCACGGCATGGTTGGTGCCGCAGTCGACAAAGGCGGCGTGTCCCTCGTGCACGATCAGGTAGGCCGCATCGAATCCTGGCCGTACGAAACCGGTGTCAATCGTATGGATGCCTTGGCTTGTCATTGGGTGAGAATCCAGGTGCGTGGATGTAGATCGTTCTAAAGGGATTTTCGTCGAGGCCGGACGCATTTTTAAGATGTGTCCGATATTTCTCAAATGACCCGCCTCTTAGGATCCTCCATATCCCGTGTAATCCCCTCTAACGGAGCTTGCCCTCAGGCCGACCTGGCCTGAGGGAATTTTCTGACCCTGAGATCGGGCTATCCTCATGCGGACCGTCCCGTTGTTCCGCCAGATACCTCTCAATTATGGAGGGCGGGTACCTGGAATGTGCCAAGGTCGACATTTTGCTCCTTGCTTTGCAAAGCTATTTGCCATTCAGCGTGGTATCGCCGTAAATACCATCTAAGAATCATCGGACAAACAAGATGACGAAGTCTGAGCCTGTTTACGACCAAAGACCTACAGGCCAGCGGGATATTTCCGCACTGGAGCACCATCAGCGGCGTTTGTCGTATGGCGGCGGTGCATTCCTGTCCGTGGTTATCGTACTTATCCTAATTACGTCCATTCTACTCAGCATCAACGATTACAAATCGGATCAGCTGGATGATTTTCGCAAGGCGAAGTTGGCGCTGGATTCGGCGTTCGTCCAGCGGGATGCTGGTTACGTACGCACGCTGAACATGATCGAGTACGCATGGCAGAACAAATCTTCCGAACTCATTGCCGAAGGCGATAAGGAACTCCCTGGGTTCATTGAGCACGACAACGAAGCCATCATCAAAGCGAGTGATGGTGGAGTTCCGTGGCTGGTCATGGCCGACGGTATCGATGCATGGCCGAAGGAAAAGATTGATCGCTATCTGGGGCTGGTTCGCGAGCTGTCCGTGATCAACGGTACTTCGCTGACGATTCGCGGCAACCGGCCGATCACCGTTACGAGTTTCTACGATCCAGATGAAGTGCTGTTCGCTTTCGGAAACCGGTTGGGCGAAGCTGGTTTCAAGCCTGTACAGAAAAGCGGCAATAAATCAGCACTTTTCACCAAGTCTGTCGTGCCGGATATCGATTTCAGTAATTCACAGCAACTGCAGGATTTGCACAAGGGCAACCCTATACTGCCTTTTTATGGTGAAGGGTTGCCGAAGGTCGCATCGTCGCTGACTGTGAATCCTTTGACGGGTGCGCCGGCCATTGCAGGCACCATGGTGGCCATGGACGGTGATACGCCGATCGGTGCATTTGTGGCATACGAACCGATCGAACCGTTCGTCAATCAACTTCGGGCCATTTCCGACCAGGAGCTCGCCGTCGTCACCGATGACGGAAAAGTCGTTTTCGGTTCCGGTTCCGAAGCGGCCAATCAAGCCATCGCCGCCAGCATGAAGCCTCTGCTGGTCGTGCAGCCCAATGCAGACAGGACGGCGGTCTACCACATTGGTGGACGTTTCTATATTGCCCGGCGCTTGGCGGGTACCGATTGGACGCTGGTACATGCCTACAGCTGGTCGGACGTCCTGCATGGCAAGCGCATACCCATCCTGGTGGCCATGGCACTCGCCGCTTTGCTGCTGGCCACCCTTTGGCTGTTGCTGATCCGCCAATACCAGACCGTATTCGCGCCGGCCATGTCCCGCGCCAAGCGTGTTTACCAGAGCGAAGAGCTCAACCGTACCGTTATCGAAACATCACCGGTGGGTTTGTGCGTCATTGCCACCAAAGATGCTTCTCCGCTTTTGCAGAACGATATCGTGCGCAGCTATGCAGCCGCGATGTCCGACCCTGGTGCTGCGTTCTATAAGCAGTTGCTGCGCGATTTCGCCAAGGCGAAGGATACGTTGAACGATCGCCCGGAGGCACGCGAGTTCGGCTTTACCTTGAGCGAAACGGAGAAGGGCGGAGCACGGCACCTGCTCGTCGCTGCGTTACCCATCGTCTACCAGAATCGTCCGGCACTGTTCTGCGTGCTTCGCGACGTGACAGCACGCATCGAACTGGAAGAAAACCTGCTCCGCGCGCGACACGATTCCGAGCAGGCGAAATTGGCCGCCGAATCGGCCAGTCGGGCAAAAACGTCGTTCGTGGCAACCATGAGCCACGAAATTCGCACGCCGCTCAACGGCATTCTCGGCCATCTTGAATTGCTTGCCCGCTCGCACCTGGAACCGTCGCAGCGGGAACGGCTGGGACGCATTCGGCTGTCTGCAGACGCTTTGCTCGGCATCATCAGCGATATCCTGGATTTTTCGCGCATCGAAGCCGGCCAGCTGGATATCGATCCCGTGCCGTTCGAACTGCGCCCTCTGATCGAGCAGACCGCCTTGCTGTATGCGCCGGCCGCGCAACGGAAAGGATTGAAGCTCTATTACAGCGTCGAAGCCGGATTGGCCGAAAGCTATGTGGCCGATGCCCATCGCATCCGGCAGATATTGAACAACCTCGTCAGCAACGCGGTGAAGTTCACCGAATCCGGCCGAGTCGTGTTGCGCGTAAGAAGTGTGCCGCTCCACGGATCCGACTCGGCGCGGTTGCGTTTTGAAGTCATCGATTCCGGCATCGGCATGACCGAGGAACAGCGCAAACAGATTTTTCAACCTTTTTCCCAGGCGGACGCCAGCATTTCACGCCGGTTCGGCGGCAGCGGCCTCGGGCTTGCGCTGTGCCAGGAACTCGGCGAGTTGATGGGAGGCTTGATCGAAGTGCAGAGCACCTTGTCGGTGGGCAGCGTCTTCTCCTTCGAACTGCCGCTGACCGTGGATGAGTTTGTGCAACCTGCCGGTGCCGCCCCGCTGGCCGGCAGCCGTATTGCGCTTCTATCGCTCGCCGCCGAATGGCGAGCCGAAATAGAAGGCTTGCTGAGCGGATGGGGCGCCGAAGTGATGGTCGCGGCACTGCCCTCCGAGCTGGATGCGGATTGGGTGAGACAGGCCGACGCACTGGTCATTTTCGGTGCCGGACAGGCATGGTCTGCCGACGAGGAGGATGTCCTGCTGGCAGGCGCCAGGCGCATCGTGAAAGCAAGCATGGATGGGCCGCTGTTGCCGGAGTGGCAGGACGGCCTTTGCCTCATCTCGTGTTACTCCAGCCCAACCTTGCTGGCCGCCTTGCAGGAACCCGAGCCGGATATCGACCTGCCGATAGACGAGGCCACGTATCAACACTCCGAAAACGCAGTGGCCGAGCGTCATGGCTCGGTGCTGCTCGTCGATGACAATCCGGTCAATCGCGAACTGATCCAGCAACAGCTCGAAATCTTGGGCTACACCGTCGATGCTGCCGAAGATGGCACCACGGCTCTGCGCTTGTGGCACGAAGGGCGCTACGACATCGTGTTGACCGATATCAACATGCCGCACATGGATGGCTACGAGTTGACAGAGCAATTGCGCGCCCGGGGCGCGCGAATACCCATTCTCGCCGTAACCGCAACGGCGTTGACCAGCGAAAAGCAGCATTGCAAGCAGTCGGGCATCAACGACCTGCTGCTCAAGCCACTGTCGCTGGAGGTTCTGGATGAAGCGATGTCGCGCCATCTGGTGCAACCCGCGCGGCCGCCGGTTGCGCCGGTAAAGGCCAAATGGGCGGGCAAATACCCGGAAAAGGTCTGCCGTATCTTCGTGGAGTCGGGCACGCGCGATCTGCAGACCATCCTCGACGCGGCAAGGGTCCGCGATACGGAAACCTTGCTGGCGCGCGTCCACTCCTTGAAAGGCGCGTTGCTGATGCTGGGAGAGCACGAAGCCGCCGCCGAATGCCTGGAGCTGGAAAAGCGGATCGGCGCCGAAGGTATCGCCGCCGCCCGTGCCGGTGTCGACCAGTTGGAAATGACCATGCGAGAGCTGCTGCGCCGCTACGCCGAATACCTCTGAGAGCTTGCGCACGCACGCTCGCGGCTCGCCCACAGCCAGGCTGTTGAGTCTGACCGAAGTCCAGGGATAAGCTCCCTGGCCATGTCCTCCTCGTCTCCTGTCGCCTGCATCCGATCCTCGCGCCTCGTGCGCGTGCTGGCGATGTTTGCGTGGGTGATGCTGGTTGGCGTGTCGTTGCCGGCCACTGCCATGGCATCGTCCGATCACGCGCCTGCAACGATGAGTTCGATGGCAGGTCATGGCATGACCCACCATTCGGTGTCGGGTGCGCATCGGCAGGACGACTGCTGCGGCAACCCCGCCCATCCCGCGTGTCACTGCGACGCCGCCTGCGGCAGCCTGCTGCTGCCAGCCTTGCCGGCATGGCCGGGCGGTACTGCGCTTGCCGTCAACTACGCTCCGTTTCATGGCCGCATGGCGCCTACGCCGCCGCTGCTGCCTCCCTTGCGGCCACCCGCCGCCTGATCGCTCCAAGCGTGCTCTCCGGGCCCGTCAGGCGTTTTTGACGCGGGCGGCGCCGGCTATTCCGCCATACGTGGAGTGATCCCATGAACGTGTTTTATCCGCCGTCTCCGGCCGACCTGTCGCGGCGGCGATTCGTGCAGGGCGTAGCCCTGGGCGGGGCCGTGGCTGCGCTCGGCTTGGGCAAGCCCACGCCTGCCTTCGCCCTGCAAAATACTTCCGCGTCCGGCGATTTGTCGGGCAGCGACTTCCTGCTCGAAGTGGGGCAAACCGCCGTCAATTACACGGGCCGGCCCGCCAAGGCCACGACCGTCAATGGCAGCCTGCCCGGCCCTGTGCTGCGCTGGAAAGAAGGCGACACCGTGCGCCTGCGGGTGGCCAATCGCCTGCGCGTGCCCACCTCGATTCATTGGCATGGGATCGTGCTGCCGTTCCAGATGGACGGCGTACCTGGCATCAGCTTCAATGGCATTCCGCCGGGAGAAACGTTCCTCTATGAGTTCCGGCTGAGGCAATCGGGCACGTATTGGTACCACGCTCATTCCGGCTATCAGGAACAGACCGGCTTGTACGGCGCCATGGTGATCGAGCCTGCAGGCGGCGAGCGCGTGGCCGTCGATCGCGACTACGTGGTCATGCTCAACGACTGGACCGACGATCATCCGGCCAACATCTTCGCGCGCCTGAAAACGCGCAGCGATTACTACAACACCGCGCAGCCGACCGTGGCGGATTTCATGCGCGATGCGCACCGGGTAGGGCTGCGCGAAGCGTTTGCCATGCGCAAGATGTGGAACAGCATGCGCATGAACCCGACCGACCTCAGCGACGTATCGGCCTATACCTACACCTATCTGCTCAACGGTCACGCGCCGGCGGGCAATTGGACCGGGCTGTTCAAGCCGGGAGAAAAGCTGCGCTTGCGTTTCATCAACGGCTCGGCGATGACGATATTCGACGTGCGGATTCCGGGTTTGAAGATGACCGTGGTCAGCGCCGACGGCCAGGAGGTGGAGCCGGTCGATATCGATGAATTTCGCGTCGCACCGGCGGAAACCTACGACGTCATCGTCACGCCGCAGGAAGATCGCGCCTACACCTTGTTTGCGCAATCGATCGACCGCAGCGGTTACGCGCGCGGCACCCTCGCGCCGCGCCCAGGCATGGAGGCCGACGTGCCGGCGATGGACAAGCGCGTGTGGCTGGGCATGCAGGACATGATGGGCGCGATGCCGTCCAGCCCCCACGTTGCCGGCGGCATGCACGAGATGCCTGACATGCCCGGTATGAGCAGCATGGACATGCCGATGCACGATACGTCCGCAACGGCACCGGCAGCGCCGCTCAAGACCGGCCCCGACGTGGATATGCGCATTGCGCATCCGCGCAGCAACCTCGACGATCCGGGTGTGGGCTTGCGCGACAACGGACGGCGTGTGCTCACGTATGCGGATCTGCACACCGTCGGCGGCCCGATCGACAAGCGCATGCCGGAAAGGGACATCACCCTGCGCCTGACCGGCAACATGGAGCGCTATAGCTGGTCCTTCGACGGCGTGACATTTTCGGATGCCGCTCCGATACGCTTCAATTCCGGAGAGCGGCTGCGAATCGTCTTGATCAACGACACCATGATGAATCATCCGATTCATTTGCATGGAATGTGGAGCGAAGTCGAAAACGTCGACGGGCAATTCCAGGTGCGCAAGCACACCGTCAACGTGCAACCGGGGCAGCAGGTCAGCTACGCGGTGACCGCGGATAACCCCGGGCGATGGGCATACCACTGCCACGTGCTGTTTCACATGGAGGCGGGCATGTTTCGCGAGGTGGTGGTGGCATGAGCGCCTTCACGTGTTCGCACGCCACGTTCCGCTGCGCTTGGCTGGCGTTGGCATGCCTCGCCGCACCGGTTCTGGCATCGGCACAGGATTCGGCCATGAGCATGCCCATGCCTGCTACGCCTTCGCTGTTGCCTGCATCGGGCAACGTGTCCATGCAGGGCATGGAGATGAACGACAACGCCTCGCACGCCAGCTTGCTGATCGACCAGTTGGAATACACGGACGGCTACGGTGGCCGCGGCCCCGCCTGGGAAGCCGAGGCGTGGTACGGCAACGACAATGACAAAGCATGGCTGCGCAGCGAAGGCGAGGGCAGTGCCGGACGCATCGATAATGGCGACGTCGAGGCATTCTGGAATCACTCCGTGTCGGCTTTTTGGAGCACCCAGCTTGGCGTGCGGCATGATCTTGGACCGGGGCCTCAACGCAACTGGGCGGCTTTGGGCGTCGAGGGACTGGCCCCGTACTGGGTGGAACTGGAAGCCACCGCCTATGCCGGCGAGGGTGGCCGGCTTGCGGCACGCGTGCGAGCGGAATACACACTGCGCTTTACCCAGCGATGGATGCTGCAGCCGGAGTTCGAGATCAATCTTTACGATAAGGACGATCCGCAGAGGCAACTCGGCAGCGGCATTGCCGACTCCCAACTGGGCCTGCGGCTGCGCTACGAAATCAGCCGTCAATTCGCCCCTTATCTTGGCGTGGTCTGGATACGTCGTTTCGGCGCTACCGCCGGGTACGCCCAGGCAGATCGGCAACCTGTCTTCGACCGGCAATTTGTCGCCGGCCTTCGCATCTGGTTTTAGGAGTCTTCATGAAACATCGCATTGACTACCGCACCAGCCTCGGCGCCGGCATCGTCATCATCGCTCTGCTGGCTTACGCCTACGCCTGGTCCGGCTTCTATGACGTGGGTGCCGATGTACCGCACCAGCCGCTTACCTATCGCTTTTTGACCATGGTGCGCGAGCGCTCCGTGCAGCGGCACGCCAAGGACATCGTGGTGCCCAAGCTGGACGATCCGGCGCTGATTTTGAAAGGGGCAGGGCAATATGCGGCCATGTGCACGGGCTGCCATCTCGCACCCGGCATGCATGAATCGGAACTCCGGGCCGGGCTTTATCCGCAGCCGCCAGAATTGTCCAAACGGGCCGTCGATCCGCGCGAGGCGTTCTGGGTCATCAAGCACGGCATCAAGATGAGCGGCATGCCGGCCTGGGGCGCCACGCACGACGATCCCACCATTTGGAGCATGGTGGCTTTCCTGCAAAAGCTTCCCGGCATGACACCGGCGCAATACCGCGACATCGTCGCCAAGGCGCCGCCGGATGACGACATGGACATGGATATGGGTGCGGACAAGGGCACCATGCACGACGGTACGAGTTCTCCGGCGCACTGAGCGCAATAGCCCGGACGTGGCGGCGGCGTTCGTAGCTTGGAGTCGAAAAACGGGGCGCAGCTGCGCTAAGGTGCCCGCCCATGGACCTATCGTTGCTGCACCCTTTGCTTGCCGTGTTGTGCGGATCGCTGGTCGGCTTTTCGCTTGCGCTGATCGGGGGCGGCGGATCGATCCTGGCGGTGCCAATGCTGCTTTACGTCGTGGGCATTCACGATCCGCACACCGCCATCGGCACCAGTGCTCTGGCCGTGGCAAGCAATGCCTTTGCCAATCTGATTCCTCACGCCAGGGCCGGCCACGTGCGCTGGCCGGTGGCACTGACATTTGCCGCAACCGGCGCAGTCGGTGCGCTTGCCGGTTCCACCCTGGGCAAGATTATCGACGGCCACCGCCTGCTGGTGCTGTTCGCCTTGGCCATGCTGGTGATTGCCGCGGTGATGCTACGGGGACGCAGCCGGCACGACGGCAGCGGCTATCCGCGCAAGTGGATGTTTCCGCGCCTGGCCGCAGTGGGGCTGGGGGCCGGAAGCCTGGCGGGATTCTTCGGCATCGGCGGCGGGTTCCTGATCGTTCCGGGATTGGTGTTCGCTAGCGGCATGGCGATGATCGAGGCGATCGGTACGTCGCTGTTCTGCGTGGGAACGTTCGGCCTTACCGCAGCGCTCAACTATGCCTTTTCCGGCCTGGTCGATTGGCCGGTCGCGCTGGAGTTCATCGCCGGCGGTATTGCAGGGGGCTGGCTGGGTGCGCTGGGTGCTCAAAAATTGTCCAAAAAGCGCGGCGCGTTGACCGTTCTTTTTGCGGCCGTGATCGTGTCGGTCGCCCTTTTCATGCTGGCAAAAAGCTTGCTTCACTAGGTTTCCGACCCCTCCGGGTACGATTGAACGCATCTTTTACAGGTTTTTTTGCGTTTGCTAGTTGGCGACGCCACAAATTTCCCCTACATTTCAGCTCGCCGAGAGGCATTTCAACAATCCAATAACGATGGGGTAGTCCATGGCAAAGAAGGCAGCAAAAGGCAAGACGGCATCCAAAGCCGCCGCAGCTCCCAAGCCGATCAAGGAAGCACTGAGCAAGTCCGCTCTGGTTGCACACCTGGCCGAAGCCACTGAAGTTGCTTCCAAGGATGTGCGCGCTGTGCTTTCCGCTCTCGAAGGCGTCGTGCATGCGTCGGTCCACAAGAAGGGCGCCGGTATGTTCACCCTGCCGGGCCTGCTGAAGATCACCGCTGTCAGCGTTCCGGCCAAGCCGAAGCGCAAGGGCATCAACCCCTTCACCAAGGAAGAGCAGTGGTTCGCTGCAAAGCCCGCCACGGTGAAGGTGAAGATCCGTCCGCTGAAGAAGCTCAAGGACGCTGCAGTCTGATCCTTGCGTCGAGCCGGATTTTCCGGCTCGACGGCCTCGGGGTGCGTTACCGCAAGGTGCGCACCCCGGTCTTGCGTCGCCATCGTCCGCCGTGACGGGAGTGATGCTTACGCTTTCTGCGCCGTAAAAATCACCGAGGCCGGTTTGCCTGTACTCGGATGCAGGGGTTCCTGCACTTGGCACAGCTGCCATCCCGCGCTCACAAATAGCGCTATCCAGCTCGATAGCGTTCTGAAGTACCACGGGGCGGGCGAAGGGAAGGCATCGCCGAATCCTGCCCACGATTCTAATCGCCAGCCATCCGCGTAGGCACGTTCGCCGCAGGCCATCAGCGGGTGCACCGTCTGTACGATCAGTCGGCCGTTTTCTTCCAGCAACGCCGGTAGAGACCTCAGCAACGGCGCGACGGATTCCTCGCCCAGCAGCGCAAAATTGCAGACCAGCGTATCGGCCTTGAGCTCCAGCCGACTGGCAATGATGTCTTCATAAGAGGCCACCTGAAATTCGCCGCCGGCTTCGCGGGCCTGATCGATCAATGCCGGCACGGCATCGATGCCGGTAGCACGTATGCCTCGTGCCGCCAGCGCGCGCACCAGCCAGCCTTCGCCGCAGCCGATGTCCAGCACTGTACGCGGTTGCCTGGCGACGACGGCATCCAGGATGGCCTGGTTCGTCACCAGGCGCCGGCTTTCGATGGCGTTCGTGCGTACTGCACGTGTCCACGCTTTGGCATTTTTTCCCCAACTTTGCAGAACGATGGCTTCATCAGCACAGGGAAAATCGTTATCCGGCATGGGAGGTATCGCCAGTCATGGGTGGTGTATGCAAGGGGGCTCGTCCATGCAACGGGATGTCATCGGCAAAAGGCATTCGCGGCGCCGAGATCAAAACCCTCGTCAGGACAGACACCCGCAGCACTGTAATTCAGGGCAGTCTGAACTACTTTTGGGCAAGCCTCCAGCAAGATCGCGCCCTTTGCGTGCGTCTCTTTCCTCCACGGGAGGCTTCCGCAGCGAAGCGCCTCGTGGTATTACGCGATCAGCCATCGCCATGGATCGCGGCATGGCCTCCGGGGGACAAAGACGTCGCAATAAAGAAATACGCAGCAAACCTCGCTTTGCGTGTGCGCTCTTCATTTCTATTGATCGGAGACAACCATGTCCAAACGACTTAGTGCCGAGTTTTTCGGAACCTTCTGGCTAGTACTCGGCGGCTGCGGTGCGGCCGTCTTTTCGGCCGCCTATCCGGGGCTGGGTATCGGCTTTCTCGGTGTGGCGCTGGCCTTCGGCCTGACCGTGGTCACCATGGCCTATGCTTGTGCCGGGATTTCCGGCGCGCACTTCAATCCGGCAATTACCGTAGGGCTGTTCTTTGGCGGCCGTTTCAGCGGCAAGGACGTGATTCCCTACATCGTTTCGCAAGTGCTCGGGGCCGTGGCCGCCGCAGCGGTCATCTACGTGATTGCCAGCGGCAAACCGGGTTTTGATGCCACCGCCAGCGGCTTTGCTTCCAACGGCTACGGCGAGCACTCGCCCGGCGGGTATTCCCTGCTGGCCTGCATGGTGTGCGAATTCGTGCTCACTGCCATGTTCCTGATCGTCATCCACGGCGCAACCGATCGCCGCGCTCCGGCAGGCTTCGGCCCCCTGGCCATCGGCCTTACCCTGACCGTGATTCACCTGATCAGCATCCCGGTCACCAACACCTCGGTGAACCCCGCACGCAGCACTGGCGTGGCGCTGTTCCAGGGTACGTGGGCGGTGCATCAGCTGTGGATGTTCTGGCTTGTACCGCTGCTGGGCGGGGCCGTCGGCGGGCTCCTTTTCCGTAGCCTGCTGGCCGAAAACACCCCTCAGGTGGGTAGCGCATTGCCCGAGCCGGCAGCGGGCTGACCGGCTGAATTCCCAGGCCGTTTCGAGGGGCTGTGCGGATAGATCGCACGGCCCCTTTTTGCTGCTTGCAATGGAGGGCAATAGCCCCAACGATGCGATCGTCCGAGATGGCGGACAACCCGATAGAGGTTTCCCGGTGACGCATGCGATTATCGAGCTGATCGCGCAATACGGCCTGTTGCTGGTCTTCCTCAACGTGCTGGTGGAGCAGGCCGGTGCGCCGGTACCCGCCGTGCCTACCCTGGTGGTCGCAGGGGCGCTGTCGTCGATCGGCCGGCTTCCGCTGGGGGCCGTGGTGTTGTCGGCGCTGGTTGCCTGCCTGGTCGCGGACCTGGCCTGGTATTGGGCCGGGCGGTACTACGGCGCTGCCGTGATGCGCACGCTGTGCCGCATTTCCTTGTCGCCGGACTCCTGCGTAAAGCAATCCGAACTGCGCTTTCAGCGTTGGCGCGGCCGCCTTTTGCTGATCGCGAAATTCGTGCCCGGACTGTCCACGGTTGCACCCCCGCTGGCGGGAGCGATGAAACTTGAACCCTGGGTATTTGCGTGGATGGATGCGGCCGGTTCACTGATCTGGATCGGCCTGGTGGTCGGCCTCGGTTATGCCTTCGCCCATCAGATCGATCACGTACTGCTGTTGCTTGCCAGCGCCGGCACGGTGGCGGTGGAGTGCCTGGTGGCCGCCTTGATGGCCTACGTGCTGGTGAAGTGGTGGCAGCGTCGCAAGCTGTTGTTGTCGCTGCGCCTGGCGCGCATCACGGTGGACGAACTGCATCGGCTGATGCAAGAAGATCAAACGCCCGTGGTGGTCGACGTGCGCTCGCAAGCATCGCGCCTGATGGATGCGCGCATCATTCCCGGTGCGCTGATGGTCGATCTGCGTGGCGTCGAGCAACAGCTCGAGCAGGTATCGATCGACCGGGAAGTGGTGATCTATTGCAGCTGCCCCAACGAGGTATCGGCGGCCAAGGCGGCGAAAGGGCTGATGGTGCTGGGCTATCGCCGCGTGCGTCCGCTGTTGGGTGGGCTCGATGCATGGGCCGATGCCGGTTATGGTGTTGAACACGTGGTGCTGCAAGACGATCCGGCGGCTCAGCCTGGACACGTGCATTGAAGACGTTCGTTTTGAATTGTTAATGCATTTTCACTAATGTGAATTAGACGTTTAGACGTTTATATTCGGTGTTCATGCGCTTATATCCGTTGTTTTTTTTGTTTTGCTCGATTTAGAATCGCTGCGCGCCGTTCATTCGGCGTTTTGAATTTCGGCAGTTGCTCTGGCTGTCTGGGGCCGTGTCGGGGGGGCATGGTGTGAATGAATCACCCGTTCTACATCCGCGTAGCGGATGTGGGGCTGCTCGTCACGAGAGGGATTTTCATGGCTGCGAGTGGGAGGATGCCCACAGTAGGTCCATGTTGGGGGAGTAACTGGCGAACTCATTGCGCCAGTGACGTTTTTCTTTTGGGTAATGCCAGCGCGTCCTGCGCAAACGCTTCAGGCAAAACCGCATTCCTGCATCAGGGCGGAGTTCGCCGCCCGTTTCTCGCATTCTCCTTTGTAGCTCATGTCTTGTCGGGTCGTGGTTGCGCGCTCCGTCTGAAAGTGCGCGTGCCTCGGAATCATCCATGCACCGGTGCTTTGAGCCATGAATCACATCTATCGTCTGTGTTGGAATCGTGCCAGCGGGCAATGGGTTGTCGCGTCTGAACTGGCGAATGCCCGTTCACTAGGCGCCAATGCGGGCAAGCGACCAATCAGGCATCGAATGTTGGTGCTGTCCGTGCTCGCGGCATCGCTGTGCGCTGCCGGCGCGGCCTATGCCGGCAACGGACCGGTGGGCGGACAGATTGTCGGCGGCTCGGGGCAAATCCGGCAGGTCGGCAACACCACGACCATCGTGCAAACCAGTCCGACGCTCAGCCTGAATTGGCAAAGTTTCAACATCGCACCTAATCAGACGGTGGATTTCCTGCAGCCGGGCAGTAGCGCGATTGCGATCAATCGCGTCTTCAGCAGCACGCCGAGCGAAATCTACGGTCACCTCGATGCCAATGGACAAGTCTGGTTGATCGATCCCAATGGCGTCCTGTTCGGCCAGGGTGCACAGGTGAATGTGGGGGGACTGGTCGCTTCCACGCTTGATCTGCAAGACGACTCGTCGCTCTCGGGCAACCGCGTATTCGAGGGCTCCGGCAAAGGCAGTGTGATCAACGAAGGCTCCATCGTGACTGCCCAGGCGGGCTATGCGGCCTTGATCGGCAACCAGGTTTCCAATCGCGGAGTGATCAGCGCACAACTGGGTACGGTGGCCTTGGCCGGTGGCAGCGCCGTCACCCTGAGCTTCGCCCACAATCAGTTGCTGCACGTGCAGGTCGACCAGAGCACCCTGAACAATCTGGCGGAAAACCGGCAATTGATCGTTGCCGATGGCGGTCGAGTGATCATGACGGCAGGTGCCAAGGATGCGTTGCTGGCAAGCGCCGTCAACAACACCGGCCGGGTGCAGGCGCAAACCGTCCAGAACCACAACGGCGTGATCACCCTGTTGGGTGGCATGACGGACGGCACCGTGAATGTGGGCGGTACTCTGGATGCCAGCGCGCCGAACGGCGGCAGCGGCGGCTCCATCGAGACGTCGGCCGCACAATTCAACCTGGCGAACGACGCGCACATTACTGCCGCGGCGGAGCAGGGCAAGGCCGGCACCTGGCTGGTCGATCCTACTGACCTGACCATCAATGCCGCGGCGGCGACAACGATTTCCAGCACACTCAACGGCGGCACCAACGTTACCGAACAGACCACGGCCACCGGTGTGACCGGCGTGGGTGTGCAGACGGGCGGCCTGGGCGACATCAACGTCAACGCGGCGATCAGCTGGACCAATGCCGCCGCGAGCCTCAGCCTGCTGGCGTATCACGGCGTCAACGTCAATGCATCGGTCAGCGGCGCCGGCGGTGTCACCATGTATGCGCAGGGCGCCAACTTGACGATCGCATCGGGCGTTTCAATCGTCGGCGCCACCGGCGTCACCCTCGCGACCGGCGCCAACTTCGTCAACAACGCGGGCGCATCGGCGGTTTCTACCGGCACATCCTCGCCATGGCTGATCTATTCCACCAACCCGACCCTGGACACGGCCGGCGGCCTCAAGCCGCAATTCATTCAGTACAACGCGGCTTACGGCACCGCACTCACAGCGAACGATGTCGGCAATGGCTTCCTGTACAGCCTGGCGCCGGTGCTGAAAGTCACCGGGCTTACCGGCACGATCAGCAAGGTCTACGACGGCACCACCAGCGCGACCATTGCCGGCGCAAACCTGACCACCACCGGGCTGGTCAACGGCAACAAGATCGTGAGCGCGCCAGGTACGTATGGCAACGCCAATGCCGGCACCGGCATTTCGGTGACCGGCCCCAATTCGATCGCCAACTTCTCGATGACCGACAGCACCGGCAGCATCCCGGTCTACGGCTACAGCTTTTCCGGTTCCGCGGTCAGCGCCAACGTAGGCACGATCACGCCGGCGCCCATTACGGTATCCATCGTCGGCAACCCCACCGAGGTGTATGACGACACCGTGCAGACGACGGTGACGTCCGCCAATTACCAGGTGAGCGGATTTGTCGCCGGGCAGGGCGCCACGATCAGCTCGCAGACGGCGAACAGTTACGCATCGCCGGATGTCAGCAATCACGATTTGATCACCGCAACGCTGACCAGCACCGACTTCATCGCTGCCGCCGGCACCAACCTGGGCAATTACAGCCTGCCGGCTACCGCCACGGGTTATGGCACGATCACGCCGGCGCCGGTATCGATCCGCAACGTGCTGGCGACCAACAAGGTCTATAACGGCAACACGGTCGATACGCTCAATGCAGGTAGCGCATCGCTCTACGGCATATTGGCGGGCGATGCGAGTTCGGTGACGCTGAACGCATCCGGTGCCAGCGGCACCTTCAGCCAATCCAACGTGGGCAACGGCTTGACGGTAACGGCGAGCGGATTCGCGCTCAGCGGCAGCAAGGCCTTCGATTACGCACTGATCCAGCCCACCGGACTCATGGCGAATATCTCGCCCGCCACGCTCACCATTACCGGCGTGAGCGCCAACAGCAAAGTCTATGACGCTACCAATGCCGCCACCTTGAACCTCGGCGGCGCCACCTTGAGCGGACTGGTTGCAGGCGACAACGTCACGCTGTCCGGTGCGGGCGCCAGCGCCACGTTCTCGCAATCGAACGTCGGCAACAATCTGGCGGTGACGGCGAGCGGTTTCAGCATCAGCGGGTCGGCCATCGGCAACTACATCCTCAGTCAGCCATCCGGACTTGCGGCGAACATCACGCCAAAAGCGCTTAGCGTGACACTCGGCGGCGATCCGACCAAGATCTACGACGGCACCAACGCCGCCACGCTGCCCGGTTCGAATTTCACCGTCACCGGTTTCGTGGCAGGGCAAAGCGCCACGGTCGGCCAGAACAGTACCTCGACCTATGCCACGCCCAACGCCGGCAGCAACATCACGGTGACGGCAACGCTGGAATCGTCGGATTTCGTAGCCGCATCCGGCACGTCGATGTCGAACTACAGCTTCCCGTCGAGCGTCAGCACCCTGGGCACGATCAATCCGATCGTGTTGACCGGCGCCATCGTCAACAACCCCACCAAGGTCTACGACGGCAATACCAATGCGTCGTTGAACACATCCAATTTTGCGCTGGGCGGATTGCTGCCCGGACAAAGCATCAGCGTCAACCAGACCAGCGGCACCTACGGTTCGCCCAATGCGGGCGTGGAGCCGGTCAGCACCACGCTCACCGCTTCCAACTACAGCGCCGGAGCTGGCACGCTGCTCACCAATTACGTGCTGCCGGCCTTGATGAGCGGCTACGGCACGATTACTCCCGCGCCGATTTCGCTCAGCTTCAATGCGGCGATTACCGGCAACCCAACCAAGGTTTACGACGGCAACAACGTTGCCACCGTTGCCGCAAACGGGTTCACCCTGTCCGGCTTCCAGGGTTCCGATAGCGCCACGGTCAACCAGACCATCGTCGGGCAATACGCCACGGTCAACGTGGGCTCGCAGCCGGTGACGGCGAACATGGTCCAGGCGGATTTCACGCCAGACCCTGGCACCAATCTCAGCAACTATCAGTTCCCGATCACCGCCTATGGCACCGGCACCATCACGCCGGCGCCGTTGACCGCTACCATCATCGGCAATCCCACCAAGGTCTACAACGGCACTACCAGCGTTTCGCTCAGCGGCAACAATTTCCAGATCAGCGGCTTCGTCAACGGCGAAGGCACCAGCTTCACGCCCAATGCAACGAGCAGCTACAACAGCCCGAACGCAGGTACCGAAGGCATTACTGCGAACCTGGTGGCCAGCGATTTCACGCCCAATCCGGGTACCTTGCTCAGCAATTACACTTTGCCGACGACCGCAACCGGTACGGGAACGATCACGCCTGCGCCGTTGTATGTCACCAACGTCTACGCTAACAACAAGACTTACAACGCCAATACGGCGGCAACGCTCAACGTGGCCAGCGCCGGGCTCGCCGGCCTGGTTTCCTCCGATGCGGGCAAGGTCGACCTTGCTTCGGCGACCACGGGCACGTTCTCGCAATCGAACGTGGGCAACGGTCTTGCCGTTACCCCAGGCGCTTTCAGCATCAGCGGCTCGGAAGCGGCCAACTATACGTTGGTGCAGCCCACGGGACTGGCCGCCAATATCACGCCGGCACCGCTTACCATCACCGGCCTCATCGCCAACAACAAGGTGTATGACAACACCACGGCGGACACACTCAATACCAGCAACGCTGCGCTGGGCGGCGTTTTTGCCGGCGATACGGTGACCCTGTCGTCCGGCGGGGCGACCGCACAGTTCGGCCAGACCAACGTCGGCAACAATCTTGCCGTCTCGGTCAGCGGCTTCAGCATCGGCGGAGGTTCGGCTTCCAATTACACGCTCACGCAACCGGGCCTCACCGCCAATATCACGCCGGCACCGCTGACCGTCACCGTCACCGGCGATCCCACCAAGACCTATAACGGCAACAGTGCCGCGACCCTGGTCGCTTCCGACTACACGATTACCGGATTCGTGGCCGGGCAGGGCGCCACGCTGCCGCAGACGGCAAGCGCCAGCTACGCCAGCGCCAATGCCGGCACCAATGTCACCGTGAACGCCACCTTGGCCCTGTCCGACTATCTGGCCAATGCGGGCACCAATCTTTCCAACTACATCTTGCCCACGACAGGCACCGGCACCGGCACGATCAACCCCGTCGTGCTGAACCTTACCGGCCAGCGCGTCTATGACGCGGCCACCGATGCCGCCTATACCTTGTTCGGCAAAAGCGGTGTGCTTACCGGCATCAATGGCGACACGCTGCAATTGGGCGGCACCGGCCAGCTGTCGACCAAGAACGTCGGTGTGCACCAGCCCTTCGCTGCCGGCGGTTTGAGCGGTTTCACCTTGAACGGCATCGGCTCGGCCCTCGCCAGCAATTACACGCTGGTCGGCGGCACGGACTGGGTAACCATTACGCCAGCCACGCTGACGGTCAGTGGTACCACGGTCACCACCAAGGTCTACGACGGCACTACCACGGCGAGCTTGCAAGGGTCGACGCTCACCGGCGTATTGGGCAGCGACAGCGTCGTGCTGGGCAATGCCACCACCGGCAAGTTCAACAACAAGAACGCCGGCAACAACAAGCCGGTCAGCACCAGCATGACGATCAGCGGCACGGATGCGAGCAACTACATCATCGTGCAACCCACGGCGCTTACCGGCACCATTACGCCGCTGGCCATTACCGTCACCGCCAGCGGCTTCAACAAGTATTACGACGCCACGACCAATGCGAATGTCGCGCTGACCAGCGCCGGGATACTGGCCGGGGATAGTGTGACCTTCACCCAGAGCTCGGCCGCGTTTAGCCAGAGCAACGTCGGCAACAACCTGCCGATCGCCGTCTCGGGCATCACCGCCAGCGGCAAGGATGCGGGCAATTACACGTTCAACACCACCGCAAGCACCAGCGCCGATATTTTTCAGCGCATCATCAACCTCAGCGGTACGCGCGTGTACGACCAGAATAACGACGCGACTGCAACCACGCTTACCGGCGGCACCGGTGTAATCAATACCGGTATCGCCAACCAGACTCTGACTTTGACCGGGGCGGGCACGGTATCGAGCGTGAATGTCGGCACCTACACGGGCAGCAATTTCACGCTGGGCGGCCTGGCGCTCGGAAACGGTACGGGAACCGCCAGCAATTACACCCTGGTCGGCGGTACCGATACCTTGATTGTCACGCCCTATCTGTTGACTGTCAGCGGTGCGACGGCGCAGGACAAGGTCTACGACGGCACCACCACGGCCACCATCACCGGCGCCACGCTGTCCTCGCCGTTGCCTGGTGATATCGTCTCCCTCACCAATGCCACCACTGGCACATTTGCCGGCAAGAACGTGGGTACGGATATCGCGGTAAGCACCAATATGGGCCTTGCCGGAACCAGTTCCGGCAACTATGCATTGGTCGGCCAGCCTTCCGGGCTGGAAGCGAACATCACACCCAAGACCATCCTCGTGGATGCCACCGGGGTGAACAAGGTCTACGATACGACCGACACGGCAACGGTGATCCTCGGCAGCAGCGGCGTGGTCGCTGGTGATGCGGTCACCTTCAGCGACAGCTCTGCGCTGTTTAACAGCCCGAACGCCGCTGCTGGCATTCCGATCAGCGTGACAGGCATTACCGCCACCGGCGCCGATGCGGGCAATTACAGCTTTGCTACCACGGCAAACACCGCGGCGAATATCACGCCCGTGGTGATCAACCTGAGCGGGTCGCGTGTCTATGACGCCGGCACGGATGCGGATGTTTCGCTGTTCGGCAATAACGGCGTGGTCGATGGCATCGGAGGCCAGACGCTGCAATTGGCCAACACCAATACCAATGCCCTGGTGTCAAAGAACGTCGGCTCCGAAGCGTTTGCGCCGGGCGCCATCAACAATTACTCCCTGGGCGGTCTCAACGGCGCGCTTTCAAGCAACTACACCCTGATCGGCGGCACCGATACCGTCACCATCAGCAAGGCCACGTTGACCGTCACCGGGACCGTAGCCGCCAACAAGGTGTACGACGGCAATACCGACGCCAGCTTGAGCGGCTCGCAACTAGTCGGCGTACTCGGCACGGACAACATCACGCTCGGCAACGACAGTGCCGGTACGTTCGACACCAAGAATGTCGGTAATGGCAAATCGGTCGCCACCGCCATGACGATCGGGGGCAGCGACGCCGGCAATTACAACCTGGTGCAGCCTGCGGACGTCACCGCGGATATCACGCCCAAGCCGATCACGGTGGTGGCGACGGGCAGTGCCAAGACCTACGATGGCACCACCGCCGCCACGGTGGGCTTGAGCAGCAACGGCGTCGTGGCCGGCGATACAATCAACTTCAGCGACAGCTCGGCCAACTTCAATTCGCCCAACGCCGGCGCCAACGTCGGCATTGCGGTGGATGGCATTGCCGCCAGCGGTGCCGATGCCGGCAACTACAGTTTCAATACCACGGCCAACACCAGCGCCGCCATCAACCCGGCCATCATCAATCTGATCGGAACCCGGGCCTACGATGGCAACAACGACGCCAATGCATCCTCGTTCGGCACGAATGGCATGGTTACCGGCGTGGACGGCCAGACGCTGCTGCTTACCGGCACCGGCACGTCGCTTACCTTCAATGTAGGCACGTCTCCGCTTGCCAGCCTGGGCAGCCTCGCCTTGAACGACAACGGCAGCGCATTGGCCAGCAACTACACCCTGGTGGGCGGCGTCGATACGCTTGTCGTCACGCCGTATGTCATCAATCTCGAAGGCACGCGGCCGTTCGATACGACGACCAGCGCCAATTTCAATCTGTTTGGCAACCATGGCGTGGTGCAAGGCGTAGCCGGTGAAACGCTGTCATTGAGCGGTGCGGGCGTCGCATCGAGCGCGAACGTAGGAACCTACACAAATGCCCCGAACTTCAACCTCGGCACGCTGAACATGATCGGTAATGGGACCGCCCTGGCAAGCAATTACACGCTGGTGGGTGGAACCGACACGCTGCACATCACGCCATACCTGATCAACCTCAGCGGCGTACGCGATTTCGACGGCACTACCGATGCGCAGGCTGCGCTGTTCGGTAGCAACGGCGTATTGACCGGGCTCGGTGGCGAAACCCTGACCCTGAGCGGTTCGGGCACGGTATCGAGCAAGAATGTCGGCACCTACACCGGAGCGGATTTCAGCACCGATGGCCTCACGCTTGCCGGCAATGGCTCTGCGCTTGCCAGCAATTACACACTGACGGGTGGTACCGATACGCTGCAAATCAATCCACGGCCGATTACGGTGACGGCGATCGGCGGCAACAAGACTTATGACGGCACCACCAGTGCCTCGGTCAACTTGAGCGGCCAGGGGCTGGTGGGCGGTGACGTCTTGAGCTTTACCGACACGTCCGCCGACTTCAGCCAGTCAAATGTGGGTACGGGTGTGGCGATCACCGTCAACGGCATTACAGCGGTTGGCGCGAATGCCTCCAACTACACGTTCAACACCAGCACCACGACCAGCGGCAATATCAGCCCGGCCGTGCTGAGTTTGACCAGTACCCGCGTCTATGATGCCACCACCAACGCCGACGCGAGCCTGTTCGGCAACAACGGCGTGTTGACCGGTGTCGATGGGCAGACACTCACGCTTTCCGGCACGGGCACGCTCAGCACTAAAAATGTAGGTGAGCGGCAACCGTTTGCCTTGAATGGACTCAATGGCTTCACCCTTACCGGGGACAATGGTGCGTCCGCTGCCAATTACACCTTTGTCGGCGGTGACAACTGGGTGAATATCACGCCGGTTACGTTGTATATCACCGGAGCGACAGCTACCGATCGCGTGTACAACGGCACCACGCAAGATGCTGTAACAGGCGCGCAACTTTCCGGTCTGCTCGGCGGTGACACCGTAACGTTGGGCAATGCCACGGCCGGAACGTTTGCCAGCAAGGACGTCGGCACCAACAAGACGGTGACCACCGACATGACGCTCGACGGCACCGATGCCGGCAACTACATCCTGGTACAGCCGACCGGATTGACCGCCAACGTCACGCCGTTGGCCATTGCGGTAACCGCGACCGGCACCAACAAGGTCTACGACGGCAATACGCTGGATACGGTAGGCCTTGGCAGTTCTGGTGTGATTGCCGGCGACCAGGTGGATTTTGCCAGCACGTCGGCCAATTTCTCCGACAAGAACGCCGGCAATGGCAAAGCGGTAACCGTCGACGGCATCAGCGCCAGCGGCGCAGACGCAGGCAACTATGTGCTGCTCAATACCACCACGACGACCACGGCCAATATCACGCCGCTAGCCATCACCATCAGCGCGACGGGTACCAACAAGGTGTTCGACGGCAACGATATCGATACGATTTCGTTGTATGCCAACGGCGTATTGGCTGGTGACCAGGTGAGCTTCGCGGATTTGTCGGCGTTGTTCGGTGACCCTAGTGCGGCCAACGGCAAGACGGTGACGGTTTCCGGCATCACCGGCAGCGGCGCGGATATCAGCAACTACACCTTCAACACCAGTACCACCACGATCGCCAATATCACGCCGCTGCCGATTACGATTACGGCACAAGGCACCAACCGCATCTATAACGGCACCGACAACGACACGGTGAGTTTGAGCAGTAACGGCACCGTGCCGGGCTTCCCCGTTGGCATCACCGATACCTCGGCCTTGTTCGGCTCGCCTTATGTCGGCGATGGCAAGCTGGTGACGGTGTCGGGTATCAGTCTCAGCGGACCGAATGCGGGCGACTATGTGGTCACCGATTCGATCACCACCACCGATGCCGATATCATCGACGTGGGCTACTTGAATACCGGTATCCAAGGCAGCTGGCTCGCGCAGATCGATGGTGCGCTGTACCCGCAGGTCATTGCCACGCCCTACGGCACGGCGGACATGTCCGCGGTGGGTGTGTTCAACGGCAACCAGAAGAAGCGCCATCGCCCGATCGAGCGCAACGTGATCCGCACCGATTTCCATTCCGGGCTTCCCGTCAGTGTGCAGAACGGAGGGGTAAGGCTGCCCACCGATGCGTCTCCTTAATGAGCAAGCCATCACGTGGCGCAGCAGATGGCGCCGCCCGACTAAAACAACAACAGTGCCGGTGCCCACATGAAGCCGATACACCGTACGGTTCCACCGCTCAGCCTGCTTTGCCTTGCACTTTCCTTAGCGCTGGCCACCACCGCGGCCAGCGCACAAACACGCGGCACGCCGCCGCCCAATAGCGGCCAGATTCTGCAAGAGACGCAACCATCGATTCCGCCGGGGCCGCCGTCGGACAATTTGAAGCTGAAGATCCGCCACCCGCATCGCAACAACACCGCCAGCAGCGAAGCGTTTCCGGTGCGCCAGATCGAGATCACCGGCAACACCGCCGTACCCACGGCCACGTTGCATGCGATCGTTGCGCCGGGGGAGGGCAAGAACCTCACGCTCGGCGATCTCGACGACCTGGCCGACCGCATCAGCGATGCCTATCACGCCCGCGGTTATCCGCTGGCTACCGCCTACGTGCCGGCGCAAACCCTGCAAAACGGCGTGGTGCGCATCGCCGTGGTAGAGGCGCATTACGGCCAGGTTACCTTGCAAAACCAGAGCGAAGTTGCCAATCACGTCTTGAACGCGACCTTGTCGCCGTTGCAATCGGGACAGCAGGTCAGCGACTTCACGCTGGAGCGTTGCCTGCTGCTGCTGTCGGATGTGCCCGGTGCGATCGTCAATTCCGTCATGAGGCCAGGCACGGAAGTGGGCACGTCAGATCTGGTGGTGGATGTGACCTCGGCGCCGCGTTATACCGGCACGCTTGGCCTGGACAACTATGGCAACCGCTATACCGATCCAGTGCGCCTCAGCGGAAGCTTTGCCGTCAACGGGTTGTTCCATCAGGGTGACGTGCTGGATTTCAGCGGCGTGTCTTCCGGTAGCGGCATGAGTTATGGCCGCGTCGGGTACCGTTATTTGTTGAACGGGCAGGGCACGGTGCTGGGTGTGGCAGCCACCGACCTGGCTTATCACCTGGGCGATGGCCTGCAGGACTTGCATGCGCATGGCACGGCGCAGGTCGGCAGCATCAACCTCACGCAGAACTTCATCCGCAATACCGCAGGCAATCTGTATGCGCAGGTCGAGTTCGATCACAAGCGCCTGCGCGATGACATCGACGCCGAATACATCGAAACCAATCGCCATGCAAACACGTGGACGCTGACTGTGGCCGGCGACCAGCGCGACGTCACCGGCGTCACCAATTTCAATATCAGCGGCACCCACGGCCGGCTGTATTTCGACAACTTCATCGCCAAGTTCATCGACTACTTCGGTGCGCAGACCGCCGGAAGCTACACAAAATGGGATTTTTCAGCCTCCCGCCTGCAACAGCTGGACGACACCAATGCGCTTTACGCGGGTTTTTCGGCCCAGCATGCCAACAAGAACCTGGACACCTCCGAGCAGTTCTACCTGGGCGGCCCCACCTCGGTGCGCGGTTATGACGTTGGCGTGATATCGGGTGCGCAGGGCAATCTGGCGACGTTCGAATATCGCCACGATTTCACCTTCTCAATGCTGCCTGGACCCTGGCAGGCGTCGGCATTTGTCGACAGCGGCCGCGTGCAGCAATACAAGATCACCTTCTACCCGGGACCAAACAGCGCACGCTTGAATAGCGTCGGCCTCGGCCTGCATTGGGCCGCGTCGCACGATTGGATAGTAAGCACCAGCATTGCCAAACCGTTCGGCAACCATCCGAAGCTACTTGGACCGCAGGATAACGGCGGCGTGGCGCGCTTCTGGTTCCAGGTGCAGAAGGGGTTCTACTAGAACTGACTTGCACCCTCTCCCCTTCGGGGAGAGGGCTGGGGTGAGGGGCCACTCTTGCGACTGCACTCGGCAGCGGCGTCCCACACGGTTACATCAGCTCAATCCACGCCGCACTGTGAATCCAGAATTCCTTGCGCGACTGTATCCACCCGGCGGCATCTTCATAGATCAGCCATGCGTTGAGCACGTCGGCCAGATCCTGATCGCCAGGGCGCACGGCAAAAGCATGCGCCGTCTTGCCGTAGGTGCTCACGTCCAGCGTGCGCAGCTGATCGGGATAGGAATGGGCGAGTGCGTCCGGCAACGGCTGCTCGGCAATCAGGCCATCCAGCGTACCGCTGCGCAGGTCCTGGATCGCCTTGCTTTCGTCATCGATTTCCACCAGCTCGCTATTGCCCAGATATTCCTTGGCGGTTGCCGCGGTGACCGTGCCCGACAGCACGCCGATCTTGTGCTTGCCTGCACCGGTTTCCAGCGTAAGCAGGTCGTCCTTGCCCAACGCCTTGCGATTCACCACCAGCCCCAACGAGAAATTGCCGTAAGAGTGGGTGAATTTCAGCAGCAGGGCACGCTGCGGTGTAATGCTGAGCCCCGCGGCAAGCATGTCGAAACGACCGGCGCGCAGATCGTCGATGCCGCCAGACCAGGAGGTGGGTACAAACTCCACCTTCCAGCGCATGTCCTGGGCAAACTGCCGCGCCAGGTCGATATCCAGGCCGATCCATTGCCCATTCTTGTCACGCAATACCCAGGGCGCATTGAGCGCCACGCCCACGCGTATCACCCCGCTCTTTTGAATGGCCGCCAGCGTATCGCCAGGCGCCTGCGCCGCGTGCGGCGATTTAGCCGTTGCTTGGGAAACCACCGGTGCATGAGCCCATGCACCGACCATCACGAGAGAAACCAGACAGACCACTACCTTGAGCAATCGCATGTCTATCCCCATGGGTTGGCGACGGCAGTCGATCCGTCGATTCGATATTCGGCCTAACGAGCGGGCTGCGCAAGGGTGATTTGCGCGTGTGACGTTATTATGCGAATGGCTTCCCGTTTAATGAACATCCAAGGGTGGAATTAGTGCGGGATTAAAGGAGGGGTGATGAGAAAAATGAAGCGCCGAGTTAATACATCCTTAGGAGAAGTGGGAGGTGACGCAAGAAGCTTGCTCGAGGAAGCTTGCGACCTGTTCGAGTCCGGCGAGCGCACGAGATCGGTCAAGCTGTTCCTGCGTGCTGCGAAGCTTGGCAGCCCCGAAGCTCAGGTCAATCTCGCTAACCTTTATGACGAAGGCGACGGAGTTCGTGCCGATTTCGATAAGGCTCGCCACTGGTATAAGCGTGCCATTGCAGCAGGGTGTGCCGAGGCGGCGCACAATCTCGGTGTTGGTTATTTCAACGGGGGTAATGCTCGCTGGGCACGACACTGGTTGCTCGTTGCCAAGTCCATGGGCGATGAAGATGCGGAGGAATGGTTGGGCAGGCTTGGGTAATCGATCCCGGTGCCAACCAGGTAACGTGAAAGCCGAGGTTTCCAGTCTATGATACGCAGCGACCGTTGATATCGGGCACAGGGGAAGGGACGTATGGATTCGGACCAGGAAGGCTTGGGGCTGTCGAAGCCGTCTGAGTCGCAGGGCAAGATCAAGTTGGCGTTGGCTGGGATATTGGGCTTTGTTGCGGTGGTCCTGGTGCTTCACCTCTGGTGGGATGGGCGTAATGCTGACCAGGCGGCTCAACAAGAGCGAAAGGGCGAGGCGGACTACAGAGCGTTCTTGGCAGCGGTGAAGACTGCGGATGGCATTGCCGACCCGCTTCAGCGTTGTCTGCAAACCCCGGATCTGCCGGGTAGCCACTGGAATGAGACAACGACGCGGGCGTATTGCCGGTTGCACGCGATAAAGGCCCTGTCATTGGCGGATATCGAGAACCTTTTGAAACAGGGCAAGGCTGCCGAAGTCGATCATGCTTTCCAGTCATACCTGGATGCGCAATTGCATGATCCCGATCAGCCTGGTGTCGTTGATGCAGCATTCGACGATGCCGGGTTCAATGATTCAAACGCACATACTCGTAGTGTGATCGAGCTGTGGAAGCAGCAGGAGCCACAAAGCGCCTTTGCACTGGCAGCTAGCGGCATGCAGTATTTTGATGCCGCTCAGCAGGCAAGAGGATTTGGCTGGGCGCGCGATCTGAACGATGATCAGATCCAGGGTATGGATCAGCAATTGGTCTTGGCACGAAGGGATCTGGATCAGGCGGTTAGCTTGATGCCAACGCTTGTCGCGGCCTATTCATCCATGATCTCCGCCGGCGCGCTGGATAGTGACGGCGATTACATGTACCAGGCAGCCGCATCCGGTCTGAAGCAGGACCCTGCAAATTTCGCTATTCGCAGGCAGATGATGAGTAATGCGCAAGATAAATGGGGCGATATGTTTGGCGGCCTGCTGGAGCAAGTGCACGAAGACCAGAGCTTGGTGGGCCGGAATCCTCTGTTACGTATGGTCGTGCAAACCCCGGCTGTTTATCGGGCGACCTGCTACTGCAATTATCCCCAATCTCGTATCAATGAGCTGGTTGTGCAGGCGGCCGACAAGAATCTCAGTGCTTCCGGTCTCATTTCTCTCGCTTCGAAGGTTGACGGCCCGAACAATCGCGAAGCAGTGGAACTCTATAGCGAGGCGCTTCGTTTCAACCCGACCAACGTCGATGCGCTCCGGTGGCGCTCGCAAGACATGATTGCGCTAGGTGACAGTAAGGGTGCTATAGCCGCCTTTGCGGCAGTAGCGAAGCGCTTCCCGGAGAACAATGCCATGCAGGCACAGCTTGGCAACATTTACGCCCAGGCTGGCGATGTGAAGGACTCTGAAGCGACGCTGCTCGCCGTGCTCCAGCGCGATCCTGATAACTACGATGCGCTGGGTTTGCTGGGCGATCTCTACAACCATGCCGGGCGTCAGCCGCAAAAGGCAGAAGTGATGGCGGATACGTTGATCAGTAAATATCCCGACAAAGCTGCGGGATATATCGTGCGCTCCTGCAATCAGATGGATCACAACCTTCCCGGTGTCTACGACACCATCCACTACTTCATCGATCATTTTGGCGACGATCCGCAGTGGAAGTCGCAGACGGCGGAGATGCGTGGTTATTTGCTCAAGCATCCTGAGAAGGTTTGATGGTCCGATAAGTCGTTTTGGGGCCCGTTGCTCCCGAGTAACTGCGGATATGACGAATTTTGATTTGAAAGGGGTGTTCAAGGAGCGCCGATTTGCAGGCGTTCGCTTGTGGATTTACACGTTCCCATTTGCATTCATCGGCTTTTTGTTCTTCATGATGGGTCTGACGTGGCTCGGTTTGGCTTTGTTTTTGCTGGCGTGGATGGGGGCTGTCTTGGGTTTCTTCATTAATCTGTCGCGGTGGCGTGGTCGATAGCGCACTGTTTTGATAGGCGCCAAAAAAGCAAACCATGCGTTACCAGTGATTTGCCTTTGAATGATGCCCTCAACGAACCACCCTCAATGCGTCCGCGTTCCCTGCCGGCCCTGCACATAAGGCCGTGTCACCGCATCCAGCACCTCATCCACCAAGGTGCCGAAGTTCATGAAGCAGCTGCCTAACGATCCGCGTTGCATTTCCAGTGGGTGATCTTCTTCTTCCTGCGTGATCACCAGCACCATTGCCGCCATCATGTAGAGCTGGTCGCGGATGTATTCGAGTTTGTGGTGGGTTTCTTCTGACAGCGTGTAGTTGAGCCCCTGCTGCGGGGTCTCGTCGAGATCGTTCACGGTTTCGCTCCATGGGGTTAAGTCACGCCGTACATTGCGTACGGCGTGATGGGTGCAGGAAAAACCCTGCATACGGCGTCGCTATCGGCTGATAGCGGTTCGACGCTTACCCGGAGCTGCCCGGCATCGCACGTGCTGCGCGATGGTGAAGTAGTGGAAAACTGGCACGGCGGGGACACGCGTGCGTGTGGGTGCCTTAAGATCGGGCTTAGCCATTATCAACTTTTCCTTAGATATTCGGAGTTGGTGGTGGTCAGCGGGTCGTATGGGCGGCTACCCATGCGATCCGCGCTACTTCACATCAAAAGTCGGGTGTGTGGTGCCGATGAGCGAGGCGCGCACCCGACACGCTAAATTCTCCACACTGAGATCCTCCTGTATGTCGGCTGATGCCGACGAAGGGGTAAGAGTGGGCCAACTTGGTGATGCGCGGGATTTCTTCTTGGGTGGTGAAGTAGAAAGTGGGCAGCTTCGCGCTAGCCTTCAGCGCTGTCGCAAGCTCGGGCGACCCCTCCCCAGCCCTCCCCTGCGGCGCAGGGGAGGGAGCGAGTTGCGCAGGGTAGGGAGTGTGGGTTGTATGGGGCTGGGGGTATTTCAGAACGCCTACACGCATTTCCGGAAATGACGTTCACGTGAAGAAGGCTTAGACTGCGGGCTTCAAGGCCTTTACGGGCGAGCGGCGCCGCACCGCAAGCCCATGGAACGGCCGGCCGGTCGAGGGGGATCGATCGCGCGGGCTGGCAGTTGGCGGCGAATCCAAGTGGACATTGTTGTGAATTCAGCCGTAAACGCTTCTTCTACTGTCTTCCTGCTCGACGTCGACAACACCCTGCTGGACAACGACCGCTTCGCGTCGGACCTGCGTGCGCATCTCACGCAGCAGTTCGGGCAGGCGGAGTGCGATCGCTACTGGTCGTTGTATGAGCAACTGCGCGATACCGTCGGTTATGCCGATTATCTGGGCGCCTTGCAGCATTTCCGCCGCGACAGCGACAACCGCCCGGGCCTGCTGGCCACCTCGGCGTGGCTGCTCGATTATCCGTTTGAAGAGCACGTGTTTCCGCACGCGCTGTCCACCATCGATGCGCTCAACAAGCTGGGGCGTGCGGTGATCCTGTCCGATGGCGACATCGTGTTTCAGCCGCACAAGATCGATCGCGCCGGTATCTACGGCGCGGTGCGCGGAGAGGTATTGATCTTCGTGCACAAGGAACGCTCCCTGGATGCCATGCAGGAGCGTTACCCGGCATCGCACTACGTGATGGTGGACGACAAGCCCAATCTGCTGGCCGCCATGAAGCGCGTACTGGGCGACAGGCTCACGACAGTGTTTGTGCGCCAGGGGCATTACGCCGCGCAGGCCGATCTGGCCAGCCTCAGCCCCGCGCCAGACCACGTCATCGAGCACATCGCCGACCTGAAGGCGCTGGCTGGCGAGCTGGTGCCCGCGGCGGCCTGAACAGACTGCGACCCGTACGACAGGGGACATACCAACGATTTACGTACCGTCGCGGATAATGCGCGATGGTGCCCGTGCGGTGGATAAGCGCAGGGGCCGCATCATTCCTATCGACGCGATAAAGGTTGCAACGTGAACGCCAAAGTCGACAAGCTGGCCGGCAAAGTGGCCCTGGAATCCATGCTGGTGGATATCCCGAAACTGCTGGGGGCCTACGCCGACCTGCGTCCCGACCCGGCCGATCCTGCGCAGCGCGTCGCCTTCGGCACCTCCGGGCACCGCGGTTCTTCCTTCGACAGCAGCTTCAACGCTTGGCACGTGCTGGCGATCAGCCAGGCGATTTGCGATTACCGCAAGCTCAAGGGCATCGACGGTCCGCTGTTTATCGGCATCGACACGCACGCGCTGTCGCGCCCGGCGCTGGAGAGCGCGCTGGAAGTGCTGGTCGCCAACGAAGTGCCGGTGATGATTTCCGCCGGCGACGAATACACGCCCACGCCGGCCGTCTCGCACGCCATCCTGGTCTACAACCGCGGCCGCAACCACGGGCTGGCCGACGGCATCGTGGTGACGCCTTCGCACAACCCGCCGCGCGACGGCGGCTTCAAATACAACCCGCCCAACGGCGGCCCGGCCGATACCGACGTAACCGGCTGGATCCAGAAGCGCGCCAATGCGCTGCTGGAAAGCCAGCTCGAAGGCGTGAAGCGGGTGAGCTACGAGCATGCGCGGCGTTCGTCCTGGGTGAAAGAGCACGATTACCTGGGCCAGTACGTCGATGATCTCAAGCACATCATCGACTTCGACCTGATTCGCGGCTCGGGCGTGCGTGCCGCGGTGGACCCGCTCGGCGGTGCCGGCGTGCATTACTGGCGGCCGATCGCACAGCGCTATGGCATCGACCTCACCGTGGTCAGCGAAACGGTGGATCCCACCTTCCGCTTCATGACGGTGGACTGGGACGGCAAGATCCGCATGGATCCTTCCTCGCCGTATGCCATGCAGCGCCTGATCGCGCTGAAAGACGGCTACGACGTGGCGTTCGCCTGCGACACCGACCACGACCGCCACGGCGTGGTGGCGCGTACCGGCGGCTTGTTGCTGCCAAACAACTATCTGGCCGTGATGGTGGATTATCTCTATCGCCACCGACCGCAGTGGAGCGACCGGGCCGGCGTGGGCAAGACCGTGGTCAGCAGCTCGCTGATCGACCGCGTGACGCAGCGCCTGGGCCGCCGGCTTTACGAAGTGCCGGTGGGCTTCAAATGGTTTGCCGAAGGCCTGTTCGAGGGCTCGCTGGGCTTCGGCTGCGAAGAAAGCGCGGGTGCGTCGATGTTGTGCCACGACGGCAGTGTGTGGAGCACCGACAAGGACGGCATGGTGCCGTCCCTGCTGGCCGCGGAGATGACCGCACGCACCGGCAAGGATCCGGGGCACCTGTTCAACGATTTGACCGACGCGCTGGGCCGCCCTTACTGCAGCCGCATCGATGCGCCGGCCACGGGGCCGCAGAAGGCCAAGCTTTCCAAGCTTTCGCCACAGCAGCTGAAGAGCCGGGAGCTGGCCGGCGAGAAGATCGAGCTGGTGCTGGATCGCGCGCCGGGCAACGATGCGGCCATCGGCGGCATCAAGGTGATGTCGGCCAGCGGCTGGTTTGCGGCGCGTCCTTCCGGTACCGAAGAGATCTACAAGATCTACGGCGAAAGCTTCCGGAGCGAGGCGCATCTGCAGGCGATTCTGCAAGAGGCACAGGCGATCGTGGATGCCGCGCTCAGCGATGTCTGAGTGCGGCTTTGAGGCTGGCGAGTGGGCAAAATAGCCCTCTATTATTTGAAATAATTTGTATTATTTCAAATAGATAACATGATTTTTTAAAGTTATATCGACTCAGGGTGGCGGGTGCCGGAATGGCGACCGCAAAACCGGCTCCTCGCTCCCAGCTGTCTACGTATTTGCGACCGCCACTGCGATAAGCTCACCCATTCAGTGCCTGACAGCAGCGAGGGGTGGTCATGGTGCACGTCGAGTTGAAGCCGGTGCTCCACGTCAACGACGAATGGCGCCGCTGGATTGCGGAAAACCTGTTGCTGGACGGTCCGCCGCAGAGCATCTACGAGCAGATGCTGCGCGCGGGCATTCCACAGGATGAAGCAGTGCAGGAGCTTCAACAGGCGATGGCCAGCCCGTATATCGCGGGTGCGCAACGCTTGCGCAACCGCTTGGCCAAGCACGACTGGTTGCTCGATACGCAGCGCCACATGAATCGTCTGCGCGACACAGAGGTGCCGCGCCGGCACAAGCTGTCGCGCGCGGAATTCCTCGACGCGTACTACACCGCCGGGCGTCCGGTGATCATCACCGGCATGATGGACGACTGGCCGGCGATGACGCGCTGGAACCTCGATTACTTCAAGGAGCGCTGCGGCGAGCGCGAAGTGGAGATCCAGTTCGGCCGCGATTCGGATGCGCAATACGAGCTGCGCAAAACCGCGCACCGCAAGACGATGCCGTTCGGCGACTACGTGGAGATGGTGCGCGCTGCCGGTCACAGCAACGATTTCTACATGACGGCCTACAACGAAGGCTGCAACCGCCAGGCGCTGGACGTGCTGTGGCAGGACATCGTGCAGATTCCGGAATACTTGAGCGGCGACGGTCCCACGCAGGGGTTTCTCTGGTTCGGACCGTCCGGCACCATCACGCCGTTCCATCACGATCTCACCAACAACTTCATGGCGCAGGTGCTCGGGCGCAAGCGCGTGCTGCTGATGCCGGCGTGCGAGATCGCGCACGTCTACAACCACGAGCACTGCTTTACCCACGTGGACGGCCGGCAGATCGATCTGCAGCGCTATCCGGGCATGGCCGACGTGCAGGTGCTTTCGTGCACGCTCAATCCCGGCGAGGTGCTGTTTCTGCCGGTGGGGTGTTGGCACTTCGTGGAGGGGTTGGATGTCTCGGTGACGGTGTCGTTTACCAACTTCCTGTGGGATAACGACTTCATGGCTGAGTATCCGCAGCAGCAGGTGTTTTGATTTCTACCCAAAAGGGAGCCCCTTTCCCGAAGGAAAGGGGCTCTTCATGCCGGGGTCTGCAGGGTGGCCGCCGGCGATGAACCATCAGCCCTGCTTGATCACGCTCGCGGGCACGAAGGTGTAGCCCATCGCCTGCAGTCCTGACACGATCTGTTCGAGATAGCTGATATCCAGGTACGGGTGGAAGAAGAAACTCTGTACGACATCCTGGATCACCGTGTTGCAGTTTGCGCTGTAGAGAATGTCGGCAGGGAAACGTGGCGGGTTGTTGTTGAACTCGACCAATTCCACGTTGCCGAGCTGTTCGGGTATCACCACGGTGCCGAAAATGTCGCGTACCAGATAGGGATAAAACTCACCGTAGGCCTCGGTGTAGTTCGGCGTGCCGGTTCCGCAGTTGCCGTTCGGGCACCATCCTGCGGCAAACAATCCGCGCTGGTACAGGGCGGAGAAGTTCGAGTTGAAGACCTGGTAATCGATGGCTGACGCCGCATAGTGCGGTGGTTCGAAGATGGTCGGCTTCGTCAAGCCCGCTCTGCTCAATTCCAGCAGGCCGCTGGTGATGCGTCCCTGTGCCCACGATGCGGAGTCGACGGGAACCGGCGTATCGAGAATCACGTAGTTGGCAGAGTTGATGTGCGAAAGATAGAACTCGAAATCATCCGCGCTGACGCCACTGTAGGGGTCGTCAATGTTCGAGTATTGATGCGTGTAACCATGCATGATCAAGGTGCCGCCCTTGGATTGCATGTATTTCAGTGCACTGACCACGGCGGGTGATTGGTACATGTGAATGTACTGTGGCACGCCGTTGTTGTAATACCCGTTAGGGTCAACGTAGTACGGAATGACCGCCACGCTGAACGGGGCGTTCACGCTGTATAGGTAATCGGCGATGGCGCGCAGTTCAGTTGGATCGGCATCCGGTCCGACGTCTTCGATGCGCACCAGGGCACGTTTGCGCGCAGGCATGCTGGGGTTGGATATCTGGCTGACGAAATCGACCGCGGCGAGATAGCGATCATTGGGGCCGGTGTAGGCAAATGGAACTTCGCCGATGTAGGTGAGGTTGGCGCCACGCGTAGCCCAGTTGATGGTTCCGCCAGTGTCGTTGGTGGCGACCGCCAGCACTTGTGCCTTGGTCGGATCATTGATCACTGTTTGCAACAGGCCTGAAGGCACGGCCAGCGCGTTGCGTTCCAGCGCTACGCCCTTGTAGGTCACCGTCAAGGTGTTGGAGAAGTCGAAATACGTGGGCGTGAAGCCGTATTGCGTGGCGAAATCCGTGGCTTGTGCCGTCAACTGCCAGATGTTGTCGTTCATCCACAGCACCGGCTTGGTGGTCGCCAGCACATCATTCAACAGTGCGGTAGGCAAGGGCTCGCCATAGGTCGAGCCGATGTAGATCAGTCCCGTGTAGCTGTTGATTTCGCCGGAGACATAGTTCACGGCGGGGTGCATGGTGTACTTGCTGCCATGCGTGACGAGATTGCCGGCCATCACGGCATAGGCTTCGCCCAGCCAACCCCACTCGCCCGTCACGTCATACAGCACGAGTGTGTTCTGGTTCGGGTTTGCGCCAGGCGCGCCAGCGAAAGCGTTCGGTGCAAGCAAGGTTGCAGCGGTGAGCGCGTGCGTGACCGTGAGCGGCTTGGACGCCGGCGACGTCGTCAGTGCCTGCTTGGTCGTTATCTTCAGTGTCGGCAATGCCGCGCCTGGCGGTGGCGGTGGAGCAGGCAATGCCGCGCGATCGACGCTTGATGAAAACATGGCCTGTGCATGAGCAGCGGGCATCGGTACGGATGACGCGAGCAGTGCCAATGCGATGCCAACTAGGAAAGGCGGAAAACGAGATGGACCGCGGAGTGATGGTCTGAGCATGGGATTTCCCCTCGCACAAAAGACGACGACGACGCGCAACAGCGGCATGCTGCCCTGCGCGCATGGCTGTAAATGCGATTCAATCCTGAGAGCCCAGGCCCCTGTCCCGTGAAAGGACGCCTCGCCGCGAGAGAGCTTACGGCGAAGCATTGCGTTTGTCGACTAGCAAATTGATTAGATCGAGTCAATATGCCAGTAACGAAAATATCATGAAAATAATGTGTATGTTTAACGTCGAGTTGGCAATATAGCGATCAGCGCAGCTTCTTGCGTCAAAATCCCAGCGAATCTACCGATTCCGTCCACTCGGCAGAGACGCAGTCCGCTGCTCGCGACCGGGCATTAGGGGGCAAGGACAGGATGTCCGGGAAGCGGGGTGGCATCGCCGCCCCGTGCACGAGGGGGATGTATGCAGGACATCCTGATCGTCTCCGGCACGCGCCCGGAGATCATCAAGCTGGCGCCGCTTTACCACTGCCTGTGCGCATGCGGTTGGGCACGACCGCACTGGTTGCACACCGGGCAGCACGGCGAGATGGCGCGGCAGATGCTGGAGTGCTTCGACATTCTTCCCGACGTAACGCTCGAACGCGGCGGCGACGGCTTGTGCGAGTTCAGCACCAGCTGCCGCACTCACATCGATCGCGTGATGGCGGACGGAAGCTGGGCGCTGGTGCTGGTGCAAGGCGATACCGAAAGCACCTTCATCGGCGCACTTTGTGGCTATTACCGGCACATTCCCGTGGCGCACATCGAAGCGGGCTTGCGTACCTACGATCTGCAGCGGCCGTTCCCGGAAGAGGGGCTGCGCCAGATGGTCAGCCGCATCGCCAGCTTCCACTTCGCGCCGACCGCGCGCGCAGCACAGGCGCTGCGCGAAGAGGCCATTCCGGAAGAGCGCATCAGCGTCACCGGCAATACGGTGATCGATGCGCAGCATTGGATCGTGCGGCGTCATCAGTTGCGGCGCAGGCGGGAAGGGCGCGGCCATTTGCTGGTGACGGCGCATCGTCGCGAGAACTGGGGCAGCGATCTGCGCGAAATCTGCTACGCGATTGCCGATGTAGCCAGCCGTCATCCCGAGTTGGAGGTGCTGTTTCCGGTGCATCTCAACCCGGTGGTGAGCCAGCCGGTGCATGCCATTCTGGGCGGCTTGTCGAATGTGCACCTGAGTCCGCCGCTGGATTACCTGCAGATGCAGCAGGCATTGCTCGACGCCTGGCTGGTGCTGACTGACTCGGGCGGATTGCAGGAAGAGGCGCCTACCTTCGGCGTGCCGTTGCTGGTGCTGCGCACCGAAACCGAGCGCCCCGAAGCAATCGAAGCCGGTTGTGCGCGGCTCGCGGGCACGCGGCGCGGCACCATCGTTCAGCAGATCGAGGCCTTGTGGTCGAACGCCGACGCCTATCGGGCGATGGCCCATGCGGGCAATCCGTTCGGCAACGGCACGGCCAGCGTGCGGGTGACCGATCTGCTCAAGGGGGCACTGGCGGGCAAGGAGCGTTTACGCGAAGCCGGTTGAATCGGGGGGTGCAGCATGTGGTGGCTGGATGTCTTCTCGAGCTATCTCTATGCCTTGAGCGTAGTGGTCGTGGTGATCGCCGTGCTGATTCTGGTCAGCGGGCTGGACGATTTTTTCATCGACGTCGTGTATTGGGTGCGGCGCTGCTGGCGCTCGCTGTTCGTCTATCAGACGCGCGAGCGCACCCGTTACCACGAGCTGTATCGCCCGGCCGAAAGACCGCTGGCGATCATGGTGCCGGCGTGGCAGGAAACCGGCGTGATCGGCCACATGGCCGAGTTGGTGGCTACCACGCTGGATTACGAGAACTACCACATTTTCGTCGGTACCTATCCGAACGATCCGGATACCCAGCGCGACGTCGACGACGTATGCGCGCGCTTTCCCAACGTGCACAAAGTGGTGTGCGCGCGCCCGGGTCCGACCAGCAAGGCCGATTGCCTCAATAACGTGCTCGATGCGATCCTGCAGTTCGAGCGGCGCGCGCGCCTGACCTTCGAGGGGTTCATCCTGCACGATGCCGAAGACGTGGTATGCGAACACGAGCTGCGCCTGTTCAATTACCTGGTGCATCGCAAGGACCTGATCCAGATACCGGTGTACCCGTTCGAGCGGCAGTGGAACAATTTCACCAGCCTGCATTACCTCGATGAATTTGCCGAGTTGCATGGCAAAGACGTGCCGGTACGCGAAGCGCTGGCCGGGCAGGTGCCGAGTGCCGGCGTGGGTACCTGTTTCAGTCGGCGTGCCATGCTCGCCTTGATCGAGGACGGCAACGGCATCGCTTTCGACGGCCAGAGCCTCACCGAAGACTACGACATCGGCTTGCGCCTGAAAGAGCGCGGCATGCAGGAAGTCTTCGTGCGTTTTCCGGTGCTTCGCTACCAACGGCGCCCAAAGTGTGTCGAGAAGTTCGGCCAGAGTCGCGCGGAAGCAAACGTGGTTTGCGTGCGCGAGTATTTTCCCGACCGCTTGGCGACGGCGGTGCGGCAAAAATCGCGCTGGATCATCGGCATCGTCTACCAGGGCTATCGCACGCACGGCTGGAAGCGCAGCCCGGTACTCAACTATTTCCTGTGGCGCGACCGCAAGGGTGCCATCAACAACTTCGTGAGCTTTGCGGCGATGCTGATCATGCTTCAGCTGGGCGCGATCAGTCTGTTGCAACTGGCCTGGGCGGACGCGCCGCGATTCGTGTCGATCTTCGCCGGGCAGCGCTGGTTCGACGTGGTGTTGGTGGCGAACATTGCGTTGATGGGCAACCGCATGTTGCAGCGGGTCATCTTTGTTTCCGGCTATTACGGCGTCAAGCAGGGCCTGCTGTCGATCCCGCGGTTGCTGTGGGGCAACCTGATCAACTTCCTGGCGAACTTGCGCGCCATACGCCAGATCATTCGTTGCGGCGATCCGCGCCGCGTGGCGTGGGACAAGACCACGCACGATTTTCCGAGCATCGGCGGCGAGAACCGGGCCAAGCGCTCGCTGGACGAAATGCTGGTCGCCAACGGCGTGGTTTCGGAGGCGGATTTGCACGATGCCCGCGTGCATTGCATCGACGGCCTGCAACTGGGCAGTTCGATGATCCACGAGGGCCGCATTACGGCCGGGCAACTGGCTGCTCCGATCGCCGAGCAGATCGGCGTGCCATGCGAGCGGGTGGATCTGGCCAGCCTGCCTAGCGAATTGCTGAGGGCGGTGCCGCGGCACGTTGCGCTGCACTACGCCGTACTGCCGTTGCGCATGGACGGCAGCACGCTCGTGCTTGCGTGCGAGTCATATGTCGACCCGGTGTCGCTGGCGGCCATCGCACGCCAGCTCGGGCGGCGCGTGCGCTATGTGATCGCATACAAGGGGCAGGTCACGGTCGGACTGCGCCGCTGGTATACGCAGGCACAGGGTGACCGCGATCCCCATCACCTGCTGGAAATGGCTGCCGACCGCGGCTTGATTGCGCGCGAACGTGTCCCCCACCTGTGGGACGGCTACGTCTCGCGTCAGGTGATGCTGGGCGAGATCCTGGTCGCGCAAGGGCATCTGGACGAGGTCGCCTTCAGAGCCTTGCTGCTCAGTCACGCGCGAAGCGAATTGCGGCTGGGCGAATTCCTGATCGGGCAGGGGGTGATCAGCGCTGACACCCTGCATCGCCTGTTGCGCTTGCAGGCATCGTTGCAGCCGAGCGTGACGAGCCTGCTCGAGCAGGAATGCGCGGACTTCGAACAACTGGAGCGTGCGTCGTGAAGCGGCCTTTGCCCGGCCGTTGCGCGCTCGCCTTGTGCATCTTGATGCCGGCGTGGCCGCTGTGCGCGGAAAGCCAGGTATCGACGGACGGCAGCCGCTACCAGCAGTTCATGGCCTATCCGCATCGGCAGGCGGGCTATGCGGCCCTGCGCGCCGGCAACGAACGTGCCGCCATTGCCGAATTCAGCCGTGCGCGTGAACTGGCGCCGCAAAGTGTGGACACGGCGCTGGATCTGGCCGAGGCGTATCGGCATTTCGGCCACGCCAGGCAGGCACAAGCGATATTGGACGAACAATCGCGCTACTCGCCGAACGATTTGCGGCTGCGTGCGGCCATGACACCTCCCGCGTCGCCCGCGGTGGATTGCAACATCGACAACCGGCCCGTGTGCCGCGCCAAGCGCGGTTTCGGCGATCTGCAGGTGGGCGACCTTGCGCGTGCGCAGGCCGAGCTCGATGCGCCTGATTTTGCCGTCAGCCCGCAAGGCCAGAGCTTGCGCCATGCATTGGTGCAGCGAGCGATTTATCTGGGCGACGACCCGCGCGCGGTCGAACAACTGGCCGAGCTGGATGCGCACGGCGAGCTCAGCAGCGAAGAGCGAAACCAATGGTTCACGCTGCTGCTCAAGCTCGGCCGGTTCGACGCGGCGCGCGCGCTTCAGTCGCGCGAAGGATGGGACGAGCCGGCGCAGAACCTGGCCATGGCGCAGGCGATGGCCAGCAGTGGCGATCGCACGATGCTCGCGTCATATGTGGCCGGTCGCCAGCCTGCCTTTGCCGACGAGAAGGACGAGCGGCAATGGATCAATCTGTTGGCCGTGGCGGCGCGTGTTCAGCCGGGGCCGTTGGATCGCTACACGGTGCTCTATCCCGCCAATGCGGCCTGGCAGGCACGCGTGGCGCTTCCCATGGCAATGATGCGCGATGACCGCGCGGTGGCCGGCAGCATGCTGTCGCGCTTGCCGGCCGACAGTTTTCGCGAGGAGCGTTTCAGTTTGGCCGTGCAGCAAGGGCAATACGTGCAAGCCCAGCAGCAGGCCACGGCGCTGATCGCACAGCCGGACGGCTATCGCCTGCTCGATCCGCTCAGTTATCGCCTGATGGAAGCGGGTGCGCCCAATGAAGCGAAGCAATTGCTGCTCGACGCTTATCCGTTTGGCGGCAATCCGCATCAGGCGGCGCTGCTGGCACGTCTGGCGGTTCTGGCCGGCGAGCAACCTGCGCTGTTTGTGGCCGAAGACCGTGCACGTCTGCGCCAGCCGCTGGATAGCGTGGCATTGCGCGTTGCGCAGTTGCACGTGCTGAGTGCGCTGCGCGATTGCGATGGCATTCGCCAGGTGATGGCGGACCAGTCGCCGGACTACCCTGGCGAACTGTGGCGCCAGTTGGGCGACTGCTACAGCAAGGATCGCCCTGGACTGGCCGAGTACGCCTATGCGCAAGCCAGCAAGCGCGAACCCAGTACGGACACGACGCGGGCGCTGGCCTATCAGGCCTATAGCGCCCAGGACTATGAAACGGCCTTGCTTGCGTGGCGCTCCGTGCCGGCCGCGCACCTTCAGCAGTCGGACCTGATAGCAGCGGCCACCACCGCGTTGACCATTCACGAAACCGCCGTGGCACGCGCGTGGCTGGATGCCTACGCGGCACGCGGCGGCAAGCTGGACGGCACTTACTGGTGGCTGCGTGCGCAGGCCGACGAACCGGGCAACCCGGCACTGGCGCGCATGGAGCTGGAAAACGCGGTCGCCCTGCAACCCGATCCACGCTATTACGCAAAGCTCGCCGCGTTGCAGGCCCAGGCAGGCAACAAACAGGAGGCGCTGGCTTCGTGGCAGCACGCCAGCGCGCTCGCTCCCCACGACAGCAAGGTGGCCGCATCGCTGGGCTATGCCTATCTGCAGATGGGCGAACCGGAGCAGGCACTGGCGCAATTCGAGCGCGCACACCAGGCAGACCCCGACGATCCGGCGCTCACGCGCCAGTTGTTGTACGTGAACCAGCAGGTGGGCGATTACGCGCAGGCGCGGGTCTACGCCGAGCAGGCGATCGATCAATTCGGCGATGCCGGCGTGGCGGATCCCGATGGCGCCGGCGATACCAGGCAAGATCAGGACGACCTCTACAGCTTGCGCCGCCTGCACGAAAACCTGGGGCGTACCTGGAGTTTCAACGCGGACATGTCGCTGGGCGATACCGTGTCCTCGGCGGCGAACAGCGTGGCCCCGGGCGTTTCCTACCGAAGCTATGCGCAATTGGAGGCCCAGTACCACCTGGACCCGACATTGACTGGCGGGGATCTCAATACGCTCACCGCGTATGCACGCCTGTTCGCCGGTAGCGGTGTCAGCGGTGCGGTGTGGCCGGTGCACGAAGCCATGCTGGGTATCGGTTTGCATTGGAAGCCACTGATCTCGCAAAACATCGTGCTGTCGGTGGAGCAGCAAACCCCCGCCGACAACAGCCGCGACACGCGCAACGACACCATGTTGCGCGCCAGCGGATCATGGTCGTTCGGCCAGAAATTCAGCGACGACTGGCACGCGAGCGGATGGGGCTGGCCCACGCAGAATTTCTATGTCGACGTTGCGCACTACCTGCGCGCCAAGGAAAGCGTGGTTACTCTGGATTACCGGTTCGGGTGGCACGACAAAATCGCCAACGGACAAACCGTCGAGCCCTATATCCACGTGCAATACACCGGCATCGATCGCGCGCAGGGCCTGAACTATCTGCGCGACGGACGCGCCGGCCTCGGTGTGCAATGGAACCTGTGGTACGGCCAGACGCATTACGATGCCTATCCCCATCGCCTGAGCCTGGCCGTGGAAGGGCAGCACGCGTTCACGACCTATTTGCGCGACAAGAACGCGATGTTCCTGATCGTGAGGACACAGTGGTGAGGCGCGCGCCGCTCCGTTTTACGTTGCTGCTGTGGCTGCTGATGCCTTGGCTGGCTTGTGCCGCGACGGCCATCATCTATCAGCCGCAGCTGCGCGATCGTGCCGTTCCTGAGATGCAGTGGCCGCAGCTCTTCTCGCAGTTGCGCGCGCAAGGCTTCGATACGCTGGTGGTGCAATGGACCAAATACGGGGATGCTTTCAGCAATGGCGATGACCACAAGTGGCTGCTGCGGCGAGTACGCGAGGCGCGCGCTGCCGGCTTGCGCATCGTGCTCGGTTTGAGCAGCGATCCGGCGTTCTTTCAGCGCCAGGAAACCTCGAACGCGGCGCTGGGCGATTATCTGCAAGAGCTGTCGCGCAGCAACGATGCCGTGGCGCATCAGTGGGCAAATGAGCTGGGTGTGGACAGCATCGACGGCTGGTACCTGCCGCTGGAAATCGACGACAAGCGCTGGCGCGATCCGGCGGCGCGCAAGCCGTTGCTGGCATATCTGGCGTCCGAACATCGCCAGCTCGATCGGATTGCGCGGCGACCGGTGTATGTCACGTCTTTTTTTGCGGGTAACGCCACGCCGGAGCGTTATGCGGAACTGCTCGACGACGTGCAGCGCACGGGTGTGCGCGCATGGGTGCAGGACGGTGCGGGGACGGGGCGTCTGGCCGAGGGCGAGCGCAAGCTGTACCTCGATGCCGTCGGTCAATGCACAGCGACGCATGCGGGCGGCGTCGTCTTCGAGATATTTCAGCAGAACGGGGAAGACAAGGCGTTCAGTGCCAAGGCGCTGCCTGCCCCTGAGGCGAGCACGGCATTGGCGCAACGTGCGCCATGCGGCGGCGACAGCGTGTTCTTCGATTTGCGCTATCTGCCGGAAATGACGGGCGTCATGCAGCGTTAGGGCACGGTGTCCAAAGCGCTGGTGTCGTGAGGGGAGCATCGCGGACGAAGGATCGTGGCGAGCCTTCGCCCGCGGATGCTTTTACTTACTTGCGCGTTATTGCGGAACCTTCAGCGGCGCGATCGTCTGATCGAGCGTGCTCCAGTACGCCTTGGTGTAGGGCACCATCTCTTCGGCGTAATACCACCAGAAGAAGCCGCCGATGAACTTCGGATCCTTGAAGCTGTTGACCATCGGGTAGTAGGTCTTGATCAGGCCCGTCTGCACCGAGGTGGGTGCGCTGGTGCTGGAGGTGCCGATTTCGCCAAAACCTACCTTGGCGTTCGGGAAGATGCTTTCCAGTGCAGTGAAATCAGCGCTCCACGACGGCGACAGTCCCGGGCAATCCTGGTACGGGTAATAGCTGAAGAGCGCATAGTCCGTGCTCTGCAATACCGAAGCGGGCAGGAAGGTGGTGGGCCAGGTCTTCCAATAGTCCTGGGGCTTCTCCCAGCAATTGTTGCCCTTGCTGTCGTCGTTGTAATACAGGGTGACCGCGGTCTTGCCACCGGCAGCCTTCACGATCGCGCTGGCGGCGGCAACCATCTGACCGATGGACGTTTCTTCGGCATTCACCACGCTGTTGCTGCCGTCCGGGTTCTGGCGCAGCCATTCGCCGTTGATCTCGTTGGCGATTTCCCACACGTCGACGGTGCCGTTCAAACCGTTGACCAGTTCCTTGGTGCGTGCGGTATAGGTGGTGATATTCGTCGGGAAGTAATACGAATCCATGATTTCGCCCATCACATTGGCGACGGCGTGCAACTTCACCAGGGAGGGGTAGTACTGGGCGGCGGTGGTGCCGGGATCGAACACCACGCGAACCGTTGGGCGGTACGGCAGTTTGCTGAGCGAAGTGATGATGGCGTTGATGTTGGACAGATCGTCCAGGGTCACGCCGTAGATCGGTGCTTTCAGGGTGGGTGCCGCCTGCGCATGGGCATTCGGCGAGAACGGAACGGAGGCGGCGAACAGGGCCAGGGATGCGGCCAATGGAGCCATCAGTTTTTTCGTAACGGGCACAAGTTTTTTCATCGATTTCGATTTCGCGTACGTTGGCGCTCCTTCGCCTGGTTTGAGTGGTGGCGACAACACGAGGGTTTTGGCCACGGCATGACACCGGCGCCGCAGATAAAAGGTGCGGAACCGGGCTTGGTCGTGCTGATCCGAGCACCATGAAGATCGTCCGTATACGGCTCGATCGCCTTCCCCTGAGCGCCGAAGCGCGAAGGCAATGAGTACCGTCTTGGAGCGCCTGCGAAAACGTCGGGTACTGCGCGAATGGTCGACATGCCGACAACCTTCGCCGTACGCCGCGCGGCCATCCCGTGAGGGAAGCCGTGCGGTACCTATCCTGGGAATGACGCACCTGGATTACGCTGGCCCGGGGAGTCTATCGATCGGTCCTGAATGAAGATCAAGATTTGGTTAGCGCGGGCGCTTGCTAGGCCTCTTTTGTGACATGCGTCACGTAATGCCTGTTTGAAAAGCCGCCCCGATTCTTGCCAGAGGGCGCCTGGCCGGTGGCAGCGCAGACCCTGGTATTGCCGGCAAGCGGCCCCACGTCAGAGGCTTCCTTGCACGGGACTTACACGTGATTCCCTTTTCCGTACTCGATCTGGCCCCCGTTACCGAAGGCAGTACGCCTGCGCAGGCCTTCGCCAATACGCTCGATCTGGCGCGTTGGGCGGAGCAACTGGGCTATACGCGCTATTGGCTGGCCGAACACCACAACATGCCCGGCATCGCCAGTGCGGCCACGGCGGTGCTGATCGGGCACGTAGCGGGCGGCACCTCGCGCATCAGGGTAGGGGCGGGTGGCATCATGCTGCCCAATCACGCGCCGTTGCAGGTGGCTGAGCAGTTCGGCACCTTGGCGTCTCTTTACCCCGGTCGCATCGATCTCGGCCTGGGCCGTGCGCCGGGCACCGATCAACCGACCGCGCGCGCATTGCGCCGCTACTACGAAGGTGCGGAAACCTTTCCCAATGACGTGCACGAATTGCTGACCTACTTCGAACCGGTCAAGGCGGCGCAAACGGTGCAGGCCGTGCCGGGCGCAGGCGTGGAGGTGCCGGTATGGCTGCTCGGCTCCAGCCTGTTCGGCGCGCAACTGGCCGCGGCGCTCGGCCTGCCGTTTGCATTCGCCTCGCACTTTGCGCCGGACGCGATGGATGAGGCGCTGATGCTTTACCGCCGCGACTTCAAGCCCTCTGCGCGCCTGGCCAGGCCGCACGCGATGCTTGGCATCAACGTGGTGGCGGCCGAAAGCGATCGCGAAGCGAAGCGCCTGTTCACCACGCAACAGCAAAGCTTCATCAATCTGCGGCGCGGCCGACCCGGACTGATTCCGCCGCCGATCGACGATATCGACAGCTATGCGTCGTCAACCGAAAAATACGGTGTGGACCGCGCCCTGGCGTGCGCCGTGGTCGGAAGCCCGGACACGGTGCGCGAGGGGCTGGCCGCCTTTATCGAGCGGCACCGCCCGGACGAATTGATGGTGACCGCCAACGTGTTCGATCATGCGGCGCGCAAGCGTTCGTTCGAATTGGCCATGCAGGCGCGCGAGGCGCTTGCTGTCAGGGTGTAAGAAGAGGGCGTAAGGATCAGGTCGGTCCGATGTCGCGTGAACGGGTTTCACGCGACACTTCTTTACATCCATTTATTACATTTATATAATATACATAACTGAAGTAAATCCTGCCTGGCAGGGGTGTCCCATGGCTGATTTTGCATCCACCGAACAACGCCTGGCGGTGACCTGCCGCCGCTATCCGGATTTTCCCCGCCGGCCGGCCACGCTGGTGCGGCTGGTCAAGCACATCCACAAGCTGGTGCACGACGAGGTCAACGCGCTGCTCAAGCCTTACGGCATCAATCATCCGGAATACAACTTGTTGATGATGTTGTACGGGTCGGCGAGCGGTACGATGTCGCCGTCGGAGTTGGCGGATGCGTCGGGCGAAAAGTCGGCCAATATCACCCGCCTGACCAACGAGCTGAGCGACATGGGGTTGATCAACCGCTCAGCCAGCGCCGATGACCGCCGCAAGATCGAGTTGAGTTTGACGGCACAGGGACTGGCCCTGATCGACAGGTTTCTTCCGGACATTTGCACCTTGTTGACACGGCAAACGCGTCACATGACGGTGTCCGAGCAGACCCAGTTCGAAAAGCTGTTGAAGAAATTCCTGACCGGATTGGCTGAATAAGGAACGCGCCGGGATGTCCGCAACCGAGGCCAACGCAGCCAAGTCAGACTTGCGCGAGGTTTTCAAGGCGACCGTGCGCGAGGAGACGGCCATCTGGATGGTCGTGTTCAAGTCGCTGTTGTCGCTCTACCTGGCGGGCTGGCTGGCCATGCGCATGGAATTGCCGCTGCCGTCGACCGTGATGGTCACCACGGTCATCGTCGCCAACCGGCAGACCGGCATGGTGCTGGCCAAGAGCTTCTATCGTGCGATCGGCACGGTGATCGGCGCGCTGGCCGGGTTTTTGATCGTCGCGCTGTTTCCCCAGCAACGCGTGCTGTTTCTTGCGGCCTTGTCGCTGTGGATCGGCGCCTGTGCCGGCGGCGCCACGCTGTATCGCAACTTCAAGGCGTACGCATTCGTGCTGGCGGGGTACACGGCAGCCATCGTGGCCGTGCCCACGATCAATCATCCGCTGGGCATTTTCGATTCGGCGGTGAACCGCCTGAGCGAAGTGCTGCTGGGCATAGGCGTTTCCGCCGTGGTCCACGACGTGATTTTTCCGGTGCGCATCCGCGACGACATGCGCAGGATCGCCCGCGCGCAGTTCGCCAATTTCATCGAGTTCGTGCAGCGGGCGATGTGCGGCAAGGTGGCGCGACCCGATATCGAGAACGCGCACCTGCGCTTCGTGCGCGACGCGGTGACCCTGGAAGACCTGCGCAGCTCGGTGATTTTCGAGGATCCCGAAGCGCGGGCGCGCAGCGGCCACGTGATGCTGTTGAACCAGCGCTTCATGGCAGCGTCGACCAGCCTGCAATCGCTGCATCATTTGATCAACCGCCTGAAGCGCAAGGGGCACGACACGCCGGCGAATGCACTGATCGAACTGTATGCGCCCATCAGCGAAGCCCTGGATGCGCCGATCGAAGCGGGGGCGGCTGCGCGCGTGCTGTTGCCGCGTCTGGACGACGCACGCAGGGCGATGGATTTGCACCGGCCCGCGCTGCGTGCAGGCCTGCGCTCGGACAGCGATACGCTCGATTTCGATACCGGCGCGACCTTGCTGGATCAATTCACCGACGAGCTGTACGGCTATGTCGATACGGCTTCCACGCTGCAGGCGCCCAAGCTTTCCGGCACGGCCGAGCGTGTGCACTTTGAGCGCGGCAACGACTATGTCGGCGCCGGCCTGGCGTTCTTGCGAACCGTCATCGCCGTGGCAGCGCTGAGCGTATTCTGGATTTCATCGGCGTGGCCCTACGGATCGGCGACGATCATTCTCGCCTCGGTCTTTGCCGGACTGTTCGCCTCCGCGCCCAACCCCTCGCTGTTTATCCGGGAGACCTTCTTCGGTTTTCTGGTCGGCATGTCGGCAGCCTTCGTCTGCTTGTTCTTCGTACTGTCGCAGATGGATGGCTACATGCTGTTTGTCGCAGGCTCCGCGCCCTTCCTGATGGCGGGGCTGGCCCTGATGGTCGTGCCTTCCAGCAGCCGGTTCGGCGTGGGCTATTGCCTGGGCTTCGTGGTCATCCTCGGCGTCAAGAACCAGATGGAATTCGATGTCACGGATTTCATCAACAACATGATCGCGCAGCTCATTGCCGTCGCGTCGGCCGGCATTTCCTTCGTGATCGTTCCGCCGGCGATCGGCAGCCACTGGTTCCGTCGCCGCCAGCTCGACCAGCTACGGCGCCAGGTGGGACTCGCAGCCTCGGCGCCGCTGGCAGGCCTGCGCAGCCGCTTCGAAAGCGTAAACCACGATCTGTTCGGCCAGATCGTGGCGCAGACCGAACGCGGCAGCCAGGATTCCCGCACCTTGCTGGCCTGGGCGCTGTCGGTGCACGAAATGGGTCGCACGCTGATCGAGCTGCGCGGCGAGATGGCCGTCCGTTCGCTGCCCGGCGAAGTGCACGGCGCGATTGTGCGTGCGATTGATGCGCTGACCGCACTCTACGAGCACCCGGGCGTGATCACTTATGAGCACGCCAGCAACGCACTGGCCGCGGCCACCGACATGACCAGCCGCGACGAGTCGATGCGCTGCCTGATGGACCACCTGCATCTGCTTCGGTTGGCGCTGCTGGATGATCAATCCGTGCTTGCCGAATACATGCGATCCCACGTCCCCGCCAACGGAGTTGCCCATGTCTCGTGAAATAGCCTTGGGAGGCGTCCTGGTGCCGGGGCTGCTGGTCTGGTTCGTGCTGTCGGTGGCCTTGCTGCTGGTGTTCGACTGGATCGTCGGCCGTTACGGCCTGTACCGCTACGTCTGGCATCCGGCGCTGTTCCGGGTGGCGTTTTTCGCCTGCATCTTCGGCAGCATCGCGCTGCTGCTCTATTGACCGACGGCAACCGCTTCCACCGATACCACTATGAAAACTGCCCAATACATCCGCATTGCCATTACCGTCGTTCTGGTGCTCCTCGCCGCGATCATCGCCTCGGCGATGTGGCGGCACTACATGTATTCGCCGTGGACCCGCGACGGCCGCGTGCGCGCCAACGTGGTGCGCATCGCGCCGGACGTATCCGGCCTGGTCACCGAAGTCGACGTGGTCGACAACCAGGTGGTGAAAAAGGGCGACGTGTTGTTCGTCGTCGACCGCGCCCGCTACACGGACGCGCTGGACCAAGCCAAGGCCAACCTTGCCGCGGCGCAAGCGGCGGTGCAGGCCGCGGATGCCAACATCGATGCAGCGAAGGCCGGCACGGCGCAGAGCAAATCCACCTTCAGCATGTACGCCGAGCAAGCCCAGCGCCGGCAAAACCTGAAAGATGTGGTCTCCAGCGAAGATCGCGCCAATGCCACCGCTACGGCTGAGGCGGCGCGTGCCACCTTGAGCAAGGCGCAGGCCGGCCAGGAGCAGGCGCTGGCAGCCAAGCTGCAGGCACAGGCGGCGGTGAAGCAGGCCGAAGCGGCGTTGGCCACCGCCACGCTCAATTTGCAACGCACCGAAGTGCGCTCGCCGGTGGATGGATACGTCACCAACCTGCTGGTGCGCGTGGGCGACTACGCCAGCGCCGGGTCGCCGCGGCTCGCGCTGATCGACAGCCATTCGTTCTGGGTGGACGGCTATTTCGAGGAAACCAAGTTGCCGCACATCCACATCGGCGATAAAGCCGATATCCGCATGATGGCTGGCGGAGTAATGCTGCGCGGCACGGTCGAAGGTATCGCGCGCGGTATTTCCGAGGCGGTGGACCCCACCAGCGCGGACCTGCTTGCCAATATCAATCCCACCTTCAACTGGGTACGACTGGCGCAGCGCGTGCCGGTGCGCGTGCGCATCGATACCGATCACCTGCCTGCCGGCACCGTGCTGGTGGCAGGGCAGACGGCGACGCTGATCCTGCATCCTGATCAGCATGCCGATCAGAACGGCGCGGCACGGTGAAGCAGCCATGTCTGTCCATCTGATCAAACTCAAACGTTTCTCGCGCGCTGCGGCCACGATCGCACTGGCCGCTGCGCTGGCCGGATGCGTCACTCCGGGCGGCCTGCACACAACAGGCAAGCAGCTCGACGCATCCAGCCTCCAGAGCGGGCAAAGCCTTGTCGGCGTACCGCTGAGCCCGACCGCCTGGCCGACGCAGGATTGGTGGGTCGGCTTCGGCGATCCGCAGCTTTCTTCGCTGATCGAAGAGGCGCTCCGGAATAATCCCTCGCTGACCGTGGCCGAGGCGCGTGCGCGGCAGGCGCAGGCGGTGGCCGCTTCGGTCGATGCGGCGCGCATGCCGCAAGCGGAGCTGGATGCCGGTTTCCAAGGCGCGCGATTGTCGGAAAAGGATCCGCTTTATCCGTCCTACGTGCTGGGTTCGTTCGCCTGGGGCAAGTCGTTGACCGCAGGCTTCAGCTGGGACCTGGACCTTTGGGGCGGCAAGCGCGCGGCGTGGGAGGCTGCGTTGGGCCGCAGCCGCGCGGCCGAGGTCGATGCTCGGGCGGCACGCATTCAATTGTCGGTGAATGTCGCACGCGCCTATGTAAACCTGGGTTATGCGTTTGCCGAACAGGACGTCGCAGCACGCGAACTGGACCGTTCCACCAAGGCGCTGGCGCTCACGCGGCGCTTGGTGGCTGGCGGCCTGGGTACGCCCCAGCAGCAGTTTCTGGCCGATTCGCAGGCCGCCAGCGCCGAGCAGCAGAAAGTGCAGGCCGATCGCGCCATCGATGCCGCGCGCAGTGCCTTGTCCGTGTTGCTCGGCGAAGGTCCTGATCGCGGCCTGAGCATCGCGCGGCCGCAGCTGACGAATACCGATCGGCTCACCTTGCCCGAAAACGTACAGGTGGATCTGATCGGGCGCCGCGCGGATCTGGTGGCGGCGCGCTGGCAGGTCGAGGCGGCGTCCAAGAACATCAAGGCGGCACGCACGCAGTTCCTGCCCAATATCAGCCTGTCGGCAATGGCCGGATTCGTCGCGTTGGGCGGCAGCACCAATCTGTTCCAGTTGCCGGCGCGTACGTATGAAGTGGCGCCAGCGTTGAGCCTGCCGATTTTCGACGGCGGCCGCTTGCGCGCCAATCTTGCCGGCGCCGACGCCGTTTACGACGAGGCCGTGGCGCATTACAACGGTGTGCTGATTCATGCCGTGAACGACGTGGCCGACCTGGTTTCGGCGCTCACCTCGGTGCGCGCGCAGATCGCACTGGAAAAACGCGCGCAGCAGGATGCGCAGAAGAGCTACGACGATGCCATGTCCGCCTACAAGGGCGGCATCAGCGGCCAGCTCACGCCGCTGGTGTCACGGCAGCAATTGCTGCTTACCGACCAGCGCCTGGCTGCGCTGGAAAGCCAGCAGGCGGATCTCTCGATTCGCCTGATCGATGCGCTGGGTGGCGGCTATGGCGCGCAAGACGCCGCCAAGCGTTGAGTGCGGCGCACTCCCTCTCCCCGGCGGGGAGAGGGTTGTGCTGAGCGGCCGATCTAGAACTTGTAGATCGCACTCACGTTGACCTGATTTCCCCCGGTCGACAGCCGCGTCGCGCCATTGGTGGTGGTATTGAGAATGGCGTGGATCCACTCCAATGCGAAGGCATAGTCGCCCACTGCGTATTGCACGTTGGCGGCCACCTGGCGATTCTTCAGCAAGCCGGTCGAACCGTTGTCCAGCCATTCGATCACGTCGTTGGTGCTGGGTTTGCTGATGGCATAGAAGACGTTGGCACTCCAGTTCGGCGTGAATTTGTAGCCGCCGGAGACGTAGCCGCCCTTGTCCTTGATGTCGCCGAATTGCGACAGGTCGCCGAAAATTTCGCCGATGCCCTTGCCGTCATAGATCACGCTCTTGAGCGACCAGGGGCCGGGCGTCCATTCGCCGCCCACTTCGACCGCTTCGCTGGAAAATTGCCGTTTGATGGGCGCAGGTTCGGTGCCACCTACACCGGTGAGATTGATCTGGCTGTAATGCGCGGCGAGGAACAACAGCCAATCCTTCGCCATTTCCACGTGCAGCTTGGCTTCGATCTGCGGGCGGAATCCCGCATTGCCCGCGCTCACGTAATTGACCGGATTGCCCGGGCCGCTCCAGGTACCCGAGAAGCCGCCCAGATCCAGCCGCCACTGCGGGCCTTCCGAACCGTTGTTGAGCATCTGCGAATACACGATGCCGGGGAAGCGCCAACCGATGATACCGGCGCCATAACCGAGCGGGAAGGCGATGTGGCTGAGCGAATCGGGCAGATCGTCCAGCGGGAACATCAGGTCCCACATCTGGCCGATGCGGATATTGCTGCCCGACACCGGGTTGTCCAGCACCATGTAGGCCTGGCGCAGGCGCGGCAGCGGTTGCTGTTGCGAGTAGGCGCCGGTGCCGTTGTTGCCGCCGAAGAAATCCATTTCCAAGTGCGCGCCGCCAGTCCAGTTGCCGGCCACCTTGGCGCCGGTCAGGTCGAACCAGAAGCGCGTATTGCGCACATCGACGCCGCTGAGATCGCCGGCCGATTTGGGGATCGGGTATTCCGCATTCTGCCCGTTGCCGAAGGTGAAACTGCGGGTCTGGCTGAAGGCGGTGGCATCGATAAAGCCGTGGAAGGCCACCGACAGGCCCGGTGCGCTGGTGAAGCTCGGCTTGCTTGCACTCGGCGCGGCCGCGACCACATTCGCCTGCGCCTGCTGGGTCTGCTGAATCTGTGCCTGCTGCTGCGTCTGCTGGTTCTGCAACTGGCTGAGGGCAGCATGCAGTTGCTGCAGGTCCTGCTGTTGCTGATTGAGCTGCTGTTGTTGCTTTTCGACCAGGGTCTTGAGTGCCTGGATCTGGGCATCGCGGCTATCGGATTGGGCGAAGGCTGGAGCGGTAGCGGTAAGGCCCAGTGCGGCGAGGGCCAGAAACAAGGTGTGTCTTTTCACGTTTTTTCTCCCTTGTCGTGGATTAACGGGTAGTGCCGGGTACGCCGGTGGGCAGGACTACCCGCTTGTGCGCTTCGTTGATGATTTCGGCCGCCGATAGATAGAACGCCAGGATGGCGGTGAGCAGGCCGACATATCCTCCCGCTGCGTGCAGGGCGCCGATGCCGGTCCACTCGGCCGCGGCAAGCAGGAAAAAGGTGATCCACAAGGCCAGGAAAATCAGTTGCAGCGCGCGTGCTGCGGCCAGCGAACCGATCCACATGTAAAACGTGAACACACCCCACGCGAACAGATACCAGCCGACGAATGCGGCGGGCACCTTGTCGTGCAGAAACAGCACGAACAGGGCGAACGACCACCAGAAGGCACCGTAGCTGACGAATGCCGTCGCGCCGAAAGTGTTGTTGCGGGGCAGTTCCATGATGCCGGCGATGATCTGCGCCGTACCACCATAGGCCATCGCGACGGCCAGCACCATGCCCATACTGTCGCCGTTGAACCAGCCGGCGTTGATCATGCTCAACAGCCACGTGGTCAAGGCAAAACCGGCGAGGCCGAGCGGCGCCGGGTTGGAAAAACGCACCTGTACCTGTTCGTTGCTCATGGCAGGAACCTCCCAATGCGGGATGGAGTGCCTAGGGCCTGTTAGCACTAGTTGCGAATGATCCGTGGCGTGTGGCTCCCCGATCGCCGGCGCGCGGTCTCCCCGCACGCGCGCCGGTTAACTCATGGCGGCAAGACGTTGCGCGGCGGGCGCGGGCAATGGCTGGCGGCGAGCGCCAACGAGGGCGCTGTGCTTACGAGTGCCCGTACTCGTCTGGACATGGGCCGTTCCCTTCGGATGTGCAAAAAAAGCGAGGCTTTTTCGATCCGTTTGCGCAGGCAGTCCTGTTGCGAAGCAGCAAGTGCACGGCCCGGCGAATGAGCTGACTTTACTCAATTGCGCCAGAAAAAATAGACCCGCGCCCGGCAGATTGGCCCAGCGCCGTGTTTTTTACGTGAAAGTCTTGCCCGTCACGGATTGGAGGCCGTCTGCGCCGCAGGCGCCGACCCCAGCGAGTTTGCCGGTGCAGTGGCTGGTGCAGGTGCCTCCTGCCTGGGTAAGGTCAGCGTGGGGTTGGATTCCTGCTCCTCCAGCGCGCGAATGCGCTCCCTTACCGTATCCAATTCGTTGTTGGAGGCATGCAGGTCGGCGGTCAGCGAAGTGCTCTGCTGCGCGGCCTGCTGTTGCTGCGCGGCCACCTGCTGGGTCTGTTGGCGCTGATACTCGGCATCCCGTTCCAGGTTCTGCAGGCGCTGCTGGTTCATTTGCACCAGGTGGTCGGTGTATTGCTTGTTGGCCTGCAGGCGGAGCGTGTCGATATCCACCTTGGCGAGCTCTTCGGTTTGCGACACGAAGGTGTGATAGATGTTTTCCGCTTCGTCGTAGGAATCGGTGCGAATCACGCGCCAGAAATCCTTGCCGTGGAACAGCGCCACGTAATAGTTGAGCACGTCCGGTTGAAACAGCAGGCTGGCGCCGTAGCTGCTGTTGTAGGTGGTGCGCAGTTCGGTGAGCTGGTGGTTGGCGATCAGGCGATGGAAATCGTCGACGATGCTGCTGGCCGCCGGTGCGGCGGGCGCGCTGCCCGACGGTGCGGGATTGTCGGCGGCGCAAGCCACGCTGCAAACCAACAGACAGCCTAGGATCGACACCACATACTTCGTCTTGCGGGTACGGCGGTTCGCGAAGCTCATCCTGGGTTTCCTCATCGGTTGCGCGTGGGTGAGTGGATCGTCAGTACACCAGTTGTACGTTGTGGCATTTCAGGGATTGCAGGTAGACGGTGTTTTCGCCGATCTGCAGGCCGGTGAAGCTCAGCAGCGGGGTGAGTATCTGCGATCCGACGTCATTGAGCGGTGTTTGCAGGGCCTGGAGCAGGAAGCCGATCAGGCCGACGAAGGCATTGGAATTGGTGCCGGTTCCGGTGCCGCTGTTCAGGGCACCCTGGATGACGGAGATGCAAGCAGCCGAGTTGTTCCCCACCGTGCATCCCACGTCGCCAAGTATGCCGCTCAAGACCCCCGTGAGACCGTTTATCAGGCTGCCTACGTCGCTAAGCAGGCCGGTCGTGTTCAAGGTAACGGTATTGCCAAGCAGGCTGGTGACGTTGGACGTGACCGAGCCCAGCGTGCCCTGCAGGCCGGTCGAGCTGGTCTGGATGCTATTCAGTGCATTTTGCAGCTTGGCGGCATCCGTGCTGCCGGTGGCCTGGTTCCACAGGTCCGTCGCGGTTTGCTGTGCGGTTTGTGTCGGTGTTGCCGAGGTCGTCGTGGATGCATTGGCAATCAGTGCCGCGGTCAGTGCGGTAACCAGATTGTTGACGCTGGTGCCGATGTTGAGCTCGTCGCCCGTGTTTGCGGTCTGTCCGGCTGCGAGAGTGACGCTGCTGTTGCCGGTCAGCGCATTGGTGGCGAAGGAAGTATTGAGGCTGGCGAAATTCGTGCCCGCGGCGGAAAGCTTGAAGACCTGCACCGGGCTGTTTGCGCCCGGAATCTGGTCACAACTGGCCGTGGTCGAAAACGCATTGGCCTGGGTGATGTTGCCGACACACATCTTGAGCACCGACGAGGTGACCGAAAGCGTGGCTTGCGGCGCCCCCGAGGCATTTTCCGTATTGCACAGGCTGGTCAGCTCGGCCTCGGCATCGGCGACGTCGATGGTAAGGGGAAGGTTGAGATTCAGGTCGATCAATCCGCCCAGCAGCGGACTGCCGGAAGAGGTGAGATCCAGAAAGATGCGGATCTGGGCGGTGTAGGCGGTCGTGCCGACGCCGCCTATGCCGATGGACGGCGGCTCGATCACGCTCACTGCCGAGTTCAAGGTAATGCCAAGCGGAAGATTGAGATTCACCGATCGTGCATCGACCGCATGTCCGGTGGTGGCAACCCCGATTGCCGCCTCCAGCAGTTGCAGTGCATTGACGTTGGCGTTCAACGCCGAATTGGCGGCGGTGTCCGGCCCGACGATTTGCGCAAACAGTCCGCTCGGCGTGCTGCCGGACGAACCCAGCAATACATTCAACGGAACGTTGCCCAGCTGTGCATCGATCGCATTGACCAGGCTGACATTGGCGTTGGTCAGCGACGATTGCCCGCCTACGGTCACGATGGCGTTCAATACGTTGACCAGCGCTTGCGCGTTGGTCTGGTCCGAGAGAAGTGTGTTGAGTCCGCCGGCGCTGAGATCGGTCGGTACCGATATGCCGAGCTGCTGCAACAATCCGGACGGCGTGATGTAGACATCGGCCAGACCCTGGTAACCCACCAGCGACGTGCCGCCGACATTGAGGCCGATGCCGGTAAGGAATTGCTGCAGCGGCGCGGCGCCGGTCACGTTCACCAGCGTCGTGCCAATCGAAAACGTCGCCACCGGCGGTGTGCTGGTCGCCACCGCTTCGGTGGTGACGGCGGGCAGTGTGCTGGGGAAGGCAAAAAACGGCGTCACCGGCCGCGTGGCGATCACTCGCACGGCATTGGGCGACACGCCTGCCGCCGAAGCGGAAAAGCCATCCGTTACGCCGGTGGTGGCCGCGGCGCTCCAGGTGCCGCATGCCACGTTGAGCGTGCCGCCGAAATGGTTTTCGGTGGTGGCATTGCCGGATGCGGCGGTATTGCCGGTGTTGCCGGCGGTGCAATCTTCCAGCGCCTGTGCGCCGGCCAGCGATGCCAGGTCGGCGACTTTCTGTGTGTCGCGCTTGGCGGCGTACAGATAACCCACTTCCACCAGCCCCAGCATGCCGACCAGGCCGATCAGCAGCAGCATCATGTTCACGGCCATCGAGCCGCGCTGATGCAGGTGAGCTCGGGAGATGGGGGCCGTCATGGCGTCTATTTCACGGTGTCCGCGGTCTTGCCGACCGGGCTTTCGTAGAAGTCGGGGATCGGATGATCGAAGCTCTTCAGATAGCGGCGATAGGCAGCGGTGGCCTCGTCACCCAGCATGGGCAGCGGCTTTGCGGACTGGGTTCCGCCGGTTTGCAGTTGCAGTACATAGCGCGTGGCGTCGCCGACCTGATTGGCGTGAAAGGCCGGTGCGGGTGCGGTTTCGGGCGGTGCAAATCCCGGTGCAGGCTGAGCTTGCTGGGCAAGCGCCGTATTCGCAGCCGCCAAGGCCATCAGCAATGGCAGGCCAAAAGCGAGATGCATTTTCATGGCTGGCTCCCGTTGGAAGGGGTATTGCCCAAACGATCGAGCAGGGTGGAGGGAATGCCCTGCGAAGGTGTGGCCATCGCCGCCTTGTCGCGGGAAGGCGACGGCAGCGCGGTTTCGGCGAGCCTCGTTTGCAGGCGCATCTGCATCGCCAGCTTGTGCACGGCATCGCGCGTGGACTGCGGCAGGTTGGCGCGCTGCATGATGGCATCGGATTGCACGTCGTCGCCTTGCAGCGATGCCCACAAAGCCAGATTGGAAACCACCTTGGTGTTGGTCGGCTCCAGCTCTGCCGCTTCGGCCAGCGGCTCGTGTGCGTTGGCGATGTCGCCGGCGGCCAGCCGCGCATACCCGAGGTCGTTCAGATAGGTGACATTGACCGGCTCGATCCGGGTGGCTTCCTGCAAATCCTTTTCGGCCTCCGCGTAGCGCCGCTGTCTGGCGGCGATCAGGCCCAGGCCGTGCCACGCCGATGCGGCCTGCGAGCCGTGCAGCATGCCTTGGTAGACCTTTGCGGCTGCATCGTCCTGGCCGGTTTCGCGCAAGGCGTCGCCTTGCATGCGTTGCAGTTCCGGCGGGTCGCCGTAGCGCAAGCGGAACGCGTCGATGTGCGCGAGCGATGCGTAGTAGGAACCTTGCTGCTGCATCTGGCGGATCAGGTCCAGGTACATGGCCTTGCTGTCGGTGGCAGGCTGCTTGGACGGCTCGATCAGGCTTGGCGCCATGGCGTGGTTGGGAAAGCCGTTGCGGATCGTGCTGCAAGCGGCGATGCCGATGCAGGTGCCGGCTACCAGCCATGGACGGATGCGGGAAAAGGTCGTAGCGCTCATGGTCAGTGTCCTTTGAGCTTGGCCATCGTGCCGATCAGGGAAACCACCGCCGGTCCGGCCAGCACCAGCATCAGCGCCGGCAGCAGGGTCAGCATCATCACCAGGGTCATCTTCACCGACAGCTTGCCGGTGCGCTCCTTCATGCTCATCTTGCGTTGTTCGCGCAAGCGCTCGGCGAACTGGCGCAACGGTTCCTGCACCGCGCCGCCGTGTTCGTGCACCTGCACGATGATCTGCACCAAGCTTTGCAGTTCGTGGTTGTCGAAGGATTCGGCCAACCGGCGCAGCGACTGCTCGCGCGGGCGCCCGTGCGTGTAGGCGACGTTGGCGTCGTGAATTTCACGACCCAGCACCGGAATGACGGTGCGGAAACGCTCGGCAACGATTTGCAGGCTCTGGTCCATGCTTACGCCGACACCTTGCAGCAGGCGCAGCAGGTCGATCAGCAGCGGAAGCTCGTCTTCGACGTGTTTGCGCAGGCGAGCGGCCCATGCGCCGAGAATGAACTTGGGCAGCAATAGCCCGGCGGCGAAGCCGGCAAGCAGGCTGAACACCTGACGCACGCCGCCGGGCGGCAACCACGGCAACAGCAGCAGCGGCAGGGCGAAAGCCAGCACCAGGCGCAGGCCGAGGTAGATCGCACGATCGGTGGAAGTGTTGCGGTTGGTCTGCTCGAGCAGCAGGCGGTCTTCCGGCGCCAGCAGGATCTGCCCCAACGCGCCGCTCTCGAAGCGCCGGCCGAGCGATTCCAGCATCTGCGCCGCGCGCTGGCGCAGCGATCGTTTGGCCAGCTCGCCCGTTTCGGTACCCACGCCGTCCGGTTGTTGCCGCAGGGCTCGATCGATCGCGTGCACCACTTGTTCGCTCTGCCGCGTCCGTTGCAGCCAGCTCACGGCCAGCAATGCGGCAGCAAGTATCAGCGCGATCACGGCACAGGTCAGAAGCGCGCTCATAGCGATCGCGCCAGGCGATAAAGCAGGGTGCCGCCGATAACTTCCAGCAGCAAAGCCACCAGCAGAATTTTGTGCCCCAGCGGCTGGGTGAACATCGGCATGAAGAAGGCGGGATTGGCCATCGTCATGAATGTGGCAACAGCCAGCGGCAGCAGCCCGATCACCCAGGCGGACAAGCGCGTTTCCGAAGTGATGGCCTTCAGCTCCTGCCGTGCGTGGCTGAGGTCTCGCATGAAGTCGCTCATGCGTTGCAGGATCTGGTCGGCGCGCCCGCCCATGCGCATGCCGGTGCCCAGCACCACGTGCAGCAGTTCCAGCTCTTCCAGGCGATACGGACGCGAAGCCAGTTGCAAGGCGCGGTCCAGGTCCAGTCCCGCGCGTACCGATTGCATGGAGCGGTCGAGCACCGCGCGCAGCGGCGGCTGCACCGAGGATAGCGTTGCCTGGAAGGCCATCGGCAGGCTGTTGCCGATGTGGGACATGCGGACGATGCCGTCCAGAAAATCGGGCAGTTGGCGGACGAGCTGCTTTTGCAGCTTTTCGATGCGCATGCGCAACCACAGCCACACCCCGGCCAGATATCCGCCGAGCAGCAGCGGCAAGATCCAGAAGCTGCCGACGCGCCACCAGCCGGCGACGGCGATCACAAGGCCCACGGCGCCAAGCAGCACCGGCACGTGCAGGCCAGGCGCCAGGTTCGCGCGCAGCATCAGCGCGTCGGTGGGCCATTCTTCCTTCGCCGCAGGCAGGGCAAGTGCCGTGGATACGGCGGTTCCTTGCATATCCGCCGCGCCGCCGAGACTCTGTTCGATGTGCGCCAGGCTTTTTTTCGCCTGGCGACGTGCAGCGCTGCCCCACCACAACTCCACCGCGCCGGCGAGCATCAGCAGGGCCATGCTGGTGAGGGCCAATGCCTGGATCATGGCAGGCCGCCGCCAGCGTCGCGCAGAAACTGCCGATAGGGTTCCAGCTTGGGCGTGTGCGGGTGGAAGCCCAGTCCGGGCCAGCGTTCGTGCTCGATACCCTCCAGGTCCGTGGCGATTTCGTGGTGGAACATCTCCTGCGTGGTGATGACCTCGTCGCTGGTGCCGATCACTTCGGTGATCGAGGAGATCACGCGACGCCCGTTGTTGAGTCGTGTGATCTGGATGATGAAATCGATCGCGCTGGCGATCTGTCGCCGAAGGCTGCTTTCGGTGCCCTGGAAGCCGGCGAAACCGCACAGCATTTCCATGCGATACAAGGCATCGCGCGGCGAGTTGGCATGGATGGTGGACATCGAGCCGTCATGCCCGGTGTTCATCGCCTGCAGCATTTCAAGCACTTCGGAACTGCGCACTTCGCCGACCACGATGCGGTCCGGGCGCATGCGCAGGCTGTTGCGGACCAGATCGCGAATGCTGACCGCGCCATCGCCCTCGAAACCGCCCATGCGGCTTTCCAGGCGCACCACGTGCGGGTGATTGAGCGACAGTTCGGCGGTGTCTTCCACCGTGATCACGCGCTCGGTGTGCGGAATGAAGCTGGCCAGCGCATTGAGCAGGGAGGTCTTGCCGGAACTGGTGCCGCCCGAAATCAGGATATTGCAGCGCCCCATGACCGCGGCGCGCAGCAAGGCGTGGATCGACTTGTCGAACATCTTGCGTGCCAGCAGGTCGTCCGGCGTAAACGGCTCCTTGCGGAATTTGCGGATCGATACGCACGGTCCGGTAACCGATAGCGGCTCGATGATCGCGTTGAGGCGTCCGCCGTCCGGCAGGCGCGCATCGACCATCGGGTTGGATTCGTCCAGGCGCCGGCCGATCGGCACCAGGAAGCGCCGCACGATGCGCAGCAAATGCCGGTTGTCGGCGAAGCGCGCGGGGCTGTGTTCCAGCACGCCGCAACGCGACACGTAAACGTCCTTGTAGCCGTTGATGAGAATGTCTTCGACTTCCGGGTCGCGCAGCAGGTCTTCCAGCGGACCGAAGCCGGTCAGCTCCTTGACCAGGGCGGCGGAGATCTTGCGCATTTCCGCTTCGTTGATCGGTATGCGCCATTCCTGCACGTAGGCGCCGGTTTCGATCTCGGCGTACTTGGTGATGGTATCCAGCGACCAGGAAGTGATATCCAGGTGCTGTTCTTCGACGTGGTTGAGCAGAAACTCGTGCGCGCCCGAAAGCACGTCGTGGAATTGTTGGGTCTGCTCGAAGGGAACGTCGCGCCGGCCGGCGGACGTGGCCGCATCGATGCTGCGCAGCACGTCAGTAACGTCGTGGTTGGCGCGGTTCAAGGCGTTTTCCATCGATGTTCTCCCTTGAGATTGAACAATCTTTTCCAGCGGGATGAATCGGCGCCGTCCTTTACTCCGATGTGGAGCTTGGCCAGCAAGGGCGCGAGCGCACGCAGATAGGCGTCGTGCGGAGCCACCTGGTGCAACAGCAAACCCTGGTTGGCGCTGCTGCGCAGGGCGCGTGCGCGGTCGGGCAGGGTGGCCAGCAGCGGCAATTCGAAGCGCTCGGCCATTTGCCGCGCGGTGATGCCGCACTCTTCGTCGTAGCGGTTGACGACCAGCGCCACCCGCTTGTCGCGTGCATTGAGCTGGGCCAGCTGGCGCATGCACGCGTCGAGCGAAACCATCGAGGCAATGCCCTGGTCGGCGACCAGCCAGATTTCGTCCGCCGACTGCAGCAACGCGTGCGGCAGTTCCCGCGGCTGCAGTCCGCCAGCATCGCACAGCATCAGTTCGAACAGGCTCTGCAAACGGTCGACCAGCGGTGCGGCATCGAATCCGCCGACGTTTTCGTGCGCCTGCGCCAGCACCACCAGCCGGCTGACGTGATGTGGGATCGCGGTGCGAATCAAGGTGGGGTCGATGCGCGTGGCATTGCGCAAGGCGTCTTCAAAGTGGAAATCGCCCTTGGTGCCGAGGTAGAGCGAGGCGTCGCCGGCCGGTTGCCCAAGATCTAGCAGCAAACTGTGCGCAATGGCCTCGGCGGCGGCTTCCGCAGGGGCTTTGACCGGCGGCATCGACAGCACGCCCAGGTGCGCTGCCAGCGTGCTGGTGCCCACTCCGGCGCGAACGCCCATCAACACCACCAACTGTCCGTTGTTGCGCGTGGCCGGGGCAGGCGAGGCCTGGGCCTGGGCGGCATGTTCCAGTGCGTGATCGAGCAGAGCGCGGATTTCGTCGTCCTGCGCATCCACGTCGATGAAATCGCGCACGCCGGCACGTAGCGCCGCCAGCACGCCGGTGGCGCGGTCGGCAGCGGTGGAGCCCACGCCCAGCATCGGCAATCCGGGGGAAAGCATGCTCAGCTGGCGCGCCAATGCGGTGGACGCATCGGCCGTCTCGCAAGCGTAGTCCAGCAACACCATGCGATGTTCGCAACGCAGCGCAGCCCAATGCTCAGCCGAGAAGCGCCGGCTGTCTTCCCAATGCACGACCGCCAGGTGACGCAGGCGTGCCGCCAGGCGCTGCGCGCGTTGTTCGTCCGGTGAGTAGAACAGCAGCTTCACGCCAAGCTCCTGTTTGCCGAAGGGGATGATCGATGCGGCCGTCTGCATGTCATGCCCCTTCTAGCGGGAAAACCCGGGCAACTGGTCGGAGCCCGCCGGATTGAGCAGAAACGAGCCCCACACCGGCATGGCTTGCTGCTGCTCGCGCTCGCCCGGCAATGGCAGCTTCACGCCGCGCGCCACGGCATGCACCAGATGCGGCGTCACCATGATCACCAGTTCCTTGTCCTGCTTGCTGTACTGCATGTCGCGGAAAAACGCGCCAAGAATCGGAATGTCGCCAAGCAGCGGAACCTTGTTGACCTGGCTGATGATGTTCTGGCTTACCAGCCCGCCGATCACGAAGGTCTCGCCGTCGCCCAGCTCCACCGTGGTATCGGCGCGGCGCGTGGTGATGGCCGGCACCGATACGCCGCTGATCACCAGCTCATTGGTGTAATCCAGTTCGCTCGCTTCGGGCGCCACTTTCAGCGCGATGCGATCCGGTGCCAGCACCGTCGGCGTCAGGGTCAGGCCCACGCCGTAAGGCTTGTAGACGATGGCGATGGTGCCCAGGCCCTGCGGTTCGGGTATCGGCAGCTCGCCGCCGGCCAGAAAGCTTGCGCTCTGCCCGGAAAGCGCTACCAGGGTGGGTTCGGCCAGCACGCGCGCAAGGCCATCGGCCTGCAGCACGCTCAGGTCGCTGAAAAGGTGGTGCGTGGTGGAATTGAAAATGAGGTTGAAGGCCGAGGAAATCGGCTGGGTGGCGTTGAAAGTCACGCTGCCCACGGTGGAATTGTTGTTGTTGGCGCTTGCCTCGCCCACTTGCACCGAACTCAGCGACGTCGGTCCGAACGTGCCAAAGGTGAAACCGCCGTTGTTCTTGATCAGGTTGAGGCCTAGCGAACTCATCGCGGTCTTGTCGAACTCCACCACTTTCACGTCGACCTGCACCACGCCGCCGCTATCGATGCGCGACATGTCCGACACGTTCGTCTTGGGGTCGCTGGCCGTGGCTGCCGCGAAGGCCTGTTGATGGTCGAGCAGGCTCGGCGCTTCGCCGCGCAGCAGGGCGGAGCCGTCCTGTTGTTCCATTTGCGTACTGGTATCGTTTTCCAGCTGCGATTGAATGGCGCTGCTCACCGCCACCGTCACGCGTTGCGGTTGTGCCTGGCCGTGGTGCCAAAGCAGCAGCACAGTCTGGCCTGCCTGCTTGCCGACCAGCAACACTTCACCGCGTTTTTTCAAAGTGACCACATCGGCAACGCCAGGATCGGCGATGGCGATGCGCTCCAGGTCTGCCGGCAGGTGCCAGGGGCGCTGCTCGTGAGTCTGCAATACCACATCAGCCGGTGCTTCGGCGAAGCAAGGTGCCAACGCAAAGACGGCGAGGGCGGCAAGGTAGGTGCGATTCCAGCGCATCATGGTGAGTGGCTCCCAGCGTTGTCGCCGCGCTGAGCGCCGCGGATGATTTCCACACCAGAAGCGATCTCGATGTGGCGATGTGCGATCGGATGCGGCGGCGAACCAGCCTGGCCGGCGAGGCCGGAGCCGTCGATGCCGGCAAATGCGTCGTTGTCGGGGGATTGGAGCTGTTGCAGTTTTTCCCCGGCAATCGATGCCATCGGCGACAACACCGCCGGCGGCTGCGGGAACAGTTTGCTGTCCGGTTGGCTGTCATCGCCGGGATAGCGCAAGGCGAGGGTGAGCTTGCCGTTCTGGATGCCGAGCAGCAATTTGTCGACGTCCGCGATCGGTACCGCCAGCACCGCCGTGCGTGCCGGTTCGGTGTTGTCGGGCCGCACCGTCGTGGTTTGCTGCGCCGTGCCGCTGGCAGGTTTGCCCACCGAAGAGGCCGGGACGGGCAGGTTGCGATCGCCATAAGCCATCACGCGTAGATGCGACAGCAACAGGCGTGTCTGGCTGCGATCGTGTTCATTGCCGGGCGTGGTGTTCTGCGGATTCTTGAGGCTGAGGAATACGTCGACGTAATCGCCGGGGGCGACGCGGTTGCCAACGCCAGCCACTTCGTCGACCGGTACGGCCAATGCGCGTTCACCTGGAATCAGCTGCATGGACATGCCGTGTGCGAGCAGGTCCACGGTAATCGGCGCGCCGGCCGGAATACCCACCAAGGGCATGCGCCCGGCTACGGCGTCGACGTCGCTGAAACTTCCTTGCGGGGCCTGCGCTTCACCGACGACGCGTAGCGATGCAAACGAGATGACCTGGCCTGCGGGGAGTTCGTCCGAAGCGACCACCACCGGCGTGCCATTGACCGGCTGAGCAGGAGCGACATTGGTATGCGTGACCAGCGGCGTGGCAACGCGCTGCGTGTTGTGGCGCCCCAGGCTGAAGGCGACTATCGCCAATATAAACGCCAGCACCACCAGGAAGATCGCCGCGAATCGTGTGATTTTCTGCATGGATGCTGTCTCCAGAGAGCGTCGGGATGGTTAGTCGCCGGTAAGGTCGAGTTGGACCGTGGCCGAACTGCTCATGACGGCGCCCATCACCCAGCCGTAGACGGCCTTGGTGCCGGGCAGGAAAGGATTGGCGTCGTAGTTGTAGGAAGCGACCACCGTCATGCACGACATCGCCGGGGTGTCTGGACAGGCGACGGGTGCCGATACGGCGATGGCAGTAAATGCGCCGCCTGGTGCCGGCGGTGTCGCACAATCGGGTGTCTCGCTCGAAAAATTCAGCAGCCACTGCATGGATTCCTGCGCGGCATTGCAGGCATTGGCCTGACGTTGCGCCGTAGTGCCGTAGTGCAGGGCAGCGCGTGCACCTTCCGCCGCGGCCAGGCTCAGCGTTTCCTGCGCGGCGAAAATCATCACGCCGGTCAGGGTGAGCAGGATCAGCGGCAGCACGCCGAACAGAAAAACCACTGCGAATTCGATGGCCATGACGCCGCGCTGCCTGCGCAGGCTGCGCGATGCTACGTGACTCTGTTTAATGCGTAGCAGATACATGGCGATTTTTTCCTCACCAATGCGCAAGGGTTGGATAGAGCAGCGTGGCCAGCGCTCCAGTCGATAAGAATGCTGCATAAGGCGTGCCACGCCGCTTTTTTTCAGAGGTGACCGCGTTGATCACCTCGACATCGAGCACGCCTCGCGCGACGTGGCGAAACTGGTGGTTGGAAAGCAACACATAGACGACGTGCATGCCGGCCAAGAGGCTGGCGATAATCCAGATCGGCAACAGTGCCTTTGCACCCATCAGAAAACCCAGGGTTGCAAACAGCTTGACGTCGCCGGCTCCCATCCTGTGAATGGTGTAGAACGGAAAGAAAACCAGCAAGCCGATAAGGAAACCAAGCAACGACGACCACGGCGCTCCGGTGTGATCTAGCCACCACTGCATGCACAGCGCGAACGCACCGAGCACCAATGCAGCTAGCAGGAGCGCATTCGGCACGCGGCGCGCACGAATATCGCTGATGGCGCTCATTACGCACAGCGACGCTACCAATGCGGGCAGAAGGGTCGACATTTTCAGACTCCGTCCACGGCCAATCCTCCAGGTTCATCGCCTGGGAGTTTTGACGTTGGAACACGCGGCGCGTCAACGCGTATCGACGCGCCCTGAGAGACAAATAGGCTTTTTGCCTATTTGTCTAATCTATTTGTCGACCGTTTAACCGGCTGGTGATGCGGCATTGCCGACGGCGGTAGTCAGCGTCGTCATTAGCGTTCCATACAACTTCGACAATTGAGGATAAAAAGCCCCAACCAAAGCCGCCGCCACCAAGCATGCAACGATGCCGTATTCCAGCGCCGTTACACCGTCTTCCTCAACGAGGAAATTACGAAGTGCTGCGTTCATTTGAATCCCCCTTTGGGCTTATCGCCCATGAGCCATCCCAATGTGGCCAAGACACGTGGAGTTGCCGACACGTACTGACCGAAAACCTGCGAAAGCGCATCGTAGGTCGGCCCTTGCAGGCCTACGGCGACACCAAGCGGATGGATCGCCGATGCTCGGATTGTTGAGGTTTATTTACTGGATTCGCCCAATTTCAGATGCTATTCATGAATCTGTCGATGGCACGTGAAGAATTACATTTCATTTTCATTATTTCTGCACGCTGATGAAAATATTCGATGCAGAAAATACCTGTCTAGGTAGCGTCAAAAAAATGACGCATTTAAATTTCATGCAATTTTCTAGCTTCACGTTCCTTCCTGATTTTAATGATGCATTTATCGGGCCAATTGGCATGATTATATTTATCGATCTAAATGGCTGTAAAAATGATGGATTCGATATATACAAAAATAACGGCGGCGAAATAATGGCGACTTGGTGCCATTTTTGACACGTCATTGAATCGCGTGGCGCTTTTTTTCTTGGCGTTGAGGCGGAATGCCCGTGCACGCGCCCGGATTGGGGCAGGGCGAGCCTGGCGGGCGTTTGAATATCGCGGTTTTCGAGGGCCCGGATCAGTGGCAAACGAACGCGAAATGGCTGGTGTCGGCGATGGATATTCAAGTCGCGCAACCATTCGGCGATCGTCGCGTTTCGAATAATTCTTTTCGGCTTTGTCGCTCCGGAAAATCCGGAGCGACGCAATGAATAATCGTTGCGATCAGGCAGCGAGTGCTCGCTTATGACGAACGGCCTGCTTCGTGCGCGCTGACGGCATCCATCACCCGTGCCGAATACACCAATGCGGCACCTGCGTTGAGTGCAATGGCCACGCCCAGTGCCTCGGCGATTTCTTCGTGCGTGGCGCCATGTTTCAAGGCCTCGCCGGTATGCACCGTAATGCAGCCGTCGCAGCGCGTGGTGACCGCCACGGCAAGCGCGATCAATTCGCGTGTCTTGGCGTCCAGGTGCCCGGTTTTCTGGCCTGCCTTGGACAAGGTCTGATAGCCGGCAACGGTGTCGGGGCTGAGCTTGCCCACTTCGCCGATGCGGCCGATCAATTGTTTGCGGTATTCCAGCCAATCCATCATGAGCCATCTCCTCATCGTTGGAAGGAAAGCAAGACTAACTCTCGCGGCTTCGCGAGGCGAACGGGACGCGTCGCGGTTGCCGTAGCCCAGAAGTCATGACACACAAGGCGGCGATGGCGGACTATCTTTTCGCCAATCACTTCGTGGCATTTGGGGATCAAGGCGATGCTCGTTTTTCGACGGTTTCTGGCGGTGGCGATACTTGGTGGCCTTGCCGCGGCAGTGGCGGCGCCGGTTGCGCTGGGTGCGAGCCCCGTTGCGAAAGTTGCCTCGGCCGATAGCAGTGGCATCGATCTGGCGGGCATGGATCATGCCGTGAAGCCGGGGGATGATTTCTTCGGCTACACCAATGGCACCTGGGTGAAGAACACGCAGATTCCAGCCGATCGCTCCAGCACGGGACCGACCCAGGACCTGGAGGAACTGACCGAACAACGCACGGCCGACCTGATCCGCAATGCGGCCAAGACGCATCCTGCGGCGGGTTCCAACGATCGCAAGATTGCCGATTACTATGCCGCTTTCATGGACGCGGCCGCGATCGAAAAGCGCGGTCTCGCGCCGCTGAAAACGCAGCTGGAGCAGATCGACGCGATCAAGACGCGCGACGACCTGGCGCGCGTGTTGGGCAGCGAGATGCGCGCGGACGTCGATCCGATCAACGCCACCAACTTCCAGACCGAGCATTTGTTCGGCCTGTTCGTGACGCAGGCGCTGGAGGATCCCACGCACAACCAGGCGTACCTGTTGCAGGGCGGCCTGGGCATGCCGAGCCGCGATTATTACTTGTCGCAGGATCCACAGATGGTTGGATACCACGCCAAGTACCAGGCCTACGTGGTCGCCTTGCTCAAGCTGGCGGGCATGGCCGATGCACAGACGCAGGCGGAGCACATTCTTGCCCTGGAAACGAAGATAGCGCAGGCGCAGGAAAACCTGGTCGACAGCGAGGACGTGCACCAGGCCGCCAACGTCTGGCCTGTAGCCGAGTTTGCGCAGAAAGCACCGGGCTTGAACTGGAATGCTTACTTCAAGGCCGCGCAACTGTCCGGCCAGCAACAGTTCGACGTCTGGCAGCCTGCCGGTATCACCGGGCTGGCGGCCCTGGTCGGCAGTGAGCCGATCGAAAGCTGGAAGCAGCTGTTGCGCTACCACGCGCTGGACGGCGCCGCGTGGCTGTTACCCAAGGCGTACGCCGACCTGCATTTCGATTTCTACGGGCATACGCTCGAAGGCACGCCGCAGCAAACCGATCGTTGGAAGCGGGCCGTGGATGCGACCAGCGACGATCTGGGCGATGCGGTGGGACAGATGTACGTGAAGCGTTATTTTCCACCCTCGGCCAAGGCGAAAGCGCAGGCGATGGTGAAGAACCTGCTGGCGACCTTCGATGCACGCATCGACACGCTGGCCTGGATGACGCCGGCCACGCGCGCCAAGGCCAAGGAAAAGATCGCCACCTTGCGCGTGGGCGTGGGTTATCCGGATACCTGGCGCAGTTACGCGACGTTGGTGGTTCGTCCCGACGATGCACTTGGCAATCACCAGCGGGCGGTTGCCTTGCAGTATCAATATGCACTTGCTAAGCTTGGCAAGCCGGTGGATCACGGCGAGTGGTGGATGACGCCGCAGACCGTCAATGCGGTCAATCTGCCACTGCAAAACGCCCTGAATTTTCCGGCGGCGATTCTGCAGCCGCCGTTCTTCGATCCCAACGCCGACGATGCAGCCAACTATGGCGCCACCGGTGCGACCATCGGGCACGAAATCAGCCACAGCTTCGACAATACCGGCGCGGACTTCGACGCGCAGGGCAGGATGGAGAACTGGTGGACACCACAGGATGCCGCGCACTTCAAGGCGGATACGCAAAAGCTCGTGGATCAATACAACCACTACGAAGCACTGCCCGGTCTCTACGTCAACGGCCAGCAGACGCTGGGTGAAAATATCGCCGACGTTGCCGGCCTGGCGGTGGCGTATGCGGCGTATCACAAGTCGCTGGGCGGCAAGCCGGCGCCGGTGATCGACGGGCTGACCGGCGACCAGCGTTTCTTTATCGCTTACGGGCAAAGCTGGCGAGCCAAGACCCGCGATGCCGAATTGCGCCAGCGTCTGGCGACCGATGTCCACGCACCGGACAGCATCCGCGCCCAGGCGGTGCGCAATATCGATGGCTGGTATGACGCGTTCAAGGTGGTGCCGGGCGAAAAGCTGTATCTGGCGCCGGAGCAACGCGTAAAGATCTGGTGATCGCGCAGATAGACGCGCAACCGTCGGATGGAGACGGTTGCGCGATGGGAGCGTTCAAACCTTGGTGGAGGTTCTCGTGTCCAGCCGAACGGCATCGTGTTTTTGCGGGCAGTTGCGGATCGAGGTTCATGGCGAAACGCTCGGTGCAGGCGTTTGCCATTGCCTGGCCTGCCAGCGGCGCACCGGCAGTGTTTTTGCCGCGCTGGCTGCTTTTGCGGCGCCTTTTACAGTCCACGGCGCCGCTACCGAATTCGTGCGCACGGGCGATCAGGGCGGCAGGTTTCGCTTCCGATTCTGTCCTGTCTGCGGCAGCACGGTGTTCCACGTGGACGAAGCCGACGACACCTACGTGATGGTCGCGGTGGGCGCTTTTGCCGATCCGGATTTCCCCGCACCGCAGGACTCGGTCTACGAGTGCCGCAAGCACGCGTGGGTGCAGTTGCCTGAAAACGTCGCGCGGTACGAAAAAGATCCCACGTAACCAGCACAAACACATTCATCGGAGTTCAGCGTGGATCGCAGCGTCGATGATGCCGGGTTGCGTTGAACCGGCCTCAGAAATCCGATTTTCCAAATCGCGCGACACCCTGGTTCCGGCCCGGCGGGTCGAGCGTGGTCAGGTCGAGATCCAGCGGGGTGCCGATCCAGTGCGCCAGCGTGGTGTGGTCGGCCAGATCGTCGTTGGTCAACGGATGCACCAGCGCGGTAAACCCCGAAGCCTTGATCAAATAGAGGACGGCGGACAGGGCGTCTTCGGTGAAATGGATTTCGAATTGGGAAATGGGATGCGGGCCGGCCTTGCCGTCTTTGAGTTGCCCGACGAGCAGCAGCTGGGGAATTTCCCCCGCGTGCAAATGGCCGCACAGGCGCGCGCGCAAGCGCTCAGCCTGATCGCGCGCATCAGGCTGGTAATAGATGTGGGCGTGATACGGCGCAGGTCCGGTCATGGCTCGGCGAACTCCTGTTGGGCGTCGTGCCCGGTGGCGCGCACCGAGATCGAAGCTGGGAATATCCAGATGAAAGTTTGGCACAGCGACCTTCTTGACCCGAAAGCGCATCGGCGCGGCGGGGCTATCGTGCCCGCCTCAGGGCGCTTGATAAACGTGAAATAATTTGCCTCATTCAAAACCGCTGGGTTTTTAATAATGAATAAGCTGGCCAATATGGAGATGTTCGTCCGGGTGGTGGAAAGCGGCAGCTTTGCCGCGGCGGCGGAGGCAAGCCGGGTATCGGCCACCATGGTCGCCAAGCACATCGGCGAGATCGAACACCGCCTGGGTGCGCGCCTGCTTCATCGCACCACGCGCCGCCAGCAACTGTCGGATGTCGGCCGGCTTTATTACGAGCGCTGCAAGCAGGTGCTGGCGGAAGTGGCGTTGGCCGAAGCCAGTGCGCTGGAGTTGCAGGCCAGTCCGCGTGGCCGCTTGCGGGTGTTGGCGCCGGTGAGTTTCGGCAGCCACGTGCTGGTACCGGCCTTGAACGAGTACATGGTCCGCTATCCGGAAGTGAGCGTGGAGCTCAGCCTGGACAATCGCCGGCCCAACCTGATCGATGGCGATTTCGAGCTGGGCATTCACATCGGCAAAGTCGACGAGCCGGGCCTGGTGGCGCGCCCGTTGCGTCCCTATCGCCGGGTGCTGGCAGCCTCGCCGGGCTATCTGGAACGCCGCGGCCAACCGGCTCATCCGGCGCAATTGAGCGAGCACGAATGTCTCGGCCTTTCCTACTGGCGCCGCTTCAACCAATGGCGTTTCGTGGGGCCGGGCGGAGCAACGTGCGATGTCGCCGTGCAGGGGCGCTTCACGGCGAACCATGGCAATGCCTTGCGCATTGCCGCCTTGAACGGTGCCGGCATCGTGCTGCAGCCCGAAGCGGTGCTGGCCGACGATCTTGCTACCGGGCGGCTGTCGCCGGTGCTCCCGGCGTGGGCGCTGCTGCCATCGCCGATGTATCTGATCTATGCGCAGGATGCGCGGCCGACGGCCAAATTGCGCAGCATCATCGACTTTCTGCTGGCACGGTTCGGCATGCCGCAGCCCGCTTAACGCAGTCAAGCGTTTGCTATCGAGGGATCAGCGCCCGACCGGTGCGTTCTCGCGCTTGGCGGCATCGGCGGCCATTTCCGTCGGCGCCGGCACTTTCTGCCCGTTGCCGGATTTGGTCCACACGGCCACGTAGTCCACCACCATCGAATGGCCCGGTTCGGTATCCGGCGTAGGCGTGGGTTTCCAGCCGGCCATCACGAATGAGAAGCCGCCGCCCATGGCCACGTCCAACAGCAGGAAGTAGCCGTTTTGCGCGGTGAGCTGATGCCAGGTCTCGGCGGACATCTGGTTTTCGGCCACCTGGTTCACCAACTGGCCGTCGACGAACCAGCGCAGCTGCTCCGGCGAGACGCTGCGGTTCCATTCGAAGGTGAAGGTATGCGGTCCGGCGGTGCAGGCTTCGTGCGGACAGGGCAGATGGCTGCCGATGCCCATCGGTTCTCCGCAGGGGCCGCCCGGACTGATGCCGCAGTGGAGAATGCCCCACACCGAATCGAGCCCGTTGACGCTCTCCATGATGTCGAACTCGCCCGCTTGCGGCCACTTGCCGTTGACGCGGAAATTGCTGCCCAGCGCCCAGAATGCGGGCCAATAGCCCAGTGCGCGCGAGCCGGTCACGTCGGGCATCTGGATGCGCGCTTCCATGCGCAGCATGCCGCCTTCGCCCACGGTGAAGTTGTCGCGCACGGTCTCGATGCGCCCGGAGGTCCATTCGCCGCTGGCTTCGCGGCGTGGCGTGATCAGCAGGTGCCCCTTGCCGTCCAGTTGCAGGTTGCTGCGCTCGGCCGTGTAGCGCTCGGCCTCGGATGTGCCCCAGTGGGCCGGACCGTTTGGATAGGAATGGCCGGTGTCGATGCGCCAGTTCGCGGACGACGGCGGCGAGCCTGCCGCACCGGCGAAATTGTCGCCCCATTGCAGCACCCAGCCCTGCGGGTGGGGGATATCGGTGGCCTGTGCGGAGCAGGTCATGCCGGCTGCGAAAGACAACGCCGCGAAAACGGCGACGGGGCGAGCGATGAACGTCTTGATCTGCATAAACTTCAGCTTATCGGGGGCCAGGGTCCAGGCCAAATACCAGAAACGGCGTCCGATGCACGCATGTCCAAGGTGATCGGCCTGGTGAAGCAAATCTGAAGCCAAAAGCGGCCCCTGATCAGGGTTGCAGTGCCTCGTCCAGCGGCGCCGCTTTCGCGGCGGGCAGCGACACCCCGAGGATTTTCGCGATGGTCGGGGCCACCTGCAGGTTGGTAATGGCGCCCAGGTTCACGCCTTTGCGGATGTGCGCGCCGGAAGCGATAAACAACGCCTGCATGTCCGGATCGGTATTCAAATAGCCGTGTGCGCCCCTGGCCGGCGTCACATCCACCACGGTTGGCGGCGCTTCGCCGTCCAGAAATGCATAGCCGGGCTTGGCGATCAGGTAGAGATCCGGTGCCTGGTTGGTGGACTCGTTGGTGGGAAGACCGAGCGATGGCATTTGTTGGGCGGTATAGACCGCGGCAACGCCGGGCAGGGCGCCGAAATAGGCTTTGAGCTTCGGCGTCAGTTCCGCGCGCCGCGCCGCGTTGCGAATGAATAGCGAAGCTTCGCCGCCTTCCGCGAGCACCCATGCGTCGCCGTGGTAACTGCCGTTGCGCTTCTGCAGCAGGCCTTGCTGCACCAGTGCCGCATTGGGACGGATGGCGTGATCGTAGTCGGTGAAACCGTGATCGGAAGCGATCACGAAGGTGATGCGATCCAGCAGGCCCGCAGCACGCGCGGCTTGGATCAGGCGCGCGATGTTGCTGTCCGCATCGGCCAGTGCTGCATACGCGGCGGGCGACAGTGCGCCGTATGCGTGTTGCAAGGTGTCGGTCTGCAGCAGATGGAACAACAGCAGGTTGGGTGTATGCCGGGTGAGAATGTCGATGGCCGCGTCGGTCCACACCTGGTCGCGCCAGGCCGGACTGTCGCCGTCGCCGAAGCGGGTGATCTGGTCTCGTGAAACCAGCCCGTTTGCGACCAGGTCCTGGGCAATGGCGCCGTCGGGTTTCGGTTGTTCGGCGAAAGGCCACCGCACGTGCTGCGCATCGTAGATGGCGACCCAATCCACCTGGCCGGTGCTCATGCCGCGTTCGTCCAGCGCGTCGTACAGCGTGCGCGCATGAACGAGCTGTTCCCGGGGTACCCAGGGTTTGACTTTGATCTCGCTGCCGTCGGACGGCAGGGTGATCAACCCGTTGGCCATCACGTGGTGCGTGGCGGCATCGACGCCGGTAATCAGCGTGGTGTGGTTGGGCCAGGTGACGGACGGATTGATCGGCCGCATCGCTTCGGCATACGCGCCTTCCGCCTGCAGTTTGCGCAACGTGGGCATCGGCAGGCGCGGATCCTTGAGGGCGCGTGCCGGGAAGCCGTCGATGGTGATCAGCACCACGATCGGTCCCTGCGTGGCGGCGGTGCCGTCATTCGAAGCGTGGCTGGCCTCGCCTGCATGCAAGGCGGCGGTGCCGGCGAGCAACGTCGCCAGCAGAAAGGTGAAAGCAGGAGTTTTTCGCATGAATGTAGTGGGGTGACGGAAGCTTGCGCGACCGTAGCATTCTTTTCCGCTTGACCGCGACAAAAAGGCGTTGCCCGGTTGGGGTTACCGCGCGGCTGTACCGACGTCGATGTTTTCCCTGTGCAATACCCGCCCGTTGTCATCGCTGAAAGTCAGCTGGTATTTGCCGGGGCGCAGGTAGAGGTCGGCCGAAGGCAGGCCTTGATTGCTGCTGTAGATGGGCAGATGCCCGGCGTTGTCCGCCAACGGGGCAAGATCGAGCAGCAGGCGATCGGCTGCAATGGCGTCGGCTCCCTCGCTGCCGTACCGTGCTTCCACCAGGCAGGGGTAGTGTTCCTGGCAATGTTGGCCGGTGACGTAGTACGGCACGCGCAATCCGCCAAGGCTCAGCCAGGTGGGGCGGCCGTGCTCGAATTTTTCCGGCGGAAAGAACACGCTGACGTCGTAGCCCTTGCGCAATGCCCAAGGGTTGCCTTTGGCATCGACGAAAACCAAGGGTGCGTCCGGATGCAGGGTTTTCATCACCTTTTCGTAATAGGGGTGATCGCCGCGGCGCGAAGGGCGCGGATAAAGCATGGTCTGCTCTACCGCAAGCATGGGCAGGTGAGTAAGTCGATGCAGATGTTCGGCCATCGACGAGCCGTCGAGATAGCGGCCGGAGGTCACGATGTGGTCGTAGCCGGCATTGATCACCAGCCTTGCCTGGGGATCTTGCTCGAACACCTGCTGATAGAGATGCTTCGCCTGCTCGGTCTCGCGCTGATCGGTGTTGGCGGTTTCGCTGGTGGCTTCATACGCAACGACCTTGAAACCGAGTTTCAGCGCCGTGCGCACCATCTCGGCGTAGATCGGCTCCTCGGTATAGAAACCGCTTTTTTCGGTGGGATAGCCGCGCGAGGCGAGCTGGGTGTCGCTGGCCGAAAGCGTTTCGGCGGCGAAGTAGTTGAATCCTTCCGCGCGCAGGCGGCCGAGCACTTGCACGGTAAGGCTGCGGGTAAGCGCCACGTTGTGCGCTTCGTTGAACATCACGATACGGTAGTTTTTTGCCAGCGCAGGGATGGCGTCGAGTGCCGGCTGCGCGGTGTAGCCGCTGCCTTCGGCAAGCGGCGAGGGGTTGTCGTCCGGCTGCTTCGGTTGCGTGATCGCGAAGCTTTGCACCGCATCGGGATAATCGCCGAGAAAACTCAAGTACCAGCTGAGGTACTGCCCGAAGATCAGCTGGAACGCCTCCGAATGATCGCTGTCGTAAGCGCGGCGCAGCACCACGTACTGCGCCAACAAGCTTTGATGAGTGCGGGCCTCCAGCATGATGCGGTCGGCCTTTTCGCCGGCCGCCTCCTGCTCCGCCGCCCATTGCGCCGCACTTTGTGCGCGCACGGGCTCAGCCAGGCACATCAGGCCCAGCGCGCAACCGCTTGCGACGACAATCCAACGTGCAGGCATCGGCCTCTCTGGTCAGCTCATCCGATGATGGCGACGCCCACGCTACGCCATTTGCGCGGTTGCCGAAATAACCACTTTTTTCACGGTTGCTGTAGCCATTTTTTGTCGTTCTCTTCATTATTGACGGATTGCGTTTCGCACTACCGTTCAGGAGAACACCATGAAATCACGCGCCGCCGTAGCCTTTGCGCCGGGCAAGCCCCTGGAAATCGTCGAGATCGACGTTGCACCGCCCAAGGCGGGTGAAGTGCTGGTGAAGATCACCCATACCGGCGTCTGCCACACCGATGCTTTCACCCTGTCGGGCGACGATCCGGAAGGCATCTTTCCCGCGGTGCTCGGCCACGAGGGCGGCGGCGTGGTGGTGGAAGTGGGCGAGGGCGTGACCACGCTCAAGCCGGGCGATCACGTGATTCCGCTGTACACCGCCGAGTGCGGCAAGTGCAAATTCTGCCTGTCCGGCAAGACCAACCTGTGCCAGGCCGTGCGCGCCACGCAAGGCAAGGGCCTGATGCCGGATGGCACTACGCGCTTCTCCTACCAAGGCAAGCCGATTTATCACTACATGGGTACCAGCACCTTCAGCGAATACACCGTGGTGCCGGAAATTTCCCTGGCGAAGATCGATGAGCAGGCGCCGCTGGAAAAGGTCTGCCTGCTCGGCTGCGGCGTCACCACCGGCATCGGTGCGGTACACAACACCGCCAAAGTCGAGGCTGGCGCGACCGTGGCGGTATTCGGCTTGGGCGGCATCGGCCTGGCCGTGATCCAGGGGGCGGTGCAGGCCAAGGCCGGGCGCATCCTCGCCATCGACACCAATCCGGCCAAGTTTGAGCTTGCGCGCGAGATGGGCGCCACCGACGTCATCAATCCCAAGGATCACGCCAAGCCGGTGCAGGAAGTGATCGTGGAGATGACCGACGGCGGTGTCGACTACAGCTTCGAATGCATCGGCAACGTGGATGTGATGCGCGCGGCGCTGGAGTGCTGCCACAAGGGTTGGGGCGAAAGCATCATCATCGGCGTGGCCGGCGCGGGCAAGGAAATCAGCACGCGTCCGTTCCAGCTCGTGACCGGCCGCGTGTGGCGCGGCAGCGCTTTTGGCGGCGTCAAGGGGCGCACTCAGTTGCCGGGCATGGTGCAACAGGCCATGCGCGGCGAGATCCGCCTCGATCCCTTCATCACCCACACCTTGCCGCTGGAGCGCATCAACGAAGCGTTCGACCTGATGCACGAAGGCAAGTCGATCCGCACCGTCATTCATTTCTGATCGCTGGCCGTCATGCAACTCGAACGCCTCGAACATCGCGCCTGCTTCGGCGGCTGGCAGGATGTCTACCGCCATCGCTCGCACGTGCTGGATTGCGACACGTCATTCGCGGTCTATCTTCCACCGGTCGCCGCGCAGAAGGCGGTGCCGGTGCTGTATTGGTTGTCCGGCCTGACCTGCACCGAGCAGAACTTCATCGCCAAGGCCGGTGCGCAGCGTTATGCCGCCGAGCACGGAGTGGCGCTGGTGGTGCCCGATACCAGTCCGCGCGGCGAGCACGTGCCCGATGCCGACAACTACGACCTGGGCAAAGGCGCCGGGTTTTATCTCAATGCGACGAGGGAGCCCTGGTCGCGGCATTACCGCATGTACGACTATGTCGTCGACGAGCTTCCTGCGCTGGTCGAGGCGAATTTTCCGGTAACCGATGCGCGCGCCGTCAGCGGCCATTCCATGGGTGGCCACGGCGCATTGGTGATCGCTTTGAGAAATCCGGATCGCTACCGCAGCGTATCGGCCTTTGCGCCGATCGTGGCGCCAAGCCAGGTGCCATGGGGCGAGAAGGCCTTCACCGCTTATCTGGGCGATGACCGGGAAGCGTGGAAAGACTATGACGCGACCGAACTGGTGGCGCGTGCCACGCAGGTGCCACCGATCCTGATCGACCAGGGCGAAGCCGACGAATTTTTGCGGAGCCAGTTGCGGCCCGAGCTATTCAAGGCAGCGGCGGAAAAGGCGGGGTGGTCTCCGCAGTTGGCCATGCACGCAGGTTACGACCACAGCTACTACTTCGTGGCCAGCTTTATCGGCAAGCACGTGGCACATCACGCACAGGCGCTTTACGCCGAAAAATTGTGACACTGACCATTGCGCTCCTCCCCTGGGTGCAGGGGAGGAGCGCGGTATTCGCCGCCGGATCAATGCCCGAGCAGCGAACCGAGCTTGCCGGTGGACGATCCGCTGCTGCCGCCGAGGAACGACTTGCCCTGGTTCAGCACCACGCCGCAGGCCTTGGTGGTGAGCTTGGACTTCAGATCGCTGTTGCCGCCGCCGACGCTGTTGAGATCGGTGGTCTGCCCACCCTGGCCGTGCAGCATGCCTTGCAGGCCGCTCTGGTAATCGGAGTTGTTGCTGCCGCCTTGGGTCTTGCCGAGCAGCTTGCTGGCTACACCCGAAGCCCCCGAGTCCCCGCCGAGGTAATTGTTCTTGACGCAGTAGCCAAGAATACCTGCCACGTTCCCCATGCTGCCGGAGGTGCCGCCACCGGGGAGCATGTTGCCCAGGCTGCTGCCGCCAAGCTTGCTGCCGAGGCTGCCCAGATCCTGGGCGCTGGCTGCCGTGCAAGCCAGGCCGAGGGTGATCGCCGCTGCGCAAGCCATTGCCATACCGCCGATTCGTGTCTTCATGGGCACCGCTCCTTGTTCAAGTGTGTGCGCATTCAACAACGAAGCTCGTTAGGTTTCCGTCAGCGCGTACGCGTCAGAACATCCCTGGTGTCGTTCCGCTCTTGCCATGGCTTGCTGACAAGGCGCGGTAACCGGAAAAAGTGTCTAATGGGCGGGGGAGTCCAAAAAGGAGATTGCACGTCATGACTCAACCCGTCGCATCGGATTGGGATAAACCCCTCAAGACTCGCCTTACCGGCTTCGACCTGATCACCAAGCCGATGTTGAACAAGGGCATGGCTTTCAGCCAGCACGAGCGCGATATCTTCGGCTTGAATGGATTGCTGCCGCCCCACGTCGCCACGATCGAAGAGCAGGCCGAGCGTCGCCTGCGAGTGCTGCGCGCTTTCAGCACCGACTTTGAGCGCTATGCCTTCCTGCGCGACCTGCAGGACACCAACGAGACCTTGTTCTATGCCGTATTGGTGCGGCACATCGAGGAGTTGCTGCCGCTGGTCTATACGCCGACCGTCGGCGAAGGCTGCCAGCATTTCAGCGAAATATGGCGCAAGCCGCGCGGGCTGTTTCTCAGCTATCCCAACAAGGACCGCATCCGCGAGATACTCGCCGATCCGCGTTATGACAACGTACGCGTGATCGTGGTCAGCGATGGCGAACGCATTCTCGGCCTGGGCGACCAGGGCGCCGGCGGCATGGGCATTCCGATCGGCAAGCTGTCGCTTTACACCGGTTGCGCGGGTATCCATCCCGACCTCACGCTGCCGATCCTGCTGGATGTAGGCACCAACAACCGCGAGCGCCTGTCCAACCCGCTGTATATCGGCTGGCGCCACGAACGCATCGTGGGCGCCGAATACGATGCCTTCGTGGAAGAGTTCGTCAGCGCCGTGATCGAACGCTGGCCGGATGTGCTGCTGCAATGGGAAGACTTCGCCGGTTCCAACGCCAGTCGCTTGCTGGCCAAATACCGCGACCGCCTGTGTACGTTCAACGACGATATCCAGGGCACGGCAGCGATCGCCGCCGGTACCCTGATGGCGGCGATCAACGTGACCGGCGTGAAGCTGACCGAACAGCGCATCGCGGTGCTGGGTGCCGGATCTGCCGGCTGCGGCATCTCCTCGTTGCTGTTGCGCGCGATGGTGGATGCTGGCCTAAGCGAGGAACAGGCGCGCGGCGCGTTCTATCTGGTGGACCGCAACGGCTTGCTGGTGGATGGCATGGAAGGCATCACGCCAGCGCAGATGCCGTTCGTGCAATCGCATGAAGCGGTCGCCGATTGGGTGCTGGACGAGCCCGGCGATATCGGCTTGCTGGAGGTGGTGCGCAACGCCAAGCCCACGGTGCTGATCGGCGTGTCGGGCCAGACTGGCGCGTTTACCGAGCAGGTCGTGCGCGCGATGGCGCAGGGCGTCGCGCATCCGGTGATTTTCCCCTTGTCCAACCCGACCTCGCGCAGCGAGGCCGTGCCGCAGCAAATCGTGGAGTGGACGGATGGCCGGGCCTTGATCGGCACGGGCAGTCCGTTCTCGCCGGTGCCATGGCAGGGTCGGGAGATTCCCATCGACCAGACCAACAACTCCTACGTCTTTCCCGGCGTGGGGTTGGGCGTGCTGGCGGCGCAGGCGCGACGCGTAACCGATGCCATGTTCATGGTCGCCGCCAAGGCGGTCGCGGCAATGTCGCCCACAGTGCAGGATCGCCATGCGCGGTTGTTGCCGCCGGTTGATCAATTGCGCGCGGTGTCGCTGGCGGTGGCGCGTGCGGTGGCGGTGCAGGCGCAGGTGGACGGAGTGGCGGAGCGTTGCGAAGCGGCGGTGCTGGAGCAGCGCTTGAAGTCGCTGGTGTGGGAGCCGAAGTATCGGCCTTATGAGTTGGATGGCGCGTGATGCGTTTTGCTTCGCTGCGCAACTGTGTAGGTTGGGTCGGCGCTGTGTAACCCAACGCTTTTGGCTCTTCGGGTTGATGGTTTTGTCTAGAGCATTAAGAGCTCAAGAGCGAAGAGCTTTCGGCCCTGAAAGGACCGAGTCACTTTCTCTTGCGTGCCCAAGAGAAAGTAACGGCGGTCTCTAGACTCAAGTGCAACACCCCCAACCGAGGTGCTGCATGGCGAGGAATTACAGTCATCTAAGTGCCGAAGAGCGCGGCGCGATCATGGTGGGCAAAGCACGTGGGGAGAGTGCCCGGC
>NZ_JADIKF010000032.1 GCF_016904945.1 Dyella mobilis
TCGTGGCGACAGGACATGAGGGTCTTCTCCTTCCACGGCATGACGCACTCCCAAGAGTCGACATCCCGTGAGACTAGGTGTTACCCATGTCTCCGAACACCTGTTACCCATGTCCCCAGTCCGCACATCCGGGGTAACCCAACCTGCCCCAACCTGCGAAGCGGCTATTTCCAACCGGAAGTGATCGGATAGCGCCGCTCGCGGCCAAATGCGCGCGTCGTGACGCGCGGCCCCGGAGCCGCCTGGCGCCGCTTGAATTCGTTGACCAGCACCAACCGGACCACGCGATGCACGGTGTGCTCGTCGAAACCTGCCGCGATGATTTCGGCCTGCGATTGCTCTTCTTCGATGAAACGCGCCAGGATGGCGTCGAGCTCATCGTAGGCCGGAAGGGAATCCTGGTCGGTCTGGTTGTCGCGCAGTTCGGCCGACGGAGGCCGCTCGATCACCGGCGGCGGAATCGCCCACTCGCCCTCGTTGCCGGTAATGCGCACCTGCTCCTGGTTGCGCCAGCGCGACAACCGGTAGACCTCGGTCTTGTACACATCCTTGAGCGGTGCATAAGCGCCGCACATGTCGCCATAGAGCGTGGCGTAGCCCACCGCCATTTCGCTCTTGTTGCCGGTCGCCAGCAGCAGACGGCTGTGCTTATTGGACAGGGCCATCAGCATCACGCCGCGCGTGCGCGACTGCAGGTTTTCTTCCGTGGTATCGGGCCTCTTGCCTTCGAACAGCGGCGTCAACGAGGTCATGAAAGCTTCGTAGACCGGCTCGATGCCGATCACGCGATAGTCCACGCCAAGGTGTTCTGCCTGGCCGCGCGCGCCGTCGAGCGAAAGCTGCGAGGTGTAGCGCATGGGCATCATCACTGCGGTGACGCGATCGGAGCCAAGGGCATCCACCGCCAGCGCCAGGGTCAGCGCCGAATCGATGCCTCCCGACAGTCCCAGCAGTACACCTGGAAAACCGTTCTTGTCGATGTAGTCGCGAATGCCGCGCACCAGCGCGGCATAGAGGGTAGCTTCGCGTGAGGTGTCGGAAACCACCGGCCAATCCCGCGCATGCAGGGTGCGCTCGGCCGGATCGAAATCCGCCCACAGCAAGGCATCCACAAAAGCCGGCGCGCGCGCCGCGATGCTACCGTCGGCATTCACCAACAGGCTGCCGCCGTCATACACCACTTCGTCCTGGCCGCCGACGAGATTGAGATACACCAGGGCGCAACCGGTTTCCTTGGCGCGCGCGGCGAGCACTTCCTCGCGCGCCAGCTGCTTGGCTTCATCCCAGGGCGAGGCATTGATCACCACGATCAACTCCGCGCCCGCCGCGGCCGCGGCGGCGGCCGGCTCGGCCTGCCAGATGTCTTCGCATACCAGGTAACCCACGCGCACCCCCTGGATGACGGCGATGGCACTGGTCCGCCCGGGGCGGAAATAGCGCTTGTCGTCGAACACCCCGTAGTTGGGCAGGATCTGCTTGTGCGTGATCTGCACGATCTCGCCGCCGCGCATGAAGGCGGCGGCGTTGTAAACCTCGCCCTGACTATGCGGAAAGCCGACGATCGCGGTCATGCCGTTGGTATGCGTGGCAAGGTCTTGGACAGCTTCCTGGCACGCGGCCAGAAAGCTCGGTCGCAGCAGCAGATCCTCCGGCGGGTAGCCGCTGATCGTCAGCTCGGGAAATACTGCCAGCGATGCCCCTCCGGCCTCTGCCTGCGCCATCAAATCGCGCACTTTCGCGGTATTGGCGGCGACCGCGCCGACGGGGAAATCGTATTGGGCCAGGGCCAATCGGAGCACAGCCATCGTTGTTTCGAATCCAGGGGCGACTGGCGCTAAATGGTAGTGCAAAGGCGAAGAACAAGAGCAGCCGACCGCACTTCGGCAGACGGCTCAAATTCGTTGCCGTATGAGTAACTAGCGCATCGCCGGCTGGACGCTGGCAGACCATGCAATCGCCCGTTGCCGGGTGCCACGCTGATCGCCGAATGGCCCGCAGCAGTTTCTGGACCCTCGGCACCCTGGCGGGCGCCTGCTTTGTTTTCAACGGCTTCGCCGTCTTGCAGGCTGCCTCGAAGCGCTTGCCGAGTCGGCACGAAAAAAGGGCCGCGTTACCGCGGCCCTTTTTTGCGACACCGAACCTGCGCGGCTTACTTCTTCAGCAAGCCCGCCAGCGTCTTGCCCAGATCGGCCGGCGACTTCACCGTGGTGACGCCTGCCTTTTCCAGCGCAGCAAACTTCGCTGCCGCCGTGCCCTTGCCACCGGAGATGATGGCGCCGGCATGGCCCATGCGCTTGCCGGCCGGAGCCGACGCGCCTGCGATGAACGACACCACCGGCTTCTTGACGTATTCGCCGATGAACTCAGCCGCTTCTTCTTCCGCGCTGCCGCCGATTTCGCCGACCATGATGATGCCTTCGGTCTGCGGATCGTCCTGGAACAGCTTCAGGCAGTCGATGAAGTTCAGGCCGTTGATCGGGTCGCCGCCGATACCGATACAGGTCGACTGGCCCAGGCCTTCGTTGGTGGTCTGGAACACGGCTTCATAGGTCAGCGTGCCGGAACGCGACACGATACCGACCTTGCCCGGCTTGTGGATGTGGCCCGGCATGATGCCGATCTTGCACTCGCCCGGGGTGATGATGCCGGGGCAGTTCGGCCCGATCAGCACGGTTTCCGGATGCTGTGCGAGCACGTTCTTCACGCGCAGCATGTCGAGCACCGGGATGCCTTCGGTGATCGTCACGATCACGCGCACGCCGGCGTCGATCGCTTCGAGGATCGAATCGGCAGCGAACGGCGGCGGCACGAAGATCACCGACGCGTCGGCGCCGGTTTCGTCGACCGCTTCGGCCACGCTGTTGAAGACCGGCAGGCCGATGTGCTCGGTGCCGCCCTTGCCCGGGGTCACGCCGCCGACCACCTTGGTGCCGTAGTCGACTGCCTGTTCGGCGTGGAAGGTGCCCTGCTGGCCGGTGAAGCCCTGCACGATGACCTTGGTGTTCTTGTTAACCAAAACGCTCATGGTTGTGCGCTCCTCACTTCGCGGCGGCCACGGCTTTCTTCGCCGCGTCGTTGAGATCGTCGGCCGGCGTGATCGCCAGGCCGGAGTTGGCCAGCAGTTCGCGACCCTTCTCCACGTTGGTGCCCTGCAGGCGCACCACCACCGGAATCTTCAGGCCCACTTCCTTCACCGCGGCGATGATGCCTTCGGCGATCAGGTCGCAGCGCACGATGCCGCCGAAGATGTTCACCAGGATGGCGCGCACCTTGTCGGAGGAAAGGATCAGCTTGAACGCTTCGGTCACGCGCTCCTTGGTGGCACCGCCGCCGACGTCGAGGAAGTTGGCCGGCTCGCCGCCTGCCAGCTTGATCACGTCCATGGTGGCCATGGCCAGGCCCGCACCGTTCACCATGCAACCGATGTTGCCGTCCATGGTGACGTAGTTGAGGTTGTGCTGCACGGCAGCCGCTTCGGCGGCGTCTTCCTGCGAGAGGTCGCGCATCTTCGCCAGGTCCGCATGGCGGAACTCGGCGTTGTCGTCGGAATTGACCTTGCCGTCGAGGGCGGCGAGGTTGCCGTCTTCGAGGATGGCGAGCGGGTTGAGCTCGACCAGCGACAGGTCCTTCTCGTTGAACAGCTTGTACAGGCCGAGCATGATCTTGGTCAGCTGGGTGACCTGCTTCGGATTAAGATCCATCGCGAAGCCGAGCTGGCGGCACTGGTAGGGCTGCAGGCCTTCGACGAAATCGACCACGATCGTGTGGATGTCGTCCGGCGTTTCCTTCGCCACCTGCTCGATGTCCACGCCGCCGTGCTTGGAGGCGATGAAGGTGACGGCCTTGCTGTCGCGGTCGACCAGGATCGACAGGTACAGTTCCTTGGCGATGTTGGTGGCATCGGTCACCAGCACCAGATTGACGGGCAGCGCGCGGCCGGCCGACTGGTAGGTTTCCATGTTCTTGCCCAGCATGCCCTTGGCGGCGGCATGGACGTCATCCAGGCTCTTGCAGAACTTGACGCCGCCGGCCTTGCCGCGGCCGCCTGCGTGGATCTGCGCCTTGACCATCCATTGCGAACCGCCCAGGTGCTTGGCGGCATCGACAGCGGCGTCGGGGGAGTTGGCGACTTTGCCCGGCGGCACGGCAATGCCGTACTGCGCGAACAGCTCTTTGGCCTGGTACTCGTGGAAATTCATTCGATACCTCGAGTGAATGGGGAAGGATCGAGTCTGCGCGGTAGACACAGCACAGACTTGGGAGAACGGACGGCGGTGATACGCACTACCGGCGTGCAGTGCGCTGCGGCCACGGGTCAACGTGACGAAAACCGCGCAATACGGCCAGGTATTTTCGCGGAAGCGGGTCCTGATGGAAAGGGGCCGGGGGAAAATGGCTCTCCGCACCCGCCTCCTCGCCCCTCCGGGGAGCGGATGGAGGCGAGGGTCCACTCTTGCGCTGGTCCCGCAAAAATGAGGGGTAAGTCCTTCTGAGGATTGAGGTGCAGGCCCAATCTTGCGAAAGTGGCGCATCGGAGTCCGCTTCGATGCCGGCGGACTGCGTGTCTGGCCCCTCGCCCTGCCATCGCCCCGGAGGGGAGAGGGAATAACCATGCCCACTTTGAGAGTCCTTGCCCCCGTGTCCAACCGCGCGATGTCCGACTCGCCCAACAGCACGACGACCCGCCACGAATTGTTGTTCCTGAATTACTTCAGGCTGGCCCAGGCCCTGGTTTACATCGGGCTGGCCTTCACCCCGGTCGGCATGGGCTGGCCCCACCTGGACAACGCCGGCCTGGCCCGCACCGTCGCGGTTGCCTATCTGCTGTTTGCCGTGGCGATCGTGGCTTCCATCCACCTGGCGCGCACGCTGGGCTGGCTGGGCATCCTGGCCACCCTGTTCATGGATATCGTCGCCGCCGTGCTGGCGATCGCCGCCATGAACGACGCGCGCATCGGCATCGCCATGATGCTGGCGGTGAACCTGGCGGCAGGCGCCCTCCTGCTGCCCCTCCGGCTGGCTCTGTTTTTGGCAGCCCTGGCCACCCTCGGCATCCTGGGCCGCACCCTGCTGGGCCTGCCCCACCTGGGCTCGGCCGATGACCGCGACCTGCTGGAGTCGGGCCTGTTCGGCATGGCCTATTTCGCGATTGTCGTGCTCTGCAACGTGCTGGGCCGGCAACTGCGCGCCAGCGAGGCGCTGGCCGAGCAGCGCAGCATCGACCTGGTCAACCTCTCGCAGGTCAACGAGCTGATCATCCGCCGCATGAAAACCGGCGTGATGCTGGTGGACGACGCCAACCGCATCCACCAGATCAACGAATCGGCGTGGATGCTGCTGGGCAACCCCTCTTCGGACCAGCGCGACCTGGGCCGGGTGGCGCCGGAACTGTCGCGCCGGCTCTATCACTGGATCACCTCGGGCAAGCTCGACGAAAACGCCACGCAACTGGCCGACGGCATGCCGGAGGTCGTTCCGCGCTTCAGCCGCCTGGCGCCGAACGACGACTCGCTGGTGCTGATTTTCCTGGACGATACCTCGCTGGTATCGCGCCGCGCCGAAGAGCTCACGCTCAGCTCGCTGGGGCGCCTGTCGGCATCGATCGCCCACGAGATCCGCAACCCGCTAGCGGCCATTCGCTATTCCGCGCAGTTGCTGGCCGAATCGACCGAGTTGAATCACACCGACCTGCGCATGGTCGAGATCATCAACAACCACTGCAGCCGCCTCAACGAAATCATCGAGAACATCCTGCAGCTTTCGCGACGCGAACGTTCACGCCCGGAAACCCTGAACCTCGGCGACTGGTCGCACAGCTTCGTGGAGGAATACAAACAAGGAAACGATCTTGGCGGCGATTCCCTCCGTGTGATCGACAACAGCGCAGCCCCCGTGGCCGCCGTGGCCGATCCGCAGCAACTGCAGCAGGTGGTGTGGAACCTGGTGCAGAACGCACTGCGCTACGGCCGCATGCCCGGCGAATCGGCGCGCGTGATGGTGGTGGTGCGCCATGGCGAGCACGGCGTGCCGATCCTGGAAGTGATCGATCGCGGCCCGGGCATCGCGCCGAAAGTGGCGGCGCAGATTTTCGAGCCCTTCTACACCACGCACGAATACGGCACGGGCCTGGGCCTGTATCTGGCGAGACAGATGGCGGAAGCCAATCAGGCGGCGCTGGAATATGTGCGCGTTGCAGGCGGCGGCAGTTGCTTCAGGCTGGTCCTGACGCCGCCGGCGAAGATTGAGCCGGCGGTGTAATCCGGCTTCAGGAGAAATGTGTGCAGTCGTGGAACATCAAGCAGCACTTGGACACCCTCTTTGCGATCCGCGACCAGTTGGGCCCGGTCTACGGAAGCGAAGACCTCTGCATGCTTCTTTACAGCATGGTGCGCCGCGAGCAGCCGCAGGTCGTCGTGGAGCTGGGTACCGGCCTGGGAGCGACCACGGCATGGGTCGCATCGGCACTGAAGGAAATCGGCACGGGGCGCATCTATACCTTCGATAACGGCAGCCATTTCCAGGACGCTTCAGTCAAGGCGTTTCTTTCGCAACTCGGCGGCGAGCTGCACGAGTTTGCACGGCTGTCGCAAACGGGTTCTTACGAAGCGTGCATGGACTGGATCTTCCAGCGCGTCGACGTCGCCGACCGCGTGCAACTCGTCAAAGGCGACATCGGTTTCGATGCACGCGCGGCAGAAGCCGTCGCCCAGGGCAAGAAGATCGACTTGCTGTTTTCCGATTTCAATCACGCACCCAAGACGATCATTCAATTGCTGGCCGGGTATTTGCCGTACGTGAACACGACGTCAGCCATTTACATCGACAGCGCGCCGACCCATCTCCCTTCGTACTGGATGCTCGAGAATCTGGTGCAGATGCTCAACGCAAAGCGCATCCCGGCGGCATGGCGCCACGAACTGGGCGCCGAGCAACTGGCGGCGCTACGCGATCTGGTCGACCAGTGCCGCTTCCAATTGGTCCACCTGGTCGAGAAAACCCCCAGAAGTCAAAACAGCACGGCTTGGATACGCATTGCTCCCGACGACATCTTTCCAGCAGGCGCCACCCACCTGCGATTCCAGTAACGAGCAGCCGATCAGGTCGACCGCACCACCAGCGTCGACGCCATCATCTGCGACTGCACCGGCTGTCCGTGGATCAGCGCCAATACCTTGCGCGCCAATAGCACGCCGCCTTCCTGCCAGTTCTGCCGCACCGTGCTCAACGGCGGCAGGAAACTCGCACCCAGCGGCGTATCGTCATAACCGATGACCGACACGTCGTTCGGCACGGAGTGCCCCAGCTCCACCAGCGCGCGGATCGCCCCCATGGCGAGCAAGTCGCTGCATGCGAAGATCGAGTCGAAACGCACCTTGCGTTCCGACAGCGAACGCACCGCGTCGACGCCGGACTCTAGGGTGAAATCCGTACGGCGCAACAACAGCGGCTTGATACCGTGGCCAGCCAGTTCGTCGACAAAGCCGAACAGGCGCTGCGCCATTTCCGGGTGGTCCGGATTGCCGATGAATACCGGATGGCGTCGCCCGATCGACAAGAAGCGCTCGGCCACGCTCACGCCACCCTGGCGGTTATCGCTGCCCACCACGATGTGATTGTCGCCGCCCTGTCCGGCCGCGCCCCACACCACCATCGGCAGGCCCACCTTGTCGTACAGGCGCACGGCATCCTGACGTACACCCTGGCCCAGCAGAATCAATCCATCGGCCGCCTGCACGGCGGCGTTCACCGCATCCTGGCGGGTGGTCAACAACACGCTATAGCCGGCCGATGTCAGCTCCTGCGAGATACCGCCGAGCAGCGACAAGGGATAGGGGTCCCACATCGTGCGCCCGGAAGACGGTTTCATTTCCACGATCACCGCCACTGTGTGGCTGCGGCGCAGGCGCAGGTTGCGCGCACTCACGTTTAACTTGTAGCCATGCTTGCGGGCCAATGCCTGCACTCGCTCCCGCGTTTCGGGGTTCACCAGCGTGCTTTCACTCAGCGCGCGCGAAACGGTGATCTTGGATACCCCTGCCAGCTCGGCCAGATCGGCCATGGTCAGGCTCGGGCGTTGCGCAAGGGGTTGTTTCTTCTTGATACCCGTCAAAAGAGGCCCCTCAATTCACTTCCGGAAAGCTGCATACATAGACGCGGCAAGTGTGGCCCGCCCCTACCCCTTCGTCCAATCCCGTTTACTTGTAGAGCACATCCAAAGCACACCCGGGAGGCTAAGCTGCTGCGTTGCCGCAGATGATATCGATATCTTGATATCGATATCATTCACTTCTATGCTCGCCCGGACCTGGCTTAAGGCCATCAGGAAGGTCCAGCGAGAACATGCCGAGGGGAGAAAGTGTGCCAAGTCACCACTTGCCAAATACCGCCAGGGAGCCGGCAGGTCTGGACTCTCCCGATCCGTGGCGCGTGGTGCATGCCAGCCGCCCCACCCCGGATGAAAGGCCCGTTCTGGAAAGTCTGTTCGCGCTTGCCAATGGCACCCTGGGTGTACGCGGCGGACTGGAAGAGCAAAGCAGCCCGACCCAAGGCAGTTTCCTGAGCGGAGTGTGGGAGCGCACGCCGATCGAATACCACGAGCGCTTCCCCGGCTTCGCCCGTACCAGCGATACACGCATCCCGGTACCCGACGGCACTCGCATCGGCCTGCGCCTCGGCGAAACCCTGGTCGATCTAGACGAAGGCGAATGGCTGGCTTTTGAGCAGGCACTGGACCTGCGCGCCGGCTGCCTGCAACGCATGCTGCAATGGCGCTCCCCCACGGGCGTCACCTTGCAGATCGACGCGGAACGGATCGTTCCCCTGCATCAGCCTAATCTGCTGTGCATCCGTTACCGCGTCACCTCTATCGACTACAGCGGCCCGATCATCCTCGAATCGGCGCTGATAGCCAGCAACACCGCCACCGAGCAAGGCGACGATCCGCGCATGGGCGCCCGCGTCGCCGGCGGCCTGAGCATCACCACCTCCGATGCGGACCACACACTGGCGTCGATCTGCCAGCGCACGCAGCACAGCCACATCCGCCTTGCCAGCGGCCAGCGCCATCGGCTGCCCGCCACGAATGTTGCGTTCGCCCGCGCCGTCATCGAAGACGCCGAAGGCGTGCAACAGCACTATCGCGCCGAGTTGCGCCCCGGCAGCAGCATCGTGCTGGAGAAATACGTCGCCTATGCCTGGACACCCCCGGATGGCGGCGACACGCTGGCATCGCTGCTCGATGCGGTCGCCATGACGCTGGACGAAGCGGCCAAGCAAGGCTTCGATGTCCATCGCGCCAACCAGTCCAAGGCCTGCGAGGCGTTCTGGCAGGAAGCCGACCTGCAGGTCGACGGCGACGATGCCGTTGAACAATCGCTGCGTTTCAGCCTGTTCCACATCCTGCAATCCACCGGCCGGGACGGCAGCGGCAGCGTGGCCGCCAAAGGACTCACCGGCGAAGGCTACGAAGGCCACTATTTCTGGGACGCCGAAGCCTTCGTGCTGCCGGTACTGGCACTGACGTCGCCGGAACAGGCACGCAGCATGCTGCAATATCGCGTCAATACGCTGGAACGCGCCCGACGCCACGCCCGCGAAATGAACCACGGCGCCGGTGCACTGTATGCGTGGCGCACGATCAGCGGCGACGAATGCTCGGCCTACTTCCCCTCCGGCTCCGCGCAATACCACATCAATGCCGCGATCGCCTTTGCGATCGGCTTGTACGTGGACGCCACCGGCGACATCGAATTTCTGGTGCGCGGTGCCGCGGAAGTGTTGTTCGAAACCGCCCGGTTGTGGTTGCAGGTCGGCTACTACAACCCGCGCCGCAACGATGCCTTCTGCATTTGCCAGGTAACCGGCCCGGACGAATACAGTGCGCTGGTCGACAACAATTACTACACCAACCATCTGGCGCAGCAGCATCTGCGCCATGCCGCGACCGTGGCCTCAAAGCTGGCCAGCAAAAGGCCCGAAGACTACGCGCGGATTGCCGCGGCCATCGACCTGTCGGATGCCGAAATCAATGCCTGGCTGGCCGCCGCCGATGCGATGTACCTGCCGGTGGATGCGCGGCTGAACATCTTTCCGCAAGACGACGATTTCCTCGACAAGCCGCGCCTGCCACTTGCCGCACACGGCCAGCACGAGCATCGGCCGCTGCTGCTGGACATGCATCCGTTAACGATCTATCGCCATCAGGTGTGCAAGCAGGCCGACGTGCTGCAGGCGTTCGTGCTGGCCGGCAACGCCATCGACAAGGACAGCAAGCGCCGCAATTTCGATTACTACGAAAGCGTCACCGTGCACGATTCCACGCTGTCGGCCTCGACCTTCAGCGTCGTCGCTTCCGAAGTGGGTTATGCAGACAAGGCGTATCGCTACTTTCTCGATACCCTGCGCGTGGATCTGGACAACCTGCACGGCAACACTTCGCACGGCCTGCACATGGCCGCCATGGCGGGCAGCTGGCTGGCGCTTGCCTGGGGATTCGGCGGCATGCGTCCGGTCGACGGCCGTCCCGCTTTCGCTCCCACCCTTCCTGCAACGTGGAACGGCTATCGCTTCGGCTTGCAATGGCAAGGCCGACACATTCGCGTGGAGGTGAATGCAAGCGGTGTCGCATACACGCTGACACGCGGAAATCAGCTGGAGGTCCTGCACCATGGCGCACCGATCTCGCTGCACGGCGGAGAAACCGTCCACGTGCCGCTGACACCCGTTTCGCCCGTGCATAACATCAAGGGCGTCATCTTCGACCTCGATGGCGTGATCGCCGATACGGCGGTCGTTCACCACGCCGCCTGGAAAAAGCTCGCTGCCGAGATCGACATTCCGTTCGACGACGCGATCGGCGAGCGGCTCAAGGGCGTCGATCGCCGTGCCTCGCTGGAGATCCTGCTCGAACAAGCCTCGCGTTCTTACTCTGAAGCGGAGAAAGAAGCCTTGGCAACGCGCAAGAACGACTACTACCGGCAACAGATCCAACAATTCGGCCCACAGCAGCTGTTGCCCGGCGCACGCGCCGCCGTCGAATCGGTGCGTGGTGCGGGACTGAAAACCGCGCTGGCTTCCGCCAGCCGCAACGCATCGCTTTTGCTGGAAAAACTCGGCATCGCCGATTTGTTCGACTACGTGGTCGACGCCAATCACATCAGTCGCGCAAAACCCGATCCGGAGATTTTCCTGGCCGCCGCGCGCGGCCTCGGTCTGGCACCGAGCGAATGCCTCGGCGTGGAAGACGCCGCGGCAGGAATTGCCAGCATTCACTCTGCAGGAATGACCGCGGTAGGCATCGGCCAACCGCAAGCTTTGGCTGGAGCGGACCTGCTGTTGCCGGACGTAGCCGCGTTCGACATCAGCCGTTTTATCAAGACATAAACGGCTAAGCGACGTGGCGGCAAGCCACGCGATCACAAACAAACCGTTGGGGAGAACGATTGATGAACAGCAAGCCACTCACGCGCCTGGCGTTGTCGACGGCGATCGCCGCGACGCTGATGTCCGGCGCCGTCTACGCGCAACAGACCGATCAGGCCTCATCGACCCAGAACACGGGCACCAGTCCTGCCGCGACCGCGACACCCGCGGTCAAAGCCAGCCCCGGCACGCAGCAGGCCGCCAACGCGAAGAACGCATCGACCTTGCAACAGGTCGTGGTGACCGGCACGGCCAGCTTCGCCGGCATCAAGAAGATCGATGCGGCCTACTCGATTACTTCCATGTCCTCGCAACAGATCAAGGAAGCCAATCCGGTCAGCGCCGCCGACCTGCTCAAGCAGTCGCCCGGCATCTTCGCGGAATCCTCCGGCGGCCAGACCGGCGCCAATATCGAAGTGGCCGGCTTCCCCAGCGGCGGCGACGCGCCCTTCGTCGCGTTCCAGCTCAACGGCTCGCCGGTGTATCCGCAAAGCGATCTGTCGTTCATGGATCTCTCCTCGATGGTGCGCATCCCCGACGACACCATCGACCGTGCCGAAATGGTGCAAGGCGGCCCGGCCGTGCTGTATGGCGCAGGCATGCCCGGCATCACTGCGAACTTCATCCTGAAGGAAGGTACCGATGTGCCCTCGGGGGATATCGGCGTCACCTATGGCACGGATGACTTGAAGCGCGTGGACGGCTTCGTCGGCTTCAAGGTTGCGAACAACTGGTACGGCAGCTTCGGTGGCTGGTTCCGCTCGGACAACTATCGTGATCCGCACTTCACCACACCCGGCGATTACGGTGGCTCGCTCAGCGGCACACTGTCGCGCGACTGGGACAGCGGCGAGTTGATGTTCTATGCGCACGCCCTGACCGACAAAAACCAGTTCATCGCCGACACTCCCATCTACAACCCCAGCCGCGGGCAGTTCAGCGCGTATCCCGGCTTCAATCCGCTCACCGGCAGCCTCGGCAGCGCGGCCGACCAGTTCGAAACCATCCAGACCACGCCATGCCACACCACCGGCTGCACGCCCGGCGGCATTCCGGTGAACCTCGCCGATGGCCGCGGCACCACGGTCTACCAGTTCGGCAGCAACTTCGACTGGGATTTCGGCAATGGCTGGACCATTTCCAACAAACTCAACTACACCAACAGCGACTCCACTCAGATCGCGTTCTACAACACCAGCGCGAACCCGGAATCGCTGTTCAACTACATCTCGAATGCAGAGACAGCCGACAAGCTTCCCGCCGGCATGGCCATCTCCGCCAACTACACCAACGGCCAGACCGCCAACTTGAACCAGGATGTGCTGACCGAAGGCCTGTGGTACGTGCACAAGCAGCTCAATGCGATCAGCAACGAGTTCCACGTCAGCGATGAAATATTCGACGGCAATACGCTGACCTTCGGCAACTACACCACCGTCTACGATGATCACGACAACTGGTACCTGGGCAACACCATGTTGCTGCAAGGCCAGAGCAATCCGAACCCGATCGTAGTCAATCTCACCGATACCACCGGCACCTATCAGCTGAGCAGCGCGCAAGGGTTCGTCAGCGGCCCCACCGATGCGTTGCGGGAGCGCTGGTACGGCTTGAACACCGCCTTCTTCCTCACCGACACCTGGAAAGTGGGCCAATGGCTGTTCGACGCCGGCATCCGTGACGAGCGCGAATGGCAGAACGGCGCCTGGCAGAACCAGGCCACCGGCAACCTCGATCCCAATCCGTTCACGCTGTACAACATGAATGCGTCGTACCTGGCACCGGGCATGACGTACATGAAATACCAAAAGACCGCGCCGTCCTGGACGATCGGTGCCAACTACGAGATCACCCCGAACATGAGCGCCTACGTGCGCCTCAACGACGGCGTGATCTTCCCCAGCTTCGACAACCTGCGCGGCGGCATGGGCAGCGTCGACGGAACGCCGGTGGAGAAGGTGCACAACCAGGAAATCGGCTTCAAGTACCAGAGCAGCTGGGTGTACGTGGATGCGAGCGCCTACCATCGCCTCTTCTACGGCGTGCCCTACAGCTTCACCAGTCCCCAGGGCAACATCCAGTACCTGCTCTATGGCGCCAACACCAAGGGTGTGAACCTGTCCACCACGTTCACGCCGTTCGCGCACTTCTCGCTGCTGCTGAGCGGCGACTACATGGACGGCCACTACACCAATACCGGCCTGGTGGAATACACCAACGAAACCGGACAGAACGCCTATGCCAGCATGTACGGCATGGTGTTGCAGCGCCAGCCCAAGCTGCAGTTCCGCATCACCCCCTCGTACACCTTGCCGACCAGTTGGGGCAACCTGCGCGCGTGGATCACTTACGAATACATCGGTCCTCGCTATGAAGACCAGATCGAATCGCAACCGCTGGGTTCGTATTACGACCTCGCCTTCGGTGTGCAAGCCAACGTCGGGCAGCACTGGGTCTACAGCGTGAGCGGCACCAACATGACCAACCAGATCGGCCTTACCGAGGGCAATGCGCGCGAGTACGGCTTCGCCAACCAGAACGGCGTGATCCTGGCGCGCTCGATCCTGGGCCGCGAAGTGCAAGGGCAGGTCAAGTATCAGTTCTAGGAGTGAGGAATCTGGGGTGAGAGGTAAGCAAGGGCCAAAGCATTGCAACCTGAAACTCTTCTCTCGTTTCTAATTCCTCGACCCTCTTCTGCGTTTTGAGTCGCCCTCCCCTCCCTGGGGCACCCATGGCCGGGTGTCGAAAGCACCCGGCCATGGATTTTCCGGAACGTGAACGTTGTAGAGTTCACGGAGGTGCCGGGATTTCCACGAACGTTTCCGCTTTGCCAAAAACCGAGCTGCTCGTCGCTTCGACAGGGTGAGGAAGCCCGTTTCCAAGCAATGTGGTGCCAAAAGCAACAGGTCGCCATGAACCGATTTCGCATGATTGCCGCGCTGGCCCTCATCTACGTGGTCTTCGCGATCCTGCTCAATAGTGTCGGCACGGTCATCCTGCAATCCATCTACACTTTCGGCGTCGACAAACCGCAGGCCAGCCTGCTCGAACTGTTCAAAGACTTGCCGATCGCGGTCACCTCGTTCCTGGTCGCTTCCTTTCTTCCCCTGCTCGGCTATCGGCGCGCGATGATGATCGCGCTGGGCATCGTCGGCTGTGCCTGCGTGCTGATGCCGCTCTATCCCAGCTTCCGCACTACTGAGCTGCTGTTTACCTGCGTGGGTATTTCGTTCGCGCTGACCAAGGTCTCGGTGTATTCGTCGATCGGCCTGCTCACCGCGGACCGCAGCGAGCACGGCCGGCTCACCAATACCATCGAAGGGTTGTTCATGGTCGGCGTATTGATCGCCGGCTGGCTGTTCAGCGCCTTCATCGATCGCCAGGCACCGGCTGATCCGTCGTGGCTGAATGTGTACTGGATACTGGCGGCGCTGTGCGCGCTGGTGATCGCGCTGCTGGCCATCTCGCGCATGGACGAATCCGCCGCGCGCACCGACGAAGGCAAGCCGATGCGCGGCTCGCTGCTGGAAATGCTGCATCTGTTCGTGCGGCCGCTGGTCTACGTGTTTCTCGCTTCCGCCTTCCTGTATGTGTTGATCGAACAAAGCTTCAGCACCTGGCTGCCCACGTTCAACAACGAGATTCTCAAGCTCCCCAACGCCATGAGCATCCAGATGGCGACGATCCTCGCGGCTACCAGCGCAATCGGCCGCATCGTCGCCGGACAACTGCTGCGGCGCATGCGCTGGTACACCCTGCTGAATATCTGTGTGGTCGGCATGGGCCTGCTGGTGATGCTGACCTTGCCGCTCGCCCGTGGCGTCGTCGCGCGTGCCCAGGTCGGCTGGCACGATGCGCCGCTCGCCGCCTACCTCATCCCCTTGATCGGACTGCTGATGGCGCCGATCTATCCGGTGATCAATTCGGTGGCGCTCAGCTCGCTGCCCAAGCCGTCGCACGCGGCCATGACCGGCCTCATCGTAATTTTCTCGGCACTGGGCGGCACGCTCGGCTCGCGCATCACGGCCATCGTTTTCTCGCGCTTCGACGGCATCCACGCGTTTTATTTTTCGCTGGTGCCGATGCTGCTGATCCTCGTTACGCTGTTCCTTTTCAAGCGCGAAACCGATCGCGAGGGCACCGCCCTGGCCAGTGTTTCCCTCGCTGCTAAATAGCGCTTTCCCGGAAGGAAGACGCGCGCTTCAATCGCCGGAGTTTCCATGAGCTTTCGCACCATCGGCTTTACCGGACTGCTGCTCGTTGCAGGTACCGCCGCTTGCCCGTGCCTTGCCGCGACCGATCCGAGCTTTCTGCTCACCGCCACATCCGACAACTTCGGCAGCTATTTTCCCAGCTACCTGGCGAACGGCTATTTCTCCACCATGACCTCGCCGCGCGGCACCGAGCCGAATCGTGCGTACATGGTTGCCTTCATGGATTACGACAAGAGTGACATCTCCCGACCGGCGGCCATTCCCGGCTGGAGCGAGGTCGACTACAACCCCGGCGGAGGATGGATCAATTCGACCCGCCTGGACCCGAAGATCTTTGCCGACTACGCGCAAACGCTGGACATGCACGACGGCACGCTCACCACCCGCTACCGCTTCGACTACGCCAACAAATCCACCGATGTGAAGGTGCTGACCTTCGTCAGCCAGGCCGACCAGCACCTCGCCGCCACGCAGCTCACCATCACGCCGCATTTCGACGGCAGCGTGGAACTCACCTTTCCCATCCGCTTGTGGTCCGAACATCAGCCGCGCTTTCCGATCGGCAGCATGAGCGGCGACCAGATGATCGCCGCGGTGATTGCCAGCGGCCAGAACCTCGACAACAAACCGATACCCACGCCCGATCGCGCAGCCGTTTGGTATCCCGGCTACACCCAGGTGCTGTCCAGCGATGGCGACACCAAGCAGCTCACGCTCTGGCTCGACGGCCGCGCCAAGCAAGGGCTTGGCATGGCCGAAGCGGCCGCCGTGCAATTGCCGTCGTCGCTGGACATCGAAGACATCAAGCTGGAGAAAACCGGCGACCTGCTTTCCCTGCACGTCACCGCCCGCGTCAAGAAGGACGCGACTTACATCTTCACCAAGTATCTGGCCGCGTCGCGCCAGGATTGGGGCGGAAACTCCAAAGAGGATGTCGCGCTCGCCATCCAGGCGCGCAAGACCGGTTTCGACGCTCTGCTGGCCAGACACCAGGCCGCGTGGCACGAGCTGTGGAAGTCGGACATCGTGATCGACGGCGATCCGCAGGTGCAAAAAGCCGTGCACTCGGATCTCTATTACCTGCTATCCAACACCACGGTCGGCACCGCATGGCCGATGGGCGCCTGCGCGTTGACGCCGAACTACGCCGGGCATGCTTTCTGGGACAGCGATTCGTGGGTATTCCCCGCGCTGCTGCTATTGCACCCGGAACGCGCCAAGCCGATCGTGATGTTCCGCAACCGCACCATGCAGCCGGCGCGCGAACGGGCGATCCAGTACGGCGCCAAGGGCACCATGTACCCGTGGGAAGCCGATCCGCAGATCGGCGTCGACAACACGCCGCACTTTGCGTACGGAGTTGTCCGCGAGATCCACGTCAACGCCGACATCGCCATCGCGCAATGGCAGTATTACCTCGCCAGCGGCGACCAGGCGTGGCTGAAGCAATACGGCTGGCCGGTGATCCGCGAGGTTGCGCAGTTCTGGACCAGCCGCGTGACGTACGACAAGGCGATGGACCGCTACGAGATCATGCACGTCACCTCGCCCGATGAAGCGTATGACGACGTGCCGAACGACTCCTTCACCAACGCCGCGGCACGCAAGGCCTTGCAGATCGCGATCGAGGCGGCGAAACAGGTAGGCGCAACACCCGACCCGCAATGGCAGGTCATCGCCGACCAGATGTACATACCCTTCTTGGACAAGGAACAGCGCCACCTCGACTTCGATGCCTCGGTGCCGCACGACAAGATCACCTGGATGGGTTCGTCGCTGGCATGGCTGATGTATCCCAACCTCGACTTGCCCATGTCGCCGACGGTGCGCCGCAACGACTTCGATTTCCAACTGCACGAGCTGAAGGTCCACGGCGACGATCCGAACGAGATGATGATGGTGATGCTTGCCGTGGGCGCATCCGAACAGGGCGACGCCAAGACGGCCGGCGAATGGATCCAGCGCAACCTGGTCGGCTTCCTCAAACCGCCGTTTAACGTGCGCACCGAAACGGTGGCCAATAACGCCGGGTATATCCTCGCCACCTCGGCGGGCTTTCTACAAAGCCTGGAATACGGCCTTACCGGCCTGCGCATCGACGACAAAGGACTGGACCAGGCGTATGCGCCGACGCTGCCGCCGTCGTGGCAAGCTCTGACGCTCAAGCGCGTGCATTTCCAGGGCAAGACCTACGACATCAGCGTCCGCCGCGATGCCGATGGCAAGGTCCAACTGCAGCGCCAGCCGCTATAACCCGCCACGTCGACGAGCCACTGCCTTCATGTCCAGCCCGCCACCCGAACTGCTCGATACCATGCAGCACATCGGTGGGCTGCTGAAGCGCGGCGATCTGCGCGGCGCGCACGACCGGCTGCAGGCGGTGGTCGAAGCACATCCCGATTACGCCGAGGCATTGCGCCTGCTTGGCGGCGTGCGGCAAAGCTTTGGCGAAACGGACAGTGCCGAGGCGTTGTTGCGCAAGGCGATGGCGCTCGACCCCGGCTGGGGACCCACCTTGTTTACGCTCGGCGAATTGCTGCTGCAGCGCGGGCGTTCCGACGAAGCGGTGCCGCTGCTGAAGCGAGCGGCGCAACGCATGCCCCAAGCGGCGCTGCTGCTGGCACGCCATTACAACGATCGGCAGCAACCGGCGGAAGCACTCGCCGTTGCCGCCCCTCTGTGCGAGGCCGGTCAGCTGCAGCCTGACCTGGTGACCCAGCACGTCGCCGCGCTGAGTGCACTGGGACGCCAGGACGAAGCCGTGGCGCTTTATCGCCGGTTCGCCGACGCCGCCCCCGACCATCCCGCTGCCATGCATGCGCTGGCCATTGCACTGGGCGCCGCCAATCAGCACACGGAAGCCGAACGCACCGCGCGGCATGCACTGAATCGCGGACATCGCAGCGCCGCCGTCTATTTCACTCAGGCCAGCAGCTTGGTGACGCTAGGCGATTTCGAAGCGGCCGAAACGGCACTGCGCGAATGCCTGCGCCTGGAACCGCGACACCTGGATGCGCACGATCATCTGGCACGGCTGGTGTGGATGCGCACCGGCGATGCCGCGCAGGCCACCGCCGCACTCGATCAAACGCTGCAAGGTGCTCCGGGAGACGAAGCACTGCTCGCCGCGAAAGCCGCGGTGTTGCAAGGCGCGGACGACGTGCGCGGTGCCTATGCATGCCTGGCCGCAGCGGCCGCGCGCCCCCACGCGAGTCCGGCACTGTTGGTTCGTGCAGGGCTCGCCGCACTGGAATTCGATCCGGCAACGGCATTGACGCTGGCCGAACGCGCACTGCAACTCTCGCCAAACGCCACGCCGTCGCGCACCCTGCTCACCGCCTCATTGCTTGGCATCGGCGATGCGCGCCGTGCTCTGGAACATGCAGAGCTGCTGCTATCGGCCGCGCCCGACGATCAATACCTGATCGCGCTGCAAACCACCGCTTGGCGCATGCTCGGCGACGCGCGCTACGACGTCTGGTGCAACTATCCGCAACGGGTGCGTCCGCGGCGGCTGCAGGCACCGCCGGCGTGGCAGGATCTGGCCGGCTTCCTCGCCGACCTCAAGCGCAGCCTGCAACGTTTGCATCAACGGCACGATCATCCCTTGCTGTTCCAATCATTGCGCCGCGGCACCGAGACCACCGGCGACCTGACCCGTGAACAGGACCCGGTGATCCAGGCGCTGTTCAACGCTTTCGACGCCCCGATCCGCGACTATCTCGCCTATATCGGCACCGGCAACGATCCGCTGCGCCGTCGCAACCGCGGCACATACCAATACAACGGCGGCTGGTCGGTGCGGTTGCGCAGCGCGGGTTATCACACCAACCACGTACATCCGCGCGGCTGGCTCTCTTCGGCGTTCTACGTCGACCTTCCGGAGGGCATGGCCGGCAATGCGACGTCGCAAGAGGGCTGCCTGGCCTTCGGCGAACCAGGCATGCCGACTGCGCCGCCGTTGCCCGTACAGCACGTCGTTCGCCCGGAGCCCGGCATGCTGGTGCTGTTCCCGTCGTATTTCTGGCACGGCACCCTGCCATTCCACAGCACGCAGACCCGGCTTACGGTGGCTTTCGACGTGGTACCGGAGCGTGAGCGATGAAACGCCGCCCAGGCTGTTTTGCAATCACCTCGACGTCCAAATCCCGCATCGGCGCCGTTGGCCGCCCTGGTGCACGAGGCACTGTAACGGCAACATCACACAGGCCGGCCACCATGCGCGGCCTGTCGAATGCAGCCTTGCGGAGTCGTGATGAGATTTGAGCGTAACCAGTCGGCCAGTTTCGCAACCCTCGTTCTCGGTTGCGTGTTTGCATCGTGCGCGTGGGGCGCAACCGATCCCAGCTTCCTGTTGGGCGCGTCCGATGGCAGTCTGCCCGGCTATTTTCCGGGCGAGCTGGCCAACGGCTACGTCTCCACGCTGACCGCGCCGCGCGGCACCGAAGGCAATCTTTCCTATGTGGTCGCCTTCATGGACCGCACCCAGGGCGACGTCTCGCGCCCCGCGGCCATACCGGGCTGGACCGGCATCGACTACAGCACCGGGCCTTCGCGCAGGGGGCAGGCATGGCTCAACCAGGCCAGCCTCGATCCGGCGCACTTCCAGCACTACGGGCAGTTGCTGGACATGTACAACGGCGTGCTGACCACTCACTACCGCTACATCGACGGACCGAAATCGACCCAGGTCAGCGTCGCCACACTGGTCAGCCAGGCCTCGCCGCACCTGGCCGCCAGCCAGTTGTCGATCACCCCGGATTTCGATGGCGAGGTGGAGCTGTCCTTTACCCTGGATCTGTGGGCGCCGCATCAGCCGCGTCTTGCGCTGGCCAAACTGGATGGCCAGCAGATGCAGGAGGCCGTTGCCGCCAACAATCTGGCCTTGCAGGCCAGCGCACCCGCAACGCCCGATCGCGCGGCGCTGTGGTATCACGGCGACACCCGCGTAGTCGCCAGCGGGGGCGATACCAAGACCTTGACGCTGTGGCTGGATGGGCAGGCCGAACGTGGGGCGAAGATGGCTCAGGCCGTCGCCATCGCCCTGCCTGCGGGCATGCAAGCCAGCGACGTGCAGTTGCAAAAGAGTGAGTATCGGCTTGCGCTCAAACTGCGCGTTGCCGTGCAACGCGGACACAGTTACGCCTTCACCAAATATGTCGCGATCTCGCGCGACCATTGGGGCGGCGACGCCAAGCAGGATCTTGCCCTGGTCACCGCCGCGCGCACGAACGGGTATGACGACCTGCTAAACCGGCACGAAACGGCCTGGCATGCCTTGTGGCAATCGGATATCGCCATTCAAGGCGATCCGCAGGCGCAGTTGATGGTGCATTCGGACCTCTATTACCTGCTGGCCAATTCCACTCCCGATACCGCCTGGCCGATCGGCGCCTGCGGCCTCACCCCCGGCTATACCGGGCACGTGTTCTGGGACGGCGATGCCTGGATCTTTCCCGCGCTGCTCCTGCTGCATCCCGAACGCGCCAAGTCATTGGTGATGTTCCGCGCCAACACGCTCAAGCAGGCGCAGGAGCGAGCACATGCGCGCGGCCTGCAAGGCGCGATGTATCCGTGGGAAGCCGATCCGGATGATGGCACTTCGCAAACGCCGCACTTCGCGTCCGTGCTGGACGAGCGCGAGATTCACGTCAACGCCGATATCGCCATCGCGCAATGGCAGTATTACCTGGCCACCCAGGATCGCGACTGGCTGCAGCACTACGGTTGGCCGGTGATTCGCGCCGTTGCCGATTTCTGGGCCCACCGCGCCACCTACAATGCGAGCCAGCACCGCTACGACATCCAGCACGTCACCTCGGTCGATGAGGATTACAGCGACGTGCCCAACGACACCTTCACCAATGCGTCGGCGCGCAAGGCTCTGGATATCGCCACGGCTGCCGCAACGGTGCTGAATGAAAAGCCCGACCCGCATTGGGCCGAGGTTGCGAAGGGCCTGTACCTGCCGTTCGCGCAACAGGATGGGCACTATCTGGATTTCGATCCGTCGGTACCGCACGACCTCGACTCCTGGGGCGCCAGTTCGCTGCCCAAGCTGTCGATGCCGTCGCTGGACTTGCCGATGGATCCCGAGGTGCGCCAACGCAACTACGCCTACGCCATAGCGGCCATCGCGCATTCGCGTCACGACCCGAACAGCATGGGCTTCGCGCCGCTGTCGATCGCTGCCGCCACCGCCGGCGACGAGAAAGAGGCCACGGCGTGGTTCCAACGCTTCCTGGTCGGCCACGTGCTCAAGGCGCCCTTCAACGTGCGCACTGAAACCGCCACCAACAACACCGGCTATTTCATGACCGCCAGCGGCGGCATGCTGCAGAACATCCTGTTCGGGTTCACCGGCCTGCGCATCGAACAGGACGGACTGGTGCAGGCCTATCCGCCCATGCTGCCAGCCGGATGGAACGCGCTGACGCTCAAGCACATCAGTTTTCGCGGCGAACACTACGACGTCGAACTGCGTCGCGATGCGCAGGGCAAGGTCAGCCTGACGCGCCACGGATCATGAAACGCCGCATCACGTGATCGACCTGCCGCCCACGCCGTGTCGATGCACTTACCGGGGAACCGCCATGAAAAAAAGCATTCGCAGCCTCGCCCTGATCCTTTCCGCAACCCTGGTTGCGACCGCCATGGCCGCGCAACCGGACCCTGCAAAGACACGCACCTATATCGATCACGCCTGGACCACGCTGACGCGCTCGCAGGACAACTGCTACGCACTCGCCGATCCAAAGATAAACGGACGTCCCGTGATCTATGTGCCGGCGCAATTCACGGCGCCGGCATCGCTCGCGCAGACGGCGAAGCGCTGCAACGTGGATATTCACCCGTTGCCGCGCGTGATCGACCGGCTCGGCGATGTCGATGCAACCAAGCTGCCGGTACAGGGCCTTTTGTACTTGCCGCATCCCTATGTCGTGCCGGGCGGTTTCTTCAACGAGATGTACGGCTGGGACAGCTACTTCATCGTGCTGGGACTGGTGGCCGACCATCGCACCGAACTGGCGCGCGACATGACCGAGAACGCGCTGTTCGAAGTGCAGTATTACGGCGGAGTGCTCAACGCCAACCGCAGCTATTACCTGAGCCGGTCGCAGCCGCCATTCCTCAGCGCGATGATGGTGGCCGTGCTCGATGATCCGGCCAGCTTCCGCAGTGCCGACGAGAAAAAGGCGTGGCTGGAAAAAGCCTATCCGCTGGCGGTGCGCAACCACGACATCTGGACGCGCCCGGAACACCAGGCCGGACATACCGGCCTTGCCCGCTACTACGACCTGGGCAGCGGCCCCGTGCTGGAAGCGCAGGACAGCGAGTTCTATCGCGGCGTGATCAAATGGTTGATCGCCCATCCCGATCAAGATCCCGGTTACCTCGTCAAAGGCTCCAAAAATCCGGACGATGCCGAGGCGGCAAAGCTGAAGACGACGAGCTGCGACGTGCGCGCATCGAAGGTTTGCCTGGGCAACTGGGTGGACGGCTACCGCTTGACCGCCGACTACTATCACGGCGACCGCGCCATGCGCGAATCCGGTTTCGACACTAATTCCCACTTCGGCCCGTTCGGCGGCTCCACTCATCATTACGCGACGGTGGATCTCAACAGCCTGCTCTATCGCTACGAACTGGACCTGCACGATTTCGCCCTGCAACTGGGCAAGACCGCCGACGCCGAGCATTGGGCGCAGGCAGCCGCCGCGCGCAAGGCTGCGATGAACCAGTACCTGTGGCGCCCGGAGCTGGGCATGTATCGGGACTACGACTTCGTCGCCGGCAAACCCTCCGATGCGCCGTACATCACCACGTTCTATCCGCTGTGGGCCGGCGCGGCATCCGCCGAGCAAGCCGCGGCAGTGCGCAAAACGCTGCCCATCTTCGAATTGCCGGGCGGACTGGCCATGGATAATCGTCCCAGCGGCACGCAATGGGACAGCCCGTTTGGCTGGGCACCCACCAACTGGCTGGCGATCCGCGGACTGGATGCCTACGGCTTCCACGACGACGCACGCCGCCTGGCCGCCAAGTTCGACGCCACCGTCGACCGCAGCTTCGCCGCCGACGGCACCATCCGCGAGAAATACAACATGGCGCTGGGCAATGCGGACGTGAAAGTCAGCGCGGGCTACACCACCAACGTGATCGGTTTCGGCTGGACCAATGGGGTGTATTTGAAGTTGCAGGAGATATTGAAGGGCACAGATACCAAGCAACCGACGACGGCGCAGTAAAGCGCTCTTCACGAGCCCCTCTGTCTGGCGAGGGGCTCGCCTCGGAAAGTCTTGACGCCACGGCACTCAAACCCAGTCCAATCGATGGGAGGAAAACTCCATGCACGTGCGCCATCTTCGCTACGCCGCAATCGCGCTGCTGCTGTGTGCAGATGTTCACGCGCAAACCGCATCCTCCGGTTTCAAGGCCGATGGCAGCGTGACCTCACCCGCCATCGCCATTCCCTATTCCAGCTACGCCTCGCCTGAAGCCCGCGCATTCTTCCCCAAAATGCTCGCAGCCGGAGCCAAGGCGCCACCGATCACCGCGCCGATCGAGCAAAGCCGCGCCTTCTACGAGCGGATGAACAGCGATCGCGTGGCGCGCATGGAAAAGCTTTATCCAGTGCAGATCCGCCACGAAACCATCGCCGGAGTAGGCGCCGACGTCGTGCTTCCGGCAGCAGGTGTCGCCGCGGAAAACGCGCATCGCGTACTGATCAACCTGCACGGCGGAGCGTTCCTGTGGGGTGCGCACAGCGGCGGGCTGGTGGAATCCATCCCGATCGCCAGCGTCGGGCGCATCAAGGTGATCAGTCTCGATTACCGCCAGGGGCCCGAGCACACCTTTCCTGCCGCCAGCGACGATGTGGAAGCGGTCTACCGGGCGCTGCTCAAGCAATACGCACCTGGCCAGATCGGCATCTACGGCTGCTCGGCAGGCGGCATCCTCACCGGCGAGGCCACCGCCCGGATCATCCACGACAAGCTGCCGGTGCCTGGAGCCATCGGCACCTTCTGCGGTTCGCTCAACGACATCGACGGTGACTCCGTCTATGTCGCGCCTTTGTTGAACGGCCAGGGCATCCCCGCCCATCCCCTGACGTTTGCCGACCTGCCCTACTTTCGCGGCGCCGATCCCCGCGACCCGCTGGTCCAGCCCGGACGGTCCGCCGCCCTGCTGGCCAGGTTTCCGCCCACTTTGCTGATTACCGGCACGCGCGACGTGACCATGAGCTCGGTGCTGCACAGCCAGGAACTGCTGGACCAGGCCGGCGTGCAGACCGAACTGCACGCCTGGGACGGCATGTGGCACTCCTTTTTTTCCGACCCGGAGCTGCCGGAATCCCGGGATGCCTACCGGGTTATCGCGCGTTTCTTCCTACACCACCTGGTGCGTTGACGAGATGTACACGTGTTGCGCTTTGCCACTTGCAGGCGTCGCGAGTATCCTGAACGGTAACCCATCCCTCGCCTCCGAATCATGAGCCAACAGACCGTCCTGGTCATCGACGACGAACGCGACATCCGCGAACTGCTGACTATTACGCTTGGCCGCATGGACCTTAAGGTCGATGCAGTCGGCACCGTTGCCGAAGCACGCCGCGCATTAGCCGATCACCACTACGACCTCTGCTTTACCGACATGCGCCTCCCCGACGGCAGCGGCCAGGAGATCATCGAACTGATCGCGGCCGAATACGACGAAACGCCGGTGGCGATGATCACCGCCTACGGCAACGTCGACGCAGCGGTCACCGCGCTGAAGGCTGGCGCGTTCGACTTCGTGTCCAAGCCGGTCGACATCCAGATGCTGCGCCGGCTGGTGCGCACGGCGTTGAAGCTGGCTGAGGAGAAACGCAACGGCGTCACCGCCAGCAGCGCGACCCCCGGTTCGGGCGACCGCCTGATCGGCGACTCGACGGTGATGCAGCAGGTGCGCAACACCATCGGCAAGCTCGCCCGCAACCAGGCTCCGGTGTATATCGCCGGCGAGTCGGGCGTGGGCAAGGAACTGGTCGCGCGACTGATCCACGAGCAGGGGCCGCGCGCCACCGGACCGTTCATCCCGGTCAACTGCGGTGCAATTCCTTCGGAGCTGATGGAAAGCGAGTTCTTCGGCCATCGCAAAGGCAGCTTCACCGGTGCCGTCGCCGACAAGGAAGGCCTGTTCCAGGCTGCCCATGGCGGCACGCTGTTCCTGGATGAAGTGGCCGAGCTGCCGCTGCACATGCAGGTAAAGCTGCTGCGCGCGATCCAGGAAAAAGCCGTGCGGCCGATCGGCGCGCGCGAGGAAATCGCCGTCGACGTGCGCATCCTGTCGGCCACTCACAAGAATCTTGCAGCGCTGGTCGACCAGGGCCAGTTTCGCCAGGACCTGTTCTATCGCATCAACGTGATCGAACTGCGCGTGCCGCCGCTGCGCGAGCGCCGCGGCGACGTGCCGCTGCTGGCCGACTTCGTGCTGCGCCAGCTGGCCACCAAGAGCCGTAGCGATGCGCCGGCCCGCCTGCTGCCCGAGGCAAAGCAGGCGCTGGAGGACTACGACTTCCCCGGCAACGTACGCGAACTGGAAAACATCCTGGAGCGCGCCGTGGCCATGTGCGACGGCGACCGCATCGATGCCAGCGACCTGATGCTGCCGCAGCGCCCGCAGCGCCACGGCGCAGAACAACCTGGCGCGGCCGGGCATGCGGCTCATCACGCGCCAGCCGGCGGCTTTGCCCATGCGCATCCGCCAACTGCACCGGCGCCGGCATCGACGCCCTCCAGCGAGCTTGGCCTGGACGACTACATCAGCAACCTCGAGCGCACGGCGATCATGAAGGCGCTGGAAGAATCGCGCTACAACAAGACCGCAGCGGCGCGAAAGCTGGGCATCACCTTCCGTGCGCTGCGCTACAAACTGAAAAAGCTCGGCATCGATTGATGCCTGCGTTGCGGGTTACCCCCGGATCAAGTCCGGGGTAACCCGATCTACCTGTCGCTCCTGCGCAAGGTATCGCGCACCGCCTGCAACAGTTCCTTCGTGCTCACCGGCTTGTTGAGGCGATGCAACCGCCCCGGCACCTGGAAGATCGGCGCATCGGCCGGATCATCCACACGGCAAAGCACCAGTACGCCCTTGCGGTAACCGGAGTCGCTCAACGCGGCCAGCGTGCGTTCGCTGGTGAAGAGGCTCATGTCGGCGTCCATCACCACCAGGTCAGGCAGACCGCACGCCTCGATCCACTGCAGGGCGGCGGTGCCGCTCTGGCTGGCATGCACTTCGTAGCCCCAGGTATCGAGCGTGTCGGTAAGCAAGGTGAGCTGGCCCGCTTCTTCCACTACCAGCAGCACGTGCTCGGCGTTGCCGTGCAGCGTGGTGTCGCCCTCCACCATATCCGGGGTCTCGGCCACCGGACGCACCACTGGAATGTACAGATCGAAGCAACTGCCTTCGCCGGGGATGCTGTCCAGGCGCATGACGCCGCTGTGGCTGTAGACGATGCGGCGGCAAGACAGCAGCCCCAGCCCCGTGCCGCCTTCCTTCGTGGTGAAGAACGGCTCGAATAGTCGCTTGCGCACTTCTTCGGGCATGCCGTGCCCGGTGTCGGACACGGTCAGGCGCGCATAATCGCCGGGCTGCGCTTCTTCCTGTTCCAGGAAAAAGCTCTGTTCCAGCCTGGCCTTGCTTGCCACCACCCGCAACACGCCGCCGCTCGGCATGGCCTGGATCGCATTGAGGCAGAGGTTGAGCAGGCATTGCTGCAGCTCGGTGTGGTTGCCTTCGAAGCTAAGCTCGCCGTCGTCCACTTCGATATCCAGGCGGATCGCGCGCGGCACACTGCCTTGCAACAGCAGGGAAAGCGCGTCGACCAGTGCCTGCGCCCGCACTTGTTCGGCACGGCGTGCACCACGCGCAAAAGACAGCATGGACTGCACCATCTCCAGCCCGCGGCGCCCGCAGTCGCGCACCAACGCGCCGAGTCGGGCCAGGCGCGGATCGTCCTGGTAATCGAGCAGGCTGTCACCCGCGAGCAACAAGGGTTGCAACAGATTGCGCAGGTCGTGGCTGAGACCGCCGGCGAGCATCGCCAGGCTCTCGAAGCGTTGCACCCGGATCAGCTCTGCCTCGGCCCGTGCACGGGCGCGTTGCTCTTCCGCTTCGCGCATGGCGCGGCGCACGGCGCTGGCCAACCTCGCGGGGTTCTGCTTGAGGATGTAATCGGTCGCCCCTTCGCGCAATGCTGCGATGGCAGCTTCTTCGCCGAGCGTGGCCGACACATAGATGAACGGCGTGTCGGGGCTGTGCGCCAACAGCAGCTCCAACGCGCGCTGCCCGGAAAAGCCGGGCATGCTCAGGTCCGACAATACGATGTGCGGATCGAAATCCTGCAGGGTGCCCAGAAAAGCCGGTTCGTCATCGACCAGCCGCACGTCGTAGTCGATACCGTCCGCCTGCAGCTCGGTGAGGACCAGCTCCGCATCGAGCGGACTGTCCTCTACCTGCAGGACGCGTATGCGCGGCAACGATCGCTGATGGTTGGCCTTGTCCGGCATCCCTTAACCCGCTTGATCAATCCAAGCATCATAATTCAGCGCCGAACGACGAGGGTGGCCCTGCAATCAGGCCTGATCCGGCGCCTCGTTCAGCACTCCCCAGAACTGCCCGAGCGTACGCACCGCCTCAAAAAAGCGCGACACGTCGACCGGCTTGATGACATAGGCGTTGACGCCCAGGTCCCAACTGCGCGCCAGGTCGCTTTCTTCACGCGACGACGACAGGATCACCACCGGCGTACGGCGGAAGCGCTCGTCCGCACGCATCTGCCGCAGCACGTCCAGCCCGTTCATGCGCGGCATCTTGATGTCCAGCAGGACCACGGCCGGGTCCTCGCCCTGGCGGCCGGCGAAGGCGCCTTGGGCATAGAGCCAGTCCATGCACTCCTCGCCATCCTCGACGTGCACGATGGGATTGGCAAGATTCGCCTGGCGCAGCGCATCCATGGTCATCTCGGCATCGACGGGACTGTCTTCGACCAGCAGGATCGTGCGCAAAGGACCGTTTTTCATGACGCCATCCAGCCATCGGGCGAAGGCGGCTCCACCGCTGACAGCGTGAAGTGGAACCGTGCGCCGCGCCCGGGCTCGCCTTCGGCCCAGACCCGCCCGCCATGGCGCATCACGATACGCTGCACGTTGGCCAGGCCAATGCCGTTGCCGGGAAATTCACTGGCCTTGTGCAGGCGCTGGAATACGCCGAACAGCTTGTCGACGTAGCGCATGTCGAAGCCCGCACCGTTGTCGCCGATGGTGAATTCGTAGTCGCCGCCGTCGTTGCGCTGCATGGAAATGTCGATCTGCGCCGTCTTGCACTGCCCGGTGTATTTGACGGCATTGCCGATCAGGTTCTGCCACACGGTGCGCAGCATGTTTTCGTCGCCGACCACGGTCGGCAGGCTCTCCACCCGCCATTCGATGTGCCGCCCCGGCGCTTCCGATTCGGCCAGCGTGCGCGTCTCCTCCACCAGCGCCTGCATGTCCACCGCCTGCAACCGCAACGCGCCACGGCCCAGCCGCGAGAACACCAGCAAGTCTTCGATCAGCTGGGCCATGCGTTGCGAAGCATCGCGGATCACGCCCAGGTAGTGATGCGTGGTGGCATCCACCTCCGCACCCAGGTGCGTTTCCAGCTTCTGTGCAAAGGCGGTGATGTGCCGCAACGGTGCACGCAGATCGTGGGAGACCGAATAGCTGAAAGCCTCCAGCTCGCGGTTGACGTCGGAGACCTGTGCCACCTTGCCTTCCAACTGGTGGTTGAGTTCCTTCACCTGCTGCTCGACCAGGGCGCGCGCGGTGACGTCGCTGACCGTCAGCAGCAAGGCCGGGCTTTCGCTGTCCTGCTGCTGCAAGCGCCGTGCGTTGATCACCACGTGGCGCTCCACGCCGTCGACGGTGCGCTGGGTCAGCTCGTAATCCCACAGCTCGCGGTCGCGCAACAGCACGTCGCGCAGGCGCTGTTGCAGGATCTCATCGGCCCAGGCGCCCTGGCCGATATCGTCGACGTGCTCGGCCCGGCTGTCTTCCGGCACGCCGTACAACTCGCTGAAGGCCGCATTCACCAGCAGAGTGCGCAGGTGGTGGTCGAGCAGGGCGATCGGCTCGCGCACCGCCTGCAAAATCATTTGCGACCGCTGTACCGCCTGGCGTTCGCCCACTTCGGCGCGCAGGCGCTTGCCGATCTGCCGCTCCGAAACCACCACCACGATCGTCAGCATCACCAATTGCGCCAGTGCAGTCAGCGCAAGCGCGGCGCTGTTGTCGCGGGATTGGGTGCGGGCATCCTCGCGCCGGTGCTGCAGCTCCTGTTCGGCGCCGGCGACGATCTTGTCGGCAACATCTTCCGTACGGTAAAGGGTGCCTGCGTCGTGCAAGGCTTGCGCGGCGCCCACCGCGTCCTTCTGCTGGTAGCGCCGCATGGCCTGCTGCTGCAGCGCGAGCCGTCCGTTTTCCACCGCCCCCAGCCGCTCGACCAGGCGCGCCTGGTCGGGATTGTCTTCGGTCATGCGGCGCAGTTGATCCAGCAGGTCCGGCACCATTCGCTGGGTGTTCTGCACGGCGACCTCGGCGTGACCGGAAGGGTCGTCCATCAGCAGGTGCTGGATCGCCGTTTCGCTGTCGTAGGTTTGATCGGCGATCCGGTAGACCAGGGCCTGCACTTCCGCCGAACGGGTGACCCGTTCTCCTGCTGCCAGGGACTGCTGCGAACCGCCGCGGGTGATCAGGTACGGCAACGCGACGATGACCAGGACTGCAAACAGCAGTCCGCCGGTGCGCCAGCGCAAAGCCGCTACTTGTCGCACCCTCCCACGGATCATCGATGGCCCTTGATCGACATGCGCGCTGGCATGATGCCTGCATTCTGCGCATGTTTGCCCCTACTGACCAGTGCGAGGCCGCGGCCGCCCCTCAGGAGCGACGCGTCGGCGATGCAAGATGAGCGGCAAGGATGTCAGTGCGGATACGGGCTCATCGCCGTGGGACGCGCCGAAATCGCCGTGCCCCAGCTCTTGTTGGGCTCCGCCTGCATGCTGAAGTGCAGTTCGCCGCCGGCCAGGATGTCAGCGTGCCGCAGATAAACGCGGTTCAGCGGTTTGCCGTTGAGGGTGACTGCGCCGACATACGGATGCGCGGCATCCATCGGCGTCGCGGTAATGGTGAAGGTGTGGCCATTGCTCAGATGGATCGCGGCGCGCGGCAGGAACGGGCGGCCGATCGCGTATTCGTCGCTGGCCGGCGTGACCGGATAGAAGCCCAGCGCGGTAAAGATGTACCAGGCCGACATCTGGCCCAGGTCGTCGTTGCCGATCAAGCCCGCAGGGCCCGGGCCGTATTCGTTATCCATGATCTGCTTCAGGCGCTGCTGCGTTTTCCACGGCTCGCCGGCGTAATCGTAGAGATAGCCGATGTGGTGGCTCGGTTCGTTGCCGTGTGCGTACCAGCCGATCAGGCCGGTGATGTCTTCCACGTTCTTGAAGATGGACGGATCGACCTTGGCGTCGAACATCTGGTCGAGCTTGTCGGTGAACGCCTTGTCGCCGCCCATCGCGGCGATCAGCCCGGCCACGTCCTGCGGCACATACCAGGAATACTGCCAGGCGTTGGCTTCGGTGTAGTCGTCGCCGTAGCCGGCACTGGTCGGATCGAACGGTTCGCGGAACTGGCCGTTACTCAGCTTCGCGCGCATGAAGCCGGTCTTCGGATCCCACACGTTGCGCCAGTTGGTCGCGCGCTTCTCGAATGTGGCGTAGATGTCCTGCTTGCCCAGTGTCTTGGCCATCTGCGCGATGGCCCAGTCGTCGTAGGCGTATTCCTGGGTCTTGGAGCCGCCCTCCACTTCCTTGTCGATCGGCACGTAACCGAGCTTTTCGTAGTCGGCCAGATCGCCGTAATCGCCATAGGTGGCGGTGGACACCATCGCCTTCATCGCCTTGTCGGCATCGAAGCCGCGGATGCCCTTGATGTACGCATCGGCGATGATCGCCACGGCGTGATAGCCGGTCATGCACCAGGTTTCCAGACCCTGGTAGGCCCATACCGGCAGCATGCCGAACGGACTGGCCTGCTGCGCAGCAATCAACGAACGCACGAAATCGACGGTGCGATCCGGATGCAGCAGGATCAGCAACGGCTGCTGCGCGCGATACACGTCCCACATCGACCAGCTCGAATAAAAATCGAAACCGTCGGCGTGATGCACCTGGTGATCCGGCCCACGGAACTCGCCGTTGACGTCCATGCTCAGGCTGGGCGCGATCATGGCGTGATAGAGCGCGGTATAGAACTGCGTGCGCAACACCTGCGGACCGTCCACGTCGATCGGCGCCAGCGCCTTGTTCCAGGCGGCCATGGCATCGGCGCGGTGGGCATCGAAATTCCAGCCCTCGCCATCTTTATCCAGATTCTCGACGGCATTGGCCTCGCTGACCGACGAGATCGCCACCTTCACCAACAGCGGCTGCTTGAGCTGGCCGAAATCGAACACGCCCTCCAGGGCGCGGCCGTTCTGCGCATTCGCATCCTGCTGCTGATAGCCCGGCCCCTTGAAGCCCTTGTAGACCAGGTCGGTCTCGCGGTTGTACAGCTCGCGCGAGATCATCGGCTGGTTGAAGCGCATCGCGAAGCACAACTCGCGGCCCGGCGCCCAGCCGCGGGTGGTGCGACAACCGGTCACAGTGCCGTCCTGGTGCACTTGCAGTTCCGCCCACAGCACCTTGCCGGGGTAGTCGTAAATGCTCGGGCGCAGATCCAGCAGCAGGTGCGCCGGCTTGCCGGCCGGGAAGGTGTAGCGGTGCCAACCCACGCGACGGGTGGCGGTGAGCTCGGCGCGCACGCCGTAGTCGGCCAGCGTCACGGCGTAATAGCCGGGCTGCTCGACCTCGGTGGCGTGGTCGAAGCGCGAGCGGTAGCCGCTGCCGGGCACCTTTTCGTCGCCCGGGTCCAGCTTCACGTCGCCGGCGATCGGCATCACCAGCACGTCGCCCATGTCCGAGTGGCCGGACCCCGAAAAATGCGTGTGCGAGAAGCCCATGATGGTGGGGTCGCCGTACTGGTACCCGGCCGCCCACTTATAGGCATGCTTGAAATCGGGCATGGCCGTGTCGGGGGAGAGCTGGACCATCCCGAACGGCACCGTAGCGCCCGGAAACAGGTGTCCATCGCCTCCGGTACCTATGCGAGGATCCACTTCTGACGCATGCTGTCCGGCACTCTGGGTGGCTGCAGCCGCCCCCAGGGGTGTCATCATGAGCGCGGCGAGGCAGGCATGGAGCAGGCGACGGCTGTTCATAAGGGGCTTGGATCCGGAGGGAGTGGTTTGGATCGTTCCAAATGCTGCAAACTAGCATCGGTGGGGACGCTTCGCATGCTGCACTGCGTGATCCTATTTCCGCAGATTCGGGTAAATTTAGATCGTTCCAATAGCTAGGATTGGTCTATGAGGACGGGCTCTTAATGGGGAACACACCGCCGGTCGGCCGTAAGGTCACCCTCAGCGACATCGCCGCGGGCTGCGACGTCTCCCGCGCTACCGTATCGCTTGTCCTGCGGGGCAGTCCGCTGGTCAACAAGCACACCCGCGCTCGCGTCGAAGAAGAGCTGCGACGGCAAGGCTACGTGTACAACCGGGCCGCTGCCAATCTGCGCCGCCGCACGTCGTCCAGCATTGCGCTGGTACTCAACGACCTGGCCAACCCGTTCTTCGCGGAATTTGCCGCCGGCGTCGACGAAGTGCTGGGCGACACCGGCTACGTCACCTTGCTCGGCAGCAGCAGCGAATCGATCGAGCGCGAACTGGCCGTGCTCGGCTCGCTGATGGAACACGGCCCGGCCGGCATCATTCTTTCGCCGGCCGAAGGCGGCGATGCGCAACAGCTGCTTTCCGCCGTGGGCGGACAAACGCCGCTGTTGCTGTTCAACCGCGAAGTCGGCGGCGATATAAGCACCTGCGATCACTGGGATCGATTGTTCCTGGATAACCAGCGCGGTGCGTGGCTTGCCACCGAACACCTGATTTCGCAGGGCCACCAGCGCATCGCCTTTTATGGCGGACACGGCAGCTCCAGTTCGTGCAAGCAACGTCGCGCAGGCTACGCCGAAGCCATGCAGGCGCACGGCTTGCCGGTCGATTCGCATTGGATGGTGGAGTGCGCACCCAATCGCCTGGATGCCGTGGCGCAAAGCGAACACCTGTTCAACAGCGGCAAGGCACCTACTGCGGCGGTCTGCTACAACGATGCGGTGGCGCTGGGCCTGATGCTCGGTTTGCATCAGCGCGGATTGCAGCCCGGCCGCGATTTCGCCCTGACCGGCTTCGACGACATCGCCGAAGCCGCCGTCAGCGCACCGCCGCTGACCACGCTGGCCGTAACGCCGCGCGCGCGCGGACGCCAGGCGGCGGAACTGATCATGCTGCGCTTGCAGGATCCCTCCGCCCCTCCGCGCCAAACCATTGTCCCGGTGCAATTGCTGGTACGTGCCAGCAGCTGCCCGCCGCACGCCTGATTCCCTGGAAACCATCATGGCTTTTACTGCACCCACCCGGCCGTCAACGGCTTCCGCGACGGCCGACAACAGCAGCCGCTATACGTACTACCCGATGGCGCTGAGCGTGATGACGACGGTGTTCTTCATGTGGGGTTTTCTCACCTGCTTGAACGACATCCTGATTCCGCACCTCAAAGCCGTGTTCGAGTTGAACTATGCGCAGGCGATGCTGGTGCAGTTCACCTTCTTCGGCGCGTACTTCCTGATGTCCCTGCCGGCAGGACGCGTGGTGGCGCACCTGGGCTACAAGCGCAGCATCGTGCTCGGCCTGGTCGTGGCCGGCATCGGCGCCGCGGGATTCTGGCCGGCTGCCGGCTTGCGCCTTTACCCGGCCTTTCTTGGCGCACTGTTCGTGCTCGCTACCGGCATCACCTTGCTGCAGGTGGCGGCCAATCCGTATGTCGCGCTGCTGGGGCCTGAGAAAACCAGCTCAAGCCGCCTCACCCTGGCCCAGGCGCTCAATTCGTTCGGCACATTCCTCGCGCCGTGGTTCGGCAGCTTGTTGATCCTGTCGAATCAGGTCAAGAGCTCGGCCGACATCACGCAGCTTTCCGCCACCCAGCAAATGCTCTATCGCACGCAGGAAGCACAGGCCGTGCAGATGCCGTACATCGGCCTCGCCCTGGTGCTGGTACTGCTTGCGATCTTCGTGTGGATCTTCCGCCTGCCCAAGCTGGAAGAAAGCACCGAGCAGGCCGACACCAGCCGCCACACGCTGCTGGATGCCATCCGCTATCCGCACGTGCTGTTCGGCGTGCTGGGCATCTTCTTCTACGTGGGTGCGGAAGTCTCGATCGGCAGCTTCATGGTGAACTACCTGTCGCAACCCGACATCGGCCACATGAGCGAACAGCAGGCCGCGCATTACGTCTCGCTGTATTGGGGCGGCGCCATGATCGGCCGCTTCCTCGGTTCGTGGCTGCTCGCCCTGCTTTCCCCGCGCAAACTGCTGACGGCCTTCGCGGCCATCAACATGCTGCTGCTGGTCGGCACCATGTCGACCACCGGTACGACAGCCATGTACAGCATCGTGGCCATCGGCTTGTTCAACTCGATCATGTTCCCGACCATTTTCGCGCTCGGCATCGAACGCATGGGACCGTTGACCGGCAAGGCATCGAGCCTGCTGATCATGGCCATCGTCGGTGGCGCGCTGGTGCCCTGGCTGCAAGGCGTGCTGGCCGACAACATCGGCATCCAGCACGCGTTCGTGCTGCCGCTGCTGTGCTACGCGTACATCGTTTTCTACGGACTGAGCGGCTCGAAAATACGCAGCGCTCCGATGCAGGCCACCTGACGCAACGCCCGTTTTCATCCCAGGGGCAGCGAAAAGCCGATCCCTCATGACTCATTACACATACGCATCCACCCTAGGGGTTTTTTGATGACTCGCTCCATCCTTTGCTTCGGCGAGGCACTGATCGATATGCACGGCGAAGGCAGCGATGGCCACGGCTTTGCGCGGCAGTTCCTGCCCTTTGCCGGCGGTGCGCCGGCCAATGTCGCCGTGGCACTCGCCAAACTGGGATGCCGTGCACGCTTCGCGGGCATGCTGGGGACGGACCGCTTTGGCGACTTCCTGCTGCAAAGCCTGCAGCAGGCCGGCGTGGATACCGCCGACGTGGCGCGCACCGGCGAAGCGAATACCGCACTTGCTTTCGTGACGCTCGATGCACGCGGCGAACGCAGCTTCAGCTTCTATCGCCCGCCTTCCGCCGACCTGCTGTTTCGCGCCGAACATTTCCGCACGCAGACCTTCGACGACACCGCCATCTTCCACATCTGCTCCAACAGCCTGACCGATGCCGGCCTCGCCGCGACCACACTGGCAGGCATGCAGCGCGCGCGCGCTGCTGGCGCACTGGTGAGCTTCGACCTTAATTTGCGCCCGGCCCTGTGGCTCAGTGGCAGCGAACCGCGCACACAAGTGTGGCCGGCGCTGCTGCTGGCCGACGTGGTGAAACTGAGCGCCGAAGAATTCGACTGGCTCGCCAACGAAGGCGAGCAAGTCTTGCTGGATCGCCTGTGGAGTGGCAGCGCACGTTTGCTGGTGGTCACCGACGGCCCGCATCCGCTGCGCTGGTACCACCCCGACGCCGATGGCGAACTGCCCTGCTACAACGTACCGATGGTGGACAGCACCGGCGCCGGCGACGCCTTCGTCGGCGGCCTGCTGCACCAATTGGCCGAACAACACGTCACGCGCGAGAACATCGACGCCTGGGTCGGCACCCTGCCGCGCCTGCATGCCGCGCTGCGCTACGCCAGCGCCTGCGGCGCCGTCGCTGTCACGCGCCACGGCTCGTTCGCCGCGATGCCGAACACCACCGACGTGGAACAATTCATGGAGACTCACGCGTGAGCACGCCCCCCGCCCCCGATTTTCGCTCCGAGAAATTCCTGCGCGAGCACATCGCCAAGACCATGGCGTTCTACCACCCGCACTGCATCGACCCGGCCGGCGGCTTTTTTCATTACTACCGCGATGACGGCACCATCTACGACACCAGCCATCGCCACCTGGTGAGCAGCACGCGCTTCGTCTTCAACTACGCGATGGCGTCGATCGAGTTCGGCCACGAGGACTACCTCAAGGCTACACATCACGGCCTGCGCTACCTGCGCGACGTGCATCGCAATCCGCACACCGGCGGCTACGCCTGGACCATCCGCGACGGCAAGCCGGAAGACACCATGTATCACGCCTACGGCGTGGCCTTCGTCTTGCTGGCCTATTCCACGGCAGTGAAAGCGGGCATCCACGAAGCCAAGGCGTGGATGGACGAAACCTGGAATCTGCTGGAAAAGCACTACTGGGACGCCGACGCGCAGCTTTATCGCGACGAAGCCAACGATCAGTGGCAATTCACCAGCTACCGCGGCCAGAACGCCAACATGCACATGTGCGAGGCGATGCTCGCCGCATACCAGGCCAGCGACGAGCCGCGCTACCTGGAGCGTGCCCTTACGCTCGCCCAAACCATGACCCAGCGCCAGGCCAAGCTCGCCGACGGCCTGGTGTGGGAACACTACAAAATCGACTGGACCATCGACTGGGATTACAACCGCGACAATCCCAAGCACCTGTTCCGCCCCTGGGGCTTTCAGCCCGGCCACCAGACCGAGTGGGCCAAGCTGCTGCTGATCCTCGAATCGCTGCTGCTGGAACGCAACCGCGAAGAAAAGTGGCTGGTACCCACCGCACAACATCTGTTCGACACTGCCCTCGCTCGCGCCTGGGACCCGGTCAACGGCGGCATCTGCTACGGCTTCGCACCCGATGGCAGCGTTTGCGACGGCGACAAGTATTTCTGGGTGCAAGCCGAATCGCTGGCCGCCGCCGCCCTGCTGCACGCACGCACCGGCGATGCGAAATACGACCAGTGGTACGAAAAGCTCTGGGCCTACTCCTGGGAACATTTCATCGATCACCAGTACGGCGCCTGGTATCGCATCCTCACCCAGGACAATAAAAAGTACGACGACGAAAAAAGCCCCGCCGGCAAAGTGGACTACCACACCATGGGCGCCTGTTATGAAGTGATGGCGCTGATCCGGGATGGTGGCAAGCCCTGATTCGATAGGCGCGTTAATAAAAAAGGCGGAAGCGAGTGATCGCTTCCGCCTTTTTTATTGGGCGAATCATCCGCACCAAAACGCGATGTAGCACTCTCCACACATCCGACGAAGCCGAGCCACCCTGCACCGAGCACGCCCAACAAAACCACCATCACCCTTAAAACCACCGTCACCCCGGCGAAGGCCGGGGTCCAGCGACTTTCGCCCCACCCACATCACTGCGCTTTGCCGAAACAGAGCAGTGCCGCCATTCAGCTCGACTAACCACCCAACATGTCACCGAACACGCAAAATTCCGACACCCGAATTACAACGAAAAAAAGCCCCCATCGCCCAACGCTGACATACGTAAGGCAAAATACCTACACGGATGCACAGCGCGACTGAAGCGCTTTTGCGTTGACGCCAAGAGGATCGGGTTTTAGCGTTGATATGTCGCTGCTAAAACAGCGGCCGGGTGTAGGAACCCGATGTTCAACGCGCACAGGGCGCCGCAAGGCGCTTTTGTGTGTCCAAGTTCGCCTATGGCGGACGTGTCGGGCAAGCGCAAGCTTGGCTGAATTCGTTGAACTCAGTTTCCTACCCTGGCGCGTCCGCCACCCATCCTGATCGTGGCGGCCATCCCCAACATGGAATGGAGCCCACCATGAGCACCCACTCACGCGATCAATGGATTGCCCTGCACGCCCAATACCTCGTCGACCCTCAAGTCAGCCGCCACGGCTTGCTCATGGACGCCCAGATTTTCCTCGACAGCGCCCACGGCATCGCCCAAACGATGAGCGACGTCATGAGCGAAGATGACATCCCCAACAGCGACCGACTTTGTTCGGCATTGAATGGCATCGCGCTATTGGTGGAGATGGGCCGGCGGTGCGTCGCGCAGGCGGAGTTGCGGATCATGACGGGCGGGAATCGAATACAAAAATAAAGACCTAGCCATAGCGACGTGTATTTCCTCGGAATCGCGCCAAAAGCAAAGCCGTTGAGCGGGCAACACAACAACTAAAACCACGTAAATAGCCACTTTTAAGAAAAAGGCGCCACCACTTACGCGGCATGTAAGTCATCACTTAAACGCAAAAGGAAGGCTGTTTCTCCATGCCTGCTGGCACCGGCGAAAGCCAAGTGTGGCTCGACTTATCCAGACCCATCCTCTCGCACTAGCGCCATTTTGCGAGCTTGCAGTATTGTCGGACGGTTGCCAGGGATGGCGAGCCACTCCCCACCGCTACAGGGCCCTACATGAAAATCATCCCGACGCTTTGCGGCGCCGTGCTCGCCGCCCTATCCGTTTCTGCGAGCGCCGCCGATGCGCAGTCGTCCGGCTACAACCCGCTGGAAACGTTTGCCCCGTACGTCTATCCGCAGCCGGCCAACGCTTACCGCTCCGCCGACGGACAACCCGGGCCGCTGTTCTGGCAGAACCGTGCCGATTATCAGATCAAGGCCGCGCTGGACCCGGCTACCCGCAAGCTGACGGGGGATGAAGTCATCACCTATACCAACCGCAGCCCGAACGATCTGGACGTGCTGTGGCTGCAGGTGGAACAGAATCGTTACCTGAAGGACGCCCGCGGCGCCTTCGACGACGGCAAGTTCCCCACTGAGTTCACTGACGGCGAACACATCGCCTCGGTCGCTGTGGAAAGTGCCGACGGAACGTTACAGAAAGCCGATTGGGTGATCTCTGATACACGCATGCAGGTGCGTCTGCCGCAGTCACTGAAGGCGCGCGACGGCAAGCTGCGTCTGCACATCAGCTACAGCTATACCGTGCCCGGCGAATTCGGCGGCCGCACCGACGTCAACCCGACCAAGAACGGCGACATCTTCGAGATCGCGCAGTGGTATCCGCGCATGTGCGTGTACGACGACCTGCGCGGCTGGAATACCGATCCTTACCTCAACAACGAGTTCTATCTCGAGTACGGCGATTACGACTATTCGGTCACCGTGCCGTGGGACATGATCGTGGTGGGCGCGGGCGAGCTGCTCAATCCGCAGGATGTGCTGACCAAGACCGAACAGCAGCGCCTGGAGCAGGCGCGCCACAGCGATGCAACGGTGATGATCCGTTCGGCCGCCGAGGTGAACGACCCCAGCAGCCGTCCCAAGCAGAGCGGTACGCTTACCTGGCATTTCCGCATCCAGAACAGCCGCGACGCCGTGTTCGGCGCATCCAAGGCATATATCTGGGATGCCGCGCGGATTAACCTGCCCAATGGCAAGACGGCGCTGGCCGAATCCGCCTATCCGGTGGAAAGCGCCGGCAAGGAAGCCTGGGGCCGTGCTACCGAATACGTCAAAGCTTCGACGGAGTATTTCTCCAAGCAGTGGTATCCCTACCCCTACCCGGTCGCCATCAACGAAGCGGGATCGGCCGGCGGCATGGAGTACCCGAGCATCACCTTCGACTCGAAGGAAGCCAAGGGCAGCGATTTGCATGCGCTGATTGCGCACGAAATCGGCCACACCTGGTTCCCGATGATCGTGGGCACCGACGAGCGCCGCAATGCGTGGATGGATGAAGGCTTCAACACGTTTATCGACGTGTATGAAGCGGACCACTTCAACCACGGCGAATACGCGCCCAAGCGTGATCCGGAATACGCGCCCGGCGGCGGCAATCCGGCCGACGAGATCGTCAAGGTGCTGATGGATCCGAATGCACCGTCGCTGCTCACGCGCGCCGACGCGATCCAGGAGAAGTACCGCCATCCGGTGACATACTTCAAATCCGCCTTTGGCCTGGTGTTGCTGCGCGAACAGATTCTTGGCCCCGAACGTTTCGATCCCGCGTTCCGCCAATACATCCAGACCTGGGCTTACAAGCATCCCAGCCCCTCGGATTTCTTCCGCTTCATGGAAAGCGAAACCGGCGAAGACCTGGGCTGGTTCTGGCGCGGCTGGTACGAGCACAACTGGAAGCTGGATCTGGCCGTGCAGAATGTCGCGCCGGTGGACGGCGACTGGCACAAGGGCGCGCAGGTGACGGTGGCCAATCTCGACAAGCTGGTGATGCCGTCGACCCTGGAAGTGGTCTACACCGATGGCAGCAAGCAGGATCTTCGCGTGCCGGTGGAAACCTGGATGCAGCATCGCAGCTACGTGATTCGCGTGGACGGCAACAAGCCGGTGAAGTCCGCCACCATCGATCCGCAGCACGCGATTCCGGATGTGGATCGGAGCAATAACACCTTTACGGTGAAGTAATTCGCTTCCGCCTTGCTCCCTCTCCCCTCCGGGGAGAGGGTTGGGGTGAGGGGCCAATCTTGCGAAATCCTGCCACTTTGGCATGACAGCGTAGACTGGGTTAGCGCAGCGTAACCCAACGATGTCGCGTGGCATGTTGGATTACCTCGGATCAAGTCCAGGGTAATCCGCCCTAGGATCTACGGCTCCGGCGGCGTGCGAATGGCCGTCGAAAAATCCTCTCCCGGCCTTACCGCGCGAGCACGCGCGGTGATATCTCCCTGCTCGGTAAGAACCTGCAACGGATAGCGCTTGTCCAGCGCACCAACTCCGTAGAGATAGCCCGGCAGATACGCCGTAAGCAGCAGGCGATAGTCATAAGGCAAACCAGGGTCGATCTGCTTGGCCATGCCATACACGATGGTGACGCAGTTCGACGTCACCGTGTTGTAGAAGGCGGGCTGCACCGCCAATTCGTTGGCCTCTTTCACATAAGACAGAAACAAGGCGTGCATCGCCGGCTTGTTCATTTGCAGTCGGTAGAGATGATCGGTTTCGCCGCGTACATTGGTGCGCACGCGGATCACATCGTCCTCGTCGGCGGCGACGATAGCGCGTTCGTAGTCTTTGAAGAAGCCACCCAGGGGCGTGAAGGACTGGTTCTTCTTCTTGCGTATCTCGACCGAAAACACCACGTGGGAGCCATCGTCGAAGCCGAACGACAACAAGGCATGCACGATGCCCGGCACACCCCACGAGGAGAGAATCAGGTCAGCCGAGGCCAGGTGATCCAGATCGTAGGTTCGCGTTTCCCAGCGTGCGTCGTAGTCGTCGTCGGACCGCCAGTTGAAATGGCGTACGTTGTACAAGGTCACCCGATTGCCATCGACGCTGCCAGTCAACAACTTCGCTACGTCATCGGCCCAGTCGCGCTGACTGGATGGCGCGATCGTGCTCCACCACGCCAGCAACAACAAAAAAGCCAGGGCATACACGGCGACCGGCAGGCCGGTACCTCTGGACAGGGTCCACACCAGGGCCACCAACGCCACCAGCGCCCACAGCACGCCCGCCACTCCACGAGCCACGGCGTTGCCGGGAAACTGATACCACAGTGCCAGCGCACCCCAGCCACCGGACAGCACCACGACCAGCACGATCAGCGCACCCAGCATCCATCGCAGCAGCATCGGGCATCTCCCCAGAACCGTCACGGTATGGATAATAGGACGACAACGATCGCTTAGCCCGCTTTCTTGCCAGAGAAGAATCGATGAAGCGCCGTACGCCAACAGGGATTCTACGCGTCGTCGTGCTGGCAACAGGCTTGCTGGCTTCCGCTTGCAGCATGGTCGGCATCAAGCAGATCACACCCAAGCAATACGCGGCCCAGCGCCGCAGCGATGTCTTGAGCACCCGCACGCTCAGCGACAGCACCCTGCAGACCCTCAATGTGGTGGCGCTCAGCCGCGACGACTGCGCAGCCAATTTCCCCCGCTGCACCCATACCCTGCTCTACTCCGACGGCCTGGACGACGAACGACGCCTGTCCGCCTTGTCGGAATTGTGGCTCGCCTATGGCTTGCAGCAGAGCGATAAGGGCAAGGTCCTGAGCGACGCGGCGCTGGACGATTATCTGCAATCGGCCCGCTACGCCTACGCCTATCTGTTCTACACCCACCGCCAGCCGGGCGAGCGCGCGTTCGAAACCCGTCAGTCACAGGTGCTGGATTTCTATAACTACGCCGTGCAGCGGGCGGTTGGCGGCTTTTTTCAGCGATTGCCGCAGCTGGGCACGAACTGGACCAGCGTGCCTGTAGCCGGCTGGAACGTGTTCAAACCCAGCACCGACGTCTACCTGGGCTCGGGCGACTACGTTCCGAAAGAACTGCTGCCGGCCGAAGGGCTGCGCTTTAGCGGTTTGCGCAACATCTACCGGCGCGATGGTTTTGGCTCTGAATTTGTTGCCGTGGGTGCGGTGCCGGCCGATACCGGTCAGCCTTGGCGCGAACCCTACTACGTACCGCTCACCGCGGTGCTGGAGTTCCCCGGCGACTCCCTGGCGCAGGTACTCGACACCAGCGACGTGCACTTGTCCGCCAAGAACCCGTACCTGGAAAACAGCATCCAGCTCGATGGCCAGAGCATTCCGCTGGCTGCCAATTTCACCGCACCGTATGGCGTGTGGCTGGCGCGCTCGGGGTTTGCGCAGCAATCGATCCGCTCGCTGCTTGGACGCGGCGGCCTGACCAAGCCCGAAGTGCTGCTGATGCAGCCGTACGACCCCAATCGCCTCACGGTGATCATGCTGCACGGCCTGGCCAGCAGCCCGGAGGCATGGATCAACGTCGTCAACGAAGTCATGGGCGACCAGCAACTGCGCCGCACCTACCAGGTGTGGGAGGTGTATTACCCGACCAACGTTCCGGTGGCGGTGAACCTCGCGCAGATCCGCCGTGCATTGGACGACACGCTGCATCACTTCGATCCCTCCGGCAAGGCCGTCGCTTCCAACCACATCGTGCTGATCGGCCACAGCATGGGCGGCGTGATCGCACGGCTGCTGGTGTCTTCCAGCGGCGACAAGCTGTGGGGCGTCGTTCCCGAACGCCAGGGCCTTTCCGAGGCCGACAAGCAGCGACTGCGGCAGCGACTGGCGCCGTACCTGCAGTTTTCGCCGATGCCTCAGGTGACGCGCGCGGTATTTCTCGCCGCACCGCATCGCGGTACGCCGGTGGCACGCTGGAAGCTGGCGCGCTGGATCGGCGGCCTGATCCGCCTGCCGCTGACGCTGCTGGAAGAAGGCAAGAACATCACCGATGCCATGCAAGGCAAGAACACCGCGCCGGGCACGCCGGCACGCCTGCCCAACAGCATCGACAACCTCAGCGATACCGACCCGTTCATCCGCGCGTCGAGCACCTTGCCGATTTCGCCCGCGGTGCATTACCACACCATCGTCGGAACTTATAAATCGAAGGGACCGCTGACCGATTCCGACGATGGCGTCGTGCCCTATGCCAGTTCACACCTGGATGGCGCCGATTCCGAACTGGCCGTGCCCTCCTGGCACGATGTGCAGGAGACCCCGCAGGCAATCATCGAACTGCGCCGCATCCTGCGCGTGCATGCCGCCGCACTGCATTGCCTTCAATCGGAAAACGGACCATCCACGCCCTGCCCCGCACCGCTTTCCACACCGTAAGTTCCATGCGCGTGGCGATGGAGAAGCGGTTGTGCCCATTTCTGCACGTGTAACGTTTCAAATACTCAAGACACACCGACTTCTCTTTCCGGATGCTAGGCGTGGGGAAAGCTTTCGCGTCTTTGGCAATCAATGACTCATCACGAAATTACGGGGAGTGTACGCGTGCATCTGAAAACGACCATCGGGTTTGCACTGGCTTTTTTTGCCATGGGCGCCACGGCAAGCCATGCGGGCGACGTATCGCCGGCAGGAACGTCCACGTCGAATGCCGACCCCTATCTGTGGCTTGAGGATGTGCGCAGCCCCCACGCCATGGCTTGGGTACGTGCGCAAAATGCCTCGACGCAAAAGCAGTTCGCGAGCACCCCTGAATTCGCCGGCACTCGCGATCGGCTGCTTGGTGTATACGGTTCCGATGCACACATTCCCTACGTCTATCGGCAAGGCAGCTACCTGTATAACTTCTGGCAGGACAAGGCCCACCCACGCGGCATCTGGCGCCGTACGACCCTGGCCGAATATCGCAATACCCAGCCCCATTGGGAGCTGTTGCTGGACGTCGACGCCCTCAACAAAGCGCAGAACAGCCACGCGGTGTTCAAGGGCGCCGAATGCCTCGAACCGGCCTTCAAGCGCTGCCTGATCAGCTTTTCTCCCGACGGCGGCGATGCGGTGGCGGTACGCGAATTCGACGTGCCCAGTCGCTCCTTCGTCGAAGGCGGCTTCGCGCTGCCTGCCGCAAAGAGCACTGTCGGCTGGATTGACGAAAACCATCTGTACGTAAGCACGGACTTCGGGCCGGGCTCGCTCACCGATTCCGGCTACCCGCGCATCGTCAAGCGATGGACGCGTGGCACGCCGCTTTCAGCAGCCACCACGGTCTTCGAAGCGGGAACGAAGGATCTGTCGGCCTCGGCCAACCACGATCCGACACCGGGCTACGAGCGCGACATCGCCTCGGTCTACCGGGATTTCTTTCACACCGACAGCTACCTGCTGGAAAACGGCAAGCGCATCCACATCGACGTGCCCGGCGACGCCCTGCCTTCCACGTTTCGCCAATGGCTATTGGTTCAACTTCGCACGGCGTGGACCACGGGCGGCAAGACGTATCCGCCGGGCGCCCTGCTTGCCATCAAGTTCGACGACTTCATGGCGGGCAAGCGGGATTTCACCACGCTGTTTTCCCCCAGTGCACACAGTGCACTTTCCGGCTACAGCTGGACCCGCCACCACCTCATTCTCAATGTATTGGACGACGTAAAGAGCCGGCTCGAGATCGTGACGCCGCAGGCCGATGGCCAGTGGCTGCATCAGTCCCTGGCCGGTGCCCCAAGCTTCAGCAGCATCGACGTATCCGGCGGCGATCCCGAGCACGACGATGAGTATTGGCTCACGGTCAATGGTTTTCTGCATCCCACGTCATTCGCACGGGGCGTGATTGGCCAGGGTGCACCGGAAATTCTCAAACAGGCGCCGGCTTACTTCGATGCGTCCGCATTCAATGTCAGCCAGCACTTTGCCACGTCGAAAGATGGCACGCGCATTCCCTACTTCGAGGTCGACCCCAAGGGCATGAAGCTGGACGGCAGCAATCGCACGCTGCTCTACGGCTACGGCGGCTTCGAAATATCGATGCTGCCCTCCTACAGCGGAGGCCTCGGCCGCGGCTGGCTGGAGCGCGGCGGCGTGTATGTGCTCGCCAATATCCGTGGCGGCGGCGAATACGGCCCGCAATGGCATCTCGGTGCGATGCAGGCCAATACACCGCTCATCTACCAGGACTTTGCCGCCGTTGCGCAAGACCTGATCGCCCGTGGCGTTACCTCAGCGCAACACCTGGGCGCGCAGGGCGACAGCAAGGGTGGTTTGCTGGTCGGCAACATGCTTACCCAGTATCCGCAACTGTTCGGCGCGATCGTCTGCGGCATGCCGCTACTGGACATGAAGCGCTACACGCATCTTGCGGCCGGCGCTTCCTGGGTAGCCGAATACGGCGATCCGGATGACCCCAGGCAATGGGCTTTCATTAAAACCTTTTCGCCTTATCACAATCTGAAAAGCGGCACCCATTACCCCGCGGTGCTGTTCTATACCGCCACCAGCGACGACCGCGTCGGTCCCGTGCAGGCGCGCAAGATGGCGGCGAAGATGCAGGGCATGGGCGTGAAAAAGGTGTGGTTCTACGAAAACACCGAAGGCGGGCACAGCGGCATGGCGGACTACCGTCAGGCGGCTTTCCGCTACGCGCTGACTTACGATTTTCTTTGGGATGCGCTCAAGTAACGGCCATAAATTTATTTAAAATCAATTATTAAGAGACGGCCGCCCCATGCCCGGGGCGGTCTCACGCTACGACGACTTTTGACGGGCCATCATGACCGACGTGCCATTCCTGCGCATGCGCAGGTACGCTTGGCGTCGCAAGAAACAGCCGCCCCTGGCCTGGCACTCCCGCACGTTCGTTGGTCAACAACCTAACCTTCGTCCGAGGTTGCACGTGAATGCGATCAATCACGATGGTCCGCCCGCCAGAGAACAGAAGCGCCTGACGGATCTCAAATCTCTCAATCTGCTCGATTCACCACGTGAAGAGCAATTCGAAGTCATTACGCAATTGGCCGCCAAGTCATTGGATACGCCGATTGCATTGATCTCATTGCTGGATCTGCACAGGCAATGGTTCAAGTCGTGCGTCGGCCTGGATGTCGCGGAAACGCCCAGGGATATTTCCTTGTGCACCGAAGCCATTAAAGAGGAAGAAATGTTGGTGGTCGAAGACGCCAGCACCGATCCTCGCTTTGCCGACAATCCCATGGTCACCGGCGAGCCGCACATAAGATTCTACGCGGGTGCCGTGATCCGCAGTCCGCGCGGTCAGCCGCTCGGCACGCTGTGTGTGATCGACCGCAAAGCAAGAGTGCTTACCGAATCCGAGCGCCGACAATTGCTGCGTCTTGCGCGCTTGGTGGAATCGGAAATCCGCCAGAAAAACCTGGTAGGGCAACTGCTCAGCGAAATCGAGAAAGACAAGAGCCACGGCGTGAGTGCACCGGTTCCGGGGCGCAAAGATGTCTACGATCAGCTCGCCGAACTGATGAGCAAGGGTGAGCCGCTGGTGATTGCGCTGGGAAAGGTCAGGCCGTTCGAACTAGCCTCCTCGATGCAGATCGACGACGCCACCTTGCGCAGGGAGCTGGAGCGTTGCCTCAAGGCGCTTCCGCTCGATGTCACGTTCGGCGTGTGGCGTAACGATCAATTCATCGCATTTCGCCAAGGCGTTCCGCCCGTCGCCACCACGGCGCTGCTTTCGGATCTGGAAAAAGTCTTCTACGCATCCTTTGAATCGCCGCACCACGGCCGCTACGCCACGGTATGCCTGGGCGTAAGCACATTTCCCCAGGATGGTCATTCGCCCCGCGGACTGCTGCAGCTGGCCAACAAGGTCATGCCGCCGCATACCAGCACCGACAAATTGCTCAATGTCGGCGTTTATTCCTCCGCGGGGAAAACGCCGACGCAATTCAAGGACGACATTCTCGAGCGCTTGCGCGAAGGAATCGTCCACGAGCGCTTTTACCTGGTCTACCAACCCATCGTGGAGGTGGCGACCGGCCGGCTGGTGCGCGCCGAAGCACTGCTGCGCTGGGCCGACCCTACTCTTGGCGACGTGCCGCCGACGGATTTCATTCCCATTGCCGAGGAATCCGGCTTGATCGTGCGGATCGGCGCCTTCGTGCTGCACGAGGTCGTGCAGGATCTGATGGCATTGAAGGAACAGGGCCGCTCGATCGTACCCATCTCCATCAATATTTCCGGCAAACAATTGCGCGACCCGGAATTCACCGAGTTTCTGCGCGACGTGATGGCCAGCGCCAAGCTGGAAGCTGGCGACCTGGAGCTGGAGATCACTGAAAGCAGCCTGATCGAGGACTTGCAGCGCGCCAGCGCCACCTTGAACGACATCCACAAAACCGGTGTCACCTGCGCCATCGACGATTTCGGCGTCGGCTTTTCCTCGTTCAACTACCTGCGCCGTCTGCCGGTGAAAACGCTGAAAATCGACCGCGAATTCGTGCAATCCATCGATACCAGCGACCGGGACCGGAATATCGTGGCGGCGATCATCAGCCTGGCCCATGCCTTGGGCATGACGGTCACTGCCGAAGGCGTCGAGCAAGTAGCGCAACGCGAGCAGTTGCTGGCGCTGGGATGCGATCTCATGCAGGGCTATCTCACCGGGCGGCCCGATTCGTTCAGCAAATTGATGGAGTATTCCTGACCGTCGCCTGGCACATCCGACAACCGTCGGGAATGCCGTGGACCGAGTGCGCACCATCCGACTCGGCCCACGGCACACGCTCCGCTAGAACTTGTAGTTCACGCCAAGGTTGACAAAGCGGCCGCGCGGATCGGCCTGGGTCAGGTCGTAATACGTGTTGGAAGGGTCCCACGGCGGCCGGCGGTTTTGCAGATTCTGTACCGCCAGCGTGATCGTCGTGTGCCGAATGCCGGAATAGGCAACGGAGAGATCGAAGGTGCTCCAGCTCTTCACCTCGGTCGGCCACTGCGGCGTCAACAGATTGGCCGGGTTCTGACGATATCCGCCGACGTAATACCAGGTCAGCGTGCTGGAAAAATCCGCCAGCGCCCAGTTCAAACCGGTAGTGCCGCGCCAATGCGGCAGCGAGCCGAAGATGTTCGTGCCGGCACTGTTGACCGGCGCCTGGCCGGCGCCCAATGGCTGGCTGTACTTGAACAACCGGGTCCAACTGCCGTCCAGTGTGAAGCTGCCGAACTGCTGGGTGTGCACCACGTGCTTGAGGTCGATATCAGCACCGTCGGTGGTCAGGCTTTGCTGGTTGATGTACTGGTTGTACAGGGTGATGATCTGGCCCTGCGCGTTTCGGATGACGCGCGGATCCTTGTCGTCGACCATCTGCTGCTCGTTATCCGGCGCGATGATGCCGTTTTGCACGATGTGGTAGTAATCCACGCCGAAGCTGGTATTGGCCGTCGGGGAAACGACAAAGCCGGCATTCAAGTTTCTGGAGCGCTCTGGCCGCAGGTTCGGATTGGCGGCATACACTTCGGTAAACCCGCGTGGCTGACCGGGCGTGATGGGATCGTACGGATCGATCACCGCGTTGTATGCCACCGCCGTACTGTGTGTGATTTCCGGCAACGACGGCGCGCGAAAGCCGCGCGAAAACGAGCCGCGCAACAGCAACCAGTCCAATGGCTGGTAGCGCAGGCTGAATTTCGGTGCGAAGGCCTTGCCGAAATCGCTGTAGTGATCCACGCGCCCGGCGACATCGGCCTCCAGCGTGCTGAGGATGGGAACGTTGAATTCCGCATAGGCCGCTTGCACGTTGCGCGAACCGTCGATGATGTCGATGGCCGGCCGCAGCTCGGTACCCGAAAGTACCTGGGCGGAGGTCTGAGAATTCATCGATTCGTTGCGGAACTGATAGCCAGTGGCAAAACCGACCGTGCCAGCCGGCAGATCGAACAATGACCGGGTGGCCGTGGCATCCAAAGAGGACAGCGTGCTGCTGGCGGGACGTTGCGTGGCAATGCGCAACGCATCGGTCGCCGACGCGGGATTGTCGTCGGATGCGAGATCGTAACCGCCATCGGCCAGCAACGACTGGAACGCATAGCGGTTGCCGAAATTGGTGACGTTCTCGTCGAGCTGGCTTTCCGAGTGCTCCACGGATATATCCCAATCCCAACCGCCGTCATGCCCTTGCAGACCGGCGAGCACGCGATTGAACTGGGTGTGGTCGCGCTTGTTGCGCTGACCCAGCTGCCACAGATTGGTATTCACCGGCGTCGGCACACTGTACGGGTTGGCGGGGTTACCTACCGGCAACGTGGTATCGATATTCACCAACTGCTGCGTAGCGTTGTTCCACGAGCGCAGGCCACTGCCTATCGCCAATGGCGGCCCAAAGATGAAAGAGGCATTGCTGCGGCTGTAGATGGCTTCGGCGTAGGCCTGGATGCTGTCGGTGAGCTTCAGCGTTCCCTTGAGCACGGCGTGATACCGCTCGATGCCCGGAATCAGGGTCGTGTATTGCGCCGGGTTATAGGCCCATACCGTTCCGGCCATGCCCGGCGTGATGGCGCCATAAGGCACCCGCTGCACCGGACCGACCGCATTGGCAAACCCTTGCGTCGGATCGTTGTTGTAATAGTTGGTCGGCACCCACGCGAGCGTGCCGCCGGGCTGATTGCGAAAATCGCTGTTGCGCAGCCAGCTGACGTCGTCCTGGCTCAACTGATTGCTGCGTGTACCATCCAGCGCGAAAAACACGTTGTAGCCGTCTTTCTTGATGTCGCCGTGGCCGAGCAAAATGTGGAAGTCGTGCTCCGTCTGGCCGGTACCCTCGGTGCTGCCGCCGTAACTGACGCCGGCCTCGGCGCCCTGATAATTCTGCTTGAGGATGATGTTGACCACGCCGGCAATGGCATCCGATCCATAGACTGCCGAAGCGCCGTCTTTCAGCACCTCGATCCGCTCGACCGCGGCAAGCGGCAGCGAATTGAGATCGACAAAGGTTTCCTGCAGGTTGTAGGCCGTGGCGTAGTTGGAGACGCGCTTGCCGTCGACCAACACCAGCGTGTTTTGCTGCCCCAGGCCGCGCAGTGAAATGCCAGCCGTGCCGGCCGAAAAGCTGCCGGTAAGCTGCTCGTTGACGCTGTTGCCGGTATTGGCGGAAATGGAGCGAAGGAAATCCGGCAAGGTGGTTTTGCCGCTGGCCTGGATTTGCGCCGCGGTGATCACTTGCACCGGATTGGGCCCTTCCAGATCGGTGGTCTTGATGTTGGAGCCGGTCACCGTGACCGCCTCGAGCTGGGTGGCGTTGGCTTTGTCGGCATCCTGGGCCCGCAGCGCGGGAACTGCCAGGGTCGATGCAATGGCGAGCGTAAGCAGACTGTGCTTGAACATGGAATGGCAGGTTCCTGGATACAGCATCCCTGCCCGGCCTTAGGTCGGGGGATGAGGACGCATCGATGTGGACAGCACGAAGCTGTCAGGGGAGAAACGTCGGGGTTGACGTCAGGTCAGGGCCGCGGGGACGGCCGGTACGGCAAAAGGACTTTCAGCAACAGCATCCGCAGGCCATCTTTCGGGCTGTGCGGACAATGAATGGGCGGATGCGGATGCTGGTCATGGTGGTAATCGTGCTTGTCTGGAACCGCCATCGCAGGTATGGCGGTATAGACGTCCATTTACTCATTCGTAGGAACATCCTGTCAACGACCGATGCTTCCGAGGCCTGAACCAGCCCCTTTTTCCCAAAAATAACTTAATGCCTTGATTTTTCTGGCAATCACGATCAGCACCGGGAAAGAGCGAAACGCAAGAAAGCGCCGAAGGATTAAGCATAGGGCTTCACGTCATATTGCCACCCATGACTCACCGACCCTCGCAGCGCCGAACATCCGGCCGGAAAAAACCCTCATTTCCATGGCGAAGCACTGTCCGGACACCACGGACAGTTGTCCGCGGACAACGAGCCATGGCGCGAAAAAGCTTTAAAAATGGCGCTACTACGCGATTTTCGAGGCATCGATGAGGTTGGCATCGGCTTTGCAGTACCTACTTCGAAAGCCTCGCCCACTCATCAAAAGGACAATCGCCATGAAATTCGAAACCCTGATGCTCAACAGCCTGTTCGTCGCCTGCGCCGCGATTTGCGTGTCGACCCTGGCAGCCATGCTGACCTGAGCCTTTGCCGAAGCACTTCTTCGCTCGCGGCAGACGTTCTCGGCAACGAAACTTTCCAACCCTTCAAAAGGACGACCATGACTGAGCACGTTACGCGGAATGCGACAGCTCTCACCGCCAAGATGCATGGGCTGAATTGCGCCGCGCTGATCCTGCTCTCGATTGCCTCCGTTTCGGCCTACGCCGCAACGGCGATGACGCCAAGTGACAATCCGCTTCATTCAGCACTCGACCGCGCCGTCGACCAGGCAGCCAATCAATACTTTCGCAATCGCTGCCACGTGGGCGTTTCCATTGCTGTCGTCGAAGCCGGTCATTCCCACTACTACGACTACGGAAGCGCTTCTCGCGACAAAGCCGCATTGGCAACACCCCAGAGCATCTACGAAATCGCATCAGTCACCAAAACCTTTACCGCGACATTGGCAGCGCAAGCCATCATCGACGGGCGCATGAGCCTGGACGGAGATTTCCGTAACGATCTTCCGGGTGACTACGGCAATCTCGCCGCGAACGGTCGGCCGATCACCCTGCGCACGCTGGCCACACATTACTCTGGCATGCCCCGCGACATTCCCGACACCGATGCGCTCTTCGCAAACAAGAATGCACCCGACTTCAATGCTCGCATGGTCGCACTCAACCAGGGCTTCGGTCGCGAACAGTTTCTGAAGGCGCTGCACCAGACAAGGCTGCGTAGCGCGCCTGGCGAAAAGCAGGCTTACTCCAATGCCGGCTTTCTGGTGATCGGACTTGGGCTGGAAAAGGTTTACGGCATGCCGTTCGACCCATTGTTGCGTCAATACATTACGCAGCCACTGGATATGACATCCACCGGCTTTACCTTGAATCGCAGCGAGCAATCGCGGCTGGTCACCGGCTACGATCACTACGGTCGCATCGCGCCATACCATCCGGACAACGCGGGCGCGGCATGGGGACTGTACTCATCCACTGAAGACCTGGCGCGCTATGTCCGCTGGCAACTGGATGGCAATGATCCAGCCATCCGCCTGTCACACCAGGTCTTGATGGGCAACACGAACGATGGCCATGCCATGGCCTGGAGTCTCGGCAACGACCACGGCCAGCCCATCATCTGGCACAGCGGCGGCAGTTTCGGCATGTCCAGCCAGGTCGTGCTCTATCCGAAACAACACGAAGGCTTTGCCTTGCTGGCCAACGATGCCTGCACCGGCACCGAAAGCGCGTTGATGGCCATCGCCCAAACCGTACATCGAAGCGGCGCATCGGCAAAAGCGCACACGAATTGAGCCAATGGTCGTTGCCTCGCGTGGAGACAACCCCGACTCTGCTTCCGAAAAAGCCGATCAATCGGGGGTTTTGGATGAGTATCCGTATTGGTACAACCCAAGGCGTTTCAGAACGGGAGCCAGGACAAGGAGCTTTAGTTACGAGCTCCTGCGATGGACCAACTGCGAATAAGGTGGAAGGTTACCTCTATCTGCAGCCTCATCATGCCACGCCAGCCTCGTCTCAATCTCACCGGTCTCCCGCAGCACGCGGTTCAACGTGAAAACAATCGGCAACCTTGCTTCCTATCCGATCAAGACTATCGATGCTATCTGCGGCTGTTGCAGGAAGCCGCCAGGCAAGAGAATTGCCTGGTTCACACTTGTGTATTGACGACCAAACACGCTCTTCTACTCATCACTCCGATCGTCAGAAGTGCTCTGTCCCGCTGCATGCGGGCACTCGGTCGGCGATACGTCACCTACTTCAACAAGACTTACCACCGCACCGACACGCTGCGGGAAGGCCGATTCAAGGCAAGCTTGGTCGACAGCCAGCAGAACTCGGCCGCATGGTGAAAGTTCGACCACTAGGGAGACCTAGAAAAGTGTTCTGACTCCTTTGGCTACTTCGACCTCTCTGCCACGGTGAAAAGCGCGGTGGAGACACGTTTGCTCGATCTCGGTGCAAAGCGAGGCCCTCCGGCTGCGCTCGCCGGCATGCTCCCGATGGCCATCTCTTCATTTGCTACGAACGCAGCTTGTAGCCGGTGCGAAAAATCCACGCGATGGCTACGGCACAGAACACGAGAAAGGCGATGGTCATGCCCGCACTCAACACGACGTTGACGTCGGAATGGCCGTAGAAGCTCCAGCGAAATCCGCTGATCAGGTACACCACGGGATTGAACAGCGCAACCTTCTGCCAGAACGGGGGAAGCATCCCGATCGAATAGAAGGCGCCGCCCAGAAACGTCAACGGAGTAACCACCATCAACGGGATCACCTGCAGTTTCTGGAAGTCGTCGGCCCAGAGGCCGATGATGAAACCGAACGAGCAGAAGGTAACGGCGGTGAGCAGCAGGAAGGCAATCATCCATACCGGATGCAGGATGCTGTAAGGCACAAAGAAACGCGCCGTAACGAGGATCAGCAAGCCCAGCATCACCGATTTGGTAGAGGCCGCCCCGACGTAGCCGAATACCGCCTCGAGCGGTGAAACAGGAGCGGAAAGCAACTCGTAGATAGTGCCCGACCACTTGGGTAGATAGATGCCGAATGAGGCATTGGAGATGCTTTCGTTGAGCAGCGACAGCATGATCAGGCCGGGGATGATGAACGCACCGTAGCTGGTGCCGCCGATCTCGCCCATGCGCGACCCGATGGCGGTGCCGAACACGATGAAATACAGCGATGTCGACAGCACCGGCGAAACGATGCTCTGCGTCAGCGTGCGGAACGTGCGAGCCATCTCGAAGCGGTAGATGGCACGAATGGCGTGAATGTTCATCGCGTTCCCCGTACCAGGCTGACGAAAATGTCTTCGAGCGAGCTTTCCAGAGTGTGCAAATCCTTGAAGTCCACGCCTCGTTCGCCCAGCTTGCGCAGCAACACGGCAATGCCGGTGTCGTCGCTCTGGGCATCGAAAGTGTAGGTGAGCATCGCGCCGTCATCGGAGAGTTCCAGCGCGTACTCCTCCAGGCCCTCGGGCAATGCCTGCATCGGCGCCTGCAGGCTGATGGACAGCTGCTTTTTCCCCAGCTTGCGCATCAGCACGTCCTTGTCTTCGACCAGGATCAACTCGCCGCGAGTGATCACGCCCACGCGATCGGCCATTTCCTGTGCTTCTTCGATGTAGTGCGTGGTCAGGATCACCGTAACGCCGGTTGCCCGCAGCCCGCGCACCATTTCCCACATATCGTGACGAAGCTCCACATCCACGCCGGCAGTCGGTTCGTCCAGAAACAAAATACTTGGCTCGTGCGCCAGCGCCTTGGCGATCAACACGCGGCGCTTCATGCCGCCGGACAGCGTCATGATTTTCGCGTCTTTCTTTTCCCAGAGCGAAAGATCGCGCAACACCTTTTCAATGTGCTTGTCATCACGGGCACGCCCGAACAGACCCCGGCTGAACCTGACCGACGCCCACACTGTCTCGAACGCGTCCGTCGACAGCTCCTGCGGCACCAGCCCGATCTTCGAGCGCGTAACGCGGTAATCGCGCAACACATCGTGGCCATCGGCGCTCACCGTACCGCCACTGGGCTTCACGATGCCGCAAATGATGCTTATCAGGGTGGTCTTGCCTGCGCCATTGGGGCCAAGCAGCGCAAAGATCTCACCTCGCCGGATGTCGAGGTCGATGGATTTCAAAGCCTGAAAACCGCTGCTGTAGGTCTTGTTGATGCCACGGACGGAAACCGCGTGTGGCGTCGAAGTGGCCTGTTCGCTCATGGCATTCCTTGTTTTGCCGTGTTGTATAGCCTTTGGAGTCTATGCCCGGAACGGGTCTGGCTTAATCGTATGCGACGAGGCTTAGATCGTTGGTCCCGAGATCAAAAACCAAGAATAATTTCTATTTTCATGAAGTTATGCAATCTCCAGCACTCGTGGCGGCGGCCAGGCAGCTCCTGCCAGCCTTTAATAAGGGCGATCGCTATTAATGGAAGCGGTGCCATCTGCTCAAGCCGTCACCCGAATGCGGAATCCGGCAAGCCAACACTACTTTTCACCATCCCATAAAAGCAAAACCCCCTGAAAATTCAGGGGGTTTTGCAACAAAATATGCCCGAGATAGCTCCGGCAATCGTTAGAACGGAATATCGTCGTCATCGAAGTTGTTGTTGAACGCCGGACCGGTGTCCTGCGCAGGCGCCGGCTGGCGCTGCGGCGCGTTGCCGTAGCTGTTGCCGCCACCGAAGTCGTCCCCACCACCACCGCCGCCACGGCGCGGTGCGCCGCCGCCCTGCTGGCGCTGCTGGTAACCGCCGCCACCGCCACCGCCCATGCCGCCTTCGCTGCCGCCGCCGAGCATCTGCATTTCGTTGCCGATGATGTCGGTGGTGTAGCGCTCGACGCCGTCCTTGTCGGTGTACTTGCTGGTGCGCAGCGAGCCTTCGATATAGACCTGACGGCCCTTCTTGAGATATTCGCCGGCGATTTCGCCGAGCTTGCCGAACAGCACCACGCGATGCCATTCGGTGCGGTCCTGCTTCTGGCCGGTCTGCTTGTCGGTCCACTGCTCGGAGGTGGCGATGCGCAGGTTGGTGATCGCCGTGCCGCTGCCGGTGTAGCGGACTTCGGGATCCGCGCCAAGGTTGCCGACCAGGATGACTTTATTGATGCCGCGTGCCATGTATGACCTCAAAAACTGAATCTGGGTAAAGGCGTTCCGGATGGCGCCATGGGACCATCTTGCCGCGCTTGCGTCTCAGGGGCTGAAAATCCCGATGCTGGCCGGGACGACGCTCGTGGCAAGCCCCGAATCGGCGCTTGTCCGGATACTGCCCGCCATCATACATGGCTGGCGCCTCGGACCCAGCCACGGCACGCCGCGGCCTGCCAGCTCAGAATTTGGCCACGAAGCGCAGGCCTAACACCGTGGCATCGTGGTTTGCGCTGGTACCGCCGGGGTGACGGATGTACTGGACGTTGGGCATCAGGGCAAGGCCGCGCCAGAGCTGGAACTGGTAGTTCAGCTCGGTGACGTACTCGTAGCCCTGCACCGGTAGCGGACCGAGCCCCGCCGCATTGACCAGCCGCTCGGCGTTGGCCACCTGGCTGCTGACCCGGTTGCGCCCGATGGCGAAGCCGAGGCGGTCGTCCGGCCGGGAAGCGAAGGGGCCGTTGTACAGCAGACCGATGTCGATCATCTGGTCGACCAGGTCGGTGTTGGGGTCGGCCTGGACGATATTGCCGAATACGCTGAGTCCCCCGCCGGCACCGTTGTGGGTGATTTCCTGCTGGCCCATGAAGTAACTGCCCGACACGCTGTTCTGCATCATCGGCGCGTTGCTGCCCAGCACGTCCTCGATGTTATCCACGCTGAGGTAGGCGTCTTTGTACTGCGCAGTGTTGCGCCAGCCGCCGATGCGCCAGGTGCCGGCCAGGGGTTGTCCATCCTGCCCCGCGGCCAGATTGGTATGCCAATCCAGTTGCGCCAGCATCAGGGTGCCGATGTTGCGGCCGGCCGTCGAAAGCTTCAGGCCCTGCGCGGTGGAAGCGTTGTTTGGATTGACCTCGAAGCCGCCGAACTTGATCGTCCAGGCCGCCGAAGGATTGATCGCGATCACGCCACCGGTTTGCGCCAGCGGCCAGGCGTCCACGCCCTTGGAAATCCAACCCGGCAGAGCGCCGCAGAAACCCAGGTTCTGGAAATTGCAGGCGAACGGGAAGAAGTCGACGCCGATATCCATGCGGCCGAATTTGAGATCGATCAGGCCATTCCACAGCGATTGCTCCAGGTAGAACCGAGTCAAGCGCGTGACGTTGCCGCCGCCGTAGATTTCCTGAGACTCCAGCAGCGTGCCGAGCCGGGCCTTCTCATCGATCTGGCTGCCGTTGCGATTGTTGATATCGACGTGCAGCGAGCCGCCCGTCCATCCCCACAACTTCTGGAAGTCGAAGGCCGCGTGCAGGTGGATCTGGTCGGCATAGGCGTCGGTCTGGCGCACGCCGCCGCTAGTGTTGTGCGCGTATTCGCCCAGGTAATCCAAACCGATGTCGATGCCCCGATCGTAAAGACGCTGGCGCGCTCCGCCCCAATCACCGGTGAGCGTGGTGTTGGCATAGTCCGGCGCGCTGTCGGCGGCGTTTCCGCTGGTCGCGGCGACGCATCCGGCCATCGCGATCAGGGCAATGATTTTCTGGCGCATGCGGGTTCTCCTTGGGCGGTGTTGCTACGACGCAAAAGTTGGCGACAGGCAAAAGGGGGCCTTGCAGGCGCGTGCAGACACGCCCGTTTGCGTTATCGGGTTAGCGAGGTTGTCTCGTTCTTCTGCGGGCAGAAGAACCAAGGGTTGAGGTACACCGTCAGGTCGACAGCAACCTCACCCGGCCCTCCCCCGACTCGCAGGGGAGAGAGAACCGATCAGACCTTGAAGGCCATGGTGGCCTCCACCGCCTGCTTCCAGCCGGCGTAAAGCTCTTCGCGCCTGGCCTGGGTCATCTCCGGCTCGAAGCGGTGATCGATGGCCCAATGACGCGCGATATCTTCGCGGCTGGACCAGAATCCGGTCGCCAGGCCCGCCAGATACGCAGCACCCAGCGCCGTGGTTTCCGCAACTTTGGGACGCAACACCGGCACGTTGAGGATGTCGCTCTGGAACTGGCCGAGAAAGCCGTTGGCAATCGCGCCGCCGTCGGCGCGCAGCTCTTTCAGCTTGATGCCGGCATCGCTTTCCATCGCCGCCAGCACGTCGCGCGTCTGATATGCCATCGATTCCACTGCCGCGCGAATGAAATGCTCTTTGGTGGTGCCACGGGTGAGGCCGAACACCGCGCCGCGCACGTCGCTGCGCCAATACGGCGCGCCGAGACCGACGAAAGCCGGCACGACGTAGACGCCTTCGTTAGTGCCGGCGCGTTCGGCGTATTCCTGCGAGTCGCTGGATTTGCCCAGCATGCGCAAACCGTCGCGCAACCATTGGATTACCGAACCGGCCACGAAAATCGCGCCTTCGAGGGCGTACTCCACTTTGCCGTCCACGCCCCAGGCAATCGTGGTGAGCAGGCCATTGTGCGAGGCGACGGCTTTGTCGCCGGTATTCATCAGCATGAAGCAGCCGGTGCCATAGGTATTTTTCGCCATGCCCGGCTCAAAGCATGCCTGGCCGAACAAGGCCGCCTGTTGGTCGCCGGCCACGCCGGCGATCGGCACTTCCTGACCGAAGAAATGCTGCCCCAAGGTCTTGCCGTAGATTTCGCTGCAGGAGCGCACTTCCGGCAGCATCGCCTTGGGTACGTCGAGCATGGCGAGCAACTCGTCATCCCAGCGCTGCTCGTGGATGTTGTACATCAGGGTGCGCGAGGCATTCGTGTAATCGGTTACGTGCACTTTGCCTCCGGTGAGGTTCCAGATCAGCCAGGTATCGATGGTGCCGAACAACAACTCGCCACGCTTGGCGCGCTCGCGTGCACCTTCGACGCGATCGAGTATCCATTTCACCTTGGTGCCGGAGAAATAGGCATCGATTAGCAGGCCGGTCTTGGCGCGCACCATTTTGTCGTGGCCGGCGGCGATGAGCTGGTCGCAGATCTCGCGCGTCTGCCGCGACTGCCACACGATGGCGTTGTAGATCGGCTGGCCGGTAGCTTTGTCCCAAACCACCGCGGTTTCACGCTGGTTGGTGATGCCGATGCCGGCAATCGATCGCGCATCCACCTGCGAGTTGTTCATCACCTCGGTGATGGTGGTCAGCACGCTGGTCATGATTTCGCGCGGATTGTGTTCCACCCAACCCGGCTGCGGAAAAATCTGCCCGAATTCGCGCTGGGCCACGCCGACGATGCTGCCCGCCCGATCGAAGAGAATGGCGCGCGAACTCGTCGTGCCCTGATCGATGGCCAGGATGTAGGTCTTATCCATGAAACGGCTCCTGTGTGTCTGTTGCGCCAAGCCGGTTTTGCCGCCGCCAGGCGCCTGATGAGGTCACGGCGTGGGATCGACGAAGACCCGGTCCGGCACATTCGCCGCTTGCGGTTGCAAGGCACGTTGGCGTGCAGGCAGGAATGGATAGATCAGCCATTGATAGGCCGCACCGCCGATCACGCCGCCAATCAGCGGACCGACGATGGGAATCCACCAATAGTTGTCCGGTGCTGGCAGGGCCGACGAACCCCAGCCGGCAAAATAAGCGAACAGGCGCGGCCCGAAATCGCGCGCGGGGTTGATGGCCCAGGCTTCCAGATACCCCATCGAAGCGCCGATGGTCGCCACCAGCAAGCCGATGATCAGCGCGCCGGAGTTCGCACCAGGCGCCATTTCGTTGTACTGCTCGGTGATGGCGAAGATGCCGAACAGCAACAAGGCAGTCAGTACGATCTGATCGAGCAAGGCGTGCATGGGCGTAATGGCCAGCCCTGGATGGGTGAAGAACACGCCCGCCGCGCCCCCTGCCTCTCGCGTGAGCTGATGCGCCTGGTTGTAGTGATCGATCACCGGCTGAAACAGCACGTAGACCAGCGCCGCACCGATAAAAGCTCCGACCACTTGCGCAAGGCTGTAGGGAATCACTTTCTTCCACGGGAACCCGCGAAAGGTCGCCAGCGCCAGCGTCACGGCCGGGTTGGCGTGCGTGCCGGAAACGGAACCGGTGACGTAGATGGCCAAGGTCACCGCCAACCCCCAGGCGATGCACACACCCCAGTAGGCATTCGCGTAAGGGCTTGGGTCGTAGAGCACATACATGCATGCGACCGAATCGCCGAAGGCGATGATGATGAACGTGGCGACCGCCTCGGAAATGAGTTCGCCGATGCCTTGCCGGTTCATGGCCGCACCTCTCGATGGCGCTGCGGGTCAGGCATTGCAACAGACAGGCTCACTGCATGGTTCGACATGTCTTTCCTCCCTCGATGACGGTGTGGTTCCCGCAACTTCTCCTGCATACAGGTGAAGCTGCCATTTCATTCAAATGACGCTCGCCTCGGCGGTGCGTCGGCAAGATAGGCGGTCAGGCGCGCCACTTGCTCGGTGTTGAAGCGCAAGCCGAGCTTGCTGCGACGCCAAAGCACGTCGCTGGCGTCCACTGCCCACTCCAGCGCGCGCAGGTAATCCACTTCCGCCTGATACAGATCCGCGCCGAAGTGTTCGCCCAGGTCCTGCAGCGACCGCGCCTGCCCCAGGATGCGGGCGCTGCGGCCGCCGTAGCTGTGCACCAGGCGCCAGGCCAATGACTGGGGCAGCCAGGGATGCGCCGCTTGCAGTTCGCGCTGCAGCGTGTCGACATCGCGGCGCTCGCCGCCGGGAAGCGGATGGCCTTTGGCGGTCCAGGCTTCCGAGGCATCTGGGAACAAGTGCGCCAGCCGGTCCATCGCTTCTTCCGCGAGCTTGCGGTAGGTGGTCAACTTGCCGCCGAACACGTTGAGCAGCGGCGCAACGCTTTCATCCAGTTCCAGCAGGTAGTCGCGAGTGACTTCCGAAGCGTTGCCTTGTTCGTCGTCGAGCAGGGGGCGCACGCCGCTGTAGCTCCAGACCACGTCGGAGGGAGCGATCTGGCGCTTGAAATACCGGTTCGCCGCATCGCAGAGATAACGCGTTTCGTCGGCGTTGATGCGTGGCGTGGACGGATCGTCGCGGTAATCGACGTCGGTGGTGCCGATCAGAGTGAAATCGTGCTCGTAGGGAATCGCGAACACGATGCGCCGATCCGGCTGCTGGAAGATGTATGCGTGCTCGTGTTCAAACAGCTTGGGTACGACGATGTGGCTGCCCTTCACCAGGCGCAATGCGTGGTCGTGCCCGATCTTGGCCACTTCGTCGAGGAATTGCACGGCCCACGGACCGGCGGCGTTGACCACGGCCTTGGCGCCAACGGTCCAGCGTTCGCCACGCGCGGATTCCAGCTCCGCCGTCCAGCCATCCACATCCCGCCGGGCACTGACGCAACGCGTACGCGTAAAAATCGTCGCGCCGCGCTCCATCGCATCCATGGCGTTGAGCACGACCAGGCGCGCATCCTGCACCCAGGCGTCGGAATAGACGAAACCGGTGTGGAATTCGTCGCGCAACGGCGGTCCCGCCTCGTGATGCTTCAAGGCCACCCGCCGGGACCCCGGCAAGGTGCGCCGGCCGCGACCCAGGTTGTCGTAAAGGAACAGGCCCAGGCGGATCATCCAGGCCGGGCGCAGGTGCGACTGGTGTGGCAGCACGAAACGCAGCGGCCAGATGATGTGCGGCGCGGCGCGCAGCAGCACCTCGCGCTCGGCCAGCGCCTTGCCGACCAGGGCGAACTCGTATTGCTCCAGGTAGCGCAGGCCACCGTGGATCAGCTTGGTGCTGGCGCTGGAGGTATGCGCGGCCAGATCGTCGCGCTCGCACAGGCACACCGACAAACCGCGCCCGGCCGCGTCCCGCGCAATGCCGACGCCATTGATGCCGCCCCCAACGACCAGCAGATCGAACTGCTCAGTCATCGCTCGTCCCAGGAATCGCCAGGGGGAATGCTTTCACGAAAGGCCTCTTGGGTTTCATGCGAAAATATTCGATTACGAACACATCGAAACTAAATTCACGCAATCATGCTGCTACTCTGCGCCTAATCGAACAATTTCACTCAGAGTCGTGATCGTATTCGAACATTTTCAGTCACTGCACGCTGCAGTGCAGCGAGGCATCAGGCAGCGATGTGCACCTGGGTCCCTGCCGCGGCCAGCACGTCGGCCATTTCGGCGGGTGGCGGCCGATCGGTAAACCAGGCGTGGACCAGTGAAATCGGCCCCAGCCGCACCAGGGCATTGCGCCCCAGCTTGCTGTGGTCGGCGGCAAGATAGACTTGGCGGGAATGCTCGATGATGGCTTGCGCCACGCGTACTTCGTGCAGGTCGAAGTCCAGCAGAGTGCCGTCCGGGTCGATCCCGGAAATGCCGATCACCCCAAAATCGACCTTGAACTGGCGGATGAGCTCGATGGTCGGCTGACCGGTCACGCCGTGATCGCGCCCACGCACGACGCCCCCCGCCACGATCACCTCGAAACTGGGGTTCTCGCTGAGCATGATCGCCACGTTGAGGTTGTTGGTGATGACGCGCAGGCCTTTGTGATTCATCAAGGCACGGGCCACGTCCTCATTGGTGGTGCCCAGATTGATAAACAGCGAAGCATCATCGGGGATGTGGTTGGCCAGCAGCTGAGCGATCCGGACTTTTTCCTCCTGCCACAGGTGCTGCCGTTCGGCATAGGCCAGGTTTTCGACACTGGACGGCATGCTGACACCGCCGTGGTAGCGGCGAAGCAGCCCGGCATCGCACAGCACAGCCAGGTCGCGACGGATGGTCTGCTGGGTAACGTCAAAATGCCCCGCCAGGTCCTCGACGGTGGCGAAGCCCTCTTCGCGCACACGCGCAACCAGTTGTTCCTGCCTGCGATTGAGAACCAGGTCGCTCATCGTGCCTCCCATCCGGACAACGGCCACCATGGTAGCCGGAGTGCGAACGGGGCGGTCGCGAACGGCGGCCTGGGCGCACACCGCCCCCGAACCGCGAGGCTCTAAAGGAAATTCGAAGTGAAACCGTACGGAAAGCGGCGGCCGCCTCTATAATTGGGGATCTATGTCCAGTTCCAGCCGCATGAGCTCACCCGTTCTCCAGACCATCGATCCCGTACGCGACTTTGCCAGCGTGCGTGCGCTCGCCGAAGGCGACATGCAGCGCATCGATGCCCTGATCCGTCAACGGCTGGCCTCGGACGTGGTACTGATCAACCAGATCGCCGACCACATCATCGCGGGCGGCGGCAAGCGTCTGCGGCCCATGCTGCATGCCCTGGCGGCACGCGCGGCCGGCTACACCGCCGACAAGCACATCAAGCTGGCCGCGGTCATGGAATTCATCCACACCTCGACCCTGCTGCACGACGACGTGGTGGACGAGTCGGACCTGCGCCGCGGCCGCAAGACCGCCAACGCGCTGTGGGGCAATGCCGCCAGCGTGCTGGTCGGCGACTTTCTCTATTCCCGCTCGTTCCAGCTGATGGTGGAACTGGACGACATGCGCATCATGCGCATCCTCGCCGACACCACCAACACCATCGCCGAAGGCGAAGTGCTGCAATTGCTGAACATCGGCAACGCCGACGTGGACGAGGCCGCCTACCTGGCGGTGATCGAGCGCAAGACCGCCGTATTGTTCGCCGCGGCCACCGAACTCGGCGGACTACTGGGCGGGCTGAGCGAAGCCCAGGTGGCGGCACTGCGCCGCTACGGCATGCAACTGGGCTACGCGTTCCAGATTGCCGACGACCTGCTCGACTACGTCAGCGACGCCGGCACGCTCGGCAAGAACATCGGCGACGACCTTGCCGAAGGCAAGCCCACCCTGCCGCTGATCTACGCGATGCAGCGCGTGGGCACGGAACAGGCACGCGAGATGCGCCACGCCATCGAGCATGGCGGGCTGGATTCGCTGGACCACATCATCCAGGCGATTCGCGAATCGGGCGCCCTGGAGCGCACGCGCGAATGCGCGCTGCGCCATGCCTATGCGGCGCGCGATGCACTCGCGATGCTGCCTGCATCCGCTTACCGCGATGCGTTGGCGACTCTTGCGGACTATTCGGTGCAACGCACGTTCTGAACCCGCCTCGCTGCAGCTGCCGCCATCAAAAAAGCCCATGCTCGCGCATGGGCTTTTTTTTACGCCACCAGGCACTGATTGATGATGGACGGCTAGGGCGTACCCGCAAAGGCAGCCCGCAGCCAATCGCTCATCATGCGGTAACTGCGGGCGGCGGCACCTGCATCGTACTTGCAGCCGGGCGAGTTCTCGTCCACCTCGGTAAAACAATGAACGGCGTGGCCGATCACCACGAACTGCCATTCGGCCGGACTGCCGCGCATTTCGTCCATGAATTTATCGGCGTCAGGCATCGTGCCTTTGTCGTCCGCACCGTTCATGGCCAGCACGCGGGTCTTGATGTTCTTTGCCAACGAAGGATCATCCGTGGCCAGTCCGCCGTGGAACGACACCACGGCCGCCACGTCGGCGCCGCTGCGCGCCAGGTCGAGCACGGCCGTGCCGCCGAAGCAGAAACCGATGGCCGCCAGCCGCGTCAAATCGATCGGCGCCGCTGCTGCCTGCGCCTTCAATTGCGCCAGCGCCTCGTTGATGCGTTTGCGCATCAGCACGCGATTCGTATACAGCGGCTTGACTGCCGCCTGCGCCTGATCGGCGTGCCCCGGCTGCGGTCGCACGTTTTCGCCATACATGTCCGTGAGCAGGATGACGTAATCCTTGCCCGCAAGCATGTCGGCTTTCTTCACAGCGGCGTCATTGACGCCATACCAGTTCGGCACCATCACCAGGCCCGGGCGCTTGGCGGTCACGGCATCGTCGTAGACCAGCACGCTCTTGAAGTGCGTGCCGTCTTGCGTCCACTCGACACTGCGATGAACCATCTTTGCCTGCGCGGTTGCACAAAGCAGGGCCAACGAAACGAAACAACCCAGTCGAACGAAACGCATGGCGTGATTCCTCAGCGTGGATGACAAAACGGAAGTTGCGCCTGCTTCATCAAAAACCGGCCGCATGCCCGGCAATGCGCCGCTTCAGCGGCGCCAGCCGATCGAGCACGCGCACACCCAGCCCGCGTGCCGCCACCAGCGGCGCCGATTGCCAGGCATAGATGCGCGCCAAGGCATCGAAACCGTAGGCATCGAGGGTATCGGCACTGCGGCGCCGGCGCGCGTAGCGGCGCAGCACCTGCTCGCCGGCCACGTCGCGCCCGGCATCGCGGGCTGCCACCAGCGTGTCGCGTAATTCGACCACATCCCGCAGGCCCAGGTTGACACCCTGCCCGGCCAGCGGATGCACGGTATGCGCGGCATCGCCCAGCAACACGAAACGATCCGCCTGATAGCTCTCGGCCAACTGCAACCGCAATGGAAATGCCGCTCGCGCCGTCGACCCTGTGACGCGTCCCAGTCGGAAATCGCTGGCAATGCCCAGTTCGTTCAAAAACGCGCCGTCATCCAGCGACTGAATGCGCCGGGCCTCGGCTTCGGGCAGCGACCAGACCACCGAACTGCGCCCATCCGCCAACGGCAACAAAGCCAGCGGTCCGGTGGGCAAAAAGCGCTGCCACGCCGTCTGTGCGTGGGCGCGCTCGGTAGTCACGTGCGCCACGATGGCTCGTTGCCCGTAGTCGCGTCCGCGCGTCGCAATGCCGGCGCGTTCGCGCAACGGCGAGCCGGCACCGTCGGCCGCGATCAGCAAGCGCACCGACAGGCTTTCGCCATCGGCCAATTCCAGCACGGTACGATCGGAACGCACTTCGTACCCCTTCACGACGGCCGGGCACAGGCGCTGCACGCCGGCAGCATCCAGCGATTGCCACAGCCTCCACTGCACCAGGCTGTTCTCGACGATATAACCCAGCAGATCGCGGCCTTCGCTGGCGGCATCGAAATCGATCGCCGCGCCGCTCTCCGCATCCCATACGTGCATGCGTGCATAAGCGCAGGCGCGCGCCTGGCGAATGGACGTCCAGACGCCCAACTCTTCGAGCAAGGCGATGGACGACGGCGCCAACCCTACGACACGCAGGTCCACTTCGTCCTGGGCATCCCACGGCGACGGTGGCTTCGCTTCGAGCAAGGCCGTGCTGAAACCTGCGCGACTGAGGGCCAACGCCGCGGCGGATCCGACCATGCCCCCACCGACGACGGCGATGTCCAGGGACGGACCGCGACGCTGCGTTGCCGGTACGGTTCTCATGGCAGGCGCTCCAGCACCGCACGCGGCGGTTCGCCGCGAAAACCCATGCCGCGCCGCGCCAGCGCCCGCTGCAGTGGTGGTACCCGGTCGTAGGCCAGCAGAGCCAGTGAGCGGAACGGCGACAGCAAGGGCTGCGCCATGCAGGCAAAGCGCACCAGATCGTGGCTCATGGCCATGGTGCCTTCGCGATCTGGTGCACGGCGCTCGGCATAGCACACCAGCAATGCCGCCGAACCGGGATCGGCGGCATCAGCCACCATTTCGGCCAGAGTCAGCGCGTCGCGCAGGCCAAGGTTGAAACCTTGTGCGCCGATCGGATGCACGGTTTGCGCGGCATTGCCAACCAGCACGGCACGCGAGGCAATGAGTTTGCGCGCCGCAACTCGGCGGATGGCGTAGGGATGGCGTCTGCCGGGGCGATTGAGACGCCCCAGCCGCCAACCGAAACGTTGCTGCGCAAGCGCAATGAAATCCGCATCATCCAGCGCCGCTACGTCGGCTGCGATGTCCGACGGTACGGTAAGCACCAATCCGCAACGACGCTCCGACAGAGGCAGCATGGCAATGGGGCCTTCATCGGAGAAGCGCTCCCACGCACGACCCGCCGGGTCGCGTTCGGGTGTTATGGTGCAGACAAATAATGTCTGCTGATAATCGTGCGTATCCGCCTCGATGCCGAGCTGGGCACGCACGAACGATTCGGTACCGTCGGCGCCGACCAGCAACGCGGCATCCACGAATTGGATGCCGTCTGCAGTTTTGATCTGGGCGCGCCAGCCGCCGGGATGCTTTTCCAGTCCGACGAGGCTGGCGGGAGCCAGCCGCACCAGGCGTTCGCAATCATTCAATCGTTTCAGCAGACCCGCTCCCAGCTCGCGTGCCGGCAGGGTCCAACCCAGCGCGTCCACGCCATGCCGAGCGGCATCCAGGCGGGCACTGCCAAATTCGCCGGCGCGGCTGACGTGGATGTGGCGAATCGGCGTAGCCTGCGCAGCCACCAGCGGCCAGACCCCGATCGCACCCAGGCCATTGACGGTGGCGCGGGCCAGGGCCAGGTTGCGTTCGTCGTAGCTGGGCTGGGCATCGGCGCGCGGCGCGGCCGCTTCGACCAGGGTGACCTGGCAGCCGGCAGCATCCAGCGCAATGGCGAGGCTGGCACCGACGAGGCCGCCGCCGACGATCAGGATGTTGCCACCGGCGGTAAAGGACACGGAAGGATTCATGCGCGAAATGATACGCGTTGAAACGGCATTCTTTGCAGGCCTGGGCTAAAATGTCCGCCTTCCACCAGCCATCACGTTTCGCAGGGAGTTTCTCATGGCTCTGACTCAGACCCAGCGCGTCGGCATTTTTGCCGCGCTCATCCTGGTGATGGCGGCAACGCGCATCCATCACTTCAATGCCTTGCCTGACGCGAGCTGGGGCATTTTCTTCCTCGCCGGCTTCTGGCTGCGCGGCTCGGCTCGCTGGGCATTTCCGGTGCTGATGGCCGCGGCCGTATTGATCGACTACGTAGTGATCACCGACCTGGGCATCGATTTCTGGAGCCATTATTGTGTGTCGGCCGGCTACTGGTTCCTGGTTCCCGCCTACGGGGCCCTGTGGATGGGCGGCAGCTGGCTGGCCAAGCGCCAGCACGGCCTGAAGCTTTCCACGCTGGGCATGGCTGTCGCGGTGCTGCTGGTGAGCGAAGCGGCCTGCTATGTCATTTCCAATGGCAGCTTCTATTGGCTGAGCAGCCACGTGCCGGCACCGAAGAGCTTTGCCGCCTGGTTCGAGAACCTGGGCGACTGGTACCTGCCGTTCCTGCAAACCACGGCCCTGTACGCAGGCCTGGGGGCCGTACTGCACGTGCTGGCGTTGCAGGTGGCGCGCGTGTCGCAGCACCACGGCCAGGCACAGCACTGACGTGGGCAACCGGCTTTCGAAGATCTACACGCGTACCGGGGACGATGGCAGCACCGGCCTGGGCGATGGCTCGCGCGTGCCCAAGGATTCCCTGCGCGTAGAAGCGTACGGCACGGTCGACGAACTCAATAGCACCATCGGCATGGTGCTGGCCTGCGAGGATGTGAGCGATACCGTGCGCGAAACGCTCGTCCAGGTGCAACACGAGTTGTTCGACCTCGGTGGCGAGCTGTGCATTCCCGGCATGGCGATGATTGACGATGCCGACATCACGCGGCTGGAGCAGGCTCTCGACGGTTTCAACGACCCGCTGCCGCCGCTGAAGGATTTCATCCTGCCGGGCGGCGGGATGGCCGCCTCCTGCTGCCACCTGGCACGCACGGTTTGCCGCCGGGCCGAACGCGGGGTGATCGCGCTGGGCCGGGTGGAAGAGATCCGCCCGCAGGCACAACGCTATCTCAATCGCCTTTCCGATCTGCTGTTCGTGCTGTGCCGCGTGCTGGCTCGGGCGAGTGGCCACGGCGAAGTGCTGTGGCAACACGAGCGTCGCCGCAAACCGCAAACCTGAGACACGTGGTGCGGCTCTACACCCACGCCATCTGCCTGCAGCACGATCCGGGACCGGGTCACGTCGAATCGCCCGCGCGCCTGCGCGCGGTACTGCAGGCGCTGGATCAGGACCGCTTCGCGGGCGTGGATCGCGTGGAAGCGCCACGGGCCACCCGCGAGCAATTGCTGCGCGTACATACCGCCGCCCACGTCGACCACATCCTGGCCATCACGCCACAGACCAGCACGGTTCGACTGGACGAGGACACCTTGATGTCTCCGGCATCGGCAGAGGCCGGCTTGCGCGCCGCCGGCGCCGTCGTTGCCGCGGTGGATGCGGTCATGACAGGCGCGGCCACGCGTGCGTTCTGCGCGGTACGGCCGCCCGGCCACCATGCCACCCCCGATACCGCGATGGGCTTTTGCCTGTTCAACAACATCGCCATTGGCGCTGCCCATGCCTTGGCCGTGCATGGACTGAAACGCGTGGCGATTGCGGATTTCGACGTCCATCACGGCAACGGCACCCAGGACATCTTTCAGCGTGATCCGCGCGTGCTGTTCATTTCCAGCCACCAGTCCCCGCTATACCCAGGCACTGGGCGCGAGGACGAACGCGGCGCGGGAAATATCGTCAACGCACCCCTATCCCCGGGCGATGGTTCTTACGAATTTCGCGAACTGTGGAATGGGGCACTGCTGCCTCGCTTGCACGCATTCAAGCCGCAGCTGGTACTGGTATCGGCCGGATTCGATGCGCACCGCAGCGATCCCATCGCCGACATCCGCCTGCACGCGGAAGACTACGCCTGGATTACCGAACGACTGGTCGACCTGGCGCGCGCTCACGCCGGCGGAAAGCTGGTTTCGACGTTGGAAGGCGGCTACGACCTGGCTGCGCTGGCTGCCAGTGCCAGTGCGCACGTTACCGCGCTCTTGTCTGAATAAATCTCCTGCCTGACACGCCGATTCGCCGCCCACGTTCATGTCGGGACGGGATTCAACGACGGACCGGGGCTGCCCACGAAACTCGCCCGAGTCCATCTTTGTCGCACGCCCTGCCCCTCGTCCGGCCCTTCGGGCCACCCCAAAGGGGAAAAGAAACAAACCCCGCGCGGCGGGTGCTCACTTCATTTGTTCAAAGTCGAGCGCCAGCGAATTGATGCAATAACGCAAGCCGGTAGGCTTGGGGCCATCAGGGAAAACGTGCCCGAGATGCGACTGGCACGCCGCACAGCGCACTTCCGTGCGATGCATGCCGTGACTGTCGTCCTTCACCAGGCTGATCGCTGAAGACTTCAGCGGCTGGAAGAAGCTGGGCCAGCCCGATCCGGAATCGTATTTGGTTTCGGAGGCGAACACCGGTGCCCGGCAAGCCACGCAAATATAGGTGCCTGGCTCCTTGTGCCGGTACCACTTGCCACTGAAAGGGGGCTCGGTGGCCGAACATCGGCAGACGGCATATTGTTCCGCGCTCAGGCTCTCGCGCCATTGTTCGTCCGTCTTGCTGGGCTTGTTTTCGGTCATGCTGAATCCCTGTCCGCAACCGGTGCCGATTGAAGGGCCTTTCTGTTAGCTTAACGCCCTTCGTTGCCGATTGACTGCCCTCCGTGAAGCCTACGCCGCCCTTGCGTTCTCTGCCTCCACGCCGCCTGCTGGCAATCGCCGCTTCCGCTGCCCTGCTCAGCAGCCCGAGCGTTTACGCCGGCACCCAGAACAAGAAGCCCAAGGCCACCCTGGACGGCTCGGAGGTCGTCTGTCCGCTGGGCACGTTCCTGTGCCCGCAGCGTCCGGACAATTTTGCGCTGTGCCGGCCCAATGGCATGCTGGAGTTCTACGACCCGTTCCTGAGCAAGGATTCGTCCCTGCGCGACACGGCCAAGACCTATGTCTGGTCCGACCACGTGGAAAGCCCGGACCAGGTCATCTACCACCTGACCGGCCACGTGAAAACCGTTCGCGCCGACCAGGAACTGCACGCCGACGTCGCCGACTACAACAGCGACACCACCGATTACGACGCGCGCGGCAACGTTCACTACCAGGAGGCCACCCACCTGGTGTCGGCCGACCACGTCGTCGGCAATACCAATAACAGCACAACCCTGGCCACCGGCAACGTGCGCTTCCAGATGCTGGACTCTCACGGCAACGGCACGGCGGTACGCAGCCAGCAGTTCGATGCGAACCGCAGCCGCTACAGCGTGGCCACGTATTCCACTTGCGACATCGGCCGCCACATCTGGGAAATCCGCGCCAAGAAGATCGATACCGACGAGAACACCGGCCGCGGCGTGGCGCGCGATGCGACGATGAATCTCTACGGCATTCCGTTCCTCTACACGCCGTACATGTCGTTCCCGTTGAACAACGATCGCCAGAGCGGTTTTCTCTACCCGTACTTCGAGCACACGGGCAACGCCGGGTACCAGTTCAGGATTCCGTACTATTTCAACCTGGCACCCAATTACGATGCCACGCTGACGCCACGCTATTATTCGCTGCGCGGCGTGATGCTTTCCGGCGAAGCTCGCTATTTGTTCCCCAAGACGAGCGGCACCTTCGATTTCGAATTCCTGCCGAACGACTTGTACAACGATCAGAAGATCACGCCGACCTCGATCGATACGCAGGGCCAGCAGCGCTATCTGTACCGATTCGTCAACAACACCAGCCTGTGGCCGGGATGGTCGCTGAACACCAACATCACGCGCGCGTCAGATCAGAACTATCTGCACGATTTTGGCGACGATCTCTTTTCGCTCTCCACCAGCTTGCTGCCATCGAGCATGTATCTGAATGGCGCCGGCAACTGGTGGAGTGCTTCGTTAGGCGGCGACATTTTCCAAAACGTGAATCCTGCCGAACCGAACACGGTGGAACCGTATAAGCGGCTGCCGCGCGCCACATTCAACGCAGACATTCCGTTCTGGCGCTGGTATGACGTGGGCATCACCAGCGAAGCAGTGTCATTCCACAAATTCGACAGCGTCGAAGGCAATCGACTGGACCTCAATCCGTATATCGATGCCGATTTCCAGGGACCATGGTGGTTTATCAGGCCCAAGCTGACTTATCGCTACACGACCTACTCGCTCGACGCCGGCTATAAGAACTACAACGCTTATGGTCCGATCGGGAGCGGTACTGTCTCGCCGTTCACGCAAAGCAACCCGAGCCGCTCGCTGCCGATCGTCAGCCTGGACGAAGGCCTGATCTTCGAGCGCAACACCTCGATGTTCGACACCAACTACACGCAGACGCTGGAGCCGCGCCTGTATTACCTCTATGCGCCGTATCGCAACCAGAACAACCTGCCACTGTTCGATACCGGCCTGATGTCGTTCGATGACTGGATGCTGTTCGCACCGAACCAATTCTCAGGTGCGGACCGCCAGATGAATGCAAACAACCTGACCGCGGCAGTCACCACGCGCCTACTCGACGATGGCGGTGTGGAACGGCTCTCGGCCACTTTTGGCCAGATTCGCTACTTCACTCCGCAACTGGTCCAGGTGCCCGAAGCCCCAACCACAAACTGGGCAAGCTCGGACTACGTGGCCGAATTGAGTAGCCAGCTCAACGACCAGTGGACCATGAGCACGGAGTACCTCTGGAATCCGAACACTCGCAGGACCGAGCTGGGTACGTTCACCGTGCAGCGCCGACTGGGTTTCGACGGCGTGCTCAATTTCTCCTATCGATTCCGCCAGAACTTGCAGCTGACCGGCCCCAACGTGGAGGCCTATCAGAAGCTGGTGGAACAATACGACATCTCGGCGGTCTATCCGCTCACGGACCGCTGGCGCCTGATCGGCGATTGGACCTACTCGGTCATGGACAAACGGACGGTGGAGGCCGTGGCCGGGGTGCAGTACGAGGGCTGCTGCGTGAAGCTGAGCGTCGTGGCCCGTCACTACGTCACCGGATACGACGGCGTCATCACCACCCTGCCCCCCGGCCAGGTCGGACCGGGCAGCGACACCGCCGTCATGTTCGAGTTGGAATTCAAGGGCATGGGTGCTTTCAGCGGCCAAACGGATAGCATCCTGCGGCGTGATATCCTTGGCTATCAATAAGTACGCCCAGGCAGGCCCGGGCGTGCCCTGAATGGCGGCCGGCCCGCCATTCAGACTATTTACCGTTCATTTCCATCGCCACCGGCGACAGAAGGCTGTTCACTGATGAAGCAGATTTTTGCGTTATTCCTGCTGACGATCGTCACCGCGATGCCGTCGCTGGCCCAGGCTCAGCTCCTGTCGCCGCAGAATGCAGGCTCCGGTCCGCAGCCGATCGACCGGATCGTCGCCGTAGTCGAAGACGATGTGATCTTGCAGAGCGAACTGAACGACGCTGTCGCCGCGATCCAGCAGCAGTACGCCAGCCAACCCGGCCAGCTGCCCCCCATCGACGTGCTGCGCCGGCAGGTGCTCGACCGTCTCGTCCTGATGAAGCTCCAACTGCAGCGCGCCGACGACCAGGGCGTGCGCGTTTCCGACGCGGAAGTGGACCAGGCGGTACAGAACGTCGCCAACCAGAACAAGATGACCCCCGACCAGTTGCATGCCGCTGTGGAACAGAGCGGACTCAGCTACACCGCCTTCCGCCAGCAGTTGCACGACCAGCTCGTGGTGCAGAAACTGCACCAGAGCGTCGTCCGCGACTCGGTGTCGGTGACCAACAGCGAAATCGACAACCTGCTCAACAGCCCTGCCTACAAGGCCGGCGAGGTGCATCTGGCGCACATCCAGGTCAGCATCCCCAGCGGCGCTTCGGCGGCAGACATCCAGACCGCCCAGAGCAAAGCCGAACAGGCGCTGGCCGCGATCAAGGGCGGCATGAACTTCAAAGCCGCAGCGATCCGCTTCTCGGACGCCCCGGATGCCCTGGATGGCGGTGACCTGGGCTGGCGCCGCATGGACGAAGTGCCGCCGGCCTTCGTCGACGCCATCAATTCGCTCAAGCCCGGAGAGGTCAGCGGCATCCTGCACGGCCCGACCGGCTTCCACATCCTGCAACTGATTGCCACGCGCGCGCAGTCCAAGCAGATGGTGACCGAATACCATGCTCGCCAGATCCTGATTCGCCCGAGCGAACTGATCTCCGAAACCCAGGCCGAGCAGAAGGCCCAGGATCTCTACAACCGCATCACCAAAAAACACGAAGATTTCTCCAAGCTCGCGAAGGACAACTCCAGCGACGACACCACCGCGAATGCGGGCGGCGACATGGGTTGGTTCCAGCAGGGTGATTGGGGTTCGCTGATCGGCCAGAAGGTGGCCGATCTGAAAGACGGCGAGATTTCCCAGCCGTTCAAGAGCGAAGCCGGCTGGCACATTCTGCAGCGCCTGGGCTCGCGCAGTACCGACATGACCACCGAGGTCTCCCGCAACGAGGCACGCCAGTCCATCGGCAATCGCAAGGCGGACCAGGCCTACGACGACTTCCTGCGCGATCTGCGTTCGTCTTCGTACGTGAAAATCCTGGTCCCCGAACTGCAGGACTCCAGCGATTCGAATAACGGCGGCGCAGGTATCAAGGCGTCGCCATGATGGGTCCGGGAAAGCTGTGAGCAGCCCAGTGCTACCACGGCTCGCCCTCACCGCAGGCGAGCCGGCCGGCATCGGTCCCGAGCTGCTCGTTCGATTGGCCGCCACCTCGTTGGCGGCCAATTTCATTGCGATCACCGATCGCGGCCTGCTCGCGCGGGCTGCCGAGCGTTGCGGTGCCTCGCTCCAGTTGACCGACGATGATGGTGCGGATATCGAAGTGCGCCCTGCCGGCAGCCTGCGGATACGCCACATCCCGTTGGCCGCGCAAGAGGTGCCTGGGCGGCCTGATCCGCGCAACGCCAGCCACGTGCTGGCCACCCTGAGCGAGGCGGCGCAGGGTTGCATGGAGCGGCGCTACGCAGCCGTGGTGACCGCGCCCCTGCAGAAAGCCTCGATCAACGATGCCGGCATTCCCTTCAGCGGGCACACCGAATTTTTCGCCGCACTGGCGCAAACCGATGTCGTGATGATGCTGGCAAGCCCGGAGCTGCGGGTCGCCTTGGCAACCACTCATTTGCCGCTGCATGCCGTCTCCGCCGCCATCGATGCCGCGTCGCTCGAACGAACCCTGTGCATCGTTTACGACGAACTGTGCGCCAAATTCGGCTATCCGGACCCGCGTATTGCGGTACTGGGCCTCAATCCGCATGCCGGCGAGAATGGCCATCTCGGGCGCGAAGAAATCGACACAATCACGCCGGTGCTGGAAAAGCTCCGGCAACGAGGCATGCGCCTGCTAGGCCCTCTTCCGGCCGACACGGCGTTCGTGCCAACGCAACGCCAACACTATGACGCCGTGCTGGCGATGTACCACGACCAGGCGCTCCCCGTACTCAAGAGCGAAGCGTTCGACCGCACGGTGAATCTCACCCTGGGCCTGCCTTTCATTCGCACCTCGGTCGATCACGGCACGGCACTGGATCTCGCCGGCAGTGGCAAGGCCGATCCGTCCAGCCTGATCGCCGCGGCGAAGATGGCGCTGGACCTCGCAGCGCGGGCCGAATCGTCCATCGCTCGCGACGCGAACGGAGAGGACCAGGGGCACAACTCGAGGAAATCATCATGAGCGCCCGCCCCAAAAAAAGCTTCGGGCAACATTTTCTGCACGAGCGTCGTTACATCGAGCGCATCGTTAGCGCAATCTCGCCGCGCCCCGACGATTTTCTGGTGGAAATCGGCCCGGGCGAAGGCGCGCTCACCTTCCCGCTGCTCGCTGCCGCAGGCAAATTGACCGCGATCGAACTGGACACCGACCTGATCCCCAACCTGCAAGCGAATGCAGAGGGCATCGGCGAATTGTCCATCGTGCACGCGGATGTGCTGAAGGTCGACTTCACCGCCTTGGCAGAGCGCCAGGGCGTGGCGCGTCTGCGCATCGCCGGCAACCTGCCCTACTACATTTCCAGTCCGATACTGTTTCACTGTGTCGAGCATGCTGCGGCCATCGGCGACATGCATTTCATGTTGCAAAAAGAAGTCGTGGATCGCATGGCTGCCGAACCAGGCAGCAAGGTATATGGACGGCTATCCGTCATGCTGCAGCTGGCATGCCGGGTGGAGCCGCTGTTCAACGTTCCTCCCGGCGCCTTTCGCCCCCCGCCGAAGGTCGATTCAGCCGTGGTGCGGCTGATTCCGCTCGCGCCGGAAGCTCGTCACGATGCAGATCCGGACCGCGTGCACCAGATCGTCAAGGCAGCCTTTGCCCAGCGCCGCAAGACACTCGGCAATGCACTGCGGCAGCACCTGGATGCCGACGCCATTCGACGGGCCGATATCGACCCCAAGGCTCGCGCGGAAACGCTCTCACCCGAAGATTTCGTACGCCTCGCCAAGATCGAGATTGCACCGTAGCGCCGCCGCGCGCGCTGCCCAAGGGCATGCTTAGCCCTTACAATGCGCCCATGAACGAGAAAACCCCCTACTCGATCGACGTGCAGGTTCAGACCCGCTTCGTGCCCGATCAGTCCGTGCCTGACGAAAATCGCTACGTGTTCGCGTATACGATCCGGCTGCACAACATCGGCGGCATCTCCGCCCGTCTGCTCACCCGTCACTGGGTGATCACGGATGCCAATGGCAAGATTGAGGAAGTTCACGGTGAAGGCGTCGTCGGCGAGCAGCCGTGGATGCGCCCCGGCGACGATTACGAATACACCTCCGGTGCCGTGCTGGAAACCGCAGTGGGCACGATGCAGGGCAGTTATCAGATGGTGGCCGATGATGGCACGCGCTTCGAAGCGCCCATTCCAGCATTTACCTTGTCCATCCCGCGCACACTGCATTAACAGGAGAAGGCAACCGATGATGGACGGCGCGCAGCAGACGATTGAGACAATGCGCTGATGGCGACTTACGCGATCGGCGATGTCCAGGGCTGCTATCCGGAACTGCAGCGACTGCTGGAAAAACTGCGTTTCGATCCGGCGCAGGACCGGCTGTGGTTTTGCGGCGACCTGGTCAATCGCGGCGGACAGTCGCTGGAAACCTTGCGCCTGGTGCACTCGCTGCGCGACAGCGCCGTCATTACGCTCGGCAATCACGATCTGAGCCTGCTCGCTATCGCCCTGCGCAAGGAAGATGCCCAGGCACGCGTGAACCCCGAGCTTCGCGAAGTATTGTTCGCCGAAGATGCGCCCGTGCTGTTTGAATGGCTGCGCAGCCAAAGGCTGCTGCATCACGACGAAGCCCTGGGCTGGACGATGGTGCACGCCGGCCTCGCACCTACCTGGACGCTCAAGCAGGCGCAACGTTGCGCACAAGAAATCGAGCGCGAACTTTCCAGTCCGCGTCATCCGCGGCTGCTGAAAAATCTGTTCGGCAATCGACCCGCGGCCTGGTCCAGCCGCCTGCAAGGCATCGAGCGCATGCGCGCATCGATCAATACGTTGACCCGCATGCGTTTCTGCGACGTCAACGGCCGCATCGACTTCGAAAGCAAAGGCGCTCCCGGGACGCAGAAACCCGGCATGTATCCCTGGTTCGAAGTCCCCGGCATGCGCCGGCGCGATGTGCGCATCGTATGCGGTCACTGGTCCGCACTGGATCGCTTCGCCGGCCTGGGCATCTACGGCATCGATACGGGCTGCGTCTGGGGCGGCAAGCTTACCGCGCTGCAATTGGACGGCGAAGAACCGCACTATTTCACCGTGAATGCCGAGCCGCATCGCAAGCGCCCGGCTGGTGGCGGCGACTGAATTCGGTGCGGACCCGCTGCATGCTGGGTTAGGACAGCGTAACCTGACGCCCCCCCAAATGGGTAAGCAAAAGTGGGCATTGAGAACGGCAAGGCAGCGCCTTGACTCTTTCTCATTGCCCTCTTCTCTTTCTACTCACTCCCAAACAGTTGGGTTACGCGTTGCTAACCCAACCTACGCGACAACTCGCTCAAGGGCGGAACACGGTCAGCTGAGTTGACCGTGGCAGTGCTTGTATTTTTTGCCCGAACCGCAGGGGCATGGGTCGTTGCGCCCGACTTTCGGGCCGGATATTGCCGGCTCTGCCGGCGCAACCTGCTGTGCCGGCGTCTCGATGCCCAGCGCACCGCCAGCGGGTGCACCGCCACCGCTGGCCAGCATCTGGCGCTGCATGCGCTCGGCCATGCGCTGTTGTTCGGCCTCCATCGCAGCGACTTCTTCCTCGCTGCGGATACGGATGCGCGCCAGCATCTGGGTCACTTCGGTCTTGATCCGCCCCAGCATCTGCGAGAACAACTCGAAGGATTCCTGCTTGAACGCCTGCTTGGGATCCTGCTGTGCATAACCGCGCAGATAGATGCCCTGGCGCATGTAATCCATGCTCGAAAGATGTTCCTTCCAGGCATTGTCCACCACGCTCAGCATGATGTGCTTTTCAAGCTGACGCATGGTTTCAGGGCCGATCTGCTTTTCCTTGCCCTGGAACAGGTCGCTAACCAACGTACGCACGTGTCCGAGCACGATCTCGGCGTCCGCTTCGGATTGCTGTTCCAGCCAGTGCTTGAGATCGACGGACATGCCGAAGTCGCTCTCCAGCTCGCGCTCGAGGCCGGCGACATCCCATTGCTCATCGATACTGTCGGCAGGCACGTGCCGACGCACGACGTTTTCGACCACGTCGTCGCGAATGTCGGTGACGGTGGCGGACACGTCGTCTTCTTCCAGCAGTTCATCGCGCTGGCGATAGATAACCTTGCGCTGATCGTTGGCAACGTCGTCGTATTCGAGCAGGTTTTTGCGGATATCGAAGTTGTGCTGTTCGACCTTGCGCTGCGCCTTTTCGATCTGGCGGCTGATCATGCGATCTTCCAGCGCCTCGTCTTCCTTCATGCCGAAGCGCTTCATCCAGCGCACCAGGCCTTCGCCGCCGAAGATGCGCAGCAGGTTGTCCTGCAGCGACAGGTAGAAGCGAGACGAACCGGGGTCGCCCTGGCGGCCCGAACGGCCACGCAGCTGATTGTCGATGCGGCGGGATTCGTGGCGCTCGGTACCAACGATGTGCAGGCCGCCGGCAGCCAGCACTTGTTCGTGGAGCTTCTTCCAATCCGCCTTGATGCGCGCACGATCGGTTTCGGAGGCATCCTCCGGCAGCGTGGCCAAGGCGGCTTCGAGGCTGCCGCCAAGCACGATGTCGGTACCGCGGCCGGCCATGTTGGTGGCAATGGTCACCGCGCCTGGAATGCCGGCCTGCGCCACGATGTGCGCTTCGCGCTCGTGCTGCTTGGCGTTGAGCACTTCGTGCGGGATTTTCTCGTTGCGCAGCAGATTGGACAGCAGCTCGGATACGTCGATGGATGCCGTACCCACCAGCACCGGCTGGCCGCGCTTGTGGCAATCCCTGATGTCCTCGATCACCGCCTTGTACTTCACTTCCTGGCTGAGGAACACCATGTCCGAATTGTCCTTGCGGATCATCGGCTTGTGGGTGGGAATCACCACCACTTCCAGGCCATAGATGGTCTGGAACTCGTAGGCTTCCGTGTCGGCCGTACCGGTCATGCCGGCCAGCTTCTTGTACATGCGGAACAGGTTCTGGAAGGTCACCGTGGCCAGCGTCTGGTTCTCGCGCTGGATCGGCACGCCTTCTTTCGCTTCCACGGCCTGATGCAGGCCGTCCGACCAGCGGCGGCCCGCCAGGGTGCGGCCGGTGAACTCGTCGACGATGATCACTTCGCCGTCGCGCACGATGTAGTCGACGTCGCGCTGATAGATCGCATTGGCGCGCAGCGCCGCGTTGAGATGGTGCACGATGGCGAGGTTGCGCGCGTCGTAAAGGCTGCTGTCCTCGTCCAGCACCTTGGCCTGCTGCAGCAGTTCTTCCGCGTGCTGCATGCCCTCTTCGGACAGATGCACCTGCTTCTGCTTCTCGTCGACCCAATAGTCGCCGGCGCCGTCTTCGGCTTCCTGCCGCGTCATGCGCGGCACGATCTTGTTCACGGCGATATAGAGCTGGGGCGAATCCTCGGCCGGACCGGAAATGATCAGCGGCGTACGCGCCTCGTCGATCAGGATCGAGTCCACTTCGTCGACGATGGCGTAGTGCAGGCCGCGCTGGCAGCGCTGATCCTTGGACAGCGCCATGTTGTCGCGCAGATAGTCGAAGCCGAATTCGTTATTGGTGCCGTAGGTGATGTCCGCGGCGTAAGCGGCGAACTTGTCGGCGTGATCCATGCCCGGATACACCACGCCTACGCTCATGCCAAGGAAGTTGTACAGCTTGCCCATCTGGGCGGCGTCGCGCTTGGCCAGGTAATCGTTGACCGTCACCACGTGGGTGCCCTTGCCTTGCAGGGCATTGAGGTAGACCGGGGCGGTTCCCACCAGGGTCTTACCTTCGCCGGTGCGCATTTCGGCAATCTTGCCCTGGTGCAGCACCATGCCACCGATCAGCTGCACGTCGTAATGGCGCATGCCAAGCACGCGCTTGGCGCCTTCGCGCACCACGGCAAACGCTTCAGGCAGGATCTTGTCCAGCGTTTCGCCATTGGCAATGCGCTGTTTGAACTCGGCAGTCTTGTCGCGCAGCGCCTCGTCGCCAAGCTTCTCCATCTCCGGTTCAAGCGCGTTGATGCGCGCGACGGTCTTGGATAGCTGGCGTAGCACGCGTTCGTTACGGCTGCCAAAAAGGCTCGTCAGGGCACGATTGAGCATCGATCTTCCGGATCAGGAAACTGAAGGGGGTCCATTCGGGGGCGACCCGGACGGACAAAGGTTTGATGATACTAGGGTCGCGCAGGTATCCCAAACGCGGGAACGTGCGAATCGCCTGGCCTCATCCTTACCGCTCGCCAAGGGGTGGCGGTAGGAGGCTGCGCTTTCAAGGGTGCAGGCAGGCACCCGCTCAGCGATGGTTCTTCACATACGCCAGCGGATTGACCACTCGGCCGTTGTACCAGACCTCGAAATGGACGTGAGACCCGGTGGACCGCCCCGAAGAACCGGCTTGGGCGATCTCGTCGCCAACCCGTACGTGCTCGCCCGGGTGGACCAGCAATTTGCTGTTGTGGGCATAGCGGGTCATGTAGCCATTGCCGTGATCGATCTCCACCACGTTGCCGTAGCCGTTGCGAACCCCGGCATAGGTGACCATGCCCTCGGCGACCGTGTGCACGGCGCTGCCGTAGGGCACGGCAATGTCCAGACCGGTATGGCGTGCAGCCTTGCCGTCAAAGGGATCGGCGCGCACGCCGAAGTAAGAGGATATGTAACCGTCCGCCGGCATGCCGGTCGGCTTGAGATCCGAATCGATGCGCGCATTCATCAACAGGCTCTGCATGGCGCCGAGTTGTGCTTGCTGGGTATCGAACTGGGTCGCCAATTGGTCGATGCTGGCATCCAGCGTCTGCGGCAAGGCATAAGCGCTGCTGCCGTTGCTCACTTCCACGCCACCGACCGGTGGCGGCTGGTCGAAATTGAACTCGCCATTGTCGAGCTTGCCAACCTGGGCCAGACGCTCGCCCAGGGCGTTCAGGCGCGTGGCCTGTGCCTGCAGCTGCCCCAGCTTGATCGCGAGGGCGTCAAGCTGCCGATGGGCGTCTTCACGCAGATCCCCCAGCTGCTTGTCCTGCTGCCTGACCTGCGTATGGAGGGCATCGATCTCGGCCAGGGCTCTGTCGCGAGGGCTGGCCACCGCCAGCGCCACGCCTGCTCCGATGCCCGCCACGGCCAGCACTACCCCTGCAGCCATACCCCAAACACGCCAGCGAAGCTTCTGGTTGGCCAGGTCCAGTGTTTTTGGAACCTTCCCTGCGCGTGAGACGAGTATGATTTGCATGTCATGACCAGTTCTTAAGTTATTTACCGATGCAGCGCGACGTTCCAGCCCCCCAGCGCACCGGCCATGGACCGCAGTCCATCACCGATGTCAGCCCGGTTGCAGCACTGGCCAAAAAGGCCAGCAGGCTGGAAGCCTTGGACCGCGCACTACGCCAGACGTTGTCGTCGCCCCTGCGCGAGCAGGTCAGATTTGCCAACTTCCGCGACGACCGTCTCGTATTCCTGGCTTCCTCGCCTGCCTGGGCGGCCCGGCTGCGCATGCAACAGACGCAGATCCTCGCCACCGCACGCGCCATAGGCGCGAATGCCGGCTCAGTTACCGTGAAAGTGGCCCCCCTTCCTCCGCCCGATCCCCAGCCGGAGCAGTTAAAACCGCTTTCTGCCGCGGCAGCGCTTCACTTGAAGACGGCCGCGAAATCGATCAAGGATCCCGAATTGCGGGCCCTATTTCTGGAACTGGCGTCCGTCGCCGAACCTGCGAAGTCCAATCCCGGCGGAACGCCCTGAGCTGAAGCGTTTGTCCTAGAGACCCGCCGATGGATGGCCGGCCCGAAACGGGAAGCCGGATTTATACCACGCACAGCCCCACCCAGGTCTTTAGGACCCGTCTCGATCGCGTGAAGATAGGTAGGCGAAAATTGTGATCCACATCACAAAATGAAAAAGCCGGACCTCAGGAGGCCCGGCTTTCAGCCGCCGAACAGGTTTTCAGATGGCCTGGGCGGGATGCGCGTAGGAGATCGGAGCGGTGGCCGGATCGTCCTGATAGCTGACCTCTTCCCAGGCGGTAGCGTCGGCCATCAAGGCCCGCAATAGCTTGTTGTTCAACTCGTGACCGGACTTGTGTGCGTAATACGCGCCGATCAGGCTGTGCCCAAGCAGATACAGGTCGCCGATCGCATCGAGGATCTTGTGCTTGACGAATTCGTCTTCGTAGCGAAGACCGTCTTCGTTGAGCACGCGGTAGTCGTCGAGCACCACGGCGTTGTCCATCGAGCCGCCGAGCGCGAGGTTGTGTTCGCGCAGCATCTCGATGTCGCGCATGAAACCGAAGGTACGCGCGCGACTCACTTCTTTGACGAAGGACGTGGTGGAGAAGTCGATCTCGGCGCGCGAGGTGCGCTTGGAGATGATCGGGTGATTGAACTCGATCGAGAAGCCGACCTTGAAGCCTTCAAACGGCTCAAAACTGGCCCATTTATCGCCTTCCTGCACCTTCACCGGCTTTTTGATGCGGATGAAGCGCTTGGCCACCGACTGCTCTTCGATACCCGCCGACTGCAGCAGGAATACGAACGGGCCGGCGCTGCCGTCCATGATCGGCACCTCGGGCGCGGACAGATCGACATAAGCATTGTCGATGCCCAGGCCGGCCATGGCGGAGAGCAAGTGTTCCACCGTCGAAACACGAACGTCACCATTTACCAACGTGGTGGACAAACGAGTGTCACCTACGTGATCGGGACGTGCATGGATATCGACCGGCGGATTGAGATCCGTGCGGCGAAAAACGATGCCGGTGTTCGGTGCGGCCGGACGCAACGTCATATAGACCTTGTCGCCGGTATGCAGACCGACGCCGGTGGCACGGATGATGTTTTTAAGCGTACGCTGCTTGATCATTTATTGGGTACCTGTAGGGGCAGCAGCCAATTCGAGCCAGGATGCTAACACAGTCTTAACCTGCGGAAAAACAGACCATACCGAACCGTCCGGTCAATCCTTCATTTTCCTTTCATCATCAAATGCGATTCATTCGCATTAAGACGCAGCAAGCACTACAGGTAGATCAAGTACTTGCGATACGACACAAAATCCCGTGCCGGGGACGGGAAGATCCGGCAACGGGATTCTGGACCGGCAGGGCGGCATACACACCACACTGGCCAATCGTGCGCCATCCTTAGGCCGCACCGTCTATCGCAGTCAAACGCACGAAAGCGAAGTCAGTCGACATAGCGATGTCCCCTTGCCGCACATCCGGCTAGCCGGCGACGGCCAGGCAGCGGACAGGGAGGATACCCCTCCTCGTCCGGCACAGGGAACTCAGACAAGTTAATACGTCGTTAGTTCATCGCATTCACATTTCTTTACGCATTAATCTGCTTGGCGGCGCAGGAAAGCCGGGATGTCCAGGTAATCGAAGCTGGGATCGGCGCTCTTGGCCTGGCTGTCGCCGCCCCGCGGATTGCTCGCCACCACTTCCGGCTGCGCGTAGTCCACCACCTCGTTGCCGGTACCGGTACGCAGCACCATCGGACGAGGGCGCTGGCGCATCTCCACCTGCTGGGTTGCGACCGGGCGCATCGGCTGGCGGGCCGCAACACGGTTCAGGCCGGTAGCGACCACCGTCACGCGCACGTCGTCCTGCATGTCCGGATCGAGCGAGGTACCGATCACCACCGTGGCGTCTTCGCTGGCGAAGTCGTGGATGATGCGGCCGATTTCGTCGAACTCGCGCATGGTGAGGTTCGGACCGGCCGTCACGTTGACCAGGATGCCGCAGGCGCCGTTGAGGTTGACGTCTTCCAGCAGCGGGTTGTTGATCGCCGCTTCGGCAGCTGCCTGGGCGCGATCGTCGCCACGGGCGGTACCCGAACCCATCATCGACAGGCCCATCTCGCTCATCACCGTGCGCACGTCGGCGAAGTCGACGTTGATCAGGCCCGGGCTGGTGATCAGGTCGGCAATGCCTTGCACCGCACCCTGCAGCACATCATTGGCCGCCTTGAAGGCGTTGAGCAGGGTCACTTCGCGACCGAGCACCGAAAGCAGCTTCTCGTTCGGTACCGTGATCAACGAATCCACGTGCTGGGACAGGTCTTCGATACCCTTCAGCGCCACCTGCATGCGACGGCGACCTTCGAACGGGAACGGCTTGGTCACCACCGCCACGGTCAGGATGCCCTTCTCTTTGGCAAGTTGTGCGACGACCGGGGCCGCACCCGTACCGGTACCGCCGCCCATGCCGGCGGTGATGAACACCATGTCGGCGCCTTCGAGCATTTCTTCGATGCGTTCGCGATCTTCCAGCGCGGCCTGGCGGCCCACTTCCGGATTGGCGCCGGCACCCAGGCCCTTGGTGACATTGGCGCCCAGTTGCAGGTGCATGCGGCCGCCGCAGCCCTTCATCGCCTGCGCATCGGTGTTGGCGACGACGAAGTCGACGCCGTCGATATTGGAATTGAGCATGTGCGCCACGGCGTTACCGCCGCCGCCGCCCACGCCGATGACTTTGATCACCGCATTCGGTGCGAGTTTTTCGACCAGTTCAAACATTTCCCGTCCTCCGTAGAGTTTCATTGTCGTTGTAACCGCAGCGCGGCTCCTGCCTTGCCTTGGTGGTGGGCGAACCTCCATTCGCCCGTGCCACGCTTCCTGCGCGGCGAAAAATCTTTTAGAAATTCTTGGTAATCCAGTTGCGCAATTTGTCGACCAGCCCACCCACGCTGCCGCCGCCCGAACCGCTCACGCGCATGCCGCCCGAACGAGCGCCATGCAAAAGCAGGCCGACGCCGGTGGAATGCAGCGGATTGGCGATGACCTCGCCGAAGCCGTTCACATGCTGCGGCACGCCGATGCGCACCATCTTGTGGAAGATCTCTTCGGCCAGCTCCAGGGCGCCTTCCATGCGGGCGGCGCCGCCGGTGAGCACGACGCCGGCCGCAACCAGGCTGTCGTAGCCGGAGCGGCGCAACTCGTCCTGCACCATTTCGAAGATTTCCTCGTAGCGCGCCTGCACGCTTTGCGCGAGCGATTGGCGGGCCAGCCGGCGCGGCGGACGATCGCCCACGCTGGGCACCTGGATGGTTTCCTCCGCATGCGCCAGTTGCGCTAACGCGCAGGCGTACTTGATCTTGATTTCTTCGGCATGCGCAGTCGGCGTGTGTACGCCGTAGGCAATGTCGTTGGTCACCTGGTCGCCGCCTACCGGCAGCGACTTGGTGTAGCGGATCGCACCCTGTGTATAGATGGCAATGTCGGTAGTGCCCGCGCCGATATCGACCAGGCACACGCCCAGCTCGCGTTCGTCGTCGGTCAACACCGACTTGGCACTCGCCACGGCCGACGGCACCAGCTCGTCCACCGAAAGGCCGCAGCGCTGGATGCATTTGCTGATGTTCTGCACCGCCGCCGCCGCACCCGTCACCAGGTGCACCGACGCCTCCAGGCGCACGCCGCTCATGCCGACCGGCGAGCGGATGCCGTCCTGGCCGTCGATGCGATACTCCTGCGACTCCTTATAAAGAACCTTGCGGTCGGCCGGTATCGCCACTGCGCTGGCCGCCTCCAGCACCTGGTCCAGGTCGCCCGGCGCCACTTCGCGGTCGCGGATGGCAGCGGTACCATGCGAATTGCGCGTTTCCAGGTGGCTGCCGGATATGGAGGCATACACCGAACGAATATCGCAGCCGGCCATCAACTCGGCCTCTTCCACCGCACGCTGGATCGAGTGCACGGTGGATTCGATATCCACCACCGAGCCGCGCTTCATGCCGCGCGATACGTGCGAGCCGATGCCGATCACTTCGATCGGTTCGCCCGGCTCGTATTCGCCCACGATCGCCACCACTTTCGAGGTGCCGATGTCCAGGCCGACTACCAGTTGTTTCTCGTTTTTGCCTTTCATGTGCGGGGCGTGCCTCCGGCTGTCGGAGCGGTCGGGGCGGCCGTCGCTTGCGGCCATTTCACGGCAAAGCCGTTGGTGTAACGGAGGTCGGCGTATACGAAGTCCTGACCGTGACCGGCAATGACCTGCGGGTACACGTCGAGGAAACGGCGCAGCCGGCGGCCGGCCTGGTTGCGATCGCCGATCACGATCTGCGCGCCGCTGTCGGTCGCCACGCTCCAGCTGCCGCGTTCGGTCAACGTCACGCCGGTAATTTTCAGATGGGTGCCGGCAAACGCCTTCTGCGCGTCGGCAAAGAAACTCACCACTTCGGCCAGGTGGTCGTCCGGGCCATGCAGATCGGGAAGCTGCCCGTAATCGGCCGCATCCGGCACAGTGAACACCTTGCCTTCGCGGCTGATCAACTGGTTGCCGTTCCAGCGCGCAAAAGGCTGGCGCTCATACACGCGCAACAACAAGGTATCGGGCCAGCGCTTGCTCGCCTCGACCGACTCCACCCAGGGCAGCGCCGCGACGGATTGCTGCACGCCATCCAGATTCAATGCGAAGAAGCCTTTGCCCAGGCGCGGCAGCACGGCGGCGCGGATCTGCTCCGCGCTCACGTGCTTGAACTCGGCCTGCATCGTCAACTGAGTTACCGGCCAGCGGTCGGCGGCGAACCAGCCGCACAACACGCCCACGATCGGCATCACCACCAGGGCGATGGCCAGGCACCAGGCAACGAGGCGAATGCTTCCCCTCATGCATCCCCCCGGAAGCTGGTTTCGAGCACGCGCCAGCACAGTTCCTGATAGTCGATGCCGGAAACCGCCGCGGCCTTGGGCACCAGCGAGTGCGAGGTCATGCCTGGCGCAGTGTTCACTTCCAGCAACCAGTTGCGGCCCTGGCGATCGCGCATCACGTCGACGCGGCCCCAGCCGTAGCAGCCCAGCGCGTCGAACGCTTCCAGCGAAAGGGCACGCAGCGATGCTTCGACCTCGCCTTCCAGGCCTGGGCAGATATAGCGTGTGTCGTCGGCGACATATTTGGCGTTGTAGTCGTAAAACGCACCTTTCGGCACGATGAGGATGCTGGGCAGCACCTGGCGCCCCAGAATGCCCACGGTCAGCTCGTCGCCTTCGATCAGCGTTTCCATCAGCAGGTCGCCGGGATATTTCTCGGCCAGCGCCACGGCCGCATCCAGATCTTTTTCTTCGAACACCCGCGTGACACCCACGCTGGATCCTTCGCAGGCCGGCTTCACGATCAGCGGAAAGCCGATCTCCCGCGCCGCCGCGTGCACGTCGGCACCGCGCGGCAGCGGCACGAACTTCGGCGTAGGCAAACCCAGCGATTGCCACACGCGCTTGGAGCGCGTCTTGTCCATCGACAGCGCGGAACCAAGCACGCCCGAACCGGTATAGGGCACGTGCAGCGACTCGAGCGCCCCTTGCAGCACGCCATCTTCGCCGCCGCCATGCTGGCCGTGCAGAATATTGAAGACACGCGCGAAGTGGCCGGCGCGCAGCGCATCCAGCAACGCAGGAATGCCATCGATCGCATGGGCATCGACGCCGCGCGCCTGCAAGGCCGCCAGCACGTTGCGGCCGGAGTCGAGCGACACCTCGCGTTCGGCCGAGCTGCCCCCCATCGCTACCGCGACGCGACCAAACTGGGCGGGATCCTGGATCTTGCTCATGTCTCGCTCGTCCTCAAATGACCCAGCTGGGCCAGTTCCACCGCCGCGGCACCGATATCGCCCGCACCCAGCAACAGCAGCAGGTCGCCGTCGCGCAACAGCGCCGGCAAGGCGTCCTTCAATTCACGCGGATGGCCGATCAACACCGGATCGACCTTGCCGCGCGCGCGCACCGCACGCGCCAGCGCGCGGCCGTCGGCACCGGCAATCGGCGCTTCGCCGGCCGGATAGACCTCGGTCAACACCAGTACGTCGGCTTCGGCCAGCACATTGGCGAAATCGTCCAGCAGATCGCGGGTACGGCTGTAGCGGTGCGGCTGGAAGCCGACCACCAGGCGTCGCTCCGGCCACCCGCCGCGCGCCGCAGCGAACACTGCCGCCAGCTCGCGCGGATGATGCCCGTAATCGTCGACCAGCATCGCCTTGCCTTGATCCAGCGCGATCTCGCCGCGGCGATGGAAGCGGCGGCCGACACCCTGGAAATGGGCAAGCGCATGCGCAATCGCATCGGCTTCCACGCCCAGCTGCCAACCGATCGACGCCGCCGCCAGTGCATTGAGCACGTTGTGCCGGCCGGGCAAATTGAGCGTGACCGGGATGGGGTGCGTCACGCCCGGCAGCAACAGGTCGAAATGCATTTCGAAACCGCGTTGCTCAACGTTGATCGCGCGAACATCGGCATGCACGGCATCGATGCCATAGGTCATCACGCGACGCGCAGTGATCTTGGCCAGTTCGGCCACTTCCGGATCGTCCACGCACAAGACGGCCAGGCCGTAGAACGGCAGGCGATGCAGAAAATCGTTGAATGCCTTGCGCACCAGCGCGAAATCGCCCTGGTAATTCTCCAGGTGATCGGCATCGATATTGGTGACCACGGCGATCACCGGCGACAGCAGCAGGAACGAACCGTCCGATTCGTCCGCTTCCGCCACCAGATATTGACCGGTACCCAGGCGGGCATTCGCACCCGCGGCGTTGAGCTGCCCGCCGATCACGAACGTCGGGTCGTAGTTGGCCTCGGCCAGCACGCTGGCGACCAGGCTGGTGGTGGTGGTCTTGCCGTGCGTGCCCGCAATGGCGACACCGCGGCGGAAGCGCATCAGCTCACCCAGCATCTCCGCCCGCGGAATCACCGGAATGCGCGCCTCGCGGGCCGCGACCAGTTCCGGATTGTCCAGCTTGATGGCGCTCGAGGTGACCACGACGTCCGCATCGCCGATGTGTTCGGCAACGTGGCCGATGTGCACATCGATGCCCAGTTCGCGCAAGCGCAGCGCGGTCGGCGACTCGCTGCGGTCCGAACCGGAGACGGCGTAGCCCAGGTTGTGCAGCACTTCCGCGATGCCGCTCATGCCGACACCGCCGATGCCGATGAAATGCACGCGACGGAAGGTACTCATCAAATCTTCGTGCGCAAGCAGGCGACGCGGCGTCATGCGGCCACCTCCACACATGCACGGGCAATGTCTGCCGCCGCATCGGGCTTGGCCAGCGTGCGCGCGGCTTCGGCCATCGCCAGCAGGGTGGGACGGTTGCTCAACAGCTGATCCAGCCGTTGCGCCAGGTCTTTCGTATCCAGGTCTCGCTCCTGTATCAATTCGGCCGCGCCTGCGGCGACCAGCGCCTCGGCATTGCGGGTCTGGTGGTCGTCCACCGCGTGCGGAAACGGCACCAGCATTGCGCCCAAGCCGGCAGCCGTCAGCTCGGCCAGCGTCAAGGCACCGGCACGGCATACGGCCAGATCGGCCCACGCATAGGTGCCAGCCATGTCTTCGATAAACGGCACGATGCGCGCCTCGACGCCAGCATCGGCATAAGCCTTGCGCGCTTCGTCGATGCCGCGATTGCCGCACTGATGCAGCACCTCAGGCCTGTGCTCCTGCGGCAGTTCGGCCAACGCCTGCGGCACGGCCAGATTCAAGGCTCGGGCCCCCAGGCTGCCGCCGAGCACCAGCAAACGCGGCTTGCCAGCGCGCGCACCGATGCGCTGTGCGGGCGGCGGCAGTGTCGCGATCGCGCCACGCACGGGATTGCCCACCCACTCGGCATTGGGCAGGCTGTCGGCGAAACCGGCCATCACGCGACTGGCATGCATGGCCAGCTTGCGATTGGTGAAACCTGCCACTCGGTTCTGCTCGTGCACCAACAACGGACGGCGCAGCAAGCGCGCCGCGATGCCGCCCGGCCCCGCCACGTAGCCACCCATGGACAACACGCTGCGCGGCTTGAGCTTGCTCAGTACGGCGAGGGACGAAAGCAGCGCGCGCGCCAGCATGAACGGCGCGGTCACGCGTGTTTTCCAGCCCTTGCCGCGCAGGCCGCCGACGGCGACGGTGTGCAATTCGATGCCGTGCGCGGGAACCACCTTGGTTTCCATGCCGCCTGCAGCGCCGAGCCATACCACCGGCACGCCTTGCGCACGCAGCGTTTCGGCCACGGCCAGGCCCGGGAAAATGTGGCCACCGGTACCGCCGGCCATGATCAGCACGGGTGCTTGCGCGCTCATGCTGCCACCGCCTCGCGCTCGCGCGCATTCGCAGGATTGGCATCAGGCACGGCTGCAGCCGGAACGCGCGTCGCCATCTGTCGCGCATCGATGGCGCGATAGATCTCGAAGGTGGCGCGCAACAACACGCCGGCCATTGCGCAGGTCAGCACGATCGAGGAGCCGCCGTAGCTGATCAGCGGCAGGGTCAACCCCTTGGTCGGCAACGCACCGAGATTCACACCAATGGAGACCATGGTCTGCAACCCGATCATCAGCGAGATGCCGAACGCGATGTAGCCGGCAAAACGTTGACCGATCTCTACGCCCTTGAGCCCCACGTGCAGCCCGCGCCACACCACCAGCGCGAACAACACCATCACCGTAACGATGCCCGCCAGGCCCAGCTCTTCGCCGATGACGGCAAAAATGAAGTCGGTATGCGCTTCGGGAAGGTAGGACAGCTTCAGCACACTGGAGCCGAGCCCCACGCCGGTCCACTCGCCGCGCCCGATCGCCATCAGCGACTGGGTCAGCTGGAATCCGTCGTCGAAGGGGTGATCCCACGGGTGCAGGAACGTAGTCAGGCGCTTCATGCGATAGCTTTCGCTGGTCGCAGCAATCGCCAGCAAGGGCATCAACGGCAGCCCCATCAGGAATAGGAAAATCGGCCGCGACCCGCCCAGCCACACCATCGCGATGGTCACCGCGATCACCAGGGTGGCCGAACCGAAATCCGGCTGCGCAAGCAGCAGCAGCACGATGATGCCCGACACGGCGATCGGCTTGATCAGCCCCAGGAAGCGCGTTTCGATGCTCTCGCGATGGCGCACCAGATAGCTGGCGATATACACCACCAGAATCAGCTTCACCGCCTCGACCGGCTGGAACGACGTCACCACCAGGTTGAGCCAGCGCCGCGCACCGTTGAGGCGCATGCCCAGATGCGGCACGAACACCGCCAGCAGCATGATGAAGGCCACCAGCATCAAGAAGAAGGCGTGTTTTTCGACCACCTTCAATTCGGTGCGCATCGCCACGCCCGCGGCAACCACGCCGAGCGCCAGATACGCCAGGTGATGCTTGAGGAAATAGAATTCGCCGAAGTGCTGGGCGTCGGCCACCGCGATCGAACTCGAGGTCACCATCACGACACCGACACAGGCAAGACCGATCAAGGCCAGCAGCAACGGCAAGTCGAACTTGCCGCGCGGACCTTGCCGACGCTTTGCCTGGGTTGTGTCGAAACCGAACATCCGTCAACGCACCTTCAAGGTAGCCAAGCCGATCAACACCAGCACCACGCTGATGATCCAGAACCGCACGATGACCCGAGGCTCGGGCCAGCCTTTCAATTCGAAGTGATGGTGGATGGGCGCCATGCGGAAGATGCGCTTGCCGGTCATCTTGAAGCTGGCCACCTGCAACATCACCGAGGCCGTCTCCATCACAAACACGCCGCCCATGATCAACAACACGATTTCCTGGCGCACGATCACTGCAATCGCCGCCAGCGCGGCACCGATCGCCAGGGCGCCTACGTCGCCCATGAAGACCTGCGCCGGATAGGTGTTGAACCAGAGAAAGCCAAGGCCGGCACCCGACATCGCGCCGCAGAACACCGACAGCTCGCCCGCGCCCGGGATGGCCGGGATACCGAGGTATTCGGAGAACACCTTGTTACCCGCCAGATACGCAAACACGCCCAGCGCACCCGATACCAGCACGGTCGGCATGATGGCCAGGCCATCCAGGCCGTCGGTGAGATTCACCGCATTGGAAAAGCCCACGATCATCAGGTACGTGATCACGATGAAGAACACGCCCAGCGATATCTCCACGTGCTTGAACAACGGCACGAACAGCGCCGTTTCGGCCGGATTGACCGCACTGTGGTACAGAAACCAGGCAGCCGCCAAGCCAAATACCGACTGCCAGAAATACTTCCAGCGCGACGCCAGTCCGCGGCTGTCTTTCAAAACCAGCTTGCGGTAGTCGTCGTAGAAACCGATGGCGCCGAAGCACACCATCACGGCCAGCACCAGCCACACGTAGCGATTGTCCAAATCCGCCCACACCAGGGTGGCGATGGCGACGGAAATGAGGATCATCACGCCGCCCATGGTCGGCGTGCCGGCCTTGGACAGATGCGTCTGCGGACCGTCCTTGCGCACCACCTGGCCGGCCTTGAGCGCAGCGAGCTTGCGGATCAGCGCCGGGCCGCACAGCAGCGACATCGCGAGCGCGGTGAGCGCCGCCATGATGGTGCGGAAGGTGATGTACTGAAACAGATGAGGCGCAGTGAAGTGCTGCGACAGCCAGTCGGCGAGTTCAAGCAGCATGGGGTGCACCCTCCTCTGGCCGGCGCATGAGCGCAGCCACTACGTGTTCCATGCCCGACGAGTGCGAGCCTTTCACCAGGCAGGTAACGCCTGCATGCAACTGGGTGCGCAATGCTTCGATCAAGGCAGCCTTGTCCGCAAAATGCTTTCCTTCGGCACCGAATGCTTCTACTGCAGCGGCGTTCAGCGGCCCCACGGCGAACAGCTTCTGGATACCTCGCTCGCGTGCGTGACGACCGACCCCGGCATGCAGCGCACGGGCATCCGCCCCCAGCTCAGCCATGTCGCCGAGCACCAGCCAACGCTCGCCGTCGGCGAGCGCAAGCGTGTCGATCGCTGCGTGCACCGAACTGGGATTGGCGTTGTAGCTGTCGTCGATCATGGTCCAGCCATCGGGCATGGCCAGGCGCTTGAGGCGCCCTTCCACCGCCGACGCCTGTTCCAGGCCTTCAACGATGGTGTCCAGCGGCACATCCAATGCGAGCGCGATCGATGCCGCCGCCAGCGCATTGGCGATGTTGTGCCGGCCAGGCAAGGGCAAGTGCACATCGGTATCGCCACGCGGCGTGCTCAACACGAAGTGCGAGCCGTCGACGCGCTGATCCAGGATGTCGGCGCCGACATCCGCCTTGTGGTCCAGACCGAAGCGCAGCACTCGGCGCCCGCCTGCCAGCCCTGCGAAGAAGCTGGCGAAAGCGTCGTCGGCGTTGATGATCGCCACGCCGTCGGCCGGCAATCCGCGATACACCGCGCCCTTGGTTTCCGCCACTGTCTCGATCGTACCCATCCGCTCAAGATGCGCTGGCGCAATGAGATTGACGAGGCCGATTTCGGGCCGCGCGATGGCAGCAAGGTAGTCGATGTCGCCCGGCTTGCCCGCGCCCATTTCCAGCACGGCGTATTCGGTGTCTTCAGGCATCCACAGCAGGGTCAGCGGCAGGCCGATCTCGTTGTTGTAGCTGCCCGTATTGAAATGGGTGCGGCCGTGGCGCGACAGGATCGACGCCGTCAGTGTCTTCACCGTGGTCTTGCCGTTGGAGCCGGTGATGCCGATTACACGCGCGTTGCGCTGCGCGCGCACGGCACTGGCCAGGTCGCCCAGCGCGAGCTCGGCATTCTCCACCTCGACCTGCGGCAGGTCGCAGTCGACTCGGCGTTCAACCAGCGCCGCGGCGGCTCCGCGCGCCGCGGCGTCGGCCAGATAGTCGTGGCCGTCCACGTGCTCGCCCTTGAAGGCGACGAACAAGTCGCCGGTCTTGATCTTGCGCGAATCGATCTCGACGCCGTCAATATCGGCATCGGCACCGAGCAAGCGCCCATGTGTCCACATGGCAATGGCGCTCAGGCGCATCACGCGTGTCCCTCCAAAATCGACCGTGCAACGGCCACATCGTCAAACGCACGCTTGCCGCCCGCGCCTTCCTGGTAAGTTTCGTGCCCCTTGCCGGCGATCAGCACGACGTCGCCGACCACGGCCACGCGCAATGCGGTGCGAATCGCCTCTTCGCGATCGCGCAGGACGGTCGCCGCTTGCGGCTGCGCCATGCCGGCGAGAATTTGAGAAACGATCAGATCGCCATCCTCGCCACGGGGATTGTCGTCGGTCACGATGACGACATCGGCCAGCCGTTCGGCAATGGCGCCCATTTGCGGGCGTTTGCCCGCATCGCGCTCGCCGCCGCATCCGAACACGCAGATCAGGCGCGCGTCGCAATGCGCGCGCAGAGCCGTCAACGCCTGTTCCAACGCGTCCGGCGTATGCGCGTAATCGACCACCGCCAGCGGCAGGCCCTGCACGCCGCCGATGCGACTCATGCGGCCATTGACCGGCTCCAACGCGCGAATCGTGTCCGCGATGCGCGTGAACGACTCGCCCAGCGCACCGAGACACCCCACTACCGTCAGCAGGTTCGCCACGTTGAAGCGACCCAGCAGGCGACTGCGAATCTCGCCCTCGCCCCAGGGTGTGCGCAACTGGAAGGCCACGCCTTCGGCCGAGGTGACAATGCCGCTGGCCGCAATCGCCGCCTGCGCATCGCCGGCGCCGCTCAGGGTCAAGGCGCGCACGCCCGGCGCCAAGGTTCCGGCCAGCTCGCGGCCGAACGCGTCGTCGGTATTGATCACCGCTGCGTCCAGCGTCGGCCACGCAAAGAGCTTGGCCTTGGCTGCACCATAAGCCTGCATGCTGCCGTGATAATCCAGATGGTCGCGGGTGAGGTTGGTGAAGGCCGCCACGTCGAAATTCATCGCCGCAACGCGCCCCTGCTCCAGCGCATGCGAAGACACTTCCATCGCCACGTGCGTGGCACCGTCGCGCAGAAATTCAGCCATCAAACCTTGCACTGCGATCGCATCCGGCGTGGTGCGCTCGCCTTCGCGCAACTCGCCGTGCAGGCCGGCGCCAAGCGTGCCGATGGTCGCGGCGCGATGACCGAGCTTCTCCAGCGCCTGGGCCAGCAACTGCACCGTCGAGGTCTTGCCGTTGGTGCCGGTCACGCCGATCACTTTCATCGACTCGGACGGACGGCCGAAAAAGCGCGACGCGATCTCGCCCACGAACGTGTGCAGGCCGTCGATCCACAACACCGGCACGCCCGGATCTTCCAGCACGTGTGCCGGCGCTTCGGCCAGCACCACGCTGGCGCCGCGCTGTACAGCGCCGCCTACGAATTCAATGCCGTGACCGCGCGTGCCGCGCAAGGCGAAGAACGCATCGCCCTGGCGCACCTGGCGCGAATCGAGGGCGAGGCCGGAGACGACGACGGGCCCGACCGCCTTCGTTTCGGCAATTCCCTGCAGCAGATGGTCCAGGCGCTGTCCGCTCATGGGTCGACCGCCTCCGCGGCGGACTGATCGTCCTTGGCGTCTTGCGACTGAGCCGTGCCGGCGAGGCCGCCGCCGGCCTGTAGCGGGCCGCCGGCATACCAGCGACCGATGTTGTCCGGCGGCACGTCGAGCAAGCGCAGCGCACCGGTCATCACGCGCTGGAACACCGGCGCCGATACCAGGCCGCCGTAGTAAATGCTGGACTTGGGATTGTTGATCACCACCACGCCGACCAGGCGCGGATTCGTGGCCGGCACGATGCCTGCGAACAACGAGTTGTAATTGTTCTTGGCGTAACCGCCGGCCGACGCCAGATGCGCGGTGCCGGTCTTGCCGGCAACGATGTAATTGGCGATCTGCGCACGCGTGGCCGATCCGCCCGGCGCGGTCACCGTCTCAAGCATGTCCACGAGTTCGCGCGCGATCGTCGTCGAAACGATCTGCGTACCCGTATCGGCGCCGCCTTTGATGAAAGTGGGCGTGTGGCGCATCCCGTTGTTCGCCAGCGTGGCGTAGGCCACCGCCAGTTGCAGCGGCGTCACGTTGAGCCCGTAGCCGTACCCCATGGTGGCCTTTTCGATCGGCCGCCAGCCGTGGCTGGGCTTGAGGTAGCCGGCCGATTCGCCCGGGAAGCCGCTGCCGGTGCTTTCGCCGAAACCGAATGCACGATACGTGTCGTAGAGGAACTTGCTGTCCAGCGACAAGGCGATCTTCGCTGCACCGATGTTACTGGACTTGGTCAGCACGCCGGTCGGCGTGAGGTTGCCGTTGCCACCGGACTCCACGTCGCGGATGTCCTTGCCCATGAAGTACCAGTGCCCGTTGCCGGTATCGATCATCGGCGCGGTAGGCGTGTACTTGCCGCTGGACAAACCGGCCGCCATGGTGAAGGTCTTCATGGTCGAGCCCGGCTCGACCACGTCGGTCACCGCGCGATTGCGGCGCTGCGCGGGCGCGCTGCCGGTGACCACATTGGGGTTGTAGGTGGGCAGGCTGACCATGGCGAGAATCTCGCCGGTGTGCACGTCCATGATGACCATTTCGCCGGAGTCGGCGTTGAGGTCGTCCAGCTGCTTCTTCAGTTCGCTATAGGCCAGGAACTGGATGCGGCGATCAATGCTGAGCGTAAGGTTCTGGCCCGGCTGCGGCGCACGCACCTGCTCCACATCCTCCACGATGTGGCCCATGCGGTCGCGAATCACGCGCTTGGCACCAGGCTTGCCGGACAACCAGTTGTCGAAGGCGAGCTCGAGGCCTTCCTGGCCGTGATCGTCGATATTGGTGAAGCCCAGCACGTGCGCGGTCACTTCCCCTGACGGGTAGTAACGCTTGTATTCGCGCTGGCCATTCACGCCCGGCACGCCTAGCGCCAGCACCGCTTGCGCAGCATCCGGACTCATCTGCCGGCGCAAATAGGCGAATTCGCGGTCGGCGCGCTGCTCCAGGTAATTTTTCAGTTCGTCCGGGCTGGTGCCCAGCGCCTGCGCCAGGGCAGGAATGCGATCGGCGTTGGCCAGCACTTCCGACGGCACCACGGTGATCGACACCATCGGCGTGGACACCGCCAACGGCTCTCCGTTGCGGTCGTAGATCGTGCCGCGCGAAACGGCAATCGGCACTTCGCGCAGGAAGCGCGCATCGCCCTGGTCCTGATAGAACTGCTTGCGTACCACCTGCAGATCGAACGCGCGTGCGACCAGGCCGATCGAGGCGACACCCAGCACGCCGATCACCAGCAGCATGCGGCGGCGCGTGCTGAGGTTTGCGCTCTGGCGGCGCGCTGCCGGCTTGGCGGTGGGGCGCGGCAGACGATTCATGGCTGTCGCACCAGCTGCACGTCCTGCGGACGCGGCATGAACATGCCGAGCTTGGTGCGCGCCTCGTCGTCGATGCGGCGCGGCTCGGCCCAGGTCGCCTGCTCCAGTTCGAGCTGGCCATATTCGATATTCAATGCATCGCGCTGCCCTTGCAGCTGCGTGAGCTGCACGAACAGCACGCGACTTTGATGCCGGGTCCACACCACAGCAATCGCACTGACCAGCACGGCGGCCAGCATCAGCAGCAGGCAAAAGACGCCGACTATCCTCATGCCGGCCCTCCGTCTGGCAGCTTTTCCGCCACGCGCAGCACGGCCGAGCGGGCACGCGGATTGGCGGACTGCTCTGCGTCGGAAGGAAATTGCGCCTTACCCACCGCCGCCAGACGTGCCGGGGCAGCAGCGACCGGCGGCCCGCGGCGACTGCCCTGCACGCGGCCGGAATGGTCGCGGATAAACAATTTCACCGCGCGGTCTTCGAGCGAATGAAAGCTGATCACCGACAAGCGGCCACCGGGCTTGAGCCGATCCAAGGCAGCGTCGAGCCCGCGCTGCAGAGCTTCCAGTTCGCCATTCACGCGGATGCGCAATGCCTGGAAACTGCGTGTCGCCGGATGCTTTCCGGGTTCGCGGCGACCCACGACGCGTTCGATCAATGCCGCCAGTTCGCCCGTGCGGGCAATCGGCGACTCGGCGCGGCGCTCGACAATGGCGCGGGCGATCTTGCGGCTGAAGCGCTCTTCGCCAAAGACCCACAGCACGTCGGCGATCTCGCGCTCATTGGCGTGCGCCAGAAACTCGGCCGCGCTTTCACCCTGGGTGGTATCCATGCGCATGTCCAGCGGCGCATCGGCCATGAAGCTGAAGCCGCGGGCCGCCTCGTCCAACTGCGGCGAGGAAACCCCGAGATCGAGCAGCACGCCATCCAGGCCTTCGGCCGTTTCATCCCACTCGGCCAGGCTGGAGAAGTTGCCGTGACGGATCGACACCCGCGGATCGGCAGCGAATTCTTTTTGCGCAGTGGCGATCGCCTGGGGATCGCGGTCCATCAACAGCAAACGCCCATCGGGACCCAGACGCGACAGCACCGCGCGTGCGTGACCGCCGCGTCCGAAGGTGCCATCGAGATAACGCCCGCCTTCCCGCACGGCGAGACCCTCCACCGCTTCATTCAGCATCACCGGGATGTGCCGCAACATTTGCTCGGCCATGCCGCACTCCCGCTCTTGTTCGTCTTCATCCCGCGTCTCGACCGTCACCGGTCAGAGCCGCAGGTCCGTCATGTCGTCGCTGATCTCGTCTTCGCCGATGGTCTGGCGGATCTTGGCCAGGTGGGCCTGTTCGCTCCACAGCTCGAACTTGTTGCCCATGCCCAGCAAAATCGCCTTTTTCTCGATTCCGGCCGCCACCCGCTGGCTGGCCGGCAACAGGATGCGCGCCGCACTGTCCGGCTCGACCATCGCGGCCGCGCCCACCAGCTTCATCTGCAAGGCGCGATGTACGGCTTTGACGTTCGGCAACGCATTCACCTGGTCGCGCACCCGCTCCCATTCGGCGTGCGGGAACAGCCACAGGCAGCCCGTCTCGAAGGGGTTGTAGGTGATCACCAACCGATTGGCGCAGGCATCCGCAACCAGCTCCCGATACGCAGTCGGAATAGCCAGCCGGCCCTTGTCATCGACGGTGATGGCGGTCTCGCCTTGAAACACGACCCAAGAACTCCACGAAATCCCACGATTTCACACAGGGACCCACGATAGTCTCGCCCCTTGAGACTGTCAAGAAATTTTCGCTTGCGAATCAATAAGAAAGGCGAGGTTCTGGCGAAATTTCCAGTGATTTCGAGAAAGAGCAGCAAGTGCCTTGATCAACATCACTTTTTTTGAAATGAATGTAAGCAAGGGGAGTGAGAAGTGAGAGATAAAGCCTTCACGGCAGCTCTCTCGCTTCGCACTCCCCTCACTCAATCCTGAATAAAGGCGGAGTCGGCCTGTAAGCCGGGTTCTGTACGCCTTGCGGCGCGACAGTCATTCTTCTCGGCCAGGCGTCACCGCCTGGCTCCAGCAACCTACCCGGGAACAACGCGGGCCGCGTTATCGTTCCCCTATTCGGTCTTGCTCCGGGTGGGGTTTACCGTGCCACGCGACGTTGTCCCCGCGCGCGGTGCGCTCTTACCGCACCGTTTCACCCTTACCTGTGCCCTTGCGGGCCATCGGCGGTTTGCTTTCTGTTGCACTGGCCGTCAGCTCGCGCTGCCCAGGCGTTACCTGGCACCCTGCCCTGTGGAGCCCGGACTTTCCTCGATGCGCTTGCGCGCGACGCGACTGTCCGGCCGACTCCGCCGCCCATTATAGCCGGCTTGCCGGCATCGGTAGGGAAAATACGCAGAACAGGTCGCGAACGGAGCGCACTGATGCACGCAACTCACCCTTCGCCCTTGTCGCCGTAAAGCAGCTTGCGCGGCGCACCGGTAATCGCGGCAGCCAGCTTCGCCGCCTTGGCCGGCGGCAATTCCTCCCGCAGGATCGCGAACACGCGCTGCCCTTCGGCCAGTTTTGCGTGGGCTTCTTCGCCTCGCCCGGCCACCAGGATCACGCATTCGCCGCGCTGCTGATTGGGGTCCTGCGCCACGCGGACAGCGAGATGTTCCAGCGGCTCGCCGAGCACGGTCTCGAAAATCTTGGTGAGCTCGCGTGCCAGCACGGCTTCGCGGCTTCCACCGAAAACATCCCGCATATCCGCAAGACTTTCCGTTACGCGATGCGAGGATTCGTAAAAGATCAGGGTACGCGCATCGCCGGCAAGTTCCTCCAGGCGACTGCGGCGCGCCGCGGATTTCGGCGGCAGAAAACCCTCGAACACAAATCGGTCGCTAGGCAGTCCCGCCACCGAAAGCGCCGCGATCGCCGCACACGCCCCCGGCACCGGCACGCAGCGGATACCCGCTTCGCGCGCCGTGCGCACCAGCCGGAACCCCGGGTCGCTGATCAAGGGCGTACCGGCATCGGAAATCAGCGCCACGGATTCGCCTTGCTCCAGCCGGCGCACGATGGCCGCCACGGCCTCGCGCTCGTTGTGTTCGTGCAAGGCGATCAAGGGCGTGCCGATGTTGTGCTGGAGCAACATGGGCCGGCTGTGCCGGGTGTCTTCGGCGGCGATCACGGTGACGCTGCGCAAGGTTTCGATGGCGCGCGCGGAGATATCGTCGCGATGGCCGATGGGCGTCGCCACCACCCACAGGCAGCCGGCTTGATCTGCTGACATAGAGAGATAGGTCCTTTCGGGGCGGCGCGTCGATACGATCGGCTATGATCGCCCAATTCCCCCCGTTCGATAAGCATGAGGAAGTCCATGCGCTTACGTCGTCTGGCCCTGCCGGGACTGCTCGTTTCACTGATGTTGAGCGCTTGCGTCGCCACCTTGGCGCCACAGTCCCCGGCTGAAATCGCGGCGGCGCAGAGTGCCGCCGGACTGGCCTCCCAGGGACAATTGGACAGGGCCGCGCAAGCCTACCAGGCACTGGCCGCGCAATCGCCCGGACGCGCCGATCATTACAACTTGCTGGCGGCCGAAGCCTATCGCCAGGAAAACGCACTCGATCGCGCGGCACCCATCGTTGCCGGCATCCAGCGCAAAGGGCTCAGCGACGACGAACCGGTACGCCTGGACCTGCTGCGCGCGGAAATCGCCTTGCATCGGCGCGACCCGGCCACGGCGTTGCAACTGACTACGCAGTCCGATGTAAGCGTCCCTCCGAACCTGCAGCCACGCTTGCTGAATTTGCGCGCCGAGGCGCTGGCCGATACCGGCGATCTGTGGAGCGCGGCGCGCACACGCGTGAGCATGGACGGCCTGCTGCAGGGCGCGGACCGCGCCCAGAACCGTGATGAGGCCGTCTCGCTGCTGGCCAGGCTCGGCATTGCGCCGTTGAAACAGCGTGCCGCAGCGATGCAGCAAGGCGATCCGATGTTGCCGTGGATCGCCGAGGCCCTGGGCCGGCTGGGCGTCACGGTGGCGCAGCAACCCAATCTCACGCAGCCGGTCGGCACCCTGGTGCCCGGAAGCAATGCAAGCGTGCGCGAAGGCTACAAAATGCCGGCGCAGATAGCGCTGCTGCTACCCGACGTCGATGGCCTGGTAGCGGCATCCTCGGCCATCCGCGAGGGCTTCTTCACCGCCTACTACCAGGACGCCGATACGCACGCGCCGCGCGGCACGATCCGCGTGTACGACAGCGGCGGCAATGCAGCCAGCGCCATCAAGGCCTATACCCAGGCCGTGTCCGATGGCGCGCAAATCGTGGTCGGACCGCTCACCCGCTCCGAGGTGATGGGCGTACTGGGGCAATCCTCATTGCCGGTTCCGGTGCTCGCACTCAATCATTCGGACAACAAGAACCTGCCGGCCGGTACCGCCAGCGAATTTGCGCTGTTGCCGGAAGACGAAGGCGCGCAAGCCGCCGACCATCTGATCGATCGGGGCATCCACAGCGCTTACGTGGTCATCGCCAGCGACGACTTCGCCAAGCGCACGGCCAACTCATTCAAAACCGAATTCACCGCCAAAGGCGGGCAGATCGTCGGCTTCGCCACGATCTCCTCGGGCAGCGTCAACTATGGCGACGCCATCAATTCGTTGAATGCCGGCAACGCCGCCGCCGATGCCGGCATCTTCATTAGCATGCGTACCGAACAGGCGCGCCTGCTGTTGCCGCAATTGCGCGTGGCGCGCATCACCCTGCCGGTATTCGCCACCTCGCACATCTACAGCGGCAGCGACAATCCCACCGCCGATCGCGACCTGGAAGGCGTGGAGTTCTGCGATGCGCCATGGCTCTTCGACGCGCAAAGCGGATTGCCCAGCCATCAGGACGTGGCCACGCAATTGCCGGTCGCACGCGGCGCCACGGCGCAGCTGTTTGCCTTCGGCATGGATGCATGGAACCTGGTGCCCTACATCGACTGGTTGCGCAGCCATCCCGGCAGCTACCTGCCCGGCGCCAGCGGACAGCTTTCTGCCGATACGTTCGGGCACGTCAATCGCCAGCTCACCTGGCTGAAATTCCAGGATGGCGTCGCGCGCCCCATGAACGGCAGCCTGCAGATGGATAACGCACCGGCGGGCCCGGCCCCCTCCAGCAGTGCACCGGCTCCCGCAAGCAGCGCCCCGACACCAGCCGCTCCGCCGGCTAACGGCTGATGCGTGCGGCCGGGGCCGAGTTCGAGCAGCGCGCGTGCCGCGAGCTCGAACGCGCCGGCCTCAAGCTGCTGGAACGGAACTACACCACGCGCTACGGCGAATTGGACCTGGTGATGCGCGACGGCGAAACCATAGTTTTCGTTGAAGTGCGTCATCGACTTCGCGCCAGCCATGGCAGCGCGGCGGCATCCATCACGGCCACCAAGCAAAAGCGCTTGATCCAGACCGCGCAACTCTGGCTTGCCACCCATCCGCAACATGCGCAACGCGCTTGCCGCTTCGACGTGGTGAGCTATGACGGGCCTGCCGACGACGCCATCGCGAACTGGCTGCGCGGCGCATTTGAGGCCGACTGACATTTCCTCGATGAACATTCCCGCCGCCCTGCTCGAAACACTGCACGCAACGTTCGGTCACGACGCCTGCTCCACCGGCGAGGCCGAGCGGCTCGCTTACGCCTATGACAATTCGCGCCGCAACGCGCTGCCCGATGCCGTCGTTTTCGCACGGGAACATGCGCAGGTTGAAACGCTCGTGCAAGCGTGCCGCGAGCATCGCGTACCGCTCACCGCGCGCGGCCGAGGCACCAATACCACGGGCGCCACGGTGCCAGTGGAGGGCGGAGTGGTGGTGAGTTTCGAGCGCATGAACCGCATTCTGCGCATCGATCCGGACAATCGCTTTGCCATCGTCGAGCCCGGCGTGCTCAACGGCGACCTGCAACGTGCACTGGCACCCCTGGGCTTTTTCTGGCCGCCCGACCCCACCTCCTCGCCCTGGTGCAGCATCGGCGGAAATCTCGCCTGCAATTCGGCCGGGCCGCGTACCGTGAAATACGGCAGCCCGCGCGAAAACACGCTTGGGCTGCGCGCAGTGGCCGGCACCGGCGAAGGATTCCGCTGCGGCACCTACACCACCAAAGGCGCGACCGGTTACGACTTCACCCGATTGCTGATCGGCTCTGAAGGCACGCTGGCGCTGATCACCGAAGCCACGCTGAAGCTGACGCCCAAACCTTCCGGCTTGCGCACGCTGCGCGCCACGTATCGCGACGTGAGCAGTGCCGCGCACGCGGTGGCGCGCATCATGGCGCAGCCTGTCACGCCGTGCGCGCTGGAGTTCATCGACGACACTGCACTGAAGCTCGCACGCGATCACGCCGGCGACAGCGTTCCGCTGGCCGGCGCCATGCTGATGATCGAAGTCGATGGCGAAGCCGAAACGCTGCCTTCGGCGGTCGAAGCCGTGTCGCGCGCAGCTCGCGGCGACGGGCTGGAAACCCTGCACGTGGCGCAGACGGCCGAAGAGACGCAAGCGCTGTGGTCCGCGCGCAAGGCTTTATCGCCGGCACAACGCACCATCTCGCCCAACAAGATCAACGAAGACGTCGTGGTGCCGGTCAGCCATTTGCCGGAACTGGTCAACGGCATTCGCGCGCTGTCGCAAAAGCACGACGTGCTGATCGTCACCTTCGGCCACGCCGGCAACGGCAACCTGCACGTCAACCTGCTCCCCCGCAACGACGCGGAGCGCGAGCGTGCCCACGCCTGCCTTGCCGAGGTATTCGCCCTGGTCATCTCGCTGCAGGGCACGCTGTCGGGCGAACATGGCATCGGCCTGGTCAAGCGCGAATTCATGCCCTTGGCGCTGCCGCCTAGCACGCTCGGCCTGATGCGCAACGTGAAAGCCGCCTTCGATCCAGACGGCATTCTCAATCCGGGCAAGCTGCTGCCGTGAACCATCGCGACGCGCTCAAGCCGCTGCTCGCTGACATTCGCGCGTGCCGGCTGTGCGAGGCACACCTGCAAGACGGACCAAGACCGGTGGTACAGGCCGCCGCGTCGTCGCGTCTGCTGATCGTCAGCCAGGCTCCCGGGCGCAAAGTCCACGCGACGGGCATACCCTTCAATGACGTCAGCGGCGATCGCCTGCGTGCGTGGCTGTCCGTCGATCGGGACACCTTCTACGATGCGCAGCGCATCGCCATCGTACCGATGGGCTTTTGCTTCCCGGGCAGCAGCCGCAACGGCGACCTGCCACCGCGGCCCGAATGCGCACCGACCTGGCACCCGCGCCTGCTGCCGCTATTGACCCAGGTACAGTTGACGCTGGCGATCGGCCAATACGCGCAAGCGGGCGTGCTGGGCGCGCGTTGCGGCGGCAACCTGACCGAAACCGTGGCGGCATGGCGCATGCATCTGGCACAGGGCGTATTGCCCTTGCCGCACCCCAGCCCGCGCAACCAGGCGTGGCTGAAGCGCAATCCCTGGTTCGAGGAAGCATTGCTTCCCGTGTTGCGCCATGAAGTAGCGCGCGTACTCGGCATCGATTGAATGCGCGCGCCGCGCCCGCCTTACGGGCTTTGCCGCGCGAAGATCAGGTGCAAGCCGAAAGCAACGAATACGGCCCCGGCGCAGCCGTCGATCCAGCGACTGATGCGCAAATAGCCGCGCCGCATCACCGGCAGGGCAAAGCAGCCGGCGACGATCGAGAACCACAAGAAGGTCTCGCCAACCACCAAGGCCCACAGCGCCCAGCGCGCGCCCGAACCGACCCCGGTGCCGACGAAGGCGGAAAAGATGCTGCCGAAGTAGATCACCACCTTCGGGTTGGAGAGATTGGTCAACAGGCCGTTGCGCATCGAACGCCATGCGCCAACGAACACTTGCACCGGCTCTTCCGCCTGGGCTTGGGCCGGTTTGGCCAAGGCGCTACGCAGCATCTTCAGCCCCATCCAACACAGGTATAGGCCGCCGGCAACGGCGATCAAGTGCTGCAACCACATCAACCTGTGCAGCACCAGTTGCAAGCCGAGCAGCGCCAGGGCGGCCCACACCGCCACACCCAGGGTGATGCCCGCCACCCCGGCCATCGCTTCGTGGCGGGAGCGGCTGACGGCCGTCTGCGACACGAAAAAGAAATCGGGGCCCGGCGTCATCAAGGCGATGATCTGGACGATCGCAATGGTGATGAACAGGCTCATGGGCAGCTCCCGGTAAACGTAGAGGGCAGTGTAGCCGCGCCGACGTACCCAGGCACCTTCTGCGCCGCAGCGCGCCTTGCCCGCCGACACGGCCTTCCTCTACGCTGCCGTGGATTTCGGTCCAGGGACAGTCCCCGGCCACACAAGGGGAAAATCCATGCGGGAAGCCAAACCATGAGCCTGAAGTTGCGACTCATCGCGATGAACTTCCTGCAGTATTTCGTCTGGGGAGCCTGGCTGATCACCATCGGCGCCTACTGGTTCCAGAACCGCCATTGGTCCGGTGCCGAATTCGGTGCGATCTTCTCCACCATGGGCCTGGCCTCGCTGTTCATGCCCTCGATCACCGGTGTGATTGCCGACAAATGGATCCGCGCCGAGCGCCTGTACGGCTGCCTGCACCTGCTTGGTGCTTGCGTGCTGTGCATCGTGCCGATGATCAACGACCCGGAAACACTGTTCTGGGTCATGTTGATCAACATGATGTGTTATATGCCGACCATCTCGCTGGCAATCACGGTGGCCTACAACGCGCTGAAGCAGGACGGCGTCGACGTGGTGCGCGTGTATCCGCCGATTCGCGTCTGGGGCACGGTGGGCTTTATTGCGGCGATGTGGACGGTGAGCCTGCTGCATCTGGAAACCACCACCGGCCAGTTCTATGTAGCCGCCGCCGCGGCGCTGTTCTTGGGCGTTTATGCGTTTACCTTGCCGCCCTGCCCGCCGCGCCTGCGCGGCGAGAAGCATCGCTCCTGGCTGGACGTGTTCGGCCTGACCTCGTTTGCGCTGTTCAAGAACGGCAAGATGGCGGTGTTCTTCATCTTCGCGATGCTGCTCGGCGCAGCCCTGCAGCTGACCAACGCCTACGGCGACACATTCCTGCACGATTTCGACCGCGTCGATGCGTACAAGGATCTGGTGGCGGTGCGCTATCCCGCCATCATCATGTCGATTTCGCAGGTCTCCGAGACCTTGTTCATCCTGGCCATCCCGTTCTTCCTCAAGCGCTTCGGCATCAAGACGGTAATGTTGATCAGCATGCTGGCGTGGACGCTGCGCTTCGGCCTGTTCGCCTTCGGCGATCCCGGTCCGGGGCTGTGGATGATCGTGCTGTCGTGCATCGTCTACGGCATGGCTTTCGACTTCTTCAACATCTCCGGCTCCCTGTTCGTGGAAGGCCAGAGCGATCCCGCCATCCGCGCCAGCGCGCAGGGCCTGTTCATGCTGATGACCAATGGCATCGGCGCCGTGCTGGGCAGTTCGCTGAGCGGCCTGCTCATCGACAAATACTTCACCCGGCCCGACCACTCATTGGAATGGCACGGCATCTGGCTCACCTTCGCCAGCTATTCGCTGGTGGTGGCGGTGCTGTTCGTGTTCCTGTTCCGGCACAAGCACCAGCCGGAAGCCGTGCGAGGCGTACCGGCCCACTAAGCCGCATCCGGCTACAATGGCCGGATGCAGATCGGCCCCTACCGCATCGACCCGCCCGTGGTGCTGGCACCCATGGCCGGCGTCACCGACAAGCCGTTTCGCCTGCTGTGCAAGCGGCTGGGCGCGGGCCTCGCCGTCTCCGAAATGACTGCCTCCGATCCACGCCTATGGCAGACGCGCAAATCGCTCAAGCGGATGGACCACGAAGGCGAGCCGGAGCCGGTCAGCGTGCAAATCGCCGGCTACGATCCGTCCATGCTTGCCGAAGCGGCCCGTTTCAACGTGGCCAACGGCGCGCAGATCGTCGATATCAACATGGGCTGTCCAGCCAAGAAAGTGTGCAACGTGTGGTCGGGCTCGGCGCTGCTGCAGGACGAGCCGCTGGTGGCGCGCATCGTCAAGGCCGTCGTCGATGCGGTCGAGGTGCCGGTCACGCTCAAGATCCGCACTGGCTGGGATCGCCAGCACAAGAATGCGCTCACCATCGCCCGTATTGCCGAAGAGAACGGCATTGCCGCGCTTGCCGTGCATGGCCGCACGCGCGCCGACAAATACGAGGGCGAAGCCGAATATGAAACGATCGCCGCGGTAAAGGCATCCGTGCGCATTCCGGTATTGGCCAATGGCGACATCAGCACGCCGCAGCAAGCCAGGCACGTGCTCCGCGTTACCGGCGCCGATGCGGTGATGGTTGGGCGCGGCGCGCAAGGGCGCCCGTGGATCTTTCGCGAAATCTCGCACTATTTGGCCACCGGCGAACTGCTGGCGACGCCGTCGCCCGCCGACGTCGCGGCGATTCTGCTGGGGCATCTGGAGCATCTGTATGCGTTCTACGGCGAACACGCCGGCGTGCGCATCGCGCGCAAGCATCTGGGCTGGTATGCCAAGGATCGCCCGGAAAATGCCGCTTTCCGCGAAGTGGTCAACCGCGCGGAGAATGCACAGGACCAACTGCGCCTGACCCGCAGCTATTTCGAGGCACTGCAGAGCGATTGGTCGCTCGCCGCCTGACGGGCGCAAGCCTTTGCGGCACGAATGCGGGCATCATGGCCACTCTGTCTCCGCTACCTCTCACGTGTTCATCCGGCCCTTCTCCAACCGTCGATTCGCGCTGATCGTCCGCTTCGCTCTGCTGACGGCGCTGGTGCTGCTGGGTGGTTGCCGCTCGACGCTGTTCGCCAGCTTGAATGCCACCAATCGCCGCGCCGGCGTGGACACGCAACGAAGCATCGTGTTCGATGCGCAACATCACCTGATGCTGGACGTCTATCGACCCAAGACGGCCGTGCATGCGCCGGTGGTGGTGTTTTTCTACGGCGGCAGCTGGACGCACGGGCAGCGCGGTTGGTATCGCTTCGTCGGCGATACACTGGCTGCGCACGGTGTCGTTGCGGTGATTCCGGATTACCGCAAGTATCCGCACGTGAAGATGGACGGCTTCATGCAGGATGCCGCCAGGGCGGTGGCCTGGGTGCATCAGCACGCATCCGAATTGGGTGCTGCCCCGGACGAGCTGTTTGTGATGGGGCATTCGGCGGGCGGACAAATAGGTGCCTTGCTGGTGACGGACCCTTCCTGGCTGGCACCGTACGATTTGCGTCCCACGGACTTGGCCGGTTTTATCGGCCTAGCCGGCTGTTACGACTTCATGCCGATCCCCGCCAACGAAAAGGACATGCTTGGCGCGTTCGGCCGCGATGCCGCGGCGCAGACACGTGCGCAGCCAGTGCACTTCGTCAGCAACCACGAACCGCCGATGTTGTTGCTGCAGGGCGAGGCCGATCACGAAGTGGATCCCTCCAACGCCGTCTCGTTGGCGCACGAACTGGAAGCGAAGCACGATGAGGTAACGCTGCACCTGTATCCGGGGGTGAGCCACAATGCCCTGGTCTTTGCGCTGTCGCGGCCGTTCCGTGGCGATGCGCCGACACTGGATGACGTGCTGCGCTTCATTCGCGCCCATGACAGGACCGGCGACGTCGCCACCTTGCCATAGCTCACTCCCAGCCCGTCGCGGACAGGAGTAAGGTGTCGCCAGAAGCGAGCGTTTAATCCTGGCAAACATTCCGCCATGAACAGCATCGTGACCGGCGATTTTCCGTATATCCACGGATTTTCCGCGGACGAACAGTCTCGGCTCGTGCGCCAGGCGCGCATGTTTGAATCCACGCTGTTCAGCCACATCGACTACAGCGGCGCAAAACGGCTATTGGAAGTCGGTTGCGGGGTGGGTGCACAAACGGAGATTCTGCTGCGCCGTTTTCCCGAGCTGCACGTTACCGGCGTCGACCGATCTTCCGAGCAACTTGCGGTGGCCGAGCGCAATCTCGGCGCCACCGCGTGGTGTGCACAACGCTACGCTTTGCAGCAGGCGGATGCGGCGGATCTGCCGTTCGCCGAACGCAGCTTCGACGCCGCGTATCTGTGCTGGGTACTGGAGCACGTCCCCAGCCCCGCCCGCGGCTCAGCGAAGTTCGCCGCGTACTCAGCCCCGGCGCCACCGCATACGTGACGGAAGTGCTGAATTCCTCGTTTTTCCTCGATCCGTATTCACCCAACCTGTTGCGCTACTGGATGGCGTTCAACGACCACCAGTACGACAGCGGCGGCGATCCATTTATCGGTGCCAAGCTGGGCAATCTGCTGTTGGCCGGCGGATATCGCGATGTACACACCGAAGTGAAGAACGTGCACCTGGACAATCGCCAACCGGGTCGGCGCAAACAGATGATCGAGTTTTGGGAAGAATTGCTGCTATCGGCAGCAGAACAGCTGATTGGCAAGGGCAAAACCGACACCGCCACGGTGGAAGGCATGCGCGGCGAATTGCAGGCGGTGCGCAACGATCCCAATGCCGTGTTCTTTTTTGCCTTTGTGCAAGCGCGGGCGACGGTTTACTGAAACAGGACCCCTGGCTCGTAAATCGCCCGCGGCACCTGCCGTTTGACGGCCGTCCTCCGTACCGTTATCGTGCGCCTGCCGAGGTTTTCATCTCTTTATCTTTATAAAGAGATGGAATTAAAAGGGAAGCCGGTTGGAATCCGGCGCTGCCCCGCAGCGGTGTGTGGAAACGACCTTCGCCATAGGCACTGGGTTACCCCGGGAAGCGGCGAACAGTAGGCGGCGCGAGCCACGTCCACGAGCCCGAAGACCTGCCCTGGCCGAAGCGCACCGTTTCGCAACGGTGCGCCCGTACGACCTGGATCTCCGCGGGGAGGCCCGGCACCGCGTCGTATCCGGCGCGGCGCTCGTCCATCCCGCGGTTTATCCAGCTCGCCCGCGGGGGCGAAGGTCGACGGCGCGCATCACGGGCCCGACCCGCGGACGCGCCTGCCTTCGTTCCTCTTTGCCACCCATCGCAACGAGGAATACACGTGACACACACCACCTATCTGGGCTTTCCCCGCATCGGCCGCCGCCGCGAATTGAAGCGGGCATTGGAAACATACTGGCAGGACGGCAACGCCAGCGCCTTGCTGGATACCGCACGCGCTCTGCGACAACGCCATTGGCAGCTGGCACGCGAGGCCGGCATGCAGACGGTCGCGGTCAACGACTTTTCACTCTACGACCACGTGCTCGACACCGCCGTGATGTTCGACGCCGTGCCGGAACGCTACCGCTCCCTGTTGCAGGATGACCCGCTCGCCGGCTACTTCGCCATGGCTCGCGGCAATCGCAACCTGCACGCGCTGGAGATGACCAAATGGTTCGACACCAACTATCACTACATCGTCCCCGAGCTGCACGCCGGCCAGCGCTTTCAGCTCAACGCCAACAAGCCGCTGGCCGAATGGCGTGAGGCTGGCGCGCTGGGCTTGAATGCCCGCCCCGTCGTGCTCGGACCGGTTTCCTTCCTGCTGCTATCGAAAACCACCGATGGCAGCGATGCACTGAATCTGCTTGACGCCTTGCTGCCGGCATACGTGGAACTGCTTGCACAACTCGCGCAGGCGGGCGTCGACTGGATACAACTGGACGAGCCCTGCCTGGTTCAGGACCTGGATGAAACCGCCAGACTCGCCTACGTCGCCGCTTACGAGACACTGGCCCAAGGCGCCTCGCCGAAACGCCTGCTCGCCAGCTATTTCGGCGGCCTCGGCGACAATCTCGCGCTGGCCGCCAACCTGCCTGTCGATGGCTTGCACGTAGACCTCGTGCGCGCCCCCGAACAGCTCGATGCCGTGCTGTCCGCACTGCCGGCGCAACGCGTGCTGAGTGCCGGCGTGGTCGACGGGCGCAATATCTGGCGCAGTCAGCCGACGCAAGTCGTGACCTTGCTGCAAAAAATCGCCGCGGCGCGCGGTACGGAAAACCTGTGGCTTGCACCGTCATGCTCGCTTTTGCACGCTCCGTACGATGTTGCACAGGAAACCTCGCTGCCCGCCGAATTGCGCCATTGGCTGGCGTTTGCAAAGCAGAAACTGGAAGAGCTGAAACTGTATGCGCAAGCCCTCGATGGCGACGAAGGTGCCAAACACGCGCTCAGCGATCAGTCCGCTCGCCTGGCCGCACGAAGGCTGGCGGACGGCGTGCAACGAAAGGATGTACGTGCCCGCGTGCGCGCCTTGAGTCCGCAAGCCACGCAGCGCCGCTCCAGCCTGGCGCACAGACGCAAAGTACAGGCCGAAGTGCTGGCGCTGCCGCCGCTGCCGACCACCACGATCGGATCGTTCCCGCAAACTGAAACGCTACGCCACGCGCGCGCCGAACATCGCGCCGAGCGCATCGACGGCGACGCCTACGAGAGCGTGCTTCGCGAAGAGATCGAACGGGTCATCCGCTTCCAGGAGAACATCGGCCTGGATGTCCTGGTGCACGGCGAGCCCGAACGCAACGACATGGTGGAGTATTTCGGCGAACAGCTCGACGGCTTTGCCTTCACCCGCCACGGCTGGGTACAAAGCTACGGCTCGCGCTGTGTGAAACCGCCGATCATCTGGGGCGACGTATCCCGGCCGCAGCCGATGACCGTAAGCTGGACGCGCTATGCGCAATCGCTGACCGACCGGCCGGTCAAAGGCATGCTGACCGGACCGGTTACCGTTTTGCAGTGGTCGTTTGTGCGCGACGACCTGCCGCGCGACCAGGTCTGCCTGCAATTGGCGCTGGCATTGCGCGACGAGGTGCACGACCTGGAAAGCGCCGGCATCCGCGTCATCCAGATCGACGAACCGGCACTGCGTGAAGGCTTGCCGATTCGCCGCGCCGATCACGCCGCGTATCTGGAATGGGCCGTGCGCTGCTTCCGCATCACCGCCGGCGGCACCGGCGATGCGACGCAGATCCACACCCACATGTGCTACAGCGAATTCAACGACATCATTGAAGCCGTCGCCGCGCTCGATGCCGATGTGATCTCGATTGAGAGCAGCCGTTCGCGCATGGAACTGCTGCAGGCGTTCGAGGATTTCCGCTATCCGGGCAGCATCGGCCCCGGCGTGTACGACATCCACTCGCCGCGGGTGCCCTCGAAAACGGAAATGATCGATCTGCTGCAGCGTGCATTGACGGTGCTGGAGCCCGGCCAGCTATGGGTCAATCCGGATTGCGGACTCAAGACGCGCGGCTGGAAGGAGACCGAACCGGCCCTGGTGGCGATGGTGCAGGCGGCGCAGTCGCTGCGCGCAACGCTACATACAGCCCACCCTTGACGACCCATGGAACGAGCACCTTCGCACCTGCGCGAAGGTGCTCCGACCTGGGTGCGAAACATCCCAGGCCACCAGCGCCGGGAGCGCTTCCGGGCGCCTCGTCGAAGGCCGGAGCCTCCCAGGCGAGCTCCAGCCAGACCCCGGGGCGATAACCCTGGCCGGCCGCCTGAATCCGGCCTCACTGTCACGTAGTTATGCAAGACTGGGCAGTGAAACCCAGGGCTAGTGCGTGTATCATGGGCAATTCCCCCTTCCATCTCTTTATCCGTAAAGAAGGATATAAGCCACGATGAGCAACTTCCTCTTCACCTCCGAATCGGTCTCCGAAGGCCATCCGGACAAAGTCGCCGACCAGATTTCCGACGCCGTCCTCGACGCGATCCTGGCGCAGGACAACCGCGCGCGCGTGGCCTGCGAAACCATGGTGAAGACCGGCGTGGCCATCGTCGCCGGCGAAATCACCACCAGCGCCTGGATCGACCTGGAAGCGCTGACCCGCAAGGTGATCCTGGACATCGGCTACAACTCCAGCGACGTCGGTTTCGACGGCGCCACCTGCGGCGTGTTGAACCTGATCGGCAAGCAGTCGCCGGACATCAACCAGGGCGTGGACCGCAAGAAGCCCGAAGAACAGGGCGCTGGCGACCAGGGCCTGATGTTCGGCTACGCCACCAATGAAACCAAGGATTTCATGCCGGCGGCGATCTACTACTCGCACCGTCTGGTGGAACAGCAGGCCAAGATCCGCAAGAAGAAGAACTCCCCGCTGTCGTGGCTGCGCCCGGACGCCAAGAGCCAGGTTACCCTGCGCTATGAAGACGGCGTGGCGACCGCCATCGACGCCGTGGTGCTGTCCACCCAGCACGATCCGGACGTGAAGCAGAAGGATCTGGTCGAGGCCGTGCGCGAGCACATCCTGAAGCCCGTGCTGCCGGCCAAGCTGCTGCACAAGGGCACCAAGTTCCACATCAACCCGACCGGCAAGTTCGTGATCGGCGGCCCGGTGGGCGACTGCGGCCTGACCGGTCGCAAGATCATCGTCGACACCTACGGCGGCTGGGCCCGTCACGGTGGCGGCGCGTTCTCGGGCAAGGATCCGTCCAAGGTGGACCGCTCGGCTGCCTATGCCGCCCGCTACGTGGCCAAGAACATCGTGGCTGCCGGCATTGCCGACCGCTGCGAAGTGCAGGTGAGCTACGCCATCGGCGTGGCCGAGCCGACCTCGATCTCGGTCACCACCTTCGGCACCGGCAAGATCGCCGACGAGAAGATCGAAAAGCTGATCCGCAAGCACTTCGACCTGCGCCCGTACGGCATCATCAAGATGCTGGACCTGATCCATCCGATGTACCAGCAGACCGCCAGCTACGGTCATTTCGGCCGCACCCCGTACGAAGTGAAGGGTCCGGACGGCAAGACCTACACGGCATTCTCCTGGGAGAAGACCGACAAGGCCGACGCGCTGCGCGCCGACGCCAAGCTGTAATCTCTCCGGTTACGGCACACCACAAAAAACCCCGCGGCATGCCGCGGGGTTTTTGTTTGTGCGGATCGACCGGCGCCGAAACTCGTAAACGGATCGTTGCTTATTCTTTCTTGTCGGCCGACGCGGCCAGCATCACCGGCTTCTTGGTCTTGCGGTTGCGATGGGCCAGGCGGGTGGTGCCGCTGCTGTGCTTGGCCTTGGTCGACTTGGCGGCCGGCGGACAAGTCTTGCCGCGATGCGGCTTGCACGCCGGGGTAGCCCGGGCCTGCATGCAGGCCCGGCTGCAGCGGCGATGGGTAACCGGCGCATCTTCGGCATCAGCCGTGCCGATCGGCGACAGCGCAGCGAGTACGCGGCGCGTGGAACCGCCGATGCTGGCCGCGGCGATCAGCGCATCGGGGGTCGGCCGATGATCGAAACCGTCATCGAGCAGACGTGCCATCAAATTATCGCGGGCGCGGGCGGTGCGACCGCCCAGCACCACTGCAAACAGACGATGCCCATCGCGCACGGCGGTGGAGGCGAGGTTGAAACCGGAAGCGTCCGTGAAGCCGGTCTTCAGACCATCCATGCCCGGATAGCGATCCATCAGGTTGTTGTGCCCGCGGATCAGCTGGCCGCGGAACACGAAATCCTTGGTCGCAAAATAATGGGAATACTGCGGAAAATCGTGATACAGCGCGATCGCCAGCTTGGCCATGTCACGCGCCGTGCTCTTGTTGTCCGGGTCCGGCAGGCCATTGGGGTTGTCGAAGTGGGTGGAACCCATGCCGAGCAGCGCCGCCTGGGCATTCATCATGTCGGAGAAATGGTCCTCCGAACCGCCCAGCGCCTCGGCCACGACCGTGGCGGCGTCATTGGCCGACTTGGTCACCATGCCGAGGATGCAATCGTTGACCGCGATGGTCTGACCGGCGCGCAAACCCAACTTGGTAGGTGCCTGCGAGGCAGCCAAGCTGGATACGGGCAGTTCCTGGTCGACCTTGAGCTTGCCGCTCTGCAGTGCCTGGAAGGTGAGGTACAGCGTCATCATCTTGGTCAGCGAAGCCGGGTAGTTCTGCTCATCGGCGTTCACCGCACTGAGCACCTCGCCGGTCGCCGGATCGATGACGATGGCCGCATAGCCGGCGTGGGCCACCCCGGCGAAAACGCCAAGGCCGACCACCAGCATGGCCGCAAACAGCCCCAGGACCCGGTCCAGCAAAGGCCGTGGCTGATTGGACTTGATGCTGTTCACCACGGCCTCCTAACTCCCAAAACCGCGGTTTGCCCCGCGTCGCGCAACCTTAATGCATAGCCATCGCAATTTCCAGAGGAAATACTTTAATCGGCCATGCTAAGTGCATGTTTTTGTAAAATTTAACGTAGTCGGACGGCGTAAGAACCTGTTACGCTACCGTGACGACCGCCTGAATTATTCATCGACAACCTGTCACGTGTCTTTAGCGCCGCCCCGAATCCGAGCATCCGGCCGGTCGGCTTGGTTAAAATAGGCGGATGTCCCTGATCCAACTTCAGCGCGTCGATTTCAGCATCGGCGGCCCCCTCCTGCTCGAACACGTCGACCTCTCCATCGAGGCGAACGAGCGCGTGTGCATCGTCGGCCGTAACGGCGAAGGCAAATCCACCCTGATGAAGCTGATCGCCGGCGAGCTGCGTGCCGACGACGGCGAAGTGCGCGTGCAAGGCGGCGTCATCGTTGCGCGCATGGCGCAGGAAGTTCCGCAAGCCACCCAAGGCAGCGTGTTCGACGTGGTCGCCGATGGCCTTGGCGATCTCGGCCACTTGCTGGCGCGCTATCACCACCTGCTGGCCGAAGGCGACCTGGATGCACTCGGCGACGTGCAGGACCAGATCGAAGCGCAACACGGCTGGGATCTCGATCGCCGCGTCAACGACGTGCTGACCAAGCTTGAACTGCCGGCTGACACCGACTTTGCAGCGCTGTCGGGCGGCATGAAGCGCCGCGTACTGCTGGCACAGGCACTCGTGCGCAAGCCCGACGTGCTGTTGCTGGACGAACCCACCAACCATCTGGACATCGAAGCGATCGGCTGGCTGGAAGGTTTCCTCAAGCAGTTCGAAGGCAGCATCATATTTGTCACGCATGACCGCAGTTTTCTGCGTGCCTTGGCCACGCGCATCGTCGAAATCGATCGCGGCCAGCTCACCAGTTGGCCCGGCGATTACGACAACTACCTGCGCCGGCGCGAAGAACGCCTGCACGCCGAAGCACAAGCCAATGCGCTGTTCGACAAGAAGCTCGCACAAGAAGAAGTATGGATCCGCCAGGGCATCAAGGCGCGCCGCACCCGCAACGAAGGCCGCGTTCGTGCGCTGAAAGCCTTGCGCCGCGAACGATCCGAACGACGCGAGTTGAGCGGCACAGCGAAGATGTCGCTGGCCAATGCGCAGGCTTCCGGCAAGAAAGTGATCGATCTGCAGCACGTGCACCAGGCTTATGGCGGCCGCGTACTGATCGACGATCTCGGCACGGCCATCATGCGTGGCGACCGCGTGGGCATCATCGGGCCCAACGGTGCGGGCAAGAGCACGCTGCTCAAGATTCTGCTGGGCGAACTGACGCCGCAACGCGGCGAGGTCACGCTTGGCACCGGTTTGCAGATTGCTTATTTCGACCAGCACCGCGCGCAGCTCAACGATGCGCTCAATGCGCTGGACAACGTGGCCGAAGGCCGCGAATACATCGAACTCAACGGGCAACGCAAGCACATCATCGGCTATTTGCAGGACTTCCTGTTTTCGCCCGAACGTGCGCGCGCCCCCATCACCCGCCTTTCCGGCGGCGAGCGCAATCGTCTATTGCTGGCCAAACTTTTTGCGCAACCCTCCAATCTGTTGGTGATGGACGAACCGACCAACGATCTGGACGTCGAAACGCTGGAACTGCTGGAAGAACTGCTCACCGAATACCAGGGCACGCTGCTGCTGGTTTCGCACGACCGCGAATTTCTCGACAACGTCGTATCCAGCACGCTGGTACTGGAAGGCAACGGCACGGTCGGCGAATACGTCGGCGGGTATAGCGACTGGTTGCGTCAAAAACCCGCAGAACGCAAACCGGCCGAGATTCAAACTCTCGACACCAGGCCAGCCGCCACGCCGGAAACGCCCACCGCCGCCGACAAGGCAAAACGAAAGCTCAGCTACAAAGATGCGCGCGAACTGGAGCAACTGCCGGCACGCATCGAACAGCTCGAGACGGAGATAGCAGCGCGTGCCGAGGCAATGAACGATCCGTCGTTCTACCAACAAGACGCCGCCGCCATTCAGCACGCAAACGAAGCCTTGGCGAAGGCTCAGGCAGAACTCGATTCCGCCTACGTGCGCTGGTCGGAACTGGAAGGCTGATACTCCGATCACCTCGTCCTCCGATTGCATCGCTGCCGCACGGGCAGGATTCGAGGACGCCAAGACCGCGCGCACGGCCCACACCCGCCGTGCGCGATGCAAACCAAAGCTTTGCGGCGAGCCGGTACAACGGCTTGCCAAATCCAGCTTACGGCGGCCGCGCACCACGGGCTGGTTTCGGTTCATTTCACGCACTCGTCACCACGAGGCCCCTTTAATGCCGAGTCGATCCCCAACGAATCGGTGACGCACACCATCGAAGAAAATCGCCTGCTCGGCCGGTAACCCTATGCATCCCTGCCGGATGCGAAGGGTGCCACCGACGCGATACGCAAGACACATCCCAAGCCCAATCAAGCAATGACTTCAACAGGGGGAGAAATTGCTATGGCCATTGTGCATCACGGTGCCACCAAGGAATGGTGCGTACTAAAAGCCAATCACGTTTTCGGGCGACACGTGGATCGCACCGATACCGTTCTTGCAAGCGCCGACATTTCACAGATCCACGCCGCCATCGGCTGGCGCGGCGATCGCTGGCAAATCATCGACTACAGCCGCAACGGAACGCTGTTATCCGGACGACGATTGCCCGCCGGCGTGTGGACCGATTTGCAGATTGAACAGCACATCCGGTTCTCGGCGAACGAACTCAGCGACTGGACCGTCATCGATCTGACACCGCCAGGACCCGTCCTCGTACCGCGGGATGAAGCCGATACTGCGCCGCTCCCGCTCAAGACCTGGAATCAGCTACCCGACCCGCACCGACCCTCCACCTCGATTTATCAGGGCCTGGACGGTTGTTGGTGGCTGGAATGCGGCGAAGACTCCATCCATCTGCACAACGGGCAACACATCACTATCGCGGACAGGTCCTGGCGTTTTCTGCAACGCGATGTCGACATTGCAACCTTGCAAGCCTCCAGCAGCGACCAACTTCCCTTGCACCTGCATTTCCGGGTGAGCCTCGATGAGGAACACGTCAACCTGACCTTGTCGACGCGAGATCGTACGCTGGATCTGGGAGAACGCAGTCACCACTATCTGCTCGCCACGCTCGCACGCAAACGGCTGGCCGACAAGCAAGCCGGCATCGATCCGCTGGAGCAAGGATGGATCGGAATGGACCGCCTCTCGCGCATGCTTGGCATGGACCCGCCGCATCTGAACATTCAGGTCTATCGCGCCCGCAATCAGCTGGTATCCGCCCTGCGCGAACACGCCTTCGCGCCGCTCATCATCGAGCGGCGGCGTGGCGACGTACGGCTAGGTGCGCTTGCCTACGACATTGCGCGCGGTTCCAAACTGGAAGGCAGCTATTCCCCCGCGGCCATGCAGTAAGCGGAGGCCTAGCGTGCAAACCGACCAACTTGCCAACGAACTGCTCGAGCGTGGCTACCGCATTTCCGGGCGACTGGGACGAGGCGGAACGAGCCAGGTGTGGAGAGGCGAGCAGATCAGCACGGGGCAGACCGTCGCATTGAAGGTGATCAACCTCGAAGCTCATCTCGACCCGGGCCGCCGCCAGCGCATGGCCATGCGATTCGATCGGGAGACGCAGATCTGCGGGCAGCTGCATCACGCACACATCGTGCGATTGCTGGATAAAGGAAGCATCTGCGATACGCTGTGGTTTGCCGCGTTCGAGTACATCCCCGGCACGACTCTCGCCGACTTGCTGCTGCAGCGGAGCGCCCTCGAACCGGAAGCCGCTTGCGAATTGATGTTGCAAATTCTCGATGCGCTGGCCTGCGCGCACGATGCAGGCATCGTGCACCGCGATCTCAAGCCGCAGAACATCATGATCAGCCAGACCGGCCGCAGGCCGCAGGCGAAGGTGCTCGACTTCGGCATCGGAACGGTCGTATCGGAACGTCAAAGCATGGACGCACCGCGCCTGACCATGACCAACGAGACGCTTGGAACGCCCTCCTACGGCGCGCCAGAGCAACTCCGCGGCGAGGCGCCATCGGTAAAGGGCGACTTGTACGCCTGGGGTCTGATCTTCCTGGAATGCCTGACAGGCCAACAAGCCATTCGCGGCGCGACGCTCGCGGAAGTGTTCCATCAGCAACTCAACCCGCATCCGGTAGCGCTTCCGCACTCGATCATCGACCACCCCCTCGCCGAACTGCTGCGGCGGGTTTTGCAGAAGGACGTCGCTCTTCGCGCTCACGATGCACGACAAGTCTATGACGACCTGCGCCGCATCGATATCGGCAATCTGGTGGGGAAGCTCACGCCGCAACATCCGCCCGTCGGCGATACATTGGTCGATGGCCAGACGCTGAGGCCGGCGCAATTGCGGCAGATAACGACTCTGTGCTGCAACCTCACGCTCGTCGGCCCGACGTCAGCCGCAACCTACATCGACACCATGGACGTGCTGCTGTCGGATCAAATCCGATTGTGCATGGACACCGGCGTGCGCTTCGGCGGCTATTTCGGCGGAGCCCTTGGCGGCACCCTGCGTTTCTATTTCGGCTACCCGAAGGCCAGCGATACAGACGCACGCCGTGCTGCCCGAACGGCATTGGAACTTCTGGCACAAGTAAGACAGCGCAGCCAACTTCTCGAAGCATCACGAGGTTGCGCGCTGGAACTGACTGCCGGGCTGCACACGGGAATGGTGGTCGTCCGACACGATCAACTGCCCGATGGGCTCGCCCCCATGGTCGCCCAGCGATTGGAGCGGTTGGCCCCCGCCAACAACATCGTGGTCAGCCAAACGACCAGGACCATTCTGGATCGACACATCTCATTCGAAGCGTATTCCATGCGGGTGCCCGATGAGCACGGGCACGCCATCGGCACCAACCTGATGATCGGAGAACGGGAAACCGAAGCGCACGTTTTCCTGCAACCCGGCAGCCCGGACATCTCCATGATTGGACGGGAGGAAGAGTGTCTTCATCTGCAACGAGCCTGGCACTCTGCCGTATCAGGCCAGGGCTCCAGTTGGCTGATCGTCGGGGACGCCGGCATCGGCAAATCGCGGCTCGTGCGCGAAACGGCAAGCGAAGCCGAACGCTTCGGCGGCATGGTGCTGGAATGCCATTGCCTTTCGGAGCGGCGCAACAATGCGCTGTACCCCATACTTCGGTTGCTGTCTGCCACGCTCCAGCAGGATCAGGCAACGGACGAGCTTTCGAGCTTCGAACGATTGTCTCGCGCATTGGCCGACAGTGGGGAATCCGAGGAGGCGTTGCCCATTCTGTGCAGTTGGATGGGAATCTGTGCACCAGATAGCCTGGCTCCCGCCCTGCACGCGCCGGTAAGACAGCGCCAGATTCTTCTGAGCGCCATCAAAGCCATGCTGATGAACCACGCACGCGGGCGACCGTTGCTGGTGTGTATCGAAGACGTTCACTGGGCCGATCCAACCACGATGGAGTGGCTGGCATTGATGGAAGGCGATCTGGCCGATCGCCACGTATTCCTGCTCATGACGTCACGCCCGGTCGATGCCACGACACTTTGCGCAACGAAAATGGAAATCGGCCCGCTCTCGCACGCTGACGTGCTGGCGATGGTGCGCCAAATCGGACAACGAAAAGGCCTGTCCGAGCAAACGGTGCAGGCCATTTCGGATCGCGCGGACGGCATCCCTTTGTTCGCTGAAGAGCTGGTTCGCGTGGCCATCACGCCGCGCACCGATGCAACACGCGATGTGTTGAACGAGGTCCCCGCCACCTTGCTCGATACGCTGGCACAGCTCCTGGATACCGCCGGGGATGCCAAGGACACGGCTCAATGGGCTGCCGCCATCGGCCGCGAGTTCGACTCTGAATTACTTATGCGCGTTTCAACGCGGGACCGCAGCGAAATCCACGACGACCTGCAAACGCTGGTCGCTGCAGGGGTACTCCACCGCAAGCGGCTCGTGGCCGGCGACTGCTACGTATTTCGCCACGCGTTGATTCGCGATGCTGCCTACGGCTCGATGCTGCAACGTACCCGTGAATCGGTGCACGAACGCATTGGCCTGCAGCTCGAGGCCAGCGGGCATACCGATCGCGCTCGCGTCGCCGCCGACCTTGCCTACCATTTCAGCAAAGCGACGCATTACGCCAAAGCAATCCCTCACGGTGTCGCAGCTTCGCAATCGGCCCTGGAACGCGGTCTATACGAAGACGCCCTGCAGTTCGCGGAACGATGCCTGGATTGGTGCGAAAAGCTCCCGGACGACGAACGCCCCAAGGCAGAGTTCGACGTTCGAACGCTGCTGACTCTGGCTGGCATGTCGAAGTACGGCTGGGTCGATCCACGCGTAGCGGACAACGCGCAGCGCACTTTGACGCTTTCCTCGCAAGTCGCCAGCGACCCCCGTGCCGTTCCCAGCCTGTGGGCGCTCGCCACCTACCATCACGTCGCTGGCCACCGCACGGAAACGCATCAGATTGCCCAGCGAATGGAAGCCATCACCTTGGAGGCAAACGACGTCACCCAGCTCGTGGCGGCGCGCAACGTGCTGGGCATGTGCCACTGGATCGAAGGCAACTATTGTGCCGCCGCCGATACGTTGGAGTGGGTATGGCGGAACTATGACGCCGTGCCTCAGGCCAATCTTTTGCGGCAGATCGGCGTGGATTCGCGCGTCTGGAGCATGGCTGCACTCGCCAATGTTCGCTGGTTCACCGTGCCCAACGGCACGGAAGCCTTGGAGATGGCGGCCGGCACCGTAAGGGAAGCGGAAGGACTCAATCACATTCCATCATTGTGCCTGGCCCTGCTTTACCAGGCGCTGGTGTTGCAACACGCAGGCGAGCGAAAACTGACCATGATCGCAAGCAGTCGCGCCATGGGCATGGCACAACGTTATGGCATCCCGGCCATCGGCGCCTATACGAGCATCATGTATGGCTGGGCACAAGCGGACTTGTCCCTCGTCTGCCAATCCATTGGCGCACTGGAAAACTTGGGGTGCTTGCTAGGATTCACTTATTACCCTGCCCTGGCCGCAAACATCGAGCTTGAGCAGGGGCAGCCCGAGCGCGCATTGGCGCGTATCGATGCCTGCATAACCAGGGCCGAATGCACCGGCGAGCGCTATTACCTGGCAGAACTCTATTGTCGAAAGGCAGATATCTTGCAGCGCCTGCAAACTGCCTCCGCAACGACTGACATCATTGCCTCGCTCGAATGCGCGCAAACGCATGCCCAAGCCACGGGCATGCAACGCACCCTCATGCAATGCAGGTATCGCCTCCAGACATTGCAGGCGACCCCGAGCGAATGGACCTGCCAAATGGCGTAATCCATCACGAGCATTCTCTTCGGCACGACTTGCCGCCACGTGATCGCGACACGGCAAGCCGGCGCCAACAACCGCACCCCAACCGTTGCAGGAGCGACTACCGATGAGCTTGCCGCTGTCCATCTACGACAAATTTCTGCATTACCGCACCATCACCCTCAAAGTCATCGCCAAGTGCTGGAACGACCAGGAGTTCAAGAAGCGCTACCTGGAAAACCCAAAAAAAGCCTTGCGCGACGAATTTGGCTACGACTTCCCTTTCAGCCTGCAATTGGAAGCCTTCGATCATTGCGGCCACTGGTCCAAGGAGCTTGGCATTGACCTCATTCGCAACGATGCCAATACGCTCACCATCATTTTGCCCAAAGCCCCGCCGGAAGAACTGCGCGCCGAAGCGCTGGCGCAGTATTACAGCACGCACATGACCTTCCTTCAGTCCTGAAAGGATCTACACGCATGCGCAACAATGCCGTACCAAGCTATGAATCCATTATCGAATTCAACGAAGTCTATCTGCGCGCAGTCGCCATGAGCTGGACCGACCCGGAGTTCAAGAAGAGCTTCCTGAAGGACCCAGCAGATACCTTGCAGCGATACTTCAGCTATCGCCTCCCCTGGGAGGTCCACCTGAAGATCGAGGAAGCGGAAGCCGCGCAATATGTGGACGGCCAATGGAAAGATCTGCCGATGAACCGGATACGCGTAGGCATTCCCGACGCCCCGCCCAAATTCGAAGAGCAGCCGGTTGCTCTTTCGCTCTTCAATGATTCGGGTCCGGTTTACCTGTTCACCTGCTGCTGAGCACCATACGCCACCCCTTCCCGGAGCCGGGATCCAGCGCCCTGCGTCGCGAGGTCGCTGGACCGGCTTTCTTGCGGCCGCCTCCACTATCTCTTTCGCCCATGATCGATGCCCATTTTGTTCCCCGTTTCCGTCCAAGCCTGCACGTCGCCGCGACCGAACGTGACTGCGCCTACATCATCTCCGAACGCCGCAGCAATCGACTGGGCGGCGAACAACTGGTTGCCTTGCTACAGGCCATTGACGGCGTTCGCTCGGTCTCGGAGTTGACGACACATCTAAGCGACCGGGTATCGCCACCGGACGTCATTTATCTAGTCGAGCAATTGCTCGCACGGGATTATCTGGTCGATGCCGATTCCCACGCGTGCGACGAACGCGCAGCCTTCGAAGAACTCATGGGATGGCGCCATGCGACACCGCTTCGCGTGTCTTTGCGCGGCATTGGCACCTGCAACGCGGAAAACCTGAAGGAACTGCTGCTCGCCGGCGACGTGGAGGTGGCGGAGCGCGGCGATTTGATCGTCTGCCTCGTCGACGACTATCTGAACCCTGCCATCGAGGCGGTGCTGCGCGCGCCAGACGCCCCCGTTCTGTTGGCGAAAGTTCACGGCACGCGCCTGCTGATAGGTCCCATCTTCGGCGCGGGCGACAGCTTCTGCTTGCATTGCCTGCAATACTGGCTGCGCCACAACCGTCCCGTGCAAACCCTGCTTGAACGCCGCAAAGGCTCTACAATTTCGCTGCCAAAGGCAAGCCATCCTGCGAGCATGGCCATCGCGAGCGGCCTGATTGCGCTGGCGATCCAGCGCTATGCGGAAGGGGACCGGTCGTTATTGCGAGGCATGGAGTCTCTGGATCTAGCCTCGATGCAATCGGCCAAGCATCAGCCTACGCGGCGACCTCAGTGCCCTGTGTGCGGAGATCCTGGCTGGATGCAGCACCAGGCTATGAAAGGCATCGACCCTCGGGCCGAGTCGGAGTTGCCACTGCACGAGGGTGGATTTCGCACTGTTGCATCAGGCGAAACGCTACGGCGCCACGAACGCCTCGTGGACGCCACGTGCGGACCCGTAGCGTATCTGCATGCCATGCCGGGTCGCCACATCGGCACCCGTAAAGTCTACGTCTCTGGCTATCTTGTCTGTCCTACCGCGCCTGACAGCAGCAATCCTTTCGACAAAGTGTGCGCGGGCAAGGGCGAAACCGACGACGATGCGCGCGCCAGCGCGTTGTGCGAAGCCTTGGAGCGCTTCAGCAGCGTTTTCCAGGGGGATGAGCCGCGCATACGTTCATCGACAAAATCGCTTGGAGCATCGGCCATTGCGCTCGACGCTCTTCAGCATTTCAGCCATGAACAAGTGCAGCGGCGTGACATCATCAACGCGGCGACACGAGATCGGCGCCGGCAGGTGCCCAAGCCGCTTCCTGACGACGCGCACATCGACTGGACGACTGCCTGGTGTTTGAACGATGGCAGCCGCCACGCCGTACCACTGGTTTACTGTTTTGCAGAAACTCCGCCCGATAGCGGCCACGCCTACGGCATCTACAATCCGAATGGCACGGCGGCGGGAAACTGCCTTGAAGAGGCCATACTGCAAGGCCTGCTCGAATTGATCGAACGCGACGCCGTAGCCATCTGGTGGTACAACCGGATACCTCGCCCGGCCATCGACCTGTCAGCATTCGCCGACACGTGGCTTACGCGCTTAGTGGACGACTATGCGACTGACGGATGGCGCCTGTGGGTGCTGGACCTGACGCACGACTTGCGCATACCCGTATGCGCGGCGCTTGCCCATCACGCACGACGAGATCGTTATGCCATCGGCTTCGGGTGTCATCTCACCGTCGAACTGGCAGTGAAGCGAGCCATCACCGAACTCAATCAATTGCTTGACCCTTCCGTTGACGCGCCATCGCCATGGGACCGTGAGCAACTGAAAGATGCCTCGTTTCTCGAACCCTCTTCCTGCCCGGCGGAGGCTCCACAGCTTTTCCCGAAGGGAACGTTGCGACAATACATAGACCAATGCGTCGACACTTTCGCTCGCGCGGGAATGTCGTCTTTTTTCGTCAACAAGTCGCGACCGGATATCGGCCTTTCGGTGGCACAAGTGATCGTTCCAGGCCTGCGTCATTTCTGGCCAAGGTTTGGCGCAGGCCGGCTGTATGAAGTGCCGGTACAACTTGGATGGCTTTGCAAGCCTACTCCGGAAGAACATCTCAATCCGGCGCCGCTATTTCTTTGATGTTTTCCAAGCAAGCGGTTCCACGTGTGCAGCACGCGACGATCATCGCACCGCCCTGTAATCCGCTGTAATCGACGCCATCGCCAGCCCCTTTTTAAAGTGACTTCGTCCAATGACTAGTGTCGCGCCCTCAGGGCGCGACGTTTGCAAGGACAACAGACACATCCATCGCGACTCCGAGTTTTCGAGAGCGCAACCATCCAGAAAGGGGACATCATGGGCAACTGTAATTGTCAGCCGGACAACGGCGTCCGCGATTTGACCAAAGTTCCACGTGCGCAACCGGCAGATGCACCTGCCAATCAGGGTCTGCACGCGTTCGAATTTCCACCGAATACGCTCGCTGCACTCATTTCGCTGTGCGTTTCGGCCAGCTACAACAATGGCCAGATTTGCGTGAACTTCCCAGTCATCGGAGACATATGCTTCTCCGTGTCGCTGCCGATCCCCAGTGGATCCAGCGTGCAGGTTTGCATGGAAACGTGCGGCTTCCGCATTGGAGTCCCGCCCTTCAAGGGTATCGCGGCCTCGGTTTCGTTCAACGGAACCCAACTCTGGTCCGGAACCATCTGGGGTTCTTGCTGAAGAACACCCTTGGGGTCAGCGCGCTTTGCACGCTGAATGCATGGGAGTCATCTGCGTAGTCCGCGCAGATGACTCCCAATGCCACGGCTCCCTGGAGCTGTAATGGCCTGTAATGGAGTCTCGAACTCTGCTCTCGCAAGATTTCAGTCCCGGATGCCATCGTGCTCCGAGGGGGAATCCCGTCCTACGCGATAGAACGGCGCCGTTCGCTTCAACAGTGGCCGCGACGCCACGTGATTTTCGATCGACCAAGCTCTTCACACCCTTTTGATCCACCGGCAACTTCATCGGAGAACCTAGCCATGGCCAAAGTCAGCACAGCTATCAAACCCGGCCTCGTGTCGACCCACGAAACCATCAACGTCACGGCATCGATGAATGTCGACGCCATCATCAAAGCAAACCCGAACTTGAGCCAGGATCCGAAGTCCCCGACGCCCATCGGGCACGACGGAATCTGGATGGTATCCGACGATCCGCGCGGCTGGACCACCAACGGCGATCCGGCCAACATCTCGCTCAGGGCTAACGTTGGCGACCTGATCTCCTTCTTCACCGTCAGCACGAGCTGCAATTCGGATAGCGCTGCGTTTATTTATCAATTGACGGGCGGCACTCCCGTCCTCAACCCTTCCACGGTGAACGTCATTACGCTGCAACAGGCTGCCCAGCCTACCGCTCCCAACGGATATCCGTTCCAGGGCGCAAAGGTGAGCTTCGCCAGCTGCGACGCCAAGGTCAGCAGCCAGGGCACGGCGCAGAACTTCTGGTGCTGCGCCGCCTTGTTCCAGACCGACAACACCGGCGAGAAGCAGGTGCTGAAAGGCTATGTGACCTGGGATCCGACCGTCATCGTGCAGTAAGTTCCACACTGCTCACCCATCTGGCCATTGGCGCGAAGGATTGCGACGCCTGATTGGCCAGGATGCCGTCGCCCCGGTGGAGCCGGGACGGCGGCTTTCTAGCGTTTCGATTCTCACAACATGCCTGCTTCAACGCATGAAAAGCTCAATGCTCGCCTCTCCCGTTGCCGGCGGTGCCGTGCATGATGCGGTCCGTCCAGGCAATGCCGATGGCGGACAGAATAAAAACGACGTGAATGATCGTTTGCCACATCACACCCACCGGGGTCAGCGTGGCGCACTTGAGCATGGCGCCGGCACCGTCGCTCTGGGCAATCGCGGCCAAGGTTTCGGGGGAGCAGAAAGGCAACCCTTCGAGGGCACCCGCAGCAATAAACGTCTTGAGCAGGTGAATCGAAGAAATGCCGATGATGGCCATCGCCAGCTTCACCTTGAGAACCGATGCGTTGACGTGCGACAGCCATTCCGGCTGGTCCGGATGATTCTCCAGACCCAGGCGCGATACGAAGGTTTCGTAGCCGCCTACGATCACCATGATCAGCAGGTTGGAAATCATCACTACGTCGATCAGGCCGAGCACGATCAGCATGATCTCCTGCTCGCCCAGGCTGGGAGCTTCGTGGATCAGATGCCAAAGCTCCTTGGCGAACAGATACACATAGACGCATTGCGCCGCGATTAGGCCGACATAAAGCGGCAACTGCAACCAGCGCGAACCGAAGATCAGGATCGGCAGCGGACCGAGGCGGGGCGGATTCGGTGAGTCCATGAGCGTCTATTCCTTGAAGAGATGGGAATCAGCGTAGCGGCACCGAAAGAATCCAGGCAAGCCGCGTCGGACCTCGACTTCAGCAACGCGTACGTGAACATTGAAAAACCTTGCTCGGCGGCTGGCCGATCAAGGCATTGCATTGACCACTTCAAGCCCGTTTCCCCCGAAAAATGCGAGCCCTTGCCCCAGCATCGCCTGCCCCCGGACAACGGCCATGTCGTGCGGCATTGCCTCGGCTGCACGCTTCATCCACGAGCGGTTGAATATCTGATCCCACTGCGCAGCGAGTTGCGAGGCCGTCCTGATTTGCACGTGACGGGATTCTGAAAAATTCACGCGGAGCGGAAAACTCACGTAGTGCGCGGCAGCGTTGCGATCCCCGGCCATCACCGCTTTGTAGAAGCCCTGAACTTGAGCTTCGAAAGCCTGGTCGCTTTTATTGGTGACGTCTCTGTACCAGCGTGTACCGGGCGGTTCCGGCGCAACGGTTCCGCCGCCACCGGACAAGACCACCGGATAGGTCTTGCCATCGGTTCCCGTCCAGCTGCCAACCAACCCAACGCTGTTGTCGAAAGTCAGCGGCTGATTGCCGTTGCTGCCATTGCCCTTGAAACGCAGCGCGAATGCGCCTCCGCCCGGCTCTTTCAAGGTCACGGCATCGCCTGCAGTGCCGGTGAGCGGAATATCGGTCAGGTGTTTTTGATAGAAGTAGTGGCTGTCGGGAACGAGCTTCTTGTCCTTGACCGTCACCGTCATCCCGATGCGCTGGGCACCCAGGGTTCCTTCGTAGCTGGCCGCAACGACGTCATCGTTGTTTTGGGCAGAGGCCGTCGTTGCGGCACCGGCGATCAGCAGAATCATCGCCGCTGGAAGCAAGATGCTCCTCACGATCTTCACCTCGGTGTCCGCGAAGGGTTGCGCAGTAAGTTAGCACGCCGCCGGATGGCGATAGCCGGCAGCGCCGTTCAGTGCGCGCCAGCTTCGGCGCCTGGCAAGTCGAGCGGGATCCACAGCGTGGCCCGCGCACCGCGGCCCTCCGGGCGCGCGATCAGGCTGACGCCGCCGCCGTGCGCTTCGGCAATCTGTCGCGCCAAGGCCAGCCCGATACCCGAGCCGCCCGGCTTGGTGGTGAAAAACGGCACGAAGAGATTGTCGCTGGACGGTGGTCCGGGGCCTTCGTCGTCGATGTCGATCAGGGCATCGCCCCCCTCGCGCCGCCATCGCACAGTGACGCCGCCACCCTCTGTCGAAGTGGCCTCCACAGCATTGCGCAGCAGATTGATCAGGGCCTGTTCCAGCTGATCCGCATCGGCCTGCACGTGCAACGAATCATCCGATGCGATCCGCACCTCCAGGCGCTGCTCCAATCGCATGACGTTGCGAACCAGGGTGCCCAGCTCCAGCTCGCGTCGTTGCGGCGCAGGCAGGCGCGCGAGCTTGCTGTAGCTGGAAAGGAAACGCGTCAACGACGATGCGCGCTGCCCGATCACCTCAAGGCCGCGCTGAAAATCTTCGCGCCAGTCCTCGGGCAAGGGCTCACGCGCCGCCAGATTGGCAAGGGTTCCGGCCATCGAACTGATCGGCGCCAGCGAGTTGTTGACCTCGTGCCCCAACACCCGCAGCAAGCGCTGCCAGGCCTGGCGCTCCTCGTCGCGCAGCACTCGCCCCACGTCGTTGATGACCAGCAAGCGACTGCTGCGGCCGCCGCTGCGCAATCCTGCATGGCGTATCTCGAAGCGGCCCGCGTGCCCCGGAAATGCATGCGTCAGCAGCCGCGTCGCCGGCGCTTCCAGCCAGCCGGCCAGGCCCAGCGCTTCGGCGCTGCGGCCGAACAGGCGATCGCGCGTTTCGCCCAGCAGCGCCTGGCCGGCCGGATTCACCAGTCGAAGCCGCTGCTTTTCGTCGAAGACGAACACGGCACTGTCCAGTGCGGCAAGCGTCTTGCTCAGCAGGTGCGAGGCTTCTTCGAAGTCCAGGCGTTCCTGCTGCAGCCGCGCCGCCAGCTCGTTGATGTTGTAGACCATGTCGCCCAGCACCCCGCCCTGCACGCCGCGCAGGCTGTAATCGCCTTCGCGCAAGGCTTCCAGCAGACTCACCAGGGTGTAGACGGGGTAAGTCACGCGGCGACATTGCCAGCGCGCCAGCCACGCCGTCGCGACGACCACGGCCAGCAGAGCGAGCTGGGCGACGGGAAAGTGCAGACGGCCGATCCACCACGGCGACGCAAGCAGGCAAAGCAATGCAGGCATCGCCACCAGCCAGCCACCCGTCAGCACTCGCCGCTCGAATCGACGCAGGCGCCCGGCGTGCCGTGTCGGCGCTTCAGTCCGCGTCGGCATCACCGGATACATCCCGCAATGCGTGTTTCTCCATGCGCCGATACAGCGATTGGCGGGTGATGCCCAAGGCGTCGGCAGCGTGCTGCAGATTGCCGTCGAAGCGCTCCAGCGAGCGCTTGACCAGCCACGCCTCCGCCTGCTCCAGTGTCATGCTGTCGAGATCGTGACCGGCATCCTGCGGTGCGCCGAACGAAAGTGCCGAGGCACTGACCTGATCGTGCTCAGCCAGCAACGCCGCGCGCTCCATCAGATGCTGCAGTTCGCGTACGTTGCCCGGCCAGCGCCATGCCCTCAACGCACGCTCGGCCGAAGGTGCCAGTTGCAACGAGGTACGCCCGTACCGCCGCGCACTGCGCGCGAGGAAAGCGCGCGCCAGCGGGAGAATGTCTTCCACGCGATCGCGCAACGACGGCAACGCCACTTCAAACGTGTTGAGCCGATACAGCAGGTCGCGCCGGAACCGGCCCGCGGCCACCTCCACGTGCAGGTCGGCGTTGGTCGCAGAGACCAGTCGCACATTGACGTGCTGGGTATGCGAGGAGCCCAATCGCTCGAATTCGCCGTCCTCCAGCACGCGCAGCAGCTTCGGCTGCTGCGATGCAGGCACGTTGCCCACTTCGTCGAGAAACAGAGTGCCGCCGTCGGCCAGCTCGAAACGGCCGATGCGTTCGCTCTTGGCATCGGTGTACGCCCCGCGAACGTGGCCGAACATCTCCGATTCGAACACGCTTTCGGCGATGCCCCCCATGTTGACCTTGACCAGCGATTGGGCTGCACGCGCGGAACGCTGATGCAGATACTGTGCGATCACACCCTTGCCGGTACCGTTTTCGCCGAGCACCAGCACGTTCGCATCGCTGGGCGCAATGCGCTCGACCATGGCCAGCACCCGACGCATGGCGGGCGACTCGGCAATCAATTCATCCTGGGCGCTATCACGCAGCAATGCGTTTTCGGCTTCCAGCCGGCGCTGCTTGCGCACGCTTTCACTCAGGGCGATTTGCGCGCGCAGCACACCCATCAGGCGCGCGTTGTCCCAGGGCTTCTCGATAAAATCGGCGGCGCCGCGGCGCATCGCCTGCACTGTCAGCGGAACGTTGCCCCATGCCGTCATCACGACCACCGGCACATCGGGGGCCTGTTGCCGCAGGTTCTCCAGCAACTCCAGTCCTTCTTCTCCGGACGTGGTGTCGCGGCTGTAATTGCCGTCGATCAGCGCGCAGGCGAATTCGCGCCGGCGCAAGGCTTCCAGCGCTTCGCCCGGGCCGGGCACGCCGACGCAGGCGAGGCCTTCGGATTTCAGCAAAAGGCGCAAGGCCTCGCGCACGTCGGCCTGGTCGTCGGCCACGAGCACTACGGGTGTCGATTCGCGCGGCATACCTTCAGTCATACTCTCAGTTTAGGGCCTGTTCGCGCTCTGGCGTAGCCCGCGTGGTGGTTGGGTGACGGTCACGTCGCAGTGCTCGGGGTGACAGCCGCCAAACGGCAGTCCGGTCGCGCCGGCGGCACGATCGGACCCTGCAGCGATGGATCATTCGTACCGCAGCGCGACCACCGGTTCCACCGCCAGCGCACGCCACAACGGCACCAGCGAAGCCACCGCAGCCACCAGTACGATCAATACCAGCACCGGCAAAAATACCTGCATTTCGTAACCGTGGGTGTGCAGTTGCGCGTTCGCCAGCATCGCCGACCAGGGCATGGCCAATCCCACCCCGATCGCCAACCCCAGGCCGAGCTGGAAAGCCAGTTGGCTCCCTACGTGCCCGGCAATCGCCAGGTTCCCGGCACCGATGGCACGCCGTATGCCCAGTTCACGCGTGCGCTGGGCGACCGCAAAGGACAGGACGCCGTACAGACCCGCCGCCGCCAGCAGCAGGGCAATCAGGCTGACCGCGCTGAATATCTGGATGATGATGGTGAGCTTGATGCGTGCCATCGTGATGTCCTGCTCCAGCGTACGCACGCCATACAACGGCGCCCCGGGATCCAGCTCGTGCGCGATGCGCGTCAACGAGGGCACGTATGCCGACGCTGCCTCGCGCGTGTGCACGGCCAAGTCACCGCCTTCCGGTTGCTGCCAGAGCGGCCGCATGAAGCTGGGCAGCGACACCTGCAAGGTGCCGTCGAGCTGCAACGGGGCCGTTACACCGATCACTCGCAATATCTGCGGCCGCGGATCTTCCGGATGCAGCACCAGTTGCTGCCCTACCGCAGAGCGTCCCGGCCAAAATGCGTGCGCCAGGCGCTGATCGATCACGGCCAGCAACTCGCTGCTGTTGCGGTCCTGCGCGTTGAAGAAACGTCCCGCAATCAGCTTGATGCCGTAGGTCTGGGCGAAGTGTTCGTCGACGATACCCATTTGCGCGCGCTGGTAGCCGCCCACGCCGCGCGACTGGCCGTAGGCAGCGACAAATTCGTGGCTCCCAAGCTCCGCGTCGGGAATCGTGTCGGCCACACTGGCATCCAGTACGCCCGGCTCCTGCCGCAGCCGTTCCACCAGGCGCTGGAAATAGCGCGACCGCGCCGCATCGTCGGGATAGGTCGCGGAGGGCAGATGCAAGTGCGCCGTCAACACGTGGGCCGGGTCGGAGCCGCTGCCGGTCGGTTGCGCAAGCAGGCGCTCCAGGCCATGGATGAAGGTCCCCGCCCCCACCAGCAGCATGACGGTGAAGGCGATCTCCGCCACCACCAGCACCTTTGCAGCGTGTGTAAAGATGCCTCCGCTGACGCCGCGACCGCCATCGCGCAGCGTGTCTTGAAGCTGCGATCGGGATACGCGCCATGCCGGCAGCAAGCCTGCCAGCATCGTGGTCATCAACGCGACGAACGCACCGAGCACAAACAGCCTCGGATCGATTTGGAAATGCATGAAGAGCGGCGGCGCCGAATCGTTGCTCACCAATATGTGCACGAACCAGCCGAGGCCGGCGTGCGTGATCAGCAAGGCCAGCGCGAACGATGCGATGCTCAGCAACAGGCATTCCACCCATTGCGTACGCAACAAACGTCCTTGGCTGGCGCCCAGGGCGCTGCGCAGCGCCAGTTCTCGCCCACGGCCGAGTGCCTGCACCAATTGCAGGTTGGCCACGTTGGCGCACGCGAGCAGCAATACCATCACCCCCGCTGCAAGCATCAGCCAGGCGTATTTGCGGATGTTTTCGTCGACGAAGCGCAGCGCCAGCGGCTTCATCGCCAGATGACGACCTGCACGCTGGCCGCGCAAGGCGTTGCCCAGGTTGGCCGCCACGGCCTGCCATTCGTCGCGCGCCTGAGTCAGCGACACCGACGGCTTGAGCAAGGCAATGGCGTCGACATCGCCATCCTCGCCCACCTGCAAACGCTCCGGCAACCACACATCGCTGATAAAAGGGAAACCGAACGTCTTCGGCAATACGCCGATGACCGTGGACCATTCGCCGTTGATGCGCAATTTTCGCCCCACGATGCCCGGATCGGCGTGGAACTCGTTGCGCCACACCGTTTCGCCAAGCAGTACGACGAGCGGAGCGCCCGGCCGGTCGTCCTGATCGGCAATGAGCCGGCCCATCAAGGGCTTCACGCCGAGCATCGGCAACACCGATGCGGTCAGCTCCGTTCCGATGTGGGAGACGGCGCCCGTTCCCGTATCGATATCCACCCTGAGCTGATCGTAGGCACCGGATGACTCGAAGCTGTGCATGCCCGAGCGCAACGCCAGAAATTCGTCGGCGCTCATGTCGTTCAGGCCCACGCCGTCCTGGTTGGCATACCCCATCGCCACCAATCGCTGCGAATGAGAGAACGGCAACGGCCTGAGCACCATGCTGTCGACCACGCCAAACAGGAACAACACCACGCCAAGGCCGATGCCCAACACCGTCACCGACAACACCGTGTAGCCCGGCCTGCGATACAAACGCCGCCACGCATCTTTCAGGTCGTGCATGATCATCGTCTACTCCCCCCGCAGAGCACGCGTCGGTTGCACTTGGCTCGCACGCCACGCTGGAAGCAGGCAGGCAAGCACACTGGATAAGACCAAAGTCAGGCAGACCGCCGCCAGCACCGGAGGGTCGAAGATGGTGCGATTGATCTGCGCAAGCACCGCTCGCAACACGCCGGCCAGCGCGAAAGCCAGGCCGAACCCTGCGAGCAGGCCGATCGCGACTTGCAGCAACCCTCCCCGCAACACTCCTGCGATCAATCGGGAAGGCGACGCTCCCAATGCCATGCGCACACCGAATTCGCGTTCGCGAATGGCTACCGCGACCGACATGACCGCATACATTCCCACCCCCGCCAATACCAGCGCCAGACAGGCAAACAGGCCAATCAACAGCAGGTTCAGACGGGTGCTGGCGGTGGTCTCGTGCACCACTCGCTGCATGCTGATAACTTTGGAAATCGGCTGGTTCGGTGCGATCTCGGCGACAACGCGGTTGACCACGCCGCGATAGTCATCCGGATTGCCGTGCACGGCCAGCGCGAAGCGCAACGGATTTATCCCGCGCACGAACTGCATCAGGTCGTCCGGCATCTGCGACATGGGCAGATACAGCATGCCGTCGGACTCGCCCAGCGGGCCGAACGGGCTTATCGTATCGATCACGCCGACGATGCGCGCATCGTGCGCCTTCAACGACATGACGGCACCGACCTCGATCATTTTTCCCAGCGCGTGACCGCCATACATCTGGTCGGCGAGGCGCTGGTTGATGATGGCCACCTGCTCGCCGCCCTTGATGTCCGTTGCCTGGAATGTGCGTCCTCGATGCGTGGCAATCTGAAACACGTTAAAGAAATCCGGATCGACCGCACGCAACTGCGGCGTAGGTCCGCGTGAGCGCTCCTGCCCCGGAAGCTGGACGGCACCCATGTAGAAATTTTGCGAGAAGTCGCCCGCCGGCAGCGCCGTGCCGACGGTGGCTTGCATGACGCCGGGCTGCGAACGCAATCGATCCAGCAGTTGCTGCGACAGTCGCTGGATGGACGCGTTGTCGGTATAAATACCCTGCACCGGCACCAGCTCGAAGGTAAGAATGCCGTCGCTGGAAAAGCCCAATGGTGCGCGCGCCGCGTCGTACAGCACGTGCAGAAACACCCCTGCTGCGCAAAGCAAGGTGGTCGCCAGGGCCACCTGCGCCACCACCAGCAGTCGCCCCAGCAAACCACCGCGCCGCCCCATGCCAGTGCGTCCGCCCGTGCGCAATTCATCCGGCGAAGAGGCCTTCAAGCTCCACGCCATACCCAACGATACCGATAGCAAGATCATGCTGGCGCCGAGCGCGAGCGCGATGCCGCAGGTCGAGGCATCGACCTGCAGGCTGCTGCCGGCTAGCCATTCCGGCGGAATAAAGCCACGCAACATTTCCAGGCCCATCCACGCCAAGGCCATACCAGCCGCTGTACCGGTGATGGCGATCAACAAGCCTTCGCCAAGCATCGGCACGATGCGCCGCATCCACGGCGCACCGAGCGCATCGCGCACGGCCGCATCGTGACTGCGTGCCATGCTGCGCAGAAGCATCAGGTTGGCGAGGTTGACCAGGACGATCAACAACACCAGCAATGCACTTGCCAGAAACATCATCAATACGGGCCTGGCGCTCGCGCGCATGGCCGTCTGCAAATCCTCGGCGAGGAAGGATTCGTGCGCCATGAAGATATGATCAGTCCCGCCCACGTGCTCATAAGTGGCGTGCACTTTGGCGGCAAATTCCGCACCGATGGCAGCGACCGATGCACCGGGCGCCAGTCGCGCGACGGCGAAATCATTAGGACCCCCATCATCGCTGTTGGGCGGCAGTGCCAAAGGCAGCAGCAGGTCGGCCTGCTCGATATCGACACCTTCGGGAAGCACCCCGATGATCTGATGGCTGACACCTTCGATCGCCACGTTGCGCCCGACCACCGACGCATCGCCACCGTAGCGGCGCAGCCAGAAGCCGTGGCTCAACATCACCACCTGGGGGCCGTTGGGCCGGTCCTCGTCCGCACTGAAATTGCGACCAAGCACTGGTTTCACGCCCAGCGTCGCCAGATAGCCGCGATCGGCGCGGTTGACCGGAAGCAATTGCGGCGTGCCGTCTACCGCAATATTCATCTGGTCGGGCATGAAGCGAATCAGCCCGGCCGACGTCACACCCTGCATGGGCAGTACGTGCTGGTATATCTCGGGCGATGTGGTCCACGTGCCGCCTTGTCTCAGGCGCCCCAGCCGTACCAACTGCGTCGCATCGGGATACGGAAGCGGCCGCAACAGCACGGCGTGGATAAGCGCATAGACCGCCACGCTGGCGCCGATGCCCAGCGCCAGCACTCCGGTCGTCAACAGCAGGTATCCGGGGCGGCGGAACATCGCCCGCCAGGCCACCCAGATGTCCCTCAGCACTGCGCTCACGCACCCACCTCGATGCGCGGGCCGATCAGCGCGTCCAGCCGCTGCTCGTCCTCGCGGCGCAGGCGTTCGAAGGTTTCCTCGTCCACCACGCGGCCGTCGAACAGGCGCACCTTGCGCTGCGCCAGTTCGGCATAACGGGCATCGTGCGTCACCATGCAGATAGTGGCGCCTCCACGATGCAGCTCCGCCAGCAGTTCCATCACGGATTCGCCGTTGCGGGAATCCAGATTGCCGGTGGGTTCGTCGGCAAGCAGGATGGAAGGCTTGCCGACCAGCGCGCGCGCGACGGCTACACGTTGCTGCTGCCCGCCGGAAAGCTGCGCCGGATAGTGGCGCATGCGGTGTGCCATGCCGACGCGTTGCAAAGCCTCTTCCACCCGCGCGCGCCGCTCGCCGGTACCGATGCCGTTGCGATAGGTTAGCGGCAACTCGACATTTTCCTGCACGGTGAGATCGCCGATCAGATTGAATGCCTGGAAGATGAAGCCGATCTCCGCATTGCGAATGCGTGCACGCGCCGCGGCTTTCAGTTCGGCGACGTCGTGGCCGTTCAAGACGTAGCGGCCTGCACTCGGCGTATCGAGCAGGCCGAGAATCGACAGCAGGGTGGTTTTGCCGCAACCGGAGGGCCCGGATATCGACACATATTCGCCGCGGCGCACATCCAGATGCACGTCGCTGAGTGCATGCGTCTCCACCTCGTCGGCCTGAAATACTTTGCGGATGCCACTTAAAGCGAGAACAGAAGCCGTATCTTTCATGGGGTCCCCAAGCGTTTCCGTAGAAGTTGGCGTTTTTCCGAAGCTGATCTGCGCGGACATCATTTCACCCGGATCCGATCATATTTATCCCACTGGCTGACGTCGGACAGGATGACCTGGTCCCCTGTCTGCAAGCCATGAAGTATCTGCACGCGATCGACCGAGGCCGCGCCGATACGCACCGCCACCCGCGTGGCGACGCCGCTGGACGGATCGAGACGGAACAGGCTGATGTCGCCGTCCGGCCGCGCCATCGCCGGGCGCCCTACCGAAAGCACGTTATCCAGTTTCGCGATCAGGATGCGTCCATCCACCGACAGGTCCGGGCGCGCGCCCGGCGGCAAGGCGCCGGACAAGGCGACATCGACTTGCACGGTACCGTCGCGAACCGCCGGATCGATACGCTCCACCTTGCCCTGAATGATGCCGTTGTGCGTATCCACGCCCACCGGCATGCCGATGGCGACGTCCTTGGCCTGCACCTCGGGTACCTGCAGGCGCGCGATCAACACATCCGGCCGCGCCACTCTGGCGAGATTGGCGCCGGCCGCCACCTGGGCGCCTTCCTGCACGGGAATTTCCTGCAAGACGCCCGCGATGCCGGCCTTGACGTTGAGCGCATCGGCCTGCCGCTGGCGCAGCTCGAGGTTGCTGCGCTGCTGCAGCAGTTGCGCGCGTACGGCGTCCATCTGCGCCTTCATGGTGGCCGCAAACGCATCCACGCGCTGTTGCTCGATCTGCACGTGGGACTGCAACTGCTTCAGCGCAATCTGTTCCTGCTCGTACTGCACTTCCGGAATGACGTGCAGTTGCATGGCCTTGCTGTCGGCATCGGCCTTGACTCTTGCCGACGCGAGATCGGATTGCGCAAGGGAAAGCGCCGAACGCTCGTCCAGCATCTGCGAGGTGAGATCGGCCTGCTTGGCGGCGACACCGGCCTGCGCGGCGACGACCTGGGCCTGGGCATTGCGCAGATTGTCCTCCACCGAGGGATCGGACAAGCGCATGAGCACGGTATCGGGTTCGACGCGTGTACCCGGCCAGACCAGGATCTTTTCCACCTGCGCCGGCGTAGCGGCCGCCAGCCAGCGGATCTCGCGTGGCACCAGGGTGCCGGTGGCGTTTACTTCGCGCAGCATGCCGCCGCTTTGCACGGTATCGATCCACAAGCTGGAACGATCCACCTGAGGCATGGCCGGATCCAGCCGCGACACCAGCAGCACGACCAGCACCAGGGCAACCGCGCCGGCTGCGCCGATCAACTGCATGCGGCGTCGCTTGCGAACTTTGTAGAGAGGGTTGGCGATATCCATGCCAAGGGACTTGGCAAGCGCCGTGCCAATCCCTTCGCGCCGCTAAAAAGCTCGCCGAATCAGCAACTTTCTTATCTTCTTTCGATGATTCGGCGGTGACAGCTGTCCGTTTCCGGATGGTGCGATTTCGCAACCGGACAGCTCCGGAGGGGGCCTTAGGGCGTCAAATCCTCTGGCGCGAGCGGTGCCCGGTTCGGCGGACCGCAATCCGCCGTAAACAGATGGCACCGTGCTTACCCCGTATTCTGCAATCCCTGCGCCACGCCGTTGACGCAAGCGACCAACGCGCGCAGCAAGTGCTCGTCCGCGCGATCCGTCGCGCGCCAGCGTTGCAATAGATCCACCTGCAGCAGGCTCATCGGGTCGACATAGGGATTGCGCAGGCGAATCGACAAGGACAGGCGCGGATCGTCGCGCAACAGTTCCTCGCTGCCTTTCAAGCGCAACACCCAGCGACGGGTGCGTTCGAATTCTTCGCGGATCAGCGTAAAGAACGGTTCGTGCAAGGGTCCGGCCAACTTGGAAAACGCCTCGGCGATATCCAGGTCGCACTTGGCGAGCACCATTTCCACGTCATCGAGCGCATTGGCGAGAAAGGGCCAATCGCGCGCCATTTCCATCAGCATCTGCTCGCCACCATCGGCGGCAGCACGGTCGAGCGCGCTGCCCAGGCCGTACCAGCCGGTGATGATCGAGCGGCATTGGGTCCAGGCGAACACCCAGGGAATGGCACGCAGGTCCTCGACGCCGCGCATGCTGCGCCGGCGCGAAGGGCGCGACCCGAGTGCCATTTGCTCGATCACGTCGATGGGCGTGGCGGCACGGAAGTAATCGACAAAACCCTCGCGGTCGACCAGTGCGCGATAAGCACGGCGACTGTCCGCCGCCAGCGCACTCAGAAGCTCGCGCCACTGCGCTTCGCGCGGTTCGTCCTCGCGCGGACGCAGGCTGGCGCGCAGAACCGCGCCCACGGTCTGCTCCAGGTTGCGCAAAGCCAGCGCACGGATGCCGTACTTGCGATGAATCACTTCGCCCTGTTCGGTCACCCGCAGCACTCCGGCCACCGAACCGCGCGGCGAGGACATCAGCGCCGGCGTGATGCGCGCACCGCCACGACTGGCCGAACCGCCGCGGCCGTGAAAAAAGGCCAGCTGGATGCCCGCCTGTTGCGCCATCTCCAGCAGTTCCACCTGGGCGCGCTGCAAGCCCCAGCGCGATGCCAGCGTGCCGCCATCCTTGCCGCTGTCGGAATAGCCGAGCATCACCCACTGACGATCCCCGCGTGCGCGCAAATGGTTGCGGTAAACCGGATCATCGAGCAGGGCACGCAGGGTATCGGGCGCATTCTTCAAGTCATCGACCGTTTCGAACAGCGGCGCGATGTCCAGCGAGACGGCATGGCCATCGTCGCTGACGAAGCCGCCGTGCCGGGCCAGGGCGAGTACCGCCAGCACGTCGGCGGCGGAACGCGCCATGCTGATGATGTAAAGGCCGATAGCCTCCTTGCCGTAACGCCCGCGCGATTCGTGCAGCGTGGTGAAAACCGCGCGCAAGGACTCGGCCTGCGCATCGTCGACGCGCGCCAGCACCTGCTCGCCGCTGGCATACGGCCGCAGCATCGCGACGCGCTCGGCGGGCGCGCGCTGGCTCCACGTTTCGTCGCACAGCAAGGCGCCCAGGGCGTCGTCGTGCACGCGCGAATCCTGCCGCACGTCCAGTCGTGCCAGATGGAACCCGAAAGTGCGCACGCGCCAGATCAGGCGACGCACGGCATAGGCGCCTGCATTCAGTCCGTGGTGATCGATCAGCCCGTGCACGATCAGCAACAGATCGTCGAGCAATTCGTCCGCCGAGGCATAGCCTTCCGCGTGGCCTTCCTCCAGCGTTGCTTCCAGGCGCGCGCGCATCAAGGTCAGCAGGCAGCGGTAAGGCATGTCGGCGTGGCGCGGACGGATGGTGGCAGCGGCGCGCGGAAACTGTTCGCGATAAAGCGCCAGGCGCTTGAGCAACGATTTGTCGAAGTCGACGCGGTCGTCGGTCTGGCTCAACAGGCGCGCGAGGCCGTCGATGTCGGCGATGTAATGTTCCAGGACGTGCGCGCGTTGCGTTGACAGGCTGTTGGCGATCGTTTCGGCGCCCACGTTCGGGTTGCCGTCCATGTCGCCGCCGACCCAGGTCGCAAAACTGAGCAGGCGCGGCAACGGAATGGCCACGCCATAGACCGTTTGCAGCGCGTCGGCCAGCGCCTCGTAGAAAGCCGGCACGATGCGGTAGAGCGGATTGGCGAGATAAAACCCGACGTGATGATGCTCGTCCTGCACACTGGGACGGATCGGCGAGGCTTCGGCAGTCTGCCAGCCGGCGGACAGAGCCATGAAAATGCGATCGTCGTCTTCCTTCCGCTCCTGCGGCGTACGCGTCGGATCGAAGTTGTCGACCAGCGCGCGCACGATAGCCTGCTCCTTTTCCAGCAGCGAGCGGCGAATCGCCTCGGTGGGATGCGCGGTGAACACCGGCTCGACCTTCAGCTTGAACAGCCATTCGAGCAATTCGTCCGCGCCGACGCCCTGGTCTTTCAATTGCTGCAATACGTCGAGCAAGGATTCGGGTTGCGGCCGGCCCTCTTCGCGCTGGTAATCGCGGCGCCGGCGAATGCGATGGACGCGCTCGGCCGTGTTCACCGCCTGGAAATAGCTGGCAAAGGCCCGTGCGAGCGCCTCGGCAGCGCCGGCATCGAGTTCCTTCAGCGATTCGGCGAGATCGTCGACCGCCTCTCCCTCGCGCCGGCGGCGGATGGAAGCCGTCCGTACCTGCTCCACCCGCTGATAGAAGCCCTCGCCCCCCTGTTCAGCCAGCATGCGCCCCACCATCGCGCCAAGGCGGTGTACGTCCTCGCGCAGCGGGGCGTCGTGGGGCAGGAATTCAGGGTCTCGACTGGCTTCCATACGGCCTCCGTGGGATCGATCCCCTAGCCTAACCAATTTATGACGCATTGCAGCGTTCCAAGTCGTCATAAGGGTGGATCTGTCGCTAGAATGGGCGTCTTCGCCGAGGGGCGCTGCGACTGTATTGGACGCGGATCCATCCGCAAGAGCCGGCACATCCCTGTGCAGACTCTTCACCAAGAAGGCCAGGCTCGGTGGATGCTTCGATTGCAACGGCGCTCATGACGCGATTTCGCGTCGGCCTGGCCTCCCCGGGCTGGGTTTTCCCCATGAGACTCGGAGACATCCCGAATGAATGCTGTAACCAAAGATAGCGCTGCGCACGACTACAAAGTCCGCGATATCGCACTGGCCGAACTCGGCCGCCGCCGCATCCGCATGGCCGAAGAAGAAATGCCCGGCCTGATGCAGATCCGCGCCCGCTATGCGCCGAGCAAGCCGCTCAAGGGCGTGCGCCTGTCCGGCTCGCTGCACATGACCAAGGAAACCGCCGTACTGATCGAGACGCTGAGTGCGCTCGGCGCCTCGGTGCGCTGGGCTTCGTGCAACATCTTCTCGACCCAGGACGACTGCGCGGCTGCGATCGCGGCCGCCGGCATTCCGGTGTTCGCCTGGAAGGGCGAGACGCTGGAAGAGTATTGGGACTGCACGCTGGACATGCTCACCCACCCGGGCATGCAGGGCCCGGAGCTGATCGTCGATGACGGCGGCGACGCGACCCTGCTGATCCACAAGGGCGTGGACATGGAAAACGGCGACAACTGGGTCAACACGCCCAGCGGCAACCACGAAGAACAGGTCATCAAGGATCTGCTCAAGCGCACCGCCAAGGAGCGCCCCGGTTTCTGGAAGAAGGTCGCGGCCGACTGGAAGGGTGTTTCCGAAGAAACCACCACCGGTGTGCATCGCCTCTACCAGATGATGGAAGCGGGCAAGCTGCTGGTGCCGGCAATCAACGTCAACGACTCGGTCACCAAGAGCAAGTTCGACAACCTGTACGGTTGCCGTGAATCGCTGGCCGACGGCATCAAGCGCGCCACCGACCTGATGGTGGCCGGCAAGGTGGCCGTGGTGTGCGGCTACGGCGACGTGGGCAAGGGTTGCGCGCATTCGCTGAAGGGCTTCGGCGCACGCGTGATCGTCACCGAGATCGATCCGATCAACGCCCTGCAGGCGGCGATGGAAGGCTTCCAGGTCACCACCGTGGAAGACACGCTCGGCATCGCCGACATCTACGTCACCACCACCGGCAACAAGGACATCATCACGCTGGAACACATGGCGGCGATGAAGAACAACGCCCTGGTGTGCAACATCGGCCATTTCGACAACGAGATCCAGATGGACCGCCTGAATGCCGCCAAGGATGTGACGCACGAGAACATCAAGCCGCAGGTGGACCGCTACACGTTCGCCAAGAGCAACCACAGCATCTACATGCTGGCGGAAGGCCGCCTGGTGAACCTGGGCTGCGCGCATGGCCACCCGGCGTTCGTGATGTCCAACAGCTTCTCCAACCAGACCTTGGCCCAGCTCGACCTGTGGGCGCACAAGGATACGTATGAGAAGACGGTCTATCGCCTGCCCAAGCAGCTGGACGAAGAAGTGGCTCGCCTGCACCTGGAGCAGATCGGCGTGAAGCTGACCAAGCTCACTCCGGAACAGGCCGCCTACATCGGCGTGCCGGTGGAAGGTCCGTACAAGCCGGATCACTATCGCTATTGATCGGCTGCTTTATCGGAAACAAAAAAGGGCGCGGAAACGCGCCCTTTTTCTTTTGCATCCGAAGAAAAATCAGACCGGCTCCAGCCAGCCCCATTTGTCCTGCGTCTTGCCGTTGAACAAGCCGAAATACAGCTCCTGCAAGCGACGCGTGATGCGCCCCGCCTTGCCGCTGCCGATCTGCTTGCCGTCGATTTCGCGAATCGGCGTGATTTCCGCAGCCGTGCCGCACATGAGGATTTCGTCGGCGAGATAGAGGTATTCGCGCGGGATGTCGCGCTCGATCACTTCAAGACCGTCTTCGCGCGCGAGCACCTTCAGCGTGTCGCGCGTGATGCCGGTAAGGATCGATGCGCTCGCCGGCGTGGTATGCAAGACGCCATCAAACATCAGGAACAGGTTTTCGCCCGCGCCTTCGCTAAGCAGGCCGTTGGCCGCCAAGGCGATGCCTTCACCGAAGCCCAGACGACGCGCTTCGCGCGCGATCAGCTGGCCGGAGAGATAATTGCCGCCTGCTTTGGCGCCGGCGGGAATGGTGTTGGGCGCAAAGCGCTGCCAGCTCGACACGCACGCGTTGATGCCGACTTCCAATGCCTCGGGCCCGAGATAGGGACCCATCGGCCAGCTGGCCACGGCAACGTCGATCGGCGTTTCGGCGGACAAACCGAAACCGCCCAGGCCGCGATAAGCCACCGGACGCAGATAAGCGGCGGTCTGGCCATTCTTGCGCATGACTTCGCGGCACGCGGACGCCAATTGGTCCTGCGAATACGGCAACACCATGTCGTAGATCTTGGCCGACTGGTACAGGCGCTTGAGATGATCGGTGAGCCGGAAAATAGCCGCGCCTTCCGGCGTGACATAGCTGCGTATACCCTCGAATACCGACGAACCGTAGTGCAAGGCGTGCGACATCACGTGGGTGGTGGCTTCCTTCCACGGCTTGATTTCGCCGTTCTGCCAGATCCATTCGGGGTACTGCTGGGCCATGGGGAGTTCTCCGTTGGGGACCGCCCATGATACTGCCAGCAGGCATCCGGCGCCCTTACTCCTGCGGCTCCAGCCACAGGCAGCCATCGCGATGAACGACTCCGAAGTGCGTCCGCTCGGTGGCGCCGCTGCCGTCCTCAGCCTCGGTCTGCACGCTCAGCGCCTCACCGTGCGCAGGCGAATGGACTGTGGCGGGTGCAGCCGGATCGGCATCGCTTTCATCGGGATCCGGCGCCCCCTCCACCGTCACGCCAACCAGCGGTCGGGCCATCAGGCGACTGAACAGGCGGATGTTGGCGACCACGGTGTCTTGCCCGTCGCCATTCCAGAGCATCAACCCGGCGAGGCGATTGGGATTGCGAACGGCGAAGGCGTCCACCACGGCCTGCTTCAGATGCGCGAGATCGGCGGCGCAAAGCACGGTAGGCGGCGCCGCGGGAATGCCCGGGGCAGCGGGAGCCGCGACGGTGGCGACCGTGGCCGGCGGCAGAGCGGGCGTGGCGTTGACGTCCGTGCAGGCACGATCGGTAAACACGGGTATGCCGCCGGCGCCCATGCAGCGATGAATATCGCCCTGCGCCCTGGCGGTGGCGATTGGCAAAAGCAGCAAAAGCAGTAAGGCCTGTAGACGCATCGGGCGAGCATAGTCCGATGCGCCGGGGCAATCAGTGCAATTGATCAAGCACGGCGCGCGTCGCCTTGGCGCGATTGAGCGTATAGAAGTGCAAGCCCGGTGCGCCGCCTTCCAGCAGGCGACGGCAAAGTTGTGCGACCACTTCCGCGCCCATCGCGCGAATGGCCTCGACGTCGTCGTAATAGGCCTGCATGCGCTTGGCGATCCAGCGCGGGATCTCCGCGCCGCAGGCATCGGAGAAGCGCTTGAGCTGTGCGTAATTGGAGATCGGCATGATGCCCGGCACCACGGGTACCGACACACCGAGCCGGCGCACGTCGTCGACGAAGCGGAAATACGCGTCGGCGTTAAAGAAATACTGGGTGATGGCGCCGTCCGCACCCGCCTCGATTTTCGCTTTGAAATGGCGCAGATCGGTTTGCACGTCCTCCGCCTGCGGGTGCATTTCGGGATAGGCCGCCACTTCGACGTGAAAATGATTGCCGCTGTGCTCGCGAATGAAGCGCACCAGCTCGGCGGCGTAGCGGAAGTCGCCCGGCGAAGCCATGCCCGACGGCAGATCGCCGCGCAACGCCACGATGCGGCGATAGCCTGCGGCGCGATAGGCATCGAGCAGCTCGGCGATTTCCTTGCGCGTGCCGCCCATGCAGGACAAATGCGGAGCGACGTCCAGTCCATGTTGTTGATGCAGCCGTGCCACGGTTTCGCTGGTGTAGCTGAGCGTGGAGCCGCCGGCGCCAAAGGTGACGGAGACATATTCCGGCTTGAGCGCCTTCAATTCCTTGGCGGCCCGGTCGAGCTGGGCGCGCTGCTCGTCGGTCTTGGGGGGGAAGAATTCGAAGCTGATGGCCGGCATTGCACGGGTCCTTGGCGGCAGGTCTGGAGAGTATATATCTCTTATTCCGGATAAAGCGATATATAGCCATCAAGACGCCTAGGCGAGCCGCCGAAAATGGCGTCCGATACCGGCGCCAAGAACCCTCCCCGGGCTGACACTGGCTACACCGGTCTGTCATCATCGGCCGCTTGTGTCGAGCCGTTTCGCCTCAGGAGTCCGCATGTCTTCTTCCAACGCCATTCGCCGCGACGTAGGGCCCTTCGCCCTGATGCTGACCGGACTGGGCTCGATCATTGGCTCAGGCTGGTTGTTCGGCGCATGGAAGGCGGCGGGCCTGGCCGGCCCCGGTGCCATCTGGGCCTGGGTGCTGGGCGCGGCGATCATCATGACGATCGCGCTGACCTATGCCGAGCTGGGCGCGATGTTTCCCGAATCCGGGGGCATGGTGCGCTATGGCCATTACTCGCACGGCTCGCTGGTCGGATTCATCGCTGCCTGGGCAAACTGGATCGCCATCGTTTCGGTCATTCCGGTGGAAGCGGAAGCCTCGGTGCAGTACATGGCCTCCTGGCAATGGCAATGGGCGCAGGACCTCTATCACGTCACGAACGGTGCGGGCGAGCTGAGCCATACCGGACTGATGATCGCCGCCGTCCTGGTGGTCATCTATTTCCTGCTCAACTTCTGGAGCGTGAAACTGTTCGCGCATTCCAATTCCACCATCACCATGTTCAAGCTGGTGGTGCCCGCTGCAACCGGTCTCTCGCTGATCGCCAGCGGTTTCCATGCCGAAAATCTCTCGGTGGGCATTCACGGCGGCAGCCATGCGATCGACTTTGCCGCGGTGCTCAATGCGGTTGCCACGGCGGGTATCGTTTTCAGCTTCAACGGTTTCCAGAGTCCGGTGAATCTCGCCGGCGAGGCGCGAAATCCGGGTCGGAGCATTCCTTTTGCAGTGGTCGGCTCCATCCTGCTCGCGACGGTCATCTACGTCATTCTGCAGGTGGCGTATCTCGGCGCGGTGCCGCAGGACATGCTCGCACAAGTCGGCTGGCACGGTATCGATTTCCGTTCTCCGTTTGCCGAACTGGCGATCATCGTGAACCTGCATTGGCTGGCGATGCTGCTGTACGTGGATGCTTTCATCAGCCCCAGCGGCACCGGCATGACCTACACCGCAACCACGGCGCGCATGATCTACGGCATGGAGCGCAATGGCACGTTGCCGAAAATGTTCGGCCGGATTCACCCCAAGTGGGGCGTGCCGCGTCCTGCCATGTGGCTGAACCTGCTGGTGTCGTTCCTGTTTTTGTTCTTCTTCCGCGGCTGGGGCACGCTGGCAGCGGTGATCTCGGTGGCGACGATCATTTCCTACCTCACCGGTCCGGTCAGCGTGATGACGTTGCGCCGCACGGCAGCAGAGCTCTATCGGCCGCTGCGCATTACCGGGCTGCCTGTGCTGGCCGGCGTGGCGTTCGTGATGGCAACGGAACTGCTGTATTGGGCAAAGTGGCCGCTTACCGGCGAAATCATCCTGCTGATGGTCGTGGCGCTGCCGATTTACCTTTATTACCAGGCGAAAGCCGGCTGGCATGCGTTCGGCCAACATCTTCGCGGCGCGCTGTGGTTGATCGTCTATCTGCCTACGATCGCCGCGGTGTCCTGGGCCGGCAGCACGACCTTCGGCGGCCACGGCTATCTGTCCTACGGCATCGACCTCGTTGTCGTCGCCATCATTGGCCTGGTGTTCTACTTGTGGGGCGTGAAGTCCGGGTGGCGTACTCCGGCGGTGGAAGCCGCCCGAGAGAACGCTCACTTGCATCCGGACCAGCCGATGCTGCCGCCTGATGAGGAACACGTCGCCGGCCATCGCTGACCACGCGATTCGCGCTGGCTAACCCAGGGCGAGCACGTCGCCCAGCAAGGCCTGCGCCGTCACTTCGGGGCCGGCTCCGGGGCCTTGGATAACCAGCGGCTGCGTGTGGTATCGGGTCGTCGTCAACGCAAACTGGTTGTCCGTGCCATACAGGCGTGCCGCGGGATGGTTGAGCGGCACTTCGGTCAAGCCGACGCGCGCACGGCCACGCTGGTTCAGACGGGCCAGGAAGCGCAATACCTGTCCGCGTGCGCGAGCCGCCTCGTGCAACGCCGCCAAGGGTTCGTCCAGTTCTTCGAGGCGTTCCAGAAACGCTTCGGTGGAGATGTCGCGCAGCGCTTCGGGCACCAGGCTTTCCACGACAACTTCATCATTGCCCAAGGCGAATCCGGCATTGCGTGCGAGGATCAGCAGCTTTCGCGCCACATCCTCGCCGGAGAGATCGGCCCGGGGGTCCGGTTCGGTATAGCCTTGCTTGCGCGCTTCGCGCAGCAGTGCGGAGAACGGACGGCTGCCATCGTACTGGTTGAACAAGTAGGACAGCGAACCGGAAAACACGCCTTCCAAGGTCAGCAGGCTATCGCCGCAGTCGCACAGGCGGCGCAAGGTGGAGAGCACCGGCAACCCTGCACCGACCGTAGCGGAATCGCCATAGCGCCCGCCCGCCGCGCGCGCCGCCTGCAGCGCACGCCAACCGGGCAACTGCCCGCCGGCAAGCGACTTGTTGGCGGTGACGACGTGATAACCGCGGGCCAGCCAGTCGGCATGGCGTGAGGCAAGATCCGTCGATGCAGTCGCGTCGACGATCACCTTCACCTGGGCGTGATGAGCATCCAGCGCCGAGAGCAAGGCCGCGTCGTCCCGTGCGGTTCCCTCGCGCTTGAGCCGATCGCGCAGATCGCGCGAGGCCAACTGCGTCGGATCCGATTGCTGCTTGCGCGAATTGGCCGCCCCCACCAAGTGCAGGCGCTTGGCCACCGGCGTGCACAAGAGCTTTAGAAACGCTCCACCCACGACGCCCGTACCGAGCAGCACGACGGCGATTTCCGCCTTGGCAGCGGGAACGGATGGCCGTACGGAAACCTCGGCCAGAACCGCGCTCATGCCTTCACCTTTCGTTTCGGCGAATCCAGGGAAACAGCTTGCGCACGTTGCAACGCCGCATCCACGTCGCGCAGCAGATCGTCGCTGTCTTCGATACCGATCGACAGGCGCAACAGCGTGTCGGCAATGCCGGCAGCGCGACGCGCTTCGGGAGCCATCGCTGCGTGTGTCATGGATGCGGGATGCGCGATCAGGCTTTCCACCCCGCCAAGCGATTCGGCCAGCGAGAAATACTGCAACCCGTCGACGAAAGCCTCGATCTGCGCGACATCGCCATGCAGCTCAAAGCTGAGCATGGCGCCAAATCCTTGCTGCTGCCGGGAAGCCAGCGCGTGGCCGGAATGGTTTTGCAGGCCGGGGTAATAGACCTTGCGCACTGCCGCGTGGCGATCGAGATATTCCGCGACGCGTTCGGCATTTTCCTGATGCTGACGCAAGCGCACATTCAACGTACGCAGGCCGCGCAAAGTTAGAAAACTGTCGAACGGCGCACCGGTGAGACCGTTGCAATTGCCCCACCACTTCAGCTGCTCCGCCACGGCCGCCTCGCGCGCCACGACCGCACCACCCACGACGTCGCTGTGACCGTTGATGTACTTGGTGGTCGAATGCACCACCACGTCTGCGCCCAAGGTCAACGGCTGCTGCAGAGCCGGAGACAGGAACGTGTTGTCCACCACCACCAGCGCGCCGACGGCGTGCGCAGCCTGCGCCACGTGACGGATATCGGTAATGCGCAAGAGCGGATTGGACGGCGTTTCCACCCATACCAGTGAAGGTTTGGCGGCCAATCCTTCGGCGAGGGCGTGATTGTCCGTGAGATCGGCGAAGCGAACATTGAAACGCCCCTTCTTCGCCCATGCATCGAGCAGGCGCCAGGTACCGCCGTAGCAATCGTGCGCGGCCAGAACGGTAGAGCCCGCGGGCACCAGTTCCAATGCCAACGCAACGGCGGCCATGCCGCTGGCCGTTATGACCGCACCGGCGCCCTGCTCCAACTCAGCGAGCGCGTTGCCCAGCAGGTCGCGCGTCGGATTACCGCTGCGCGAGTAATCGTACGCGCGCTTGCCACCCAAGCCTGTGAAGCTGTAGTTGGTGGAAAGATGCAACGGCGGCACCACCGAACCATGCTGCGTATCCGATTCAATGCCGGCGCGAACGGCGCGGGTACTGGCGGAAGCTTCATTTACGAGATCAGCACACATGATTCAGACTCCGCGACTACAAGGAATGGCTTGACGCAGCAACGGCGCCAATTGCTGGGTTTCTTTGAGAAAGGCATCGTGGCCGTAAGGCGAGTCGACCACTTCCAGGGTGGCCGAGCCACGAAGGCGGCGTTGCAGTTCGCACAAGTCGGCCAACGGCACGAGTCGATCCGAGGGGAAGCCGATCAACGTGACCGATGCGTCGATGTTTTCCGGCGCGACGTCGTGCAGATCAATCGATTCGGAAAGTGCGAGAAAACGCTCGAGATCGAAGCGCTTTACGAAGCTGCGGCCTGCATGATCGAGATAGTCTTCGACCGGAAAGTGAAACCGGCCTTCACGGTAATCGGGTGTGCTGGCGAAACGGCGCGCGAATTCCTCGCTGCCGCGATAGGTGGTCATGGCGAGCTGGCGTGCCAGCGAAAGCGCCTCTTCCACCCGGCCGGTCTGCTGGCCCAGGCGAAGAATCTGCCGCTGGATCGAGCGCTGCGCGGTGGACAGCGGATGGGCGCGATGAGCACCGGCGAGGAGCACCAACTTTTCCGCCTTGCCCGGATGCCGCGATGCAAAAGCGAGCGCGACCATCGCACCGTAGGAGGAACCCACAAACGCCGCGACGTGCCCAATGCCCAACGCTTCGATCAGCGCAGCAAGCGCATCGGCCTGGTCTTCGCTGGAAATGGCGCGCGGGCTCTCGTCGAAATCGCCGGGAGTCAGCCAGTCGATGCTGAGCACGCGGCAATGAGCCAGGTCGATGGCTTGCCCGTGACCGACCAGTTCCGACCACCAACCGGAATTTCCCTGTCCGCTGGCTGCCACGTGCCGATCGGCGGAAATGCCGCCCTGCACGATGATCGTGGGCGCATCGGGTGCACCGGCCCATTGATAGCGCACATCCACCAGTGCCGGACAGCTGCCATATTTGGGCTGGAGGCTCAGACGACGGCTGCTGCGCTGCTCAGTGAGCGTGGCGCGCGAATGCAGTGGCACGATCACGGCCGTATGACAATCGTCGAGGGATGAATTGGCGAGCTGAGGCATTGCGGTTCTCCAGTTGCATCGCCCTGCGGAGAACCGTTGAAGAGTTGCCGTCAAGCCCGCCACGTAATCGCACGGATCGACGACATCCCATCTTCCGGTCGACGCCAGAGCGCCCCGCAGGAGTTGGCACCGTTGCAGGTTTTATCCCGCAGGTTGCCCCGGCTTCAAAGGGCCTGTCCCTCAGCCGGTCTCGATGAGTGAAACCGACTATAGCGACGGCTTTTTTTTGCGTCAATGGACGTATAGACGTCTAAACGTAAAAATGCTCAAAATTTCCCTGCAATTTCCGCATGTGAAAAATGGCCATATACCGACCAAGGCCGCCGGCATTTGGCGAAAAACGCAGAGCAGCGCTACTCTCTGCCCATCCGTTCAGCCTTCCAAAACCCCGCCCATGGCCATCAGCCCGGACCTTTCCGCCACCGTTGGAAATACCCCACTGCTGCGCTTGCGGCGCATATCCGCCCTTACCGGATGCGAGGTGCTGGGCAAGGCGGAATTCCTCAACCCGGGCGGCTCGATCAAGGACCGGACGGCGCTCGGGCTGATCTGCGACGCCGAACGCAAAGGCCTGCTGCGTCCAGGCGGCACGATCGTGGAGGGGACCGCCGGCAATACCGGTATCGGCATGGCCTTGATCGGAGCCAGTCGAGGCTACCGGACCGTGATTTTCATGCCGGAGACCCAAAGCCGGGAAAAGATCGACACCCTTCGAATGGCCGGGGCTGACGTTCGCCTGGTTCCAGCCGTGCCGTTCAAGGATCCGCGGCACTATGTGCACGTGGCGCGCGCCTACAGCGACAGCCTGAACGAACAAACCCCTGGAAGCGCCTGGTTTGGAAATCAATTCGACAACACCGCCAACCGCGATTGGCACGAAGCCACCACTGCAGTCGAAATTTGGGACCAAACCCTTGGCCAGGTGGATGGCTTTGTTTGCGCTGCCGGCACGGGCGGAACCCTCGCTGGAGTAGGACGTGCGCTGAAAGAGCGCAACCCAGGGGCGAAGATCGCTTTATCGGACCCTGCAGGCTCGGCACTTGCCCATTACATCAATCGAGGCGAGTTGCTGGCCGAAGGCAGCTCGATCAGCGAAGGGATCGGTTCCAGCCGGATAACGGCAAATTTCGAAGGCGCGCCCATCGACCTGGCCTGGTCGGTTCCCGATCAAGAGTCGGTTCCGTTGCTGCACGAACTGCTTCGTGAAGAGGGCTGGTGTGTCGGGGGATCGAGCGGCGTGAATCTCGCCGGGGCGATCCGGTTGGCCAGGGAGCTGGGACCTGGGCACACGATTGTCACCGTGCTCAGTGATGCAGGCACGCGCTATCAGGCCAAACTGTTCAATCCGAGATTCCTTAGAGAGAAAGGCATTCCTGTTCCGGATTGGCTGGATCAGGCGTTTCCAAGCTGATTTCGCCTCGCAAAAAGCAAAACGCCTTCCCGGTTGGGAAGGCGTTTTTAGGATAAAGCCCCTGGCGGTGACCTGTTGCGGGTGCGCCCAGGCGCACGAGCCGCAACAAGCCCAAGCACAAAGAAAAAACCCTCACCAGACGGTGAGGGTTTTTAGGATGAAGCCCCTGGCGGTGACCTACT
>NZ_JADIKF010000031.1 GCF_016904945.1 Dyella mobilis
AGATTGCTGGCGCTGTTCGCCTGCAGGACTTGAGTGGCGAGTCCGCGAAGAGAGCGGGTCAGAGGGCGTCAGTCATTCAATCGTCATCAAATGCTCGTTGCCCCCTTCCCAGGGAGATGGGGAGGCGCTATTATTTCGACCCCTTCGACGAGAAGCCGTCCGTTGAAGGTTCCCCCTCGAAGCAACTTCCCAAAAATTGGGTGTTGACGGAAAGCGAAAGGGATGTATATTAAGCGGCTCACCCGGGACGAAATGCTTCGGGGCGATCTGAAGAACGGATCGCAAGTGATTGATCTTTGACAGTGTGCGCAGGTGACTTGTGTGGGCGTCTTGCGTTGGATGGGCAAATCTGTCCAAACAAATGCAAGCGTCTAACCTAAGAGTCAATTCAAAAGCTTGACGTTTTAAGGTTAGGGTAAACGCTTCAGAAAGATAGAGTGTCTTCGGACATTCGAAAACTTAAGTGAAGAGTTTGATCCTGGCTCAGATTGAACGCTGGCGGCATGCCTAACACATGCAAGTCGAACGGCAGCACAGCAGTAGCAATACTGTGGGTGGCGAGTGGCGGACGGGTGAGGAATACATCGGGACCTGCCCAGACGTGGGGGATAACGTAGGGAAACTTACGCTAATACCGCATACGTCCTACGGGAGAAAGCGGGGGATCAGCAATGACCTCGCGCGGTTGGATGGACCGATGTTCGATTAGCTAGTTGGTAGGGTAAAGGCCTACCAAGGCGACGATCGATAGCTGGTCTGAGAGGATGATCAGCCACACTGGGACTGAGACACGGCCCAGACTCCTACGGGAGGCAGCAGTGGGGAATATTGGACAATGGGCGCAAGCCTGATCCAGCAATGCCGCGTGTGTGAAGAAGGCCTTCGGGTTGTAAAGCACTTTTATCAGGAGCGAAATACCACGGGTTAATACCCTATGGGGCTGACGGTACCTGAGGAATAAGCACCGGCTAACTTCGTGCCAGCAGCCGCGGTAATACGAAGGGTGCAAGCGTTAATCGGAATTACTGGGCGTAAAGCGTGCGTAGGCGGTGACTTAAGTCTGCTGTGAAATCCCCGGGCTCAACCTGGGAATGGCAGTGGATACTGGGTCGCTAGAGTGTGATAGAGGATGGTGGAATTCCCGGTGTAGCGGTGAAATGCGTAGAGATCGGGAGGAACATCAGTGGCGAAGGCGGCCATCTGGATCAACACTGACGCTGAGGCACGAAAGCGTGGGGAGCAAACAGGATTAGATACCCTGGTAGTCCACGCCCTAAACGATGCGAACTGGATGTTGGTCTCAACTCGGAGATCAGTGTCGAAGCTAACGCGTTAAGTTCGCCGCCTGGGGAGTACGGTCGCAAGACTGAAACTCAAAGGAATTGACGGGGGCCCGCACAAGCGGTGGAGTATGTGGTTTAATTCGATGCAACGCGAAGAACCTTACCTGGCCTTGACATGTCTGGAATCCTGCAGAGATGCGGGAGTGCCTTCGGGAATCAGAACACAGGTGCTGCATGGCTGTCGTCAGCTCGTGTCGTGAGATGTTGGGTTAAGTCCCGCAACGAGCGCAACCCTTGTCCTTAGTTGCCAGCACGTAATGGTGGGAACTCTAAGGAGACTGCCGGTGACAAACCGGAGGAAGGTGGGGATGACGTCAAGTCATCATGGCCCTTACGGCCAGGGCTACACACGTACTACAATGGTCGGTACAGAGGGTTGCAATACCGCGAGGTGGAGCCAATCCCAGAAAGCCGATCCCAGTCCGGATCGAAGTCTGCAACTCGACTTCGTGAAGTCGGAATCGCTAGTAATCGCAGATCAGCTATGCTGCGGTGAATACGTTCCCGGGCCTTGTACACACCGCCCGTCACACCATGGGAGTGAGTTGCTCCAGAAGCCGTTAGCCTAACCGCAAGGAGGGCGACGACCACGGAGTGGTTCATGACTGGGGTGAAGTCGTAACAAGGTAGCCGTATCGGAAGGTGCGGCTGGATCACCTCCTTTCGAGAACGACAGACCATCCTCCGCAAGACGTCCACACAAGACACCTGCACATCCGCACGCCGACGGCGTGAATGATTCACTCCGCAAGGAGTGGGTCGTGAAGCTTTATGGGTCTGTAGCTCAGGTGGTTAGAGCGCACCCCTGATAAGGGTGAGGCCGGTGGTTCGAGTCCACCTAGACCCACCATTACTGGGATGCTGACCCGAATTACGGGGCCATAGCTCAGCTGGGAGAGCACCTGCTTTGCAAGCAGGGGGTCGTCGGTTCGATCCCGACTGGCTCCACCAGTTCAGGCTAAAGCGGATGTGTAGCGCACACAAAAGATTATTGAAACGAGACGGCGTTGAGGCCGGTCTTGTGTTCTTTGAAAATGTAAACGAGTGACAAGCGTCTTGGTTTTGAACTGAACCGAGATGTGTCGTTGAGGCAAAGAAGTAAGCGAAAGCGTTGTTTGGCGAAAGCTCAGCCCTGAGGAGGGAAGAGCGTAGCCCTGAGGCGACTTGGGGTTATATGGTCAAGCGACTAAGCGTATACGGTGGATGCCTTGGCAGTCAGAGGCGATGAAGGACGTGGCAGCCTGCGAAAAGTGTCGGGGAGCTGGCAACAAGCTTTGATCCGGCAATGTCCGAATGGGGAAACCCACTCCGAAAGGAGTATCGCTGAGTGAATACATAGCTCAGCGAAGCGAACCCGGGGAACTGAAATATCTAAGTACCCGGAGGAAAAGAAATCAACCGAGATTCCCTCAGTAGCGACGAGCGAACGGGGAGCAGCCCAAAAGTGCTGCATGTGTTAGCCGAAGGGTCTGGAAAGGCCAACCGTAGCGGGTGATAGTCCCGTAGGCGAAAATGCACGTGGCATGAAATTGAGTAAGGCGAGGCACGAGAAACCTTGTCTGAACATGGGGGGACCATCCTCCAAGGCTAAATACTCCTGACTGACCGATAGCGAACAAGTACCGTGAGGGAAAGGCGAAAAGAACCCCGGAGAGGGGAGTGAAATAGACCCTGAAACCGTATACGTACAAGCAGTGGAAGCCCGCAAGGGTGACTGCGTACCTTTTGTATAATGGGTCAGCGACTTACTGTCAGTGGCAAGCTTAACCGTATAGGGGAGGCGAAGGGAAACCGAGTCTGAATAGGGCGCATAGTCTCTGGCAGTAGACCCGAAACCGAGTGATCTATCCTTGGCCAGGTTGAAGGTGCGGTAACACGCACTGGAGGACCGAACCCACATCTGTTGCAATAGATGGGGATGAGCTGAGGATAGGAGTGAAAGGCTAAACAAACTCGGAGATAGCTGGTTCTCCTCGAAAGCTATTTAGGTAGCGCCTCGGACGAATCTTCCTGGGGGTAGAGCACTGTTATGGCTAGCGGGTCATCGCGACTTAGCAAACCATGGCAAACTCCGAATACCAGGACAGACTATCCGGGAGACACACGGCGGGTGCTAACGTCCGTCGTGAAAAGGGAAACAACCCAGACCCGCAGCTAAGGTCCCCAAGTTCATGCTAAGTGGAAAACGATGTGGAAAGGCATAGACAGCCAGGAGGTTGGCTTAGAAGCAGCCACCCTTTAAAGAAAGCGTAATAGCTCACTGGTCGAGTCGGTCTGCGCGGAAGATTTAACGGGGCTAAGCATGACACCGAAGCTCGGGGTGCACACTTTGTGTGCGCGGTAGAGGAGCGTTCCGTAAGCCTGCGAAGGTGTGTTGAGAAGCATGCTGGAGGTATCGGAAGTGCGAATGCTGACATGAGTAACGATAATGCGGGTGAAAAGCCCGCACGCCGAAAGCCCAAGGTTTCCTCGCGCAACGTTCATCGGCGCAGGGTGAGTCGGCCCCTAAGGCGAGGCAGAAATGCGTAGTCGATGGGAAGCTGGTTAATATTCCAGCACTTGACTGTAGTGCGATGTGGGGACGGAGAAGGTTAGGTCTACCAGGCGTTGGTTGTCCTGGGGAAAGGCGGTAGGCAGTGATCTTAGGCAAATCCGGGATCACTTATGCCGAGCACCGAGACGAGCCCAATAGGGCGAAGTGACTGAGACCACGCTTCCAGGAAAAGCCACTAAGCTTCAGCTACAGCAAACCGTACCGTAAACCGACACTGGTAGGCAGGGTGAGAATCCCAAGGCGCTTGAGAGAACTCGGGTGAAGGAACTAGGCAAAATGGCACCGTAACTTCGGGAGAAGGTGCGCCCTCCGACGTGGTCACGTGCGTGACTGAGCGTTAGAGGGTCGCAGTAACCTGGCCGCTGCGACTGTTTATCAAAAACACAGCACTCTGCAAACACGAAAGTGGACGTATAGGGTGTGACGCCTGCCCGGTGCTGGAAGGTTAATTGATGGGGTCAGCCGCAAGGCGAAGCTCTTGATCGAAGCCCCAGTAAACGGCGGCCGTAACTATAACGGTCCTAAGGTAGCGAAATTCCTTGTCGGGTAAGTTCCGACCTGCACGAATGGCGTAACGACAGCGGCGCTGTCTCCACCCGAGACTCAGTGAAATTGAAATCGCTGTGAAGATGCAGCGTTCCCGCGGCAAGACGGAAAGACCCCGTGAACCTTTACTATAGCTTTACACTGAACGTTGAGTTCTTCTGTGTAGGATAGGTGGGAGGCTATGAAACCGAGACGCTAGTTTCGGTGGAGCCATCCTTGAAATACCACCCTGAAGTGCTTGACGTTCTAACCTAGGTCCGTAATCCGGATCGGGGACCGTGTATGGTGGGTAGTTTGACTGGGGCGGTCTCCTCCCAAAGAGTAACGGAGGAGCACGAAGGTACGCTCAGCGCGGTCGGACATCGCGCACTGTGTGCAAAGGCATAAGCGTGCTTGACTGCGAGATCGACGGATCAAGCAGGTACGAAAGTAGGTCTTAGTGATCCGGTGGTTCTGTATGGAAGGGCCATCGCTCAACGGATAAAAGGTACTCCGGGGATAACAGGCTGATACCGCCCAAGAGTTCATATCGACGGCGGTGTTTGGCACCTCGATGTCGGCTCATCACATCCTGGGGCTGTAGCCGGTCCCAAGGGTATGGCTGTTCGCCATTTAAAGTGGTACGCGAGCTGGGTTCAGAACGTCGTGAGACAGTTCGGTCCCTATCTGTCGTGGGCGTTGGAGATTTGAGGGGGGCTGCTCCTAGTACGAGAGGACCGGAGTGGACGTTCCGCTGGTGTTCGGGTTGTCATGCCCATGGCATTGCCCGGTAGCTACGAACGGAAGTGATAACCGCTGAAAGCATCTAAGCGGGAAGCACGCCCCAAGATGAGATCTCCCGAGAATTTAATTCTCCTAAAGGCCCCATTTAGACTAAGTGGTTGATAGGTGCGGTGTGGACGTGCAGCAATGCATTGAGCTAACGCATACTAATGAGCCGTGCGGCTTGACCATATAACCCCAAGACGCTTCGTGAGTCTTTGTACCAACGAATCATCTCCAGACATTTCACCAGACGCTTGTCACTCGTTTACCCCTTATCCAACGCGAGAGTTATCTCGCGGAAGAGTAAAAACCGGCCCTCTGTGGCTGGTCTCTTCGAAGAGCTTGAGTCCGGCGCTTACCAGCGCTGACTCAACCCCTTCCCTGGCGGCTATAGCGCTGTGGTCCCACCCGATCCCATCCCGAACTCGGAAGTGAAACGCAGCTGCGCCGATGGTAGTGTGGACTTTCCATGCAAGAGTAGGTCACCGCCAGGGGCTTCATCCTAAAAACCCTCACCGTCTGGTGAGGGTTTTTTCTTTGTGCTTGGGCTTGTTGCGGCTCGTGCGCCTGGGCGCACCCGCAACAGGTCACCGCCAGGGGCTT